>CAWIOS010000001.1:0-44629 GCA_963837815.1 Ignavibacteriota bacterium
GACCTGGCGATGACGGGAGAGATTACGCTCCGGGGCGCGGTGCTCCCCATCGGCGGTGTGAAGGAAAAGGTCCTCGCGGCGCACAGGGCGGGAATCAAGACAATACTCCTCCCCGAGCGGAACAGGATGGACCTCGAGGAGATACCGAAACAGGCGCTGGAAGGGAAAGACCAGATCCAGTTCCACTTTGTGCGTGAGATGGAAGAAGTCCTCTCGCTGGCGCTCATGTCTGCGGAGGATTCGGCCGCGCTCGAAGCGTCCCCGCTCGACCTGCACCCCGCCGGGACGAACTGACGCCTCCGCCCTGTGCGAAAGCGCCTGGTACCTCTCTCAAAGGCCCCGGAACCGGCATGGTTCCGGGGCCTGTCACTTCGGGGGAGTTGACAGTGACGAGTTTGTTTCGTATAATCTTCTTGTAAATCAACAACTTACGGCGTTCCCGCCACATCCATGACGAAGTCGACGAAGTGGTTCCTCGGCATACTGGCAGTCCTCGCCCTCTTCGCCCTCGGATTCACGCTCTTCATCTCCTCGTTCATCTCTTCGTCATCTGACAGGACGGAGACTGTCACTTCGGGCACCGGTGACAGGATCGCCGTCGTCGATCTGCGGGGGGAGATCACTTCTTCCGAGGAGGTCGTCCGCCAGCTGAAAAAATACCGCGGGATGGGGGGAGTCAAAGCGATACTCCTCCACATCGACTCACCGGGCGGGGGGGTCGTGGCGAGCCAGGAGATGTACGAAGAGGTGAGGACGACGAGAGACGGCGGCAAGCCTGTCATCGTCTCCATGGGGTCACTCGCGGCGAGCGGGGGCTACTACGTCGCGTGCGGCGCGTCCCGTCTCGTTGCGAACAGGGGGACGCTCACCGGGAGCATCGGGGTCATCTCGGAGTTTCTCCAGGTCAGGGACGCCCTTGCGAAGCTCGGCATTTCCGAGAAGACGATAAAGGCCGGAAAGCTGAAGGACGCGGGTTCGCCGACAAGGAACATGACCGAAGACGATCAGGCGTATTTTCAGAACCTTATGGACGACGTGCACCGTCAGTTCATTGATGTCGTCGCGCGCGAGCGGCGGATGCCGGAAGCGAAAGTGCGCGCCCTGGCCGACGGCAGGGTGTTCACCGGCGAGCAGGCGGTGACTCTCGGTCTCGTCGACACGATCGGCACGTTCGAAGATGCGGTAAAGATCACTGCGGCGATTGCCGGGATAAGCGGCGAACCGTCGATCGTCAGGGAGAAGCGGCGGCAGCCCTGGTGGGACTCGATGTTCGGAGAAGCGGGGGAAACGCTCCGCGACATCAAACAGCAGATTCTCGACCGGCCTGCGCTGTCATACAGATTTGCGGGTCCCCCGTATTGAGCCCCAACAACAACTAAGGAGATCCTGCGTTGACGAAGGCAGATATCGTGGACACCATAGCCACCGCCACGGGCCTGACAAAGGTTGAGACGGAAGCGGTAGTCGACGGGTTCATCTCGACCGTCATCAACGCCCTGAAGGAGGGGAAGAACATCGAGATCCGCGGATTCGGGAGCTACAAGGTCAAGAAGCGGAAAGGGCGTGTCGCACGGAACCCGCGGACGGGCGAACAGGTGATGGTCGGCGAGCACTGGGTCCCCCTGTTCAAAGTGTCGAAGGAAGTGAAGAGCCTCGTCAACGAAAACCTGCAAAAGGGTCAGGCCTGATGGCGGTTGCGAAGCTCGTATGCGGTGATTGCGGCGAGACTCTCGCGCCGTCCGATGTCCGGTGTCCCTCATGCGGTGCGTCGATCGAAAGAGAAGAATCCGCGTCGCCCGCACCGGCAGTTCCCGCCCTTCCCGTTCTCTGCGCTGCATGCGGACAGTCCAATCCTCCGGGGACGGAATTTTGCGGTTCGTGCGGGGCACGGCTTGCTTCACGCGCGACGGCAAAGGGGGCGAAGAGGGAGAGGGAACGGGCTCCACGCGAGACCGGGAAACGGGAGCGGAAAAAAGGGGCATCGAGCGTTGGGATCTGGCAGATCATCTCCGTCGCGGCGGTGCTTGCCCTCGTAGGGTACCTCGTGTACGACCAGATCCGGGGGGAGAAGACAGGGACGCAGGTCTCCGCGGAGTCGGGCGTGACGCAGGACGGGGGATCACCCGCCGCCGGCATAGGCCCCCGGTCCGTCGATCTGAAGCCGCTCGAGGACGCAGTACGGGAAAACCCCGGAGACGCCGCGGCGCAGCTCAGGTTTGCCAACGCGCTCAACGACAACGGGCGCCTGACGGAGGCGATTGGGGCCTACAGAAGGTACCTTGCGATGCGGCCGAAGGATGCCGACGCAAGGACGGATTTTGCGATCTGCTTCTTCAAGCAGGCCCAGTCGGATTCCATTCACCGGGATGCGCTTCTCCATGAAGCCGCCGGCGAGATGGAACAGGCGTTCAACAACGCCCCCCGGCCTCACCAGCCCTCGGCGTTCAATCTCGGGATCGTCTATCTCCACCTGAACGACCTGGACCGGTCGAACACGTGGTTCAGGAAGGCGGTGGAGATCAACCCGGAATCCGATCTCGGCAAGCGGGCGCAGAACATGATCACGCAGCACACGGTTCCACAATAGAAGAAAGGAAACGACATGCCCAGCGGCAAAAAACGGAAGCGTCACAAGATGGCGACGCACAAACGGAAGAAGCGTCTGAGGAAAATGCGTCACGAGAAGAAAATCCGGTCGCGCTACCGGCGCAGCCTATCGCGGGCTGCGCCGGCGTGTTGATTCTTTGGACCAATCTTGGTATTATCCGTCATATTCAGGCCATTGGTCAATTCCAGTCGGATTCGACACTCGAGGCGATAATGCAACAGGACAATAGCGGCATGCTGAAGGGGTTGATCATCGGTGTGCTGGCGGGCGGCGCGGTCGGGGCACTTGTCGCGCTTCTGTATGCTCCCAAGAAGAGCGGCCGCAAGCTGCGCGCCGATATAAAGGAAAAAGCCGACGGACTCATGGAAGGCGCAGAGGATTATCTGTCCGCGGCCAAATCAAAGGCAGGGGAGATCGTCAGCGATGCGAAGAAGCGCTCCGACCAGCTCATCACGGACGCGAAGCACAAGGCTGACTCTCTGCTCGAGGATGCGGACAAGATCATCTCCGACGCCCGCACGAAGGCTGCTCCCCTTGCCGGGGAGGCCGCCCGCCTGAAGAACGCCGTCAAGGCGGGCCTCGACGCCTAGAAAGAAAAAGACGAACGCCGCAGGTCCTGAACGGTCCTGCACTCCTGAGAGGAGATCCCTTTGGAACCAGTTCTTGTCATCGCTCTCATCATCGCACTCCTCTGTCTGTCCGCTCTCTGCATCTATCTCATCTTTGTCCTTGCACGCGTCAGGGACATACTCAACGGCGCGGAGAAGGACTTCAAGGAGATGACGTCCCGCGCCGTTCCGATCCTCGAGAACATGGAGTACATTACCGCGCGGGTCAAGAGCATTACGGAGAACATCGACGACCAGGTCATGGTCGTGCGCGAGTCGATTTCGTCTTGAAGCAGATCGCCGAGAACCTCGTCGCCATGGAGCGCAAAGTCCAGGACCGGATCGAAGGCCCGATACTGGATTCCGTCGCGTTCGTGGCGTCCGTGTTTAACGGTGTGCGGACGTTCTTCGACCGGCTCCGCGTCTGACGCTTCCGGGACCCCCTTCCGGCAGGCCGTCCCCTGTTCTTTACCGCCGTCCGCCGCAGTACTCCGCACGGAGCGCCGCGCGCACCCTCAGTCATTTGGAGGAATTACAACCGACATGAAAGAATTCACCCCTGACCACATCAGAAACGTGGCCCTCATCGGCCACGGAGGCGCCGGGAAGACCTCGATCGCGAAGCGATGCTCTTCTCCGCCGGGAGCACGACACGCCTCGGCAGAGTAGAAGAGGGTAATACCCTCTCCGACTACCACCCCGATGAGATCGAACGCCAGATCTCCATCAACGCCTCCCTCCTGTTCTGCGAATGGAAAAACACAAAGATCAACCTCCTCGATACCCCCGGTTACACCGACTTCACGGGTGAAGTGAAGGCTTCTCTCCGGGTTGCCGATACCGCGGTCGTGCTTCTCAAGGCCGTGGAAGGCGCAGAGGTGGGGACCGAGATCGTCTGGAAGTACACGACGGAATTCGGGACCGCGGCGGTGTTCGTGGTGAACAAGCTGGACCAGGAGAACGCCGATTTCGACAGGACGGTCGAACAGGCCCGCGAGATGATAAGCCACGACATCGTCCCGGTCCAGTTCCCGCTCAAAGTAGGGCTCGGTTTTGACGCCGTCGTCGACGTCGTGCGCATGAAGCTCCTGAATTTCCGGGCGGGGGGGAACGGCAAGGTCGTCGAATCGGAGATCCCCGCCGAGGCGGCGGCGAAGGCGCAGGCAATGCGGCAGGGGCTCCTCGAGGTCGTCGCGGAAACGGACGAGAACCTTCTCAAGAAATACCTGGAACAGGGGGGACTCCCGGAAGAGGATCTCCGGCAGGGACTGCGCAGGGGCATCCGCGACCGGAAACTGTTCCCGCTGCTCTGCACATCCTCAACCCAGAACGTCGGGGTGTCGTCGCTCATGGACTTCATCGTCGAGTTTACCCCCGCGCCGGCCGAGCGGGGCGATCTGCACGGCACAACGCCGGGAGGGGCGGACGGGGCGAAAGAGGTCGTGACGCGGCAGGATCCCGCGGGACCGCCTTCCCTGTTCGTATTCAAGACGGTGTCGGAGTCCCACGTGGGAGAGCTTTCGTATTTTCGTGTCTGTTCCGGGAGCGTCAGTCCGGGACTCGACATGGTGAACGAGACAAACGGCAAGACCGAGAGGCTCGCGCAGCTTTTCGTCATGAACGGCAAGGACCGGAAGGAGATCAACCTTCTCGCCGCCGGGGACATCGGCGCCGTCGTGAAGCTCAAGGATACGCACACGAACAACACGCTGAGCAGCAAGAATTTTCCCGTTGTGTATCCTCCCGTGGAATTCCCCCTTCCGGTCTTCCACGCAGCGATCACCCCGAAGGCGAAGGGGGACGAGGACCGGATGTCGACGGGCCTCCACGCCATCCACCAGGAAGATCCGACGTTCGTCTTCCACGTCGAGGGGGAGCTCCACCAGACGATAATCAGCGGGCAGGGTGAGCTGCATCTTGACATCGTCGTCCGGCGCCTGAAACAGAGGTACAACGTCGACGTGGAGCTGAGCGAGCCGCGTGTCGCCTATCGCGAGACGATAAAGGCGACGGTAAAGGACGCCGAGTACAAGCATAAGAAACAGACCGGGGGGCACGGCCAGTACGGCCACGTGCACCTCCGTGTCGAGCCGCTCAAGCGGGGCCAGGGGTTTGAGTTTCTCGATGAGATCGTCGGGGGCGTCGTCCCCGGGAAATTCATCCCCGCCGTCGAGAAGGGGATCGTCGAGGCGATGAAGGAAGGGCCGCTCGCGGGATATCCCGTCGTCGACGTCCGCGTCGCCCTCCACTACGGTTCGTACCACGACGTGGACTCGTCGGAGATGGCGTTCAAGATCGCGGGTTCCCAGGCGTTCCGGAAGGGATTCCTGGAAGCGAAGCCCGTGCTCCTGGAGCCCATCTACAACATCGAGGTCAAGGTTCCCGAGGATGCGATGGGGGATGTCATGGGGGATATCTCCTCGAGGAGGGGAAAGATTGCCGGGATGGAAGGGGCCGGGCACTACCAGATCATACGGGCCCAGGTTCCGGCAGCGGAACTTCACAAGTATGCCACGATCCTCCGGTCGAAAACCGGGGGCCGGGGGGTGTTCGGGGCGACGATGTCGCATTACGAGGAAGTCCCCCGCGAGGTCGCGGAAAAAGTGATCGCAGCGGCGGAGAAAGCGAAGGAGCAGGCTGCCTGAACGCGGTGACGGGCGAATGTACGCGGGTCGGGGGCCGGTCTTCAGGCCCCCTTCCTATTAGTCCCGCCGTTCTTAGGCGGGGCCAGGCAAGTCCCGCCGCTTTTAGGCGGGGGATGTTTTGTGTCACAGTCGGGCATGAAAGGGGACGCTCATGAAACGGATGTGGTCTCCGTGGCGCTCTGTCTACATCCAGTCGTTCAGCGCAGTGAAGAAGCGAAAAACGAAGGAGAGTATATTCCGGGCCGCGTTCCGCTCGCGTGATGATGAAAAGAATCTGGTTGTCTGGAGGGGGAAGCTCTGTTTTCTCATCATGAACAGGTATCCGTACAACAGCGGTCACCTCATGATCGTCCCGAACCGCCAGACCGGGGACGTGCAGGATCTGACGCCCGAGGAGCTCGCGGAGATCATGCAGGCCGCCCGGAGTGCGATGAAAGCGCTCGACACGCTCATGCACCCCGACGGGTACAACTTCGGCGCGAATTTCGGAAGGACGGCCGGTGCGGGAATCGACGATCATGTCCATTTTCACATCGTTCCCCGGTGGAACGGCGATACCAACTTCATGCCTGTCCTTTCCGACACAAAGGTGATTTCAGAGGACATGAACGTGACGTGGAACAAATTGCGCAAATTACTATAAATCGTGCCAATACCGCGTTAAACGCCTCAAATTCCGGGGTGTCTAATGTTTGCCGCCACACGATACTTGAGAGCTGATGGAGCCCCGCTCGGATATTGAACTCGTCCAGGAGGTTCGGAACGGACGGCGGCAGGCCTTTACCGAGCTCATGAGAAGGTACCAGGAGCGGGTATACTGGGTTGCCCGCCGTATCGTCGGTTCGCATGACGATGCGGATGACGTAGTGCAGGAGACGTTTGTGAAGGCGTATCTTGCGCTGGGCGAGTTCAGGGGCGACTCCAGCTTCTTTACGTGGATCTACAGGATCGCCGTGAATCTGTCCCTGAACACGCTCCGCAAGCGGCAGGTCCTGAATTACCTCCACGAAAGTGAACTCCTCAGCCGGATACTTCCTTCGCCGGATGACCCGGAGAAGGATCTTGAGCATTCGGAAACCGAATCCGCCCTCCACCGGGCGGTGGCGACGCTTCCGGAAAAACAGAAGGCTGTCTTCGTCATGCGCTATTTTGACGAGATGACGTACGAGGAAATCGGGCGCGTGCTGAAGACATCCGTCGGCGGCCTGAAAGCCAACTATTTTCATGCACTGAGAAAAGTGCGGGAGTATATGCGCCATGAAACACAGGATGGAGAAGGACCCTCTCACGGATGAGGCCGAGCGCGAGCTCATCTCTGAAATACGCCAGCACGCAGGAGCGGAGGGGGATGCACTTCGCTGCCCCCCGGACGCCTACTGGCAGAATCTCAGTATCAGGGTCAACAAAAGGATCGACGAAGCCACGAGCGGAAAGGCGCTCTCGATAAGCTGGGCCGGACGCGTGGCGATCCCGGGGGTCGTTGCGATCGTGTCATTCCTCGTGGGGCTTCATTACATCGCCCCGGACGCGTCTCCCCGCGAGCCCTCGGTGGCCGACGTTGTTCTGGCTCTCCCCCCGGCGGCGATCGATTCGCTTCTCGTCGATCCCTCCAGCGCGGATCCGTCGCTCTCCGTCGAGGACGTCGCGACCGACGTGTTCGTGTTCTCGCGGCAGCAGATCGCCGAGTATTTCATCGACAACGGCGATGCGGGCGACGCGATCGACGGGATCCCGGACCGTGAAGCGAACACGGTGCTGACGGCGCTTTCGACGGACAACAAATAATCAACGGGAACGGACAATGGACGCCATGAAAACTCTACAGCGATGCGCTCTTGGCTGCATTCTTCTCTTTCCCCCTTTCCTCGCTGCCCAGACAGTGCATCCGGGGGATGTCCAGGGAACGGAACGGCCTTCGGACAGGATCGAAAGCCTGAGGAAGGTCCGGCTTGTCGAGGTTCTCGAGCTGAAGGAAGATCAGTCGGTCCGGTTCCTCGCGCGGATGAACGAACACGACATCGCCCGCAGGGCCCTGATGAAGGAACGGGGCGACGCCCTGGACCGGCTCGAGCGTCTCGTCCGGAACAAGGCGGATGATGGCGAATTCGAAAAAGGGTTTGCGGAGGTTGCCGCGGTTGACGATAAGCTGGTGACGGAGCGGCGGGGTTTCTTTGCCGGGCTTTCCGACCTCCTTTCGCCGACGCAGCGCGCGAAGATGCTCATATTCGAGCGGCGGTTTGAGAAAGAGCTGCGTGAAGCGATGCGCGAAGCACAACAGCGCAGGAGGGACCAGTAAGCGGGGTACACCCGCAGATGTGCTGAACGGGGGGCTGACGTGCCCCCCTTCTTTCCCCCCTTTTCCCCCTCTTGAGCCTCGCTTCCCGGTCGAAATTCCTAATAATGCCACACTATTCTCATCCCTGAAAAGAACCCTGTTTAATTTCACAACTTGGCGTTGAATATGTGATCAATATGGGCGAATACCCTTCAAATTATTAGATTTTTTTCATGTTTTTCCCCAATTCCGAATTGAAGTCCCTGCCAGTCTTCTCCCGGTACTCTGGCATGCCGATTGACGCTAAGGGCTCAGATTACAGAATTGCACCCGGCCCCTCCTGCGGGGTTCTCTTCTTAACCAAAACAAGGAACCAGACAATGAAACGCGCAGCTACTGCCTGTCTGATCTTGATCACGTTCCTGCTTCTCGTGGCCATGGTGTTTACCGCCTCGGCACAGGTCGTGAATCTGAAGATCGACGATATCTACCCGACAAGGTTCGGGACCGGCGCCCTGAAACCCGCCACCGGCACTAATCCTGTGTCATCGGGTCTCAATGTCGTACCCGTCGGCATGAGGGCCTATTTTGTCGCGGACACAACGGGCTCGGGGGCGACCACCGTCTCCTCGTTCACATGGAGCGTGATCACCCGGCCCACCGGGTCGACCGCGAATTTCGGCCAGACGAGCACGATCGCCGACACGCTGATCCCCGATCTGGAGGGAGTCTATACGATACAGCTTGTTGCCGGCGGGAAGACATTGACGCAGGACATCACCGCGAGCAACTTTAAGGGATCGACTGTCGCCACCGATTGCGGGCTCTGCCACACTGTTATACCGAAGGCCCAGGCGGCGTACAACCAGTGGAAGACAAGCGATCATGCCACGATGTTCCTCCGTGGAATATCAGGCATGCTCGAGGTCGAGCCCAATCCGACGAGCGGAGATTCGGTCGGCTCTTACGGTGCCAACTGCGTGAAGTGCCACACGACCGGTTGGGATCAGAAAGCGAACAACGGCAACTTCGGATACCTTGCCCATCAGGCAAACGGACCGACGCCCGCGTGGGACACGACGTGGATCAAGAATCCTTCAGTGAGCGGATCATACATCAAAACCGGCGATACGACGAACTGGAGCCAGCTGTCGGTCTCCTATGCAAACCTTGTCCCGACGTCGAACATCGGCTGCGAAGAGTGCCACGGCCCGGCGAACTATCACTCGTCGCATGCTTCGCCGCTCGGCATAAGCAGGAAGAGCAACACGTGTATGCAGTGCCACGCCGCCAACCCGATCGGCGGACACCACGCGCTTGGGAGCTACTGGCTCACTTCAGTCCACGCACAGCTGCCGGACGGTGCTATCACGGCGCAGACAAGCTGTTATCCCTGCCACAGCGGTTCCGCGTTCATCACGTGGATAAAGGCCGGCAAATCGCCGAGTGCCCCCTACGATACGACGACGGTGAACGGCCAGCGTTCGCCGACGAACGACGGCGACGTGGAGATCGGCTGCCCGACGTGCCACGATCCCCACACGATGCAGCTCCGCACAACGAAGCTCGATTCGCTCAGGAACGGGTACGTTCCCCCGGCGAATGTGGGGGGCGTCGGCCAGCTCTGCATGAACTGCCACAACTCGCGGTACAGCGTGAAAGCCAAAGTGACGACGAAGGCCCCCTACTACGGCTTCTCCGACCGCTTCGGCCCGCACCACAATCCGCAGGCCGACATGTACTACGGGTCGAACGGGTACAACTACGGCGACACGACGATCACGGGTCTTATGACGCATGGCACCGCGGCTGATGCGTGCGTAACGTGCCACATGGCCCCCGGAGCAAATCCGGGGAACCCGACGCAGGCCGGCCACACATGGGCGATGGTGGACAGCCTGGGGAATCCGACTGTCGGCGGTATCCTGGCCTGCCAGCCCTGCCACGGCGCGATCACGAAGTACACCGATATCAGGGCTTCGGCGGACTACGACGGGAACGGCAAGATCGAAGGTGTCCAGACCGAAATCCAGGGGCTTCTTGCCAAGCTGAAGGCAAAGCTTCCGCATGACGCAACGGGCGAGGTCATCACCATGCTGGCAGACACCGGGACCACGAAATTCAGCCAGAAGATGGTCGGCGACATCTGGAACTACTGGTTCGTCATGGAAGACCGGAGCATCGGGGTCCACAACCCGAAATACGCCGTGGCCCTTCTGCAGAAGGCTCTCAACATCACGTTCACGGGGATCAAGTCCATCGGAGGGGTGCCGGCGACGTACTCCCTGAACCAGAACTTCCCGAACCCGTTCAACCCGACGACGACGATCGAGTTTGCACTGCCGCAGCACGAGACGGTCAGGCTCGATGTCTATGACATACTCGGCCGGCTTGTCAGCACGCTGGCAAACAGCGACATGCCTGCAGGAACGTACCGCGTGGTCTGGAACGGGAAGGACGCCAACGGGCAGTCAGTCGCCAGCGGCCTCTATCTCTACAGGCTGCAGGCGGGCTCGTTCACGTCTGTCAAGAAGATGCTCATGCTGAAGTAGCTGTTCGCGTCACGCACCACCCACCGGAAGGCGGCCCCGCAAAGGCCGCCTTTCGGTTTTCATTGACATCCCCTCGTGCGGAGAGTATATTGTTCCTCATGCGACGCGTTTACCTCGACCATACAGCCACGACCCCGCTGGACCCCCGCGTCATGGAGGCGATGCGTCCCTGCTTCTCCGGGACGTTCGGGAATGCGTCGTCGATACATGCCTACGGAAGGGAAGCGAGGGAGATGCTCGAGCGGGCGCGCGGTATCATCGCAGGGGCCGTCGGTGCGGAACCTGCGGAGGTCATATTCACGAGCGGGGGGACGGAGGCAGACAACCTTGCCGTTGCGGGAGTGATGACGGCAGTGCCGGGCCGCGACGGCATCGTGACGTCGCAGGCGGAGCACCATGCGGTCCTCGAACCCTGCAGGCTGTTGGCGGGGAAGGGGAAGCGTGTGGTGTTTCTCCCCGTGTGCGAGAGCGGGGCGGTCGACATGGATGCTCTGGCGCGCGCTGTCGGGGGAGGCACCGCCCTCGTGAGCATCATGCATGCGAACAATGAAACGGGGACCGTTTCGGACATTCCCGCGATTGCTGCGCTGGCGCACGGTGCGGGCGCGCTCATGCACTCCGATGCGGTGCAGAGCGCCGGGAAAATCCGCGTCGACATGACCGAACTCAGGGCGGACCTGCTGTCGCTCTCGGCGCACAAGATGTACGGCCCCAAAGGGATCGGCGCGCTCGTCGTGAAGCGGGGGACCCCCCTTGAGGCGATACTTCACGGAGGGGGCCAGGAGAGGGGGCGGAGGCCGGGGACGGAGAATGTCCCTCTCGCAATAGGGTTTGCGGAGGCCTTCCGGCTTTCGTTGCTCGGTATGGAGGAGGAGTCAGTCCGGCTTCGGATGCTGCGCGATTCGCTGGAGGGACGCCTGAGGGATCTGTTTCCGGGAATCATCGTGAACGGCGATCCCGCCTTGCGCCTCCCCCACATACTGAACGTTTCATTCGGGGCGGCAGAGTACCCCCTGGAAGGGGATATGCTCGTCATGAACATGGACCTCGAGGGGATTGCCGTCACAAGCGGGTCGGCGTGCACGTCGGGGAGCCTGGAGCCGTCGCACGTCATTCGCGCGATGGGAAGGGACGAGAACACCGCGAAGGCGACGCTCCGGTTTTCGTTCGGCAGGGGGAACACGATGGAGGACGTCTCATACGCAGCGGAGAAGCTTGCTCTCATCGTCGGGAGGACCCTGGAAAAAAGGACCCCCTGATCGATCGCTACCCCCGGCCGCTCCGTACCCGGTCCGCCTCGCGGAGTGCGATCCCGTACCTCAACCCCCGCTCGCTCACGCACATGGAATCGAACCTGAAGTGCGCCATGATCTCCCGGGCGATGAGCGTCCCCGCCACGATCACGTCGCTTCGTCCCTCCATCACTTCCGAAAGTTCCCGGATCATCCCGGACGGCATCCTCTGGAGCGTCGCGAAAAGCGATTCGACGGTCCCGCGCGAGAGCATATAATTCGTCACAGCAGCGACGTTGAACGTTTTCATTCCCCGTGCGAGGACCGCCAGTGACGTCGCCGTCCCTGCGACGCCGACAAGCGTCGAGCCGGCAAATGTGAACCTTGAAGCGCGGGCGATCTCGTTCTCGACGATCTCGATCGCGGCTTCGAGTTCGGCGCCGGTCGGTGGATCGTGCCGCAGGCAGCGCTCGGTGAGGCGGACCGATCCAATGTCAAGGCTGATCCGCTCGTCGATGTCCCGGGCGTCTCCCGTGATGATCTCCGTGCTCCCTCCGCCTATGTCGACGACGGTGTAGCGCCCTGCGGACGCCGCGCCGCTCACACCTCCCCGGTATGTCAGAAGCGCCTCTTCGTCCCCGCTCAATATCTCCAGTGCAAATCCGGATTTCTCCCGCACCATGCGTGCCAGAACTTCCCGGTTGGCTGCGTCGCGGACGGCGCTTGTTCCGCAGACGGCGACGGCATCCGGCGCGTGCGGCGTGATAAGCTCCCTGTATTCCTTCAGGACGTCCGTCACGCGCTCCATGGCCTTCGGCTCGAGCATCCCGGCTGCGTCGACCCCCCGCCCCAGCCGGGGGACGCGCTGTTCGTACACAAGAGGCCGCACATTCCCTTCCAGGTCCATGTCCGCGACGAGGAGGAGGACCGTGTTCGTCCCTATGTCGATGACCGCGACTGTCAAGACCGCACCGCGGCAAACGCAATCCAGTCCCCGTCGCGCCGCTCTTCGGCGATCGAGAGCCCCGCCGCCCGGAGCGTCCGCCCCATCGGTTCCGCGTCTCCTGAGAGGAGGCCCGAAAGAAGGAGCGTCCCCGCCGGGGTGAGCCGGGAGACGAGACCGGGGAGTATTTCCTCGATGACGTTCTTCTGTATGTTCGCAGCGATGAGGCCGAACGGGGACTCGGTGACGACCGCCAGGTCCCCCGGCAGTACTGCGACACGGTCGGACACTCCGTTCAACCGAGCGTTTTCGACCGCATTCTCGAACGCCCATTCGTCCGTGTCGAAACCCACCGCGGAGGCGGCGCCGAGCCGCACCGCGGCGATGGCGAGTATCCCGGTACCTGTTCCTGCGTCAAGGAACCGCACCCCGGGGGTAATCCACGTCTCGATGAGCCCGAGCATGAGACGCGTCGATTCGTGGTACCCGGTGCCGAACGACATCTTTGGGTCGATCGTCAGGACAATCTCGCCCGGCCTGCCGGTGAACGGATGCCATGTCGGGGCGACGACGATTCTCTCCGAGACACGTATGGGACGGATGGTCTCTTCCCATGTTTTGTTCCAGTTCTGATGTGCGACGCTCGTGATCGTCAGTGCGGGAGGGGGGAGCGAAAGGGAGTCGGTGATCCGCGTCAGGCTCGTGCGAACGGCGTCGAGACGTCCGGCGTCCCAGCCTTCTTCGCCGATGTACGCCCGGAGCGTGCCGCCGTCTTCCCAGAATCCCTGGAAACCCTCGATGGAGAGGATCCCCGTGATCGCGTCAAACGCGGAGGTCTCCGCGGAAACCGCCAGCTCGATGTGCGACCGCCCCATGGGTCAGGGGACCTGTGCGAAGACGACGGCGGCCAGTACGGATCCGACGGCGCCGAGGCTTTCCGCGCTGCAGTGCTCGGGGGTATCCTGGTGCGTGTGCCAGTACCTGTTCGTATTGTCCGGGTAATTGAAGTCGATGATGTCGATCGTCTGAATGCCGGCTTCATTCAGGGGGAGGTGGTCGTCCATGATCTCCTCTCCCTTCTCATCGTGGAACTGTGTTATGCCGAGGTACGCGGCGGTCTTCCAGACCATGTCGACGACGTCCGGCGCGTATCTGACCGAATACTGTTCCCTGGGGAGATCAAGAAATTTGTCCCCGACCATGTCAAGCAGTATGCCGAACCGGGGGAGGTAATCCTCGGCCTTGTGATCCGCGAAGTACCGCGAGCCAAGGAGGTAGCTCGCATGGTCCCCCTCCTTGCCGTAGTCCTCGCCGTCAAGAAGGACGATGTCCACGCCGACCGGCGGGGGGGTGTCCTTCAGCATCGTCGCGAGTTCGAGGAGCACCGCCACCCCGCTGGCCCCGTCGTTTGCGCCGAGTATCGGGTCGTTCCTCTTGCTCCGCGTTTCATCCTGGTCCGCCCGGGGGCGCGTGTCCCAGTGCGCGCACAGGAGGATTCTCGTTCTGTCAGAGGGTCTGTAGCTCGCGATGACGTTCGTGAGCCGGAGCTGCTCGCCGCCGTATCCGCTGTGCGTAAACTCCTGGAGCCGGACGTCATCTGCCAGCGGGCGGAGCGCCGCAACGAGGTACGCGAGGCACTGCCGGTGACCGGCCGAACCCGGGTTACGCGGGCCAAATGCGGTCTGCGCCGTCAGGAATGCGAACGCATGGTCCCCGCTGAACAACGGGTGCGGTGCCGTGGATGCGGGAGCGTGCGCCTCCGCGGACGGAGGTTTTCCCCCTTCCGGCGGCGCACCCGCTGCGGGGGCCTGACCGCCGTTCTTTGAACAGCCTGCGATGAGCATCAGCACCAGGAGAGAGGGGAGCGTGTGGTTCGTCATTCGATCGGAAGATGGGTATATCGGATTGACAAAAAATAACCAAATCGGCCCCGAAATGCAAAGCGCCTCTGCAACCTTTCAAACGAGGAGGTCGTCTAACTGGTACAGCGGTTACCCATACCCTCACGGAGGACCCACATGAACACGCTCAGACGCATCCCAGCTTTGGTCGTCCTGATTCTCGTCATTGCCGGGACGGCCCTGTCAGGACAGAAGAAATTCGAAAAGAAATTCCAGGTGACTCCGGGGGGGCTGTTGACGCTCGGGACGGATGCCGGGTCCGTCAAGATTCTGGGGACCTCCTCGAACGAGGTCTCCGTTGTGGCGGAACTCCGGGGGAGGGACAGGGACATAGACGACTTCGAGATCACCGCGGAACAATCGGGGAACAACGTCGACGTGAAGGGGAAAATGCACAACGGCGGATCCTGGTTCTGGAATTCCGTTGATATCGACGTCGAATACACGGTTTCCGTCCCTCATGATTTCTCCGTGAAGATGCACACCGCCGGCGGGAATATCGATGTCAGCGACCTGAAGGGGGAGGTTAACGGGAAGACTTCCGGCGGAAACGTCTCCATCGGCGGGACCGAGGGGGAGATTGATCTTGAAACCTCCGGCGGCAACGTCGATGCGGAAAAATGCGCGGGTGTGCTTCACATGAGGACTTCGGGGGGAGAGATCAACGTGAGCACGATCACCGGTGACGTCGATCTGGGGACGTCAGGCGGCGACGTGAAGATCAGCGACGTGGAAGGGAAAGTGCGTGCGGAGACGTCCGGCGGGAGCATGTACGTGAAAGTGAAGGGGCAGAACAAAGGCGTGTATGCCGAGACCTCGGGGGGAGACATCGAAATCGTCGTCTCGAAGAGCGTGACCGCAAATATCGACGCGGCGACAAGCGGCGGAAGCGTTCACTTCGACTTTCCGGTGACGATTTCCGGTCAGATCGACGAGAGCCGTGTGCATGGAACGCTCAACGGAGGCGGGAACACGATCCACGCGCATACCTCCGGCGGCGACGTCCGCTTCCGCGCGGCAGATTGAGCGACGCCAACGGCGTCGCGAAATGGCGCCGTTTTTGGGCGCCACTGAACTCTCGCCAACGGCGCCCCGAAGTGGCGCCGCTTTTTGGCGCCATTGGTTGGTGTCGCCAACGGCGTCGCGAAATGGCGCCGTTTTTGGGCGCCACTGAACTCTCGCCAACGGCGCCCCGGCATGGCGCCGTTTTGAGGCGTCAAAGTGGCGCCCTCTTTGGCGCCATTGAACAGGTGCCAGAAAGTCACTTAAACGAACTTCTCTTCAACCCTGCCAGGTACGCTCCGATCCGGTCCTGAACGTGCCGGTAATCGCGCGCCCTGGCGGGGTAGTGTTGCATGAGTATCGAAAACGCAAGTTCCTCTCCGTCCGCGGTTGTGACGTACCCCGAAAGCGAAGAGACACCCTCCAGAGTCCCCGTCTTCCCCCTCAGGTTCCCCTGTGCGGGAGTTCCGCGCATCCTTCCTGACAGTGTGCCGCTCACGCCTGCAACGGGGAACGCACGGTGCCACGAGGGGTACAGGTCGGTCCTTCTCTTCATTGCCGCAAGGAGCGTGGTGATCGCACCTGCGGAGGTCAGGTTATACCGTGAAACACCGGAGCCGTCCGCAACGACGATGCGCGTCGTGTCGATCCCGATCCCCTCGAGAAACTCCTTCACGATTTCCGCCCCGGCGGCGGCGGTTCCCGGGATCCCCGATTTTTCAGCGGCGAGCGTTTTGAGGATGTTCTCCGCGGACAGGTTGTCGCTCGTGAGATCCATGTACGTGAGTACTGAATCGAGCCTGTGCGAGCGGCGGGCGATCTCCGGTGCGCCGCGGGGGACGGTGTCCAGAAGTATCCCGGTGCACCGGAGACCGCATCCCTCCAGCTTTTCGCGGAGGACGGTGAGCGTGAACCAGTGCGGCTCGGTGACGCTCAGCACGGCGTCGATGGCCGTGTCGCGCGGGGAAATGGTTCCCTTCACGGTGATCGAGTTCAGGTGTTCCCGCCAGTTCCGCGAGACGTCGATTATGCTTTCAGCGCCCGCCGTGTCGGTGACCGCCGTGTTTTCGACCTGCACGTACGATGTGGGGGGATCGATCTCCACGCGGGCGGTATCGCCCGCTGATTGTCCGGGACGCACGTGGACGCGCACCGTGTTCCCGTTCAGCGAAAGGGGAGAGATGAACATTGCCGTGGGGTCGGGCTCGTCATCCCATGCCCAGCCGGATCCCCGGCCGAGGTCATCGAACAGCGACAGGTCTCCCGCGAGTGTCCAGGACGATGCAGCGGGTGCCGCGGCCCGTATCGCCGCCGCGAGTGTATCGAGGTCCTTCGTCGAGAGGAGCGGGTCCCCGGAACCCCGTACGATGATCCTCGGCGGCGCGGTCGTGTCAAGAAAGACTCCCGTCCGGAACTGGTAGGACGGCCCGAGCCCGGCGAGCGCGCACGCGGTGGTGAAGAGCTTCTGGTTTGACGCGGGCGTGAGCGCCAGCTCGCCGTTCAGGTCATACAGCGTTTCCCCCTGCGTCAGGGAGATGATCCTGACGGCGGCGTTGGAGGGGGGGAAAAGCGAGTCCGGCAGAAGGTCGTCGATCGAGCGCCTCAGCGCCTTGTACGGCGACACGCTTGGAAACCTCGCGGAGGGCTCCCGGGAGGTCCGGTCTGGAGAGACGGCGGGTGCGCATCCTGCGATGAATACGAATGAAAGAGCGGCGGCGAGTGTCTTCATCCCATCAGTTTATGCGAATTACGCTGAAAAGCAAATATTGATTGCAATGCGTTTTCTCTCTATATTACAGGGTATTTTCAGTTCCCTACCATAATCCGGTGTGCGATGCTTGGAGTTTTGAAGAAGCTGTTCGGCAGCAAGCACGAAAAGGACGTCAGGGCGCTCCGTCCCCTCGTGGACGAGATCAACGCCATTTATGAAGAGTACGGCAAGCTAAGCGACGATGAGCTCCGCGGGAAGACCGCGGAGTTCCGCGCCCGCATACAGGAGGCCCTCAAGGAGACGGAGGATGCGCTTGCCGCGAAACGCCCTGAACTGCTGCAGGACCTTGACCCTCCCGCGAGGGAGCAGCTCCTGGACGAAATCGCCGCGCTCGAGAAGGAACGGGACGAGATCACGACCGGGATGCTGGAAGAGCTCCTTCCGGAGGCTTTCGCCGCCGTCAAAGACGCCTGCCGCCGGCTCGTTGGAACGTCGTTTGATCTTCTCGGGAATACGAGCGTCTGGGACATGGTCCCGTTCGACGTCCAGCTTATCGGCGGCATGGTTCTCCACCAGGGAAAGATCGCCGAAATGGCGACGGGCGAGGGGAAAACGCTTGTCGCCACGATGCCGATCTACCTCAACGCGCTCCCGGGGCGCGGCGTGCACCTCGTCACCGTCAATGATTACCTGGCCAAACGCGACAGCGTCTGGATGGGGAAGGTGTACGAGTTTCTCGGCCTTACCGTCGGGTGCATACAGAATTCCATGGACTCCTTCCAGCGGCGGAAGGAATACGCCTGCGACATCACCTACGGCACGAACAACGAATTCGGATTTGATTATCTCCGCGACAACATGGTCGTCGACAAGATCGACCTTGTCCAGCGGGAATACTACTATGCGATCGTCGACGAGGTCGATTCTGTCCTCATCGACGAGGCCCGCACGCCGCTGATCATAAGCGGTCCCACGAAGAGCGAAGACCACAAATTCAATGAAATGAAGCCCCCTGTGGAGCGGATCGTCACCGCCCAGCGGAATTTCGTCTCGAAAATCGTCTCCGACGCCGAAAAGCTCATCGCGGAGGGGAAGGAACAGGAGGCGGGGGTGCACCTGCTCCGGGCGTTCCGCGGGCTCCCGAAGCATCCGAAGCTGCTCAAGATGATGTCCGATCCGTCGACCAAGAAGCTGATCCTCGAGACGGAAAACGAGTACATGCGCGACCAGAGCAGGCGGATGCACGAAATCGACGACGAGCTGTACTACGCCATCGACGAGAAGAATCACCAGATCAACCTGACGGAGAAGGGGCGCGATTACCTGACCCCCATCGTCGGGGACAGGGACTTCTTTGTCCTTCCCGATCTCGGAACGGAACACAGCGTCATCGAGACCGACGCTTCCCTCTCGAAAGACGAGGTGCTCCGCCGCAAGGACGAAGTCAATCTCCTGTATTCCGAGCGGAGCGACAGGATCCACACTGTGTCGCAGCTCCTGAGGGCCTACTCCCTCTACTCGAAGGACGACGAATACGTCGTCACGGACGACGGCAAGGTCCAGATCGTCGACGAGTTCACGGGGAGGCTCCTCCCCGGGAGGCGCTACTCCGACGGCCTGCACCAGGCGATAGAAGCCAAGGAGGGGGTGAAGGTCGAGCGCGACATGCAGACGCTCGCCACGATCACGCTCCAGAACTACTTCCGGCTCTACAAGAAGCTCGCCGGGATGACCGGGACGGCGGAGACGGAGGCCGCGGAGTTCTACGACATCTACAAGCTCGACGTCGTCGTCGTGCCTACGAACAAGCCCATGGTCCGCGATGACGTCAACGACGTGATCTACAAGACAAAGCGGGAAAAGTACAACGCGGTCATTGAAGAGATCGAGAAGATGCGTTCGGAGAAGCGCCCCGTCCTCGTCGGCACGACGAGCGTGGAGGTCTCCGAGACGATAAGCCGCATGTTGAAGCGGAAAAATGTTCCGCACAACGTCTTGAACGCAAAACAGCATCAGCGGGAGGCGGACATCGTCTCGAACGCCGGACTTCCGGGCGTCATCACGATTGCGACGAACATGGCGGGCCGCGGCACAGACATCAAGCTCGGTCCGGGCGTGCGCGAGGCGGGGGGTCTGCACATCGTCGGGACGGAACGCCATGAAGCGAGGCGCATCGACAGGCAGCTCCGGGGCCGCTCGGGGAGGCAGGGCGATCCCGGATCCTCCCTCTTTTTCCTCTCTCTGGAAGACGACCTGATGCGGCTCTTCGGCAGCGACAGGATCGCCTCGATCATGGAACGGATGGGGCTGAAAGAGGGGGAGGTCATCCAGCACTCGATGATCACCCGCTCCGTCGAACGCGCCCAGCGGAAGGTCGAGGAAAACAACTACGGCATCAGGAAGCGTCTGCTGGAATACGACAACGTGATGAACCAGCAGCGCGAGGTGATCTATGCGCGCAGGCGAAGCGCGCTTCTCGGCGAGCGCCTGAAGGACGAGGTCCTTGACCTTGTCGATACGTTCGCGGAGAAGGCGGTGGGGAAGTATTACGAGGATGGAGACATTGCCGGCTTGCAGATGGAGCTCCGGACGCAGCTCCTCCTCGACGTCAATTTCACTCCCGAGGAATTTCAGAAAAAGGGCCCCGACGGCGTGAGGGCGGTGATCAACGCCGGTGCGGCGGAGTTTTACAGGCGGAAAGAGGAACGGCTCGGCGCCGAGGTCATGGGGCGGATCGAGAAGATGGTTGTGCTCCAGGTGATCGACGAGAAGTGGAAAGACCACCTGCGCGAGATGGACGACCTGAAAGAGGGAATTCATCTCCGTGCGTACGGTCAGAAGGACCCGCTCGTGGAGTACAAAACCGAGGGGTTCCGGATGTTCATGGAGCTCATCGACATCATCGACACCGAGATCGTCACGACGGTCTTCAGGCTCTTCCCGGCCCAGGCGCAGGAGCTGCCGATCCGGGGACCCCAGCGGCCTCCGCAGGCGGTCCGCACGACGCACGATTCGGCGCTGGGGATGGGCTTTCAGGCGAATCGTGAGCCGGTGCCGGGTGCGGCGGGGGATCCGTCAAGGGCGGGGAAACCCCAGCCGGTGCAGGTGGGCGAGAAGGTGGGGCGCAATGATCCCTGTCCGTGCGGGAGCGGAAAAAAATACAAACAGTGTCACGGAAGGTAGGAGCCGCCAGCATGAAAAAAATCGAAGCCATCATCCGCCCGTTCAGGATAGACGACGTGCGCGAAGCTCTTGCGGAGATCGGCGTTAAGGGAATGACGCTCACGGAGGTCAAGGGGTACGGCCGGCAGAAGGGACACACCGAACTCTACAGGGGCTCGGAATACCAGATCGATTTCCTTCCGAAGATAAAGCTGGAGGTCATCGTCTCCGACAAGACGCTCGACAAAGTCGTTGACACGATTATCAAGGCTGCGAAGACCGGCCAGGTGGGGGACGGGAAAATATTCGTCTACCCCGTGGACGACGTCATCCGCGTTCGCACGGGCGAAAGCGGAGAGGAAGCCCTGTAAAGGCCGGGCGGCCGCGTTGTTCCCGCGAAGCGCCGCCGCTCCCAGGGGGAATGCAAACAATGTTCCATCCATACAGCCCCGTCGCAGGACGGGGCTTTCCGTCCTGATGACTGCCCCTTCCCCCATATCGTCCGCATTCCGGTGCGGCTATGTTGCCATTGTCGGAGAGCCGAACGTCGGCAAATCCACGCTGATGAACGGGATCCTGCAGCAGAAGATCTCCATCGTCACGAAGAAGCCGCAGACCACCCGCCACAGGATACTCGGCATACTTACGACGGACGCCTACCAGGCGGTCTTCCTTGACACGCCGGGGATCATACAGCCGCGCTACGCCCTGCACGAGGCGATGATGGACTCCGCGGCGTCCGCCGTCGGGGACGCCGACGTGATACTCTTTATGGTCGATGCGTCGAGACAGCCCCGGGAAGGAGAGGCCCGGGAAGACGCGATACTGGCCCGACTCTCTGCGACGTCCCGTCCTGTCTATCTTCTGTTGAACAAGGTCGACATCGTCGAGAAACCCCTTCTTCTTCCCCTCATCGAAAAGTATGCCGCCCTGCACCCGTTCAGGGAGATCTTCCCCGTTTCGGGTCTGACGCGCGAAGGGACCGCGGGGCTGATGGCGGCCGTTTCGTCCGATCTCCCCGTTCATCCTCCCCTGTACCCCGCCGACATCGTGAGCGAACATCATGATCGCTTCTTCGTGGCCGAGATCATAAGGGAGAAGATATTCATCCGGTGCCAGGAGGAGGTTCCGTACTCGACGACCGTGGAGATTACGGAATTCATCGAGCGGGGTGCGGTTGCGGAGGGTGAGCCCGAGCCGACGGCGCGCCGTAAGGCGCAGAAGTGGTTCATCAGCGCGGACGTGTACGTCGAACGGGACTCCCAGAAGGGGATCCTCATAGGGAAAAAAGGGGCGATGCTCAGGGAGATCGGCGAGCTTGCCCGGCAGGACATCGAGCGGTTTCTGGGCCACAAGGTCTTCCTTGATCTGCACGTCAGGGTCCGCACGGGATGGCGCGGGGACAGGGAATGGCTTGATCACCAGGGGTACGGCCGTTGAGACGGGGAGGGAGGAGGAATTGAGAGGCGATTATCGCACGCAATGTCTCCTGATCGCGCTGGCGCTTGCCTGTGTCCTCGCCCCGGCGGCGGGCAGGGGTCAGGTGCACAGGCAGGTTTTCGAGAAACAGGGGAGCTTCATCTCGCCCGCCGGTGCGGTTTCTTCCGCGAAACGGCGGCGGGGGATCCTTTCCGCTCCCGTGAATCCCGCGTTCCACGTCGTGAGCTACGTTCTCGATCTTGCGCTGGCGATGGAAAACGAGAATTTCGCTGGACGGAACCGGCTGGCGCTCGTGATGAAGTTGCCCGCCGATTCGGTCCTCCTCTACCAGCTCGCGCTCCGGATCGACTCCGTCAGCGTCGACGGGGTACAGCGGCCGTTCAGCGAGGACGACACGGCCGAGCGGTTCACCGTCCGGCTCGGCTCCGTGCGGCCGGCAGGTGACACGGTCCGCCTGGATATCGCATACCGCAGGATTCCCGGCATCCCCCGCCCCTCCGACCGCCTCGGCTACTATTACTTCCACGATACGATCCCGGGACTCCCGGCGAACCTGGGCTACACGATGTCGGAACCGAGCGATGCCCGGTGCTGGATGCCCTGCTACGACGAGCCGTGGGAAAAATCCACTTCCGAGATCAGCGTCACCGTCCCCGCGGGATATGCCGCCGCATCGAACGGAAAGCTCCTAGGGATTGTTGACAACGGCGACGGGACGGTGACGTGGCGCTGGAAAGAAGGTCACCAGATCGCGACGTATCTCATGTGCGCGACGGTCTCGAAATTCGCAGAGACGTCCAGGACGTTCGGGCGCGCACCCGGCGATTCGGTCCCTGTCGGATACTTCGCTTGGCCGAGGGACACCGCGGCGGTTGGCGCGTTCATTCCCACCGTCATGCAGATGATCGCCAATCAGGGGAAGCTCTTCGGGCCGTACCCCTGGGACAAATACGACATGGCGTCCGTGACCCCGTTTCAGTATGGGGGAATGGAGCATCAGACGATGACGACGATCAACGAGGCGCTCCAAACCGATCAGGACGTCGTTGTCCATGAGCTGACGCACCAGTGGTGGGGAGACCTCGTCACGTGCGGCACGTGGCCCGATATCTGGCTCAACGAGGGATTCGCGACGTACGGCGAGGCGCTCTGGCACGAATCGCTGGGAGGTCCGGCCGCCCTTCGCACGTTCATGCAGAGCCAGCTCGGGTTCAACCTGGGCTCGTGGGCAGGCGCCGTGTATGATCCGGAGGGACAGGGCCTGTATCTCTTCGACGAGCTTGTGTATACGAAGGCGGCGTGGGCTCTTCACGGGCTCCGCGGCGCAATCGGGGACTCCGCGTTCTTCCGTTCGCTGCGTGCGTGGCGCCGGCTATACTCCGAACAGAGTGCGGTGACCGCCGACTTCCAGGCGGCTGTGGAATCGGTCACGGGGGGGGATATGTCATGGTTTTTCAACGAATGGATATACGGGCCCGGCTGGCCGGTCTACGCCGCCTCGTTCGTCTGGGGGGACGCCACGCTTACGCTTCGCATCGCGCAGCAGCAGGATCCCGGCTGGCCGGTCTACACCATGCCCCTGCAGGTCCGCGTCTTCACGGAAACGGGCGACACAACGTTGACCGTCAGTGACAGCCTCAGGACGCAGGATTTCTCGATTGCCTTTCCGGTGAAGCCTGACAGCATCGCACTTGATCCCGACGGCTGGGTGCTCCACCAGTCGGGGACGTCCATACCCCCTCCCTCCGGGCCCGGCTCGACGCTGTCGTTCTCCCTGATGCAGAATTATCCGAATCCGTTCAATACGGGCTCGACGATCGTGTACGACGTCCCGGGAACCGTCTCAAGGAGTGCCGCGGCGTCGGGAGTCAGGCTGAGGGTGTATGACATACTCGGGCGCATCGTGGCGACGCTCGTCGACGCCAAGCAGACCCCCGGCGAATACAGCGTCCGGTTTGACGGTTCGGCACGGGCGTCGGGAGTGTATTTCTTCCGGGTCGAAATCCAGCCGCCGGGGAGCGGAACGCTCACCGCCGTACGCAAGATGATACTCATGAAGTAAGTGCCGTGATTCCCCCCTCGCTGAACATACGGATTACAAAGGAGGACGTCGCACTCCCCGAGAAGCTGGAGAACCTCCCCGCCGCTCCCGGCGTCTACCAGCACAAGGACAGGGGAGGGAAGGTCCTCTACGTCGGGAAGGCGAAGAATCTCCGGAACCGGGTCCGCCAGTATTTCCAGAAATCCCGCTCTCTGGGACCGCGGATCGAACAGATGCTCTCGAAAGCGACGGACCTCGAGGTGATCGTGACGGATACCGAGGTCGAGGCGCTGATTCTGGAAGCGAACCTGATCAAGAAGTACCGGCCCCGGTACAACGTCAGCCTCAAGGACGACAAGAGCTACCCCTACATCGTCATTACGGGAGAACCGTACCCCCGGGTCTTCATCACGCGCCAGGTCCGCCGCGACGGGTCCCGGTATTTCGGCCCCTACACGGACGTGAAAAACGTCCGCTCCGCGCTGAAGGCGATACGGGACATATTCATGATCAGGAGCTGCAACTTCTTCATCGACGAAGAGGCGATCCGGAGGAAGAGGTTCAAGGTCTGCCTGGACTACCATATCAAGAAATGCGAGGGGCCGTGCGAGGGGCTCGTTGCGCAGGAGAAATACAACGCGATGATCGACCAGGTCGCCTCGCTTCTCCGTGGGAAAACCGGCACGCTCATACGCTCGCTGAAGGGGGAGATGGAGCTGCACGCCGCCTCCCGCAGGTACGAGGAAGCCGCAGTGATCAGGGACAGGATCAAGGGACTCGAGGCGTACAGCGAGCGCCAGAAGGCGGTCGATCTCGATGCCACGGACAGGGACATCATGGCGTTCGCCGCCGACGGTGATGATGCGTGCGGAGTGATATTCAAACTGCGCGACGGCAAGATGGTGGGACGCCAGCACTACTACATGGGAAACGTCGAAGGGAAGCCGGAAGGGGAGATCCTGGAGGCACTCCTCCAGCAGTACTATCTCGACGCGGAGGACATCCCGAGCGAGATTGTCATCCAGACTCCTCTCGACGATACCGGGGCGATAACGCGGTGGCTGGGGGAGCGCCGTGGTGACGGCGTTTCAATTGTCGCCCCGGAGGAGGGGGAGCAAGCCAAGCTCGTGCGCCTCACGAAGAGCAATGCCCGGTTTCTCCTTGACGAGCTGAAGATACAGAAGATGAAGCGGGCGGACTACGTTCCGCATCCCCTCCTCGCGCTTCAGAAGGACCTGGGCCTGGAAAAAGTCCCGCGGAGGATCGAATGCTTCGACAACTCCAACATACAGGGGAGCGACCCCGTCGCGTCCATGGTTGTCTTTGTCGACGGCAAACCGAGGACGGGGGAGTACCGCAAATTCAAAATCCGGTCGGTGACCGGTCCCGACGATTTCGCGAGCATGCGCGAAATCGTCGAGAGGCGGTACACGCGGGTGCTGGAAGAGCAGGGGGAGCTTCCCGATCTCATTGTCGTGGACGGAGGGAAAGGACAGCTTTCGAGCGCGGTGGAGGTCCTGCAGAAACTGGGGATCGGCTCCCAGCCCGTGATCGGTCTCGCAAAGAGGCTCGAGGAGGTATTCCTTCCCGGGCGGAGCGATCCCGAACTCATCGCGAAAACCTCCTCCGGCCTCCGTCTCCTCCAGCAGCTCCGCGACGAGGCGCACAGGTTTGCCATCACGTATCACCGGGAGCTGCGCGCGAAGCGAACGCTGCAGACGGAGCTTGACCTCATCGACGGTGTGGGAAAAAAGCGCGCGAAAGAGCTCCTCGAGGCCTTCGGGTCGGTCCAGGGGGTGAAGTTCGCAACGGGCGAACAGCTTGAGGAAGTCGTGGGAGCGAAGACCGCGTCGAAGATCAGGGAGTACTTTTTGACAGGAGAGTAGCCCGGGCAAGGTTCCGGACCCGCCCCGGTCGGACTTGTTCTTTCGGGGGAATTCGGGCTATTTCCATCCCGCTGGGGAGAGTCTTGATTATGTAGGCCCTGAAATGTATGTTCCTCTTTCGCCAATTCCGAGTCTTCTCTCTGCCTTGCAGGGGGGGTCACTTAACAAGCAACGGTCTGTTATGGCCAAGGATTTCACAGTGTATTATGATTTCAAGCTTCCGGGCGGATCCGACGAGAGCTTCGTTCTACGCCTGGATCCCGAGACGCTTGAACTGCGGGGAAACACGCCTGACGTTATCCCCCCCTGGACGCGGCTGGATTTCCATCAGTGTCCGAATTGCCCCCTGAAAGTCGATGAGCACCCCGAGTGTCCGCTCGCACTCCGGCTTGTCAATCTCGTGCAGAGGTTTGACGGGCTTCTCTCACACGAGAAGGTGGATCTCGAGGTCGTCACAGAGGAACGGACGATCACGCAGAAGACGACGGCGCAGAGAGGGATCAGCTCGCTCATGGGGCTCGTTATCGCCGCGAGCGGATGTCCGCATACGGCGCTCCTCCGACCCATGGCGCGATTTCACCTCCCGCTCGCGAGCAACGAGGAGACCGTCTACCGTGCGACCTCCATGTACCTTCTCGCGCAGTACTTCCTGAAGAAGGAAGGGGCGCGGACGGACCTGGAACTTGACGGCCTCACGCGGATTTACGAGAACATGCAGATCATCAATGTCGCGATTGCCGAGCGGCTGCGTGCGGCGACGACGACGGATTCGTCCGTCAATGCGATTGTCGTGCTCGACGTGTATGCCAAGACCGTGGAGATGGTGATCGAGGGCTCCCTCGAGAGAATCCGGTACATCTTCGCCCCCTATTTTCAGAACCTGCCTCCCGCACCGTGATCGCGCCCTCCTTCCCGGGCGCCTTTTGTCGATAGCGTCCCCCCCTGTTCGTAAAACCCCCGTCGACGTGTGTATTACAGGTGCAACTCACACGGCTCCGTTGCGCGGAATGTACTCCCCGGGAGTCGATTCCCACACGATCGCACGAGAGGTGACTCCCATGAAGGCGAAACGCACGCTTCTTTCCGTTCTGTTCCTCGTCATCCTTCTTCTTGCCGCATTTCCCGGAGCTCAGGCAGCCAGACCCTGTGCCGATATCCTGACGAGATGCTACGGGCAGTGCAACCAGACGTTCGGCGGCCCGTTCGGCGGGATCCTTGTCGCAGGCTGTGACGGCGGCTGCAACATGGGGTACTTCTGGTGCTCGTCATCCAACTGACCGCCTGATTTCCGTGAACCTGCTTCTCATTGCTTTTCTCCTTGCGGCCTCCCCGGGCGTCCGCGGGGGGGCCGCGGCGGAAGAGCCCCTTGCCCCGGCGAAGTCACCGGCCGCGGGACGAGACGCAAGCCTGTATTCCATCTCGGGCATTGCACTCGACCGGCGCAACAACGTATATGTCTCGGACCTTCTTGACTACTCGGTGAAGAAATTCGACCGGCGGGGCGCGTTCATCGGAAAAGTGGGAGGCCGCGGGAGCGGTCCCGGAGAATTCCGCTCTCCGGGACTCTCGGTCTTCGCCGGGGAAAAGCTCATTGTTCTCGAGCGCGAGAAGCGGCGGATACAGGTGTTCGATACCCGTCTCCGGTATGCTGGGGAGTTCGCCGTCCGGGGAGGGATGCCCGTCGACGTCGCCCCCGACGGAAGGCGGGGTATCGCCGTCGCTCTCTACAGCGACACGTCGCGGGCGATAGTGCTCCGGTATGACGAGGCGGAAGGGCAGAACCCCCGCACGGTTCTCCTCAGGCCGACGGGGAGGGTCCATCCTTTGTATGCCGCCGCCCGAATCGCCGTTTCGGGGGATGGCACGCTCGTCGTCGCCTACCTCTTCATGAACAGGGTGGACCTGTACACGCCTGCAGGGAAATACCGGGGGGGGTTTTCCGTCGGGAATATGGCCCTGCTTGGAGCGGACGTCGACGACCGCCGCCTGCCGGAGGAGACGTATTTCAGGAAGGTGCTCGTCGACGGCGCCGGACACATACTCCTTCTCGGAGGAAGCCGGTCTCCTCACCCCGGGCGGGATATTTTCCTCTGCGCCCGGGACGGTTCGCTTCTCCGGACGTTCGTGCTCCGTTCAAGGAGCCGCCTGATCGCACTTGGAGAACCGGGCGCCCTGTATGCGACCGATGAGACGGGAACGGTAGTTGAGAGATACTCGCTGCGATAGCCCGCCGGAAAACCTGGAGCATCCGATGTTCAAAATCATACGGTCATATATTCCCGATTTCGTCCGACTGCTTCTCGGGATCGTTCTGGCGGCGGCATCGGTTTCCAAGATCTCCGTTTTCCGCTCCTTTGCCGTGAGCGTCTCGAATCTCTCAGGCGTGCCGCAAAGCGTGTCTTCCGCCGGGGCTGCGATCCTCATTGTGCTGGAATTCGGGACGGGCCTCATGCTTCTCGTCCGGCGCTTCGTGCGCGCGGCGGCCACTTCAGCCGCGGTCATGTTTGTTCTCTTCGCATGTGTCCTCTCCGCCGCAATCGTTCGCGGTGCGGATACGCCGTGCAATTGTTTCGGCAGCTTTGGACCGGATCTCCCCGCGAGGGGACAGGCTGGCCTCGATATCCTCCTTGCATCGCTTGCATTCCTTCTGATTCGCGAGAATTCGGCGGCGGAGGAGAACGCGAGGATTCCCCTTCCTGTCAGGATCCTCCTCCCTCTTTCCGCTCTTCTCTGGGGGACCGCGCTCGTCATTTGGCCCCGTCCGGCATCCGGCGGACAGGCGGGAGTCCCGGCCGGGAATATCCTGCCCGGGGATGAATTCGGTGAACCCCGGGGGCGTCCGGCTGTGCTCCTGCTTGCCGACTTCGATGATTTCGCCTGTCAGCTCTGTCTCGACGATTTCCTTTCATTCTGTGATTCACTGAACTGTGAGAGATTCCGCTTTGCCGTCAATGTCCGGCTTATTGCGCGCAGGGATTCGACGCGAAGCGCTGTTGCGCAGTCCCGGTTGCTCGAGGGATGGGCCTCGGGCAACAGCTACCGGTTTCCCGTCTCCGTGGACAGCGGAGCTCTGTTCGAACGGTCCGGCGTGGGGAAAACGTCCGCGATCGTTGTCGCCCCGGACGGCCGGCTTCTGGATGTGGTCCACTTCCCTTCCGGAATCCTGCGGAGAATTGAGGTTCTCCGTGAGATCAGCGGGTGATGTCCCGCGGACTCGGGCGGCGAAAGGAGGGACGCGGCTGCTTCGGACCATTCGCTCGCGGGTTCTCGACGTTTGGTGCTTCGCGCCGCTCCTTTGACACTTTCCGCGGAGCCTGCAGGAACATTAGCCTGAATATCGATTCCGTCATTGCCTCCCGGGACCCGGCACATCCGGCATGTCAGTTCCGTCGGGATCGCCCGGTTGTGGTGTTTCAGGACATCCCCCCCCGTTCGCCCCTCCTCCCCTCACTCGTCCACCATGTGATATTCCCCGCGTGGTTTCACGGGACGCCCATCTGTTTCTTTTCCGCCGCTGCACGGGGAGAGTATTCTGCGCACTCTGCCCTGTCCGGTTTCCTCCACACGGATCTCGCCGCCGTCGATGCGTTTCTTTCCACGGAACAGATGATCCGGCTTCTCGAGACCCAGGACGCCCGCGCCGCCGCTGCACGGTTTCCCTCCCCCGATATGTTCCCCGCGGCAAAGGATGAGAGTGCGCTCGATCCTGACATGGATGCATCCCAGTCCTGTGCTGTCTCGCACGGAGCCGGGCCGATGCGTCTTCTCGCTCCCGCCGGCTCGGGAAAGACGAAGACGATAGTCAACCGTGTATGTACTCTTGTCAATGGTGGCATCGAGCCCGGGGCCATTCTTCCCCTCGCATTCAACAGGAAGGCGGCCGGGGAAATGAACGCACGGCTCGCGGGAAAAAATCTCTGCCGTGTCGTTGCGAGGACGTTCCATTCCCTTGGTTACGAAATCGTCAGGCGGGGGAGCCTGCTCCGGTTTGAGGCCGCGGCTGAACCCTCTCTGATGTGTGAACTTGTTACGGAAATATTGCGTGATCTCTCCCCGGGGGGTCCGCAGTCCGGCGTAAACGAGATTGAACATTTCCTGCGGCTCGTGAGCAGGGCGAAAACGGATCTCCTTCCGACGGAAGAGTTGAACGCGGACGCAGGTGGCGGGTCCGTCCGGGTCGGTCCGGCCTTTTCGCGTCTCCTGGAGGTTCAGACGGAACGCGGGATCATGAATTACGACGACATGATCTATTGGGCGCTGCGTGTGCTTCTCGATGACGATGAATTGCGGCGGGAATACCAGGAGCGATACAGGTACCTCCTTGTCGATGAATTCCAGGACCTGAACCGGGCCCAGATTCTTCTTCTCAGGATACTTGCCCTTCCCGAAAACAACCTGTTTGTCGTCGGAGACGACGACCAGCTTATCTACGGATGGCGCGGTGCGGAGGTGCGGAGCATACTCGATTTTTCCCGCGTAAACCCCTGCGCGCGCGAATCCGCGCTTTCGACAAACTACCGTTCCGCGGAGCAGATCGTCACGCACGCCGGCTGGCTCATCGGGATGAACAGTGAACGCGTGGCGAAGAAGGTCGTCCCGCGTCCCGGTGCCCCCCGGGGCGGATTCGACATAGTCCTCCGCACCGGACTGTGGAACCAGGCGCAGTCAGCGGCGGAATGGATATCGGGCGGTGACCTCCCTGAACTCCGGCGCGACACGGCGGTCCTCTTCAGGTACAATGCACTCCAGTTTCCTGTTGCGCTCGCGCTCGATGCGCTGGGCATACCGCATACGTCCGTCGACGACGGGAGCCTCTTCGCTTCCCGTGCCGGCAAGGATGTCGCCTCCTGGCTGAACGTACTTCTCTTTCCCGGGCTCGCGGCGAAGGAGGATATCCAGAGGGTCCTCAGGAGGCCGGACCGGGTGCTCCCGCGAAGTCGCATTGACAGCCTGGCATGCTGGGCTGACCTGGAACGTCTCCCGGGTTCCGGCACACTGACTGAACGCGAGGAAGGATCGTTACAGAGATTCATGGACTGCATCGGCAGGCTCCAACTCGTTTCTCACTCCCTCTCTCCGGCCGAACTCATCGCGGAACTCGACAGAACGGTCAACCTGAGGGGATCGTATGCCGAACGGGGACCCGCCCCTTCTGATCCGGACGAGCCGGACGATCAGACGTGCCTTGACGTGATCGTCGCTGTTTCTGAGACGCACCGGACACCCGCTGATTTTCTCGCGCATATCCGGGCCTCCCGGATGAACATGCCCGGCACACAACTGCCTTCTTCCCGACCGGACAGGCGGAACGAAGTGGTCCTCAGCACCATCCACAGGGCAAAAGGATGCGAATTCAAGCGTGTGGTCTTCTTCGACCTGAGCCGGCGTCAGCGCCCCGTCCCTGCGGAACTCGAGGAGGAGCGCAGGGTCGCGTACGTCGCGCTCACGCGGGCGAAGGACGCGCTCCTTATCACGGCCGATGGGCGAAGGCAGTCCCGGTTCCTGCGGGAGGCCGCACTCAATCCGCGATTTTCAGGAAGGATGCCGGAAGATCTGGAGAGCGAGCTCCGGGCGCTCCTGAAACGCCACATGCGGCTGCTCACAAGGGCTGAGACCGCATATCCCGGGAAGGCGTCGGATTTGCGCGAAGATATCGTCGCTCTCCGTGAAGAGCTCAGGTGCCGCGCCATGTTCAGTCACCCCCGCGCGGACTCCTTGAAAGAGTAGATGATAATTGCTATGATGACTCTGAATAGTACAGGATGGCGATTCCCCGATGATAGAGGCGGTCAGTCTCACGAAGACATATCCCGGAAAAGACGCGGTTCGCGGGCTCAGTTTTACCGTCGGCAAAGGAGAGATCGTGGGGTTTCTGGGGCCGAACGGCGCGGGGAAGACCACCACCGTCAGGATGCTGACGGGTATGATTCGCCCCACGAGCGGCACCGCGACCGTGGCGGGCTATGACATTATCAAGGAACCGATCGAAGCAAAGAAACGGCTCGGGTACGTTCCCGAATCCGGAGCATTGTTTGAAACACTTACCGGGGGCGAATACCTGCATTTCGTGGCCGATCTGCACCACCTGGACAGGGACGTCGCCGAACGGCGGGCGGACGAATTCCTCGATCTTTTCGGCATACGGGCACAGCGGGATCAGCGGATCCAGGAGTACTCGAAGGGGATGAAGCAGAAGGTACTGATCTCGGCCGCCCTGATCCATCAGCCCGGCGTTCTCTTTCTCGACGAACCCCTGAACGGGCTCGATGCCAACGCGGCGCTCGTCTTCAAGGAGATCATCAAGCGCCTCTCGGCGCAGGGGATGACGATGCTCTTCTGCTCCCACATACTCGACGTGGTGGAAAAGCTCTGTCCCCGGATCATCATACTCAACGAAGGCTCCATCATCGCCGAGGGGACCCCGGAGCTCATCGCGAACAGGGTCGGAGAGAAGACGCTCGAAGACGCGTTCTGCCGCCTGACGGGGGTGCGGGACGCCCGGGAATCCGCGCGGGATTTTCTCGAGGCTCTCGGGCGATGATGATCGACAGGTTCCTCGCGTGGTTCGGGGTGGACCCCATCCAGTGGCGTGCGCTCCTCCGGGCGTCGTACCTCCTCCTCAGGAGAAACCCCGCATCCATCAAGGGTCTCAAGACTGGCAAGTCCTCCCGGGCCGCCGGGATCGTCGTGATGCTTGTTTTCTACCTTCTCCTCGGTCTGGTCTTCGCCGTCGTCCCGTGGGGAGGGGGGGACCCTTCAGTGGCCGCGTCCGTCGTGCTCATCCCCACCTCCTTCTTCATCGCGTCAATCATACTTCTCGAATTCGGCGCGACGATCATCTCGCCCGAGGATCACGCCGTCCTGAGCGTGCAGCCCGTCACGTCGCGCACCTACTACGCCGCCCGCGTCAGCGTGATCATATTCCTGACGCTTCTCTTTGCCGGCGTACTGAATTTTCCGGCGGCCATTTCCTATGCCGTGAAGAGGGGGCCCGCCGAAGCGCTCGTGTGGGTGATCGCGGCATGCGCCAATGCACTCTCGACCGGAATGGCGATGGTCCTTCTGTACGCGCTAGCGCTCAGGCTCATTCCGTACAGGCGGCTCATGACGCTCATGGCGTACTTTCAGATGTCCATGTCGTTCCTGATCTACGGCGGATTCGGGCTCCTTTCCTCGCGGATTTCCCGGTTTATGGCTGGGATAACGACCGCGGAACCGTGGTGGTGGTCTTTCCTTCCTCCCGTCTGGTTTTCATCGTTTACCGCGCTTGCCGCCGGGCTCTGGACGGCACAGAACATGATAATGGCCGCCTGCGGGATCCTCTTCCTCGGCGCGCTCCTCCCTGCGGGGATGTCGAAAATCTCTCTGACGTACGCGGAGTCGATATCGCGTGCTGCGGTTCTGGAATCTGCGCGCCGGCCTCCCCTCCGGCTTCGCCGCATGGTTTCCCTTCTGAAACGATCCGAGGACAGGGCGATCGCGACGCTCATCGCGTGCCAGTTCCGGTATGACATCAAGTTCAAGATGACCGTCCTCGGGATCATCCCCCTGACCGCTCTGTACATCTATCAGGGCCTGCACGGAGGAGGAAGATTCTACGATCCGTTTCAGCCGACGCTGGACATCAGGGGGATGGCCGGGTCCTCGCTCCTCTATATTGCGATCATCCTCTTCCCGGGAATACTGAAAGACGAGATCGGCAGATCGGACAATTTTCAGGCGGCATGGATCTTTTTCGCGACTCCCGCGGACAGGGCTGCGCTTGTCCTTGCGGTCAAAAGGGTCCTTGTCGTCTATTTCCTGATACCGTATCTCCTTCTCCTGGGATTTGTCTTTTACTATTTTTTCCGGAACATAGTTCACGTGCTTATGCACGAGGTGGTGATTCTCCTGGCAAGCCAGCTTCTCCTGCAGATAGCGTTCTTCATCGCACCGCGCCTTCCGTTTTCGGCGCCCCGGGGCGTCGGGGAGAAGATCGGACTTACGACGTTTGTCGTGTTTCTCGGGCCGGTTCTCCTGCTGGCGATGCTCGCGTTTTTTGCCCGTTACTTCTACGTCAATCCCCTGTCGTATATCGTGGGGACTGCGGCGCTTGGCACGCTCGTTGCAGTCCTCGAGCGGCTCCTGGTCTACCGGGTATCCCGGAAGGTAGGGGGACTGGAGTTCGTCGGATAGCGTTCCTGGCAATCACGTCACAATGAAACAGGAGTGTAGTGTTATGCAACTGCGGACACTTGGGTCATCAGACCTGCGCGTGAGTCCGGTCGGACTCGGATGCTGGCAATTCAGCCGGGGATCAGGACTTCTGGGGAGGTACTGGCCTGAACTCCCGGATCCTGTCCCCCGTGAGATCGTCCGCAGAAGCCTGGAAGGAGGGATCAACTGGTTTGACACGGCGGAGGCCTACGGCTGGGGGACCTCGGAAGAGGTACTCGCAGAAAGTTTGACCTCCGCGGGGAAAAAAACGGGAGATGTCGTGATTGCGACAAAATGGTGGCCCGCATTCCGGACGTACCGTTCGATCCCCCGGACGATTGAAAACCGGCGCCGCCGGCTGGCGGGATTTTCCATCGATCTGTACCAGGTCCATCAACCCATCGGCCTGTCGAGCGTCGAGAAGGAAATCGATGCGATGGCCTCACTGATGGAAGCGGGGAGCATCAGGTACGCGGGCGTGAGCAACTTCAACGAAAAGCTGATGAGGCGTGCGGACAGGCGGCTCCGGAGCCGCGGCTTCCGGCTCGTTTCAAACCAGGTGAGTTACAGCCTTCTCCACCGGAATATCGAGTCGAACGGCCTCCTTGATGCCGCAAAAGAGCTCGGGGTCTCCGTCATATCGTATTCTCCGCTCTCACAGGGGATACTCTCGGGGAAATATCACAGCCCGGACGCTTCTTCCGGCCGCGTGCGCGGAGTTCGCCGCTATCTCAGGAGTTTTTCCCGTGCCGGTCTTGAGAAAACACGCCCGCTTGTCAGTCACCTTGGCAGTATCGCGAAGGCGCATGGTGTGACAATTGCCCAGGTCGCCCTCCAGTGGCTCGTCGCGTTCAGCGGCTCGACGGTTGTAGCGATTCCGGGCGCGGCGTCCCCGGCACAGGCGGAGGAAAACGCCGCCGCGATGAATCTCACGCTCTCCGGTGATGAACTTGCGTCAATTGACGCGGAATCGCGACTCTTGATGCGCTAGTTGCTTAGGTTAAGTTTCTGTTCCAACGTTGCAGGCGAGATGCATCAGCTGTTTTTCCGCTCCAAATCGGCAGGTTGACACTCTCGCGAATCTCTCCTACATTAACACACGGAAATGCCGTGCGGGCCCCGATGTGCGTTGTGGGCATCGCGCGAGGCGCCACGGTTCACGAACTGCAGAGGGATAGCTCATCATGCAAATCTACGTCGGAAATCTCCCCGTTGACGTCGATGACACCGCGCTGAAGTCGATGTTCATTGAATTCGGAGAAGTCCTTGCTGCTTCCATCGGGAAGGAGAAAGGGTACGGTTTTGTCGAGATGAGAAAAGCCTCCGAGGCGCGGGCGGCGGTTCACGCCCTGCGCGGGAAAGACATGCAGGGAAAACCGCTTCGTGTCAAGATGCTGAAGCCCGGTGATGAATTTCACGCGCAGGCTCAGGCGCTTCACGGCGGCCGGGGCATGAAAGGCCCTCCCCAGTCGCGCGGCGACGGAAGCTACAGGGGGAGCGGTGCAATCCGGAGGGGCGGCCAGCGGGGAAGCTGAACGATCAGGTTCTCTGGGGTGCGCTTTGACAGGGACCTCTTTTGACCATTTCCGGGAGCGGGAGTGACCAGAAGAGGTCTTGTATTTCTGTGAGAAGGTCTTCGGTCTTGTTCTGTTGACTATCGCAACGTAACGCGATATATTGCCTCCACGTTCTTCAATTGTCGGCTCTGTCTTTGGATAGACGCCGTTTTTTTTGCCTACTTTGAAGACCGTGAAGCGTCTCTGCAGCCACTCAAATATCATGGCAACAGGGGGAATGTTCTGAATTTTCTTCGCCTGTCCACCGGGAGGAATAGCAGATGAAATTCACGCTCAGATACATCGTCGCGTCGATATGTCTGTTCGGCAGTTTGAATCCGAGTGTGGCCCAGTGGATCCAGACCGGTCCCTTCGGTGTCAACTGCAACGTACAGTCGTTTGCCGTCTCCGGTTCGAATTGTATTGCCGGGACTTTGAGCGGGGCCTATCGTTCGACCGACGGAGGCACTTCATGGACTGCGGTGAATACCGGTTCGACGGGCGTTTCCGTCAATGCCCTTGCGTTTGCCGGGACGAACCTGTTTGCGGGGACACCCCAGGGCGTGTTCCTCTCGACGGATAACGGAGTGACCTGGACTGCCCAGAATTCAGGTCTGACGACGGTGGGCGTCAATGCTCTTGCCGTCTCCGGAACGAGCCTTTTTGCCGGAACCTGGAACGGTGTTTTCATATCGACGGACAACGGCACAAGCTGGGTGCCTGTCAATACGGGCCTTACCACAAAGTGGATCAATGCCTTTGCCGCATCAGGCACGAATCTCTTTGCCGGGACTACCAACGGTGTTTTCCTCTCGACGAACAACGGAGGTGGCTGGACGGCGGTGAATTTGGGGCTCACGGGTCTCGGGGCGTATGCGTTCGCTGTCTCCGGGACGAGTCTCTTTGCCGGGACGAATGACGGCATCTATCTTTCGACGAACAGCGGAACGTCCTGGGCCCCCGTCAATACGGGGCTGACGGACGTTGGCATCGACGCACTTCTTATCTCGGGACAGAATCTCTTTGCAGGGACGTCGAGCGGCGTCTTTCTCTCTACAAACAGCGGTGCGACTTGGAGCGCGGCGAGCACTGGGTTGCCCTCATCACAGGTAGGTGCCCTTGTCACTACGGGCACAAAAATCCTGGCCGGGACGGAGGGGAACGGCGTCTTCCGGTCCACGGACAACGGCACGAGCTGGACGGCAGCGAGTGTCGGACTGACGGACGTTGATGTCAATGCGCTGGTAGTCAATCCGGCGTTGGGCGGGGGCTCGAGCATTCTCGCAGGCACGTATCCCAGCGGGATCTATCTGACAACGGACACCGGCATTGACTGGTCGGCGGCGAATACGGGCTTCGCCTTTTCCAATACGCCCGTCTTTTCGTTTGCCTCCTCAGGCATAAATCTCTTTGCAGGAACGGAAGGAAACGGCGTTTATCTTTCCACCAATGGAGGAGCCGCCTGGAGCCAGACCGGCATGACATCCAACTGGGTCGTCGCTCTCGCCTTCAGTGGCACGCATCTTTTTGCCGGCGACGCCGGAGGCGGGGGAGTTATGGTCTCCTCCGACAGCGGCAAAACCTGGAGCGCGGTCAACACCGGCCTGACAAATACCACCCTCAGGTCTCTCGCGGTGTCCGGTCTGAATCTCTACGCAGGCACTGAGGGGGGAATATTCCTCTCGACAAACGGCGGTGCGAATTGGACCGGGATCAACTCCGGACTGACGAACACGCTTGTCTACGCCCTCATTGTTTCAGGAGGCGATCTGTTCGCGGGAACCGCCGGCGGCGTATTTCGTTCCACAAACAGCGGTTCGAATTGGACGGCAGTCAGTTCGGGCCTGACAGATGTCGGCGTTCCTGCACTTGCCGTCAGCGGCACAAATCTCTTCGCCGGGACATTTTCAGGCGGTATCTTTGCCTCCTCAGACAGGGGAGGGGGCTGGGCCCCGGTCAATGACGGCCTGACCTCCTCCTGGGTGAACGCTCTTGCCGTAAATGGCGGAAACCTCTTTGCGGGTACTCAGGACGCAGGTGTGTTCAGACGTCCGTTGTCGGAGATGGCCACGTCTGTCGCAATCCAGGGGAGTGATGAGCCGGTAATTTTCAGGCTTGAGCAGAATTACCCCAACCCCTTCAATCCGTCCACAATGATTCGATACAGCATACCCGGCCGCATGAACGTGACGCTCGACGTATTCAACACGCTGGGCCAGAAAGTGGCGACTTTGATCAATGAGATTCAGGCCGCCGGGCATTACAGCGCCCGGTTTGACGGGACCGGCCTTGCTTCAGGCATGTATTTCTACCGGCTTCAGGCGGGGGCGAACGTCTCGATAAAGAAGCTTCTCTTTTTGAAATGAGGACAGTGAAAACATTGTCGAGTATTCAGCTCTTGGGTTCACCTGGAAATCCATTAAGAGGTAACGTTCTGCACTAATTTCACAAATGAGGACGACATTGCAGTCCGCGCATACAAGCATTGAAACAGCGGTAATCGTGATTCCACCAACAACAGGTTCATTTTATCGGAGGTGATCGTATTCTAAAGCACGCCGTATTCATGATGTTGGCCTGCGCGTCAGTTGCAGTATCGGGTCACGAACATCCCCTCCTTATTAATGTGGACGGACGAAATACCACATCGCTGGACGGTCTTTGGAGAACCATCGTCGATCCGTATGAAAATGGATACTATGATTACCGGCGGGAACCAATGCCCAATGGCTTCGGGAGTGACAGGGATATCGTCGACAGGAGTGTACTGCAGGAGTATGATTTCGCTACTGATAAAACATTGTCCGTTCCGGGTGACTGGAATACACAGAGAGCTGAATTATACTATTATGAAGGGACAGTGTGGTACAGAAAACGATTCGTATACAACCCCCGGAGAGGAAATCGTCAATTTCTCCATTTTGCTGCCGTAAACTACGAGGCGATTGTTTTCGTTAACGGAATAGAAATTGGCAAACATGTGGGCGGATTCACACCCTTCAATTTCGAAGTTACGGGGTTGATAAAACCCGGCGAAAACTCGATCGTGGTGAAAGTGGACAATAAGCGATTACCCGAAGGTGTCCCGACAATCAACACCGACTGGTGGAACTACGGAGGGATCACGCGCCAGGTGAATCTGATTGAAACACCCGCCACGTTCATTCGCGATTATTATCTCCAGCTGAAAAAAGGGGATAAGAACATCATCAACGGTTGGGTTCAGCTGGACGGAATCGAAACCGATCAGAAGGTCAGGATAGAAATACCCGAGTTACGGATAAACCGGGAAGTACACACGGATAGGAATGGCTATGCAGACTTCGAAACGAGAGCGAATCCTGTCTATTGGAGTCCTGAAAACCCAAAACTCTACAAAGTGACAATCTCAACTGGAGGTGATACGATATCGGACGAAATCGGGTTCAGGACAATCGAAACCAAGGGAAACAGGATTGTCCTCAATGGGGCAGAGATATTTTGCCGGGGTGTGTGCATTCACGAAGAAGCCGCCTATCGCAACGGCCGGGCATATTCGTCCGATGATGCTGCCATCCTGTTGGGATGGGCCAGGGAACTGGGCTGCAATTTTGTCCGGCTTGCACATTACCCGCACAACGAACAGATGATTCGTCAGGCGGAAAAAATGGGACTTCTGGTCTGGTCCGAAATACCCGTGTACTGGACAATTCATTGGAGTAATTCGGAAACATATCGAAATGCCGAGAATCAACTTGTCGATATGATCACCCGCGACAAGAACAGAACGAACATCATTATCTGGTCCATTGCCAACGAAACACCGCAAAGTCCGGAGCGGTTTGATTTTCTGAGTCGATTGGCGGCCAAAGCTCGCGCCATGGATAATGTACGGTTTGTGAGTGCGGCTCTTGAGAAAGAAGAAACGAAGCCGGGCGTAATGACCGTGAACGACTCGCTGGGAAGACTGTTTGATATTATCAGCTTCAATGAATATGTAGGGTGGTATGACGGGTTACCTGAAAAATGCGATCGTGTGGAGTGGAGATTGCCCGAAAACAAACCGGTCATGATCAGCGAATTCGGAGGGGAATGTGTCTACGGGCTGCGGGGAGCAATGACGGACAGATTTACCGAAGACTATCAGGAGGACATGTATATTCATAGCGTCAACATGTTCAAGCGCATTCCGGGATTGGCCGGCATAACGCCGTGGATCTTAAAGGACTTCAGATCACCTCGTCGTCTGCTTCCAGGATTTCAGGATGATTTTAATCGCAAAGGTCTGGTTTCTGACAAAGGACAGAAGAAAAGGGCATTCTACATCATGCAAAAATGGTATCATGAATTGAAGATGAAGGAGCCTTCCCCCATGCCGCATGGCAATAGCCCCCGATGAAATGACCGGATCCTGTCGCCCAAGGAGCCGACATATGAGAATCGGGCTCTCATCATTTATGCGTCTCTGGGGAGATCGTCGCTCATATGCCAGCCTCGGAGGTGGAGCGTTGTTGATTTTGGGCGCTGCCGGGAGTATGATGGGGCCGCCAGGCTCCCGTTGGATTCAACAGCATAATGGCGGGATGCGACCTGGGATAGGGGGATCACATGTCGTCGGCAGGATTCCGGCGTCATAGCCCATCAGTTGATTTTCAAGTCTCCAAACCGTACCTTTGTTCATCGATCTCGTCGTTCAGGTTTTCCCATTGCGACGGCGTGGCGGTGAAGGACTGCTAACAGGTGGTCGTCTGGGAGCAGAAAGACCGACAGAGAAGCTTCGAAATCAGCATAGAAATCCTGGACGCTTAGCTCAGTTGGTTCAGAGCGTACGCCTCACACGCGTACTGGAGCCGGTCCATCCACGCTGATTTCCGCAAAAACACCTACCCCTGTTGAAAGGATTGTTGAATGAAAGACTTCAACAATGCCTTCAACCCCCAAGGTCTACCTTTACAAGCGTAACAACGGAATCTACTACGTTGGGTACTCCGATCAAGGCCGGGTCCGCTGGAAATCCACGAGTACGTCGGTCAAGTCTGACGCCCTGAAGGCGCTGGCGAATCTTCAAACCCTGCTCAGTCCGAAGCAAATAACCACACCATTGTCTCAATTTGTAAAGGACTTTCTTCAATATGCGGAGATAACTTACGCCAAGCGGACGTTTATCATCTATCGGCAAGCGCTCAGGTTATTTGAGGACATAGTGGGAGATATCACACTGAATTCACTGACGCTACGGCATTTCGACACATATAAGGTTCGGCGCTTGGAGAGGGTCCGACCTGTATCAACCAATATAGAATTGCGAGCACTCAAAGCTGCTGTGAACGTCGCTGTGAGCTGGAAATTATTACAGGTGAATCCTTTTGCCCGTGGCAAGATGGCAAGGGTAGAAGAAAAGAGTCCTGTGTTCTTTAGCCATGCTGATCTTGATGCTCTATTGCATACTGTGAAGGCATCCTGGTTGAGGGAAATGATCATCTTTGCAGTAGCGACAGGAATGCGTCAAGGGGAGATCGTCAATTTGCGATGGGACGATATTGACCTGGAACGAAGGCTCATTCACATCGAGGGTCATCCCAACTTCCACACAAAACAGGGGAGGAGGCGAACTATCCCGATAAGTACAACGATTTGTGAAATGCTGGACGCCAAATCAAACCGGACCACTACGGAGTTTGTCTTCACCAAGAAGCGGTCCCAAATAGCCCCGAGCTACTTAACCCATCAGTTCAAAAAACATCTTCGTCATGCTGGCCTTTCAGAAGATCTGCACTGGCATTCCCTGAGGCACACGCACGCCTCGTGGCTTGTCCAGGCGGGCGCCACCCTCTATGAAGTCCAAAAATTACTCGGGCACTCATCCAGTCGAGTCACGGAGAAGTACTCACATCTCCAGACGGGAAACCTGCAGAAGACGGTCGACCGAATAAGGTTCTAACCCGAAATGATCCCTCAACTCGTTTCCGGAATGCTGCTGTGATGAAACTTTGGCTCGGTCTCCCCCCACCAGTTGCACCGTCTCCCCCTAAATGTTGCGCGGTCTGCCCCTAACGGTTGCAACCGTCTCTATTCTCTCAATATTGACGGCCCTGAAAACGCGTTTCTTCCCCTTTATATATTAGTACATACTAATACCATCCATCTCTCCGCGAGTGCTTCGAGATGGATTCTGGTCCAGACCCACGCCCGATAGTTTTTCCTGCGACCCCAAATCCTCCTCAATTCCCTCTCGAAAATCGACCCAAACAAGCGGGGAACCCTTGTCAATTCGAGAGATTCTCATCGTGAGGCAAGAGAGCACGGGGGATAACCAGCAATTGTCTGAAGCCTAAGCATTTGAGCCCGAAACCGACCGCAGAAGCCCCTACGATCAATTCTGGGACTATTTGAAAAGCGACCCGAAGATTATTGCATCAGTTATCAATGGGCTCTATGGATCGTGGTTCCCACCCCAGCCCGATTCGTAATCAAGCTCCGGAAAAAGTCCTACTTCTCTCCCCGGAATTCGGACCGAAAAGCGAGAATTCGCCGCGCCAGTGTTGAAGAAAGTGATTGGCGAGCGAAAAAAACGCGGTTCGATTCCAGGCCGATTCGTGTTCTAATCCTCGGCAGACGGTGATGGGGGGATGAAAGTGCTGCAGGACATGAACGACCTCGAAGTGGGGATTGATGAGTTCGTAAAAAGCTTGGCGCAGAGGGTTGTCGTGCTTTGACAAGGGGGGCAAATCACCTAATTCTGGTTTGGGCAGAAGTCCACCGAATAATCTTTTGCGTTGATTAGCAAGGTATTTCTCCAGGCATGTTGCTCCGAGAATATCTTAAACTTCTCCGTCACGAGAATGGTTCCTGGCAATCCCCGCCCAATAAAGATGTCCTCTCCGCTCCAGGTATTCTCCTCCAGGACTATCCTGGCAACGCGTTTGACCAAGCCGCCCGTTCGGCATTGAGTGCATATAGGTTGGGAGCCATCTCTGATTAGCACGGATGCTTTTTGATCAATCGCTGCCCGACCCCGGGCAACACTAACGTGATAGTATCGCGGGCAATCATCCTTCGCGTGTGTCTTTCCTATAATGCGAGACACTTCTGCTCGATGAAACCCGGAGAGTCCGATCAGCCCTTCTTCTTGCCAGGAGTTCTTGAAGTCTTCTGAAACAAGAAGAGCATCTGCACTAAAGGAAAGCACATCGCCAAATCGAGTAACTCTCGGCTCCAACTCCAACTCTATATCATGAAAAGGCGGGAGGTACTGATAAGGTCCAATCAAGTTCCCGCACACGTCGCACTGTGGGGCAGGACCTTTACTCTGGTGCTCCGATTTGTAGACCTCTACTCTCGCTTCTCGGTACGGGTCGGGTGGCAAAGTGTTCAGAACATAATATTTCACTTACGGGCCTCCGATTGGCTGGGAACAGTTGGAGTACTCCTTGACAACTCAACCCGCACAGCGTCCTGGGGCGCCACTTATTAGGTTTGACAATCACCCGAACCAACGAGTCAACTTGACTAATGTGCAAACGCCGTTAGAGTACGTATAGACCAAGGTCATGCGACCTCGATCAACAACGATCGCGTCGCTTCCGGCCTTGAGACGAATTCAGCGATCAAATCGATAATGACAGTTTCCTTATCGCGGCGGAGAATGAGGAAAAGGTAGTTGAAGTCTTCGTCCTCGGCGGACTTTGCGATAAAGGCGAGTCAACAGGATGAATCGGCCGACGATCAACGTGTGAAGGTATATTCCCGTAATATTGAGCGAGTTTCCAGTCATCAGTCGTACTCGTGTCCCGTTGACAAGGATGGGTATGGTATCGTCTTTAGAGGAGGTTAACGTCCGGAAGCTTCTCAAGTCCGACGGCTTGATGCAGGGCCTCGGAGATGAAATCTTCATCCGTGGGTTAGAACTCTTCGCGGAAGCCCCCCATTTGAGCATCGAAGGGCAAGCTGAATACTCCGAACGCGAAAGCAAGAAGCAAAGCGGTTTTCATGGGAACACCTTGTGTCGTCGCAAAGATATTGATTAGACCAAATCCGCATCACCGTCCTGGGGCGCCCTTGTGATTTCACCTCTTTGGTGTAAGGCCGGCAACTTCAGCTATTGCCACCACAACCATAAAAGCAGCAAAGAGGATCTCTACATCACATATACCGCCAATGCGGATCCACTTTCCGAAGATTTGAAATATCCTTCCTCTGTAGAAAAAAGAACAGCGGAATCAATGCTGCAACGACGAATGGATCGTACCCATGATCAATGCACCACTCATAAACGGATTTAGCTAGACCTTTGAACATTGGTACCCGTTTTCTCCCTGCGGCCAGACTGAATTATGCGGGTTTCCTGAGCATTGTCACAACCGATCCGACCTTCCAACCGCGCGGAGAGGCCGCAATGAATATCGCGAACAGATCCCCCGCGCACCGTCCTGGGGCGCCTCACCTAGCGGGCACGATCGCACTGAAGAAAGGTTTACAAACAACGGCGAGCTCGTTCTCCTGGAAATCGTTGAGAAAGATTGTATCCAGATGTTCACGAACTGAAAACAGACTTGAAAACACTTGCCCGACCGACGACTTAATCTCGTGTTTGTGTTCTCCCTGAAAACAAATGCAAAGGCAGACAACCACCGTCGGCTTATCATCAAACCTGACCCTTGCTGTGTATCCCTTTTTAAAAGCACCGTTATTGCGGAATATTGCCGTAAGTTTGTCCTTCTTTAATTCCCGTTCTGTCGAGCCATCCTGCCCTCCCACGGAATGGACCACACCTACTGTCATTCTCTACTGCTTCCATTATTCCTGCTCTGTCGGCCGAATGTTCTCGCAAAGATATCGCGTCATCATCAAATACCGTGCGTGTCAAACCGCACACCGTCCTGGGGCGCCCTG
>CAWIOS010000002.1:0-12621 GCA_963837815.1 Ignavibacteriota bacterium
GCTGGCGTAGCTCAGTTGGTTAGAGCACCAGATTGTGGATCTGGGGGTCACTGGTTCGAATCCAGTCGCCAGTACTCGAAATAGCAAACTGCCCTCCCTGAAACGACCCGATCTGCTCCTTTACTGGTTCACTTCTTGGGTCGGTCCGACCCCCCCCCAAAACAGGTGGTCAGAACCCCCCATGTGACCTGCTGCATTGACAATCTCCTTTCGTTTCGGTAAAGTTGCGTTGAATAAAGTACATTTGCAGAGGAGGGGCCCCGGTATATGGTGACTTCAAATGTGCGCTACCAATTCGGGCGCAGAGTGGCCACGGTGGCAACGGCATCATTCAGCTGTATGATAAACACCGCGAAGGATGGGCTCCTGAAAAAACAATCCGTGCTCTTCTTCGATATTTCGGCAGGAATCGGCTCTCCCAGGCGTATTGCAAAGCTGAGTTATAATGATTCAATCAGTAGTCAGCGGCGGTTAGACCTGCACGATAGAATTGTGTCTTCCATCGATGCGGCGGGCACAAAAGGTCTGTCCCTTCAGGAATCAATTCAACAACTTTTTTTCGCTCTGAAAAAAGAGCTTATCGGGCTGGGCACTTTTCTGGCATGACTGACACCGGGCGGGCCAGTTGAGTTCACACAAGTGGAAGTTTGACGGTCTTCCATGAACTTCCTCTCGCCAGGACAATTCCACCCTTCGATTTATCTCCCGCGCTGTACGTTCGGTGCCTGATTCACTCTGTTGAATCTGACCCGCTATCTGGGTATCTTTAAAGAATTAACGCCCATTCCGAATCTCTCCCCGTTCTCTCTATGGCTGACGACAGGATAGTGGAACCGCGGCTTCTGCGCGGATTCCGGGACTACCTCCCCGGGCAGATGAACGCGCGGATCAAGATGATCGACACGATCCGCAGGGTGTACGAATCCTACGGATTTCTTCCGCTCGACACGCCCGCCCTGGAGTACCATGCGACGCTCATGGGTTACGGGGAGGACAATGCGAAACAGATATTCGAATTTGAAAACCCTGAGGAGGAGCATGTCGCGCTCAGGTTCGACCTGACGGCTCCTCTTGCCCGCGTTGTCGCCCAGTATCCCGATCTCCCGCTTCCCTTCAGGCGGTACCAGGTCGGACCTGTCTGGCGGGCGGACAAGCCGGATGCGGGACGGTTCCGGGAATTCACACAATTCGATCTGGATTCAGTGGGAACTTCTTCTTCCGCGGCAGACACTGAGATCCTTTGCGGCATGTACGACACGCTTCGCGCGCTCGGCATATCCGCATTCCGCGTCAGGTTCAGCGACAGGAACGTACTGAACAGCCTCCTTGATTTCGCGGGGATCCCCCATGCTTCATCTCATGCCGTGTTCAGGGTGCTCGACAAACTCGAGAAGATCGGGCTCGAGGGGATTACCGCCGAGCTGAGCACGGGCCGTGTGGACGCTTCAGGCGATACGATACGTGGCCTCGGACTCGCAGTCTCTCAGATTGACAGGATCAAGCAGTTCCTTGCCGTGCCCCGGGGGACTCGCGCGGAGGTTCTCTCTTCCCTGACCCGCCTGTTCAAAGAAGTCCCGTCGGCAGCCGGCGCCCTCCAGGGGCTGGGCGCCATATGTTTGTCACTCGATGCGCTCGGCATTCCCGACGAATTCGTTGCCCTCGACCAGAGCATTGCGCGCGGGCTGGACTATTACACGGGACCTGTGTTCGAGGCGATGCTCACGGACGCGCCGGAGTTCGGTTCGGTGTTCGGCGGGGGGCGGTACGACGGTCTCGTTGCGCGCTTCCTTGGCCGGAATATACCCGCTGTGGGTGCCGCCATAGGAGTGGACCGGCTTCTCGCGGCCATGGTCAAGCTCGGCCTCGCGGGAACGAACCCGTCAACGGCACAGGTGCTCGTGACGGTCATGGAACCCGGGAAAATCGTCGAATACGAAAAACTGACGCGTGAATTGCGGCAGGCGGGGATCAGTACGGAGATGTACCTCGGTGAGGAGCGGGGACTCGCAAAGCAGCTTGCCTACGCAAACCGTCAGCAAATTCCCCTGGCGATCCTCGTCGGCAGCGACGAATTTCAGAAAGGGGAGGTGACGATCAAGAACCTGAGGCTCGGTGCGCAGCTCCCCGACAAGAAGACGCAGAGAGAGGAGTGGCTGAAGCTCTCCCGCACCGTCCAGTTCGCCGTGCCGCGCAGTGAGTGTGTTTCGCACGTCCGCGTGATCATCGCTGCATTGTAGTTCTCTTACCGGCGCGGCAGGTGCCGTTGCCGCATAATGCTTCGAAAGGAAAAAGGTATGCCCATAGTGTTAGATGGAAGCTCACTCACTATCGAAAAGCTGGTCAGCATCGCCAGGCACGGTGAAAAGGTGGAACTCGATCCGAAGGCGCTCGAACGGATCAAGGTCTGCCGCGTCATGCTCGAGGACAAACTGAAGGCCCATGAGATCATGTACGGGACCAACACCGGCATCGGGGAGTTTTCGGAGGTTGTCCTAGATGACGAACAGGTGAAACAGTTCCAGCGCTACCTCATTTACAATCACGCCGCGGGCATCGGCGACCCGATCGCGATCGAGTCGGTCCGTGCCTCCATTGCGGGGAGAATTAATGTCCACGCGCACGGGAACTCGGGTTGCCGTCCCGAGATCACGTTGACGCTTATTGATCTCCTCAACAAGGGCGTGACGCCGGTCGTGTGCCAGAAGGGTTCGGTCGGAGCGTCCGGCGACCTCGCGCCGATGTCCCAGGTGGCGCTGCTGATGATGGGAGAGGGGGAAGCGTTTTACCAGGGGAAGAGGATGCCTGCCAGGGACGCAATGAACCTCGCAGGCATTCCCGTTCCGGGGCTGCTGGCGCGCGACGGTCTTGCGACGATCAACGGTTCCAACGTCCTGACGGCGATGAGCGCCCTTCACCTCTATGACATGAACCGGTGGCTGAAGCAGGCGGAAATAGCGGCGGCAATGAATCTCGAAGCCCTGTTCGCCAACATGAAGCCCTACGATGTCCGGGTCCACGAACACCGTGGATTCGCCGGAGCGATACGAAGCTCCCGCGCGATCCTGAAGTGCATACAGGGGAGCGATCTTCTCACGGGGAAAATAAAGACGAAGGTGCAGGACGCCTATTCGATGCGCTCCACGCCGCAGGTGATCGGCGCCGCGCACGACGCAATTGCGTTCGCCCGGAAGCAGGTGGAAATAGAGCTGAACGGCGTCGGAGATAATCCGATATTCCTCCCCGAGTTCAAGCTGACGCTGACGGGTGCAAATTTCCAGGGGACACCGGTGTCCCTCCCTATGGACATGGCCGGCGTTGCCATCACGATGATCTGCGTCCTTTCCGAGCGCCGTCTCAACAGGCTCACGAATCCGGCCCTGAGCGTTGGGCTCCCGGCGTTTCTGACAAAAGGGGCGGGGATGTTCTCCGGAATGATGCTGAGCCAGTACACGGCAGACACGCTTATCGTCGAACAACGCATTCTCTCCATGCCCGCGTCCATCCAGTCCATCCCGGCGGCGGCGGACCAGGAGGATTTTGTCTCGATGGGGATGAACACGGCCATCAAGAATGGACAGATTCTCGACAACGCGTATGGTGTCCTCGGGATCGAGTTCATGGCAGCGGCACAGGGGCTCGATTTCCGGGAGTTTCAGCCCGGCAGGGGGGTCTCGGTGGCAAGGAATGTCATACGAAAATACGTTCCCCATCTTGACGAGGACCGCCCGCTCTACAATGATCACAATGCGATGAAGGCGCTGGTGAAGTCCTGCGAGATTCTTGAGGAGGTTGAGAAGACTGTGGGTCCGCTGGAATAGGGATTGCTCAGACGAGAGAGAGGCATCACCCGGAACGGCAGGGAGGAATCGCAATGGGCACAATGAGCGGCGATCGGGCGGATCTCCGCGATCTCGGGTTTGGCAGCCGCATATCGCAGGAATCCCGGCGGCGCCTCCTGAACAGGGACGGGAGTTTCAACGTGGAACGGAAGCGCCTTCCCTTCCTCGACTCCTTGAGTCCCTATCATACACTGCTCACGATAAGCTGGCCGCGTTTTTACGTCCTCATCCTCTCTAGCTACCTCCTCTTTAACTTCGCGTTTGCGGGGGGGTATTATCTCTGCGGTCCGGCGGCACTTGTCGGGTCGGAAAGCCCGGAATCGGGACGGTTTCTTGACGACTTTTTCTTCAGCGTGCAGACCTCGACGACAATCGGGTACGGCCGCATTGCTCCTGGAAGCACAGCGGCGAACGTGCTCGCAAGTGTCGAGGCACTGACGGGCCTTCTCGGGTTCGCCCTTGCAACAAGCCTCATGTTCGCCCGGTTTTCCAAGCCCGATGCGCGGGTCCTTTACAGCAAACACGCCGTCGTGGCGCCCTACCGCGGCATCAATGGGCTCATGTTCCGCATCGCCAACCAGCGGAACAACCAGTTGATACAGGTGCAGGTCCAGGTTCTTCTCAGCAGGTTTGAAAAGGAGGGGAACCAGAGCGTCAGGAGATTTCACCGTCTTGCCCTGGAACGGGACGAGGTCACGTTCTTCCCCCTTACCTGGACCGTCGTCCATCCCATCGATGAAAGCAGTCCCCTGTACGGTCAGGCGGAAAAGGACTTCCTTGCCCTGGAATCGGAGATTCTCGTCCTCATCTCTGCGACCGATGAAACGTTCTCACAAACCGTCAATTCGCGATCGTCGTACAGGGCTGACGAAGTCGTGTGGGGTGCGAAATTCAGCGACGTCTTCGGGCGGAAACCGGACGGGACGATCACCGTGGACCTCCACCGGCTGCATCTGTATGACCGCGTCCCGCTGGCGTAGGTTCCGGCGTCCCGCTCCGGCGGGTGTCCCGCTCCGGCGGCTCCCGCTCCGGCGGCTCCCGCTCCGGTGGCTCCCGCTCCGGTGGGACCAGGCCGGTTGATTGTGGTTCCCCTTTGAAGTATCTTTTCGCATCCTCGTTTACCAGTCACCACCCCGGTACGCGCTTGTCGAGAGTGAAGATACTTGTATTATCAACCTTCATCACTCCCTTCATTACTGAAGACCTGACAATCCTCCGCAAACACTGGGACGTTACTCATCTGCTGGTGCGCGGCGCACGGGCGCTCCCCTCCATTCTCTCCGGGGTCCGCCGGAGCGACATCGTCTATTGCTGGTTTGCCTCCACATACGCCGCCGCCGCGGTTGCTTCGGCGCGTGCAATCGGCCGGCGGTCCATCATCGCTGTCGGCGGCGGGGACGTGGCGGGTATTCCGGAAATCGGATATGGACTCTGGGTTTCGCCGTGGAAATCCCGTCTCGTCGCCCATGCACTCAGAACCGCCGACAGGGTAATCCCGGTCGATCCGTTCCTGAAGGGGGAAGCGATCAGGCGCGCCGGGTACGATGGTGCGAACATCGATGTCCTCCCTACGGGATATGATTCCACGTTCTGGTCGCCGGCAGGGGAGCAGACGGATTCCGTACTCACGGTTGCCGTGTGCGACAGCGAAATCAGGGTGCGCGTGAAGGGATTGGATCTCCTCCTGGAGGCTGCGCGGCATCTGGCGGAGACAAGGTTTGTCGTTGTCGGCGTGCAGGACCCGCATGCAGGGAAGCTGCGGGCGCAGGCGCCCGCAAACGTCGAGATACGGGGAAGCGTTTCCCGCGAAGACCTCCGCGCTCTGTACAGGAAATCGCGGATCTATTGCCAGCCTTCCCGGTTCGAGGGACTCCCCAACGCGGTGTGCGAGGCGATGCTTTGCGGGTGCGTTCCGGTCTGCACGGATGTCGGTGGTATGCGGACTCCTGTTGCCGGGTACGGATCCCTTGTTCCCCCGGGGAATCCGGGTGCGCTGGCCGGGGCGATTTCGGATGCCATGCGTTTCCCTGCGCACGCCGGAGGGCGTGAGTTCATCGCTTCTCATTTTACGCTGGAAGCCCGCGAACTGGGGCTCCGGAAGTTGATCGGAGAGCTTGCGGGATGAAGAAGCCGGTCCGCGATATCCTGGCAATACTCACGGGCGATATCGGCGCGCGGGGCGTCGGTTTTCTTGTCACCCTCTATCTTGCCCGGGTTCTCGCTCCGGCGTCTTTCGGGATCATCAGCATCGGGATGGCGGTCCTTGGCTATCTTTCACTGCTGGGCAGCCCCGGGATACAGATGGTCGAAACCCGGAACGCCGCCGCTGTGGAAGGGGGAATGCCCGAGAGAACGGGGGCCATACTCTCACTGCGCCTTGTCCTTGCGCCGCTTCTCATCTGCGCAACGTATGCCGGGGCATGGATCGCAGGAGTACCGGAGGCGACGCGCGATGTGACCGCCCTGTACGCACTTTCACTCATCCCGATGGCCCTCTCCCTCGACTGGCTCTTTCAGGGGAAGGAGGATTTTCGCGGTGTGATGACGTCGCGCCTCGTCAACTCGGTGGTGTTCGGGCTTTGCGTACTATTGTTCGTGCGGACCAGGCTGGATATCAGGCTGACGCCGGTGGCGTTTCTTGCGGGGAATGCCGCCGGCGCGGTGGTCCTGGGCGTGATGTACCGCAGGCGATTCGGAACCCCTTCGATCGGATGGCGCCCCTCCGCGTGGATGGATCTGCTGCGGGTGAACGGCCCAGCGGGGACGGCCATGTTCCTGGCCCAGAGTGTCACGAATCTCCCGCCGATCGTCATCGGAATTCTTCTCTCGAACGCGGACGCGGGGGTGTACAGCGCGGGGATGAAGCTGATATTCCTTCTCCTTCTTATGGACAGAATCCTGAATGCTCTCTTTCTCCCTGCGGCAACACGGTACGCCGTTTCCCGGCCGGCGGAGATCCCGGCTCTCCTCTCCGCGGCTCTCACGGCGATTGTCGTCTTCATCGTGCCGGTCCTGATCGGGACGTGCATCGTTGCCGGACCCGTCATCCGCCTCGTGTTCGGGCCCGGCTATGAAGGGGCGGCGCCGGTTGTCTGCGTGCTGACAGGCTACGTCCTCCTGACGCTCATCAACTCCATATTGACGTGTACGCTTGTCGCTTTCGGGCGGACACGCACATACTCCATGATTGTCAGCGGAGGGGCCCTCATACTCTGCGCCGCAGTCGTCGCGTTCACCGCGTTCTTCGGAACAACGGGAGCCGGTGCAGGGATCGTTGCCGGCGAGGCTGTCATCCTGTGCTTTCTTGCACGGGCGGTGATCCGCGTGGCGCCCCTTCCCACATTCCGCTTTTTCCTGAAACCGCTCATTGCATGCGCCGTCATGGGTGTATCGTCCATAGTCCTGGCAGAAACAACCGCTCTGATTTCGCTTGCCGCCTCGGCTGCTCTCTTTGTCTTCGTGTTGATTTCCATCAAGGGGGTTCCGGCCGAAGAGATCCGTTACCTCAGGGAGCGGCTCGTATGAACCTCCGCGTCGGTCTGATAGGGCGTTCGCCGGGATGGGAGGAGCTCCTCTGCCAGGCAGGCGTGCCCGTTCTCATCCCCGTTCCTCCCGATGCTCCCCGCGGAGCGTTTAGCGCGATCGTGGCTGCGAAGCCTCTCGGTGGCGCTGAGCGTGACTTCGTGAGGGACTACCTGAAGGAGGGAGGGGCGGTTCTTGGCTCGTCGCTTTTCCTCGAGGGACTGATCGAGCGGACGGAAGACCCCGTGAGGTTGAGTTACCTTGCCCCGGAGAAGGAGGGAGGAATCGGGGGATTGTCGCTCCTTGATGTCGAATCTACGGGTTGGCTGCCGCGCGAAGCAAACTGCATGCGTACAAGCGAAAATGTCTATGCGGTATTCGCGGGTGAGCTCCTGGGAGGGCTTGCGGTTGTCCCGCCGTTCGACCCGGGGGAAGCGATGGAGGACTTCAGGGCCGTCGAAAGATACTTCTACGCGCGCCAGGAGCGCCTTCCCTCGGAGAGGGTCTCGCGCGTCTCCAAAGGTGAGCTGACGCATTTCGTTGTCCGGGCCCTGGAGTTCCTGCATCACGGCAGGGGAATTCCCTTTGCGCATCTCTCCCCGGTTCCCGCCGGGACGCCGGGTGTGTTTGCCTTCCGCATTGATACGGACGCGGGGACCAGGTCGGAGATCGATGATCTGTATGCGATCTCCCGGGATTTGAATGTTCCATTCTCGTGGTTTCTCGACGCCGGGAGCCACAGGTCATGGCTGGCCCGTTTTGCCGAGATGGAGCGGCAGGAAATCGGCCTGCATTGTTTCGATCACCGGATCTATCTCGATGCGGCGAAAGACGAAGAGAATATCCGGCGGGGAGTTGTTGCGATGAACGAGGCAGGCCTCTCGCCTGTGTCGTTTGCCGCGCCGTTCGGATTCTGGAGCCCTGACCTCGGAAGGGCAATCGATAATGCGGGATTCCGGTATTCATCGGAGTTCGCATGGGCATATGATGCGCTTCCCCATTTCCCCGTCTCGGCAGGGGGCCGGTTTAGAACGCTGCAGGTACCGGTCCACCCGGTGGCCATCGGAGGCCTTCTCAGATCGGGGTACTCCCCTGTCCAGATGTCTGAATATTTTCACTCGGTCGTCGCGGGGAAGCTCCTGCGGCGTGAGCCGCTCTTCTTCTATCATCATCCTGGACACCGCAACTGGGATGTGGTCCGAGATCTGTGCGAACACGCTCTTGGATCCGGCGCTCGTCCCGTGAAGATGGGGGAATTTGCCGCCTGGTGGCAATGTCGCAGAGCCCTCCGCCCGGTATTCCGGGTCGACGACGGGTCAGTGGTCACTTCGCTGGAGGAGAATTCGCCCTCCTCGGGCAACTGCGGCGTGGAAGTCCGTATTAGCCGGAGAGGGGGGGAAGAAGTGGTCGTGCCGCTCACGGAGGATGATAGGGGGAGAGAACGTCACAGCCTCCCGCGCTATGCCCCCCCTGCGGATATCCTCCGAACAAGGGAATTTGACCTGCGCGGGGAGATCGGACGCCGGTTCACTCGTCTGCAACGGAGATTTCCATGAATGTAACGATTGCGGGTTACCAGGCGGTTTCCATTCTCCACGGGGGCCCGAACACGCAGATAAGAAACACGGCAAAGCATCTACCGAAATCAGGCGTGAATGTCCGCTTTTTCGATCCCTGGTCGCCTTTCAAAAGGGAAGATGCGGACATCTTTCACATCTTCGCGGCGAACATCGGGACGTATCATCTTGCCAGGGAGATTCACGCGCTGGGTATCCCGCTTGCTGTATCGCCGATCGTCTTCAGCCGTCACTCTCCGGCGTTCATCCGGAGAACCCTCAACTGGGGGCGCATGCTCCAGCGTGCGGGAAAGGGGATCTGGTTTGACTACGGCATTACGGCAGACATATGCCGGTGGGCGGCAAGGGTCCTCCCGAATACAGAGGCCGAGGGGGGGCTTGTGGCGGAAGGTCTTGGAGTTGATCCCGGGAATATCCGCATCATCCCCAACGGTGTCGATGAGAGATTCTATACGGCCGATCCGACGCCGTTCATAGAAAAATACGGAATCAAGGACTTTATCCTCAATGTTGGACACACGGGTCATGTAAGGAAAAATGTCCTCGCCCTCATCAGGGCGCTTGCGGAGATCGACCACCCCGCTGTGATCATCGGACGGTTCATCTCCGGGGGATACGGAGACGCGTGTCGGCGCGAGGCGGCGAAACACCCCCACATACTTCTTATTGACGGTCTTGACCACGGCTCCGACATGCTGGCCTCAGCGTACGCCGCCTCCAACACGTTCGTGCTTCCGTCGATGTTCGAGACGCCGGGTATTGCCGCCCTTGAAGCAGCTCTCGCGGGGGCGAAGGTCGTCATCACCCCTTATGGAGGGACCAAGGAGTACTTCGGCGACTTCGCCACGTACGTCGAGCCGGGCTCCGTGGCATCGATCCGGGACGGGATTACCGCAGCCCTGAAAGCGAAAAAAGGGGAGCGAGCTGCGTGAACACGTGCGGAAGAACTACCTCTGGCAGAACGTTGCGCGGATGACCGCTGCGGCATACAGTGAAATGATGGGAACGAAGCATTGATGTCCACCCGGGGGGCCTGAAGGCGGCATTGGATACTTCTTCTGTACCTTGGCTCCTCCACCCTCATTGTCGTCATTTTTTTTGTCCTGCCGAGGTATCAGACGATGATGAAGGTGGCCCTTATCCCTTTTGCCGCCTCCGGTCTGGTTTCCGTATGGGATGCCGGCCGTCGACGATTGAAACGATGACAGGCATTTCCTATATTGCATCAGTGGGCCGCATTGACCGGTGCGAAAGTCCCGGGAATGCCGGTGTTTTGGTGGTGTTGAAGAAGCTGAGCGTGTTTGTTCGCAGCGTGGAGGGGCTCGTATGAAGCATTTCTTCTGTTGTCTCCCGGTACTCGTTCTCCTCGCATGCAACCAGGCTGCAACTCCGACCGGCCCGGCCAATGGTTCGTGGTACTATTTTGATTTTACGGGGTATGGCGAGGCTCTGGAGCCGGGCTACCTCAAGGTCTTCTCTGACAGTACATGGCAAAAGTACGCGGGAATTGACACGCTCATGGGGACTGCATACGTCACCGTCCTCTCAAGCGACAGCTCGTTATCGCTGTACACGACGGGCACATTCGAGTACGCAGGGTATCAGCTGAGCGGCCAGGCCCCTATAATATTCGACAGTCCCCTTCCTCCCCTCCCCACGCATTGGCCGTCAGATACGACATACGGACGCACCGCGACGTTCACGTACAATGGCTATTTTGTTGAGATTACCGATTACTACTCCATCGTTGACACGGACTCCGTTGCCACGCCCGTGGGGAATTTCTTCCCCGCAGTCCATATATTTGATGAGACGTATTTGATCGCCACAAATGGCGGAACCGGGTACGGCGCGCAGGATATCTGGCTTGCCCGCGGTCCTGGTGAGATTGTCTACGCCCAGGAAGGGCAATCCGCCGTCTTCTTTGTGTACGGATACGTCAATGGAAAGGCATGGGGTGGCTATGCGCCGGCGCAGAGAGTCGTAACCCGACACAATCTCGTTCCCGCTGCCCCATCGAATCGAATGCGGTCTGGATCGAAGTCGGCGCTCCTCACTGGGTTTGTGAAGGGCTTGTCCTTCTTCATTAGCAAAGGCCGCTGAATTGGGCTGGTTTTTCAGTATCACTCTTGTCGAAGGAAGTCTGCCATGAAGATACTTTTGGGGAGTGCCGTTGCGCTCGTTCTGATGTCCAGTTGTGCAATTTCGCAATCATTGCTGACAACAATGAACAGGAATGGCATGTGGTACCTGGCATTGGGGAGCACCGACAAGCTGATATACATCATGGGATTCATTGACGGGAGCAACACGGATACCGCTGAGATTACGGTTGATCAAATCAAGAGCGGCCTTGATGAATTCTATGCTGATCCCAAGAATGCTTCTAACGTTATGATCGTAGACGCATTTCCGATTGTGTTCAAGAGACTAAGATCGGAGTCCAGACAATAATTCCCGTGCTCGTTCCCCTTTTGCGTACCTCCAGGTAGTCGACCCCCGTCCCGTTTCCGGTCCCTCCGTGTATTCCTCACCCCCCCATAACAGCTCTGTCATTCTTCTGTCAGCGTAGATTCATCTTTGTCACGTCCAACGGAGCAGATAAACCGGGAGGCCAACGATATCCGTCTGCCTCCACTCTGCGACGTAACGATGACCAATGACAAAAAAAACTACTCCACCCGCCGCGTTTCGCCTGATGGTCCCACGCTCTGAACGTGCGCACCAGATTCACAGATATTTGCGGGGATAGATCGCCAGACACACAAGTGAAGGTGATCCGGCATACGGACGCGCGATTGCCTCAGTCAAGGTTCTATTCGTCAAGGTTCTATTCGAACGGTGTGATTGCATATCGCCGAGTGGGGAGGTAACTTACGGGTGATTCCCGAATGCGGGACCGGCCTGAGAATTATCCACGAAATGAACAACAGAGAGGGGCACTGCAATTGCTTCACATGCCGTTGGAAGAGACGGAACGTCGGGTTGTGAATTCCGAGCCTGAGCTGAGCCCATGAAGGTCTGGCATTTATCCGCCGGGATCGATCGAAGAGCGTGCCTTCTATCGCTTTGCCTCTGTGGTTCCGCCATCGCGTTCTGCGTGCAGGGGTGTTCTCTGCTTGAGACGCAGAGTGAAATTCTGGTGGATGCGGCAAAGAGGAAGCATGAACGGGGAGAATCGCCCGGTGCGATCAGGGATTGCAGTCAGGCGATCGAACTGGAGCCCGGGAACGGCGAACTATACCATCTCAGGGGGCTGATGAGAGAAACCCGCGGTGATCTCGAAGGCTCCCTCCGGGATTTTGACAGGGCGGCGGAGCTCCGGCCAGGGGATGATGCTGTGTTCAGGAGCAGAGTGGAGGCCCGGCGTGCCCTTCTCGATCGGTTGGAGCACCCGACTCCGGATAGTCTGGTCAAGGACAGAGTCCTCCTCCGAATGCGGATCATCACGACACGAATCCTTCTGACGGGTGATCTTTGCGGGCTGATTAAACATCGACCCGGATAACATCTGGGCATACGGAGAGCGGGGGAGGTTGAGGCTTGACTGCGGCGATGCACAGGGGGCGATAGACGATTTCTCGACTGTCCTGGAGACAATCTGGATTCTGATGCTACCTGGGCATATTTCGACAGGGGTCTGGCCGATGCGGCGCTGGAGGACTATAGCGCTGCGATACGAG
>CAWIOS010000003.1:0-4287 GCA_963837815.1 Ignavibacteriota bacterium
GTTCGTCGGCGATGCCGTGCATCCGCATCGGGTAGATCATCATCTCGAAGAGCTTGTTCGCTGCGATCAACTCGTCGGCGAACCGCCAGGCGTTCTGTATATGCACGTTATCGTCGTAGGTGCCGTGCACGAGGAGGAGCCTGCCGTGGAGGTCCTTCGCGTAGCGGAGGAGCGAGTTTTCCTCAAACCCCGCCCTGTTTTCGCGCTCCGTCCTCATGTAGTGTTCCGCCCACCTGGTATCGTAGAACCGGAAATCCGTAACCGCCGCCACGGCGATTCCCGCCCTGAATTCCGCGGAACGGGTCATGCCGAGGAGCGTGCAGGTCCCCCCGCCGCTCCATCCCCAGATCCCGAAGCGCGAGGAGTCGACATACGCCTGCGATTTCATCCATCGGACCGCGTCCACGATGTCGTCGAGCTCCGCAAGGCCTTCCAGACTCCGGGCCCCCGCCGTTTCGAGCGTCTTGCTGATCCCCGTAGCGCTCCTGTTGTCGCACCGGAACACGATAAATCCGCTGTTCACCAGGAGATTTTCCCAGTAGATTTCCCGCTGCCAGACGTCGAGGACGACGGGGGCGGAAGGCCCGCTGTAGACATACATGATCACCGGATACTTCTTCCCCGGAACAGCGTGCGCAGGCATGAGTATCTGCGCGGGCATCGGGAAGCCGTCCCGCGCGTTCACCGTAATGAATCTGGGATATTGAATGTCGAACCGTGAGGGGAGGGGGGGCCTGGGTCCCACGGCCAGCGGAATCTCCTTCCCCCCCGCGGCATGCAGTGAAAAGGCAGGAAGCGTCGAGGCGCTCGAGTACCTGTCGAAATAGAACCGGCCGTCCGGGCTGAACGACACCAAGTGCGTCCCGTTCTCCTTTGTAATCCTCTTCAAGCCTGTCCCGTCCAGATGCACACTGTACAGATGACGTTCGATTGACGATTTCTCGAGCGCCGTAAAATACACGAGCTCCGACTTCTCGTCAACCGAAAGTGATTCCTCGCCGGAGAGCCTGATCTGCCAGTTCCCGTTTGTGACCCTGTTGATCAGCGTCCCGTCCATCCTGTAAAGATAGAGGTGCCTGTAGCCGTCCCGCTCCGAGGGCCAGAGAAACCTCGTGCCGTCGCGGAGGAACCGGAGACCGTCCATCACGTTCACCCAGTTCGTGTCGGTCTCCCGGATGGCGGGGACGGCTTTTCCGGTCTGTCGATCCGCAAATGAGAGGTCGAGCTCCGTCTGCAGCCGGTTCATTGTCTGGACGCTGATGCGATCGCCGCCGGGGATCCACTGCACGCGGACGACGTACTCGTACGGCCGGCCCGGGAAATCCACCCACGTGGTCCGTCCCCCGTCGACCGGGGCGATACCGACGCGGACGGAGGGATTTTTCTCGCCGACTTTGGGGTAGCGCTGCGTAAGGAGGCGCGGCGTCCACGGCGTCACGTCGACATAATGCTGGACGCTGACCCCCGATTCGTCGGTCCTCAGGAATGCGATCGACTTCGAGTCAGGCGACCACCAGTACCCCGTGTCGTGCCTGTCGAAGATCTCCTCCCAGTACAGCCATGAGAGCGTGCCGTTCAAAACGCTGTCGCTTCCGTCGGACGTGAGACGGGTCTCCCTCTCCTTCGCAATGTCGTAGACGTAAAGATCGTTAGCGCGGACATACGAGATCTTCGCGCCATCGGGAGAGAGTGCGGCGCACGACTGAGCGCCGCGCGGCAGATCGATCCGCGCGACAGAGGATGCGGCGAGGTCAAGAAGGATGACGTCTCCCCCGATCAGGTAGAGCCCGCGCTTTCCTTTTCCGTCGATCTCCGCGGGGAAGGGGAGCATATTCGGGGCGCCGCCGCCGAGGAGCGCACGAAAGCCGGAAAGCGCCTTCTCTGCATCCACAAGGGGGGAGCGCCCGCCGGTGGCCGGCAGGAGCATGTCCAGACTCCGCTCTCCGCCGGGCGTTCTCGTGTCGTACAGTATGCACCTGCCGTCGTCAAGCCACCGCAACTGCGGCGTCCAGGCTACTTCCCCGGGCTCCGGCCCGCAGAACCATTCGACGGAGAGCGGGGCCTTGCTGCCGGGGCCCGGCAGACCCTGCGCGCCGAGATACGATGCCGGGAGTGTGAAGAGGACGAGAATCACGAATAACCGGAATACCCTGTTCATTGTCTCAGCCTCATGCCAAGTGAACGTGGAGAGCCCTCCCGGGCTCGAGCGATTCCCAGCCGACGACCGCCTGCACGACATTTGATCCCTTCATCCTGCTCGCCCCCTCGATATAATGGACGCCGGGGGAAGAGGCGTCTTCTTCCCGGGAAAGCGCGACCGTGTCACCGAGCGTTGTTTCTCCAACGTAGTTCACCTGGAGGAATGCCGGGACATGGGACCTCACAAATTGATCGTCGTAACAATCGAATATCCACTCCAGGTACCGGGCGTTGTTGACATGATTGTTCACGTCCAGGTCGCTCAGGCGGACAGTCCGCTCGTACACCGGGCGGATGTCGCGCGCGGGGAGGAGTTTCTTCAGGGGCTCGTCCAACGCGCGCCCGCGGTCATTCACCGTGAGTGGAATCGGGAGAACGTCGGCACGATGCGGTCTGAAGGAGGTCGTGTCAACGAGGAGCCACCCCGTCGCTGCCTCAAGAAGGACCTCTCCCCGGGCGTTGCGCATACGGAAATCGCGGACAAAGATGAGCCCGTCCGTGTGGACGTGCCAGGTTTCGACGGTCCCCTTTTCACCCCAGGAAGGAAGCCTGTTGAAACGGATCCTGGCGCGCGAGAGGACCCAGACGTAGCCGAGTTGTTTCAGGACCTCGTAGCCGATACCGAGATGCAGGACGTGGTTCCCCGCGATTTCCTGGAAATAGTTAAACAGGGATGCCATCCGGAGCGTTCCGGTACAGTCGGTCTCGAACGACCGTATCGCAAAATCTTCATTCCATGCAATCCCGTCGGCGGGCATGCTATTCCTCTTGCGGTTCTAGAACTTGAGTGTGAACACGGTTTCACCGCCGGGGTCAGGATGCGTATCAGGTTCTGCCACGCTTCGAGCTCCTTTTCTTCGAGTTCTCCCTGGATGTTCCGGACAGAGACAAACGTGATGCCCTCTCCCCGCGCCCGGAATTCCGTCGCGTGCAGAACGAGCCGGAGCGGTTGGTGCCCGGCATCGAGCTTCCCACGCGCCCGCTCGCCGGTCTTAAGCGTCCGGGGCGTTTCGACAAGCGGTCGGCTCTTCTCTTCCAGCGCGCCGATCGTCCGGAGGTGAGGGACATCCAGAAGCCGCTTCGCCGCGTTGATGAGCTCGATCACGCCGATTGCGTGTCCGCATCCGGACAGGGAATGTCCCAGAACCGGACACCGGAACAGCTCAACAATCGTGAAATATGCTGTGACTTACAATAGAACGGATTGGTGCGACGATTGTTTCTCAGGGGGGCATTGGACCACCAGGTAAGGGCAGGCGACACACATGCATAACGTGAAAACCGAACCGGGAAACGGCCGGGGAGAGACAAGATACTCAAGCTCGTGAATATGAACCTCCAGCTCGACGTGCTTGACGGGTTCAAGGTTCTCACGCCGATCGACGAGTTCTACATTGCACGCGTGAACCCGGGGCTGAAGGGTGAAACCGATATCAACGGAAAAACGTACAGGCGCACGGTGACAAAGGTCTACCCGGAGGTCCGCGACAATAAGTCCGAAGTGGAAATGCTGTTTGACGGCGCCCCCCCGCCCGGCATACGCCGGGGGCAGACGCTCCTGATCATGCTCGAGCCCGGCGAGAAGGTTGTCGTACGACAATTTCGGCGACATCGACATTCTCGTATTGACAGAATAAATCGACGCACACGCAATTTCACGCAGGAGCATGCAAATGATAAAGACAGCGGACCTCACGAAGCTGAACAGGACGGATGAGGTCGACACGACAGCCCTCGAGAAGGCCCGCCTCGGTACCGACGAGGGAGAGTTCGTCGCCATCATGGGCCCCTCGGGGTGCGGCAAATGGACGCTCCTGAACATCCTGGGGCTCCTCGACAACCCGACGAGCGGAACGATGCATCTCCCCGACGTGGAGGTGTCCGGCTACCGGGAGCGGCAGCGGGCGAACACGAGGAAGGCGAACATCGGGGTGGTGTTTCAGAGCTACCACCTTGCCGACGATCTGACGGGGTATATCCGCAAATATTAGCTTTATTCTGCCATTAACCCTCACAACATATTGATATTAAACGAGTTAAGGAAGTGCCAGATCCGGGATATGGCGTGTCTGAGTGGCAAGTGACGAA
>CAWIOS010000004.1:0-8493 GCA_963837815.1 Ignavibacteriota bacterium
TGTGGCTCTCCAAAGCTCGGTCGCGGCATTCCGGTACGAGCCTGCACTGAGACTCCTGCGCGCACTCCAGGGGCCACAGGGTGCCCCCTGAATCAGGAATGCAGCCCCGTCCTGATCACCGTGAGAGAAGGTTGGCGAATATCCTGCAGGCACCTGTGTGGAGCGTCTCAAGCTGGTGACCGAAGTCCAGCGAGACGGCTGTCAGGCTTCCCCGGCCGGAGGGAGCCCGCAGGACGAAGGCCTGCCGCAGATCAATAGTACCCGCAACCAGATCGGTCTTCAGACCCGCACGTGGAATGATGCGGTCGGTCGAGCGGGACACCGACCAGCGCTCCCAGTCAGACCGAGTGAGGGATTCGGAAACACGCGAAGTGATTCTTCCGGCATGCCGACGCTGTCCGAAGGAGAGGTCAGATCCTCTTCGAAACGGAATTCCGGGAACGGCTGCACCTGATTGTCCGGGAGCCCGTGCTGCGGGAAAATGAGAATACGTCCCCCTGATTCGACCCACATTCGAAGGCGAGCCGCCTGACCGGCAATGTCAGGCCTGAGTGCCAGTGCGTTTCTGTCGATGATGATCACCGAGCATCGATCCCACATCTGCGTCCGAAGGGCGGCAGAATCGAGAATCACCGATCGCACATGAAGCCGGCGCAGGGACGTTTCAATTATCCCTCCCGGCATACCGCTCACAAGGCCCGCTACAACGGCGGAATCCACCCGTGCGCTAATGGAACGGACCAGGAAGCGCCCCACTCCAAGCCTGCCGATGCGTATCTCCGCCAGGTGGTCCCCCCCTCAGTCGTATCCTGCCATGCGAGCGGGAGCCGATTCATTGTGATATCGTCCTTCCGGGCAAGTGAGACCTGAACGCGGGAATCCGCAATGATGGAGTCTTTCACCCATGCGTCGGCTTTCATCAGCTGACGCGTGATATTGTAGAGTGAGAACCTGACCTCCTCCCCGGATGTCATACGGACCACAGGCGTGAGCACCTGAAGAGCGCGTCCGGGCCCGATCATCAGGGGCACTTCCCCCCGGTACGCGAAATTGAGCGCCCGGTCTTTGTCCCTGTGGATGATGAAGTAAGGTATGACGGTCCGCATTTCGGAGCTCCCCAGACCGTAGAGAGAGGCGGGGTAGTTCCATTCCAGTCTCCCGGGGGAGAGTATGCGAAACTCCTGTGGGGGATTACTTACGGGGAACCGGGTCTTCCCCGACTCGTTGATCACCCAGGAAGAATTCCCCCCGGTCGGGAACATGATCTCCGTCTCTCCTGCGGGGACGGGGAAATGGACGGACCGTATCCGGAGAAAAAATACCTGCCGCTCGGAGAGGATGCTGTCGCTCGGCTGGATATCTGCGGAGACACCGTCAAGAGAACACCTGAAATCCTCCAGTCCTTCCTTCCAGCGGGCAAGAACGCGCTCCTCCAGGGGCCTCAAGAGCCCCTTTTTTGACGCCATCAGATTCTCGATGCGCGCAAGCGCCTCTGCGACCACGGTGAGACAGTCCTTTTTCCGATTCTTTCCCGCCAGGTCAAGCCCGAGTGTGATCGCACTGTTCACCCGGGCGAGGTCGGGGGTCAGACGGGGCTCTCCGCCGAGAAGGGAGCGTACTCCTGAGGCCGTCACAGGAACGACCCGGCGGTACCAGTGGACCGGCATACGCGGCCTTTCCCCGAGCGTAAACCGGAGCGACGCATATTCCCGCCAGGCGTCGAGCGCGATCGCGAGATACGACTTCTTCCAGTACGGGTGAATCCGGTCCGCGTTCACCGGCACAGACCCTTCCGCCGAATCGACCTCCACAAAGATTCTTGGAATTCTCCATGCACTCCCGGCCCTCCCCTCTCCCGGGACGGGATGGCGCGGGAGTCCGGCAAGATCCAGACAAGCACGGACAAGGAGGAGCGTTCTTGCCGAATCCGACCGGATCGTTCCACGCCCGATGAGGACACAATCGGGCCTAAATCGGTCGACCGCCGCGGCGATTCGCACTCCTGCAGAATCCCGCTCCCAGGCTTCCCCTAGCCCCCCCCCGCCGGTCGCCACGGGCAGATCCGGGCAGTTCAGGAAAAAGGGGGTGCAACCGATCCGTGAAAGCGCCCGGTATGATTCCTCTTTTCTCCGTCCGGCCGCCACATACGGTATCTCATCCCTGTCATCGGAAGGCTTTTCCCCCCCGTTGGAAAGATAGACCGCGACGACACGCGCCCCCGATTCCATACGCAGGAGTGTCATCGTCGTGAGGTCTTCTTCCCCGGGCTCCCCTGCAAGCACCATCACCGTGGCAGGCGTCTTCAGATCAAGCCCCCTTTGATACAGGGCTTCCTTTCCCGTTTCCGGAAAATAGCGCGACGTCTCCCCGGACGGCGCCCGGGCGGAACAGAGAACCGAAAGGAGGATGGCGCCGAAGGCGCCTGCACATAGAGCGCGATTCAAAGGACGATCACGGAAGGGTGGATGCGACATGCATGGTACGGGAGGCAATCCCCGAAATGAAGGAAGGTTGGCGGCAGAGCCGCCAACCTTCCGGATTTATGTCAGATGATACCGCGGGAAGGAACGGTGCCAAAAAGAACGATGCTCCATTCCCCGGGAACTTCCCGTCGCGCTCTCAGAAGCCGATACGAAGAGAGATCACGTTGCTGGGAGTAAAGTATTTCAGGTGCCGGTACGCATAGTCGAGCGACAGGTCCACATCACCGACAGGATAATGAATTCCGGCCCCGAAGCTGTAGTCATACAGATAGCTGTTCGCACCGGCCAGATCGGTCGCCGCCTGGGGGGCGAACGTATAGCCCCCGCGCAGGAAGAAGTTGTTCTCGAACCCGTACTCGGCGCCCACGTTGTACTCGTCATCCTGGTAGTTGTTGTTCCTGAAAAGTCCCGCGATGGATACAACGTTCGCATCGCCGAACTTCCGGGTATACGAGAGGCCGATCTCCATCAGTGACGGAAGGTCAAACGACGCGGCGTTGATGCTGTAGTACTGAGCTCCCCGCAGCCCGGTCGTGGAGGTGGCCGTCGTCAGGAGATCAGAGCCGCTGAACGTCATCGACGGACCGACGTTTTTCAGCGTCACCGCAAGGTCCAGTCCCTGCAGAGCAAGGTTGTGATACTGGATGCCGGCGTTGAACGAGACACCGTTCGCGCTCATTTCCAGGATCCTCTCCGAGACGAGTGATACCGAGAACCCGAATGAAATCCTGTCCGTCAGCGCTTTCGCATACGTCCCGGTCAACGTGACGTACGTCGGCGAGTACATGGACCCGTTCCCGTCGGGAAAATCGACGGTCGTGACGGGGATATTGCCGAAATTGATCGACTTGATGCTGAATCCCAGGTTGCCGAAATCTCCGGCTTTCACCCCCAGGGCACCGTATATGACGCCGATATCGGCAATGTAGTTCATGCTGGAGACCAGCGCTTCGACGCTGGGGTTCATTGTGGCAAGGCCAGCAGGGTTGTAATAGATCGCATCAGCCCCGGTGGCAAACACCATGTACGAGCCTCCTATTGCGATGCCGCGGGCGCCGACGGGAATTGTCAATTCCGTCGCACCGGCTGTCCCGGTCCTGTCCGGGTTGGAGGCGAAAGCAACAGCGGCGACAGTCACCAGGATCATCAGCCACGCCGCCATGCGCACTGTCTTTTTCTTCATGGAGAATCTCCTTTGGTTGTCCAACGCGTAGACTAATAACGATCCAGGTACTGCTGTTCCGGAATGACTCCCAGCTTCAGTGTCTTGGTCACCCCGAGGTCCGGCATGTCGACATAGACGATATACATTCCGGCCGCAACGGGATAACCGTTCGTGTTGTTGAGATCCCACTGAATCATCTGCGAGTTGTCATTCTTCAGGATCGTCCGCACGAGGACTCCGGCCAGTGTGAATATCCTGATCGTCGCCTTCGAAGGCAGATGTGTGAATGTCACCCACCGCGCGTACTTGTTTGTCTCCTGCGGGTTGAACCCGACATACGGATTCGGGAAGACGTTGATCTTCGTCACGTCCGCCTGCGCAGCCGTCTTCGCATAGACCGCGAGCTTTGCCGAGGTGTTCCAATCCCACTTGTCTGCAGTCGTGAGGAGCTTCGTCGCCTTTATCGTCCACTTGTCGCCCGTCACATACCCGGGCTTCGTCGGGTCGGTCAGCGTGAACCAGCCTGAATACAGAACGCTGTCCGCCGAAAGTGCCGCACCCAGCGTGGAACCCGCATACTTGGCCTTCGGAGTCGCGGTGTATCCCTCCAGTATGACGAACCAGTATTCACGGTCGCTGGCGGCAGCGCCCGGGGACCACATGCTGTCGTAATACGCAGAGCCCGTTTTCTCCATGAAGCAGAAGTCGAGCTGACGCATGTGCGATCCGTCAGGATTGAGCTGCCAGACGTTGAACGGCTGGGGATAGAACCCCTGGAAGGGAGAGCCTGTTGACCCGGTGCTCGCCCGGACGAAGTCATATGCGTTCTGTCCGTTCCCCTTCCCCACGAACTCGATCGCAATGTCCGACTTCACGTCCACCGGAGTGAGTATTCCGTCTCCGAAGAAGTCGTTCCCCACGTAGATTCCGTCCGTATTCTCAAGATCTCCGGGATTCCCGCTCCCGGCGTTGACCGTCGAGAAGTTGTACGCAGACGGGCCGGTCCAGAGAACCTGGGAGACCTCTTTCCCGTATTTATAGAGCGGAACTGCACCCAGCCCGACCTGCATACCGAGGAACATCTGGTTCTGGGATCCGGTTGTGTAGTCCAGTGTCGGCGGGATGACGATCTGGCCTGTGCTGACATCGAGAAGCTGCCAGCGCGGGTTCGGAACGGTGACGCCGCCGCTGTTGACAGAGTCCTTGACGACGACCTGTATCTCGAAGTTCCCCGCAGGCACCCTTGTCGGATCTATGAATTTGATGTAGGGGCCGCCATCGGCAATCCCGGAAACGTGATTTGCCATGATCGTATCCCCGACATTCGATCCGAGCCTGTACCCCGGATTCACCGAATGAGGAACTATGCCTGTGGAATACGAAAGCGTATCCTTCAGAATTGTCGCAGGGCTCTCAAGGAATACCGGGTTCGCCCCGACTGTGGTGTTGACGCTGTACGTCGTGACGGCAAAGTAGTAATTCGAGCCGTTGTTAAGGCCCGTGTTGGTCAATTTGTCCGTCTTGATGTCGAGAGAATGCGATATGCCGAAATCGCCGCCGAACTCCACGGGTTTCTTGATGACATACCCCGTGCTCGGGTCGTAGGCGTTATCGAAGACAACCGTGATTCCGTCCTTCTTGTCGTACGTCGCAAGGAGCGTCGGCGTCGACGTGTTGGGCGCGGGGTATTGATAGATGTTGTATCCCTCGAACGCGTATCCCTTGCTCGAGAACGATTCGAGAGAGACAGACGATGTGTCTCCCCATGAGAGAACGATTTCCTGGTCGAGAGCGGCAAACGTCACTTTCGGCTGGGGGGGAGGCGAAGGGAGAACAAAAAGGTCGTTGTAGGCCGCAAGAGCGAGGTCCGAATACCACCAGAGGACCGAGATGCTTGAGATCCGATCCTTCCCGAGCCCCGCCAGGTTCGCGACCACGATTTCCTGCGTGTCACCCGGAGCCATTGTGAACGGACCCGTGACAAGCCCCATCCTCCTGTCCTGCGGACCCACCTCCTGGCCGTCAATCCAGCCCTGACCCGTCAGCGGGTTCCCCGGCATGCAGAATTTCGAAGGGATTCCGGTATTCGGGTCGGTAAAAGGCGCCCCTGTCGAGGCGATGAGACCGTTCATGAGCCGGTAAAACTGGACGTCGCCCCCGTTACCCGCGCCGAGGTTGGGATCAGTATATTTCGCATTCCCCTGCGTGAAGAAATAGAACGCGGACATCGGGAGATTCTTCCATCCGTAGATGCGGTTTCCACGCCATACCGCCGAATCCCCGGGAGCAGCAACCCTCGGTCCCTGGAAAAATTCGAACCCGCCGGCAGGAACTGCCACGCCGTACACCTTGTCGACAGGCAGACCGTTGTACACATAGCCGAGGCTCCGCGTGGTATCGCAGCCGACAAAGTCGTCGCCGGCGTACCCCAGATCCGGATCAGCCCATTGCGAGATGAACATCGAATCGAGCTCCACACCGCTTTTGTTGATGAGGAGCGTGCTTATGAATATCGTGCTCCCGAGCGCGCCCGAACGGTTGTAACCCCATATCGTCTTCTGCATCTCAATCCCGATCGGGGTCGAGGAGTACAGATTGGCGACGCGTGCAGGGTCAAGATCGTTCGCGACATACCAGAGCGTCTGGTCTGCCCCGGGACGACCCGGTATGTCGATATTGGGCTCGTATACGCCGTCTCCGTTGACGTCCGTGAACGGCGCTCCCTGGGACGCAGGCCACTGATTCCAGTCCTGGATGTACTGGTTATAGATGGCCTGAGCCGACGTGGTGATATAGCGTCCGATGTACGGGATTTCCGTCGTATTGATGAGGTTCTGCACCTGCGAAAAAGGCGTGTTCGGATTGATGTCCGGCCTCACGCGGTAAATGCGGTAACCCGCAGCCGAAGGGTTATCGCTTGTGGGTGCGCTTGTGGGGGTCCCGTTCGTGAGTATCACGCCGGCCTCGAGCCCGTGGTTATACGTCGAACCACCGACCTTCAGCGAATCCCTCTGGAAGCAGCCCCACACAATGCCGTCCTCGTAAATAACGTTCCCGCCGGATCCTTTCGGGTATTCGAAGCCTTCATTGTCCGAGCGGTAATTGTTCTCCGAGCCGTCTCCGTTGTTACCGTAGTAGTTGAATACATCGTTGATGAGAAAAGGGGTGTAATAGTCATTCGTTGTTGTCTTCTGCAGTGACTTCCCTTTTTTGGGGCCTGCCTCGGCGGCGAGCACCAGGGGCACGGCAACAAGCAGAACAACAGACACCCCAAGGATTGACCTGAAAACCCTTCGCGTCGAAATCATGTGATCAACCTCCCTGGTGATTAGTAGTCCAATTTCAATCCAAAGCGGATCTGGCGCGGCGGTCCGAAGTTCCCGGAGTTCTCGCCATTGTAACGTGCATTGTACAGTTCGGCGTACTGCTCGCCAAACTGGAGAAGCGCCGCCTGGCCGGTAGGCGTTGAGAGCCAGCCATCATTCTTGGGATCGCCGGTCCGGAGGAACGCATTGATCGGATTGTCTGTATCCAGGAGATTGATGACATAGATATAGACGTTGAGGTCCAACGCTCCGATGCTGAACGTCTTGTCGAGACGCGCGTCGAGCTGGAAGAACGCGGGTGTCGTCGAGGCTCCGATGGGCTCGAGGGGGGTACGGAACCGCGGATCCCCGTTGCCGACAGGACCGAACTGGTCGATCTCAAGGCGCGTAAAACTGTGACCGCTGTTGAACTGGAGAAGCATGTCAAGGCCCAACTGCTGAAGAACCGGGCCACCATCACCCTTCGCGAAACGGTAATCAAGAATGACGTTCCCCCGGCTTGGCGCGTTGAAATCGACCGGAGTGAGATATTTCGGCAGTGCCACGACCGAACCCGCCGACCAGAGACCGGCTGCATTCTGAGTGTTGGTTCCCGTACTGCGCGTGTCGGAGAACGTGTAATTCAACTGCGCAGAGACACGATTGACCCTGCGAAGATTGAGCTTGAATTCAATCCCCTTGGAGCTCGAGAAATCCCCGTTCACAAGCGCATAGTACGACTTGCCGGTAGCGGTTGTCGGAGTGTAGTAATTCAACGTGACCTGGTCCATGATATCTTTATAGAACGCACTGATATCAAATGACGCGAAATCCGACATCTGCTGGGAGAAACCGACCTCATACTGCGTGGTTCGCGTGGGCTGAAGACCCCAGCCCCAGCTGTTTGTAACGTACCGTCCGGAATACGCCATCGCCCACCACGCGCCCGGCCCCATATACGAGTCGCGCAGCTTCGTCTGCTGTATGAACTTGCCGAACGAGGCATGGAAGACCGTCCGATCCGTGGCCGGGAATGAGAACCCGATTCGCGGACTCACCTGCGATGTCGTTTTCGTCGCGAGGACAGACTGGTCGATTATAAAGCCGTCCCCGTTGAAGTCAAGAGCCGTGGGATCGGAGACATTCTTGCTGTCGGGATTGATATAGTCCCATCGCAATCCCAGGTTCAGTATAATGTCGGAGAGTTCGATCTTGTCCTGCAGATAGGCTGCCGCCTCTACAGGGTGGCGCGGGCCCAGTTCCAGAAGCGCACCGTCGGGGGTAAGAACGTCCCCGTTGATCTCATTGCCGAACGCATCATATCCATACGCATCCGTTCCGACAGCACCTGTCTTCAGGAGGAGTTCCTGAAGCGCAAGTCCTGAAGCCTGCTGCTCGTCGTTGTAGAACGCAAACGGGTTGGAGGGATTATAGCGCCGGACCGTATATCTTGTGTATTCTCCCCCGACCTTGATCTCATTCTGCGACAACTGATCGGTCAGATCGATCTTGCCGCCGAATGATTTTTCGCTTCTCTTGT
>CAWIOS010000005.1:0-236014 GCA_963837815.1 Ignavibacteriota bacterium
GTCTGAGGCGTTTCCATGGTCTGACACCATAACGTATTTATGTGTATCATTCAACAGGTATTCCGCTCGAGGCCGAAATTGGCAAAGCTCCTGGCAATTCTTGCCCTCCTCACCTCCGTCTGCGCAGGGCAGCAATGTGTCGTCCGGGGGAGGATCGTGGGACGGGAAGGGTCACCGTTCCCCCGTTCGTTTGTCCGGGCCGACAACAACGGCGGTCTTGACTCCTCGGCGGTACAGGCCGACGCCCGGGGGTATTTCACGATCGCGCTTCCCGCCGGCGAACCGAAGAATCTCTACCTCGGCATTGCCGGAAGGGGATTCGGCGGGATGCTCCCCATCCTCACCGATGCCGGAGATTCCGTCTTCTTCGAAGCCCGCCTCGACAGCGCGCACTCCCCGGTTCTGGATTTTTCTCCGCCGGAGGCGCGGATAGCGAAATTCGCGCGCGTTCACACCGCGTTGACCGGTCAGTACCTGGACTTCGTCCGGGACCTGCAGACGCTCCAGCGGAACGACGGCGACGCGAAATCGTACCTGGCGGCCTGGATGGATTCCGCCGCCCTGCTGAAACACTTCGCCGCGTCGGAAGAAGATCCCGTCCTGCGGGGGGAATACCTCCTGCGGTATTACCGGTTGACCTCGATCCGCGGGATGACGTTCGATACCGCCTTCTTCAGGACGAACGTCCGTTCGATACCGGCACGTTCGCCGTTATGGTTCTTCAACAATTACGAGGCGGCCGATCAGCACCTTCTCAGGCCCGACGGAAGGCGGTTTGTTGACAGCGTGATGGAGTTTCACCCGAGCAGGGAGCTGCGGGCATTCCTCCTGTTCAACGCGGCGGTGGAGGCCCAGCGCGCAATGAACGAAACGGACGTTCGCCGCAATTACAGAAGACTGAAGGAAGACTACGGTGACATCTGGTGGTCGAAGATCGCCGATCAGTGGATCATCGTGGACGCGAAGGTCAGAACCGGGGTGCAGGTTCCCGACTTCGCGTTCAAAGATCTGGATGACTCAACGGTCCTCTACTCGAGGTCCTCGTTGAAAGGAAAGGTCTATCTTCTCGACTTCTGGGCGACCTGGTGTCTCCCCTGCATCGGCGAGATCCCGTACCTCCGGAAGGCGTACGAGAAGTATCATTCCCGGGGGTTCGAGATCATCAGCATCTCATCGGATGCCAGGCGGTCGGACGTTGAATCGTTCAGGAGGGGGAACGGGGGAATGCCGTGGCGTCACGTGTGGGTCACGGGGGAAGATCTCCGGAGGTGCCACGATCAGTTTGAGGTCACCGGGATCCCGAAGCCGATCCTGGTCGGCAGGGACGGGACCGTCATCGGGCTGAAATCCGACGTGCGGGGGGAGAATCTCGCGAAAATGCTCGACGGATTGATGGGGAGGTAGACGGGATTGCGGTGGTCCGTTCAGGGTTCCTTCCCCATCGCCTGCAAGAGCCGGGATGAGGGAGCCGCGACGCGAGGCTCCCTCATCTCAGGGCTATGATGACCGCTACCGGAGCAACAGGATCTTGTTTGTTCGAATTGACTGGCCTGCCTTCAGACGGCAGAAGTAGATTCCTGATGCGAGGTTCGATCCGTCGAAACGAACTTCGTGATAGCCGGTTTCCTGCTCGCCGTTGACGAGCGTAGCCACCGCCTGGCCCAGCGCGTTGTACACAATCAAAGAAACGGTGGTCCTTCCCGGCAAACCGTACCGGATCGTTGTAGAAGGATTGAAAGGATTCGGGTAGTTCTGATTAAGCGTGACTTCATCCGGTGCCCGGACGACAGATGATTCTCCTGTGCCGGTAACGTTGCCCCCGGTTACGCTATCCGGTGGCGACAGATAGAGACCCAGGTTCTTGGTCTGAGCCACAACCATGTACACTTCCCAGGGACTCAAACCGTTGTAGTTCGACGGGAGTTGAATGACGCATGCATAGAGGTCGACGCCGATAGCCGGGATCGTCTGTATGTACTCCCAGACCGGTCCGGGCGAGACCGCCGTGTCAGGATGCCCCTGGCCATTGTCCACCCCCTGGGTGGTTTTCCCCAAAGAGCGGAGCTTGTGCCAGATGCTATACTGCGCCACGGAATTGGTAATGCCAATCGTGTCGAACCTGCTGCGGACCCAGATCACGCGGGCCTGATTGTATGAAGTGGCAATCCTGGTTATGCTCAGGATGGCCGGATTGTCGAGGGGGGCGAATCCTTGCCCCGTAACCTGAATGCTCACTGTAGGGAAAGCCGGGTCGTTGCTCGCGATCGTAATCGTACCGGTATCGACCTGCGCTGCCAACGGAGAATACACGACAGGGATCGGGACGTTGGAACCGTGCGCGACAACGATCGGGCCCGCAGGGACGTTGAACCGGGGGTTGGTGGAAAGCAGAGCCGTCACGCGCAACGAATCCCTGTATCCGGAATTTACAATTTGCAGGACAAGCGTGTCTTTCACCGACACCTTAGTTAGCCCGAAATCGAGCCGCGTTGGTTGAACGTCTATTTGCGCCGGGAAGCGGACCTGCCTGGGGCTTGAGAGTCTCACCTCATCGATTGTCCCCTGGAAATACGAAGCATAGACATCGTTTTCCCATCGTCCGATCGTGAGCGGGCGGGTGCTGTTGAGCGGAATCGGGAAATTGTCGTCAGCCGGATTTCCTTCCTGGACCCCGTCGACGTAAAGCAAGAGCTTCCGGGCAGAACGATTCCGGACCATGGTGGCAAGATGCCACACATTGTCCGTGTATGTCGCGAAGCTCGTGTCGCTGATGAGCGCGTTCGGCGGCTGAAGACCGCTTCCTGTCCCGATCATTCCCACCACGTGTCCGTTGAGCAATGAGATCATGAAGCCCGGCTCGTTTGCGAGCCCGCGGCGCACGATGATGCTGCTTTGCTGGCTCGTTCTGAACCAGGCGTCGATGGTAAAGCTCGAAGTATCGAAATCGAATGCCTTGTTGGAGGGGACGATCACGTAATCACCGTACCCGTTGTACGACCTTGCGTTCCCGAACGGCCCCGGGACGATTGTCGTTCCATACGCCGTTCCGTCGAGGCCCCCTGCCGTGTCATGCACCACGGATCCCGAGACCTCGTTGAAATGCCAGAGTCCCCGTGTCAATGAGTCGGGTGTGAACTGTGCGTTCGGCAGGATCGGCGCGTAGCTGGACCCGATCATCGTGATGCGCACAACGGAATTGACGGGATCGTCACTCGCAACTCTAAGGACGGTAGTGTCGCCGACAGGGTTGCCTGTGGAGGGGGCGTACCAGATGAATACTGTCTTTGTGCCGAATGGCGGAATAACCATCGGCCCCGCTGCTGCGCCGAACAACGGGCTATCCGAAGTGAATGAACTGATGTGGAGAGAGTCTGTTGTGCCGATATTGGACACCTGGAGTGCGAGCGTGTCGGAAGTGTGCGCCCGGGTCCGGCCGAAGATAAGAACCGCCGGGTTTACGGCAATGGCCACTGGCGATCCGGAAGGCCGTTGTCTTGAAATCCGCACCTCGTCAATGCTCCCGGCAAAGTATGCAGGATCGACCTCACTCTCCCACCGGCCGAGAGTGAGCGGCCTGCTGCTGCTGAGCGGAAGCGTAAAATTGTCGTTGGCCGGATTTCCGGCAAGTGCTCCATCGACATAAAGGAGGAGTTTCCTGAGCGTGCGGTCGCGAACGAGCGTTGCAAGATGCCAGGCCCCGTCGTTGAATGTCCCGGTACTTGAGTCGCTCAACAGTTCATCAGGATAGTACCCGGGCGTGGTTCCAATCATCCCCACCACGTGCCCGTTGAGCGTGGAAATCATGAACCCGGGGTCCGGCGTCAACCCGCGGCGGAGAATAATGCCGCTGGACTGCGTCGTTTTGAACCACACGTCGATCGTGAACCCCGTCGTATCAAAGTCAAACGCAGTTGCGGAGGGGATACTGACGTAGTCTCCGCTTCCATTGAACGAACGCGCATTCCCGAAACGGCCCGGGACAATCGAAGTCCCGTACGCTGACCCGTTGTTGACCGAGGCGGTGTCGTGAACGACAGTGCCCGCAGACTCGTTAAAATGCCAGAGTGCGCGTGTGAGGGCATCAGGAGTGAACTGTGAGGTCGGCTGCGAATTCGCAGCACTCAGAATGACGAGCGAAGCAAAGAGAGTCGGGAAGAGATGTTTCATGGGTAACCTCCACTGAGTAACGCAACGACGGGCGGAAGATGCTTTGTGCCGCAGGTCCATGGGGGGGAGGGAACAACCGGGATGGTGCGGCGGCATCCAGACATAGAACAGGGAATCGCGAAGTATCTCGTTGAAAGATATCGACGCGGTTGCCCATTGTCAATGATACAGCCCACTTGTGCCCGATTCTGGAGAGCCGGAGGGTATGTCTGTCCGCTAGTTCCCGGGTATCTTTATGAATATCAGGTTTTTGCGTGGGGAGGGAGAGTCATTGCAGGGTCCCGCGGAGCCTGTCGTCAATGAGGTCTGAATAGTACTGCTTTTCCGATTCGATGAATTTGTTCCTTGTGTCGGCGAATCTGTCGTGGAAGGCACATACATCGAAATAGAAATCGCCGGTACTCTTCGCGTAGAACATCAGATCCCCGAGAAGATCTGCGTCGTCTGAATCCACGAGTCCTAACAGGAAACCTTTCAGGTCGTACACGATCAGCCTGGAATATCCCCATTTCTTCAGCAGGGGGAAAATATACCTGTCATCGTCTCCGGCCACAGTAAGAAGGAACGGGTGGTGCTCAAAGAACAGGACCGGCGATGAAGTGGTAATCAAACGCTCTGCACCTGCAAGGACGCGTGAGTCGTACCCATCAACATCCGATTTCAGAAGATTTGCTCCAGTGAAACCGGGAAGATGTGTCAGGAGATCATCGAGTGTCTGGTATTCGACGGTGTCCGCGGCTTCCTCTCCGACTCGCGCCGTCCCGTTTGTGAGGATCAGGCCTCCCTTGCCGCTGCCGCTGGTGTTTGTCAACAAAGCCTGCACGCGTGTGACCGCCGGGTCGTCCTGTGTATTGAGGGTGAGCAGGCGGAGATAGTGAGCGCTTCCCTCTACAAGGAGGAAATGGTCGCCGGGCTTGCTTCCCGCCAGGGCATAGGAATCTCCGATATTCGCTCCGATATCGACCATGCACAGCGGGCCCACGTGGTCCCGGATGAATGAGGTTACTCTGGAGAGATTTTCAGAATACGTGGGGATCTCTTTCCGCGTGAAGGGAATCTGATGGGAGAGGTTCAGGGCAAGTCGCTTACCGTTGAGTGTATAGTGGACGACCGGGTCGCACACCTGCAGTGTCCAGAACAGAATCTTGCGGAAGATCCTTCCTCGTCGACCCGGGGTGAGAGCTTGATTCAAAATGAATTGAAACATGACAGGATAATGATAAGGGTATATGGTTCAGAGAGGCGGGACGGCCTTAGGGAGAACAGGAGAACGCTTTTGACCCGCTCAAGGTATCAAATGCACCATTGAATGTCAATGAAACGGCTCTTGCACTATTCACCGTGTTGCGGCGTCCCCCATCGACCAGTGCGCGTTCCGCAGCCGCCAGCCCGCAGGAGTCTCCTCCGCCAGAGCGGTGAAGTATCCCCCGACGTGTACCTGATGCCCGGCCGTGTCCGTGATGTCCTCCCGGAACGCTGCTCCCATCATCGCGAGCTTTAAAGAAAGGGGATCGATCCGCACGCCGTTCCACGTCAGCTCGATGCTGCGCACCCCCGCTGCGAATTTGGGCACGAACGCCGCTGCTGAGTCGTAGTCGGGAAACGCGAGGCTTCCCCCCGAGGCCATGAAAAAGCGGGGCGTGGGTTCAAAATACCGGAGCCAGGCGTTCGGCCCCTGCTGCGTCACATCACGCGCAATGGATTCGGCGAGGACCCTGACCGCGGACTGGATCTTCGCTGATGCCGCGGCGTCGGGGGGAAGAGGTGGATTCGAACGGCAGCCCGCGAGGATGGAACCCGCCGCGGCGACAAGCAGGAGAGCACGGTGCGTCAAGGAGAATCCTCCTGATCTCTGAATGAATGGAGATGAGACTCATCCCGCGGGTTGCCTGGCGGCGGCCTCGATTCTGTCTCTCAGTGCGTTGAACTCGTTCTTCAGGCTCCGTCCCACGAACAATGAGAGGAGTCGCCTGGGGCCCTTGAGGTCGAGGTGGAGTGTGTGCTCGAGGTAGGTGTCGTGCCCGGCGGGGTGGAGGACGAAGTGTGACTCGCCGGTGGTCCTTCCCGAGACCACCCTCAGTTTCAGCTCCCTGGGAGGATCGCATTCGTCGACGTTCAGAACGGTTCCGTTCGCGCCGCCGATCTCCACGCGGGTCCCGCGGCTGATCGGCCCCGAGGTGTTCACTTCAGCGCCGGGGGTTCGGGCATTCCAGGGGAAAGCGCCCGATGCATTGACGAGTGCGTTCCACACGTCCTGGACGGGGGCGGCTATGTGGACGTGCGTTTTCCAGCTTCTCATCCGTCGCAGCCCTCCATCGTGCTGTTCATCTCAATGGGATGAACAGGGGAAAACGTTACCGTGCCGTGGAGAGGAACTCCTTCAGGCCGGCAAAATCACCGAAGACGCGCGTGACGCATCCGAGCACCCAGCCGGGGATGGAGGCGGGGGGCACGGAGGTGACCATGTAGACCGGCTTCTTGAAAAAATGCGCCATCGTCAGCTCACCCTTCGTCCCGGCGCCCTTCTGCGCGGAATCATCCCAGAAGACCACGACGTAGTCCGTTCTCAACGCGATTTCGTCGCAATCGATGCTCACGAGCCTCTCGACGATCGACCGGTACCGGTCGATGTCCGTGTTCTTCATCTCCCGGAAATTGACGCCGGGATACTCCCTGCCGAACAGCCTGTCGCTTTCGACGTTCGGGTTGAACACGGAGCACGCGAGCTCGCGTTCCAGCCAGGACTGCATATCCGCGCGCCAGTCCCGTCCCTCGCCGGCAGCATATTCCATCCCCCCGGAAAGGTAGACCCGCCGTTGCATGTCAGACCATTCCGTCGAGTTTGAAGAGGTTCAGAGCCGGGAGAAACAGGAGGTACAGCAGCCACATCACGCCGCCCACAGTCAGCGGAATCGACAGGTTGTCGTCAAGCCCGATGGCCGAGGCCTCGACGACGGCGCCGAGCAGGGCCGCCGCCGCGCCGATGGCGTATTCCGCGGCGGCGTATTCCACCTTCGGCGCGAGCGCTACGACGAGGAGCCCGCTCACGAAAAACGCGCTTGCACCCTCGAGGCTCTTGCTCAGGAACCGGTGCCGTCCGTACCTCCGGCCGATGAGTGCCGCGCTCGTGTCGGAGATGATGAGGACGGCGATGGCGGTGATCGCGATGATCTTGGGGAAGAACAGGACGAGGATCGTTGCGGCGAACAGGACGTACGTGGCGCCGTTGAGACGGCGCCCGCGTTCGTTCTGCTCGTGGGAGCGGAGCAGGAACCCGAAGTACATGTTGTAGACCCTGCCGATGGCGGGCACGAACAGCCGCCCGAGGTCCGACAGTCCGAACGCGAGCGTCAGGGGAATCAGGATGGCGAGCGCCGTCGACTTCGGGATGAAGTAGTACACGACGGGTATCAGAAGGGAGAAGAGATGGATCCCTTTCCGGATGACCTCCGTCCCGTAGCTTTCCTCGACGCTCGGCGGAAGACTCATTTCTTGACTGTGCGGCCCTCTGCCGCGGGCGCGGTCGGCTTCGCCGGGGCGGATTCCCCGTTGACCCGTTTCTCGATCGGCGGAAGCTGCTCGCCCCGGATGATCGCGTCGATCTCCACGCCGTCGAGGATCTCCCGCTCCAGGAGCGCGGCCGCCAGCCGGTGGAGCGTGTCGAGGTTCTCGTTGAGGATCTTCTCCGCCCGCTTCATGCCGTTGGTGACGATCTTCTTGATCTCTTCGTCGATCGAGATCGCCGTGTCTTCGCTGTAGTTCCTGTTGCGCGTGATCTGCCGGCCCAGGAAGATCTCCTCGTCGCGTGCGCCGTAGGCGAGCGGGCCCATCTTGTCGCTCATTCCCCATTCGCACACCATCTTGCGTGCGAGCTCGGTGGCGCGCTCGATGTCGTTGCCGGCCCCGGTCGTCATCTCTTTGAAGATGAGCCGCTCCGCGGCCCGTCCCCCCAGCGCGTAGGTGATCATCGCCTCGAGGTATGCCTTCGAGTAGGTGTGCTTCTCGTCGATGGGGAGATAGGTGGTCAGCCCGAGCGCGCGCCCGCGCGGGATGATCGTGACCTTGTGCACCGGGTCCGCCTCGGGGAGCATCCGGGCCACGAGAACGTGGCCGATCTCGTGGTAGGACGTGACCTTCTTCTCCTTCTCCGAGATGATGAGGCTTTTCCGCTCCATGCCCATCATCACCTTGTCCTTCGCCTCTTCGAAGTGGTGCATGTTGACGGCCTTGTCGTTCTGCCGCGCGGCCAGCAGCGCCGCCTCGTTCACGAGGTTGGCGAGCTCGGCGCCCGCGAGGCCCGGCGTTCCCTTGGCGAGGGTCTCGAGAACGACGTCGTCGGCCAGGGGGATGTTCTTGGTGTGGACGCGGAGGATCCCCTCGCGTCCCTTGACGTCCGGCCGGTCAACGACGACCTGCCGGTCGAACCGTCCGGGCCGCATCAGCGCGGGGTCGAGGACGTCCGGCCGGTTCGTTGCCGCGATGATGATGACGCCGCTGTTCTGTTCGAACCCGTCCATCTCGACGAGGAGCTGGTTGAGCGTCTGCTCCCTCTCGTCGTGTCCGCCGCCGAGTCCCGCGCCGCGGTGGCGCCCCACGGCGTCGATCTCATCGATGAAGATGATGCAGGGTGCGCTCTTCTTCCCCTGCTCGAAGAGGTCGCGCACGCGGCTCGCGCCGACGCCCACGAACATCTCAACGAAATCCGCCCCGGAGATCGAGAAGAAGGGAACGCCCGCTTCTCCCGCCACGGCGCGCGCCAGCAGCGTCTTGCCCGTGCCGGGAGGCCCGAGGAGGAGAACGCCGCGCGGGATCTTCCCGCCGAGCTTCTGGAACTTGGTCGGCTCTTTCAGGAACTCGATGATCTCGGCCAGCTCGATCTTGGCCTCGTCCGCACCGGCGACGTCGAGGAACGTCACCTTGGACGCGCCCTCGGTCAGCATCTTCGCCCGGCTCTTGCCGAAGGAGAATATGCCGCGCGGTCCCGCCCCTCCCTGCATCCGCCTCATGATGATGAGCCAGACGACGAGGAGAAGGACCCAGGGGAGCGCGCTCACGAGCGCGTTGATCCACTGGTTGTCTTCCTTGACGATCGTGAACTTGAGCTGCTTGTCGTTCCACTCCTTGATCACGGCGCTGTCCAGGATCGGCAGCATCAGCGTGAAGCGCGTGACGTTGATGCTCTTCCCTCCGCGGTTGAGGGGCGTCGCTTCCCTGAGCGTTCCGTGGAATTCGAAGTTCGTCAGTTCCGTCTTCTTGATCGTCGCCTCGGAAATGAGTCCTCGCTCGAGGAACGACGCATACTCGTTGTACGAGACCTCGGTCTCCGCCCCTTCCGTTCCCTTGAACAGCGTCATCACGACGAACACGAGCAGGATGATGGCCGACCAGCTTATGACGACCTTCAGTACCTTGTTCCAGTTGAAATCATCGTCCTGGCGGAACTGCTGGCCGGGCCGCTTCCCCTTCTGCGGGGGGCGGAACTGTCGGCGTTTGTCCGGCTCGTTGTTCCTGTTCTTATTGTCCTGGCTGCCTTTTTCGTCCATCGCGCTGTGCTGCTCCTCTCTTACGCCCCTGCTTTCGTGCGGGGCGGTTTTGCATGCAAACGATATATCGCCTTCAGGTTGCGCTCGCGCTGCGCATAATCCAGACCGTACCCGATCACGAAATCGGACGGTATGCTGAAGCCGACGTAGTCAACGTGTGTCCCCGGTTTGACGGAGTCTTTCTTGAATAAGAGTGTAACAACCTTCAGTGACCGGGGGTTCTGCGGCTCAATCAGGTGGCGAATATATTCCACGGAGAGCCCGGTATCCACGATATCTTCCACGATGATGATATCCCGCCCCTCCACCTGGCAGTTCAGGTCCTTCAGGAGCCGGACGTTTCCCGAGCTGATCTTGGCGTCCCCGTAGCTCGAGAGCTTCAGGAAATCGACCTCGCAGTCCGTCCTGATCTCCCGGATCAGGTCGGCGAAGAAGATGAACGAGCCGTTGAGTATCCCGATGAAGACGGGGGTTGTTCCCTTGTGATCCCTGTCGATGGCCTTCGCAAGCCGTTTCACGGCCGTCTTGATCCGCCGCTCGCTGATCATTTCGACGAACCGGTCGCCGTTCACAGTTATCTGGGACGCCATGTCACCTGTCGGAGGGTGGTGAGTATTCCAGCTTCAGTATCCGGCGCGTCGCCGGGGTGATTTTGAACCGCTCGTCCAGCCTCATCCCGCAGACCCAGATCACGTCCCCCCCGGAGGTGCAGAGGATGGGTATGCGGCTCTTTTCGCGGAGGGGGATCTTCTCGTCCACGAAGAAATCGCTGATCTTCTTCCGTCCGCTCATGCCGAGCGGCGTGAACGAATCCCCTTCGCGCCAGCTGCGGAGCGTCAGCCCCTCGAGTCCCGTACGATCCGCGTCGGCATACTCGGTGCCCCTTCCCGATGCCGGACCGCGCGCGTCGGCGAGCTCGGTCGCAAACCGGAACCCTTCCGCGCTGTACGCACGTCCGGCCTCCACGGAGATCGAGAACCCGTGGTCTTCCTCCCCGGGCCGGATCACGATCTCGCCCCGCTCCCTGAGCACTTCGGTCCCCCCGGGAATGGTGACGATCGAGCCGGGCTCGTTCTCCAGGAGATCCATCACTGCGGCGATCCTGTCGCTCGCCGTCCGCGAACCCGAGACTTCTTCGATCGCGGCGATGAGCGCGTGCTGCCTGAGAAAGAGAGGCCTGGCCATCAGGCCCTGAACCGACAGGTGGAGCCTTCCGGCGCTCCTGCCGGTCGTGCACTCCTTCAGGATCGCGGCCGCCTCCTCATTCAGATACGCGGCAAGCGACCGAAAATTGTCCCCGGACCGGTTAATATTGTCGACCACCGAAGGGGAGACAAGTTCCTTCAGGAGCGGGAGGACGTGGTGGCGGACGGCGTTCCGTGTGTAGCCGTCCTTCGCGTTGGATGAGTCGGTGCGGAAAGGGATCTTCTCGTTCCGCGAATACTCTTCGATTTCCTCCCTGTGCGCGAACAGGAGAGGTCTGATGATTCCTTCCCGTTCCAGGGGGATTCCGGACATTCCCCGGACTCCTGTTCCCCTGAAGAGGTGGAGGAGGATGGTTTCCGCGTTGTCGTCCGCGTGATGGGCGGTCGCGATCCGGTTTCCCCCGGTGTCTGCGCGCAGCCGGAACAGAAAATCGTACCGGAGATCGCGTGCCGCCTCCTGGATTCCGATGCGCCGCTTCGCGGCCTCGGCGGCGGTATCTCCCCGCCCCGCGTAAAACGGCAGGCCGTATTCGTGAGCGCGTCCCGCGACGAAGGATTCGTCAGCGTCCGACTCTTCGCCGCGCAGGCCGTGGTTGAAATGACCGACGACGAGACGCAGCCCCCGTTCCCTTGTGAACAGATCAAGGAGGACCATCGAATCGATGCCGCCGCTTACCGCCACCACGACCGTGTCGTTCTCTCCGAACAGTCCGTTCGTGCGGCTGAATTCCCTGAATCTGGAAGAAAAGGTATTCGGGGAGAGCATGGCGGCACCGTTGGACCTTGGTAGCGGGAGAGGGATTCGAACCCCCGACACATGGATTATGATTCCATTGCTCTAACCAGCTGAGCTATCCCGCCAAGTCTAGCTAAGATACGCTTTTGGGGCTAAAAGAGCAACACGGGAACCGCCACCCGGCGCCGTGCGGTTCGTTGTAGTTCGGAGGGAATTTGGATATATTTCTCCCATTCACGACGGAATCGGGGCGGATGACACGCAAAGATGCTCTTCTGTACCAGAATGCAAGGTTCTATGAAGCGTTCGAGCGCTCCAGCATCGAAATGATGGAGGAGATCTGGTCGGACGCCCCGACCGTGCGGTGCATTCACCCCGGATGGAGCATCGTCGAGGGCCGGACCGCCGTCCTCGAGAGCTGGCAGCGGATATTCGAAGGGGAGGTGCATATGAAAGTCACCCTCCGCAACGTCCGGGCTGACGTGTACGGGTCCATCGGCGTCGTCGTGCTTCAGGAAGAGGTGATGTACACTTCGGGAAAGCTCTCGAACACCGGTTCGGTGATGGCGACGAACATATTCGAACACGACGGGAAGGACTGGAAGCTGATCCACCACCACGGCTCCCCGACGGTGGTCGTGGAGGAACAGGAGGGGGAGAATTTCCGCTACAATTGACAGTGCCGCCTCTTTCGCCTGGTGCGAGCGGCTCACGCGCAGCCATTACGAGAACTTTCCCGTTGCCTCCCTGTTCATTCCCCGCGAGAAACGTCCGTTCGTCTGTGCCGTCTATGCGTTCGCGAGGACCGCGGACGACTTCGCCGATGAAGGGGAGGACGAGCCCGCTGTGAGGCTCCGGAACCTGGACGACTGGCAGGGGAAGCTTGATCGCGCATACGAAGGGAAGGCCGACCACCCGGTGTTCGTCGCCATCGCCGAAACGGCGTCCCGCACCGGAATCCCGAAATCCCTCCTCGGCGATCTCATCGCCGCGTTCCGGATGGACGTGACAAAGCACCGGTACGCCTCCGAGTCGGAACTCCTCCATTACTGCACGCTTTCGGCAAATCCGGTGGGGCGGATCGTTCTTCACATATTCGGGGGCGCGGATCCCCGCTCCTGCGCGCATTCCGACGGCATATGCACCGGGCTCCAGCTCGCCAATTTCGCCCAGGATGTCTCCGTCGACTGGCGCAAAGGGCGCCTGTACCTCCCGCTTGACGATCTGAACCGATTTGGTTATACTGAAGAGGAATTGGAGCAGGGAATGGTCGACGGTCGCTTCCGGGACGTGATGAAGCTCCAGGTCGACCGGGCCCGCGGGTTCCTCCTGGGCGGATCACCTCTTGTCCGGGAAGCCCCGAGGGAGCTCCGGTTCGAGCTTGCGCTGACCGTGCGGGGGGGTCTGGCCATACTGAAGAGGGTCGAACAGGCCGGGTTCGACGTCCTCCGCCGGCGGCCCGTCATTTCCGTCCTGGAGAAGGGCCGGATCGTCCTCGAGTCGATCGTACACAGGAACCAATGGAACTCACAGCCTCCGCGATAACGAAGAGCAGCAACACGAGCTTCTACTACTCGTTTTCGCTTCTGCCGAGGCAGAAACGTGAGGCGATCCACGCCGTCTATGCATTTTGCCGTTACACGGACGACATCGTGGACGAGGGGACCGACCAGCACAGCAAGGTTGTCCGTCTCCGACGGTGGCGGATGGAGCTCGGACACGCCCTCCGGGGGACCTCTTCCTACGTGATCCTCAACCAGCTCAGCGCGACCGCCCGCAAGTTCAACATCCCCGTCGATCACTTCTACGACCTGATCCGGGGAATGGAAATGGACCTGAGCAAGACGCGCTACGAGACGTTCGACGAGCTCTACCGCTACTGCTACCTCGTTGCGTCCTCGGTCGGACTCATGTGCCGCCAGATATTCGGATACAGGAACGATTCGACGCGCGATTATGCCGTCAACCTCGGCGTCGCGCTCCAGCTCACGAACATCCTCAGGGATATCAAGGAGGATGCGAAGCGGGGCCGGATCTATCTTCCTGCCGAAGATCTCCGGCGGTTCGGCTATACGGAGCAGGACCTCCTTGCGTTCCGGTATACGCCGGAATTCGTGAACCTGATGCGTTATGAGTGCGACAGGGCAAGCGCGTATTTTGACTCCGCGCGGGCCGCACTGGGGAACGAGGACAAGCGATTCTTCTTTGCCGCGCGCATCATGTGGTCGATCTACGCGCACACGCTCCAGCGGATCAAACGGTCCAACTACAACGTCTTCGAGCGCCGCATCTCCGTCCCGGGTCTTATGAAGATCCTCATCGCCTTCCGGTACTGGCTCAGCAATACGCTCAAGTATTCCTGGCTCGGCCGTTCGCCGCGCGCACACCAGCCCGAACCTCAAACAGAGTGAACCCGGTTGTCATCGTCGGCGGGGGCCTCAGCGGGCTTGCCGCCGCCGTTCACCTCACCTCCCGCGGCATCCCGGTTGTTCTCCTCGAACAGCGAAAGGCACCCGGCGGACGCGCTTATTCGTTCGTCGACGAATCCACGGGGACGGTCATCGACAACGGCCAGCACGTCCTTATCGCGGGCTACCGGTGCACGATGGACTTTCTGGGGATGATCGGCGCGAAGGACCGCCTTGCCGTCCAGAGCGAGCCGGAGCTTCTGTTCCATCATCCGGAGCGCGGCTTCTGTTCGTTTCGTCTTCCGCATCTCCCGTCCCCGCTTCATCTGCTGGGCGGCGTCGCGGGGACGGACCTCTTCTCTCCCGCGGACAGGCTCCGCCTGCTGCGTGCCGGGATCGCGCTCGGTGCATTCCGGGGCGGAGTCCCTCACCGGGGCGACGGTCGAGGCGTGGCTTGATGCCCACGGCCAATCGGCGGAGACGAAGAGGTCGTTCTGGGAGCCGCTTGCCGTTGCGATCATGAACGAGCACATCGGGGTCGCCTCGGCGCTCGTGTTCGTTCGAGCGCTCCGGACGGCGTTTCTCTCCGGTGCGGGAGGGTCGGCGCTCGCCATCCCCACGGTCGGGTTGAGCGACCTGTACGTCGGGCCCGCCCGCGCCTATATCGAGAGCCGCGGCGGGACCGTTCGCTGCGGCGCCGATGTCGTCGGGGAGCATCGCCGAAGGAGGGAAGGTCGTCTCCGTCCGCCTCAAAGAGGGAGAAACGCTCCCGTGCTCGGCGATGATACTCGCCGTCCCGTCCTACCGCGCCGCCGGGCTTCTTCCCGATGCTCTCCGCGCGTCGGGATTCCTTTCCGGTGCCGCGTCGATTCCCGTTTCGCCGATCGTTTCGGTTCATCTCTGGTTCGAATCGGACTTCATGCCCGGGCGGTCCCTCGGCGTGATCGGCCGCCGCATTCAGTGGGTGTTCAACCGGAGGAAGATCTGCCCCGGCGGGGAGAAAGCAGGGGGAGGGCATCTTTCCGTGGTCATCAGCGCCGCGCACGCATTCGTGGACCTGGGAAACGACGACCTGACCCGGATCGCCCTGGAAGATCTCCGCACGGTCTACGGTGCAGACATGGGTCACGAAACGCACGCGGTCGTGATCCGGGAGAAAAGGGGGACATTTTCGTGCACGCCCGACGTTGAGCGGATCCGCCCGGGATGTGACACGCCCCTGGCCAATCTCTTCATCGCCGGAGACTGGACCGATACGGGGTACCCTGCCACGATCGAAGGAGCGATCATGAGCGGCCTGCGCTGCGCCGACCGCATTGCCCCGTTATGATTTGTCGTTGCGAGCGAAGCGAAGCAATCCGGCTCCTTTTGCTTTTCTCCCGCGCAATCGCCATATTGCCCCCATGCTCAAAGACAAACTGGTCCTTCTTGTTGATGATGAGCCCTCGATCCTCCGTGCGACGAGCACAGGGCTGAAAAACCGCGGCTTCACCGTTCACACGGTCGACGGCGCGGACGAAGCACTCAGGGAAATCCACAACCTCAAGCCCAGCATTGTCGTCTCCGATCTTGTCATGCCCGGAACAAACGGGTTCGAGCTTTTTCAGGAGATCAAGAAAGACGGCCAGTTCAAGTCGCTCCCCTTTGTCTTCCTGACCGGCGTCGACGATTATTACGCGAAGAAATTCGGCAAGGATCTCGGCGGGGCCGCCTACATCACGAAACCCGTCGACCTGGACGAACTGGAACAGATCATCAAGGAAAAGATCGGCGAATAGCCGGTCGCTCACCCTCCCCGCGGCCTTCCCTGATGCAGCAGCCCCTCAAAAAGAAAAGGATCGAGTTCATCGACCTCCTGCGAGGATGGGCGGTGATCGTGATGATCCAGACGCACGTCTTCAACGCCACGCTTATCCCCGCCCTCACACAGAACGGGTTCTTCGATTTCGTCCGGTTCATCGACGGGCTGGTCGCCCCCTCGTTCCTGTTCGCCTCCGGGATGGCCTACGCGGTCACGACGCGCCGGAAGATCAACGACTATCTCTCGTTCGGGACGCCGCTGTTCAAGCAGTTCGGCCGGCTCCTGTTCGTCCTGCTGATCGGGTACGGCCTTCACATCCCGAAGTTTAATTACTATCACCTCCGGTACGAGGCCGGGGCGCTCGCCTGGCAGGCCTTCTGGCAGGTCGACGTCCTGCAATGCATCGCGATAAGCCTGATGTTCCTCCAGGTGATGCTTCTTATCCTCCGCTCCGAGCGGCGGCTCTACTGACGATGATCGGCGTGACGGTCGCGGTGGTCCTGGCCACCCCGCTGGCGTGGGGGGTCGACTTCTGGAACACCGTTCCCGTGCCCGTCGCGTCGTACCTGAACGGCCTCCACTACTCGCTCTTTCCCGTGTTCCCCTGGTCGGCATTCCTCTTTGCCGGCGCTCTCTGCGGGTACTTCTACCTGAAGGCGAAGGACGCCGCGGGGACCGACGACGGGGCCGGATCCATCGCCGGGAATGATGAAGAAGACCGCGTGGTGCGGGGCAGGGATCATCGCATTTTCCTTCCTTCTTCACCCCCTTGCGGCGATGGTCTACCCGGTGTACGGCTACTGGCTCAGCCCGAGCTTCTACCTTCTCCGGCTCGGCCTCGTCCTGTTCCTCTGCGTGGGGATGTATCAGTTCGAGCGGAGGAAGGGGGTGTCGCCGCGGTCCGCCGTTGCCCTCATGGGACGCGAATCCCTCCTTGTGTACACCGTGCACCTGATGCTGGTCTACGGTAAGTACGGCTACTTCACGTTCGCCGACAGGGTGCACCAGTCGTTCGGGTACCTCGAGGCGACGCTTGCGACGGCCATTCTCATCGGCATGATGTACGGACTCGCGTACGCGTGGAACCGCGTCAGGTCAGCGCCTCCCCGCGTCAAGCGCATCACCGAGTGGGCGGTCCTGGCGTGCTTTGCCCTTGTTTTTTTCTTCGGTCCCAACTGAACCAACACTGCACACATTCAAGAAAGCGCATATCCTTATGACTACAGTCGTCCTTCTCCGTCACGGCGAATCACAGTGGAATCTCGAGAACCGCTTCACCGGCTGGGTCGACGTCCCCCTCTCCGAAAAGGGCGTGGTGGAGGCGAAGACCGCGGGCGAAAAACTGAAGGGGTACAAGTTCGATCATGCGTTCACGTCCGTTCTCAAGCGCGCCAACGACACGCTCAACATCGTCCTCGAAATCACGGGACAGCAGAACATTCCGATCGATTATGACCAGGCATTGAACGAACGCCACTACGGCGATCTGCAGGGGCTCAACAAGGCGGAGACCGCGAAGAAATTCGGGGATGCGCAGGTGAAGATCTGGCGCCGCAGTTTCGACGTCCAGCCTCCCAACGGCGAGAGCCTGAAGAACACGCTCGAGCGGGTGCTTCCCTACTGGGATGCGAAGATCCTTCCGTGCGTGAAGAAAGGTGAGCGCCTGATCATCGCCGCCCACGGGAACAGTCTCCGTTCGCTCGTGATGCATCTGGACAACCTCTCAAGGGAAGAAGTCCTCGAGCTCAACATACCGACCGGCGTCCCCCTGGTGTACGAATTCGACGCCGACGCCAAACCCGTCTCTCACAGGTATCTCTGAATCATGATCAAGCTCATCCCCCTGCTCCTTGTGGCGTTCATGGTGGTCTCGGCGTCCGCCCAGGAAGCCGCGTTCCGGCTCCCCCTCGACGGCGAATGGCTCTTCAGGGTGGATTCGGCAAAAGTGGGGATCGCGGAGCGGTGGTACGTCGATTCGCTCGACCGCTCTGCGTGGGAACGCGTGCAGACGCCGAAATACTGGGAGGAGTATCCCGGCATGGCGGGATATGACGGCTGGGGCTGGTATGCCCGCACGTTCATCCTTGACAAGCCCTCGGGCATCGATAAGCGTCCATTTCGCCGGGGTGGATGACGACGCCGTTGTCTGGGTCAACGGGATCGAGGTGGGGGGGCATGCGGGATATACCGACCCGTTCGCCCTCGACATCACATCCGCTCTCCGGCAGGGGCTGAACTCGGTCGTGGTTCTCGTGAAGGACTACGGCGGCGGTGGAGGCATTTACAAGCCGGTGACGCTCATTCCCACCCGGCTTCTCGACGAGCTTCTCAAAGGGCCCTATTTCGGTACGCCTGCGCTCAAGAGCGCGGACTGGGTCAGGGACGCCGTGATTTACTCGGTATATCTCCGTTCGTTCTCGCCGGAGGGAACCTTCGCGGGGCTGGAAAAGCGTCTTCCGGAACTGAAGGATCTGGGCGTCACCGTTCTCTGGCTGATGCCGGTCAACCCCGTCGGCGAAAAGAACCGCAAAGGGACACTCGGGAGCCCCTATGCCGTCCGTGATTTCTACGGGATCAACCCGGAGTTCGGAACGCTCCAGGATTTCAGGAGGCTCCTGGCGGCCGCGAAGAGGGAAGGGCTGCGCCTCATCATCGACCTCGTCGCCGACCATACTTCGTGGGACAGCAAGCTCATCACGGAGCATCCCGAATGGTTCAGGAAGGACGCGCAGGGGAACATCGTCCCGCCGAACGCCGACTGGACGGACGTCGCCGCGCTTGATTACACGAAACCCGGTCTCCGCCGCTACATGATCGAGATGATGCGCTGGTGGGTGAAGGACGTCGGCATCGACGGATTCCGGTGCGACGTCGCGGAACTCGTGCCGAACGATTTCTGGGAGGAAGCCCGTGCGCAGCTCAACCGGATCAAGCCGGTCATGATGCTGGCGGAAGGCTCGCTCCCGGAGGAACACGTCAAGGCGTTCGATCTCACCTATTCCTGGAACGTCTACGACGCGCTCGACCCCATTCTCCAGGGGAAGCGTCCGGTCACGCTGCTGGGCCAGATCCTCAGGAACGAAAAACTCCAGTTCCCCACCGGCTCGCTCAGGATGCGCTTTACGACGAATCACGACAAGAACGCCTGGGATGCCCCCGCGGTGCTGAAGTTCGGGGCGGACGGACTTCGCGCGGCGACCGTGCTCGTGAACACGCTCCCCGGCGTACCGATGATCTACACGGGCGAGGAAGTCGCCAACGACAGGAAGCTGAGCCTCTTTGAAAAAGTGGGGGTGGACTGGAGCCGGCCCCGCGACATGGGCAATCTCTGGAAATCCCTGATCGCCATACGGCACGCGCATCTGGCGCTTTCCCGGGGGGACTTCCTCCTCGTTCCCTCGACGCCCGAAGCGGACATCTTCTCGTTTTTCCGTGCGGCGGGAGCGGACAAGGTCCTCGTCGTCCTCAATTTTTCGGGCGAGCCCCGCGCCGCGTCCCTGGCAGTCCCGATGGACAGGATATTCCCCCGCCAGGGGTTCGTGAAGATGAAGGAAGTCTCCACCGGCAAGACGATCGTCCTCCAGCCGAACCAGGCTCAGGAGATCGCGCTTGAGCCCCGCGGCTACAGGATATTCACGTTCGAGCCTCCCGCAAAGAAGTAGAGTTCTTTTCACATCGTCCGGAGAACACGTGTCGTTGGCCCCCTCGACTGTTTCCCATTACGAAATCCTCGAGAAGCTCGGTGAAGGCGGCATGGGGGTGGTATACAGAGCACGGGACACGCAGCTCGGACGCATCGTTGCCCTGAAATTTCTCCCCGATCATCTCGTCGCGAACCCTGCCGACAAGGAACGTTTCCTCAAGGAAGCAAGACTCGCCGCAGCCCTGAACCACGCGAACATCTGCACGGTGTACGGGATCGAGGAGGCGGACGGCAGGTTGTTCATGGCGATGGAGTACGTCGACGGGGGGACGATCCGTCGCAAGCTTCCCTACGCCGGTGTCGACGACGCGATCGCAGCGGCGGTCCAGATCGCGGAAGCACTCCGGGAAGCCCATGCACAGGGTGTGATACACAGGGACATCAAGGCGGACAACGTCATGCTGACGTCCAGGGGGCAGGTCAAGGTCATGGACTTCGGGCTCGCAACATTCCTGGGGGCGGGAACGTCGCGTCCATCCGGCCGTCTCGCCGGAACGCCCTCCTACATGGCGCCGGAGCTGATCCAGGGGGGGCAGGTCGACGCCCGGTCGGACCTCTTTTCCTTCGGCGTGCTTCTGTACGAGATGCTGGCCGGGCGCCTGCCGTTCCGGGGTGACCATGAGGCGGCCATCGTGTACTCTATCGTCAACGAAGAGGCTCCCCCGCTGTCGGGCGTCCGCACGGACCTGCCGGAGCAGCTCGACCGTATCGTGAGGGGAGCGCTCGAGAAGGACGTGACGCGCCGGTACCAGGATATGGACACAGTTCTGAAGCTTCTTCGCGCGGTAAACATCGGGGTCCCCCCCCCTGCGCAGCCCCTGCTGGCGGTCCTCCCCTTCGACAATATCAGCCCGGACCGGGGCGACGACTACTTCAGCGAGGGCCTCACCGACGAGATCATCACATCACTTTCACGGCTTCAGGGGTTGAGGGTCATTTCGCGCACATCCGTGATGCGGTACAGGGAAAGGGACAAGAGCCTCAGGCAGATTGCCGGCGAACTCCATGCGAAGTACGTCCTCGAAGGGAGCGTCCGCAAGAACGGACAGGACCTGAGGATCACCGCCCAGCTCATCGACGCAGACCAGGATGTCAGTCTCTGGGGGGACGCGTACCGCGGCAATCTCAGCGACATATTCGACATCCAGGAGAAAGTGGCGGGGAAGATCGTCGAGGCGTTGAAGGTGCGGCTGAGCCCTGATGAGAGAACCGGGCTCAAGAAACGTTCCACCGGGGACAGCGAGGCATACCAGTTCTACCTCCAGGGCCGCTTCTTCTGGAACAAGCGGACCGACGCCGGGATGAACGCCGCGATCGAATATTTTGAAAAGGCGATTGGAAGAGACCCGGAGTATTCCCTCGCCTGGTCCGGTCTTGCGGATGCCTACAACCTGCTCGCGACCCAGGAAGGCAATGTCCGGCGGGAACTGTTCCGCAAGGCGAAAGCGGCGGCAACAAAGGCTCTGGAAATCGACGATCATCTCGCGGAAGCGCACACGTCCCTTGCCATGGTCAGCATGCTTGCTGAATGGGACTGGGACAACGCCGCGAAGGAGCTCAGGGCGGGGATCAGCCTCCATCCGGGCTACGCCACGGCGCATCACTGGTACGGCGAATTGCAGCTGTATATGGGCCGCCTTGATGAAGCGCGCCAGGAGATTTCCCGGGCCGCGGAACTGGACCCCCTCTCCCCGGCGATATTCACGGACAAGGGGTTCGTCCATTACTACGGCCGGGAGTATGACGCCGCGATCGAGATGGCACGGAAGGCGCAGGAGATCGACCCCGCCTTCACCACCGTCCACCGGCTCCTTTCCCTTGCGTATCAGGGGAAGCGGATGTTCGACCAGGCCCTCGATGAAAACGGGCTCTGGCTGCACACAACGGCGAATCAGCCGGAAGGGACGCTTGCGCGGGCTCAAATACTTGCCGCCTCCGGTGAAGAAAGCGAGGCAAGGGAGGTGTGCAGGCGCATGGAATCCGCATCGCCCGGAAACGGTCTTGTCGTCCGCGGGCTTGCTCTTGTCTATGCGTCTCTTGGAGATAATGACGAAGCGTTCCGGTGGCTCGAAACGGGATACGACAGGAGGGACGACTGGATGTGCACGATCAAAGTCGACCCGAAGATGGACAGGATCCGTTCCGATCCCCGGTTCCAGTCGCTCGTGAGGAGAATCGGACTGGACCGGTGATCCTTCCCGGCCGCGCCGTTCGACGGCTCGGGACTTTCGAGCGGCCTGTAGTACTGCCGGCTCGGGGCGGACGGTTTTGTCCGGACGCGGTCGCTCACTCTTCTGAATTAGGTCCTCAGAAGGCGAAGTCGAACAGCAGTACCGGTTCAGCCCGGAACGACGGGTCGCTCGAATCGAGTCCGACGACCCACATGCACTTCGCCCCCGCCACGATCCGGATGGACGCGCTGACATTGAAATAGAGCCCCGGGATCAGCGAGAGACTCGACGAGTTCACCGCCTCCTTGTCCGACCAGCCGAACACGGGGAAGACGAGCGTCCGGTTTTCGTAATCGAAGAGCGTCTGGTGGGAGTACCCGATCTGGAAGAACCCGTTCAGGGAACCCGTCGGGGCGGTGGTGTTGAGCGTCAGCGAGGCGTAGAAATCTCCGTGACTCGCTGATTCGGACTTTTGAAACTTCTGGGATGTCGAGTTGTCGCCGAATATCGACGAAGTCGTCGTCGTCACCGTATAGTTGACGTTGTATGCGAGTTCCTGCCACTCGAATCCCAGGTCGAGCCTCGCCGCGGCGTTCCCCTCCTGCGTGCGGAAACCGATCCCCGCGTTGAACCCCCAGTGGTTGTCCGATGCGCTGGCCCCCGCGGTCAACGCAATCACGCGGGAGACGGGAATGTCAAGATCCACTCCCCCTTCCACGGGCGGAAGCGTCCATCGCACCTTCCCCGGATCGGAATTCGGAAGAGTGGCGCCGGACCCGGTGGTGGATGGATTGGTGAATGTCCCGTTGATCGGCGACGCGGTCCGCGTGGAGAGATGGACCGCGGCGTGGGGGGCGTTCGTGCTGTCATTGGTAATGTGGATGTGCGGATAGCTCTGGGGGCCGCTCAGGTCGAGATTCTGGACGGTGACGGTTTCTTCTACTGAACACCCGCTCCAGAACAGCACCGCAGTCGCTGCCGCTGCAGAGAACAGTGCGCTGGTCTTCATCGGCGTAAAAACTCCTCATTCTTCTTCGTGTCGTCATCGAGGCGCCGCGCGCCCGATGATCTTCTTTAGAACGTGAAGCCGGCGGAAAGGTTCGCCCAGGCCTGGACCTGGCCGCCGCCGAAGAGCAGCATCGGCCCTATCTTGAAATACAAACCTCCTGTATTGCTCCTGTAACAGTAGCCGGTCCCGATGAACGGGACCGTGTTCGACCCTACCGCACTCCCGAAGGGACCGATCTCGGCCGTCAGATGAACGTAATCCGCTCCGGCGTCCACGTAGAGGTGATTCTCCTCGCCGACGGGATACCAGGAGAGGAAGAAGGGAATGATCGTCACGTCGATGGAGCTGAAGAACGAGAAGCTCCACGAGGAGAATCCTATTGACGCGCCGAGGCGAGGCGTGAAGAGCCGCTCGTAGTAAAACCCGTAGACGAGACCCTTTCCCCCCAGCTCGCCGTAAATGGTGTTGGGTGCCTGAAGCGGCGCTGTCTTTTCGACCTGGGCGCGGAGTGCGGGTGCGCCGAGGACGAGGAGAGACACGAAAACGATCGCTGTGCGAATACGCTTCATCGTCGTCCCTTTTGTCTGGTGAGTGCGCCTGGGATGGATCTGGAGAAATATACGCAGACCGGGATTGTCCATGTCATAAATATACGAGAGATAGGTCACAAATTTGTCTTCAACGTGGGTCCACCCTCTGTGCAATATTGTGCAAAGGCCCCTGTGATAGATTCTCCGAATGTCTCAATAAATATGTCATTGAGCGAACATTTGGGCCCGCAGTCCCGTGGCATGAGTTGTGCACTACTGCGTTACCTCGTCTCTGACAGCCCCCGGACGTTTTCTCTCTTGTCGGCGAGAACGGTTTCGTTGCATCACAAAATTCATTACAAAAGGGAGGGATTCATCATGAAGGCGTTTCTATTCACGTTTCTGGCATGCATATGCCTGGTGTGCCTGGTAGCATTCACCGGGCAGGCAAATGCGCAGGTCCTCGTTACATTTGATGACCCGTCTGACCTTGCGAACGATTTCAATTCGACGCACAATTACTACTCGTGCGGCGGAACTGCAGGCATTGGCGGAAGCGGTGCAGTCCAGAACCCGTTCAATGGTTACAACTATACGACCGACCTCGATCTCTACACGTTGAAGTCGGGGATTCCGGCCACCGGAGGCATATTCACGGTCAGTGCGTACTTTTACAACAACACTGATGGCGGGTACGGTGGGCTGGGGTTCGCAACGTCCAACTCAAACGCCCCCGTCGGCTACGGCGAGACAGCGGACGGACTCGGGATGCTGACGCATGCCGGCGGAGGTATGTTTGCCAATGGCGGCACAGAATCTGCGGTTGACTATGGCGTTGACCAGCTGGCGCAATCGCAATGGTACAAAATCATATTCGTTGTCACCCAAACGGCGGCGAATACATACACCCTCGACTATCAAATCTGGAATGCGGATGCGAGCGGTGGAGTTGGATCTTTGGTCACTGAACAGACAGCGACCGGTGTGGTGAACGCGACATTCGGTGCAGCCTCAGCACTTTATCCCTACTTCTCGGGAAGCGCTTCCCGGATGTCCCTCATTGACAATTTTGAAGCGCCGCTTGCCGCCCCCCTTCCCATCCAGCTTGCATCACTCACGGCGGCACCGGCGAGCGGTTCAGGCGTTACGTTGAACTGGAAGACGGCGAGCGAGACGAACAACTACGGGTTCTACGTCGAACGCTCGGTGAACAAATCAAGCGGCTTCGCGGCAGTTTCCGGGCTCATCCCCGGACACGGCACGTCGACGACCGGCTTCACCTACTCGTATACGGATAAGACCGCTCCCGCCGGGACGGCGTACTACCGGTTGAAGCAGGTCGACCTGGATAACTCGGTGCACTACAGCGACGCGGTGATGCTCACCACGACGGGAGTTGCCGAAACTGCGCCCATCGTGTTCGCGCTGAGCCAGAATTACCCGAACCCGTTCAACCCGTCGACGGAGTTCCGGTTCACGGTGGCAAAATCCGGTCTCACGACGCTGGTCGTGTACAACGCGATCGGCCAGGAAGTCGCCCGGATATTCAGCGGAGCGACCGAGTCCGGCAAATACTACACGGCACGACTGGACGGCACCGGGCTGGCTTCCGGCGTCTATTTCGCCCGTCTGCAGAGCGGCGTCGAAATCCAGATGAAGAAGATCGTTCTCATGAAGTGAAATTGTCGTTGCGTGCACAAAAGCCCCGGGGGCCAACCCTTCCGGGGCTTTTGCATTTCTTGATTCAGGACGCGGGAGGGGGAGCCTCCAGGAGGAAAATTCTCTATATTGTCCGGGGAAGGGAAGGGATGACCTGATGATGACAATAATGAGCGATCTCCTGCCGGGCATCGGCGTGTGTCTGGGAGGGTTCTGTCTCCTCGTGGCGCATGCGGAAGGCGCTGCACAAACGCCGCCGCTCCGGGTATGTGTTGCGGGGCTTGTCCACGGCCATGTCGCGGGATTCCTGGAATCGGCCCGGCGGCGGCAGGACATTGCGATCGTCGGGATCGCCGAGCCCGACACGGGGGTGTCCGCTCAGTACCGGGCGAAATACAATCTTTCCCGGGACGTCATGTATGGATCTCTCGAGAAATGTCTTGAGGCAAAACATCCGGACGCCGTCGTGGTGTTCTCCAGCACGTTTGATCACCGCTCGATCGTGGAACTCTGCAGCCGGCACAGAATATCCGTTATGATGGAAAAGCCGCTGGCGGTCAGCCTTGACGACGCACGGGCAATCGCGAAGGCAGCCAGGGAAGGGAACATCGACGTTCTTGTGAATTATGAGACCACGTGGTACCCGAATACGAACGAGGTCGACAGGGTGGTTGCAAAGGGGGAGCTGGGGCAAATCCGGAAAATGGTCGCCCATGACGGGCATCAGGGCCCGAAAGAGATCGGCGTGGGGCCCGAATTTCTCTCCTGGCTCACAGACCCCGTCCTCAACGGCGGCGGCGCGCTGATGGATTTCGGCTGCTACGGTGCGAACCTCTTCACGTACCTGATGGACAACCGGCGCCCTCTTGCGGTCACGGCGGTGACGCAGCAGATCAAGCCGGATGTCTACCCCCGCGTCGATGATGAGGCGACGATCGTCCTGACATATCCTCACGCTCAGGGAATCATACAGGCCTCATGGAATTGGCCGGCCGGCAGAAAGGACATCGAGGTCTACGGCACGGCGGGTTCCGCCTGTACCGCCGGAAGGGGCCTCCTCCGCGTTCGTACGGGCGACGGTCCAGAAAAGGAAGTTGCCTCCGCGCCGCTCGAGGCTCCCGAGGATGATCCGCTTTCGTACCTGGCTGCGGTCGTGCGGGGCCGCCTCCGCCCGTCGGGACTTTCATCGCTTGAGAACAATCTCGTCGTCACCGAAATACTCGATGCGGCCCGCAGGTCCGCCGCCACGGGTTGTTCGGTCACATTGCCGCGAACGGGAGAAGTATCACCGGGGCATTGACCGGGGAAGCCCCGGCAGCCCGGCTCCTCAGTCCTGGGACAGCCGCCGGATCTCCGCGGCCACCTCTTCCGGCTTCCACTCGTTCCCCGTGATCACCTTCTGGAGCGTCCCGTCCGGCGCGATGATCACCGTCCTCAGGTTGTGGTCGATCAGCCCTTCGTCCTCGGAGTATTCCAGCCCCAGTCCGTCCGCGAGCCTCCGTATCACCGGCCCGAGCGTGTCGGGGTCCGTGAGAAAGTCCCAGGTCGAGAAATCCGCCCCGTATTCCCCCGCATAGCGTTTGAGGACGGCCGGCCGGTCGAACTTCGGGTCGAAGCTCACTGAAAGGAGATGCCATTTCCCGGCCAGCGTCCCGTCCCCCTGGAGCGTTTTCTGTATCCTCGCAAACTGGTTGCTCATCCTGATGCAGAAATCCGGGAGCGGACAGCGCGTGTATATAAATGTAAGGGCGACCACCTTTCCTCTGAATGCGCTCAGGCTGATTCTTTTCCCGTCCTGGTTCAGGAGCGACTCGTCAGGGAACGGCTCGCCGGTCCTGAATACCCGGGCCGTGATGATCTGGTCGGCCGTGAGGGTCGGGGGAGTCTCCCCTTTTCCGACGACGGTGATTTTCTCGAGCCAGCTCTCCGTTCTCGACACCGCGAGCGTCGCCTGTATGCTGTCGCCGACCGCAAGTCCCCGGAGGACTCCGGCGTCATGGACCTTGAACGGCATCGTCATGGCGTTCATGTAGTTCGGGATCGCCTGGTGGGACACCGTGAGCCTGAGCAGGGTGCTGTCGATCCTGACGACCTCCCCGCGGAGGGGGAACGTCACGAGGTCGGTCGATGTGACTTTTGCGCATCCCGGGGCGAGGATCGCCAGGAAGAAAATCAGGGGGAGTATGCGTTTATGCATGGAAAGCCGGGGGAAAAATCGACATGGTGTTCGTTAAACTGTAAATTCGCAATACTGGTCCAACAAATCAACCCCGGTTGGTCGCCTTGATTTCACTCACCCATTCGTGTACATTATATAATATGGCATACTGGTTGATCAAAACCCACCCCACGGATTATTCGTACGGCGACCTCGAGAAAGTCAAAAGCGCGGTCTGGGACGGCGTGTCGAATAACACCGCCCTTATGCACATGCGAGCGATGCGCAAGGGAGACGGTGTGCTGATATATCATTCGGGGCCGGAAAAATCGGTGATTGGCCGGGCGGAAATCGTTTCAGATCCCTATACTGACCCGAAGGCGGGCGATCCGAAGATCGTCGTCGTCGACATAGCACCCGCCGGACGTCTCGCACGCCCGATTTCCCTCGGCGCGATCAGGAAGGAGAAGGAATTCGCCTCCTTCGATCTCGTCCGCATCTCCCGGCTCTCCGTAATGCCTGTGCCCGCACCACTGTGGAAGAAGCTCCTTGCCATGGCGAACGAGTGACCCGATATCCCCGACACCAGTAATGTCCATACTCCTTGAAATAGCCGGCGTGGGATGCCTCATCCTCGTCAACGGCCTGTTCGTGGCCGCGGAATTCGCCATCGTCAAGGTGCGTTCCACGCAGATCGAGCCCCTCCTGAAATCGGGGCAGGCGCGGGCCGGCCTCGTCCAGCATGTCATCAATCACCTCGATCAGTATATCTCGGCGACCCAGCTCGGGATCACCGTGACGAGTCTCGCGCTCGGCTGGCTCGGCGAGCCGCTCGTGGCGGGCCTGATCGAGCCGATTATGGGCATGGTCGGGCTCACGGGAGGAGCCGCCGTGGGGACGATCGCGCTGGTGATCGCCTTCGCGCTCATCACGTTCCTGCAGATCGTCGTCGGTGAGCTTGCGCCGAAGCATCTTGCCATCCGCCGGCCCCAGAGGATCGCGCTCGTCCTGGCCGGTCCCCTCAACGCCTTTTTCCTCGTCTTCCGGCCGTTTATCTGGCTTCTGAACGTCTCCGCGACGAGCTTCCTCCGGATCCTGGGGATGAAACCCGCGCGCGAGGGGGACATCGCCCATTCGGAAGAAGAGCTCCGGCTTCTCCTGGGGAAGGAGAAGATCTTCTCCAGCACGGGGAAGAACATTCTCCTGAACGCCATGGAGATGCACAAGCGCACCGTCAGAGAGATCATGGTGCCGCGCACCGCCGTGATCTTTCTGACAACGGCGAAGAGCCTTGAAGAGAACATCGCGCTGGCGATCGACAGCCAGTTCACCCGGTATCCCCTCTGCGAGGGGGATCTCGACAACGTCCTCGGCATGATCCACATGAAGGACCTCTTCCGGCTGAAGGATCTCCGGGGAAGCGGGTCGCGGCTGCTTGACATCAAGCGCGACGTGCCGTTCGTTCCCGAGACGATGCCCCTGGAGAGGATTCTGAACCTTTTCCTGGCGAAGAGGGTCCTGATGGCGATCGCCGTTGACGAGTACGGTGGGACGGCCGGGCTTGTCACGCTCGAGAATGTCCTGGAGGAGCTCGTCGGCGACATCCGGGATGAGTTTGACGTGGAGCAGCTTCCGGTGCAGACGGTGAGCGAAAACGAATTCCTTGTCGACGGCGGGATGCCCCTTCATGAATTCGCTCGCATGTTCGAAATCGAGCCGGATTCGAAGGACGTCGTCACCGTGAGCGGCTACGCCATCCATCTGCTCGGCCGGGTTCCCGAAAAGGGGGCGCAGATCACGATCGGCCGCTGGACCGGTACGGTGGACGCGGTGGACGGACGGCGGGTCCGGACGCTCCGCCTGAAGAAAATTCCCGTGGAGGATGAACAGCATGCTTAGGGGAGATGTGCGGATCCTGCGCCGCGCGATCGCGTGTGCGGTGGTGCTCTCGTGTGCCGCCGGTGCTTCGCGTGCGCAGTACCTCGAGCAGGTCCGCTCGTACACGCCGATGGACGCGCGGTTCCTGAACGTCGGGTTCTTCGCGCGCGATTTCAAGCCGCGGGGAACGAACTCAGCGGCGGAGTCCCTCGCCGTGTCGTACACCCGCGTCATGCCCTTCGTCGGGTTCCGGCAGGGGCCCGTCGATTTCCTGTTCGGGTACACGACATACGATCTTCACGGCGCCGCCCGTTCCGCCATCTTCTTCGGCGTCACGTTCACCGGCGATTATGTCCTTGTTGGCAACCGGGACCAGGCACTCGTCCTCCCGTTCCTCGTCGACGCCGACTTCACGAAATCGGAATCCGCCGGCAGTCTGCACGACAATTTTGACGTCGGGAGCCTCGGGGTCGGCACGGGGATCAAGTACCGCAGCAACGGGGAAGTGATCGATTTCTCCGCGATGGCCGCGGCGATCATCCATTACAGCTTCGACGGGTACAGTCTCCAGACGGGCTCGTCCCCGGCGGCGGTGGCCGAAGTGCTGGCGCTGCTGCCGCAGGTCGGCATACTGAACGGGCTTGCCTTCGGGTACCGGTTCCGGTACCAGGCCTGGACCCTCGGAAACGGCCGGTACGATTACAGGACCGTCAATAACGGAGTGTTCGTGGGTGTGATGTTTTAGGTCAGGGAGGGCTTCGGTGGAGGAGAATCCACTTGCGATCTCCGCGGATTTCTGCCTTCAGGATTGTTCCCGATGTCCGTGCCGTCCTTCCGCCGTCGGGCTCTCCGGGAGGGCGTCCCGGTCCCGGAAATCGCCCCTTTCTGATGTTCTGCTCTTGCAATTTGCAATCGCTCTGCCTACATTTGCAGATAACGGCTTAACCGCTGAAGGCCCTTCTCGGACGGGCCTGGCCTGCCACACACGCAGGACGGGCGCCTCCTGCGTCGCGAAATCGTCCACGACAACCCAGCGAAGCTGCGATAGTCCCAACGGCTCTTTTGCTCTGACCCTTGACTTGCCGGTTTGCACCCCCGCTGTGAGCTGTCCTCGGACGTCCGCGGGGGGGGTGTCAGCGGACCGGCGCATCCACGCACTCAATCGATCAGATACTTGGAGGTACCATGGCAGTCAAGACGAGTACATTACAGGATGGGAAGATCGGCGTCATCGAGGTAAAAGGATCGCTGGTGGGCGGAGAGGAGACTGATGAACTCCGCAATGCCGTGGCGGATTTTGTACAGCAGGGAACCAAGAAGCTTATCATAGACCTGAGCAAAGTGACGTACCTGAACAGCACGGCGATCGGGGTTCTGGTGTCGGCACATACGACATTCTCCAAGAACAAGGGGCACGTCAAGGTGTGCGGGATCAACAAGAACATCAACAATATCTTTGTGATCACGAAACTGACGCTGGTATTCGATACGTGCGAGACCCGCGAGGATGCGGTGGCGGGCTTTGGCAAGGAAAACTAAACCCACAATCAACAAGCAAAGGAGTTCTCGATGAAGCAGTCCGTCTTCCTCTCGTCGGTTATCGTGATCACGGCCGTGGTTGCGATATTAATCTACATGTTCATCCTCGGCAACCCGGCCAACTTCCGGAACGGTGAAACCCGCACGCTCTCGAACAACCTTCTCGGGACCGTGTACACCGGAGGGATCGTCGTGCCGATCCTGATCACGCTGACCCTGATGGACCTTACCCTTGTGTTCGAGCGCCTGTTTTCGCTCCGCAAGGCCAATGGACGCTCGTCGATCACCGCGTTCCTGAAAACCGTCCAGAACAACCTCATGAAGGGGAACATCGACGAGGCGATCAAGGCCTGCGATGCCCAGAGGGGCTCGGCGGCCAATATCATCCGCACGGGCCTCGAAAGGTACAAGCTTGTGACCGGCGATAAGAAGCTCGATGCCGAGCGCCGCCTGTCCGAGACCCAGCGGGCCATCGAAGAGGCGACGAGCCTCGAGACCCCCCTCCTGGAACGCAACCTTGTGGCGCTGTCGACGATCGCGTCGATTGCCACGATGTTCGGTCTTCTCGGGACGGTGGTCGGGATGATCCGCGCATTCACGGCCCTCGCCGCCGTCGGCGGGACGCCTGATGCCATCCAGCTTTCGATCGGAATTTCCGAAGCCCTGATCAACACGGCCCTCGGTCTTCTGGCCGCGATCATCGGCATCGTCGCGTACAACTTCTTCGTCACGAAGGTGGACAATTTCACCTACATGATTGACGAAGCCAGTTATAACGTTGTCCAGATTCTCCACGCTCGGACGAACGACTAGGAAGGGGGGGAGTAGCTCCCATGCCCAAATTCAAACCACACCGACAGGGGTACCGCATCGACATGACCCCGCTGGTGGACGTCGCGTTCCTGCTTCTGACGTTCTTCATGCTCACGACGACGTTCAAACCATCGGAAGAAGTGACGATCGTGCTCCCGGCGTCCCACTCGCAGTACAAGCTTCCCGAGTCGGACGTGATGACGATCAATATCAGCAAAGACGGGCGGCTGTTTGTCGGCCTGGACTCCCAGATTCTCCGCAGAAGGCTGTTCGGCAAGGAGAACGAGAACAAGGCCAGCGTCGAGGTTCCCAAGGAACAGCTCGCGAAGTATCTCGTCAATGCCAGGACCGCGAATCCCAAGCTTCGGACCGTCATAAAAGGCGATAAAGAGGCCGATTACGGGATCACGGAAGACGTCATGAATATCCTGCAGGACACGCAGATAACGCGTTTTAACCTTGTGACCGAGCTTGCCCGGTAACGGGGAACAAAATCTAGTTTGAGGAGGTACAACCTATGGCCGGCGGAGATGTAGCTGAAAGTAAATCGCACGGTAAGGGCAAAAAGAAGAAAGGGAGAAGGTTGGGGGTGCGCATTGACATGACGCCGCTCGTCGACGTCGCGTTCCTGCTCCTGACATTCTTCATGTACACGACGTCGATGTCGCGGCCCCAGACGATGGAAATCAATTTGCCTCCGGACCCGAAGATCCACATCGAGGTTCCGGAAACGAAATTGATGACCCTGAGGGTCAATGACAAGGGCGTGATCTACTGGAGCATGGCACTGGAAGCGCCGAAGATCGTCGACTTCAAAGATTTTCGTGCGTTCCTGGCCGACAAGTCGGCGACCATCCCGGGACTGATCGTGGTCCTGAAGATTGACCGTCAGGGAAAGTACAAGATGATGGTCGATCTGATCGATGAGTTCAATCTCGCCGGAGTACAGCGGTTCAGCCTGGCGCCAATGACGGAACAGGACAAGACTATCATATCGAAGGTTCAGGGTTAACGCACGGAGGGAGAATCTCATGGCTACAGCTGTAGCTGCCGGTGCTCTTAAAACGGGCATAGATTACGGCGCCGTAGAACTCAAGGCGGTATATTTCAAGTATCGCTGGTGGGGACTCGGTATCGCAATCGCCATTCACGGGGCAATCATCGGCTCGTACTACGTTTCGCAGGCGCTCCAGGACAACGAGCCTCCCATGGTGATGGTGAAGCTCCTGAAGTACAGCGACCTGGGGCCGCCGCCGTCCATGACGAACGCCAACACGCCTCCCCCGATCACGGCGAACGCCCAGACGGCCAAGCCGACGGTGGGTGCGCCGGTACCGGTGCCCGACGCGGAGGTAAGCGCGGAGCAGACGCTGGCGACGCAACAGGAAATGAGCCAGGCGGTTGCGCCGATCGGCGATGCCACGGGTGCCGGTGAAGTCGCGGTCCAGCAGGACATCAAGATCGACGACGACGCTCCCCCCGCCGACTTCGTTGCGGTGGAGAAGGAGCCCGTTGTCGTGAAGAAGGTCGAGCCGAAGTACCCCGAGCTCGCGATGCGTGCGGGACTCGAGGGAAAAGTCTGGGTGAAGATCTGGGTCGACAAGGAGGGGAAGGCGAAACAGGTCGTGATCCTCAAGAGCGACGCCGAGATATTCAACGAGCCGGCGATCGACGCTGCGAAGCAGTTTGTGTTCACGCCCGCGTACATGAACAACGGTCCGGTTTCCGTGTGGGTTTCCGTGCCGTTCAAGTTCAGGCTCGCGGACAAGAAGTAAACTGACAGGACAATCACCGCGTGCGGGGAAGACTCTCAACTCTTCCCCGCGCGTAGTCCGGGCGTTCCGGATATGACGGTCGATAGGATCGTTCGGTACACAGTCATGATCCTCGCCGCAGCGGTTGCAATGGCGGGGATTCTTGTCATGACGGGGGTCCTCATCAACGTCGCGATCACCGGCCAGTTCCGGATCGTGATGGGCGCGGTCATATTCCTCTACGGAGCGTACAGGTTCACGGTCGCATATTTCCGGCGGCCGGAGAGAAGAGACTCATGAATCGCCTTTGTGTCCTTGCCGGCGCCTTCCTTGCCACAGCCGCCCTGCCGGCGCTTGTGGTTCAGGGCTGCGCGGGGAAAGAGCCCGGCGCGACAACGATCACGAAAGGGTCCTTCGTCCTCGGATGTGATGAAGCTGCCCTGCCCGTGGTGCGGCACGAAATCGGCGAGTTCACCAGGCAGTACCCGGGGGCGGAAGTGACCGTCCGGGACGGGGGCGCCAGGGAAATCATCGCGGAGTTCGCCGCCGACAGCGTAAAGACGATTGTCTGTGCCCGTGAGCTCAACAAGGAAGAACGGGACGCGCTCGCCGCGGCGAAAGTCTCGATACAGGAATACCTCGTCGCCCGGTCGGCGGTTGCCGTCATCGCCCACAAGGGCGTCCCGGTGACGCAGCTCAGGGTCGGGGAGCTCGACACGATATTCAGCGGAGCGGTCACGCGCTGGCCCGGGAAAAAGGGGATGATGATCGAGCTCGCCGTGTGCGGGCTCAACTCCAGCGTCAACGAGGTGTTCAGGCAGACCGTCATGGGCGGGGGAGGCTTCGATCCCGCGGCGCGATCATTCCCCTCGGAGCTGGACCTGATCGAGTACGTCGGCAACACTCCCGGGGCCGTGGGCATCGTCGGGCTCAACGTGCTCGGAGGAAATATCATTGACGTGAACGTGATCGACGTCGCCTCGTCCGCGATGCGGCCCGACTCGACGTTCGCCCCGGGCGAGTACTACTCCCCCCATCCGGCGTACATCTACAAGGGATATTACCCGGTCATCGCTCCCGTCTACCTGTACACCCGCAACATCGAGCAGGACGTCAGCATGGGCTTCACCGCCTTCCTGACGAGCCCGGCGGGGCAGAAAGTGTTCGACAACGATGGACTGGTGCCGGCCACGATGCCGGTCCGGCTTGTCCACCTCACATCACAGCAGGTCAATTGATAATGAAACGCCTTCTCCTCATCCTCGCAGCTTCTCTCGCAGCGCAATCGGCGCTCGCACAGGACCCGTTCGACAAAGCAAAGCAGGCCCTTGCGCAGCGCGACACGAACGACGCCATCGTGCATTTCAAGGAGGCGCTCAAGATCGGGCGGAAGCCTTCCGAATCGAACGGGTACCTGGGCGCGATCGCGCTTGCGCGGCACCGCGTGGACGAGGCGATCGGGTACCTGCAGGCCGCGGTCGACAAGGACAACGAAAACGCCGAAGCATTCAGGGATCTCGGGTATGCAATGCTGGAGAAGAAAGACTATGCCGGCGCGCTCGTCCAGTTCCGCAAGGCCGTGAAGCTGGCGCCGAAAGACATCTCCATCAGCCAGGGCTTCGGGACGGCGCTTCTCGCGGCGGATTCGGTCGACGCGGCGATCGTGCAGCTCTCCCGGGCGAAGGAATCCGCGCCGGACAACCCCGCCCTGTACGTGCTTCTCGCGGAGGCGTATCTCAAGCAGAACGTGTACGTGCTCGGCGAGTCGAATTACCAGAAGGCGATCGAGCTGGAACCGAAGAACATCGTTACCCGGGCAAAGCTCGCCCGGGTGTATTACAAGGAGAAGAAATACCTCGAATCCGTGAAGGAATGGGAAGGGATCGTGGCGATCGATTCGACGCTGACGGAACCGTACCTTGAGATCGGCCGCACGTACCTTCTCGCGAAGATTTACCGCAACGCGGTCCGCCCCCTGTACAAGCTGACGCAGCTTCAGCCGAAGTCGATCGAGGGGTGGTCGATGTATGCCCGGACACTTTTCGGCGGAGAGGATTTTGCCGATGCCGCGAAAGCAGCCCAGACGTCGCTGAAGCTCGATTCCACGGCCGGAGAGATCTGGCGTGTCCTCGCCCGCTCGCTCACCAAGACGAAGGACTGGAACGGGGCCCTGGTGGGGTTCGCGGGTCTCAAGCGTCACGGGAAGCTCGATGCGGAGGACCTGGGCGATTACGGTGCGTGTCTGACGAGCGTGGGGCGCGAGGATGAAGCGGTCCAGGTTCTGCTGGAAGCCATCAGGGTCGATTCGACGAACTGCGATGTGTATTTTCCGCTCGGGTTCATCTACATGAAGCGTCACGACTACGAGCACGCTGCGGGGATGTTTGAGAAGCGGATCGTGTGCGATCCGCGGTCGCTGAGCGCGTACGTCAATGGCGCGGCCTGCTATATGGCGCTCAAGAGCTGGCCCCGGTGCCGGCAGCTGCTCGTCCGTTCCCTCGAGCTCAAGCCCGATTATCTCTCCGGCCACCTGAACTTCGGACGGTACTACGCGCAGGTCGATTCCCTGGACGAGGCCGTCGCGCAGTACGATACGGTCCTCGCTCTTATCGGTACGGACGTGGCCGCGCACAAGAACGAGGCGGGTGAAGCGTACCTGCAGAAGGGACAGCTCTATTTCAGGGACAAACAGTTCGGCAAGGCGATCGAGAGCTTCCGTAAGGCCGTGGGTGCCGGGATAGAGAACACCGCCATCCACCTCATGTGGGGACAGGCATTGCTTCAGATGCTCGACCCCAGGGGGGACCAGGACGAGATGATGAAGAAGAAGGCTGAAGCGGTGACGCATTTCAGGAAAACCGTTGCCCTCGACCCGTCGCTGGCCGTGGGACACTTCTGGCTCGGGACGACGCTGACGATCATGCGCGTGGAGGGGGATAACGAGGGGAACAAGAAACTTGTTGAGGAGGCGTGTTCGGAGTTCTCCAAGTGCATCCGGCTTGAACCCAAAAACGACGACGCCCGTAAGTCGAAGGAACGCATCGGCTGTAAGTAGTCGTTCATTATCAGCGAAGCAACCTAACCAGGTGTTTCAAATACACCGCCGCTCTTCACCCACCATGCGGAGCGGCGGTTCTGTTTTCTCACACACGGGGAAATCATGAGCCTCCGCGTCCTCCCTGCCGTACTCCTGGCCGTCCTTCTCGCTCCGCATCCTGTGTCCGCCCAATCCCTGTTCGGACCCGACTCAAGCGCCCGTCGGAGCAGGCAGTTTCACGCGCTGCACTACCGGCTCGATCTCACGTTCGATCACAGGGGAAAAAAAGTGTCCGGGGAGGTCTCCATCCGTCTCACGCCGCTTGCCGGCCCGATGGACTCCCTGGTGCTGGATGCCGTTGCGCTGGACATTCATGCCGTGCGCCTGGCCGGCGGGGGCCCGCTCCGGTTCCGCGAAACAAGCCCGCAACTGACGATCCGGCTCCCCCGCACATATGATTTCGGTGATACGCTCTCGGTGAGCATCAACTACTCGTGCAGCCCGGAGAAGGGACTGTATTTCATCTACGCCGACAGCGGGGGAGGGCGTCACGACCAGATCTGGAGCCAGGGAGAGGACATGGACAACCGGTACTGGTTTCCGTGTTACGACTACCCGAACGACAAGGCGACGTCCGAGGTCATAGGGACAGTCCCCGCCGACTGGACGCTCCTGTCGAACGGCCGGCTTGCAGGGGAACAGGTGGACAGGAAGAAGGGGACCCGGACGTTTCACTGGGTCGAATCGAAGCCCCACTCGACCTACTTGATCATGGTGGCGGCCGGCCGGTACGCGGTGATCCCGGGGAAATGCAGGAACATCCCCCTCGCCTATTACATGTACCCGGAAGACACGGCGCTGGCGGCGGAGTCGTTCGGCAGGACCCCCGCGATGATCCAGTACTTCGAGAAGAAGACGGGCGTCCCGTACCCCTGGGAGAAATTCGATCAGATCATCATCGACGATTTCATGTGGGGGGGGATGGAAAACACGACGGCGGTGACGCTGAACGATGCGTGCGTCGTGGACGCGAAGGCGTCGCTCGATTTTCCGTCCGATCCCGTCGTCGCCCACGAGCTTGCTCACATGTGGTTCGGCGATCTCGTGACCGCGCGCGACTGGACGCATCTCTGGCTGAACGAGGGATTTGCGACGTACTGCGAGAACATCTGGACCGAGGCGTCAAAAGGGGAAGATGAGTTTCAATTTGAGATGATTCAGGCCTCGCTTGCCTCGCGGGGAAACGACAGGATGCTGGGGAGAAAGCCGATCGTGAGCCACGACAGCTATCCCGCGAACCTCTACGCACGGGGTGGCTGGGTCCTCCATATGCTCCGCACGATACTCGGCGATGAGGCCTTCTGGCGGGGGATGCACTACTACCTGACGAAATACCAGTACGCCTGTGCGGAAACCGACGAGTTCCGGCTCGCCCTGGAGGACGCGACAGGGCAGAATCTGGACTGGTTCTTCCGCCAGTGGGTCTTCGGCGCGGGGTTTCCGAAGCTGAAAGTGACGAAGGTCTGGGATGAGGACACGCGCACGCTCCGTCTTACCGTCGAGCAGACCCAGCAGACCGACAGTCTGACGGGATACTTCCGTTTTCCTCTCGCGGTCGAATGCACGACGGACTCGGGGAAGACGTCGCGGACGCTCTGGGTCACCGGGAAAGAAGAGACGTTCGACATCCCGCTCGACGGCTCCCCCCGGATGGTGATCGCGGACAAGGGATATCGTCTGCTCAAGGACCTGGATTTCCCGAAGCCGGAGGACGAGTACATCTACCAGCTCTCTCACGCGGCGGACGTCGCGGACCGGATTACCGCCGCACGGGCTCTCCCCGACCGCGGGAAAGATTCCGCGGTGAAGCAGGCGCTCGAGCGTGCCGCCTCCTCCGACCCGTTCTGGGGGGTGAGGGAGTCCGCACTGACGGCGCTCGCAGATCTGCGGGACGATTCCCTGGAGCCGGTGTTCATGGCCGCCACCCGGGATCCCAGGTCGTTCGTCCGCAACACCGCCGCGTACCGCCTTGCCGCATTCCGCGGAAGCGAAGTGGCGGCCAGGCTCGACTCGATGGCGCGCAACGACTCAAGCTACCTCGTTGCCGGAACGGCGATCCGCGAGCTCGCCTCCGTCGACACTGCGCGGGCATTCGAGGCCGCCCGGGTGCTGCTCTCCCGCCGGTCGTACAGGGGGACGCTCTGCTTATCGGCTCTTTCCGCGCTCAATATTTTGAAGGATCCCCGGACAATCGGACTCGTCCTCCCCTATACCGGCCGCCGTTACGATAGCGACGTACGGAGGACGGCCGCCTCAGTCCTGGGCCGAAACGGACGCGATTCGGTCTCCGCGCGGAGCTGCCTGAAGGAACTCCTGTCTGATTCGGACCCGGCTGTGCGCGCGGCGGCCGTTGCGGGGGTCCTGGACTGGAAGGATCCCGAGTTTGACGCCCTTCTTGGCGGTCTGGAATCTCACGAAACCTCCCCGGAGGTACTGTCCGTCCTGAAGAGGGGGCTCCATCCGGGCCCAGAGTCAAAGGAGACAGAAGAAAAATAATATTCCCCATCCGCCCGCTGTCTGTAACTGCTTGTTGCGTATGATGTTGCCGCAGTGCCCCGCTTGTCTTTCATCGGCGGGGCATTACACCTTTTCCGACCTTCCTGCATCTAATGAATATAGCAAATTGACAGATTTTTTTCCTATTTTTGCTTGACTCTTCAACCGCGAAAGATTATAATTTAATCGTACAAATCGACCATATCGTAGATAACATTTCGCCGTATTGCAGGGTCAGAGAATCTCGAGAGGACGTGGATGACTGCTCCCAGGGAAACAAAGCAAGAGCTGTTCAATCAGGAGATGCTGCCGTTCATGGATCTCATGTACGGGTACGCCATGTACCTGACGGGGAACAGGGAAGAGTCGAACGATCTGCTGCAGGAGACCTTTCTGAAGGCTTTCAGGTTCTTTGACAAGTTCGAACGCGGGACGAACGCGAAAGCATGGCTGTACAGGATCATGCGCAACACGTTCATCAACGAGTACCGGCGGGTGAAACGGACCCCCGATCTCGTGGAATACGACGAGCAGATCTCGGCGTACCAGATGATGCCGCGCGCGACGGAGAGGCCCGACGAGATCGAGGGTGAGATATTCGAGGATGAGATCGCCGTGGCGATCGCATCGCTCCCCGAGAAATTCAAGAGCGTTATCGTCCTGCGCGACGTGCAGGACCTGCCGTACGAAGAGATCGCGGACGCGCTCGAAATCCCCATCGGCACCGTCCGTTCACGGCTTCACCGTGCCCGGGCGATCCTTTTCGACAAGCTGAAGAAGTACGCAAAGGAGAGAGGGTACAAGGTGGGAGAACGCTTCGTCCCGGTCGATTTCGCGATGGCGACCTAGGGCCTGCTCTCCACGAGTCCCGTCTTCAGGAGGAGCTGCCGGACGATCATGGCGGTGGCTCCCCAGATGTTGTGCTTCCCGTGCTGGTAGAACCAGACCTCTCTCATCACTCCCCGGTATTCACGAAGCTCCGACCTCCCGCTCTCCTTTCTGCAGAAAAACTCCAGCGGAACGGTGAACGCTTCGGCCACTTCGCGCGGATTCGGCGTCAGGGGCGGGAGCCCGCGTAAAATTCCCACCACGGGTGTAATAATAAAGCCCGAGGGGACGGCAAGATCGTCAAGAAGCCCCCTGACCTCCACGAGCGGCGCGCCGATGCCCAGTTCCTCCTCCGCTTCCCGGAGGGCCGTGTGGACAATGTCCCTGTCACCCGCGTCCGCCATTCCGCCGGGAAAAGAGATCTGTCCCTTGTGCGTCTCGACATGGTCCGTGCGCTGCGTGAACAGGAGTTCCGTTCCGTCGTCCCCGAGCACCAGCGGGACGAGCACGCCGGCTCTGTGAAATCCTTCGATCGCAAGAACGCCCCGCTCCCCTCCCGTTACGAGAGGAGCAAGTGTGCGAACGAGATCGGCATGGGATTCTGGCGGCATGACTGAATGTAGCAAAGACTTCGCTCACCCGCAAAATCCGTGTTGATTCTCCGGCACACCGGGCGTATATTTACTGTATGAAGAACAGCATCCAGCCGCGTCCCCGCGTCCGCCGCGCTGCAATCCTCCTCTGTCTCGCTGCATCCCTTGCGGCGCTCGGCTGGGGGACCGTCGGACACCTGTTCATCAACACGAAGGCGGTCGACGACCTCCCCCCCTCGATGTCGGTGTTCATCAACGCGCGCTCCTATTTCGGGGCGCACGCATCGGATGCGGACACCCGGAAAGGGACCGATCCGACCGAAGCGCCGAAGCATTTCATCGATATCGACTGGTACCCCGCGTTCGGCAACCTGACGCCGAATGCCGACTCGCTTGTGGCGCTCTACGGCTCTTCGCGGGTCACGACGAACGGCATTCTCCCCTGGGCTACCGTCCAGACGTACGACTCGCTCGTTGCGGCACTGAAGAGGGGGGCGATTGCCCGGGCCGAGTCGATCGCCGCCGACCTTGGCCATTATGTCGGGGACGGCCATCAGCCGCTCCACGTCGCCCTCAATTACGACGGGCAGTTGACGGGCAACGACGGGATCCACTCGCGGTACGAAACGACGATGATCAACACGTACGCCTCGAAGCTTGCCGTCACGCCCGTGCCTGCCGTGTACATCCCGGATCGCTTCGGGTTTATTCTGGCGTACCTCCTTGTGTCCAATTCACTCGCCGATTCGGTCATCCAGGCTGACAACGGGGCAAAAGCGGTCTCCGGCTGGAACGGGGCGGGAGCCATTCCCGCGGCGTACACTGCGGAGCTGTGGAACGAGACCGGCCCGCTGACGAACCGCGAAATGCAGGGAGCCACGGCCGCGCTCGCGGACCTCTGGTATTCCGCGTGGGTGGACGCGGGCCTCATCACCGCGGTCATCCCGGGTCGGAGCGCACCATCGGGATTCACGCTCGCGCAGAATTACCCGAACCCGTTCAATCCTTCCACGACGATCAGGTACACGCTCCCTTCGTCCGGCCGTGTGCGTCTCACAGTATTCGACGTCGGCGGGGCCGTCGTCGGGACGATCGTCGACGGGCCCGGGGAGGCAGGCGCCCATGAGGTCAGGTTCGATGCCCCGGGTCTCGCAAGCGGAATCTATGTGTACAGATTGCAGCAGGGGAACCTCACGGAATCGAAGAAAATGCTGCTGATCCGCTGACGCCGCGCCCTGCACCCCCCGGGCACTGCGGAAGGCTGACCCTCCGCACGACCGCGCGGCATCTCACGTACAGGGATCCACCGAGGGAGAAACGATGAAAAACGAAGAATTGAAGATCACCGGGATGACGTGCAACCACTGCGTCATGTCGGTCAGGAAAGAGCTTGCCAGAGTCCCCGGCGTCGAGGTCAAAGACGTCCGCATCGGGTCCGCGCTTGTGGCATACGACGAATCAAAGGTTTCCGGTGTTCTTCTCAAGAAGGCGATCGAGGAGGCCGGGTTTACGGTCGCGTAGAAACGCTGCAATTCCTGTAATCAGCGCCTGACCCGGCAGTGTTGTCCTCGCCGGGCCCGGCGCTTTCATTTCCTCTGGGGGCAGGCAGGCTATGGCCGATGTCCGTGAAACGCTCGCGCCCCGGGATACCGTCACGGTTCCCGTGGAGGGCATGACCTGCGCGAGCTGCGTGCTGCGCGTGGAAAAAGCGCTGAAAAAGGTCGAGGGGGTCAGCGCGGCCACGGTGAACCTTGCCACCGAGCAGACCACGATCACGTTCGACCCGCTCAAGGTGTCGCTCGAACGGCTGCGGGACGCGGTCTCCGACGCCGGCTACGCGCTCGGCCTGCCGATCGGCCAGGAAGCACCGGAGGAAAACGCGGAGCGTTACCACGCGGGTCTCCGGACTCTGAAGATCGACCTGGCCCTCGCTGCCGCGCTCACACTCCCGGTGGTCGTCATCAGCATGTTCTCGATGACCCCCTGGTTTCACCGCGTGGTTCCGCTCGGCATGAAGAGCGTCGACATCATCCTCCTCCTGCTGACCACCCCCGTGCTCTTCTATTCCGGGAGAAGGTTCTTCGGCAGTTTCTGGAAAACCGCCCTCCACTTCACCGCGGACATGAACACGCTTGTCGCCGTGGGGACAGGCACCGCGTACGCCTACAGCGCGGTCGTGGTACTGTTCCCGGGCCTGCTCGAGGGGGCGGCGGACGCCGGGAGCGTCTACTTCGACACCGCGGCCACGATCATCACGCTCATCCTGATCGGAAAATACATGGAGGCCCTCTCGAAGCGCCGGGCATCGGACGCGATCAGGAGTCTGCTCGGACTCCAGCCGTCCACGGCGCGCGTGACGAGAAACGGCGTGGAGACCGACATTCCCGTCGGGAAGGTCGTTCCCGGCGACATCGTGGTCGTCCGTCCGGGTGAACGGGTCCCCGTAGACGGTTCCGTCGAGTCGGGGTCGACGACGGTGGACGAATCCATGGTCACGGGGGAGAGCCTCCCTGTGGAGAAGACTCCCGGCGACAGGCTAGTCGGCGGGACAGTCAACAGGAACGGAAGCGTCACGTTCCGGGCGACTGCCGTCGGGGCGCACACCGTCCTCGCCCAGATCGTCAAGCTCGTCGAGGATGCACAGGGCTCGAAGGCGCCCGTCCAGAGTCTGGCGGACCGGATCGCCTCTGTGTTCGTCCCGGCGGTCATCGCCCTCGCACTTCTGACGTTCGCCGGGTGGCACTACGCCGCCGGCGCGACGTTCACCCATGCGCTCGTCAACTTCATTGCTGTCCTCATCATCGCGTGCCCCTGCGCGCTCGGGCTGGCGACCCCGACGGCGATGACCGTCGGCATCGGCGTCGCTGCCGCTCACGGCATACTCATTCGGAACGCGGGGAGTCTCGAGAAGGCAAAATCCGTCACGACGATCGTCATGGACAAAACGGGGACGCTGACCGCCGGCGAGCCGACGGTGACGGATATCGTCCCGCTCTGGGAGAATACCCGGGAGGCGGTTCTGGGGTTTGCCGCCGCGGTCGAGCGGCTGTCGGAACACCCGCTGGCCGAAGCGGTCGTCGAAAGCGCCCGGCGCCACCTGGTGGAGGTCCGGGCGGCCGGATCATTTCGCGCGGTCACGGGGCTCGGTGTCACGGGGATCGTTGACGGCAGGAAGGTTGCCGCCGGGAACGCCGCGATGATGAATGCTGAAGGCGTGGATATCGCTGCTGCGCTCAAGGTGGTAGACAGGCTCACCGCGGAAGGGAAGTCCATTCTTTTCGTTGCGGTCGACGGGGCCGCTGCAGGCGTCCTGGGGGTGGCGGACAGGATCAAACCGACATCCACTCAGGCCGTTGCCGATCTCCGCCGGATGGGGATCGATGTCATCATGCTGACGGGAGACAACGAGACGACCGCGCGCGCGATTGCCGCCCAGGCCGGAATAGAGCGGGTCTTCTCCGGCGTGCTCCCCGCGGGAAAAGCCGATTGCGTCCGCCGGCTTCAGGCTGAGGGAAGAATCGTCGCGATGGTGGGCGACGGGATCAACGATGCCCCCGCGCTTGCGGCGGCGGACGTGGGTATTGCCCTGGGCACCGGGACGGACATCGCCATGGAAGCGGCGGACATCACGCTGATGAAAGGAGATCTCGCGACCATCGCCCGGGCGATCAGGCTCTCCTCCGGGACACTCCGGATCATCCGCCAGAACCTCTTCTGGGCGTTCCTGTACAACGTCATCGCCATCCCGCTGGCCGCACTCGGCCTCCTGACGCCCGTCGTGGCGGCGGGTGCCATGGCGTTCAGCTCCGTCAGCGTCGTCACGAACTCTCTTCGCCTGCGCCGGTTTGTCCCGTGAATGCTCTCCTGCTGACGATCGACGTCGCCCATCCCCCGCGGCGTCCCGCCGAGGTGGAGGAAACCCTCCTTGATGCCTGGGAAACCGTCCGGAATTCCCCCACTCTCCGACTGGTGAAAGTCATCCACGGCTACGGGAGCGGCGGGAAAGGAGGATCGACCCGTGAAGTTGTGCGGAACTGGGCCTTCAGCAACCGGGCCCGGTTCCGCGCCGTTGTTTACGGGGAGGAATACGACATTCACGATCCCGGGACAATGAAGATTCGCAGGGAGATAGGTCAATACCCCGATAAAGACTTGACAATGCGAAACCCCGGTGTTACCATTATCTGGGTCAAATGAGCCGGAGGCCTTGTTCCCCCCCCGTAGAGGATGATATCAATCACGTCTTGTCACCGTTCTAACCCATACATTCTGTCCTTAGAGCACAAAGCGCCTTCCAGATAATGGCAATCCATCTGTTATATGCTGACGATGAGCCGGACCTTCGGGACCTGGTCCAGAATCATCTCTCCCTTGAGGGTTTCGAGGTGGAGACAGTAGCGGACGGGGCGCAGGCGATAAAGATGCTCGGCAGCAAGAAGTTTGATCTGGTCCTCCTCGACATTCACATGCCGGTCATGGACGGGCTTGAGGTTCTGAAGTTCATACGATCGAAGAACCTTACTCCCCGGTTGATCATGCTCACCGGTGACGGGGATCCCCACCTGATAAGCGAATGCGCGAAATACGGTGCGACGGACTACCTCACGAAGCCCTATAACTACCACGAGCTCGTAGAAGCAATCGATCGCGCCCTCTCCTGATTCTTCCGAAGCGCAGCAAGAGATGCCTGATCCCGCACGGCTCGTCATGAACCCCCGTGTTCTTCCGGATTTCTTCCACCCCCGATAGAGAGGATTGTTCCATGCGTCTGCTCCTGATTCTGGCGGTCGTGACCGCCCCGGCATTTTCTCAACCCCGCAGCGATAGCACATGGGTGACGGACTACGAACGAAGCGGGGGCGTACGGACGCCCCGGTACGAGGAAACGATTGCCTGGTGCCGGAAGCTGGCAACGGCGTCCCCGTGGATCCACGTCACGTCGTTCGGCAAGTCCCCTCAGGGCCGGGATCTCCCGCTCGTCATCCTCTCCGCCGAAAGAGCATTCGATCCGGCAAAAGCGGCCCGGACGGGGAAGGCGATCGTGCTGATACAGAGCGGCATACACGCGGGGGAAATCGACGGCAAGGACGCCAGCCTCATGCTCATGCGCGACATTGCCGTCACGAGGCGCCTTGCGCACCTCCTTGACGGCACGATCATTTTGTTCGTTCCGATATTCAACGTCGACGGGCATGAGAGGTTCGGCCCGTATAACAGGATAAACCAGAACGGCCCGGAGGAGATGGGCTGGCGCACGACCGCGCAGAACCTGAACCTGAACCGGGACTACATGAAATGCGAAGCGCCGGAGATGCGTGCGATGCTCCGCCTGTTCGATGAGTGGCTCCCGGATTTCTATGTCGACTGTCACGTCACCGACGGGATCGATTTCCAGTACGACATCACGTACGCAGTCGAATCGGCTCCGTATCTTGACCCGGGGGTGAGCGCCTGGGTGGACAACACGCTTCTCCCTTCCTCGCTCCCCGTCGTCGAGAAGTCCGGCCACAGGATATTCTCCTACGTCTTCCCCCGCGAAGACCGGGACCTGACGAAGGGGCTCAACAGCGGCGTCTCCACGCCGCGATTTTCCACCGGGTTTGCCGCACTGGAAAACCGCCCGGCGGTCCTCATTGAGACGCATATGCTGAAACCTTACAGGATGCGTGTCGAAGCGACGTACCAGTTTCTTCTTGGCATGATCGGCTGCATAAGCCGGGATCCCTCCGCTCTGCGCACTGTCGTTCGTAAAGCGGACGCGGCCGTTGTCGAGGCGGGAAAGACGTTTGATCCCTCGCGGTCGTTCCCCCTTGCGTTCGGCATGGGAACGAGAAGCGAGCCGCGCCTTTTCCTCGGTTTCAGGCAGACGACCGAAAAGAGCCCCCTCACGGGAGGCATGCGCACGCGCTACACGAAGGACACCGTGTCACTCGTGGTCCCGTTCTTCGACCAGATCACCGTGACCGATTCCGTCACGCTCCCCCTGGCGTATGTCATCCCCCCCGAGTGGATGTTCGTGGGGGAGAAGCTCCGCGCCCACGGCGTGCGCATGGAACGGCTCCGGAAGGCGGCCCTCCTCGACGTGGAGTCGTATCGGTTCACCGACGTCAGGTTCCAGACCCGTCCGTTTGAGGGGAGGCACATGGTGACGTTCGGCGCCGCCGCGACACGGGAGCGGCGTGAATTCCCTGCGGGCTCAATTGTCGTTCGCACCTCCCAGCGCGCGGGGAAGGTGATCGCGAACCTTCTCGAGCCCCGGGGACCCGATTCATTTGTCGCGTGGGGGTTCTTCGATCCGATATTCGAGCAGAAGGAGTACGCTGAAAGCTACGTGATGGAAGACGCGGGGGAGAAACTCCTCGCTGCGGACCCCGGCGTGAAGAAGGAGTATGAAGAAAAGGTCGGTTCCGACAGCGCGTTCGCGCGCAATCCGGGCGCACGGCTGAACTGGCTGTACCAGCATTCTCCGTGGCGCGACGCACAGCAGAATGTGTACCCGGTGGGAAGGATCACGTCGGCGGTGGAGCTCGACACGGAGCCCTTCAGGTAGAAGTCACCGGGAAGACGACCCGGCATCCTTCCGGCCTTATCAGGGAGGGGGCTCTGCGAGGACCTCCGCGTACATCTTCTCGAGGCGGTCGATCTGGTTCCGCCTGTCGAAGAGATCGAGAACACGCCTTCGGCCGGCGGCGCCGAACCGCCGCCGCATTCCCGGATCGTCGATGAGACGGAGGAGCGCGCCTGCAAGCTCCTTCGAGGCGCGGGGATGGACATAGAGTCCCGTTTCCCCCTCGACCACGATGTCGAGAACCCCGTCGCAATTCGTCGAAACGACGGGGAGTTCCATCGCCATCGCCTCGATGAGCACCACGCCGAAGGATTCCGCGTGTGAAGGGAATGCAAGAACGTCGAACGACGCCATCACGTCGGGCACGTCCCGTCTGAACCCTGCGAACGTCACGGCGCCGTCAAGCTCCAGCGACGTGCAGAGCCGCCTGATCTCCTTCTCGTACGCCTCCTCTCCCGCGCTCGCCTCCCCGGCCACCAGGAACTTCACGTCCGGCCGGGAAGCAACGATCTCCGATGCGGCCCCGAGCAGCTCTTCGTGTCCCTTCCCCGGCGAAAACCTCCCCACGAATCCCACGACGGTATTCCTGTCCGTGTATCCGAATTCGTCCCGGACCCGGGTTCCGTTCCCCTTTGCCGGTGAGTATTCGTCTGCGTCAATCGCGTCGTGGAGCGTCACGACCCGCCCGGGTGCCATGGGTGTCGTGTCAATGACATTCCTGTGTATGACGTCCGAAATCGCCAGGACGCGGGAGACGCGCGAGTAGGTATAGCGGTGGAAAAGGTCCCTCTTGCTCACGTACGAGCCCACCCGCTTGCTCAGGAGTATGCGCGCCCGTTTCCCGGAGAAATCCGAGGCGGGGACGACCACGGAGAGGTCTTTCGAATGCTGGCAGTGGATGATTTCGGGAGTGTTGGTGCGGATGTACTTCGAAAGGCCCCGGAGCGCGGAGGGGTGGAAGTATCCCCGGACGTCGAACTCGATCACGTTCACCGCGCGGGCCCTGGCCTCGGACCCGAGCCGGCTTCCCGTGCAGCAGGCGAGGTTCACGGGGTATCCACGCCTTGCGAGCTGGGCCGTCATCTCGAGCGCCTGTATCTCGAGCCCTCCCCAGGAGCGGGAGAAGCACGTCTGAAGCACTGCCGGTGGAGTCGTCACGGGGCGGGATCCATAATTGCGACAATGTACGCAATTCGGTCCGAACGCACAATCTTGCTTTTCGGAATAACCTTGGCTACAATTCCTTCATGAACATACTCCTCGTCTTCATCGGCGGCGGCCTTGGCGCCGTGGCGCGCTACCTCCTCCAGGGTGCCGTCTACCGCGTCACGGGCGCTTCCTTTCCCTACGGCACGATCGTCGTGAACATACTCGGCTGCTTCGTCATCGGCCTCCTGATGTCGTCGATGGAGGAACGGTTCATCGCCGTTCCGTCGCTCCGAATATTCCTCGCGATCGGGATACTCGGGGGGTTCACGACGTTTTCTTCATTCAGTTATGAAACGATGGCGCTTCTCAGGGAAGGGGACATCCTCATGGGGGGATTGAACGTCGTCGCGAGCATCGTGATCTGCCTCGCCGCCACGTGGCTGGGGCACGGGCTGGGAAGATACGTATAGCATCTCGAAGGGAACGGACACCATGAAACTCGAAGGCGACGGCAAGCTTCTCCGCATATTTCTCGGCGAATCCGACAGGGTGAACGGGAAGATGATGTACGAGGCGATCGTGCGCGCCGCACGGGAATCGGGGCTCGCCGGCGCCACGGTCCTGCGGGGGATCGAAGGATTCGGCGCGAAGAGCAGGATTCACACGGCGAAGATCCTCCGGCTCTCCGAAGACCTTCCCGTCATCGTGGAGATCGTCGACACGGAGGCGAAGATCAAGGCGTTCATGCCGCTGGTGGACGATCTCTTCACCAGGAGCGGAGGGGGCGGGCTGATGACGCTCGAAAAAGCAGAGATCATCCGGTACACTCCGGGCGGCGCTCCTTCCGGCACGAAGAGCTGAGACGGCGCCAATTCAGAGACCCGGCTCCCATGAACGGCGACGCTCCGTACTCAAAGACCTGGAAGGAACACCGCGCTGATCAGAAGGTCCTCCTGTTTCTCTTCGTGGCGTTCTTTCCCGTGCTCTACCTTGTCGTAAGACCGTTGTTCGATCTGACAAAGTTCGATTCCCTCCCGACCATCTTTGCGTTCGCGTGGGGTGCCGCGATCGTCCTTTTTTTCTACCGGGTGCAGGGTCTCGTATGCCCCCGGTGCGGATCGGCCTTCATGATTCGCTATGGGAAGTTCAGCAACCCCGTGTTCTGGTCCACGCGGTGCGTTCATTGCGGTCTGAAGAAATATGCGCCGGACGGCAACGGGAATGAGCCCGCCTGAGCGCGATCAGGTAATGAAGAGAGCACGAAAACGACGTGGCCCGCGGAATCACCCGCGGGCCACGCCTGTGTGAAGACGACTTCGGAGTTTCGTTACGACCTCTGGCCCAGCATCACCACGTCCCGCTTGTCGTGGCCGAGGTAGATCTGCCGCGGACGGGCGATCTTCTGGTCCTCGTCGAGGAGCATTTCCTGCCACTGTGAGAGCCAGCCGGACATGCGGCCGATGGCGAAGAGCACGGGGAACATGTCCACCGGGAACTTCAGCGCCTGGTAGATCAGTCCCGAGTAGAAGTCGACGTTCGGATAGAGCTTCCGCTTGATGAAGTACTCGTCCTGGAGCGCGATCTTCTCGAGTTCCAGCGCGATGTCGAGCTTCGGGTTCCTTCCCGTCACTTCGAACACCTGGTCGGCGAGCTTCTTGATGATCGTGGCGCGCGGGTCGAAGTTCTTGTAGACCCTGTGCCCGAACCCCATCAGGCGCCCGCGTCCTTCCTTCACTTCCTTGATGAATCCCGGGATGTTGTTGATGCTGCCGATGTGGTCGAGCATCCGGAGGACCTCCTCGTTTGCGCCGCCGTGAAGCGGGCCGTAGAGGGCCGCCGCCGCGGCAGCCGCCGCGCTGTACGGGTCCACCTTCGAGCTGCCGACGCCGCGCATCGCCGAGGTGCTGCAGTTCTGCTCGTGGTCGGCGTGGAGGATGAACAGGACGTCGAGGGCCTTCGCGAGGACAGGATCAGGTTTGTATTTCGGTTCCGCGATCTTGAACATCATGCTCAGGAAGTTGGACGCGTAGTCGAGTTCGTTGTCGGGGTGGACGTACGGCATCCCGATGCTGTGCCTGTAGGCGAATGCGGCAAGCGTCGGCACTTTCCCGATCAGCCGGTAAATCGTCAGTTTCCGTTCCGCGGGGTCGCTGATTTTCTTGGCGCTGGGGTAGAATGTCGAGAGTGCGGCGAGCGCGCTCACGAACATCCCCATCGGGTGCGCGTCGTGATGGAAGCCGTCCATGAACTTCTTCAGGTTCTCATGCACGAACGTGTGTTCCGTGATCTGTTTCGCCCAGTCCGCGTGCTGCGCCTTCGTCGGCAGTTCCCCCGAGACGAGGAGGTAGGCGACTTCCAGGTAGCTGCATTTCTCCGCCAGCTGCTCGATCGGATAGCCGCGGTACCGGAGTATCCCCTTGTCGCCGTCGATGAACGTAATCGAGCTCTTGCATGCGGCGGTGTTCATGAATGCGGGATCGTACGTCATCATCCCGAAGTCGTCGTCCTTCACTTTGATCTGACGGAGATCGATCGCCTTGATCGTGTCGTGTTCTATCGGGAGTTCGTACCGCTTGCCGGTTCTGTTGTCGGTGATTGACAGCGTGTCGGGTTTTCCGGCGGTCTTCGGATCGGGAACAGGATTTGCCATGGATTTCTCCTCTGTCTTTCGGTGGATTTTTGGCTCGTGAGAGGGAAAGAGCGGCGTGAAATAGCAACTGTAGACAAAATAAGCAATAATTCTCATTCCCGCAAAAGCATATTCCACGGTTGGAACGCCACGGGTTGGTTGATTTTCAGAGAGGGGTTTGTTAGGTTAACTGGAATTGCGGCCGTATTCTGCATGCCACCGGTTCCGACCTTGTCACCGGTGAACGTGGCCCGGCACTCTCCCTACTCTCGCGCTGACCAGAGCCATTCTACCCATGCGCACCTATTCACCCGATGAAATACGGCAATGTTTTACTTCGTCGACGGATTTCAACGAGATTTTTGACGTTTTCCAGGCCGCGCTGGCACAGAAAATCAGCGAGTTTGAGCCCTACCGTGTCCTCTTCTGGAACCCCTCGCTGACGCCCGACGAAGTACGGCTCTTCGCCGAGAAGCTCGCCGGGGAGTTTCCGCAGGTTGCCTATGAAGTCTACTTCTGGCTCGCCGGCATGTTCGAGGCCACCTACTCCACGAGCGATAACCACGAGCTGTCGATTCACTATTACAGGAAGGCCGCCTCCGTCAACCCCGCCGAGATCGAACCGTATATCAAGGCGTGCGACTGTCACGAGCCCGACCTCAACATTCCGCCGGCGGCGGGGCTCATTGAATTCCTGAAGTCCGGCCTCCCCCACGTGCCGGATCCGGTACCCCTGTTCAAGCGCCTGGGAGATCTCTACACCTATCTCGGCGATACAGACCAGGGGGCGTTTTATCGCCTTAAGGCGGAGACTCCTCCCGCCGGACCCGGGGACGCTCCTCCTCCTCCTCCTCCTCCGGAGGAAGGAGAACGGCCCCCCGCATGAAGCAGCTGAGGGGCTATCTGTTGGTCGCTTCGGGTGCCTTCCTTTGGGGGTGCGCGGCAACGGCCGCAAAAATCCTTCTCCGGAATGACGTCGACACCGTTCTCCTCGTCCAGACGCGCGTCACGTTCTCCGTCGTCATCATGGCGTGCATCCTTGCGCTCTTCCGGCGCGACCTTCTCCGGGTCAGGGCGGGAGACCTCTGGAGGATGGCGCTTCTCGGCGTGGTGGGCATTGCGGGCGCGAACTACACGTACTACGTCGTGATCAGGGAGGCGTCCGTTGCGATTGCCATACTCCTTCAGTATACCGCCCCTCTGTTCGTGATGGCCTATGCCGCGTTTGCGCGCGAGGAGGAGCTGACGGCGGTGAAGTTCGTGGCCGCCATCCTCGCCCTGGCCGGGTGCTACTGTGCCGTGGGCGGGTTCGAGGCGGCGAGCGGCCTCCCGGCGGGTGCCCTTGCCACGGGCATCGGCGCAGCGGTGTGCTTCGCCTTCATGACGGTCTTTACGCGTCACCTGCTCGCACGGTACAGCATCTGGACGGTCACGCTGTACGGGTTCGGGTTCGCTTCCCTGTTCTGGCTCTTCGTCAATCCCCCCTGGCGCATCGCCGCGGAAAGCCCGTCCGCGCAGACGTGGCTTGCCCTGGTTGGCCTTGCGCTCATCTCGGTGCTCTTTCCCTATGCTCTCTTTTTCGCGGGGCTCCGGCACGTTGTGTCCTCGCGCGCCATCATCATCAGCACGCTCGAACCCGTGACGGCGATCGCCACCGCCGCGGTCGTCGCGGGGGAGAAGTTCGCATTGCTCCAGGGCGTCGGCGCTGCGCTCGTCCTCGGCGCCATCGTCCTGCTCCAGGTCAGACGTGAACGGGGAGGAGAAGAAATCCCGGAGGAGACCCATGCCTCCGGGTGAGAGACGGGCGGAAAAATTCCGGAGCGTCATTGCGCGGCGTCAGAGAAACCTGACCGTCGTCCTGGAGAACATTCACGATCCGCACAACGTCAGCGCCATACTCCGCTCCTGCGACGCCGTCGGGGTGCTCCGCGTCGAGCTCCTGTACAACGTCGAGAAGTTTCCGCGGATCGGGAGAAAGAGCTCCTCGAGCGCGAACAAATGGCTCGATTGCCGGAGGCACACATCGGTGACGGCGTGTTATGCCGCGCTGAGGGAGGAAGGGTTCCGGGTGTACGCGACGCGGCTCGGAGCGTCGTCGGCCTCTCTCTATGACCTCGATCTTTCGCTTCCCTCCGCTCTCGTGTTCGGAAATGAGCACCGGGGCGTGTCCGCGGAGGCCGCCGACCTTGCCGACGGGAACTTCCACATTCCGATGGTGGGGATGATTCAGAGCCTCAATGTCAGCGTTGCTGCCGCTGTTGCCCTGTACGAGTCCCACCGGCAGCGCAGCAACGCAGGAATCTACGCGAAAGCGACGCTCGATGCCGGCGAACAGGCGCGATTGTACGACGACTGGTCGCGAAGGTGAAATGTCCGTTTCCGAACCTTGCGTGTCCCTCGGGCATTCTTTATATTAAATCAGCAACAAATTCCTCAGTGTGCCGTATATTAAACGACGGCAAACGACGATCAACCTGCATATGACCCAGAATCCCGAGGGCGTCAACTTCATCGGTCTGAACATCATCCTCATCAGCGTTGTCGCGCTTGCGATTTTTGCGTACCTGGTCATGTTGATTCGTAAGAGATGGAAAAAGGGATTCCTCCACGACGCGGACGAGGGGCCGAAGGACGGGAAATGAGTGCTGATGTCGCGTTGCATTCTCCGAGGTGGCTGATGACCGGCCACCTTTTCAATTCCACGCCGCCCCCCCGCACCCCGCGGGTGTGCCTCCTCCCGACGAAACTCTCCTGCGCGGTGTTCTCGGCAATTCTCCTCCTGTCTCCTCCGGTCCGCGCGCAATCCGGCGCTCCCCATGCGGCGCACACGCGCGTGACTCTCGTTGCCGACGTCAGCGCCGTCGTGCCCGGCGGCAGTTTCACCGTCGGGGTCCTGATGAACATGGATCCGGGATGGCACACGTACTGGCACAATCCCGGGGATGCAGGGCTCGCCACGGAGATCAGGTGGGACGTCCCGGCGGGATTTGTCCCCGGGGACATCCACTGGCCGCTGCCGCACAAATCCATGGACAGCGGTGATGTTCTCAGCTACGGCTACTCGAAGGAGAACATGCTCCTCGTCCCGTTCACGGCTCCCGCTTCGATCGCGCCGGGAACGACGGTGACACTGAAGGCAAGGGTCACGTGGCTTGAATGTCAGAACATCTGCGTCCCCGGGGAGGCGTCGCTGCATGTCACGCTCCCTGTCGCCAGGGGGTCTGCTCAACCCGCCAACAGTTCCCTGTTTGCGACCTATGAAAAGCAGGTCCCGCCTGCGTGGCGGGATGGATCCGGCCTGTCCGTTTCACTGACCGCGGCACGGGGCGGGGTGAACGTGCGCCTCACCGCCGGTGAAGGTGCGGCGTTCAATACCTCCGGCTCTCCGGATTTCTATCCGGAAGAGTTTGGCGACCTCATTCCCGGACGGACGAAGGTATCCCCGGGTCCGAACCTCATCTCCATGTCCGTGCCTCTCAGTGCCGGCGGGCCCGTGACCCGGCCGGTCAGCGTGAAGGGCGTCGTACTCTTTACCGACGGCGCGGGCGTCGCGCACACCGGGGCACTGGAGGTGTCCGTCCCTCCGGAGTCGCTTGCGGCCGGGACATCGTCCGGTACTCCCTCCGGGACGAACGGAGGTTCGATACTCGACCGCCAATTTGAGATCTCCAGCGCGCAAGGGGGAGCCGGGCCGCTTGTCCTGTACATTCTCTTCGCGTTCATCGGCGGGCTTCTCCTTAACGTGATGCCATGCGTTCTTCCCGTCATCGCTCTCAAGGTGTTCGGCCTGGTGAAGATGGCCGGGGATCAGCCCGCCCGTATCAGGGGTCTCGGCATTTCCTTCGCGGCCGGTATACTCGCCTCATTCCTCGGTCTCGCGCTTGTCGTCATCGTCCTGCAGGTTGCCGGTCAGCAGGTGGGGTGGGGGTTTCAGTTTCAGGAGCCGCGGTTTGTCATTGCCATGGCCGCGCTCGTCTTCGCTTTCGGGTTGAGCCTTTTCGGCGTCTTCGAGATCAATCTTCCGGGAAAGGTCGTCACGGGAATCAGCTCCGCCGTCGCGCAGAAGACGGGGAAGGGATACGGCGCGTCGTTCGGCGAGGGAATCTTCGCGACGGTTCTTGCCACTCCCTGCACGGCTCCCTTTCTCGGGAGCGCGCTCGGGTTCGCGTTTGCGCAGCCGTGGTGGATCATACTCCTGATTTTCACGTGCGTTGCGATCGGCATGGCTGTCCCCTACGTTGTGCTGACCTCACGTCCGGCGTGGATCCGTTACCTTCCGAAACCCGGTGCGTGGATGGTGGCCGCGCAGCAGTTGATGGGATTCCTGATGATGGCGACGCTTCTCTGGCTTCTCTACATCCTCGGGAAGCAGATGGGGATGGAGGCGGTCATCTGGACGGGGGCATTCCTTCTTTCCGTCGGCCTTGCGTGCTGGCTCGTCGGGAGATTCGCCACGCTCACCGCCTCGCGCAGATCATACTGGGCGACGTGGGGGGGTGCGGTGCTCATTGTCGTTGCCGGGTACCTTCTCTTTCTCGTCTCGGCCCTTGACATCAACACCGCACTGGCGGTGGAGACCGCGGGGACTCCTGCCTCCGCATCATCCGACGGCATCCAGTGGAAGCAGTTCTCGCTCGCAGGTCTCGAAGAGGATCTCAGGGGTGACCGGCCCGTGCTCCTCGATTTCACGGCCGAGTGGTGTCTCACGTGCAAGGTGAACGAAAAGACCGTCCTCAACTCGAGAGAGGTTACCGACAGGATCCGTGCGATGAATGTCCTCGCCGTGCGCGCGGACTGGACGAACAGGAATCCCGACATCACGAAGCTCCTCGCGAAATTCGGACGCTCGGGCGTCCCCCTGTACGTGGTGTTCCCTCCCGGCAGATCGGACACCCCCATCGTCCTTCCCGAGGTGATCACGAGCGGCATCGTTCTTGATGCGCTCGACCGCGCGCGGTGAAGTCCGGAGTGTCCTTCACGGTGTGAGTAACGATGTCGCTCCTTCTCACAGGCCTTCTTCGTCCGGCAGGATGGGGAAGGCCTCATCATTTTCAATCACAAGAAAACGGGCGTGTCATGCTTCGGACAGCGGGTGTCGCACTCCTGGTGTTTTCCTGTTCAGCGGTCGAACCGGCACGTGCGCAGGCGAAGAACGAGGATGCTGTCGTCCTGAACGACGGCACACTCGTGCGGGGCACGATAACGGACATTATCACGCCGGGGAGTGCTGTCAGCGTCAGGAGATCGACCGGGAGGATAACGTCGCTCCTCTGGTCCGAGATACTCACGATCAGGCGTGTGCCGGTAGACATGCCGGACTCGCTTGTTGCCGTGCTCTGCCGGGGGACCGAACAGGGATCGCGGATTCCCCTGAAGCGGAACTCCCCCGCCGATGACGTGTTGTCTTCCCCGTTCGGCCTGGCAGCGGGCGATACTGCGGGTGATGACATCCTGATTCTCAAGGGAGGGACGATCTCCCGCGGGTCGTTGCTTTCCTTCCCGCCGGAGGATTCCTTTGGGCTCTGGACGAAGGAGAGAACACTGCGTTCATTCCGGAAGGACGAAGTACGGAAGGCGTTTCACGCCGCCACCCCGACCTCCGATTCGTTGGTCGATGTTACCTACATCAATCCTCTCCCCGGGATGATCGCGGACGACTTCCGCGTCCTGACGTTGTTCGGCGGATGTTCCATTCCCGCGGGCGAATTTGCCTCGCCGAGGAACGAGTCGGGAGCACCGACCCGGGGCGGGCCTGCATTCGGTCTTCACGCGAGCCTCCGGTTGTTCCCGACGATCCGATGGGCAAGCGATGCCATCATTTGCAGGAACCCGGCCAGGCTTCCTTCCCTTTTCACCGACTACACCGCGGGGGGATCTCCTGGTCCGCATCAGCTTGTCTGGATTCTCACCGGCGCCGAGCTGCGGACGGAAGGGACTGCGGCCATGAAAACACTCGCGTTCATCCAGGGAGGGGTGGTGTTTTCCTCGACCCCGGACATTAACGCCGTGATACCCCTGACGTTCAACCACCCATCAGGATCGGGATGGGAAGAGGGTTCCACCTCGACCGGCTTCGCGCTGTGCATGGGCGGAGGGTTCAGCATTGGCCGGTTGTCGCTCACGGGGAGATGGCTCATGGGCTGGGTTTCTCACGTGTCGCTGAGCGTAATCTACTTTGGCGGCTATGGCCCGGTCTGGGAGGCCGATGCCGTTGATCATCCTGTAAACGTGTTCCTGGTGTCCGCCGGGATCTCGCCGTTCTGAGGCCGGACTCAGCGTGCTCCGTCCCTGTTGCATTTCGTCCGTACGGTAACCTTATTGCGGTGGGGCTGAAGGGAGAACCGAAGTGACACTGAACGCGGATACCGTATGAAATCACGGCCGGCAGAAACCGAATATGCCCGGTCATTCTCGGGCTACGTGTCGCTCGTTCCCGAGTCCGACCCGCTCCCCGTGCTCGAAAGCCAGCCGACGGAGCTGGGGACGCTCTTGAGGGGCGTCCAGGTCGATCGCGAAAAATACCGGTACGCGAAAGGGAAGTGGTCGATCCGCGAAGTGATCGGACACCTCATTGACTCGGAGCGCGTGTTTGCCTACCGCGCGCTCTGCGTCAGCCGCGGAGAGAAGGTCTCCCTCCCGGCGTTCGATGAAAACGACTACATCGCCCAATCGCGCTATGACGACCATCTTATCGGCGACCTCCTGTTGGAATTTTCCTCGCTCCGGAAGGCCAACATCATGTTTTTCCGGGGGCTGGCGGAAGGGGACTGGGAACGCGTGGGCACCGCCAATAACAACCCCGTCTCCGTGCGCGCGCTGGCGTTCATCATGGCCGGGCACGTGAGGCATCACGTCGGCGTCCTCCACGACCGTTACGGTATCGGATCGGAAGGTGGGTGATGAATAAACTCGCCGACGGCCTTCTCTGGTACGTCGCATTCCTGTTCTCCACGACGCTGCACGAAGCGTCTCACGCGCTGGCGGCATACCGGCTCGGCGACAGGACGGCCTACGAGGGGGGTCAGCTCACGCTCGATCCCATTCCCCACATTCGGAGGGAGCCGCTCGGGACGGTCGTGGTGCCGATTGTCTCGTTTCTGCTGGGGGGATGGATGATAGGGTGGGCGAGCGTGCCCTACGATCCGCAGTGGGCGTACGACAACCCGCGCTCCGCGGCGAAGATGTCCGCCGCCGGGCCCGCCGCGAATCTCTTCCTGGCGCTCTGTGCGGCCCTTGCGATCCGGCTCGGGATCATGCAGGGGGTGTTCCTGCCCCCGGAGTCCATCGACTTCGCGCACGTGATCGAGGCAACGCATGAAGGGACGCTGACGACCGTCGCGGCGTTCATCAACGTGCTGTTTTCTCTCAATCTCCTCCTCTTCATATTCAATCTCCTGCCTCTGCCGCCTCTGGACGGGAGCGGGATCATCCCGATGTTTCTCCGCGAAGACCGGGCGAGAAAGTACCTGGACCTGGTGCGCAACCCCCGGTTCTCACTCCTGGGGATTTTCATCGCCTGGAACGTCTTCGACTACATCTACAGCCCGCTCCACCTCGCGTTCATCAACCTCCTCTTCCTCGGCGAGGCCTCCTACCACTAGGGGAGCATCAGCCGCATTTCGTTCGTCGGTTTGAAGCCGAGCGTCCCGTACAGCGGTTTGCCGTCGGGGCTCGCGTAGAGGGTCACGGACCCGAATCCCCCCCCGCGGCACCAGGCGATCATGATTTCCATGAGCTTTCGTGCAATCCCGCGGCGGCGGTACGCCGGATCCGTGTAGACGTTGACGATCAACGGCCTTTCGGGATTGGGATCCCGCGGGCTTGGAAGATGTTCGAACACCAGAACCCCTCCCCCCGCCACGATCTCTCCGGAAGACGACTCGACGACCCAGGCGCGGAATCGTCCGTCAGCAAGCCGATCCTCAAAGAACTTCCGTGAAGACGATTCGACGGCGGCGAGCACCGCGTCGTCGGGGTACCCCATGTCCAGGAACATGCGCCTGCGCTGCATCAGTACGGCGTCGAGGTCGGCGCCCGCCGCCTCCCGGAACGTGAATCCCTCCCACGACACTTCCGCTTCTGTTTTCCTGTCGGCCATTCTCTTGTCCGTCCCGATGCTAATGTCCCGCCGCGCCCTTCTCCGCCAGGAGTCTCCTCAGGACGTTCTTTGTCGACTCCGGGAAATCCCCGTCCAGCATCCATTCCGCGTAGCCGGGATCGTCCAGGACGGGCTTCCCCCTGTTTTTCCCGAACGCGTAGACGATCTCCCCCTTCTCGTTCCGCATCAGCTTGCGGGCGTAGTCCACGATCGCGTCGCTGTTGCTGTACCTGTGGAGCTCCTCGAGCGTCGTCCCGATGTCGTCGTATTTCTCGAGCTGCTGCTTGAACACCTCGAGCGTCGCTTTCACGTCGGCACCGGCGTCATGGGCCCCCTCCAGGTTCTTGCTGCAGTAGAACTTGTACGCCGCCGCGAGCGTCCGTTCCTCTTTCCTGTGGTAGATCACCTGCACGTCCACCAGCTTCGCGTCCTGCTCCGGGAAGGGGATGGAGCAGCGGCCGAACTCCTCGACGAGTATCGGGATGTCGAACCTGTTGGAATTGAACCCGCCGATGTCCGAGCCGTGAAAGATGTCCGCCAGTCCTCTGGCGATGTCGCGGAATCTGGGCTCCTGGGCGACCATCTCGTTCGTAATGTGATGGATGGCCGTTGCGGAGGGGGGAATCGGGATGCCCGGGTTGATGAGGCGGGTCCGGAGTTCTTCCTTCCCGTCCGGGTGCATCTTCAGGGCGGCGATCTGCACGATTCTGTCCCGCGCAATGTCCGTCCCCGTCGTCTCGAGATCGAAAAAGACGATCGGGCGTTTCAGTGAGAGCTTCATGGTTCCGTGCGTGCAAAGACCGTGGGAATTTTCATCAAAGTACCGATACCGCCTGAGAACCGCAACAGAACGTGAGGAAATTCCGGGGAATCTGCATATATTTCAGAAGAGAACATTCCGGGAGCTGACGATGCCGACACGCGCGCAATTGCCTTCATGGAAGGCACTCCGTGATCACCACGAATCGATGGCAGCGGTTCACATGCGGGACCTGTTCAGGTCGGACCCGGGCCGGTTCGATCGCTTCTCGATCCGGTGGGAGGACATGATCGTCGATTACTCCAAGCACAGGATCACGCCGGAGACGATGGCTCTCCTTCTTGCGCTCGCCCGCGAAACGGACGTCGAGGCCTGGCGGGACAGGATGTTCGCCGGGGAGAAGATCAACGTCACGGAGGGGCGCGCCGTGCTCCACACCGCGCTCCGCAACAGGTCCGGGAAGCCGGTCATGCTGGACGGTACGGACGTCATGCCCGGAATCCGGAGCGTGCTGGCGCATATGCGCGCGTTCTCCGGCGCGGTCCGGTCCGGGGCCTGGCGCGGATGCACGGGAAAGAAGATCACCGACGTCGTCAACATCGGGATCGGCGGCTCCGACCTCGGGCCCGTCATGGTCACCGAGGCGCTCAAATCCTACGCGGACCCCTCGCTCCGGACCCATTTCGTTTCCAACGTCGACGGGACGCACATCGCCGAGACGTTGAAGCCGCTCGCACCGGATACGACCCTCTTCATCATCGCCTCCAAGACGTTCACGACGCAGGAAACGATCACCAACGCCCGGACGGCGCGCGCGTGGTTCCTTCGCGGCGGGGGGAGCGAGGGGGACGTGGCGAAGCATTTCGTTGCGCTCTCCACGAACGAGAAGGAAGCCGTGAAGTTCGGCATCGACCGGAACAACATGTTCGAGTTCTGGGACTGGGTGGGCGGGCGCTACTCCCTCTGGTCGGCGATCGGACTCTCGATCGCCGTGGCGATCGGCATGGACAACTTCGAGGAACTCCTCGCCGGAGCCTTTGCGATGGACACGCATTTCCGGACCGCGGAGCCCGGGAAGAACATCCCTCTCATCCTTGCGCTGCTCGGCGTCTGGTACAACAACTTCTTCGGCGCCGCGACACACGCGATACTCCCGTACGACCAGTACCTCCACCGGTTCCCCGCGTATTTTCAGCAGGGGGACATGGAGAGCAACGGGAAACAGACGTCCCGCGACGGCGCGCCGGTCGATTACGCGACAGGCCCCGTCATCTGGGGCGAGCCCGGGACGAACGGCCAGCACGCCTTTTACCAGCTCATCCACCAGGGAACCAGGCTGATCCCCGTCGACTTCATTGCTCCACTCGTGTCGCACAACCCGGTCGGCGAGCACCACGCGCTCCTGCTCTCCAATGTCTTCGCCCAGGCCGAGGCGCTCATGAAGGGGAAGACCGCGGACGAGGTCCGTGCCGAGCTTGCCGCGGCGGGGATGAAGGGAGCATCGCTGGAGAATCTCCTGCCGCACAAGATATTCGAGGGAAACCGCCCGAGCACGACGATCCTCGTGAAGGAGATCACCCCCCGTTCGCTCGGGGAGCTGATCGCGATGTACGAGCACAAGATCTTCGTCCAGGGGATCATCTGGAACGTCAATTCGTTCGACCAGTGGGGCGTGGAGCTGGGGAAGCAGCTTGCCGGCAGGATATTCCCCGAACTCGCGTCACAGGGCCCGGTGACGACGCACGACGCGTCGACGCGCGGATTGATCAATTATTACAGGGAGCACAGGGGCTGACCCGCCGTGGAAATTTGGGAATTAATCGCTATCTTCAATGTGAGGTTTTCCGGATGTTCCGCCGATTCATTCACAACACTGTTCTTCCTGCAGCATGACTGACCAGGCAGCCCAGACCCCGGCGGGGATTCTCCCCCGCGACCCCAGCCTTTCAGAACTCGACCAGCTTTGCATCAATACGATCCGCTGTCTCTCGATTGACGCGATCCAGAAAGCCACGTGCGGCCATCCCGGAATGCCGATGGGGATGGCACCCGCGGGTTACGTGCTCTGGACCGAGTTCATGAAATACAATCCGCACAACCCGAAATGGGCGAACCGGGACCGGTTCGTCCTCTCCGCGGGTCACGGGTGCATGCTTCTGTATTCGCTCCTCCACCTGACCGGATACGATCTGAAGCTCGAGGAGCTGAAGAACTTCCGGCAGTGGGGAAGCCGCACGCCGGGACATCCCGAATACGGCCACACCCCCGGCGTCGAGGTGACCACCGGGCCGCTCGGCCAGGGGATTGCGAACGCCGTCGGGATGGCGATTGCCGCGAAGTACCTCGCCAGCAGGTATAACCGCGAGGATTTCCGGCTGCTGAACTACAGGATTTTCGTCATTGCCGGGGACGGGTGCATGATGGAGGGTGTCGCCTCCGAGGCTGCGTCGCTCGCGGCGACCCTCAAGCTCGACAACCTGATCGTCGTGTACGACGACAATCATATCAGTATCGACGGCGACACGTCGCTCTCCTTCACCGAGTCCGTCGCGAAGCGGTACGAAGCCTACGGCTGGTTTGTGCAGAAGGTGGGGGGTGACGGGAACGACATGAATGCGTTCCGCACGGCCGTCGGCGCGGCCCGCAAAGAGAAGGACCGTCCGTCGCTCATACAGCTCCGCACGCATATCGGGTACGGGAGCCCGCACAGGCAGGACACGCCGGAAGCCCACGGGCAGGCGCTGGGAGACGAGGAAGTCGCGCTGACGAAGCGGATGTACGGATGGGACCCGGAGAAGAAGTTCTACGTCCCGCACGAGGTCGCCGAATACATGGGGGGGCAGGCGGCCAAAGGGGAGGCGCTGGAGAAGGAATGGGACGCTCTCTTCGAGAAGTATGCCTCCCGCTACCCGGCCGAAGCGGAGGAGTTCCGCCGGGCCGCCTCGCGGCAGCTGCCCGCCGACTGGGAGAAGATCTGGCGCGAATCCGTCCCTGCGTTCGACCCAGCGTCTGCAATTGCGACGCGCGAGGCGCAGGGGAAGCTCCTGGACGCGCTCATGCCGAAGCTTCCCCTGGTTCTCGGCGGCTCCGCCGATCTGACGCCTTCCAACAATACCCGGTTCAAGGGCGCGGTCGATTTCTCGGCCGCCCACCGGGAGGGACGCTACATCCGGTACGGCGTCAGGGAACATGCGATGGGAGCGGTGATGAACGGGATCGCCGTGAGCGATATGCTCATTCCCTACGGCGGGACCTTCTTCGTCTTCAGCGACTACATGAGACCGACGCTCCGGCTGGCCGCCCTCTCGAAGTACCCCGTGATATTCGATTACACGCACGATTCCATCGGGCTCGGCGAAGACGGGCCGACGCACCAGGCCGTTGAACAACTGGCGGCGCTCCGGGCGATGCCCGGCCTCGTGATGCTCCGCCCGTCGGATGCGACGGAGACGATGGCGGCATGGAAGTTCGCGCTCGAACACAGGACCGGCCCCGTCGCCCTCGCGCTCACGCGCCAGAAGGTCCCCGTGATCGACAGGACGAAATTCGCCCCCGCGCACAATCTCACCCGGGGGGGATACATTCTCGGCGGCTCCCCGGATCCGTCGCTGATACTGATCGGGACGGGCTCCGAGGTCTCCCTCGCCATGAAAGCGTACGACGCACTCTCCTCCGAAGGGATCAAGGCGCGGATCGTGAGCCTGCCTTCCTGGGAGCTCTTCGAGATGCAGCCCCAGGCGTACAGGGACAGCGTTCTTCCCCCCGGCGTGGCGGCACGCGTCGCCGTCGAGGCGGGTGTGCGGCTCGGATGGGATCGGTACATCGGACCCCGGGGCGCGTTCGTCGGGATGAGCTCATACGGCGCGTCGGCTCCCGCCGAAGCCGCCTTCAAAGGCTTCGGCATCACCGTCGAGGCGGTTGTCGCCGCCGCGAGGAAGGTGCTGGAATGAACGTCGCCGTCGCAGCCGATCATGCGGGGTTCGACATGAAGGAGTGGCTCCTTGCCGCCCTGGCGGAAGACGGTCACGCGCTCATCGATCTGGGGACGAACAGCCGCGAGCCCGTGGACTATCCCGACTACGCACGGGCCGTGGGCGAGGCGATCACGGGCGGCCGCGCCGAACGGGGAATACTCGTCTGCGGGAGCGGCGTCGGCGCCTGCGTCGCGGCGAACAAGATCAAAGGGATACGCGCGGGAACGTGCCACGACACGTATTCCGGCCACCAGGGGGTCGAGCACGACGACATGAACGTCCTCTGTCTCGGGGCGAGGGTCATCGGGACTGCACCGGCGCTCGAAATTACCCGGGCATTTCTCGCGGCCCGGTTCTCGAACGAGGAGCGGCATGCCCGGCGCGTTGCGAAGACCAGGGACATCGAACAGAAACAGAGGTAGGAGAGAGGACATGGCAAACGCACTGAAGCAGCTTGAGGAGCTCGGCCAGAGCATCTGGTACGACAACATCAGCCGTTCGCTCGTCACGAGCGGCGCCCTGCGGAAGCTTGTCGACGAGGGACTGCTGGGGATGACGTCCAACCCCACGATTTTCGACAAGGCGATATCCGGAAGCGCCGACTATGACGTGCAGCTCCGCGAGATCCTCGCCAGGGCGCCCGGCGCTCCGACGGCGGACATCATCCAGTCCCTCATGGTGAAGGACATCCAGATGGCCGCCGACGTCCTCAAGTCCGCCTATGACAGGACGGGCGGGGGGGACGGCTACGTGAGCGTGGAGGTGACGCCGACGAAGGCCCGCGACACGGCCGCCACGATCGCGGAGGTCCGCCAGCTCGCCTCCAGGATCGAGAGGAAGAACGTCATGGTCAAGATCCCCGCGACGAAGGAAGGGCTTCCCGCGATCACGCAGGCGATCAGCGAAGGATACAATATCAACGTCACGCTCATATTTTCCGTCGCGCGGTACCGGGAAGTTGCCGGGGCGTATATCGCGGGACTCGAGCAGCGTGCAAAGGCGGGGAAGCCCGTTTCCGGGATCGCCTCGGTCGCGAGCATATTCGTCAGCCGCATCGACACGCTCGTCGATGACCTGCTGAACAAGAAGATCGGGGCCATGACCGACCCGGCCGCCGTCGCGCGGCTGAAGGCCCTTCTCGGCAAAGTCGCGGTCGCCAATACGAAGCTCGTCTACCAGGCGTTCAAGGAAATCTTCGGCAGCCCGCGTTTTGCCCTGCTCAGTGCAAAGGGAGCGAGGGTCCAGAGGCCACTCTGGGCCAGCACGGGGACGAAGAATCCGGCGTACAGCGACCTCCTGTACGTCGAGACGCTCATCGGACCCGACACGGTCAACACCGTTCCGCCGGCCACCTACGCGGCGATACTCGACCACTCGCGCCCGGCGAATACCGTCGAGTGCGACCTCGAGGGAGCTGACCAGGTACTCCGCAACCTCGCCTCGTCGGGGATCGACATCAACGCCGTCACCGACCGGCTGGAGGAGGAAGGGGTCGCGTCATTCGAAAAATCCTTCGATGGTCTCTATAAATTCCTTGAAGGGAAGAAATCCCGGCCCGCCCCTCTCGCGGGCTGACCGGCCTCCCCCTCCCCGGTGCGCAGATGAAGATTGTCACGTGGAACGTCAACGGCATACGGGCCCGCGCCCTCGCGTTCGAGCGATGGGTCCGGACCCGCCGCCCCGACGTCGTCTGTCTCCAGGAAATCAAAGCCCACCCTGATCAGATCCCCGAAGAGCTGCGCGAGATCCGCGGGTACACCTCCCGCTGGCACGGAGCGCGCGGCGGGTACAGCGGCGTCAGCATCCACGTGAACGAATCGCTGGGAGAGGTGGAATACTCCGTCCCCTATTTTGACGAGGAAACGCGGGTCCTGCAGGCGCGCACGGGGGGGCTCACCGTCGTGAACGTCTACACGCCGCTCGGCCAGAAAAGCTACACGCAGAAGATCTCTTTCCTGGGCGCTCTCGTCAAATACGTCGACGCGCTCTGCTACGAGGGGGAAAACGTGATTCTCTGCGGCGACCTGAACGTGGCGCACCGCAGGGCCGACGTCCACCCGGAGATGTACGTGGAAGATATGCTCTGCACCCGCCCGGACGAACGGGCGATGATCGACGCCCTCCACGACCTCGGTCTGAGGGACCTCTTCCGGCATCATCATCCCGACGATTCCCGCGCGTATTCCTGGTGGCCTTATTACGGCGGGGCGAGGGCGCGCAACGTGGGATGGCGGATCGACTACATCATGGCGCCTTCGGCGATCGCCACGGCCTCGCGGGGATGCTGGATCGAGCGTGAGGAATCGAGTTCCGACCATTCCCCGGTCCTTGCGGACATCGATCCCGTACCGCCGCCGGCGAAACCGGTTCGGAAGACTTCCCCGAAAAAGAAATGACCGACGCACACGAGGGGCTCCTCGGCTATTACTACTTCGGATTCCATGCCGCCCTCCTCCGCTTCAGGGCGCTGACCATCCAGGGGTGGATCGTCACGGCCGTCGGTGCCGCGGGGCTTCTTCTGGCCTGGCGCGACGGGGACGGACTCTTCACCATCGCCGTTGCCCTGTGCGCTGCGGCGGCCGGGCTTTCGCTCGTCCACCAGAGCGTGGCCTCCCTTGATCAATACGTCCGTGTTCCGTTCGTCCCCCCCGCGCCGGGGGAAGACCCCGGGGATTTCGGGCGGGGGATCGCAGAGTGCGCCCGTCTGATGGCAGAGATCGACAGGGGGGGATGGCAGGAGGCCTTCACCGCCCTGAACGCGCTGGGTGAAATGCCGGAACGATTCTCGTTCCCCCCTCTCACATAAGGATCATTCACCGGAGACGACAATGGCAGGCCGCGTAGAGGAGTTCAACGACTTCCGCTCGAAGATGAACCGGCGGATACTGGAAATCGACAACCGCCCGATCAAGCGGTTCTTCGGGGTGGATACGCTCACGTACGAGCCGGGTGCGCTCGACTCGAAGACGAAAGAAATGCTCGGTCTCGTTGCGTCGATGGTCCTGCGCTGCGACGACTGCATCTCCTATCACATCCAGCAGTGCAAGAAGGAAGGGGTCACCGAGCCGGAGATGCACGACATATTCAGCGTGGCCCTCGTCGTGGGGGGATCCATCGTCGTTCCCCACATGCGGAGGGCCGTCGCGTTCCTCGACGAGCTGAACGGGAAAGGAACCCCGTGACTCCGGGGAGACATCCGGGACCGACGCTCGCGTGGGTGGCGGTCTTCTCTCTTGCCTTTGCGTTCGTGGAGTCGAGCGTCGTGATCTACCTGCGTGCACTTTATTACCCTGACGGGTTCGTTTTCCCGCTCAAAGTCATGCCGGCCGGGTATCTCCGGGTGGAGATAGCCCGGGAGGCCGCGACGATCATCATGCTCGGCGCGACGGGAATCATCGCCGGATGGAAGCCGTGGCAGAGATTCGGGTACTTCCTCTTTGCCTTCGGCGTCTGGGACATCGCCTTTTACGCCTGGCTCCTCGTCACGATCGGCTGGCCGTCGTCCCTGCTCGACTGGGACATCCTTTTCCTGATACCGCTCCCCTGGATCGGTCCCGTCATCGCCCCCGTGGCGGTGGCGGCGCTCATGGTGACGATCGGCGCTCTCCTCGTCCTTCGTTCGGCGGGGGAGAAGTACTTCCGCCCGCGCGCGCTGTCCTGGGCCGCGGGAGCTGCGGGGACGTTGTGCCTCCTGTACTCGTTCATGGCCGATACGGGAGCGGGAATGATGGGCGCGTACCCGGCGCCGTATCATTACGGCCTCCTCGGTGCGGGGCTGGCCGCCTACATTGCGGCGTACCTTCTGGCTTGCCGGCGGGACCTGGCGCCCCGGGGCACTCCCTCTCAGACATGATGGTCATCCTTCGGACACTCCACATGAAAACAATCCCGCTTCTCGTTTCCTCGCTGCTCATCCTTGCCGTGCCTGCTTCACCGTCATCCCGTGCGCAGTCCCCCGACGGTCCCTGGATCGGGTCGATAAGCGTGGGGGGGACGGAGCTGAAGATCATGGTCACGTTCCTGACGAAGGGGGATTCCCTCACCGCCACCATCGACATTCCCCAGCAGATGGCGATCGGGCTTGCCCTGAAGAACGTCTCCTGGCGGCCGCCGAAGACGCACTTCGAGCTCCCTGCGGGACCGGGACTTGCGGTCTTCGACGGCCGCATCCGGAAAGACAGCGTCGACGGGGAATTCACGCAGGCCGGATTCGCCGGGACGTTCCGGCTCGAGCGCGGGAAGGACGTCAGCGTTCAGGCGTCCGCGCCCGGGCCTCCCCCGCCGTACGCGGAGGAAGAAGTCGCGTTCCACGCGGGCGAGGTGACGATCGCCGGAACGCTCACCGTCCCCCGGGGGAAAGGAAAGCATCCCGCGGTCATCCTGATCACGGGGAGCGGCGCTCACAACAGGGACGAAGAGCTTCTGGGATTTAAGGCATTTCGGGTCATCGCCGATCATCTCACGAGGAACGGGATCGCGGTTCTGCGGTGCGACGATCGCGGGATCGGCGGGTCCACGGGGAGCAAATCCCTCTCAACGACGGCCGACCACGCGGAAGACGTTCTCGCGGAGGTGAAATTCCTTCAGGCCCGGTCCGACATCAACCCTGCGCAGATCGGGCTCTGCGGACACAGCGAGGGGGGGATCATCGCTCCCATTGCGGCCGCGAAGTCGAAGGACGTCGCATTCATCGTGCTGATGGCGGGACCCGCGGTTACCGGGGACAAACTCGTGTACTACCAGGTCGAATCACAGATGAAGGAAGGGGGGGCGGGGGAGGATCAGATCCGGACTTCGATCGACGAGCAGCATCGTGTCTTCGACTGTCTTCGCGCGGATACGGGATGGACCTCCCTGGCGGCCGAATTCAGGCGGGACATCGCCGGGAGCTATGCGTCGCTTCCCGCGGAGAAAAAGAAATCGATTCCCGATTCGGCCGCATTCGTCAATGCCAGGGCGGACGGCATGATGGCGGGAGTAAGGAATCCCTGGCTGAAGTACTTCATCGATTTCGATCCGGTGCCTGCCATCGAGAATGTGTCGTGCCCGGTGCTGGCGATATTCGGGGAGCTCGACCAGCAGGTCCCCGTCAGTCTGAACCGGAGCCCGATGGAGGCCGCTCTGTCGCGGAGCAGGACGAAGGACTGGCACGTGGAGGTCATCCCGAAGGCGAATCACCTGTTCCTCAAAGCGGTGACCGGGGCGCCTTCGGAATACGCGACGCTCGACAAGGTGTACGTGCCGGGGTTCCTGGACCTTCTGACGGGGTGGATTACGAAGAGGGTATCCGTTTCGAATGGTGGCGCTGGGGGACGGGGAAACTGACGGAATCGAGCCGGGAATGATTCAGAGCGCGTCCTCCGGACGGTCCGTTGGAGGGGGCGATGTACATCGCGGCAAGCTCGCCGCGTATCCCCATGCTGCGGTCGTACCGGAAACCTCCCTTGAGCGCGGTCCCCTCGGGGGGAAAACACTCCTTGAACCAGTCCTCCCCGACGCAGTACAGGTTGCACAGGTGCCAGAGCACGCCCGGCTTCGGGACGCACTGGTTCTTCTCCCAGCGCTCTACCCCCACCCAGGTGTACCCGATCATGGAGCCGACTTCCTTCAGCGTGAACCCGGCGGATATCCGGGCAGCCCGGAGCCTGTCTCCGAACGTTCGGACATGCGCCCGTTCCTCGATGATCCTGTCGACCGCCTTCTCGATTTCGAGCGCTTTCGCGCGGGAAAGAACCGTCCTGTAATGGACGATCTGCCATGCGTACTGCCGCGAAACGCCGAGGTTCCCGGCAAGATATGAGAGTGTGATCCCCCACGGCTTCATCTTCTTGACGATCCTCTGCACAACCTCATCCACCTCAGGTACACGTCTCATTCCGACCTTCGCTCCTTCGCCTGCAAATTAGTCCCCCTTGCACCATCTGTCTGTTATACGTCTATTTTTGGTAAAAGTTGGCGGGCGATATGTTACCGTTCTGTAAAATTTACCTGTTAATTTTACCGGAAGCATTCGTGACATTGAGAGTCACTTGATGTTAAACCCCTTGTTTTGGCCAATTAGCTCGGACATGGGACAATTACACACAATGGTATAGTTATTGTTCTAACTCCCGGTGACGAAACGGCTTCCGCCGGTCCACCCCGGCGGCCTGCCGCAGGAAAAGCTTGGAAATCTGAATTCACGAGGACCGCAATGGGACTTGGACAGACAATGATGACCGTTCTGGCCGTGGGGATGCTGGGCACGGTCATGCTCACGGTGAATACGAACACGCAGGACAACAACAATGCGGTGCAGATGTCCCAGTACCGCATCATGGCGGCGTCACTGGCAACGTCGACAATCCAGCGGGCGACCGGGCTTGCGTTCGACCAGAACAGCGTCAACAGCAACATCACCTCCACGTCGGGCCTCACGGCAGCGGGCGCTCTGGGCGTCGAGACGGGAGAGACGGACACCCTGGAAAACACGTTCAACGATTTTGACGACTACAACAAGTTCCACAAACTGGTGAAGGGCGATTCCGTCTTTTTCCGGTCGGCCGACTTCTACGTGTCGTCCAAAGTGGACTACGTGCAGATAACGGGGAACGCGATCGTGACGTCGTCTTCGCCCACGTACACGAAGAGGATTGTCGTGTATGTCTCGAGTCCCTATATGGGGACGGACACGATTACCGCTTCGACGCTGTACAGTTACTGGTATTTCCGATAATCCGGCCAAGGAGCAGGGACAATGGGCTTCTCGACAATGATAGACCTGATCGGATCGTCGGTGATCTTCGGCTGGCTGTTTCTGATCACCGTCACCGCCAAGCAGGCGAACAATGAGGATTTCCAGGCGAACCAGGGGGAGCTTCTCTGTCAGCAAAACCTCGTCGAGCTGACGAAGCTCCTGGAGTATGACTTCAGGAAGATCGGGTACTGCAAAGAGCCCGACCGGCTCCCGAACCCGACGCTCGCCATTCTTCTGGCGGATTCGACGAGGATCAAGTTCCTCACGGACATAGACCTGGACGGGAGCGGCCCGGACGGCATCGTGGATTCGCTGTACTACTATCTCGGGACGACCGGCGGGATGATGAACAATGCGAACACCCGCATCCTGTACCGTGTCGTCAACAACCTTCCCGCCTCGGGTTCGAACCTGGGCGTGACGAGTTTCAAACTCACGTACTACGACCAGGCAAACAACGTCATAGCGACGCCGGTCCCGGCGGCCAAGCTGCAGACCATTTTTTCGATACAGATATCCCTCAGCGTTCAGAATATCGTGGCCAGCGCGTTATCCGCGACGGCCCCGGTGAACCAGCAGTTTCAGACGGCGTTCTATCAGCAGCGGCGTCTTTCGACCGTGAACTACTTGAACCGTTAGGAGGCATCATGGGCAGGCAGGCACTCATCATGGTCATCGCGTACAGTCTCATTTTTCTCATGACCGGCGCGTTGATGTCCAATGCGACGGTTGACGCGTTCAACAACGCGATGAGCTACAACGATACCGGAACCCTCCAGAACATCGCGATATCGGGCGCGAATATGGGGGCAAACTACGTCTTCCTGAACAAGCCCGGAATCGCCGGGAACATGTGGTGGACCGGTTGGACGACCCCGGTTGCGTACAACGGCGGGACGTTCACCGTGAGGATGGACTCCGTGCAGGACATGTACGGAAACTGGGGCCGGATCAAGATGACGACGACGGCGACGTACAACGACAGCACGTATTCCGTGATCGTCCTCTTCAATCCGAGCCAGTTCTCAAAATTTGCCCTCTACGCGGGATCGATGACCGGCGTTTACTTCGAGCCCTCGGATTCCGTGTTCGGACCCTGTCACATCGAGAGCACGCTCAATTACGGCAACCCGTCAGGCGGCACACAGGCGTACGGCGCGTATTTCGGTGGTAAGGTCACCACGAAGAGCGGCATCGCGGCTCTCACGAATCCGGCGAAGGTTCCGACCTTCGCACAGGGCATCCAGAACGGCGTCAGTATCCCCCTTTCGCTGAACACGACGCAGCTGGTCACGGAAGCCGGGGGAAACATGTTTTCGGGCGGGTCGCTGTACCTGACGCTGAAAGACGACAGCGTTTCATACAAAACGTCTATTAACGGAGCGGTCACGACGAAGGCGATCTCGCAGATCGCGCCGAACGGCGTCATCGCGATCGACAAAGGCACGTTGTACGTTTCGGGTGAGCTGAGCACGCGACTCACCGTCGCCTCACTCAGGTCTTCCGGCTCCACGGGCGGCACGGTCCATATCACCGACAACCTGACGTACAAGACCGACCCGCGCGTCGACGGGACCTGCACGGCCATGCTGGGCGTCGTGGGCTACAGCACGATCTCGATTGATACCGTGTCGGCACACAACAATTTTACCGTCCAGGGGTCGATGTACTCCCAGACGGACGGGGTCCAGGTTGAGAACTACAGCACCAGGCCCCGGGGCAATCTGTATGTCCTCGGGGGGTGGTGCGGGACCCAGATCTATGCGACGTCGAACGGAACGACGGCGGGCCTTCCCGTCAACGTGACGTACGATGAGCGCTACCGGGTGTCGGCTCCCCCGTACTTCCCCGGCACGAACTCGTACCAGGTCCTTTCCTGGTACGAATAGCTGTCACTGCGCGGGTGGCGCCTCCGGCGCCGCCCGACGCGATTTCCCCCGGAGGCCCCGGTGCAGAACATCCCGTCGCGATACCTCGCCATTGCCGCCGCTCTCGTTCTTGTCTTTGCCATTCTCGTCTTCGTGGAAGTTCGCTACACGCCCGCGTCAACTACATCCGAGCATCACCGGAAGAAACCGGGAGCGATGGACCCCGTGAGTCCCGCCCAGGTCGAGAGGGTCAAATCCATGTGCAGGGGGGACAGGGGGATCACGGGGCTTCGCGATATCATCGATCTGCTGCCGCCGAGCGCCTGCAGGGGGCACATACGGAGACTGCAGGACACCTCCAGGTGTGTGTACACGTTTCACTGGCCCTGCAGCGACGGAATGCTTCTCGAAGTCACGCTCACCTCCGGCGCGATCCCGCACTGGGATCAGGCTGCCATCGATTCCGGGGACGGTCCGGGGGACAACAGCTGGGGGGCGGACATCATCACCGCCGCACCTTCCGCCGATCTTGTGCCGCCGTCCGTTTGCAGCACGCTCGCTCCGGCTGCGAATCCTTCCCCCCGGTAACGACAATGCCAGACCCGCGGGGTCTGGCATCGCAGAATGCGCAACGTGGAGCATATCGCGTCCGTGGACGCTGTAGGGTTCGAACCTACGACCTCCGCCTTGTAAGGGCGGCGCTCTGAACCAGCTGAGCTAAGCGTCCGTCTGAATCCCAAGATACCGATTTCCCCTTCCCGGTGCAATTCTCCGCTCGAATCCGCATATTGAATCAACGTATTCCCGCTAGAATTCCGAATGACTCCGCTCCCCATCGAGGAATCGCTCCCCCGTCTCCTCTCCGCACTGGAGGGAGCGCGCCGCGTCGTGCTCGGTGCCCCTCCGGGCGCGGGGAAGACGACCCGCGTCCCGCTCGCGCTGCTGAACGCGGACTGGATGAAGGGGAAGAAGATCCTCATGCTCGAGCCGCGCCGGCTTGCAGCGCGGCGGGCGGCCTCGTACATGGCGGCCCTGCTCGGTGAAGAGGTCGGCGGGACCGTGGGGTTCCGGATCAGGGGGGAGACCGTTTCGGGGAAGAACACGCGGATCGAGGTCGTGACGGAGGGTATACTCACGCGGTTTCTCCACTCGAGTCCGGATCTCCCGGGCGTCGCTCTCGTCGTCTTCGACGAGTTTCACGAACGGAGCATTCACGCCGACCTCGGGCTCGCGATGGTCCTCGACGTCCAGGATCATCTGCGGGATGACCTCAGGGTACTTCTCATGTCGGCCACGCTCGACGGACTTTCCCTCTCACGGGTCCTCGGGGATGCTCCCGTGGTCCTGAGCGAGGGACGGAGCCACCCCGTGGACACCCGCTACCTTGCATTCGGGTTCACCGGCGCCGTCGAACGGGAGACCGCGCAGGTCATCCGCCGCGCCTTGCGGGAGACGGAAGGGGACGTCCTGGTGTTTCTCCCGGGGGTCCGGGAGATCCGGAGGACCGAACTGATGCTGCGGGAAGGAGGGCTCCCCGGCGACGTCATCACGTACGCGCTCTTCGGTGACGCCGACCCCGAATCGCAGCGGCTCGCGCTCGGCCCCGTCCCGGCGGGGAAGAGGAAGGTGCTCCTTTCGACGAGCATCGCCGAGACCAGTCTCACGATCGACGGTGTTCGCGTCGTCGTCGATGCGGGGCTCTCACGCGTTCCCCGTTTTGATCCGAGAAGGGGGATGACGGGACTTGCCACCGTTCCCGTGTCCGTCGCTTCCGCCGATCAGAGGCGCGGGCGCGCAGGCCGGCAGTCTCCCGGGACCTGCTACCGCCTCTGGACGGAGGACCAGCACCGGGCCCTCCCGCCGTTCACGCTTCCCGAAATCCTTTCCGCGGATCTTGCCCCGCTCGCGCTCGACCTCGCGCGCTGGGGAGGCGGGGACGCTCTCCGGTTCATCGACCCTCCCCCCGCGCCCCACCTCTCCCGGGCCCGCTCCACGCTCCGGCTCCTCGGGGCGCTCGACGAACGCGGCGCTCTCACGCCGCGCGGGAAGGCGATGGGCGAACTTCCGATTCACCCGAGGCTCGCACACATGATACTCCGGGGGAGAGATCTCTCGCTGGGGTCGCTCGCCTGCGAGCTCGGAGCGATTCTCGAGGAGCGCGACATACTCCAGGGTTCCGTGAAGGGCGACATCGACATCGCCTCCCGCGTTCAGGCCCTCCGGACCTCCTCCGGCCCCGGGCAGGCCGTCCGCCGGAGGGTTCAATCGGAGGCGCGGCGGCTCCAGTCGATCGCTCATGCCGAAGGAGGGAGCGGGGATCTCTCCCGTGTCGGGCTCCTCGTCGCCCTTGCGTACCCCGAGCGGGTTGCGCGCCGGCGGGCTGACTCGCCGGGGAGATACCGGATGGTGAACGGTGCGGGGGCACTCCTTCCGGAGGGAAGCGTCCTGGGGAGGGAGGAGTTTCTCGCCGTCGCCGACGTGGACGGGATCGGCACCGAAGTCAGGGTGTTCCTTGCCGCTCCCGTCGACAGGGAAGATCTCCTCGGAGCATTCGGGGATGACATTGGCGAAGAAGAGCAGGTGTTCTGGGATCCTTCAGACGAAGCCGTCGTTTCCCGGCGCGTCCGGCGGCTCGGAGAGATCAATCTCGATGAACGTGCGGCGGCGCCGCGCGGGGAGGCCGTGAGGGGAGCGATGGTGGAAGGGATCCGGCGCATGGGACTCGGCTCTCTCCCGTGGGGGAGAGGGGCGCAGTCCGTCAGAAGCCGGAGCGAGTGGCTCCGCCTCCGGGGCCTTGTTCCGCCGGACTGGCCCGACCTGAGCGACGGGAATCTCGCGGCGACGCTTCCGCTCTGGCTCGGGCCGTTCCTCGACGGCGTGACAAGGCGGTCTCACCTGGCGAAGATCGACATGGACTCCGCGCTCCGTCTGCTCTTTCCCCGCGGCACGTGGAGTGATCTTGCCCGGCTTGCCCCGGAGACGATCACCGTTCCGACCGGCTCGAAAATCCGGGTCGACTATGCCGCCGGGGATCTGCCGGTCCTCTCCGTTCGGCTGCAGGAAATGTTCGGACAGACCGACACGCCCCGCGTCGCCGGGGGGAGCGTGGGGGTGCTTCTTCATCTCCTCTCTCCCGCAGGAAGGCCTCTCGCCGTCACACAGGATCTGCGGAGCTTCTGGTTGAACGCGTATCAGGACGTCCGGAAGGAAATGCGCGGGAGATACCCGCGGCACGTCTGGCCGGAGGATCCGCTGGCAGCGGCGCCGACAAGGAGGACAAAGAGATCTTCGCGCCCGCGGTGAAATCCGTCCGTCTTGGCAATTTGACCGTAATTCAGTATATTCATGTACCACACCTGGATGTACCCCACAATTATCGGAGGCCCTCATGGGTTTGCTCGGTGATATCATCGGCACGTTGTCAGGCGGGAACACTGCGGGAGGCGGAGCGGAAGCGCAGATCATGAGCGCTGTCGCGGGCATGCTCTCGGACAAACAATCCGGCGGACTCGCCGGCCTTGTGACGAACTTCCAGAAGAACGGGCTTGGCGATGTCGTCTCTTCCTGGATCGGCACCGGCAAGAATCTTCCGATTTCCGCCGACCAGATTCAAAAAGTGTTCGGCAATCAGCAGGTAAGCCAGATCGCCCAGAGAGTCGGGATCGAACCGGAGAAGGTCACGACGACGCTCGCCAGCGTCCTTCCCGGCCTCGTGGACAAGCTCACGCCGAACGGCAAGCTGCCGAACGAGGACACGCTTCTCGAAGGACTGAACATGTTGAAGGGAAAGCTGGGAATGTAGTCGTCCCGGCGAAGGACAACCTGCAGGACGGCCCGCATTGCGGGCCTTTTTTTTGCCCCCCCCCGTGAGGAAATTACAATTTCGTGACAACACCCGCCCCTCCTCTGCGTTCATTACCCCGGTCACAAACCGAGGCGGTCATGAACTCCAGCGCGTTCTGCAAACGAATTCTTCTCCCTCTGTTCCTCCCGTATTCGCTGTTCATCGGGTGCAGCGCCGTGGGCGCGATCATCGGGGGTGCAAGCCGGCCGGCCCGCGACGACCGGGTCACTACCCGGCTCGGCCTGGACTCCATCTCCCTGGGGACGGAGATCCAGCTTGTCAGGTTCGACAAGAACACGCTTGAGGGCGAATACAAAGGACTCGCCCTGTACCGGCCCAGATTGTACGCGACCACATACGACACGGCGGTCGCCCGGTCGTCGTACCGGGGGTTCATCCCGGGTCTGGATCAACGGATCACGCTCCGGGCGGCGGGGAAGGTCGATGAGGTGTACTTCAAAGGGATCGACAGGGGGGAAGTGCTCTTCCAGCCGGTGTCGGGCCGGGACACGCTGGCGGTTGCCGCGGAGGTGGTGGAATCGCTCGAAGCGTCCGATTCACTGCCTATGCAGGGATGGGCGCTCCGGAATCTCATCCGTGACGGGACGATGCCCGGGAGGCGCGTGATACTTCTGGGGGGCAACCTCGGGGATCAGACCGTGCCGTACGAATCGATCGAGATCGTTCTCCTGAAAGGCAATTCGAGCGGTGCGATGACGGGTTTCCTCATCGGGGCGGCCGTCGACGTCACCGTGCTCATCATCGCGGCGATCACGGTGAACCAGGCAGAGTCGGACTGCAATAATACGGCGACGGGGTGCATGAGCAGCAGTCAGAACTGCTCGGGCTCCCGGCGCTAGCGGATCCGCTCGAGGAAGTCCCGCACGGCGGGGAAGAACTGTTTCGGCGCCTCGATAAACGGGAAATGCCCGCAGTCCTTCATGATCACGTACCGGGACCCCTTGATGTGGGCGTGGATCTGCTCGTTTGCCGCGGGAGGAGACAGGTCGTAGTCGCTGCCGATGATGAGGACCGGGCAGGTGATGTTCTCGAGCTGGCTGAGAAGGTCATAGGTCTGCAGTCGCTGGTCTTTTGCAAGGTACCCGACGAGCCTGCTCCGCTCACCGTAGTCCGGGCCGAATGTGAGCGTGAGGTCGTCGGCTTTCAGCGGATCGCGGAACGTCCCCCGGAAAAGCAGCCGGAAGTACCTCTGCATCGCCGCGGGATCGCGGCGCCTGAATTCGTCCGAATGCACGAGCGACGCCTGGGCGGCGCTGTCCGCGGGGGTCGTTCTCCGGGAGATGATTTTGAACGAGGCGTCCCTCAGCTCGGACGTGGCGGGGGTGCTGTTGACGAGGATCAGCGAGTTCAGCCGGTCGCCGTGTTTGATCGCGTAGAACATGGCGAGGAGCCCTCCCCACGAGTGCCCCATCAGGTTCATCGTGTTCAGGTTGTACGCATCCCGGACCCTGTCGATGTCTTCCACGAGCGCGTCGAGCGTCATCGCGGTCGAATCCAGTTTTATCGACGACTTCCCGCATCCCCTCTGATCGAAGAAGATCAGCTCGTACGAATCCGCCAGCGCCTCCATCTGGGGGAGCAGATAGGAATGATCGAGCCCCGGCCCGCCGTGGATGATGACCAGGGGAACGCCGGTGCCGATGCTCTCGCAGTAGAGCTGCGTCCCGTTGATCAGGCGCAGTCCGTCCACGATGAGCGGTCCCTTGTCGTCTCCTGTCTGCGATTGAACGGTTGAGGAAAGGACCAGCATGAACCCCGCCAGCGCGAGCATCCGTCCGTACAGTGTTGTCGTGGGCAATCGTGTCTCCCGTGATCGGCATGCGCGGGGACGCCGCCCCCGCTCTTCGAAGATAATATTCCGGATAACGAGAACAAAACGGCGGAGGACTTTGCAGATTCCCCCGGCGCCGGTTTGAGTTTTACGCATGAAATCGGCAGATTGCATTATGTCATTTCTGCCCGTTTCCCGTTCTTTCCCCGCCGCGCTGATCGTCCCGGTCATCGCCTGCGCGCTCCTGTGCCCCGCGGCGCGGGCGCAGAAAGCGAATGACCCGTCGAACGCGCCCCTCAAGCCTCCGTATCTCGAAAGGGTGGAAAAGCACGGCCGGATCACGGTCTGGCTCGTTGACGGCGCGTACGTCCGCACGCACATCGATATCGACTTCACGAACTACGGGCAGCACTACGCATTTTCCTTCATTCCCGGAAACGAGTTCTGGATCGACAGGGAAGAAAAGCCCGACGAGCTCCGTTTCTTTGTCGACCATCTGCTCGTGGAGCACCGGTTGATGGCGAAGGGCGTTCCGTACGACGACGCTCTCGCCGCCGCCGACAGTGCGGAGAGGAGGGAGAGGAAGAGGTCCGGTGACATCGCGCGGTTGACACGGGGGGGGAGCCTTCCCGATCCCGCGAAAGTCCACCTCACGCTCTGGAAACATCTCGCCTCGGGCGTCAGCGTGTGGATCGTCGACGGCCGGCTCGTGCGGAGCGTCTTCGACGTGGATTTCACCGAGGGGGGACACGATCATGTTTACGAGTTCGTCCCCCCGGACGAGGTCTGGATCGACAACGACCTCGGGGACGCCGAGCGTCCGTATGTCCTGTTGCACGAGCTTCACGAACGGAACCTGATGGCAAAGGGGTGGGAGTACGACCGCGCGCACGACGATGCGAGCCGCATCGAATCCCTCTGCAGGCACAACCCCGAAGAGCTCCACGACGCCCTGGCGCGCGAAGGTTGGGAGTGACGTCCTCCTCCGCTCCGCGCGCGGCTCCCCGCTCCCTGATGTATGCCCCCCTGCTTCAGCGCCCGGCCTTCCCTGGCGGAGCCGCCCTCTCGTACTGTTTCGGCCAGCGGAAGTCTCTTCCCATCGCCTGGGCCGCTTTCACCGGCCAGTAGGGCTCGCGGAGCATCTCGCGCGCAAGGAGAACGATGTCGGCTTTTCCCGTCGCGATGATCTCGTTGGCCTGTTCCGCCCCGGTGATCAGCCCGACAGCCCCGGTCAGTATCCCCGCTTTTCCCCGGACCTCCGCTGCGAAGGGCACCTGGTATCCCGGGGCGACGGGGACTGACGCGCCGCGAACGTTCCCTCCGCTGGAACAGTCGATGAGATCCACCCCCGCGTCGCGCAGTTCCTTTGCAAGCGCAACCGTCTGAGCGATGTCCCACCCTCCTTCGACCCAGTCGGTGGCCGAGACGCGCGCAAACAGGGGAATGTCGTCGGGAATCGCACCGCGGATCCGTGAGGCGATCTCCACCGCGAACCTGCGTCTCTTCTCTGCCGAGCCTCCGTATGCGTCCGTCCTGGTGTTCGTCAGCGGGGAAAGAAACTCGTGTATGAGATAGCCGTGCGCGGCGTGAATCTCGATCGTCCGGAATCCGGCACGGACGGCTCTGACGGCTCCCTTGGCGAACAGCTCGATCAGGTCTTCTATCTCCGTTCCCGACAGGCTTCGCGGGAGCGGGTCTCCCTCGGTGAACGGAATCGCGCTCGGTGCCACCGTTTCCCACCCCCCTGTCTCCGGGGTCTTCAGGCTTCCTCCCCCGTTGAACGGCGCTGCGGTGCTCGCTTTTCGTCCCGCGTGTGCGATCTGTATGCCGGCAACCGCCCCCGTGCCGCCCACAAACCGGGCGATCCGCTCAAGCGGTGCGATGTGCCTGTCCTCCCAGATCCCCATGTCCCCGGGGGAGATCCTCCCGTCCTTTGTCACCGCCGTCGCCTCCACGAACACGAGACCCGCCCCGCCGACGGCTCTGCTTCCGAGGTGAACCAGGTGCCAGTCGTTCGCCATCCCGTCTTCCGAGGAGTACTGGCACATGGGCGAGACGGCGATCCTGTTCCTGAATTCCACCCCACGTATCCTGAGAGGGCTGAATATGCTGATGTCCTTCGTCTCGTTCATCGTTGGTAACCGTTCCTGTCATTCTCTTATAAAATGGGGGATCTGATCGGGTACCGGGATGGAAATCTCGACGAAACCCATGTACGTTCCCTCCTCGAACCACGGGGACTGGTAAATGAGCTTCTTTACTCCCGCTTTCTCGATCGTGTAGCAATTGGGTGAACCTGAAGCGAGCAGGGCGGCGACCTTTTCGCGGGCCAGTCCGGGGTGGCAGTCATACAGGTTCCTGCCGATGAGTCCGGCGCCGCCGTCGCGTTCAAACGTCTGGCAGGAACGGTCGTTCATTTCCAGTATGATCCCCGCTGCGTCGCAGACCGTCACGGCGGCAGGAAATTCTTTCACCCACGCGGCTTTCTCCATGGCACCCGGCTCCCCCTGTTGGTGTTTCTTTGTCGGCCGTTTGTTACATTATCAGGAGAGTAATATACGGGATTTTTCCTTTTCGAAGGGGCCGGTCATGAAAAATCAGTTCCTCCTCCTTTGCGTCCTTTCCCTTCTCGCGGCCGGCTGCGTTGTCGTCGACAATTCGACCCGGTCCGACCAGACCTCCGAATCGTACGCGTCGTCCGATGAGCCGTTCCCGGTCCTGAACGCGTACGGCACCTGGGTCGACGTCGGCACGTACGGACGCGTCTGGCAGCCCGCGGTCCAGTCCGACTGGAGGCCGTACACCTACGGCCAGTGGGTCTGGACCGACAGGGGGTGGATGTGGGACTCCGACGAGCCCTTCGGCTGGGTCGTGTACCACTATGGATACTGGACGGAGTTAGGTTCGCTTGGCTGGGTCTGGGTTCCCGGGACCGAGTGGTCCCCCGCGCGCGTCGACTGGTACTCCTCGGGAGACTATGTCGGCTGGGCGCCGATGTGTCCCCCCCAGGCGTCGTATCCCGATGCATACCAGCCGGGTTACGAAAACTACTGGACCGTCGTCCCCGCTCCCCAGTTCACGCGTTTGAACGTCGGCGCGTACCGGACGACCACGCCGGCTCCCAAAACGGTTCCACCGGCCTCGAATGTCCGGGGAAGGGCGACCAACAGGCCCCCCGACATCATCACGATACAGGGGGCGACGCACGAGCTCATCTCCCCGCGGAAGACCGAACAGGATCAGGTTCGCGTCGGTCGCCGTAGCGTCGCCAGGGTGAGAGTCGAGCAGGACCAGAACCCCGAGCCTCCGCGTGAGGTCCTCTACGGCGCCCCGGCGCGCCCGGATGTCAATGCGCCCACGACGCCCCCGTCGACGCTCCCTCCCGGAGCTCGCATCACGACCCGTTCCAGGACTCCGGCGGCCACGGCACCGCCCCCCGTTCAGGAGCGCACCCCCTCTCCCGTGAGGGTCACGCCGGCCCCTGCGCCGGTCAGGATTGCGCCTGCGCCCGAACCCGTCAGGGTAACGCCTGCTCCGGCACCGGTCAGGGTGGCGCCTGCTCCTGCGCCCGCGAGAGTGGCTCCCGCTCCCGCGCCTGCTGCGCCCGCAAGAGCGCCGGAGAAGAAAGACAGGAGGTAAGAGTCAAAATGAACGACACGATTCATATTGGCTCCTGAGGGCGAGTGTGAGGGAGGGTTTCCTGTGGCCGGCCGCGTACGACTTCAATCTCCGGAAAGGGGAAAAAGTTCCTCCGCCGGTTTCCCCGGAGCACGGTCGGCCTGTCCTGCCGGCTATTTCGGATACCCGATCGTCTGCGCGAGCATGATTTTCTGTTCCGGGCGGAGTTTCAGGGCTTCAGAGAGCTTCACCCTGTCGACCGACCCGCGGACGACGACGGCGAGACCCTGTGAGGCGCAGTAGAGGTACACGTTTTCCGCCATGAACCCCGTATCGGCGGCCCCGTAGAGCTTTTTGTCTTCGTCGCCGGCTCTCGACATGCGGGCGAAATCCGCGACGTACACAAGGTTCAGGGGAGCGCCCTTCACGAAGTCTTGGGTCCCCGCCAGGTTCCGCATGTCGCCGCCGGCCACCGGTTTCAGGCTCCCGGATTTTGGTTCATACAGGAACGCGCCGTCCGCGCGTATCACGTAGATGTCCGTCTCCTGCCAGTTCATCGCCGAGGGGGCTGTCCGCTTTCCCGACTCCTGACGGTTGATCCCTCCCCCAGCCCAGAGCAGGTTGGAAATTTCCTGGAGCGGGAGGGGCTTCACGTCGAATTCCCGTGACGATTGACGCTGCGCGAGCGCCTGCATGAGCGGCTTCCCGATTTCCTTCTGCGGCGGCGGGAGCCGGACCTGGCTTGATTCCTGCGCGCCCGCGCGGCAGGTTCCCCAGAGTATGAGTGTGACGGCGATGCAGCCTGTGCAGTTCATCGTTGATCTCCTGTTCAGTTCGAATGGTCGCGTGAAAACGAAAAGGCCATTCCTCGAACCGACTGAATGGCCTTTCAATGAGCCCTGTTGCCCGGCTCAGTATAGCGAAACGTGCCTCAAGAGGCAACCACCGGTCCTTATCGCAAGAGCAATAACTTCTTCGTGTTTACATAGCTCCCGGCCTGCAGCCTGTAGAAATAGACGCCGCTTGCCAATCCGCCGCCGTCGAAGCGCACCTCGTAAATCCCGGCGTCTTCGCTCTCATTGACCAGCGCGGCGACCTGTTGCCCGAGCGTATTGAACACCGTCAACGTCACGGGAGTTCGAGCGGGGAGAGCATATCGAATGATGGTCGACGGGTTGAAGGGGTTGGGATAATTCTGAGACAATTGATAGGTCTGTACGGTTGAGGTAAGACCGGTAATGCCGGTAACGGCGACCGTAATCGAGAAAGAGGCGTCACTTGTATCGATGACGGCGGGGTGGTTTATGCTGCTTATCCTGATCCTGTATGAAGTATCGGCTGCGACGGACGAAGGTATCTGCCACAGGATCGCATTTGTCCCGGAGAATATGGAATCGGCAATGACCGACACCACGGCGCTCCCCCTCATCAGGGCGATGTTCAGTGTGTCCTGGACGTTGGTCAGCCAGCGGAGTACATACGTGGAGTCGACATTGACATGCTCGCCGCCGTTGAGGGATGTGATCTTGATGAACGGAGATGCAGTGGAGAACTCGTAGACCGGCGACCAGGTGCTGGTTCCGGCAGTGTTGGAGTTGCTCACACGCCAGAAATAGTCGGCGTTATTGATGACAGATGCCAGCGTCCGGGTGGATGTCGTCAGGCCTGAAACATTGACGACCGGAGCGGCGAATGTGGAATCGGTTGCCACTTGAAGGTTATAGGTCTGGACAATACCTCGCGTCCCCCACAGCAACTTTACCGCCCCCTGTCCGTTCACAATTTGTTTGTTGCCGGGGGAAATCGGAACCGGTGACAGGGCCGCGACACTCTGGGGTACGCCGAATGCGAAATCGCCGAAATCGGTGGTGGTAAATACGAGTTGGTTCTTCGATGAATCGTAGCTCGTGGGCAGGGGAGAAAAAGGATCAGAAGGGAGGGGCCTCCCGTACACCACGGTCTGCCGGGGAAGAAGGATCCCGGGGAAGAAGTGCAGATTCACTCCCACCTGGGCGCTGTACGAGGCTATGTCAAGCCCCTGAACATTGAAATACAGAGGGGCCATCACCGGAGGAGTCCCGGTGAATGCGGGGTTGACCGGAGAATAACCGTAGGTGGTAACTCCCACGCTGGCATATGTATACCCCGTAATCTGCTTGAATGTCATCGTGATTCCGGTGGAATCCCCGGCTGTGTTAAACGTGTACGTGTTGCCCTGCAGCACTTCGAGTGTTGGCACGGAGGCGGCGGGCGTCTGGCTTACCCAGTGATATTTGTATGCACGGTAACAGAACTGCCCGGCCGGAAGAATGAACTCCAGCGCAGTCGAATTGTCCGGGTGGACCTCCGTCAGCGCAGGGATGCCGGTGCCGGTCGCCTGACCCCAACCGATGAGCGTGTTCCCGTTGGGGAGCCTCTCCACCGAGCCCATTGCACTGGCATAGACGTCCGGCGTGTGCCTGTATTCCCAGACCATCGTCGCAATCATATTCTTCTCGTCCAGACTGTATTCCACTCCCCGGGAGTACTCAGGCGAATGCTGGTTACCGTTGTCGAAGAGGGTCAGATTCCCGTTGGGCAGGACGTCGATATCGTGCTGGTACGAGAAATAGGTGGGCGCATTCGATGCATGTTCATTCATGAACGTGAACTGGTTTCCCTTTCCCCCCAGTATCCAGACGACGTCCCCGGTCTCCCTGTCAATCTTCACCACGCTGGAATAGTGCCTCAAAGAGAGGAGAATATTCCCGTCCCCGGCGACCGCCAGGGCGTTCGCATGAGTAAGATCTATCGTCTGCTGTGTAAGATCAAAATACGAGCCCGTGATGGGGAGATAATCCATGCTTCGCCACTGAAAGACGACGTTTTGTGAAGCATCAATTTCCTGCACGACGACGGCCGTCACGGTCGCGTTTGGGTTCCCTCCCGGCACCACCTGGCTCATGTCGACAGGTTCCGGATCGTTCGCGATGACGAGCGCGTGGCCGTTCGGAAGAAGGAGAAAATCATGTCCGTCGGTCTTGTAGCCGTTCCCCCCCTGCATCGTATCGATCGGGGTTAACGACGTGTCCAGGAGGATCCTCGCCCCGCTCGCTTTGAAGTTGAATGAGAGATCGCCGTTGACCTCCATTTTGAAGCCGTTTGCCGCGGTCGGGAGCACCTTGTAGTTGAATGCGCTGCCATCATTGTTCAATATCATGAGAAAGCTTCCGATGGCCTTGTTCGTCGTTTGCGACTGATTGGTAAGGAATATGTCGCCCGCGGCTGGATTGTTGGAGGTCCCCACAGTCACTGTCGGCCAGTTTGACGGCACCGAATCCGTGTGAGTCACAGCATTCCCCCTGCTCAGGCTCCCTTCTCCAGGAAGGGAGACGTCTTCGGGCTCCGCCCCGGTTGACGCGCTCGCGGCTTCCCTGAGTGGGGAGATGACGAAAGAGAAATCACGTGATCCGATCTCCCCGGCTGCGACCGTTGTTACGCCCCGCGAGAGGCTGACGCTCACTGTTTCTCCCGGTGTAAACACGCTGGAGGGAGTAAACAGGAGTGTCCTGTTGTCATCGGAAAGAACGAGTCTTCCCGCGTGCACTCCGCTCTCAGACCCTCTCACCGTCAGGAGAGAACCGCGTATGCTCGACCTGTCGATCATCGTCCCCTGCCGGATGATGATGTTCGTCCCCCGTGAATTCAGAATCGAATTCGGCTTCGGGGAGATGTAATGAAACCCGGAAAGCTGACCCATAGCCACCTGGCCGGAACAGGCGAGCGCAATAAAGAAGCATAAGCGTTTCATAGACTGCTCTCCTGAGTGATCCTGAATGTCGTGGCAGCTGACGCCTGCCGGTTTGATCTCGCCCGGGCCGGGACAAATGTCCGGAGATACTATCGCAGAAGTATCATTTTGTGCGTCGCGACAAATCCTCCTGCGTTCAGTCTGTACAGATACACCCCGCTGGCCAGCCGCGACCCGTCGAGCCGTTCGGTATAGAATCCGGCCGGCCGCACTTCGTCCACCAGCGTGGCGACCCGCTGCCCGATGATGTTGAACACCTCGAGCGTCACGCTGGCCTCCCGCGGAAGCGAAAATTCTATCATCGTCGAGGGATTGAACGGGTTCGGATAGTTCTGGGCAAGCGCGTACGTGGAAGGAGTTCCCCGCGCGGGGCTCGACGTGACCTGCGGCTCCCATTCATACCGGAACGCCCTGTAGCTGTAGACTCCCGGATCGAACGTCATCTCGTAGACTTTCGATCCCCCGGGGCTCACCTCGGTGACCGTCGGATTCCCGGCTCCCCAGCCGATGAGCGTGTTCCCGTTCTCCAGCCGCTGCACGAACCCCATCGCGAAGCCCTCGACGTCAGGGGAGTTGCGGTACTGCCAGACAAGCGTCGCGGTCTTCTTCTTTTCGTCGAGCGTGTACTCCACGGCGCGTGAAAAGGCCGGAACGTGAAAATCCCCGTTGTCAAACATTGTAATATTCCCGTTGGCGATGCGCCGCACGGCGTGCTGGAAGGAGAATCCGAGCGAATCGTTCAGGAACCGGAACTGGTTGTTCATCCCGCCGAGTCTCCAGATGACCGCCCCCGTCGAGCGGTCGATCTTCGTCACCTCGTTCATGTGGCGGCTGGAGAACAGGATGTTTCCGTCGGTATCGACGTCGAGTGAATTCCCGTGGACGTAATCGATCCACGATGCCGTCAGGTCGAGGTGTTCCGCATCCGTGATGAGGTAATGGTCCCAGCTTCGCCACTGGAACACGACGTTCTTGTTCTGGTCCAGCTCCTGGATGATGTACCCGATGACCTGTGCGGCGGAGTATCCGCCCGGGATGAGCCGGGACATGTCCACGATCTGCGGGTCCACGCCGAGCAGGAGCGCGTGCCCGTCGGGAAGTATCCTGAGTTCGTGCGGGTCCGTCACGTAGCCGTTCCCGCACCGTATGGTATCCACCACGGTGAATGTCCCGTCCATAACGAGAAACGTCTCGGATTCGTCGTCGTAGTATGTCAGCATCCCGTTCGGCTGCGGCTTGAAATCGTACGCGTTGGCGTCGAGATCGCGGGCGAACACCCGCGTGCCGTCATTGCGGAGGATGAGGAGCGCCGGGATCGCCGTGGCATCCCACATGAGGTCCGAGACGAATATGTATCCCGGAGAGCTGGCCTCGGCCACCGTCACGCTGATATTGGGAACGATCGGGTCCGTTGTGGCATTGGATATCCCCCGTTTGCGGGCTCCCGGCGTGACGGACACGGATGCCGGGAAGTCCGTTGATCTGATCTTTGAACGCAGGTTTGCGAAATCCGGAACGATTCCCGCGACGAAGAACCGGAACGTCCCCGACGTCAGCCCGCCTGTGGACTGTGCGATGGTGGTGTCGATCTGCACCGCGACGGTCTCGGAGGGAGCGAACGGCGGTGCGGGCCGGCACGTCACGGTCCGGTTGTCGTCGGAGACTCTGACCGTGAACGTGTGTGCCTGGCTCAGCGATCCCGTGATGCTGCGGATGAGACCCGAAGCCGCACCCTCTGAAATCGGGTTATCGGTCCGGATGATGATGTTCGTGCCGGTGAGATTGTACCAGGAGTCAGGGAGCGGAGAGATGTACCTGATGAGGAGCCCCGGTCGTTCCGCGGCGTGCAACGGAGAAACGCCGGTCATGCACATAAACACCGCGGCGGAACAAAAGAGCAGTCTTTCGAATCGTCCGGTCATATGATCTTCCCCCCCCCGGGGACTATTCCCCTTCACTTCTCCCTCCGGATCCCCTTCCCGGAACGCACGGATCGCTCTTCAGAGGAATTCTGCATATTTTCAAGCCGAGCGGCCTTTTTTGAACACACCTCAGAAATCATGAACTGTGGTATGGGTCAACAATAGGCCAGAATGACAAGGGTTTGACGTGAGGCGGGGGAAAAGGTTTAGTCCTCTTGTTCTGGAATCCGTTGCCGCCTCTTCCGGCGTCAATTCCCCTCTCGGGGGACCGCCCCGGGGACCGTCTCTCCCTCTGGAAACTCTCCCGGGCCCTTCCCTCGGGCGACTGTGACGCGATCATGATCGACCGTCTCTTCAGCGCTCCCGTCCAGCATGTCTCGAATTTCGATGACCCGGGAGTCGAATAGAATTCGTCTTCTCATTCTGAGAAAAAGGTGCGCATGAAGTTGAACAAATCCCTGTAACATAGTATCTTGCAAGTCAATCAGAGCATCATTCACCCCCCGGATCGCGTCATTCCGTGCCGCCGGTACCGACGAACAATAGTGTTTCCCCGGCTGTCGCGGCTCCTCTGAAAAAGGGGGGAGCCGGGATAGCGGTATCCCCCCTCCTCGTCGAAGCATCCCGCAGTGAATCCCCCCGTGTTCTCGAGTCCCTCAAAACAACGGCCGCGGGCCTGACGCAGGCCGAAGCTGAATCGCGTCTCGAGGAGCACGGTCCGAACGAGGTTGCCCAGGAGGTGCACCACACCTGGCTGTTCCGCCTGATGGTGACGCTCCGCAATCCCCTTGTGATCCTCCTCTCGGCACTTGCGACGATTTCGTTTGTCACGGGGGATATGCGTGCCGGGACCGTGATGTGCCTTATGGTGGTCCTCGGCGTCATGCTCCGTTTCGTCCAGGAGAGCCGCGCGGATACGGCCGCCGCCAAGCTGAAGGCGATGATCAAGGTCACTGCGACCGTAATCCGGGAGGGGCAGCAGGCCGAGATCCCGCTCTCGCACCTCGTTCCGGGCGACATGGTCGCCCTCGCCGCGGGAGACATGATCCCCGCGGACATACGGATCGTGACGTCGAAAGACCTGTTCGTCATCCAGGGGAGCCTGACGGGAGAATCGCTTCCCGTGGAAAAGTTCGACACGCGCGAGACGCGGGACAACATCTCGCCCATCGAGCTCTCCAACGTCTGCTACCTGGGGACGAGCGTGGAGAGCGGTTCGGCGACGGCCGTGGTCGTCACGACCGGGATGTCGACCTATTTCGGAAGCATGGCGACCACGATCGCCGGCGCCCAGGTGGAAACGAGCTTCGACAAGGGGATCAAGAAATTCACCTGGCTCATGATCCAGTTCATGATGGTGATGGTCCCCCTCGTGTTCCTTATCAACGGATTCACGAAAGGGAACTGGGGGGAGGCGTTCTTCTTTGCCCTCGCGGTGGCCGTCGGCCTCACCCCCGAGATGCTCCCCATGATCGTTTCCGTCTGCCTCTCCAAGGGGGCGCTCCTGATGTCGCGCAAGAAAGTGATCGTCAAACGCCTCAACTCGATACAGAACCTGGGCGCGATGGACATCCTCTGCACTGACAAAACGGGGACGCTCACGATGGACCGGGTCATCCTGGAGCACCACTGCGACGTCGTCCAGAAAGAGAGCGACGCGGTGCTCGTCGACGCCTACCTCATAAGTCATTTTCAGACCGGGCTGCGGAACGTGCTCGACCGGGCGATCCTCGACCACCGTGAAGTGGTGGAGCAGGCAAACCTCGCGGCCTACAGGAAGATCGACGAGATCCCGTTTGACTTCAAGCGGCGGTTGATGTCGGTGATCGTGGAAACTCCCGAAGGAAAACACCGGTTCCTGACGAAGGGGGCGCCCGAAGAAGTGTTCCCCCGGTGCACCAGGTTCGAGCTTGAGGATGAGGTCCTCCCCATGGACCCGATTCTCATCCAGGACCTGAAAGAGGAATACGAGCGCTTGAGCACGAACGGATTCCGTGTCCTTGCGGTCGCGTACAAGGAGCCGGAGCTGAAACCCGCCTATTCGAAGGAGGACGAATGCGAACTCGTCCTCATCGGCTATGTCGCGTTCCTTGATCCTCCGAAAGACAGCGCAGCTCCCGCGATCGCCGCGCTCCAGAAGCACGGCGTCGTCGTGAAAATCCTCACGGGGGACAACGACCTCGTCAGCCGGAAGGTCTGCCACGATGTCGGGCTTCCGACCGAAAAGGTGGTTGTGGGGACGGCGATCGACAAGATGACGGACGCGGAGCTTGCCGACGCGGTGGAAAATGCGACCCTCTTTGCGCGCCTTTCTCCGGCCCACAAGCAGCGGATCATCCGCATACTCAGGGACAGGAAACACGTCGTCGGGTTCATGGGGGACGGGATCAACGACGCGCCCGCGCTCAAGGCCGCCGACGTGGGCATCTCGGTGGACTCGGCGGTCGACATCGCGAAGGAATCCGCGGACATCATCCTGCTCGAGAAGAGCCTGATGATACTCGAAGAGGGGGTCCTCGAGGGGCGCAAGGTGTTTGCGAACATCATCAAGTACGTCAGGATGGGGGCAAGCTCGAACTTCGGCAACATGTTCAGCGTGCTCGGGGCCAGCGCGTTCCTCCCGTTCGTCCCCATGGCGCCGATCCAGGTCCTCTCGAACAACCTCCTCTACGATTTCTCCCAGGTCCCCATTCCGACCGATAACGTGGATCCGGAACAGATCACGAGGCCCCGTCCCTGGTCCATGGACGAGCTGAAGAAGTTCATCCTGTATATCGGCCCGATCAGCTCGGTTTTCGACTACACGACCTATTTCATCATGCTGTACGTGTTCGGCTGCTGGGACCCGGCCCGCGCCTCGTTGTTCCAGACGGGATGGTTCGTCGAATCATTGATGACGCAGACGCTCATCATCCACATCATTCGCACGAACAAGATCCCGTTCCTCCAGAGCCGTGCGAGTCTCCCCCTGGTGATCACGTCGTCTCTGATTATGATCTTCGGGATGTATCTCCCGTATTCGCCGTTTGCGTCATCCCTCGGGTTTACCGGCCTTCCCGAGCTCTACTGGCCGCTCCTCCTCATTACGCTTCTGTGCTACGTCTCCCTCACGCAACTCGTGAAAGTCGTCCTCCTGCGCAAGGCCTGGATCTAGATCCGAATGCTGTCATCGCGAGTGGCGCCGCAGTATCTATTTTATCAGCTGCATCTCTCTCATCTGTACGAACCCTTCAGCCCGCAACGAATAAAAGTACACGCCGCTTGCAAGTCTGCCCGCATCGAACCTCACCTCGTGCGGTCCCGCCCCCTGCCACCCGTCGACGAGCCCGGCGACCTTCTCGCCGAGCATCGTGTAGACCGTCAGCGTCACGAATGACCGGTCCGCAAGAGTGTACCGTATGGTCGTCGAGGGATTGAACGGGTTGGGGAAGTTCTGCTCCAGCGAATACGCCGCCGGTCGGGCTTCCGGCCGTATGCCCGTCGGTCCCGTCAGCGCGAGGTCGTCGAGCTCGTACCACGACCCGACATGGTAATCTGCGCCCGTCGTCGGTCCGAAGATTGTCGCCTGGATCGTGCAGATGTCCGGATTCCCCGCCCCTGAATATGTGAGAGGAACGGTGAACGCGGTCCACGTGGACGCATTCGCGGTGAAGCGCGCGGCGTTCACGGCGAGAACCGAGCCCCCCTGGAGCATCCCGCACGTGAGACCGAGCATGTCGCCCCCCAGGAGCGAACATTTGTAGAATCCTGTAAGTGCGGCATAACGGACGCTCACCGCAAATCCGTTCCCGCCGGGTCCTGCCTGGATTACCGCGCTCTGCGCGAACCCGATCTGCGGGATGGTGACAATTGTTCCCTTGAGCGCAAAATTACCGCTGTGCGCGTCGGCGACCTTCGTGATGGGAAAGACCGACAGGTCGACGACGTTCGTTGTCGTCCACCCGTCGGGTTCAGTTCCCGTCCAGTTTTCAAATCCCGGATTGGGGATCTGCGCCGTGAGCGTGTACGGGAGGAACAGGAGAGAAAGGATTGAAAGAGCGAAGGGTTTATTCATGTCGGTCTCCCGAAGAGTGTACCGAAGCCCCGGATGAGAGTCAACCTCACTGCGTCCTGTGTGCATGCGTTGGGCGGGGTGGCTAATGTTGGCCAGTTGGACGACAGGGAGGGGTAGCCTGATTTCTAAGCCGTCCGGGGGGCACATCAGGGGGGATTAGCCTGCATTCCACTCCCGGGAGAGAAGGGCATAACTATTGCGTCATGAACCACTTCAGGTTCGGGAACGCGCCGGACAAGCCGAAAGGGAGGCCCATGAGGATACTCATCATCGAAGACGAGTCGATTTGCAGTCTCGTGTTGAAGAAATGCCTGGAACCTGTCGGGGAGATACAGACTGCATCTGACGGCGAAGCCGGACTTCGCCTGTTCACACAGTCCTTCGCTTCCGGGCAACCGTTCGACCTTTGTGCCTTGATATCATGATGCCGCGCATGGACGGGCAACAGGTCCTCAAGCACATCCGTGCCCTCGAAGACCAGCACCGGGTGGAACCTGCAAAAGCCGCCAAAGTGATCATGACGACCGCCCTCAGCGATCCGCAGAACCTGATCGAGGCGATTCCGAGGTGCGATGCCTATCTGACGAAGCCGGTCGATCGTGCTGATCTTATGTTTCATGTGAGGAAGTTCGGTCTCATGTGCGCGCGTCCCGACAACACGTCAAAGGAGAGGCCGACCGGCCCGGGTACTCCCTGGGGAAAAGAGGAAAAAGACATGCCGTGGGTGGGATGACGGGAGGAGTGTTTCCGCTTGGCGCGGCGCCGTCTGTCGCGCTTCGCTTGATGAGGTTCGATTCGATGTTTCAGCATCTCAGGTTGGCCATGGGTGAGCGGATTCCTGTGTGCGTTCAGTGCCGCGATCAGAAATGGTCGATGACGGGCTATGTCGTCCTCGCCCTTGCCGCCCTTGCTGCAGGTTTCCCGGTTACCTCCTCGGCCCAGCATATGCGGACGAGCACGTTCACGTATGAACAGGGACTGCCGACCAATCTTACAAAGTCCATCGTTCAGGATTCCGACGGCTATATCTGGATTGCTACCGACGCAGGCCTTGTCAGGTACGACGGGCGTGGGTTCCTTTCCATAAGTTCCGCATTTCCCAGCCCGTACGTCAAGGATGTCGTGACGACCGGCACCCGGGGGGTCCTTGCCGCAACGGATATGGGAATCTTTGCCGTCATCGCCGTATCGGAGTCGGTGAAGGTATCGTGCGTGATTCGCGGAGATACAGTTCCCGGCGATTCTGCCGTCTGCTATCCTAAAACCCTGTACCGGACGCGAGACGGCAGGATCTGGATAGCCGAAGCCGGAGCGTTGATCCGGCTCAATGAGAACAACACTTTCAAACGGTATACATTTGCTGATCGCTATCGCGGAAGGAGTTTCGCCAGGTCATTCCTGTGCGCGGAGAATGACCGGGGTGAGTTGATTGTTTCCTCGGAGTCAGGTGCCTTCTTTCGTTTTGACGCAGCCAGGGATTCGATGGTGGAGATGAACCTCCTCCTCCGGCCCGCAGGACCGCTCCTGGTTGATGCGATGGTCGCGTTGAAGGATGGCCGGATCGTCGTCGGAACCGGCAGCGGGGTTTACGAACTCCGGATTCCCGGGAGGAATAACGAGGTTGACCTTGAACCTCTGGTGGAGTGCCGGGGCGTCTCGGCGGTTCTGCAAATGGAAAGCGGCGACCTGTACGTCGGGACGTGGGTAGACGGACTCTACGTCTATCGGATGAACGAACGCGTGCTCATGAGGTGCGACGGTGTTCCTTCGGGCGTTGTGAACAGCGTAAGTCGCGATCGCGACGGGAATATCTGGATAGGCACGGATGAAGGTGTCGTCCTCCTCAACAAAACCGTCTTCACTCCCGTTGCTCTCCCCTCGAACAACCTCTATATAGAATCCGTCGTTGCCGGTGGCGGCGAAATCCTCGTGACTGATGGCCACGCGGTATTCGCGGGCGGCTCAACGGCCCGGGACGAACCGTTTCGTCCGGTGTCCGGGCTTCAGGAAAGCCTGATCCTCAGTCTCTGCGGTACCGCGGATGATTTCTGGATCGGCTGCAGGGACGGCTTTCTCATGCATGTTCGGGGGGGCAGGGAGGAAGTGATCGATATTCCCGCGCGGCGCAAACGGCTCATCAGTCATTTGGAAGCCGGCATGAGCGGGTCAGTGTGGGCCTGCCAGGATGGGATCGAAGGGGTATTGCTGGTTGGACAGGACGGGCGCGTGAAGACGTATGGCCGGGACAAAGGTCTGGACTCGCACATCAATGTCATCAGAGCCGGTCCTGATGGAGAATTCTACGCCGCGGGATCAGGCAGGAACCTGGCGCTGTACAGGTACAGGCGGGATTCCGACGTGTTTGAGAACCTGTGCGGCGGTTCAGTCGATTCTCTCTCGGCCGGGTTTGAGTCGTACGACCTGGCAATCGACAGCAGCCGGAGAATCTGGCTTGCGACCAATCGCGGCGTGCTCCTGTACCAGAACCGGGGATTCGAAAGGCCCGAAGGGTGCGAGGACATACGAAACATCTCGATCAAGGCCATTCAGGCTGACAGAGAAGAGAACATCTGGATAGGATCGGATCACGGCGTGTACCGGCTCCGGGGCACCGAGTTAACCCCCTTCGGTGCGCTCGACGGCCTATCCAGCACCACCGTCGCGTTCCGTGCCCTTGCTCTCGATTCCTCGCAGCGTCTGTGGGTGGGCACCGCCCACGGGCTTTCATCCTGGCAGGATCCTGCAGATTCGTCGGAACAAACCCGGGTGCCGGTTATTTGCGCCCTCACGGCGGACGGGCGACCTGTTCCCCGGAACGGAAACGCTCCCGTCAGGATCCAGAACGGATCGTTCCTCCAGGTCACATATACCGCATTGCTCTTCCCCGCCGCCGGAGTGATGTTTCAATTCCGGGTTCTTGGCCGCGATCAGGAATGGAGCAAGCCCACATCGGCCTCTTCGACCGTCATTTCCTGTGAAAAGGAGGGTGAATATACCTTTCAGCTCAGAGCGCAACAAGGATCCGGCACCTGGAGCCCGCCACGCGAAATCCGCCTCGTCATCAGCCCTCCATGGTTCCGGAGCTGGCAGGCCTTCTCCGCACTCGCTGTCACGGCGGTTCTTCTGTTCGTCGGCATCCGGCAGTACAGATCTCTCCTCCTGGAGCGCGGCCGGGCCCGGCAGAGCATTGTCGAATCTGAGGAGAAGCTTCGCCTGATATTCGAGGGTGCGCTGGACGGAATCAGCTTCTTTGAGGAGTCGGAGGAGACGAACCGGCGGACGCTCGTGGACTGCAATTCCCGGTACGCCGAGATGTCCGGTCGATCAAGGGAAGAACTCATGCGGCGCGGGGGAACCGAAGGCATCGCCGTACCTCTGACCCCCGACAACAGCTCCTCCATCAGCGAGGGGAGTGCATTCCACGGGTTGTTCAGCTGGGTGCGCCCTGATGGAAAGGAAAACATCGTCGAGTACACGGCCATGCCTGTGAAGATTCGTGGAAAGAAGTTCACCATCGGGATAGACCGTGACGTTACCGAATCGAGGAAGAGCGCGGATGTCATACGCGAGTCGCAGCGGCGCTATCAACAGCTCTTCGAGGCGAGTCCGGCGCCGCTCATTGTGTATGAAATTCAATCCCTGAACGTCCTCGAAGCCAATCCTGCAGCACTGACGCTGTACGGATTTTCCAGGGAGGAATTCCTCGCTCTGACAGTACGGGACATCAGGGATCGCGGCGAGGGGGTGCCGGCCGCGACGGGTCCCCCCGAAGGCGTTGCGGGGGAGGAGCAGGACGGGCTCTGCTCGCATCGCACAAGGGACGGCTCCCTCATCCGGGTCGAAATCCGCTCTCATCGCGTCGACTGGCGCGGTCACAGCGCGACGCTGATGATGATTCACGATATTACCGGCCTGGTGAGGGCGAAAGAAGCGCTCGTGGCTTCCGAGGACAAGTACCATTCGCTCTTCAGGAATGTGAGAGAAGGCGTCTTTCAGAGCTCCCGGAAGGGAAAGCTCATTACGATGAATCCCGCGTTTATCGGGATGTTCGGCTATGAATCGGAAGGGGACATTCTCCGGATCGACCTCGCGCGTGAACTGTATGCAAACCCCGAAGATCGACGGCGGCTGATAGGACAGGTCATGAGCGGAGGGGAGATCCTCGGCGCCGAAGTCCCGTTCGTCAGAAAAGACGGTGAAGTGATTCAGTGCCTGTTGAACATGAGGGGGGTGTGGGGAAAGGACGGGCGCATCGTCCGGTTTGAAGGGACCGTGATCGATATTACGGAGAGGAAGCGGGCAGAAAATCTCCTTGTCCGGCAGGCCGCGGAGCTTGATAGGACAAACAGGAGCCTTCTGCAGGCAAAGGCAGTCGCTGAAGCCCAGGCACGGAATCTGGAAATCCAGGCAGGGGAGCTGATTTCCGCGCGCGAGGCCGCACTGGAGGCATCGAGGCTCAAGTCGGAATTTGTTGCCAATATGAGCCATGAAATCCGGACGCCCATGAACGGCATTATCGGGATGACGAGTCTCCTCCTCGATACGGACCTCTCGAAAGAACAACGGGAATACGCCGGGATCGTGCGGCAATCAGGAGAATCCCTGCTTACCGTCATCAACGACATTCTGGATTTTTCCAAGATCGAGGCCGGAAAACTGGCGATCGAGACGATTGACTTCGACCTGATTTCCATCGTGGAGGAGACCGTGGATTTGCTTTCCCTTCGCGCCCGGGAGAAAGGACTTGAACTCGGCTGTCTCCTCGAAGGCGAGAGCCTGCGGCGGCTTCAGGGTGATCCCGGGCGCGTGCGCCAGGTGTTGACTAATTTGATTGGAAATGCGATAAAATTCACAGAGAAGGGGGACGTTACCGTCAGCGCACGGGTAAGTCTCGACACGGGAGAGAGCGTCGTGGTTCGCTTTGAGGTGAAAGACACGGGAATCGGATTGTCGGAGGAATCGATGACGCGACTCTTCCGTTCCTTCTCGCAGGCTGACGGTTCGACAACGCGAAAATACGGTGGCACGGGCCTGGGCCTCGCGATCTCAAAGCAGCTCGTCGAGCTCATGGGGGGGGCGATCGGCGTGGAGAGTGAAATTGGCCGCGGAAGCACGTTCTGGTGGACGGCAAGGCTCCGGAAGCAGCAAAACGCGCATCCTTCGGCAGAACCACGTACCGACCTCGCGGGTCTGCGGTGCCTGATTGTCGACGATAATGCGACCAACAGGACCATCGTCCGTCGCTACGCCGATTCGTGGGGAATGGTGAACGAATCGGCGGAAGACGGGCCCGGCGCGCTGGATATTCTCCGGAGTGCTCGCAACGACGGCGTGCCGTATGACGTGGCGCTGCTGGACATGCAGATGCCCGGCATGGACGGCCTTCACCTTGCGCGCCTGATACAGGAAGACCCGGACCTCCGCGCGACGCGCCTCATCCTGCTGACGTCGCTGGGAACCCAGAACGGGCTCAATACAAAGGAGGCCGGATTCAGGGCGAGTCTGGCCAAGCCCATAAAACAGTCCCAGCTCTTCGATTGCATTGCCACGGTCATGGGTGACAGTGTCGCCCGCCCCTCTGAAACCGGGCCGCAGGGAACGGAGCCGGGAGCCGTGGCCGGAAGCCCGGGGTCCCTTGATGAACGGTCGACAGGCCGGCCGGGCGTCCGCCTGCGCACACTTGTCGTTGAGGATAACTCGGTCAACCAGCGCGTCATCCTCCTGATGCTCAAGAAGCTTGGACATACTGCGGATGTGGCGGGAAACGGCGTGGAGGCACTGTCAGCACTCTCGCTTCTGCCCTATGACATCATCTTCATGGATTGTCAGATGCCCGAGATGGACGGATACGAAGCGACGACGACAATCCGCCTTCGCGAAGGCCCGGACACGCATGCAATCATCATCGCGATGACCGCCAACGCGCTGCAGGGAGACAGGGAGAAGTGCCTTGCCGCAGGGATGGACGACTATATATCCAAACCGGTCAGACAAACGGACCTGGAAGCAGTCATCGACAAATGGTCCGCGAGCGGTCCCGGGACCGTGCGGCAGACCGCCGAAGCGGGGGACCCGGACGTTGTCCTTGATGAATCCGTCCTTCACGAGCTTTGCGCTCTTGCCGGCGAGGATGACCCGGGGTTCGTGGAGACCCTGCTCGGCCTCTTTGTTTCCCAGGCACCCGCACGGCTTGATGCACTCCGGCGGGCAAACGGAATGGATGACCGGGAGAGCCTGCGAAGAGAGTCGCATATGCTCAAAGGGACGTGCCTTCAGCTTGGACTGGCCGCCATGGCAAAGGTATGCAGGGATATTGAGCTGTGTGCATCTTCGGCAGGTCCTTGCACGTGCGGGGAAGGCATCACGCATCTTGAGGAGTTATTCGGCAAAACAAAAGATGTCCTGCTCGCACACTACCCGTCACTGGGGGAGAGAACATGAAAGTCCTGATTGCTGAAGACGAAGAGATTTCACGCAGGATTCTGCAGACCCGGCTCGTGAAACTGGGACACGACGTCGTCGCCGTTGAGGACGGCGAGTCGGCGTGGAATTCTTTCCTTGTGCACCGGCCCAGGATCATCATTACCGACTGGATGATGCCGGTGGTGGACGGGCTGGAACTCTGCCGCCGTATCAGGTCGTGTGATCGCGAGAGATATGCGTACGTCGTCTTTCTCACCGCACTTTCGGGCAAACGGTTCTTTCTGGAGGGGATGGACGCGGGCGCGGACGATTTTATGACGAAGCCGGTGGATATGGACGAATTGACCGCAAGGCTGCGGGTTGCGGAGCGAATTCTCGACATGCGCACGAAGATGACGCAGCTGGAAGGGCTTCTCCCTATCTGCTCGTACTGCAAGAAGATCCGGGACGAGAAGAATGCATGGCACCCCGTCGAAGGCTACATCAAACAACGGACCGACGTGACGTTCACGCATGGATGCTGTCCCGAATGCAGGGAGAAGTATGTGCTGCCTCAGCTAGAGGGAGTGAAAGCGGGCAAGTAAGGATCTGCCATTTCCGCTTGACCGGTTGTCCGCTCCCTTCCGTCCCCGGTATCTCCACGTCGTCCCATTTCGGTTGTCATCCCGCAAACGAATCCCTACGTTGAATGCGGCATCCCCGCGGCCAGGAGCGGAAGGACCATCAATCAGGCGGATATGCAGAGGACTTGCGATGGACGGATATTCGGGAGTGGTCGCCGCGGTGAAGAGCATTTCCGGGAAGATGGATGAGTGGGGGGTGAGCCACACGTTCCTTGCCGGACGTCTCGGCGTTTCGCGCCAGTACATCTGGCAGGTGCTCAATCAGCCCTCGTCGCTTTCGACCGGGAAAGCCAGGGTGATTGAAGACGCGGTGGACACGATCATCGAGCGCCAGATGCACCTCCGGACGCTCGGTGACCGTCTTCGCGCGGCACGCCGTGCCGCCGGTTTCACGCTGAAGGATGTGGCCTCGAGGATCGGGTACTCGTGGGTGGTGGTTCAGCGGTGGGAAAAGAACGCCTCTCTCCCGGGCCTGGAAGTGCTGCTCCGGCTCTGCGGCGTGTACGGCGTGGCATTCGAGATCACGCGCCCTCCGGGTGCACGGCCGAAGACTTCACTGAGCCGGGAGAACCGGGCGTATCTTGTCCCCGTGCGGGAGGGGGAAGGGCTCCCCTGGGAGCGTCCTTCGCAGAGAAGGCCGCTGCAGAGGATGGTTATTCGGATATCGGAATCCGACATCCCGTCGATGAAAGGGAAATCTGCCCGTTCCCGCCCGGTCAGTACACGGGACGGAGATATTTCCAGTCCTCGGATCTGAGCTGTTGCCCGGAGTAAAAATCTGCCGGGGCGACGGGCATCGTCGTGAACATGGCGTTCGTGCAATGCTGAAGGGGCCCCGGCGTGATGTTGGCGAACCGCCTCAGTATCGCGTCGATGGTCTTCCGCTCGAAGAACTGCTGACCGCTCAGATGCTCGGGGTAGTAGTCGAGCCAGCTTGCAAGCGAGGGATGGGACGACAGGACTGCAAGCGTGGCCACGAAATACGACGTGTCGTCGGTCAGGAACGGCGAAATGTCGCCCGGTTCGGGGGGCGCCGCCGCGACCCCCTGCAGGTCGTCGACCCAGGAAGCGAACTCCTTGAGCGCGACGCTCGAGACGAGCGTGTAGTCCCACACGCAGTACTCCACGAAGGGAAGTGCGCGCGAGAGGATCTCCGCTCCTTTTGCCGCGAGCGCGCTCTGCTGCGCAATGTCGCTCTGCCCGGTGATCCCCTTCACGATCTCGTCAAGTTCCTTCCGCAGCGGATCCCCCGGGTAACTCGAGACAGCGACCTGGATCGCGAAGAAACAGGCGTCCGATTCCGTCACCCGCGTGTCGTTGAACAGGCCGTATCGCATCATGGTTGTCTCAGCGTCAGATTATGAAGAGAACCCGCCCGATCGTCCCCAGCTCCCGCCCCCCGAATTCCCGCGATTGCAGTTGTCCCGCATGAACGCGATCAGGATCACCATGAACGCGCCGATCCCGACGAGCGATCGTATCGCCTGCCTTCTTCCCTGGTCGACCCCCGCCCCGGCGGTCCTGTCGGCGACGAATTTCGTGGGATCGGGTTCATGTTCCCCCACCTCGTCGTACCATTCGTGCTGCGCCGCGGCGAAAGCCTCCGAAGGCGTGCGCTGGATGGCCGGGGTCGGAATGACCTCCGCGTCCTTCTGCGCGAGGCGGACGCGCGTGAACACGATCTTGTTGTTGTAATACCTGCCCCGTTCCGAGCCGCTCAATCCGGCGATCGTCTTTGCCGTCACCTCGATGTCGACGTACAGGATGCCTTCGACGGTGAACGGGCGGAGTACCGCGCCTTCCCATCCGCCGATAGCCCCCAGCGCCGGGTGCTGGTATCCGGAACGGACCCGGACCGTCGTCCCGGGAGTCATTTCATTGCCGGTGTTGATCACGGTTCTGCCGTCTCCTTGTTATACGGGAGTGACACTTCCTCTTCGCTCTGCGGGAGCATGTACGAGAATACCGTTTCGCGTCTGGTCGGGGTCCGTTCCGTCATGGGCAGGAGTTCCTGCAGACTCAGAGATCCGTGCGTGCGAATCAACAGGGGAGTCGCGTAGCAGACCCTGATGCCCGCCCTGGCATACTGGACGAAGTCTTCGTTCAGGTCGTCGCACTCCACGTCCTCCCCCTCCGGATGAATGTACAGGATCGTCTCAACCCCCCGTTCCTCCAGTGCCCTGATCGTCGGGAGAAACGCCCAGTGGCGGTTGTTGAACTCTCCTGCTCCCGCCACGGCGGGTTTCACCCGCTCGCGGTCCAGTATGATGGCGGGACTGCGACGCTGACCGGATCCTCCCCGCGCCTGCCCCCGGGCCACCTGAGGCGCAAAATGGATGAGTGCTCCGAGCGTGGAACGGAGCGGAACGGACTCGCGGGGGTGGGCGATGTTTTCCGTTTGCAGAACGATATCCGCCCGGTCAGAAAGCGCGGCGCCGAGTGCGACGGACCCGACGCCCTCGATATCCGAGATGATCAGCAGCGACCGTCGGCAGACTTCGTCAGCCCCGCCGATGAGTTCTCCCAGCGCTTTTCCCGTCTCGCACGCTTCGACTGCCGCCGTTGTGAGCTCAAACGGGGCGGCAAGGTCCGCATCGGAGGCCGAGTGGAGGAGGAGGGGCATCCTGAACGGCAGCCACTCCTCTCCGGGCGTATACGCGCTCATGAGCCCGGCCACGCGTCCGTCGCAGCTGATTCCGTCCCCGGAGGGCGCGGTGCAGTGCGACTCCCGGTCCGCCAGCGGGGGTCTCTCGAGCGCCGGAACGACGACGGCTGTTGACCCCGTAACTCCCCGGTCAAGCCGGACGTAGAGACCGGACGGTGTTCCCCCGATCAGGTACACTCCGTAGTTCTCTATGAACCCGGATTCCTGTTTCTCCGCCCGGAAGTACCGCTGCGCGATCCAGTGCGCCGGTTCGGCAAGCCGGAGAGCTCTCGTCCACGCTTCCGCTCCCGTCAGGTGTCCCACGATCACTTCTGCCCCTTCGCATCCGTAATCGCTTTTCAGTACCCAGTCGTCTTTTTCCCGCTCCAGCACCCCGTCTTCGAATGACGTAAGCCGCTTCGTGAGGGGAATATACCGCCTGATCGCTTCCTGCGAGCCGGCCGTGAAGAGATGAATGTGTTCGTGAAAGAACGCCAGCGAGAGCTTGCTCTGCGTGATGACGGCGCCGAACGGGTTGACCACCGCCAGGTCTCCCTCGACCATCGGCTCGAGGACGTTTTGCAGTTCTCCTAAAAGAGGCGCCGCGTCGGGAATCTGCCGTGCATCCTTCCAGACGTTCGTGCGTTCGCACCACCAGTCGGTCTTATAGTGACGGAAGAGGATGTCGATCTCCGTTCCGAAGAGAGCGGCACGCCCGTTCCCGGTGCGGACGACATTCGACGGAGACCCGAGTATGACCGTGTACCCCGATTCTTCGAGCCACCTCCGGTAGAGAACGATCATCCCCTGGTCCTCGGGAATATCCGTCGGGTAGATGAGCGCCACGGCGGGGACTGCCGCGCGGGATCTGAGCCCGCGGTAGGCTTCCCTGATGATGGCGAGGAATCCTTCCCGGAGGCCCGCGTTGGGGTTCAGGAATCCCGGGTATCGCCTTGATGCGAACTCTCCCAGGAGGTACGCTTCATCCACGCCGCTCGGAGTATCGGAGTTGATCTCGGCGACGGCCAGCTTGCCGTCGGCCGTGCAGAACACGTCCGCCCGTGCGATACCGTGCCAGAGGCTTCCGGAGGAAAACCAGAGCATCTTCTGGAGCCGGGTCAGGGAGAAGAAGCCTGTCAGGTACGACGGGTCGTTCGCCAGGATGTCGCACAGCTCGTCGTAGGTGCTGCACACGGCTTTTGCCGCCGTCCGGAGAGCTTTCATGCGGCGGGAGGGGACGAAGCAGGGGGACGAGCGGATCCGGGGGTTCCCGTCGAAGTAGGGAAGGGAGGGGATCCCGCTTTCCAGGAGCCATGACCGGAGTTCGGCATCAGCTTCGTTCTGTTCCGCCGGCATTGCCGGCGGCTCCGGGAGCGGCATATTCGGGCTCACGCGTGTCAGAATCCCACCTCAACGGCAAAGAGCGCCGCGGCGATATAGGCGGCTGCTTCCACCGCTCCCGCCCCGGTGTTTCCGTCCCGGCTTATCTCGTCGTCGAGTCTCCCTCCGTAGAGGCGGAACCCGCCCCCGAGCAATATTCCCTGGACGATGAACTGCCTCACGGGATAAAGAAGGAGGACGAGGAGGAGCGCCTTGCCGCACATCCGCAGCGACGTGGCGTAGTCGATGAAATTGCCGGTAACGGCGTGCCCGACGACGATGCCGATGGCCGTCATCATCCCGGCGTAACTCAGGCTCGCGGCCACGTTGCCGTTCGTGATCTCGGTGGAGTCGTCGTACCGGGTGATGAACCGGTAGACGTACGTGATCCCCCAGAGCGCGACGAGCCCGATGAGGAGAAAGATCCCCGCGACGGAGAAATCGCCCCCGGTGCTCTCGCCGGAAAGGGCACCCGCGATGACGAGCGCCGTGGCAATGTGTCCTCCGCAGGCGACTATGCCCGCAGCCGGGTTGTTCGCGCGGACCCCGCCCGGGATGTTCGAACGTATGATGAGCCGGAATCCTATCCGGCCGAAGAGCGCAAGGGCGAGGATCCCGAACACCCCGTATCCCGCGATCGCGAGCACATATGTCCACATATCCGGCGAAACGCCGGCGATGGGAAGGCTTCCCGTCCCCGGGATCCCCTGGAGGACGGAGCCCGCGATGAGAAGAACCCCGAGGAAGTACCCCGCGTACTCGATGCCCAGGGCCGCGTTGTGGTCCCCGCCGATCCGTTCGGCGACGTGAACGTGCATGAAGAAATGCAGTGCCGTCCGGGCGAGGAGCGCGAAGACGACGAGGGCGATGGCGACGATAAGCGCGATCTCCAACGGTGTGCCGTTGCTCATTCTATTCCTCCTACGGAGAGGTCAGCCGGGGCTTCGATGGAATACTGAATCTTGAGTTCCTTCTTCTCTCCGGGGGCGAGTCGGATCTGCCAGGTCAGCATGCCGGTCGCATCCGGCGCGAGCTCGTCGGGCCGGGGAGCGGTGATTTCCACCTTCACCCGCTCATCCTGCGAGACCGGGACGTTCTCCGTGACCGAAAGCTGCTGGGCGAGCGTCCTCCGGTTTTCCGCCTTGATGAGAATGTCGTATCGCGTCTTTCTTGTTTTCGAGAAGAGTCCCGAGACCTCCGTCACCTTGTTCAGGAGCTTCCGCTCGATGTGCACGCCGTTGTCCGCCCCGAGGAACGCGTCGAATTTCTCCCCCGGCATGACGGCCGGGAGCTTCGACGTGCTCACGAACCCGTTGTCGACGTAGACGCTCATCGGTCCGGGCAATATGGGGAAATCGGTGGTGTTTCGCAGCGCGGCCTTGAAGAATGCCTCCTGCTGGAGTTTCGGCACTGCGCTGTGGCTGAACGACCCTCCGAGCGGGGCGATCATGACGGTCACCCTGTGGTCCGCGTTGTCGGTCGGCACGGTGTTTTCACCCGCGATGGGGAACGACGCCGACGTGAGCGATTCCTTCACCTCCGCGGTCTGGTAGGAGACCGGTGCGGGAGGGGGGGAGCCTGCTGGATTTCGACGCGCCCTCCGCGAAGCATGACGTCGGATTTCTTGGCGGCCGGCTCGTTCGCGATGACCACGGCCTCTCCGACGGCGACGTTTTCCTCGTTGAGCGAAACGTCCCCCCTTGACGAAGCGTAAGGTCTGACATTCACCCGGAGATTGACCGTCTGGTACCCGACGTATGCGATGCGGAGGACCTGCCATCCCGATGGGACGTTGCCGATCCTGTAATACCCGTTGGCGTCGGTCGCGGCGCCCAGTGCCGTTCCCATCGCCACGACATTGACCCCCGCGAGCGGTTCCCCCGAGCCGGCATCCCGGACGGACCCCTCGACCGAGCCCTGCGCGCGGTCGGAGGCGCCCACGTACCACGGCGGCAATTCCGGCGGCGCGCCGCCGAGCGACGGCTGCGACGTTGAAAGGGTCAGGTGGACGTCCTTCCAGTCTTCCCCCGTGCTCTGCCGGACGAATGCCGAGTACGTCAGCTCCACAACCGTATCGGCCGAAGAGACCCGTATGTCGTACGACGGAGACCACCCGGCCTGTGAAATCAGGTACGAGGCCTCCAGGACGATCGTCCCACCTTTCTGGACGTCGAACGTGACAGTGATCGTCTTTTCTCTCTTTTCCGGGCTCCCTCCGGCCGCCCCGAGCTCCTTCTCGACCGCCTCGAGTTTTTGCTGGAGCGTCCCCCGTTTCTCGTCGATCTGTCGCGACTCCGCGTCGAGCTTCGTGTACTCTCCGTCAAAGAACCCGAGAAGCTTCCCCCAGTCGTCGGCGCTGGGTTTCTGGGTTCTCAGCTCCCTGGCGATCGATTCCTGCGACGCGATCGTGATCTTGTTCAGGAAATCCCTCTGGTGCGTGATGACGGCGAGCCGGTCGTTCAGGACCCGGATTTCGTCGTTCAGCGTTTTCCGCGACTGGACGAGTGGGGCGATCCGTGCCGCGGAGACCGTATCGAGGAACACCTGGTCGACCTTCACCTCGACGATCTTCGCCTGCGCGCTCCCCGAGGCAGCGACCCTGACCGACTGGTCCTGCAGGAGAGGAGGTAGCCCGCCGAGCGTGACATGCCGGAGCCCGGGGGCGATCTCCGCCTTCGCCTCACGCGTGACCATCGCCCTGTCCGTGTACACGGTGGCCTTCACGATGCGTGAGGGTACCTTCGCGTCTCCCGGGGCCGGTCGTGAAAGTACGGAAGAGGCGGGGAACATGATCGCCGCGGCGATGAGAGATGCGACAATACGGTTGGACATGGGAGTTTCCTCTGGTGGAAGGATGTCCCTCGATGTGCGGAGCAGAGCAGGAAGGTCAGAGAACGTTGGGAGTGAATGTAGGCAGGAGGGAAGGCAAAGTCAATCCGTCCTTTACGGCCCGGCCAGGAAATCGTACATCGCTCCGGCGCTGGGGATCGGGACCGGGTGGCTGCTCATGACGGCGAGATGGTTGCGATGTTTCACGACGATGTAGTAGTTGCCGGCGGGAACTCCGGTGAATCTCACCGGACTCACGCCGTCCAGGTCGACGACCATCCCGGTCCTGTCAAGAAAGACCGCCCTGGACGCCACTGTTGTTGAGGCGTCCGTCCCGGTTCGCAGTTGAACGAGAATCCAGTCCACGACATGGGGAGGGATTGCTGCCACGGAGTCAAGGCCCGTGTATGACCAGGGGGTTCCCCCGTAAGGGTGGTTCCGCGGGATGAAACCGTGCAGTGCGGTTCGCATGGTGTCCCCGGCGCTGTCATAGGGTCCCTGCAGGTAAACCTTTGTAACGACAGTGGACGACGTGACATCGGGGTCGCACGAGGGGAATTGCGAAAGCCCCGGGACGCTCGCACCCGCCGTATCCGGAATTCCGCTGTCGACGAGTACGTGACCGTAAATGTCGGTCACCCGGAACGTGTACGGCCCTGGCCCCATCCCACCCGACTGGATAAAATAGTTGTACGAGGCGCGGCTCACCGGCGCATACGTTCCCTGTGACGTCAGGTATTCAAGACTGAGTATGGGATGGCGGTGATTGCGGATTTGAAGGGAAGTCCACCACTGGGTGCTTTCGGCTTTGAAGTGATACTCGATGGGGCCCTTCATCGGGCACGGCACGACCTGCCATGTGATGGGAACCTTCCCCAGGCTGAGGTCGGCAATCCGGGAAAAGGCATCCGGACTGAGATCGATGTTTCCTGCCGGGCAGTCGGGACAGAGGTCGACGATCCGTATGAGAATCATCCCTTTCGGACCCCTGAGGCTGACGCATTCGCCGCATGCCTGGGAGCCCTGGTAATCGACGGTGTTCATGGCCCCGATCATGAGGTCGCTCCAGGTCGTGTCGAAGGAGCACGCGCCGGCCCCGCTGGCGAAGGTGTAATACGTCGCCTGTCCCGAGTGAATGACGGGAGCCGTCGGGCACTGGGAGTCCGCAAAACCGGGCCCCAGCGCGAGAAACGCCGGAAGAGCCGCACTCAGGAACAATCGTCGCATGAAATTCCTCCGCTCGCAATGGCAGTAAAGGAATATCCCAACCATTGTCGTTGAAATCAATCACCCGAAGGCATGAGTGAGGGGTTAAACCCCGGGGGGGTGGGCGTCAGGAGAGTTTGCCGAGATGACGGGGGAGCCGCGACTTGTAGTTCCGGCTCAGCATCAGGCGCGTGCTGTTTGTCAGTATGACCGTGAAGTCCCCGTGGAAGAGGGGCTGCATCTCTTTGATCCTGTCGATGTTCACGATCGTGGAGCGGTGGATCCGGAGGAACTGCGCGGGGTCGAGCCGGGATTCCAGGTCGTTCATCGTTTCGCGGATCAGGTGGGATGCGGTCCCCACGTGGAGCGTGAGGTAGTTTCCGGCGGCTTCGATCCAGTCGATCTCCTCGACCTTCAGGAACACGATCCGGCCGCCGGTCTTCACGACGAGCCTCCTGATGTAGCGGGAATCTCCGTCGACGCTCCCGAGGAGCGTCATGAGCTGTTTTTTGAAGGGGGCGGCGGGTTCCGTCAGGAGCTGCGCTTTTGCCCTGCTCAGCGCGTCCTGGAACCTGTTGGCGGCGAAGGGTTTGAGGAGGTAGTCAAGTGCGTGGAATTCGAACGCCCGGAGGGCGTGCTCGTCGTACGCCGTCACGAATATGACGGCGGCGACGCGGTCCACGCCGACTGTCCGGAGGACCTCGAATCCGTCCTTCCCGGGCATCTGGATGTCGAGAAAGAGGAGGTCGGGGCTCGACTCCTCTATCGACGCGACGGCATGCAGTCCATCCACGCACTCACCGATGATTTCGATCTCAGGGTCCTGCTCCAGGAACATCCTGATTTTATCCCTTGCAAGGGGTTCGTCATCAACGATGAGCGTCCGGATCCTCTGGCTGCTGACCCTGGTCGACGGCGGCGGGCTCATACGATTCATTACGGAGAGGGATCCGTATTGTTACACACACCCCTCCCTGCGGCCTTCCCGCCATCAGAAATGCGTGGTTCGTCCCGTACAACTGCCTGAGACGGGCCCTGGTGTTCCCGATGCCGATCCCTTCCCGGATATCCCCGGGAAGGTCCGGCCCGTCGTTCGACACCTGAATCTCCAGGTTGTCGCCGGCGCACCTGGCTTCGATTCTCACCGTTCCTGCCCGGATCTGCGTCGAAATCCCGTACCGGATGGCGTTTTCGACGATCGGCTGGAGAAGGAAGTTCGGCACCATCGCCTCGCAGGCGTCGTTGTCCACGTCCATCACCACCGTCAATTTTTCTCCGAGCCTCAGCTTTTCGATTTCGACGTACTGGGTCAGTATGTCGATTTCCTGTCTGAGGGGCACTTCCTGCGAACCGTTCGCCTCGAGGGATGCCCGGAGGAGGTCCGCCAGCCGCGCAATGGCCTCGTCCGCCGCCTCCACGTTCTTGTGCATCAGCGACGAGATCGCGTTGAGCGTGTTGAAGAGAAAGTGCGGGTGAATCTGGTTTTTCAGCGACTCGAGCTGCGCTTCCACGAGCTTTGCCTCCAGCCGCGACGTCCTGAGCTCTCTCTCCCTGTACTGGCGGTAATAGTCGATCGTGTAACTTGTCGCAAGCAGAAGCGCGTAGGTCAGGTACCGCAGGAAAAGGCCGCTTTTCATCAGCCAGATCGACGTGCTCACGTACGGCTTCTGGTCGCCGTCGACCGCGTGAAGGAACGCGGCGTATATGGCAATGTGGAGGATCGGGATGAGTATGAATGCGGGAATCTGGATGCGGAGGCTGCGTGCGGTGGGACCGGCTTCGAGAGGGTAGCGTCGCGAGAGCCAGACGATAAACGGGAACAGGAGACACCATACGTACCAGTAGCTCAGCAGCCCGGCAAGGAGATCCCCCCAGCTGTAGTGCTCTGTCGAATCCTGCGCCATCCCCATATAGGTCTGGAACACGAACAGGAGGCCGATACCCGTGAACGCGCCGAATATGATCAGCCATTCTTTCCACCTCCACGCCCTGAACGGGTTTTCCACGCCGTGCATCATGTCGATCTGAGCCCCCTGTATCAAAGTTGCGAACCGACTATACGTGCGGCAGGTTTCACATGCAAACAATTTGGGATGAAGTGGAGACCCGGAGTGACGAACCGTCCGTGTGCGCCGCCGCCGGAACGGCTGCCCGGCGCCTTCATTGTCCGCCCGCACCGCCGATGTGAATCCCCCAACCCGGAACCCACCCGGAACTCCCTCCCGCAGTACAGCCCGTCATCAGCGGAGTCCCTCCTGTCACATTTTTGCATCCGGTCTCTCCGTTGTTTCGTATCTCATATCAGAGAACAGGAACACGCGTTGCACATCAACAAAGGAGGGTCCCATGAAATCCAATCTCATTGCCGGCGTCGCCATGCTGGGCGCGTCGCTTGCCTGCGCCGGACCGGGGGACGTCTCCCGGCCTTCCCCCGACATGGAGATGACCGAGGCGAAACTTCTCGATGACGTCCGGTGCGACGACTGCCAGAAGAGGGACAACGCCATGTTCGACCTCGGCGAGCTGAGGTCGGAAAAGGCGGTCATTCCCCTGATGGCGGTCCTCCATTCGGACGCTGACGAGACCTCGAGGATCGTCGCCGCGCTTGCTCTCTGCCGCATCGGCGACCCGCGCGGGACGTACGCCGTGAAGCGCGCCGCGAAGTTCGACGGCAGCGAGAAAGTGCGGACGCTTTCCGCCTGGTTCTACACGACATACGTCGACGAGGGGAGCTTCGAGTTCAAGCCCTCCTCCCGCTCGATGGCAAGCACGAACTGATCGCGTCAAACGCATGCAGTGCCAAAAGGGCTCCCCGGCTGTCCTGGCTCCGGGGGGCCCGATTGGTTCTTGTACGGGTTCCTCGCAGCAAAGTTGAGAATTGGACCCGTTTTCCCCTCCCCGCTCCTCTCCAACGGCCGATTGAGAATCTCCTGAAATAATGGTATCCTGCATACCTGCAGGAGGCCCTGATGATCGGCCGCACCATCTTAAACTATAAGATACTCGAGAAGCTCGGCGAGGGGGGGATGGGCGTCGTCTATAAAGCCCAGGACCTCGCGCTCGGGCAGACCGTGGCCGTCAGGTTCCTCCCTCCCCAGCTTTCCCGCTCGGAAGTCGACCGTGCCCGTTCCATACTGGAGGCGCGGGCCGCCTCGACGCTCTCCCACCCGAACATCTGCACGGTCCACGCGATCAAGGAGCACGAAGGGCAGATGTTCATCGTGATGGACTACGTGGACGGGGAATCGCTCCGCAGGAAGCTGACGGCGGGACCCGTACAGGTCCGCCGGTCGATCGAGATCGGCATGCAGATCGCCGAAGGACTGGCGGTCCTCCATGATCACGGTATGATCCACCGGAACGTCAAGCCCGAAAACATCATGATCCGGAAGGACGGGGTGGTCCAGGTCATGGACGTCGGACTCCTGAGGAGGGGAAGTCTTTCCCCCGAAGCCCGCGAAGCCTGCCCGGTCGGGACCGCCGCGTACATGTCCCCCGAATTGATCCAGGGGCACGCATCGGATCAGCGGACGGACATATTCTCTCTCGGCGTGGTCCTCTACGAGATGCTCTCGGGACAGCCCCCGTTCAGGGGGACCGACGAGGCGGCCCTGATGCAGGATATCATGACCGGCGAGCCCCGCCCTCTTTCCACCACGGTGGAGGGGATCGACGAAGCGCTTGACGCCGTGGTCCTCGAATGTCTTGTGAAGGATGCCGAGGAGCGGTATCAATCGGCACGGGAGCTTGCCAAGAACCTTCGCCGGTACGTGAGGACTGCGGGCGCATCGGGGGCCGAGCGGATGGTGAAAGTCAGCGTCCGCAAATATCCCCCCGGTTCTGCCGTTGAGCCGGGGGGCGAAAAGCCCGGCCTGATCAGGTTCTCCCGGCTGCCGGCGATTCTCGTGAAGCAACCCCTTCCGGGCAAAGTAGGTGAGCCCGCTCCTGCAGAGGGAGGGCCGCTTGCCTTCCTGACGCTCCACCGGTTGCTCCCCTGGGTTCTCGTGCTGGCACTTCTTGCCGTTTCGGCGTCATTTGCCTTCCTGTATTTCCGGGGGTCGACTACCGAATCCCGGTCTTTCCGGTCGTTCATCCGCCCTCCGGAAAACTCCACGTTTGCCCGGAGCTCCGGCGGGGCGAACGGCGGACATTTTGCCCTGTCTCCGGACGGCAGGAAGCTGACGTTTGCCGCCGTGGATTCCAACGGCGTTACGCGTCTCTGGGTCCGGTCGCTCAATTCTCTGCAGTGCGTGCCGCTTGCCGGTACCGAGGAGGCCTCGTACCCGTTCTGGTCCCCCGACAGCAGGTCGATCGGTTTCTTCTCGGAAGGGAAGCTCAGAAAGATCGACGCCTCGGGAGGAACGGTCGGAACGCTCTGCGACGCTTCATCGGGGAGAGGAGCCGCCTGGGGTTCCGGCGACGTCATCGTGTTCGCCCCATCGCCGTCCGAGCCTCTCAGCCAGATTCCCGCCTCCGGGGGGACACCGGTTCCCGCCACGACGCTCGATGCTTCGAAGCTGGAACATTCTCACCGGTGGCCGTGCTTTCTTCCGGACGGCAGGCACTTCCTCTACCTTGCGCGCGCGTCGTCGACGGACATCGTCTATGTGGCGTCGCTCGACGGGAAAGAGAACAAGGAGCTCCTCCGCAAGCACTCCAACGTCCTGTACGGGAGCAGCTGCCTGCTCTTCATAGAAGAGGGAGCGCTGATCGCGCAGCCGTTCGATCCGGCGGGCCTCGAGATGAAGGGGCTCCCGTCCACCGTCGCGGAGGGTGTGCGGTACGATCCCGGGTACGGCCGGGGAGAATTCAGCGTCTCTTCGGACGGCGAGCTCGTGTATGCGGAAGGGGGATCGGACAACTCCGGCCTGGCGTGGTTTGACCGCTCGGGGAGCTTCAACGGGTTCGTCGCGCGTTCAGTCAGGAACGTCGATGCGCACATCTCGCCGGACGGGATCCGCGTTGCGTATTCGAACGATGCCGAGGAGGGGGCGAACAGGCACCTGACGACCGATCTCTGGCTGTTCGACCGGATCCGCGGCGTGTCATCGCGCCTGACGTTCGATCCCGGGGACGAGGTGGATCCCGTCTGGTCGCCGGACGGTAAACAGATCGCGTTCGCATCGAACAGGAGCGGCAGGGCGAATCCGTACCGCATCAACGCCGACGCAACGGCGGGTGAGCAGCCGCTCATGAGCTCGGATTTCAATCTCTTCCCGACCGACTGGTCCGCCGATGGAAAGTTCATCGCCCTGCAGCGGGGACCGGCGAAGGACGAGAAGTGGAGCATCTGGATACTGCCGCTTGCCGCGGGAAAGAAGCCGTACCTCTGGATCAAGATCGACGCCGATCTCCAGCTCGGGAAATTTTCCCCCGACGGCCGCTGGATGGCGTTCGTCTCCGACGAATCGGGGGAACAGGAAGTCTATATCCGTCCCTTCCCGGGACCCGGAAGCAAGACGCAGGTGTCGCTGCACGGGTGCAACGGCGAACCCTTCTGGCGTCACGACGGCAGGGAAATCTATTTCATGTCGCTCGACTCCCGGGTGATGGCGGCGGAGCTCTCCCGCTCGGGATCGAGCCTGAAAGTGGCAAAACTGCGGGAGTCGTTCGACGCCCGGTCGCGCGGGATCAGGTTTCTCCGGGGAATCACCCCGGACAGTCAGCGGCTGCTCGGCGTCTATAACCCTTCGGACACCCGGCCGGCGGATCTCACGCTCGTCACCGGGTGGCCCGGCGACGCCCGCAAACCGTAGCCTCCGTACCCCACCTTTCCAGTTGAGGAGACCGCGATGATAGGATCGACGATATCTCATTATAAGATTCTCGAGAAGGTCGGCGAAGGGACGATCGGGACCGTGTACAGGGCCGAAGACTCGAAGCGGGACCGCGTCGTCGCTCTCAAGTTCCTCCCCATCCGCCACACGCTCTCGGAATCCGACAAGTCCCGGTTGAAGCAGATCGCGACGAATGCCGCGCTCCTCGTGCATCCCTATATCTGCACATTCTATTCGCTCAAGGTCGAGAAGAACGACTACTTCATCGTTATGGAGTTCGTCGAGGGAGAGAGCCTGAAGAAAACCATGCCGATCATGAACAACCAGGTCGCGATCAATTTCGCCATAGCGATCTGCACGGCATTCCAGGAGGCACACGGGAAGGGGATCATTCATCGGAACCTGCGCAGTGACAGCATCATCGTCACGCCGAAACACCGGCTCAAGGTGCTCGGGTTCGGGCAGTCGGACCTGAAGGACGTGTTGAAACTGGGCAGGACCGCGGGAACAGCCGAGGATGCGGCATACTTCTCCCCGGAACAGATCGAGGGGGTGACCGTCGACCGGAGATCCGACATATTCTCCCTGGGCGTTCTCCTCTACCATATGCTCTCCGATCAGCTTCCGTTCAAGGGGGATCATGAGGCGGCGATCTTCTATTCGATCCAGAACGAAAAGCCGGTGCCGATCCGCCAGTACCGGCCCGACCTTTCCCCGACGTTCGTCTCGATCGTCGAGCGCGCCCTGGAAAAAAAGCCGGCGGACCGCTACCAGGCGGTCGACGAGATGCTCGCGGAGCTTCGGCATCTGAAGCGGGCGTCGTTTTCGATATCGAGGGTCTTCTCGCGCCCGACGGGGGAGACGAAGAAGCTGGCCACGAAGCCCTTCACCCGGTATCAGGGAAAGACCGCGGGGATCCAGTGGGGAAAGATGCTCCCGATGCTCCTCGGCGTCCTCGCGCTGATCCTCCTGGCGATCTTCGTCATCCGGGCGCTCATCAATCCGTAACAAGGTAATGTGCTCATTGAAAAGTCGACCCTGTCCCCGGACGTGGCCGACTTTTGAGTTTCGGTGGGCGTTGTTCACGTCAAGAAACATTTGCGGTTCGCCTTGAGGCAAGGAAAGGCTGTACACAATACCAATGCATCCCCTGTCAAATCCCCGGGTGTGTATTTCCGTATTCTGACATTCTTTCTTCTTGCGACGCTCCCCTGTTTTGTACATGCGCAATGGGTGCAAACGCGAGGTCCGGGAGGGGGCTCGATTTATTGTCTGAAGAGTATCCAGTCGAGCCTTCTCGCGGGAACAGGATTGGGGGGCATCTATCGGTCCACCGATGGAGGCATGACGTGGACCGGGACGTGCCGGGGAAATGATACGGCCGGGGTGAGTGCGTTTGCCGAAATCTCCGGCAATCTTTTTGCCGGCACGGTTGGTGATGGGTTGATTCGTTCAAATGACGGAGGCATCCATTGGGTCCCAGTCAACACGGGATTGACGAATCTCGTGGTCTCTTCGCTTGATACGGGGAACGGGCTCCTTATTGCAGGGACCTGGGGCGGAGTGTTCACCTCCACGAATGGCGGTGAGACCTGGCAAACGGCGAGTATCGGTCTCACGGATACGAGTGTCACGGCCGTTCGACGGAAAGGAGGAAATCTCTTCGCAGGGACCTACTATCAGGGAGTGTTCCGCTCCACGAATAACGGCGCTTCCTGGGCCCCGGTGGATTCGGGGATAACCTGTCTGATGATCACGACGCTGGCGTGCATCGGGGACGATATCTTCGCGGGGACGTTCGGCGGACGGGGGGTGTACCGGTCTACCGATGACGGCGTTTTTTGGTTTCCCGCCGATTCCGGCCTTGCCAATAAGGTGGTCGAATCGTTGTATGCAGTCGGGTCGATCGTTTACGCGGGCACGGCGCAGGGGCTGTTTGCCACGTCGAACAGCGGGGTCACCTGGCTCAGCGCCGGACTGTTTCCTTCGCAGGTGTGCGCCGTTTTACGGAACACAGCAACCCTTATCGCGGGGACAATCTATGAGGGCCTGTTCATTTCGTCGGATGACGGAGTGACCTGGACACCGGGTAACGCGGGGATATCGGAGATGGGAGTACGTTCCCTGACCTCGAACGATTCGTATGTATTCGCCGGGACAACTCTCGGTGGAGTATTCCGGTCGTCAAATTCGGGGACGGATTGGACAAAGGTGTACGACTTATCGCCGACGATATCTGTAACCGCGATGACTTCCCAGGGGGCGCACGTGTATGCCGGGAGCATCATCGGCGTCGTTTGTTCGACAGATAATGGCGACACGTGGAGCGATCCGGATTACCTCGGGGCCGGCGATATGCGTGCACTCGCAGCACAGGGTCCATACGTTCTCGCCGGATTGCACGGAGCCGGTGTGGCCCGGTCGACGAATAATGGCTTGACGTGGTTCCCGGCGAATGCGGGTCTGGTGAATTTGAACGTTAGTGCATTAGTCTTCTGCAGCGGCCTGGTGTTTGCGGGAACTGAGGGAGGTGTGTTTCGTTCTGTCGACCATGGACTGACTTGGACCGAATCTGATTCCGGCATCGGGAACAGCCCGATTCTCGCCCTCGGCTCAAACGGGTCCGTTCTGTTCTCCGCGGTTGCCGGTGGAGAGGTATTTGCGTCTGCCGACAGCGGGGGAACCTGGAAGCTAGTCAGCTCGGGTGCTTCTGTGACCTCGTTCCTCTCCGTCGATTCAGTCGCAGGTCCCATTTTTGCCACCTCCATAACCGGAGTCGTAGTGTCGACAAACTCAGGCTCGACCTGGGTGCCGGTGATTTCGGGGCTGCCGGATCTCGCCATCGACGCCATCGTTGTCCACGGGCCCGCGATGTATGCGGGGACCGAATCCCGCTACAGACTGGGGGATGGGAGAGGAGTCTGGCGTCGTCCCCTCTCGGAAATGGTCACCGCAGCTGTGGAAGATCGCGCGGACTTGCCCGGATCGTCCTGGCTTTTTCAGAATTTTCCCAACCCCTTCAACCCCACGACAACGATCCGGTTCGCAGCGCAGGCCGGATCACACGTCACGTTGACTGTATACAATACGCTCGGCCAGAAGGTCACGACTCTGGTAGATAATGAAATTCCCCGCGGATACCATGACGTGCAGTTCGACGGGCGCACGCTTGCCAGCGGCGTGTACTATTGCAGAATGCAGGCGGGGACATATATGAAGACGCGCAAGCTCTTTCTCTTGAAGTGACGGAGATGCCATAGGATGAAACTGACTCTGCTTATCCCGATGATCGTCCTCCTGGCGGCACAAGCCCCCGCCCAGGGGAAGGTGGCGGAGGAAATCGGAAAGCTCCTCGACGCCGGCGAGATCGACAGCGCCGAAGCGCGGGTCAAATTCTACCTGAAGGCGGACCCGGACAATGTCGACGCAATCATGATGTCGGGGAACGTCCTCCTGACCGGGCGACCCATTTGAACGCCGGTGTTCACATCGGAGGGAATCCCGATGAATCCATCTACGATCGTACGATCGGTTTCCTGACTGGCACCGCGGATGATATTGTCCCCCGGGATATTGCGGCGAGAGTAGCCGGCGTATGGAAACACGCCCTCACGATCGACGGACGGCGGGAGGACATCCACTATGGCGTTTGCCAGATTTATTCGATGGGATTGCTGACGGATCCGCTCATCGCCTACCTGCCCACGCTCAAGAGAGCGATCAAAACCGACGATCGTTTGTGCTACTCCATGGGCGACTATGCCCGGAATATCAAGGCGCGGGGAGATTTCCCGGATGCGATGCGGGTGTATAAGGCGATCTTCCGGTTGTACCCCGACCAGTCGGGAATCCTCAGCGACATCGCCGGCGAGTACTACCAGCACGGGGATCTGGATAGCGCGGTGGCATACGTGCGGCGCCTCGTTGTAGGCTCGAATTGCGACGCCATGTCGTACGGAAACGCGTTCTTCATTTTTTCGGTCACCGGCCGGTACGACGAGGCTCTCGGCGCCCTCAAGTTGCGGTCTGGGTTATCCGGCGCGAAAGAGCACATACTGTATCAGGGACTCCTTCAGTATTTGCGCGGTCAGGTAAACTGGCAAAAGACCGTGGCTTCCTACGCCGCAGGTCCGCACGATTCGACGAAAGGAGCGATCGCGGATATTCTCGTTTCCGAGACCTACAGGGGCTCGTCGGACGATTACCGGATGTTGAATGACGTCGATGTCGACGACGCCTGGAAGATCGTCCTCCACCGTATATTCAAACGCCTTTCTCCTGGCGATTTCGATCCCCGGTTCAATTATGCCGAGATCCTGACGCATGCGAAAGCCTACCGAGAAGCCGCCGTGGAATTTGCGGCGATCGAGAAATCGGGGCTGTCGGCGGCAAGGGGAGATTCCGAGAAGGTCGCGTTCTACTATGGATGGGTGCTCTGGAACCTGGGAAGAAAAGAGGAATCAATATCCCGGTTCGGCAGGCTGCTGGCCTCGGAAGATTTTTACTTCAAAAGCGCGGCCGCGTACTTTATCGGCAGGCATTTTCTCGACTCCGGGCAGACCGATAAGGCGAAGGAGTATTTCCGGATGGTCTCGGATGGCGCGAGCAAATCCAAATATGCCACCTACTGCTGGAATCTCCTCAAAGAGTAGCGGCCAGTTCAGCCGGAGTGATTTTCCGGTGAAGTCATCGAGAAGTCGGCCGATCCACAGACGGGAGCCCTGTATGAAAACCATCCGCACAGCAATCGCCTTCGGTTGTTCGCTGTTGATATTCTTCGGCTGCAACAGGAACTCCGGCAACCCGGTCGAGCCCGCCGAGTCGTGGATCAAACTCACCTCCGGCGTGGAAGGAAAAAACGTGGCGTCCCTCGCCTGCATGGGCGGAATGGTATACGCAGGGACGGACAGCGGGGCCTTTCGATCCTCGGACAACGGCGGACACTGGGAATCAATCAGCGCCGGACTCCCGGCGGGCTTCGTCCGGTGTTTCGCCGGTCTGGGCTCGAACCTCTTCGCCGGGACAGACGTCGGCGTGTACGTCTCGACGAATGGGGGTACAACGTGGACGTCGGCGGTGAACGGTCTGAATTCGTCGATCAATGCGATGGCCGTGTACCGGAACACGCTCTTCGTGGGGACAGACAGCGGGGTGTGGAATACGTTCGACGGAGGTGTCACGTGGGTAGGCATGAACTACTACCCGATGAATTCGGAGGAGGTTTTTGCGGTCGCGGTAAGGGAGCCGGACATTTTTGTGGGCACGCTCGGAGGGGCGTACCGGTCATCCGATGGAGGTGCCGATTGGACGCCGATTGACAGCGGTTTCACGGGGAATTACATCAATGTTCATTCATTTGCTCTCGTCGGGTCGAGCGTCTTTGCCGCGCTCTACGGGAAAGGCGTATACCAGTCCGCCGACACCGGCGGGAGCTGGGTGGCGCTGAACACCGCGTTGAGCGGTCCGTGGGTGGGGTCGCTGACGGTGATCGGGGAAATCCTGTTTGTAACGACACTCGACAGGGTGTTGGTGTCGTGGAATATGGGTTCGTCCTGGAACGATACCGGGCTGACCGTCTCGACGGGGGGTATCTGGTGTCTCGCGTCGAACTCCTCGTATCTGTTCGCCGGTGTCGGCGGTCTCGGCGCGGGAGTCTGGAGACGGGCCCTGTGAGCAAAGGACCGGAACAGATCGCCAGGTCACTTGCTGCCGGGATGAGGAACATCCTGGGTGCATCTGCTGTCGCCGTCCTTTGCTCCATTGGCGTCGGATTCCTGATCTACCAATCACGTGTATTTAACCCTTACGATCATGCATTCACGTTCATCGTGGATGCTGCGGTCGGATCACTGTTCTTCTACTCTTTGCGGAAGGTCAGCGTCAGGGAGTCTCTGGTCCTCTTGTTCTTCATGTACCTCGTCGTTATGGGGCCGGTGACACACGCATTTCATGCGGGTGCGGCACTTCCGTTCACGGTGTTCTTCCTCTCTGTTCCTCTCGCCGTCTACGTGTATCACGACCAGGTTGTGAACAAACACCGTTGGGAGAGCGTATTCCCTCCGTTCATTGTCGCAGGATTCTGGGGCTCCACGACGATACTCGCCCGGCTCTGCGTGGATCTCCCGCGGGCGATGTTCTGGCAGAGGTCGTTTCTTGATTACCCGGCGGGGATCCTCCCCGATGTCCTCATGGGTGCCGCCGTCGGGTTCGGAGTCGGGTTGGGATTCTTCATCGTTGACAGGATACGCGTCTCGAATGACTCGAATCCCGCCGCGCAACCCGGAGCGGACGAAGAAGACGAACCCGGGAATCTGACGTAAATCCCCGCCGCACGCTCCTCCGTTCGCGTGCAGTTTCTCCCTGTGACCCATCTCTCTGCCGCCATTCGTGACGCCACCTGCGGGATATTAGCCAGAGAAACCACAGCTTTTTCCGCTTCGGTCCTTCGCGCGGATGTCCCGCTCCCTATCCTCTTCAACAATATCTGACACTTCTCCCCTTTGTCGGAATGACTGCACACCGGATGGTCCGCGGCACGCCTCTTGCGGTGACAGGTGCACCTGCTCCCCCATGACTGCCATGCCGGGCTGAAGGGTTGCTTGTGTCACAATCAATACGAGGATGTTATGAAGAGGCTCCTGTGCGTTCTATGTACCGCGGTCCTCATGTATTCCGGCGCCATCGCGCAGACGCCTGCTGATCAATCAACGCCCGCGCCTCCGCCCGCCGCGAAACCGGCGTTCGCGCTCAATCCCGTGTTCAGCGCGACGATGTTCAGCAACCTGGTGTACAGCCCCCGCGGGATTGACGGGAAATTCGCCAACAGGTTCGATTTCGACCGTGTGTATTTCACGATGAAGACGCCGCTTGCGGATGACTGGAAGTTCCAGGTGACGACGGACATTTACCGGAACGCCAGTGCGACGTCCTACTACAACGGGCTTTCCGTCCGGCTGAAGTTTGCGATGGTGGATTACACCCCGATCACGTCCCTCTCCGTCAAATTCGGTATGGTCCCGGGCCCGTGGAACGGACTGGTCGAAACCTACTGGAAATACCGAGGCGTCGCGTCGACCGCCAGCGACAAGTACAGTCTCATTGCCACTGCGGACGCGGGCATTTCCGCGTGCTACACGCTTCCCGGCAAGGTGGGCGATTTCTCGGTGTATATGCTCAACGGCACCGGGTACACAGCCCCTGAAGCGAACCGCTTCAAAGACTACGTCGCCCGTCTGACCCTGGCACCGTTCACCTCATCCGATGAGCTCAAGGGACTCACCATGAGCGGACTTGCCTACATCGGCAACAACGGCACGACGGTTGCTCTTGAGAAGAACCGGTTCGGAGGGTTTGTCGGATACACCTACTCCTTCGTCACGGTTGGCTCCGAATACCTGGTCGTCAAGAACGCTCCCTCGAATCCCGATTCGATCCAGTCCGGGTATGTCCTTTCCGTCTTCGGTGAGCTGAAGTGCCCGGTCGAGGGATTTGCCTCCCAGTTTTCGCTTATCGGCCGGTTCGACGTGAACGAGCCGAATATCAACAAGGGGGGAGACATCACCCGTCTGAAGATTATCGGAATTGTCTGGAAAGCAAACGACAGGGTATGGTGGGTGGTGGATCACCAGCTCCTGACAACGGAAAAGGCAACGCAGAAGGTCGTCGACGGAACCTACATCGATACGGATGTACGCTGGTACCTGCACGCGATTATCAATTTCTGAGCGGGGTGCAGTTGAGCGCATCCGGTACATACAAAAGGAGACATACATCATGAATCGGTTTCTGGCACTCGTCCTGCTCTTCACATTCGCGGCATCCCTGGCCCTGGCCGGAGAAAAGAAGGGAACCCCGGCGGAAGCGGAAGCTCTCGTGAAGAAAGCGGTGGCATTCCTGAAGGCCAACGGAAAGGACGCCGCGTTTGCGGAGTTCAGCAATCCGAAGGGAAAATTCGTCGAAGGGGATCTTTACATATTCGTGTACGACATGAGCGGGAAGTGCCTTGCCCACGGCGGGAACGCGCGGATGGTCGGCAAGGACCTCATGGACCTGAAAGATGCCGACGGCAAGTCGTTCGTGAAAGAGCGCGTGGACCTCGCGAAGTCGGCGGGCAAAGGCTGGCAGAACTACAAGTGGAACAACCCGGCGGTGAACAAGATCGAGAACAAGACGGCATATGTCGAGAAATGTGACGACGTCATCGTGGGATCGGGCGCATACAAATAGCGGCCGTTCACGTCCGGCGAATTCACAGATCAATAAAATGGCCTCCCGCGTGAGGCCGTAACCCGGTCTCGACTCAACATGAAAAGCATACTCGCAAAGCTCAGTCTCTCGAAAAAGCTGCTCCTGGGTCCGTCTCTCGTCATGTGCATACTCCTGGCATCCGGCGTGATCGCGTTCCTGGGATTGCGGGCGCAGCAGTCGGCCATCGACGAGATCTTCAACGGCCGGTTCAGGACGTACAAAGAGGCCGCGGCGATCAATGAGAGCATCACCGACGCGCACGGGAGCATTTACCGGCTGATCGCCTGGGCGCGCGCAAACTACGATCTCGGGAAGATCGACGATCTGGGGAAATCCCAGCTCGCCTCGATCGACAGCGTCATCGCCGTGATCGGCAACCGGGTGAAGCAGGCCGCCTCGCAGGACGAGAAAGCGCGCTATACGAATGCGCTTGCCCAGGCGGTCGATTTCCGGAAGTCGGTCTTCACGGTCGTCGATTTCGCGGGGATTGACCTCAACACGGCGACCGTGGCCATGGGGACCGTGGAGGACAAGTATGCCGTCTTCGCGGCGACGCTCCACGCCCTGGAGCTCAACGAGGCCGAACGCAGCAAAGCAAGCTTCGAAAGTGCGGAAGCAGCCTACTCGCGCGTCCTCACGCTCTTCATCGTGGTGTTCGCCGGCGGGCTCGGCCTCTCGACGATCGTGATGCTGCGCGTCAACGCGCTCGTCACCGCACCCATCCGCCTCACGACGGACGTCATCGGAGTCCTCGCGGAAGGTGATCTCACGCGCGATGTTCCCGTGGAGAGCACCGACGAACTGGGACAGATGGCGGGCTCCCTGAACGTGATGATCGGGAACCTCCGCGGGACGATCGGCGGGATCGCCGAAGCGGCCGCCACGCTCGCCGGTGCCAGCACGCAAATATCGAGCAGCACCGAGGAAATGGCGGCGGGCTCGGCGGAACAGACATCGCAGGTCGACGAGGTGGCCTCAGCCGTCTCCGGCATGGCGAAGACGATCGTGGAGAACTCCCGGAACGCGGCGGAAGCGGCGCTGACTGCGCGGAAGGCGAAGGAAGCGGCGGAGCGGGGCGGCCAGGTCGTCCAGGAAACGGTCGGCGGGATGAAGCGCATCGCCGAGGTGGTCACTCACTACGCCGGGACGGTGGGCGACCTCGGCAAATCGAGCGACCAGATCGGTCAGATCATATCGGTCATCGATGACATCGCTGACCAGACAAACCTGCTCGCCCTGAACGCCGCGATCGAAGCGGCACGGGCGGGAGAACAGGGGAGGGGGTTCGCGGTCGTGGCCGATGAGGTGAGGAAGCTTGCCGAGCGGACGACGAAGGCCACGAAGGAGATCGCGGACATGATCCGCAAGATCCAGTCCGATACGAAGGACGCCGTCGCCTCGATGGCCGAAGGGACGAAGAACGTCTCGGAGGGGATCCGGCTTGCCGATCTGGCCGGATCGTCCCTGGCCGAGATCGTCAGGATCTCCCAGCGGGTCACGGACATGGTCACCGAGATCGCCAGCGCGAGCGAAGAACAGTCGGCGGCGGGGGAGCAGATCACGAAGAACGTGGAGGCGATTCGATCGGTAACGGGAGAAACGGCGATGGGCGAGCAGCAGATTGCCCGTGCCGCCGAGGATCTCAACCGGCTGACGGAGCACCTGCAGGAGATGACCTCGAAATTCCGTCTTTCAACAGCAGAGAGGCGTCCCGCGCCCCTCACAGGGAGTTCCGGACCCGAGAAATCCGGCCTCGCCGTGCGGGCCAACGGAAAGATCGTCCCTCATTAACAGGCAACTCACCCGGAGGGGATCGTGAAGAAAGGTATTGCACTGAAGCTCATGTTTGCGGTAACATCGATCGTCCTGGTGACGACGATAGTGTCGGGTTGGCTTATTACGAAACAGGTGGAATCGCAGATCCGCGCCCTGACGGACGAACAGATTCAGGGCCGGATTCGTGCGACAACGGAAAACCTGATGGTCGTCAACGAGCTGAGCCTGAACCGGGTTCACGCGGCGCTCTCCGTGTTTCTCGACGAGAGCGGCAGGCTGGGCAGTCCGGCGGCCGGAGCCGCGGTGACCGTCGGCGCGGAAATAGTCCCGGACTTGCTGCTCGGCGGAAAGCCCCAGGGAAACAACTTCTCGCTTGTGGACCGCGTGAAGGGTCTTACGGATGCCACCGCGACGCTGTTCGCGAGGCGGGGGGGGGAATTCGTCCGGATCTCGACGAACGTCAAGAAGCCAGACGGCACACGGGCCGTCGGGACGGTTCTTGATCCCGCAGGAAAGGCCATCGCGGCCATCCGCGAGGGTAAGTCCTTTTTCGGTGTGGTGGATATTCTGGGCACCGCGTATATGACGGGGTACGAGCCAATCAGGGACGGGAAAGGGGAAATCATCGGGATCTGGTATGTCGGATACCCGCTGTCCACGCTTAACCAGCTCGGCGAGTCGATAAGCAAATCCCGGATCCTTGATCACGGGTTCGTCGCGCTTCTCGACGCAAAAGGGAAGGTGTCCTTCAAATCGGAGAGCACCGGGCTTGAGGACGTCCAGAAGGTTCTCGCCGGCGAAGAACTCGCAGGCAAGCCCTGGGAAGTCACCAGGCAGGAGTTCGGGGCATGGGGATACACAATCATGGCGGCCCACCCCCGGTCTGATGTCGACGAGAGGATAGTCCGGTCCTACCTCATTGTGACGGCGGGGTCACTCCTCGTCATAGCGTTGCTGCTGGGAACGGTCTACGTGCTTCTCCATCGGATTGTCCTGCGCCCGATAGACGAGATCGTCGCGAAAATGAATCACGCCGATGTAAACACTGCTTTCCATTCGCACCGGACGGACGAGATCGGTGATCTTCAGCGCTCGTTTGACAGCTTCACTACCTCAATCAAGAGCGTTCTCGGCCAGGTGACGGAGGCGTCGTCCGCTGTGGCGGGCGCGAGTACGCAGATCTCGAGCAGTACGGAAGAAATGGCGGCCGGAGCGCAGGAGCAGACATCCCAGGCGGGGGAGGTGGCGTCGGCCGTGGAAGAGATGACGAAAACGATCGTCGAGAACTCAAAAAGGGCGGCAGAGACTGCGGACAATGCGCGAAAGGCGAAAGAGGCGGCAGAGCAGGGTGGACACGTGGTGGAGGAGACCGTGACGGGCATGAAACGGATTGCCGACGTCGTCAATCGCTCGGCGGGGACGATCCGGGCGCTCGGCAAATCGAGTCATCAGATCGGCGAGATCATCGACGTCATCGACGATATCGCGGACCAGACGAACCTGCTGGCCCTCAATGCCGCCATCGAGGCGGCCCGGGCGGGAGAGCAGGGGAGAGGGTTCGCGGTGGTGGCCGACGAGGTCCGGAAGCTTGCCGAGAGGACGACGAAGGCCACGAAAGAGATAGCGGTGATGATCAGGACGATCCAGGAAGACACCACCGGGGCTGTCGCGTCGATGGAAGAGGGGACGAAGGAAGTCGACAACGGCATCGGGCTCGTGGACAGGGCGGGCGCGTCGTTGAGGGGGATCGTCGGCATGATTCAGCACCTGACGGACATGGTCTCGCAGATTGCGGCAGCGAGCGCTCAACAATCGAGCGCAAGCGAGCTGATAAGCAAAAACGTCGAGGCAATCAGCAACGTAACAGGGGAGACGGCGCAGGGGACGCAGCAGATCGCGCACGCCGCCGAGGATCTCAACCGGTTGACGGAACGGCTGGCGGACCTGACGTCGCAGTTCAATATCGGCGGTGCGGGGGACCGGAGCCGGGAGAAAATCGCCGCAAGCACTCCCCCCTCGGTGCGGGACCAGTCATTGCCTCGCCGTGGCGCCGCGGGCGCCCCGACGAGGCAATTCGCACCGGGTCAGGAGGAGCATGGCATTGTGAAGAGCATGTCGTTGCGAGCGTAGCGAAGCGCGATCTTTGCGTGGCGCCGGAGGCGCCACAACCTGCTCTTACAGCGCCTCCAGCAGCTTCTCCGCCTTCACGCGCACGTACGCCAGTCTCATGATCGGCAGCGAGTTGAATTTCGCCGCCGCCGCGGCATATTTCTTCGCTTCATCCGCCTTTCCATCCCCCTGGCAGGCGAGCGCAAGATGGTACAGGACGTTCGGGTCCTGCTGGTTCGCTTCCTTCAGCTCATCGATCGCCCTGCCGTAGTCCTTCTCGTGAAACGAGATCATGCCGGTGAGCTCGTGTGCGAGCCTGACCTGGTTCTTATTCTTTGACGCTTCGACTCCCTTGCGGAATATCCCCGCTTCCTTTTTCGCCGCCTCCAGGTCACCCTTCGCGATGGAGACCCTGGTGAAATTGAACTGGTTGAGGAGCGCGTTGTTCTCCTTGACTTCTCTGGCGAGCGAGGATTTCCGAATCACCTGGTCCGATTCCTTGAACTTCGCCAGTGCCTCATCCGCCTTCCCGTCGTTCAGGAGTATGTTCGCGATGAGCGCGAGGTCGCCCGACATCGAGGCGGCATCGCCAGTCTGTTCGGCGATGGAGTGCTCCTTTTCGACTTCCGCAATCGCCAGGTCGGGTTGTCCCTCGTCCTGGTAGACCACGCTGCGCGAAAAGAGCGCGAACCGCCTCTCGCCGTCGTTCCGGGCGTTGTCGTACATCTTCTGGAGCTCGGCCAGCGCCTCGTCGTGCTTGTTCTGGTACATCAGGCATGAGGCGATCCCGACGAACGAATTGGCGAAATGCGGGTTGACCGAGAGCGCTTTTTCATACTGCGTGATCGATTCATCGAACTTTCCCATCTTCAGCAGCAGCTCGCCGTAGGAGTCGAACGGATTGGGGTCCGTCGGCAGGAGCTCGGTGTATTTCTTGAAGGTCTGTTCCGCGTCGTCATACCTGCCGAGGAACCGGTAGACGTACCCGAGCTGGTTGTAGGCGGGGCCGTACCCGGGCGCGATGTCGGTTGCCTTCTTCAAATGCTCCGCCGCCCTGGAGTAGTCCTGCTGCGCGAAATACGTCGTCCCGAGAAATGTCTGCGCCTGCTCGTCTCCGGGGAACTCCTCGACGAGCTGCGCGTACAGCTTGAGGGCCGCGGCCTGGTCGGCGTATGCGCCCGCCTTGACGGCCCTGATCCAGATCTGTTCCCCTCTGGAAGCGTGGGCCGAGGTCTCGTCGGCTTTCTTCAGTTCCGCGAAGAACACTTTCGCCGTCGGGGCGGATTGTGCCAGGAACAGGTGGGCGAGTGCAAAGTCCGGGTCTGCCTCGGCCGCCTTCTGGAAGTACGGATACGCGTCGGTGAGGCGCAGGTTGTCGAAAAGCTTCTTCCCCTCCCGGAACGAAGACAGGGCCTCGTGCGATTTGGACGTTACGGGGATCTTCTCAGCCCCTCTCACGGCCGCGGCGGAGAGGGCCAGCGCCAGGATCAGGCAGGGAGCGGCGGTGCGGTGCAGTCGTGATGGTCTCATTGCGCCTCCAGATGGTGTGTATGGGAAAGTGGACGAAGGGAGGATACTCAATTCCACCCCTGTCGAACAATGAGAATGTGCCGGGGCGGCAGGGGGTGGGACGGGAGGCCTTTTTTCCGTGACAGACCGGACGCCCGTCCTGTCAGGATGGACGTCTGAATGTGACGTCACTCCCCCCGCGGGCCCCTCCCGGTGTTGCTTTTCATCATGACCGTATCTATCTTCGCATCAGGTGTTCCACTTCCTGATCTCAATTCCTTCGACACAGGCCGGCACCATACCTCCTATGAGAATGCAGCAACCCGCGAATGCTTCCATGGTTACCCACCCCTCGAATTTGTGCAATCTGCAGTCGTGAATCAGACCGTCAACTAGATCAGGGTTGTTCCAGGTGACACGTCACGGATAGGACGTCAGAAAGCATACCGGATCGCCATCGATTTGACTTGTACAGCGCCCGCCCCGCACCCGAGCGACGCGTCGTGTTGAGCCGCCTCGTTCTTTGAGTTGAATTCAATTCATCGCAATCATCCCAACATCATGGAGGGCCGGACTATGTCCGCCGGTAGCACAAGCACCACGCCCAAAGGCGAAGTATATGCCCCTTCTGCCGAAATCATCGCGCAGGCCAACGTGCCCGATCCCGAGCTGGCGCGGGCAGAGGCGTCCCGGGACCTCGAGGCGTACTGGGGAAAGCGCGCGGAGGAGCTGAGCTGGTACAAGAAATGGGACAAGGTCCTCGACGAATCGAACAAGCCGTTTTACAAGTGGTTCGTCGGGGGAAAGACGAACATCGTCGCCAACGCCATCGACAGGCACGTCCGCTCGTGGCGGCGGAACAAGCTCGCCCTCATCTGGGAGAGCGAAAAGGGGGAAGTGCGGACGTTTTCCTACCACGCACTGGCGCGCGAGGTGTGCAAGTTCGCCAACGTCCTCAAGAGCATGGGGGTCAACAAGGGAGACCGGGTCACGATCTACATGCCGCGGATCCCGGAAACCGTGATCGCGATGCTCGCCACCGCGAAGATCGGCGCCGTGCACTCCGTCGTGTACGGCGGCTTCTCCGTCGAGGCCCTGCACGGGAGGATTGAGGACAGCGAGTCCAAAGTCATCGTGACCGCCGACGGCGGCAACATGAACGGCAAGGTCGTGGAGCTGAAGAAGATCGTCGATGAGGCCCTGAAGCGGACCGGCGCCCCCGAGAACGTCGTCGTGGTCCGCCACACGGGGAAGGACGTGGCGATGGAGGCCGGGCGCGACTACTGGTACCACGATCTGATGTCGATGCCCCTGGTCCGCAACTCCAACCGCTGCGAGACGGAGGAGATGGACGCCGAGGATCCCCTCTACATCCTGTACACCTCCGGCACCACGGGGAAGCCGAAGGCGATCCTCCACACGCACGGCGGATACCAGGTCGGCGTGTACGCCACCTTCAAGGACGTGTTTGATATTAAAGAGGAGGACAGGTGGTGGTGCACCGCGGATCCCGGGTGGGTGACCGGCCATTCCTACATCGTGTACGCCCCCCTGATTGCCGGCGCGACGTCGGTGATGTACGAAGGCGCCCCGACCTATCCCTTCCCTGACAGGTGGTGGGCGATCGTGGAGAAATACGGCGTTTCGGTGATGTATACCACCCCCACGGCGATACGGGGGCTCATGCGGTTCGGCGCGGCGTGGCCCAACAGGCATGATCTTTCCTCGCTCCGGCTTCTCGGTTCCGTGGGCGAACCGATCAACCCCGAGGCGTGGCGCTGGTTCCACAAGAACATCGGCAAAGACAAGTGCCCCATCATGGACACATGGTGGCAGACGGAGACAGGCATGTTCATGATCACGCCGATGCCCGCCATGACGCTCAAACCGGGCTCCGCGTCCCGCCCCTACCCCGGCGTCGAAGCGGATGTCGTTGACGAGGACGGAAAACCGGTCAAGCCCGGGGAGGAAGGGTTCCTCGTGTTGAAGAAGCCGTGGCCCGCCATGCTGCGTACCGTGTACAAGGATCCCGACCGCTACGTGAAAACGTACTGGAGCAAATACCCCGGGATGTACACGGCCGGGGATTCCGCCCGCAAGGACGAGGACGGGTACTTCTGGGTCATCGGACGTGTCGATGACGTCATCAAGGTCAGCGGGTACCGGCTCGGGACCGCCGAGCTGGAAAGCGCGTTCGTCAGCCACCCCGCCGTCGCGGAAGCGGCCGTGATCGGCCTGCCGCACGAGATCAAGGGGATCGCAATACACGCGTACGTGATTCTGAAAGCGAACGCGATAAAGACCGACACGCTCGTCGACGAGCTCAAGCAGCACATTGCCCACGAAGTGGGACCGATCGCGAAGCCGGAGACGATCGACTTCGTTCCGTCGCTCCCGAAGACCCGGTCAGGGAAGATCATGCGGAGAGTGCTGAAAGCGCGCGCGCTGGGGATGGACGAGGGAGATCTGACGACGCTCGAAGAGTAGCGACAGATTCACATAATCCACCCAATCTCACATTTCACAGAAGGGGCATACCATGGAACGACCAGTCCACCGTTTGTACGGACACTGGCGGAGCCAACGGGTACGCCGTTGTGTGCTGTTCATCGTGCTTGCGCTCGCCGTCGGGGGATCGGCGTACGCGCAGGATACGCTCAAGGCGGGGACGCCCGTGACGTACGACGACGGCGCCCTGCGTCTGAGCAAAGACGTGTCCGTAAGGATCGGCGGTCTTCTCCAGCCGTCGTTCGAGCTCCAGCAGGATCTGCCGACGGCGGCGCAAAATGCCGACGCCAACTACAACCGGAGGTGGCAGCACCAGCTGTTCGTCCGCCGGATGCGGCTCCTGTTCGCCGGGAAGGTGACGCCGTCCTACACGTTCTTCTTCGATTTCGAGGTGCCAACCGTCGGGCGGATCACCTCCGGCGTGAAGAACATGACGCCGACCGTCAACCTCCTTGACGCCCAGATGGCGTACATCGCCAGCCAGCAGTTCAGCGTCTATTCGGGCCTCATGCTCATCGGGCCGACCCGCAACGGGCTTCAGGGGGCGACGTCGCTCATGCCGGTCAACTACGGTGCCTACACCTTCGGAGCGAACAATGGCAGCCCCAATGGCCTCGACAATGCGGTGGGGCGCGATGTTGCGGTGATGGCCCGCGGGCTCTTCGACGAGAACCGGCTCGAGTATCGCCTGAGCTTCTCCGACGGCCGTTCGCGGGGTGCCGGCCAGTTTCTCTACTCGCCGATCCGCACCACGCTCCGTCTCCAGTATGACTTCTGGGACCAGCAGACTCCCGATCTTTTCAGCGGGATAGGATATTACTATTACACCGGGACGTATTTCGGCAAGAAGGACGTCCTCGCGCTCGGCGGCGGTGCGGACCTCCAGGGGAACTACTCGAGCTTCGCGGTCGATCTTTTTCTCGACCACCCGATGGGGGAGGGGGACGGCCTGACGATCAGCCTGGGATTCCAGATGCTCAACGGCGGCACGCCCGACGGCTCGGAGCTCTTCAAACGGACGACGACGGGCATCGTGGATTCCGCGCGTTCCGAATCAATCGCGCGTCTCGTCCCGAAGCAGAACGTGCTGTTTGCCGAGGCGGGGTACTACATCAAGAGCCTCAACCTGCAGCCCGTGGTGAAGTTCGAGTCCAGGGCCGTCACCTCCACGGACCCCTATCAGTGGAACCTGTCCACCGTTGCGGTGATACCGGGGGGCGAGTACACGTATCTCCAGGACCTCAAGTCCGAGACCCGGTTCGGCGTGGGCGCGAACTACCTTCCGCGAGGCCACAATTTCAACGTCAAGGCGATGTGGGAAATGGTGACCGACAATCAGGCCGGTCTTGCTTCCTCGGTGACGGCTGCGAACCCGTACCCGGAATTCAAAAAGAGCTATAACCTGTTCACCGTTCAGGGTCAATGGATGTTCTTCTGATCGTCTGATCTCTCTCACGCATCATTCTTATCCAGAAGAGGTCTCTATGGATGACCGTAAGGAAGAGCTCAAAAAGGTGTCCGCCCAGCGCTGGAGGATCGCTCTCATCCTGAGCGTGTGCATGCTGGCGATCTATTTCGGCTTCATTCTTCTCATCGCGTTCGACAAGCCGCTGATGGGTTCTCTCCTCACACCCGGACTCAGTCTCGGCATATTCCTGGGCGTTCTCGTGATCCTGTCCGCGTGGGTGCTTACCACGATCTACGTGCGGTGGGCAAACCGTGTCTATGATGAAAAAATCGCCAAGTTGAGGAGATAACTCATGAATCCAGCACAGGCTCCACTTCCGGCAACGTCACTCGGCCAGGTGAGCACGGAGGCGATTATCTTCTTCTTCGTGTTCATCGCCATATCTCTCGGGATCACCTACTGGGCCGCGCGCCGCACGAAAAGCACAGTGCAGTACTACGCGGCCGGGCACGGCATCACCGGGTTCCAGAACGGTCTGGCCCTCTCGGGTGACTACATGAGCGCGGCGAGCTTCCTCGGCATCGCGGGGCTCGTCTCTCTCTCCGGGTTCGACGGGCTGATCTACTCCACGGGCTGGCTGGTGGGGTGGCCCCTCATCGTGTTCCTGATCGCCGAGCCCCTCCGGAACCTCGGCAAGTACACGTTCGCGGACGTCGTCGCGTTCCGCCTGAAGGCGGCCCCGGCGCGCATTGCGGCGGCAATCGGAACGCTCGCGACGGTGTCGCTCTATCTCATCGCGCAGATGGTCGGGGCCGGCAACCTGATCAAGCTCATGTTCGGGCTCCCCTACGAGGTGGCGGTCGTGATCGTCGGGTGCGTGATGCTCCTGTACGTTCTCTTCGGCGGCATGCTTGCCACGACCTGGGTGCAGATCATCAAGGCGGTCCTCCTGCTGGGGGGCGCGCTGATTCTCGCGATCATGACGCTCTGGACGTTCGGCATGAACCCGATCGCGCTGTTCCAGGCCGCGGTGGCGAAATACCCGTCCCAGAACGTGCTCGCCCCGGGGAAACTCGTCTCAAATCCCTGGGACGCCATCTCGCTCGGGCTCGCCCTCATGCTGGGCACGGCGGGGCTGCCGCACATCCTGATGCGCTTCTACACGGTCCCCGACTCCAAAGCGGCACGGACCTCCGTCTTCTATGCGACCGGGTTCATCGGGTTCTTCTACCTTCTTACGTTCATCCTCGGGTTCGGCGCGATGGTGCACGTCGGCCAGGGGGTGATCACCTCGATCGACAAGGGGGGGAACATGGCGGCACCGCTCCTGGCCGAGTCGCTGGGAGGCACGGCGTTTCTCGGGTTCATCGCAGCCGTGGCGTTTGCGACGATCCTTGCGGTCGTCGCGGGCCTGACGCTCTCGGGCGCCGCCGCCCTCTCGCACGACCTGTGGGTGAACGTCGTCCGCAAGGGGGAGGTCCCCGAGGCGGAGCAGCTCAAGGTGGCCCGGGGCGCGTCCATCGCCCTTGCAATATTGGCGATGATCCTGGGCATCACGTTTAAGGGACAGAATGTCGCGTACATGGTCGGGCTCGCGTTCGCGATCGCGGCGAGCGCCAATTTCCCCGCCCTGATCCTCTCGATATTCTGGAAGAAATTCACGACGAACGGGGCGCTCTGGAGCATGCTGTTCGGGACCATCTCGACGATCGTGCTGATCTATCTTTCGCCGACGGTGCAGATCGACATCCTGAAGAACGCGTCCGCGGTCTTCCCGCTGAAGAACCCGGGGATCGTCACGATCCCCCTCTCGTTCGTCGTCGGGATCGTGGTGTCCCTCGCGAAATCCGAGCAGTCGGCGCAGGACAAGTTCGCCATCGTGGAAGAACGGGTACACTTCGGGGCTGAAACCGCTCCCAAAAAATGAGCGATGCGGACATACTTCCCGTCAGTCCCGTCCGGGAGATCGTCACATGCGGCGCGGACGCCACGATCCATGAGGCGGCCGCGCTCATGTCCGGGCGCAACGTCGGCTCCATCGTCGTCGTGGACGACATGCGCCGGCCCCTCGGCATCATCACCGACACCGACCTGAGGAACAAGGTCGTGGCCGGGGGGCTGCCGGCGGACGGGAAGGTCCGGTCGATCATGAGCACGCCCGTGATTACCGTCCCGGTCAGGAGCACCGCCTCCGGGACGATTATCACGATGATGCGGCGGGGCATCAGGCACCTCTGCATCACCGAGGACGGCACGGCCGGTTCCGCCGTCATCGGCATCATCTCCGAGCACGATGTCGTCCTGCTTCAGGGGAACAACCCCGCGGTCCTCGCCAGGGAGATCGCCCAGGCGGACGACCTTGCCGCGCTCGCGCTTCTGCGCGAGAGGGGGGAGAGCTCGTCGACCAGTACATCTCGCGGGGGATTTCCGTCCGGTTCGTCGGCGACATGATCGCCGAAGTCAACGACGCTCTCGTCGCCCGGCTCATCGCACTCGCGGAACGGACGCTCGAGTCCGGCGGGCTCGCCCGCCCCGCGTCGGCGTACTGCTGGCTCTCCCTCGGGAGCGACGGCAGGCGTGAGCAGCTCCTGCAGACCGACCAGGACTCCGCCCTCGTCTACGCCGATCCGCCGGAGGAAGAGAGAGCGCGGACGAAAACGTACTACGACCGGCTCGCCGCCGAGGTGAGTGCGGGGCTCGTCGAGTGCGGGTTTGCCCCGTGCCCGGGAAACAACATGGCGAGCAACCCGGAGTGGTGCCGGCCGCTTGCGACGTGGCAGGAATATTTCCGCACGTGGATCCGCGTCCCGAAGGAGGAAGCGCTCCTCAATGCGGCCACGTTTTTCGATTTCAGGCCGGTGTGCGGTGATTTCGCGCTCGCGCACGCGCTCAGGGAGTGCATCACCGCCGGGCTCGCGTCCGACCGGACCGCGCTCATCCTCCTTGCGAAAAACGCCGCCCACAACCCCCCGGCCACCGGGCTGTGGGGGGTCCTGAACACCGAAAAGAAGGGTACACGCAAGGGGCTCTTCGATCTGAAGCTCCGCGCCATGAAACCCGTCACGGAGGCTGTGCGCGTTCTCGCGCTGGACAAGGGGGTGCACGCGCTCACGGGGACGCTCGACCGGCTGGAGAAGATGGCCGCTGACGATCGTTCGATCGCGCTCGTCCGCCCCGACATCGTGGAGGCGTACGAGCTCTTTATGAAATACCGCGTTCTGTACGGGGCGAAAGGGGATGATGGGGGGAGATACCTCGATCTCAGGAGGATGAGCAAACAGGAGATGCGCCGTCTCCGGTACTTGTTCGGCGCCGTGTCCGCGCTCCTGAAGCTCGTGCAGGTGCGCTACCAGCTCGACGCGCTCGGGCTGCGCTAGAGTCCTTCCTCGTCGTGCTCAATTCATCCGGCATGAATCCGGTAATCTGCGTCCTCAGTATGTCACTTTTGCCAGGGGGGTTCCCCTGGAGGCCTCGAGCGCTTCCCCGAGCGTGCGCACCCCCTTGTCCGCCAGGAGCGGCAGGAGTTTCAGGAATATCTCCCCTGTGACGATCGCATCCCCGAGGGCGGTATGCCGCCCCGCGATATTGACCCCCAGCCTCCCGGCGATTCCCTCGATCGTGTGGTCCTCGTGGTGGGGGTGAACGACCGCGGAAAGGAGCATCGTGTCGAGGACCGGCATCCTGAGCTGCACGCCGGTGGGGGCTTCCTTGATCTGGAAGAAGCGCATGTCGAACGCGGCGTTATGTCCCACGAGCACCGTGTCCTGCACGAACCGGCTGAATGCCGGGAGGGCGACCGCAATGCCGGGCTGTCCCCTGACCATGGCATCGTCGATGCCGTGCACATCCGTCGACTCCCGCCCGATCGCGCGGCCGGGATCGATGAGCTGGTCGAAGACTTCTTCGCCGAGCATCCGCCCGTTCACGATCCTCACCGCCCCGATGGAGACGATCTCGTCCCCCTCCGACGGACGGAGCCCCGTCGTTTCGGTGTCAAACGCCGTGAACGTCATCTCCGCGAGAGGCTTCTCCCATGGCTGTGCCGATTGAGGGGAGAGCGCGAAAAGGTCGAACTCATAAAACTCCGGCCTGCTCTTGAGATGGGTCTGTGCCTGCCACGGGCTCCGCTCTCCGGCCACACCGGAGGACGGCACGAGGACCCGGACGTACGCCCGCCCTCCGTCAGGATCAACCCCCGACCAGAGCTCGGCGTCGTGCCGCTTGAGGACTTCCGCGAGCGTCACGGGGATTTCCTCCGACGTGATCCTGATTCTTGACTGCTCCCACTCCCTGAGCGTCGCTGCCGGCAGTGGCTTTCCGTGCCAGAGGATGTCGAACGAGGCCAGCGCGTCCTTCCGGAGCGTCCGGACGGCGAATTCCAGCCCGCCCGTGGCCCCCTTGATCGCCGAGGTGAGATACACGAGTGCCTGCACGAGCGTGAAGCTGTCGGCCCTGACGAGTATCCTCTCGTCGGAGTGGAGGAGTTCCATCCTGACGTCGAGGCTCTGCTCCGCGCTCTGCCTGAACGCGGCGGCGACGTCGCCGGAGACCATCTCCTCGAGCGGCCACTGCCTGCCGAAGTACTCGGCGTGGTCCGCGCGGCGCGATTCCAGGTATCCGCTCAGCGAGAACGATTCGTCGCGAATGACGCGCGTGAGGAGTTCCCGCTGGCTGAATTCCATCGACGGGTGGTCCGAGAGGAGTTCGATCGCCGTCCTGACCGTGGCGAGGGATGACCGGAGACGTTCGGTGAGTTCCTCCAGGAGCGACTCGCGTCTCATGTCGCGCCCGGCCTGTATCGATATGTCCCTGACCAGGAGAATGTATCCGCGGATGGCCGGCCTCCCGGCGATGACCGGCGAAGCTTCGATGTGAATGAGGCGCCCGCCGACAGCCCTGGTGACGAAACGCGCGTTCGTTGCTTCGTCCCCAGCCCTGAGAGCACGGTCGATCATCTCAAGGGCGTGGACGATGAGGTCCCTGTCGATGAATCCGAACACCGACCTCCCGAGCCCGACGTACGAAGGAAGGGGTGATGCGGCTCCGGGGCTCAGTCCCGGGGGCGTGAGTATCCTGCGCGCCCGCCTGTTGTACAGGAGTATCTGCCCCTCCACGTTGCAGACGATCACGCCGTCGGGGAAATCCTGTATCAGCGTCTCGAGGACGGCCTTCTCCTCTTCCGCCTGGCGGCGGGCGCTTCCGACCGCCTCATCCACGTTTGTCTGCAGGTCCTGTATGCGCTCCAGCGCACGGTTGATTGCGGAGGCGAGCTGCCTGATACGCGCCGACCCGGCGACGCTGAGCCGGTGCGACGGGTTGACAAGATTCATGACGCGGACGTCGTCGGCGAGTCGGCCGAGCGGTTCGAAGTAGTGCCTGAAGACCCACAGGGCGGCAGCGATGACGGCGAAAGGAAAGAGAAACGCAGCCGAGAGTATCAGCGCGGGGTGCGCGTCGAGTATGTTCCCGAGGGCAAGTTTCTCGTCGGGCGTAAGTACGAACCAGACCGCGCCCGCGGCGATGCAAAGGACGAGAACGATACAGGCGACGGTGATCAGCCCGGGGAGTTGCCTTCGGATGCCAGTCTTCAACGGGACGACACCAGGAGTTGGTTTGCGGTGGCAAGGAGCTCGTGTGTGGAAAAGGGCTTTGTCAGGCATGCGTCCGCCCCGAGTGCCCTCGCCTTTGCCTTCTCTCCTTCACGCTCCCGGGTTGTCAGCAGGACCACCCGCACCGGCTGCCACTCGCGACGGGCGTGCACCACCTGGCATATCTCGAACCCGCTCCGGAACGGGAGCCGTGCCTCGGCCACCAGGATGTCGGGGCGGAACGGGTCCATCCGTTCAAGCGCCTCCTCCCCGGTACGGGCGACTTCCACGCGGAATCCGTTCTGGGCGAAGAGGAGTTCAAGCGCAAGCGCGAAGTTCGGATCGTCGTCGACGATGAGGACCTTTTTCGGCTCCTGGTTCATTGTGCAGGTTCAGCCCTCCCTTGGTAGATACAGTTTCGCCCTGACAAAAACAAAGCCCCCTGCCAATGCGAGCCCTCGCCTTGACTCTCACCCCCCTCCGCCGTACGTTTGTGCACCACTCACAACTGGGAATTCACGCCATGGGACCCCTGGGCTTCACCGGTATATTCATGATTGTGCTGATTGCCGTCGCTATCTGCCTGATTCCGGAGATCTTCTTCATCGTCACGCTGCAGAAGGCCCTGCAGAGGTGCTCTCCGGAGAACCGGATCATGTCGCCGGGGTCGACCTGGCTCATGCTCATCCCCCTGTTTAACCTCGTCTGGATATTCATCATCGTAACGCAGGTGGCGGAATCGCTCGAGCGGGAATTCCGGAAACGGAACATCCCCGTGGAACCCGCCCCGGGGAAGAGCATCGGTCTCGCCTGGTGCATACTGACGATCTGCTGCATCATACCGCTCGTGGGCATATTCACCGGGATTGCCGCCATCGTGTGCTGGATCCTGTACTGGGTGAAAATCGCGGGGTTCTCGGCGACGCTCGCCTCTGCACCGCTCGGTCATCCCCCGGTTACCGCGTGAAGAAAACGTCCCCCTGTGCAATTCCGGATCCCCCTGTGCGGTCCTCCCGCGCCGCGCGCGCGCGGGCCGCGTTGCTTCTCCTGTGCTCCGTTGCGCTTGCAGGGTGCACGTCCCTCGCGCTTCAGAGCAGCTGGAACGACGCCGGGGGAGCGCCGGATCCGAACGGATGGCGCGGGTCCCTCATTTCACTGGGGGACCGGGATGCGTCGATCGCGGTGCAGAACGACAGCAGGTTCGTCATCGTCGCGTTTACAACGACGGACCCGGCACTGGTAGAGCGGATCCTCCACCAGGGAATATTCATCTGGTTTGACCCGTACGGGGGGGAAGCCCACAGGTTTGGCATCAGGTACCCGGTGGCGTGGGGCGCGCTCCCTGTTTCGGTGGACGGCGCCCCCCGTCCTGATGCGAATCTCCCCGGTTCGTTCGGACCCGGCTGGGGAAAACCCGGAGACGATCTGGAGATTTACACCGACGGGTACAAAGAATACGAGCGTCTCGGGAAGAAGGACGCGGGAGGGATCGACGTTGCGGTCTCGAAGCTCTCTGATACGCTCCTCTGCCAGGTCAGAGTCCCGCTCAGGGGGACCGCTCCTTCCCCCTATGCATTGAACGCGTCGCCGGGCGACCTGATCGGCGTCGGCATCGAGACCCGCGCCAATCTCGCATCTGTGGAATCGATCGGCTCGATACTTCCGCTCCACTCCTGGAGACAGATCCGGCTGGCGGTGCGCTGATCGCGCGCTGCCGGCTTTTGCAGCGGGGGATGCAGTTCCCCCGGCGCTCTCACATATCCTGACATCACAAATCCCGGATAGTCCATGAACGTCTTGACCATGAAATTCCCGGCAGGCAGATATGCCCTTCTCTCCCTTGCAGCATTTCTCTTCTCTGCCGGAGTGCCTGTGTCCTTCTCCGGGGAGAAGACCGCGCCCCCGGGATCTCCCGTACCGGAGAGCATCGACCTGAACGGAACGTGGCTCATGAAGGACTTCACGATCGGCGTCGGGCTCACGCGTGACGTTAACCAGCCGGGGAAGGTGCCGGCGGACGCCGTTCCGATCAGAATACCCGGGACAGTGCGCAAAGCCCTTCTGGAAGCCGGCGACATCCCCGATCCATACTACGGTTATGACAACGAGAAGTCTCTCTGGGTGGAGCAGAAGGAGTGGTGGTTCTTCAAGACCTTCACGGCAGGGAAGGAACTCAAGGGAAAATACATCGACCTCGTGTTCGAAGGCGCATCGTTCCAGGGGGAGGTCTGGGTCAATGGCACGCAGGTCGGCGATCTGAAGGGGATGCTGAATCCCCGTTCGTTCGACGTTTCAGGGGCGCTCAAGTACGGGGAGCAGAATTCGATCGCCGTCCGGCTCGAGGCCACACCGGATGCCCGGGTCAACCTCGTAGAGCGCGGCCTCACGTGGGACTCGCCCCGCGATCAGCTCTACTCGATCGCACAGTGTATGTACGGGTGGGACTGGGGGCCGCACGGAGTGCCGGTGGGTCTCTGGAGGCCCGTCAGGCTTCGTGTGAGCGGTCCCGTCCGTATCGACAATCCGTACATCACGTCCCATTTTACGACGGTCGCGGAAGCGGTATGCACCGTGGAGACGGAGGTACGCAACCTTTCCGACACGCCGCAGAAGGGAAACCTGGAGGGGGAGATCAGCGAAGAGGAGACCGGGAGAACCGCCGGGCATTTTGCGGATGCATACACCCTCGCCCCCGGGGAAACGCGCCATCTCACGCACAGCGTCACGGTGAATGAGCCGCGCCTCTGGTGGCCGAACGGGATGGGGAAGCAGAACCTGTACCGCTTGAGAGAAAAGGCATGGGCCGGCGGTGCGGTCTCCGAGAGCACGGCGACGTCGTTCGGCATCCGCGAGCTGAAGCTCGTCGAGAACGAAAACGTCGGCGAGTTCATCAAGAAGATGAAGATCGAAGCCGGTAATCCTTACCAGCTCGGGAAGGTGGTCGGTTCGTATCCGTGGACGTTCCTCGTCAACGGCCGGAAGATGTTCGCCAGGGGGGGAACTGGATCCCCGTCGACCAGATGCTCAGGCTCGACCGCGGCCGGTACGACCGGCTTCTCTTGCTGGCGAAAGACGCGCATTTCAACCTGCTCCGCGTCTGGGGCGGGGGTCTCTACGAGACGGATGATTTCTACGAGCTCTGCGACAGGTACGGGATCCTTGCGTGGCAGGAGTTCCTGAGCAACAGGAGCTTCTCGAAGATCGACCGCCGGAACTTCCTCGAAGGGGCGGAGTCGGCCGTGGATCGCCTGAGGAACCATCCGAGCCTGACGTTCTGGTGCGGCGGCAACGAATTCGACCCGGACGACTCCGGGAGCAAGGCGGTCATCGATTCGCTCGCCGCACTCCTCGTGCGGCTCGACCCGAACAGGGAGTTCCACCGGGCCTCCCCGTACAAGGGAGATGATCACTACTGGGGCGTGTGGCACGGCCAGGAGCCGTACACGGCGTACCGCGTCGTCCGCCCGTTCAGGAGCGAGGCGGGGGTCAACACGTTCCCCGTGATGGAAGATTACGTGCGGTTCACCCCGCAGTCCCTCCTCTGGCCGCTCGACACCACGTACGTTGAATATCACGGCGAGTACAACACGCGGTTCGAGCTCGTGAAGAAACTCGACCGCTATGCCGACGAGTTCGGTGCACCGTCATCGATAGGCGACGAGATCAGGAAGAGCGAACTCTACCAGGCGCTGGCAACGTCGTTCAACATGGAATTCTGCCGCTCGCACAAGTTCCAGAACAGCGGCGTCCTCATCTGGCAGTACAACGACATCTGGCCCTGCATCTCCTGGTCGATCGTCGACTGGTACGGGACGCCGAAGCCGTCCTACTACTACCTGAAGCGCGCCGCGGAGCCCGTCCACGTATCGGCGGATTACGAGCGCTACAGGTGGAAGGCGGGGGAGACGTTCGGTGCGGACATCCACCTGCTCAACGACACGGAAGACCCGGTGGCCGATTGCACGTACGAAGCGAAGCTTCTCAGCGTGGAAGGGAAGACGCTTGCGGAGAAGAATCGGTCCCGCCACCACCGCCTCGAACACGTCGACCACGCTGGGACGGATCGAGATGAACCTGCCGGAGTCGATGGCAGGGAAGCCGTTCCTTGTGTCCGTCCGGCTGAAGGGGTATAAGGGGAAGACCGTCTCCGAGTCTCTGTATCCGATCGCGGTGACCGGTCCCGGCGGCGGGGATACCTATGCGGGGATATTCGACGGGATGGGCTCGATGCCGGCTGTCCCGCTTTCTCTCGCTCCGGCCGTGCCGGAGGCCGTGCTGAACGGCTCGGCCCCCGGCTCGTTCGATCTGACCGTTTCCAACCCGACGGACAGGCTCGCATTCTTCGTCCGGATTCGGCTCCTGGAAGAATCGGAGACGCTCAAGACGATGTACAGCGACAACTACTTCTCTCTCCTGCCGGGGGAGACGACGACGGTTACGGTGACGCTCCGCACCACGATGCCGGAGTCTCTTCCCTCACGGGTTCGATTCGAGATCTCCGGCTGGAACGTCCCGGCGCAGACGTGCGACGTCAGCGTGAAGAAGGACTGACCGGCGCCGACGTGAACCGGCTGGTTCCCGACTTCAGCACGTGATGATCCCCGTTCGGCATGACGGCCGTCGCCTCCATCCCGTCGGGGATCGTCACGTTCATCGTGAACGTATCCTTGCTCTTCTCCCAGTCGACGTCGATCTCCCCGTTGGGGCTCTTGAACGTCGCGCGGGCGCTGTCGATGAGCCCGGGCTCCGGCGCGATCAGCACCTTCTTCCACCCGATGCTCCCGCTCTGCTGGCGGATGCCCGCCACGTACGCGTAGTGCCATTCCACGAGATGCCCGAGCATGTAGTGGTTCATGCTGTTCCCCGTCCCCGGCTTCGCATCCCAGCTCTCGGGGAGCGTCGTCAGTCCCTGTTTGACCATGTACCCGTAGCTTCCCTGGTTCTCGCGGCTGTAGATCCTGTCGAGCACGTCGCTCCGGCCTCCTTCGGCGAGCGCCCGGATGAGGAACACCTGCATCACCTCTCCCACCGTCTGCTGGTAGTTGCGCCGTTCCAGGTCCTCCACGACGGCCTGGAGAACCGCCTTGCGGTCTTCTTCGGGTATGAGTCCCGCGCAGAGCGCCACGCAGTTGGCGGCCTGGCAGGAGCCGTGATTGAGGACCGACTTCCTGACGGGATCGTAGAACCGCCTCTGGAAATCCTCCCTGATCCGGGCCTGGAGCCTGTCGTAGATGAACGCATCCGCCGTCTGCCCGAGGACCTCGGCGGCGTGAAGCACCGTCTGGGCCCCCATCGCCCAGACCGCGGTCGCCGTCAATGTTGTCGGCGTCCATTGTGACGGGCCGTCTCCCTTGCCGTGGCCGTAATCGTACCAGTCGCCGAGGTTGCTGTTGATGACGCCGTCCTTCGCGGAGAGGGAGAGGTAATCTACGTAGCGCTTCATGCTCTCGTACGCGGAATCGAGGGCTTTCCTGTCGCCGTACCACTCGTAGAGATGCCAGGGGACGAAGACGCTCGAGATTCCCCATTCCGCCGCCTCGTTCCAGTAGCCGTGCGGCGGGATCCCCACGAGATAGTTCGGGCAGTTTGTCGGGACGTGCCCGTCGGGAAGCTGCGTGTCGCGGATGTCACGGTCGATCTTGTTAAACCAGCTCCGGACGTCGTACCCGTAGCTGATCGCGCGCGCCATGTGCCAGTTCTGTTCCTGCCAGCCGTTCTTTTCCCTGTGGGGGCAGTCGGTCGCGACGTAGCTCATGTTGGACCGGATCGACCAGTCGATGAGGGCGTGCGCCTTGTTCTGTATCTCGTTGGAGCACGTGAACGTTCCGGCGATCGGACAATCGGCCCTGGTGTGGACGAGCGAGAGATGCCTGATGACGGGGAGATTCCCCGGGTTCGGGTATCCCTCGGGGACGGCGCCCGTGACCCCGACGTACTGGCACCCGACGTAACAGAAGAGCACCTGGTGGGTTTCGTCTCCCGTTCCGGCAAGCGTGTAGTCGTGCCAGATCTCCTTCCCCGTTCCCCACGTGTACGTGAACTGCACGTGCCCGGCGGGGTTGACGTACTCCGACGGTTTGAACCGCACTCTCTGCCCGGCGGAGCCCGTCACGGTGAACCGGAGGAGCGCGGAGCAGTTCTGGGAGAATATGAACGTATACTCCCCCGGATTCGGGGAGACGATCTTCACGGGATCAAAAACCTCGTGTGCGGTGATCGGCGGGGCCGTGAACAGCTCCGGCGTTCCCGCGGGGGGACGGACCACCGCCGCCTTGAGCCACGACCTGTCGTCAAACCCGGGCCGGGACCATCCCTCCGGATTGAGCCGAGCGTCGAAGTCCTCCCCGCCGTAGATGTTCGACGACGTCAGGGGACCGTCATGCCACTTCCACGAGCCGTCGCTCCAGACGATCTTTTCCTTCCCGTCGCTCGTCCGTATGCGCGCTTCCAGGTGGATGAGATACGGGCGCCCTTCCGAGAAGTCGGGCATGGCGTCGGTCTTCACGTAGCGCATCGTGTCCGTCGGCTTCTCCACGCGCCAGAAAGAATTTCCGAGCTGCACCCCCCACACGTTTTCACCCTTCTGCAGGAGTTTGCTGATGTCAAATTCCTGGTAGTAGATCGTCTTGTTATATTCCGACCACGGCTGTCCTATGAGCGCCTCCCCGGTATGTTTCCCGTTCAGAAGGAGCTCGTAGTGTCCGAGACCGGTGATCCTGACCGACCCGGCGACCGGTTCGGCGTCAAGCGTGAACGTTCCCCTGAACATCGGGCACGGTGTGCTGCCGATCTTCTGCGCTCCCTCGCGGGGTGCGATCCAGTGCGAATCTCCGGCACCGGGAGAGGAATCGGCGATCAGGGGGACGGCGAAACAGGCAATGAGGGCGAATACTCTGGGGTTCATGGGAGGCCTTCGTTCTGTGTGGGCTTTCGTTGGGACAATGCACTATACGCCCAATCGGGTTCATTCGCAACCCCTTCGGCGCGCCGTTCCGGTGTCACGCCGGCCGACCGCCCGGCTCCGGCCGTGTTATTGACTCTTGGCTGCCGGAGGGGTATAATTGCATTGAGCCGATCCCTGGCGCGGCACACGACCCCGTTCACAGGAGAGAAGGAGCGTCCATGGCGTTCATCGAGACGGTAAAAGAGGAGGAAGCGACCGGCGCCGTCAGGCAGATGTATGACGAGGAGAGGAAAGCGCGCGGATACGTTCCGAATTTTGCCCGCGTCTTCAGTCTCCGTCCGCACGTGAGGGAGGCCTGGATCAATCTTCAGAAATCTGTCCGCAGCACCATGGACACCCGCCGGTTCGAGCTTGTGACGATCGCCGCGGCGAGGGCGCTCCAGAGTTCCTACTGCATGCTCGCGCACGGATCGATACTCCTCAAACAGTTCTACGGATCGGAGCAGGTCGCCTTAATAGCGTCCGATTACCGCCACGCAGGGTTGACGGAGGCGGAGGTGGCGATGATGGAGTTTGCCGAAAAGCTGGTCAAAAGCGCGTGCTCGGTGACGAAGGAGGACGTCGATAGGCTCCGCGCCCTGGGGTTCACCGACCCGGAGATTTTCGACATCACCGCCGCCGCGACGCTGCGCTGTTTCTTCAGCAAGACGCTCGACGCGCTCGGCGCGGAGCCGGACAGCGCGTACCTCGGTCTCGAAGAGCGCGTCCGGCGCGAGCTGACCGTCGGACGGCATATCGAAGGGGAGACCCGCCCGTAACCCCCGGGACGCATACATCTTTTACTATTCTGGAGGGATCCGGCATGTTCGAACGATGGAGGTGGACACCGGTTTGTCTTTTCGTGTTGCTGTTGCCTTCCGGCGCCGCGGGGAGATTCGCGCTCGCTGCCGGGCCCGACGATAAGAAAGAGGAGCACCCGATACACATCGACATCCCTGTCACGCTTGAAAAGGCGGACGTCGTGTTCAACATGGACCATCTCGCGTTTTCGGGGGACATGTCGATCGGTATGAACTACATGCGGCTGCTCTCCGGAAGGTTCAGGGAGTGGCATACCGCCGGGCATATCATCGGCGTCTTTCACGGAGATGCCGCCTACCTGACGCTGAACGATCAGGCGTACAACGCGTACCGCAAAGTGACGACCGGGAACCCGCACAGGGAATTCATCGCGGAGCTTCAGAAGCTTGGCGTGCAGATCGAGGAATGCGGGGTTTCGATGAAGAACCACGGGTGGGGGAACGAGGATCTCCTCCCCGGCGTGAAGGTCAACTCGGGAGCGGTCGGACGGCTGGTCCAGCTTGTCCAGTCGGGCTACGTGCAGATCGAGCCGTAGGGGATCCGGCCCCGCGCTTTTTGACGCCTCGCGGGAGCAGAATCCCCTGCACTGGTCCCGCCCCGTCGGGGCTACCTCGGGAGAAGGGCCCTTATGTGCTGCGCCGCCTTCTCCGCCGAAGGGGGATCGTAGTTTGAAAGGACGATGATGGCGTAGCCGTTCGCCGGATTCCACTCGAGCGCGGCGTTCACCCCTTCCGTTCCCCCGGCGATGCCTAGCCCGTGTCTCCCCTCGAACGCCTCCGGAACCACCGAAGGTGCGGCGAGCGCCTGGGTGTAGCGGAGCAAATCCGCCGCCGTGGAGTACCCGCCTCCCGCGGAGCTTCCCTTCTGCGGCAGCTTGTCGAAATTGGGTCTCCACGCCGCGTTCTTCCCGTCACCGCCGTGCTTTGTGTACCCGAGGGCGATGTCCTCATCCGCCGCATCCTTTTCGTATGAATCCGTCCGCGTCATCCCGAGCGGCTCGAATATGTATTTCCTGACGTACGCGTAGTAATCCATCCCTGAGGCCTTCTCGATGATCGCTCCCAGGACGACGTACCCGCCGTTGGAATACGCCCTCTTCGTCCCCTGCTCGAACATGAGCGGCTTGTCGGCGAAGAGCGGCATGTAGGCGCCGATACTGTTCAGCTGGCTTTTCGGCGTCGATTCATACCTCTCGTTGAAGAAATCCCCGATTCCCGAGCTCATCGTGACGAGCTGTTCGACCGTGACCTTTTCCGCCGCGTCCTTGTTCGGGTAGTCCGGCAGGAACTTCTTTATCGGGTCATTCATGGAGAGCTTTCCCTGTGCCGCGAGCTGTGCGATCGCGACCTGCGTGAAGCTCTTGTTCATGGACCCGAGATTGAACCGCGTGGAGAGCGTGTTGGGGATCTTTTTCTCCCTGTTCGCCATTCCGTACGCCTTCCGGAAGAGGGGTTTCCCCCCCGGGCAATCAGGACCACCCCGGAGAACGCATCCTCGCGTGCGAGCTTATCCATGTATTCTCCCGCCGCCGCCGGGAGAGCGGAGTCGTTCTTCACGGGCTGCACGTCCTCATCCCCCGGCTGCACCTGGTCGATCGCGATTGTCAGGAGTCCGTGCGGGGGATCGGCCTCGCAATGGAACTCCATCTTCAGCATGAATCCGTCCTTCGAGTCGACGAGTATGCGCGCGCGGTCTTCACTCGTTTCGAGGACCTTCCTGAGCGTGAACGTCCCCGCCGTCGAGCGCATCTGGTGATAACGCTCCATGCGCTGGCCGATCGGTATGCGTTCCGCCGCTCCTTTCGCGAGATCCTGCTCGAAGAACCTCTTCATCGTCGAATCCGCCCCTGAATTGAACGCCCTCAGGTACTCGCGTGCGATCTTCCCGGCGGCCGTAGAACCGAGGGCTGACTGCGGATCCTGCGCGTGCGAGGCCGAAAGGCAGGCGCAGAGCAGGATGTACGGAATGTATGACCGGGTTCGCATTTCTCCCCTCGCTGGTTGTGGTAACGAAATGTACGAAGAAAGTGACATGAAGGTTGCATACGCTTCCCTTACGCGCAGGATTGTAACGAGGCGCAATCTTCCCTATATTTCAAGAACGATATTCCGGGAGCCCGCCATGCCGCTGAGCCGCAAATCGAAAATCTGGTTGATCGTTCCTTCCGTCCCCGTCATTCTCATCCTCGCCCTCGTCATCGTGCTGAAGGTGATGTTCACGGGGGAGAAGCTGAAGGAGATGGTCGTCCCCCGGGCGGAGGCCGCCATCGGCCGGCCGGTGGCGATACGCGACATCTCGCTCGTCGTCTTTCCATCGATCGCACTGGAGATCGACGGGGTCTCGATCGCGAACCGGAAGGGGGAAGGATTCTCCCCCGATCCGTTTCTCACGCTCGACGCGGTCCGGCTGAACGTAAAGCTCCTTCCCCTTCTGAAATCCCGCATCGAGGTCACGTCGCTCATTCTGGATCGCCCCCGGCTTCTGCTCGAGGTGAACAGGCGAAATGAGACCAACTATTCCGACCTCTCGGGAGGAGGTCGCCCGGCCCCGCAACCTGCAAGCGGAGCAGGAGTTCCCGGAGGCCCGGGGCCCGGCGCTCCTGGCCCGGCCGGGACCGGATCGGCCGCGGCAGAGGGATCTCCCGCCGCATTCCTTGTATCCAATCTTCTGATCAACAACGGCTCCGTGGACTATGTGAACTTCAAGGACAACTCCGCGGCGCACGTCCGGAACCTCTCCGTCGCGATGGATCTCGGGACGGAGGGGGGGAAGGTGGTGGTGGGCGGAAACGCGGTCACGGACAGTCTCAGCTACGGGACCGTGGAATCGCCCCTCCTTGACGGCCTCCGGATCCGCATTGATAACAGGATGTCGTATGACCTTTCGAGTGGGGTTCTGGACGTCGAGAGAGGGGATATGTCGATACAGGACATCCATCTCGCCCTCAAGGGGAGAGTCTCCCGGGTCGGGACGACCTCGCTCCTTGACCTCACGCTCAGGTCCGACAGCCTGAACATCGCGGACCTCTTCTCGCTCATCCCGCACGAGTATATGAAGAAGGCCGAAGGCGTCAAGGGGAACGGTACGGCAAAAGTCCTGGTCACGATCAAGGGCGCGCTCACGGATTCCACGACGGCGGATGTCTCGGGCACGGTCTCCGCATCCGACGCCAGCATACAGTACCCGCAGCTTCCGAAACCGATCACCGGCATCACGCTCCTGGCGGACTTCACGAAGACGAAGTCGAAGCAGGAATTCCACATCGCCAGGATGACGGCGAACCTGGGCGGATCGCCGTTCAGCATGTCGATGCGGGTGGTGAATTTCGACAATCCGTACGTCACGCTCGAGGCCGCCGGGGCGCTCAACCTTGCGACGGTTCCGGAATTCTATCCTCTGGAGAAGGGGACCGAACTCGGCGGTGCGGTAAAGGCCGACATCCGCCTCGAGGGAAGAATAAGCGACCCGAAGGCGATGCGCGGGTCCGGGTCGCTCACGTTCCGGGATGTTTCTGTGAAGACCGCCGGGACGGCAAAGCCGGTCCGGAACGTGAACGGCACGCTCACGATCAATAACGAACTCGCCGAGGCTTCGAAGCTCTCGCTCCTCATCGGCGGGTCCGACATGACGCTCTCCTGCCGTGTGAAGAACTACCTGTCGCTCGTGTCGACCGACAGGAATGCCCCCCCGGCGTCAGCGACGATGGTGCTCCAGTCAAACCATCTCTATGCGAAAGACCTCATGGGCGAACAGCCCCCTCCGGGTACCGGGGCTCAGAAGGAAGAAAGCCCGAAGGGGGGAAACGTCCAGTCATCTCCCCCGTCCCGGGCGGGTGCGAAGACGCCTCCGGCTGCCTCCCCCGGCCGGGCGAGCGGGAAGGCCGCGTTCCCGCTGCCGTCGATGGAGATTGATGCGACCGCCTCGATCGGCACGCTCACGATGGAGAAATTCGAGTTCACAAACATCAAGGGGGCCATGCGCGTCGCGAAGGGGGTCATCACGATGCAGAACCTCTCCCTCAATGCATTCGGGGGATCCGTGGTCTCGACCGGCTCCCTGGATCTCAACAAAAGCGACCGCCCGCTCTTCGACCTCAGCCTGAACCTGAACGGCGTGGAGGCCGCCCAGCTCCTGTCTCATTTCACGTCGTTCGGGCAGCGCCTGAGCGGCGCGCTCACGACGAGCACGAAACTCAAAGGGGCTCTCAACGATACGCTGGGACTGGTTCCGGACGCGCTGGAAGGGGGGGAAAGGTTGCCGTGAAGAACGGAACCCTGAAGGGGGTAAACGTCTCAAAATCGGTGGCAAGCGCGCTGAAGCTGCCCGACCTGGACCCGATACAGTTCAAGGACTGGGAAAACGAATACACAGTCCAGAAAGGGCGCCTGACGCTGAAGGACCTGACGATTACCGCCTCCACCGGTCAGTACGTCATCAACGGATCGCAGGGGCTCGACGGGTCGCTCGATTATCACATGGCGCTCTACCTTCCGGCCAGCGCCGGGCCGAAACTGAACATACCGGGATTCGCAGGGGACGCCGTCAATCTCTTCAAGGACCAGAGCGGCCGCCTGAAACTCGATTTCAATATCGGCGGGACGATGGACAATCCGAAAGTCCAGCTCGATACCGATCCGGCGAAGAAGAAAGCCGGTGAAATGGCGAAGCAGAAAGCCCAGGACCAGGTGAAGACGAAAGGGGCGGACCTCCTGAAGAAACTCTTCAAGAAATGACGCCCCTGGGTGTGTTCAGCCCCCGCCTCAATACGTGAACGGCGCCAGCTTCAGCTCTCCGGGACTCCCGAGAATGACGAACTGGAAATTGTGCATGTACTTCTGGCACACCTTCCGGATGTCTTCGGGTGTTACCTTCCGTATGTTTTCCAGGAACTGCTCCGCTTTCACGTATCCCGCTCCCGCAAGCTCGTACCGGGCCAGGAGAGCCGCCTGCGTGGCGTTCGTCTCCATGTTCATGTAGTACCCGGTCAGGAAGGTATTCCTCTGGTCGTTCAGCGTCTTCTCCGGCACGGGCTCGTTCTGCAGCTTCCTCACTTCATCGAGCATCACCGTCATCGTCGTCTCGGGCTTCACCGCCGTCACGTAGATCATGCCGTAGTTCGTGAACAGCTGCCCGACTCCCGCCCCCGGAGCGTAGGAAAGGCTCCGCTTTGTCCGCACCTCCTCGAAAAGCCTGAACCGGAGTATGGATTCGGCGAGTGACATGGCGTAGCTCTCTTCCGATCCGAACTGGGGTGCAGGGTACAGCCCCATGATGTAATTTGTCGGAAGCTTTCGCTGGACGATCTTGACCGACGGCGCCTGGAACGCCACCGCGGGAGGGAGTGACGGAGCGTACCCGCCGCGGGGAATGCTCCCGAACGATTCTCTGGCAAGCCCTTCCAGCTCATCGCGCGTCGTGTTCCCGACGACGACGAGGAGCATCCCCGACGCGGTCGCTTTCCCCTGCATGAATGAGCGGAGGTCCGCTCCCGTGAACGAGCGCATGGACTTTTCGGTCCCCGACGGGTCGACCGAATAGGGGTGGTCGACGTAAAATGCGTCCATCGCGAGGCTTGAGAGATACTGGTCCGGGTTGTCCTTCGATTGCCGTATGCCCGCGAGTGCCTTCGCGCGCTCCAGCTCGACGTCGGCCGAATCGAACGAGGGATTCAGGATGATGTCCGCGAGGATCTTCCACGAGCGGGAGAAATTCTGCGCCACGCACTGGAGAGAAATCCCCGCATAATCCCGCCCCGCGGAGGGGAATATCCTCGTATCCATGGATTCAAGCTCGGCGTTGAGCTTTTCTTTCGGGTAGTTTTTCGTGGCAAGGACGGCCACGTTCAGGGCGAGTTCCTCGATCCCCGCCTGTTTCATGTCGAGCGCCGAGGACCCTCCCCTGAAGAACATGTTTGCGGAGATGATGTCGTTGGCCTTGTTCTGCACGAGGATCACCTTGAGCCCGTTGACCGAGAAGGACTCGGCCGGGGTTGCCGGCATCGCCTGCGCAAAGGCCAGCGCGAGCGCTGCAAGGAGTGCTGCAAAGCGTGTTTTCATGTTCGTGTCCTCAAAAATGGGGGGAGTGTCATAGTCCGAGTTTTTTCCGGTCCTGCGGTGAGGCGAGGACACCCATGACGTACGGTTTCCCGTTGACGTAGCTGTTCAGGTAGCCCGCGATGTCGTCCCGGGTGGCTTTCTTCAGGTTGTCCACGTAGTTCAGGTAGTAGTCGAGCCCGGCGATGGCCCACCAGTAGCCGACGGTGTGCGCATACTCGGACGGGCGCTCCCGGCCGTACTGCTCGTCGACCGCGAGGATCGTTTTGGCGTTGTCAAGCTGAGCATCGGTGAAGTACCCCGCGTCCCCCATCTTCTGCATCTCCTCCAGGATCCCTTTCTTGCACCGCTCGAAGTTCTCCACGGAGGTCTGGGCGAAAAGCTGGATCGCCCCTTTCTGGTTCTCCGTCTGGTAGTTCAGGCTTGCCCCGTAGGTGAGACCGCTCTCCACGAGGTCCCTGTAGAACTGCGACGTCCGCTGGCTCAGGATGAACGACAGGACGTCAGCCGCGTACGTGGATTTCGGATCCTTTGACACGCTCGGTCCTTCCCATTTCATCATGATCGTCACGGCGTTGACGGGCGCTTCCACCACGGTCGTCTCTGTCTTCTGTATCGGCGGGTGCTCGGGAACGGGATAGGCGGCAAACGGATCCGCTCCCCGTTTCCACGACGAGAAATACTGCTCCGCGAGCCGGAACCCGTCCTCGGGCGTGACGTCCCCCGCAAGGATCAGGGCTGCGTTGTTCGGCACGTAGTACCGGTTCTGTATCGTCTTCATCTTCTCCGTTGTGGCCGAGAGGATCACGTCCCGCTCGCCGAGAGGATTCTTGCGCGTATAGTATTTCCACCAGACCAGTTTGTCGACCGACCGGTTGAGAAGGAAGAACGGGTTCGACTCCGCGCGGTCGTATTCCCCCGTCACCACGGGGCGTTCTTTGACGAGTTCGTCCTGGAGGAACAGCGGCCCGGTGATCGCGTTGTACATGAACACCAGTGAAGGGATGAGGCTGTCGCGCGGGACGGTGAAGAAATAATTCACCCGCTCGTCCCCCGTGGTTCCGTTCCACGATGCGCCGATCTCGCGCAGCCGTTCCAGGTATTTTTCCTGCGAGGGTATTGCCCTGTTCGCCTTGAAGAACATGTGTTCGTACAGGTGGGAGAGTCCGTTGTATTCCGGCGGCTCCGTGAAGGCGCCGTTGTGAACGTCGATCTCCACCGTGACGAGCGGGACGGACGGGTTGTGCACGACGATGACGTCGAGACCGTTGCTCAGCGTCTTCCGGTAGATCTGGTATTTCTGCGCGAGTGCGGTGGGTCCCCCGGACAGAAGAACAAGGGCAGCGAGAGCGAGCAGAGCTCTGCGGTACATTGTGGCCTCCCTGGGCTGTGGTGTGTTTGGCCCAATTTCGGGTCAATTTTAGACAAATGCCACATGAACAATACACGATAAATATCCGGGTCCGAAATGGTTCCCGGTTTTTCCCGGGGCGGAAATTTTCTGCGCGAATCAGCTCTGTTTGTTGTATCTTTCGCTATGAACATTTCTGGAATCCTCCCTGCCCTCCTCCTCGTTGCTTCACACAGTCTGTACGCGGATGAGGGGGGTCTCCGGGACACCTCGGGAACGACAGAAACGATATCGATCGCAAGCGAGTATTCCGTTGAGATCGAGTACCCGAATTTTGTGATTTCGATTCTTGCGCACCTGACAGGAGTGCATTTTGAACGGCTGAAGCTCGAGGAATGGGATTTCGTCACGCCTTCGCACTCCCCGTTTTTCTTCCGGCTGACCAGGGAGGATGACAGGTGGCTTGAGCTCGCAAGCGATTCCACCTACCCGTCGTTCCTCATGCTCCCCCGTTCCGACCGCGTTGTCATCAGCCCTGAGGCGCTCGATTTCGGCAAATCCCTTGTACGGTTCTTCAAGGCTACGGGCGCAGACACGCTTCACGCCGTGTTCGAATACGGAGGGGACACGCTCGGCGCCCGCGCGTTTCGGACGTATTCAAGGGCGGATTTCGGCACCCGCGTGACGACGTTCGCACGCATCGAGACGTGGAACAGGGACACCCGGGAAGAGTACATCAACGGCGATATCCAGACGGTGACAGAGGAGGGAATCACGAAATACCAGGATATCAGGGTTTCGCTCAAGAACAAGAACATCAACATGCATTTCACCCCGCTGCATATCGACGTCGCGAAGAGCGGAGAGCTGACGAACCGCCCGGGAGGTTCGACACTGAAAACGCAGCGTCGAACCGAATGATCATTGCCGGGGCGGCCTGAACCTGGGATCAAGGAAGAACTTGAGCGCCCGCTCGTTCACGAGATCGGGACGCTCATCGACGATAAAATGCCCGGCCCGGGGCACGAGCTCGATCAGAAAATCCCCGAAATGTGATTCATACCCGCGAAGCCACGAGAGCGCGATCGCGTGATCGTTCGCCCCGAAGAGCAGCCGTGTCGGGGTGCTGATGTGTTTCTTCCTGTATCTGCGAAGCAGACCCGCCGAAATAAATTCCGTGAAGAGAAATGACCTGTAGAGGCGCGCGGCCGCCCGGGCCCTCGCCGGCTCGTGAAACTGGCCGCTGAAGACGTTCGTCTCGAATTCCGTCCAGCCCCCGGTCCGGGTATCCCCTTTCGTCAGCAGGTTCCGAACGAAATGACCGTCGCTGTTCAGCATCCGGGGACCGAGATACGGCGTCGCAATCTGCAGCATGTACGCGAACCGGAGGGCGGCGGGGATCATCTGAAAACTGACCCTGGGCCACAGGGGAGGAATGTTCGCCGCGAAGTGCTGTGTGATAAGCCCGGGAACCCGCGCGCACGTGATATACCCGATCCACCCCCCCCAATCGTGACTGAGGAGACGGAAATGTCCGAGGCCCAGCACCTGTGCGAGGGCGACGAGATCGAGTGCGAGGTTCTCCTTGGAATACCCTCCGGACGGCGCGTCCGTCCAGCCGAACCCCCGGATGTCGGGCGCGATGACCCTGAAATTCCGGGCGAAGAACGGGATCTGCTTTCGCCACATCCACCAGTTCTGAGGCCATCCGTGAAGCATCAGGAGCGGTTCCCCTTCCCCTGCCTCCGCCACGTGGACGTTCAATCCCCTGACGCTGACGTAGCGGTGGGTAACATCAACGCCTTCGACCGGAGGAAACGGGCGTCCATTTCCTGGCTCCACGGGGGGCCTGCAAGCGAATACTGGGGAGCATTTGTGCGGAGAATCAGTCGGTCCGGCGTGTTGCGAACCGGATCCAGTGGCGGGAACTCAAGGATGGGAGAGCATGAATGCGCACACGAAAGAAGGACATATCGGCTGCCAATAGCAAATCACGATTCACGGAACCAACCGGGAGGTGCTGGGTGTTCATCTGGTGACCGCGTCAAACTTGCTTTCTGACAGGCAGTTATCAGCTTCCTCGGTTTACCACTCAATCATACATCAGGAGATCCACAATGCAGAAACGCCTGTTCTTGCTGTTATCCCTTTCCCTGTTCCTTTTCGTGGCCTCGTTCGCGCAGGACGCGGAAAAGAAGCCCGCCGGTCATGAGATGATGAAAGGAATGTCGAAAGACGCTTCCGTAACGGTCATCGTCACTCACGCGGTCAAAGACTATGCATCGTGGAAGAAGGTGTATGATGCTGACGCTGCCAACCGTAAGGCGGTAGGATTCAAGGTCTGGGGCGTCTACGCGGATGCGAAGGACCCGAACCTGGTGACGCTCATCGGGACGTTCCCCAACGCCGGAGCAGTTGAGGCGTTCATGTCGAATCCGAAGCTGAAGGAGGCGATGGAGGCCGGCGGCGTTGTCGGGAAGCCGGACGTGAAGGTCCTGAACGCCATGTCGAAGTAGAACTTCATACGTAAAGACGATGTGCCCGCCTGGCCGGGGGCGCTCATCACAGATATGAATGAATGCAGGAAAGGCCCGGAACATCTCCGGGCCTTTCTTTTGAATCTCTCCGTACGTGAGGTTGTTCCCCGCTAGCGTCCTTCGTACGCCTGCTCGAGCTTCTCGATCTCGATCTTTGTCATTTTGAGCATTGCCCGCATGACCCGCTGGGATTTTGCCGGGTCCCTGTCCCCCAGAAGCTTCCCGAGCGCGGTGGGGATGACCTGCCACGACAGACCGTATCTGTCTTTGAGCCAGCCGCATTGGGATTTCGATCCGCCTTCGGAGAGCTTTTCCCAGAGCACGTCAACTTCTTCCTGTGATTCGCAGTTGACGAACATGGAAATTGCCTCGGTAAACTTGAAGATCGGTCCCCCGTTGAGTGCGTGGAAATCCTGTCCGTTGAGCTGAAACTGCACGGACATTGCCGTCCCTTTGGGTCCCGGCCCCGCGTCTCCATATCGCGTCACGGCCCCCATCTTCGAGTTTTTGAAGAGTGAGACATAGAACTTTGCGGCTTCTTCGGCCTGGGTGTCGAACCAGAGAAACGGCACGATCTTCTGCATGACGGCTCCTTTTTGATGATCCGGCCCTCTCCCCCCCGTGGAGCGGGAAAACGCCGGGATGTGAAATCCTGATCCTACAAGGGCGTGTACGTGTTTGCGATGATCCCCGATTTCAGGACCGTCGAATTCTCCAGCTTGAGGTGAACGGGCGCTGCCAGGTCCGAAAAGAGCGGGAGTCCCCTCCCCGCGACGACAGGGTGAATGAAGAGCTGGTATTCATCGATCAGCCCTGAGGCGACGAGGCTCCGTGCGAACCGGGCTCCCCCGTGGGCGAGTATCGGCTTACCGGCCTCTGATTTGAGCCGTGCAATTTCGGATGCAATGTCGCCGCCTGCCACACGTGCGCCGGTCCACGTCGATGCGTGCGGTGAAGTCGTCTTTGAGCGCTCGACCCCCTGTTCACCGTCGAATCGTCTCTTGTCCCTGATCGCCTGCGTTGTGAGGCCGGGAGCGGTCGAATCGACGTTCCCGTTCCGGGAAAAGACCACCTTGGGAATTTCGTTCATCGCCGGGGCGAGTATGTCCGTCGATGTCGGCCAGTACGCCGCCATGTCGTGAAACGTGCGGCTTCCCATAATGTGAACACCCGCCTGGCTCAATGTTTCCCCGATCAGCTCAAGGGTGCTCGTATCCATTGTGCGGAATATCCAGTCGACCTCGCCGTTGGGACCACCGACGAACCCGTCGGCGGTAAGTGACATTTTCAATATCAGTTTTCTCACGGTCATTCGGTTGAGAGTGTTGTCCCGGCGAAGTTGAGATACGGATTGATCGCAATCATGGCTTACCTTCTCTTCGTTGATGGTGAAGTTCTTTGCCGGAGGCGACTTCTTCATCTGCGTGTCCTGCGTCTTTCGCGTCGTTCAGAAGTAGCGGCTTTCTTCCTTCAGTTCATCCTCGATCGGCCGCACCTCGATGCTTCCGAACCGGACCCGGACGGTCGCCGCTTTCCGTGCGCTCTGGAGGGCTTCCGCCGACACAACATGGCCGCGGGATTTCAGCTCTTCAAGGTGTCCGAGCGTCTCTCCACGGAGCGAGTCCCACTCGCTCCGGGAGAGCGCGTTCAGCCTGTTTTCTTCCTCGTACGCCAGGCAGAGGTACTTCATCGGGAGATGCCTCCTGTCAATGGCCGCTCCTGGCGACCTGCTCGCGGACCGCGGAGCTGTCAGCCGCTTTCTGCACGTCCGCGGGGAAATCCTCCATGTCGAAGACCTGCCGGATCTCGACGACGTCGCCGCTTCGTGCGGGGACGCGCTTCGCCCATTCGATCGCTTCTTCCCTTGACCTGACCCTGATCATCCAGTACCCGCCGAGCACTTCCTTGGACTCCGTGTACGGCCCGTCGGTGACTTTCGGCTTCCCGCCGGCAAATGATATGCGTGCGCCGGTCGTCGGGGGATGGAGCCCGTCCAGCGAAATGAGCGCCCCCGCTTTCGTCAGGGCCTCGTTGTATTTCGTCATCTTCTCGACGTCTTCGACGTCCGGGGCGAAGTCCGGCTTCAGGTTCTTGATGTGCCCCCCCTGGTAGACCTCGGGTATCATCATCATCATGAATCGCATTGTGGCATCTCCTTGAAGTGAGGGTTCGTTGATCTGTTCGTTCATTCAGTAGTCGTGCGGCACCCGCAGGATTCGACAGGCCGCTCAGGCGACCGGATGGATTATCCTGTGTTCCCCGTTTGTGCTCACGAGTTCCCGGACCGGCCGCACCTCGATCGTCCCGACGCGTGCGGGGGGGATCTTTGATGCGATCTCAATTGCCCTGTATGAGACCTCCCGGGGTGAATGTGTCGGCAATAATGGTCGTTTGAGGGGTGCCCGATTCGACATTGTCTCAAGGGGAAAACGGGGGCCGCCGTATCAGGGGGCGGCAGGCTGTGTTATAACAGCGGGGAATTGACGGAAGGTTCGTTACAGGGCGAAAATGTGCCGTTTTTATCCACCGAGACCCCGGAGCCGTTTTTCAAGGAACCGCCTTTCGGGCTCCTGGTGGACAAGTTCGAGAGCGCGTTTGTAGGACGCCCTGGCCTCGCCAAGCCGCCCGAGCCGGCGGCACAGCTCCCCCCGTGCGGAGTGCGCCAGGTGATATTCGGAAAGTTCTCCGCGGGCAAGTATCGCGTCGATGACCGAGAGTCCGGCCTCAGCGCTATCGCGCATCGCAATTGCGACCCCCCTGTTCAGCTCGACGACGGGAGAGGGCCCGGCGCGCAGGAGCACGTCGTACAAACCGACGATTTCTGCCCAGTCTGTCGCGGCCGGGCCGGGCGCTTCGGCGTGCAGCGCCGCGCAGGTCTCCCCCGGCTGTAGCCCGCGCCGCCCGGCGGGATTCCTGTATCAGCATAAGCGCGAGAAGCCCCATCACTTCAGGGTCAGGAAGGAGCGCAAGGAGAAGCCTCCCGAGCCTGATCGCCTCGCCCGAGAGGTCCGGCCGCATCAGCGAGCCACCGGAGGATGCGGAGTATCCCTCGTTGAACACGAGGTAGATGACCTGCAGGACGGTGTCGAGCCGCTCCGGCAGGTCGGCGGGGGAGGGGACCTCGTACGGTATGCGCGCGTCCCGGATCTTCGCTTTCGCGCGCACGATCCTCTGCGCGATCGCGGGGGGCGATGCGAGGTACGCGCTGGCGATTTCTTCCGTGGTGAGCCCGCAGACTTCCCTGAGCGTGAGCGCCGTGCGTGATTCGGGCGTGAGCGCGGGGTGACAGCACGTGAATATCAGGCGGAGCTGATCGTCCCCGACGGCGTCGTCGGCCGTCTCGGAGGGGTCCCTCGCGCCGGTATCCTGCCTGTCCGCGAGGTTGCCCGCGAAAGGTTCAATGCGCGCATTCTTCCTGATCCTGTCGATCGCCTTGAACCGGCCCGCGGAGATGAGCCATGACCGGGGGTTGGCGGGCATCCCTTCACCGGGCCACTGCTCCAGTGCCGCCTTGAACGCATCATGCAGTGCGTCCTCGGCGATGTCCATGTCCCCCAGGAGCCGGACGAGCGTGGCGAGGATCCCGCGGGATTCCGTCCGGTACAGCCCCTCCAGAGCTCCGCGGATGAGGCCGGGAGTGTTTTCAGGTATGGATTCTTGAATGTGTAACGGGATTTCGCGTCCCTTCGAACCGCCCCGATCGAGCGGGTTATTCCTCGAAGCCCAATGTGTGCCTCCTGCGGAGGACCAGATCCCGGTACCTTTTCCTCAGCGACGGCGCAAGGAAACTTTGCTCTATGAGTTCCTGCCACGGCTTCCATGCAGTATCGATCTGAGTCAACGCGTCCTGCAAGGACCCGGGTGAGAGCCCGAGTCGCTCGGTGCCATAGTACTTCACGAACGATGATCGGGTGAGATTCCTTTTGTTCCCTCTGATCGGAAGGGCGATTTCTTCAGCGGGGTTTTGAAGGACGATTGTCGTATTGAGGAGATCGTAGGCAGGGGAAAGCTCTACCTTTGAGTTTCTCCGGATGAGCGAGAAATTCTTGAGATGCATATCCTCGTTCCCGACGAGGAAATTGAAGATTGTGAGACGGAAGAGCTTTACTTTCTCCAGGGCCGGAAACGTGGCATGAGCCTCGAGAATCGCCGCTACCTGCTCCATGCTCGAATCATACTTCGTGTCTCGCCCCTTCCGGGAGAGTTGGGCAAAGTCCTCCACGTGGACCTTCGTGTTCGGCCCGCGGCGGTCGAACCTCTTGATGAAGTAAGTACATGATCCATCTTTGGAGTACACCATCCCGTGGAAGGGGACGTCGATGCCGGCCGATTGCGCAAGACGCATAGTCAGGTCTTCATTTTCCGGGACCTGGAGGAATAGGTTCTGGGGTTTGAGGATGTACTCGCCCCCGGTGTCAACCACCTCGAACGCCTGCCGGGAAACGTTGAGTCGTGCGCTGAGCTTCGGTTGCACCCCCTGTATGGACATTTTGGCGGCCCGGGCCGCGGCCTCCCTGCGCTGTTCCTCCGCGGAGTATGGAAAATCCTCGAGGGCTTGCAAGCGTGGCGACAACATCTTCAGGCCCTTTTCTGAATATCGCACCCCGTCCGGAATCTCGGCGTATGAGATCGGGCACCGATTCAAGGCATCCTCTCTACGGTGACTTCGCCCACGAGATCCTTCCCCACGGCGACGAGCTGGGAGAAGAGGTCGTCCCTGTCGATCTTCGCATTCTGCAGCAGTCCTTCGAGCATGACTCCTTCGGGAAGGACGCCGTCAAAGAACGGCGGAAACCCGTCGAATGTGTACTCGCGCTGCGTCACGGGCATGGTCAGAGAGACGGAATCCCCTTTGTATGTATCGAGATAGCGGAAGATGTAATGTCTCCCCCGATCCAGCTCCTGGAGGACGCCTGCCGGAGAGCCGTTGACGAACACCCGTGCCTGGTTCATTCGGTGACCTCCCGATTGAATTCTCGCATAAGCGGACCGTCGAACCGAATTGATATGTTGAGCGCGAGAAGTACTTTCACCATCGTGTCGAGTTGTACGGTTTCCTTCCCTTTCTCAAGGTCAAAGACCGCCGTCTTTCCCACTCCGGCAAGCCTGGCAAGCGCCTGCTGGCTCAGACCGGCTCTCTTCCTGTGGAATCGAATGGCCCCAGCCAAGTGTTGAACGTCACTCATGTATTAACCGCTCCAGCAGCATTATGGTCTCGTCTTTTCCAATAATACTGTTAAAGCGGTAAATTGTCAAGTTGAGTACTGCTCAGGCAGTAAGAAACAGTCATTGATGACTGATTATACTGCCAAAGCGGTAATTTGAACGACTAATGTCAAGCAGACTTTCCTTCAACATACACCTTCAGGGAAGTGCCGACGATGTGCGTCCAGCCGGCGAGGAAGCTGCTCCGATGCATGTTCGGGTCGTCCGCGGGGAATGATTCGAGCCCTTTGTGCGTCAGCCTCACGCGGGTTTGATTTTTCTCTTTGAAGAGCTCGAACGTCACCTGGGAGATCCCCTGGACCCCGTCGTACCGCCAGCTGTACGAGATTCTCTTCCCCGCGACAATCTCCGTGATTTTGCAGACGTGGAGATACTTCTTCTCCTCCGTCCCTCCCGTGAACCGGAATTCGAACCCCACCACCGGCTTGAACTCCGCGATGTCGAAATACCACTTTTTCATCTCGTCCCTGTCTGTCAGGGCCCTCCAGATCCTCTCCGGCGGTGCGTCAAGCGTTCGGTCGATGATGATCGGTTCCGGTTTCATCGTGCCCTCTCTTCTTTGGACGTCGTGCGTGTCGTCCCCTCCGCTACTGGCGGGGCTCGTTCCTCCACTGAAATTGGGGGACGGCTGACTGAGAGTCAAGAACAATCTCTCTATCGGCGGATCGGGCACAAAAAAAGCCCCCTTCGCGAGGGGGCTGTGATCCCGTTGCTGAAGGGCACTCCTGCTCCTTAACCCTCCCGGGCCACCGAGACGATCACCGTGAATTTGTGGCTTTCCCCGGGTAGGATCCGGACCGTCACCGTCCCGCTCCAGGTTTTTCCGTCCTTCGTCCGGAGCGCCCATCGGCTCTTCCCCTCCCTCCAATCATCAGTCTTCTTCCAGGCCCTGTCGGATTCGATCTTCTGGTCGAAGTGGTTCATCAGATCCGCTGCCGTTTTGTCCGACGTACCTCGGAGCGACAGGACCCAGCGGTCGGTCGATCCTTCCGTTGTGACGATCTCCCAGTTACCGAAGTCCTGCGAGAGATACAGGTTGGGAAGAACGTGATCGGCAAGTGACGCACGGACAAACCGGGAGTTCCCGTGCCAGTCATATTCCTCGTCGAGCGCTGTCTGCTCGGCTGTCCCTTTTCCTGCCAGCAGCTCGACGACGTGCAGCGCGCCGTCGATTCCGGCGGAGAGACCCGCCGCGGTGATGATCTTCCCGTTGTCCACGTAGCGCTCGTCCTCGATGACGTTGATCTTCGGGAATTGCAACCTCAGCCGCGGGATATTCCCGTTCGTCGTCGTGGCGGAGAGTCCGTCAAGGAGCCCGGCGCTCGCGAGTATGAACGCCCCGTTGCATACCGACATGGTATGCCGGACCTTTGCCGTCTCGTCCTTTATCCATTTGAGCGTCGGTTCGTTCCTCTGCGTCGCCTTCACGCCGCCGCCGGGAACGACGAGGACGTCGGGCAGGGGGGCGTCATCGAACGAATACGCCGGAACTACAGTCATGCCCATCGCTGTCGTAATCGGGTCTTTGGTCCTGGCGACAGTGTAGACGTCGAATCCCGCGGCGCCGAAAATCTCGTACGGGCCGGTATAATCGATGATCTCCACCCCGTCGAATATGAGTATGGCGACTTTCGGGGCCGGCGGGGTTTCCGCAAGTTTTGCCTTCGCTTCCTCTTCGGTGACGAGCGCCATCCCGCAGTCCGGACAGTTCCCGGGTCTATCGAACGACTTTGAGTCGCAGGGGAGGTCGCAGGGGACGCAGACATATTTTGTACTCCGTGCCTCTCCGCGGGCGTTCCCCCGGGCTTCCGGCCGGGGGGCAAACACGCAGGCGATCAACATGACGGCCATGACGGCCTGGCGGACCGTCAACGGTCCCGGATGAATCTTCACGGAATCTTCCACGTCACTCCTCCACTGCGTTGTTGTCGGTTGTGTGCAACGCACCCGGCCATCCCCTGCATCTACTAATGTATGCAGGTTCGGTCGTAATAGTTTCGGGAATAAACGGACTTTCCCGGCAGCCGAACCTGTCTGGGAGGAATTTGCGTATATCTCTCCTGTTCAATATGTTGAGCGGGAGAAAAAGAAGGAGGGTGCACGTGAAGACTCCCAGGACTCGCGGAAACTATGCCCCGGTGAACGGATTGAACCTGCATTACGAGCTGCACGGGAAAAGGACGAGGAGAAGCCTCCCGCTCGTCCTTCTCCACGGGGGTGTGGGAGGAATCGAGATGATGAGGCCCATACTCCCCCGCCTGGCAAAGTCGCGCCGCGTCATCGCCGTTGACCTGCAGGGGCACGGCCGGACCGCCGACATTGACCGTCCCCTTCGTTTTGAGCTTATGGCCGATGACATCGCCGGGCTCCTCGGACACCTCAAAATCAATCAGGCGGACATCTTCGGGTACTCGCTGGGAGCCGGCGTCGCAATCCAGACCGCGATCAGGCACCCGGAGGTCGTGGGGAAACTCGTGGTCGTTTCGACCTCACACAAGAGGAACGGCTGGTATCCGGAAGTTCTCGTGGGCATGACGCAAATGGGCCCGGGCGCAGCCGAAGGGATGAAACATTCCCCTCTCGCAAAGATCTACACGGGCGTGAACTGGGAGTCGCTCTTCACCAAGCTGAGTCAACTTCTCGGGCAGGATTATGACTGGTCGAAGGGGATTGCCGCCCTCTCAATGCCTGTCATGCTTGTCTTTGCAGACGCGGATTCCGTGCAGACCTCCGCGATCGTCGATTTCTTCGGACTCCTCGGGGGCGGGAAACGTGACGCCGGTCTGGACGGTTCGGCCCGCCCCGTCTCCCGGCTGGCCGTCATTCCCGGGTACACGCACTACAACCTCATGCATTCCCGGTTGCTCGTCGAAGCCGTCAATTCCTTTCTCAACGGATCTTCCCCGCCCAGGGATTCGTGGGCATGACAGTGTCCCTGCTCGGGAAGGGTCCGGATGAATGCCTGAAAATCATCCGGGATCAATACGAGGTGCAGATTCGGGCCGCTCTCGGCGTGTTTCAAAAAGCTGTCAATGACCAACTCTGAGCCGTGATTGATTGTATTTACATCACAATTCCAATCAATCATAAGGAGGCTCGTCATGCCGCTCTACATGGATATACACAATCATGTTCCGGGCTTAACCGCCGAAGCCGTCAAAGGCGCCCATGCGAAGGATGTCGAGATCCAGAAGAAGCACGGCGTCAAATACCTGAAATATTGGTTTGACGAAAATGCCGGGAAGGTGTTCTGCCTGGTCGAGGCGCCGAGCAAGCAGGCGGCGGCGGCAGTCCACCGCGAAGCGCACGGCCTCCTTGCCGATGAGATCATCGAGGTCAAAGAAGGGATCTAGAGCTTCGGGATACCCCCCCCCTCGTCCCGGCCCGTCTCACCGGAGGGGGGGGGCCTGATATTGTAAATACTCAATAATGGGCAATAGCCAGGACATAGGCCAAGGGAGGCAGGCAGACGCGGGAGCGTGCTGGTTGTGGACGAAACACAGAAGATTCCTGCCTGGTCCGAACAGATCAAGCGCCTGTGGGACCAAGACACTGCCGCGAAACTCCCCCTCAGGGTCCTTATCCTGGGATCCGCTCCACTGCTCATGCAGAAGGATCTCACCGAGAGTCTCACGGGCCGATTTAAGATGCTTCGGTTGACCCACTGGTCGTCCTTCGAGATGAATGCCGCATTTGGTTGGGATCTCGATCGGTATATCTTCTTCGGAGGATATCCGGGGGCCGCGGATCTTGTTGAAGACGAAGACCGGTGGAAGCGGTACATACTCGATTCGATGATCGAAACGACCCTGTCCCGGGACCTTCTTCAGCTCAACCGTGTCGACAAACCGGCCCTTCTTCGACAGCTCTTCAGCCTGGGCTGTTCGTATTCCGGCCGGATACTCTCGTACACCAAAATAGTGGGACAGCTTCAGGATGCGGGAAACACGACAACGCTGGCCCATTATCTCGAATTGCTCGACGCGGCGGGCATGCTGACCGGGCTGAACAAATATGCCGGGCAGAGGATCCGGCAGCGGGGCTCAAGTCCGAAATTCGTGGCGCTCAACAATGCGTTCATTGCTGCCCAATCAGAGTATGGCTTTGAAACGGCAAGAGGGACGCCGGCCTGCTGGGGGAGATTAGTCGAATCCGCAGTCGGCGCCCATATAGTGAACGAGTGTCGAACACGGGGACTGGAGGTCTACTACTGGCGGGAGGGATCGCATTGTCAGAGTTTCTCGGTAGCCCGGTCACGAAGTGGATCGCACACTGACCTGGCGCAGCCGCAAACATACCGCCGCATTGCGCGGGATACGATGACAAGACTCCACTTCCTTGTGATCCTCTTACCCGCCATCTCCTCCGCCCAGTGGGTCCGCTCCGACTACACTCCCGCGATTCATGATTTCCCGGTTTCGATGGTCGTCAGAGACAGCACGATCCTCATGCTGACTTCGATGAACAACCTGTACCGGTCCGCCGATAACGGGAGTCACTGGTCTTCTTCCGGGAGCATCAATCAGAGCTTCGGGGGGTTTCAGCTCATCGAGGCTGATTCCACGCTTTACGCGGCGGAGGCCGGGGGGATCGGTATCAGCACCGATTGGGGAGCCACCTGGCAGATCCGCGATAGCGGAATGACGAACCCGGGGACTGTCAGCGTCACGAAACAGAAGGGGGTCCTTCTCGCGGGCACGCTCGGGTTTGGCCTCTTTCGATCGACGGATAACGGAATTCGCTGGACGAATGTTCCTTCCCCCGCGGTGGGACCGGATGTTCAGCGATTCTCGTCAACCTCGACAGATCTCTACCTTTCTGCCACCGTGACCGGAGCTTCGCGCTCGACCGACCAGGGATCCACCTGGACGGTCGTCAACGACACCCTGTTCGGTCCGCTTGCGTCCGTCGATTCACTCGTCCTGGCGGCAGGAGCGCAGGGCATGTTTCGATCGGCGAATTCCGGGAAAACCTGGGTGGAGAGCGATTCGGGCCTCGGTTCGTCGGCAAGGCTCGTCTTCAATCTCTTCCTGGAGAATGACACATTCTTCGCCGGAACGTTCAGGCGCGGGCTTTTCGCATCCGGGGATTCGGGGAAAACATGGAAATCCGTTTCGGTTGACCATCCGACATTCTATACGAACTCGATGTGCGCGCTGAACGGCTACCTCGTAGTGGGTGACGTGGACAGTGGCGTCTGGCGTCGGCCCCTCTCTGAAATCCTCACGTCAGCCGAAGCGCCCTCGCCTGCGGCTCCGGCGGGATTCGAACTTGCGCAGAACTATCCCAATCCGTTCAATCCTGCGACGACGATCCGCTATGCCCTCCCGGCGCAAAGCCGTGTGCATCTCGAGGTGTATAACACGCTCGGCCAGGTCGTTGCCGAACTCGTGAATGGCGACCAACCCGCGGGATGGAACAGCGTGACCTGGAATCCGGCTATCGCATCGGGAGTTTACTTCTGCAGGCTCGAAGCAGCCCCGGTGACTGATCCTGCAAGGCGTTATGTCGCCGTGCGTAAGCTTATAACCTTGAAATAGAACAAACCTCGGAGGTCAAAATGCGGCACAGATTCGTCGCTGTAGTGCTCATTCTCGTGTCGTCCCTCGCCCTCTCGCAGAGTCCGTACAAACTCCCTCCCGATGAGGTTGTGAAGATCGTGGATGCCCGGCCGACCCCGCTCGTCATCGTGAGTCCTGCCCGCACCGCGATGATGGTCGTTGACATCCTACCCAACCCTTCAATCGAATACCTCGCCCGTCCCCTGTTGCGCATTGCAGGGATTCGAATATCGCCGCTGATATCCGGACGTCAGCGAATCACGCAGTACACGGGAATAACAGTGAAGAACCTCGAGAACAACACCGACGTAACGGTGGTTCTTCCTCCTGAATCCAGGATCGGTGTTCCGGTCTGGTCCCACGACGGCAACCGGATCGCATTCCCGCTGGAGGCCGAAGACGGGATACACCTCTATGTGGCGGAGGCGGCGACCGGGAAGGCCTCGGCAATACCGGGATTGCGTCTCAATGACGTACTCGGCACCCCCTTTGCGTGGATGAGCGACAACACGACGCTGCTGGTACGGGCCATCGACCCACGCCGCGGAATCCCTCCGCCGGTGCCGAAGAGGCCGCTGGGACCCAATACCGAGGAAACCCACGGCAGGATGGCGAAGGTCGCCACGTTCGAAGATCTGCTGAAGAGCCAGTACGACGAGGATCTCTTTACGTACTATGCGAGATGCCAGATCATGCAGGTCGACGTGAGGGACGGGAAGGCGAAGGAGATCGGCGCGGCGGGACTCTATGCAGCGGCGGATCTGTCTCCCGACGGGAAATACCTCCTCGTCACGGAGATCCGGAAGCCCTATTCATACCGCGTCACGTATGAAGATTTCACCCGTTCGATACTCGTGTGGGACAGGTCGGGGAGGACGGTGAAGACCATCGCAGAATTCCCCGTCACCGACGAAATCCCGACACAGGGGGTCCAGACCGGCCCGCGGGATGTCGAATGGCAGCCGCTCCAAAGCGCCACGCTCGTCTGGCCCGAGGCTCTTGACGGCGGTGACCCTGTCCGCAAAGTCCCTTTCCGCGACAGGATCATGACGCTCTCCGCGCCGTTTACCGGCGAGGCCAAGGAACTGTTCCAGGTGCAGAATAGATTCGAAGGGTTCGAGTGGCTGTCCACGAAAGACGATGCCCTGGTGACGGAATACAACAGGGACCGCCGCTGGAGGACCACGGCGTTCTTGTCGGTTGCGGATCCCGCCTCCAGCCGCCGCGTCCTGTTCGACCTCAGCGTCAACGACGAATACCACAATCCCGGACGGCCTGTCTACGGAACAAAGCCGGACGGAGAGACCACCGTGATCCGGGACGGGGACTGGATATACCTGACCGGCTCCGGCGCGACGGAACACGGCGACAGGCCGTTTCTTGACAGGATGAATATCGTTTCGAAAGAGAAGACGACGCTCTTCCGCTCGGAGGAGGGGGGACTCGAGAGGTTCCTCTCGTTCATCGGTCCCGGGTACACCAAATTCCTGACCCGGTTTGAAACCCGCACGCAGCCGCCGAACTATTTCGAGAGGGAAGCCGGCAAGCCGGAGCGCAGAGCGCTCACCGCCTTCGCCGATCCCGCGCCCGGGCTGACAGGAATGAAGAAGGAATTGATCAGGTACATGCGGCCGGACGGGGTCCCGCTGACAGGCATGCTCTACCTCCCTGCCGACCACAAGGCCGGCGAGCGGCTGCCATGCCTCATCTGGGCCTACCCCCTCGAATATTCCGATGCCGCGACCGCGGGGCAGGTTCGGGGTTCCCCGGACGCATTCACGTTCTTCCGCGGAGCGACGCCGCTCTTCTTTGTAACGCAGAGGTATGCGGTGCTCATGGATGCGACGATGCCCGTGATCGGCGACCCGGAAACCGTCAACAACACGTTCGTCGAACAGATTGTCAGCTCCGCGAAAGCGGCGATTGACCACCTGGACTCGATGGGAGTGATCGACCGGCGGCGCGTGTGCGTTTCGGGGCACAGCTACGGCGCCTTTATGACCGTGAACCTGCTGGCCCACTCCGACCTGTTCGCCGCCGGGATTGCCCGGAGCGGGGCATACAACAGGACGCTGACCCCCTTCGGGTTTCAGACCGAGAGACGTTCGTTCTGGGAGGCGAGAGACACGTACATGAACATGTCTCCCTTTACGTACGCAGACAGGATCAAGACGCCGCTCCTGCTCATTCACGGAGAGGCCGACAACAACACGGGGACGTTCCCGATCCAATCAGAACGACTGTTTCAGGCGTTGAAGGGGACAGGGGGGACCGCCCGGCTCGTGATGCTCCCCTGCGAGAGCCATGGATACTCGGCGCGCGAATCGGTGCTCGACGTCCTGGCCGAGAGTTTCGAGTGGGCGGATACGTATGTCAAAAACAAAAAATGAGCGCGTTCTTCTCAGGGCAACCCGAAGTACTTCGATTCTATATTGATCTGGGTCCACTCGCCCGGCAGTTCCAGTATGACCTGCCAGTCAAGCTTCATGTCTGCGATTGACGGCGTGTCAAGAACTGTGGAATCAGCCCGTACGGTCTTGTCATTATAGTAGGGGTCCTGGAGGGTTCCGGTCCCGGATATCGTTGATTCAACCTTCTGAACGATTCTGGCAATCGAAATACCGTACGGCGGGGCGATTGTGTCGCCGCAATTGAGAGCGATCCGCCCGACGGAGTACACCCCGTCGGGGACCACCCCCCACATGGATACCTGTGCGTCAGTCACCTGTGAAATGAGATTTGCATAGACGATGACATTCCGGTTTGACGGGATGTTCTGATCCGGGCCCCCCCGGATGGTCATGGGAACCGGGTCGGCGGGCCCCCCCTTGAATATGCCTGGCCGATGGGCGGGATCCAGATGCGCGAGACATCTCGACAGGATTTCGTTCTCGACCCAGTTCTCCTGTGCCGCGGTAAAGTGCCGCGCATTGAACCAGGTTATACTCGTGTCTCTTCCGAAGAGATAGTAGACGTAAAACGGGCCATTCTCTTTGAGATCCATCCCCGTGAGCCATCCGGGCTGGTTCATTCCCTCAGTGCTGCGGAAATTGGCCAGCTGGTACATCGAGAGCAGTCTCCCCAATGACATGCCGGTGCCTGCATTCGTCTCGACGCCGATGTCGAACGTCTGGTCCCCGGGGGAAGTCTGGTATGTTGCAATGAAGCTCGAATCGACACCGTTCGTAATGAATGCGCGGAGCGTATGGTTCGAGGGGAAGAGCTTCGGGAGTGCGTAATTGCCGTTCGCATCCACGGACACCCTCACGGGGTTGGACGGGGAGGCCACCTCGACCCACCCCGTAAGCGGACCGTGCATGACCGCCGCCGGACTGTACGTGGCAAGATAGGTCCCCTCAAACCGGTCATGGACCCGTCCCCGTATGTCATCAAGCGGTTGAAAAACGATATCGATCGCCCGCTCCACTTTCCTGTTTTTCTGATCGATGACCGTCACCACCCCCTGCTTCGTCCCGTTGTCATCCGGGTTCGTCAGATAGTAGATCGCGGAATCTTTTTTCGTGTTTAACTGGAACACCAGCCCCGGGCTCAGCGGCAACACCGAAACCGTGAACGGATCTCCTTCAGGATCGTACGCAAGTGCCTTGCTGGGGATCACCGACACGTACCCTTCAGTGCCCGTCAGAGAGTTGGTGATCGTCGGCAGCTGGTTTGCGCGCACAAAGACCGAATCCATTGCCATCGCTTTCTCGCCCGCGGCATCGACAATTGTCAGTGTCGCCCAGAATATCCCGGGCACCTGGTAGATGTGCGCCGCCCTGGCGGAATCGCTGAATCCCGAGAGCCTGACAGAGTCTCTCTTCGCACCGTCGCGGTAATCGATGATACCCAGCGCGAGCCCGTGGTCGGCTGTGGCGCGGAGTCTGACAACCACGGTGTCCCCCTCGAGGATGCTCTTGGGGGTGACCTGGAAGGACACGACCGCAGGGAGGATCGGTGGAGTGAGGCCTAAGTCCGAGCAGCCTGAGGGGAGTGCACTTGAGAGGATTAGGCCGGGAACAAGCCAGCGAATGGGGTTTTTCATGGTATCACCCGACGTCTATGTACCGTGGAGCGCACACGCCAGGTTCACAAAGAAGCCGGGGTTTCCCTCCTAAGAGAAACCCCGGTTTGAGAATGAACGTACTGAAATTTAGCGTGCGGTCCAGCCAATGTCAACGCGGGCCCAAAGAGGACAGGAGGCCTCTGATATGGTTATTTCCCATCGAATTTGGCGATTTCTTTCACTTCCTGCTATTCAATTTTAGCCGCTAGTTTTAAATAAGGTCTTTCGCTGTTAAACTATGCTGAATAGACCTTCCCAGCAGCGGAATTCCGCACATTTTCCAAATAGACTGGGCGCATGCAGCGTCCAATCAGTGGGACAACCGAGATGAATGAGATATTGCTCGAATTGAATCGCGTCGATTTCAAGAAACTTGTCTGGATCCTTGCGATATCAGAGACAGTTCACAATCTCGAAGAAGCCCTCTGGCTCCCTGTGTGGTCTCAGTCCGCCGGTGTGTGGCATTCGTCTGTTGGTACTTCTCGAGATTCGATAACAGGGCCGGAAAATACATGATGGGGGGCGCATTGGTCATGATACTCTTCAATGTGTTTGTCCCTCACCTGCTTGCCACGATTATTCTCGGCCGCTATGCACCGGGTGCGGTTGGCTTTGCACTGGTCATGTTGCCTCTATTGCTCGCTTCTTTCGCGCCTGGGAGATTTGTCCAGGCGTTTGTGTAGAGGAGTGGTCGATTCGAAATGCTATTCTATCAACGACCTCATGAAGCTCGGCGGGCTCCAGGTGTGCATAGTAGTGTTGCGTGATCTTCACATCGCTGTGTCCCAGCAGCTTTGAGATCTGGTAGATCGAAACGCCGTCGAGTGCGAGCCACGAGGCAAATGACCTTCTCAACGAATGGAAGTTGAGCCGGCGGTCCAGCCCGAGTTCCCTCACGTACCTGCGCAACTTGGTCGTCACCCACCGCCTCATGAGCGGCCTTCCCCGGTGTGTAAAGACGAACGCTGACTCACTGGCGGATTCCCGTTCATGCAATACCCGGATAGCAGTCTCTGCGAGAGGCACGGACCTTCGCTTCCCGGTCTTTGTCCTGAATGAAGCGCTGCTACGGAGACGGGCAACCTTGGCTCCCAGATCCACCTGATCCCACCTGAGGGAGAGAATCTCCCCCTGCCTCATACCCGTCACCGCTGCGAAAAGCACCACATCATGAAGCCACCGCTCCCGGATAGCGTCGAGAAGGCTCTGGAATTCCTGGCGCCCGTAGTACGCGGGTTCTCTTTCGGGGAACCTCGCCAGTGAGACGCCTTCGAGCGGACTCTTCTGGAGCATATCCCACTTGACGCCCATCCGGAACGCCGCCTTGAGCGTGCGCAGCTCGATGTTGACCGTTGCCGGGGCCACATCGGACAGCCTCTCGATCTTGTATCTGTCGAAAGTGCGGGGACCAAGGGAGGAGAGTGGGGGATTGCCGGCGGATTTCCTCAAGTGAGCGAACGTGGTCTGGTAGATCGCCAGCGTCCCCGGTTCAAGCGTCGCCCCGACATAACGCAATACCTCCGAGAACAGCTCAGAGAGGGTTGGAGACCGTCTTCGCCCGGCTGGCTTCTTTGACATACACTGTATACCATGGGAACCCCGGTTTTGACGAACCTCCTCTTTTTGACCGGATTCACAATCTTCTGGACGAATGGCCGGCTTGCCTTTCAACGTGCCCGATCATAGATTTCAGGCGTCAGGAAGCGGGAACAGCGGCGGCAAACGCTTCGGAGCCCCAATGGCCCATCAAACGTTGAAGTCCGGATACACAGACCTCGTTGAGCGCCTCAATCGTTTTCCCCAGGGTGCTCCTCCTTCCGAAGTACTCTATAAGATACTGCATCTCCTGTTCGGCGAACGGGAGGCGGAACTCGTCGCCCTTCTCCCGATCAAGCCCTTCAGCGTGGAGAAAGCCGCCCGCGTCTGGAAAACAACGGTTCCCGATGCGCAGCGCGTGCTCGATGAACTGGCCTCCCGGGGCATTCTTCTCGACGTCGACGGAACCTATACGCTTCCCCCCCCCATGGCCGGTTTCTTCGAGTTTTCGTTAATGCGCCTCCGCGGCGACATCGACCAGAAGCTGCTTGCGGAGCTCTTGTACGAGTACCTGAACGTCGAGGAGGAGTTTGTCCGGCACCTTTTCGGGGATGGTATTACGCACCTGGGGAGGGCCTTTGTCAATGAGCCGGCCCTTCCGTCGGAGAACGGCCTGCACGTGCTCGACTACGAGCGGGCGACGCATGTGATCGATTCCGCGACTCATATCGGGGTCGGGATGTGCTACTGCAGGCACAAGATGTGGCACCATGGGGGCGCCTGCGACGCTCCGATGGATATCTGCATGACCTTCAACTCCACCGCCGCATCCCTGACGAGGCACGGGGTCGCCCGGAGCATCACTGCCGGAGAATGCAGGGGACTGCTGGAAACGGCCTACGACAGAAACCTTGTGCAGTTCGGTGAGAATGTCCAGCACCGGGTCAACTTCATCTGCAACTGCTGCGGCTGTTGTTGCGAGGCGATGATCGCACAGCGTCGGTTCAGCGTCCTGCACCCGATACACACCACCAACTATCTGCCGGTGGTCGACGAGGAGACGTGCAACGGGTGCGGCAAATGCGTCAATGTCTGCCCGGTCGAGGCGATGACGCTCGTTTCCGCCAACAACCCGCACCATCCCAGGATGAAGAAGGCGGCGCTCGATGAAGAACGATGTCTCGGCTGCGGCGTGTGTGTCCGCAACTGCTCACACGACAGCCTGCGCCTCCAGTCGCGGAAAGAGCGGGTTCTGACCCCGGTGAATGGAACGCATCGGGCGGTGCTGATGGCGATCGAACGGGGAAAACTCCAGAATCTCATATTCGATAACCACGCCCTGACCAGCCACAGAGCGATGGCGGCCATCCTGGGGGTCATACTCAAGCTTCCCCCCGCCCGGCAAATCCTTGCGAGCGACCAGGTTCGGTCGAAATACCTGGTAGCTCTCATAAATCGCTTCAACTGAATGTCGCGCCCCTCTCACTCCCGTGTGAAATTCACGCCTAAGTACCCATCTTTATGAGAGAATAGCATGAACCCCAAAGTCGATTTCTTCTTCAGTAAGGCAGGCAGGTGGCAAAAAGAAGTAGAGAAATTGAGGGCTATCGTTCTTGACTGCCCACTGACCGAAGAGTTGAAGTGGGGATGTCCGTGCTACACGTTTCAGGAGAGTAACATCGTGTTGATACATACATTTAAGGATTATTGCGCGCTTTTGTTTTTCAAGGGTGCCCTCTTGCAGGACACAAAAGGTATTCTCATCCAGCAAACGAAGAATGTGCAGGCGGCGCGGCAGATCCGGTTCACCGATATTCGGGAGATCAATGAACTGAAGGCTGTCGTGAAAGCCTACATATATGAAGCCATTGAAGTGGAAAAAGCCGGCTTGAAAGTGAAGCTCAAGAAGACCAGGGAATTCGAGATGCCCGAAGAATTTCAAAGTAAATTAGATGAATCCCCAGCATTGAAAACTGCTTTTCGCGCATTGACGCCAGGGCGGCAAAGAGCATACCTTCTTTACTTCTCCACACCCAAACAATCTAAAACCCGGGAGGCAAGGGTCGCAAAATACATTCGGCAGATTCTTAAGGGGAAAGGATTAAATGACCAATAGAATCGACGGAAAAAATCGCCAGGCTTGACCCCGGTGCCTCCCAATCCCTCGGCGGTCGCCGCTGTTGAACTCAGGAAGAGGATTCTAGACCGATGAACGCGACGAACATACGGAATTTGGGAACCGCTGTGCGTGGCCTGGGGGTTTTGCTCGACGAAGTCGTTTTTGTGGGGGGACAACAGTGGCGTCCTGTGCTACAGGGACGGGCGCCCCTCAATCTCGACCGACGATGGATGTGGATAGCATCATCGATATCCGATAACCTGCTCCCCCGGCAATCGAGACACCTTTCGCAAGAATGGGGGAATTACCTTTCTGCAAGGCATTTTTGAGATTCCTTGTGATTTCCCGGTCAATCCAAAGCCGCCCGCCCGCAGAGAGTACTTGACAATGATGTCGTCATTTATCATTTTATATGACGACATACACGTCATCCACAATGAACCCATCTATTCGACGCATCCTCAAGCTTCATGGTCTCCTGGAGAAGAAATCGCACTTTCTCTTTGGACCTCGCCAGACCGGCAAAACGTACCTAATTCACCAGGAGATGAGTGATACCCGCCTCCATGATCTATTAGATTCCTCGGTGTTCGTGGCGTTGAGCCAGAACCCGGGCCGCATCGGAGAAGAACTGCAGAGCCGGACGCAGTTTGTCGTCGTGGACGAAATTCAGCGGCTGCCCGTTCTTCTGCATGAGGTGCATCGTCTCATCGAGAGTAGGGGAGTTCGGTTCCTCCTCACCGGATCGAGTCCCCGGAAACTTCGCCGCGGGGGTGTAAATCTGCTCGGAGGACGGGCGAGAACCATTTACCTTCACCCTTTTTGCTGGAAGGAACTGGGGGAGCATTACGATTTGTTGCGAGCCGCACGACACGGGCTCCTGCCGCCGGTCTACTTCTCTGACGATCCAGTGGCAGACCTCAAGGCATACTCCGGGTCGTACCTTCAAGAGGAGATCGTGGCGGAGGGAGCCACCCGCAATGTCCCGGCGTTCAGCAGATTCTTGCATGTCGCAGCTCAGGCGAATGGGACGGTCGTCAACTTCACCAACATAGCTAATGATGCTCAGGTCCCCCGCACAACTGTCTACGAGTACTTTGAGATCCTTAAAGATACTCTGCTTCTGCATGAGCTCCCGGCATGGACCTTTTCGAAGAAGAGGAAACCACTCGTATCCTCGAAATATTACTTCTTCGATGTTGGAGTAGTGGCGTCACTCCAGGGACGTGAATTTCGGCCTGGCACCACCGAATTCGGGGAGGCATTCGAGACGCTGCTCATGCACGAGCTAATCTGTTACCGGGACTATGAGCTGGGAGATCCTCTTTCTTTCTGGCGATCCGCCTCAGGTTATGAAGTGGACTTCATTATTGGCGATCATACCGCCGTAGAAGTGAAGGCGAAACGTAACGTTGGGGATTCCGACCTTCGCTCCCTGCGTGCTTTGGCGGAAGAGGGGAAAATGAAGCACCATATCTGCGTTGCGTTGGAGCCACGTCGTCGTAAGGTGGGCAACATCATGATTCTTCCATTTGCGGAATTCCTGGAAGAACTGTGGGCTGGAAGGTATCGTTAGGGCGAGAGGGGAGACACTGTCTTCGGGTCTTTGCCGAACCGACAACGCTGGCTTGATAAGTTAGATTGTTTCCGAAAAGCCAGGGGTCTCAGATTCAGGCTAAACTTCCGAAAGACCGAGTGTTTGAGGGGGGAGACGAGACTCGAACCCGCGACGTCTTTCTCCGATTTTGATTCAATTTGCTTCAACCCCTTCATCTGGTCACATGACTCTCCAGTTGTGGGCGTTGAATGACGCGAAGAACTCTTCGAAGTCGTTGGCTACTTTCATATCCCGTTTCAGGATTGAGCTTTCCCCATTGCCTTCGGAGAATTTCCATCGCACTCAATCGTTCTTCCTCTGATCTGCCGACCCAATACTGTTCGTTCGGTTCGAGACGCCGGTAGTCTTCCAGGAAGATTATCTTGACGTTGAATATATCCATTCTTAAACGTATTCATCGCTCTAATCGAATGCAAGGTGACTAGTGGTGGGGTAGTCCCAAGTCGGCCGACTTCCGGTAGGGGGGAAGATGGAAAGTCGGTCGACGGCAGGGTGGGGGGGGTCGGGAGCGCCGTCGTGTTAGGGCGGCGACGCAACGCGATTTTCATTCGGAACCCCAAAATGCAGAAACGAGCCACCCAAAAGGCTAGCTCGTTTCTTCGAGCGGGAGACGGGACTCGAACCCGCGACGTCCAGCTTGGGAAGCTGGCATTCTACCACTGAATTACTCCCGCAGCGATAACTTATTTATTGACAGTTAGTTACAAGAAGTCTAGCATTTTCGAGCAACAAATATGCATCACAGAACATCAAGTCTCGAAAGGTTTTATTGAACTCACGATCGTTAAGTTGCTGGCTGCGAAAAGTAACTCAATCTGAACGAAGATTCAAGTCCCTTTTCTCGGATTCTTCTGCCGACGAGCCCTTAATTTGCCAACTTCTAGATCGGCTTCTCGGTCGAGATCCTCATTTGTCCGTCTTCGGTTACCTTCGAGAAAGGCGTCGAGATCCTTTTTCGCAAAGCTTAACTTTTTCCCCCCTACCGTGGTGTGTGGAATCTTACTTTGGCTAGTCCATTTATACAGAGTTGAAGTTGAAATGTTCAAATAGGCCGCGGCCTGGTCTAGATCTAGGTTTTCACCCGCCTGTTGCGTCGATGCGCCCGCTGCCCGAGGGCGAGAAAAGAGGTAGTCAATCGCCTCGAGCCAGATCTCGGCCTCCCGTCGCTTGCGCTGTGTTGCTTCATCCAGCTTACGATTCGCCTTCCGTTCCTGGATCCAATGGTCTTTCAGTTCTAGGAGGTCTCCAACAGGGGCTTTGGAAAGAGTCGATATCTTCTCCTTCAGTGAGGCCTTATCGGCTTCACGTTCGGCCGCGATTTCTTTCTGGAGCTGTTGGAATTCGTCCATTGTAGCCATAATTGGCCCTTTGTGAGTTCACGGCACATTGAATCTGGACATCCGGACATCTGGACATCTGGACACGGCTGTTTCATGCTCCGGAGCCTTGAAATATGCCAATTTCGAGATCTTCTGCCCTTCTGGAGGCCCATCATTTCGGGGACCACGCCCCTTTTGGCTTGGTAAGGGGATGCCATCCCAAGGCGTCCAGGTCCCGCCGGATAGTTCTATTGTCGATTTCACCATCCATCTTTGAGGCGAGGTGTTCGAGAACCTCATCTAGCAGAAATCTCTTGCCACGAAACTCAGCTTCAATGATAGCGCGTCTCTTTTCCCTGTCGTTGATGCTTGGTTTCTCTTCGGGGATGTCCTCGAGGTGGATGCTCTTGATGAAGTCCACTTTATCCTGAACGAACCTAAGCGCAAAGTCTGCGTATTCAATGGCCGACTGCCGAGACGCATTGGCCGTTGTGACCGCCTTCGTAAGCTTGAAGGCAGATCTCATGATCCGAAGGCGCATGTCCTCAACCAATCTCTGCAGCGGGTCTGGCACTTCGGCCAACATCGCAGTCACCCTCGAGTGTATGTGATCTCTCACATTTTTCGGGTTCTCTATCACCCTGTATTCGGACCTCAAGAACGCTATGAGGTACTTCAGGCGCATTTGCCAAGGTTCGGTGTTTGACCTTTCGTTTCGCCCCATAACATCAAAGTTGTCAGTCATGCCTGAGGCAGTTGCCATAGCGCGGGCCTCATTTCTAGGAATTTCAACGATGTAGTCAAACCGAGCAAGCATGTTGACGGGAATGTCGATATCAGTGAACGAATTGAAATGTCCCGATGGATCGATCTGGCTGTACTTGTTCATATCAAGAAGGAGGGCAGTCTCAGTAGGATGGACGGTTGCGGCGGTCGTGCTCTCCACAACTTGGCCCTCCTCCATCATGCGGACGAATATACCACAGACCGCCTTTCGTGTTTCAGCACGCACTTCATGGAATTCCTGGATGCACACAACTCCATCGTTATTTATTGGTAAGATCCCGGGTTCGCTGATGTTTCTCTTAGATTTCGATTTCACCGTTCCAACCAGGCCTGCGACTGTTACTTTCCGGCCACTTGAACTGATTTCCTGTCCTATGGTATTCAGGATCAAAGCGGCTCTTGTCAAATAGGATTTTCCGACGTTTGGAGGCCCGATTATCAGGCCGTGGAGTTTTTCAAGGGTATCACCGCGGCCTTGGGAAAGTGATTGAAGGATGACAAACTCTAGTGCCCTCTCGAGTTCGTGAGCTTCAATCAGCGCCTGAATGTGAAGCCCTTGTGCTACTTCCTGCTTGATGTAATTGATGACCCCGTTCGTGCCTGGGTGGGCTCTTAGGATCGAATACGGGTGGTCCACTGGAATTCCATGTCGCCTGCCGCCTACCACTACTCCAAAACCAGTGGGACTTTCCTCGGTCGGCGTCCAGGGGACAAGGTCGATAGGGCTGACGTCGGTAGAGATGTCGTGAAGATAGAATCGGGGTTTAGGCTTATTTGTTTTTGTTTTTTTCTTTGGGTAGAAAGGCACAATGGTACCGAAGAAAGTGCACCGGGTGCGGTCCCGGTGTAGTCTCCCGAGATCGGTCATCACGCACGCCTCTTGAAACTCGAGCGACTCGATCGTTGTGCCTTGCGTGTCTTCAATTTCTATGCCACGTAAACTTGCCGTCCCGCCGTGTTGCAGCCCAAATGCTGTAACTGGGTGGAACCGAGAAATGCGTCCAATGATCTTAACCGGGCGAAAGTATGCATCGCGCGCGAGAAGATCATTGAGAGTGTGAACTTCTTCAGTTTGCCATCCGTCATCAACATTCAGGCTGATAACGTCTCCGTCGTGGACCTCTACAACTGTAGCCATTCGGCGAAGCTCATCGACGGCATCCGCAAAAGGCTCGAGCGGGACATAATCGTCGTACTCTCCAATTATTGACTCGACAGTATCGAAATCCTGCGGGCGAATTGAATTCCAGTAAGGGATATTTTCCTCCGTCTCGGAATCAGTCTCCGAGGTACCAATTACTCCTTCTTCACTCGGTTCGACGTCATCACTTGGAATGGGGGTCTCGTCACGCCTTAAGTCTGACCCAGTTTCGGCCCTTTCCTCCCGGCCGGGGTCGTCGTGATTCGAGGGCTTACGATTCTCTCCCGCAGGTTCATGGACTCGGTTTCCAAGTTCCTCGTCTGTATTCATGCCCAAACTCTCCCATAGATCTGGTGTTTCCGACCCCAACGCGATCGGGATATCGCGGATTGACTTGATTTCTGCGATCAATTCAGAATAGAAGTCTCTTCGTGTCTCAGGATCGTAGCGATTCTTAGAGTCTGGTGCTACTGGGTGCACGAGAGTATGCGGAGCGTCAAACAGCTTAGTATCCGGGAAATGCATCCGGACCATTCCCTTTAATTGATCTGTATAGCGTGCGCTGCCGAGGATGATCTTCTGGATGCGACTTGGGTCCAATTCCGTAAGTGCACTGCGAACGAGCTGCTTATAATCCTCAAGGTAATTCTCGTAGGTAAGGATGGGCTCCAGAACGAGGCTAAGCGCGTACCCTTTGGCTTCCTGGATCCTACGCGCAGCATGTATCCGTTCGTCTAGCGAAGCGGTGCCATGCTCAAACTCATTGATTGCATGGCTGGGGCTCAGTGTGATATTGAATCTCGCGCGATTCTTGACCGTCATATCGGAGGAATCCGTCAACATAGCTGGATCTCGACCGAATGGTGAACTTGAATCGAGGATACTTCTGGACCATTGACATCAGGAAGGCGCTATTGTCCGTCAGGTGATCCACTGCAAGGAAATCATTGAATTCTGACGCTGTGAGTGTGAGCGGATACTTGAGATTGTGGGAGTACCACTCCTTGATTGTATCACGATCGCGCCTGAAACGTGTCGCGTCGATCTGAAACGTGGTGTTGTTTTCGTTGAGTTGTTCGACGAGATTGTTCTGACCAAGGGAATATCGATCGATTGCTTCTGCATCACTCGTCACATGGGCGCCGACGAAGAGATCCCTGAGCCAATCGGCAGTCTCCTTGAACCGATCCGGAAGCTTGATAAGGCGGGTACCAAAGTAGTGAGACAGATGAGTCCAGAGGGTGAGTATCGCTGCATGAGCTGCGGGTGAAGAGGCGATCTCATGCTCGGCCTTATCGAGATTCGTGTAGAAGTAGTGCTCTGGAGTCTGGTTTGTTTGCAGATAGCAGAATTCACAGTTGTTGGCGCACATCCACGATAAATTGAGGACCGTCGTGAGGGATTCGACAATATTGCCAGGAGAATCAAACGTTCGAATGAAGTCCTCAGATCGCTCAGAGATTATCGCCGATTCCTTCATGTACAGAAACTTCTCGCGAGGGGAGCTGACGGGATACGTGAAATCCGGGGAGGGGAGGTATTCGACGGCTATTGCAGGATCCAGCTTCTTCGCCCGTTCGATGATTTCAGCAGTCTTCCGGGAGTGCTTTGATTGGGGCTTGACGAGAAGACGTTTGGGAATGAAGAGGCTCATGTCTGGTAGACACCTTCATGCCGGGGAGAAAAGGACCACTCTTAAGGGCGGTCCAAACCGTTTCGCATTTCACCTACTTGGCTGGCGGTGGTTCATCGGTTTGTGTTGGCTGTTGTTTATTCAACCTGGCTAGCCTTTCCATTCGATAGTCATATATGGCCTTGTGCATTGCCGCTACGACAGGCGCGAATATTCGACGCAATTCTTCTGAGCCTTGTTCGTACAAAATTAACCATTTCTCCATTTCCTTTATATCCAGCTCAATTTGTTCGTCGTATGTGAGTGGTAGCTTCGGTTTGCGCTTTGCCACTTGATCCTCCTAGTCTGCTTAGTCAGGTCCTATCCTCGTGATATCAATGCCTCCATCACGTTGAGTATCTTCTGCTTTTCTTCGTCTGTGAACTTCCGTCTCCCCGATCGGGCAAGCACGCCACGCAGGCCCTCCAATAGTCCCTGAACTTCATTTCTCGGCTCGGGAGATTCAGCCTTGTCAAAGACTAGCCTTTTCCTCATTGCGTCAAACGTCACAGTGTACCGATTACCGTCTGCCAGGGATCTGATCGTATCGCGTCTGACTGGCCTCCTGTTGCCACTCGGTTTCTTCTTGAGAATAGCGTACAATGTCGTAGGGTGCAAGCCGGTTCGTTCAGCGAGCTCGAATATAGAGATTCCCTCGGCCGCGGCTAGCCTCAGGATCAGGCGCTGAACCCCCTGAATATCGTCATTTTCAATGATTTGAGCCATGCCGGGGGATGTTTTGTTGGTCAGTTTTAATGATAATGATTTAACTTGATTTAATCAAGAAAAATGAGTACAATAATAATAGGACCACTGGTTCCGTATACCATGAAACGTTGGACATAGAATCGGATATTTGATCGACGCCTTCCCGCGTAGTTCCTCCCTCTCTCTCCAACCGTAACTCGTAAGAAACCCCCTTTTGAAGTGCGAACGATCATTCCGTTCGATGTATCGCGCCGGCAAAGTGTCACCGCGAGACCTGTAGTATGATTCAAGAAGACCAACACATATGTAATGGGCAAAGGACTATCCCAATTAGGAAAAGTATGGAATCCGATAACCGGTTGTACGAAGTACTCCGATGGCTGCAAAAACTGCTATGCATTGGACAGACTGATTCCGTTGATGACAAATGAGAAATATAGAAATGGCGGCCGGGTAACCTGCCACGAAGATCTCCTTGATGTACCGAGAAAGAAGAAGAGGCCGGGCTCGTTCTTCGTCAACAACATGGGAGACCTATTCCATGACGACATCCCCTTTAGCTTCCTGACGGAGTTATTTCGGACAATGAATGAATGCTCCAGGCATCGGTTCTTCGCGTTGACAAAACGGTCCTCGCGCATGCTCGAATGTGCCCCCCACCTGAAATGGACGAGCAATATTTGGATGGGCGTGACCGTCGAGAATGCGAAGTACGCTTCCAGGATTGATGATTTGAGGAACATACCCGTCGGTCATAGGTTCGTCATGTTTGAACCGCTTCTCGGACCTGTGGGTACAATTAACCTGAAGAACATTGACCTGGTTCTCGTCGGTGGAGAATCCGGCAAAGGCTTCCGCAGAATGGACCCGAGTTGGGCCAGAGAGATCCGAGATCAGTGCATATCGGCTGGAGTGCTGTTCAACTTCATGCAGTATGCTGGGGTCGATCCTCGTCCGCTTGGCCGAGAGCTGGATGGACGCGAATGGAAGGAACTACCGGATCAAGACCCCCAGCTGAGCCTGTTTTGAATCGATTCCACAATTGGGCCTCACGTCTGGCCCTCATAAGGAGAATATGAATATGTACGCAACATCGGATCTTTATTTGGCAGCATACCTCGTCGCGCGAGGGACTCGCCTGGATTCGTTCGACCGTGACAACGGGAAAACGATATTCCGGCTTATTGAAAAAGATGATCTCGACGAGATCATTCGTGACTATTACAGCGACTGCGGGCTCGTATCGGGCCTACGGCTCACCAATTGTATCAAGAACTTGAAAAACCTACTCTATTCGAATATGAATACCAATGCAAAATACCAAACCCACAACAGCGGAGCCTCAGTTCAATAAACTGTCCGTTGCTGCAAATGACCAGACCCGTCTGGGATCCTCGATTCAATCCTCGTCACATACGACACTCGCGTTGACAAAAAGGACTCCAAGGCCAGCCTCCGGCCGCTTTCATCTATTGTCGAAGAAATCCGCACTTCGGTTGACCTTCAACACAAGGTAGCCGCGGTTCGGTCTGCTTCGTCCTATGAAGAGCGACGAGAGTTAAAAACGAAGCTTCTACCGTACTTCACATTCCTACATTTCGAGAATGGAAGTCGGAAGTCCGCAATGTTTAAGTCCGTGCGGTATATCCTGATGGACCTGGACCATATCCAAGCGAACCTCGATATTCTCCGGGAGACGTTGCGTCATGACCCTGAAGTATTCATGTGTTTTCTTTCCCCCAGCGGTGATGGTCTAAAGATCGCTTTTGCGCTGGAGAAGGAAGTCACTTCCGAGGTGGAATACAAGAGGATCTATCAGCACTTCCGTTCTCTTGTGAAAGAGCGATATGGGGTTGAGACTGATGACATAAAGGATGTCGCAAGGGCGTGCTTCTTGTCGTACGATCCCGACATCTACGTGAACGAGTCGGCGGTGCGCCTATCGCCGGAATTCCTCAACGCCTCACCCGCAGGTCACGCAGAGGAACAAGTCGGAGAGTCAATAAAGAAGGCGCTCCGGGGGACTACACCCGGTGGGCGGACGGCCAGCATGACAAAGCTGATCGGGATGTACATTAACAAGGGGTTTGACCGTGAATTGACGCTGGATTTCATCAGAGCTTGGAACAGGGGAAATGACCCTCCGCATGCGGACGAAAAGCTGGTCGATACGGTGATTGACATGTTTGATCGCTATGGCGACTCGTCGACATCTCTGCCTGTGAAGTTTATCGAGAAGAACAAATGTATTTACAAGGCGGCCAGCGGGAAGAACGGCGCGGCGGATACGATGGTTACGACATTCACGATCCACCCGAAGGAGCTCCTCGTCCTCGAAGACAATGACTGCCTGGTATGCGATATACAGAGTTCCCAGGGATTTGATTATCAGGGGGTCCAGCTCGAAAGCACCGACTGGCACAGCAAGCAGAAGCTCCTGAAGGCCATTGGGCACCAGGATTGTGTTTGCGTTGGATCCGACAATGATTTGCAGGCGCTGTGCGCCTACATCAGCTGGCGAGTACCAGTACGGAAGACAGGCACAAACGTCATCGGTCTATTTAAGAATATGTGGGTATCGGAAGGACTGAATATCACCGCAAGCGGGATATCCCATGAACCGTCTATCGTCCCTTACCAAAAAGGAAATGGCGCGTTCTACCACAAGATCTCGTACACGACGTTGTCGGACGCAGAACACCTGGAGCTCGTCAGGCATTTCTACCCCGATATCCTTGAGATGAACGAACGGAAGGTTTTGTTGCCGCTCTTGGGTTGGTTCTTCGCGACACCGTTGAAGGAAATAGTGCGGTCGAACATTGGGGCTTTTCCCTCGATCCTGATGCATGGGGGGCAAGGAAGTGGGAAAACGAGCACTGCGAAGATGCTCATGCGTATGGCCGGGTACAAAAATGCAATACCGAACAAATGCGATATGAAGCCGTTTCCGATGCTGAAGAACCTTTCCGCGACGAACGGAATTCCGCAGTTTTACGATGAATTCAAGGAGTCGGACCTGAAGGATGAGTCGGTTGATAGCCTCCTCCGGTACATCCGGGAGATATACGACGGAGAGCTCGAGCAGAAGGGAAGGGAGGATCAGACCACCGTGGAATACGAGCTTCTCGCCCCGATGGCAGTCCTCGGAGAGTGGAACATCAATCAGCCCGCAATCCGTGAGAGAACTTTGATGATTCGGTTCAACGATGCTGTGAAGAAAAACAAGAAGATGCGTGAAGCTTTTCATAGGATCCTGGATCTCCCTCTTGAAGGCTTTATGCCCCGGTACATCCAGTTCTGTCTGGCGCAGGATATTGCTGGGATCCTTTCGATGGCGAGGAAATATGTCGAGGAATATTTTGAATCGAAGGCGGTAGCACCTCGAATCGTGAATAACCTTGCAGTAATGCTCTTGGGGCTCACCCTTTTCCAGGATTACGCGATGCACTACGGACTCGAGATGCCGAGAATCGATCCGAAGCACTTCTTTGACGATCAGCTGAAGGAGATCACTGGGACTGATTCAGGCTCCGTACGCTCGTCGGTGGATCAATTCATTGAGGAGTTGGGCTTCATGTGGCAGAAAAACGAAAAGCAGATCACCAGTTCCAGTTCGGCATTCGAACCGACTGTCAAACAAGTCCCCTGGTGGACGAGCGCCGAGGTTAAGAAGAAGCCCGCGATCGCCATCAGATTCAACAAGGTGTTCCCCGAGTTCAAGGAGTACGCCTCGAGAACGAAGTACGAGGGTGACCTGCTGGATAAGGAGTCGTACTTGAAGCTGTTCAAAGAGTGTGACTACGTCCTGAGCGTCAGCCATCCAGTCGATTTCGAAGGGAAGAAGCAGCGGTCCCTTTGCCTTGATATCGAGAAGGCGCGAGCGGCTGGGATAGACCTGGAAGGGTTCGGGGTTACAGACGTTACGCCCGAGTTACAGGAGTGATGTAACCAGAAATCCAGTAAAACAAAGCGGAATCACTGATTCCTGATAATGTTACACGTGTTACGCTATATTAGATACACCTTGGTATTGGATGATGTTCTCTCATATATACTCCTATAGAAGTCCTCATCTCCAAAAGGTAAGGTGTGTCAAATACGCGTAACACGCGTAACCGCTGTAACAAAAAAAATAAAACCCCACCCCTCTCTCAGAAGCCGAATCACCCGGCAACAAGGGTTTCCCGGCGAAGCCGGATCGAGTTTTTTTTATTTTTGGGCCCTCTCCGCGACACCTCCGGAATGGAATCTGGTACCGCCCCAAGTGTGATGATTTTTCCCGCGACCCAAAATTCTCCTCATTCCCTGCTCAAAAACCGACCGAATTGTGCAAGGAAAGCCCATGTTCATTGGAGATATTGAACCGGAGAGGCTGGAGCACTCGGAAGAGTCAACGATTGTCTGAAGCTGAGCCTCTTGACCCCGAAGAAGTGCCGTAGAACCACCAAGGATCAAATCAGGGACTCGATTAAAGGCAGTCGGCAGTTTGATCCAAGGCCATGACTCCCCGGTAGGAGAAGCGGGACGCTTCATTGGATCCGGCCTCAGGTGCGGAACAAAATCGAGACGGTCAAAAACACGCCCGTTGTCTGCTCGGGTCCAAGGCGCAAAGTCGTCCAAACATCGCGATTCCGAAGAGAGTTGGGGGAATCCGGGAGGGAAGACGGTAAAAAAATGATGGTTCAGTCTGGATCCGCGAAGGGCCCCGGAATATTTCACGTCGGTCAAAAACCACTGGTATTGCCGCCATGCAAAAAACCAAGAACAGTTTCGAAGCTGACCCCGAGGCCACAGATATCCGCTCACTGGCGAAACGTATCCTCATCTTCGGAAAAAAGGTGGTTGCCGGTTAAACAGGAAGCGCTGGGTGTCTTACCAAGGTCCGGCTGATTTCAGCTTCGTGGTTCTTAGTGCGCCGAAGTAGGAGCTGGAAGAGGGGAATGGATAAGATCTGGATGACGTTGGGCCGGTTGGAAGGGAGAAGGGGATGTGGTCTTATTGTTTTTGTTTTGGTGGTTCACCCCAGATAGCCCGTCTCACTCCGGAGGCTCAGAAAAGCGTACTAATATGCCTCCAGAACGGGGTGAGAATGATGAGAGATACCCAATAACGGCGGGCAAGAAGCGTGAAGGACACATGGTCCAACTGGCGCGGCGGGAATCCACGACGTGAAAACACTCGGTGGTCTTCTCCCTGTTTGCGCCTGATGAGGAAGATTCGCGACGATCAGGGATTCTATCAAGATATTGAGACATTCATCGCCAAACACTCTGCGGCGAAATTCACGCGCGGTGGATGCCAGGGTTGCCGGGGAAAGTTCGGCCGCAAGGCGGCGGCAAAGACGAATTGAAGTGGGCGTGCAACCTGGCCAGTCGTTCATACATTATGCGAAGAGATGCATTCTCTGGCAGATGTATTGTGCGACCGGGAGACACCGATTCCGCTCACCTCCATCAGGGTTCTATTCTCCCTGATCGAGCACCTCTCGCAACTTCGAAACGAGAGCGGACGAGGCAAACGGCTTGGCCAGAAACGCCGTTGCCCCTGCTACGGCGAGTTTCGACCGAAGCCGAGGATCGAGATAGCCGCTCATGAAGAGCACGCGGGCACGGGGTTCGATGGTGCGGATGCGGAGGAACATGTCGTATCCTGATTCGCGGGGGAGCCCCATATCCGTCACAACGGCCGCAATCTCTTCCTGATGCTCTTCGAACTGTGTGTACCCTTCGAACCCGTCAGAGGCAACAAGGACATTGTAGCCGTACTTCCGAAGCGTCTCTTCGAGTACCAGGCGGAGGCTCTCTTCATCTTCCACCAGCAATACCGTCTCCGATCCGCCACGCAGTTCGGTAAGAAGCACATGTCCCAATTCTTTCTAGCTCAACGTGCAGTGCAGGGAAGTAGACGGCAAATGCGGTTCCTGCATTCTGCTCCGACTCGAAATCAATGAATCCGATATGGGCCTTCACGACGGCGTACGCCACAGCAAGACCGAGACCGGTATTGCCTTTTTGCTCCTTCGTGGTGAAGAACGGTTCGAATATGTGTTTGGCCGCCTCGGGCCCCATCCCGGCGCCATCATCGGACACCCGGACACGCAAATACGTGTCGGCTGTCGCTTCCTTGAACTTGTTCCGGAGGTACATTCCTTCAAGCACATCGGCAGTAATGCAGATCTTTCCCCGCTCGTTTGCTCTGGGGGCAGCGAGAATCGCGTCGCGCCCGTTCAGGCATATTGTCAAAAGGGTCTGATAGATTGCAGCTTTATCCCCACCGATCAACGGCAGCTCCCCTTCGATCGTCGCCGTGATCAGAATGGTTTTTTCAATCGTGCGGAACAACGTGGACTGAAGGGTCGTGATCACGTCGCTGATGGCAAGTGGCGTCTGCGGGGTCTCGTCGATATTCGAAAATGCCATCAGCCGTTTTCCAACATTGACTCCGTTGTTGAGCGCATCCTGTCCAAGTAGTAGGTAGTGCTTCAACAAATCGTCACGAACTTCTGATTCCATCAGTGTGAAAACGCCGTTGAGCACACTCATTATATTGTTCAGATCGTGGGCGATGCCCCGTGCAAGCTGACTGAGGCCGGCCATTTTCTGAGCTTGTGCCAGCTGGTTTTCAATTTGCCGCTGGTACGTCACGTCGCGCTTTACGGCGACGAAATTGATGAGATGTCCCACCTCGTCGCGAACCGGGGAAATTGTCGTCTGTTCGCGGTACAGTGTCCCGTTCTTTCGGCGGTTGGTGATCTCGCCGGACCAGGTCTCCCCCCGGAGGATGGTGGCCCAGAGGGTCCTGTAGAATGACTCGTTCTGCTTCCCACTCTTTACAATTCGCGGGTTGGCACCGATCAACTCGTCCCTGGTATACCCGGTCTGAAGTTCTGAGGCGGGATTGGCATAGACAATGGTCCCGTCAATGTCCGTGATGACAATGGACTCGGCCGCATGTTCGACGGCCATATCGAGTCGTGTCCGTTCCTCTCCGACTTGCTTCGCCTCGGTGATGTCGCGTGAGACGATGATCACGTTGACGACGGCACCGCGGGCATCACGGATGACATTTCCCTGGGATTCGATGTGACGGATCGGACGGTCGGGAACGGCGAAGCGGTAGACAATTCGCCGGCCGACTCCTGTTTCGATAGTCTCCAGAAACACCTGGCGAACCATTTCACGATCATCGGGATGGATGTCCATGAAGGAGTCAGTCCCGCGCAACTCTTCCCGCTTTCCGAAAACTCTCGAGTAGGAGGGACTGTTGTAGAGTCGTTTGCCGCTCAAATCGACAACGGCAATCAAATCTTCCACGTTGGCAAGGATCGTGTGGAGGAGGTGTTCGGTTTTGTCGGTCAGTGGCTCGGATCTGCGATGTTTGTTGGACGCGGGATCTACAGACTTCCGGTTTTTGTCATCTGCGTTCATCGAAGCCCCTCGTATAGGTGTGGCGTTCTACCACTCACTCTTGATGGTTCACCTGGATTACCTTCCCTAACTCGTCCTGCCATGGCGCCCCCGGAAAATATTCGGTGGTGCCGACAGTATGCAGACTGAGCTCCCTGGTGGTGCCTGGCAATGAGTCTGGCAACCTCGTTAAGAAAATGGCACCTCGATTCAACGTAGCACCGCTGCCAGAGTCTGAAGCAACTTCTCCGCTGTGTACGGCTTTGTCAAGAATGCTTGGACGTTGGAATCTGATGGAAGTGGATGTTGGGTTGTGGCAGTCATTCCGCTGGCCGCTATTATCTTTACCTCTGGACTTATCTTTCGCAGCACGAGAATTGCGGCCGTGCCATCCATGACCGGCATCATGATGTCAGTGATCACAGCCTTGATCTTCTTCTTGTTTTCAGCAAAGAGGGCGACTCCTTCCGCGCCATCGCTCGCAGTTATGGCTTTGTAACCATTGGCCTTCAGCGTCTCCTTTGTAATCTCCCGGATAGCGGATTCATCATCAATCACGAGGATCAGCTCACCATTTCCTGTGGGGAGTTGCGTTTCTTCACTTACTGCCGGGACATTTGAAGTCGTACTTGTCGCCGGGATATATATCCTGAACGTCGTCCCTTTCCCCGCTTCACTGTACAGGTTGATAAACCCTTCATGGCTCTTTACGATGGCAAGCGTGGTTGAGAGGCCAAGCCCGGTGCCACGACCGATTTCCTTTGTCGTAAAGAAGGGCTCAAAAATCCTATCTCGGATATCTGTGGGAATTCCCGTTCCCGTGTCACTAATCGAAACCGCTACGTAAGCTCCTGGTTTGGCCTCAGGATGCATGCGCGAGTAATTCTCATCCACGTTCATGTTCACAGCCGATATCGAAATGGTCCCTCCCATTGGCATGGCGTCCCGCGCATTGACCAGCAGGTTTAGGAAAACCTGGTGCATCTGTGTCGCGTCGGCCGAGACCGTCCATAGGTCCCGTGGGATATCTGTCTTGCTCTCAATCGATTTTGGGAATGTCTCATCGACGATCTTCACAACTTCGTTGATGACATGTTTGATCTGTATAGGCATCCGCTCACCTTTGACTCCTCGTCCGAATGCCAGCACTTGCTTGACTATGTCCGCGCCTCGCTTTGCCGATGTTTCAATCGTACCGAGAATCTTCTGCCCTGTCGAATCGGAAACCTTGTCTCTCAGGATGTCGATCGCCATCAGAATCGGTGCAAGGACGTTGTTAAGATCATGAGCAATACCAGCGGCAAGTGTTCCAATGCTTTCCATCCGCTGTGCCCGAAGAAACTGTGCTGCAAGTTTCTTTTCCTCGGTCACATCGCGGGACACTACGACGATTTGAGAAATCGTGCCTTGAGTATCTCTGATCACGCTTCCCTTCGAGTCAATGGTCCTTATTGATCCATCGTTGAGCAAGAACCGGTATTCGATCCGTTGCCCGATACCCGTTCTAACGGTTTCCTGGAACACTTTCTTGACCATTGCCACATCGTCCGGATGGATCTCGTGAAAGCCGTCTGTCCCCGTCAACAGCTCCGGGTCCCCGAGGATACTCTTGTAAGAAGGACTGTTGTATATTCTTCTACCATCCAGATCCAAGACCGCAATCATGTCCGCGACATTCTCCGCAATCAAACGAAAGTGCTCTTCGCTTTGCTTGAGGTGTTCCTCCACTGACTTGCGAACAGAAATGTCTCTCGCGACGCCAACCGCGGCTATTGGGGTGCCTTCGGAGTCTCTCACGATTGAAGTCCAAAGCTCTACAAAGAAATCACTGCCGTCTTTTCGCCGGTTAGATAACTCACCGTGCCATCCCCCGCTCAGGGTATCATGGAGAATGCTTGCTCCAATCGCCGCTCCAGTTTGAGGTGATCTTACAATCGCAATGTCTTTCCCAAGCAACTCCTCTATGGCGTATCCGTAGGTGTTTAGGAAAGCGTCATTGACAAAGAGTAATTTGTTCTCGAGATCGGTAATGGAGATAGAATCGCGGGCAGATGCGACCGTTTGCGCCATGAGTCTGAGCTCGCGCTCTTGCTTCTTGCGCTCCGTGATATCCTGGAGTGTTGCACGAAGACCCACAGCTTTACCGCTTTCATTCCGGATCACCCGATTCTGTATGTGTGCGTCAAGGGTTGTTCCGTCTTTCCTTCGGAACGTGCGTTCATGGGTGGCTTCGGAAGGATGTGAGTTGGCGATCTGGGCCGTGATCGCCTTTTGTGATGTATCACCGTCTGCCGTAAACTCCCATACGTGGTGGTGCAGCATCTCTTCTGCTTTGTAGCCAAGCATCTCCAACTCCGTGCGGTTTACCTCAATGATACGGCCCTGAATATCGAGCTCATGATAACCAACCGGGGCCTCATCAAACAACTGGCGAAATCTCCGTTCACTCTCAAGTTGGGATTCCTCCGCCCGCTTTCGCTCGGTATTATCCTGTACTGTGGAACGAATACCAACGATTGCCCCGGCATTATCGCGGAGTCCCCGATCGGTGATGAGTGCGTGCAACGATGTCCCGTCCCTCCTTCGAAAGGTGCGTTCGTACGTGTGATGTGAGGGCGAAGAGTCTGTGATCTTGGACTGAATTGCCTTTTGGGAAATGTCACTTTCGACGATGAAATCCCACACCGGGTGGCCCAGCATCTCTTTGGCTTCATAGCCCAGCATTTTCAATTCGGTGCTGTTTATCTGGACAAGGCGCCCCTCAATGTCAATTTCGTGATAGCCAACCGGGGCCTCCTCAAACAGCTGGCGAAAGTTTCGTTCATTCTCCGACAGCGCATCCTGCACACGCTTCCGCTCGGTGATATCCCGGGCGATTCCCAGCACCTGCGTCCTGTCTCCGATTTTCACCGGATACGTTCGGACTTCCACCGCAACCCGGTTGCCGTCCTTTCTGCACAGCTTGAACTCGACCGGGCCATAGACCTTCCCGATCACATTCTGTGCAAGAAGGGTGGTCGCTTTCCTGAGGTCGGCTTTTGCGATGAGATTCAGTGAGAATATGCTCTTTCCGATCAGTTCTTCTCTCTTGTAACCGACGATCTCTTCCGATGCCGTGTTCCCATCAGTAAATGTTCCGGCAAGGTCCGTGAGAAACATACCGTCGGGCGCGGACTCGAAGAGTATTCTGAAGCGATCCTCGCTCTCCTTCAGAGCCCGTTCGGCTTCATCCTTGGCGGCACGCACTTCCTTCTGCTCCAGGGCTTCCCTGATCGCAAACGGGAGTCTTTCAATGTGTTCCTTGATGACATAATTCGTCGCTCCGGCTTTCATACATGCGACAGCCGTCTCTTCGTTCATCGATCCGGTAAGAACAATGAATGGAACTGCCGGATCCCTTTTGAGCGAGAGTTTCAGGGCCTGCATTCCGTCGAATTCCGGCATCTTGTAGTCCGAAACGATCACATCGGGTTGAAATTCCTTCAGCGCCAGCAGAAATGAGTCCTTCGTCTCCACTCTTCGCAGAGTGATTTCGATTCCGCTCTTGCGAATCTCCCTCTCGGCCAATTCTGCGTCGGACGGAAGGTCCTCGACGAACAAAATGCGCAACGGATTCGCGTGTGCCATTGTCTCGCCCGTGTAATTTACTTTTTCGCTGATTGATTCAGGAGCAGCCAGTAGTATCCGATGTCTTTGACGGCCTCGACAAACTTGTCGAAATCAACCGGTTTCAGAATGTAGCTGTTCACTCCCAGTTTGTAACTCTCGACGATGTCCTTTTCTTCTTTCGACGATGTCAAGACGATGACAGGAATTGCCTTTGTCCGGGGGTCGGCTTTGACTAACCTTAGAACCTCGAGCCCGTCCACCTTTGGGAGCTTTAAGTCAAGCAAAATCACCCTCGGACCGTTTTCAATCTGTCGGTGTGCGTACTTTCCGCGGGCAAAGACGAAATCGATCGCCTCCTCGCCGTCGCTGACCACGACCACGTTGTTGGCGAGGTTGTTCTTCTTCAGCGCCCTGAGAGCTAATTCGGCGTCATTGGGGTTGTCTTCAACAAGCAGAATTTCGACCTCAGGGTTGCTGTTCACGGTTACTCTCCTTTGAGGTTAATGAAAAATAGAAGGTGGCGCCTGCCCCGATTTTTCCTTCTGCCCAGGCCTGCCCTCCATGGCGGTGAACGATTCGCTGCACGATCGCCAGACCCACCCCGGTCCCTTCGAATTCCTCCGTCTTGTGCAGCCTTTGGAACACTCCAAAGAGCTTATGGGTGTACTGGGGATCAAAACCTACCCCGGAGTCCCGTATGAAATAGACAGTCTGCGACTCCTCAGTGCGGCCGCCGATTTCAATCCTGCGCACATCCTTGGGTGCTGTAAACTTGATGGCATTGGAAATCAGATTCCGCCAGACCTGTCTCATGAGCGAAGGGTCGCCGTATGCGTCGGGAAGCGCCCCGATGGAGATTGAATACTGATTCCGGGCATCGGGCGGAACGACCTCATGGAATATGGAATTCGCGAGCGTGGACATGTCGATGCGCACCGTCTTCATCTCGTCTCTTCCTACGCGCGACAGGTCGAGCAGATCGGTAATGAGCTCCCCCATCTTCTGCGTGTTTGACCGGATGATATTCAGGAGCCTTTTCCCTTCGGCGTCAAACTTGTCCGAATACTCTTCCAGAATGATCCGGGAGAAACCGTCAATGGAACGCAGCGGCGCTCTCAGGTCGTGTGAAACAGAGTAGGAGAACGCTTCCAACTCCTTGTTGGCAGCTTCCAGTTCTGATGTGCGCTGAATGACGCGTTGCTCCAGCTCGGAATTTAGTCGGGTGATCACTTCCTCCGCCTGCTTCAGCGATTCTATGTCCGTATTCGTGCCAAACCATTGGACTATTTGCCCGGAAGCATCCCTCACCGGTTGCACGCGCGTCAAAAAAGTGTGGAACTGCCCGTCCGCGCCGCGTAACGGAAACTCCATGTCGAACGGTTTACCGGAACTGATGGCGCCAGTCCAATTGTGCATGACTTGCGGCAGAACAGCCGGATCATGAACGCTCTGCCAGCCCCAGCCTTCCATTTGTTCCGGCGTCGTGCCGGTATATTCATACCAGCGATGGTTATACCAGAAGATGTAACCATCGGCTTTGGCAATCCAGGCGAGTTGGGGCATGGCATTCGCCATCGTCCGGAATTGCTCCTCGCTCTCCTTAAGCGCTTTCTCTGCCCGCTTGCGCTCGGTGACGTCGATGATATTGCCGTACACGCGGACGATTGTGCCATCCCGTTTCTCCACCTTGCCGAGCGTGCGAACCCAGAGTCTTTCTCCATCCCGATTGATCAACTGTAATTCGAGGTCGTAGGGCTCTCCCACAGCAACCGCCCGGCCGAACGCCTCATTGATCTTACCCTGGTCTTCGGGTGCGTAGAGCGCGGCGTCTGTGTCGGGGTTTCCGGGATCATAGTCCTTCGACACGCCGTGGATACGGTATACCTCATCTGTCCACGTAACGCGGGCTTTCTCCACATCGTATTCCCATCCGCCGACTTTCGATATTTCCTGTGTTTCATTGAGAAGACTCTGCATCTTTTCGAATGCCTTTTCCGCCTCCTTGCGACTGGTGATGTCGTTGACGATAGCCAGGATAACGGCCCCTTCAGGCCTTTCTACGAGTTGGAGATGGGATTCCACCAGGTACCGGGTTCCATCCTTCCGCCGGTGTACAGTTTCCAATACCAGCACATTCGCTCTCGCGATGAGGAGCGGCTGCACGGCGGCCCGAAAGGATTGTTCCGTGTACTCCGGCTTGATATCGAGCGCAGTGAGACCTGACAACTCCTGCATGGTGTAACCGATATTGTGCTGTGCGCCTTCATTTGCAAACATAAAGTGCAGCGTCACGGGATCAAAGACATAGATTTCATTGAGACTCCTTGCAATCACGTCATGCAGCCAGGCGCGTTCACGTCCGGCCAGGAAGTGGTCCCTGTAGAATCGGGTTTTCTGCTGCCTCCACAACAATCCCACGCCGGTACCCGCTCCGATGAGCATTCCACACATGATGAAGACGGTTATCCATAATCGTTCGGTGAGGGGTTCGTACACCTCTGAGAGATCCATCCGGGCGACCAGGAACCACGGCGAGTCCGGAACGGCATGCAAGTCAGCTACTACAGGCTTCCCACGATAGTCTCTGCCTTCAATGATCCCGGTCTGTCCCAATGCTGCCTTTACCGCGGGAACGTCTGTGCTATCCAGAGGGATTCGCAGTTTCAGGGCTGCATCGTTGTTGAACTTCAGCCGATTTAGAAACAACGCATTGTTTCCATCCTTCCGGATAAGAAGGGTTTCCGCGGTTCGACTTGGAGTCGGCCACTGGTTGAGGAGAGGATAGATGTACTTGTCAGGATCGATGCGCATTGCTACCAGTCCAATCACCCGATTGCTGTCCCGGGTGTCAAGAATTGGAATGAGGATGCTCAGAAATACCCGATCGGTATGTTCGTCCCTGTAGAAATCCTGGAACACAATCTCACAAGAACGCAGCGCCGTGGCAGCATGCCACAGAAACAGCGAATCCGCAGGTTCTAATCCGTCGGGGTACGAAAACCGCATTATCAACGCGGGATCGTAGAGAGAGATGCGATCATACTGATCCCCATCCCGCGCCTGCCGGAACCAGGTCAGAATGCCGATTCGGGCATCCACGGCCTCTGGAATGCTAAGGGAACGTCCGACCAGCCCGGAAAAAGTCGGGTTCCCGTGGAATTGGGCGGCGCCCCCCAAACGCTCTTCTCGCCAGTGCGTGAGTTCGCTTACCTTTAAATCCGAGACGGATGCGAGCACGTTTTCGATTTCTGCTCTGTGCTGACATTCAAACTGGCGATGATAGACGTACCCGGTGACAAGGATACCGGAGGAAAGGAGAACGAAAATCAGAGCAGAAGCATACGATGATCGGGCAACTCCCGTTTCGTCGGTCGTACTGGATGGCCATGCCTGCAGGTTGGCAAGTGCGAGTACTGCCATCGCAAGCAACAAGGAGCAAAGGGAAGTCGGCAGGGCCGGCGGAATGAAAGCACCCCCGTACATCAGAGGTGTTCCAAGCAGGTAGGCCAGGACGAGAGCGGTCGACATCAGCGTCAGGATGCAGGCAGACGCGAAGGCAGCAACGGCACGACCTCGCCGCTCAGGTGAGAGGGGAAGCGTTCCCAGGAACGACAGTGCGGTGAGAGCGCACATGAGGGCCGCCAGCGGAGACATGTGTCCGATCGGTACGCCGTTGAGTGTGCCGGTGATGGATATTCCAAGGAGTTCGACGGAGGAGTGATGCGCGCGGAAGAAGCGCAAAAGAGCAAAAGAGCCGCCAGCGCACTGAGGGAGCTGAGTGCCATGCCGGTGAAAGCTACTCCTCTGTTCAACGGAAATCGACTGCGGAAAAGGATGGAAAGTCCGAGCAGGACGGAGAGTGTCGCTGTGCTTGGAGCCGTCGGTATGAGATTCGCGCCGAAACTGGCGAGTAGGGGATGATTGTAAAGCCATCCGAAAAGAACCGTAAAGCCGAGCCCTGCCGCAGCTGCGCCGAAGGCTTGAGGGAGCAGAGAAAATATCCGACGGCGGAGATCTTTGCCTATTCTCATGCCTCTTCCAACTTGTCCCTGGGCCGATGTTTCTGATTGGTTACTTTGTAAAATGCCCCTCTTGTACATATATATTTACATTCCGCGCCCAAAACTGAGGATTTTCCGTTTTAATCTCGAAGGGATAAGACCTCTAAGCAAAAAAAAACCTCCCTCATCGCAGAATGCGAATCCGGAGGTTCTCGAATTCTATTCCCAGTTCACACGGGATCCGGGTCGAGTGTATGTTTCACCAATGAGAGTAATTATCCTCGATATGTCAAGGTGATAGGCAGATCTTGTGATAGGACACACAAGTTGTTGAAACGAAGGGAACACAACCAGTACGGAGTCAGCGCGGATCAAGGGCGGGGGACAAGAGGAGACATTTCCGGTTCTGGAAAAGCCTAAAATAGGGCTCCAATTTTTCTGGAAAAAGGCAATTGACTTACATTCTCAGATATTTGATGTACATCACGCATAGCTCACTTGTCGATTGATTCCTATCACGGTACTTCCTCCTTTTTTGGGATTGAACAAAGAAGGGGAGGGGGAAGCGAAATGAATATCCGGATACTGCATGACGAGGATGAACAATCGATTCAAGATCTGTATCAACGCACCTGAAGCTGTAGGGCTTCGACGTGAAGATAGCGTCCAACGGAGAGGAAGCTGTCAGGCTCCTGGAAAATGAGTTCTTTGATCTTCTCCTTCGTGATATTCAGATGCCGAAGATGATTGGCCTTGAGGTTCTACGCTACATCAAGATTCGTCACATAGACGTTCGTCCAATCATGCTTACCGGCGCCGACGATCTGCGCACCTTGGATGAATGTGCGAGATTGGGAGCGCTCGACTATCTCCCGAAACCCTACAACTTTTATGAATTGATTGATCAATTCGGGTCCTTACCGGTGCTTCCTGTTTCAGCGAAGCTACTTGAGAAACTTAGAAATGCACCGCTGTTCTGGTCAGGGCGAATATGAATCGAAAGTTCGAGGGCTAGGTTGTGGGAACCGGATCTGAAGGATGGCCACAAACGACTGATGCCGGGGAAGCCTCTCCGCAGAGACGCGTTTTCCCTTGTCATTCAGAATGCCGCGTCCACTCTCGCCGAATGCTCGCAGGTCTGTCGATCTCGTGAACGCCAGCTTCCCACGAATTACGCAGGGTTTTATATTCTTAGGAATGCTCTGAGAATCGAAGTGAAGGCGGTGGGGAATAAGTCTATTCTGCGGTGTCTCGCAGTTTGGTAATTCGAAGATCCCCCACGTAAGGAATTGAGTTAAGCGATGTCACACTTTGTGCTTCGCGAACAAGGGTCTCGATCCGATCCAGCGCAATGGCGAGGTTTTTTAGGTCCTCCGCCAGTGAAGGGTCGGCCGTGAGGGCTGGTTTTTGCAAGATATTGTGCTGAATCAACCGAATCGCAGTAAGAGGATTTCCGATTTCGTGAGCAATAGCTCCGGCCATCTGGAGCACAGTGTTCATTTTTACTTGTTGAGCCAGTTTGCGCTGCAACTTGCGAGTACGAACTCCTACTCTTACCCGGGAGAGCAAATCGCTGACCTGGAATGGTTTAGTGATGTAATCATCAGCTCCGGCATCCAGCCCCTCGAGCATTTCCTCTGATTCACTCCGAGCCGTTACCATGATGATGTACCGGTCATTGTACGCGGCATCCTGGCGCAGGTCCTTCACCAGATTGATGCCTTGTCCGTGAGGCATATTCCAATCCAGAAGAATCACATCTGGCTCAAATTGTTTTAGTGCCTTCTTCCCTTCCATCACACCCTCAGCCCCCACCACTTCGAATCCTTCTTTATTGAGATACGAGGTTATCATCTCTCGGATTTCCACCTCGTCATCGACGATGAGAATTGGTCTATCGCTCTTTGGATTATTGTGGTTGTCCATGTGCAAATATACAACATATCAAGCACTATAACCATGCAAGGAACTGTCGAAACGGTGCGCGAAATACGGCGGATGGCTTGCTGACTATGGAGTATTGAATCGACCACATGAGGCCGGGCGCAAACGATTTGAGGCGTGGATCCCGAAAATGCGAGAACCGGAAATCCTTGGAAATAGACAATCAACAAAAAAGAAAGGAGACATCTTGGGCACCTGAAAAAGTAGTAAGGATCCTGCAGATGGTTAAACTTTGTCCAAAGGCCGCAAAGCGTGGAGGGATTTCAGGAATTCCTAGACACGGGAGAGAGTCTTCGAAGAGTTCAACGCCTCTATCCTTGTTCCGGTTGGGCCGGTTAGACCCGCGGAGCAAATAATGGGACTCTGCGAAATGAACGAGTTGGGAGAGGCGGAAGAGTAGATTATTCTGGAGGGCATGCCAAAATCTGTGTGTGCACGTCCTCAAACCGTCCCAGCCCCTCCCGAGACATGGACGCGGGTGCGAGGTAAGATGAGTGTCTACGCTCCCGATTTATAGTCGCCCATGAGCCTCAACGCTACCTCCTGCTTACTGAAGTATCCTCAGAACCTATGCGCTCGAACAAGCTCGGACCGGAACACCGAAGCTGGGTCCGATCGGATTTCACTAAGGCAATTTGAATTCGGGGATTTATTGTGGAATTGGTTCTAGGCCCTATTTTGCAAGTTTGCCGAATTCTCGCTTGATTAAATCGTAGACTCCGTTTCGCAAATATTCCCTCGTCGGATAACTATTCGGGAGTTGCCAGTGCGGAAAGTAATGCCATCGGTGAGCATATAAATTGTTTTCGAACTGCGGATACTCTCGCTTTTCCAGAACCTCAATCGTCACCGCACTCTTAGAGTGTTTTACGTTGCCAAAAATGTGTCTTGATCCCAATCCCCTCCCCTCGTGAAATCTTTGTCTGTCCACAACAAGCGCGATCACGATCGGGAAATGAGCATACGTGTCAAAGGAAAACGTCGCAGACGGAAAATTGGCTTCGATCATCTCTTTGTAATTTAGAAAGAGCTTCTTGAAATAATCCGCCGACCAATTTATCATGTTCTCCTTCTTCTTGATCAGAATAAACCTTCGAGTCATTATAAAAGTATTCTATTGGCAGATCGCGGAGCGGAGGTTGGAATAACTGTTCCCCACCCAATTCCGTCTCTCTCACAAACCGCAAGAAAGTGTCTTCAAAAGTCATGGTGTTAATCATCCTCGACAAGTTGCCCGCAAGAACTGTTGATACTCTTCTTCTCTCAGGTACGAATCCCTGGAGAAAAAGGGTCTCAGTCTCTTGATCTAAGGCCCTCACATCGATAGATGTCCCGTTCAGATATTTGTGCCAAATCGATTGTTTGATTCTCTGCCTTACAAGAGCATCCATGATGTCTTTTACGGCTAAATCTCTTTTATCCTTTGAAATGCCGAGAGTTGTCTTCAATGCCGAGGATTCGTAATAGAGTCTTTCCTGTACTAACTGAAACGGCTCAACGAGATTCTTTCGTTCTATTAGTTCTTTCAATTGACTTTCAATTTCAATGTGAGCTCCAATCAGGGGAAGCTTAAATAGAACCGGATCGAGATCTCTGGCCTTAAAATTGAGCGTTCCATACTGTCTTCTGTAAGAGTCAAGCAACTGATTCTCATCCTCAATCCCCTTCTTTTGAGCCGTCTCACTTCGTTCGACGACAATAACTCGCCGACCATTCTCCGGTTCCACCTCAAAAAAGGCATACCAATTTCCCCATTGGGACTCTTGCTTTTCGACAAAGACACCTATTGCTTTTTCGCTATGCGGAGAAAACTGCCGTCGAAGGTGCGGAAAGTGCTGATTAATGATCTCGACATAATCTTCTAGAAATTCACCATATGCATTCTCAATATCTGCGGCTGAGAAAGCGACATCTCTATAAAGGTCATGCCAGTGCAACAAGGTTAACAACTTGTCACTCTTGAAGTTCTCAAGGCATTTTGAAAAAAGAAAGAAATCCAAACGACTCAACTGGTAAAGGAATGTTCTACAACGTTCCTTTACCTTGGGGTCTCCTTCCAACGAGTGAAAACCTGCCATAAAATACGCCAATTGGTCGAAGGAACTCAGATGTTTGAGAGTACCTAGATTTGCATCCAGCTCAAATAATTCTGAAGCAGCAAAGTATTCCTGCCATTGGTCGTGCGGGAATGTGAATTTCTGGTCATATTTGATAATTGAACCCGTCCGTAGGAGTTCATTTAGAAAATCGACAGTGTCACTGACATTGAATCCATAGGTGGATTTCAGCGTTGTCAGTATCTCGTTGAGAACGCGGAGGCACTCCTGCTCATCAATTCCATAAGGATCCCGTACTTGTCGTAACATGAATAATGCGAGATTACCTAAGATCCTCCTCTTTAGCGTTCGGGGGTATTTTGCGCCTCTAAGCTCTTCTTGTTCGTTTTGCAGGTCAAAGAATTGGGTGAACATGCTGCTTTTGTTCAATGGAATCCTGCCATTTCTCTCAAAGGCTTTGGCAAGAAATGAGAGCATCTGAGGTGTGTCGTACAAGCCCCTGACTCGGGGCCCCCACTGAACATGGGGAAAAATCATTTGAGCATTGGATTCGCTTGTGTGTAGCCTTAGAATCCCCAGAACTTTCTCATTCGTCAGTGGTGAAACCTCATATATCGGGAATCCAAAATCACTTCTCTTGAAGAAATCCCGACTCATTAGAACGAATCTATTTAAACGATACTCCAAGAGCTCTTGAAGTTTCGATTGATCTTTGGTATTAGGATTGCCCAATATTTTGTGAACATCGTCTATCAGAATCAGGAATTTGCCCCTTGAAAGCTGATTTCTTAACCATTTGTCGTCCAAGTACTTGATATCCCTCCCGAGTCGATTCGTGTGGAGGAAATGAAGTATTTGGTTAAAGACGCTGTCGCCGCGATATTCGATGTAAACTGGTAATGTTCGTTTCCACCATCTTTTCTGGAGCTCCCCGATGGCATAGGATCGCAGTAGCTTCTTCAATGACGTCGTTTTTCCAGAACCGGGCTTGCCTAGTACTTGAACTCCCAGCTTTGTGCCGATTACCGCGGAAATGGTGGTCTGAGGATTTCCAGTCTCGAGTTCGTTTCGATCCTCGCTTGAAGCAGGCGACAAATCAAGATCATCGTAGTGCTCGTATTCAGCAAATCTTAGAGTAATCGTATTCAAGTAGGGAGAGAATCTCAGACTGTACCACTTGACAAGTCTAGTCGCCAAGAAGATAAGCAGGGTTCCACCGAGCAGTCCATTCAAAATATAGATCTTGCCGACTATGTCCCATATGCTCGGGGTAGGCTCGGAGTGGGATTTTAGGCGCGATAAACTGTCGGAGGGGCGACTTACTGAGTCAATGATCCGACCTACTTCGATAGAAGAATCTTTGTAGGGCAACTTATCGGATGGAACGATCGTTTGCGTGGTGTCGGACGACAATTGAGCGAACGTAGTTACTTGAGCGGTGCTATACGAGTAGACGAAATGCACTAGGGCCAGAAATGCCAAAGAGGAGTATGTCAATTTAAGCCGGCGTCGCAATTGGATTTCCCGTTGACGGATCTCACACAACATATGACAATCTCCAAGTTGATTCGAGCAGTTTCGCAATCATAAAATGCCTACCACCCCCTCAAACCCATTCCTCGTGAATGGCAACCTGTTGCGCTCGCCATGTTTATAATATTCAAACCACAACTTTGTCCTGAGTCTGCACGAGATGAGGAGCGTGAGGCACTAGACCGTCCAACGGTCGGGAAATAATCGTCGAAGGCGAGTTCCATGGGTGGCAATAAGTTAGAATGTGATTGGCTTTCTATCATCATCGGGTCCCCCCATCGATTCCGACATTGCTCGAACAGGGAATCCAAGAGTTGAGTAGTCGATGTATGAACCTTTATGAGCACACAACGTTAGTACTATCCTATGAAAAAGGGTCTGATAGGCCCGAATTGCATCCATTAGTTTTCTGTACTGGTCGCTGGACAACGAGCCACCGTGGGCAAATCGATTTCTCGCAGCGATAACGGAGAGTTCAAATTCGGTATATGGTAATCGAATCTCCTCAAAGAACAATTCATAGCGTTCGTTTACACCCATGTTATTCGCCTGACTCAACCTCCTCAGGATGCGATCCGAGTACTTTGCCGTCGCAAGAGCGGCCTTGAGAGCGTCAAGCGGCTCTTTTGTCAATAACGCGAACTCTGCATCAGGCATGTATTGTCCTCGAGTCCGAGTCTTTGTAGATTTGAACCATGCAGTCATGACATTCTCGACCGCCATCGAGAGAAACACTAGACTACCTTCCGCTGGAGAGATTTTTGACATCCAGAATTGCCACATAGCAGTGGAGAAAGAAAACTCTTCTCTTACGAGACAGAAGGATTCCGCCAATTTGGATATCGTCGGTTCAGCAACAGTGAAATCAAGATCGCTGTCGCTAAGTGGAACCGGTGGCATTTCCGGGTTTCTACATTCTTGCTGTATATCCAACCCCCACGGGTTGTTAGAGAGCTCTCGAATTGGATACCCTGAACCCGAAAACAAGGACTTGCCTACTTTCGTCAGTCGCTTTCCAACGACGAAACTCAATGATTCGAGAATGTTATCGAAGGAATTCTCGAATAATATGCCTGCTTGAGGCAACATCAGCTGGATTTCAAAGTTCTTAGACCAATCCGGTCCGAATCCTCCTTGAACCATGCAGAATCTCAGGTTAAAGAGACTATTCTTGATTAGCCAATAGTCGCTGGACAACGTACTGGATGGAAACACAAATTCTATCGCATGCTCGGATTCATCCGGCAATACCCGCCCTCGTTTTCTCTGTATCTTCACTTCATGTTTCCGCTCAGTAAGCCGCGGGGCAGAGCTGAAGCGTGGTCCGTTAACGCACCAAATGGAAAGCCATCGAGGTGGATCAGGGTTGGAATACTCAAAAGTAGCCCTAAATGTCAAGGCTTTGCCTTCTATATGTCCGTCTCCTCGAATCGAGATATCTCCCGGATAGACTTCATCGAGAATGATCATTGTGGAAGAAGAATCGTACCCCACAATGCGTATGCCTGGAATCGACTGCCCCTTCTTTAGATTGAGCTCTGGTTGATGACTACCAAATGCAGCGCTTGTTCCTTGCAGTTCCGTGACAATGTTGAAGTTGGTATCTCGGGATACTGTAATCTTATTTATCGCTGGATGAATCCCGCCGCGCTCCTTTATTGAATCAACGACTCTCTCTGTGTGCAGAGCTTCCCATTCTATCATTGGAAGTGAAGTGTCCTGCGTGTCTTTCATGGTTGTCCCCGCCGATGTCGTAGTTGCGGTTTCATGACTCGTTTTCTGATCACCTCGTCCTTCACCAGATCAGAAAATGTGGGTGCAAACGATGGAAAGCAATTGGGGTCATGATATCTTACCTCACAATCGGAACCAGTAAGTGAACGCGAGAGTTAATGTGTGTTAGTGGATCCTACCCAATGTATGGGTAGGTGTGTCGTTCAAAGAAATGTTCTGGAGTCGGTAGGAGTCGCACTTCGACCTCCGGAAGACGTAGGTTGTTTCTCATGGTATCAGCTAGCACCTCATGCGACTTGAGGAATTGCTTTTCGCCGATTGCGACAACGATTGCATCTGGCTGTATTTCTTTTGCGAGAGCTTCTAACTTCTCGAAAGTCTCTCGCCCGAGTCCCTTCGAAGATGACTTCGCTTCTCCTATGATAAAGACCCCATCGGATATGCACATGAAATCCACTTCTGCGAAGGGCTCCGTTTGGCCTTTTCTATACAGGGACGTGCTCGGAATGTAGAAAAAGGAGTCACGACTGGAGCCTAAGAAGATCGTAAAGAGCAGTACAATTTGCAACTATGCCATGCCTAGCAACGCCGTTGACGACAAGACTATTCAACTTGTAGAAGTACTTACTTTCGATCGGAAGCCTGTAACCTTGGTTACATCCTATGCATTGTATAGTAGTTCGAACAACTTCCATTGGATACCAAATATGGCTTCCACAGTTTGGGCATCTGGGCCTCACTCCCAATAGCATTACCCCTGAATCAACGAGTTCTTGGATCTCAAGGTCAATCGCGTCCTTTTGTTCTCTTAGGACTCCCAAGGATGCGATGAATGGCATCCCCTTTTGTGCACCCTCTCCAAGTAACTCTTCATTTAGCTGCCTGCTCTTCCTGTAGAAGAAATCAATTGTAACAGGGTTGTCCTCATCGTTGGTTTCGGGGAGAGATCTTGCGATCTTTCTCGATACGAAGCCCAAATCTTCAGGCGATAGTTTCTTCCCTGGGAGATGATTTTCAATCACCCTTGAAATAGTTCCAATATTGCCGTCCCTAACATTCCGGCCTCCAGATGCCATGTATTCGAAACATTCCCTCCAGTATGGTTCGGCGAAATAGGAATTGGCTTGAAATAGTCCACCAAACAGGGAGACTATTCCCTGTAGGTATTTGCCTTTGTCAGAAATGTTGACGTCCTCAATTGCATCCGCAGTCGAAGTTATTGTGATGCCTTCCCCTCTGCGGGTTTGATAAGATTCACGCCGAAGGAGTCGCCAGAATACGCTAAATTCACTTGGGATATTCAGCGTGGCAACTTTGTCAGATGACGTAATTGTGATACTTATTTCCCCGAACCTGTTTATTCGATTCGGCTTGCGAATTAGCAGGGAACCTATCCCTGGTCTCCTTGGGAGTCGCCACCAGTAGCTAGTGTTTGTGTATAGATATCGCTCGGGATGAAGCTCAATTCTCTGATCCACCATCCAGCTTCCCTGAATGTTTTCGGCGGACAAGACTGGATTTGGCGGAAGAGAAATTAGAACTGACGATGGACTGATCGATTTCCTGGGTGAGGGGATTACCTGTTGGACAAAGGCCGGATCATTCCGTAAACGCTGGCCCGCATCGTATGGCTTGATAAGTGGAGCATTCTCCCATGTGATAGACTCGGCCGATTTGAAGTGGACGAGCTTCTCTCGAAACTTACCCCGTAATTCATCGATTCGCTCACTCGAGAAGTCAAATGAGATCAACCTGAGATAACCGAGATTTTGGCTGCGAAGACTGTCAAGATAACTAAGAAACCTGATCAAGTAGTCTTCGCATTCCTTGTTTGACAGAACAACGGATGGAATCCAAAACTGGGCTAGAGATTTCCTCTGTATTGGGGATTCGAAGAAGATATGATTCCAATGATAAATAATATTATGAGGCGAATCTCCAACTGAGATAAGAATTTCATTGCCTGGGTCCATTCTCTCCGGCAATGGCATCCCGATCGACGCTTCTGCCAACTCGGTCGGCGTGATGCCCGTATGTATTGTCTGGCGCAATGAATTCAAGAATGTGGCGATATAGTCTGGAGGAAAATTAATACCAAGAACTCTCCCCGTTGTGGCTTCGTCGCGACCGAATGGGTCAAGGGTAAGAGCCGTCAAGCCAAAGTTGAACAACAAGAAATCATAGTAGGGGTGGGTTGGCTCAGCAGAGATCTTGAGAATATTCACATTCCGATCCATCAAACTCCGTCTTTGGAGTATCGAGCCAACCATCATTGAATTTGGAAGGTTCCCTCCGGCGGAACTGTGGTCAAAACTAGGTCGTTCCTCGTTTACTCTTTTGATGGACTGTGGGCAGATGTCCCTACCGATTCTCTCAAGCAGCGGAAGTTCGATATCAACGAACGAATAGATCAAATCAGGGGAGCAAAATCTCAATACGTTCCAAAAGTAATTTCCTATTACCTTTCCATCTGTGATAATTATCGGGTTATGCCTTCCTCCCCACAATTCTAAGTTAAATTGGACTATTGTCGCCAACAACTTCGTGCTTGCCTCAAATGGAACAAAGAACGCAAGACGTCGGGGGCGGTACCAGCTTTGGATAGTAAGGGGGTGCTGTGCTTCCATCTAACGACCTATATGATTAACGCAATCTATTCATCATTACCTTCTGAATCAAGATCGTCCTAACACCCCTTTGAATCCTCTCCAGTAAGAAAAATAGGCCCGAGGGTTACTCGGGCCTTTCGATCTAGTTTAGCCTCGCCCTCTGAATAAACATCGTCAGCGCAATCGACCGGACATCCTCATTCTGCCAGGGGATCGTGTTGACCTCTTTCGTTATCTCGACAGCCTCGGAAACGCATTCCTTCATCAGCGCCTTGAAGTCATCCGAGTGACCGTTCCCGTTCGGGGGAGGAACCGGCTGTTTTGAGAGAACCTCGAACTCAACCTTGGCCATGACTTTCCGTCCATTCTGGATGGCTTTCTTCCGAATGAGGAACTGATCACCGGTCCGAATACCGCTTTCGAGGATCTGCTGGTGAACTTCTGGTGTGGCGAAGAATGATTTACCTTCCCCCTCATCCTCAACGCTATACAGATAGTATGCGCCGTAAGAGTTCGTTCCTTCGTAGCACTTGTCCTTGGTGAGGGTCAGCTTCGCCTCTGAATTCAAGGCGAGCTCAACCTTCGGTTTCATTCCGTTCCCGTTCTGTGTCATCTGCTTTTCCTCCATTTGTGGTGTATGAGAATTTCACCTCTGCCGGGATAACCTGAATCCCAGGCGGAATATCCCCAGTGCTTGACGTGGTTGATGATTGCTTGAAGATCTGGAGTGACTGACTCGGGCACTTTCTTCACCAAGCCGAGTTTCTGGCCGATCCTCAGGAATTGCTCGATTGCCACGACCGCGACACGATCTCTGCCCTTCCTCAGTTTAAGCTGACCGTGTGGCAACCTCATTGTCTTCTCCCCTGAAGAGCGCATGAATCCATCAAGGTTGAAGACCAGCCACGCTCGCTTCTTATCAAGTGCGAGCCATTTCGCTTGCACGATATTCCTCGATCAGCTTGAGCTCCTTCTCACAGAGTTCATTTACGTCCGCCATGCTCTCTTCGAGTTTGCCGATAGCGGCGAGAATCTGATCGGCCATTAGCCGGTCCATTTCGATCTTCTTCTCCTGGTCGGCCTGTTAGCCTGGAGGAGTAGCTCTTCGATGAAATCGATTCGTTGTTCTTCCATGATTTATCCCTTCTTTCCTGTAAGGGCAGTCTTGATCGCTTCAACGCTGCTTGCACAGAAGCAACGATGATAACCCAGGTCTTGGTCGGTCATACAACTCTCCTTTCGTTGAAGTGAAAAGCCGGCGTCCAATCGGACCACCGGCCTGTGATTGATTGGTTCACTATTGTTCACATTCATACAAACGGCATTGGTCCGGATTCTTGTCTAATCGCATTGCCATAAATTGCGGGTGGCGGATTGCTCCTGACTTGAGCCGTTCCATGCCTTTGATCGTGACAACATGGCCGATATAGTCACTCTGGACGGATGTGACATTTGAGCGCGGACTTCATCACTCATTCCTGAGGCTTGACCGAGTTCTTGGAGTGTCCAGCCCCCGTTCGTATACACATACTGACCGAAGACCAAGGCTCCGATGCGGTTATTGAATTTGCCCTTACCCTTCGTGAATCGAAGAACGACCGCATCAATCGTCATCGACTTCTTGGCCTTTACCCAATTGTTGGCTGGCCGTCCTCCTTGCAGATAGTATGCATCCAGGCATTTTAACATGATTCCTTCTCCTCCTTGCCGAGGACTGAAGCGTACAGTCGCTTCTTTTCCTCCAGTTGTTTCGACCCAGGGCAAGAAGTGAATGTGTTCCGAGAGAAGACGGGACTTGAGCGCTTTGAGCCAGTTCAGCCTCTCCGAAAGCCTCTTGTGGCTCAGATCTGTGTCACAGAATGCCAGGATATCGAACACGAACAGTTGAACATGATGGTTTCCGTTCGTCCCGTTCTTCCTGTGAACTGTTCCCGCCAACTCCGCCGAGTCCATCCCTCTTGCCAGAATCTCGCAATCGACAATCGTCCCAACGAGATCTGGATAACGAAGAGCTGCCAGATGGGGAAGGGCGGAGGTCTTCTCTAGTGGCCGGCTGGGGTCATCAACCCCTGCAGACCGAGAGAATATTCGAAGCCCTGAAGGCGTGATATGGACAATTGCCCTCATTCCGTCCAGCTTCTCCTGGGCGATGTATCGCGCGTCGTTGAGGAGACGGTCCAGATGAGCTGTATCCTTCACCCCTGGGCGTTCATCGGCCAGATTACCGGGAGGTCACTCTTTTTTTTTGAACCGGGCATGGGGCTTCCGTTGGAGCCGACTTATGACATATCCTTTCTTTTGCTTCTCCGCCTGTTTCTTCTGCAGTTCCGCCTGTGCCTCCTGATCTGAGTCACCATCGTAGATGATGGTTTCCTGGGGAGCCTTGCCGATCCCACCATAGAGGCCTTTCACGGTCACGCGGCCGTTTGTCCTTGCGAGATGGAATTCGTAGAACTTGTTGTGACCGCCTGTCGTACACTCGAGTCGAATCATCACTTCTCCTTTCCGGAATGAAATGGAAAGGCCGATACCCATCGCTGGGCACCGGCCCTATGAATGATCGAAGGAAGATTCCTTCAGTTCAAAAGCATATCCTGCGCCAGCTGGAATGCCTTCACCTTGAGCCTCTCGCCAGAGCCAAACCAGGCTGAGTTCAGTCGCCGATTCGGGTCCTTCGTGGCTATAACATGATCGGTATATTCGGTGATCGCGTTGTATGCACCGAATGCCGTGCCCCGAATCGCCTTTGCATCCTCGACATCCTGATGAAGACTGAGGATTGTCTCCCGGATGTTCTCCGTGCGCTTCTTGGACTCGCTTTCCGGATTGTTTGGAATCAGCGCTTCGACGTACTGAATGAGCTGCTTGTCCGTGACCTTCGTAAGCGCCATCCTTTTGAAGATGGTATCCAGAAGATCATAGACTGAGTTGGAGAGACCTAACAACTTGTGGGCTTCTTCCAGCTTTTCGAGAGCTGAGGGAGTGTGCTTGATCCGGACCTCTTGGTCCATTCCTGCGAGAGCCACCGAGAGGGTATTATTACACACTACCCTGATTGGTGAGAGCTTCGCGCGAATCATGGACGAGCCATCGTGCGAGTTGTAAAGAAGAAGGAACTTTTGTACGATGTCTTTTCCGTTTAGTTTGATGTATCCAGGGAGGCGAGCAAGGATCCAGACTTTCTCTCCCTTGTTGAGTGCGCCAGCAGTTTCGTAAATGGCCTCATTCTGGCCTACGAGCGAATCGAAGAATCCAAACGCGTCCCGATTCTGAACCGGAGAATAGCGCGATCCAACCACACCCAAAACTTGCTGCGTGTCGGTCCGGACAGTAGCAAAGTAATCGGGAACATCGATTCGGCGTTTCCCGTTGATCACTGCTTGGAGTGGTTTCTTCACTACGGTATAGTCCAGATTGGCGGCTTCGATTGCTTCTTCTGCGGTTGCTGGATGGTCAAGCCTCTTGCCAAGGCCGTGCCAGGGAGCCGAGTCAACGTACATCATGCTGGCTCTTCCGTTGACGATGTTGAGGTTGTGCGACATATCAGTTCCTTTCTTTGTTTAGTCGAATTGGCATGAGAAGTCCTACTGTGCCTGGTTCTGAATGAACTGGCCGGACAAGAACAGCCGAGTTTGGATCCCCGATTTCAAGAATGATCTCCTCGTTTCCGAGGGCTTCGGCGAGATCCTTGAGATAATGCGCATTAACCCCAATGCGGTATTTCCTGTTCGAATGTGCATCCCTCAGGATCCGAAACGTGTGAGGAGGGTTCTCTCCCTCGGGCCGGTTCATGATTGTGCCGTCAGGAAGAACTTGAGCCCCGTTGAGCACGATTTGAACTGAATCCTGCCCCTTTGATGAGACCTTCCGGGCATGTTTCAGAGCTTCAGGGGAGACCCATCCTATTTCGTCATCCTCTTGAACCTGGACTGGGACAAAGGCGAGAATCCTCCCATTGGTACTCATCGCGTGTCTGCGGCTGACGTAGATGTTCTGCAGGTTTGGCCGGGACTCGTCGGTTGACACGCATTTCTCGATCTTGTACTTCCTTTCAATGTGCATTGTGCCCCCTACTGTTTTGCCGTTGAGGCTGCTTCGTCGATGGCCTGCTTGAACTGCTCGATCGTCTCGCCGAATACCCGGATGCTGGAACGAGTCTTCTTGTCATCTTGGTCCAGGCGATTTTCTGAGATCGAGATGTACTTGGCTCCGGTCTTTGCCTCCTTGACATCGATAAAGTAAGTGACACGGCCGGCGCGGACCATCGTGCTGTAGATGGAATTGTTCTGCATGGATCCTCCTAGAGATTGGGAATAGTGATGGACCATCAATCTCTTATACCCGAAAAGGGGAGGACCCAAATATGGGACCCAATGAGCCTCCATCATTTAAGCCATACAGGAGATCCTCGGAGTAGCTTCTGCTATGTTAAAAAGCAAGTCCCATTGCTTGATGCCTTATTACCTATACGTTTTGAGCTTGCAAGAACAACCGATCATCCTGCTATAAGTAGACATGCGTCCACCATGGCCGCAGCTACATTTCGGTGGTTAGATGGTAATATTGTGGGGCGCAGACTATTGAGAGCAGAGTCCCGTGAACTGAATCTGCAAGAAGCTACCAGCGCTCTCCCACAGAAACATCTATCGGCGGTCTTTCAAACTCGTTGATGTTCGGTACTGGTGTCTATGCGTTACTCAAGACACCTTTCACATAAGGCTGCTTGTTTTTGAGGACGAAACGCATTCTGCTCAAGAGTTTTCTTGCTACATGGACAATGGCGGCGCTTTTGGGCATCCGTTTACAATATTCAGTGAAGGCCTTGAGTAGAGCAGGATCTTCGCGCTGGGCTATCCAGGCGCACTCGATGAGAGTGTAGCGCAGTGCTGAGTTACGTCGCGGGGTGAGGCCAGTGTCTTGTTCAGTGTCGCCACTGGATTTTTCGCCCGGGACCAATCCAACAAAGCACGCAAGACGGTCGAGATTCTTGAAGCGGTCAACCGAGACCACCTCCGTCAAGAATATCATTGCAGAGAGAATGCTGATGCCGCAGACACTGCACAGCAGATCCACATCTGAGTGATAACGAGTCTCGTGAGCCAACAGTCGTATCCGCTTGGTCAAGTCCGCAATGGTCGTGCGGAGAGCGAGAAGCTCACCCAGCAGTGCCTTGAAAGCAATGGTACCGCTCTCCTCCTTGAAGGTGATGCTCTCAAGCCAACGAAGATACGCGCGTGACCAGTGCTGATCCGAGAGATCATCGGGCTTTTGCACACCATAAAACTGAAGGAGTGATTTGATCTGGTTCTGGGACCGTGTTTGCTTGCGCACGAAGGTCGTTCGCATCCTGACCAATGTCCGGTCTTCCATTGCTGATCGTTCAGGCACGTAGATGGCGTGAAGTTCTCCGTTAGCCAGGGAGCGTGCCAGCTTTGCAGCATCAACCCGGTCGGTCTTGGTCCGGCGTTCCTTGTCGGTCGTCGGAACATCAGCTGGATTGATCACCATAGAATCAACCCCAAGTTCAACAAGAGCCTCGTGGATCCAGAAACCAAAATATCCGGCTTCGTACACGGAGTGGTAGACAGCTCCGGGAAAGTTCTTATGCAGGTAATGAACGAGTGCTCGGGGATCTGGCGGTTGCGCAAACTGTTTGTGGAACGCTTTCTCAAGGAACACACACGTCTTCCAGCTTCGTTTCGCGATATCAAGACCGACGTGAACATGTTGACCCGTGAACTGAACTTGTGTACATTCGGATTGCATGGTAAGCCTCCCTTTAGATGTGGTACATTGTTGCGGACTCAACAATATACACACTAGAGCGGGGGCTTACTTTTTAAACATACCGACTACTGCGACAATGGGGACGGATCCAAACCGAGCGGAAGTAGGATCGGAGCGGATTTCTACTGGAATGCAGTACCTGTCGGAGACAGAAATCGATATCTGGAATTTTTTGTGGATTTATTTTTCAGGTCCTCTTGGCGATCCCAGAATCCAGCCTATTGCTTAGACGACAAAAATGTCATATCCTCCAGAAGCAATGCCTGGAGGTGCCAATGACAGACATGAACGAGCTCCAGAAGCGCTTAGAAAGCCTGAAACGGGAATACCGAGGGATCAGGAGCATGATCGAGATGATGGAAAAAGGGACACCGAGGGAGGAGCTTCAGAAGATGCGAATGGAGAAACTGGTCCCTCTGGAGAGTGAGATCCACAAATTGGAGGATGATATCTCGAAGACTCTTCCATGAGACTCCATCTTCGTAGCATCGCGCGTTCCTGAGGGGTAGAGGTACTTTGACTCAATGATGGGAATCAATGTCGCGGAGAGGGGGGCGGTTGAACCAGGGTGGGGGGAAAGTGATTTCTTATTTTTTTGTTTGGGATTCGTTTTGGCCTTTATTGGGACGGCCGCAAATTGCATTTCCAGCAGAATAGGGGTAGATTCAGAGGAACCATCATAGATCAGGACGATAGTTGTAAGCACAAACTCCCGTTGTTTGACAATTGAGCCCGTTGGATGGTGATTCTCTTGCATTGATCCCCGACCAACGGGATTGTTCTTTTCCTCGAATCTTCGCATGAAGGTCGGTCAAGACAGGATTTGAAATCAGCCTACTTCGCCAACCCGAAATAAGCACGACGTTTGCTCATTTTGAGATTGCTGGTTTGAGCTTCTCAAGGCGAAGAGGGGCTTGCCTACGCAGGCCGATCTAAACTTAGGAACAAATGTGAATGGTTCATTAGGCGGAATTCCATTTATCGGGGAAGACGGTTTCTATCCTGAGTGGGGGCGCGGTTCGGGACGGTGGCTCTTTCAACGCACCCTGATTGTTATGGGTCGCTTACTCGGTGACATTGCCCGAATCCATGCACTTGAGGTCCCTGGTTCCAGCCAAATCATTGTCTGGTCGCCTCGTCCTCGACTCCCAGTTCTGAATCTCCTACCATCAAGAATCCATCAAGAAAGACAAATTGCTTTGCAGGAGCTTCGTCGGTTCACGTTGGTATGCTACGGGGAGCATTGTGATTCCCCGAAACCAGGTGGTCTAAATACCAAGGGCTTGAACCCGGGAGCAGTTATTGACGAAATCGGCCTTTATCCTGAAAATTGGCTCTTGCGTTGCCCATCATGTGGAGAATGTGTCGGACCAGACCTAGGGGTCATCGATAGAGCTTCCCTTATAGCTCGTTGGAATGTTTTGCGAAAGCCGATACTTGAGCATCCGGGTGCAGCTAAAGGGATCAAATCCGCCCAGCCAATCGGGGAGTTGGAGAACTGGATTCAAACCGCCGATCCGAGCCCGCTTGAGCTTGCATATCTCGGACAACAAATGTGGCCAGACATTGGCATTATGATGGACGCCATGAGCGCCCACTGATACGCTTGAGCACTCGGTGGATCTCTGAAAATGAACCGAAGATCCCCATCAACAGCGATAGCCCGTTGAAATCCATGATGTTGTCCGACATCTCCGAGTTTTCGACTCCCCAAAAGTCAATGCCATGAACTACGTCAAACAAACCATCCATACTGTTCTTGAGCAGTTCCGAGAGGAGGCACGGTCGAATCGTGATCTCGGCGACCGCTTTGAACGCCTCATATGTCGGTATCTCCAGCTCGACCCACTGTATTCCGAACGGTTCTCAGACGTCTGGATGTGGAACGAGTGGCCACTGAAGGGGCGGGTAGGCGATGTAGGTATTGATATTGTCGCCCAAGAACGCTCCACTGGCGAGTATTGTGCGATTCAATGCAAATTCTATCTCCCGGACCATACGATAGCGAAGGAGGATATAGATTCATTCTTTACTGCCTCGGGGAAGACCATTTTCACCTCCTGCATGATCGTTTCGACGACTGACAGGTGGAGCAAAAATGCGGAACAAGCTCTCGCGAACCAATCCAAGCCAGTGAGTCGTCTGCGCGTGCAAGACCTTGATGCGAGCCCCGTTGACTGGGCACTCTTCAATCTGAAACGCCCACAAGATCTTGGTTTGCGCAAACGGAAGACTCCTTTTGATCATCAAAAACTTGCACTTCAAGATGTTCTCTCGGGCTTTAAAAAGAGCGACCGAGGGAAGCTTATCATGGCTTGTGGGACGGGTAAAACGTTCGCGTCCTTGACGATTGCCGAGGCCATGTGTCCTCACGGCCACATCCTTTTTCTCGTTCCGTCACTATCCTTAATGTCGCAGAGTTTGCGCGAGTGGACCGCCGAGGCTTCTACTCCAATACACAGCCTCGCAGTTTGTTCCGATGCTCAGATTGGCAAACGAAAGGAAAAAGGGGAAGACGACACCACAGAAATCCTCACCTACGATTTACCGTTTCCAGCATCCACCACTGCAAAGACCATTGTTTGGCAATATCGGGCCATTAAGTCGACCGCCGAGAGGAAGAAATCCCCGCCACAAATGACAGTAGTTTTCTCGACCTATCAATCGATCAATTCCGTTGCAGAGGCACAGGGGACAGGTCTTCCATCTTTCGACCTCATTATTTGCGATGAAGCCCATCGCACTACTGGAGTAACTTTGACCGGTGAAGACGAAAGCCAGTTCGTCAAGGTTCACGACGCTCATTTCATCAAGGGTAAGAAACGCCTCTACATGACGGGCACACCCCGTATTTACGGAGATGAGGCGAAGGTAAAAGCACAGGAAGTCCAGGCGGAAATCTGCTCAATGGACGACGAGAGCAAATTCGGCCCCGAGTTTCACCGGCTTGGTTTCGGCGAATCCGTAGCCAAAGGCCTTCTTTCCGATTATAAAGTCCTTGTCCTTGCGGTAGACGAAAAATATGTTTCCAAGACCTTTCAGAGGCTCATCGCCGACGCAAACAATGAGTTGAAACTCGAAGACGCCGTAAAGATCACCGGCTGCTGGAATGGTCTTGCTAAGCGCCTTGAGCGCGCCACGGCCACCCCTGCGGATCTTGAGGGGGACATGAAACACATGCAGCGAGCTGTCGCCTTTACCCGCTATATCCGAGATTCAAAATCCTTTGTCCAGAAATTCGGTGAAATTTTGGCTGAGTATACTTCAAAGCATCCTGGCGAGGAAAACACCCTCAACTGTGAGGTGGAACACGTAGATGGTACGTTTGATTCCTTGAGGCGAAATGGCCTACTCGATTGGCTCAAAGCACCCGCTCCTGCGAACACTTGCCGAATCCTTTCCAACGCACGCTGCCTTTCTGAAGGCGTGGATGTGCCCGCCTTGGATGCGGTGCTGTTTCTCAATCCACGTAAATCCATCATCGATGTAGTCCAATCCGTTGGGCGAGTAATGCGCCGCTCGGAAGGGAAAAAATATGGCTATATCATTCTGCCGATTGGCATCCCGGCGGACATGTCTGCCGAGGAAGCACTGAAGGATAACGAGAAATACAAAGTTGTCTGGCAGGTCCTTCAGGCCTTAAGAGCCCACGATGATCGATTCAATGCGACTGTAAATCAAATAGAACTTAACAAGAAGCGACCTGATGTGATTCAAGTTATTGGCGTTTCAGCTGGCGACGAAAAGGAGGGGAAGACAGAAGGGGACAGCAAGCCTTTCGTTCGAGATATCCAGGGGGCATTCGACTTCCCCCAACTTGAAGAATGGAAAGACGCCATATACGCCCGAATTGTACTCAAATGTGGCGACCGCCGCTACTGGGAGAGCTGGGCGAAGGACGTTTCCCAAATCGCCGAACGCCATACCACGCGAATCAAGGCCCTGCTTGACGGTGGCGAATCGCAACGCAAGAAGGCCTTCGCTACCTTCCTTGGCGGGTTGCGGCAGAATATCAATCCCAGCATCACCGAGGGCGACGCGATTGAGATGTTGTCACAACATCTGATCACGCGACCAGTCTTTGATGCACTCTTCGAGGGGTACGCGTTTACTCAGCACAATCCAGTTTCCCAAGCCATGCAGAAAATGGTCGAAACGCTTCATGACCAGTCATTGGAAAAAGAAATTGCGTTACTGGCAAGATTCTATTCCAGTGTCCGTGAACGTGCTTCCGGTATCGACAATGTGGATGGCCGCCAGCGGGTGGTCATTGAGCTTTATGACAAGTTCTTTCGCACGGCTTTCCCCAAAATGGCCGAACGACTTGGGATCGTTTATACACCGGTTGAGGTCGTGGATTTCATAATCCACAGCGTGCACGAGACCCTCCAACACGAATTCAACTCCGGCCTCGGGGAAAAGGACGTTCACATTATCGATCCTTTCACGGGCACAGGCACTTTCATTGTTCGCCTGCTACAAAGTGGCCTCGTTCCGCTCGAAGATCTCCAGCGCAAGTATGAGCATGAACTTCACGCCAACGAAATCGTGCTCTTGGCTTACTACATTGCCGCCATAAATATCGAGGAAACATTTCACGACCTGCGCGCGGCCGAAGTAAGCAAATTCAAGTACGACAAAACTGGGGCAAAACAATCCACTGAATACATTCCTTTTGATGGGATCGTTCTTACGGATACGTTTCAACTCTCTGAGACCAAGAGCGAATTAGAAGAACTGATGTTCCCAGAGAATAATCGTAGGGTGACACTTCAGAAGCGAAGCCCGATTCGTGTAGTTATTGGAAATCCCCCCTACTCGGCTCAGCAGGAAAGTGAAGGCGACAACAATAAGAATCTAACCTATCCGAAATTGGATTTGCGGGTCGGGTCAACGTATGCCTCACGGTCTAATTCCAAGCTCGCGAAAAACCTCTACGATTCTTATGTCAGGGCCATCCGTTGGGCAAGCGACCGAATTGCTGGCAAAGGAATCGTAGCTTTTGTCACGAACAGTTCGTTCCTCGATAGCAACAATATGGATGGCCTACGAGCGTGTCTCGTTGATGAATTCACTAGCGTCTATGTATTCAACCTTCGTGGGAACGCGCGCACCCAGGGGGAGCAACGACGGATGGAGAAAGGCAACGTGTTTGGCGAAGGCAGCCGAGCCGGTATTGCTATTTCCCTCTTTGTCAAGAACCCGATCAAGTTACCTGAATGTGAACTCCGCTACTACGACATTGGTGATTATCTCTCTCGTGAAGATAAGTTGGATATCATCCGTGGCTTCCAAAGCATAAATGGAATTCAAGTCGCGAACAAATGGAGATTGATTCATCCCAATGCCAGCAACGATTGGGTAAATCAAAGAGACCCTAGTTTTGGCGAGTTCCTTCCACTCGGCGACAAGAGCGATAATCAGATCGACTCTCTGTTTTCAGTGTATTCGCTCGGGGTGGTAACAAACAGGGACGCTTGGGCCTACAATTCTTCAAGAATAGCATTGGAGGGGAACATCCGTCGATTGATTGAAGCTTACAACTTGGAGCTTCTGCGCTATCAAAAGGCTTGTCGCGGAAAGGCCCAGGGTGATCTTCCTGATATCGAGAGCATAGTTCGAACAGATCCTAAAAACATTAGCTGGACACGGTCGCTAAAGGCAGATGCGAAACGAGGGAAGGCGCTTAAGCTCGAACCGCGCTCATCTGTGCCGAGCATGTATCGCCCATTCGTCAAGCAATGGCTCTATTTTCATAGGCGATTGAATGAGATGGTCTATCAAATGCCAAAAATATTCCCGTCGGCTGAGTGTGAAAATGTTGCCATTGTTGTTTCAGGAGTTGGTGCGGTGAAGGACTTTTCGGCATTAGTCACAGACTGTATCCCAAATCTTCACATGCACGATACTGGTCAATGCTTCCCGCTATACTTCTTTACAAAGGACGAAGCGCAAGAAGTGGAGCTAATTCCCAGCGTGGCAAAAGGGGACTTGGTAGGTGGCTACCGACGTCAGTCCGCACTGTCGGATTCCATCCTTGTTGATTTCCAGGCGGCTTACGAGAGCAAGATTAAGGTGGAAGACATCTTTTTCTACGTCTATGGAATTCTCCATTCGCCGGAGTATCGGACTCGGTTTGCCAGTGATTTAAAGAAGATGCTACCTCGCCTTCCCTTCACTAGGGAGACTTCAGATTTTTGGCGGTTCTGCCAGGCAGGCCGCGACTTGGCCCAATGGCATCTGAACTATGAAACCGTCGATCCTTGGCCGGTGGAAGAACATACCGGTAGCCTATCCCTCGATCCGACAAAAGATTACCTCGTGCACAAGATGACTTTTGGTAGGAGGGATCGGCAGGTGGATAAATCGACCATCCACTACAATGCGCACATCACCCTCTCCGATATCCCTCTTGAAGCTTACGAATACGTTGTGAATGGCAAGCCTGCCATCGAATGGATTATGGAGCGTTACCAAGTGACCGTGGACAAAGACAGCGGAATTCGTAACGACCCGAACGATTGGGCACGTGAACTCAATCAACCCCGGTATATTGTTGATCTGGTCAAGCGGATCGTTCGTGTGAGCATCGAAACGATGAAGATTGTGAACTCTCTGCCAGCATTAAATGAACGAAATGGAGAGTAGCACCTCGCAATTTATAATGAAGTGCAATCATAACCTCCAATCAGCGGGTTGCGGGGATCTATAGGTGCATGAATAAGTTACATTTGACCATCATCGTCTCAAGGCTCAATGCAATCGGGGTCGACAAAATCACGTCGCTGAACCTTGGCCTTCATTAGACCTCCTATGATCAGACGAATAAACTCCATTAGAGCACTTGGGCAATTTGTAGAATTACATTCTGGAAATGGGACGGAGGGGGATTTTGGCCGGCTCAATGTAATCTACGCGCTTAACTCGGCAGGCAAGAGTACGATTGCAGATGTGTTTCGCGCTTTTGGATCTGGGAGGGCCGATTACCTCAACGGCCGAGCTCAAATTGGTGCAGCGGTCCCGATACATGCAGAGTTGTTACTCGATGGACGACCGAATTGTAGGCAGCTTTTCGCAAATGAACTTTTTACCTCTGATCCGGATGGCGTGGCATTCCCCAAAGTATGGGTTTACGATGAAAGATTCGTTTTGGAGAATGTTTTTGTTGGGTTCCAAATAGGACCCGAACAACGTAGGGCCCTATACTCGGTGGTCATTGGCGAGCATGGCATTGACCTAAATCGTCGAGTTGATGAGGCCGAGGCCGCCTTGGCTTTCGCTACAAACGAACTCCGTCAGGCAGAGTCGGCATTAGATGCACTAGTCCCTCGCGGGATGACTCGACTAGAGTTTTTGGGTCTTCCCTTTAACGACAATATTGTGAATGACATTGCTGAGGCAGAGGGGCAACTGCATGCTGCATCTCGCATTCAAGAAAGCTCTGATGCCGTAAGACGTAGGCCTCCCCTCCGTGCTCTAGGAATTCCGCAGATTCCTGACCGCATTATACCGCTGCTGAGCTCCACCTTGGATCCCGCTTCTCTCGCAGCTGAAGAAATGATCCTCCGTCATCTGAGAGATCACACCGCGGGCTTGACACTTGACTGGGTCCAGAACGGCATCAACGGACAAACGGATGGGATCTGCCCATATTGCTCCCAGAATGTCAATGGCAATCCGTTGGTTGCCGCCTATCAGACCTTTTTCGCTGGAACCCTTCAACGCCAACAGCGTGAGCTTCAGGCTATTGAAGAGGAGTACAATGGAACTTTTGGCGGTCAAGCTCAAAATGACACTCGTTCAACTGTTGTCGCACACAGGACGGAACAGGAATGGTGGAACGCAAGTATCGGATTCAGATTCGCGCTGCCAGAGTCGTTTAGGGTTGAAGATGCGATTGCTGCGATGGAACGCACTCGCCTTGCATTGGAGACGGCGTTTCGGAGGAAGCGTGAAAACCCTGGCGCGCAGATCGATTTCACATATGACGAGAGGACATCGCTGGATATTTGGCGCCTGACGTCAGAAGCGATTCAGCTTTATAATCAGGGGCTTCTCGCTATTAACGGTGAGATTCTGACGCGACAGGAACACGTGCAGGAGATTGATGTGGCAGGTTTGCGCCAGAGAGTTGAACGCCTACATCTTCTGAGGTCGCGGCAAGAGGACCGTGTTATTGAGGCCGGGCGTCGACTTGAGTTAGCCGGTGCGCTACATAGAGAAAGAGAGAGAGAAAAGCGAGTAGCGAATGCCGCACTTAGAGAAGAATCAGACCGGATTCTCACCGAATATGGTCAACGGATAAATGCAATTCTAGAGAGATTTGGCTTGAATTTTCGAATTGTCCAGCCGAGAGTCCTATTCCATGGGGGCGAACCATCGACAGACATTGGGATCGGCCTCTCTGGAGTCACCATATCCACATCTGGTGAGGAGCTTAGGACCCCATCGGTACGTTCCATGGCAAACACTTTGAGTGGGGGCGACCGGAGTGCACTTGCCATTGCGTTCTTCTTGGCCATGCTCGAATCAGATCAAAGAAGAGAAGATTCTATAGTTGTCTTCGATGATCCTTTCCATGGTCAGGACAGAGGTCGTCGGCGTCGCACTATTGAATACATCGAAGGTGTAGCCCGAGTATCCCCGCAGTGTTTTGTCTTATCTCATGACTTAGATTTCGCTCTCGATATTTCAAGACTGAACGTGGATTCGGTCCGCACTTTTCATCTGACTGGCCAGGGAGGGCGTGCGGTGATCGAGCGAGCGAACTTTCCGACGCTCGCGCGAAATTCATACGTACAAGACTATCAACTGCTGCTACGATTCTCCGAAGAACCTAACTTCAGGGGTCAGGTTCGCCTCAAAGATGTTGTCAGATGTTTACGGCCAACGCTCGAATCCTACATGCGATACAAATTCCCTCAATCATGGGAAGAGTCCGAATGGCTTGGGGACATGATACGAAAGATCCGCGATGCTCGACCAGGATCCGTATTGGCAAATGCAAAACGACTTCTCGAAACTATCGATCACATTAATGGTTTCAGTTGTCAGTTCTACCATGGAGCTGTTGAAATCGAACCTGCGCCCGCGTTAGACCCTGGTGAACTGCTGACCTATGTGAAGGATACCTTGGGCGTGGTTTGGGGGTGACGAAATTGCTGATTTTGGATCCTCGAACCGTTGTACAAGCCGCTGTTGATCTTTGATGAGGAATGTTTCGTTATGAATTGGATCGAACATTACTTCAATCAGAACCCTGCCGCAGACGGCTCTTTGCCCACACCAGCAGATTGCCCATTTTGCGGAGGGAAAGCTTCCTTGACTGTCGAAGGGGGAACGAGCTTCAGCTGCTCATCATGCGGAGCGAGGGGCATGGCCTACGATCTTATGGCGAAACTCGAAGGGATTCCAGCAGACTCGGCAGGCCAGTATAACGACCTCATCCTGAATACATCGGGCGATGCGAAGTTGCCCTCCTGGGACGACATTCAGAAGTGGCAGGACAATCTGTTCAACGATGCGCACAAGGAGGTTCGATCCTTTTTGGGGCAGGTTTATGGTTTGGACGAAAATGATCTAAGGGGATCCAATGTGGGACTGGATGAATCAACAGGCGAGACTGTCCTTCCAATTCTAAACGGGACAGAGGCACACCCTTCTGGAGTGAAGCGGTTCACGCTCGATAAGACAGGAACAATAAAAGAAAGCCGCTTCGTGGCAGTGAATCGGCTTCTCGGATATTCTTACAGGTCCTTCCAGAATGCGCCAAAATCCTCGGTCATCCTCTCCGAGAACGACTTTGACCGCCTCTACCTGCAGAAGGCCGGTTTGCTATGTGTCACGAGCGCCGATGGTTTTGACGCCTGGGATGATGCGTTCTCGAAACTTCTGAAAGGTCGCGATGTCATTGTGCTCCTTTCGGACGCTGGGATTAGTGATGAGAGGACGTTGCAGTTTCTTTCAGATATTGCTGGAAAGGTAAAAAGCTTGGCAAAGCTAGATGTTACGGATGTGAGGAATCATCCGAGGCCCAGCATTGATGAGGCCATTAGAAGCGCCCCTCTGCTCACCAAAGACAGTCTTCGCGTACTTGGGCAAATTCAGGCAGCCCAGGAACAGACCCCACGGAAGATCAGAGTCCATCCATCTCAGGACTTCGTTGACGACCAAATGATATATGGGGTGATGATTGGAGACGAACCATACCTTTTGACATCTCTTCGGGAGGCCCTGCCATTCAAAGAATTGGAGAAGTACGAGCTCATAGTCGATAAGCCTTCCGTCCTACGAATGACGTCAGAGGGAATGAGGGACTATTTTGCTGGCAGCTTGATCGTCCGCGCCGATCGGTTGCTTGAAGAAATCAAATCCTATGTTCGCAGGTATGTGGTTCTTACAGACGAACAAATCGACACCGTTCTGGCAGCCTGGGTCATGGGAACCTATGTTTACCGGATCTTCCGTGCCTTCCCCTACATCCATGTGCAAGCAGAGAAGGGATCCGGTAAGACAACACTGATGGATATCCTGCATCCGATTTGCTTCAATGGACAATCATCTTCTGATCAATCCAGCGCGGTGATATTCAGAGATGTCCACAGCTCCGCAAGCACATTATTCCTGGATGAAGTCGAATATCTCAAGAAGAAGGATTCGGGGACTTTCAGTGATGTCATTGGAATCTTGAATAGTGGGTATAAGGCAGGGGGAAGGGTTCGCCGGTTGGGGCCCAAGAGGGAGATAGAGGAATTCTCCACGTATTCGCCCAAAATGTTTGCGGGGATTGAAGATATTACGGATACTCTGGACCAGCGATCTATCAGAATCAGGATGACAGTGCGCCTCGAGACTGAACACGTGGAAGAATACAAGTCGACGAATGAAGAGCAGGGTCTGCAAGCAGTTCTTCGTGATAAGCTATATGTTTTTGGCCTGGAATACGGACCGCGCCTTTGGGGCCGATACATGGAACTGGAGAGAAACCCGTTCATGACTGGAGTCATCAATCGTAAGCGCGACGTCTGGGGTCCGTTGTTTACTGTCGGGCAGATTGCGGACGAATCACGGAACGATGGAACAGCATTGTTGCAGGGGGACATCAAGGCGTACATGGAAGTTGAAGAAGATTTGCACGGAGGGGGAAGCGAGGGAGACAATCTTACCCAATCCTTGATAATTGCGCTGAAGCAAATGTTGGGGAAGGTAACTCCCCTGTCTCGAGAAGGTACGCGCTACCGTTTCTGGAACGAAGATGTATTCTCGTTTATCAAGGAACAGCCGAAATTCAAGGAGAGATTTAAGAAAAAGGATGTCAATAGCCTGACGACTCTGCTCTCCCGGAGACTTGGGATTACAGCTAAACCGCAGACGATCAACTTGGCGTCGAAGCGATGTTATGACATAGATCTTGAAAAGCTGAATAAGGAAGGCGTGCGGTTCAAGGCTTGGACTCAGGAGGAGCTGGACCGAGAGGCGAAGGTTGCAGGAGAAGCCTCGACTTAACCGATAGGTGCGTGCTGGCCGGCCCGTACCCGTGTTTTGGCGGGAAAGGGCTTCAGGCCGGAATGGATCGTAATCGTAATTTCTGACCCATAATTGCCCTTTCTGGCTCGTGCTGGCCATATTTACAATTACGAAGTTGATTACGAAGTGCCGGTGGTGTTTCGTAATGATCATTGGTATTCACATGAACCCGGGCATTTGGATCGAAGCTTTCTCGATGGTGCCACCGATTGACTTGTTCTCTTAACCATTCTCGCGGACAGATCTCATGTCACCCATCGAGGACTTACGAAGACTAAGGGAAGAGCTTCGCGCCGAGACGGAAGAGGCCGATCGTCTTTTCAAGGAACGAGTCGAAAAGCTCACGAACAGGAAACCCGAGGAGCTGACTCCTCTCCTTGCACATTGGACGCAACAGGTGAAGGACGCCCGGGGAGTCGATGCGGGGTCGACTAAGAAAAGGCAATCAGCTGAGGTTTGGGTAAAGGCTATCAGCTTCCTTCTTGAAAACCCCAACTTGATTGGGGGAACTCCTGGTGGAGCAACTGCGACCATTCAAGCCGTGGTCGCCACCCCCCCCACTACCGGAACGACCTTCAAGAGCTTTTCCGAGGACTACCTGAAGTATGTTAAGAATAATTTTGCCGCGGGAACGCTTGCGAATGCTGAGAGAGTAATGAAATTCTTCGTCGAGATGTTTGGAGATCTTGACTTGGGCTCATTCACACTTGAGCACTTGGAACAATTTAAGGCGAAGAGGACAGAAGCGGGAGTGTCCCGTACCACGATAAACATTGACATCAGAACGATTAAAGCTGCTTTTGCTGTTGCCCTTGACTGGGAGCGACTCACAAGGAATCCCTTTGTGAAAGCAAAGCAACTGAAGGTTGACGAGAAGGCAATGAGGGTCCTCAGTCAGGAGGAATTTGAGAGATTGCTCGATGCCATTGAGGAGACATGGCTACACGATATCATAGCGTTTAACGTGCTCACTGGCCTAAGATTGGGCGAAATCATGAATCTGAAATGGCCTGATTTTGATCCCGTAAAACAAACGATTACTGTCCAATCAAGCGAGGGTTATCGTGTTAAAGGCGGGAAGATGAGGGTGGTTCCGATTGGTCAAGACGGATTGGATTTACTGAACTCGATCCCAAGGAAAGGGGAGTGGATATTCGTCGGCGACAAGGGGAAGCACTACACTGATGATTATGTCTCTAGGAAGTTCAAAGAGTATGTTCGCAAACTTGGGTTGCCAGAGGAAATCCACTATCACAGCTTGAGAGCTACGTACTGTACTTGGATGGGAGAGAAGAACGTTCCACAGCATATCATTCAAGCACTTGCCGGTCATTCGTCTGCACGTGTCACCCAGAGGTATATCACTGCCAATGAAGGTGCCAAGAAAGAGGCTGCCGGAAAGATCGGGCTGCATTCCGTCACCAAACCTGAGAAGGGAAAAGGGAAAAATAGTGACGAGAAAAAGCCTTGATTCCGACGCCACGAATCCGTAGATTGCACAGTCGAAGATTGGCAACCTTGCTAGCCCATCAGCACGGGAGAGACGACGGAGCTGCTAACAGATCTGCTAACAACTGTTGGCGACTTTTTCCCCCTGCCTCGACAAAGCAGGCGGAATGTGGTGAAATCAGATAGATTTTGAAGGGGTGGTAGCTCAGTTTGGTTAGAGCGCCTGCCTGTCACGCAGGAGGCCGCGGGTTCGAGTCCCGTCCGCCCCGCATAAGCCCCATAGAAATATGGGGCTTATCTATGTATAGACGATTGGACACGCGACAAACTTGTCTCTGTAAGCTATATGTAAGCAATTAAGGAGATCGGATTTTGCCGTTCAGGGTTGTCCGTCTTCCTATTGCCGCCTCCCGAGAGAGTAGGTTACAAGTTGGTGACAAGGTCACGCTGGCGCAGCTGGACTTAGAGTGTTTCGGGCATGATTGGCACACTCTGTTAATTATGGCCGCTGATGAATACTGACACTTTAGGTGGCTGAAAAGAAGCCCGGCTTAGCCGGGCTTTTTTGTGCGACTCCCTTTTCATATGGGGGCAACCACGAATGTTCGACCGAATTGTCAGACTTTACGACGGATTCGTAAATCTAGCGTCGAGCGAGTATAACGGATGCGAGATAAACTTGCTTTGACCCCCATTCCACCCTATAATTGGCGTACGACCATGTTGAATGCTCAAGAAATAAAGGTTGATAATCTTGGTGAACTGCGGGCTGAAGTCTTGAAGCAGGCCAAGATTGAACTAAAAATGAGCCTATCCTTGCTTGAGATGCTGAAAGGGAATACGTGCATTGATGATATTGCCACCTTAAGAGAAGTGTGGGTTGAACCATATCTGCGTCTAATTGAAAGTCTGGAAAGTCAACCTGAGTCAATTGATGCTTGAATGGAGAAAACAATGAAAGAATTATTTGATTGGTGCTACAACAACCTTCCGTTAATCCTCTCTTTCTCACTCTCCATTGCTGCATTGCGCTTGTCGCTGAAAGCAAACATCATCAACAAGAAGCCCCAACTTGTCTTCCTTGAACACTGGGAAGCTATTCCGGGAGTGGGGAATAAGAGTAGGTTGTCGTTCATGAATATTGGATTTGGGCCTGCATTCAATATTACAATTGCTGACGAATATATCTCGAAATATAAGTTTCTCGAAGAGTTTAAGAATTTGCCAAGAAATATCGCACCAAATGGAACCACACTTTTTGCAGAAGCGGCCGGCAATTTCAGATATATTCAAGACTCTACAGAGATTGAAATCATTTACGAAGACCACGAAGGCAGAAGTTATAGAGCCCGCTTGGCTCATTCTCGGCACTCATTTTCACCCATCGGATTTAGAAGGAACAAGTGATGATACAATTCTGCAATTACTTTATTGGTTATTGCCATTCTGTCAACAGTAGGCATGATGAACGTAAAATATCATTGAGTCCTTCTTCCGATAGTTTTGTTGATTACCATCGGTTTCCTGGTAACTAGCCTATTTCACTTAAGAACAATTGAAATAGGAACCCTCCATGACAGAGCATTTCATTGCTGCAATGGTTGTTACACACATCGAATATTTGCTCCCTTTCTTAAGAAAAGTACGAAAAACGTGCTGATGGTGCTTCGTTCAATTGTGGTACAAGCCCATTGAACAAATAGATGTCACTCAAAAGCAAACTCAAGAAGGTGCTAGGTCTAAGCCCGGTCAATGATGCTGGCACTCTACGTGCTTTGGAAGCAGTAGATAGGCTTGATAATGATGGTTCAAACATCTGGAAAGACCTAAGGAAGGAATTGACTGAATCTGGCAAATTGAGAGACCGTTATGCTATCTTCTGCCAGAGGAATATGAAGGGTCAAGTGTACGAGAAAGCTAAAGACCTAGCCAATGCAATCAAGCAATATGAAGAGAACATTGCCGATGAGAGAACAAACACTTTAACTTCTTTTCCTCATTATCGGTTGATGGTTATCTATCGCCGGAGGAAAGATTATGACAATGAGATTCGAGTAGTGAGACATGCCCTGTCTCTTCCTATTCCAGATATAACACAGTTCACTAAGAGGTTAGAGAAGCTCTTGGCTCTCAGGGACAAGGAAAAAATGGAAAACTAACTAATGGAGATGTTGCGATGCAAAACGGAGAAAAATCAAAAGAGGAACAACTGAATGAATTAATGGCAACCCTGCTTAATTCAATTAAAGAGACTTTGCCAAGTGTGGCTACATCACTTAGAGAATCTATCCCAATAATTCAAGGATTGATAGACAACAAGAATTCCCTAGCTAGTCTGTTAAATACGGCGATGGGAGATGACCCGAATATAGCAGACATAGTTCAACACGTCGAGGACTTGAAGGACGTTGAAACTGACGTTATGGAGAAACTAGCGCATACTTCTGATTTTCTTGGTACTCTTGAAGATTTCTTTAATGGAACCAATTTTGCGCCGAAAGCAACGAAATCTTCGAGTATTTAGACAACTAATGGACGACCTTATGGCAAAACCACCAATAACACCGCTACCATTCAAAGAACAATTTGAGATAGCATTAGGAAGAATGATAATCAGATTGAGTAACCTTGAGTTCTCAATTATGAGCGCAATATCAATTCTCACCAAATTGGAAGTGGATACTGCAATTAACTTATTGGCTGGTGAGCATCTTCCCACTTTGATAAAAATGCTGGACTCTGCTTTTCCCTATGCAATCAAAGACAGAAAGAAAGAGTTAGGTGATGAGGCTCTCAGGGAATTTGCTGCAATAGTGAAGCGGTTGGACAACGTAAACACCAAGAGGAATTACTACGTTCATCGAATGTGGTTTCTTGAAGATAACCCGATTGCTCAAACTCTCAGAGCTATAAGAGGGCAGAAAGGTAAGACTGTTATATGGGATGAGCAGAAGATTACGTTGAATGAACTTTCAGGCTTGGTTGTAGAGATAAACGATGTTGACCGCGATTTAGCTAATTGTTTTATCCGACATGAATTGATTGTTCCAAAAATGGCAGATACTAAACAATGATGGACCAACTCTTCTATTCAACTCTCTGCTTCTTGTTGTTTACTTCAGTCTGTCTATCTCAAGGCAGTTGAGAGGATAAGCAAAAGTGAAATGAGGAAAGGAATAGGCCCATGCCAGAAGAAGAAAAGAATATGAAAAAGTCATCCGCTCTTCTAACGCTGGCAATCGTAGTGACCATTGTTGTAGTCTGCGTTATACTCTTCTATCGCTGGCAAGAACAACTTACCAAAGATTACATCACATCAACACATCATTTGATGGGGTTGCGGTTTGCAAGCGGAAAAATTGGTGGAAAGTCAAATATTGATTCAGCTATCTTCTATTATCGTAAGGCTGTCAATGCGGGGGGAAGTGATGATGTAAGGAATAAGGCAATGATAACCCTTATTGAAGCCCTGTGTGAAAAGGCAAGGCAAAGTCGAGAAACAGACCTTGCTCAGTCGTGCAGGGACTCTGCTGCTATAGTTCTCACTGAACTTGAAAGAAGGAACATTGAAGAAGGAAGGCTATTTGTTCTCAAACGGCTTGTTTACGACAATGATACCAAGTGGTATTATGACGAAAAAGAAAAGAAGTCGTATCGATTGACGGATTAATGATGTTAGGAATTGTTAACCACCTGCCAGAAGGATTTACACAGTGAAAATGGTCTTTGGTATCACCCTAGCAGTTGTTATGATGTCCAGTTGTGCAATGCCGCAATCCTCACTGACAACAATGAATAGGGATGTCGCCCTCAACAAGCCCTTCGAATCGAATTTGCAGTGCGGGGACGGAGAATTGAAGATCGTTATTCCCCCGGAATGAAGATGTTGCCGCAGCGGTTACACGTCCACTTCTTATTCCATTCTTCCAAATCCGAATTGTAAGTTTCGAGTTGGGACTTTGTCTTGTTGGTTGTCCATGTCGAAACGGCCACAAAACCCAGAATGAGAAACAGAGCAAGGAGAGGCGAAACCGATGCTCCAGTCCAAACTGATATCGCCGGAACTAAGATGAAGGAGCAAAAAAGGAAGTAAAAGACGTAAATGGTGCAACCAACGGCTAAATTGTCCGGCTTTTTCGGAGGTGAGAGAGCCCGTCCTTCAATGGTTTGGATCGTTCCGGTAGTTGATGCCCCGCCGACCCCAATTCCGACGTTGCCGGGAGAACTTACGCCGATGACGCCACCCGCAGTTTTGGCGTTAATTGTCTGAGTGGATTTTGAAAAGGCCTGACTGACTTTGTAGGTATCATTACTCCCGCATTTGGTGCAATAATACATGAGTGCCTCCAGTCAGAAAGAGTGTGTCGAATTATAAACAGAAAGAATCCCCCACGCAAGGTCGGGGGTAGCGTTTCATTTCGCAAATCGAATGCATAAGCGGTCAAGAATGCGTGTATTCCAACGGAGAGACGCTTTGATCGAAGTTCTGTTGTTGGTGTACGTAGGCCGTAATCGTAACATTACGTGACAGGAAAGCACTTGGCAAGATCACGATTTCTATGAAGAGGGTGGGGGATAGTTTTCGGAAAGATCGTTAGCGATTTTCTTGTGATTGTCATGGAGGGAGAGTATATATTCCGCCTCCACTTCATCGTAACTTCTTTCTTGAATAATAGCTGCATTTTTGAGTAAAACCTCGCGCATTGCGGCAAGTTGTACTTGGATAATGGTCGTTCGCAGGAATGTTTCCACAATCAATTCTTGCTCACTGCCAAAGAGCAAATTTAGATCACCCAGGGGGATTTCTATTGGGTTGGACATGGGCTCAACTTTCAGATTTGGTCGGGAATTGTTTCATGCAGAATTTGGCCAGTTCCAGCGTTGTCTCCACGAAGTCAGAAGAACATCGGTCCAATATATCTACCGATATTTCTTCTGTAAGAAACTTTGGGATGTCCCCAAGTTTCTTCCTTGTCGTTTTACTGGAGACGGCTAGTTTGCTATTCGGCGGGAATTCCCAGACGGAGTGTATATACGTGTTTCGTTGGTCAATCAGTTTGCTGATTCTCTTCCGGAGTCTTAAGAACTCGGATAGAATGTTTGGGTCTGTTAACCGCGTCCTAACAACAATATCAAAGATCTTGAGTAGCATACCCGCATCTTCTCCCGCGAGCATGTAAAAGGCCGTATTCTTATCGAGTCTACCAACAGACTGTATATATTTGAAGATTTGCCGTTCCAACACATTTGAATAGGCGGCAATTTGGCCTATTGCCGCAAAGTATCTGACTTTCTCAGAGTTATCCAATGATAATACTACCCCAAGATGACGAGTTGTTGGACTTTATTCACGGACCACTAAGTAGCGTTTTGTGTTTTCTGTGCCAGCCTGCACGCCTTCAGTCAGCGGGTAAATGTTTCATGCGGTTTTCCTTTCGGTCCGGGGATAGAGCGGACAATGGTAGGGAGGGAAAGAACAGTGGGGCGTGCTGGATAATAGGCAAAACAAATCCCTTACGCAAATGGGCGGGGGATTTTTGCCTCTGGGCTTATCGCCTCTTCGCGTTCAAAGCAGTTCTCAATGCCCATCGTATTGATCGAGCAAACTGCACAACAGGGTAGGGGATCAGTAGGGACCACCACGTTTCAAGCCAATATTTAGCCGAGAACAAGTGGTCGAAGAAGACAGAGAATCCCGTAAGTATAGATACTGGCTGAGGGGACAGCGCTTCCACCATGATGGGGTCTGGGGGAAGGTCAGGCAAGAAATCGCTGTTGCCAACTGAAGCATCAGAGAGGAGGGGTTGGAAAGAATCGTAGTACTGTGGATATTTCTTGGCAACCCATCTCGCGATGGCCTTATTGTCGAAATCGGCAAACTCAGGCCGACGCTTCTTGAACAGTTCCAAATTCCGAGTCAGTGTGTGTTCCTTTGATGTTGCGTCATTGAGTTGCTTCAAAATAACGGGGTCTGTTATTGGTACTGCCGTCGAAGGGTCAAAGTCTCTCACGAATGCATCTGGATCGAAATCCTGAGACGTATCAATAGTCTTCGGCATTGGTTCGGACCTAAAAAAGATGAGGGGGACCACAATAACCCCAATCACGATCGACCCCAGAAAGACAAGCCATTCCGTAGCAATGATCTTCTTCAGTTGTTCCAGCATCGCGTTCCTTCTGTGAGGAAAAAAACGACTTTCGGCCAGGACTCACTGGCTAGGCAGCTTCGCCCCGCTTGGACGCGCGAAGGCGGGACACTCCAACACCTTGAATTTGATCTCACTGTTGGTTGCCTCTACAACTTGAATCTTCGTATGCCTGAACGTGATGATGGGATCACTGGTGATGTCGTAGGTTAGTTCCTGTGTGAACGAGGGACGGGCAAAATTGTTTGATTCCTCGCGGTAATAGATTTTGAGGACGTTGCCTTGCTTCCCAGAGTAGGTCAGGGTTGTGACGAAAGTCCCCTGGACTGTTTGGTAGACGTCGTTTTTGTAAATCGTCGTCCAGTTCATCATTTCGGAACCGACGGTGGCGACCATGACCGAGTCTTTTTCGAAGTTGTACGTCAGGTAGTAGCTGTTTGCCAACCCGCACCCTGTGAGGAACATCGGGGCTATGGCGAGGAGGAGGAATACTGATTTCATGTGGTTTTCCTTTCGGTCCGTGGATGGGGCGGACAATGATAGGGAGGGAAAGAACAGTGGGGAGTGCTAAATGATAGGCAAAAAGAATCCCTCGCGCAAGAACGCGGGAAAACGGACGCTCACTCCGTAACTCGCTTGAATTGCTTCAGGAACGCCTCTAATCGCAAATAACCACCGCGATATACCACCAATTGCTGATCGCTTGGATTGCCCCAAAACTCTGGCGTATGAAACATAGGGTCATCGCTGATCTTGTGAGCGTTGATAGCATTCTTGATCTCCCAATTTCTGCCGACGTAAACAACTATAACATTAAACCTTCCAAGCCCCGGCACAGACACCAGACTCTTATAGACTTCATCCGGTTCGGGTGTGTGTTGACAGCCCGTCAGCACCAAAGCGAGGGCGAGGAGTGCGCCTTTCATGAGGACTTCCTTTCGAGGTGGGGTCCGAAGGGAAGATCGGAAGTATTCCCCGCACATTCAAATCCGCCCCTTGCAGTTCTTTCCGCTTTTCCGCAGATTGCTCTCGACAAACGAGGAGGCCCTATGCCGACACAGACAATCAAAAAGGACGAGTATATTGCCCTTCGACATATATGATTGCTAAGCTGGCAGTCACAGCAGAAACCCTCAAACTGATGGAATCACTTGGGGCAGATAAAGTTTCTTCTCCTGATGCTTATATGTTTGTGGTTATTGGCAAAGAAACCCATTTCCTTGAACTAAATCCCACGTAATTGGCCCGGTGTTGCAATGGCATCAGATATTCTTATCACACCAAGCAATAACACTAGGCAAATCCAAGAAACGGTAGTTCAATTTATTAGCTTCAATAATCTTCTTTGACGCTATTGCTACAATCTTCAGACTATTATCCCCTTTGATTATCATTGCCATGAAAGCCATTTTTTGAGCATTGGGAATATCAGCCCTTTTCCAAATCTCTGTGATTAACTTTTCCTTATCTTCTTTCGAAGCAGTTAGGAATGGAGATTTTGGGCCACCAGAAATGGATCCCGCCCAAGTCGCCCATTACTGCGCCGCCTACCATGATGTAGTGAAAGTGGGCGATGACGAAGTAGGTGCCATGCACGTGTACATCAACCCCCAGCGTCGCCAAAAATAGTCCGGTCAGTCCGCCCATGGTAAACAGCCCGATAAACCCCAGCGCATAAAGCATCGGGGCGTCGAAATAGATCGGGCCCTTATAGAGCGTGGCCGTCCAATTGAAAACCTTCATCGCGGAGGAATCGCCACCAAAAAGCTCAAGAGCGAAAAACACCAGCCCCGCGCATAAACGGATTGTCCCGACAGGAACAGATGATGTCCCCAAACCAGAAACGATCACGGCGATCGCCAGGCTGACGAGGCGACGGCTATAGCCAAAGCCGTTTTTTCGAACAGGCCGTGACAATCTCGCTGATCACGCCCATGAAGGGCAAGATCATGATGTAGACCGCGGGGTGCGAGTAAAACCAGAAGAAATGCTGAAAAGAAGCGGGTCGCTTCCCAGTGCCGGATCAAAGATTCCCACGTGAACAATCGCTCCAGCCCCACAAGTGTGAGGCTAATGGACAACACGGGCGTTCCAAGAATAAAAATGATGCTGGTCGCGTACATGGACCAAAGAAAAGCGGCATGTTGATCCACGTCATGCCCGGGGCGCGCATCTTATGGATGGTGGCGACGAAGTTGATTCCGGTCAGATGAAGAAAATCCGCGATGAAAACTCCCACCGCTCGGCAAGCACGTTGGTGTTGGCATATGGTGCTCAGGGCGTATAGAACGTCCAGCCTGTATTTACTCCGCCCACAATCACGGCGACCATGTAATAGGCCTCCCGTCATGAAAAGATACCAGCTCGGAAGATTCAATCTGTGGGAAAGCCAAATCTTGGTGCCGACCATCAGGGGGACGAGAAAATTTCCCAGCACCGCCGGAATCGAGGGGATCAGAAAAAGAAAGACCATGATGATGCCGTGCATGCTGAAGAATTTGTTGTAGGTTTCCGGTTCCACGATCGCGCCTGGGGCTAATCAGGTAGGCGCATCAGCACCGCAGCCAAACCGCCGACAAAGAAGAAGAAAGTGATCGAAACAAGATAGAGCAAGGCGATGCGCTTGTGATCCGTGGTCAGCAGCCATGACTTGATGCCGTAGCTGGCGTTCAGATAATGCACCCGAGATTGAAGTTCGGTATCGACGGTCGCCGTTGCCATTGGTTGTTGCCTTTCCTTCCTACCTTCCTACCTGCCCCTGCGAGTCTCCAAACGGTTGGGGAGGGGCGTCTCTTATTACCTTCCCCACTCCACCCACTCCGCGCGCACCTTGAAGATTAGGATTAGGGGCCTTACCCGGCTGCTGTCCTCCGCCTGCACTGAGAGATTTGATGCAGCCAAAAGCTGCAATATTTGCTCCTCCGTGACCTGGCCCTTGTAAGTCGGCATGACCGCTAGTATCCCGCCACGATCTGTGCGAGGGATAAAGAATCGATTCCCGAATGTAAGCCTCGTCTGCGATCACCGTCGTCCCGTCCGTCAGCTTTACCTGGCTGCCGAAGAGATTCACGAACAGTAGTGCTGCCCGTGCCATGGCAGGTGATGCAGGCAAGTTGTTCGAAGAGTTGGGCGCCGGCAGACACCATGGATTCGCCACGTACGCCGCCACTCAGCCATTGTTCGTAGTCAGCCGGCTTCATTACCACGACGTAGCCGCCCATGAGGGCGTGGTTTGCTCCGCAGTATTGGTTGCAGAAGAAGTGGAACGATCCGTCTTGGTGGCTTGAAACCAAATGCTCGTATATCGGCCGGGTATGACATCTTTCTGAATTCGGAAGTCAGGAACATAAAACCCGTGAATCACGTCCTCGGAAGTCATTGTCAGTTTGATGGGACGTCCCACCGGCACGTGCAGTTCATTGATCTCCATCGGCCCCTCAGGGTGTTGGAGACTCCACATCCATTGCTTGCCGACCACAAAGATCTCCGTGGACGCCTCGGGGGGGCGCGAGTATCTTACAAAAAGGCTCGCTCCCCACATGAACGTTACGGCACAAATGCCGAGCGGAATCACCGTCCAGACTACTTCGAGCGGCAGATTCACCTCAACCTGCGTGGCCTTTGCTTTCTTGTGGCGCCGGTACCTGATGGCGAAGTAGAAGATAGTCAGGAAAATGAGCACAGTGAAAAACAAATCCACCGCCGTCAGAAAATAAAACAAATGATCGACTCCACGCGCGATGGTGGAGGCTTGATCTGGTCGTATGGGGAAGCCTTTGCCACATTTTACCTAGTCACCTTTTGCGGTACAGATGGAACACCTTAGTTGTCGTAGCCTAGCGTCAATTTCAGTGTGCAAATCTCCCATGGCGTTCTTTGGAGAGTGCCAGAATTAGCCCTCCGAGGCCAAGAACGGTTATTAGCCCGGCAATTTGCAAAAGGCGCGAGATGATCACGCCGTACTTTGCCCGTCGCGGGATCATAACGACAGCAGAACAACAGCACCTCATCCACGGGGGATCCAATCTTGTTTGCCGAAGCCTCCACCAAACCAAGGCGTAGGTCGCGCGAGGGATAAAAAATTCCATAAAAGTACCGCGCGATTCTGCCTCCCGGGGTGAGCACCATGATGCCGGTGGCCATGGACGAATTGCTTGGCCTGTGCATCGTACCTATAGGGAACCCCACCGTCTTCAGTGAGTTCGCGCGATTGACGCCTCGTCTCCGGTAAGGAAGTGCCAACCGCGTTCCGCTCCTTTAAGCGCCCGTAAAGCCCTACGTAAACCGCTTTCTTTGCTTCAGCGAGCTCGGGGTATCTGTGCGGGTCGAAGCTCACAGTGAGAACGTCGAACTGGTTTCCTACGTCAAACTTCACCTCCTGCAGACTGTGGAGCAGCCCATTCTCAGCCATGGTGCAGAGCATGGGGCATCCAAAATAAACGAGTGAGAGGATCACCGGCTTCGTCCCGAAGTACTGGCCCAGCCGCACCGGCTTGCCCGATTCGTCCCGGAATTCCAAATCAAACGGAAGCTGTTCGTTGAGCTTCTGGTCAATGCCTATCCCTTGCAGGAGTGGAGGTAGCGTCTTGCGCGTTGTCCGAAGGAGTGGCGGAGGTCGGCACAGGTGATAGGGATGTCTGTGCGAGGGTCGGAATTACTGCGCCAAGTGTGGCCGCGAGCACGAGCAGCCAAGGTCTGGCCCACCCGAAGGTCGGGCTGCGCTACGAAATTGCGACCCAGGTGTACTCCACGCTTGGGTCCCGATTCAATAAAGAAATCATTGTAACGCCTCCACCCTCACTCTCACCCGCCCTATCCCTCCGGGCGCTTCTTCGGCGCAGTCTGTTTTGCCGGGGTCAGCCCGCGACTGGGAACCCCCTCCTGAAGCAAGATGTCCATGGCTTTATCGATTGGTATCCTTATAATGCCGTTCTTCTGATCCACCCATCCGTAGCTATTAAGGATTTGGTCCTCTGTAGCCTTGTATTGTTTGAGGTCCTTTGGGGCCGCAACCTGCAACCGCGGGCTCCGGCGGCAAGGTTCGAATGTTTTCAAAGGGTGAAGCCGGTGGCCTAAACGCTTGATGACCGACGAGGTAATGGAATACGCCCCAACTGACCAAGAGACCACAGCGACCAAAAACGCCAGGCCGACGCCGAAAGCTATCAAATTCGAAGATGCTCACGTCCCTTTGTTCGTGGGCGTGCCTGGGCTGTTCGTCAGGCATGCTGCTGCCCTCCATAAGCTCCTACGGTTGTCCTCAGCGGTTCTGCAATCTGATTGCTGCCTTACCCGCCAACCCGCTTACCACTCCCCGCAATCCGCTTCCGCCGAAGCTAGGAGTGGCATTAGTGCCGGGCACCACCGCCAACTCACCCATGGCCTCGAGGGCGGGGATCGTGCAGCGGCAGCAAGGGCCTTTTAATCAGGCCTGTGGCGAACCGCCAAAACCAAAGTCCGCCAATGCCGAACATCGCTAACCAGTCCAGCCAGTGAAACTGCGGGCCCGCCCGCTCATAGGCGGGTACCATCAGCCAGAAAATATCAATAATGCTCATTGACGGCCTGAACGGCCGCTACAACTCCTAACCAGAGCTTTTGCCGAGTTACAAAGCGCGACAACAGCAACAAGAACGGCACCGCAAAATGAAAGATAACCAGGGCCAACGCAATCCATGTCCACTCACCCGAGGCACGCCTAACGTACCAGGGAATTTCATCCTGCAGAGGTTTTCCCCGACCAGATGATGAGGTACTGCGAAAAAGAGAGATAAGCCCAAAGCATCGTAAAGGTCAGGAGCAGATTTCCGTAGTCATTTAATACGCGCTTTGAAACCAGCTCGGATAAAGGTCCCTGGCGTGAAAGCAAGACAACGGTGACCGTCACTATGGACATTGCCGCCAGCCCTTCCGTAACCATAAACATCATTCCGTAAATGGTTGAAAACCAATGAGGCTCCAGCGACATGACCCAATCGACCGAGGCGTAGGTGACCGTCAATCCGAAGACCACCAGGCCCGGGGCACTCAGGTTTTGCAGGCGCCCGGTTAACGCCGGGTCAGCCGTTTGGTCCTCCTCGAGCGACCATTTATTAAGAAAATGCGCAATGACGATCCAGATGAGGAAATAAATGGCCGTGCGAACGATGAAAAAGGGAACGTTCAAATACGGCGCTTTATATTGGAGCATGGGATCAAGTCGGACCTTCTTCGGCATCCGCCCAACTGTAAAGAAAGCGCAGTCCCAACAGAAGCGGCGCCGCGAAGGCAGCCATCAAATAAAAGGTCCGAGTCCCGGCTTTTTCCAGGCGGCGGCAAGAGGGCGAAACCCCATCTCCCGCCAACCAGGTGATGCAGCATTAGGATGGCTGAACAGCCGAGCGCCACGCCCACCCAAAAGACAAAGGCGAAAAGATAAGAGCGGAAGAATTGCGTGGGTTGATAGAAGGCGCCTGCCGCGCAGCCTGCCAGAGCGGCCACTCCGACCACCAGAGAACCCTTCTGGAAACGTTCCAGACCGGATTGGAGAGAATCAGTCCCGTTCATTTCGTCTGTTCCGTGCAAATGCGCCCTCTGTTGCGGGGGCACATCCTCGATTTGGGCATGTTGGCTCAACTGCAAGGCTCGATCTGGCGACGATGGCCCAGCGGTCTTCCGGAGTCACGCGCGAAGCGTAACTGTACATAACACCGTAGCCGTTCGTCATCACATCGAAGAAGTGCCCCGCCGGAGCTTTTACGAGGCGCTCCAGTTGATAAGAAGGCGGAGCGGGAAAGCCACGCTCGGGCCACCAGCCCCTTCCCACTGCCTGTGTAGTCGTGGCAAGGAGTGCAGTAGATATTGAACCGTTCGCGGCCCCGCTCCAGCACCTGCCGAGTGATGGGGAACGGAAAAACGTCGGCGTCCTGCCCATGCAGCTTTCCTGTGTACAAGAGTTCGTCAGTCCTTAATCGGCCGTGGGCCACGGTTCCAGGCACCACCGGCCGCTCAGACCTGCCATCGCCGAAGAAATTGCTGGGGTCCAGGGGGCTGTATTTTGGTTGAATGTGCATGTCCAGCCGGCATCCAGCAGAAGAAGCGCACAAAGGGCGACGGCAACCGAACCGCAAATCACGCGGCGCCGCGCGACTTTGCGCCCCTCTCCCCATGGGAGAGGGCTGTTTTGTGACTCAACTTAGGACACAATCTCAGTAACCTCTTTGGCCTTCAGTGTGGCCAGGAATTCCTTCGGTCTTTTGCAAATCAAACTTTGGGTCACGGGCTTTGATGCACGGGAAGAACCGGTTTCGCGTCGCCAGTTCGAAGCCGGGAACGTTAAACACGGGATGATAGGGAGTGGGCAGGCCATTAAGCGCCAGCATTCCGAAGACAGTTGCCAAACCTGCGCAAAGAATCGTCAGCTGAAAGTAATCGGAATAAAATTCGGCCAGCTATTGAGAGGCTTGCCTCCAATATCCAGCGGATACCCGATGACGTTCGGCCAGTATTGCAGGTAGAAGCCACCGGCACATCCGATCAGTCCTCCGATCAGGCAAATCAGCGGAACGCGCGTGCTGTGAAAACCCACCGCATCCGCCAGTCCCTTGATCGGAAACGGCGGGAGTGTGGCCCATTCGGCGATACCCGGCATCGTGCGCGCGCTGGGCAGCGCTGAGCAGGGACCCTTCAGAGTTTTCGAACTGGGCCGTCAGGCCGTAAGTCGGATGTCGCTGCATACGAATAAGGGGCTGGGGGCTCGGGACTGCAATGCAACTGGGGCCCGCGACTTCGAGTGGGCAGTTCCGTTCCCTCATCTCCCGTTCGTCCTCGTTTCGCTGTCTCCTGCCGCAACGTCTTGT
>CAWIOS010000006.1:0-10556 GCA_963837815.1 Ignavibacteriota bacterium
GTCTGCGGCGTTTCCATGGTCAGACACCATAAGGTATTTCTCTCACTCATTCAACTGGCTTCACGGAGATTATCCTCAGTCGGATTGACTTTAGCACGGTCAAACCATAGGATGAGTAAAAGCCGCCACTCACCCCGGTCGGGGTTCAGGAGTGCAGGCTTGATGTCCCGCATTGACGATCAGGTGCAGGGAAGAATGAAGACCCCCGCGACAGCCTGGGGTGGCCTGGGCCTGGCCCTCGTGCTTGTCATGCTCCCGGGAGAAGCCCAGGTGTCCCGCGTACATCTCGACACGCTGACGATCCTGGACGATCCATTTCTCAACCTGGAGATCCTGCAGCCCCGGCCCCCGAAGGAGGTTCTCCTTCCTGATACTGCCGGGCGGCATCCTGTATACATCAAGGAATTCTACAGCTGGCGCGGGAGGGAGGACCCGAATTTCGTGATCATGGCCGTTCCGGGGCCTCGGGGAGATTCGCTTTTCATCGACAGGAATGTGGATGATGATCTGACGGATGACGGGCCTCCGCTCTTCTTTCCCTCCGGCCGGGATTCTATCACGTACGAACTGAAGGCGACTGCGGATACGCGGCAGCGGGTAAGACTGCTACTGGCACGGCGATTGTCCTACCGCAGATCGCTCGATCCTCACACCGATTCCGCCTTCAGTACGTATGTCGACGCGGCGGGCAATCTGAATCCGGATCTCGCCCGTTTTGTCGGGGGGATGAAAGGCGAATTCGATTTCAAAGGAACGCGGGGGAGTTTCTATTTCAATGAGAGGGTCACGCTGCGGCGGGGGACGTTACTGATTGGCGGGAAACCATTTTCCGTGGGCCTCTTTGACAGGGACAACAACGGCCTCTTCAATGATGATGAAGACGTTCTCATTGTCGACCGCCGGGGGACCGGCCTCCTGACGTACACGGATCAAACCCAGGTCTTCAAGCTCAACGATGTGTTCCCGCTGGCAAGCCGTAATTTTCGGATCCATGATCTGGACAAATACGGGACCTGGATCGATTTGGAGGAGACGAGTGACTTGCCCGTATCGTCATTCATCGCCCAACAGGATTCCGGGGTCGCTGCGGGGGGGGATACGCTTGAGGTGGGACCGGAACTCTGGAACATCAGGGGAACGTCGTTCGACGGGAGCGCGTTTGCGCTCGACGGCTACCGGGGCGAATATCTCCTGATCAATTTTTGGGGAGAATGGTGCAAACCGTGCATTGCGGAGATTCCCGTTCTCGTCCGGGCTGCCCGCGAATATTCGGGAAAAGGCATGAAGATCGTGAGCTTCGCCAGGGTTGGAAATATCGACCGGGCACGCAGGGTGGTCGCGGATTCCGGGATGACCTGGCCTCAGGTTCTCCTTACTGATGAGATCGGGAAATACTTCAAGATCGCCGGCTACCCGACAAACATCCTGGTTCTTCCAAACGGGCATTCGTGTGTTGTGACGCACCAGGTCAACGATGCCTTCTTCAAGAGGCTTCTGCAACCGTGAACCTGCATTGCGGAGCGAACGCCTGACGGCGAATCGCCCCGGATCGTGCGTCACGGTCCCTCATTTCACCTGCTCGCCCATCGACCAGTGAGCATTCCGCAGCCGCCACCCGGCAGGAGTCTCTTCCGCCAGAGCCGTGAAGTATCCCCCGACGTGCACCTGATGCCCGGCCGTGTCCGTGATGTCCTCCCGGAACGCTGCTCCCATCATCGCGAGATTGAGTGAGAGGGGATCGACGCGCACGCCGTTCCACGTCAGCTCGATGCTGCGCACCCCCGCAGCAAACCTGGGCACGAACGCCGATGCAGAGTCGTAGTCGGGAAACATGAGACTCCCTCCCGAGGCCATGAAAAAGCGGGGAGTGGGTTCAAAGTACCGGAGCCAGGCGTTCGGCCCCTGCTGCGTCACATCACGCGAAATGGACTCCGCGAGGACTCTGACCGAGGCCTGGATCTCTGCTGAAGCCTCGGCGTCGGGGGGGGATGGCGGATTCGAACGGCAGCCCGCGAGGATGGAAGCCGCCGCGGCGACAAGCAGGAGAGTGCGGTGTGTCATGGAGAATCCTCCTGAACTCTGAGTGGACGGACACGAGACTCATCCCGCGGGTTGTCCGGCGGAGGCCTCGATTCTGTCTCTCAGTGCGTGGAATTCGTTCTTCAGGCTCCGTCCCACGAAAAGAGAGAGGATGCGCCTGGGACCCTTGAGGTCGAGGTGGAGTGTGTGCTCGAGGTACGTGTCGCGGCCGGCGGGGTGGAGGACGAAGTGCGACTCACCGGTGGTCCTTCCCGAGACCACCCTCAGTTTCAGTTCCCTGGGCGGGTCGCATTCCTCGACGTTCAGAACGGTTCCGTTCGCGCCGCCGATCTCCACGCGGGTGCCGCGGGTGATCGTTCCGGTGGTTTTCACTTCGGCGCCGGGGGTACGGGCATTCCAGGGGAATGCGCCCGAGGTATTGACAAGCGCGTTCCAGACGTCCTGAACGGGCGCGCCGATGTGGACATATGTTCTCCAGCTTTTCATCCGGCCCGGCGTTCCAGAGTGCTCTCGTCTCAATGGGATGAACAGGGGAAAACGTTACCGTGCTGTAAAGAGGAACTCCTTCAGGTCCGTGAAATCACCGAACATCCGCGTGACGCAGCCGAGCACCCAGCCGGGGATGGAGGCGGGGGATATGGATGTGACCATGTAGACCGGCTTCTTGAAAAAGTGCGCCATCGTCAGCTCACCTTTCGTCCCGGCCCCCTTCTGTGCGGAATCATCCCAGTAGACCACGACGAAATCCGTTCTCGAGGCGATCTCGTCGCAATCGATGGTCACCAGCTTCTCAACGATCGTCCGGTACCGGTCGATGTCCGTGTTCTTCATCTCCCGGAAATTGACGCCGGGATATTCCTGGCCGAACAGCCTGTCGCTTTCGACGTTCGGGTTGAACACAGAGCAGCCGAGCTCGCGTTCCAGCCACGACTGCATCTCCGCGCGCCAGTCCCGTCCCTCGCCGGCAGCATATTCCATCCCCCCGGAAAGGTAGACCCGCCGTTGCATGTCAGACCAGTCCGTCGAGTTTGAAGAGGTTTAGAGCCGGGAGAAACAGGAGGTACAGCAGCCACATCACGCCGCCGACGGTCAGCGGAATCGACAGGTTGTCGTCGAGCCCGATGGCCGAGGCCTCGACCACGGCGCCGAGCAGCGCCGCCGCCGCGCCGATGGCGTACTCTGCGGCGGCGTATTCCACCTTCGGCGCAAGAGCCACGACGACGAGCCCGCTGACGAAGAACGCGCTTGCGCCCTCGAGGCTCTTGCTCAGGAACCGGTGTCGTCCGAACCGCCGGCCGATGAGCGCCGCGCTCGTGTCGGAGATGATGAGGACGGCGATGGCGGTGATCGCGATGATCTTGGGGAAGAACAGGACCAGGACCGTTGCGGCGAACAGGACGTACGTGGCGCCGTTGAGACGGCGCCCGCGTTCGTTCTGCTCGTGGGAGCGAAGCAGGAACCCGAAGTACATATTATAGACCCTGCCGATGGCGGGCACGAACAGCCGCCCGAGGTCCGAAAGTCCGAACACGAGCGTCAGGGGGATCAGGATGGCGAGCGCCGTCGACTTCGGGATGAAGTAGTACACGACGGGTATCAGGAGGGAGAAGAGATGGATCCCTTTCCGGATGACCTCCGTCCCGTAGCTTTCCTCGACGCTCGGCGGAAGACTCATTTCTTGGCTGCGCGGCCCTCTGCCGCGGGCGCGGTCGGCTTCTCCGGGGCGGATTCCCCGTTGACCCGTTTCTCGATCGGCGGAAGCTGCTCACCCCGGATGATCGCGTCGATCTCCACGCCGTCGAGGATCTCCCGCTCCAGGAGAGCGGCCGCCAGCCGGTGGAGCGTGTCGAGGTTCTCGTTGAGGATCTTCTCGGCCCGCTTCATGCCGTTGGTGACGATCTTCTTGATCTCCTCGTCGATCGAGATCGCCGTGTCTTCGCTGTAGTTCCTGTTGCGCGTGATCTGCCGTCCCAGGAAGATCTCCTCGTCGCGCGCGCCGTAGGCGAGAGGACCCATCTTGTCGCTCATCCCCCATTCGCACACCATCTTGCGTGCGAGCTCGGTGGCGCGCTCGATGTCGTTGCCGGCCCCCGTGGTCATCTCCTTGAAGATGAGCCGCTCCGCAGCCCGCCCCCCCAGCGCGTAGGTGATCATCGCCTCGAGGTACGCCTTTGAGTAGGTGTGCTTCTCGTCGATGGGGAGATAGGTGGTCAGCCCGAGCGCGCGCCCGCGCGGGATGATCGTGACTTTGTGCACCGGGTCCGCCTCGGGGAGCATCCGGGCGACGAGAACGTGCCCGATCTCGTGGTAGGACGTCACCTTCTTTTCCTTCTCCGAGATGATGAGGCTTTTCCGCTCCATGCCCATCATCACCTTGTCCTTCGCCTCTTCGAAGTGGTGCATGTTGACGGCCTTGTCGTTCTGCCGCGCGGCCAGCAGCGCCGCCTCGTTCACGAGGTTGGCGAGCTCGGCGCCCGCGAGTCCCGGCGTTCCCTTGGCGAGCGTCTCGAGAACCACGTCGTCGGCCAGGGGGATGTTCTTGGTGTGGACGCGGAGGATCCCCTCGCGTCCCTTGACGTCCGGCCGGTCAACGACGACCTGCCGGTCAAACCGTCCGGGCCTCATCAGCGCGGGGTCGAGGACGTCCGGCCGGTTCGTTGCCGCGATGATGATGACGCCGCTGTTCTGTTCGAACCCGTCCATCTCGACGAGGAGCTGGTTGAGCGTCTGCTCCCTCTCGTCGTGTCCGCCGCCGAGTCCCGCGCCGCGGTGGCGTCCCACCGCGTCGATCTCATCGATGAAGATGATGCAGGGGGCGCTTTTCTTCCCCTGCTCGAAGAGGTCGCGCACGCGGCTCGCACCGACGCCCACGAACATCTCAACGAAATCCGCCCCGGAGATCGAGAAGAAGGGAACGCCCGCTTCGCCCGCCACGGCGCGTGCCAGCAGCGTCTTGCCCGTGCCGGGAGGCCCGAGGAGCAGAACGCCGCGCGGGATCTTCCCGCCGAGCTTCTGGAACTTGGTCGGCTCTTTCAGGAACTCGATGATCTCGGCCAGCTCGATCTTGGCTTCGTCCGCACCGGCGACGTCGAGGAACGTCACCTTGGACGCGCCCTCGGTCAGCATCTTCGCCCGGCTCTTGCCGAAGGAAAATATGCCGCGCGGTCCCGCCCCTCCCTGCATCCGCCTCATGATGATGAGCCAGACGACGAGGAGAAGGACCCAGGGGAGGGCGCTCACGAGCGCGTTGATCCACTGGTTGTCTTCCTTGACGATCGTGAACTTGAGCTGCTTGTCGTTCCACTCCTTGATCACCGCGCTGTCCAGGATCGGCAGCATCAGCGTGAAGCGCGTGACGTTGATGCTCTTTCCGCCCCGGTTGAGGGGCGTCGCTTCCCTGAGCGTTCCGTGGAATTCGAAGTTCGTCAGTTCCGTCTTCTTGATCGTCGCCTCGGTAATGAGCCCGCGCTCGAGGAACGACGCATACTCGTTGTACGAGACCTCGGTCTCCGCCCCTTCCGTCCCCTTGAACAGCGTCATCACGACGAACACGAGCAGGATGATGGCCGACCAGCTTATGACGACCTTCAGTACCTTGTTCCAGTTGAAATCATCGTCCTGGCGGAACTGCTGGCCCGGCCGCTTCCCCTTCTGCGGGGGGCGGAACTGTCGGCGTTTATCCGGCTCGTTGTTCCTGTTCTTATTGTCCTGGCTGCCTTTTTCGTCCATCGCGCTGTGCTGCTCCTCTCTTACGCCCCTGCTTTCGCGCGGGGCGGTTTTGCATGCAAACGATATATCGCCTTCAGGTTGCGCTCGCGCTGCGCATAATCCAGACCGTACCCGATCACGAAATCGGACGGTATGCTGAAGCCGACGTAGTCAACGTGTGTCCCCGGTTTGACGGAGTCTTTCTTGAATAACAGTGTAACAACCTTCAGCGACCGGGGGTTCTGCGGCTCGATCAGGTGGCGGATATATTCCACCGAGAGCCCGGTATCCACGATATCTTCCACGATGATGATATCCCGCCCCTCCACCTGGCAGTTCAGGTCCTTCAGGAGCCGGACGTTTCCCGAGCTGATCTTGGCGTCCCCGTAGCTCGAGAGCTTCAGGAAATCGACCTCGCAGTCCGTCCTGATCTCCCGGATGAGGTCGGCGAAGAAGATGAACGAGCCGTTGAGTATCCCGATGAAGACGGGGGTGGTTCCCTTGTGGTCCCTGTCGATGGCCTTCGCAAGCCGTTTCACGGCAGTCTTGATCCGCCGCTCGCTGATCATTTCGACGAACCGGTCGCCGTTCACAGTTATCTGGGACGCCATGTCACCTGTCGGAGGGTGGTGAATATTCCAGCTTCAGTACCCGGCGGGTCGCCGGGGTGATTTTGAACCGCTCGTCCAGCCTCATTCCGCAGACCCAGATCACGTCCCCCCCGGGGGTGCAGAGTATGGGTATGCGGTTCTTTTCGCGGAGAGGGATCTTTTCGTCCACGAAGAAATCGCTGATCTTCTTTCGTCCGCTCATGCCGAGCGGCGTGAACGAGTCCCCTTCGCGCCAGCTCCGGAGCGTCAGCCCCTCGAGCCCTGTGCGATCCGCGTCGGCGTACTCGGTGTCCCTTCCCGATGCCGGACCGCGCGCGTCGGTGAGCTCGGTCGCAAACCGGAACCCTTCCGCCCTGTAGGCATGTCCGGCCTCCACGGCGATCGAGAACCCGTGGTCTTCCCCCCTTGGCTGGATCACGATCTCGCCCCGCTCCCTGAGCACTTCGGTCCCTCCGGGGATGGTGACGATCGAGCCGGGCTCGTTCTCCAGGAGATCCATCACTGCGGCGATCCTGTCGCTCGCCGTCCGCGAACCCGAGACTTCTTCGATCGCGGCGATGAGCGCGTGCTGCCTGAGGAATAGAGGCCTGGCCAGCAGGCCCTGGACCGACAGGTGGAGTCTTCCGGCGCTTCTGCCGGTCGTGCACTCCTTCAGGACCGCGGCCGCCTCCTCATTCAGATACGCGGCAAGCGACCGAAAATTGTCCCCGGACCGGTTTATATTGTCGACCACCGAAGGGGAGACCAGTTCCTTCAGGAGCGGGAGGACATGGTGGCGGACGGCGTTCCGTGTGTAGCCGTCCTTCGCGTTGGATGAGTCGGTGCGGAAAGGGATCTTCTCGTTCCGCGAGTATACTTCGATTTCCTCCCTGCGCGCAAACAGGAGGGGTCTGATGATCCCGTCCCGTTCCAGGGGGATCCCGGACATTCCCCGGACTCCTGTTCCCCTGAACAGGTGGAGGAGGATGGTTTCCGCGTTGTCGTCCGCATGATGGGCTGTCGCGATCCTGTTTCCCCCGGTGTCTGCGCGGAGGCGGAAAAGGAAGTCATACCGGAGATCGCGTGCCGCTTCCTGGATTCCGATGCCCCGTTTTGCGGCCTCGGCGGCGGTGTCTCCCCGCCCCGCGTGAAACGGCAGGCCGTAATCGTGAGCGCGTCCCGCGACGAAGGATTCGTCAGCGTCCGACTCTTCGCCGCGCAGCCCGTGGTTGAAGTGGCCGATGACGAGACGCAGCCCCCGTTCCCTGGCGAAAAGATCGAGGAGGACCATCGAATCAATGCCGCCGCTTACCGCCACCACGACGGTGTCTTTCTCTTCGAACAGCCCGTTCGTGCGGCTGAATTCCCTGAATCTGGAAGTTAAGGTGTTCGGGGAGAGCATGGCGGCACCGTTGGACCTTGGTAGCGGGAGAGGGATTCGAACCCCCGACACATGGATTATGATTCCATTGCTCTAACCAGCTGAGCTATCCCGCCAAGTCTAGCTAAGATACGCTTTTGGGGCTAAAAGAGCAACACGGGAAACGCCCCCCGGCGCCGTGCGGTTCGTTGTAGTTCGGAGAGAATTTGGATATATTTCTCTCATTCACGACGGAATTGAGGCGGATGACACGCAAAGACGCTCTCCTGTACCAGAATGCAAGGTTCTATGAAGCGTTCGAGCGCTCCAGCATCGAAATGATGGAGGAGATCTGGTCCGACGCCCCGACCGTGCGGTGCATACACCCCGGATGGAGCATCGTCGAAGGGCGCCCCGCAGTCCTCGAGAGCTGGCAGCGGATATTCGAAGGGGAGGTGCACATGAAAGTCACCCTCCGCAATGTCCGGGCTGACGTGTACGGGTCCATCGGCGTCGTGGTGCTTCAGGAAGAGGTCATGTACACCTCGGGAAAGCTTGCGAACACCGGTTCGGTCATGGCGACGAACATATTCGAGCACGACGGGAAAGACTGGAAGCTGATCCACCACCACGGCTCCCCGACGCTGGTCGTGGAGGAACAGGAGGGGGAGAATTTCCGCTACAATTGACAGTGCCGCGGCTTTCGCCTGGTGCGAGCGGCTCACGCGCAGCCATTACGAGAACTTTCCCGTTGCCTCCCTGTTCATTCCCCGCGAGAAACGTCCGTTCGTCTGTGCCGTCTATGCCTTCGCGAGGACCGCGGACGATTTCGCCGATGAAGGGGAGGACGAGCCGGGTGTGAGGCTCCGGAACCTGGACGACTGGCAGGAGAAACTCGATCGCGCATATGAAGGGAGGGCCGACCACCCGGTGTTCGTCGCCATTGCCGAGACGGCGTCCCGTACCGGAATCCCGAAATCCCTCCTCGGCGATCTCATCGCCGCTTTCCGGATGGACGTGACAAAAGGCCGGTACGCCTCCGAGTCGGAACTCCTCCATTACTGCACGCTTTCGGCAAATCCGGTAGGCCGGATCGTGCTTCATATATTCGGGGGAGCGGATCCCCGCTCCTGCGCGCATTCCGACGGCATATGCACCGGGCTCCAGCTCGCCAATTTCGCCCAGGATGTCTCCGTTGATTGGCGCAAGCGGCGCCTGTACCTCCCGCTTGACGATCTGAACCGATTTGGTTATACTGAAAAGGACTTGCAGCAGGGAACGGTCGACCGCCGCTTCCGGGAAGTGATGAAGCTCCAGGTCGACCGGGCCCGCGGGTTCCTTCTGGGCGGAACGCCCCTTGTCCGGGAAGCCCCGCGGGAGCTCCGGTTCGAGCTTGCGCTGACCGTGCGGGGAGGTCTGGCCATACTGAAGAGTGTCGAACAGACCGGGTTCGACGTTCTCCGCCGGCGGCCCGTCATTTCCGTTCTGGCAAAGGGGCGGATCGTCCTCGAGTCGATCGTACACAGGAACGCATGGAACTCACAGCCTCCGCGATAACGAAGAGCAGCAACACGAGCTTTTACTACTCGTTTTCGCTTCTGCCGAGGCAGAAACGTGAGGCGATCCATGCCGTGTACGCGTTCTGCCGCTACACGGACGACATCGTGGACGAGGGGACCGACCAGCACAGCAAAGTCGTCCGACTCCGCCGGTGGCGCATGGAGCTCGGACGCGCCCTCCGGGGGACGTCATCCTACGTGATCCTCAACCAGCTCAGCGCGACCGCCCGGAAATTCAACATCCCCGTCGATCACTTCTACGACCTGATCCGGGGGATGGAAATGGACCTGAGCAAGACGCGCTACGAGACGTTCGACGAGCTCTACCGTTACTGCTACCTCGTTGCGTCCTCGGTCGGGCTCATGTGCCGCCAGATATTCGGATACAGGAACGATTCGACGCGCGACTACGCCGTCAACCTCGGCGTCGCGCTCCAGCTCACGAACATCCTCAGGGATATCAAGGAAGATGCGAGGAGGGGCCGGATCTATCTTCCTGCGGAAGATCTCCGGCGGTTCGGCTACACGGAGCAGGACCTCCTTGCCTGCCGGTATACGCCGGAATTCGTGAACCTTATGCGTTACGAGTGCGACAGGGCAAGCGCGTATTTTGACACCGCGCGGGCCGCGCTGGGCAACGAGGACAAGAGATTCTTTTTCGCCGCGCGCATCATGTGGTCGATCTACGCGCACACGCTCCAGCGGATCAAACGCTCCAACTACAACGTCTTCGAACGCCGCATCTCGGTTCCGGGTCTCATGAAGATCCTCATCGCCTTCCGGTACTGGCTCAGCAATACGCTCAAGTATTCCTGGCTCGGCCGTTCGCGGCGCGCACACCAGCCCGAACCTCAAACAGAGTGAACCCGGTTGTCATCGTCGGCGGGGGCCTCAGCGGGCTTGCCGCCGCCGTTCACCTCTCCTCCCGCGGCATCCCGGTTGTTCTCCTCGAACAGCGAAAGGCACCCGGCGGACGCGCATATTCGTTCGTCGACGAATCCACGGGGACGGTCATCGACAACGGCCAGCACGTCCTTATCGCGGGCTACCGGTGCACGATGGACTTTCTGGGGATGATCGGCGCGAGGGACCGCCTCGCCGTCCAGAGCGAGCCTGAGCTTCTGTTCCATCATCCGGAGCGCGGATTCTGTTCGTTTCGTCTTCCGCATCTCCCGTCCCCGCTTCATCTCTTCGGCGGTGTGGCGCGGACGGACCTGTTCTCTCCCGCGGACAGGCTCCGCCTGCTGCGTGCCGGGATCGCGCTCGGTGCATTCCGGGGCGGAGTCCCCACCGGAGCGA
>CAWIOS010000007.1:0-14133 GCA_963837815.1 Ignavibacteriota bacterium
AACTGACAACACACCCTCGCCTAAAGCGGGGGTTTTTCGTTTTGGTGGGATTTGTCCCGTATTGCAGCCACCGCAATTCACTGCTAAAAGGGGAATGAGGCCTGTTGCCTTCTCCTTGGGCGGCAGGCCTCTTTACATTACAGGAGGCAACGTGAAGATCATTTTTCTGGACATCGATGGCGTCCTCGTCACTGACAAGGGACTCAGAAGCGCGCGGCTGGCGCCGTGGGCTCCTTTCGACCGCGCGGCCGTGGAAAATCTCAACATTTTGGTACGATTGACCGGGGCAGGAGTGGTGATCAGCTCGGCCTGGCGAACGGACCCGTCTCTGGAGTTGAAGTGGGTTTTGAAGCGGGCAGGAGTTCAGTGCGCCATCGTTGGAGAAACCCCGGTCCTTGGAGGCCGGGGATTCGAAATCGCCGCCTGGCTGGCGGGCCACCCGGGAGCCGTTGACCCGTTCGCAATCCTGGATGATGCCCGCGATTCGATTCTCTGCGGCCGGTTTGCGCCGAACCTCGTGTCAACGACCATGGAATCGGGGTTCGACAGGAAGGCCCTCCGCCGGGCGCTGACGATACTCGGGGGACAAAAAGTGTCACTGGTTGATCCGGTAGAAACCAAGGGATTTACGACATTGAATCGGAGGATTCCATGAACTACGCAGGGTTTCTCGAGAACAGGGGATCGCATTTCTTCCGCCCGGCCGTGAAGCTGGGCGACGGCGTGGTTTGCACAACCACGTTCGGCGCCATCGGCCTGACCACCCATGTATGGGGTCTGGCCAAAAACCGCCTCGAGCGGAAGCTGGTGGAGGACATCGGCGGATACGGAGTTATGCAGGGGCACTGCGAGATCGAGCCCCTCGTGGAATTCCTCTGGAAAATCAATCAGTGGAACGAGCTGCGCATCGTCGTTCAATATGTGAAAGACCGTCAGGGGCGAACGTTCATCTGCGTCCAGCGAGGGCCGCACGGCTGGTACGCAATTGCCCGTATCAACAAACCGGAGGACCCAATGCTGTTGAAGGCATTCTTCTCATCCCGTCGCGCGCATGACAGGGAGGGTTTCGGCTTTTGCGCTTCGAAAGGAGCCCCCGGACGGATTTACAACTACCGCCCGGACCTTCTGGACAGACAGACGATTGTGGACATGTACGGCTGGTGGCTCCGCTGGGCGGAGAGACTGATCAGGGGCAGGGCTTTGCACTATCGCGCATGGGAGGGTGAGGTGAAGCACGGGGTGGGGAAGAAAGCCTCGGACATATCGACCCTCAGAAGGAAAGTCGAATCTCGGATCGTGGCCAGCCCTCTGCCGAAGCCCGTTGTGTCCGCAAACGAGGGAGTACCTCCCCCGAATCCGCGAAATGACGCCCCCGCCGGGAAGGACAATCCGCTCAAAGGACTCTCTTTCAACGAGGCGCTTCAATGGTACCGTGACGGTTACGAGCGTCTCGTCCGGGTCCGGCTTAACTGGCTCAAGAAAGAGGGAAAACTCGAAGAGGCCCGTGACCTGGTCGTAAAGATGATCGTCGTAGTGGGTGACAAGCCCGAGTCGCTGGCCGACTGCTATATGCACCTTGGGACAATCAACGAACGCCTCGGTGAATTCGAGGAGGCCGCGCAGGCTTACAGGAAGGCTCTGCTGCTCGAGCCGAAAGACAGGGTTGCCTGGTATTATTCGCACAACAACCTCGGCTTCTGCCTTAATCAGATTAATCGCCACAGAGAGGCGGAGTCATACCTGCGCCAGGCGATCGCTATCGAGCCGGCGTGGTTCAACGCCTACAAGAATCTGGGCGTTTCGCTGGCGGCGCGCGGGGAATATGCGGAAGCCGCAAAGCTGTTCGTTCAGGCTACGGTTATCTGCCCGACAGATCCCCGGGCACTCGGTCACCTGGAGGAGTTGCTGGATGGGCATGAGGTGATCTACATGCAGGTGCCGGAAATCCGCGCCGATCTGGAGAAATGCCGGGAGCTAGTGAAGAAGAAAGGCCCCGGGGCGACGATCATCAGGCGGATCTCTCCTCGGGCTCTGGTGGAAATGGCGGGATCCCGGCCGGAGGATGGCCGGCAGAGAGCGAAGACCATAGCCATTCTGGATGACGAGCCTCTTCTGCTCGAGGGCCTCGGCACTCAACTTGCGAACGAGGGGTATGAGGTGCTCACATGCACCGACAAACGGACATTCCTGGAAGAGTTGCCGAATCTGTCGGTCGATCTCGTGATCTCCGATATTCACAGTCCCCGGATGAGCGGTCTGGAGCTTCTCAAAGAGATGAAGCGCGATGAAAAGGGGAGGAAGATCCCTGTGATCATCGTCTCGGGATCGAGGGGGGCCGATATGGTAAACGCCAAATTACAGGGAGCGTACGAGACTTTTCTAAAGCCGTACAATTATGAGGAGCTGCTGGTAACAGTGAAAAGGGCGCTGAACAAGGAGCGTCGAGATCCCGACTTGTTTGACGGACAAACCGGGTAAAACGGATGATGTGGAGACAATCTTCCTGCATTTCAGATCGCGGATATCAGTACTGCGGAGGGTACTACTATAGCCGGTAACCCCTCTGGCCGTGCCTGATGATGAAGCCTGAGGTAGCCCCTCAGTTCAGCACACCAAATCTGAGAGGCTGGAAAGGGGACAAAAAGGGCTCACAGCCAAATCCTGTGAGCCCCAAAGCCATCACCCGGAAGCGGCAGATGATTTCTGAACGTGTCAGCCGCAAAACTCTTCAGGATTATTTACTATTAGGACATTTGTCCGGTTACTTTTTTTTCTTGTTTTGAGCCTTATGGCTCTTGTATCTTCGCTTTGCTGGTTGTCGGTCAGGGACTGTGACGTGCAGCTGGGGATGGAAGTCCTTGACTAACTGGAGATACTGTCGGACGACGTTGATCGAGCGACCGGTGATCTGACTGATGGAGACCGCATCGTGTTTCTTCCGTGACAGGGCAAGCACCTGATCGTAGCCTTTGATGTATCGGTCGACGGCTTCCTGTGTATGACCTGTCTTGAGGACGATGTCTGCCGGTGAGACCGCCTGCTCGTACATCTCGATGATGATCCCCTTGTGTGTTGGGTTGCTCCCCTGATCGAGCACGTATCCCTTCATCGGGAGCACCTCTCTGTGGCGCTCGTAATAACGTCGGAGGTATCTACCCATGGTGGTCAAGCTCAGGTTAAGCAGCAGGGCTACCTCAGCACCACTGAGGAGCCCACCCTGGCTCCTGGCACTCTTGACGATGCGCTCCAGTTGCACGAGCTTGCGTTCCTCGGTGTGTTGCCACGTATGGTTCCTCTCTCCCCGGCGGTAGAAGACCCGCTTCTCAATATCCTCTTTCCTGATGAGCGGCAGGATCACGGTCTGCACAGCATAGTCCTCGGTCTTCTTCCCGTAGCTCTGGCGCTGCCCATCATCCTTGGTCGTCTGCCAGACGAGGTCGCCGAACTGCAGACGATTCCTCTCAGGGAAGTACTCCTGATGAAGCTGCTCCAGATCATCGGCGAGCATCAGGATGATCCGCCGGCTCCCCAGGACCTTGTACTCCTGCTCCAGAAGCCGGATGAGCGCGGTCTTGAAGTCCCGCTTGGCGATGCTCTCAAAGCGGTCGTGATATGCTCTGGAGACGGTGCTCATGCGAGGGCCCTCCAGACCATAGTAGAAAGCCCCTTTTTTCCTGGGCTTTTTCGCTCCAGGTGTCGCATCTGGTACTTCAGGCTCTCGAGCCGGGATCGTTGCTCTCGGATCTTCTCGGCCTCCTTCAAGAGCGCCAGGTACTCGCTCACCAGGCGCTCGGTTCTCCCCAGGTAGTAGCCGATCTCGCGAGCCGAACGGATCCCCCGCTCACGAGCCATCATGACACGGCAAAAGTCGTTGAGGTAGCTCTTGATAGACCCCGACGTGTGGCCGGTGAGCCGCTCAATCTCCGAGTAGGTCTTCCACTGGAGGTAGAGCGAGACCACCCATGCCTTGTGCGTGATCCCTTTGCCGATATCCTTCTGCAGGCCACGGAGAAAGAGTTTGAGCTGCTTGTTCGCCATGAGCTCTTCCACATCTCTCCGGATCGTGCGGGCACTCACGCCGATGATGCGGCCGAGATCCTCCTGCGTGAGCAAGCCACCTTGGTCGTACGCCTCTTCCGTCATCCGAAGAAGCTGCACCTTGCGCTTGGCACTGGCGCCCAGACGCGACTCCACATCCTCGTCGCTCACCAGATCACGTGTCAACTTCACCCGGACTTTCTTCAGATCCGCCATCGTCTTACCCGGACCTTCGTCCGCACTCACGCATGTGTAGTCGATCTGGCCTGCGCCGATCTCCCGGTTGTCAAAGAACATCTCCGTCACTACATCCAGAACGCCACGGCTCATCCGCGGAGAGAACTCGAACTCCCGCTCCAAACGATCAACAAACTCGTGCTCCTGTGTCTTCTTCCTCAGTCGACCGTATTCTGCTCTGCGATGCTCGGACCTATAGCGTGCTCGTGCTTCCATCTGTCCTCCGTTCTTTCGGTGAAGCTCGTGCTTGGAGTTGAAGGAAAGTACTCACCTCCAACTCCAAGCGCAAAGCCTTCTCACCAAAATACTGCAAAAGTGGGAGGACAAATGTCCTTATTTCAAAAGCAAAAGCCTCTTTGTCTGCACAAAACTTCCCGCTTGCAGCCGGTAAAAATAGACCCCGCTCGCCAACGCCGACCCGTCAAATTTCACCTCGTAAGATCCGGCTTCTCTGTTCTCATTCATCAACACCGACAATTCGCGTCCCAGAATGTCGAACACGCTCAGGTTCACTTTTGATGCTCTCGGCAACTCGAACCGGATCGTCGTGACTAGGGTTGAATGGATTTGGATAGTTCTGGTTCAATGAGAATTGCTGCGGTGGGGCGATTGCTTCGGTCACTGCTGTGACCCCATCGATATTGACGACAATCGTGCCCTTGTTATCATTGAGAGTGGACCAGTCTACGAATAGTGGGATTATTTGATAGCCCGAGGATATAGAGCCTGCCATGAACGTGAACGGATCACCGGACAGGACACATTTGAAGCCATAGGCTCCAGAGTTGTCTTGATACATAAAACAAACTCCACTTGCCAGCACTCCCGAGACCGCGCTGTCGCGCACGCTTACGGCATACGTTTGATTTGGCGCCAGGTCCGCGACGATTTGTGTTTTTGCGGTGTCGAGGAGAATGGCATCGTTCTTCGCGTCAATTGTCAAGGTTTGCGTGGTCGGCCCGTTAATGTTGACCGTAACCGTACCGCTGTTGTCGGCTGTACTCGACCAGTCGACGTAAAAAGCCGCAAGTTGAAACGAGCTGTTCGCGGGCACAAACGTGAACGACTGTCCGGATGCAACGTACTTGAAATCCCCTCCGGTGGGATTCGCCAGCGCAAAGAAAGCGCCTTGCATGGGTGCATGGACGCTGTTGGCGGTGACGCTGATGGTATATGCCTGGTTGGGCGTCAAATTGCCAACCATCTTGGCGTTGCTCGCCGTCAACAGGACCGCGTTTGCCTTTGTGTCCAGCCGGATAATGCGTGAGGATTAGTTTCGGTTTGAAGTCAACGAAAATCGCCCCCTTGTTATCATTCAACGTGGACCAGTCCACGAATACCGGGACGATCTGGTAGCCCGAAGATAAAGAGCCTGGTACGAATGTGAGTGCACTGCCGGAAGGGACACACTTGAAGCCGTAAGCTCCCGAGTTGTCTTGATACATGAAACAAATTCCGCTTGCCAATACTCCTGAGACGGCACTGTCGCGTACAGTCACTGCATATGCCGCATTTGCGTGCTAGGTTCCCGACGATTTGTGTCTTTGCAGTGTCGAGGAGAATTGCATCGTTCTTTGCGTCTATTGTCAAGGTTTGGGTGGTCGGCCCGTTAATGTTGACCGTAATCGTCCCGCTGTTATCCGCTGTACTCGACCAGTCAACATAGAATGCGGCAAGTTGAAATGAGCTGTTGACAGGCACAAACGTGAATGACTGTCCGGATGCAACGTACTTGAAATCCCCTCCGGTGGGATACGCCAGCGCAAAGAAGGCTCCTTGCATGGGTGCATGAACGTTGTTGGCGGTGACGCTGATCGTATATGCCTGGTTGGGCGTCAGATTGCCTACCAGTTTAGCATTGCTTGCCGTCAACAGGAGTGCGTTTGTTTTTGTGTCCAGCCTGATCAGGCGCTCGGATTGCGCGTAGATTATGCACGGGAACGCCAGAAGGAAGACGAGGGATTTGATTTTCATGGATGTCACCCTGTTTGTTGTTAGGGAAAAAGAGGCCGGGGATCTCATCTGGAGAGAAATTCCGGCTTCTGAATGAACGTGAGGACCTGAACTCTCGCTGTATTGCATATCCTTACGAGGAGGCTGTTTTGCGGAAGAGGTACTCTGGCGAAGTGCAGGAACCCGGACAATCGCTTTTTTCGGCGATATCAATCACAGGATTCCCTCCGACGGGGCTTGAGAATTACCGTTGAGAAAGCTATACTTCAACCACCTCTTAACCCTCCAGGTCGTCTTCGATGCCCACAAGCACTCCTGCGATTGCCGACGCTCTGCGGGCGTGCCTGAGACATCCCCCGACGGAACAGGAAGCCAACAACATCGCCCGAGTAGGGTACCAGATTGCGTTTATCCGCCTCAAACAACTTGTCTCGTCCGGGAAGCTTCATCTGACTTCATTCAATATTCCCCTTGAAGGAATGGCGTTCGATTGCATCGCCGAGTTGATGGAACGCGATCCGGCGGGGAGATTCCCTGAACTGGAAGAGTACTTTTCCGGTTTCCCCGGCTGCGAGAATCTGGAGGATCATGATCTTGAGGATCGCTTTCGTGCCCTGGTCTTCACGAAGGTTTCCGACGGCATATTCCGTCTTTACCGCGAAAATGATCCCCTGCTTGCGCGCATCATACGCAACCTGAAATACGGTGCCCGGTCTGATCCCTCGATCAGGCAACTCGACCGGCTCTCACAGACGTACCTGTTCATGTGCGATCCGGCGGAACTTTATGAACATCTCCCGGAGTACCCCCTGGAACAACTGGAGTGTGAAGCCGCTGGAAACGTTTCCCAAACGTCCTCCGCGCGCGAAATCCTTCACGTCGTTTTCAGCATTCTGAATGCACAGGACCAGTTCAGGCGATTCTACGGTCTCATGGATCTGGCACTTCTCATCAAACGGCTTCACATGCGACAGCACGCCGCGTTGCGCAACGATTTCGAAATCGACGACACCCTTCTGGAAGCCGACGCGGAAGCAACGATAGAAAGATGCTTCGCGGAAGTGGTCCGGAGGCTCAGGCAGCGCTACGTGGATCCGGGAAAGATCGCGCCGGAGCTGTTCCAGAACTATACGATGGCGCTGCGGCAGATGGTTTTGGACACATTCCTCCAGAACGATGGCGGATTCCTCTCGTACTCTGAATACCTGCAGCCCTTCATTCCCGGCCTCACCCGGGAAGAATACCGCCGGATACACAGGACGCATTTCGAGTATCTGGCAAAACTGTCTAAGAATATGGTCAAGCGCGATTTGCGCGAATTGCTGTAGGCTTTGAGCTCTTGGTTTCTTTTGAGCCGGGAGGTTTGCGCAACGGGGGTCACTCGCGAGGATATGGTATAGAGAAGATGAATCATTACGATGAACATACGATCGCCCGGTTCATTCTGAATCCTGACCGCCAGGATCCGGAACGGCTACTGTTTCTCGAGCATATTCGGGTCTGCTTTAGTTGCAGGGAGACGTATGAAGAGCTGGAGGTATTTTATGCTGCACTTCACGAAGACCACAAGCGGCTCTCCCGGTCGAACGCTGGTGAAGGACACGATCTCGTACGGTCCTGGCAGGAGGGGAAATTGGCTGTCGCCGGCACCCGAAATTGGAAAGACAGAGCCGTGCGCGTGTTCCAGAGAATGCGGGAGAGACCCGCAGTTACTGCGGGGGTCAGTACTCTTTCAATCGGACTTCTGCTCCTGGCCCTCTTAACGAGAACAGGGAAGACAGATGCAAATCCGGCCTATCTTGTCACCGACGATGCCCAAAGGGCCATCGAGGCGTATAATAGCTCAAATCAGAAACTGTGGGAAGAACGCTGGAGAAGCCAGGAACGATTCAGGGAAACGGAAGTGGCCGCTCATGTGAGCCTGTCTGCCATTGTGGATCTTAACGGTGATGGCCGAAACGAAGTCGTCACTGTGCTGCCATTTGCCAATTCCACCACGCAACAGGAATGGGCAACGCTCAGCGTATTCGGCCCGGATTCCAGGCTCCTCTTGCGACAACCCCTTGGTCATGATGCGCGGTACAAGGGACAGGCCATCGAATCGACTTTTACGGCCACAATGCTTGCTGTTGGCCGCAATTCCGCAGACGGAAAACCTACTCTCCTCATCGCGCTCAAAAACCGGCATTCGACATCGGTTTTCCTGAGACTTGATCACGGGGGAAATATCCTCGGTGAGTACTGGCATTTTGGGCATATTGAGAGCTTCGATACGACAGATCTTCACGGAAACGGCAGGCAGGACGTCGTTATGTGCGGGATTAACGACGAGAGGGAACGGGGTGTGGTGATTGTGCTCGACCCCGAGAGGATTGTAGGATTAACCGAGGCCACTTCAACACCTGGATTCGGGTACAGTCCGTCGCTCGCCGAGGAATACTATGTGGAGCTTCCCAGGGCCTTCTTTGAGAACGACCGGATTGTCCGTGGGCGTGCAAACTACGTCTATGCAGAGAACAACAACAGCCTGTCAATTGCTTACGGGTATGGCGACACCGGTTGCATTCTCGATTACATTTTCTCGAGGGAGCTCGAGATTCTGCAGATTAACGCCTCGGACGATGCTCGTGCGCGGTTCGATCAATATGTTGCTGCAGGAACGGGCCGCAAGATCTCGTTGGACTCAACGCTCCATGTTCTCTCCACGTCGATCCGATATTGGACAGGCTCGCAGTGGGCGTCCGATCCGAGGACTGTTGATCACCTGTCCATCGGAGCGTCACCTCCATCCAAAAGATAGCTCCGTAATTACATATTCGGCACAGACCTCTTGGGAGGTTCTCAGACCCCACCCGGGGCCACAGGTTGCTGCTCGGCTTCACCCGCATCACACCCGCCGAACGTACGCTACACAGTCAAGTCCCGGCGTGGTGGCCAGGGTGCAAGCGGCTTCTGGAACTCCTCTGCCGGCTGGAATCGCGGATGACCCTCTTTACTCCACTGCACCTGGTGAAAACCAGTCTGCTGTCTGCCGTTCCCGTCAGGAGGGAGTAGCACGGCAGCCGAATAATAAAAGCCGCCAAGGCCGATGCAATGGACAAGCACAGGTCGAGGCTCAATCTCCGTAGCCTCGACAAGTACGCGGATCGGGCCGCAGGCGGGATCAGGATCTTCATGATTGATCGTCGGGGGTGCCGTCCCGCGCCTGATTGAAAGACATGCGGTGACGGCCTGCAGTGCCGATGAACCCGCGCCGTGTTGTCCGAGCATGGATTTGATGGAGTGGACCGGTATCTCAGGAAGACTCTCCCCGAACACTTCTGCGAGCGCGAGTGCTTCCAGCCGGTCGTATATCACGGACGATGAGCCGTTGGCGTTTACCAGACCGACCATCTCCGGGAGCAAACCTGCCTCTCCGATCGCCACGCCGATTGCTCTGACCGAGGGACGTGTATCAAGCTCGGGTTTGTCGTGGCTGTACTGGCGATTCTGACCTGCTGAGCAGATCTGGTATCCGCCTACGCGTGCATAGACCCGTGCCCCGCGGGCACGGGCGTGAGGTTCGGATTCAAGGACCAGAGCGGCGGCGCCTTCGCCGATGACGTTTCCGTCCCTTCCTCTGTCGAAGGGGCGTGAGGCGCGCCCCGGATCATCATTGTACTTTGTGGAGAGTGAATTGGAGGCGTTCAAAGCGGCAATGACTTCGGGAACCACCTCGCAATCCGTTCCGATCACGAGCATCACATCTGCCGCCCCCGCCTGGATCATCCGCAGCGACTGACCCAGCGCGTCGAGGCCCGAATTGCACCCTGATGTCGTGGTGTGTATCGGACCCCTGATGTTGAAGAACGAGGATATGACGCAGGCTGCAGAGTGATTGAATGCATGGAATGATGCCTGGGGCGGTGCGGAGCCCGACTTCTGATACCGGCTGTTGAGCTCCAGGATTGTCTCGAGGTTGCCGACGGATGTTCCCACATGGACTCCCAGGCGATCAGGATCACAATCATCCAGGTCGATCCCGGCGTCATGCAGCGCGAGCACGGATGCAGCCAGTGCAAGCTGGACGGGCCTTGGAGTGCGCCGGGCCATGATGTCGCCGTCCGTCACGAACCGGTTCAGGCTGAAGTCGGGTATTTCGGCTGCGATCTTTGATGGAGAACGTGAGGCGTCGCAAAGTGTGATAGGCCGAAAGCCGTGCCTCCCGCTGGTAAGCGCATCCCAGAAGTCATTTCGCCCTGTCCCTATGGCGCTCACGGGCCCGAGCCCAGTTATCACAACAGAGTTTCTCTCCATAGTCTTCCGCCTCAATAGTATCCCAGAACCGCTGATCGTTAGCGAGCAGATGTCTGCCTGTCGTCTGGTGTACTGGATAACAGGGGAAACGCAGGATTGGTTTCCTCCACGAGTTCTATTCGCTCTTCGCCAGGATCAAAATGACTGTGTTTCCTTCTGGAAAGATCCTGAGTTTACTCCTGCCGCCTGTCCCGTCGTAGCTCCCTCCTTCAATGCCGATGAAGTAGTTCATGCCGTGAATCTTCGAACGTGCATCCAGGGCCAGACACTCACGCGTGAAGTTCTCGATAATCACGAGAACCCTGAGCCGACGATCATCGACAAGCTGGTCGGACACAAAGTCCATACTCCAACACTCATTGCGTGAGGAGGCAGCTGGCTTGATCTCGCGCTTGACGATCTCGGTCAGAACATCAGCAGGATCGACGAAGAAATCATCGAACTATTGCCCAAATTAAGCTCCAAGTAAGCACCGGGGCAACGCCGATTTCGTGTCCGCCAATCCACATCCGCCGAACCGGGGATGTGGATCTCATTTCGTGTGCCGCTCTGATGATTCACATGAATATGCCCCGGGGGGTGCCCATGTTTCACCCGGCCTGCATGAGTATTGCATTTGTACCCCATCCCGCGTAGTTTAATTCATTCGGATCAATCAGGGATTTCAGCGTTCGTATGAATCGTTCTTTGGGCGGCATAGGGCCTCTTCTCGGTCCCGCCATTCTCTTTGCCTTCTTCATCCTCCTCGCCTCGCACGGTGTTGGGCTCCCTTCGTTTCTGACCGAACCATTCCTGTACCAGGGTAAACCCGTCGCCTCGTATGTCATCGATGTCGGGCTCTGGTTCTCCGGTGCCTGGGTGCTGCTGAAGCTGGTGAACGGGTTGTCGGGACGGAGCGGTATCGAGGGCGATCGGAGGACGGGTGCCCGGCCTTGTCAAGACCATTTCCGCGCTTGTCATTGCCAGCATCGCTGTGACGGGGGTTGTCGGGGTGGTGTTTGGGCTCCCGATAACCGGTTTCTTTGCGACCTCGGGGTCGTCGGGATTGTGGTGGGGTTTGCCCTTCGGAACACGATCAACGATGTGTTCACGGGCGTTGCGCTCAATGTCGACCGCGGCTTCAAGATAGGTGACTGGGTCACCGTCCACGCCAGGGAAAGGGACATTGTCGGAGAAGTGTCAGAGATCGATTGGCGGACAACGCGGATATCATGCGAGGACAATACGGTCGTCATTCTCCCGAGCGGCTCGCCTCGGGCAGATGGTCGTGACGAATCACTGGGGGAGGGGGCGTGAAGTGCGGCTCGACGTGCATTTTTCGCTTGACCCGGGGGTGGAGCCGGACCGCGCGCGACGGGTCTTTCTTGGCGCAGTCCGGGCGGTAACGGGCAGCAAGGGAATTCTCGCGAAACCTGAGCCGGAGGTGCTCGTCGCGGGGACGAGCGATGCCGGTGTTCATTCCTTCATCCGGTACTGGATGAAGCCGTGGGGACCATCCGCTCCATCGTCGGCACGCGACGTGGTTGTCAGGAGCATTCTGAGTCATCTTCGCCAGGCCGGCATCTCCCCATCGTATCCGAAAGAAGAAGTCTTTCTCTCCCGTTCATCTCCGCGCTCGCTCGACAGCTCGGACGTCGCCGACCGGGAAGGACTTCTGGCGCGCATTCCTCTCTTCCGCGATCTCTCGGAGGAGGAACTGAGGTCCCTTGCCGGGGCCATGCGGCAGCGCGCGTTCAATCACGGGGCCGAGCTTTATCGACAGGGCGAACCGGGTTCTTCGATGTTCGTGGTTGTTGAAGGCGTCCTGGCGTCGTCGGTTCAGTCGCGGGACGGGAATGCTCAACAACGGGCGGCACAGTTTGTTCCGGGTGATTTTGTCGGTGAATTCTCACTCCTGACCGGCGACACTCGCGAGGCAACGGTCACGGCTATGAACGATTCCGTGGTGTTCGAAATCACCAAGGTAGATCTCGATGCGTTATGCGTTCGTCGGCCGGAATTAGTCGAAATTCTCGCGACAGCCCTCGTCGACAGGATGGTCAACATCTCGGAAGTCGTTGAAAGGGGAGAGGGGACGGAAAGCGCTGAACAGGGACGGGGCCTCGCCTGGAACCTTGTCAGGAGGGTGAAGAACACCTTTCAGGCCGCGTTTAATCGATCGGGTGCCCCCAGTCTTCCCCGGACGCCTGTCACACCAGATCCGCCCGGCAATCACTGAAACCTCCTTACTAAAAGGAGCCATCATGCTGCGCATCATGCTGCCTGCACTCCTCCTGCTGGTTCCTCCCCGGTTTTTCGTCGTACCGGAAAAAGCGGAAGGTCCTTTGGTCCTGGACCTGTCGCCATACCAGGCCGATAGCGTACTCCTGGGCGAGGGAGCATCGGGCAACTGGACGTCAGACGCTCCCGGGGTCCGACACCATATCACACTCGATGACCTGCCGAAACCGTATGAGTCCAAATCGGTCGACAATGGCCCCCACCTGGTCAAGCGGCCGGCCAACGCGTGGCCAAAGGTTCCCCCGGGATTCAAGGTCGAGGAGTTCCTGACCGGGCTCGACAATCCACGCCTCATCCGCGCCGCCCCCAACGGGGATATATTCGTTACTGAAAGTGGTCCCGGACGTATACGCGTCTTACGCGCCCCAGACGGGGCGCCCCGTCCGGATATCAACCAGGTCTTTGTCTCGGGGCTTGACAGGCCCTTCGGCGTCGCATTCTATCCGCCGGGTCCCGATCCGAAGTACATCTACATCTGCAACACGGGGACCGTCATTCGCTTCCCCTACCGCTCAGGTATCCTCGAGGCCCGCGGCACGCCTGATACAATCGTTTCCGACATTCCAGGGGGAGGGTTGCTCCGCGGCGGCGGACACTGGACGCGCGATATCGCTTTCTCACGCGACGGGAAGAAGATGTTTATCTCGGTCGGCTCGCATTCCAACGTCTTCGAGAATCCGACCGAGAACGAGGATCGGCGGGCGGATATCCTGGAATACAATCCCGACGGAACGGGTTTCCGGGTCTATGCATCCGGGATACGGAACGCCGTCGGTATCGCGATCCACCCGCAAACGGGGGAGCTCTGGGCCTCGGTCAATGAACGTGACGGACTGGGGGACGATCTTGTGCCGGACTACATCACGCGGGTCACGGAGGGGGGCTTCTACGGCTGGCCGTGGTTCTATATCGGCGGACACCAGGATCCGCGTCACTCAGGCGAACATCCTGGTCTCCGGGAGAAGGTCCTCATCCCCGACATCCTGCTCCAGTCGCATTCGGCCTCGCTCGAGATGACGTTTTACACGGGAGCGCAGTTTCCGCGGGAATACGTCAATGACGCTTTCGCCTGTGAGCATGGCTCCTGGAACCGGTCATTCCGCACGGGCTACAAGCTGATCCGTGTTCCGCTCCATAGCGGAGCGCCCGAGGGTTTGTATGAAGATTTCATGACCGGCTTTGTGACCCCCGAAGGGAACGTCTGGGGCCGTCCCGTGGGAGTGACAGTGACGAAGGACGGGGCGTTCCTCGTGACCGACGACGGGGCCAACATGATCTGGCGGATTTCATACGTCGGGCGATAGCCGGCAGTAAACTTCTGCATAGCAT
>CAWIOS010000008.1:0-17358 GCA_963837815.1 Ignavibacteriota bacterium
AGTGGGCGAAAGGAAAGAACGCGACGCTATATCAAGGACAAGGGGGAGATTGGCGGCTCACGACGTCCGCGCGAAAGAAGATCCTTCTAAACAATATCTACGGGGTGGATATCGATTCGCAAGCAGTGGAGGTGACGAAGCTCTCGCTTCTCTTGAAGGTGCTGGAAGGCGAGAATGACCAGTCAATCTCACAACAACTCAAGATGTTCCACAAGAGGGCGCTGCCAGACTTGGGGTGCAACATCAAGTGTGGGAATTCACTCGTCGGACCAGATTTCTTCGATGGCACTCTGCTCGTCGATCCAGAAGAACGGAGCCGGGTCAATGCATTCGACTGGAAAACCGAATTCAAGGATATAATGGATGCGGGTGGATTTGATGCGGTGATTGGGAATCCACCGTATGTTCGACAAGAGGGCTTGGGTTCCGAGTTCAAGAACTATGTGGCTAGGCATTCTGAGGTCTACCACAGTGTTGCTGATCTCTACGCCTACTTTATTGAACGCGGTCTCACTCTCCTGCGAAGAGATGGACTTTTCAGCTACATTGTCGCGAACAAATGGCTACGTACGAATTACGGGAAACCCCTTCGTCGTTGGCTAAAGGGTCAGAACTTGGTGGAGGTGATCGACTTCGGGGATCTCCCTGTGTTTGAAGAGGCAACAACTTATCCGTGTATCATTCGGATAAAACGGGGAAATCCAGACCCAAGTGTTTTAGTTGTACAAGTGTCCTCCCTCGATGGCCTTGATCTGCGGAAGTATGTTGCGGATCATCACTATTCAGTTTCGCGCACATCGCTTCACGACAGCGGGTGGTCTCTTGCAGACCAAGCAACCTCGGACTTGTTGGACAAGCTTCGCTCAATCGGTGTTCCGTTGGGAGAGTATATCAAAGGAAAGATCCATTACGGGATTAAAACGGGCCTTAATGAAGCATTCGTGATTGATTCTCTGACGCGAAACCGTCTGATTCGTGAAGATCCGAAGAGTTCGCAGATCATCAAGCCGTTTCTTGCTGGACGGGATATCAAGCGCTACCAAGAGCCGACTACCGATAGATTCCTGATTCTCATTCCCAATGGCTGGACGAACTTAGAATCAGGTCGCGCTTCAGACAAGTGGTCTTGGTTAGTGAAGAGGTACCCTGCAGTTACCCGGCACCTACTGCCATTTAAAGATGCAGCCGCAAAGCGGTCAGATAAGGGAGACTACTGGTGGGAATTAAGGCCATGCGACTACTACGGTGAGTTCGAGAAAACCAAAATCTTGTGGCCTGAAATTGCCGGGAGCGCCAGGTTCACGATTGACCGTAGCTCTCTGTATGCAAACAACAAAGTGTTCCTTATACCTGAGAGCGACACTTATCTCTTAGGGGTTCTCAATTCGTCACTTCTTCGTCTTTTCATCCATAGTGTTTGTACTGATCTCCAAGGAGACAGTTTCAATTTCTCGGCGGTATTTGTTGATAAGGTACCGATTGTTCGTCCACGCAAAATGACGGAAGCAATCAGGACGCACCCCGAACGCATAAGTATTCTTGCTGAATCAATGCTGCATCTTCAGAAGGACCTGCCCGCTGTGAAGACCGAGCATGAGGAAACCGCAATCCAGCGTGAGATCGACGCCACGAACAAGCAGATCGACGCGCTGGTGTATGAGCTGTATGGGTTGACGGAGGAGGAGATTGAGATTGTTGAAGGAACTATTAACAAGATACCCGACAAATAATGATGCGCGGCATCAGATCATTTGGCTTTTGCTCTTGTTGGTCGGGAGTTGGGCAACCAATAAAGATGAATATCAGATCCCCCTATGAAGAAATTACGGAACAAACTGACAAGTGTCGATTTTCTGGTAGCGAAGAATTACGGCATAGCGGTTTCATTCCTTCAACTCTACCGCTCATTTAGAGATGGGTTCACTCTCTTTAGCCTGCAGGCTGATGCGGATTGGTACGAAGGCGACCACAATCCTCAAATCTTTCTATCACTTATTGTACTGAATCTCGTCATCATCGATATAATCTTGTATAATATTCATCACGTTGAAGACGAAGGGATTATCCAAAAGTAGAAAGGAGTGGGGGAAAAGCAGAATGAACACCTTCGGAGATGTTCTTCTACGGGTGTCTCATTGCTTAGTGTAGCTTGACAATGTCATTATGCGTCCGGAAAGTCGTTCCACGGACTTGTCTCGGGTGCGGTAAGGGAATCTATTATATCCTGTGCGATTACCCACTCCTCCACGATGGCCCATCTTTACTCCAACTTCCGTGGATATCGGAAGCTTCGGGTACGGAAATGAGAAGAGACGAAGGTATTCGGCGCATTTGTATTTCTGCCAGAAAGAGAGCTCGATTGGGAGCGAAGGACACTCAACCAGATCAGGCAGTACATCCAGGATGGCGGGCTGAATGACGAGGAGATGCTGGAGCCTAACCCTCGACCTTTTAGCGTGAAATCACTGGCACACAAGTCGATATCGAAGGGGATAGTATGTCGCGCAAAGTCTCTGAAATCCTCGTTCATCTTGACTGGGGCGAAAGACACGGACGAATCAGATACAGGTATGAACAAACTATTGACTCGCCGTTCATAATCGGAAAAACTCCCAAGATCTTTTTTCCTCCTGACCGATTGGAAGAAGCCGAAGAAATGAGGTCTTCGCTCTTCAATGATAAGGGGTTCTGCAATATCGCCGCCGACATCCCTAGGAACGGTGTATACCTCCTCTACGTGAGGCCTCGACATAGACTTGCCAAGTTGATGGTCAACCCAGAAAGTGTGATCGTTGATTTGCTCTGCAATGAGACAGAATCCCTGGTCTACAGCTTCTTCAACCCGACCAATAGGGAAGCGATTCTGGTGACAGGGCAGATCGTCGAGGATGTCGAGGGAGTGTATCGGAAGATTTCGAGTTACCCCGATGACCTTTCATGGCGACAATATTTCATTCGCCGTGCGATGGTAAAATATGAAATGCCAGATTGGAGTTCACCCGAAATAGCTGTCCCGGAAATCATGAACGCGCAGCAGCTGGCTGAATACCTGGGATTCGAGGAGAAGACCATACGGAACTGGACTTCTGAAGGAACGATTCCGTATAGAAAGGTCGGAGGCAGCCCTCGGTATTTGAAAGCAGAGATCGACACTGCGTTGAAGGCGGGTACTCTGGGAGGCCGTTCCTCGTCTAACGCGAAGGCGAAGAAGGCAAAGAAGAAGGCTTGACAGAGCGGATGTCTCGGGGTATATTGAAATCACTCGGGAGACACTGCTACACACTTTGTGTCCAAAAAGTGTCCACTTCACAGGGACAAGCGGGGAAAACGGGGGAAGGTGGGGGACAGAGGCGATGAGAAAATGCCTGAAATTGTTGGCGAATTCTTAATCCAGCCGAATTCTCCATCTCCAGAAAAACTCGGACCCGAATCCCTCGCTCTCCGCACTACGCTGCAACCGCTTCCGTTCTCCGATCTGATCCGCGCCCTGAAAAGGGTGTCCTGCCTGGGCGTTAAGTGCGTTCGGCCCCATCCTCACTCCGGTGATGTAAACACGAAAAACGACCCCCTGTCGTTGTGATCGATGCAGTGCTGCGAGTGAATGTGGAGCGTCGGGCGACTCCTGAGAACCCTGCGACCCGAAATCCTGTGCGCCATTCATCGCGAAGAAGAAACACTTTTCGCTGAGGACCGGCGACGCCGGACGTCTGATGCACGGAGACAGGTCACAACAATAACTGCGAAAAACCAACCAATAAAAAAACATTCCGCATGCTCTGAAGTCGCATTTGTAGTACCCCTCATGTATATTCTCAGCACGTTCATTGAACGCCGTTCCCCTTTCCTTTCTGTCACACCCTAGAAAGTTTTGATGTCAAAAGACGACCGATCAACTGCGCCCTCTCATGACGATGAAAGCCGTGTCGACGACAGCGTGATGCATTTGAACCCCGTGACGCTCGCGTTCTCCGGGGCATCCGGGCACCTCGAACAGGAATTCCTCGAAACATACAACGACCAGTCGCTGAAGCAGGTACGATCATCCGTCGTCGTGGGGGCGGTGATCATCGCATTGTTCAGCGTGCTCGACGTGTTCGCCGTGCCGGACGACATGTACTCCATGTGGAAGATCCGGGCGGCCGTTCTGATTCCCGTCGCAATCCTGCTCGTGCTTCTCTCCGCATGGAAGGGGGTACGCCGGTTATTCCCCTTCGCGCAGTCATCCGTTCTCCTTATGACGGGCGTGGGGAGCATCGCGATGATTCTCCGCGCGCCGCCTCCGGCGAATTTCCTGTATTCAGGGGGGCTCCCCCTCGTTGTGATGTTCGGGTTCACCGTGCTCCGGCTCCGGTTCATCTGGGGTACCATCGTCGGCTGGGCAATGGTCCTGATCTACGCAATCGCCGTCGGGCATTTCGTGGAATCGCAAAGGGTGTTCCTCCTGGGGAACGCGTTCATATTTGGAACGGTGAACATCATCGGGATGATGGCGTCGTATTCGATCGAACGCAACACGCGCCGGGACTTCTTCCTCAGAAAACAGCTCGAGAAAGGGAAGGAAGAAATCAGGAAAACGAACGCGCAGCTCGAGACCAGGGTGCACGAACGGACCGAAATTCTTGAACGTGTGAATACGGAATTAACCGCGGAAATCGCGGCCAGGAAAGAGGCGGAGAGCAATCTCAAGAAATCGCTTGCCTGGCGGGAAGCGATATTTGAAGCGTCCCGCGATGCGGTCTTTATCACGGGTGCCGATTCGCGGTTCATTGATTCCAACCTGGCCGCGAGCGTGCTGACGGGATACTCCCGGGATGAACTCCTGCGGATGCGGATTCCCGATCTCCACGCGGCGGCCGACCAATCCGCGTACAAGATCTGGTTCGACCGGATCATGGCGGGGGAGGATGCGCTGAGCGAGGCGAAGACGCTGAGGAAGGACGGCACCAGGGTTGACACCGAGTTCAGCAACCGCCGGGTCGTGATCGACGGGATGTCGTACATGCACACGACTGCCCGGGACATCTCGCCGCGCAAGCAGGCGGAGGAAAATCTGCATCGCACGGTGCTCGAGAAGGAGATGCTCCTGAGAGAGCTCCAACACCGCGTCAAGAACAACCTCTCGATCATTTCAAGTCTGCTGGGGCTCGAGATGCGCAGGATCTCCGACGAGAAATCACGGCAGGTGTTCCGTGAAGCGCAGACCCGCATTTTTGCAATGTCGACGCTCTACGACCAGCTGTTCAGCTCCGGAGACCCCGGGAACATCGACCTCCGCGGATATCTCGACAGGCTCGCGCACACGGTCTTCAAGACATACGTCACCGACCCGGGCAGGATAACCCTTACGACCGAGCTGGATCAACTGTTGCTGGACGTCAAACGCGCGGTCCCTCTGGGGCTGATCGTCAATGAAATGCTGACGAACGCCGTGAAATACGCTTTTCCGGAAGGGAGGGGTGGCGAAATCCGGGTCGTCCTGCGGGAGCGCGAGGGCCGGGTGACGCTCGAGATCGCGGACAACGGCGTCGGACTCCCCGCAAATTTTGACATCAACTCCCCGGGCAGCATGGGACTCCCGCTTGTCAAGATGCTCTGCGAGCAGATCGGGGGGGAAATGACCGTGTCCGGGACGGGCGGCTGCAGCGTCAGCACCAGCTTCATGAAATAAGCAGGGCCGGCGGAGGGGTGCTCCAGGGAGAGCACCCTCCCCGCCGGGAGCTACAGCCTCTCGACCTTCTTTGCCACGATCAGTCCCTCCTTGATCACCTCCTTGATGTGCGGGAGGACCCCCCGGACCTTCTCTTCCTCGTCGACGAACATGATCATAATGGGCCCCTCGTCCACGCTGCCGATCCCCTTCGTGTGATGGAGGTGGTGTTTCTGGCCGTATCCCATGACCGCGGGGAACACCGAAGCTCCCCTGATGCCGTGATGCATCAGGTACCGCATCAAGTACTCGTCCATCCGTTTTTCCTGGTGGAGGTCGTCCTCGTCGAGGAACATCGTGACTTCAAGCATGGGGTTCTCCTGTCTTGGTGCGGAAGAGAATGAGGTAGAGTGCCGGGAGTGTCACAACGGTCAGGAACAGGGCGGACGTGAGCCCGCCGACGATCACCGTGGCGAGAGGCCGCTGAACGTCGGAGCCGATGCCTGTCGCCCGGGCAGCGGGGATCAGGCCGAGCAGGGCGAGAAGCATGGTCATAAGATTCGGGCGGAGCTGGATGATCGCGGCCCTGCGAACGGCATCGGCGACCGGGAACCCCTCGTCGTCGATGAGGCGGATCGTCCGGGAGACGAAGAGCACGCCGGCGATGATCGATACACCGAAGAGCGAGATGAAGCCGACCCCCGCCGAGACATTGAAGCTGTACCCCCTCAGCATCAGCGCAACGATCCCCCCCGCGAGTGCAAGGGGTATGCCCGCCATCGCGACGGCGACGTGCCGGAGGTTCCTGTAGAGCAGGAAGAGGATCAGGAAGATGATGCCGATGGTAAGCGGAATGACGACGGCGAGACGGGCCGCCGCACGGGAGAGGTTCTCGAACTGACCACCCCAGTCCACCGTGTACCCTTTCGGAAACGTGACGCCCCGCGCGACCTTTTCTTTCGCCTCCGCGACAAAGCTTCCCTGGTCGCGTCCCCGGATGTTCGTCCGGACGGAGATCTGGCGCCTTCCGTCCTCCCGCTGGATAATCGTCGGCCCGTCGACGAGGCGTATCTCCGCGAGCTGGGACATCGTTGCACGGGTGCCGGACGGCGTGATGATTGACATCCTTTTGACCGCGTCGACCGAGCTGCGGAACGCGGAGGAATAGCGGACGACGATATCGAACCGGCGTTCGCCTTCGTAGAACCTGCTGACCGGTCTTCCCCCGATCGCCGCTTCGATCATCTTCTGGATATCGCTCACGTTGACGCCGAACCTCGCGGCCGCGGTCCTGTCGATATCCACCGAAAGCTGGGCCTGGTTTCCTTCCTGCTCGATGCCGGATTCGCTGGCGCCGGGGATGGTCCGGATGATCGCCAGCACCGAATCCGCCTTCCGCCGCATCAGGTCCAGGTCCTCCCCGTTGATGAGGACGGCAAGGTCCGCAACGCTGCCGGTGACCGCCTCGGTGACGTTGTCGAGGATAGGCTGCGAAAACGAAAAGAGGGCGCTGGGAACCGCCTGTTCCAGTTCCGACTTGATCCGCTGCAGGAGCTCCTGCTTGCTGATGGTCCCGGTCCACCGCGCGTAATCTTCGAGACCGACGAAGATCTCCATCCTGTTCGGGCCGTACGGATCGGTGCCGTCGTCGTTCCGCCCGAGCTGCGTCAGGACGACGTTGACCTGGGGATGATCGCTGATGAGCTTCCTGATCACGGGGGCATACTTGTTTGCCTCGCCGAGCGAGATGCCCACGGGAAAGAAACAGCGGATGTTGAACGATCCCTCGTCAAGTTCCGGCAGAAATTCCGTGCCGATCGAGCGGAATCCCGCCAGCACGACGACGGCGACGATGAGCGTCGACCCGAGGACCGTGATCCAGGGGTGTCGGAGGACGCCGCCGATCGTCGTTTCATACCGGCGCTCGATCCAGGCATAGGCGGGGTTGTGCCACTCGATGCGTCCCGAGCCCGGGGATTCGAAGTGGCGCCGGTAGAACATCGTCATGAGGACCGGGATCGCCGTCAGCGCGAGCAGGAGCGATCCCGTGATGGCGAAGGCGAGCGTGTACGCCATCGGGGAAAACAGCTTCCCCTCGACGCGCTGAAACGAGAAGATCGGGAGATACGCGAGGATGATGATCGCGATCGAGAAGAAGATCTCCCGGCCCACCTCCTGCGCCGAGGTCAGCGTGAAACGGATGATCCCTTCCCCCCGGTCCGCGGGCGTTGCGTCCCGGTAGCGGCGCACGATGTTTTCCACCATCACGACCGCGCCGTCGACGATGATCCCGAAATCGATGGCCCCGAGGGAGAGGAGATTGGCGGGGATCCCGGTGAGCCGCATCATGGCGAATGCGAAGAGCATCGAGACGGGGATCGCGGTGGCCACGACGAGCGCCGAGCGGACGCTGCCGATGAAGAAGATCAGGACGATGACGACGATGGATATCCCCTCGAACAGCGTCCGGGAGACGGTGGCGATCGTGTAGTCGACGAGCTGGCTCCGGTCGTACGTGATGCGAAGCGACACGCCGGGGGGGAGGTCGTTCTCATTGATCTCGCGCACCCTGTCCTTGAGCGCGTCGACGACGAGGGAGGGATTCTCCCCCCTGCGCATGGCGACGAGCCCCTGGATGCTCGAAGAAACATCCTCGACCGCGTTGTCGTCCCCCCGGATGGCGTACCCCAGGATGCCCGTCGGGGGAAGCGGGTATTCCTCCACGGTGCCGATGTTCCGTATGAAGACGGGGACGCCGTGCTGGACGGTGAGGACGATGTTCTCGATATCCTCCCGGTTCCGTATCGCACCGATGCTCCTCACGGCGAACGCTTGGCCCCCCCTCTGGATGATGTTTCCCCCGGTGTTCAGGTTGTTCGACGTGACGGCGTCGATGACGTTCTGAAGCGTCAGGCCGTACTGCTGGAGCTTGTCGGGAGAGGTGATGACGTGGTACTGCTTGACGAGCCCCCCGAAATTGATCACGTCCGCGACGCCGGGAACCTGCAGGAGCTTCGGGATGACGACCCAGTCCTGGAGCGTGCGGAGTTCCATCGGCGTGTGTTCGTCGGTCGATTCGATGACGTAGCGGAAAATCTCCCCGACCGGTCCGGTGAGGGGCCCGAGCGACGGGTTGACGCCGTCCGGGAGCACGGCGTCTCCCAGCTTCTCGAGCACGCGCTGACGGGCGAAGTAGTCGTCGGTCCCGTCTTCAAACGTCAGCTGGATGACCGACAGGCCGAAGATCGTCTTGGATCGGCGCGTGAGGACGCGGGGGACCGAGTTGAGCGCCCGTTCCAGGGGTTCCGTGATCTGCTGTTCTACCTCGGTGGCGGCGCGCCCGGGAAACAGCGTGATCACGGTGACCTGCGTGTCTCCGACATCGGGGTACGCTTCCTTCTGGAGCTCGATCCAGGACCAGACGCCGGCCGCGGCGATAGCGACGACGACCCCGAGTGTTGCCAGGCGCTGGTTGAGCGCGAATGTAAGGAGTTGACGTATCATGGGAGTGTGTCCGGGGTTTAGTAGCCGAAACTCAGGCCCTTCAGGAGCATGGCCCCGTCCGTGACGGCGCGGTCGCCGTCCGAGAGCCCATTCAGGACGATGACGTCCTGTGCACCGGATGATCCGATCGTGAGCCGGCGGCGCACGAATTCCGTGTCGCCCACCTGGACGAACGCGTAATCCGCTCCTTCCACGGTGACGACCCCCGACGCCGGGAAAAGGACGACGCCGTTGACCGGGTCACCGAAATCCACCCGGGCGAACATGCCCGGGAGGACCCGTCCCTTCGGGTTGGGCATTGACACGCGCACTTTGACGGTCCGCGTCACGGCATCGACCACCTCGCCGATCGCATCGGCCCTTCCCCGGAATTTTCCGTCCGGGAACGAGGAGAGCTGGATGGGAACGTCCTCTCCCTTCTGCACTTCGTTGAGCTGCGATTCCGGCACGTCGCAAATCAGCCAGGCGGTACCGGGGGGGACGACGTCGAATTCCGACGGGTTGTACCCGAGCCCGCGCAGCTTCGATTCGGCCTCCGCCAGGGAGGCCGCGGCGGTCGCCGCGTCGTTTTCCGCGTCGTTCATGTCCTTTGCCGTTGCGGCCTGGCTCTGGTACATCTCCCTGATCCGTGAAAGGTTCTTCGATGCGCGTGCGACGTTTGCGCTCGACTGGCGGTACTGGGAATACAGGGAGGTGACGTCCGGTGAATCGAACATTACGATCCTGTCGGCCGGCGTTTTGCCCGGGATGATGCTTGCGACGACCCGGGCGGGGGCGATCACGGGAATCGTCGCAGTCCGTTTTGCAACGACCGCGGTGGCGATCCTCCCCAGCCCGGGACTTCCCGACGGGAACCGGATGACGGCCCCCCCGTTGGTGACCTCCGCGCGGCGGGACGCCTGGGCGCGGCCCGTGGCGGCCGCGTCGTCGCCCTTGCACCCGGTGAGAACCGAGGCTCCCCCGATGATCCCGGGGAGCGCGAAGATGAGAACAGCAGCACGTGTGATGGTCATTGTCGTTTCCTTCAGGGGGTGAAAAGATCGGTGCCCGTGACGTAATTGAGCATTTCCAGTGCGTCCGCCCGGTCGTTCCCGAGCTGGTTCATCTGCAGCATGCTCGTCCGGTACGACTCGATGAAATCCGTAAACTCGATGACGCTCATGTTTCGTTTCTGGTAATTGGCGATCATGCCGTCCACGAGCTCGTGATACTGGAGGGGAAACTTCCTGTCGAACGAGCGGTACAGCCGTTCCAGGTCCGAGGCCTTCTTGAGTGCGGTTGCCACATCCTCGAGGACGCCCGCCCGGAAATTCTCGTGCATCGCCCTGTCCGCGTCGAGTGTCCTCGCCGAGAGCTCGATGTTCCCCTGGTTCCTGTTGAAAAACGGGAGATCGATGGAGAGGGTGAGTGCGTAGTAGTCGGGGATGTAGCTCCCCGCACGCGACCAGAGCGCCCCGACGGTCAGGTCGGGGACGGCGAGCGATTTCTGGTATGCCAGGTTGGCTTCTTCCCGCATCACCGTGCCCCCCGCTTTCTGCAGGTCGGGCCGGTTCGCAAGGGCCGTTGCGGCCACGTCGGCATAGCGGAGCGAGTCCGGCCTGAAGAGCTCCAGGCGGCCGGAATCAATGACGGGCAGATAGGCCCTCGCCGGTGCGGCCGTGTCGGCGAGGAGCACGCGCAGGCTGGATTCTGCTTCCGCGATCTTCCCGAGGAGTCCTAGCCGCTCGTTCTGGAGTGAGAACAGGAGCGACTTGAGCCGGAGGAGCTCCCCGAGCAGTATCGACCGCCGCTCGAACACTCCCTCCGTCACCGTCACCGTCTTCGAGAGGGTGGCGATGCTCTCGTCGTAAAACCCGAGCGACTGGCGGAGGTAGTAGAGGTCGTACATCGACGTGCGCAGCCTGAGCTTCAGGGTGCGGACGACGTCATAGAAATCGCTCCCTGCGTTTTCCGCGTCGATTTCGGCGAGGCGGACCTGGCCGGAGCGCTTCCCCGCCAGGAGGAGGAGCTGCTGGATCTGGGCCCCGGAGTTGCCGCTGGCGGTGACGTCGAACCAGCGCCCGGTAAACTGGTTGTGGACGTTCTGCTCCAGGGAAAGATTCGGGTTGCTCCACAGTCCCGCCTGCGCAACGGCGCCCCGTGCCGCATCGATCGTGAACCTCGCGGCAAGAAGCTGCAGGTTATTCCGGCGGAACTGCTCTTCCGCTTCCCGGGGAGAGATTCGTACCGTGTCCCGCTGCGGGAATGCCGGCTCCGCCGCAAGAATGCACAGAGCCCACATCAGGAAATGTCGACGGCGCATCTGCATAACCTCGCTGTGTTCGATGGTGAAAGCGTGCATCCGCGCGGGGCCGTCCCGGTGCGTGCCGTGAACGGAAATATGTCCACGCCGGGTCGGGTGACCTGCGGTGATGCGGGAAGAGAGTCCTGGGAAATCGCGGGGGCTAAATCAGGAGCGAGCGGAGCTTGATGTGGAGTGCGTCGACGGCGAACACCATCTCATAGGAAACCGTCTTTTCGCCCGACAGTGTGGATTGTGCGACGAGCGAGGAAGCGTCGTACTCGGCGGCCAGCGAGGGGCTGTCCTGGTCGAGTATAATGCGTACGGGGGCGGGGGTGGTTTTCCCCTGGGACGGTGGTGAGACTGGATCGTGCGAGGGAATCGGCGGCGGGGGAGCCCACGCGTCGTCGTCGTCGTGTATGACGTAGTTCGACGTAAAGATGTCGTCAAGGTTCGCGGCATCGGCAAACATCATGACGGCGAATGCCCAGGCCACGAACAGGAAAAGAACCGATCTGCGTTTGACGAATCTATTCATCGTGCCACGTGTGTTGACAGAATACCCCCGGAACCGAAGAATGTACCATATGCCTGAAACATTGTCAATCCCTCCCCGGTTCCTACGGGAGTATTTCACCTTCGCCGGAGGATGCCTCCGGGGAGGTAAAGAGTGTCTTTCCTCTGTAATCGAGCGACTTCCCCTGTATAAGTGCGTAACGGGGCGGCCCGGCCGCAGGTAGGCTCACCAGGACGAATTCCGCGTCCGTTGACAGCACGCCGTCCGAGTAAGCCCCCCCCGTGAAATACAGGTGATCGGTCCGTCCCGGGCTCTTCACCACGAAGTGGCGGTCCGAGACTTTTTCGGCCTGAATCGCCTCCGGAGCAGCACGGAACGGGGAGAGAATCACGGCAAACTGCCCGGTGGAATCCGCCGCGCTGATCCTGTCGAACCTGATCCAGGGAATGAGCTCGGTCTTTCCCGGCCTCCTGTCGCTCGCGCTGGCCGCCCACCCGTACCCGGTGCGCGACGAGTACGATTCCCCCGCGGGGATGATGCTGAGGCCGGGCCCGGAGCCGCTCGCGTACCCCGACCCGGAGGGAAGAATGTGCCCTGGCGTATGGATGTACCAGGAGAGCGTGTCCCCCGCGTGATCGCACGCGAGATCGTCGAGCACGAACCAGTACGAGGGCTTGAGGAATGCGATCTGTCTTCTGTCGCGCACGCCGAACCGGCGGTAGCCCCGGTGTTCTCCTGAGAAATACTCCACCGACGCCGTCGTGCCCCAGCGGATGCGCTCCCCCCGTATTCCCTCCCGTTCAATGCTGCTGTCGTTGACGGTAACCATGTTGTGAGCGCGCGAGGATCTGTACCACGTGTTGTAGAGCGTGTCGTCGTACGTGAGCCCGATCCCGGCGTCAAGCGCCATCGCCTTCCCGTATGCATACAGCTCGAAGTCGAGCAGGTCGAAGTGCGTGTGAAACCCGGCAGCGGGCCCGTAATTGACCGAGAGGTAAAGCGCCTCCGGCGTCCAGTCGCTCCTCATGACGCAGAAGCCTGACTCCGGCATGTTCCGCGACGTGTACGACGGGAGGGGGGCACGTTCAAACCCCGTCTGGCCGAGAAGATTCCTCAGGACGCCCCCCGCCTGCGGAATGTTGAAAAGCCGGGCGCCGTCGCGCAGTATCGATGCGGGAAACAGGCCCCTGTGGCTGTCGTTGATCGCCGGGACCTCTCCCGTCGGGGCGATCATCGTGAGCCACCAGTCGATCGTTCTGCCGAGCGCGGCCTGTATGGCGGTGCGAACGTCCTTCCTGGCCCCGTACGCATCAAGGAGGTATGCGGCGTTCCTGTAGTTGAGGTACGTCGCGAGCGAGTAGTTGCGCGGGGCGCGTTCGGAGTGCCCCCCGTCGGCGTAAAAATCATCCTTCATGTGCTCGGTCAGCCGCCGGAGTCCGATCGCGAGCCACGCGGGGGATTCACTGAATTCCGGAAATGCGAGAGCCATCTGCACGAGCATATACGAGCCGTGGACCTGCCAGTTCCCCGGCCTGTAGCCTTCCCACCGCTCGAGTTCGTACAGCCAGCGCCCCGCGGAGAGAATCGTCTTCAGCATCCGCCTGTGGGTTTCGGCCGTGCGGGCGGGGCAGGGAAGCATGTAGTTCTCGATGAACATCCTGTTGCGCATCCCGAGCCCGAGCTCATAGTAGACGACGTCGAGGCCGGGAATCTCCGAATGAATCCCGTTGCGCTGATCGTACCAGTCGTTGAACAGCCGGTCGAATCCCGCAGGATACGAGGAGTCGCGCGTGAGGACGAATGCCATGATGAGGGGGCGGGACCACATCCAGTAGTGAAATCCGTATTTTCCCGACCGCCCCACCTCCCTGTCAAAGTCCACCTGACTCCCGAACTGCATGAGCGTGTCTCCCCAGGGGCGGATGGCGCCCCGGAGGATCAACGCCGCGCGGGCGAGTATCGTGTCCCGTTCCTCCGGGAGGGCGCCGAGGGCGCGCCGGAACGAGGCCGTGTCCGTCAGGAGGTCGGTATCGAGAAACAGGTGATCGGTCTGCGTTATGTACGCCGGCTTTCTCTTTCCGTTCCAGTATTTGCCCCAGGCCGCAGCCGCATCGTCGAATCGCCCGCTCCGAACGGCGGCGCGGACTCCTCCGAGGCCGTGTGCGCGGAGGTCCATCGATGCCCAGAGATCCCTGTCGGTGATCTCACGGATCCGGTCCCGGACGAAGGCAGGATCGCTCAGCCGCGAGCTGTCGGAAAATGACTTCTGGGAGGCGCCCGATGAGGGGAGAAGAAGGAACAGGAGGGGGAGAAGGAAGAATTGGCGCATGTCGTTTGATGCTCCGGAGTATACCGGAAAATTACCCAATGCCGCGCGGGAAGTCAACCGCGCGCTAGTTGCCTCAGCTAAGTTTCTACTCGAACTGGTTCTCGTTGCCTCAGTTAAGTTTCTACTCATGGTTTTGAGCCCCCTTGGTGGGGGGCGACTGAGATGGTTGCGATTTTTGTTGTTGAAGTCAAGATGGTGTTCCCCCGCCCCCGTGGGAGGGGTCTTCCGGTTGCTGAGGATGTGTCTTTCGAGTGAGTGTTCCGCCTTTACGCCAGGGATGGTCGATGCTCGGGATCCGGGCGATGGCGGGTGAGTGGGGCGGGGGTCCGGCCTCGATTGCAGAACGGAAGAGCGCTTGCTGGAGGCGATTAAGGACCCGTTTAAGCTCGACGACATTGAGGCATTCATACTGACGCGTGAGCTTCAGTTTGACTTGATCCGGGATCTGGGGATGCGCCAGGACCCGTTTGTAGGGTGTCTGAGGCTCGTCGTAGCGGCGTGTGAGCTTGCTTCCGTGCCTGACCTTCTCTTTGAGCTTCATGACCGGGACGAAGAAGTTGGTGTACAATCGTGCGACCCGGTAGAGCTTTCGGAGAAGTACCAGTTGCTCGGGCTTGTCGTAGCGGTAGTACCCGACCAGGTGCCGGACAATGGAGTTGTTTTTCTGTTCGACGTAGCAGTTGTCGTTCTTGCGGTACGGACGACTGCGAGTGAAGGTGAGGTGCTCCTCCTGGCAGTACTGTATGAGTTCAGCGTTCACGAACTCGCCGCCGTTGTCGAAGTCGAGGCCCAGGAGCTCAAAGGGGAGCCTGGCGCGAGCGGCTTTGATGGCAGGGAAAACGTTCGATCGGGCCTTATTTTTCGAGGGTTCCGTCTCAGTCCAGGTGGTGACCACATCGGTAAGGGTGAGTGTGCAACAGAAGTCACCGTAGGCCCTCCCGCCGTCGTGGCCGACGAGATCCCCCTCGCAGAACCCCGGTCGGACATCGTCCCAATCGGCAAAGGTCCTGACCGGGATCTGATGTTTCAGCAACGTTCCTGGGCGTGTGAGCGTGCGGCCTTTGAGTCTGCCCTCGCGCTTGGTTTTGGACAGGATACGATCGATCGTGGCAGCACTGACGGACATAAGTTGCTCGCGGATCGCCGCCTGAGGGATAAGCAGTCTCTTTTGCCGCTCCAGGAGTGGGACGATCTCGCGGATAAATGCCACCAGCAGCTTGCCACAGAGCCCGTCGGAGAGAGCCCAGAACTGTCGGAGGGCATCGAGGAAGGCCTTCGTCCGGTAAGGCCCTGAACGCTTCCGTGGGGCCCCCGCGGGCCTCGCCTGGGCCGGGACAAAGACAATGCGCTTGCCTGCGATCATGCGCACTTGCTTGATACCGCAGGTTCTCAAAATAAACGAGGCGTACGACCGGTTGTACCCGGTTAACTGAACGAAGTCGTTGAGGATCGAGCTGCGTTCCTTCTTGGACGCGCGATGGAAGCGGGACCTCAGCTCCCGGGTGACGGCATGGCGTTCCGGCATGATTAACCCCATGGAAGCGGACCTCCTGTATGGATACCACAAGGTCCGGGTTCTCCAATAGATTTGGAGTAGAAACTTCCATGAGGCAACACCCCTGTTTCGAGTAGAAATTAACTGAGGCAAATCGGCGCGTTGCAATTCGGGAGTCCGTTGGGTACCTTCTGCTTCCACCCGATACCACCGGACGATGACGCGCAAAACGCTCCGCCACGCCGTTACAGGCTACGCATTCCTCCTTCCCGGCATCGCCGGATTCGCCCTGTTCACCGCGCTCCCGATACTCTTTTCGTTCATCATCAGTTTCTTCCACTGGGACCTCTTCGCCGATCCGGTCTTTGTGGATGCGGCGAACTACAGGCACATACTGATTTCCGCGGGATCGGAGTTCAGGGAGTACGCCGGAAATTCACTCTACTTCCTTGTCGTCGTCCCGTTCCAGATGGGGATCGCACTCTGTGCGGCGGTCCTCCTGAACGAGAACCCGAGAGGATCCGTCCTGTTCAAAACGCTCTTCTTTGTCCCCGTCGTCCTGTCGGTCGTCCCCGTCGCGGTCATCTGGGGCTACATATTCGATACGGAACACGGGTTGATGAACGGGCTCCTGGGACTCGCCGGCGCGGGGAAGATCGCCTGGCTGTACGACCCGGCGTGGATACGCCGGGGGATCAGCCTGATGACGGTCTGGCAGGGCTCGGCGTTCGGCACGATCATCTATTTCGCCGCGCTGCAGGGGATCCCCGATCAGCTCTACGAGGTGGCGGCGCTCGACGGGGCAGGCCGATGGAGGCAGTTCCGGAGCATTACGTTTCCCCTTCTCTTTCCCACGCATCTCTTTCTCGGCGTCACCGGTGTCATCGGCGCCCTCCAGCTCTTCGCGCCGATCCAGGTGATGACGCACGGGAACGCCGGCGGAGCCCACACGCTCATCATCGAGCTCTACGCGAAGGCCTACCAGGAATTCCAGATGGGGCACGCGGCGGCGCTTTCCTGGATCCTCTTCTTCCTGATTGCCCTGGTCTCCGCGGCGTACTGGGCGCTGCTCGCACGGAGAGGGTCCTCCTTCTCCGGGGAGCGCGCACGGTGAAACGACGGGGACCCGCCACGCTCATTCTGTACGTCCTCCTTGCGGTCTTTTCCGCCTGGTACGTCGTTCCGTTCTCGTGGGCGCTCGTGACGAGCGTGAAGCATCCCGGGATGGTCTTCGACGGCAGGTGGCTTCCGTACGCGCGCCTGAGCGAAATCCGGATTGACGGGAGGTCCGAAGAGATCCGCGTGGTCGAGGAACGGGGCGACTCGCTCGGCGTGCGCATTACCGGGTCCGGAATGCTCCGGACGGTTCCCCGGGGCGACGTGGAGAAGGTCAGCCCCCGGTGGGACAACTATGCCGAGGCGTGGAACATCGTCCCGTTCGGGAGGTACTTCCTGAACAGCTTGCTGATCGCCCTGTGCGTCACGCTCGGCCAGCTCGTCGTCTGTTCTCTCGGCGGCTATGCGTTTGCGCGGCTCGAGTTTCCGGGGAGGGACGCGGTGTTCTTCCTGTACCTGGCCACGCTCA
>CAWIOS010000009.1:0-965899 GCA_963837815.1 Ignavibacteriota bacterium
CGCCTGGAATTGCCGGAAGTGCGGCGGGGTTAAGCTCGCACCCTTTCTGGAACACGACATTCGTTCCCTTTGACACCTTGTTCCTGATTCCTTCAAGGGGAGTGATGACCTTCATGTCGAGCCCGCTGTATCCGCCGAGACTGACAACGTCGGCCCTCGGACCGATCACGGCGATGGTCTTCAGATCTTTCTTCAGCGGGAGCACGTCACCGTCGTTCTTCAGGAGAACAATCGCTTCCTGCGCCGCCGCACGTGCAAGCGTGCGGTGCTCATCCGATCCGTTGATCTTCCCGGCAGCGTGCGGGTCAACATCCGGATGTTCAAACAGCCCCAGCCGGAATTTTGCCGCGAGCACCCTGGACACCGCGATATCGATCGTCGATTCCGCGACCGATCCTTCCCTGACAGCCTTCAGGAGCGGTTCGCCGTACAGGTAGATTCCCGGAAGCTCCACGTCAAGACCCGCATTGATCGCCTGCGTGGCCCCCTCTTCTTTCGTCGCCGCGGTGTGGTGAGCGTCCATTATGCCACCCACGGAGCCGTAATCGGACACGACGAACCCCTGGAAACCCCATTCGCCTCTCAGGAGATCCGTGAGAAGCCAGTGGTTCGCGGAACACGGAACGCCGTCAAGCGCATTGTATGCCGCCATGACGGAAGTGGCATGACCCTCCTGGAAACAGGCTTTGAACGGCGGGAGGTAGACTTCACGAAGGAGCCGCTGGTTGAATTCAATCGGGTAGCTGTCGCGCCCGCCGTCTCCTACGTTCGCGACGTAGTGTTTTGGCGTAGAGATGACGCCTTCGCTCTCGAGGCTCCTGCAGAAAGCAACCCCCATGCGCGATGTCAGAAGCGGATCTTCGCCGTACGTTTCCTCGACCCTTCCCCAGCGGGCGTCTCTCGCGATATTGATGACGGGGGAAAGGAGCTGGCGGATTCCCCTGCTCCTGGCCTCCCGCGCTATGGCTGTCGCGACTTTCGCCATGAGTGTCGTATCGAACGTGCTTGCGAGGCCGATTGCCTGCGGAAAGCTCGTCGCTCCTTTGGCCACAACGCCATGAAGCCCCTCGTCGTGTATGATCGTCGGTATTTTCAGCCGTGTTTTGTCGGCAATGAGTTTCTGAATCCTGTTTGCCTTCTCCGCCCCTTCCGACGGGGAGTAGTATCTCAACACGGTTGCCAGTTCCCCGATCCCGTTCGCCGTTATCAGATTGTTCGTCTCAACATCCTGACTTATGCACTGAAGTTGCGCGATCTTTTCCTCCAGCGTCATCCTCCCCAGAAGATCCTTGACGCGGTCGGCGACGGGGGCTCCGGGGTCAAGATACACCGGTTTCTGGCTGCTCACCTGTCCGATCACACCGTGATGGGACGGGGCAAAAAGAAAGCATGCAACGATTGCAGTTAGAGTTTTCGCATTCATCAGTCGTTCTCCTTTGGCGCAGGTGAATATCCCTCGGTGGCGTTCAACCGGCGGGTACGATCAGTATCGACTCAGGTTGGTCAGGATCTCCCTGATCAAGATAGATATCTTGTCCATCCTTCTCAAGCATCAACGCCCACGTTGTCTCCTGGTGCGTTTTTCGCATCAAATGAGCTTCCGTTCAAGGCGGCGATCGCTTTCCCGTCTATTCCGCACGATTGACCCTGGAAACAAATCACCGGTTTCTGTACATTAGTGCTACAGAACAAAAGACACATTCGGAGGGTGCATGAGTACGAATTCACAAGTTCCAGACACTGCTGCGCAATCCGGTGCCGGCGCGTTCCAGGCCCGGGGCCTGACACTTTCGCTGACGGTGAAAGACCTCCAGAAGAGCATAGCCTGGTACACCGAGGTCGTGGGGTTTGCCATCGACAGGAAGCTTGAGCGCGATGGAAAGCTCCGTGGATGTGTTCTGAGGTCGGGGGACATCCAGATTTCAATAAACCAGGATGACGGGGCAAAGGGCTGGACAAGAATCAAGGGGGAGGGATTCTCGATCCGGATTTCGACGGACCAGAACATCGACACGCTCGCAAAACGGATTAAGGAACACGGCGGCACGCTGGAATCGGAGCCCGCGGACATGCCGTGGGGGGCGCGCATATTCCGGCTGCGTGACCTGGACGGATACAAGTTCACGATCTCGTCGGTTCCGCCCGCCTGATCAGGTGACAGTTCATTTGAATCCACATTGAAAGACGACGACAATGAACTGGTTTCACTGGGCGCTCCTCTCCGCTCTCTTCGCCGGCCTCACGGCGGTGCTCGCCAAAGCGGGCGTAAGGGATGTCGATTCCAATCTCGCCACGGCCATCCGTACGGTCGTCATACTCGTGTTCGCTTGGAGTATCGCCCTCTATCGGGGTTTCGAGTCGCTGGACAGGGTCACGACACGCACCTGGGTCTTCCTGGTGCTGTCGGGACTGGCAACCGGGGCCTCGTGGCTCTGCTACTTCCGCGCGCTGCAGCTCGGTGACGCCTCCAGGGTGGCTCCGGTCGACAAGCTCAGCGTCGTTGTCGCGATGATACTGGCCGTTCTCTTCCTGGGCGAGCAATTGACATGGCGCCACTGGGTCGGGGCGGGGCTCATCGTCAGCGGCTCGGTGGTCATCGCAAGCGTCTGAGTGTGCCTTGCGGAGCCCCCCGGCCGCAGGAGGGGGTGTTCGCCGGCCTGGCGGGAGAGCGTGTCACATCATCCGGAGGTCGATCCGGCCAGGCGTGATCATCGCCGCTTCAAGGAACTGAATCTGTTATGTCCCTGGCGGATTCCGTACCTTACGCCGTCGTCCTTCCCCCGGGGACGCCCCCGGAGCGATCCGGGGCCGCCGGGGGCATGCATGGAGAACGCGGAAGGAACGGAGTGAGCGAATTGCACCTGAAGGAGTCGCCGCCGAGATCCAGGATCATAACGGCGTTTGCAGCGGTCTACATCGTGTGGGGATCAACCTATCTTGCGATACGGTTTGGCGTCGAGACGATACCCCCCTTCATGATGGCGGGGATGAGGTTTGTGTGCGCGGGACTCCTTCTGTACGGCTGGGCCCGCATGAGGGGGGCGCCGCGCCCGTCCCTGAAAGAGTGGCGGTCCGCGGCGGTGATCGGTCTTCTCCTTCTTTTCGTCGCAAACGGCGGCGTCACGTGGGCCGAACAGCGCGTCCCCTCCGGGATCGCAGCGCTCCTTGCGGCGACGGTTCCCCTCTGGATAGCCGTGCTCGACTGGACGCTTCACGGCGGCGCGCGCCCGCGCCCCGGCGTCATTGCAGGGTTGCTTGTCGGTCTGGCGGGCGTCCTCCTGCTCGTGGGGCCGGACCAGGTCCTCGGGCATAACCGGCTCGACACGACCGGGATCGTTGTGCTTCTTGGCGCGGCGGTGTCATGGGCAGCCGGTTCTCTCTACTCGCGCAAAGCGGTTCTCCCATCGTCGCCGCTGCTTGCAACGTCGATGGAGATGCTTTCGGGTGCGGCGGCCCTCTTTCTTGCGGCAGCCCTTACGGGAGAATTTCAGAGATTTGATCCGGCGGTCGTCACCGCGCGTTCCTGGCTGGCAGTGGGATATCTGAGCCTCTTCGGCTCCATCATCGGATTCTCCGCATACGTCTGGCTCCTCCGCGTCGCCCACGCATCGAGGGTGGCCACGTACGCGTACGTCAACCCCGTGATCGCGATCCTCCTCGGGTGGAGCCTGGCGGGGGAGGCGTTCACCCCACGGATGCTCCTGGCCGCCGCAGTAATCCTTCTCGCCGTGGTTCTCATAATCACGGGCGGGTCAAAGGGGACAAGAGTCGCCGCGGCAATGGCATCGCCGCCGGCAACCCGCGAACCGGCCCGGAAATAAAGCCGGCAGGAAGGCCGGAAAGAAGGAATGAGATGATGCCAGGAAACAAGAAGAATCGCCGGTACACATTATCGTGCCACAACTGGAGGAGCCTGCGGGAATGACTGAGGACATTCGGTACCCGGTCGGCGTCTACACAAAGCCCATCACAATCAGCCCGGCTGACCGGGAACGTTTCATACGGGAAATCGCGTCGACCCCCGCCAACCTCCGCAATGCGGTGGCGGGCCTCGACGACGCCCGCCTGGACACCCCGTACCGCGAGGGGGGATGGACTGTGAGGCAGGTGGTCCATCATCTTCCCGACAGCCACATGAACGCGTACATCCGGTTCAAGCTTGCGCTGACGTCGGCCGACCCGCTGATCCAGACGTATGAAGAGGCGCTCTGGGCCGAGCTGCCGGAGGCAAAAACGGGGCCGCCTGAAATCTCGCTTGCACTTCTCGATGCGATTCACGGCCGCTGGATTGCGGCGATCCGGAGTCTCCCCGCCGGCTCATTCGCCCGGCGGTACAGGCATCCCCAGTCAGGCCCGACCTCACTGGAAGAGCAGCTTGCCCTCTACGCCTGGCACGGCAGGCATCATGTGGGTCACGTGACGGCCCTCCGGCGCCGTATGGGATGGTAAACGCGGACCATCATCGTGATGTGAACTCCCGCGACCCGTCAGTTTGATCCTCCCGGAACGGGCTCCTTCAGCGCCTTTTCGATGGCCGACGTCAGTTCCTCCGACATCGGCGTCACCCGGGAGAGATACTTCCCCGCCAGCTTCCCGTTCCGGTCAACGAGGTATTTCTGGAAATTCCACTTCACGTCCCCGCCGTACGTGGAATCAGTCGTGATGAGCTTGTAGAGGGGGTGCTGATCGTCCCCCTTCACCGAGATCTTGGAGAACATGTCGAACGTGACGCCGTACGTCGCGCTGCAGAAGCTCTTGATCTCCTGGTCCGTTCCCGGCTCCTGCGCGCCGAAATTGTTCGCCGGGAAGCCGAGTATCATGAACCCCTGGTCCCTGTACTTCAGGTACAGGGCCTCGAGGTCCCTGTACTGCGGGGTGAACCCGCACCGGGAGGCGACGTTCACGATAAGGAGGACTCTTCCCCGGTACTTCGACAGGGGGACATCCGCGCCGTCGATGCTCTTCATCGTGAAGCCGAGCACGCCTGCAACGGGCTTCTCCTTTGCAGCGGTGAGTGTCATGTGCGCTCCTGAGAATGCCGCGGCCGCGATGAGGAGCAGGAACGCTCCGCCGCAGACCGCTTGGAATGGATGGATGATCTTCATTGGGTCTTCCCCGTGGTGTATGTGGGACCGCCGCATCCGGCCGGCACTCATAGAACATGGCCGTCCGGGAAGGAGTTCCTCCGTCTCCCCGTCACACGCTTCACTTGACATTTGTGATGTCGATTTTGTACATTAAGCGAAGAACCCTCTGAGTACTGCCGTTCGGCGCACAGGGAGCGTCTCCCGTTGCGCCATGGAGGTCGTTATGAAGAGGAGCATCAGGGCGATGCGGAGGGCGGTGCTGTGCAGGATGTTCGATATTCTCGAACAGACGTACAGCATCGACGTGAATCGTGAGGAGTTTGTCGGCGGGGGAGTGTCGCTTCACGGGATTGACGCGGCTCTTGCTTTCAAGAGCGACCCGCGTCTTGAAGAGCTCCGCGGCGCTCTTGAACGCATCGACGACGGCTCGTTCGGCGTCTGCCTGGGCTGCAAGTCGCCTATCTCCTGGCGGCTGCTTGACGAAGAACCCGCCCGCCGTATGTGCGAAAAATGCGAAAAGGAATACAACCGGTCGTCAGCCGTCTTTATGGAGGTGCACTCACTCCGGTAGAGAATGCGCTCCCGGTTGTCCCTCACTGGCCCGTGTGCCTCCCGCGGGCTTCGTGTCACCCGTCACTTTTTCCCGTCACTCCCGGTTCGTTGCACCCCCCCGCACCTCTGTCGGCGCGTTCCGGGGCATCGCTGATTCACTACCTGAACAGGAAGAATGAAAAAAGATCTTGTGTCGTTCGCGCTCTGGAGCACAAAGGAATTGTCCACCATCTTCACGCTCACGCGGCGGATCAAGAACGGTGACCTCCGCGAGGCCCCGCTTCTTGCGCGGAAGAGCGTGGCGCTCATTTTCGAAAAAGAGTCTCTCCGTACCCGCGTGGCGTTCGAAGTGGGGGTGGCGCAGCTCGGCGGCCACCCGATTTTCCTCCAGCAGGAGACGATCGGCATCGCGACACGCGAGTCTGTTCACGATATCGGGACTGTCCTCTCGCGCTACAACGAGATCATCGTCGCGCGGACGAGCCGTCACCAGACCTGCGCCCAGCTCGCGGAGAGCGCGTCCGTTCCCGTGATCAACGCAATGACGGACCTTCTCCACCCGTGCCAGATACTTGCCGACATCTTCACGCTCCAGGAGGCGGGCCGTTTCGGACCGTCGTTGAAGCTTGTGTACCTCGGTGACGGGAACAACATCGCGAACTCGTTCCTCGAGTTCGCGGAGAAGTTTTCGTTCCGGCTCGTGATCTGTTCCCCCCCGGGATACGAGCCGCATCCGCAGATACTCGAGCAGGCGAAGGCGAACGCCGTGGGGAGCGTCCAGCTCATGCACGATCCCGAAGCGGCGGTGAAGGACGCCGACGCGGTCTATACGGACGTCTGGCCGCAGACGGAGGCGGGTGGAGGCCGTCTCACCCACGTGTTCAAAGCCTTCCAGGTGAACAAAAAACTCCTCCGCGAGGCGAAGAAGGACTGCCTCGTGATGCACCGCCTCCCCGCGATGAGGGGGGCGGAGATCACCACCGACGTCCTGGACGGGAAGCACTCGATCGCGCTCACGCAGGCGGAGAACAGGCTCCACGTTCAGAAGGGGATTATGGCGTTTCTCCTCGGCCAGTCGTAGGTGTGTCAAAATGTGGCCATTGACCACGATTCTGGACGGTTGCACTCCCCCCGACGCCTGATTCCGGCCCCCGTAAGCCGAAAACGACTTGGCACGTGTGTTGGGGCTTCTTGACCGCAGCAGCACACTGATCGGGACCAGGGGTCGTCATGAAAAAATTACTCGCGGTTGCCTTGCTCGCGCTGGTCTGCGCGGCGATTGCCCCCGCGCAGGAGCAGGCAGACATAGGGATGTTCTATTCTTCACTCGGATCGCAGGGGGAGTGGATCTCCATGGAGGGTGGGACGTATGCGTGGCGGCCGTCGGGTGTGGACCCCGGCTGGCGTCCCTATACCGACGGACACTGGGTCTGGACGGACGACGGATGGTACTGGGCGTCCGAGGAACCGTGGGCGTGGGCCACGTATCACTACGGCCGCTGGTACTGCGACGATTACTATGGATGGGTCTGGATCCCCGGATATGAATGGGCGCCAGCGTGGGTGGAATGGCGCGACGGGGAGAATTGCGTGGGGTGGGCCCCGCTGAGTCCGTACGCGGTGTTCAGCGTGAACTGGGGTGTGCATTACCGGAGATACTGGGCGACGCCGTATTCGTACTGGTCATTCGTCGACTTCCGCTACATGGGTGCGCACGATCTGCACAGGTATGTGTACCCGGCGGGAGAGAACACGCGTTTCATCGGACGTACGCGCACGTCGGGAAGCGTCCGGTACGACAACGGGCGTATCGTCACACGCGGGCCCGGGAGGGAGTTCGTGGAGCAGCGCGGCAACATCAGGATTCCGCACGCGGAGCTTGTGGACGTGCAGGAACGGGGCCGTGCGGGGATGATTCGTGACGGGGGCCAGGAGAGGATCGGCGTGTACAGGCCGCGTTTGGATGCGGTCTCGAGAGAGGCGGTGGTGGCGCATCCCGACCGCGTGAGAGAGGACGATCATCCGCTGGGCCTCGATATGCGGGGGACTGATCTCCGCCGCACAGAGGATGCTCGCTCGCCGCGTGAAACGGCGGTTCCCGGGAGCGAACCGGTGCGGAACGCGGAGATGCAGCAGCGGCCCGCGTCCGTGTACCGTCCGCAGAGGGTGCCGGATCGCAGGTTGAATCAAGCTCGTCCGGCGGTCCCGGAGAGCCGCGTGCAGCAGAATTATAACGCACAGGGGCCGAGAACCCGGTCGTCGCAGACCCCGGGGGGCGTTGCGCCGTCAGGGAGAACGTGGTCAGCCCCGCAGCAGAGAGGATCTTCTCCCGCGGGGAGAACGGTATCGCCGAAGGTTGATCGCGGCGGAGGTGGTGGTGGCAGGGGCGGGGGGCGCTGACCGCCCGCTCAGTTACGCCGCCGCGCCGAGGAAGTCTGTTTTCCGCTTCACAATCTGCGTCGCACGCCAGCTGTACACGATGAAGAGCTGGGGCGTCGCAGAGGTCTGCACGTAGTACCTGTCTCCCGCCGTCATCCTGTACAGCCGTATTTGCGTCCCCGCCGCTTCGATCTGGACAGTCAGGGGAGGCATCGCGGACACCGTGCTGTCGACGAAATCGTCCGCCTGCAGGTTCGACAGCGCGCCGGTGAAGCTTTTCACGGCGTCGTTCTTCACAACGTCGTCGCCGATCTTCCATACGCTGTCCCGCCGCGCAAGAACGACCGCCGTATCGCCGAACCTGAGTGTCACCTCGCCGATCGCATCCTGGTCCGTCCGGAATATGGTCTTGTCCCGCCATTCGCTCGGGCGCCGTGAGAATGTCGAGGAAAACATCCCCGTCGCCAGGTAGACGTCGTTGGATCCCTCGCGGCGCACGTAAGTCTCCGTGTACGAAGCGCTGGGCTTCCCTATCCAGAACGCCGTCTTCTCCGCGCCGTGCTCGAATATCCGCACAATCGTCCCCGAGGAATCCACCTGGAAGAGCCCCTGTTTCTGCGGGTTTGACGACACGAGCTCCCTGGTCTCCATCCGCTTCCCGCTCGAGAGCGCCGAGCCGACCGTCGCATCGTCCGCCCTGTAGTGGACGGGCGCCGTCAGCATCCAGACCCCCCCCTCCCGCTCTATCGTTGCGGGTCCGTTCGAAGAACGGATCTCGATCTTATCGACCGCCGCGGAATCGAAGTCGACGAGCATCTTTCCGGACGATTCGGGAGCGCTCGACTCCCCCGGCCTCTGCATGACGAGGTACGCGACGACGATGAGCACGGCAAGCACTGCCGTGAGTATCCAAGTGTTCTTTGTCATGATCCTATGTGCTCCGCTTCTTATGCGCCTTCCATTGCTTTTTTCCTCGCCTTTCTCATCCTCCAGCGGAAGAGCCCGTAGCCGATGACAAGGAGCGGGGGAAGGCCCATGTCCGCATACTTCACGATCTTCTTTGTGGCATCGGCGACGGGGTCGAGGGGCGGGTTGACCGCCTCTTTCGTCCTGATCGTGATCAGGCCGGCGTCGTCCACGAGGTAGTCGATCATGTTGGCGAAAAACGTCACGTTGTCCCTATTCCCGCCGATATACTGGTCACGCGCAAAATCCCCGTCCCCGACAAGAACGATCCGCGAATCAGGACTCGTCTCGACAGCGGATGCGGGAAGGGGGAGCGCCCCCGCGGAGGTGTCCGGCGGGACCGGCCTCCCCCTGTACAGGCTTGTGAAACGCCCCTGGACGATCGCCGCCAGCGGGATCCCCGATTCCTCGAAATCCGCCCGCTGGTAATGCTGGAGCGGGTCGTACATGAACATCCCGGTCAGCCGGCCGCTCTGCTTCGACGACCTCATCAGGATCTCCCCCGTGAGTCCGAGCGCGCCCGTCCTGTCGGTGTCCACGGAGCTTGCAAAAAAGAGTATGACTCCCTGCAGGTCCTTCACCATCGCGTTCCCCCTGGAAAAATTGCTCACGAGCGGGAGGTAGGGGAACGGGACCTGCGACTGCATGGAGAACCCCGCCTGTTGCTGGACAAGGCTGATGCTCGCGCACTGCGCGTCCCGGACAAGGTCCCCGTTCAGGCGCAGGCCGTACGCCGCCAGCATGTCGTCGATATGGAGGTCGATCGCCCTCCCGTACTGCTTCTGGAGCGTGGCGTCAACCTTGTTCAGGAGGAACGCGACCCGTCCCCCCCTCATGACATACTGGTCGATCTGGAACTTCTGCGGCTCCGTGAACGGCGTCGAGGGCGCCATCACGACGAGCGCGGTCACGTCCTGCGGGACCGGCGTGGACTTGCTGACGTCCACCGTCGTGAACTCGTACTGTTTCTGCATCGGCTCCTGGGCCCCGCGGAGCTCGCCGAGCGCCGGCTCCCCCTGGCCGGTGAGGAACGCGATCTTCTTCTGGGTCTTCGATGTCAGCCGCTTGATCGTCGTGCTGATCTCGTATTCGAGCGTCGAGAGGTTCTGGACGACGGGGATGACCTCTTTCTTGTCCTCGTACAGGAGGACCATCCCCATGTAAGCGCGCTGCACCTGCGCCTTGTCCTCCTTGATCACCTGCACCTGCAGCGGCGCGATCCCCTGCTGCTGTGCGTCCATCTCCCCCTTTTCACCGCTCGGGTCGATGAACTCGAACTGGAAATTCCCCCGCGCGTAGGCCCGGTAGTCATTCAGCTCGTCGAGGAGGGCCCGGCGGTTGTTGTTGTACGGCGAGGGGAGGTCCTCCGTGAAATACGCGCGGACCGTCACTTTGTCGTCGAGGTTCCTGACGAGAGCCTTGCTGGCTTCGGACAGCGTGAACTGGCTGTTCCGTGTCATGTCGAACCGGCCGAATATCCGGATCGAAATGATGTTCAGCGCGACGAGGATGGCCAGGACGATGCCGGCCCGGATGAGCGTTTCCGACTTGAGTGATTTCTGTGTCATGGGATCTTCACCATTTTCGCCGTTCGAGTGAGGCGGTCGCCATCAGGAGGGCGAAACCGAGAATGCTGCCGAAGTAGACGATGTCCCGCGAGTCGATCACTCCCCGCGCGATGCTTGAGAAGTGGTAGTCGATCCCCAGGTACTCGATTGTCGGCGCCAGGAACCCCGGGACGTACAGGAGCACCTTGTCCGCGAGGAAGAACGCGAGAACGATGACGAGGCCGATGAGGAACGCAACAATCTGGTTCTCCGTGAGGCTCGAAGCGAATATGCCGATCGCGATGTACACACCCCCCGTCAGCATGAGCCCCAGATACCCGGCGGCGACTGGACCGAGATCGGGACTCCCGAGGAGCATGAGCGTCACGAGCCAGATCAGCGTGGGGGCGAGCGTCGCGGCGAGGAGCGTCCACGCGGCGAGAAACTTTCCCAGGACGATTTCGACGTCCCGGACCGGCTTCGTCGTCAGGAGCTCGAGCGTGCCGGATTTCTTCTCTTCCGCAAGAAGCCGCATCGTCACGGCGGGGACGAAGAACAGAAAGACGAGCGGCACCAGCTCGAAGACGATCCGCATCGAGGCGGTGTTCATGAGGAAGAGGTTGTTCGAGAAATACCACCCCACGATTGCGAGAAACACGACGATGACGACGTACGCCACCGCAGAATTGAAGTACGACCTGATCTCGCGGCGGTAAATGGGGCCGACGTTGGAAAGAGAGAGTGCTGCCATGGGTTCCCGGCTTATGCTGTCGTGAGTTTATGAAACACTTCTTCGAGGGTTGTGATGCGGCGGTGCATCTCCAGCACCACCCACCCCTCCGCAACGGCGAGGCGGAAGAGTGATTCCCGGATGTCATTCCCCTTGTCGGCATGCACTTCGAACGTGCTCGTGCCGCCGTCCTGTGTAAGGAGTGACACGCCGGTAACGTGTTCGACGCTCCTGAGCTTCGGCGCGACTGCGCCGAGGGGGTCCGCCGGGCTTGTTCGCAGCTCGACGGTGATCATGTCCGCCCCCTGGAACTCCTGCTGGAGCTGTGAGGGGGTTCCGTTGGCGACGATCTTCCCTTCGTGGATGATCAGGACCCGGTCGCATGTCGCCTGGACCTCGGAAAGTATGTGCGTGGAGAGTATGACCGTCTTCGCCGTGCCGAGTTTCCGGATCAGCGCACGGATCTCGGCGATCTGGTTCGGATCCAGGCCGCTCGTGGGTTCGTCGAGTATGAGGACCTCGGGGTCGTGTATCATCGACTGCGCGAGGCCGACCCTCTGCCTGTACCCCTTGGACATCTCACCGATGTCCTTGTGGCGGACGTCCTCGAGACCGCAGACGTGCACCATCTCCTTGATCCGGTGCTGGACCGCGCCGCCCCGCAGACCGTGAAGCTGTGCGGAGTACTCGAGGTAATCAAGGACGTTCATGTCGAGGTAGAGCGGGTTCATCTCCGGGAGGTACCCGATCTTCCTTCGCACCTCGAGCGATTGCGCGGCCGTGTCAAGGCCGTCCACCGCCACGGTGCCTCCGGAGGGGGGCATGTAACACGTGATGATCTTCATCGTCGTGGTTTTTCCCGCGCCGTTGGGGCCCAGGAAACCGAGGATCTCGCCGGTCTTCACATCGAACGAAATATCGTTGATGGCCGCGGTATCCCCGTACATCTTCACGAGGTTGCGTACGGCTATGGACATAATGTGCTGTTGGTTGTGTTACTGTGACTGACGGGCCTGGTCAAATATGCAGAAATAAATTTAGTGAAGAGGCAAAATAAAATCAAGTTGAGTGGCCGCTGCTTTCTAGTTGAGTGGCCGCTGCTTTCTAGTTGAGTGGCCGCTGCTTTCTAGCGGACACGAAATGGCGCCGCTCTTAGGCGCCACGGGTAATGGCGCCGCTCTTAGGCGCCACGGGTAATGGCGCCGCTCTGAGGCGCCACGGACGGCGCCGGCGCACGTCACACCGCGGATTTCCTCGGCACGATGATCCATGCGAGGATGTACCCGATGAGGAACGGGATTATGCCGGTGATGAGCCCGAGGACGACGGTCCCGAGCCTGACGATCGTCGGATCGATATCCATGTATTCGGCGATGCCGCCGCAGACCCCGGCGATTTTCCTGTCTGCATCAGAGAGTGTGAGCCGCTTCATGATTGGGCCGTTTCAAATGTGAGCCGGTTTATGCGATGTCCCGCATTGAGGTTGAACGCAAAAATGCCGAACTTGTTGCACTTTCGTGAGGAGAAACGAGATGCAGTTCCGCAAGCAGATCATCGTCATCGGCGACAGGATCCTCCTGCAGCTTGACGACGGCCAGGACAAGACGAAATCGGGGCTTTATCTCCCCGCCTCCGTCCGGGAAAAGGAGAAAGTCGCGATGGGACGCGTCGTGAGGGTCGGTCCCGGATACCCCATCCCGAACCCGAATTACACGGAGGATGAACCCTGGTCCGCGCAGAAGGATCCCATGCGATACATCCCCCTCCAGGCAAAAGAGGGAGACTACGCGATATTCCTTCGCGAGCAGGGGGTGGAGGTGGAATTTGAAGAGAACAAGTACCTCATCGTCCCCCAGTCCGCCGTTCTTGTCATTGTCAGGGACGAGCTGACCGAGGGTTAGGCGAATCATCCCGGTGCCGCCCGGCGGGCGGCACCGGAACCGGTCTCAGGCGACCGTGACTTCCTTTGCGAGGTAGACGTCCTGGATCGCGTGGAGAAGCGCCGCGCCGTCCTTCATCGGCTTCTGGAACGCCTTCCGTCCGGAGATCAGGCCCGTTCCCCCCGCGCGCTTGTTGATGACCGCGGTCTTCACCGCTTCTGCAAGGTCGTTCTCACCGGATGCCCCGCCCGAATTGATGAGTCCCGCCCGTCCCATGTAGCAGTTGGCCACCTGGTACCGCGTGAGATCGATCGGATGATCGGTCGTCAGCTCGGTGTACACCTTCTTGCTCGTCTTCCCGAAATTGAGCGCGGTGAACCCGCCGTTGTTCTCGGGGAGCTTCTGTTTGATGATATCGGCTTGAATCGTCACGCCGAGGTGGTTCGCCTGGCCGGTGAGGTCCGCGGAGACGTGGTAGTCCTTCTCCTTGGTCTTGAACGCCGCATTCCGCGTATAGCACCAGAGGATCGTTGCGAGACCCATCTCGTGCGCGCGCTTGAACGCCCCGGCGACTTCCTGTATCTGGCGCTTGGATTCCTCTGAGCCGAAATAGATCGTCGCCCCGACCGCCACGGCGCCCATCTCGAAAGCCATCTCCACATCGCCGAACATGATCTGGTCGTAAGTGTTCGGGTAGGAGAGGAATTCGTTGTGGTTGATTTTCACGATGAACGGGATCTTGTGCGCGTATTTCCGCGCGACGGATCCGAGCACGCCGAACGTCGACGCGACCGCGTTGCATCCCCCCTCGATGGCGAGCTTCACGATGTTCTCGGGATCGAAGTAGACGGGGTTCGGAGCGAACGACGCCCCGGCGGAGTGTTCAATGCCCTGGTCAACCGGTAGTATCGACAGGTATCCCGTGCCGGCGAGCCTGCCGTGGTTGAAAAGCTGTCCGAGGCTCTTCAGGACGGGGGTCTTCCGGTCTGACCCGATGAAAATCCGGTCCACGAAATCCGGGCCGGGGACGTGAATCATCTCTTTCGCAATTGTTTTGCACTGATGGTCAAGGAGATTCCTGGCGTCAGGTCCCAAAAGCTGTTCTATTTCTCGAATTTGCATTTGTTGCTCTCCTTCCGATTGAATGTGGGCTTTTCCCGTACGGAATATACCCAAATCCTGCACAACCCACAACGGTAGAAATTCCCTGCACTGGTTACAATTTGTCCCAAGAAGGACAGTCATGGTGAGGAACATGTACACACTTGCGTCAGATTCGCCTTTTTTCGGGGAAAACCTTTCTGGCATGAATTTCGTATATAGATCAGGCGCAGGGACAATCAACCGGAGAGGAGGAGCCCATGAAGATCCAGTACAGGTTCGCAAAACTCTCGAAAGACGAACGGGAGCTCCTGGAGATGGTGCTGCTGGAGGAGATGGACATGCAGCGCTGGTTCACCGTGGCCTACAGTACGTCGATCGGCCGGGAGTTGTTTCTGTCCCTCAATTGATGGACGGTATACGGAATCTGATCCAATGAAAACACTGACGTTAACGGCTTTGATGGCGGCGCTCGTCGCGATACCTTTGATCATCCGCAGGCACAGGACGGCGGCCGCTTCCGTTGCCGCGGGGGCGCCGTCGGACGACCCCCGGCGATATGACCTGTTTGATTTTGTAAGCTGAACATCTGGGCTTCCGCGGGGCCGTCCATTGGTGGGAATGGACGTCCTCGTTCGGGTGACGGGGGATACGCTGGTGGGTCGTATCCCCCGTCCCATTTGAATCCGCCGCTCTTCGGATTCATCCCGCCGCCTTATGGGGGGAATCCCGTTTCTCAATTCCTGCGGTTTTTGCCCCCGAGACCCCGAAAAAATCCCTTGCTATTGTAGGGTTGGTGTTTTATCTTGCTGTGCAAACTACAGTACACCGTTTTTGCACTTTTAATGGTTCCGTTGGTTCGGAGGGTCTCCTCTGGAACGGACAGCAAGCGCTCGTAACAGCGGTGATAGTTGAGGGACAACACCCGCTACCCGACCTGTTGGCTATTAAGAGGCAATAAATCAGGTGCCCCCGTGCGGGGCGGCTTTGCCGTACGTTTCCAGTAACGTCTCTACGAAAGGAGATTCCCATGGAAAAGGGAGTCGTGAAATGGTTCAACGGAGCCAAGGGCTTTGGATTCATACAGCGCGAATCGGGCGAGGACGTGTTTGTTCACTATAAGGCGATTGTCGGCGAAGGCTACAAGACGCTGAACGAAGGTGACAAAGTCCAGTTCGATGTTGAGAAGGGGCCCAAGGGTTTGCAGGCGTCGAACGTCACGAAGATCTGACGTTACGCTGCACCACGGTACCGGCCCCGGCGCAATTGCCGGGGCTTTCTTTTTTCCACTTGATGCAATCAGAAGGGACTGTGCATGACTGGTACGGTTAAGTTCTTCAACGGGGCGAAAGGATACGGGTTCATCACTGCCGAAGGGGGAGAGGAAATTTTCTTTCACCAGAGCAACGTCAAGCAGACGGGGTTCCGCGACACGCTGAAACAGGGTGACCTTGTCTCTTTTGAGATCAAGACCGAACAGAAGGGAAAAAGGGCGATAAACGTCGTTCGGCAGTAACAGCGTATGGCTATGCTTCGCGTCGGTCTTTGCACGGGCCCGGAGGTCTTCGCCTCGCCGCAAACGGCACAGCGGGTCCAGGGGGCCGATATTCTGGTCTTTCCGGAAATGGTTGACAGCGGGTACGCCGCGCTGAAGGCGGGGGCGTCCCCCCATTCTCCGGGAGACGCGCTTCTCGCCTCATTTGCGTCCGCGTCAAGAACCCTCGCACCGTACTGCATCGCCGGGAGCGTGTATCTTCACGAGCCGCCCCCGCGGACGAGCAACACGAGCCTCGTCTTCCACCGCGGCCGGATCATTCACAGGTACGACAAGATCCATCTCTTCCGTCCCGCCGGCGATCACCGGTATTTTCGGCCCGGGACGCGGATAGGGACGTTCCCGCTCACGCTTCCCGGCGCCCGCCTGAAATGCGGTGTCATCATCTGTTACGACCTTCGGTTCCCGGAACTCGTCCGCGCCATGGCGCGCACGGGGCTGGACGTGCTCTTCGTCCCCGCCCGGTGGCCGGCCGTGCGCGATGACGTGTGGCGGACGCTCCTCAAGGCGCGTGCGATCGAAAACCAGGTATTCGTGGCGGGATGCAACTCGTCAGGAGAAGAGGGGGGCTGGTCCTACGCGTTCGATCCCCTGGGCGGGCTGCTCTTCGACAGCCGGTCTGAACCGGGGGAACATTCTCATCTCCTTGCGTTCGATCTCGGGAGGTTCGCGGAGGCACACCGGCTGCACGACAATCTCAACGAGGCCGTGGTCCTGCGGTCCGCTCCAGTTCTGCGCCGTGTGACGGCGCGGCGGGGCCGGGGTGCCTGACTCCCTCTACCGCTTCCCCCTGTACACCCTGCTTGCGACCGTGTGGACCCCGCCCCGGATTTTGTAGTCTGCAGTCACCTTCATCCACCTCGGCTTCGCGCAGCGGACGAGATCCTCCAGTATCCGGTTGACGGCATGTTCCTGGTAAATGCCGACGTTGCGGTAGGAGAGCAGGTAGTACTTGAACGAGCGGAGTTCGATTAGGACGCGGGCCGGGATGTACTCCACGTGTATTGTCCCGAAATCCGGCAGCCCGGACCAGGGGCAGACCGCGGTGAACTCGTCGGTGTCGATCGAGACGGTGATATCCTTTCCGGGATAGTCGTACGGAAACGTCTCAAGAGCGGCGACGTCGATCGCGTCGGGCTTCTTCGCATCGTACCGCCTGTCGAGGGGTTCTGTCATGGCCCACGGGTCCTGGCTTCTGCAGGTGCGTGAATATGTCATCATCAACGGGAGTAATATATGAGAATCACGGCGGAAAAGAAAACGGCCGCAATATTCCTCCTCTCCCTCGCCGCCGCCCTTGTCGCCGGCTGTGCCGGTTCCGCCCTCCCCGCGAGGGACGGACTGGACAGGGGATGGGTCTCGCGCGATACGTTCAACACGCCTTCCTACGCGCCGTTCAAAGCGGTGTACGATACCGCGAAGATCGCGCAGGAATTTGTTCCGATGATCCGGAGCGTCAGGGAAGGGGTCGACGTGACGATTTTCTTCGGAGGGTGGTGCCCCGACAGCAGGCGTGAGGTTCCCCGGTTCCTCAGGATTGCCGACGAATCGGGGTTCCCGGCCTCGAGCATACGGCTCTACGCCCTTGACAGGACGAAGAAGAGCACGGACGGGCTGACGGAGAAGTTCGGGATCGAGAGGATACCGACGTTCATCTTTCAGAAGGGGGGGAAGGAGATAGGACGGATCACCGAATCCCCGGCGACGACGCTTGAAGGGGACGTGCTGACGATACTCGCGAAGAGCGCACAGCCGTAAGCGTCAGGCGTGCTGGTACGCCATCCCCTTCAGTATCATGATTCTCTTTCGTATCGGCGGGTGTGTCGAGAAGAGGTCTGCAAAAAAGCCTTCCTTGTCGTCGAGGTTGCTCCCCAGCGGGTTGGCGATGCAGAGATGCGCCGTCCCCTTTTTGATCGAGCGCGTGGGCTCGACTGCAGCGTCGATCTTCTCGAGTGCCGATGCGAGCGCCCCGGGATTCCGCGTCAGTTCGGCCCCCGAGGCGTCCGCAAGAAATTCTCTCTGGCGCGACACCGCCATCGCAAGGATCTGTGCGATGAGCGGGGCGAGTATGATCCCGATGACCCAGAACACGAGAAGTATGATCCCCCCGCCCCCTCCTCCCTCCCTGTCCGATGATCTCCGGCGTCCCCCGCCCCCCCACGCCATCGTCCGGGAGCCGAACTCCACGAGGAGCATGACGGCGCCGATGAGCGCTGCGATCACGGTCAGGACCCGTATGTCGTAGTTCCGCACGTGCCCCAGCTCGTGTGCGACAACCCCCTGCAGCTCATCCCGGTTGAGCGAATCGAGAAGCCCCTGCGTCACGGCGATGCAGGCGTGTTCGGGATCCTTCCCCGTGGCGAACGCGTTCGGGTCGGGGTCCGGGATCACGTAGACCTGCGGCTTCGGGAGCCCCGCCGCGATCGCCATCTCCTCGACGATGTTGTGAAGCTGTTTGTACCGGGGATCGTCGGCGGGTGCGGGAACCGCACCGGAAGAGCTGAGAACTGCGCTGGCGCCCCCTTCGAGCCCCCGGTAGGCGCTGAACGCCCCCAGGAGAAGCGCCGCGAACGTCGCAACGGGGAAGCCGAAGAGGCTCCTTCCTCCCCCCGGGGAAAACCCGAGTATGAACACGTCGAATCCGAACCCCAGGAAGCCGACAAAAAGCATGAAAAGCACCATGACGAGCACGGTATTCCGCCTGTTCGCCGCCTGCTGTTCGAGTATGTTGGGGGATGTCACCGCCAAGCGATCGCCAGTCTATTTCTTCAGTGAGAGATCGACCTGCGGGACGTCGCGCTCCCCCGCCTCCTTGATTTCGAAAAGCTCGGACGGCTTGAATCCGAATATCCCCGCCACGAGGTTTCCCGGGAAGACCTGCTGTGCGATGTTGTATTTCGTGGCGATGTCGTTGTAGAACTGCCGGGCAAACCCGATCTTGTTCTCCGTGCTCGAGAGTTCTTCCTGGAGCTGTTTCACGTCCTCGTTCGACTTGAGATCGGGGTAGTTCTCCGCGAGCGCGAAAAGCCTGCCGAGCGCGCCGGAGAGAGCGCCCTCCTTCACCGCGGCGTCTGCAACGCCCGTTGCGCTCACGGCGGCGCCGCGCGCGGCGATCACCTTCTGCAGCGTCTCCTGTTCGAACTGCATCGCGCCCTTGATCGTGTTCACGAGATTCGGAATCAGGTCGTGCCGGCGCTTGAGCTGGACGTCGATTTGCTTCCAGCCGTTGGAAACCTGGTTGCGCAGCGTGACGAGGCCGTTGTACTTCATGATCGCCCATGCGACGACGACGATGACAAGGATGAAAAGGATAAGCAGTGGACCCATGTATGCTCCGGGAGGTTGTGTGTAAAGGACACAGCAAAGGTAGAAAGTAGTGTGATGGAAGTCAAGGCGGGTTTATTGACATTCGGAACCGATTTGGATATATTGTGAACCATTCTACGGTTGAGGTGCGCCGCAACTCTCCGGCAGGTCCATTACTCGTGAGCTATGCCGTCGGACGATCAACATAATCCCAGCGACTCCGCCCGCAAACAACTGCTCGAAGAGATCCGCAAACGGGCCGAAGAGGCGGAGATGAACCGTCTGGAAGAGGAAGACCGGACCCGCACGGGACGCACCGACGCAGACCGCCTGAAGACCAAAGCTCCCGCGCCCTTCCCCGTCCCCGCTTCGGAAACCCCCGCCGCGGGAAACAAAGCCGCCACCGAACAGAAGATCCTCGTCATCCGCGAACGGCTGCAGAGCGCGCTCGAACGGGGAAAGTCCGAGAAGGCCGCGGAGTTGTTCGCGGAGTTGAGCAAGATCATCCCCGATGATTCCTCGCTCGCCGAGTTCCGTGTCAGGCTCCGCGCGCTGCAGGAAGAGAAAGCGAAAGCCCGGGAGCAGACGAGGCCGGTCTCTCCGTCCGCCATTCCGCCCCGACGCCCGGCGCCTGTGGTGGCGCCGCAGGCGCCACCACAGGCGCCATCGCAGCCCCCTCCTTCCCCGCCGGCTGCAGAAGACAGGGCAGAACGGGAGAAGCGCCGCAGGAAGATCGGCGACATGATGGAGGCGGGGAACAACTACTACCAGCAGGAGAAATACGATAAAGCCCTCGTCTACGTCAGCGAGGTGCTGAGCCTCGATCCATCCCACGAGGAAGCGGCGACCCTCCGCGCGCAGATCCTGAAGGCGCGCAGTCTTGAAGAGCAGATCAAGATGGAAGAGGAGGAACGACGTGCGAAAGAGCACGTGGCGGGGGGCCCCGTGCGCCGTCCGAAGGAGGAACCGCCCCCACCGTCAGGCCGCCCCACCGATTTCTGGGGCGCGTCGCTCAGCCAGAAGCTCGAATCGGACTATGATCTCGTCCCTGAGGAAAAGGGACCGGTGGGACCCCCTCCCCTCCCCCTGGGGCAGAGGATCGTCAACCGGCTCTCGCAGGTTCACATCCCCCTCAAACCGGTACTCTCGATCGCCGCGGTCCTCGTCCTCGGCACCGCGGGCTGGTTCGCAGTGGAAGCGATACGCAACAGCGTCTCCCCGGCCCGCTATTCCCTCCTTGTGCTCCCTCCGGCAACCGGGGGCGACACGTCGATGATCTACGCGGCGGAAGGCTTTGAAGGCGATATCAGTTCCGAGGCGGCGCGGCTGGCCGACGTGCGCGTGATCAACCCCGCGACATCAAACGCTTTCGGCGCGTCCGTTGCTCCGCCCGGCCAGATCGCCAGGGCGCTCGGTGCGAACTATGTCCTCTCCTGGTCGATGGCAAAAGCGGAAGGAAGCTACACGCTTCACTTCACGCTTGCCGACACGCTCTCGAGCGGGAGCCTCTGGGCCAGGCAGTACCACGTTTCCGCCCGGGAGCTTCCTTCACTGCGCCCGGAGATCATACGCGGGATCGCGCAGGGGATGGGGGTCAAGGCCGTGACGGCCGACGGCGCTGCGATCTCCGTCCCCTCCACGAACAACGAGGCGGCGTATGATCTCTACCTGAAAGGGAGGCTGCTCCTGAATTACGGAGACAACTTCGCGCCGGAAGACGCGCTCGGGCTCTTCGATCAGGCGGGAAAACTCGATCCGGATTTTGCCGAGGCGCATTCAGCCGCAGCCTGGGCGCATATGCTCGCGTACGAAACGTCCGTCGACATGCAGCAATCGCACGTCGCGCAGGCGATCGTCGAAGTGGAACGTGCGCTGAACGCGGGGTTGAGAAATTCCGAGACGTTCCGGGCCTGGGGTCTTGCCGAGGAGTTCCGCGGATCGTACGACAAGGCCGTCACGCGCTTTGAACAGGCTGTGGCGATCTCCCCGAGCGATGCCGAGTCGCAGCGCCGGCTCGCGGTCGCCTATGCCGCGAAGGGAAGGATCGACGACGCCGTGAAGGCGGCGCAGCGGAGCGTTGCGGACGACCCGGGGAACATCGCCGCCCACACGCTGCTCGGACAGGTGGAGCAGTTCAAGGCGATACGTGAGCTCGACAACCGGGACGACTACCGGGCGGCATTGAAAGCATACGAACAGGGACTCCGGCTCGCGCGCGACAGGAGCGACTACGGGAGCGGGCTCTACGTGGAGGTTCTTCTCCACCTTCAGCAGATCGACAGGGTCATGGACCTGCTGCTCGATCGGACAGCGCGCATGAGAGAGAGCTACGTCGATTTCTACAAGCTGGGGAGGGTGCAGCAATCCGCCGGGCGCCCCATCGCCGAATGGCAGGCCTCGTTTGTCAGGGCGCGGGACATACTGACGGCGCATATAGCCGCACAGCCCGATGACGCCCTCGCGCAGGCGTACATGGCGCTCGTCTGCACGCGCCTTGGCACGTTCAAGGACGCGATTGCCGCTTCCGGGCGGGCGCAGATCGCCGCCCCGGGGGATGACGATGTGCTGTACCTGACCTCGCGCATGTACGTTCTTCAGAAAGACAAAAAGCAGGCCCTGGAATACCTCGGGAAGGCGCTTGCCAAGAAGTTCAATCTCGGCGCCGTGTTGGACATGGACTATTTCAACGTCCAGTCGGACCCCGAGTTCCTTGCGGCCCTGAAACGCTAATAGTTCTCCCCGGCTCCCATTCCCCCCCTCTCTCCTCCCGGCTGTCGATTCGTCAGGCGGTTCCTCTCCGGCGCTCTCTTCGCCCCGTTTTTCATGACATTCTGTGGATGTGACCGTCGTCAGCACCCCGTGTCCCCGCGTTGACAATCAGGGGGTCAATGGATATATTAGCTGCGCTGAAGCAGCAGGCGTGTACAGTTCTTACACGTGACAACCGTGCCTGACCTCGACGACGCAACACGACAGGAACAACGTAAAAAGGCGGGCGACTTCCTGAAAATGGCCGACAAGCTATTCAAGGGGTCGGACTACGAGGGAGCGGTGCGTCTTGTCCAGCTGGCGATGCAGACCGATCCGCACAACCCGTATGCGGTTGCATACATGGAGCGGATCAAATTTGCGATTGAGCAGCGCGACAGCAAACGGGAACCGCCCCCTTCCGGGGGGGAGAAGCCCCCGGCCCAGGCGGCAGCACCTCCCGAATCGGCGACGGCGCCGCCAAGGCCCGCCACGACTCCGATCCCGCCCCGCCCGTCGGTCGCGGCTCCCCGTCCTGTACCCCCCATACCTCCGCCGCGTCCCGGATCGTCCGTTCCGCCTCCTCCGTCCCAGGCCGCGCGGAAAAACGAGCCCACGGTCACGCCGCCCCCTCCCGTAAGACGCGACCCGGTTCCTCCGAGAGTGCCGGCTCCGCAACGTGTGGACCCTGCCGAGATCCAGAGGCGTCAGCTCGATGATGAGGCGCGCCGCTACGCGATCGCGGAGGCCAAGCGGAAGGCGGAAGAGGAACAGCGGAAGAAAATCGACGAGGAAATCCACCGCAAGGCGGAGGAGGAAGCAAACCGGCGGATCGAGGAAGCCCACAAGAAACTCGAGGAAGAACGGAAACGGATGGAGGAGGAGAACCGCGTGCGCCAGGAGGCCGAGGTGGCCAGGCGGCGCGAGGAGGACGCGCGGAAGAAACGGGAGGAGGAGGAGCGCAAGCGTCTCGAGGAGCTGGACAGGAAACGGATACAGGAAGAGGCCCGCAAGAGTCTGGAGGAAGAGCGCCGGCGCCTCGAAGAAGAGTCGGCCAAGAAGCTGGAGTCCGAGCGGAAGAAGATCGAAGAGGAGATGCTCGGCCGCCTCCGGGCGGAGCGCGCGAAGCTCGAAGAGATGCAGCGCAGGGAACGGGAGGCAGCGGAAGCCAAGCGCCTCGCCGAGGAACAGAAGCTGAAGATGATCGAGGAAGAGACACGCATCCGGCTTGAAGCAGAACGGAAGAAGATCGAAGAGGAGATGGCCGCCCGGGTCGCAGAAGAGCGGAAGAGGATCGAGGAACTCCACAGGAAAGAAGAGCAGGCTGCGGAGAAGCGCCGGCAGGCGGAAGAGGATCGCCTGAAACAGGTGGCGCTCGAGACCGAGCGCCGCATGGAGGAGGAACGGGCCCGGCTTGCGGAGGAGAAGAAGAAAATCGAGGAGCAGCTCCGCCGGCAGATGGAGGAAGAGCGGGCGCGCATGGAAGAGGCGCGCAGGAAGCAGCTCGAGCAGGAGGCGGAAGCACGGCGGATCGTCGAGGAGCAGGCGAAGAAGAAGGTCGAGGAGGAGTACCAGAAACGGCTCGCCGAGGAGCGCGAACGCCTCGCAGAAGAACAGCGCCGGCAGTACGAGGAAGAACGGAAGAAGATCGAAGAGGAGGCCCGCCGGAAGGTCGAGGAGGACCAGCGCCGCAGGGAGGAAGAGGAGCGCCTCCGTGTGGAGGAGGAAGGGCTCAAGGCGCAGGAAGAGGAGCGCGCACGCCGCGCGGAGGAGGAGGCGGAGCGGCAGAGGCAGGAGGAGGAGACGCGGCAGTACGAGGAGGCCGTGCGCCAGGCGATCGAAGAGGGTCGGCGGCTCGCGCAGGCGAAGAAAATCCGCGCGTATCTCGAGCGGGGGAAGGAGTTCGTCGGACTCGCCCAGTTCGAGGAAGCGCTCAAGGAAGTGACGAAGGTGTTCCGGCTCGATCCTACGAACGTCGAGGCGCGGGAATTCGAGCAGACCGTGTACGCGTCACGTGACGAATTCACGCGCAGGGAAGAGGAAGCGCGCGCGGTCCAGGAAGAGCAGCGCCGGAAGGTCGAGGAGCTCCAGAGAAAGCTCGCCGAACAGGCCCGCATGGAGGAGGATCTCCAGCAGCAGAGGGCGGTGCGCGAGGCGAAGATCGCCGGCTGCCTCCAGAAGACGCGGGAATATATCCGGGACGGGATGTACGACAAGGCGCTGACGGAGATCGAGACCGTGTATGCGATGGACCCGGGAAACGCCGAGGCGCGGGAATACGAGCAGAGCGTTCTCACGATCCAGCGGAAAGCGGAAGAAGCCCGGACCGTCTCCGAGCAGCGGTCACAGCAGAGCGACGCCTGGCGCAGGGAAGAGGAGGAGAGGCAGAAGTCCGCGGACGAGGGACGTGAAGTCCTCCGCCGCGAATCCGTGAACACGTACAGGGCGATGCTTCGGCAGGCCTGGGCGGGCGGGGAGCCCGTCACGGAGGACCGCTCCATGCTCGACGTGGTCCGTCTCTCCCTGGGGATCCCGGAGAACGAACACAGGAAGATCGAGCACGACATACAGATCGAGACGTACACGGAAGCGCTCCGCGCGGCGCTGAAGTCGGGTGCGATGAGTCCCGATGACGTCAGCACCGTGGAACAGCTCCGGAAGCTGTTCTCGATAAGCAAGGACGAGGACAGGTCGATTCAGGACGCCCTGAAGGCCGAGCTCAGGAACGACGGCCGCTGGACCTGACCCGCCCGGATTTTTGCCGCAGCACCGCTCCCCTGTACGCAATGCACGCGAGAAGGACAAGATTCATCCCCAGGGCGTTGAACGGGAGGTAAAGGTCCAGCCTGTTGAACAGCGAGAAGGCAGTGAGGGCGAACAGCTCCGTGCCGAGCCCGAGGAATCCGGAAAGCCGGACTGCCGTGACGTCCCCGTACCATCCTCTGTCCCCCTCTGTGCCGCGCTCCGCGCTTCCCCTGCACGCTGCGTCAATGCGTGCGACAAGCCCGTCCTGCCAGCCGTAGAGAAACAGAAACGTCCTGTGAAGCGCCCTGGTCAGTCTGTCCTCGGAGGCGTCCTCTTCGCGGATCTCCTCCGACGTCCGGTTTCCCGTGTACGCGTTTTCAAGGTGGAGGAACGAGGTTTGGTAGAAGACGTGGTACGAGACCCGTAATGAGATCCCGAGGAATCCGATGAGGCAGAGAACGGGTGCCGCGGGTCCGCTCCCGCTCCTGACCATCGCTGTGCCGATTGCGGCGAACACTGCGAGGTTGACCGCGAAGTCTCCGATCGAATCGAGGAACCTCCCGGCCCGGCTGAACATCCCCTTCGCCCTCGCAAGCTGGCCGTCCGCGGAATCCAGTGTGTCCTTGAGCGTCAGGCAGAGCCCTGCCGCGGCGGTCAGGAGCGGCGTCCCCTGAACGTAAAGGACGGCAGCGGCGAACCCGGCGGCCGTGGCAGCAAGCGTGACCTGGTTGGGGGTTACCGGCGTTCTGTAGAGCGCCCTGACAATGAGCCCCGCAGCCGGTCGGAGGAGATACGTGTTGATCGCCTCGTCGGAAGCGCTGGATTTCACAGACGCCTTGTAGGAATAGTCCGCTGTCATAAGTCTCCCCGGTTTCGTATATTACAAAGATTTCGTGCCAACACCCACAGACCCATTAGGAGAGTACTGAGCCTGCCATGAAACTGAAGAGAATAGGAATCCTGACAGGGGGCGGCGACTGCCCCGGTCTGAATGCGGTCATCCGCAGCATCGCGAAGCCGGCGATGAGTTATTACAACGCCACAGTCATCGGCATCATCGACGGCTACGAAGGACTCGTCGAGGGCCGTCACAGGGAACTCACCCCCCAGGACGTTCTCGGCATCATCAACCAGGGGGGGACGATTCTCGGCACCTCAAACAAAGGGGACCCTTTCCATTTTCCGATGGGAGAGCGGAACAATATCCGCATCGTCGACGCATCGCAGCAGGTCGTGGATCATTACAGGAACCTGAAGCTCGACGCGCTGGTGACGATCGGCGGCGACGGCACGCAGATCATCGCGCACAAGCTCGCCGAGATGGGGCTCAACGTCATGGGCGTCCCCAAGACGATTGACAACGACCTGGCGGCGACCGAAGTGACGTTCGGACACGATTCCGCCCGTGCGGTCGCAACGGAGGCGATCGATCGTCTGCAGACGACCGCCTCGGCCCACCACAGGGTGATGGTCATGGAGACGATGGGGCGCTACGCCGGGTGGATCGCGCTCGGTGCGGGACTCGCGGGGGGCGCGGATATCATACTCATCCCCGAGATTCCCTTTTCGTGGGACGCCGTGTTCGAAGCGGTCCTCAAGAGGAGCAAGGGAGCCAAGTTCAGCATCGTCTGCGTCGCGGAAGGGGCCAAGCCGAGCGGCGGCGGCGTCTCCGTCAAGGAAATGGACAAGAAACGAACCGATCCCGTCCGCCTCGGAGGGATCGGCGAACTCGTGGCCAAGCGGATCGAAGACGAAACCGGTCTGGAGACGCGCGTTACCGTGCTCGGGCACGTTCAGCGCGGCGGGAGCCCCACGCCGTTCGACAGGATACTTGCGACCCGATTCGGAACCGTCGCACTCCAGGCGATGTCCAACGGGCATTTCGACGTCATGACGAGCCTCCGGCAGGACAACGTCATCACGGTTCCGCTCGCGGACGCCGTCGGCCAGCAGCGGCTCGTCGCTCCCGACTCCCAGCTCATATTCGCCGCAAAGGCAGTCGGCACGTGCCTGGGTGACTGAGGTGGATCGTTGGATCTTCCGCTCCCCCCCCGGGCGAGAGGGGAGGCGTTTCTATCCCACCCTGAACGCAACGACAGTGACGGCAGGGAGCGTCGAATCCCGCCACATGATCCGTGTCGCTCCCGATTCGTCGAAGGTGAACGAGAACGGGAGGAGGAGGAATATGAATGCCGAGATCCGGAAGAACTTCCGGAGCACTCTCAGCGCCGCGTCACCTTCTTCGTTCTTCATGACCCCTGTGCGCGTTGTTGTCGGAACATCGTGATCACGAGGAGCGATGCCCCGGCGATGATCGTCAGGTCGGCGAGGTTGAATATCCCGGTCCTGATCCCGTCGGCGCCGAGCGTCACGAAATCCACGACCCTTCCGTTGTGCAAGAGACGGTCGAAGAGGTTGCTCCCCCCGCCGGCGAGTATGAGCGAAAGAGCGGTCACGCGGGAGCGCGTGAGCCCGGGGGAGAAGAGGAGGAATCCCGCGATCCCGGCGAGAAGGATGGCGACTCCCGCGGTGAAGAGGAGGAACCTCGTGTGTTCGGGGAGCCCGGCGCCCAGGCTCAGCATCGCTCCCCTGTTTTCGGCGTACGAAAGCGTCATGATCCCCCCCGCGTACACAACCGGCATCTGCCCGCGGAGAGACGCCGCAGCGACTTTTGTCACCCTGTCGCATGCGGTGCATGCCGCGATGAGAAGCGCGGCTCCGAGTATCATTGACGGACGACGGATGACCACGCCTCACGTCTCCTTTGATCCCTTCTTACTATACTCCCCCGTCAACCGAATGTTACAGCGGGAACTTGTCCCCGTGCCAGTCACGCGTCATTTCGAGCCAGAAAAACAGCCCCCGCCACTCCCCGAACTTCTCGTACGCTTTCTCGATCGTGGAATCCTTCACACGGCGGCCGCCGTGGTGGAGTTCGTAGTATTTCGTCCGTACCCATGAGTCGAGCCCAAGGTAGTCGTAGCGTCCCGTCAGCTTGAGGAGATTCCCCGCGGCATACGGACCGATCCCCTTGACGGTTCTCATTTCGTCGAAAAGCGCTGCCGTGGAGAGGGGAGAGGAGCGCCATGACTCGCACGCAAGGCGCCCGGAGGCGACCCTGCCGGCGAATTCGAGTATGTACGGTGCGCGGTAGCCGCACGTGATCTTCTTCCTGAGAAACGACTCCGTCAGGGCCGCGACCGCTTCCGGGGTGGGGAACGTGCGCCCCCCGCCTGCGTGGGGGTCTCCCGCGCTTGCGACGAGGTTCGACACCATCAGCGTCGTGAGGCCCCACGTGCAGTTCGTCGTGCAGATCATCTTGACGGCGTCCTCGAACATCGTCGGGGCGCGGAGCATCCTCCCTGCGCCGGACGACGCGATCCACCGGGTGTGCGGGTTGCGGCGCGCCACCCTGTGGAAACCGGTGAAATCCTCGTCCATCCGGAGGCACGTCCTGATCTGCTTCTTCAGGTCCGCCCTCGCCTTTTCCCCCGGCTTCCGTGACCACGCGGTCCTCACGCGGATTCCCCTGCCGCCGTCTCTGAGCGTGCAGGAGGCCGTCACCCCCCCGGCGAGCGTGAATATGCGGCAGAGCTCCTTCCGCCCGGCGTCATGGGAGAACGGGGGGAGGGCGCACCAGCCGTGGCTGAACGCGGTCCGCCAGAAATCGAACCCTGCGGGGACCGGGAGCGTGAAGGTTTCAGAATCTGGCGAGGAGGAGTTCATTCGTCGGGTACTGTTCGAGGAGCTTCAGTACGGCGAGCATCGCCTCCCGTGGCTGGAGCCGCGCGACGGAACGGCGGAGAGCCTGGTGCCTGTCGACGGCGGGACCGAAGAGGAGCTCCTCCCGCCGCGTCCCCGAGGTGCCGAGGTTTATCGAGGGGAATATCCGTTCGTTTGCCATGCCGCGGTCGAGGACGAGCTCCATGTTCCCCGTTCCCTTGAACTCCTGGAAAATCAGCTCGTCCATCCGCGAGTTCGTGTCGATAAGGGCCGTGGCGATGATCGTGAGAGAGCCTCCGTCCTCCAGGTTGCGCGCGGCGCCGAAGATCCGCTTCGGGATCTCGAGGGCCCGGATGTCCACCCCGCCGGACATCGTCCTGCCGCTGCTCTTCTGGTGTATATTGAACGCCCTCCCGAGGCGTGTCAGCGAGTCGAGAAGCACAACGACGTCCTTCCCCGTCTCCGCCTTCCTCTTCGCGTATTCGAGGACGAGCTGGGCGAGGCGGACGTGCGTCCCCCGCTCGCTGTCGCTGGAACTCGCGTACACCTCCCCGCGTATCGAGCGGCGCATGTCCGTCACTTCCTCGGGGCGCTCGTCGATGAGCAGGACAAGAAGGTCGATCTCGGGATTGTGGAGGCTCACGGCATGTGCGAGCTGCTGCATGAGGACGGTCTTCCCGGCTTTCGGGGGGGAAACGATCAGCGCCCGCTGCCCTTTCCCGACGGGACAGAAGAGCTCGACAACGCGCATGGCCCTGTCGGATCCCTTTCCCTCGAGCCGTATGACCTGGTTGGGGGAGACGACCTCGTGCGCCGAGAACTCCTTGAGGTTCTTCCATTCGGCGGGGGGGAGTCCGTTGACTCCCGAGATGACGCTGACCTGCGGGCTTTTCCCGTGCTTCTCCTCCGCAGTCGCTTCAAGGAATGCGCCGGTCCTGAGGTTGAACTGCGTTACGAGCCCGGCGGGAACGTACGGGTCGGTCTGGTCGCGGGAGAGGCCGTGTGTGGGCGTGCGGAGGAAACCGAATTGCTTTGAGTCGAGCTCGAGAATTCCGGATACGTTGATAGACATTCCCCTTCTGTTATTTGAATATGCCCTTCAGCGCGTCGTTGACCTTCCCCTTCTTTCCCTTGCCGGGGCGGCGGAGTCTTTTCCGGCGTTGCCCGTTCCGGGTATGCCGACGTTCATCTGTCCCCCTTCCGTTTGAAAAACCGATGGCGAAATTAGATCGCCGGGGGCTTCATGCCGAACGCTGCCCATTCCTGCCTGGCGGGACCATAGAGGCCGGGGATTTCGAGTCCCGCCTGCCGCATGAGCACGGTCATCTGCCCGCGGTGATGAACCTGGTGGAGAACGAGAGAGGTGAGCGTGAACCCTCTCGCCCATTGTTCACCGTACATGTCGTCTTTCGTGCGGAGCGTGTCGTCCGTCCATCGCCCCTTCACTTCCTCGAGAAGCGAAATCGCCGCGTCGCTGTACCCCTTTGCGATCAGCTTCGCCGTCGGGGGGATCGGGTCATGCTCCCCCGGGCCCTTCAGCGAGAGTCCCGTGCGCGACATCATCTCGGGGATCGTCGTCGTGATGTGCCATGCGAGCCGCGCGAGCGTCCGCCCTTCGGGATTGACCGCCTGGGAAAGTGCGCGGTCGGTCAGGTGCTTGAAGAGTTTCTGCGTGGACTCCAGTTCGCGCGACCAGACATGCTCGAAGTCGTTGATTGTCGAGATCATGGACGTTGCCTCCTGTCGGTCTGCATGTGCCGCACCGGTGCGTCCGGGCGGCCGTTCGGGAGCATCATTCGGGGGTGACGAGTATATCGATCCGCCTGTTGCGGGCGCGCCCCTCGACTGTTGTGTTGTCGGCGACCGGGAAGCTGCTCCCCCAGCCCCTCGACTCGATCATCTGGGAGGCCGCCGGAAACTTCTTAAGGTATGCGGCGACCGCGGCCGCGCGGTGTTCCGAATTGCGCTGGTTCACCGTCTCGCTCATCCCCGCCTCGGTGTGTCCCTCCACCGTCAGGCGGCAGTTGGGAAAGAGATGGATCGCATGTTCGAGTTTTACAAGAAGTTCGGCGGAACCGGGCTCGATCGCGTCCTCCCCGCGGGAAAACGCCAGTCCGAATACCCTCAGGACGACAGTGTCCCCCGTGCGCAGCACGGTCCCTTCGTTCGGCGCAAAGTAGGTCGCGGCGAGCGCAGCGGCGCTGATGTAGCGCTGCCGTTCCTCCGCAAGCCCCTCTCCCGGCGGGGGTGGAGGCCCGCCCCCTGGTCCCCGCGGCGTGAGGCGGCGGTGAAGGGCGTCGTTCTCCGCGCGGACCCGCCTCAGCGTCTCCGCGAGTTGCGTGCGGGCTGAATCGCGGCTCATGACCGATGTGATGATCTGCTGAACAACGGGCGCGTATCCGCCGTCGAAGCGGACCGGCGTGTTCAGCGCGGAAGCGATGTGGCCCATCGCCGATTCCGAAAGGAGTATGACGTCTTCGAACGTCAGCTTGTGCTCATGCATCTGCGAGATGATTTCATGCAGGTAGACCGCGTGGGCGGCCTCGTACTTTGCCTCCTCCGCGAGCCGGCGGGCCTCGCTGATCTCGTACCGGTTCTGCCTGACCATCGCTTCCGCGAGCTCAAGCCGCTGCTCCGCGCGCTCGAGCGTCTGAGGTGCCGTGGAGGAAACCTCGAGCTGTTTCGCCCTTGCAAGGAGTTCGCGTGCGGGCGTGAGGAGGTTCTGCTCGATCGCGTCAAGTTCTGCGGACCTGTAGAGCCCCTGGGCATCGCCGGACTCGATCCGTGCCGCGTGCGTGTCGTCCTCTTCGAGGAGCTCCGCTGCGGAGAAGAGAAGGCCTTCGGCCCGCGACCAGATTTCCGGCGAGAGGCGCGCGGCGTCCGAGGCCGAGGCGTCCGATCGCGCCTTCAGCGCCCCCGCAAACACTGCCTGCGCGGTCTGGCATTCGTCGCTTGCCAGGCTGAAATACTGGCTGGCCAGGCGGATCTGCTCCTTGATGTCGTCGAGGGGCTTGTGGCGGGCATACAGGTTCTCGGCTTTGGCGTAGGCGGCCCCTCCCCGTTCAAAGCTCTTCGGCGCGAGCATCTCCGCGTTGAGGGCGCTCGCGCGGGCGCGTGCTTCGCCCGCGTCCCGGAACAACTGCGCGTGGAAATCGGTCTGTGCGGCTGCCCTCCCGCATGCGGCAACGATGAGTGCCGCGCCGAGCGCGAAAAGAAGACTGCGCGTTCCCCCCTTTAAACGTGCAAATGCCCCTGATACCATTGTTTCCCCCGATGCCGATGGTCACGCTGATGTCTGCGCGGGAAACCGAACAATTCCCGGGGTGTCAGGCACCTTCCATGCCGGTAAACAGCGACTGCAGGTTCAGAGAAGAAGCTCTGGTCTTGCTTGCGAGCGAGACATACCGGCGGGCCAGCGTATCCTTGCCGGTCCCGAGCACCGTGCTTATCAATCCCAGTGCCTCGGCATACTCACCCGGGGCGAGCTCCTTGATAATGTGGGTCCATATGGCCTCCTCGAGCACGTTGAACGCCGTCTGCACTTCCCACAGGTCGAACCCGGAGGCAAATCGTTCGCGCGCGATCGTATCCGCATGTGCGACCATCGGACCGAGATTCCGTTCCTTGACGGCCCGTGTCGTCAGGACGAGCAGGGCCTTCAACCGCTGGTGGACATTCCCGGTTCCCGATTTCTCGTAGCTTTTCAGATGCGCACGCGACATCGCCAGGGTGGCGTCCTCGATAATCACCGTCGAACGTTCATGGAGCAGTTCGTTGAGTGTCATGGAAATCCAGAGAAAGTGCGAATCGATGAAACACTGTAATATACGCCCCTGCGGCCGATGAATCAACCTTCCCCCGGTGGGGCGGTCGTTCCTCCTGTGGCACGCCAGTCGATAAAGAGTTTCCTGGAAGGGGGCTGGCAGGATGGGCAGAAAAAGGTGTCGTGCCCGCGCACTCCTTCGCGCCGGATTGTCGCGCCGCACCGGGGACAGGGTTCCCCCTTCCTGTTCCTGACCTTCAGATGGTCGCGCACCTTGACATGTATCGGCCGGCCCGCCTGCTCCACCATCGCTGTCCCCCATGTCATGACGGTGCCGATCGCCTCGTACAGCCGGCCGGTCTCATCGCGGCTCAGTTTTCCCGTGAATGTCTTCGGATGGATACGGGCCTCGAAGAGTATCTCGTCCGCGTACGCGTTGCCGATTGCGCTCAAAACTGTCTGGTCGTTGATCATCACGCGCACCTGCCGGCGCGCGTTGGCGGCGGCGAGCGCAAAGAACTTCTCCCTCGTGAACTCCCCCGAGAGTATGTCGGCCCCCTGCGTACCGTATCTCGGTATCGACGCGGTGTCGGTGCGGCGGCACACGTAGAGCTTCGCCATTTTCTTCTCATCGCACAGCCTCAACGCCGACCCGTCGTCGAGCGTCCACGAAAGGCACAGGTACCCCTCCGGCTTCTCCCCCTTCCGCTGGTGCTGTATGCGCCCGGCGAGCATGAGGTTGGTCACAATATCGATCTCCCCGTCGAGCGCAAGGCGAAGAAACGGTCCGCGCTGCTCCACCGCGCGGAATGAACGTCCCGGGAGGACGTTCCCGAGCGGCGCGTCAAGCATGTTCCGCACGAGGACAGGCTGCTTCACGTCAACGGCGGCGATCGACCTCCCGGCGAGCGCGCCCGCCAGATACTTGCGTATGTACAGGAGATCCGGGATCTCCGGCATTGTCAGAGTCCTGACAGATTATCCTTGATGGTTGTGCCCATTGTGATCTCGGCGAACACCGGGCGCAGCTCAGTATGTCGATCAACAGACGGCACGCGATTCAGCTCAACCTGTAGTCCAGCTCAACATGGCATCCGTCCTTGTCGGCGCGGTAAGAACCGTTTCCCGAGATCCCGCGAAGGGCATCCGTCCCGGATCCGTCGGCAATGCGGATCATCGACAAGGCGGTCCCCCCTTCGAACTTGCCGTTGTCGCTCATGACGAAGCTTCCGGACTTGCCGGCGACCGTCCCGATAAATCGGATGAGGCCGGTATACATCGCCGATGAACCATGCTGGTCCTTTTCATCAACGTGACTGTAGAACATCAGGTACTCTACTGCTGCGCTTCCCTCGAGCTCTCCTGTAAATGCGTACTCCACCGAGGCCTTCGTCATTTTCATGCCGGGGGAAATCTCGTCATACGCGGACTCATTCCACTTCTTGACGGAGTACGTGGATTTCGCTTTCATCGCCCCTCCATGTTGTGAGTTCTGATCAGTCGTCTGCGGATGGCCACTCGAAGATACACAAAATCCGATTTGCTTTTTGGTGAATTTTTTGGCACGTTCCCCTGTCACCGTTAGGGGTGTCCCGCCGGATGGGCGGGACTGAGATCACACCCTGTAAACCTGATCTGGGTCATGCCAGCGTAGGGAAACGGAACCAAGTCTGCTTCTTGATTTCCTTTCGATTCCCGCGCCGGCAACCTGTGCGGGAATTTGTTTTTCGGGGGAACCATGAAGCGGGCAGGAATGCTGTTCATCATCCTCTGGTGCGCGACTCCCTGCGTTCTGCGCGCCCAGGATCAGGCGCCGGGGAAGGACACCGTGTACCAGATGTCCCCGGTCGTCGTGACCGCGACACAGGCCACGGAACGGAAGAGCCCGGTCACCTTTTCCAATCTTACGCCGCAGAACCTTCGCGACCGCTATTCCGTCCAGGACGTCCCGGTGCTCCTTTCCGAGCTCCCCTCGATCACGACGTATTCCGAAAACGGGAACGGGATCGGGTACAATTACATAAACCTCCGCGGGTTCGACCAGCGAAGGATCTCCGTGATGATCAACGGCGTTCCCCAGAACGACCCGGAAGACCACAACGTCTACTGGATCGATTTTCCCGATCTCCTCGCCAGCACGGACAACATCCAGGTCCAGCGCGGCGCGGGGAGCGCATTCTACGGCCCCCCGGCCATCGGCGGATCGGTGAACATCGTCACGAACCCGTTCAGCGGCACGCCGGGGCTCACGCTGGAGATGATGACGGGATTCCAGCAGTTCGGCGACAGCTCGAAGCCGCTCCCACTCACGACGAAGAAATTCGGTGCGTCCTTCACCTCCGGTCTCGTGGACGGAAGATACATGTTTTACGGCCGCCTCGGGAAGATCACGAGCGACGGGTACAGGATAAACTCGTGGGTCGACATGAATTCCTACTTCTTCGGGGCGATCCGTTTCGACGGCGATATGTCGACCCGGTTCCATTTCTTCGGGGGGCCGATCACAGACGGACTTGCCTACGACGGCCTGGGGAAATTCGTGAACGGGAACAACGTGCTCCGCCGTCAGAACGTCGTCGCAGGCTGGACCGCCGATTCGGCGGGGGATGCCTATGCCTCCGTGCAGTTCCGCCGCCCTCAGGAACAGGAGAGCTTCAGCCAGCCCCACGCGGAGCTCATGAACGACTGGAAAATCTCCCCGTCCGTGACGATGCACAACACGCTTTTCTATTACACGGGGGACGGGTATTTCGATTACGACGCCTCATGGGCGGATACGTCGATGCTCAGGATCGGCACCAGATACGGGATTCCTGTCTCGGCGAACCCGACGAATGCGCTTGTCCGCGCGTTCGTCGGCAACTCCCAGTGGGGATGGCTCCCGGCGCTGGACATCAACCACGGAAACGGGGACCTCACCGTGGGCGGGGAGATGCGATTCCACCGGTCGACGCACTGGGGGAAGATCGAATATGCCGGGGGACTCCCGGAGGGGTTCGATCCTGATTACCACTTCTACGAGTTCAACGGGGGAAAGGACATGTTTTCCCTGTACGGTCATGAGCTCTTCCGCCTGAGGGATGACATGACGCTGATGGCGGACGCGCAACTCGTGCGGGACCTCTACACGTTCACGCGCGAAAAATACCTCGGGAACACGTTCGCCGTTCCGTATCTCTTTCTCAACCCGCGTGTCGGGCTCAATTACAACATCGATGAGGAGTGGAGCAGCTACGTGTCATTCTCCTACACGTCGCATGAGCCGCAACTCACGAACCTCTACGAGGGGGAATCCTCCGCGTACGGCGCGACGCCCCAGTTCAAGGCCGACACGACGGGGGGGGTCATCAGGTATGACTTCAGTCAGCCGCTTGTCCACCCCGAGCAGCTCTTCGATGGCGAATTCGGCATTCGCGCCTCCACGGCCGGGGCGGAAGGATCCGTCACCGCCTACTGGATGGAATTCTCGAACGAGCTCGTCGAGAGCGGGCAGGTGGACATATTCGGCCAGCCGGTAACGGGGAACGCGAAGCGGACACGCCACACCGGTATAGAGCTCGAAGGCGCCGTCCGGATCTTCCAGGCATTCACGCTGAGCGGAAACTTCACGGCGTCACGGAACAGGATCATCAGGTCGCTGTATTTCCTGAGCGGGGCCGCGCCGGTGGTTCTCGACGGCAATCCCATCGCCGGGTTCCCCGACGTTCTTGGAAATCTGCGCCTCACGTGGCGCGGTGGCGGCGTGACCGCCTCGATCACGGGGAAGTACGTCGGACCGTTCCACACGGACGACTTCAACAACGAGGCGAACACGACCGATGCGGCGATGGTCTTCAACGGTGAAATACTCTTGAAGCTCCCGGAGGTCGCCGGCTCGGAGGTTACGCTCCGCGGGGAAATACGGAACATATTCGACGCGCTCTATCTCGCGGGGGGTCAGGGGAACACGTTTTTCCCCGCGGCGGAGCGGAATTTTCTTATCGGCCTGAACGTGCACCTGTGAACACGAGATCTCCCCGCACACTCCTTCTCTGCAACGGCGAGCCCCCGTCACGCACCCTCCTCCGGCGGCTTGCCTCCGGGGCGGATGCGATCGTCGCGGCGGACGGGGGTGCAAACGCCGCGCTCCGGTCGGGGATAACACCCGACGTCATCATAGGCGACCTGGATTCACTCCTCCCGGAGACCCGGAAAGCCTTCTCCCGGTCGCGCGTGATCCGTGTCAGGCGGCAGGACAACACGGACCTTGAAAAAGCGCTCGACTTTATCACCGCATCCTGTCCGGGAGAGGTCGCGATCGCCGGGGCGACGGGAGGGAGGATTGATTTCACGCTCGGGAACCTCTCCGTGTTCTGGAAGTACGCGCGGGCCCTCTCCATGACGTTCGTGGGAGACGGATGGCGTGCCTTCCCGGCCGGGAAACGGAGGACGGTCAGGGCGCGCCGCGGATCAACCGTCAGCCTGGTTCCGTTTGGTACCTGCTCCGGTATCACACTCAGGGGGCTCAGGTATACGCTTACGAATGCCGTGATGCGCCCCGGCGAGATCGGCGTGAGCAACGTCGTCACCCGTTCACCCTTCACCGTCGCTGTCCGGCGCGGGAGGATGCTTCTCGTGATATTTGCGCATCCGGCAGATGCCGGAGAACCCTCCGCATGGTGACGCTCGCCCCGTCTGACCTCGCCGTGATCGGCGTTTTCTGTGCGGCCGTTATCGCGATCGGCATATTCACCGCACGCTCCTCCATCCAGGACGTTGAGTTCCTCCTTGCGGGCAGGTCCCTCACGACCCCCGTGTTCGTCATGAGCCTCGTCTCGTCCTGGTACGGCGGCATACTGGGTGTGGGGGAATTCACGTACAGGTTCGGCATTTCCAACTGGTTCCTCCAGGGGGTCCCCTACTACGTCTTTGCGGTCGTGTTTGCGTTCCTCCTCGCAAAGAGAGTCCGCAGCACAAATCTCCTTTCGATCCCCGACAAGCTGAGCATTGCGTACGGCAGGAAGACCGCGCTCCTCGGGAGCTTTCTGACGTTCCTGCTCATGACCCCCGCGCCGTACGTCCTCATGGTGGGGATACTGATCGAGGTCGTCACGGGCTGGTCGATCGCAGCCTCCGTCGTTGCGGGGACGCTCGCCTCCGTCATCTATCTCTTCACGGGAGGGTTCCGGTCCGACGTCAACACGAACGTCTTTGAGTTCATCATCATGTTTATCGGGTTCGGCGTCATCATCCCGTTTGCGGTTTCAAAACTCGGGGGGCCCGGGTTCATCACATCGCACGTTCCCCCGCCTCACCTGGCGTGGGACGGCGGGAACTCCCTCCAGTTCGTCCTCGTCTGGTTCTTCATCGCTCTCTGGACGCTTGTCGATCCGTCCTTCCACCAGCGGTGTTACGCGGCGCGTACCGGGGAGGTTGCGCGGCGGGGGATACTCGTCGCGGTCATATTCTGGATTATCTTCGATGCCATGACGACGACTGCAGGGCTCTACGCACGGGCGGCACTCCCGGACATCCAATCGCCCGTCATGGCGTACCCGCTTCTCGCCGAGGCGGTCCTTCCCCCCGTGGCGAAAGGGCTCTTCTATGCGGGGATGCTCGCGGCGATCATGTCGACGTTGAACAGCCAGGCCTTTATCTCTGCGATGACACTCGGCCGTGACATCGTCGCCCGGATTCGCGGGCGGATGGGGGAGGATGCGACGACGGGCCCGGTGCGCTGGGGGATCCTCATTACCGCTCTCCTTTCGGTTGTTCTCGCCCTTGCGATCCCCTCCGTCATACGGCTCTGGTACACGATCGGGACGGTCATCATCCCCGGTCTCCTTATTCCGCTCGTGACGTCGTATTTCGATCGATTGCGTCCGCGCCCCGCGGCCGCGTTTGCCTCGATGGCGCTCGGGTGGCTCGTTTCGCTCGGCTGGCTTCTCTCCGGATGGTCGAAGGAGATGGGGAGCTCGGACTACTATCCGCTGGGGATTGAACCCATGTACGCCGGGCTCGCGGCCTCCGCGGCCGCCTGGTGTGCGGGAATGGTACCCTGGAGAAGAAATGTCATCCCCTGATTCCGCCCCGCATCTCCGCAAGGAGATCACATTGAGGCACGCGGTCGCACTGTACATCAGCTCGGTTCTCGGGTCGGGTGTTCTTGTGCTCCCCGGGCTTGCGGCGCAGATTGCAGGCCCTTCCTCGCTTGTCGCCTGGCTCCTCCTCTCCCTGGGGAGTTATCCGTTCGCATACACGTTTGCCTCTCTCTCCGCCCGGAGGCCCGAATCAGGCGGCGTCTACTCGTTCGCGAAAGAGAGCTTCGGCCTTCCGGTCGCTACGGTCGCCGGGTGGCTCTTCGCGCTCTGGTTTGTTTCGGGGGGGCCTGCCGTCACGCTGATTGCCGCTTCGTATATTTCGTTCGCATTTCCCATGACGAGAGGGGAGAGCTATATCATCGCGGCCGGTGTGATCCTCGCGGCATTTCTCATAAACTACCGGGGGATCAGGTTCAGCAATCGCGTGCAGGAGGGGGTCGTCGTGGCGATCGTTGCACTTCTTCTCTCCGCGGTTGCATTCTCCATCGGATCGGTCGACATGCGCAATTTTGTCCCGTTCGCCCCGAACGGGCTCATCCCTCTCGGGACCGCTGCCGCGCTGATATTCTGGTCCTATCTCGGGTATGAGAACGTCTCGAATATCGCCGAAGAATTTCGGGATCCGAAGAGGGATTTCAAGAGGAGCATTGTTCTGAGCGTTCTGACTATCGGCACGCTGTATATCGCCGTTGCGTTCGTTACCGTAGGCACCGGGGCGTACAGGGCGGGAGGGAGCGTGGCTCCATTTGCCGCAATCTTCTCCAATGCGCTCGGCCGGTACGGGGCTGCGGGAACCGCCGTGCTTGCCGTCTTCATCATATTCGGGACCGTCAACGCGTATACCGCGGGGATGTCGAGAGTGATCTACGCCGTTGCCCGCGACGGGGGTTTCCCGCGATTCCTCTTTCACCTCAACGCGAAGACGGGGGTGCCGGACCGGAGTCTCGTCTTGCTCTTCAGCCTCTCGATGGTCATGCTCTCGCTCTATTTCTTTGCCGGTGTCAACCTTGAAACGGCCCTTCTCATTCCGAGCGGCGCCGCAATTCTCGTCTATGTTATCGGCTCTGCGGCGGGGATCACACTGCTCAAAGGGGGTGAAGACCGGACCATATTTGCATGGATCTCTCTTATCATGTCTCTCGCCATCCTCCCCTGTGTGGGCGTTCTGGAGCTGGTTTCGGTCGTCACAGGCCTTGCGGCGCTCGTTTTCATAAGGCTCGCTGGCCGAAAAAGCTAATGTTTTGTCCCGGGATGCCGATAACATATAGTGGAGGCCCGGAACAACACCGGCAACGGAATATCAACAAGGGAGAAAGAGGGGGAAGATCATGTCAATTCAGGGCGTTACCGCAAACACGTATCCGTACGTGCCCAATACGCAGAGCAGCACCTCAAGCTTCGGCTCTGATTTTAAGGACCTGGCGAGCGCGCTCCAGTCAGGCGATCTGGCAAGTGCACAATCGGCCTTTTCGGAAATCCAGGGCCTGTTCAGCAACGCGCAGAGCTCCCAGGGTGCCACGGGGTCACAGGTGGGCGCGAAACAGAGCCAGCTCAAGAGTGACTTTGACGCCCTCGGGCAGGCGCTGAAATCCGGCAATACAAGCGCGGCGCAGGACGCGTTCACGAAACTCACGCAGGACATGCAGGCATCAGGGAAGGCTCACCATCATCACCATCACGGTGGGCAGTCCTCCGTTCAGCCAACTGCATCGACCGGGGTCACAAGTACCACCGCGGGAAGCGGAGATACCAGCTCCGCCGCCAGCGCCGTCAATCTTCTGCTCTGACAGGCAGCATCGGGAGCCCGGCCTGCGAGGGTCGGGCTCCGCTTGATTTGTCCCCCTCATTCTGCCACATTCTCGTACTGTTCATTCGTTCGTTTCCAGCCTGACGGACTCCCGCAGCAGCCGGACGTCATGCTGACCGTCTTCAATGCACCCGGCCGGCGGGTCGCAACTCTCGTGAACGAAATGGAGGATCCGGACTGCCACGAAGCTCAATGCAACGGGTCAGTGATTGCAGGCGGCGTCTCTTTCTGCAGTATGCAGGCGGGGAGATCTACGGAGACAAAACAGCCCGTGCTGATGCGGGTTCTTGAGGTGGCGTCAGGGCTGGATTTTGATCTGGTACTGCTGGAGTTTGGTGTAGAGCGTCTTGAGGCTGATGCCGAGGACCTTTGCGGCTTCTCCCTTGTTCCCCCTCATGTTCTTCAACACTCCCTCGATATGCATCCTCTCGATTTCCTTGAGGGGGAGCTGAGTGCCGATTTTCCCTTCCCCTCCCGACCCGGCAGGGAGCGCCATGGGTGTGCTCGGGAGCGAGAGGTCCTCGGGGCGGATGATGTCGTCCCTGCAGAGTATCGCGGCGCGTTCAATGACGTTTTCAAGCTCGCGGATGTTTCCCGGCCAGTCGTATTCGGTCAGGATTGCCAGGGCCTCCGGCGAGATTCTCTTTGTCACCTTCGATTTCATCCGGTGCTCGAGGAATGACGCCACGAGTATGGGGATGTCGTCTTTGCGGGAGCGCAGGGGCGGGACGTCGATCGTGATGACGTTGAGCCGGTAGAGGAGATCGCCGCGGAACTTCCCCTCTTTGACGAGGTCGGCGAGGTTCTTGTTCGTGGCGGAGAGTATCCTGCAATCTGCCTTGAGCGTCGTATTCCCCCCGACCCGCCGGAACTCGCCGCTCTGTATGAACCGGAGTATCTTGGGCTGGACGATGGGGCTGATATCGCCGATTTCATCCAGAAACAGCGTCCCCTTGTTCGCAATTTCCACGATCCCCTGCTTCATCGACCTGGCGTCTGTGAACGCCCCCTTCTCGTGGCCGAAGAGCTCGCTTTCGATGAGCGAATCGGGTATGGATGCGCAGTTCAGCGTCACGAACGGCTCTGAGGCCCGGTCGCTCTGCTGGTAGATGTACGTGGCGATAAGCTCTTTCCCCGTCCCGCTTGCTCCCTGGATAAGGACAGTCGACTCTGTCGGCGCCACCTTTGCCGCGATTTCAAGCACTTTCCTGAACGTTTCGCTCTGGCCGACCATCTCGAACGGCCCCTGCAGGCGGTCGATCGTTCCCCGGAGGACAAGGTTGTCAATGAGGAGCTGCCGGCGCTCGAGTGCGCGTTGAATCGTCCCGAGAAGCTCGTCTGCCGACGTCGGTTTTGTGATATAGTCGTACGCGCCGAGGCGCATGCATTCCACGGCGATCTTCACATCGCTCATTCCGGTAAGCATGACGACCTCGATGGCGGGGAAGTTTGCCTTGATGAATCGGAGCACCTCGACCCCGTCCACCTTGGGCATCTTCACGTCGCAGAGAACAACGTCGTAGAGCTTGTTCTGCACGGCGTTGATCGCGGCCACCCCGTCCCCTGCGGTCTCGACTGCAAAACCCGAGTTCGTCAGCAGGGCGGAAAGCATGTATCGGAATGCTTCCTCGTCGTCGACGATGAGGACAGATGTGTCTTTTTTGGTCATTGGAAGAATGTATGCACTGCGTACAGTTCACTATATATAGACAAATCCCCGTAAAGTCAATAACGCGTTGATTTTGAAGGGGTTTGTTGTTACCATGCTTTTGCCCGGCGGACCCGATTCTCCTTCTCTTCCGATGAAAATCCCAGACAATATTCTGCAGTCCGTTCCCAAAGTCCTCCTCCACGATCACCTCGACGGAGGACTTCGCCCCTCGACGATCATAGAACTGGCAAGGGAAACAGGGTATGACAGGCTCCCGACGCTCGACCCGGGCGAGCTCACGGCCTGGTTTCACCGCGGCGCCGGGCGCGGAAGCCTCCCGTTGTACCTGGAAGGCTTCACGCACACATGCGGTGTGATGCAGACGGAGGAGGCGCTGGAGAGGGTGGCGTATGAGATGATCGAGGACATGCACCGGGACGGAGTCGTCTACGTCGAGACCCGCTTCGCCCCGGTCTTTCATACCGCCCGGGGACTCCACTGGGACAACGTTGTCAATGCCGTCCTCCGCGGGCTGGAACGGGGGCGCCGCGAGTTCAGCGTCGAGTACGGACTGATACTCTGTGCGATGAGGAACATGGGGCTCTCACAGGAGATGGCGGAGCTTGCTGTCGATTTCCGCGAGAGGGGAGTCGTCGGTTTTGACCTGGCGGGCGAGGAGGGGGGATTTCCCCCCAAGAAACACGTCGACGCGTTCCATTATATACAGAGGGAGAACTTCAACATCACGATTCACGCCGGGGAGGCGTTCGGCAAGGAGAGCATCTGGCAGGCGATTCAGTGGTGCGGTGCGCACAGGATCGGCCACGCGACGCGTCTCATCGAGGATATCGGGCTTGACAAGAGGAACCGGAAGAAAATCGTCCGGATGGGGTATCTCGCCCAGTATGTCCTTGACAAGCGGATCCCGCTGGAGATCTGCCTCACGAGCAACATCCACACCGGTGCGGCAAAGGATGTCGAATCGCATCCCTTCGGCCTTCTGTATAAGTACAAGTTCCGGGTGACGCTCAACACCGACGACCGGCTGATGAGCGACACGAATATGACCAGGGAATTCAAGCTTGCGGTCAAGGCGTTCCGGCTCGGCATTGAGGATCTGGAGAAACTGACGATAAACGCGATGAAGAGCGCTTTTCAGCCGTACAACCGCAGGATCAAGCTGATTTATGACATCATCAAGCCGGGATATGCGAAAGCCCGGCTCCGGCTTGCCCACACAAAACGCCGGGCGGCCTGAGGTTTGCCGCCTCCGCCGGGGGGTCACTTTATGAATCTCACGATTGTCGAGGTAGAGAAGCCGGCCGACATGAACTTCGTGCTCGGCCAGGCTCATTTCATCAAGACCGTCGACGACATCCACGAGGCGATCGTCCAGGCGAACCCCGGCATGAAATTCGGGGTCGGATTCTGCGAAGCATCCGGGCCCGCCCTCGTCCGCACGACAGGGAACGATCCCGCGCTCGTGGCGCTTGCCCGGAAGAACGCTCTTGCGATCGGGGCCGGGCATTCGTTCGTGATATTCCTGCAGGGCGGCTTCCCCGTCAACATCCTCAACGCCGTAAAGAGCGTGACGGAAGTGTGCGGCCTGTTCTGCGCGACGTCGAATCCCGCCCAGGTGATCATTGCGGAAACCGACCAGGGGCGTGGAATACTCGGGGTCGTGGACGGGGTGACGTCAAAAGGCATCGAGACGGAGGCGGATGTCAGAGTCCGCCGTGAATTCCTCCGTACAATCGGCTACAAGCTCTGACATAACCGCACGTGAACCATCAACAAAGGAGACATCACAATGACTGCACGTATCCATGCACACCTGGCGCTGTTCCTCCTCGCCGCGCTCCTTATCGCGCTGAACCCGGCATTCGGACAGAAGAAAAATAAGGAAACGGCCTCCCCCGCGCCCCAGACTGAAGTCCGCCCGTCGCCGAAAACGGGGGGTACGATAAGGGACGTCCTCGTCTCCCTCCAGGGGCAGCAGACAAATCTCGGAATCCTCACGAAACTCGCGGGCGATTACGTGGTGTTCGAGTCGGAAGGGGATACGCTGATGTACCCCCTGTCGACGCTTCAGGTCGTCAAATTTCTGAAGGTGGAAGAGGGAGAGGCCAGGAAAATCGAGATCCGGTTCCTTTCGAAGGACTGACATGATGACCCGGATCAACTCGGCGCGGCGGGGATTGTCATTTCTCCCCGCGGCGCCCGTGTCTCTTGCCGCCGCGCTCGTTGCGTGCGTGTGTCTTCAGGCCTGCCGCCCCTCTGACGACGATCTGCGAAGATTTATCCGCGAGGAGTCGGGAAACGCCGGAAAACGCGAGGCGCTTTCGAGCGCTGCCGTCATAGGGCCGTACAGCCCCGCGGTGAGGGCCGGCAAATTCCTTTTCGTCTCCGGTCAGATCGCCCTGGATCCGCAGACGGGACAGCTCAGGCAGGAGAACATCGGCGTCGAGACGAAGCAGGTTCTCGACAACGTGATGCGCGTCCTCCGGTCCGCGGGATATGATTCCTCCGATGTCGTGAGCGCGACGGTCTACGTCAGGGACATGAAGAACTACGCGTCCGTCAATACGATCTATGCAGGCTACTTCCGCGAGAAGGATTACCCTGCGCGCGTTGCCGTGGAGGTATCCGCTCTTCCGAAGGGCGCAAACGTCGAAATCGCCGTCATCGCATACAGGGATCGCTGAGAAGCCATGTCGCACGAACGGGCAACACCGCGCACGGTTCGTGCCCCGCGCGGGACACAGATCTCCTGCAAGGGGTGGATACAGGAAGCCGCAATGCGCCTCCTCATGAACAATCTCGACCCGGACGTCGCGGAGAAGCCGGACGAGCTCATCGTATACGGCGGTGCGGGGAAAGCCGCGAGAAACTGGGACTGCTATGAGGCGATCGTCGCGAGCCTCAGGGGACTGGAAAACGACGAGACGCTCCTTGTGCAGTCGGGGAAACCCGTCGGAATATTCCGCACGCACACGAACGCCCCCAGGGTCCTGATTGTCAATGCCATGCTCGTCCCCCGCTGGGCGACATGGGACGAATTCCGCCGCCTCGAGGGTCTGGGGCTCACGATGTACGGCCAGATGACCGCGGGGAGCTGGATCTACATAGGATCGCAGGGGATACTGCAGGGGACGTACGAGACGTTTGCCGAATGCGCGAACAGATACTTCAAGGGTTCGCTCGCCGGACGTCTTCTGGTGACCGCCGGGCTCGGGGGGATGGGGGGCGCGCAGCCCCTTGCGGCAACCATGAACGGCGCAGCCTGCCTTGTCATCGAAGTCGATCGTTCCCGTATCGAGAAGAGGCTGAAGACCGGCTACGTGGATGAGATGGCCACGACGCTCGACGAAGCCCTTCTCGCCGTCCAGACCGCCCGGGAGCTGAAAGAACCGAAATCCGTCGCCCTTCTGGGGAACGCCGCGGAGATCCTTCCGGAGCTCGTCGCACGGAATATTCGTGTGGATGTCCTGACCGATCAGACCTCCGCGCACGACACGCTCAACGGCTACGTCCCCGCGCGGGTTCCGTACGCCGAGGCGCTGGCTCTCCGCAAATCGGACCCGGACCGCTACATGGCCATGGCCCGCTCGTCGATCGCCGAACACGTGCAGGCGATGATTGCGCTGATGCGGAGGGGGACGGTGACGTTCGATTACGGGAACAATATCCGGGGCGAGGCGCTCTCCGGGGGCGTCGCCGACGCGTTCGAAATCCCGGGATTTGTTCCGGAATACATCCGTCCCCTTTTCTGCGACGGGAAGGGACCCTTCCGCTGGGTCGCGCTTTCCGGAGACCCCGAAGACATCTACAGGACGGACCGCGCGGTCCTCGAAACATTTCCGGAGAACGAGCCTCTCTGCCGCTGGATCGGCAAGGCGCAGAAGCAGGTGCACTTCCAGGGGCTCCCGTCCCGGATCTGCTGGCTTGGCTACGGTGAGCGGGCGGCGATGGGAAAGATATTCAACGACCTGGTCGCGCGCGGTGAAGTGCGCGCCCCGATCGTCATCGGGAGGGATCACCTTGACTGCGGTTCGGTCGCCTCGCCGAACAGGGAGACGGAAAAAATGAAAGACGGGAGCGACGCCATTGCCGACTGGCCGATCCTGAACGCCCTCCTGAACGCCTGCGGCGGTGCGAGCTGGGTGAGCGTGCATCACGGGGGCGGTGTCGGGATCGGTCTCTCGATTCACGCGGGGATGGTCGTCGTTGCGGACGGGACGGCGGAAGCCGCCGTGAGGCTTGAGCGGGTCCTGACGTACGATCCGGGACTGGGAATCATGCGGCACGCTGATGCGGGATACGAAAGGGCGGTTGAGAATGCCCGGCGCTGGAACGTGAATACACCGATGATTCGGAAAGCCTAACGCATACACAACAGGAGGACCGCATGAACGGATTCGGACACATCGAAATACCCACGACGAACTTCAAGAAGGCGAAGAAGTTCTACGGATCGGTGTTCGGCTGGACGTTTGAGGATGTCCCTGACATGGACTACGTCCTGTTCAGGGCGGGGACGCATCCCAACGGCGGGCTCTACGAGCTGAAGAAGATGCCGAAGAAGGGACAGGTCAACGTGTACGTCGAGGTCGAGGACATTGCGGCAAAACTGAAAGAAATCAAGAAGGCGAAGGGGAAAGTCCTCGTGAAAAAGACGGACATGGGCGCGATGGGATCGTGGGCCCAGTTTGCCGGGCCGGACGGTTGCATACTCTGCCTCTGGCAGTCGGCCGCGAAGGAGCCGGCGCCGCAGACGTGAGTCTGCCGCGCCGCTCCGGGCAGTTGAGTAATCCGGCAGGCCTCTGCGAACGATGTCAGCATGCGCAGGAAGTGAAGGCTGCGAGGGGAAACACGTACATCCTCTGCGGGCTCTCGGCGGTCGATCCGCGGTTTCCGAAGTATCCACGCCTCCCCGTGATCGCCTGCGGAGGATTCGCCCCCGCCCGCGGCGCGGCCGCACCATCTCATAATGGCGCACAATGATTGATCCGGTAAAATTCAAAAGAATACTCGTCACGCTTCTGAAGATTCTCGTCGTCGTCGAGCTCTTCAGCGCGCTTGCGGGGGGAATGAGGGGGAATGGCTGGGGGCGGTTCGGCGTCGATCTTGTCATCGCGGGAATCCTCTATCTTACGTGGGAAAGGCTTAAGACGGTCGTCGCGCAGAAGAAGGAGGAATCGTGGAATCTGATGCAATCTTCCCCCGAGCGCGCCGGTCTCTTCAACGCGCTTGTATTCTCCCTCCTCTGGACAGACCGCATCTATGAAAACGTCCCGCCGGACCGGCTCAGGCTCATCGTCATCTCCTACACGCTGATTGCACTCGGGCTCGTCGCAGCGTTCGTCAAGATCGGGTCGGGACTGATGCCGCTCGTCGTGTCGGGTGCCCTCGTCCTCGGCGCGGTGAATCTTGTCACGTGGGTGATCTCGCTCGAGCGGGGGGAGAAAGAGACGCTGCAGACGGAGCTGAAGCTCGCGCACGATGTGCAGGTCTCACTGATGCCGAAATCCGCCCCTTCGCTCCCCGGGTTCGACATCGCGGGGATGTCCATCCCCGCGGCGAACGTGGGGGGTGACCTTTTCGATTATGCCCCACTCGGAACGAACGGGGGGGTGTTCGGCATCTCGGTGTTCGACGTCTCCGGGAAGGGGATGCAGGCGGCGATGTCGGCCGTCTTCACGATCGGTGCGCTGGCCGGGGAGGTCGGCATGTCGACGTCCCCCGCCCAGATACTCACGCGTCTCAACAGGTCGGTCTTCACGCATTCCCGCCGCGGGCATTTCGTTGCATACCTCCTCGGCGCCCTCGACACGGCCGCGAAGACCGTCCGGTTTGCCAATGCCGGGCAGACGAAGCCGCTCCTGAAGACAAAAACGGGACTGAAATGGCTCGATCCTCCGGGTGTGAGGTTCCCGCTCGGGATGCAGGAGGAGAGCGCATATGAAGAGTTGACGGTACAGCTCGAGAGAGGGGACGTTCTTATCATGCTGACGGACGGGTTTACCGAGGCGATGAATCCGCGTGAAGAGATGTTCGGTGCGGAAAAAGTGGAAGAGGCGGTCAGGGGAAGCGCAATCGACGGCCTCTCCGCCGAACGAATCATCGAGCGCCTCACGACGTCGGTCCGGTCGTACGCGGCCGGGGCGCCCCAGCACGATGACATGACAATCGTTGTAGTGAGGGTACTGTGAGACAACGGCTTTTCTTTTCGTTTCTGCTCCTTTTCGGCGCGGCGTGCCGCGCGCAGCAGAACGACATGTTCAACGTGTATCTCCGGATCGACTACGCCTCCGCTGAGAAGACACTTGAGCTGTACCAGGGGCTCGGGGGCCGGCCCGCGGAGATTGCTGCGCTGCGAGGAAGCCAGATCGCGCTCTCGACGACGGCCTTTCTTGCGCAGCGGCCGCTCGACACCCCGGTGCTGGAAGAGGCTCTCGAATCCGTGAAGTTTAACCAGGCCATGGGGGACGACATCTTCCGCATGCGCGACGCGCGTGCGAACGTGGCGGCGATAAGCGAGCTTCTCGTGGAAGCCCAGAGGAGGAATTTCGGCCAGAAGGTGGTGAGTACCGTCGCGCAGCTCTTCCCCCCGGACGCGAGGGTGAGCACGGTGATCCCCGTCTACTTCGTCGCGTTCGGCCACCAGAACATCGACGCGTTCGTCCGCCGCGTCGTGTGGCGGGGAGATACTCCCTCGTTCACGGGCGAGGGACAGGGGGAACTGACGATCGTCGTGAACCTTGCAAAATGCGTGAACTACGGTCACAGCGTGGATGAGCGGTTCATCGGGATGATCAGCGTCGTTGCGCACGAAGTGTTCCACGCGGCGTTCGGGGTGTACAAGGACGGCTCTCCGGTGTGGAAAAACTACTACGCTTCGCACAACACCCCGTTCGACCAGCTGCTCGACCTCTCGCATAACGAAGGGATCGCGTACTACCTGACGCTGATCCAGTCACCATCCCGGGGCAAACTTCCTGCGGACGGACTGGAGCGCGCGCGCCGCTCGTTTGAGGAATTCAACAGAAACGCCGAAGAAATCCTCGCCCCGGGGACGACGTACAGGAGGTCGGAGGATATTATCCGCCTCTCGAACACGTCGGGATACTGGGAGAGTTACGGTGCGATCACAGGCATGATCATCGCACGGCAGATCGACCAGACACTCGGCCGTCAGGCCCTCTCGGAGACGATCGCCCGCGGGCCGGCGGACTTCTTCGGGAAGTACGCCGACATCATGAAGCGCGACGGTAGCATCCCGGTGCTCTCCGGCGTGGTCATCCAGAATGCCACCCGTTGAACCCCGGGAGGTTCCCTTCCTGTTCCACGGCGGGAACATTCTCTTTCCGATGATATCCGGGTTCCAAGAGGATCATTGCGTGCGACCATTTCTTGTTGTTCTCATTCCGCTTTCACTCCTCCTCGTGAACCTGATGATCATGCCGGAGTATACCGGCGATGATGCGTACATTCATTTCACGTACGTACGGAACATCGTTGAGAGCGGTCAGGTTTCCTATAATGACCCCTCGACGCATTCCTTTGGGTCGTCAAGCATTCTCTGGGTTGTTCTCGGTTCGCTCGCTTCACTGGCATTCCGGGATATACCCTTCATCATACGACCATCGGTGCGCTCGGGGTACTCTCACCGCCGGGGGAGATCTGGGAAGTCTATCTCGTTGAAGTACGATATCTCCGGTGAATCCCGCCTGTTTCTGCCGGGCTGATGCACGACGATTGAAGCGGAATCGTCGGTCGATGCAATATCGTCGACTGATACGGTAATCGACTGATGCGGTAATCCGGGCATCTTGCGGCTCGCCACGCGATTTCGTATCTTTCTTCCACACTCGCAATTTCTCCAGCCGTTTTGAATCTGTTTGTCAAGAATATCTCCCAGCTCGTCACAGTCGCCTCCCGGGGGAAAACCGTAAAAACGGGGGCGGAGATGAGGGACCTGGGGATTGTGGCCGACGCAGGCGTCCTCTGCAGGAACGGAAAAATCGCCTGGGCCGGCCCGATGCGGGAATGGGACGGAGTGCTCTCCCCGGACGTCGCCGAGCTCGATGCCTCGGGGATGACTGTTCTCCCCGGGTTCGTGGACTCACACACGCACATGATGTTCGCGGGGAGCAGGGAGAAGGACTTTGCGCTCCGTGCCGAGGGGGCGACGTACGTCGAGATCGCCAGGGACGGCGGCGGGATACTCGATACGATAACTCATGTCCGCGCCGCCGGGAAAAAGACCCTCAAGCGCCAGACGGTCCGGTACATGAACGGGATGATGCGGAGCGGGACGACCACCGTCGAGATAAAGTCGGGCTACGGGCTTGACATGGACTCCGAGATCAAGATGCTCGAGGCGATCGTCGAGCTTGCGGCGGAGGAGCTGATGGACGTCGTGCCGACGTTTCTCGGGGCGCATGCCGTTCCTCCTGAATACGCCGGCAGAAAAGAGGAGTACGTTGCGCTTCTCGTTGAGAAGGTCATCCCGTACGTGGGGCGCAAGAAGCTAGCGCGTTTTTGCGACGTGTTCTGCGACGAAGGTTTTTTTGACGTGGCGGATGCGGAGCGGGTGCTGATCGCCGCCCGGTCCTGCGGGATGCATCTGAAGATGCATGCGGATGAGCTCACGGCGGCGGGCGGGGCGGAACTTGCTGCGCGCCTGGGCGCCGTGTCGGCCGATCATCTGGAGCACGTAAGCCCGGAGGGGATCGCCGCGCTGAAAGCGGCGGGTGTCGTTGCGGGGATACTCCCCGGGGTGTCATTTTTCCTCAATCACGGGTATGCCCCGGCGAGGGAACTCATCGATCAGGGGGTGGCGGTCGCGATCGCGAGCGATTTCAACCCCGGCTCGTGCATGTCATGGTCGATGCCGATGATGATGACGATCGCGTGCACGCAGATGCGCATGACGCCCGAGGAGGCGATCACCGCCGCGACGCTGAACGGCGCGGCCGCGCTGGGGCTCTCGGCGGAGACCGGAAGCATCGAACGAGGCAAGAACGCCGATCTTATCGTTGCCGAAATCCCCGACTACCGGTTCCTTGCCTATCACTTCGGCACGAACCATGTGCGGACGACAATCAAGAACGGCACGATACTGGAATTCTGACCCGGAGATCACATGACACGTATCGTCGAATGCGTCCCCAATTTCAGCGAAGGACGGAGCATACGGACCATCAATGCGATCGCGGGGGCGATCAGCGCTGTTCCCGGCGTGAAGTTCATAAGCGCGGAGCCGGACAAGGACTACAACCGCACCGTCGTGACGTTCGTGGGCGAACCCGAGGCGGTGCTGGAAGGGGCGTTTCAGGGGACGAAGCAGGCGGTCGAGCTCATTGACATGTCCCGGCACACGGGAGAGCATCCCCGGATCGGCGCCGCGGACGTCGTACCGTTCGTTCCGGTCTCCGGGGTGACGATGGAGGACTGCGTCGGACTCGCGAAGGAATTCGGGGCGCGCGTCGGCGCGGAGCTTCAGGTTCCCGTTTACCTGTACGAGGAGGCCGCGACCAGGCCGGAACGCAAAAACCTCTCCGCCATACGGAAAGGGGAGTACGAGGGGCTTGCCGAGAAGCTGAAGGACCCGGCGTGGGCCCCCGATTATGGGCCTGCGGTCTTCAACGCCGCCTCGGGCGCGACGGTGACCGGCGCGCGGATGTTCCTGATCGCATACAACGTGAACCTGGATACAAACGACGTGAAGATCGCGAGCGAAATCGCGCTCCGGATACGCGAGAGCGGCCGTGTTAAGAAGGACGGGAAAGGGAACCCCGTTCTGGACGCTAAGAATCAGAAGATCACGGTCCCCGGATCCCTCCGGGCAGTGAAGGCGATGGGCGTTCTCCTGGAGGCGCACAACATCGCCCAGGTCTCCATCAATCTCGTGAACTACCACGTCACCCCCCCCCACAGGGCGTTTGAGGAGGTGAAGAAGGAGGCCGCGACGTTCGGCGTGCACGTGACGGGGAGCGAAATCGTCGGCCTGACCCCGAAGGATGCCCTCCTCATGGCCGGGAAATTTTACGCGCCGGGGGCGTCCGGGGAAGACGCGATTCTCGCGGCGGCGGTCGCCTCGCTCGGCCTGAGCCAGCTCGAGCCGTTCGACATGCAGAAAAAGGTCATCGAAGCGCAACTCTAACAGATTCCGGACACGCCCATGCCTACGAAAAAGACACTCGCCGCATTTCTCGATGATCTCGCCTCCTCGTCCCCGGCTCCGGGCGGGGGGAGCGTGGCCGCGCTCGCGGGGGCGCTCGGCGCCGCGCTGACGTCGATGGTGTGCAACCTGACGATCGGCAAGAAGAAATACGCGGCGGTTGACGAGGAGATGAAGAAGATCCTCGTGCAGGCCGAGGAGATGCGGGAGCTCTTCACCGCGCTCATCGACAAGGACACGGAGGCCTTCAACAAGGTGATGGAAGCGTTCTCCCTCCCCAGGGAGACCGAGCCGCAGAAAGCGCTCCGTTCCGCGGCGATCCGCGAAGCCACGAAAGAGGCGACAAACGTTCCGCTGGAGGTCATGAAGCACTGCATCGACGCCCTCGCGCTCACGCAGCAGGTCGCCGACTCGGGCAACGTGAATTCCGTCAGCGACGCCGGCGTCAGCGCGTACATGCTCCATGCCGCCGTCGAATCCGCCGCGCTCAACGTGCGGATCAATCTGAACAACCTGAACGACTCGGAATTCGTCGGCTGGAAGACGGACGAAATGGAATCGCTCATGAACACGAGCCGCATGATGCTCGAGGAGATCCAGGGAATCGTCGCCGAGAAGCTGAAGAACGACTGAACAGGACGGGAGAGTCTCCCTCTCGATGGGGGTTCTAGCCTCCCCCTTCAACGCTCCGCCCGGTGTTCGCGCTCTCCTACTGACGGGGCTCAGCCCGCTGCTTCGTCCGCTCCTCAAGGAGCATCGCGCACGCCACGAGTGCCGCGGTCTCCGTCCTGAGTCTCCGGGTGCCGAGCGAGACCGGCTGAAATCCCGCCTCGCCGGCCCGGGCGATCTCCTCATCGCTGAATCCTCCCTCAGGTCCGATGCAGACGACCGCCGGAGCATCCCCGTCGGTGTCTGCAGAAGAAAGAGGCATTTCCGCTTTCTCATGGGGGATGAGCTTCAGATCCCCCGTGCCGGCCGATGATAGAAACTCCCCGAGTTGCACGGGTTCGCGGACTTCGGGGAGAACGCATCGTCCCGATTGCTTCATCGCCGCCACGCAGAGCTTCCGCCAGCGTTCCGTCTTCGCGTGATGCGGTATCGTCCGCTCCGTGAGAAGAGGGACAATAACCGCTGCCCCGATCTCCGTCGCCTTCTCGACGAGATAATCGAACCTGGAAGGGTTCTTCAGTATCCCCGCCCCCAGCGTGAGCCGCCGGGACGGTTCGTGCATCCTCTCACTGCGGGCAGTAATCGTGCACGTCGCCTCGTGACGCGTGATAGTCCTGATAACCGCGTCGTAGGCGTTCCCCTTCCCGTCGACGACCCGGACACGGTCCCCCTCGCGCATCCGCATCACGTGCGTCATGTGCGAGAATTCTTCCCCCGTGACGGTCAACGTGGGGGGGGTGATCGATACCGGCGGGACGAAGAAGTACTCCATCGTCAGATGTTCCCGCGTATGTCGATGATGAACTGGCCGTGCCCGAGCTCGTTCCAGGCGTATTCGGTCCTGAGCACAATGCTGTACGGCAGGAGAAAGTGTATCCCTGTCCCGTAGCCGGTGGCGAACGACTCCGGCGTCAGTTTGTCTCCCCGGAACCATGCGTCGCCGGTGTCCGTGAAAAGCACAAGGCTGATGCCGAACCGCCAGACGGAGAACTCGGACGGCACGCCCACCGCCGAGAAGGAAATCGTTCTGGCGTCAAGGAGTGAGTACCGGAGTTCGACCGTACCGCCGGCGATGTCCTCCCCTTCAACGACCGTCCTGTAATATCCTCGTATTCTCTCGCTGGTGCCGAAATACGTGTGCGCGTACGTGGGGACGAGCCCGCCGGCAACGAGGGATCCGAAGAGCCTGGTGGCGAGCGAAAAGCCCGCGCCGAACGGAATGTACTCCCGCGCATCCGCGCCGAACCTGGTGTAGTTCAGCTTCGACTCGCCGAATCCGTTCTTGTTCGCGTAGAGCGATATCAACGTGCCGTTTGTCGCATATTCCCTCAGGTTCCGCGAATCGTACATGTAGCTCGCGGTGGCGTACAGGTACGTGTCCTGGCCGTTCGGCGACGCGGTCCGCCCCGGGAGGTACGACGTCACAATGACGTCGTGGACCCCGATGTTGATCCCCGCGCTCTCGAACAGGGTGAACCTCTTCCCGATCGTGCCGTTGAAGTCGGTGTGCTTCTCGTAGAAGTTTCCCGTCAGGTCCTCCTGAATGACGCTCCTGTTTGTCACGCGCGAATAGCTCGTGGAGAGCCCGAAGTACAGATTGTTCTCTCTGTCGAGCTGGGGGTCGGAAAAGGAAAACGCGATGGAAGGGTCGTACCCGAATATGACGGAGCCGTACAGTTTCTGATTCCGGCCCCGGAAATTGTAGTGAAGGAGACCCGCGCCAAAATAGATCTTGTGCGGGTCGCCGTCACGGAACCCGAAGAGCGGGAAGGGGACGAGGTACCACCGTTCGCGCACGTCCACGTACACGAATCGCTTCCCGCCGACCGAATCATACATGACGTCGACGCTCGTGAAAAGCCCGAGGCTGTAAATCCGCCCCCTGTCGTATTCCATGGCGTCGTAGGAGACGGGCCCCCCCTGTCGTATCGTCATCTCATCCAGTATGACGTAGGCCTCGGTCTTCTCATTGCCGCCGACGATAATCGTATCGGCGGTCCCGAGTATCGATGCGCTGGCGCGCGTCGAGTCCCGGGTCTGAGCGGCGGAGCGCGGGGAGAATAGGAGCGCGGCGGCCGCGAAAAGGCCGCAGATCGGGGGGAAAATCCGGGAGGAGATATTCATCCGGCGAGCCGCCGGTGTTCGACCATGATGCACCGGTCGAGGACCACGTCAAGGCCTCCGCGGGAGGCCAGTTCCGCCGCTTCCTCGTTCGCCGTGTCAAACTGCAGCCAGAGACTCCGGGCGCCCGAACGGAGCGCCGCCTCCGCTATGGCGGGGACGAATTCCGGGCGGCGGAACACGTCGACGATGTCGACCGGATGCCCGATGCTCTCCAGGTCGGGGAATGCCCGCGTGCCGAGGACGTCGCGGAGCGCGGGATTCACAGGTATGATCTCGTACCCCTGTTCCTGCAAGTACTGCGCCACCCTGTGGCTGTCGCGGCCGGGGGAGCCGGAGAGCCCGACGACGGCGATCGTGCGGGAGCGCCTGAGGAGCGAAGCGATGTCCGTATCGGTTGTGAGGATGGGCATGATATGGTCACGGAAGGTGTTCGATCGCGCGGGCGGCGGCGGCCTGCTCCGCCTCTTTCTTGTTTTTCCCCTTTCCGCGCCCCCTCCGGCCGTCTGTCAGCGACACCTCGACGGTAAACGTCCTGTCGTGATCCGGCCCCTCTTCGAGGACGATCGTGTAGCGGGGGATCCCGAGCCCATTTGCCTGCGCGTATTCAAGGAGCATGCTCTTGTAGTTGTCGTCGGCCGTGAGGACCGCGCCGCTTTTCACTGCGCTGAGGACCCGGCGTTTGACGAACCGCCGCGCCTCGTCAAATCCCCCGTCGAGGTAGATGGCGGCGATGACCGCCTCGAAGGTATCCGCCGCGATCGTGTCCTGTCCCTTCCCGAGCCCGCTCGAGGCGCTCGGGCTCGTCAGTATGAAATCGGCAAGTCGGATCGCTCTCGCATAGGCCGCCAGCGCCTTCCTGTTGACGAGGCGGGAGCGCATTTTCGTCAGGTCCCCTTCCTCGGCCCCGGGGTAGTGGTTGTACAGGTACTCTCCGACGATGAGGTTCAGTATCGAATCGCCGAGGAACTCCATCCGCTCGTTGGATGAGCCGGCGTAGCGCTTGTGCTGGAGGTACGATCGGTGCAGGAGGGCGCGGACGAAGTGGTCCTCCGTGCGGATGCGGTACTCGATTCTCCGTTCTAACTCCCTGAGGCGTTCCCTGTCGAGGGGGTGGGAATCATCGCCGGGGCCCGGCCCGGGTCGGGCAGTCCGCCGGAAAAAACGGGCGATGAATTGACGCAACTGCTCCATACAACCGTCAGTCGGTGAATTTTTTCACCAGCAGGGTGGCATTGTGACCGCCGAATCCGAATGTGTTGCTGAGCGCGTACGTCACGACCCGTTTCACGGCCTTGTTGGGGGTATAGTCCAGGTCGCAGGCAGGATCGGGAGTCTCGTAGTTGATCGTCGGGGGGATCGTATCGTTCTTGCATGCAAGAATCGCGGCGATCGCTTCCACCGCCCCGGCCGCCCCGAGAAGATGCCCGGTCATCGACTTCGTGGAGCTGATCTTCATCGTGCGCGCGTGCTCGCCGAACACCGTTTTGATCGCCTGAGTCTCGCTGATGTCGCCGAGCGGCGTCGAGGTGCCGTGGACGTTGACGTAGTCCACTTTGTCGGGCGTGATCCCCGCGTCATTCAGCGACCGGCGCATCGAGCGCACGGCCCCGTCGCCCCCTTCCGGCGGCGCGGTGATGTGGTGGGCGTCCGCGGTGAACCCGATGCCCACCATCTCGCAGTAGATTTTCGCGCCGCGGGCCTTCGCATGGGTAAGTTCCTCGAGGACGAGCGCTCCGCCCCCTTCCCCCATGACGAATCCGTCGCGGTCCTTGTCAAACGGCCTGCTCGCCCGTTCGGGAGCGTCGTTGCGCGTGGAGAGGGCGCGCATCGCATTGAATCCTCCGAGCCCCATCGGGGTGATCGGTGCCTCCGACCCGCCGCAGACCATGACCTCCGCGTCGCCGTACTGGATGATCCTGAACGCGTCGCCGATCGCGTGCGACGCGGTGGCGCAGGCGGACACGGTGGCGTAGTTCGGCCCCTTGAACCCGTGTTTGATGGAAATGTTGCCGCTTGCGATATCCGGGATGAGCATGGGGATGAAAAACGGGCTTATCCGCCCCGGTCCGCCCCCCATCAGGTTCTTGAACTGCGTGTCGTACGTGGCCATCCCCCCGATGCCGGACCCGAAGACGACGCCGTAGCGGTCCGCGTCCTCCCCCTCGAGGGAGATCCCCGCGTCCGCGATCGCCTGGTCGCACGAGATCAGCGCGAACTGGGCGAATGGATCCATCCTCTGCGAGCCCTTCCGGTCGAGGTAGTCCGTCGCCTTGTAATTCTTCAACTCGCACGCGAAGTGTGTGTCGTACGCCGAGGTGTCAAAATAGGTGATCGGTGCCGCTCCGCTCTTGCCGGCGATCAGGTTTGTCCAGTACTCCTGCACGGAATTGCCGAGCGGCGTAACTGCTCCGAGTCCGGTGACGACGACTCTGCGCTTGCCGTTGGTGGTCATGCGTTGATGCTCTCCTTCATGTTCGCCCGCCGGACGAAGACGCCCGGCGGGTGTCCGGGCGTGGTGCCCGCCCCCCGGCAGGAGGGGGGCGGGGTATCGTGAAGTTGCTTCAGACGCTCTTCGATTTGATGTACTTGATGGCGTCCCCGACCGTGGAGATTTTCTCCGCGTCCTCGTCCGGGATCTGCAGGTTGAACGCCTTTTCGAATTCCATCACGAGTTCGACCGTGTCAAGAGAGTCGGCGCCGAGATCGTTCGTAAACGACGCTTCCGGGGTGATCTGCCCGTCGTCCACTCCCAGCTTGTTAATGATGATCTCTTTCACTTTTGCATCAATGTCTGCCATGACGCTGACCTCCTGTGTGAGTGATGAAATAATGTGAAGAATGACCGGATTCCCGCTCTTCCCGGACTACATGGTCATGCCGCCGTCGACGCACAGGACTTGCCCGGTGATGTATCCCGCGTCGTCGGAAGCGAGGAACCGGACGGCGGAGGCGATTTCCTCCGGCCTGGCGGTCCTCCTGAGCGGAATGAGTGCGACTATGGCCTTCTTTTGCTCGGGGGTCAGGGCTCCCGTCATATCCGTGTCCACGAAACCCGGTGCAACCGCATTCACCTGAATATTGCGAGAAGCGAACTCTTTTGCAATAGATTTGGTGAATCCGATGATTCCCGCCTTGGATGCCGCATAGTTGGATTGTCCCGCATTTCCGCTGATACCGACGACCGACGTAATGTTGATAATGCGCCCCGCCCGCTGCCCGATCATGGTTCTGGCCGCCGCCTTCGTGAAATTGTAGACGCTTTTCAGGTTGTTGAGTATGACGCGGTCCCAGTCCTCTTCGCTCATCCGCATGAGGAGGCCGTCTTTCGTGATCCCCGCGTTGTTGACGAGAATGTCGAGCCGTCCGTGCTCGGCCACGACCGCTTCAACGAGCGCCGCGGCGTCCGGAGCGGACGCGGCGTCGGACATGCGTGCCGCGACGATGTGTCCCTTCGCGCGGAGCCCTGCGGCGAGTTCTTCCGAGGGGCCTGACGAGGCCCTGTACGTAAACACGACCGTGGCCCCGGCTCCGGCGAACTCCTCGACGATCGCCCGGCCGATTCCCCGGCCCCCTCCCGTCACGAGCGCGATTTTTCCCTTCAGTGTGCTCATGGTTTCGCAGGCTCCCCGCGGAGCGAAGCGTAATGTTGTTCCATAAGCGCGTATCCCTCTTCGCCGACGACGTGGACGAGTTCCTCCCGGCATGCCTGGAACAGGGGAACGTCGAACGTCGTCCCTATCGTGCAGCAGGTTTCTTCGTCCTGGAGCATCTCGTCGAAGCTGACGATGTTGCTCGAGATTTCGATCGGATAGAGCACGCAGAAGAACGGCTTGATCGCCCACTTGTGCATCCCTTCGGCCACCGCTGCCTTCTGCAGGCAGCAGCGCCCGGCGCCGTCAAGGAACGCGCACTTGTCGTTGATGACGGTGGTTCCGACGGACTGCCCCGAAGGGAAATCGTGGTCTTCAACCACTTCCGCCTCGAACCACCGGGATGGGTCGGTCGTCTGCGTTTGGTCCATGTGGCGCGTGATCAGGTCCTTGTGCGCCATGATCACGTCCCGTTCCCGCACGTCGACATACACCCCCCCTCGCAGCACGCGGAGGAACAGCCGCAGGGACCTGCGGTGCCGCGGAACCCCTTGTTGAAAAGCTCACCCGACATCGTGTACCTGTCGATCTTGAGGGACTTGTCCGGCGTCATCATGAGGCCCTCCCTTCCGTCGCGGCGGAACCGACGGACGCGGCAAGGTCTGCCCATTTGTCGACCCCGGCGGTCGCCACACCCGGCGCGATCCTTCGCACGAGCCCCTGGAGGACCCTCCCCGGGCCGACCTCCGTGCATGCGGTCATCCCGTCACGCGCCATATTGTGTACGCTCTCCTCCCAGCGGACGGGGTTCGTGAGCTGCCGGTAGAGCAGCGAGCGGATCTCCTCCGCACGCCGGACCGGTTCTCCCGTCACGTTGGCATACACGGGGATGCGCGCGTCGCGGACATCCGTCCGCGCGAGCCCTTCCTTCAGCCCCTCCTGCGCGCTTTCCATGAGCGGCGAATGAAACGCGCCGCTGACGACAAGCTCTTTCACGATCTTTGCGCCGCGTGATTTTGCAATTTCCATCCCCCTGCGCACTCCTGCCACCGATCCGGATATCACGACCTGTCCGGGAGAATTGAAATTCGCGGGACGGACGGTGCCGGAGGGGGCCGCCTCGCGGCATACCTCCTCGACTGCCACGGCGGAGAGACCCACCACCGCCGCCATTGTGCCCGGGTGCTCTTCGCCGGCCTTCTGCATGAGCTCCCCCCGCAGCCGCACGAGACGGAGCGCGTCCTCGAAGGAGAGTGCCCCGGCCGCCACGAGCGCGGAATACTCGCCGAGCGAGTGGCCTGCCACCATCGATGGCTCCCCGCCCATGGCGCAGTACAGCGCCACGCTGTGAAGGAATATCGCGGGCTGCGTGTTCTTCGTCTGGCGGAGTTCGTCCTCGGGTCCGTTGAAGCAGAGTCCGCTCAGCGGGAAACCGAGTATCGCGTCCGCCTGTTCCATGAGCGCCCGTGAAGGGGAGTGCGCTTCGAAGAGATCCTTCGCCATCCCCACGTACTGCGACCCCTGACCGGGGAACACGTATGCCGTCAGTTCCATGGCGTCAGCAGCCCTGCTGTGCGTTTTCGGCGGTCCACCTGGCGAGCACTGCGCCCCAGGTGTATCCGGCCCCGAAACTTGCCATGACGATCGTCTGCCCCTTGCGGAGCTTCCCCGCCTGCCACCATTCGGAGAGACAGAGGGGGATCGTGGCCGCCGTCGTGTTGCCGTATCTGTCGATGTTGATCATCACCTTCGAGCCGTCCAGCCCCATCCTGCCGGAGGTCGCGTCGATGATCCGGAGATTCGCCTGGTGCGGAACGAGCCAGTCCACGTCTTTTCCCTGGAGATTGTTCCGCTCCATGATCTCCGCCGACACATCGGCCATTCCCACGACCGCCGCCTTGAAGACGGTTTTCCCGTCCTGGAAAATGAAGTGCATCTTCTTGTCCACGGTCTCGTGCGTGGGCGGGTTCAGGCTCCCCCCCCCGCGCATGTTGAGGGCCTTTTCCCCGGAGCCGTCGCAGCGGAGTATGTGGTCGATGATGCCGCCCGAGGGGTCCTCGCACGGTTCAAGGAGCACCGCCGCACCCGCGTCCCCGAACAGTATGCAGTTGGCCCTGTCCGTGTAATCCGTTATCGAGCTCATCTTGTCCGCCCCCACAACGATCACCTTCCTGCACGTCCCGTTCTCGATGAACTGGGCCCCCGTGATGAGCGCGAAAGGGAACCCCGAACAGGCGGCCGAGACGTCAAATCCCCACGCCTTCTTCGCGCCGATCCGTTCCTGGACAAGGCAGGCGGTGCAGGGGAAGAACATGTCCGGCGTGACGGTGGCGACGATGATAAGGTCGATCTCCGAGGCCGGTATCCCGCGGTTCTTCAGCGTCGCCTGTATCGCGTTTGAAGCAAGGTCGGACGTCGCCCCCTTCCGGAGTATGCGCCGTTCCGAGATCCCCGTCCTCGTGCGTATCCATTCATCGGTGGTCTCGACCATCTTCTCGAAATCTGCGTTCGTGAGCCGCTCGTCGGGGACCCAGTGCCCCACTGCGGTTATTGTTGCGCGTGTCTTCGTCATTCTTCTCCGTGTTTCGACCTGTGTAATGAATCCTGTATCCTGCCGTTGACGTCCTGCACAACGGTCTTCGCAGCAAGGAGTATCATGTTCTTTATCGCGCGGGGGGTTGAGCCGCCGTGCCCGATGATGGAGACGCCGTTGACCCCGAGCAGCGGGACCCCTCCGGCCTCCTGGTAGTCCATTTCCTGCATGACGGACCGGAGCCCGCCGCGTGCCATGAGGGCGACAAGCTTTTCCCGCGGTCCCCGGGCGGCGTACCGCACGAACTTCGCTTTCAGGAACCCCGGGACGCTCTCGCCGAACTTCAGGAGTATGTTCCCGACGAATCCGTCGCAGACGACGACGTCGACTTCCCCCTTCAGGACGTCGCGTCCCTCGACGTTCCCCACAAAATGGATCGGCGCGTCCCTGAGGAGGCGGAACGCCTCGAGCGTGACCTCGTTCCCCTTGACCTCCTCCTCGCCGATGCTCAGGAGCCCGACCGCCGGGCGGGGGGTGCCGAACATCGCGCCGATGTAAGCGGACCCCATCAGCGCGAATTCATACAGGTGCCGCGGCCTGCAGTCGACGTTCGCGCCCGCGTCGAGAAGAAGGCACGGCTTGCTCTTCGCGGTGGGGAACAGGGCGCCGATCGTCGGCCGCCCGATCCCCTTGATCCGTCCCAGTATGAGCGTCGACGCCGAGAGGACCGCGCCGGTGTTCCCCGCGCTCACGAACGCATCGGCCTTTCCGTCCCTGTGGAGGGCAAGCCCGACGGCGATGGATGAATTCTTCTTCGACTTCAGCGCGGCATTGGGCGCGTCGAGCATCTCGATGACATCATCCGCATGCGCGACGCGGAGTGTCCCGGCGATCTTCGGCTCCGCGGCGGCCGGACCGTGCTTCTGAAGCTCCGATTCAATGGACTGTTCTCTGCCGACGAGTATGACCGAGATCCGGCCCGGAGATTCACGGACCGCTTCCAGGGCTCCCTGGACGACGACGGCCGGGGCATGATCTCCCCCCATGGCGTCGGCGACAACCGTTATGTTTTTCCCTGTGGAGCTCAAGAGAGTGGGCGACCGGATGGTTCATGAAGGGGGTTCATACCGGCGGCGCGGAGGCGGCCAGCGCACCTCATCTCCCGACCTGCGGTACGGCAGGAGGGGATGAGCCGTGCGGGTCTCAGGATGCCTTGGGAACGACTATGGAACGGCCGTTATAGTACCCGCAGTTCGGGCAGGCACGATGGGGAAGCTTCTGTGTGTGGCAGTTCGGACATTCTGAAACGGCCGCCGCGGTTGCTTTGTAGTGTGTCCGGCGTTTCCGTCCGCGGGTCTTCGAATGTCGTCGTTTTGGATTCGGCATATGCGCTCCTATCCGGCCTGGTTCGGTTTGGTATTCTGAAGCTCCTTCAACTTGTCCCATCGCCCGTCAACGGTGATGTCCTTGCAGTCACACGACCCCTCGTTCAGGTTCCTGCCGCACCGGGGGCAGAGGCCCCTGCAGTCTTCCCTGCAGACGTGCTTGAGAGGAAATGCGAGGAGGACGCTCTGCCGGACGTCGTCCGAAAGGTCGATCACCGTCGCTCCCGGCGGGAGCACCTGGACCTCTGAAGGGTCAACCCGCTCCGCCTCCGACTCCTCCCATACGTAGTGCATCTGGTATCCGAATCCGAGGGGCTCCCGGTAGGGGGTGACGCACCTGTCGCACTCCACGTCCGCCGTTGTCGCTCCCGCGGCCCGGAGAAAGAGCTGCCTGCTCGTTTTCTCCAGCGTTACGTTCGTTTCCACCTCGTCCCTGAACCCGGGAGGGAGTCCGAGTTCGGCCGGGGTGGTCCGGAAGCTGTACTCATGAACCCCTTCGGAGAGGCCCCCGACCTGTATTTTCATCACGTCGCACCTCGCGTGCCGGGCAAAAAAACCGCGCGCCCGGGCGCCTGGCCGCCTCCGGAATGCTGAAAACCCGCCGGGATGGGCGGCAATTGGCCATTTACACAAAAGCCATACAATATAGGCATCCGGGCGAAGAGAGTCAAGAATGCCTGCCTGCCGGGGGTCTGATAAGGAGGGAAGAATTGCCTGGCGCCTGGTGTTCGGGAAGCCGGTGGCGGAATCGGGGGGGACCCGCGGGTTCCCGCCTCCGAGGGTAGCGGAAGCGGAAACCCGTGGAGATTTCGTTACTCCTGCTTCATCGGTTCGCCATGCTCGAGAAGCTCGGCCTGCACCTGCTCGATGGTCTCGGCGAGCGCTTCGCGGAATTTTTCGAAATCCTCTTTATAAAGGAAGATCTTGTGCTTTTCGTACTCCTCGTCCCCCACGCGCTTGCTTTCGGTGATCGTGATATAGAAGTCTTTCTCGGATTTGGTCGACTTGACGTCAAAGAAGTACGTCCGCTTCCCGGCCCTTACCCGCTTCGTAAATATCTCATCTTTGTAGCCGCTGTTTTCCAAGTCGCTGTCCTCCCTGTTTAGGCTGGCATGTTCTGAAGTGGAGTGTCTATGGATGTTAGTGTCTGATGACCGCAACTTTGCCTGATCCCGCCTGGCTTCCGTCCTGTGTGAATCCCACGATGATGTACACGCCCGAAGCGACGACGTTCCCCCGGTCGTCCTTCCCGTCCCAGAACCCGACGCGTCCCCCGGGGGTCGTGATTTCACGGACGAGCCTGCCGTCGATCGTCAGTACCTTGATGCTCGAATTCGCAACGAGCCCGTCCACGGTCAGGAGTGTCCCGTTCGGCACGAGGTACGGGTTCGGATAGACGGTGAGCTTGTCGAACTGCGCCTTGGGCGCGACGGCGGGGGTGCTCAACGCGGCCAGCCCCCCCGTTGTGCCGAAATAGACCGTCCCCGTCCCGGGGTCGATGGCAATGCTCGTCACGTTGTTGTTGATGAGCTTTCCCGACGTGCTCTCGACGGTGTACGAGGCGAGCGCCTGCGTCCCGTCCGGGGAATACAGTATCACCCCCTCGCTTGTGGCGACCCACTTCTGATTGAGGGGGTCGACCGCGATGGCGTTCACGTTGAGCCCGTCCGCGGGCCTGTACGTGGCGATCCCGCCGGTCACAAGGGGATTGGAAGGATCAAGTATGATCGCGATCCCCCGGTCCGTCCCCACCCAGATCTCGTTGTCCCTGTCGACGACGATTGTCGTCGCGTTGTCGCTCGGAAGCCCGTTTGCGCCTGTAATGTGCACGGCGGCGACGCTGTCGATCGAACCGCCGTTGGCGAGTGCGATGACGCCTTTGAGCGCCGGGTCCCTGACGACCGACCAGAGATTATCTGATGCATCCACGGCGAGACAGCGGTTGACGGGTCTGTCCTGAAGTGTGCTGGCTTTTGTGCCGTCGATAAAAACGGGGACATGCCTCCAGGTCCCGTCAGGTCTGCGGACGGTCAGGACATTTCCGTCGGCGGGGGCGACGACGCTCATCCAGACGTTGCCGTGGCTGTCGCATGCGACATTGCTCGTGACGATGAACGTGTAATCTGCGGTCGCCTGTGCATACAGGCCTTCCATCCCCACATTCCGTCCGAAAATATGGGCGGCCTGGATTGAATCCAATCCCGCGGGGATCTCGACGATGCCGCTACCGTACGTGCTGGCCCAGACCGATCCATTGCACCCGACGGACACGAGGTAGACTTCGTCATCGGGGAGGAGGCTGTTCGCCGGGATGAACGACTTCCAGTTATGCCCGTTGTACCTGTAGAATCCAAATCCTGTCCCGGGCCCGTAGAACCCGCCCCCGGCTCCCCAGAGCGTGCCGTTCGGGGCGATCGTCACGTCATTGAACTCGTTTGAATTGGGTCCGTTCGGAAAATGCGCAGTCCAGGATGTCCCGTATATCTGGATCCCGCCGCTCAGCGTGCCGACGGATGGGAGTCCGTTGCTCCCGGCCACGACGGATGTGGAGGTATACGCGAGCGCGGAACCGTACGCATGGGAGACGTTCGTGGAGTCGACGGTATACACGAGATTCGTCCCCGTGCACACCCCCAGCGATGAGGAGGAGGCGGCGATGCCGGTGATCGGGACACCGGAGATCGAGGGGATGCTCTGCCACGCGGCGCCGTCATAGTAGTACAGTCCTGTGGAAGTCCCCGCGTAGACCCGGCCGTTGAAGACCGTCAGGGCGCCCGGGATGGAACCCGTGGGGCCGACCTGCTGGAGCGTCCATGACTGGGGATCGAGAAGGTTCGGGCTGGAGAGGTTCGCGCTTGCGACGTAGTTACCGGTGAGGCCGTCCGACACCGCCGCCCAGATGCGCCCGCCGTTGATGACGGCGCTGAAGACCGCGATCCGGTTGTTTGTGGAGATCGTGCCGAACGAGGTGTACGTGTCCCCGAATTCCCCTTCGGCAAGCCTGTAGACGCTCAACCCGAAATCGCTGCACAGGAGCACCGTGTCTCCGTATGTCACGACCTCGTTGATCTTCTTGTCCGTCGGCCCGGGAAATTCCACGATGTTGGAGATCGTCCGTACCACGCCCGTGGAGGGGGTGTAGATGTTGATCATCCCGGTGGAGGCGCATCCCCACACGTCGCCGTTTTCGTCGATCCCGACAGCGGTGAGGTCGATGCTGAGGAGTCCTTCGGCGTTTGTCAGTTTGAGGTAGGTATCCGACACTTCGTCCCAGCGGAACAGTCCTCCGCTTGTCGCGGCCCAGTAGGCATGGCCGCTCCTGGCAATCCCTTTCACGTCCTTCATTGACGTGAAGTTCCCCCACGTTCCCACGCCGCCGTACAGTGCGCGGGATCCCAGGAGGCATAAAAGCACGATGCGCCATCCTCGCGTCTTCATATCCTGTGCTCCGGCAGTGCGGACACCGCGTCGCGGTACCCCGCCGTCCGCCCCTGTCAGCGCTTCGAACCTTTCTTCCCTTCGGAGAGTTGTGCCTTCAGGTCCGCGAGCTCGATTGCCGAGAGCGCCGCGTCCCATCCCTTGTTTCCTGCCTTGGCGCCGGCACGTTCGAGCGCCTGTTCAAGCGTATCAGTCGTCAGAACGCCGAACGTGACGGGAGTCTCGGTCTGCATGGCTGTCTGGCCGATCCCCTTCGCCACCTCCGCCGCGATGTAGTCGAAATGGGGCGTCTCGCCGCGGATCACGCACCCGAGGCAGATCACCGCGTCGTACTTTCCGGACGAGGCAAGGCGCATCGCCACCTGCGGTATCTCGAACGATCCCGGGCAGCGGACGGCGGTGACGGCGTCGTTTTCCGCACCGTGCCGGACCAGGCAGTCGACGGCCCCCTGGAGGAGCTGTTCCGTCACGAGGCTGTTGAACCGGCTCACGACGATCCCGAATGAGCGTCCGCGTGCGAGGAGTTTCCCTTCAATGGTCTGCATTGCCTGTCCCCTTTGTTCGTGTTCGCCCGCCGGCGCCTACCGCAGCCGCCGCCGCATCATCTCCACGTATTCCGTGGAGATGAAATATCTCCCGAAAGACTCCCTGTCGTTCCTCTTGCCGCCGTGAAAGTCGGATCCGCCGCTCGCAAGGAGGAAGTACTCGCTGACGATGCCGCTGTAATGCGCGACAAGCTCCGGGGAATGCGAGGGGTGGACGACTTCAATCCCGTCGATCCCGGCGTCGATGATCTCCCGGAGCACCTGTTCACTGATAAACGTGGACGGGTGCGCGAGGAACGAAAGCCCGCCGGCCGCGGCGACAAGAGCGATCGCCTGGCGCGGCGAAACCTGGTATTTTTTTTCGTATGCGGGTTTGCCGAACCCGATGTACCGGGAAAACGCTTCCTGGTACGAACCGATCAGCCCCTCTTCCACGAGCGCAGTTGCTATGTGCGGGCGTCCGACCGACCCTTTCCCCGCCCTGCGAAGCACCGCGCCGATAGTCAGCGGGAGGTTCATCCCGTTCAGCTTCCCGACGATCTTCTCCGCCCGTTTCAGGCGTTCCGCCCTGAACAGCTCGAGATGTTCCTGCAGGCGGCCGTCCCGGTGGTTGATGAAGTACCCGAGGATGTGCACGTCCGCGTCGTTGACGCTCGTGCTCAGCTCGACTCCCGGCACCACGTCGATCCCGTTCGGACCGGCGGAGAGGGCCGCTTCGTCGAGGCCCCCCGTATGGTCGTGGTCGGTAATGGCAATCGTGGTCAGGCCGGCTTGCCTGGCACGTTCGATGAGTTCGCTGGGGGAGAGAGCGCCGTCGGAAAACGTTGTGTGAAGATGGAGATCCGCTTTACCATCCATGCAGCACGGGCCGGCGTAAGAAAGAACGGGAGTGGAAAGAATCTACAGGTACCGCGATTTGAATTTCTCGTAATCGTTGATAATGAGTTTTCCCCGTTCGATCTCGAGGTGGCCTTCCTTGATGAACGCGTGGATCATCCGCGAAATGGTCTCGCGGGATGTCCCCGCCATGTTGGCCAGGTCCTGCTGCAGGGGAAGCTCGTCGATCTCGACGCGCCCCTTCCGGATCTTTCCGATGTCGTCGGCGAGCTGCAGCACGACGTTTGCCACGCGCCCGGCCGCGTCCTTGAGCGAGAGGCTCTTGATCTGCGCATCCGCTTTCCGGAGGCGCATCGTCAGTTCCTTGAGCAGGGCGATGGCGACAGACGGGAAATCATGAAGCAGCTTGAGGAAATCCCGCCGGTGTATCATGAACAGCTCTGACTTCGTTATCGCAACGACGCTTGCAGAGCGCGCGAGTCCGTCGAGAATAGCCATTTCACCGAAGAAGTCGCTCTCCCCGAGTATGGAAAGTATGACCTCCCGGCCGTCGTCGTCCATCCGAACGATCTTTACCTTTCCCGACACAATGACAAAAAGGGCAGCCCCCGCCTCTTCCTCGAGAAGGATGATGCTCCCCTTTTTGTACTTCTTCCGGACACCGACCTTGGATATCGTGTCCAGATCCATCGGCTCCAGATCGCACAGAATTGGGACGTTCTTGAGAAATTCGATCTCGTCCTTCACTGTTGCATTCAGAGTAACCTCACTCAGGATAGGAGGTAATGTGAGTCGGGCCCTGCGGTCCTGGCGACTCCGGTAATTATTCCACGAAATATATGCGGTGGTGTGATGAAAGTCAAGAAATGGGGCGCACGTTCGTGCCCGAAGCGCGCACACCGCGCCCGCTTCCGGTTCGGGTCAGTCGGAAAGGAGATAGTAGCTGAAGAAGCCGAATCCGACCTCCGTGATGAAGAGTGAAACCGCGGCCGATCTGTCGAGCCGTGTGGTTTCCCTTTGATATGAGGGGTCCCCTGACTGCTGAAACAGGGCGTTTTGTCCGTCCGCTCTGATCTTGAAATACGCTGCCGCGATGCCGGCGGCGACCGCCACGCCGCCCGCGACGTAAAGCCTTGGCCCCGTATGTTCAGAGCTGCCGCTTTCGGTCATCAGGGGGCTCTCAGACTGGTCTGATTGCCATATTTTCCGGAGCTCCACGCGTGCAATCCCTGGATCCCCCCTGGGAAGCGAGAGAATCGTCTTTTCATACCCTTTCCGCACGACCGTGACGTTCGCAGGAAGTCCGCCGGGGCCGGTGGCGATGACGCACGGGGTCGTCCCGGCCGCCGAATCCCCCATGTACACGACCGCGCCGGAGGGATCGGTGATAACCATGACGCGGCGTTCGAACGCATACGTGATCGTCCGTTTCTCTCCCGGGGAGAGAGACACCGTGTCGTTGATTCTTCCCGCAAGCCATGAACCGAGATCCCTCTGGAAGAGCCTGAGAAGATGCTTTCCCCCCCGGAGCGAATCCACGGTCAGGGGTGTCGTCCCGGCCCGGACAGAATCGACGAACACAATCGCCGTGTCTGCTCCCGTCCGGATCGTGACGGAGCAGAACCCGGATCCCGCTGAATCCGGAGGCGCAGTCCCCGCGTGCGCGGGGGATGCGGCCGCGGCAAGGAGAGCGCAGATCACGTTCCGGCATGCGCGTCTCATTTCACCTCCCCGAACGCAATCAGGTCGTGCTCGTCCGTCGTGACGAAGAGATGCCCGGACGCCGCCGCGGGGGATGTCCTGATGCGCCCCCCCGCGTCCGCTTTCCAGAGTATCGCACCGTTTTCCGGGTCGAGCCCGAGGACCTGTTTCTTCATCGTCCCCACATAGACGGTCCTTCCGGCGACGGCCCCTCCGGAGTTTATCGGTCCGCCGAGATCGGTGTGCCACAGGAGTGTTCCGTCGCTCATGGTGAACCCGGACGCGCCTCCCGCGAGGTCGCCGACGATGACAACCCTCCCCGCGGGAACGGCGTTTGCGTAGATCGGTGCGGCGGTGCGTGACTTCCACGCGGGCCGGCCGGTGGAGATGTCGAGTGCGAAGAATTCCCCGTGACGGTTTCCCACGAACACGCGCCCCAAGGCGATGAGCGGTGCGGCGAGGACCGGGGCCCCGGTTTCAAACGTCCACGACACCGTGCCGGTTTTTGCGTCGAGGGCATACACGGTCCCGTCGTCCGCACCGAAGACGATCGTCGCGCTGTCCGCGGCGGGGGAGGAGCGGATCCCCTTGAACGTCCGGTTGTCCGGGATTTCGAATTTCCACCTGACGTCCCCCGTCGCCTTCTCGATGCAGAAGAACGTCCCCCCGGTGTTCCCGAAGAAGATTCTCTCGTTACAGAGGCACGGAGTAACCTCCACGTCGCCGTAGCTCTTTTTCCAGAGCGCTTTCCCGTTGAACAGGTCGAACGCGGTTATCGAGTTCCTCGAGTTGGAGGTGGCGACGTACGCGACGGTCCCTTCGATTACCGGCGAGCCCTGTATGGCGTCGCCGAGCCCCACCGATCCGATCTTCCTCCCCGTGGCCGCGGAAAACGCGTACAGGTCCCCCCTCTGGGTTCCCACGAACACGACGCTGTCGACGACGACGGGGGATCCGTTCCCTGTCGCCGCGGCGATGTCTTCCGACCAGGCGCGTGCGAGCGGGGGGGGGAGCGCTCCGGATGATGTGGCGGTGTGCCCCGTCGTGCGCGCGAATGTCGGCCAGTCGTCCGGGCGGGGAAGGAGGCTACGCTCCATCCTGAGACCGGTACACCCGGCGGCGAAGAGAAGCGCGACGATCACGATCAGGCGCGGTCGCATCAGAAATCCCATCCGAAGAAGAACTGTGTAAACAGGCCGTTCTGGAGCGAGGTGAAGTTGTTTTCGATCCGCTTCCCGATGTCGTAGCGGAGGACGAGGACGCCTCCCAGGTTCATCCGGAGCCCCCCGCCGACGCTCCCGTACGTCTGCGTGTACTGCGTGTCCCATGCGCTCCCCGCGTCGAAGAAGAGCGCGCCGCGGATCGACCAGAAGCTCAGTCCCCCGAACGGGAACCTGACGGCGAACTGGTCGATGAAGGGGAACCGGAGTTCCTGGCTTGTCAGCCAGAGCTTCTCTCCCCGGATGGACCAGAGCGGCCATCCGCGGAGATCCCAGCTTCCGCCCATGACGAACCGGCGGGATTCCCTGCCGTCATTATAGAAGAGCCAGAAGCGGGAAGCGAACGCGCTCCTCGTCGCAAGCCGGAGATAATTCCTGTAGTCGGCGATGATCGTGTAATAATTGACGTTTGAGTACTGTACGTCAGACGTGTAGGCGAGCGTCAGGCTGAACGCGTTCCCGTCGAGCGGGCCGCTGGGCCCCCAGAGCGAGTTGTCGTGGATGAACGAGATCGAATTCGAAAGGAGAAGTGCCCTCCGTTCCACGAAATCGCCGACGAGCTCCCTGTCGGAATTGCTCAGGCTCATGCTCGTCTCGATGCGCTCAAACTTGCTCAGGGGATAGCTCATGGCGAAGTAGCCGCCGTACACGCGTTCGTAATAGTAATCGTCGGAGACTGTCAGATCGTACCGCCGTCCCGTGAACCTGTAGATCCCGTAGGCGTAGTTCGTTCTCTGTCCCATGGAGACGTGGGAGATCGCGATGTTGAAGCTCGAGAGGAGGTCCGCCTGCGATTCTGCGGTGTTGTACAGAAGGAAGTAGTACTGGTCGTTCCCGAGCAGGTCGCTCAGTGCGACGATGGCGCCCCCCACCGTCCCGAACACCGGGTCCGTGGAGATCGCGCTTTCGGCGACGTCGAGACTGTACTCCCCCTTGTACCGGGGCCGCTTGATCTCCGAGACCCCGGAGAGCGTCCTGGCCTCCCACGGCGACTCCTTGTTGTAGATGTCGATGGGGCGGACGACGGAGGCGGTATCGAGGACCTTCGCGACGTCCTTGATCTCCCTGATCTGGAAGCTGAGCTTCTCGAACGTCCCGAACACGAGGTCCCCCGAGCGCGTCCACGCGGGATCGAACGCGGGCGTCGTGAAATTTGTCAGGCGGGTCATCGGGCGCATCGCGCCGGGCGCGCTCTTCGTAAAGTCGATTACCCAGATGTTCTTCACCCCGCCGAGCTCCGACGTGAACGCCAGCTTCGTGCTGTCCTTTGACCATGCCGGTGCCCCCGCTGAAGCGCTGTCGCACGTGAGGTAATCGATCCGGCCGGAGGAGATCGTGTAGAGGAAGAGATTGTACACCCCGCGGGGTCCCGCCGGGCCCCTGTCGGAGGAGAACGCGATCACGTCGCCGCGGGGCGACCATGCGGGATCCCTGTCGTCGTAATAGTCGTCCGTCAGCCTCTGGAGCTCCTTCGTGGCGGGCGTCAGGATGTAGAGGTCGTCGTCCCCGGCGGAGTTGATTGCCGAAAACACGATCTGTTTGCAGTCGGGGGACCATGAGGTCGAGCCGATGCTGACGAGGTCCTTGAACCGGAACGTTTGAAGAACTTCATCTGTGCGGAGGTCGTAGATGTGAAGCGCGTCGTGCTCCCCGCTTTTCGTGACGAAGGCGAGCCTCCCGTCCGCGGAGACGTCGATCCTGCTCTGGAACGGGTGGAACGACTCGAACTCGTCCGTCTTCTCCCCCTGCAGGACCTCATCCGCGGTCACCCGGGGGTCCTTCTCGTCAAGATTCTTCCTGTAGATCCCCGTGTAACCGGTCCTGTTGCCGATGAAATAGACGGTCCGGACGGAATCCCCCTCGTACACGACGGGCTTCGCGCTGAACCCTTCGCGCGCGACGGTCACCGCGGCCATCGAGGGAGCGTCATGTCCGGCCATGAGAGGGTAGTACTGCTTCTTCAGCTCGTACAGCCACATCTCGTCGAACGCGCGGTAGTCCTTACCGATCGTGATCCTGAAGACGTCGCTGAACGAGGCCTCCTTCCAGAAATTCTCCATGAGGAGAAGGATCTTCTCCTCGCCGAACGTCCGCGACAGGAAGCCGAGCGCGTTCTGCCCCTCCTTGTACATCATGAACGTCCCGTAAATCCTGTCCATGTCGTCAAGCCCGACGACGCTCCCGTTCAGGACGGCGTCGCGCATCACCATCTCCCCCTGCCCGTCCCACTCGGTGGACCAGTACTCGGCAAGCCCCTCGGAGAACCAGAGTGGGGGGGAGCGGTCACCGACCTTGCGGTGGTCGGAAAGGACGTGAGCGATCTTGCTCGTCATGAACACGTGGACAAGCTCGTGGCGGATGACGTGGCGGAATTCCGCGACCGATCCGTCCGCGGGGATGACGACCCGTCCCTTGAGGAATTCAAAGAACCCGCCCACCCCTTCCGGGATGAATCCCTCCGTCGTGTTCGTCTGCTCGAAGTGGATGTGGGAGCTGTAGAAGATCAGCGGGATCCGCACGTTCACGGTGTGGTTGAACTTCTGTTCCAGGAGCGTGTAGCTCTCCTCCGCGAGGCGGGCCCCCCGCTCCGCGAGCTCCTTCATCTCGACATAATAATGGATGTCAAAATGTTCGGTCTTGAGGACGCGCCAGTCGAAATCGGTGTACTGGACCTTGTTCCGTCCGAAATAGAAAAACTGGGCGTGTGCCGTGAACGCCCCCCACACACAAGGGAGGAGAATGAGAAGGAGAAGGAGGGGGAGCCGATGGGGGGCAAGCCGCTTCATTGCAGTCCCGTCATGCACGCGAATACTCGGACCCGGCGCACAGCCGGGGGGAGAACTACCAGGATGTCCCGTTTCTGAACACGGAGACGAAAAGGATTGCCGCAAGCGTCAGGAGTGCGACAGCGATCCCGATTTTCTGCTCTCTCGTCATGCGCGGGCCAGTTCCTGCTTCAGTCTGTCGATGACGGCGACAGGTGTGGGATCCACGCCGTTCAGGACGGCAAGGTACAGGCTCATCCAGTCTCCCAGGGAGATGAGCGAGAACATCCGGGCGAGAAGCGAGGATCCCTCGCTCCACACCTCCGTGAGGCGGGGCGTATGATCTGCAAGAACCTGTTTCGTGACGTCCATCCGTATCTGAACCCTCTTGTGGTCGTCCCTGTCTCTGAGCATAAACACCTGCATCGCGCGCATGGGTTCCCTGAGGACTTTCCACCCGACGAGCTCGTTGTGGTTCATTTCCGGGATCACGTGGCCGAATGCGAGCGACTTGCCGTTTTCGGCGATCTGCCCTCTCCAGCGGGTGCCGACGCTGTCGAACCGCTCCGCCGCGGTGTAAACGATCCCGATCCGTCCGCGGAGCTGCTCCGCGAGCTGGAGCGCGGGATTGCGCGCGCCGTCCGGATCGGCGTACACGGCGGTCCGTTCTTCGAGGAGCGCAATCGTCTCGCGGATCGCCTTTGACCGGTCTTTCACGAACCCGGCTTTTGTCAGCGCGATGAGAAGCGGGAAGAACGAATAGCCGAGCGCCGAGCGCGGCGGGAGTCCTCCCGGCACAAGGATCACCGGGCCCCGGCCCGCCATTGTTGCGGTCTTCCCCCCCGACGTGATGCAGAGGATCTTTGCCTTCCGCCTGATGGCCTCCCTGTGCGCGGCATTTGTTTCCTCGGTGTTCCCCGAGTAGCTCGAGATGATGACGAGCGTCCCGGGTCCGACGAACGCGGGGAGCGTGTACATGCGGTTGACGATGAACGGGACTTCAAGGTCGTCCGCAAGGTACGTCCTCAGGAGGTCGCCGCCGATAGCGGACCCGCCAAGCCCGCACAGGACGATGTTCCGTATGCCGCGCGCCGTGAACGGGATCCGTGCCGCGTTGCCGATCGTCACCGCCTCGCGGATCTGTCCGGGGAATTTCCTGATGAGGTCGTACATGCCGGCCGGGTCGGCCGAACGGATGTCTTCAAGTGTCATTGGGGGCGTCCTTTGTTATTCGTCAAGGGGGATTTCGGGGACCTTGTTCTTGATGATGGAGGACAGGTGGTCCCTGATTTCCTGGTCCGTGGACATCGCAAGCACCTTGTCGGCGACCTTCTTTGCCTCTTTGTACCGTATCGAACGTATGATCTTCTTGATCTCCGGCAGCACGCTCGGCAGAACGCTCAGCTCGTCGATCCCCATCCCGACAAGGAGGACCGTCGCAAGCGGGTCCCCCGCCATCTCCCCGCACATGCCGACCCATCCCCCCTTCTTGTGCCCGGCGTCGATGATGTGCCGGATCGTCATGAGGACGGCCGGGTTGAACTGCTGGTACAGCGGCGCCACCGCGGCGTTGTCCCTGTCGACGGCCATCAGGTACTGGATCAGGTCGTTGGTGCCGATGCTCAGGAAATCCGCCTCCGCCGCCATTTGCTCGGCAAGGACCGCCGCGGCGGGGACTTCGATCATGATCCCGGTCTTGATGTCCGGGTCGTACAGAAGGCCGCGGGCGTCGAGTTCCTTCTTGGCGGTCGCGACGAGTTCCCGCGCGCGCCGGATCTCCTGGACCGTCGAGACCATCGGGAACATGATCCTGACGTTCTTCCTTGTGCTGGCGCGGAGAATGCCCCGGAGCTGGTCGAGGAAAAGTTCGGGGCGGTCGAGGAGTACGCGGATCCCGCGCCATCCGAGAAACGGGTTCGCCTCGTGCTCCGCGTCGGGGGAGATCTTGTCCCCGCCGACGTCAAACGTCCGGAAAATCACGGAATTGGGGAACACGCCGTCGGCCACCTCCCTGTACGCCTGGTACTGCTCCTCTTCGGTCGGATAGGAGGCCCTGCCGATAAGCTGGCTCTCCGTTCTGAAGAGCCCGATCCCCGCCGAACCCTGCGTCCGTGCGAATTCGATCTCGGCGGCGAACTCGATGTTCGCGGAAAGCTCGATCTGCTTGTGATCGATGGTCTCGGCGCTGAGACCCGCGATGTTGACGAGCCTCCCTTCGAATTCCCTGTACCGCTCCTTCTTCCGTTCCAGCGTCTGGAGTGTTTCCTCCGTCGGATGGAGTATAATGAGGCCCGCGTATCCGTCGATGGCGATCGCGTCGCCCGTCAGTATCCCCTTCGTGGCCGACCGGAGTCCGACGACGGCGGGGATCTTCAGCGACCGGGCGAGTATCGCGGCATGCGACGTGACCCCCCCCAGATCCGTCGCGTATCCCAGCACCTGGTTGCGGCTGAATATGACGGTGTCGGACGGTGCCAGCGATTCCGAGACGATGATCGAAGCCCCTTCGAGCCGCGAGAAGAGCTTCTGGTCCTGTATGTTCCGTATGATCCGGTTCATGACGTCGTCGACGTCGTGCGCGCGCTCGTGCATGTACTCGTCGTGCGCGGCGAGCATGACCTGCTTGTATTTCGAGATCTCGTCTGCGACGATGAACTCCGCATTCTTCAGCTCGCTGCCGATCCGTTTTTCGATCGCTCCCATCAGGATCGCGTCGGCGAGTATCATGATCTGCGCCTCGAAGATGCGCGCATTCTGCGAGCCCAGCTTCTGCTCGGCGAACGCGTGGATCTTCTGCAGCTCTTTTTCCGAGCGTGCATTGGCGTTTCTGAGCCGGGCGATCTCCCCCTCCACGTCGGCGGGCGCAATCGATTTCTGCTCGACGCGGGGGATGAGCTTGCTGTAGAGATAAGCGGGGCCGAAGGAAATCCCCGGCGCCGCCGCGACCCCCTTCAGTACTGTTTCCTGTCCGGTGACCTTTGCGGTGTCCATCCTACTCCTCGTCGAATCCACGGCGGAACAGATCCTCCATCGCCCTGCACGCCTCCTCCTCGTCGGGTCCCTCGAACTGCAGGACGAGCGTGGATCCCTGCTCCGCCGCGAGTGTCATGACCCCGATGATGCTCTTTCCGTTGATTTCGAGGTTGTCCTTCCGGATCGTGAGCTCCGCCTGGAACTTCGCCGCGGTCTTGACGAGGCTCGCCGCGGGCCGGGTGTGGAGGCCCTTCCGGTTCACTATGGTGACGGTCCGTTCGATCATGCAGTGTCCGGCGTTCCCCGGGCCGGGGAATTTCCCCCGGCAGCCTTTTACGATTCCCTGTGGACGAGTTCTTCCGCAAGCCGGTGGAGCATCTCCCGCGCTGCCGTGCGGGGGAGGCGTGCAAGCTCGGACACGGCCTCGCCCGTCGTCCGCTCCACGACGTTACCTGCGTCCTCCAGGACCCCGTACCGCGCGTACAGGTCTTTCATCTGCGCGACAACGGTGCTCCCGGACGCTGTGACCGCGCCGTCGTCCGTTTTCCACCCGAGGGACCGGCCTTCTTTCCGGAGTATCCGTTCGATGAGTTTCCTGTCTTCACCCTCCGCCCGTTCCGCCGCCCTGAGGAGGAGATACGTCTTCTTCCCCTCGAGTATGTCCCCGCCGATCGTCTTGCCGAAATCGTGCGCGTCTCCTGCGATATCAAGCAGGTCGTCCTGCACCTGGAACGCCCTGCCGAGCCGGAAGCCGAACCGGCGGAGGGCGGCGACCCGCGATGGGGTTCCCCCTCCGACAATCGCACCGAGCTCCGTTGCGGTCGCGATGAGTGCGCCGGTTTTCTTCCCCGTCATCCTGAAATACTCTTTCACGCTCACGTCTGTCCTCTCCTCGAACTCCAGGTCCAGCGACTGCCCCTCGCAGACGTCAAGGAGCCCCTGCGTCAGCACCCCGGTGAGCCTGCCCTGGGCGGACCCCGGCGTCTCGAGGAGCGCCTGGTACGCGGCGCCGAGTAGCGTATCGCCGGCCAGAAGCGCGTCGTTGACGGTCCATTTCCTGTGAACGGTGGGATGCCCCCGCCTCGCGTCCGCGTTGTCCATGATGTCGTCATGGACGAGCGTGAAATTGTGAAGTATCTCCACTGCCGCCGCCGCATGGAGCGCGCGTGCGGCCGTCCCCCCGACCGACTCGCAGGAGAGTATCAGGAGGACCGCGCGCACCCTTTTCCCCCCGCCGTCGAGGACGTACCTGCAGGTTTCCCGCAGGCGCGGTGCCCCGGGGGCGGGGTTGACCCGCCCGAGCCGCCTGTCCGTGCGCAGGCGGATCGATTCATACCGCCGGCGGAAGCTCTCGTGTGTCATCTGTCGGGTACGTGACAAGTTGTGCAGCTCTCAGATCGCCAGGCCGGGCGCTTCCCGTGAGGAACATCGCTCCCCGCATCTCCTTCGACCACGATTCAAGAAGAAGCCGGAGGCCGCCCCTTCCGCCCTTCCTGAGCGCCGCCAGGAGCGGGCGCGCCGATGCGGCGATGTCCGCCCCCAGCGCGATGCACTTTGCAGCGTCGAGCCCGGAGGCGATCCCTCCCGATGCGATGAGCGTAAACTCTTTCCCCTCCCTGCGGAGGCGGGCGGCGTCCGCCACCGCTTGAGCTGTGGGAATCCCCCAGTCCCAGAACAGCTCAGCTTCGGCCCGGTCTTTCCTCCGGAGCGCCTCGACCCCCGCCCAGCTCGTCCCGCCGGCGCCGGCAACGTCAATGATCCTGACCCCTGCATCGAGCAGCCGGCGGATGACGCCGGGGGAAAGCCCCGCCCCGATCTCCTTGACGATCAGGGGTACCGGGAGACTCCGGGCGAGCATGGCGATCCCTTTGAGCACGCCGCGGAACGCCGGATTCCCCTCGGGCTGAAGAAACTCCTGCAGGGGGTTGAGATGAACCGCGAACGCGTCCGCGTCCACGAGTTCCGCCAGCCTCAGTGCTGCGGAAGGGTCCTTCATGTGCGCGACCTCGGCGGCCCCGATGTTCCCGATGACGGGGATCGTGGGGGCGATCTCCCGCACGATGCTGAACGTCCGGTGGTAGCGGGATTCCTCAAGCGCCTGCCGCTGGCTCCCGACCCCGAGCGCGATACGCGTGGACTCGCAGACTGCCGCCAGATCCCTGTTGATCGCCAGTGCGCCCGCGTAGCCCCCCGTCATGCACGAGACCATAAGCGGGAGCGCAAGCTCCTTGCCGAGGAACCGGGTCCTCGTATCGATTTCATCGAAGTTGAGCTCGGGGAGGGCGTTGTGGACGAACTCGAGTCGCTCGAGCCCTGTGGTCTTCCCCCTGAAACGGACATCCTTCCCGAGCGTGATTTCGACGTGTTGCTTCTTGCGCGATGTCGTCCTGTGACCGGGGGATTTTCTGGGCATGCGGACCGGGAACGTTGGAAACAAAATACGGAAGAAAGTAGCGATTTGACGCCTGAGAATCAAACAGCCGCCCCCGGCATGTCACTTCGACTCTGTCGGGCGTGAAGACGCCCGTCTCCCTTCTCCGGGAGCGACGCCCGCCGCGTTCTGCCTTGATTATCGCCCCCTCTTTCCCTACCTTTAGAGACATTTTCCGTCACGCCTGAAAGAGTCTACCGGTTCGATGCGAGCGATCATCCCGGTTGCCGGCGCAGGGAGCCGGCTCCGTCCCCACACATACGCAATTCCCAAAGTTCTCCTGAACGTCGCGGGGAAACCCATACTGGGTCACATCATCGACAAGATCGTCGGCGAGGGGATCCTCGAAGGGACGATCATTGTCGGACTGATGGGGGACAAGATCACCGAGTACGTTGCCGAGGCGTTTCCGAACTTCCGCGCCGATTACGTGGAGCAGGAGGAGCGTCTGGGCCTCGGGCATGCGATACACCTCTCGCGCAAAACACTCGGAACGGATCCGGTGCTCATCATCCTTGGGGACACGATATTCGACGTGGACCTCACGCCTGTCCTGAAGGGAAAAACGTCCGCGATAGGCGTGAAGGCGGTTGAGGATCCCCGCAGGTTCGGTGTGGCGGAGACCGCCGATGGCCGGATCACGAAGCTCGTCGAGAAACCCGAAAAGCCGGCGACAAACCTGGCCGTCGTGGGGCTCTACTTTATACGGAACCCGCAGCTTCTGTGCGACTGCCTCGACGATCTTGTGGCCGCCGACCGGCGTACGAAGGGGGAATACCAGCTCACCGATGCCCTCCAGATGATGATCGAGAGGGGGGAGAAGATGGTGCCGTTCATGGTGGAAGGGTGGTACGACTGCGGCAGCCCGGAGACGCTCCTCTCGACGAACCGCGCTCTCCTGGAGAAACACTCGACGGTGCGCGCAATACCGGGCGTCGTCATCAACGAGCCGGCGTACATCGCCCCCACCGCCGTTCTCTCCAACTGCATCATCGGTCCCAGCACAAGCGTCGGCGACGGGGCGGAGATCAGCGACGCCGTCATCAAGAACTCGATAATAAGCGAACACGCGAAGGTCCACGGAGCGCTCCTCGAGAATTCCATCGTGGGGAACGGTTCCGTGCTGTCGGGGAGCTACCGGCGCATCAATGTCGGTGGCGCCTCGGAAATTGATTTCTTCTGATCTTCGCACGGTTCGGTATTCGTCATTTCAGCAAGGAGAACCATGTCATATCTGTTCACGTCGGAATCGGTGTCCGAGGGACACCCGGACAAAATCTGCGATCAGATTTCGGACGCCGTCCTCGATGCCATCATCGGGCAGGACAAGTCCGCGCGGGTTGCGTGCGAAAGCTTTGTCACGACGGGTCTCGCGTTCGTGGGGGGAGAGATCACGACGAACGCCTACATCGAGGTCCAGGATATCGTGCGGCAGGTGATACGCGATATCGGCTACACGAAGGCCGAATACCGTTTTGACGCGGAGTCGTGCTCTGTCATCTCGAGCATTCATTCGCAGTCGCCGGATATCGCCCGCGGCGTGGACACGGGGGGTGCGGGGGATCAGGGGATGATGTTCGGGTATGCGACGAACGAGACCCCGGAATACATGCCGATGTCCCTGATGTTCGCCCACAAGCTTGTCAAGCGGCTGGCGGACGTCCGGAAGAAGCAGACCTCCCTGATGCGGTGGCTCCGGCCCGACGCCAAATCGCAGGTCACGATCGAATACCACGGCCGGAAGCCCGCCCGCGTGCACACGATTGTCATCTCCACCCAGCACGACGCGGGCGTCACGCAGAAGAAGATCAGGGAGGACGTGATCAAGCACGTCATCCGGCGGGTGATTCCCCCCGAGCTTCTGGACAAGAACACGATCATCCATGTAAACCCCACCGGGCGGTTCGAGATCGGTGGGCCCCACGGCGACACGGGATTGACGGGCCGGAAGATCATCGTCGATACGTACGGCGGGAAGGCTCCCCACGGGGGCGGCGCATTCTCGGGGAAAGATCCGTCGAAAGTGGACCGGAGCGCGGCGTACGCCACGCGGCACATTGCGAAGAACATCGTGGCGTCGGGGCTCGCCGATGAGTGCCTGATCCAGGTGGCGTACGCAATCGGCGTCGCCCAGCCCGTCTCCGTTCTCGTCAACACGTTCGGCACGGGGCGCATCCCGGACAGCGAACTCGACCGGGTGATACTCAAGGAAATCGACATGACGCCCCGCGGCATCATCAAGCGGCTCGATTTGCGCAGGCCGATCTACAGGAAGACGGCCGCGTACGGGCATTTCGGACGTAACGACAGGGACTTCACGTGGGAGAAACTCGACCTTGTCGACCTGCTTGTGAAGGCGATAAAGTAGGAACGCTCCGACACCAATTTTTCATAAATCATTTCGAGGAACGATGAACAAGACAACGGGAAGATTCAAGGTGGCGAATCTGAAGCTTGCGGCGGACGGAGACATGCTTATTGAATGGGCGGAATCGCGCATGCCGGTGTTGATGGCGCTTCGCGCGAAGTATGCAAAGAGCAAGCCGTTCAAGGGGTACAGGATCGCAGGATGCCTTCACGTGACGAAGGAAACGGCTGTTCTCGTCAGGACATTCGTGGAAGCCGGCGCGGAAGTGAGCTGGAGCGGCTGCAACCCGCTCTCGACGAACGACGCCGTGGCGGCGTCGCTTGCGAAAGAAGGGATTTCGATATTCGCGTGGCACGGGATGAACGTCAAGGAATTCTACTGGTGCATCGAGGAGACGCTCAAGTTCCATCCGAATCTCACGCTCGATGACGGTGCGGATCTCATTTTCACGATCCATAACAAGCACCCGGAATTCGCCGAGAAGTACGTGATCGGCGGAACGGAGGAGACGACGACCGGCGTTCACCGCCTCCGGGCGATGGCCGCGGATTCCGCGCTGCGGTACCCGGTGATCGCGGTAAACGACGCGGAGACGAAATGGGACTTCGACAACGTGTACGGGACGGGGCAATCGACGCTTGACGGCGTCCTGCGCGCCACGAGCGTGCTTCTCGCGGGCAAGAATCTCGTCGTTGCGGGGTTCGGGCACTGCGGCAGGGGGGTGGCGCTCCGGGCGAAGGGGCTCGGCGCCAACGTGATCGTCACGGAGGTGAAGCCGACCGCCGCGTTGAAGGCGACGCTGGAGGGGTACCGGGTCATGAAAATGGATGAGGCCGCCAGGGTGGGGGACATATTCATCACCGCCACCGGGGTGAAGGACGTGATCGTCGACCGCCACTTCAAGTTGATGAAAGACGGGGCCATCGTCGCCAATACCGGCCACTATGACTGCGAAATCAACCTTGTCCATCTCGCGGGGCTCACGAGGAAGAAACGCGAGATCCGCATGAATAACGAGGAATACACGATGAAGGACGGGCGCCGGCTTTACGTGCTGGCGCAGGGGCGGCTTGTGAACCTTGCGGCCGCGGAAGGGCACCCCTCGGAGGTCATGGACATGTCATTTGCCAACCAGTTCATGTCGCAGCTTCGCCTCGTGGAGCTCCACAGGAAAGGGGTCCGTCTGGAAAACGCCGTGCACGACATCCCCCCCGAGCAGGACCAGGAGATCGCTTCCGTGAAACTCTCCACGCAGGGGCTTACCATCGACAGGCTCACCCCGGAGCAGGTCAAGTACATGGACGATTACTCCGCGGGGACCTGACCGGTTCTTCATGCGATGCGTAAAACGGCGAAAGCGACCTTACGGTCGCTTTCGCGTTTTCAGCCCCATCCTCCGGCGTTTCAATCGGCCTACTTGTTCCCCATGACACGTTTTATCGCGAAGAGCAGGTAGTCGATGTTGAACGGCTTGGTGATGTAGTCGTCCGCGCCGAGCTTCAGCGTCTCCGTCGCGACGGAGAAGCCCACTCTTCCCGTCAGCATGATCACCTTGCAGGAAAGTCCCTTCTCCTTGATGAACTTGAGGACGTCGATCCCCGATTTCACGGGCATGTTGATGTCGAGGAGCATGAGGTCGTAATTTCCCTTCTCGAGCATCCCGATCGCCTTCGCCCCGTCTTCCGCCTCGTCCATGACGAATCCCTGCGGCACTAACTGGTCCCTGACGATCCGCCGGAGGTCGGCGTCGTCATCGACGAAAAGAATTCGTAACTGGTCCATGGTCGCGGGTAGTATTATGCAACCGTATATACTGAATAGGGACTAAAAAGTCAAACAGGCGTGCCGGGATGACTGTGTATGCTCTTCGGGCGTTTTTTCCCGCAGTTCTTGCGATGCAGATCATCGTCGCGCACTCCGCGCCCGGACAGGTGAATGTCTTTCCGTACGCCGAGAACTTCGACATGGCTTCTCCGCCTCTCCTTCCCGCCGGCTGGGAATCGACGGCCAACCGCAGCCCGGGGACGCCCGACATGACCGTGAGCCAGAGTGCGCCGAGATCGGCGCCGAACTGCGTCTCCGTCACAAACGGTACAGTTGCGCAGTCGCTGACGACGCCGGAGTTCGACTTTACGGGAGTGGTGCCGGAGAAGATCTCATGGTTCATGAGACGCTCCTCGACGTTCATCTCACCGGTTGTCGTTGAGTGTTCGACCGACGGCGGTCTCTCCTGGCGGGCGCTCCCCGGTGATACGCTGCTTGCGGACGGATCTGTTACCTATGTGGAATCGGTGAGGGATTTCCCCCGTGCACTCGCCGGGAACCCGCGCGTGAGACTCCGGTGGCGCGTCGTTCCCGCGTCAACGGGGAGTGCCGGAACTCTCAGGTTTGACGACGTCACGCTCACAGTTCATTCGGTCTCTGATCTCGCGCTCGTCAGGCTTGCGTGTGAGCCGGCCCTGCCGCGCGCCGGGGATCCCGTCTCCATTACGGTGACCGTGCTCAACGCGGGGTTGACGCCGATGGCGGGGTTTTCGGTCGCTCTCTATCGTGATTGCGGCGACACGGTGCACTCTCTCCCGTGCGATCTCATCGCGCGCGCTCCCGTGCAATCCTCGCCCGGACCCGGGGACTCGGCGCTCGTAACGATTCACGCTGTGTATCTTGCGGGAGGAGTGAATCACATTGTGGCTGTCCTGTCGGACTCTGCGGATGCGGATCTGTCGGACAACCTCCTCCCCCTGGAAATCGACGTTGCATCAAAGCCGGGAAGTGTCGTTATCAATGAAATTATGTTCGCCCCTCTTGCCGGGGAGGGGGAATACGTCGAATTCCTGAACACCGGAGACCGGCCGGTAAACCTGGGCCGGTGGTGTCTCATCGCCGGAGGTGCCCCCTCCTCGACCCCGAAAACAATGATTCTCCCTTTTGCGGGCGCTCCGCTCCTCCCGGGCAAATGTGCGGTCGCCGCCGAGGACTCCGGGATATTCCGGTTCTTCCCCGCGCTCGCCGGGGCCGCAGCCGGGACGGTTGTCATCCCCCGGACGTGGGAGACCCGTCTGAACAATGCGGGTGAAGAGCTCCGGCTTGCGGACAATCGGGGGTCGGTCCTGGACAGCGTGTGCTATTCCCCTTCGTGGCATAACCCTGCCGTCATAGACAGGACGGGAAGGTCCCTGGAGCGAATACTCGGGGGAGGGAATTCCAACGATCCCGGAAACTGGTCGACGTGCGCTTTCCCGGAAGGGGGTACTCCCGGTGCGAGAAACAGCGTGGCGCTCTCCGCTGCAGCCCCCGAAGGGACCGTCGCAGCCTCTCCCAATCCGTTTTCGCCTGACGGTGACGGCGTCGACGACGCAACGGTGATTCACTACCGGATTCCCCGGGGGGTATGGTCGGTTTCCGTGAGGATATTCGACGCCCGCGGGCGCGCCGTACGGACGCTTGCGACGTGTGCGCCGTCTACGGGAGAGGGAGAATGTGTCTGGGACGGTCGGGACGGGGAGAGGGTGATTGCAAGGATGGGTATGTACGTCGTCTTCGTCGAAGCGACTGACGCCGGGCGGCTTTCAGCGTTCTCGGCGAAAGGGGTGGTTGTGCTTGCGCACCGCCTCCGCTAGTTCCAGGCCCCGGCTATCCTCCCGAATATCAGCTCGTCGACAAGCTTCAGAAGGTCTGTCACCGACGTCGTTTTGTCAAGAAGGAAGTCGAGCTTCGGGTCGAGGTTGATCGCCTGCGAGTAGACGTCACGGAAACCGGAGATGAATATGAACTTTGTCTTCTTGTACTTGTCGATCTCGCGGGCGAATGCGTGCATTTTCACGCCGTCGAGCCGCGGCATCCTGATATCCGAGATGATAAGGTCGATGTCCGACCTCGTGAGAACGTCACACCCCTCCATGCCGTCCTTTGCCGTATGTACCGTGTATCCGTTCTCGTCGAGGACGTGTTTTACAAGGAAGAGATAGTCTTCGTTGTCGTCAACAAGCAGTATGTCCATGACTGTACCCTGTCGGCCGTAGTTCGCTGCACGTAACTGCCAAAATGTGCGGAATTGCGTCGAATGTTGTTGTGCGTGAAATCACACGATGACCACACACACAGGTGACACGGGTACGAGCCGGAGGCACGCTTGAGTGCCGGATGAGGGGAAATCGAGCCAATCCTGCATCCCCCGTCATACCGCTGCTTTCCCTGCAATTCTCTCCATATCCTCCCTCACGAGCCGGTAGAGGTGCCACTCTTTCATGTGCCGGGCGCCCGACCGTTTGTAGAAGTTAATAGCCGGCTCGTTCCAGTCGAGCACCGTCCACTCCATCCGCCCGCATCCCCGTGTGCGCGCTTCGCGGACCATGGCGGTGTAGAGTGCGTATCCGGCCTTCTTCCCGCGCGACTCGGGGAGGACGAAGAGATCCTCGAGGTACAACGTCGGCAGTGCAAGAAAACTCGAATATGTCTCAAGGACGAACGCGTAACCGCAGGGGCGTCCCTCAATTTCCGCCAGGTAGCATTCGAGTCGTGGGCGTCCGGAGAAGAGGTCCCGGAGGAGCCTCTCCCGCGCATCCCGGTCGGGAGGATCCAGCTTCTCGTATGCGGCAAGTGCTTCGACAAGTGAGAGTATCTCGGCGCCGTCAGAAGGGACGGCCTTGCGTATTGATATGCTCATCGCGGGCCTTTCGTGGGGTGGACGTGAGTTCAGGGAGGAATCTGGCTCTGAAGATATCAGGATTCTTGACTCTTTCAACCGGAAGGCTCATATTCCATCATCCGCCCCCACGTCACACTTCAGGATACCCCCCGGATGAAACTACTCCCGATTCTCCTCATCGCCGTTGCAGCCGTGTACACTGCCCCGGCACAAAACGCCGTTACGGCGATCCGGTGCGGAACGCTCATCGACGGCGCCTCCGGTGCCCCCCGCAGGGATGCCGTCCTGATCATAGAAGGAAACATGATAAAGGAGATCGCGGCCGACGTCCCTCCGGGGGCGCACGTCATCGATCTTTCGGGATTGACCGTCCTCCCGGGGCTCATCGATGCGCACACGCACGTCCTTCTCCAGGGCGACGTCACGGAGGAAGACTACGACGAGCAGCTCCTGAAGGAATCTATCCCCTACAGGACGCTCCGTGCGACAGTCTCCTGCAGAACTGCGCTCATGAACGGTTTCACGACGCTCAGGGACATGGAGACCGAAGGGGCGATGTACGCGGACGTCGATCTGAAGAAGGCGATCACGAGAGGGGTCATCGACGGCCCGCGGCTCTTTGTCTCGACGAGGTCCATCAACACGACGGGTCACTATCCTCTTCCCAACAGCCTGTACACGTGGGAGATCCACATGCCCAAGGGGGTCCAGGAAATCACCGGTCAGGCGGAAGCAAGGCGTGCGGTGAGAGAACAGCTCTCGTACGGTGCAGACTGGATCAAGGTGTATGCCGACAGGGGGTACTACCGCTCGGCTGACGGGGCGTTTCACAGCATCCCGAATTTCACGGAAGAGGAACTGAAGGCGATCGGGGACGAAACGCGTGTTTCCCGCAAGAGATTTGCCGCCCATGCCGTCACGCGCGACGGAATACTCCCCGCCGTCAACGCAGGGGCCTCCTCCATCGAGCATGGCTTCGCGATGGACGACGAATGCATTGCGCTCATGGTGAAAAAAGGGGTCTACTGGTGCCCCACGATTTACGTGAACATCTACGTGGCCGAGGGACGTGCCGCCGCCGGGAACCCCGCCAATAAAGCCCTGCTCGAGGTCCAGCCTGTTGTCTTCAGAAAGGCGCTCCATGCGGGGGTCAGAATAGCGTTCGGGACGGACGTCGGCGGATTTCCGTGGACGGAAAACGAGGCGAAGGAGTTTTCGTACATGGTAAAGTGGGGAATGACCCCGATGGAAGCGATACATTCCGCAACCGTGGTTGCCGCCGAGCTTCTGGACATGAAAGGAAAGATCGGGGAGATCGCTCCCGGCGCGTTTGCAGACGTCATTGCCGTCGATGGGGATCCGCTTCAGCACATTGAAGTCCTGGAGCACGTGAAGTTCGTCATGAAAGATGGGAAAGTCTACAGGAACGAATTGAGTGCCGGTCCCCGTTGAGAGTCACAAAAGATGGATACTGAAGCAAACCGCCAGGAATGACCGTGATCCACAACCGTGCCTTCCTCCTTCTGTTCCTTTTTTCTGATATGATCCCGATGATTGCCGGCGCGCAGCCGCCGCAAACGCCGCTGCCGCGCATTGAGTACACGCTCTCCATGCCCCTCCCCTCAAGCCACATTTTCAATGTGGCTCTCCGCTACTCGGGCCTCCCCCCGGGGAGGAAGACGCTCGACGTCATGCTCCCCGTCTGGCGTCCCGGGAGATACCTGGTTCTAGAATTTGCCGGTGGAGTAGTCCGGTTCGATGCGAGCGCGGCGGAGGGAAGTCCGCTCCGCTGGTCAAAAACCGACAAATCGACGTGGCGCATAGAGCTTGCCGGGGCCGCCGACGTCAGCATACGATATGAGATCTATGCCGACGAATTCGACCAGCGTACGAGGGGACTCGATGACGGGCATGCGTTCGTAAACGGTGCTGCAGTGTTCATGTACGCTCCGGAGTACCGGACTCACCCCGTAACGCTTACCGTGGTTCCCCCGCCCGCGTGGCACGTGACGACAGGGCTCGAGTCGGCCTCGCCCAACCACTTTCATGCCCCGGAATACGATACGTTCGTGGATTGTCCGCTTGAGATCGGGACGCAGAAGGATTTCGCCTTTGAAGCGGAGGGTGTGCCCCATGTTCTGAGCATATACGGAGGGGGGAACTGGCAGGCCGATACGCTGACGAGGGACATCGGGAAAATCGTCCGTGTGAACCGTGAATTCTGGGGCCGTCTGCCGTACACCCGCTACGTCTTCCTCCTCCACTGCGTCCCGGAAGGAGGGGGAGGGACCGAACATATGAACTCGACGATCATGGTGAGTCAGCCGTTTGTGTTCAGGAACCCGGATACGTACCGCGGGTTCCTCGGGCTTGTCTCCCATGAATACTTCCACACGTGGAACGTCAAGCAGGTACGGCCGGCGGCTCTTGCCCATCCCGACTATCAGAAGGAGAACTACACGGAAGAGCTCTGGTTGGCGGAGGGGACGACGTCCTACTACGGCGGCGTTTTGCTTGTCAGGGCGGGGCTGTCGACGCGCGAGAAATTCCTTGATGGCCTCGCGCACGTGGTCTATGATGACCGGCTCCGCCCGGGGAACGGCGTGCAGTCGCTTGCGGAGTCGGGCTTCGACGCCTGGATCAAGTTCTGGCGGGGGAACAGTGATGCATTCAACGAGGAATCGAATTACTACGAGAAGGGGGAGGCGGTCAGCCTCGTGCTCGACCTGGAGATCCGTCACGCCACGGGGAACGCCCGTTCGTTTGACGACGTGATGCGCGGGCTCTTCAGGCGTTTTCCGAGAAGCGGCTCCGGATACACGAACGCCGACATCAGGCGGATTACGGGTGAAATCGGCGGCAGGCCGATGGAGGGAGTGTTCGACTCGCTCGTGAACAGCACCGCCCGGATCGACTGGGAGAGGGTCCTTTCCTATGCCGGGCTGGACCTTCTCCCGTCCGACGTGCAGCAGGGAGTCTGGACGGGGATGGATCTCTCCGACTACGGCGGAAAGACGCGGATCACGCGGGTCATCGCCGGCTCCCCGGCGTTCTCGGCGGGCCTCGACGGCGGGGACGAACTTGTGGCGCTTGAGGGACTGAGGATCAACGCAGCGACGCTCCCCCAGCGGCTGAAGGATTTCAATCCCGGCGATACTCTCCGTGTGACGGTCTTCCGGAGCGACAAACTCCGTGAATTTGCTCTGAAACTCGCCGCCCCGGCCGTGACGCCCTATCGCATAAAGGAATCCGGCGACATAACCCCGGCCCAGAAAGCGCTCCTCGATTCCTGGCTCCCCGTTGGCGGATCATGAACCCTCTCTGCTTCACTCCCGGGTTGAACCACCGATAAGAGGCTGGCCCGTAACGCCCTCCTCGCATCCTCCTGCAAAACCTTCCCCGGGTATTCTCGCGAGAATTCGACAAACTACGCTATATCACGTATTGCTTCCCGCATCTGCATATCCTATCGTGACATTGCCGTATACTGTCTCTGAATGAAGCTGATTCACACTCGCGGATACATACAGAAGGGGAGAGTCATGGGACACAACGCAGAAGAACATGCGCCGGATGTCGCTCGTCCCTCTCCCCGCCGTGATATTTCCCGTGTCCTTGTCAGCGGACTGGCGTACTTTCTCGCTCACAGGATCGCCTTTCTCTACCCGGATGCGCAGCAGATCACCATGCTGATCTGGCCTGCCGCCGGGATTGCGCTGGCGGCGTTCCTGTTGAGTCCGGGACGCCTCTGGCCGGCGCTCACTCTTATCTTTGCACTCTCCGGAATCATATCGGATGTTCCGCTCGGCGGCCGCTCGCTCACGGCCGGGGTCGGTTTCATGGCCGGCGATATGGTGGAATCCATCGGATGTGCCCTGTTCATTCTCCGCTGGAGCAGGGATTTCCACAACTTTGACCGGGTGAAGGAAGTCCTCGCTCTTATTGCCGGCGCCGTATTCATAAGCGCCCTGAGTTCCTGCATCGGCGCCGGAACGTCGATGGTGACGAGCGGTACTTCATTCGCCCGTGTGTGGCAGTCGTGGTACGTCGCTGACTGTCTCGGTATTCTTCTCGTCGGTCCCTTCATCGTTGTCTGGATAGCCGAGTTCCGGAATTCGTTCGAAGATGTGAAGCTGAAGGACGTCGTCGAATTCGTGGCATGCATGGTCGTTGTAACGGCTCTTGCGCTTGCCGTCTTCAATCCGGTCTACATCACGTCGCTGATCACGGTCCATCCGTATGTTCTCGTCGCCGCGTTGATATGGCCCGCGCTGCGTCTGGGGCTGCGGGGCGTTACGCTCGCGCTCGTTCTTCTGTTTGTTGCCGCAATCGTCAGTCCCGCGATCGCGAACGGACCATCCCCCTGGGGCGGAACCGTCGGCGAGATATCGACCCGGTTAGCCGACCTTCAACTGTTCGTCGGATGTTTCGCAATCGTCGGTTACATGATGGCGGCCAGTTTCACAACGCTCGTGCGGGCGGAAAAGGAGCTGCGCATATCACAGGCATTTCTCAACAATATCATTGACTGCAGCCCCAATTCGCTCTGGATCGCCGACGAACGCGGGTTCGTCATCCGCACGAATCAGGCGTTACGCGACACGTTCCACGCGCGGGACGAGAACGTGGTGGGCAAGTACAGTATACTCAACGACAATGTTGTTGAAAAACACGGTTTCATGCCGCTTGTAAGAGACGTCTTCGAAAAGGGGATCGCTGCTCACTTTGTCATTCAGTACGACACTGCGGAGGTCAACGGCATTTCATTCGATCGTCCTGCCTCGATGTACCTGGATGTAAAAATATCACCTGTCCTGGATCAGCGGGGAAAAGTGACAAACGCCATCATCCAGCACACGGACATGACCGAACGCAGGCGGGCAGAGGAGGAATTGCGCAGGAGTGAAGACCGGTTCAGACAGCTGGCGGAGAATTTTCCCGAAACGATATTCGAAGCGGACTTGACGGGAAAGGTGATGTATGCCAACCGGCACGGCATGGAATGGTTCGGGCTCTGTAATGCCGATATCGATCGAGGGGTGAATATCCTGGAATTCGTTGCCCCCCGGGATCGGGGGAAAGTTCAGGAGCGTATCCAGCAGCGGGTCCTGGGGAGAGCCGGCGGGTCCATGGAATACACGGCATTGCGAAAAGACGGGCAGAGCTTCGACGCGCTTGTCTATTCGGCCCTCATGTACAACAGCGGCGGGATAGCCGGGATAAGCGGATTCATCGTCGATGTAAGCGAGCGGAAGCGCGCGGAACGGTCATTGCGGGAAAGTGAAGAACGGTACCGCCAGTTGATTGAGACGATGACGGACGGTGTATACAGAAGCAGTCATGAAGGGAAATTCCTTGAAGTCAATCCGGCGCTGGTGAAAATACTCGGATACAAAGACAGGGAAGAACTCCTGGGGATCGATATAAAATCAGATCTGTATTTTGCGCCGGGCGACCGGGAGAGCGCAGCGCTGGAAGAGAAGCTGGAAGAAATGGCGGTGTTCCGGCTCAAGAAAAAGGACGGGTCGGAGGTCTGGGTTGAAGACCATGGGCGGCATGTCATCGGTGAAAACGGGAATGTCCTCTACCATGAAGGAGTGCTGCGGGACGTCACGGAGCGGATGCGTGCGGAGGAAGCGCTTCGCCAGGCTCAGAAGCTGAACAGCATTGGCACGCTCGCGGGAGGCATTGCCCACGATTTTAACAACGTTCTCGGGGGGATCATCGGCTACGCGGACATGTCGCTCCGGTATGCGGAAAAGGGATCCGTTCTGGAGAGAAACCTGCTTAAAATACTCAAGGTGTCGGACAGGGCTAAACAACTCATACAGCAGATACTCACGTTCAGCAGGAAAGGGTCCACGCACAGATCGGTCATCTCGCTGCGGCCGGTGATTGAAGAGGTGCTGGAACTTCTGAAAGCGTCGATCCCTTCATCGGTCATGATACGGTCGGACGTCAGCAGGCAGACAAATCCTGTTCTTGCCGACCCCACAAAAATACACGAGGCGGTCCTCAACCTTGCTACGAACGCAGTTCATGCCATGAACCGCAAGGGGACGCTGACCATCCGGCTCTACGAGGAAAATCTCGACCGGAAGGTGTACGGACAGTCCGGAGAAATCGCGCCCGGTGAATACACCGTAGTAGAGGTCGCGGATACGGGTTGCGGGATGGATGCTGCAACCCTGTCAAAGGCATTTGAACCGTTTTTTACGACCAAGGGTGTGGGGGAAGGCACGGGCATGGGACTGAGCGTCGTTCTCGGGGTTGTGCAATCAGCCGGGGGCGACGTCCTCGTGGAGACCGGGCCGGGAACCGGCACGACGTTCAGGCTGTACCTCCCTGTCTCGAAGGAGCCGGCGATAACCGCCGCGCACGACAACGACATGATTCCGTTCTTCGGAACGGAGCAGATACTCTTTGTTGATGATGAACGAATGCTCGTTGAAACTGCAAGGGATCTCCTCGCCCAGCTCGGCTACAGGGTCACCGGCACCTCCAGCAGCCTCGAGGCTTTGAAGCTCCTCAGGGACGGCGGGAACGAGTTTGACATACTCATTACGGATCAGACCATGCCGGGGATGACCGGCATCGAACTTGTGAGAGAAGTCCGGGCTGTCAGAGAGCATCTCCCCGTCATTCTCTGTACCGGGTTCAGTGACGACCTCACCCCGGAGACCGCGGCGTCACTCGGGATAAACCGTATCATAATGAAGCCGTACCGGTACAACGACGTCGCGAAGGCGATACGGGACATCATCGACGGGTGAACGCAATCTGTTCATTACGTACCGCATCCATCGGCCACACCATTGACGGGTCGGCCTCGTCGGATCGCCAGGCGCCCGAAGGCGTCGATTCCCGCCCCTGCTAGCAATACTTCCCTCCCCATAGTTCTCCCAGGAATGCCGCAAACGGGAGAATCTCGATATTGCGCACCGTACGACGATGTGGCTCCAACGCAACACAGAGGTAGCGTTTCAGTTTCCCTTCCTCCGTCAGGGCACGGAGGGAGCGGAGGTCAGTGTCTCCCACGTTGCGTTTCGCCTTCACCTCTACGGCGGTGTGATCGCCGATAATGAAATCCACTTCATAGCCCGAAGAGGATCGCCAGAAGGAAAGCGGATCGCCCCGTTCGTAGTCCCGATAACAGATCAGCTCGTGCATGAGCAATGTCTCGAATGCCTCGCCGAATTCCGTGGTGCCTGCCCGGAATTCACGGCCCTGGAGCGACGCGACTACGCCGATATCGAAGAAATAGTATTTCGAGGATACGAGGGGTTTTCTCTTCTTCGAGATGGTCCATGCCGGGAGCTCATGCAGGAGCAGGGTATCCTTGAGGATCTCAAAGTACTCGTAGACAGTCGTCCTGGGGACCTGGGCGTCGTTTGCTATGTTGGTGAAGTTCACAACGGTCCCGTTCGCCTGAGCTGCGACATGCAAAAATCGACTGAACGCCGGGACATTGCGGGTGGCTCCCTCTGCCACGATCTCCTCCTGCAGGTACGATCCGGAGTATGCCTTGAGGTCGGCAATAGGATCGTCAGAGAAGTAGATCGGCGGCAGCAGCCCGTGCCGCGCGGCTCTTGATAGATCATAGTGCTCCCCCAATTCTCTCCAGCAAAAAGGGTGAAGGTACATGGTTCTCGCCCGTCCTCCCAGCAGATTCACCCCCCCGCGGCGAAGTTTCCGTGGACTCGATCCGGTGAGCAGGAACCGAACCCCTCTGCTCTCGATGAGACGATGCACCTCGTGCAGAAGAAATGGCAGCATCTGAATTTCGTCCACGACGACGAACTTTGTCCGGCCCTGGATTTCTTCCCCGATGCGGCCCGGGTTCTGGCTCAATGCCACGAACACCGAGGAATCCAGCAGGTCATAGACGCGAGTATCACCCATCTCCTCGTGAATCATGTACGTTTTGCCGGTCTGGCGAGGTCCGAAAAGGAAGTGCGATTTCTTCTCAAGGAGACTGTGTAGCTTGAGGATGCGCCGAATCGATGGGCTCATGGTAAATGCCGTGTATGTCGTCATATAAGATGATAAATGACGACATCTTAGTCAAGCACTCTCTGCGCGCGGTGGGTGCTGTATTCCGGGGGAAATCACGGGCTGGTCCGAAGGTTCGTACGGGGGGCGGCACAATGGAGCCGTGGCAATTCGACCAAACTTCCGCCGGTAAGGAGAGCTCGCTAGCAGATCCTCGGGAGCTGCTCTCCCGAGAGCATGTCGACGACGCGCGTACCGCCTATCCGGCTCTTCATCACGGCGATTCCCGGGTGGTCGTCAACCACCTCTCCGATAATTGCGGCGTGTATCCCCAGCGGATGCGAGCGCATCTCATTCAGGACCCTGTCCGCGGAACCCGGCGTGACAAACGCGAGCAGCTTCCCCTCATTGGCGACATACAGAGGGTCAAGCCCGAGTATCTCGCACGCTCCCCTGACCTCCTCGCCGATCGGGATCGACTCTTCATTCAGAAGTATTCCCTTGTGCGATGATTCCGCGATCTCGTTGACCGCGCTTGCCACTCCCCCCCGGGTCGGGTCCCTGAGGACGTGGACGTCTTTCCCGGACTTGAGTATCCTCTCCACAAGTCCGTTCAATGGGGCGGTATCGCTTCTGATTTCGGATTCAAATTCAAGCCCTTCGCGGACGGACATGATCGCAATACCATGCACGGCGATAGGCCCGTTCACGATGATCCTGTCACCGGCCCTGGCGTTCCTTGGATCGATTTCCGCCGCCGGATTGACAAGACCGATCCCCGACGTATTGATGAATATCCCGTCTCCTTTTCCCCTGTCGACGACCTTGGTATCCCCGGTGACAAGCCTTACGCCGGCCTTGTCTGCCGCAGACTTCATCGAGACGACAATCTTCCAGAGATCGTCCATCGGAAGGCCTTCTTCGATGATGAACGCGGATGAAAGGTAAAGCGGTATCGCACCGCACATGGCGAGGTCGTTCACCGTGCCGTGTACGGCAAGCTCGCCGATGTCTCCGCCTGGAAAGAATATCGGCTTGATCACGTACGAGTCTGTGGAGAACGCGAACTTCCCGGTTTCCCCCGGGAAGATGGCCCCGTCGTGAAGCAATCCGAGCATCTCGTCGTCGAACCGGGGGGCGAACATGTTCGTGATCAACTGGTGCGTGAGTTTGCCCCCGCCGCCGTGCGCAAGAAGGACCTGTTTGTACTCCGAAAGCGGGAGGGGGCAGGCGGGCCCGGCCGACAGGTCGACGATCTGTTTCAAGGCTGAGCTCCTCCTTTGTATTCACCGTAATGATAATATGCCGCGCACGCCCCTTCAGAAGATACCATCGGCGCCCCCAGAGGGTGCTCGGGCGTGCAGAGCGTGCCGAATGCACTGCACTGGTTCGGCTTCTTGAGGCCCTGGAGGATCTCCCCGGCAATGCACAGGGGGGATTCCTGCGTCCTGATCTCTCCGACATCGAATATCCTCCCTGCGTCAAACGCCGCGTAGTCCTCGCTGAGCTCAAACCCGCTCTCCGGAATTACGCCGATCCCCCTCCATGCCCTGTCAGACACGCGGTACACCTCCCGGAGGAGGTTCTGCGCGGGAATATTCCCTTCCCGCCTGACGGCGCGGCTGTACTGGTTTTCCACCTCGTACCGCCCCTCTTCGAGCTGCCTGACGGTCATGTATATTCCCTGGAGCACGTCGAGCGGCTCGAACCCCGTCACGACGAGGGGGACACGGTACTTCGCGGCGAGCGGTATGTATTCCTCGTACCCCATGACCGTGCACACATGGCCGGCCGCAAGAAATCCCTGCACCCTGTTCGTCGGGGAGGAGAGTATTGCGCTGATCGCGGGAGGGACGAGGACGTGCGAACAGAGGAGCGAGAAATTTCCGATCCCCAGCTTCTTTGCCTGGTACACCACCATCGCGTTTGCCGGGGCGGTGGTCTCAAACCCGACACCGAAGAACACCACGTTCTTCTCAGGGTTCTCGCGGGCGATTTTCAGTGCATCCAGAGGCGAATAGACCATCCTCACATTTCCCCCTTCCGCCTTGACGGTAAGGAGGTCCTTCGAAGAGCCCGGAACGCGGAGCATGTCGCCGAACGACGTGAGTATGACGTCGGTCCGCGAGGCGATCGCAATCGCCCTGTCAATGAGCTCGAGAGGAGTCACGCACACCGGGCACCCGGGTCCGTGCACGAGCGTGAGTTCGGAGGGGAGGAGTGACTCGATTCCGTATTTGACGATCGTGTGCGTCTGGCCGCCGCAGATTTCCATGACGGTCCAGGGCCGGGTCGTAATCCGGCGTATCAACTCCGCCGATTTTGTCGCGGACGCATTTTCCCTGTACTCGTCGATGTATTTCATGTCCCTGCGGCCTCTTCATCGTTTGCGTCCTCAATCTCCTTGAACAGCGTGAGCGTTTCCAGGGCCTCCTGTTCGTCCACGGTGCTGAGAGCAAAGCCGACGTGGACTATGACGTAGTCGCCGACGCGGACTTCCGGCACCCACTCAAGGCAGATCTTCTTCTGAACCCCGCCGAAACTCACGTTTCCCATCACGGGGGATTCGTCCCGTTCGATGCTGATGACTTTTCCGGGGATTGCCAGGCACATCGTTCTTTCCTCCTTAGGATTCGTTCAGCATGCGTTTCGCGGCGACGGCGATCTGTCCGAGCGCGATCCCCCCGTCGTTCGGGGGCACTCGCTGGTGCCAGTACGGCCGGAACCCTTCCTCCTGCAGTCGCCCCACGAGCCGCTCCGTCAGGTAGCGGTTCTGGAAACATCCTCCGCTCAGGACCACCCGTTCTTCGCCGGCGTTCCGCGCGATGCTCACCGCCGCCTCGACAAGCCCGTTGTGAAATCTCGCGGCAATCGCCGGGGCCCCCGTGCCGTTCTCCACGTCCTCGAGGAGCGCCGTCACCATCGGAGACCAGTCCACGATCCAGCGAGTTTGAGCTTCATCCAATCCCGCCGGTCTTTTGCGGGATTGAGTTTCATCCAATCCCACCGCTCGTTGGCGGGAGTGATCCCCTGTGCCGCCTGGCCGGTCGAATTCCCTGACATCAAACGGGTATGCACCCCCGCGGTCTTCACTGAGTGCAAATTCCACCGCCATCGCGGCCTGTCCTTCAAAAGAACTCACCTGCAGCAGCCCCGCAAGCGATGCGACGGCGTCAAAGAGCCTCCCCGCGCTCGATGTGAACGGGGAGTTGATCCCCTTCATGAGCATGTTGCGCAGGATGCCCCGTTCGACTTTTGAGAACGACGCGAACGGGGGAAGCTCCGTCCGGCTGAACATCCCGTCGCCGTAGAGCTCGAAAAGGAGCCCGATCGCCTGCCTCCGCGGTTCCCCTATGGCCTTGTCGCCACCGGGAAGCCGGAATGGTCTTAGCGCGCCGACACGCCTGAATGTCCCCCCGTCTGTAACAAAGAATTCTCCCCCCCAGATCGTTCCGTCCGTCCCGTATCCGGTCCCGTCCCATGAAATGCCCAGAACCGTGCCCCGGAGGGCGTTTTCCGCCATGCAGGATGCGATGTGTGCGTGGTGATGTTGGATGGAGACGTGGGGAATTCCGGCGGACCGCGCAAACCCGGTCGAAAGATAGTCCGGATGGAGGTCAGAAACAACACGCTCGGGCGTCACATCGAACATGGAGAGCATGTCCTTCACCCCCCGCTTGAAAGCGTCGAGCGAATCATTCGTTCCGAGATCGCCGATATGCTGGCTTATGAACACGTTCTCTCCCCTGGAGACCGCAATCGCGTTCTTCAGGTGCGCTCCGACAGCGAGCAACTGCGGCGCACGGAATTCCAGTGCGACCGGGAGAGGGGAGAACCCGCGGGCGCGTCTCGTAACGAGCTCACGGCCGAGCATGATGCGGACGATCGAATCGTCTGCGTGCCGGAGTATGGGCCTGTTGTGCACAAGGAACCCGTCTGCTATGCCGCCGAGCCGCAGGAGAGCGTCATGTTCGTCGATGCAGATCGGTTCGTCGGTGAGGTTCCCCGACGTGGCGACGACAGGAAATTCGATCTCCCGCATGAGTATATGATGAAGAGGGGAGGAGGGGAGCATTATCCCGAGCGAGGGATTCCCCGGGGCGACTGCGGATCCCACGGCAGCCGCACCGCCCGGGCCTGCACCCGGTATCTTTCTCAGTATCACGATCGGTGCTTCGGGTGATCCCAGTGTGCGTTCTTCAAGCGGAGATACTTCGCACAGTCGCCGCACGGCCGCGATGTCCGGGGCCATGAGCGCAAACGGCTTCTCTTCACGGTGCTTCCGCGCCCGGAGGCGGTTCACCGCGTCGTTGTCCGCCGCGTTTGCGATGAGCTGGAAACCGCCGATTCCTTTGAGTGCAACGATTCGCCCTTCGCGGATCATCCGCGCAGCGCCGGCGACCGCGTCATGATCGTGTGCAAGCGGTGTTCCCTCCCCGTCCCACAATGCCGCCCGCGGTCCGCAGACCGGGCAGGCAATCGGCTGTGCATGAAACCGGCGGTCAGCCGGGTCCTCGTACTCACGCACGCACTCCGGGCACATCCGGAATCCCTTCATCGATGTGTTCGGCCTGTCGTAGGGGAGAGCGTCGATGATCGTGAACCGTGGTCCGCAGTTCGTGCAGTTCGTAAAGGGGTAACGGTAGCGGCGGTTCTTCGGGTCGGCGATCTCGGCGAGGCAGTCGGGGCAGGGGGCAATGTCGGGAAGGACGAACGCGCCCGTCTCTCCCGATGTCGTGCTCTTGAGTATCTCAAACGATGAGAAGCCGGATGGGTCAAGAAACGTGCACTCCATGCTCTGTATCGATGCGAGCGGAGGCTTTTCCGCGCCGAGCCGGAGTATGAACGCGTCGAGGGGCGTCCTGTCACCCTCCGCCTCGATGAAGACTCCCGCGGGAGAATTGAGAACCCATCCCGTCAGTCGCAGTTCGGTCGCCAGGCGGTAGACGAAGGGGCGGAAGCCGACCCCCTGTACCGCGCCGCGGATCGCAATATGGACGCGGGAATTCACGGTGTAAAGTACTAAGAAACCGGAAATAAACCCCGCTCTTCAGTCATCGGCGGGTGACGGGGCGAGGTACAGGAGGATTTCGGGGGTGGTCTCGCCGGTGAGAAGTTCTCGAATGAGCTGAACCGAGCAATCGACGAGGCGCAGTGTCGCGGCGCTCATCGTTTCGCCGAATCCGCAGTCGAACGCGGGTATCTCTACGAGCAATGCCTCTTCGGGTGCATTCCCGTACAGCGAGGAGCAGAGCCCCAGGACCGATTCCGGCGAGAGGGAATGCCCTTCCTCTCTGTCAATTGTTCCTGCGGGAGCAAGGCGCGTCACGCACACGTTTTTCGTCCGGACGCTTGCATCGACGAATATCGCCCTGTCGCATCCGGACACGCTCTCGGCCAGCTCGGGGGAGAGCCCGGCCGCTGTCACGACCTCCGTCTCCGGGAATTCCCGGGCCAGGCGCTCCGCGGCCGTCACCCCTGCCCCGTCGTCGCGCCGGAGCGTGTTTCCGTATCCGATGATGATCGTCCTTGTCACCGTACCCTCTCGCTGACGACCTTCCCTTCGGCGTCGATGATCTGGACGTGGAGGGGCATTTGCCCCGACGCGTGCGTCGAACAGGAAAGGCACGGATCGAAGCACCGGATCCCCGCTTCGATCCGGTTCAGTATCCCCTCGGTGATCGTGTTCCCGTCGATGTACTGGATCGCGAGCTGGCGGACGGTCCGGTTCATCGCCAGGTTGTTCTGCGCCGTGGCGATGATGAGATTCACCTTCTGGAGGACGCCGTTCTCGTCGACCTCGTACCTGTGAAAGAGCGTCCCGCGGGGGGCTTCGCTTGCGCCGATCCCCATCCGCCTGTTGATCATCGCCCGCGACCTGATGTCCGTGCCGAGTATCGCTGGGTCGTTCAGAAGCACTTCGGCTTTCTCGACCGCAAAGAGGAGTTCGATGAGCCGCGCGTAGTGGTAGTAGAATGAGTTGTTCACCGCGCCGGCGTCTCCCGCCGAGGCTTTGAACACCTGCCGCTCCTGCTCCGCGAGAGGGGTGTCGATGTAGTCGCAGAGGTTGACGCGCGCGAGCGGCCCCACACGGTACATTCCTTTCTGGTACCCGAGCGGCTTGTAGTAGGGGAATTTCAGGTACGACCAGCTCTCGGAAGCCTCGCCGAAGTAATCGGCGTATTTGTGTATGTCGATCTTGTCTGCGATGATGTTCCCGCTCCCGTCCATCACCCGGAGCGTTCCGTCGTAATATTCGAGCGCGCCGTCGGGCGCCACGAGCCCGACGAACATGGAGCGGAAACTGCCGAAATTGGGGATGTCCGCCGCGAATTTCTCGTGAATCCCGCGAAGGGTCTTCAGCGCAACCTGCGCGGTTTCCTTTGCCTCGGGAATCCAGCCGAGGAGATGATCCCTCTTTCCGGAATCGAACGGCTCACGGACTCCCCCCGCAACCGCCCACGGTGTGTGTATGCGGCGGCTCCCGAGGACCTCGATGATCTCCTGCCCGAATTTTCTGAGCCGGATCCCCCGTTTCGCGAAATCGTTGTCTTTTGCAACAAGCCCGAAGATGTTCCGGGTCGCGGGGTCGGAATCGAACCCGAGGAGGAAATCGGGTGAAGACAGGTGGAAGAAGCTGAGTGCGTGCGACTGTATCCACTGTGCCAGCGTGATAAGCCGGCGCAGCTTCTCCGCCGTCTCGGGGATCGCGACCGCGAGTATGTCGTCCCCCGCCTTTGCGGAGGTGATGAGATGGCTCGTCGGGCAGATCCCGCAGATGCGGGATGTGATCCCCCCCATCTCCCACATCAGACGCCCCTCGCAGAACTTCTCGAAACCGCGGAACTCGTTCACGTGAAACCTGGCGTCGATGACGTTCCCCCGGTCATCGAGGTGGATCGTGATCTTTGCGTGGCCTTCTATGCGTGTAACCGGTGATATCGTGATCGTCTTTGACATTCTCTCCTCAGTCTCTCCGCTTTCTGTTCTTTGCCGTTGCTTTGTGATGTCGTCACGGGATTCGTCCCCGGAACCCGTCAGCCGTATCGCAGGTAGACGTGAGACAGGGCAGGCAGCTTTCCTTCAAGGAGCTGGCTTACCGCGGACCAGATCGAGTCGGCGGTCGGGGGACACCCGTGTATGAAGGCGTCGACCCTGATGATCTCGTGCAGGGGCTTAGCCTGTTTCATGAGTTCCGCAATCGTCGGGTAGTCGCGCGGGATCTGCGGCGTGAGGTCGGCGAGATCGATGTACGACCTGGTGAGAACCGCGTCGAGCGAGAGCCCGTTTCTCATCGCGGTCACGTTCCCCGTCACCGCGCAGTCCCCGAAGGAGACGACGATCCGGGAATTCCGCCTGATGATGTGGGCGAGTTCCTCGTGCTCGGTATTGGCGACCGCACCCTCGACAAGAGTCACGTCGACGTTTTCAGGGAATTTCTTGATGTCGGCGATCGGAGAATAGACGAGGTCCATGTTGTCCGCAAGTTCGATGAGCCGCTCATCCATGTCGAGAAACGACATGTGACACCCCGAACACCCGCCAAGCCATGCTGTAGCCACTCTCGGTTTCATTATGCTCTTTCCTCAGATTACTCTTCGTCTGAATCCACGTTGATCCACTCCCGTTTCTGCCGGGCGGTCACGATGTACCGCAGGAAATCGGTCTTCTTCTCCATCTCCGACACCCCTTCCCCTTTTTCAATGATCGCGCCCGTGGGGCAGACGAGGACGCATTTGCCGCAGGAGGTGCAGCTCTCTGATGTTCCCCACGGCTGGTTCAGGTCGGAGATGATCTCGCAGGCGATGCCGCGCCCGGAGAGATCCCACGTATGCGCCCCCTCGACTTCATGGCAGACCCTGACGCACCGGGTGCAGAGGATGCATCGGTTCCTGTCGATGATGAAATGCTCGTGCGATGCGTCGAGCGTCTTTTTCGGGTAGAGGTACGGGACGGAGACGTGCGTAAGCCCCGTTTCGTACGCAAGGTTCTGGAGCTCGCAGTGCCCGTTCACGACGCACACCGAGCACTGGTGGTTCCCCTCGGAGGCGAGGAATTCGATGATTGTGCGGCGGTATTTCCGGAGGCGCTCGGTGTCGGTGGAGACCACCATCCCCTCCTTCGGCTTTGTCGTGCAGGCGGGGAAGAGCTTTGTCGACCCCTCGACTTCGACGAGGCAGAGGCGGCAGGCGCCCACGTCGGAAAGCCCTTCAAGGTGGCACAGCGTCGGTATTTTTATCCCGTGCTGCTGAGCGATCGAAAGCAGGCTCTCGTCATCTTTGCCGCTGACCTGCTCGCCGTTGATTGTCAGTGTCAGTATCGCCATTGTCGTGTCCTGTTACCGCGTGAGTGGCTGTTCATCGGGCGTGCCTGCGGGCACGAACCCTTCCGGTGCGCGAACGAGCTCCGTGTATTCGTTCCGGAAGAACCGGAGTGTCGAGAGGACGGGGTTCGGGGCGGACTGCCCCAGGCCGCACAGGCTCGTGTCTTTCACCATCTGGCACAGCTGTTCGAGAAGGGCCAGGTCATCCGTCGTCCCGTTCCCGAGCGAGATCTTCTCGAGGAGTCCGTGTATATGGACCGTCCCGACGCGGCAGGGGACGCATTTGCCGCACGATTCGTCGACGCAGAATTCCATGAAGTATTTCGCCACGTCCACCATGTTCGACGTCGAGTCCATGACGATGAGTCCGCCGCTCCCCATGATGGAACCGACTGTCGCGAGCGACTCGTAGTCCACCGGGAGATCGAGCGCCTCCACCGGTATGCAGCCTCCCGAAGGACCGCCCGTCTGCGCCGCCTTGAACGTCGTCCCCTCGGGCGTTCCTCCCCCGATGTCGAATATGATCTTCCTCAGGGGGATCCCCATCGGGACTTCGATGAGCCCCGTGTTCCGGATCTTTCCCGCGAGCGCGAACACCTTCGTCCCCGTGCTCTTCGGCGTCCCGATCGCGGCGAACCAGGCGCTCCCCTTGCGTATGATCGGGGCAATGTTCGCGAACGTTTCGACGTTGTTAATCAGCGTCGGTGCCCCCCAGAGCCCTTTCTCCGCCGGATAGGGGGGGCGGGGCCGGGGTCTTCCGCGCTTCCCTTCGATGGACCGGATCAGCGCGGTTTCCTCGCCGCACACGAATGCGCCGGCGCCTATTCTGATGTCGATCCTGAAGTTGAAATCCGATTCAAATATCCTGTTGCCGAGAAGCCCGAGCCTCTCCGCCTGTTTGATGGCAAGGCGCAGGCGCTCGATTGCAAGCGGGTACTCCGCCCGGACGTAAATGAATCCCACCGACGCGCCCACGGCGTACCCGCCGATGGCCATCCCTTCGAGAACACGGTGCGGGTCCCCTTCCAGTACGCTCCTGTCCATGAACGCACCGGGATCCCCTTCGTCGGCATTGCACACGACGTACTTCTGCTCCCCCTGCGCCTTGCGCACGATCCCCCACTTCAGTCCCGTAGGGTATCCCGCGCCGCCGCGTCCGCGGATCCCGCTTTTGCGGACTTCTTCCGCGACCTCGGCGGGCTTCATTTCTGTGACCGCCTTCGCAAGGGCTTCATACCCGCCGGAAGCGATATAGTCGTCGATCCGCTCCGAATCCATCGTCCCGCAGTTCTCGAGGACGATCTTCACCTGCGAGGAGAAGAATGGATCTGTCGTGTCGACGAGATTTTCCGCAACGGGTTTCCCCCGGAGTATGTGCTCGTCGATGATCCTCTCCGCGATTGCGGCATCCACGCGCTGGTAGAGGGCCCCGTCCTCCGCGATCCTGACAAGCGGCCCCTCGCCGCAGAGTCCCATGCACCCGGTCCCGGCAATTTCGACGTCCTTCTCCAGGTTTCTGGCCTTGATTGTCGTTGCGAGGGCATCCCGCACGACGTTCCCCCCGCACGAAGCGCACCCCGCCGCGGAACAGTACGTGATCCGGTGCTTGTACTGGTGCTGCCGTTCGAGTTCTTTCTCAGCAAGTTCTTTCAGTTCTTCGACTGTCATGCCGCTGCCTCCCCGGGTATTTCGAACCACTCACCGATCCTGCCGACGGCCGTCTCCGGCGTCAGCTTTCCCGCCACTTCGTTGTCGAGCACGGCGACAGGTGCGCGCCCGCAGGACCCGACGCACCGCGCCGAGACGAGCGAAACCTGTTTGTCGGGAGTCGTCTCACCGAACCTGATTCCGCAGCGGTGCTCCACCGCCTTCTGTATCGCGGCCGCCCCTTTGACGTAGCATGCGGTGCCGGTGCAGAGGACGAACGTGTGCGCCCCTTTTGGTTTGAGCGTGAAGAAATGATAAAACGTCGCGACCCCGTAGACCCGGCTCAGTGGAAGCTTGAGCCCGCGGGCGACGTAGATGAGAAGGTCGTTGTCGAGGAATCCGAATATCCCCTGTGCGGCATGAAGAACTTCAATGAGTGCGTCGCCGCGCGACTGATGTTTTGTGATGACCCGATCGAGCAGTTTGAACCTGTTGTCGCCGCTCGGGTGTGCTTTTTCTTGAGTTGTCGGAGGCATGTCATGGCAAATAAGGTTGTTGTGGCATCCGGGTCACGTTGTGCGCCCTCGCCGCCGTAACAGGCGCAATGCCCGTGCCACGACTTGAAAAGGCCGAATCCGGACCGGATATGAAACGTGAGTCGGGAAAGATTTTCAAATATGGGAAGGAATTCGGGCGGATTCCCGTATCCGAAAATAAAACGAAAGCAAAACAAGGGAAACGCAGAGGTTTGTATCAACAAATGGAAGTCGCTCTGGAAGCGGTTCTGGAACCTGTGGAGCCGGTTGAGGAGACTCGTCAGGCATTCACCGATGCTGCGCGCGCAATGAGCCAGTTGGCCCACTCAGCGATCCCCGCTCCGGTCGTGCACGAAGTCTCGAAGACCGTGAGCGACGGGTTGATGCGGAGCGCGTTTGCACGCAGTGTTCCGATCTTGCAGTTGAGGTAGGGGAGGAGATCGATCTTGTTGATGATGAGGACGGAGGAATTCCGGAACATCGCCGGGTATTTCAGCGGCTTGTCGTCCCCTTCGGTCGTGCTGGCGACGACGATCTTCATCGCTTCGCCCAGGTCATAGTTCGAGGGACAGACGAGGTTGCCGACGTTTTCGATAATGAGGAGCTTCACGTTCGTGAGGTCGAAATTCTCGAGCGCGTCGTGCACGAGGTTCGCCTCCAGGTGGCATCCCCCCCGTGTGACGATCTGCACCGCCGGCACGTTGTATTGTGCCACGCGCTGCGCGTCGATGTCGGTCTGCACGTCCCCTTCGATCACCGCCACCCCCACGCGCCCCGCGAAATATTCAAGCGTCCGCTCGAGCAGGCTTGTCTTCCCCGCTCCCGGTGAGCTCACGACGTTGATGGCGAATATCCCGTGCTGTTGAAACAGCAGCCGGTTCTGACGGGCAACCTCGTCGTTCTTTTCAAGAACCTTCCGTTCGATCGTTATGACGCTCATCGGATCCCTTCCCTTTCTTCCACCTCGATGTCCCTGACCTGCATCTCCCGCCCCGAGAGCATCGTAAGCGATCTTCCGCCGCACAAGGGGCATGCAAACAGCGTCGGTTCGATGGTGCCGTCGGCACCGCAGTCGTTACAGTGCACCCGGAGCGGGACATGCTCTATGGTGAGGGTTGCCCCCTCCAGCTGTGTCCCCTGTGTGATCGCGCCGAAGCAAAACTCGAGTGAGTCGGGAACGATCCCCGCCATCTCGCCCAGTCTCAGCCCGACGCTTTTCACGGCGACATGGTCCCCCTTCGGCAGATGCTGGAGAACAATGTCGACGATGCTCTGTGCCACCGATAGTTCGTGCATGTGTGCTCCGCTGCGCCCCGTTGCATCCGGATCCACGGGGAAACGGGGCGTCATCCCCCTTGCAAGGTACGGGTTCGGCGTGCGATGCGCAAGCTGGAGAGCTCGCCGCTCTCCGGCGAGATCGGAAGTCCCGCCGCCATTTGGCAGCGCAGATGCTACGACCGGTCTTTCTTCCTCCGTTTCCGCGAGAGCGTGATGCCGCCGAACCCGGAAATGACGGCGATGTAATATCCGAAATCGTACCACCATCCCGTGTTGTACGTTTCGTAGATCCGTATATCCGGCCGGAAGAATCCGACGATGAGAGAGACGGGTGCGATCCATCCGTGCCAGACCCCGGAGAAGAAGCCGGCGGGCTCCCTGGGTGTGTATGTGCTTGTGCCCGGGAAGCATCCTGCCACGGCGAGGGCAAGCACGGCAATCGTGAGAAGTACCAGTCCTTTTTTCATTTCAGTTCGCTGATTGTGTCTGTGATGGCGCGTGGGAAGAGTTTCGTCCATTGTCATTCCGTTCATTTACCGGCGACAAGTATCGGGGTCCCCGGAGCGCCGAATAGCGGGAGCGTCTCCTCAGGTATCCCGGCCTCCCGGGCACGCGTATCGTCCGTCCCGGATTTTCTGCTGCGCCGTTCATCGATCGTCCCCTCCTGGTTTCTCCGGTAGAATCTCACTGAGTATCCGGATGACGGAATCAACAACCGACGGGATTGCCGCCCTGACCGGCGGTGAAAGCTCCGTCGTCATGTCGTTCAGGCTGCCGATCGACACAGTCACGAGATGGATATCGGGGAGATTCCCCGTGAGTATAGTCGATTCTATCAGGTCCCTCAGCCCGATGTCGTGCGCGCTCAGCGCGCGCGGGAAATCACTGGCGAATCTGGGACGGAGGATGTGCACGGTGCCGGGCGGGCTGCCGTCCATCGTCGCATCGATGAGAAGTATGGTGGGGTAATCCTGGAGGTAGGAGAGGAGGTGGAATCCCCCCGTTCCTCCGTCAAGAAGACTCACGCCCGGAGGAACCGGCCGACGTTCGAGCTCTCTGACGGCATGGACCCCCACCCCTTCGTCGCCCATCAGATAGTTGCCTATGCCGAGAACGAGTATTGTCGGGTGATGTGTCGTCATCGCGGGAATAATACAAAACGCCGGGAATAAAACAAAAAAGGGGCGGCCCGGATCTTCGGACCGCCCCGGAGGGGTGGTGACGTGCTATTTCTGCCGCTTCTCGACGAACTTCCAGCCTCCCGCCATGGAGGAGATGACCCCCCGTCCCTCAACATAGTCGTGATAAAAAACGAGGTAGACGTGGACGATCGAAAAGAGAATGAAGAACCACATCATCATATGGTGCCACTGGCGCACCGCGAAGTCCCCTCCCATGAGGGGGACGATCCAGGCGAACATGCGCGGGAGCCAGGAGTCGCTCATCGCCGCGTACATTCCGAACCCCGTGACCGACTGGAAAAGGAACGCCAGAAACGTCAGGAAGTACGTGAACCCTGCGAGCGGATTGTGACCCACCGATTCCAGCGGCGTGACCGTCGCCTGCAGTATGTCCACCTTGAGGACGTCCACGGCTTCGCGGAGCTGCTCCCTGCGGAATGGAAGGAAGTTGGGCCACCGCGCGTACGCGTTTCCCACGAATCCCCAGTAGATCCGGAAGAGGAAGTTGAAGAAGAAGAGGAATGCGGCGACGAAGTGGATGAACCGGACGGTCCCGAACCAGTAGCTGTAGGACGCTTCCGAGGCGTTCGCGATCGCCAGCGGCCTGCCGATGAGATACCCCGTTGCCGCCAGCGCGAGGACGACGAGCGCATTCACCCAGTGGTACAGCCTCACCGGGAGCTGCCACACGTACACGCGGCGTATCGATAGCTGTTCCATGCGGGCCTCCTAAAACGAATCGATCTGGTGGACGTATGTCCCCCGTTCGTCGTACAGGTGCACCGCGCACGCGAGGCACGGGTCGAACGAGTGGATCGTCCTGAGGACCTCCAGCGGCTTCTCGGGATCCCGTATCGGAGTCCCGATGAGCGACGCTTCATACGCGGAGCGTTGTCCCTTCGCGTCACGGGGAGACGCGTTCCACGTGCTCGGGACCACAAGCTGGTAGTTGTCGATCTTCTTGTCCTTGATGACGATCCAGTGTGCCAGCGCCCCGCGCGGGGCCTCCGTCATCCCCACCCCTTTCGCCTCCGCAGGCCACGTTTCAGGGTCCCACCGTGCGTTGTTGAACATGCGGGTGTCCCCGTTCTTGATGTTCGCTAGGAGCTGCGCGTAGAACTCCTTCGACCAGCCCGCGATGAGCTGGGTCTCGATGCCGCGGGCTGCCGTGCGGCCGAGCGTCGAGAAAAGCGCCGCCACGGGGACGTCGAGCGCCTTGAGAACCCCGTTGACCGCATCCTTCACCTCTTCCCGCCCCGAGGCATAGGCGACGAGGAGCCGGGCCAGCGGGCCGACCTCCATCGCGTGCCCTTTCCAGCGGGGGGTCTTCAGCCAGCTGTACTTCTTTGTCACGTCGAGATACTCGTACGGCGGCTTCGGACCGGTGTATTTCAGGTTGGTCTCGCCCTCCCACGGGTGGAGCCCCGTGGCGTCCCCTCCGGCGTACTCATACCAGGAGCTGGAGATGAACTCCTGAACCTGGTCGGCGCTCTTCCCGTCCACGGGAAGGACTTCCGCGAGGTTCCTGTTGAGTATCACGCCGCGGGGGAATTTGAAATGCGAGGGATCGCCGTACCCGTTGACGGGGAGATCGCCGTAGGCCATGTAGTTCTCGAGGCCGCCGCCGATTGCCCCCCAGTCCTTGTAAAAGCCCGCGACGGCAAGAAGGTCGGGGATGTACACCTGATTTATGAACGCCATAGCGTCCTCGAAAAGCTGACCGACGTAGGCGAGGCGTTCCGCGTTCAGCGCGTTTGCATCGTCGAGATTCACCGCACAGGCGGCTCCGCCGACGAGGTAATTCGGGTGGGGGTTTTTCCCGCCGAATATCGTGTGGACTCTGACGATCTCTTTCTGCCACTCGAGGGCTTCCAGATAGTGCGCCACGCCGAGCAGGTTCACTTCCGCCGGGAGCTTGTACGCGGCGTGCCCCCAGTACCCGTTCGCGAATATCCCGAGCTGGCCGCTCTGGACGAAGGCCGCTATCCGGCGCTGGACGTCCGCAAAATACTTCGGCGAGCTCTTCGGCCATGAGGATATGCTCTGAGCGATCGCGGAGGTTTTCGTCGGATCTGCTTTCAGCGCGCTCACGACGTCAACCCAGTCGAGCGCGTGCAGGTGGTAGAAGTGGACGACGTGGTCCTGCATGTACTGGGCGCAGAACATGAGGTTCCTGACGAGTTCCGCGTTCGGCGGCACGGTGATGCCGAGCGCGTCCTCCACGGTCCGCACGGACGCCAGTGCGTGCACCGTCGTGCATACGCCGCAGGCCCTCTCGGCGAACGCCCATGCGTCCCGCGGGTCGCGCCCCTTGAGTATCCGTTCAAACCCCCTGACCATCGTGCCGGAGCTGAATGCGTCGACGATCCTGCCGTCCTTTACTTCGATTTCCACGCGCAGGTGCCCCTCGATGCGCGTGATCGGGTCGATGACGATGCGGTTTGACATCAGGCGCCTCCTTTCTTCGAATCACCGGAGGTGTCGCTGCTCCTGATCTCCTCCTGTATGAGTTTCCGCTTCCTGATATTGGTGGAGATTGCATGGGCGGCGATGCCTGCCGCCGTCGCCACGCCGAGTACAACCCCCACCTTGTCCGCCGTGGTCTCGATCCCGAATCCGGGGAACGCGGCCAGATGCTGGTAGAACGGGCCGTTGTCCCAGAAATTCGCCTCGCTGCATCCGATGCAGCCGTGACCGGACTGGATCGGGTAACTCACGCCGTTGTTCCAGCGCATGACGCCGCAGGAATTGTATGTCACGGGGCCGCGGCAGCCGACCTTGTACAGGCAGTATCCCCGTTTCGCATTCTCGTCGTCGAACGATTCGACGAACAAACCGGCGTCGTAGTTCGGCCGCCGGTAGCACGTGTCGTGGACCCGCCGGGAGTAGAAGGCCCTCGGGCGTCCGAGGCCGTCAAGCTCCGGGATCCGGTCGAACGCGAGAAGGTGGACGATCGTTCCGGCCATCACCTCGGCGATGGGGGGGCAGCCCGGAACGTTGATTATCGGTTTCCCGGTGATGATCCTGTGAATCGGTGTGGCGCCCGTGGGATTGGGGCGTGAGGCCTGTATGCATCCGTTGGAGGCGCAGCTTCCCCAGGCGACGATCGCTTTTGCCCCCTCTGCGGCTTCCTTCACGATGTCAAGCGCTGTCCGTCCGCCGATGCAGCAGTAGACCCCCCCTTCCTCCGTTGGCACCGAGCCCTCCACGAGCATCAGGTATTCGCCCCTGTATTTCTTCATCGTCTCATGGAGCGCTTCCTCGGCCTGTTTCCCGGCCGCGGCCTGGAGCGTTTCCGTGTAGTCCAGCGAGATCTTGTCGAGCACGATATCCGAGACGATCGGGTGGGAGGAGCGTATGAACGACTCGCTGCAGCAGGTACACTCCTGGAAATGAAACCAGACCACGGGGAGCCGCGGCTTGGTGTCGAGCGACTTGACAACCTGGGCTACGCCGTTTGACTGGATGCCGGCCGCGGCTGCGATCCAGCCGCAGAATTTGATGAAGTCACGGCGCGTGTAACCCTGAAGTTGCGCGTGCTCCCAGATTGTAATGGGTGATGCGCCCATAGAGACCTCCGAGTGGTGAGGATTGAATCGTCGGCCGTGCGGTATATGATCGGGATGGCGTTTATGCGGTGAGCAATATCAATGCCACTCGATCTCTTGCGCTGGCGAGAGACTGAGAGGATTTTCATCTCTCGATCTGTGGAATTCCGTCGACAGGTGGCGGAATTCCGTCAATGGCGCTCTCTTCAGGTGAGAAGGTCCGCGTCCGCGACAGTGTGGTGTTCCTCGGGATCCAGCGCAGGCCTCGCTGAACAGAGCCTGAATTCTCCGTTGAGCAGGAGCGAGTCTCCGAGATGGAATCTGCTCTCCGGATCGGAGAGGAAATCGAGCGATCCCCCGGTGATGGAAACACGCAATACGCTCTGTCCCCCCATCTCAAATGCCTCAATGACGTTTCCACGGATCTGGCAGCTGTCAAGTTTCGGTGTCATGGTATTCGGTATGTGTGTGCGTGGCAAGGGGTCATTTATCGTGCCAGCCGGGATCCCACCGCAGGGGGAGAAATTGCGGGGTGGAGATGGGAGAGGGGGGGGAGGAAGAGCGGGTTCCCGCCATTTGCCTGCGGAAATCCGCCAGGCCACGTGGGAAAATGCGCGTGAAGTGGTTCCCTTTACGGGGTGCCCTCCTTATGGCTCATCAGGGAGATTGTATTTCTTCAGTTTGTCGCGGAGCGTGGAGAGATTCATCCCCAGTATCCTTGCGGCGTGCGACCTGTTTCCCGTCGCCTCTTTCAGTGCCCCCCGTATGAGGCTCTTTTCAAGGCATGTGACAACCTCGTCAAACGACATTTTCTCCTCGGCAAAACACCTGTTGCACGCTTTGATCATCAGTTCGAGCGGGTTCTCCTCACGGATTTCGGGAGGAAGGTCCCGGAGGGCGATTTCCCCCCGGGCAAAGAGTGTGATCCTCTGCACGGTGTTCCGGAGCTCCCGGATATTCCCCGGCCATGAATAACGCACAAGCGCCCTGAGGGCATCCTCGGTGACCCCGGGGACTCCGTTTGCGGAAAACCGCCCGAGAAAGTGATTCACAAGAAGGGGGACGTCACCGGCCCTTTCCCTCAGGGGGGGGGATGACGAGAGGCACAACGTTGATTCTGTAAAACAGGTCCGCCCGGAAAAGTCCTCGGGCAACAAGGTCTTTCAGGTCGACCTTTGACGCGGTGATGAGCCGGACGTCCACGGGGATGGGGATTGTCCCGCCGACGCGCATGAGCTCCCTCGACTCGAGGACGCGGAGGAGCTTGGACTGGAGCAGTATCGGAAAATCATCGATGTCGTCGAGAAATATGCTCCCGGTGTGCGCGAGCTCGAAAAGCCCCTTCTTCTCTCCGACCGCGCTCGTGTACGCTCCCTTTGCGTGACCGAACAGCTCGGTCTCCAGCAGATCCGGCGGAAGCGCCGCCAGGCCGACCTTGATGAACGGATTGCCGGAGCGGACGCTCGTATGGTGGATGTATTCTGCGACAAGTTCTTTGCCTACCCCCGTCTCCCCGATGAGGAGTATGGAGGAATCCGACGCAGAGATGGAATCGATCTTCGAGATGATCGAGAGCATCGGTGCGCTCTGCGTTATGAGCGATATGGAGTGGACGGACTGCACGTGGAGGGAGGCACCCGATTTCCCGCATATTACGCAAACAGGCGGGTCAAGTCAAACGGAAGGACGGGAAGTATGTGCCCGGGAGGGGGGATGCCGCGCAGGGGCCGCGTTTCTACGGGGTCCGGGTGACCCAGTCGTCGAGTATTTCTCCTGCCCGGCGGAGGAACTCCGGAAACGAGCCGGCGGCCGCGGGACCGAGCCCTTCACGGATCGTCCCCGTCTCCTCGATCTCCATGCCGAGTATCCGGATTTCCCCGGGGAGGGGTATTCCGAGCTGGCCGCCGAGCGCGAGTATGTCGGGAAGCCCGGCATAGTGGGGTGAAACGGAGACGTCCGGCGTGAATTCCTCCCTGTGGAACTCCCGTATTGTGCCGGGGGGGGCGCTTCCGGTCGTGGAGGCGTCGATGATGAGCGCCCGGGTGTATCCTGCGAGCAGGTCGAGGAGCGCGAACCCGGCGACGGGGGATTCGTTGATGTCGATGGCTTCCCTGTACCGGCGCTGGAGCGCGCGGGCGGCAAGGAGGGCGACGCCGTCGTCCCCCATGAGCGTGTTCCCGAGCGCCAGGAGGAGCGCCTGCGGCTGACGGGCGGGCACGCCGCTACCTCCCGATCTCGCGAAGGATTTCCCCCGCTCGGTTTCTCAGCCTCAGCGTGATCGGCATCTGTCCCGGGAGCGAGTGCGTTGAGCATGCGTTGCAGGGATCGTATGCGCGGAACGCCATCTCGATCTTGTTCAGAAGGCCGTCGTTGACGATCCCCCCGTGTATCAACCCCCTGGCGGCCTTGTCGACGCTCATCGCGATTCTCCCCGCGTTGTTCTGCGTCGCCACGATCAGGTTGGCCTTCGTGATGAGCCCGCGCTCGTCCGTTGCGTAGTGATGGATGAGCGTGCCGCGGGGGGCTTCGACGATGCCGACGCCGACCGTCGGTTTTTCGGTGGGGATCGTCCGGAGCTCGTTCCCCGTGAGGAGAGGGTCGTCCGCAAGCTCCCTGATCGTTTCCGCCGCCTGCAGCATTTCGATGACGCGCGCCCAGTGGTTTGCCAGCGTATGATGCACCGGCTTCCCGCCGAGCGTGGTGACGAGCTCCTCGTACGCCTTCTGCGCTTCGGGCGTCGCCATTCCGTCGGAGGCGTTGAGCCTGGCCAGCGGCGCCACGGAGTAAATGCCGCTGCCGGCTCCGTCGGTAAATCCGTTCCAGCCCACCTGTTTCAGGAACGGGAACTTCACGTAGCTCCACGGCTCCACGTGCTCGGCAATGGCATCGAGGTACTTCGCCGGGGCGAATTTCGTGAATTCTTTTCCGTCGGGGCCGGTGACGCGGACCATCCCGTCGTAGAAATTGACCCTGTTGTTCGCATCGACAAGGCCCATGGAATAGGTTCTGTGCGTGAAATCTTCCGACGTGATGAGCGAAACGTACTTCTCGTTGGCGAGGACGACGCTCCTGAATACCCCGAGCGTGAATTTCGCGAACTCGACCGATTCGTCGGCGAGCTCCCGGAGTGCCGGAATCTCCGCCGCGGTGAGCCCCTTCGCCACTCCTCCCGGAAGTCCGAAGACCGGATGGATGATCTTCCCTCCGAGATGCGTGATGAGTTCCCGGAGCCGTTTGCGCATCGCGATGACTTTTTTCCCCGTCTCCACACCGACTGCATTGATCACCCCCGCCACGTTCCGCGTCTCCTTCGGGGCGTCGGGACCGACGATGAAATCCGGACCGCCGAGTATGTAGACGTGGAGGGCGTGGTCCTCCAGCATGAACGCGTTGTATATGAGCTGCCGGATCTTCTTCGCACTCGGCGGGGGATCGACGTGGTACAGGTCGTCGAGCGCCTTGGTCGCGGCCATATGGTGCGCCGTCGGGCAGACCCCGCATATCCTGCTCGTGATCTGGGGCATCTCCTCGGCAGGTCGTCCCAGCGAGAATATCTCGAACCCTCTCAGCTCGGGGATCTGGTAATACGCCCTTTCCACTTCCCCCTTCTCATCGAGGAATATGTCGATCTTCCCGTGCCCTTCGAGCCGTGTGATCGGATCGATGGTGATCCTGCGGGTGGCCGTTCCCTTCCGCGTGTCCAGTGCGCCGCTCTGCATGGCATGTCCCTCGTTAATGGTGATCTTCAATCTTCCGGCGCAGCAGCGAGCCGGGGAGTCCGTACCTGTAGAATGTCCCCACCGGGTCGGGGATGGACGCGAGTATCGCGTCGATGCCGTCGGAGTCCTTCGCGCTGACCGAGGAGGCGATCGCGGAGAGAATCTTTGCTCCCTGGTCCCTGACGTTGGATGTCGGGCCGAAGCATCCGCCGCACGGCATGTTTCCCGTGATGCACTGCGCCCCGCAGCCGCCGCGCGTGGCCGGTCCCATGCAGACAACCCCCTGTGCCAGGAGACATTTCTCGGGATCGATGAGTATTTCGTGGGGCCTGTGGAACGCCGTGTACGCGAGATCGGCCGGCTTTGTCTCTTTGCGCGGGCACTCCTCGCACATCGCAATGTCCGGCCCGAGCACCGTCCCCTTCGGCGGGAGAACGCCCGAGAGGAGGGTTGCGATCGCCGCCTTCAGCATGTGCGGGACGGGGGGGCAGCCGGGGAGATAATAATCGACGCTGATGACCTGGTCGAGAGTCCTGACCATGGAACGGAATTCGGGGAGCATCACAGTGCGCCCGTTCTCCGCGGACGTTGTCTGCGGGCGCGTATGCCCCGGGTTGACGGTGGAGGGGGATTCATCGTACACGTAGCGGAGGATCTGCTCCCGTTCGAACTGGTTTGCGAGGCCGGGGATCCCCCCGGTATGCGCGCATGCCCCGTAGGCGATCACGAGCTTGCTCTTCCGCCTGAGGAGTCTTGCCATCTCTTCCTGCTCCGACGTCCGGACCGCCCCGTTGATCATCGATACGAGGATGCCGCCGTCCGCGATAGCGTCGACGTCCGTCTTCTTGAAATCCATCGCGACGGGCCAGAAGACGATGTCCACGGCGTCCAGGACGCCAAGGATGTCCTCAGCGAGGTCCACGATCGACTCCTCGCATCCGCCGCACGATGCACACCAGTAAAAGGCGACTTTCGGTTTGTCAGGCATGGAGGACCTCCCCCTGTGCTGCGATCGTGTGTTCGAGTTCGTCCATCTCTTCGTCCCACTTCACGAATTTTCCGGGGAACCCCAGCGGCCCGAGCGCCCGGACCTTCTCGGTCATCTCGTTGATCGTGGTCTTCACCTTCTCCCCCTCGGAGGCCGAGATCCACTCGAGGTGGAAACGGTCTTCGTGGATCCCCATGTCCTTCATCATCCTCTGGAGGAGTCTCACGCGGCGGAGTGCCTTGTAGTTCCCCTCCATGTAGTGGCAGTCGCCGGGGTGACAGCCGCCGATGAGGACCCCGTCGGCGCCGCGGGCGAATGCCTGGAGGACGAATTGCGGATCAAGCCTCCCGGAACACATGACACGGATGACCCGTGCGTTCGGCGCGTGCCGCAGCCGGGAGACGCCGGCGAGGTCCGCCGCCGTGTACGTGCACCAGTTGCAGAAAAACGCGACGATGCGTGGTTCCCAGCCGTTTGTTTCCTGTTTCATGCCGGTGCTCGCCATGCTCATCCTCCTGTGGGAACGGAATCGTTATCCTGCAGCAGCCCGTCGATTTCGCTGAATATCTGTTCGTCCTCGAAGAGGTTCTGCCTGATGGCGCCCGAGGGGCATGTGGCGACGCATGTGCCGCATCCCTTGCAGAGCGCCTCGTTGATGAAAGCCTTCTGTTTGACCTCGTCCCTCGTGATGGCGGTGTACGGGCAGATCGCGAGGCACGACTTGCAGCCGGAGCAGTCTTTCTCCACGACGTAGGCGGTGTTCGGCTCGAGTTCGATCTCCCCTGCGTCGATGAGCGAAAGCGCCTGTGCCGCCGCGGCCCCCGCCTGCGCAACGCTGTCGGGGATGTCTTTCGGCCCCTGGCACGCTCCGGCGATGTATATGCCGTCGGTGAATGTATCGACCGGTGCCAGCTTCGGATGCCGCTCCAGGAAAAACCCTTCTGTCGAGCAGGAGATGTTGAACATGCGTCGGACGTCCTGCGAATCGGCCTGCGGCTCCATCCCCACGGCAAGGACAACCATGTCGACGGGTACCCGGCGCACGACGCCGATAAGCGTGTCCTCGACGCGTATGACGAGCTTTCCCTCTTCCTCGGGGCGCGCCGCCCAGTCCGTCACCTCGGCCACTCTGCCGCGGACGAAATGGATGTTTTCCTCCAGGAGTTTGTCGTAAAACTCCTCGTATGCCTTCCCGGCGGCACGGATGTCGATGTAGAAGTTGTACACCTCGGCGTCCGAGTGCTCCTTCAGCAGGTGGGCGAGCTTGAGCGAGTACATGCAGCAGGTGCGCGAGCACCAGCGGTTCGTGTTCCTGTCGCGCGACCCGACGCAGTGGATGATGCCCACCGTCTTGGGATGGCGCCCGTCGCGCAGCACAAGGTCCCCCCCCGTCGGGCCGGACGCGTTCACAAGGCGCTCGACCTCGATGGAGCTGTACACGTTCGGGTATTTGCCGTACCCGTAATAGGGGATCCGCTTCGCGTCGAACGTCTTGAACCCGGTGGCGAGTATGATCGTGCCGACCGTGATCTCCTTGATCTCTTCCTTCTGCTTGAAGTCGATCGCGTCCCTGTCGCATTTCTCGACGCAGGTCTTCTTGCACCGGCCCGATTTGAACTCGATGCACGTGTCGGGATCAATGAGAACGACCTGCGGGGTCGCCTGCGGGAACGGGATGTAGACGGGCTTCCTCTTGCTCAGCCCCTGGTTGAATTCGTCCGGGGTCTTCCCCTCTTTATACACGCACGCGTCGATGCACTCCATGCAGCCGACGCAGAGCTCTTCGGAAACGAACCGGGGTTTCCGCTTCACCTTCACGGAATAATTCCCCACGAACCCGCTCACCTCCGTGACCTCCGAATACGACCAGAGCGTGATGTTCGGGTGGTTTTTCACCGCCGACATCTTCGGCGTCAGTATGCATGCCGCGCAGTCGAGCGTCGGGAACGTCTTGTCGAACATCGCCATGTGGCCGCCGATCGTGGGCTCCCGTTCGACGAGCGTGACCTTCTTGCCCGCGTTGGCAAGCGTGAGCGCTGCGTGTATCCCCGAGATCCCCGCGCCGACAACGAGAACGTCCGGGTGGATGCTGACGTGCTTCGTCGCGAGCGAGCGGTGGTGTGCGACGCGCCGGACCGCGGCGCGGACAAGGTCGAACGTCTTCGCGGTCGCCGCTTTCCCGTCCGCACAGACCCAGGAGACGTCCTCCCGGATGTTCACCATTTGGAAGAAATAGGGGTTCAGCCCCCCTTTCTCCGTGGCGGTGCGGAACGTGTGCTCGTGAAGGAGCGGTGAACAGGAGGCGACGACGATCCGGTTCAGCTTGTGTTCCTTGATGTCCGTGACGATAAGCTCCTGTCCCGGGTCGGAGCACATGTATTTGTAGTCGCGCGAAACGACGACGTTGGGGAGCGTGCCGGCGAACCGGGCGACTTCCGCGACGTCCACCGTCCCGGCGATGTTGTGCCCGCAGTGGCAGACGTAAAATCCGACGCGGGGGGCGTCGTGGCCGTTTGTCTCAGGCATGGGCGTGCTCCTCCTTTACCGGTGGTATCGCGAGCGCGAGCGGCACGAACATCCGCTGAACGCCGAGTTCCCTGGGGGGGATTCCGAGTGCGAGACCGATGAACTGCGTGAAATAGGCGACGGGGATGTTCAGCGATTCGCCGAAGCGCCTGTTGATTCTCTTCTGGTAGCATTCAAGGTTGTGCTGGCAGAGAGGGCAGCACGTCAGGATGATGTTCGCTCCCCGCTTCGTCGCTTCCTTCAGGAGCGCCCGGTTGAGCCGGAGCCCCGCTTCCTGTATCGTTCCCGTGAGACTGCCGCCGCAGCAGCGGGTCTTCATCGGCCAGTCCACCGACGTAGCGCCGAGCGCGGTCACGAGCCTGTCCATCGTGGTCGGGTACGCCGCATGATCGAACGTCTCGAAGGGACGGACGACCTGGCAGCCGTAGTAGCAGGCGACCTTGATTCCTTTCATCGGCCTGACGACGGCTTTTGCAATCCTGTCGAGCCCGATGTCGTTGACGAGTATGTCGAGCGGGTGGCGGACCTTCGTTGTTCCCCTGTAGTCGAATCCCCCCCGGTGAAGCGCGTCGCCAACCTCTTTCCTTACCCCTTCGTCCGCCTTCATGTAGTGCTGCGTCTTCTCGAGGACGAGGTAGCAGGCGCTGCAGGGGGCCATCAGGTCCTGCCCGGGTTTCCCCTCGGTCTGCATCCTCTCCGCAATCGCGAGGTTGCGCGCGGCGAGCGTGAACGCCCTGTTCTCGTCGATGGAGACGTACGCGGTGGCGCCGCAGCAGTTCCAGTCCTCGAGCTCATTCAGCGGGATATCGAGTTTCTTGAACACGGCGAGTATCGACTCTTCGTACGGCCGGCCGGTGCTCCGCAGGGAGCACCCCGGGAAATAGAGGTAGCTCATAAGGGGACTGCCTCCTTTCGCGGTTCGGCGGAATCGATCATGTCCCGGAGTTCTTTCATGCCCTTGATCTTCTCTTTTTTGAGTGAGAGGCGTCCCGTGCGGAAGAGGTGGAGCCCGAGCAGGGCCTCTTTCAGCATCTTGAACGGGTTCGTCCTGAGGTACAGCGTGATGAGGAGCCTGCTCTCTGTGTTCCGCCCGTCATGACGCACCCGCTCGAAGAACGCCTTCGCAAGGACCGGGATCGGGTTCCTGGCCGGGTAGAATTTGCGCGCGATAGCTTCGCGCTTGAGCGCGTACATCACGTCGGTGATGTGGATCTGGCGCGGGCACTGGACGGTGCACGCGTAGCAAGAGGCGCACAGCCATATCGTCAGGCTGTTCAGCACCTCTTCCTTGAACCCCTCCCGGGTCATGGCGATGATCTTCCGGGGGGTATAATCCATGTAGTGGCTGAGGGGGCAGGTCGCGCTGCACGTGCCGCACTGGATGCAGCTGAGAAGCTTTTGTCCGTAGGCCCGTTCGGCGACGTGTTCGCCGAACGCGAGGTCGAGCTCGGATTCGAACTTGAGCCTCCTGACGACCGTCTTCATCGGCGGCGGCGACTTCGAAGTTTCGGTCCTGATGGATGGTGGTGTTGGGAGCTTCATACCTGTCTTCCTCCTGGAGTATCGCTGAACGGGACAAGCGTCACGCGCGCCGCCCGAAGATCATGTGCAGAACAGTGCAATGCACCCGATGAGCAGCCCCAGCGTGTGGATCAACGGCTCGGCGTTCCGTGGGCTGCCGGAGGGTGATTCGTCCCCGGCGGCCTCGTTCACGCCAAGGACGGTTTCGACGACGCGGTCACCCCGCGGTGTGAGCGAGATCTGCTCCACCCGGCGGTCCGCGATGCTTATGCGTCGTGTGACGAGCCCCCTGTCTTCGAGTGTGCAGAGAAGCTTGGACGTGCGGCTGTCGCTCACCCCCAGGTGCCGGGTCAGCTCTTTCACGCTTGCCGGACGCCGGGTATGTATGAGGAGAAGAACAAGGAGGGCGTCCGAGGAAAGCCTCGTGAGTGACTCGAGGCGTTTCTCGAGCTTTCTGGTTCCGGTAAGGACGCCTATCAATGACTCCGCCTGTGACGCCAAGGGGTCAGGTCCCCGCATTGATGAACAGAATTGACGGCAAAAATCTCCCTAATCAGTAGCAATAGTTGTGCCCCGGAAACTATTTCCTCTGATGAACAGTATTTGCGCTTAATTCAGTCGAAACCAGACTTTCATTTCGTTGAATTCGTAACCAGTTGAGTAGGGATATTCAGCAGTTTCGTTGAATCTCCTCCCCCGGTTCGGTATATTCATATAATTCATCTCCCCTCCCCACGGTCATATATGAAGACCGACCCCCAATCATTGAAATCATTCCTCCTCGCACGGAAGGCGGAGATCGCCGCGGTCCACCGGAGCGGGGCGGACGGTTTCGCCACGTGCAGTGCGCTGGCATCGGTAACGGATGAGGCGATCCGTTCCGCCTGCAACTGCCTTCCGCCGGGGACGATGGACACGATTGCGATACTCGCGCTCGGGGGATACGGCCGGGGAGAACTCTGCCCTCACTCCGACATCGACGTCATGGTGCTCTGTGAGTCGGGGAACCTCCTGGAGCAGGCGCGTTCCGCCGCAAGCGCGGTCCTCCATTTTCTCTGGGACGCGGGTGTGGACGTGGGGCACAGCGTCCGGACTGTTGATGAATCGATCGGGCTTCACGGCAACACGTTCGATTCCTGGGCATCCATGATCGAAAGCAGGTTCATCTGCGGCAACGAATCCCTCGCCCGCGAGTTGTACGCGCGCATGCGCGGGAAAATCGCTGCCGCCCCTCCGGACTGGTTCGTCGGATGCGTCTTCGACGACGTCAATGCGCGTCACGAGCGGTACGGGACGAGCGTCAAGCTCCTGGAGCCCAACATCAAGAAAAGCGCCGGGGGACTGAGGGACATTCACGCGGCGTTCTGGCTCTACAGGGGAACGGACGTGCGGCACTTTGTCCCCTCCGACGGCGAGAAGAGCGCCACGAGGGAGTTCCTCGGCATTCTCCGTGACGAAGGGCGGCTCGAGCCTCAAGAGCACGCGGCGGCCCTCAGGGCGTTCGAGTTCATGCTCCGCGTCCGGCACGAAATGCACTTCCGCCGCGAATCCCAGCACGACACGCTGGAATACGCCCTGCAGAGGGAGGTCGCGGAAGGGATTGGCGTGGCGGCGGAAGCGGGACTCATGAGCGTGGAAGTCTTCATGCGCGGGTACTACATACACGCACGGACGCTCTACCGGCTTCTCCAGCGCGCGGGACAGCAGTTCAGGGAATCGATCGAGCCCCCCCGCTCCTCCGGTTCGTCCGGGATGCGCGTGGGATCCGCGTTTATACTGTACGACGACGCGCTGGCGGTCGATCCGTCCGTCACGGCGCTGGCCGGGGCGGAGCAGGTGTTCGAGGCGTTCACGCTTGCGGCGGAACACGAGGTGGGGCCTGACCTTCGGCTGCGCGGGCTTCTCGAGAGGAGCGCGGATCTCCTGCGTCCCCCGGATGCGGATTCCCCCGTGCTCGCCTCGTACTTCCGGCGTATACTCCGGACGCACCGCGTCGCCGAAACGCTTCACGAGATGAACGACACGGACGTTCTTCCACGGTACATCCCGGAGTTCGGGACTCTTGTCGCTTTTTTCCAGCACAATGTCTACCATTACTATACCGCCGACGAGCACACGCTGATCGCGATCGCGAACGCGGAAAACCTCCGGGAGAAGCAGGGGATACTCCGTGAGGTATTCAGGGGTCTCCCGCGCAAGGACGTCCTGTATGCGGCCCTCCTGCTTCACGACATCGCCAAGCCCCGCGGCGTGGCCGATCACGAAGTTACCGGCGTCGGCATCTCCGCCGCCGTGCTGAACCGGCTGGGGATGCAGGATGCCGTTGCCGACGTCGGATTTCTCGTCCGCTGGCATCTCGTGATGGAACAGACGGCGTTCCGCAGAAACATTCACGATCCGGACACACTGAAGGAGTTCGCCTCCCGGTTCGGCCGCCCCGAGCTTCTCGATTACCTGTACGTGCTCACGTACGCCGACCTGTCCGCGCTCAACGCCGGGGTCTGGACCGAGTGGAAGGCGGCGATGCTCCAGGAGCTCTACCAGGGGGCGGCCGAAGTGCTCCGCCGGAACCTGACGGGGGCGGAAATCGACACGTTTCACCGCGAGAAAACCGGTGAGGCCGCGGAGAGCGTCGTGGAGGCCCTGCGCGGCACGATACCGGGGGAGCGCGTCCGGCGGCACATTGCCGGCGTGGGGAACGCGTCGTACCTTGCGCTCTTTACCGAGCAGGAAATCGGGGAGCACATACTGAAAGGGGACGAGGCCGCGCCGGTGTCGGCCCTCTTCGCCCGCGCCGCCGCCCATACGGAAATCACCGTGATCGCGCGGGACGCTCCGTTCGCGCTCTCGAAGTTCTGCGCGGTCCTCTCCGCGAACGATGCGGACATATTCGATGCGAACGTCTTCACGCGCGACGACGGCCTCATCATCGACCGCTTCCGCGTCACCGACTCGGGGACGAAGACGGGGCTGGAGCAGCGCTGCTGCGAGAAGATCGCGGGGGATCTCCGCCTCGTGATGGAGGGGTCGCTTGACGTCGGCACGCTGTTCCGGGATCACGACAAGAAGTGGAAGCGAAGGCCGAAGGCGCCGTCGAACCCGATGGTAAAGAACGACGTCCGCTTCGAGGAAAACCCGCACTACACGATCATCGACGTCTACGCCCCCGACTCGGTCGGGTTTCTCTACAGGGTGACGGAGACGATGTCGGAGCTCGGGCTCGACATCTACTTTGCGAAGATCGCCACGCGCGTGGACGGGATCGTCGACGCGTTCTACACGCTCGACAGGAAGGGGAAGCGGGTCACGGACCCCGCGGCGAGGGAGGCGATCCGGGACAGGATCCTCTCGACGATCCGGCGTCTTGCCGGGGAACAGCTCGACCGCACGATATGAATGCAAAGCCCATAGGGGTATTTGACAGCGGCATCGGCGGCCTCACCGTCGTGCGCGCGCTTGCCGCGCGCCTGCCGAACGAGAACATCGTCTACTTCGGCGACACGGCCCGCGTCCCGTACGGCCCGAAGTCCCCCACGGTGGTCAGGGAATACGCGATGCAGGACGTGGATTTCCTTGTCGCGAAGGAAGTCAAGATGGTCGTGATCGCCTGCAACACCGTCTCGGCGGTCGCGATCGACGTCGTCCAGAAGCGGGCCCGTGTCCCCGTTGTCGCGGTCATCCTCCCCGGGGCCCGCGGCGCCGTCCTGGCGACGAAAACGAAACGGGTCGGCGTGATCGGCACGATAGCGACGATACACAGCGGGGCCTACACGAACGCGATCCGGCAGATCGACCCGGAAATCCGGGTTGTCGCGGAGGCGTGCCCGCTCTTCGTGCCGCTCGCGGAAGAAGGGTGGATCGACCACAAGGTGACGTCGCTCGTGGCGAAGGAGTATCTCTTTCCCCTCACGCTCGAGAAGATCGACACGCTGATACTGGGGTGCACGCACTACCCCGTTCTCCGGGGCGCGATCGCCGCCGCGCTGGATCCCCGCGTCGCGCTCATCGATTCGGGCGAGGCGGTCGCCGCGGACGTGGAGCGCGTGCTCGGTGAAAAGGATCTGCGCAACCCGAGCAAACAGAAGCCCAACCTCGAGTTCTTCGTAAGCGACCTCCCCGCCAGGTTCACCGAGGTGGGGGAGAGGTTTCTCGGGCGAAAAATGGGAAGGGTGCACAGGGTTTCAGGATTCTAGGATTTTATCAGGGAGGTCTCCATGGGTATCCGGCCGGTTCTCCTTCTCGGCAATCCGCTCCTGCGGGCGACCTGCGCGCGGGTCAGGAAGTACGGCACCCCCGATCTCGTCGCGCTCGTGGCGGACCTGACAGAGACGCTTCGCGATTTCCGTCTGCGGTACGGGTTCGGCAGGGGGATCGCCGCCCCCCAGATCGGGGACGCACGCCGCGTCCTTGTCATCGATACGGGGGAAGAGAACGGCGGCGCGCGCGCGATGGTGAACCCCGAGATCGTCAGGAGCAGCCGCCAGATGATGACGCTCTGGGACGATTGCTTCAGTTTCCCGGACCTGGCGGTGAAGCTCAAGCGGCACCTGTCGGTCGAGGTGCGGTACCGCGACCCGGAGGGGAAAGAGCATCTCCTGAAAGCGCGCGGCGCACTTTCGGAGCTCCTGCAGCACGAGATCGATCACGTAAACGGCGTTCTCGCGCTCGACCGGGCGGTCGACTCGAAGCATATTGTCTACAAGACGGAGCTCGAGAAGATAAAGCGGGGTTCGCTCAGGAAGGAAATGTAACGCCTCCGCCGTGCTTATGCAGGCCGTTTCCCCCAGCCGGTCTTCAGGCAGTAGGCGAATATCTTCTCCGCATAGGCGGAGAACGCGGGGAACGTGATGCCGCTCCCCCGGAGCAGGGCGTCGGTGTTTTTCGAATCGAAGAGCCTGTCGATGCTCACGTAGGGGAGCAGCGTGTCGAGCTGGTCCAGCAGGGCTTCCTCCCTCCCGTGCGTGAGCTTCCGTCTCCGCTCGAATTCCTCCCGCGTCACGAACTCCATCCGGCGGGGCGCCCCGAGAGGCGTATGGCGGTCGAAGTATTCCGTCGCGCCGTTCACGACCTCCCCCAGCGTTGCCGCGCGGTCCGGTCCCGCAGTGACGTGACAGACCTTTCCGTTGGCCTCGTCCATCGCCATGATGCGCACGATGACGTCGCCCACCCAGTCGATCGGGACGAGATCGAGCTTTGTCCCGGAATTCCCCGGGACGAACGTGAGGAGCCCCTTCTGGAGGAACCGGAGCGGGATGTAGATCACGTTGAACGAGCTCGTGGCGCCCGTCCGGGAATCCCCGATGATGATGCTGGGGCGGAATACGACCGCCGGCATGCGCGCAAAGTGCTCGCGGACGATCCGCTCCGATTCGCACTTGGACTGCTCATACGTGTTGAAAAACCGCTGTCCCGTCTCCAGTTCATCCTCGGTCACGAGCCCCGCACGCTGTCCCGAAACCGATGACGTGCCGATGTAGACGAACCGTTTCAGTGTGCCGCGCGCGGCGCACCGCTCGGCGATCGCAAGTATGCTCTTCGTCCCCCCGCAGTTCACCTGCCGCGCCTCTTCGATCGGGTGATCGAACCGGATCGTCGCGGCGCCGTGTATGATGTACGTCGTCTCCGCTTCGAGCGCGGCGGTCTCCCGGGCCGTGAGGCCGAACCCCTTGAGAAGAACGTCCCCGCGCATCCCCCGGATTCTCTCCTGCGCGCCGGGAATCCCCTCCGATAGTTCCACGCGGCGCGCGATAGCGTCCACGCGGGCGTCGGCGCCAGCGTTGTCGTCCCCGCGGACGAGGAGCGTGACAACGGAATCCGGGAACGCCCTGAGGAGCCGCGGGATGAGCTGCGTCCCCACGAATCCCGTCCCCCCCGTCATGAATATGTGTTCTGCCATGAATCTCCGTTTTCTCTGTGCCCGTGTTCATGAACCTGACAAAATACGCTTTCCCGGCCGCTTCGGCAATTGGAATCATCGCAAAATTTTGCTATACTTTTTGTTATGCCGTTCGTTCCTTCCTATATCGCCCTTCACCGGACAGGTGAACTTCGCAGACGCGCGGCCGCGCTCCGCGCCATGCTCGCCTCGTGCACGATCTGCCCGCATGAATGCGGCAACAACAGGCTGAAGGGGGAGATCGCGCGCTGTTACTCGGGGGAGCTTCCTGTCGTTTCCGCGTACACCCCCCATTTCGGAGAGGAGCCCGCCCTCGTGGGGACGCACGGTGTCGGGAACATATTCTTCGGGAACTGCAATCTCCGATGCGTCTACTGCCAGAACTACCTTATCAGCCAGAACCACAGGCTCGAAGTGAGGAACGAAACAACGATCGAGCGGCTGGCCGCGATGATGATCGAGCTCCAGGAGAAGGGGTGTCACGCGATCGGATTCGTCTCCCCCACGCACTTCGTCCCCCAGATCGTCACGGCGATCGAGACGGCTGCCGGCGCGGGGCTCTGCGTCCCCCTCATCTACAATACCAATGCCTACGATTCCGTAGAGGTCCTGCGTCTCCTCGACGGCATTATCGACATCTACCTGCCTGACCTGAAATACGGCGACGACGAAATGGGGCGCGAATACTCGAAGGTCGACGGCTACGCGGCGCATGCGCGCCGCGCGGTGATCGAGATGCACCGACAGGTCGGCGGCGTCCCCGTCGCGGGAGACGACGGCCTCGTGAAGAGGGGGCTCATTATCCGCCACCTTGTCCTCCCCAACGACATCGCCTCCGGCAGGGAGACGCTCACGTGGATACGGGATACGCTGGGGCCGGACACGACGCTGAGCGTCATGTCGCAGTATTTCCCGACGCACAAAGCGCTCACGATGCCGCTCCTCGACAGGAAGCTCCGCGAGAGCGAATACGTGAAGGTAATCGCCCTCCTTGAAAAGCTGGGGATGGACAACGGGTGGGTGCAGGAATTTGAGGCGTCGGACTGCTACAGGCCGGAGTTTGAGGACAGGAACCACCCCTTCAAGGGGGAGGCCGACAACGAGACGAGCGATGTTGAACAGACCGGGAGGGACCGCGCGTCATGAACGAGGAACACCGGAAGAAGATCGAAAAGATCCGTGCGCTTCCCGCAGCGCTGGAGGAAGCGCTGAAAGGGCTGAACGACAAACAGCTGGACACGCCGTACCGGGAAGGGGGATGGACCGTGCGGCAGGTCGTGCATCATCTTGCGGATGCGCACTTGAACGCGTTTGTCCGGATGAAACTGATTCTCACGGAGAAGCGCCCTGCGATAAAACCGTACGATCAGAACGCCTGGGCCGCCCTCCCGGATACGACCGAGATGCCCGTCGGCGTGTCGCTGGAGATCCTCCGCGGTCTGCACGACAGGTGGGCGATGCTCCTGGACCGTGTGCCGGACGACGGGTGGACGAGAACCGGCCTCCATCCCGAACGCGGGGAAGTCACGCTCGAGGGGCAGCTCACCGTGTACGCCGGTCACGGCGAAAAGCATGTCGAACATATCATGGGGCTCCGCCGCATGAAGGGGTGGTGAGTCGGGATCCCGCACTGTCATCAGCGACTGACATTTGACAATCCTGAAGGGGGAAACGATGCGAACACACGTCACGTTGGCCGTCATGATTCTCCTTGGGGCGATGCAAACCGGGGCACAGAGCCTCTCGCTCCCTCCATCACCCGTCCGCAACCACTCGATTAGCATCATGGGGGGCTGGTCGGCCCCGCTCTCACACGACGGGCTGACGGGGAACTGGGGCCCCGGCCCCGGGGGATCGATCGAGTTCCTCACATCCGTGAACCGGTATCTCGCGTTCGGCTTTGATCTTGAAGGCTCCGCGTTCTGGTTCAAGGGACCCGGCTGGGCGAACGCCTATCCCTCCCTTCCGTTCAGAAACCCTCCCGTTGCCCAGATTGTCGCCGGCGTCGTCGGACGGTATACGCTGGCTCCCGGCAAGAAGTTCACTCCCTACGTCGGCGCCGTCATCGGATTCTCGCACGTGACTGGCGCGGAATACCGGGTGGACACGGATTCCGGGCGCGTAACGTACTATTATATCCCGTTCCAGACAAGGCTCGCCGCAGCGTTCTACTGCGGGGTGGAGTACCGGATCACACGCTCGTTCGCGTTGGACGCGGAGGCGCGGGCGGTGGAGGTCATTGATGACCCCGACGTCGGCGCAGTCGCCGCATTCCGCGCCGGTTTCAGGTTCTTCTTCTGACAGACGACAATGGAACAGGAACACATTCTCTCGATATTCCGCGACTCTGAGGCCCTCCTGGAAGGACATTTCCTGCTGACGTCCGGGTTGCACAGCGACAGGTACTTTCAGTGCGCCCGGGTGCTGCAGTATCCGCACTACACCGAGCTCCTCTGCGGTGAGATTGCGCAGCAGTTCCGCACTGCGGGGATCGGCGCCGTGGTGGCGCCCGCGCTCGGCGGGATCGTCGTGGGACAGGAGGTGGGGCGCCAGCTCAGGGTGCGCACGCTCTTTGCCGAGCGGAAGGACGGTGTGATGCAGCTCCGCCGGGGCTTCCGGATCGAAAAGGGGGAGAACGTCCTCGTGTGCGAGGACGTCGTGACGACCGGCGGATCGGTATCGGAGGTGATCTCCCTCGTCCGGGAAGGAGGGGGGAATGTGGCCGGAGTCGCATTCATCGTCGACAGGAGCGCCGGGAAGGTGAAGTTTCCCCTGGATCCCGGCGGGATTCAATGCTCGCTGATGGCGATGGATGTTGTCGCGTACCCCCCGGAGAGCTGTCCCCTCTGCGCGAAGGGAATTCCCGTCGTCAAGCCGGGGAGCAGGGGGAACACGTGAGCTCGCCGGACCGCCGGCCGGAATTGAAGCTTCTCTCGCGCGAGATCCTCTACACCGGACGCGTGATCGACCTCCTCGTCGACCGGGTGGAATACCCTTCGGGAAAGGCGGGAGTCCGGGAGATCGCGCGCCACCCCGGGGGCGCGGTCGCCGTCCCGATCCTTGACGACGGGCGCGTGCTGCTCGTGACGCAGCTCCGGTACCCGCTTGGAACGAGGATCACGGAGCTTCCGGCGGGAAAGCTCGCCCCGGGGGAAGATCCCCGCGCGGCGGCCCGGAGGGAGCTGGAGGAGGAAACCGGGTACGGTGCCTCCTCGATGGAACACCTGGCCTCTGTCTATACGACCCCCGGATTCTGCGACGAGGAGCTTCATATCTATCTCGCGCGCGGCGTCGCGCCGCTTCCTGGCGGGGCGCGAAGAGAAGAGGGGGAGCTGACGATGACCGTGGAATCCCTGCCGTTCGGCGAAGCCGTGGCGCGTGCTGTGAAGGGAGAATTCCCGGACGCCAAGACGATCATCGGCCTGCTTCTCGCCGAGAAGAAACTGAAAGAGGGGAAAACGTAGTCCATGCCGTATGAGAGCATCATTTTCGATTTTGACGGGACGATAATCGATTCGCGGAGAGACATTGCGGGGGCGCAGCTCTGGGTTCTTGAGCGCCTCGGCGTGACAGGGTACTGCGGGGAGGACCTTTATCCGTTTATCGGCCTCCCCCTCGCGGAGACGTTCCTTCGTCTTCTTCCCGCGACGATGCACGACCGCATCGGCGAGGCCGCGGAACTCTACTCGGAGTATTATCCCCCCCGCTCGCTTCTTACGACGCAGCTTTTTCCGGGTGTCCGCGGGACGCTTGAGCGCCTCCGGACGCGGGGAAAGAGAATTGCCGTGGCCTCGACAAAGCGGGGCCAGGGGATACGGAGGGTCACCGATCACTTCGGCATCACCCCCTTCTTCGACAGACTCCAGGGGAGCGATGGGCTCCCGTTCAAGCCCGATCCGGCGATTATCAATCTGATCCTGGATGAAGAGGGGTGGGATCCCCTCCGTACGCTCATGGTGGGAGATACGTCGATGGACGTCCTTGCCGGGAAAAACGCGGGGATCGCGACGTGCGGCGTGACGTACGGCGCAATGACCGGGGAGCAGATCCGGGCGGCGGGGCCGGATTTCATCATCGGCGGCTTTGCCGACCTTCTTCCCGTTGTCGGCTGACAGCGCATGACGCGGACATGAATGCAGTCGAGCTGATCCGCAGGAAGCGTGACGGCGGCGAGCTGACACGCGACGAGCTCCGGTACCTGATCGCGGGGTATGTTGCCGGTGACGTGCCGGATTACCAGATGTCGGCGTTCCTGATGGCGGTCTATTACAGGGGGATGAGCCCGGAGGAGACCGCCCGGTTCACCGACGTCATGCTCCGTTCCGGCAGCACGATCGACCTCTCGTCGGTCCCCGGCCGGAAGGTTGACAAGCACTCGACGGGAGGCGTCGGCGACAAGGTCTCCCTGATACTCGCTCCCATGGTTGCCGCCTGCGGCGTCGCCGTCCCGATGATATCGGGGAGAGGGCTCGGGCACACGGGGGGGACGCTTGACAAGCTGGAATCGATCCCCGGGTTCCGCACGGGACTCTCGATCGAAGAATACACGGACGTCATCCGGGAGACCGGACTTGTCCTGAGCGGCCAGACGGCGGACGTCGTCCCCGCCGACCGGAAGCTGTATGCCCTCCGTGACGTCACCGCGACTGTCGAGTCGGTTCCCCTCATCTCCGGCAGCATCATGAGCAAGAAACTCGCCGAAGGGATCGATGCGCTTGTCCTCGACGTCAAGACGGGAAACGGCGCGTTCATGCATTCCTATGACGCCGCCGTGACGCTGGCCTCCGCGCTGGTGGACATCGGGACGAAATGCGGGAAGGAAACGCTGGCGTTCATTTCCGGCATGGATCAGCCCCTGGGAAACGCGGTCGGCAACTGGCTTGAAGTCGCCGAATCGATCGAGTGCCTGAAAGGAAAAAACGTTCCGGACCTCATGGAGCTCACTTACGTCCTCGGTGGGGCGATGGTCCAACTCGGGGGGAAGGCCTCAACGATCGCGGACGGAATGGTCCGGTGCCGGTCGGCGATCTGGTCCGGGAGAGCGTACGAAAAATTCATCCAGGTGGTGGAGCGGCAGGGGGGGGATTCGTCATTCCTCCGCGACCCCGCCCGCTACACCGCAGCCCGGCATTCGCTGGATGTCCGCGCCCCCTCCGCCGGCTACGTCACGGGGTTTGATACGCGGCGGATCGGCGTCCTGGCTGTCGAGCTCGGCGCGGGGAGACTCAAGGTGGGTGATCCCGTCGATGCCGCGGCCGGGATCCTGCTCCGCCGCAAGATCGGTGATGCCGTGGAAAAGGATGACGTCATCGCCGTCGTCAGGACGGAGCGTGACGGTGCCGCCGAAAAGGCGGCACGCGAGTTTTGTTCGTGCATCACGATTGGAAATTCCCCCCCGGGAAAGGCCCCCTGCATAAGAGCCACCGTCGACAAAGACGGCGTCCACTCCTGGACGACGCCGGTCTCGTATTGATTTCTTGAGAACACTCGTATGTTCTCTCGGGCGCGTACGTTGTGGAGAAGAACGTCCGCCTGGCGTGTCAGACGTCGACCACGGGGGACATGACAGTCAGGACACACCCCCGGAGGACCGTTTTTTGAGAACGTCGAGCATCGCCCCGTGTATGATTCCGTTCGAGGCGAGGACCTTCTTTCCGTATATGCTGAGCGGCGCGCCGTCGAAATCGCTGACGGTTCCCCCCGCCTCCGTGACGAGAAGTATGCCCGCGGCCATGTCCCAGGGGTGCAGGTTCACCTCCCAGAATCCGTCGAGCCTCCCCGCGGCGACGAAGCAGAGGTCAAGCGCCGCCGATCCGAACCGCCGTATCCCCTGCGCCACCATCAGGAAATCCACGAAGTGCTCCACGGCCATGCCGGGATTCTCCGCGATGTCGTACGGGAACCCCGTCATGAGAAGGCTGTTGATGAGCCCCGATGTCGCCGACACCTTCATCCTTTTCCCGTTCATGTACGCCCCCTTCCCCTTCTCGGCGGTGTACAGGACGTCGGTGTTCGGATCGTAGACGACCCCCGCAACGATCTCCCCCCTGTGCTCTATCCCTATGGTCACGCAGAAGGCCGGGAGTCCGTGCAGGAAGTTCGTCGTTCCGTCAAGCGGATCGATGATCCACCGGTATTCGGCGTCCGGGCTGCTCGTGCCGCTTTCCTCTGCGAGTATCCCGTGCGAGGGATAATGGCGCCGGATGATGTCGATGATCCGCTCCTCCGAACCCCTGTCGATCTCCGAGACGAGGTTCCGCTCTTCCCCCTGTTTTGTCTCGACGTTCCTGACTCTGCCGACGCTGTACCGGAGAAATTGTCCCGCTTCGCGGGCTGCTTCGATGGCCACGGTGATCATAGCGGTGTGCAGGCTCCCTGGTGATTGCTCATGATACCAAATTGCGCCATGCTAATCCAGGTCCTTTGGCGCCCCGGTTCGGCGCCGCATCTCTTTTTTTGTTTCTCTCAACCGATTTCCGTAGGTTACGCGTCACTCAGAAACGGAGCAGCCATGCGTAATGCAATGATCCTTCTCGCAGCGATTGCATCCCTTGCCGGATGTTCCGGCCCTGACCGGCATCCGGCCGGTCGCGTGCCGGTACGGGTCGACGATCTCGCGATCCGCGTCCGGGAAGGGAGCCGCTCGTACATGCAGTCCGACAGGGGGGGAGCGTTCCTCACCGGCGTGGTGGGGGGAGGGAAAGACTCCGACACCTGGTCCGTCGACGGGGCCGCGCTTCTGAAGGGCTTCCGGGTCGACTGGACCGGTCAGCAGGGCGGCGATGCGCTGGATTCCGCGCGCATACTTCCGTACGAAACCGTCAGGTACTACCGCGGCGGGGTTTCGGTGCGCCTGTCCGGACTTGAAGCGGGGGGCGGGGTGCACGCATTCGTCGTCAGCGTATCGCTCCCGGGGCCCGGAAAAGTCGCGCTCCACGCTCCTCCCGGATCCGGGCGTATTGCCCCGTCGCACCCCCGCCAGTGGGCCTGCCGGTCCGCGGAAGGGGAGACGATCGTCTTCACCGCCGGTGACGGCACTTCGGTGACCGGGGACGGGGTTGCGGTCGAAGGACCGGCGGGTGCCCTTTTTCTTGTCTGCGCACTCCCTCCGGGCGCCGACAGGGATGTCGCATCCTCCCTCTACGGCCGGACGGATTCGCTCCTTGCGGCCCGCAAGACGCGCATGGAAAACCTTCTCAACGCATCTTACTTCCGGACATCGGACGATACGCTTGACGCGGCCGTGCACTGGATGATGCTCGCGCTCGACGGTCTCATGATCGACCGCCGCGACACGTTTGCCGTGGCAGCCGTCCCGTGGGACGGGTCGATCAACGTGCGTGACAACGCCCAGTCCGTCGCGGGGCTGGGCCTCGCAACGGGCGACTTCGGGCGTACCGCTGCGATCCTCCGGTCCCTCTCCCGCTACCAGGACACGCTCAGGAGGAGCCCGACGTTCGGGCGTCTCCCCGACCGGATCGCGGGGGGGAGGCCGTCGTACAACGGCGCAGACGTGACGCCATGGTTTGTCAGGGAGCTCTACGAGCAGGTCGTGAACTCGGACGACACCACTCTTGTCCGGGCGCTCTACCCGCTCATCACGCGGAGCATCGACGGAACGCTGAAATCGCACGCAGACAAATACAACCTCCTTGTCCACGGCCCGCGCGAGACATGGATGAAAGACGTTGACAGGGGAAACAGGGCGGTGGAGGTCCAGGTCTCCTGGTATTTCCAGCAGCTCATCGGCAGGTTCGTTGCGTCGTATCTCGGTGACACGCTCGCCTCGCGCCGCTGGGAGGACCTCCCGGAGAAGACCGCACGGAATTTTATCCTGCTCTTCGCGGATACGACCGCGCATACGCTCGCGGATCATCTCGGTGCCGACGGGTCCCGATCGCCCGAGATTCGTCCGAACGCGGTGATGTGCCTCGAAATGCTCGACGAAGAATCGATGCGTCACGGGGTGACGCGTGCGGCGGTCGCGGGGCTCCTGACGGGCGACGGGGTCCGTACGCTCGCCCCTTCCGATCCGCACTTTGCCTTCTCCGCCGGTCCCGCCGGCGCGCAGTACAACGGGCCGGTCTGGACATGGCTCGCGGGACCCGTGTCGTACGCGCTCACGCGGTACGACAGGCAGGACGTCAGCTATCCGGTGACGCGGAGGATGGCCTCCGCGGCGCTCGCCAAAGGGATGGCGGGGACGCTTCCCGCGCTCCTCGATTCGTCGGGACGCGGGGGTGACGCATCACTGTGCGGGATGTCGGAATTCATCCGGAGCGTGTACCAGGACTATCTCGGCGTGAGGGTTGACCTCGCATCGGGAACGTTCACGCTCCAGCCGAAACTCCCGGCGCAGCTTTCCGTCGTCCAGTTCACCGTGTACGCCGGGAGCGTTCCCGTGGAGGTGGAATACAGGAAAGGGAGCGAGAACACACGGCTGTATCTGAACGCCCCCGGTCTCCCGAGGGAGCTGAAGGTGAGCCTGATCTGGATGATGGACAACGGCGATGCGTGGCGCGGGTCGTTCCGCCTCGGGGGGGAGGTTCCTGTTGCGATCGTACTCGGTGATGACGATGCGGTCATCTACCAGGGGGACAGCAGGGGAGAGCTGGAGGGGAAGAGGAAACTGAGAGGATTTTCCCGGAAGTCCGAATCATCGGATCTTTCCCCCGCTCCCTGACGGCGCGGGGATACCCGGGGCGCGGGCGCTATGCCGCGCCCGCCTCCCCTTTCCGCTTGACTGAAAGGGCCTTCTTGAGCTGTTCCAGACGCGTTTTGTTCATCCGCACCCGGAGCGTTATCCCCTCCCCGTCGTACTTTTCCTCGAGAATCTCCCCCCCCTCGTGAATCCGGGAGACGAAGTCGTATTCCCCCTGCCCGAGCGTGAGCGTCTCCTCCGCGACGGTCCCCTCGAGAAGGGAGACGATCGCGTCCGACAGCGCGGACATGTTGATCCCCCGCTCCGCCGCGATGCACACCGCCGGGGGGAAGTTCGACGTCACGTACGCAATGATGTTCCTGTTGTCAAGGAGATCGACCTTGTTGAACACCATCACCGTCGGTTTCCCGTGTGCGCCGATCTCCTCCAGCGTTTCGTTGACGACCGCGATTTGCTCTTCGAAGAGGGGGTGGCTGACGTCGATGACGTGGAGGAGAATGTCGGCCTCCCGCACCTCGTCGAGTGTGCTCTTGAACGACGCGACGAGGTTGTGCGGAAGCTTCCTGATGAAACCGACGGTATCGGAGAGAAGGATCCTGTGCGCGGGGGTGAGCGCGACGGCACGGACGGTGGAGTCGAGCGTGGCGAAGAGCCGGTCTTCCGCGACGACGCCGGCCCCGGAGAACCAGTTCAGGAGCGTCGATTTGCCCGCGTTTGTGTACCCGACGAGCGCCACCCGCGGGAACTGCTCCCTCCCCCTCCGCTGGACCTCGCGTTCCTTGCCGATCTCGCGGATCTTTGCAGAAAGGTGCGAGATCCTCGTCCGTATCGCCCGGCGGTCCGTTTCGATCTGCGTTTCGCCCGGCCCCTTCGTCCCGATGCCTCCGAACTGCTTTGAAAGGTGCGTCCACTGCCGCGTGAGCCGCGGGAGCATGTACTGGAGCTGCGCGAGCTCCACCTGCGTTTTCGATTCGTTCGTCCGCGCGCGCGAGGCGAAGATGTCGAGTATGATCCCGCTCCGGTCGATGATCTTGCACTTGATAAGCTTCTCCAGGTTGCGTACCTGGACCGCGGAGAGGTCGTCGTCGAATATGATGATGTCGATCTTCTTCTCCTCGGCGAGGTAGGAGAGCTCCTCGGCCTTCCCCCTGCCGATGAAGAAGGCGGCGTTGATCGCGCGGCGCACCTGGAGGATCTTGTGGACGACCTCGGCGCCGGCGGAGTCCGCAAGCCGCGCGAGTTCCTCGAGGTAATCCTCGACCTGCCCGCGCCTGTCCGACGGCGTCGCAACGCCGACAAGTATCGCCCGCTCGTGCGTTCCGGTCTTGATCATCGTCATGCGGCATCTCCCTCTGCGCCCCGTGTGCCCGCAACGCGTCCTAACGCCATCTCCGCGACGGCAAGCAGTGCCGCCAGGAGGGCGAAATCCTTCCATAGCTCCACACCGTAGCGCGACTCCCGTACCGTCTCCACCGCCCGTTCCGGGCCCATCGTCTGCACCCTGCCCGGCCCCGCGCCGGCGCGCACGCGGAATTTTTCGATGTCGTCCCCCGTTTCCGTCCTCAGGTCGGACTCGCGCGGTGAGATGTTGACGGCGAGCGCGGCGATGTCGGCGGGAGTCCCGCCGGGCGCACCCCCGTCGCGCGCGAGCCGGTAGACTCCCGTCTCCTGTGCGCTCCCGCCGCTGAACCGCGCGGTTCCCGTCCCCGCCTGGAATTCAGGGACCACTTTCCGCGTGTGTCCGTCGGGCGTCGTGAGCGTGTACGTATCCCTGTCGGTGAACGAGCGGAGGTTGAGCGTGAACTCGATCGGGTCGCCCGGTTCGAGCGTCTTCCCCCCGGTGAACCGGGATCCGGTGTACGCGATTGCCCGGTGAAGGAGGGGCGCGAAAAGCCCCTTGACCGGAAAATCGGACCATGCGGTCCCCGCCTCGACCGCGAAGAGAAGAACGCGGCCGGACCCGGCCCTGTAATCGACGAGGAACGCGTTGCCGTTTGTGAGGCCGATGACCCTGGTCCCCTTTTCGCCCGCGGAGAGGGGGAGTGACGTCGTGATCCGGGGAGATTCGATCTCGCGCTCTCCCTTCCCCCGCTGTGCGTCAAACAGCCCTTCGAACAGCGGGTGGGCATAATCGACGGAGGAGAACGAGATGAAGCTCCCCGCGGGCGCCGTGACGGACGCTCCGCCGGGCGCCGGGAGCCCGAGGTCACTGAAGAGTCCGCTCTCCTGCCGCGCGCCGGCCGTTCCGGGAAAAAGAATCAGGCCTCCGCCTTCGCTGACGAACCGGGCGATGTTCCGCGACGCCGTTCCGGTGATCCCTTCGAACCCGCAGACGAGGATGGCGTCAAAGTGCGCGAGATCGGCGGATGCAAGCCCGGCGTTCGTCCCCTGCGCAGCGGCGATGTTTCCCGCAAGGAGCGAGTCTCCCCCGAGCGTCAGGGCAAGCGTGGCAAGCCGCGTTGATCCGGCGTCGGGTCCTGTCAGGAGAACGTTGATGTGCTCCGGCACCTCGACGACGAACGCGTACGTGTTGTCGGCATCGAAGCCGTCGTCCTCGATCTGTACCGAGCACGCCAGTATTCCGCGCCGCTTCACCATGAACGAGAAGAGGGGCCGGATCTCCCCCCGGGAGGGGATGTCCACCGACCGCTGCGCAACCCTGGCGCCGTCGGCATACAGGCTCGCGACCGACCCCTGCACCGGCTGATCCCCCGCGTTGCTGATCTGTGCCCGGAACTGAACGGGTTTCCTGTCCGAAATGATCTTCGTCAGTATCTCTCCCCCCGTCACTCCCGCATTCTCGTGCCTGAGCGGGGGGGAGGAGCAGAGAAAGATCGTTGCGCGCGGATCGAACGATCCCGCGGTATCGCGCGGAGTTCCGCGCGGCAGGAGCTGCGACGCCTGACCGTCGCTGACGAATATCACTTCGCGGTTGGCGTCAGGCGAGGCGGCAAGAAGCGGCCTGATCTGCACGAGCGCGTCGCCGAGGGGGACGCTCACGGGTGACGGCGACATGCGTCCGAGCGCCTCCCGCGCCGACTCCGGTGAGCGCGGCGCAGGCAGCGCGCACCCCGGCCTGAGCTCGGAAAGGGGAACAATGTACAGCCTGTCCCCCTCCGCCGCGAGATCGATGAGGCGCGACGACGTCTGGACGGCGCGCGTGAATGCCGTCCCCCGCTCGTCGTGGAGGCTCATGCTCGGCGAATCATCGAGGATGATGATCATCGTGCTCGATGCGCCGGTGCTTCCGAACCCGGCGAGCTTCACGCGGAGCGCGGGACGTGAGAATGCCATCACGACGGCGATGACAAGGAGCGTGCGTATGATGAGAAGGAGTATCTGCCTGATCCGGAGACGCCGCATCGACGTCTTCTGAAGTTCCTTCAGAAATCTGATGGAGCTGAATTCAATCGTCCGGAGTTTGCGCAGGTTCAGGAGATGGAGCAGGACGGGGATCGCGGCGGCTGCGAGACCGAAGAGAACAAAAGGATTGAGAAATGTCATCAGCCGAATGTATCAAAAAAGTCAAGAGAAATGCAACCGTTGATTTTCCCTCCGGAAACCGCTACTTTTGTTTCTGTACACTTCCTCCACCACCCGACGCCGATGCGGCACCGACAGATCATTTCCATCCTCACGACGCTGTGCATTCTCCTGCAGGGTTCCGTCGTGTGCGCGGCGGCGGGCGATATCGTCACGATACGCCCCCATTACGACGATTCCCGCACGGGGCGGCCCGAAAGCATCCCGCACAGGGAGCTGAAACGGCCCCGGGTCGCGCTCGTGCTGAGCGGGGGAGGCGCACGCGGCGCGGCGCAGATCGGCGTCCTCCGCGTCCTCGAGCGCTACCATATCCCCGTCGACTTCATTGCCGCGACGAGCATGGGCGCCATCGTCGGCGGCCTCTATGCGTCGGGGTATACGGTCGGAGAGATCGAGACAATCGCGCGGGACACCCCCTGGGACGACGTGCTTGCGCTTTCCGGCGAGACGAAAAGGTCGGAGCTCTTCGTCGACCAGAAGATCGCCGGCGACAGGAGTTTCCTGGCCGTGCGCTTCCAGGGCTTCGCGCCGGTGATCCCGTCGGCGGTCTCAAGCGGCCAGCGCCTCACCGATTTCCTGAGCGGCTACACGCTCCAGGCTCTGTATCACCCGGTCCCGGACTTCGACAACCTCAAGATCCCCTTTCGCGCAGTTGCGACGGACCTTGTGTCGGGGACGCGCGTCGTTCTCAAGGACGGCTCGCTGGCGGAAGCGCTCCGGGCAAGCGCCACGTTCCCTCTCCTCTTCCAGCCCATTGAAAAGAACGGCATGCAGCTCGTGGACGGGGGGCTCCTCTCCAACATCCCCGTTGATGTCGCCCGGAGCCGGGGGTTCGACATCGTCATCGTCGTAAACTCCACGAGCAGCCTCCGCCCGAAGGACAAGATCTTCGGCGCACCCTGGCAGACCGCCGACCAGATTATAAGCATCATGATGAACCAGGCCAACAAGACACAGCTTCCCGGTGCCGACGTTGTGATCACGCCGGATGTGGGGGAGCATCTGTCGTCCGATTTCCACGGGCTCGACACGCTCATTCGCGCGGGCGAGGCGGCGGCGGAGCAGAGCATGCCTGAGCTTCTCTCCCGGTACGCGAAGAAGCTCGCGCAGATGCAGGGAGAAGGCGACTCGACTTCCATGATGTTCACGAATGCGAAAGTCGCGTTCGAGGGGGCGCAGCCTCCCGAATCCCTCCGTTCTGCGATCGAATCCGACATGGGATCGGGCGTCGTCACGCGCCGGGAGCTCCAGGCCGACGTGGAGGAACTTTACGCGAGCGGTCGGTACCGCGACGTCGCCGCCGACGTGACGACCGACAGCGTGGGGACGCATGTGACCTTCCGCCTGACCGGCTATCCGGTCCTGCACGGCGTGACGTTCGCGGGGAATGTACTTCTTCCCTCGTCCCGGTTCGTCTCCCTCGTGGCGCCCCTGGAAGGGCACGCGCTCGATCCCGATTCGGTGACGGTAAAGCTCGAGGGGATCCTTCGGGTCTACAGGGCGGCGGGGTATTCCCTCGCCCGGATCGACACGACGTGGTTTGAACAACCCGCGGGAGTTCTGCACATCCGCATCAACGAGGGGGTGATCCATGCTCTCGACGTCCAGGGGGGGGTCAGGACGCGCGACGCGTTCGTGTTGAGCGAGTTCCCCCTTCACGCGGGGGACGTGTTCCAGATCGACCGGGCGAGGAAGGGGATTACGAACATCGCGAGCACGACGCTCTTCGACTTCGTGTACCTGGAGGTCTCCTACGACGCCGGCCGGCCCGTGATCACGATCCGCCTCCAGGAACGCCCCTCGCAGCTCGTGCGGCTCGGGACCCGCGCCGACAACGAGCGTTACCTTCAGGGACTGCTCGACATCCGCGACGAGAATTTCCAGGGATCGGGGATGGACCTCGGGATGACGCTTGCCGGCGGGCAGCGGAACGTCGACCTTGTCCTGGAATACAAGGCGCGGCGGCTGTTCAATTCGTATCTCACGCTCGGGGTCGGGGGATTCGTCAAGACGCTCGACAGCTACCTGTACACGGACGGGGTGGTCACCGATCCGAATCACTGGACGCGCGACGTGGCGGGCGAATACCGGGACATCCGCACCGGCGTGAACGTCACGTTCGGTTCGCAGCTCGAACGGCTCGGGAATGCGACGCTCGAGTTCCGCCTGGAGAACGTGAAAGTCAAAAACCTCGACAGTGCCGCATTCCTGGCGGACCAGTACCGGCTGGCGCTGATACGCCTGGGAACGATCGTGGACACGAAGGACCGGTCCCCGTTTCCCCTGACCGGGGTCGGGCTCGACATCTCCTACGAGTTCGCCGTGGACGGCCTGGGGAGCAGCATCAGCTACAACTCCCTGAAGGTGATGTACGAAACGTTCACGACCTGGGGGGAACGGCACACGTTCCATCCGCGGTTCACGATGGGGTTCGCCGACAAGACGATGCCGTTCGCCCAGGAGTTCAGGCTCGGAGGGCTCGACAGCTTTTTTGGAACGCACGAAGACGACAGGCGCGGGCGGGAGCTCATTCTCATGAACATGGAATACAGGTACTTCCTTCCTTTTGCGATCCTCTTCGACACTTATCTCCGCGTCAGGTACGACCTCGGGACGATCTCCGAGGTCCCCGAGGAAATCAAGTTCAGCACGTTCCGTCACGGTCTCGGGCTTGAACTGGCGTTCGACACGCCCATCGGGCAGGCGGCCCTGGGTGCGGGGAAAAGCTTCTACTTCAACGGGTCCCTGCCGAACAACCCCGTCCAGCAGGGCCCGCTCCTCTGGTATTTTGTGATCGGCTATCAGTTCTGACATTTCATGGCACGAATGCCTATATTCCCGGGACAGTTTGCGCAAGGAGAGGACGAATGACAACGAAGGCCCCCTCGGCGGTGAAGCCTGCGGAAGAAGGAACGCTCGAAAAGATCGCCTATGCCAGCGTCAGCGCCATCCCCGCCGCTGACCCGCACGATCGCGACAGGCTCGGCTACAACATCTGGCGCTGGCTGACGACGCGCCGGGACTCGCTCGAGTTTTCGGTGAAGACCTCCGGGGCGCGCCTCCTGATCAGCGAAGAGGAGGCCGTCCGCAGGATACGGGAGTCGCTCGTTGCGCAGGGGGTGACGCTCTGATCGCGGGCTCCCCCTCACGGTATGCCTGAAGTGCCACAATCCGTGTGAGGAACGATGGAACTTGGACTTCGCAACAGGGTCGCTGTCGTCTGTGCCGCAAGCCAGGGCCTCGGGCTGGCTGCCGCGGTGGGGTTCGCCCGTGAGGGGGCGCATGTCGTCATCTGTTCGCGCGACTCCAGGAAGCTGGCGGAGGCGGGCAAAACGGTCCGTGCGGCGGCTGCGGATGGGGCCCGCCTTCTGGCGGTGACTGCGGACATGACGAAGGCCGCGCACATCAAAAAGCTGTTTCGTTCCGCGCTCCGCGAATTCAAGAGGATCGACATACTCGTCACGAACGCGGGGGGCCCCCCCGTTGCGGCATTTCCGGATCTTGACGACAGGACGTGGCAGCGGGGGGTCGACCTGAACCTGATGAGCACGATCCGCTGCATCCGCGAGGCGCTGCCGGCCATGCAGAAACAGAAGTGGGGGCGCATCATCAACATCACCTCGTTCGCCGCGAAGCAGCCTGTCGACGATCTCGTGATCTCCTCCACGGTCCGCCCCGGCATACTCGGTCTTTCGAAGGTTCTCGCGAACCGGTACACGCGGGAGGGGATACTGATCAACAGCGTTGCGCCGGGATTCATACTCACCGCGCGGCAGCAGGAGATCGGTGCCGCCCGCGCGAAAGCGTCGGGGACGACGGTTGATGCATACATCGAAAAGGTGGGAGAGGGGATCCCGGCGGGGCGGTTCGGGACCCCCGAGGAGCTTGCAAATGTCATTGTTTTTCTCGGGTCCGAACGGGCAAGTTACATAAGCGGGACGACAGTCAACGTCGACGGCGGGCTCATGAAGGGGATCATCTGATGGGGATGGTGACGGAAATGCGTCTCACCGGTGGAGGGGGCGAGCCGGGGATCAGGTTCAATTACCGGGGGATGCACAGGTACCTTATCACGCTCCTGCCGCATCCCTCGTGCGCGGCTCTCGCCGAGAGGGAAACGGTCATCCCGGTTCTCGACGGCCTTCGCGAGACCGGCCGCGCGCACGGGTTCGAGATCTATGCGTACTGCTTTCTCCCCGACCGGCTCGTGATGCTCGTCCGCGGCAGGGATGAAACCTCCGACATGAAACTGTTTCTCGCGGCGTTCCGCGCGGGATCGGAAGCGACGTACGGGCTCAGAACGGGAAGACGGCTCTGGTCGAAAAAGTACAGGGAGAGGGTGCTCCGGAAGACGGAAATCACGCGGGCGATCGCAGAGGAGATCTTCATGCTCCCCGTCAAAACGGGGCTCGCCCCGTCGAAGGACCGGTACGCGTTCCAGGGTTCGTTTGTGCTTGCGGGAGTCCCGCCGCCCCGGGTCGCCCGCCCGTCATCGCACCGGGCGCCTCGCGTATCGCGCGCGCCGCGTCGTCCGGGAAGCGGGCCTTCCGGACCGGATCGCCGGTTCGGCCGTCCACGGCCGGGGTAATACAGCCCTTCTGATCATGCCATTGTATGTGAATCCAGCGATTCTCTCAGCAGCCGCGCCACTTCGTCCGGGAGGTAGGGCTTCTGGAGGAGCCCGTTCACGCCGAGGGCGACGAGTTCCGACCGTGTCCCGGGGTCAAGATAGCCCGTGGCGATCACGACAGGCGCTTCGGGCCGTATTGCCCTGATCTTGAGGAAGAGATCCCGCCCGCTCATGCCCGGAAGACCGAGATCGCTGATGACAATGGCGATTTCCTCCCCCAGCGACTCGTAGATGCTCAGCGCCTGGTCGCCGTCCGATGCGGCGATGACGGTGTAGCCCAGCGCCTCGAGCGAGCCTTTCAGAAGCTCGGAGAGCATCGCCTCGTCTTCGACGATAAGTATCGTCTCCGTTCCCCGCGTCCTGCAGAGATCCGCTTGCCGCGTCGCCGCTTCCTGTGTGGCTGCCAGTGACGGGATGGGAAATTCGAGCCTGAACGTGGTCCCCCTCCCCCTGGCGGAATCGACGGCGATCGACCCGCCGTGGCTCTCGACGATCCCGTACACGACCGACAGGCCGAGTCCGGTTCCCCGCCCGGGTTCCTTCGTCGTGAAGAATGGCTCGAATATCCTCCGTTTCGTTGATTCGTCCATGCCGGACCCCGTGTCGGCGACCGTGAGCCTTGCATACCATTCCTTCCTCTCCGCCGGGCGGTGGATCCGCTCCGTGGTGATGGAAAGCGTTCCCCCCGCCGGCATCGCGTCCCGGGCGTTCACGCAGAGGTTCAGAAGCGTCTGGTGGAGCTGCGTCCTGTCCCCGTCCACCGGGGGGAGGTCGGGAGCAAGCGAGAGTGAAATCGAGATCGTGCGCGGGAACGTCTCCTCGAGCATCCGTCCCAGTTCGGAAACGATGTCGTTGAGGTTGACCTGCTCGAAAACCACGTTTGCTTTCCGGGCGAACGTCAGGATCTGGCGGACGAGCGCCGCGCCACGGTTCGCTGCTTTCTCAATTGCGCCGGCGCTTCTGCGGAGCTTGACGGGATCGGCCGCGATCTCCCCGAGCAGGGAGGCGTGCCCCATGATGATCCCGAGTATGTTGTTGAAATCGTGGGCGATGCCGCCGGCAAGCGTTCCGAGCGACTCCAGCTTCTGCGATTGCAGGAGCTGCTGCTCGAGGTTCTTCCTGTCGGTGATGTCCATGTTCATCCCCATGATCCCGCGGACCGCTCCGTCGCGCCTGATGGGGGTGATGACGTTGTACACGTGGACGGTCTTCTCGCCCTCGCGGTACTGCGCCTCACCGCTCACGGTCTCCCCCGCGAAGGCGCGCCGGTTGTTTTCCTCCCACACCCGGATAACCCCGGGGTCGAGCCCCGACTCCGACGGGCTCCTGCCGATCTGGTTTCCCCAGCGCGCAAGGGAGACCGGGTTCTGCATCACGTAGCGCCCGTCCGTCCCGCAGACCCAGAGTTCGAACGGGAGGCTCTCGAACACCGTCTGCAGGAGGGCCTCGCTTTCGCGCACCGCCTCCTCGGACCGTTTCCGCTCGATTGCCATCGCGATCTGTGTCGACACGAACGCGAGTATGTCGTAGTGCTCCCTGCGGAAGCGGATCCCCTCGGAATAACTCTGGACGACGAGCGCCCCCTTCGTCTGGCCGGAGGTTGACAGGGGCACGCCGAGCCAGTCGAGTGACGGTGCCCCGAGCGCCTCCACGAGCCCCCCTTCGACCATCTCGCGGAATACTTCCGGCGACGCCAGGAGTGGTTCCCCGGTGCGGATCACGTACTCGGTGAGCCCTTTCCCCGCCGTTCGCGGCGCCGGCGTCGTATCGTTTTCGTCGACGAAGTAGGGGAACGAGAGAAGCCCCGTCTTCTCGTCGAGGACCGCGATGTAGAAATTCGCCGCCGGCATCAGCTCGCCGACGATCTCGTGTATCGCCCGGTACAGCTCGTGGAGGTTGTCCGTTGTGTTCACCGCGGCGGCGATCCTGTACGTCGCCGTCTGTATCCGCTCCGCCCGGCGCCGCTCGGTGAGGTCGCGTCCCACGGCCACGAACGCCGTCGGTTCCCCGTCCTCGTTCCTCAGGGGGGAGAGCCAGACGTCGAGCGGAAATTCCGGTCCCCCTTTCCTCCGCGCGGTCCACTCGCCGTGCCAGCTCTCCTCGACGGCGTCGCGGACGATCTGGTCCCGCATCGGGGTCCCCGGGAGCGGTGCGCCGATCAGGGCGATGTCCTTCCCGATGAGATCGTGCTGGTCGCACCCCAGGAGGATCTGTATGGAATCATTGACGAAGAGTATGCGTCCCTGCTTGTCGATGAGCGCGACGGAATCGCGCGTCGACGCCACTGTTTGCGCGAGAAGCCTGATTTCCCTGTCGGCGAGCCGGCGGTCGGTGACCTCCATCGTCATGCCGCTGATGCCTGTGACGTTTCCCGATTCGTCGAGGAGCGGTTCGAGCGTCAGCTCGAAATGTCTCTCTCCCTCATCCCCCGGGTGCGTGATCTCCTGCCGGCATCCTCTTCCCGTCTGGAGGACCCGCCGTTTGAGCTCGGTCAGCACGCGGGCGTTCTGCGGCGCAAAGAGTTCGCCGTCCGTCTTTCCGGTGAACGCTTCGATCGTCTTCTGCCCCGGATCGCGGGGATTGAAAAACCAGGTGTATCTGAGCGAGGTGTCCTGCGTGAAGAGTACGGCGGGGGAGGTCTTCAGTATATCGTAAATCGACAGTTCCGCGGGGAGGCGCGGAGTGCGGATGCCGTCATGCGCTTTGTTGGCAGATTCGTCGGCGCCCCGCCTGATTTCCTCTTCCATGGGGGCCCTCCCCGGGCTGATGAGTTTCTCTGGTCAAAAAAGTCAAAGAGGGCAACAGCTGTGCCATCTTTTGAGACCGAAGATACCCTGTTTCCGCGAGTATCGCAAACCGGGGTGTCCCGGTTTCGCAGAAATGAGAAACCGGCCGGGGGAGTAGCATACACACGGGTGATCCGCGAGCGCTCTCCCGCCTGTTAAATTGCGCGCCTGTAGTCGGGGCCCAGGAGCGGCATATCGCCGGTGTCAGGAGCCGCGATCGGAGCGAGGAAGGGGAATGCCCTGAGAGTCCGGGGGGGAACCGCAACAGGCTTCCCGTCCCTGAGTGCCGACAGGAGTTGAAATGCGATGGGGAGGGATTTTCCCCCCGTGTTGTTGTTGCAGATGACGGTGACCTCGCGGCAGCGTCCTTCGAGTCCGCGGAGCCTCCGTGTGATTTCGCGGACCTCCCGTGTGTTATACTGGTAGTCGTATCGGGCGTCGTAGCCGTTCAGCATCCACCCTTTTTCGTTCCGTCCGTGGAGCCGGAGGTATGCCGTCTCCCCGCACACGGCGGTGATGAACGGCATGTACTGCTTCACGCGGGGCATGTCCGCTCCCACGACGCCGAGCGAATGTTCCCGGAGAAACGAGACGAGCCCCTCCTGGTTCCACGACTGGTGGCGGAATTCCACGTGGAGGGGGAACCCTGCGAAGACCTCCGCGATCCTGACGATATGGTGGCGGTTTCCCCCCGTGTTCGTGAACGAATACGGGAGCTGGACGAGGAGCGAGCCGAGCCTGTTGTGCCGGGCCAGCTCCTGGAGCATCTGCCGGACCGTGCGCGTCAGTTCGGGACGGAGGGACTTCCCGTGCGTGAACGCCGAATGGAGCTTGACGTGGAACCGGAATCCCGGCGCGTCGTTGACCGCCGCGATCCATTCCCGTGCGTCCCCCGCCGAGAGGGAGTCGTCCCAGAACGTCGCCCGCACCTCCGCGGTCTGGAAATGCCGGGCGAAGAAGTTCAGCTTGTCCGCCGACGAGGCTCCCTCCGAGGGGTAGAAGCAGGAATCGAAGATATCGTGTTCCCATCCCCCCGGTCCGATGCGATAGACGGTCTTCCCGCTCTCCATGCAACCTCCGATATGACTTGACAGAACCGCCGGAATTCAGTACATTGCTCCGGTCAAGATACGACATAAATGTCGTCTTGTCAAGTCCTCAAAAGACATAATTGTCAGACATAATTGCCGGCGGGGTGCCATGAAGTCGACCATCGGAGAACGGCTGCGGACGGCGCGGGAGAGCAAGGAGTTGGACCAGTACACGCTTGCGGTGAAAACCGGGGTCGTGACGAGGACGCTGCAGCGGTGGGAAAAAGGGGAGCAGGTCCCGGACGGGATCGCGATAACGAAGATCGCGAAAGTGACAAATGTGCGGCCGACGTGGCTCCTTACCGGGGAGGGGGAGATGTACGCCGTCGCCGGGCGCCCGGAAAACGTCTATCCCCTGCCGGTATCGCCGAAGAGGAAAATGCGCCTCGCGGAGCTTCCCCTCGTTTCCTCCGTTCCCGCGGGAAAGGTCTCGACGATGTTTCACCCGGACTACGTCGATCACTATGTCACCGTGGACGATGTGAAGGACCCGGGGGCGTTCGCACTCAAGGTGAAGGGGAACAGCATGTCCCCCCGCATCGAGGACGGGGACATCGTCGTCGTCAGCCCCCAGTCCGAACCCCGCAGCGGCGACATCTGTGTCATCAGGGTGAACGAAGAAGACACGTTGAAAAAGGTGAAGTTCGAAGGGAATTACATTCACCTCATCCCTCTGAATCCCGAATTCGAGCCCGTGACAGTCAGGAAGCGGGATATCAACTTTGTCTGGAAAGTCGTCAAGCTCATCAAGGAATTGTGAGCCCCGCGGCGTCATTCACGCACCTGCTCCGGAATCCGTCATGAGAAAACTTATCTCCAGCGGCAGCCCCTACGAGCCTGTGATCGGCATTTCCCGCGCGGTCCGGGGGGGGATTTTTGTCAGTGTGTCCGGGACTGCGCCGCTCGGGCCGGAAGGTCACACGGTCGGGCAGGGAGACCCGGGGGCGCAGGCGAAGCGCTGTCTCGAGATCATTGCCGCCGCGCTCGAAGGGGCGGGGGCGTCTCTCCGTCACGTTGTCCGGACGCGGATTATGCTCACGCGGATTGAAGACTGGAAGGCGGTCACTGCGGTGCACGGTGCGGTGTTCGGCCGGATACGTCCCGCGAACACCGTTGTGCAGGTGTCACAGTTCATCGATCCGGAGTGGCTTGTCGAGATCGAAGCGGACGCGGTTGTCGATGACGCGGAGTGAGCCGGGTTTTCCTATGCCAGGAAGTGGATCACGACGCCGTCCCGGAGCTTGGGCTCGAACCACGTTGATTTCGGCGGCATGATTTTGCCGGCGTCTGCGATCTTCAGAAGCTCGTTGATGGATGTCGGGAAGAGGGCGAACGCCACCGCCATCTCCCCGGAGTTCACCCGCCGTTCAAGTTCATCCATCCCCCGTATCCCTCCCACGAAGTCGATCCTCTTGTTCGTCCGCGGATCATCGATGCCGAGTATCGGCCCGAGGAGCTCCCGCTGGAGTATCGACACGTCCAGTCGTTCCACCGGATCGGGATCCGCCAGGAGATCGCCGGGAGCCTGGAGCGTGTACCATTTCCCCTTCAGGTACATCCCGTAATCGCCTCTCCGCGAGGGCCGCGCGGGGTCCGGCCCTTCGCGTACGTCGAATGTCCTCTCGATCTCGGCGATGAATTTCTCCGTGGGAAGCCCGTTGAGGTCCCTGACGACCCTGTTGTAGTCCAGTATCCGGAGCTGGTTGCCGGGGAAGAGAACGGCGAGAAAGAAGTTGTACTCTTCGTCACCCCGGTGGTTGGGGTTCGCCTTTGCGCGCTCGTCCCCGACGCGCGCGGCCGCGGCGGAGCGGTGGTGTCCGTCCGCGACGTACAGCGAGCTCACGCCGGCGAATTCATTCACGAGCGAGTCGATGACCTTCTCGTCGTCGATCACCCAGAGACGGTGGCGGACCCCGTCCGGCGGCACGAAGTCGTATTCCGGTTTCTTCCCGCGGATTCCCCCGACGATCGTGTCGATCGCATCGGTGGCGCGATACGTGAGAAATATCGGACCCGTGTGCGCGTTGGTGACCTTGACGTGTTTTGTCCGGTCGTCTTCCTTGTCCTTCCGCGTCAGCTCGTGCTTCTTGATCGTGTTGTTCAGGTACTCCCGGACCGAGGCGCAGCACACGAGGCCGTACTGCGTGTGATCGTCCATGGTCTGGGAATACACGTAAAGGCAGGGCTTCCGGTCCTCTTCCAGTATCCCGTCGGCGATGAGCTTCTGGAGGTTTTCCCTCCCCTTCTGATACACCCGGTCGTCGTAGATGTTGACGTCCGGCGGCAGGTCGATCTCGGGTTTGCCCACGTGGAGGAACGATACGGGATTCCCCGCCGCCTCCTTCCGGGCTTCTTCGGAATTCAGGACGTCGTACGGTTTGGCCGCGACGCGCGCGGCATATTCCGGTTTGGGCCGGAAACCCTTGAACGGTCGGATAGTCGCCATAGCATGCCCCCCGTCGGATGGACAACCCCTACGCCGGGAGAGTTTCCTCCTCTCGCACCGGTGCATTCAGGGCCTCGACGACCTTCATGGCGATCTCGACCCCGACGCGGTCCTGTGCCTCGCGCGTCGATGCCCCGATGTGCGGGGACACGGAAACCCGGGGATGATTGATAAGGTCGAATTCCTCGGGAGTCGGGGGCTCGTGTTCGAAAACGTCCATCCCCGCGTACAGGACGCGGCGGCTGTTTAATGCTTCGAGAAGGTCCTTCTCGACGACGACCCCGCCCCGCGCGCAGTTGATAAGGATCACCCCGTCCTTCATTTTGTCGAAATCCGCCTTCGCGATCACCGGCCCGCGTGCCTTCTCAAAAGGAACGTGGAGCGTGATGTAATCCGCAACCCTGAGAAGTTCGTCCTTGCTCACGAGCCGCACGTTGAGATCGGTGGACGTGACCCAGGGGTCGTGCGCGACAACGGTCATCATGAGTCCGAGCGCCCTGCGGGCCACCTCGCGGCCGATGTTGCCGAGCCCGATGATGCCGAGCGTCTTGCCCGTGACCTCGATCCCCCCGCTGAACTCCTTCTTGGGCCACTCCTTCCTGCGCATCGAGATGTTGCTCATCGGGAGGAATCGGCCGAGTGACATCAGGTGGGCGATCGTCAGCTCCGCGACGGAGATGGACGAGGCCTTGGGCGTGTTGAGAACGGTGATTCCCTTCGCCTTCGCATGGGCGACGTCGATATTGTCGAGCCCGACGCCCCCGCGGGCGATGACCTTCAGCCTGGTTCCCGCATCGATGACCTCTTTTGTCACTTTTGTCGCGGAACGGACGATGATCGCGTCAAAGTCCCCGATCGCTTCCACGAGTTCGTCCGGCTTCAGCGTCTTCTGCGTCAGCTCGAACCCCTCCCTGAGGAGGATGTCCGCGCCCGTCTTCTCGATCCCGTCGGTGATGAGAATGCGCATGGTCGTGGCTCCTAGTGAAGTTGCGGAAGGATCCTGTCGATTGCGGAAGTGACTTCCCTGACGTCCGCCATCGTGAGCTCGCCCATGTGGGCGATGCGGAACGTCTTTTCTTTCAGATCCCCGTAGCCGTTGGAAATCTGCATCCCTACCTTCCCGAGCGCGTCGTTCAGCGCCTTCACGGAGAAGCCGGTCTTGTTCGTGATCGTCGTCAGCGTGACGGAGGCGTGTCGTTCCTCGGGGTAGAGTGCGAAGTTCTTCTTTGCCCAGGCCCGCGTATACTGCGCCATTTCCAGGTGCCGCGCGTAGCGTTGTTCGAGCCCCTCCGCCAGTATCCTGTCGAGCTGGAAATTCATCGCGAACATGTGGGAAAGGGAGGGGGTCGCCGAGTACTGGTAGTCCTTCGACTCGACGTACTTATAGAGCTCCAGGAGGTCGAGATACCAGCCGCGGTACTTCACCTGCTTGCCGTGTTCGAGCGCGCGCTTGCTCACCGAGGCGATTGCCATGCCGGGGGGGAGCGCCAGCGCCTTCTGCGTGGAGGTAATGCACACGTCCACGCCGAGCGCGTCCACGTCGATCTTCGTCCCGGCCATCGAGCTCACCGTGTCCAGGAGCCAGATCACGTCAGGATATTTCTTTTTGACCTCGGCGATCTCCTCCACCGGGTTCATGATCCCGGTGCTCGTCTCGTTGTGCGTGACGGTCATGACGTCGTACTTTCCCGTCGAGAGGTATTTCTCGACGTCGGCGGCCGTCGTCGGGTGTCCCCACTCCGCCTCGTGCTTGTCCGCGGGGACGTTGTTTGCCTCCGCCATCTTGAACCAGCGGTTGCCGAATGCGCCCACGGAGAACACGATTGCGCGCTTCGCGGTGAACGACCGTATCGATCCTTCCATGAGTCCCGACCCGGAGCTCGTGGAGAGAACGATCGGGTTCTGCGTGTACATGACCTTGCGCAGTTTTTCACTGATTTCCCGCTGCAGATTTGATGCGTCCTTTGACCGGTGCCCGATCATGGGCGTGGCCATTTTTGCGAGAACTTCGGGTGCGACTTCTGTCGGTCCGGGGATAAACAGTTTTTTGTGCATTGTGGCCTCGTGAATTTTAACTGACGGAGGGTCGTTGAAAGGAACTTGGGCGGCGCAGAACGGAGGCGCTGTTCTGTCTCTTTAATATAGTAAAACTTTTCGTCTGAAAAGCAACGTGCCCGCCGGGACGGCGGCGGCGGTGGAATCTCGCCGGTGGAAATTCAGTCGTTCGTAACGAAAAGTTAACACCTTCTTCTTGCATTTGAGATTTCCGCTGTGTATGTTCTCGCACCGCTCATCTGAATGTTGTACAATCCGATTGCGGGCGGCACTTCCCGTGCCGCACTTCCGGGGGACTTTTCAAAGCTTACGCTCATCGTTTCAATCCGTTCTCTTCGCGTGAACAATTCCACTCCGTAAGGCTGGCCTGCGTCAATTTGCGTCAAATTCCATCAGTATCTACACACCATCTCGAGGAGGTACACATGATCCGAACAGGTACAACTTGGAAGGTGGCGGCAGCGATCGCGATGATCGCCGCCGCGACATCTTCGATGTTTGCACAGGGCATCACGACCGGCGCCATCGCCGGCAAAGTCATCGGCGCGAAAGGAGAGGAGATCGCGGGAGCGAACGTCGTTGCCGTCCACATCGCAAGTAACACGACGTACGGGACGAGCAGCCGCGAGAACGGCCGGTTCGTCATCCCCAACGTCCGCGTCGGCGGCCCGTACACGGTTACCGTCTCCATCATCGGGTATAAGAAAGTCGCTGTGGAAAAGGTCTTCACGATCGTTTCCCAGACGACGGAAGTTGATTTCACGCTCACCGAGGAGGCCGTGCAGACCTCCGAGATCGTCACTACGGGCGAACGGCAGTCGGTCCTGAATCCTTCACGGACCGGCGCCGCGACGAACATCGACAAGGTGACATTCGGGCTTCTGCCGACGATTTCCGGCAAGTTTCAGGACTTCGTCCGCCTGACCCCCGAGTCACGCTCCAATACAAGCTACGGCGGCGACTCGTACATCGGCCAGGACAGCCGGTACAACAACACGACGGTCGATGGCGCGTATTTCAACAACTCGTTCGGGCTGATGGGGCAGGTAGGCGAGCGCACGGGCGTTGCGCCTATTTCCCTCGATGCAATCGAGCAGGTGCAGGTGAACATCGCTCCGTTCGACGTGCGCCAGGGGAACTTCGTCGGCGCGGCGATGAACGCCGTCACGAAGAGCGGAACGAACAACTGGACCGGGACGCTGATGTACGACAAGCGCAACCAGGACATGGTGGGCACACGCGCGTACGATTACACGTACAATCCGGGGACGTTCGATTACAACAAGTTCACGTTCAGCCTCGGCGGACCGATAATCAAAGACAAGCTCTTCTTCTTCGTCAACTACGAGGGGGACAAGACACAGCAGCCGGGAACGGTGTACACCGCCAATACCGGCACCCAGGCAGCGACAGGCAACGTGACGAGGGTTCTCGCGAGCGACCTCGACGCGCTGTCGACGTTCCTCACGACGAAGTTCGGATACAATCCCGGACCGTACCAGGGGTATAACTTCAACACGCCCGGGAAACGGTACCTGGCCAAGCTCGACTTCAACCTCGATGAGAGCAACAAGATCTCGGTTCGCTACAACCGCCTGGATTCGCAGACGGATGTGCTCGTGTCGAATTCCAATTCACTCGGGTTCGGCAACCGCCGCGGCACCAACTTCGGCCTGAACTTTGCCGGATCGAACTACACGATCGACGAGAACGACTATTCGTTCGTCGGCGAATGGAACTCGATCGTTTCGAGCGCCATGTACAACAACCTCATCGTCGGCTACAGCTACAGCGATGAAAGCCGCGGCGACCCCGGGCAGCTCTTCCCGTTCGTCGACATTCTGAACGCCGGCGCGGTGTACACGTCGTTCGGCACGGAACCCTTCACGCCGAACAACGAACTCCGCTATTCAAGCTGGCAGTTGCAGGACAACTTCACATGGGATCTCGGAACGGGCCACGTGCTCACATTCGGCGTCACGGGCGAAAAGTACCACTCGGAGAACGTCTTCTTCCCCGGTAAGCAGAGCGTGTACGTCTACAACTCGCTCTCGGATTTCTACACGGATGCGAACGCCTATCTCAACCACACGTCGTCCCCCGTTGCCCCGCGCGAGTTCCAGGTGCGGTACAACAACATCCCGGGACAGGTCAAACCGATCCAGCCTCTTGACGTGTACACCGAGGGAGCCTACGCACAGGATGAGTACCAGGTGACAAGGGACCTGAAGGTGACCGGCGGCATCCGGTTCGACATCCCCAGCTTCGGCAACACCGGGTTCGACAACCCCAATGCCGACGCACTGACGTTCATGGATGAAAACGGCAACCCGGTGCATTACAACAGCGCGAAGCTCCCCTCCGCGAAGCTTCTCCTCTCGCCGCGGCTGGGATTCAACTACGACGTCTTCGGCGATCGCACAACACAGGTGCGCGGCGGAACCGGGATCTTTACAGGCAAGCCGGCATACGTCTGGATCTCGAACCAGATCGGCAACACGGGCGTGCTTACCGGATTCCTTCAGGTGACCGACACGACACAGCTGAAGAACTACCACTTCAACCCGAACCCGGATGCGTACAAGCCGACGAACGTGACAGGCGCGCCCGCGTCGACGTACGAGCTGGCGCTGACGGATCCCAACTACAAGTTCCCGCAGCAGTGGCGTTCGGACATCGCGGTGGACCAGCAGCTTCCCTTCGGTTTCATCGGCACCGGGGAATTCATTTACGGCCGTGAAATCAACGGCGAGTACTACATAAACGCGAATCAGACGGCGCCCAACTCTTCGTTTTCGGGTCCTGATGACCGGCCCCGGTGGGTCACCGTCACGCCGGGAGTGAACCCCACGAGGATCAACCAGAACGTGCAGGACGCGACAGTGATCAAGAACGAGAGCAACGGATACAACTGGAGCGTCGCGGCCTCGATCGAGCGTCCGCTCCTGGCGGGCATTTATGGAAAGGTCGGCTACAATTACGCCGTGGCGAAGAATACCGTCGATCCGGGCTCGATCGCGTTCGGATCGTGGAGCGCCAACCAGGTTCCGGGGAACCCGAACAACGCCCCGGTCGCGTACAGCCAGACGTCGCCGGGCAGCCGTGTCTTTGCCTCGGCGTCGTATACGTCGGACGGCGGCACCACGCTCACGCTCTTCTGGGATTCGTACTCGTACGGTAACGGGAGCTACACGGTGTCCGGCGATCTCAACGGGGACGGCAACTCCAGCAACGACCTGATCTACATCCCGCGCAACCAGTCGGAGATGAACTTCGTGCAGAACACGCAGTCCGGCGTCACCGTCACCCCGGCGCAGCAGGCGGCGGCATGGGATGCCTACATCAACCAGGATCCCTACCTCAGCAAGCACCGTGGCCAGTATGCCGAACGCGATGGAGCGTTCCTGCCGATGGTGTCTCGCCTCGACATGAGCATCATCCAGGCGATCAAGTGGGTATCCCTGGAGAAGCCCCAGACGATCGAACTGCGGCTCGACATTCTGAACGTCGGCAACCTCTTTGACAGGAAGATCGGTCAGGGGAGCCACTTCGTGAGCCTCCAGCCGCTGATCCTCCCGACAGCAGCGGAAGGCGGTCCCGTGAACGCGGCAGGCCAGCCCCAGTACAAGATGCGCGTCGTCAACGGCGCACTCATGAGCCACACGTTCGAATACAACTCGACGCTGTCTGACGTCTACAGCATCCAGTTCGGCGTCAAGTACTATTTCTAGGTTCGTGTTCCGGAAGTGTTGGTAACGGGGTCCCGCGGTTTTCACGCGGGACTCCGTTTTCTTGGGAGGGTCGTATCCGAAAGGCGCCGAAGGTCGAAGATGACGTGGCGCCGCAGGCGCAATGTGCTCGAAGATGGCGCCGAAGGCGCCACGCCACGGTCAGTTTTCCTGCGGCGCTTCCCGGGGAACGGGGGGTTTCGGCGTGTTTGTACGGATCCGCGAGCGGAGTATGAGCTGCTGGCTGTCCGGCCTCTCCGGGACGGGCGCCTCGGCGCGCATGTAGGCGCCGTCCGGGCCCAGCAGCCGCGCGCGGCTCCTGTCTGCGAGCGCGGTGACGAGAACCTCCTTCATTATCGCCCCGGTCAGCGCCTGGTCTTCGACCGGGAAGACGAGCTCGACCCGGTGGTCAAGATTCCGCCCCATGAGGTCAGCGCTCCCGAGGTAGACCTCGGGCGCCCCGCCGTTTGCGAAATAGAAGACCCGGCTGTGCTCCAGGAAACGTCCGACGATGCTGACGACCCGGATGTTCTCGCTCATTCCCTTCTTCCCCGGCCTCAGGCAGCAGATTCCCCTCACGATGAGGTCGATGCTTACCCCCGCGCGGGAGGCCTCGTACAGTTTCTCGATCATCGCGGTGTCCGTCAGCGAGTTCATCTTGAAGACGAGCTGCGCATGCTCGCCGGCCTTTGCGCGGCCGATCTCCCTGTCGATGAGCGCGGTGAGCCGTTCCCGGAGGTTCACGGGGGCGACCGCGAGCTTCTTGTACGTGTCCCTGTTGGAATACCCGGTGAGGAAATTGAACACCTCCACCGCGTCCGCGGTGATGTCTTCCCTGCAGGTGAAGAGGCTCAGGTCCGTGTAGATCCTCGCCGTGACGGGATTGTAGTTCCCCGTCCCGAGGTGGACGTACCTGCGGATCGCATCCTGTTCCCGCCTGACGACGAGCGCCATTTTTGCGTGCGTCTTCAGACCGACGAGTCCGTACACGACGTGTATCCCGGACCGCTCGAGCTGCTTCGCCCACCCGATGTTGTTCTCCTCGTCGAATCGCGCCTTCAGTTCCACGAGGACCGCCACCTGTTTCCCGTTCTCGGCCGCCTCGATGAACAGGGGGACGAGGGGGGATTCCTTCCCGATCCTGTAGAGCGTCTGCTTTATGGCGAGGACGTTCGGGTCCCGCGCCGCGGAACGGATGAACTGGACGACGGGGGCGAACGAGTCGTAGGGGTGATGAAGGATGATGTCCCCTTTCCGTATCGCGGCGAATATGTCGTCGTCTTCCTCGTCGCCGATGGGGGACGCCGCGTGGAAGGGCGGGTCTTTCAGGTCGGGACGGGAAACCTTCATGAGTGCCGCAAGGTGGCTGAGCCCGAGCGGGGGACGAAGCCTGTACACCTCGTGGGGGGTGACTTCAAGGTTTTCGACGAGTATGTCCTTGATCCGGTCCGGCATCGTGTCCTGCACCCCCACGCGCACGACCGACCCGAACCTCCGCATGCGTATCGATTCTTCGATCGAACGGATGAGGTCTTCCGCTTCGTCTTCCTGTATCTCGATGTCCGCGTTCCGGGTCACGCGGAATGCGTATGATTCAACGACGTCCATGCCGGGGAAAAGCATCCCCAGGTTTGCCGAGATGAGATCTTCAATCCAGACGAACCGGAATGTCGTGCCGTCCCCCCCGGGGATCCGGACGAGCCTGGAGAGGACGTCGGGGACCTTGACGCGCGCGAAGCGCTCGACCCCCTCGGGGGTGCGGACGACGACGGCGAGGCTCAGGCTCAGGTTGGAGATGTACGGGAAAGGGTGTCCGGGATCGAACGCCAGAGGCGTCAGGACGGGGTAGATCTCCCGCGCGAAAAGATCCTTGAGCGACGAGCGCTCCGCCTCCGTCAGCGCGGGCATCGTGAGAAGCGTGATCCCCGCGGCCCCCAGCGCCGGGAGAAGGTCGTCATGGAAACAGGCGGCCATGTCCCTGATCATCCGCTCGACACGGTCGTGTATCGCCTGGAGCTGCTGCAGCGGAGTCCTCCCGTCCGGCGTCGTCTCCGCGACGCCCGCGAGCACCTGCTCCCGGATCGCGGCGACGCGGATCATGAAGAATTCATCGAGGTTGGAACTCACGATGGAGAGGAACTTGACCCGCTCGAGAAGCGGGTGCCTCCTGTCACGCGATTCCTCGAGGACGCGCTCGTTGAATTCGAGCCAACTCAGTTCCCGGTTGATGAAGAGTGAGGGATCGAGGCCGTTGGGATCCTTCCTTGCGCCGATGTCCGCCGGCGTCCCCGCCCCGTTCTTGCGCCTGAGCCGGGCCGCCCGCGGGCGCCTCGCACCCCCGTCCGTCCGCCCTGCCGGGGGGGTCTGCGCCTCGTCGACGCTCTCTTTCTTCCCTCCCCCGCGGGGTCCGGGTATGTCGTTCGCGTCAGGAGCCATCGTCACACAGTATAAAAAACATCCCCCTCAATAGGAAAGATCCCGCTGAAATTCAAGTTACGAAATTGTGAACCTGCCCGATTCTTGACAATTGCGGGGATTCCTTGTACTTTGCCTCACACTCGACAGCCGAAGGAGCCGCCATGGGAATCAGGACAAGTTCACTCGACAACGGAATTGGTCTCATCGAGGCGAAGGGGTCCCTTGTGGGAGGTGATGAGACGCTCGAACTGCGGCAGGCGGTCGCCGGCTTCCTGGAACGCGAATACAGCAAGCTCCTTATCGACCTGGGAGGCGTCACGTACATCAACAGCACCGCGATCGGCGTCCTCGTTTCCGCGCACGCCAGCTACGCGAAGAAGGGGTGGCACATCAAGCTGTGCGGCATGAACAAGAACATCACGAATATCTTCGTCATTACGAAGCTGACGCTCGTCTTCGACGTGTACGATACGAAGGACGAGGCGGTCAAAAGCTTCGCGTAACCCTTCGGCTCTCCGCATGCACGGGCGCGTCCGGACCCCCTCCCGCCCTCCGATGCTTGCTTCTGACCCCCACGGACGATATATTGTGACCGTTGAACTGTACACCGACTGCCGCAAACCCGCGGAGTGCGAACTGGTGCGGCGCCGGGGCTGTCGGACCGGGAGGCAGCAGTGACAGCCCGCTCTCTATTATGAGATTCACATGAATTGCCGAGTTTGTTCAGCAGAGGTACCCGAAGGCTCGCGATACTGTCTGAATTGCGGGGCCACGCTCTCGGATGCCGCCGCGCCCCGACCCACCGTGGACGGTTTCGCCCTCATCAAGAATTACATCCCCCCCGAGCTCGCCAGGAAGATCCTGAACGCCGGCAAGCAGATCGAAAGCGAGCGGCGCCATGTCACCGTCCTGTTCGCCGACGTCGTCGGGTTCACCGCCCTGTCCGAAAAGATGGACGTGGAGCTCGTGTCGACGATTCTCAACGACTGTTTCCGCGGGCTGATCTCGATCATCCTCAAGTACGAGGGGACGATCGACAAGTTCATCGGCGACGGGATCATGGCGATTTTCGGCGCGCCGCTGGCCCACGAGAACGACCCCGAGCGTGCGGCGCGGTGTGCCCTGGACATGCTCGCGGATATCGAACGGTTCAACAACCAGACCGCGATACAGCTCCCGGCGCGGCTCGGGCTCCATGTCGGCCTTCACTCGGGAATGGTGATCGCCGGAAACGTGGGGAGCGACCTCCGGATGAACTACTCGGTGATCGGCGATACCGTGAACATGGCCGCGCGCCTCGTCGAGCTTGCCCCGAGCGGGGAAGTCTACCTGACCGCGGAGACGCAGAAGCTCATCGCGAACATGGCGGCGTCCGAAGGTCCCTTCCGGATGACGCTCAAGGGGAAGGCGTCCCCGGTCCCCGTGTACAAGCTCAAGTCGCTCAAGGCGGAGGGGGAGGGGAAAGACGGGTCGATTGGCAGGAACGAGTTTGTCGGGCGGGAGAAGGAGATCGCGTCGATAAAGCGGGCGCTGGAATCCGTCCTCGACAAGAACCAAGTGACGCTCTGCGTCCAGGGTGAGGCGGGGGTCGGCAAGTCCCGCCTGAAGGCGGAGCTCATCAAGCTCGCCTACAAATCGGGGATCGCGGCCTACGAGGGCTCGTGCTCCAGCTTCGAGGTGAACACCCCGTACTACCTCTGGACGACGCTGATGAAGAGCCTGCTCAAGGTCGGCGCGGAGGTACCCGAGGCCGACGTCCGCAAGCGGCTCCGCCAGATCACGCATACGCTCGCCCTTGACGAGCACGAACCGTATCTGGGGACGCTCCTCTCGCTCCGCTACGAGGAGATCCTTCTTGTCGACGAGACGCTCCGGAAGCAGAGGGTGTTCCAGGCGACGCGCGCGCTTCTCTGCGCCATCGCGGCCCGCAGGCCGATTGCGTTCATCCTGGAGGATCTCCACTGGATCGACAGGTTCTCACAGGAGCTCCTCGAATACATCTTCTCCCGGACGACGAACGTCGTTCTCTCCCTCTTCGTCCTGATCTACAGGGATGAATACGCCCACGCGAAAAGGATTGCGGAGGGGGCGGAGATCATGGACCTCAACCGGCTCACCCGGTCCGAGGCCCTCAAACTTATGAAGCTCCGGATGGACGTGGACGCGGTCCCGCAGGTCCTGGAGGATCTGATCCTGAGCCGTTCCGAGGGGAACCCGTTCTTCATCCAGGAAATCATCAAGACGATGCTCGACAAGCGGATCATCGCCATCCGCCGCAGGAAGCTCGAGATCCTCACGGACAACATCGAGGCCGGCGTGCCCGAGACGATCCAGGGGATCATCATGGCCCGGATCGACAGGATCCAGGACAGCATCAAGGACGTCCTCTTCAGCGCCTCCGTGATCGGGCGGGAGTTCTCCCAGACCCTGCTGGAGCAGGTGATGGACAGGAAGAACGACGTCAACACGAACCTGACCGAGCTGAAGGCGCTCGAGCTCGTTCTCGAGAAGGATGAGGCGCACGAGGCGGAGTACCTCTTCAAGCATTATCTCATCCAGGAGGTCGCGTACAACACGATCCTCCTGAACAAGAGGAAGGAGCTTCACGGCGCGATCGCGCGCGCGATCGAGGAGCTCTTCGCCGACCGCCTTGTCGAGTTTTACGAGCTTCTGGCGTTCCACTACGAGAAAGCGGAGCAGTGGGACAAGGCCGCGGAGTACCTGAGCCGGTCCGGCCACAAGGTCCGGCAGATGTATTCGCAGGAGGAGTCGAAGGACTTCTTCGAGCGGAAGAATGTCGCCGTCAAGAAGCTGTACCAGTCGGCGAGTGCGAAGGGGAGCGTCTCCGCGACGCTGAAGGCGATCACCCCCCCGCTCATCGCAATGCTGATTCCGATACTGCCGATCTTCGCGTACATCCGGATCCTCGGCCGTTCACACAACGTCGACATCGCCGAGCAGCTTGTCGTCGGCATCATCGCGAGCTCACTGTGCGTCTGGTACGCGATTTCGCTCTGGTATCTCGGGGTCGTTCCGTTCCTCCGCGGACGTCCGAAGCTCTACGATCTTATCGAAGACCAGGTGCGCATCATCTACAGGGAGGGGACGACGCTCTCGATACATTTCTCCGAAATCGACCAGCTCTCCCTTCTCAATAACCGCCTGAGGTCCATGCGCCCTCTCCGGTACAAGATCGTCGACCCGTTCGGGAGGATCGCCGATCCGGGCGCGATGACCTTCAAGTCCTGGCTGAAGGAGGTGGCCCTGAACATCCTTCCCCCATATTCGTTCGGGTTCGGCTCCGCGCAGGGAGAAATCCTGATTCGCCTCACGGAGGGGTACCGGCTGATGCGGATGGTGATCCCGTGGTGGAACACCCCCCTGAGGAGTCGCGACCTGAGCATCTCGCCGTTCGATGCCCGCGAGTTCTACGCCCAGTTCGACGTGGCGTACAAAAAATGGCGCCGCCAGCAGAAGCTTGAACGAGAAGCCGCGAAGTAGGAGCGCTTCCGCGTGCGCACCCCATTGAATCACGCGCCGCACATCCGGTTCCCGCGGCGAACGTGCGTGTTCCTGTGCGCCGCACTCGCGGCGTCCCCCCTTGCAGCCCAGCCTGTCGAGCACGGCGTATTCCGCGCGCCGGATCTTGTCGAGATCGTACGCCTCGACTCCACGATCCGCCTCGACATCCGCTATGCCACGGCGGACAATTTCATGAAGCGCAAAATGTACTCCGAGCCGCGCGCATTTCTTCAGCGACCGGCCGCGGCGGCGCTCCTGCGCGTCCACCGGGCGCTCCGCGCCCGGGGGTTCGGCATACTTGTCAAGGATGCCTACCGCCCGTGGTCTGTGACGAAACAATTCTGGGATGAGACCCCCCCGGCGCTCCGCCGTTTCGTGGCGGATCCGGCGAAGGGCTCGAGGCACAACAGGGGTTGTTCGGTCGACTGTACGCTCTACCGCTTGAAGGGGGGGGAAGAGGTCCGCATGCCGAGCGCGTACGACGAATTCTCCCCGCGCGCCTCTCCCCGGTATGAAGGGGGGACCTCCGCAGAGCGCCGGATGAGGGAGTTCCTCCGCGCGTCAATGAAAGCGGAGGGATTCACCGTCGACCCGGGGGAGTGGTGGCACTTTGATTACCGCGACTGGAAGAGCTACCGGGTGCTTGATATTCCCTTCGGCGACATTCGCTGAACGCCCCCCTCCTCCGCGTGCCCGGCCGCGGGTGTGAGGAGCACCATGATCTCCGTATCATCCGTCCCCGGGAACATGTCGAAGGGGACGGCGCGGACGGGAACATACCCCGCCTTTCTCCACCGGAAGATCTCCCCTTCAACGACGTCGATGTTGCAGAACATGTGGACCACCCGTCCCGGTTTCCTTGCCGCTGCGCATTCGATCACCCCCTGCGCTGTCCCGCCGCGCGGCGGATCGAGGATCAGCGCGTCCGAGGGCCTCATGCGCGAAAGGAGCCGGCTGAGCGTCTCCCCGGTGATGTCGGATCTGAAGAACCGTGCGTTTGCGGACCCGAGCCTGCGTGCATTCGCTTCCGCCGCATCGACCGCCTCGGGCGTCCGTTCGACTCCCGCGGCGCGCCGGGCAGGCACGCCCGTCGTGAGCGTGAAGAGACCGTACCCGCAGTAGAGATCGTACAGGTCGCCTTCCCGGGAGAGACAGAGCATGCGCCCCGCCTCGGCGATCAGGCCGTCGACGAGCGATGCGTTCACCTGCGAGAACGCGAGCGGGGGAAAGAGAAACCCCTTCCCGGCGAACTTCTGGTACACCGACGTGTCGCCGTAGATTTTCCTGACGTTCCCCCGGGCGGCGGGACTCCGCGTCCCCAGGTAGTACGTCCCGTCGGACCGGTCCCCGTACAGCATCACCCCGCGGACGTCCGGGCACGACCTGGTCAGTGACCGGGAAACCGAGTTCGCCGCGGCGACAACTCCCGTGTCGATCCGCGTCACGGAGAGTATCACGACAAGCTCGCTGTAGTTCCCCTTGACGATCACGTACCGGAGAACGGGGAGAAGAGGCCGGGCCGGGCTGGACAGGATGGAATTCCTCATCCGGGCGTAGACCGCCGCGTGCGAGGCGGGCTCCACGCGGCATGCCGTGACGTCCAGCGGGCGGTGCCCCTCTTCCTCTCCGGCGTCGATAAGCCCGAGCTTGGTCTCCCCCTTGACGGGGAAGGCCTTCCGCTTGCTCACCGTGCGGTACCCGCGCCCGAGCGGGGAGCGGACGAGCGGGGCGATCGGCGTTCCCGGGAGAAGTCCTTTCCAGAACTCCCTGAGGGCGCCGTCGCGTGCGTCCGCCTCGGCCGCGTACTCGACGCCCGAGGCGTGGCAGAGCCTGCAGATCCGGGAGGAGGATGTCCTGCATGCCTCTCCCGGCAGCGCCGTGACCGCGTGTGCCGGTCCGCCGAGATGCCTGGCGAATATCTCTCTGAACATGGAAGAATATACTCAATCCCGCCCAAAGAATGGCAGGGGAGTATCTCTTTTGGAAATTCCTCGCAAAATCTGTATTTTGCCTCCAACGAGAGGAGTATGGGGAGCGAACAGAGTCTTGCCAACATATTTATTGACATCATTCCCGACATGTGCTTCGTGGTGTCGGGTGAGCTGGATGTCCTTGTGTACAACAGAAAGGCCCGCGAGCTTCTCGGCCTCCCGCGGGAGCCCTCCGGCCCCATTTCCTTTTACTCGCTCCTGACGGACGATTCCCCCCGTCCTCTCCTCCCCGTTCTGAGAACGACCGGCCGCTCACCGGAGGCGGAAGCGAGGTTCAGGACCGCGGACGGCGGGGCGATCGACGCGCTCCTGTTCATACGGAAGATCGAAGGGGTCGGCGCCGATTTCCTCTACGTCATCGCCCGTGACGTGTCCGAGGTCAAGAAGAAAGAGCTTGATCTCCTCCGCTTTTCCAACGTCGTCCACTACACGGTCAATCCCATCCAGATCACCGATGCGCTCGGGAGGATGGTGTACGTCAACCCGGCATTTGAGAAGGCGACCGGGTTCACGAAAGACGAGCTGATCGGCGTCAACCCGAGCAAGCTCTCGAGCGGGAAATACCCGAAGGAATTCTGGAAAACGGCCTGGGACCAGATCAACGCGGGGAAGGTCTGGACGGGGGAGATCGAGAACAGGAGGAAGAACGGCGAGGCCCTCTTCACGCAGCTCCTGATCTCTCCCATCGTCGACGGCGACGGGACCGTCGTCGGGTTCCTGGGGACGCACAGGGACATCACCGAGCAGCGGCAGCTCGAGCAGCAGCTCATGCACTCGCAGAAAATGGAAAGCATCGGCACGCTTGCCGCGGGGATCGCGCACGAGGTCGGCAACCCCCTCGCCTCCATCTCCTCCATCGTCCAGGTTCTGCTCCGGACCCTCTCCGACGACTTTGCCAAGGAGAAGCTGGGTCTCGTCCAGTCGCAGGTGCACAGGATCACGAAGATCATCCGTGATCTCGTGGACTTCTCGAGGCCGTCAAACTACCAGGTACAGCCGACCGATCTCGTCAGGACGCTCACCGACGCCGTCGAGATCGTGAAGATGGGGAAGAAGGCCAAGGAAGTCACGTTTGTCACGCACGTGCGCCGGCAGATCCCGGTGCTCCCCCTCGTGCCGGACCAGATCTCCCAGGTGTTCATAAACATCCTCCTGAACGCCGTTGACGCCCTGCAGGGGCGGCACGGCGAGATCACCGCGGAGGTGGAACGCGAAGGGCGGCAGATCCGTGTCACGATCAGCGACAACGGTTCGGGGATCAGGCCCGAACACATGCCGAAGATCTTCGAGCCCTTCTTCACGACGAAACAGGTCGGGGAAGGGACGGGGCTCGGTCTCTGGGTCAGCTACGGGATCGTCAGGAGTTTCCGGGGCGACCTGACCGTGCACAGCACGTGGGGAAAGGGGACATCCTTCACAATGACGCTCCCTCTGAACGGAAAGGACACGCGGGATGGCTGAATCGATTCTCATTGTTGACGACGAGGACATCATCCGCGAGTCGCTCTCGTTCGTGCTTGCGAAGGAGGGGTACCACGTGCGCGACGCGGCGAACGGCGCGATCGCCGCGGAGATGATGAAGACTGAATCGTTTGATCTTGTCCTCACCGATCTCGAGATGCCGGAGATGAAGGGGATCGAGCTCCTGGAGCACATAACGAACTTTTCCCCCGAGACGCTTGTCGTCATCATCACCGCGTACGGGTCGGTGGACTCCGCGATCGCCGCCCTCCGGAAAGGGGCGATGGACTACATCCTCAAGCCCGTGGAATTTGACGAGCTTCTTGTCAAGGTCAGGCGGCTCCTTGCCGGCAGGCGGCTCTCGATCGAGAACAAGCTCCTCAGGAACGAGCTTCACCGGCAGTATGACTTTTCCAGCATCGTCGGGCAGAGCCCGGCGATGGCGCGCGTGTTCGACACGATAAAAAAGGTGGCGTCCACGGACGGCACGGTGCTGGTTTACGGCAAGAGCGGGACGGGGAAGGAGCTCGTCGCGCGCGCCATCCACTTCAACAGCAAGAGAAGCGCGAGGCCGTTCATCCCCGTCAACTGCGGGGCGATCGTCGAGAACCTGTTCGAAAGCGAGCTCTTCGGGCACAAGAGGGGATCCTTCACCGGCGCGACGACCGACAGGGACGGGTATTTCAAAGCGGCGGACGGGGGGTCCATATTTCTGGACGAGGTGAGCGAGATCCCCCTCCATCTCCAGGTGAAGCTCCTCCGGGCGATCGAGCTGAAGGAGATCACCCCGGTGGGGACATCCATATCCCAGACGATCGACGTGCGGATCATTGCCTCGACGAACAAGAACCTGGAAAAGGAGGTCGAGGCGGGAAGGTACCGCGAGGATCTCTTTTACCGGCTCAACATCGTCGAGATCAATCTCCCTCCCCTGGCCGAACGGGGGGACGACATCCCCCTCCTGGTGCAACACTTCGTCACGAAATACGCGCGCGAAATGAACAAGGATGTCCGGGGGGTCGACAACGAGGTGATGAAGTGCCTCCTGGCGCACTCGTGGAAGGGTGAGATCAGGGAACTGGAAAACATCATCGAGCGGGCGGTCATATTCGCGGAGGGGAATCTCGTGACGAAAAGTGAGCTCCCGGGGTTCTTTGAACAGCGGCAGGATGCGCTGTATCCTTTTGACGCCCGGCGATCGATGAAAGAGGCGGTTGATGAATTCGAGAGACAGTACATCACGCACGTCCTCCGCACGAACGCATTCAATAAAGAGGCGACTGCAAAAGCTCTGAAGATCAGCCTCTCGTCCCTCTACAGAAAGATCGAGGAGCTCGCCATCCCTTCGCAGGCGTAGGAAATCCCTCCTGACGATTCTCACTATTTGGAACGGGGATTGTTGAGATTTTCCACTCCCGCCTCCTCCCGTGCCTGTTTTCCCCCGCTTCTTCCCCCCCCGCACGCACACCCGTTGGCACATATCTTGACATCAACGGCAGCGGAAGGGAGCGCCTGTTGTGATCTATCTGAAAAAAATACTCGTCACGACCGACCTCTCGCAATACTCTCTTGCCGCCCTGGAGTATGCCCAGTCGTTCGGACTGCTGTACGCCTCCCGGATATTTCTTCTGTTTGTCGACGACCATGCTCACCACAAAACCGACTCGCAGGGTGTTGCCGCCCTGGCGGAATTTGTTTCCCGGAACGTCGATCCCGACACAAAGATCGTGCAGGCGGTCCGCACGGGGCACGCCGCCGCGGAGATCACCAGGTTTTCCCGGGAGGAGAACGTCGACCTGATCGTCATGGCGACACACGGGCGCACGGGCGTGAAGCATGCCCTGCTGGGGAGCGTGGCGGAGAAGGTCGTCCGCATCTCCGCCGTTCCCGTCCTTACCGTCAAACCCCTCCCGGTCCGCGAAAGCATACTCAGGGATGAGGACATCGAGAGTGAACTGCATTTGCGCTGAGGGGGTCAATTGAAAGATAAAAGCACACATACGCCCGCGGTCAAACCCGGACTCCTCCCGCAGGCGCCGGTTGACAGGGAAAGGAAATCCATACTGATATTCAGTCCCGACCTCAACCTGTGCTTCAGTCTTTCCATGCTCTTCCAGGACCGGTATCATGTCGTCACGACAACGAACATGGCCACGTTCGAGAAGCTTGCGACATGTTTCGGGGCCGACCTTGCCATTGTCGACGAGGTCCCCTCCGACTGCCTCCTCAAGAGGCTCGAAGTCCTCGGCGAGGGCCGTCCGAAGATCCCCGTGATCATGCTCTACGTCTACAACAGCCGGGACGTGGTTCTCGATCGGGCAATCAGGAGCCGCGTCGATTCAGTCTTCTACAAGCCGGTGGAAGTGTCCGTCGTTTCGAAACGGATCGATGAAATCCTGACCGCCTGAGCCTCTTTCAGGCGTTGTTTGCTGCCGCGCTCTACACTCCTATTCCCATCGTTGGAAACTCCCTCCTGGCAGAATTGCAGAAATAGGAATATTTCGGCACTTCGAAGCGCAAATGTGGCAGAATTCAACAAATTGATTGGAACTTCCTTGGCATGCTGATTGACATTCCTTCAATGCCTGTTGTTGCGATTCTCTACACTTGGGACCGATGAATACGCCTGTGCGCAATATGAGTTCCGTTGCGTTGATACTGAGAGCCATGCTGTTTCTGGCCCCCGTCCTCACGCTTTCCCGTGCGGCAATCGCGGGAGGAAACTCCGGTTGCCTGGCCTGCCACGCGGACAGGGGAGCGTCGATGTCCCGGAAGGGAGAGAAGGTTTCACTGTACGTCGATGCCGCAAAACTCGACGCGTCGGCGCACGCGGGACTCGAGTGCGTGTCGTGCCATGTCGGGTTCAGCGCGTCCGATCTACCCCACGCGAAGAAAATCAGGGCCGTCAACTGCCTTGCCTGCCACGACGGGGAGCAGTTTGCCCGTTTCACGAACAGCGTGCACGGCATGCTCAAGAGGGGTGTCCCCGTTGCCGGATGCAGTGACTGCCACGGCACGCACGCGGTCGTCCGCATCACCGCGGAGCCGGCCGAAGCGAGGAAACAGTTTGCGCTGGCAGCCTGCGCGAAATGCCATGCCTCGGAGCGGGCGATCTTCATGGAGTCTGATCACGGGATCGCGCTCGCCTCGGGGGTCAAAGGGGCCCCCACGTGCATCAACTGCCACGATGAGCATAACGTCCGGGCGTCGGCGGATTCGAGCTCCGGGACCAGCCGTTCGAAGGTCGCAGCGACGTGCCTCCGGTGTCATCTTGACAACCCGGACGTGCGGGCGAACGTCGGACCCTCCGCGGGATTCATATCGAGCTACGAGAACAGCATCCATGCGCGCGACATGAAGGGGGGGAATGAAGCCGCGGCGACGTGCATCGACTGCCACGGCGCCCACCAGATGAAAAAGGGGGCGCGCCCCGATTCGAAAGTCGCACGGGCCAACATCGCCGCCACGTGCGGCGCGTGCCACGGGGACATACTGGAGCAGTACAGGGGGAGTATACACGGGACGTCGTTCGCCTCCGGCGTCACGGCGTCCGCCACGTGCACTGACTGCCACGGCGAGCATAACATCATGTCTCCTAAGGACGCCGGCTCACCGGTCGCGGCGGGGAATGTGTCTGCGCAGGTCTGTTCCCCCTGCCACGCATCCGTCAAGCTGGCAAACAAGTACGGGTTTGCGGCGGACAGGTTCCAGACGTTCTCCGACAGCTACCACGGGCTTGCGGGGAAGGCCGGAGACGTCGCGGTGGCGAACTGCGCGAGCTGCCACGGCGTGCACGACATCAAACCCTCGTCCGATCCGACGTCCCGGATCTCGAAGAACAACCTTGTGAAGACGTGCGGGACCTGCCATCCCGGCGCGAACGAGAATTTCACGAAGGGTGCGGTGCACGTCATCGCGACGACGCACAACGACAGTCTCCTCTACATCGTCTCGACGGGGTACATCCTCCTCATCGTCGTCGTCGTCGGCGGCATGTTCGTTCACAACCTCCTCGACTTCCTCCGGAAATCGAAACGGCAGTTGATGTACAGGAGGGGGCTCATCACCCGGAACCACGTCGGCCACAGGCTCTACCTCCGCATGTCACTCGGCGAAAGAATCCAGCACGGGACGCTCGCGCTCAGTTTCATCACTCTCGTCCTGACCGGCTTCGCGCTGAAGTTCCCGGGCGCCTGGTGGGTCGCGCCCGTCGCCGATATCAGCCCGCTCATATTCGCGGCGCGGGGAATACTCCACAGGACCGCGGCCGTCGTCCTCGTCCTCTCCGGGCTGTACCACTGCTATTATGTCTTCGCCGTCCCCCGGGGGAAACAGCTCCTGCGCGATCTTCTCCCCGTCCCGGGCGACTTCCGTGACGCGATCGCCGTGATGAAGTACAATCTCGGCCTCTCCCCGGCAAAGCCGGCGTTCGGGCGGTTCAGCTACATAGAGAAGAGCGAATACTGGGCGCTGGTATGGGGGACGATCGTCATGGGTCTGACGGGCGGTATTCTCTGGTTCGACAACACGTTCCTGGGGCTCCTGACGAAGCTCTGGTGGGATGTCGCGCGGACGGTACATTACTACGAAGCGTGGCTGGCCACGCTGGCAATCATCGTCTGGCACCTCTACTTCGTCATATTCAATCCCGACAGCTATCCGATCAACCTGGCGTTCTGGAAGGGAACGCTGACGGAAGAAGAGATGCAGGAAGAACACCCCCTTGAGATACAGGCTCTCAAGGAGAAGGAAGCGCAAATTGCGGCGGATGAAAAGGGGGCCTGAAAGTGTGATTCCCTCATCTGCGTGTAATTCGCCCGGTTTGCCTGGTGGATTGTTTACGGGGAAAGTTGTACATTTTTTCACCACCGTCGTTGCTCCATTCTCCGGAGAGCTCGCCACGTGTGTGCCGAACTCCTCCATCCCCGGGTGGTGTCCCGTTCATTCTCCTGCACGCTGGAAATCAATTCCACCAATCCACACAACACAAGGAGGATTCACTGCATGAGAACGCTCAGTGCATGCATCGCCATTATCGTTGCCGTGATGTTTCTTGCGGGGACGGCGCCGGCAGACAACAAGTTCGTCGGCGCAAAATTCTGTGGGATGTGCCATAAGCAGGTAGAAAAAGGAGGGGCGTACCTTGTATGGGAGAAGAGCGCGCACGCCAGGGCATTTGAGAGTCTCAAGACCAAAGAGGCCGACGAGTTTGCAAAGAAGAGAGGCCTCAAGACCCCGGCCGCGGAAAGCCCCGAGTGTCTGAAGTGCCACGTGACGGGCGGCGGCGCAGCGGCGAATGTCGAAGCGACGTTCAAGAAAGAGGAGGGGGTGACGTGCGAGGCGTGCCACGGTGCGGCGTCAGGGTTCAAGATGCTCCACATGAAGGGCGATCTCGCGAAGTCCAAGGAAGCAGGGATGATCATACCGGACAAGACCGACGCAAAGTTCTGTGAAAAGTGCCACAACGCGGAGAGCCCGACGTTCAAAGGGTTCAAGATCGCGGAGATGTGGGCCAAGATCGAACACCACGGCCCGCCGAAAAAGTAACGTGACAACCCTCCGGGCCCCCTCTCGCGGCGGCCCGGAGGGATCTGGTCTCACACCCGGACAGAGACGATGCGACGGAAACTCCCGAATTCGTTTTACAACCCCCTGACGCTTGGCGGCGGCCTGGTTGCGGGCATCAGCTTCGGTCTGATCCTCTTCCTGATGCTCCTGGAGACGATGTCCGGATCTCCGAAGCCGTACATGGGGATCATTGCGTTCGTCATACTCCCCGCGATACTCGTCCTCGGGCTCATTGCCGCCGCCGCGGGCGTGTGGCGTGAACACAGGCGCGCACGGGCGGGAAAACAGGTCGAGCATCATCTTCCGTCGGTGGACTTCAACAACCCCCGCCACAGGAGGGCGTTCGGATTTGTGGCCGCGGGGACAATCCTGCTCCTCGTTTTCTCAGCGTTCGGGAGCTACCAGGCGTACGAACACACGGACTCGGACCAGTTTTGCGGCGAGACCTGTCATACGGTCATGGAACCCGAGTATACCGCGTACCAGTACTCCCCCCACGCCCGGGTCGACTGCGTGAAATGCCACATCGGGCCCGGGGCGGGGTGGTTCGTTCGGTCCAAGCTCTCCGGTTCCTATCAGCTCTACGCGGTGACGTTCAACAAGTTCCCGCGCCCGATCCCCACGCCGATCGAGAACCTGCGCCCCGCGCAGGAAACATGCGAACAGTGCCACTGGCCGAAGGAGTTCTTCAGCGAGAAGGAGATCAAGAACACTTACTACATGTCCGACGAGAAGAACACGCGCTGGTCGCTCAACCTCCTGATCAAGATAGGGGGGGGAAACGTCGAAGCGGGTCCGACGTCGGGGATCCACTGGCACATGAACATCGCAAACGAAATGACGTACGTCCCGGCCGACTCGAGCCGGCAGGTTATCCCCTGGGTCCGCTCGAAGCACCCCGACGGCACGGTGACGATCTACAAAAGCACGGAAAGCACGCTGACGGACGAGCAGCTCGCGAACCGGCCCGTGCGCCGGATGGACTGCATCGACTGCCACAACCGACCCACCCATATCTACCATCCCCCGGCCCGCACGGTCAATCACGAGATGGAGCTGGGATGGATCGACCCCGCGCTCCCCGGGGTCAAGGCGCTCGCCGTCCGCGCCCTGGAGTATCCGTACTCCACAACGCAGTCGGCAATGGACAGCATCAAGCTCACCGTCGAGCAGTACTATGCGACGACGTACCCGGCGGTTGCCGATACGGCCCGGAAAGCGATCGAGCGGACGGTGGACGAGCTCCGGAAGGTGTACAGCCGCAACTATTTCCCCTTCATGCGCGTGAACTGGAGGACCTACCCGGACAACATCGGGCATATGTACTACCCCGGATGCTTCAGGTGCCACGACGGCAAGCACGTGTCGGACAAGGGCGTCGTCCTCTCGAAAGACTGCAACATGTGCCACACGATACTCGCACAGCAGTTCCAGCAGGACACGCTCAGGCTCTCCCTCGGGGGGATCGAATACCGCCACCCTTCGGACGTGGGCGAAGCGTGGAAAGAGACAGATTGCAGCGACTGTCATAACAGCAATTAGCCGGAAGAGGCGATGACATCACGTCCGGAAGAATTCGATAGCGGAAGGCGGGATTTTCTCGGGATTGCGCTGGGCGGGGGATTCATCGCATGGGCTGCCGCGGTCCTCTACCCGGTGGTGTCCTACCTGAAGCCTCCGAAGCAGGCGGAGGTCGAGGTGACGAGCGTGAAGGTCGGAAAGATCTCCGGGATCGGGAATGATTCCGGAACGATCGTCCGGTTCGGCTCGAAGCCCGTCATCCTGATCCGGACCGCCGCGGGTGAGTTCCGCGCGTTCTCCGCGACCTGCACGCATCTCGACTGCACGGTGCAGTACAAGAAGGAACTCGGCGTCATCTGGTGCGCGTGCCACAACGGGAAGTACGATCTCACGGGGCGGAACATCTCCGGCCCCCCTCCGCGTCCCCTCGACGAATTCCGCGTCATCGTCCAGGGGGATGACCTCTACATCTCGAAGAAGACATGAGCAGCACTCTGGCGAAACTCTATGCATGGCTGGACGAACGGGTCAAAATCAGCGACCTTGTAGCGTTCATGGGGAAGAAATACGTCCCCGTCCACCGCCATTCCATCTGGTATTACTTCGGCGGCGTCGCGCTCTTCCTGTTCATCATACAGGTCACGACGGGCATCCTCCTGCTCCTCTATTACAAGGGGAGCGACACGCTCGCCTTTGAGAGCATACAGTTTATCATGTCCAAGGTGGCGTTCGGCTGGCTCATCCGCTCCATACACAGCTGGGCGGCCAACCTCTTCATTCTCGCCGCCGTGATCCACATGTTCAGTGTCTATTTCGAACGGTCCTACAGGAACCCCCGCGAACTTACGTGGCTGACGGGGATGCTGATGCTTTTTCTCGGCATGGGGTTCGGGTTCAGCGGCTACCTCCTCCCATGGAACGAGCTGGCGTTTTTCGCGACGAAGGTGGGGACGGATATCGCGGGGGTCGTTCCTGTCGTCGGCAAGCCGCTCATGGTCTTCCTCCGCGGCGGGGACGACGTGACGGGCGCGACCCTGTCGCGGTTCTTCGGCTTCCACGTCGCCGTGTTCCCGGGGATATTCACCGTCCTTCTCGTGACGCACCTCCTTCTCGTGCAGCGGCAGGGAATGAGCGAGCCGCTCGGGCTCGACCCGGAAAAAGAGCGGAAAACGATGCCGTTCTTCCCGAATTTCATGCTGCGCGACGTCCTTCTCTGGCTCATCGTCCTGAACGTCCTGGCGATCCTCGCGGTGTTCTTCCCCTGGGATCTCGGGAGGAAGGCGGACCCGTTCGCGTCGGCTCCCGCGGGGATCAGGCCCGAGTGGTACTTCCTCTTCATGTTCCAGAGTCTCAAGTATTTCCCCCCCCGTGTGTTCTTCATCGACGGGGAGGTCCTCGGGATCGGCCTGTTCGGCGCGGCGGGGCTCCTCTGGCTCCTCGTCCCCTTCTGGGACAGGAAGAGCGCGCTCGGCATCCGCAGCAAGGCCCTCTCCTACACCGGGATCGGCGTCATCGCATACATGCTTGTCTTTACAATACTCGGATGGTTTTCGTGAAACAGGTCCCCCTCACGGCTGCGTCATGCGCGCTTGTGTTCGCGCTCTGCGCCCTCCCTTCCCGCGTCACGGCCCGTGACGGGTGCCTGGCGTGTCACGCGGGGCTCGGCGACAAACCCTCCGCCCTTTTCGCCCACGACGTGCACGCGCGCCGCGGGATTACGTGCGCCGGGTGCCACGGCGGGAACCCCGGGTCCGACGACATGGAAGCGGGAATGAGCAAGGCGGCCGGGTTCCTCGGGAAACCGGAAGGGGACGCGGTCTCCGCCATGTGCGCCCGGTGCCATGCCGACTCCGCGATGATGGCCGGATTTCGCTCGCACATCCCGACCGGCCAGTTCGCCGCGCTCCGGGAAAGCGTCCACGGACGGCTTTCCCTGAACGGCAGGGAACGGATCGTGCAGTGCACGACGTGTCACGGCGCGCACGGGGTTCTCCCCGTCACCGATCCGCAGTCCCCGGTATATCCCCTGAACGTCGTTGCCACCTGTTCCTCCTGCCATGCGGATGCGGCGTACATGCGCCGCTACGACCCGAAGCTTGCCGTGGATCAGCGTGAGAAGTATCGCACGAGCGTCCACGGGGTCCGGAACGCCGCCGGCGACGACCGCGTCGCCGAATGTGCGAGCTGCCATGGAAGCCACGGGATCCTCCCGGCGAACGACGTCCGCTCGCGCGTGTACCCGACGAACATCCCGGGGACGTGCGCTTCCTGCCACAGCGATCCGGACCACATGCGCGGCTACGGGATACCGACGGATCAGTTCGCAAAGTACGGGCGGAGCGTCCACGGGCAGGCCCTTCTCGTGCGGAGGGACCTCGGCGCGCCGGCGTGCAACGGGTGTCACGGGAACCACGGCGCAACCCCCCCCGGGGTCGAATCCATCTCCAAGGTCTGCGGAACGTGCCATGCGCTGAACGCCGACCTGTTCTCCTCGAGTCCGCACAAGAAAGCGTTCGACGCCGCGGGCCTGCCGGAGTGCGAAACGTGCCACGGGAACCACGAGATCCTCACGCCGTCGACGGCGCTCCTGGGGACGGATTCGGCCGCGGTCTGCGCGCGCTGCCACGGCGCCGGCGATGCGGGGTTCGTGGCCGCCGCATCGATGAGAGTCCTCGCGGACAGTCTGGAATCGGTGGAGAACCGGGCCCGCACACTCGTGGAGGAGGCGGAACAGAAGGGGATGGAAATCGCCGACGCAAAATTCCAGCTTCGGGACACCCGCCAGGCGCGGCTGGAATCCCGGACGATGGTCCACGCGTTTGACGGCGCCCGGTTCGCCGCGGTGATTGCGAAGGGGCTTGCGACCGGCTCGTCCGTTGCGGAGCAGGCGACGGACCAGGTGCACGAATTTTATTTCAGGCGCATCGGCCTGGGCGTGGCGACGCTCATCATCACGCTGCTTGCCGTATCGTTGTACGTGTACATCCGGCGGATCGAACGCCGCCAGGCCGCAAAGGGCGAAACGCCGCCCGGCCGCTCTCCGGTTGCGTGACGCGGCGGGCGGAACCCGACAGGCGGAATCTTGATGGAGGAACTGGACAGGTGAAACTTCGAGCGTTTACTCTACTCTTGCCGCTTCTCGTCCTGGGAGCCGGGTCCGCTCCCGCCCAGTTCGCGAGCGGGAGGCTCACGACTTCGTTCTACACGTTTCAGCGTTTCGACACCGTCGGCTCGTCCCGGACGTACCTCCGGGCCTTCCAGTCGGTGCAGCTCTCCTTTGCGCAGCAGGACTTCTCCGTGCACACGTATCTCCAGGGAGCGGCGGGGGGCGCAAACCAGTACAGGGAGAACGGCGACGTCAGGTTCTATAACCTCTACCTCCGCTGGGCGAACATCGGGAAGGTGCTCGACCTGAACGTGGGACGGCAGGCCGTGTACGCCGGGGTGGGAGTGGGAACGATCGACGGCCTCGCGGCGCGCGCGAATATCATGGATGGTCAGGTGGTCGCGAGCGGCTACGGGGGGTCCACGGTCAACGACGAATATACGGGCGTCAGGAAGAACTGGCATGACAATCTGAATCTCGGGGGGCAGGTCCTGACGACGCTCGTTCCGGGTGCGCGCATCGGCCTGAGCTACACGTACATGGGGGAGGAGCGCGACGGCTACCTGGCGATGCGGGAAACGGCGATCGGCGACAGCGTGAAAACGTACGTCACGGTCCCGCTCGCGATACAGAACGCGTCGAACGCCGTCCAGCTCGGCAGCGCGGACGCGTCGTGGTCGTACGGGAACCTTGTCTCCGTCTACGGGCGGTACGATTATGATCTGAACTACATGCAGACCTCCAGGGGGCAGGGATCGGTCCGCGTGAGCGTCACCGACGCCCTGGCGCTCACCGGGGACTACATGTACCGGAGGCCGCAGCTTTCGTTCAACTCGATATTCTCGGTCTTCACGTTCAACTCCACCCGCGAGCTCGAGGGAGGGGCCGAATACAGGATCTCGCCCCTCTTCCGGGTCTTCGGGAAAATGGGCGTCGTCTCCTACACGGACACGACAAGCACGACGTGGACCGCCGGGATCAATTCGGGATACGGGAGCGTGAGCTACAGCGGGGGGACCGGATACGCCGGCCGGCTCGAGTCGTTCAGCATCCAGGGGGCATATCCCCTCTGCAACAATCTTCTCATCCCGAGCCTCGGCCTCTCCTGGGCTTCGTACAGGCTGAGCGAGGAGGACGAGGTGGATCACGCGCTCGCCGTCCTGGCCGGCGCGACGGTACGACCGACAAGGAACTTCTCGTTCGACGTCCAGGGACAGTGGATGACGAACAGGCTCTATAACCGCGACATGAGGCTTCAGGTCAGGCTGATGTACTGGTTCGCCGATCGTCTGTCGCTCTTTTCACAGGAGGTGAACTGATGAGACGCTGGGGATTGATTCTTCTCGTTGCCGCCGCCGCGCTCTTCACCGCGCTGGCCCGCCGCTCCGCGGCCCCGGCATCCTGGCCCGACAACGACGATCAGAAGCTGCTGAAGTTCTCGCACGCGTTTCACGTGAAGGAGGGGGGGATCGCATGCGCGGACTGCCACAGGGCCGCGGCGGCGAGCACGCTCGCGTCGGACAACCTCCGCCCCACGCATGACAACTGCATCACCTGTCACGAAGACCAGGTCAACCACCAGTGCGGCTACTGCCACACCGACACGCTGAACATACAGGCGGCGGCGCGGCCGGTCCGCACGATCATCTTCTCGCACGCGAAGCACACGGCGATGAAGGACGTGGAGTGCACGACGTGCCACGGCGGGCTCGACACGACCGCATATGCGGGTCCGGCAAACATGCCGGCGATGGCGGCGTGCGTCACATGCCATGACAACGTGCGTGCGGGCCGTGCGTGCGAATCGTGCCACGCAAGCTTTACGAACCTCATCCCGTCCGACCACCTCGTCGCCGATTTCCGGAAAGAACACAAAAAGATGACGCGGCTGGGAGGGCTCGACGTTTCGTGCGCCACGTGCCACTCGCAGACCTTCTGCGCCGACTGCCACGGCGCGGGACCCCTGAAACAGTTCGGCAAGACCTCGCTTATGAGCGAGCCTTCCCCCCGGAGCTCGTCCCCCACCGACGGCCCGGAGCAGATGCCGCTGCAGATGACCCACAGCATGAACTACCGCTTCACGCACGGGATCGATGCGAAGGCAAAATCGACCGAGTGCTTCGACTGCCACAACGCGCAGACGTTCTGCGAGCAGTGCCACGCCGTGGGGGACAACCTGTCGCCCGGGCTGAAACCCGCCTCCCACCTTGACCCCGGGTTCACGACGTTCGGCGTCGGTTCGGGGGGAGGCCGCCACGCGCGGGAGGCCCTGCGTGACATCGAGAGCTGCGCCGCATGCCACGACGCGCGCGGGGCGGATCCGGTCTGCGTCACGTGCCACATCGATCCCGACGGGATCAAAGGGACCCATCCCCGGACGCACCCGGCGGGATTCATGCAGGGGGAACACGGATCGTGGCACAACGATCCCGGCGCTGTCTGTTACAATTGCCACACCGATATGAACGCCTCCCCCGGCGGGACCGCCGGGAAGGGATTCTGCGGGTACTGTCACGGACCGATGAGATAGTGAGAGGACTATGAAAACCAAACTCGGCATATTGATCGCGGGCGCCCTTGTCGCCCTTTCGTGCAGCGAGCTGAAGAATTCGATCCCGGTGCCTGTGGCCCCCGGCGTGCAGGTGCACGATCCTGCGTGGATCGACCCCTCGAACGCGGGATTCCACGGCAAACAGCTCCTGGCCGCGGTTCCCTCGTGGAACGACCAGAGCTGCCAGGTGTGCCACGGCGGGGACTACTCGGGAGGGACGGCGGGCGTCGCCTGTTTTGGCTGTCACGACCCGTACCCGCACTCCACGAGGTTTGCGGTTTCCACCGGGCGGCACGTCGGCTACCTCCGGTCCAATGTGTTTCCTCTGCAGGCGTGCCAGGCCTGCCACGGCACGTTGTTCACCGGCGGGCCCGTTGTGGCGATCTCGTGCGAGCAATCCGGCTGCCACGTCGATGCCACGGGAAATCCGAAGTCCCCGGAGACGTGCAACACGTGCCACGGGACATTCTCGGCCGCCGCGAACCTGGCCGGCCTTCCCCTCCTCCTTTCCGCCGCCCCCCCGAGGGACGTCGCGGGAGATACGGCGGCGAGCGCCCCGGGCGTGGGTGCGCATCAAAAGCATCTTATCACCGGGACGACGGGACGATCGGTGCAGTGCCAGGAATGTCACACGGTCCCGAACAGCTGGACCGATCCCGGGCACATCCCGGTGGCGACAGTGGTGAGTTCCGCCTCACGGATGGGGGTACCGTCACATGCGCGCGCACTCGCGGTGGGCGCGCTCACGCCCGTGGTTCTCTTCAACGATACGCTTGCGAACACCGTGACGGGGAACGGCGCCCTGACTCCCCATCCCTCGTTCGATCCTTCGACGCTGAAATGCTCGAACACATACTGCCACGGTAACTGGATGCTCTTGAAGTCCTCCACCCCTTCGGCGGCGCAGGGGGTGTTCGACGATACAGCGACAGTGATCGCAGGTGCAAATGCCTCCCCGGTATGGACTGCCGGATCGGTGGACGGGGCGTGCTACAGCTGTCACGGCCAGGCGCCCTCCACGTACACACCGGCCGGGCACATCCCGTATGCGCTCAGCGCCTGTTACATCTGTCACGGCGACGTCGTCGACGCGAACGGCAACATACTCAACAGGGCAAAGCACATGAACGGCGTCATCGACCTCGTGGCCGGCTTCGGAGGGCCGAGGCCGATGAAGTGACCGAGCGGTCGGATCCTTACGAATGCGGAAAGGACGCGGACTATGCCTACAAACGATGAATACTGGACAGCTCTCGAGAAGAGAATCTGCGCGAAGTGTGTTGACGGCGGAGGGGACGGGAGCTGCCGCATCGCTCCGGGGCGCGACTGCGCGGTCAGGGCGCACTTCCCGCAGATCATCGAGGTCGTGAATTCCGTTTTCAGCTCATCCGTCGAACCGTACGTGGAACAGCTGCGGAAGAAGGTATGCGCAGTATGCACGGAGCAGTCGACGGGGGGCGCCTGTGCGCTCCGCAATGAGACCGAGTGCGCTCTCGACAGGTACTTCCCTCTCATCGTTCAGGTCATCGAAGAAACACAGCTCAAGAAACGCCTCAGCGCTTGATCAGCGATGGCGCCGACCTCGGGCGCCATTTTCCCCCTCTTTTTCTGTCATTCGGCCCAACTCTGGTTTTTCACTCCTGCCAACTATTTCCTATGGATTGGAACTCCCCCCTCCTCCCCGGAGCCGGAATCCTCAAAAATGCCCCCTATCGATGCTATTCACCATGCCGCTCACGTGTTTCGTGGCACGCATGTTGAATCGAGACTGGCGGGATCTCTTACGGGAGGCTTGATGACTGTTCTTGGAAATGTCGCGTTGTTCGCCGGGCTGCTTTCGGCGGTTCTTTCGGCGATAGTGTACTGCCGTTCGGCAATGTCGCAGAAGAGTTCGCCTTTCCCCGGGCGCCTCCTCCTCTTCGCATGCTCGGTTTCCGTATTTGCAGCGTCCCTGGTTCTCCTTGATCGCATCGTCGCGCACGACTACTCTGTCGGCTACGTCTACAGCTACAGTGACAGTGCGCTCCCTCTTCATTACCTGATTTCGAGTTTTTACGCCGGGCAGGAAGGAAGCTTCCTGTTCTGGGCGCTCTGCTCCGCTGTCATCGGGATATTCCTCCACCGATCCATGAAGCGGAGGGGGATCGAGTCTCCGGTGATGGCCGTGTTCATGACCGTCGAGGCATTCCTTATTCTCCTTGTCGTCGTCCGTTCCCCCTTCCGCTCCGTGTGGGAGATGTTCCCCGGCGCCCCGGCGGCTCCGCCCCCTGACGGGCGCGGTCTGAACCCGCTCCTTCAGAATTTCTGGATGGTCATACATCCCCCCGTTCTGTTCATCGGGTTCGCGGCGATGGCGGTTCCGTTCAGCATGGCGGTCGCCGGGCTCTGGAAAAAGAAGAGCGATCTCCTGCCGGCGAACGCTTTTCCGTGGCTCCTCTTTGCCGTCGCGGTCCTTGGACTCGGCATCATGCTGGGCGCCTACTGGGCATACGGGGTTCTCGGCTGGGGCGGGTACTGGGGATGGGATCCCGTGGAGAACTCCTCGCTCGTTCCCTGGCTGACCGGCGTCGCCCTCCTCCACACGCTCCTTGCGCAGAAGAGGACGGGGGCATATGTCAGGACCAGCGTTGCGCTGGCGCTCCTCTCGTTCACGCTCGTCCTCTACAGCACGTTTCTTACGCGGAGCGGGGTTCTCGGCGACGCATCGGTCCATGCGTTCACGGATCCCGGGGCCCAGATCTACTGGCTCCTTCTCAGCGGGCTTATCGTCGTGACCGGCGGGAGCGCGGCGCTCCTCCTCCTTCGCGCCGGGTCCTTCCGGGTCGAAGAAACGCGGGGGGGGATTCTCACGCGCGAGACCGCGCTCGGACTGGGGAGCATCGCACTCCTTTTGAGCGCAGCGGTCGTCCTCTTCGGCACGAGCCTCCCGATACTCTCGAAGACGCGTGTGGAACCCGCGTTCTACGATGCGACGAACCTCCCGATCGCGATCGCCGTGGCGCTCCTCATCGGGTTCAGTCTCTTCATGCAGTGGGAAGTTCAGGACGCGGGCGCGACGTTCAGGAGTTCGCTTACGTCCCTCGGCGCGGCGGCCCTCTCGTGCCTCATGCTCGTGGTTGCGGGGATCCGCGATGCCGGTGCGCTTCTCCTCATATTCACCGCGCTGTTCGCTTTCTTCGTCAACGTGACGAAAGGGGCGGTGGCGGTGCGGGGGGGGTGGAGGGTCCTTGGCGGGAAGGTCGCCCACGCCGGGATCGCCGTGTTCCTCCTGGGCGTCATCGCGACAGGGCGGTTCTCGTCGAAGGAGCAAGTTGCGCTCCGGCAGTACACGCCGCAGACGGTCCTCGGCCGCTCCATGACGTACACCGGTGCCGTACAGCGTCCCGACGGATCCATGGTCTTCAGCATCAGCGTGATGTCGCCGGGGGAATCGTACAGGCTCTCGCCCGCAATGGCCCCCTCGGGCGAACAGAACGTGCTGCGGACGCCGGACATCGCATCGTCGTTCATGCGCGACGTGTACGTATCGCCCGTGGGGCTGGAACCGGCGAATGTGGCCGGCGCGTCCACCGCCGCGTCCCTCGCCCCGGAATCTCTTGTCATCGACGCAAGCATCAAGCCCCTCATCAGTCTTCTCTGGGGTGGGACGCTCGTGATGATGACCGGTTTTGTCCTCGCATTTCTCAAACGATCGAAGGAGTCGTGATGGAAGCCGAAGAGTCGAAGAAACTCCCGTTCAACGTCCCGGGGAAGTATTACACGACGGAGCTCTGTGACGGATGCGCATACTGCGCCGCGGTCGCCCCCGAGAATTTCGATTTTGAGAAGACGAGCAACACGTATTTTGTCGCCCGCCAGCCCCGCGGGGCCGAGGAGGAGGAGTTCATCCAGGAAGCGATGGATGACTGCCCGGTGGATGCGATCCGCGTCGACGGGGAACTGCAGCCGCAGCCGGAGGTGTGATGATGGCGACCACGATCGCGCCGGAGGGGAGATCCGCCCGGCAGAAATCCTATGATCCCATGACGACGCCGTACGACGTCGACGAGAACGATTTCCCCTGGGAGGGCCCCCCGGAAGAACAGCACCGGTTCCTTCTCGGGTACGCCGTGCTCTCCCCCTCGACGCACAATACGCAGCCCTGGAAATTCTCGCTTGTCTCCGGGGGAATCGAGGTGTACGGCGATTATACGCGCCGCATGCCGGTCGTCGACCCCGGCAACAGGGAGCTCCTGATGAGCATCGGTGCGGCGGTCTTCACGCTCCGGGTCGCAGCCGAGCGGTTCGGAATGGACTGCCGGGTGACCTACTCCCCGGGCGGGGATTCGGAGCGCCCGCTCGCGGTCGTTGCCCTTGGCGCGCGCGACACGCACGCGCAGCGCGACGAGGGGGTCGTCTCGCTCTTCGGTTCCATCGTCCGGCGTCACACGAACCGGCTTCCGTTCCTCTATTCGAGGGTTCCTGAGACCATACTCCGCAGCATCAGGGGGCTGCAGATTCCCGGGCAGGCCTCGGTCACCGTTTCGACCGACGGCGGGCTCAATACGCAGGTTGCCGAACTCGTGGCGGCCGCCGACAGGATGCAGCTTGCCGATCCGTCGTTCCGGAGCGATCTCGCCGAATGGGTGAGGCCGAACTGGACGCAGAAGCCGGACGGCGTCACCGGCGCCGCGCTCGGGATGAACACGGTGGCCTCCGCGCTCGGGCCCTGGACGACAAAAGTCGTCGACGCCGGGCAGTCGAGGGCCGCGCGTGACAGGAACCTCTGCGTGGCGGCGCCGGGGCTCATCGTGCTGCAGTCCGAGGATTCCGTCCCCCACTGGCTCGCCTGCGGGGAGCTCCTCCAGCACATGCTCCTGCTCCTGACGCGCGAGGGGCTTCACCACAGCTATTTCAACATGCCGGTCCAGGTGACGGACCTGCGCGTGCGGCTCCGGGCGCTCTGCGGGCTTCACGCATGGCCGCAGATTCTGCTCCGTGTCGGATTCTGTCTTGTCGAGCCGGCGAAAACGCCCCGCAGGTCCGTCGATGAAGTCCTTGTCGCGCCCGTGGCCGGCTGAACCGTGCCGGCGGCACACGTTGAAATCGAAAGGCCTGACCCATGGATGTGAAGAAGAACAACGAAGAGAAAAAGGAAGACGGCTACTCGGCGGAAGCCCACCTGATCTACGGCAAGATGGACGACCCGCGGTGGGACTACAGCCATCACCTGCTCCCGCCGATCTCGGCCAGCGCGACATTCCGGCTCGACAGCGCCCGCCGGGGCGCGCAGGGGTTCGCGGAGTTTGCCCACTCGAGCGACGAGCTCACGGTCAGGACGAAAGCCCCCATCTACATCTACGACAGGCTGGGGGAGCCGAACAAGGATATGCTCGAGGAGAACCTCGCGTTTGCCGAGGGGGGGGACATCGCCGTCTCGTTCACGAGCGGCATGGCGGCTGTCTCCGGCGTTCTGGGCATCCTCACCGGCGCCGGGAGCGAGATCCTGGCGCACAAGACGCTCTACGGCTGCACGTATTCCCTCCTGACGACGTGGTATCCGCGGCTCAAGATCGGGGTGAAGTTCGTCGACTTCACGAACATCAACGACGTCCGCCGGTCCATCACGCACTCCACGCGCGTCCTGTACGTCGAGTCCCCCGTGAACCCCACGCTCCGGCTCATCGACCTGCGGGCGATCGCGGAGCTCGCGGCTTCGGTGAACAGGACCCGGTCCGACGTGGACAGGCTTTACACGGTCGTGGACAGCACGTTCGCGACCCCGTACTGCCAGCGGCCGATCAGCCTGGGGATCGATTTCGTCGTCCATTCCCTGACGAAGGGGATCGGCGGGTTCGGCACGGACATCGGGGGGGTGGTGATCGGTCCGCAGTGGAGTCTCGACCTCCTCATGCTCTACAGGAAGGATTTCGGCGGGGTGCTCTCCTCGAAGAGCGCCTGGCCGGTGCTTGTCCAGGGACTTCCGTCGCTTGCGGTGAGGATGCGCCAGATGCAGGAGACCGCGATGATCGTTGCGGAGTTCCTCTCGACCCGGAAGGAGATCGAGTGCACGAGCTACCCGGGCCTCCCGTCGTTTCACCAGGCTGCGCTCGCGCGCGCCCAGATGGTGGACTATGACGGGAATTTCGCTCCCGGGTCGATGATCTACTTCGTCATGAGGGGGGAGAACGCCTCGGATGCGCTTGCGCACGCCGAGCGGTTCATCAATCACGTCGCGCAGAATGCGTACTGTATCACGCTCGCGGTGAGCCTGGGGAACATCCGGACGCTCGTGGAACATCCGGGATCCATGACCCATTCCGCGATCCCCGCGGAGGAACAGGTGGCGAAAGGGATCGATCCGGGGGGGATCCGCCTTGCCATCGGGCTGGAGAAACCCGGGGACATCATAAAAGACCTTACCGTTTCGCTGGATGCTGCACGGTAACCGGCTGGCTCGACTCTCGGGGGAACACACATGCACTATAACTCCATATCCGCTTCGGTCAAGTCACGGTACGCGCGCAAATTCGTGACTCCCGCCGAAGCGGTTGCCGTCATCCACTCGGGGGACAGGGTCTACATCCACCCCGGGTGCGCCGTCCCGCAGGTCCTCGTGGAGGCGATGGTTGACAGGTACGAGGAGCTGCACGACGTGGAAGTGTGCCATCTTCTCGGCGTGGGGGAGGCGGCGTACGTACGCCCGGAGATGAAGGGACATTTCAGGCACAACGCGTTCTTCATCGGGAAGAACGTCAGGAAGGCCGTCTGCGACGGGAGTGCGGATTTCACGCCGATATTCCTCTCGGAGATTCCCGCGCTCCTGTACGACAGGCACTATCCGGTCGACGTCGCGCTGATCCAGGTCTCCCCCCCGGACGAGCACGGGTACTGCAGCTTCGGCGTGGGTGTCGAATGCACGAAGGCGGCGACGGAGGTGGCAAAAGTCGTTATCGCCCAGATCAACACGAAGATGCCAAGGACGCTCGGGGACAGCTTCATCCACATGAACAGGATCGACTACTGCACGGAGGTCTCCGTCCCCCTCCAGGAGCTTCCCCAGATCGAGGGGGACGAGTCCCCCGAGGAGATCGAGACCTATCAGAAGATCGGAGCCCACATCGCGGGGCTCGTCGAGGACGGCTCAACGCTCCAGCTCGGCATCGGCCGGATCCCGGATGCGGTCGTCAAGTTTCTCGGCGACAGGAAACATCTGGGGATCCATTCCGAGATGGTCTCCGACGGCATCATCCCCCTCGTGGAGTCCGGTGTCATCACAAACATGCGCAAGACGCTCCTTCCGGGAAAAATCGTCACATCATTTGTCCTCGGGTCGCAGGCGCTTTTCGAGTTCATCGACAACAACCCCGCGCTGGAGTTCCGCCCCACGGGGTTCACGAACGATCCGTTCACGATTGCGCGGAACAGGATGATGGTCGCGATCAATTCGGCGATCGAGGTCGACCTCACGGGTCAGGTCTGCGCGGACACGATCGGGTACCGCTTCTACAGCGGGTTCGGCGGCCAGACGGATTTCATCCGCGGGGCCGCGCGCTCGGAGGGGGGGAAGCCGATCATCGCGCTCCCCTCGACGGCGAAGGGGGGGACGATCTCCCGCATCACCCCCAGGCTCATGGAAGGGGCGGGGGTTACGACGACGCGGGGGGACGTCCACTATGTCGTGACGGAGTTCGGCGTCGTCAACCTCCACGGGCGGACGGTGCGGCAGAGGGCGGAGCTTCTCATCGGCATTGCGCATCCTTCCTTCCGGGAGGATCTTGAAACGTTCGCAAAAGAGCATCACTACCTGTAAGGAGACTGTGCGATGGCTATACGGGGATCCGTTTCGTTCGAGACAGAAGTCTGCAAGGGGTGCGAGCTGTGCATCGACGCCTGTCCGCAGGAGAGCCTCGGCCTTTCCTCCGGGATCAACGCCCAGGGATATCATTACGCGGTCCTTGTCAGGGACAACTGCACGGGGTGCGTCAACTGCGCCCTCGTCTGCCCCGATGCGGTCATCACCGTGTACAGGGAAAACAAAAAGGGCGGCAGGGCGCCGGTGGCGGAGATACGCAACGTCACCGGGAACATCACCGTCACACTGGACGATGAAAGGAAAAATCCGTGAGCGATCTCAGGCTTATGAAAGGAAACGAAGCCCTTGCGGAAGCGGCGATCCGCGCGGGATGCAACGGGTATTTCGGGTACCCCATCACGCCGCAGTCGGAAATCCTGGAGTACCTGGCCGCGGAGGGACGTTCGCGCGGGATGATCGTCCTCCAGGCCGAGAGCGAAGTGGCGTCGATAAACATGGTCTACGGCGGTGCGGGCGCCGGCGCGCGCGTCATGACGAGCTCGTCGAGCCCGGGGATCAGCCTCATGCAGGAGGGGATCTCCTATATCGCGGGGGCGGAGCTCCCGTGCCTCATCGTCAACGTGAGCCGCGGCGGTCCGGGACTCGGGACGATCCAGCCCTCGCAGGGGGACTACTTCCAGGCGGTCAAGGGGGGCGGGCACGGGGACTACCGGCTCCTTGTCCTTGCGCCGTCGAGCGTGCAGGAGATGGCGGATTTCGTGTTTGACGCGTTCGACCTCGCGGACAGGTACCGCTCACCGGTCATGATACTCGCCGACGGCGCGCTCGGGCAGATGATGGAGAGGGTGTCGTTCCGGGAGTACGATGCGGGGGCGCACCGTGTCGAGAAGCCGTGGGCCACGACGGGGAAGCCGCCGACCCGCGAGAGGAACATCATCACCTCGCTCCACATCGAGCCGGAGAAGATGGAGCAGATAAACAACCGGCTCCAGGAGAAGTACCGGCAGATGGCGCTGCACGAGACCCGGTGCGAGCAGTTCCAGACCGGCGACGCGGAGTACCTTATCGTCGCCTACGGGCTTGCCGCCCGCATCGCGCAGGGAACGGTGGAGATGGCGCGCGCGCGCGGGATCAGGGCCGGCCTTCTCAGGCCCGTGACCCTTTTCCCGTATCCTTCGGAGGCGATCCGCGCGCTCGCGGACCACGTGCGGAAAGTTCTTGTCGTCGAGATGAACGCGGGACAGATGATCGAGGATGTCCGCCTGGCCCTCGAAGGGCGGGTCCCGGTGCGGTTCTACGGGCGGACCGGGGGGATCATCCCCGGGCCGGACGAAGTCCTCGGCGCACTCACGAAGATGGTCAACGAAGACGTGCTGCTCAATGAGGAGGTCTCCTGACATGGAACGCCAGATGATGCAACCGGATTCTCCCGCGATGGAGTGCGTGTACAGCAGGCCCGGGACGCTCACCGAAACGAGATTCCACTACTGTCCCGGCTGCGGCCACGGAGTCGTGCACCGCGTCCTTATGGAGACGGTCGAGGAGCTCGGGATACAGGGGGAGACGATCGGCGTTGCGCCGGTCGGCTGTTCCGTGTTCGCGTACAACTACCTTGACATCGACATGCAGGAGGCGGCGCACGGCAGGGCCTCCGCGGTGGCGACTGCCGTCAAGCGGCTGCTGCCGGACAGGTACGTGTTTGCGTACCAGGGGGACGGCGACCTTGCCGCCATCGGCACGGCCGAGACGATACACACGGTGAACCGCGGGGAGAACATCCTCGTGGTGTTCATCAACAACGCGATTTACGGAATGACGGGGGGGCAGATGGCCCCCACGACGCTTCTCGGCATGAAGACGACAACCTCCCCCTTTGGAAGGACCGTCGAGACGGCCGGGTACCCCCTGAAGATCACCGAGATGGTGGCGACGCTCCCCGGTGCGTACTACGTCAGCCGGAATTCGGTGCACACGGCGGGCGCGGTGCGCCATCTGAAAAAAGCGCTTCTGAAATCGTTCCAGTACCAGAAGGAGAAGAGGGGAACCTGCTTCATCGAGGTCGTGTCGAACTGCCCCTCCGGCTGGAAGATGACCCCGCTGGAGGCGAACGCATGGATGGCGGAACACATGTTCCCGCTCTATCCGCCCGGCGAGATCAAGGTCCCCAAATAGAAGGAATCGACAATGAAACACGAACTGCTCGTTGCCGGGTTCGGAGGCCAGGGCGTCCTCTCGATGGGGATGACGCTGGCGTACGCCGGCATGGTGGAGGGAAAACAGATAAGCTGGATGCCCTCGTACGGGCCTGAAATGCGGGGGGGGACGGCGAACTGCATCGTGATCATTGCGGACGCGAAGATCAGTTCCCCCATCCTCACGATGTTCGACACGGTGATCGCGCTGAACCAGCCGTCCCTGGACAAATTCGAGCATGCCGTGAAACCCGGGGGGCTTCTGATCTTCGAATCCACGAACATGATCAACGAGCCGACGAGGACCGACATCACGATCCTCCCGGTGGCGGCGGCGCTGGAAGCGGCGAAGCTGAAGAACGCGAGGACGATGAACATGATCGTCCTCGGGGCGTTCCTCGACAGGACGCACGTTGTGGAGATCAGCGGCGTCATGGAGGCCCTGAAGAAAGTGCTCCCGGAGCGGTACCACACGCTTCTCCCGCTGAACGAACAGGCGCTCCGGCGCGGCATGGAACTGTCACGCCGGCCCGTGCCGGCATAGTCATTCATCGTAGGGACGGGGGGCACAATGAACACGACATGCGTCCACTCATGCAAGGGTCTCTGCGCGGCCCTCGAAGTCGCCGAACACCGCGAACAGGAGGCAATACGGGAATACACGAAGTACGCCGCGGGCTGCGACTACCCCGACGTCCGCGCAATTCTTGACGAGCTCATCAACGAACGGGAAAAAGCCCTCGCGTTCATCCGCGCAAAGCGGGAAATACTGACGGTGAAATTCCATGCAATCGACAGGATCAATGACAGCTTCGCCTGACGTGCCGCACGTTCGCCGGCGGGAGCCGGACTGGGCCGCGATGTCGATCCGGGAGATCCTCGAGCTCGCGATCGCGGACGAGGAGGATGCGCGCGACTATTACAGGCGCGCGGCGGACCTCGCCGGGAGCGCGCACACAAGGGACGTCCTCATGTCGCTCTCGGCGATGGAACAGTCCCACGCCGACACGCTCCGCCGGGAGCTCGATGAGCTCCAGATCCAGCATGATCTCGAAACGGGCATGGCAGACTGAACGAACGACTCGGAACTCCTATGGCGAAATACACTATTGCGTGGCTCCCCGGCGACGGGATCGGCGTCGAGGTCATGGAAGCGGCGCGCATCGTTCTCGACGCGGTCGGCCTTGATGCGGCGTACCTCCACGGCGACATCGGCTGGGAATTCTGGTGCAGCGAGGGGGATGCGTTCCCCCGGCGGACGATGGATCTCCTGGGAAAGGTCAATGCCGCGATGTTCGGTGCGATCACGTCGAAGCCGGTGAAGACGGCCGAGGCCGAGCTCGCCCCCGGCCTCCGGGGAAAGGGACTCGTCTATCGCTCCCCCATCGTCCGCATGCGGCAGCTCTTCGACCTCTACGTCTGTCTCCGCCCCTGCAAGGCGTACCCGGGGAACCCGCTCAACATGAACGACGCCGTCGACATAGTCGTCTTCAGGGAGAACACGGAAGACCTGTACGCCGGCGTGGAATTCAATCCCGTCCCGGAAACGCTCTCAGCCCTCCTCGGTCAACTCTCCCCGCAGTTTGCGCCGTTCAGGAACCTCCCCGCCGGCGAGGTCGCCGTATCGTGCAAGGTGAACACGCGGAGGGGTTCGGAGCGGATCGTGCGCGCGGCGTTCGAGTTTGCCAGGAAATACGGGAGGAAGAAGGTCACCGTCGTTCACAAGGCGAACGTCGTGAGGGCGAGCGACGGTCTCTTTTTCGAGGAAGCGAAGAACGTGGCGAAGGAGTTCCCCGAAATCAGGATGGACGACGCCAACGTGGACGCGATCTGCATGTGGCTTCTCAAGAACCCGCTCGGTTACGACGTGCTCGTCGCCCCGAATCTCTACGGTGACATCATCTCCGATCTCGCCGCACAGATGGTGGGGGGGCTCGGATTCGCGTGTTCCGGGAACATAGGGTCGAATCTCGCGGTGTTTGAACCCTCGCACGGCTCCGCGCCGAAGTACGCGGGGCAGTACAAGGTGAACCCTGTCGCCACGATACTGGCGGCGAAGATGATGCTCGACTGGCTCGGGGAGACCGTACAGGCAAAGAAAGTCGAAGAGGCGACGGCCCGTGTGATCCGCGAAGGGAAGACGAGGACGTATGACATGGGGGGGAATGCGACAACACTCGACATGGCCCGCGCGATCGCCGGGAATTTGTGATGCAGGAAGGGCAGCACATACGCATTCATGAAGTCGGGCTCCGTGACGGGCTGCAGATGGAGAGCCGGACCGTCCCGACGGAACAGAAGCGTGCGTGGCTTCGCCGTCTCATGAATACCGGCCTCGACGTCATACAGGTCGGATCGTTCGTCCACCCGGTGAAGGTCCCCCAGATGGCCGACACCGACAGGCTCTTCGCGGAAATCGCGGCCCCGGATGGCGTGCCGGAGGGGGTCACGCTTTCCGCACTCGTCCTGAATGAAAAAGGGCTTGACCGCGGGCTGGCCTGCGGGGTGGAGATGTTCTGCATGGGCGTGTCCGCGAGCGAAACGCACAGCAGGAAGAATACCGGGATGGGGATTGACGAGGCGGCGGAGCGGATCATCGCCATGGGACTCAGGGCCCGGTCCGCCGGAAAGCGCGTGCAGGTCTCCGTCCAGTCCGCGTTCGGCTGCGGGTACGAGGGGAATGTCCCCCTTGAACGCGTCCTGGCGCTCGTGCGCCGGTACTGCGACGCCGGGTTGACGGACATCAGCCTCGCCGATACCGCGGGGCACGCCGTTCCCGGCCGGGTGGAACGGATGTTCGACGCCGTGCGGACGATCGACGGCGCCGTGACGCTGGCGTGTCATTTTCACAACACGTACGGGCTCGGTCTCGCCAACGCGTACGCCGCCTTGAAATCCGGCGCCGCCTCGTTCGAATCGTCCGTGGCGGGACTCGGCGGCTGCCCGTTTACGAAGATTGCGGGGGGAAACGTGTGTACGGAGGACCTCGTCCACATGTTCCGCGCGATGGAGATCAGGCGCGACGTGAATCTCGACGAAATCATCGGCGTCGCCGCCGGCATGGCGGAGTTTTTCGGCCGGGAATTGCCCGGCACGGTCTACAGAACGGGAACAATAATGCAGGCGGGACACTGAACGGATGAACAGCGCGGGAATACTTTCCGGCGTCCGCGTTCTTGATCTGACGAACGTCCTCTCGGGGCCGTTTGCAACGGCGCACCTTGCGCTCCTCGGCGCGGAGGTGATCAAGATCGAGAATCCCTCCGGGGGGGACCTTGCGCGAAAGCTGGGGTGCGTGCCGGAGTACAACCGGAACCTGATGGGAACCAGCTTCCTGGCGCAGAACGCGAACAAGAAATCGTTGACGCTCAACCTCAAGTCCGCCGAGGGGAAGTCGATATTTCTCCGGCTCGTTGAGAAGGCGGACGTCGTCGTTGAGAATTTTCGTCCCGACGTGATGAAGAGGCTGGGGCTCTCCTGCGACGTCCTTTCGGGAATCAACCCGCGGCTCGTGTACTGCGCGATCTCCGGGTTCGGCCAGACGGGCCCGGACGCGCTCAAGCCGGCGTACGACCAGATCATACAGGGCCTCAGCGGTGAGATGGCGATCAACGGTGACGAGCGTCTGAATCCGCTCCGGGCGGGTTTCCCGGTATGCGATACGGTCGGGGGGCTCAACGCGGCATTCGCGATACTGGCGGCTCTCTATCACCGCGAGCGGACGGGAGAGGGACAGTCGATCGACGTCGCGCTCCTCGACTCGATCATGCCCCTGATGGGATGGGTCGTGGCGAACCTGATGATCGGCGCCCAGGAGCCCGTCCTCATGGGGAACGACAACTTCACGGCGGCTCCCTCCGGAGTGTTCAGAACCGCGGACGGCTATATCAATATCGCCGCGAACAAGCAGGAACAGTGGGAATCGGTCGCGGATGTCCTCGGTGTGCCCGGGCTGAAATCCGATCCCCGGTTCAGTGAGCGAGAAGCACGGAAGAAGAACAGGAAAGTGCTAACGGCGCTCCTCGAATCGAAGCTGATGGAGAGGGAAACGGGAGCATGGGTTGATGTGCTGAACGCACACGACGTCCCGGCGGGCGCAATACTCCCGCTCGCGGAAGCCGTGCAGCAGACCCAGGTTGCTCACAGGAACGCATTCGGCGCTGCGACGGTGCCTGGCATCGGGGAAATCCGGCTCTTCAACCTGAGCGCGAAGCTCTCGAAGACACCCGGCGTCGTCACCGCACCCCCCCCGCAGCTCGGGGAGCACACGTGCGAGGTTCTCGCATCAATCGGCTGTACGGAGGAAGATATTGCCCGGCTGAGAAAAGCCGGCGTCGTGTAGGAACTTGAACAGGGAGAGACGCATGGGAATGACGGTTGTCGAAAAGATACTTGCGCGTGCCTCGGGTCGGGACGCAGTAAAAGCGGGGGACGTCGTCGAGCCCGCGGTTGATCTTGCGATGTCGCATGAGAATGCGGCGCTCGTCATCAACCAGTTTATGGAGATTTACGCCGGGACGGGGCGCGATCCTGCGGTCTGGGATCCGTCGAAGGTCGCTATCATATTCGACCACAGGGTCCCGGCGGAGTCCGCCAAGACCGCCGGGAACCAGAAGAAAATCCGGGAGTTCGTATCGCGCTACGCCATAAGCAAATTCCACGACATCAGAGGCGACACCGGCGGGATATGCCACCAGATTCTTCCCGAAAGCGGCTATGTCCGTCCGGGAGCCGTCGTCGTCGGGACCGATTCGCACACGACAAGCCACGGCGCGCTCGGCGCGTTCGCCTTCGGCATCGGGGCGACGGAAATGGCGAGCGTCTGGGCGCTGGGCACGGCCCTGAACGTCGAGGTCCCGGGAACGATACGTGTCGAGGTGGAGGGGGAATTCCGGCCGTATGTCGGTCCGAAGGATCTGATATTGCATCTTATTGGAATGATCTCCGCGCAGGGGGCGAACTTCAGGGTCATCGAGTTTCACGGCCGGACGATACGGGCAATGTCCACGTCCGGCAGGCTCGTGCTGTGCAACATGTCCGTCGAGGCGGGCGCCACGTCCGGGATCGTTCCCGCCGACGGGGAAACCGACAGGTATCTCCGCGAGACGGCCGGCGTGGACTCCGTCCTGCCGCACGTGAGCGCCGACCCGGGCGCATCCTACAGCCGGGTCATTTCGATCGACGTCTCATCGCTTGTCCCCCAGGTCGCCTGCCCCCACGCCGTCGACAACGTGAGGGCCGTGGGAGACGTCGCCGGCACGTCCGTCCAGCAGGTTGTCATCGGATCGTGCACGAACGGCAGGCTCGACGATCTCGAGGTTGCCGCGGGCATACTCCGGGGGAAGAAGGTGGCCCGCGGAACGCGGATGCTTGTTTTCCCCGCCTCCGGCAAGGTGTATGCCGAGGCGCTCAGGATGGGTCTCATCGCTGATTTCATGAACTCGGGGGCGGTCGTCATGAACCCGGGATGCGGTCCCTGCCTGGGGGTCCATGAAGGGGCGCTCGGTGACAACGAGACCGCCCTTTCAACGACGAACAGGAACTTCAAGGGACGGATGGGGAATGCTTCGGCGTCCGTGTATCTCTGTTCGCCGGCGGTCGCTGCGGCCTCCGCGCTCGAAGGCGTCATCACCGATCCCGCGAAAGGAAGGAACTGAACATGGGGAACGTCGTTCTGAAACTCGCCGATGACGTTTCGACAGACGTCATCTACCCGGGGCGCTACATGGCAACCGTGCTCCCCTCAGAGACGCCGCAGTTTGCGTTCGCGGACAACGCGGAGTTCAACGCCGCACTCCGGGGAGGTCGGGTTCCTCCCGGAAGCGTGATCGTCGCGGGGAAGAACTTCGGATGCGGGTCCTCGCGCGAGCAGGCGGTGTCCGCGCTCAAGGGGCACGAGCTGACGATCGTCGCGGAGAGCTTCGCCAGGATATTTCTGCAGAATGCGATAAACCTCGGTCTTCACATCGTGACGGCTCCCGGGGTCCGGGCCTCCGTCGGGGACGACCTGACCGTCAGCGGAGAGAATGTCATGAACGGGACGACCGGGCGGACGTACGAGGTCGAGCGCCTGCCGCAGGCCCGGCAGGCGATCATCGATGCCGGGGGACTGATCGCGTACACAAGGAAACGCCTCCTCGAAACGGCCGCAGGAGCAACGCACGCATGAAACAACCAGGGACGGTGACGATGGGAGCCGGCGAACAGACGAAACCGAAATTCAAGACGTTCACCTATAAGACGAACACCTCCTGGATAGAGGGGAAGTCCGGGACGCTCTCGTCCGAGGGGAAGCCCGTGTTGAAGATCTCGAACCCGCCCGAGTTCCGCGGTGAGCCGGGCATGTGGACCCCCGAGGACATGTTTGTCGGGGCGGTGGAGGTGTGCCACATGGCCACGTTTCTTTCATTCGCGGCAAAGAAGCAGATCCCCATCGTCTCGTACAGGAGCCACGCCAACGGCGTTCTCGAGTATGTCGACGGCGACTACCGGTTCACCCGGATCGTCATATTCCCGACCATCGTGGTGACGGGCTCGACGTCAGAAAACGACGTCCATGCGACGCTCCGCGAGGCGCAGAGACACTGCCTTGTCACAAACTCCATCGCCTCGATCGTCGAGGTCAACCCCACGCTCATAATGGAATAACGCGCACTGCCTCAGAAAAACCTCACATTCCGGCCATTTGTGCCCTCTTCCTCCTTGAATCTTCGGACCAATCTGCGTAAACTCCCCTGTAGCGCGGCTTCTCGCGCGGCGTCGGATCAGAGCGGGAATGTGTGAATGAGAACCCCATTTTCAACCGTTGACCTTCAGCTTCTCCGGAAGTATGACAGGCCCGGCCCCCGGTACACGAGCTATCCCACCGCGCCGCTTTTCAGCGGCGCATTCGGCCCTGTCGATTTCCACAGGGAAATCGCTGCGACGAACACGCGGGGGACGACGGGGGACGTGTCGCTCTATTTCCATTTTCCCTTCTGCGACACGCTCTGTTATTTCTGCGGCTGCACGATGCTCATCACGCGCGACCGTCACAGGATAGAGGAATACAACGCCTACCTGAGGAAGGAGATCGACGCCGTCGCGCCGATGATCGCCCCCGGCCGCCGCGTCGTCCAGGTCCACTGGGGGGAGGGACCCCCACGCATCTCTTTCCGGACCAGATACGGGAGATGGGCGAGTACATCCGGAAGTCGTTCCGGCTGGATCCGGCGGCTGAAATGAGCGTCGAGATCGACCCGCGCGAGCTGACGCGGGACCACATGGTCGCGCTCCGCGATGCCGGGTTCAACAGGATGAGCATGGGCGTGCAGGATTTTGACGCGCAGGTGCAGGAGGCGGTGAACCGGGTTCAGCCCGAGGAGGTGACGCGCCGGGTGTACGACTGGGCGAGGGAGCTGGGGTTCACGAGCATCAATCTCGACCTGATCTACGGCCTCCCGTTCCAGACGCTCGCTTCCTTCGAGACCACCGTACGCAAGGTGATCGGGCTCGGCCCCGACAGGATCGCGGCGTTCAATTACGCCCACGTTCCGTGGCTGAAGCCCCACCAGAAATTGATCCGCCCCGGCGATCTCCCCTCCCCGGAGCGGAAGCTCGAGATCCTGAAGTTGACGATCGAAATGCTCTGCTCGGGGGGGTACGAATACATCGGCATGGATCACTTCGCGCAGCCCGCCGACGAGCTCGCCCGCGCGCAGAAATCGAAGACGCTCTACCGGAATTTCCAGGGGTACTCGACAAAGTCCGGTGCGGACCTTTACGGGTTCGGCATGTCCGCGATAAGCCATTTCCGCGAGACCTACGCCCAGAACACGAAGAACATCCCCGGGTACTTCGAAGCACTCGACGGGGGGAGGCTGGCGACGCACGTCGGGTACCGCATGACGGAGGACGACCAGGTCAGGAAGCACGTCATCATGCGCCTCATGTGCGATCTGGAGCTCGACAGGAGACAGGTGGAGCGGAAATTCGGCATCGTGTTCGACAGCTACTTCGAGTCCTCCCTCGCGGCACTGGGACAGTTCGTTGACGACGGACTTGTCACGATGGACGGCGACACGATCGCCATCATCGGCCCGGGCAGACTCCTCCTGAGAAACATTGCGATGTGTTTTGACGCGTATCTGGACAGCATGTCAAAGAACAAGCCGGTATTCTCCCGCACGGTTTGACGGGCTGTTGATTCTCGATCTTCCGTCCTTCGTCCTCAGTGTTCTCTCCGGTCCCTCAACCGTCGACGTCTTGAATCTTGCGCCGGAACGTCGTACAATGTGTGCGCAACCGCAATTGTAGGGATCTGCTCCTCCTCTACTGTTTCCTTCCCCGACGAAAGGCACGTATGACCCGCACTGTACTATTCTTCTGTCTCATCCTTCTTGTATCCTCAGGACCGCTTGCCGCCCTGCCCCGGACTTCGGGAGGAGACCAACGCGGCGAAAAATCTATAGATTCGCTGATTCAGATCATGACTATAGAAGAGAAAGTCGGGCAGCTCGTTCAGGTAACGGGATGGCACAGAGATTCCCTGTCGGGTCCTACGGTCTCCCCCGAGCAGGAGGAATTGATACAACGGGGGCTTCTCGGGGGGATATTCAATATCTGGGGGGCGGAAGCGACTCACGAGGCACAGAAAATCGCTGTTGAGAAGTCGCGGCTCAGGATTCCCCTCATATTCGGTCTTGACGTCATACACGGCTTCCGGACGACATTCCCGATACCACTTGCAGAGGCGAGCAGCTGGGATACGGCAATGGTCGAGCGGGACGCCCGGATCGCCGCCCGGGAGGCGTCTTCTGCGGGTGTTGACTGGACATTTGCTCCCATGGTCGATATTGCGCGTGATCCCCGATGGGGTCGGATCGCCGAAGGTTCGGGGGAGGACCCGCTCCTCGGTTCGCTCATGGCTGCCGCCCGCGTTCGCGGCTTCCAGGGGAACGACCCGTCGCGGTCGAGTTCAATCGCCGCCTGCGCGAAACACTTTGCCGCATACGGTGGAGCCGAGGGGGGGAGGGACTACAACACGGTCGACATGTCCGAGAGGACGCTCCGTGAAGTCTACCTTCTGCCGTACAGGGCCGCCGTGGATGCGGGGGCGCTTACGGTCATGAGTTCGTTTAACGAAATCGGAGGCGTGCCGAGCACAGGAAACCGGTCGCTCATGACGGGGATATTGAGGGGCGAATGGGGATTCCGCGGGTTCGTCGTCTCCGATTGGACCGCGGTGACGGAGCTTATACGTCACGGTGTGGCGAGCGATACTCTGCACGCGGCCGCGTTGGCGTTCAACGCGGGAACGGACGCGGACATGGAATCGGGTGCGTACCTGCAGTTCCTCCCCCGTCTCGTCCGCGGGGGGAATGTCTCCATGGCCGCGCTTGATGAGGGGGTACGGCGTGTGCTCCGGGTCAAGTATGCGCTCGGGCTTTTCAACGACCCGTACAGGCATTGCACGCCTGAAAGGGAAAAGTCGACCATTCTCACACCTGAGAATCTCGCCGCCTCACGGGACGCCGGGCGAAAATCGATCGTACTTCTCAAGAATTCCGGGGGTCTCCTTCCGCTGAAGAAGGATATCCGTTCTCTGGCAGTGATCGGTCCGCTTGCGGATGACAGGGCCGATCTCCTCGGTCCCTGGGACGCGCTCGGGCGGCCCGCAGATGTCGTCACGCTTCTTGAAGGCATCCACGGCGCGGTTTCCCCTGCCACGAAGATTCTCTACGCAAAGGGTTGTTCGATCGAAGGGATGGACAGCGGCGGCCTGGCTGACGCAGTGGAAGCGGCGCGCAACGCGGATGCCGTCATTCTCGCGCTGGGCGAGTCCCGCGCTATGAGCGGTGAAGCAGCGAGCCGCTCGACGCTTGCCATCCCCGGGCTCCAGAACGAACTTCTCGAATCAGTTGCAGTAACGGGAAAGCCGGTCATACTCGTCCTCATGAACGGACGGCCGCTCGCGATCCCCTGGGCCGAAGAGCACGCCGGCGCGATCGTCGAATCGTGGTTTCTCGGTGTCCGCTCCGGGAACGCGATCGCGGACGTCCTCTTTGGAGACTGCAACCCGTCGGGAAAGCTCCCTGTGACGTTCCCCCGCACCGTGGGACAGGTTCCCTTCTATTATAACCACAAGAACACGGGGCGCCCTTCGGACGACACGGAAAAATACACGTCACGGTACATCGACCTCCCGAGTTCCCCGCTTTATCCGTTCGGGTTCGGTCTCAGCTATACCACGTTTGACTACACCGGCCTTGCGGTCTCTCCCGCTGCGATCGACACGAGCGGTGCTGTCACAGTCTCCGTCAGCGTGAAGAACACGGGAGCACGTGCGGGTGAAGAGGTCGTCCAGCTCTACGTCCGTCAGGATTTTGGAAGCGTCACGCGCCCGGTGAAGGAATTGAAGGGCTTTCGGAGGATTGCGCTTGCGCCGGGCGAGTCCCGTCAGGTGAAATTCCTGATCGGGGCGGGCGATCTCCGGATGTACGATGCCGCGATGCGGCATGTCGTCGAGCCGGGGACGTACACCGTGTTTGTGGGGACCAATTCCCGCGACGTGACAGAGGCGCATTTCAGCATACAATAAACGACAGGATGAGATCATGGCGGCAACAGACGTAACATTGGGCGTCGATATCGGTGGGACGAACACGAAGTTCGGGTTCGTGGACAGCGCCGGAAAGTGCATTGTCGAAAGGTCCATTCCGACGAATGCACACGAGCCGGCGGAGACTCTCATCGCGCGTTTGCACCGGGACGTGGACGAGATGATGCGCCCGCTCGCGGGCTCGTATGCTCTCCGGGGGATAGGCATAGGGGCTCCTAATGCGAATTTCTACAGGGGAACGATAGAAAACCCGCCGAACCTGAACTGGAAAGGGGTCGTGAACGTCGCCGCCCTTTTCAAGAAATACTACGATCTGCCGGTCGCCGTCACAAACGACGCAAATGCCGCCGCGCTTGGCGAGATGCTCTACGGCGCGGCAAAGGGGATGAAGAACTTTATCGTCATTACGCTCGGGACCGGGCTCGGGAGCGGCATCGTCTCATCGGGAGAGCTTGTCTACGGTGCGGACGGGTTCGCCGGGGAGATCGGGCATACCACGGTAGATCCGAACGGACGCGAATGCGGTTGCGGCGGGAGGGGTCACCTTGAGACCTATGCATCCGCCCCCGGCATGTGCCGCACCGTGGGAGAGCTTCTTGCCGTCCGGCGCGCGGAAAGCCCTCTGAGGAACATCGCTCCGGCGGACCTCACATCGAAGATGATCGCAGATGCGGCCGCAAATGGGGACCCCATCGCAAAAGAGGCGTTCGAGTACACGGGGCGGATACTCGGCATGAAACTTGCGGATTCAGTCGCCCATCTCAGCCCGGAGGCGATCATCCTCTTCGGCGGGGTTGTTGCCGCAGGGGCGCTCATATTTGATCCCACGCAGCGTTCGCTCGAAGAACACCTTCTCTCCATTTTCAGAAACAAAGTGAAGCTCCTCCCGTCGGGACTGACGACCGGAGATACCGCCGTCCTCGGTGCGAGCGCACTCATTTGGAACGAGATTCTCAAACAACGCAAACAATGAGGCCTGAACAATGGAACGGAACAGACGGATGTCACTCCTCCTCATCATTGGCATGGCGGGTATCGGTGTGACGCTCTTTGCGGGACTTGCCCGCGCACAGGGGGATATCGAGGCAAAGATAAAAGCCACGATCAGGCAGATGACGCTTGAGGAAAAGATCTCCATGCTCGGCGGCACCGGGTTCGAATCGAAGCCCGTCGCGCGCCTGGGGATCCCCTCGCTCAACATGACGGACGGGCCCGTCGGCGTCCGCTGGGAGAAGTCCACCGCGTTTCCTGCCGGCATCGCGATGGCGGCGACATGGAATCCACCGCTCATACGCCGGCTCGGCGAGGCGCTCGGCGTCGAGGCGAAGGCGAAGGGGCGGAATATGCTCCTGGGGCCCTGCATCAACATCAACCGGGTGCCCGTGGGAGGGAGGAGCTTCGAAAGCTTCGGCGAGGACCCGTACCTGATGGCACGCATGGCGGTCGCCTACGTCAGAGGGGTGCAGTCCCAGCACGTCGTGGCAACCGCGAAGCATTACGCCGCCAACAACCAGGAGTTCGAACGGACGACGATGGACGAAAAGATCGACGAACGGACGCTGAGGGAGATATACCTCCCCGCGTTCAAGGCCGCCGTCCAGGAGGGGGGCGCCCTCGCCGTCATGTCGGCGTACAACAAGCTGAACGGAAAATGGTGCAGCGAGAATCCGTACCTCCTCACGGACATCCTGAAGAAGGAGTGGAATTTCCAGGGACTGATTGTCTCCGACTGGGGTGCCGTGCACAGCACCGTTCCGACGGCGAACGCCGGTCTTGATATCGAAATGCCGCGGGGTGATTTCCTCAATGAGGAGTTTCTCCTTCCCGCCGTGAAGAGCGGTGCGGTGAGCGAATCGGTCATCGACGACAAGATCACGCGTCTCCTCCGCGTCATGTACCTGGACGGCCTCTTCGACCCGCAGCCGGCACCGGACGTCACCGCCGTGAACTCTCCGGCGCACAGGGCGCTCGCACGCGACGTCGAGTCCGCAGGAATCGTGCTCCTGAAGAACAGGAACAATATTCTTCCCCTCGATCCTTCACGCATCCATACGATCGCCGTCATCGGGCCCAACGCCGCTGTTGCGCGGACCGGGGGCGGAGGGAGCGCGTACGTCCTGCCCTTCTACGGCGTGAGCCCTCTTGAAGGGATCACGGCGAGGGCGGGCGAAAAGATCCAGGTGACGACTGCTCCGGGCTGCCGGATGGCCGAAGAGCTTGTCACGGTGGAAACGGGTGCGCTCCGCCCCCCGTCGGGCGCCGGGGGGGTGACCGGGCTTAAGGGAGAATACTTTACGAACCAGGATTTCAAGGGGACCCCCGCGTTCACACGCGTCGACAGGGAGATCAATTTTGACTGGAGTGCGGACTCTCCGGCGAAGGACTTTCCGAAGGAGCACTACTCGGTCAGGTGGACCGGCACGCTCATTCCTCCGCGGACCGGCGACTATGAGCTGAGCATCCGCTCGGACGACGGATCCCGTCTCTACGTCAACGGCGAGCTCTTCATCGACAACTGGGGAGATCACGCGGGACTCACGAAGAGCCGGCAGATAAAGCTCGAACAGGGGAAAGCCGTCCCGGTGAAGATCGATTTCTATCAGGCGGAAGGAGGGTCGCTCGTCCAGTTTGGATGGGGAACACTCCACAACGTCCTGCTCCCCGCAGCCGTCGAGATGGCGAAGAAGGCGGATATTGCGATCGTGTGCATCGGGAATTCCAGCGAGATCGAAACCGAGGGGACGGACAGGTCTTCGATAGCGCTCCCGGCGGGACAGGATGAGCTTGTCGAGGCGGTGGTGAAAGCCAACCCCCGTACCGTGGTCGTCCTGACGACCGGATCCCCCGTGACCATGCCGTGGGTGGACCATGTCGACGGCATCGTCCAGGCGTGGTTCGGCGGCCAGGAAGTGGGGAATGCTCTGGCGGGCGTTCTCTTCGGCGACGTCAACCCGTCCGGAAAACTCCCCGTCACGTTCCCGCGCTCATGGGAGGACACCCCCGCGCTCAAGACGTACCCCGGCACCGAAGGACACACGGAATATGCCGAAGGCATATTTGTGGGCTACAGGCATTACGACCGGGACAGGATGGAAGTTCTCTTCCCGTTCGGCCACGGTCTCTCCTATACCAGATTCACATACGGGCCTCTCGGGGTCGCGGCGATTCCCGGTGCATCGAAGTACGAGCGCACGGTCAGCATCGACGTGACGAACAGCGGCGACCGCGCGGGGGAGGAAGTTGTGCAGATCTACGTCAGCGACAAGCACGCGCCGGTCCCGCGTCCCCCCGCGGAGCTGAAAGCGTTTGCCAGAGTCTCGCTTTCCCCGGGGGAGAAGAAGTCCGTCCTCATGCGGCTTGACGAATCCTCGTTCGCGTATTTTGATGCGGCATCCGGAAAATGGGCGGTTGCGCCGGGGACGTTCGAGATCCTTGCCGGAAGCTCTTCGCGCGATATCCGGTCGCGTGCGACGACTGAAATACGGTAGGTGCAATCATGAACGCCAGGCTCCTGCTCATCTCTGTTTTCGTTGCGCAGCTCTGTGCGGCGCAGGGGTCGGTCCCCTTTGCTGAGTTCTTCGTGGATTCGACGCTCCGGATCGACTATTATCACGTCGGCGCGAAGACCGAAGAATTTATGACGGTCGACCGGCTCTACAGGCAGGGAGTCTGGGCGGGGAGCACGCGCAACCTTCTCGACACGTTTAGCCTCGGCCGCTACGCGGCCAGGGTCTATGACGCCGCATCGGGCAGGCTCCTGTATTCGCGGACGTACGATTCGTACTTCGGGGAGTACAAGACCACGGAGCCGGCACGGAAGGGGATCAGGCGGACGTACCATGAATCGGTCTTGGTCCCGTTCCCCCGCCGGCCGGTACGGGTGGAATTCGAGAACCGCGACAGGCGGAACGTGTACCACCCGTTCTTCACGTGCGCCGTCGATCCGGCGGACTACCATATCAACACCGAATCGCCTTCGCGCAGGGACAGCGTATACGCGCTCGTCGTGAACGGGCCTCCGCACGAGAAGGTGGACATCCTTGTTATCGGCGAGGGGTATACGCTGGAGGAGCGCGGGAAGTTCGAGTCTGACCTGAAAAAATACAAAGACGTGTTCTTCTCGTGGCAGCCGTACAAACGGAACATGGAGAAATTCAATTTCCGGGGAATTTTCTCCCCCTCACCCGAGTCGGGCGTCGACGAGCCGCGCCAGGGGATCTACCGCCACACGCTTCTCGGCGCTTCGTTCAATTCCATCGACTCCGACCGCTATCTTCTCGTGGAGGATAACAAGACGCTCCGGGAGGTTGCGGCGCAGGCCCCGTATGATGCGCTCCTCGTGATGGTCAACAGCAAACGCTACGGCGGGGGCGGGCTGTATGATACCTACTGCTGCTTTACGAGCGACGGGACGTGGAACGAACACGTCATGATCCACGAATTCGGGCACTCGTTCTCCGGCCTGGGGGACGAGTACTACACGAGCGACGTGGCGTACGAGGAATTCCTCGAGCCGGGTGTGGAGCCCAACGAGCCGAACATCACCGCTCTTCTGGATCCCGCGAAACTGAAATGGCGCGACCTGGTCTCGCCGGGAGTCAGCATACCGACGGAGTGGGGAAAAGCGTCCTTCGACAGCCTGGGGGGACTCAGGGACAGCCTCTTCGGCGCCCGGGCGGCGATCACGGCGTCGCTGAAGGGCACATCGGCGTCACGGGATGAAATCGCGGCAAACACCGCCCCCATTGATACCGTGATCAAGGCCGTCAACGCCCGCCTCTCCCGGTTCTTCCTGGACCATCCGCTGCGGGGGAAGGTCGGTGCGTTCGAAGGGGCGGGATACGTTCCCCGGGGGTTTTACAGGCCGACAGTGAATTCGCTCATGAATGTGTTCAACAACGAGGAGAAAACGTACTACCCGGTGAACGAACGCGCGATCGAGAGGATGATAAACTGGTTCTCCGAGTGAATACGCCGGAGAACCGATGGCGCTGAGACCGCACCCGGACGCTCCCGGCAGTGCGATCCCGTTCAGTGAGCGTAACAGCGTTTTCACGTCATGCCCCCCTCCCCGGGGGTCACCAATAAGAAAAGGCATCCGGTATGTATGACACGTCAAAGCAGGCAATTCTCAACCAGAAAATCGGGAGCATCATAGGCGCACTCGATGCGCTGATACCAGTGTACTCTTCAAACCCGGCGGATGCGTCTGCGGGAGGAAACGTCGCGGTTTGTATCATTGACGCGGACGGGGGGGTGCATGGGAATATCTGGGGGACGGACAGGGTCCGGGGACGGCATTTCTTCCGTCTCGCCTGGATCAAGGCGAGCCAGGTCTGGATTACCGGGATGAAAACCGGAGAATATGAAAAGCGGTTGTTCAACGATGAATTCGGCGAGGAGAAGTACGGGATCCAGAAACCGGATCTCATCGGCTGGGAGGGGGGACAGCCCGTCCGGCTCGCGGACGGGACTGTCCTCTCCGTGGGGTTCAGCGGCTTTCGCGGCATCAACGATCTTGACGTCGTCGTCCGGGCGGTCGCCGCAGTCGAAAAGAAGCCGTAATCTACTCGATACGCAGGACTGCAATTCCCGCAGGCGGAAGCGTCAGAGGGAATTTCACAACGTCCCCTTTCAGTTCGTTCAGATCGCTCGCAAAGAACGTCGCGCCCCCGTTCCCGTTCCAGCGCACACGAACGCCCGCATTGTTCACCCCCGCGTTGTAGAGGTGAAGTATCCACCCTTTGCCGTTCAGTGCCGGCGTGAGCGCGGTTGCGATGACCGATGGCGGCCCGACCGACAGGAGCGAATAGCCGGATGTGAGGTCGTCCTCGGGCGCCACCGGGATCAAAGGCTGCGAAACCTCGATCCCTGACCGTTCCGCCGCCGCAGGGTCAAATTTCCCATGCGGCATGACTGCATAGTGGAATGTGCATTCCCCCTCCTGGTCCGCCTTGTAATTCGTGTGCCAGTAGTTGTTCATGACGTACGAATAGAACCTGGTTCCGGCGTCCGTCTTCTCCTTCCAGGATCTCCGTTCTCCCCGGTTCAGTGTCTCGTCGGTCATCGTCCCCGTCTCGATGAGCGGTGCATCGGGGACCGCGACGAGAACCCCGGTCCCTTCGTTCGACACGTCGACCCAGTGCTGTGCACAGAAGAAGTCCCTGCACGATCCGGCAAGCTGGTCGCTGTCCGGACGTATGACGTCGAATGCGTTGTCGATCCGTGTCATTCCGCCGGGTATGCGGAACGGAAACGCGAAATGCACGCTCTCTTTTTCGCGCACGCGGGACTTCACAAGTACGTCCGTGATGTCAAGACGGCCGGTCCCGGCGGTGACACGGAGCGTCCGCGTGAGCGCGGTCCCTCCAGGGGGAGTCGAGATAACCGAGAGTGCCGCGAGGAGAGGGCCCCTGTCCGTGATGTGCACGGACACGTCCCTGTCCGGCAGTGCCTGTCGCGGGTCCCGTCCGGGGACGTAAAGATACTGGTTGAGCCCCCCGCCCCCCTCCGTGTCGACGAGGTTCTCCCCCCCCCAGAAGAGCCTGTTGACGACTCCCGTCGCAGAGTCCGCGGTTGCTTCAATGATGCCGTCCCGGAGTGTCGTTCCTGACACCGACGCGGCCGCGGAAGGAGGGAACGGCTCACCGTTTTCGAATTGCACGCTGAGGCTTCCAAACGGCGGGACGTTCCTCACAAGAATGGCTGTCTCCCCCGTGGATATCCGCTGTGCGGGGACCTGTCCTCCCGCCCCGTCGCGGGCACGGAGCCCGGCGAGCATGACCTCCTTCGGGATGAGGACGAGACCCGTCCTCGGCCACGAGCTTGTGTTCACGATGTTGAGTGCGCGGACAGTGCCGCCAGGGAGCGGCCCTGCGACTGCCGAGCGGAGTGCGCCCTCCCCTTCCTCCGCGCCCTTCAGGAACGCGAGCTTGTACTCCCACTGGGCTTTCACGTTCGGGCTGTCAGGATCGCTGATGGAATTCGCGGCCCCCCACGTGTGCTCGTCGAAAAGATGTACGCCGCGCCATGCGAGGTAGACGGTTTCCGGCGGGTACGGCGCGCTGCGCAGAAGGGCAAAGAGCGTTTCTGTCTGCGAGAGGGCCTCCGCGGTCTGCCTGTTTTCCGCGAGCTCTCTTGCCGTGGATGCGGCCCCGTCCTCCCAGTAGGGGGTGAGGTCCCCTCTCCTCACCGGAAGCATATGCCCGTATTTCCGCTCGAATTTCTCAAACAGCTCTGTCGTTGTCGCGATCGCGAACCTGGGCGAGGCATACAGGTTGTTCCACGCCCTGACGACGTCGGAGAGCCGCGGGTCCGGGGGTCCGTTGTCCCCCCCGACCGTGTATCGCACCTCGATCATGTCGTACGGGTAATTCCGGGCGTCGAGCTCGGCCACGTAGTCGAAAATCTCCGATGACTGTGCCCCGCCGAGCTCTCCCATGTTGAGTCCGTGAAACCATGAATAGCCCCTCCCGGCCATCCAGAAGAGGACGGTGTCCTGTCCCGACGCGGAAACCCAGTAAAACGGCCTGTCTCCCCACGTTTTCAGCGCGAACCCGATCCTGTCCCCTCCGTCGAAGAACGAAGGGACATAATTGGGGCCGCTCGAGAGGTAGCGTATCCCCGCGCGCCCCAGTGCGGGGACGATCGATGAGCTGTACGCGGGAATGTCACTGATCATCGCCGCCTTTACGGGGACGCCGAACATTGCCGAGACCTTCCGCGCGTAATCCGTGAGGTGGAAGAGCTCTTCGGGCCTGCAGAGCCCCGTCAGGACGTTGGAGTAAAGCCCGTCCAGCCCCACCCACCCGTTCTGTATCGCCGCACCGAGCCGGCTCTTCTTCTCCGTCGTCGCGGCTGAAACGTAGCTTTCGAGCGGCCACATCACTTCAACGTTCCACCGGAACCTGGACCCTTCGGGATACCCCGCGGTCCTCTTTGCAATATCGATCCCGTCGTCGAGATATCGCATGTGATGCTTTTCGACGACCGCCTGGTAGTCCGAATACCCGATGTCCGTGTGCGAGTGGGGGAGGAGATACAGCGTTCTCTTCTGGACGGGGAGCATCGTAATGGACGTGTCGGCAAGCACGGTCTTGCCCGAAACGACGCGCACCCTGCGCACCGTGGGGGCCTCCACCGGCCGTGATCGCACCATGAACGGGGAGAGGCCCCACACAAGCCGGCCTGTCAGATTCTCCCCCCCGTCCATCGTGATGCTGGCGGTGCCGGGATTTCCGTAGTGCTCGACCTCAACGCTCACGGGCTGCATCTCGCCGCGCGGTGTCCGTACGAGCGCCGGGAGCGGTCTTACCCATGCGGCGTCCCCCAGTCGGTGTTCGAATGTCATGAACCACGCATCGCTCCCCTCGGCCTCTCCCGTCACGCGCAGTCTGAGCGGGATGCCGGGTTTCAGTGATTTCCGGGGGAGGACAATGAACATGTATCCGAAAAGATCACCGAACCTGTCGGCATCCGTCGCACAGAACTTCAGGCTCGCTCCCTCCGGTCCGGTCTCGCTGAATGTCCTGTGCAGTGAATCGGGAGCCGTCGTGAAGTGGAACATCGCTTCCCCGTCGACGGACATGTCGAACCTGTGGACTCCCTTGCTTCCTGACATTGCCGCAAGGACCGCGAATGTCACCCCCTTCTCCGGCACCGTGGCGGGGGCCGGATCGCTCACCCACTCGATGGACTGCGTGCCGTCTGACGCCCGTGTAAGGAGCGCGTTGCGGGCGTGCGCGTTGACAGAATGGTAATACATCGTCCCGCCCCCGGATGTCACGGCGTACCCGCTTTCGATCGTTGGGGGGAGTGTCTTCAGGACTTTCTCAAGGTCTCCCGCACCGGCCCGCAACGCCAGCCCCGGCATGATCAATGCACAGCAGACAAGGAGCATTCGTGTATGTCTCATTCCATTCCTCCGCGTTCAGGTATGTGTCTCAACGGATCGCCCGTATGGTCTTCACCGGCTCATCGATTCTGAATGTCCATGCGTGATCGCATGGAAGGTTCTTCCGCTGGTTTTCTGTAAGCTCGATTCGCATTCCGTTCCCTTCTGCGTGCCAGGAGACAGGTTCCGTAACCCCGGCCATGTGCACTGTGCTTCCGGGTCTCGCCCCGAATGAACCTATTGCGATAATCCGGGGAGGGGCGTTTTCTCCTTCATCCGCGAGGTATATGGCGTCCACCGCCCCTGATTTCTCGTGCGTGAACCGGATTCTCCCCTCGCTGTACGGAGGGATCGGACGTGTCCCGTATATCGCGCTGCCGTTTATCGCCATCCACTGTCCGATCTCCCGGAGGCGGCGGATTGACTCTGCGGGCAGCTCCCCCGAAGCATCAGGGCCGATGCCGAGCAGAAGATTCCCCCCCTTTGCCACGATGTCGACGAGAAGGTGGACGAGCTTCCGTGCCGGCTTGTATGTGTCGTCCGGCACGTACGACCAGGAATTCCCCATCGTCATGCACGTTTCCCAGACATACGCGTAAGGGGTGTCGGGGACTTCCTGCTCCGGCGTCCGGTAATCTTCGTATTTTCCGGGGACCGCCCGGTCGACGATAATAATCCCCGGCTGGTGCGACCGTGCCATCGTCGCCAGTGCGGGCATCCGGACATCCTGCCGGCGGTTATCAGGATTCACCCAGCCGCCGTCGAGCCAGAGTATGTCCATGCTCCCGTAGCCGGTCATCAGCTCCTCGATCTGGCCGTATGTGTACTCCTGGAATCTCCGCCAGAGATCGGGGTGCTTCTCGATGCTGTAGTTCATGTTCCTGTCCGCGTGCGCCCAGTACGGGTTCCAGTACCAGGGGCTGTGCCAGTCCGGCTTTGAAAAATACGCGCCGATCCCGAACCCTTTCTCCCTGAACGCCCTGAAAACCTCGTTTGCGACATTGGCCCTGGGATTCGTATGGAACGGGCACCCGGCGTCCGTCACGCGGTAGTCCGTCAGCTTCGTGTCGAACATGCAGAACCCGTCGTGGTGCTTCGTCGTGAAGACGACGTACCGCATCCCGGCATCGTGTGCGGCTTCGGCCCATGCGTCGGGATTGAATTTCACGGGGTTGAACGTCTTCTTCAGCCCCTCGTACGCCCGGCAGTAGTCCTCGTAATTGTCCATCGTCCGCCGGCACCACGGTTCGTCCTCGCTGCAGATGGACCATGATTCCACGATGCCCCACTGTGCATACGTCCCCCAGTGGAGCAACAATCCAAATTTCTGATCCTGGAACCACTCGAGCTTCTTAAGGACGAGCGGATCGGTTTCCCTCTCCTGTGCCGCCTTTTGCTGCGCCGCGTTCTGCGCAGGGACGGGCGATGCGGAAACAAGTGTCGCCAGCGCGATGCCGGCGGCCCACGCGCGTGAATTCATTTCCCCTCCACTCCGTTGAAGTGGATCGCAATATACCAAGGGCTGGCCCGCTGTTCAAGCCCCGGAACATCCGCATCGCAGCCTGCCCGGGGCCCGGGAGCTCACTTTGCCTCCTGTTTTGCGGGTTGACTGTTCACGCAAAACCGCTATCTTTGTGCAGGTATAAGACCGGTGGCGGCGCCCGAGCCGCACTCTGTGACTCAGATTCCTCCCGCATTCTAAGGATTTACAATGACCCGATCCCTCCCTCTTCTTGCTTTCCGTTTGAGCCTCGTCGCTCTCCTTCAACCCGCACTTGCCGTTTGCCAGGGTCCCGCGCCGGGGCTCTTCGAGGGGAAAACGGACGTGGGGAGCCCGCACAAACCCGGCTCCGTGGAGTATCACGCCGCGCGCAATGAATACGTCATCGCGGGCGGTGGGACGAACATGTGGTTCGTGAGCGATGCGTTCCAGTTTGCCTGGAAACGGGCATCCGGGGACGTCTCCCTTGCGGCCGATATCCGCTGGATCGGCACAGGCGGCAACCCGCACAGGAAGGCATGTCTTCTCATCCGGCAGAGCCTCGATCCGGAATCTCCCTATGCCGACGCCGTCGTGCACGGAAACGGCCTGACGTCTCTCCAGTACCGGGAGGTGCGCGGAGGGCCCACGCGCGAAATCCAGTCGTCCGTCTCCGGGCCGCACAGGATCCGGATCGAGAAGGAGGGGGACCAGGTCTTCATGTCGATCGCCGGTGAGCGCGAATCGCTCCACTCCTCCGGGGCATCAATCAGGATTGCGCTGGGTGATCCGTTCTACGCGGGACTCGGTGTCTGTGCGCATGACTCCGACGGCCTCGAGACGGCGGTCTTCTCCAATGTGGAGCTGAATGCCGTCGTCGTGGGAAAAGCGGGTGACCGCGTCCTTGAGAGCACACTGGAAACCGTTGCCATCGCCTCGACGGACAGGCGTGTCGTCTATACGGCGCGCGATCACTTCGAAGCGCCGAACTGGTCGCGTGACGGGAAGTTCTTCCTCTTCAATAAGGGGGGACGGATCTACACGATCCCCGTGACAGGGGGGACCCCTGTCATGATCAATACCGGGAGCGCAGTCAAGTGCAACAACGATCACGGCCTCTCGCCTGACGGGACCCGTCTTGCGGTCAGCGATCAGTCGGTGGGCGGATCATCACGCATCTACGTGCTTCCCGCGGGGGGAGGGACACCGGTCCGTATCACGGAGTCAGCCCCCTCCTACTGGCACGGGTGGTCCCCCGACGGCACGACGCTCGCCTACTGCGCCGAACGGAACGGGGAATTTGACATTTTTACGATCCCCGCAACCGGCGGGGAGGAACGGCGGCTGACGACTGCGCCGGGTCTTGATGACGGCCCGGATTATTCGGCCGACGGCAGGTACATCTATTTCAACTCCGAGCGGACCGGCCGCATGCAGGTCTGGAGGATGAGGACCGACGGTTCCGGCCAGGAGCAGGTCACCACCGACGAATTCAATAACTGGTTCCCCCATCCCTCTCCCGACGGGAAATGGATCGTTTTTCTCTCGTACGGCGCGGATGTGAAAGGTCACCCCGAAAACAAGGACGTCACGCTCCGCCTGATGCCCGCAGGAGGCGGAGAGATTCAGGTTCTCGCGAAGCTCTTCGGCGGACAGGGGACGATCAACGTCCCGTCATGGTCTCCCGACAGTCAGAACATCGCGTTCGTCAGCTACAGGCTTGCGGCGCCGTGAGGTCCATCGGACTTTTCACACTCCTCATTCTCCCTTCATCATATGGTGCGGGGCATGTGCCCCGCACCATAATCGTTGGCACCGACTGCTGAAGTGAAACGCCCGCTACCCGGCGTTTCGCAGCATTTGACAACCCATACCACCCTTCGTACATTTGCAGTTGTGCACCATCTCTCTCTCGACAACGGTAATGGAGACCTCCATGAACATACTGATTACCGACGGCATCTCGGCGGAAGGCGCGAAAATCCTGACCGATGCCGGCTTCACTGTGGACCAGAAGAATCTGAAACCTGACGAACTTCTGAAGGCAATTCCGGACTATGACTGCATCATTGTCCGTTCCGCGACGAAGGTGACACGCGACGTGATCGATGCGGGGAAGCGCCTGAAGGTCGTCGCGCGGGGAGGGGTCGGCGTCGACAACATCGACGTGACACATGCCGAAGCAAAGGGGCTCCGGGTCCTGAACACGCCCCTTGCCTCCGCAATCTCCGTTGCGGAGCTTACGATCGGCCATATGCTCGCCGTGAGCAGGTTCCTCCATGTCAGCTCCGCCGAGATGAAGGCGGGGAAATGGCCGAAAAAGGAATACGCGGGAGGGACGGAGCTCTACCGGAAGACCCTCGGCATCATAGGGCTGGGGAACATTGGGAAAGAGGTGGCGCGGCGCGCGCTCGGGTTCGGAATGACGGTGCTCGCATATGACCCCCCGTTCGCGCCGATGGATTTCATCGTCGAAATCACGACGAAGGAGCGGCTCCTCTCGGAATCCGATTTCATCACGCTCCACCTCCCGTTCAACCCGGCGCTGGGCCCCGCTATCGGGAAGAAAGAGCTCTCGATGGTGAAAAAAGGAGTTGTCATAATCAATTGCTCCCGGGGGGGCGTTGTCGACCAGGACGCCCTTCTTGAGGCGTTGAATGCAGGGATCGTGGGTGCGGCGGCGCTCGACGTCTTTACGCATGAGCCTCCCGGACCAGCCGAGCAGGCCCTGCTTCTCCATCCGCGCGTGAGCGTCTCGCCCCACGTCGGCGGAACGACGGTGGAGGCACAGCAGCGTGTGGGTGCCGAGATTGCGCTGAAAGTCATCAAGGCGCTGAGCCCGGAGCGGCGGTAGCGATCTCCCTCATCCCCTGATGACGTTTCTTGGTGTCCCGGAGAGAAATGCCCTGACGTTTTCCGTCACCTCTTCGAGGAGACGCGCCCGTGCCGCCGTGCTCGCCCACGCGAAATGCGGAGTGATGTAACAGTTCTTTGCCTTGAGAAGGGGATGTCCTTCGGGAGGGGGTTCGATCGAAAGGACGTCGAGCCCCGCCCCGGCGATCCGGCCGGAGTTCAGGGCGGCGGCAAGCGCCTCCTCGTCGATGAGCTGTCCCCTGCTCGTGTTGATGAGGAATGCCGTCCGTTTCATCGAACCGAGCCGCTCACTGTTGACAAGTCCCCTTGTCGCATCCGTGAGGGGGCAGTGAAGGCTGACGACGTCGCTTTCCCGGAAAAGCTCATCGACGGCAACGGCGCGTACGCCGGGCGGAACCTCTCCTCCTGGCGTGCGGCCGGCGGCAATGACGTGCATCCCGAACGCCAGCGCCGCCCGGGCGACAGCGCTTCCGATCCGGCCCGGCCCCACGATGCCGAGCGTCATCCCGCTCACCTCCAGCAGGGGAGAATCCTGGAACGTGAAGTCCTTCGCGTCCGACCAGCGCCCGTTTCTCACCGCGTCGGTGTGATGGGCCATCCGGTGCGTCAGGTTGAGCATGTGGGCGAACACGACCTGCGCCACGGACATCGTGCTGTACGCGGGGACGTTTGTCACGATGACCCCCCGGGCGGCCGCGGCGGCGGCGTCCACGATATTGTGCCCGGTGGCGAGAACGCCGATGTACCGGAGCCGGTCCAGCCGCCCGATCGTCGGCCCGTCCAGTGGTGTCTTGTTTGTGAGGAGTATGTCCGCATCGCGGGCGCGGTCATGGATCTCGTCCGGTCGCGTCCTCTCATGTATCGTGCACGACCCGAGTTTCCTCAGGCCCTCCCATGAGAGATCGCCCGGATTGAGCGTGTACCCGTCGAGAAGTACGATGTTCATCTCCACCCCTTCAAATGGAACCCCGGTAATATCGTGGTTTTGACAGACAAATGGAGGGGCGGAGCCCGCTGGCAGCGTTCCCCGTGATTCCGTATATTATGCGACACAGCCCGGAGGCCGCACAATGAAGATGGCATTTCTTGTCTGCAACGAAGTATACACCTCACGCGTCATGGAGGTTCTTGAGAAGAACGGGATCGACTATTACACGCGCTGGGAGCAGGTGAAGGGGAAGGGACACGGGACGGAAGCGCATCTCGGTACGCGGAGCTTTCCCGGCGTGAATACGATGCTGATGATCGCATTCACCGACCACGATGCGCTTCAACAGCTTATCGACAACATTGCTGAGACGAACAAGGGGATCGCGAGATCGGACGACCGGATCAGGCTGTTCCAGGTCCCTCTTGAACGGATCGTCTGACATCCACCGAACCAGCGGGGAGTTCCATGAACCGTTTCGCAGCAGTTCCGGTGATTGCCGCCGCGCTTGCGCTTCCGCTCCTGTCGGCGGCCGCGCCGCCGGAAGGAGCATCGGCGCTCAAGGCGCCCCCCTCCGTCTCGGGATTCGACCTGAGCGACGTCCACCTTCTCGAGGGGCCGTTCCGCCATGCGATGGAAATGGACCAGGCCTACATTCTCTTCCTCAAGCCCGACAGGCTCCTTTCCCGGTGCAGGGAGTACGCCGGTCTGGTCCCCAGGGACTCCACGTACGGAGGCTGGGAGAAAGAAGCGCTCTCATCCCATTTCCTCGGGCATTATCTCTCCGCATGCGCCCTCCAGTTCAGGGCCACGGGGGACAGGCGTTTCCTCGACAGGATCACGTACGTCGTCGATCAGCTTGCGGAATGCCAGAAGGCGAACGGCAACGGCTACGTGTCGGGGATCCCGGACGGGAAGAGGATGTTTGCGGAGGTGAAGGCGGGGCATATCAGGGCGCAGGCGTTTGACCTGAACGGGATCTGGTCCCCCTGGTACACGGTCCACAAGATCATGGCGGGGCTGCGCGACGCATACCTCCTTGCGGGGAGCACGAAAGCCCGCGATGTTCTTCAGGGAATGGCGGACTGGTCATACGAAACCACGAAAGGGCTTTCGGATTCGCTGTTCCAGGCCATGCTGGCATGCGAGCACGGCGGCATGAACGAGGTGCTCGCCGATGTGTATACGATCACCGGCGACCGGAAATATCTTGACCTTGCGGAACGGTTCTGCCACCGGGCGGTCCTTGATCCGCTCTCACGCGGCGAGGACCGGCTGGACGGGCTTCACGGCAATACGAACATCCCGAAACTGATCGGGGCGGCCCGGCTCTACGAGATCACCGGCGACCCGCGGTTCGCCGCGATGTCGCACTTCTTCTGGGAAACGGTCACCCGGAACCACTCCTACGCCGCGGGGGGTCACGGAGAGTACGAGCATTTCGGTGCGCCCCGGAGGCTCAGCGACAGGCTGAGTGAAGGGACGATGGAGACGTGCAACACGTACAATATGCTGAAGCTGACGAAGTTCCTTTTCACCCGGAATCCCGGCGTCGAATACGCCGATTTCTATGAGCGCGCGCTCTACAATCACATACTTGCCTCGCAGAATCCCGAAGACGGCATGATGTGCTATTTTGTCCCGATGGGATCGGGCACGCACAAGACGTTCAGCACCCCGTTTGACGAATTCACGTGCTGCATGGGGACGGGGCTCGAAAATCACTCGCGGTACGGCGAATGCATCTATTTCCATTCCCGGGACACGCTGTACGTCAACCTTTTCATCGCATCGGAGCTCGAATGGCGCGACGAGGGGATCCGCCTGACGCAGCGCACCGGGTTTCCCGCCTCTGATTCGACGTCGTTCATATTCTCGTGCGCGAAGCCCGTGACGGCCGCATTGAAGATCCGTCATCCTTTCTGGACGGCGGGGATGCGCGTCACCGTGAACGGGATCCCGTCAGCGGCGGACAGCGCCGCCGGGTACGCCGTACTGCGGAGGGAGTGGAAAACGGGTGACGTGATCGGTGTGACCCTTCCGATGTCCCTCCGGCTTGAGCCTCTCCCCGATATGCGCAGCCGTGCCGCGGTGATGTACGGCCCCGTTCTCCTTGCGGGTGACCTCGGTCCCGCCTCCGGAACGCGCCCCGTCCCCGCGCTCGTCACAAACGGCAGTCCCGTGTCGCAGTGGACGAGGCCCCTCCCGGGACGCCCCCTCACGTTCGAAACGCGGGACGTGGGCCGCCCGGCGGACGTGATCCTCTCCCCGTTCTACATGGTGCGCGACGACCGCTACGCCGTGTACTGGGATTGTCTCACCGACGGGGAGTGGAAGGACCGTGTGAAGGAGGAAAAGTCCGAGATGGCCCGCCTGAGGAGCCTGAGGGCGCGCACGGTGGACTCTGTTTTCATCGGCGACACGCCGGCGGAACGTGTCCACAGGCTCGACGGGGAGAAGACCACGGTCGGTCATTACAGGGACCGGGCATGGCGCCAGGCTGCCGGGGAGGGGTGGTTCTCCTACGAGTTGAGTTCGAATCCGACTGCACGGCTCGGTCTGGTGATCACGTACTGGGGGAGCGAGTCGGGAACACGGGAATTCGACGTCATCGTGGACGGCCGTGTCGTCGCGACCCAGAGTCTTGCCCGCAATAATCCGGGAAAGTTTTTTGATGTCACGTACACTCTCCCCTCCGACCTGACTAGGGGGAAAGGGAGTCTCGTTGTCAGGTTCTCTCCGCGCAAAGGAGGAATTGCCGGAAGGGTGTTCGGGGCCCGTCTCGTTACTCTATAAACTGATCCTCCCCGCGGATGCTCTTGGGGCTGGTACTCTTGACCGTCGCTTCCTGGCTAATACCGCTCGCCGTGCCTCTTTGAGGTGATGCTGCCCGCCCTTCCTCTTTGCGGTGATACCGCTCGCCCTCCCTCGTTGAGGTGAAACTGCCCGCCGTCAATCCTCGACCCTCGCTGATGTGCGTTTACTCACATTCGCCGCCCCTCCGTTCCGTCCACAAAAATGGCCAATATCCATGTGAATTCTACACATTCTCGACGCAGGGCTCCGCCTCCGGTCATGCGTCACATATGTGTGGAGAGAGGTTTGCGCATAGTCACATCATTTTCCAAGGAATTGGGTTATTCTTGTAAAGATCCGAGGCAGAGAAAACGGCTGCCGTAACCGATGTGAGGAGATGGGATGGTGGGGGGATCACGGAATAATAGACCGCTGGGGGTGGCATGAAAAACTCTACGATGAGATTTCTCCTGAGCCTCGCATGTGTCCTCTTCGTTTCCGGGTCGTGTACACCACTCATCGGTCAATGTCGATTCCAGAGTCACGCAAGCGGCGCATGGAGCGCCCCCGGAACATGGACGCTCGTTTCAGGGACGAGCGGGACAGGGGTTCCGAGCGTGGCGGATACCGTCGACATACTCGCCTCCCACACGGTGTCAATCGGCGGAGTGACTGCCGACTGCGCAAAACTGATTGTCGAGGCGAACGGCACACTTGCAATCGACGGTGCGGCGTCCGTCCAGGTCGACGGCAATCCCGGCTCGGCGGATGTGTACGGGACGGTCGCGATGACGGCCGGCGGGACGCTGTTGAAAGCGGGGACAGGCACCTGCTCGTTCACCATCGAGGCCGGGGGCAAGATGACGATAAGCGGCAGCGCGACAAACCCGGCGTTTGACTCCTACAGCTATGCACCGTCGAGCACGGAGGAATTCACGGCCCCGGGAAACCAGACGATACTGACGGGGAACGCGCAGCAGTCGATCGTCTATGGAAATCTGACGCTCGGAGGGAGCGGCACAAAGACCGCATCGCCCATAAACGTGGATACGACGTTCAGGTGCGCGGGCACGCTCACCGTCGGGAACAACGTTTATTTCGACGTATCGACGAACGTGCTCAGGATATACTTCGCCGGGAACGTCGTCAACTACGGAACGATTGACGCCTCCATCGGTATCACGGTCCTCTGGATGACCGGATCCCAGTGGCTCAATTATGGAACGTATCTTGCGAGCTACACTCCCGGGTTCGGGTACACGCCGGAAACGATTTTCATTAACACGTCGATGGGTGGGACGCCTGCCGCCCAGACGTTTTACGACCTTCTTGTGCAGGGGACGATGTCGGTCCAGAACGGCCTGACGGTCACGAGAAACGTGACGATCACCGCGGGGGGAACGCTCAACGGCGGGACGGGTCTTACGCACACGGTCGGGGGGAACTGGACGAACAACGGGACGTTCAACTGCGGGACCTCGACAGTCAGCTTCACGGGGACGTTCGGCAGGGTGATCTCCGGTTCGACGTTCTACAACCTCATCCTGAATGATTCGCTCGGCGCCACGCTGACGGGCAACGTCACGATAGCGGACGGAGGTTCGCTCATTCAGACTGCGGGGGACATTGCGACAGGATCGAACTCGCTCACGATTGCGTCAAACCAGCCCGCCGCGTTTTCTCCGGGCTCATGGAAGGTAACCGGAACCGTCGTGCGTGCGATTGCTCCGGGTTCGACAGGCACGTACCGGTTCTTTGACGCGAATACGTACGTGATTCCCGGCGGGACGGGGAACCCCGGGTCGATCTCCGCCACGCTCTTCCCGGATACGAACCCTCCCGACCTTCCTATCGCGGGGGACACGAGCGTTGTGCTGAAACGCTACGTGGCCATAACGGGGACCGGCGCAGGGCCGGGCTTCACGTATACGCTCCGCCTCTGCTACAGCAAATCTGAAGTGCGCGGCGTGGAACAGCTCTACGCATTCTGGGGGGACGGCGGCAATGGGTGGGTCAGCTACGGCTGTGCGGCCCAGCCTGATACAATCGACCACTATGCCGAACAGAGCGGTCTCTCCGGCTGGTCTGCATGGACACTCGCCGAGTCCACGGCACCGCTTCCGATACAGCTTGTGACGTTCCAGGCGTCCCCCGTGAGCGGATCGGGGAACGTGAGCCTGACATGGTCCACAGTGTCCGAGGTCAACAACTACGGATTCTATGTCCAGCGGAGCGCATCCCCCACGTCCGGGTTCGCTGACCTTCCGGGGGGGTTCGTCGCCGGGAGCGGCACGTCTCTCACGACGAAGAAATACTCCTGGGTCGATCAGAACCCCATTGCCGGAACAAACTACTACCGGCTGAAGCAGGTTGACCTCGACGGCAGCTCCCGGGTCACCGAACCCCTGAAGGTGGTCCAGGGTCCGGCGGCGGCGGGCGACAACTCCAGGCAGGCGATCGTCTTCGCCATGAGCCAGAATTATCCGAATCCGTTCAATCCGGCGACACACATCACGTTCAGCGTCGACAGGGACGGGTACACGACTCTGAAAGTGTACAATGTGCTCGGGAACGTGGTGGCGACGCTCTTCGAGGGGGCGGCACAGTCGGGGACGCTCTATAATGTCACGTTCGACGGGACGTCGCTTGCAAACGGCGCATATTTCTACCGGCTTGTGAGCGGGGACCGGGTGTCTCTGAAGAAAATGGTCCTGGTCAAGTGATCGCTTCTCAGATCATCCCGCGCGCGTCCTCCGCCGCGGGATGACTGCTTCTCAGCCCATCCCGCGAGCGTATTATGCCACGTGATGACATCGGGGGTGTGACCGGCCGGCAACCGGGGGTTGATTGAATCGCGGGATTCGCGTAGCTTATTGAGGGCTTTCCCACTCGGGGGAGGCCCTCTATACATATCCTCCTTAAGTCACCGGATGTCGTACCCCGTTCTTTCTTCTCTGCTTTTCACCGGTTCACTCCTGGCCGGTCTTCTCGGCGCTCTCACCGGCCTGGGCGGAGGCGTCGTGATCATCCCTCTTTTGACGCTCGGATTCGGCATTGACATACGGTATGCTATAGGTGCATCCCTGATTTCGGTGATTGCAACCTCATCCGGCGCCGCGGCCGCGTACGTCCGTGAGGGGTACACGAATATCCGTATCGGCATGTTCCTTGAGGTGGCGACGACAATAGGAGCGATCGGCGGTGCCGCCCTCGCGGGGGTACTCTCGACGGGGGTGATCGCCGTCGTTTTCGGTCTCGTTCTTATCTCCTCCGCTCTTCAATCCCTCCGCTCATCCCATGACGTTTCAGGTGCTCTTTACGAGGACAGGGCGGCACGCCGTCTTGGACTGAACGGGACATACCCTCTCGAGGGGCGCCGCCAGCCGTACAACGTCACCGGGGTCGGTCCCGGGTTCGCGCTGATGCTCGTCGCGGGCGGGCTGTCCGGGCTTCTGGGAATCGGTTCCGGCGCCGTGAAAGTGATCGCGATGGACCGCGTCATGAGGATCCCGTTCAAGGTTTCCACGACGACGTCGAATTTCATGATCGGCGTGACCGCGGCGGCCAGTGCGGGAATCTACATTGCGCGGGGATATATCGTCCCCGAACTCGCCATGCCGGTCATGCTCGGTGTCCTCGCTGGTTCGATGTTCGGGTCCCGTCTTCTCGTATCGGTGCGGACCCCGGTCCTGCGGAAAATCTTCGCCTGGGTGGTATTCATACTTGCTGTGGAGATGATATTTAACGGCATCACGGGGAGAATATGACAGGGGCAGACCGCACACCGCCACCGGAAAGGGACGAGGCTCTGGAAATCGTTCTGGGGAACCTTCTCCGTATCGGCGTCATCGTTGCGGCGGTCGTCGTCGGTGTGGGTGGGGTATTCCTCCTCATCACACGCTGGAGCTGGATTCCGGATTTCAGGCTATTTCAAACCGGCGGGTCTCCTCTTCGCTCCGTCCCGCTGATACTCACGGGCGCTCTCGCCCTCCATCCGGACGCGATCGTTCAGACGGGGCTCCTCCTCCTCGTTGCCACTCCGGTTCTCCGCGTCGTGTTCTCTCTCTTTGGATTCGCGCGCCAGCGCGACTGGCTCTATGTCGCGCTGACACTGATCGTGGTGGCAGTCCTGTCGGTGGGGCTTGTGGGGTGGAAGGTATAGGACTTCCGCTCAGCCGGGCGCGCTCTCACTCCGCTGGCCGGTGTTCATTGCCGTCACTACGTTCTCAGCGCCGGAGACGTCGCCCCCGCATTCAGGGTCTCTTACCGAGATATTTCTCCAGCGTCTTCTGAAGATTCTCCCCCCGCAGTTCAGTCGTCATCGCCACGATCATCCCGTTCCCGTCCACCAGGATCGGCTTCGGTATGCCGTCGACCTCGAATTCGCGGGATGTCGGGTTGTCGAATCCTCTTACCACATAGGCGTGATTCCAGGGCATCTTCCACCGGGTGTCACGGAATGTTTTCACGTCCGCGGGGGAATTATCGAATGAAAGGCTCAACAGTGCGAAATCATTCCCTTTGAACTTCTCGTACGCCTTATGCAGGTTTTCCATTTCTCCCACGCAGGGTCCGCACCAGACGGCCCAGAAGTCGATCAGGAGATACTTCCCCTTGAATGTCTCATTGGTGAACGTCTTCGACGAATCGTCAAGCGACACGAATGAGAATTTCGGAACCTGGGCTCCGGAAAATACTTTCATGTCCGCACCGTACCTCTCCTTGGCCATCTTTGCCCAACGGGTTCCTGCGCATTCCGCCATCAATCGCTCATATACGGCTCGTGCCTCGCTTCTGTTCCCCCCGTAGCGTGCGTACACGAGTTTCGACATGAGGATTGTTCCCCTGAGACCCGGTTCGCGCTGCTCATTGAGAAGCCGTTCAACATATGCTTTGCCGCCGGTCGTATCGAACGTCAGGAAACTTGCGGTGTTTACGTGAAAGACCCAGAGCGGGGAGCCGGGAGGGATCTCCTTCAACGCACGCTCCTTAAATGCGGGGTCGGCAGGACTCCAGCCGAACGGCAGGAGGTCCAGGCATTCCATCCACAATTCCTGACGGATCATCGGGTCATTCTCCTTCTGGAGACGTCCCTGAATGTCCCCAATAACCGGAGCCCAGTCGTATGTAAATAACTTCGGATCCTTGTTCCCGGCCGCAAATGCCCTGTGCGCATCCATATATGCCTGCCGCCTCGCACTGCTTGCGTCAAAGAGCTTCGGGAGACGGGCCGCCCTCTGATCACTATCCGGGAACTCCGCTTTTGATTCTTCCGTCCCCCGGACCAGTTTCGCCGGATCAAAGACGATCTTTACCATTCCGTTGCGGGGCGTCAATACCGAGCAATAGTCCCCTCCGCCGTCGTATTGAAACGTCTCGGATGACGTACCGTTAATCGTATGTCCCGTGCGCTCAACGCCTTTCAACTCATACATGAATGATGGCAGGTCAGTTTTGATTTCCGCGGTATATGTTCCATCCGGCTGCTCCACGGGAGTGTAGACCTCACCGGCGTCAAAGTCGGGCTTCAACTGGACAAATTGAACCCCGCTCAGATCATCGAGAAATGCGTACGCTCCGAGCCGGGCATTGATTCTCGTCGCCTGCCCGGAGTCCCCCAGGAACGGGAGGGCCCGGGACATGTGATTTACTCCGGAAAACTCAATCTGGAATGCCCCCTTTGTCGGCAGCGTCACGGCAAATGAGCCGTCTGCAGCTGCCCGGACGGACAGGAGCGTCGTGTCGTCCATGGCGCTCTTAATGTGCACATCTGCCACGGCCATCGGCTTGCCATCCTGATCAAGGAGTGTGCCCGTGATCTTGGACTGCGAAAAGCACAGGAAGGAACCTGTCAGCACGACGAGAAGGCTGAGGATTGATCTGGCCATAGAAACCCCTCTTTGTTTGGGTATGAGCACGTCCCGGGACACTACGTTGTCGAAATCAGTACCTGTCTCTGAGGTGGGAACAATTCGTAACTCGCCTCTCCATCTTACCCATCAAAACCGGAACATCATCTCCCCTTATACTTACCTCAAGAGTAAAAGTTTCTTCGTTTCAATGTAGCTTCCCGCCTGCAAACGGTAGAAATACACTCCGCTAGCGAGCCCTGTTCCGTCGAACTTTACCTCATGAGACCCGGCTTCTTCATATTCGTTTGCCAGGGTTGCGACGGCCTGACCAAGTGTATTGAACACAGACAGTGTCACGTGCAATCTTTCAGGAAGCCAGTATTGAATTGATGTCGTTGGGTTAAATGGGTTCGGGTAGTTCTGCGCAAGATTGAACATCATTGCGGCCCCTGACTCCTGAACCGCATCCGGGCAGCATGGGCCAATGTATTTGGCATACACCAGCTCCCACTCCGTCGCCGAATTATATGCCGCCAGTTTCGCATCGTCCCAGATTAATGCGCCTATGGGAAGACCATCGATTGCCGAGATTTGAGTCGACTGGCTGAAGTTCTCAGTCAGGTCCGTGAACTTCGTGATCCCGGCCGCCCCGGAAGTCATCGTGTCTGTTTTCACACCGTTAACGACACCCGGCAGTGTTTTCGGATCGTAATCGCCATAAATGAGCCTTGTGTTCTGAAGCGCAGCACCCCCCGCGAACCGCGGATCCCCCCACCAATTTTGGTTCCACGCAGCCATCGAATCCACCAACGAGGCGTTGACAATCCCAGGCGTTACGGTTCCGGGATTTGTGGTGCTCGTTCTTCTCTCGATGATTCCACCGTTGGGTGGTGCATACGCCGCAAATATGGCGCGGGTGCGCAGATTCATCCACTCACCCGGCACATTTCTGACGGGGAAAGGACCCCCGGACCCGGCCCACGGCGGATACGAAGGCAGAGCATTAAGGGAGGGCAATTTGTATTTACTGGAATTATAATACCCGTTGATAAGCAGCGTGTCGTAATAGTAGATGTTATCTGAAACAAACACCTGCATATGCTTGAAGTCCAGAGCAGAAGTAAAGTGCGTCGAATCAACCATATACTCCGACTGCACAACCTCTCCATTTGTCGCATTATTGGTGTCGATGTTGATTGTGCTCATGTACTGCTTGTCCGGATCCTGGCCGCTGTTCACAACATTGGTATCTTCGCCGACCCAATTCTGGTTGATGAATATGTTGTTTGTGATGAACATGCTCCTGTGGTACGGCGAGAAGAGCAAGTACTTCATGTTGTTGACAAATGTGTTGTGATTGATATACAGAAAATCCGTGAGCGGGCGTCGGCCGACATCGGCATTATATGTGCAAAATGTGAGCCCTCCGGTTGTCACCGTACAGTTTTCAACCCAGAGCGTGTCAATCGGACTCGTGCAGATGAACACTCCGGACCCCCACCAACCGCCGTTTGCTGATCCGTTCCACCCCTGTCCGGCTGAAAACATGTTCCGGAAATAACTGTTGGTGATCCTGAACTTCGCGCCGTACGGCCAACCGCCGGCGCCGTTCTGGACAAAGCCGGCTGAATTGGCTGAGCAATCGAACAGGAATGTGTTGCAGAACTCGAACACGCAATTGTTGATTGTCAGCGATTGCGCAAGCGTATTTGACGTGCCGCAATAGAAGAGTTCGCCATTGATATACCCGTCGAGCTCCTGGTTCACGTAGTAGATATTCTCGAACCTCAGGCTCCCATAAACGAGATTCGTCCCTCCTTCCCACCAGTCAGGATTCACGATGACGTGAGTGCCCCCGCTGTTCGCGATAAGTATGACCGGTTTTGTTTTCCCGTACGTCGAAGGGATCCCGCAGATAGTGAGCGTGCCTGTCGGATTGTTCACGCAGATCGGTGCGATCTGGAAATAGTACTGGCCCTCATTCAGCGCGTAGACCCTGTTCGGGTTCACTCTCGCGCCGGCACGTGTCGTATCGCCATTGATGGTGGATTCAAGCAACCCGCTGTTTTCACGACCGGCGAGTGTGCCTCCCGGAATGACAATGGTGTCCTGGCTTGCAGGAACCTGCGCATTTGCGATGAACGGAATTCCCGATATAAGGGATCCGAAAAGGAAGCGGCGGAAGCAATGTGCAGTCACTGTATTGTCTCCCTCCTGATGCCGGTGTGCCGGGTCAGCGGCTCCGGAAGACCTCCCCAAGGTACGTGGTGTCGAACATTGTCACATACTTGTAAGGGCTGTACGGTGGCGTGAGATCGTGTTCCTTCCAGGACCGAATCCGGACCACGGTGTAGCGGTCATCTGGCAGATTCGAGAATGCGAAGTGCACGTTATAGCCGCAGAAACAATTTGCCGAGGCGAGGGTCGTGTCGGCGATTATCAGGGTAAGAGTATCCAGCCGGAGATTGTATCCCGGTGCAAAGGGGTAAGTATTGGAACAACTGGTGGTTTCTGGGTCGTCAATGACAAGACTATCGGAAAAGATGTACACGAGTGAGTCGACAAATGACATTTTGGCGATGCCGTGGCTCAGACATTTCGTTGAGTACCCTGAAAACACAACGGGAAGTGATGTCTCAGGTCCGGTAACTTTCTCCTTGCACGACGGGCAGAAGAGGAGGGATGCCCCCAGAAGAATAGGAGTGAATGATTTCAACGTGGACTCCTTGAACAAGGCGCGTTCCTGTGCAGCTCGACGATCGAAGCGCCCCGACTTGAAATCAGAAACCATTCAGCGAATACTACAACAAGGTATCTTTCTGCTTAGGGAGTGTCAAGGAAGTGGATCACGTAAGGGCGTCTCGGACCGGAGAGTGCTCAAATATCTGTCAATCGATCAGAGCAATGCCGGGTCCGATGACCTAAACGGCCAGAGCTTGATGTCGAATGCTCACGCGATGGAAGAGATAGATCGAGAGCGCAGCGAATGGGAGGGTGATCAGTGCAAGCGCCGAAAATGTGCCTGAGCCGGCATGGAATGCGCTCAACACGTTCGTCTTCACAAGATACAGCCAGACCACGACGAGGAGATTATTCGTAAAATGGGCCGCCATGCCGGGGAAGAGGCTCTTGCTTGCATAGTAAAAGTAGCCGAGCACCAGCCCGAGACCTGAAAGTGTCAGGAGGCCGAGCGGCTGCATATGATACAGGCCGAACAGGATCCCCACAATCAGGACGCTCTTCCACCCGACAGTGCGTTCGAACGTGCGCTGGACGTAACCGCGGAAAAGAACCTCTTCGCATATCGCCGGGGTCACGGCAATGGCGAGAACGACAAAAGCGAGTTCCCACGCGCCGGAGGAAGTGAACAGTGTCTCGTTGATCCTCAGCAGCTTCTCCGGAATGTTGAGCTTGCTCTCGAGGAATTCCGAGACGAGTATGTTGCATGGGAACAGAAAGACGATGGTGAAGACTGCGAGCGCGGCCTGCGCGGGAGAGCATTGTCTCAGTCTGATGTACGCCTGCACGTCAGAGGTATGCCATCGGCGAACGAGCCACAACGTCGGCAGGAGCATCAGTGAGAATTGCGTGAGTATGAGGCACAAGCGGATGGGGGTCTTCGTCAGTTCAGTCATTCTGATGAGATGCTGAAAAAGACCCTCAGTCCGGCCTGCGATAATCTCCCGCCCTGCACTGGCAAGGACGGCGATGGAAACGATAAGTGACTGGCCATAAAAGTAGATCACCCCGACCCCCAGCAGGCCTGCAATGGCCGCGGAGTTCAGACTCCGGCCGCCCCTCTCCCATGTCCCCTCAAAGGTTTCAATCGGTGGAACGGCAACGGTCATCCCGGCAAATGGCAATTCACTTGCCATCGGGATCACTCCCCTCGGGGAGGGAACGGAATGTCCGGTCGGCCTGGTTGTCGGAAGGGAGGGTCTGGTATGCCGCGTCGGCTTCCTTCTTGCGGGCGCGAAGATCAAAGTACAGAACTGTCATGTATACCGGCTTTGTCATAGTGGAGAGCATCATATTGAGCGCCAATGACAGTCCAACCGCCGGCCCCATTGAAACCATGGCTTTTCCCATCAATGCAGGGTCAGGTTGACCGGTGCCGGCCGAGCTGAGCGCCGCGAAGTATTCGCGGTAGAATCCCCACATAGCGATAAACGTGAAGGGGGCCGTCAACAGGAATATGGCGAAGCTGAGAAGCAACCCCATCAGGGCCAGAATGCCAAATGCTCTCCACCATCTCGTCGAAACCAGACCCCAGCTCCGCTTGAATGACTCCAGGACGCCGTGATCTTCGCATGCGACGACGGTAAATGCGAAAGCCCAACGAATAACGAGGAACACGCCGAGGCAAATGGCGGCGAGAAACATGAGAACGATGGCGAAAACCCCTCCGCCGCCCATAGCGGCGAGTGCCACGGAAAGTACCGCCACGCCGACTCCGGCAATTACGGCGAGAACCACCTCCAAACCCACAACCCCCACTGCGCGCACGTACCTGATCCCGATCCCCTCCATGAGCGCTCCTTTCCAGGTCATCGAGGACCCGGTGAACTCGCTCCGCACGAGTCTTGTCACAGCGAGCTCTCCGCACAGGTTCGCAAGCAGCGCGAGAAGCATTGAAATGCCGAACAGGCCCATCCAGCCCAGCATCGTCAGCATCTCGTCCGATCCGGGGGCAGCTTCATGCCCCCGGGCCGTAATTTCGCCGATCGTGGCATAGAACTCCTGTGCGCCCTTCACAAGGAGAATGGAGATTGGTATAAAGAGAATGAGGACAATGATAATCGATCGCGAGAACACCTTTCCAAAGAGCCTGAACGTCCGGTCAAATATGTCACCGAGGCTCATGGGAGCGACATCGACCTCGTTCACACCGGCAGTCCCCGCAGGCCCTGCGTCATCGGGGTCCACGGTCCAATCCAGCACCGTGCCGCATTGCGGGCAGATTCCGTCCGCTTGAGTGACCGTGGCTCCGCAGCCCGGGCATACGAATTGATCCTCAGGATCGTCCATGTCGGCACATTCGGATCGTGAGAGGGAAGACCGCTACAATGCAAAATAAACGTCTCTGTGAAGATACCGCCCGCCGCGGGGAATAACAACTGCGCGTCCGTGTCCGCTATCACGTCTGTCCGCTATCACGTCCGCTATCACGTTCCGCCGGTATCACGTCCGGCATCATGTTCACCCATGTGTTATCCGCCTCCTGCTATTCCTTGCTAAGCCTTGGATATAAAACCCGGACCCCGATCGCGAAACTGAACGCGATAGTGGCGTTGATCATCACCGCCGCAGGTTCTCCCAGCCGTGCCGCGATCGTCCCCGACCAGAGGGCTCCCAGCGGCATGAACCCGAAGAAGATCCACGTGTAGGCCCCCATCACGCGTCCCCGGAGTCGTTCCGGTGTCGACGTCTGGACCATCGCATTTGACAGGTTGTTGACGAGTATCGTCCCCATGCCGGCTCCGGCGAGTATCAGGAGTGACAGCGGGACATTCCTCGAAAATGCGAGAGCAAAAAGAAGTACGGGATAGGTGAACGAACCGATCGTGAGCATGCGGCCGCGCATGATCCTGCCGCCAAGCACGGCGATCGCGAGCGCCCCGAAGAGGGCCCCCGAGCCGCGCGCGGAAAAGAGGAGCCCGCTGATCGAGGCCCCCCCGCCCAGGACGTTGACGGACCATGCGGGGATCAGCGTGCTGAACGAGAGCCCGAACATGCTCGAGACGGCGATCATGCTTATGAGCACCCGGATCTTGGAGTGCGAACGCATATACGATATCCCCTCCCTGAGCTCCTCGAGCGCGGGCCTGAACACGGGACGGACCGCACGCGGGGGGAATTTCATCGCGAGGAGTGCCGCAATGACGGCGATAAACGAGATGCCGTTCACCGTGAAGCACCAGCCGGGCCCGAACAATGCGTACGTGACCCCCGCAATCGCTGGTCCCACGACCGTGGCCGACTGAAACATCATCGAGTTCATCGCGATCGCGTTTGTCAGATCTTCGGGAGCCACCATCTCGCTGACGAACGACTGCCGTGCGGGTGCATCGAAAGAGTTTGCGATCCCGAGGAGGGAGGCGAGAATCAGTATGTGCCACGGCTGGACGAGGTGGAGAAACGTCAGGAACGCAAGTATCAACGCAAGCACCATCATGGCGGATTGCGTGACGACGATGAGCTTTCTCTTCGGAACACGATCGGCGACAACCCCGCCGTAGAGCGTGAGGAGCCACGTCGGGACCCCCGAGGCGAACCCCACGAGACCCAGGTACGCCGGGGAATGGGTCAGCTCGAATATGAGGAATCCCTGCGCCGTGGTCTGCATCCAGGTCCCGAACAGGGAAATCATCTGTCCGATGAACCAGAGACGGTAGTTGGGGTGACGAAGGGCGGCGAACGTTCCCCGCCAGATCTGGGCCATTTGCGCGGTACTGAGAAAGTCTTCTTATCCTACCGAAAGATCACGGGAATCGCAACAATGCCGTTTTTTTTTCGTATATTTAAAGTTGTCCCCTCTGGAAGCACGAGCGTGGAAATCCCCGGGTTTATTCCCCCCCTGCCTAAACCGGGGGGGAGCGGTGAGTGTCTAATAGCCGTGGAAGGACTCTGCCTCAGCGTTTCCGCAGGAATGTCCCCGATTGACTGGATTTCATATTAGGGAGTAGATGATGAAAAGAACAGTTATAATTTCCTCCGTTGTGTTCGTTCTCCTTGTTGTTGTCGGATACGTCGTTTTTGTGGGAGGCAGTTCCAAAAAGTATGACTTCCGGCTTGACAAGGTGTCACGGGGAGACATCAACGTCACGGTCACGACAACGGGAACAATAAACGCCGTGGTCTCGGTGGACGTCGGAACGCAGGTTTCGGGCATCATCTCGAATCTCTACGCGGACTTCAATTCTGTCGTCAAAGAGGGGCAGGTGATCGCCAGGATCGACACGACGTTTCTCTGGCAGTCCGTGAAGGACGCCGAGGCGGCGCTCGACCGCGCAATAGCGCAGACCGCCGACAGCAAGAGGACACTCGACCGGGAGACTGCCCTGCTTGCCAAACAGCTTGATTCGCAGATGAACTATGATGCGGCGCTGACCACGTACGAGTCGAACGTCGCGGCACAGAAGCAGGCACAGGCGGCGCTTGACCGGGCAAAGATCAATCTCGCCTACGCGACGATAACGGCGCCCATCAACGGCGTCGTGATCAACCGTGCGGTGAACGTCGGCCAGACCGTTGCCGCCAGTTTCTCCTCCCCGTTGCTCTATACGATTGCCAACGACCTTTCCAAGATGCAGGTCCTCACGACTGTCGATGAATCGGACATCGGGATGATAAGCATCGGCCAGCAGGCGTCGTTTTCCGTGGACGCCTATCCGGACGACAAGTTCACGGGGGTCGTCTCCCAGATCAGGCTCAATCCCGTCTCGATTCAGAATGTCGTGAACTACACGGTCGTCATTGACGTCAACAATGACCAGCTGAAACTGATGCCCGGAATGACGGCGAACACCAAAATCGCCGCCGCGGATGCTCATGATGTGCTCAAGGTGTCGAACCTCGCGCTCCGGTTCCAGCCCCCGGCCGATCTCATCGATTCGACGGTGCTGAAGTCGATGCGGGAACAGTTTATGGGACGCACCCCCGGCTCGGGCGACAGCTCGGGCGGGGAGTCCGCAGTCGCCGCCGGCGCCGATTCCGCCGCACGCAACGGCAGCATGGCGCATCGTGGTGAAGGGACCCCGGGTTCCGGCGCGGGAGCGGGACACGGCGGTCTGAAAAACGTCGGTCAGATCCGCGATTCCATACTCGCAGCCAACGGGGGACAGATGAGTCCCGAGGATCTCAGGGCGGAGATGGGCAAAGTGTTTGAGAGGATGCGCGCGGGAAAGGAACCCGCCAAGAAAAGCAACGTCACGCCGATGGTGAAACACCTGGCTCCGCCCCCCGGCGGCGGGACCACGTTCGGCATCACGCAGCTTTATCCGCAGTATGAGAAGAGCCCGTTTGTTGCGAACCATCTGGCGGGACGGGCACGCATCTGGATACTGACTTCACAAAACAAGCTTACGCCGGTATTTGTGAGGACAGGCGTCACCGACGGCAGATTCACGGAAATTACGACAGATGCGCTGAAGCCGGGGGACCAGATCGTCCTCGGTGCGACATCGACGTCGGAAACGGCGTCCGCAAGCCCGCTCTCCGGCAGTCAGCAGAGGCCGGGCGGACCCGGAGGATTCCGATGATCGGCGCAGTGAAGCCTACCCCTGGCGCGATGAAGCCTGCCCCCGGCACAGTGAAGGCGGCCACCGGTGCAGCAAATCAGGCCCCCGGGATATCCGGCGACGGGCGCCTGATTCAGATCGAGCATCTCGCCAGAACGTACCTGCTCGGAGATATCGAGGTGCACGCGCTCAGGGGCGTGTCCGTGGAAGTCCGGAGAGGGGAATTTGTCGCGATCATGGGCGCCTCGGGCTCCGGAAAGTCGACGTTCATGAATATCCTGGGATGCCTGGACAAGCCGTCGAAGGGCACCTACATACTCGACGGGATCGACGTCAGCGGCCTGACGCGCGATGAGCTTGCCCGCATCCGGAACAACAAGCTCGGGTTTGTCTTCCAGGGATTCAATCTCCTCTCGAGGACGTCCGCGATAGAGAACGTCGAGCTTCCGCTCCTGTACGGCACCGCGTCGCTCAAAGACCGGGAAGCGCGGGCAATCAAGGCGCTGAACATGGTCGGTCTTGGTGACCGGACCCATCATTATCCCAATCAGCTCTCCGGAGGCCAGCAACAGCGTGTCGCGATCGCGAGGGCGCTTGTCAACGACCCGAGCATCGTCCTGGCGGATGAGCCGACGGGGAATCTCGACAGCCGGACCAGCGTCGAGGTGATGGGGATTTTCCAGGATCTGAACGAGAAGGGGATCACGATCATTCTTGTCACGCACGAGCCGGACATCGCGCAGTTTGCAAAGCGGCACATCATATTCCGCGACGGTCGGATAAAGTCTGACAGGTCGAATCCCTCTCCGAAACTGGCCGCAGAGGTGATACGTGACCTTCCCGAAGTGGATCTGGAGGAGCCGGAATGAAAATTCTGAACATCCTTATCTCGGCATTTCGCGCTTTGCAGCGTAACAAGATGCGGTCGTTTCTGACGATGCTCGGCATCATCATCGGCGTGGCGGCGGTCATCGCCATGCTTGCGATTGGGCAGGGCGCGCAATACTCCGTCGAACAGCAGATCTCGTCGCTGGGGACGAACGTGCTCATCGTCTACCCCGGATCCCAGAACGCGGGGGGGGTGAAGGGGGGCGCCGGGACCACGACGACGCTCACGGAGGACGACTGCATTGCGATACAGCGGGAATGCCCGGCCGTGGCGCTCCTCTCGCCCGGCACGCAGGCAGGAGGGCAGGTCATCGCGGGCAACATGAACTGGGCCACGGGGATTCAGGGGACGGGCTCGGATTACCTTGAGATTCGCAAGTGGGGGATCGAGTACGGCGACTTTTACACGGACGCCGACATCAAGGCCGCGGCGAAGGTCTGCGTTCTCGGCAAGACCGTTGCCGACGCGCTCTTCCCTGACGCAAGCCCTGTGGGCCAGACGGTGCGCATCCGCAACGTTCCCTGCAAGGTCCTTGGCGTCCTGACGAAGAAAGGGCAAAACGCTATGGGACAGGATCAGGACGACGTTGTCCTTGCGCCCTGGACGACGGTGAAAAGGAGGCTGACCTGGTTTCCTTACCTGAGGCAGATCCTCGTCTCCGCCTCGACCCCGGCGGCGATCCCCGTTGCACAGCAGCAGATCACGGAGCTCTTGAGGATGCGGCACAAGATCGCTCCCTACGATCCGGATGATTTCACGATACGTAACCAGGCGGATCTCGCCACCGCGGCGACCGCGACGACGCAAATCCTGACGATACTCTTGGCGAGCATCGCCTCCGTCTCACTCCTCGTCGGCGGGATCGGCATCATGAACATCATGCTCGTCTCCGTTACGGAGCGGACAAGGGAGATCGGGATCAGGATGTCCGTTGGAGCACGCTCGAGAGACATATTGACGCAGTTTCTGATCGAAGCGCTCGTTCTCAGCCTCCTCGGGGGTATCACGGGGATCCTTCTCGGGGTGAGCGGTTCGGGGGCGATCTCGAGCCTCGCGAAATGGCCGACGATCATCACGTTCTTCTCGATCCTGCTCTCGTTCGGCTTTTCGATCGCGATCGGGATCTTCTTCGGGTTCTATCCTGCGAGGAAAGCGGCGATGCTGAATCCTATCGACGCGCTCAGGTACGAGTAGAGGGGGTCTTTCAGTCGGTGATCACGACGGAGGCGTTCTCGCTGTCAAACGAGACGCCGCTGTCGAGGAAGAGCATCCTGAGGAGTTCACGATAGAAGCCGTAAAGGGGGAGACCCCGGGCGATCTCCCCGCGGACCGTGTCGCGGAAAAGCTTGAACGACCGGTGCGACGGGCCTGACATGTGGTCCAGCTCGAGGTAATAGTTCGCCAGCGGTTGGACCTGTATTTCCAGGAGCTGGTTCTGCCACCGCACGACGCTTTTCAGGGCTTTCCATCCCGTCTTCTTCATCTGCGAGGGCTCGCAGGTGAGATAATCCTTCGTTTCGACAAAATCCAGGAACCGTGCGTCGGGGTCGGTCCGTAGCTCCACGCCGGATTCCTGCGCCGCTTCCCCCGCAATGGACATGTCGCATTCCCCCGCCCGGAGCTCTTCGAGAAGCCGGTGCACCTTCAGGCATGCGGCGTCGTCCTCGCAGACGATTTTCAGCCCGAAGATGTCCTTGATATACTTGCTGTACTGGCGGAGGTGCTTGTCCCGTTCCACGATCCCGTCGACCCCGAACATCTCGTCCGCGACCTTGTTCCAGAGCTCCTCTTCCGCCTTCACGCGGCTCGTGATCCTGTTGACCCCGCTCGTCGTCCGCCCGACGGGTATGTACTCCACGAAGTTCGCCGAGAGTTCGAGCGGTGACCATTCCTCCCCCGCTTTATAGCGGAACTTCCCGAGCATCTGGTTGCCGAGATCCAGGTCGGTGTGCGAAAAGAGCGTTTCGCGCGTGATCCGTTCACGGATCAGGAAGGGACGCTTCTCCCCTCCCGGGAGTATGCCGATGACGTTGCTGTGAAGCTCGTACCCGCCGTCAAGAAGCCGCGTGCCGAGAACGTGCGACATGATGTGAAGGTGGCGCTCGCCGTCGAGTATGTTCTGCTTGAACGTATCCCGCACCTGGTTCATGAACGCGCGGGAAAGCTCGATCCTGACGTGAAGGTCCGGATGCGACTCCTGTTCCAGTTTCTTCTCCGCGAGGTACGAGATGAACCGGTGAAGCACGGGATCGTGCATCACCAGGTACAGCGGAGAGCCCGCGGGATGGAATTTCTCGAATGAGTCCATCAGTTGGCGGGGATCTCCTCGTTTCGCTTCATGATGGCCCTGACGGTGTCGATCCTGCTCCGGATGGACGGGTCGTCCGGCCGGAACTTCGAGAGATGCTCCAGGAGGTCCAGCTCCTGCCCGTACTGTTTGCTCATGTCATACAGCTCGAGCATCTGCCCGTAGATGTACGGATTCGAGGCGACAGCTCCCCGTGCCGTGTCGGCCGCGAATACCGGCTTGAGGCGTTCGACGATGTTGTGGAAACGATCCAGGCGGTTCAGACTGTAATACATGAGCGCAAAATCATACCCCTCGGCGAACAGCATCGGGACGCTCTTCCAGGGCAACACCTGCTCCATCCGTTCGAGAGCTTCGCTGCTCATCTTCAGGTCCCTGAGGACGTCGGAGTCGTACACCGAAAGCGCGCGGAACGCGGTGCGGAAACCGCTCATCATCCGGACCTCGTTCTCGTCGAGGACGAGCGTCGTGTCGGAGGCGGACCGGAATATGTACCCGTACCGGGGCGTGCGTGAGTACGTCCTGGGTTCATTGTACAGGTTCGCCCGCAGGACGACCGGGTCAATCCCCATGTCGACACGCGACGCCTTGAACGGGACGAGCTTCCACGCGAGGCCGCAGAAGCGGAGGTAGTCGTCGATCCCGATCCGGCTGTCCGGCGAACACGTAATCGCGAAATAGACAGGCTGCTTCCACCCGTTGGATTCGATGATGTGCTTCACCATGAAGTCCTGTATGCGGATCGCCTTCGTCCGCCCGAACTGCAGCGTGTTCTTCATCATGAACGAGATCGAGCCCCCCTTTTTCGCCGCAGAGTCTCCCCCTGCAGCCTTTCCGAATGCCTCGCGGTTGAAGAGCGCCGTGTCGTTCAGGACCTCTTCTGAAAAAGCCTCGGGAGGTACGGGGATCGTGACAGTCTGGGGATCCCACTGGACGAGCCCTTCCATCCCCGCGATGCGCCGGTCCGAGAGCGTGATCGGCACGGGCTTCGCATCGGGATAATACGGCTTGTCCTTCATCTCCTGTATGTACCAGGGGGTATTGACGAGGCTCAGGTTGACGATCCGCACGTCGCGCCTCACCCCTTCGACGTCCTGCATGAACCAGAGCGGAAATGTGTCGTTGTCGCCGTTTGTGAAGAGTATGGCGTCCTGCTCGCACGTCTGGAGCATGTTGTAGGAATATTCCCACGCCAGCCAGTTCTTCGAGCGGTCATGCGAGGCGTAGTTTGTCAGGGCCATCCTCCCCGGGATGAAGAGTGCGCCCAGGAGGAGTACCGCAGCCCCCCCCGCCGCTGCGGTCCGTGGTGTGCGAATCGCGCCGGTCGCACTATCGCAAAGGCCCTTCATCCCCAGCGCGATCCAGACGGCGAATATGAAATACGCTCCCGCGTAGAAGTAATCCCGCTCGCGCGGCTGCGGCTCCTGCTGGTTCTGGTAGAACGCAATGAGGTATCCCATGATGATGAAGAGCATCAGGAGCGACGTCGCCATCCGCCAGTCATTTCGGAACTGCCAGTAGAGCCCGAACAGCCCGACGAGCAGGGGGATGCCGAAAAGCTGGCTCCAGTCTGCCGGGGCGTCCTGGTCCCGCGATGTCCTCCCTGCGAAATTGAACAGCATGTACCTGTTGAACATGTGCCCCATCTGGTACCGCAGGAAGAAATCGAGGTCGCTCGTGTACCCGGTAAACGTCTTCTGCCTGTCCCCCTCGGGCGTCCAGCGCCTCTTGAATATGGGGAACTCGCCGTACTGTTCCCTGTTTAGGTATGTGAGAAGCCCGGCAAAACTGTTCGGATTGTTTTCGTTCATCGGGGGATGGACATTTGCCCGCGTGACGATGATCGTGTACGTCGAGAACCCCATGATGACGAAAAGGACGGCGAGGATCGAGATGTGCAGAACCGTCATCGATCGTTTCGCCGAGGCGTACGCCGCCCAGGCCAGGAGCCCGGTCACGACGGCAAGAAGCGCGACGCCGAGACTGCTGTCGTCCCCCGAGAGCCCGTGTATGAGGCTCGGGAGGAGCTTGACGATCCCGGGATACGCGATGAACAGGGCCGCTGCCGATATCAGGAGCGGGATGTAGAATGAGTCCTTCTGGAATATCTTCTTGTAGAAGAGCGCCATGAACGCCACGCTGACGGCTCCCATCGTGAGCGCAAACGTCCTGTCGTACGCGAAGAACTCCTCCGAGGAGGGGATCTGGCGGGACGTCATGCCATTCCACCAGACGAACGTGATCGCGAGAAGAGCCCCTGCATGCGCCAGGAATATCAGCGCGCTCTTTTTGCACACCGCGTCGTTCCGTATCCACCGCCGGAACACGACGACCATCACGACGGTGAATATCGTGGGGACGCTCATCAGGTGAACTCCGGCGGAGAGCCCGATCAGGTAGGCGATGAGGAGGAGATACCGTCCGCTCCCCGGTTTTTCGTAGTTCTCGTACCAGACGAGGAGGAGCCAGAGCATCGCCGAAAAGAGGAATGTCGCCGCGGCGAAGTAGTTCGATTCGACGCCGTTGAACCAGAACGTGTCGCAGAATGAAAGGGCAAGCGCGCCGATGGCGGCCGCGCCGAACGTCACGAGCGCCCCGGCAAGCGTTTCCGTCTCTTCCCGCTGCGCGCTCCCTATGAGCCTGACGGCGATGAGATAGAGGAAGAGCACGGCAAATGCGCTCGAGACGACCGAAACGGCGTTCATTCTGAACCCCGTATCCCCCGGCATGGGGAGGAGATAAAAGAACCTGCCGACAAGCGAAAACAGGGGGCCGCCCGGGGGATGGGGGACCTGGAGCATGTAGGCCGCGGCGGAGAGTTCACCGGGATCCCAGAAGGAGACCGTCGGCTGTGCCGTGACGAAGAACTGGACTAGGGAAATCGCGAAGACGGCGGCGGCGACTGAGCGGTGAAGGAGCCTGTGGGTCATCTCTGCCTCGGGATATTGCCGGATCATGCATTGTACCATAATGGCCGTGGAAATGCAATCAAAGATGCCATGAAGAGCGCCCTCCCGCACTTGAAAATCCGGGGGATGTTCCCGTTCTTGATCAGAGTGAAACCGGAGAAGGGGAGAAGATGAGCAACGGAAGTACCCGGAAAGTCTCGCTCGTTGGCACAGGCCTCGTGGGATCCTCGTTCGCGTACGCGCTGATGATACGCGGCGTCGCCACGGAGCTCGTCCTTATCGACATGAACGCCGAGAAGGCCACGGGGGAGATGATGGACTTCAACCACGGGCTCTCCTTCACACGGCCGATGAAGATCACGGCGGGCACGTACGCCGATTGCGCGGACTCCCAGGTCGTCGTGATCACCGCCGGCGCCTCACAGAAGCCCGGCGAAAGCCGTCTCGACCTGCTTGCACGCAACGCGGCGATTTTCCGGGAGATCGTCCCGCAGGTGGTCCGGCACAATCCGGGCGGCATCATACTCATTGCGACGAACCCCGTCGACATACTAACGTATGTTTCCGTCGGCGTCTCCGGGCTCCCCCCGGGACAGGTCGTCGGCTCGGGAACCATACTTGACACCTCGCGGTTCCGGTTTCTCCTCGGACAGTACTACGGGGTTGACGCACGGAGCGTGCACGCCTACATTATCGGCGAACACGGCGACAGCGAGATTCCTGTCTGGAGCCAGGCCTCGATCGGCGGGGTCAGGCTCCAGGAGTTTGCCCCCCTGAAAAACAGGGCGTATGTCCAGGCCGATATGGACGCGCTGTTCGCGCAGGTGCGTGACGCGGCGTACGAGATCATCCGCCGGAAAGGCTCGACGTATTACGCGATCGGGCTCGGCCTCCTGTCGATCGTCTCCGCGATCCTCGGCGACTACAGGCGCGTGGTCTCCGTCTCGACGCTCATGACGGGCCAGTACGGCGTGAATGACATGTGCCTGAGCCTCCCCTGCGTCGTCGGTGAACACGGCGTCGAGGAAATCCTGACGCTCAACCTGGATCCGGCCGAGGAATCCGGGTTCAAGGCATCGGCGGCAAAACTGAAATCCACGCTGGACCTCCTTCGCCCCTCCTGATGACACAGGTTCCTCCATGGTGCGGGATCCGGCTGTGAGCGGTGCGTCGGGTGCGTGGACCGTCCGTCGGGTGACACGCCTTGGATTCCTCGCCTCCATGGGAACCGCGCTCTTTGTCCTCGAATCCCTGATCCCCCTTCCTCTCCCGTTCCTGAAGGTGGGGCTCGCCAACATCTCCACGCTCGTCATGCTCATCGTCTCGGGTCCCGCGGATGCGCTTATCGTCGTCTTCCTCCGCGTTCTTGTCGGATCGCTCGTCACCGGGTCATTCCTCGGGCCGGCGTTCATACTTGCGATGGCTGCCGGCGTCGTCTCCGCGGCGGTCATGGGTGCGGTGCACACTATCGCCCGGCGGGCATTCGGCGCCGTGGGTGTGAGCCTCGCGGGTTCGACGGCGCATGTGTCGACGCAGATCGCGCTTGTGGGGCTCCTGTATGTCCGGAGCGCCGCCGTGGTTCATCTCCTCCCGGTTCTCCTTTTGACCGCGCTTGCCGGCGGTCTGGTCGTGGGGATCGTGACATCCCGTCTCCTTGGCGCATTCTCCGGTACCGGTGTCTTTTCCCCCGGCGGCCAGTCTCTCCCCCGGACATTCACGGCATGGGACGTTGCGGCGGCAATTGTCCTCGTCGCATGCACCGGAGCATCGTTCGTGGTCTTCTCCGGATCGGAGGGGTCACTTGTTCTCGTCGATGTGGCGGGGAAGACAGTGGAAAAACTGGACCTTCATGAAAACCGTGATGTGACGGTCCGGGGCGAGTTCGGAATCATGCATATCGAGGTTCGCCAGGGGAAAGTCAGGGTGGCGGATGCAGACTGCCCGAACAGAATCTGCGTGCGCACAGGATGGCGAAGCAGGGAGGGGGAGGTAATCGTCTGTGTCCCGAACAAAACCGTCGTCAGGATCGTGGGACAATCCACAACAGAAGTGGGAGCCATTACAGGATGAAAACACCACTTGTCTGCGCGGCACTCGCGCTTCTTGCTTTCGCCGAGGGCTGCAAGCACCGGGAAGTCCCGATCGTCAGGGAGACTGCGGCGATGGATACGTATGTTACCATCACCGTATACGACGACAATCTCCCTGCCGGGATTATCAATTCGGCGATCGATACTGCTTTTGCTGAAATCCACCGTATTGAGGGATTTGCATCGGATTACATAGACACAAGCGAGATCGGGAGGGCCAACAGCCTTGCAGGAAAAGACTCACTCGTAATCTCCTCGGAGCTTGCCGCGCTTCTGCGGCAATCGCTCGCATACAGCGACTCGTCGGGCGGAGCGTTCGATATCACCGTCGGCCCCCTGGAGGTTCTCTGGAACATACTCGCGCCCCACCCGCGCGTCCCCTCACCCGACAGCGTGCGTATTATCCGGGAGCTTGTCGGCCACCGGCTCGTCTTGCTTCACGGAAACACGCTCTATCTGCCGCGGAAGGGGATGCGTCTCGACCTGGGGGCGATCGGGAAGGGATACGCAGTGGATAAGGCGATGGACATACTTGCCCGCTCCGGGATACAGAAGGCGATCGTGGACATGGGGGGAAATCTCGCTGTCCGCTGGCCCGGATCAAACGGCTGGGATTCCACTGTGGCTACGATCTCCGTCCGCCACCCGAGGATTGAGGGATCATTCCTCGGGACATTCCGGTACGGTGCGGGAGGTGTGTCGACATCGGGCGACTATGAGAGGTATTTCATCGCAGACGGGAAGAGGTACCATCACATCATGGATCCCGCGACCGGATGCCCGTCACTCGGTGTTGTGAGTACGACAGTCGTCGCGCCGACCGCGGCCGATGCAGATGCGATTTCGACGACCGTCTTTGTCCTCGGCCGGAGAAAGGGGATGGAATTCATGAAAGGGAAACCGGGGGTTGACGGGTTCATCGTCTACGAATCCGGTGACTCGCTCGCTATCGACTATTCTCCCGGATTCAAGGGGCGGTTCACCCGGGGGAGTACAGGTGCCGTATCACAAGGCGGGACCAATGACAAAAGGGATTGAAATCCGCAATCTCACAGTCCGCTATCCCGGCGCCTCCACGGATGCGCTTAGATCTGTGTCCGTGAACATCGCAGGGGGAGAGTTCGTCGCTCTGATGGGGGGAAACGGCTCGGGGAAGAGCACGCTTGCGCGATCTCTGAATGGACTTGTGAAGCCGACTGAGGGAGATGTGATCGTCGACGGCCTCAACACGCGTGACGAAATGTCCTGCCGGTCCATACGGAGGCGGCTCGGCATCGTGTTCCAGAACCCCCACCTCCAGACAACCTCACTCACCGTCGAACGAGAAATCGCATTCGGCCTCCAGAATACGGGCACCACAGAAGAGCGTATAAAGGAGATCGTCGGCGGGCAGCTTGTCGCGTCAGGCCTTGATCATATGAGAACGCGCCCCCCGAGAACACTCTCAGGCGGAGAGCAGCAGCGGCTCGCGCTCGTCTCGGTCCTTGCCATGCGCCCCGTCCACCTGGTACTCGACGAGGCGACGTCGCTTCTCTCCCCGTCATCGCGCCGTGATCTTCTCCTCGCTGTCGCGAATGAGCGGCGCACCCGGAATATAACGATTCTTCTGATCACCCAGTTTGCAGAGGAAGCGATGTCCGCCGACCGGCTCGTCGTACTTCAGGCGGGAGCGGTTCTTGATGACGGACCTCCGGCCGACGTTTTCGCACGGTATGCCTCATCCGGCGCGTCCGAAATCCCCGTCCCTCTTGGCCTCAGGATGGGTGTGAAACTGTGAATATCACTGCAGAGCATATCCGGTTCTTATACACTCCGCGTCACGAATCCCCCCGGGAAGTCTTCCGAGATCTCTCGCTCACAATCCATCACGGTGAGTGTGTCGGAATCCTCGGGAGGGAGGGTTCGGGAAAAACAACGCTCCTTAACATTCTCGGCGGGCTCATCCCGCCTTCAGAAGGGACCATACGAATCGACGGCGCCGATACCAATGCCGCACGTGGGAGAGAAGGGATCCGCCTCAAGATGGGGTTCACATTCCAGTTTTCTGAGGAGCAGTTTGTCCGCGAGACCGTGTCGGAGGAATTCGGCGACATGCTGGGGCTCCGGGGCGTTTCCCCCGGCGAAATTGCATCGCGCATGGAGAATTCACTCCTCCGGATGGGACTCGATCCCGTAGCATTTGCGCCCAGGTCTCCCTTCACTCTCAGTCTCGGCGAATCACGCCGTCTGGCTCTTGCTCTCCTTATAGCGATACGCCCAGCCGCAGCCCTTCTCGATGAGCCGACATCCGGTCTCGACTCCTCGGGCGTTGCGTGTGCTGTGCGTGCGCTTCGTTTACTTAGTAATGGTGGTGCAACTGTGATCATCGCGACGCACGACGTCAATCTTCTCGCAGAGGTTGCAGGGAGGGTGATAATTCTCGCGGGCGGAGTGATAGCGGCGGATAAGAGCGCGGAAGAGATATTGACAGATGAAGCTCTACTTCAGAGGCACGGTTACGGCATGCCGGAAGTCGTATCCGTCGCGTCAGCTCTCCGCCGTGATGGAAGACTGGATGAACAGGTCGTGTTGCGTCTTGACGATCTCTGTGAACACGCCGGACTTCCTCCGGCGTTTCCGCTTTCCTGATCGCATGTTCTTTCCGTCACCGTTCAATTGAACAGACTCAGCCCAACTCCCATTGCTCGCTCCCGAGGGAAGAGTCGATAAACGAGCTCGTTCACGGTCGCTTTGTCGCATAGACGACCTGCGCTACGGCTCCCGTGATGATCGCGGCCCCGACGACTACCGTGAATGTGTCCCGGAATGTAGACCAGCCGGTCCTGTCGACCTGTATGATGTCACCGGGTTGAAGCTTGAGCTCGTTTGACGTGAATCTGGAAATGTCCTCTAGGTTCAGGTGCATTTCACGCGTGCGGATTTGCCCCCCGGTTTCAGTCATCCTCAGGAGCTTCACATCGTTCATTGCCCCGTCCGCGGTCGCGCCCCCTGCGAGCGCCATGAGATTAATGAGGTCAATGGAGGCGGAGATTTCGTAGCGCCCCGGACGCTGAACAAAGCCCAAAACGCTCACGGTCAGTGTTAATTCGTTCGGCTTGGCGAAAAAGTAGTTTGTCGCGGACGTTGCGTTCCCCTGGTTGAACTGGGCAAACCCGGAGTCACAAATAAACAGTGGTATAAAGAGGAGGAAGAAGAGATGTCGGCACGAATGCGTTTTCATTGCTTGTGCTCCAAGAATGGAATGATAACTTTTCTACGAATAACCCGGGTTTGAAGGAGTCACGGAAAGGACGGTGATGGGTAGTTGCTGACCACGCACTACGTGGTTGTCCTCCTTAGAACATATGAACCCTTTCCCGGAAAGTAAAGGCGGTCAATCTGTTGGCCTTGCGATCTGATTGTCGATCCACGTGTCCGCCCGGTGCACGCATTACACCCCACGTTCTAACCTTTGAGCTAGAATAGTCGGGAGTCCGGCCCTGATGATCGCGTCTGATGCACCCTTTATGTCATAATCGGCACGGACGTTTTCGTATTTCCATGCGTCGGTATCGATGACCCCGAAACTCAGCTGCGGGTTTCCATCTCGTGGCTGCCCCACACTTCCTACATTTATGAAGAACTTGATTCCGCGCCTAAGTGCAAATGTCTGCAAATCCTCGCCGATGATACCCGGGATGTGTGTGTGCCCGACGAAACATACGGATGTCGAAAAGTGCTGAAACTGGCGCCAGACGGCCTCCACCGAACTGACGTGCTCCCAATCGATTGGCGAATCGGGGGCGGCGTGAACGAAAGTACAGTCAAAACCGACATGTTTGAATGGCAGCCAGGCGAGGTAGCGACGGTGTTCTGCCTTGAGAACCTTGAGCGTCCACGCGTTCGCAATTTTGCCGGCTTCGGGGTGGAAATCGGAATAGGAAAGATTCACCGTGGCTAAATCATGGTTTCCTTTCACCACTTTGGAGCATCTCTCGCGCACGAGCGCCACACATTCGTTTGGATTCCCCCCATACCCGACAATATCTCCCAGACAATAGATTTCATCAACCTTAAGGCGGTCTATGAGTCTCAGGGCCTCTTCCAGTGCCTGAAGATTTGAATGAATATCAGAAATTATCGCTAACTTCATAATCACAGGGTCATCGTTATTATGGCATCACGGCAAATGTTGCGACAGTCTGGCAAAGAGTCAAGTTGCCGAAATCGCGCAATCCGCTGGCCATTCTTAACTGGTGTCTGACGCCCCTGGAAGGTGACTGGTTGGCAACAAAAGAGTCTGAGTGGCTTGATTCTGCGAAATGCATCCTATTCTTAGAACTAGTATTTTTGAGAAACAGAGGGAAGGAGATTTCGTCGAGCTGTTTTCAACATTTTTTTCCGCATTGTTTTCACCTCCGGGTCTCATCTGCGCTTAGATACAAGATGGAATAGCGCAGGAATTCTCTCCCTGCCACCCTCTGTACGTTCTCTCCAGGTGACCCCTTGGTGCGAGTTTGTTCCCGCCGAGAGGATTGGTCACTGTGTTCTTTCTGATCATCACTTCCGAAATAGTCAAAGACGCTTGTCGAAGACCACAACAGTCTTCCATTCCCCGTTACTTGTTGGATTGGAGAGACAGGCCAAGTGCTCCCGTTCGCGCTTTTTTGCGTTCCGAGCGCTTTCCTCTCATTCTCATTTGCATTTAGTCCTTTGAAGGTATCTGCCTCGTGATTGAATTTCCCAGGTGTTCCTTGTCACGGGCGGGCAGCCCAGGAATGCTTAGACTCCACTGACCCAGTAGGTTCGGGTTGCGTGATCCCTTCGCTGGAGCCGGCATTACACCGACTCCATCTGAATCCTCTTTTGTTCTTACCAAGTTCGGCATAAACACTCCCAGCGGAACTAGCTTGGCAGTCGTTAGCTTAATCAACCGCTCCTTGTAACGAGGTCAATTCTTCATCGATGAATCCAATGATTGATGCGCAAAGGGCCAGATCCAACGGCAGTAAGCCCATTCGACATGATATGACACTCCGAGAGTATATTGCCGTCTTTCTGCGGGGGAAGTGGACCATATTCCTTTCCCTTAGCTTGGTTACCGCGGTGGCAGCAGTATACACCTTCACTACCAGTCCGGTATATGAATCGAGCGCCCTCGTCTTGGTCGATATGAAGGGGGTGAACGGCTCGTTGCCTTTCTCTCTCGATCTCACCGGTGCCGCCACACTCAACAAACTCGCCAATGAACTTGAGGTTCTGAAATCACGCTCGATGGCGCAGTCTGTGGCGCAAAAGCTCCTCGAAAAGACGACTTTGGCGTCCAATAGCAGGAAGCGCATACCGATTATCGAGTTCATGGACGAGGATGATTCTTCTATCATTCTCGGATCAACTGATCAGATCATGGAACGCCTTGACAAGGTAGTCGAATTCACGCCGCTCCGGGAAACAGATATCATAAAAATCAGTGCTCGAAGCACAAATCCGCATGAAGCAGCCCTCCTGGCGAATGTTTACGCAGAATCGTACGTCGAGAGGAACATGAACACCAGTCGATCCCGGTCACGCGCGGTCCGCGAATTTCTTCAGTCCCAGCGTGAATCCAAGAAACAGACTCTCGATACTACTGAGTCGGCCCTGCAAGCCTATATGCACAGCTCCGGGACGGTCTCGCTTGATGAAGAAACTAAAAAGATAGTCGAACAGCTTTCGCAGCTCGAGGCGAACCGGGACGCAATCCGTGTAGAAATGAGCTCACGTGAGAAGACGCTCACTTCATACAAGGAAGAACTGGCCCGTCAGGAACCGGCGGTGGCCCGATCCATCGGAGAATCGAACGATAGTTACCTCCGCCTCCTTCAGGAAGAGCTTGCCAAGCTGGAGGTCCAACGTGACGTGATAGTGGCTCAGAACCCCGGGATGGCAGGACAGAAGATCTATTTTGACAAAGTGGGCGAGATTGATAAACAGATAATCTCTCTGAAGGAGAAGCTGCAGAGCCGGACGTCCGAATTCATGAAGTCCCTTGTCCCGTCCTTGCCCGGTGAAGGCAGCGGCGCGTTCCTGGCCCAGACTCGGCAGAAGATCATCGAGCAACAGATCGAACTTGAAGGACTTTCGGCCCGGGAGCGGGCCCTGAGCAGTGTTATTGCGGACTACGAGAATCAGTTTGGGCGGATCCCCCAGAAGAGCATGGACCTTGCCAGGCTGCAGCGTTCCCGACTCAGCGCAGAGAAACTTTACCTTTTGATAGAGGAGAAGTTTAACGAGGCTGCAATCACGGAAAAGTCAGAGTTCGGTTACGTCGATATAATCGACCCGGCCCTCGTCCCCATCAAACCGGTAAGCCCCAAAGTGGTCATCAATCTGATTTTCGGAGTATTGGCGGGACTAAGCTTGGGGGTGGCCATAGTGCTTATTCGAGAGCGTCTTGAGCTCAGGATAAGGACCCCTGAGGACCTGAAACAACTCGGCTTCAAGACAGTTTCTACAATCAGCCGAATGATCGAAGAGAAGAGAACACTTCAGAATTCGAGGATCAATCCTGCTCGCGGTAAGTCGATCGACCCTCACCTGATTGCGTTCCACAGTCCAATCTCCTCGCTGGCAGAATCCTACAGGAATCTCCGGACAAATGTGCAATTTGCAGACCCCGATCGGTCGCCGAGAAGCGTAATGGTGACCAGTGCCAATCCGTCGGAAGGGAAAACCACAACCATCGCCAATCTTGCCATTGCATTTGCTCAATCCGAAAGGACGGTACTCCTTGTAGACGCTGACTTGCGCCGCCCAAGTCTTCACACGTTTTTCAATATTCCGAAAACCCCCGGACTCACAGACTACCTCCTTCAGAATTCGGTGTTCGATGAAGTCGTCCAGAAGAATGTTTTCCACAACCTGGATATCATCTGTTCGGGTACCACTGCTCCCAACCCAGCCGAAATGCCTGGTTCACAGAATATGAAGACATTCATCAATATGGTGACAGAGATCTATGATGTGGTGCTTTTCGATAGCGCACCCGTTCTGTTTGCGACAGATGCTTCAGTACTCGCAAAGGCGGTAGAGAGTACGATCCTGGTGGTGTCGGCCGGTGACACCCGTAATCCGGAAATCGAACGTGCCTTGGAATCCCTCACAAGCGTAGGAGGAAGTGTGCGCGGCGTGGTTCTCAATAATTTCGATGTTCGCAAAGCATACGGTGGGTACAACCGTGTTTCGGGTCGTGGGTACGGTTACGGTCACTACGGTCTCCAAGAAGCCCCCCAAAAACCCAAGGCCAGGGTAAAGTTGAACTAACAACAGAGACCACAAAGGGTCCCTGGGCGCCTAGCCTCGTTTCACAGAATTGTAATGATTGCGAAGTGATCTGGTCCCGTTCGACTCTATGCTTGAGAAACTCGGAAATTAGTTAGGACCGCAGATGAGTGGGGCGACTGGGTGATTGATATAGCGGTTTGTAAGGAAGTACCTGGCTCTCGCGAAGCACGTCCATCGATTTTCCCGCAGTTCGCCTCAGAATGCCGTAATATGATCTTCCAGTTCCTTAGTGGTTCACTAGGCCTCTAGTACTCAGTCCTCCGTCCCAGACAATCTCCAACAAGGCAGTCACTTGGAAGTGGCACCGCAGAAGTTGCGCAGTCTGTTACCTGTGTGTACACCTCGCGTCCAGAGATTCTTGCTTTCTTGTGCGGATTCCCCGACCGCATTGGCATGAGACATGACAGTGATCTCCATACAGAGCGAGTGGCTCTCTTCAAGTTTGTCTCATATTGGCTACATTATGCAATATGCCTCCAATACGCAAAACTCTGTTCATTTTTTTTGCGTTAATTTCGATGGGCGGCAATTCAAAATCTTAACGTTGCCAACCGAGACAGCGGAATAGAAATCAAATGAGACCTAAGACGCCTGTAGCAAAGGGGAACGCATTGGTATGGTGCTTGTTGAGGTCGGTTGCTGTCATATATCTATTTACATCCCAACTCATCTCGGCTCAGACCAAGTACTATGTTGATGCGATCAACGGTTCCGATGCAAATCTGGGAACATCTCCAGGACAAGCGTGGCAAACCACTCTAGAAGTGCAGAACAGACCCTTTCTCCCTGGGGACACAGTGTTTTTCAAAAGAGGCTCTGTTTTTGCGTCCACAAACGTGTTCACAATCTCATCTCCGGGCACGAAGGGCAGACCGATTGTGTTCTCCAGTTACGGTATTGGGAATCGGCCAACTTTTCGAAATATCAGCAATAATATTACTCTGAGTTGCATCGTAATACACACCAACTGGATAGTTCTGGATGGTCTGTGTATTGATACTGCAGGTTACGCAGGGATAGAAATCAGGACCGGAGCAACAAACAACATTGTTAGAAATTGTGAGATCACCCGTGTAGCTATGGGTATTTCCGTCATAGGTGATCACAATCTTATCATGAATAACTACGTTCACTACCCCCTACATATGGCAGTGAACACCCCATTCCCAACGAACGATGATTTTGGAGCTATAGGGATTGGCGTTCTTAACTCAAACAATGAATTCTGTTTCAATATACTAGATAGCTGCTTTGCTTCTTCGTATGATTATGGAGAAGATGGAGGCGCGTTTGAAGTAAATGGCTTTGTGGACTCCTGTTATATTCATCACAACTGGGCGAAGAACTGTAATGGTTTGATGGAGGTGGGAGGAGGTAGTTCCAACGGCCTTTGGTTAGCGTATAACGTTTATGTCAATACAAGAGGCGCTGACTTGATGATGCTACACTTAGATGGGCCTTTTGCGAGTACTATCAACAATCTCCGATTTGAAAACAACACCGTGCTTTGCGAGAATCCGACTTTCATTAATTGGGCTATCCTTGACATCTCAGGGACCCCAGGCCCTGCAACAGTTATGCTGCGCAACAATATTTTCTATTGTCACCATTGGGCGCAATTTGCAAATAAGAACACTATCACCCATTCCAACAACCTCTACTTTAGTGCCGACTCGCAATTTACCGTGGGTCTAGCCGTCAATCCAGGCGAACTCATCGGCGACCCTCTATTCGTAAATCCAGACGAAGGTGACTTTCATTTGAAAGCTGGAAGCCCAGCCATTGGAGCCGGCCTGATTCTTGGCTATACCTATGACATTGATAACAACGCCGTATCGACTGTCCGGCCTCCCTCTATGGGGGCATTCGAACAGACATCAGGGGTTGGCGGACTCTTCGGGGCAAGTCCAGATTCATTGCTGCAACCCGGAACCGTAACTCTATCTTGGAATTTGCCAAATGCGCAATCAATCTGGATTGACCATGGAGTCGGGTACGTTGAGGCCGTCGGTTCTCGCATCGTCAATGTGAGCGAACCAACTGACTTTCTGTTAACGGGATCTAGTTCATCCGGTAACTTCTCATTGTTAACCCGAGTTACCTTTGTCGCCACTTCAATTCACCACCAGGCTGCTCATCCGACCGTCTTTGCGCTTAATCAAAACTTTCCTAATCCTTTCAATCCTTCAACACAGATTAGCTACGAAGTCCCTCGAAATGCGTTCGTACGCATTGACCTATACGACATGCTAGGACGCTTCGTGAAGTCGCTTGTGAATGAAGAGAAAGAAGGCGGATCCTACGAAGTCACACTCAACGCCGGCGGCATCGCCAGTGGGGTTTATGCTTACAAAATGCAGTCTGGCCGATTTGTAGAAGTCCGCAGGTGCGTATTGTTAAAGTAAAGATCGAGCCATTTGACAACACAGACCCCATTAGAACTTGACCGGTCTGCTCCAGAACCGATCCACTCGCCGATGTTCGGCGCGCATAAGAGAACTTGCGCGGCATCATTACTCCGTCCTTGCCCCACACGATAGAAACCCTCGACTGCCTTAGGATTGCCTCACGAGTTGCACTCGTGTCAATCCGCATCATCTAGTCACGTCGTTTTCATTCTCCTCGTTAAGTTTTGCGCCTAATTTATATCAAGTATCTGGTTTCACGAGGTATTTTGGCCCCGATTGAGATTCGTCGGGAAGAGCCCCGAACAGGTGGCCCATGTCACATTCAATGACGTTTGCGGTTAGTAACTTTCTATTGGTTTCGGATGGTAAATCTTGAGGTTATTCGGAGCCCTCTTCAAATTTTCGTCTCATTATTTTTACGCCAATATTGCAACTGCGTATATATCTAACAACAGACGAAGTGCAAGTTGTTTTCTGGTAACTGACTGCAAGTCTCCCCCGAACGACCTTTTGGTTCGAGGTCGATTCCCCCGCAATGAAGATTTGTTGCCTCGTTCTTATTAATCACGGCTCTCGAAGGCTCCTCGTCAACACGCTTCTGGATCCCAGAGACGGATCGCTCTTCTTTTTGATTTGCTCGGCTGCCTATGTCCGGCAATATGTTCCCGACTCACATGAGGCCAACGTGGCGTTTGTAGCGTAACCTGAGTATAAAATCAGAAATTGTGAACCGTTGGTCACAACCGAAACCCAACTGGTGTCGCACCAAATTATTCGTCAAACATGAAACAGCTGCTTGTGGTAAAATGTGGAGCTCCGGGCGATGTCCTTAGAACTACTCCCTTGCTCCGCGCATTTGCTGAATGGGATATCGATTGGCTTACATTTCCCGAATGCAAGGAGTTACTGCCAAGACATCATATTCGCTCCATTTTTACACGTCCCGCGGAACTTAATGAATGTACCGTTTATGACTTAGTAGTCAGTTTGGAGGACGACGAGGAATATCTCAGGACACTTTTTGCAGAAGGGCGGGTCAAATACGCTATGTTATATGGAGCATGCTATTCAGAAGGAGTTATCTCCTATACGCCTAGTTCCTCTGGCTGGTTCGATCTAGGATTAATAAGCAGATATGGTCTGACCATTGCTGACAGGAAGAAGTTCGAAAATCGATTATCCTACCAAGAGTTGCTCTTCGATGGCTTAGGCCTCACATTTCATGAAGAGCAATACATTCTTCCAGCTGAAATCCCTCAGTCCGAGCTCAAAGGAGATATCGCGGTTGCCCCCAATGCAGGATCTAGGTGGCCATCAAAAAACTGGGCATCCTATGATCAATTGGTTCGAGTTCTGTCCAAGGCCTACTCGGTAAACGTGCTCCCTCGGAGAGGAACGATGTTGGAGCATATGGCAGACATAAGACAGCATCGTCTCCTCATATCTGGAGATAGTCTCCCAATGCATATTGCGCTCGGGCTTGGTATTCCCGCGATCACTCTCTTCACCTGTACCAGCCCCTGGGAAATATATGGGTATGGATTACAGACAAAAGTAATTTCTCCAGTTCTCGAGAAGTACTTCTATTCTCGAGAATATCACAAAAAAGCGGTAGAAAGCATAAGCGTAGAAGATGTCCTTAGCAAATGTAATTTGCGAATGACTCTTAGCCTTTTCCATGGAAGTGCGAGTTAGTCGAAGAAGAGAAGGAAGACCATTCGTTTTGGAAGAGATTGCTTGTAAAGTATCTCTTGCTCGGCCCGCCCTGCGAGGCAAAAGTATTGCCGCGACACGAAAAACAATCCGAATGCCTTCGATCAGGTGTCGTATTGAGGTGTCCTCGGCGGTTACACTCCTCTTTCCTCCATGAATCAACGGACAGTTTGTACTTTTCTCAACGATTGATAACGAAGGGGTTATTGAGAGGGGATGCCAGATCCAATCATATCGTCTCTGCGAACAACAACATTTTGCTCCCTGAATCTCTCCATTCGAAAAACAATCTTGTCTGGCGAATCATTAAATGGATTGCATGCGATATCGAATGCATCAACGCAGTTGTTACACAACCAAATATTATCTCATCTGAACATAACGTGTTTTCACTAGAGAAGTGCCTTTGAGCCAGAATCTCATAAGTTCGATTCTCGGTATCTTCAGAATTGAGAGAGAAGATGCGCGATCGGCTCAACTTAGAGCGAATGCGGTGATCTCGTTTGGACTGAAAGTGATCTCAGTTTGCGCTGGTTTTCTAGTTGTTTCTCTTACGTTACAATGCTTGGACACCCAGAAGTACGGGATATGGCTAACCCTGACATCAATCGTTGCTTGGTTCAATTTATTTGACCTAGGCTTGGGTAATGGTCTAAGGAACAAACTTGCTGAAGCGATTGCTCGTCATGATTCTGATTTAGCCAAAATCTATGTCTCAACTGGTTATGCCGTTCTATCCACAATAGCTGGCATATTAGTATTAGTGCTATTGGTTGCCACACCAATAATGAATTGGTCCGTTGTCCTCAATGCCCCTCCCGAACTGTCGGCCGAATTAGCTATGCTTGCAGTCGTTGTAGGTGTGTTCTTTGCTATACGGTTTGTGACATCTCTAATCACGGTCGTGCTAAACGCCGATCAAAAAGCTTGGATCTCTCAAGCGATCGAGACACTAAGCAGCATCGCCAGCCTGATATGTGTCTTTGCGATCGCTAAATCAAGGACGCACTCGTTGATCGTGTTTGGACTAGGCTTGAGTCTTTCGTCGGCCTTGGTACCATTGCTGGTAAGTTGGATACTGTTCTCCGGCAAGTACAAGTGGTTGCAGCCGAAGCTCTCTCATGTAAGGCTGAAATATTTGAAAGACCTTGCATCGTTAGGTTCGAAGTTCTTCTTGCTGCAAATCGCCGGCATTCTACAATTCAGCGTTCAGAATCTCTTGATCAGTCAGCTGATCGGACCATCCGATGTTGCAGCATACAATATCGCCTTTAAGTACTTCAGTATGGTGATCATATTCTATGCTACTGTGACAACGCCACTATGGTCGGCATTTACAGATGCTTTTGCAAATCGAGATTTCCAGTGGATCAAACATACAATGAAGCGTGTATCGCACATTTGGCTACTGGTGTGCATGGTCTGTCTTTTGATGTTAATCTTTTCGCCAATGTTCTTCAAGGCATGGGTTGGAAATGCGATTAGGGTTGATTTCCGCATGTCGGTCTGCGTCGTTTCTTTCGTGCTACTTATGACATGGAATACCAGCTTCACTTTGTTTGTAAATGGCGTTGGAAAGGTCAGACTGCAAATCATATTCGCAATTGTTGCGGGGGTTATGAACATCCCCTTGGCGTATGTTCTAGTAAAGTCATTCCATTTAGGCTCTGTGGGTATAGTGCTATCGACTGTTATTTGCATATTGCCAGGCGTTGTATTGACTCCCATACAGTATTTCAAACTGGTTAACCAGACTGCCACCGGAGTTTGGAATGCCTGAATTTCAGGTTGATGGTACTGATGTTCGAATATGGAATAGCCCAGTGAGTCGGTCCGGACAGCTAATTGGGAGAGCAGTTTTCCTCTGCCTGCTTGGCTATGAAATTGCGATCATGTCCGGCTTTGACAGCATTTACAACCCCATGTGGAACGTGTTCGGAATAAATTGGCATCCGTCAGACATGATTCTTTGTGTAGTCCTCTTACTGGTTGGATATCGATACTCTAGAGTTAGACTCCTGACTGGCGACCCTAATGCGTTTGTCCTGTTGGCCATCCTCTTTTACGGAATCTATCAGATTGCAGTCATTGTCCCATTGTCGGCATCTCAATCTGCGGCAATGTCCACCAATAATCTCGCAAGAGCACTGACTCCGAGGTTTCAGGTGTTTATTGTTCCCTTCTTTTACTGGTACGTATTACCAACGTTTCGAAATACCGCAACCATCGTCCGGTTGGTAAACCTGAGTTCCGTGATTCCAATCGCCATTGCTTTGTTCGCATTTTCGAACGGTATTGCTGGGCATACTGACAACGGCGAACTGAGATTACTTTGGGGGGGGAATGCCATATTATTTGCTTTTGTTCTTGTGACGAGCGTAGAGTTGTTTTCTCACAGGAGAACGAATCTGATGTTTGCACTTGTGGCGGGACTGGGTCTCGTGGCCGCCAATCACCGAAGCGCTTATCTCGTATTGGGCTTCATCATTGCGGCGATTGTGCTTGTAAATATCATTGATGCCAGAAAGACTTCTGGCCTCAATAGTGTCGCTTTCATTGCTGTAATATTGGTTGTGCTGTTTGTTGTTATTCCGTCTCTCGGCGAGAGCTTCCTTTCACGTTTATCGTCCAGTCTTGACATGACTGACCGCAATGCTGTCGATCGACTTTACCGATGGAAGCAATCTTGGCTATACTTTCTAGCTAATCCTATCAACGGCTCAATGTTGAGTTACCATTACTATGGCATCAGCTTGCGAGAAGAGTATCCTCCACACAACTTCATTCTTGAGCTGTTATCGACTGAGGGATTAGTCGGGACGTCCTTTTATATAATACTCATTTGTCACGCACTTCGGAAGGGTTTCAGAAATAGGTTCGACGACGGGTCATGGCAAATGCTGGTTATGCTTGTTTTCTACGTTGGGTTTTGCTTATTCAATCCCAACTTCCTGAACAACTGGAATTTCCTTTTCTTTGCGTTACCATTGTCAATAATCTTGTTCCGAGAAGTGTCAATCAGGAGTGAAGATGAGAGTGCTCTGGTTCTGTGAGGTCCCCACCTACGATATCTGGGAGTTGGATCGAAGCGATTTGGCTAACCGTGACGGTTGGATAGAGTCCCTCAAAAGTGCCATTCTTGATTATTCTCCCGGCGTGGAGTTAGCCATCGCGTTTCCGTCAAGGAAATTAGAAGTGAACTTTTCGCAGAACAACATTAGCTACTTCCCAATACTTCAGCATACTCCACGAGCCAAGAAAGTGGTTGACTACTGGCGACATATCACAGATCACCCTTCTACAGTTGCGCGTTGTCTTCAAATCGTGGATGAGTGGACGCCCGATGTAATACACATTTTCGGGACCGAGAGGGCTTTTGGCTTGGTTATCCCTAGGATTGCCGTGCCGAGTATTGTTCATATTCAAGGTATACTAACGATCTATTCTCGGATGTGGTTCAGGGGAGCACAGCTGGCGCAGATCCTGCGAGAGGAGTCTCCGGTTGACCTTGCGTTGGGGCGAGGATTATTGCATGGCTACCTGAGGATGAAGAGGGCCGCTGTCCGAGAGCAACATATTCTTCGGCAAACCCGGGCGGTAATGGGACGAACAGAGTGGGATCGGAGAATGACAATGATGTTAGCCCCTAACGCACAATACTTTCACTGCGACGAAACCATGCGCCCTGAATTCTGGGCTCACCAGTGGCAACCGCAGACCCGGGCGAATCGAGTAATTTACTCGACATTATCCGAAACTGTGTATAAAGGGCTTGAGACACTTCTTGAGGCCTTTGTCTTATTGTGCGCTAGGCTGAATGGATATGCTACTCTTCGGATCGCGGGACTCAGAAGGAACGATCGCATCGCATCTCTAGCGATGCACAACTTTAGGCGCTCTTGGTTGGCTAGCCATGTATCGTTCCTGGGACCCATTGATGCCGATGCCGTTGCACGAGAGCTTGCAAATGCTGATGTGTTTGTTCACGCGTCACATATTGATAACAGCCCCAACTCCGTTTGTGAAGCCATGCTTGTCGGCACCCCATTAGTGAGCACCAATGTCGGAGGGATCCCCAGCCTCGTAACAAACGGCACCGAAGGATTGCTTGTCCAAGATGGCGATCCTCTGGCCATGGCTGGTGCCATTCTTGAATTGCTTATGGATCCGCAATTGAGCCAGACGCTGGCGGCCAACGGACGCTCACGAGCCAAGGAGCGTCATAATTCAATCGGCATAGCTCGTAGGGTTATGTCGATCTATAGCCAACTGCTAGGAATAGAGCCACCTCCTGCCTAATCGTCTGATTGAGTGTAACCCCCCATCGGGTCGGTCACCGAGGGCGAATTGAGCGCAGAGTTGGACTTCGTGCATTTGTCGCAAAAGTTGTCTCAGCAGAAATGGTAGAGGAATAGGGAGCACTCCAAATGAGGTACCCGAGAGTATTGATCTACAATCAGCCTTTCAACGATTTCTCCGGCGGGGGTATAACTCTCTCCAATCTCTTTCGTGGCTGGCCCAAGCAAAACGTTGCGGTAGTTGCCACGGGGCATTTCCTCTATAATGTTTCAACAGACATCTGTGATATATATTATCAACTCGGCGCTCAAGAACAGAAATGGATATTTCCCTTTAGTTTGATCCAAAGGGCTTTTTCTTCTGGTCCAGTTGATGTTTATAATAGAGCTCCCCTTCCGCTAGACCACAATCAAAAAGGCGTCCGATTCTTCCTTGTCCACCATTTTGTTTACCCTTTTTTGGAGTGGATCGGGTTATTCCATTGTATGTCGCAAACATTCATCTCTGAAACATTTAAGCGCTGGATCCTCCAATATCAGCCCGAGGTTCTATACGTCCAGGTCTCAACACGGGAGTCAATTCTATTTGCCACCAAACTCATTGACTACACAAAACTCCCAGCGGTAATTCACATGATGGACGATTGGCCTTCGACTATAAGTTCACACGGTCTTTTCAAGCGCTATTGGTATAACAAGATAGATGCGGAGTTGCGCCAACTCCTAGACAAAGTCGATTGCCATTTGAGCATTAGTGATCTCATGTCAGACGAATATGAGAGAAGATATCGCAAGAAGTTTGTGGCCTTTCATAATCCCATTGATACGACAAAGTGGCTACCCTATTGCAAGAAGGAGCTGGCCATCATTGGGCAATGCGTTCACATCCTTCATTCTGGCAGGATTGGAGCCGGTATAACACAATCGCTGCTTGAAGCGGCATCGGCGATTGATCGAATGACTGAAGATGGAAGGGATGTGAAGCTACACATTCAGACGGCTGGTAGCGAGCATGAGGCATTGGCTAGTCTTAAGGAATACAAGTGTGTTGTTGTTGACCCCTTTGTTGAGTACTCAATGTTACCTCAAGTGTTTTCGAAAGCTGACATTTTGTTAATTGCAGTGGAATTTGAAAAAAGCGGGAGAAAGCTTCTGGAGTTGTCTATGCCTACAAAAGCATCTGAATATATGATTTCAGGTACGCCGGTCTTGGTGTATGCACCCAAAGAAACAGCTGTGTCACAACTGTTTTCCCACAATAAATGCGGCTATTGTGTGGTGAGACAGAGTCCGGAGGCTATAGGAGAAGCTATTTGCTTCCTAGTAAACAATGAGGACTATCGAGAAGAAATAAGTCGGAATGCTGTGCATTTTGCGGAAACAAAGTTCGATGCAGCCTGGATTCACGAAGAGTGGCGACGATTATTAGACGATGTGTCAAGAAGGAGTCTAAGTTGTTGAAGGAGCACATTGTCTTCTTTGCGAGTGCTTTGTTCACTTCGTGTTGTTGGCCTCCTTTTAATCGTGGTATTCCCATCACTCCCGGGAGGTAGAAGGGGATTGATCACTTCTTATTTAACGTTAGACCATTGTCACCCGCCTTCATGGAAGAAGTGATGGAATAATATCTCCGACAAGTGCTACCGCTGCCCCTGAACGACAAGTTGAGGTCTTATGCAATTGAGAGTTGCCATCATTCGCCACCGTGGAGGTAGATGTGAAATTGCTTGATAAGTTCGGCATTGTTCAATATTGATGGTCGGTCAAATGAGTGCGATCAGACATACGCGATTGGTCTATTTCACATCTGAGAGTTATATAGATCATGTGATTCCACTAGCCAATGAGCTTTGCAATCGAAGTGATTTCCTTCTTATTGTTTCTTGTTTTTGTAACGTAAGCGAGCAGCGCAATTCATGCCGACCGAAGCAGTTTCTTGGAAGTGGAGTAAGGACTCATTATTCTTACAGAAGGCAACGAAGGAGGAATCCCCTTCAGTTGATATACGATGTCGGACTCTTTGCACGGATTGCGCATTTTGCACCCGAGGTTTTACTTATTGAAGGCGTCGAAAGCCCATTTTTTCTCATATTCTACCCTCTGATAAAGCTTCTGCGCGTTCGTATGGTATTCCTCCTGAACGACGCCAAGCCCCATTCGGGAAACGAAAAACCTCTGCTTGATCTATTAACGTCGCTTGCACTGCGACTTTGTGATCGCATTGTGGTCTTTTCTGACGATCAACAGAGCGAATGTAAAGCCGTACTTAACCGAGAAGCTTCAGTCATTCACTTGGTTTATCCGACTCACTATGAGACGTACTACCAACACCACTCGATTCAGCGAGAACGATGGACGATCCTATTCTTTGGCACAGTGCGACAAAACAAAGGATTGGAGATTCTCATCCAGGCGGCCGAGATTGCACGCCGAAGCATCCCGGGTCTACGAGTCATCATTGCGGGAAAGTGCAGCGACTTTACGTATTATAGGAATTATGTAGAGACTCCAACCATGTTCGAGCTCCATCTCAAGTGGATTCCCGATCAAGACGTTGGCAGATATTTCCTGAGGTCTCAATGTTCCATATTGCCATATCATGACGCGACACAAAGTGGCCCTCTCCTTATCTCTCTTGCGTTTAACTGTCCCGTAATTGCAGCGGACGTTGGTGGCCTTCCGGAATATCTGTCAGAAGGTAGGAATGGCTTATTATTCACGAAAAATAGTTGTTCAGGTCTGGCAGATAAGATTGTTCAATTGCTGACTGATGAATCAACCCTTAGATCTATGCAGGCCAACTCTAGACCTCTTCTTATTAATAGGTTCTCTCCTCCTGCTGTCGCAAATGAACTACTAAACGTCCTTGAGAGCCCATAATCGGTGCAAATCTAATAGTTGGTTCCTTCTTACCCATATTGATATCGATATTGTGATTCTACTGAAACAGTTGAGATCATTATCACCCGCTAATTGAGCCACCAACGTACATATGCGGACCGTGAAAGCTAAGGGGAAAACGACTTGAGATACAGACTACTTGATCAATAGTATTTCTTTCGTCGGACCAATTTCTATTGATGAACGTTTATGGCCGAGTCCGAACCTCCAAGTGAGTTCACGCTGTGCAACGTGACAGTTCATGCGGTCCAGGTGGAAGATGCAATGCGAGTCGTGCGACACTGGATAGAAGATGAAAGATGCTTCCATCTTGTGTCCTCGACAAACCTCAATAATCTTGCAATAGCGGTTGAGTCGCGTGAATATTGCGAGGTGATGAAAGGGGTCGATCTTTCGTTGCCAGACGGTGTGCCACTTTTGTGGTATGGGAGGTTCAAAGGTTTCCCCCTCTACAAGCGCTGCGGGATAGAAGAGCTAATGAGGGCTATCTTCGAGATGTCAAACCGTGGATCAACGTACTCGCATTTTTTCTATGGCAATACCACTGAAGTGTTGGCTGACATGAGGTCCAGGCTTCTTCAGTTATACCCCAAATTGAATATCGCGGGAATGTTATCACCCCCGTTTAGGACATTGTCAACTCGGGAAGATGATTACCACGTCAGAATAATAAATGACTCAGGTGCCGATTTCCTGTGGGTGAGTTTGGGATGCCCAAAACAGGAAAGTTGGCTCTTTGAGCATCGCGACAAACTTCACGTCATTGTGGGTGGCGGCGCAGGCGCAGTTTTCAATTTCTTTTCAGGTAGGACGCTCGAGGCTCCAGATTGGGTAAGGTCGATTGGGCTGGAGTGGCTCCTGAGACTACTGGTCGAGCCGAGGAGATTATATCGTCGATATTTGCTGACGTACCCGAAGTTCATTTTACGGTTCATCCAGCATGCCCTCGGGATTGCAATTGCGAGATGATCAACCCCCTCGAAGTCGTCGAGCGCGTTGCGTTGATTGATTGAGAACTCGTGCTGAGTAGTGCCTTATGTTGAAAGGCAAGAAAGAGTTCGCCGCAGGTATTCAGCTGGCGACAGGAGTAGAACTTGGTTACCGTCCGAACAACAAACAGAGGCCGAAGGATGTCATATTATTCAAACAAGAGAGTCTTGGTCACAGGTGGAGCATCCTTCATCGGGAGTCATCTCGTTGATCGACTGGTGCGCGAAGGGGCGTCGATCACTGTGGTTGACGATCTGTCAAGTGGAAGCAAGAAGAACCTCGACTTGTCGATCGACAAGATTGAGTTCGTTAATGGAGACCTTAAATTGCACTCCGTGGCGGATGAGGCGACGAGAGACAAAAACATCGTATTTCATCTGGCTAACGTACATGGCGGCCGAGGATTTATCGAAACACATCCTGGCGAGATTGTACAGAATTTCGTGATAGACGGCAATGTCTTCTACTTCGCTTATAAGAACAAAGCGGACCGAGTTTGTTATACCAGCAGTGCCTGCGCTTATCCAACTTCCATGCAGACTGCTGATTTTAAGAATCAGGTCAGATACCTATCAGAGGAGATGGCTGATCCGTTCAAAGAAGGAAGATCCTTGGCGGATGGTGAATATGGATGGGCCAAATTCATGGGCGAATTGGCACTCAAAGCCTACAACAAACAGTTCGGTGTCAAGGGGGTTTCTTGTAGACTCTTCACTGTGTATGGCCCGCGAGAGAATGAGAGCCATGCCATTATAGCGTTTATCAGCAAAGCTTTGTTGAGGCAGGATCCGTATGAGATCTGGGGATCCGGGCAACAAGACCGCAACTTCACGTTTGTTGATGATATCGTCGACGGACTATTGCTGGCTGCAGAGAGAATAACCGATTGTCGAGCGGTGAATATCGGCACAGACGAGATAACCAAAATCGTCACGGCTGCGCAAACGGTCTGTGCAATCGTGGGCCACGTACCGTCAAAGTTCTTTTGTGATGTTTCGAAACCTGAGGGGGTCCATATCCGTGCAGCAAGTACTGAAAACCAAAAGAAATGGTTGGGTTGGTGCCCATCTACTCCATTTAATGCAGGCATTCGAAAAACGATAGAGTGGTACTGCGGGCACGTAGATCTTGAAGCTCTGCGCGTTGATTTCCAGCGGAGGCTTTTCGAGAGATAACGTAATTAGGTTCCCGTCGGAACTTGGTGGGAGCTCAGAATAGTATGCTCGTCTGAAGAGCCTCAATGGGTATGTGCCGGTTAACTGGTTATTGTGACGGGCGGTCAATCTAACTTATCCTTGGCACGCCAACCGAGAGAGCTTACATGAAGATGCACATTCTGGTAGGCCTGATAGTTCCTGGACGGGCGGGAGGAATCTATATCACGGAAAAGGCCTTGGTAGATCAGCTCAGACGGCAGTCGGAAGCAACTGTTAGCGTCTTCGAGTTCGGAAGTCGGAACGAGGACGAGACCATTCTAAAGAGAGTGACTGGACGAATTGCCGATCTGATCACCTATAGCGATCTCTTACACCGTGAGCGGCCTGACGTAGTATATATTAACTCATCATACAATAAGAGGGCCTTGCTACGAGATATTGGCTACGCACTTCTCTCTCGAATCCACAACGTTCCGTTGGTAATCAAGTTTCATGGTTCTGATGCCCAACTTCTCAAACAAAAACCACTTTTCTGGTGGGCCCTTACTACTCTGATGTTTCGTTGGGGGACACTCGTGCTAGTCCTTTCAACTGAAGAAATCCGTGAATTCGAGTCTGCAGGTCTCCCTAACGGAAAGCTTCGCGTAGTGAAGAATGTGGTCTCGCTTGCGCGGTTTGATCGCGAGGCGGTGGTAAAATTCAATCCACCCGGACTTCTTTTTATTGCTCGATTTATCAGGGGGAAGGGCCTTCTCGATCTTCTTAGAGCCGCACGGATCGTACTAGATTCTGGAGAGATCTTTAAACTGTATTGCGTGGGGGACGGCCCGCTCCGCGATGAAGCTGAATCCCTTGCTGCAGACCTGCGTCTTGACGAAAGCGTGGAGTTTACGGGATATATTACTGAAGAGGAGGCCCTCAACTACTACCTCGGAAGTACAATCCTCGTTCTTCCTACATACTTTCAGGAAGGATTCCCAATGACGATTCTGCAGGGGGTTGCTGCAGGGTTACCAATCATTACAACGAAGATCCGCGCGGCCGCGGACTACCTGCAGGACCCAAAAAATTGTTTCTGGGTCGAACCGCGGAATGCCGATATGCTCGCCGAGAGAATTGGCCGGCTCTTGCGGACGCCCGAGCTTCAAATGTCCATGAAGGAAAACAATCTCTTGCTCGCGAAGGAGTTTGCAGTCGAAATAGTCGCGGGAGAGTATTTGAGGGTCTTTCAGGGAGTGGTAAGAGTGAAAGCTGTTGAAGAGAGCTGAACCATATGCAAGAGCATATGACCCGAACAATTGTAGAATAATGCCACTTCATGCCTTATGGTCCTGAAGAGAGCGAGACTATGAAGGCATCTGCCAGAAAGTTTGCGGTGCACAACATACCGTGGGAACACAAAAAGGTTCACTTAATCGGAGCATAGGCACACTGATTCAACATCCTATGAAAATAGGTTCAGATCCAGAAGAGTCGAATGCCCTGACATGTGGAATGAGTTACGAGGTCAATGATCCTGAGTGGGACGAGTTTGTTGGGGGCATGTCAGGAGGATTTCACATGCAGACCAGCCTATGGTCGGCATTCAAGGTTAGCTCCAACTGGTTACCAATTCGTGCGATTCTCAGACGAAATGGTAATATCGTGGGGGGCGCTCAAGTACTTGTGCGTCAGCTCCCGCTTGGTTTAAAAATCGCGCGTGTTCCACAAGGCCCAGTTATATTGAACTCGGATCCTGAATTGTTCATAACAGTCATTGAATATCTGGTGGACTTGATTCGAATTCACAACATAAATTACATGGCCCTTCAGCCAGATGTCAATTATTCCAAGGTCGATGAATTACGGGACCGTGGGGTTGAGATTAGTCAGTTTCTCGGCGATGTGCGCGCAACTCTATTACTCGATTTGACTCAGCGGTCGGAAACCCTGCTACGACAAATGAGACGGACAACCAGGAACAACATTCGACAGGCCGAAGGTTTAGGAATCAGAGTCCGGGAAGGAACACTCGCTGATATGTCAATTTTCTCCGACCTTATGGAACGAACTGCCCGACGCCAAGAATTCGTCGCGCGACCCCTTGCTTACTACATATCGATGTGGACATCTCTTAACCCTGCACATCATATCAAACTATTTCTAGCAGAATACCAAGGAGAACCGATTTCGAGTTTGTTGGTAATCCCTTTTGGGGATACAGTGATGGTGGAGGCCGTCGGCTGGTCAGGACCGAGGAGCAGATTGCGGCCCAATGAACTGCTACTTTGGAAGGGAATTGAGTGGGCTAAGAATGAGGGGTACCGGCAATTTGATTTGGCTGGCATCCACATTTCAGCTGCACATGCATTGTTGAGCGGCAAGTCTCTTCCCGAAGATCTGAAATCAGACGCCACCCGATTCAAGCTCGGATTCGGCGGATCGATCGTGATGAAGCCGCCGACATTTGAATATATTCCCAATCGGGCCCTTCGCCTGTTCTTGCGTAAATCGTCGTCTATAATTGGCAAAAGGGACTTGACATCTCTGCTGCAGGAAGTCCTCTCCAAAAACCGCGTGAGTTTGAAGGGATTCACTTCGATGTTCTTGGGCCCCCGCAAATAGACAGAATTCGCGCGATCATAGTATGGATCACGCGGTCGAATGTAGTTCTGCTGGGTCTATCAATTGTTGATCCACTCAATAAATGGCGAGTGCCGCAAACATTTGCGAGCGATTGTGCATTGCTACGGTCGAAGGCCTCGTCACGATTCTGGCGTCGAACTGTTGACGCGAAACAGACTCGCCGCTGCTTGTTTAGTCAGTGACGCTTGTCAATCGAACTTTCTCCCGAGCCAGTATATTGATAGCGGGCAATATGAATCACTCGTCCCGCCCATACATCCGGCTTTAGATATTTTCCCGTCGTCTGAATTACCATTGCGGGGAAAACAAACCATCTTAGAGTTGAACTGTGTTTGAACGCACCCACAAAGTCTTGCGGGAAGATTCGCACCTGCGTTCCGCCGAAAGGCCTAAACGATCGGTCCTTCATCGGAACTGGCGTCCTTTCTATATCTTAGTCAGTATCGCTGTTGATGCACTGGCCATTATGATGGCCGGAATGGCTGCGTTTGCAATCCGACAGATGCTTGTGACCGTCCCTCTTATGACGATCCCCCGGGCGGCGACGATCATTATTGCCTCTTGTGGCGTGGCTGTCGCGATCGCTCTGCTCTGTGGACTCTATCGATCCGCATATCGCATCCCCTTCAACGAGCAATACCGTGAAGCAGGCCAGGTGTATGTATACTCGACGTTCGCAATTGTTTTCGGCATGTACCTAGCACTCGGCAGAGATTTCCCCCCCCGGTTTACTGCGGTTTTTCTGCTACTGATTCCAGTCTTCTTCGTTGCGGGAAGAACTGCAATGAACGCAATCAATCTCTATTTGCAGAGGAAGGATTATGGCCGGCACAACAGCATGATCCTCAACTGGGAAGGGTATGCACTAAATCTTCCTGAGAGGTTTGCGGTATTCCCAGAGCTTGGCTACAGCGTTCGTGCATTTGCGTGTTCGGCGAATTTTGCCAGCCCCTGTGACCCAGGCACATGTCGTTTGCAGAGAGATTTTGCTCAGCTGCGGTTATTCCGAAAGGAGCCAAAACAGGGTTCATTGCCATGTTACGGATTAGAAGATCTTGAAAGAGGGATAAAGGAACAGCAAATCGAGCGCCTATTCGTCCCTATGGTCAAACCAGTTGTGGACGGATTTGCGGATATTGTTCGTGTGTGCATGGAAAAGAAGGTCAAGCTCAAAGTCATTTCGCATGAGTCGGAGGAGTTGCTGCGATTTTCAAGGGTAAAGGACATAGCTGGTATCAGTCTCTATTCTCCGCCCAAGCTCCTAACAAACCGACTTAAAGCCCGAGTGAAGCGTTCATTTGATGTTTGCGGAAGCCTCCTTCTGCTGGCCCTCTTTTCTCCGCTCTTTGTCTTCGTAAGTCTTGCAGTTTTGATTGAAGACGGCCGCCCGGTGTTCTTCCATCAACGCCGGGCGTCCATGAAGGGAGGAAGAGCTTTTGATTTCCTGAAATTTCGAAGCATGACGAAGGGTGCCGAGACCGAACAAAATGTGCTGAACGGCCATAATCAGACTGAGGGGGGATTGTTCCTGCTAAAGAGAGACCCGAGAGTTACAAAACTGGGTCGCTGGATTCGGAAGTCTAGCCTTGATGAACTTCCCCAGCTTCTTAATGTTATCAAGGGCGACATGAGTCTTGTGGGGCCCCGGCCACTTTCGATGATAGATCTCGAGAATGTCTCGCCAGACAACGATTTTGCAGGTTACTACTATTTGCGGAACAATATGCGGCCAGGTATTACAGGACTATGGCAGATTTGCGGCAGGCGGGATGTACCGTTCAGAGAAATGGTGCTTCTGGATCTGTACTACATAGAGAACCAGTCGATCATGTTTGATCTGGAGATATTGTTTGCAACGATCCCCGTGGTTCTTTTCGGAAGAGGTGCTTATTAGCCCCTGCGTACTCTTCTTTGGATTTCTGCTGCTAGAAGGCTCCCGCAATCGCGGCGGCGGTGATGGACGTGGCAACGATAACGATCGCCAGATCTCCTGAAGTAATGGTAGTCCTGTGGAAGGGGGTCCGGGCTGAAGCCGGGACGTAACACCGGGACGCCATCGCCTCTGCAAGAGCATCAGCATCCCTCATGGCTGAGCCGAGGAACGGAATTGCGGCGCCGGCAACACGCCCGAGAGCTCCCCTCAGCCCGGGATTGTCTTCCTCCCCCCGTGCACGGCGGGCTATTGTCACCCTGCGTGCGCTTTCAACGAAAAGCGGGAGATACGCAATCGCGATAGTCCCTGCGGCAAGGACCGGACGACCCTTCTTCGATGTCCATCTCTCGGCTGCATCCTGCAGTTCTTCAATCCGGTCCGACGTCACGAGGATAAGCGCCCCCAGAGTGCTATCGAAAGCCTGAGCGACTATTCGGCTCCCCTTGCGAGTCCTTCCTCCGTCAGATAAAGACCTCCGGCTTCAAGTAGGACCCGCCCCCCTGTAGTAACCGCGTTGATGAAGACGATGAGCCCGAGGAAGAGGAGAGCCCGCCTGAGTCTCGCGACAATAACCCGCGGGGGGAGTGAAGATTGGGTCGTCCATACCGCATAGACGATCACCGCAAGAACAGCATACCAGCCGGGCGTAGCCCCCAGCGTCCCTGCCGATATGCATCCCACGACGAGTATACGGGCCGCGGGATCTTTGAGAGTCTTCATTCTTGCGGAGATGCTGCTCCGGGCTCAGTCTGAATTACTTTATATAGACCATCTTTCGGGGCTGTGTGAAGCTATCTGCGCGCACGGTATAGAAGTACACACCTGATGCAATTCCCCCGCTCCGCGCTGTTCCCTCGTCGAACCGGACCTCGCATGTCCCTGCGGGCTCCACCTCGTTCAAAAGTTTCGTGATTTCCCGCCCGCTAATATCAAAGACTGAGCGAGACAGCCCCCGCCTGCGGGAGATCGTACCGGATACCGTTGAAGGATTGAACGGGTTGGTACAGTTCTGTGCGACAGCGTACTTTGTCGGAGAGGCAGATCCCTCGGGCGCTGATGAGAATCCCCGTCCGGATTCCTTGAGTATGCGGTGCGAGACGACCGCGCTCCCTGCATCGAGTGCGTTCACGCCGAGCAGAAGCTCACCCGATGCATAGACCGACGCCGAAAGATTAGTCCCGATCGCTTCCACTGCGCATGTCCGCCAATAAGACCGTTGCAGAGACGAGGAGCAAGCACAGACAAGATCGTGGTGGGATGACCTACAGTGTCCAAGAGCATGGCCACTATGAAAACTGCCTGACGGTAAGGGGAAATGATCTCTGAGCAGTCATGCCGCAACAACAATGCGCCGGAATCGCCTTCTCTTGTAACGACCATGTCTTGAAGAGATTACACAGATAGGTAAAAACGCCTCTCTTGCCCGAATAATGGCCTTGATTCTTGTGAGAATTCCGCACGTTGCAGGTGGCATACATAATGTCGTTAAGGGTACAGGTCCGCGTCTTGCGCGCGAGGTGATTGACGCGCGCTTCCTCCTCCACGACAGCGGGAGGGGAGCGGCCATGAGTAGTGGTGGCCACCTCGTGTGCAGAGGCAACCGCAGGACAGAGTCTTCGGCGAGGGCCACGCGGGATTTTGCAGACGAGAGATCTGAGCTGGCAGGAGATGTCATTACACAGGAGATGTCGTGCCTACTAGTGCTATTGCAACTTAATAAGTATACTATTATCTTTCCTCCATCCACAGGTGATGGAGGTAACTATGTCACAGCTTGCTCTCCGTCGGCTCAAGCCTTCGGAGCGACGATTTCTGGATGAGAGGCTCGCTGACCGAACCCTCAGTGCGTACGTTTTGGACCGGTTTCGGATCATTGATGCTGTCCATCGGGGATATAACCCGACAGAGATTGCTCGCTTTTTCGGGTGCGAACGCCGCACGGTGTATCTTTGGGTGTACACATTCAATGAGTCCGGATTTGCCGAATTTGAGAAAGCTTCGAATCCGTACGGACGACCGGCAATCCTGACATCCGAGAATCTTCGCCAGCTGGTGAAAATAGCCTTGTCGCGACCAGAGGATCTCGGCTTACCCTTCACCACCTGGTCGGTGGCAAAGCTCTCAGACTATTGCCGCTCACATGACCTGCTGCCGGAGGTCAGCAATGAGTGGATTCGTCGGCTGCTGAGGCGTGAAGGCCTGAGGCTCCAGCGCACCAAGACGTGGAAAGAATCTCCGGATCCGGAGTTCGAGAAAAAAAAACCGCATTCTCGAACTGTATCATAAGGCTCCTGCTGGCAGCGCGGTCCTCTGCTTTGATGAATGGGGACCATTGGAGCTTCGTCCAATGCACGGGCAACACTGGGCTCGCATGAGGCACCCGCTACGCTTTCTGGCTACGTACAAACGAACCAAGGGAACTGAGCAGTTTCTGGGGTTTTATGATGTCGACCAGGATTGCCTGGCAGGCACAATCCACAAGCGCAAGACGGTCCGTGATATCCTGACCGCATTCCAGCGCATGCGGAGAGCCTACCCACGACGTATCCGGCTGTACGTCATCATCGACAACTTACCCCATCACAAAGCCAATGAGCTGAAAACCTATTTTGAAGAGAACAATATCGAACCCGTGTGGACACCGACGTATTCTTCCTGGCTCAACCTGATTGAACCCCAGTTTACAGCCATGAAGAAATTCACCCTCAGGGTGTCTGATGACCGGGACCATCTCCTCCGACGCAGACGCATCTATCGATATGTGCGATGGAGAAATCGTCAAGTCGGATCGCAACATCATCGACTCGCCACACTGTTGAATCATTAACTTGGAATAGCACTAGACTGGCTCCATTGTGACGACGCTTTGCCCGTTGGGTGTGAGCGTCTGATCGTACTGCCGTACGGGGTCGCTCTCCAGCATCCGGAAGACCGGCACGGGAACCTGGCTCTCCTCATGTTGCGCCGGGATGTAGGATTTCAGCCTGCTCGGATTATAGGCCCCGCTCCGGTATCCTCCGCAGAAAGGTCTCTCTCCCCATTGAGTTTCACTCCACTCCCTTCTCGTCGGGGCAAACCCAGCGATTGACAGATTTTTCTCGCGGCATGACTGCGGTTCTCATGAATCGGCGGAAAGTCACCCAACCCTTCTTTGATTTCCGTGTAATGTATGTGTCGATACCATTGATACAGTTGAAGCTATTAGGTAGCTTTGCGGCACTACACGTGATTCGAGACAATCTGGCAATTCTACACGCAACATCTTAGTAGTTGCGTGGGCTCCTGATCGCGGAATCATGGTTTGCTGAACGCATCCCGTTTCATCATAGATTCACAGATGGACCTTACTGTGTCCGAATCAGATTAGGCTGTACGGAAGACCACTCTCGTGCGCATTATGGGTCTGCGGCTCCAATATCCCGATGTGGTTGCAGACATCGCGGATGAGGCGGAGACCCACTCATCGACAAATGTGCGGTAACTGGTCTGCGGTTTGCTCAAACGGCCATAGTGTCGGGAAGGCAAATGCCGAATCCCGGCAGCGATCTCACTTCTCAAAAAAAAAGGGGCCCTGGGGGCCATTACAGGCGTGTGCGAACGACCAGCAGTTGAATCGACTGTCGCACAAACATTGCGAAAGGAGCAGCGTCATGAAGCATCCACCTCAGTCTTGTCGAGGGCTTATTGTCCTTCTGATTCTCGGAATAATCTGCAGCTCCAGCCTGCTCGCTCAAATGAACAAATCGCAGAGGAACTTGCCGCCCCCCCGCAAGACAGTAAGAGAGGAGAACCTGAGCCGCGTCCAGCCTCGCACACTTATCCCGTATCGACCTATTACCCTTGACGAGTTACGCAAGGCTGTACCGAGCATACCTGCGAGCGGGACCGTAACTCTGCCAAACCACAAGACGATGGAGGTCCATGCGCTGTTGGATGCGCTGAATGCCAAGGAGAAGGAACTCAACAGCATCGGCTATACTTTCCGTCAACACGAGAAGATACCGATTCGGTATGTCGACAAGGCTCAGACTTTGCAGAAGGGCGTGAGCAAGCTGAAGGTCTCGCTCCGTCCAAGCGTACCACCCCCCAAACTTGTCGCGATGCCGCCGGGTCAGAGACTCGACGCTATGAAATCGACGGCTACCGACATGAAGAGCCAGATGGCGGCGATTACCAAGGCACTGAAGGCTCAGGCGCAGGCCAACCCCAATGCGCTGCCTGACCAGAATCTTAGCGGTGTATGCGGATACACGGAAGTCCTGGGGGATGATCGGTGGGGGTTTGCTTTCGGCGGGACCTCGACCCAGCAGGGCACTCACCAACTCTGTTCGGTGGACAATTCACTTCAAACCTATTTCATGTGCTTCGGGGACAAGCTTGACGTGCTCGGAGGTGATGTCATCCTCTCCTCGGACCGCTCAAATAGTTCTACATACACGCAAAAAGTCACGGTGCTTGGCATTGACTTTCCCAGCCCGGGTGCCAGTCTCACGGCTCCTTATCAAACAAACGTATCCCAGGATTACGGCTGGAGCTATACATACACCATTCCCGTTTGTGACGCCATAACTGTCGATCTCACTGTCGGTCTGGAAACGCACTTTGGCGTTCTCGTGACGGCGTGCCCTGCTCCGTTGTACGCCTGCGTCATACTTTTGCCGAATGCAACTGCAACAGTAACGTTTGACGTTGGGGCTGGTCTCGCGGACATCGTCACCGCCGGGGTTAAGGGCGACCTGAACCTTGTCGACGGTGGTATTGGTATCTCGGGCGAAATGTTGGAACAGGCTGATGCCGGATGTACTCAACGCCGTCTTGCATGCGACGGGGATATTTTCAGTTATGGCAATGCGTTGTCCGGGAAGGTGGATCTCTATGTCGATGTCGGACCCTGCCCGTTTTGTAAGTCGTTTGATATTGAGATACTTAACTGGGATGGGATTTCCCTCGCCGGAGATTTGAGCTCTGATCAGAGCTTTTCGCCATGGCAGTCCACAGGACATGGCAACAGCGGTGCCTCTGAAATGATCAAAGGTCCTTTGTTGCCCCTTTCAGAGCGCGGTGGCACCCTGGTTCCGACAAAGAAATGATGACCGACGCAGCCCGGGGAGTTCTTTCGGAATGACACACCGCGTTGAATTCTTCGCATTCATCGCATGTATATGGTGCCTCTCGCCAGGCCGGGCTCAGGGAGATCCCTTTTCTGCAATCGGGTCTCACCTTGCTCAATCGCGGAACGCAATCCCGGCGTGGTCCGCTCAGACAGAAAGAGCTCCCTCCTTTGTTCTCCACGGGTGGCAGTACAATGTGTATTTGAAAACAAGCGGATCATACAATCTCAAAGGACTGTTTTCCGCCCCGGGGGCGAGCCGGAACTATGTCCCCCGGGGCGTTTTTACGCTTGCGGATTCGTCCTCAGTTCAATTCAGGGCACCAGTGAGCGTCTTCCTGTTTTCGCAATGCCCTGAATCCACTCTTGTCTACGTCCTGATACGGGATGCCTCGATCGTCTATACGAGAGGGGGGATCCGAATTGACTCGCTTGAGCGCACGCTGGGGAGAGATGCGCAATGTCCCCTCCTTGTGGCTGCTGACAGTTCCGGTGAGGTCAGGAGCGTCACTTTCCACGCGGGGACGTCCAACATATTTCAAAGCTTGCTCCGCGAGGTGCTCTCGGTGGTTCAGCGTCCACTCCCTCCGTGTGTTTTTCAGGGAGGAGGGGCATGGGAGAGCGAGGAATTCATCCCGGCGGGTAAGTGCGTCGTGCATTACCTTGTCGAGCCTTTGAGGAACGTCCCCACATTGACATCTCAGACGCACGAGATTGTGTCGATTCGGAAATCCCGGGACGCACTCAAATCCCGCCGTCGCAGCCCCATTTGTGGCAGCGCGCTGGTTCCCCCGCGCAGCAGATGGGACGGCAGCCTCACTGTAGACGTTGACACGTCATCCCGGGATATCATCGCAGTTCATGGAGAGATGCGCAATCAATATCGCGTGGGGAGTGTCAGAGCGTCCGAGTCGACGATCACCATTCAAGCGGAACTGGTCAGGCGTGTGGTTGCAGATTCCGGTATTGCAGCGGAAATACGTTCGTCGATTTCCAGTCTCCTTTCCGGCGGCGTACGACGGAGGATATTCGAAGAGAAGGCCCCGGCGGAAGATACCGCCGCAACAAGGATCGCGGATCGCCCGACCATCGATGAAGCGACGCTGTTCCGCTTTTGTGATTCGCTGCAAGCCAGGCGGGACACGGCGGTGTTAGCGAGGATCGCTCGTCAGGCAAAGCTCCTTGTATTCAATGATAGTTCACTCTGTACCAGGATCACAGAATACCTCTCCCGGAAGCAGGTGTCGGATGAATTGCTGAGAGTCCTTTCCGGCGCTCTTTCTGAGGACCGGTCCGTCGCCTCTCAGAGAGGACTTGTCACGCTGTTACGATTTCACGCGGCGGACTGGCAGAGACTTTTCACGCTCATTGCTGCTCTTGCGCATGTTCCCAATCCCTCTCCCGAAACCGAATCGCTGCTCTGGAGTCTCGCGGATTCGGCCGGTTCTGGTGTGCGTTCTGCTGCAGAACAGGCGCTCGCAATCATAGCCCACTGTCTTCCGGCCGAGGCAATCGAGCGGAGCCGGGGCATTGCCAGACGTCTTGCTGACCGTATCAGCGAAGCCCGGGGCGTTGATCGCACATGCGAGTTGATCTCATTTGTCGGGAACACGGGTACGGAAGAGGCTCTCCATATCGCGGAGAAATACGGGAACGATTCCTCGGATCGCGTTCGACGGTCGTCTGCGTCAGCCCTGCGGTGGGTGGAGAATCCGAGGGCGGACACTCTTCTGGCGTCAATGCTTCAGAATGATTCTTCGGGATCCGTCAGGTTGGAAGTGCTGTCGGCTCTGAACTGGCGTGAACCGGAAGAGGTGACGGTCAAAGCGGAAATAGCCGCGGCCGTCAGAGATGCCACTGCGGAGGTACGGCTGGAAAGTCTCAGAAATCTCTCAAACGTGCGGCTGGACTTTCCGGAGGTGGAAAGTGTCTTCAGGAGCCTCTCGGATCACGATCCCGCCAGAGAAGTGAGGGACATGGCACGCAGTCTGATCGGATCAGGTGAATGATACAGAAGGTGGGAGGGTGTGAGTGCAGTGGCCCTCGACTTCATTCACCTCTAGCTCTCCCGGGCGTCCGCACACCAGTGTATATACTGGCGTTCACGCCGCGGCACAGGTAACAGTCAATCCGGCAAGGACGCCGATTGACAGATTTTTCCCCGACTGTTGCTCTGCCGTCCACACATCAAAGGACCTCTCGAACTTTCCCTCAAGTTTCACCTCCCTCACGCAGGGTTACCCATTGACACGATCATTTGGGTGGGATATATTTGCCGTAGGACACGGAGGTCGACGACCCTTGGACATTCCAGCCTCATGCAGAGTTGTTGCTTCCGTGTCAGACCTCAGGGCGAACGCTCCATCACCGCCCGATTCATTTAACTCGCATCCTCCCCACGAGTCCACACGCCGGTTTTCAACCACCCGGCTATGCGACCCTGCGAAATTATTGGCTCTCCCCGGATCAACCTGCACGTTGATCCATCGTGACCGCCAGGTTGATTACTCAGGTGGCCGGCCGGTTTCGCTTGAGCCTCTGTCCTGTGCTCCATTGCTCACTCTGTCTGACCTTCCCGCTAGGGCGGGCATCGATCAGGAAGGCCGGGCGTTCGGGGGTTTGTGTGTGCTTCGTTTAGCATCTTTCACCACGCTGTCTGCTCTTTGAATCCAATCTGTTCTCGTGACGCCGTCTTGGTGTATCCATGGGCGATGATCTGCGCCTGTGCAACAAGGAGTGGCTATTGGTGAAGCGAAATTTCTTCTAACGGTCTTTCGGCAATTGTCTATTTGAACAGCATAAGGACGTCAAACAGCGCAGGTGTATCATGAAATCATGGTGGCTTGCGGTTCCTCTCGCGTTACTGGTTGTAATGGACCGCGCAGAGTCCCAATGGGTGCAAACGAGCGGCCCTACAGGCGGGAATATCCAATCGTTTGCCGTGATGGGATCCAGCCTTTATGCGGGGGCTGGGGGAAGTGTCTGGGTTTCAAGTAATAACGGAGCGAATTGGAGTCGCGTGAGCTCGGGTTTGACGATCGGAGCCGGTTCCGTCAGCTCGCTTGCCGTCGTGGGAACGAGCCTTTATGCGGCGACCACCTCCGGAGTCTTCAGTTCAACGAATAACGGGCTGAGCTGGGATACGGCCAGCACGGGCTTGGCCGACCGGGACGTGCGGGCGCTCGCCGTGATAGGGACGACGCTTTTCGCGGGTACATCTTTGAAAGGAGTCTTTTGCTCTTCAAATGGTGGGCTGAGCTGGGATTCGGTGAACACAGGGCTTCAATATCAATATGTGAACGCTCTCACCGTCAGCGGGACAACACTGTTTGCGGGGACAAGCATCGGGGGTGTCTATCGTTCGACAGACAACGGGCAGAGCTGGGATTCAGCAAGCACGGGGCTTACGTTTCGCTATGTCAACAGTTTCGGGGTTCTGGGAGGAAATCTGTTTGCAGGTACGGCAGGCGGGGGCATATTCCGTTCGACCAACAACGGTGCGAGCTGGGTGGCAGTAAACACGGGATTGCAGAGCTATGTTGTTGACGCCTTTGCCGTGAGCGGAACATATCTCTTTGCCGGCACAGGTGGAGGTGTTCACCGATCGACTGACAATGGATCCAGCTGGAGTGCGATGACCGCGGGGATTCCCACCCTGTTTGTCGAAGCGCTTGCCGTCATGGGATCAAACCTCTTCGCAGGAACCGGTGGGGGAGGTGTCTATTTGTCAGGCGATAATGGATCGAGTTGGAGCGCTGTCAATACCGGGCTGACAAATGCGTACATCTGGGCGTATGCGCTCAGTGGAACGAATCTGTTTGCGGGGACAAATGGAGACCTGTTCCTTTCCGCCGATGAGGGCACGACGTGGAATCCGATAAACAGGACATTGACGGAACAGGGTTTTGCCGCAGTTGCAATCAACGGTGTCGATCTGTTCGCCGGGACGTTTGGAGGAGGCATCGTTCATTCAACGAACAATGGGAGCACATGGACACACGCCAACTCCGGGCTAAGTGGACCGGGCAGTTCCTACGTCATCGCGCTTGCGGTGTCGGGGACGTCTATGTATGCAGGAACAAATGGAGGTGCCTTTGTTTCCACGAATAACGGGACGAGTTGGACTGACATCTCCCCCGGCCTGCCATCCGGAGGAGTAAGTAACTTTGCGTTCAGCGGTACGAATGTCTTCGCCGGAACAGGTCGAGGCGTATACCGTTCCACCAATAACGGAACGACCTGGAGTGCGGTGAACAACGGAATTCCAAACGGCGATTATAACAGTGCGAAGGCCCTTCTTGTGATCGGCGGGAGTCTCTTTGTCGGGACATATGACGGTGTATACACCTCGACAGACAACGGCGCAAACTGGAATCCCTCGAACACAGGTCTGTCAGGTCAGTGGGTGAACGCCCTCGCATTGGTCGGGACGAACCTGTATGCGGGCGCGAATGGCGTCTATCGGTCGACGAACAACGGGGCGACCTGGGATTCAGTGAAAACCGGTTTGCCCGTTGCTTCAGTGACGGCGCTGGCATCGAGCTCAACAAATCTCTTTGCTGGCGTCACCAACTATTCCACGTGGCGTCGTTCCCTGAGTGATTTTGCGGTTCCGGCTGCGCCAGCGGCGACAGCGGCCACATCTGTCACCACATCGGGGTTCACGGCAGACTGGAGCGCCTCCAGTGGGGGGACCGGCTACCGGCTCGATGTCGCCACGGACATCGCATTCACACAGATCCTGGCAGGGTATAACAATCTCCCGGTTGCCGGGACCAATCAGATTGTGACCGGACTGAATTCCGGGACATCATACTACTATCGCGTCAGGGCGGTGAGCGCTGGAGGCGCAAGTACGAATTCAAATGTGGTAACCGTCTCTACATTGCCAAACAGCCCGAACGCTTCAGCCGCGACCGCCGTCAAAACGAATGGATTCACGGCAAACTGGAGCGCTCCAACAGGGGCTACGGGATACCACCTGGACGTGGCAACAGATTCTGCTTTTGTCTCGACTGTTGCGGGGTACAACAATGTTGATGTTGGCAACGTCACAAGCTACCCGGTGACCGGATTGAATCCGGGAACGACGTATTTCTACCGGGTGAGAGCTGCTGGAGGGGGCGGGACGGGCGCGAACTCGAACGTGATAACGGTCTCAACGTTGCCGAACAGCCCGGTCGCCTACACCGCAACCGGCATCACGACAACCGGGTTCACTGCATCCTGGAGTGCTCCGGGCGGAGCCACGGGCTACCGTCTATATGTGGCAACAGATAGTGCGTTCGTGTCGACTGTTGCAGGGTACAACAATCTCAACGTCGGCAACGTCACAAGCTATCCGGTGACCGGCCTGAATCCGGGGGTATCGTACTACTACCAGGTAAGGGCAGTAAACGCCGGAGGAGCAAGCGCAAATTCCAATGTCATAACGGCTGCCACGTTGCCAGCTAACCCCAACACGCCGACTGCCACCTCTGCAACAAGTATCTCAACGACCGGATTTACGGCAAACTGGAATACGGTATCGGGTGCCACGGGATACCGTCTGGATGTGGCAACGGATTCGGGATTTCTCAATTTTGTTCCGCCGTACAACAGCATCGACGCCGGGAGTGCCACGAGCTACGGTGTAACCGGCCTGCAGGAAGGGACGGCATATTACTATCGCGTCAGGGCGGTGAGTGGGGCTCTCACAAGCGGAAATTCCAACACCATTATGGTGACCACAAATGTAACGTATCCCTCGACATATGCACTTTCCTGGGATGTCAACTTCCCATCGAAGGCCACATTGAAGGACTACGATCCCACCGACTACCAGCTCGTCGGACTCCCGGGGAATAGTGGCAGGCTCATAAGCCAGTTCCTCACCGGCAGTCAGGAAGCACAGTGGGAGGTCTTCTGGGACAATGGAACCCAGCAGGCCTACCCCGGCTACTACGAAAAATTCAACGGGGGCGCAGACTTCCAGTGCTCGACAGGGAAGGCTTTCTGGGTCCTGCAGATTGGCGAGTGGAAGAAGTCGGGAGACTCCGTGACGACCTCGTCGCTGAATGCGAACAGAGAAGCAGTCATCCCTTTGCCTGCCGGAAAAGGATACTATCTCATTACAAACCCTTTCACGAGAACGATTTCCTGGGCTACCGTAACAAGCCACAACGGCCTGACAGGTTCACCAATTCGCGCATGGACATCCAGTGGCTGGGTAAATGCGACCGACTTCGCGCCGTATCAGGGATACCTCTACTTCAATGATTCCGGGGCGACCGCTCTTCGTGTGCCGTATGATCTCACGGTTCCCAAGACTACAGCGACGCCTCCGGCTGATGTGACTGATTGGCGGGTCGACGTCAGAGCACGTTGCGGGCACGTTGTTGATCAGACGTCTTCTTTCGGCATCTCCAGGACGGCTGGCACAGGTATGGATCCGTTGGAAGAACGAAAACCCCGTCACTTTGCGATCATTCCCGATGTCTATTTCGAGCGCCCATCCTGGGATGCAACCTTCTCGGAATTCGCGACAGATATCCGCCCGGAGGTTTCGGAGTTGGAGGCCTGGGAGATGACCTTGAGATCCGACGAGAGGAAACCAGTCGATCTGGAGTTCCTGGGTGTGGAAAAGGTCCCGCCCGAATATGACGTGTATCTCCTGGACGGAGCCGGGGGACGGGCGCTGGATCTGAGAAAAGAGCCGAAGTACACACTCAAACCCGCAACCAGTATCACACCCCTGTCGGTCGTGGTGGGAAAGCCGGACAGGGTGAAGGCGAAAGTTGACGAAATCATGCCGAAGGATTATGCCCTGGAGCAGAACTATCCGAATCCGTTCAATCCCACGACCACCATCCCTGTCACTGTGCCTCAGGAGTGCAGGGTGATACTGGAGATCTACAATATACTCGGACAGCGGGTCAGGACTCTCTACAATGGGATGCTTGCACAGGGACGGTACACCTTTGACTGGGATGGGAAAGGCGACAGGATGCAGCAGAATGCAACCGGGGTCTATATCTGTATCCTGCGGGCGGGCGATGCAATCCGGTTGACTCGAAAAATGGCACTTTTGAAGTGACGTTTGCCGGGGACTTAGACAGGGCTTGCTGATTCCCATGCAGCTCACAATCCTCACGGGCATCACTGAGCAGCGGGTACGACGATTCGATATTTCTTGAAAGGAGCTGGCGTGATGAGATCAGCGCTGTTTTGGATCATCGCCGTTCTGCTGGCAAATGCGCTGCCGGGAGCTTTTGCGTACTCCCAGCAACCGACATGTAAGTTTGTGAGCATCGAAACGCGACAAAACCGCATATGTGTCACGTACGACTTGGTTGGGTCAGCGGACACAAAGTATGTGGTCACGCTCTATATCCAGCGGGAAAACGACCCGGGGTCTCTGCGGACACTGGAGAAAGTGAAGGGGGACGTAGGGGAAGGCAGGTCGGCAGGCATGAAGCTCACCATCTATTGGGATAAGACCGAGATCCCGGACCCTGTTGAGGGCGCCAGATACCAGTTTGCCCTGGAAGTGCGGCAGGCTGAGAGCGGCGGTTTGCCCTGGTACCTGTATGCGGGTGCGGCGGTCGTTGGTGGAGTCGTGTATTTTGCAGTTAGACCGGAAAGTAAAGGGACCACCGCGGATACGAGGACTGTCCCGTATCCTCCGGCGCGATGAAGCCGGCCTGCCTTGCGGAGCGGGTCTGAGGGATCCGCGGCGATGCATACCCGATTGCAGGCAGGAGCCCGGAATGTGAAACGCACAAAGACTTGGAGAAGTCATATGAGGTGGTTATCGATCTTCATGATTCTCACTGCGGCAATTGCAGTGTCTCAGGACAGAGGGAGACTCATCCTGAGTGATCCCTTCGTGCTCAAACCCAAGAGCGATACCAAACCGCCCAAATTGAAGCTCCTGGAACCCCAGCCGGGCGCTTCCGGTGGGTTTGTCGTCGAAGAAAACTCGATCACCATAAAAGGAGTCGCAGCAGATGAGGGCGGCATCAAAAAGGTCGAAGCCAACGGGATAACAATCCTCCCCTCCGCATCCGGCGGGTTCGTCCTGAAGGTGCCTCTTGAGGAGGGGTGGAACCGCGTGACCGTGCGGGCGGAGGATAATGCCGGGAATGATACGACGGCAAGTTTCACCGTGCTCTCGGACACGAAACCACCTGTTATCGTGATGCTTGAACCCAAAGCCGACGCCACCAGGGGAACCCAGATCGTCGCGGTCGCGACGCATATCATTCGCGGCAAGGTGTATGATGAAAGCGGGGTGAGGGAGGTCTCGATCAATGGCGTACCGGTCAGAGTTGGTGCTGACAGCGTGTTCTGGGCTGAGCTTCCTCCCAAAGGGAGGATAGATACCGTATCGATTGTTGCCGTCGACAACGTCGGCCACAAGGCTCAGAAGATCCTCGTCCTGTCCCCGGCATCGAGAAAGCCCCTCACACCGGAGTTCCTGGCATTCAAGAATTCTGCGTTGGTGATCGGGATTGACACCTACGGCGGGAAGTGGCCCCCTCTGGAGAATGCGGTGCGGGATGCAAAGGCTGTGGCTGAAGTTCTCACGACGAAATTCGTCTTTGAGAAGGTGTACACGCTCTACAATCAGGAGGCGACCCGGGACAATATCCTCGGGACGCTGGAACGCCTGGCAAAAGAGCTCGGGCCCGATGATAACCTCCTCATCTACTTCTCGGGTCACGGCAGAAAAGAACCCCCGTTGAATAGAGGCTACTGGGTCCCTGTCGACGCGACCGAAAAATCGGTCGGGCGCTACATCTCCAACAGGGAAATACAGGACTACCTCGCATCGATGAACGCCAGGCATGTCCTTCTCGTGGCCGACGCCTGCTTTGCCGGGGACATCTTCAAAGGCAACACGATGAAATATGAATTCGAGGACAATGAGGCCTATTACAGAAAAGTTGCCGAGAAGAAATCCCGCGACGGGCTCACCTCGGGCGGGGACGAGCCCGTCCTCGACGGGGGCGGGAGCGGCCACTCGGTCTTTGCGTCGTATCTCCTCAAGGCACTCGACGGCATCAAGAAAAGCTACTTCTCGGCCGAAGAGATCTATCAGGAGCTGAAAATTCCGGTTGCGAACAACTCCGATCAGACGCCTACATTCCTCCCGATAAAGAACACCGATGACGAAGGAGGGCAATTCATTTTTGTGCGTCGCTGAGCAGGGCCCCTGATCCGGTTCGTGCCGTGAATTCACTCCTGTCTATCGGGCAATCCGGTTGGCGGTCGGCTGCATGTCCCGGATCAAGCCGCATTCACGCCGGCTCACCCGAGTGTCTTACTACCTGAGAATACTATCATGCGACGAGCATATCTTCTGGCATTATTGTGGATTGCCTTCACAAGCTGTCTGAACGCCCAGGTTTTCGGATTCCGCAGGCCGAACGCATGGTATATCCAGCCGCAGCCCAGTCTGGGCTTCTATTTGGGCCATTCCGGCATGGATATCTCCACGGGGCAGACAGTAAGCGATGTCTTTTGCTGGGGGGCGGGGCTCGATCTCCGGTTCGGAGGGAACTTCCACCGCCTTTCCTTCAACAACAGTCTGCGAATGCAATATGAAGAAAGTCACACGACGGGCCAGATTCCTGTCAGAGGCCCAAGCCTCTTCGAATTTGCCACGCGACCCACATACACGCTGATGCGTGACACGTCTTCCGCGCTCGGCCTGGCGTTCCAGGGTGGCTTCAATACCGCTTTAGCACAGGAAACCAACACGGAGGGGAACACGACCCGCAAGTTCTTCGATCCGGGCTCGATATACGAGGGGCTGTTTCTGTCCGCTGATCAGTCGTTCGGAGGCGGACATGAATTGCTGATGAGTTTTCAGCTGGGCTACAGCCTTCAACAGCTCGTGTACCAGACCCCTTCGAATGCCTCCGGTCAACAATTGGGGGGGCAACAGACAGCGAACTGGTCAGGAGCCGGGACAACAGCTTTCTTCTCCGTCGCGTACAACAGGAGAGAGGTGGCCGTTGAGAATCAAACGCAGCAGATCGCCTTTTTCGCCGATCTTACGGTCAAAGGTTTCCGAGAAGAATCCGACTTCAGAGATATGAAGAACTCCCGCGTGGAAGGATCCATGCGTGTCGGGTTCAACATATTCGAATTCCTTGACTTCCTCACGAGCGCCGACGTGATCTACGACAGCAACATCTCACCCCGGAGAGAGCTGAGAACAAGCGTGTCGGTCAATTTCAAGTACAATCTCAATCTCATGGGTGGGTTCTGACGAAACAAGCTTCCGTCCACGGACCGGGGATGGGAGTCAGATGCAGCGGAGAAACAGACGATGAAGGCTTTCCGATATGTGACCGCGGTATATGTGTTCTGCGGGCTTGTTTTCCTTCTCTGTGTGTCGGATGGTGACACACGTTCCGAGGGGCGCGGTGAGCAGAGGCGGAGAAAGGGATTTCTGATCTCTCAGCGGGTGTACTCCGGAGTTCCTCTTGTGGCTCCGTTGACACGTGGTGCGGTGCAGGACAGCATGCCGGCACACTATTCGCTGAAGCGCTACATGCCCTCCCCGGGGGACCAGGGAGATCATCCTACGAACGCGGCGTGGGCGGTGGCGTACGGTGCGTTCACATGCCTGAAAGCCCTCGAAAGCAATGACACTGACCCCGCGGGAATTACTGCGATGGCGTTCTCACCGGGATACCTCTACGCAGTGGCCATGAGAGATTCCGCCTCGAAATGTGAAAAAGGGATCGGCATCACCGAAGCCCTCGATGCGTTGGAGAGCAGGGGGACTGTCGGGTTGAAGGATTTTCCGGACGAGTGCGAGAAGGCGCCGCCGGACATTTTGAAAACACAGGCCTGGGGAAACAGGATCTCTGCGTACCGTAGACTCTTCGGCGACCGGGAAATACGGAAAGAGCTTGCTTTGAAGAAATCTCTTGTCGGAAGAAGTCCGGTCGTGGCCGCTATGTGGTATGTGAGCTCATTTGACGATGCGGAGGAAACGTGGGCGCCGACAAATGAGGAATCCTATCGCGTTTTCGGCGAGCGGGACACCGGTGTTGCTGTGACAGTGGTGGGCTATGACGACAATCGATTCGGGGGCGCCTTCGAGGTTATGAATTCCCAGGGGACCGGGTGGGGTAAAGGCGGCTTCTGCTGGATCCGCTATGGGGTCTTCAATCAGTTCTGTGCCCAGGCTTTCCAAATGATCGTTGACACGGCGTTCGGAGCGGGAAGAGACATTCAGGTACCTGACATTGTCTTCGCCCCCACCCCTGACGAGGCGACTATCTCAGGGTCTGTGAGGTTTCTTGATCTCTATCAAAGCGAGATGACGGCAACTCGCGACAGCGGGAAGTTTCGTCTGAATGAGTCTCTTGCTTCAGGTTCGAAGTTTAAAATCCAGATTGCCGCCAACCTGGAGGCTTTTGTCTATATATTGAGTTCAGATGACGTATACCGGCACACTTCGACGATCTTTCCTGACTCTCGATTCTACAGCGGTGACCATTTGAATCCCAACAGTCAATTGATCTTGCCGCCGGTGGGAATGGGGTATATAGAGCTTGACACAACGGCAGGTGTGGACCATTTTTGCGTGCTTTTTTCGTCCAGACACATTGACATCGCTGAGCTCTCAAGGAGAATTGACGAGGGAAATGGCCCATTTGTCGCACGCGTCCAGGCGGCTCTCTCGGGAGCGTGCGTCTCTGCTCAGGATGTAGTTTATTCAGATTATGGAAGCCTCTCGTTCTGGACAGCTGAGAAGCAGAAATCAGTCGTGATGTTGTTCATCGATTTGCAGCATACGCGGCAGTAGTTTGGGTTCGGACAGACGGAGGGAAAACCGTACCTAACCATCAAATACACACTCCGGGCGGGTAGTTCTTTCTGGTTTCATTCCCTCTCCGCCAGTTTCAAGACAAGGGTGTTTCCCTCTGGAAGGATCCCGAGTTTATCGCTACCGCCTGACCCGTCGAATCTCCCTCTTTCAGTGCCGACGAAATACTTCATCCCTTCAAACTGGCAGTCGACTCTCGTTTTGCTGATCTTCGTGTATGGCAGCGCCGCGCCCTCCTTAGCCCGCAGCTCGAGGAACCATCTGACTGTGTCAGGGCTTTGCACTTCCATCCTGATAGTCTTTTCACCCAACTCAACGATTAGTGTCCCCGGGACATTCTGTAGAGTACATTCTCGGTAATCTCCGCCGAGCGCGGCTCAAGTAGACGGATGAAATTGATGATGTTAACAATCCTGGGCTCTCCCGTTTCGGGACCGGCCTTCGGCTGCTTGGACCGGTCCGCGTTAGAGTTGCAGGAGGAGAGGAGGACGCAGCAGATCACGACCGGGAGTATCCGTTTGCTGAGAGCCATGGCTGGGAGTAGTTCTGGTATGTGAGATTCCAGAGAACGGAGGGAACATGCACGATCCTCTATCTGGTGTCAAGTGAGCATACTGCCAGGTAGGCATAAAGCGCAAAAATAACGCAGGACCTGTTTGTGTTCGCTAGTTCAGCTGGGTTGGAGTACATTACCGTACCAACGTCTCTGCCGCACCCATTCTTTCCTGTCGGGGAGAAACTGAAGTGGTTTCCCTCATCGGCCAGACAATATCTCACTATAGGATTCTCGAGAAGCTCGGTGGCGGAGATATGGGAGTTATCTACAAAGCCCAGGACCTCAGACTAGACCGTCCGGTTGCCCTCAAGTTTCTCCCTCCAGACCTCACAAGCGACCCAGAGGCACAGCAACGTTTCATCCATGAAGCCAAAGCTGCCTCGGCTCTTCAGCACAACAACATCTGCAATGTCCATGACATCGACCAGACCGAGGATGGTCAGATGTTCATCGTTATGGATTTCTATGAAGGCGGAACACTTAAGAAGAAGATTGAGCGTGGACCACTTCCCGTTGATCAAGCTGTCGAAATCGCATTTCAAGTTGCTCAAGGTCTCTTCCGCGCCCACGAGGCTGGAATCGTCCACCGGGACGTTAAGCCCGCGAATATCATGGTGACAGATCGGGGCGAATTGAAGATCGTGGACTTCGGTCTCGCAAAGCTCTCTGGACGGACATTGCTGACAAGCCCTGGCACCACGCTGGGAACGGCTGCCTACATGTCCCCGGAGTGACCGATGTTTTGAGGGCGAGAGTTCGTTTGGGCCGTACTTCCTCTACTCTGTTGATCATGACGGAGAGGAGAAGGCTTTTTTTGCCACACCTGAAGTCCATCAGCAGATACTTGAAAGCGGGCTTAGGGCTGGCGACGAGATTGCTGTCCGAAAGGTTTCGGTGCAGAACGGGAAGAATGCGAGCTTTAGAATCGAGCTCGACGTGTTGAAAAAGAATCACATGTCCACCCCTGTATCCACAGGGACGAGCCACAACAAGCCGGCAGATAACGATGGTCTGACAGCGCTTATGGAACGCTGTGTTCGGGAATCCGTTGAGATCACACGAGACATCCCGGGCGTGGCTTGGCAAAACGAAGACGTGCAAAAGATCGCCTCGTGCCTATTTATTGCCCGATCTCGTGCATACTGATCCAGGTAGATTGTTCCGTCAGTTTGTGCGTGGCCTCAGTCGGGAGGGTGTATGTAATCTTCTGCCTGTGAGCCAAACGTGTACATGGGAGCAATGGTGACCGTGTGGCAAAGAGACCGAGTGAGATCAATGATCTCCTGAGGGATCAGCTGCTGGCTGGGTGGGATCAGCAACGTGAGACAACCGAACGGTTGTCAAAGAACAGACCCCGGATCCCTTTCGAGAGGGAGCCACCGGGACTCCAACAAACGAAACTACAGATTACCCGGACACACACTTAGAACGCTCCGGCGAATGCTTCGAGTGTGATAAGCGCGGCAGCCAGGACGATCCCCGCGTCGCTCGAAGTAATGGTGGTCCTGCGAAAGGGGGTACGGGCCGAAGCCGGGACGTAGCACCTGGATTCCATCGCCTCCGCAAGCGCATCGGCGTCCCTCATGGCTGAGCCAAAGAGAGGAATTGCGGCGCCTGCGACACGCCCGAGAGCTCCCCTGAGCCCGGGATTGTCCCGCTCACCCCGTGCCCGTCGTGCTATTGTCACGCGCCGGGCGCTTTCAACGAAAATTGGGAGATACGCAATCGCGATAGTCCCTGCGGCAATGATCGGACGTCCCTTCTTCGATGTCCATCTCTCGGCTGCATCCTGCAGATCCTCAATCCGGTCCGACGTCACGAGGAGAAGCGCCCCCCAGAGAACAATCGAAAGCCGGAGCGCCAGTTCCGCTCCCTTTGCGAGCCCTTCTTCCGTCAGATAAAGTCCCCCCGCCTCGAAAATTACCCGTCCCCCGGTGGTGACTGCATTTATGAAGACGATGATGCCGAGGAAGAGGAGTGTCCGCCTGAGTTTTGCGACTATCACCCGCGGGGGGAGTGATGCTTCTATTGTCCAACCCGCATAGACGATCGCCGCAAGCGCAACGTACCATGCGGGCGAGCCCCCCAGCGTCCCTGCCGATATGCATCCCACCGTGAGTATGCGTGCCACGGGATCCTTGAGTATCTTCATATCTGCGGGGATGCCTCCTCTTTACTCCGTCAGCATTACTTTATATAGACCATTTTACGTGTCTGCGTGAAACTCCCCGCCCGCACGGTATAGAAGTACACGCCCGATGCTACTCCACCGCTCCGCGCCGTTCCCCCATCGAACCGGACCTCGTATGTTCCTGCCGGCTCCACTTCGTTCACGAGCCGTGTCACTTCCCGCCCGTTGATATCATAGACGGTGAGCGAGACGGGTCCCGCCTTCGGGAGGTCGTAACGGATGACCGTCGAAGGATTGAACGGGTTGGGATAGTTCTGTGAGACGGCATACTTTGTTGGTACGGCAGATCCCGCCGGGATCGAAGAGAACCCCCGCCCTGTCTCCTTGAGTATGAGCCGCGAAACGACCGCGCTCCCCGCATCGAGTGTGTTGATGCTGATAAGAACCTGTCCCGATGCATAGACCGACGCCGGGACGTTCAGAAAACCGGTTTCGATGACAGTCGTTCCGACGGAAATCCCGTCGTGAAGCTTCAGTCCCCCCGCGGTGAGATTCTGAACGCGCGGCGCGCCGTCCGGGGGGGCGACGTATTCCGCGTAGACGGCATACGATCCCGTGGGATTGAGCCCTGTGAACGTGTATTGAACCGACTGCGGGTCCTGGCTGGCGCTCTGCGATCCCCAGTGGAGGGGGGTTCCGCGCGTGAGCTGCGGCTCGTCAACTCCCCCTTTCTCCTCGTAATAGAGTGGAAGCGTCCATTCCGCGGACGCGGTGGTTGTCTCTCCCCTGTATGGATCAGTCGCGATGAGGTCGTACCTGTAATCCCCGGGGGGGACGAGCGTCCCGGCGTCGTTTCTCCTGTCCCACGTGAGCTGTTTCTCGCCTGATACCATCGCGGAGGGAGTTATCGATTTGACGACGTTCCCTGTTGCATCGGTTATGCTCGCTCCCACGGTGCCGAAACCGGTCAGTGTGAAATTTCCGGTGATCACGCTCGCGTTCTGGTCTGTCGTGAACTGAACGTCCTTCAGCGCGAGGCCGAGCGTCCTCCGCCTTGCCCCGCTCTCCGGCGTCCACTGCTCGACCGCAAAGAGTTGATCAAATCCCGCCCACGTAGTCCCCTGCCCGTCGACAGTGATGAGCCCGAACGGGATATTGACCGCGGCGAGCGCGGCATACACACCGCTGCCCCCCTCCTCGTCGAGAAGGTTGAGTGACGATGTCAGTTTCAGGAGCCGGGACGACGTGTTGTCGGCGACATAAACGTCACCGAAGTGGTCAACGGCGATCGACGTGAAATAGGAGTCGTACCCGCCATCGTATTCCGCAACCGGCGAGAGGGTCGTCCCGTCGTCCTCCAGAACCTGCAGCCTCTTGGCCACCTGGTCCACGACGTAGAGGAGTCCGTTGTTCGGCCCGTTCCACCTGCCCACGGCGAGCGCTGTAGGCGAATCAAACCCGGTGAACGTCGCGACAAGCGTTCCCCCCGTCGAGCTGAGCGTGTATTTCAACACTGTCCCCTTTGCTGCGTCCGCGACGTACAGAATGTCGTCCGTCGGATCAAGCGGCGTCCCGTTGTCGCTCAATGCCACGGCAGAAGGTGCTTTCGCACCCCCGATCACAAACAGGGGGCGGAGCTGCGCGTCGGCGCCGTCTCCGCTGAGACCGAGGACGTTCACCTGTTGCCGCCCGGACTCTCCGACAAAGACCCTCCCCGAGGGGTCCACGGCGATCGACGTGGGGCCCTGTACGTCGCTGTAGGTTTTTATCCAGGCGTTCATATTCCCGTAGACGATCCTGTTCCACGAGGGATCGACAACGAACTGGACGTACGTGGCGGTGACGAACGGGGCGCTCTGCATGTAGTGCGCGGTATAATACGATGCGGTAGGTCCGGGCGTGCTGAAGAGCGCTCGGCTGAGCTTCGACTCGGTCCATGATCGTGTGAGCCTGTCAATCCCCTGGTCGGCGCTTATGGGTGTCTCTATGAACGTGGTTCCCGATGACAACCCCTCCGGCTGCCCTGTAATCGGAGCCGAGGCTGCGGAAACTGCCACCGCGGGGAGGACCCCCGAGACCGCATGCCACCTTCCGTTCTGGCGGGCAAAACTGGCTGTTCCGGTTCCGGAGAATACCGCCGTCGCGGCGTCCCCTGTGACCGAAAACGTCCCCCTCCCCGTCCCGGCTGCGCCTGTCACGCGTATGTCGCTTACAGGACGGGCGTTCAATTTCATGACCTTCGCGGCGGGGGTCCCGGTGCCCGCACTCCGCAGCCCGTCCACAAGGTACTCGATCTGCGCATGATCAGGCACGTTTGCCCAGTGCGCCCCGAGGTCCTCCGGGCTCTTCGACCCGGTGCCGGTGGCGCCGCAGAACAATGCCGCCGCAAGAACCACTCCCCACACGGATACACGACTTTTCATATGCACCTCCCCCTGTTCCGCGCTGCGTCTCTTTATATGGAAAACTTGATTGCGAATTGAACGATGTCTGCAGAGAAATCGAGCGTGTTGAAATAGCGGAAATACGTGATCTCAACCGACGAGTTGTCAAGGAATTCCAGGTCTGAGCCCGGTTTGCCGAACGCGCGGAGCATGAGATTGAGGCTGAGCCCGAAATTGTTGGAGGAAAAAGGTGTCAGCTTATAATCCACGGTCCTGTACGCGTCGAGCGTGTAGGCGTCGCCGATGTACTGGGGCTGGTAGAAGTTCGCCCCGGTCTGCGTGTAATACCTGTAATCGACGCTGAAGACGAGGTCGTTCGTTACGTATTTGTTCAGCTTCATCTCCGCGGTGGATGATTTGACGGCCCACGTGTCCCAGTAATACCTGTAGCTCCCGATGAGCGATGCCCGTATCGAGGGGAGGAACTGGCTTATCCTCGCCGTCCCCGCCTTCCGTGTGCGGAGATACGGGTGCAGCTCGTCAACAAGGACAGTCCCCCCCGCGTCGTCGATGACATTGACCTGGAGGTACGGATCGCTCAGGAGCCCCTTCAGGTGGACCAGGTCGAATGCCAGGTCAAGAACCGTCGTCGGGCCGAGGACCTGCGTCAGGTCGGCCGCGTACGTAAACACGTACTTGTTCTGGTTGAACACGTCCCCCGACTCGAGTATCTTCCCGACCTTGTCCGAATTGTACTGTCCGCGGAATGTCAGCGTCGTGTTCTTCTTGAACATGTCGAAGCTGATCGTGCCGACGGCGGAATTCGAAATATAGTCCACCTCCTGGCTCCTGTAGAAATTGGCGGCAACGGTCACGTTCTGGCCGAGCCCCTGCTCCACCCCGAGGATCACCTGCCCGCGGCTCTTTTCGAACGGCTGGCTCGCGTCGCGCTGGGGCCTGCTCGCCCCGGTCGTCGCGGTGATGGGGGGGACGGTCACGTGGTCAAGCTCGATGTCGATAAGGAACGTCGTCTGCTCAAGGAGCTTCCTCGCCATGTTGAACGAACTCGTGATGACCTTGTTCGCGTCGCTGTCGGTGAAGTAGTAATTCGTGAATCCCATTTCACCGTCCCCGGCCAGAGCGGGAACCACAGCCCAGAGTGCCGCAAGGGGGAGAAGTAGGATCGCGGTGCGCCGTATGAGCTTCCTGCGGTTCATCATTTTGCGCACCCACATCCGCCGCCGATCCCTCCGGCGCCGCCGATGCTTCCTTCGCGTGAGCTGAAGAACTTCTGTGCCAGCGTCTGTTTCGAGAAATGATCCTCCCGCTCCATGATCGGGTCCGCGAGGTAGCCCCGCTCGCTCGCCTTCACCGCCACGCAGCCCTGGAGCGCCGTGCCCGAGGCCAGTATGAGAAGTGCCAGGAGAGCGTTTCGTCGTGCGATGGTCATTGTGTCAGGCTCCTTGCGTTCAGTGCGCAACCGTGTTCGAATACTGGGCTCCCATGTCCGCCCACTCGATGATCGTCAGGAGATCCCTGTTGGAGGTGATGAACGGGTCGATCCTGTTGTACTGGTCTTTCGCCCATATCGCGCTGTGATCGTAGCTCAAGGGGCGGAAGTCCGTCCCCGCTGGATTGTTCAGTTGCATGTTAAACATCACCCAGTGGAGCGGACTGACACGGGCTCCGTACTGGCTCACATATGTCATGAGGTTGTTCGATTTGGTCCGGTATCTGTTCACGTTTGTCAGCGTATCGTAGACGGATGTCATTCCGTTGTCTGTCTGGCTGTTGACCGGGGGAGGGAGGAGGTCCTGCGGCTGGAGCTGGAGCGAGAGTCCGCCGGCGGGAGTCGCGCCCCCGTGGCAGGAGACGCACCGGCTATTCAGGACCGCCTGCACCGTGTTCGTGCGCGACGTGTTGCTCCTGTCGAAGAAATCGACGGTATCTGTCCTCGCGGCCGGGCTCGCCATGACATTATTGGCATTATTGAATCCCGCGTTATACGTCCTGCCGAGCGCGGTGTTGTAGACCTGCTGCGAGGAGGTGACCTGCAGGTCCAGGATGACCTTGTCCCTGTCGTGCGAATCGTGGCAGCCCGTGCAGAGCCTGTGCTCCCCGGGCATCACCTGTATCCAGGAGAGCTGATTGACGAGCATCACGCCGTGTTCGTCGAGCGTCTGTACGTGCATGGGCATGTTTGCAGGGACCTCTATCGAAAATGAACCGTCCGCCATGACCGGGGCGTACCCCAGGAGCCGTTGTTTCTCGAAATTGGTCGTACCGATCGGTCCTCCCCTCAGGTTGCCGTTGCTCGGGAGAGGGACGGCCTGGAGGACTCTGACGTATTTTGCCTGTCCGAGCGAGCCGTCGGCGTTGACGTAATTCGGGTCGGGCCGGTAAATGCCGTCCGTCGTGGAGCGGTCGTAGACGTTTCCGTCGAAGAACATCCCCGTCGTCGCATTTGTGGAGAGCCCGGCGGTCACGTTCGGGTCCGGCGGGTACATGAACGGGGCTGTGTGGGCGGCAAGAACGACAGGGTGAAGCTCGTTGTACCCGGGATCATTGTAGATCAGCCGCAGGTTTGAGCCGTCCTTGTCCATCACGTACAGCCCGTAGTCCACCTTGTTTGTGTTCACCCCCGGCTGGACGGGGATCGGCGACATCGCGACAATGATCTTCTCCTGGTTCCCCGCGGGGGAGGATTTGTCGATGATCGGGTAGGGCGTTTTGAAAAGCGCGCTCGTGGGCTGGTTGCTGTTGTTGAACGGTGCTGACGCCGGGGTGATAATCGTCATGTTGTCGTCCGACTTGGAGATGTCGATAATCGCGATGGCGCCCCCCTCAAACGGGGAATTCCGTTCCATCACCGAGCACACGAGCCCCCCGTCGGATAGCTCGCGGGGATCGAGATAAGCCTGGTCCCCCACAATCTCCGGGGAATGATTCCCGTACATGACGAATGGCCGCGTCCCGTCCGGGTTGATGACGAACAGGGGGAACTTGTTGGGGTCCCCGAGGTGCTCCCAGCGGCTGTAGATGATCTTGCCGCTGGAATGGATCATGGGGGTCCTGTCAAAGCTCTGGTTGAACGAGATCTCCCGAATGTTGGCGAGTCGTCCGTCCGGTCCCCTGTCGCCGATCGTGAGCTGCGGGGATGTGCGCCGTTCGTACTCGTCGGCGATCTGGGAACGCGTGGATGTAAACAGTATCTGTCCGTTCGGGAGGTACGCCGGCGTCATGTCGTCGCCGACGGTCTGATCGGTCAGCGTCACGAGTCCGCTCCCGTCGGCGTTCATCTCGTAGAGGTGCCAGCGCGAGCTCCTGTTCTGGCGCATCGCAAAGAGTATGTGCAGCCCGTCGTATGAGATCTCGGGATCCGCCGCATGCCCGAAATTGCTGGGGTTCGTCTGTCCCGCCTGCGTGTACTGGGCGGTCAGGTTCGTCAGCGTCCCCTGCGGCGAGATGGGGCTGAGGACGTAGATGTCGGTCCCGGGATAATAGTTATCCGCGTTGCTCGAGGCGACGACGCTGTGGTCGTTCGCCTGGCTGTTCTCTTTCACGAACACAAGCGCGGGTTGCCCTGATTTCTGTATGATGTCATCCGGCGGTGACGATCCGCAGGAGACAAGTGCGAGCGCAGGGACGGTCAGGGCCGCCCGTCGGAGCGCCCTGGAAAACGGTGCTGTGCGTGTCCCCATATCCCCCTCCTCTTTGTGAGATTCCCCTTAGAAGTAGATCTGCAGCCCCAGCGTGGCGACGAGGTTGTGGACGACGAACGGGTCGCTGTTGTTAATCTCCTGTGAGAATATCTGGTCGCGCAGGTCCCAGCGGAACCCGAGGGCATTGGATCCGAGCAACCCCGGAAGGTGTATCCTCTTCCCGATCCCGATCACACCGGCGAAGTGGGTCTCGTCCCCCTCCCTGACGCCCCCCACGCCGAACGTGAAAAACGGGAGGGATCCCCCCGGCGCATAATCGTAGGCGAACGCGAATTCATATGTCACGAGGTCGTTGCTGGTGAATATCGCCGCCTTCGTCACGGTGCCGATGACGTTCGACTGCACAGAGCCGACACCGAGCGACGCCTCCACGAAGTAGCGTCCTCCCCCGATAAAGTAGTCGTACCGGCCGCTTGTGTAAAAGTTGGTCCCGAATCCGCTTGCGGCATACAGACCGCCGCTCAGGCTGAGGCTCTGGTTCAGCTCGAATTTCTGCTGCGCGTGCGCCGTTTCCGGGCCCTGGAAGAGGAGGAGGAATATGCCCGCAATGACGGGAGATTTCATCGTGATGTCCGGGTAATCCGCTTAGTGAAAGAGAAATGTCGCGCCGATGCTGACTTCCTGGAAGAACAGGAGATCGTTCTTCAGCCCGCGGGAATCGCTGATGCTTGTGAAATACTGTTTCGCCTCCAGGCGCACGCCGAATGTGCGCGTGATGAAGTAGCGCGCTCCCCCGCCGAAGTTGATCCCGAGCGTTGAGACGGTTTCCGCCCCGAGCGAATTGACCGGCACGGTCAGGAAAAGCCCCGCGCCGACGGCGCCGTAGGGGATCAACCGCCCGTGCGTCGCAAGATTGAGAACGGCGTTTATCGATATCGGGTAGAGGTTTGCGGTCTTTCCGATCACCTGCTCGCCCGCAAGCTCGAGGCTGAACGAGCTGTATGTCATGAGCATGTTGAGTCCGAATGTGCCGCCCCCTCCCATCATTCCCGTGTGCGGGGCGACCTCGAAAAAGACGGACTCGTTGAGATCGATGAGCGAAACGGCCGGCGTGTCGGACGGCAACGGCTTCGCGGGTATATTCTGCGCGTGGAGCGGCTGCAGCCCGGCGGCGATGAGTGCTCCCGCGAGAAGGAGATGACGGATGCTAGAGTATGCCGACACGGAGACCTCCTTCAAACGAAAAATCGACCTGCGAGGAGAGGGGGGAGAACAGACGCGCCGACGGATGGAGAACGACTCCAACCGTGGCGGAGAGAGGAATCTCTCCCGTGAATCCCGGCTCCAGGAAGCCCCGGGCGACTGACCTTTCGGGAATCACGACCGATCCGAGCGCGCCGAGCGAGATGCTCTGCGCATCGACTGTCCCGGACATTCTCCCGGCGCCGATCGCAGCGGATACTCCCGATCCCGGACGTCCCAGAAGGAGGAATTCGATCGAGCCCTCGATCGAAAAAAGTCTCGCGTTGAAGTCTTCCGTTCCGCCGACTGCGTCGAACGTCAGCGTGCGCGGGCCGAATGCGAATGCAGCGGCGATAAAAATAGACGGAGCAAGACGGATGCCGGCCCCGGCGCCGAAGTCCATTCCGTAGTCAAATCCTGGTGTGTGAAAGCTGTCGAATGATAGGAGGGGTGAGACGAAGAGTGTACGGTCCTGGCCGTGCAACAGGCCGGGAGTCACAAGGGCGAAGAGGAAGACGAATAAGAGCCTGGCGCGCATCTGCGATTCCCCACGTCCAAGTCATTGGTGAAGCGGCAAAGAACAGTTTTCGCGGAGCCGGGACCGGTCCAGATACCCGGTCAATCCGCCCGGTCAATATATGTATTGGGCGATTCTAAAGTCAAGCAAAAATCTGCGAGTTACACATATTTTGCCATAATCACCCCATAGATCATGAAATATGTGATTTCCATCACAATACGATCTGAGTGTCCGCCACAGGGAGAATTGCCGATTCCAATTGGATTATTTGGAATTGTCGCTCATCGGCGTGAAGCGGGTGTAAACATTACCTCCTTGTTGCTTGAAATAGTCGCAGGATTTCGCTAACAAGTTACATTGATGTGCAGACCCATCTTTGCGTCGAACATTCCAGTCTGGAGGAGTCAGCGATGTCACCCACCAAATCCACACTCATCGCAGCAATTCTTCTCATCGGGTCCGCCCAGGTTTCCCGGGGGGCGGACACGTTTGGCAGTCTTTCCATCGGCTACAAATCCGGGCTGAGCCTGAGGGGGACGACGGGCATTTCAAATTTCGCCCAGGGGTTCCCACTCTCCGTGGAATTCGGCATCGGCTACACGAGCGTTGACCCCGGGGATCCCTTTCCGGCCAGGAGGGTATTCATCGCGGATGCCACGAATGGAACTCCGGAGAAGTACGGCACAACGTGGGATTTACGTTTCGATTTTCTCTACAACCTCAATCTCAAAGGTCCGAAGGCAGTCTACGTATTTGCGGGGCCGCGCTACGCGATGTTCGACGCGCACTTTCATTACGTGGGAGCGAACGAGGAATTCGACGTCACGAGCAATCCCTGGGGGCTCGGCATCGGGATGAAAGGCCTCTTTGCGATTTCGAACCGGGTTGATCTGACGCTCTCGGGCGGGGTCGACAATTATTTCGACTCGTCATTGCACGGCCACGACACGACGTATAATCCCGACAACCAGAACGTCAATCCCAAGGAGAATTTCACGTACCAGGACGCCAGGGCTGTCGTTAACGCTCCGCACCTCCTGGGCGTGCTCATGATCGGTCTTACGTACACGTTCTGAAGACACGTACGAGGCCTACTCCAACTTCACTCCCTGCGGCACAAAGGAGCCATCTGGCTCGTCCAACACAATGTGCCAGTGCCCTTCGTGCAAGCGTCCCTTGGGCACACAGCCGTTCCGACGACAATGGTGTACGCTCACACTTATCCAAGTCATCTCCGGGGGGTCGTAGATAGCATTGGTCCAGTATTCAATGCCGAATAGTTGAACTAGCAGTACGGGAGTCAGCGGATCCTAAACGGGGTAACGAGCGACCTGCGGTGTACAAGACCGGAGGTCAACCTAACACTGTGAGCATTGACGGATCCAACGACATATAGCCCAATCCGCGATGGTCGGGCCTACTTTTTCATCCTCCCTGGACCATCGACGCGGGTGCGAGGTGGGATGAACTCTACTAATCGACGATCACTAACAGTTCGTGAAAAGCTTGGCACCGAGGGTGGATAGTTTGTAAGTTGTGCGGAGTTGCAGGTTCATATCGTGGACCCGAAGTAGGCTTCTACTGTAAACTCTTCAGTCAGGCTTCTGCGGAATTTGGGTAACTTTTAGGGCTTCCCGCTGAGTGACGAAAGCCCCGACAGGTGATGCCGGGGCTCTCTGTCACTTCTGACCCTGGCAGGGTCTACTATTTCAGTAAAACCATCTTCCGGACGGAGCTGAACGTGCCCGCCTGAAGCCTGTACAGGTACACCCCCGAAGCCAGGTTCGTCGCGTTGAGTGTGACCCGGTACGAACCCGCCTGAAGCTGCCCATTGACCAGCGTTGCTACCTCCTGGCCGATGGTATTGTAGACCTTCAGAGTTGTCTGTCCCGCCGCCGGAATCGAGAAGCTGATCTCTGTCGAGGGATTGAACGGGTTCGGATAGTTCTGCGTCAGCTCATACCGCCGGGGAACCTCACCGGACGTCGATTGAATGCCCGTAGTAGTCCCGAACGGGACGACCGTGCCGTCGTTAAGAGCTGCGAAAAGCCCGAATGACCTTCCGTTCTTGTTGGCTACAGGGTTAAGGAAGCCCGAGGCGAACACGGTTGCACTGCGGTTCGCCAGAGCGGAAAGATCCGCCGTGAACGAGGCAACCGTTGTGGTGCTGGTGGTATCCTTCACATCAAGCGTGTACGAAGCCGCGGGGACCGCGATGTATCCCGTAATGTCTCCGTAAGCTATGCTGTGCACCAGCCGTCCGACACCGCGGGCGACGACATCAACCGCCGGAGCATCAGTTGATCCGTGAACGACGGCGAACTCGACCTTGCCGCTCGTTGCAGAAGCTTCCTCGGCCGATGAGTTGACGAAGAGAGTAAACGCGGTATTCCTCCCGCTCGGATTAGCCGCGAAACCAGTCCCGAGAACCCCGTTGGCGATGACGACATACGTTGCTCCCGGAGTGAGCGTGACTGCAAAGTTCTTCAGTGTGTCGCCTGCTGAGACGCTGTTCTTTCCTGCGATGCCAATATTGATGGGCGTGCCGGCGGGCGCGTCAATGAAAGGCGTTGCGGTGCGGAATGCGAAGTTGCTGAGCAGCCTCGAGCCGTTAAGGTAGACTGTCACCGAGTCAGCGGCGGGGTCCGCTGCGTTGTGAATCACCTGGACGCGCGCCGTCGTGATCTGCGGCAGTGTAACCACCTGCCCGTTCGCAAGCGCGGCGAATAGCCCGAATGCCTTCCCGTTCTGATTGGCGGAGGGGTTGAGGAATCCTGAGGCGAACACGGTCGCGGTACGGTTCGACAGCGTTGAGAGGTCGGCGTTAAACGTGGCGACCAGCACTTTGCCCGACGTATCTCTGACATCCAGCGTATATTTCGCCGCCGGAACTGAAATATAGCCGGTCACATCTCCATAGAATGCTGCGGGGACAAGCGTCGCGACACCGCGGGCCACAACCTTCACGCCGGGTGCATCAGTTGCGCCGTGGGCGACGGCGAACGCCACGTTCCCGCCCGATGTCGTATCCAGCGCAGGGGTGCTAATCAGAAGCGTCAGCGCCGTGTTCCGGCCGTTCGGGTTTGCAGCATAGCTCATGGGGGTGACCAGGCCGTCGGCGATCACAACGTATTTCTGGCCGGGCGTGAGCGTGAGCTGGAAATTCTTGAGCGTGTCACTGGCCGACATGCTGTGCTTTGCCGCAATGCCGATGTTGATCGGCGAGCCTGCCGGTGCGTCAATGAACGGCGTTGCTGTCCGGAATGCGAAGCTTGTGAGCAGCTTTGCGCCGTTGAGATAGACATCCACGGAGTCGGCGGCCTTGTCTGCGGCGTTGTGAATCACCTGGACGCGCGCCGTCGTGATCTGGGGGAGCGGGACAACCTGGCCGTTCGCAAGCGCAGCGAAGAGACCAAATGCCTTCCCATTCTTGTTCGCCGACGGAGTCAGGAACCCGGATGCGAATACCGTTGCCGTCCGGTTCGCCAGGCCCGAAAGATCTGCGTTGAATGTTGCTACAAGCACTGTTCCCGACGTATCTTTGACATCCAGTGTGTAATCTGCCGCCGGGACGGAGATATACGACGTCACGTCGCCGTAGAAAGCCTTCGGGACAAGCGTCGCGACACCGCGGGCCACAACCTTCACGCCGGGTGCATCAGTTGCGCCGTGGGCGACGGCGAACGCCACGTTCCCGCCCGAGGTGGTGTCCTGGGCGGGTGTAGAAATGATGAGCGAAAGTCCTATATTCCGGCCGTTCGGATTGGCTGCGAATCCGGTGGAGTTCACCACGCCGCTGGCGATTGCAACGTATTTCTGCCCCGCCGTCAGCGTCACCTGGAAATTCTTGAGCGTGTCGTTAGCTGAGACGCTGTTCTTTCCTGCGATTCCGATATTGAGTAGCTGTCCCGCGGGGGCGTCAATGAACGGTGTCGCAGTGCGGAATGCGAAATTACTGAGCAGTTTTGTACCATTGAGGTACACTGTAACCGTGTCAGCGGCGGGATCAGCGGCATTGTGTATTACCTGAAGCCTCGCGGTCTGGGCAGCTCCGGTGTTGAAGCTCAGCCCAAAACTCAGAAAGACTGCAAGCGCCAAAAAGTGGGAAGCTTTGTTGGGATGCATTATACCTCCTGCAGTTGGTTAGTGGTTGGAATATGTATGAATTGAGCCAGTTTGCGGTCTTCTCCTTGAACGCACCGAGTAAGTCGGAAGTTTCGTTTTATTCGATTTATTCTATTTATTCGTTTATGTGTGAAAAATGGCCGTTCTGGCGTTTTTTGCCAATTTCTTGAGCGACACAGCGGGTTCATTCTGAATCAATCGGTGGAATCAGATGCTATGAGGGAATGAAAAGCTCGAAACCTCTGGAAAGAGAAGAAAAACGCCACCGGATCCTCATCGCCGGCGCCACGGGCTACGTCGGCGGCAGGCTCCTTTCGGCCCTCCAGTCTGCCGGAGATGATGTCCGGTGTCTTGCCCGGAAACCGGACTACCTCATCGATCGCGTAAGGCCCCCCACCACCGTGGTGACGGGAGACGTCCTGAATGCTCCTTCGCTTCAGGGGATATTCGAAGGGCGCGATACCGCGTTCTACCTGGTTCATTCCATGGGCTCTTCGGGATCGTTCGAAGAGCAGGATCGGCTCGGCGCGACCAACTTCGCGAACGCCGCACGACATTCCTCGCTCAGGCGCATCATCTATCTGGGGGGGCTTGCCGGCGATGAGAGGGAGTTGTCCCGGCATCTGAGGAGCAGGCACGAGGTCGGTCAAATACTGCGAACCAGCGGCATTCCCGTCGTCGAGCTGCGCGCTTCAATCGTCATCGGATCGGGGAGCCTTTCGTTCGAACTCGTCCGATCGCTTGCCGAGCACCTCCCGGTGATGCTGGTTCCGCGATGGGTGAGTGTCCTTGCGCAGCCGATCGGTATAGGGGACCTCATCAGCTACCTGATCGCATCCATGGACATCGACATGCTGGGGAGCCTCGTGATTGAAATCGGCGGCGCGGACGTCGTCTCGTACCGGGACCTGATAGTCGAATACGCGCGCCAGCGTGGTCTCCGTCGGGTCCTGATCCCGGTTCCCGTTCTGACGCCGCGCCTGAGCAGCCTCTGGCTGGGCCTGGTCACCCCTCTGTACGCGCGCGTGGGACGGAAGCTGATTGACAGCATCCGGCATCCGACCGTCGTCAGAGATCCTTCCGCGCTGAACCTGTTTGACATCAGGCCTCTGGGTGTGGCCGATGCGATGGCTGCGGCGATTCGGAACGAGGACCGGGAGTTCGCTGAGACCCGATGGTCGGGAGCGCTCTCTTCAGCAGGGCCTGCTCCCTACGGCGGAGTTCGTCTCGGGAACCGGATATTCGACTCGCGAGAGATCACCGTGTCCGTTTCGCCCGCGAAGGCCTTTGAGCCTATCCGCACTCTTGGAGGGAAAAACGGATGGTATGCCTTCGGCTTCCTCTGGAAGTTGCGAGGTGTGGTGGACCTCCTTGTTGGGGGTGTGGGGATGCGGCGGGGGAGGCCCGACCGAGAGCTTCGTGTGGGGGACCCGCTCGACTTCTGGCGTGTGGAGTCATACGATCCCCCGTTCCATCTCCGTCTTGCGGCCGAAATGAAGGTCCCCGGTGCAGCGTGGCTCGAGTACGAAGTGAAACCTGCCGGACGGGGGGCTGTGATCACGCAGACGGCGATATTTTATCCGGCCGGACTCGCGGGTCTTGCCTACTGGTATGGAATCTACCCTGTCCACGCGCTCATATTCAGGGGGATGATCAGGGCGGTTGCGCGAAAGGCGGAGAAGTCGTGAATGGGAGGCAACCTCCGTCGGGGCGACCGCTGTACGTCCTCAGATCGTCCGGCCACTCTTTGGTCTGCACAGAGTGCCACAACCCTGAGTTCAACGCGGACTGGGCTCCGGTGGGGAAAGCCGTCAATCAGTACACCGTGTACATATTGGAAGGAAAGGGCGGATGGCAGTACGGAACGACCATCCCCTCTTCGTTGCACAACATTGTCATCAGAGTCTTGGGCTCACCTCGAAATGTTCAGCAATGCTTAAGACAAGGAAACGAGTTCTGCTCACGGCCTCATTCGTCTTGACTTCCATCACCACCGGAGATTGCACAATGGCAATTGAACAACCACAGTACACGGTCAGCCGAAGGGATGGCCCATTTGAATTGCGTCGCTACGAACCATACATCGTGGCGGAGACTGTTGTGGAGGCTGCGGAGCTGGACGCCGGCACAACCGTGGGCTTCCGCCGGCTTGCGGGTTTCATATTCGGTGGAAACAGGGCCAGGGAGTCCATCGCCATGACAGCACCGGTGGCAACGGCCCGCCCGGAGAAAATAGCAATGACAGCACCTGTTGAGACTCAGCGGAGAGGTCAGGGGATGGTGATGACGTTCATGATGCCGTCACGATATACGCTTGAAACGTTGCCTGAGCCGAATGACCCGAGGGTGCTGATCAGACGCATTCCGGGACGAACCATGGCGGCGATCCGGTTTTCCGGAAGCTGGAGGGAAGAGCGGTTTGAGGAGCACACACAGGAACTGCTGACATGGCTGCGGGCACGCAACCTCGTCGTGATCGGCACTCCCGTTGTGGCACGCTATAACGCACCATGGACGCCTTGGCTCATGAGGAGGAACGAGGTGCTTGTGGAGATTCGGATGGATTCACAAGTCAGTTCCGAATGAGTATTCAGTACGAAGTAGGAACCCACCGTCTTTGACGGTGGTTATGCGCAGACGGCTGTGCCGGCTGGGTAATTGTAGTCCTGGATGGCCGACTTTTGAGTGACCCGGCTTTGTGCGTTACCTGGTATGAGGAAGACCAATTCATCAGACCGTTGTCGCCAATCGTGCGCTGTCCTGTGGAAACCCACCGCCTCTGGCGGTGGTGGTTTAGTCCATACATGAGAGGATTCAGACCATGTCCAAATTATTGCGTTATAAAGCGGATCGCCGCACCCTGTTGTACATGGTGGTGACAACCGCCGTTCTGATCATCCAATGGATGCTTCCCTCATTCAACATAGTGCTCTTCGTGTTGTGCCTGTTCATGGCGGTTTCCGTATCGGTGATCGCCCACAACCATAATCACCTTCCAATCTGGCATTCACGTTTGTTGAACATCCTCACCGATTACTGGATCACTCTCTTCTACGGCTTTCCCGCGTTCGCGTGGATTCCCACACACAACAACAACCATCACAAGTTCAACAATCGCGAGGGGGACTACACACTGACGTATCGCTTCACCGAGGCGAACAACTTGCTGACTCTGATCTCCTATCCCTCGATCAGCGGATATTATCAGCAGGCGCCGATCCGCAAATACCTCAAGCACCTCTGGGAAACAAAGCGCAGTAGGTTTTTGCTTGCAGCATCCCAATATCTCGCGATTGCAGTGTTCTATGCCGTCGCGCTGATCATCGACTGGAAGAAGGCGGTTCTCTATATCATCATTCCGAATCAGGTTTCGCTGTATGCCGTCCTGATATTCAACTACGTGCAGCATGTCCATGCGGACGAGGAATCACGCTGGAATCACTCCCGCAATTTTGTCGGGTTGCTGAACTCTGTCCTCTTCAACAACGGCTACCACACCATTCATCATGAGCACCCCGGTATACACTGGAGTGAAACTCCCCTCGCTGCAAAAGGGATCGAGGGGCTGATCGATCCTATTCTCATTGAGAAAAGCTTTTGGTGGTTTATCTTCCGCTCTTACTTTTTGGGAACAATCATGCCGAGGTTTCGCACATCTTCTCTTCGGCTGAAGCGACTTGCTTCCGGCCTATCAACTCCGACTAGATCCTGATTACTGAACAGCCAAACCGTCCTTAGGAGTCAATTACATCGGGCAGGGCAGATGAAGCAAGGACTAGCACACTCAAGATAACCCATGTGTGCCGACAGTTAGGTTCGGAATCCTTAAGGTTACACAGCTTCAAACTCTTCCGACCCTCTCGGGACACTGATGCCTTCATATCTCTCTGCATTCGACGATGAAACAGACCGGTGGGCCCTTGGTCAGCTACGTCCTCTCGCTCTCACCGGCGATCCGGCCGGCACTTCACTTCACGGACTATCGTCAGGGAGTTGCCGCTATCGGCAAGCGCCTCAACAGAGAAGGGAGGATTATGCCATGAAGATGTCACGCACCGGTATGCTGGTGAATCTTGCTTTTCTCTTCGTGGGCCTCTCACTCACGACGTCGGGGGCATCTCCCGGCGGGGAGTATAGGCTCGTGAAGGTCGGCGGGATGGGCAATCACTGCCATTGCACCAGTCGAATGGAGCAATAGTGATGGTGGAGGAGACGGGACCCGTGTACCCGCACCGTTGCAATGCCAGCTAACGTCTCGCGTAATCACGCCGTACCGCTTCTTGGCCGAAGGAGGGAACCTCCTGTCGCGTCAGCCTCAGCTACTCCCTCATTCTGTGCCCGGCGCGCTCCACTGCCCTGCGAGTGGCTTCGAGCACCTCCGGCTTCGGATTAAGCGGGTGCACAGGAACTTCCGGTGCGCTTATGAGCTGGCGCAGCACTACCTGCATCTCAATTCCGGCCAGTTGTTCGCATACAAGATACATTCCCCCTTCTTGCTCTTCGAGGGCGTTGTGGACCTGCAGGATCGCCTTGAGCGTGTCGATGATCGTCCTGCTGGGGGGAGGCACGAGCAGCGCGGTGATCGCGCCGTGATCCAGACGGATCCGGTCGGCTATCGGGAGGGGTCTCCCCCCCTGGAAACGCGTGGCAGCAGGTAGGAGGACCTTTTCCTCCATTCCTATATGGCGTAACAGCCCCGAACGGAATTCAGCGTACGCCGTCATGTCGACATGGTCAGGATCGGCTGTTGCGCGCTCAAACAGCGCGTCCAGCCTGTCGTGGTCGTCTGCGAGATACCTGTAGATCTCTCCTTGCATAGCCTCGCCTTCCTGTAAATTGTCTTTTCCCCCCTTGTCAAAGCGCAACATCCAGAAAAACGCCCCCTCATTACCGTAGTACGAAGAACGACACGCCGGGCAGGCCGGGAACACCGTGTTCAGTCATTGGGCCCGTACTGCGGCACACGGCCGCGGAAATGCTGGTACAAGGGGGAATCGATCTGCCCAAACCTGCGCAGGTATTCCGCCCGTGAGATGTCGTTCTGCCAGTGGCCGGTCACGACAGCCAGCCCCGTGACTACAACGAACACACCTGCAACGAGAAGGCCGAACGCCCATCCGGGAACAGGGCGCGAGCGAACACCAGCCTTCATTGCCAGTGTGTTTTTCACGGGGCATGCCTCCACACACGCCAGACAGCTCATGCACTCGTCGCTCCAGACGCGGGCCGCCCGGTGCACGTTGATCCCCGCAGGGCACGATTTTGTGCAGAGAGCACAGTCGATGCATGTCGACGTCGTACGCGTGATCTTCAGGGGACTCAGCCAGCTCACGATTCCGAGGAGGGCTCCGTAGGGACAGAGGACCCTGCACCAGAAATTCTTGATGAACACCGAAAGCAACATGAGTATAATGATCGTCCAGATGGCCTCTCCTCCTATGTCCGCAAAGAAGAGATACATCTTGACGTCGGCGACCCTGTTATACGGGCTGTAGATGAAATTTGCAAGCTCCCGGACATCCATGGTCGAGACCGACCAGACGAAGAAGCCCATCAGTATGTACTTCAGTGACCGGAGTGGGTAGTCGAGCCATCGCGGGAGCGTGAGATTTCTCCTGACCAACTTTCGCCCGAGCATCCAGAGCGATTCGCTCAGCGTCCCGATCGGGCAGATCCAGCTGCAGAACGCCTTCTTCAGGAGGAGGCTCACCGCAATTATCGCAAGCAGTATGAAGAGTCCGGAGGGATGGATACCGTTGACAATCCCGGTGAGCAGGAAATACTTCAGGCTTATCAACGCGCTGATCGGGAGAAATCCTTCCGCACCGGGAGGGCGCGAAGCGAGTGCCTCCGACCCGCCCGACATTCCCCACCGGACAAAGAGGTAGAATTCGACACCGATCCAGATGCAGAGGAGCGCGAATGCGGCCTGAACAGTCGTCCGCAGGAACTGGGAATCCTCTCTGAGACGCCAGAGGACCCGCCTGTACCAGACAGGTTCAACGGAAAAAACGATTTTCCGCCTTCGGAGCTCAGGCGGAATCTTCCTGACAGGAAATTTCCGCGGCCTCAGCGCCAGGACATTGAGTTCTGCACTAGATGCTCGTTCAGCACTCATGAATTCCGCCTTCCTCCCCGCGATCCGAGGTACGCTTCATGCAGCTCGTGGACCATCGCATGGTACCGTTCATGCACTCCTTTTCCGATCACCCCGACCTCCGTTGTTACTGGTACCCCGGCTTCTTCATTTCAACGGCAAGCTGGGCGATATTTTTGCTGACAAGCATCGAGTAAATACCCTCCCTGAGCGCTGCCCATCGTTCGTGCACGGCACAGTGGTGCTTTCCCGAGCATTCCGGAAACCCCATGACACACTTCTGCGTGAGGTCAAGGCCGTCGATCGCCTCGACGATGTGAAACAGCGTTATCTCCTTCGCGGGCAGCCCGAGGGAGAACCCCCCGGCGGGGCCCGTGAGCGAGTCAAGGAGCCCTTTTCTGGAAAGGTCCTGGAGTATCTTGGCGAGGAAATGGTACGGGATATCCAGCTTTCGCGTCAGGTCCTTGATCGAAACGCGCTCGCCTTTTTCCTGAAGGGCAAGAAACAGAACTGCCTGGAGGGCGTATTCGCACTGACGGCTGAAAATGAGGCTCATAGGGTCTAATTCGGACTCTTTAGTCTTAAATTAACACACCAAACAACAAAAGTCAACCCAAAAAACACGGCCTAGAGGGACCGGATGTGTTGAATGATGGAGGACTGCGCGCCTGCAATCTTGCATCAACTCCGCGGTCTCAAGGACTGCCGCCGAGCTCTCCGGCTACCGGCTCGATATTGATACCCCGGCCGACATTCTCCTCGTCAGGATCGATTTTGCGCTCATGGAAAAGGTGCTGACGAACCTTTTGTTGAATGTCTCGTACTATACCCCTTACCGTTCCGGCCGGTCTTCGATCCCGGACAATCGATGCGGGTACGAGGTGAAATGATGCCCATGCTCGATGAGCATGATCAATTTGAATGGAGTTTGAAGGGGAGAGTGAATATACTTTGAAGGAAAAAGCTGTAATGGGACAGCCGCAACCGGGACAATTGGGGAAAGTGACACGCATTGACGCATAACGCAGGTCGGTCATTCGCTTGTTCGCCTTATGACGTACCTCATAAGCTTGTTCTTCGGCCTTTCGCTAGATTTCAACCATCGGGGGCAAGTCCATGATTCCTGAGTCGCTGCTAAAGAAGTACAAATCTCGGATTGTCGAGCTTAAAAAGGATGAGGCCGCTTTCCAGACGGGCGATCCTGCCACGAACTTCCATGTTGTGAAGTCGGGGAAGATCAAAATGGCGACGTACAGCCGTGACGGGCGCGAGTTTGTGCAGGGGTACTTTGTTGATGGCCAGAGTTTTGGAGAACCCCCCTTCTTTAACCATATGCCCTACCCATCCTCCGGAATCGCTGTCGTCGAGAGCGAGATTTGGAAGTGCCCGTACGATCCCTTCATGCAACTACTACGGGACAATTTCGACATACACATCAAGCTCACACAAGTCCTCAGTGGCCGGCTCGTATACAAATCCATCATGTTATCAGAGCTGGCGGGGGAGGAGGCGGAACACCGCATTGCGACACTCATAGAATACTTCCGGAAAGAAGACGGACCCGGTCCGGACACGATCTATAGAGTTCCGTATACCCGCCAGCAGCTTGCCGATATGACAGGGTTAAGAGTTGAAACGGTGATCCGTTGCGTGAAAGGGATGGAACAGAAAGGGATACTCCGCCTCACGGACGCGGGGAAAATACTGTGGGGGAATTCATCTGAGGGAACAAACAGAAAGAGGAGGAGCACATGACCGACTTAAGCAAGGCAACATTGAAGGAGATTGTTACAGACGACTTCCGGGCGGCGGCCGTCTTTGAGAAGTATTCGCTCGATTTCTGCTGCAGGGGGGGGCGGACCGTCGAGAATGCGTGCATCGAGAAAGCGGTAGACAAGACCAGTGTGCTCTCCGAACTGCAACAACTCCTGTGGCGCGATAAGCCCGCCCCCGATTCCTTCGGTGGCCTTTCGCTCTCGGCATTGATCAGTCACATCGTTGCGACCCATCACGCCCACGTCAAGAAGATGGTGCCTGTGCTTCTTACACACACGCAGAAGGTGGCCGCGGTGCATGGCGCCAACCATCCAGAGGTTGTCGGAATTGCCCGCGTATTCGAGGCAATAGCCGCGGAGTTGCAGGAGCACATGGCTAAGGAGGAAGAGGTTCTATTCCCCTACATCGACATGCTCGAGGCGGCCTCTGAGCGGAACGAGCAATGCGCACGACCCGCGTTCGGCACGGTGCGCAACCCTATTCGCATGATGGAGGTAGAACATAGGGCGGCTGGGGATCAGCTGTATGAAATCAGAAGTCTTTCGTCGAATTACACTCCTCCAGCGGACGCGTGTACGACCTACAAGGTAACATACCAGGAGCTTCAGGAATTCGAGATGGATCTGCACCAGCATGTTCACCTGGAAAATAGCATCCTGTTTCCGAAGGCCGTTGCTCTGGAGGCAAAGCATCTTGCGGTCGGCCTCGAGGTCTCACAATCTTCTTGAGTCTTGCCGGTTACGATTGTAGTCCTCCGTCCACGCGCAATTGAATTTCCGGCGATTCCAACAGCTTAAAGGAGACAATCTTCATGAGGAACCGTGATTCGAGGCCACGCCGGACTGGCCGGATGTGGTTCATTCTGATCATAGTCGCAGCCGCAGGCGTAGCTTTATATCTGCTGGGTGAGAGTTCGGGTGAAAAGAAGTACCGCCACATAAGTGGGTTCGCTTGGACTGCCGACACGTGGGCGGAGAAATCGCGCGGGGTTCGAACCAGCTATAATCCTGACCACGACCTGAGTACTACGCAGCTTACCCTGGTACCGGGAGACCCGAGGTGGCTTGATTTTGTCTTCTGGTGCTTCAACAACAAGCTTGCCGAACACCAGGTTGAAGCGTACGGCGGCACAGAGTGGGAAGGGCCAACCGGAGGTGTTATATTTCATTGGGCTCCCGGATCGCGATGGGAGACACACACACTGGCAAGTTTCGGCTTCACCATCGGTCACACGATCGGAGAACACAAATGGATGGACACGCAATTCCCTGACTTCTTCGAGAAGTACGGCGGTGTCTACGGGATTAATATCAAGGACAGGCTGGCGGAAATCGACTCTAGCTCCGCAGCTCCCTGGGTTGCATTCCTTGAGTACTGCGGTGGACCGAACAGCCCTTACTACAGGTACCTTTTTCACCAGGAGGCTGTCGTGGATCCTGTCAGGGACAGGATCTACCTGATCGGCGGACAGGGAGTCGGCTTCGAATACACCTACGAGCGTTATTACCACGAAGTGCGCGAAGTGCTGACAGACGCAAGGGCATACCAATTCTTCCAGATGTATGACATGCTGGGACCGGGCTTTGCCTGCTTCGGAGGATGGGCGAAAAACAAACTAACGGCCCAGCTTCACGGGATCTATTTCACGGACGACACAAGCAAGTGGTCAACAAAGCCTGGCGTGGCCAAGGCAGAGCGCTATAATCCCAATCCCCCCGTTCCCCCGATCCCATCCGATCTTCCGGAATCCGATGCAATGAGTCGTGGCCAGGAGGTGTACCGCAAGCAGTGCGTCCCCTGTCACGGCGCTGCGGGAGACGGCAACGGGTTCCTTGCGGGCGGCTTTGATGTAAAGCCCCGGGACTTCAGACAGGGGATGTACAAGTTTCGGTCGACACAGACAGGTGAACTACCTGACATTGGAGATGTGGAGCACGTGATTGCGCGTGGTGTTCCCGGCACCACGATGCCCGCCTGGAGTCATTTCCTGACGCAAGGACAAATCGCAGATGTCGCGAGGTACCTTGTGATCTTCTCAGATCAATTCGTTCAGACATGGAAAGAGAAGAAGTCTCCAGAGCGTCTTCCCACACCACCGCTTCCCCCACAGTTCCCTGATCTCGCCCGTCGAGGGGCGGAGCTTTATAAGACTGCGCAATGCGCCGCCTGCCATGGCGTGGGAGGGCTGGGGGACGGTCCCTCGGCCGTCGACCTTCAGGATGCCTGGGACCACCCGATCAGTCCGACAGATCTGACCTACAAATGGCAATTCAAAAACGGCTACGCGCCGGCTGACGTCTACCGTACGATCTTCGGAGGGCTGAACGGAACACCGATGCCATCGTACCTATCGGCATTTGACGATCAAACAGATCAGTGGGCACTGGTCAGCTATGTTCTCTCTCTTTCACCGGCGGTCCGGCCGGCACTTCACCTCGCGGACTATCATCAGGGGGTCGCAGCCATCGGCAAACGACTTAACAAAGATGGAAGGGTCATGCCATGAAGATGTCACGCACCGGCATGCTGGTCCTTTTTGCTTTCCTCTTCGTGGGCCTGGCACTTACGATGTCGGGGGCATCTCCCCGCGGGGAGTACAGGCTCGTGAATGTCGGCGGGATGGGCAATCACTGCCAGTGTACCAGTCGTATCGAGCAATAACGATGATGGGGGATCCTGCCCCTCCCCCCGTAACCACGCTCCTTATCTGTTCTCGTGGCATGAAGTGATTTGATTCAACATCGCCTTTGCAGATAAACGAACGTCGAATTGCGTGCTGTTTTATGCATTCGCGCATCAGATCGAGAATACGCAGGCAAGGAACATCTCATGCTGCACTTGCTCTCGATTGTTTTCTTAAGTACCTGTATGTCATTCCTGCTGCGACCATCAACGGGGCAACGCCCAATCCGATGAAGACAAGGTCGCCCGGCAGACGAGACCATTCGATTGCGCATCACTGTTTGATTCAGGAACCCGGGACTTCTCGCATGCCGGTACCATTTCCCCACGCAGGACCTTGCAGCGGCACGCAGCAGCCAGGGAAGTGATCTGGGTGCAGGAAGAACCGGCGAATATGGGTGGGCTGTGATTCGTTCTTCCACGCCTGCACGAGCTTGCCGACGCGAGGCCATGCAGGTCGATCAAGGGATCGGCAGGCGCAAGCCCTGCCAACAGATTTGCTCAGGGCGCACGAACTGGAGCAGATGGCCATCATGAGCCTGGCGATCGCCAGCTGAGCCGCGCGCAAATCGGGACGGGCTTCGTTTTGACTTTTTCAGGTCATGTGTCTATATTGAATTCGAAGTGTGTTGACCCGTTCTTTCCTTCTGTTCTCTGGTATGGGCGCGTTCATGAGTCAGTTACGCACCATGGTGCCGAACTCCTGCGATGTGGGAGGAGTGACGTCGGACCACGGCTATGCGCTGCTCGACGCCTTCGTCAACGGATCTTCCGAAGCTCTGATCGCGATTCCCCCGAAAGTGCTGGTACTCTTCTCGAACCGGGGAGCCGAATCGATCTTCGGCTTCACTTCCACTGAGACCCGGCACCAGCCTCTCTTCGATCTTGTCGTTCCCCCCAACCGTCTTCAAGAAACACATGATGTCTTGCAGGAAGCACTCCGAAACGGCCGTGCTTCCCGCCAATCGGCTCTCCGGTGGAAAGATGGGTCGCTCGTCCCTGTCGAGGATCTGATGAATGTCATTCGCGATCCTTCAGGCAACGTCGCATTCATTGCGCTGAGCGAAAGGGACATTTCCGCCAGGATGAGCGCTGACGACGCAATTCTCACATTCTCCTCTATCGTCCAGTACTCGGACGACGCAACTGTCAGCGAGAGCCTCGAAGGGACTATCCTTAGCTGGAATTCCAGGGCTGTCAGGATGCACGGGTACCGGGCGGAGGAAGCTGTCCGCATGACCCGCGAGAAACTACGGGCATTGCGATCGTTGAGATCTCGATGCAGAGGGTGAACGGGATCGAACACGCCGTGTCCTGTCTCTCCGTACCTGCGGTTCATCCCGTCTCTACAGCTATTACCCTGCCCCTCCTGCATGATCACCGCAGATCAATAACTACACCCGTTCCCGGGGTGCTTCCAGGGGGGTCGTTTGCCTTTTTCTATTCGCCTGATGCCTTGAACGACTTCCCGCGGGTCGATGTGTTGGAGAAGGCGGCGCCTGTAGTCTTGTTCTTCATGCATGTGAACTCGGCGGACGGCGTCACGCGTGCCGTGACGTGTACGGGAGTTGTCTGGTTGATAGTGACGATCGTCCTGACACTCATTGATATTCTCACAAGGAGATGATCCTTTGAAAGACCGATCAGAAGACCTGCTGGCAGACTTCACCAGGGACAGCCGCGTGATTATGCTCTCGCTCATGGCGGTGGTCGTGGGCATCATGAGCGCCCTTGTCGCTGCTGCTCTGGTCTGGCTGATCAATCTGATTACCAATCTCGCCTTCTACCAGCAGGTCTCGGGTGAGTTTCGTTCTCCTGCCGGCAACCACCTGGGGTGGCTGGTGGTTCTGATCCCCGCTGTAGGGGGGATCGTCATCGGGCTGATGGCCCGATTCGGATCGGACAGGATCCGGGGGCATGGGATCCCCGAGGCGCTGGAGGCAATTCTTTACGGCAGCAGCCGGATGGAGCTGAAAGTGGCGATACTGAAACCGATATCGTCAGCCATTTCAATCGGGACAGGGGGGCCGTTCGGGGCGGAAGGACCGATCATCATGACCGGCGGGGCCTTCGGTTCTCTTTTTGCCCAGTCGTTCCACCTCTCTTCGGCCGAACGGAAAACTCTCCTTGTGGCAGGCGCTGCCGGCGGCATGTCCGCCATCTTCGCTACCCCCGTTGCTGCGGTTCTGCTTGCCGTCGAGCTGCTCCTCTTCGAATGGAAACCGAGGAGCTTTATCCCCGTTGCAGTCTCATCAATCGTTGCGGGAATTCTCCGCGTCCCTCTCTTGGGAGAAGGACCCATATTCCCGATGGTGCCGCACGGAGCTCCGGGCTTGGGGATCATGGCTGCCGCCCTCGCGGTCGGTCTCGTCGCCGGTATCGGATCCACACTACTGACGACACTGGTTTACTGGTTTGAGGATCTCTTCTCGAAGGTTTCCCTGCACTGGATGTGGTGGCCCGTTCTGGGGGGGCTCGGTGTCGGGATCGGCGGACTTATCGATCCGCGAATTCTCGGCGTTGGCTATGATGTCATACGATCGTTGCTGCGCGGAGAGGTGATCGGGGGTGTGCTGCTGTCGCTTCTGGTAGGGAAAGCGCTTGTCTGGTCATTCTCCCTTGGATCCGGAACCTCCGGCGGCGTGCTGGCGCCCCTTCTCATAATCGGCGGGGCTCTGGGAGCGCTGGAAGCCCAGTGGATTCCTGTGGGAGACACCGGGCTCTGGGCGCTTGTCGGCATGGCCGCGATGATGGGAGGGACCATGCGCTCGCCGCTCACGGCGATCATGTTCGCATTTGAGCTCACGCACGAGGTGAACATGCTCCCCGCGCTCCTCGTGAGTTGCATCGCCGCCCATGCTTTCACAGTGCTCGCGCTGAGGAGGTCAATTCTGACCGAAAAGGTCGCGAGGCGCGGACTCCACGTTTCGCGCGAGTACGCTGTCGACCCGCTCGAGGCCCGACGCGTGGAGGATGTCATGGACGCCGAACCCCAGAGCGTTCTTCCGGAGACGAAGGTGAGCGAGCTCTCGGACAGGATTGCTGCGCGCGACCCGGGTGTCACACGTCATAATGCGTTGCCGATCGTGGACCGTGGTGGGAGGCTTGTCGGAATCATCACCCGGGGGGATGTTCTGCGGGCACTCGAACGGGACAGGGATGAGAGTGTCCTGGATGCGGGGACTCGCGACCTGATCGTGGCATATCCCGATGAAATCCTGCGCGATGCCGCCCACAGGATGCTGGGCGGCGACGTGGGGCGCCTTCCGGTGGTCAGCAGAGAGAATCCCCATCACGTCGTCGGCTATCTGGGACGCCCTGCACTCCTCTCGGCCTGGAAGCACCGGTTGGCCGAAGAACATGAACGGGAATCGGGGTGGCTGGCCCGTTCATCATGAAGCCAGTATAGTCGCCAATTGGACGCACTCTGCCGGGGAAGAAAGGGAGAACAATGGAGAGGCGAGAAGAACGAACGACGTTGCGGGCATCGAATCTTGCGCAGGAGCTGCGCAGCGAAGATCCCGTAACTCGTGAGGGGGCCTGCAACGCTCTCATTGCGCTGGGGGGGTCGGCAGTGCCTCCGCTTGTAGACAAGCTTTCCGATCCGCATGACCATGCTCGTCGGGAGGCCGCGAGGGCACTGAGCAGGATCCATGATCCATCCTCGGCGCCGGCCCTCGTGCTGGCGCTCGAAGATGAACTGCCGGGGGTCCGCTGGCTCGCCGGCGAAGGACTCATTGCCATGGGGCGCGGTGGTATCGTCCCGCTCTTCCGGGCGCTCATCTCTCGGTCCGATTCCGTGCGGCTGCGTCAGGGGGCACATCATGTGTTGCGCTCCCTGAGCGTGGGTGAACATGGGCGTCAGCTGGCTCTCGTCATGGCGGCGCTTGAGGGCCCCGAGCCCATCTCTGCCCTGCCTGTCGCCGCGTTCAACGCACTGAAGGAGCTATGAGCCTATCCATCAATGTCCGGGAGGTCGTGATGAAGGACTCAAGAACGACGAACGCAAGTCCATAGCGTGTGCTCCAATGCTCGGGCCCGGCTACCCGGTCAGGAATGCCGACCTCGGGGCGATGGTCTCGTTGGATTCACTCGACGCTTGTTACAGCGCCTGCCTGCCAGCCAATCTCATCCAGGCTCAGCGTGACTATTCCGGCTTGCGCACCTATGAGCGCATCGACGTCACAGACGCGTTTCACATGCACTGGGAGACACGGTAAGCGATATGGACATGTTTCCGACCATTATCATGATTTTTGGCGGCGCTGGCGATTTGACCTGGCGCAAGCTCGTGCCGTCGTTATTCGATCTTCACAGAGACGGTCGGATGCCCGGAAAGTTTGCGATCATTGCCGTGGATCGCATCCCTATGCGCGATGCGGAGTTACACAATCACTTTCTGGGCGGCGTAAAGCGGTTCTCGCGAAATCGGAACGTGAAAAGGAGGAACTGGAACGACTTCGCCAGGCACGTCACGTATCTCCAGGGAGATTTTAGGGACCCGGTAACGTACTTAAATTTGGCAACGAGATGCGCACAACTGGAGAAGGAGTGGAAGGTGAAAGCCGGATACATTTTCCACCTTGCCACTCCCCCCGCGATGGTTGGTGTAATTCCGAAACTCCTGGCCGATGCGGGGCTGAACCGGAATCGAGTGCGCGACCGCATTGTCGTGGAAAAGCCGATCGGTCATGATCTGGATTCTGCACGGGAGTTGAATCGAACGCTTGGGGAAAGTTTCGACGAATCACAGATCTTCCGCATCGACCACTACCTGGGCAAGGAGACGGTACAGAACATTCTCGCGTTCCGCTTCGCCAATCCGCTGTTCGAGCCGATCTGGAACCGGCGCTACGTGGACTACGTGACAATCACTGTGGCCGAAGAGGTGGGCGTAGGGCATCGTGGCGGCTATTACGACCATGCGGGGGCCCTGCGCGACATGGTGCAGAATCACCTGATGCAACTCCTCTGTCTCGTAGCCATGGAACCGATGGTTTCTTTCAATGCCGATGAGATTCGCAACAAGAAAGTTGATGTCCTTCACGCCGTCCGGTCCATTCCCCGTAGCGCGGTCAAGGAGTTCTCCGTGCGCGGGCAATATGGCCGTGGCACCGTTCGCGGCAAAAGAGTGCGCGGCTACCGCCGGGAAGATGATGTGTCTGCTCACTCAGGAACGGAGACCTTCGCGGCTTTGAAGTTGTTCGTGGATAACTGGCGCTGGCAGGGAGTGCCGTTCTATCTCCGTACAGGCAAACGCTTACCCCGTCAGTTCTCGGAAGTGGCCATCCAATTCCGCACGGTGCCGCACCGGTCGTTCCCCCCCGAGTCCAGCCGCGATTGGAATCCGTCCCGACTCGTCCTGTCGATCCAGCCTGAGGAGGGAATCGTGATGGGTTTTCAGGCAAAGTATCCGGGGGCAAAGATGGTACTGCGGCCGGTGGAGATGCGGTTTTCTTATCAAGACAGCTTTGCGGTCCCCTCGCCGGACGCGTACGAAACATTGCTCTGGGATGTCATGAACAATGATCCCACCCTGTTCATGCGCGCCGACCAGGTCGAGGCGGCATGGAAACTTCTGATGCCGGTCCTGGAGGTCTGGAAAGAATCCCATCCCGGCAATTTTCCTAATTACTCCGCAGGCAGCTGGGGCCCAAAGGCAGCCGACGAATTGCTTGCGAGAGAGGGACACGCCTGGCGGCCAATCGTATGGGGACAACACGTTGCTCGACAGCGACAACGCTATCCCCGGCTCCGGTAAATAACTCAAGCGCGAATAGGCTGTGTTCGACATCCTGATATCCTGATATGAATCCACGGGCGAATGCCCTCGCATTCGGCGCACCCGGAATCGAACCCCACTGGACATCCAGCGCCAAAGAAGGTCTCGGCACCGCCTATCACACGAGCTGTCGGGTCTGGTTCACACTGAGCCATGGCATCGTCAACGAAATCTACTACCCGACCGTCGATCAACCGAACACTCGCGAATTTCAATTCCTGATCGGCGACGGAGAATCGTTCTGCCACGAGGAGAAGCGCGACCTGGATCACCGGATCGAATACCCTGAAAGGGATTGTGTATTCTACCGCCTTGCGAATTCAGATCCTCACGGGCGCTACCGGCTGATAAAGCAGATTCTCGCCGATCCGCATCGTTCAGTCTTGCAATGTCCCTGATCAACTCGGATAATGGAAAGTTCTAAATGCAGCTTGCTATTCCACCGGGAGTCTGATGTTACCTAACGCCACGCATCTCATTATGTAACGTCGACAAACAACTCCGCAAGGGTCGGGCCTACTGTTTCCGGCCGCAAATATCTTAACCAGGATAACCCGGACGAAGTTTGACCATTGGGAGGAGATGATAGAATTTCCGTTCAAGAGTAATTGAACAATCTCGAGGCGGGCATGATGAAGTAGTGAAAAGCTCGGTGCACAGAGTGGATGTACTGTAACGGGAGTGGAGAGATCCTTCTTTAGCAGATACTGAGTAACCCGCGGGACGATCAAAGTGAGTTCCCAGGGCAAGTCGCAAAGGGAGGGCTACAGTCAAACAGACAGCCCGACGATATTCTCATCGGGCCGTCGTCTGATGTGAAATCGCAAGAACCAGCGTTAGATGGCGTTTAATTCACGGTGACCATGCTGTCGTGATCGGGATAAACGTACACGTGCATTGCGACGGGAGACCCGTTGTAGATTTCGTTCCCGACACCTTTGATCACCACGAGGGAGTTCGAACCGCTGCCGGTTCCTGCAGTCTCGATCGTGTAGGACCCGTTCGCGTTCGACGGATTATTCGTCAGAAGCGTTATTGCGCTCGTCGTGAGTAGCGAGAACGAATTGCCACCGCCAGCGAGCGACGTTGGTCTTCGATAGAATTGCTGGGCGCGCGACGCTAGGTTGACGAGATCATTGCCCAGCGCGTCACGATTTGCGTTAATCGCGCTGTCGGAGAACATCGTGATGCTGTCGTCAACGCTCCGCACCTCCTGTGCGTCCTCATGATCGGCCTCACCTACACGTTCTGAAAACACGCACGAGGCCTACTCCAACTTCACTCCCTGCGGCACACAGGAGCCATCCGGCTCGTCCAACACAATGTGCCAGTGCCCTTCGTGCAAGCGATCCTTGGGCACATTGCTGTTTCGACAAATATAGTGTACGCTCACACCGATCCAAGTCATCTCCGGGGGGCCGTAGATAGCATTGCTCCAGTATTCAGTGCCGATTGGTTGACTACGATACTTCACCGGAGGGCAAATCGTTTGTTATAACCCGTAGTCTTGAGACGCAGACGTTTCCTTCATTCTCAGTCGTAATAAACTGGGATGAGGTGTTGAAGAAGAGCAGTGAGGAGAACGTTGGGCCAGAGAACAAGGCCCGTGAGCGATCAACGGGCCCGATCTCCTTTGGTGTGCTGGTGACACGAGAAGATAACGCCTACTGGTATTTGCTCTTGACCAGAAGTGCGTTACACAGAGTCTTTAGACCTCCGTCTTGGCAAGAATTTGCGACGTCTGTAATGACAGCGTCGCCAGCATCAGAATGAAGCTCATCCAGTGCAAGCGCGGCAAGCCGGCGTACGGTTGGGTCTGCATTCTCGTCTTTCAGTTTTCTCTCCAGAGGGGCAAGACACAGCTTGAACGAGTACTGGGGAAACACCTGTTCCAATTCTCGTAGCGTCTGCACTGCTTGAGCCTGCATAACCGGATTCTGAGTCTCCAGCGTTTGGAGAAGATTCTCTTGCATATCCGGCAGATGTTTTTTCATAAACCTGGTTTCTTTGTGCTGTAAATCAATACGCGTGGTTGACACGCTATCTTGAGCCTGCACTGCTGTGGCACACGCCATCAGCGCTATGGCCGATGCGAAGAGTATTCGTTTCATAATACTTCCCTTGAATGATTGTGGAAGGACAGTACATCCTGGTTGGTATCTGTGTCATCGAGTGGTCATGGATACGTTCTTCATCTTCCCATGAGGCGGCAGAGGAAAAACGCGTTCATGCCGTGGGTCGAGAAAATGGCGTTCCTCCAGGGGGCTGTCAAATGTGAGATGCAATGAGGACGCAAATACGGTGTTAATGACGGAAAGAAAGAGATGAATTTGTTTTGTGATTGGCGGGAAGTCGTGACGCTGAAGCCGGTGGGAAATGCGAGAACGGACGTTCGTCGGGAAACCGTTGAAGCGAAACGATTGGAGGGGCATAAAATCACGGTGTCCACAGATACTCCTGCATCCTGTGAGATCCCTCCGAAGCAGTTGCCAGAGGGGGCTCCACAATCGTTATGTGAAAGAACGTAGATGATCTACCACTCCTAACGCCGGAGAATGCAATACCGTTCCCCAAGTCGAACGTAGCTTTGCCAAAACAACCGGAGGAAGCCGACAAGTCATAATCATCTAAAGCGAGTCAGCATTAGCATGTTTGGGATGCTGTGTCACAGGGAGACCAAGGGAACTCAAGGAGATATAGGTCCTCAGACCCTTCCAGCCCCTCTCCGGACAACGGACGCGGGTGCGGGGTGAGATGGCCAAGCCAGGCGAGGTGCCTGTTGAGTTTGTAAGAAATTCCTTGCACGTTCCAACCGAGTCGAATTTTCTGTGCTGGCACGTCAAATGCATTTTCTTCCCTCCCCCAGCATGGGGTCGCCAACGGCCGGCTCAGTTTTCGAACAACATAGGGAGGTCATTGTGAACCAGCCGGATGCACACATCCTGAACGCGAGCCCGTTCATTGTTACACGCATCGGCGTCACTGCCTCGACGGCGATGCTACGATAAGCCAGATTAAGGAGAATAGTGTTATTGACACACTTCAGGAGCTGGAGGACGTTGAAGCACATATCAATGCTGCTGATTGTGGTTGTGTCCATTTCGACAGTTGCCGAAGGCAGGCAAGTCCATGGCAGATTGGTGGTGTCACCGAATGGTCACTATCTTCAATGCGAAGACGGGACACCGTTCTTTTGGCTCGGTGATACAGGATGGGAGTTGATCCACAGGCTCAACAGGGAAGAGGCGGTCAACTATCTGAAAACCCGTAAAGAACAGGGGTTTAATGTTGTTCAGACAGTCTTGCTTTCCGAATTTGACGGGTTAAAGGCTCCGAATGCTTATGGTTCTGTACCTTTGATAGACCGCGATCCGACGAAACTCAACATTACTCCGGGCAACGATCCGGCAAGAGCGGATGAGTACGATTACTGGGACCACGCTGATTATATCATAAGTAAAGCGGCGGAACTTGGCATCTATATCGGACTGCTGCCATGCTGGGGCGAATATGTCATTCCGCGCGATGGCAGGGCAATCTTTAATACTGAATTCCAGGCGTATACATACGGTAATATTCTTGGAAAGAGGTATCGTATGTGCAAGAACATCGTCTGGATCCTGGGCGGGGATCGACTGCCAGCCGAGCGCTCAAATGGCCTGGCTCTGTGGCGGGCAATGGCCAAAGGCATTGCAGACGGAACGAATGGCGCCAATTCTTTCGCCGGGAGAACGGATTATTCCACTACGTTCATGACGTATCATTGCTTTGCTTCTTCGTCAGAGTGGTTTCAAAAGGACGAATGGCTTGGAATGAACATGTGGGGCTCGTATCACTCAGATTACAGCCTTACCCGCGCATATGAACAAGCGATTGCCGATTGGAATTTGTCGAAGCCAAAACCAACGATAAACGGGGAACCGGCGTATGAGGAACACCCGGTCAACTGGCTTGAGAACAACGGCGAGTTTACAGCTTATGATGTACGTCAGATAGCTTACTGGTCAGTGTTCGCCGGTGCCTGCGGACACACCTACGGCTGCAATCCGGTATGGCAGTTCTATGATACGAACAGAATACCCATCACTTCTGTCCATTCCCGCTGGCAGAAGGCTTTGCTGGACGAGGGGGCATCTCAGATGAAGTATCTGAGAAATCTGATTGAGTCAAGACCCATGCTTGAAAGGGTGCCAGATCAATCACTCATTGCAAAAGGAGAGGGTGTATTTTCAGATCATTGCATTGCGACGCGGGGAAACAGCTACGCCCTGGTGTACATCCCAACCGGATACCCCGTGACAATTCAGATGGGGAAGCTCACGGGCGATTCCGTAGCCGCATGGTGGTACAATCCGAGAAATGGCGAAACGACAGGCATTGGGAAGTATAAGAACGCAGGAGAGGTTGAATTCACGCCGCGCGCAGTTTCACGAGAACTCGGATGGCTGAAAACTGGACGCGGATGCGATTGGGTGCTGGTGCTGGATGATTCTAAAGCCGGTTTTCACATGCCGGGAACAGTCCGCTGATTCACTTTTGCGAGATTCGAGGATGCTCACAAGGCGACAGGACATTCGTATGTGGGATAGTGCCTTCCTTGTTGTCGTTTTGATCATCATGCGCGCTATGCCGGGTACGGATACAACGGCGCAGGAACGCGATACGACCAAGACAGTAGTCATGTTCGGTAATTCAATTACACATCAGGGGAAATGGGAAGACCTCCTGAGCCGAAAGGATGTGGTGAACTGGGGAATTCCGGGCTTCACCACGGAGCAATTATCCTGGACGATTAAAGACATTCTCAGGCAGTATCATCCCGGGATATGCTTCATTGAAGGGGGAATAAACGATTACACGCTGGGTATCAGCACGGAACGGATCTTCCAGAACCAGATGATGGTCATGGATTCTCTAGCGCACAACGGGGTTGTTCCCGTGTATCAATCCACTCTGTATCAGCTTCACAATGAAAATGTGAACAGAGCTATTGATGCGCTTAATTATCTGATGCAACAATTCTGTGGGCGACGGGGTTATGGGTTTATTGATCTTCGCCCGGTGCTATCGGTTGATGGGGACATGATCCCTGCGTTGACGACCGACGGCACGCACCTGAAGCCGGAAGCGTACGGCCTCTGGGGCAAAGAAGTCCAGAAATGGCTGCGAGAGCACACGCAGTAACCTCGCCGTTGCAGGACGGCGTGCCCCGAACCTATCTCCCACTTGTCACTGCCAAACCGGAAAACGAATGATACCCGCGAGAATTGGATTACTCTCTCTTGCCCTCACGGTGATGGTCTCTGCCCAGGAAAGACAAACGCCGGCGGACTACGTCAATGTGTTCACAGGGACATCGAATTCGCGCTGGATGCTGTTTCCAGGCGCGACATTGCCGTTTGGAATGGTCAAACTGAGCCCTGATAATCAAAACAATGTTTGGAACGGAGGATATGAATACACCGTCAGCAGCATATCTGGGTTCAGTCATTTGCATGCTATGGGCGTGAGTGGCGTCAGTCTTATGCCCGTAACCGGGAAACTGGACCTGTATCCGGACTATCCTGCTTTGGCGCCATCAGTTTCTTGAATAGGGCATTCAGCAAGCCTCCAGGAGAGGTTTCGGATGCCCTTCAGTGTTTTCCCACAAAAACAGAGAGAGAGAGGACCCCCATGCATTTGCTCTGGTTTATCCTCATTGGTCTGGCTGCGGGCTGGCTGGCAGGACGGCTCATGAAAGGGAAAGCTTTCGGTGTCATCGGAGACATTATCGTCGGTGTGGTCGGTGCGCTGATCGGCGGTTTTCTGTTTCGGATGCTGGGCTTTTCCACCGATGGCGGATTGATAGGCAGGCTGATCGTGGCTGTCATTGGCGCCGTCATTCTCCTGTACCTGCTACGCCTGTTCAAGAAGACGCCGTGAAACTCTCTCCCTTGACTCGTACGATGCTTGGATATGAGGTGACCGATATCATATGCATAGGCCAGCTGTTGTGGCACTGATCCAGTGAGAGGAAACGGCACGATATCACGAAGTGAAGTTCGATGGGAGCAAGCTGGCGAGTGGAGTCCATTCTAATCGGTGCAGGCCGGGATGTACGTGGAGACGAAAAAGCTGATTCCACTTCGACTTCGCGACCATCCGAACACAACACGCCCGGTGAACTCATCGGGCTTTTTGTTTTACCCTCCCGGGACACTGGATGCGGGTGCGAGGGGAGATGAACGAGCGCGAAACGGGGCACGAGGAGTAAGTGAAAAGCCTGGTGCGAGAGTAGATGTGCGGTAAATAGGACCCGTGACAAGGACTGAGAAGTCTGTTGCATTACATTGAGAGTCGTTCGATCAGGGTATGGTATATCATTGGCTGCCGTTCATTGATGGGAATCGAAATCTCACTAATAGGTCAGGCCGTACAGGTCAGTTCTTTACCTTCCTGACAATTCCGATAACATTCGGAATAGGCCAGGCGTGGTCATTATCGTCGTTCTCATTGAAGCCTGTTTCGAAACTTCCCAATTTGTCGATTTCAGTACCACTCGCCGAAAGATATAACGATGCCTCCGGTCCGCCTTCCAAATACATTGCTCGGGCCACAGAGAGGGGAAGCGCAAGCAGAATGTCGATAAACTCGTGAACAGAATATGGCGAACGCGTGTAAAAGAACAATACCTGTCCGGTTGTGTCCATCCCCATCGCCACCATGCTCCAACGCCTGTTCTGCTCTTGCCAGGCATTCTCGTGATGACAGCTGATCATGCGGATGTCCTGGATTAATGTGTTGTATCGGCTGGTCAGGCTGTCAAATGAGTCACACTGTCGATCAAGCAGTTGTACCTCCGGGATTCCCTCGATGGTGGGGTTGAACGCAAGCACCGACTTGTACGAGTTCAGCTTCTTGTTGTTTATGTGAGCGTAGTTCTTCATGAAGCCGGTATTGGTCAGGCCATCGGTAAGGAACATGCCGGCATTAATTGCGGCGACGAGCCTCTGGGAGTTGCACCATTGCTTTGCGGTCCTTCGCGTGTTGCCGTGTTCTGATGCGCACACGAGCTTCAGCGAAAAAAGTCGCGGATTGATCCTCACGACAGTGACCTTTGAGTCTCCCACGGCCGATTGCATGGACGCTCCAAACTCGCCGACGAAAAGACCCTCCTCAACCTGGTTCCATGCGTTGCTCTGTGCAAAGGCAGAAGACCACAGAAGAATCAACATGCCAAAGAAACCGAAGTAGGTGTACAGGGTTCGAATCATACCGCTCCCTTGAGTATGGTTTTGAGTATTATCGAAAGTGCGCCAGGATTACTAGCCCCATCTCGTAGCGACCAACCTTAGAAACCCGAATGCTCGCTCGGCTCCTTCATCGCATTGCGAGTTCAGAGGAATGCGAGACGAACGGTGGCGAGTGCTGGTGCGATCAACCTGACAGAATTCGCTAATGAGGGCGACGTACCATAGAACTAAACCAGTTCTGATCTTTCATACTTGCAAATCAATGCTGGTGCTGAAGTATCTGTCTATGTGGCACAATGTCTTCACCTGATGGCTAAGGACCATCTCAGGTCTTCGGCCGCTCCTGGGACAATGGACGCGGGTGCGAGGTGAGATGAAGAGCAGATAAACAAAAGCCCCGACGGGTGATGCCGGGGCTCCCTTTCTCATCTCAGCTGGTCAGGATTTACCGCAAGAGCAGAAGTTTTTTCGTTACCACGTAGGTTCCGGCCTGCAGCCTGTAAAAGTAGACTCCGCTTGCGAAGGCCGACCCATCGAATTTCACTTCGTAAGACCCTGCGTCCCTTCTGTCATTCACAAGCACGGATACCTGCCGACCAAGGATGTCATAGACGCTCAAGTTTACTTGTGACGTTCGCGGAAGCTCGTACTTAATGGTCGTGCTCGGGTTGAAGGGATTGGGGTAGTTCTGGCTCAGAAAGAATTGCTGCGGTGGGGTAACTGCTCCGCTCACTGCGGTGACCTTATCGAAATCGACATAAAGTGCGCCCTTATTATCATTTAGAGTTGACCAATCGACAAAGAATGGAATCACTTGGTAGGGCAGCGATGCAGAGCCTGGCATGAATGTGAACGCACTACCGGACGGGACATATCTGAAGCCAAAAACCCCGGCGGCATCCTGATACATGAAACATACTCCACTCGCCAGAATTCCGGAGAGAGCGCTGTCGCGCACGGATACAGCATACGTTTGGTTTGAAATCAGACTTCCGACGATTGTTGATTTTGCCGTATCAAGAAGAATTGCGTCATTCTTGGCATCTATTGTCAGTGTTTGAGAGGTAGGCCCCGTAATATTGACCGTGACCGTACCGCTGTTGTCGGTTGTTAACGACCAGTCGACATAGAATGCGGCAAGCTGGAATGAACTATTGGCTGGCACAAACGTAAACGACTGTCCTGATGCGACATACTTGACAAACCCTCCGGTGGGGTTCGCCAGTGCGAAAAAGGCACCTTGCATTGGTGCGTGCACGCTGTTAGCGGTAACACTGATGGTGTAAGGCTGGTTTGGAGTCAAATTGCCAACCATCTTTGCATTGCTTGATGTCAACAAGAGTGCGTTCGCCTTTGCATCTAATCTGATCGTGCGCAAAATCGGTTGAAGTGGCGGTTTGAATTTGACAAAGAGTGCGCCCGTATTGTCATTTAGAGTTGACCAATCGACAAAGAATGGGATCACTTGGTAGGGCAGGGATGCAGAGCCTGGCATGAATGTGAACGCACTACCGGACGGGACATATCTGAAACCAAACACTCCGGCGGCATCCTGATACATGAAACATACTCCACTCGCCAGAACTCCGGAGAGAGCGCTGTCGCTCACCGACACAGCATATGTTGTGTCTTGAGCCAGACTTCCGACGATTGTTGATTTTGCCGTGTCAAGAAGAATTGCGTCATTCTTGGCATCTATTGTCAGCGTTTGGGAGGTAGGCCCCGTAATATTGACCGTGACCGTACCACTGTTGTCAGTCGTTAACGACCAGTCGACATAGAATGCGGCAAGCTGGAATGAACTATTGGCTGGCACAAACGTAAACGACTGTCCTGATGCGACATACTTGACAAACCCTCCGGTGGGGTTCGCCAGTGCGAAAAAGGCACCTTGCATTGGTGCGTGCACGCTGTTAGCGGTAACACTGATGGTGTAAGGCTGGTTTGGAGTCAAATTGCCAACCATCTTTGCATTGCTTGTTGTCAACAAGAGTGCGTTCGCCTTTGCATCTAATCTGATCGTGCGCTCGGTCTGCGCATAAAGCATGCCCGGGAACACGAGGAGGAAAATGAGAGCTCTGATTGTCATGAGTGTCACCCTGTTTATTGTTCTTGGAGATGGTTGATTAGGGTTTCTCTTGGGGCTGCTTCAGGTCATTCATCCAGACCGCGGGGTGTCGTATGCGAAGCCGAATAACCGGAATCTCGCCGGAGAGGAAAAACTGGCTTGTGTGATGAACTTGATGGTTTGACCGTTTCTCTTAATGCATATCCTCGCGGTCAACCCATTTTGCGGAAGTGCCACATATGTGGGGCGAATATGAGCAGGGGCCTAGCTATCCTTGTGATCCCAGTCACAAGAATTTTTCGGGCCGGGGTTGAGAATTCTGCTTATGAACGGTATAATGCATTCGCTTCCTAACCCTCCAGGTCGTATCAATGTCCGCAAGCACCTCGGCAATTGCTGATGGTCTGCTAGCCTGCTTGGCACATCCTCCCACCGAACAGGAAGCCAACAGCCTTGCCCGAATAGGATACCAGATCGCACTTATCCGCCTCAAACAGCTGATCTCATCCGGAAAACTCCACCTGGCTTCCTTCCAGATCCCACTTGAAGGAATAGCGTTCGATTGTATCGCGGAGGTCTTGGAACGCGATCCAGAAGGGAGATTTCCTGAACTGGAAGACTACTTTGCCGGGTGCCTCGACTGGCGGAATCTGAAGGATCATGAGCTTGAAGATCAGCTCCGGGCTTTAGTCTTCACAAAGGTGGCTGACGGGATATTTCGTCTTTACCGCGAAAATGACCCGCTCTTGGCCCGCATCATTCGCAATCTGAAATATGCAGTCCGGTCCGACGCTTCTATAAAGCAACTCGACCGGCTCGCACAACCATATTTCTTCACCTGCGAACCAGCCGAACTGAACGAGCATCTCCCCGAGTATCCGTTGGATCAACTGGAGTGTGAGGCGGCGGGAAGCGTGAGCGCGAAATCCTCTGCAGGGGAAATCCTGCAGGCCGTCTTCTCCATCCTCAACTCGCAGAATGAATTCCGGCGATTCTACAGTCTCATGGATCTGGCGATCCTTACCAAACGAGTCCGCCTGCGCCAGCACACCGCGCTACGGAACGATTTTGAGATCGATGACGCCCTACTGGAAGCCGACGCGGAGGCAACAATAGAAAAAAGCTTCGCGGAGGTCTCCTGGAAACTTAGGCAACGCTATGTGGTTCCGGGCAAGATCGGGCCGGAGCTTTTCCAGAACTACACGATGGCGCTCCATCAGATGGTTCTGGATACATTTCTTGAAAACGACGGCGGATTTCTCTCCTATCCTGAATATCTCGGGCTTTTCATCCCAGGCCTCACTCAGGAAGAATACCGCCGGAGCCACAGGACGCATTTTGAGTATCTAGCGAAACTGTCTAAGAATATGGTAAAACAGAATTTGCGGGAACTGCTTTGACTTGCGCCTCTCTGACCGACCGAAGAGTTTGCGCAACGAAGAAGTCTCGCGAGGATATAGCAATGGGACAATGAAACACTACGATGAACATACGATTTCCCAATTCCTTTTAAATCCTGAGCGGCAAGACGCGGAATGGACATCGTTCCTCGAGCACATCCGTGTTTGCTACAGTTGCCGGGAAATGTACGATGAGCTCAACGCATTCTATGCCGCGCTTCACGAAGAGCGCAACTTACTTCCCGGACGAACGGAACGGGGTACCCATAATCTGATCCGCACCTGGCGAGAGGAAAGGGTGCCTGTCACTAGGTCCCGGAACTGGAAAGACAGAGCCGCAGTTATATCCCGGGTGGTGCGGGAGAGGCCCGTAGTGACTGCGGGAATTAGCACGCTGTCAATTGCTCTCTTGCTTTTTGCTCTCTTACTCAGGACCACAATCACAGATAGGAATCCTGTCCACGCTATCACTGACGATGACGCGAGAGCTCTCGAAGTTTATAATAACTCAAATCAGAAGCTGTGGGAAGAACACTGGGCGAGCCAGGAGCGGTACGGGGAAGCGGAAGTGGCGGATCATCTCACTCTGTCGGCCGTTGCGGACATTGATGGCGATGGCCGTAACGAGGTACTCACCGTCCTACCCTTTGGCAATTCTGCGACTCAGCAGGAATGGGCGACACTCAGAGTATATGGAGCGGACTCCAAACATCTTCTCCAGGAACCTCTAGGTCATGATGCACACTTCAAGGGACAAGCGATCGAATCGACATTTACGGCGGTAATGCTGACAATTGGCCGCGATGGCCCTGACGGCAAACCGACGCTCCTCATTGCGCTCAAGAATCGGCATTCAACATCAGTCCTTCTGAGACTCGCTCACCAGGGAACTGTTCTCGGGGAGTACTGGCATTACGGGCATTTTGAGAGCTTCCACATGACAGATCTTCACGGCGACGGTCGGCAGAAGATTATTCTATGCGGGATTAACGACGCGATCGAGCGTGCAGTAGTGAGTGTGGTCGACCCTGAGAAGATTGTCGGCTTGACAGAATCGAGTGCGACTCCGGGTTTCGGGTACAGGCCTTCAGTCGCCGAAGAGTACTATGTCGAGCTTCCCAAGTCTGTTTTTGAGGATGACCGGATTGCCCGCGGCCGGGCAAGTTATGTCTATTCCGAGAACAAGCAAAGTCTCTCAATTGGCTATGGATACGGTCACAACAGTTCCATGCTAGATTATGTCTTCTCCCGTAAAATGGTGATCCAGCAGATCAACGCCTCGGATGACGCGCACGTGCGTTTCGATGAGTATGTTGCGAAAGAGAACCTCCGAAACGTCTCGTTGGACTCAACCCTCCATGTACTCGCCACGTCGATCCGGTACTGGACAGGCTCGCAGTGGGCGTCCGCCCCAACTACCGTGGATCACGCCTCCTTCCCGTAATTCTCTAACACCATGGAGGCTTTGCCAGCTCGTCCTTTCAAGGGAATGTAACCGTTATCAAAACGCCCAGAGCTTCGGGCGACTGGCGGAACGCTTGCCTTTGAATTGCCAATAGTTGAAGGGCTTAGGAGAATGGCGCCATCCATACGAAGTTTTTCGCAATGTACCGTGACAATTCACTGTACATCCTTGGTGATATGGCTCCTTCTTGCAGCCTCTTCGCCCGCTTGTCGCCGCACCCCTCCGTCTTCCCAAGTTCGCTATCCCATTCCGGATGTTCTGAACGGAAACGATAACATAAAATATGGCTATCCCGGCGGCAATGGGAGAATCTTGGTCAAAAAGTACTATGTGATATTGCATGAAGACTCGTTGCGGGTTCCAGGCTGGGTTGCCTACCACTTGACTAGGCACGATTTGGAAGGGACTTCAATCAGAAAGAACAGATTCCGACCCGATCCCGACATTCCTGTTGGCAGCAGAGCCGAACTCATCGACTACAAAAAAAGTGGCTATGATCGAGGGCACATGGCGCCTGTCGGAGATTTCAAACGCGACGAATAGCGATTTCAGAGACATTCTATTTGTCAAACATGTCTCCGGAGAGAGCTCGGCTTAATCGTGGCATGGGGGGACGACTTGAGGAACAGGTCAGATCGTTGGCGCGATCAGTGGGAAGCATATGGATTATCACAGGAACACTGTTCCTCGACGCGGAGGGACATCCAAAAAAGCCGGATACCTTCATTGGCCCGGATAGTGTTGCTGTTCCAACGCATTTCTACGAGGCGATTCTGTGTGAAGAGTCGAACGGGGCACATGAAATGATCGCATTTATCATGGAAAACAGAGAAACAACTCTTCCCGGGAAACCGTGGGATTACATCGTCAGCGTCCGACACATTGAAGAAGTGACTGGATTGGAACTGTTTGATTTATTGCCGAAGTCGGAACATGATAGCCTGGACTGTCTTGTGCCATCGGATCGGCCCCGACCTTAGGTTGTGGTTGACCAAGGACGAAATGCACCCAATTCTCTTACCATTTGGGACAAAACGCCGATTATGAGTGTGCATTTGATAGCTCATTCGTTGAATCATTGTATCAAAGGCGGCCGTGTGGAAGCAAGAAATGCCGCCATGCCAAACCGGGAACCAGGGCTCAAGTCTCTCACCCTTGATGTCCGACGATTACCGACAAGCGCCATAAACCTATCATTTGCGCAGATTCATCTAGCTTTGGAATGTCTGAGGCTCCTCCGGTCGGTGTGTATTTTCGACAAGAGACCCAAGGCCTTGACTTTTGAGTAGGGTCAAGGTAGAATGCATAATAGAACACCTGTAACAACTACATTGCGAAGCGAGGCTTAATTCCCCGCGCTAAGATTCTCCGTTACGTTCCTGCGCTACCCCGTTTCTTCCCATCTGATCTTGCACTTGAACTCGTTCTTTTCCCTTCAGTCGGTCCATGTGTCATAACGTGTGATCAGGCTCGGGATAACGGTTTACGACGTCCACGGTGGGCAACGATGCGATGAAGGGGATACGTTCTAAAGGTGACTATCGTGCGAGAAGCCGGTACAGAAGATTAGTCAAAGACAATGATCAAAATCGCTCACCCGGGTCAAGCTCCGCCAGTCAACGACTAGAGGCCCTACAGCGGAGTCACGAGAGTTTTCATTGTCCAGTGAGATGACCCTTCTGTTACGGTGAGTCTGTACTCTTCACCCGCTCAAAGCCGGGGACTCAAATGAGCGTCGTCGCAGTTGTGATGTCGAGCATTCTATGCATTGCCAAATCGATCGTCGCTTAGGAGTTAGACCATGATAGCGATTGAATGTCGTAATAAGAATGGGAACCCAGATCTCCCTGAGGCAACCGACTTTTCAAACTCCCGGTTTTTGTCCATGAAGTATATCAATTCGTTCTTCGTCTTGTTTTGCGTAACCGTGGGCATCATAGCTCATGGATGTGGACCCAGGGATCGCCAGGTGAATGGACCCTACCAGAACATAAGTAAGAGTAGGATCGCAAAGATTCACAAGCTGAATGTCTATATCGACAATACGATCAGCATGGACGGGTACTTAAATGGCAAGACGGAGTACAAGGACGACATCGAAGCAATGCTCATAAAATCGGAATATCACTATGGAACGGCCTTTCTTCATTTAAACTTCATTAATGACACGAGCATTCCTGTAGCAGAACATAGCGTACCTGAGTTCATAAGAAAATTGAACCCGAGGTCGACCATGTACAATGTCGGTGATCGCTCTTCTAGTGACCTCAACAGAGTCTTTTCGGTAATCCTGGCGCAGGCCGATACTCAATCCGTAGGTGTGCTTGTGTCGGACTGCATCCTTTCGCTTCCCGGGAACGCCAGCCCGACGGAGGAATTGACTAATCAGAAGAGTTTAACCATGGGGGCGTTTCTTAAGACATTTCAGAGAGGAGTCAATCTTAGTACGGTTGTCTTTAAAATGGAATCGCGGTTCAACGGTAATTACTACGATGTTCACAATCAACCCACGCAGCTTCCCAGTGCGACAATTCCCAATTCATCGCGGCCTTTTTACATCTGGTGCTTCGGCGTTCCTGATCAATTGCAGTTCTTCCTGTCCTCCATTCCAATTCGGAACTCCAAGAATTTTAGAAATTCGATGGTGTTCTCTTGCCCGGAGGATACGTCTGATATCGATTACACGATACTCGGACAAACAGGAATTCAGGGGAAGATCAAATTCAAGTGGGAGAAATCACATGCTGATCGAATAGTCGGAATCGAATCAATAACACCTCAACATGAGGCTAATGGAGAACTCTCTGCTGCGTTCGCAATCGCTATCGATCTGAAGAAGTATCCTCTTGACGCCGATTACTTGGCACTTCCGTCAAACTTGAAACTCGGGCAGGCGGTAAATGGGTCGATAACTCCCTTGAAGCCTGATAGCATCAATCCAAACGATCGCCACTTCGTTCAGTCAAAAGAAAATGAATTGCTGTATACGCATTTGGTGATGTTGAAGACCTCAAACGCGGTAAAGGGAACTCCGATCGTCGTTGAACTTCTAAAATCCATCCCTTCGTGGGTTGATAGTACCCATACAGAGACTGACATACCGATTCAACACTACATGAGTCGAACCTTCGGGCTTCGCTATTTGATCGAAGGAGTGTTCGAAGCTTATAAGGCTGCCTCATCGAGGGATTACTATTTTAGACTTTCCATTCCCTACTAGGAAGAAGACAATGAACGAACTCTTTGGATCTGCCTACGAAATCCTGTTCTACTCGCAGGGTTTTTCTAACGACCTGTACCAAAACGGCCTCTACTTTGTTGTGGGGCTGGTGATGGTCTTTTCCTGCCTTGGGGCTGTTGGCTTGTACTACTATGCAATTGACCATCCGGGCTTAAATCGGTGGTATCACTGGCTCTTAGTCTTAGGAGTGGTAGGACTTGTGAACGGGTTCTTTGCTCACGTGTACACCGAATCCGTTCTGCTCGGGCTCGGGAGAACTTATAGTGGCGGAGACTACTTCTCATTTGCATTAACAAACGCTTTTCTCGCAGTGATCACGTTTACCCTTCTCTCTTTTATACTCCGCTGGTGGAGTACGAATTGCGATAAAACACCGATTCCTCAATAAAGATCAACCTGAGGTAGAAGCCATGGCAAGACTTTTCATTTTCGCAATTGGCGGCACCGGGTCTCGGGTCCTCAAGGCCCTCTCTTTCTTGGCCGCAAGCGGCGTGGACATCAAGACGCAAGAAATTATCCCGATTATCGTTGATCCCGATCGAGCGAATGGCGACATGAATCGGACCATAGAGATTCTCCAGAATTACCAGCGAATCCGAGCTAAAATAGACGAAGCCAGATTGTCTCAGTTCTTCAAGACCCGGATAAGAACACTCAGTGAAGCCTGCACCGTCGAGAAATCCAGCAATGTTGTGTCTGAGGGGTTTCACTTTGAGATGGAGGGAGTAACGAACGAGCGATTCAGAGACTTCATTGATTTCTCCACGCTCGATCCCAAAAATAAGGCCCTGACAAGTCTCCTCTTCTCTGAAGAGAACCTGAACTCTACTATGGACGTGGGGTTTAGGGGGAACCCCAATATCGGCAGCGTTGTGCTAAACCAGTTCAAGAATTCAAAGGAGTTCCAGTGCTTTGCTTCCGAGTTCAAGAAGGACGATCGCATTTTTATTATCAGTTCGATATTTGGGGGAACCGGTGCCGCCGGGTTCCCGCTAATCCTCAAAAATATTAGAAATGCGGGGCCGGAGGTATCTAATCATGAGCATCTGAAGAATGCCATCATCGGAGCAATAACGATACTTCCTTACTTCGGTGTTGCTCCGACCGAGGTAACAAAGAGTCAAATCGACAAGAATTCCTTCGTGTCAAAAGCTAAGGCGGCACTAACGTATTATGAACGAAACGTCTCCGGAAACAATTCGCTCAACGCCCTTTATTACATCGGCGATCCCGAGACCAAGGACTATGAGAATATTGATGGATCCGTGCTGCAGGAGAACGACGCCCACTTTGTCGAGCTCGCTTCAGCGCTTGCCATTGTTGATTTTGTGAATATGCCGGATTTGGATTTGCAGACCAAGTCTGGGAGAGCGCAAAACCCAGTATACAAGGAATTTGGAGTGGCGAGCAACTCAAATCCACTCACTCTAAAAAGTCTAGGGGCCAGAACTCTGGATTTGATCAAGAAACCTCTAACGCAGTATTTCTATTTTGTATTATACTTGAACCGAGAGATCACTGTCGATTTTCCCAAACAGCCATGGGCTGCTCGAAGAGGTACAACATTTGATCGGTCGTTCCTTCAAGACCCCTTTTTCGGTGAACATCTCAAGAGATTTGATGAACGATTTATCGAATGGCTTCAGGAAATGTCGACGAATGTGCAGGGGTTCCATCCATACAGCTTGAATCTAGCCTCAGAGAATATATTCGAGCTAGTAACAGAATGCCCCCCAACGAAATCCCTTGTAGATTGGAAGAAGAATCTGCACTTCTACAATGACACTCTCAACGATACCGAAAAAATGATATCCAGTGAGTCAAGAGAAGAAAAGCTTATAACGCTGTTCTCTCTGGCTACGTCAACGCTCGTCAACCAAAAACTTGGGTTCTGACAATGGGAACGAAAAAGGTATTCCGTTTTCACAAGGGCGCGGCCTACGAAGATTGGACGAAATGTACTCCTTACGGAAAGACTGAAATCGAAAATATCAGTGATCCCGCTGGAGCCACGGCACGTCGTCCGATAACTTCCATTCCGAGCCCCTTTGCAAGGATCGATCTGTTCAAGACAGCGTTCGGTTACGTCAGCCAGGAAGCGGTGACCAATTCGTCGGCTTTGGCCGGGAACACCATCTATCACAAACTCGTCTCTGATTCACTCGACATTGGGGAGATATTCTTCAACTGCGATCGGTTCCCGGGAAGAATGGAAATTGTGGCGTGGGACCCCAAGGACGATCTGGAGTCACTGTCTATTGATGGCAACGTCAAACACAAACTCCTGGCAGATTCCTACCGACTTTTCAAGGAACAAGATGGCAATGTGTACGGATTTGACAAGGTAAATCGACTGTACATGATAAAATGGGATCACGAAGTCATTGGCGGCACGTCGCCTTCCACGCTCTTCTTTTCTGCCGCAAACAATTTGCGCAATGTTAAAATCCGGTTTGGCAATGATGTAGTCTTTGATGATGATTTCAATCCTCTGCACCGACGAGACCCCGAATACCAGATCTTTTTACACAGCCTATTTAAGTCCTCGGACAAACTGACTGTCTCAATGAGAGAATTTGCGGCCTATCTGGAGCAGAGCAGAAGAGCCCTGCAAAATTCCAATTCAGCGCTTTTCCATGCGATATCAGCCTTGGAAAGTGACCCGCACAAGCTAGAAAATACGCTGAACAGATTTCCATGTATTGATACGGGAATTCCTAATGATGAAGTGGAAATGATGGGAGTTGCACTCAGAAAGCAAGGGGGGGGGGACGAAATTGAGAACAAGAGTGATTTTGTGATCCGATCGAGTCGATTCAAGGGTCCACGCAAACCGCTGGTATTGCAAAATGAGTTGTCGAAAGAGTTGATATACACAAACGACAAATGGACGAGGAATATCGCCGTTCCTTATGCCGACAAGGCAGCACTTTCCGAACGCACTTTGCCTGCAATCGGGGTGAAGTATCCGTATCTGACAGTGAGCGATATTCTGGAGCCATATCTGCTGCAAGTCCCTTATCCGATAAACGATTCGAAATTCTTCGACGGGAACTTGGAGTCACGAGAAGTTGATGATGGCTTCCTCCTTCCCATTAAACCGCTTTTCTTCCAATTCCTGGACCCAGGAGACTTACAGGGGCTGACGGAGTCGGGATTCAAAAAGTTTGAAATGAAGAAACTGGGGCCTGGCGGAGTCAAGGTCACGTTGAAGATTCCGATCAAGAAAGACCGCGAGTATATCGTTTTTGAAAGACTGTACTATCCCGTTGAGAGTGATCATGAACTCCCCGCGGTGGACGAGGAAGGAAACAAGGGATATATCGTAAAGGCCAGTGTAAGTGTTTCCATCCTACCGCTAATTAAACTCAGACCACCGACTACCGGGCACTACCGCATTATGCTCGTGGATCGAGGAGATCCAATGCGGCAGGACGCTCGCTTAGAATTCTACGATTCGCGCGCTAGTAGCCCGAGCGAACGATTGACCAATATTCCCGCTCGTCAACGGGGAAGTAAAGGCGATGATGTGTTGATGACATTCTACGTCCTTGAGGACAAGTCGTTCGAGTCAATCCAGGCTCAACTCTCACCCCAAATGCAAGGGATGATCATTCCTAAATTCGTATTGGTAGATCAGGGCACATCCCCCTATAGCTTCGCCATCGACTTCGGAACCACAAATACACATATCGAATACTTGGCGGACCAGGTGGGACCTCAGCCGTTTGAAATAAATGAGTCGGATATGCAGTTAGCCACCCTATACAAAACTGGATTCGACTTGCTGGTAAAACCTGAACTGGTTACATTACCGCCCCGAGAATTAATTCCCGAAACTATAAACCACAAGTCGACCGCATCCTTTCCGCAGCGAACTGTGATTGGACAGAACATGACGGTGGATGTGTCAAAACCGACGTTTGCTTTAGCCGATTACATGCTCCCATTCATGTACGGTAAGGACAAATCAGCCGGATACACCGATACGTCCACAAATCTGAAGTGGTCCAATTACTCAAGTGACAAGGACTCGTACCGCCGGGTGGAAATGTTCTTGGAAGAGCTGATGTTTCTGATCCGAAATAAGATACTCATGAATCGAGGGAGCCTTGACAAAACGACACTGATTGGGTTCTACCCGTCGAGCATGGTTGCGCATAAGCGGTTGAGACTTGAAGAAGCATGGGCCGAATGTATCAAAAAATACATCTCGACCAGCGTGAGTCTCAAGACACTCTCTGAGAGCTTGGCTCCCTTTTACTACTATGTCAGTAAAGAGAATGTCATGAATTCTGATCGCCCTGCGATTGCCATCGACATTGGTGGGGGGACAACCGACATTGTTATTTTTGAAAAAGACGTCCCGAAAGCGCTTTCTTCGTTCAAATTTGCGGCCAATTCAATTTTTGGGGACGGCTACAACGGATCTATCGCTAATAACGGCTTTGTATCAAAGTATTACGACAATATTGACAGATGTCTCGCGAGTAACAATTTGACTCGCTTGAATCAAGTACATGATGAGATTAGAAGACGCGATAAATCCGAAGATCTTGTCTCGTTTTGGTTCTCACTAGAGTCAAACAAGGTTATTACCGATAAGAAGATACCGATCAATTTCAGCAAGGATTTGACGAACGATGAGCAGCTCCGAACCGTGTTTTTCATGTTCATCGCGAGCATATTTTATCATATTGCTTCGCTAATGAAGTCGCTGGACTTGAAGACACCCGGGTATATCACATTTAGTGGAACCGGTTCGAAGATACTGTCATACGTTGGGGATAATCAGGAACTGGATAGGCTAGCTACCTTTTCAACACGAGTATTCGAGCATGTTTATGGAAGTCGAATTGATAGAAGTATCAAACTCAAGCGGGCGGAGCAACCGAAGGAGATTACCTGCAAAGGAGGTCTCAGCCTAAAAGCCGGAGGCGCAAAAGACATTGAAGATATCAAGGTTGTATACGTCGGGGGAGGGCAAGTGTCGAAACAGGGGAGCCTTTTGAAATACGAAGCAATTAATCGAGAGCCGGAGGTGTACTTAAACAGAGTAGGAGAAGATATTGATCGCTTCTGGGCCTGTCTCGAAGATATCAACAACCCCTCTTCCGGCAGTGTTTTGAAGGCCTTCAATTTGAAAAACAATCTTGGTGTTTCGCTCAAGAAAGAGCTGAAAGATATTTGCTTCGACGAGTACCGTGAATTTGTGCATCTTGGTCTCGTGGCGCGAATGGAAGAAATGGACAACAATGCCTCTGAAGAAATTGCTGAACCGCTGTTTTTCTATCCGCTGGTTGGTGGACTGAACAGGCTCGCATATAATCTAATCCAGAAAAAGCAAGGGTAGGCACGGATCCAAAAACCTCATGACAAAGAAACATGGTTGGTTCCTCCTAGTATCCATAGTCCTGCTGTCCGGGGTACAGTGGATTCTCTTTGCCGCGCCCTCCCAACAGCGGAGCCAGGTGGACGTTCGCGTTACTAAGCAAGCTACTAAGAACGACTCTACGGCGCCCTTAAATGATGCGGCTGGTCGACTAGATAACCGATCATCAAATGTATCGATCACGCCGGTCCACCAGTCGGTCTCCTTCGAACCAGCTGATGTACTTGCAGGAATACATGATGATTCTATAAGGAGTGTAAGTAACATCAAAAAAAGGGCGGATTCTGGGCGGCCTGGAGTCGCTTGGTGGGCATGCGAATATCCGAATGGGATGCCAGTGATCTTGTGGCTGAATTTGGTCTTTTGTGCAGTCACGGCCGGTGTCCTAGGTCTCCTGCTGCGAAACGCTCGGCAAACTCAAGACCGGCTGCAATCGGCTATCAGAGTCGTCCCACGTGAGGCCGATTTGGCCCTTAAACGGGAAATGGAGAGGGACTGGAGTACCTTCAATTCTCGATTTGAGCGTTTGGAGCGAAAAGTCGATGACATTGCATCCAATCTGACGAATCAACATGACACCACCGCGGTCACGTCAAGAGAGGCGGAAAGTGAGAAGGTTGCGATCGAGTCTAGCCCCCCGGTCCTAAGGTACCACCCGATTCCCACCAATGAAGGTTCTTTTCGGCTCGGATCAACAACTCCTCAATTAAAACCTGCGGAATCAGTGTATGAACTTGAGTACCAGGATTCATCCGGTTCTTCAGTTCAGTTCAGACTCGTAAGTGACGTCAGCATTTATCGGAGAGCGATCAAATCTCCGGATAATTATCTTGACACTGTGTGTGAAAGCGAAAATGAACATAATTCGCTTGCTACTCGTATCGAAACCGTCATCCCCGGGCTGGCCCGGAAAGCGGGGGACGGATGGAAAGTTGAAAGAAAAGCTCGCATAAAATACGTCAATTGATTGATCCGCGATTACATCTTGTCCACGCCTCGAGCGGAATTGTCACAGATCACCAGCTAAGGCATGCCCAACAAAATGCAACCACCCGACGATCGGGTCCCAGATGCATTGGAGAGAAAATTCGAAGAACTCTCCGACGCAGGAAAGCGCAATATTCTAATTCAAATGATACGCGAGGTACGGCAATCGTATCCCACGATGTCTTGTGATTGGGAGATATCGGAATGGATATTACTCGGCTCTTATTCGAAAGTGTTCCGGAAGATATTGAATGGGCCTATTGGATATAACACTCTCATGCACATACGCGATTGGATGCAGAGTGAAGGAAGAGTCGCGCCCGTGCGATTCGATTTCAACCGAGCCCCCCCCCTTCGAGATGGCTTCCGCGCAAGTGGTGTAACCGCCACTACCTATAGCAAGATTCAAGCGGTTTCTCAGACTCCACTCCCACCAGAACAAGTAAAGTACCATCCTATACCAACAGAGACAGGTTCTTTCTTGGTCGCGTATGCCAAAAATACACGAATTCCGAGAGAGTCGGTGTACGAGCTCCGATTGCAGGACGGTTTCGGCCAGGTCATCAGGTTCAACCTAATCGACGATGGGGCAGTCCATGGGCTGGCAATAAGATCTCCGGAGAGGTATATCGACACCGTCTGCTCCAGCATAAATGATTGTTTCCCGGGCGCAAAGCGAATTATGACGCTGGAGCCGGGAAGAGCGCGCAGGGAGAATGATAAGTGGCTTGTAACTGACAAAGCGAGTATCCGGTATGAATGACATCAATTCGCTCGAGACCATAGTTGTGGTCTTTATAGTATTACTTCAATTCCGAGCAATCATCAAGTCCCTGTGGCTCATCCGCACACTTCGCTCGATTTGGCCCGATTTACCGCGCTATAGACTTATCACGATAGAGGTGCCGACTGGCGAACTGAAGTCCTTGACGCCATCGGAGATCATGAATAACACGCCGAAGTACCTGAAAGAGATGCAAATGAACTCAGAAGAGTTGGATGTCGAAGCTGCAAATGCGGGTCCGAAAGGCGTTGTGGGGAGGAGAAGAAAGGTCAAGCGTGAGACAGTGAACTTTCTGCACTATGGTGGACGCGGAACCAGTGCAACGCTGTCAAGTATCCTTGACACAACAAATTCGTACCTAATCCGCACCGCGATCTCCACTCCCGATTTCAATATCATAAAGGATGTAGTTGAACGGGACTGTAACGTGGTCGATGAACAAATAACATTGTCGCTGCCCCAGCCTCTATACTTGGGCCTTATGGGCACAATGATTGGCGTCGTGTTAGGGCTCTTTCAAATTGGGTCCGTAGGCAACCGTATAGACCCTTCGGCAATTCTTTTTCTCTTGGGCGGTGTAAAGATTGCGATGATTGCAAGCGGGTTTGGCCTCCTTGGCACGGTAATCACAGCCGGTGGATCATATAAGAAAGCCAAGAGGATTGTCGAGGCTGGGAAGAAGGATTTCTACTACTTCATTCAGACGGAAGTCTTACCCGCAACCGGCCGAGACACGTCGTCAGCGATGCTCACGTTCCAACGTAATTTGGGAGAGTTTAATAGTGATTTTTCGGAGACTGTAAGTGACTTTTCGGAGACTGTAAGGCAGCTCAACGTCGCGGCGTCGACAAGCATCGAAACATCAAAAGCTCAACATGCTGTTCTTTCAAAGCTGGAGCAACTTGACATCGGGGCAATGGCAAAAGCGAGTCAGGAGACCTTTGTTCAATTGCAAGATGCCCTCCCTCAACTTGCAAACCTCGCAAAATACCTCGAACAGGTCAATGGATTTGTAGCTAATTCCCGAGAACTCTCCGCCAGATTGGCCGATATCCTCGTCCGAAGCGATCAGCTCGCAACGCTGACTCGAGCAATGACTGAAGGCGTTGAACGGAATAATGTGACAATGGAATTCTTGCATCGGCATTTCGCCGAACTCGACACTCGGAAGGATCTCTTCCGCGACTCTCTCATCAAGATGGACGACGTTCTGCAAAACAGCCTTGAGGGGCTAAGACAGGATATAGTCGCGAAGATGGAGGCCATTCGCAACATTAGGATCGACGAAGAGGATTTACTGGCGCGATCAGATAACAGCACGAATTTTGGAAAGCTCAAATACCTTGAGGCAATTAGCTCTTCGTTTGATCAGCTTCAAAAAGATGGCCCTCCTCGCATGACAGTCATTGCTAACGAGGTTACAGAGCTTAACAGGCAACTCAGTATCCTCAGAAAACAACTGGAAAGCATTCGACCGGTTACGCTGTGGAACTTTCCTTCCTTGCTCTATCAAAACGTCAAGCACAGGGTCAAAGGTGGGAACGGCACCACAGTTCGCTGAGATCAGTCTTGCAGAATAGGCGACAGAGGAATAGACGCGGCGACGATGAAATGTTCTTCGTTGTAAGCTCTTCCCGAACTTGCATAGGTCAAAACAGTAGCGTGTGAAAACTACTCACTCAAATTTCTTTTGGGTCAGTTACACAGACCTTATGGCATCGCTGTTTTTCATTATGCTTACCCTATTCGTTCTTTCGTTCGCTGGGGTCCAAGTGACAATTGAAGCTGGAAAAGTCATCGAAGAGATCCAGGACAATGTCAAAGGTCTTGATTCGACGAAAATCAGATACATCAAATACTCTGCAGATCAGAATCTCTATCTTCTTCAACGTCAAGTTTCCTTCAGGATCGGAAGTGCCGATATTCCTGAATCAGACCAGGCTTTCCTGAAGCAAGCAGGAAGGGAACTGACTGCAATCATTGAAAAAGTTTGTAGCGACAGGAAGATCAACTTGAAGTACCTTGTCATCATTGAAGGGACCGCGTCAGTGACCGGTGATCACAACAAACCGTTCAATGACAGACTAAGCTACGCTCGAGCTCTCGCGGTAAAAGACTTCTGGGATTCCACAGGAGTACAGTTCAATAGTGTGACGACCCAGGTCATGGTCGTGGGCAGCGGGTTCGGCGGCACATTTAGATCGGCGAGGGAAGTCGATAACCAGAGGATAATTATTCAGATCATCCCAAAATTCAGTAACCTGAACGATCAATGAGATCGCGCCGGCCAGGCCTTTTCGTCTTTATAGCTTTCTTGATCGCATTTCTGAGCTGTTCGAAATCCGGGCAACGTCTACGATATCTCGCTAGAGATACGACTCAAGGTAAGACAGATTCAGTCAGGCACGATGTTGACACAACTAGTCATAGCACGATTGTGCGAATGGCGCTTCACAATGGAGTATATGAGGTGCCTATAGAGATAAACGGAATTCGGTTACTGTTCATTCTCGATACGGGGGCGTCGTCGATCTCGATATCATCAGCCGAGGCTACAGTTTTGGCCAAGCAAGGAAGCTTGACGAATGAGGATATCCTTGGTGAGCAAAAATTCATGACGGCAACCGGAGAGATCGCTCCCGGGACAAGGATTAATCTTAGAGAAGTAAAGATCGGCAATAGAAGTCTGACAAACGTAGAAGCCTCAATTACTCAAAACCAAAATGCCCCCCTGCTTCTTGGTCAGACAGTTCTTAGTAGATTCGGGAAGATCTCGATCGATTATGTCAAGAACGAGATATCCCTCGAATACTGACGGACCGGTCGAGTCCGATGATTCCCCCGAATCCTTGAGTCTGAGGATCCTGCTTGCTACAAGAAGTATCCAATGTTTGCGATGCACACTGAGAATGGGGGACGATCAACCTACTTGTCGCTATCGTGCGAGTACCCAGTTTGGTTCAAAAGGGAGCTGGTCTGCTCAATTGGATTCTTCGAACGAGCCTCCTGTTTTTGGCACGAAGCATAAACCCACCTTCTTTGACGGTGGTTATGTGCAGGTCCCCGGGGGGTGTCACCCGACTTAGTTGCTAAGGTGGCCGCCAATGGTCGGCGATGGTGGTTCACTTCGACCTATTCCCTCAACATTGCGCTCCTGACAACTTACTTCGACCAGCTCCAGCTTCCTCGGTTGGCGGGATAGACAACCGTTTTCTGAACCGCCCGGTGCGGACCCGCATGCCGGGTGGTGAGGCAGGGGTCGTCAGGGAATGCCCGACGCCCCTATGCCGATTGCGTCGGCTGCTCGCTCTAGGCAGAGGATGCTATCTGGGGTCAACCAGGTATTCTCGGGATTGGTCGGTCAAAGTATCATGAATCCTACGACAGCCCCAACCTCCGAGAGACTTCACAAAAATCTGTCATTTTCGCGGTGGGGACAACGCAGACCAGCCTGTTGTAGGAGAATCCTTGCTCTGCGGCCGAAAATCGGGCAACAAATCGGCCATAAGATCTCAATGACTATAGGATCCACCACGATGGCTCGTGAGAAAACAGCCATGTCTAGGAAAATGATTAAGTGTTCAGCATGAGAATACGCCTGCTAGTAGTATCCTATGTAGGGGGAGTTGTGCTTCGGAGACGTAAAATTCGAGGTACATTTGTGACCTGCCGCAATCTTCGTTCGAGAAATGTCACCCGCTCAAGGAAAATCTCACATTCGGACATAGCCAGAACTGTCCGAACGCTTTGAACACCTTCAAAGCTGAGGCTTGCAACGCTGCGAGTGGTCTCGTGACAAAATGCGATCCGTTTGAGATCACGAATCTCCCGCAGGAGGTTCTTCAATCGAGATGTGAGACATTCCTCAATCCGCCGGGGAGAACCTGAAAATACGGAGAAGGTGCTCATTCAAGTCAAATTCATCAAACAAAAAAATAGTTCGTAGCTATCTTGTGAACTGATTGTTCTTCCGATTCTTCTTGACATTGTGGTATTGACGGACTACATTCGCACAATAGAGCTTCTTCTTTCCTAGTGCGCGGGCGTAGTCGACCTGGGTTCGCCACAGTCGTAACCTTCAATCTATTCTTGGCTGGCGTGGGGCCATTACCGTCGGTACAATAATCGACGCGACAGAGCTTCGAAATCATTCGCTAGGGATATCCGGCCAAGAGTTTCTTTCCGCTGCTCATTTCAAGATACCGTTCTTTGTAAGTTTCGATCCAAAGCCGACTCGGGCAACGTACGTAGCGATGCCAAGGATGGGCGATGAGCGGAACGATTTCGTCCCCCGGTTGAACTCGGAGTGCGTCTCAGGGAGATTAAGCAGAAGGCCTCCTCTGCGATGCCGAGACCGTGGAGCCGCAGTTTTCGTGTTCGTTGTTGAAAGCTGCATCTGTCAAATATGATACCCGATTTTCACTAACGGATTGAAAAGGAGGGCACTCAATGGCTATGAAAATGCTCCTTACCGTCAACGTCAAGGCCAAGCACGACGAAACAATCTATCAAGAAGTCAAGGATGCACTCACTCATACTGTTAAGGGGACATGCATGATCGGTTTGCTCCAGGAAAAGTCTGATATCTTTGTAAGTGGTGAAGCTTGTGAAGAACTCCTCGACCTGGCATCACACTTGCAGAGACAACAAGGTGTAATCGATACGAAATTGGAGGTGGTGAAGGTCACGGGCGCAGGTAATCCGCAAGCTGAAGGAAAGTACAACATCATAATGTTTCTCAATAACCACGCACACGAACATCGAGATACAGCTGCGGAGGAATTGAAGAAATTGGCAACTGCAAGAAAATGGAAGCTCCGGATGTTAGGACAAATTTATAGCTTTGAAGCTGATGCATTTGTTTGGATAACAGCGGACGAAGAGCCAGCCTCAATCGCTTCGGCGATTCGGAACAAGATCGACATTGTCGAGGATACTGAGTGGTATCATCTAGCACAAATTGAGTGGATAAATCGCAAGAACTGATTTGTCTATTAATCGACATACATCCACAGAAAGGAAATCCCATGGACAACAGCAAAGTGGCCACCTGCGAAAAGACTGCACCGAAATTGTCCCTTGAGAAATGTCGTGTGGAAGTCAGGAGGCTTGAAATCGACAAAACGATTCAAGTACCAGAAAGATGTTTCGATTGGGGATCATGGGGAGACGATGGGAGCTATTAATCTGGACTAGGGAACTCCCCCCCAACATGGTGCTTGGCGGGCTGACGAAACGCTATTATTACCATGCTATAGCGCATTTGTTAGCCTCAGCTAAAATCGACCTATCGAGTGGAGGATTCACCAATGGCAGTATCTCTCGAACATGACTAAGGAGTAAGAAAAAGACACGTGGCTGCTCAGGAGCTCCCGATAGTTGAAACATTACGGTACGAAGTACTAGCGCAAAAGGCCAATGTTGACAGTTGTATGGATTGGCGGGCATGGAGCGACTCGGGCTATTAGGGTTCTGCGTGGAGGAAATTCATGGTATGTCGGAGCCGGCGTTTCCTCATGAAATGCCGGCTTCTCTTATTGCATTGACTCCGCACTTTTGTGTATTCAATCCACAGTACGCTTTGTCGAGAATCCGTCAGAGTACGAGGAAGGGAATCGAACGTGCCCGGGCCGAGAATTTCTGGCGCGGTACAGTTGAAAGCTGTACAATCACTGTGCGGCTGTTTTTGTGTGTCATCTAGGTACACGTCTGTCTTTCAAGCAAGAATCTTACCACAGATGGGGTTCGAAAAAGCGGTCACGACTGATGCCATCACGCAAATCTATTGACATTTCGCGGATTACGTTTGCGAGATTAATAGCTGGATCGAGCCCTCCAGGGTTCGCCGGTCGATCCCTTCGAATGGCAAAGTGAGACCCGATGCTGGAATTCGTACTGTTGGATTTACACGAGGGCCCGTATCATGAGAGATCAGAATAGGACGCTTTCGTCACCGGTGATGCAGTCCAACCCATTCCCAGCGACGTTAGATCCCTCGTCAAGAGTCACAGTTCTTCCATATCGCTCGTTTCGACGCGGGGAACGCACGCTCGTGGTAAATAAGGAAAACGCGGGATGGGGGGCCTTAAATCAAAGCGCCCTTGATATAATCTCTCGAATCGACAAGGACACTACCGTTACTCAGATAGCTGTGATGTTGTCACAATCCACTGAAGAAGTGACAGAATTTCTGCGCTCACTATATCGCGCCGGAATCATCTCGATCGGCGGCAAATCAATCTTCACCAGTTCACTCTGGAGTCGATACAGAGATCCGTTCCCGGTCCTTCTGATGCTGAAAATGACGGATGCCTGCAACTTCGCGTGCGTCTATTGCTATTCAGAGATGAATACGCATAAAACACGGATGTCCCTGGAAACGGCTAAGCAGTCCATTAACCTTCTGCTGGAGAGATCAGCACAACTAGTTCGCATTCTCTTCATCGGCGGAGAGCCGCTTCTTGAGCTCTCGACGATTCGAGCTATAGTCACGCACGCCAAAATGAAGGCTGGAGTCTTTGGCAAACAAGTCGAATTTGCGATACAGACAAATGGATCCTTGCTTGACGATAGTGCCATGGATTTCCTCCAGACTGAGAACGTGGCAATTGGTCTATCATTAGATGGGCATCCATCAATAAACGATCTTACACGAGTTGACCACAGCGGTCACGGCACAGGTAACCGAATTGTCGCCACAGTAGAGAAGCTGAAAGGGCGAGGCATGAAATTCGGTTTGATCACGACCGTCACGAGCCACAACGTGGCTGAACTCCTCGATTCGCTACTTTATTTTCAGGATCTTGGTGTACCAGCAGTCAAAGTTAGGCCGTTTCTCCCGGTCGGTAGAGGCTCGTCCTCCGACCGATTGGCACCTGATCCCGCCATCTTCGTAGAGTCAATGATCGCGATTCTGAGATCAATCGAACGAAAGCAAATCTGGCAGATTCTCTTTAACGATATCATTTACTATGTCAATAACATCCTTCTCTTTGACCGTCTGTACATGTGCCGGAGATCTCCTTGTGGCGCGGGTGTCCATGCTTTCTCAGTGAAGACGAATGGTGACGTTTATCCCTGCGACCTGCTCATAGATCTGCCTGATTGTACGATGGGCAACGTGTATGATGAAGACTTCGACAAGTGGCAACGAAGCGTTATAGCGCAGCGACTTCGCGCACGCTCAGTGGACAATGTTGCTGACTGTAAACAATGCACTTGGAAGTACTTTTGCTGCTCCCCGTGTGCCGTTCAATCGTTGGCTCTTGGTAAGGGGGTAGGAGAAAAAGAATTTATCGACTGTTATCTCTCGCGATACCTCTTTGAGGAACTACTCTGGAGTATAGCGGAAGGTACTGCCCTGGTCGAGTATCACCAGAAGCACTATCGCAAGGATTTTCTTAGGGAAATCTAAGTGGCGATCTACGGCATTGATATTGGAGGCAAGAACATAAAGCTGGCCTCGGTGGATAATCGAACACGTCGAATCCGTTCGTGGTCTGTCCCAAGTTTTCCTGGCCAGATCGAGGCGATCCTTCGCGAGGAGGTTGTGAAACCTGAGTTGGTAGTTTGTACCGAGACGTTTAGCGCTCGGCGAGCATCCGCAGAGGATTTTACCGTCGGATTTCGAACTCTAAACAAGATGCTCCTAAGATCATTCGGAAAACATCTGATGTATCTTTCCACGGACTTCAGACTTCTGACTCCGAAAGAAGCGTCGGGTGATATTTGGAAGGTGGTGTGCCGTAATTGGTCGGCCACGGCATATTTATTGGTAAGAGAAGCAAATGTGCTTGAGGATGGATTGATCGTGGATTGCGGAACGTCATCTCTGGACGTCATCCCGGTGGTTGGGGGCAGAATGAAAATGCTTTGTGGTGCTAGGGACCGTTTCTACCAACGATTCCGAACGGGGGAATTCTTGTGGTCGGGAACATTCTTTACGCCAGTGGCAGCGTTCACCGATGCTGTTAAATTCCGAGGTAAGTCATATGCGATCAATCCATCGACAAAAGCATGTTCTGGGGATGTGTACATCGTGAGTTGCAAAATCAAGCCGGCGGATTTGCTCAAGGACAGAAGAAAGTTCATCAAAGGAGATTTGAATCGTTGGAAGTACTGGCGGGAAGCTCCAAGCAGAGAAGCTTCGGCCAGGGCACTTCGTGAGCTCATTATGATTGATCCTGAGTACATTAGCAACCAAGAGGTGACCCAGATCGCAACATTTCTCCAGGCACAGCAACGCCGTCGTACTGCAATGGCAGTGCAGAAGGTTGCTTCGGAGTGCCAAACACGGTATCGCATTCGAATGACCAACGTGGTTGTGGTGGGCATTGGGAAGGAAGCGATTCTCAAACCGGCACTAAGGAAGGAGTTTACTGTTGTCGACGGACCAGAGAAGATTGTGCAGCGGCTAAGGATAGCGCGGAAGGATTATTCACCCAATTGCGAAACTGCATTGGGTTGTGCGCTGCGCGGTCTCCGACACAGATATGGCGAGGTCTCATGGCTCAAGCGAATGCATACATAAATACTTGGTTCGCATGTCAGAACGATTGCAAGTTCTGCGCGGTAAGTGACAAGCGGAATCTTGGCTGGTCCACCGCGGAGCTTCGGCAATTGATAAAAAATGTCGCTTTGGAATCACCCGCTTCGCTAACGCTTAGTGGCGGCGAAACCACCCTTCGAAATGACTTCTTTGACATTCTGAGCTTTGCTTCAGGTCTAGGCTTGAGGGTTATTCTCCAGACTACCGCCAGACGAATGAGAGATCGAGCATTTGCCGAGAAGATCGTTGCTTGCAATGTCCGTGACTTTTATGTGTCGCTACATGCACATGAACCCGATCTCCATGACAGCATGACTCAAAGAAAAGGAAGCTTCTGGGAAACACTCGAGGGAATCAGAACTCTTCTCGATCTTGGATGTGTTGTCGACACGAATTGTGTCATCACGCAGAGCAATGTAGCGATTCTTCCCGAGTATACTGAGTGGCTGCTCAAGAGGCTCCCAGCAATCTCGACCGTTTATCTGACGTATCCAACGCCCGTGGGAAGTTCGTATCAGAATAGGGCAACAGTCTTGGTAAATTACGCTGAGTTGCGGGCCCCCCTCTCTCGTGCGGCGGACAATCTTGAGACAGCTTCTAAGGAGTTTTCGATCGTTGACGTCCCCCTCTGCATAGGTAATCTCCACAACTATCGGCACATTCGGCTGAAGCCTATGCTTCCTTACCAGCTCTTTTTCGCAAAGCGGTCACCCTCTCGGGATATGGGAGGAGAAACGGGCCATACGTATTACCCGCAGAAATGTGCATCTTGCCAGTCTGGGGTCCGAACACAGTGCCCGGGAGTTTATTCCACATACATCGATTTGTTTTCTGATCAAGCGTTGGCTCCCTTTTAATCGGGAACAATAGATGTACCCGGGGGAAGAGTGTGTCGCCGTGCACAATGTCCGGGTGCATGTTCGGGATTCGGCAGGGTGCGAACACATCCAGAGGTTTGCCAAACCTGGTTGAACTGCTCGGCACCGGTGGAATGGGCTATTGTGCCCCAGAAGGAATCTATGGATCCGAGACTGGTACTGAAAATCCAAGACCTCTACGAAAGAGAAATTGGGACCAGACTTCCTCCTGGGAAGATCCGCTGTATGGGTGAGGGGGATTCGTATAGAGCATTTGTCTTGGGTGCTCACGTCCTTCGCATTTCAAAACAGGTGCAGAACCACCAAGAGATCGTCCGGAAAATCAGAAGAGAGGCAGCAGTGCTTCGTCTTATAGAACAAAGAGCACCGCTCCTCCCGGTCCCACGCATGATCATGGCTTGATGTGGACGGTGCGTGCCTCCGGGCCCCTGCGATGATCCTGACCATCTTGGAAGGAGGTTCGTCGGACAGTATTCTGGGCAGATTGTTCCGCCTCCCCAGCTCCAAGTTCTTCATTATTACACATTCTCTTGGAGCGATCCTGGCGGGGTTTTATTCGATACCGCTTGGTGGATACGGACTGCTTGAACCTACGTGCTGCGGACCAGTCGATTCATGGTCCCGCTTCCTATCTTCGCAGCTCCTTTCGGTTCTTCGGTGGGATCGTCCGGCCCTCATGTTGTCGTCTCGGACCCGTGACCAGGTTCGAGAGATGCTCTATAGAAGTATTCCAAGCATGGATATAACTCAGGGTGTCCTTACTCACTCAGATTTCATCTATAAGAATATCCTATTTGGACTTACGCCCCCTTCAGTGACCGGAGTTATCGACTTTGAATATGCGACCTCCGGCGACCCCGCACGCTGTATTGCCAGACATTTGGTGTCGCTTTATACGAACTTCGGAATCCCGGATTATCGCGAAGCGTTCCTGCTTGGCTGTGGGTCCGTAAGAAGTCTACCTGACGATCTGAACGAGAGGATGAGCTACTACAGATTGGCTGAATTAATCCGATTGCGAAATCGAATTCTGACGGGGAAGATCTCGTTCCCCACTCACAGATTGAGGAGAATGCTGAGTTCCGCTGCGAACGAGATAGATGCCCTCAGGAGTCAGAGATGAGATCCGTTCCAAAGCGGGTACGTATTGTGGGCACGTTAAGATGTAATATGGCGTGTTCCTTCTGCTATGAGACTTTGCGAACTGTGAAATCAATGGGGGAGATAGACACAGAGCAGATGCTCAAGATTGTTGATCGCGTAGTAGAAGCCAAAGTGCCAATAGTCCGACTTTCAGGAGGAGAGTTTACCTTGCGAAGTGATTTGAAGGCCATACTTAGGTACCTAAGGGAGGTTGGCCTAAACATTGGGCTCAATACAAACGGTATCATAACAAATGAAGACGCGTGTGAAGCGATCTCTGAATGTGTGCACATGGTGCTGATCTCACTTCCCGGATATGATGAAGAAAGCACGTACCGTGTAACTGGAGTCCGCGGATCTTTTGAGAAGAAACTGCAGCTCGCGCACCGTTTAGCTCTCGCAGGAGTTGGCGTCAGATTTAGTACGGTTACTACGCGAACAAATATTCTCAACATTGAGCGATTCCACGAAGTAATACAAAATGCCAGGTGCGGTGAATGGATGATCCTTCGCGAGGTGCCGACAAACATAGTGGATTCTGCAAATGTTGACGATTACAGGCGGCTTGCTCTGGCACTTGGATCATTCAATGAAGCAGATGGTACGAAGCTCACCATCAAGAATGAGATCCCGTTCTGTGCATGCGAGAGAGATATTCTCGCGAACGTCCTGCCACCAGAGAACAATGGTGGTCCCCACGAAGACTTGACAGTCCTCCCTGATGGATCTGTGATACCTACCCCTTCATTGAATGAGATTCTTGGCAATCTCACAACAATGAGTGTACAGGATTGTTGGACGAGTGATTTTGCCCTTCGTTGGCGGGAGTTAGACTTTTTGCCGAAGATCTGCAGGAAGTGTCCCATTGTGATACAATGCAAAGGAGGTCACAGGGTGGCTGCCCTTCGAGTGAATGGAAACCTGGACGGTCTTGACCCGCTCGCGGTTCCTTCGAATGTGGCCACCAATTAATTGCCAGATTGAACGGAGGGAATCGTCGATGGCATGAACAGCTATGATTGTGATACTCTCGTGGTTGGCGGAGGGTTGGCGGGATGTGCTGCTGCAATGCGACTTGCTCACGTGGGCCGATCTACGATGATAGTTGAGAAAGCACCTTGCATCGGCCAACCGGTACGATGCGCCGAGTTCGTTCCAGGCGGGATAGATGCATTTGTTCAGTTGGATAACTCGACGAGGTCTCAGGATGTTTCGTGCATGGCACTTATCATCCCTGGAATATCACGCCAAACCTTGCCACTTCGGGGATACATGATCAACAAGGACAAGTTAACGTGCCAGTTTGCAGAGGAAGCAGTCAATCATGGCGCAAAGTTATTCACTGAGACAAGTGCGGTTGAGTTCGATGGTAAAGCAGTCACCCTCCAGCAACGCGGCAAGCGCTTCTGCGTGGCGCCGGAATTCATCGTGGGAGCCGATGGATCCAATTCTCGTGTTAGCCGATGGATCGGAGTCGCAAACTCGAAGTATATTGCTACAGTGCAGTCAACCTATAGTCATGACGGACCCAAAGTCGACACCGTCGAGTTCTATTTCTCCCGAGGGTACACCAATTGCTATGCCTGGGTTTTTCCTAAGCCAGACCGGGTTCACGTCGGGGTGGGCATATCCGTCAGGTTCAGTCGAAATATAAAACAAATCCTCGAAGAGTTTGTTGCTCAGATAAGACGGCTCGGGCGCCTGAAGGACGGGCAATTGGAGGCACAGGTGGCCGGTCTAATTCCAGTAAATGGAATGCTCCCTACGATCCAGAAAGAGAATATTGTTCTTGTTGGGGATGCGGCTGGGTTGACAGATCCGATCACCTGTGGAGGGAACTTACAAGCCATCGCAAGCGGCATGATTGCTGCGGACTCCATTCATGAAGCGATGTCACGCGACGACCATCCAAAGATGGAGGAATATTCAGAAAAGATCCGAGCGATGTTGGGCAGGCGAAACTCGGAGGCATTGGAAAAGCGTCGTCTCCTGGAGTATCAGTGGGCCAATGTCCCTCTGCAGGAAATAATACCCCAAGCCTGGACTGATCTTTCGTCAAAGATGCCCAGCTAGTTACCTTACCCACCTTGAATTGGGTTGGGAACTAGAATGAAGGTCCGAAGCGAGGAACATCGCAACCTCGTGTTGACCAGCAGTGTTTGGAATGGACACTGAGGATCTAATCCCCATCGGATTCGAAGGGATTCTACCGACCCACTCCAGGCCAATCCATTGTTTTTCGAAAGTAATAAGAAGCGACCACTGTAGGTATTATCATGTGTGAGGCGTCATACTTGCCGAGCTCCAGCGTCAGCATGTTGCCACTGTTGTTGGAAAAGCTCGAGCTCCCGATTGGCGTCTCCTCACGGTGGAAAGCTCTACAGAGTTCGCTGCATTGGTTATGTGCAGATGGATTTGATTCAATGCATTCCAATGCATGTTTGATTCTTGTCCATGTGTTGTGTATCGACAGTCTTTGCGAATATCCGTCGCTACTCGGACCCGAACCACCGTGTATGAAGCGACTTGCTCTCCATTGGAATGACCAATGAAGATGAAAACATTTTCAGCAGGGTCGACGGAATGTGAATATGCAACTGATACAAAGGGTCGTGTGCGATCCCCACCCCCCCGATGTCGAGTTTAGGCCCCTACGATTGCGATGGCTCTCTCCCTAAGAACGTCGTTTGAAGCCTGTATATATGTTCATTCCATCAACGGGTGAAAACGTCCTCACAATTTGTCACCCTTCGGTGTTGAATGGTTCTCGGGAAAGCCCCGATGTGCCATCGCTCATCAGGATTCACCCTGTCGACATTTAGCCCAGTTCAATACGCCCGGCTTGTCATTTCTTCAGAAAACACAAGCTCGCTGGGGTACGCCGACCCAAAATGCAATGATGGCGTTCTGCCTTGGGATGGCACCAGATAAAGATAGCACAAATGCATTTCGGTTGTATCGATACTCGCAACATTCGGGGTAAATCGTCAAGCGTGAATTCAATTGTCATGATCGGAAACCAGAGAGGGACCTAATTGCGATTGCCGCCAACCTCCTTGGGGATCAACCGCGGCACGGCAGCAATGGACGGCCCACTTTTCCGGCAAAGCTTTTGATTCACGGGTGCATTGCTCTCGTATCTGTAACCGAGGAAGCGACTCCATGCCATTTTCGCCCTAAGATAGCGAGAGACCTGTTTGGATTACGGTTCAAAGTCCTTTCTGTTTCAGCGTTCCATTGGCAACAGCTCATTGCGGTTCAAGTGATGGATCCCAAAGGCGAGAAATCCTATGACAACAGAATATCCGTTTGTGGGTCGCAAAACCGAATTAGAGGATCTGCAAAAGGCATTCACGGACAAAGTCATCAAGGAGCATCGATGCCTGGCGTACTTGGTTGAAGGTAGAAAGGGAACAGGGAAAACACGGCTGATTGACGAGTTCATCGGAAGCATTTCCATTAACAAACATCTTCATGCGCAGATTCCCGCCTTCGATGAACGGAAGCATGTCATCAGGTATCAATGCGCCGAGTCTGAAGGAAAAGCGTATCAACCATTTGAGAGCATAACTAATCAGTTGCAGAAGTGGCAGAAGGTGCGGTTCATCCTTGTCAAGCTGGGGATGGTGGTTCTCGCGATCTTCAATGTTGATACCATTTTTACGTACCTGAAGGCAATCTGGGACAGTCTCTTTCACCCCTCCTCCAGCCCATCCCCAGATACAAACTGGCTCCAGTTCCTCAAGTACCGCAAGCTTGTCATCGGCTTTAACCGCAAGGCACCTCTCATCATCTTCATCCAAAACGTTGAGAACATCGATCCGCCTTCCCTTGAGCTCCTTGAGAACCTGATGCTGGGGGCGCAACCTCTCTGGGGTGTAATAATCATTGAGGAAGACCAGTATCCGGAGGAGCCGGAAATTCAGCTCTCGCTAGCTCGGATGGTACGGAATGGAATTCTTTCAAGGCTCACGCTATGGAATCTGGGGAAGAAGGAGTTCCCGTCGAACATGCTATCGCCGGTGTTTGGAATCGGCTTTTTCGATGGCACCGAAATGGAGATCATGTATGCGGTTTCCGAAGGTTGCCCCGGCTTGCTGGTCGAATATATTGAGCTGTGGAAAGGGAATCGTTGGATCACCCGTGTCGCTCAGGGTTGGTCCAAAGATCCGAACTTCAGGGAGAACATCAAGCCCAAAGAACAAAAGCTGCTAGAATTGATCATCGCGCTGTTTGAAGATCGGACGCTTACTGAAGGAGAGGAGCATATGATCTATCGAATGGCAGCCGATTGGGGGATACCCAAAGATGTCATCTCTCGCACTATCGACATGGCACGGGACATATACGGCTGCAAATACAGACTTGTCAGACGGCTTGGGACCGGCGTTGTAAGCGCGGATTCCTTTGAGGCGCGCGATGAAAAAGACAATCATTGCATCATTGAGTACTTCCGAAGTGAGAGGAAGGTAGCTTTGATGCCCCGCCATCGAGACGTTGTGCATTCCAACCTCTTTGAAGCAAAGGAAATTCGCTCGACTACAAATGGGTTTCTTATTTATTGGGAATACCGTGACTGGGTCCGCATCAAGGAGATCATGCGTGAGGCAAGGGAGAAGCAGGTCGAAAGAGCTCGCACAATCATGGAAGCGATAACCCCCGCCGTTGCCGAGCTGCACCGCGTCGCTGAAGTCCACGGATTCATTCAGCCGGCATCGATCCTGGAGGGTCCCGACCGCCAATATTACATTGCGTCGTTCGATAGCAGCATGCTAGGGATTATGCCTCCCGAGTTACGCTTGAACCCGAACGCCATCCCTTACCTGGCGCCGGAAGTTTTGTCCGGCGGCAAGGACGATCCACGCGCAGACGTCTTTTCACTGGGAGCCGTCCTACACAACCTCCTGACCAACCGGCCACCATTTGAGGGAAATTCTCTGGAGGCTCTCATCGCAAAAATGAAGGAGCCACTCATATTCTCTGAGGGCATGGTTGCGTCAATTCCGTCGGCTTATCAACCGATAGTCAAGAAGTGCCTTGAATTTCACCCCGACAATCGATACCGGGATGCCGACGAATTCCTCGCTGACCTGAAAACAATTCAACCTTCTCCCCCACCCCAGCCTCCACCTCCGCCTCCAAGCGGCCGCTCCCGCAAATTGCCTGCTGCAATCGCCGCAGTGATTGTCCTCTCTGCCGCGGCATTTTTCCTGAGAGGTCTCTTCCTCAGCAGCAGCGTACCTCCAATTGATGTGATGACAATCGCAATCAGCGAGGGGAAGGGCAGCAGTCAAAGTCAGAAACCGATTCCTGCCCGCGAGGTTCAATTCCTGATCATGGATGACCTCACCCAATCTTCGGACCTGCATGTACTTTCTGAAACAATGTTTTCGAATATCTATCCCGTTGGGTCGATTCCACGGCTGGCACTTAAAGGGGAGATCGTGAGTGAGAAGTTCCAGATTCGTCTGCACGTCTCGTGCCGTACATCTAATGGAGACCAGAAAGACACAACATTAACGTTCGTCGACCCCTCCACGTTGCTGCGCTGGAAGTCGCTGATCACGGGAATGGTCCTCAAGACGATAAACGCGGGCGCCGCAACGCAATCAAAATTCACCGATAGCTGGGATGCATTTGAATCTTTTTTTGCGGGACAGACAGCGTGGCGTCGACTTGATGTTACCAACGCTATGTCGGGCTATAACAGTGCTCTCGATATTGACTCGACATTTGCACTTGCGATGATCAGACTGGCTGACGTTTGCCGATTTGATGGTCAACGCACACGGGCACTGTCACTTCTGGCCCGGGCCAATCCATACCTCGGGACACTTGGCGAAGCGGACTCGCTGGGAGCGGTGGCGCTTGAACTCCGGCTTTCGGGTCACCTCTGGGATGCAGTAAAGATCTACCGACAAATCAAAGATAAGCTTCCCGGGAGACGAAGCGCTGTGTTTGATGTTGCTGAGACGTACTATGAACTTCGGGAGATCGATGAGGCTGTTACGGAGTACCGTCAGGTTCTGCTTCTTGACCCAGAATTTGCACCCGCTTTCAATCATCTCGGGTATTGTTACAGTCACCTCGGGATGCACGACAGCGCTCTGGCGTGCTTTCGTCAATATGTCCGGCTTGACTCCACGGCAAATGCCTATGACAGCATGGGGGACGGTTACTTCGCTGCAGGCAAACTCGACAGTGCTGCGTGGGCGAAGAACCTCGGAATTGCCAGGGACCCAGGACTTGGATACCTCTATAGCGCGCTGGCATACATTGATATCCGAGCCGGGAGGCTCAAGGACGCGGAGCAAAACATAAACAAATATGAGAACTACGCAGGATCGAACAGAGACCTGCTTCCCACAGGATTAGCCGCTTCCGCTTACTTGTCGATGGTGAACCATGACTTCCGCTCTTGCATCAGGATCTGCCGGGAAGGTCTCCGAATGTTCGATTCCAAGGAGCTTGGCACGCGAAATCATCAATTGCACTGGCTCCTGGGTGTCGCCTCTTTGCAGGCGGGCCAAGGGAGCACAGCGCAAAAAGAACTGGACACTATGAACCAAATCATCAACGCCAACGGCGTGTCGGAAAGACGGTACAACGAGATACTCAAATTCAAGTACCATTTGCAGGCACTCCTTGATGCCGGGGCAGGGAGATCCGATGGGGTAATCGCGGCGGTGCGGTCATTTAATGATTCCCTTAAACTCAGATCAAAAGTCAAGGATGGGGGTTCGGCATTCGATCTCGCTTTCCTGAACACCTCCCTTGGAGGGATGCTTTTACAGCCGAGGCTTCTGGACGTGATGGAGGCGGAGAGGATGTTCAAAGCTGCTCTCGCATTCAATCCTCACTATGCGGGTGCTCACTACTCACTGAGCAAGCTCTACAAAATGACCCTACGGACGAACGAAAGTAATGCGGAGATGGCGAAATTCTCGGAGGAATGGAGACATGCAGACTCTCCGTCGGTGATTCCCGAGGGGGGGATTACTCCTCCCAAGTGATTCGTGATGCTGGACTTCTTCGCATATCCAGGAGCAGGACGACGTCAAGCTGCCGATCCCGTAAGAGAGTTCTCCAGTGGAGGCATGAACTCTCCCGCGACCGATGCAGATCCGGGAGGCATGCTGTGGCTAGTCCTTATCGGTGCGCTGATAGCTGTCGTGACGTTATTCTACTATCGAAACCAGTGTCAGTTCGCGATGGCGAGACCATTCATCTTGTGGGGATTTCTCGGATCGATGGTAATCTGCGATATGCAATATTTATGGGTGAAGAGAAGACGCAGTTCGGTACAGTACCCCCGTCGGATGTAAGCTTGACGTTCCCGCTTGGTGCAATCGGGACCATCGTTGGTTTCCTGGTTTCTCTTCTTGACCTACACCATCTGTGGGGAGAACCAGAGACCTGAAAGTCCTGCGCCTCCCGGAGCGGAGAAGAAGGTCCTGGATCACTCCATGTGAAGGGAAATCCACCATGCCCTCGAAAATCGGACGAAAGAGTCTTGCCGGTATCCTGGTCTTCCTCTGCATTGCCGGCTATGCCTATTACTTCTACTTTGTCGAAACGCTGACGCTCTCCCAAATTGTGGGAAAGACCAACGCTCCCATTGTTGATTTCGTCGTTAATGTTCTGGACTTTGACACAGGCCTGACGCGTAATGATATTCACCGCCTGTTACAGAACAGCGCGAGCTGGCACACACGAATCACCCGGGTGGAGTCTATCCAGGATCCGACGCTGCGACTGGCGGAAAGGGAGAAACTGATCACGGAACTCATGCAGGATCCGGCGCTGAAGAAGATCATAAAGAAACTTCTGGGTTTCGGTGCGGAATCTGCGTTCGGCATCCTGCGGGCGGTTCTCCAGGAATAATGTCGTGCCTCGCCTGACAGATCGGATCCCTCCCACTACGAACAGCTTTGGGTGACTATGCTTTCGAGAAATACCCAGAACAGATGCTCGAATGTTGATACTCGGATAGGCAACTTGATTTCAATAATTCAATCGGAAAAGATCAAAAGGCATTTTCAACGGAGGTTTTTTTACAAACGTTGTCTCGGACCCGTTGAACATAGACGGTTCTTACACTCATAAGCAGGGGGGGAGCTCATTTGGCATCTTCGAAGGAGGAATAGAATGGTAATCCGTCCCCAGTTGAAATGTCAATGTCAGAGTTGGGTTTGATGAACCCGAATTGCTTTGAGGAATGGCAATAATGGCTCTGTACGCCCGTTGCTTCTAGAAAGTACGATGCCGAATGCGCTGGGCAACCTGGAGGCTTTTTTGGGCTCCCGCAAACGACGCTGGCATTACAAAAAACAGAGATGCAACGGCCGCATTCATGAGAATAGAAAAGATCATTACAACGTAGAAAGTAGATGAGAATTGACTGAAACCCAGGAATGCAGTTCGGGCGAAGTCTCCCATCCAGGAGGTTAGGAGATTGAAAATGAACAGGAGTCCCACCAGCGTGGCAAACCCGCTCCAGGCACCTTTGATATCCGCAGGACTGAGCCTTATCGAACTTCCGACCGAAAATGTAAGGTACAAGAACAGATAAAATCTCCAATTTGTCGCATTATGGAGCGTAAGGAGCGAAGAAAAAACAATGGGAATACCTTTCAGAATAGCCCCTCCCAGAACAACGACGTTTGTGCTTGCCTTAGTCGAGACGGCACCGATGGCTGTTGATAGTGATGCGAACTCTTCTTTGCCAATCAGGTATCTTGATGAGTAGTAGATGATTAGGGTTCCAAGGATTAAAGGGCCGATCCCGATGAAGAAGTTCCCTATCCGCTGATACAAATTGTGTGAATCATAGGCGTGATTAACATAACCCAAATTTCCATCTTGACTGTTGAAATCGAACCATTTGACCGACGTTATCCTGTGCCCGAAAACAATGCAGAATAGAGCATGTCCGGATTCGTGAACGATCGTTCCTAAGCACCCGAAAAGGGCATAATAGACCTTGAAGCTCAAGACTCTATTCACCCCCTTCTCCACAGCCGCCGCCAGGTAGTTCATGAGCAGTGCCAGTGCAAGCCCTGGTCCCAGCAGTATCAGCAAATGAGAAAACGTGTTGACGATTGACGCCCATATGTAGCCAAGGATTGCATCCACTACTGCGTCGATTCCCACTCACGTCCTCCTTTCGAAAAGCATTTGATTACCGATTCTTTGTCCGAACTGCCATCTTTGGGTCAATTTGCGCAGGCCGGGTCAAACTCTGGTTTCAGTGTTTCCTCTGGAAGAAGATCTTTGGTTCCGTCCCGCCAAGAGGAACCACCTGCTTCTCCTCCTTGGAGAGGATTCCGCTTCCGCACGAGATGACAGCGTCACCATCAAAGTAATACCGATTGTCGTGCGCGAACTTCAGAGTCACTTTCCCTTCGTTGTCCGTCCAGCCACTCCTTGTCTCTTCAATGATCGTCTGTTCGCCGTATTTGTGCAAACGGGCTTTAACGACTACGATCATCCCCTGTGGTGCTACACCGTTTGGTTTGGCCACCTGAACGGTTACTTCCTGCGACAACCCCTTTGGGGTGCAAAACAGGAACAAAGTGCTGAGAAGTACTACGCCTACTGCTCGATAGGTCCTCCTGACAGTCATTTCAGTCACCTCCCATTTTGGTCTGAACACCTCTACCGCGGGCCCGATGACGGCAGCTGCTTCGCCGATAAATCAAGTGTTTTCAGTTTTCTTTCGTCAAGACTCCCCAGCAATCCAGCGACAATGCTGCTCGTCGCGACCGCATACAGGGCTGGGATGCTCAGTAAATACGTCGTCACAGCGTAAACAACGCCAAGAGCAAGATGTATTATCCAGGCCGGGTGGAGCTTTCTCAGGAGTTCCCTTCGCACATCCACATAGAAAGCGTTAACGCTCCCGAGGGCGGGGAGGAACCTAGTCATATTCAAATGTATGAGAACCGCAAAGACCACACTCACGCCAGGGACGAAAGAGACAATAAACTGCCACGCAAACTGAGACCGGAATTCTTTCGCCTTCTTCTCTGGCTGTTTTGCAATGGCTGCGAGCTGTTCATCGATATGTGCAACGGCTTTTTGCAGAGCCGCGTTTTTCTTCGAAAGCGCATCTTTGTGCGGCCAGAAGTTGAAGCCTGCGTCGCCCTGGATAACCTCCTTTACGGGAATGGAGCGAAGTTCAGTAGTCCTTATCTCAGACAGCGCTTCAGAGATCTGCTTTGAGAACATCGTTTCGATATTCGCGCGCAGCTCTGAGAAATACACGGTGAATTTTTGCAAATGGGCCGAGATATCCTCTTCGTTTAATACACGAAGAATGATTGCAAGCTCGGGAAGCACCTCTCGCACGTGCGTGTCATAATTCTGTACCATAAGGGCTAGCTCACCATCGCATTGCGATCTAATATCGCTGATCTTTCCAAAAGTCGGACCAAGGTCGGCGGAAAGATCATCGACCTTCTTCTTCACATCTTCACATTCTGCCTTGCGCTGCCTCATCCTGATTTCAATGTTGTCGAGCTCCGCAGGATCGATCACGTCATCAAACGTGAATTGGGAGTCGATCTTGAATGAGAGACACGTCGCAACCGGACCCGACGCATCCTCGCATATCCCATAGGGAAGCTCCTTCATCCTGGCGGCAATGGAGTCTTCGATGCCTATGTTGATGTTCCTCCATTCCTCAAGATAGGTCAATGCTCCGGCAAGCTGAAGGGGTATGTTGTTTTGCGGGTCAAAGACTATTTCGTCAAGATTCGAGCTGAACTTGCGCAGCGTCGACTTGAATTCCGCCTGTTTCCGCGGGTCATCGAGTTTTTCCTTAAGGACATTTCCGACCCGTAATGCGAAGAAGATAACGAGGAACGCGTCGTAAGGGTCATTCTGGACGGCTAACAGGCTCGTGCTCAATTCGCCGAGTTTGAAAACGACGTTTACGATGTCGTTTTCCAGAGCAGGTTTAAGCTCATCATTCTTCTCCTGTAAAGCCTCTTGATATTCCCTCACTTTATCATCGTATTTGTGGACTGCTTCCTCGTACCGATTCTGGGCATCAAGGGCCTTTGTCTGAATTCTTCGGAAGACTTCAAGCTGATGGTTATACTGATCGACTTTGGCATTGTAGCGTGAAACTGCAGCCGGATCCTTGGTGTTCAGAAACAGCTTCGAGGGCGGACCGCCGGGGTCATTCCTGCGCATCTCCGAGTTGACCGCATTCAAGTTGTTTTCTCTGTCGGTTACGACGGCCTTTTCTCTTTCTAATTTTCGTTCTTCAACTCTCTTGAATTCTTCGATCCGTTGTTTCGTTTTTGCATAGGTGTCGGCTCGGATCATCCTGGCAAGATCATCGTCGCTCATGGAGGATGCCGCCATTTCGTCCCCCCACAGTCTTTCATAGTCGAGGACTCTTTTCAATTCTGCTTTTACTTCCTGGACTTTCTGAAGAGGGGAGGGTTCCAGAACTCCTTGGGGTTTTACAAACGCGAGCAGCTCCTCGTATCGCAACGCAACGGGTTTGCGGGAGAGAGCACTTCCCGAGACCTGCGGTGTAGTCCCGATCCCCGAGATGTTGGCTCGTAACTTATCTAGAACTTCCGTGGCAGTTCGAAATCTCTGGTCCGGGTTCTTCCTGACGCACTCCTTGATGATATCCCTCAGGAACGGGATTTTCACTTTGTCGATTTGATGCTCCCGGGGCTCGATATCTCCGGTCAACATCTCCAGCACGATAAGTCCGAAAGCGTAGAGATCCGCTCTTCCGTCGACTTTTGAAGGATCACCGTGTTGCTCCGGCGCGGCGTATCTTCGGGTTCCTATAAAACTCACTCCCTGTATGTCATCGAACACGTCCGCGGCGGCAAGTCCGAGGTCGATAATCTTTACATTATCACCCTTGTTGGTAATAAGCACGTTATCCGGCTTAAGGTCACGGTGGTATATCTGCTGTTTGTGCAGGTATTCGAGAGCTTCCAGAATCTCCACGGCAATCTTCTTAACAAGGGTCTCATTAAGTTGTCCCCCTCTGATCTTCTTTGACAGAGGCTGACCGTCGATCAACTCCATCCAGTAAAACGGGCCATCAGCGTCTTCATCCCGATCAAGCATTCGAACTATGTTCGGGTGATCAAGACGAATGCCATTCTCATACTCTTTGAAAAAAAGTTCTTTCGCATGTTCATCGTCTTTGTACTCCGGCTTGATTCTTTTGATAAAGACCTTCCTCCCCTTGTACTTGCCCCGCATTGCGACGCTCATCGCACCCTGGTCCTCCATCATTTCCACGTTCGCAAAGATGGTGTGAAAGTTTTGATCGAGAACTGGACGGGTTGCACTTCCGCCTTGATGCTGAGAATCGGTTACGAATCCGGAAGAATCCGAACCCGGTGTTTTGGATCGGGCCGGAGTTGTGGGTGGAGAGCTCGTAAATCCTGAAGACGATGCACTCGATCCACGAGGTTCAGGCGTCGTAAAGCCTGATGAGGAAGAAGCTGACGGTGAGGTGGAGAAACCGGACGAAGAAGTTTTATATGTTGGCTCGGAGGCGCCCGGTATTGTGGCAACCAAATTATCAAATTCTATGCCTGATATGCCAGAGGCGGCAGCCTGACTTTTCAGCTTCGCCTTCTGTTCCGGGGTGACGGGGCCGGCACTATAGTGAGCCTGAAGGATCTTTGCGAAGTCCGACTTGTTCATTGCATGTCCTCATGATTTGCGGATGATACTGTAAATCGGCCTGTGAGGGCTGATCTCTGTTCTAGAAAAATTCGATTGACAGAAGCTTGCGCGTTGAATATATGGTATTCGGATTGGGGAAGCGTTGCCCGTTCCGAAAAAGTTCAAATTCGAGGCTTAATGAAGGAACCCAAGCGGGGGTGAGGTTTCTTACGAAATCATTCGGCATAAGTGTTCCCCTCGAACTCGCCAGAACCAGGAAACTGTTGTTGCCGGAGTATTGGAATTCTTCAACTGCTTCGCCTTTCCCGTCGTTGTTGTTAGTCCGCAGCCGCACCTTCTGACCTATCTGGAGCTGATCCGGAACTACGTGCGGAACCACGGGAGGAGGGAGAGAGACAGGGCCGGGTTCTCTTCCTGTTGCCGTAAAACCGCTGCGTGGGTCAGGCAGAACCATCAAGCCCTTCAAAACAAGCGTCTCCTGCTCTTCCGTCAGGACTTGAAGCCGGTCCTTTCCATAGCGTTCCAGTTCCGTATTCAGCTTGTCATTAGAGAACGGAGGGCCTATTGCTATTATTTTGCTCACTTCTTCAACCCTGAGGCCGCAATCACGGATGAAATTCTCGAGCTGCCTCGTGAGATTTCGGATCTGAAGGTTCGTTGCTTGTTCGATATCCTCACGCGTTACAATGACATTCCGATCGACATTCGGCTCTATGGCAAATGAGAGCGTTGTTCGTGTAAAAGGGCGATTTGTGCTCTGCAAATCTTTGAGTGTGGCTTCTGCAAGCGGAATCTGGCGGAGAGTCTCCAGCTCTATCTCGCTCTCCGAAACAAGCCTGTGTGTTGTCGCGTTGACTTGATCGACCATGTAGCGGGCGATAACGCCAATTCGCGGATCGGTCCCGAATCCGGGAAACGACTCCACCTGCTTGCGCATCATCTCCCCGTTCACGTGTGACATCTGCAGGTCGTTGCCCAGGGCTTCGAGCATGATGAATTGCGATCTCGGGTTAATCGGACCACTGCCGCAAAGAGAAGCGACATATCGCTCGGCAGGGATGGAGGCGTCGGACCGAACGTCCATCTCGTGGTTTTCAAGAAAATTCCTGACCTTTTGTCTGGCCTGACCTGATACGTTATCAGCAAAGGAGAGGAACAGGGGAATCTTTTCCTGAACCTCAACCGATGACGCATGCTCCTCCAGTTTTGCGAGATACAATTCCCGCAGCTCGGCCACAATTAAATCCAGAAGATCAATGCATGGGACATGCTGTTGGTGGCGGGGAATGGTGGCATCCGGATCAAGGATTCGCTCGATCCAGTTGCCAAACACATTGGGGTTGCGATTTTCAAATTCTGTCCGGTATTGTTCGCCAAAATCAATCCGGCCCGTTTGCGGATCTATGAGGAAGTAAAAGCCAAACCTCTTCATCCCACGCGATGCCAGCTGTCGGAATTCATTAAATGGTTGCATGCCGGCGATCAGGTAGTCTGCCGTAAAATAGATCGATAACCTGCGATTCATTTCAGCCATGTATTCCGCTTATTCGAAAACCGCAATACATGCGGTGATGTTGTCCACGCTGCCCTTCTCGTACGCCTGATAGACGACCGCTTCCGCGTAGCGGTCCGGGCCGCCGCTGGCAAGAGCATTGGAAATGTCTTCGTCGCTCAGGACGCTGTGGAGCCCGTCGGAGCATGCCAGCAAGATGTCACCGGCCCCAGGAATCGGGATTTCATCAACGTCAATACGAATTGCAGAAAGCGGTTGACCGATGGCAGAAGTCATGATGTTGCGGTCTGGATGAAACTTTCCGATTTCCTTCGTAAGAAGGCCGAGATCTATCTGGTCCTGTACTATCGTGTGATCCCTGGTAAGCTGTTCGATTGACCCCGAGCGTTGCTTCCTGTACACCCGACTATCTCCGACGTTCAGGATGAAGCCCTTTGAATCGCAAATCAGGAAGCCCGTCAACGTGGTTCCACATCCCAGATATGCCGGATTGCACTTCCCCAGATCGTATAACTCGCCGGCGGCGCTGAGCGTCGCGCGACGGAGAAATGTCGCGGGATCGGATGAGGTGGTTCCGGATGAGAATTCACGATCAAGAATCTCAACGCACCTTTGACTGGCATATGCCCCGTTCTGATGCCCTCCAACCCCGTCGGCCACCAGAACCAGGAGGTTCTGGTCGACGGTTTTGGTAAGATATGAGTCCTGATTATCCGGTTTTCGGCCCTGAAGCGAAAAAGCGTACAGTCTAGACCGAATCATACTATCGATGCCTCAACTGTAGGAGATCAGGCCCGGAAGCACTCCTCCATGAGCACGGTATCAAGGTAGCACATCGCTTCGCTGATAAAGAAAGATTGCCGGAAATCAAATTCGGACTCCTGCCCTCTGGATGCAGAATATGCTTTCTGGTATTCGGGGTCCGTTGAGATGTAGTTGAAAAGGCGATTGCGTACCTCCGGAATGCGAGCCCGCAGCCGTCCGACATCTTCAATAAAACCTGCATCTTGCGGTCCGACGAGCTCAAAGAAAATGCTGAGGAACCTGTTCAGATGAATGAATTCCTTTGGTAAGAGAACTTTCCGTGTTACGTTCTTCATGAATTCCGGCATGCTGGGCATCTCCGCCTTGATCTCAGCTCCATCGTATGCAATCCCGTCCTCTCCCACTATCTCGGAGCTATCACGATCCCCCAGGTCTACTGAATTGGGCATGCCTCTTTCCTGAGTCGCAGAAAGGCCGAATGATACCTCCGCCTTGCTGTTGGTTCTCTTGCTCTCCAGTTTGAGTTCGATCGACTCACTCCCCTCTCCGTAGCCCGCTTTAAAACATCGATTGTAGTAATCTGTTGCCTCCTGTAACGATAAGGCGTGCGTGAGCCAGTCGAAGAGCCGCCCGCCTTTTCCAAAAGTGCAGAGATTGAACTCCTTCACATTGGTCAGACCGTTCTTTCTCACGGTGATTGACGAGAGTTCGCCTGCGTAGTAGAGCAGCAAGCCGCAGATATACGCCGGGAGAACAAAGAACGACTGTACCGCCTGCTTGTTAATGCTTGCAAGTTTCGGCTGATAGATTGCCTTATAGAGGGCGCGGTAACCTTCCTCGGTATGTAACCTATCAAAGACAGTATTAAGAAAATAGGGAGCCGTGTTTGGGTTCTTTCTCATCTCCTCAATTCCCCTCACAGAAACCACACTGTTTGGCGCAGTCACAAAATAGATCAACGCTTCGCGGAAATCTTTCGATCTCCTCGCGGCTTGAGCCAGTTTGTTCGCCGCGAGTCGGATTGAGCTCTGCTTAAGGAGCTTAGTGTCAGAATCAACTTTGCCAATAAGGAGGATATCGCTCGTGCTCCCGCCGACGTCAATTCCCATGATAAGGTTGTCACCTTGCAACGAGTACCCACCCGGCCCAAGAGCATAGTTGCAGACAGCCTCGGATTCCGTCATTGGATCCCGGTCTGCTTCGAGTTTCGACTCTCCCCGCTCGAGTCCGATAGGAGTGGCTTCTTCGACAGTTCTTATGTACAGCTGTTCGTACTCGCGCTTTCCTTTCTTGGAGAGGGAACTTGGATAGGACCACTTTAGACGATGTGGCATAAGGCCCTGGGCATAGAGTTCCGCACACGTTTTAATCCACAGGGAGCGCAAATAACCTTCCTTTACGTTCATGCTCTCTACGTCGTTGGACCATTTGAGATTGTGTTTCATGATGCCGGCGTTGGTGCGCATGAACGAATCTTCCATCTCGAGGATCTGAATATTCGGCTCAAAGGCCGGAACCCCTCCGGAAATCTCGACATTCTCGGCACCCCGGACAATGCTTATGGGATTGTGTTGATGGACATAGGACTTGAGTTGCCCGTTCGATATTTCTTCCCCCTGGAAAAACAACAGCTCATGGTGATCCGCAAATGAGCTCTTTTTTGTTTCGAGATTGCGAGACCCGATCAGGAACACTCGTCTATTCGTGAAGTGAACGGGTTTGACGTTGTTGGTTTCATTTTTGGGACTGTAACTTATGCACGAATTGTTGCTACCGAAGTCAAAACCGACAATTGCGAGCCGGTCATCGCGGCTCCCCCAGCTGTTGGGATTGTGCGTGTGGGACAGATCCTTGATGGCTCGGTCCCCCATGCTCGGATCATTTGGTCGCTTGATAAGAAGGTACCCCACAACACTCTCACGGCCTTCGATCGGCATCCTGACTTCCAGGCCTGCAAAAGGGATTGACGAGCGGTATACTTCGTATCGGTGATCCTTTGGATCGGCTTTCTTTGCATCAAAACCGACAAGTTGCCTCAACCCGACCGCGCCCATCTCCTCTGGAGTGTCGCCGTAGAGAAGCTTCTCTCCTCGGAACAAGATCCCTTCGTCGAAGGATCGAAAGATGGGTTTGACTTTGACGGAGAGATCCGTCGCCGGAAGTTCGGAATAAATATAGTAGGCCTTCCAATGCTGTGAAACGAAATCAGGCCACATTATGACGGCTTTCCCGGCCTCAAGCGGCTCAATTTTGTATTCCCGCTTCAGCGGGGTGATCATTCGACCGTCGACGCAAAGCTGCAATTCCACGACCACGCGAAAACCGTCTTCGTTGATGAACGCTGAAAGTCGATGTTGCTTGTCCTCACTCCCGCTCAGCATGTCGCGAGCAACCCTCTGGAAAAGACCTAGTCCTCTGGAACTGAGGGGGAGAGGGAAGAACATATCTTCATTGTTTTTCCGGTCATGTGCTGCAAGCAAGGACACTGCGGCATGCTCCTTGTTCTTATCATATCCCGGTACATCCATCAGCGGAAGGACAGGACTGTCGAGGAGCAATGTCTGAGGATCGATCTCAACATATTCCCCTGTCTCCGGTACGATTGCCGTGAGCCTGTCTCCAATCCGGTAGTATGATGTCTTCAGGCTGAACAGATCCATGAACTGACCGTGGAACGCCAGTTCTCCATCCAGCGTGCCCTCTTCGGAAACTCCGTGGCCTCGGGATTTGATCTGCTCCGACCACGTCTTGAGAAACTCCTTGAGCCCGATGAGATCCAACGATTCCCTGGACTGTAGGTTGAGATTAATCGATTCTTCGAACTTCGCAAGTTTCTTTGAAATATTGTTGACAAGCAGGAAGAGCTTCCTGATTTGACTTTCGTCCAGGCTTCCGTATTCCAGTGGGTCATCAAAGCGTCCGAGCCGGTACCATTTCAGATCCTGGGCATCCGTGAGATTGGAGTACGACGCGGCACTAAAGACAACCGAGTGGGGTGACGTTCCGCCAACCAGTTGGCCGTTATAGTAGATGAGCTGAACGAATGGTTTCGCCTCGTTTTTGTCCTTTGACGTGTCGGTCCACAGCAGGCGATCTTCAAAGAGCATGCGTCCCAGAGATGACGCCGGAGCGAGAAGATTCCGCGTATCGTTTGAATCAAGAACAATTGGGCGGGACAGGCTAATGCGATTGGGGAAGAGAGCCAGGCAGGCGATCAGTCCCTTCCACTCGTTCAGCAGAGCGGTGTAAAACTTAATCAAACCGGATGTCTGAATATTCGGGTCTCTGTTTGAATAGCGAAATGCGAACCCGAACAGTTTTGCGCGCGCCCACGGAGAGGGCACGCCTGAGATCATTGTGCTGAGGACGTCGGCATCAATGGAATCAGAAAGTTCGCCGGTCTGGATCCCTTGGATGTATGGTTTTTGTTGATCGAAATTGTTCCATGCCCCTCTTTTCCCCACTCGGACCTGAGAACTTCGTATTAACAATGATCTCGGCATTGTATAATCCTCGTTTTGCGGAATCGCGATAATTGGCTACATGAATTGTAGGAAGTGAGACCCCCGATAATCGCTAGGCGTTGAAATGATGTATGGCCCTTACGGAATGGTACATTCGCTGGACCAGCTTCTCACACCGGTTTGTCAGATCCCCATCTCTGACCTCCTTGAATTTCTTTTTGAATTGGTCAAAATGAGAAGTGAGAATCCCTGTATCGGCATTGTGTTTGTCGTACGCCCCTTTCGGGAACAATTTGCCCGAGTCGAGTTTTCGCATTTCTTTCTCGTTGGTGCATCCGAATATGTCCGGATTGAAGAGAAAATTGCCGCCTCCGCCCGCTGAGCGATGAATCTGTCGCAGCCATCCATCTCTGAGAACACCGTCTTGAAGCGCAAAATGAAACATTCTGAAGTATTTCTTGAGTGCGTCAACTTCTTCTTTGGCAATATCCTCATAGCCGAGTATGTTCTCTTTCTTGAGAATTCCCCCCCGCGCCTGCTCGACAAAGTCGTAGAGTAGAACGATAAATGAAGTACTGGTCAGACAGGCGAACTGCCTGATGAACTTCTGAATGTCCGCTTCCGACACGAAGTCTTCAAAGTCCAGCCTGCTATCGTCAATTGTCCGGAAGTAGTATTGGGCGGCCTTGGTCTCGTTCTTGATGCGCGCCAGATCAGGGCCGGGTGTTTTCAGAAAATCGTAAGCCGCGAATGCAGACAACAACTCGATGAAGTGGTCGTCGTTAAGCTGTTTGGCGCCTCCGGTTATCGTTTCCGTTCCCTCCGATGCGCCGCGGAAGTCGATGGTTGGAGTCCCGAGCATATAGAACTTCTGATAGGTCGTCTTAACAGTTTCGTCATCTTCGTAAAACATCATTGCCGCCTGTGAATTCAGTGCAAAGTTTTTTGCGTCTGCGATGATTTTCTGTTTTGCCTTGTTCTGTGAATCAGGCGCAGGAAATGTGAAATACCCGGTAAGCAGGGTCGCGCCGAAATAAACCTTGTTGAGACTTTTGCCCGGCATCTTTATCGCCAGGGCGTCATTGAATGCTTTCGGGATAATCGGTATCGCCGAAGCGCCTGTACCGCCGAATACGGATCCGAGAACGAACGCTTTCGTCGCTCCGGCCTCGCTCGCGTTGAACATCTCCTCAATAAACCTCCCGAGATCGCCCTGAGTGTTGCCCTTAACATCCTCGAGAATTGCGTGGTACATGAGCGTTGACCCCAGGTGCGTCTGAGCTCTGTATCCGTGCTTCAGGTCAAAACCCTGGACATTTTCAGTGAACAGGAGGTCAAAGAGTTGTTTTTCGAGATCAGGGGCATCAATCAGTTTTGACAGTTTGCGCAGATTGCCGGAGTTATCTTTTGAATAGTCGGGAGAGAATTTGAAGAAGTTTATTCGTGCGGTGAAGAATGAGTCTGCCACAGCATAATGGGGTTTGTTGAAGCCCTTTGCCCGCAGGTATCCCTCCTCGATCAGTTGCTGAACGCGAACAAAATTCCCGTTTTCTAGGTCCGTATCAAGGGCGAGAATGTTGATTTCGGAATCGTCAAACATTCCCATCGCACACACGTGTACGAACGATTCAAGGCACCGCATGCCGGTGCCGCCAATCGCGATTACGAATAGCCTCTCAGACATGACGTATCTCTCGGGAAGGTGTGAGAACTACCGCTTGGTTGTGGAAAAGATCGTCGCAAACTTGTTGCTCGACATTAGCTTTGCAGTGACAAAACCCACGATAAGATAGATCGCCAGCAGAATCGCGCTCGAGAAAATGGCGGTCATCCCGAATTGATCTTGCAGGGACGGCGCAACATCCTGCATAGTTGCGAACAGATTGTAGAGATAATAGCCTATCGGAACCAGAAGCCCTATGATCACGTACGCGAGTCGCCGCTTCTTCGCATCAGTAGGATCGCTCCCCCCTTCGTATGGAATCATCTGGGCTATGAGAAAGACAATCGCCAGAGTGACGACGGCCAAGATGACTGCCGCGAGGTACGTCTGCCACACAAGCGCATCGAGTTGCCTTGGGGTTCTTATCGTCTGGATGAAAAGTATCGCTGCATTCATTGTTGTGCTCCGGATTGTTCAGAATCTGATGTAATAATTGTACAACGTGCTGTTTCTAGGGGCGTTGCGCTCCATTGCCTCATTCAGACTCGTGAATAAAGACGACACTTCGAATCCTCGGGCATCTGTCCACGATAGCACTTCTCTGGAATTCTCCTGTTGTGAGAATTTCGGATCGAGAATGACGATCGAGACCAGGTAGAAGTTGTTCTTGCCGGGGCTCGAGTAGTTGGTGTGCAGCTTGATGCCAAGCTCGCGCTGCGAGCGGTTAAATGCAGCTTCGAACATCTCAGGTAGCTCCGGCCCGAGTTGAGGCGTGTACGTGGAGAGTACGGTATCAGCGGGCGTCCCCTGTCCCGGTTCCGGGTTTGTCGGGCGCGGTTTCAGGGACGAGGCTTTCCAATCAAGGAATCTGGCGAACTCGTGCGTGATGTCGTAGACCCTCACTCCGACGTCGAGATCTTTGAACGATTGAGGGATGCGCTCAAACTGAAGGTTGTGCAGGATCCTTTTATCCGTCAAGGTCTTATCACCATTGAGTGCGTCCAGTTCTTTGAGGTTCAGATAGTAATACTCGAAATGCTCCGTCGCATGGTTGTAAATCTCGAAAGCGTTCAGATTGTCGTGCAGTCCACCTCGATCCACTCCCGGATAATTCTGTTTGAATCTGAAGTCGACGAGAGAAAAGGAAAAGTGAAAAAGAGCGCCAGAGCTGTTCTCGACAAGTTTGTCCGTGGCTATTCTGTTCACAATGGCATTGGGGTTGTTGAGTTCTCTGCGAGGGGTAAACACAATGACATAGACATGCTGGTTCTGTGAAGTGTGAGTCCAAAAGTTGAGGCGGGTGAACGCCCCCGCGAAGACGTCTATGCTGTTTCCGGCCTTCAGCCACTGGGAAAACCGATTGGTAGCCCAGGGAGATATGTCGATCTGCGTCTTATATACTTTTCCGTTCTGCACGAAGTCCATGATCGCCGTGGGATTCTTCACTAGCTCGAAGTCCGTGATATAGACGGAAGTGCCGTTGGGATGTGAAACGATGGAATCAAGAGGGCTATCGAGCACCGAACGTATATCTTTGTAGCTGGACAGGCTCCACGGAATATATCGGGGGTCGGTGATACTGACGGGCTCGGGAGACTCATTTGCTCCGACCCGATAATAGCGGGTGGCGGGGTCGTTGGCAATTGCAAGCACAGCTCTCATAAAGTTCATTTGCGATCTGATAGCTTCATACATGCCATCCGAGTAGTCGATGAATACGCGCAGGGAGTCGCTCGGGGGTTCCGTAGGTTCTGATGGGCTAATATACTTGAGATGGAATTCCGCGAGAGTGTTTTCATTGATGTCAAGTTTCGATGACTTGCAGCCGAAGAACGAGAGAGTTACTGCAAGGATGGTAACGCGCAGAATGTGAGAGTGCATGTGTGCTCCTGATTATGACGGACGTTTCTCGATGAGAGCTCCCCGGTGTTCACTTGGGTAGTGACTCGGATTTCGGACTGGCGGAACGGAAATTATGGTCCTCCAAATTTCCGGACAGACAACACTTCTGGCAGGGAAGCCTTGCGGGGATAGGTGCTCCGCATGAAGGACTTCAGATTGACCAGACCCTCAGCATATAATCACCTACTCAGCTCAAGAACGCGGCGTAGAAATGACGGAGTGCTATTGACCTGGTGAATTACAATCTTGGGGATCTCCTTCAGGGAAAAAAAAATCGGAGCTAGCCTCGTTCGTGGCCAACTCCGATGTTTGAGAATGAACCTGGGTGAATCTACGGCTAATGTGGTCAGATGTCAAGCCTAGACCCAGACCAATCTATTTCTATTTGTAGTTGCATTCACCCCCCCAATGCCGAAATCGAATCGCAATTGTGCCGCAAATTATTGCGCCTCCGCTAAAATCAGCTCTCACTGCGGCGGAAGGAAACCTCCATAAAAATTCCCTCAGTTTCGAATACTCATCTGATGACGCCTCGAATGAGCGCGAGGAGCTTGTTGTTCGGTTTGCATTTAGTGCGTCTATTAAAAAGAATGTCAAGGGAAAAAGGAGTAGCGTGCCCGGATGGGGGCACCCGGATTTCTGACATTCGGTTTCACTTCCGAATCACGGACTGCTTGACCGTGGTGTTGCTCCTTGCTGCTGATGAGGTCTTGCTTTTCACGGGTCGCGTTGTCTACGCGTCTATTTGAGTCCTCAAAGGGCTACGGCAAATTTGAGTATCAACGGGAGGGGCTAACCGAAGCACTGGCATATTCCCGCAGGTGTCGTGGGCATGCATCGCACTAATTGAGGCCTCACTCCCATTCGTGAGACTCATGAGCACGTCAAGGGACCACAGATCGTGCAGGCCGATCGTCGGTCACGATCAGCTCAGTATAGAGTCTCCGTGATGCGACCGTAATGTTTTTCCTCCAGCGATATGGATCGTATGTTGTGCCGGTCTTGAGGACGCCGTAGGTGACGGTAGCAATATACCGGGCAATTTCATGTCGAGCGTGCACCTCGGAGACGCCCCTGGCGACGAGGGTCTCGTAGTACTCACGGACGGGGTTGTGTCCTCTGAGAGCTGCTAGGGCAGCAGTCTTGTAAACAGCCTTAAGCGTACGGGAGTACTGAGGCTTGTGTCGGCCATAGGAACGTCCGCCGCTGGATTTTTCGTTTTGAACGAGGCCGCAATAGCTCAGGTACTTACCGGTTCGCGCGAAGCGCCGCGCGTCAACGACGACGGCGAGGATCTTAACAGCACCGATAGTGTCGATGCCCTCGACCGCCAGGATGAGCTTAATCAGTTTGTTGCGTCGACAGAAGCTCTCGAACTTTGTGGTGTAGGACTTTTTGGATTGTCGGTACAGTGCAATGCTGCTGTCGAGATGCTCGAAGATAAAGGAGGCGTGGGTAGTAGAGTCGCCGTGGCCTCGCTCGAGAGCAGTGCGTTGGTTCTGTGCACGCACACCAGCTTGGATGAGGTCGTTGTAGGCGCTCACCAGAAGCCGGAGATCATAGAGGCCGTCATCGGAGTGAAAGACCTCCTTGAGAAGGCCGGCACGTAACAGGACAACGAGCTTCGCTGCATCGATCTTGTCGGTCTTGGGTCCCTCGCCCAAGAGACGGTTCCTGTATGGGTTACAAATGATGATGCGATCGACATAGTCGCGGAGCTCGAGATAGAGCCACTGAGCAGTGGTGGTCTCTTCAAACGTCATCACTATCGTGCCCTTTAGAGTCGTGGGGTAGTCCTTGAGTACGTGGATATCCGAGGGACGCTCAGAGACCACCGGGTCATTATCCCGGCGACGCAAGTGACCAACGGCCATTGTTCGGACCGACCAGTCCAATGAGATACAATGATCGAAATCGAGAGCATAGGTGCTCTTGCCTCTCCCCGGAAGGGATGCTACCTTGCGCATGTGCATCGGGGTCTCCTTTCTTTGGTGAGGACTCAACTCGAACCACTGTACGTCAATGTATGATCTTTCCCTGTTATAAAGGACACGAAGTTAAGCTCCACGGTGTTGGATAACTACAGGAGGAAAGAACCATGGAGCAAGACAAAGCGAAGAAGGCTCGTCGATATTTCGACCAACAATTCAAGGTTGATGCGGTGCGTCTGCTCGCCGAGAGCGGCAAACCCGTCTCGGAAGTGGCCAAGGAATTGGGCGTTAACCGCAACCAGCTGGACCGTTGGAAGAGGTCACTGGGGAAAGCGTCGCCCCAGACTGCTTTTCCGGGTAATGGCAACATCGGTAGCGAGAAGAAAGAGATTGAGGAACTGCGCCGCGAACTTGCCCGGGTCAAGGAAGAGCGAGAAATCTTAAAAAAAGCTATGGCCGTGTTCTCACGACGGCCGTGATGAAGTATGCGTTTGTCAGCGAGTACGCACATGAGCACTCCATTGTGCTCATGTGCAAACTGCTGAAGGCGTCCAGGAGTGGCTTTTACAAGTTCCGGCATCATATTGCCAGTGCTCAGGAGAAAGCCAACGTGAGACTTCTGGAGGAGATCAAAATCGTTTACCACGAGAGTCGTGGCATCTATGGCAGCCCTCGTGTATACCGGGAGCTTATCAAGAGAGGCAACGCCTGCGGACGCCATCGTGTGGCCCGCCTGATGGCCAAGGAAGGCATCGTGGCGAAGGTCCGGCGACGGTACCGCATTACCACACGACAGCGCGAGGGAGCCCGTCCTGCACCGGACCTCGTAAAGCGAAACTTCACCGCCGAGCGTCCCCATCAGGTCTGGACGTCCGATATGACGTACATCTGGACGACGGAGGGGTGGCTGTATCTGGCGGTGATCCTGGATCTCTTTTCCCGGACCATCATCGGCTGGGCAACGAGCGATCGCATCGATGCTCAGCTCGTCAGCACGGCGTTCCAGCGGGCTCTCTCGCAATACCGGCCAGGGCTCCAGGTGATCTTTCACAGCGACCGCGGTAGCCAGTACACCAGCAAAGCGTTTCGCGATCTCTTGACCGTAAAGCCGGGGCGGTTCATCCAAAGCAACGGCTTGAGCTGCTACGACAATGCTGTCACCGAATCATTCTTCCACACGCTCAAGACAGAGTCCGTGTGCTTTGAACACTTCCACACTCGACTGGAAGCACATCAACACCTGTTCGACTACATTGAGGTGTTCTACAACCAGAAACGCCTGCACTCTTCCCTGGGGTACTACACACCATGGGAGACACTGCAGGGAATAAATAAATCAAAGGCAGCTTAACTCTCTGTCTACTGAACCAGGGGAACTACAGTACAGAGTCGTAGCCCCCATAGGAAGTGAGACCCTTTTCAATTTACCGAAGTAGAAACCGGCCGTCCTTGATGGTGGATATGTACAGGCGGCTGTGCCGATTGCGCAAGGGTAGTTCTGGATGGCCGACTCTTGAGCAACCTGGCTTTGTGCGTTGCCTGGTATGAAGATGACCGATTTTTCAGACTTTTATCGGCAATCGCACGCTGGCCTATGAAACCCACCGCCTTCGGCGGTGGTGGTTTAGATTCTACTTGGAGAAACGATATCCTCCTACTCTAAGAAAACACATCGAAGAATTGAAACTAGCGAGAATACTTCCAGAGAAGAATCTCGAGGCCACAGAATCTATGTTTGTCCCATCCAGCACGCCTCTGGAGCAAATCCAGGATTCGATTTGATGCTTAGGGACGAACCACTCATTAGGATAATATCGCAGGCCCTACCAGGAATTCCTCCTAACCCAAGATACGAGTTCGACAATTGAGAGACATTCTTGATTATTTCACTCCCGAAGTTGGCGAACGCCGCGAACAGTGTAAGGTTGTCTTCAAAAATGTCGTGTAGTGCAAACTCGACCTCTTGCGCACCGCCGGTGCAGTGTTTTATATGGCCACATGTTTCTCTGAAAGGTATCGCTTGAGAAAAACAGCAAGCGCCACGTGAGCTGGGCTCTGGTAGAATCAGTCCGCACTGAACGTGGCCCCCGGCAGCGTATCGTCTCCTGTCTCGGAGACATGGTCGAGGCCGGTCGCCTCAGGGTTCAACAGGCTGCGCTCGATCACTAGGAGTCCAAGGTTCGCTCTTTGAGGACCGTAGATGGGATTGATGTGTCTGGAAATTAAGCCTCAATGAGAAACACGAAGCAATCCTCGATAGGGAAACCAAGGCCATTTGGTTTGAAGTCACGGTTGCCGGTATGGTTTATGCAGCTGCCATCGTGCTTGATGTATTTGGTGCATTTGCGCTTCCAACTTTCCCCGGGCGGTTTAACGATCACGCCATAATTACCTTATGCGTCAGCTATATTCAATGATTCCTTGCGTCAGGCGCAATCCCCGATCCTGGCCAGGTAAATAATGTAGAATTCGGATCGACAGATTTAAGGTCTGGTTGGGGTCGATCACCGCGCGCACATTCATCAATACGTCACATTCGATCACTAGGGAGTGTAAACGTAAATGCTGTTGAAATGACCTGACCAAGGCCGTGCCCTTGACTGCAATTTCAACGTAGTCATCCGATCCAAAGCCGCCTTTGCCCGGTTTGAACGTCAGAGTGAACTTTTTGTGCCGATGATCAAGGACGAGTTCCATCAAGTCGATAAGATCACGATCATGCTTGGCCTCTACCAGTCTGATGTGACTTGGGGGAGAGAATCTGCAAATGTTACTTCATGCACTTGGATTACGAACCCCCAGCATGCTGCCCCGCCAGGGGTTCTTTCGATCTGCTGATATGCTCCGCCCTGTTTCGTTGGCAAACAGCCGAAGTTGAAAGGAGGTGAAGAAGTAGAAACAAAATGCCAAGTGGTTTCAGTTTCATCGATGGACTCCTTATGACCTGACCCCCTCAGACCGGTCCCATTCGTATATTGGACTATTGGACCTTCCTGGCATAAAGGACGCGGGTACTAAGCGAAATTAATTCTCTTTCTTGGATGGGCATCCTTAACCCTGCCGTCACCTCTTTGGTCTGAGACAATGGATGCGGGTGCGCGGTGAGATGAACTCCATGGTCGATGAACACGACGAGCTCATGAAAAGCTTTGGTCCGCCGACGGAGGCGATTGCCTCGCCTGGACCAGAAACGACTTCGCGAAGTTTGGAAGCATGGCGCCATCTCCGTGAGTGAGTTGTACTGCGTAGTATGTGACGTGCCGCCTGCTTCACGATTTGGAGCACCCAGATTTTGGCTAACCCAGCAGTTCGATTGAGTCACCATTCGCTATTCTCCCTTCAACCAGGACAGCGCAATAAACTCCGACAAAACTCTCGTGCATTTTGACAGCTTGTCGTAATATATCTGGGTTGTGCTCGGCGGTGTCGGGATCAAGTGAAATCATCTTGCAGCGTGGATCGCGTTCGAGAATGGCAACAACTGCTTGTGACCCGATACGAAGTGTATGACCAACCAGTCGATCTTCAGCGAAGCCACTACTCGACGGAAGATCAACGTACACATTTGCGCGAAACCGTCGTAAGTCAAGTGGTATCTCCATCTCCGCTTCGAAGTGCCTGACTGTTTGCATGCTGATCAACGAAACTGGACGACAGTCGGTTAACGCGCGATCTGAGCGAACAAGTGTGAGTATGTGTTGTTCACCAATTCCCTCGCTGAGCATTTGGATCAGCCTTGGATCATCAATTGAGACGATTGCACCAGACGGCGTAATAACATCCACAATCAGATCGCTGCTGTCCCCATTTGTGGGTGTCACACCGGGTGCAATGCTCATGGCTTCGGTCAGATTTGGTGGTTCAGCCGCTCGTTCCGGATAACGATATTGAGGACGATAACGCAACATTTGTTGCTGTGTTGTTGCGGTGAGATAGGGAAACCCTTTACGTGCTGCTGAATTCTTGAAGGCGTAACATCGGTCGCCATAGATGCCAGCAAATCCCATAAATAGTCTGTTGAGCTGCTCACCGCTCATACTTTTGACCGGATAGCGCCATAAACTCGTCACGGTTCCAACAATTGCCATATTGACGTCTCCTTCGCCGGTGATCAAATGCATACGATGGGCTACAAAACAAGATGCACGATAGCGGGGTCGCTGTTATGACGTTTCACCGCTATAAGGTCAGCAATTCCTTCGCTGCGCTTTTCTGTTACAGAGTCTAATGACCAGTGCTCAGTAATCCTAACGAATTGAACGGTGAGGGGCAACGAAACGTCGTCTGCCGCGAAGGCGTTGCTTCCCGTGAGGCAAAAGTGCCTTAATATGACGTGAGAGATCCTTCGGTCAAGATCCATGATGAACACCTCGCTGATCGTTGCGTCAAGCAACAGAAGCTATATGATGATCCCTGCCACATTTCAGTTGTCTTGGATTTGCTCTCACAGATGATCTCGATTACGCTCGAGATATCGGACCCTTGATAGATGCAATGTGGAGAGTTACATTCCCACAGTGCAGACAGGTCGACAGGTGTTTCAGCTGCTGTAGCGTGTGGAAGTCCGTTTTGGGGGAAACGGCTGCTGGCAAAACTCTTCTGAAAACTGGATACAGGATCAGACTTCGGGATAGAGGGACAAAAGGAGAACTCTACCATGAGAGGCATCTTGCCGGGGCTATTATTCAGCTTGGTTGTTGTACCGACAATGGGGCATTGCCAGACGTATAGCACCAATCTTGGGTGTACGGGAACCAATGGTGACTACGGATTCACGAGCTTCTCGGCACAGGCAACATCCGGCAGCCCAGCGCGATGGTAGGTGCATGCAGATTCGACGAGGGGACAGCCCTGCCGCAAAGGACGCAAAGAGAACACATAAAAACAAAATGGTCAAGAACAAATTCTATCCTGGGCATAGCCTTTCCACAGACTGGCTTGTCTTGAAACGACTCTCTATCCTGTCGATCTTGTTCATGTGTCCCTTAGCAATGCTGGAGGCGAAGACTCCCCAGGATGCCTTTCTGGGCGTTGAAAGACTTATCGAACGAATACTCCCTCGTCACGCCGACGAGTTCGTGGTGGATTCCATCTCATCCGAATTAGGGAACGAAGTATTTGAAATAGATACAGCGTCAGGAAAGATCGTCCTCCGAAGCTCATCACCGTCTGGCGCGGCATTTGCGCTCAACTATTACCTGAAGTTCATCTGCCACTGCTCAATTTCGAGGATGGGAGAAAATCTGAATTTGCCCGACAAACTTCCTTTTCCGAAACAATTGATCAGGAGGGAAACGCCGTACAAATACAGGTACTTTTTGAATTATTGCACTTTCAATTACAGCATGTCATGGTACACATGGAAGGATTGGGAGAAGGAGCTTGACTGGATGGCGCTCAACGGTATCAACCTTGCGCTGGCGGTCACGGGGACTGAGAAGGTCTGGCAAAATGTGTTGCGCAAGTATGGTTTTACTGAGGATGAAATACAGGAGTTTATACCCGGGCCTGCTTACACAGCGTGGTGGTTGATGGGAAATCTTGAAAGATGGCGTGGACCGGTCTCACAACAGTACATTGATGAAAGGTCGACACTTCAAACGAAAATTGTCGCGCGCATGAGGGAGCTCGGCATAAGCCCGGTATTACAGGGATTCTACGGCGCCGTGCCGACACTTTTGAAAGAGAAATTCCCGAACCATCATATTGTCGATCAGGGTCTTTTTGGGGGGGATTTTCAGAGGCCGGATATTCTGGACCCGACCGATTCGTTGTTCGCGCCCATGGCTGAGGCATATTACCGTGAACTCACAGGTCTTTACGGAAGTTCGGGATTCTACGGTGGGGACCCGTTCCATGAAGGCGGCATTACCAGGGGGATAGACGTGAGAAGGGCTGCCGGTGATATTCAGCACGAGATGCTGAAAGCGGATCGGTCCGCTGTCTGGGTGCTCCAGGGATGGCAGGAAAATCCCACAAATGAACTCCTTGCCGGCGTTGACAAAACCTGCATTCTCGTCCTCGATCTCAACGCGGAAAGCTCTCCCCAATGGGAGACACGGAACGCGTATGGCGGGTCTCCGTGGTTATGGTGCAACATTCTTTATTATGGCAATAACACGTTCATGTACGGAAAACTCGATTCGGTCGTCAGGGCGCCTCTACGCGCGCTGGAATCTCCGGACGGCGAACACATGAAAGGAATCGGCTTCCTGATGGAGGGATTCGACAACGACCCTGTGAATTACGACCTCTTTTTTGAGTCTGCTTGGCATGTCAGAAAGCTCGACGTAGAGGACTGGCTTAACGGGTTTGTTAATTATCGTTACGGAAAATTGATTCCTGCCGCACAACAGGCGTGGCAAATACTCTACCGGACGGTGTACTCTGAACCCGCTCCGACAGATCCCCTCGTTTGTGCTCGACCGTCGGAGAATGCCGATCGCGTCGTGACCTGGTCAAGCTCAAAGATATGGATCGACGACACATTGCTTGGGAAGGCGGCGCAGGATCTTCTTGATTGTGGCGGGGAGCTGAACGGTATCGATACGTACGAATACGATCTTGTAAGTGTCACGAGGCAGTACATTTCAAACATGGCCCACGGCTTCTACGCCGAAAGCATGAAAGCATACAAAGAAAAGGACGTGGAAAGGTTCCGCAGATACTCGCACCTGTTTATGGATGTCGTCTATGATCTTGATACGCTATTGAACTGCCGCAGAGAATATCTCCTCGGATCATGGATCGACAACGCGCGGAAGCTGGGGGAAGCGGTCAAGCAAGAAGACCTGTTTGAATTGAATGCGCGGACCTTAATCACGGTGTGGGGAGACAGAAAGGCATCAGAAAACCTTCACGATTATTCTTTTCGCGAATGGGCAGGTATGTTGAGCGGCTTCTACGGACCCCGATGGAAGATGTTCTTCGACGGACTTGAAGCAAGCATCGAAGGAAAACCGGCACCGGTGATTGACTTTTTTGCCTGGGAAGACAAATGGTGCCACGGAAAGGAAAAGTATCCTTCCGAACCCAGGGGAGATGCTGTGGTCATTTCGGGCAGAATGCTCGCAAAATATCTGATGCTCGATCGATAAACACATCCGCAGTGTCCGAAGCCCCTGACGTTGAGCACGGGAGTGATTTTCGCACGTGATGTATTCGTACGAACCTGCAGGAGCGTTAAACTCTGTGCGGGTTCATTTGTCACAATACCGAACGCACATCAGTCCCCGTAATTCACCAGAGATTCCGGAGCTTTCCACACCCGGCCATCGGTTCTTCGAGTTGACCCGTACACATCTTATTCGAATGGATTTGTTGACTTCTATGCATCAATCCTGGAAAGGAGATCAGAAGACATGAAAACAAGATTTCTTGGCAATACAGGAATCAGGGTTTCCGAACTATGTTTCGGTGCGATGACCTTTGGTGGAAAGAGCTACTTTGCGAACATCGGGCAGGTCCAGCAGAAAGAAGCTGACGAATTGGTGAACGTGGCGATCGATGGCGGGATCAATTTCTTTGATACCGCAGACGTATACTCTGAAGGATTGTCGGAACTGATCCTCGGCAAGGCGCTCGGCTCCAGGCGGAACAACATTGTCCTGGCAACGAAGGTCAGAGGGAGAATGGGGCCCGGGCCTAATGACGTTGGCCTTTCCCGAAGACACATTATCGATTCCTGTAATGCGAGTCTCAAGAGGCTTGGCACCGATTACATCGACCTCTACCAGGTGCACAGCTTCGACCCGCGGACCCCGCTTGAAGAGACCCTCCGGACTCTCGATGATCTGGTCAGGGAAGGGAAAGTGCGGTACATCGGCGCATCCAACTTCACGGGCTGGCAATTGATGAAGGCGCTCGCGATCTCCGACAGGCAACACCTTGAGAGATTTGCCACACTTCAGGCCTTGTACTCGCTGATCGCGCGCGATCTTGAGAACGAGCTGGTGCCTCTCTCGCTTGATCAACAACTCGGGGTTCTTCCCTGGAGTCCTTTGGGTGGCGGCTTTCTCACGGGAAAGTACAGGCGCGGCAAGCCGCGGCCTCAGGGCGCGCGAAGATCCGACCCGACCACACAGTTCCTCCAGTTCGATGAAGAGAAGGGGTTTGACATTGTTGATGAGCTGGAGAAAATAGCGCGCAACCATGACGCGACGATCACCCAGGCAGCGCTCAACTATTTGCTCAGGAGACCCGGTGTTACTTCGGTGATTATCGGTGCGCGGAATAAAGAACAGCTCACCGATAATCTGAAAACCGTGGAGTGGGAGATGGCTGCCGAAGAAGTTGCCCGGCTCGATGCGCTAAGCACGCCGCCGAGAACCTATCCATACTGGACACTGGAGAGAACGTCGCTGGATAGGTGAAGTGTCAGTGAAGTTGAACACGAAGATCCTAATTGTCACGGACGGCGGGTGCGGAATCGAGAACGCCACCGCCGAAGCCCTTGCCCGCGAAGGGGCGACGGTTGCCATCACCTCCGTGGTGCAGAGAGATCCCCGGGCGCCAGGAAGCGGTAGAGATCGTATCCTCACCATGCATGGGAGTGCAGGCTATGAGAACAATCACGCTCGAAGAGCACTTTACTACAGCGAGGTTCTTAGAAGCAACCGGACAGGTGCCTCGAGGAAATGCAAGAACACAGTCGAGAATGCAGAGTGTAACCAGCAGGCTGTTGGATATTGGAGAGGGGCGCATTGCCGATATGGATGCCAATGGAATTGGCATGCAGGTCCTGTCCCTCTCAAGTGCCGGGCTCGATACGCTGGACCGGGCGACTGCAACGGTTCTTGTGCGTGACATTAACAACAGGCTTGCCGATGCTGTTTCGGCTCATCCGGACCGGTTTGCCGCTTTTGCCACGCTGGCCCTTCAGGAACCGGAAAAGGCCGCCGTGGAATTGGAACGGTGCGTCCATGAACTCAAATTCAAGGGCCTCATCGTAATGGGCTCATTGAAAGGGGTGTTCCTTGACGACCCGAGGTTCGCGCCGATCCTTGAGGCTGCTCAAATGCTGGACGTCCCCATTTATGTCCATCCTGGTTTTCCGCCTCAACCGGTGGCGGACGCGTATTACAGCGGATTGCCGGGCAACATCGGTTTTGGGCTTTCCATGGCCGGTTGGGGATGGCACGCCGAGACCGGATTGCACTGTCTCCGTCTTATCCTCCGCGGCGTGTTCGACCGTTTCCCCGGACTGAAGATCATTGTCGGGCATATGGGGGACCACCTCCCCTTCAATATCGCCCGGGCCGACCGGGTGTTTGGTGAAATGGTTGGTGAAAATGACCAGCCCCCGTTCAAACGGAGAGTGATTGAGTATTTTCGCGAGCACTTTTACTTGACGACGAGCGGGTACTTTGATATCCAGCCGTTTACGTGTGCGCTCGGCGTCGTTGGCGTTGAGCGTGTCTTATTCTCGGTCGATTACCCCTATGCTTCCAACGCTCTCGGCCGCAGATTCCTGGACACACTGCCTGTGGGGCCGGATGAGCTGGGAAAAATAGCCCACGGCAATGCGGAGCGTTTGTTGAAGCTGTGAGCGGTGGTCCCAGTGTTCAATAGAATGGAGAAGCATGAGAATGCCAACAATGAAAGCAATGCAGATAAGCATGCCGGGAGAAGAGTTTGAACTGGTACATCGAGAAGTTCCCGAGCCGAAAGCAGGTGAGGTCTTAATAAGAGTGCAGTCGTGCGGCGTGTGCCACGGCGAAGCGGTAGTTAAAGGGGGGCGTTTCCCCGGCTTGACGTATCCTCGAATACCGGGGCACGAAGTGATTGGGATAATCGACACATTGGGTCCGCGTGTCATTGACTGGCAGGTCGGACAGAGAGTAGGCGTAGGCTGGCACGGCGGACACTGTTTTACATGTCCTGCCTGCCGGCGGGGCGATTTTTATGCCTGTGCGAATTCAGTAACTACCGGCATTACGGTCGATGGCGGTTATGCCGAGTATATGATTGCGAGAAGCGAAGCGCTGGTGAGCATTCCCGAAGAGCTTGATGGCATTGAAGGTGCTCCTTTGCTGTGTGCCGGCCGCACAGTCTTCGGTGCGCTAAAATATTGTGGCGCCCGGGGCGGGGATGTGGTGGCTATTCACGGCGTTGGCGGCTTGGGACACCTGGCCATACAGTACTCCCGCAAGCTTGGCTTCAAGACCGTAGCTCTGTCGCGCGGAACAGCGAAAAAAGAGCTGTCATTGAAACTGGGCGCCCACGCCTATCTTGACAGTAGCACCGGCAAAACAGCCGGGGAACTTCTGACCATGGGTGGCGCGCGTGTCATACTTTGTACGGCTCCGCATAGCAGCGCCATTACCGAACTCATCGATGGCCTCGGCAGGAACGGTCAGATTATTGTTGTCGCAGCCCCGCAGGAAATGATGCAATTGCATCCGGGCATATTGATGAAAGGAGGCCGCTCGATCGGTGCCTGGGTCCGCGGGGATATCGGAGAAGCCATCAATTTCAGCTTGCTGTGCGATATCAGACCGATGGTCGAAGTCTTTCCACTTGAACAGGCGGCAGCAGCTTTTGAAAAAATGATGACAGCAAAGGTGCGATTTAGAGGGGTGCTGAAAATAAGTTGACTGGATGGGAACATATCGTCTCAGTGCACTAGCATACGAGAGAACCGTAAGAAAAGGGAAAACGCAGGAGAGACCAGGCATATGGAAAAGCTCATGGGGCTCATCGAAACCAGGAGGTCGGACAGAGGACTGTTCGATCCGGATCGGGCGATTTCCAAAGAAGACTTGGGGGAAATCCTGGAAGCGGCGCGTTGGGCGCCGACCGCGCATAACATGCAGAATTTCGAAATTGTTGTGGTTGACGACAGGCGAGTGCTGGCCGCAATCAGCGAGATAAAGCAGGCTCCCGATCTAACGTTCATCAGGGAGAATTACAGGCAGCTGTCTTTTTCTGAAGAGGAATTGCGCCGAAAGAAAGTTGGGATCCTGGCCGCGATGTTTCCGAAGTCTTGGCAAACGCCTGATCCGAGAGCGGAAGACATAGAGAGCGAAGACAGGAGTGCGTTTATGGCGAGACAGATTATGTCGAGTTCAGCTCTTCTTTTCGTACTCTATGACCCGGCTCGCAGGGCACCTGCGTCGGGAAATGATTTCCTGGGCATTATCAGTCTTGGTTGTGCCATGGAAAACATGTGGTTGATGGCCAATGCTCTTGGTATAGGAGTCCACATTGTAAGCTCATTGTCTGGACGTTCGGTGCAAAAAGAAATCACCAGAATACTTGCCATTCCCGATAATTTTGTGATTGGTTTTACGATGCGCTTAGGGTATCCAGTCACATCGGTGAAGTACGTACGGGTGCGGCGCGATGTGCAGGATTTTACGCATCATAATGGATTCACTGCAAAAGGGCTGGTATAATGCTCCCTGTAAGGGGTTCAATCATTCAGCGGTCACACCGGTAGGGCCCCTGGCAGCCCACCCGCCTGACGGCAGATGGAAGATCATGGAGCTCGCGTTCAATCTTCGACGCGTGCAATGACGGATCACAATCATGTGAAACGGTTGCCGGCGCGCCACTCGCGGGTGATATACTCCCCGACCCAGTAGCCGAGCGCCATGATCGTGAGTGCGGGATTGAATCCCCCGTTTGTGACATGGAGGCTGGCATCCGCTATGAAGAGATTCGGCGTGTCATGCACACGCCCGTACTTGTCCGTCACGGATGTCTGGGGATCATTTCCCATACGGCATGTTCCCGCCTGATGCTGGCTTCCGCTCAGTCCCCGACCGCCGACGGTCCGCCACGTCTGAAACGCACCCGCTTCCTGCAGAATCATCTCCGCCTTTGCCGAGAGGAACTCACAGCCCTCCACGTCGTTCGGATGCCTGTGTCCCGACAGGCGGACAACAGGGATCCCCCAATGATCGCGGACCGCCGGATCGACGTCCATCCGGGAGTCGAACGAGGGCATCTCCTGCACCGGCCCGGCCACCTGTACGTTCCGCCTGAAATACTTCCTCTGGAACTCCTTGTGATCTTTCCCCCAGAGCGGCGATCCCGGAGGGCGAACGCCGGCAAAGAAATACGGGAGGCGCGTAAACTCGTTGGAGAGCAGACCTCCGCCGACGATACCCGGGTTATGATGATTGAAATCGCTGATTGCGATGCTTGCTCCCGGGCCGACGCCGTCGAAGATGTCCTCCTCGAAAAGACCGTACGCGCCTGCATAGGCATGTCCCTGGAAATTGCGGCCGACCCAACCGTACCGGTTTCCCACCCCAGAGGGAAAATGCAGCGACCGGGAATTCAGCAGCAAGCGCGGGGTTTCGGTTGCAGACGCGGCCAACACCACGATATCCGCCGTCTGTATCCGCTTTGTTTCGTCCGCATCAAAATACGCGACTCCCCTGACCTTCCCCGCCGCATCAATGACAATCTCGCTGACCACACAGCATGTGCGTAGTTCGCAGTTTCCTGTCGCCAGCGCCGCCGGGATGACTGTGTTGTGTGTTCCGCACTTGGCGTTGATGGGACAGGCGAACCCGCAGCACGACAATCTCCTGAGGCACGCCGGACGTCCTCCGTACGGGACGGAGTTCCTGAGCATGGGAATGGGAAAGGGATGAAGGCCCTTCCTGAGCATCGCCGCCCTGAGAATCGTCGCTTCCTTGTTGTACGCGAACGGGGGCATAGGGTACGGTCGCGCGCGCGGAGCGGCGAACGGATTCTCCGACGCATCGCCGGCGACGCCGATTTCCCATTCAGCCCGCTCGTAGCAGTGTTCAAGATTCTGATACGAGATCGGCCAGTCTTCCAGCGTCGACCCGGCGACGGCGCCGTATGTGGTCTTCATGCGGAAATCCTCCGGCATGAAGCGCCATGCCATAGCACCGTAGCTGACTGTTCCAGAACCGACGCAGGCCGCGACGTTGCTATACCCTCCGTCACTCGGAAGCACGATCTCTTCGGAGCCGTCGTCGTTTACCAGAACGCGGCGATAGCGCTGGTCATCCGGCCCGAAGGCGTTCCCGAGAACGGTCGTCCGTTGGGAGAGAAGCTCATCGGTATCGTGTGCATCGAAGGAAATCCAATCACCGCGCTCAAGAAGCACGACGGAAAGGCCGCCCTTGCTCAGCTCAGCCGCAATCACTCCCCCGCCTGCGCCGGCGCCTACGACGACAGCATTAACATGTCTGGGACTCATGAATCAGCTCCGGTAACGGTTCTGTCCGACGATTTGCGGATAGTCGAGCCCGATCATCCTGTAGCTCACAAAGCCGGGGTTTCCACCGTGGCGTGGGCTTCCGTAATAGCCCTGAAGTGAATGGCTCCGCAGGAGGTTGAAGAACCTGGCGCTGAATCCGTCCTTCCACGGTCCGTCCCGGAGATCCCCGGATTCCATCTCTTTGAGAAACGCAGTCTGCCGGTCCCCCGGCAGTGACTCGAACCGCGAATGGTACCGAGCCGTGCATGTTTCTTTAATTGCGGCAAGGCCCCGCCGGTAGTCCTTCTGGAACCGGGCGTATGCTCCAACAAGCTGAATGTCGAGGAATGAAACGACTCCCCCTTCACGGCCTCCGGGCCACTCGTCGGGAGGGATGATTTGATCAGCAATGGAACCTAGGAGGGCAGCCTCATCGTCAGTGAGGAAATTCCGCTGCGACCCGGATTCTGGGCCGCACCCCGGGGCCAGTGAAAGTGCGCCCACGCCGAGAGCCGTCAGTCTGATGAATTTTCTTCGCGAAAGCTTCCAATCACCGATCATACACTATCTCCTGATATTTCTTCACGCCTGATCCGCATGGAGGACGCCGGATTACTGTGCCTCAAAAAGACAGAGCGTGCGCTCGCAGCAACGTTGAGTCCGGGCGGTCTCTGAGAACAGGAAGAGCCCGGGGTGCACAACGAGGAAGTGCGGGGAATCCGTACTGGGTTCTCCTGGAGAATCTCTAAGACTCCGGTTGCGAAAAACGTACGAGTCCCGGAGGGCAATGTCAAGGAACTGTAAAAAAGCGAAGGACTGCGTGTATTCACAACGTTCCGGCTCTTCTGGGACAATGGACGCGGGTGCGAGGTAAGATAAACGAATTGGGCGGGCGACAGGAACAGTTCATTCGGGAGGAATTGCCGGAGATCAGTGTCCAGTCGGACTCCGGCGATGGAGCGGCGTGTCTGCCCCGCTTCTACGCGAAAACTTGTCATTCACTCCGGGTATTCAATGCAGACCTGGCAACGAAGTGGCTCCGCAGTGGAATTTGAAAGGTCATTAGATATCGAACCATCTTACCGGAAAGTGTAACTTAGACCTCCCAGAAGATTCACATAACGAATTGCTCGTGAGCCGATGTTGCCACCGCCGGTCGTGGTAATCAATACTCTTCCCTTGTAGTCCACGACGGTATTATACTTCGCGTTCAAATCGATGGCCCACCCCTCGTTCCCCAGCGGGATCAAACTTCCAATGCCAACGGCAAATGCGTCTTGAGACCATGTTTGGGTATTGGACACAATGGGTGTCGTGACACCGTCGCTGGTCAATGAACCGGAGGTCTCCAGCTTCTGGAAGTACATGCCGAGAGACAGGGTAAAATATGGCCAGAAATGCGGGTATCGGTAAGAGTAGTTGAAGCCCAGCACCAACGGAATCACCTGGGACGGCGCATCGATGTTTGTAGTTGTGTTCTCGCCCTGCTCTCTGAGATGGTTGCTCAGCTTCGAGTTGTCAATGGTGAAGTGAGAAAACCCCATGCCCAGGTAGATCTGTAAATCTTCCGTCAGGTTATAGGGCACGTCAACAAATCCCGTAAATCCCGTCTTGAAGAGATCCGAAAAATCAATGAGCGGAAACGCCGGTCCTGCCTCCACGGAAATCCCGATCCTCCCTTGCTTCTGAGGAAAATCGCCTTCCTCCTGTCCCTGACCGCTCGTCGCCAGGCCGGCGAGGAGCAACAACGGTAGAATGATCTTCACGGTTCGTCGCTCCTTTCGAGTGGATGGAGGCAAAGGCCTCTGAAACAGCTCCAAAATACTCAAACCACGCATGTCCTTCAAGAGCAATGCACCGTTTCACTTCGTGCGCATCACTGCAAGGGAGTGTCCCCTGCGGATTCACATCTTCTTCCGATCTCGTCCTTGATGATCGGACGGAAAAGACTCGCCTTCAGGTGCTTTCGCTTGATTCGTTCCCTCCGTTTGAGAGTCTCCTGATCGATCCGTCATAAGTATCTGCCGATGAAACCCGTTGGGAGCTAAGACAAGCAAAGGCGGGTGTTCGGTGAGATGATACTCCTCTCCCGGAGGGGCGTCCTCAAATCCTTCCGCCCCCTCCCGGGACAATGGACGCGGGCGCGAGGGGAGATGAGCTTGGCAGACACGCGACAGACACTGAGTGTCCAAGTTAGTGGGAGACCGGCCAGGCAGCCGATCAAGACACACACGACGTACAGCGCAGATTCTTGTTTGCCCTTGCCGAGAAAAACCCGTAACGTCATATGACCTTTCGTTGGCGTGGACAAGTGAACCTCCGAAATCACAGCCTTTGCCATTTGCAAGCCGTTCTGCGACGTGCACGGCGTCATCGTTGGAGTCAGAACAATGAGTAAGCTTGCAATCAGACTCACTGTAAACGGCACAATTGCCTTTGCCATCCCGTGCTTTTGCCTGTTCCTTCCCGCATCATCGCTCGACTACTGGCAGGCGTGGATTTACTTGACGGTATTCTTTGGTGGGTCGATCTTCATGATCCTCTACCTATTAAAGAAGGATCCACACCTTCTCGAGCGTCGTGAAACTGCCAAGGAACAGCGACCGATTCAAAAACTCTTTCAAGCGGCCTTTGCCCTTTTGTTTATCTCCTTGTTCATCATTGCTGGGTTTGATCGTCGCCTCCATTGGTCAGACGTCCCGACTTCGTTCGTCATCGTTGCCGATGGTGTCGTTCTCCTCAGTTGGAGAATGTTCTTCATGGTCCTCCGGGAAAACAGTTATGCTTCTTCAGCCGTGGAAATTACAGACACTCAGAAAGTAATCTCCTCGGGGCCTTACGCTCGTGTTCGTCATCCGATGTACTCAGCATTCCTGCTGTTGGTTCTGCCCACTCCCATTGCCTTGGGTTCTTGGTGGGGGCTGCCGTCCGCGTTTCTGATGGTGGTCGTATTTCTGTTCAGGCTTCTGGATGAAGAAGTGCTTCTTCGTCAAGACCTTCCGGGTTATGATGAGTACCGCAAGAAGGTGCGATATAGACTGATCCCAAAGATATGGTGAGCTGGAGGGACTGCACCCGTTTTGTTTATCTACGGGATGTCAAACATGCAGGTTGTCGAGCTTGCCCCCACTGGATCTATCGGGTTACGGAATTCCCTCTAGTTTCACCATGTGGCGGCCAGTTACTGAGATGGTCACATTATTGACGTTTCACTAACTAATCGCAGGTTCATTGAATCACCGCTTTCCAGACGGGGGGTGGCGGTTTTTGCTTTACGGCAATCACCGAGTGCCGCGGGGAGTTAAAGAAAACTGGAATTGCCGGAAATCCTACTGGACCTGACGGGATGGATTGAAATCATGAAAAGGAATGGATCTGTCAACGCAATCTTCTTACTGACGGTCTTGTGTGCGTGCAAACAGCTCGTCTCCGCACAAGTCGACGAGATCCCGCCGTCGCAAGATCCTACCATAACAAGACAAGCGGGCTTAGGTCTGATTGGTCGCGTTGTTCCCTCCCATGTTTCTGATTTCGCCGTGGAGATTATTCCCCCGGCTGACGGATATGACGTATTCGAGATTGAGAGTCTCGGACAAAAAATCGTTTTGCGGGGCAACAACGGCGTGGCCCTCGCGTCCGCTCTGAATCGCTACCTTGAGGAATTCTGCCGCTGCGAGATCTCGTGGAATTGCGGAAATCAGCTCGCGACAGGGAAAACCTTGCCGCCGGTGAAGCGGAAAATCCGCGTCGTCAGCCCATACAGGTTCCGTTACGCCTATAATTACTGCACGCATGGCTTTACAATGGCGTGGTGGGATTGGCCCCGCTGGGAACAAGAACTGGATTTCCTGGCGCTCAAAGGGGTGAACCTCGCTCTGATCATCGAGGGCCAGGAAGGAGTCTGGATCAATGGACTCCAAAAGTTCGGTTACTCCGATTCCGATGTTCGACATTGGCTATGCATGCCTTCGAATCAACCGTGGCAATACATGTCGAACATCGAGGATTTCGGCGGGCCGGAGCCATCGGAGATGGTGAACGACCGCGTCGCCCTCGGCCGGAAGATCATCGTGCGCATGCGCGAACTTGGCATGGGACCGGTACTCCAGGGCTATTATGGTATCGTGCCTTCCGATTTCAAGAGCCGGTTTCCAAGCGGGAAGGTTCATCTCCAGGGCGAGTGGGGCGGGCTCAAACGCCCGGACATGCTTGATCCTCTCGATCCTCTATTTGCGAAATTTGCCGAAGCATTTTACGACGCGCAGACCAGGCTCTTTGGTCGCGCACAGTTCCTGGCGGCAGATCCCTTCCACGAAGGCGGCAGCATGGAAGGAATGGATCTCGCAGCCTGCGGTCAGGCCATCTATGGAGCAATGGCGAAGTCGAATCCCGGAGTGACGTGGGTGCTACAATCATGGCTGGAGAATCCACGCCAGCCGATGATCGACGGCCTCGACAAGTCGAAGCTGCTCATCCTCGACCTTTTCTGTGAGAGAAAGGAGAACTGGCGCGAGCGTGGGCAATTCGGCCACACGCCGTGGCTCTGGTGCACGATTCAAAATTGGGGGGGGAATGTCGGTTTGGGGGGAGACGTCGATACCTTGCGTCTGAGGCCGGCCGACGCTCTTGCCGCGGCGGGCCCGGGAAGAGGTGCGATGGCTGGCATCGGCGCGCTGATGGAGGGGAGCGGCACGCAGCCGCTGCTTTGGGAAATGTTCTTTGGCAATGCCTGGCGCAGCGACGCTCCCGACCTGGATCTCTGGCTACGCGACTATGCACGCCGCCGCTATGGGGATACGTCATCAGCCGCGCTGGAGGCCCTGCACATCGAGATGGAGACGGTTTACGCACACCCTGGGTATGTCGAGTCTGTCATCTGCGCGCGTCCTTCGCTCGAACCCTACCCGAAGGCGCGCCTCTGGGGATCGACGAAACCGGACTATGACACAAGACGATTGGTCGACGCATGGCGCCGGATGCTCGACGCTGCGGATGCGTGTGGTGGAAGCGACGGCTATCGCTATGATCTGGCCGATGTGGGCCGGCAGGTGCTCGCCGATCTGGCCGGACGTTACTACAGGGGGGTCGTGCAGGCCTATGCACGCAAGAACGCGGCCGCGGTCAGCCAATTGAGCGGCAGGATGCTCGGCCTGATCCGTGATCTCGATCAATTGCTCTCCACGCGGCGAGAGTTTCTGCTTGGGGTATGGCTGGCCGACGCGCGCAAGTGTGGTACGACCAAGGATGCGCAGGATCTCTGCGAGCGCAACGCGCGGGAATTGTTCACGACCTGGACAGGTCGGGACAAGATCATCATTCCCATTCACACCGATTATGCCAACCACCAATGGGCCGGCCTCGTGGGCACGTTCTATTTTTCCCGCTGGCAAACCTGGCTCGCCGCGATGCAGTCGGCGCTTGCCTCTGGCCAGGCGATCGACGCGGAAGCCACGCGCGTGCGTATCCGCGAGAACGAACTGATGTGGACGCGTCATCACGATGCGTATCCCGCCGAGCCGCAAGGGGAGACAATCCAGGTTTCCCGCCGCCTTTTTGAGAAATACTCCGCCGACGCTTCCGACAAGACGTTGGGGGTCGTTTCAGATTAGTCGCCTTTTTTTCTCAAAGCAAAAGAGAGATAGTCTCTTCTTTCGCAAGCTGAGCAAAGCCTCTCCAACATCACCACGACGGGAACTGCAATTCTGCGAAGGGCCCTGCGGATTGTCAGTATTTTGAGCACTTGCATCCACGAGACATCAGGCTTCGTAAACCGCAGGTCGTGGGTTCAAATACCACCTTCAGCTCCACACCTTTTTCATTCGTTCTTGTTGACCGTTTCTGCAATTTGTGGAAGCGGTCCTTTATTTCCTGCCGGACCCCATGTTGATGTTGAGTTGCTCTAAGCGGACCGCGGTCTTGTAGACTGCAGCTCCAGACGAAGAAGCTCGTGCTTTAGCGTCAGTAGGGCCTCGATCGACAGTTTAGCTATTACGCTCACGTTCATTGTCGGCCAATAAAACGTTTGGACGGAACACTTGGATATCAGGCACAGTGTGACACTCCCGTTCGGCGTAGGGATTCAGCGAATAGCTTAGCTCGCCCCACGAGCCCTGCCCACGGCGTCCCCCAGTGTAACAATAACGGACATAGGCAACAGGCAGTAGTATATTACTACTTGCTTTTTACGATTATATTTTGTATATTACAACAGTGCGGTTCATCAGTCACCCAGTTCATTAGAGATCGTGCCGGTGATATGGAGAAGAAGCGGGAGAAGGAGTTGACGATTGATCCGTCTCTGGAGCTGTTCGACGAACTCGATCTGGAGTTTGAAGAACCTGAGATTACCATCCCTCTTTCCGTTGTACAGGATAGAGCGATTCCGGCAAACGCCAAGCTGGTCTTTGGGATTTTGCGCTCATTCTGTAAAGGGAACAAGACCACGTGTACCCCATCGCTCATCGAAATAGCGAAAAGGGCGAACACATGGTTCTCCAACGTTCCGAAATTGTTGAGGACCCTGGAACACCAGAAGTACATTTCGGTCGACAGGACTGGAACGCGTAATGTCTATACGCTCTTGAGACCTTAGTCTGAATTTGCGCTACTGATTCGCCGGCACGAATTTTGTCATGCTTCAATAGCTAAAAGTGGAACGCCTTCTTCCATTACATGATGAAGGCTTGGTCACAAGCTTCACACTATTTGAAAAAAGCGACTCCGGTAGCACATAGCACCTGAAGCGGCGAAGAAACCCGCCTCGAGGAAGATTGCCGGCGTCCGTGTTGCAAGGCCGCCCGGTCTTTTCGGGGCGGGTTTCTTCGTTCTTGGTGGAGCAAGGGACGCAAATTTATTTTTCAACAGGCACTATAAAATTCGACCCATGCGAGTGCATCGGGATCGTGAATGGAAGAGGAAATCCGGCCAGACCCCAGTGCGTTCGCCCTACGCCGAACGCAGCGCAGGTGCGGAAGTGACCGCGGTGCTCGAATTTGGCCCAAATTGGCCGTTTCCGGTCGTGGAGCCCCCTCGCTTCAGGGCCTGGCGTTTGAGCAGGATCGCTCGCGGAAAGGGGCCTCGGACATTTTCGGATGAATCGAGGAGCCTCGACTGCAGGGCGACTGGCAACTGAACAAAAAAGTCTCCGGATACCCTATAAACCTGAACGCGAAAAACGTACTTATTCCTTGTAAAGAGGTTCAGAACTCTGACACCAGCGAAAGGAAAATAGCCATGCTACGAAACGAAAACTTGCACGAATCTCCCTATGCTCCAACGATGCTGCTGAGGACAACGGTCCGCCGCTTACCCAGCGGCTTTCTTTCCGCCGAGCGGACAACTGGACTTGCGAAATCTCTGCCGAGTGAGATTCGCGCATCCGAATACCGCGACGTGGTCATGCTCCTTGAGGAGCAATTCCAGCCCGCCACGCGCGACGATGTCACGCTGTTGTTCAGACTCGCGGCACTCACCCTCCTCGCGCGCTCCCACGTTCCGGTAAACGTTGTGGGAGAGGGCGACCCGAACAGTCGGGCCGCACGCATCAAAAGGCTCCAAAGCGACACGGAATGGGGAGAGTACATCAGGAGCGAGATCGAAGACATTGCGCTAATCGACCAGGCACTTGCCACGCTCAGGCCGGACGTCGATATCACCCAATGGCGGCAGACCGTTGACCCCGTTGTGAAGGAGTATCTGGATGACTTCGAGAGGGATTGCATGAAACAAAAAGAAAAAGCGAAACGCGATGAGAGCGCACAGAGCGGCGGAAGGAAGCCCGACTTCGATATGCAAGTAGCCTTTGATACGTCAATGGAAAAACTCTTCGCAAAGTACGGCATTCCCAGGAAGGGGCCCGAGCCGACCACGCCAGACACGAAAGACGACGGCTCTCTGGATTACACGAAGGCGCTCGAGTTTCTCACCCGCGAGAGAAACGCCGAGCAGGCCGAAGTGGACATGTTACGGGAAAGGGCCCTTCAGGCAAAACAAGAGCTTTCGGCATTGCTCGCATCACCGGCGGAAGAGGAAAAACTGACCAGAGAGCAGCGAACGCGAATTGAGAAATACTACTCCTCTCTGGAATCAGAGATGTGTCAGATTGAGCGCACGCTGAGAGAACATATGAACACCCGGTCCTTGAATTCCGCGCGTTCTCATAGAGCGACCGAAAGGACGCACCCCCGGACTTCGTAGGGCCGGGCGATGGTGAGGCGCGCGCCACGAGAGATTCCTTTTTCAGGATTGAGATCGCTCGTACGGCCCGGTCGCCCCAGTCAGTTGTGCAATTTTACACGCTACGGCGGCTGTCAATACCGCAGCACTATATTCACTAATAATCACAACATGGAGTCTTCAATGGATACATATTTACAACTCCCCGATGCCCCTGCGCCGAAGCGCGGGGGTGGCCCTGCAACCCCAGAGGGCATCAGTATTATCAAATACAATTCGACGGTCCATGGGTTCACTGACCGGAGAACGGTCATCGCCCGTTTGGGAGAGCGCCAGGAAGAATACCAGGCCCTGGTCGATGCCTTCGTCGATGCCTACCGCCCTCAGACAGAGGATGAAGTGCTCATCGTCCACGAGCTTGCGACCAACCGGTGGCGCATGGCACGGGCCCTACGGTTCGAGAGCGCGCAGATCGAGATGACGCTGAACGCGATTGAAGCTGAGGAAACACACGCGCAGAAATGTGCAGACTGCGCCGTGGCAGAATCTCGCAAGCGGCTCGATGCTGCACGCGGCAACCTTGAACTCGTCCGAGCGGCGTCCAAGGAAGGGAAGCTCCCCTGGGAAGCGATCCCCGATGCGCTTTGGGAAGAACTCCTGGTCGACCTTGAGCCACACATGGCGTCTCTTCCGGCAGATGAACTGGGGGGGGTGAGAACCCCCGAAGAGGTGATCGCTTTGATCCGTCGGGAACTCTCTTTCGATGACACAACGCTTCACACGGAGTGTCTCCGCATCGCCGAGAGGGACGTTGCCGCCTCCCAAATGGCCGTTGAGGAGTCATGCGCCGCGCGTGATGCAAGCGCGAAAGAATTTGCTCACCGCAAAGATGCCGCCGGACTCTTAAGTGACGCCGACTGGCAGCGGGTTCACCGCTCGACAAGTTCGCTGGAGAGGGAATTCCGCCAGAAACTGGAAATCCTGATAAAACTTCAGCAGATACGGCACGAGAAAGAAGGCCTTCATGGGCGGGAAATTGCTCCTCCACCCGATGATGGCACCGAGCCTCAGGATGCACCGGGGCCGTAAGGCACGTCGCCGAACGCGCAAGGGGATATGCAATGGGTGCCCTTGAGAGGGTCTGGCATTCCTCTGGGGGCACCCAGGGATTTCGAAAAGAGAAGCGTTCCTATTTTTTGGTTTCTCGAAACAACATGTGAGTACACCGAGAGGAGAATCACTTTGAGCACTTCGCTCCTGATTGCGTATGACATGTCGTGTCCCCTCTGCGTGAGGTTCCACTCATGGCCCGAGATCCTCAACCGCCTGAGCGCGGACCTTCTCTTGTACCGAAGAAGTTTCCGCGCGCTTGCATGGGAGTACCGTCCGTTTCCGGAGGCGGGGGTACGCCTTGTAACATTTGCCGAGCTCAAGTGCCACCGCGCCCACGTCGGTTGCGACGGCCTTCCGGAGGATTACTTCTTCACGCCCGAGTGCTACGAGGACGGCGACCCGCGGCGCAGAAACGTGCAACGAATCGATGTCCTGATCCAGTCCGCCACCGATCGGGAATCAAAGCGGCGGGCCCTTTATGTGGCTGATAGGATGTACTGTTTCGCCTGGGTGCACTTTGCGCTCTCGCTCGGGTCCGACGGCTCGCTCTCGGAGACCTGCGTGAGGCAAATTGTCGCCGAGAGCCTCTTTGACCGGGCACTCGGCGTGGCAAGGGAAGCCGGCGTTGCCGCTGAGGCGCGGAGGCTCGGGTTCGAGAAGTTTCCGGCACTTCGCAACGAGCCACCGAGGAGATCTCGACGGACGAGAGCGCACGAGAACACGGTTGGTTTGTAGCGGGGAGTCTCGTCATCCCGCCCGGCCTCACGTTGGGTACTCTGGGGCGAGGCACACCCGCCGGGCGATTCCGGGTTGGGAACACGCGTGGACGCCAAACAAGGAGCTGCAACTTATGGACATGCTCTACATCGCAAGACCAAAGCGGATATGTCGCGTCTGTGCTGCATTTCGGACAGAGCCCGCTGTGCTGAACATGGTGAGCGCGGACTTGCTGTACAGGCGAAGGACCCCCACGGAGCTTGCCAGAGAGTTCAAGGATGAACAACACGCTCTCCGAAGGGGCCTCACCGCGCCGGCATTCCGGAGCCACGCACGGCATGTCGATGCCCGTGAGGTAAACCCCCTCTACTATACCTCACCCGAGCTCTTCGAATCCGGGGACTCTCGCCGAGGGCTCGCGAACGCGATCGAGCGGGTTGTGACGGGGTTTTACCAGGAGGAACAGTGGCGCGCCGTCCTCGGCACAGCCGACCGGCTCCGCCTCCAGGCTGAGGCGCTTCGCCGTGAGCAGCGGGCAAGGCACGAGGAATGGCTTCCGAAGGCAGAGGCCCTGGACGCCCTCGCACGATCATTGATCAGGGCTCATGGCCTGGAAGAACTCGCACTTGAGGCGGGGCTCTCGGGTGTCGTCCCTGACGATGAAACGGAGGCCAGCAGTGACACACTGCTTGTCATGCACTGATCGATTACCAAGAGAAAGGAGCACGATGAACAAAAGACACGACCATGAAAGAACAAACGCGCCGTCCGCGCACCATACGCCCGGGGCGAAAGCAAGGGGTGGCCTCCCCCACGACCGGGTAGTGGGGTATTACCAGTACGAGTTCCTGAAGTCACTCCTTCACGCCGTCTATACGGGTGCCCTGCCTGATGAGGAGATCGAGATCTACCGGCTCATTGCGCACAGTTCCCTAAGCCACAGGCCGCATATCCCTGGCGGTATCGAGACCGGAAGCGGTGTCTTGAAGATGATTCCCGACGGGGTGCTTGAGGCGACGCTCTCCTATCACGGTGCGCTGTATGAGGTCAATATCTCGAAGGAAACTGTGGACGCCGGGTATCGCCTCCATGTGGTCTACGCACTCGGACTTTCCGAGGACTCGACAAGGACGGCGGAACTCGTCGACTACTGCCTCCGCCGTGCGCTTGCCAACTCGAGTTACCGAGGGCGCATGCTGAAGGCGAACCCGGCAGGGATGATGGAATCGGAGGTCGAGCTCGTCCCTCTTGAGGAGACGGCGCTCGCACCGGAGCACATCCTCCTTCCCGGTGAGACGCAGTCCGCCGTGGAGCTTTTCGTCGGCGCCGTCTCCCGCTACGGCGAGCTCCGCCGCCCCTTGCGCTATTTGCTCTGCGGGCAGCCGGGCACGGGAAAGACGGAAACCATCCGGGGCATCATACGCTCCTGCCGCGGAGGGGCCACATTCCTTCTGCCATCGGCACGGCTCAACCTCCGGAAGCTTTTTGAGACAGCTGCCAACTTTGAGCCCGCGGTCGTTGTCCTGGACGACATCGATCTGGTCTCCGGGGTGAGGCAGAGCGGGACCCCGCAGGCGGAACTCGCCGAGTTCCTCAGTGCGCTGGACGGCCTCGCACGCTCGAACACGTTCGTTCTGGCGACGACCAATGACAAGGCCTGGGTCGATGCTGCGGCGTCGCGCCCGGGGAGGTTCGACATGGTGCTCGACATGGACCGGCTCGACGCCACGCTCTACAGGGCTCTCCTTGAGGAACGATCGAGCATGGCGGAGGTAAAGGCACTGTTCACAGAGGAGGTCTTTCGGGCCCTGGACGAAAAAAGAATCCCGGCAGCGTTCCTCATCACGCTCATCAAGCACCTGGAGATGAGGCAGAGCCTCACTCCCGGTACGCTTACGAGAGAATCCGTGCTCGAGGCGCTCGCACGGCTCCACCGGGGGTTCTACAGGCAGGCGAGAGCGGAGGCGGGTTCATTTGGCTTTACAGGGTAAAGAATGACAGATTTTTCGTCTATCTCAGGTTCGGAGAGTCTTTTTGCAGAGCGAACTCCGGCAGGGAGAGTCATTGGGTATGCAAAAAGGAAAGGATCCAGTGCGATGCCTTCATGCAGAACGAACGTGGCCCCCACCCCGCGGCTTTGGGAGGAGAGTTCCGAGAAGCCTTTTTTGCAGAGCGAACTCCGCTCGGGCCGAGCCAGTGGCGTAGCTGAAGAGATCGGGCAGAGGAAGAGACTCTCTTTCGCAGAACGACCTGAGATGACACCTGGCAGATGGGGTGGCGGGTCCACGAAAGCCTTTTTTGCAGAACGAACTCCCCCAGGGAGTTCCGCAGTAACCTCTGCCTGAGCCGTGAATGGGCCAAATAACGAGTGTTTCATAAATGAAAGGAGAACCATATGGGTGAAAAAGTGACAAATGCAGAGTCTGTTGTTCTTCCGGATCGAATCGTTCCGGATGAAGGACGTGGGGTGCTTCCGCTTCCTCCAAAGGGCCTTGACCGTGCCCAGATAGAATCACGCGTCGCGGAGTGGCTCGCGGGTGCACTTGAGGCGGCGTCTTCGGCCGAGCTGTACGTGTTTGTCAAGCAGATGGAGTTCGCCGTCAAGCTCGCACTTGAGCGCTTGAAAGAGCCGGCCTTCGACGCAATCGGCAGACAGCTCGGCGGGCTTTCGGAAGGGGACCTTCTCGGGCACAGGGTGCGCTTGAGCTATCCCCGCGAATGGGTATACTCGGAGAATATCGCTGCTCTCAAGGAGCGTCAGAAGCTCGAGCTAAAATCAGCAGAACTCGCCGAGCAGGCTTCCGGCACGGCGCAAAGGATCGACAGGCTCGGTGTCATTACCGTGACCTTGAAAGGGGGCTCACGATGAACCTCCAGGGATGCCCTCAGGAGGGCCCGGGAGCGGATCTCCTCGCCAGGATCCTCCTCAAAGGGGGGGACCTCGCTGTCCTTACGGCCTCAGAAAAGGTGAGCTATGCCGCGGAGCTCTCGAGGAGGCTTTCCCTTGACCCGCTCACGCAGCCCTTCCGTCTTCTTAAGGTCGAGCGAAGAGAGATCCTCTACTGCACGAAGGCCGGGGCAGAACAGCTCAACCGTCTACATGAGATCAGCCACGAGATCCGCGAGCGCGAAGAAAGGCACGACATCTATACGGTCTACTCACGCGCCATGCTTCCCGGCGGACGCTTCGTTGACAGCTCGGGGAGTGTCTCCGTTGTGGGACTTGAGGGTGAGCGGCTGGCAAACGCGATGATGACCGCGGAGACGAAATCGAAGCGGCGCGCCACGTTGAGTCTCCTGGGGCTCGGGCTCCTCTCGGAAGAGGAAGCACTGACGATTGCCGGTGCCGTACGTGAGCCCCTGGCCTCCGGAGAGACGAACACGGAAGCCTCGACAGCGACTCCGCCACTTCAGCGTCCCTATGGAGGCGAGCGGTTCCCCTCCGGGCCCTACCGGGGGATGACGCTTGATGAAGTGCGTGCTGCAAAAGGTGAGATTCAGGTCTCCGGCGCAGTCGCCTGGCTTGAGCGTCAGGCACTCCACGGGGAGTTCACCCGGCACGCCAGGGCATTCCTGGGAGGGGAAGAGTGCGCACCGGGAGCAGCGAATCTGGAGAACGAGAACGCCGTATGAGGCTCTCTCCTGACGATGTGCGTCAGTCTCCCCCGGGGTGGACGTTGGTCAGGACTCCGCCGGAGATTTTCCGGTTGATGGAAAAGGAAACGGTGGACGAAATTTCGCTTGCCCACGATCTTGGTCCCTCGGAAGCCAGGGACGGGTCCACGGTGCTCGCCTGGATCGAAGAGCAGGTCTCGATGAAGTATGAACCGTTCGCGTTCGTTGGCTTGTTCGTCAGAAGCGTTATGGCGCTTGTCACGAGAAGCGAGAACGAGTTGCCGCCGCCGCCGAGCGACGTCGGCCTGCGATAGAATTGCTGTGCCCGTGATGCCAGGTTTACCAGGTCGTTGCTGAGCGCATCACGGTCGCGTTGATCGCGCTGTCGGAGAACATCGTGATCCCGACCGCGATACCCACGACGATGACGCCGAGGATGATCAGAAGAAGTTGTTGCTGTCCCATTATCTACCCCCCCCCATTGAGTGGTTGATGTGTGATTTTAGTAACGCGAGAACACTTCCCTCGGACGTAGCCAGCATACACATCGGTGTTTGTGGGGGGTGGGACTGCGAGCTTCGTCCTTGCCCGATCACAATAGTGAAGATGTATCCGACCAGTCGTGATGATGCACACACTGATTCCGGTTTGGAATGCTCCCAATGCCGTGGCGTGCCGGTAGTCATACGAAGGACGTCAAACACAGTTAGTTTCAAGGCCTCGCGGCCGATCTCCAGTTTGGGACAGTGGACGCAGGCGTTCGATCAGATGAATATCTACGCTTCCGATGCATTATCGCCCGAAAATGGGCCTCGTCGGGCACCTCCTGGAGGAAACGATCCACCTCCCCACGGGCCCATCGATCTAAAGGGGCGCGGTCATCGCGAAGGTGGTTTCGAACGGTTTGTAGGAGGGCAATTGAATCCTGAATTCTCTTGTGGGCTTATTTTTCCGCCCTACTGGCGTTTTCGGGGTCTAGACGGGCAGGATTCCGCAGAATTTGCGACAACGGCAAGCTCTGGAGAGGGGCACAGGCCTGAGTGACTTCAATCGGGAGCAAATGGACAACGTGGAACCCGTCGGTGGAGCAGAGCAGGGGATGAAGGTTCTATCCGAGATGAACTCCCTTGACGACGATCACGACGAATTTGTGAAGAGCTTAGCGCCGATGGTGAGGGTCCTGTAAAGGGGGCGTATTGGGCACGATGGCTCGGCCATCACTGCGGAGAAGGCAATCCCTTTGCGGAAAGGGCCTGAAGTCGCGGACTGCTTTGGAGCGTGTTGTCCGAAAGCGGGACACGCGAGATAGTTGCTGTCTCATCGGGCAGTGTGTGTCACCGCCCGGTGAGCCACGCTGTGGTGGTAGAATGATAGCAGCTAGATCCTTGATGCAATGATTTTAGCAAGGGCAATGACCTGTTCTATCGTCAGCCGGGTTGTTTTCCAGTCACTCCCGATGTACGTTGCAAGAGACACCGACGTATCTCCTTTTCTGCAGAACAGGAAGTACGGACTGTTGCCGGGGGGTCCGATGAACGCCTCATCTCCTAAGCCGGGGACAAGCTCCTTGACATTACTTTTCTGCAGTTTGTTTGATTCATACATCTTCCGACCAGCCATTTTTTGTGCCATCAGGATAAGCTCCCCATTATTGTTGGCGAAATTGAATTCACCTCCAGCGCCTTTGGAGGCGTCGTAGGGGACGAGATGTACCCCCTTGAGACCCGTCACCTTTTCGATATCCTGAACGGTGATATAGGGCCCCGTTGGTTTTTGAGCCGATGCAGTGACGGCCACAATCATTGACAATACCACCAATCGGCCCAGACCCTTCATGTTTGATTTCATAAGTGTCTCCTGATGATTGAATGAGGAGTAACGCGACCCCGGTGCGAGAATTCGTGCACGACACGGCGTGATAGTAATGACGATTATACCAGGAATCAAGCCTGAGACGGAGAACCATCATCCTTCTTCGGAGCTCAACGCCGAGTGCGAAGAGGTACGGATGGACTTTTCGCATGCACAAGATAGCTGTTGAAGTGGTAGGACTATTGGCTCTGCGTGGGAAATTCCCCTCTTCTCCTTCGGGATTGCTGACAATCCGGTCCCTCTCCGAATCGCTCACGACATAGTCCGAATTCAACACCTGCGGCTTGAGAGACCGGCGGTCGGTCTGAAAGATGTGCAATTTTGATCCTGGCATGCCGCCTCGTGACCCACTGGGTGTGCCACCGATTCCCCGACGCGCCGATTGCTTTTCCCCAAGCATTTACATAAGCTCATCGTCATCCGTACTCTTCTCCGATCTTAATGCGGCCGCCCCCGCCGGGATAGTTCTTCCACGGAAGCCATGCCCTGCCGAAGTATTGGAGCGGCCGTCGCCGGGTTCATCATCCTCGTCCACTACGAAAGGCAGAGCATATGAATCATTATCTCGCCATTGCCCGCTTCGCTGTGTGTTGCCTCGCACTCTGTCCATGGCTGCACCCGGATGCGATGTGTTTACCCCGCGGGCACAAAGGCCCCGGAGGCTCGGCGCTGACGGAAACGCGGGAAGGTGTGCCCCGGCAGCCACCGTTACGCAGCGGCATCAGTGACACGGCGCGTGCGCCGGTGGACTACGTCGATCCCAGAATCGGCGTCCTCGATGAGGAAAGCAATTGTGTCATCGGGCCACAGATCCCGTTCGGATCCATCAACCCGAGCCCGGAAACGCCTTCCGGTTCTCACGATGGCTATTCACCAACAGAGCCGATCCGGGGCTTCGGGCAACTTCATGCCAGCGGTACGGGGTGGGGAAAGTACGGCGAGGTTTTCGTTTCTCCCCAGGTTGGGTTGGCCGTTGATGAGAGAGCGCACGAGTCGCCCAAGACGGACGAGCGCGCCACAGCGTATGAATACTCCGTGACACTGACGCGTTACCACGCACGCGTGGAGGTGACCCCCGCACGGCACTCCGCCATATACCGGTTCACCTTTCCCGCATCGGATTCTGCAAGCGTCCTGATCGACCTGACACACAACATTCCAATGGACATCGCACCTGAGATCGGCGGCAGGGTGTCAGCAGGAGAGATCTCGATTGACACGTCGGGGGAGTGGACCATCCGCGGGTCCGGGACCTATCGAGGTGGATTCGGTCAGGGCGACTATCAAGTGTTCTTCTGTGCCGTCTTTGACCGGAAACCATCAGCGTTTGGCACGTGGAGTAACGGAAGGGTCAGTGACCGTGCCTCCCGGGGACAGATCGAGCGCGTCAATGACCGCGTCGGCGCGTTTCTCATCTTCCGTGCAACGAAGGACGAGCCGGTGCTTATGAAGATCGCCGTTTCGCTCAAAAGCACTGCGCGTGCCGCTGAATGGCTTGCCAGGGAGATCCCCCGGTGGGACTATGCTGCAGTGCGGGACAAGGCGAGAGCCTCCTGGAACGGTGAATTGGGCAAGATCGAAGTCGAGGGTGGGAGCGACACGCTCAAGACACTTTTTTATACGGCTCTTTACCACGCCATGCTGATGCCGCGGGACAGGACATCGGACATCACCGGCTACCCGGACGGGATCCCTCTCTGGGACGACCAGTACGCCGTCTGGGACACATGGCGCACCGTCTTTCCGCTGATGGCCCTTCTGAATCCGCAGATGGTTGCAGGGAACGTAAACTCCTTTGTTGCACGGTATGCCGTGAACGGGAAGGTCAAGGACTCGTTCATCGCCGGAATAGACATGGATGAAGAGCAGGGGGGAAACGATATTGACAACATCGTTGCCGATGCGTTTGTCAAGGACGTCCCCGGTGTCGACTGGAACGCGGCGTACCGGCTCGTCAAGCACGATGCGGAGAGCCAGCGCAAGGGGTGGGAAGGTGGCCCTGACTCGGTTCGTTCGGACATACCGACGGGAGCGTATCGGACGCTGGGATGGATCCCGGCGGGCATCATGTCATGCTCAAAGACGCTGGAGTATGCTTATAATGATTTCTGCGCGTCGGAAATGGCGGCCCGTCTGGACACGCCCGGTGTCTCCGCGCGGTACGCGCAACGGAGCGGGCTCTGGACAGCGCTCTGGAATCCGGATGCGACAAGCGACGGATACAGGGGCTTCATTGTGCCCCGGACCGCGGAGGGGCAGTTCGTAACAATTGACCCCAGGAAGTCCTGGGGGTCCTGGAAGGAGTACTTCTATGAGGGCAGCTCGTGGACCTATTCGTATTTTGTCCCCCATCAGTTCCCCGTGCTTGTGCGTCTGTGCGGGGGGAAGCGCTCCTTTGGCTCACGACTCGAGTACGCACTCGAGAACAATCTCATCGACTATTCCAACGAACCTGCATTCCTTGCCATGCATGCGTTCCACTACGCCGACCGCCCCGATCTGGCGAGCCGCTGGGTCCGTGCACTCATGCGCACAGGCTATTCCCTGCGCGGCTATCCTGGCAACGACGATAGCGGAGCCATGGGGTCATGGTATGTGTTTGCGGCGCTCGGGTTCTTCCCGAACGCCGGGCAGCCGCTGTACTATCTCCACGGGCCTTCCTTCTCAAAGATCACGGTGCATCTCGCGGGAGGGAAACTCCTCTCAATTCTCGGTCAGCATGCATCGGCGGACAACATCTATATCCAGTCGCTCAGCGTGAACGGCAAGCCGTATCATCGCTCAATCCTTCCGCACGCGCTGATCAAGGATGGGGGAACGTTGGAATTTGTCATGGGGCCCCGGCCCGGGATCTGGACCAGATAGAGGATCGTATGTGGAACGATCCCATAACCCGCGGGGCGCTTGAGGTGTCTGCGACGATCCGTGATGTATTCATTGTCAGTCTTTTATTGCAATTACTCGGGATCGCCTGACGCCTGATTTACAATGTCCACGCGGCGGGTAGTACTCCTACAGCAGCAAGGGAAACAAAACGCGCGTTGCAATTCCGCCGCGTAAGCGTTACATTACTGGATCAGGTTAACAGGGGCAGGAATATTCCGGGAGAACAGAGAGATTTGAACCGATATGGCGTGAAGTACCTGCTTCCTGTGGTTCTCTGGATGCTTCTCATATTCATAAGCAGTTCGATCCCCGCCGACGACTTCCCCCAGGTGCAATTCTGGGGATGGGCGAAGCTCATTCACCTCATTTACTACGGCGTCCTCTGTTTCCTGGTTCAGCGTGCAGCGACCCACCAGTCCCGGTTTCCGCTGCTCGCGCGCCACTCCTACATTGTCAGCGTCATATTCGCCGTTCTGTACGGCGCGTCGGACGAATATCATCAGCTTTCGACTCCCGGGAGGCACGGCCAGTTCACCGACGTGTTTATCGATGCGGCGGGGGCGTCCCTTTTCCTCCTCGGGTACTGGGTGTACCGTTCGTTCAGGCCGGGGAAAACCGAAGGGGCGGGAGGAAGTTAGCGGGGCTCAGCGCTCGTGCAGCGTGATCGAGTGTTTTCCCGGGGGTGCCAGCACGACGCACCCTCCCGCGGATTCATACACCGGGAGCACGACGGACTTTCCGTCGATATCGATTACGCCCGGTTTCACGTCGAATGCCATCGCGCACCGTCCCACGGACCGGTACGCGACCTCGAGCAACCCGCCGGACCTGGTCGCCCCCTCGAGTTCCCCCGTCAGTGAAAGCAGCCGTCTCCCCCCTGCGTCCCTCCCCGATTCGATCCTGATGACATGATTCCCCCGCGGGACCGTAACATCCGAATCACCCCTTGCCGGCCACTCGACCCCGTCCAGTGTCACGCCGCTTTTCCCGGCGATGCACCTGAGCGTCACCGTGTACGGTGCATCGACGGTGTACGAACCGGCCTCCGCCTTCACGTTCCCCGCGCCCGCCAGCGCAAACGGGAGGAGCGGCCAGTCCCGGGCGTAGACGCTCGACTCGCAGTAGAAGCATATGCGCCCCGTATCGCCTGACGCATAGCGTGCAAGCTGGAGAAATTCCGTCCCCGCCGGCTGCGGCGTGGCGAACCTGTCCTTCCTGTCCTCCTCGAGCGGCACGACGTTGACGTCGATCATGAACGGTCTTCCCTCCAGGAGCTTCCGGTACGAGGATCGCATACCGGTATACCTGTCGGGCGGCCTGCTCCATTCCGTGTACGGATCCTCGACGTCCAGCGTGAGTGAGAATTCCTTTGTGACGGCCACCGTTTCGTTCATGTCGAAACCGAGGAGCCTGTCGAATTCAGGATGCAGCGTGTTGTCGACAATCGTCAGCATCATCTCGCGGGATCTCTTCTTCTCCCTGTCCGCGTTCCTGAGTTCGGCGAAGAGGCGCCTCTCCGTTTCGAAGTTCACCTCCGTCCGGTACATGTAAAACGCGGACAGCCCTGAAGTGTCTGTCTTCCAGAAGTGGCGGGATCGCGGTTCGAACAGCTCGAGGGGATCAAACCCGCTCTTCGCGGAGAATCCCTTCCGGCCGGTCTCCGTGAACCCCGTAAAGAACTCCGGCATGGCGGGGCCCTCGAGCGCCTCGCGTCCCGCCCCCGTCAGCGTGAATTCGGCAACGTCGACCCCGTCCCAGTCCAGGTCGAGAAGCTCCTCCAGCTCATTCAGTGCGGCCGACATGCAGGCCGGGTTCTGGAGGTCCATAAGATAGAGGAAATCAAGGTGAGCATCCTGGAGGAGCGCGTTCTTTTGCCGCCACTGGGGATGGGCGTCCCAGAAATTCCTCCCGACATACGGCCACTCGAGCCATGCGTATGCGAGGAGTCCGTGCCTGTGAAGTGCTCCGATGAATCCTCCGTAATCACAGGGGGGAGTCCCCCGGACGTACCACGCCGCGATGTGGACCGTGGTGATACCCCACGACCTCCAGAGCCCGGCCAGATCGTCCGGTGAGCGGCCGACCCTGTACCCGGGATCGAAATAAGCGTCGGCCCCTCTCCGTGAAAGAAGCGGGCGGCACCCCATCTCCTGCGTGAGGAGCGTGGGGAGTGTGGGAAACCGTGAATACCCGAGTGCGGTGTGCGGATCGACAAGAGGTGCGAAGTAGACGCACACTCCTTTGCCGAGATTCAGCATGATCGCAAGCGGGAGCCCCCTGCGTTTATCAATGTAGAGGGGAGTCGCTCCCTTCGGGGGATACGCCTCGACGGCCGGTGCGGTTGAGCGGCCGGGCCAGTCAGTCTCCACATCGGGGCGCAGCGGGTCAGTGACTTCCTTCACGGGCTCTTCGCGTCCGGTGCGAATCCCGAGACCCGCTTCGAGCGGGCTCGTGCCGTCCGTGAGAAGTGCCATCCCTTCTGAAAGATGTGCGATGATCGCCCGGGTTTGTTTTCTGTCGAGACGCGCCGCCGCGGCGTGAGGGACGATGAGGATTGTGCCGTATCCCGGTGACTCCCGCGCAATCCCTTCACGCGGGATCCTCTCAGGGCGGAGCCCGAGCGAACTGAACACCGCCTCGAGCGCGAGCTGATCGACCGAATCCTCCCCCTTTGCGCCCGTGCGCCACACGATGACCGCGCGGTGCACCTGCGGCGGGAGCGGCTGGGAGGGGAGGGATTCATGCGGATATGACGTGAGCGGGAGGAGAAGCAGGCCCCGGATTCCCCATTTCCTCATCCGCGTGATCATGATGCGTTTCTCTTGTGAATGATTGGCCCCCGTTTCCGCGACTGCGGCGGGACATATCATACCGGTTTCGCCGTTGAGTATCAAGCGTCGCCTCATGGTCCGCCGGCGCCGCGCCGGACCCACGCACTATACTGCAGTTGATTGTTCCGCAAGGGAACGGTATCTTGTATGCAAGTTCATTGAATGCGGCCATTGTCTGTGACGGTGGCCCTTTTTTATTTGCGCTGCCGCCGTGCAGCGTGTGACACGGGAGTTCGCGTTCATGAAGACATTCTCAATAAAGATCGACCCCCTGACGGGGGAGGAGTACTTCGAGGTCTACCTCCGCGGTCGCCAGCTTATGACCGACCCGTTCCTCAACAAGGGGACCTCCTATACGCACGAGGAGAGGCTGGCGCTCGGACTCGACGGGCTCATCCGGTCCTGCGTTTCCGACATCGACACGCAGCGGATGCGGAACTACGAGATGTACGCGCGCAAACAGGATGACATCGAGAAGTACATATTTCTCCAATCGCTCCTCAACCGGAACGAGATACTCTTTTACAGCCTCCTCTGCAACAACCTGACCGAGATGCTCCCCATTGTCTACACGCCGACGGTCGGCAACGCGTGCATGATGCTGAGTCACATCACGAGGGAGTACAGGGGGATCTACATAAGCCCCGACAATATCGCCGCCATTGATTCGATATTCGGCGGCGTGTGTCTCCCCGATGTGAACCTCATTGTCGTGACGGACGGCGAACGGATACTCGGCCTGGGGGACCTGGGTTCGGACGGGATGGGAATACCGGTCGGCAAGATCAACCTGTACGTCGCCGCGGGGGGACTCCATCCGGCGTCCTGCCTCCCGGTCTGCCTCGACGTCGGGACGAACACGGAGAGGCTCCTCGCCGATCCCCTCTACCTGGGTTACAGGGGGAAGCGGCTCGAGGGGGCGGCATACGACGATTTCATCGAGCGGTTTGTTCTCGGCGTAAAGCGGAACTTCCCCCACGCCCTGCTCCAGTGGGAGGACTTCGCAAAGCACAAGGCGTTCATGCTCCTTGACAGGTACAGGGAGAGGCTCCTGTCGTTCAACGACGACATACAGGGGACGGGATCCGTCGGGCTCGCGGCGCTCCTTACGGCAATGAGGATCAAACGCCAGAAGTTCGGCGATCAGCGGTTTGTCATCGCCGGCATGGGACAGGCGGGGACGGGGATCGCCTCGAACATCCGCACGATGCTCCTCGAGGAGGGGGCATCGGAAGAGGAGGCACGGAGCCGCCTTTTTGCGTTCGACGTCCAGGGGCTTCTCGTGGACGACATGAAAGGCCTTACCGCCGTGCAGCAGCAGTTCGCGCAGCGGAGGTCCCGGCTTGCAGGCTGGACTCTCGAGAATCCCGGCACCGTCTCGCTCATGGACGTCGTCAAAAATGCGAAGGCGACCGTCCTTATCGGCGTCACGGCCGCAAAAGGGCTCTTTAACGCGCCTCTTCTCGAACAGATGGCTGCGAACGACGGGCGTCCGGTGATATTCGCCCTCTCGAATCCCACGTCGAAGTCGGAGTGTACCCCCGAAGAAGTCGCGCGCGCGACGAACGGGAAGGCGCTCGCGGCGACGGGGAGCCCGTTCCCCGCGCTCGAGTTCGGCGGGAAAACGATCGTCACGTCGCAGTGCAACAACATGTTCATATTCCCCGGGATGGGTCTCGGTGCGCTCGTGAGCCGGACGCCGAGGATCACCACGAACATGTTCCTCAGGGGAAGCCGCGCCATCAGCGGCATGGTGAGCGACGCTCAGTGCGCGGCCGGCAAGCTGCTGCCGGACCTCGCCGACATACGCTCCGTCTCCGCGGCCGTCGCAAAGGCGGTCGCTCTCGAGGCGCGCGACTCCGGTCTCGGGCGGCTTCTTGACGACGATGCGTTCGACGGGCTCATCGCGAAGGCGCAGTGGAAACCCCACTACGCCTCGTTCCGCCCCGGGAGTCCGGGCCGGGGGGATTAGCCGAGAACGCGCGCGAGCGCTCCGTTCCACTCTCCGTAGTGATCGAGAAATTCCCCCGCGCGGGCGGCGTCCGGTTCGATGACGTCTGTCCGCGCGAGCCCTCCGAACGCCTCCGCGGCCGACGAGTAGAAACCGGCGCCGAGCGCCGCCCCCCGGGCGGCTCCCTGCGCGCCGTTCGTGTTGTACAGTTCGATGGCGACGTTCGCCGTGTTGGCGAGAGTTTCGCAGAAGACCCGGCTGAGGAACATGTTCGCGTTCCCGGCCCGTATGACGGTCGGCAGCATCCCGAACGCCGTCATCAGATCCATCCCGTATTTGAACGAGTATGCGACCCCTTCCTGCACGGCCCGTATCACGTGCGCGTCCGTGTGCACGGTGAAGCTCCCCCGGAGTATCTGTGCGCCGATGTCCCTGTCGCCGAACATCCGTTCGGCGCCGTTGCCGAACGGGAGGACGATGAGCCCCTCCGCACCGGCCGGGATGCCTGCGGCGAGGGCGTTCATCCCGGCGTAGGGCGTGCCGGCTTTCCCCAGTATCCGCCTCGTCCAGCTGTTGGCGATCCCGCAGCCGTTGATGCAGAGGAGGACGCCTACCCGGGTCTTCGAGGCGGTGTGGTTGACGTGTGCAAACGAGTTCACGCGCGATTCGGGGTCGGGGGAGAGCGATCCGCTTACCGCGTAGACGACTCCCGATGTCCCGGCGGTCGCCGCGACCTCGCCGGGTTCCATCACGTTGAGCGAAAACGCGTTGTTCGGCTGGTCTCCTGCGCGGTACGTCAAGGGTATTCCCGGAGGGAGATCAAGAATCTCCGCGGCTTCCCGGGTGAGCTTCCCCTGTTCCCCGAACGTCGGGACCGTTTCCGGCACAAGGCTCCGCGGGAACCCGTAGTCATCGAGGAGAAAGCCGGCGATTCCGTTCGCGCTGAAATCCCAGGCCATCCCCTCCGAGAGCCCCGTGATCGTCGTGGTGACCCGGTCCGTCAGGCGCATGGCGATGTAATCCCCGGGGAGGAAGTACTTCTTCGCGGCGCCGAACAGTGCCGGTTCGTTCTCCTTCACCCAGCGGAGCTTCGATGCCGTGAAATTGCCCGGGGAATTCAAAAGCGAGCGGAGGCAGCGGTCATGGCCGAGCCTGTCGAACGCCGCTTTTCCGATCCCCGTGGCCCTGCTGTCGCACCAGATGATCGACGGGCGGAGGACCTGGTTTTCGTTTCCGGTGACAACAAGTCCGTGCATCTGGTAGGATATCCCCAGTGCCCCCACGCGGCGCGCGGCGCCTGGCGAAGCCCGGAGTATCTCGCGCGTTGCAATCCTGAGATTCTCCCACCACATCGCGGGGTCCTGTTCGGCCCACCCGGCGTGCCGGGCGAGTATCGGCATCTCCTCTTTCGGCGAGTACGCTCCCGCGAGCTGTGTTCCCTTCGCGGCGTCGAAAAGGACGGCCTTCACAGATGAACTTCCTATGTCGTATCCGATCGTCAGCATGTGTGTGCATCCTGTTCTGTTGTCGTTGACGGCGGGGGATCACGTGATCCCCGGTGCGCAATATACGCATTGCCAATGTCAAACTTTTTCCGCACCTTGTCCAGACAATTCTGCTTACCCCCGATGAGACATCCCCTTCCCGCGATTCTCCTCACGGTAATCTCTGCTCTCCCGCTTCTTGCGCAGGGGTCGCCGGTTCCCGCCCCCCGGGCTGTACTGGCGCGCGGCGCGGGGATCGACGTCATATTCGGTGGCGTGACACGGCTCTCGGGAGGAGCTCCCCTTATCCGGTCTGATCAGGCCTCACTTACAGGCGTCACAGGGGAGAGTGGAAGGTTTTTTTTCCATTCCGGTTCGGGCGACGTCGATGTCTCGGTCAAGACCTCCGCCGACGGGAGCATACTCTCGTTCTTTATGAACCCCGCCGGTGCGGTGGCAGGCGCCGGGGGCGACTCACTCGGTCTCTTTTTTGAGGGGATCCCCGGGTTCGCCCGCGGTGTCTCGCTCTGGCGCTACGGCCCGTGGAACTCCTGGTCGAAGCCCGTCCGCGTCTCCTCTCCCGGAGGGATTCATGCGGATGACGTCCAGTTCTTCTACTGGCAGTATGAGGACGGCCTGTACGGTGCCGCGATGCCGATATCCGGAAGCGGCTACCGCTCGACGCTCGGTGAGGACCGTGGCCGTTTTGGTTCGAAGTCCGTGAGCGTGTTCGGCGCGCCGCGGCGGGGGGGAATTCCCGGGATGTGCATCGGTTTCGGGAGCGATCCGTACCTGCTCTTCGAGTCTCTCTGGGCCGCGGGCATGAACGAAATGGGACACCCCGAAAATCTGCGGAAGAACAAGACGTTTCCCCCCGTTCTCGAGAACATCGGCTGGTGCACCTGGAACAGCTCCCTCCTGGGAAAGAACCTGGACGAGGACCTTCTCCTGAAGGCTGCGAGGTATTTCCGTGATGCGCATTTTCCCGTCGGCTGGTTTCTCGTGGATGACGGCTGGCTCGACCAGACCCGAGGGAAACTGAATTCCGTCCGTCCCGACTCGACGAGATTTCCGCGCGGGTTCAGGGATGTCATCCGCACGCTCCGTGAAGACTACGGAGTGAAGAACGTCGGGGTCTGGCACGCGCTGAACGGGTACTGGGAGGGGATCAACCCCTCGTCCGAACTCGGGACCGAATTCGCACACGACCTTCTCACGTACAGGGAGCGATCGGATCCGGGGGGCGATACGTCGCGCTGGAGAACGTGCGCATTTCTTTCTCCGTCCGGTGACGCGCCGGCAAGGTTCTACGACGAGCTCCACCGGTCGCTGCATGAGGAGGGTTTCACGTTTGTGAAAGTCGACAACCAGCTCGTCGTGGAGAGGATTGCCGGCGGCAATTTCCCCGTCTGGGACGGGGCGGTCAGTTATCACGCCGCACTGAACGCGTCCGTCGCGCACTGGTTCGGCAACGCGATCATCAACTGCATGGACATGACACCGGACGCATGGGGGAATTTCGGGACGACGGCTGTCGCCCGGACGTCGGAGGACTATTTCCCCTACGAGAAGGGGGAGACGTACGACCTGCAGAGAGGAAACGCCGCGGCGCACGTCCTCCAGGCGATATACAACGCGCTCTATTTCTCGCAGATGGTTTACCCCGATTTTGATGAGTTCCAGTCGCACAATCCGAACGCCATTGTTCACGCGATCGCGCGTGCGATAAACGACGGTCCGATCTATATTACTGACAATATCGGCGAGGGGAACTTCAGCGTGCTGCGGCCGCTCGTCTACGGCGACGGGAAGATCATCCGCTCCGGGGAGCCTCTCCTCCCTGCGCGTGACTGTCTTTTCCAGGTCCAGGATCCGAAGCCGTTCAAGGCCTTCTCGCGCGCCTCGGGTGCGGGACTCCTCGGCGTGTGGAACTGCGCGGACGCGGACACCGTCGAAGGGACGTTCCGTCCCTCGGACGTCGAGGGGATCCGCGGTGAGCGGTTCGCGGTGTTCGACCGGATGAGCGGCGCCCTCAGGTACGCTCTCCGTGATGAGTCGATCCCCGTCTCGCTGGGGCGTCTCGGCTGCCGTCTTTTTTACATTATTCCGCTCACCGGCGGAATGGGGCCGATTGGCCTGATTGACAAGTACAATGCCCCTGCCACGCTCCTCAGTTCCTCGGTCGCCGGAGGGGAGATACGCGTCACGCTGTACGAGGGGGGAACGTTTGCCGCAGTGGGGCCGCACGCGCCGCGGAGCGTGTCCGCCGGCGGGATTGAAGTCCCGTTCACATTCTCGGGCGGGCTCGTCACGGCGCAGATTCCTTCCGCCGGAGAGCCCGGGATGACAACAGTGCACATCGTGTTCTGAGGCCCGCATGCCCCCCATTCTAGAGGTACGTTCACTTTCAAAGGCGTTCGGGCCCACGCGCGCACTCAGGAACGGCGCCATCGAGCTTCTCCCGCGCGAGATACATGCGCTCGTGGGGGAAAACGGCGCGGGCAAATCAACGCTCATTAAAATACTCACCGGCGTCTTCCAGCGCGATGGCGGAACCGTCCTCCTCGAGGGAAAGGAGATTGCGACGGGGAATCCGCGCGAGGCGCGGATGCTGGGGATCAGCACGGTCTTTCAGGAGCTGAGCCTCTGCAGCAACATGACCGTCGCGGAAAACGTCTTTGTCAACAGGGAGCCGGTCACACTCGGCATGGTCAGGCGCCGGGCGATGGAACGGGCGGCCGGCGTCTACCTCCGTGATTTCAACGTCCAGCTTGATCCCGGGGACCTCGTCGGTGATCTTACGGTGGCGCAGAGGCAGATCGTCGAGATCGCCAAGGCGGTCTCCGCGAGTGCCCGTGTCCTCATACTCGATGAGCCCACCTCCTCACTCGACGACAGGGAAGCCCGCACGCTCTTCAGCATACTCCACCGCCTCCGGGACGCCGGCGCCGGGATCATATTCGTGTCGCACAAGATGAACGAGATATTCCGGATCGCGGACAGGATCACCGTCTTCCGGGACGGTGAGTACATCATCACCCGGGAGCGTGAGAAGACGACCCCTGACGAGATCATCCATGCCATGGTCGGCCGCGAGATTAGCCAGGTGTTCCCCCCGAAGTCCGGCAGGAATGGTCCGCCGAAGCTCGCCTGCACCGGGTTCACATCCGGCGGGAAATTCAGGAACGTGACGTTCAGCGTCAACGAAGGGGAAATCCTCGGGCTCGCCGGACTCACCGGCGCCGGGCGGACCGAGGCGATGCAGGCGCTCTTCGGGTACGGCCCGAGAGAGAGCGGCGAAGCGGTGCTGGGGGGAAGGCATCTCCGTATCGGCAGCCCGGCCGATGCGATACGTGAAGGGATCATGTACGCCCCGGAGGACAGGCGGCTTCACGGGCTCTTCCTCGGCCAGAGCATCACGATGAACGTGGGGGCGGCGTCCCTGCGCGCGTGCAGCGAAAGGGGGATCATGTCCGCCGCGCGGGAATCAGAGCTGACGCACCGGATGGTGGACACCCTTGCGATCAAGGTGAACTCCATCGCCCAGGAAGCGGGATCCCTCAGCGGCGGCAACCAGCAGAAGGTCGTCCTTGCGAAGTGCCTGGCCGCGCGTCCGGAGGTCCTTATCGTCGATGAGCCGACCAGGGGGATCGACATCGGATCGAAGATCGAGATCTACGCGCAGCTCCGCGCGTTCGCGGAGCGGGGGGGGGCCGTCGTCCTCGTCTCATCCGAGCTGCAGGAGATCATCGGCCTGAGCGACAGGGTTGTCGTGTTCAGGGCCGGGGAGGTGATGGGGGAGGTCGGCCGGCCACTGACCGAGGAGGCGATCGTCGCACTCATGTTCGAACACAAACAGAAACCGGGTACGGCATGATAACACGGCTTTTCAGAATACGTGAGTTCGTCATATTTCTCGCCGTCCTCCTGACGGCGGCGGGGTTCTCCGTTCTTCAGCCAGGCGGCGCGGGAAGGTTCCTCTCGTTCGGCAATCTCGAGGCGGTGCTTCTCGGGATGTCGCTTGACAGCCTCATCGCGATCGGGATGACGTTTGTCATCATCACGGGGGGGTTTGATCTCGCCGTCGGCTCGACGTTTGCGTTCGGCGGGCTCGTCGTCGGACTCCTCCTGCAGAGCGGCTGGGGCGTGTTCCCCGCGGTCTGTGCGAGCGTGGCGGCGGGGGTCGGGATAGGGATGTTCAACGGCTTCGTCATAACGAAGGTGCGCGTGAATCCGTTTGTCACGACGCTCGGCTCGATGACGATAATCCGCGGCATCGTTCTCCTTGCGACGCAGGGGGCGTCGATCACCGGGTTCCCCCCCGCGTTTGAAGCGCTCGGGCAGGGGAAGTTCGCGGGCATATTCTATCCCGTCCTCATCATGCTTGCGTTTCTTCTCATCGCCGATCTGCTCCTCAGGAAATCGCGGTTCCTCCGGCAGATCTATTACGTGGGGGGGAACGAGGAGGCGGCGAAGCTCTCCGGGATCAACGTGGACAGGGTCCGTATCTGGATGTACGTCATTACCGGTGCGCTCTCCGCGCTGAGCGGGGTCATCGCGGCCGCCAAGACGGGTTCGGCGTCCCCGATCGCGGGGAGCGGCTCCGAGCTCCGGATCATCGCCGCGGTCGTTGTCGGGGGAGCGAGCCTCTCCGGGGGGAAGGGGACGATATTCGGCACGTTCCTCGGGCTCCTCCTGACGAGCATCATCACGAGCGGGCTGGGTTTTCTCAGAATTTCGTTTTACGCGGAGGGGATCGTCTCCGGAACAATTCTCATCGCCGCGGTCATGCTCGATCAGCTTACCCGCGAACGCGCGCTGGCGATTCTCAGGCTTTTCACAACAACAGGGTCCAAACGCATGGAGAGGTTGCTCAACGTTCTGCTCGCCGTCGCCGTCATACTCCTTCTCATATTCCGGCCGTGGGGAGGATCTGCCGACCGCACTCATGCCGCCGCCGGTGCACCCGGTGCCGCCGGTGAAGTCTACGTCTTCCTGGGCGTGTCCGTCGGAAATCCCTACTGGGTCGATGCGCGGCTCGGGCTGGAGGACAAGGCGCGCCAGCTCGGCGTCCTCTCGGATTTCCGCGGCCCCACAGGGAGCGATCCGAATATGCAGGTCGCGGAATTCGAGCAGATACTCGCCCGGAAGCCCGCGGGGATACTGATCGCGCCTGCATCGGACGCTCTCCGCCCGATGATCAACCGCGCCGTAGAAAGCGGCGTCCCCGTCATCTGTATCGACACCGACGACCCCCGGAGCGAGCGGTATACGTACATCGGGACGGACAATTATAATGCGGGACTCCAGACCGGGGAGTTGCTCGCAAAATCGGTCGGCGGGAAGGGGGAGGTCGCGCTCCTGATGATCCCCGGGCAGTCGAATCTCGAGGGGCGAGCCAGGGGATGCAGGGACGCTCTCGCGAAATACCCCGGGATCACGATCGTGAAAACCGGGAACGACCAGGCGCTTTCGGCCGAGGCGGAGAAGGTCGCCCGTTCGATACTCCAGGCGTATCCCGACCTTGTCGGGTTTGCGTGCGTTGATGCCGCGGGGGGGGAAGGCTGCGCCGTGGCGGTCAACGAGGTGGGAAAGGGGGGCGCCGTGAAAATCATCGCGATGGACAAGAACGAGACGACGCTCCAGTACATCGAACAGGGGCTCATCGACGCGTCGATCGCCCAGCGGACGTACACGATGGCCTACATGGGAGTCGAGCTCCTCTACGATCTCCAGCACAACAACATCCGCCTCGTGGACAACTGGCGCGCGGCCGGCATCGTCCCCCTCCCCAACTCCATCGATACGGGGACTCTCGTCATCACGAAAGCGAACGTGCGTACGTTCATCGGTGGAGGAGGAAAGAAGCAGTGAACGATGACCCCTTCGTCTGCGGAGTGGACTTCGGCACCGACTCCGTCCGGTGCGTCATCATTAACGCCGCCGACGGCTCAGAAGTCTCCGGCGCCTTTTCCCCCTACACCCGTTGGGGGAAGGGGCTCTTCTGCGATCCATCGCAGAACATGTTCCGCCAGCATCCTCTCGATTATCTCGAGGCGTTTGAATCCTCCATGCGTGAGGCGATCGAGCGCGCCCCCGGGGGGACGGCTTCCCGCGTCAGGGGAATCTCCGTGGACACGACCGGCTCGACCCCCGTGGCGGTGGACCGGACCGGGTCCCCGCTGGCACTCCGGCCCGGGTTCGACGCCAATCCGAACGCGATGTTCGTCCTCTGGAAGGACCATACCGCGGTGGCGGAAGCGGGGGAGATCAACCGGCTTGCGCACACCTGGGGCGGGACGGACTTTACGAAATTCGAGGGGGGGATCTATTCCTCGGAGTGGTTCTGGGCGAAGATCCTCCATCTCATCCGTGTGGACGCCGCCGTCCGCGCGGAAGCGTACAGCTGGGTGGAGCACTGCGACTGGTTCACCGCCTGTCTCACGGGGGTGAACGAGGCGCGGAATATCAGGAGAAGCCGTTGCGCCGCGGGGCACAAGGCGATGTGGCACGCATCGTTCGGAGGCCTCCCCTCCGAGGAGTTCCTCGCGCGTCTCGACCCCCTTCTTGCGGGAGTGAGGGACCGGCTCTACACGGAGACCGAAACGAGCGACAGGGAGGCGGGCGTCCTCTCGGCCGAATGGGCGGCCCGTCTCGGGCTTCCCGCTGGTGTGTGCGTGGGGATCGGCGCATTCGACGCGCACATGGGCGCGGTGGGAGGGGGGATCACGCCGTACACGATGACGAAGATCATGGGGACGTCGACATGCGACGTCATCGTCGCCCCGATGGAGGAGATGGGGGAAAAACTCGTCCGCGGGATCTGCGGACAGGTGGACGGTTCCGTGATACCGGGGATGCTCGGCATGGAGGCCGGCCAGTCCGCGTTCGGCGACATATACGCCTGGTTCAAGTCCGTCCTCATGTGGCCCGTGGAGCATGTGATCGGAACGAGCGCGCGCATCGACCCCGGTGCGAAGCGGGCTCTCGTGGAGGATGCCTCCGACCGGATGATCGACGAGCTTTCCCGGACGGCCGAATCGCTCCCGGTCGAAGAATCCGGCGTCCTGGCGATCGACTGGATGAACGGGAGAAGGACGCCCGACGCGAACCAGCTCCTGAAGGGGGCGGTGACGGGATTGAGCCTCGGGAGCGACGCGCCGAGGATATTCCGGGCGCTCGTCGAATCGACGGCCTTCGGCGCGAAGGCGATCGCCGACCGCTTCCGGAGCGAAGGGGTGCCGATACGGGGTGTGATCGCTCTCGGCGGCGTGGCAAAGAAGTCCCCGTTCATCATGCAGATCGTGAGCGACGTCATGAACGTTCCCATACGCGTCCCCCGCTCGGAGCAGACGTGTGCGCTCGGTGCCGCCATGTGCGCCGCCGTGGCCTCAGGGGTCTATCCCTCGCTCGGCGACGCGATGCAGGCGATGGCGAGCCCGTGGGAGCGTGAGTACGTCCCGCGCCCCGCGGAGTCGCGCATATATGCCCGGCTGTACGAGCGGTATCGCGCCCTGGCGCAATTCATCGAGGACGAAACGGCTTCATCCGGGAGGGGATCATGAGCGCATACGGTGAACTCAGGGAGATCGCGTGGCGGTGCAACATGGAGCTCCCGAAACTGGGGCTTGCGCTCCACACGTTCGGCAATGCCAGCGCCGTTGACCGCGCGCGCGGCGTTGTCGCCATCAAGCCGAGCGGCGTCCCCTACGCGGAGCTCCGTCCGGAGATGATCGTCATCGTCGATCTCGACAACAACATCGTGGAGGGGAATCTCCGTCCCTCTTCGGACACGAAGACGCACACGCACCTCTACCGCCATTTCCGGAACATCGGCGGCGTCGTCCACACACATTCCCCGTATGCCGTGGCGTGGGCCCAGGCCGGGCGGTCCGTTCCCGTGCTAGGAACGATGCACGCCGACCACCTCCCGGGCGACATCCCCTGCACAGTAAAGATGTCGGACAGAATGATTCAGGGGGACTACGAGGAGGAGACGGGCGGGCTCATCGTAAGGACGTTTCGCGGGAAGTCGTACGAGGATTTTCCGATGGTCCTCGTCTCAGGCCACGGACCTTTCACATGGGGCGCCACGCCGGAGAAAGCGGTGTATAACGGCCTCATGATGGAAGAGCTTGCGAAAATCGCATACTGGACGCTCGGCATAAACCCCCGGGCGGGGCGCCTCAGAAAATCACTGATATCAAAACACTTCACACGCAAACACGGTCCGGGATCGTACTACGGGCAATCAGGGTCGGGGACCGGCAAAGGAGAGAACGCATGAACAACATACCGGAGAATGTCGTCGGTGTCATCGCGGTGAGCAGGGATTGCTTTCCGGCCGAGCTTTCAAAAAAAAGGCGCGCCATGGTCGCTGCCGCCTGCGCCGCCGGGAAAATCCCGGTCGTGGAGCTCCAGACCGTCGTTGAAAACGAGAACGACGTCACGAACGCCCTCGCGGAGATCCGCACGAAGAATATCGGCGCCCTCGTTGTGTACCTGGGAAATTTCGGGCCCGAGGGACCCTCGACGCTGCTCGCGCAGAAGTTCGGGGGACCGGTGATGTTTGCCGCGGCGGCGGAGGAGACCGGAAAGGACCTCATCAACGGGAGGGGAGACGCCTACTGCGGGCTCCTCTCCGCCTCGTACAACCTCGGCCTCCGCTCACTCCGCGTCCACATACCGGAAAACCCGGTCGGGACCCCCGCGGAGGTCGCCGCGATGATCCGCGACTTCATACCGGTTGCCCGCATATACGCGGGGCTCAGGGCGCTCAAGATATTCTCGTTCGGCCCGCGTCCGTATGACTTTCTCACGTGCCACGCGCCGATAAAGCCCCTGTTCGACATGGGGGTGGAGATCATGGAGAACAGCGAGCTCGACATGTACGACATGTTCCTGTCGAAGAAAGGCGATCCGCGTATCCCGGCGGTCGCCGCGGACATGGCGAAAGAGCTGGGGAAGGGGAATACCTACCCCGATCTCCTCCACGGCCAGGCGCAGTTCGAGATCGCGCTTCTCGACTTCATGGAAAAGAACCTCGGCGCGTCGAAGTACGGCGTATTCGCCAACAAGTGCTGGCCTTCGTTCGAGAAGTTCTTCGGATTCGTCCCCTGTTATATCAATTCCCGCCTCGCGACCCGGGGGATCCCCATCTCGTGCGAGTCCGACATCTACGGCGCGCTGAGCGAGTATATCTGTTCCTGCGCCACGGAGATGCCCCCTGCGATACTCGACATCAACAACACGGTTCCGTCCGACATGTACGCGGAGGCGGGCTCCGGTGTGAAGGGGTACGCCAAGAGCGAGCTCTTCATGGGATTTCACTGCGGGAACACCTCCTCCACGTGCATGGCTGCCCCGATTATCAAGTACCAGCTCATCATGCACCGGCTCATGGAGCCGGGGAAGCAGCCGGATATCACGAGAGGTACACTGGAAGGGACCATAAAGCCGGGTGAGATCACGCTCTTCCGCGTGCAGGGGACTCCGGAAGCCGGACTCAGGGCGTACGTCGCGCAGGGGGAGATACTCAACATCGATCCGAAATCGTTCGGCTGCATCGCGGTGTTCGCCGTCCGGGAGATGGGGAGGTTTTACAGGCACGTCCTTCTCGGAAAACGGTTCCCCCACCACACCGCCGTCGCATTCGCCCATGCCGGGCGCGCGCTTTTCGGCGCGATGAACCTTCTCGGTGTCAGCGACGTCTCGTTCAACCACCCGAAAGGTCTCCCCTACGCGGGGGAGTACATTTCCTGAGATGAGAGGGGTCCGGCTACACGGTGTGCGCGACCTGAGGGTGGAGAAGATCTCCGACCCTCCCCCTCCCGGCAGGGGCCAGGTCCTCCTCCGCGTAACTGCCGCAGGCATCTGCGGAAGCGATCTTCATTCGTACAGTGACGCCCGGATCGGGGGCACGCTCCTCACGCACCCCCTTGTCCTCGGGCATGAATTCGCAGCCGTCGTCGAACTGTGCGGGAGTAATGCATTCGCGGGGGACGGGCGGCCCCTCTCGCCCGGCGTTCGCGTGGCCGTCGATCCCGCCTCCCCGTGCCTGAAATGCGACATGTGCCTTAGGGGTGACACGCACATTTGCAGGAATCTCCGTTTCTGCGGTCTCTCGCCCGATGACGGCTGCTTCTGCGAGCGTCTCATCGCCCCCGCGCACTCCTGTTTCATGCTTCCCCCCGGCGTGGACGACGAGTCAGGCGCGCTTCTCGAACCACTCGGCGTGGCGATGCACGCGATTGACCGGGGCAGGATCATGAAAGGAGACTCCGTTGCGATATTCGGCGCCGGGCCGATCGGGCTCCTTATACTCCAGCTCGCCCTTCGCGCGGGGGCGTCGCCGGTATTCGTCGTCGAGCCGCTTTCATGGCGTCGGGACATGGCGGCGCGCCTGGGGGCATCACTGATAGGTCCCGAGGACGATCCCCACAGCGCCATACTCCTGCTGACAGGAGGGAAGGGTGTTGATGTCGCGGTCGAATCCGCATGGGCGGACTCGAGCGTGCAGGATGCGGCTGATGCCGCCGCTCCCGGGGCGCGGCTCGTCCTGGTCGGCATCCCCTCTGACGACAATCTCTTGCTCCGCCATTCAACCGCACGCAGGAAGGAGCTTTCTCTCATCCTTTCGCGGCGCATGAAGAACACGTACCCCGGGGCGATCCGGATGGCAAGGGAGAACCTTGTCGATCTGAAGGGTTTGATCACGCACAGGTTCCCGCTCTCTGATCTCCCCGCGGCGTTTGCGCTCAATGCCGCATATAAGGAAAACGTCGTCAAAGTGATGATCACGTACGGTGGAAACCGTGAATCCTGACGCGGCCCGGAGGCTCCCCTTCTGGCTCCTCATCGCCGCAGGGGTCCTCATGGAGCTCTTTTTCTCTCTTTCTATGCCGTCCGGAGCGGGCCCGGCGAAGTCCTTCTCTTTATCGCTGTCAACGTTGCGGTGTTTCTCGTCGTCTCGTTGCTTCTCGTACTCATCCGGAGGTCCGGCGTTCCCTCGCCGCGCACCTGGCTTGTTCCTGTCTTTGCGTTCGGTCTTCTTTTTCGGCTGACGCTCGTTCCGCATGCCGTCGTCGGGTCGGATGACATATACCGCTACCTCTGGGACGGGGATGTGGCCGCCGCGGGGATCAATCCGTTTGCGTACACCCCCACAGATCCGCATCTCTCCTGGCTTGCCACCGCCGATCTCCCTTCAAAAGTGAATCACCCGGAGCTGAGGAGCGTGTATCCTGCGCTCGCACAGCTCCTCTTCCTCGCCTCGCATGCGATATTCGGCGACCGGGTGTGGGGGATAAAACTCCTCCTCGTGCTCCTGGATTCACTGACGATGATTCTCATCCGGGTGTTCGTCCGTGATCGTCCTGACCCGGTCTTCCCGGTCCTCCTGTACGCCTGGTCCCCGCTCCCCGTTCTCTATTTCGCGCTTGACGGGCACATAGATGCGCTCGGCATCCCGTTCCTCGTTCTCGGCCTCTGGTACTTCTCCACACTCCGCCCGTTCAGGGGGGCGGTTGCACTCGGGCTGAGCGCGCTTTCAAAGCTCGTTCCGCTCGTCCTGCTCCCGCTTCTCCTCAGGCACCTGAAGGGGTACCGCCGGCTCGTCATGCCGGCGATACCGGTCCTCATGGTCATCGCGGGAGCATTGATCTACTACGAGCCCTCGTGGGGGGTCGTCCAGTCGCTCACGACGTTCGGTTCGCGCTGGGAGTTTAACGGGAGCATCTTTTCCATTGTCTATTTTCTGACGGACTCCAACCAGGCGGCGCATATTGTGAGCGGAATCCTGATTCTTCTTGTCATCGGATGTTTGAGCCTTGTCGACCGCCCGCTCATGGAGAAGATATTCTGGGGATTTGTCCTGTTCATTCTCCTCTCTCCCGTCGTTCATCCCTGGTACCTCACCTGGCTCGCGGCGCTCGTTGCGCTCCGCTGGTCGCCCGGCGTCTACGTGTTCCTCGGCATGTCCGCGCTGGCGAATGTCGTTGTCTATCAATACAGGTCTGCAGGTGTGTGGATTGACAGCCCTCTCCTCCTTCTTGCCGAATACCTCCCGGTGTTTCTCCTCCTTGCCCGGGAGGCGGTCCGGGGGGACGTGCTCCGGGCCCGGCCTGCTCCCTGAGAAAGGACATCATCATGAATCGCACACAGGCCGCGTTCCTCACGCTGGCCCTTGTACCTCTCACGCTCTCGCATGGCCAGACGACCGTGTACACGGTGAGCGTGTACGGCGCCGTGGGGGACGGAAGGACGATGAACACGCAGGTGATACAGCGCTGCATCGATTCGTGCGCGGCACGCCGGGGGGGGACGGTCATCATACCGTCCGGTGTCTTCATGACGGGGACACTCCGGCTCCGGAGCAATGTTCACCTCCGGATTGAGAGCGGGGCGGTATTAAAAGGAAGCGAAAAGCTTTCCGATTACACGCTTGACGGGAAAACCGTCGGTCTCCTGTACACGGAGGACGCCGACAACGTGACGATCACGGGGCCCGGGACGATCGACGGGAACGGCGACGCGTTCATGGACATTGCGCATGCGAAGAAGATCGATTCTGCGGGCTGTGCGTGGACCCGCCAGAAGAGCCGGTTCCGTGAGGTCACGCACGGCCCCGCCGACGGCCCGGCGGTCCCGCTCGACCGCCCTTTCCAGATGATCATATTCTCGTCATGCCGGAACGTCGTGCTGCGCGGCTTCCTCATTGCAAACTCCCCCTTCTGGACCGTCCACTGCGCGGACTGCGACGGCGTCCTGATGTCGGGCGTGAGGATATGGTGCAACCTTCTCGTTCCGAACAACGACGGGGCCGATTTCACCTCCTGCAGCAACGTCCTCGTCTCCGACTGCGACATCCGCACGGGGGACGACTGCCTCGTCTTCACCGGCTACGACCACCACTACAATCTCCCGGGGTTCAGGGGACTCAGGCACCCGTCAGAGAACATCAACGTGACGAACTGCACGATGATCTCCCGGTCATCCGCGATCCGGATCGGCGGGTTCGATCAGAATCCGATGCGGAACTACACGTTCAGCAATCTCACGATACACGATGCGAATCGCGGGATCGGGATATTCGCGCGTGACGCGGGGTCGATCGAAAACATCGTCTTTTCGAACGTCGTGATCGAGACGCGGCTTCACACGGGGGACTGGTGGGGGAACGGGGAGCCGATACACATCTCCGCCGTCCGGCTGACGAAAGACGTGACTCTGGGGAGTATACGCAACGTGAAGTTCCAGAACGTCGTGTGCCGCGGGGAATCGGGGATCGTCGTGTACGGAAGCGATGAAAACGTCATCGAGAACCTTACGTTCGACGGCGTCTCGCTGCACATCGCCGCGAGCCCGATCGGCGACGAGGCGGGTGGAAACTTCGACCTCCGTCCCGTGATGGACCCGAAGCTGCAGCTTTTCGCGCACGACATCCCTGGCCTCTATGCGCAGTATGTCCGCAATTTCAGGATCAGGGATTTCGATCTCACGTGGGACGCCGTGACGCAGCCGTTTTTCACGAATGGGCTTGACATCAGGGAGTTTGACGGCGTGTCTCTCGATGGGTTCAGCGGGACAGGCGCGCCGGGGCACAAGGGGGCATACCCGGTCTACCTGGAGAACGGCAGGGGGCTCTCAAGCCGTCTGCCGGCGGGCATGGTGCACAGTGTGAATGTGAAGAACTGACCTCCCCCCCCCCATGGGAACCGGGCGGAGCGCTCAGCGGACGATGCCGCGCGTCAATTCCCTCCTTCCCTCCGCGGGAAGAATGTGGAGCGCTCAGCGGATGATGTCGCGTGTGGATTCCCTGACGATGAGTTCCGTCTCCAGGACGACGCGTTCCACGGGGAGCAGCTTTGACGATTCGATGTTCCGGATCAGAAGCTCCGCGGCCCTCTCCCCGATTTCCCTCTGCGGGGCCCGGATCGTCGTCAGGGGGACCGGGTAGATCTTCGCGTAGGAGATGTCGTCGTTGCCGATGATCGAAATGTCATCGGGGACCCGTATCGCGAGCTCCTTGAGCGCCGTCAGTATGGCAAGCGCCTGTTGATCGTTGAAACAGACGATCGCGGTGGGATACTCGTCCCGGTTTTTCTTCCTGAAGTATTCAAGCGTGTTGCCGAAGCTCTCCTCGTGCCGCGAGCCGATGGAAACGATCATGTCCTCGCTGAACGCGAGCGTGCTTTCGCTGAACGCGCTCCGGAATCCCTCGATCCGCTCCTCGGTGTGAGACGAGCTCGGCGGGCCCGCGAAATGGACGATCCGCGTGTGGCCGTGGTCCATGAGGTACTTGACCGCCTTCTTGATCGCGTTCGCATTGTCGATGGCGACGACGTTCGCCTGTATTCCCCTGACGTCCTCCAGGAGAACGAAAGGGTAGTTGATCATCTTCAGTTTGAACAGATGCTCGATCTCGGCCGTCCCCTCGACAAGCGGGGCGATGATGGCCCCCTTGATGTCTTTCGCGGAGAAAAACTGTGAGAACCTCTTCTCGGCCTGGTGGTTGTTTTCGGAGCTCGTGATGAGGAGAGAATACCCTTTGCTGCTGGCATAATCCCTGACGCCGCTCGCGATCGCCGTGTAAAAAGGGTAGTTGACGTCTTTGATGATGATGCCGATGCTCTTGTCCTGGTTTCCGTTCCTCAGGTTCCTGGCGATCCCCTGGGGGCGGAAGTGGAGTTCTTTCATGATCTCGAGCACGTGGTCCCGGGTCTGGGGCTTTACCGTGTTCCGGGCATTCATGACCGCGGATACCGTTCCCTTCGAAACCCCTGCACGCTTGGCGACGTCTTCTATCGTTATTCTCTTCATTCTCTTCTCCGGCATTCCCTCACAATGACCGTACGGGTGGGGGAAGACTCTTCACTGCATCTGCGGGCGCGCATCATTGCCCACGCGGGGACGCTCCAATATAGGCAAACTTCTGAAACGATTCAATCGTGATTGCATATTATTGGGGAATTCGGTTGATTCATTCTGTTTTCCCGGGTTTTTGAGGCCTTGTGTCCGGCCGCGTGAAAAGAGCGCCAAAACCTTTAGAACCGTTAAAGCCCGTTGGAATTATTGAGGAGAGATGTCGATGTATGAGGATTTGAGCCGAAAAAACGTCCTTGTGACCGGCGGTACGGCTGGTATCGGGTACGCGATAGCCTCGGCATTTGTTGCGGAGGGGGCGAATGTCCTCATCGTCGGGAGGGGGAAGGAGAAGCTCGCTCATGCCCGGAAGTCCCTGGGGGGCTCTGTTCTTACGTTTGACGCCGACCTGAACACGATAGACAGGATCCCGGCCGTCGTGAAAGCGATCCACGCGGCCGCGGGGGCGATTGACGTCCTCGTGAACAACGCCGGGATCAACGTCAAGAAGAAAGCTCTCGATCTCTCAGACAAGGAATTTCAGGACGTCGTCCTGACGAACCAGACCGCGGTGTTCGCACTCACACGCGAAGTCGGGAAATCCATGGTGGCGCGGGGGACGGGGAGCATTATCATGATAAGCTCGATGGCCTCCCGGTACGGCATTCCGAACGTCGTCGGATACACGGCGTCAAAATCAGCGGTCGAAGGGATGACGCGCGCATTTGCCGTCGAATGGTCCCCCTCGGGTGTCCGCGTGAACTGCATCGCCCCCGGGTTTATCGTCACGGCGATGTCTTCCCGCGCGTTCGACCACGACCCGGGGAGGAGGGAGAAGGTTCTCGCCCGCACTCCGCTCGGCAGGCTCGGTGAGCCTGAGGATGTCGCGAACGCGGCACTCTTCCTCGCCTCCGGCCAGTCGAAGTTTATCACCGGGACAATACTGACCGTCGACGGGGGAAACTCGATCGGGTTCTGATACGCACTCATGAACACGGCATTCCAATGACCGATGAACAGTGGGAAACGCTCACCCGCACTGTGAAGGGGACCCCCGCAGGCCCCACTCCCGTCGGGTTCATCATCGACAGCCCCTGGCTCCCGAACTGGGCGGGGATGCGCATACTCGATTATTTCACGAGCGACGAGAAGTGGCTTCTGGCCAATGTCAAGGCGGTGACCGCGTTCCCGGACGTCCTGTTTCTCCCCGGGTTCTGGTCCGAATTCGGCATGTGCACGGAGCCCTCCGCGTTCGGCGTGCGCTGCGTCTTTCCCTCCGATGAATTCCCGCACGCGCACAGGGCGCTTGCGTCGATTGAAGCGGCGGACTCTCTCCCCGAACCCGATCCGCGCACCGACGGTCTGCTGCCGTTCGTGTTGAACCGACTCAGGATTGCGCAGCCCCGTATCGAGGCGGCCGGCCACAGGATCAGGTTTGCCGTTGCGCGCGGCCCGCTGAACATCGCGAGCTATCTCATGGGAACGACGGAGTTCCTGACGGCGATGATGACCGATCCGGAGCGCACGCACGCGCTCCTGAAAAAAATCACATCGTTCCTGAAACGCTGGATCGCGCTCCAGATGAAGACGTTCCCCACGATCGACGGGGTACTCCTCCTCGACGACATCATCGGCTTCATCGGCGAGAAGGAGTTCCGCGCGTTTGGGTTTCCGTATTTCAAGGAGCTCTTCGACGCCGGCGTCGGCGTCAGGTTCCTGCACAACGACGCACCCTGCAGGGTGTCGGCTCCTTTCCTCCCCGGGATGGGTGTCAACCTGTTCAACATGGGGTTTGATATCTCCCTCGGTGAGGTGAAGCGGCTGACCGGGAACACTGTGGCTCTCCTCGGGAACATCCCCCCCCGCGATGTTCTTGCCGCCGGGAGCGAAGAAGACGTTGCGCGGGCGGCTGTCACCCTTCTCCGTTCGGTTGATGATACGTCGAATCTCATTGCCTCGTGCGGGGGAGGGATGCCCCCCGGCGTATCATCCTCCAATATTTCGGCCTTTCTTAGTGCTGTAAGGGGATTTAAGGGATAGGGAAGGCGTTCTCCCACCCCGGGACAGTGAAGAAAAAAAACCTCTTTCCACTTGACAAGTTGAATTAATCGTTGTACTATTGAATCGATTCAAAGATTCATTGAACCATCGCATGCAGTGTGACTGAGCCGGTGCGTTCTCCTCCCGTCTCTCCGGTTCCTTCGACTCAGGCTTCGCTTTCCGGTCCACCGATCTTCAGAAGTGACTATGGCCATGTCCGCGAAATTCTTCCCCGCTGTCGACAGGCAGATCCCGTACGAGGGGAAAGATTCGAAGAGCCCGCTCGCATTCCGGTACTACAACAGGGATCAGCGCGTCGGTGCGAAAACGATGGCGGAGCATCTTCGTTTCGCCGTCGCCTACTGGCACACGTTCATGGGAAGAGGCGCGGACATGTTCGGCGGCCCGAGCTTCCTGAGGGAGTGGCACAGGGCGGCCGACCCGGTGGACCGCGCGAAGGAGACGCTGGAAGCGGCGTTTGAGTTTGTGCAGAAACTCGGGATAGGCTACTACTGCTTCCACGATCGTGACATCGCTCCCGAAGGAAAGAGTTTTGCGGAGACCTGCCGGAACCTCGAGACCATCGTGCACATGGCGAAGGATCTCCAGAAGGAAACGGGAGTGAAGCTTCTCTGGGGGACGGCGAATCTCTTCAGCGATCCCGTCTACGCCCAGGGGGCCGGGACGAGTCCCAGCGCGCACGTCATGGCGTTTGCTCTTGCGCAGGTGAAGAACGCCATCGACGCGACGAAAGAGCTCGGCGGTGAGAACTATGTGTTCTGGGGGGGGCGCGAGGGATACGACACTCTTTTGAACACCGACATGAAGCGGGAGCAGGAGCAGATGGCCCGGTTCCTCCACATGGCGGTCGACTACAAGAATTTGATCGGGTTCAGGGGGCAGTTCCTCATCGAGCCCAAGCCGGCGGAGCCCACGAAACACCAGTACGATTCGAGCGCGGCGGCGACGCTTTACTTCCTCAAGGAGTATGGACTGCTAGAGCACTTCAAGCTGAACATAGAGGCAAATCACGCGACGCTCGCCGGCCATACGTTTGAGCACGAGCTTGCGGTCGCCTCGGCTGCCGGGCGGCTCGGGAGCGTCGATGCCAACAGGGGGGACGTGATGCTCGGGTGGGATACCGACCAGTTCCCGACGGACATATACAGCACGACGCTGGCGATGATGATCGTGCTCGACCAGGGGGGACTGGGGACGGGGGGTCTCAACTTCGATGCGAAGGTGAGGCGTGCATCGACTGATCCTCTGGACCTGTTCTACGCGCACATCGGCGGTATGGATGCGTTTGCGCGGGGACTCCTCATCGCCCACCGCATCCGCGAGGAAGGTGCGTTCAGGAGTTTCCTGGACGAACGCTATGCGGGGTTCAATTCAGGTATCGGAATCTCGATCATGTCCGGAAAAGCCACGCTCGGCGATGCGGAGAAGTTCATTCTTGCCGAAGGCTATCCCGTGCTCAAGAGCGGCCGGCAGGAGATGCTTGAAAACCTATTAAACGCGTACATCGCATGATGGAATTCTCTGCGAGTGATTCTGCGCCGCAGCGATTCCCCTTTTTGTGGCAGACCCTGAAACGATTCAGAATGCATTGAAACCATACAAGAATTCGCGATGAGTGAACAACTCTCCCGTGCGGAAACGGTCCCCCTGGAGGAAACATCCGGCTACAGGGATGCGAATCGCGCCGTCGACGACAGGGTGATTGACCTGCTTCGCCGGATGACGCTGGAAGAGAAGATTGCGCAGATGCTTTGCATCTGGGCGAAGAAAAACGCGATGCTCTTCGATGAAGAGGGGAATCTCAGTATCGCCAGGATGGAACAGCATCTCAAGTCCGGGATCGGGCAGATTGCGAGGCTGAGCGACTCGAACGGCGGGAGGGACCCGCAGGAGATGGCCGGGCTCGCGAACAGGATTCAGAAGTTCTTCGTGGAAGAGACCCGCCTCGGGATCCCCGTCATATTCCACGAGGAATGTCTTCACGGCCTCGCCGCGAAGGACGCGACAAGCTACCCGCAACCCATCGGTCTCGCGTCGACGTTCAATCCGGACCTCGTCGGGGAAATCTACACGGCGATCGCCGCCGACGCGCGTTCGCGCGGCGCCCACCAGGCGCTCACGCCTGTCGTCGACGTCGCACGGGATCCCCGGTGGGGGAGGGTGGAGGAGACGTTTGGCGAGGATCCTTACCTCGTGTCACAGATGGGGATCGCCGCGGTGAAGGGGTTCCAGGGGGACGGGACGTTCAGGGATAAGACCCGGATACTGGCGACGCTCAAACATTTTGCGGCCCACGGACAGCCCGAATCCGGCACCAACTGCGCCCCCGTGAACGTCTCCGAGCGGCTCCTGCGCGACACGTTTTTGTATACGTTCAAAGAGGTCCTCGCGAAGGCGGGTGCGGCGAGCGTCATGGCGTCGTACAATGAAATCGACGGCGTCCCTTCACATGCGAACGGATGGCTCCTGGAGGACGTCCTGAGGGGCGAATGGGGGTTCGGGGGTTTCGTCGTCTCCGATTACTTCGCGGTGACAGAGCTTCACAGGAGGGACGAGGCCGTAAGCCACTCCGTTGCCGCCGACAAACGGAGCGCGGCCGCGCTCGCCGTCGCCGCAGGGGTCAACATCGAGCTTCCCGATCCCGACTGCTATCCCGAGCTCGTCCGCCTCGTGCAGGATGGGGTCGTCAGCGAGTCCCGCATCGATGCGCTTGTCGGCCCGCTCCTGAAATATAAATTTCTGCTTGGTCTCTTCGAAGATCCGTACGTCGATCCCGCGCTCACCGGGAACGGGACAAGGCTCGAGAGGGAACGTCCGCTAGCGCTCCGCGCCGCCCGCGAGACGATCACGCTCCTGAAAAACGACGGCCCGCTCCTCCCCTTTGCCCCGGGGAAGTACAGAACGATCGCCGTGATAGGGCCGAACGCCGACCGGCTCCTCCTGGGAGGGTACAGCGGGACGCCGAAGTACTTCGAGTCGGTTCTCCAGGGAATCACAACCCGCGCCGGGCAGGGTTGCAGCGTCGTCTACAGCGAAGGGTGCAAAATCACCGTCGGCGGCTCATGGAATGAAGACCGCGTCACGGCTCCCGATCCGGAGGAAGACCGGCTCTCGATCGCCCGTGCCGTCGAAGTGGCCCGCTCCGCGGACGTCGTCGTCCTCGCGCTCGGAGGGAACGAGCAGACGTCAAGGGAAGGGTGGAGCAATGTGCACCTTGGCGACAGGGCGAGCCTCGAGCTCTTCGGGATGCAGAACGATCTGGCGAAAGCGGTTGTGGAGACAGGCAAACCCGTCGTCGTCCTTCTCTTCAACGGGAGGCCCAACTCCTTCACGTTCATCGACGCCCGCGTTCCCGCAATCCTCGAATGCTGGTACCTCGGCCAGGAAACCGGGCGCGCTGTGGCGGACGTCCTGTTCGGCGACTTCAACCCCGGCGGGAAGCTCCCGATATCGATCCCCCGGTCCGTCGGCCATGTCCCGTGCTACTACAATTACAAACCGTCGGCACGGCGGGGATATCTCTTCGACGAGGTCTCCCCCCTCTACCCGTTCGGGTACGGCCTGAGCTACACGTCGTTCGAATTCCGCAACGTCAGGCTCGAAAAGCAGCTCATCCGCGCCGGTGAATCGACGTCCGTCCTTGTCGACGTCAGGAACGCGGGAAAACGGGCGGGTGACGAAGTCGTCCAGGTGTACATCCGCGACCGCGTCAGTTCCGTGACACGCCCCGTCAGGGAGCTGAAAGGATTCAGGAAGATTCATCTCGGGCCGGGCGAATCGGTGACCGTGTCGCTCCCGGTCGGACCCGGGGAGCTGTCGTTTACGAACATACGGAAAGAGTGGGTCGTGGAGCCGGGGGAATTTGACGTCATGGTGGGGAACTCCTCGCGTGAGCAGGATCTGACGACCGTGGTCCTGACCGTGGTCTGACGCTCGGATGCGGTGCGTGCACTAACCGGAGAAGACGTTGCCATCAACCGCCGAAAAACTCTCTGTCAAAGAAAAGGTCGGGTACGCGCTGGGGGATACGGCTGCGAACCTGATCTTCCAGACGATGGTGATGTTCCAGCTCGCGTTCTACACCGACACGTTCGGGATCACCGCGGCGGCCGCGGGGACCCTCCTCGTCGTGGTGCGCGTGTGGGACGCGATATTCGACCCGGTGATGGGGGTGGTCGCCGACAGGACGAAAACACGGTGGGGGAAGTTCCGGCCGTGGATTCTCTGGACCGCCGTCCCCTTCGGCGTGATGGGGTTTCTGGCGTTCGTGACCCCGGATCTCACGAGCGGCGGCAAGCTCGTCTACGCCTACTGCACGTACATCGTGCTCATGATGGTCTACTCGGCAAACAACCTTCCCTACTCCGCGCTGAGCGGCGTCATCACGGGCGACCTGGGAGAGCGGACCAGCCTCTCGTCATACAGGTTCGTCTTTGCGATGCTGGCGCAGCTCATCATACAGGGGCTCGCGCTCCCGATGGTGAGCTACTTCGGCGCGGGGTCGAGCGCGCGCGGGTACCAGTTCACGATGGGGATATTCTCCACGCTGGCCGTCCTTCTCTTCTTCATCACGTTCTCCACGACCCGGGAACGGATACAGCCCGATCCCGCGCAGAAAGCATCGATCAGGGAACATTACGGCGACCTGATGAAGAACGGGCCGTGGATCGCCATGTTCTTCCTGACGCTCATCCTCTTTATAACGCTCGCGATGCGCGGGAGCGTCGTGTTCTATTATTTCCGGTATTACGTGCAGGCGGAGAATTACGAGCGGCTCTTCAGCCTCTTCAATGTCCTGGGAACGAGCGCGACGATCGCCGGCATTTTCTTCTCAAAGGGGCTCGCGATGAAGTTCGGGAAGCGGAACGTCTTCATCGGCGGGCTCGCGGGAACGACGCTCTTCACGGCCCTGTTCATCGCCATCCCCGCGTCCGCCGTCGCATGGATGTTCGCCGCCGAGATGCTCAGGCAGTTTGTCTATGGATTCACGATCCCGCTCCTCTGGGCGATGATGGCGGACGTTGCGGACTACTCGGAATGGAAGAACAGGCGCCGGGCGACCGGGATCATATTCTCCGCGATCGTCTTCGCGCTGAAAGCGGGACTGGGGTTCGGGGGGGCTCTCACCGGGTACATGCTTTCCCTCTACGGGTATGTCCCCAACGCGGTGCAGAGCGCCTCCGCCCTCAACGGCATCGTCATGACGATGAGCATATTCCCGGCTGTCACGTTCGGCCTCTGCGTCGTCTGCCTCTTCTTTTACGGCATCGACAGGGAGGCGGAGGTCCGGATCACCGGCGAGCTGACGGAACGGCGCAAAGGGTTTGCAATGCAGAATTCGTGAGTGCGTGACAACCGCAGTACATCAGACGGAGGTAGCTATGTCTCCTGGATACAACGGAAAAAAGCTCATGTGCGCGCTGGCATTTCTCTCCATGTCACTCCTGCAGGCGTCCTTTGCGCAGGGGGTGGGAACGATAAAGGGGGTCGTGTTCGACAAGACGTCGAAAGACAGGCTCCCCGGCGCGAACATCGTCGTCAAGGGGACCAGCGTCGGGACGACGACGAATCTCAACGGCGAGTATGTCATCCGCAATGCCCCGACGGGCTCGCAGACGGTCCTTGTCTCATACATCGGGTACACATCGATCAGCGTCGTCGTCAATATCCCGGACGGGGTCAATGTCAACCAGGACTTCGCGCTTGCGCCCACGACGATACAGGGAGCGGAAGTCGTCGTGACGGGACAGGCCCAGGGGCAGCTGCAGGCGATCAACCAGCAGCTTGCCTCGGACAAAATCGCGAGCATCGTATCGGAGGCGAAGATACAGGAGCTGCCGGATTTCAACGCCGCGCAGGCAATCTCCCGCCTCCCGGGGGTCTCGACCATCGAGAGTTCGGGGGAAGCCAGCAAGGTCGTCATCCGCGGCCTGGCGCCGCAGTTCAACGAAGTCGCCGTCAGCGGGATCCCGCTCGCCTCGACCGGGAACACAGAGATCGGCACCGCGTCCCAGGGGGGGACCTCCGGAGCGGTCAGCCAGGACCGGAGCGTTGATCTGACGATGGTGACCCCGTACATGATCAAGTCAATCGAAGTGTACAAGACGCTCACGCCCGACATGAACGCAAACGCGGTGGGAGGGTATGTCAACATGGAACTGCGGGAGGCTCCCTCCGGGACGCGCGGTGACCTCCTGTGGCAGTCGGGATACACGAGCAAGAGCAATACGTACGGTAACTACAGGGGAGTGGCGTCGGGCAGCACGCGGTTGTTCGACGATCACCTCGGCGTGTACGTCCTGGGGAACCTGGAACAGTACGACCGCAATTCGGACAACATGTCCGGCCAGTACACGCTGACCGCGGACACGATCGGGCCGAACGGGTACGATCCCGTCAAAGTGACGACGGTCGGACTCAACCGGCACCTCGAGACGCGGAAGCGCTACGGTGGGAACGCGATCATCGATTACCAGCTTCCGGCCGGCTCCATCCGTTCGATAAACATGGTAAGCCGCCTGACGTCCGACTACACCGATTACGACGAGAACTATGATTATCTGAACCACAATCTCGGGTTCACGTACAGGACGGGAACGAACAAGACCGACCTGGCGGTCAACACGCTGGAGTTCACGAACGACTTCGGCCCCATGTCCGCCGAGTTGAAGGTCGCGAACACGTACTCGCGAAACTACCAGCCCAATTCCCCCTTTTACCAGTTTCAGCAGACAGGCACTGTCGGGGTCGGCGGCGTCCCTGACAACACCATCCCGCAGCAGCTTCTGGGGACCGTCGCGTATGCGGGCCCCGGCCAGACATACCTGAATTCCGTCACGCTCTTCAGCGCCGACTACAAGGAGAACGACCAGGTGTACAGGGCCGACTTCAAGGTTCCGCTGACCTTCGAGTCGTCTGCCTCCGGGTTCATCAAATTCGGGGGTGACTTCCGGTACAACCTCCACAACAACACGCAGGCGACCCCGTATGCAGCGATAGACCAGACGTCTCCCATACAGCAGCGCATGGTAGATTCCCTGCTTGCCCGGTTCCCGGTTGCACTCTCGGGGGCCACGGGACGCTTCAGCGCGACAAATTTTACGTCGACCGACCAGAAGCTGTTCAGTAGTTTTCTGGACAACAAGTTCGGAAGCATGCTCTGGGTGCCGGATCCGACCGTGCTGAACCAGATGACGCAATACATCGCGGGGAACCCTGCATTCAGCGGCACAAACGTCGGCGGTTGGTTCGACGGGCCGTACCAGCACCTGCCGAACGATTATAAATACATTGAAAAGTACTACGCGGCCTATGCGATGGCGGAGATGGATTTCGGGCCCGATATAAAGGTCGTGGGCGGCGCCCGGTTCGAAGAAGACAGGTCGCTCTACGCGGCCTTCAATCTCGTCGATGGCCGCGATCCCCGGACACAGACATGGATACCGGTCACCGTGTATCCGGAAAACCACTACTGGCTCCCCATGGCACAGGCCAAATACACGGTGAACGACTGGGCCGATGTGCGCTATGCGTACACGCAGACGCTGGCACGCCCGGATTACACGCAGCTTTCCCCCCATTTCGTCATGGATTATACGAACACAAACGTGTGGGCGGGGAATCCGAATCTCGTGCCGGGGCAGGCGTACAATCACGATCTGATCTTCACAATCCACAGCAACGAGGTCGGCCTCCTCTCCCTGGGCGGATTCTACAAGACAATATCCCATTTCACCTACTACACGCAGTACAAGCTCCATACGTCGGCTCTCCCCGGCCTTGACTCCGTCGGCTCGTTCACCCCCGCGCCGAAAAACGGGGCGACACTTTACACGTACATCAACAGCCCGTACGACGCGTACGTCAAGGGGCTCGAGATCGATTTCCAGACACGATTCTGGTACCTGCCTGCGCCGCTGGACGGCATCGTGTTCGGCATCAACTACACGCACATCTGGTCCAAGGCGACATACCCGTGGAGGGATGACCGGACCTACTTCATCATCGGGCCGCCGCGCAAGACCTATTCGCTCGTCGTGGACAGCACGTGGACGGGTCGTCTGATCAACCAGCCCGACGACATCCTCAATGCGTACGTCGGGTATGATTACGGGGGGTTCTCCGCCCGGTTGTCGTTCCTCTTCCAGGGGAACTCTGTGAGCAGCGTCCTCGCGTTCCCGGAACAGGGCGGGTACACGAACGACTACTTCCGGATCGACGCGGCCGCCAGGCAGAAACTCCCGTGGGCGAACCTCGAGCTGTACCTGGACGCCACGAATCTGAACTCGCGGATCAACAGCGCCGCACAGCAGTCGATCGGCGGCTTCACCCAGCAGTTGAACTACGGACTCACCGCCGATCTCGGAATCAGATTTACGATGTAGAATGTCGGGATATGAACGTGTGCACTGGACTGCAAAACCAAACAAAGGAGGCAGGTATGAAGAATCTTTTCTGCGGAGTTCTGTTCATCGCGCTGCTGGTGCCCGGGTCGCTCCTGGCAGCGGTGGACACTGTCAACGTCCCGAGCGACTTCGGTGTGGGGGAGGGGAGCCTCAACGCGGCCGTCTCCACCGCCATCACCGCCGGCACGCTTTCAACGACGGTATTCAAACTTGCGCAATACGGTGAATACATACTGAACGCAACGATCACGGTCCCGGCGGGGCAGCACCTGACGATCGTCGGGCCTCCGGGGGGCTCAGATCAGACGACTTCGCCCGCGATGATCGTGTGGACGGCAAGCAGCGCTCCGAACAAGAACTTCAACTTCGACTGCTATGGCGACATCACGCTGAAGAACGTCTGGCTGGAGTACGCGGATGTGAGCGCCACGCAGGTGACGTCGAGCCTGGAAATGGAGGATGACCCGAACGCCGATGCGAGCGGCAAAGGAGAGGTGGGGGTGTTTGACGGCGTCATATTCGACTACGCGGCCTGTCCGGCAAATGCCGCGGGTTCGGTCGGTGTGACGGCGGCCCACTTCAAGGGGACGTTCAGGAACTGCTACTTCCGGAACTGCACCGACACGCACCTGCGCTATTACGGGCGGGCGGTGTCATTCCCTTACAACACGACCGGCTGGCATATCGACACGCTCACGTTCGAAAACACGACATTTGCGAACATGGGCTACGTCTACATGCAGGAGGGACAGGAATACGGCGACTACGTGTCGTTTAACCACTGCACGTTCCTCAACACAATGGAGTTCACGCTTGAGTCCGGCTGGTGGCACTGGCTGGCGGTGACGAACTGCGTCTACGTGAACGCCTACATGCTCGGCGACATCCAGTCGCAGAGAGGGACCGCCGCCACGTTCCCGAACGGGGGTGCGATCAACATCGACAGCATATCCACGTTCGGGTTTACCGTCCCCTTTACGGAGGCTGACCGGCATATCCTCTTTGCGAACAACAGCTACTACATCGAGCCGTGGCTGAGCGGGTACATGGCCGGCGGGAACACGTACAGCGACACGGCAGGCCCTTCAAACAAGCCCGTCCCGCAGCCGATGATGAGCACAAAGACCCGGGGGTACTTCAACGACCATGTCACGTGGCCGTATCTCCAGGCTGCCAACCTGCACGATTCCACGAACCCGGGATTCATCCTGGCGCCGACGAATCAGGTGGCGATCGAGCGCTTTCTCCTCTTCAAATGGACGACAAACGCCGATACCAACTGGGCATACGACCCGGCGTCCGAAACGACACAGTCGTGGCCGTTGAGTGAGTCTCTCAGCTATACGAACGGGACACTCAAGACGGCGGGTATGAACGGATACCCGCTCGGCGACCTGTACAACTGGTGGTCGTCCAAATATGCCGCGTGGAACGCCCAGTCGACGTCGGAACACACGAGGATCACCCAGTGGCAGACGACCGGGAACGATCCGGGGGTGCTCTCCGTGAGCCCGCAGCCCGGCGTTCCGGGGACATTCGCGCTTGCGCAGAACTATCCGAACCCGTTCAACCCGACGACGCAGATCGAGTACTCCGTCCCGAAGAGCGGCTACGTCTCCCTCACGGTGTACAATCTCCTCGGCGAAAAAGTTGCGACCCTCTTTGAAGGTGTTCAGCATCCCGGTACGTTCTCCGTGACGCTGGACGGAAGCCGGCTCGCAAGCGGCGTCTATTTCTACAGGTTGCAGGCGGAAAACAACAGTCTCACAAAAAAACTGGTTCTCATGAAGTAATTCATTGTGTCGATGGAAGGAGGTGATAGGTCGCCCGGGATGATCCAGCGTCAAGCGTCATGGATCTGCAACGTCGGATTCGAGCGGTAGAGTCGCACTCTCTCCGTCATTCATGTGTCTCGTCATACGCCTACACAAACTAAATCTGGAGGACTCATGAAACGTTTTCTAGGATTGGTATCAGCGGGGGCGCTCTTCATCCTGCTGGGGACGTTCGTGTCCCGTGCGCAGGAGGTCACCTATTCTGCCGGTCCCGGCACGGGAGCACAGAACCTGCAGGGCCTGGGCTTTTCCTGGGCTGATGTCAACAAGGACGGGTATCTCGATCTGTTCATCGAGCCCGATAACCTCATATTCAATCGCATCGGCTCCTTTTCACGGGCCGTCAGCAGCGGTGTCGTGTACAATGCGGCCACTGTCGGCACGACATTCGCGGACTTTAACGGTGACGGGTATCCCGATGTGCTCGTGACGCAGGGGGCGACCCCTCCGTTGTTGTACCAGGACAGCGCCGGGACCGGTTTCATAAACGTCACTGCGACGTCAGGAGCCCTTGCTACGATCACGTCCGGCTCCACCGGCCAGATGTACGGGGTTGCTGCGGCGGATTATGACAGGGACGGATATCTTGACGTCGCGTGGGCGGGTGCGGCAAACCAGGCCGGCGGGGATGCCAACACCGGAGGCGGGCCGGATGGGAAATTGCGGCTGCTAAAAGGCGGAGCTGCGGGATTTACGAACGTGGGGACGACTTCCAGCTCGCCGGTGATTGATACGACGAAGTTCTTTGAAAGCTGGAATCCGGCGTTCGTGGACGTCAACAACGACGGTTACCCGGACCTGTTCCTGCCGAGTTTCCGGAATGGCATCAACAAAGGCGTCAGCAGAACAGTGCTGTATCTCAATGACGGAAACGGGCACTTCATTCTGCCTCCCTCCGGGACAGGGCCGGCGGACACGGGACTCGTCGTCGATGACACCGTGCGCCACTACTCGGCCATTGCGTCCGCCTGGGCGGATTTCGACAACGACGGTATTATGGACGTCGCCCTCTCCGGGCTCGCCAACGACAGCGTCAGCATCAAAGGGATCGGGAAGGTGCCGTCGAATTTCCGCCTTCTCAAGGGAAAAGGGGACGGCACGTTCACGGACGTGACTGTGGCGTCGGGCATCACCTACAATTCGTCGACGCGCGGCCTGTCCTGGGGCGACTACAATAACGACGGGTACATTGATCTGCTCCAGGGCGGGGGATTTGCTCCCCCCATCGTGTGGAGAAACAACGGCAACGGGACGTTTACGAACGTCTCCTCGCTCATCGGTATCCCCTCGGCGAACTTCAATTCGCGTTCATGCGCGTTCATCGATTACGATAACGATGGCTTCATGGATATTTATGCGGCGGCGGGAGGCGGGGACGGCCTGCTTCACAACAGCGGCAATCTCAACAACTGGATTGCATTCAGGCCGCAGGGAGCAGGACACAATATGATGGCGATCGGTGCCCGGTTCACTGTCTACACAGGAACGAAAAAGCAGATCCGGAACATAGAAGCCGGCGGCTCGGGCGGTGCGACGAGCGGCAACAATGTGGCGAACTTCGGCATCGGGACCACCGCGGCCGTTGACAGCGTTACGGTGCAGTGGCCCGACGGACCAAAGCAGACGTTTGTCGGCCTTGCCATCAACAGGTACTGGACCATCAAGGAAGGCTCGGTCATCCCCTCGGCGCCGGTCCTTGCTTCCCCTGCAAACGCAGCGACCAACGTTGCATCGACCGTGACGCTGATCTGGAACCCGGGCGCGGGAGCAACGGGATACCATGTCCAGGTCTCTCTTGACCAGACGTTTGCGGACCCGAAGATGATGGCGGTGGATGATGCGACGGTGACGGATACGACCAGAGTTGCCCGGCTCGGGCTCGGCTCCACGTACTACTGGCGCGTTGCGGCGATGAACGGCGGATTTGCGAGCGCGTATACGGCCGTGAATTCATTCTCGACCGTCGCGACAGCCGCCAGCATTGTGCCGACGCTCATTGCCCCGGTGAACGGTGCGCAGAACCAGGCGGGGAACCTGAAACTCGTCGTCGGGAAGACGTCGGATGCCGCCCAGTTCAACTGGCAGATCTCGACCCTCCCCTCGTTCAACGGGTTCTCCGTGAACGACTCGACAGTGGATACGACACAGACGGTGCCGCTCGTGCCCGGCAGGACGTACTACTGGAGGGTGAGGGGCGTCAACAGCCTCGGCGCCTCTGCATTCTCGGTTGTCGATACGTTCGCGGTGATGGCCGCCCCCGCGATCCCCGCGCTCCTCACACCGGCGAACAATGCGGTGAACGTGCGCTCGGATACGCTGGTGCTCGTGTGGCATCTGGCGTCGCTTGCGAGCTCGTACGTCGTCGAGGTTGCACGCGTCGGTTCGACTGTCGATTACACGGTGACGGATACCACGCTCAAGCTCCTGGGTCTCCAGAAGCTGACAAACTACACGTGGAAGGTCCAGTCGGTGAATATCGGCGGTTCAAGCCTCTTCAGCGGATTGAACACGTTCACGACGATCGTCGCAGCCCCCGCGGCACCGGCGCTCGTGCTTCCCGCGGCGAACGCGCAGTCCGTGAACCGGCTTGCGAAATTCGTCTGGAATTCCTCGGTGAATGCGACGAAGTACCATCTGCAGGTCGCGAAGGACAACGCATTTGCCAGCATTGTCCAGGATACCGTCATCGGATTCGACACCACGGTGACGTTGTCGAAACCGCTGAATTCTGACTCTCTGTTCTACTGGAGGGTGAGCGGGCTTGACATCGGCGGCGAAGGATCCTTCTCCGCGGCGAGGGCGTTCACATGCGGCGAGGTGCTCTCGATCGAGCAGACGCAGCCGGCGACGCCGGTTGTGTATGCGCTCCATCAGAACTATCCGAATCCGTTCAACCCGTCGACGACGATAAGCTACGATATCCCGAAGTCGTCGTACGTCAGCCTCAAGATCTTCGATGTTCTGGGGCGGGTTGTCGCGTCGCTTGTTGACGGCGTGCAGGCTCCGAGCGCGTACAGGATAGAGTGGAACGCCAATAACGTGAGCACCGGCGTCTACTTCCTGCGCATTCAGGCGAGAGCCGTGGATGGCACGGGGAATTTCAGTACGGTACGTAAGCTGTTGCTCATGAAGTAATCGTTTGCCTCCTGTGCAGCCCGTCCGGATGTTGCGGGCGGGCTGCATCTATTATGGGGGTGCCCGCAAGACGGCAAGCCGGCGGGTGTTCCGGACATTGTGGCTGTATTGCGGCCGGCGGTGCGGGCGCCCGTGATCCGGCGTGCACCGGGAACGGGCAGGGCTGTTCCGGGCCGCACATCTCGTGCAGCGTAGATAACCAATGAAGGGATTGTGATGAGAACATTGCGTCTGTCGTCCGTGTGCCGCCGGCTTGGTCCGGTTGTTCCGTTGCTCGTGCTTGCCGTGTGTTCTTCATATGCCCAGTCGGATACGATCCAGACGAATGTCCCCGCCCTCAAGGTCGTCTATGCTCATGATTTCACGATCGGGTGTCTCCTCTCGTACAGAAACATAGGCTTTTCGACAGACCCGCCCGTCCCGGGCCAGTCGGCGGTCGTCACGCCGGAGGGCGGTTACCTCATAAAATTTCACATGAACAGGATGACTCCCGGCAACAACATGAAGCCCCAGTACACGGTCGACATCACCGGGAGCGCCGCGGCATATGCGGCGGCAACGACGCAGCAGGCGAAGGACTCCATCGATGCCCATCCGATCATAAGCTTTAACGGGGACCTCATCGCGCAGCTCAACTGGGCGCAGAGACAGGGTTTCACGTTCCGCGGTCACACGCTCGTGTGGTACAACCAGACCCCGACGCAGTTCTTTTACTCCGGGTACACGACGGCCGGCGCGCGGCTGACGAAGGCACAGATGACTGTGCGCCTCGGCAACTACATCGAAGAGATTGTCCGCCTGATCCATGCCGGGTGGCCCGGGATGCTCGCGGCGATCGATATCGTGAACGAGGCGATCGACGACAACACAGGTGCTGTCAGAACGACGGGAAACGACTGGTACACGACGTTCGGCGACTCGACATATGTCATGTCGGCGTTTCAATTTGCCCGCCAGTACACGACCCTGTACGGTGAAACCCAGATCAAGCTGTATTACAATGATTATAATTCCGAAATTGCCTCCAAGGCCGACGGGATCGTGAGGCTCTGCACACCGATTTTCCAGGCGGGGTACCTCGACGGGATCGGCATGCAGGAACACAACAACCTTTCGACGCCGACCGCCCAGACGTTTATCGCATCGTATGACAAGTTCTCCTCCATCTGCTCTGAGATCTCCATTACAGAGCTCGACGTTGCCACGGGGAGCGCCACCCCCTCCGCCGCGGTCCTTGCGACGCAGGCGAACCAGTACGCGATGCTCTTCAAGTGCTTCGTGGAACGGAGCGCCGGTGCGGGCCGGGGAAAAATCGTGAACGTCTCCAAGGACGGTCTGAACGACCAGTACACGTTCCAGACGAATCAGTCATCGTCCCTGTGGGATTCTCAGAACCAGTGCAAGCCCGCGTTCTTCGCCGTGGTGCGCGTCGGCATATATTACAATGCGCTGGACTCGCTCATCAGATACGCCGACACTCTCAATATGAACAACTACACGCCCAATTCATGGACTCAATTTGTCGGGCCTCTGTCCGCGGCCCGGTCGGCACTGGCGATGAACTACTCAACCGCCGTCCCCGCGGACACTGCACTGGCGATGGCGGAAGCGAATCTGAATTCTGCTATCGCGGGGCTCATCCGGAATGTTAACAGCGTGGAACCGGCCGGGGGGAATGCGCCGCGTGTCTTCAGTCTGGCTCAGAACTATCCGAATCCGTTCAACCCGTCCACGGAGATCGCCTACTCGATTCCCCGCGACGGGTACGTTTCACTCCGTGTGTTTGACCTGCTCGGGCGCGAAGTGGCGCGGCTTGTCGACGGGTTCAGTCACGCGGGAACGTATGTAACGCGGTTTGACGCCTCCGGCCTCTCGAGCGGTGTCTATTTCTACCGGCTTCAGTCGGGGAGCCTGACAAGAACGATGAAACTCGTCATTCAGAAATAGTATGTCATTCGTGCGGACCGCAACACTCCTCCTTTTCCTCCTGTGGTCCGGCTTCGCCGCCCCTGCTGTGCCGGGGGGCGGCGCGGCCTCTGCGTCCGGCGGGGGCGCATACGCCACAGGAACGTATCCCGATCTCTTTTCGTCACTTCTGGGGAAGCCCCCTGCGGATATACAGGGGAAGATAGATACCGCGTTCAACCGGCTGTTTTTCGGGGATGATAGCACGGGGCGCGTCTGCTATCCCGCAGGATCCGACATGGCATATGTCGAGGATGTCGCGAACAACGACGTCCGGACAGAGGGGATGTCATACGGGATGATGATCGCCGTACAGATGAACAGGAAAGATGTCTTCGACAGGCTGTGGAAATGGGCGAAGACATACATGCAGTTCCGTGAGGGGCCTCACAGGGGATATTTCGCCTGGCACTGCAGGACGGACGGGACGGTCCTCGACTCCACGGCGGCATCGGACGGGGAAGAGTGGTTCGTCATGTCCCTCTATTTTGCCTCGGCGAGGTGGGGGGACGGCAGCGGGATGCTGAACTACCGCGGCGAAGCGGAGTCAATACTCGGGACGATGTTGCACAAGGAATCCGAGCCCGGTCACGGGTCCGTGACAAACATGTTCGACCCGAAGAGGCACATTGTCGTCTTCGTGCCTTCTGTCCGGGGAAATCAGTTCACGGACCCGTCATACCAGGTTCCCCATTTTTATGAGCTCTGGGCGCGCTGGGCACCGAACGATAACGGGTTCTGGCACAACGCGGCGTCTGCCAGCAGGAGGCTCCTCCGTGTGTCGGCGGACTCCGGGACCGGTCTCTCGCCGGACTACGCACCTTTCGAACGGGGGACGAATCCTCCCGTGAAAGAGCATCTCGCCGATTTCCGGTTCGATGCCTGGAGGGTGGCGATGAACGTCGCCGTCGACTGGCTGTGGTTTAGAGGAGACGATTGGGAGCCCGCGGAGTCGGACCGGCTTCTCGGCTTCTTCCGTTCGCGCGGCATCGGCTCGTACGGCAACCAGTACTCCCTTGACGGCACTCAGCTCGGGTCGGATCACAGTGCGGGGCTTGTTGCCATGAACGCCGTCGCCGCGCTTGCGTCCACGCGGCGTGACAGGAAGGAATTCGTCGAGGAGTTCTGGAACACCCCCGTTCCTTCAGGCCATTACAGGTATTACGACGGCATGCTCTACATGCTTGCGATGCTCCAGGTGAGCGGCAATTTCAGGATATACGATCCGACGCGTCCCGCGGGAGTCTCAGCCCCCCGGCCGTCCGTGACTCCCGCGGGACCGGAAGAATGGATCCGGTTTGAAAAGACGGACGGGGGATTCCCCCTCTCGTCATCGGGCGTCTCCGCCCCGCTCTGCGCATCGTCGAACGACTTCCCCGGTGTCCTCCGGGTCCTCGGCATGTTTCAGAATGACATTGCGGCAGTCTCCGGCGCCCGGCCGGGAATCATTATGGACAGTATCGCCGCGTCGGATGCGATCGTCATTGTCGGTACGCTCGGAACATGTCCCCTCATTGATATCCTCGTGCGGGAGAGGAGACTCGACGTGAGAGCGATCGCGGGGAAATGGGAGGCGTCGCTCGTCCAGGTCGTGGACCGCCCGTTCCCGCTCGTCCGCCGTGCACTCGTGATCGCGGGGAGCGACAAGCGGGGGACGATGTACGGGATGTTCGGCATATCCGGCCGTATAGGCGTTTCGGCGTGGCACTGGTGGGCGGATGTCCCCGCCAGGCGTCACCCGGATCTCATCATTCTTCCGGGACCGCATGCCGACGGCCCCCCCTCTGTGAAATACCGCGGCATATTCCTCAACGACGAGTATCCCGATCTTACGCGTTGGGTGATGGCGACATACGGCACCGCGCACGTCCGGGCAAATCCCCCCGTGCCTCCGGGGATCGCGATGTACGGCCATGAATTCTACGGGCGGGTGTTCGAGGTTCTCCTCCGGCTGAGAGCGAACTATCTCTGGCCCGCGATGTGGAACAACGCGTTCAACGAAGACGACCCGGAGAATGCGCGCCTTGCGGATGAAATGGGGATCGTCATGGGAACTTCCCACCAGGAACCGATGATGAGGGCGCAGAAGGAGTGGGACAGGCGCTACAAGGGGACTCTCGGATCGTGGAATTACGCAAAAACTCCGGACGTCCTTCAGTCATTCTGGCGCGAAGGAATCCGGCGCAACAGGACGATGGAGAATATCGTTACGATCGGTCTTCGCGGCGCGGACGACACGCCGATGGCTCCCGGGGGCCCTGGGGCAAACAGGGCGCTTCTCGAGGAGATCGTCGGCGTGCAGCGGAAAATACTCTCCGAGGAGGTGAATCCCGATGTCACGCGAGTCCCCCAGGCCTGGTGCCTCTACAAGGAGGTTCTCGATTTCTACAATGCCGGGATGCGCGTTCCGGACGACGTGACGCTTCTCTGGCCTGACGACAACTGGGGGAACGTGCGGAGGCTTCCGACACCCGAAGAACGTGCCCGCAGAGGGGGAGCAGGGATCTATTATCATTTCGATTACCACGGAGGTCCCCGGAGCTACCAGTGGATCAACGCGAATCCGATCGCAAAAATCTGGGACCAGATGTCCCTTGCAAAAACGTACGGCGCCGACAGGATCTGGATCGTCAACGTCGGCCACCTGAAAGGGTACGAGTTTCCCCTGGAATACTTCATGGCGCTTGCCTGGAACGCGGAGAGATGGACGAACGACAACACGGGGGAGTTCACCCGGCTCTGGGCCGAACGCCAGTTCGGGCCGGAACGGGCTCCCCTCATCGCCGATATCATCACTCGGTATTCACGGTACAACGGCCGCCGCAAGCCCGAGCTCCTCAGTCCCGCAACGTACAGCCTCACGAGCTACAATGAAGCCGCGTCCGTCGTTGCAGACTACAGAGCCGTAGCCGCCGCTGCCGATTCTCTGTACGCGACGCTCCCTCCCGAAGAGAAGGACGCATTTTACGAGCTCGTCCTCTTCCCCGCGAAGGCGGGCGCGATCGTGAACGAGATCTACAATGCCGCAGGAAAAAACGCGCTGTATGCAAATCAGGGGCGTTCATCAGCGAATGATATGGCTGCGGAAACGAGGCGCCTCTTCACCGCGGACACCGCTCTCATGGGGGAATTCAACAGGTCGCTCGCCGGCGGGAAGTGGAACCACTTCATGGACCAGCCGCACCTGGGGTATACGGGCTGGCAGGACCCCCCTGAAAACAGCCTCGGGGCGATCCCGCTTAAGGAGATCGACGTTCCCGTCCAGGCGTCGATGGGCGTCGCCGTCGACGGGTCGGCGTCGTTCTGGCCCGGGTCCGGAGGCTCCCCGGTTCTCCCCCCGTTTGACCGATATAACAATCAGCGCCGGCTGGTCGAACTATTCAACCGCGGGATGACTCCATTTGAATTTAACGCGCGCGCCGCTCCCCCGTGGATTACCCTGTCCGCGCAGAAGGGGAAAGTCCGTTCGCAAACGGGCATCGAGGTCGGGATCGACTGGAGCCGGAAGCCTCCAGGAGACGCATCGGGGAGCGTGAAAATCCACGGAGCCGGGAGCGATGTGGACGTCCGCGTGAATGTCCGGGATTCCCCCGGGATGGACAGGTCTCCCCTCCGCGGGTTTATGGAGAGCGACGGCGTCGTCTCGATAGAACCGGAGCACTTCACGGCGAACACGGCGGCCGGTTCCTCGCGCTGGATCAGGATCGAGGGGTACGGGCACACGCTCTCCGGCATGAGGGGGACCGCACCTCCTGACGCGCCCACGGCTGTTCCCGGCGTCAATTCTCCCTCGCTGGAATACCGTATGTTCCTCCGCGACTCCGGGAATGTCGACGTCGATGCCATAGTCGGTCCGACGCTGAATTTTGTCCCCGGAAGAGGACTGCGCTACGCGGTCTCTTTCGACGACGCGCTTCCTTCACCTCTCACGCTCGTGCCTGAATCCTATGCTGCGGGGGACAGGAACGGGGACTGGGCGCGGTCAGTCGAAGATAATGCCCGGCACAGTCACTCGACACACGTCATCGCGCACGCCGGCTGCCACACGCTCAGGATCTGGATGGTGGACCCGGGCGTCGTCATCGAGAAGATCGTCGTCGATTGCGGCGGGCTCAGGCCGAGTTACATGGGGCCCCCGGAGAGTTATCACCGGATTCCGGAAAACGCACTTGAATTGAACCGGAAGTGATGCCTGCACGCACACAAGAAACGGGAGTCATTCATGGATCACGCTGAAAACGGGTGCCGTTTGCGCGGCGCCGGGATCTGTCTCGGAATTGTCCTCTGTGCGCTCGCCGGATTCGCCACTGTGCACGCGCAACCCTCGGGCGGGCCGTACGGGCCCGTCCGCCGTTCATACGCTCTCCCGGCGGGAGCGGCAGCGGTCTATTACGTCGCCGTGGACGGCGACCCGGGGCGATCCGGGAAAACACCCGACGCGCCGACGACGATCGAATCGGCGATTGAGCGCGTCCGCACGGGGGATGTGATCGTGATGCGCGGCGGCGTCTACCGCACAGGAGATCTCCGGCTCAACCAGGGGATCACGATACAGCCCTACCGTGACGAGCAGCCGGTGTTCAAGGGCACCGCCCTCGCGGGGAACTGGGAGAATCCTGGAAACGGTCTCTGGACCACACGCTGGTCACGGCTCTTCCCGTCGAAGCCCGCGGACTGGTGGCAGCGCAACCATGAAGGGAAGCTGACGCCGTTCTACCGGTTCAACAACGACATGGTGTTCGTTGACGGTCGTCTCCTGCACGCCGTCGGCTGGGAGGGGGAGGTCGATCAGAATTCGTATTACATCGACTATGACGCGGGACTCGTCACGATCGGGACTGACCCGTCGCACCGGCTGGTGGAGATCACGGCACACGACGTCGCACTGCTCAGGACAACGGCAGACCTCCACGGGACGCCGTCGGACAGGAAAGGGTATACGCTCCGGGGACTCACGTTCACCCAGTATGCGTACCGCGCGCTTGAAATCGAGGGGAAGGAACCCGCAGGGCCCTCCCCCGAATCAGCGCACGGAAAGGATGTCGTCGGCTCCACGCTCGAGGACTGCACGATCTCGTACTGCTCCAGGGTTGCGGGATTCTTCCGGGGTGACCGGCTGACGATCCGCCACTGCCGCGTAAGCGACACGCGGACGGAAGGGGTCTACATCATCGGCTCCGCCGACGTCCTGCTCGAGGGGAACATATTCACGCGGAACAATATTGAAAACATGACCGGTTACTACCCCGCGGCGGTGAAGATATTCAACCAGTGTTACCGTGCCGTCTGCCGTGACAACCTCGTGATCGATCTCCCGAATTCCAACGGGATCTGGTACGACGTCGGCAACGTGGACGGCGTATTCGTCGACAACTGGATTGAGAACGTCGGGTCGACCGGGGGTCCGATGCGCACAGACCAGGTGTGGCCGAGCCAGAACGGCTTCTTTTTCGAGATCTCGAAGGGGGCGGTCTGTGCCGGGAATGTCTTCGTGAATTGCGACCACGGGCTCCTTGTCCTCAACAGCTCGCACGTCCGGATATTCCAGAATACGTTCTTCAACAGCCCGGCGTGCATCGGGCGGAATGCGCGGGTGGCCGCGGGGGACCATTTCGGCTGGCACGCGAGCACGGGGCCCGACGTCGACAAACGGGACGGCCACCAGTTTGTCAACAATCTTCTCACCGCGGAGCGTGGTTTTGACAGGCCCCTCCTTTTCGTGTGGCAGCCCGCGTCCCTCTGTGCCGGCGAGAACAGGCCGATGCTCGAGGCGTGTGATCACGATGTCTGTGTCCGCGCGGCGGAGAGTTCCGTCTCTCCCCTTGTACTCTGGAGCCCCGCGCCGGGGGATCAGTGCCAGGCGGGTTTTGATATTCTCGAGGATATTCGGAAATTGGCTCCCGGGTTCTCCGCGCACAGCCGCACGTTTTCAGCGTACGCGGGTCCGCTCTTCAAGAGTCCGGATCTGCTGAATTTTACGCTCCTGCCGGGATTCCCCGGATCGAACCTCGGAACCAGGCCTCCGGACGACATCGCCGGGCTGCTCGGCCTGGCGACTGCCGCAGATCCCTATGTTGGAGCATACGCGCCGCGTCCGTGAGTCTGCGTTTGCGGGCCGGGGGAAGAGGGGGCATGTCGAAGAACGGGAAGGGGGGTGACGTCATGATGAATCACATGAAAAGTGCATTCCTTTGTCTGTCCATGATCGGACTCTTCGCGGGGGATTCGCTTTCCCAGCCCCTTGCCGCGGGCAAAGGAAAATTCCTGGGAAGCAGCATGAGCGACGTCCGTTCGGATTTTGCAGTGTACTGGAACCAGGTCACACCCGAAAACGCGGGTAAATGGGGAAGTGTAGAAGGGTCGCAGGGGAGCTTCAACTGGACTCCGCTCGACGTTATCTACAACTTCGCACTGACGAATTCATTTCCGTACAAGCACCACAACCTCGTCTGGGGCCAGCAGCAGCCCGCCTGGATCACGTCGCTTGACTCGGCGGGGCAGAGGGCGGCGGTGGAGCAGTGGATTGATACGGTGGCCCAGAGGTACGGCTCCGTTTCGTTTGTCGACGTCGTCAATGAACCCTTCCACGCACCCCCTCCCTATATGAACGCTCTCGGGGGGACAGGGAAGACGGGGTATGACTGGGTCATCACCGCATTTCAGATGGCACGGAAGTATTTTTTCCCGGGTGTGAAGCTTCTTGTGAACGATTATAATATACTCCAGGACAACACAGTCACGACCAGTTACATAGACCTGATCGACACGCTTCTCGTGAGGCACCTGATCGACGGGATCGGCATACAGGGGCATTACTTCGAATTCAGGAGCCCCGCCGGCGCGGCCTCCCCGTACGTCTATCCTGTCAGCACGCTCAAATCCAATCTCGACCGGCTTACCGCGACCGGCCTGCCGGTCTATATATCGGAGTTCGACATCGACGAGGCGGCGGACAGCACGCAGCTCCAGAGCTATCAGACCTATTTCCCCCTCTTCTGGGAGGATCCCGACGTGCGCGGGATGACACTCTGGGGTTACGTGCAGGGTCTCACCTGGAAACCGAACGCATATCTCGTTCGAACGAACGGTTCGGAACGCCCGGCGCTTCAGTGGCTCCGGAAGTATCTCGCGATTCCGTGGTCGCCGGTTCTCCTCTCTCCTGTGGGGTCGAGCATGGTGCCAAGGAACCCGGAGCTCGTGTGGAATTCGTCCGCGACGGCACACTCATACCGGATCCAGGTGGCCTCAGGCGGCACGTTCGCCTCACCCGTGGTGGATGTGACGACGGCGGACACAATGATTCAGATTGGCACGCTGGCGGCGAATACGGCCTACGTATGGCATGTAAGCGCCATAAATGACAGCGGTGCCAGTTCGTTTTCCGCACCTGCGAACTTCACGACGAACGACCAGATAATCAATTCGGCGGCTGAACCCGCGGGTCTCCCCGGGGCGTTCCGCCTGCTCCAGAATTATCCCAACCCGTTCAACCCGACGACGGTCATCCGGTTTCAGATCCCTGCCGCGGGGGACGTCCTCCTTGCTGTGTATGATCTCCTGGGGAGAGAAGTGGCGAGGCTCGTGGACGGCAGACGGGCACCGGGATCGTACGCGGTGACGTTTAGTGGCGAACATTTCCCGGGCGGCGTCTACTTCTACCGCCTCCGGTCGGGAAGCGGGGAAACCGTCAGATCAATGGTGCTCCTCAAATGAGTTTGTGGAGATTCATCATGTATAACCGTCCCACGCCGAAAGGAGATCCCGGGGGGACCGGCGCGGTGCTTCCGCCCGGGGCGGAGATACTCACTCTTGACCGTCTGGATATCAAATGAACAACGACTCAGCAGTCACGCCGGGAGTGTCGGCAAGGGTTCCCGGGGGATCGTACAGGTGGTCTGTCTGCGCTCTCCTCTTCTTTGCCACGACGATCAACTACGTTGACCGCCAGGTGCTGGGAATCCTGGCGCCCGTTCTGCAGAAGGAGATCGGCTGGAATGAGATCGAATACGGGTACATCGTCGCCGCATTTACGGGAGCGTATGCGATCGGTCTTCTGTTCGTCGGCAGGTTTATCGACGCGGTGGGGACGCGGATCGGCTATGCCCTTTCCATGGTTCTCTGGAGCATCGCCGCCGCGGGGCACGCGCTCGTGGGGACGGTCTTCGGGTTCGGCGTGGCGAGATTCTCGCTGGGTCTGGGCGAATCGGGGAATTTTCCGGCTGCCATCAAGGCGACGGCGGAGTGGTTCCCGAAAAAGGAAAGAGCATTTGCGACGGGACTCTTCAACTCCGGAGCCAACGTGGGCGCCGTCGTCGCGCCGCTTGTCGTCCCCTGGATCACGCTCACGTGGGGGTGGCGGGAGGCGTTCATATTCACGTCCCTTATCGGCTTCGTCTGGCTCGGATTCTGGCTGTGGCTGTACGAGGTGCCCGAGAGGCACAAGCGCGTCACGAAGCAGGAGGTCGACTATATCCACAGCGACCAGCCGCAGTCCGTCGGGGAGAAGGTTCCGTGGCTCTCCCTTCTCCGGTACAGGGGCGTCTGGGCGTTCGTCGCCGGCAAGTTTCTGACGGATCCTATCTGGTGGTTTTACATCTACTGGCTCCCGAAGTTCTTCTACTCGCGGTATGGACTCGACCTGGCGCACCTGGGGCTCCCCCTGATTGTCATCTACACGATGACAAGCGTGGGGAGCATCGGCGGAGGATGGACCTCCGGCGTCCTTGTTCGAAAAGGGTGGAGCATCGACAGGGCGAGGAAGACGGTCATGCTCGCAAGCGCACTGCTCATCGCTCCGATCGTCGTCGCCTCGACCGTCACGCAATGGTGGGCCGTGGCGCTCCTGGGGCTGGCGACGGCCGCGCATCAGGCGTGGTCGGCGAATCTTTTCACGACCGTTTCGGATATGTTCCCGCGGAAAGCGGTCGGTTCGATCGTCGGCCTGGGTGGGATGGCGGGGGCCATCGGGGGGGTGCTTGTAGCCGCGGCGGTCGGATTTATACTGGAGTTGACGGGGAGTTACCTTATCGTGTTTGTCATCAGCGGCTTGGCGTACATTCTGGCGCTTGCGGTCTTTGCGCTGCTTGTCCCCCGGATCGACACCGTGGAGCTGGCGTAATCTGAACAATCGGGATGGAGGAGAGATGGCACTGGAGCAGACCTGGCGCTGGTTCGGACCCGGAGATCCGGTCACGCCCGGGGAGATCCGCCAGACCGGCGCCGCCGGTGTCGTCACGGCGCTCCATCACATCCCGGTCGGTGAGATATGGTCCGTGGCGGAGATCGGGAAGAGGATTGCGCTGATTGAGGAGCACGGGCTCCGGTGGTCCGTCGCGGAGAGCGTCCCCGTTCACGAAGAGATCAAGAAACGTACGGGGCGCTACAGGCACTGGATCGACAACTACAGGGAGTCGATACGGAATCTGGGGAAATGCGGCGTCGAAACCGTCTGTTACAATTTCATGCCCGTCCTGGACTGGTCGCGCACCGATCTGCGTGTGCGGTTCAGGGACGGCTCGATAACGACGAAATTCGACGCTTCCGTGTTTGCGGCGTTTGACGTGTTCCTCCTCCGGCGCCCGGGAGCGGAAGAGGAGTACACCGGGGCACAGATGAGCCGGGCCCGCGGGGCGTTTGACGCGATGACGCAGGAGGAGAAGGACCGTCTCGTCGAAACGGTCCTCCTCGGCCTTCCCGGTTCACTGGAGGCTTTCTCCCTTGAGGGTCTCAGATCGGCCTTGAACGGGTATCGCGATGTCGGTGATGCTGACCTCAGGCGTAATCTGTATGACTTCATAAAGGAGATCATACCCGTGGCGGAGGAATCAGGCGTCCGGATGGGGATTCACCCGGACGACCCGCCCCGGACTCTTCTCGGCCTCCCCCGCGTCGTGAGCAATGAAACGGACATCCGGAGGATTCTTGAAGCCGCGGATTCCGCTTCCAACGGCCTGACGTTCTGCACGGGCTCCCTTGGCGCCGGAATCCGGAACGACGTCGCGACGATGGCGGAGAAATTTGCCGCGAGGATCAATTTCATTCATCTCAGGAACGTCGCGCGCAATGGTGAGGGGGACTTTCTCGAAGAAAACCACCTTGAAGGGGACGTCGACATCTACGCCGTCATGCGGACGCTCCTCCTCGAACAGAAGCGGAGGGCTGACGCGGGGAGGAAAGACGTGCGGATGCCGATGCGCCCCGACCACGGCCATCTCATGACTCCTGACGAATCCCGGAAGGGGATCTACCCCGGATATTCCCTCTTCGGAAGGATGAGAGCGCTCGCGGAACTCCGCGGTCTGGAGCTCGGCATAACCCGGTCCCTGGGACTGTGACTTGCCCGGCGCCTCTCACCCGGCCTTGCTCCTTCCGTCCCTCTCGTACCGCCCCGATCATCCTTTCGAACGACGCGCCGAAGACGGCGCCGGATGCAAACAAACCGACAGTCTGAACGGTCCTGACATTCTTTTTCATAATTGACTTTGAATCCGGGGAACGGTACTCTCGAACGAATCCATTCATCTCTGAGAAGGGCATCGAACGCTATGGTCTCCAATCCTATACTCGGCGTCTTCTTCCACTGGCTCGGCGGGCTCGCATCCGGCAGTTTCTACGTTCCGTACAGGGGAGTGCGGAAGTGGTCGTGGGAGGTGTACTGGCTTGTGGGAGGGTTTTTCAGCTGGATCATCGCCCCCTGGATTCTCGCATCGATCAATACGAGCGCCCTCATTGCCACGCTCCGCGAGGCCCCGGTGGAGAGCATCCTCTGGGCGTATTTCTGGGGGGCAATGTGGGGGCTGGGCGGGCTGACGTTCGGGCTGACGATGCGTTATCTCGGACTCTCCCTTGGCATGGCGGTGGCCCTGGGGTACTGCGCTGCGTTCGGCACACTGATGCCGCCTCTGTTTCACGGGGAGTTCGCGAGCAAGGTCCTGGGAACGAACTCCGGGCTGATCATACTTCTCGGCGTCGCGGTATGCCTCGGCGGGATTGCGATCGCGGGGCTTGCCGGCAGGTTCAAGGAGAAGGAGATGACCGATGAACAGAAGAGGGCGACGATAAAGGAATTCAACTTCACAAAAGGGATTCTCGTCGCGACGTTCTCGGGGGTCATGAGCGCCAGCTTTGCCTACGGGCTCGACGCCGCAACCCCCATCGCTGAAATCTCGTTGAGGCACGGGACGTTTCCCCTCTGGGCAGGGCTTCCGAAACTGTGCGTTGTGCTCCTGGGCGGATTTACGACGAATTTCATCTGGTGCGGGATTTTGAATTTCAGGAACCGGACCGGCTACCAGTACTTCAGCCGCACGCTCCGTCCGGATGCCGCCGGCGGCGCCTCCCCTGACGCGGGCGGAGGAACGGCCGGCGCCGAACGCGTGCCGATGCTCCGGAACTACCTTCTGAGCGCGCTTGCCGGTGTCGTCTGGTACCTCCAGTTCTTCTTTTATACGATGGGGGAATCGCAGATGGGGCAGTACAAGTTCTCCAGCTGGACGATCCATATGGCGAGCATCATCATATTCAGTTCGCTCTGGGGAATCGCTCTGAAGGAGTGGTCCGGAAGCAGGTTGTCGACGAAAAGGACGCTGTTTGCAGGACTGGCGACGCTTATACTTTCTACTGCTATTGTCGGATACGGTAATTATCTTGCAGTCGGCGGATGAGAAGTGACCCCGCCGGTCATCGCCGGCACACAGGATGGCGAGTCAATATCAAAAGGAAGACGTGAAATGAAAGATCTGAATGTCGTCGAGAAATCGTATCAGCACGCGAAAGAGGAATACGCGGCGATTGGCGTGGACACAGACGCCGCACTCCGGGAGATGGATAACGTCAGGGTCAGCCTGCACTGCTGGCAGACCGATGACGTCGGCGGGTTCGAGCGTCCGGGCGCCGAGCTCGGGGGGGAGGGATCCAGGTCACGGGAAACTATCCCGGGAAGGCGCGGTCGATTGACGAGGTGAAGAAGGACATTGAGAAGGTGATGAGCCTCCTTCCGGGAAGACAGCGGCTGAACCTTCACGCGATCTACGGTGAATTCCGGGGGGAAAAGGTCGACAGGGATCAGATCGAAGTGAAGCATTTCCAGGGGTGGATCGACTGGGCGAAAAAGCTCGGCGTCGGTCTCGACTTCAACCCGACGTGCTTTTCCCACCCGTATGCCGACGGCGGGTACACGCTCTCGAGCAAGAACGAGACGTACAGGAAATTCTGGGTCGAGCACGTGAAGAGGACCCGGAAGATCGCCGCGGAAATGGGGCGTCAGCTCGGGACGCCGGCCGGGAACAACATATGGATTCCGGACGGGTCGAAGGACGTGCCTGTCGACCGGAACGGTCACCGGGCGCTCCTGAAGAAATCGCTCGACGAGATATTCCGGGAGAAATATCCGAAGGAGCAGCTCTTCGACACTGTCGAGTGCAAGCTGTTCGGCCTCGGCGTCGAAGCCATGACCGTGGGCTCGCATGAATTCTACATGGGCTATGCCGTCAGGAACAACATCGGGCTCTGCATCGATACCGGGCATTTCCACCCGACCGAGCAGATCGGGGACAAAATCTCCGCGATGCTCCCCTTCGTCGAAGGGCTCCTCCTGCATGTCAGCCGCGGCGTCAGGTGGGACAGTGATCACGTCGTCATCTTTAACGACGAACTACAGCTCATCGCGCAGGAAATCGTGCGGTCGAAGGCGCTCGACAGGGTCCGAGTCGGGCTCGACTATTTCGATGCCAGCCTGAACCGGATCGGTGCCTACGTTGTCGGCGCACGCGCGGCGCAGATTGCGTTCATGTACGCGTTGCTGGAGCCGACGCCTGAGCTGATCGGGTATGAGAAGGCGGGGAAGAATTTCGAACGCCTCGCGTTCCTTGAACTCCTGAAGACAAAGCCGTACGCTGCGGTGTACGACTACTACTGCGCAAAAAACAATGTCCCGGTCGGAGAGGACTACATCTCCGAGATCGGGAAGTATGAACGGGAGGAGTTGAGCAGGCGGTAAACTCCTCTTTGATCAAATATATTATAATTTGGCAGTTTCGTTTCGGGCCAAAGACGAAAATAATTCGAAACAATTCGAAAAAATGTTGCAAATGGACGAATAATGGTCTATTATCCCCTGTCCAAAAGGGGCTCATTGATGCTGGATTCACCTCGGTGCCAGAAAATACTGGATGCACTCGCCGGCAGGGAGATCGTGACTGTCCGGGAACTGAGCTACCTCCTCTCGGTGACAGAGGTGACGATACGGTCCGACCTGGAGAAGCTTGCAAACCTGGGGAAGATCTCCCGGACTCACGGTGGAGCCAGGCTCGTCGAGGAGCGTGTCCGCCAGGAGTACACGTTCCAGACAAGGAAGAGCCTGAATTCGCCCATCAAGCAGAAGATCGGACAGTCGGCGGCAAACCTCGTGGGTTCCCTGGAATCCGTTCTCCTGGACTCAAGCACGACCGTACTGGCACTGGCGCATGCGCTCCGTGCGCGGGATGAGCTCAAGGACGTCACGGTGATTCCGACCGGTGTCTGGACTGCCATCGAGCTGATGGGGTGCCAGAACATCAACGTCCTGATGCCGTCCGGCTACCTCAGGCACGCGTCGGGATCCATCACCGGTCTGCCGACGCAGGGGTTCTTCAACGACCTGAACATCCAGAAGGCGTTTCTCGGAGCATGGGGCATATCGCAGGAGAACGGGCTGACGGACACGAACCTGCTTGAAATCGAATTGAAGAAAACGATCGTCGCGAAAGTGCGTGAGATCGTCGTCCTCGCGGACGGCAGCAAGTTCTACCAGACCGGCCTTGCGAGTTATGCCTCACTTGCGCAGGTGCGGCACATCATCACCGACGGCACGGCGCCGGCCGGCGTCCTGGAAAAGATCGAAAAACTCGGCGTGCAGATCACGATTGTGAAATGACGGCCACAGAAGGAGCATGAGAAGTGGGAAGTACCCCATCCTGCGGGTGTGCAATCCCCTCCGGGCCCCGATCCCGTGACGAGCTTGTTGACCTCATCGTGCGTGAGGTCAGCCTCGCTCTGAGGGGGGGAGCCGCCGGAAGGAAGCCCGTCGCAGGCGCGGGCCCGCGGACGATTCCGCTCGGCGTCTCCAACAGGCACATCCATCTCACCTCCCCGACGTTTCACGCGCTCTTCGGCCCGGAGGCGGCGTTTGAAAACCTGCGGCCTCTCTACCAGCCGGGGGAATTTGCGTCGGCCCACACGCTCACGATCGTCGGGCCGAAACTCAGGAGCATCCCGGGCGTGCGCGTACTGGGGCCTCTCCGGAAGTACGACCAGGTCGAAGTCTCCCTGACGGACGCCGTCTTCCTCGGTATCGATCCGCCTGTCGCGAATTCCGGAACGCTGGATGCGGCGGCCCCGCTGACGCTTGTCGGCCCCCGGGGCTCCGTGTACCTGGAACGCTGCGCCATTATCGCGAGCCGGCATATCCACATGACGAACGCGGACGCCGCGCGGCTCGGCGTCCGCGAGGGGGACCTGTGCAGGGTGCGCGTGGCGGGGGAGAAGAGCACAGTGTTCGAGAACGTCCTCGTCCGGACGAACGACGGCTGGCTCCTCCAGATTCATCTGGACACGGACGACGCGAACGCGGCGAATGTCCGTGAAGACACGCACGTGGAATTCCTCGGGCGGATGTAGCGGATGAAACTCGGCATCGTCATAGGAAACGTCGTTGCGACGCGAAAGACCGGCAACATGGAGGGAAAGAGAATCCTCGTCGTACGGTACCTGACGGAGTCTTGTGAGGGAACCGAAGTCAGCCATGCATGCATCGATACCGTGGACGCCGGGCCGGGAGACGTCGTTCTCGTGTGCGCCTCCTCCTCCGCACGGCAGACTGCCTCGACAAAGGGGGTCGCAACGGACAGCGCGATCGTCGGTATCGTGGACTCGGTTTCTTCCGGGGCCGTCCGGTTGTACGAAAAACAGAACGCCGGAGGCCGTTGAAAAGTGCAGCTCTCGATCGAACAGCTCGTGGCAATCGTGGTGAGGGAGGTTCTGGCCGAACTGGCAAGGCGGGGGATTGTGCCCGGCATCCGCACCGCGGAGAGCGCCGGTGCGGAACCCGCCGGTCCCTCCTCGCGCGTGACGGTCGATATGACGGGATACAGGACCCCCGTCCTGACCGAAAACAGGGTAAGGGCCATGGAGCGGCATGTCAGTGAACTTGTCGTCCCCGCGGGAACGGTGTGCACGTCGGGGGCGCGGGATCTGATGGCACAGAGAAAAATGAAGCTCACGTACGCAGGGAACAATCACTAGGAGGAATCACACAATGTCTCGAGGAGTTGCGCTGGGATTTGTTGAAACCCGGGGGAACACGGGGGCGATCAACGCGATCGATGCGATGATGAAGACCGCGAACGTTGAGTTCGTCAGGAGGGTGGAAATCGGCGGCGCCTACGTGACGGCGCTCGTGCGCGGGGAGGTCGGGGCGGTCCGCTCCGCCGTCGAGGCGGGGGCGGAGGCTGCGGGGAGGGTCGGCGAGCTCGTCTGCACGAACGTCATTCCGTCGGCACACGAGGAAGTCTTCGAACTCATCGGCGTTGAAAAATAGGAGCAGAGAAATGAACGACGCACTCGGCATCATCGAAACGCAGGGCTTCACCGCCGGGATACAGGCGGCGGACGCCGCGGTCAAATCGGCAAACGTGAAGCTGGCGAAATGGGTCAAGGTGGGAGGGGGGAGGGTCGGCATCATCGTCCGCGGCGACGTTGCGGCGGTCAAGGCGGCGGTGGAAGCGGGGGTTCAGGCGGCGAAGAACATCGGGACCGTGCAGTCGGAGGTCATCATCCCCCGCCCGTCCGAGAAGCTTCTGCCGAAATTCCCGCTTGATCCGATACGGGCGGAGAAGAAATCGTCGAAATAACTGAACGAGGCGCCCGTTGGAAATCAACGAGAATCAGATCCAGGACCTGATCGGGCAGGTTGTCCGCCGGGTCATGGAAAAGTCGGGAGGGGCGGCCGTTGCGGCCCCCGCCGCCGGGAAGGGGGATTGGGGGGTGTTCGACGACATGAATGACGCCGTCGCTGCTGCCCACGAGGCGTTCCTCGCCTACAGGGGGCGGAGCAGCCAGTGCAGGAAGAAGATCACGGACGCAGTCCGGCAGATGACGCAGGATCACAAGCAAGAGCTCGCCCGGGAGACGGTGGCGGAGACCGGGATGGGCCGCGTGGATCACAAAATCGCGAAGCTCGACAACGCGGCGCGCAACAGCCCGGGCGTGGAGTTCCTGCAGCCCAAGGCGTGGTCCGGGAAGAACGGGCTCGCGATTGACGAATACGCTCCGTTCGGCGTCATCGGGAACATTACCCCGAGCACGCATCCCGCCCCGACGATGATCAACAACATCATCATCCAGCTCGCGGGGGGAAACGCGATCGCGTTCAACCCGCACCCATCAGCCAGAAAGGTCAACGCAAAAGTAATCCGCCTTGCCAACAGGTACATGGTCGAGGCGGGAGCGCCGGCGAATCTCGTGACATGTGTCGCGGAGCCCACGCTGGAAACCGCAAAGATCCTGTTCGGCCATCCGCTCGTGGAGCTTCTCTCCGTCACCGGGGGACCCGCAATGGTGGATCTGGCGATGACGTTTCCGAAGAAGGTGATCGCCGCGGGGCCGGGGAATCCCCCGGTCCTCGTGGACGAGACCGCCGATCTCACGCTCGCGGCGGCGGAAATCACGATGAGCGCGGCGTACGACAACAACGTCCTCTGCATCGCGGAAAAGGAGATCTTTGTCGTCGACTCCGTGTTCGAGCAGTTCATGCGGGAAATGGAGAAGGCGGGAAATGTCCGGCTGACGACGGAGCAGATGGACGCGCTGGGCGGGAAGGCTTTGCAGCTCTCCGGGAAGCACTGGCTCATCGGCAGGGACTACGCCGGAAAAAGCGCGCAGGTCCTCGGCCGGGCGATCGGGATGAACATCGACGGGAACGTTCCTCTTCTCTTCGGCGAGACAGGCCGGAGCCACCCCTGGGTCGTCGCGGAACAGATGACATGCTGCATCCCGGTGGTCCGGGTCAGGGACTTTGACGACGGCCTCGCGGCGTCCCTGAAGGCCGAGCACGGGTTCAGGCACACGGCGGGCATTTTCACGAAGAACATCGACAGGGCGACGCAGTTCACGAGGTCGCTCGACTGCGACGTCAACGTCATCAACGGCGGAACGCTCCGCGGCGACGGCGGGGACCTGGGGGAAGGGTACTTCTCCCATACGATTGCCACGCCGACGGGGGAGGGGATCTGCACCCCGCGTGATTTTGTGCGGAAACGGCGGATCATGACGCACGCGGCACTCAGGTTTGTCTAACAATAAACGCGTCTCACGAAGGAGAAACGAACATGGCAGTCAGGAACGCAATCGGGATTCTGGAAACGAAGGGATTCGCGCCGCTGGTCCTCGGCGCGGACGCGGCGGTCAAATCCGCGAACGTCGAGCTTGTCGAATGGCGCCAGGTGGGGAGCGGCTACGTGTCGTTCGTTGTCGAAGGGGATGTGGCGGCGGTGCGCTCGGCGATCGAAGCGGCGAACGAGGCCGCGTCGCGGGTGGGCGAAGTCATGTCGCAGCTCGTGATACCGCGCCCCGACGAATCGATCGAGGGGACGTTCAACCGGGGAGCGTAAGGCAATGATATTCGCGAGGGTGATCGGGACTGTCGTCGCGTCGCAGAAGGACCCGAACCTGAACGGCAAGAAACTCCTCCTCTGCCGGGAAACGGATCACGGGGGGAAGCCGTTGAAGTCGTACCACGTCGCCGTCGACGCCGTCCAGGCGGGGGAGGGGAACTTCGTCCTCCTGTCGTACGGATCCGCGGCGCGCATGACCGACCAGACAAGGAGCGCGCCGATCGACGCGGTCGTCATCGCGATCATCGACGAAGTGCAGATGACCCATCCGGCCGGGGGGCTCGCGTGAAGCTCGGCATCGTCATAGGCGTCGTGTGGGCGTCCCGGAAAGTCCCCGAGCTTGAAGGATGCAGGCTGTACGTCGTCCAGCCCGTTTCCTCCGCCGGGACCGCCACGGACACGCCGATCGTCGCAGCGGATCCGCAGGGAATCGCCGCATCCGGGGACCGGGTTGTGTACGTGACGAGCACGGACGCGACGCAGGCATTCCCGGAGGGCTATGCCCCGGTCAACGCAACAATCGTGGAACTTGTCGAGGAGCTTTCCTGATGTTCCTCGCGCGCGTCATCCATGCCGTGATTGCCGAACAGAAGCACGCCGCCTACCGGGGGAAGGTCGTCTACGTCGTCCAGCCCATCCGGCCCGACGGCAGGGCCGACGGAGGAGAATGGGTGGCCGTCGATTATGTCGGTGCGGGGATCGGCGATGTCGTCGTGTGCGGGGGCGCTCCCGGCGTTGCCAGGAGCGTGTTTGACATCGAGCTGGCCCCGATGCGCACGCTCATCATGGCGATCGTCGACTCCATGGAATTTCATGATTTGCCGGCGGGCGGCAGATGACGCTCACTGAGATCGAGGCCAACGGGGTCATCGGGGCGGGCGGTGCGGGGTTTCCCGCGCACGTCAAGCTCGCGAGCGCCCCCGATACGCTCATCGTCAACGCCGCGGAATGCGAGCCCCTCCTGCACAAGGACATGGAGGTGATCCTCCATCACTGCGACGAGGTGCTCGGAGGGCTCGCCGCCGCGATGCGGATCACGGGGGCCCGTGAGGCGATCATCGGTATCAAGGAGAAGCACGCCCGCGAGATCGATCTCCTTCGCTCACGGGTCCCCGCCGGGACCCGCGTCATGCCGATCGAGGACGTCTACCCGGCCGGCGATGAAATCACGCTCATCTACATGACGACGAACCGGGTCGTCGCGCCCGGGGCGCTCCCGATCTCCGCGGGGTGCGTTGTGCAGAACGTTGAGACCCTGTTCAACATCGGCACCGGCATGCCGGTCGTCGAGAAGTTTCTCTCCGTGGCGGGAGCCGTCGAGCGCCCGGCGACAGTCCGCGTGCCGGTGGGGATCTCGTATGCGGAAGTCCTTTCGCACTTCCGGATCACCGCGCCGCAGTACGTCGTCCGGTCGGGGGGACTGATGATGGGCGCCGTCGAGGACGATTTGAGCCGGCCGGTTTCGAAGCGGACCGGCGCGCTTATCGTACTGCCGGAGGATCACTACTGCGTGACGATGTACAGGCGGTTCACGACCGAACACGATACGGACAGGATCGCGAAAGCCGGTTGCGATCAGTGCTCGATCTGCACGGAGCTCTGTCCGCGGTATCTCCTCGGACAGCCCGTGCGCCCCGAGACGGCGATGCGCAACCGCATGTTCACGCGCGAGGACCAGCCGATGATGTTCCCGGGAAACCTCTCTTGCTGTGAGTGCAATCTCTGCACGATGTATGCCTGCCCCGAGGGGCTTGATCCCCGGGGGGCGACGGTCATCGAAAAACGGCTCGCGCGCGAAGCAGACTTCCGGCCGGCCGGCACGGCCGGGCCCGTCCACCCGATGTACGACTACAGGAAAGTCCCGGCGCAGAAGCTGAAACAGCGTCTTGATGTGCTGAGGTTTGCCGACGAAGGACCCCTCACGGAGATTGCTCCTGATCCGCAGTCGGTCCGGATTCCGCTCGACCAGCACGCCGGCGCCCCCGCACAGCCTGTCGTGCGCGCCGGGGAGCGCGTGAAGAAATACGACCTTATCGCAAAGGCCGCGGGGAAGATCTCGAGCAACGTTCACGCGTCGATCCCCGGGACGGTGACGCGGATTGCGGCGGACGCCATTCACATTGCGAGGGGATAATGTCATCGGGAAACGCGGTCGGCATCATCGAGCTCGGGAGCATTTACAAGGGGTATGAAGTCGAGGACGCGATCCTGAAGGCGGCGAACGTCGAGAAGGTCGTCGCGCGGACGATCTGCTCGGGGAAATTCTTCATTGTCGTGCGGGGGAGCGTCGCGGACGTCGAAACCGCGGTCGCCGTCGCCGGCGAAGTGGGTGGATTCGCGGTCGTCAACCTCGCGACGATCCCGAACGTCGATCCCCGGGTCTTCCCCGCGATCGCAGGCTGCACGGTGCTCGAGCCGGGGTCGGGGAAGAAGGTCGGCGCCCTTCTCATCCTGGAGACCTTTTCCGTGGTCTCGGCGATAAAGGCCGCGGACCTGGCGGTCAAGGAGGCGGAGCTTGACATCATCCGCGTGCACGTCGCCATGGCCGTCGGGGGGAAAGGCTTCGTCGTCATGACCGGCGACATCGGGGCCCTGGAATCCGCCGTCAAACCGGCAATCGAATACTGCAGGCAGGAGGGGATGCTCGCCGGCTACGCCATAATTCGGAATCCTCACGAAGATGTCTTACGGGAACTACTGTAAAGGGGAGCCATCGCAATGATGAACGAATGGGAGATACGGAAACAGATCGTCGAGATCGGCAAACGGATCTGGACCCGCGGCTACGTCGCGTCTAATGACGGGAACATCTCCGTGAGGCTGAACGACGACGAGATCCTGACGACGCCGCACGGCGTCAGCAAGGGATTCATGACGACGGACATGATCATCAAGTGCGACCGCTCGGCGAAGGTCGTCTCCGGGAATAAAGACTATCACCCGTCGAGCGAGCTGAAGATGCACCTGGACGTCTACAAGGAGCGGCCCGACATCCGCTCTGTCGTTCACGCGCACCCCCAGTATGCAACAAGCTTCGCCGTCGCCGGCATCCCGCTCAACAAGTGCGTGCTCCCGGAGGCGATCATCGTGATCGGCGCTGTCCCGATCGCGCCGTACGGGCTCCCGTCCACAATGGAGATCCCCGACCGCGCCCGGCCGTTCATCCGGACGTCGGACGCGATCCTCCTGGAGAACCACGGTGCGCTCACGCTGGGGACGAGCCTTCTGGACGCCTACCACAAGATGGAAACGCTCGAGCATACCGCGAGCATCGTCTGGAAAGCGATCCAGCTGGGGAACCTGAACGTGCTCCCGGCGGAGGAGAGGGACAGGCTGATGACGCTCCGCGAGAAGTTCAATCTCCCCGGGCGGGTGACCGCCTGCGATGCCACGCCGATGCCGTCGAGTACGAGCGATGCGTCCGGGTCGGGAGAGCTACCGCCCGGCATCGATGAAGCGACAATCCGGTCGATCGCCGAGCAGGTGATCGGGAAGCTCGGGGCGCGCTGACATGAACATCCTCATCGCCAATCCCGGAAGCACATCGTACAAATGCAAGCTGTACGAGGTTCCCGGCATGCGTGTCCTGTTCCAGGGGGCCGTGGAGCGGATCGGTGATGCGCAGGGGGGGTACACGTTCAGTTTTTCGTCAGGTGAACAGCACGCGGCGACGCTCCCCGTCCCCGATTACACGGCCGCCGTGAACATGACGCTGGAGACGATTGCCGGACGGTACCCGCTGGGGGAAGTCGCCGCCGTCGGATTCAAGACCGTGCACGCAAAGGGGGTCACCGGGTGCGTGGAACTCACGCCGGATGTCCTTTCCGCGATGGAAGAATACCGGCAGCTCGCGCCTGTGCACACGGACGTGTACGTCACCGCGATCGGCGTGTTCAGGAATCTCCTCCCTTCAACGCCGCTCATCGGCCTCTTTGAGACCTGGTTTCACCGGGACATGCCGCCGGAAGCGTACCTGTACGGTATCCCCTACGGGTTGTACGAAAAGCACGGGATACGGAAATACGGCTTTCACGGCGCATCACACAGGTTCATCGCGCTCAGGGCGAAGGAGCTGTACGGCGCATCAAAGGTCATCTCGTGCCACCTGGGGGGAGCTCGTCGGTCTGCGCGATAAAGGACGGCAGGTCCATTGATACGTCCATGGGGATGAGCCCGCAGAGCGGCCTCCTGAACGCAAAACGGGTCGGGGATCTCGATCCGTATGCCCTCCTGTACCTCATGGAGAAGGAACGTCTCTCCGTCGCGGATGCCGGAAATCTCCTCATGTCGAAAGGGGGTGTGTTCGGCATCGACGGAAGGAGCGGTGACCTCAGGGACGTCGAATCGGCGATGGCAAACGGTGACCGCCGGGCGGCCCTCGCGTTCGGTGCGTTTGCATACGGCGTGAAACGGTACATCGGCGAGTACCTGGCGATACTGAACGGAGCGGACGTCATCGTCTTCACGGCCGGCGCCGGTCAGAACGGCATACTCCTCCGGAAGACAATCGCCGGCGGGATGGAAAACCTGGGCGTCGTTCTCGACCACGCGAAAAACGCCGCGAACCCCCGCGAGGGACTGATTTCTGCGGATGCGTCGGCGGTGAAGATCGCCGTGATTCCCACGAACGAGGAATTCGTCGTTGCGGGTGAGGTGAGAGACTTCCTCGACCGGAGAACGTCCGGGATACATGCATTGCCGGAAACGGCGGCGCGGTGATGACGGAGAAACGGTTCATCGGATTCGACCTCGGTGCGGAAAGCGGACGATGCATCGTCGCGACGCTCCGGGACGGACGGCTCACGCTGGACGAGGTTCACAGGTTTACAACGCATAACATCCGGTACGGCGGGGGGTTTCACTGGGACATACTCGCAATCGTCGGGGAGATCGTCGAGGGACTCACGAAGGCGGGGAAGGCGTTCGGGCCGCGGTTCGACGGAATCGGCGTTGACACGTGGGGTGTCGATTACGTCCTGATCGACACGGAAGGGCGGGTCCTCGGCTACCCGTACCACTACAGGGACTCACGGACGGACGGTATGATGGCGAAAGCGTTCGGCATCGTCCCGAAAAAGGAACTGTACGGCACCGCGGGAATCCAGTTCCAGCCGTTCAACACGGTCTTCCAGCTTCTTGCGGAGTCCGGGCGTAGTCTGAACCTGTTGAATGTCGGCGGAACGGTTCTGCTGATGCCGGACTATCTGAATTACGTTCTCTCGGGGGTCAAAAAGGCGGAATTCACGATCGCCTCCACGACGAGCCTCGTGAATCCGCGAACGAGGGACTGGTCATGGGACCTCATCGACAGGTTTGGATTTCCGCGGAATATATTTCCGCCGGTTGTCGAGCCCGGGACACGCCTGGGCACGATACTCCCCCCGCTCGCGGCGGCTGCGGGGATCGATCCCGCCACGCCCGTGTACGCGAGCGCGGGGCACGACACGGCTTCCGCAGTCGTCTCCGTCCCCGCTGCCGGCGGCAGCTGGGCGTTCCTGAGCTCGGGGACCTGGTCGCTCATGGGCGTGGAGCTGGCGTCGCCGCTCCTCACGGATGACGCGATGAGGTGCAATTTTACGAACGAGGGAGGGATCAGCGGCACGACTCGGTTTTTGAAAAACATCATCGGCCTCTGGCCGGTACAGGAATGCCGGCGGCACTGGATGGAGAACGGGAAGGAGTTCTCGTATGCGCTCCTTGCGGACCTCGCGCGGCAGGAGGGGTCCGTGAAAGCCTGGGTCGACCTGAATGATCCGAGGTTCCTCAAGCCGGGCGACATGCCGCTCAAGATCGCCTCGTGTCTCCGCGAAACCGGTCAATCGGTCCGGGAGGGGGAGGGGTTCATCATACGCGTCGTCCTGGAGAGCCTGGCCTACACGTACCGGACGACGATCCGCGAGATCGAACAGGTGACGGGAACTGCGATCGGGACACTCCATGCCGTCGGCGGGGGAATTCAGAACGACCTTCTCGTTCAATTGACCGCTGATGCGCTCGGCATCCCCGTTCTCGCAGGCCCGGTTGAAGGGACGATCGTCGGGAATATCGGCGTCCTGGCGATTGCCTCCGGGGCAGTCGCCGATCTCCGGACGTGGCGCGGGGTCGTCGGGAGATCGTTCGGCATGAAGCGGTATACTCCCGGGGATACCGCCTACTTTGCAGCGCATGCCGCCGGGTACGAGCGGTGCCTGAGCCCCGCGTAACGCGGCCGCCGCGGCGAACAGGAAACGCATTCCACGCTGAAAGGAATCATGTCACCTGCCGTTATCGAAGACATTGTCGGTGAGTTCTGCATAAACGCGGAGCGTTCCGCAGCGACTGTTGAGCGGGTGCGGGCGGACGGGGAATCTGTGCACAGCGCCCTCCTCAGGGCGACCGCCGGGGCCGGGAACGTCCTCCTCGCCCCCCCGATCAGCCTCCCTCCCGGTCTCCTTGACGGATTTCGGGAAGAATCGAACGTCATTGCGGCTCCCTCCGGAGAGGAGTTGAAGACCGTACGCACCGGAGTTACCGAAGCGTTCTGCGGCGTCGCGAGCACAGGGTCGGTCTGCGTCTCACTGGCGGAGGGGATGGCGGGGCCGATAAGCATGCTCACGCGCATGCACATCGTCCTTCTCGACGCCCGGACGATCGTCCCCCGCCCGCGGGATCTCTTCTCCCCGCAAGGGGGTCACGCCGTGGCCTCCCGCTCCGGCTCATTCACGTTCATCACCGGGCCGAGCGCAACGGCCGACATGGGGCCGCTCGTGCGCGGCGTACATGGTCCCGGGCGGCTTCATATCATGATACTGGTATGACCGCATGAAGACCGGGACATTCCATCCGAGAGACGTCGCCGACAAGTCGCTGAAGAAAAACCTGGCCCTGGCCATCGATCTCGCACTGGGCGTCGAATCGGACGCCGTCCGTCACAACACGCAGACGTTCAACACCAATCGTTACGCGGCCCTCCGGCGGCTGGATGACTACGAAGCGTTGAAAGACCGTGCACGCGCGATAAAGGAAGAGTCGATACGGAGGCTGCCGGAGCTCGTGCAAATCCTCACGAAGGCCGTACGGTCCCGCGGGGGGAACGTCGTGTTTGCCCGGACACACACCGAGGCGGCGGAATACGTCAGGGAGGTGTGCAGGTCACACGGGGCGAAGCTTGCGGTAAAGGCCAAATCGATAACCTCCGAGGAGATCGGGCTGAACCGTGTTCTCGAGGCCGGCGGCATCGAAGTGGCGGAATCCGATCTTGCCGAGTTCATTCTCCAGATCTCGAAGGAACAGCCCTCGCACATCGTGACCCCGGCGATTCACAGGAGCAGGGAGAGAATAACGGAGCTTTTCAAATCGCATTTCAGGACCGACAGGCCGCTCGAGACCGGTGAAGAGCTGACGGAGTTTGCCCGGGACATACTGAGGCAGAAATTCCTCTCCGCCGACATCGGGATCAGCGGCGCCAATCTCGTCTCCGCCGAAGAGGGAGCGCTCCTCCTCGTGGAGAGCGAGGGGAACATCCGCCTGACGACGACGCTCCCCGCGGTCCATGTCGCGGTTGTCGGGATCGAGAAGATCATCCCGAGCCGTGCGGAATTCGGGACGTTCATCGAGCTTCTTGCCGCGAGCGCTACCGGACAATCTCTGACGAGCTACACGAACATCCTGGAGCCGCCGCTTCCTCTCCCCGTTCTCAATCTGAACGGGCGCACCGACGCCGTCAGGGAGTTTCACCTCGTTCTCGTCGACAACGGGCGGATGCGTATGCGGGACGATCCGGGCCTCCGGGAGGCGCTGTACTGCATCCGCTGCAGCGCCTGCATGAATGTGTGCGCGAATTTCCAGGCTGTCGGCGGGCACGCATTCGGCGGGGAGTGCTACTCGGGCGGAATCGGCGGGGCATGGACTGTGGGGACGTCCGGCGACCTGATGAAGGGGAGGTTCGCGGAGCTCTGCACGGGGTGTGCGCGCTGCGTGCCCAACTGTCCCGTGCGGATCGACATCCCCCGGCTCAATACGACGATCAAGGACCGGCTCCTGAAAGCGGGCGAGCCTGCTCTCCAGAAGCAGTTCTTCGGGCATTTCTCGGCCATGGCGGGATTCGCCTCCGTGCTCCCCGGACTCTCAAACTGGCTCTCGGCTCTCGGGATGAGCAGGAGACTTCTCGAGCTCCTTTTCGGCGTCGACAGGCGCCGGGTCATCCCTCCGTTCGCGGAGAAGACCCTGTTGCAGCAGTACGCCGCCTCCCCCCGGAACGGTGCGTCCCGGACCGGGAGGGGAAAAACGAAGAATGTGGCCCTGTTCACGGACGTGTACACGCAGTACAACAACCCCCGGGTGGGGATGGCGGCGATACGCCTCTTCGGTAAGCTCGGAATACCGCTCGCGCCGACCCGTGTGATGGAGGACGGGCGTGCGGCGCTTTCACAGGGGCTCGTTGACCCGGCAGTGCGAAGCGCCCGGAACGCCGCTGCATTTCTTGAATCGACGGTTGACTCTGGGTACGATCTCCTGTTCACTGAGCCGAGCGTGCTGGCGATGGTACGGCATGACTACGGGGCGCTCATCGGGGACGACGCGCGGTTCGAAAAGATACGGGCGCATTGTTTTGATCCGATCGAGTATCTGAACAGGATGATCGATGCCGGGGAGCTTGATGTTCAGATCCTGAAGCAGTGCGCCGGCGGGGAGAAGGCGCCGCTCTTCTACCATGGTCATTGCCAGATGAAGTCGCTCGGGATCGGCATGGAGACCCCGGAATTTTTCCGGAGGCTCGGTTTCGAAGTCGACGTCTCCACGGCCGAGTGCTGCGGCATGGCGGGGAGCTTCGGATACAAGAAGCAGTACTACGAGCTGAGCAAGAATGTCGGGCGCGATCTCGGGGGGGAGATCGAAAGAACGGATCCTGGTTTCGCCGGGGACAGTCATACTCGCAAGCGGGACTTCATGCCGGGAGCAGATCGGAGCTGATTTTGTGGGAGGGGCGTTGCACCCCGTGGAATTTCTCGACAGCATATTCCATGGCATACTGTAGAGCTTCCGCGGGAGACGCACCCGTCCGCCGGATGTTCCGGTTCTATCCCGCCCTTGCCGTCCGTTACAGGCTCTGAGCCGGTCAACCCCTCATTTATACGAAATCTCTATCCTCCCGATCTGGCAGTTCGGCGCGAACGCGATCTTGAGGAACGTCCCCTCCGGGGGCATCCGGGATGCGGAATACCTGACCGCGGTATATGCGCCGTATTCGTTCCGGAGGGGTTCAAAGACCTGCCGCTCCAGCCGGAGGCCCGTCAGGCTGTCCGGGTTCACCCCCCGGAAGAACGCCATCGCGGTATCCGCGTCGTGCGTGGTCGTGAAAAGATCGACGCTGACGGATGTGATCCCCCCCGGCAGCCTGTACAGTATGAACTCTCCCGTCATCCCCCGGACCCTGCTCCTGTCTTCCTTCGCGCGCGCGGCATCGGCCGGCGGAACGAACTCCGGTTCGCCGGATTTCCCGTACCAGTGCGATCCGTCCGCCAGTTCGTCGACGAGCATCCTGTCCCCCGCGGTCACCGGGGCAGAGGGGTCAGACAGTTCGGAATATCCCGCGTCGTTTTCCGCCCTGATCTGGTATGTGTAGCGTTTGCCGGGCTGCGCCGACGTGTCGCAGTAGAGCGGCCGGTATGCGGCGTCGGCGTCTGTCGCTTTTGCGGCGATCACCTGCCAGAGCGTCTCGTCCTCGGCCTTCCTCTGTATGAGATAGGATGACGCTCCCGTCGAACCCTGCCAGGAGATCCTGTACGGCGATTCAACGGGGAGGAGTTTCGGCGCCGCCGGCGGGGGGAGCGGCTCCGGGGGTTTCCCGTTGATTGCGTATGCTTTCTCGCGGAACATCTGCATGACGGCCTTCTCGTCCCACGGCGCGCCGGAGGCGAATCCGGGCCACCGGTACGCGTTCGTGTGGTAATAGAACCCGCCGTCCCTGTCATGTGAACGGAGGCTCCATACCATGATCCCCGAAACCCCCTCGGCGATCACCGTATCGATGATCTGCCGCATCTCCTGCGTCGGGACGAATCCGAACTCGCCGACGAAGTAGGGCTTCCTGTTCTTCGTCTTTTCGCGTGCCGCGGTGATGAGGGGTATCGTCACCGCCGCCGGCGCGTAGTAATGCGTCGACACGACGTCGATGTTCGGGTCGTCAAGCGACTCGTCGCTGACGTCCCTGCTGTTCGTCCCCGCCATGACGATATGATTCGTGTCGAGGCTCTTGATGTACGCGGCGATCTCCCTGGTCCACGAGTAGGGACACTGCAGCTCGTTCCCCGTCTCCCAGCCGAATATCGCCTTGTCCTCCCGGAACGGGACGCCGGTGATCGTGTTCACCCTGTTGACGATGAACGCGACGGTTTTTTTGAAATCCGCGATGAGGAGCGTGTCCGTCCAGAATTCCTTGCTTGTTTTCCCCCGGAACGCCGCATATTCTTTCGGTCCTCCCCACCACCACCAGTTGTCAACGAGGGGTATGATGACGCGCACGCCTGTCTGGTTTGCGGCCTGCAAGACCCGGTCGTACGCCCTGAACGCCTCCTCGTTGAAAACACCGGGGCCGAGAACGTGCCGGACGATCCCGGAATCATCGATGGCTTTCCGCACCGACGGAACGTACATCCGCGCGACTCTTCCCCCCGACTGCCGTATCGTCGTGAGTGCGTCGCGTATTTCGAACTCGTCGGCGACGCGCCACGGATTCACCTCGGTGAACTGGTGGTTGTCCTCGATGTAATGGAGATTCGGAATGTTGTACGAGACGAACCGGACCACCTCGGCGCCGTCCATGAGCCTGTCGCCGCGCGCTTTCAGGAAGTTCTGGAACTGTGCGGAGGCAGGGGGCGTGGCAATCAGGAGGAGCCCCGGGAGCACCAGAAGCACCTGGAGGAAGCCCCGTTGTGTGAGCCGTTTCATTGTCATTGGAATCCGACCGTTATTGTGCGCCGCATCGGTTATCAATATGATAAAAGTTATCAAAAATATACGAACATTCGGCTCGAAAATGCATTCTGGAATGACTTTTCGGCGGTTTCTCTTAGCACGGAACTTGGGGGGTCTCTCACTGCAGGCCGATCAGGCCGGAAACCCCGGCAGGACACAATGCGATGCACAATGAGAGAGCAAATGCTATGCCCACAGAGATACTGGATGAACTGCGAGAAGCGCTTGTTGACGGGATACTGAAACGCTGGTATCCCCTCGTCGTCGACACGGAGTGCGGTGGATACTTCACGAATGTGACTGCCGAATGGACGCTCCCCCCCGAACAGGAGAAGATGATCGTCACGCAGGCCCGGCACATTTGGACCGCGTCGAAGGCGGCGCAATTCACCGGTGAGTCGGCACTCTACCTGCCGATCGCGCGGCACGGCTACGAGTTCCTCCGTGACGTCATGTGGGACAGCAAGTACGGGGGTTTCTACCAGATCCGTGACAGGCGCGGGGGCCCCTCCGACTTCAGGGGGTGGCGCGATGAGAAGAGGGCGTACGGGAACGCGTTCGCGCTCTACGGGCTTGCTGCGCTGTACGCCCAGACGAAGGACCCGGAGGTGCTGGAGAGCGCACGCCGGTCGTTCCACTGGATTGAAGATCATGCGTACGATCCCCGGTTCAAGGGATACTTCGAGTTCCTCACGCGCGAAGGGATACCGTTCGACGGGTCGAGCTCGTATAAGACCGTCGCTTCCGACGCCAACGAGCTCGGGTTCAAGGACCAGAACTCGTCGATCCATCTTCTTGAAGCGTACACGGAGCTGTACCGGGAGTGGAAGGATCCGCTCCTGCGGGAGAGGCTTGCAGAGCTGCTTGTGCTGATCCGGGATACGATGGTGCACGAGCGCGGCTACCTTCAGCTCTTCTTCCAGCCGGACTGGACCCCCGTCTCGTTCAGGGACGCCCCGGAGGACGTCCGGCGGGCGAACTTCGGCCTGGATCATGTTTCGTTCGGCCACGATTACGAAACCGCGTTCCTTATGCTCGAAGCCTCGGATGCGCTCGGGCTGGAAAACGATGGGAAGACGCTTCACGTCGCGAAGAAGATGCTGGACCACGCGCTTGCCAACGGTTGGGAGCGGGGAGTCGGCGGTTTTTTTGACGGCGCCTACTACTTCAACGGGAACGGCCGCTGCACGATAATCCACGAGACGAAGAACTGGTGGGCCCAGGCGGAAGGGCTCAATGCGCTCCTCCTCTTCTCACGCATATACCCGGAATCGGAGTACCGCTCCTATTTCCTGAAGCAGTGGGAGTACGTCAAAAAGTACGTTATCGATCACGAGAGGGGGGACTGGTTTGAAGGGGGGATCGACAGGGAGCCGCAGTTCGTCACCGGGCCCCGGAGTCACATCTGGAAATGCACGTACCACACCTCCCGTGCGCTCATGAACTGCATCGCCCTCCTGAGCTATGCCCGTGCCAACGGGTGGGGCGAGGGGTTCGAACGGGCCCGGAAAGAGATCATGGACTTCGTGGGGCACTGGCACAGCGCTGCGGCAGAAACCGCCGCTGCGAGGTAGAACGCGGAAATGTGCCGGCCGGCTTACCGCAGGACGATCATCTTCTTCGTGGACGCAAAGTTTGACCCCGTGAGAAGGCGGTAAAAATAGACGCCGCTCCCGACCGGCGTCCCGTGGGAATCTCTTCCGTCCCACGTGATGCTCATGTGCCCGGCGGGGACGTTCCCGTGCAGGAGCGTGCGCACCTCCCTCCCGAGGATGTCGTACACCGTCAGCGTGACTGCACCCGGCGCGGGGAGAGTGAAATCGATGTTCGTTGAGGGGTTGAACGGATCGGGGTAGTTCTGCATGAGCGTGATGGCCCCCGGGAGATCCAGGGGCGCGTCCGCTCCTGTGCTCACGCCCGCAGGGAGCGTGACCTTCCACAGATTCGGGGAGGGGTTCGTCCCTTCAAGCCCGGTCTCGAGGACGTAGAGAGCGTTTCCGGACATCGTGAGTCCCAGCGGGGAATTGAATCCCGATACGAGCCGTGTGACGCGGACGGTATACCCGCTGTCCGTCTTTGCCAGGTCGAGGTGGACGAGGTCCTGGCTCGTGTCGCCGAGCGCCTGGAGAACGATTCCGGTCGACAGGCTCGTCATGAATCCTCCCCCCTTCAGATCGCCGGCGAGAACGGAGTCCCTGTCGAAGACGAGTCCGTCCGGCGACCGGTGCGCGGTGAACGTCGAAAGTGTCCGGCCGAGATCGCTTGCATCAAGGACGGTCCCCGTTGTCGTATCCCGGTATCTGTCGGCGTCGGGCCCCGAGCTTTTTACCGGCTCGGTGAACGTCACCCCCGCCGGTGGAGGGGGATACGTCGGGTCGTTGCTGTATGTCACGTACAGGTTCCCGCCCCCCCAGGCGTAGGGACTGAGAAGCGGGTCGGTGTGGGGATCGTAGGGAGTGAACTGCTGCGGCGTTGTGTTCCCGCCGATCCTCCAGGGAAATCCGTAATGACGTCCTTCCCGGAGCCAGTTCAATTCCTCGGGATCGTCGCGGTCGTCGGAATTTATGGCGCCGAAAAGATCGCCGTTCCCCGCGTACGCAAGGGCGAATGCGTTCCGTATCCCTTCGCAGAAGAGGTACCCGTTGGAGCGGAGCCACTCCCTGTCGTTCTGGAGCGTTATGTTCTGGCCGTTGACCGGCAATTTGAGTATGATGGAGGTGAGTCCGACCTCGCGAAATCCCTCACGAAGCTCACCGTGGTCAGTGGCGGCGCCGCTGTTGACGTAGAGCGAATCGGCGGTCGGGTTGAGCACGATCCCGCTCATCCTGTGGTTGTAGACGTGGCCGTACGGGAAGGGGACCGTGATCGCGATGAGGCTCCAGGTCCGGTGCTCGCTCCCCGGAACGTCGCGGACCCCTTTCACGATTCTCGCGGTCCCGAGTACGCCCGTCGAATCGTTCCCGACGAGATAAATCGTGCCGTCGGGACCGAATGTCATCCCCAGCGGATCGTTCAGCCCGTGATCGGCCTGCCTGTAGACGACGGTATCGGTCGCAAGTCCGCCGGTGCCGATAACGACGCGCAGTATCGTCCCGTCCTGCTGGAGTATGTACAGGTTCCCGGTTGACGGATCCCGTTCGATCCGCACGGAAGAGGATCCCACAGTGGCGATTGCCGTGATTGTGATGTCGGACCGTCGCGGCTTCGGCTGCGCGGTGAGGGGGCCCGCCGCGATGAGTGCGATGAGTGCGAAGCGTGCGAAGCACGTGATGAGTTTCTTCATGGGGGTGCCGGGTATCGGTGGCCGTTGAGTTCAGTTCGCTCTATATATAATCAACGATCCGCACAGGAGGTTCCAATGGTATCGGGAATTCGACAGTATGCCGTCACTCTGTGGGCGCTTCTCTTCGTGCTCGTCCTCTCCGCGCCGGTCGCACTCCGCGCGCAGGGGAAAACAGGGGAATCCCGCGCGGGATGGCCGCATTTGAAATATGCGATCTACTTCACGTACGGGGAGATCGAGAAGCTTCTCGTTGACACCGCCTCGATGCGTGAAACGATGGAGTATTTCGCCCCCGTAAAGGCGGAGAGGGTGTACCTGGAGTGCACGAGCGACGGCGACGTCAACGTCGGCCAGATGAAGGACCTGGCCGCGCGATTCCGCGCCCTGGGGTATAAGGTCTCGGGGGCCATGGTGCCGAACGTTCCCGGGGGACCGATGTGCTACAATAACCCGGACCAGCTTGCGCAGCTTGAACGGCGGTCGCGGGCCGCGGCGCAGGTGTTCGATGAGATCATACTCGACGACTGGCTCTTTACGACGTGCACGTGCGAAAAATGCGTCGCGGGGCGGGGGAAATCCACCTGGGGGGACTACAGAACGAAACTGATCCTGGAGAAGTCGCAACAGTACATCATCGATCCCGCCCGCGAGGTGCACCCCGGCATCAGGATCATCATCAAGTACCCGAACTGGTACGAAGGACACCGGGACAACGGGTATGACGTCCTGAATGAAACGCGCCAGTTCGACGCGATGGCCGTCGGGATCGAAACGCGGACCCGGGCGACGCACGATCAACACATCCCGATCTACAGCGGGTACGTCTTCCAGCGGTGGTGGCCCCTTGTCGACCCGGCGAAATGGATCGGCTCGTGGCTCGACAATTACACGATGAAAGGGGAGGACAACGACTACGTCGCGCAGGTCTGGCAGGCCGTTCTTGCCCGCGCCCCCGAGATCATACTCTGGTCGGGGGGGAACCTGCACCACACGGGCCCCTTCAGCGACGTGTACCCCCACTTCTGCGAGATGCTCCCCGCGTTTGACCGCGTGGCGGGAATGCTCTCCGGCGCCCCGCGGGGTGTGCCGATCTACCTTCCGTTCGGCTCCACCGGGGAGTACAACATCTTCGGCTATCTCGGGATGGCGGGGATCCCGCTTGAACCCGTGGCGGAGTTCCCGGCGGAAGGCAAGAGCGCGATATTCACGAAACACTCGCTCAGGGATCCCGACGTTGCGGACAAGATGCTCGGCCGGCTTCGCAGGGGGCTTGACGTTTTCATGACCTGGGATCTCTTCCGCGAGCTCGGGAACACGGAGTTCAAGAATACGCTCAACCTGAGGGAGACGGCCGGGAGCGTCTCATCCTCCACGTTCAGGACCCGGTTCGGCTGGAGGGACGAGGTCACGAAAACCGACAGGCCGTTCGAGTTCCCGCGCATCGAGACGACAACGTGGCCGTACGCGCGCGAGGTGGCGGTCGTGAGGGAGGACAACGATTTCGGCGTCCTCCTGAGCGTGAAGTATCTGAACGGAACGATGTACGTCCTGAACATGCCGGAAAACAGCTACGACCTCCTGCGGCTCCCCCCGCAGGCGCTCAACGTGATCCGGCGGGCCGTGGGCCCTGCCGTCGCGGTTCATCTTGCGGGTCCCGGCGGCGTCGCGCTCTATCTCTCGGGGCAGGACCAGTACGTCCTCTACAACATGACCGACGGGACGGCCGCGGTCTCGTTGCGGTTCGACGGGAACCTCCCCGCCGACGGTTGGAGGGAGCTCGTTCACGGGAAGGCGCTCTCGGTAACGCAGAGCAAACCGCAGGGCCGGTTCCCCGTCCCGCCGTGGACAGACGTCGCGGTGACGCTCCGCTCGTTTGAAATTGCAGTCGTTCAATCTCCGGAAACGAAAGGGTCACGATGAAACAGTCTCACGGATTCAGTACTTCCGCACGCGTTCTCGGCGCGCTCCTGGCCCCGGCGCTTCTCGCACTCCTCCTTGAATCATGCTCGACGCTTTTCCCGGGGAGGGAGCGTGACGATTTCATACGTGTGCGCGGAATGCATTTCTTCCATAACGGAAGGCCGTACTTTTTTGCAGGGACGAACCTCTGGTGGGGATGTTACCTCGGCTCGCCGGGGGACACCGGTGACCGGCCCCGGCTCCGCCGCGAGCTTGATTCTCTTCGCGCGGACGGGATCGAGAACCTGAGGGTCCTTGCCGCGTCCGAGGAGTCCTATCTGACGCGTTCGTTGCGCCCCGCAATCGAGCGGGCCCCCGGGAATCTCGACGATTCGCTCCTCCAGGGGCTGGATTACCTCCTCGCCGAGATGGGAAAGAGAAAGATGCATGCGGTTTTGTTCCTGAACAACTACTGGCAGTGGTCGGGAGGGATGTCGGCGTATAACGTGTGGGCCGACGGGGGGAAGGGACCGGATCCCGACAATCCGGCGGAGGGTTACCCGGCCTTCATGGCCTATTCGGCGACGTTCTATACAAACGCGAAGGCCGACTCGCTCTTCCGGGAGTACGTCAGGACGATCGTCACGAGGCGGAACACCGTCAACGGCCGGCTCTACGCCTCCGACCCGACGATAATGGCGTGGCAGCTTGCGAATGAGCCCCGGCCGGGGACGTTCGACGCGGAGAACAACCTGGCCCCCTTTTACCGCTGGATAAGCGGGACGGCAGCGTACATACACGGTCTGGACACGAACCACCTGGTATCAACGGGGAGCGAAGGGGCGGTGGGATTCCGCTGGTCGACGGACTATGCGTACAGGACGCATGAATCGAAGTACATCGATTACGTCACGTTCCACGTCTGGCCGCTCAACTGGGGATGGTTCAACCCGATGAGGATCGATTCGACGCTCCCCGTCTCGGAAGAGAAGGCGGTCGACTACATCCGTACGCATCTCGGCGTGGCGCGCAGTCTGAACAAACCGGCCGTGATGGAGGAATTCGGATTCCCCCGGGACAGCGCAAAATGTGCACCGGGAAGCCCGATCACCGCGCGGGATGCGTATTACGCGAAAGTCCTGGGACTCCTGCAGGATTCGGCGGCGGCGGGCGCTCCGATCGCGGGATCCAACTTCTGGGGATGGGGCGGCTCGGCGCGCGGGAAGAATCCGGACAACGTCTGGCGCAAGGGGGATCCGTTCGTCGGCGATCCACCGCAGGAGCCGCAGGGCTTCAATTCGATATTCCTCGCGGACACATCGACCCGGCGGATCCTGCGCGCCCACGCGCAGAGGATGATGAGTCTGGAACTGAGCGACTCCCTCTTCGCCGCGGGCACGCGCTGAGAAAACCTCTCCCTGCCCGGGAGTCCCCCTTACGGCCTGACAGTCACCCTTTTCCCCCGGTACACAATCCGTGTATCGGGGGAGGCGGTGAGTTCCCCTCCCGCTCCGTGCCCGTCTCTGACGACGACGACCGTGAATTCTCTCGTCGCCGGCGATCCCGGGAACGTCCCCCTCTGATCGCCGACCGTCAGCGTCCGGCGGGCCTCGTTCCAGTGGAGCGGTATCACCGCATACATCCCCTTTTCGTAGTCGTACGTGTCCCCTGCGTCGTCGTACAGCGCAAAATCCGCGTCCGCGCCCGGGTACACGCGCAGCTCCGTCGGGGCGTTGACTGACTCCGACGCGTACTGTATGTCGGGTCCGAGCGGCAGTAGAGAGCCTGCGGGGACGAAGAGGGGGAGATGAGCAAGCGGCGCGTCTGCGCGTATCGCTTTCCCCCCGTTCTCCTTTCTGCCCGTCCAGAAATCATACCATGCCGCGCCGCGCGGGAGATATACCCCCTCCGTTCCCGGTGCTTCCGGCGGACCGTCCGGCGGGAGCCAGTTGAGTTTCAGGAGCGCGTTGTTCGGCCTGAACTGCCTGTGCTCGAGCCGGAACGGATGCTTCGTCCCCGGAGCCAGGTCCACCGTGCACGTAAATGTCCCCCGTTCCTTATTGTCGGGTGTGTCGATGACGATCCTGCCGTCGAGCCAGAGCCTGATGCCGCCGTCCGTGATGACGTAGAACGTCGTGGATCCCGTGCGCGCACCCGCCATGATCTCCCCGCTCATCCGGAGCGAGTATGCGCTGTCAAGTCCCTCCGGGAGACACCCGGTCCAGCTTATCTGGCTCGCATCGGTCTTGCGCGTCAGGACGAGACTGTCGAACGACGTGCCGCGGTACACCTGGAGGTCGCATCCGTGTTCCGTCCCGTCGGCGGAATAGAAGTGGCCGGGAGTGATGTCCACCCCCCTGTAGGCCGGGATGTCCCACATGGGGCGCGTCACCGGGCAGACCATAAGCGAAGATCCGAACATGTACTGGCCGGCGATCGGGTAGACGTCCCTGTCGGCGGGGTACGCCATCGGGAGCCCGCGTATGAATGAATAGCCGTCGTGCGTGACACGCCACGCGGTGGAATAGATGTACGGCATGAGCCTGTACCGGAGCCTGTCGCTCGAGGCAAGCGCGTCGTATGCGGGGTCCCCCGGCTCACCGAACCGCCAGATCTCCCGGGGGATGTTCGTCCCGTGCGCCCGGAATATGGGTGAGAACGCGCCGAACTGGAACCAGCGGACGTACAGCTCCCTGTAGGCCGGGTCGGTGAGCCCGCCGGGGAAATGGATGTTCGTAATGAACGCTCCGATGTCGTGACTCCAGTACGGAATGCCTGACATGGAGAAGTTGATTCCGGCGGCGATCTGGACGCGCAGGTCGTCCCATGTTGCGAACGTATCGCCCGACCATGTGGCGGCGCCGTAGCGTTGCTGCCCGGCAAACGACGAACGGGTGAGTATGAACACCCGCTTCCTGTCCGTGGCAAGACGGTGGTTTTCGTACACCGCCTGCGTCGTCATGAGTGAATACGGCGTGAGATACCTGGCAAAGCTTCCAAGCGCGTTCCTCCCTGCCTCCTTCAGCGAAATCTCCGTGATATAGCGGTCGTCACTGCAGCGGAATTCCGGTTCTGTCGCGTCCATCCAGAAGGCGTCTACCCCGTTGTCGAAGAGCCCCCGCTTCACGTACTTCCAGTAGAGCTCCCTTGCCGCGGGGCTGTATGCGTCGTACACGTTCCCGCCGTTCCAGTGCATGACGGGATAGAGGAGCCTGCGTGCATCCATCTCCCTGTAAATCGCCGTCTCTTTCCCGAATGCCGGCCATATGGACACCATGAGATGTGCGTGGAGCCCGTGGAGCGTGTCCGTCATCCGGCCGGGGTCCGGGTAGTGTGAGGAATCCCACATCATGCTGCTGAACTGCTCCATCCCCCCCCAGTACGCCCAGTCCTGGACGATATTGTCGAGCGGGAGCCCCCTCCGCCTGTACTCTCTGACGATGGCGGTGAGCTCGCTCCCGCTTGTGTACCGCTCCTTGGACTGCCAGTACCCGAGCGCCCATTTGCCCGGGAGGGGCGCAGTTCCCGTCAGGAGCCGGTATCCCGCGACGACCCTGTCGGCGGCGGAGCCGTACACGACGTAGTAATCGATCGCATCCGCAACCTCGGACTGGAACATCGTTGTCCCTCCACCGTCCGCAAAACGGGACCGGGAGGTGTTGTCCCAGAGTATGCCGTATCCCCTCGTGGAGACAAGGAAGGGATTGACGGCCGTCCTGTTCGCCTGCTCGAGGAGCATGTCCTGTCCGCGGTAGTTGACGACGGGGTCCTCGAACTGTCCGAGCCCGTACAACCCTTCTTCGTCGCTGAGCGTGAAATGCTGCGTGACGCTGTACGCTTCTCCGGCTGCCCCCTTCACGAATGAATCCGCACCGGGCCCCTGAGCGGTCAGGAAGGGCGCACCGTGCCCGTCGCAGAACGTGATTTCCCCGGTCCGCCTGTTGACCCGGACGCTCATTGCCGCCGAGGCGAGCGTTGTCGTTTCCCCCGACGTCCTGGCGGCGCTCTTCACGCGCGCCGGCGCGGCGATCACGCTCAGACTCGGAGTGAGATGGATCGCGCCGCCGGGCGATACGGTGACCCGGAGTATCCCGGGAGCGTACCAGGTGAGCTCCATCCTGTGGTTGTCAACGTCGATCCGGAGTGAAGGCTCGTCCTTCGGATGGACACGGGCCGCGGCAGGAAGAGCAAGGAGTGCGATGAAGGGCAGAAGACGAAACCCGGTGGCGGCGGCGCGCTGGTGTGTCATTGTGGATGCTCCCCGGCTGTTGTTGGCATCCCCCTCCCGGGGGATAAAACAGCGAACGCCGGCGCCACTGGCAACGCCGACGTTCGGCTGCGGAGGTGCGTCGTGTTGACGCGTTTACTTTTTCTTCTTTGAAAGCGAGTGGTTTCTGTCGATGAGCGCGATTCTCTGCTGCACGCTTGCCGCGCTTCGCAGGCCGTCTTCCGGCGTGTGAAGAACGTAATCAAGGAGCACGTCGACGGTGGACGTCGCCACGTGCATTCTCGTGTCGGAAGAGGCGTAGTAGATGAACACCTTGCCGTCCGGCTTCATCACCCAGCCGTTGCTGAAGACGACGTTGGAGACATCGCCGATCCGTTCCTCCCCCTGCGGGGCGATGAAATAGCCCGCGGGGCGCGCGATGACCCTGTAGGGAACCTTGAGATCGCAGAGGAACATGTAGAGGACGTACCGGAGTCCGGCGGCGGTGTTGCGGACGCCGTGGGCAAGGTGGAGCCACCCTTCCGCCGTCCTCAGCGGCGCCGGTCCGAGCCCGTTCTTCACCTCCTTGATCGTGTGATAGGCGCGGTCGTCGACAATGATCTCGCTGTTGATTTTCGCGTGTTCGATGGAGTCGGAAAGCCCCCACCCGATCCCCCCGCCCGACCCGGCCTCGATGAAACCGTCCTGGGGGCGTGTATAGAACGCGTATTTTTTCTGTACGAATTCCGGGTGAAGAACGACGTTCCTCTGCTGCGCGGAGCCGGTCACGAGATCGGGAAGCCGCTCCCAGTCCACAAGATCCTTCGTCCGCGCGATCCCGCACTGGGCGACGGCGGAAGAGAGGTCGGTCCGCGAAGCCGCCGGGTCCTTCCTCTCCGTGCAGAAAAGCCCGTATATCCATCCGTCTTCATGGCGGACAAGCCGCATGTCGTACACGTTGATGTCCGGATCGCCGGTCTCCGGCATGACGACCGGGTAGTCCCAGAACCGGAAGTGGTCGATGCCGTTCGGAGATTCGGCGACCGCGAAAAACGACTTCCTGTCGTTCCCCTCGACCCGTACCATGAGGAGGATTTTCCCTTTGTGCTCGATCGCCCCGGCGTTGAACGCGGCGTTCACCCCGATCCGTTCCACGAGGTGCGGGTTGGAGGAATGCTGGAGGTCGTACCGCCAGAAGAGGGGCGTGTGCGCCGCCGTGACGACGGGGTGGACGTACCTGTCGAAAAGTCCGTTCCCGCCCGGCGCCTTCCTGTTCGGACGTGCGATGAGTCGCCTGTGTTCCGTATTCAGTGCTGCGAGCTTTCGTGCAAACTGTGCGCGTGTCATCATTGTGCTCCCGCGGCGGCAGGGGAGGCAACCGGTGCAGCCCGGACGTCTCCCCTGGCGGCTATTTCGTCGTCAACGTCGGAAATCTCGTCGAGTTTGTTCCACCAGGTGAATTTGAGTATCAGTGACGTGGCGGCAAGGACGCCCAGCGTGACGAGCATCGATGTCGTTTCGTGGATAACGATGAAGATCGGAAGCGCCACGAGCGTCGTCTGCCACGCCGTGCCGACGACGACGTTGAACATGTCGTGCCTGAAGTTCCTGTTCGGCTGGAAATCCGGATGCCGCTCCCGCACTTTCGCGAGGACGGGACCCCAGAACCCCCAGGGCTTCACGCGTGTGTAGAAATCGATGAGAACGTCGTCCGGCTCCGGCTCCGTCAGGTAGCTCCCCGCCACGCAGCCGATGAGGGAGACGCCGAGAACGTAGGGGAACGCGGCGAGCGCGGCGACCGACGGGATGAACGCCGCGATGACGAACGCCGAGCCGATGCCGGCGACCATCCCCCAGAAATACCCGTAGCCGTTCAACCGCCACCAGTACCACTTCAGCACGTTCGCGGCGGTGTACCCGGGCCACAGGGCGTTGACGATCCAGAGCATCACCTCGTTGATCGAGCCCACGATCATGCCGATCCCGAACCCGAGAAGGACGAAGACGGCGGAGACGATGTAACTCATCCGGACGTATGTTTTCGGATGATCGTTCGGGTTGATGAACCGCTTATAGATGTCGTTGACGATGTAGGCGGGGGCCGCGTTGATCGTGGCCGCGTAGTTCGACATGAACGCCGCGATAAGCCCGGCGAGAATGAGCCCCACCCAGCCCACCGGGATGAGGTTCTTGAGCGCGTAGGGGAGCACCATCTCGAAATCGATCCCGGGGCCCATGGCTTTCAATTGGGGACTGAAGAACGCGAGCGCGAGGACGGTCAGCCCGGCGATCATCATGTACCGGGGGAAGAAGAGCGCGACGTTGACGAAGAAGCTCATCTTCGACGCGTCCTTCGGCGACCGTGTTGCCAGCACGCGCTGCATGTCGTAGTTGGGGGCGGGACCGGCGGCGCTCACGAGAACCCCCTTGAAAACCATGAGCATGAAGAAGATTGAAAAGAGGCTGTACCCGTCCGCCTGGATCTTCGTGTTCACCGCGTCGATGAGCCCCGTCCAGTTCAGGTTGAGGTTCCACCCGAAGAAGATCTCCTTCCACCCGACCGGGATCACGGCATTAAGCATGGCGGGGGTGACGGCGTTCATCGCGATGATCCCCACCGCGAGGGAGGCGACCGTCAGCACGATGAACTGGAGAAACTCCGTGATGACGACGCTCATCATCCCCCCCTTCACCGCGTAGATCGCCGTGAAGCTCATGAGTATGATCGCATACGTGTTGGCGGAGAGATCCCACGGCAGGAAGATCTTCGCGAACTTCCCGATCCCCTGGAACGCGTAGGCGAGGAATCCAACAACGCTGACGAGCGCGAATATGACGACGATGATGTGGGAGAGCTGGGCCCCCGTGCTCGTCCCGAACCGCGTTTTGATCCACTCCGCTCCCGTCATCACCCTGGAACGCCTCAGCCAGATCGACAGGTAGACCATGAGAAATATCTGGTTGAACACCGGCCACACCCACGGGAGCCACACGCTTTTCAGCCCGTAGACGAACAGGACATAGACAAGCCACATCGTCCCGGTGATGTCGAACATCCCTGATGCGTTCGACACGCCGAGCATCCACCAGGGGAGAGAATTCGAGCTGAGGAAATACGCGTTGATGTCTTTGATCGCCCTGCGGGAGACGAGAAAACCGAGTATGACGACGGCACCGAAGTATGCGACGATGATGCCGATGTCGATGACGTCAATGTTCACGGGGTTGTCCTGAATTCAGCAACGGGGGGTCTCGCACCCATGCACTTCACATATGGTGCCATATCGGCCTCACGCGTTGAATCGTTTTTTCCCGAAATCCGGGGAAAAACGGACTTCCGGAATTATCAAAACGATAAAGGCTTATGGAATTGATAAGCCGATCCATACTATCGGACGACGATGACCTTCATCGTCTGCTGGAATTGTCTCCCCGGCGTCACGGAGGATGCGGCCTCCATGCGGCAGAAGTAGACTCCCGAAGCCGCCGCGGCGTTCCAAACGACGGCATGGTATCCGGCGTCAAGCTCGCCGTTGACGAGTTCCGCCACCCGCTGCCCGATCACGTTATAGATCGCGATGGAGACCCTGCTCTGCACGGGGAGTGCGAATGCGATCGTCGTCGAGGGATTGAACGGGTTCGGGTAGTTCTGCATGAGCGCGAACCGGTCGGGAAGCCCGGTGCTCCCCGGTGCGACGGAAAGCGTGTTCGGGAGCCCATACACCTCGAACTCGCGTATTGCGAATCCCGTGGCGCTGGAGTCGCGCGTGTCAAGATACAGCGCGACGAACATGGCGGCCTGGTTAATGCTGTCGATGATCGTCGTCCCTCCCGTGGTGCTCGTCCCGGGGCGCGGAACCGACCAGGTGCTGTTGTCGGGGGAGACCGAGAGACGGTAGGCCGTCGCGAAATTTCCTCCCCACCGGACGATGACCCTCGTGACGACGTAGCTCTGTCCCAGGTAGCAGACGATCCACTGGTTGTTCGCGGGGATGCTTGCCCACTGCGTCGTCGTGTCGCCGTCCGTCATGGCCTGCGGGTTGGCAAATGCGGGGATCGTGCTGCTCGACGAGACGTCGACGTATTTCGTCAGCGCCCTGTTGATCTGGTCCTGTGAGACCACCGTCACAAGGATCGATGCGGTGTCTCTGACCGATCCGGCGGCGATCAGCCTGTACGTCCGCGTGGAGGCGGGGTGGACGAGCAGCGAGTCGATCCGTTTGACGGCGGAATCGTTCAGCGTGACCGCGGAGGCGTGGGAGACATCCCACCTGAAGAGGACCGGGTCGCCGGTGCCGACTCTCGTTGCGGAAGATCCGAACGAGATGATCTTCCCGCTGGGATAGACACCGACGTTCGCGGTTGTCGTATCGGTGACGCTCCCCGATGTGATGAGACGGTACGCCGTTGTGGCGTGAGGTGACACGAACATTGTGCCGCTCACCGGGACGCTGCTTCCGTTGATCGTGGCCGTGGTCCCGAGCGCGGTTTTCCAGTCCAGCAGGCTCGTCTCCCCGCTGTCGATGAGCGAGGGCTGTGCGGTGAACGAATAGACATTTCCCGCGACGGGAACGGGATCGACGTCCTCGGGGTATCGTGAAAAAAGCTCCTGCGTCAGCACAAGCGTGTTGGCCTGCAGCACCGGCTGCGAATGGCCGGTCGCCCCGCTGTACCATCCCCATGAGAGCGCGCCCGCGTACCCGTTGGCGTAGAGCGTATCGTACAGCGCGGTGTAGGGGAGCGCGAGCGTTTGTTCCGGGAAGAACTCGGCAATCACAAGCGGCTTTGAAAGCTGCCATGAGGAGTACGGGTGGACGAACGGGGAGATCGGCGTGCTCTGCCACGTATAATAGTGGTCCGTGTAAAAATCGAGTGTCCCCCCGGGGTCTCCCCCCGCCGCGATCAGCCTGTCGTCCCTGTAATAATTCAGGTTCGGACCCGCGGCGAACTTCCTGATCAGGTCCTCCGCCGACATCCTGAACCCGTACCGTGCGTAGAACTGGTCCTCGATCTGCGATTGTTCGGCTGCGGTGAGCGACGCGAGACGCGCCTGGAGATCACCCCTCTTGGCAAGCCCGTTGACGTCGGTCTCCGCGGTCAGCGCCCATGCGCCGGTCGTGACCTTCGCCGAGGGGTCTTCCCTGTGAATCGCCCCCGCGCAGCGGTTGACGAACATCTGTATATCCGCCATCGGGACGTGATACGTCGTGCTCCACCCGAACTCGTTGCTCATCCCCTCCGCCTCGTTGAATATCTCCCAGCCGATGATCGCGGGATGCCCCTTGACGCTGTCGACCATCGGCACGAGCGCATTGTTGATGTAGTATTTCGTGTATGTTGTGTCCGTCAGCATGAGCTGTGACCTGTTTGTCACGAGACTCGCCAGCGACGTGTCCATCATGTCGAACGACCAGAGTGAAAGGAGGAGCCCGATCTTCCTCTGCCATGCCATGTTGAGTATGAGCTTCAGGTCCGCAATCGCATGCACGCCGGGGCCGATGACGGCTCCTCCCGTGTTGAATTGCGGCGTGTTCGCTCCGGTCGTGTGAAGCCAGAACCGGAGCGCGTTCCCGCCGTGTGCATGGATGGAGTCGAAGACCGCACTGAACGACGCGGTGTCGACGGGGTTCGGCCCCAGGTCGCCGGCGAAATTGACCCACGCAATGTTTGATCCGTCGAGGAAGAGCTGCTGGTTGTTGAAGACGACGCGTGACTGCGCGCGGCCTCCGGGCCCGGTGCCGGCGGAAAGCAGTACGGCGCATGCGAGAATCGTCATCGATCCGGCGTTGAGCGTTTTCATGGGATTCCCCGCGGGAAAGTTGTGTATCGGCGATAACCTGATTCAAAACGCAACTAGCGCGCCATGCCCGACCGGCGTTCTGCGTGTGAAAACCGCATTCCGGCGCCGGAACGTGTTATCAATTCAATAAAGATTATGAAAACATGAAAAAAACCTGCGACGGCGGATTTCACTTCCGGATTGCGGGCAGACGCACCGGCATCATGTCCCTCCCTTTCCTCCCCTCTCATTCGCTCTGGCATGCCAATTGCTTACCACGGGATAGTTTTTTTTAAAATTCTCTCGCCTTTGTGCAAAATCGGCAGTATCCTTTGTGTGCACGCACCCACGGTAATCCTTTTGACCTGTTCCGATACAACTCAGCGGAGTATATCATGAAACGACTGCTACTCGTTGCGTGCCTTCTGTTCATCGCCGGCGCGTATGCACGTGCTCAGGTTGTGGCGGATTTTGAGAAGAACACAGGCGGGTTCCACGTCCTGACGCAGTATTTCGGGAACGCTCTCCTGAGGGCTTCGCAGAAGGCGGATCCGACCGCGAAGAGCCTGGGGGTCATGGTCCTCAACTTCAATTTCCCCCCCGCGGACACCGGGAACAAGGGGGCGGTCGGGGCGAACAACGCCATCGTGACGAACGGCGCGCACTTCATCACCTACTGGGTGTACATGCCGCCGAGCACGCCGGACAGCCTTGAGATCACCGTCTTTGCGCAGGATAACATTGCCTATGCCTTCAAGCAGAAGGTCTATCTCGGGAAGTCGATTCCCAAGAACACGTGGTATCCCCTCTCGCTCGACCTGACGCAGGCCCAGATCAACGACCCGACGTTTAACCTCACGACAGGGAACATCTTCCTGACGGGCATACAGGTCGACACGTACGCCAGCCATCACGCATGGCAGGACAGCATGCTCGTCGACAACGTCGCCCTCGTGGGAGCGCAGCCGATCTCCGTCGCTTCGTTCGAGACGGGACTCGGGGGGTTCGCGAACGTGAACTTCGGCCCCGCGCTCAAGCTCGTCGCGCAGGCTCCCGATCCGACGGCGAAAACCTCCGGTGTCATGAAGCTCGACTGGATATTCCCCGCCGACACCGTCTCCAAAGGGGCGGTGGGACTCCAGCAGCCGGGGGGTCTTCCGGCGGGCACCGCGCGGTTCATTACGTACTGGGTCTACCTCCCCGACTCGACGATGCCCGACAGCTTTGCGGTCAGCGTCTTCGCGCAGGACAACAAGAACTATGCGTACCATGACACTTCCGTGCTTGCCGGGAACATCCCGAAGAAAACGTGGTATCCGCTTTCGCTCGACCTTGCCCAGTGGGAGATCAATGACCCGTCATTCAATCTCGTCGCGGGGAACATATTCAGCACGGGGATACAGATCGACAGCTACAACTACCACGGCGTCATCCCCGGGTGGAATGACAGCCTCTATGTCGACAACGTGGCGCTTCTCACGCCGGTTATCCCCCCGCCGCTGAAGAAACTCGTCGTGGACAATTTTGAAAGCATCGGGGATGTGGGCGGATTCTCGGTGCAGCCGTCCGTCGGTCCCTCGTTCACGGCCGTCGCAAACGCCGTCGATACGACGAACGCCGCAAACCGCGTTCTCGCCGTGACGGCCGCGTTCGATACCGGGACGGTGAAGGTCAAGGGGGCGATCGCGAAGCCCAATTTCGCGTTCTTCAAGCAGGGGGACACGAGCGCGACGGACATCACGTTCGACGTCTTCGTCCCCGCGACGATGCCGGACAGCGCCCGGTTTGACCTTGTCCTCTTCGGCCCCGCCACGGGAAACGCCTGGGTGCAGGACGAGTTCATGCTCGGCTCCGCGAGCTTCCAGAAAGGCGCATGGAACACGCTCGATTTCAGCGTGAGCAGACACATTGCGGACAAATCAATCACCGCTCCGCGCCTCACGGCGACGTTCTACGTCCAGGTCTACTACACGACGGGGAAGAAGTGGAACGGGACGATATTCTTCGACAACCTGACGCTCCTGGGAATCGACGCGTTGACGGGCGTATCTCAGAACCCGAACACGCCGTACGCGTACAGGCTGTACAACAACTACCCGAATCCGTTCAACCCGTCAACCGTGATCCGGTACGATCTGAAGCAGGAGGGTCCGGTCTCCCTGAAGATCTATGACGTGCTGGGGCGCGAGGTGACGACGCTCGTGAACGAACGCGAGGGTGCGGGGCCCCATGCCGTCGTCTTCGATGCGAACAGGTTTGCCACCGGCGCGTATTTCTACACGCTGCGTGCCGGCGATTTTGTCAAGACCCAGAAGATGATGTTCCTGAAATAGGACCGCCGGGCTCCTCCGGCGCGGTGCGCGGCGTTCTTTCCTCCGGGTCTACACTCACATATTGCTGACAGGGCCAACGTGCGTTCAACTGCTCTCACTGCATTCATCCTCGTTTCGCTTGCTTTCCCCGCCTCACCGGGAGTTGTGCGTGGTGCGGAAACGCCGGAACAAAAATCGGAACGGCTCCGCTGGTGGCGCGAGGCACGGTTCGGCATGTTCATCCACTGGGGCCCTGTCAGCCTCAAGGGGACGGAGATAAGCTGGTCCCGGGGAGGAGAGCGGCGGGGGATTGAAGGGAAAGGCGAAATCCCCGTTGCCGTCTACGATAATCTGTACAGACAGTTTGATCCCGGAAAATTCGATGCGGCGGAGTGGGTGGGAATCGCGAAGTCTGCGGGGATGAAATACATGGTGCTGACGGCGAAGCACTGTGACGGCTTTTGCCTGTGGCGCTCGGACGTCGACGGGTATTGCATGAGTGCCACGCCCTTCAAACGCGACGTCTGCGGCGAGCTCGCGTCCGCCGCTCGTGATTCCGGGATGCGGATAGGGTGGTACTATTCCCCGATGGACTGGCGCGACCCGGACTGCCGGACGGAACGCAACGACGTCTACCTCAGGAAAATGCGCGGCCATCTCCGTGAACTGCTGGGCAACTACGGCCGCATCGACCTCCTCTGGTTTGATTACGACGGGGGGCCGATCCCGTGGGACCAGGCGAACACGTACGCGCTCGTCCGCTCGATGCAGCCCGGCGTGATCATCAACGAGAGGCTGAGCCTGGGCCCGTACAGGGAGAACGACCCGAACCGCATCGACGAACGGGCCGATTACAGGACGCCGGAACAGAGGATCGGCGCGTTCGACAACGCCGTCCCGTGGGAAACGTGCATGACGATCGGTACGCAGTGGTCATGGAAGCCGGCCGACACGATAAAGACCGCCGCCGAGTGTGTGCGGATACTTGTCGCCTGTGCGACCGGTGACGGCAACCTTCTCCTCGACGTCGGACCGATGCCGGACGGGAGGATTGAACCACGGCAGGTGGATGTGCTGAAAGGAATTGGCGGCTGGCTCGCGAAATACGGGGAGAGCATCTACGGGACGCGCGGTGGTCCGTTCCGGAACGGGACCTGGGGGGGATCGACACGGAAAGGGAATGCGATCTACGTTCATGTTTTGCGGTGGGTGAACGGTGAGCTCCGTCTTCCTCCCCTTGGCGCGCGGATTACAGGGACGAGCGTCCTCACCGGGGGGACCGCCGCTGTTGCACAGACGGCGGCGGGGATCACGCTCCGTGCGCCTGTTCCGGCACGGGATGAATGTGAAACCATAATAAAGCTGGATCTCGACAGGCCCGCCGGGGATTTGCCGGTTCTCAGCGTCGGGGAACCCGGAAAAAAGGATGCGGGGAAGAACTGAACGAACGATCATTCATGAAGGGTTGACACTGATGCGACATATAGTTCTGCTCACGGTGCTCTGTTCCTGTCTCCAGTATGCCCCGGCGCTTGGCTCGCAGTTCCGCCTTGCGCCTCTTTTCGGGGACAACATGGTCCTCGAGCAGAAGCGGGAGGTCCCCGTCTGGGGGGAAGGGACTCCCGGAACGCGGATCACGCTGAAAACGTCCTGGAAAAAGGAAGCCTCTGCGCTCGTCCGCCCCGACGGCTCATGGTCCCTTACCGTCATGACGCCCCGCGCGGGAGGGCCCTACGAGATTTCCGTTGTGCATGATGATTCGACGACTCTGATAAAGAACGTGCTCGTCGGCGAAGTGTGGCTCTGCTCGGGACAATCGAACATGGAAATGCCGCTGGAGGGTTGGGCCGCCGATTCCGTCCTCAGCTCCGCGGAGGAGATCGGGAATGCGTCGTACCCTCAGATCCGCCTTTTCACGGTGAAGCGGGCGTACGCGGCGGCCCCGCAGTCGGAATGCGCGGGCGCGTGGGATGAATGCTCTCCGAAGAGCGCGCATTCGTTCAGCGCCGCGGCGTATTTCTTCGGCAGGACGCTCTACCGGACGCTCGGTGTCCCCGTGGGGCTCGTGCATGCGAGCTGGGGGGGACCGCCGCCGAATCCTGGATAAGCCGGGACTCTCTCTTCCGCATCGCGCGATACGATTCCGTGCTAGAGAAGATCAGCGTGACGGCGGAAAGCATGAAAGTCTTCCAGTCGTGGCTCGGGAAATTCCCGGTCGTCGACGTGGGAAAGCGCGACCGCGATACGAAGTGGCAGAACCTCGGTCTCGGGGACGACAGCTGCGCGCTCCCGGCCTTCGATGACAGGGCGTGGCGGGTCATGAATCTCCCGACGTACTGGGAGAAGACGGAGGTGGGGGAATTCGACGGCGTCGTCTGGTTCCGCCGTCAGGTCACTCTCCCCGCCTCATGGGTCCACAGGGACCTCGTCGTGGAGCTCGGCCCCGTGGACGACATGGATGCGACGTACTTCAACGGGGTGCGCATCGGGGCCCACGAAACCGAGGGACTGTGGAATCTCAACAGGGTGTACGCGGTCCCGGCCCGGTGTGTGGATTCGACGCGTGTGACGATCGCCGTGCGCGTGATCGACAACGGCGGGGGCGGAGGGATATACGGGGCGGCGAATGTGATGTGGATCCAGCCGCGCGAAGTGCGGGACGCGGAGGAAAAGGTCTCACTCGCCGGCGACTGGCGCTATCTCCCCGTGGCGGACTACCTGGGAGACAGGCTCTATGTTTTCGGTCTGGCGGGAGAACAGTACTTCAACAGGCCGCGGCTTCCGTTCGATTTTTCCGGTTACGCGCCGACCGCGCTCTATAACGGGATGATCGCTCCGCTCGTGCCGTTCAGCCTTGCGGGGGTGATATGGTACCAGGGGGAATCCAACGCGGGTGCCCCGGCGATGTACCGCACTCTGCTGCCGATGTTGATCCGCAACTGGCGAAGCGCATTCCGCCTGCCGGACCTCCCGTTTGAGTATGTCCAGATCGCGCCGTATGAATACGGTCCCGCCACGCAGTCTGCGCTTCTTCGCGAGGCGCAGTTCCTCACGCTCGGTGTGAAGAACACGGGAATGGCGGTGACACTCGATATCGGCAAATCGAGCGACATTCATCCCCCGAACAAGCAGGAGGTCGGCAGGCGGCTCGCCCTTCTTGCACTCGCGAACACGTACGGGAAAAAACTCGTTGCTTCCGGTCCCGTCTACCGAACGAAGAGGATCGTCGGCGACGCGGTCGAGCTCTCGTTCGGCAATGTCGCCGGGGGTCTCGTCGTCACCCAGTCCGAACGGGGGAACGGGTTCCAGGTCGCCGGGGAGGATCATCTGTTCAGGAACGCGGACGTGGAGGTTCGCGGATCCAGGTTGATCGTGTCAAGCCTCCTCGTGAAGCACCCCCTTGCGGTGCGCTATGCGTTCGGCAACGTTTCGCAGGCGACACTGTACAACAGCGCGGGTCTCCCCTCGTCTTCGTTCCGGACCGACGATTGGGCACCCTGAGGCACTTTATCATTTTGACACAGGATTATCAATTTGATAAGATGAATGTTGTTTTTGTCAAGATATAATTAGGTTTTCGTGACAATTTGTGACAAATTCGTGATGTGCAGACTTCGAGATTCTGGCATCCTCTGTGTTCCTGTAAATAGAACTATATCCGCCGTTCGGTGTCCGTCGGGGGTGTACTCCGACCGGGCACCTCTCAACGCCTGAAGTGAATTCTTGTATGAGCTGGTAGCGTCCGACGTTCCGGGAGATTTTCTTCCGCCTGACAGTTCTGATCTCGCTCATGTTCTTCTAACCGCCGCCGGAATCACGGATTTGCTTTCACATGCATCCCGTGCCCGGTATCTACACAAAAAAGAAGATCCCGAAAGGAGCAACGTGCGTATGAGAACTTTCTACCATAGGTTCCGGGTTGTCTGCATTCCGGTTCTCGTTTCCCTCCTCATGGTGCAATTCGCACTGGCCGCATCCTCCGGTTCCATCACGGGTCGTGTTGTTGACAAGACAACCGGCGACCCGCTCCCCGGCGCCAACGTCACGATCCAGGGGACGAGCATCGGCGCGTCGACGGATCTCGACGGAAAGTTCACACTGAGGAATGTGCCGACAGGCAGGCAATCGGTTCACGTAACCTACATCGGGTACCTGACCGCCGCGATGGATCTGACAATCAACGCTGATATGGTGCTGACGCAGGATTTCCGTCTTGTTCCCCAGGCGGTTCAGGGAGAGACCGTTGTGGTCACCGGTCAGGCGAAAGGGCAGATGGCCGCCATCAACCAGCAGCTCTCGTCAAACTCGATTATCAACGTGGTCTCGGCGGACAAGATGAAGGAGCTCCCGGATGCCAACATTGCGGAATCGATCGGCAGGCTCCCCGGGATCTCGCTCCAGAGGAATGCGGGTGAAGCATACGCCGTCACTGTCCGCGGGTTGTCTCCGAAGTACAACCAGGTGTCGATCGAAGGCGTGCAGATGACGTCGACGAATTACTACGACAGGAGCGTTGATCTGAGCCTCCTCAGCGACGACCTTGTCAGGAGCGTGGAAGTATCCAAGACGTTGCAGCCGAATATGGATGCCGACGCTCTGGGAGGGACTGTCAATCTCACGCTCAAGTCCGCCGATCCCGGGTTCCACTACAACGCGATGGGATTCGGTGCGTACAACAACCTCCGGAACACGTACAACAACTACAAATTCACGGGGAGCGTGAGCGACAGGTTCCTGGACGACCAGTTCGGGATCCTCGTTCAGGGGAACATCGAACAGAAGCAGCTCCCCTCCGACCAGTTTGCGGGTGGATACGCGGCGCCGCAATATGACCTGACGGCCAATCAGTTTTACGTCCTCACGAACAGCGCCACGCTCACGGAGACGAATCTGAACAGGCATCGCTACGGTGCGAGCGTGATCCTGGATTATGCATCGGACGCTGTCGACGTGAAGTTCTTCTCCGTATGGGATCAGAAAAAGGACAGTGCGCTGACAAGAACGTATGAATCGGATTTCAACACGAACGATTTCAAGTACAACATTTATGCGAATGAGACGAGAACGGAACAGACGACGAACTCGTTGAGCGCGTTGTTCAAGCCGTGGGGGACCGAGCTCCCGGTATCGGTTTCTTACACGAAGTCTGACCAGGTCGTTCCGAACGGGCAGGAGTTTGATTTCCTCCAGTCGAACGTCGCGAACGTTGGCCAGAATTTCTTGAAGTACGCGCAGCCGCTCAGTGCGATGTACGTGCAGGGCGTGATGGACCCCACGAGCGGGAATTCCACGCTCAACGACATGTCAATAAGCAATTCGAGCCTGGTCGACGAATCGTGGGATGTGAAGTTCGATTGGAAGATACCGTTCAAATTCTCGGATGCGATGTCGGGCAAGTTCTCTGTGGGCGGGAAGGCCCACGGCACGGACCGCTCGAGCGGCAATATAACGGTGCACGACTATCTCCTGTACGGAGCGGGCTCCGGCAACAGGATCGATCTGATCAATACGTTTCCGTATCTTGCCGGGATCAATCCGCAAGCCAGCCAGGCCGGCATCCTGGCATACCCCTGGGTGGATCCCAACTACAAAAGGACGAATATACTCGGATATCCACTCGGACCGGGTTTCAACGCGGCGCAGCTCCTCTCCATGCAGAACTATTATTACTACACGCTCGGCAAGGAGGCAGCCTACTGGGAGAACGGGCCCGCTGACTTTAATCAGGATTACAGGGATCTTGAGAAGACACTGGCCGCGTATGTCATGGCTGAATTCAACGTCGGCGACAACCTCACCGTTGTCCCCGGTGCCCGTTACCAGGAAGAGAAGACGGACATCCGGGCGTACCACATGCAGTTGAACAGCTCGAATCAGAACGGCCTGAGCGGCCCTCCGCCCCTCCTTGTCGAGTCAAATCGCGACAATCCCGGGTGGTTCCCTTCGATCAATCTCAAATACAAAGTGACGGAAAACGTTCAGGTGCTGGGTGCTGCATATAAGAGTCTGTCGCAACCGAGTTATGGAGACGTCACCCCCCTGCTGGAACTCAGCGGGCCGTCGGGTGCGAGCGTTACGACAGGCAACCCGCTCCTGAGGCCGTCGACCGCATGGAATTTCGACCTCGGCGCGACATACTCGAACAACGATGTCGGACTGGTGACCGTAAACCTCTTCTACAAAGAGATCTCCGATCTCATATACAGCATGCAGAGCTTCACGCCGTTCTATCCCTACCCGGTCGTGGGCGCTCCCTCTGATCTCTACAGCAGGATCCCCGGGCCTCAATCCGGGTATTTTGACACCTCCTGGGCCAATTCGAACAACGCGAGGAATATACAGGCGACAATTCCGATGAATGATCCCGCGAAGGCCTATTTGAGAGGCATCGAGATCTCCTGGCAGACGCATCTGTGGTACCTCCCCGGGGTCCTGAGCGGCGTCGTTCTCGATCTCAACGCCGCGTACATGAGCTCCCGGCAGCAGTATCCCTCGTTCCTTGTCGTTCAGACCGGCGGGACATTCCTCAAGAAGATCTACGCTCTGGACTATCAAAACGTATCCGGGTCGCTGCAGGATCAGCCCAAGGCGACATACAACGCGATACTGGGGTGGGACTACATGGGATTCAGCTCCAGGTTCTCTCTCCGGTACCAGCAGCAGACGCTGTCGAGCATGGACACGCAGTACGGGCTCAGGGACAGCTATTACGACAACGTGGTCTTGTTCGACATTTCGCTCAAGCAGCAGATCTTCGGGAAGCTCTACGCGTTCGGGAACGCGACCAACATCAACAATCACATCGACGACTACTATTACTCTCATCCGGCATATAACACCGTGCCGGCGGCCAATCTCCCCACGAGCAGCCAGTCGTACAGCTGGATTGTGCAGATCGGGCTTACGTACAACTATTAATCCGAAGGGCGCCGACCGTTCGGAACAGTGTGCTCTTTCACGGTTCGAATCACAACTGAGGCTGGACAAAGGAGGTGAAAGGATGGGATAGACAACGCGGAAGCAAAGGATTTCAAGTCAGTCGTCAGCAAAACAAACCATAGGAGAAGGACATGAAATCAAGAATGTTACTTTGCTTGTTGTTCGCATTCGCGATGACAGGCTACGCGGGGATCGGGCCGAAGAATTACGTGAAGTACGTCCCGAAGAACCTCGATGCGGCGGGAGACACGATTTATATTCCGGGCGGCACGCTTGCGGGCGGCGAAAACGCCGGATCGCTCGAGACAACGATCAATCAGGACACGCTGACAACCGGCGGAAGGAAGAACGTCAACCGGGTATACGCTCTCTATGAAGGTCAGTACTACTACCAGCTTGCGCCGATCTATTGCTACAACCCCACAGGGACACTGACGATATGCGGCGTCCCCGATCCGGCGCAGCCCACGCACACGACGAAACCGATCATCCTGATCTCTCCCGTTCCCCCGGCCACCACCGAAGGGACGAACACGGTCTACGGAAGCATCGTCTGCAACAACATCCACTACCAGGCCCAGATGCTGACCGGGTCGTTCAACGCCGAGCTCTTCTATTGCGGCACCGCAAACCAGCGGGCGCAGTCGCTCCGGATCAACAACTGCCTGTTCGAGTTCTCGAGCATCGATCTGTTCGACTGCACGAACGAATCCGGCGCGATCGGCGGGTGGCCGTACGGCGCGAAGATCTTCATCACAAACTCCTATTTCCGCAACATGTTCCAGGGAGGCCAGTGGTGGGGTTCGCGCGTGTTCCAGTGCAAGCACCCGATCGACACGCTCTGGATTGAGAACGTCACGACGACGACCGCGGGACTCACGTTCCTCCAGCAAAACGAGCTGACGGATTTTGAGTACATCAACCACTGCACGATCTGGAACAACCACAAGTACTGGCTCCTCTCCCCGTATCACCGCCACATGTTCATCACGAACAACGTATTCGTCAACCAGAACTGGGTCGGCGAAGATACGAACGTGACGAACTCGGGACAGGATCCGGACAAATATTTCATGAGCACGATCAACGTCGACACCAACAACTCGACGAACGGCCTGGTCACGCAGAAGGCATACTGGCTCTCGCCGACCGATTCGACGCATTTTTCGCCACTCCTGGCGCTCAACCATCTGCAGGTCTACATCTCCGACAACATCAACTTCTTCTCCCCGTTGCTCACGACCGGGTACTATACCAACAGCAAGTATACGCTGGCGTTCAAGGGACAGACCTCTCTGCCGTCGTATCTGAACTGGGCGGGTGCGGGGACCGGACCGTGGATCATCGGCAACACGCCGGGTCAATGGAAGAACTCGCGGACGACAGCGCTGTTTGCCGCGTACGGACCTCCGAACGGCGGGTTCATCGAGAAGAGGACGAGCACAACGGATCCTGGATTCCCGACCCCCACGTTCGCGACGAGCAACATCGTGGACTCGATGGCGGTTTGGAATCAGAATCTGTGGAGTGATACACGTTTCGCGGGCGGTGCCGCGCTTCAGAACACAAAGTACATCCTGGGCGACTACAACCCGACGACCCTTCCGGGCATCCAGAATGGCGTGAAGACCGATGCAATGACCTCGGGTCAGGCGGGGATCACGAAGTTCACGGATCTGACGGAGAACTTCTCACAGTCCACGCAGCTCTCGGGTATCGATGGTCTTCCGATCGGTGCGCTGATCTGGGACGATACGAAGCTCGCATCGTACAACTCGGCGACGGACTGGTCACTCGTCCATGCCAAGTACATGTCGGAAGGCGGCATTTCTGATGGGATAACGACGGCTCCTTCGACGGTTCCCGGCAGCTATCAGCTCAGCCAGAACTATCCGAACCCGTTCAACCCGTCGACGATGATCAAGTATTCACTCCCGCAGGCAGGGGTCGTGAAACTGGTTGTCTATGACATCCTGGGCAGGGAGGTTCGCACGCTTGTCAACAGTGCGATGCCTGCCGGCCAGCAGGAAACGCAGTGGGATGGCAAGAACTCGAACGGCCAGACGGTCGGCAGCGGCATCTACTTCTACAGGCTGACCGTTGGCAGCTTCACTGCAACGAAGAAGATGACGCTCATTAAGTAATCTCCTCTTCGCGCAGTTCGTTGCACGCTTCAGAAGGCAGCCAGCGAGGAGCTGGCTGCCTTTTTTTGAATCTGTTCATCCCTCGCCAATGTCAGGTACCCCTTTCTAACGGAAATGCCAATGTCGAATTCGAGTTACGGGTTTTTTGATGACAGTCGCCGCGAATATTGCATCACAAGGCCGGACACCCCTCTCCCCTGGATCAACTATCTCGGCTGCGAATCATACTTCGGTATCATCTCGAACACGGCGGGGGGATACTCCTTTTACCGGGATGCCCGCCTGCGGCGCCTGACCCGGTACCGGTACAACAGCGCTCCGTTCGATTCCGGAGGCCGGTACGTCTACCTGCGGGACAACGAAGGCGGAAAATTCTGGTCCCCTTCCTGGCAGCCGACGAAGCACAGGATGGAGAAGTACTCGTGCCGCCACGGGATGGGGTACACGATCATCGGCTCGACGTACGAAAAGATCAGAGCGGAGACGCTCTATTTTGTCCCGCTCGGCGAGAACCTCGAAATCTGGCAGGTCACGGTGAAAAACGAAGGGCGGAAGCCGCGGAAGCTCTCCCTCTTTTCATCCGTGGAATTCTGCCTCTGGGACGCGCAGGATGATTCCACGAACTTCCAGAGGAACTTCTCGACGGGTCAGGTGGAGGTCGATCACGGCGTCATCTATCACAAGACGGAATACAGGGAGCGCCGCGACCATTTCGCGTATTTTGCGTGTTCCGAAAAGCTCGCCGGGTACGACACGCAGCGTGACGTGTTTCTCGGACCCTACAGGGGGTGGGATAATCCCGCCGCCGTGGCGCGGGGCCGTTCGTTCGACTCCGTGGCGCACGGATGGGCCCCGATCGGCTCCCATCACGTGAAGCTGAGCCTGAAACCGGGCGAGACCCGGCGCGTGATATTCGTTCTCGGCTATCACGAGAATCCCGTCGGCGAAAAGTTCGATCCGCCGTCGTCGCAGACGATAAACAAGCGGACGGTCCGGCCTGTCATTGCGCGGTACCTCAAGGCCGCGGCAGTCGATGCCGCGTTCGAATCGCTCCGTCTCTACTGGGACCGGCTTCTCGGCATATACAGCGCGGCCACGCCCGATCAACACACGAACCGGATGGTGAACATCTGGAACGCGTACCAGTGCATGGCCACGTTCAACATGTCACGTTCCGCCTCGTTTTACGAGTCGGGGATAGGGCGCGGCCTCGGCTTCCGGGATTCCACGCAGGATCTTCTCGGATTCGTCCAGATGGTCCCCGAACGCGCACGGGAGCGTGTGCTTGACCTTGCTTCAACGCAGCTCCCGACCGGCGGCGCCTACCATCAGTACCAGCCGCTGACGAAACGGGGGAACAACGACATCGGGAGCGACTTCAACGATGATCCCCTCTGGTTGATCATCGGCGTCGCGGCCTACCTGAAGGAGACGGGCGACTGGTCCATACTCGACGCGCCGGTGCCGTACGACAATGCGCCGGGGAGCGAAACCCCCCTGTACGAGCACCTCGGGCGGAGCCTCCGGTACACGCTTGACCGGCTCGGGCCGCACGGTCTCCCGCTGATCGGGCGCGCCGACTGGAACGACTGCCTCAACCTGAACTGCTTCTCCGATACGCCGGGCCAGTCATTCCAGACGACGACGAACAAGGACGGGAAGGTCGCGGAGTCGGTCTTCATCGGCGGGCAGTTCGTCATGGCGGCGCGCGAGCTTGCGGAAATTGCCCGGAGGCGGGGGCGCGATGCGGACGTCAAAATGTGTCTCGAGTCTGCGGCGCGCATGGAGGGGACAGTCCTGACGCAGGGGTGGGACGGGGAGTGGTTCCTGCGCGCATACGACGACTCCGGGAGCCGGGTCGGTTCCCGGGAATGCGACGAGGGGAAAATCTTCATCGAGCCGCAGGGGTTCTGCGTCATGGCGGGCCTCGGTCTCGAAGACGGCAAGGCACGGAAGGCGCTCGATTCCGTCCGGAAGATCCTCGCGACGAAGCACGGCATCATGCTCCAGCAGCCCGCGTATTCGAAGTACTACCTGAATCTCGGGGAAATCTCCTCGTATCCCCCGGGGTACAAAGAAAACGCCGGCATATTCTGCCATAACAATCCGTGGATCATGATCGCCGAAACGATGCTGGGGGACGGCGGACAGGCGTTCGAATACTACTCCAGGATCAATCCCTCGGCCCGGGAAGCGATCGGCACTGTTCACCGCTGCGAGCCGTATGTCTACGCCCAGATGATCGCCGGCAAGGACGCGCCGACGCACGGGGAGGCGAAAAACTCCTGGCTGACCGGGACGGCCGCGTGGAATTTCTATGCGATAACGCAGTCCATACTCGGCGTGCGTCCCACGTACGACGGGCTCATGGTGGCGCCTGTCGTCCCTCCCGCGTGGAAGGGCTTCACGGTGAGCAGGGCCTATCAGGGTGTGCGGTACGACATCAGGGTGACGAGGAAGGGGAAGGGGAATTCCGTCCGGATGACCGTGGACGGTCGCGCGCTCGAGGGAAATGTCATTCCCAGACCGGCGGCGGGCGTGACCGGTGTTTCGGTGCAGGTGGTCCTGAGTTGAGCCGGAGAAGCGCGCCGGAGGCCGCGGCGCGTTTCATCTCACCGGGCTCTACCGTTCGTACGCCGCGATGATCCGGTCCATCAGGGCATCGGTCTCACTGTTGACGACCTGGCGCCCGCGGTCGGCGTCGAACCATGCCAGCGTGCGCCGGATCCCCCTGTTGAACGGAATCGTCGCGACGAACCCGGGGGCAAACCGCCTGATCTTGCTGTTGTCGAATATCACGCTCATGGCCTTGTCGCCGAGAAGCGTCCCCCTGAACGACTCGTCGCACTGCACGATGAAATCCGAGGGAATGTGCACCGCCTTCAGTTCGCACCCCGCGGCGTCTGCGACAGCTTGGTAGATCTGGTTCCACGTCAGGATCTCGTCTGACGTGATGTGAAACGCATGGCCTGCCGACTGCTGGTGCCCCAGCAGCGGGACAAACCCCTTCGCAAAATCCTCCGCGTGCGTGATCGTCCAGAGCGACGTGCCGTCGCCGTGTATGATCGCGCGCTTCCCTCTTTTCATCCTGTCGATGATCGTGTATTCGGTCCACCCGCCGATCGCAACGGGGATCACCGTGTCGTACGTCAGTGAGGGACGGACGATCGTGACGGGAAATCCCTCATCCCGCCAGGCGCGGTTGAGCCTCTCCTCGCAGGCGATCTTGTTGCGGGAATACTCCCAGTGGGGATTGCCGAGCGGCGTCGATTCGGTGATCACCGGGTGGGAGGGGGGTTTCTGGTACGCCGATGCCGAGCTGATGAACACGTACTGCCCTGTACGTCCCGCAAAGAGAGCGATGTCCCTTTCGATGTCGCTCTCCGTGAACGCGATCCAGTTGACGACGGCGTCCCAGCGGTGCTCCCTGAGGGCCAGGTCCGGCGCGCCGGGCTTCGACATGTCTGCGTGAATGAACGTCGCCCCCGGCAGGTCCACCGTGCGCATACCGCGGTTGAGAAGGAAAAGCTCGATGCCGCGCTCGATGCAGAGACGGCTCACAAGCGCGCTGATGTTTCCCGTGCCGCCGATAAAGAGGACTTTCACATGTCAATCCTTTCGTTTGGCCTTTCCGTTGGCCTTTTCTTTGGCCTTTCGTCAGGATTCACCCGCGCGTGTGTCAGACTTTCCCTTCTGCAAGCCCGTTCTTTGTCAGGTACGTGTAGCTCGCCTGTACGCCGTCGAATATGTCTTTTGCGTACTCGTCGAACTCGACGATCATCCACTTTGTGTTCGTTCCCCCTGCCTTGGCGATTGCCGGGAAATCCATGACCCCCTGTCCGGCCGGGACCTGCTCGAGAGCCTTGTCTCCCTTGATTGCGGGGCCGTCCTTGATGTGGAGCAGGGGGGCGCGCCTGCCGAACCGTTTCAGGACATTCGCCGGGTCCTGCCCGCCGGTCTTTGCCCAGTAGGTATCGACCTCGAACACGACGTCCTTGCTCACGTGATCGAGCAGATAGTAGTACGGGTAGATGCCGTCCGTCAGCTCGAATTCCCACCAGTGGTTGTGGAGTCCGAATTTCAGCCCCTTGCTCTTCAGGAACGCAGAGGCCTCGTCATAGACCTCGACCATGTGTTTTGTCGCGGCAAGGCCCTTGTACTTGTCCCCCTGGGGCCATCCGGGATATATAGCGGTGTCGCACGAGTAGGCGTCGGCGAGTTTCAGGACGCCGTCCCTCTTGTCCCCCGCGGGAAGCTCCGTGTGCATGCTCGTCACCTTCAGCCCCGCATCGCGGAACACCTTCGCGGCGTGGTCAAGGGAGACGCTGTCGGGGAGCGCATACGTTTCTATCCCTTCAAAACCCATTTCCGCGATCCTGTGTATCGATCCGTCGAAATCCTTTTCGATCTGCCGCCGTATCGAGTAGAGCTGCAGTGCGATTTTCGGTTTGTATGCCGGTCCGGCGAGAACGTTGAACCGGGGGAGTGCAAGGGCGAGCGTGCCGGCCCCGATCGTCTTGAGAATCCTTCGTCGCGAATAATCTGTTCCCTGCATGGGTCGCTCCTTTCGCATCATGATGCTGCCGTTGTGTGCCGTATGCTCGGCGCAAGAAGCCTGTAACTGACAAATGCTATTCTCGTCCCGTCGGGCGACCAGGAGGGGACGTTCATCGTTCCCTGTCCCCCGAACAGTCGGGCCAGGATCTTCACCTCCCCGCCGGAGGCGGGGAGCATCCGGATGACGACGTCCTTGTTCGGAGGATGTCCTTCGACGCTCCTGTCGTACGAGACGAAGACAAGGAGCTTCCCGTCGGGCGAGGGGTGCGCGAACCAGTCCCCCCACGCGTCGTCGGGTGTCACCTGGGACTGGGCGGACCCGTCGGCGTTCATCCGCCAGATCTTCATCTGCCCGGTCCTTGCCGAGTTGAAATAAATCGTCGCGCCGTCGGGAGAATACTCCGGGCCGTCGTCGAGTCCCGGCGTGTTCGTCAACCGCCGTTCCTCGCCCCCCCGCGCCGGAATCGTGTAGACGTCGAATGCGCCGTTCCGTTCCGCGCAGTACGCGAGCATCCTCCCGTCCGGCGACCATCCGTGCCAGTATGACGGGCCCGACGGGGTCACAAGCCGCGGTTCCCCGCCGCCGGCGGGGAGTATGTAGATGCGGGATTTTCCGTCCTCGCCGTGGTGGCTGATGGCGATTTCGCTCCCGTCAGGGGAGAGCCCGTGATCGTTGTTGCACCGGTCGGCGAAACCTGTCGTGATGACCGCCGGCGTACCACCGCTCACGGGGATCGCATACAGTTTTCCGTCCCTGTTGTATACGAGCCTCCTCCCGTCCCGGCTCCAGTTGGGCGCCTCGAAATGCTCCTCTGCGCGGCGGACGGTGGTCCGTGCGCCGGAGCGGACGTCGAGTATTTCCAGCGTGCTCTCGAGAACCGGTTCCTCGCCGGGGCCGCGCTTCTTCTCTGGCGTCATCGGGCGTTCTCCTGGTGCAGGTGTTCCGGAAATCCGTGCGGGCCATTCATCCGTCAGCGGGGCCGGAAAAAGGTCGGAAGGCAAGCGTCATAATACCTTTCCGCCCCGTGATAATCAAGCTGGACATTGGAATCCGGATCCGTCCGGGGTCTTTATCAATTTGATAAAACGCAATCACAACGAGAATGCTCCGGCGCTCCGGAAGCCGGTGAATTGCTGAATTCTGACGGATTTGGGGTGTTGGTCAGGCTTCTAATCTGGCATTATCTGTGCACTTTAATTGAGGTCTTATCCACTCCCGTGTATTCTCTTCCACGCTCCCTATCGCACGCTGAGGTCCGCCGTGAACCTGCACTCGAAATTTCATCCGATCATCGCCGCGCTTTGTGCGGCGATCGTCTGCGCCGTGTCAATTCTTCATGCCCAGGATCGCGTGCCCGCAGAAGCGGGGGGGCCCCGCCATGCGATCGTCCGTGCGTGGTGGAATGAGCGGCACCCGGGGGAGGCTCTCAACAGCCCGGTGTCGAAAAAACTTCCACTGATCTCCGTCAGGGGAAACCGGTTTGTCGACCCGGCCGGCAAGACGGTGCTTTTCCGCGGCCTCTCGATTTCTGATCCGGACAAGATCGAGAGCCAGGGGCGCTGGGGGAGGGCGCATTTCGTCCGCGTGAAAGAAACGGGAGCGCGCCTCGTGCGCATACCGGTTCATCCTGTCGCGTGGCGCGCGCGGACCCCGGAGGGCTATCTCACGCTCCTCGATTCCGCGGTGGCGTGGTGCACGGACCTCGGGATGTATGTCATCATCGACTGGCATTCCATCGGCAACCTGAGGAGCGGGCTCTTCCAGGACCCGATGTACAACACGTCGATGGAGGAGACGTTCGCGTTCTGGCGCACGATCGCGCGGCATTTCAAGGGGCACAACACCGTGGCCTTCTACGAGCTCTTCAACGAACCCACCCTTTACAGGAACGAGCTCGGCCGCATGTCATGGGACCAGTGGAAAGAGATCAACGAGGACCTGATCAGCGTCATACGCGCGTTTGACGCGGAGAGGATTCCCCTGGTGGCCGGGTTCGACTGGGCATATGATCTCACACCGCTCCGTATCAATCCCGTGGAGGCGGAGGGGATCGGCTACGTGACGCATCCCTATCCGCACAAAAGGACCCCTCCCTGGGAACCGAAGTGGGAGGAGGATTTCGGGTTTGCCGCGGACATGTTTCCGATCATTGCCACGGAGATCGGGTTCACGATGGGGAGGGGAGGGACGGCCGACAACGGCGACTACGGGAAAACGATTGTGAGCTATCTCGAGGGGAGGGGCATAAGCTGGGTTGCCTGGGTGTTCGACCCGGAGTGGGGTCCGCCCCTGATCACCTCCTGGGACACGTACGGACTTACGGAAAGCGGCGAGTTTTTCAAGTCCGCAATGAAGGCGGAGCCTCCGGAGCCTTCGAAGCCTCACGGCGGGGAGTGAGCCATGGACCAACTCCTTACCCTTTCAGCCCTGGCAAAGATGATCGATCACTCGCTTCTCCATCCGACGATGACGGATGAGGTGATCCTTGCCGGATGTGTGCTGGCGAAGCGGTACGGCGTCGCCACGGCGTGCGTGAAGCCGTATTCCATCCCGGTTGCACGGGATGTCCTTGAAGGGTCCGGCGTGGGCGTTTGCGCGGTCATCGCCTTTCCGCACGGGAACAGCACGATCTCGATCAAGACGAAAGAGGCCGAAGAGGCCGTCCGAGACGGCGCCGTCGAAATCGACATGGTCGTGAATGTCGGGAAGGTCCTGGGGGGAGACTGGAATTACGTCTCCTCCGAGATCGGTGCGGTGAATGATGTGGTGACGGAAGGGCATGCCCTCCTCAAGGTCATATTCGAAAACGATTACCTCGACGATGCGCACATCGTCAGGCTGTGCGGCGTGTGCGGGGAGAACAACGTGGCGTTTGTCAAGACATCCACGGGGTACGGGTTCGTGAAGCAGCCGAACGGGATGTACGCGTACCAGGGAGCGGTCGACCGCCATCTCCGCCTGATGCGTAAGAATTCTCCCGCCTCGGTCGGTGTGAAGGCGGCGGGGGGTGTTCGGACGCTCGATGATCTGCTCCGCGTCCGCCAGCTCGGCGTCAGCAGGATCGGCGCAACCGCGACGGAAACAATACTCGAGGAGGCACGAAACCGTGGCTATCGTCCCTGATCGTCGATGTGCTCTCCGGGCAGCCGGACGCCGTGCCTCCGCGTGCGTCCTTGTCTCACTCTTCGTTCCCCTCTTCACGGCCTCCCCTGCCGCTCCCCTTCCCGATTCCACCGCGCTCCGTCTGAATACGTCCGGTTATTTTGAGCGCCCCGGGCTTAACGTGATGGTCTTTGATGACTTCTATCCGGAGGGTCATCAGGGAGGAGTCACGATCATCCAGTGCGGGCGGCGGGTCGCCGCGAACGGAGACGTGCGGCTGGAACCTGCGCCCGGACAGTGGTCGCCCGTTCCCCGCGTCGGGCCCCGCACGGTTGACAGGGAAAATGAGTCGATCGCTGTCACGCTCTGGTACCCCGACTCGAGCAGGAACAGGAAGGGATTCAACCCGATCGAGTACCCCGATCTCGCGTTCAGGTATTCCATAACGGCGCATCCTGAGGGGGATGGCATCAAAATCGTCGTGAACCTGGACCGGGCCCTGCCTGCCGAATGGGCGGACAGGGTGGGATTCAACCTCGAGCTTTTTCCGGGCCAGCTCTTCGGTGAACACTTTCTCATGGACGGAAAAGCAGGCCTCTTTCCGCGGCAGGCGGACGGCCCGATGCAGACCGATCCGGGCGGGGACCTCGGCATCAGGCCCCTTGCCTCCGGGAGAACGCTTGTCGTCGCCCCGGGTGACCGGGACAGGGAAATGACGATAACGACGCGCACCGGGGATCTCCGGCTCATCGACGGGAGGGGGCTGTACAACAACGGCTGGTTTGTGGTCCGCTCGACAATCGCAGCGGGATCCGTCAGGAACGCGGTGGAATGGGTCATAACGCCAAAGCCGCGACCCGGCTGGAAGTCGGCTCCCGTTGTGCAGGTCTCAGAGGCTGGATATCATCCGAAACAGAACAAGGTGGCGGTGATCGAGCTCGACCGCTCCTCACGGGACTTCGGGCCTGTCGAGCTGGTCCGTGTCGGCGTTGACTCCGCCGTCGTTGTGAAGAGGACCGCCGCCCCGGAGCCGTGGGGGACGTTTCTCCGGTACAGGTATCTCCGGTTTGATTTCAGCGACGTGACGCAGGAAGGGATCTACAGGGTGCGGTACGGAAACGTCGAGTCGGACGAATTCGAGATCGCGCGTGACGTGTTCGCCCGGCATGTTTGGCAGCCGACGCTTGAGTATTTCCTCCCCGTGCAGATGTGCCACATGAGGATCAACGACAGGTACAAGGTCTGGCACGGCCTCTGCCACATGGACGACGCGCTGATGGCGCCCCTGAACCACGATCATTTCGACGGTTACATGCAGGGCTCCTCGACGCTCACATCGTTCAAGCCCGGCGAGCACATCCCCGGCGTGAACATCGGCGGCTGGCACGATGCCGGTGATTACGACATACGCCTGGAGTCCCAGGCGGGGACGGTCTACCGCCTCGCGCTCGCGTACGAGTTTTTCCGGAACGACTACGACGCGACGTCGGTCGACCAGGAGACACGGGTCGTGGAGATGCACCGGCCGGACGGGAGGCCGGACATACTCGAGCAGATCGAACACGGGCTTCTCAGCATCGTGGGGGCCTACGAATCTCTCGGCATTCTGTACAGGGGAATGATCTGCCCCACGATCCGCCAGTATGTGCACCTCGGCGACGCTGCGACGATGTCGGACAACCTCATCTACACCGCCTCCGGGACCGACCCGGTGCTTCACCGCCCGCTTCCCGCGGATGACCGGCTGCTGTTCACGGAGGTCAACCCGTCGAGGGATCTGTACGTGGCCCAGACGCTTGCCGCGGCGGCGCGCGTGATCGCCGGTTTCAATCCCCGGCTCTCTGCGCGGACGCTGACCGTGGCAAGGGATCTGTATCGCAAGAACAGGTCCCGCCCCGTGGCCGAACGCCTCGGCGCGGCGGGGGAGCTCTACCTTTCGACGTCGGAAAAGGAATACGCGGCGGTGCTCCTCGCGAACGCCGACCTGATCGGCGGGAGGGTCGGCCGTTACGCCGAGTTCCTCGGGCGCGTGAATGCGAAGCTCGCCGATTCCGCGTTCACGGCGACGATCGAGCGCGGAGTCACTGCACATGCTGCGAGAGTCCGCGAGCTTTCGAAGGAGAACCCGTACGGCGTTCCCTACCAGCCGCACATCTGGGGCGCCGGTTGGGACATTCAGTCGTTCGGTGTTGAGCAGCTCTTCCTCTACATCGGTTTTCCGCGTCTCATGACCCCCGACTACGCGTTCAACGCGCTGGATTTCGTCCTGGGGTGCCATCCCGGTGAGAACACCTCGTCGTTCGCCTCCGGCGTCGGCGTCCGCTCGCTCACGGTGGCGTATGGTGCGAACAGGGACGAGTGGTCGTACATTCCCGGGGGCGTCGCAAGCGGGACGGCGCTGATCCGGCCCGACCTGCCGGAGCTGAAGATCTGGCCGTATTTCTGGCAGCAGACGGAATACGTTATGGGGGGCGGCGCGACGGATTTCATGCTCCTGGCGATGGCGGCCGACAATCTGCTGAATAAATAACGGATCGCAGTGAACCGGGAAGAGGCCCGAAGGCTATGAACCGCATGTCACGTGTTGCGTTCCTTGTTCTCTCCCTGATCGTACAGTGCTGCGCGATGCCCGGGGGGAAGATGAACGGGGCTCCCCCGGCGCCGATCGGAGGGGACTCGATTGCAGTCGAGATCAAGCACACGCTCGACGTGGAACTGGACCGCTGGTATCCGCTCTGCGTCGACTCGGTGTACGGCGGGTATTACAGCGATATCAATTACAGGTGGGAGCTCGACGGGCGCCAGGAGAAGATGATCGTCACGCAGGCCCGGCACGTCTGGTCGATAGCCAACGCCGCGCTTTTCAGCGCTGGATACCGGAGGCTCCTCCCGTATGCCGCGCACGGGTACAGGTTTCTCAGGGACAGGATGTGGGACGCTCAGTTCGGTGGGTTCTACGATCTCGTGAACCGGCAGGGCGAGCCGGTGACGGGACCCGGGGGGATACCGAAGACCGCGTACGGAAACGCGTTCGCCATATACGGGCTTGCAACGTATTACATGGCGTCGGGCGATAGCGGCGCGCTGGACCTCGCCCTGAAAACGTACCGCTGGCTTGAAAAGAACAGCTACGATTCGGTGTACGGCGGCTATTTCCAGTTCCTCTCGAGGGAGGGGCTCCCGTCCCGGGAGGGGTTCAACCACACCCCCCCCAAAGACCAGAACTCCATGATCCATCTCATGGAGGCGTACACCGCCCTTTACGAGGCCTGGCCGGATTCGGTGCTCAAGGAGCGACTGGGTTCGATGCTCCACATCGTCCGGGACGTCATCACGAATGAGGCCGGGTATATGAACCTCTTCTTCACGCGGGACTGGATCCCGGTCACGTACAAAACCTCCGGAACGCCCGCGGGGCCCGCCCGGTTTGATATCGACCATATCTCGTTCGGACACGACGTCGAGACCTCCTATCTCCTCCTTGATGCCTCGCAGGTGCTGGGGATCAGGGACGACTCGGCGACGTTCAGGATCGCGAAAAAGAAAGTCGATTTCGCGCTCCGGCACGGCTGGGACGCCGGCGTGGGGGGGTTCTTCGACGGCGGGGACCCCCGCATCACGGACGGGCATGTGACGATCGGGCGGGAGACAAAGGAATGGTGGTCGCAGGTCGAAGCGCTGAATTCCTTCCTCTACATGTCGGTCCTCTATCCCTCTGATACGCTCGACTATTACGGCAAGTTCACGCAACAGTGGGCCTACTGCAAGAAATACCTCATCGATGAGGAACACGGGGGATGGTTCTGGGGGGGGATCGACAGGGCGCCGCGCAACACGACCGCCCCGAAGGGGACGATCTGGAAGGCGGAGTATCACACATCGCGGGCGATGATCAACTGCGTCCGGCGGCTCCGGGATCTCTTCCCCCGTCACGTGCAGTATGCTCCCGTCAACAGGAACGCAACTCCGGCGGCGAAGGAACTGCTGTCGTATCTCTACTCGATTTCAGGAAAAAACATCATCGCGGGACAGCACAATCCCGTCGGGAGGAGAGACATGTTTCCCGATCGCGTGAAGGAGCTCACGGGGAAGCTGCCTGCGGTCTGGGGGAGCGATTTCATCGCGTATTACAGGGAGGGGAACGCGGAACAGCTTGTCAGGGATGCCCGGGAGAAATTCAGGGAGGGGTGCATAATCACGCTCATGTGGCATGCCGGGAGGCCGATGGACGATCCCCCCTTTGGATGGAAGGAAAGCGTCCAGGCTAAGCTCACCGACGCCGAGTGGCGCGAGCTGACGACGCCGGGGACGGCGTTGAACGCCCAGTGGATCCGCCAGGTGGATACCGTGGCGTCCTACCTGGCAGACCTGAAGGCGCTGGGCGTGCCGGTACTCTGGCGGCCGTATCACGAATCCAACGGCGTCTGGTTCTGGTGGGGGAACAGGAAGGGGGCGGATGGTTCCGCGAAACTCTACAGGATGATGTACGACCGGTTCGTCAACGTGCATCACCTCGACAACCTGATCTGGGTCTGGGACGCCAACGCGCCGCGCCGCCTCTTCAACGACCAGGCATACGCGTACGACGAGTACTTTCCCGGTCTCGACGAGGTCGACGTCCTTGCGGCCGACGTCTACCACTACGACTTCCGGCAGAGCCACCACGACGAGCTTGTCGATCTCGGCGGGGGAAAACTGATCGCGCTCGGCGAAGTGGGCGAAGTGCCGGCGCCGGAGATTCTGAAATCGCAGCCGCTCTGGACCTGGTTCATGATCTGGGCGAACTTCGTCACGACCCACAACACGCCGGACCAGGTCAAACGTCTCTACGACAATCCGGGGACGCTGTCGCTCGGGGACGTGGCGCACGCACGCAGGTGAGCGGTGGCGCCACCTGTGGCGCAGAAGGCGCCACAGAAGGCGCCACTGCTGGAGACACGACGGCGTACGGCACCGCCTTCCGTGGCGCCTATGGCGCCACCTCCGGCGACGCTCAGCGCGCCGCCTTCGGCTTGATTCTGGTGGCGTTGTTGCGTTCCTTTGATCAGCGGAAGGACTCCTTTCCCGCGCACCTCTTCCCGCAGGAATCGTTCACACTATGCGCACGATACGGCAACTGAAGTGGACAAACGGCGTCGCCATTCTCGTGGCGCTGGGATTGCTGTACCTTCTCCTCTACTCGCTTCTGGTGCGCCAGCCCCCCCCCGGAGTGACGGAGATCTATTTCGCGGACCGGATCACCGACGCTCACCGGATACTCATCGACAGGTACAATGCCCTGCACGCCGGGAGGATCAGGGTCATTCCGGTCGACTTCCCGAACCTCGACTTCAGTACGAACGAGAGGAAAGAGATCCTGGCCCGCTCCCTCCGCGGGGCGGAGGAAGGCCTCGACCTCATCGCGGTGGACATTGTCTGGGTGAAGCGCTTTGCGAGGTGGTGCGAGCCCCTGGGGAAGTATTTCACCCCCGCGGAGCTGGATCGGATTGTGCCGGACGCGCTCTATTCCTGCCAGGGGGACAGCGCGCTCGTCGCGCTCCCCCTCGACATGGTCCAGTCGACGATGTACTACAGGGAGGACATTCTGAAGGCACTTCCCGGCGGGGAAGAGGCGATCCGGAGAATTCAAAACAACATTACATGGCCCGACTTTCTGAATCTGCGGCATACGCTGGGGTACAGGGGACCGTTCTACGTCTTCCCGGCGGCCGATTACGAAGGGTTTATCTGCAACTATATCGAAAATCTCCTCAGCCTGAAGCCCGATTACTTCTCCACCGTGGGGTTCAATTTCGACACTCCGGAGGGGAAGGAGGCTCTCCAGCAGATGGTGGACCTCCTCAACAGGGACGGCGCTGCACCCCCTGTGGTGACGTCGTTTACCGAGGCGCCGAGCTACGAGTACTTCATCAGGAACGACGGGCTCTTCCTGAGGGGATGGACGACGTATGACATGGACTTCAACGACCAGCCCGTTGACAGGAAGAAGCAGGAGCACCTGAGGAAGGCGCCGCTCCCCTATATCCCGGGGGGGAGGCCCGCCCTGCTGTTCGGGGGGTGGAACCTCATGATGCCGCAATTCAGCAGGAAAAAGGAAGCGGTCGTTGATTTCGTCCGGTTTCTCCTGCGGGACGATTCCCAGGAGGTCTTCTACAGGGTGTCAAGGTACTATCCCGTCGTGAAGTCGTTTTACACGGACTCCGCGAGCATCGCGAAGTATCCCGAGATCGCCCGCATCAGTGCGCTGTTGAAGACGGGCGTCCATCGCCCGGCGGTGAAGGACTACACGAACTACTCGAAGATCATGTCTCATTACTTCTCCCTGGCGATTCGAAAGAAGATCACCGTGGACGAGGCCGTGGAACAGGCGACCCGGGACATCAACGCCGACCAGTCTCTCGCCCTGGCGAGGTGAGGCGATGGACTCGTACAGGGATCTGATCCCGCTCCGGCTGCGGAGAAAGCTGTCGAAGTACCGCTTCGAAATCAGGCACATCATCGTTCTCTTCGCGGTCCTGATTTCCTTCCAGATCATCCTTGCATTGCTCCAGAAATCGCTTCTCGGGGGTTTTCTCCAGGGGACGCAGAACTGGTTCCAGAAGTACTACGCCGAGCGGATCGCGATCGTCACGTCCGCAAGCCTCGAGCTCCTCTTCCAGAACCAGTCTCCCGTCGAAGCGGAGTATGACAGCACGGACAACACGATGGTGTATTCCCTGAACGTCTTCTTCAAGCAGCAGCTCATCCAGCGGAACATCGAGGACATCCGGCTGATCCTGCTGAAGGACCAGCGGATCTACGTCATCGGCAACGGCCAGGCGATGTACGCGTACTTCCAGGGGAAGCTCCGGCCGTACGCCGAGGATACGGCGTCGGGCGCATCGCAGGCCGTGACGTACTTCCTCTCCGTGCAGAACGAACTGAAGGAGCACGAGGAGATCATAAGTTCGCTGACGAGCCAGAAGACGTTCAACGTGGTCGTGCCGTTCGTGCCCGAGGGGGAGTACATCGGCGCGCTCTACATGAGGATCACGCCCGATTTTTCGTTCCTGACGAACGAGGTCCGGACGAACGCGGACCAGCTTTCCATCGTCTTCTCGGCGCTCATCCTCGTGGGACTGATCGCGATATTCGCCGTCTCCTCGCTTGCGGTGAGGGAGCGCGACGAAATGCAGCGGAAGCTCTTTGCCGAACACCAGGAATACCTGGAGAACCAGATCCGCCTGGAGAAGGAATCCCTGTTCACGCGGAGGATTTATCACACGCACCACAAGGCGGAGAAGATCATCGGGTTCATCAAGGAAGACGCCCGGCGGATGAACGCGCACAACCTGGACGAGCTCAAGGCGCGCGTTCTCACGTACGCGAATTTCATCTCGCGGATCATCTATGATATGAAGTGGTACGACCAGGACATCAACACGATCGTCAACCCCATCTTCAACGCCGACATCAACTCGGTGATCGGCTTCATCGTGAAACATGTCTTCCTCAGGATCTCCACGAAGAACGAGATGTTCCAGTTCAAGCTCGAGCTCGAAGAGTCCCTCCCGCCGGTGCACGTGAATGAATTCATCGTCTGGGAGATCCTCGAGCCGCTGATCCAGAACAGCATTGACCACGGGGGCCGGCCGTCGGTGACCATAACGATACGGACCCGGTATTCGCGCGAGGAAGGGATGACGCACGTGACGATCCAGGACGACGGCGTGGGGATCGACGCGGCGCTCCTTGAGCCCGGGCCGAAGGGGATCAGGCGGTTGTTCCTGGAGCAGGAAACGACGAAGGGGGGAGAGGGGATGCACTCGGGGTACGGTTGCTACATCGCGTACCAGCTTGCGGTCGGCAAATGCGGGTGGGCGCTGGACGCGGAAAACCTCCCGGGCGGCGGCTGCAGGTTCATGATCGCGATACGGAACGAGTGACGCCGGCCCGGCAGCGCGCCGGGAGCGGCTGTGTGACAGTTGTTGTCTCAACTGCAGGAAAATGCCATGAGCACCACGAATCCGATTTCCATTCTCCTCGTTGAAGACGAGGAATTCGACGTCGCACGGGTGAGGAACACCCTGCGTTTCTTCTCGGAGCGCGTGCGGATCACCGACGTGGTGTCGAACGGACGGGCGGCCGTCGAGTTCCTGCAGAAGAAGGCGGACGCCTACGACGTGGTGATCCTTGACTACCAGATTTCGGGAGGCTTCAAGGGGGAAGAGCTGATACGGAAGATCAAGGAGATCGACCCGTGCATCCAGATCATCGTCGTCACGAAGATGACGATAAACATCACCGACTATGAGTTCGCGAACAACCTCCTGAAGGCCGGGGCGTTCTGGTACTGCACGAAATACCCCGGGCATATCGAGGAGTACATCTACCAGCCGACGGATTTCCTCCTGAGCATATTCAACGCCTACGAGAAGAAGAAGCTCGAAAAGCGGTCGTTGAAGGCGGACCGGACGCTGATGGAGGGGGTGAACAGCATGCTCGACTTCCGCAGGCTCATCGGCGAATCAAAGCCGATGATCCAACTGAAGGAATCAATCGAGAAATACGCCAAAAGCGAGGTCAACATCCTCATCAGCGGCGCGTCGGGCACGGGGAAGGAACTCGTCGCCTGGAACATCCACCTGAAGAGCAGGCGGCGGTTCGAGAAGTTCGTCCCGATCAACTGCGGGAGCATTCCGCAGGAGCTCATTGAGAGCGAGCTTTTCGGCTACGAGAAAGGCTCGTTTACGGGCGCAAACGCGGCGAAACAGGGGCTCTTTGAGGTTGCCAACCACGGGACGGTGTTTCTCGACGAAGTCTCGGAGCTCTCCCCCTCCGCGCAGGTCAAGCTCCTGCGTGTCATACAGGACGGCGAGATCGAGAAGATCGGGAGGACGAAGAGCATCTCGGTCAACGTGCGGCTGATTGCGGCGACGAACAAGAACCTCGCCTCCGAGGTCAACGAAGGGAGGTTCAGGGAGGATCTCTACTTCCGGCTCAACATCGTCCCGCTGAACATCGTCCCCCTCTGGCAGAGGGGGGAGGACATCCTGCTCCTGTTCGACCATTTCCTGGAGTACTTCAGCAACGACATGGGCGTGTCGGTGCCTTCGGTGGACGCGAAAGCGAGGGAGATCCTGGTGAACTACCGGTGGCCCGGGAACGTGCGCGAGCTGAGGAGCGTCGTCCAGCGGCTGGTTCTCAACTGCCCGGAGAGCATCACGGCGAAAGACGTCTCGAATCCCATGATACTCCCCAATCCCGTGCTCGGGAAGGATGTCGCGGGATTCGAGGAGATGGCGAACGGCCGCATTCTCCCCCTGCGGGAGGTGGAGCGTGTGTTCAGGACGCGCTACTTCAAATACGTCCGGAGCATATCAAGCTCCGATTCGAACGCCGCCGAGAAGCTGGGGCTCGCGCCGTCCAATTTTTACAGGATGTGCAAGGAGCTCGGCATCAAATGACCGCTTCTCAGATCATCCCGCGGCTGCTTTGAGCCGCAGGATGACCGATGTGCCTATTTTGCGAGTATCATTTTCCGCGTCGCGGCAAAATCCGAACCGGCCTTCATCGTGATGAAATACGCCCCGCTCGCGGCGGGGATCCCCCTGTCATCCCTTCCGTCCCACCGGGCCGTGTGTTCGCCCGCTCCCATCGTTCCGTTCACGATCGACCGGATATGCCGCCCCGTCACGTCGTAGACGTCGAGTGCGACTGTCCTGCTTCCCGGGATGGTGAACGTAATCGTCGTCGAGGGATTGAACGGGTTGGGGTAATTCTGGCGGAGGGCAAACCCCGACGGCTCCTTTGCCGCCGGCCCCGCGCCTGTGACAAGATTCCCCGTGAGCTGCACAAGCTCGATGCCGTTCCCTATCCCCAGGTTCCGCGTGTACTTCTTCTCCGCCGCATTGTTCCAGTGCTCGTGAACGCCGAGGCTTGGCAGCCTGACCGAATCGCCGTTCGGATTGTAGAACGTTCCTGACGGCGGATTGTTCGCCTGTGATCCTTCGTGGAGGTAATTGTCAACTGCGCCGTACGTGAGCGTGTAATTGGGATTGACCGCCTGTTCTGTACGCAGAAAATCGAGCCCCACGGATTCGATGGCGATGTTGTCTTGCGACATGAACAGGCTTGACGACCAGTGTCCGTTGAACGGCGTTGACTGCCACCGGCTCGTGTTCGCCACCGGGTTCCCCTCTCCTTCGACCGCATACAGCCCGTCGATCATGAACAAGAGCGTCTTTTCGCCCAGATCCCTGTGTCCCATCAGGTCGACGAGCGTGTTGTACGTTCCCATCGGTCTCCCCTTGAACGTCCATTCGGGGCTGCCGACGATCGTGATGTCGTGTACGGCGGTATACGGGTGAAGCCCGGCATAGTGCGGCACGCCCTGCTGCGGAGTCCCGGTGCTGTCGGACACGCTCAGCGTCCCGAAATGATTTTTCGAACAGAGCGTCAATCCCATGTACCGATGAGCCTTGAATTGGCCGAGATTGATGATGTACGATGCGTGCGTGACGACTGTCGGGAGATAAGCAGGGTTCCCTCCGTTTATCTCCATTGTGAGCTTCTGTGCCCAGTGGACAAGCACCGTCGTGTCCCGGACGTACTGCTCCCGGCCGTTGATCGCCTGCCAGCCCATGAAATGCACGCCGGGGAATGCCGTCTTGCATTTTGTGAAGACGGGATCGGGGACGTACCGGTCCGTATCGAAAATTGTGATATCGCTGTCGCGGACCCCCGCGATTGTCACGAGCTGCCTGAGAAGTGAAAGGGCGAGCTGCGGTGCGACGAACACCGAATTGCCCACGTACCCCGGGAAGCTTGTTTGAACGAGATTGATCTTGATCGCGATCTTCTCGCCGCGCGTGTACCCGACGTTCCCCTTCCCGTGGCGCAGGTTGAAATACCTGAAGAGCGTGTCCCACGCGGCGCTTTCCGCGTATTTCCCCGAGATCGAGCGGAGCGATTTCGTCAGCATCGAATCCACGACGTTCTGGTGCGTCACGTTGTCGTTCCACCAGTTTCCCGTTACTCCGTCCCACGTGGTGGCGGTGGAATCCCACGCCCACACCACGCGTCCCGGGAATATCCCCCGTGCGACACCCATGGGGGTGTTCGGCGCGTCGCTGGGGACGAAGAGCGAGTCCGTGGCAAGTATCGCGGCGTTGGACTCGGAATCGGTCTTGAGGAGCGTGAACATTCCCACGACGATCCCGCAGAACACGAGAACGAGCGCGGGGATGGCCCTCCGGCTTCTGAACAGGGCGCCGGCCTTTTTCACCGAGAAGAGGGCGAGCGCCATCCCGCCGATGTAGGCGACGAAGCTCCCGGCGAGCGGCGCCGCGACCTTCATGCAGGGATATTCCGCCCGGCTCGGTTTGGGGACGACTCTGACGAGCATCCAGACGAGTGACGCCAGTCCCGTGAGGAGGAAGAGGATTTGCGCAATTTTCTTTTTCATGGCATAGTCCTTCGGGTCGGGAATGCATTCATACAAAAGAATGCCCCTTCCACCGGAACGATGAAAGGGGCACTGGAAAGAACCTGTATCAATATGCGAAACTGTGACCTTAAAACCTAATCACTCCAGCTTGCCCCGCCGGAGGCGGGGGCCTGGCACGCTTGAGGCGTGCCCGCAGGCATGGCCGGAGGCGTGCGCCGCCCGTTACACTGCCGCGACGTGGAGCGACCTGACCACACTCTCCTCCGGGGCCGCTTTCCCTTCTTCGTCCTTTATATACGCGTAGGGGTCATGTTCCGTCCCCCCGGCGGGGAGCCACTGCCACATGTCGCCCAGCTCGCGCTGTATCGCGTCGATGTAGAACCGGGGGACCGTCGTCGTCCTCTGCTCGAAAAAATCCCTGAAACCCATGTCCGTGTCGAGCCTCCGCCGGATCTCTTTGAAGTACCGGATCCGTCCGTACCCTTCAGACGACACTGCGCGGAGCGTGTTGAGCCAGCGGGGGGTGAACCCGGTTGTTGCAGATGCCCGCCGCGCAATGGCCCGTGGAGAGCACGTATACTCCGTCAGGCTGATGACCTTGTCGTAAAAATCGGGCCAGGAGTAGTTTTTCGGCTTCAGGTTCATCGCGCCGTTGTTGTTCAGGAAATGGAACGGGAAGGGGATCACGCGGCCGGCGCGCTGGTACTCGAGGTTGAGCGGCGCCGCCTGCCCGAACGCGGTCAGAAGCGAATACCCGGGAAACGCCCCGGGCGCAAGGTCGACGAACCGCTTCGTCAGCTCGAAGGGGTCATCCCCCTCGTCGGTATCGAGGCCGAGGACGAAATTTGTCTGGACGAGCGGCACGTGGCGCAGCAGCGTGTTGACGTGCGCCGAGACCTCGCGGACCTTGTCCATCCCCGTGATTCTCATCGTCCGCGATTTCTCCCCCAGCGCGAACCATGACTCGATCCCCGGGAGGAGCATCTTGAAGCTGTTCCGTTTCAGCCGGAGGAGATGCGGTTCCGTGAGGAGCGACAGGCTGCTCTCGGCGACGAAGTCGATGCTCCCCGGGGGAACCGCTTCTTCAATCGCATCCAATGTTTCGTTGAACTGGACGCCGAAGTTCGGGTCATGCCAACCCACGAGGGGGCGGCGGAACTTCCCGCGGAGGAACGTCAGGTCGCTCTTCAGGAGGTCGAACGAAAGCTGCTGGTACGGCACCGTGGAATCGATGCAGAACGAACAGCGGTACGGGCACCCGAGGCTGCCGATGATGGGAACGATCTTGATGATCGGCGCTTTGCTGAGCGTGGCGTCGATGAACTTCCACCTCTCCTGCACGCCCGGGAGCGACGGGGGCTGCCCCGCCGCGGAGACGCGGATTCCTATGGGCCGGTGCCGGGAGCAATCCTCGACGACCGCGTTCACCGTGTCGCGGTCGGTGAACCCGAACACATAATCGAAATAGCGCTGCGAGTCCTGCGGGAAGCACCGGGCGTGAGGTCCTCCCAGTGCGGTGACCGCCCCGCGCGACCGGAGATAGGCGCTCAGAGCGTAGGCGAGATGTGACGCTTCAGTGAATGATCCGATGAATGCGAGGTCGGTGTCCGGGGGGAGGCAGGTCGCGAGATCTTCGCGGCCGGTGTAGCAGACGTACGTGACGTTGTGTCCCTGTTCTTCGCACCACACGGAAATTGCCTGCGGCATGACGCTGGCGAAGCTTGCGTTCATCATCTTCGACCACATCGAGCCGCCCGGCCGGGGGGCGACGAGATCAATAACGCCGATGCGGAGCCTCTTCATAGATGGTTCCTTGATGAATAACGCTTCGCACGGTTGGACGCAAAGAACAGGTCGCCGGAGGGCAAAGCAGTCCCTGGCGAAGTCCATCTTGCTATACTACATAGCGAATAATTCCGTACCATACAAGATAATTCTCGTGTCATTTCACGGGTTGAACGATGGCCGGAGGCAATCTCGAGCGGATAATCAACCTCGCGGAGGAGTTCTTCGACATGAAGAACGATCCGGATCAGCTCGCCGTCGACGCCGACACAATGGCGAAGCTCAGGGCAATCCATCCCGCCACGATGTCGGAAGAGAGTGACATTGAGGGGCCCGTTGCGTGGATCCTTGTGATTCCGACGACCCGCGTGCTCATGGATCGGTTCACGTCCGTCGAAATCAACGAAAGGGAGCTTCTTGCAATGACTCAGCCGGGCGGGACGTATGACGCGCTGTATCTCTGTTCTGCGCTCGTCCTCCCCGAACAGAGGAGGAAAGGTCTCGCCCGGCGGCTTGCACTCCGGGCGGTTGCGGAGATCCGCGCCGACCATCCGATCGGGCACCTGTTCTACTGGGGGTTCAGCGGGGCCGGCGATGAGCTCGCCGCCTCAATCGCGCGGGAGACCGGACTCCCGCTCAGCCGGAGGACCGTCTGAACGCAGCATGCACTAACCCACCGCGCCTTCCGGGGGCCGGCATCAGCAGGAGACTCTCACATGGAAAAGCACATACAGCTCGCAGGCATATTGAATATCGTATACCGTTCGGTGCTCATACTCGTTGCGCTCCTTCTCCTCCTCGTTGGGGCATGCTTCCGGGGTTTTTTCGAAATGGTCGTGCGGCTGACGTCTGCGGACGTTCGTGACATCCCTCCCGGACTCATTGACATCGTTCCCGCGGTTCTCGTTGTCGTGGCGGTCTGCATGTCGGCCGTGTCCGTCGTGGCCATCGTCGCAGCCGCCGGCATGCTCGGGAAGAGAAAATGGGGGAGGGTGCTGATGCTCGTTGTGTCGTTTTTGAATCTCCTCAGGATCCCGGTCGGGACGCTCCTCGGCGGCTACACGATCTGGGTCCTGTTGAACGACGAGACGATAAAGATCTTTGACGCTTCGCGGACCACAGCGTGACACGGCAATGACCCGTTCCATGGCCGCCGCCGCTCTCGCCCTTCTCCTGTCGCCGGCGGCTCCTCCTGTCCCTGTCGTCGCCGGGACGCTTGATCTTTCGGGTGCCTGGCGATTCCGCACGGACCCCGCTGACGCGGGAATCCGGGCCCGGTGGTTCCTCGCACGGCTCGACGACAGCGTGAAGCTTCCCGGATCGATGGCGGAAAACGGGCGCGGGGATGAAGTCACCGTCGACACGAAGTGGGTCGGAGGGATCGTCGACAGCTCCTGGTACACGGACATCAGGTTTGCGCCCTACAGGATACCCGGCGGCATCAAACTCCCCTTCTGGCTTACCCCCCGGTTCGTCTACGCCGGCGCCGCATGGTACCAGCGCGATGTCGACATTCCCCCGGGATGGTCCGGCTCGCGGATCGTTCTTTCGCTCGAACGCACCCACTGGGAGACCCGCGTCTGGGTCGACAGCGCAACCGCCGGTATGCGGAACAGCCTCGCGGCTCCGCATGAGTACGATGTCACGGAGTTCATGTCCCCCGGCAGACACACGATCACCATACGCGTGGATAACCGGATCGGTCCGATAGATATCGGACGGAATGCGCACAGCATCACCGATCACACGCAGACCGACTGGAACGGGATCATCGGCCGGATCGAGCTCCGTTCAGGTTCCCCCGTGTTTATCGAGGACCTCCGTGTGTTCCCCGACGCCGGCGCCCGGGTTTTCACGTTTGTCGTCCGTCTGCGGAATACGACGGGGCGCCCGCAGAGCGGCGAGCTCTCATTCTCTGCGAACATCCCGGGCTCCGGAACGGGTCCGCGCAGGACGTCACGCAGGTCCATCCCGGCCGACACGCTCACGGTGATGAACTGGTATCCCCTGGGGAAGAAGGCCCTCCTCTGGGATGAATTCCATCCGGACCTCTATGAAGTCACTGCAGAGTGGAGGGGCGGGGACACGCTTCAGGAGGACAGCCGTTCCGTGACGGCCGGGCTCAGGGATTTCCGCGCTGCGGGGACCGGCTTTACGGTCAACGGCCGGCCGGTTTTCCTCCGGGGGACGCTCGACTGTGTCATGTTCCCGCTGACGGGGTATCCATCGATGCGCGAGGACGCCTGGGATCATCTCTTTGACGCCGTCTGCGCGCACGGCCTTAATCATGTTCGTTTCCACTCATGGTGTCCCCCGGCCGCCGCGTTCGCATCCGCGGACAGGCACGGTCTCTATCTCCAGATTGAGTGCGGTCTGTGGTGCCGGGTGGGGGACGGGATGCCCGTGGACGCATGGCTTGTGGAAGAGAGCAATCGGATAGTTTCGGCGTTCGGCAATCACCCTTCATTTTGCATGATGGCATGCGGCAACGAGCTCTCCGGCGGGAACGCCGCGGCGTTTCTTGACGGTGTCGTCGGATACTGGAAGCACAGGGACCGGAGGCGCGTCTACACATCGGGATCGGGCTGGCCCGACGTTCAGGAGAGCGATTATCTGGGCAGCATGCAGCCCAGGATACAGGTCTGGGGCATGGGGCTCCGGAGCATCATAAACAGTGATCCTCCCTCGACACGGTTCGACTTTCACGATACCGTCAGCCGCTACGGACGTCCGGTCGTGTCGCACGAGATGGGGCAGTGGTGCGCGTATCCCGACTTCAGCGAAATTCCGCGTTACACAGGGGTTCTTCGCGCCTGTAACTATGAGATCGTCAGGGATGACCTGATGGCGAAAGGGATGGGAAACCTCGACTCGCTCTTTGTAAAGTCTTCGGGGAGGCTTCAGGCCCTCTGTTATAAGGCGGACATCGAGGCGGCGCTGAGGACCCCCGGGCTGGCGGGATTCCAGCTCCTCGGGCTTCACGACTTTCCGGGCCAGGGGACGGCCCCCGTCGGCATACTCAACGACTTCTCGGAAGGGAAGGGATACATCAGTCCGGAGGAGTTCAGGGAATTCTGTTCTCCCACGGTCCCGCTCGCGAGGATGGACCGTCTTGTCTATGAGAGCACGCAGATTTTCCGTGCGGATCTCGAGGTGGCTCACTTCGGCGGAACTGATCTCCTGCACTGTGCGGCCGTGTGGAGCGTCACGGATCCGGGCGGCGCCTGCATCGATTCGGGGAGGTGTCCCTTCCGCGACATCCCCGCGGGGAGCCGCACGGGGCTCTGTCATCTGGACCTGAGCCTGAAGAAATTCCGCGCGCCCGGCGCATATCTTTTTACGCTCAGCGTTGGAAACGGGAAGAACAGCTGGAGGTTCTGGGTGTTTCCGCCCCGTCTCCCCCGGACCCGCGGATCGCCGCTCCTTGTCACGCAATCGCTTGACCGGGACGCGGCGTCTCTCCTTGAACAGGGGGGGCGGGTGCTCCTGACGCTCAAAAAGGGATCGGTGCGCAGGGGAAGGGGAGGGAAGATTCCACTGGGATTCTCCACGATATTCTGGAACACCGCGTGGACGCGTGGCCAGGCCCCTCACACACTCGGCATACTCTGCGACCCGGCGCATCCCGCACTTGCGTCGTTTCCGGCTTCATTCCACACCGATTACCAGTGGTGGGACGCTCTCACGCATGCGCAGGCGATGAACATCGACAGTCTCTCCGGAATCGTCCCCATCATACGCGTCATCGACGACTGGAACCGCAACCGCCCGCTTGCACTCGTGTTTGAAGCCCGGGTGGGACGCGGGTCGCTTATTGTCTGCAGCATCGACCTCCTGACCGGCGGCGAACAGCGCCCGGAGGCGCGTCAGCTCCTGTACAGCCTCTCGCAGTACGCCCGGAGCGGGGATTTTCACCCCGAAGCCCGCGTGGACATTGCGGCGCTTCGGGGAATGATTGAAGAAGAAGCCTCCGGTTCGGCCCCGAATTCAGACAGGTGAATAATGCGCACCACGATACTCGCTCTCTGCACCGCGGTCTCTTTTGCCGCGATGATCACGCCCCCGCTTCACTCTCAGGCTCAAACAGGGTGGCTCGTGCGGCGGTACCGTGCCGGCGAAACGCTGCAGTACGGCATGATCGCCACGAACCAGGAGAAGAACGCGCTGACGCACTACGAGGCACGGGCCTTTGGCACGGTGAAGATCGACTCCGCCGGAACGTTCTTCGAAGAGTATTCCTGGTCGGATCTGAGGATCAATGATCGCCGGATCGCTCTTCCGCCCCGGAGCCTGAAGTTCCGCCAGCGGCTCTCCCTTTCTCCGGCGTACAGGCTCGCGATTCCCGACCTGGGAGGGATCCACCCCGCGCTCGTGGGACCGGTCGTCGACCTGCTCACGTTCTACGCGGACGTCCAGATGGCGATGCGCGAGCCCTCTCTTGCACAGGCGGGGGATCACGTCTACGTGAACGACGGCGGCGTCAATTCGTGGGCCGACGGCAGGCGCATCCTGACGGGAGAGGACGCCATCGATTTCGACATCACGCTCGCCGACGTGAACCTCCGGGATTCGGTCGTCACGCTCGTCGTGAGGCACGTTCCCCCGGCCCATCCTGCGATTGCCCCCGGTGCACCGTGGATGCACGCGCCGGTGGAGGACACGCCGAACAACTGGGTGCAGGTTGCACGAACCGACAGCGGGAGATATGTCGCCTCCGTCGGGAAAGAAACGTTTGTTGCCACAATCCGCCTGAGTCTCGTGGACGGGAGAGTCCTTACGGCGGCGCTCGACAACAGTGTGCATGTGATGGAGCGCGAATGCAGGGACTCCTCCCTGGCGCAGTGCGGCCCCCCCGTCCGGTACACAATCACAAGGCGAATTCAAATCGATGAGGGGAGATAGGTTCGATGAAACGCACATGGATTGCCATCCTCTGTACGCTGTTTGCCTGCCTCGCACTTTCGGGGACGCTGCCCGGCCGGGGATCGCACCCGCTTGCGGGGACGTGGGATCTCCTCCCCGGGCGGAGCACCGATATTGATCACTTCGGCGCGCTGACCGTTGTGGTGAATGAGTCCGGGGACAGCCTGACGGTCCTGCGAGTCTGGGGACGGGGGAGAACGTTCAGGGACTCGCTCGCGATCGTGCCGGGGGCTCCCCCCGTCAGCCTGGTCATGAGTAGCTGGGTGTTCCCCGGAAACATATTTATGGGACTCAGGTTCACCCCCGGAGAAGCCCGCCGCGTCTCCGCGGCCTGGGAGGGGATGAACCTGCTCAGCATCGAGGAACATTTCCCCGTCCGCGGATCCCAGGGGGAGGTCTCTGTGACCGCAGTTCACAGGTACGAGGTGACCGACGGCGGCGACATACTTGTGTACACGGTGGAACGGTCGAGCCGGAAGTCCGCCCCGGAGACCCGCTACGTGCTGAAAAGAAGGGGGGCCCGGAGCGCGTTTGTCTACAGGCTCGGCGATGACTGGTCCGTATCCGGCGGGCTTTCCGTCAACGCAATGATGATAAGCCTTCAGGGGCTTGCAAACAGGTCGGGCCCGCGGCTTTATCTTCTCTACCCGGACGATTGGCCGTTCACCTACGTGAACTCTGCCCGCGACTTTTATGAATCGAAACGGTTCTTCACGTTCACGGGACTGAAGACCCCCTCGGAGGCGCTCCGCGCGGTCGGTGACAACGTCCGGGGATACGTCGTCTGGGATACGGCGGTGCGGACATCCCTGATCGTGGCATTTACCGCCGCGGGGCTGGAGGACGCGGTTGTTGTCAGCGCCCGGGAGATCCCCGACGCCGAGCGGGCGGGATTGAAAATGCTGGAGGACTTCCGGGGGAGGTTTACCGGGATGAACGACGCCGGCATCTATGCCTGGGCGTTGGACAGATACTGGAATCGGTGCAGCAGGGAGTTCATCGTCTGGCTGGGGGGCGAACACGGGAGCGTCATGAAACCCGCGGTGGCCGACTGGGGTGTGAGCAGGAAAGTCTTCTTCAGCGATCTTTCCTGCCGACCCTCCGATAGCGCGGAGTATGCCCTCTCCAGGAAGCTCCTTGCGGAGATGAAACCGATGTCGATGGTCATGGGATGGCACTCGTATGCGAAAGATCTCGAGGAGGAATTCGTGACGCTGACTTCCTCGTACGGCCACCGGGTTGAGGGGCTGAACACGCTCCCCAATCTCACGTTCAGCGCCGGGATCCCGGTCTCTCCCGGTTTCGTGTTCCGTAACAATCATCACGTTGCTCCGGGCGCTCCGCCCGTCGCGGGAGCAAAAGTGTACATTTCCTGCATACAGACGGACGGCATCGGCCTTGGGGCGTGGCTGAAGCCCGGGAGGGGAGAGATCCCCTACGCGTGGGAGGTGTTGATGAACTACACGTGGATGGCGCCGGGGATAGCGGAATACTTCTATACGATGGCGACTCCCAACGATTATTTCATAGGCTGCCTCTCCGGGCCCGGATATCTTTATCCGAAGGCCGTCCCGCCTGCCCTTCTTCCTCCCCTCATCGCGAAGGCGCGCGCGCAGATGAAGGAGCTTGATCTGAATGTATTCGAGACGATGGACTGGTCATCGGGGTCGGAATTCGAGGGGAACACGGATCTTCCGGAGGAGGTGATCGAAAAATACTACGAGGGAATGCCTGAAGCGATAGGGTTTGTCAACGGGTACGGCCCCGGGTATACGTTCACGGCGAAGGACGGGAGGGCGTTTGTCTCGTATGAGTACTATCTTTCGCCTGTGCGCCCCGAAGGCGATGCAGTCGCGGACCTCAGGGAGCTCGCAGCGATCAACGCGAAGCGTCCGTACTTCCTCCTTGTGCACGTCAGGGAATGGAGCGATGTCAAACGGGTAAAGGGGATACTCGACAGGCTGGGGCCGGAATTCGAAGTGGTGCCGCTTGACGTCTTTCTCACAATGGCGGGGAAAAGTCCCACGTTCGAAAAAAGGGTCCTTCATCCCTGAGGTGTTCTCAGTTCACAATCCAGACACTGTCCCGGTCAGGGTACACGCGGACGCGGACGGCGACGTACGACCCGCCGTATGTCTCGTTGCCGACGCCGAGAAGCTCGACATTGGCATTGATTCCCGTCCCCGTGCCGGCGGATGCGACCGTGTAGACGCCGTTGTCGTTCCGGGGGGTGTTCGTCAGCTTTGCCAGGCCTGCGGCGTCCGCCGTCAGCCCGGAAAACGAATTCCCCCCCCCGCCGAGATATGAGGGACGCCGGTAGTACTCATGCGCGCGGGATGCGAGATTCGACAGATCGTTCGTGATACCGTCCCTGTTATCGTCTATCGCGCTGTCTGAAAACATCATGATCCCCAGCGTTACCGCAATCCCGACCACGATGACGCTGAGGATGATGAGCAGAAGCTGCTGTTGTCCCACAAACTCGTCCCTCCGGTTCGGTGTAATCAGTTACAGTGGAAGTTTCAATGTGCGTGCCAACACGGAAACGTGGCGATTGACAGATCCTGAAGCAGGTGGACCCTCTCCGCGTGTATTTATGACCACTTTCCTGTAAATCCTTCAATTACACAGAAAGGGAATATGCTGAAGAGACTCGAATTTACCGTCGGCGCGAAGCAGCGGCGCGAACGCTGTCGATCGCGTCGAGGAGCCCGTTCGACGGCGAGTCCCCCGAAAGCTCCCAGAACATGATCCCTCCCAGCCCGTGTTCGAGTGCGTACCTCGTTTTCATTCCGACTGAGACGGGATCGTCGTACGTGGCGAAAAGGCCCTGTGACGACGAGTAGGCGAACGGGGCCTCCGATGCCGTATCCCGGAATTTCCTGAACCCTGCGTGCTGCTGGAAATACTCATCGAGTTCCCTGTAGGGGATGAATCGCGCGAACCGGCCCGGCTGGAAGAGGCCGTTGTTCGTGTCGCGGACTCCCCCCCAGACGCGCGCATAGAACGCCGCCCCGATGATGATTTGCCCGGGCGCAACGCCCAGCGAGTCGAGAAGCCGGACGGCGTTGTCCACCGATTCCGGCTGTCCGGGTCCGGAGAAGAGTGCCGTCTGGTGTCCCGTCACCGTGCTATTCGCGTTGACAAGGTCGTACGTCATCAGGTTCACCCGGTCCGCGTAGAGCATCACCTGCTTCCAGTCGACGGAGGCGAGTATGCACTGCGTGAAACCGCCCGCGGCGAAACTCACTTCGTATTCCCCCCCCAGCGTTTCCCTCAGGATCATCATGAGCTGCGTGAAATGTTCCCTGTCCTCCGGGGAAAAGCTGTGCCCCGGGTAACCTTCGATGGACGGGTATTCCCAGTCAATGTCGATCCCGTCCGTGCGCGTCTCCCTGAGTACCCGGAGCGTCGAGAGCGCAAACTCCCTCCGTCCCCTCTCCGTCGCGAAGACCTCCGAGCAGCTCGCGCATCCCCCCCAGCCCCCCAGCGACAGCATGATCCTGAGCGCAGGGTTCAGTTCCTTGAGCGACACGAGGGAAGCGATTGAAGCGCTGTCCCCCGGCCTGTCGATGGCAAGTGCGTTCCCCTTCAGGTGGAGGAAACTGTAGATGATGTGCGTCAGTTTTCCTGCGGGTGTGTGTTCGACGGGTCTTCCCCGGCCGAAGGAGTATGCGGTGACCGCGAACCGTTCATTTTCACGTGCCGTGGGGATCGCGGACGTGCACGCAAAGAACGGCATCAGGGCCGGAAAGCCTGTAAGAAGGAGGGCGAGAATCGTCCGTTTCATCTGCGTGGTAGGGGGGGGATATAAGTGTTGAATCAATCTACCTGACCGTGCCGCCGCGGGCCCGTATGTCCGCGGCGTTGTCCTGTATCTGCTGGGGTGAAACTCCCGCCGCGGCATACATCGCGAATATGTTGTCGAGGGGGGTTTCCGGCGGGACGGAATGGGATGCGGCGAGTATATACCCACCCCCCTCGGCCATGATATCGACAAGCTCTTTCGTCGCGCGGTAGACTTCGCCGGGGGTCCCCTCCGGGAGGAGATGCTGCGTGTCGAGCCCTCCCATGAATGACAGATCGTGCCCGAACTCCCGTTTCAGATCGGCCGCGTCCATCCCGGGGCAATTGCACTGGATGGGGTTGAGAACGTCAAGCCCCATCGCGATGAGGTCAGGGATGATCGGCCTGATCGAACCGCAGGAATGGTACGCCACGCGAACGCCGCGTGACTTGCCGGCCGCGATGATACGGGCAAGCTCGGGTCCGATCAACTCCCGCCAGCGCTGAGGACTGACAATCATCGCGCGCTGTCCTCCCACGTCGTCTCCTGTCCAGAGCCAGTCGAGCGCGAACCGTCCGCACGCCTCCGAGGCAAGGTGGATCGAGAATTCCGCGGCATTCCTCAGGAACGCGCGCGTTGCTTCCGGGGACTCTGCAATGTCGAGGAGGGCGCGTTCCATTCCCCTGACGCGGAACATGAGCTCGAGAAGGCAGGGGGAAATGTCGCACCCGATGAATCTCTCCCCCCTCCGGCCTGTGACGGCGTTCATGCACGAGAGGAGTTCCTCGGTCTTTCCGTACGGGAATGCGTATCCCCGTATCTCCTCTTCCGTGGCCTCCGCGAGCGGGGATTTCTCCACCTGGTTGAATCCTCCCTGGCGGACCCACAGGATGCCCCACGGGTCGATGTGGCCTTCCCCTTCCCGTTCGTGGACGATTCCCTCCATGGCATGGTTGTTTCCCACCCATGTCTGTCGTATGTCGTCCCCGAGTGCGTCGGCGACGGCATCCGGGGGGATCCCGAGCGCGGCGCCGAGAGCCCTCGTCGTGTCGGGATGAAACCAGAACCAGATCGGCACGCGGTCCGTCGGCCGGCGGTCGAGTGCGGCGTATACGCGTTCTCGTGAATTCACATTGCGGGCCTTTCATCCCGGGGGTGGATGCCGGCGGGACTCCGGCACAGCCTAACTTACCCTTCACCGCCCCCACAATCAAGGGGGGGAGTCACGTTTGCGGACTCCTCCTCTTGATGTTCCCCCCCCTGATATGTACATTGACATGGAATACAACAATGATCTCCCCTTCTCCTTCCGCCCGCCCGCTACGCATAATCAACAGCGTCGCCCCGATCAGGGTCGCCGACAACGGCGGCTGGACAGACACGTGGTTTGCGCGCCACGGGAAGATATTCAATATCGGCGTGTACCCCTACGCCGAAGTGCAGATCGAAATATTCCCGTTCGACGGCGAGCCGAACAGGGTCATTGTCCGCGCGGAGAACTACGGGGAAGAATTCGCCGTCGAGCCGGAGAAGATACTGTTCGACAGGCACCCGCTTCTCGAGGCGGCGATACAGCACATGGGTGTCCCGAAGGACATGAAACTCCAGGTGACGATTTTCTCCGAGGCGCCCGGTGGGGCATCGACCGGCACATCAGCGGCGGTCTCCGTTGCGCTTCTCGGCGCACTTGACAGGCTGACCCCGGGGAGGATGACCCCGCACGAAGTGGCGTATGCCGCGCACCACGTCGAGATGAACATGCTCGGTCTTCAGTGCGGCATACAGGACCAGATCTGCTCCGCTTACGGCGGGATCAACTACATCGAGATGCACGACTTTCCCCATGCGACGGTCTCCCAGATCGCGATCCCGAATTCCGTCTGGTGGGAACTGGAACGCCGGCTGGTCCTGATCTATTTCGGGAGGTCGCACAGTTCCTCGGACGTCCACAGGAAGGTGATACGCGAGCTGGAGAGCGAAGGCTCGGAATGCAAGAAAATAAACGATCTCCGTCTGACCGCGGGACGTTCACGCGACGCTCTCTACACGGGTGACTTCGCGGAGCTGGGGCGGGCAATGATCGACAATACCGATGCGCAGGGAAGGCTCCACAGTGACCTGGTGTCCGCGGACGCCCACCGCGTCATCGCAATCGCAAAGGAGCACGGGGCAATCGGCTGGAAAGTAAACGGGGCGGGAGGGGAGGGGGGCTCGCTGACGATTCTGTGCGGGTCGTCCTCCTTCCAGAAACGCCGGATGATCGGTGACATCGAATCGGAAAACAGGCTCTACAGGCACATCCCGACGTATCTGAGCCGGTACGGGCTCAGGACGTGGGAGGGATCCGGGCCGGTGCCGGCCTGAACACGGTTCCTCCGGCGGGATCGCGGACCGGGTCGCGGCGGGACTTGTCTTTCCTGCGGCGGTGATGTACATTTCAAGCACCAGAACTGACTCCACCTGCCATGAACGCTGCGCCGGCCGGGGGGAAGAGCTGAAGAACGCAATCCGGCGGAGCGGGCCAAACCGGTGAGAAAGGGCGTGACGACGTGAGGTCTGGAGTGATTCTCGTTCTCTGTGCTGCGGCTCTCGGCGCGCTCCCTCTGCGGGCGGGTGCGCAGGTGGCGACGCGTGAGGAGTTGAACCATGACTTCATCTTCGACCTGTCCGGGATCACGAAACGGCAGATCTACGACAGGACGATGACCTGGATTACGAACAATCTCCGCTACCCCGGCGCGGTCATCGCGAGCGATGATCCGGACGCCGGTTCGATCGTCGCCAACGGCGTGTCGACGATGACCGCGGACGGTGACTCGGTGGCGGTCAGCCTGTCGTTCCGGATGAGCGTCGATGTCAGGGAAGGGAAGGAACGCGTCAGGTTCCTCAGTCTTCAGATTTCGCGCGGTGCGGACAAGAGCTGGGACGACATTCCGGGGGAGGGCGCCTGGCACCGGGGCGCCCAGAAGAGATTCTTGTTCCTCGCCCGGGCCCTGAACGAGTACGTGAAGATGAAAGGGGAGCCCTGATCCGCGCTGCCCTCTGACACGTTCTTTGCCGTCCGTTGCGCACTCCCATTCCGATCGTCTGAGACCGTCAGTTTCCATTCTCTTTCCCCACTGAAAGGAACAATGCCATGACCCGGATCATATTGAGGGCCGCTCTCTGCCTTTGTCTCGTCTCTCCTCTCCTCATTGCACAGGGGGTGCGGAAGGACAGGGCGGTCTTTGACACGACAAAAAACGAATTCTATGAGAAGATGTCGGCGACGTCCCGCGACTTTGAAGCGAAGGAACCGGCTCCCGCGAAGACGCTCAAGATGGATTTTTCGGGCGTCGTCGCCCCTGCGTCGCCCGCGGAGTTTACGCAGTGCTGGCACAACCCGCCGGTCTCACAGGGTCTTTCGGGGATGTGCTGGTGCTTCTCGGCGACCTCGTATTACGAGTCCGAGGTGTACCGCCTGACGAAGAGGTCGATCAAGCTGTCGGAGCTCTACACCGTGTACTGGGAATACGTCGAGAAGGCGAGGCGTTTCGTCCGCGAGCGGGGGAACTCTGAATTCGGGGAGGGCTCCGAATCGAACGCCGTCCCCCGGATATGGAAGAAGTACGGGATCGTGCCGGAGGAGGATTACACCGGGCTCCGTCCGGGGCAGAAGTTCCACGACCATGGCCGGCTCTTTGCCGAGATGCGGAACTACCTCCAGTCGGTGAAGACGCAGAACGCCTGGAATGAGGAGGAGGTTGCGGGGACGATACGACAGATCCTGGACCACTACCTGGGCGCACCGCCCCGGGCCGTGCAGGTGGGGGGGAGAGCCTGACCCCGCAGGAGTATCTACAAAAGGTCGTGCGGCTCAATCTCGATGAATACGTCGAATTCATGTCGTTGATGGAGAAACCCTACTACGCCATGGCGGAATACCCGGCGGGTGACAACTGGTGGCACAGCAGCGAGTATCACAACGTTCCCCTCGAGGAGTTCATGGCGCTCATCAGGAAGGCCGTGCGCACCGGGCACACCGTCTGCATCGGCGGTGATACGTCCGAGCCCGGGATCGACGGTCACGCGGGCCTTGCCGTCATACCGTCGTTCGATATCCCGTGGAATGCCATCGATGAAAACGCCCGTCAGTTCAGGTTTTCAAACGGGACGACGGGGGATGACCACGGGATACATATTGTCGGATATGACGAGAAGGACGGGAAGGACTGGTACCTGATCAAGGATTCCGGCTCGGGCTCCCGCAACAACAGCCATCCGGGGTACTATTTCTACAGGGAAGATTACGTGAAGCTGAAGATGCTCACGTTCACGGTCCACCGGGAAGTCGCGGAGGAAGTTCTGGCGAAGTTCCGGAACTAGCGCTCTTCCTCTGCGGCGGGGAAGCTCCCGATCGCCTCTTCTCTCGTGTCGTACACCGAGAAGATCTTCATCAGGTTCGTGATGGCGAATATCACGTGAACGTGCTTGTTCATCGAGCAGAGCTTCAACTGCCACTGGCGTCTGGCGTACGTCGTGTGTGCGGCAACGAGGACTCCGATCGCCGAGCTGTTCAGGTACTGCGTCTCGGCGAAGTCGATGAGAAGCCTGCGCCAGCGCCTGTCCACGAACTCGGCGATCGCCCGTCGGAGTCCCGCGACCTCCTCATCCGAGAGGAGTGAGCCCCGGACTTCAATAAGGCCCACGCCGCCGGGAAGCGTCTCGGTTCTGATTGCCATTGCCGCTGTCCCCTGTTCGTGTGATGATCGGCTTCTCCATCAATGTAGAGACTTCCCGTCCCAGTTTCAACTTCTTCACCGCGAGAGCACGAGAAACGCGCAGCCGCGTTTGAGGTGCACGCCCAGGTTCAGTTCATCCGCCGCCACGGCGGCCCGCCCCGTGACGGGGGTCTCCTCTCCCGGGTACCACGTCTCCACACGGAGTGACGTGCCGAGTCCCAGTTCGCGGCAGTGCCGCAGGCGCACCTCCGCGCTGTCCGCGGCCCCCAGCATTACCGGGACGATCACCCGGTCTCCCGTTTTGAACACGTTCACAAGTGCTCCCCCGCGGAGGACGTCCGCCACGCCCGGTATGAGGACCCATGTCCGCCCGCGCATGCGCGTGAACATGGCGCCGTAATCCCTGTAATAGCGCTCGACTTCACTGTCCGGCTCTATCGTGTGATCGTTTCCCGGGAACGGGGCGGTCGGAAACGCCCCCATCAGGAGATGTCTCTGGAAAAATGCATCCGGGGATTTCATCACGGTCCCTTTGTCCGGAGTCCAGCAGATCAGGGGTTTGTACAGTGTGAGAAATGACGACAGGTTCAGGTCGTGACCTATGTGGCCGAACTCGTTGTACACGCCGTCGATCCACTCCATGAGGTCGAGACGGTTCACATGGGGGTTGCAGAACATTACCTTCCCCGCCCCGTGCACGACCCCGGCGAGCCGGGGGATGAACGCCCTGTAGGAGTTCAGAAGAGCGCGCACCGGCCTCCCGCCGACCCATGTCTTCCCGTCGTCTGCGTGCCAGTTGTATTCGTTCAGCCAGTCGAACCGGTCGATGGCGATCCCCTGCGCCCCGGGGAATTTTTCCATGTGGAGGCGCGCCTGCCCGAGTATGAACCGCGCGTACGAGGAATCCCCCACGTCGGTCACGATCGCTCCTCCCCACGTGCGGAACGGGTGGTCGAGAAACGTGATGTCCATCCGCATGAGATTCTGCGGGGTCCGCCTGTTCCAGCCTTCGTCGTCGACGACGCCGAAAACGACCGCGCCCGGGAAATTGTCGTACAGGTACGCCGTGGGATTCTCCCAGACGTCCGCCGCCCCCGTGAAGTGGGGGTCGGGAAAAGCGACTGCGCTTCCGAACGCGGAAAATCCTCCGAATTCGGTCATGTTGAAATAATTCAGCGTCGAAAAGCCGAGCCCCTTCATCCGGGATGCATAGCGCGCCATCTGCGCGATCGTCGTATACGTCCCGTGCCCCGGGATCGGATCGCCCCCCGACGACGCGTCGAACCTCTTCCACGGTGTTGTGTCGCTTGCAACCGGCGGAATGAACATCCCCATGTAGCTGAAATCGAACGACGCCTTCCAGTTGACGATGCCCCCCATCATGCGGTACTTTTCCGCGTCGACTTCCCCCTCCCAGGAGGAGTACGCCCCGAGACCGCACACCTGGAGCGCGTTCTTCGCCGCGGGGTGGAAATACGCGGGGTACGCGCCCGCCATGAAGGCCAGGACCGCGCGCCAGTCGGGCTCATGGAGGAATATGTTCATCCTGAATTTCACCACCGCCCCGGCGCCGAGCCTGTTGAAACGGCGCCACTGCGTCACCTCGCCGCCGGGGGTCGTCACCATCTGGAGGTCAAGTATCGGATCACCGGGGGACATCGCACAGCCGATTCCCGTCTGTTCGCCCGGGTACATCACGCTGAAGACGGGGACGGAGTATCCCGCCCCCCTTCCGAAATGTCCGCCGTAGATCAGGTGCATCGTCCGGAACGGACGGCTCACAAGCGGAGTATGCCAGATTTCAGGCCCGGCGGCCCCGTCGAGCGGAGTGACACACTCCGGGTCCCCCCACGTCGTCCAGAACCTTCCCCCCGCCGTATCCGAAAATTCGAGAAGCGTTCCGATTCCCGTCGACCACGGCTCGCTCCCCCCTCGACCTCCACCTCCCACAGTATCGACGACGCCCCCGGGGTGAATCGATCGGTGACCGTGAGCCGGATGTTCCTCGCTTCGGAGACGAAGTGCCGCGTGACCTGGACTCCCCCCCGGGCCGTGCGCTCCACGCGGTTTTCCCCGGCCTGCCGGCAGCTGTCGAGTAACGTCAATCCCCTGAGGTGTTTGCTCCAGTGGGTGCCGGTCCGCCGGATGCCCGTGATTTCACCCCCCGGGGAGATCGAGATTTCCGTATTCCCGCTCCGCACCGCAAGCGGATTCTGTGCCGCGGCGGCCGGGGAAATCAGGGCGGCGGCGAGGACCGAAGAGAAGAGCATTTTCATTGTTACGCTCCGGGAGGAGATGGGGAATGACTGCAGGAGTGAAATGTACGTTTATCCGCCTCAAGGTCAATACCGCCGTGCGATTGATTCTGCGCCGGAAAAGTGTTTCATTGATGGGGTGTATGAACTTGCCCCTTCGTTCTCCTCAAGAGCGTCGGGGCTCTCTTCCCTCTTGAGAAGATTCTTCCGGGGCCGGCAGCTCTCTCATGTACTCCATCGACAGGATATACTCGATTGAAGAGGAGTACCACTCTCCGTCGCACACGGCCTCTCTGGGACGGGCGTATGACGCACTTGTCGTCCGGTGGAAAGAGGGGGCGCGGGACAGGGAAACGGCGCTGCACCTCCTGTTCCTCATCTGGTACGGACTGGCGGAACCCCCCTACCTTACGGGACTGAAGGACGTAAACCGGACGCGGATTGTTGAACTCTTCCAGCGGCTTGGAGGCGAATTCAGCACCGATCCGGAGGTTCTCTTCATTGTCTCCATCATGTGCGAGATCGCCCCGTGGGCGCTCGGGGAGGAATCGTACTGGCGGGAGATCGGCCGGCGGTTCCGTCTCCGCCTGAGGGAATCGCCCGACACAGGCCTTTCGAAACAGACGTTCGTTCATCGCGGGTCGTACGGGTATTACTTTGCCAAAAGGTGGGAGAAGTTCGTCTCAAGCCCCGAATGACCTTCATCCGATGGACCCGTCACATGCCCCTGTTCCTTCGTCGTCTCCTCATTCGGGCATGCGCAGCCGGACTCTTCACGTCAATACAAGGAACCCGGATATGCACTCCTTTCTCCGCCTCCGCGGCATTCTCGGTCTCCTGACGGTCCTCGTCCCTTCCATTGTCGCGGCACAGGACGTCGTCGTCCTCAACGCGGACATGGCCCGTGACACGATAAACCGGAACATCTATGGCCATTTTTCCGAGCACCTCGGCCGGTGCATCTACGGAGGCTACTTCGTCGGGGAGGGGAACACGACGATCCCGAATACGCGGGGGATGCGCAATGACGTCGTTGCGGCTCTCCGGAAGCTGAAGATCCCGGTGCTCCGCTGGCCGGGGGGCTGCTTCGCCGATACGTATCACTGGAAGGACGGCATCGGTCCCCGGTCTGCGCGTCCTTCCATGGTCAACAACTGGTGGGGCGGAGTCACGGAGGACAACAGCTTCGGGACGAACGAGTTCCTTGATCTTTGCGAACAGCTCGGGGCCGAGCCGTATATCACAGGGAACGTGGGGAGCGGGACCGTGCAGGAATTCGCGCAGTGGGTGCAGTATGCGAATTTCGACGGCGTCAGCCCCATGTCCGCCCTCAGGAAGGAAAACGGGAGGGAGAAATCCTGGAAAGTCAGGTTCTGGGGGATCGGCAATGAAGCATGGGGCTGCGGGGGGAACATGACCGCGGAATACTACGTGAACCTGTACAGGAGGTTTGCGACGTTTCTTCCCGCCTCATCGGGGAGTTCTCTCTCAAGGATCGCATCGGGCGCGAGTTCTTCCGATTACCACTGGACCGAGGTGCTGATGCGTGACATCCCCGCCGGGTTGATCGAAGGCATAGCCCTCCACCACTACGCCGTCGACTGGAATCACCGGAGTTCGGCGACCGAGTTTACGGAGGAGGAGTACTTCGGAACGATGCAGCGGGCGCTCCAGATGGACGAGCTCATCCGCCGGCACTCGACGATAATGGATGTCTACGATCCGGAAAAGAAGGTCGCTCTCGTCGTGGATGAATGGGGGGGATGGTACGACGTCGAGCCGGGGACGAATCCCGGTTTCCTTTACCAGCAGAACACGATGCGCGACGCGATGATCGCGGGTGCGACGCTGAACATATTCAACAACCACTGTGACAGGGTGCGGATGGCGAACCTTGCCCAGACGGTCAACGTCCTCCAGTCCGTGGTGCTGACGGACGGTCCTCGCATGCTCGTGACCCCCACGTATCACGTGATGGAGATGTACACGGTGCATCATGACGCGTTGATGCTCCCTGTCAGCGTCCGGGGGGGCGAGTACACCGTGGGGAAGAGCTCGCTTCCCGCGCTTTCCGTTTCCGCGTCCCGCGGGAAGGGGGGTGAGGCGCACGTTTCCCTCGTGAATATCGACGCGGAGAAATCCCGGGATGTCGTCATCGAGTTCCGCGGGATGAGCTGCTCCTCCGTGAGCGGCCGTATTCTCGTTGCCGGCCGGATTCAGGATCACAACACGTTCGACGATCCGGATCGCGTGCGGCCTGCCGGGTTCAACGGAGCACACCTCGAGGGGGGCACGGTGCACGTCAAACTCCCCCCCTGCTCGGTCGTGGTGTTGAATCTCAGGTGATGCCGGGGCGCGGTGGCGCGCCCCCGCGTGCCTTGATTATCCTTCGATCGCGGCGTACATTCTGAACAGATGCGCACAAATCTCCTGATAGGTCTGTCTCTCCTCTGCGTCGCTTCCCCCCTCTGCGCGGACGCGCAAAGTCGTTCCGGCGCAGCCTCTTCAGACACGGCCCGCCTGACCGGCATCGTGCTTCTTGATCCCGGAATTTCGCTCGGGCACGCGGTCTTCCTGTTGCCGCCCCCGGCCGTGATCGATCTCCCGTTCAACGACGGGTTCATGCAGTCACCCTCCGGGGCGTGGGGACCCGCCGGTCCGTTCGCCGGAGGGCTCATTGAGCCCCGCGCCGATCTCATGTCCCCGCTCCGGCTCCAGATGGCAAGAGACAAACTGAGTCCGTGGCAATCGGCGCTGGGGGCCGTGCAGCTCGGGGCCGTCGGTTACATGGCATACATGCACGTCAGAAAATACGGGTTGTTCCGTTGAAGGAACTGAACTGATGGAACCGGTGCGCTTTGCCGTCGTCGGACTCGGCGGGTACGGTCTCGTGCACATGAACGCCGTGAAGTGGCTCGAAGGGCTGGGCTTGGCGAAACTCGTGGGCGTTGTCGCCCTCGAGGTCGACCGGGACCTGCGACCGGACCTTGTTGCGGATCTGCGCGCGCGGCATTGCACACTGTACGAAAGCGTCAGCCAGTTCATCGCCGAGGCGTCCGGCACCGCGGACGTTCTGACGGTTCCCGTCGGTATTCACATGCACGTCCCTGTGAGCATCGACGCGATGCGCGCCGGTCTGCACGTGTACTGTGAAAAGCCCGTGGCGGCGACGGTGCAGGAGGTCGACGCGCTCATCGCCGCGAAGAAGGAGACCGGACGCACCGTGGCGGTCGGTTACCAGCATATCTACAGCAACTCGATACAGCAGCTCAAGGCGCGCGTCTGCGACGGTCGTCTGGGACCTGTGCGTTCGCTTTCGCTCTCGTGCGGCTGGCCCCGGAGTGAATCCTACTACGGCCGTAACGAATGGGCGGGGAAGCTTCGCGCGGGGAACGACTGGATACTGGACAGTCCGGCCAACAACGCCCACGCGCATTACCTGATGAACGCACTCTATCTCTGTTCGACCGCGGCCGGACGGGCAGAGACCCCGTCTGTGCTCAATGCCGAGCTCTACCATGCGAACCGGATCGAGGGCCCCGATACAGTCCTCCTCCGGTTCACGACGACAGGAGGGACGGGCGTGTTTGTTGTCCTGACGCACGCCAACGCGAGGGAAAATGGACCCTTCATGCGCCTGGAATGCGGGAACGGGACCGTGTACTGGCAGACGGACAGCGGAAAGACATTGATCCGTTACACCGGCGGACGGACGGAAGAATTCGATAATTGTCTTCATGAGAACTGGCGCTATGAGGGGTTCCGCGACCTCGTGCTTGCGCTCCGTGAAGGGAGGGACCCGCTCTGCTCCCCCGAGCTCTCCCGTTCACAGACCGTGACAGTGAATGCCATGCACGAAAGCTGTCGTGAGATCCTCCCGATCCCGGACGAGTGTGTTACGGTTGAGGAGGACTGGGAGATGTTTCCGCCCGGGACGAAAGGAATGTTCCACCGCGTCCGGGGGCTTGACGAATACATGAACGTCGCCCTGCAGGAGAAGTGTTTCTTCGGCGAACTTCTCATTCCGTGGGCCCGCGGAATCGCTTCTCGATCAGTTTCGGGAATCGGCTACACGCACTACCCTTCGCACGAAGGGGCCCGCGGCTCTTTATCATTTTGACACAGGTTTATCAATTTGATAATTCCGATGGTGTTTTTGTCAGTATTATTCCGGATTCTCGTGATAATATGTGACAGATTCCGCACAGGCGCATTCCGGGATTCTGGCATTTCCTGTGTTTTTGTGAACCCATCCATGGCAGTGCGTTTGAATTGCGAGTGTGTTCCCTGACCTTGCATCTCTCAGGACCTGAAGTGAATTCGCTTGGTTGAGTCTTGTTGTACCGGGAGAGACTCTCCAGTCTGACCGTTCTGACCTCTCTCATGTTCTTCTCACCGCCGCCGGAAGCACGGGTTCATTGTCGTTGTGCGGCAATCGTCGTCATCACTGCAACACACGTAGATCTGGAAAGGAGCAGTGTGCGTATGAACGCTTTCTATCATGGACTCCGGCTTGCATGCGCGCCGGTTGTCCTGTTGTCCCTCCTGGCACATTTCGCCGTTGCGGCCACCTCGGGCTCCATCACGGGTCGCGTTGTTGACAGGTCGACCGGCGATCCGCTCCCCGGGGCCAATGTGACTATCCAGGGAACGAGCATCGGAGCGTCGACTGATCTCGACGGGAAATACAACATCAGGATCGTTCCGGCCGGCCGCCAGGTGATTCGTGTAACGTATGTCGGCTATGTGGCGGTTTTGCAGGATGTGACCGTCGGCGAGGATGCCACGCTGACGCAGGATTTCCGTCTTGTCGCGCAAGCGATCCAGGGAGAAACCGTCATTGTCACGGGGCAGGCGAAGGGGCAGATGGCCGCAATCAACCAGCAGCTTTCGTCGAACTCGATTATCAACGTCGTCTCGGCGGACAAGATGAAGGAGCTGCCGGATGCCAACATCGCCGAATCGATCGGCAGGCTCCCCGGGATATCGCTCCAGCGGAATGCGGGCGAGGCCTACGCGGTCGTGGTCCGGGGATTGTCTCCGAAATACAACGAGGTGACGATTGAGGGCGTCCCGATGACATCCACGAATTACTACGACCGGAGCATCGATCTGAGCCTCCTCAGCGACGACCTTGTCAGGAGCGTGGAAGTATCCAAGACGCTGCAGCCGAACATGGATGCCGACGCCCTGGGCGGGACGATCAATCTCACGCTCAAGTCCGCAGATCCCGGTTTCCACTACAATGCAATGGGATTCGGAGCGTACAACAACCTGAGGAACTCATATAACAACTACAAATTCTCGGGGAGTGTAAGCGACAGGTTCCTTGACGACCGGGTCGGCGTCCTCCTCCAGGGAAACATCGAAGAGAAACAGCTCCCCTCGGACCAGTTCGCGGGCGGATACGCGGCGCCGATTTACGATCAGACTGCCAATCAATTCTACGTCCTCACGAACAGCGCCACGCTCACGGAAACGAATCTGAACAGGCGTCGCTATGGCGCGAGCATGGTCCTTGACTACGCTTCGGATTTCGTGGACGTCAAGCTCTTCACCGTCTACGATCAGAAGCGGGACAGCAACCTGACGAGGACCGATGAGTCGGAATTCAACAACAACGACTTCCGGTACAACATCTACGCGACTGTCACGACAACGGAACAGACAACGAATTCGCTGGGGGCCTTGTTCAAGCCGTGGGGGACGGAGCTTCCGGTGTCGATTTCCTATACGAGGTCTGACCAGCGCATTCCGAGCGGTCAGGAATTTGATTTCCTCCAGACGAATGTCGCGGCCGTAAACCAGAATTTCCTGAAATATGCGCAGCCGCTGGACGCCATTAATATTCAGGGTGTCATGAATCCGCAACTCTCGACGCTCTGGGACATGTACGTGTCGAATACGCTGCTGACCGACGAATCGTACGACGCGAAGCTCGACTGGAAGATACCGTTCAAGCTGTCGGACTCATTCTCGGGCAAATTCTCTCTGGGTGGAAAATACCACGAAGTAACCCGTATGAGCGAGAGCGCGAGGTGGTATTTTGACGTGCAGTTTGGCGGGAGCAAGGGGCGCAGGCAGGAACTGATTGCCGCGTTCCCGTTCCTCGCCGGGAGCAATGACGCCCTCGAATCCGGGCTCCAGGCGTACCCGTTCATCGATCCGAGTTTTACGAGAACGAACATTCTCGGTTATCCGATAGGGCCGGGGTACGATATCCATAGACTGAACTACATGATGAATGCCATCTGGCCCGCGTGGGAATCATCCTTCTACAACGACGGGCCCGGCACCTATAATCAGGATTACAATGATAAGGAGCATACCGCGGCGGGGTATGTCATGGGTGAGTTCAATGTCGGGGACAACCTCACCGTGGTCCCGGGCGTGCGCTACCAGGACGAATCTACCGACATCGCTGCGTACCAGATGCAGCTCAACGGTTCGAATCAAAACGGGCTTGCAGGTCCGGCCCCGGTTCTCGTCGATTCAAAAAGAAACACCCCGGGCTGGTATCCTTCCGTCAATATCAAGTACAAGGCGAACGAGAGCATCCAGATCCTTGGAGCGGCGTTCAAAAGCATCTCGCTCCCGAGCTACGGAGATGTTACTCCCCTGCTGGAATACTCCGGCCCCGCGTTCCCCACGGTCGTTACGGGCAATCCGCTCCTGAGGCCGTCGAGTGCGTGGAACTTCGATCTCGGGGCGACGTACTCGAACAATGATATCGGGCTGGTGACCGTGAATCTCTTCTACAAGGAAATCAGCGACCTGATCTACAGCATGCAGAGTTTCACGCCGTTCTACCCCTACCCCCTTGTGGGCGCTCCGTCAGATGTTTTTGACAGGCTCCCCGGGCCGCAGTCGGGGTATTTCGACACGTTGTGGGCGAAAGCGAACAGCGCCCAGAACGTCCAGGCTTCGATTCCGATGAACGACCCGGCCAAGGCGTACCTGAGAGGGATAGAGATTTCCTGGCAAACGCACCTGTGGTATCTCCCCGGCGTCCTGAGCGGCGTCGTTCTTGATCTGAACGCCTCGTTTATGAGTTCCCGGCAGCAGTACCCTTCGTTCAACCTCGTACAGACGGGCGGGACATTCCTGAAGAAGATCTACGCGCTGTATTACCAGACAGTCTCGGGCCCCCTCCAGGACCAGCCCAACGCGACGTACAATGCGATCCTGGGCTGGGATTATTCGGGATTCAGCTCGAGATTCTCGCTCAGGTATCAGAAGCTGACGCTGTCGAGCGTGGACACACAGTACGGGCTGAGGGACGCCTATGCCGACAACGTCCTCCTCGTTGACATCGCGCTCAAGCAGCAGATCATCGGCAGGCTTTACGTGTTTGCGAATGCGACGAACGTCAACGGACATATTGATGCGTCGTACTACTCCCATCCGGCGTATAACAACGTGTCGGCGGGGCAGTTGCCGACGAGCAACCAGACGTACGGCTGGGCGGCACAGATGGGACTCAACTTCAGCTTCTAGCGGCCCGGTTCCGCGGCTGAAGGGGATGTCCGGCTGAGAGGTTGAGTACGGAAAAACAGGAAACCCCTGTCTGGAGTCTCAGGCAGGGGTTTCTGATGTCTGCGATCGAATCTACGCTGGTGTATCAGCCGGGTTCAGGTACTCGTGTATGGCGGCGGCGGCTTCTTTGCCGTCCTTCATTGCAAGGATGACTGTCGCCCCGCCGCGCGAGAGATCCCCTCCCGCGAATATCCCGGCCCTGCTGGTTCCCTGCTTTGCGTTTGTCACCACGGTCCCCCGTTTGCTCGTCTCAAGCCCCGGCGTCGTCGCCTGTATGATCGGGTTGGGCTTCTGTCCGATCGCTTCGATCACCGTCTGCAGCTCGAGCGTGAACTCGGAGCCTTTCAAGGGAACGGGCCTGCGGCGTCCGGATTCATCGGGCTCTCCGAGCTCCATCTTCTGACATTCCATGCCGCACACCCAGTTGTTCTTGTCTCCGAGTATGCGCAGGGGCGCCGTCAGGAGGAGGAATTCGATTCCTTCCTGTTCGGCATGGTGGATCTCCTCTTCCCGCGCCGGCATCTCCTCGCGCGACCGCCTGTAGACGAGATACGCCTTCTCGGCGCCCAGTCTCTTCGACGTGCGCACCGCGTCCATCGCAGTGTTCCCTCCTCCGATCACGCCGACGGCGTTCCCGACGCGTATGGGCGTGTCGTTCAGGGGGAATTTGTATGCCCCCATCAAATTGACGCGCGTCAGGAATTCGTTCGCCGAATAGACGCCGCTCAGGCTCTCTCCCGGTATCCCCATGAATGTCGGCGTCCCTGCGCCGGTTCCCAGGAATATTGCCCTGAATCCCCACTCGTTGAACAACTCGTCTATCGTCGCGGTTCTTCCCACGACGAAATTCGTGTAGATCTCCACGCCGAGCGCCTTGATCCGGTTTGTTTCAAGGTCGAGTATCTCTTTGGGGAGCCGGAATTCCGGTATGCCGTAACGCAGCACCCCGCCAACGGCATGGAGGGCTTCAAATATCGTGACCCGGTACCCTTTCTGTGCCAGCTCGGCGGCGCATGTGAGCCCGGAGGGCCCCGATCCGACGATCGCGACCTTCTCTCCGCGCCTGGCGGCGGTCACGGGCGTCGTGAACAGGTTGTTCTTCATTTCGTAGTCGGCGACAAAGCGTTCCAGTTTTCCGATCGCCACGGGATCCAGCTTCTTCCCCATCACGCAGAGGGATTCGCACTGGGATTCCTGGGGGCACACCCTCCCGCATATGGCGGGAAGGTAGTTCGCCTCCCGGATTTTCTTCACCGCGCCGACGTAGTCCTTGTGCACGACGAGGTCGATGAATCCGCGTATGTCGATGCCGACGGGACACCCGTCGGTGCAGTAGGGTTGTTTGCATTCAAGGCAACGCAGGCTTTCCTGTATCGCCCGGTCTTCGTCGAACCCGTAGGAGACTTCAAGGAAGTTGACGCTCCTGGCTCCTGGCGCCTGTTCGATGGACTCCTGCCGCGGGATCTTCATCCGCTGTGACGGCTTCAGGGGGTTGTTCGTGCTCATGATGACGCCCCCCGGTCCGCGCCGGTGAGTCTGCAGACGTGTTTCTGGTCCGAGATCTTCTCCATGTCGACGTAGGTCCGGTTTCTCATCATCAGCTCGTCGAAGTCCACTGCGTGGCCGTCGAACTCGGGTCCGTCGACGCACGCGAACTTCATCTGGCCGGAGACCGTGACCCGGCATCCGCCGCACATCCCGGTCCCGTCCACCATGATCGTATTGAGGCTGACGAGCGTTTCCACTCCGTACGACCGCGTGAGATTCGACACCGCCTTCATCATCGGAAGTGGGCCGATTGCGTAGACCGCCTTCACGCCGCGCGGCGAGTCGAGTATGTCTTTCAGCTGGTCCGTCACGAATCCTTTCCGCGCGTACGATCCGTCGTCTGTCGTGACAAATGTCTCGTCGGAGCATGCGGCCATCTCGCCCTCGAGTATCACAAGGTCCCTCGAGCGCGCGCCGATGATCGTGATGACCCTGTTCCCGGCTTCTCCCAGGGCTTTCGCGATAGGATAGAGCTCCGCCGTGCCGACGCCGCCGCCCACGCATGCAACGACGCCGTGTGCGGCGATGGGGGTGGGGTTTCCCAGCGGCCCGACGACATCGAGGAGCATGTCCCCTGCGTTCTTGCTGCAGAGCAGCTTTGTCGTTCCGCCGATCGCCTGGACGATGAGCGTGATCGTCCCTTCTTTCGCGTTCCCGTCTGCGATTGTCAGCGGTATGCGCTCTCCCCCCTCTTCGACGCGCACCATCACAAAATTCCCTGCCTTCCGCTTCCGCGCAATGAACGGGGCTTTGATCTCAAATCTCGTGATTGTGGGGGCCAGGACTTGCTTATTGATGATGGCGTACATGAGACGTTCTCCCGTTGGACGCCGGTTGCACGATGCAGGCGTGGATATACAGAGATTATCGATATGTTGACAATTGACGTGCCAGAGGATTATCAGAAATAACTGCAATTCTGACGGTCCCTGAGCCATCCGGAACGGTTCTGATGGGCGAGTCAATCCAGTATTGTCATTTGCGGCAACAGGAATTGCCATTTCTGGCATCCGGGCTGCTCCTTCTGAACTGAAAAACGTTTAGATTTGAGACACCAATGTTCAGCATTCTCCGGAGTTGAGCGAGGAGATTCCTGGAAACGTGGGACAGAGAGACGTCCTGGTTGGATCGCCTGTCGTCAGTGTGCGTCAGTCAGACATGTTGGTAGGACATACAGACGTTGAGGCAGGACAGACAGGCATTATTGGTGAGACTGAGAGACCCACCGATGATTCAACTCTGGATGACAGATTGTGGGATAAAGTCTACTTCAATCCGGCAAAACACGCTCTAAGTGATTCTATTGTCTCATCTACGTGGGATTCTTCTATTGTCAGTGGTGGGAGAAATCTAAGGACTGTCGTGTCTGTGCAATTGATGAGTATCCCCCTTTCCATCATCTCAGAGGCTATTCCCTCCCCACTTCGGTCCAATTCTGCGCCGACCATGAGGCCGAACCCTCTGATTTCGCGTATGAGCCCTGGGAATTGATCCTTGAGCCCTCTGAGGCCATCTCTGAGCCTCTCTCCGAGTGATGCCGCTTTTCCAATGAGCCTCTTTTCTTCGATTTCAGACAGAACTGCACATCCTGCCGCACATGCTACCGGGTTCCCTCCGAATGTGGTCCCGTGCATCCCCGGCTCGAGAACTGAGGCCACCCCCTCTGTAGCGAGTATCGCCCCGAGGGGGAGCCCGCCGCCGATCGGTTTTGCAAGCGTGACGACCTCGGGGGAGACAGGGAAATGCTGAAATCCGAAGAATTTCCCGGTTCTGCCCGCCCCTGACTGAATTTCGTCCGCGACAAGAAGGAAACCCGCCTCCCTGTGAAGCCCTTCGAGCGTTCGTGCGAATTCCTGTGAAACGGGCCTGATTCCCCCCTCGCCCTGTATGAATTCGAGGAAAACTGCGGCTGTCTCACCCCCGACAGCCTTCCGGAGCGCTGCGGGGTCATTGAAGGGGATGACGTGGCACCCCTCGAGAAAAGGGCCGAATCCATCCCGGTATTTCGGCCGGTCCATCAGTGAGAGCGCTCCCATGGAACGGCCGTGGAAGGAGTTCGTGAACGCGAGGACTTCGGTCTTCCCCCGCGGCGCGCCCCATCTCCTCGCGATCTTGAGGGCTCCTTCGATTGCCTCCGTGCCGCTGTTGCTGAAAAACACGCGGGGGTAGCCGGAGAGGCGCGTCAGCTGCTCCGCGAGCCGTATCTGCGTCTCCTGGAGGAAATAATTCGAGAGGTGCGTGAACCGGGATGCCTGTGCGGATATCGCCTCGACGACGCGCGGGTGGGCATACCCGAGGGCGTTGACGGCAAGTCCCGCGAACATGTCCAGGTACCGCTTCCCGTCCCGCGTGAAGAGATAGACCCCTTCCCCCCGGTCCACTTCGAGCGGAAGTCGCTTGTACGTGTGAAAGAATGTCGACGCTTCCCTGTCGTGCATCGTCATGGCGGTCCCCGGAGAAAATACGTGAAAACAGACTTGCATAACAATACAAGAATTTGCATATTTATGCAAGAATTATTTTTCACGTCAGGGAGAGCGTCGTGGTCAATGCCGCAATCATCGGTGCGTCGGGATACTCCGGTGCGGAACTCCTCAGGATCCTCTCGACCCATCCAGGGGTGCGCGTGCGGAAGGTGACGGCTTCCTCCTCTGCGGGGCAGAGGGTTGATGCGCTCTATCCGGCGCTTGCGGGCCGGTGCGATCTCGCGTATGACGAGCTCGACCCTTCGGCCCTTGACGGCATCGACGTCGCGTTCGTCGCGCTTCCCTCCGGGGAAGCGATGAAGGTCGTCCCGCTTCTGAAGGAGAAAGTCGGGAAGATCATCGACCTGGGAGGCGACTTCCGCCTCAGGTCCCGGGAGCTGTACGAGAAGTACTACAGGCGTCCTCATACCGCACCGGAGCTCCTCCCTGATGCGGTCTACGGTCTTCCCGAGATCAACAGGGAGCGGGTCGCCTCCGCTGCGCTCATCGCCAACCCGGGGTGTTTTCCGACGGGCGCGATCCTCGCGCTGCTTCCCGCGCTGAAGCACGGGATCATAAGCGCGGGGGGGATCGTCATCAATTCTCTCTCCGGGGTTTCGGGGGCGGGGCGGAGCGCGTCCGTGGAGATGAGCTTCTCCGAGCTGAACGAAAATGCGCGCGCGTACAGGGTCGGCACGCACCAGCACATACCGGAAATCGAGAGCGTCCTTGCGGGAGCCTCGGGTGCGCCGGTGACGGTGTCATTCGTTCCTCACCTGATCCCCGTGACGAGGGGAATCTACACGACGGCGCACGCGGGACTTGCCGTGACGGTGAGCGCGGCGGAGCTTCAGACGCTCTACGGCGAGTTCTACGCTTCCCATCCGTTTGTCAGGATCACACGCCAGATCCCCCAGCTCCTTGCCGTGACGAGGACGAACTACTGCGACATCGGCGTCGCGATCGAGACCCGCACGAACCAGCTTATCGTCATGTCCGTGATCGACAACCTCGTCAAGGGGGCGGCGGGACAGGCGGTGCAGAACATGAACCTTATGTTTGGACTCCCGGAGGAGACAGGACTGAAATGAACAGCGTGACGGGATTGGCGCGGAAAACGACGGCAGCCGGGAGGTCCGGCAAGAACGGTGCCGGGCGCGGGAAACGCATCCGGCGCGACTCGCGGCCGGCCGCGCACGGGCCCGCCGCAGGGCTGCATGAGATCGCCGGCGGGATCACCGCCGCGGACGGATACCGTGCGGCGGGAATCCACTGCGGCGTGAAGAAATCGAAACCCGATCTTTCCCTTCTGGTTTCGGACTTCCCGGCTTCCGCCGCCGTTGTGCTCACGACAAACAGGGTGCAGGCCGCGCCCGTTCTCGTGACGCGTGAGCAGGTCGAACGTTCCCCCTCTGTCCGCGCGATCGTCGTCAACAGCGGGAATGCCAATGCGTGTACGGGGGACCGGGGGATGGACGATGCGTGGGCGATGGTGGATGCGGCCGCCCGGGCGCTGAACGTCGGCCGCGGCGAGGTCCTTGTTTCCTCCACGGGCGTCATCGGGCAGTTCCTCCCCGTCGCGGCGATCACCGCAGGAATAGCGAAGGCGGCGCGTTCCCTCTCCCGGGAGGGGGGGCCGCGGCGGCCGGGGCGATACTGACGACGGACACGTTCGTGAAGGAATACGCCCTGGAGTTCGACCTCGAAGGGACGCGTGTGCGCATGGGAGGGATGGCGAAGGGATCCGGGATGATCGCGCCGAACATGGCAACGATGCTGGCGTTCGTCACCACCGACGCGGCGGTCGCCCCCGGCGTTCTCCGGACCGCCCTCGTGGCGGCGGCCGACCGCTCGTTCAACAGGATATCGGTCGACGGGGACACGAGCACGAACGACATGGTTGCGCTCCTTGCCAACGGGGCATCGGGAGCGCGGCCGCTCACGGAGAGCACGGGACCCCGCTACGATGCCTTGTACCGCGCGCTCGAGCAGGTTCTCGTCGCGCTGTCGAAGATGATCGTCAGGGACGGGGAGGGGGCGACGAAATTCATCGAGGTCAACGTCACAGGCGCCGCCGACGAGGCAAGCGCCGTCAGGGCGGCCCGGGCGATTGCGAACTCCAGTCTCGTCAAGACGGCGATGAACGGCGAGGACGCGAACTGGGGGCGGATTCTGGCCGCCGTGGGGTATTCGGGCATCGGGTTCGACCCCGCACGGGTCGAAATATTCATCGGCAGCCTTCCTGTCCTCCGGAAGAATTACGTCATCGATTTCTCCGAGGCGGAGGCGAAGAAGATTCTCAAAAAGGACGAGATCACGATCACCGTCAACCTGAACGGGGGGGAAAGCAGTGCGCTGTTCTGGACGTGCGATCTCTCCCGTGAGTACGTGGCAATCAACGCAAACTACCGGACCTGAAGCATGATCACGTCGCTTACCGCCAAGACCGAAGTCCTCATCGAGGCGCTCCCGTACATTTCACGGTACGAAGGGAAGACGTTCGTCGTGAAATACGGCGGTGCGGCAATGGTGGACGCCGAGCTGATGGAGACGTTCGCGCAGGACGTCACGCTGCTGAAGAAGATCGGCATCAAGGTCGCGATCGTCCACGGCGGCGGGAAAGAGATCACGGGGATTGCCGCGAAGCTCGGACTCGAATCGCGGTTTGTCAACGGCCAGCGCTACACGGATGCCCCGATGATGGACGTCGTCCAGATGGTCCTCGCGGGGAAGACGAACAAGGACATCGTCGGCAGGATCAACAGGCACGGCGGGGAGGCGGTGGGACTCTGCGGGATCGACGCCCGCGTCCTGAAAGTGAAGAAATTCGAGGAGGGGGGGGTGGACCTGGGGCTCGTCGGCGAGATCACCGACGTCAATACCGTCTACCTGAACCTTCTTCTTAACAACGGCATACTTCCCGTGATCGCGCCGATCGGGGTGAACGACGCGGGCGACACGCACAACATCAACGCGGACGTCGCGGCCTCCTCGGTCGCGGCCGAGCTCAGGGCGGAAAAACTCGTCTTCCTGAGCGACGTCGAGGGGGTGATGGCGGCCGATCTTCTCGTCCCCAGCATGGACCAGTCGGTGGCGGAGCGGCTGATGGCCGACGGGGTCATAAGCAACGGGATGATCCCGAAGATCCGTTCCGCGTTCACCGCCCTGAAGGCGGGTGTCAACAAGGTGCACCTTATCGACGGAAGGATCAAGCACTCGATCCTCCTTGAAATCTTCACCGATCTCGGGATCGGAACGGAGCTCGTCCACAATGCGGCGGGAACGCCGGTGACGGCATGAGGGCGCGTCAATGACAAAGCAGGCCAGGCTGTTCGCGATCAAGGAAATCATCGCGACGAAACAGATCGGGAGCCAGGACGGGCTCCGGCGCGAGCTGAAGAAACGGGGGTGCAACGTTACGCAGGCGACGCTTTCCCGCGACATGAAAGAGCTCGGCGTCAGCCGGATTGTTTCGACGGCCGGAGGCCATTACGCGATGCAGGCGCCCGTGGAGGTGCAGGCTCTCCGGCCCCTCGTGAACGCCGAGGTCCTCTCGATCGACGCGAATGAAGCCATGATTGTCGTGCACACACTCCCCGGCTGCGCGAACACGGTGGGCGAGTTCATCGATGTTCAGAAACACCCTGATGTGATCGGGACGGTTGCCGGGGACAATACACTTCTCATCATCCCCGGCTCGCAGCGGAAGACTCAACACGTACTTCAATTTCTCAAGAACAAACTTATCGAGGGACAGGAATGAAATCCACGAAGATTGTGGTCGCGTATTCCGGCGGTCTCGACACGTCGGTCATGGTCAAATGGCTCATCGAGCGGAAGGACGCGGAGGTCATTGCCGCGACCGGCGATCTCGGCCAGAAGAAGGAGCTGAACGGCGTCCAGGCGAAGGCCTACGCCACCGGTGCCTCCAAGGTCTACGTGAGGGACCTGCGGGAGGAGTTCCTGACCTCCTATGTCTGGCCCGCGCTGAAGGCGGGGGCCGTGTACGAGAAGTCGTACCCGATGGCGACGTCCCTCGGGCGGCCGCTTCTTGCCAAGCTTCTCGTGGACATCGCGCGGAAGGAGGGGGCGACGCACGTGGCCCACGGCTGCACCGGGAAGGGAAACGACCAGGTCCGGTTTGAAGTTTCGATCGCCGCGCTCGCCCCCGATCTGAAGGTCCTGGCCCCGCTGAGGGAGTGGGAGTTCAAGTCGCGCGAGGAGGAGATCGCCTACGCGCGGAAGAACAACATCCCCGTCGCCGCGACGGTGGCGAACCCGTACTCCATCGACGAGAACATCTGGGGCACAAGCATCGAGTGCGGCGTGCTGGAAGACCCGATGGTCGAACCCCCGGCGGACGCCTACCAGCGCACGATATCCCCGGAACTCGCCCCCGACACCCCGGAGTACGTCGACATCGATTTCGAGCAGGGGATCCCGGTCGGCGTGGGCGGTTCGCGCCTGGAGCCGGTGAGCCTCGTCTTCACGCTGAACGACATGGGGGGAGCCCACGGCGTGGGACGCATCGACCTTGTCGAGAACCGGCTCGTCGGCATCAAGTCGCGCGAGATCTATGAAGCGCCCGGCGCGGCGATTCTGCACTTTGCCCACACCGAGCTCGAGCGCCTGACGCTCGACCGGACGGTGTTCCACATGAAGAACCAGCTCGCGTCGGAGTACGCCAACCTCGTGTACAACGGCCTCTGGTATTCACCGCTCAAGAACGCGCTCGACGCGTTTGTGGACGAGACCCAGAAGACGGTGACGGGAACCGTCAGGGTGAAGCTGTACAAGGGGAACGTGGGCGTCGCGGGACGGAAGTCGGTCTTTTCGCTCTACAATGCGAAGCTGGCCACGTACACCGAGGAAGACCAGTTCGACCACAAAGCCTCCGAGGGCTTCATCAAGATATTCGGCCTCCCGGTGCGGACGTACCATCAGGTTCAGAATACGGTTGCGGCCGAGGCTGAAGAACGGCGCGAGAACCCGGTCATGCAGCCGGTTCCCGTGCGATGAAGAAGTGGAAAGGACGGTTCCGGGAACCTGTTGATCCCGGCGCGCTCCGCTTTTCGTCGTCGCTGGAGACCGACAGGCGGCTTGCGGACGAGGACATCGAGGGAAGCCTCGCGCACGTCGGCATGCTCGCGGCGGCAAAGATCCTCCCGGCGGGCGATGCGCGGAAGATCACCCGGGCCCTGAAGAGCATCCGGCGCGAGGTCGCCTCGGGCCGGGCGCAGTGGCTCAGCGTGGACCCCGCTTCGGGCCGGTTCACCGCGGACGACATCCACATGGCAGTCGAGAAGCGTCTCATCGCGCTCACCGGGGGTGCCGGGGGAAAACTGCATACCGCGCGGAGCAGAAACGATCAGGTCGCTCTCGATGCGCGGCTCTTCCTCATGGGCCGGATCGACAGCATTGCCGTCCTTCTCCGGTCGGTGCAGCGTGCCTTCGTCGGGAAGGCGGAGGCGTGTGACGACGTGATCATGCCCGGGTACACGCATCTCCAGCGCGCGCAGCCCGTCCTCCTCGCCCATCATCTCCTCGCGTACGTGGAGATGTTCGAGCGTGACAGGGAGCGGTTCCTCGATTGCCGGAAGCGGGCGGCGCTTTCACCCCTGGGGGCCGCGGCGCTTGCGGGGACCTCGTTTCCGATCGACAGGGAGAAGACCGCGCGTTCGCTGGGGATGGCAGGGATCGTCGCCAACAGCATCGATGCGGTGAGCGACAGGGACGCGCTCCTGGAATTCATAAGCGCGGCGGCAATCACGATGATGCATGCGAGCAGGATTGCCGAGGAGCTTGTGCTCTGGACGTCGAAGGAGTGGCACTTTGCGGAGATCGGGGAGTCGTTCACGACCGGAAGCAGCATCATGCCGCAAAAGAAGAACCCCGACATGGCGGAGCTGATCCGGGGAAAAACCGGGCGCGTGTACGGCGACCTGGTGGCCCTCCTCACAGTGATGAAAGGCCTCCCGCTCGCCTACAACCGCGACATGCAGGAGGACAAGGAGCCGCTCTTCGATGCCGCGGACACGGTGACCGCCTCACTCGACATTCTTGCCCGGATGATGACAACCGTGACGTTTGACAGGGACAGGTTCGAGGATGAGCTGAACGGCGACCAGCTTCTTGCGACGGAACTCGCGGATTATCTCGTGCGGAAGGGGATCCCGTTTCGTGACGCGCACGGGATCGTGGGGGACATCGTGGCGCTCAGTGCGGAGAAGGGCGTTTCGCTCGGGGAGCTTCCCCTGGGGGAGTACACCCGCCGCTCGCAGGCGTTCTCCGGGGATATTTCACTGCTTCTCGACGCGCGGACCTCCCTTTCGATGAAGAAATCCGCCGGGTCCACCTCCCCCGAAGAGGTGGCAAAGGCCCTCCGGCGCTGGAAAAAGACGCTTGCCCGGTGAGGGCGGCTTACTGCGCGGCGAGCCTGTGCACCTCCTCCACGATCTGCCGCGCCTTGAGCGAGTCGATCTTCCCCTCCTTGTAGCTGCTGTAGAACATCCCCGCCAGCGTTTTGACGTCTTCGGTCTTGACCGAGCCTGACTGGAGCCGTTCGTGGAGCTTCATGAAGTCCGCTTTTGCCTCCTCGACCGCGGCCTGGTCCGGCAGTCTCTGCAGGACCTGTTCCTCGACCCTTGTGAGCGCCCTGTCGATCGAATACGTGACGATCTTCTCGCGGTTCAGGTAGAGGAGGAGTGAGCCTGTGAGGACGACGATGGCAAGAACGCCGGCGGTGATCAGGAGGATTTTTTTCATTGGAAATTCCACATCATTTGAACGCTCAATATACGAAATCCTCCCCCAATCGTGCAAACAGGGGCAGCCCGGGGCCCGCCTCGCTCCCGAACGGGGTCCCGGCCGGCCCGTTCCGTCCCCCTCCTTGCATATCGCTCAGGTGAGACGTATCTTCTGGTACCGCTTGTGAATTCCTGCGATAAACACCTTCGAATTCATGAAACAACTCGTCATCGGGATTGCCGGAGGGACAGGGTCGGGCAAAACCACTGTCACAAATGCGATCCTCAGGCAGCTCGACCCGGGGCGCATCGCCGTCATTCAGCACGACTCCTATTACAAAGACATAAGTGCGCATGGAGGCCTCCGACCGGAAGAGGTGAACTTCGACCATCCCGATTCCCTTGAGACCGACCTCCTGATCCGGCACATGGAGGAGCTTCGCGCCGGGCGCCCCATCGAGGAGCCGGTCTACAACTTCACAACGCACAGGCGGCTGGACGCGACGCGGCGCATCGAGCCGAAGGAGATCATCATCATCGACGGAATTCTGATACTCGTGGAGAAAAGGCTCCGTGACCTGATGGATATCCGGCTGTTCGTCGACGCGGACGCTGACGAGCGCCTCATGCGCAGAATCCGGCGCGACATACGCGAAAGGGGACGGACGGTCGATGCTGTCATGAACCAGTACGTCAAAACGGTGAAGCCGATGCACCTGCAGTTTGTCGAGCCGAGCAAGCACTGGGCGGACATCATCATACCACGCGGCGCGGAAAATGCGGTCGCGATTGACATGGTCGTATCGAAGATCCGGATGATGCTCGGAGAGGCGGCCGGCGCATGAACACAATTGAATGGACCCCCCAGCTCCGCTTCGCCATCGCCCTCGCTCTCGGGTTCCTTGTCGGCCTGGAGAGGGAGGGGGCGAAAGTTGAAAAGAAGACGATGGTCTTCGGGGGAGTGCGCACGCATCCGATGATCGCCATGTTCGGGTTCGGCTGCGCGTGGCTCTCCCAGATCGGCGTTGCGTTCATACTGCCGGCGGGCCTCGCGGCGATGATCGCCCTGACATCGCTCTCCTACAGCGCGAAGATCCGCGCCGAGCGGTTCGGATCGACGACGGAATTCTCCGCGATACTGACGTTTGTGGCGGGGGCGCTGGCCCTCCTCGTCGATATCTGGGCCGCGATGGCGGTCGGCGTTCTCAACGCGATACTCCTCTCCGAGAAATCGTCGCTCGAGACGTGGGTCGAGCGCCTCGACCGCGCGGAGTTCCTCGCGACGCTCAAGTTCCTCCTTGTCACGCTCATCGTTCTGCCGGTGCTCCCGGACCAGTCGTACACGCGCTACGGGCTGAACCCGACGCACATATGGGAGATTGTCATACTGGTCTCCACGATCGGTTTCGTGGGATACTTCCTCTCGAAGCGGCTCGGCGACAGGGTGGGGCTCTGGCTGTCGGGACTCCTCGGAGGGATCGTCTCGAGCACTGCGGTGACGGTCGCGGTCGGCCGCGCGGCCCAGACGGATCCCGCAAGGGGGAGGAATGCGCTCCAGGCCGCGATACTTGCTTCGAGCGTCATGTATCTCAGGATACTCGTTCTCATCGCCGTCATCGGACCTCAGTTCGTGCCGTACATCTGGTGGAAATGCGCCGTTCTTGCGGCATCGGGAGTTGTCCTCGCCCTGCTGACTCCCAGGAATGAACCCTCGGACGGGAGCCACATGGCACCGCCGCTCCATAATCCATTTGAGATCACTCCGGCCCTTCTCTTCGCCGCGGTGTTCGTCGTCCTGATGGTCGTGACGTCCGTCGTGAAGGGAACGCTCGGGAACTCCGGTCTCATCGGCCTCGGCGCCGTCGTCGGCGTGAGCGATATCGATCCGTTCATACTTTCGCTCGCGCGGCCGGGCGACACACCGTTCGGCGTCGTGGTGCCCGCCATGCTCGTCGCCATGATGAGCAATACGATCGCCAAAGGGGTGTATTTCGGATTTCTTGTCCGGGGAGAGCGGAAAGAGACCGCGTGGCGATATCTCCTCTGGGCCGCCATCCACATTCCTCTCGTGCTGATGCCATGAACAAAGAGCGCCTGATTGTCCCTCCGGGGAAGACGATAACGCTGAAAGACTACGATCCCGCGTATACGGGGAAATATTCCTCGAAGGAAGATGCCGCGGGGAAGCTCGAATCCGACATCGCCAGACTTGCCGCGCTGCAGGACGTCCTGTACGCGCAGAACACGTACGCCCTCCTCCTGATATTCCAGGCGATGGATGCGGCGGGGAAGGACGGCGTCATAAAACACGTCATGTCCGGAGTGAACCCGCAGGGGTGCCAGGTCGTCAGCTTCAAGACCCCCTCGGCCGAAGAGCTTGCGCACGACTACCTCTGGCGGTCGATGAAACAGGTGCCCGAGCGGGGACGTATAGGTATATTTAACAGGTCATACTACGAAGAGGTCCTCGTCGTCCGCGTACATCCCGAAATCCTTGGGAACCAGAAGATCCCCCGGCAGCTCGTCACAAAGGATATCTGGAAAGAGAGGTTTGAGCAGATCAATGCCTATGAGCGCTACCTGAGCCGGAACGGGACGGTCATACTCAAGTTCTTCCTGAATGTGTCGAACGGCGAGCAGAAGAAGAGGTTCCTGGAGAGGATCGACACGCCGGAGAAAAACTGGAAATTCTCCCCGGCCGACGTACGTGAGAGGGCCCACTGGAAGGAGTATATGACCGCGTTTGAAGACGTCTTCAACAACACAAGCACAAAGTGGGCGCCCTGGCACGTCATCCCCGCTGATCACAAGTGGTTCACGCGCACGGCGGTGGCGGACATCATCGTCAGCACGCTCGAGTCACTGGATCTGCACTACCCCGCCCCGGACCCTGACCACATGAAGAATCTGAAAGAAGCCAGGGCGATTCTGGAGAAAGGCAAACCATCCACATAGGAGAACCCTCAATGCGCCACCATCGCATGCTGCTCCTCGGAGCAGTCCTCGCTTTCGCACTTGCGCCAGCCCCTGCGCAGGAAGCCAAGCCCCCGGTGCCCCCGAAGGAAGGGATCAAGCCGTTCGCGGATGTGATCACCAAAGAGGCGAAGGCCGATACCGGTCTCTTCAACGTCTACCGCGTGAAACAGAAATGGTATTTTGAGATACCCGGGAAGGAGATCGGCAAGGATTTCCTCCTTGTCACGAGCCAGGCAATGACACAGACAGGAATCGGGTACGGCGGCGATGAAGTGAACGAGCAGGTCGCCCGGTGGGAGAGGATCGAAGACAGGATACTGCTCCGCTCCGTCATGTTCTTCGCGGTCGCAGCCGATTCGCTCCCGATCAGCTACGCGGTCAGGAAGGCGACGAACGCCCCCATACTCATGTCGTTCGACATACAGGCCTACAACAAGGATTCCAGCGCGGTCGTCATCGACGTGAGCGGTCTCTTCACGGCGGACATGACGGAGTTCGGACTCTCAAGGTTTGAGCGCGACCAGTACAAGGTCCGGCGGCTCGATCCCTCCCGGTCGTTCGTGGAACGGATGAAGCCGTTCCCCGACAACCTGGAGGTGGAGGTGATGCTCACGTACGACGCCGGGCAGGTTCCGATGGACAACTCCCTGAGCACCATAAGCATCGTGATGCATCACTCCATGGTCCGCCTCCCGGAGAAACCCATGACCCCGCGGCTGTACGATCCGCGCGTCTCCTATTTCGGCATTTTCCAGTACGACTTCGGATATGATTCGCAGCGTGCGGAGGAGCGGCGGTACATCGCCCGCTGGCGTCTCGAGCCGAAGGACTCGGCGGCATACGCCCGCGGCGAGCTTGTCGAGCCGAAGAAGCCGATCACGTTCTACGTCGACCGGGGGACACCGGACAAATGGCGTCCCTGGCTGAAGAAGGGGGTGGAGGACTGGCAGCCCGCGTTCGAAAAGGCGGGCTTCAAACGCGCCATCATCGCGAAGGATCCGCCGTCGGTGAAGGAGGATCCCAACTGGAGCGGGGAGGATGTGCGGTATTCGACGATCCGGTGGCTCCCGTCCAACATCGAGAACGCCTACGGCCCTCACATAAGTGATCCCCGGACGGGAGAGATCCTCGACGCCGACATCGGGTTCTTCCATAACGTGATGAACCTTGCGCGCAACTGGTACTTTGTCCAGGCGGGCGCGGTCGATTCCGCATGCAACAGTCTCCCGCTTCCCGATGAGCTCATGGGACGGATGCTGGAGTACATCGTGGCGCACGAAGTCGGGCACTCGCTCGGATTCCCGCACAACATGAAGGCAAGCTCGCAGTTCCCCGTTGACAGCCTCCGCAGCCCCTCCTTCACGGCGAAATACGGGGACGAGGCGTCCATCATGGATTACGGGCGGTTCAACTACGTCGCGCAGCCGGGGGACGGCGCAACGCTCATTCCGAAGGTCGGTCCGTACGACATGTTCGCGGCGGAATGGGGGTACAGGATTTTTCCCGGCGTGAAGTCCCCCGATGACGAAAAAGCGGCGCTCAACGCGATCGCCGCGCGGCAGGAGAAGGAGCCGTACCTCAGGTTCGGCGATCCCGACGGGATCGACCCGACGGCGCAGATGGAGGACCTGGGGTCCGACCCGGTCCAGGCGACGACGTACGGGCTGAAGAACATCGCACGGATCGCGGACAAGCTCCTCAGCGCGACGACGAAGTCGGGCGAAGACTATTCGAACCTGCGGGAAATTTACGGCGAGCTCATCGGACAGCGCACGCGCGAATTCGGGCACGTGGCGAACGAAATCGGCGGTGTCGTCATGACGCGGCGCGTGGCGGGCGAGGCGGGCGTCGTGCATACGCCGGTTCCGGGGGTGAAACAGAGGGAGGCGATGGCGTTTCTCCTGAAGGAGGGCTTCCGGACGCCGACGGAGATCCTGAAGCCGGGCCTCGTCGCGCTCTTCGAGCCGACGGGCACCGAACAGAGAGTGCTCGACGGGCACCGGTCGATCCTTGCGATCGTTCTGAACAATGCGCGGCTTGAGCGGCTCGTGAATATCGCCGCCCTTGCCGCCGACAATGAGAAGCCCTACCTCCTCAGCGAGATGAACGCCGATCTCCGGAAGGGGATTTGGAGCGAGCTCGACGCCCCCCGGGTGAAGACCGACGTGTACCGACGCAATCTCCAGAGGGCCTACATCGAGATCATGGGGCTGAAACTCAATCCGCCGCCCTGGTCACCCCCTCCGGGACTTCCCCCGGGATTCTTCATGATGCCTCCGCCTCCGCTCCCGGGTGAAGCGCGCGCGATCATACGCGCCGGGCTCATGGACCTGGATGCCTCAATCGGACGGGCGCTGCAGAAGCCGTCCGACAGGGAAACGAAGGCACATCTCCTGGACAGCCGGTACCAGATTTCGAAGATTCTCTACCCGGACAGGAAGATGTAGCCCCGGTCCGGAATGCGACAGGTTTCAACCGGCGTCACGCCTTCACCGGAGTGACGCCGTGCCTATCTCCCTCCCTCCGGCATCACCGCCGCGAGGAACCTCCTGTAGAAGGCGACGCTTCCCGTGAGAAGAATGGCCCCCATGGCGGTGTACGGGAATGAAAGGTAGTAGAGCGGGATGGAGGAGTTGCGAAGTGATATTCCTGCGGTCATCATGATCGCGATCATGATGTATCCCCGCCACGCCGTGAACGCAAACACGCACGCGCGCTCGGGGAGCTCGCCGATCCTCGCGATGTTCTTGCGGACGATGCCGGCGAAGAGGAAGACGTACCCGGCCGCGGCAACTGCGACCGATCCTGCTTCGATGGAGGCGATCACCGGGAGCGAAAACACGCCCAGCCACGATGCCCCCCTGACGCAGAGAAGGCCGCCGGCGAGCGTCCAGAGGACTCCCGCGATCGCATAGAGGAAAGAGCGGGGGACGGCAGGATTAAATCGTCTGATCATTCCTGAATATAGTGAATGTCCGGGCGGGATTCCCGCGGGGTTGCCGGGAGGACCGCGAGGGGCCGCCTTCCCTTCTGATCGCCGGGAATGCGCCTCTTGCACTGTGACGGCGTTTCCTGCATTGATTCCTCCCTGTATATGTGTCTACAACAATGAATCGGCGCTGAAGGTTTCACATTCTTTTCTATAGTTGACACTCACGGAGGCGGGTGGTATATTCGGCTCACACGCTTGTCGGGCCGTTCGCGTTGTCTCCTCGAACTTCTTCGTACACCGGCTGCACAAGAAACCCGGTCACCTCAATTACAAAAAGAAAGGAGTCCTCCGATGGATTTTGCCGAAATCCTGCAAGTGCTCTTTCGCTGGATTCATATTGTCGCGGGCATCCTGTGGATCGGCCAGCTGTACTGGTTCAACTGGGTCAACGTCCCTCTCGGCGCCGCGCTGGACGGGGACGCGAAGAAGAAGGTGATCCCGGAATTGATACCCCGCTCCCTCTTCTTTTTCCGGTTTGCCGCCCTCTGGACATTTGTCGCGGGGCTTCTTCTGCTGGCACTCGTCTTTTACCACGGCGGTCTGATGTTCGAACAGGGTGTGGAGGGGTGGGGCCTGCCGGCCGTCGTCATGCTTGTCGTTGTCTTCTTCATCTTTCCGCTCTATGACGCCCTCGCGAAGAGCCCGCTCGGGAAAAACATCCGTGCGTTCGGGGCGGTCGGATTTGTTCTCATCGCGGCGATTGTCTATGCGATGATCTACTGGGCCGGGTTCAGCTACAGGGCGTACAGCATCCATACCGGCGTGATGTTCGGCACGATCATGGTCATGAACGTCTGGATGCGGATCTGGCCCGCCCAGAAGAAGATCATCCCTGCGGTGAAAGAGGGAACCCCGCCGGATGCCGCCCTTGTCGCCAGCACCGCGCAGCGCTCGCGCCACAACACGTATCTCTCGGTTCCGCTCGTCTGGACGATGATCACCTCGCACACGGTCGTCCCCGGCGCCGACAGTCCGCTCTGGCTCCTGGGTGTCATCCTTGTCGGCTGGGGCGCGGTGACGCTCATTTACAGGAAGTCCACGAAGATCAAGGGGATGTGAAACTCCAGGGTTTGCCGGTTGCCGGAGAGTTCAAGGCGGTCTACGTCTCCGGTAAGGAGGTGTTCCTCGGAAGCAGGCTGCGACGGACGCGGAAGCTGTTTGCGCTCGACTGCGTCTTCACGCGTCTGACCGGCGCCGGCCGTTTCACCATCCGGATTCACGCGGAGAACCCCGTGATTCAGGAGCTTCACCTGAAGAATGTCTACCGGTTTGAAGAGGTTGGTCAGGTCGGGTTTAAGGTGATCCCTGATGTCGTGACTGATCTCGATACGGGGACCGTGTACAGGCTTTCGAAAGGGTAAGCGGGCGGGATGTCTCTGGCATCCCGCCCGTGTTTTCACACATCGCATGCTACGGCAGGATGATCATCTTCGAGCTTACGGAATAGGCGGCGAAATATCCAAGGGCCCCGTTCGACAGGTTGGTGTTGGGGTTTGCGGGGGCGAGCGAGGTGGGGCTCCGATCGGACGTCAGTATGTTGTTCAGCGTGTTGAAGTAGTCGTACGACGCCTTGTCGATCGAGAGGAGATCCACCCAGACCGTGTCCCCGGTTGTGAAGTGATTCCGCATCCGTATCCTGACCGCGGCCTCGTTGCCGTTCGTGAGTTTGTCGTCGTACAGGTGGTATCTGTTCCCGTCGATCGAATCGGGTGATATGGGGACGCTGACCCGGAGGTTCATCCGGTAGTAGTTCCCGGGCTCGGGGGGATCCCTGAAGAACACGTAGAGGTTATAGACAAGGTCGCCGTCGGACTCGCGGGTGTGGAGGGCCACGAGCGTGTCAATGGGAACGCTGGCGGGCATCGTGGAGACGGCGTCGTATTCCTTCCCCTCCGCGACGATCCGCAGTGCATACGTCGTCCCCTGGGTGCCGTGGAGGACCGACGTGTGATACGTTCCCGGGGAGACCTCCTTCAGCGTATCCGTCTCCCCCGCGTTGTCCGCAATCGTCACGAGCGCGTGCGTGACGGGGGGGAAGGAGAGCGAGGGGGTGAAATAGTCCCCCGACTTCGTGAGTGTCACGGTGTACGGTCCCGGGGCGCTCGTGACGACGGCCTCCGCCACAAGCTGGGGGTTGGCGTTGTTGAGGTCGATGGAGATGACCTTCTGGCACGAGATCGATGCCGCGGCAAGCGCGGCGGCGAAGACCGGTGCACGGCGCAGGAACAGGGAGTTCATTCGTATGCTCCGCTTCTGTTCAGTAATTGAAATTGTACGTGACCGACGGGATGATAGGGAACAGCGTTATCTGGACGGCCTGCGTTTTTGTCGCATCGTTCGGGTCCTGCCTGAAGTAGATGGCATAGGCGTTCATCCTGTCGTACGCGTTGTAAATGGAGAAGTTCAGGTGTGAGTGCTCGCCGAGTTTCCACGTCGCGGAGAGGTCGAGCCGGTGGTACGCGGGCATCCGGTAGCCGTTCCGCTCGGTGTAGTAGGGAACAAGCCGGTTGTCGACCCAGTAGTTCCCCGCCGGGAACGTGACCGCGTTTCCGGTATTGTACACCCAGACGGCGGAGAGGTTCCACGTCGGGCTCAGATCGTAGATTGTGACGATCGAGATGTCGTGCGTCCGGTCCTGACGTGCGGGAAAGACCCTGCCGTTGTCGATGAGCGGGAACTGTTCCTGCGTCGTTGAAAGCGTGTACCCCAGCCAGCCGCTCAGCCTCCCTGTTCGTTTCCGTATCAGGAATTCCGCCCCGTAACTCCACCCCCTGCCGTAGACGAGAAGCGATTCGACGGTCGGGTTGATCTGGAGGTCGGCCCCGTTCCTGTAGTCGATGAGGTTCAGCATGTTCTTGTAATAGAGTTCCACGGAGGATTCGAACTCGTTCTCCTCGAAGTTCCTGTAGTACCCCAGCGCGACCTGGTCCGCATACATGGGGGGGACGTTGTTGCTCGAGGGGACCCAGAGATCGCTCGGGTTCGACGTCGTCGAGTTCGAGAGGAGATGGAGATACTGCGCGGTGCGCGTGTACGATCCTTTGACCGAGCTTTCGTCGTTGAGAATGTACGTTGCGGAGAAACGGGGCTCGAGGCTCCTGTAGGTCTTGATGACCTTTCCCGCCCCGAAGCTGGCGGTGTCGGTGATGTCCCCGTACTGATCGTACGTCATCGTGTGGCCGGGGCCCAGGAGGCTGAATACGGACGCGCGGAGCCCGTAATTGATCTTGAATGCGGGGAAAAGCTCGATCTCGTGCTCGGCATAGGCGGCGCTCTCGAGCGCGTACCGGTGCTCGAGCGAGACGGTGTTCGCGGAACTCGCCGGCCCCGCCGTGACCGATCCCGGCATGAACGTGTGGGAGATCGCGTTGACGCCGAACCTGATCGTGCTTGACGTGTTCATGAAATACTGGAAATCGATCTTCCCGTTGACGTCCTGGATCCCCGACGTGATGTCGTACTGGTTGGTGCTCGCCCCGACGAGGTTGGAGTACGTGTAGTTGCTGAACGTCAGCGTCGTGTTGCTGAAGAACTGATCCCCGAATATGTGGTTCCACCTGGCCGTGGCGGTGCTGTTCCCCCAGCGCAGGCCGATGACATCCGGGTAATCAAGGTTGTCGGCGCCGATGTAGCCTGAAAGGAAGACGCGGTCTTTTTCCCCGAGCGTGTAATTGGCCTTCGCGTTCAGGTCGTAAAAATAGAGGCTTGTCCTGTTTATCGACGTGTCGCTCGAGAGCCGGAGAAACAGGTCGGCGTACGTCCTGCGCCCCGATATCATGAATGAGCCTTCGTCTTTCACGATGGGACCCTGGAGCGTGAGCCGGGCGTCGAGAAGCCCCACGCCTCCCGATGCGCTGTACTCTTTCATGTTCCCGTCGTTGGTCCTGATGTCGAGAACCGAGGAGAGCCGCCCGCCGTACTCGGCGGGTATCCCCCCCGTTATCAGCGTTACGTCCTTTATCGCGTCCGAGTTGAACACCGAGAGATACCCGAGTGCGTGAGAGGGGTTGTAGATGGGCGCCTCGTCGAGCAGGATCAGGTTCTGGTCCAGTCCCCCTCCCCGCGCGTAAAAGCCGGTGTTCCCTTCCCCGGCGGCCTGGACCCCGGGAAGGAGCTGTATCGTCTTGAGTATGTCCTTCTCTCCCAGGAGGACCGGGATGGACGTGACCTCCCGCATCTCGAGATTGTTCGCGCTCATCACGGTGGATGTCACGTTCTTGTCCGAGCGCTCGCCGGAGACGACGACTTCGCCGACGGTGATCGGTTCGGGAGTGAGCGAGAAGTTCATCGTCCTGTCGCGTGTCAGGTCGACCGAGTCGGACAGAACCCGGTAGCCCAGGTACTGGACGAGGAGCGCATGGTGACCGGAGGGGATCGTGAGCGAATAGAACCCGTACGCGTTCGTGGACGCGCCCGTGTTCTTCATGTCCCGGACAACGACATACGCCCCGATAAGAGCTTCACCGTTGGCGCCGTTCTTTACAGTCCCGCTCAGCGTGAATTTTTCCTCCGCCTCAGCGCGTCCTCCCGTTGCCGGGATCATGAGGGCCGTGACGGAAAGGAGGAGAAAGATCGGCAGCGTCGGTGGGGTCGGCGTCATCATTCACCGGGGCTTGAATTGAACAGCAGCCTGTGGAACTGAGGGAAAGCCTTCTGAAGGGCGGTCCGCTGACACGTGAGAATGCACTGAAACCTCGCCGGATTGAGATCAGGGGTGAACAGGTGGTATCAAAACTGGCCGGTCTTGTGCCTCCTCATGAGTGGATAACGATGCCGTGGGCTGCAGCGTTCCCTGCTTTCAATGGACAGTCGCCGGCTTGACTAGTCCGTTGGAATTACCCAAATTAAACTGGATTCGGCAGGTTAAACGTTTTTCTCCGGGAACTGTCAAATGAAAGATCAGTCAATCGCCGCGTGCAGTCTCTTTGGTAACGTTTCACGCCTGCCAACACTTCCGGGAACGTCATGAACGTCCTTTTTCTTAATACCTGTCGCACCTGGGGAGGGGGGGAAGTCTCACTGATGCAGATAGTGGATTCCCTGACCGCCCGGGGGCACGGCGTGACCGTCGCATGCCGGCGGGACTCGGCACTGCATCAGAGGCTGAACGGCTCGACGATCGACACCGTTCCCGTACGGTTCGGCGGTGACTTTGATCCCTTCACGATTCTCCGGCTTGCGCGGCTCATCGTCCGCCGGAAAATTGACGTTGTCTGTGTCCACACCGAAAAGGAGCTCCGCATAGGCGGCATTGCCTCTCTTGTCGCGGCTGTTCCCGTCATCGTCAGCCACGAGGTCGACTTCCCCATCAAGAATTCTCTTCTCAACAGGCTGTTCTACGGCAGGGTTGCCTCCGTTATTGTCGCGAATTCGCACGCGACAAAGAACACCCTCCTCATCAGCGCCCCCTGGCTCCGCCCCGGGAAGATACACGTCGTCTGGAAGGGGGTCGATGCGGAGAAATTCCGGCTGCCGGCATCGGGGAATCTCCGCGAGGAATTTCATATCGGTGAAGAGGACAGCGTCATCGGGTTCGTCGGCCGGCTTGATGAACAGAAGGGGCTGCTGACGCTTCTCGAAGCGATGGCGATACTTGTCGAACGGCACAGGAATGCCAGGCTTGTCCTTGCGGGGGAAGGGAACCTGCGCCCCGCGGCGGAGAAATTCCTGGCGGACAGGAACCTGAACCGGTACGCGTACCTTGCCGGGTTCCGTGAGAATATCCCGGAATTTCTCCGGGGGATCGACTTCCTCGTGATGCCGTCGAACTGGGAAGGTTTCGGATACGCGGCGGTCGAGGCGATGGCTGCAGGGAAAGCCGTCGTTGCTTCGAACGTGAGCAGTCTTCCGGAAATCGTCGAGGATCACAGGACGGGCCTTCTCGTCCCGCCTCGCTCTCCGGAGAAGCTCGCGGACGCGATGGTGACTCTCGTGGACAACCCGAAACTCCGGGACGCGCTGGGAAAAGCCGGTGCACGGAAGGCGGGAAATGATTTCTCCGTTGCAACGATGACGGCGCACGTCGAATCGCTTCTTCTGGAGGCGTCCGGCTCCCCTGCGGAGATGCAGGGTGGCGGTTCCCTGCGCCCGTCGGGCGCCGGGTGGCGGCATCTCTACCACTGGCTCCTCTGAGTCGACACCGTCTCGATTGTTTTATGACCCGCCGCTCCTGGGCGGGGCTTCTTTGTAGTCCCGCCGCTTTTGGGCGGGATTTTTCGTGTCTGGTCAACCCGCTGCTTTCGGGCGGGAATGCCAGTACAGAAACACCGGAACGCCGAGCGTGAGGAAACCGATCCCCGCCCACGCCTCTTCCGGTTTGTTCAGGAGCGTGGTGGCGACGAACCAGGCTGAAATGCCGATGAACACGAGCGGGGTCACCGGGTACCCGAGTGTCCTGTACGGCCTCTCCGCGGAAGGGAGGCGCCTCCTCAGTATGAAGACCCCCGCCGCGGCCAGCCCGAAGAAAATCCAGTCGGTGAACACCACGTACGAAATGAGATTCTCGAATGTCCCCCAGAACAGTATGAGCATGATCGCCCAGGCGGTCTGGATCATGATCGCGAGCGCGGGTGTGTGAAATCGGGGATGGATCTTCGCCACCTGCCGGAAAAAGAGGCCGTCGCGCGCCATGGCAAAGTAGATGCGGGGTGCTGTCAGCGTGTAGATCCCCGTCGTCCCGAACGTCGAAACGAATATGGCGGCCGCGATGACCCCCGCTCCCGCGGGTCCCAGTATCGTCTGCATCGCGTCGGAGGCGAGACGGGGTGAATCGCCCATCGCGCCGACGGGGAGAAGGAGCATGTAGGAGACGTTCGTCAGTATGTAGACCGCGATGACGACGATCGCGCCGGCGACCATGGCGAACGGTATTGACCTGCGCGGGTCCCTGGCTTCCCCGGCGGCGTACGACGCGTGCTGCCATCCCCCGTATGACCAGAGCACGCCCACCATGGCGGTGGAGAGCGCTCCACGTATCGACCCTCCCTTCAGGTCAAGGGGGAGCGTGAAATCAATGTGGCGGTGTGTGCCCCAGCCGATGCCGGCGACGATGAGAAATCCTATCCCCGCGAGCTTCAGGAGCGTGAACACGTCAGAGAACATCCCGGCGATTTTCACGCCGCGGACATTCAGCGCTGTGACAAGGAGAAGGCCCGTGATCGCGGCGACGCGGATGCCGGAGGGGGAGAGGGGGATGAAGTGCCCGAAATACATGGCGAAGGCAAGGCTCAGCGCCGCAATCCCTCCCGTGTTGCACACGAGAAAGTACGCCCAGCCGTACAGGAATCCTGCAAGCGGGCCGTACGCTTCGTTCAGGTAGACGTAGACTCCGCCCGCGCCCGGCATCATCCCGCCGAGCTCGGCGAACGTGAGAGCGCCCGTCAGCGCGGTCACGCCGCCGACAAGCCAGATGCCGATCATCCAGGCGGGGGAGGGGAGGGCGTGGGCGATGATGGCGGGGGTGAGGAAAATGCCGGAGCCGATCGTCGATCCGATCGCGATCATTGTCATGTCGAACCTGGAGAGTTCCCGCTTCAGCTCCGCCATTCAGGCCCTGTGCGCCTCCATGATGGCCTCTTCCGTCAGATCCGCCACGCGGTCCATATCCCCGATCGAATTGTAGAAGTGGGGAGAATACCGGAGCATCCCGTCCCTGAGTGCGATCGTTGCTCCCCGTCCCATGAGTTTTTCGAAGATGGGCTGGGGATTGAGCCCCGGCCTCAGCGCAATCGTGACGATGCCTCCCCTCTCCTCATCCGGGAGCGGAGTGAACACCGTCACCCCGTCGATCGCCGACAGCCTCTCGATAAGCCTTCCCGTGACGGCGAGTATGTGCGATTCAATCCGGTCCGGGCCGAACTCGATGAGCGTGTTGATTGCCGCGTGAAGCCCCCAGAGTCCGGGCATGTTGAGGCTCCCCCCCTCGTAGCGCCGGGCCGACGTCGCCAGGGGCTGCCCGTAATTGTGGAAATCCCACGGGGTTTCCACGGAAAGCCACCCGAGGTATTTCTGCCTGATGCGCGATTGAAGTTCCTCCGTCAGGTACACGAACGCCGTTCCGTGCGGTCCCATCTGCCATTTCTGTGAGCCCGCGGAAAGGGCATCGATCCCCATTTTCTGGACGTCGATTCTCACCCCCCCGACCGCCTGGATCCCGTCGACCGCGAATATCGTTCCGTTGTTCCGGCACAGGCTTCCGATCGAGCGGAGATCCGCGCGGTATCCGGAAAGGAACTGGACGGCGCTGAGCGCCAAGAGGCGCGTGTGCTGGCCGAGCTTTGATGCAATAATCTCGGTCGTCAGCCTCCCGTCCGGAGTGGAGATCAAATCAATCTCCACGCCAAGCGTCCGGAGGTTGAGATACGGATAGACGTTGGCGGGGAATTCCGCGTCTGACACAAGCACCCGGTCGCCGCTCTTCCAGGGTATCCCGGATGCGATGACGTTGATGGCGTCCGACGTGTTGAACTGGAATGCCACCCTCTCCGCGGATTCCGCCCTGATGAGCCTTGCGATGGCCGTCCGGCACTCGTTCACCATCGGGAGGTCGTTCTGGTACGTGTCGATCTCCTCCTCCGAACGGCGGTGCAGATACGAACTCATTGCCTGCACCACCCGCGTGGAGAGCGGGCTCGTCCCCGCATGGTTGAGGTAATTCTTCCCCTGCTTGAGGTGAGGAAACAGGTCTCTCGCTTTTGCGAGCGTCTCCGGAGAAAATAGCTCTGGCATTGTCCGTCATCGTTCCTTGTGTTTCACATCCCCCCGGCGGGGGGAAAACAATTGCACAATGTACTCAAGAACATATCGCCGTTCAAGGTACTTTTCCCGCCAGCGCACGCGCCCGGCTCTTGCCTTTCTCCGCGCGACTCGGTAGATTTTCCTCCGGTCATGGACCTCAAAGCCGAAATCCTGAAAGAGCACTCCCGGCGCCAGGCCGACCGGATCGTTTCCTGGATCGGGGCAGACGCCGCGCGGTTCCGGAAACTCATGGACCTCTTCCTCCGCGGGGAATACGTCGTTGCCCAGCGCTCGGCGATGGCCGTGGGCCTCTGCGCCGGCCGGCATCCGGCGCTCGTAAGGCCGTACATCGGGCGCATGATTACGAGGATGGACGAGCCGGGGGTCCACATCGCAATCAGGCGGTGTGTCGTCCGGATACTTCAATGCGTGGAAATACCCCCCGCGCTTCTCGGGAAGGTGGCGACGCAATGCTTCCGGTATCTCACGGCCGGAGATTCTCCCGTGGCCGTGAAGGCCTTTTCAATGACCGTTCTTGGCCGGATTGCGGAAAGGGAACCCGACCTCGGCCGGGAGCTCAGGCTTGTGATCGAGCAGCAGCTCCCCTACGGGAGCGGCGGGTTCCGTTCCTGCGCCGCTCACGTGCTGAAAGGGCTTCGAAAGGACTGAAGGGGCGGGGAGATTCAGGGGGGAATCCGGCAGAGCGGGAGCGGAGTCGCAACGGGGATGCCGTCCCCCCCTGAACTCCGCTCCCTGTTGTTACAGGAAACCGGTTACGGATACACCTTTACCGTGACGATCCCGTGGGCAACCGTCGGGACCGTAATCTCGTTCCCGGTCACGGCCACCGGTGCGCCATCTTCCTCGACGAAGTTCGACATCGTCGCCCTGGACGGGCGGAAGGGGAGCGCAATCACCGCATCCGAGGCTTCCCCTTTCACGTCGTACCACTGCAGCACCCAGGCATTTCCCTCCTCCGCCTTTTTCACGGATGTCAGGACAAGGTTCGACGGGCGTATGCTCATGAACGAGTGTGAGGCCGGAAGGCTTCCCCTGTGGGGATCAGTCATCGTCGCCAGGAGGGGATTGTTGAACTCGTACCCTCTCTGGTGAGTCGCAGAGGTCTGCCACCGCCCGGCGTGCGGGTAGAGCGAGTATCGGATGACGTTTTCCCCCCTGTCTGCGGTCGGGTCGGGGGACTTCGGGGAACGGAGGAGTGATAATCGCATCACGTTCCCCTTGATGTCGTACCCGTACTTGGCAAAGTTCAGGAGCGACACGCCGTAGTCGTCCGTCGAGACGTCCGCCCAGCGTGCGGCCGGCACTTCGTACTGCGCCTTCTCTACGCTGTTCCGCACCTGCGTCGACCGCCGTATTGTCCCGTAGGGGGCCTCGTATGTCGCCGCGGTGTCCGCGAATGAAAGAGGGAACGCCACCTTGACCATCGTGTGGTCTTCCCACCAGTCGGCATCCGTCGTGAAGTCGATCCTGTCGAGCCCGTTGTACAGTATGATGTCCTGCGTGAAGAACGACGAGGGGAAATCTTCCGTCGGGAATTCCTTCCGGACGCCGGGTTTCAGGTAGTCGCGCCGCAGGCGCACCACCGTCCGCACCGGACCCTGTTCGACGACCTCCGCACCGCGGAACTTCGTCGGGAATTCCCTCCCTGTCCAGCCGATATTCCACGCGTCGTACTCCTGTGGAATGTCCTCGAGGAGCTGGAGCCTGTTTCCTTCTCCGGCGAGGATCTCCTTCCCGTTCCGCTTGTCGACGATGCTCTTCACCCATCCGGACGTGCTGTCGATGGCGATCCGGAAGAGGGCGTTTTCCGGGGCGAATGTGGAAACGCCGGCCGCCGCGGTCGGCACGGGGAGCGCCTTCCTGAGCTCGAACGTCGCGTAGCCGAGTGCCGGGACGCGGGAGGCGACGAAGATCACCTGGCGCGCATAACGTGACGCGTGTACCGTCTGCGAAGGGATCTCCTTGCCGAGGGCATCGTACACCGCGTACGTCGCATCGTCCCCGGCCTTCAGGTCGAGCGTCGCAACGTCCGACCGCTCCCAGGAGAGCGTGTTGAAGACCGTGAACGGTGTGCCGTGCCTGAGCGCGGCCGTGTTCACGCGCGCCTGGATGGATTCGAGGGAACCGGAGAGCTCGAACCGCCCGATCGACTGTGCCTCCCGGTGCGTCGCCCCGGCGTCGATGTACACCTCGCGGATGCCCGACCCGGGGAGAATGTCATGGAACTGGTTGAACATGACGTACCGCCACGCCTCTTCAAGCGCCCCCGCGTTGTACGGGCGGCCGGTGAGGGAGGCGAACGACGAGAGCTTCTCCGCGTTCGTCAGGAGGGCCTCGCTCGAGCGGTTGTACTGCTTCATGTCGGCGTGCGTCGTGAACGTCCCCTGGTGATACTCAAGATAGAGCTCGTTCTTCCATACCGGGAGATCGCTCAGGTCGTTGCTCCGGAGCCAGGCGAGGTACGTGCCCGCCGTTCCTTCCTCGATCCGCGGGAACATGTCCAGCGTCTTCAGGTGGTCGATCCTGTCAAGCATCTCCAGCGACGGCCCGCCCCCGTGGTCCCCGATGCCGAAGAGTATGAGCATCTTGGTAAACCCCGTGTTTGCCTCAAACTGCCTCATCCAGTCCACGAGCTGGAACGGGTCGTTGATCGTGTTCACATAATCGAAGGGAAAATAGCTGAGGATTCTCGAACCGTCCGGGGACTCCCACCAGAATGCCCGGTACGGGAACACGTTTGTTTCGTTCCACCCGATCTTCTGCGTGATGAATGCGTCGATCCCCGCGCTCCGGTAGAACGCGGGCATGTTCAGGTTGTATCCGAATGAATCGGGATTCCAGCCGATCGTGACGTTCGCGCCGACATTCTTCCTGAAATACCTCTTCGCGTACAGGAGCTGCCGCGACCAGGACTCCCCCGAGGGGAGATTGCAGTCCGGTTCCACCCACATTCCGCCGATGACTTCCCAGCGTCCGTCCTTCACGCGCTGCCGGATCTGCGAGAAAAGGTCGGGATAATACCGTTCCATCCAGTCGTAGTACGCGGCGGAGCTTTGCGTGTACGTGAAGTCCGGCCGCGCGGCCATCATGTTCATGACCGAAGAGAACGTGTTCCTGCACACCATGATCGTCTCCTTCGAGCGCCACAGCCAGGCGGCGTCGATGTGGGCGTTGGCATCGAGGTAGAGCGTGAACCTGTGGACGAATTCCGCGACAGGCGCGAGCGCCGTCCGCGCGGCGGCCATCGAGGTGCGGAACCGGTCGACCGATCCGTTCACGAGCGCGTTGACATCGACATGGGTTGCGGTCTCCTGGAGGAGGGCGTTGAGCTTCGCTTTCTCGGCCCTGTCCATGTGCGACCTGTCCGTCCCCGGGTCCACCTTCAGGCGGGAGTTCGTCTGGTACGTGTCGTTGCTGAGAAGCTTCTGCGCCACCCTGAGGCCGAGCGAAAAGTCGTCGACGGCGCCCGCGAGCGGGTTGTCGCTTCCCGGGACGATCTGCGCCCGGAGCAGCCGCAGCGGGCCGCCGGTGTTTATCGCTTTGATCGCGAGGAGGAACTTCTCTCCGGGCTGTGCGTGCTTCGTGAGCTCGAATTCCCCGTCCCAGGGAAAGAGGCCCCTGTTTTCCCCGTTCACGAAGAGCGTGCCATAGTCATCGACGGTGACGAGAAACCGGACCGTCCCCGACGTGGGCTGCCCCGCCATCCGTGCGGGGAGCGTGATTTCCTTTCTGATCCAGCACGAATCGATGTAGAGGTGCTCGTCGAACCCGATCGTCGCCCACTGCGAGTCGTCGAACCCGGATTGTGTCGGGTCTCCGGAGAAGTTCGTGCTGTACTTCCACCCCTGGACCGTTCCCTTTGTCGCGGACTCGAGCTGCGTGACGAGCCTGTCGACGTTTGTCTGGCTGAAGAGGGCTGCGGGGAAAAGAAGGACGAGAAATGCGACGGCGAATGTCTTCATGGAGCTGTTCCCTGTTGTATGGAGTGCAAAGGCGCGGTCTCCCGGGCGTCCGCGTGACGCGCACCGGGCAGCCGGGGCGTGCGCTTACTTTCTCTTTCTCCTGAGTTGATCGAGCATCACCGCGAGGAGGATGACGACCCCGACGATGACCTGCTGGACGTAGGAGTTGACATTCAGAAGGTTCAGGCCGTTTCTGAGGACGGCGATGAGCATTGCGCCGATGAACGTGCCGACGATTGAACCGGCCCCCCCCGAGAGGCTTGTCCCGCCGACGACGACGGCGGCGATGACGTCAAGCTCGTACGCCACCCCGGCGTTCGGCTGTCCGGAATTCATCCGCGACGCGAGGAGTATGCCGCTCAGCGCCGCGAGCGTCCCGGAAAGGACGTACACGTTGACGAGAACCCTGCCGGTCCTGATTCCCGCGAGGCGGGCGGCCTCGATGTTCCCTCCGACGGCGTAGACGTACCTGCCGAACCGGGTCCGCGTCAGTATGACGTGCGACGCGATGAATGTCAGGACCATGATTATCGTCGGCACGGGTACGGCAAGTATGCGCCCCGTCCCGAGGAACGTGAACCCTTCCGGAAGCTCCCACACCGGGCGGCCGTCCGTCCAGACGAACGCCGCTCCGCGCCAGATCGTCATGGTGGCGAGCGTGACGATGAAGGGTGCGATCTTGAATCGTGTTATGCAGAATCCCGCAAACGCCCCGGAGAGGGCGCCGATCGCAAGCCCGGCAAGTATCGCCACGGCGAACCCCGCGGCGGGGGGGAGGCCGGTCTTGAGAAGCGACGTCGCGACGATCCCCGCAAACGCCACGAGCGAACCGACGGAGAGGTCGATTCCCCCGGTGAGGATCACGAACGTCATCCCCGCGGCGATGATGGCGGTGATCGACGCCTGGAGCGAGACGTTCAGGAGATTGTCGGGAGTGAAGAAATAGGGGGAGGCGAATGCGAAGAGCGCGAATTCCAGTATGAACGCGATCCCGATGCCGAACTCGCCGGAGAGTTTTCTCGTAATGCGGTCTGAAGTCATCTGCGGTTCTTGTGGGCGTATGTCATGACGGTTTCCTGTGTTGCCTCTTTCCCCTCGACGATCCCGGTAAGCTCCCCCTCGCACATCACCGCGACGCGATGGCATATGCCGAGAAGCTCGGGAAGGTCGGAGGAGATCACGATAACGCCGATCCCCTCCCGGGCGAGCCGGTTGATGAGCGTGTAGATCTCGTATTTCACCCCGACGTCGATCCCGGCCGTCGGCTCGTCGAATATCAGGACCCGCGCCTTCGTATTGAGCCACCGCGCGAGCACGACCTTCTGCCTGTTCCCCCCGCTCAGGTTTTCGACGACGACCCCCGTGCCGGGCGCCTTGATCCTCAGGTCGTCGGAAAGCTGCCTGGCGGCGGTCTCCTCTTTTCTCCTGTCGATGAACGGACCCGTGAGCATCGCGCGGAGGCTCGAGAGGGAGATGTTCTCCCGTATCGACATCTGCATGATGAGGCCGTACCTGTTCCTGTCCTCCGTCAGAAGACCGATCCCCTCGCGGATTGCCTCGTGGGGCGACTCCGGGGCGATCTCCTTCCCGTCGAGAATGATGCGCCCTCCGGTCCGCCTGTCGGCGCCGAACACGAGCCTCGCCAGCTCGGATCTCCCCGCTCCCACGAGCCCGGCGAGACCCAGGACCTCGCCCCTGTACAGTGTGAGGCTGACGTTCGAAACCCGCTCCGAACTCAGGTTCTCGATCCGGAGTATCTCCGTTCCCCTCGCCAGCTCGACGCGGGGGTATTCATTCTCCAGTTCGCGTCCCACCATTTTCCGTATCAGCCCCCGCCTGTCGATCTCCCTGATCCCGCACGCGTGAACGAACGTCCCGTCGCGCAGCACGGTAACCCGGTCACCCACCTCGAAGATCTCTTCGAGGCGGTGGGAAATATAAATGATGCCGACCCCCCGGTCCTTGAGCGAACGGATCACCTTGAAGAGGTTCTCCGTCTCCCGCTCGGTGAGCGGCGCGGTGGGCTCGTCCATCGCCAGTATCCTGACGTTCCGGGAGAGCGCCTTTGCGATCTCGACCATTTGCTGCTTTGCCACGCTCAGGTGGCCGACGGGCGAGCGGGTGTCGATCTCCTCGCCGAGGAGTCCCAGCGCCGCGGAGGCCTGTTCGTCCATCCCCTTCCTGTCGATGAAGGGGGTCCGTCCGACGACCGGCTCTGTACCGAGAAGTATGTTCTCGGCGACGGAGAGGGCGGGGACGAGTTTGAAATCCTGGTAGATCACGCCTATCCCCAGCCGCTGCGCGTCAGCGGGGGAGCCCAGGCGGGCATCGTTCCCCTCTATCCGTATTGATCCGGAGTCCCGCACGACAGCGCCGGAGAGGACCTTGATGAGCGTCGATTTTCCCGCGCCGTTTTCGCCGACGAGACAGTTGACCTCGCCGGCCCGGAGCGTGAAATCGACGCCGCTGAGCGCAATGACGCCGGGATACCGCTTTGTGATTCCCTGCATCGCAAGGAGCGGTTCCATTCTCACTTCTGCGGGTTTTTGGCGAAATAGTCGGCGTCGGCCATCCCGACCTCGACCGGAACTAATGCCGGGACCTGTTTCCCCGCAAAATAATCGCGGATCATGTCGATCGTTATCGTCCCGATCTTCGCCGGGTACTGTATGACGTCGGCCTTGAGGGGTGTCCCCCGGGTTATGGCGTCCGCCGCAGGAGGGGTGGCGTCGTACCCCACGATGATGATGTTCGTCCGCTTGAACTGCTGGACGGCGTCCAGCGCGCCGAGCGCGGTTGCGTCGTTGATGCCGAATATCCCGTCAAGCTGGGGGTTCGCCTGGAGGACGTCGGCGGTCACCTCGAGCGACTTGTCCCGGACCGCCTGCCCGTTGACGTCTGCCACGACTGTGAGCCCGGGAAACTTCCCGATCGCGTCCCGGAATCCCTGTACCCTGTCGAGAACGGATGTTGCGACGGGATCGTTGACGATGGCGATCCGCCCCTTGCCGTTCAACGCCTTCGCCATGTACTCGCCGGCGAGACGTCCCCCCGCGACGTTGTCGGAAGCGATGTGGCTGACAACTTTCCCCCCCTCCGCCGCGATATCGGCCGTGAACACGGGGATGTTCGCGTCGTTCGCCTTCTGTACGCCCGGCGCGACCCCCTTCGAATCGACGGGACAGACGATCACGGCATCGACCCTGCGGGCGACGAAATCCTCGATCTGGTTGATCTGTTTTCCCAGATCGAATTCTGCGGAGGTGATCACGAGCTCGTAGTGCTCTTTGGCCGCTTCCTCGCGGAGTCCCTCCTCAAGGTCCTTGTAGAATATGTGTCCCCGGGTCAGGAGCGCGACGCCGATTGTCCTTGTCTGCCCCTTCTCTTCCTTCTTCGCGCATGAGAACGCCAGCGCGCACAGAATAATGATGAATATCCGTTTCATGTGTTCTCCCTTTTGTTCCGTGTCACCCGGGGATCCGGCGTACCCTGGCCCCGTCGTCGATTGAGCATACATAGAGGGAGGGATCCCTCCCGGTCTTTGCATGATAGCCCGCGTTCAACCGGGCCATCACCCCTTCGCTGAGGCCTTTGTTCACGAGAGCGATGGCGCAGCCCCCGAACCCGGCGCCGGTCATCCGGGCGCCTATGACCCCGTCGGCGCCCGCACACAGATCGACGAGAAGGTCGAGTTCGGGGCAGCTCACTTCGAAGTCCCGGCGGAGGCTCAGGTGCGATTCGTACATCAGCTTTCCGAACTCGGAGAGGTTTCCCTTCTTGAGCGCGCATGCCGAACGTTCCACCCTCTCGTTTTCCGTCACGACGTGCATGCACCGTTTCCGCACGACCGGGTCGAGCATCCCCTCGAGCTCCCGGAACCGGGCGGCCGTGACGTCGCGCAGGGTCGTGATTCCGTGCAGTGTGGAGGAGAGTACACTGACGCCGGCGTTGCACTCCTCCCGTCTCCGGTTGTACTCCGAGGCGGCAAGCGCCCGTTTCACACCCGTGTCGCACACGAGAAGGTCCACCCCCGGGGGGATCGGCACGTGTTCGTATGCAAGCGTCCTGCAGTCAAGGAACAGCGCATTGTCCTTCCTGCCGAGGCAGGAGATGAACTGGTCCATGATGCCGCACCTTACCCCCGCGAATTCATGTTCTGCCCGCTGGCAGAGTTTTGCGGTTTCGATCGGCGAGATCGCAAGCCCGTTCATTTCGATGAGCGCAAAGGCGGCCGCGAGTTCGAGCGCGGCTGATGAACTGAGCCCTGACCCGCGCGGGACGTTCCCGTAGACGTACATGTTCGCGCCGGAGAGCCGGGCCCCTCTCTCCTGCAGGAGCGACGCGACGCCTGTCAGGTAATCAGTCCACGCCCTCCGCTCGGAGGGGTAGAGTCGTGACAGCGTGAAGCTTGCGTCCTCTGCCGATCCCGGGTTCATCACGAGCCGGTCGTCGGTGCGGGGGCCGATCGCCACGGCGGTCGCGCGGTCGATCGCCGCCGGGAACACAAACCCGTCGTTGTAATCTGTATGCTCGCCGATGAGGTTCACCCGCCCGGGAGCTGATGCCACCGCGGCGGGGGAGGCTCCAAAATGCTTTGTGAATGAGGAGACCGCCTGTTCTTCGATCGAGTTTCGAGAGGGGTTCACGGGGTGGAGTGGTTTTCAGAAGGTAATGATTCCCGGCCGGGATATCAATCGTGCCGTCTTCTGTTACGCTTCTCAGCGTTACGGCCACGACGGCCATCTCCGCCGTTTCTGCTATGCTCGCAATCGACGTTCCTTCGGAGGTCGTCGTGGTGTTCGTGCATCCGATGATCCTGCCTGCCTCTTCGCCGAACCTGTCGAGCCTGAAACCCTCCTCGTAGCCGTACGTGCGGATTGCCTCGAAATCCTCCGCGCGGACCCTGTGGTACACCTGTCCACACACAACGCGTCGGAATCACGCGCGCAGCGTCGCCGACACGTGTCCCGCGAGTAAAAGCGCCAAATTACCTTCTTTGAAGGTCATTATTTCCTCACGCGGCTCCGGATTCTACACTCCGTGCGAATTTGCGCCGGAAAAGCCAATAATTTGGGTTCCGGAATCTGGCACAATGTCTGCATCTAGGGGGGCCATGTGAATTCATGACAAACGAAAACCGGAAAACACTAACTTCAAAACCACCAAGGAGCAACTCATGAAGAAGTCACTCTCTCTGATTCTCGTTCTCGGTCTCTGTGCGGTGTGCGCCGGGACGTCATTCTCGCAGGCGACTGCAACGCAGACGGTGAATCTTGCTGTCAACTCGGTCCAGAAGATCGCCATCACCGGCGGCACCATAACCCTGACGATCTCGAACGGTACCGCGGGAAACAACGCCCTCACCCCCGCCACGGATGCGACATCGACGTACAGCATCACGCACAATTCGGCAACCCCGCTCAGGATCACCGCGAACCTCGACGCGGCTCTCGCCGCGGGATACCAGCTCCAGATCGCCCTTGCGCCGGGTTCCGGCATGGGCACGAGCGCGGGGACTGTTGACATTTCGAACGCTCTCGCGGCGAGCGCGGTGCCTGTCGTCACGGGGATCCCGCATGGTGCCGATGCGGGACGCACGATCACATACACGTTCAACGCGAATGCGTCGGCAGGAATCATGACGACGACTGCGAAGACCGTGACGCTGACGCTCACGAACTGACAGGAAATTTCCTTCGTCCGCTGCCACCCCGTCCGCTCCCGCGCCCCCTTCGGGCAGAGAGTCGAACGGGGTGGTTGTGTTTTCAGAGAGCGGGTTATATATTGGTTCGGCACGGAGACCACCCAGTGAAAAATCACCGGCACAAGGTACTGAATCGGGTCTGGAGTATCACCGCGATGGCGGTTTTTCTGGTGAACGGGACTGCACGCGCGCAGGTGTACGGTACGGGGGGGCATACGGTCACGATGCAGGTTTCCGTCATCACGTCCGTCCAGGTGACGGGCGGATCCGTCAATCTGAACATAAGCGCCGCAAACGTCGTGGCGGGGCAGAACCAGATGAGTGTCACGGACCAGAGCACGTCTCTCCTGTGGGGGACGAACAGCAGCGCCCGGAAGATCAGCGTCAGCACGAGCCTGGCGGCCCCCAAATTCACGCTGCAGCTCCTGGCACTGAACCCGACGCAGGGAAACGCGGCTCCCGTGGTGACGCTCTCGACGTCGGCGAAGGATTTCCTCCTGAACATCGGCCGCTCATCGGGTTCTTGTACGCTCCAGTACACAGGCATCGCGCTCGCTTCCCAGGGGACGGGGAGCGACGTTCACGTGATCACATTCACAGTGGCAGCCCAATGAATCGCACACCCATGAGATCGTTTGCGATACTCGCCGCTCTCTGTATCGCCGGGGAGTTGACGCCGCTCCGTGCGCAGATCTCCGTGCAGGGAGGAAACCTGCTCATGAGCGTCACGACGGGGAGCGCGGGTGCTCAGCCCGTTGCCGTCACAAACACTGCGACCTCCCTCAGGTGGAGGAGAGAGAACGTGATCACGAAGATCACGGTCTCCACGTCGTGTCCTGGACAGCGTTTCTCGCTGGCGGTCCTTGCGACAAACCTCACGTACGGCGTTGCCGCCCCGCAGGTGAGCCTTGTCAACGGCATGCCTGCGGCAAATTTCGTCCTGAACATACCGACGGGGGGTACGTTGAACAAGACCTGCACGCTCCTGTACACCGCGTCAGCCACGTTTGCGCAGGGAAACAGTACCGAGCTCGGAAATGACGTCCATGCGATAACATACACGCTGGTGGCGCAATGAGAATTCAGGTGCGTGCGGCGGCTTTTCTTGCGCTTCTTCTCCCGGTCCTTGTTCTCATTTACACCGGAAATGCGCTCGCGCAGGTCTCGATCATCGGCGACCTGAGCCAGGACCATGATGCGCGGCCGGGTGAGTCGTACAGCGGATCCATACTCGTGAAAAACGACACGGAGGAGCCGCAGGAGGCGAAGCTGTACCAGACCGACTATCTCTTCTCTTTCGAAGGAACAAGCAACTACGCCGATGCCGGTTCAACTCCCCGCTCGAACGCCCGGTGGGTGAGCTTCAGTCCCTCTTCGCTTGTGATCCCTCCCCAGGGGATCGTCACGGTGAACTACACTGTTGCGGTGCCGGAGTCGCTTGCGGGAAAGCCGCTCGCGGGCTCGTACTGGAGCATGCTCATGGTGGAGGGGATCTCCAAAGAGTCCCCCGAGTCTTCCCTGCCGGAGAAGAAGAACAAGCCGCAAATGGGGGTCCGCCAGACGCTCCGCTACGGCATTCAGATTGCATCGCATATCGCGGGGACCGGGACAAAATCGATAAAATTCATCGACGCCCGGCTTGTCAGAGGGGCCCGGGGGGAAACGCTGCTGCAGGTCGATCTCGAGGACAACGGCACGCTCTGGTTCAGGCCCGACGTCTACGTGGAGCTGTTTGACGGGAAGGGGATCTCGAAGGGAAAATTCCCGGGGCAGACGTACCGCATGTATCCCGGCACGTCCGTCCGGCAGATGATCGCGCTGGCCGGGATCGCAAAGGGAACGTACAAAGCGCTCGTCGTCGTCGACGCAGGGGGGGAAAGCGTGTTCGGAGCTCAATACACACTCGAATTCTAACACCTTTCCGTGGAGACTCCGGGACACCATCGTCCACCCCCATTCCGGATCGCCTTCGCTCTCCCGGTTCTTCTTCTCGTATTCCCCCGTCTCCTTTTCTCCCAGGGAAACTGCGTCTCGCTCTCCCGTTCTGAAGAGGGACCGATCCTGACGCTTCCCGGCCGCGTCCTGACTGCGGCGATAACCGTGTCGGGGCTCTCTCCCGTCGAGCGCCGGTTTGAATCGCGACTGGAGATTCCTCCGGGGTGGCGGAACCTGACCCCGGACATCCCGTTTACGCTCGGGGCGAACCGGACCGACATCCGCCTGTTGAGCATCGCGGTTCCCTCGTCGGCGCCCGCGGGAAACTACACCGTCCGGTATTCCATCAGCGACAACGCCATCCCCCCCTGCATGTCGGAGATCGCCCTCGACGTGACCGTGGAGCCGTTTTGCCGCATGGAGCTTCAGCTCATTGATGCGCCGCGCTATCTCGTCTCGGGTACGTCCTGCAGGACCGTCTTCCTTCTCACGAACCTCGGCAACGAACAGGGCGCCGTCCGTCTCTCAGCGCGGAGCGCGGAGAACATAAGCGCCGTTCCCGATTCCGGGTATGAAACGCTGGGTGCGCTGGAGTCGAGAAAGATCGCCGTTGTCGTGAGCGCGGATCCCGGCATCACGGAGGATACGAAGTACGTTCTCGAGCTCCGCGTGACGCTCGACCGGGACACAACGGTTGTCGCTACGGCCTCAACGCTCCTGGAGATCGTTCCCCGCGTGACAGGCACCGACATCAGGTTTCACGAAGTCCCCCTTGACGTGAAGCTCCGCGCGGCGGGCGAATCGGGACAGTCCGGCGGCCAGATCGAAGTGGCGGGAGGGGGGACAATCACGGACAGGGGGCAGGACAGGATCGACATGCTCCTCCGCACGCCGGACATACAATCCCGGTCCGTGCTCGGCCTGCACGACGAATACAGGGTCAGTTACCTCTCCGAGAAGTACCGCGCCTATGCCGGCGACAGGCCGTACGAGCTCTCTCCCCTGACGGAGCTCGGGCGCTATGCATTCGGCGCGGGGGGACAGTTCGCCGCGGGGGACGTCACTGCAGGCGGGTTCGTCAACCAGACGAGGTTCTATTCACCCCTCCAGAAGGAGCAGGGGGGGTTCGTCAGTTACGGGTTTGAGCCTGGGACCTCCGTGGGGGTGAATTTCCTCCGGAAGGAGGACTATCACGTAAGCAACGTGGCGACCGTGCGCACGCTGCTCCGTCCGCTGGAGGGGACGGACGTGGATCTCGAATACGGGATGAGCTCTCTCGACGACGCGCACGACGACGCGTATGCCGCCCGCGTCCTGGGGAGCGAGAAATGGGTGTCGTATGATCTCAGGATTGTCCACGCGGGGCCGGACTTCGGGGGATATTACAGAGACGAGGATTTCAAGAGCGCATCGGTGAACGCGCGACCGTGGGAGAACATCCGGATCGAGGCGTTTGCCCAGGACCAGAGGCAGAACCTTCTCGACGACACGCTCCAGCTCGTGGCTCCCCGCGACAGGTTTTACCAGTTCGGCGGGGGGTGGGGGGAGCTGCTTGCGGTGTACTACAGGCAGATCGACGGGGAGGATCTCCTCCCCTCGCCGAAGTACAACAGGCGGGAAAGCAGCGTGCAATTCCGGAGCGGATACTCCTTCCCCGCCGCGAGCATTTACGGCAGCGTTGATCTCGGGAACAGCAGGGAATACCTCCTCGGGGACGCCGGACCGCTCCGTCGTTTCCAGCTCTCCGCCAATTTCAGTCCGGAGGCGCACCAGTCGTACGGGTTCACCGCGGAGTATCTGAGGGAAGAGAATCTTACCTCCGCCGTCGGCATGGAAACGTGGTCGGGGAGCGTGAGCGCCGCGATCACGATTGCGGCGCGAACCCGCATACTTGCAAGCCTGTACGGGACGCGCGTCGGCCCCCCGTTTGAGCAGTCGTACAGCCTCTTTGACGTGAGCGCGGAGTACGAATTTCCTTTCAGGCACACGCTGACGCTCAGGGGGAGACAGAGCCTCTTCGCCCCGTCGGCAGAAGGAAAACAGCTTGCGTACCTTGTGGAGTACTCCATCCCCCTGAGCATCCCCCTGACGAGGCTTTCCGGGTCGGGAGTTCTCAGGGGGAGGGTGGAGGACGCCCTGACGCACGAGGGAGTCCGGAACGTGGTCCTGTATGCGGGGAGCGCCACTGCGGTCACGGACGAGTCCGGTGAATTCCTCTTCCCGTCGCTCAAACCCGACGTCTATGCGCTCTCGCCGGATCTGGCAAGCGCCGGTGTCGACAGGGTGACGACGCGCCCCGCCCCGTTCCTCGTGACCGTGCTCGGCGGAGAGGAGTCGCGTCTGGACATCGGCGTCGTCCGCTCTGCGTCGATCACCGGTGAGATCGCGATCTATGAGTTTGATGAATCCCGCGCTCAGGATTCGGCCGGGGGGGGGGATCATCGAGAAAGCGAAGGGGAGCGGCGTAATCGTGGAGATCGCCGGCCCGGATGAAACGCTCAGGCGGTTCACCGACAGCAGGGGGAGATTTCAATTCTCGGATCTGCGGCCGGGCGAATGGACACTGCGCGTGCCGGGGGAGGGGATCCCCGAATATCATTATCCGGAACGGGATTCCGTCCGGTTGATCCTCCTTCCGGGGGAGAAGAGGGAAACGCCGTTCAGGATCCTCCCGAAGAAGCGGTCAATCAGGATACTGCAGGAGGGGAACATTCACGGAGAATCCCGGCCGCCGGTGGTCAGCCCCGCGCCCGGCTCGGGGGCGCAAATCGCCATTCCCGGGAAAAAACCCCCCGCCCACTCCGGAACGAAGAAAAGTCACCCGCATGGGAAGAAATCTCCCGCCGCCCGGAAATCGGCGTCGCGCTACCGCTCCGGGCGCGGGCATGCGGATTCACTGTCGGAGAGAGAGATTGTCCTCTCACTCAGGTTTGCCTGCATTCTGCGGTAGCTCAACTTCCCGCTCGAGGTGTTCCGCACCTGGAAAACGCCCGCCGTGACGCGTCGTTCCTTGTGTTCCCTTTTGAGATCCTGCCCTGATTTCGCCATGAGGAGTTTGCCGTCAATGCGAAAAGGCGGACGGCATGTACGCCGTCCGCCTCAGGAGACAACAAGCAAGTGGTGAAGAAGTTGCGTGGAGTTACTTCTGGAACACCATTTTCCGCTGCTGAACGAACCCCAGTGTCTCGAGCCTGTAAATATAGACTCCGCTCGAGAGCGCTCCCGCATCAAACCGGACCTCGTGTGATCCCTGCGGCTGCACGCTGTTGACGAGCGTCGCAACCTCACGGCCGAGTATGTCGTAGACGCTCAGCCGGACCTGCCCGGTCTTCGCGGTCTGGTACGTGATCATCGTGCTCGGATTGAACGGATTGGGGTAATTCTGGGACAGCGAGAACGTCGCGGGTTCCGCAGGCTGGACTTCGATGCCGGTGGCGGTTCCGGAGAGTGACAGGTCGTCGAGATTGAACGTTGAACCGACATGGACCGTGTCACCGTTTGTGCTCGACCCGGCAATGCCAAGATACATGGCACAGCTGTCAGGCACGCCGCTTGCAAAATATCCGATTGTCGCGTTAAACTGTGTATATGAGGCTCTCGTGGTCTTGATGCTGAAGTACGCATACCCGATCGGAGAGTTTGACTTGAGCATGACAAGCCATGCGTAAAGGCTGTCGCCCCCCACTGCCGTGTAGGAATACCACCCTGAAAAAGTGGCATATCGCTGTGCAACCGGAAACTCGGACCAGAGAAACGGGGGATAGCTCTCGACCCCCAGGGCGTTAACTACAGTCCCTTTCAACGCCGAGGATCCGGAATGGGCCGTCGACGTCTGCGTGATCGGCGTCGCAATCGGAGGGATATTGTTCGTTATCCAGCCCGTGGGGTTGCCCGCGGACCACGTTTCAAATCCCGGGTCCGGAATCTGCGCCACCGTCAGTGACGGAGCCGCGACCACGAGTGCAAAAAGGAAAACAAGCGCAAGACTTTTCATACCCCCTCCATATGTGGTTGAGAAAATACAGCGGAAATTTCAGGTTCGGACCGTGAACGTCTTTCTCCAAAGTAGGCGGGCATGAGCAGAGCCGCAACTGAACAAATGTACGGTTTGCACAGGGGTCACCTGCCGTTCAGCGTTTTTGCCACAGCCTCAGACCGCGAACTGACGTGAAGTTTTGCGTAGATGTTGTGAAGGTGGAACCGGACGGTGTGGACGCTTACGAAGAGCTTCCCGGCGATCGCCTTGTAGCTGTGCCCCTCCTTGAGCGCCTCGAGGACCTCTATTTCTCGTTCCGAGAGCGACGCGACGAGTTTGGAGGGCTTCGGCGGGCGGAAATAGCTCAGAACCCTCTGGGCCACCTCGCTCGACATCGGGGCTCCTCCGGCAAACGCGTCACGGATGGCGTCAAGGAGCTTTTCGGACGGCGTCTTTTTCAGAAGGTAGCCGACCGCCCCGGCGCGGAGCGACTGGAATATCTTCTCGTCGTCGCTGTACACGGTGAGCATGAGGACCTGTATGTCGGGGAACCGTTCCTTGAGCGCCCCCACGCACTCTATCCCCGACTTGCCGGGCATGCCGATGTCCATGAGAACCACGTCCGGGGGGTCGTTCTCGATGACCGAGAGGGCCTCATCGCACCGCGAATACGACCCCGAACAGAGAAACCCCTCCGAATGCTCGATCATCCATTGAAGCCCGGTGCGGATCTCCGCGTCGTCGTCGATTATGGCGACGTGAATGATATTATCGCGATCGGGGCTGGTCTTCATACGTCCCAATCTATCCTATTGCGTCAGGATTGCAACTGAACAAATGTACTGTTCATTCAGATGTTCGGGAGCAAGATGAAGAGCCTGGTGCCGCCCCCCGGGGTGGATTCGACGGCGAACGATCCCCCTGCCTTCACGGCGCGTGAGCGCATGTTCATCAGCCCGTTCCCGGCCGGCGCCTCTGAAGGGAGGAAGCCCTTTCCGTTGTCGCTCACCTCAAGCGTGATTTCCCTCCTCCCCGCGACGAGCCGGATTTGCGCGGCGCTGCATTCGGAATGCCTGACGATGTTCGTGACGGCCTCCTTGGCGACGAGGAGAAGCTCCCGCATGATCTCCGGGCTTATGGACGCCGTGTTCCGTTCGCCGGGTGTTTCAAACGAGAGCGCGATGTTCTTCGCTTCGCAGAGCTCGAACGCGTACACTTTCACCCGCTGCATGAGGCTCCCGGCCGTGTCGTGACGCGGATCGATCGACCACACGACGTCGCTCATGGCGTCGACGAGCTCCCTGGCGATATTCCCCACTTTTGTTATCGAGCCCGTGACGTCCCCGGGCCCGGTTGATCCGCCGCCGGTTCTCTGGAGATCTTCCGCCTGGTGCAGCGCGACGTCGGAGAGGACGGCGATTCGCGTGAGGCCCGACCCGATGTCGTCATGCAGATCGGAGGCGATCCTGGTGCGGAGCTTTTCGATTGCAAGAAGCTTCGTGAGCCGGAGCCTGTACGAGAGGTACGTCCCTACCCCGATGAGCGCTGCGATCGCCAGGAGGAACCACCATGTCATGTAAAAGGGGGGATCGATATGGAGGGGGAGAGCGATCCCGGCTTCATTCCAGATGCCGTCGTTGTTCGAGCCGATCACGCGGAAGACATAGTCGCCCCCGCTCAGGTGCGTGTAGCTGACGTACCTCCGGGTCCCCGAGGCGATCCACTCCCTGTCGAACCCTTCCAGCTTGTACGCGTACCTGTTCTTCTCCGGTGCGGTGTAATTCAGCGCGGCGAACTCGAACGAAAAGAAATTGTCGCGGTACGAAAGCGTGATCGTTCCCCCGCCGGCCGCGTTTGCCGGTACCGCCCTGTTAAAGACCTGGAATCCCGTGATGACGACGGGGGGCGGTTCAGGATTGTCCCTGAGGCTGTCAGGCTGAAATGCGTTGATCCCGTTGACGCCGCCGAAATAGAGCGTACCGTCCGCGCCCCTGCAGTACGCCCCCTGGTTGAACTCGTCCGCCTGGAGTCCGTCGAGCGCGTCGTAGTTTCTGAACGTCCCGGCCGCGGGGGAAAACTTTGAGATTCCCTTGTTTGTGCTGAGCCAGAGGTTCCCTCTTCCGTCCGGGAGTATCCCGTACACGACGTTGTTGGGGAGCCCGTCGGCCTCCGTGTACGCTTTGAACGTTCCGGTCGACATGTCAAACCTGTCAAGCCCGCCCCCCCATGTCCCGAACCAGAGTATCCCTTCTGTGTCTTCATACATGGACCAGACAGTGTTGTTGGAAAGGCTTCCGGGGTTAACGGGGTCGTGCATGTACCGGGTGAGCGAGTCCTGACGTCCGTTGTACATGTACAGGCCTTCCCCCCATGTCCCCATCCAGATGTTTCCCGAACGGTCTTCGTGTATCGCCCAGATGTCGTTCGCGGGGGCCGTATTCCCTGCCCCGGGCCGGAAGCGGGAGAATGTGCCTGACCGTCTTTCGAAATGGTCGGCTCCGCCCCCCGATGTGCCGATCCAGAGGTTTCCCTCTCTGTCCTCCATGAATGCCATAACGGCCCCGTCCGAGAGCGACAGGGGATTGTGAGCGTCATGCCTGTAGTGGACGAACTTCCCGCTCTTTCCGTCGAACCGGTCCAGGCCGGCGTCCCCGGTGCCGATCCAGATGTCGTGCCGGGAGTCTTCAAAGAGGGAGAGGACTGCCTGGCTCTCGGGGCCGGAGGAGTTCAGCCTGTCGTGTGCATAGTGGATGAAGCCCTCCTGTCCCGGGAGCCGGCGGTTGAGCCCCCCGCCGAATGTTCCGACCCAGAGATCGCCCCGCGCGCTTTCGAGTATTGCGCGGACCACGTTGCTGCTCAGGCTTGCGGGTTCAGACGGGTCCCGGGCAAAGCGGGCGAATTCGTGCGCAAGGGGGTCATAGCGGTTGATCCCTGCGTCCCCCGTCCCGATCCAGATCGCGCCGGTCCGGTCCCTGCACATGGAGAACACGCGGTTGCTCGAAAGCCCGTCGCGGTTGAATGCATCGGACGTGAAGTGCGAGAACACGCCGCGCGCGGGGTCGAGACGGTCGACCCCGGCGTCGAGCGTCCCTATCCAGAGACGTCCACGTCCGTCTTCGGTCATGCACCGGATTGCATCGCTCCCCGGGGTCCGTGCCCCGCCGGCACCGTGTGCGAGCCGGACGAATTTTCGTCTTTCCCTGTCAAACCTGTTCAGCCCGGAGTCGAACGTTCCCACCCACATCACCCCGGCCTCGTCTTCGCAAAGGGAGATGATCCTGTCGCCGCTCAGGCTTGCGGGATCATGCGCATCATGGACGAAGTGCGCAATCGCGGCGCCACCGGAATCGATGAGATCGAGCCCTTCCCACGTCCCCACCCAGAGTACGCCACCCCTGCCGCGGTACAGGCAGCGGACGCGCCTGTTCGCGGGCTGCAGTTGCATGAACCTGTTGTGGCCCGGGTCATATTTCTGGAGGCCGCCTCCCCACGTGCCGACGAGGATTTGTCCGTCCGCTCCGCGGCAGAGGGCGGTGACATTGTTGTTGCTCAGGCTGTTCGAGTCGCCGGGAACGTGTCTGAAATTCCTGAATTCTCCCCGTTCCGGATCGTACCTGCAGAGTCCGTTGTTGAGCGTCCCGATCCAGAGGCGGCCGTTCCCGTCCTCCGCCATCGTCCAGATATAGTTATCCGGGATGGAATTGGTGTCGGAGGGATTGTGCCGGAAGATTGTGAAGGAGTACCCGTCGAACCGGTTGAGTCCGTCCTGCGTCCCGAACCACATGAAACCCCGGCGGTCCTGGACGATCGTATTCACCGTTGCCTGCGAGAGCCCTTCGGAGAGTCTCCTGAAATGCACCTGTTCCTGCCGGGCATGCAGGAGGGGGGAAGGGAAGAGGATGAAGCATGCGACAACGAGGCGGGATCGGGGACTCATAGTCGGGGTCGATCGTTGCGGGGAGTGCGCACCCCGGCGGGCGTCATCCATCCCGTCCGGTTCCCCTTCCCCCCAATCTATGAATGACGCTGCAGAAACTCAAACCCTGTTTGTGTGTGCCTTCGTTGTCCCTCTTTCAGGACTGCGCGGCATCCCGTTTGTGACATTCGATCTTCCTTTGCTTCCATAACCCCGGATTCCTATATTTGGCCAAATCCTTCGGAAAACCGATGACGATCGTCGACCCGGCTCGCGAAAAAGCGCGCGTAGCTTTCACGTCCGTGCTTGCGGCCGTTTTCATAACGGCGCTCAAGCTTGTCGTGGGGCTTGAAACCAACAGTCTGGGCATCCTTTCGGAGGCTGCGCACTCCGGACTGGATATGCTTGCCGCGATACTTACGGTCGTCGCGGTCATGATAGCCGCACGCCCGCCGGACAAAGAGCATCCATACGGACACGGAAAGGTGGAAAACATCTCGGCGTTCGTCGAGACTCTCCTCCTCGTGGCAACGTGCGTATGGATCATCAAGGAAGCGGTGGAGCGGCTTGTGACAGGGTCGGCGCACGTTGAAGCCAACATGTGGGGTTTCGGCGTCATCGGGCTCTCCATCCTTGTCGATTTCAGCCGCTCGCGCGCGCTCGGCCGGGCCGCGAGGAAGCACAGGAGCCAGGCGCTGGAGGCGGACGCGCTCCACTTCTCGAGCGACGTCTGGAGTTCGCTCGTGGTGCTGGCGGGGCTCCTCTTCGTCCGGCTCGGACAGCCCCTCGTCGACGCCGTCGCCGCCATCGTCGTCGCCGGGCTCGTTCTCATTGTAAGCTACAGGATGGGGAGGCGGACCGTGGAGGCCCTCATGGATCGCGTCCCGGACGGGCTCGAGGACGAGCTGAGGGGCGTGATGAGCGGGGTGCAGGGGGTCTCAGGGATCAGGGGGATCCGCCTGCGTCAGTCGGGCTCGACGATGTTCCTTGATACGACGGTCGCAATCCCGAGGACAATGCTCTTCCAGCAGGCGCATGAAGTGATGGACAACATCGAAAAAACGGTGCGTGCCCGGTATCCCGGCATGGACGTCATGGTTCACGGCGAGCCGTTCGAACGGAGCGATGAAACGATTGCCGAGCGGATCAGGATGATCATCCTCGACAGGGGTCTCGGGGCCCCGCACCACCTCGAGGTTCACCAGAAGGACAACAGGTACCACGTGGAGTTTGACATCGAATTCCTGCGGGGGAAGGACTTCGTCGAGGCGCACGACATGACGACCGAGATCGAGCGGGAGATCCAGGAACGGGTCCCCGGCGTGGAGAAGGTGACGATTCACATGGAGGAGTACCACCCCGAGACGAGCGAAGTCGGGAAAGAGACGGGGCGGGAGGCGGATCTCCGGGCACGAGTCACGGAGTGCATCAGGTCGGAGACGCGCGTCCTGCGGTTCACGGACCTGGATCTCCTGAAGATCGGGGACCGGTACAATCTTTCGGTGACGTGCCGGTTCGACAGGGGAAGGACGCTCGGAGAGATACACGAGATCGTCTCCGACGTCGAGAAGCGGCTCTACGACGGCGTCAGGGAGCTCCGGCGCGTGACAATACACGCGGAGCCCGCCTGACGCTTCCCTCCCCGGAGTACGCTGACCGGGCCCGAGCCTGATTCACTTCTTGAACCGCGCGAGGGCGCTTTTAAATGCCGAGTTCATCTCCGTCCAGCTTTTTTCAAAACCGGCGCGCACGTCCTCCCACGCGTCGGGTCCGACGGCCTGAATCTGCTTCAGTTTTGCCTGGGCGTCGTCGAGCTTCGAGTTCAACTCCTTGATCTGGCTCTGGAATTCCGTTCTGGCCTTTGTTCCCGCTTTTTCCGCTTTCGCGCTCAGCTCCGTGAGTTCCTTCTGCCAGTCGGTGATCTGCGACGAAAGATTGTTCATGAATGTTTTCTTGTCCACGGCATGCCTCCTCGTATGATGGCCGGATTGTGGGTTGTCTGTGGCCTTTCCTTTGAATGAACGGAGAGAGTGTGAGCGCGCCGTTCAGCGCCGGTTCCCCTCGTCTTGCCTATCCCTTTTTCTTTCCTGGCGCGGCTTCGGGTTCTTCCGGAGGTTCTTCCTCTCCGGATTCTTGTTGGCAGCATTCCCCTTCTGTCCTCCACCACCCTGCGGCCGCCCGATTGCCTGTCTCCCGCGCGGCCCGGCGGCGGGTGCCGGCCCGGCAGTGGGCCTCGCCATGTCGACCGCCTGGCGCGGCCGGTCCCCTGCTGTCGGGCGGCTCACTCCGGCTGACCACCGGTCGTACATCGAGGGGGTCCTCGCCGCGCCCGTGAACCGCGCCCCCTGTATGCCGGGCCCGCCGGCGCCCCGGTTTGGAGCCATCGGCCTGTACACGGGACGATATCCTTCCCTGTACGCAGGGCCTGCGTATGCTCTGTACATCGGCCGGTAACCGACGGGGCCCCACCACCCCTCGCGCACCCTCCCCCAGTTATTGTACGCAAACCATCCGTGGGGGCGCCACCATCCTGTCGAGAATCCGAGAGACCATCCCGTCCATGGATTGTACGACATCCCGAACCCCCACGTCCACGGGCGTGGGTAGTAGTAGCGGCGATACCACGGGCGGTAATAATATCCCGTGCCGTATACGACGGACCCTCCGTACACGTAGGACCCGGTGTATCCCGGTGTATACCCGACATAGACGACATCGGGCGTGTAACTGTACACGCGGACGTACCGTGTATAGTATACGGGGTACCTGGGGGGAATCGTGTAGATGACGGGGGGAACCGCATCGCAGACCGCCCACGGACCGCCGGGTGTCGGTCCCACAAACCAGACACCCCTGTCGCAGTCGTAGAACCTTCCCCCCACGCGGATGACCGCCGTGGACGCATTGACCGCATACCCCATTTCGGTATTCTCGATCGGCTCAAATTGCGGCTCGCCGTCATACTGGACCTGGCTTGTGGCCTGTGATCGCTCAACGGCGGCGGTCTGGGGAATCTGTGCGGCGAGGACCGCCTCCTTCGCCGGGACTGTCCCGGCGACGCTCGCGAGAACGTCGTCCCGTTCCGATCCGGGGGGAATACTCGCAAAATCCGCCGGAAGCCGGTCCGATGAGACGTACGTCCACGGCCCGTTCAGCGTCCGCGCATCATACCACCTCCCGGAAACAAGTATATAATAGTCCTGCGACGCGATGGAGAGGAAGAGCTTGCTTGGCGTGTTGGAGGCATACAGAAGACCGGTCCCTTTGATCGGCGAAAACTGGACGGGCCCGTCCGTGGCGACAAGTTCGGCGGGCACCGTGCTCACGACGATCTCCGGAATTTTTCCGGTTCCGGGGGCGGCGGCGGGTGCCGTCTCTTCCCCCGCCTGCGTCTCGGTTTCTGATTTCGCAGCGAGATCGACCGCTTCACGCGGGGGATTCTCCGTCACGTTCCATGGTCCGGCGATCTCCCGCGCCCTGTACCAGGTCTCTCCTCCTTTCAGGTAAAGATCGCCGCTCCCGGCTTCCTGCACGAGGAAAAACGGTGTGTTCGCGACACGCCGGAGGGATGTCCCCTCCGCATCGATGAAGACCGGCTCACCGTCCAGGAGGACGAGAACGGCCGGATGGTCTTTCACGATGATCCGGGGGGGCGTGACCTCGATCTGGCCGGCGGTTTCCTTCTCCTTCTGAGATGCGTTGAGGTTGTCGCGGACCTCGTCCAGCGGGAACGTGATGCCGAGGGCCGGCATCTTTTCTTCAAGCGCAGATGTGATTGCGCCGGTCTCCTCGGACTTCCCCTCGGGGAATTTGATCGCGCTCACCTTGACGTCCATGAGCCGGACAGTCTTGCTCGGTCCGTCGGTGACGACCCGGCAGTCGAGCCAGACCGCCCCGAACACCGGTTCGGTTGCGCCGGTGGGTGTGACCGAGAGCGCGGCGCGTGCGCTCATGGAATTCTCTTTGTATGTATCGATCTGGGGCTGGTACATTGTGATCATCCCCTGCGGACCCTCGATCTGGCAGGGCCAGTCCGACGCCGGCGCGCTCAGCGCCGTGAAGGAGAGGAATGCGGCAGCGAGAATTCTGGCGATCATGAAGTTTCTCCTTCAGTCAATGAATTGGTGTTGACGGACTTGACGCTCCTCGCCGCAAAGAGGAACAGGGTTCCGGCGAGCCCCGCGGCCGCCGGTTACGCTCCAGGATAAGCAAGGGATATGTCATGTGTATAGAACACGGCGATGACAGGAATAGCTCCCGGGTCGCCCATGATGGCGAGTGCGGTGAGGAACACCTTGAGCGATGACGTGTGAGCCTCATCCCCCCGCAGCCCGGCCGAAGTAACAGCATCTAAACTAACGAGTTGAGAGCCAAGACGCAAGATCAGAGCATACTGACCGTGCGGACATCGGTTCCTCGATTGCTCTGGTGCTCCTCCGCTCCCTTGTTTCTCCACGGGGGGAAAAGTATCTTTACATACTTTCAGTAGTGTGCGGCCCACCATTGACAACGGGGCTCCCCATGCTGGCATTCGTCCTGTTTTGCCTTTTTGTTGTCATCATCGTACTGATGCTCGTCTTCGCCCGGATGAGCGTCCTTGCCACGCGGCTGGCCGATATGGAGAAGAAACTGCGTGAGGGACTGGGTCTGATCGGCGAGCTTGAAAAAAGAATGGGTGCGCCGGAAAAAAAGCCGGTCGCGGCACGAAAGGGAAGCCTCGATGAGCCCCGGGACCGGGTTTCCCCGGCCCCGCGTCCGGCCGCGCCGGAGATTGGAGCCCACACGGGCGCCCCCGCGCCGGCGCCCGTCACGGTTCAGCCCCCCCCTGGGCCCGCCGGTGCGAAATCAAGGTCGAAGGAGGAGTGGGAGGCGCTGATCGGCGGCAAACTCCTCAACCGGATCGGTGCGCTCGCGCTGATACTCGGCGTCGGGTTCTTCCTCCAGTACGCGTTTGTGAACGACTGGATCACGGAGCCTCTCCGCGTTCTGATCGGCGTCCTCGTTGGTCTCGGGCTCCTCGCCGGTGCTGCCCGGGGCGCCTCCGGCGGGTTCCAGATATTCGCACAGGGACTTGTCGGCGCGGGAATTGCGATTCTGTATCTTTCGGTGTACGCGTCATTCAATTATTACCACCTCGTCGCGCAGCCGTGGGCGTTCGTCTTCATGTCCGGTGTCACGGTGATCACCTTCACGCAGGCCTTCCGCTACAACTCGATCGTCGTGGCCATCCTGGGGCTGACCGGCGGATTCCTGACCCCGTACCTCCTGACCACCGGCGAGATCAACCCCGCGGGATTGTTCACCTACGTGGCCCTCCTTGATCTCGGCCTCCTTGCCGTGGCCTGGCGCAGGGACGCATGGAGATCCATCGAGCCTCTCAGCATGTTCGGGACCTATTTTACGTATGCCGTGTGGCTCGCACAGGGCTATACCGAGACTCACTTCCTCACCGGCTTCCTTTTTCTCGCGCTCTTCTGGCTCATGTTCCATGCGATGCACGCCGTGAGGACGGCCCGGAACGTCACGTCGTACCCGCGTTTGCGGCTGGCCCAGGCGTCGATGCATGGCGCCGTCGTCTATCTCCTCCTTTATATACTCGTCAACATCGATCACCCTGATTGGCGGGTCCCCGCAACACTCTGCGCGGCGATCCTGTACGGTGCGACCTCCCTCGTGGCGCGAAACAGACCGGGTGAAGAGGGCGTATTCCTTCATTCCGTTCTCACCGCGGTGCTCCTTGTCATCTGTGCAACATGGATACAATTCAAAGGGCTGGCGCTCGTCCAGTACTGGAGCGTCGAGGCGCTCGCGCTCGCCTGGGCGGGATCGCAGTGGCGTATCCGTCAGGTTACCGCGGGCGCGCTGGCTCTCTTCGCCGCGGCGCTTCTCCAGCTTCTGGTGGCGAGAGGAGCCCTCATTGCCCCGGCCGAGGAACCGTTCACGCTCCTGTTGAACAACCGGGCGTTCACGTTCCTTCTTCTGTCCGCATGCATCGCGCTGAGCGCGGTTCTCCGGGGGCGGAGCGAGGAAAAAGGGAAGACCGGCATGCGGATGGTCCTTCACGTCGCATGGTGCTGGACGCTGTTCATCCTGTTCACCGCCGAGACGTGTGATTTCTTCTCCCAGATGATCAGGAACGCGGGTGTCGCCCGGGAGCAGCAACTGGAATTCCTCCGGGCCATGACGCTCCCTGCAGTCTGGGGCGCCTGGGCGCTTGCACTGATACCGGGAGGAAGCCGCAGGAACGTCCGGCCGGTCGTCCTCTCCGGGATGATCATGCTGCTCATGGCATGGTGCCTCGGTGCCGTACGGGGTCTGATATTCTCGCCGATCGGTGAGTTCACCCCCCTGCTGAATGCGCGGGTGCTCCTTCTCCTCCTCCTTGGTGCCGAATGCGCGCTTGCGCGGCGGTTCCTCCTCCTGCGGGAGGGGCATACGGGAGTATACCGGACATTCGCGCCGGCGCTCCAGGGGGGGATCGTACTTCTCTTTCTTGTCCTTGTCACCGGGGAAACGTGGGACTTTTACGCGCGGGGGATCTACCGGCTGGCGCTCATGGCCGGTTCCATAACGATCGCCGATGAGCTCAACAGGCTTCAGAACCTCCGCCAGCTTCTTCTGTCGGGAGGCTGGCTCGTCTACTCGATCATGCTCATGGCGATCGGCATATGGAGGCGCGCTCGTGTTGTTCGCATCGAGGCGATGGTACTTTTCGGGGTCTCCATACTGAAGATATTCATATACGACCTGTCGTTCCTCGATACCCTCTACCGGATATTCTCGTTCGTCGGGCTCGGGATCATCCTGCTTGCGGTTTCGTATGTCTACCAGCGCTACAGGGGGATCATCCTCGGATCGGCATGAGGGGTTAGTCGGGGGTTTGTCCGGAGTGCGCACTTCTCCTCACAAGTCGCGCATGGCAAATGATCTCCGCGCGCGACATTGTCCACAATTCGTCCGTGGTGATCCGACCCGGACCGGCGTCCGTTCCGTTCGCCCGCGCAGGAACCGGAAGCACCCGTTATTTTCGTGATCGGGTTTGCGTTTCATTGTACCGCTTCGTATGCTGTTCTCGCCCTCCAACGAACGTGCACTCACAACCATGCAGGAGCACGCAAATGCTTGTCATCGTGAAAGAATCCTATGATGCAATGAGCAAAGAAGCCGCCAGGCTCGTCGCTGATCGCCTCCGGAAAAAACCCAACATGGTCCTCGGACTTGCCACGGGAAGCACGCCCCTCGGACTGTACAAAGAGCTGATCCGCATGCACAGGGACGAAGGTCTCGATTTCTCGAAGGTCACGACGTTCAATCTCGACGAATACGTCGGACTTCCGCCGTCGCACGACCAGAGCTACCACTATTTCATGCGGGAGAATTTCTTCAAGGACATCAATCTCGACGTGCGGCATATTCACGTCCCGCAGGGCATGGCGAAGGATATCGACGCTTTCTGCGCCTGGTATGAAAAGAGGATGGCCGAGAACGGCGGTATCGATCTGCAGGTTCTCGGGATCGGCGGGAACGGCCACATTGCGTTCAACGAGCCGGGATCTTCGCTCGGTTCCCGCACGCGCATCAAGACGCTGACCGGGACGACCCGGATGGACAACGCGCGGTTCTTCAAAACAAACGAAGAAGTCCCGCGCTACGCGATCACGATGGGGGTGGGGACGATCATGGACGCGAAGGAGCTCCTGCTTCTGGCAAACAAGACCGGGAAGGCCGACGCGGTCAAGGCCGCGGTCGAAGGACCGATTACGGCGATGTGCCCCGCGTCCATTATTCAGATGCACGCCAAGGCATTCGTGTTCCTTGACAGGGAAGCCGCATCGAAGCTCACGGGCAATTACAACGACAGCTGGGAATCGAAGATCTTTCAATGAGGATTGAACACAATGGCCGACAGGATTTGTCTTTTTGAAGATCAGTTCTACCGCCGTCTGCTTCCCCTTGTGTACACGCGCCCGGCGTACGACCTCCGTTGCGGGATGCTGACGCTCCGCGACAAGGTCCGGAAGCACTATCCGGGCGCTGCGCTCTCGCTCCACTGCCGCGGCTATCTTGCGGATCTCCTCCGCGAGGAGAATCCGGGGACGGTGGTCAACAGGATCGAAGGAGAGGGATGTCTGTTTCTCAATGGCAGGATTGTCGCGTCTGAAGAGCTTGCCCGGAAACTGCCTCCCGGGGGTCCGGACATGCTTTTTGTATCCGGGGAGATTCTCATCGCAGCCCGCATCAGCGGCAAAACCCTCGACGCATTCCGCGCGGGGCTTCCGGATGCCCTGGGGATATCGACGTTCCCCGGGGTGCCGAAAACCGATCTTCCGACCAGGATGGTCTCGTATCCCTGGGACCTGGTCAACTTCAACGGCCCGGAGATTACAGCGGACTTTGCGCTCATGGCGCCGGAGAAATCAGCCCGGCTGCGGGGGAATGTCTACGAGGGGGCGCATCTCGTCAATCCCGGGAACATCGTCATTGGCGAAGGGGCAAAGGTGAAGCCGGGCGTCGTGCTTGACGGTGAATCAGGTCCGATCTGGATCGGGGAGAACGTGACGGTCTTCCCCAACGCCGTCATCGAGGGTCCGGCGTTCGTCGGGGACCGCTCCATGATCAAGGTCGGCGCGAAGATCTACGAGAACACGAGCATCGGCCCGGTGTGTAAGGTCGGCGGCGAGGTGGAGGGGGCGATCATTCACTCATATTCCAACAAACAGCATGACGGGTTCCTTGGCCATGCATATCTCGGGATGTGGGTCAATCTCGGCGCCGACACGAACAACAGCGACCTGAAAAACAACTACGGGAACGTAAAGCTTGTGATCGACGGCGAAACGGTGGACAGCGGCTCGATGTTCATGGGACTGGTGATGGGTGATCACTCCAAAAGCTCCATCAATTCCATGTTCAACACGGGAACCGTCGTCGGGGTCTCGAGCAACGTTTTCGGGAGCGGTTTTCCCCCGAAATCCGTCCCATCATTTGCCTGGGGAGGTGCAGAGGGGATCACGACGTATGATCTGGAACGGGCGCTCAGCGTGGCCCGGCGCGTCATGGGGAGGAGGAAGATGGCCCTGTCGGCCGCCGGGGAGAAGGTTCTCCGGGACGTGTTTGATTTGACGGGGAAGGAGAGGGGTCCGGCGGGCGTCGCGGGGTAGGCCCGGGCGCATTTCGTCAATCACCTGGAAGAATAAATCCCGCCGCCGTGGCGGGATTTTTTTCCCGGGTGGGGGGTGTTCGTGTGTGGTGCGGGGCTCACTGTCGTGACGGGACAGTGGCAGAACGCGATTTCGCGTGCAGAGTATCAACGAAGGTTTGAGCAGACTGATTCACCTCTGTACAACCACTTCCGCGGCCATGTGCCGCAGTACGGGCCAAATGACTGAAACCGGACCCCCCGCTATTCTAGACGCTCCGGCGTTCTACGACAGGCTTGCGCCTGACTACGATGAAATGACCGGATTCGGAAAGAGGTTTGACAAAGAGAAGCCGTTCTTCAAACAGCTCGTAGAAAAACACCGGATAGGGACCGCGCTTGACGCCGGATGCGGGACCGGTTTCCATTCACTCCTCCTCGCACAGCTCGGTGTCCGTGTGACCGCGGTGGACGTATCCCGGGAGATGATCGACCGGCTTGACGTGCACGGAAAGGAATTGGGTCTCCAGATCAGGGGTGTCCGGTCGGATTTTCGTGGGCTGGGAGAGGCGGTCGGCGGGGAGCATGATGCCGTGTTTTGCATGGGAAATACGCTCCCGCATCTGGCCGGAGACGCTGAGATACTGAATGCGCTCTCCGCGTTTGCATCACGGATGCTTCCCGGAGGGATGCTCTTCCTGCAAATGCTCAATTATGACAGGATCCTTGTGACGCGGGAAAGGATACAGGGCGCGGGGGAAGCCGGCGGCGTGACGTACGTCAGGTTCTACGACTTTGAACCGGGTGACAGCCGGGTTCTCTTCAGCATACTCAGGATTGAAAAGATCGGGGGGAATCTCAAAACAGATCTTATGAGCGTTCCCCTTATCCCGATCACAAGCTCTCGCATCGCAGGATTGCTGGAGGAATCCGGTTACCGGAACCCGAAGGAATTCGGGAGCATAGCGATGGACCGGTTCGATCCCGCGGCCTCCAGGGACCTTGTGATTGTCGCAACTCTTCCGTAAGATTCATTCGTGTAAAGAATCCCCCGGCTCCGCCCGTCATTATACAGGAATGAAAGCTCTTCAGAGCTGCGCGCGCACGCATGTTTGTACCGCGTGCGTCATCGCTCGGCGCAGTGTAGAATCTGCAATCAGCCTCATCTCCGCTTCGCGGGTATTCGCGAAATAATTCCGGCCGACCGCCGGATTGCCAAGTTTTCTGCGGGCTCGATGAATTGTGATGCGTGAAAATTCATGGCATCACGTTTGCAATTCCGGTGTCCCGGGAAAAGGAGCGTGTACACTGAGACCATCGCGCACGACATACACAGCCGCTGCAGGGTTGTTACTCATGTGTTCCGCGGGAGCCAGGAGCCAGAACGTATCGGCGGCACAGGAACTCTCGATCGAGGTGAAACCCGTCACGAGGCTCATCGTCTCCGGCGCGCCGCTTCCGCTCGTGGTCTCCCCCGGTGGAGCGAGTGCTTCTGCGACGGACGGAACTTCGAGGTACAGCCTTGTGACGAACCTGAGGAGCATGCGGATCGTCGCATCCATTGACAGTCCCATGCCTTCGGGGACGTCGCTTGCGATCATGCTGGAGAGCTCGGGTGGTGTGAGCAGGGGAGAAGTGGAGATCGCGGGGTCGGCGGAAGTCGTCACCGGGATAGGACCGGGGATTGAAAAAGACCAGCGGATCACGTACAGGTTCTCCGCTCTGCCCGGTGTGACTGAACTGGCCTCCGGAGAACGGACTGTGACTCTGACATTAACCGACTGAGAACGGCAATGCCCGGAAAAAGAACTCTCGCGGCGCTCCTGCTTGTACTCGTTGTTCCCGGCATGCATGGACTTGCCATCGCACAGCATTCGGCGAGCGTGTCGGAGACTGTACGCTTCGTCGTATTGCCGGTGCATACCGGCGCAACCGGCTCGATTGCCCCCTCCGCAACCTCCCTCAATGAGACGGCATCGGCGGAACGTGTTTCTGTGGGAATAACCGCTCCCTCGGGACAGTCAACAACCCACATGCTCAACGCCCCCGGCTCCCCGCTCATCCGCCCGCCGCGCGGATCTTCTGTCGTCATAACGGTTACCGATTGATTCCCTCCCTGGCGTGGAAGAAGGCATCCTCGTTCGCGGATTCCGCCGGAACTTCCGGTATGTGCTCTTCGTTTTTCTCTCAGGCGCATGCACGGAACGCGGGCGTCAGCACGGTGAGACCCCATGATGAACGAGAGAATGGCAGTTCAGGCCGGCGGGGTGCGGGAGCCGGATTCCCCACCCGCGGGATGGATACTCTACGATGATTCATGCGGCGTATGCCGCACACTTGTCACCTTCGGAGAGAAGACGCTTCGCAGGAGAGGATTCGCCGTTGCCCCGCTCCAGTCTGAATGGGTGGCGGGAAGACTGAATCTCCGCGGGGGTGAACTCACGCAGGACCTGCGGCTTCTCCTCCTGGGGGGGCGCGATGTTCAGGGGGCTGACGTCTATCGCTGCGCGATGAAGCGCATCTGGTGGGCATATCCCCTGTATCTCTTCTCCGTGACTCCGCTTCTGCGAATCATATTCGACAGCGGCTACAGGGCCTTCGCTGACAACCGTCATCAGGTCTCCCGGATCTGCAGGCTCCCGGGCGGCGCCTGGAGGGGTTCGAATAAGTCCGCCTGGTAGACCCGCTCCCCCCGCTCAAGGTCAAGCAGCGCTCTCTTGCGCCACAGACCGCCGCCGTATCCCCCGAGATTTCCATTCTTGTTGACGACCCGGTGGCACGGGATCACGATCGCGATCCGGTTGAGCCCGTTCGTATGGCCCACCGCCCTCTGCGCCCCCGGCGCTCCCACTTTTGCGGCCAGTGCTTCATAGGAGAGCGTTCTCCCGTACGGGATGCCGAGGAGCGCTTTCCATACGCGCTGCTGGAATTCTGTTCCGGGAAACTCGAGCGGTGCCGTGAACTTTTGTAATTTCCCCGCAAAGTACTCCTTCAGCTCCGATCGGAGAAGCCGCAGCACGCCGTTTTCCCCCGGAACGATCGGGCGCTTGTACACCTTCCCGAGCGTCCTGATCTGGGCTTCGAGCATTCTTCTGTCCGTGAACTCGAGAAGGACGATGAACTTGTCGGTTGCCCCGGCGACGAGCGGTCCCAGCGGGCTTTCAATCCACCCCACGGTGATGCACTCCGTGCCGTCCGCTCTGCCGGGGGGCCTGCCGAATATCCTCCCGAACGCCTCCCGGAACCCGCTGTGGGACTCGTAGCCGTGCCCGAGCGTCACGTCGGCCAGGCTCTCACCCTTTCGTATCCTGTCAAATGCTTTCCCGAGCCTTCTGCCGCGGCAGTACGCCTGGAACGTCATCCCGTAGTTCCTGTTGAAAAAACGCCGGGCCCGGGCCGGCTCGATGTCCATGGAGCGGAGCGTTGCATCGGTGAATCGGCGGGAAGGATCGCGTTCGATTTCCGAAAGAAGCCTCCCGGCCCACGGGGGGGGCTCGCCGATCGCCGAAAGCGGCCTGCACCGTTTGCACGGCCGGTATCCGGCGAACACCGCCTCCCGGGGAGTGGCGAAATACTCCACGTTCCGGGGAAGGGGCTTCCTGGCACCACAGGAGGGGCGGCAGAATACGCCGGTTGTCCGTACGCCGAGGAAAAACACCCCGTCATACGTGGAGTCGCTCTCCCTGTAGGCCCGCTCCATTTCCGTTCGCGTCGGAAGGCTCGTCATTGCTCGTCCTTTCATGAAACTTGCGCCCCTGTTTTCCAGTAACAATAGCAGATACGGGCCTGGAAATCCACCGGAAAATGGACGTTGATATCATCCCCCCCCCGGCAACTATCCGCCACAGAAGCTGGTCTAACTCAATGTCCCGGGACGACCCACAATCTCTGTATGCCATGATGGAAGACGCTGATCTCGTCAGGAAAGCGCAACAGGGGGATATCCTCGCGTTCGAGCAGCTCGTGTTCCGGCACGACAAGAAGGTTCTTTCGATTGCCGCCCGGTATGTGACGAGCGCGGATGACGCCAAGGACATCTACCAGGAGGTCTTCCTGAGGGTGTACCGCGGCCTGAAGAGATTCCGCTTCAGGAGCGAATTCTCCACCTGGGTTCACAGGATCACGGTGAACGTCTGCCTCACGCACAGGTCGCGCAGCCGCCGGTCGATGCAGACGCTCCATCTCGACGACAGGAACGATGATGAAGATGAATCGCACGGGGAATTCCGCGATCCCGCGGGGGGGCCGGATCACCTCGCGGTGAACGCGGACATCTCGTCGAGGATCGAACGCGCTCTCCGTGTTCTCTCCCCGAAACAGAGAATGGTGTTCACGCTCAGGCACTTTGAGGGATACAGGATCGGCGAGATCGCGCAGATGATGGGCTGCATGGAAGGCACTGTGAAACGGTATCTCTTTACCGCCACGCGGCGGATGCGGGACCAACTGAAGGATGCAGTATGACACACGACGACTACAGGGAACTTCTCTTGATTGCCGCCTCCGGGACAATCGATGCAGAGGACCGTGACGTCCTGGAGAGGCACCTCCGGACGTGCGTGGAATGCAGGAATGAATTTGCGGAGCTCGGGGAGCTCCACGCGCGCCTCCTCGCGCACCGTCCGGGGATCGAGCCGGACGACCGGCTCCTGAACGAAGCGCGTCAGGAGTTCAGGATCGCGCTGAGGAAGGAGGTCGCACGGCGCTCCTCCTGGTTCGGGTGGTTCGATACGGCGGCGCTGGCGCCCGCATCCGGGCTCGCACTCGGTGCGGCGTGTACGGTGGCGTTCGGCTTCTTCCTGGGGAGAATTGCATTTCCCCCCTCCGTCCCCCCGGTGGCCGCCCCGGTAGTGTCTCTCTCCCCGGCCGGCGGAGTCCGTCCAGTCGAGGAGGAAACGCAGATCACCAACGTGCGTTTCGCCGATCGCCGGACCGGCTCGGACGAAATCGAGTTCACGTTCGACGCTGTGACTCCGGTCCGCATGCGCGGCAGCATCGACGACCCGAAGATACAGAAAGTCCTCACGCACGCGATGCTGAACGAGGAGAACCCCGGCGTCCGGCTCAAGGCGGTAAGCGCGATAAACCGGCAGGAGGTGGAAACGCAGGATGTCGAGACGAAGGCCGCCCTTATCAAGGCCATGGAGACCGATGGCAATGCAGGGGTCAGGAAGGAAGCTCTGAACGCGCTCAGGCGGCTCCCCTTCGATGCGGAGATCAAGAAGGCTCTTCTCCACACGCTCATGACGGACGGCAATCCCGGGCTCCGTGTCGCCGCGATCAACGCCCTCGACTCGGTGCGGACGGGGACGCTCGGCGTGGACTCTGACATGCTCAGCGTCCTGAGGCAGAAAGCGGAAACCGACGACAACAATTACATCCGCGTGAAAGCCCGCGCGGTCATCCAGGAGGCAACAAAGCAATGACACGCAGAGAGTGTCTGTTCTTCGCGGTCGCCCTCGTGGCGGCGTCTCTTGCCGCGGCGGCGGACGGCGGCGGAGATCGTTTGCGAATGTTCCCTGTCGGCAGGGGAGGAAGACTCGAGGTGACGATACGGGGGGGGAACATCACGATCAATCCGTGGGACAGGGACGAGGTGCGTGTGCGGATCACCGGCGTCGACGATGACGAGGATCCGGGGATCGTCATGTCCCGGAGCGGAACGACGGTCACGGTTGAAGGAGGGGACGAATCGTCCGACGACCTCATGCTCGAAATCAATGTCCCGCCCCGGTTTGACGTCCGGCTCCAGTCTTCGAGCGGCGATATCGAGATCAACGGTCCCCTCGAGGGGAGATTGAAGGGGACGACCGGGGGGGGGAACGTGCGGCTCGGGAGCCTCTCCGGGACGATCGATATGCGGACGTCGGGCGGCGACATCACCGCCGGGGATATCGGCGGGGACATTGACCTCAACACATCCGGGGGGGACGTCACGCTGGGGAAGGTGACGGGGAATGCGACGGTCTTCACCTCGGGGGGGGACATCACAGTTGCGAACGTGGGGAAGACGGTTCATGCCAGCACTTCGGGGGGGAATATCCGCATAGGGGATGTCGGCGGGGAAGCGATGGCGCTGACCTCTGGAGGTGATATTTCGGCGGGGTCCGTTTCCGGAAGTGCCCGTCTGACGACGTCGGGGGGGAACGTGATGCTGCGGGGCGCCTCGGGGACAGTGCATGCCACGAGTGCGGGAGGAGATCTGGATCTGGAGAACATGACGGGGACCGTGGAAGGGAACACCGCCGGGGGAAACATCGTCGCGGTGCTGAACCCTCTGAAGAACGGCAGGAGCCGTCTGGCCACGGCGGGAGGGGATATCAGACTCGTCGTACCGGATGGTGCCCGGGCGACGATAAGCGCGCGGATACACGTCGGGGGGTGGTGGCGGGTTCAGAAGGACTCGTACGAGATACGGTCCGACTTCACAATGGAAAACTATCACAAGGACGAACAGGGTCACGAGATCCGTGCGACGATCCTCCTGAACGGCGGGGGAGAAGAAGTCTCGCTTGAGGCGGTGTCGGGGAATATCGAAATCCGCAGGGAGAGGAAGTGACATGCTCCTGGCGCTCCTTCTTCTCATGCCGGCACCCCGCGATGCCCCCCGGAGAGTAGAGGGGGGGATTGTCGTCCCCCCGGGGGGGGACCCGGCATCGAAATCCAAGAGAAGATCCTCGGGGCGCCGGTCGTGACGGTCCGGGGCTGACCCGGCCCGTGATCCGGGCTGCAACGTGGCCGCTAGACCGAAAGAAGGGCTTGCGATGTGTCAGGTTTTTTGCCAGATTACTGCAGCATCAGGGCAGGACAAGGGGCGTCAGGAACCCTCCGGATCCTGGCTCCGGTCCCCCCTCGAACGATGTCACTGCAAGTCTGTTGACACGGTAGCGAACCTTCGAGTAGATTTGTTTAATGAGGGAATCGCGCAGTCAAATCGACAGAATACGGTCTCCGCTCGGTGCGGCGCTGAAACGGCGGCGGCTCGACCTCGGTCTCTCACAGGAAGAACTGGCGAACAGAGCGGGACTTCACCGGACGTACATCACGGACGTCGAAAGGGGTTCGCGCAACCCGTCGCTTGACACAATTCAGAGGCTCACGCTTGCGTTGCAGGTTTCTCTGAGCGAGCTCTTCCTGCAGATCGAATCGGCCGGATCGGAAACTCTGCCCTCCAAAAGCGCGGAAGCTGTCGAGATACTTGTTGTGGAGTCAAATTCCGCCGACGCTGAAACAACTCTCCTCGCGCTCAAGGAAAACAGGATTACGAATCACATCCAGGTTGTCCGCGATGGAAACGATGCCATCGATTTCCTTTTTTCGACGGGATCGTATATGGCGCGCGCTCACCTGGCTGTTCCCCGTGTCATCCTCCTCGACCTGAACCTCCCCGGAATCGGAGGGGTGGAAGTCCTGAGCCGGATCCGCGCGGACAAGCGCACTCGTTCAATCCCTGTCGCGGTTATCACGAGCTCCCACCCCGAAGGAGATCTCAAGGCCTGCGAGGAACTGGGAGTTGAAGTCTACCTTACGAAGCCGGTCGACTTCGCCCAGTTCAGCCATGCAATGCCGAGACTCGGATTCGGGTGGCTCCTCCTCGGACGGCACGCCAGGCACCCGGCATCGAGGACCGACACCGACCGGTCGGGATACGCCGGCACACTCCCCGGTTCCTGAACTTCCCGCCCCCCCCGCGGCAGCCCCCTGCGGTTTGTTCCCGCTCGGACCGGGACTACATGCGTTCTTTCCTGCTCGCGATAACGTAGAACACGATGAGCGCCGCACCTCCGAAGAGCGCAATCAGAGCGGGGTACACGCCGCCGCGGACGTCGTAGGCGTTCTGGAGCCACAGGCCGGCAAGTATGGCTGCTCCGACCGCGACGAAGACGATCCCCCACTTCAGCGAGCTCAGGGGGCTCCACGGGCGGACGCTCTTTTCGAAGAACGGCTTCAGATCCTCCGCTTTCATCCCTTTTTCAATCATCGACATGCGCTCTCTGTGCCTGGTAAAGATAACGGCGCCCAGGACCGTGCATATGCCGAGCACCATGAATATCACGAATATTGCGTCCGAAACAGGCATGGCAGGCTCCTCATTGTGAAAAGATCGGGTGCGTGTGTTCGCTTACTATGACTGCAGGACGGCCCGGAAAGGTTTCAGCGAATATCCCCCCCGGATGAAACATTTTCCCGCCCGCTGCAGTCTTACAGTGAGAAGGGAACACCTGAAAGCATGATTCTTGACCGATCCTGACAGGGAAATACTGGACTCCGTGAGAGCGGGGAACAGCCGGCGTTTCAGCGTGCTCGTCGACCGTCATAAAGACCGGGCGGTGACGCTTGCCGTCAGGCTTGTCGGAGCGCGTGATGAGGCGGAGGAACTCGTGCAGGATTCGTTTCTCCGGGCATTCCGGAGCCTGGACACGTTCAGGGGCGACGCGAAATTCTCCACCTGGTTTTACAGGATCCTGTACAATGTCTGCATGACGCGCGTCCGGCGGCGGAGGCCGCTTCCCGTGCTGGACCCGTGTGCGGATCCGGCAAATGGCGCCGGTGAGTTGGCCGACGTGGAGCCTGGCGTACTGGAAAAGCTCGAATCCGAGGAGGTCAGGGAGATCATCCTGGAAGAGATGCTCCGGCTTCCGGAAGTGTTCAGGGCTGCGCTGACGCTGTTCTACGTGCAGGATCTCAGGTACGATGAAATGACGCTCGTGCTTCAGATCCCGCTCGGGACCGTGAAGACGAATCTCTCGCGCGGGAGAACGCTCCTCCGTGCGAGGGTTCTTGAAAGAATGAAAGACGAGGTACACACGACATGAATGAACTGCATTGCACGCCGGATGAACTCCAGGTGTTGATCGACGGCGGCGTCCCGCGCGACGGGAGCATGAGCACGGCCGCCCACGTGCGGGAATGCCCGGCGTGCAGATCGCAATACGAGTTTCTTCTCAGGTTTGACGGCGCCATGAGGAGCCTCCCTCTTGCGGAGGCAGGTGAGGGATTCACGGAGTCCGTCATGTCGCGGCTCGACATTGTGCTCCCGGCCCCGCGGGGATTCCGGTTCATCGCGTGGATGGCATACCAGGCGAGTCTCATTATCGTCGCCGCTCTCATGGCTGGCGTGTTCATGCTGACCGGCCTGATCCAGCCCGAACAGGTCCAGGCGGGGAAAGGCCTGCCGGGGGAGGTTCTCGGCAGTTTCGGTCCCCTGCTGGACTCGGCAGCGGGTGCTGTTGCGGCCTGGATGAAAGGCCTGATTCCGGTACCGTCGGCCGGCTCCCTGGCGGTGTGTGCCGGCACCGGGATCGTCTTCCTCCTGCTTCTCTTCATTGACAGGAATTTCTCGCGGAAGCCTCTCCAGAGAACCCGCTGACTCTCCGGACGGGATCGCTCTATCAGAATGTCGGGGAGGTCCGTCTCTGCGTCGAAGGGCAGAATACAAGTTTCCTGGATTACAGGATCATGCCGGTCGACAGGAATGTTTCCGGGGTTTCCGCGGCGCAGTCGCAGATCAATCAGCTCATGGCGGTAATCGTCCGGACGTACGGCATCGTCACGTTATGCCGGCAGATTCACCTCAGGGAGATGCGTCATCGCCTCCCGGACAAGGCTCTCGGGATATGCGTAGTCCTCGAGTTTTCCCTGGTGGAACGCGTCGTATGCGCCCATGTCGAAGTGACCGTGCCCGGAGAGGTTGAACGCAATCACCTTCTTCTTCCCCTCCGTGCGGCACAGGAGAGCCTCGTCGATCGCCGCGCGTATCGCGTGCGCGGATTCCGGCGCGGGGATGACTCCTTCGGCGCGCGAAAATGCAACCGCCGCCTGAAATGTTTCGATCTGATTGACGGAACGCGCCTCGATGTTGCGGTTCTCGACTAGCGCGCTGACGCTGGGCGCCATGCCGTGGTACCGGAGTCCTCCCGCGTGTATGCCGGGGGGCATGAACGTATGGCCGAGCGTGTGCATCTTCACGACGGGTGCCATGGCGGCGGAGTCGCCGTAGTCGAACGTGTACACCCCTCTTGTCAGGCTCGGGCACGAAGCGGGCTCGACCGCGATGAGCCGCGTCGTTTTTCCTTCGGTGAGGTTCCTGTGGAGAAACGGGAACGCGAACCCCGCAAAATTCGATCCGCCCCCCGCGCACCCGATCACGATGTCGGGATATTCCCCGGCAATCTCCATCTGCTCCAGTGCTTCGAGCCCTATGACGGTCTGGTGAAGAAGGACGTGCCCGAGCACCGACCCTATCCCGTATTTCTTCGCCCCTCCCGACGACGCGGCGGCTTCAACCGCCTCCGAAATGGCGATCCCGAGCGAGCCCTGTGAGTCCGGGTTTTCCGCCAGAACCTTTTTCCCGTAGTTGGTGTGTGTGCTGGGACTCGCGAAGACCTTCGCGCCGTAATTCTCCATGACGACGCGTCGGTACGGCTTCTGCGTGTGCGACACCTTGACCATGTAAACTTCGAGGTCGATGTCGAAGAAATTGCATGCCATCGCGAGGGCCGTTCCCCATTGTCCCGCCCCGGTCTCCGTCGTCATCGCCTTCGTGCCGGCTTCCTTGTTGAAAAACGCCTGTGCCACCGCGGTGTTCGGTTTGTGGGATCCGACCGGGCTGGCCCCTTCGTACTTATAATAGATGTGTGCCGGCGTCCCCAGCGCCTTCTCGAGCCTCAGGGCACGGCACATCGGCGTCGGGCGCCAGAGCCTGTAGATCTCCCTGACGGGCTCCGGGATCTCAATCCATCGCTCCCTGCTCACTTCCTGTCCGATCAGGCTCATCGGAAAGAGAACGCTCAGGAAATCCGGCGTGACGGGTTTGAGCGTTCCGGGATGCAGAACGGGTTGCGGCGGAACCGGCATGTCGGCGTTGATGTTATACCAGGCTTTGGGTACCTTTGTCTCGTCGAGAAGGAATCTGGTTCTCTCGCTCATTCGTAATCCTCCGTTGTTGGAAAAATGTCGGTGTTTTCGGTGGGAAATCCTAGTGCCCCCCGTGAAAAAAAATCTTCCCTCCCCCTCCGTCTCCGGGAACGCATCGTCCTGCATCAGGTGCACCCGCTGAAGCTCGCAGTTGACTGGGTAACGGGATTCGCCGCCGCCTGGCTCTTCTGGGACAAGGAGATCCTCGCCGCGCTCCTTGTCGGCCTGGTCCCCTCGGTCATCGTCTCCGCGTACATGATCTCCCGGACGGACCTGGCGCGCTACAGGGACACTCCGCTCGGCCGGTATTTTCTCTCTCCGCTCACGCGGCCGAACGACAGGATCAGGCTCGCCGGCCTCGTCATCATGTGGGGAGGCGCCTGGGCCAACAGCATCCCCGTGGCCGCGGCCGGGCTTGCGGTCATACTCCTGGCATGGGGGAAAGGCCTCCTTGTGAAAGAGAGGGGGGACGCCCCGCGGGGGTCATCATGACTCCTCCTCCCCCTGTTCTTCTTCCCGTCGTTCTCCGCGGGGATCACGTGGAGCTGCATCCTCTCGGGGACGTCCACGCAGGCGATCTCTCGGGGGCGGTCGCCGTCGATGACCTCTGGCGGCTGGCTGTTTCCGATCTCCCCCCCCCGGGCGGGATGAATCAGTACATCGCCGAAGCGCGTGCGGCGCAATCGGCGGGGAAAGCCCTCCCGTTTGCGATTATCGACAGGCGCACGGGCCGTGCGGCAGGCTCCACCCGGCTCGGGAACTTCGAGCCGGCACATCGCAGAGTGGAAATCGGATGGACCTGGCTAGGAACCCCGTGGCAGCGGACTGCGTTCAATACGGAAGCGAAGTATCTCCTCCTCGCTCATGCGTTCGAATCGCTCAGTCTGAACCGCGTCGAATTCAAGACCGACGTTCTGAATGAACGGTCAAGGAATGCGATCCTGCGCCTGGGTGCCGTTGAGGAGGGAGTGATGCGGCGTCACATGATCACGCGGAGCGGCCGGGTGAGAGATTCCGTCTATTACAGCATCATCGCCGCGGAGTGGCCGGCGGTGAAGGCGAACCTGCGGGCCAGGCTCTCCCGGTAGTTGCACCCCCCCCCGCGGGCATCCGGACGAATGGGGCTCACGGCAGGGGGAGAAACCCACGGTTGTTCATTCAGGAGGATCTCGTATGAAACGACGGCATGCAGTGGCTGCTGCAGTGTGCGTGATGTTCTTTTCCGCGGGAGTTGTGTTGCGGACCCCCGGGACGCCCCCCCGTCCGGCGGGAGCTGTTGTCGACCAGGATACCGCGGGCCGTGAACAGAATGCGCAGATGATCGAACACGCACTCGGGGATCTCAGGGCGAAGATCGCCGGACGGGAGAAGGAACCCGCGGGCGATGTGTTCAAGAACATACAGCTCAACAGGACGATGGAGGCCGGCAGGCTCCCCGGCATGATGGGGTTCTGGAGCAATGCGCTCGGCGTGACGTGCAAACACTGCCACGTGATCGATCAGTGGGAGAAAGAGGACCGGCCGGAGAAGCAGATCGCGCGTGACATGGTGGCGATGGTGGGCACCATCAACACCGATCTTCTGAAGAAGATAAAGAACCTCGACAGCCCCGAGCCCCGGATCGGGTGCTGGACGTGCCACCGCGGAAAGATCATACCGGAGTTCTTCCCTCCGCGCGAGAAAAAGAACTGACGGTTTTTTTCCCGCCTCATTTCCCGTCCGCCAGTCTGAACCGGAACGGCATCGTGATCCAGACGGCGACGGGACCCGCGTTCATGTACGCGGGGACGAACAGGAATTGCTTCGCGGCGGTCATCGCCGGTTCGTTGAATATGTCTGCGGTGCTCTGGACGACGGAGACGTCCCTCGGGTTCCCCTCCTTGTCGACCCAGAATTTCAGAAGGACGGTCCCTTCCAGGTTCGCTTTGATCGCGAGCTCCGGATAGACGGGTGGGACCCTCTTTATTATTTTCGGCATCTCCTGCACAGGTTGGAACGGAGGGGGGACGGCGTCAGGCTCAGGGATCTTGATCTCCCCTCTGTATTCACCCCCTTCGCCTCCATTCACGGCAGTCCCTTCAGGATTGAAGTCGACGTTTCGGGCGAGATCCTGCCCCGGGTCAGCAATCGGATCCGGGACCGGGACCGGCGTCCCGGCGGAGTGCTTGATCCCGCGCTCGGCAATATTCACCGGTAACGGGGCGCCGGGATTCAGCGAAGGGAGAGGAAGCGAGTATATAGGAAGTCGACAGACTATTCCGCCTCCCCCCTCCACGGAGCCCCCGGCACCCGCGAGTTTGTACGAGAACACAACTGCGAGGTGTATCGCAATCGCGAGTCCCAGCCCCGTCATCCAGTACAATTGCATCGAATCCTTCAGCTCGACCGCTCCGTAGCGGGGTCTGTCGGCGGAACCGGGTCTGTTTGTCATGGTGTCCTCCCTGTGTGTCCTTCAAAGGTTGTACTCCCCGTGTGCTGAGTATGTTCCCCCCGGGGGTTTCATGATCGTCCGTCTCCCTGACACTCCTCCCGCATGTGGGTACCTCGTTCTCGATTTCGGGAAATGACGTCCCCTTTTCTGCGCCGGGCCGCGCAGATATCGCCGCACGTCCCCTTTAAGTACTGGCACACATATGGTTACTGCCTGGAAGGGACGTCGGTACCTTCCGGCTGCAATTCCCCGCTCCCGCTGCCTTTTGCTGTTCTTTTTTCACTTCCCGAAGGAGTCAAGCATGCAAACAAACGCGCGCCGCGCCGCGGCAGGCGCCAGCATTGTCGTCGCCGTTGTCATGTGGGCCCTGCCGTCGCTGGCAGGGGAAGGGATGTGGACGTTTGACAATCCCCCCCGGAAACAGCTCAAGGAATTGTACGGATTCGAACCGACGCAGCAGTGGCTTGACCACCTCCGGCTGTCGAGCGTTCGCGTTGGTGACGGCGGCTCGGGGTCGTTTGTGAGCCCGAACGGTCTCCTCCTGACAAACGATCACGTGGGGAGGGGTCAGCTCCAGAAACTCTCGACGAAAGACCGTGATCTCGTCGCGGAGGGATTCTATGCGCGGACGATGGCGGAAGAATTGAAATGTCCGGACCTCGAGCTGAACGTCCTCATCTCCATGGAGGACGTCACGGCGCGCGTCCTCGGCGCGGTAAAGGAGGGGATGTCGTCCCGTGAAGCGCTGGATGCGCGGCGGTCCGAAACGGCGGCGATTACGAAAGAAGCTGCGGAGAAATCCGGACTCAAAGCCGACATCGTGTCATTTTACAACGGAAGCGAATACTGGCTGTACATGTACAAGAAGTACACGGATGTCCGGCTTGTCATGGCCCCGGAAGTTGGGATCGCATTCTTTGGCGGCGATCCGGACAACTTCACGTTCCCGCGCCACGATCTCGATATCACGTTCTTCCGCGCGTACGAGGACGGCAAACCCGCCCGCACGGCGCAGTATCTCCGGTGGAAAACCGCCGGTGCGCATGACGGCGATCTTGTCTTCGTCTCCGGCCACCCGGGATCCACGAACCGGCTCCAGACGTACGCACAGACCGAGTACCAGCGGGACGTCGCGTATCCCGCCCGTCTCAAAAGTCTCGCCCGTTCGCTCGATGTCCTGAAGAAATACTCCTCGCGCGGCCCCGAGCAGGCGCGGCAGGCGGCCGGGAGCATATTCGGCATGGAGAACGGCCGGAAAGCTTCGGAGGGGGAATACCAGGGGCTTCTTGACAAGTCGCTCATGGCGAAGAAATACAAGGAGGACAGGGATCTGCGCGACCGGGTGGAAGCCAACCCGGAATGGAAAAAGGCATACGGCTGGGGATGGGACACGATCGCGTCCGTCATCGAACGTCAGAAACTCATGTCCCGCCAGGGGACGTACCGGACGATTCGCGGCAGGCTGTTTCAGATGGCCCTGCAGCTCGTCCAGGCGGCGGAAGAGTTGAAGAAGCCGAACGGTGACCGCCAGGCTCCGTATCAGGAAGCAAATCTCCCCGGATTGAAATTCCGGCTCTTCTCGCCGGCGCCTGTCTATCCCGGGCTCGAGGAAGCGCAGATCGCGGACGGCCTGCGGGAGGGAATCGAGAACATTGGCGCCGACGATGCGTTCCTCAAAGAGGCGTTGAACGGCCGTACACCGGAGGTTGCCGCGACGGAGCTCGTCGCGGGCACCAGGATGGCCGATGTGAATACGCGCAAACAGCTTTTCGACGGGGGAGAACAGGCGGTCGCCGCCTCGTCGGATCCGATGATCGTCCTGGCGCGGAAGCTCTCCCCCGTCCTTGCAGAAGCGCGGAAATGGAACGAGAAGTACGTCCTCGGACCGAACACCTCCGCACTCGAGGCGATAGGCAAGGCCCGGTTTGCAGTGTACGGGAAGTCCGTCAACCCCGATGCCACGTTCACGCTCAGGCTCTCCTACGGGACGATCAAGGGGTATCCGATGAACGGGACACAGGCCCCGCCGATGACGACCCTCTACGGGCTCTATGACAGGGCATTCGGCTTCGGGAACAAGGGGGCATGGACTCTCCCCGCGCGGTTCGTTGACGGGGTTTCGAAGCTCAATCTTGCCACGCCGCTCGATTTTGTCTGCACGTGCGATATCATCGGCGGGAACTCGGGTTCCCCCGTTGTCGACAGGGACGGCGCGTTCGTCGGCCTCATATTCGATGGCAACATCGAGAGCCTCCCCGGCCGGTTCATGTACTCAGAATCCACGAACAGGGCTGTCGCTGTCCACCCGGCGGGGATCATCGAGTGCCTCCGGAACCTCTATAACGCTAACGGTCTTGCCGATGAGCTGGAAGGGGTGACGAAAGTGCAGTAACCCGCACGGAGCGGGCCGAACGTTCGAAGGATCCCTCTCCTCCCCGGGAGGGATCTTTCATTTCCGGGGTTCGAGTCGTACATTCCTAACCGAAGGAACTTGTCATTATCCGGTGACGGCCCATGATGCGCACCATCGCTGCAGCGGGTATTCTCTTCCTGTTCACCCCGCTCCCGGGGAACGGACAGGGGAGGGAGCATGTTGCAGTCTCTGCAAAGCTCTCGCAGGACGGCGTTCAGCCGGGAGGGGAGATGCGCGGTGCTCTTGTCGTGACAGTGGGGAGCGGATGGCACATCAACTCCGCTTCGCCGGCCGACGAGAACCTCATCGGGACCGCCGCCTCGTTTTCTCCCCCCGAAGGACTGGCGGTATCGCATGTGCGGTATCCCGGCGGGACGTCGAAGAGGTTCCCGTTCTCAGATGAACCGCTGAGTGTCTACGAGGAGACCGTCGTCATACTGTTCAGGATCAACGTGTCAGCGGCGGTGGCGCCGGGGGACTACGCGCTTCCCGTCGACGTCTCGTACCAGGCGTGCAACAACGATATGTGCCTTGCCCCGGCCGCCATCCGTGTCTCCGTCCCGGTCCGGGTTCTTTCACAGGGCGCCGTTCCTGAGCACGTCAACGATGAGTTATTCGACGGAAGTTCGGAAAAGTAACAGGGGGGGAGATGTTCCCCCTCCGCACGGCACACACCGGAGGAATGCATGAGACGAGCACTGATGTTCATACCGCTGCTTCTGATGCTCTGCGCGGCGCATGCGGGCGCCCAGTCCGATACGGCGGCATTCCGTTCCGCCCTGGCTGTGCGCGAGACGAAGGAGCGGATTACGGCGCTGACCCGGTTTCTCGGCCAATTCCCGCAGAGCATGCTCAGGGCCGGGGCATACAATGCGCTGTTCCCCCTCTACCTGGACCAGGGGGACGAACCCCGCGCGCTCGATGCCGCAACCAACTATCTGGGCCTCGTCCCTCCGGCAGCCCGCATGAACTCCTACAACCAGTTTGCCTATGCGCTCGCGGAGAAGAACATGGGGCTCGACTCCGCTCTCGCGTATGCCGTGCTTGCTGAATCGATGGCAGGAGGAGCAGGGAGCGGCACGCTCGGGCCGATCCTGGATACGCATGCGTTCGTCCTCTTCAAGAAGGGGGATGCCGCAGCCGCCGAGAAACTGCAGGAGGAAGCGATGCGGGGGCACGAGGAAGACGCCGAGTACGTCGGCCACCTTGCTCTCTATCAGGAGAAGAACGGCAAACGGCGTCAGGCGCTCTCGACGATCGCCAGGGCGGTTTTCCTGGGATCCGACCGTGAGATGGAATCGAGATTCCTCGAATGGCTTGCGCTGGAGGAAAAAGGGGAAACGAGCCGTGGTGCGCTGAAGCAGTCCATCGTCATGGCGACCGTTCACTCCGCCCTCGATACGCTCACCGGAGCGGCGGCCCTCGCCGCAAAGAGCAACGCGGCGGCGTTCATGGCCCGGTTTTCCGTGGATCTCCCCGCTGCGCAGAGATATGCCGAAGAGGCGACTCAGAGCCTTACGAAGAACTCCCCGGTTGAGGATGCCGTGACGTTCAGGCAGAATCTCGCGCTCGTATTCGCCGCCCGGGGAAATCTGCAGGAGGCTCTTACGATGCTCCTGTCAATCGAAGATTTTGCCTCCCCGTGGTCCACCGATTTCTGGACTGCGCTCGGGGGGATCTACAGGCGCCTTGGGGAACCCGCGAAGGCGGTGACTGCGTATATGAACGGCTTGACGGTGCTCAACCCGAAAGACCTCCGCGACTCGCTTGAATCCGTGTACAGAACAGTTCACGGATCAACGGCCGGACTTGACGCAGATCTTGAACGGGTAAGGGAATCCGGGGCGGAGTTCGACCCGGGACGGTATTCCCCCTCTGGAGCGGGGACTGGAAAGGTGATACTTGCCGAGCTCTTCACGGGGGCGGAATGTGGTCCCTGCGTTGCGGCCGACATGGCGTTCGATGCGCTGGGGGAATACTTCCCCCGGGCAGACCTCCTGATGCTCGAATACCACGTCCATATCCCCGGACCCGATCCGCTGACGACGGACGATTCCTGGAGCCGTTATCAGATGTACCGGGCGGGCGGGACTCCGACCGCTGTGATCGACGGTCGGGAGAAGATTGTGGGAGGGGGACCCAGGTTTATTGCGCGTAACCGCTTCAACCTCTACCGGTATGCAATACAGAAATGCGCGGGGGATGCTCCGGGGATGAACCTGGCGATCGACGTGGCGCGGCTCCATGACACTGTTTCTGTCACCGCCCGCGTGGGGAAGCGGGACGGGGGACGTACCCCCGGCGGCTGTGTCCTCCATGTCGCGCTCGTCCAGCGCTCTGTCGACTACACGGGGGCCAACGGCGTATCGCGCCACGCGATGGTTGTGAGGAAACTCTTTGCCGGTCCGGGGGGAACGGCCCTGAGCGTCCCGGCGGCGGACCAGACTCTCCGCATGTCTCTCCCGCTCGGGGACGTGGATGCGGGCATAAGGGAACTGCTCCGCGATCCGAAGGCGCGACCCTCATGGCCGGGACCGAAAAGGCCGTTTAGCGGGTGGAGGCCTCATCCGGAGAGCGTCGACCGCGCCAACCTCACGATCGTTGCGTGGATACAGGATCCTGCGACGCATGAGGTTCTCCAGTCCGCTTCCGGGGATGTTCCCCGTGCGATGGGGGCCGACTGACTCCGCGCGGAGGGAACTCGCGAACCCTCCGCGGTGTATGTGAGTGTGAACCTGGAGAGAGGATTATCTGATGCGGGGAATCATACTCCATCTGCCCCTGTTCGCCGTCATGCTTGTGGGAGCCGGCGCCTGTTCGAAAGACAACGCGTCCCCTCCCACGCAGCCGGTATCCGTCGACACGACGATTCTTTACGCCGTCCCCCCCTGGGTCGCGGTGAGCAACGGCGGGATACAGCACGTGAATATCTCCGGCGGGAATCCTCCTTACAGCATTGCCTCGGGACCGGCCTCGATCGTGACGGTTGAAATTGCCGGCGCCGACAGCACTGTCGCCGTCCTCAAAATCACGGGTGCGACCGCGTCGGCGGAGACGACCGCGGTGACCGTCAGGGACAACACCCGTTCGTCGCCAAAGACGGTTTCCATTCCGATCTACACGTTCTGATGCCGGGAGTCATCCTCACAAGGCTGCTTCGATGAGCGTCACACCGGGGACTGTGTTACTTCCCCGTTTTTGCGAAGAACCTGTTCCAGTCCTTCGTCATGTCCGCGATCGTCCAGCCGCTTTTCCGTGCGATGTCGAGGGCGCTGTCGAGCCGGCCGAACGCCGCTTTCCTGTCGTACGCGAATTCATTCCCCCCGTTCGTGTGGTGCACGAGAAGGACGAGGTGCCTCCTTTCCCCTGCGGATGTCCAGCGGAGCATTTCGAGGTCCCCGTCTGAATTCCCGAACGCCGCGATCGGCCGTCGTCCGGTCACGCGGTAGATTGCGGAAGGTCTCCCCGCTCCGTCTTCAAGCATGTCAAAATCAGGCCGGCGGACAAGCTCCGGCACTCCCTTGTGCACCTCGTATCTTGTCCTTACGCTGCTCCCGATGATCTGAGCGGGAGGGACCCCGTAGACCCTTTCGGCCCATGGCCTGAGAAACGCCGCATCCCCCCGGACGACGATGTATATCCTGAATCCGGCTCCCCTGAGGAATTCGAGAAGCTCGAGCATCGGGAGGAGACCGCATTCCGTGTAGGGCCGGTTCAGCCTCGGGTTCCGCGCCTTCGCGATCCATCCGTTCACCGTGGCCTCGAACTCCTCCGGCGTCAGTCCCGCGTGCGCGGCCGCGGTTAGCTCGAGTGTGCCGCGCGTCCCCGCGGAGGCAAGCCCTTTCAGATTTTTCAAAAGGGCCGACCGGAACGGTTCCTTTGATTTCCACTTCGGGTGCCGGGGCGCGAGCGCCCTGATCCTGTCCATGAGAAATGCGAGCTCGACGGGCGCCGGCAGTTCGGGACAGAGGGTGCCGTCATGACTGAAGACCGCCATCCTCTCCGCGGGAGGGACGTAGTACGGCCCCCCTTCCTTCGTGACGTCCTTCACGAACTGGATCACGGCGAATTTTGTCGGTCCGCTGTTCCACGAATGCAGCGTGTCGGCTCCCCGGGCGCCCGGGGAAATGAGAGAGAATGCCGCAAGCAGTGCTGCGGCATGAATGGCGCGGCGCCCGAATATCGGTGTGTCCATTGTATGCTCCGGGTGTTCAGGTACTGCTCGGGGGTTTCACGCCGGCGTGGGCGATGCCGGCCCGGCTCCGCCTTCCCGGGTCCCCCTCGACTCAATGAGGAAGTTTGTCGCGAATGATGCCGTACACGAACGCCCCTGCAACGGCGAAAAGGAGCGCCGCAATGTACGCCGGGTAGCCGCTCCCCGCAAGGGCGTACAGAGGTCCGGGGCACGCTCCCGTCATCGCCCACCCCAGCCCGAATATCACCCCGCCGATGACCGTCCCTTTATTGAGTTTCTTTGTCTCGATGACGATCGGGTCGCCGTTCAGCGAACGGGCACGGAAATTCCGGAGCAGCGACATCGTCACCGCTCCGACCGCGATCGCCGAACCGATGACACCGTACATATGAAACGAATCGAATCTGAACATCTCCTGTATGCGGAACCAGGAAATCACCTCGCCGTTGGAAAGTATGATCCCGAAGAATATCCCGAGAAGCATCACGAGAATATACACCATGCCCCCTCCCCGTTACATGTGGAGAATGTAAGGAAGTATGAGATACGTGCAGACCAGCCCCCCCGCGAAGAAAGAGAGTGTGGCGACAAGTGAGGCCTTCTGAAACGTCGCGATCCCGTGTATGGAGTGGCCTGATGTGCACCCCTCTGCGTAGCGCGTGCCGAAACCGACGAGGAATCCTCCGCCTGCGATGAGAATCACCCCGCGCAGTGTCAGGAGCGACCCCCACGAGAAAAGGTCCGCGGGGACGAGCGAAGAGAAGTCTTTTACGCCGAGCGAGGAGAGGGCGGCGAGCGTGTGTCCTGAAACCTGTCCCGCAGGGGGCGTCCGGAGTGTTCCCCCCGCGAGAAACCCGCCGATCGCGGTTCCCGCGACGAATACGAGCCTCCACCGGTTGGCCCTCCAGTCATGCTTGAAATAGCCGGCCGACGGGCGGATCACCGCGGCGCAGATGTCGCGAAATGTGGAGGACACGCCGAAATGCCTGTTGATGAGAAGATAGAGCATGGGGACGTACAGCCCGATGAGCGGCCCCGTAATGTACCAGGGCCAGAATGAGGAAAATATGTCCATTGTGCTCCTTGTGAAAGAACCGTGGGGGCGCTCCTGATCGCCCGCATAATCACTGCATAAATATAGAATTCCCCCGTTCAATCTCAAAGGATTCCCCTCCCCCGGCCCGGACATTTTTACGCTTGACTCCATTTTCTCGCTTTTGTAAATTCCCGGCCATCGTTCTTTCACAACCAAACACCATCACAAGAGGAGGACCCCCCATGTCCATCCAAAAGGAACCCATCCAGCGACGGCACTTCCTTGGCACCCTTCTTGCATCGGCATCCGTGGGAGTTGCAGGTCTTGCTCTTCCCCTCCAGTCCGGCGCCGCAAAAGAACATACGTCACCGGCCCCCGGCGGATCGGAGTTTGAACAGTGGCTCGGGAAGATCAGGGGGAAGCACAAACAGGTCTTCGACTGCCCGGCACCGAACAACGGTCTCCCTCTTGCGTGGGCGCGCGTGTTCCTGATGACGAACGAGTCCGTCGGCGTTGCCGGCGGCACCGTGGGCACCGTGGTGGTCCTCCGTCACAACGGCATACCTCTCGGGATGGAGAGCCGGCTGTGGGGGAAGTACAAGTTCGGCGAGATGTTCAGCGTAAACGATATGGAGTCAAAAGCGCCCCTGACCGCGAACCCGTTCTGGGAACCGAAGGAAGGATCGCTCCCGCTCCCGGGGATGGGGATCGACGAGCTTCAGAAGAGCGGCGTCCTCTTCGGCATATGCGACATGGCGCTGACGGTATACAGCAAGATGGCGGGCGAGAAAATGAATATGGACGCCGCGGAGATAAAGAAAGACTGGGTTTCGGGAATACTTCCCGGCATTCAGATTGTTCCGTCGGGCGTTCTTGCGATCAACCGCGCACAGGAGCACGGTTGTACGTACTGCTACGCGGGCTGAGGACGAAAGAGATGCGGCGCTAGCGGCGGCTCTCCTCCCCGGCGCCCCTGTAATACACGGCGTCGGGGGGGATGCGCCCCCCGCGGTAATCGAGGTGCTTGAGAGGATACACCGGGCGGGGCATGGAGTTGATGTACGCGGCGATCTGCAGCGATTCTCCGTCCGTGAGACATCCGGGATTGAGGTACGGCATTGCGTGCCGGATGATCCCTGCAAGCGTGTATATCCGGGCCGCCCCCGCACCGTCGTTCCATGAATCCGGTCCCCACAGGGGACCGGCTTTCTTGTCGCCGATCTGGACTCCCTGCCCGTCCTCGCCGTGGCATGCCGCGCAGTTCTCCCTGAAGAGCGTCTTCCCTCGTGCGGTGTCGAGCGTTCCGGCGGGGATCAGGCTGTCGGGATGGATCGTGTTCTGCCCCCGCCAGGGGAGCTTCTCGCCGGGACTGATCCCATCCGAGAGCCACCGTATATATTCGGCGATCGCCGCGACCTCTTCGGATTCCGGGCGGGGATACGATGCCGTGTCGCCGCCCCCGGTCGCGTTCTCGCTTCTCATGAAGCAGCTGACGATCCTGTCTTCGAGTGAAAACGGGCGCCCTTCCCTTTTATTGAACTCGGGAAATACCCCGGCGACGCCGACCAGCGGAAGAGCACGTTCTCTCTGTCCGCCGTTCAGGTGACAGTTGTCGCAGGAGAGGCGGTTGGATGTGAATCTCGGCGCCTCCAGCGGTGTTTTCATGAACATCCTGTATCCGCGCCTGACCAGGTCTGCACGGGGGGAATTGCCGAGGGCCGTATCAGCGAGCGGATCTCTCGGTATGTCCCACGCCGAAACCATCGTTGTCGAGGCGGCGATCAGCCGGCCGGCAGCGGGATCCTGTTCGTGGTTTCTCCGGGTTTCCTGCGCCGTGCTTCCCCCGGGGACGGAAAAGAGGACGAGAATGAATGCGGGGAGCGCTCCTGCGAAGCCGGTTGGATTCATGGAGTCCTTTGACGGTTATCCTCGGTTCCAACGAATAACACTATGAACCCTGTGCCCGTTCCGGAAATCACGCCGCGCGAGCTCTTCGAGGCGCTCGGAAAGGGGGAAAAACTCCAGGTCGTGGACGTCCGCGCTCCCGCGCGCGTCAGGTCCGGCCGTGTGCATCCCGTCCCCGATGCGCTCTTCCGCAACATCCCCGGATCAACGCTTATGGCCGCGCCCGATCTCCGGGCCGTCGGCGTCGATCCCGCGGTCCCCGTCGTTGTCGTGTGCGGCCACGGGAACGACAGCAAGATCTGTGCGGCGGTTCTCAACCGCATGGGGGCCTCTGCGCGTTCGCTCGCCGGGGGTATGGCCTCGTGGATGAATCTCTCCGTCGCGCGTTCACTTCCTCCTCCCGCCGGCTTCGACCACCTCGTCCAGTTTGACAGGATCGGCAAAGCGTCGCTCGGCTATCTGCTTGCGAGCTCGGGGGAGTCGATGATCATCGACCCTCCGCGCGATCCGGGGCCGTTTCTTGCGAAGGCGGGAACTCTCGGAACACGTCTCATCGCTGTCGTTGACACGCACGTCCACGCCGACTACATCAGCGGGGCGGCCGCCCTTTCTGCCTCTGCGGGCGTGCCGTATTATCTCCACCCCGCGGACAGTGTCTCTCCGTATGATGGTTCACCCGGCCGTATCGTCACCCGGTCCCTCCGCGACGGGATGACTCTCCGCCTGGGGCGCGGCACCGTGGAAGTCGTGCACACCCCCGGGCACTCCCCCGGCAGCGTCTCTCTCAGGATCGGTGACGAAGCGGTGTTCACGGGTGATTTTCTCTTTGTCGAATCCGTCGGCCGTCCCGACATCGCTGACAGGACGGAAGAATGGTCGGTTCTTCTCTGGAGAAGCATACGTGCCGTCAGGGAACAATGGTCTCCCGGCATAGTCATCTACCCGGCGCATTATGGTTCGGAAGGCGAGCGGGGGAAGGATGGGGCCGTTTCGGTGCCGCTCGGCGAACTTGTCTCCCGGAACCCCTCTTTCCGGTTTCAGGATGAACACGAGTTCATTGAGTGGATAGCGGCAAACCGGGCCGCCGTCCCGCCCGCGTACCGGGCGATGAAGGAGATAAACCTCGGCATCCAGCGGGCCGGTGAACGTGAATCCGACGAGCTTGAATCCGGAAAGAACGAATGCGCGCTCCGTGAATTCTGAGCTCAGAATTCAGAGTTCAGAATTCAGGATTCTCATTCTCGACCATCCTTTTTTCCGAATACTGGAAATAGGGATGTCCTTCCCGCTACAATGGTCCCCCTTCTGTACAAAAAATCTGTCACTTTGCCTCAGACACAGTCATAACCAATAAGCTCTCATTTGGCATGAATTTTGGGGCCGGAAAGCCAATCACCTTCCGGGGATCACCCGATGATGCAACTGTCGATGACCGGCGAATACGCCGTCCGAACAATGATCCACCTGGCCGGGCTCCCTTCAGCGGGGCGTGCTCAGATCTCGGAGATTTCGAAAGAGTGGGCGATCCCTGAAGGGTTTCTGCGCAAGATCGTCGCGCAGCTTTCGAAGGACGGGCTGATCCGTTCTCAGCGCGGCGCGGGAGGCGGGATCCAGCTCGCAAAGCCCGCCGGGACGATGACGCTCCTCGATGTGATCGAGGCGGTCGAAGGAAAGGTGTTCCTCAACAAGTGCCTCATCGCCGAGGGGACCTGCCACCTCGATCTGACCTGCGCCGTTCACGTGGTCTGGTGCGACGCGCAGAAGTCGCTGCGTGAAATACTCACAAGAAAGTCCCTTGCAGAACTTGCATCCGGTCCCGGAATCGACCGCTCGATGGAATCCATCCGCTCTCTCTCCTGAGATACCACATGAGTAACCGCCAATTCCGGGTCGAGATCCCCGACATCGAATACTGGCAGCGTCAGATCAAGTGTCAGTGGGGATGTCCGGTGCGAACCGATGCGCGGGGATACGTCGTGGCGATCGCCGAGGGAAGGTACCTCGATGCCTACAGGATCGCGCGCGCGCCGAATCCGTTTGCCTCGATATGCGGCCGCGTCTGCGGCGCCCCGTGCGAAGTGGAGTGCCGCCGGGGAAGCATCGATGAGCCGGTCACGATCCGCGCGCTGAAACGGTTCGTGACCGAAAAGTTCGGGGTCGAATCGGGCGACCCCGCATCGACAATTGCGTTTTCGACCGCCCGGCGCGATCCCGCGAATCCGCGGGCCGGGACGAAAGTCGCCGTCATCGGCGCCGGTGTCGCCGGGTTGACAGCCGCGCACGATCTCGCGCTCCTCGGCTACCGGGTCACCGTGTTCGAGAGGGATGCATTTGCAGGGGGAATGCTGGTGACCGGCGTGCCCGTCTACAGGCTGCCGAGGGATCTTGTCGGCATGGAGATCGATGCGATACTTTCCCTTGGCGTCGAGCTCAGGCTCAACACGTCTGTCGGCACTGATATTACGATCCCCCGGATGCGGCAGGAAGGGTTCGAGGCGGTGCTGATCGCCTCCGGGCTTCAAAAGGGGCGCGATCTTAGCATCGAGGGGTCCGGCGCCGACGGGGTCATACACGGGATCGATTTTCTCAAAGCGGTCAACACGGGCAGGCCTGTGCACCTCGGGGAGCGGGTCGTCGTGATAGGCGGGGGGAACGTCGCGTTCGACGTCGCCCGGTCCGCCGTCCGGACCCCGGGGCGTTCGTCGGCCCAGGACTTCTACGAAGCGGCCGACAGTTCCCGCATGGCCCTCCGCACGGGTGCGAAGGAAGTTCACCTGGTCTGTCTTGAGTCCCGGGATGAGATGCCCGCGGATGAAATCGAAATCCGGGAGGGGACGGAGGAAGGGGTCACGCTGCACACGTCACGGGGACCGCTCAGGATCGTCACGGAGGACGGAAAGGTTACGGGGCTCGCCACCCGCCGCGTGAAATCGGTGTTCGACGCCTCCGGCAGGTTCAATCCCTCGTTCGAAGAGGAACCCGGAGAGATCATTCCTGCGGACACGGTCATGCTCTCCATCGGCCAGAGCGCTGACTTTGGATTCCTGAAGGATATTCCCGATCTCAGGATGAGCCGGGGGCTCATCGAAATAGACCCCGGGACAAAGCGCACGAACGTTCCCTGGATATTCGCAAGCGGGGACGTCGCCGAGGGGGCGCGCCTGTTCATCAACGCAGTCGCCTCCGGGCAGCGGGCGGCCGTCTCGATCGACGAGTATCTCCGGCAGGGAACGCTTGTCGAGGAGAGGACCGGGCGTTTCACCGAGCCCTCTGCGCACACGATGACCGCGGGATATCTCCAGTTTGAGAGGGTCAATCCCCCCGTGATCGAACCCCCCGAGCGTCTCGCCGGTACGAAGATCATCGAGCAGAATTTCGAAGAGGAGGTCGCCCGGGAACAGGGGGAGCGGTGTCTCCGGTGCCACATCAACACAATATTCAACGGAGATCTCTGCATCCTCTGCAACGGATGCGTCGATGTCTGCCCGACGTACTGCCTCGCCCTCGTCCCCCTCGCGCAGATTGCCTCGGAGCCGCGCCTTGAAGAAGCGCTCCTGCGGCGGTACGGCATGGACGCCGCGGGACCCGGGCATGACGGGATTCCCGCCGCCGTCCGCTCTGCGGGATCGGCGATGCTCAAGGACGAAGAGCTCTGCATCCGCTGCGGATTCTGCGCAAAGAGGTGCCCCACGGGCGCCGTCACGATGGAGCATTTCGACTGTCAACAGCAATTCACGCTGCACTAACCCCGGGAGGGAACTCCGCATGATGATCTCCGTCTACTTCCTCGTATTCCTCAGCATCGGGCTCGGCGTCCTGTTCGCGCTCGGGTTCGTCTGGGCCGCGAAAACCAACCAGTTCAAAGATATCGAAGAACCCAAGTACCGCATGCTTCGCGACGAGGACTGACGCAACAACACTGGGAGCACTGGCGTGAAAAAGAAGAACGTCCGCATGCAGCAGCCCGGAATGGACAGGAGAACGTTTCTGACCGCGCTCGGCCTTGGAGGAGTGGGTTTTTCCGCCCTCATCGCCGCCGTGGGAAATCTCCTCTACCTCAAACCCGCGGTCGACTACGGTCCGCCGAGCGTCATCCGCGCGGGCAGGCCGGGTGAATACAAGGAGGGGATCAAGGAGGTGATGGAGGATCAGCGCGTCGTGGTCGTCCGGGACAGGAGAGGATTTGCCGCGATCTCGATTACGTGCACGCACCTGGGATGCACGGTCCGGACATCCGACGCCGGCTTCGAATGCCCCTGCCACGGGAGCCAGTACGACAACGACGGCTACGTGACGGGCGGTCCCGCTCCGCGGCCCCTGGACTGGTATCAGGTCAGCATAGCGCCGAACGGCGAGCTCGAGATCGACAAGTCGGTCAAGGTTCCCCCCGGCACGTTCTTCAAAGCGTGATACATCCAACGCATTCTCAGGACCTCCATGGATCAACCGACTGATGTCGCCCGCCCCGCGGCGGCGCTCCCGAACCGGATCACCGGGTTCGGCAGAAACGTGTACCGCTCGCTGTTCCGCTATGGCAGGGTTCCGCAGGACCCCGAGGGGCAGTCATACGCGGTGTTCAACAATCTCTTCCTGCATATCCACCCGGTCAAGGTGTCGCGGCATTCCCTCCGGTTCAGCTACACGCTGGGCCTGGGGGTGATCGCGACGGCCCTCTTCCTCGTTCTGACGTTCACCGGCGTCTGGCTGATGTTCTATTACTTCCCCTCCGCCAGCGAAGCGTACAACCGGATGCTCGATCTCCGTTCGGCGGTCGATTTCGGGTTCGTCCTCCGGAACGTGCACAAGTGGGGGGCCGAGCTGATGGTTCTCGTCGTAATACTCCACATGGCCAGGGTGTTCTTCACGGGCGCGTACAAACCCCCCAGGGAGTTCAACTGGCTCGTCGGGATCCTTCTTCTCCTCCTGACGCTCGGGCTCTCATTTACGGGGTACCTTCTTCCCTGGGACCAGCTTGCGTTCTGGGCGATCACCGTCGGGACTTCGATTGCGGGCTACGCCCCGGTTCTCGGCCCCCCCCTGAGGAAGTTCCTTCTGGGCGGTGACGTTGTCGGACAGGAAGCGCTTGTCCGGTTCTACGTCCTCCACGTCGTGATACTCCCGGGACTTCTCTCCATCTTCCTCGCCGTCCATTTCTGGAGGATCCGGAAGGACGGCGGGCTGTCCCACCCGAACGACAATGATCCACCGCCGAAAGGAGGCGGACAATGAACGAAGTCAACACGAAACATGTCTATCCCGAGGATCCCTCCAAAACGTACGGGCTGATGGAGCTTGTGAAGGGGACGAAGCCGACGGTGGGGCTTCCGCCCGACGACATGGTGTTTACGTGGCCCCATCTTCTCGTGCGCGAGCTGACGCTGTTCGTCGTCGTTGTCGCCGTCCTCCTCCTCCTCGCGTTTCTCTTCAATGCGCCGCTCGAAGAGCTGGCGAACCCGAATCACCCCCCGAATCCCGCCAAGGCTCCCTGGTACTTCCTGGGGCTCCAGGAACTGGTCAGTTACTCGGCGGTCATCGGCGGCGTCATGATCCCCACGCTCATCGTTCTGGGGCTGGCGCTTGTTCCGTTCATCGACAGGAAAAAAGTCGGCATCGGGGTCTGGTTCGCGAAGGAGCGGTCGCTTGCGAACGGGCTTTTTCTGACGTTTCTGATCGTCATGCTCGTGCTTATCATCATCGGCATGTACTTCCGCGGGCCGAACTGGGGATTCGTGATCCCCTGGGAGTCCGCGCCCGGGAACTGACACGCACTGCGGAAGCGCCGGTGCCTCATTGCACAGAAACACGGAGTCCTCATGCAGATCAGCCTTTCGATGAAGATCGCCCTTGTCCTGGGGGTGGTGCTCCTCCTCCTGGGGAACGGGTTCATCGTCTACAAGAATTTCGATACCGAGTGGCGGAAGTATCAGACGGAGTACCTGGCGATGGTCTACGGGAAGACCGCCGATCCGGGGATGAAGGAGATCATCGCCGCCCGTTCCCCCCGGATCGAACAGCTCGTCATCACGGGCTTCGGGAAGGACCGCGTTGACCGGTGCGTCACGTGCCACATGGGAATAGACGACCCGAGGTTCGCGGATGCTCCGCAGCCCTTCCGGACGCACCCGAAGATTCCCGGAAACCACCCGTACAGGACGTTCGGATGCACGACGTGCCACGCGGGGAACGGCCGGGGGCTCTCCGTCGCCGACGGTCACGGGACAGACAGGTACTGGACCGAGCCCCTCCTCAAGGGAGTGATGAGCGAGATCGGCTGCGCCAAGTGCCACCCGTTTCCCTATCTCCCCGAGACCCCCGTGATACGCAAAGGGGCGGTCCTCTTCCACGCTTCGGCATGCTACGGATGTCACAAGATCGAAGGGGTCTCGAACGGGAAGCTCGGTCCCGAGTTGACGCGTGTCGGGGCGAAATGGCCGATCGAGTACATACGGGAATCGATCGTCTTTCCGAAGGCGAACTCGCCTCTGACGATCATGCCCGCGTTCGGACTGGCGGATGACGACGTTACGGCGCTCACCGTGTACCTGAAGAGCCAGACCGGCGAGAACCTGGTCCGGGGCCCCGTGACGCAGTACGACAGCCTGAAGGAGTGGAAGGCGAGGAAGCCCGCGGAGGTTCCCCTGACCGTGGAGGCGGGGGAGAAGTTGTTTCGCGACATGGCGTGCAACGCGTGTCATACGATCAATGGTTCCGGGGGGAAGATCGGTCCCGACCTGAGCGTCTACGGGCTGCAGCGTACGAAGGAATTCATGATCCAGCACCATATCAACCCCCGGTCGCTTGTCGGCGGGTCGATCATGCCCGACTTCGACTACTCGAACTCCGGGCTGGAGGCGATTGCGCTCTATCTCTCTTCGCTGAAGAAACTTACTGCGGACAACGCCGTCGTTTACGCCCCCGCGAAACAGCAATGATTGAGTACGGCCTCATATTCGTTACAGGCGCCCTGGCGAGCCTGCACTGCGTTGGCATGTGCGGTGCCGTCGTCCTTGCGTATTCCATGCAGTCGCAATCCGGCGAAACGCCGGAGCGGGGTGGCGCCGCACGGGGGATCATTCGCCACGGTGCGTACAACGGGGGACGGGTATTATCGTATGCGGCGCTGGGGGCCCTCCTGAGCGCGGCGGGGCTCAGGCTCGCATGGGTGAAGAATGCGGGAGAGTATCTCTCTATCGGTGCCGGGGTTGTCATGATCGTTGCGGCGATCGCGATGCTGGGCTGGGTGAGCATCCCCGCGCGCGTTTCGATCGGCGGGGGGCTCCTCACCCGTCTGCATGCCCGCGTTCTCCGCGGGACGTCGCCTGCCCACACGCTCGCGCTCGGTCTTCTGACGCCGCTTCTCCCGTGCGGTCTGCTGTACGGGATGCTCGCGAAGGCGGCCGCTGCGGACACTGTCGGCGCCGGCGCGCTGACGATGGCCGTCTTCGGACTCGGCATGACCCCCTCGCTTGTCGCGCTCGGGGGCTTCTCCTCCCTCTTCTCGGCGCGGTTCCGAAGAGGGGCGGAACGGCTGGCGGCGGTTTCGATAATGCTGATGGGGATCGTCCTCCTGTTGCGCGGCCTGCACGTCCCGTTTCCCGGAATCGTCGAGCCGCAGGGGGCCTCCTGCTGCAGTCCGCCGGCATGAACGTCCCCGGCGGGGAGAGAACGATGTGAACAGGACGACAACAGCGACACGGAGCACACAGATGAACCGATTGCAGAGAACATTCCAGTACGCGGCCCCGGTGGCGGCGCTCGTGCTTTCCCTTGCTGTTGAAGGAAGCCGCCTGGACGCCGGCGACAACGGCATACCGGCCGCCCCCCCTGCGACGCAGGAATCGGTCAGGGACGGGGAAGGGGTCTTCTTTGAATACTGCGCGGGGTGCCACGGCAGGCGTGGGGACGGAAGGGGACCGGAATCACTCAACCTCGATCCGAAGCCTCAGAATCTCCGGAACGCGCAGTTCGTGAAGCACCTTTCAGACGAGAGGCTCTACACGTCGGTCAGCGGCGGCGTCAGGGGAACTGCGATGCCTGCGTGGGAGCTCAACCTCTCGCCGGAGCGGCGCTGGAACGTCATCCGCTATATCAGGTCGCTGACCGCGGACGACACGATCACGGTGCGGAACAGCATCACCCGGCAGGCGGTCGACCCCGGCGTGAAGAATCCGCTCCCGGTCGACGGCGGGGCCGCCGCTGCGGGGCGAAGGATCTTTCTGAGCTACTGCGCGAGTTGCCACGGTCAGAAGGCGGACGGCCGCGGTCTCCTTGCTCCCAACCTGGTCCCGGCGCCGAGGAATCTCGTCGCCATCACCTCCTGGGGGGAGAAGCCGTTCGTCGAGTACCTGACGGACGCGCGCGCGTACGATTCCGTCACCAACGGAGTCCCCGGGACGTCCATGCAGCCGTGGATCGGCGTTCTTACCGACGCCGAGCGGTGGCAGGCGATATGCTTTCTCCGGTTCGAGGGGAACCGGGAAAAAGAAGCGCGCGCAGCGGGTGACGCCGGGACCCGCTGAGTCTTTACAACGAGCTCAGATCTCCTTCTCCACTAACCCTCACTCTTCACAGCGTGTCAGACAGCGAAAGGGCTTCATATGAATACTGCCAGCGTCGTCCATGAGGACACGAGCGCCCGGTGGTTCATCTACACCGCCGTGACGTTCTTCCTTGTGACAATTCTGATCGGCATCCTCATGGCCACGCGGTTTGTGTTTCCCGAGTTCCTCGGGGGGATCGCCGCGATAAGCACCGGGCGGATCCGCCCCATCCACACGAACGGCGTCCTCTTCGGCTGGCTCCTTGCGGCAAACATGGGGCTGGCCTATTTCGTCGTCCCCCGGCTCTGCGGAACGAAGCTCTACAGCGAAAAGCTCGGGCTGGCGACGCTCGGACTCTGGGTCGTCATCATCCTGGGAGCGGTTGTGACGCTCGCCGCGGGTGACACGCAGGCAAAGGAGTATCTCGAGCTCAACACGACGCTGGATATCATGGTGACGATCGCGTGGGTCATGTTCTCGGTGAACATGTTCGTGACGATCGCGAAGCGGTCGAAGGAGAGGGAACAGATGTATGTGAGCCTCTGGTACCTGATGGGGACGCTCGTCTGGACCGCCGTGCTCTGGATCGTCGGCAACCTCCCGGTGTACTCCGGCGTCAACGATGCGAACGTGAACTGGTGGTTCGGGCACAACGCGGTCGGACTGATCTTCACGCCGATGGGTCTTGCGATGGCATACTACTATATTCCGAAATCAACGGGAAACCCGCTGTACAGCCACAAGCTCTCCATCATCGGATTCTGGACGATCGCGTTTCTCTACATCTGGAACGGCGCGCATCACATACTCTTCGGCCCCATCCCGACGTGGCTGCAGACGGTGGCGATACTCTTCAGTATTTCGCTCCTGATCCCCGTCTGGACCGCGGTCACGAATTTCTACGGGACGCTCCGCGGGAAGTGGACGCAGGGGAATTATGTCGTGAAATTTCTGGTTGCGGGAACCACGTTCTATCTCCTGACCTGCTTCCAGGGTCCGATGCACTCGCTCCGGACGGTCAACCAGATCGTTAGCAAGACCGACTGGATTATCGGCCACGCGCACATGGCCCTGTTGGGGGGGTTCTCGTTCTTCGCGATGGCCGGGATCTATTACACGCTCCCCCGGATACTCAAACGCCCGATGTATTCCGACAGGCTCGGCGAATGGCATTTCTGGCTTTCGTTCGTCGGGTTCCTCGGGTTTGCCGTGTCGCTCTGGATCGGGGGGTTCCTGCAGGGGCTCCAGTGGATGAACTACACGATCGCGTTTCTCGACACCGTTAAATCGATGTTCCCGTATTACGTGGTGCGGCTCTTTTCCGCCGCGATCATAATCGCCGCCCAGTTGATGTTCGCATTCAACGTGTACAAGACCGCGCGCGGCGGGGCGCACCCCACACCGGCAATTGCCTGACCCAACGGAGAACACACTATGAAACTCGAAGCAAAAGCGTTCCTGCTCGTCATCGTGGTCGTGGCGTTCATGTTCCTGGGGACGTATTTTACGATGATTGTTCCGCTCATGGACCGGTCGCTCTACACGCCCACGAAAGACGCGAAACCGTACACAACGCTCGAACTGAAGGGGAAGAGGATCTACGAACGTGAAGGGTGCATGTACTGCCACACGCAGCAGGTGCGGAACCTGCTCGAGGAAACACAGCGGTACGGCATGGGCGAGGAAGAGACGTTCAAGCGGTTCGGCATCCGCGCGCTGATCCAGGCCCCCCCCTCGCAGCCGGGGGAATACGTGTACGACCAGCCGCACCTCCTCGGCACGCGGCGCGTCGGCCCCGATCTGGCGCGTGTGGGAGGTAAATACGACAACACGTGGCACCTGAACCACTTCCGCGATCCGCGGAGCACGTCCCCCGGTTCGCTCATGCCCGCCTACACGTGGCTGTACGACAAGGCGGGGCAGCCCACCGATGAGGCGATCGCGCTCGTCGCCTACATCCAGAAGCTGGGCACGAACTACAAATGGCGCGAGGAAGGGGTCGAGCAGGCGAGGGCGCTCCAGGCGAAACGCAATCCCGCCCCGCCCGCACAGCAACCCGTTCCGCCGCCGACGACACAGGGAGGTGCACAATGAGCCAGCCGACATTCGAATACACCGACGATCCGATCCCGCAGAACAACGAGCGCGGGCCGGGATGGTTCCTGAAGATCGCTTATGTCGTCATCGCTCTGAGCTGCCTGTACTATCTCTACGCGAACTGGAACTGGAAATCGAATTACCAGGAGCAGCAGGAGAAGATCAAGAGCGAACTCGCAAAGTGATCAGGTCGCTTGACACCTACCGCCGGAAACGGCGTCTCGTCGAAGCGCTCTCCACCGCCGCCATCGTCGTGATGCCGTTTCTGAACATCTTCCGGCTCGACGTTCCCACGCTCCGGTTCTATTTCCTCAACAAGGTCCTCTGGGTCGACGAATTCTATCTCCTCTTCCTTGCGCTGATGCTTCTCGTCTGGGTGATCGTCATGTTTTCGATGCTCTACGGGAGAATATGGTGCGGGTGGATGTGCCCGCAGACCGTTGTGAGCGAGCTCGTCCGGTGGTGGGAGGCGAAGACGAGGAAGCTCTTCAGGGTCCCCCGTTCGGGGGGAGCGCTCTGGCGGCGCGCGGCGTCCGCCGCGGCCGTGGTGGCCGGGACGGGCGCGGTTTCGCTCCTTATCGGATTCAATCTCGTGGCGTTCTTCGTCGACCCGGTGTCGATGATCCGCGACATCGCCTCGGGGACGCTCAGTGCGGTGACGGGGGGGATTATCGCGGGGATCGCGGCGCTTGTCCTCGTCGACGGGCTCTTCTGGAGGGAGAAATTCTGCGCGAAGGCCTGCCCCTACGGGATGATGCAGATGCTTGTCACCGACCGGCGGACGCAGATCGTCCGGTACGAAACGGAGCGCGCGGAGGAGTGCATCGAGTGCAAAGCCTGTCTCCGCGTCTGCCCGATGGGGATCGACATCCGCGAGTCCCCGTACCAGAGCGAGTGCATCCAGTGCGGGGAATGCGTTGACGCCTGCGCGCAGATCCTGGCGCGTGTGGACAAACCGACGCTCATCCGCTTTTCGTGGGGGACGCAGGGGAAGGCCGGCTCCGGCCTCGCCGGCCGGCTCGGGTTCGTGGACGCGAAGCGGTGGATCATGTTCGGACTGACGGTCGCGTACTCCGTTCTCCTCGTCCTTTTGATCGGCATACGCCAGCCAGTCGCATTGAGCGTCAGCGGAGACCGCTCCACGCTCTTCCGGAAAGGGGAGGACGGGCGCATTTACAATGATTACACGCTGAACGTCAGCAACAGGAGCATGAGTGACGGCGAGTTTTCGCTTGTGTGCGTGCAGGGTTCGTCCTCTCCGCAGTGCACACTGCACATTGCCCAGAACCCCGTTCCGCTGAAGTCCCGCGAGGTCCGGTCGATGCGTTTCTCGATAAGCACCGGGGGCGAAAACCTCCGCCCCGGGCCGAACCGGCTCATTCTGAAGGCGATGAACGTCGCCGATACGTCCGTCTCGGCAAATACCGAGGCGGTCTTCTTCATGCCGGAACCTGCCGGCGGGCTCTGAATGAATTTTCGTCAACCGTGAGGAGGATATGAAGCGAGCAATGTACGGCACGATAGCGTTTTTCGTCGGTGTTCTCATCATCGTATGGGTGATTTCACTCCGGTACCCGGTTCACGAGGTGAAGTACGAAGACGGTCGGGTAGTCACGGCCGCCCATTAGTGGCCACCGCCGCGAACGGCCAGGCTCCCGCCGCCGCCCCGGGTCTCTGTTTCCTCTGCGGGCTCGGTCTCCCGCGCACTCCTCACCGGGCGCAGGCAAACGGGGAGGAAGCGCTTTTCTGCTGCAGCGGGTGCAGGAAGGTGTTTCTCCTTCTCTCCGAGAGCGGCCTCCTCGGCGGCGATTTCCGCAGTTCCGATCTCTACAGGACAAGCCTCCGCCTCGGGATCATCGGACGCCCGGACGATGACCCCGGTCCCGCCCCTCTCCCCGCCTTCCCGCAGGACGCATCGGATATCGTGTTCCACGTCGAAGGGATGTGGTGTTCCTCCTGCTCCTGGCTCATCGAAAAGGTGATCGGTGCACAGGCGGGGGTTGTCAGGGCCAGCGTGGTGTACGCATCCGACACCGCGCGCATTTCCTACCTCCCCGGCAGGATCGCACCCTCATCGATCGCCGCTACGATCGAAAAGCTCGGCTACCGCGTTTCATCGCCGGAATCCGAGCCCGACCTCCGCGCGGAACAGCGGCGTTCCCTCTTTGTGAGGATGGGGGTCGCTCTCTTCCTGATGATGAACATCATGTCCTTCAGCTACGTCCTCTACGTCGGGTATTTCCAGGAAGTCGCCCCCGAGATGACTGCCATTGTCCCCTGGATCCTGCTCGGCCTGTCGCTCCCGTCGGTCTTCTGGTGCGGCCTTCCGATTCACAGGAAGGCATGGGCGGGGGTGAGAAACGGCGCGCCGACGATGGAGGTCCTCTTTTCGCTCGGGATATTTTCGTCGTTCTTCTATAGCGTTCACACGGTCATCGCAGGGGGACTGAACCTGTATTTCGACACGTCTGCAAGCCTCGTCGCGCTCCTCCTTGTCGGAAAAATCCTCGAGATATCGGTGAAACAGAGGGCGTCGGAGGGGATCGGCAGCCTCAGCCGCATGCTGCCGAACAAAGTCCGCCTTGTGACCCCGGAAGGGGAGCGCCTGGTGTCGGCGGAGCGGCTCCGTGTCGGGGATGAATTCGTCGTCCGTTCGGGTGAGAAGATCCCGGCCGACGGAGTGGTGACCAGGGGGGAAGCGTCCGTGGACGAATCGCTCCTGACGGGGGAGTCGCTCCCCGTCCGCAGGACTGAGGGGGGGCGCGTGATCGCCTCGTCGATAAATGTCAACGGTCATCTGACGATCAGGGCGGCCTCCGTGGGAGAAGGGACGCTTGTCGCCGCGATCATACGGATGGTCAATCGGGCGCTCTCCGCAAAATCGCCCCTCGAGCGCTCCGTCGACAGGATCGCCCGGGTTTTCATACCCGCCGTCCTCCTCCTGGCCGTCGTCACGGGCATCTTCGTTCTCCTGACGTTGCACAGCGGGGAAGAGGCCCTCCTCCGGTCTATCACGGTCCTTGTTATCGCCTGTCCGTGCGTCCTGGGCATGGCGACGCCTCTGGCGATCGCGGCCGGGGTCGGGAGTGCCGCACAACGGGGGATACTGATCCGTGACGCGGAAGCGCTTCAGCGCGCGGCCGCCGCGACGATCGTCGTGTTCGACAAGACGGGGACGCTGACGGAGGGGAGATTTGCATTCAGGGAGTGCCATGCGCCGGGCGGCGACGAACGCTCGGCGCTCCGGTGTCTCGGGTCGCTTGAGCGGGCGTCGAGCCACCCGCTGGGCGCCTCCCTCGTGACGGCAAGCGCGGAGCGGGGGGTCGTTCTCACAGACCCCTCGGATATTCTCATCGAGCAGGGAAGGGGGATTTCGGGGTACGTCGACGGGACCCGTGTCGTGATCGGTTCCGAGGAGTTTGTGACCGGGCACGGCTTCAGCATCGGAAAAGAGGAGAGCCTCCGGGCCGGGCGTGAACGTGCGGATGGGGGGACAATTACGTATTTTGGGATCGGCGCCGCGGGAAGGGCCGGATTCTGCCTCTTCGGTGACCGGCTCAAAGAGGGATCCACGGAGTCGGTCAGCGCACTGACCTCGGAAGGAATGAGTGTGGTGCTGCTTTCCGGCGACGCCGATGGGACTGTGCATGCGATGGCGGCGCGGGCGGGGATCGGCAAGTGCATCGCCGGCGCGCTCCCCGCCGCAAAGGTCGATTTTATCTCCCGCCTGCAGAAAGAAGGGGAGAATGTCGTGATGGTGGGGGACGGGGTGAACGATGCCCCCGCACTCGCGCAGGCGGACGTCGGGATCTCCCTCGGGTCGGGCACGCAGATGGCCGTGGAGTCATCGGCGGTAACGCTCCTGCGTGACGACCTCACACTCGTCCCGGAGGCTCTCGGCATAGCCCGCCGCACTGTGCGAACGGTGAAACAGAACCTCGCCTGGGCGTTTGTCTACAATTCGATTGGCCTCATCCTTGCGGTGACCGGTTTGCTCAATCCCCTGATTGCGGCCGCCGCGATGGTCGTCAGCAGCCTCTCCGTTGTCCTTAACTCCATGCGTCTCCGGCTGAACGAGGGGAGGGCGCTTCAGGTGATAATCGAAATACTTGTTCCATGGAGGGAGCCGAAATCCCCATGATCCGCGCCCTGCAAGACAATGATTGAATTCTGGAAGAGAAATCTCCGATATTCGCGCCTGATTTGAGGCGCCACCTCCGGTGACGATCTCAGGAGCCCCCTCCCGGGGGCGCCGCCAGATGTATGTCCGCCTTGTAATCAACCGGATCGTATCTGGCTCCCCCTCCGGCGCCAATCGACCTTCCGCCTCTGCCGCCTCCGCCGCCTCCGCGTCTCCCGCCTCCTCCTCCGAATCCTCCCCCTCCCCCTCCTCCCCCGCCTGCTCCGCCTCCTCCTCCTTCTCCCATCCCGCTCCCCTCCCGGGCAACGGCGACCTCTTTCTCCGTCTGTATCTCAATCCTGACCGTCGAACCCGGCCCCGCGCCCGCCGCGTACGGACGGTCTTTCGACGGCATGAGCGGTATTCTCAGTTCGTACATCGATGAACCCTCGGAGCTTCCCACCCGCACGCTTACGCCCGGCACTTCGAGAGGGGAAAAGAGAGTCCGGTCATTCTTGTCCGCGCCGAGAATTTCAAGGTCACGAATCCCGGTTCCCATGGGGTAGAGTACGCCGACCTTCGTCCCTCCGTCCGGCTCGAACCAGACGGTCAATCCGGGACCCGTGATCCTCCTCTGGAACTCTTCCTCCGGAGCAAGTATTCTCAGGTAGAAATATGCGGAGTCATTTTGCATCCCGACGTAGAGGTGTGTGTCCTTGATCGGCGTGAACGGTGACTTCCACTGGCGCGCCGCGCTGTCGATCGTCACCCCGCGGGCTCTCCAGGCGCTCGGAATCTGTGCCGTGCTTCCGCACCCGGAAAGCATGACGCCCGTGAAAAGTGCAAGCCCCGTGAATACGTAGCTCCTGAATGCATTCCCCCGTGGGAGCGGGGTCCTGCGTCGGATGCGGTTCATCGTCGGCGTTCCTGGTTGTGTATGGTTCCTGGCGGGTAGTGTGACATGAGCTCCGGTGTATCCAACATTAGAAACCCGGCCGCCGTGGAAGGTTTAAGTGAAGATGCCCCGTAAAACGGGCTCCCCGGTCTGTTTTTCCGTGCATTCCGTATTTGGTTGTGGAAGCATATATTGAGTGAGGTGAAGAACAGGGGGGGCGAAACCGGGTTCTTGGCACAGAGGGAGCGGGACTTGTCCGTCATGAAATCTGCGTACGCGCTGACAATCTTCCTCGGTGCGCTTCTCCTTTTCCAGGTGGAACTCATCGTCGGAAAAGAGCTCCTTCCCTGGTTCGGAGGTGCACCCGCGGTCTGGACTACCTGCCTCGTCTTTTTCCAGCTGCTCCTTCTTGGCGGCTACACGTATGCGCATGTCGTCGTCCGGCTCCCTCCCCGGGGCCAGGTCGCCGTTCACGTGGTGCTCGTCGTGCTTTCGGTCGTGCTTCTCGTGCTCCTCGCCGTGAGATGGCCGGCGGCGATCGCCCCGGGATCCTCGTGGAAGCCTGCAGGCGATGCGGATCCTGCCTCGCAGATCATTCTCCTCCTCACGGTCTCCGTCGGCGTTCCTTTTTTTGTCCTTTCCACAACGGGGCCGCTCCTGCAGAAGTGGTCGGTGGTATCGCTCCCCGGCGGCTCTCCCTACAGGCTGTACGCTCTGTCGAACGCAGGCTCGCTCGCAGGCCTTCTGGCGTATCCGTTGTTCGTCGAACCGTTTCTGGGGATCCGCGCGCAGGCGTCCGCGTGGTCTGCTCTCTACGTGGCGTTCGCGTTCGGCGTGTGTGTCTCCGCGCGGGGACTCACGAGGAGGAGTGCAGACGTCCCGGCGGCCTCCACGGCCATCGACGCCGGGCCCGCGGTGCGGAATCCCTCTGCGTGGGACCGGATCCTCTGGATGGGTCTGGCCGGCGTCGCTTCCGCGCTTCTTCTCTCCTGTACGAACCACATGTGCCAGGACACGGCCGTCATCCCCCTGCTCTGGGTCCTCCCCCTTTCCCTGTACCTCGTCACGTTCATACTCTGCTTCAGGTACGATGGAATGTACCGCCGCTGGCTTTTTCCTCCGTTGTTTTGTGCCGCGCTCGTGTACTGCATCACGACGATGCATGCCGGGCTGGGAGCTTCTCTCCTCGCTCAGATCGCGGCGGACAGCGGGGTGCTTCTCACGGGGTGCATCGTCTGCAACGGCGAGCTCGTGCGTGCAAAGCCCGGCGTGGCCCACCTTACCGGATTCTACCTCGCAGTCGCCGCCGGGGGAGCGCTCGGGGGTCTCGGTGTCGCGATCGTCGCCCCCCGTGTATTCAGCGGGGTCTGGGAATTGCATGCCAGCCTCTGGGGGACGGGGGCAGTCTTCCTTGCCGCGTTTCTCCGGGACCCCGGCGCCTTCCTCCACCGGAAGCCGCTTCTCATCGGCCCGTTGTTCGTTCTCCTCCTCGCCGGGCTCGCTGTACTCACGTGGGTGCTCATACGCCAGGCGGGGGATGCGGACGAGAATACGCGGTATGTCTCGAGGAACTTCTACGGAATTCTCCTGGTTCAGGAAGAACCGGACATGCACTACCTCAAGCTTGTGCACGGGCGGATTACGCACGGGTTCCAGTTCACCGATTCCGCCAGGGCGGGAATTCCCACGTCGTACTACAGCAGGGAGAGCGGGGTGGGGATGGCAATCGATAACCATCCCGGCCGGGAGAACGGTCTCCGTATCGGTGTCGTCGGAATGGGTGTGGGAACCCTCGCAGCATACGCCGGCGAAAAGGATACAATAAGGTTCTACGAGATCAATCCCGCTGTGCCGCGGCTCTCGGGGGGAAAAGAGCCTTTCTTCACGTTTCTGGAGCGGTGCAGGGGACATGTGGAGGTGGCGATGGGAGATGCGCGCCTGTCGCTCGAACGGGAGATCGAGGAGGGGAAGAGCCGGCGGTTTGATATACTGGCCCTTGATGCGTTCTCAAGCGATGCGATCCCCGTTCATCTCCTGACGGACGAAGCGTTCAACGTCTACCTCCGCCATCTCCGGGGGCCCGAATCGATACTCGCCGTTCACATAAGCAACCGGTATCTGGATCTCGTCCCCGTCGTTCACGGGTACGCCCTGCGGCACGGTCTTGCAAGCGCCATGATCAGTTCGGGCGAAGATGAAGAGGGGGCGTGGACAAGCGACTGGGTGCTCATTGCCGCCACGCGCGCGCCGCTCGTGCGTGATCCGGTCGGCGCCGCCGTCACCCCCTGGGACTCGACGACATACAGGGAAATCCGCCCGTGGACGGACGATTACAGCAACCTCCTTTCCGTCCTCAGGGCGCCCCCGGAAAACCCCTGATTGCAGGGGGGCGAGTACATGAAGACCCTTCACACGTTTCCGAACATACAGAGCAGATCCCATGAAAAGCATGTTTGAACCCGGCACGCCTGACGAAATCGTCAGGAGGGTAAGTTCCCTGACCCCTGCGACGCAGCACGTCTGGGGGAAGATGGGTGTGGCGCAGATGCTCGCACACTGCTGTACGACACTGGAGGTCTCGACGGGGAAGAGGGATGCAAAGCGGCTGCTTATCGGACGCCTGATCGGTCCGCTCTTCAGAAAAAAGTACTACGACGAATCGGAGTTCAGGAGGAACAGCCCCACGCACCCGACGTTCGTGATCGGCGATGAACGGAATTTTGCAGAGGAGAAGGACCGTCTCCTCGGTCTCGTGCGGGAATTCTCGGCAGGGGGGGAGGCAAAGTGCACGACTGCTCCACATTCGTTCTTTGGCCCGCTGACCCCCGCCCAGTGGGGGATCGGGACGTACAAGCACCTGGATCATCATCTTCGACAATTCGGAGTGTGAGCGTCTGAAAATCATCTCGGTGAACGTCGGCGAGCCGCGCGAGCTCAGCTGGCGGGGAAATACCGTCATGACGGGGTTCTTCAAGCACCCGGTCGATACGCCGGTAATGGTCCGGACGTTGAACCTGGACGGGGACAGGCAGGCGGATCTTTCTGTGCACGGCGGGGCGGCGAAGGCCGTGTACGCCTACCCGTCCGAGCATTATGTGTACTGGAAGGAAGAGCTTCCCGGTACGGACCTCCCATGGGGGGCATTCGGGGAGAATTTCACGACGGCCGGTCTCTCGGAAAGGACCGTTCATGCGGGGGACCGCTTCCGGATCGGTGAGTCGGAGGTCGTTGTAACGCAGCCGAGGCTCCCCTGTTTCAAGCTTGGCATGAAGTTCAGGCGCACCGACATCATCAGGATGCTCCTGGAGAGCGGGAAGACCGGTTTCTACGTTGCCGTCCTGCGGGAAGGACTCGTGCGGGCGGGAGACGAGGTTGTACTCGTGGAGGAGGATCCCGAGCGCGTCAGCATTGCCGACCTCGTCCGGCTTCGCATGCCCGGCAGGAAAGATCCGGATCTCCTCAAGCGGGCCCGGAGGGTCCGGGCGATTCCCGCGAGCTGGAAGAAATAGCCGTTTCACTCCCCCTGCGTGGAACGTTCCCCTTCCTCACAACGGCCTCCCCTCAGTCTGCAAGGACCTCCTTTGTCGAAATTCCCTTCCTGTGCAGGCTCCGCGCTGAATATGAATGAAGAGGCTCGAAAAGTTCGTACAGGACGAGTCCCGCCGCTCCGAGTATGACGCCGCTCTCTCCGTGCTTTGCTGTCCGGACATGGACGGCTTCGGCCGGTGCGGTGAGAAGATCCGCCCGGATCTTGTCCTGAAGCGCCTCGGCGAGTGCAGGGTAATTCTGCGCGAGCTTCCCGCCGACGATGATAAGTTCGGGGTTGAGCGTGTTGACGAGATTGATGCTCAGCATGCTCAGCATGGACGTGAACTCGTCGATGATCCTCCGGGCGATCTCGTCGCCGGCGGATGCCTTCCGGGCGATGACGGGGACAGACACCCATCCGTCCGGGGCGCCCCCCGAAGCGCGCCGGTAGCTCTCGATGAGATTCGTGTCCGTGAGTATCTGGCCGAACATCACCTGGTTCCTGAACATGAGCGGAAATCTCTCCGCAAAATACGGAGGAAATTCGAGCTCGCTGAACCCGATCTCCCCGGCGCTCGACGTGATCCCGTGGAGAAGCTGCCCGTTGATCATGATCCCGGCACCCACCCCTTCCCCCACCCAGATGTGGACGAAGTGTTTCGTCCCCCTGGCCGCGCCCAGGAGGTATTCCCCGAGCGCCAGCGTCTTGACGTCGTTTTCCACGTAGACGGGGACCTTGAACCGCTCCTCCAGGAGCGCGCTCAGTGATTCCCCCTGCCACGATTTCTTGTTGTACGAGAGAACGAGGATGTTCTTCGGGTAGTCCACGACCCCCTGGACGCCGATGCCGATCCCGACGAGCTGCGACTGGGAACAGTTGGCGCTTTTCAGGAGCCTCTCGATCGTTGATGCCGCCTCGGAAAGGACTTCATCCGCCGGGGCGTCGACGGAGTACTCGAACGTCTCGTGCTGGAGTATGCGCGCATTGAGGTCGGTGAGTGCCACGGCCGCGCGGGTCATGCCGATGTCCACTCCCCCGACGAGCCCGGCCATCGGCCTGAACCTGAGGAGTATGCGCCGCCGGCCCACTTTCCGGCGCGACGCGACAGCACCGGTCTCCTCGAGAAAGCCGGCCCGGATCAGCTTCCCGGCGAGATCGGTGATCGTTGTCTTGTGGAGTCCCGTCAGTTTCGCAATTTCGATCCGGGATATCTCCCCCGCATCCCGTACCTCCCGGAGAATTCTGACTTCGTTCGGTTCACGGATATGCGCGGCACGCTGGTGTATGACGTTCCACACGGAGTGTAGCCTGCCTGAATGTGGCGGAGGAAGAACAAGAACGGAACCCCCTAATCTACTGTATGCCGTGACGAAGGTCAACAGACCCTCCCCGGCGGATGTTGCATTTGAAGGGGGGCGTGGGTAAGATGCGTCTACACGGGCCGTTTCACATATACAACGGGGTGCCAATGCCGTTCAGGATACTTGTTGCGGACGATGACGAAGATGTCCGTAAGTCGCACAGGTTTGCCGTCGATGCAGCCGCGGAGATCGTGATGGACCGTGTTGACGTCGTCGAATCCGGTGACAGCGTCGACGCATGGGCGAAGATCAGGTCCGAGCGCTACGATCTGATCATCGTCGACAACGATTTTCGCGACAAGGAAATCAAGGGCCATCTCCCCGGTATCGCCCTTCTGCAGATCGCGCGGAAGGAAGGGGCCAACACGAACACGCCGATCATATTTTGTTCGGGGGAGACGTTTGAAACGCTCAAGCCGATGGTGGAGAGATTCAATGCCGTGCACTTCCCCAAGGGCGGGTACGACATCGACCGGGCCGCGCGGCTCTTCGCGGACCAGCTCACAAAACCGAAATCGATTCCAGGCCTCTGAAAGGAGCTGCCGTGACGTATGAAGTGCAGGTTCTCAAGATGGGCGAGTGCCGGGTGCCGGGGCCCGAAGTGTACTGGATGAGTAACTGGGACACGTGGGAGACCCTCAATTTCTGGATGGTCGTCATCCGGGGCGGGGGGAAAAACATCATCATAAACACCGGCCCGCCGCGCGACCTGTCCGCGCTGAATGCGGCGTGGAAACAGGCGATCGACGAACGTTCCCAGATGATCCGCGGGGAATCGGAGCGCCCCGCCGCGGCGCTGGAGAGGATCGGACTGAAGCCGGGAGATATCGACAACGTGCTCATCACACCGCTCCAGGCGTATGCGACGGGGAACATCCCGCTCTTCACGAATGCGGAGATCTGTCTTTCAAAGCGGGGATGGATCGAGGACTTCCACGCGCCGAAATACAACATGCACATTCCGAGGAAGCTCCGGGTTCCCGATGACGTCCTGAGCTATCTTGAAATAACCGCGCCGGACAGGCTGCGGCTCCTGGAAGACGAGGAGACGGTTCTCCCGGGGATACGGGCGTTCTGGACCGGCGTCCATCACCGGTCTTCCATGGCGTATGTTATCGATTCGACAATGGGGAAGATCGTTGTGTCCGATTGCTTCTTCAAGTACCGGAACGTGGAGAGCATGATCCCCCTGGGGATCATGGAAAGCCTCGAAGAGTGCATGCGCGCATACGAGCGGATCAAGAAGGAATCCGCGCTCCTTCTTCCCCTCTATGATCCCCTCGTCCCCGAACGGCTCCGCGGAACGACCGGGGGGGGAGCCTCATGAAGGAGAGAACCGCATGGCATGACAGGTTCAGGGGGAAGGTCGCCGTCGTCACGGGGGGGTCCTCCGGCATCGGCCTCGCCACCGTGAGGGAGCTCTGCAGGGAGGGGGCGTCCGTCGCACTCACGGGGATCGAACCTGACCTGGGGGCGGTTGTCGAGAGGGACCTCAGGCGGGAAGGTTTTGACGTCCTCTTCATGGGCGGGGATATGGCGGACGAGAGTTTCTGTGCATCGGTCGTGAACGACACGCTTGCGAAGTGGAAGAGCGTGGATTTCCTGGTGAACAATGCGTTTTCGTTCGTGGCGAAGGGGGCGGACGCCGCCCGCACCGACTGGGAGCGCACGTTTCGGGTCGGTCCGATTGCGTATGCGACGATGGCCGCGAACGTCGCGGGACCGATGAAGAAGGCCGGCGGGGGCGCGATCGTGAATGTGTCGAGCATCTCGGCAAGGATCGCCCAGCCGAACCGCTGGACATATAACAGCGCAAAAGGTGCGGTTGCCAATCTTACGAGATGCATGGCGCTCGATCTGGCGCCGTTCGGGATCCGTGTGAACAGCGTGAGCCCCGGCTGGATATGGACGCGTGAGGTGGAAAAAGCTGCGGGGGGCGACAGGGCGCGATGGGAGCCTGTCTGGGGGGAATACCACATGCTGCGGCGTCTCGGGGAGACCGTGGAGGTCGCCGCCGCCATACTCTTCCTCTTGAGCAGTGATGCCGCGTTCATCACGGGCGCCGATCTCCCCGTTGACGGAGGATACCAGGGTCTCGGAAGTGAGGGACTCGGATCGACAAGCCAGTTCGCAGGCTCACACTGAACTACCGCGCGCGTTCCCCCCGATGGTAACCGTCAGATTTCCGTACGAAGGTGTGGACCCCATGGAGATCCCCGAGGGGAACCTCATGGGTATATTTTCGCCTCCCCGCATGAACCCCGGCCGTGAGGAGGGGGAGATACTCTCCGACGCACTCGCACACCCCGTGGCGGCGCTCCCGCTCAGGGATGCCCTCAGGGGAAAACGGAGCGTTCTTGTCGTCTCCGACGATCATCACCGTCCCACCCCGGTCAGGACGATTCTGCCGTATGTCCTCGAGGAGATCAGGATCGCCGGGATTCCCGACGGGGCCGTCGAGATCATCATGGCACTCGGATCCCACCGCCCGATGTCGGAGGGGGAGATCGCCGGCAAACTGGGCCCGGGGATCCACGGACGGTTCCGGGTCACCAACCACCAATGGGCGGACCCCGGCAACCTCTATTTTGCGGGGCGCGTCCCCCCGGGCATCGATGTGTGGGTGAACCGGCGGATGAAGGAGTTCGATTTCATCATCGGCCTGGGCCAGATCATGCCGATGGATGTCTGCGGCTTTACGGGAGGGTGCAACATCATCATCCCCGGGCTCTGCGGCCCGAAGACGAGCGCTGATTTTCACTGGGTGCGCGTCGGCATCCCCGCCCGTGAAGTCATCGGCAGGAGAGAGAACCCGATACGGGAGGCGATTGACAACTCGGCGATGGCAGCGGGCCTCAACGCGATAGTCAATGTCGTCCTGGACGGCGACGGGGCGATTTGCGGCGCTGTGTACGGTCATCCGGTCGAGGCGCACCGTGCGGGGGTTCCCCTTGCGCTTCGCGCGCACACCGTCACGCTCCCCGGCAGGGCGGACGTCGTCGTCGCGGACGGTTTTCCGTTTGATATCGAATTCTGGCAGGTCAACAAGGCGCTGGACAACGCGGCGCTTGCGGTCCGCGACGGGGGCGTTATCATCATCGTCTCCCCGTGCTACGAAGGGCTCTCGGTGACCCACGGGGAGGAAATCCGTCGCATCGGCTACCGGCCGCGCGGTGAGATCCTCCGCCTGGTTGAACAGGGGAAATTCACACACCGGGTGGCGGCGGTGCACATGATACAGGTTGCGGAAGCGACGATAGAAAAAGGCGTCACGTGCATACTCGTCACGGGGGGCATCCCCCCCGGCGTTCTCCGGGAAATTAACCTCGGGTACGCCCCTGACCCCCGTTCCGCGCTCGCCGCGGCATTCGGCATCGCGGGGAAGGGAGCTGCTGTTGCGGTGCTGCATCGTGCGTCCGAAACGTTACCTCTCATTCAGGAGCCTTGAAACAGAATGGAACTACGTGGCAGTGTAGCGATACTCACCGGTGCGGGGGGAGCGATCGGTCGTGCGACGGCCCTTTTGTTTGCCGCGGAAGGGGCGGCGGTCGTCCTTGCGGACGTCAGGAAGGAGGGGGTGGAGGAGAGCGCACGCCGGGTGAAGGAATCCGGCGGCCGGGCTCTGCCGGTAGCCGCGGACGTGTCGGATGAACGGGATGTTGCGCGGCTCGTCAGCGCGACGCTGGAGGAATTCGGGACGATTGACGTTCTCGTGAACAATGCCGCGATTTCGATGGAAACGCCGATTCTCGATATCAAGGCCGGGGACTGGGACAGGGTGATGGCGGTGAATCTCCGGAGCGTGTTCCTCATGTCACGCGAGGCATTCCGGGTCATGAAACCGCGCGGGAAGGGGAAGATCATAAGCATGGCGTCCGCCTCCGCGAAAATCGGCGGCCTCGTCGTGGGTGCGCACTACGCGGCGAGCAAGGCGGGGGTGATCTGCTTTACGAAAAGTCTTGCGCTGCAGGCCGCGCCTTTCGGCATCAACGTGAATGCCGTCTGTCCGGGCCCGACGAGAACGCCGATGACCGATGCCTGGGGGGAAAAGGCGAACGTGGAATTCGCGGCGAAGATCCCCCTGAAGCGGTACGGGGAGCCGGAGGAGATCGCACAGGCGGTCCTCTTCCTCGCGTCGGAACGGTCCCGGTATATCACCGGCGAAATCCTTGATGTAAACGGCGGACTGGTCATGGACTGACGAATGAAGAAAACGAACCTGAACCCGGAAACGTCTTATGAAGAATGGCACTCCGATGAGTCCGATCTCCGGAGCCTGTCGCCTCTCCGTGCGGTGCGCATGCTTTTCGACATCATGCTCATCAACGAGTTTGAGCATGCGCTGCTCCGGTTGAAGGCGGATGACTGCCTCTGGGGTCCGGTGCACACAAGCGTGGGGCAGGAGGGGGTTGCGGCGGGCGTTGTTGCCGCTCTCCGTCCCGCAGACAAAATGGTCGCGACGTACAGGGCACATCATGAATTCCTCGCCAAGGCCCTCCAGTTCGTCCTTCCCGTCGATTGGGACCCCCTCCGCGGCGTTCTCCCCCCCGCAGGTGAGGAGGTCCTCGAACGCACGCTTGCCGAGATCATGGGGCTTGCCTCCGGATACTGCCAGGGGCGCGGGGGATCGATGCATCTCCGTTTTGCGAAGGCGGGGTTCCTCGGGTCCAACCCGATCGTCGGGGGTGGCATTCCGCTCGCGGCCGGTGCCGCGTACGCCGAGAAATTCCGGAAGAGCGGCAACATCGTCGTCTGCTTCTTCGGGGACGGCGCGACAAACATCGGCTCGTTCCACGAGGCATGCAACCTCGCGGGACTCTGGGATCTGCCGCTTGTCTGTTTCATCGAAAACAACGCCTATGCGGTCGCCACTCCTCTCCGGCAGGCATGCGCCATTGAGGACCTCTTCGTGCGGGCATCTTCCTACGGCATGAAGGGGTACAGGGTCGACGGGAGCGACGTTGTCGGGATCCAGGCCCTCATTTCGTCCGTGGCGGCCGGCATGCGCGGCGGGGGCGGCCCCTGCCTTATCGAGGCGGTCTGCTACAGGCGCTACCATCACGCGGGGGACCAGCCGGGGAGTGCATTCGGGTACAGGACAAAGGAGGAGGAAGCCCGCTGGAGGGAACGGGAAGTGGTGAGTGCCTTCCCCCGTGCACTGGAAGGTGCCGGACTCCTGAGGGCGCCGGATATCGCCCGTGTTGCCGCTTTTGCCCGCGAGTCGGTCGGTCGCGCCGTCGATGCATGCACCGAGCCGGGGACGCCGCGGAAAGTGCGCGCGGGACTCTGGCCGAAACTTGACTCGGTCGAGAAGGGGCTCCGGAGCGATGGATCGGAGTGGAAAGGCGTGAAGTTCACCGGGAGGAGCGGATTCAGAACGTTCGCGCCGATGCGGTATTCAAACGCGATCGCGGCGGTGACGGGGCGCTGGCTCGAGAAAAACCCGGAGACGATTGTCCTCGGTGAAGACGTCGCGAACTTCGGCGGCGGAGCGTACGGGGCGACAAAAGACCTTGCGGCGAAATTTCCCGGGCGCGTCCTCAACACGCCGATCGCCGAGGCGGGGTTTACGGGACTCGCGCTCGGGGCGGCGATGTCCGGCATGAGGCCCGTCGTCGAAATTATGTTTCCTGATTTTTCACTTGTGGCGGCCGATCAGATGTTCAATCAGATCGGGAAGGCGCGTCACATGTACGGCAATTCCACCGATCTCCCTGTCGTCGTCAGGACACGCGTGGCAATCGGGTGCGGATACGGCGGGCAGCATTCGATGGATCCCGTCGGGATCTTCAGCCTCTTCCCGGGGTGGCGCATCGTCGCTCCTTCCGACAGTTTTGACTACATCGGCCTTTTCAATTCGGCGATGCATTCGAACGATCCGGTTCTCGTCATCGAGCATCATTCCCTCTATGCCCGGGAATTTCCCGTCCCGCCAGGCGAACTGGATTTCTGCATCCCGTTTGGAAAAGCGCGCGTCCTCTCAGCGGGAACCGACGTGACGCTCCTCGCGTACGGCGCCCTCGCCGGGAGGTGCCATGCGCTCATCCGGAAATTCGAGGAAGCTGGCGTCTCCGTCGAGCTCATCGATTTGCGGACGCTCGATCTCCCCGGGATTGATTACGCGGCGATCGGCGCATCGCTGGGAAAAACAGGCGCCCTCGTTATCGCCGAGGAGGCGCCGGCGAGCCAGTCGATCGGCTCGGCCATATCCGCGTCCGTCATGGAGAGGTTCTTCGAGTATCTGGATGCCCCGGTGACGCGCGTGACGTCCCTCGACATCCCCCTTCCCGTCTCGCGTGTTCTTGAACGGGAAACGATGATAAGCGACGAGAGAATATTCCGGACGACGGTCGCCGTCGCGGCGAGAATGAGGCCGTAAAGCAGTCGCTCCCGGACAACCCGTGAACGCTCCGATGCAGCTGAAGTACATTGAGGCGCTGGAGCACGCGCGCGATATTGAACCACGCTGTGATAACAATTATCCCGGGAAAGAACTCATGCGCAGACACAAGTGAACAGACCTCCGGCGATACATCTGACATTCTTCCTCATGCTCCTTGCACCGGGGAGATCGGATTCACAGGAGCAGCTTCTCCCCGTTTTTGTCGGGGGGAGAGCCGGGTTCATCAACGAGTCAGGCCGGATCGTCATCCCGCCGGCGTACGTGGAATGGCACCAGTTCTCGGACGGCAGGGCGTTAGTGAGGAAGGCCGATGACCGCCACCCGGGCGACAGCCGGATGGGATACATCGACAGGGAGGGGGGATTCCGCACAATTCCCGGGGCGGACAGGCTGGAGGATTATCACGAAGGACTCGCCTCCGCCCGGTTTCCCGGGGTGAAGATTTTTTCTGCGGTGCACTGGTGCTACATCGATTCCGGGGGATCCGTCGTGATTCGGACAAACTATGAGACCGTGGGGGATTTCTCGGAAGGGCTGGCGTGGGTGGAGGAAAAAATCCACTTTCTCTTCTTCGTGAAATCCGACACGTACGGTTACATCGACCCGAAGGGTTCTCTCGCGATTCCGTCCAGATTTGAAAAGGCAGGGAACTTCTCAGAAGGACTTGCCAATGTCACGCTGGGAGGAAAGAGGGGATACATTAATCGCAGGGGGGACCTCGTCATTCCTCCCCGGTTCGATGCGGCCGGGGCATTTTCCTCGGGCCTTGCCGCGGTACGCGTGGGCGATAGATGGGGGTTCGTCGACACGCTCGGTTCCCTCGTCATCCCTCCGGTATACGAGGATGCCCGCGTGTTCGCCGGGGGGTTCGCTGCCGTGAAATCCTCGGGGATGTGGGGGTTTGTGCGGAGATCGGGAGAGATGGCGATCCCGCCCCGTTATGCGGACGTGTCCGGATTTCAGGAAGGGCTCTCAGCGGCTCAGACCGGCGGGAAGTGGGGGTACATCGACACAACGGGAACATACCGGATTCAGCCGCAATATGACTATGCGTTGCCGTTCGAGCGCGGGATCGCTGCGGTGGAGATGGACCACGCACGGGGATACATCGACATGACGGGAAAATACATCTGGGAGCCGGCAAGGTAATTCCGCGTCGCACGCGCCGGCAGTCCTCCTCCTCCCCTCCGACAGTCATTCCCTTGATGATCTTAAGATACCGCGGATCGGGCCGGATGTCGTCCCAGATCGGATCGGCGCGCAGTGCTCTCCCCTCCGCTTTCTCTGAAGGAACCACCGGCTCTCTCCGTTGATATACGAGGGACACTGCCCGCCGGCAGAACACCCTCCTGGAGACTTCCGTGAGTGAGGTACGGAGAAGAGATGTTATGCAGGGAACGTGGGCTCCGTAGTTTAGGGGCATCGGAACCGAACAGCAAGAACCGGAAAAACCGGATTGACATTGTGAGCGTTTGTGGCTATACTGATACAGTGTACTGAGATTTGCTGTTCTTTTGAATTACCCGAGTGCGACGCAATGCCTGGCTCCACCCCGCTTCTTGCGTGCCCCTGCAATGAGGATTCCGTCGCCTCTTCTCCCCGCTTCTCCGCCCTCTTCCCTTCGTATCAGAATTCTTCCCCCTGTCCCCGGAAATCCGGTTCGGTGCCCCGTTGTGTTCAACCGAAGCCGCCGCGTCGCCTCCCCCTGGAGACCTGACACTGCATATGCAACGGATGTCCATCGACTCACCACAATGTAAAGAGATCTCAACATGAGGACTCTTCCTACGCACTCGTTTCGTCTCCTTGCACCCCTCCTCCTGGTTGCCCTGGCGTCCGCGGCGCTCTTCGCACAGGATGCGAGCGCCAGGCGTCCGCTCAGCCAGTACGTTCATGATCACTGGACCGAGAAGGAAGGCCTGCCCCAAAACGGCGTGTACAGCCCGCTCCAGAGCAGGGACGGTTATCTCTGGTTCGGCACCGAAGAAGGGCTTGTGCGGTTTGACGGGGTCCGGTTCACTGTGTTTGATCGGAACAACACAAAGGCGCTCAAGAGCGCGTGGATCAGGTTCCTGCGCGAGGATGAAGAAGGCGGGATCTGGATTTCGTATTCCGCCCAGGGGAAAGGTGCAGCATTGTACAAAGACGGCGTCATGCGCGCGTACAGCACGGAAGACGGGTTGCGAAGCAACAATGTCGCATTTGTATACGAAACGCGCGATTCGAGCAAGTGGTTTGTCCATGTCTCGCGGGGCGTCAGCAGGCTCAAGAACGGCGTCATGACGACATACGGACAGGCGGAAGGCCTTCCCGGCGATACCGTGTTCGCCGTGGGTGAGGACTCGAAAGGGAACTTCTGGTTTGCCACGCCGCAGGGGATGGCACGGTATGACGGAAAGAGCTTCATGCTTGTGTCGACGCAGAACGGGCTCCCCCAGAATCGTGTCTGGTGGATCAATAGTGGTGACTGCATATTCGAGGACAGCAGGAACAACCTGTGGATGGCAACGAACGCGGGGCTTGTCTGTTACGGGGACGGCGCGATCCGCACGTACACAACATCTGACGGACTCCTGGAGAATCGCGTGTACGACATCATCGAGGACAGGGAGGGGACTCTCTGGTTCGTCACGACAAGCGGGATCAACAGTCTCTCCAACGGCACAATAGCCGCGTACAGGTCGCCGCGGTCGTTTGAATCGGTCAACGGATGCGTGGCGGAAGCGGACAATACGCTCTGGCTGGCCACAAGTCGGGGTCTGTGGCGGTTTAGAAACGGTTCTTTCGACGGATTCGGACGCGAGAACGGGATGACCGATGAACTGCTCCGCTCGGTGTTCGTGGACAAGGAGGGGAGCATATGGTTTGGTACGGAGGACGAAGGGCTTCACCGCCTCAGAGAGGGAAAATTCGTGACATATGGGAAGGACCGCGGGCTGAAGGATGAAGTGATAACCTGCGTGTTTGAAGACAGCAGAGGGAATCTCTGGCTCGGCTCGCCGACGGGGGGAATCGCCCGGCTTTCCGGCGGGACAACGACGGTCTTCGACGAAAAAGCGGGTCTGAACCGGGAGGTCAGGGGAGTATGCGAAGGTCCCGACGGCACGCTCTGGTTCGCTGCAATCGACGGTCTGCATACGCTTCGCAACGGAAAGACTGCAAAGTACTCGATGGGCCCCGGTCCGGACAGCACGCAGCTGCGTGATTTCATTTTCCGCAAATCAGGAGACCGCGTGGTAGCCGATTTTCATGCCGTGTACCACCTGAAGAACGGGCGCTGGGAGAGACTCTTTCCTCAAACGATCGCCGGGGGTATCAGCACCGTTGCCGAAGATGCGGGCGGGAACCTCTGGATCGGAACGTATGAAACCGGCGTGTGGTTGTACGCAAACGAATCGTTGACACAGTTCACCGCAAATCAGGGTTACGTCGGGACCCCGCGTATACTCCGTGTACCCGGACCGGGAAGGGAGTGTCTGGATCGGGACCGCAGACGACGGCGTGTATCTGTACCGGCAGGGAAAGTTCACACAGTTTACTCCGGAAACCGGGTTCTTTGAATACGGGGTCGGGAGCATCATCGAGGACGATAAGGGCTCGATGTGGTTTTCCGGGAACAAGGGGGTGTACAGAATCAGCAGGCAGTCGCTGGAGGATTTTGCCGCGGGAACCGCAAAAGCCTATTCGTTCGATCGGTACGGTACCGCCGACGGCATGAAATCGCATGAGACGAATGTGATCGGCCAGCCGAGCGTCTGGAAAATGAGAGACGGGAGGATCGTATTCTCGACCGTCGCAGGCGCGGCGATCGTCGATCCTGCAAAGATCCGTCTCAACACGGTCCCGCCGCGCGTGGTTCTCGAGAGATTCTCCGCGGAGAACACGCCCCGCGACCTGCGATCGGCCGTCACGCTTCCTCCGGGAACAGGCAATCTCGAATTCCAGTATGTCGGCATAACATTCATCGGCGCGGACCGCGTGCAGTACAGGTACAGGCTTGATGGCGTCGACAGGGACTGGGTGAATCCGGGCACCCGGAACGTAGCATACTATACGAGTCTTGGTCCGGGCAGCTACACGTTCCGCGTGATGGCGGCGAACGCAGACGGGATATGGGACTCGACAGGCGCCTCCGCGTCGTTTACCGTTGCGCCGCATTTTTACGAATCGCGGTGGTTCTACGCGCTCGTCCTCATCGGCTTCCTCTTCGGCGGGCCCTCTGTCTACTTCATGCGTATCCGCCAGCTCAAGCTCCGCGAGCATGAGCTGGCCCGTCTCGTCGATGCCAGGACGAAAGAGCTGAGCGGCGCCCTCGACAACCTGAAGGAAACCCAGAACCAACTCGTCCTCTCCGAGAAGATGGCGTCGCTGGGACAGCTTACCGCCGGGATCGCGCACGAAATAAAGAACCCGCTCAATTTCATAACCAATTTTGCGGCCCTCTCCGGGGATCTTACCCGGGATCTGCGCCAGGAACTTGCTGCCGAGCGCGGCCGCGTCGAGGATGCCCGCGCTCTCGAAATCGAAGGGATTCTCAGGGACCTCGAAACAAACGTCGGCAAGATCAACGAGCACGGGAAACGTGCGGACAGCATTGTCCGGGGGATGCTCCTCCATTCCCGCGGGAAGGCGGGGGAACGCCAGGACACCGATCTGAACGCACTCCTTGCCGAATACACGAACCTGGCCTACCACGGGATGCGCGCACAGGATCAATCGTTCAACGTCAGGCTCGAAACCGAATTCGACCCCTCAATAGGAAAAATAAGCGTCGTGCCGCAGGACCTGAGCCGCGCGTTCCTCAACATCGTGAACAACGCCTGCTATGCGGCGAACGACAGGAGGAAAACGGCGAAGAACGGTTTCAGCCCGGTTGTGAAGGTCAGTGCCCGTAGCCTTCGCGAGAACGTGGAAATCCGCGTGCGGGACAACGGGGCGGGGATCCCGCTTGCCATCCGCGAAAAGATATTCAACCCGTTCTTCACGACAAAGCCGGCCGGCGCCGGCACGGGCCTCGGGCTGTCCCTCTCCTATGACATCATAACGCAGGAGCACAGGGGACAGATCAGGGTGGACTCGAAGGAAGGTGAGTACACGGAGTTCATAATCACGATACCCCGGGCACCGGGGAAAGAGGGGGGAACACAGGCATGAAGATCATGATTGTCGATGACGAAAGGGACGTCGAGCTGCTTTTCCGCCAGCAGTTCCGGAAGGAAGTCAGGGAGGGGCTCATCGATCTCTGTTACGCGTTCTCGGGCGAGGAAGCGCTGGAATACCTCGGGTCACAGATCCCGCCCGATGTCGTCTGCATACTGTCGGACATCAACATGCCGGGGATCAACGGACTGGAGCTTCTGAAGACCGTCAAGGAGAAATACCCGCAGATCCGGGTATCGATGATCACCGCGTACGGGGACGAACACAATTTCAAGACGGCGATGTCGACCGGCGCGGAGCACTACTTCACAAAACCGATTGATTTTATCCGGATCAAGAAAGACATGCTGAATTTCAGCTGACCGTACGCAGGTGCGCCTCACATAAAATGACTGTTCGGGGAATGCGCAATGTCACACAAGATTCTCGTTGTCGACGACGAGGCGGATCTCGAAGTTCTGATCCGGCAGAAGTTCCGGAAGCAGATCCGGGAGAACGAATACGATTTCACGTTCGCCCAGAACGGGGTGGAGGCGCTGACGAAAATCGCCGTCAATCCGGAGATCGGCCTTGTGCTTTCTGACATCAACATGCCGGAGATGGACGGTCTGACGCTTCTGCACAGGCTCAATGAGCTGAAGAATCCGGCGCTGAAGGCTATCATTGTCTCCGCGTACGGCGACATGGACAACATCCGCATCGCCATGAACAGGGGGGCGTTCGACTTCCTGACGAAGCCGATCGACTTCAACGATCTGGAAACCACGATCGCGAAGACGCTGGAACAGCTCGCCATACTCCGCCAGGCGACGAAGGACCGCGAACAGCTCCTCTCGGTCAGGAATGACCTGAACACGGCGGCCCGGATTCAGCAGTCGATACTCCCGCAGACGTTTCCCCCGTTTCCCGGACCGGACGGAATTTGACATCTTTGCGAAGATGACGCCGGCGAAAGAGGTGGGGGGGGACTTTTACGATTTCTTCTTCATTGATCACGACAGGCTGGCATTCGTCATCGGCGACGTCTCGGGGAAGGGGGTGCCCAGCAGCGATATTCATGGCGGTGAGCCGCACGCTCCTGAAGGCCATCGCGACGCAGGTCGTCAATCCGGGCGAAAGCCTCAGGCGGATTAACACGATGCTGATACCGGAGAGCAACGGGCGGATGTTTGTGACGATTTTCTACGGGGTGCTGAATACGAAAACCGGCGAAGTGCAGTTCAGTTTTGGAGGGCACAATCCACCGTACATCAAAAGGAAGGACGGGGCGATCGAACGGATCGACAACGAATCCGGATTTCTCCTCGGTATGCTTGACGACATGGAATATGACGTCCACAAGGTCACCCTCCGCCCGGGGGACACGATACTCCTGTACACCGATGGTGTGACCGAGACAATGAACGGCACGTGCGGAACTCTTCGAGGAGTCGCGTCTCCAGGATTCCCTTCGCCGGTTGAACGGTTCGCCGCTGAAGGAAATGCTCGACGGGATCAATGCTGACCTTATGGAGTTTGCTGCGGGTGCTCCCCAGGCGGATGACATCACGATGCTCGCCCTGCAGTACCGGGGGAAAACCTCTCCTGCCGGCTGATCTTCATTTCGCCCCGCGACGCGGAGGAATGCAGGGACGTGAGAGGCCCCGCCGAAGGGGGCGGGCGACTCACAGGGGGTTCATCCTCCGGTATGTCTCATCGAGTCTCGGCTCGGGAAGCGTTGCGGCTCTTTTCGGAAAACCCGTACCCGAATTCCAGGTCTCCGGACTTCAGCCGTTCATACGCCGCGTTCGTGAATTCCTCGAGGGGCGTCCCCCGGCTGTGGAGTCCTGCGCCGCCGAGGTCCGTGTTGACCGCGGGGGGGAGTATCTCGATGACCCGGACAGGCGTCTTTGAGAGCTGGTGCCGGAGCGAAAGCGTAAATGAGTGCAGTGCCGCCTTTGTCGCGCAGTACACCGGCGCGGATGCCATTGCGACGAACGCGAGGCCTGAACCGATATTGATTATCGCGGGTGATGCGGCCGTCCTGAGGTGACCGGCGAACAGGCACGAAAGGTGAATCGGTGCTTCGAGGTTGATCGCGATCTCATTGTGGATGTCATTCCAGGGCGCTCTCCTGGAGGAGATCGAACCTCCGCTGTATCCCCGCGTTATTGACAAGGACGTTCAATCCGGGATACTTCTCCGTGCTCCAGCGGTAGAGGTCCTCCCGCTGTTTCACGTCGGCGACGTCGCACGTGCGGAGTATGAGGCCGGGATATTGTTCTTTTGCCTTCCTGAGGGCATCCTCGCGGCGCCCGCAGATGATGACGGTATTGCCGTCCCCGATGAACCTGCCGGCGAGGCCGAGCCCTATCCCCGTCCCTCCCCCCGTGATGAGTATCGTGTTTCCCGTTACCTGCATGTGCGTTCTCTCCTGCTCGTGGTATCCATGGCGCGGCGGGGTCGGCGGGGTGTCGATTGCCCCGCGTGATTCCCGTTGCGTTCATCCTTCGCTGCCGCGGGGATGACGACCGGCCCGGCCGTCTCGGCTGAGCCGTCCAGTTCCAGGACGACAACCGTGTCGTTCGCGTCCGCCGGCGCGGAAGGAGAGATCGACGAGTATGCTCCCTCCTTCAGTTCGTACTTCGAGTCCGCCTCCCCCGATCACCCGTGCAGCTCGTACTGTCCTTCCGGGGATGGCGGGAAGACGGAGCAGTTTTCCCCGGTGAGATCAGCAGGTGTACGTAGACGAGGTTCCCTCTGCAGGTTGCTGCGATCCTGGAGGTGGACGCGTACGGCCCGCCCCGCGTCCCGTAAATGCTCTCTCCGTATCGTCCGAGCCAGTCCCCTATACCGGCCAGCCGGTCGATCTGCCTCTGTTCGAACCTTCCATCTGGCATCGGGCTGATATTGAGGAGGAGGTTCCCTCCGCCCCCCGCAGTTTTTGCCAGCATGTGGATGCACTCTTTGAGTGTTTTCAGTGAGTCGTTCGGCTTCCATGACCACTGGGTACCTATCGTTATGCATGACTCCCACGGGTGCTCATTGTCGAGGGCCCCTATTTCCTGCTCCGGGGTGCCGAAGTCGCCTGCAAAAGATTCCTGATCGCCTGCCCGCGCCGGTCCTCCCCGCCCCTTGTCGACGCGGTTGTTGATGAGAAGAGAGTCGCTGAGGCTCCTCGCATATGCGTAGAGATCCATGCCGTCCCGGTGCGTCCAGGACTTCTCCCATTGACCGTCGAACCAGAGAAGATGTGAATGGTACCCGTCCACGAGTTCACGGATCTGGTTCTTCAGATAGATCCTGTAGCGGTCCATGCCGGATTCGTTCACGGGTCTGGCGTCCCCTCCGTGCCGCGTCGTGTAATCGGGGTGATGCCAGTCCAGAATTGAATAATACGTGCAGAACATCATTCCCTGTCGCCCGCACTCATCCGACAGCTCCCTGAGTACGTCCCGTCCGAAGGGGGTCGCGGTGATCTTGTAATCGGTGTATTTGGTGTCCCAGAGACAGAACCCGTCATGGTGTTTTGAGACGATGACGACGTATTTCATCCCTCCCCTCTTCGCCGCGCCGATCCAGCGGCCCGCGTCGAAGAGGACGGGGTTGAACTCGCGGTACAGCCCGTCATATTCCTCAATCGGCACCTGTTCCCCGCGCGACCATCCGATTTCGGTGCCGCGCAGCGTGACCGGGCCCCAGTGAACGAACATCCCGAAGCGCATATCCTGCCATTTCCTGAGTGATGCCGCGTTTGTCTTCAGGTCCGGCCGCGCGTCACCCCCTCCTCCCTCCGGGAAAGGGTGATGCGAATGCAGCGGCGGAAATCAGCACAAGGAGGGATCGAACGATCAGTCGTGGGATCATGATGTAATGTAGTGATATGTTCTTAACAGTGCTGGCCATTGTACCGTCATACGTGCGTGGTACATTTCCACGTAACCGTTGCTTTTTTGCCCCGCTCCCCCCGCGGGGATCGATGCCCGTCCACTCCCTCCTCGTAGTCATCGATAATTCTGCAATCCGCGAGTCTTCAAATTGCGGGATAGAATGGTCCACCGGAAGGATTTCCGCATTCTTCCTGTGGTCCTCTATCTTTCCCCGAATGATTGATGAATACTTGCGGGGACGGAGTTCACGAAACCCTGTTCCAGAATCTGCAGGCGTTGAGGATTGCGAGGAAGTTCGGTACTATGATCCATGAGTGAGAAAGAGACAAAATGACCTCGTTAAAGTTCCTTAGACCATTACCTGAAAATGTCCGGGAAACCACGTTCTGGCTCAGGAAGATCGAATTGTATTCAACTCGCGGATCATTTTTCGATTTGACTGCTCACGCATCATGTAAGACCCCAAAGTATGATTTTCGAACCAGGGCGCTCAAAAGTATGTCCGCTCCCGTGCCGAGTCCGGTCGTGACGACCGATCCCAGTATGCCCGCAAATATGATCGACCCGGCGGTCACACCGATGGCTGCGCCGGGCCAGAGCTTTCTGCCTGCGTCGAGTATCCGCCGGTTCAGGGGAGAGAGGAACTGCTTGAACCATGCGCCGATTCTCTTCAGTCCCTTTGGCGTGTTGCCCGGGTCCTGCATCTGTGTCATTGTATCTTTCCGCGGATGTCTTAAGATACAAAAGACCTTCTGAATTTCCTCGGCTCTTCTCCAGATCTGGTTTGAGACAAGGACCTCCGGCTCAAAGGAATACATCAAGTGAATTGAGAAAGAAGTTTTCTCCTCTTCACTTTTGAAAATCATACACCCGGGGGCAATTCGCCGGCGCCACGATCACGAATTCGTCTTCCCCTGTCAATCGGAAATCCCGAAGAGTGCCCTTGAAGAAAGAAGCCTGCCAAATGATATATATTTGGTGGACCTGCACAGCTCACAAGTACGGAAAGCCCGCAAACTTTGTTTTCAAATGTGTTGAAAAATGCGAAAAAACTTCTACCTTCCAATATAACCGAAACAAGCAAGGGGGGGAACAGCCAGAGGGACGGGGGATGGGAAGAGTTCATGGGCAGATCAAGCATCGTCTATGTCATAGGATTCACACTGATAGTCGGGCTGGTCCTCAACAGAATCGCCCAGACAAGTGCCAGTTCCATGGATGTGTTCATCGCGTATTACGGCTCGACGCGTGTACATAACATTGCCGTTTCCGCTGCAAACATCGGCACCACGTATCTCCTGAAATACCCCGTCTTCCCCTCCAATTTTGGTGTCGATTTTTTCGGCGGACATGACTCTGTTTTCTATCTCGCGAACACGCCGAAGCCGCTCTGGACGACGCTGCGGAGTGTGGCGTGGACAAGCATGCTTGATCAGAACGGCCTAATTATCCGCGACACCGTCGACGGAGTCTTCAGGCATGTTCAGTTCGCAAAGTACAGCTGGTTCACGGAGAGCGAAACAAACGGGTATCTTGCGCCGGACGGAACGCACGGTCCCTATTACGGCGCCCAGGACTGGAAGGTCACGGGCGATTCTGTCTTCGGACCGGCGCATACGAACGGCGCATTCAATCTGGACGGCACTCCGTATTTTGCACAGAAAGTAACGTCCTGGCAGCCGCTCAACCTCGGACCTTCCGCCAACCCTGTGTTCAAGGGGGGCTTTGAGCCGTCTGTCTACCAGAGCCGGCCGAACACGTCGGCGCTCCAGGCAAACCTCACGGCTGCAGCGACGCTGGGGGGAGGGTTCTTTGACGAGACGGCGACATCCAATGACGTCGCTCTCACGTTTCTCGATGACCACGTACGCGTGCAGATCCCTCCGGGCGGAGGCGTCCGGGATACGACATTGCCCATAAGCGCTCTTGCTTCGAACGGTGTCATCGTCGTGAAGAACGCCGACGTGCGCATCAAGGGAACATATGACGGCGATATAACGGTGGCCGCGTTCGGCGGTTCCGGCGCGGCGGCAAACAAGGGGAACGTCTGGATCGACGGCGATGTGGTGGCGAAAACGAATCCGGAAGTAAACCCGGCCTCCACGGACATGCTCGGCATCGTGGCGGGGCGAATGGCATACGTCACGGAGGATCTTACCCGGAGCGCATCCTCGGAGCTCACAATACAGGCGGCCGTTTACTGCCAGAACGGCGAACTGACGGCGCAGAATTTCTGGAGCATCCCTGCGAGCGGCCGGCTGAATCTCTTCGGCGGCGTCACGCAGGTCACCGCGGGAAGCCTCGGTCTCTCGAGCGGCGGTCCGCCCCTGACGCTTCTGAATGGATTCGCTTACAGCATCCAGAACGATCCCCGGTTTGCAAACACCCAACCCCCGTTTTTTCCTTACTCCGACAGCTACGAGCTCGTCTCCTGGTGGGAGAACTGAGGAAGGGCGTCCGTGGGATACGACCGGTCCTCATCCCTTCTGAGGCCGCCCGCCGGGCCCGTCCGACGGATGTCAGTCGAAAACAACCGTCTTCCGTCCGTGGACAATGACGCGGTCCTCGATATGGAGACGCAGCGCCCTTGCCAGGACAAGACGTTCCAGGTCCCTTCCTTTTCGTATAAGATCCTCCAGCGAATCTTTGTGCGATATCCGGATGATGTCCTGATCGATAATGGGGCCGTCATCGAGGAGCTCGGTCGCGTAATGACTCGTTGCACCGATGATCTTGACGCCCCTGTCATACGCCTGCTTGTACGGATTCCCTCCGGCAAACGCCGGAAGGAACGAATGATGGATGTTGATGATCCTGTGCTGAAACCGGCGTATGAATGAGGGGGAGAGTATCTGCATGTAGCGCGCGAGGATGATCGTGTCGACATGCGCCGCGCTGAGGAGAGCGATCTCTTTCTCCTCCTGTTCAGCACGGCTCCCCTCCTCCACCGGAACGAGATGGAAGGGGATGGAGTAGCGTCCGGCAAGGTCTGCTGCGTCAGGGTGATTGGAGATGATGAGTGCAATGTCTGCATGGAATTCCCCCATGTCCTGCCGCCAGAGGATTTCCTGAAGACAGTGATCGTGCCGGGAGACGAATATCGCAAGCCTGCGCTTCGCGTTCCCCGGCCGTATGGAAACCTGCGCGCCACACTCCGCGGCGAGCGGCCTGAACCTCTCTTCGACCTCCCCGGGGGAATATGCGAAGTCGCTCATATCCCATGCCACACGCAGGAAGAACATCTTTTCCAGCCGGTCGACGTGTTCGTCAAGGTCGAGTATGTTTCCTCCGTGATCGTAGAGGAAACGCGCGACCCGTGAGACCAGTCCCTTCATGTCCGGACACGACCACAACAACACTGCAGTGAGCTTTTCCTGTGACAAGAGGACCTCTCAGACTGTGGACTGTCGGTATGACTGCGCATATTCAAAATAGGAGAGTATTCCTCGGATTCCACCCGGCCGGATGATTCCGCGGTCCGCCGGCAGTCATCTGTGCAATAGTAGCCACGCCGCCCCTCCTTCGCAGAGGCAAACCCGCGAAAACCCGGGATTTTCGACACACGGGCGCAACCCGTGTTGGCACTAACTTTGGACGTATGTCTGTCTCATCTGGAGGCACTCTTTGAATAGCAACGTCATGGCCGATCTCGCCGCCGCGGATTCTTTCGCGCGGGAAGGGCACTGGGGCGAAGCGATCGATGCCCTGAAGGGCGCGTATGCAAAGGCGCCGGAGGATCCGGAAGTGCATTCGCGGACGGGGAGTTACCTCCTTCGCCTGGGGTATCCTCCGGAACAGTGGTTTCCTTTTCTCGAAAAGGCCGCCGCGATGTCCTCCTCCTCGGCTCCGATTCAGATGCAGCTCGGACTGGGCTATGCGGTGACAAGGAAGCCCGGTCTGGCTTCGGAGGCGTTCCGGCGTGCGCTTGCGCTCGACAGGTGTCCGACACAGGCGGCCCGTCTGCTTGCGCTGGCCCTCATTCAGACTGCACACTACGATGAAGCCCAGGAGACGCTCCGGGGTGTCCTCCGTTCGCATCCGGACGACTGGGACATCTGTCTCCTGCTCGGCAAAACCTACGAACTTGAGTGTGACTTTGACTCCGCGCGGTTCCTTTATCTGAAGATTCTGGAATCGCGCGCGGAACATCCTGAGGCGGTCGCCTCCCTGAAACGAATCTCCCTGCGGGAAAGGATGTCAAAGAAGGAGAAGGGCCCCTCCGCCCTGAGAAACCCGCGGTCCGTTGTCATGCTCGTCGAAGACCGGCGCATCGACCGGAGGGTTCTCGATGAGGCCGGGTCCCTTCTCAATGCAGGTTGGGACGTGACCGTCATCGGCGGGGAACCGCCGGATGACAATCCCTACTGGGACGAGGAATGCTATCCCGATCTTCGCATCGTCAGGGTCAACGAACGAATGCTCTCCGTTCCCTGCTTCGACGGGGCATTCCGGTATGACGTCCGGTGTGACCGGGGTATCCCCGATTCCGCACGCGTGAACGCACACGTGAAGGCGGTACTTCCCGATCCACTGTGGCGGCAGTTCTTTGTCGAAAGGCGTGGCTATTTCATGGAAGCTCTGGAGCACCCTGCAGGGGTGTATGTTGCCCACGACCTGCCCCAGCTTCCCGTCGCCCTCATGGCCGGGATGTATCACGGGAGTTACGTCGTGTACGACTCACACGAACTCTATCCCGAGCAGTCGTTCGTACGCAAGTCAAAAGAGATGTTGAGTGCGATGGAGACCCACCTTGCCCCCCGTGCCGATGCGGTGATCGTCGTTAACCAGTCCATGACCGACGAAATGAAGCTGCGGTATGGCATCGACACGGAGGTTATACTGAACTGCCCCTCGTTCGATCCCCGGTCGCTCCCCGTCAGGAGGACAAACAGGCTTCGGGAATCACTCGGCATACCGGAATCGATGCAGATCCTGTTATACCAGGGAAACATCGTTTCAAAAATCAGGAACCTGGAAAACGTCATCCGTGCCATGGCGATGATCCGCCGGCCGGACGTCGTCCTCGTGCTTATGGGGCCGGACAACGGGGGAGGAAATGATCTGGTCCGCCTCGCCGCCGACAGTCAGCTTCTCGGCCGTACGGTCTTTTTCCATCCCGCGGTCAAACAGAGCGAATTGCTCGGGTACACCGCTTCCGCGGATGCCGGGCTGATCCCGTATACGCCGGTCGACTGGAATACGAAATTCTGCACACCGAACAAGCTGTACGAATTCATCGTCGCAGGTCTTCCGATCCTCGCGAACGACCTTCCCGAGCTGATTCGTTTCGTGGAGACGCTGGGGATCGGGGCCAATCTTCCGATGGGAAGCGCGGAGGAGGTTGCGCGGGCTATCGACAGCTTCTTTTCTTCTGACAGGGAGCCCTTCCGCAGGACGCTTGCCGGTGTCAGTGAGAGGTTCGTCTGGCAAAACGGCGAGGGGCGCAGGATTGTCGGGATATATGATCGACTCACGAACACTCCACCTCGTCTCGGATCGCGCGAACCCGCAGCCCGGGCATATGCTGAAAGAGAATCATGAAGAATCATCAGGACGCTGCGGACGATCCCCGCAGGGGTCTCCTTTCGCCGGTCCTCGATCCCGCTGCGATCTATGGAAGAGACGAGATCTGGGGGATGGGTCCCGACCGGTACCAGATGAACGTCCTGAAGGATATCCTTGGAGTTCTGCCGCCTGACGCGGGGAGCGTTCTGGATGTCGGGTGCGGAGACGGGTACATTACAAATGCGCTCCCCGGACGTCTCCGCGTCGTCGGCCTTGATGTCGGTGAAGCGTCCCTGAAGCACGTCCGGCGGGAGAAGATGATCGGTCAGATCACGGATCTTCCCTGCGGCGACGGCGCATTCGATCTTGTCATGGCAAACGATACGATCGAACACATCCCGGACGGCCAGTTTCCGCTTGCCCTGACGGAACTCCGGCGGGCATCGCGCAGGTACCTGCTCATCACGGTCCCCTTCATGGAGAACATGCAGGCGGGTCGGATGATCTGCGCGCACTGCGGCATGGGAAGCCATGTCAATCATCACCAGCGGGCGTTCGGAGTTGCCGAGCTCGTTTCAGTATTCGGGCCCGAATGGCGCGTACGGGCGATGACATTTTCCGGGACGCCGATGACGCCGGTCGAACGGGTGTTCCGCGAAATCCGCGCCCGCAGCGGGGCAGCAGCCGGCTGGGAAAATTCCATCTGTCCCGGGTGCGGTCGCATCGGATCAAACCCCGTCATCGATGAGGACTCTTTTGCCGCTGTCAGGGAATTTGCCGGCGCGCTTCCGTTTCCCGCGCTAAGCTGGCATGTGGACAGGAGTGAGTGTATCGTTGTCTACGAAAGAAGGGGAGATGAGCCCGCCGGTTCGCGGGGGAGCGATCCTCCCCTGTGGAGTCTTGCGGCGGAAGGCCGTGATTCCACGCGCATATACCCCGCCGCGATCCTGCAGACGAAGGACGCGCTGAGCGTCGCGTCTCCCGGATTTGCCCCGGGAGACGAGGACAGGATCGTTCTGGAGTACCTTCTTGACGGCATTCGGTACAGACTTCCGGAACCCAGGAAGATCGGCGACGCGACATATGAAGTTCCACTCTGGTTCCTCCCGCCATTCGTGAATACGATCTCCGCCGCCGGCCAGAACCGTCTCGATCTCATCGTCGATACGCTTCTTCTGGCGACTGATGCGATAAAACGGTGGCAGGATCGTCATGCCGACGACGCCGGGGGTAAGCACGCAGTCGAATCGGAACAACTTCTCCTCCTGTGGGAGATGCAGGTGAAGCTCCGGTCGATGATCGCACGTCAGGAGGCCGAGATCTCGTCGCTGAAAGAGCGTCTCGGCGTGTCCGCCGGCGGACGAAGTGCATGAATGGGAGACCATCGAACATGCGGCTGACGCGCTACTTCATGACGCGTATTTCGATCCTTCTGTTGGCGATCCGTCCCTGCATCGTCACGTTATCGGCAATGGGCTCGTCGGCTCCTTTGCCTGCCACCATCAGACGCTTTGCGGGAATGCCCCGTTTTACGAGCCACGAATACACGGCCTGTGCACGGTGGAACGAGAGGGACTGGTTGAAATCGCGCGAACCGGCGAGATCCGTGTGGCCGACGATAAGGACCTCGATATCCGGGTGTGACAGGAGGGCATCGAGAAACGATGTGAGGGCCGTCTCGGAACCCTGTGTGAGCGCAGCCCTGTCCAGCTCGAAGTTCACCCCTTTGAGTATGAAACTTGTCCCCTTCTGGAGCACGATGGGAGTTTCCCTCGGAGTCACAATGCTCTCCGGGAGAGGAGGGGCGGGCGGATCGGGCGGGTTGACCTCAGCACCCTGGTGCGGGAGGAGCGCATCGGCAGGCTGTTTGTCCGCTTCATGAGCTGGCGCAGCCGGCCCGGGTGTTTCTGGCGGCAGTTTCGTCTGATGCACGGCCGCCTCGGCGTTCTCCTGCATGTGCAGCCGCTCTTCTGCGGCGCCGGTTCCGACAAGAATGGTTACGCCGACTCTTGCAGAGCCATACCAGCTGATCTTGCCGGAATTGAGTGCATCGACGTGGCTGTCGAGAAGCCCGTACCCGAGATCGAGATTGATGAGGAGATTCTTTGAGAGGAGAGCGTCGATGCCGATCCCGGCGGGGACATGGAGCGAAGACCGGTATTTCTTGTCCGGAAGGAAGGCGCTCACGCCATCGCGGCTCGTCTCCCTCTGATAGAACATGACGCCGAGACCGGCGTAGTAGTACGGGTTGATCGCGCTCCCCGGGGCGAGTGAGAACCACCCGGCAACGGCGAGCGGAATTGCATTCAGCGTGAGATTGTCTGGCAACGATCCGGAGAATGCCGGTGTCTCCCTGGATTTCAGTCCTTGAAACCCGGTGATCACCCCGGCTGAAAATGCGTCATTGATGCCGTACTTGAACGTGATTTCACCATCCGTGCCGGCGGTTCGCGCGTTGTAACTGTTCATCCAGAGATTGCCGCCGGTCTGAAATCCGACCGCCCACCGCCCCTCCTTGTCCTGCCCGTATCCGGGATCGGCGGCAGCGCACGCCAGGATGACCAGCCAAAGGGCTGCGCAACGACGCCGTCTGATTTTTGTTTCCAGGGACACCATGAACAACCGCGGTCTGAATGGGAGCAAGAGCCGCAAACGACAGACACCACAACAGGTAACAACAATCTACGAATCTCCGCAGTACAGTTGTGTGAGGTTCCGCACTTTCGGCACACCCGCTGCACCGGTGGCTTATCATCATTGTCAATGACAGGAAGAAATGTAGAAGGGATCACTTTGATTGTCAAATGGCGGCTCGTTCTGTCCGGCTTCTGATCGACACTGGCAGCTCAACGAGCGCAATTGGCAGATTTTTACATAACTTCCCGGGGCAGATCCGGTATCCCGGCATCCTCTGGTAATGCCATCCGTGGGGTGGTCACGAATTCAGTCCCCCGGCTTCAGTCGACTCGCCGTTTCCATGCTGTCCCTATCTGAGGAGGACGAGTTTCCGGGTCTGAACGAAATCTCCGGATTGGAGTCGGTAGAAGTATACCCCGCTTGCCAGATGCGAACCGTCAAACTGCACTGAATAGGTTCCCGCGGGTCTCTCCCCGTCCACGAGCGTGGCTACCCGCTGCCCGAGCAATGTGAAAACCTCCAGCCTGACAGGGGACTTCTCTGCAATCGAGAACTGTATCGTCGTCGCAGGGTTGAACGGGTTCGGATAATTCTGGGCGAGCGAGTAATGTGCCGGTGTGCTTCCCACATGAGCCGATGTAACTGCCGGCGGCCAGACGTACCTGAACGCCCGGTACGTCCACTCCCCGGGATCGAGCGTCATCTCGTAGACGATGGTCCCTGCGGGGGTCACCTCTGTAACGGTCGGGTTGGCAGCCCCCCACGCGATGAACGTATTCCCGTTGTCCATCCTTTCCACGAAACCCAGTGCGAACCCCAGGATGTCGGGATTATGGCGGTACTGCCAGACAAGAGTCGCGGTCATCTTCGATGTGTCGAGCGCATATTCCACGGCGCGAGTAAAGGGAGGGACGTGGAGATCCCCGTTGTCCAGGAGTGTGATATCCCCGTTGGCGATGCGACGCACGGCGTGCTGGTAGGTGAAGCCGATTGAATCGTTGATGAACCGGAACTGATTGTTGTTCCCGCCGAACCTCCATATGACGTCGCCGGTTTCCCGGTTGATCTTCGTGATCTCGTCCTGCATGCGGCTGGACAGCAGCAGGTTCCCGTCGGTGTCCACGTCGATCGCGTTTGAGTGTACGTAGTCAATCGATGGTGCTGTGAAGTCGACGCCGATGGCGTCCGTGATCTTGAAGTGATCCCATGTCCTCCATTGAAACACGACGTCCTTGCTTGTATCAAGTTCCTGGATTACGGATCCCACGACCTGTGCCTGGGGGTATCCGCCGGGAACGATCTGGGACATGTCCACGGTCTGTATGTCCGTCCCGAGCAGGAGCGCGTGTCCGTTCGGGAGGAGTCGGAGCTCGTGAATGTCCGTGACGTAATTATTCCCGCACTGGATCGTGTCAATGAGTGTGTACGTTCGGTCCATCTCCACGAACATGGATATGGTATTGTCATAATACGTCAGATTGCCGTTCGGCTGGGGTTTGAAGTCGTACGCGTTCGCAAGGAGATCGCGTACGAACACCATCGTCCCGTCGTTCTTCATGATAATGATAGTGGGAACCGAGTCGACGCTGCTGATGATGGGAGCGAGAAAGATGTCTCCCGGCGCAGTGGTTCCGGATACCGTCACCTTGATGTTTGGAAGGATTGTATCGGTGACGGCAAGTCCCCTCCGGGAAGAGCGTCCCCGTGCGGAAACGGAGGCTGGAAAGCCAGCGGCGGGAAAATCGGCCGCCCGGGTCAGTCTCCGGATCGCGGTGAGAGACTGTGTTGTCACCGAGGTTGTAAACGTGAATTCTCCTGCAGCGGCCGGTCCGGGCCACCGTGCGGCGGTGGTGTCGATCTCCACGGTAACCTCTTCTCCTGCTGCAAACGGTGTCGCAGGCCTGCAGGTCACGGTGTAGCCGTCGTCGGAGACTCGAACCGCGAATCCGTGCGGGCCGCTTTGGCTGCCCGTGACGGTGCGGATAAGTTTCAGTGAAGAAGAGGTGCCGATGAGATGATCGGTCCTGACGATAATGTTCGAACCGGGGAGTATGAACGCGGAGTTCGGAACCGGGGAGACATATGTGACAACGAGATCGGGACGACCGCCGGCATAGGCCGGTGAGTACCCGTCCAGGCAGACAAGAAACAGCGCCGTCGCTCCGGAGAGCAATGACATCCATCCGGTCTTCATGTAGCCCCCTCTTCTGAAGTTCCTCCTCCGTTCATCGGTCCGGCCGGGTCCGGACGGACACCTGCCGGGATTCATCCCCCCTTGCCGGGAGAAGTATCATCCGATCGCTTCTCTAAGGATACGAATTAATGCACTCGAAGTACAACGTCGCGAACCGCCGCTTGCTGCCGGTGTTCGGGTCATGGTGACGAATGTTCTTCGGTGTGTGCTTTTCGGCAAACGCAGACCTGGAGAAGGCTCCGGCGGTGTGAGATCGGACAAACCCGGAACGGAAAGTGGAGGCTCAGCCTGGAAGGGGAGTGAACGGCTGGAATTCCCCGCTCACGATGTGAGGCTGGGAATTCGTCCTGATGGGGGAAAAGTCAGATTGGCAGGTAGCGGGGAGGGGGAGAGCTATTTCTCCCCCGCGTACGCATTCATCCCTGCGCCGGCGATTTCCATGTCCTGTTCACCGGTCGCCCCGCTGAACACCGTGAGTATGAACCCGGACCGGACTTTCCTGATGAGGCCTCCCGGGTAACCAAACTCCCCCTGGAATGCCGGCCTCGTTTTGCTCCCGCTGTTCAGCCTCGTATCAGCCATTTCTGCCGCTTTGGAGTACGCAATCCCGATGAAGTTATAACCCGGGTACTCATGCTTCTCGGGGTTCGCGGGGACGTCTTTGATTGTCTCAACGGCTTTCATCCGGGATATCCACGAGAGGCCGTTGTCATCCATGGCTGCCACGAGTATGACTCCCTTTACCCGGAGTTTCTTCGCGTGAGTCTCCATTGCAGCAATCATCGGTCCGGCTACACCCTGAAAATCGTCCATGCGAACCTGCTCCTGAAAGTGCGCGGTTGTTCTTCCTTGTCAGGGTTTCTTCCCCGTCGAACGGAAGACGGCCAGCTCATGGCTGATATTCTCGAGCACCGATTCCTTCAGCGGGTAGATAAATATGAAGCCTGCCGCAAGCAAGGCTCCCAGGGCCGGGTAGATGCTCAGCATCATGCGGATGCCGTTTTGGGTCGCTTCGGATTGTTCGACGTTGGCCTGGTAGCCGTAAATGGCGAGAACCCAGCCCACCATCGCAATGCCGATTGACGCTCCGAATTTTTGTGACATGGATGCGGCGGAGAATACAAGTCCCGTGGCGCGGCGTCCGTTCTTCCATTCGGAATAATCCGCCGTATCGGCATACATCGCCCATACCAGCGGGAAGATGATGCCCGCGTTGATGCTGATCAGGAACTGGAACACAAGGATCAGGGAAATGTTCGTCCTGTCGAGGAAGAAGAAAATTATGCTCAGGATGGCGGCATTCACCATGGCGAAGAGGAAGGTGTTCTTCTTGCCGATCTTGTCGGAGACGGGTTTTGCCAGGACCACCCCGACGATGTTGGCTGCCTGTCCCAGCAGCAGGTAGATTGTGCTGATGGCAAGGATCATGGATGAACTGAACTCGATGTTGTTCATCCCCTTGAAATAATACATGAAGTAGTATACCGCCGCGCCGTCGCGGATCGTGTTGAAGAAGATTGTCGAGATGCCGGCCCCGAGAAGAATGAACCACGGCCCGTTCCGGCTGAGGTCCTTCAGATCGTCTCTGAACGCATTCTTGGCGTCGATCGGCTTTACCTTTTCACGGGTGAGCGAAAACGTGAGGAGGAAGAAGATCACGGCCAGGATGGCGATGACGATGACCGCCTTCTGGGTTCCGACGCGGTAATTGATCTCCTTTAATGCGATATTCCGTATCGCGAGGGAATGCTCGTCGAACCCTTTGCCTGCAAACCTGAGTTCGGAGAGATTGGCGAAGTTCTCCCTGGTCGTGATGTGGTCCAGCTTGATCTTCAGGTCGCACGTGGCGCCGGTTCGCAGCAATCCGAGCGTGTCTTTCCCTTCGGCAAAGCTGAACCCGTAGTACTGATTGGTCCTTGTGTTGAACAGGCCGAGGCTGAACGCTTCCTTGACGGTTGTGTTCGCCTTGGCGGTGAGAAAGAGGAGTGAATCGACGGGATTCGTCAGCGTCGAATTCCGGATCGTCCCTTCCCAGACGACTATCCGGCTCGTCGTCTTTGAGGTTGTATCGACGAGTTCGACGGTCTTCGGAGAAGCGAATTCATTGAATGTCCGGGTGCCGAATCCGTCGAAGAGGGGCTGGAAAAGACCGAGAACCAGGAAGCTTCCGCCGAATGCGAATATAAAGCGGATTGTCGCCAGCGTTGTTCTCTGCTTGCTGTCGTCGGTCATGACGCCCATGAGCGAGGCGTACGGTACGTTGATCAGGGAATACACGATCATCATCACCGAGTAGGTCACGTACGCATAGATGATCTTACCGCCTACGCTCATCTCGGGGGTTGTAAACATCAGCACCCCGATGACCCCGAACGGGAAGGCCATCCACAGCAGGTACGGCCTGAATTTTCCCCATCGCGTATTGGTGCGGTCGGAGAGTATGCCGACGAACGGATCGAAGGCGGCGTCGCCGATGCGGGTCACAAGGAACATGGTTCCTACCACGGCGGCCGGGATGCCGAAGATGTCCGTGTAGAAGAACATCAGGTACATGCCGAAAAGCTTCCAGAACATGGACGAGGCGGCATCGCCAAATCCGTAACCTATCTTCTCACTGAATTTCAGGGGCTGCATTGCGGGGATCCTTGCGCGATGGCTAAAAGTGGGGGAAAGAGCGCTTCATTCTGCAGATCTGCGGTCCTGCAGAAGGCTGAGACTAGTCATTTGTTTGGTCAAAATCAACAGGAGACAGGACACTTCAATGGCAAAGCTGAGAGTGGGAATGGTCGGCATCGGGTTCATTGCTGACTGGCACTGCCGGGGGTTCAGGGAAAACCCGGATGCGGCGATCACGGGCATGTGCAATGTGCCGTTCGGCGATGAGGGGGAAAAAGCGGCCGACGCGGAACGTCTGAAGAAGAGATGCTCGGAACTGGGCGTGAATGCGCATGCAGGCTTCGAGTCAATGGTGAACGATCCCGACGTGGACGCGCTGATTATCGGCAGCATCAATCCGTATCACTATGAACAGATCAAAGCAGCCATAGCGCACGGGAAGCACGTCATCGTCGAAAAGCCGGTGGTCACGGACTTTGACCAGCTCGATGAGATCGAGCAACTGAGTGCAGAACGGGGGATCAGGGTGTTCCCGGCGCATAATTTTGTCTACAGGGGGGCGGTGCGGAAGGCGAAGGAGATCATCGACGCCGGCACGCTCGGCCGGGTAATTCACTCGTCGTTCATAACGACACACACAATCTCCGACGCCCACGCAAACGGCTGGAGGGCGAACAAGCGTCTCGGTGTGGGAGGAGCGTTGATCGACAGCGGCCACCACCTGATTTACCAGGCACTCTACCTGCTGGGCAGGCCCGCAAAACTCCACGGGTACAAATCAAAAATGGTCTTGAAAAACATGGACGGTGAAGATACGGCCCAGGTCAGCCTTCTCTACCCCGACGGATCCATGGCGGTCATCATGCAGTCGTGGACCTCCAACCATGCCGGAATGATCAACGGTATCAGGATCTTCGGTACGCAGGGGAGTATTGCGATCACCGATGCGCTGTACCTGAATGACGGGAGGATTAACGACGACGTGGAATACGCCGGATCGTTTGCCAGCCAGTCCAGGGCCTTCACCGATTACGTTCTCAAAGGAACGCCCCCGGTCTCCGGCCTCGGGGATGTCCGCGACACGCTGAAGATCACGTTTGGCGCGTATCGCAGTGCTGAAACTGACACGGTGGTGGATTTCAGAACACTCTAGGCGGGGGGCGTATCGTCCGGCTTATTGCAGGTCCGGAATATCAAACTCGCCCAGCCGCAGCGGATATCTGCCGTATTCACGCAGAAGCCGGATCACGTAATCGTAGTTTTCCCCTGAGACGTTGCTCGGCACCGAATGGTCCGACTGAATAATGTAACCGCCTCCTTTCGCCGCATTCAGCCTGGTGAGAACCATCTTCTTGATCTCTGCCTGCGTGCCGTGAGCCCATGTGATGACATCAAGATTTCCGCAGAAACTGATCTTGTGCCCGTACTGCCGGCGGAGTGCAATGACGTCCATGCCCGCCTTCGCCTCAAGAGGGTTATAGGCGTCGACACCGACGTCGATGAAATCCTGGAAGATCCTCCTGACGTTCCCGCATCCGTGATAGATGACCGGAATTCCGTGAGTGTGGCATTCGTCGACGATCGATTTGACGACGGGCCTGAAGCATCTGCGCCAGTACTCGGGGGAGAAGAAGAGGTCACGCGTATACGCGACATCTCCCCAGAGACCATCCCGTCAAGCCCGCCGTCGGCCGCCTTGATCTGGGCCTTCGTGATGTGGAGAGCAAACTCGCCGACCCGCTCAATAAACCTGGCAAGCTCGTCGGGATACAGGCCTATCCAGAGCATCACGTTCTCGGACCCGATGATCCGCCAGAGCATCTCCTGCCCCTCGCAGACGCTGCCGTACACGGGAAAATCGGGATGGATCTCCCTCACGGTTTCTACCCATGCCGGCGGATTCCGTGCGAACCCGTCGCCGACCCCCGCAATCTGGTTGTCGCCGGCCCTGAAATACCGCCGGCCGTCCCAGGGATCGTCGAACTGGAATGATTCCATTTTCTCAACCGAATCCGTTTCAAATCCGAGGAATGCCGGCATCGGGTCCGCGAACTGCTTTTTAATGGTGGCCCCAAATCCTGTCCGGACGACGACATGCCTGTCCGACTCCTCAAGCACCTCGAACTGCGTGATATGGGGATCCATGTTGGGAATTGTGACGATCCAGTCAAGATCATAATATTTGTAAATATCCGTCCCGGCCGGGAGCCCCAGGTCACGGCGCCAGCGATCGAGAAAGCTTCCCCAGAAGAAATCGCTCACCGGGACGCGATCCGCTTCCTCGTGACGCAGCGTCCGGTTCATCCTTTCGAGCTTCGCACGGCACGACGGACTTCGCTTCATGTCTCCTCAGGCTTTGGAGGGCATCTGTTTCGGGGTGTCGCCTTTCCTGTCATGCGTAAGCGACTCCAGGAACGCCTCTGCCGCCTGGACGCCCAGCCCCATCCCGAGACCGATGAGGAATCCATCGTAGAAGTTCTCTCTGAACACCACCGCCGGTATCGTCTCCATGCTGCGCAGGATGCCCACGAGCAGGGTCAACAGGACGAACATCACTCCATAGACGGTTCCTACGACAACGAATTTTCCCCAGTGCACCGTGGCCAGTTTGCGCTCGAAGAGAAATGCCAGCCATACAACCGGCAGATTGACGCCGAATGACCAGATCACGGAATTCAGCGTCGGAAGCCAGACCGCGGCCACGATGAACTGGATTGCGCTGACGCAGACAGCCGCGGTGATCGTATTGGAGAGTCCCCGGAGGTGATAAATGGCAAGTATGAACGCCCCGCTGGCGCCGAATGCAACAAACGCAAACTCAGCACGGCCCGGGCCGAAGACCTCGAGGCCGTGGGTCATGAGCCCCAGCGTCACGCTCCCTGCAACGCCGATGATCGTGATAATCGCAAGCTTCCAGAGTTCTGTCAGCAGTTTTTTCATGTTACTCTCCTTTCCTCTGAGAAACTTCGCGGAGTAGAGTCCCCCCGGCAGCTCCTGCCCGAATGTACTGCATGATTTGAGCAGATACAACCGGCTGGCCGGGGAGACCGGCCCTGCTGGCCGGTGAAATGAACGGGCTCTCCCCGGGAGGAGACTTTTTCAAACGGCAGTTGATCAGGATTCTTGTGCGCTGGTCAGAATTTGCCCCTGAACGGTCGGAGCAGCAACAGGATTTTTGGACTGGCGAATCCGGGAAACAGGAAACGTCGCGGATATGCAGGTTTTCGCAGTGGCGTGACGAGGACCTGATGTGAGAATGCAGAATTCCGGGGCGGAATCTACACTCTCACAACTTCAATCACTGCGGTCGCCGCGCTTCTCTCGGAATAGCCGGCATTGAAGTAGTGCTTGATGAGCGTGTCGCCGAGGGATGACGTGTTGGCGGTCCGGTCGATCTCGAGGATCGTTTTGAAAACCCTTGTCTTGTATGTTTCGAAAAACTTGTCTCGCATTTCAAATCCTCCCGGACGACGCCTTTACTGGCGGAATCAGATGGAGAAGAATGAGTGAACTGTGATCTTGCATGGAAGTAATTCAACTCTGGTGCCGCTATCGGCAGTGTGTGTGATCGCAGTCACTAAAGATCCGTCTGGTCGCCGATTCTGTGTCTGCACATCACAGGGGAGGCGTAAACTGCCTGTAATCACGGCCCGCCTGGGCCTGGGGGCTGTCATCTCCCCCCGTTTTTTGGGGTATGCATCGAGGCAAAATGGGAGAACCGGCTCATCCGGTGGCTGAATGTGCACAGTTGGCTGCGCAACTCTTCCGGCATGGAGAATGGCCTGCCCTCTCACCGTCGAACGCCAAAGTCGCAGATTTCCATCGGTTCTGTTGGAATATGCCTTGACAATCTGCGTCGCTTTGTCGAAATTCAGCCACTTGCCGTCGTTGTAGTCATCAATCACAAACCTGAGGAGAAATGCAGATGTTCAAGCTAGCCGGAAGACTCGGACTCGCAGTACTCTTGGCGTACATGGCAGGCACGGCATTCGCCGACCAACCACTCAACCCGCACGGCAAGCCTCCGAAAACTGCGCCTGGCAAGGTTGAGCACTACGCGGTGTGGCAGGATGAAGGGGGCTGGCATATCCGGACAATGACGAAGGAAATCGATCACCACTTCCGCGGTGTTATAGAAGTCAAGGGGGGTGAGTTTGTCCAGGTGAAGGGATACAAACTCGAGCACAAGGGTCCCGAAAGAGACCTCTTCATCGAGGGCCCCGAGCACCATATCATCAATTTTGACTTCTCCACAAAGGGGAGCATCGATGGTGTGGATTTCCGCGTGAAAGGGAAGGAACCGATGCTTTCGTTCACGCTGACGATTGGAGAGAAGGAGCCGAAATTCGAACCGGAACGAATCCTCGTCGGGAGCTCCGGGGCTCATCCATCGACAAATCCGTTCGAGATACCCGCGCACGGCCGGTAGAGCAGCCTTGGAGAGGGACAATCCGTGTCACTCCGGGGGCGGGACACCTTTTCTCGTGCGTGATGCCGAACGCATGGAGCGGACGTGGAATCTGACAATCTGGTAATAGATTCCCCCGAATACGTGATGAACGAAGGCCCGGTGAACAGATCATCGGGCCTTCTTCTTTGTCCCGCCCTTAGGCGGGAATTCGCATTGTCTGGCGTGGGAACAGGCGTGCGAATTCTGGCGCGAGAGCAACGCAGCCGGTTTTGTCGTACCTTATCCCCGATGAGCACCCTCCGGCGCGGACCTTTTGACAACAATTCACAAAGGAGCAGAACATGCCTATTTCCTTTTTGATCATAGTGTTTATAATCCTTGGGATCGTCCTGCTGACGGCCAAGCCGAGGAACGTCGGTCGACCCGTCGATTACAGGAAGCTCGGACTTGCCAGTTTCGGTGTGGCGGTGCTGGCCCTGCTTTCGGCGTCGTTTACCATTATCGAGCCGGGATTTGTCGGAGTGCCCGTCCTTTTCGGCAACGTGGGGGGACAGTCTCTTTCGGCGGGCATACACCCGATCTTCTTTCTCACCGACGTGTACAAAATGTCCGTTCAGACAAAAGCCTATACGATGTCTTCGGTCAGAAACGAGGGGAACAAGGTGGGTGATGACGCTGTGGCGACGCTTTCCCGCGACCAGCTGATTCTGAAATTCGACGTCAGCGTGTGGTATCATCTTGATCCGGCGCAGGCAAATAACGTGTACAGCAATATCGGGCTCGACTATGAAGAGGTCATTGTGAGGCCGGCAATCAGAACTGCACTCGTCGACGCCGCCACCAGGTTTGATGCCAGTGATGTGATGTCTCTCCAGAGAGATGCCTATACGAAGATGGTCACGGAATTACTCCTGCAGGAACTCAGCGGACGGGGTGTGATTCTGGATAATGTCCTGATCAGAAACGTGGAACCCCCTTCAACCGTCAGTGATGCGATAGCGGCAAAACTGAAAGCTTCCCAGGAAGCGCAGCAGATGGAGTATACAATCCAGTATGCTCAGAAAGAGGCTCAGCGTAAGGCGATTGAGGCGCAGGGCATTTCGAATGCCCAGAAGATCATCGGCAATGGATTGACGCAAAACTACCTGCAGTGGTATTACATATCCCAGCTCAAGGAGCTTGTCAATAGCCCCAACAACTCGACGGTAATCCTGCCGTACGATCAGAAATTGACTCCGCTCCTGAACATCGGGGGGAAGAAACCGTAGAGCAGGATGCGTTCGTGCTCCACGCTCCCGTGGAGCACGAACCGGGAAATGTCCCTCAGCCGGGAGCGGGAATGTGATATCTGCGGGGTCGCGCCGTCGCCGGTGCACGTTGATCGTATCATGGTCTTGACTCTCGACCGCTGCCTTCCTACATTATGTGATAGACCCTCATCGAATCGACTCATAGGCGACCAATGCTGGAAGATCTGAGCCCTGCAAAGTTGTTGATTATCGTCCTCCTGATCGTGGTGTTCTTCGGCGGCAAGAAGATCCCGGAAATTGCGCAGGGTCTCGGGAAAGGCATTCGAGAGTTCCGGAAGGCGACCCGGGACGGTTTTGGTGCCGCAGACGAAGAGACCGCCCCGTCCGGATCCGCGGCCGTGGGGACTGCGACTATTCCTTGTTTCTACTGCAGCACCCAGGTCGCCCGGGATGCGAAATTCTGCCCTTCGTGTGGCCAGTCGTTGGAACCCAAAAAGTGCTCCCACTGTAATGCTGTGAACCCGCTCGGCAACAAATTCTGCAACGATTGCGGGGAGAAGTTGTAGTTCCTTCCGACCCGCCTGTTGAGTCTCACCCCTGAATAAATGCCGTACGCTTCATGAAGGAGCCGGACGCCCGTCCGCTTCGCCCTGACTATTGCGGGAAGGCGCTGTTTTGTCCTGGATTTATCCCATGCCACCGTGTGGAAAGGCAACATCGAGACTGTCGAGTCATGTTCAATTCTCCGGCACCGGAGAGTACACAAGTTCAATGCCCTTCCCTGATTTGTCAAGGTTGCGGCTGTATTTTTTGTCGGTGGGATTGTTCCAGTGTTCGGAAGTCCCCAGGCTGACAAGCCTCTGGCCCGTGCGTTCCGGATCGTAGAATGTCCCCGAAGGCGGGTGATCTGCAAGCGCGCATTCGTTGACGGAATAGTCGCTGTACATCATGTCCGGTGCGTCGGGCCACTCCGCGAGGGCAAAGTCAAGCACAACGGCATCGATTGCCACGCCGTCCTGTGACGCAAACACGCTGCCCGGCCAATTGTCGTTGAAAGGCGCAAGCGACCACTTGAAGGCCGGAATTCCATTGACAAACTTATCGCTGTAGATCCCGTCGATGAGGAACAGCATCGTCTTTCCCCCCAAATCTCTGTGTCCGAGGTAATCCGGATAAACGGAGTATGTATGCAGCCCCTCCCGGTTCTGGCTGAATCCGCTTGAGTGCGCGTTCACGTGCCAGTCGGTTTCGATGCTTGTGCAGCCGAAATAGTTTTTGGCACACAGGCTCACTCCCTGCGTTACGTGACCTTTCATTATTGCCATGTTGATGACGTAATCTGCCCCAACGATGCAGGTTGCCAGGCCCGTGGCCACCTTGCCGTTGTCGACAGAATAGGGGATGGCATTGTCACGGAAAGTGGCCCGTTCGCGTCCGTCGCCTCCGACATGATCGATGTAGTGTGCCCGGGGGTAGGCCGCATGGCACTTGTCGTAGATGTTGTCGGTAATGAACCTGCTGGGGTCGGTGACCGTGATGTTCTCCTGCGGGACTCCTGCTTCATTCACCAGGCTCGTCAGGAGCGATAGAATCAACTGCGGATTTGCATTAATCTCGTTGCTGCTTTTGTGGCTGCTTGTATTATTCTGATTGATTTTTATCGCCACCTTTTCGCCCCTGACATATCCGGCATCAACATGCCGTCTCGTCTTGTTGAAGAAGCGGAATAGAGCATCCCACGATCCTCTCTGATCGTGAATCCCGGTGAGACTGAGCAACGTTTGTGTAAGAAGTTTGTCGGTCTCCGCCTGATTGTTGAATTGATCTTCCCACCAGGAGCCGCTCTTGCCGTCCCACGCCGCAATATGAGGGTTATGACCCCACGCAACCCGCCCGGGATGAATCCCCCTGGCAACGCCGAGCGGCACGTTTGGTTTGTACCAGGTCTCCAGTGCGCTTGCCCTTGCGTCTGATTCTACGCTCTGGTCGGCAAAAACAAATCCCAGGAGTACGCACAGTACCGCGGCAGCGTATCTGGGCCTGACGAGTTCCGCTTTTGCCTTCCTGAATGCAAACGTCGAGCCGGTTAAGCCCAGCAACCAGATCGCAAAACCGGACATTATGGGGGATGCGGCCCGCATGCAGGGATACGTTGCCCGGGAGGGTTTGGGTATCACCCGTATGAGAAACCAGAGCGTGGAACCTATGCCGAGAAATATGAAGCTCAATGTCGCCCGGTGCTTCATGCCATTCTCCTCATCATGTGTTGGATTCCAAACACGGATGTACAGTACAAAGAACCAATCGAAGAAGGAAGAGGATAGACCGGGGAACTTGCCATGGGTGGAAAGAACCATGGAACGACACTCCTGAATCGACGGGATTCAATGCGGGCGCTCTGTGGATTCGGCCCTCCTGTTGCGCATGGACATCGAGGGGCCCCGCGGCCCATTCACCATCGTTCAACATCACGCGACGAAGATGGTCACACATCTCGACAATACTGCGGTGCCTCTTGGACAGGTCTATTTCCCTGATACCGTTAGTCCTGACTTCAACGCTCGGGTCGGCACGCATCAGCGCATCATATAGCCAGAAGGGATGAACAACTCAGCGATTGGTGGACACGCGGTTGAGCGGGCAATGGGCATGAATGACCGGCGGACATGTTGAATGAGAATGTCTGATTCCCTTGCGGAAAGGGGCATGTTACCAGAGAATTCTGGTTGATTCATATCACACATCAGATGTATCTAGTTTGACTGAGATCACAACACAATTCAAGGACCTTTAGTAAAATGACCCAGATTATACATATAGAAAGAAGCCCGGTCACCGGTGACTTTTCTCGACTACATACTGATCTTGGGTTCGCTGGGCATTGCCCTCGCGTTTGTTGTCTTCATTGTCGGGCGGATCCGCCGGAGGGCCTTTGAGAAAGCGAGAGCCGAACTGCTCTACCGGGCTAATCTCACGTGTGAAGTGTGGGTATGTCGATACTGCGGATTCAAGAGCTTGATGAAAAATGAAGAGTGCCACGGGTGCGGAGCACCACGCCCCGAAGAATACGTTTCCATGACGATCAAGGAAAAAGAATACGCGGCGCAGCTTCAGCATCGCCCCACGAAACCGTAGGCGTAGAGAGCTTCTCACCCCTGGCGTCATTCCCTGAAAGTCATTCCCTGAAATGAAGGATAGCGGTTGACTGTTGTTGTAACAGGGCCTACATTGCATACGCGTTCTTTGACGTCGGCTTCTTCCGTATGGAGGGTGCCGATTTTTGTTTTGGATGGTTCTGGATTGACAATCGGTGGAAGAGCATGAAGCACCGTTCATTTTCCTTCCGTTCACACCTCTCCACATTCGGGAGTCATCATGAAACCAATAATCGCAATTCTTGTTGCAGGGGCTCTCTCGATAAGCCACGCGTATGCGCAAGACGTCCGGTTCTCGGTAGGCCCTCAGGCCGGAGTCGCAATCTCCGCGTTTGAGGAGACATGGAAGGACTTCTATAACCTCGGATACGGAGGAGGGGTGCACGTTGACGCGGACATAGCGCGATTTTTCTCCGCCAGGCTGAATGTCGAGTACTACAGCTTCGCCTCAGACAAAGATAAACTCAAGCCGATCCTGGCTCCTGAGTTCAACTTGCAGGCGTCGGATATCGCCAGTCTCTCGGGCGGCAATATCAGCGCGTTCGTGGTGGCAATGGAGGCAATAGGGAAAATACCCACGAAATCCCCCGTCACGCCATACGCACTGTTCGGGCTGGGGATCCACTCCATAAGCCTCAGCGATCTCTCCGGAACCGACAAAACCGGGCGAAGCGCGACACTGACTGCGGACGACGTCAACTTCGACGGGGGGACAAAATTCGGGCTTGACTTCGGCCTTGGTTTTGAATATCGGCTCAATCACGCGGTTGCATTGACACTGGAATTCAAATACATCCTGGTCTTCACGCAAAACAACAACAACGCCGCGATGCCGATCACGGTAGGTGCCAATTTCCATCTGTGATATTCGTCGCTGTACGCGCTTTTGTCCTTCAGGGAGAATCGTCACGTCGTTATCCTTCTCATCGGCGACGACAAGATCGGGCTTGCCGTCGCCGTTCGAGATGCACTCAAGTCTCCGGCCTGCCTCCACTCGTTTCGTCACCGACCCGAGTCGTATGCACGGTGTAACAAGGGACGAAACCGCAGAAATTTCCACTCATTCAGCGTGAATCCTCAGTATGTGATCGCAGAAATTGACTGTTTCGGCACAGGATGATACCTTGCACAGTCGCCGATTCGCCGCTCCGGCCCGGTTTTTCTCGGATGACTGCGAATTAGTATGCCGAAAACATTCTGAGGGCTCCATGTCTCATGCAAACCCGTCTCACAAAGCACGGGCCCGGCTGGTCGTATTGATCCTCCTTGCGGGAATCGCGGGCTGCACCAGGTACTACCTCTTGTTCGATGACAACCAAATCACAACGTTGAACTACTCCCGTGGTACGAACCATCACATTGTCTATTTCGAGAAGACCTTTTCGTATCTGCCGGACGGAAGATTGACGGAGAAATCACATGAGATTGTGCGGATCGGCGACAACCCGCTTTCTCATATTCACGCATTTGTAGTCGGCGACGAACCCTCGAGAAAGCTCGTGTCCGTCGAGGGGCGCGTGTTACATAGTGACGGGTCATCGGAGAAGTACGCATCGGGCGATTTCTATAGTTACAATGTCAGCGATCGCCAGATTATTTCAGATGAATCGGTCAAGGCGGCCGGAATCGAAAAGAGGCTCAAGCCCGGAGATCTTGTTGAAACCGTTTCCATCCATGAACTGACGTACCCGGAGGTCGGGATCAGTTTCTCTCTTGATGAATTGGAATATTCCGCGGAAAATATTACATGCTGTATCGAGTCCAGCCGTTCGGATGAGATTCGGTACCGGGTTCTGAATGATAATGTCACTCCCTCGATCGTCGATTCGGTTACGCGGAAGATCATGTTCCACTGGACTTCGTACCATGAGCCGAAAAAGGTGCGCGGCGTCATGGAAAAACGGAACTGGACCCCCGCCGTTGTGGCGGTGCGATCCTCCCAGACCTGGGAATCATACGGCGACTGGTACCTGCACCTCATCGCCTCACAGCTTGTTCCGGAACATGCGTTCATTGATTCGGCTGCACGGATTATCGCCGGGAAGCTCAGGCCCAAAGAACAAATGGACGCCATCTACGAGTACTGCCAGCGAAATGTCCGATACGAAGAAGTATATCTCAAGCAGGGGGCACTCGTGCCGCACAATGTCAATGTCACGCTTGGCCGCAAGTATGGTGACTGCAAAGATTACTCATGCCTGATGTATGCGCTGGCGGTCAGTGTGGGCCTGCGGCCGCAGCTTGCACTTTGCTACCGGGGGCGGGGTGTCGAGTTCTATGACGATATGCCGGGCGCGCAGTTCAACCACTTGATCCTCCACTTCACAGATGATGGGAAGGACTACTGGTATGACGGGACAAACAGGGTGGGGATACCCGGGATCACGTCGTTCGACCTGGCAAACGCGCGGGTACTCATTCTGGAGGAGAAGCACTCGCGGTTGTCGGTAATAGAAGACGTCCCGGACAACAGACTTGCCATCACGGGATCTCTTTCCTTGCAGGCGGACAATGACTTGCACGGTGAACTGACCGCCGTGTTTTCAAAGCAGTATGCCGTTGATTTATTCTGGCTCGAATATGAAACAAACAAGGAAGAACTATCCTCGGTCCTGAAACGTGTTGTCAAAGGGACACTGAACGAAAACATGCAAATTGACAGTCTCCGCTGGTACTCGAAGGAAGGCTCTTTCGTTCTTTCCATGGTTTGTGAAATCCCCAATTGCATAACCATTCTAAACCGGAAGTCATGGGTCAGCATTGCACGCATACTCCCTGGCCTTTTGCCGGGTGACATTGAGAAAGAGAAAGGCGTATTCTTCTTCCCTGGCTACAATAGAGTGTCCGTGAGTGTCGCAGTCTCGGGAGCTGGTACTCCACTGATTGTCGGCATGGATTTCCGGCTCTCCGCGGGCCCTTTTACGGGTTCCACCGGGACGGAATTTCTTACGCAGCTTGACTCGGTCAATACATCGTATAACATGAGCTATGCACTGCCGGAGACTTCACGGTGATGAAAACAACGATCTGCATCGCAGTGATCCTCTTTGCGTCAACCGTGTTCTCCCAGGATCACGGATTCATGGCAAAATTTCCCCCCATCAGCGTGACGGGGGGCCTGACTGCCGACTTGTTCAAACACGCGGACGCGGTGATCCTGTTAAAGCAGCAGGGATACACCGAGGGCCCCCATTCCTATGCGGACGCTTTTACGATTGTTATCAGGAATGAATTTGTCGTCGAGTCCAAGGTAATAATTGCCAAAGTGTTCAATGACGCCGGCGTCAGAGAGTTCGGATCATTCGAATACGAATACCCCGTCTACGAAGGCATTGAACAGATCTTCAAGGTCCGGGCGAGGATCATGAAACCCGATAGCACGATCTGGGTAATGCCGGACGATGCAATCACGAGAATGGCAGGCCTCACGAGCGGGTCGGGAAAGACGCTGACGCAAAAAGTCCTCTTTAAGCTGGCAAACCTGACTCCCGGCGATGTTGTTCAAATAGAGTACACCCATACCAAGCCGTATCTGGATACGCGCAAGGTTATTTTTTATTATCACGATCAGTACCCGGTGCTCAACTCTACCCTTACGATTAACATGGACGCAGCGGTAAAGGTCGACTACTTGAGTTTTCCTGCTGACAAAGTAGGTGAGCCCCAGGTCGACCGGAAAGGGAACAACATATCACATTTCTGGGCCGTGGGGAATCTGAGTGAAATCCCGAAAGAGCCCTTCAACAGGCCGTTTGCGGACGTTTCGTACATAACGACTGTTGTCAGCCATCATAAAGGATCCGCCGAAGATGGCTGGCGCGAGCTTGCAAAGAAGTATATCAGCCACTTCGTCGACAAAGGTTCAATTCCGGATTCGTTCGTGAAAAAGATCGGCCTTGATCCGGCACTTCAGAGTCCCCGCTGGACCGACATCGATTCGGCGTACACGGCATTGCGGAAGCACTTTACGCTGCAGAGCACGAACAGCCTTTACCCGGGAGTCAGGATCCTGGACGACATCATTGCAGACAAAGAGGGCGATGCATCTGACCTCGCGTATATGATGCTGAAGATCATGGAGCGCTGGGGAGTGCCCGCGACACCCCTCCTGATTCGCGATAAGCGGGATGGAATATATGAAACCTCTGTCGCCTCGTTGTTCTGGTTCGACCGTCTGTCGCTCCTGGTTTCGCTGCAGGGAGTGGACCGGATCTTCGATTTCGATAGAAGCATTCCTACCCGGTTTGAAATGCCATGGTTCCTGAATGGGATCAGCGTGGTGGCGCTCCACGATACGGGTGTTGCTCATTTGTACGTGAGCGCACTTTCAAGTTTACAGGATCATACGTCCAAAGAATTCCATTCCGTTGTACTTGTCTCGAATAAGAAAGCCGTTGATTCGGTCTGTCTGCGCCTGAGGGGGGCCAGGGCGGAAGACCTCCGGTCGAAGTTGTATGCGGTAAAAGGAGAAGCACTTGTAAACAGGGAACGCGAATTGATGGAAGCGAATGTTCTGAAGGATGTCGACACAACATTCATAAGTAACTTCCTGGATGAATCTGAGATCCTGGTGTACGGAAAAGGAACTTCTCAGGGGACGGTAATGACGGTCGATTCATTCTCCACCTATCGTCCCAGGAATCAGTTGCTGCGGGAATTCCGGAACAGATTCTCCGAGGACATGCGGTACGACGATATTTTCCTCAACGAGCCGTTCGGGTGTTCCATCCAGTGGATCGTGAAATCGATGGCAGGGTCAAGCGTTGCCCAGTTGCCCGCGGCATTTACGGCAGAAGATTCTGCTTTCGCAACATCTCAGACGATGTATTTTCAGGTGAATGATTCGACGTGCTTTGTCAGGACGGACATTGTCTTCACTGCGGCCAGGATTGAGCAGAAGAACTACAGGAGATTCGTCGCGTTCCTCGATAAGATAATTCAGGCGAGCGAGCGGGAGGTAGCGTTCAGGAAAAGATAGCAGGTGTCTCCGGCCGCGCAGCCAGGTCCGGGAATTACGGCGATGCGGGTTAGTCGCGGGAGCCGGTGCTGGACTTCCGGCGTGCGAAGATTGCGGACAGCAAAGGGTATGACCGGGACTGACTGCGGACCCCGAACCGGGCTCTTAGGGAATGCGAATTTGAATGAGTTGAAAGCAATCGCCCGGCGGTAGAGACCTCAATTGCCTGTGTACTCGTCGACTGCAACAAGAAGGAGCTCTTTGGCGGCCCGGTACGTCGCGACATCCTTGCTGTACTTGTCGAATCCCTGGACCACCCGTGCGATGATCTGTTGGGCCCGGGGCGCATCATGCGCTTTAAGCTGGGCGAGTAGTTCGTAGTCTTCCAATCCGATCCTGTGCGCCTCGAATCTGTGGCTTGAGAGTGGCCCGTCAGGCAATGGATAGAGGATATGCGAGTCGCCTGCCGGAAGGTATTGCCCCTCGATGTGGGGCCGGACGAGCTCCTCAAAGGGCTTCGCTGTGTGGAAGTTCCCTCCCCAGTGCAGATACCCCTGCAGATCGTACTTGGCAAGTGCCCAGCCGATGTACACCTGGCGAAGACGTTCCTCATCCAGGAGCCGATTGAGCCACGGTCCGCCAGGAGAGAGGCATGTGTAGACCCACACTTTGTCACCTGCCGCCTTGCGCTTGTCAAAGAACTCCCGGTTGGCCTGGTATTCCTGGACCTGCGGGCACCATACATCCACAAGGCCGCTCACGTTCGTCGTCATCGTGGCCTCCAGAATCTTGATATCGGGGTCCAGTCCGCGCAATACCGCCACAAGCTCCCTGTATCGATCGACAAACGCATCTTCCGGTTCGTCAAAGACGCCCTGCAGCCATTGTCCCTCCCAGCCGTTCTCCCTCATCATGGCGATGATCCGCCGGGCCATTTGCGCCAGCATCCGCTTTCCGCGTTCGGAGACTGCGTCAACCTCTTTCCCATCTGCAGCCCGGATTCCCAGGAGCATGTCGCTGGATGTCCAGTTCCGGCGGCCGAACATGGGGGCACCATGTATCGTCTTCATGTCAGCGTCAAGGAATACCCGGATGTATCGTTCAAGGAGATCCCGGCGAAACGACGAGACATTGCCGACGCTGTCGAACGTGAAATAGTCCCCCCAGATGAACCAGAATGCGTTCTGTCTTCCTCTGGCCATCGTATGCGCATACCTGGCGAGCATGGTCCAGAATGGCTCACTCCATTTGGTCACATTATGGGCACTGCAGATATTATCGATGCTGTGCCAGTTGATGTAGGTGACTGTTGCGCGGGTCAGCGGAGGTACGGTTGCCCGATGCACGGCCACGACAAACTCGAGGGACTCGACATGTCCGTCGACGTCGATGTTCAACCGGTGATGGAACTTCTTTGGAGACGCCAGGGAATCAATCGGTATTTCTATGCGAAGGGCAACTGACGTTGACTCGGCCGTTATCGGCGATATCACGGGCCGGAAGGGATCGTATATCCGGAATGGTGCTCTTCGAATTGCGTAGGGGTTCCTCATCCCGCTGTATTTCTCGGTGTTCCGGTCGAGCCCCGTATTCTCTGTCACTGGGACGTCTATCAACCGGTACCACCGTGTCCCTGGCGTCGGCTTCCCATTCTCGTCCGATTCCGTGAATGCAATGCTCTCCGTTCCCTGAAGCCCGGTGATCATCACGTGGACGCCCGCTACCGAGTTTCTTGGCATGTGCACCTCGAGGCGCTTCACGGGCCGGTCGAGCTGCGTGTCGGGGAAGAGTTCCTGAACCTCATCGACAAGTCCCATGACCGGTCCGGTCTTGGATGCGGATTGGCGGGGCAACCCGCGGGCAATGACCGGAAGTGAAATCAGGGAGGTCATCGCAACGAGCGTCAACGTAATCACTTGCCTTTTCATCAGCCGCCTCACGGGTTGTCTCTTTGCAGAGTAACGAAAAACGTGTCCATCCCGGTTGGGACGCACGCGCGGTCGCGGCACAATCAACAAAGGAAACGACATATAATCTGCTAATAACCTGGCACAACCTCAAGCGTACCATGTGCATTGTTAGATGACTGGACATATCATATATTCCGGGTGGCGGGGGCCTGTCCACCAGACGTTGTTGCTCAGCCCGTAAAAGACGTTACCGTAAAGGAAGGCAATCGAATGAGTTCGACAGAGCTTGCCGGAAGATTGCTGTGGCTGGTTGATCGATTATCAGGGCATACAGTTGGCTCCGTTTGCATGATGGCAGCCGCGCTTGCGCACGTTGTCGTCGCACAGCAGCCCGCGATAAGCCCGCCGCCGGATGAACGGCTCAAAGCCGATATCCTCGTTGTTGTGGCGCATCCGGATGATGAGTCATTGATTGCGGGCTACCTGGCGAGGGCCGTATTGGACCAGCACAAACGGATTGCCGTTGTTGTGACAACCCGGGGCGATGCGGGCCAGAACCTTGTCGGCTTTGAGCAGGCTCGTACGCTGGCTGAGATCCGTGAGATGGAGGCACGGCAAGCCCTGGGTGCCATCGGTATCCACAATGTGTGGTTTCTCCGGGCGCCGGACACACCCTACCCCGATGTCCCCGATGTGCTCCGCTCGCTGGGATCATGGAACCACGGCAATGTTCTCGGTGAGGTGGTGCGTTTCGTAAGGCTGACTCGTCCGGAGGTCGTCATTACGATGCTTCCGGATGTTGTTGTCGGTGAAAACCATCAGGATCACCAGGCATCGGGCGTCATTGCTACGGAAGCGTTTGACATTGCCGGGGATCCAACATGGTTTCCGGAACAGGTGGCGGTGCCTGAGGACCACCTGTGGTATTCTAATCTCATGGAAGGCTTGCATACGTGGCAGCCGGAAAAGCTCTTTTATTTTACCGACGCCTCTCATGTTGACTTCCTGAAAGGCCGGGGACCTGAATACTCAATGTCTGACGTTTCGCCCTCACAGCATGTCTCGTACGGACAGCTTGCTGCAAAGGAAACTTCCTTCCACCAGACGCAGTATGACGGCGAACCGTCGAAGGCGCTGACAGCAGGCGATATGAGCGATTACGAACAGCCACTGACGTTTGTTCTCGGGAAAACCCTGGTTGAAGGGTCGGTTACCGGCGACGTGTTCCAGGGAGTAGTTTCCGGGCCGATTCCTTTCCGGCCGGCACGGGGATACGGGCAATCCACTCCTCCAAATCAAGAACGGACTGCAGATCTGTCAATTGAGCTCGGCGGCGGGTGGGCATTTTACGCTCGGTTCTGGCCCTCACACAATCTCGATTCTTTGCCGCGGCTCCTCGCGCCGGAACTCGGAGTCAGAAGCGGACAGGACTTTTCCGTACCGCTCTTGCTCCACAATAACACGGGCGAAGCGAAGACCTTGTATCTGCGGACTCAGCTGCCGCTGGGATGGTCCATCGACAGCAACTCGGCTCAATACGCTCACCATCCTCTCCCGGAGAGTGTTTTTCTTGTTGCGGCTCACGACTATTCCCCGGTACGCATGCGGCTCGTTGCACCGCGGGTGAGCAAACCGGAATGGCAGGAGATAACATGGTCTGCCGAAGCGGACGGACACCCTGCCGGTACGGTGAGTCTTAGAGTGTACATTTCTATGTGAATGTCGCTGAATCGCCTTTGATGATCCACCCGGCGCCATCTTCACTGCAATTCCGTGCGCATAGGGAGATAGTGCTGAGGATGCGCAGTGGGTGTTTCTGTTCCGCAGTCTGTGAACCCCAATTCAACATTGACAAGGACGAATCATGTCACCGGGTAGAGGTGAAAGAACACTCCCGGCACTTTTCGAAGAGAGCGTTTCGAAGTTTCCGGACCACCCTTTCTTGCTGGAAAAGATCGACGGCAGGTACCGCCCGCTCACGTACAGGCAGACGAGGGAGTACGTCCTGCGCTGTGCTGCGGGGCTTCTCTCCATGGGGATCGGACGTGGCGACAGGATTGCACTTATTGCCGAGGGGAGGACCCGGTGGGTCATCGCCGAGCTGGGCATTCTCTATGCAGGCGCTGTGAACGTCCCGATTTCGATCAAAATCGAAGAGAGTTCGGAGCTGACATTCCGTCTTGAGCATGCAGGGTGCCGGATGGCCGTGGTCTCGGCTGGCCAGGTTCCGAAAATCAGGAAGGTCCGGGGCTCTCTGCCGGAGTTGGAACGGTTGATACTCCTGGACCCATTCGGAGAAGACCCACGGGGCGGGAGCGAGGTCGCGTTCGCCTCAGTCCTTGAAGCCGGGGAGCGGTGGCTCGCGTCTCACAGTGATGACATGGATGCCGTCTGGCGATCGGTGCGCGAATGCGATCCCGCGAATATTTGCTACACTTCCGGCACGGTTGCAGATCCCAAGGGAATCATACTGACGCACAGAAACTACACGGCGAACATCGAGCAGAGCGTTGCCCTGTATCCTCTCCCCGACTGGTTCTGCACGCTTCTGATCCTTCCCTGGGACCATTCGTTTGCGCACACCGATGGGATTTATGCTCTCGCGATGTGCGGTGGCAGCATTGCCTGTGTCCAGGCGGGGAAAACCGCGATTGAGACTCTCCGGAATATCCCGAGCAACATTCGGGAGGTGAGGCCGTCGTTTTTGCTCAGTGTTCCGGCGCTTGCGAAGAACTTCAGGAAGACCGTGGAGTCGGGCGTCAGGGCGCAGGGGTGGGGAGCGCGTTTGCTCTTTGCCTCGGGAATGGCCGTGGCGCGCGCGTACAACGCCGATGGCTTGGGCCGGGGCAAGGGATGGAGAATGCTTTTGCGCCCCCTGTGCGGACTTTTTGACGTGCTCCTGTTTCGCAGAATACGCGAAGGGTTTGGCGGACGGATGGAATACTTCATCGGAGGCGGAGCCCTCCTGGATATCGAGTTGCAGAAGTTCTTTTGCGCCATCGGCATCCCCATGTACCAGGGATACGGCCTCACCGAGGCGGCTCCCGTCATCTCCGCCAACACTCCGCGCCGGCACAAGTTCGGGTCATCCGGTATGGTTGCTCCCGGTCTCGATCTCAGGATATGCGACCTGCTCGGGCACGACGTCCCTCCGGGGGAGAAAGGAGAAATTGTTGTCAGGGGGGAGAACGTCATGGCAGGGTACTGGAGAAATCCGGACGCAACGTCCGCCGCACTTCGCGACGGCTGGCTATACACCGGCGACATAGGCCACGTCGACAGGGACGGGTTTCTTTTTGTCCTTGGACGCGAGAAGAGCCTCCTCATCGGTCACGACGGTGAGAAGTATAGTCCCGAAGGAATCGAGGAGTACATTGTCGGCCATTCCCCCTACGTCGAGCAGATCATGCTGTACAACAACCAGTCCCCCTCCACGGTCGCGCTCCTTGTGCCAAATGGGGACGCGATCCTGACATGGCTGGCGCACCACCACCGCCTCAGCCCCGCGGGGCGGGAGGGAGCGGAAGCGGTACTCCGGATGCTCGAGCACGAGGTCGCGAAATTCAGGGGGGGAGGAGAGCTCGGGGGGCGTTTCCCCGAACGCTGGCTTCCCTCCGCAATCGGCATTCTCGATGAACCCTTCAGCGAGCAGAACCGGTTTTTGAACAGCACGATGAAGATGGTGCGGGGCAAGATCGCCTCTGCCTACAGCGAACGGCTCACAAGCCTCTTCACGCCGGAGGGACGGGACATTCTCAACGAGCGCAACCGAAGGGCGATCACCGCCCTGTACCAACGTACGCGGGCTGGCTCAAGCTGAACGATGCACGGTCGTCGAGCAGGGGCAGTATTCGTACGAACCTGCGAGTGCGTTGGACCTTGTGCGGGATTGTCGTATCAAAGTGCTGGAACCCAACCGACTCCCGCAATTCATCAGAAGTTCAAAATACCTTTATCCGCCCGCGAGTATAATCCTGATAGGCTCGCACGAGAATCGACAAGAGCGACGCCCAATACAACGCTGAGGAATGATTAAGCGAAATGCAGTTATGGATGCAGTTAACATTTCGAGGAGAGTCATGAAACCAATTGCTTACGTGTTATCCTTGTTCTTGGTTGCACACAGTTTCGTCCTGTCTCAATCGTATGTTTATCTCTCGCCCAGAGACGGTTCAACGCTTGTTTCTCTCGGTACGAATATTATCCTCAAATCAAGCGATATGATAGATCCGGCAAGTCTCTCCCGCAACGAATTTTCGGTGTTCGGAACTGTCAGTGGTGAGCACAACGGGACCATAAAACTGTCGGATGACAATGCGACGATCCTGTTTATTCCTTCGACGCCGTTTTCAGCAAACGAGAATATACACGTCAATGTCACCCAGGGTATCAAGACTCTTGATGGAGCGTCGCTTCCCGCAGTCACAATACACTTCACAACAACGCCTCTTTCACAAAACATGAAGATAGAACTCTCAACGCTGATGGAGGACGTGTCGCCGGGTCAGCCTGCATCGGCACATACGGTCCATAAAGCAGCCTCAAGAGCCGCGTCACCGGATACGCTCCCTTCGGATTTTCCGACAATCTCCGTGGATAGTTCAAATAATCCGGCTGACGGAAAAATCTTCATGGCTAATATATCACAAACGCCAAGTGTCAGTCAGTATTTGATGATGTTGAATAACGACGGCAGTATCTTGAAATATAAGAAGGCAAATGATCTATTCTGGGTAGGTTTTGAAGTTCAGCCTAACGGCGAGCTTTCATACGGAGACATTACGCTGGCGAATGACGGTTGGTTGTTTGCCGGGAGATACATTGTGATGGACACGTCGTTAACACCTGTCGACACATTCCAGACCGGGAACGGCTATGCATACACAGTTCCGGCCGCACTTCTTCTCCTGCCGAATGGACACGCCCTGATGTACGCAATTGACCCTGAGCCGGTTGATATGAGTCCGTATGGTGGAAATCCAAATGCTACCGTTGCCGGAGAAGTGATCCAGGAACTCGACGCATCTAAGAATGTCGTTTTTCAATGGAGGAGCTGGGACTATCTTCCACTGTCGAGCTCATACATTGACCTTACCACGAGTGTTGTCGACCCGATCCATGCAAATGCCCTGGCAGTGGATGCAAACGGGAATATTCTCTTTTCCATGAGACATTTTGCAAGTATCATAAAAATAGACCGGCAGACCGGGAATCTCAACTGGATACTGGGGGGGAAACAAAACCAGTTTACATTTGTCAATGAGCATGCATCGAATGCTCCGAACTACTTTTCATTCCAACATGACGTGAGAGTGCTGCCGAATGGAGATATAACGTTGTTCGACAATGGATTCCAGCATTCACCCCAATATTCTCGCGGGGTAGAGTATGCATTGGATGAACAGAACAAAACGGCAACACTGGTCTGGGAATACAGGCACTCGCCTGATTTCTTTTCTCCCGCAAATGGTTCCGTGCAGAGGTTAGCAAACGGCAATACTCTCATCGGGTGGGGACAAGCAAGTTTAGCCAGCAGGGTGATGTGCACGGAAGTTCATCCTGATAATAGTATCGCGCTTGAATTGTCCTTCCCGTCAGGGCAATATTCTTTCAGGGCCTTGAAGTTCCCCTGGGCAAGCGGAACTGCGGCAGCGAATGTGACTCAAGAAGTGTTGCAGAGCAACACATATACATTCAACTCCAGCGCAGACACGACCGGAATAAAGATAAAATTTGACTCTCTTAGTACCGGTTTTTATGAATTTGCAACCGTTGCAAGGTATAACTATTCTCCGGTCAACCCTACCTTCGGTGGAACTGCACCGATCATGGTTTCAAATTACTTCAATATTATGGGCTCCGGCATAACTTCTTACACAGGGCTTGTGAGCGTCATCCTCAAATACTATCCTGCGGTCACCAATCCCAGATCAACCATCGTGTATGCACGAGCGAACAGCAAGAGCATCTTCGTTCCTTTGCCGACAAGCTATGACTCGGCAAACGGCGCGCTGACGTTTACGACGTCGAACATGGGTGATTTCGCATTCGGCATTCCGCAGACGATCGATTCCGCCTACGCGCCCGTCCCTCTGTCGCCGGCTGACAGTGATATTGTGAACGAAGCCGCCCCGGTAAAACTGCTCTGGGGCACACGCGGAATAGTTCAAACGTATCATGTTCAGGTTTCCACCAACGCGTCATTCAGTAATCTGGTGGTTGATAATTCAGGTCTGAGCTCCACCTCCTTTACATTGAGTTCAGTGAACAGTAATTCAACCTATTACTGGCGGGTCAATAATACAAATGCGGCCGGAACAAGCGGCTGGTCCAACATGGCAATCTTCAGTACCGCCCCCGCATTCATAAAGATGGCATCTCCGAACGGCGGAGAACAATGGCATCCGGATTCAACGTACATCATTCGCTGGAAATCCAACATCAGCGATACGGTCAACGTAAAGCTCCTGGACGGGAATACCGTTGTGTCAGTTATTGGGGACACCATAGTCGGCGGAACGAACGCCTATCAATGGCAGCTCCCATCCGGCGTAAAACAGGATTCCTTGTATAGGATCAGGGTTTCCAGCATAAACAATGACAGCCTGTACGGCGTCAGCAAGTCTCCTTTTGCAGTCACAAACCTCGTTACCGGAATTGCCGGGGTGCCCAATACTGTCAACACATATCAATTGTCCCAGAACTATCCCAACCCGTTCAACCCTTCGACGACCATAAAATATGCACTTGCAGCAAGGTCACAGGTTGCGCTGTCGGTGTTCAACGCCCTTGGACAACGGGTCGCCACGCTTGTGAACGACACCGAGGATGCGGGGGATCATGACGTGCGGTTTGACGCAAGTGGTCTCGCGAGCGGGGTATACTTTTATCGCTTGCAGGCAGGCAGCTTTGTCCAGACGAAGAAGCTGCTCCTAATTCGCTGACGCTCGACAACAGGAAGCGGAAGAGGCCCGGTGAATTTCTCATCGGGCCTTCCGTCGTCCTCGCCCCTCGCAGATCGCACTTCACAACCGGCGGCCCGGCAAATGCAGACTCACCTGGACCAGGGCGCCATTCTTGAGTTCCAATGTCGTCTTCTTTGCCGGGGGCTCTTGCAGCGTCGCGTGTTGCCATCAGGATGACTTCCATTGCAGATGAACCCATAGTACTTTCGCCGTAGAGCGCCTTGTACTGCTCGCCGTCGATCATGCCGTACGCTCCGCAGTCTGTGCCGAACGCAAGCAATACGCCCGCTTTTCTGGCGCGTCCATTCTTGTTTGTCTCGAGACAACCTGATGCCAATGATCCCGTCTTTACACGCGGAGCCTGCGTGACTGCTCTCCCTTGGTCGCTAGCGCAAAAACTGGAGGAGCTCAATCGGGGCACCGTCGTCCAGGATCGTTGCGACCCTCACACCCTCCGACGGGGAACTCACATCCCCCAGGACCGTTTCTCCGCGGATGGCTGCGTCGAGATCATCAACCGCGAATGCGATGTGTGGCACGGTCCTGATGAGCCCGGAAACCGGGCAATCCGGGTCGAACCGCATCCACTCGATTCCGTACGGGCTCGTCTCGAAACCGGACACGTGCACTTTCAGGTGTTTGAGATACACTTCCCCGGGATGAGGGATATCTGTGGGAATCCCCATGTGGTGGTAGCGCCACCCCTTGCGGGCAACCGCGGGGGGCGGCTCATGCGCCTCCCGCCTCGTCCCTGATGTTTCGTTATCCATTGATATGTGCTCCGTATTCCTGTCTCGTGTTGAACGTGGCGCCGTCGCTCTTCTTTCAACGAGCCACAATCTGAAATCATCTCCGGATCGGTTGCTGCGAAGAGCTTGCATCCGGAGAGGTGGGAATGTTACCATCAGGTAACGAACTCTTGGAATCTCATGAAGGAAAAAGCGGAATTTGGGCACTGGCGAGCGAATATAGGAAGGGGACATCGGCCTAATCAACGCTCCCTGGCAGATCCTGTGAGAAAACGCAGGAAAACCTCCTTAATCTGGCACTTCGGGAGAGTTTGCGCTGCAGCTTTCGTCGCCCATTCGCGCATGTACCCCTAGAGGGCCGATTCAATGCACGTTTCACCTTCAGCAGAGGGCCAATTCATTGCGTGTCTCACCTTCAAATGAAAGGACAAATGAGATGAAGAAGATCGCATTCTGTGCCGTGGTGACAGCAATCGTGTTGCTCACTTCCGTGACTGCTCCAGCTCAGCAAAACAACATGGCCGTGGGGGCAGGTTTCGATCTCATGCTGCCCGTGGCCTCATTCGGAAACCAGTGGAGTACCGGATTCGGTGGTACCGCCGAATTCGACTACGCTGTCTCGACGCATACGACGGTGACCGGCAAGATTGGTTATCTCACCTGGAGTGGAAAGCAATCCTACTATTCGTCGGCGGCCATTTCCAATTTCTCTGCCTCATACGGCGGTGTTCCGCTTCTTGTCGGTGTCAGGTATTACCCTCACCTCTTCCTGACTCAGTCCCAGAGCCCGGTCCGGGTGTACGGTCACTTTGAGATCGGTTTTATGTTTGGATCGACGTCAGTGAGCGGTTCCTACAACAGCTATTTTGGCAACTACTCGATTTCAACGTCAACGTCGAAAACGGATATTACGATTGTCCCGTCTGTCGGAGCTGAGATCCCTGTGGTTCCAAAGGGAGATATAGATGTCTCGATTCGTTACTTCGACATTGCATCACACGGGAACATCGGTTTCCGGGCCGGGTACCGAATGACGATCGGCTGATTCAGGCACGGATTCGAAATCGTTCACCTTCTTCGTTATTGTCGGAGCCTCCCTTTCTCACACCAGGGGGGCTCCGCTGTGAAATGACAAAAGTGCTCCTGATCCTTCTGCAGGCTCTTGTCAACGAATATGACAATGAACAGCATTGCGCGCGCATCGTGCCCGATCTGTTGCAGTGAGAATCATGCGTGACCGCGTGGCAGTGGGCGGAAGAATGTGGAATCCACGTAAAGCTAAGGGCTCACCGTTTGCTTCGTCCTCACCAACCCGCTGAGGTTGTAGCCCTTCTGTTTCACCCGGGTCAAGATGTCCTGCAACGCACTTTCATCGAGTGAAGGTGTGCGAGAGAGCACCCAGAGGTACTTCCGGGCCGGTTCGCCGATGACTGCATAACCGTAGTCAGGAGCAAGCTCGATGATCCAGTAGTCCCCCCAGACAAATGGGAGAAAAGAGAGGATTGCCGGGGCGAAGCGCACCTTGAGTTTCGTATTCGGTCCGTCATCGCTTGCAAGCCGTGCGCGTCCCTCTGCCTCGTCAATCTCTCCGCTCTCCTTCCGACACCGATTGACAACTCTGATCTCACCATTGTCGAGCAACGTATACGTTGCCGTTACGTCGCCCACACATTGCTCTTGAAACCTGTTCGGCAATCGCGCAATCTCATACCAGGTACCCGCATAGCGAGCAAGGTTGACTGCAGGAACCACATCCAGCGGTTGCTCTGGAGATTCCTGAGCCGCGCCGACAACAACACCGAACATGAGGAGTGACACGGAGAGTTTCGTTTTCATACGCAGGGTTTCTTTGAAATGTACTGAGAATGATTTAGTGTTTCAACAAACAAATCCGGCATATGTCCGGCAGGTGCATTCCACACTACACTGTAGACACTCCATGTCCCTCCGCGCAGAGGAACTCCCGGGAGGGGGATTGCAGAGATCGTCGGCTCGGGAAGATCCGAAAAGCACTCACCGGCGAAACGCGCGATTCATGGTTGTTGCGGTGTATCAACGGCGTGCATACAAAGTCAATGCGTTCCGGCCCCTCCTGGGACAATCGATGCGGGTGCGAGGGGAGATGAACAAAGGACGCCAGGCTACCTGCCCTTAGCCGGCTCGGTTTCGAGATGATAGCGCATGTTTTTCAGGTTGTGCGTGAGATCCCACCAACCATACTGAAACGTTGCATAATCAGGCCCGGCCATTGCAGCGCCGTACCGCACAGAGTTTGCATAGAAGAGCCACTGCGTGATCCACATCTGCTCGTAAGCCTCATCAAAATTGTGCACATGTGAACGGTTGTCGCGCGATTTCGATCGAGAAACTATGGCGCGGATGGCACGCCGTACAGGAACCTGTGGTTCCATCCGGAATATGCCGTCCCACACCAGTCTTCACACCGTCGATGACCTAAAGAAGTGCCTGGTACACTCCATTGTCTTTGAGATTGGCGAGGGCGTGTGCCTTCTTTCCTTCCGCATATTGTCCCGCCTCGGTTGTGTGACAGATCTTGCAGTCATCGGGCGAAACGACGATATTGAATTTGTAGTCAAAGTGTTCAAGGTTGTCTTTATGACTCGAAGGGTTCTGGCTGTGGCATTCAAAGCACCCAACGACAACAGGGCGCAGGGACGTGGGGACCACTTCATTGGAAACCCGTCGCTCCAGAACTGGCTTCGCCAACCCGTCCTCGGGAGATGTCCTGGCGTGGCGAGAAGTTGAAAGAATGGAAATGACGTGTTCGGGTAGTCAGGACCATTTGAAAGAAAATCTGTCAGTCGTTGGGCATCGAGATGGAGTTAGCGGTCCCGTCGTTCCCGGAGGAATGGCGGTCGAAACTTTCTATTTCCGCACTCCAGGATACGGGGGAAGCACAGTCACGTTGATCGAACGCCGGGCCTGGTTGAAAGATGTCCCGCCCCTTGTGACTGTTGCGTTTGCCGTTGTGGTCAGAGGGACGCCCGTGGTGACATGAGAGGTGAGCCGTCAATGAAACTAAACAAAAAGATCGCAATCGTTACAGGCGGCGGGCGCGGAATCGGCAAAGCCATCGCCGGTGCTTTTGCCCGTGAAGGGGCGACGGTTGTCGTCACAGCCGCGCGGCAGAGAAGCGAAATTGAAGAGGTTGCATCGACAATCGGCGGCACATCCATCCTTGCGGATGTTTCAAAGAAAGGCGATGTTCAGAAGCTCGTCGATACTGTGGTCTCAGAGTTCGGTCGAATCGACATTCTTGTCAATAATGCCGCACGGGGGATGAAATTTGTCAACGAGAGGTTTATGACGGAGCCTAAACCCTTTTGGGAAGCGGACGCGGACATGTGGCGGATGGTGATCGACACAAACGTCAACGGTGTCTTCCTGATGACCCGGGCAGTGATCCCTCACATGCGTGAGCGCAGATCCGGAAGGATCATCAATATCTCGATGAATCATGAAACGATGAAGCGTAAAGGGTTCACTCCGTATGGTCCGTCCAAGGCAGCGCTTGAATCGATGAGCGTCATCTGGGCTCAGGAATTGGAGGGCACGGGAATAACACTGAACGTCCTGCTTCCCGGTGGGGCGACGAACACCGGAATGATTCCGGATGCATTCCCTGAATTCCAGAGAAACAAACTGATCGATCCGGCCATCATGGGACCACCTGCGGTGTATCTTGCGTCGGACGATGCAATAGGCGTGAATGGACAACGGATAATTGCTTCTGACTGGAAAGAGACGCACGACGCGACGGACGACAAACGGCCTTTTGAATCTTGAGAATCAGAAGATGGCAAATCTGTAGTGCCAGGCAATCCTGCTTCTGGAAACTCAATCGCTTTTCTACAACCGATATGCCGCCCCGGTAATCAGATGTTCAACCCGCATTGGTGTGGCCTCCGCTCTATCGATCGACGCGGGTGCTGGGTAGGATGAACTGGGTCAGCGGCAAGAGCAGATTATTCGGGATGGCGTGCTTTTCCAGTCGCTTGAGAGATCCGGTCTCTGTAAGTTCATGGCGTCTGCTTGACACCTACAATCGTTACACTCTTCCTTGTCATATCTATGCTTGCTACCAGTGTACCCTTCAACCAAAAATCCCAGATGTTGTCTGTTGCCCGCGCAGAAAAGCTGTTTCCCTCGACATGCGGAAGCTGATGTTCACGGCAATATGCATTTAACACCGTTCTAGCCTGGATACCAAACTCTATTTCAGGTTTCTTTGGCATTTCACTCCTTTTGAGCGGTTGTGGACACAGAGATCCATCTTGATCACAACAATAAGATACTCAATTCAAATGTGCCAAATAGAGCAACCTGGTGGATCTACCGGGCTTTTGCGTTGTCTCCTCCCGGCAGGTAGCAGGTCCTATCCCAATATCGAATTGAACCGGTCTCGGGGGGGGCAGGTCAAGATCGACAGCGCTTATGAAGAATCCCCATGTGTTCCGATTCGCTCCTGATCCCGGTGTTTCATGTTCTAACGCAATGGATAACAGTTCCTACTGACGAGTGATAAAGCGGTAAACGCCATTGCCGACGCAATAGACCTCCGCCTGGGCATACCTGCCCAAATACTCCACCCCCGGGGCCTTTGCCGCTGGTACGCCGCTCTCGAACACGTCACCTGCGCCGGCTGCCGGGACGTGTACCTCTGCCTCCGCGCCGACCGGAACCTCAACCTCCAGGGTAAAATTCTTCCCCTGGCGCTGCCACTTGGATTGCACGTGACCTCGCACTGTCTCGATTCTGACACGTACCCATTCCAGGGAGTCGATCACCGCTGGCTTAACGATAAACCGGTGAAATCCCGCTTCCAGCGGTTGTACACCGCCGAATCGCGAAAACAGGGTCGCCGACGCGCCACTGAACATGGCGTGATTATGGGAATTCATTCCTCCTTTGGAATACCACTGCTCCCAGGTGGTGGTGGCGCCGAGTTCGATCTGGTAACCGAAACTGGGATAGGTGCGTTGAGTAAAAATCTGCAAAGCCAGATTACCATATCCATAATCGCAAAGTACATCGCCGATATACTGCGTTCCGGTGATGCCGGTATCGAGATGTCCGTCTTTCTCGAACAAGATGGTATGAACCAGATGCCCGGCCACTTGTTCTTTTCGATCAGACGGCACAATATTCAACGCCAAAGGCAGTATGTCTTCGGTTTGAGAGCCGTTGCCGTAGGTATTCTGCTCGGGATGAAAGAAGGCGGCGTTGTAAGCGAGGATGATCGAATCGGCCAATGCGCGGTATTTTCTCACAGCCAATTCGTCATTCAGGATCGATGCTGAGTTAGCGACAGTTTCCACGCACTGGAAAAACAGGGCGGTGTTCACCTCTGCAACGTTGCTGAAATAGGATTCCCAGGTTCCCAGGTTGGGCGCACACCAATCGCCGTAGCCGTTACGATAAACAAGACCGGGAGTCCGGCTACTAACTGCATCCACGTATTTCTTCATTGCATCGTAGTTTTCGTGCAAAATGGCTGTGTCACCATAGCAACAATACAATCGCCACGGCAAAAGCACCTGATCGCCGTCCCAGTCCGGATTGCCGTTGTCGCCGCGGCTGTCCCGTAACCACTTGCGGTAATAACGGTACATGGGAAAAAGGAACATCGCACCTTCTTCGTAGACGCGCGAATCCATGGCACACGGCGTCCGTTCGTCCCGCATGGGACAATCTGTCGGAATAGACATGAAATTGCTCGTCATGCTCCAGCGAAAGTTCTGCGCCACCCGGTTAAGCGTCGTGTTCGAGCACGCAAACGAACCCTCGTTTGCGAAATCCGTATGCACGACGCGGCCCTCGACCATTTCAGCCGTCGGCTTTTTTCGTGGGCCGGTTATCTCCACATAGCGAAAGCCGTGATAGGTGAACCGAGGTTCATAGCTCTCGATTCCGTTGCCTTTGAAAACATAGATGTCCGTGGCTTGGGCCTTGCGATTGGTCCAGGGATCGATCATGCCGGTGGAATCGATCAGTTCGCTGTAGTGCAATGTAACGCTGTTGCCCCGCTGGCCCTGCATGCGAATGCGCACCCAGCCGGCGAAATTCTGCCCCATATCGGCAACGAAAACGCCCGGTCTGGGTTCGGTCATGTTCACCGGTGAAATGGTCTGCGTTACTCGAAGCGGCGGCATGGTGTTGGCAACCAGGCGGCCGCCCGGCGAGTCGGTAGCAAGCACCGCCGACCAGCCCTTGTCATTAAAGCCGGAAGTACTCCAGCCGCTCCGCTCTTTGCGGGCATCATATTGTTCGCCGCTATAAATGCCGCAAGCCGTGATCGGACCGTCATGGGAACGCCAATGTTGATCTGAGACAATCTCCTGGTGTGAACCATCCGCCAGGTCAATTCGTATCTGCAAAATGAATCGTTTGGACTTTTCCCATTTCCAGCCCCACCGGGAATAGGTGGAATCGTATCCACCGCCGAGCATAACGCCCACCGCATTACCTTTTTGCCGCAGCAGTTTGGTTACATCAAAAGTATCGTAGAGATCTACGCGATCATAGTGGGAGTTGGGCGGAGCCAATACCTGATCGCCGACCTTGTTCCCGTTCAGATATAATTCATACCATCCCAGACCGTATATAGAGGCCGTGGCGCGTTTGATTCTTCCTGACAGGGAAAAATCGAGCCGGAATAGCGGCGCGGCCGCGATTTCGTTTGGTGCTGCCGAAATCCATTGGGCGTGCCAATCCGATGCTTCCAACAAACCAACCTGCCAATGACCCGGCTCACTCCATGGAGATGCCCGGTCAAGTTCATCCCACACGCGAACCTGCCAGTAGCACTGCTCGCCGGAGGCCGGCGCTGCACCACCATACACCACATCAGTGGAATTGTCAGAGTGCACTTTGCCGCTGTCCCACAAATCGCCGATGCCGCGTCGGAGCGAAATCGGATTCCGGCTGACCAGAATGTGATAGGCGCTTTGGCGGATGCCGCGCTGCGCTGAACTCAGGATCCAGCTCAGCGTCGGCTTGCGATTATCGACGGCGAGGGGATTGACGGCGTGGTCGCAGTAGAGGCCGGCTACTTGAATGGAACATGGAGTATTTGCCATCAGGCTGGATTGAACGGCCATCGCCAGACTGAGCAATGCGCGTGAAACACATTTACTAATCGGTATCGATGCCATAAGGGTCCTCTAAGACGGCGATTCACCCCCGCTCGAAATGCGCCCAAACAGATTGCCTCGGCGCCCGCTTTACTTTGCGATGTTCTTTTGCAAAGATATCCAGCATGTATCTTAATTGCCATGCTATAAATGTAGATCCTGTTACTTGACGATCAGACAAGTCTGCGGAAACGAGTTGTGAGGAGGGGTTCTTCGGGCCGGTTTTTGACGTAGCAACCCTTCTTGATCTGGTCGGATACGGAGGCCGCAATTGCCCGGCCGTTTGTCCACCTATCTGCACTGCGCGGACTGTAACCTGCCTGAAATCCAAGGTCGTCGAGCACTGGTGTAGTCGGCCTTTCCGGTTGGATTTCATGCGGCATAGTTGCTACCTTGGTATTGACTTCCAACCGTCACCCCCTTTGCACACACCAACCGGAGCATCAGTCATGTTACGCAGACAGTTCCTCGTGGCTCTTCCCTCGGCCGGTCTCGGAGCAACTCTATATGGCACCGGCCCCGCAAATCGGTCTGGGGAGGGGCGGTTCAATCGTCTCGATCGCGAGGAGAAAGTGAAGCTCGCGATGCTCTCGATGCAGCGTGCCGCCTGGGAGCAGGGGGTCGCAATGCAGGCCATGCTGGAGCGGGGTGAAGGGGAGATTGTGATCCTGATGGCCAAAGAAGCAGTCCTGCGGCAATCCAGGGACGGCCGCCTGGCGATGCTCGGGGAAGAGTTCGCACTGAGCGATGCCGCCTCTCCGGGGGAAGCCGTACTGTGGGCCGCGCGGAAGACGGGAGATCAAACACTGAAGAGTGCCGTGGACCGACTGCTCAACTACCTTCTTCACAATGCCCCACGTTCACCGGAGGGAATCATCTATCATTTCTCGAACATCCCGCAGATCTGGAGCGATATCATGTACATGCTCCCCCCTTTTTTGGCGGCAGCCGGACTCCACCGGGAAGCCTTCAGGCAGATCGAAGGGGCCAGGGGAGTGCTCTGGGATGAGAAGAAGAAGCTCCTCTCGCACATGTGGGACTGCGAGAAGAATGTGTTTGTACGGAAGGATTGCTGGGGAGTCGGGAACGGGTGGTCGGCGGCGGGAATAACGCGCGTGATACGGTCACTCCCGGATTCCATGAAGATGGAAAAGGAAAGGCTTGTGGGGTACGTCATCGGTATCCTTGACGGCTGCCTGGTCCATCAGCGTCCCGATGGCCTCTTTCACAACATCGTCGATGACCCCACGACGTTTGTGGAAACCAACCTTGCCCAGATGCTTGCATATACGATTTACCGGGGCGTCAAGGCCGCATGGATCGACCCGGGTTACCTGAAGTATGCGAACGCTATGAGGGAAGCTGCTCTCGGGAAAGTCGACGCTCTCGGCCTGGTTCAGGGAGTGTGCGGGTCGCCCGAATTTGACCATCCGGGAACGGCCACAGAGGGACAGGCATTCCACCTCCTGATGGAGACGGCGTACCGCGCCCTGCGCGATTAGCTCCCTCAGGCCGGAACCCTCCTCCGCATCATCCGGCTCACCAGGGGCAAAGCGCCGATCAGCACGAGCGGTCCGGCAGTCACGAGGTAGGCGTTCAGGGGCAATCAGGTCAATACGAGTTTCACGGATTATACAACGCTTCACATCGGTGACAACGTAAGTGTCAATTTTAGCACGGATTGTGTCAACGCTCAATCTATGCCATCAACGATGGGTGGAACCATCTATGAATCTGAACCGGCAGGTAATACTGAATGTGAACCGGCAGGTAATACTGGCACATTTAAAGGTATCATGAAGAGAATACTCCCAACATTGATCATCATTCTCCTTTTTCAGACGGTGTCCTGCGAAAGGAAAGATCTTAATCTTAGGGAAGGTGACATCATTTTCCAAACCTCAATGTCATCTCAGAGCAGGGCTATTCAACTTGCCACGGGATCGAAGTACAGCCACATGGGGATAATTCTCGACCACAACGGGAAGCTAATGGTGTATGAGGCCGTAGGCCCAGCGAAATTCACTTCAGTCACCTCCTGGATTAAGAGGGGTAGCGCTAGTCACTTCGTGGTGAAGAGGCTCGTGAACGCTGACAGCGTCTTAACCAAAAGGAACATCTTCAAGCTCGACTCAGTCGCCTTAACCTTCGTCGGCAAGCCGTATGATTTGGCATTCAACTGGTCAGATGAGAAGCTCTACTGTTCCGAGCTGGTTTGGAAGATATTCGATCGAGCGCTCAACGTACAACTGGGTCGTCTCCAGACTCTGAAGGACTTTGACCTCTCGAATACAGAAGTGCAGAAAAAGATGCGGAAACGATATCCTTATGGAATCCCACTTGACGAGACGGTGATTTCACCCGAACAGATATTTCAGAGCCCTTTGCTGAAGACTGTCCACGAGGAATAGACAATGATCTGGAGCTGAGCGTGTACTGGGGGGTAGGACGAGCCCAGATCCCCAACCAGGCCGCGCGGTGACGTCGAAGCAGCGGGTGAGCCGCATCGATACTCAGTCCTTGTCATATCGAAGAGGCAAATCACAGAATTGTTGCAAGTATTCTCTGGTGACACTGACACCGGTCCCTCCAAACCGCCCGTTGCATTTGCACTGTCCCAGGAGTACCTTCAAATAGCGACAGTTCAGCGTTCGTTGAAACAGGCCTCTTCGATTCAATGGAGAGGCCTCTGCGTTTTCTGCAGGGATTGGACGGTTGAGACATACAGGAGGTTTCCATGTTTCGATCTGCGTCCCTTTCTCTCCTTCTATCGCTTCTTGCTATTTCCTGCACTATCTCCTACACGGGTAGGGCTCCCCTGACGCCGCAGCAGAGTGAAACCACGCTCCTCCGCGCTGACTCTCTGCTGAGACGGGGGAGGGTAGACAGCGCGAAATCCCTTTACTCTGCCGTCAGAGATGACCAGCCGAGAAATGTTCGTGCACTGATCGGGCTTGGGAAAGTCGCTCTTGCCGATCGTGATTGGCATGAAGCATTGGACATGGCATACCAGGCCTTGAAGATTGATTCAGGAGACATCCCGTCCCACTATATTGCCGCGGTTGCCTGCCGCGAGATTGGCACATTTGCATTCCGTGAAGGGGCATTCAACGCCCCATCGAGGTACGGCGATTGGGGCAAATCCCGAATGCATTTCATCTGGATTCTTGATCGTGATTCTTCGTTCGAGGACGTCCTCTATCAGTTCGCCATTCTGCTTCGTTGTGAGGGAGACAGAGATGGAGCGCTCGGCATGGACTCTGCTCAAACTGTGAGAAGGCCGGATCTTGTGGGCCCGCAGGTAGGCAGGTATAAGCTCTTCCGGTACTTCATGGTGACCGAAGATTCGTCGGACTTCATGGGGTGGCTTGGCAGGTTGCCGGGTTCCCTTCCGCGGTACTTTATGGGCGAAACGTTTCGTCGTCACGGAAACCCGGCTGCCGCAGAATCGCTCCTGACAGACTTACTGCATCACCCGGGAGAAGTCTCTCCTCAGGCTGTACGTCTTTCGCTCGCCAGATTGCGATTCCAGCAGGGTGACAGGCTCGCCGCAGAAATGGAATACTGGAAAGCTGTTCAGGAACTTAATTCACCTCTGGGCTCGGCGATTCTTTTTGAGGATTTGAAATACATCGTGTCCGATTGGGAACTGGAGTACTACAACAATCGTGACTCTGTCAGCGGGCAAAAGGACTTCTTCCGCAGTTTCTGGAATTTCAGGAATCCTTCACTGGCGTTGAACGTGAATCTCCGGCTTCAGGAGCATTTACGCCGGTTTGTGCATGCCGAAATGAACTATGAATACTATGGTGCTCGAACCTCATTCAACAACCCGGACAGACAGAATGAGCTTCGCTTCCCCAGGGCGTTCGCACTGAACGATGAATTCAACGACATGGGGCTTATATACCTGCGGCAGGGTGACCCTGACGATGTCATTCATCATGACTATTCTCCGTTTGATGACGAAGACGTTGTAACCAAAAAGGGTCACCCTCCCACCGGAATCCAGTCCGGGCCGTTTGTCATCCAGACCAAAGAAGAGCAGGATCATGGTAAGGAAGTCGCAGAGAGAGCTATGGATGGACAACAACTGTCGTCGTATGTCCGTGATTCATTTGAATCCTGGCTCTACGATGCAACGCCGGAATCCCCCAGGATGATATTTCACTTCCAGAAGCACAATGCGGTCGGTAACAACTGGAGACTGGTCGCTGTCCCCGCGCTCGATGCGATGATAGACGAGCTCCGTATGTGGGATTCGAAGTACCAGAGGCTCTACGCCGGAATGGAATCTGATAGAGGCCCCCTCCAGACACAAATGACTGTTGAAGCGCGAGATGTGGTCAACTACGCCCTTTCGACTGAGAAAAATACCTGGGAGAAGAAGACTGAGACATTCCGGTTCCCCCATCAGATTGATGTTTTCCGTGCGCCGGGGGGGCAATCGCTCGTGGATGTGAGTTATGCTATCCCCATAGCTTCCCTCGCGCATTCGCTTCCTGATACCGTCCGGTCAATCCCTGTCGAAGTCGGTTTTTCACTGATCGATGCGAAATCCCGTCACGCAGCCACGCAGCTTGACACACTGCAGGTGGGTCTATCACGCACACGAACTGGAATGATCCTTGATCTCATCAGGTATACTGTGCCACCGGACTCTTATGCGGTGTCGATGCATATCCGTCCACTGGATGGTGATAAAATCGGAACATGGAGACAGACGATCCGCGTGAGGGATTTCTCTCGGTCGAACTTCATGATGAGCTCCGTCCAGTTCCTGAGACCTTCAGCCGAGAGGGGTGCTCTGGCGATCGACGGCGTGAAAGTGGTCCAGAGTCCGTTCAGAACGCATGTGCGAACAGAGACGCTCTATATCTACTTCCAGGTCTACAATCTGATTCCGGATGCGTTTGGGGACAGAGCATACCGAACCGAGTGTATTCTCCTGCCCAAGAATGAACAGGACATCGGGAAGGGAACCGTGGTCTACAAAAATGAGAAAACCGGGACAGAGGAGATGGCAGCAGTGTTTTGCCAGATCGACGTCCACGCAGTGGATCCCGGTCAATATAGCCTCATTGTCAGCGTGACCGATAGGAAACGGGTGCAGACCCTGACAGCCGTGAGGGAACTGGATATCTTGAAGCAGTGAGCCGCCCCCAACCGGGCCGAGGCGGTGAAGTCCCAAATGCCTGATGGGAACAAAAAACTAGCTTAACATTGGCAACAGGACCGGGAGGTAGTCATTTCGAAGAACCCCTCGAAAAATGAACTCGATGAAACCCAATGTACTTGCACTACTCTTGACTTGCTTCTTCGGACTCAACTGTGCCGCGTCAGTTCCCGTGTCGGACGACACCGTGGTGGCCTCAGAGTATTCTGTGGTAACGGGCCGTAATCCCGTCTTGTTTGTCGGCCGGAATCCAGAAGACGGGCAGTGGGTCTTGCTCACAGATGAACGGGCTTCCCGACAGGTCGTGGCGTACGCCTTGTTCGATGACCTCCTGGCTATGGATAGTACTCTGAGTCAGGTGAGAGATCTTCGCATAGGATGGCAAGCCACACGTCTAAGCAAAGGGGCCCCTTGGGTGAAAAGGCCCTTCTCGATGACCTCGCAGGTGGCTGGACAAGAGCTGACTCAAGGCAACGCTAGTCATAGGCCAAGCGAGCCAGTTCCTGTTGGTCCCAAACACTATTTCATTACCGTATTTGAGCGTGACGATAGCTCTTCCCAGGGCCGTCGAACCAGCGTGGAGGAAAAATCGATAAGCGTCTGGCTTGTCGAGGGCTCTGAGAATATTGTCGAAAGGCTTCTCTGGAGCAGTAGCTTAGCCCCCACTGTTCGTGATTCTTTAGACGGCTTGGTGCAGAGGTGCGGCCTTGATACGCTCAAGGGTCTTTACAGTAGCCCTATCAGCCCGGGGGGCAAGAAGTTCATAATCTCAATATGGGATGCGAAGACAGGTCACTCTACCTCGTCAAAACTAAAGAATTGTTGGGTTCCTTCGCTCTATGAACTTTGCTCGTGCATCAATTCGCTGCTGCCTGAACGCTATGCGATGGATCTTGCGATCTCACAACTGTCTCAGTGACACGAAAACAAATAGGTCTATGCTGGTTTCTAACGCACATAACTGAAAGGAAACGGCCATGGCAAAGCCACAGCGCGTGACATATTTCAAAATAGGTCTCGAAGACAAAGCTGGATCACTACTTGGAATCGCGCAAGATTTGAAATCAAAGAGAATTGGACTCGTTGGACTCGGGGGGCAGGATATTCAACCCGGAAAGGCTGAAATTCATCTCATCGCCAAGAACCCGGACAAGCTCCGAAATGAATGGAAATCATCTGGCGTGAACTTTGAAGAAGGAACAGGTTTCTTTGTGAAAGGGGTCGACAGAACCGGGGTGCTCGTAACAACTCTCGATGCGCTTGCGAAGGCAGGAGTGAATATCGTCATGTCTGAGGCAATGGGAGTGGGAGGGAATTACGGCCTTTTCATTCGGGTCGCACCTGTTGATGTTGAACGGACGGCCCAAGCACTGGGAGCGAAGTGAGTCAGCCCGCACCATATCGTTGATTTCTCTCGATGATCAAAAAAGTCCTATCTTCGTCACTGAAATTTGGGGCAAAAAACGACGCGAACCTCTGGAAATATTGAGGAAGACGAACAGAACATCGAAAAAAACCAGAAAAATCGTGGGTGCACAGGCAAGAGGAATACTGGCCAAGTGAAAGGATCCCGGGTACCGGGGAGATTGTTGCAGTCGATGAAACGGGAGTACAAGAACAACGAAGATCCAGACGGAGCGGATAAAGGCCTGAAAGTCCTCTCGGAAATGAACTCCTTCACAGATGGTCTCGATAAGTTTGTGAGAGATCTTGCGACGAGAGTGGATGTGCGTTGACCAAGGCTGGTGACAGAAACCGAAAGGAGATCAGTCCTTGTTGGAGGAGCAGAATGCACCGACTATGAGCGATGTCCACGTGGTAAGGTTTCGGAGTATAAGGACATCAAAGGGACGATGTCCGATGAATCATTATCAATAATTGGGAATTGGATAATCTCAACTATGAAGACAAAAGATTGAACTGTCTGTCGTCAACCGCTTCCGCCCCCTCCCGGGACAACGGACGCAGGTCCAGGGTGAGATGAACTCCTTGCCCGATGTGCACGATGAGTTCGTGAAGAGCTTGGCGCCGAGGATGGAAAAGAGGATGGAAAAGCTGCAAAAGGGGAGTTGAATGTCGACAAATGGTGCGTTACTTTCTTCCAGCAAGTATTCAGGTCCTTCACACATGCCCTCGGTCCAGAATCGGATTGAGGGCTGTGTTGTTTACGGGGGACGGATGCCGTTCAGAGGAGGAAAGCAAATCCGCCACAGATCAGACGTGGAGGCTGCTCTCGCGTCGATCTGAACCTTTGGGTATGGTATCTGCCAAACCCGCTGTAGACATTCCGATCTATCAAAAGGGATTGTTCTTTATGTCCGATCGAAACGGAAGTCGCACAGCTCTTGGAACTGCCTACATGCGAGCCGCGCATCAGTTGCTAGATGCACCGCCGAGGATACTCGAAGACCCTCTGGCAGTTACGCTGCTTGGCTCGTCTGCGCGGCAGCGGATCAAAGACATGGTGGCTGCCTATCAGACTCCTGAACGACGTGCTTTGCGCTCGCATGTCGTCCTCCGTTCGCGGTTTGCCGAAGATCGTCTCGCTGCCGCAGTTGGCCGGGGGGTATCCCAGTACATCATTCTCGGTGCGGGTTTCGATACCTTTGCCCTAAGACAACCAGATTGGGCTGAAGCACTGCAAATTCTCGAAGTCGACTATGCGGGGACTCAATCCACTAAGCGCAATCAACTTGCCGCAGCAGGGCTTCAAATGCCGACAAACGCAGACTTCGCCACCATTGACTTTGAGCACGAGTCATTGCGGGATGGCCTCAATCGGTACAATGTCTCGTTGGAGGTGCGAACATTCTTTTCCTGGTTGGGAGTAACTATGTACCTCAAAGAAGACGCTGTTGATGCCGTACTGAGATCTGTCGCAGCGTTTCCGGCAGGGAGTGAGATCGTGTTTACATTCGCGCCGTCACCAAGTACCTCTCCGTCGCCATTTGAGGGGCGCGCCTCAGAACTAGGCGAGCCTTGGGTTAGCTACTTCGATGCTGATGCGCTTGTATCAAAACTAAACGATACTGGGTTTTCCAACGTGGAGTTACTTACCCCCGAAGAGGCTAAGGCGCGCTATTTCCTACAGCGACCCCAGGACCTTCCGGTCCCGAAGCGGACAAACATCATATGTGCGGTGGTGTGATAATTCTCGCACTGCTTGAGCGGCCTCATGAGTATCTTGCGTGCGAAACGGGATCGATAATCGATCCCAGACCGGGCCGCGCGGTGAAGACCGGGATTGACCAACACTTCACGTCGCAGCAGCAAGCGAGGGTTCGTTAGGCAGCATTCCAATAATCAGATTCATTTCAAAGAATGAAACAAAGAACTAGGTTGTCACAACCTGAGTCGACATTGACTCAGATTACACTTGACTTTTGTTATATGATAATATATACTACATGTAGATATGCACATATATCGATATGACATCGTGAGGACGCTGTCATGATAGACTTCAGCACTCTTTTCCAGGCACTCGCAGATCCTACACGGAGGAAGATCCTGCAGCTTCTCAAGCAGAAGGACATGACCCCGTCTCAGATTCTCGACAAGATTGAGGTCTCACAACCGACTCTTTCTCATCACCTGGACAGCCTCAAACGCGCAAATCTCGTCGAGGCCGAACGGGACGGGCAATTCATTCGGTACAGCCTGAATATGAGTGTGTTTGACCAGGCTGTGGGGTATATGATGGATTTCAAGAACAAGAGGTGACGTTATGAAATGGAACGTGAGGAATCATGTATTCGCGCTGGCAATGATACTTGTTGCTGGCCTGTCTGCAATGTACTTTTCTCCCATTCTGCCGGACACTGTTCCATCACACTACGACATTCATGGGACTGCAGATCGATGGAGTCCGAAGTCACAGGCTGTTATCGTGGGCGTCACAGCTCCGGTAGGGGTATTTGTCATCTTGACGTTTGTTCCATTGATCGATCCGTTCTGGAAGAGAATTCAAAACAAGTACAATCTGTTCCTGGTATTCAGGGATATATCGATAGGGTTCATCGTCTATTTCAGTATTGTGGGATACGTTTCGGCAAGAGAGGGAACGTTGGCAACAAACATGGTCGTGTTGGGGATTGGGCTTCTCTTCATGTTCCTTGGCAACTACCTCCCAAAACTACCTCGGAATTTCTTTTTCGGGGTACGAACTCCCTGGACCCTGGCTTCAGAACAAGTATGGAAACGCACACATCACATTTCTGGGTGGCTGTTCGTTGCATCTGGGCTAGTTATGGCAATATTATCGTTTTCTCGGCTACCCCAGTACACTATCTTGCTCACAGTTCTGATCCCGCTCGTTCTTTTCTGTGGATTCCTTTACCCATATTTCCTCTATCGAAAGCTTGAAAGAGAAGCAGAAGAACAAATCCCACAGTTGTGACTATCGACGGAACGCGGCAGAGTAATCAAGAGTGGAGAATCCGACATGGAAAGGCAGAATCTCCTTAGTGATATGAGTTCTAGACTGGGAGATCATAATTCACCAAACGGAGAAAGCAGTCATGCAACATAGAATTCGGAGTCCAAGAGACCTAGCGGTGATAGTCTGTATATTCACTACTCTCGCATTTTCACCGTTGATGGCACAAACCAAAATCGACACATCCATTGCCGGTATCTGGCAGGGGACGCTCGAATTCGGGAACACCAGACTGAGGATCGTATTTCATGTTTCAGAATCCGACAGTAACAGGATATCGGGCGAGATGGACAGTCCCGACCAAGGTGCGACGGGAATTCCTATCAGGAAGGTAACGGTCAGCGGGAACTCAATTGTGTTCGACATTGCGTCAATGGGAGGATTATTTGAAGGAATACTGTCAGACGGGAAACAATCAATCGAAGGAAACTGGAAACAAAACGGTATCGTTCTGCCTTTGAGGTTACACAAAACGAAAGTAGCAATCGTGCTGAAACGACCTCAAGAGCCCAAGCCGCCATTTCCCTACCGAGTTGAAGATGTCTCTTGTGAGGACACGAAAGACCACATGAAACTTGCGGGGACGCTCACCCTGCCCGATGCGAATGAACGCTTTCCAGCGGTAATCCTCATTACCGGGTCCGGACCTCATGATCGAGAGGAATCCGTGTTCGGGCACAAACCGTTTCTTGTTCTTGCCGATTATCTCACAAGGAGAGGAATTGCAGTGTTGAGAGTCGATGACCGCGGTGTCGGTGGATCGACCGGAAACAAAATGGCTGTTACTTCCGCCGACCATGCAGAAGACGTCATTGCAGAAATTGAATTTCTCAAGCGTCGTCGCGAGATCGATCCGAGAAAAATCGGACTCATCGGGCATAGTGAAGGTGGAATGATCGCGCCGATGGCTGCATCACAGTCTAAAGACGTCGCATTCATCGTAATGCTAGCGGCTCCAGGATTGCCGGGAGAAGACATCCTGAAGATGCAAACACGGTTAATGGAAGAGGCTGATAGTATTCCCTCCGGAAAAATATCTCAAAATGTTGACCGGATGGAAAACATATGCTCGATTGTAAAATCTGGAACCGATAGTGTCGCAATTGCGGGTCAAATCAGATCATACCTGATGTCAACAGTCTCCCAATGGGGCGCTGACCTTGTAAAGAGCGGTGTGGACTCGGAGAAGGCAATCGACAGCCAGATAAATCAATTTGACGGGCCGTGGTTTCGGTATTTCACCAGATACGATCCTCGACCTGCACTTGAGAAAGTGAAATGTCCGGTATTGGCTATGGACGGCACATTGGACTTACAAGTTCCTCCGAAAGAAGATCTGGTGGCCATTGACAAAGCGCTGCAAACAAGTGGAAATAGGGACGTCACGATCAAACTCATGCCCGGCTTAAATCATTTGTTCCAGGATGCGAAGACTGGTTCACCGAAAGAGTATGCGCAGATTGAGGAAACCTTCTCGCCTGCAGCGCTAAAGATGCTGGGGGACTGGATTGAAGAGCATACGAGGCGTTAGGAAAGACAAGTTCAGGTGCGTTTGGGTACATGTGTCAAAGGCCACGAATGTTTTCAGCTGTAGCAGCGTTGAGCAGTATTATGTACACCGCCTCGTTGATCAGACGAAACACAACAGGCCCGGTGAACTCTCGTCGGGCCTATTATTCATCCACCCGTGACAATGGACGCGGGTGCGAGGGGAGATTGTCTCTTAGTAGCTTATCCCAGACCCCGGAGGCGCAGGATCGGATTCTTGATCAATTCAACCTATCGACATTAGACGATGTGGGTTCCTTGGGGGGCCAGGAGGGAACGACATTCTCATCGGAAATCCTTGATCGATGATCACGAGGAGTTCGTAAAAAGCCTGGCACCGAGGGTGGATGCGGTGTGATAGGGTGATGCGTCTTCAGGCATTGCACCAAGGCAACGCTGTGGTTACCTTTGAAAAAGTGTCTCGCTCCTTGACAGGGACTCTTGAGCTGTTCTACAATAGCTGCCATGCGGCCGCTCTCACATTCAAGGGAGACTAAATGCATCACGCGCGTCATCAAGTCGCCCGGTATCTGGCTACCGTCACCTGCGGGATCCTCAAGACCGGTACACCCTATGACCCATATCGCTGGAGGAAATCCATCTCGATCGCATAACCGAGATCCATACGCCGCCGATCTCCTCCGACGATCGGCCTGCACAACCTGTGATTCCCTTGTGTGCGCATGAGTCTCACGAGTGGGAGTGAGGTCTCAATCACCGCGATGCATGCCCGCCTGATCCACCTGCGGGAATATGCCACTGCCTCGGATAGTCCCTCCCGTTGATACTCGAATTTGCCGTAGCCCCATACGAGGGGTCAGATAGACGCATAGGCCCCCATCAGACTTATCTGACGGGGGCTTCCGCGTCTTGAGAAAAGTGCTCTCCTCTGTGTGTCCGGAACAGGACCCCGCACAAAAACCGTGCGGGACTTCGGGGCACACGTGGGCGCCCCTCAGCTTGAATTCAGACCGGTTCGAGTGAACAAGAAAGCGAAACCCACCCCCAAAAGAGTGGGATGGGTTTCGCTTTCTGTGCCCGGAACAGGACTTGAACCTGCACGACCTCGCGGCCACTAGCTCCTGAAGCTAGCGCGTCTGCCAATTTCGCCATCCGGGCGCTGAAAATGCGTTCTTTGGGCCCCCTCGGAAGTCTGAAAAACCGGACTTCGACGAGGATATGTTACGTTTCGGTATGGAGTTGTCACCGGGGACAAAGAAGCTGGACATCATTTCAATGTAAGGAAAATACCTGAAAATGCCAAGAGGTTCAGCCGCCTGGAAGCAAGAGTGAATTCCCGCTCTGTTCATTGCGGCTTATGACACAGAGTCCGGGATCGTCACATACGACATCCTCATAGCGATAGGGGAGACGAATCTCACCAGCAAGGCCATTGTCTACTTCGATGGTTACGGCATGAAGGAGTGCAAAGAAACATACAATGGAGACAAGTTGTCCCACGTGTTTTTCAGCGACGGCAAGACACTCTGCCGAATCGTCCCTCGGCAGAGGAAGGCGTTCGAGGGTGGAGATGCGTTGAGAGGGACAGAATTGCGCTACGACCGGGAAGAGGTTTCATCGAAAGGCGAGGAGGACGACACGCCAAAAAGATCCCCGACATGATAATCGCGGGGAAGAACTGTGGAGCCTTCCGGACGACGCAACAGGAGACCATTTGCATATTCGCCGGATCGGCTCATATTATATTCTCCTCCGAGATCGGCGGCGGGAGCAGCACGTCGCTGATCAAGGCGGTGAAGTTCGAAGAAAACGTGCCTGTGCCTGACGGCAAATTCCAGGTACCGGCCGGCTACACCCTTCAGTAACTGACGCGCGACTGTCTCATCAAGGATCGGGGCAAAAAGAGCCGCCCGGACGGGCGGCTCTTGCGTCAATCGGTGGTTCACGTCTCCTGTTTTTGCCCTGCTGTGAGATTGTCGGAATGTCCGCTCTGTCCAATTCCGCCGAATTTGGGTGTTGATTTCATCACGGGGAACACCTAAATTCATAGGCGTTTACTCTCATATCCACACCCCGATCGCAGAAGATGGGCAAAAGGACCGCGGCATCTGTTTTTCTTGGGATTTGTGTCCTTCTTGCAATCCTCCTCCTATCAAGCATCATCACACCCATCCTGAGCGCGTTTATTTTTGCGGTTTCCCTTGTAACAATCGGAGCGGCCTCCAAAGGATTCCGGAAATAGATCCGGCCAGATCACCTCATTTTTGCCACTTCCTGGACGTTCCAGCAGATGAAGAAGTATACGCTCGACATAAAGTCTGAGACAGGATCGACAGTCTTGAAGAAGGTGAGGGTGGTTGTCATCACCACCGTCATGCTTTCGTTTATCTCCTACTGGAGGGCATCGGCAATAGTCCTCTCAGATCTCGCCTCGAGTGCGTATTATGCGCTGGGGATTGCGGAGAAGGCCGTCGGACCGTCCGCTCCGTGGTTCATTCTGTTCGTGATGGTTTTCGCATACGGGATCCGTGCTGTCTACATTGAATCCTCGAGCATGTTTGTGCGCGGCGGCGTCTACCGGGTGGTCCATGAGGCATTGGGGGAGACTGCAGCCAAGTTTTCCGTGTCGGCGCTGATATTCGACTATCTTATTACCGCCCCCATAAGCGCGGTATCGGCGGGGCAGTATATCGCCGGCCTCGTCAATTCGATCCTGGTTTCAGTCAAATTCACATACAAAGTCCCGCCGGACACGACCGCGATGCTGATTGCAATCGTCATCGAGCTCTATTTCTGGCGAAAGAATCTCATTGGGATAGAGGAGTCAAGCGGCAAAGCGCTCAGGATATTCCAGGTAACGAGCGTCCTGGCCGTCGTTCTCCTCGTGTGGTCTGTCGTGACGATCGCCGTCCGGGGCGCGTCTCTCCCTCCGTTCTCTGTGACGCTCTCGAGCGATGCGCTCGGCGTCCTGAAAGGGGTTGACTGGCTGAGGACGATCGGCGTGGTGGGCGTGCTCGTCGGGCTCGGGCATTCCATACTGGCGGTCAGCGGGGAAGAAACGCTCGCCCAGGTCTACAGGGAAATCGAGGCGCCGAAGCTGAAAAACCTGCTCAAGACAGGCATGATCATATTCGTGTTTGCGCTCATATTCACTGGGGTAAACTCGCTCTTTGCCTCCATGATCGTCCCGCCGGAAGAGCTTCTCGGGTTGTACAACGACAACGTTCTGAGCGGGCTGGCGATGCACCTGATTGGCAGCCGCGCCGTGCTTCTCGGGCTGCAGGCGTTCGTCGTCGTGGTCGGCTTCCTCATTCTCGCGGGGGCGGTCAACACCGCGCTCATCGGGGCCAACAGCGTCCTCAACAGGGTGGCGGAGGACGGGGTCCTTCACTCCTGGTTCCGGAAGCCGCACGAAAAGTACGGCACGTCCTACAGGATCATCAACACTCTGGCGCTCCTCCAGCTCTTTATTATCATTGTAACGCGGGGAGACGTCTTTGCGCTCGGAGAGGCGTACGCGTTCGGTGTCGTGTGGAGCTTCGTGATGAAGGCATATTCAATGATCGTGCTGCGCTACAAGCAGACGGCACACCGGGAGTGGCGCGTCCCCTTTAACCTGAAGATCGGTTCAGTGGAGATCCCGATCGGGCTTGGGGCGGTCTTCACCGTCCTCCTTCTTCTCGGCATCGTCAATCTCTTCACCAAGCCTTTTGCCACGGTCTGGGGAATCGGTTTTACCGTCGCCCTGTACGTGGCGTTTGGAGTCTCGGAACGTGCCAACAAGAAACTCATCGCCTCACGCGGCGAGCCGGGACTTGAGAAGTTCAATGTTCACGGCGAAGACCAGCTCACTGTCGAGGCGATAGGCTGCAAGCACGAGAGGCGCAAGCTGGTTGCGGCCAGCGCGCCGAACCGGCTGTACCAGCTCCAGAAATGTCTCCAGGAGAATGATGCGGAGACCACCGATATCATTGTTATGCACGCGAAGATACTGGCAGACAAGGAAAACGCGACGGTCGATGATTCGATAACGACGGACCAGGATCAGCTGTTGACGGAAGTCATTAAACTGGCCGAGAAGGAGGGGAAACCGGTGCTCCCGATCGTGGTGCCGACGAACAACGCGCTGTTCGCCGTGGCACAGACGGCCGCCCAGCTGGGGGTTGACGAAATTTTCCTCGGGGTCTCGCAGCGGTATCCGGCTGATTACCTCATCGAGCAGTTCGCCATTTACTGGGGGATGGTGCAGACCGACAGTGACCAGCATGTCGTCCTGAGGACGATCGACGCGCGCAGGGAGGTGCGGGAGGAGCTGTAGCTTTTCACCGCGGGTTGAAGCGTTGCCCGAGCGATTCCCTCTGCGGATCAGCGCAGAATTTTTTCAGCAAGACGCTACGGTTGCACGTAGAACTACGTGTCGGTGTGTCCGGGATTTTATTGCTTCACGTCACACATCACTTCTCCTGCTTTTAGTATACTCTCTTCGTCGTCCCTGTTCCGGCTCCCCCACCGGTGTTCTACTCGGCGATCCGCTTCTTACCCTTCTTCCTACTTGAGACCGAGGCTGCATAATGTCGTGGTACAGGATCAGGTTTACCCGTGATCAGGCCAGCACGCGTATAGGCGATCTGGCGCAGGATTTTCTGGACACGTTGCAGACGTCCGAAACCCGCGATGGAATAGCACTTTACCGGCAGAAGCATTCCGGTGGGGATCAGGAGGTCATCTACTTTCTGAGCCTCAACACGACGCGCCCCTCACAGAGACTGACCGAGGTCTATCAGGCGGAAGCGTGTCCTCCGCCTGACCGGCGCATTGTGGAGCATTTTGGAGGAGATGAGGCGGTACTGGATCTTTGGGAGTGAGCAGGAGGGGGAGTCTACTTCTTCATCGTTTCCTGGATCGCGCGAACGGCTCGTTCCTCTGAGTATCCGTTTTTGTAGTAGTGCTTGATGACCGTTTCCCACCAGGCGGAAGGGAGAACGCTTCGGTCTACCTCGGTCAGCTTCTCGTACACTTTCGCCTTGTACGCCTCAAAATACCTGTCTTCGGCCGTCTGCTGCGACACGCGGGACCTCTCTTGATATCGTCAATGTACTCCTGATCTGTCTCTAAATCAAGTCGAATTTGTGCGTTCTGTCACGAATTTCGCCCTCGCAATTTCTTATTGTTAATACGAGAACTCTTGTCGGCATCTCTCATTCGGGGGTTTGGTTAAATGAACAAATTATGGAAAGTGGCTGCACTCGTTGCGCTGGCGGCTATACCTCTCATCCTCCTCGGCAGAAAAAAGGCCGATGAGAAGGGAGTCGTCCCGGTGTCTGGCGATGAATCGGACATATTCGAGCGGGAACTTTCCGTCGATTGACGGAGAATTCGCTTCAGGTTGACGTTGGAATGCAGGAAAATCGGTAGGAAAGCTCTGCAAAACGGGTTACCAACCGGAGGGGATCTGTCGCCCTTCGATTGGCAACCCGTTCCGCTTTATGCGATCAGAAGCTGATTGTCCCCGCTCCCTGTTCCCCCTCCCGCCATTTTGACGTAGTATGCTTGTCGCAGGTACCCGGACGCGTCTGGTCTGTGAAATACTCGATCATTGTGTCAGGGCAGAACGGCGTGGCCAGTTTTTTGGTTTCCGTGCAAATGGTGTCGGCATAAACCTTTGCGGGCTTCTCGAAATACTCCAGCGGCATCGCGATCGTCGGGTCGTCATAGACGTATTTCATGAACCGGCCCCAGATCGGTGCCGCCGCCCTCCCCCCCTGGCCGTCCCAGGTCTTGAAGTGTACGCTCTTGTTGTCGAACCCGACCCAGACCGACGCTGCAATCTGCGGTGTATACCCCACGAACCAGGCGTCAGCGAACTCCGTCGTCGTCCCGGTCTTCCCGGCCGCGGGCAGCTGGAAGAAGTCCCTGACGTGGCTCCCGGTACCGCCGTTGACGACTCCCTCGAGCATGGATGTCATGATGAATGCCGTCTGGTCGCTGAAAACCTCGCGGCGAAGGGGTGAACTTTCTTCTATGATGTTCCCGTCCTTGTCTTCAATCCTTGTGATGGAGTACGGGGCCACGTACACGCCGTGGTTGGCAAAGACGCTGAATGCTCCCGCCATCTCCAGAGGGGAGACCTCCCCCGCACCGAGCGCGAGCGACTCGTACGGCGGGAGGGGAGAGGTGATCCCCATTCGCTTGGCATATTCGATCACCTGGTTGACGGGCGCAATCTGCATTATGGCGCGCACTGCCACGAGGTTGATCGAGTGCTTGATTGCCTCCCGTATTGTGCTCTTCCCGCCGAATTGGCCGTCTGAATTGGAAGGGGTCCACCGCTTTCCGTTGGCCATCATGACCGTGACCGGCTGATTCAGGAGCTCGTAGCTCGGGGCATACCCGTTATCCATCGCAACTGTGTAGACGAACGGCTTGAATGCGGAACCAACCTGGCGGCGGATCTGTGTCACGTGGTTCAGCCCGTACTTGAAGCTCTTGAAGGTCGCGCCGCCCACCATGGCGAGTATGGCCCCCGTTTTGGCGTCGAGCGCCACGAACCCCGTTTCGATCGACTGGGCGATGTGTTTCATGGAATCCGCCCACGCGTGATTCGCGGAGAGGGCGGCATAGACGCTGTCCCTTCCCGCGGCGCTCGTGGCCCTCCTGTACTGCGGCGAGGTCTTGATCGCCTGGTCGATCACCCGGCCGAGGACGTCCGCTGAGGCGGTCCAGTCCCACTCCTTGTCGAATTCCTTCTGGTATATCGCGAGGTGTTCTTCGACCGCGCGGTCTGCGTGCCGCTGCATGCGGCTGTCGAGCGTTGTGAATACCTGTATGCCGTCCCTGTAGATGTCGAAACCGTACTTTTCCGCCTTTTGCATGAGCTGCTGCCGGATCGATTCGACGAAATGGGGTGCGATCCCGGCGGCGGTGAACTCATCGGCGGGCTTGATGTTGATGATCTCCGCGCGTGCCTGGTCGGCCTGCTGATCCGTGATGTACCGGTATTTCTGCATCTGCGAGAGGACGGTGTTCCGCCGGTTGAGGGCCCTCTCAGGATGCTTCCCCGTGGGATCGTAATATGCCGGACCCTTCAGAACGGCGATCAGTGTCGCCACCTCGCCCAGCGTGAGGTCGGCGGGGGCCTTCCCGAAATACGCCTGCGACGCGGAGGCGATGCCGTATGACCCGCGGCCGAAATACACGACGTTCAGGTAGAACTCGAGTATCTCGTCCTTCGTGAACGTCTGTTCCAGTTGCACCGATGTCAGAAACTCGCGGATCTTCCGCGTGAACCCGTCAAAGACGTTCCTGTCGCTGTGTCCGAGATAGAGGTTTCTGGCAAGCTGCTGTGTGATCGTGCTCGCCCCCTCCTTCAGGCGGAGAGCGAATATGTCCTTGATGATTGCCTTTCCCAGCCGGACGAGATCCACCCCCCAGTGGTCGTAGAAATCCTTGTCTTCCGTTGCGATAAGCGCGTCGACGACGGTCCTGGGGATGTCCGAAAAGCCGAGGTGCGACCGGTTCTTGATGTAGAACTGATCGAGCACTTCGCCGTCGGAGGAAAAGACCTTCGATGCAAGTTCTGCCTTCGGATTCTCGATCCGTTCGAGCGAGGGGAGCCCCGAGACGAGGTAGTTCCAGTAGAGGATCCCCAGGATCAGGACGGCGAGACCCGTCCCGGCCGCTATTTTTGTTTTGCGCGAGAAGCGCTGCCAGAGACTCCGCTTGCTGTGTTTCCTGCGGAATTCGGGGTCGTTGAAATACCGTTCCATGTCGGAGGGCGCGTATTTCGGCGCCTCCGGCTGCAGTTCCGGTTCCTTCCCCTTGCCTTCATCAGGTCCTTCTGACATTCCCGGGATCCTCCATTCCTTTCCAGGTCTTCAGTTCAATCACGCCGGCCGACATCTCCCCGTACGTGTTATACGTGATCCAGTCTCCGAGGTTGACGTAGACCCCCGCCCCGAGCCGCATGGACGCCGGTCTGTGGTGGTGGCCCATCACGACGACGTCCGCTCCTTCTCCGATCACCCGCTCGGCGTACCGGATCATCCCCTGTTCCTCGCCGTAGTGCTTCGTTGTCGTATACGCCCTGCTCGACAGCGACGTTCTGTGTGCGATCCGGACTCCGATATCGGGGTGGAGCCAGCGGTACAGCCGGACGGCGAACGGGTGCCGGAGGAGAGGCTTTATCATCCTGTATCCGAGGTCGTTCTCCGCGAGCCCGTCACCGTGGTGCACGTGGACCCGCTTCCCCTGCACTTCGACTTCGAAGGGCTCCCTGTGGAGCGTCACGCCGATTTCGGTCTCGAAGAAGTTCCCCATCCAGCAATCATGGTTCCCGACGAGGTAATGTATTCTCTTCCCGGCGTCGGTGAATTCCTGGAGGGCGGCGAGCGTCCGGTGAAATCCGCGGGGGATCACCGTGTCGTAGTCGAACCAGAAATCGAACAGGTCCCCCGCGATGAACAGGGTCTCGGTGCCGGGGAGCGCGGCGCGCAGGAACTCCAGCAGCCGGTTTTCCTTCGCCTTCTCCACTTCCCGCGGTCCCAGGCCGAGGTGAACGTCAGAAATGAAATAGGCTTTCATGAACTCCAGTGTGAGGCGTTGAGTGCGGGAGGCGGATTCACAGGGCGCGTACCGGTGCCTTCAATGTACGAACCCTGCGTTGAAAAGTAAACCGGAACCTACGCACGCGACGGCGTCCGCACGGGTTCCTGCACCCCCTGGAGAATTATGAATCCCGTGATGAAGAAGACCGAAATGACGAGCGCGGAGATCCGCTGGTTCGTCAGGTCTGCGACGATCCCGTAGACGACAGGACCGACAACCGCGGAGGCTTTTCCGCAGAGGCCGTCGTAAAACCCGAAGAATTCCGCTTCGCGTTCCCTTGGCGTGAGGAGCGCCATGAGGCTCCGGCTCGCGGACTGTGAAGATCCGATAGCGATCCCGGCGGCGAACGCGACGACGTAAAAGAACGTCACGCTGTCGACAAAGTACGCGGCGACGGCGATCCCCGTCCAGAGGACGAGTGTCATGCTAATCGTCTTTTTCGGCCCGATTCTGTCCGTTACGATGCCGAACACGAGCGATCCTGCGACGGCGCTCGTCTGAACGATGGCAAAGAACGCGATAATGGCCTCGTCACTCATGTTGAGCGACTGCTCGGCGAATATTGCCGCGAACGCAATGACGGTAAGTATGCCGTCATTGTATATGAAGAAGGCGATGAGGAACCGGGCGATGGACGGGAACTCCCTGTCGATGAAGAGCGCCCTGAATGTTCGGCTCGAACGCGCGAGCCCGGCTCTGATGAGCGAGGGGGGGCGTTCTCCAGAGACCTCCGGCTCCCGCACGAACAGGAAAAGGGGGAGTGAAAAGAAAAGGAAAAACGCCGCTGCCACGACGAACGAGAGCCTCACGTAGAACAGGTACGAGGGGTCCGATGAGTCGGGGAGCAGGAGGCGGACTATGAGAAGGACTGCGAGCGCCCCCAGGTACCCCATCGCAAATCCGTATCCGGAGACCCGGCCGTACGAGGTCTTCGCCGTGATGCCGGGGAGGAAGGCGTCATAGAAGACGAGCCCCCCCTCGAAACCGATGTTGGCGATGACGAAAAGGGTGAAGCCTGCGACGACCATTCCTTCCCGGACGAAAAAGAGGAGGGATGTGGCGCCGACGCACGTCAGCGCGAACAGGAGGAGGAAGCCCTTCCGGTTGCGCGAATAGTCGGCGACCGCACCGAGAGGTGGGGAGAGCGCGGCCGCACAGACCATGGAGAGCGAGACTGCGGCTCCCCAGACCCAGCGCTGGCCTCCGGCAACATGGTGCGTAAAATAGCGGGAAAAGACGACGGTAATGACGATGACGGAGAAGGCGGTCTGAGCAAAATCGAAGAGTGTCCAGGAGAAAATGCGCCATCGGGAAACGCCCGCCCGGGGGGTGGCTGCCGGGTTCGGCTGCTGATCCCCTGGTCGGGGGGTCGCGAAGGGGGGAGGAAGGTCACTCATGCAGAGTTCAGGTTGCCCGTTTTCCCTTTACCCTTGTGACGCGGATGGTCCCGTCCCCCTCGTACAGGCCCCGCCCCGCTTTTGTAAGCCCTCCCGCCGCCTTCATGTCGTTCAGGACGGCATCCAGGACCCCGTTGACGAACTGGCCGCTTCTCTGTGTGCTGAAGAGCTTGGCGAGTTCGATCGCCTCATTCATCGAGACCTTGGGGGGGATCTCCTTGAAATACAGAAGCTCGCAGATCCCCATCCGGAGTATAAGACGGTCGAGGACGGCGATCCGCTTGAAATCCCAGTTTGTCACCTTCTCCTTGATCACGGTGTCGATGTCGGGGGTGTGCGTGATCGTCTGCTGGACAAGCTTCTTCGCGAATTCGTACGCGGCCGGATTGTTTTTGAGCCCGACGAGGATCGTCTCCACGACGTGTTCCACGGGATCACCGCCGATCTCGAAAGCGTAGAGCGCCTGCACGACTTTTTCCCTGATGATTCGTCTTCTCACGCGCTGCGCTTCCTTTCCTTGCTGTGAACGGCGTCTTCCCCGTTAACCGAGGAGCGACACCCGTGGGGCCCCATGTACCGGATGCGTATCGACGATGACCGGAGTTCTGAACACCTCGCGGATCATTTCGCCTGTCAGGACTTCGGCCGGCGGACCGAGGGCCGCAAGCCGGCCGCCCACCATCATCGCGATCCGGTCGCTGTAGACGGCGGCCAGGTTGAGATCGTGCGAAACCGACAGCACCGTCAGCCCCGATTCGGTGTTCAGCCGCTTGATCATCCGGAACATCTCCACCTGGTGTGCGATGTCGAGATGGGCGTTCGGCTCGTCGAGCAGGAGAATCTCCGGCTGCTGGGCGAGCGCGCGTGCAATGAACACGCGCTGGCGCTCGCCTCCTGAAAGATTCGTGACGGGCTGATCGGCGAAACCCGCGATGTCAGTCATTCTCATCATCTCCGCGGCGACGTCCCTGTCATGGGCGTTTTCAAACGCCATGCCTCCGGTGTGCGGCGACCGCCCCATGAGGACGATTTCCGCAACGGTGAAGGGGAACTGGATGCTGTTGTCCTGGGGGACGAACGCGATGCGCCGCGCGATGGCCCTGCGCGAGAACTTTGCGAAGGGCTGGTCGCCGAGAAGGATAGAGCCGCGGTTCGGGATGAAAATCCTGTCGAGGATCCGGAGGAGGGTGGTCTTGCCGGATCCGTTGGGGCCTACGAGGCTCAGGAACTCGCCTGGGCGCACCGTGAGAGAAACATCCCGCACGACCGGCACTGCCGGTTCATAACCGAACGAGATGTTGTCAACGGTGATCGCGTGCATAACGGAATTCAAAGCACATACAGTGAATCCTCACCACAGGCCTCCGGGGGGCGGACGGGGGGCGCCGGTTTACTTCCCGGTAAACCAATCTAATGATTTTGGGTCCCGAAGGCAAGGATTCTCCCCGGACGTAAAATGTGGAGCGCACGGCGCCGCGTGGGGGGGAGGATGTGTCTACGCAGGCAGGTCGAGCACCTGGCGAAGCTTGCGGAGGACGTCGGTCGTCTGGAAGGGCTTCGGGATGAACTCCTTTGCGCCTGCAACAAAGAGCTTCGATTTGAGTTCGGGGCTCAGATATCCGCTCGCGAGCATCACCCTGGCCCGCGGATTGAGCTCGCGGATCTTCAGGAACATTTCGAATCCCGACAGCCGGGGAAGCCCCATGTCCGCAATCACGGCGTGTATCTCCCCGGCGTGCCCGGCATACGTCTCGTACCCTTCGACGCCGTCGGCGGCGATGAAGACCGTGTATCCCTTCGCGCGGAGGACCTCTTCAAGGAGCAGCCTGAGGGCTTCCTCGTCTTCGACGACGAGTATCGTTTCGTTCCCCCCGGGGATGACGCCCGAGGCGGGCTCCTCGCGAATCTCGGTCTCGACGTGAATCGCCGGGAGATAAATCGAAAACGTCGTCCCCTGTCCCTTCTCGCTCGACACGTCGATGAGCCCGTGGTGTCCCCTGATGACGCTGTACACCGTCGCGAGCCCCAGCCCGCGTGCGCCGTCGGCCTGTCCGTTCTTGATGTACGGTTCGAAAACCCTCTTCCGTTTCTCTTCCGTCATCCCCGCCCCGTTGTCGGAGACGGTTATGCGGAGGTAATTTCTGGCGGTCGCTTCACGGAACAGGTCGTGCACCGCCCGCCCGTCGACGCCAATCGCCCCGAAGGAGATGATTCCGCCGGTCGAACCCGAGGAGACGATCGCGTCGCGGGCGTTCAGGCCGAGCGTCAGCAGGCTCTGGAAGAGCTGGGGCTGGCTTGCCAGTACGAGGGGGATGTCGCCGCCGCCCGGGTTCTCCACCACTATCGTCTTTTCGATGCTGTTCTGGAGCGATGACACGACGTCTCTGATCACGCCGCCCAGGGCGATCGGTATGTGCTGGGAGTTGTCGACCTGCGCGAACATCGCCAGGTGTTTCCCCACGTCCACGCCGCGGTGCACTGCTTTTTCCCCCATCACCAGGTACTTGTCGATGAGGGGATCCATGCTCACCTTTGCGCGCAGGAGCGTGAACGCTCCGAGTATGACGTTGAGGATATTGTTGAAATCGTGTGCGATTCCCCCGGCAAGCTCCCTGAGGCTCTCCATCTTCTGTGCCTGCCGGAGCTGATCCTCCATCTGGCTTTCGAGCGTCGTGTCCCGCTTGACGGCGGCGTAGTTGACGACGGTGCCGCTTGAGTCCCTTACGGGGGAAATGACCATCTCCTCCTGGTACTTTGAGCCGTCCTTCCGCCTGTTCACGATTCTTCCTGACCAGACGTCCCCCCTGAGGAGCGTCGCCCACATCCTCCTGTAGAATTCGTCCTCCTGTGCCCCGCTCTTCAGGATTCTCGGGTTCTGACCGACGACTTCCTCGCGCGTGTACCCGGTAAACCGCTCGAAGGCGGGATTTGCGTACTGTATTGTCCCGGAGGCGTCGGTGATCAGTATCGCCTCGTGCGCCTGTTCCACGGCGGAGAACAGGCGTGTCCGTTCTTCTTCCGCCCGCACGCGGTCGGTGATGTCGCGGCCGACCACGATGACCTTCTCAGGGTTCCCCTCCGCGTCGCGGATGACGTTTCCCTGGGATTCGATGAACCGGACGGTGTCCCCGGCGCCGCGAAGCCTGTAGACGATCCTGCTGCCGACCCCCGTTGCCACCGTCCTCCGGAAGACCTCCCTGACCATTTCCCTGTCGGCGGGATGGACCTCTTCAAACGAATCGGTCCCCCGCAGCTTCTCCCGTTCCCCGAAGATGGCCTCATACGAGGGACTGTTGTAGAGCCGGCGGCCGCTCAGGTCAAGAACCGCGATAAGATCATCGATATTGGCGAGTATGAGGTGGAGAAGGCGTTCGGTTTCCGAAGCGCGTTCTTCCTGTTTCATGATGGCACCTCGTTTTCCACGTGCCCGTTGACGTCAATGACGCCGCGGATAACCCGCAGGATGTCCGCGGGCTGGTACGGTTTTTGCAAAAAGGCCTTCGCGCCGAGCGTGAAGAGCTGGGTCTTGAGCTCGGGGTCGAGGTACCCGCTTGCGAGGACGATGCGTGAACCGGGGTCCACCTCGCGGATCCTCGTGAAGAGGTCCTGTCCCGACATCCGCGGGAGCCCCATGTCGGTGATGACGGCCTTGATCTCGTCGCGGTGGCGCGTGAAACTTTCGAGCCCCGCGACGCCGTCCTCCGCCTGCAGAACCGTGTAGCCGTAGGACTGGAGAAGCTCCGTCAGGAGATGCCGGAGCGCCTCCTCGTCCTCGACGACGAGTATCGTCTCGCTTCCCCCGACGATAACGTCGTTCCGCTCTTCCGGAACGGCGAGCCTTTCCTCGGGATAGGCGACGAGGTACATGTGGAACGTCGTCCCCATCCCCGGGGCGGTTTCCACATCAATCATCCCGAAATGGCTCTTCATGATGCCGTATGCCGCTGCCAGCCCGAGCCCAGTACCTTTTCCCGGAGGTTTTGTTGTAAAGAAGGGTTCGAATATGCGGCTGCGCACTTCGTTCGTCATTCCGGAGCCAGTGTCAGAGACCGAAACGCGGACGTAGAGAGGCGCCGTCGCGTCCTTGAAGTTCTTCCGGACATCCGATCCCGTAATCGTGGCCGCCGAGATCGTGATGCGGCCGGTTTTGCGAAGCCCCTCCGGGTGAAGTATCGCGTCCCTGGCATTGATGCAGAGATTGAGGAGCACCTGGTAGAGCTGCCCGGCGTCCCCCTGTATGATGGGAAGATCCGCCGGGATGTCTGTGACAAGCTCGATCGTCTTCTCGATCGTGTGCTCCAGTACCCGCATGAGTTCCTCGGCGACGTCCGCGAACGAGAGGGGTCTGAGCTGGACCTGCCCGTCCCGGGAAAATACGAGGAGCCTCTGCGCGACGTCGGCACCCCGGTTGACGGCGGATTCGCTGATCTCGATGTAGCGCAGGTGCGACGGGTCCGTGACGCGCGACTTGAGAAGCGCCAAACCCCCCTGTATGACACCGAGGACGTTGTTGAAATCGTGTGCGATGCCGCCGGCAAGCTGGCCGAGGCTCTCCATTTTCTGCGATTGCCGGAGCCGGCGTTCCATTTCAAGTTCGCGTGTCATGTCGCGCCGCACCGCGACGTAGTTCACGATGGCTCCGGACGAGTCGCGCACGGGGGAAATCACCATTTCCTCTTCGTAGAGGGAGCCGTCCTTCTTCCGGTTTGTGATCGAGCCGGACCAGACTTCCCCCCGGGATATCGTATTCCAGAGGGACGCGAAATAGGCGCCGTCGTGTTTTCCGCTCCCGAGCATCGCCGGGCTCCTGCCGAGCACCTCCTCCCGCCTGTAACCCGTGATCCGCTCGAACGCGGGGTTGACGTACACTATCCGTCCGTCGGGTTCGGTGATAAGTATCGACTCTGCCGCCTGGTCGACGGCCATCTTCAGCCGCGCCCTTTCCTCCTCCCCGAGTTTTCGGGAAGTCACGTCCCTGTCGATCCCCCTGAACCCGCGGAGCTTTCCGGCCTCGTCGAAGATCGGGACGCCGCTTGTCTCGAGAACGACGGTGCGGCCGTCCTTTCTGATGTGCCGGTTTTGAAATCCCGAGAACCCTTCCCCGCGGGAAGCGAAATCCGTCATCTGGATCCCGAATTCGTGAGCGTCCGAAGAGAGCATGAAGTCCCTGGGGCGCTTTCCCAGCACTTCGGCCGGTTCAAACCCGAGGAGATCCCTGACCTTCGGGCTTGCATACGTATAGCGTCCCCCGGCGTCGGTCTCCCAGATCCAGTCGGGAATCGCCTCGACAAGAGAGCGGAACCGCTGTTCGCTCCTGAAGAGCGCATCCTCGGCTTCCTTGCGGCGGGTGATGTCCGTGAAACTCGTAACGACCGCGTACGGGAATTCGTCTCCCGCCCTCAGGAGGGGTTGCGTGTTGATGGAGATCCACCTCCGGTCCCCCCGGGGCGTCCGGAAACCGAGGACGGTGTCCGTGCATGCTCTCCCGGTGAGAAGCGAGACCAGCGCGGGGTATTCGCCGGCGAGGAACCGGCACCCGTCTTCATGAATCGGGTCGACCTCTTCCTTCGAATACGGCCATCCGGTCAGCTCTTCCGCGGAAAGTCCCAGTATGCGCAGCGCGCCCGGGTTCCAGTTGCTCAGCGCTCCCCGGGTGTCATGAACCATGATGCCGTCCCCCATCCCGTCGATGATCGCACGGTGCCGCTCTTCGCTCTCACGCAGCGCGGATTCCGTCCGTTTCCTGTCGATGGCGACTGCGATGTGCCGCGAAACGTACGTGAGGATCTCTTCCTCTTTCCCCCCGAAGCGGACGGCATTGTTGTAGCTCTGTATGGCGATCACTCCCACCGCTTTGTCCCCCTCCATAAGCGGGACGCCGAGCCAGTCGACGGATGGTCCCCCGAGAAGGACGACGTCCCCCCTGTCGACAAGGTCCTGGAATACCTCCGGCGTGGCAAGCAGGGGCTTCCCGGTCCGGAGTACGTATTCCGTCAGCCCCCGCCCCGGCTTCTGGGGAGGAGGGGGAGGATCGAACTCGTCGACGAAGTAGGGGAACGTGATGTCGCCGTTCTGATGATCAAAGAGGGCGATGTAGAAATTCCGGGCGTAGATCAGCTCCCCGAGTATCGCATGGACCGCGCTGAAGAAGTCCGTGAGGTTTCTGACGGAACTCGCCCGTTCGGTGATTTTGTAGAGCGCGTGCTGGAGCGACTCGGCCCTCGTTCTCTCCGTGATGTCCACAAGCGTCCCGATGATCGCTGGACGTCCGTCATGGAGTGTGCGCGTCCCCGCAATTTCGAGGTTGATGGGCGAGCCGTCCTTCCGGAGGGCGCGGAAGGTGTCCCAGAGGCGCGTTGTCTCCCCCGCCAGGTGGCGGTGTATGTCCTCCTCCATGCGCGCCCGGTCTTCAGGCGCAACTCTCTCCGTGAAGGGGACTTCCAACGATGTAAGTTCCCGCGCGTCGTACCCCATGATCTCGCATATGCGCGGGTTTACGTACTGAAAGCCGCGTTCCTGAATGATGAAGACGCCGACGAATGAATTCTCGACAAGCCGGCGAAACGTGGCTTCGGTTTCCGCCAGCTGCATCCTTGTCTTCTCATGGGAGGTGATGTCCCGCGAGATGACGACGACGTAACTGATCTCACTTTTTGCGTTTCGTATGATGTATCCACGCGACTCGATGTGCTTGACGCTTCCGTTCGCCAGGAGGAATCTGAATTCCGCCCTCTTCCCCTTCCCGGTCCGCACAGTCTCCTGGAAGAGCTTTTTGATCTGCTTCCGGTCCTCGGGATGTATCTCGGCAAATGCATTGGTCCCGCGGAGGGCATCCGGATCTCCCAGGACCTCGCGGTAGGAGGGGCTGTTGTATATCCGATTTCCGTCCCTGTCGAGAATGACGATCAGATCGCCTGTGTTTTGAAGTATCAGGTCGAGCAGGCAATCGCTGCCTATAAGCGACGTGATGATCTCAATCGAGGTGTGGCTCGCCGCCTGCGACCGGATATGCACAGCATCTCCCTGTGCGGAGAATGACGTTCTCTTCATCTCGATCCCGTCCGGCACGTTGTCATTCGCAAAAACGTGTGGTAATCTCAGATGATTTGCGAAACGTACGCAGAAAGGTAGGCAAACTGACAGAAAGTTACCTGCCTCTGGTAATATGAAACAAAATTCGGGTCAAGAGAGTGTGACAGATGTCACCGGGGGGACAGCGGGAGGAGTCTCAAGATCACCCTCTTCTGAGCAAATACACAAAAAGCGGGGCGCCGATTGCTGCCGTCACCGCCCCTACCGGGATCTCTGTGGGGGCAAGGGCAATTCGTGATATCAGGTCTGCGAGGACAAGGAATATGGCCCCCGCCAGGAATGAAGCGGGGAAGAGGAGCCTGTGGTCCGGTCCGAATACCATCCTGCACATGTGGGGAATGATAAGCCCGACAAATCCGACAACCCCGCTCACGGAGACGACCATGCCCGTGATAAACGAAGCCAGGAGGTACGACGCTTTTTTCAACGTGCCGACGTTTATCCCGAGCTGCATTGCGGACTCCTCACCCGTGGCGATGAGGTTGAACCCTTTTGCCTGGCTGTAAAGCGCTAGCGAGGCGATGACGACGGGGACGCTGACGATGGCGACGGATGCGGGATTCGCGCCGGTCAGATTTCCCATGAGCCAGAGGAACGCATTGCGGATCTCCTGGTTGACGACGGCGACGATGAGAAGGACGAGCGCATTGAAAAACGCGCCGATCATCACTCCGGCCAGGAGGAGCGTATACGTGTCAAGCTTCCCCCGTCTGTGGGCGACCGTATAGACCAGCCCCATCACCGCCGCGGACCCGGCGAACGAAGCAAGCGGGACCGTGAACAGTCCCGCTCCCGCGGAAAGCATCATGGCAAGTATGGCGCCGACCGTGCCGCCGCTCGAGATGCCGAGTATGTAGGGTTCAGCGAGGGGATTCCTGAGGAGAGCCTGGAACACAAGCCCGGCGATGGAGAGCCCGGATCCCACGATGATCGCCAGGAGGACGCGTGGGAGCCGTATGTCGAGTATGATCGTTCTCTCGGCCGCGGTCACGGCGCCGCTTCCGCCGAGCGCTCCCGCGACGCTGCTGACGGAAATCGGGACGCTGCCGAGCGAGAGGGACGTCAGCACCGCGAGGATCAGCCCCGCGGCCAGAAGAAGGACGACAAGGAGCGTCCTCCGGGGTGTGAGCGGTTGGTGCGTCACGTCCCCTTTTTCCTCTTCGGCGCCGCAGGCCTGATCTTCCCCCAAATTTCCCGGACAAGTTCCCTGACCCCCGCGCCGGTCACGGCCGATATGAAGAGGGCGGGACGGGTTCCGAACCGGAGCCTGGCAAGCGCCCTCAGGGCTGACGGTTCAAGGAGATCGGTCTTCGTAAGGACGATGAGCCGCGGTTTCCGGAGAAGTTCCTTCTTGAAAAGCTTGAGCTCGTTAAGGAGCGTCGCGTAATCTTTGCGCGGATCGTCTCGTGTGCAATCGACGAGAAAAACGAGGACCCTGGATCGTTCTATGTGCCTCAGGAACTGCAGCCCGAGTCCTTTCCCGAGGTGCGCTCCCTCGAGTATGCCGGGGATGTCCGCGAGGACGAAGCTTGCCCCGTCGTTCACGCGCACGATGCCGAGATTCGGGACAAGCGTCGTGAACGGGTAGTCTGCAATTCTGGGACGGGCGGCGGAGACGACGGAGATGAGCGTCGACTTCCCCGCGTTCGGGAACCCGACAAGCCCGACGTCGGCGAGGAGCTTCAGCTCGAGTTCGAGGTCCTTCTCTTCTCCTTCCCCTCCCTGCTCGAAGTGGCGGGGCGCCTGATCGGTCGACGTGGCGAATGCCCCGTTTCCCCTCCCTCCGCGCCCGCCGGCCGCGGCGACGGCCTCGTCGCCGTCCTTGAGCAGGTCGGCGAGCACCGTGCCGGTTTCCGCCTCCCGTATGATCGTCCCGACGGGAACCTCGACAATGATGTCTTTCCCGCTCTTTCCGCTCTTGTTCGAGCCGAGGCCGTGCTCGCCTCGCTCGGCCCGGTAGTTTCTCCGGTACTGGAAATCGAGGAGTGTCGCCAAGTGGCCGTTCGCGCGGATGATCACCGATCCGCCGCGCCCGCCGTTCCCGCCGTCGGGCCCACCCTTCGGGACGAATTTTTCACGCCTGAAGCTGACGCACCCGACCCCGCCGTCCCCCGCGGCGACGTGAATGAGGGCAGTATCGATAAATTTCATGAACCGTTCTTCTCCGCGTCAAGGTAGCGTCGGTGGATGACATCGGTGAATTCGACGACGTCGGGGTCGAACGGGTCAAGTCCGTTTTCGGTGTACAGCGAGTTCAGAAGGAGCGCCGCCTCCCTCCACGTCCCGGAATTGTTCAGCGAGGTAATGACGTCCTCGTATCGGTTGTCGTCCCTCCCGAAAAGCCGTTTGACAAACTTGCTCCTTGTATGGCCCTGTATGATCTCTCGCAAATCGGTGAGCTCTCCCGGAGGCTCCGATCCCCCGAAGAGCCGCTCGTACGGTTCGGGTGTCCTCGGCTTCATGGCTCCGGAAAGGCGCTCCGGCGCCGGGGGCGGCGGTTCGTGCGGCGGAGGAGTGACGGGATTCTCCTGCCTGCCCTGGTCCTGAAGGGGGCTGTCATCCATCCCATCCGGTTCTTCCGTGACGAAATCAAAGAGCGTTGTGGGATTAGCCGCAGGAGCGGGCTCCTCTTCCCGGATATCCTCGCTCTCTTCGGCCATCTCTTCTCCGGGAGTGTTCTCTCCCGCGCCTGAAGGGGCCGGTTCTCCGGCTCCCCGGGCCTGCGTGCCGGTGATCGGTTCTTCCTCCGCGGGATGATGTTCTTCCGTCGGAAGTATCTCTTCCACGGCCGGTTCCGGCTCTCCGGGTGAGGCAGGGGAGGGTTCGCCCGCCGGGGCGGATTCGGGCCCGGCTCCGCCGGGTGCAACCTGTCCCAGGTACAGGTCCTCGACGAACGTCGTAAGCTCGTCGAGCGTGATCTCCGTGCGCTGGCGGATCCGGCATATGCTCTCGATGTAGTCGCGGAGGATGTTCATCCGCTTGTCTTCAAAGAAGACGAGTATCGGTTTGAGCGGAATGCTGATATCGGGCGGAGTGTCCCGGAGGAGGAGGAAATCGAATATCGGTTTTGCGAGAAGCGCGAGTTCCCTCGCATTGTGCTGTTTCACGATCTGGTCGTCGATCCTGACGAGCATCGCGCGGAACTCCTCCGCGCTGACGTCCCGGGTCCCGCGGCGCTGCATCACCTTCTGGATGAGCGTCCGGAAATACGCATAATCCACGGTGCAGTCGAGTTTTGTCACGACCTCCTGTGCGCTCATGCGCCCGCCGGATTCGAATACGAAATTCTCGATCGTCCACTGGGGGCGGCAGAGGTAGTTTTCCAGGAAATGGACCGCGTTCTCGAGGAGGGAGAGGTACTCGGCCCGGGGGAAACTGTAATCCGCGGACATCGAGACGATGAACGCCCGCGCGTGCCGACGGACCCCGGGAGAGTTTCTGTCCACCCTCGCGAACTTCGGGGTGCTGAAAAGCTCCGCCTCGAGAAGCCGGACCGTCTCCGCCTGTATGTACGTTTTGATCCCGCGGGGAACGTCTGCGGCGAGGATCTCCCGGAGAAGGATGGTCTCTCTCCCTCCTATCGTGCGCCCGCTCAGTGTTGCGAGGATCGAATCGGTCTCGTGTTCGAGCATGCTCAGCCTGGTTTTTTCTTCAGGACGCTCCTGACGCGGTCGATTTCCTTCCGTGCCGCCGAGCGGAACGTCTCGTCGATTCCCGCGCGGTCCACGATCTGCCTGTACATCGTCAACGCCTGGTCGAACCGTCCCATCTTCTCGTATGACTGGCCGGACATGTAGAGGGAATTCGCCGTCCAGTCGATCTTCCCCTTTTTGGTGACGAGATACGGAACCTTCAGAAAGTCGAGTATCGCCTGCTGGTAATCCCCCTTGTGGTAGTTCGCCTCCGCGATGTAGTAGCGGATCTCTCCTTCGAGGTCGCTTCCCGCTTCGTCGAGGAGCCCCTGGAGTTGAAGGACTGCCTGGTCGTAATAGCCCAGGTGATCGTAGAGAATGCCGATCTTGATCTTCTTGTCGAGCGCATCGTCGGCGTTGGGGTACAGTTCGAGATATCTTCTCGTGAGGGTCAGCGCACCGTCGTATGCACCGGCCACCTCGTATGTTTCGATGAGGTTGCTCATCGCGGACGGAAGGAGTTCGCTGTCCGGGTGGGGGTCATCCACGACGACGCGGTAGTGCTTGATTGCCTGGTCCCATTTTTCGGCCGCGTAGTAGAGGTTGCCGAGCGCAAGGTGGGCGCGTGTGACGACGGGCGCCTCCGGGTGATCGGCGAGGAGTTGTTCGAGGGAAGCGATCGCTTCGGCGGGTTTCTCCGTCGCCTCGAGCGACTTGCCGATCCAGTACATCGCTGTCGGACCGGACGGCGAATCCTCGTACGTGTCCGCGACGTGCCGGAATGTCTTCATCGCGGCGGCGTACTCCTCCGCGCGGAACTGGACAAGCCCCTTCTCGATTTCGAAGAGCGCGAGTTCGTCCCGTGCCTCACCGTGCTTCTTCTGGAATGCGGCGATGGACTTCTCCGCGTTCTGCGTTTCGCCGCTCCTGATCATGGCAACGATGATCCTCGCGTCGAAATATCCCGCGGCGGTGTCTCCGGCGGCGGCAAGCTGTGTGTATTCCTTTATCGCCTCCCTGTAGTCGCCGTTTTCGAACAGGAGGTCCGCGATATCGCGCGTCACCCCTGCTCCCGGCGCCGCGCTCTCCGCCCGTCGGAAGTATGACGTCGCGGTTTCCGGGAGTCCCTCGTCCCTGTAGATGAGCCCGAGCATGGTGTACGCTTCTCCGGCGATGGGGCCGGTCTGGTCCCTCTGCAGGAGGGCGGAAAGGAAGCGCTTGGCCCCTTCCGGGTCGCCGGTCTCCCTGTGGAGCCTTCCGAGCGCGAGGAGTACGGTCGGCGAAGGCCGCCCGTCACCGAGCGGGTTGTCCGTCTGGTGTTCGAGAATCCCCGCATAGGCCGAGAGCGCCGCCTCCGTATCTCCCGCGGCGGCAAGCGACTCCCCGAGTCTCTCTTCGGCGGCCGCGGCAATCGACGTGTAAGCGAATTCCCCGGTGAGCCTCTGGTAGAACGAAACCGCCTCGGCGGGCTTCTTCAACGTCATGGCCAGGCCGCCGAGATTCTCAAGGACCGCCGCTTCATGCGCGCTTCCCGGGTATGCCGCGAGGAACCGCGATCCCGCGCCGAGCGCGGAATCGGAGAGACCCTGACGGAGGAGAATTCCGAACATCCTGTATGCCGCTTCTTCGGCGACGGCGCGGTCCCTTGCTGATCGGAGCGCCTCGGTGTATTCCCTGGCGGCGGGAGCCAGGCTGTCCTCCTTCTCGCAGAGTTTCCCGAGCGTCAGCCTGACGACGCCGGCAAGCGGAAATGCCGGATTCCGCGCGAGCAGCTCCGCGGCGGCCGCCCGTCCGGAGTCGGACCTCGTTGCACTCATCCGGAATATTGCCAGGCGCGCCAGGTTGGAATCCGTCGCGGCGGGTCCGGCGAGGTAGGCACGGTATGCTTCGATCGCACGGGATGTCCCAGCGGGGTTCTGCGTGCTCAGGTACTCAAGGCTCTGTGCCCGCTTGAGCAGGGCGTCGCCGGCGCGGTCGCCGCTGATCCCCGCTTCGAGCGCGTTCCCGAACTGCGCCGCGGCTGCCGCGTAGCTCTTGAGGTCGCTGAAATAGATCTCGCCCAGCCTGTACGAGAGGTCCGCCTTGTCCTTGTCCGACACGACGTCGCCGACGAGGAGCGCGAGCTTCTCCAGCCCGGAGTCCTTATCCTTTGCTTCGAATCGTTCGATGTACTCGATCTTGTCCTCGGCCTCCGCGCGGAACTCGGACGCCGGGTACCGCGCGATAAGCTCCCTGTACGTCTGCAGCGCGCGGTCGAATTCCTTCAGTTTTTCATGCCCGCGCGCCGCGCCTTCGAGCGCGTCGTCCGCGAAGGGAGAGGAGGGGTAGCGCGCGGCGATCAGCTCGAATATCGAGACCCCCTTCCTCGCGTCTGCGAGAGCGCCGGCGCACAGCCGCGCTTCACGGAGGAGTATCTCGGGAGTCGCGGGGTCTTCCGGGTGGGCGTCGGTGAACGTCTCGAACTCCTGGAGCGCCGCCGGGAAGTTCTTCTGCTCTTCGGCGTTGAGGGCGAGCTTGACACGCGCGCGGCGTTTCAGGCTGTCGGGCGCGCCGGACTTGAGGAGCCTGGCGCACGCGTCGTTCGAACGCCGGAAATCCTTCGCCCCGGCTGCGGCGATCGCGAGTTTCCAGAGCACCGCAGGGGCCTTCTCGTCCTGGGGCGCCGAGAGGAGTTCCTTCTCATACGACGAGGCGGCCCCCGCGAAGTTCCCCGTTGCCGCCTGTGCATCCCCGCCGGCGACGAGGGCCTCCCGGTAGAGGAGTGAATCCGTCCCCGGTTTTTCGGCGATCGCCTTCCTGAACCACTCCAGCGCTTCCGCGTGGTTTCCCCCCGCCGCGATGAGCTTCCCGAGATTGAGATAGGCCCCCTGTACCGCGGAACTGCGGGGGTACTTCGATATGATCTCCCTGTAATCCGATTGCGCTTTGTCGGTCCTCCCCGTTGCCAGCGAGATGTTTCCCAGTATGAAGAGAGCCCCCGCCCGGGCCTCGGGGGAGGGGTCCCCGTCGATGACGCGCTTCAATTCGCTCTGGGCCTGTTCGTAGTTTCCCTCTTCGAAGTAGATCCTCCCGAGCTGTGTACGGGCGGCAAGCACCGCGTCGCTCGACGGGTATTCCTGGAGTATTTCGCGGAGCGTCCTGCGCGCATCGTCATGCGCGCCGGCGAGGAGGAAGTACTTCGTCGCGTTCAGGAGGGCGTCCGGCGCAGATTTGCTCCTGGGATGGAACACCTTGACCCGTTCATAAGCGAGTGCCGCCTCCCTGTGCGACCCGAGGGCGGCATAGGATTCTCCGACGTTCCACCAGGCCTCGGGCGCCTTCGGGTTATCCTGGTACGTGAGCGCGAACGACTGGAATGTGAGCCGCGCGTCGTCGTACTTCTTGAGCTTCATCTGGACGAGCCCCAGGTAGAACCGGGCGTCGATTCCCTGCGGGGTGGAGGGATAGGAGCCGATGAATTGCCGGAGCTGCTCGAAGGCGAGGTCATACAGCCCGTCGTTGTACAGGTTTATCGCGAGCTTGAAATCGGCGTTTTCCTTGGAATCCTGGGCAACCGTGAGAGCGGGTCCGGCCAGAAGCGGTGGAACGATGAGCAGATGGAGGAGCACTCGGCGAAGTTGCATGGCGCAGCTACAAACTTACGACATATTTGCCAGTAGCGCAAGGCGAAGGGGTCGACCCGTGCGGGCCGGCTCACGGCCGGGCGGCGCCCCGTTCCATTCCCCGCGGAATCCCCTCATGCATTTCCACCGTGAGGGCGCGTTCGTGCAACGACTCTGCGATCCTCCCTTCATGAAGATTGAGTCCGGGCGTGCTGCCGTTCCGGTTGTGCACGATGACATCGGGGTTGACGAAATTCAGGCTTGCGATGAAGACGAGAAGAACCGTCGAGGTCCGTGCGGAGGAAGTCCGGTCGGCGATGATGAGCGCGAACGGCAGGGCGGGAAGAAGATAGGCGCGCTCGAGCGGAAGTGCGAAGAACTGGATCACCATCACGGCGACTGCGGCGAGCGATGCGCACATCACGGGGTCTCTTGCGCGGACCGCGTTCCGGAGCTCTTCTCTCCCCCTGGTCACGACCGCCGCGAAGACGGCGAATGCGAGGGGGCCTGCAGCGTACACGATCCGGTACCCGAATTCGAGTATCCTCACTCCGAATGCCGGGTGGACGTCTGACATCTCCGCCCGCGTTTGCACGAACCAGCGGAACGGCCCTCCGTATGTAATGAGAACCGGGAGAAACGCCGCGCAGGCGGCGGCCGCCGCGGAGACGAGGTACCGCCTCCCGGCGGATCTGTCGGCACGCAGGGCGATGAGCAGGGCGAGGGGGATCGCGATCGTGAGGTTGGAAGGGCGGAATCCTGCGGCGATTCCCGTCAGTATCCCGGAGACAACCTCCCGCTCCTCCAGCGCGGCGTCCAGTGCCCCGAGCAAACACGCGAGCGACCAGAGATAGTCCATCGTCGTTGCGACATTCGTAAGGAAGAGGGGGGCGCAGAGAAGGGAGAAAAAGAGAACGGGGGGGTGTTTCCCGAGCTTTCCCGCGACGCGGTACCAGAGCCAGGCAAGAACCAGCGCGGCGGCGAGCGTCCCGGCGTTGGAGGCGGTCCACCCGCCCAGCCCGACGAGGGGAGCACTGATGATCTCGTGGAGAGGATAGCCCGGGAACCGGGAGACGATGTACCTCCCGCTCGTCCAGAGCGTCGTTGCGGCCGACGCGACAAGCCATGCGTCCGGGTCGGCGCCGTAGCCTGCCGTGAGAACAGGAATCCCTGCGGCGGCGATGAGAAGAAGGCCGCCGGGGAGCCAGCGGCGTTTCACGGCTCTCCGATGAGTTTCGCTCTCAGGTATTCCGAATTAAGCCGCGCGATGTGCGAGACGGATATCTGCTTCGGGCATTCGGCTTCGCATGCGTATGTGTTCGAGCATGCGCCGAACCCCTCCGCGTCCATCTGGGCGACCATGGCCTCCACGCGCTGACGGCGCTCGGCGTGTCCCTGCGGAAGGAGCGCGAGCTGTGAGACCTTTGCAGACACGAAGAGCATGGCGGACCCGTTCTTGCAGGCGGCGACGCATGCCCCGCACCCGATGCAGGCCGCCGCGTCCATCGCTTCTTCGGCCACCGGCTTCGGTACAGGTATCGCGTTTGCGTCGGGGGCCCCGCCGGTTCTGACGGACACGAACCCTCCCGCCGCCATGATCCTGTCGAATGCCGAGCGGTCGACGACGAGGTCCCTGATGACGGGGAACGCGCGCGCGCGCCACGGCTCGACCGTGATCGTATCCCCGTCGTGGAACGTCCGCATATGGAGCTGGCAGGCGGTCACCCCCTTCAGGGGGCCGTGCGCCCTCCCGTTGATATACAGGGAGCACGTGCCGCAGATTCCTTCACGGCAGTCGTGATCGAACGCGACGGGCTCGTCCCCCTTCCGGATGAGGTCAAGGTTCAGCAGGTCGAGCATTTCGAGGAACGACATGTCGGGAGAGACGGCGGGAAGCGTGTAGCGGACGAAGCGCCCTTCCGACGTTTTGTCCTTCTGGCGCCAGACGTTGAGCGTGATTGTCATCGATTCGGACATTGGGCGTCACTCCTCATTTGTAACTGCGTTGGCTCGGTTTCACGTATTCGAATTTCAGCGGTTCCTTCTGAAGCTTCGGAGCCTTGTTCGCCCCGGCGTACTCCCATGCGGCAACGAACGAGAACTTCGCATCGTTCCGCTTCGCCTCCCCCTCCTCCGTCTGGTGCTCTTCGCGGAAGTGCCCGCCGCACGATTCGTCGCGGAGGAGGGCGTCCCGCACCATGAGCTCCGCGAGTTCGAAAAAGTCCGCAAGCCGGTGCGCCTTCTCGAGCTCCTGGTTGAACGCGTCGGCGGAGCCCGGGATTGCCACTTCCTTCCAGAAGCGCTCCCGGAGCGCGGGGATGAGCGTCAGGGCCTTCTTGAGCCCCGCGGCGTTCCGCCCCATCCCGCAGTGATCCCACATGATCCTGCCGAGCTCCTTGTGGAGGACGTCGACGGGGGTCTTCCCGTTCACGCCGGTGAGTTTCTTCGTGATGCCGGCAACCGACGATTCCGCATCCTTGAATGCACCGCCGGCGGTGTCCACCGCCGGGAACTTGTTCGACGCCAGGTAGTCACCGATTGTATACGGGATGATGAAGTACCCGTCGGCGAGTCCCTGCATGAGCGCGCTCGCGCCCAGCCGGTTCGCGCCGTGGTCGGAGAAATTCGCCTCTCCCAGGACAAACAGCCCGGGGATCGTCCCCATGAGGTTGTAGTCGACCCAGAGCCCGCCCATCGTGTAGTGCACGGCGGGGTAAATCCTCATCGGCGCTTCGTACCCGTCTTCACCGGTGATCTGCTTGTACATGTCGAACAGGTTGCCGTACTTCTCGGCGACCCACGCCTTGCCGTTTCTCTTGATTGTATCCGAAAAATCGAGGTAGACCGCCAGTCCGGTCGTCCCCACCCCGTGTCCTTTGTCGCACATCTCTTTCGCGCGCCGGGAGGCGACGTCGCGCGGCACGAGGTTGCCGAACGAGGGGTACAGCCGTTCCAGGTAGTAGTCCCGCTCGGCTTCCGGGATCTGGTTCGGGGCGCGTCTATCCCCCTTTGCCTTCGGGACCCAGATGCGCCCGTCGTTCCGCAGGCTCTCGCTCATCAGCGTGAGCTTCGACTGGTGGTCGCTTGCCACCGGTATGCACGTCGGGTGGATCTGCGTGAAGCACGGGTTCCCGAAGAGCGCGCCCCGCTTGTGCGCGCGCCACGTCGCCGTGGCGTTGCACATTTTCGCATTCGTCGAGAGGAAGAAGACGTTGCTGTACCCTCCGGTGGCGAGTATGACCGCGTCGGCGGAATACGATTCGAGCCTGCCGTCCACCATGTTGCGCGCGATGATGCCGCGGGCTTTTCCGTCGGCGACCACGAGATCGAGCATTTCGCGGCGTTCGATGAATTTCACCGCGCCGAGGCCCACCTGCCGCATCAGCGCGGAGTACGCGCCAAGCAGGAGCTGCTGGCCGGTCTGTCCTCGCGCGTAAAACGTCCGCGAGACCTGCGCGCCGCCGAAAGAACGGTTGTCAAGAAGCCCGCCGTATTCGCGCGCGAACGGCACCCCCTGTGCGACGCACTGGTCGATGATCGCGTTGCTGACCTGCGCGAGCCTGTAGACGTTCGCTTCCCGCGCCCGGTAGTCCCCCCCTTTCACGGTGTCGTAGAACAGCCGGTAGACGCTGTCGCCGTCGTTCGGGTAGTTCTTCGGCGCGTTGATCCCTCCCTGAGCGGAGATGCTGTGTGCCCTGCGGGGGGATTCATGGTAGGAAAGCGCCGTGACACGGTATCCGAGTTCGGCGAGCGACGCGGCGGCGGAGGCGCCGGCGAGCCCGGTTCCGACGACGATGACGTGGTATTTCCGTTTGTTCGCGGGATTCACAAGCTTCATGGCGAAGCGGTGATTGTCCCATTTCGATTCGATGGGACCCGCCGGTATTTTGGAATCTAATGTCATGGTCTGTGTCCCTGTTAGTGAGCCAGGAGAAAATAGAGAGGCAGGACGGCGAAGGCGGCCGGGATAAGGAGCCAGAACAGCACCGCCGTCGCGTTGATGAGCGTCTCGTATCTTCTGTGCCGCAGCCCAAGCGTCTGGAAGGCGGACTGGACGCCGTGCTTGAGGTGATACCCGAGGAACGCGAGTGCCACGAGGTAGAACGTGACGTACAGCGGGCTCTGAAACGCTTCGTACACGCGCTCGTACATCGTCATCCGGTCGTCGAAGAAACGGGAACGGACGAAGAAGGTGTTCACGTGTATGACGAGAAATAAGAACACGAAGGCGCCTGTCCAGAAGGCAATCCTGGACCCGAGCGTGCTGTTTTCCGACGGCCGGTTCACGGCGTAGCGGACCGGGCGGGCGAACCGGTTGGCAAGCCAGAGCCACCCGCCGATGAACGCGTGGAACAGGAACCCCGCGAAGAGGATGATCTCCAGCGGACGGATCAGTGGATATGTCGCCATGAAATCGGCGTACGTGTCAAATGTCGATCCGCGGTCCCCTTTCAGGAGAAAAAGGTTCAGGTAAAGATGGACGACAAGGAAGCTGCAGAGGAAGAACCCTGTCAGCCCCATGAAAATTTTGCGCCCGACCGAGGATGTGGCGTACGAGGAGATCTTGTTCATAATGGATGTCCCGGAACGACGGTGAGGGTGAAGAACTGGAATGATTCAGGATGGCGATTCGGCTGCAAATTTACAAAATAGCGGGAAAGAGTGCAACTGCGGTATGTCACTCGGCTGCCACGGGACGCACGAACCGGACGACGGAGATCATGCTCCCCGCCCAGCCGAGGAGCATGCCTGTCCCCACGACGGCGACATAAAAGAGAACCGGCATCCGCAGGTAGGGGGCGAATTCGTCGGAGAGGAACTTCGTCGCGTATTCGAAAAGGAGGAGCATGAGCCCGGCGGCCCCGAGGCCGCCGATGAGCCCCTGGATGATTCCCTCGATGATGAACGGGCGCCGGATGAACCCCCGCGTTGCGCCGACGAGCTCCATCGTGCGGATGAGCCTCCGTTTCGCCGTGATGGCGAGACGGATCGTGTTGGCGACGAGGAACATCGCCGTCAGGCTCACCGCGATGCCGAGTCCCAGCATCACCTTGTTTACGCTTGCTGCGCGCTTGTCGATGAGCTCGAGAAGGACGCGCCGGTAGATGACGGTGTCGACGCCGGGAATGGCGGCGATGCGGTCGTAGATCGCCAGCGTCTTTGTCGAGGTCCTGAACGGTTCCCTGAGCGTGATCTTGAACGAGGGGGGGAGGGGGTTGAAGTCGAGAACCTTGGTAATGTCGTCTCCCGTGTCCTGCTTGAAGATCTTCATCGCCTCGTCTTTGGAGACGAAGACCGCCTTTTCCACCCCGTCGACGCCGGCGATGCGCGCCTGGAGGCCGGCCACGTCGTCGTCCGTCACCGGTTCGGTGAGAAAGGCTTCCATGTCGAGCCGGCTGCGGAGCGAGTCAATGAGCCTGGAGGCGTTGATCGTGACGGCCGCGAAGATCCCGATGAGGATGAGCGAGATGCCGATGGTGGCGACGGAGAGCAGGCTCGAGAGCTTGGCCCTGCGGAATCCTGAAAAGCTCTCGCGCAGCGTGTACGAGAAACTCATGGATAAGAGGTCAGAAGTTCGATTCGTCGCGCCAGCGGACGATCCTCCAGGGATCGGTCGCGCTCGCGCGCTGGAGCGTCAGGTCCGCGTAGCCGGAGACGAGCTCGACGTCGCTCGCGTTAAACACGACGGTCAGGTTGAATCCCCGCACGACGTCCACCGTTGTGGATTCGGCGGAAGTGGAGATGATGTTGTTCCAGATGAGGTCGAGCTTCTGCGCGTTCTGAAACAGCCCGTACGTGCTTCTCATCTCCTCGTCCCTTCCCCACGTCTCGTCCACGCCCAGGTCGTAGTCACGATACACAAAAATGAACTGTGCGTCAACAAGCGGCCCGTAGACCGTGGTGTCGCGGAACGTGTACGCCGCCTGGAAACACTGGAATATCCCGTCGACCGTGTGCGGATCGCAGGCGGACACGGCCGCGCCGTCGTCGCGCCCGGGGGCGAACGGGTTGACGCACCCGGTCCAGAGCACGCATCCGAGGAGAAGCAGGAGGGTGCCCGTCCCGGTGAATCCCGCCCCGCCCGGCGCCCGTCTCAATTGCTGAATTTCCCCTTGAACATGCTCCATGAGAGATCGGTTGTTGTTTTGAAATCCGCCCACCGGTAGATCGTCCAGATGTTGCTCGAGCTCCGCTGGAGCGCGAACTGGAGATCCCCGCTCGCCCGTGACGGGAATCCCGCGACGGTGTTCTCGAACGTCAGCGTATAGTCATACTCCAGGGTCGCCGAGTCCGCGGCGAGCGAGCTCGTTTTTTCCGTGAGGTCCAGTTTCGAAACGGAGGTCGTTGTTGTCCTCGTCGTGAGATTCTGAAAATACGCCTGCTCGTCGATCGTCGACCATGTGCGGAACAGCGAGGCGTACACCGCGTTTCCCTCGGCGGACGGGATGAACAGGAACGGGTGGCCTCCCGAGGTGGGGTCGGCGAGGCACTGGACGTAGTTCGGGACGCTCTTCTGTGCGATGGCGCTCTGGAGATTGCTGATGACGGTGAACGGATCGGTTGCGGGAAGGAAGGTCTGGCTGGACTGCGACGGCTGCTCGGGCGTCCGGGGATCGAAAAGCCCGCATCCGGTCGCCGCGATTCCCGAGGCGAGCCCGGAGGCGAAGATGACGAGCGCCGCCGCTTCCCGGGGGGTCCTCACAGCGTGATCCTTCCTTCAAGCGCCCTGCCCAGCGTCGCTTCGTCGGCAAATTCCAGGTCGCCCCCCACGGGGAGACCTCGCGCAATGCGCGAGACGCCGACGCCCAGGGGTTTCAGGAGCCGGGTCAGGTAGATTGTTGTTGCCTCCCCCTCCACGTTCGGATTCATCGCCAGGATCACCTCCGCGACCTCGGCCGTCACCCGGATGAGGAGCTCCTTCACTTTGAGCTCTTCGGGGCCTATCCCGTCAAGGGGTGAAAGCGAGCCGCCGAGCACGTGGTAAAGTCCCCTGAACTCGTTGGTTTTCTCCAGGGCGATGACGTCGTTCGGTTCTTCCACGACGCAGATGATCGTGCGGTCCCGCTTGGGGCTCGCGCAGATGGCGCAGGGGTCCTGCTCGGTGATGTTGCAGCATACGGAACAGTAACGGATCCGGTCCTTGACGTTGACGAGCGCCTTCGCCATCCGGACGATCTCCTCCCGCGGCTGCTTCAGGACGAAGAGCGCGATCCTCTGCGCCGATTTGCGTCCGATCCCGGGGAGACGGGAGAATTCTTCGATGAGTTGCTGCAGTGCTTCGGAGGTGTACAGCATGCCGATGTCGTTGGATGTGCCTGCGGGGGGAGGGGCCGGGAATTCCCCGCGGCCCGTGTGTCAGAAACCCGGGAGATTCAGCCCGGGGATGTTCGGGAGCATGCCGTTCGTGGCCTTCGCCATTTCCTCCTGCGCCATCCTGCCGGCGTCATCGAGGGCCTTGTTCGCGGCCGCCAGGACCAGGTCCTCCAGCATCTCGATATCCGCCGGGTTGACAACCTCCCTGTCGATCGCAATCGCCGTGAGATGCTGCTTGCCGTTGGCGGTGACCTTCACCATTCCGCCGCCGGATTCGCCGACGACGGTCTTCGTCTCAAGCTCCTGCTGGATGCGGGCCACCGCTTCCTGCATTTTCTGTATCTGCTTCATCATCCCCTGCATGTTCGGGAGACCGGGCATCACGCTCCTTATGTTCTGGTGGTGTGGAAACGACCCTCCGCTCTCTATATATATCGGTTTTGCGAGGGAAAGTCAAACAGGAGGGGAGGCGAGGGAAAAAGAGGGAGAGGAAGCGGAATTTACGGGCGTCGGTCCCGCTCCTCCCCCGTCTTGCACTTGCCGCCCGGGGAGCGGGACCGTCCGCCACGCTTTTCAGTCTTTCACGATGACGAGGTAGTGTTCCTGCCAGAACTTCCCGGGACTCGTGATCGTCAACTCGGAGAGGTTCTCCTCTTTCTGCGTCGCGGCGAAAAGGTCGGTGCTCCTCCGCGGCAGGATCTCTGCGATCTTTCCGTCCACCGCTATCGTCTGGTCCTTTGTCTTGTCGATCGGGGTGAATTCCGAAGGATCGAATCCCGTGTTCATGACCGTCGTCGAGCCGAGAAGGCCCCAGAGGAACCCTCCTTCGTCGCTGATGATCCCTTTCTTCCGGAGTTCATCGCGCGTCCCCACCACGTAGAACGCGGTGTTCAGCGTATGCTGCTGATCGCTGATCATCATGTCCCTGTCTTCGATGAGCTTCGTCTTTTCGGCCATCGTCGCCTGCAGCCCCTCCACCTTCGCCTGGAGCTGAGTGATGGACTGTTCCCGCTCCTGTATCGAGGCCTTCAGGTTCTCGATGAGTGAGTTCAGGCCCGCGATCTGTCCCTTGAAGTTCTTCATCCGGACCTGGAGGGAGGCGATCTTCTTCCTGTTTTCCTGGAGCGACGTTCCGATCTCGTTGATGTTCTGGATCAACCTGTCGCGCGACTGTGCGTTCGTATACTGGGCGGGTCCTTCAAGATCAGCCCCTTTCTTTTTCAGCTCTCCTTCTTTGATCCGGGCCTTCTCCAGGTCGGTGTAGACTTCATTGACCGATTTCATGACCTGCTCGTAGTAGGCGTCACGATCGGTGATGTCCTGCTGCAGCGATGTCCGTGCGTTTTGCGCGTCCGCGAGCTGTTTCTGGAGCTCTTCTTTGTCGTTGTTGCACCCTACAACGAGAAGCATGCAGAGCACAAATGCCGCCGCCTGGGTCTTCATAAGTTCTCCCTCTCCTGTGGTTGGATCCCGGGAACCGTCCGTTCACGAACCGGCCCGGATCGCATCGGATGTGACAGAATGGTAGGTTTTTCCCCACCCGGGATCAATCGGGGACGTGTTGTATTTCAACAGCGAGGGAAGGCGTCTCACTCTCCTAGTACGTATGCTGTAGTCGCGGAGGGCCCCCACCCGCGGGGTGGGGGGCAAATGCTTTTCAGGAGCCGGATTTGACGAGTCCAAGGCTTATCGCGTGCCGGACGAGCCCTGCGGTATCATGGATGTTCAGCTTTTGCATCAGATTTGCACGGTGCGTGTTGACCGTCCGGAAGCTGAGGAACAGCGCGTCCGCGATCTGCCTGTTCGTGAACCCCTGTGCGATGTACTGCAGGACTTCGAGCTCCCGCTTCGTGAGCTGCTGGCCGGTCGCCGCGTCGCGTTTCTCCTCCGCGTGATTGTGCGCCCCTCCTTCGTTCGCCCTCTTCATGAAGCCGTCCACGATGAGCTTCGATATCCCGGGACTGAAGAACCTCTCGCCCGCCATTGCGGACTGCACCGCCTCGAATATCTCTTTCCTGCTCGCGTTCTTGAGGAGGTACCCGCTCGCCCCCGCGCGAAGTACGTGGAACGCGTACTCCTCGTCCTCGTGCACTGTCAGTATGATGACCCTTGTCTCGGGGCGGTTCTCCTTGATGATCTTCGTCGCCCCGATCCCGTCGAGTTTCGGCATCGAGATATCCATGAAGACGACGTCCGGTTTCTGCTCCTTGACGAGGCGCACGGCTTCTTCCCCGTCCGCGGCTTCCCCCGTGATCGAGAATTCCGGCGATGTCTTCAGGAGCATCCTGAGACCGCTCCTGACGACGTCGTGGTCATCCGCGATGAGTATCCGGATTTTCTTCATGTGTGGCCTCCGCACCCAGTGGTAGTGTGACGATGATTGTGGTCCCCCGGTCTGCTGCCGTGTCGACCCGGAACGTCCCCCCCAGAAGCTCGGATCGCTCCCTCATTGACATGAGTCCCATCCCGTGCCCCTCGTCCCGCGCGCGCGCGGCGTCCTTCTCCCCGAACCCCGTGCCGTCGTCGGCGATCGTGAGCCGGATCGACGCATCCTGCCTGTCGAGGTCCAGCGTCACGGACTGTGCGCGGGCGTGCTTCGCGGTGTTGGAGAGGGCTTCCTGCGCGATTCTGTAGAGTGCGATCTCGATGTTCGGGTCGACAGGTCCGGGGACTGCGTGCGTCTCGCGGAACGATGTGCGGACCGAGTGGACTTTTTCGAAATCCTTGCTGAGCATCCTGAGCGCGGTCACGAGGCCGAAGTCGTCGAGGACGCTGGGACGGAGGTTCGAGGAGATGCGCTGGACTTCGGTGATCGCGCGGTCGAGTTCCTGGTTGATGTCGCGGAGTCCGCGCACCATCCGCTTCTGCGCGGGCTCCGCCTCGTCCGCCAGCACTTCGACCCTGAATTTCATCCCGCTCAGCCTCTGGCAGATGTCGTCATGCAGCTCGCGCGAGATTCTCTCCCGCTCCTCCTCCTGCGCGCGCTGGACGGAGATCGCGTACGCCCGCAGCCCTGCCGAGCGCTGCCGCTCCGACTGCTCGAGCTGGACGGTCATGATGTTGAACGCGTCTCCGAGCGAGCGGAGCTCGTCCGGGGAGCTGATATTTACCCTCCGGAGGGGTCCCCCTTTCGCCGCCCGGTGCATTACCGAGGCGAGCTCCCGGATCGGGGAAGTGATGCTCTTCGTCGTCAGCGCCCCCCCGAGCACCCCCACGATGACGCATGCGAGGACCGCGAGGAATATCCTCGTGTTTGCCGCGGCCTCCGTGCGGAGAACGTCCTCCTTCGCCAGCGCCAGGTTCCGCTCCGTCCGGAGTTCGAGCCGGTCGTTCAGTATCGTCCCGAGCTCCCTGTACGCGACGACGAACGCGGCCAGCTTCTGCGCCCGCTCCTTCCCCTCGTCGGCGATTGTTTGCGCCGTCCCGGTGCAGCGTGCCGAAAGCCGGGCGAGTCTTTCGGTCCACCCCTTCTCCTCCGAGGTGATGAGGACGTTTCTGAATATGCCGAAGTAGCGCTGGAATTCGCTCTCCGCGTGGTGGAGGCGCGATTCGTACTCCGGCTCGCCGGTGATCAGGAAGTTGCCGAGCGACTTCGTCATCGCGTTGGCGTTCACTTCCATTTCGAGTGCGGCCTGCTCTCTTTTATAAGCGAGCGGGTCATCGGCCTTGATCGCAGGGACAATCCTGTCTTTCAGGAGGTCCTCGATGTCGTCGACGTCCCTGAGGATCGACGACATGTTCCTGCTCTGGCGGTTTCGCAGCTCGATCTGGTCCGCGGCAAGCGTGCAGAACTCGGTGAATCCCGCCTGGAGCCTGGAACCCGATTCGGGGCCCGCCGCCGCGCCGTATTTCCGGTCCGACTGTTCGAATTCCCCCCGGGCGTTCTGGAACGATTCGAGGAACCGCGTGTCCCCCGTCGAGAGAAACCCGAGCGTTGCAAGCGCAGTCTCTTCGAGGCTCGTCTCCATCCCGTGCACGGCGGTGTTGACCGGCTCACGAATTTCCGTGAGTTCCCTGACCTTTCCGCTGACAACTCGCGACTGTAAAAAGGAGACAAGCCCGATCGCGACGCAGAGCATCACCATCGTTCCGATCCCCACCCCCAATTTTAATCCGATAGTCGCCATGGCTCCGCTCCTGGATGAGCTTTCACAACGCAACGCCGGCGGTCCTGTGCTCGTTCCTCTTCAATATAAACTCTCCCGCCCAAAGAAACCTCCGGAAGGAACAGAGCAGTGTTCCGCCGCACGCGGTTCAACCTCAATGATCCCGCGGAGGTTTCCGCGCTCCGTGAGTCTCTCGCGGGGGGGGGAGAGAACCCGCCGGTCGCTGCCGGACCGCCTCCCCCGCGTCGTCCCCCGGTCCTTCCCGCCGCCCTGACTGCCCGGCGCGCTGATCGCGGAACAAATTCCCTGCCATCCGCGTGCCTCCCCTCACGGGGTTACCTTGACTTTCAGGGGTAAATCAATTAAATTTTCAATTCAGGCTTGTAACGTCCCTTCCGGGGGACGGTAAATCATCACGCGAGAGTCCATTCCTTGGGAAAAGGTCCACAGCACGCGACGGGAGAAGACCGGAAGGTGCAGGAAACGCTGCGGACGGGAGGCGAAATCCCCCGCCATGTCGCGATCATAATGGACGGGAATGGCCGGTGGGCAAAAAAGCGCGGGATGCCGAGGATCGCGGGGCACACAGAGGGGGTTGAATCGGTCCGCGACACTGTAGAGGCGTGCGGTCAGCTTGGCGTGCAGTACCTGACGCTCTACGCGTTCTCCACCGAAAACTGGAAACGCCCCCAGGAGGAAGTGTCTCTCCTCATGCGTCTCCTCCTCAAAGCCTTGAAGGACGAGACGGACAGGCTCAACACGAATAACGTCCGCATACAGGCGATCGGCGAGATCGCCGCCCTTCCCCGGGAAGTCCAGAACGAACTCCTCGAAGACATACAGAAGACCAAGGACAACACCGGCCTCACGTTGATTCTTGCGCTCAGCTACAGCGGGCGATGGGACCTCACCCGCGCGGTCGCGAGAATCGTGCGCGACGCGGCGGAACACCGGATCGCGGGGGAGCAGGTGAACGAAGAGCTTCTCGGCTCGTACCTTTCCACGGCGGGCATACCGGACCCCGATCTCCTCATACGAACGAGCGGAGAGTTCCGGATCAGCAATTTCCTCCTCTGGCAGCTCGCGTACACCGAGATCTATATCACCCCTAAATACTGGCCGGGCTTCCGGCGCGACGAACTTTACGCGGCGGTACGCGATTACCAGAAACGGGAGAGGCGGTTCGGCATGGTCAGCGAACAGGTCACGCCCGGTCCGTCCGTGGAGGCGCCGTTCACAAGGCTCATCAAGAGTGTCACAGGACTCTGATATGAAAATCGTTGCGGTTGTAGCCGTTCTCGCAGGGTGTGTCCTGTGCTCTACCGCCGGCGCCCAGGAAAAGCCGCCTCCGACGGAGGTGGATAAGATCCTCGGCATCTCCGTCGAAGGGAACACGCTTGCCGATCCTGCCGCGATAATCGCCAACGCCGGACTCAAGGTGGGGGACCAGATCACGATCCCCGGCGATCAGATCGGTCAGGCGATACGGCGGCTGTGGGGACTGAAACTCTTCGACGACGTGCAGGTGTCCATCGACAGGCGCGCGGGGAACGGCATCTACGTCCTCCTCACCGTCAGGGAGCTCGCCCGGTTCGATCACGCGGAGTTCGTCGGGCGCAAGGAGGTGAGCGAGGACGATATCAACAAGAAGATCGGCCTCGTCAAGGGGCAGGTCTACCAGCCGCAGGAATCCATCAGGATTCAGAAGGAGATCCAGAAGCTCTACCAGAAAGACGGGTATCTTCTCGCCGTGATCAAGGTCGAGACGGTGAAAATGGACTCACTGAAGAACCGCATCTACCTCAAGATCACGATCGACGAGGGGAACGAGGTCCAGGTCGACCACATCACCTTTTCGGGCAACGCGGCGTTCACCGACGGGGACCTCCGCGGGGCGATGGACGAGACCTCGGAAAAGCACTGGTGGAAGTTCTGGTCGTCCGCGAAATTCGACAGGAAGAAATACGACGAGGATAAGAAGTTGATCGTCGGGTTCTATCAGAAGAACGGGTACCGCGACGCGGAGGTCCTTGGCGATTCGATCTGGTATTCTCCTTCCAAGGAGGACATGGACATCCTCATACGCGTGAAGGAAGGGGCCCAGTACAAGATCCGACGGATCACATGGCAGGGGAACACCGTGTATTCGGCTGACGAACTGAACCAGCGGCTTGGCATGGTCGGCGGGGAAATCTACAACCAGGAGAAGTTCGATCATAACCTGCGCGGCAACGAATCCCAGAACGACGTGGCGTCGCTCTACCTCGACAACGGATACCTCCGCGTGAACCTGGAACCGACGGAGACACGGGTGGGCGAGGATTCTGTCGATATCACGATCAACGTGTACGAGATGAACCAGTTCAAGATCGGGCACGTCAACATCCGGGGGAACACGAAAACGCAGGAGAAGGTCATCCGCCGCGAGCTCTACACGAGGCCGGGGGACTATTTCAGCCGCGCGGCGATCATGCGAAGCATCCGCCAGCTCTCCGTTCTGAACTACTTCAATCCGGAGAAAATCAAGCCCGATTACAATCTCGTCGACGACAAAACCGTCGACCTCACATACGAAGTCGAGGAGAAATCGAGCGACAACATCAACGCCTCCGTCGGCTACAGTGGCGCCTTCGGCGTCACGGGCGCCCTGGGATTCACGATAAACAATTTTTCGATCAGCGAACCTCTGACGGGTGGAGCGGGGCAGATCCTGGACTTCCAGTGGCAGTTCGGCGAGGGCTCCCGCTTCAGGACGTTCAGCCTCGGGTTCACGGAGCCCTGGCTGTGGGGGTCGCCGACCCTTCTCGGCGTGACGCTCTTTGATACGCGGCAGATCTACGGCTTTGACCTGCAGCAGACGGGCGCATCGATCCGCATCGGCCGCAGGTTCAGGTGGCCCGACGACTTCTTCCGCGGCGACTGGATCCTGAACGGCCAGTTCAACAACGTCCGCGCCGGCGAGGGAATCTACAGAGAAGGCGTGTCGCAGCAGGTGAGCATCACCCAGATCATCACACGGAACAGCATCGACAACCCGACCTTCCCGACGTACGGCTCGAACGTGTCCCTGTCGATCCAGATGTCCGGCGGCCCGATCCTCCCGGGGAACATAAACTTCACGAAGTGGATATTCTCGTCGGAATTCTACATTCCGATGTTCAACAGCACGCGCGTGGCGCTCTACTGGAGCTCGGTCTACGGCTACCTTGCGCCCATCGGCAATTCCCTCATCAACCCGATTGACGAGTTCATCATGGGGGGGACGGGACTCGGATACGTTGCCACGACGCCCCTCAGGGGGTATGACGACCAGTCCATCGGCGTCCGGAACGACGTGGGGACCGTGGCGTACGGAAACGTGATGACGAAGCAGACGCTCGAGCTGAGATTCGCCGCAGCGTTAAACCCCATTCCGATCTATTTCCTCCTGTTCGCGGAGGGCGGGAACATCTACCCGACGCTCTCGGAGGCGAATTTCTTCGACCTGAAACGCTCCGCCGGATTCGGGGCGCGCATCCAGATCCAGCCGATCGGCCTTCTCGGCTTCGATTACGGGTACGGGTTCGACAGCGTGACCCCCGGCAGCACGGCCGCTTCCGGGTGGCATTTCCATTTCCAGTTCGGCAAGGGATTCTGAGGTCGCTGCCGGCATCGGTGTGTGTTCATAACAGTCCATTTCCCATTCTCATATTGAGGCTCTCGTGAAAACTCGTTCTCTTGCCCTGATAGTCGCAGGCCTTCTCCTCTTTGCCTGTTCCGCGGGCGCGCAGCAGCGCATCGCCTTCGTGAATTCCTCGAAAATCTTCGCCGAGCTTCCCGCCGCCCAGGATGCGCAGAAGCGGATCGACGGCATCGGGAAACCGATGCAGGATTCGCTCGAAGCGATGAAGAAAGACCTGCAGGATAAATACGCCGAGTACCAGAAGAAGGAGTCGCTTTACAACGACGCGACGAAGAAGACCGAACAGCAGAAGCTTCTCGAGCAGAACCAGGCGGTCCAGGAATTCCAGGTCACCCGGTTCGGCCAGGACGGCCTCCTTGCCCGCCAGTCGGAGATGATAATCAACCCGATCCGCGACAGGATCAAGTCCGCGATCTCCGCGGTGGCGAAGGAGCTGAAGTACAATTTTGTATTTGACAAGACCGACCAGATCCAGATCCTGCTCTACGGCGACCCGAAGGACGACATCACGTTCAAGGTCATCGACAGGCTGAGACGCGGTTAGAGCATAAGAAGAGGGGGAGCACATGAAACGATTCATTGTGGGGGCGCTTCTCGCGCTGGCGTGCGCGGGGGCGGCCGCGCAGATGAAGATCGGTCACATCAACTCCGAGACGATAATGCAGACGCTCCCGGAGGCGATCGACGCCCAGAAATCTATTGACGCCCTCGTGGCGGGGTGGGAGGCGGACCTGCAGAAGATGCAGGCGGAATGGAAGAAGAAGTACGACGACTTCGACAAGCGGAAGCTGATCCTCACGGACCAGGTCCGGGCGGATCAGGAGCGCGAACTTCGCGAGCTCGACCAGAGCATCACCGACTTCCGCAACAAGAAATTCGGTCAGAACGGCGAGCTGTTCCAGAAGCAGAACGATATCATGAAGCCGATCCAGAACAAGATGTTCCACGTCCTCGAGGAAATCGCGAAGGACGACGGGTACGATTACATCTTCGACCGGAGCGGGGAGATCCTTGTTCTGTACGCAAACGACAAGTACGACCTGACCCAGCGCGTCCTGCAGCGGATGCAAACGTTCGGGAAATAACCCCCCTCTCCGCCTATGATGACCGTTCGTGACATTGCGGCCCGTCTCGACGCCGCCGTCGAGGGGGATGGTGCGGCCGAGATAGGGCGGGTTGCGAAGATCGAAGAGGCGGGGCCCGGCGACATAAGCTTCCTTGCCAACCCCAGGTACGCACGGTACCTCGAGACGACGCTCGCGTCGGCCGTCATCATCGGCAGAAACGCGGCGGTGCCCCTCCCTGCGGGGCTGCGACGCCCGCCGGTGTATCTCCGCGTTGACGATCCGTACGCGTCGTTTCTGAAGATCCTCATCCTGTTTCACCCACCGGAAGATCCCCTCCCCCCGGAATACACCCCACCGCGGTTCTTGAGGAGGGAGTGAAGCTTGGCGGGGGGGTCCGCATCGGGGCCCACGCGTTCGTGGGGGAACGCTCCTCCGTCGGCGAAGGCACGATGATAATGCAGGGGACGGTGGTCGCGAGGGATGTCGTGATAGGCGCACGGACCCTCCTGTATGCGAATGTGACGGTCAGGGAGGGGTGCAGGATCGGCGACCGGGTGATAATCCATTCCGGGACTGTGATCGGAAGCGACGGATTCGGGTTTGCGCCGAAGCCGGATGGCACGTACGAGAAGATCCCCCAGCTCGGCATCGTGACAGTGGGGGATGACGTCGAAATCGGCGCAAACTGCACCGTGGACCGGGCAACGATGGGGGAGACGCGGATCGAAAAGGGGGCGAAGCTTGACAACCTGATTCAGGTCGCCCACAACGTCGTGATCGGCGAGAACTCGGTCCTCGCCGCGCAGTCCGGAATTTCGGGAAGCACGAAGATCGGCAAACGGAACATGATCGGGGGACAGGTGGGATTTGCCGGGCACCTCGCGATCGCCGACGATTCGAAATGGGGCGCACAGTCCGGCGTCCACCGCTCCACGACAGTTCCCGGGGGGACGTACATGGGGACCCCGTCGGTCCCGTTTCGGCTGGCGTCCCGGATCATGGGGGCCATGCCGCAGATACCGGATGCGCTGGCCGCGCTCCGTGAGTTGAAATCCGAGGTTGAGGCGCTGCGCAGGGAACTTGAAAAGTTGAAGCCGCGGTCGTAACGTAGTCCATCGGGTCACAGATCTCCGGAGCCACCATGCTCGTCCAGCAGCGCACAATCAAGCAGCCGGTGTCCATCAGCGGCACCGGTCTTCATACCGGGAGCGTCTCCACGATGACGTTCAAGCCGGCGCCGGAGAACTACGGCATCCGCTTCCGGCGGATCGACCTGGGAGGCTCCCCGGAAGTGCCGGCGGACGTGGACCACGTCGTCGACATCTCCCGCGGGACGACGATCGAGGTCGGTGACGCACGGATCCACACGGTCGAGCACGTCATGGCCGCCCTTGTCGGGCTGCAGGTCGACAACGTGCTCATCGAACTCGACGCCAATGAACCGCCGGTCGGGGACGGGAGCGCGAAGCCGTACGTGGATGTCCTCCTTCGGGCGGGGTTCGAAAAGCAGAACGCGCCGAAAGATTACCTGATCATCGACCAGACGGTTCATTATCACAACGAAGAGAAGAAGGTCGACATTGTCGCCCTTCCGACCGACGATTACCGCATTACCGTGATGGTCGACTACAACAACCCCGCGCTGGGAAGCCAGCACACGGGGCTGTTCAACCTCGAAACCGAATTTGTCGCGGAGTTCGCCCCGTGCAGGACGTTTTGCTTCCTCCACGAAGTGGAGGTCCTCCACTCGCAGGGACTCATCCGCGGCGGCAACCTCGACAACGCCATCGTGATCGTGGACAGGGATCTTGAAGACGCGGAGATAAAGCGGATTTCCACGAAGCTCGGGATCAAGGACGCCGTCATCCTCGGAAGCAACGGCGTCATCAACAACAGGCCCCTGCATTTTCCCAACGAGCCGGCGCGCCACAAGCTCCTCGACGTCATGGGCGATCTTGCGCTTATCGGCGTTCCGCTCAAGGCCCAGATACTCGCAGCCCGCCCCGGCCATGCGAGCAACATCGAATTCGCCCGGATGGTGAGGAAGCTCTACCAGCAGAAGAAGCTCATCCGGCGGTACCAGCACGAGCGGAAGGAAGGGGTCGTCTTCGACATCAACGCCATCAAGAAAATCATCCCGCACCGCTACCCGTTTCTTCTCATCGACAAGATCATCGAATTCCAGATGGACGAGAAGATCGTCGGCGTGAAGAACGTGACGGCGAACGAGCCGTTCTTCGAAGGGCACTTCCCGGGCCGTCCCGTCATGCCCGGGGTCCTTATCCTCGAGGCGATGGGTCAGACGGGAGGGATCCTGCTGCTGAACGGCATCGAGAATCCCGGCGACAAACTCGTGTACTTCATGGCGATCAACAACGCCAAATTCCGGAAACCGGTTCTGCCGGGGGATCAGATCGTGTTCGAGCTCACGATGGTCAGCCGGAAGAGCAGGATCTGCCAGATGAAAGGCCTCGCGTTCGTGGACGGCACGCTTGTCGCCGAGGCCGAGATGATGGCTTCCATCGTTCCCCGAAACGAGGTGCAGCAGGAGGCGGCGGGCGGGAACGGCGGACAGGGGGCTCCCCTGTCCCGGTCCAACCCCACAATGAACTGATTACCTCCATGAGCATATCCATCGATCCCCGTGCCGCGGTGAGCCCGAAGGCCCGCCTCGGCACGAATATTTCCATAGGCCCCTTCACGATCGTCGAGGACGGTGCGGTGATCGGCGACGGGACGACCGTCGCCGGGAACGCGCTTATCGCCATAGGCGCACGCATCGGCAGTGAATGCCGCATTCATCACGGCGCGGTGATCGGCCACGCCCCCCAGGACCTCAGGTACGCCGGTGAGGCGTCCACGTGCGAGATCGGGGACAGGACGACCGTCCGCGAGTACGCCGTGCTCCACAGGGGGACGGGGGAGGGCGGACGGACGGTGATCGGACGCGATTGCTTTCTCATGGCGTTCTCACACGTCGCGCACGACTGCTCCGTCGGCGACCACGTCATTCTTTCGAACGCGGCGATGCTTGCCGGCCACATCACCGTTGAGGACTGGGTGACGATCGGCGGCATAACGCCGGTCCACCAGTTCGTCCACATCGGGCAGCACGCGATGATCGGGGGGGGGCTGCGCGTCCCCAAGGATGTTCCTCCGTACGTGCTGGCGGGGGGCGAGCCGGCGGTGTTCGAAGGGCTGAATTCGATCGGCCTCAGGCGCCGCGGTTTTCTACCGGGCGTCATTGACGCTCTCGACCGCGCGTACGCGCTCATCTACAGGTCCGGCCTCAACGTGTCGCAGGCGGTCGCGCGCATAAGGGAGGACGCCGCCCTCTCCGGCTGCAGGGAGGTGCAGAACGTCCTTGATTTCATCGCAAAGAGCAAGCGGGGGATCATGTCCGGCCCCCGCCTCAGGCGCTGATCAGATGCCCGCTGCGGAGTGGACATATGTCGAGTCCGGCGAGCAGACCGGCGCGTTCAACATGGCGCTCGATGAATCCATGGCGCGCGCCCTGGCGGCGGGTGAAGGAAACCCCGTGCTCCGGCTGTTCCGGTGGCGCCCCTGGGCGATCTCTCTCGGGTACAACCAGGCGGTGGCGGACATTGACGCGGTGCGCTGCGCCGCGGACGGCATCGACGTGGTCCGGAGGCCGACGGGGGGACGCGCGATTCTCCATGCCGATGAGCTCACGTACAGCGTTGTGATGCCGGCGGGGCGGAGGAGCATCCTCCGGGTGTACAACGAGATAAGCACGGCGCTCGTGCGCGGGCTCGCGATCTACGGGGTCGAGGTCTCGCTGCGGAAATCCCAGCCCGATTTTGCGAAAGAATACCGCTCCTCCTCCTCGGTTCCCTGCTTTGCGAGTTCCGCGCGCTACGAGATCGAATGGCGGGGGCGGAAGCTCGTCGGCAGCGCCCAGCGCAGGTTCGGCGGCCCGGCGGGGGACGTCGTGCTGCAGCACGGCTCGATACTCTGCGGGGATGCCCACGTCCGCCTCGCCGACTACCTGGCTTCCCCCCTTGACGGTGCGCGCGAGAAGATCCGCGCGGCTCTCCGGGCGAAGACGGCGGACCTGCGCATGATCACCGGTGAGCCGGTCCGGATGGATGATCTCGGCGGATCCATCCGCAGGGGCTTCGAGGAGACATGGGGACTGGCGTTTGCTCCCCCCGCGCGGCTGACGACACAAACGGCATGAGGGACTCATGAGCACGGCACAGAAGACGTCGCCGCGGGTTGTGACGACGAAGACCGTTATGACGATGAAGCGTGCGGGGGAGAAGATCGCCATGCTCACGGCCTACGATTTTCTCACCGCGCGGTACCTCGACCAGGTCGGGATCGACATCATCCTCGTCGGGGACTCCCTCGGCAATGTCGTGCAGGGGCACGAGACGACGCTCCCCGTGACGCTCGACGACATGATCTACCATGCCAAGGCCGTCAAGCGGGCGGTCAGGAACGCCCTTATCGTCGTCGATCTCCCCTTCATGTCGTACCAGAACAGTATCGAGGAAGCCGTCCGCAACTGCGGGCGCGTCATGAAGGAGGTGGGGGTGGGTGCGGTGAAGCTGGAAGGGGGGGAATACGTCGCCGGGATCGTCAGGCACCTCGTGAAGATCGGCATCCCGGTGATGGGACACCTGGGGCTCACGCCGCAGGCGATAAACCGGTTCGGGACGTACGAGGTGCGCGCGCAGGATAAGCGCGAAGCCGCCCAGCTTCTGCGCGACGCGAAGATCCTGTCGGATGCCGGGGTGTTCGCCATCGTGCTGGAGAAGATCCCCGCGGGACTTGCGCGGAGGGTGTCGGCGGCGGTTCCCGTTCCCACGATCGGCATCGGCGCCGGCCCCCACTGCGACGGACAGGTTCTCGTCGTCCATGACATGCTCGGGCTGACGGAGGAATTCAGGCCCCGGTTCGTGCGCCGGTACGCCGAAATGGCGGACACGATGCGGGGAGCGTTCAAGCGGTACATCAGCGACGTGAAAACGAAGCAGTTCCCCACGACGAAAGAAAGTTATTAGCCCTCTCCCCGTGCAGCGCGACGCGAGCCCCCCTATGCCCTTTCATGTGATGATTGCGAACGACGACGGGATTGACGCGCCCGGGATCTATGCCCTGGCGCAGGAGATGAAGAAGATCGCCCGCGTGACCGTCGTCGCCCCGGACAGGCAGCAGAGCGCCGTCGGGCACGCCATCACGATGAACTACCCGCTCCGCGCGCTCCCGTTCAGGAAGAACGGGGAATTCTTCGGATACGCGGTCGACGGGACGCCGGCCGACGCGGTGAAGCTCGGCGTCCGGTTCCTCCTGAAGGAGAAGCCGGACCTCCTGATGTCGGGGATCAATCACGGATCGAACACCGCGATCAATATCCTTTACTCCGGCACCGTGTCCGCAGCGACCGAGGGGACCGTTCTCGGCATCCCCTCCATCGCGGTCTCACTCACGACGCACGACCAGGCCGACTTCACGTATGCCGCAAAATTCGCGGCACGTCTTGCGGGGCGCGTCGTTGCCGAGGGACTTCCGCGCGGGACGCTCCTCAACGTCAACGTACCGGCGGTGCCGGAGGAGAGGATCGGGGGGGTGCGCATCACCCGCCAGGGGAGCTCCTCGTGGGAAGACACATTCGACGTCAGGCGCGACCCAGCAGGGAGGGAGTATTTCTGGCTATCCGGAAGCATGGCGGTGCGCGACACCGATCCCGACACCGACCAGATTGCCGTGCGTGACAACTGGATTTCGATAACCCCCATTCATTACGAGCTGACTGACCTGGCGCTTCTCGAGCAGATGAAGCGCTGGTCTCTTGGTGATTTGAAGTAGTCATCAGTCAATCGTCAATGCGTCTTGAATGAGTTCTCGATCCTCAGTTTTCCATTTTCAATCAAGTCTCTTGATCTGAATGAAACGAATAGGCGTCTATACCAGTGGCGGTGATGCTCCGGGGATGAACGCGTGCGTCCGTGCTGTTGTTCGCAACGGCCTGTACAACGGCTGCGAGGTGATCGGCATACAGCACGGGTACGAAGGGATGATCGAGGGGAATTTTGTCGACCTCAGCGCCCGTTCCGTGTCGAACATCATACAGCGGGGAGGAACGATTCTCCGCACGGCGCGCTCCGAGCAATTCCGCACGCCGGAGGGACGCGCACGCGCCGCGGCGCAGCTCGAGAAGGCGGGGATAGAAGGGCTCGTGGCGATCGGCGGCGACGGGACATTTCAGGGGGTCGTCCGCCTCATCGAGGAACACGGCGTCGCGGCGATCGGCGTGCCGGGGACGATCGACAACGATCTGTTCGGCACCGATTTCACGATCGGGTACGATACGGCGGTGAACACGGCGATGGAGGCGATCGACAAGATACGCGACACGGCCGCCTCGCACGACCGGCTCTTCTACGTGGAGGTCATGGGTCGCGACGCCGGCTTCATCGCGCTCGACGTGGGGATCTCCAGCGGCGCGGAATACGTCGCGATTCCCGAGACGCGGACGAACGTCGAGGCGCTCAGGGAGTATCTCGAGAATTACAAGAAGGTCAAATCGAGCGCGATAATCATCGTGGCCGAAGGGGAGGAAGAGGGGGGTGCGTTCAGCCTTGCGGAGAAGATCAAGGACACCGCCGGCTACGATTACCGCGTCTGCGTCCTCGGGCACATACAGCGCGGGGGGAGTCCGAGCGCGCGCGACAGGATTCTCGCGAGCCGCATGGGGCTTGCGGCCGTTGATGCGATCCTTGAAGGGCAGACGAACGTGATGGTGGGGGAGATACACGGCAAAATCGCGTATACGCCGCTTGCCGAGACGTGGTCCCAGAGGAAGGCACTCGATAAAGACCTGTGGCGCCTCGCAAGAATCCTCTCGACTTGAAGATTCTCCTTGACTTTCGGCCGGAAATGACGTACCCTATAGTCCCCTCATTGAGACTGCAACAATTCGCTTCAAGAAACGTTGCAATAAGTCTTTTCAGGTATTGACAATAAGGGTTTGTTTTGGTATATTTAATGCCCGCTCAGAATGCGGCAGCCTCAAAAAGGCTGGTGTTCTTTGAAAAATAGTGTGCATAGCCATACGTCAATCTTAGCAGAGCTAAACCTTGGCTAAGATTAGTTTCCGTCCGATGTTGGGCGGGAGGTAATGTGGCCAAGCATCAAACTCGAAACTTATAGTTTGAAAAAACTACAACGGAGAGTTTGATCCTGGCTCAGGACGAACGCTGGCGGCGTGCTTAACACATGCAAGTCTACGAGAAAAGGGTAGCAATATCCTGAGTAAAGTGGCGCACGGGTGAGTAACACGTAGGCAATCTGCCTTTAGGACGGGGACAACCTCGAGAAATCGAGGCTAATACCCGATAATGCAGCGGCACCGCATGGTGACAGTTGTTAAAGGCCCGCAAGGGCGCCTATTGATGAGCCTGCGCCCCATTAGGTAGTTGGTGAGGTAACGGCCCACCAAGCCTTCGATGGGTAGCTGGTCTGAGAGGATGATCAGCCACACTGGAACTGAGACACGGTCCAGACTCCTACGGGAGGCAGCAGTGAGGAATATTGCGCAATGGCCGAAAGGCTGACGCAGCGACGCCGCGTGAAGGATGAAGTCCGTTAGGATGTAAACTTCTTTTGCAGGGGATGAATGTGGCGCCTTCGGGTGCCATTGACCGTACCCTGCGAATAAGGATCGGCTAACTACGTGCCAGCAGCCGCGGTAATACGTAGGATCCGAGCGTTGTCCGGAATTACTGGGTGTAAAGGGCGTGTAGGTGGAACTTTAAGTCGGTGGTGAAAGCCTGCAGCTTAACTGCAGAACTGCCCTCGATACTGAAGTTCTTGAGTACGGCAGAGGGAGATGGAATTCATGGTGTAGCGGTGAAATGTGTAGATATCATGAAGAACACCGGTAGCGAAGGCGGTCTCCTGGTCCGTAACTGACACTGAGGCGCGAAAGCGTGGGGAGCAAACAGGATTAGATACCCTGGTAGTCCACGCCTTAAACGATGGGTACTAGGTGCTGGGCCGCAAGGTTCAGTGCCAAAGCTAACGCATTAAGTACCCCACCTGGGGAGTACGATCGCAAGGTTGAAACTCAAAGGAATTGACGGGGGCCCGCACAAGCAGTGGAGCATGTGGTTCAATTCGATGCAACGCGAAGAACCTTACCCGGATTTGAAAGGCCAGCGACAACCGATGAAAGTCGGTCTTGTAGCAATACACGCTGGTACAGGTGCTGCATGGCTGTCGTCAGCTCGTGCCGTGAGGTGTTGGGTTAAGTCCCGCAACGAGCGCAACCCCTGCACTTAGTTGCCATCAGGTAATGCTGGGCACTCTAAGTGGACTGCCTACGCAAGTAGCGAGGAAGGTGGGGATGACGTCAAGTCCTCATGGCCCTTACATCCGGGGCCACACACGTGCTACAATGGCCACTACAGAGGGCTGCAGAGCCGCGAGGCGAAGCTAATCCCAAAAAAGTGGTCTCAGTTCGGATTGGAGTCTGCAACTCGACTCCATGAAGCTGGAATTGCTAGTAATCGCGCATCAGCACGGCGCGGTGAATACGTTCCCGGGCCTTGTACACACCGCCCGTCAAGCCATGGAAGCTGGGAGTACCCGAAACCGCTGCGCCAACCCGCAAGGGGGGCAGGCGTCTAAGGTAAGACCAGTGACTGGGGCTAAGTCGTAACAAGGTAGCCGTATCGGAAGGTGCGGCTGGATCACCTCCTTTCTAAGGAGTTATCTGACCGTCGCAAGGCGGCCGATGACAACTTAAAATTAACGCTCCGTTAAGATTCTCCTCTGTGGCTGTGCACACTTAATTTTCCAGTGATCAGTGTTGTTGATCGGCTTCTCTCGGTCCTCAATCCTCCATCTTCGATTTTTCTGTTATGGGGCCTGTAGCTCAGGTGGTTAGAGCGCACGCCTGATAAGCGTGAGGTCAGTAGTTCAACTCTACTCAGGCCCACAACAATCAGGGTGAGCCGCCTCCGGAGTGGCAGGGGCTAGAGCTCAGCTATCATATGTAAGACGTTCTACCGGGGCTGTAGCTCAGCTGGGAGAGCGTGTGGTTTGCAACCACAAGGTCAGGGGTTCGATCCCCCTCAGCTCCACTTCTGGCTAAGTTCGGAACTACTCTCAAGAGGGAGAGCGTGGCGCCTGCGGCGCCAAGGTTACCGGTTCGATCCCGGTTAGCTCCACAAGTGTTCGAGAGGGAGAGCGTGGCGCTTGGAGCGCCAAGGTCAGGGGTTCGATCCCCCTCAGCTCCACTTCTGGCTAAGTTCGGAACTACTCTCAAGAGGGAGAGCGTGGCGCCTGCGGCGCCAAGGTTACCGGTTCGATCCCGGTTAGCTCCACGAGATTCTGATTCAATTGTTCTTTGACAAACGGGAAGAGTGCAGTCAGTACGGCGCCTGTAGTTGTCCTGCGCAGGCAGGGCGAACAAACGTGCCGGATCTGACGACTGACATCCAATTACAAGTAGATCGCCAAGATCTATGTATGTGTCTTAAGTTCCATATACTTATTGATGCACCTGAAGGACTATCTGGATCAATAAGGATTTTTGGTTAAGTTACTAAGAGCATGCGGTGGATGCCTTGGCACTGGAAGGCGATGAAGGACGTGGTTACCTGCGATAAGCGTCGGATAGGTGGAAACAACCTTTGACCCGGCGATTTCCGAATGAGGCAACTCTACGCCAGTAATATGGCGTAACTCCGCGCTGAATTCATAGGCGCGGCAGAGCGAACGGGGGGAATTGAAATATCTCAGTACCCCTAGGAAGAAAAAGTAATAACGATTTCCCGAGTAGTGACGAGCGAAAAGGAAAGAGCCTAAACCATCTGACACAGTAAAGGACGCAACCGTTGTGTCGGTGGTGTTGTGGGGCGCTTGCAGACCAATTTGCGTGGAGGTCGGGGAGTAAGAAACCACAGTGTTAGCCGAATCTTTTGGAAAGAAGAACCACAGGAGGTGAAAGTCCCGTAGGCGAAAACAGTGTGGCTCCCTGGTGAGCGTTCCCAAGTAGCACGGAATAAGTGGAAGTCTGTGCGAATCAGCGAGAACCATCTCGCAAGGCTAAAAACTCTCCAGTGACCGATAGTGAACAAGTACCGTGAGGGAAAGGTGAAAAGCACTCCTAACAGGAGGGTGAAATAGTACCTGAAACCGCATGCTTACAAACGGTAGGAGCGATTGCGGCCGTGCTTGCACGGCCGTGAGAGTGACTGCGTGCCTTTTGCTTAATGAGCCTACGAGTTACTCGTACGATGCGAGGTTAAGTCTCTCAAGAGACGTAGCCGTAGCGAAAGCGAGTCTGAACAGGGCGATACAGTATCGTGCGGTATACGCGAAACCGGGTGATCTACCCATGACCAGGATGAAGTGAGGGTAAAACCTCATGGAGGTCCGAACTGATGAGGGTTGAAAACTTCTCGGATGAGTTGTGGGTAGGAGTGAAAAGCTAATCGAACCCGGAGATAGCTCGTACTCCTCGAAATAGCTTTAGGGCTAGCCTCAGGTAAGAGTGTCGCGGAGGTAGAGCACTGATTGGGCTAGGGTCGTCACAACGATACCAAACCCAGACAAACTCCGAATTCCGTTGACATGTTTCCTGGGAGTCAGGCGACGGGGGATAAGCTTCGACGCCGAGAGGGGAATAACCCAGACCACCTGCTAAGGTCCCCAAATCAAGGTTAACAGACAAAGGATGTTGGGTTGCATAGACAACTAGGATGTTGGCTTAGAAGCAGCCATTCATTTAAAGAGTGCGTAATAGCTCACTAGTCAAGCGACCCAGCGTCGATAATTCTCGGGACTAAACCTTGTACCGAAGCAGTGGACATCCGCGCAAGCGGATTGTGGTAGAGGAGCATTCTCTGTGCGACCGCGGTGAACGCGGGCCTTCGGGCGAAGGTGTGCGGCGACGCATGCTCGAGCGCAGAGAAATGCAGATGTAGGCATAAGTAACGATAATGCAGCTGAGAAAGCTGCACACCGAAAATCTAAGGTTTCCTGAGCAACGTTAATCGTCTCAGGGTTAGTCGGATCCTAAGCTGAGGCCAAACGGCGTAAGCGATGGAAAACGGGTTGAATATTCCCGTACCTGTTTGCAGTCGTTTGACTGTGAGGGGTGACGCAGGAGTGAAGACCAGCCGTCTGTTGGAATAGACGGTCTAAGGTGGTAGGGGTCTCGGGTAGGCAAATCCGCCCGGGAGTTATCTCCGAGAGCCGAACGGGAGGGCGCAAGCCCACAAACTGGTTCTAATCAAGCTGCCAAGAAAAACCTCGCACGGGAGAATGCAGGCAGTCCGTACCGCAAACCGACACAGGTAGATGAGGATGAATGTCCTAAGGTGCTCGAGTGAGCCATGGTCAAGGAACTCGGCAAACTGACCCTGTAACTTCGGAATAAAGGGTGTCCCGTTGCGTGAGGGGATTTACTCCCCGGGGCGCATCGGGATCGCAGTGAAACGGGCCAAGCGACTGTTTAACAAAAACACATCACTCTGCTAAGTCGTAAAGACGACGTATAGGGTGTGACACCTGCCCGGTGCCGGAAGGTTAAGGAGAGAGGTCAGCCGCAAGGCAAAGCTTTGAACCGAAGCCCCGGTAAACGGCGGCCGTAACTATAACGGTCCTAAGGTAGCGAAATTCCTTGTCGGGTAAGTTCCGACCTGCACGAATGGTGTAACGATTTGGTCACTGTCTCGACCATGGGCTCGGTGAACTTGTGGTACCGGTGAAGACGCCGGTTACCCGCATATGGACGGAAAGACCCCGTGAAGCTTTACTATACCTTAGCATTGGGTTCGGGCAAAACATGTGTAGCATAGGTGGGAGACATTGAAGCCGGGGCGCTAGCCTCGGTGGAGTCACCAGTGAAATACCACCCTTGTTCTGTTTGAATTCTAACCTCCTGCCGTAATCCGGCAGAGGGACCGTGTTAGGCGGGTAGTTTGACTGGGGCGGTCGCCTCGACCGCGATACAAATCTGGGGCTTCCCGATGGCAACATCGGGACCAACATCTGGCTGTATGCTGGAACATCCGTTCACAGGCATTCTCCTGGAATCTCCGTCCGGGAGGGTCATGTGGTGAGTATCTGCTGGGACTCGTTCGTACAAGAGTAAAACATCCAGCAGTGCGGACAATCAGCAGGGAAGTCCGCCGTACGCGGACCCCTCAACGACTATACGCCGGATTCCGACGCAGGACACCGCGGCGGAAGTGATATAGTCTGATCTTCGTAGCGATACGAAGGCCTGTCGCTCAGGAGCGGCAGGATTCCAGTCTGACGGACAAACAATGCATTCACGCGCAATTGAGGAGCGCAAATCCGGGCTCAAGCTGACCGACGTGCAGCGCAACACGCTCGTCGGGCTGCTCCTGGGTGACGCGCACCTCGAGACGCAAAACCGCGGCAGAACCTACAGGGTGAAGTTCGAATACGGCGCGAAACAGGCGCTGTACGCGGAACACCTGTACGGCATATTCAAAGAGTGGATCCTCACTCCCCCGCAGGCGAAGGTCGACTCCACGCATGACAACGTGTGGTTTCAGACAGTGAGCCATGAAGCCTTTCGCTTCTACGCTCATCAATTCACAACGGCGGCCGCAAGTGCGTTCCAAAACTGATCCATCATTTCATGACAGCACGCAGCGTTGCGTACTGGTTCATGGACGACGGATCGGTCAAATCGCGTGAATCAAAAGGCGTGGTGTTCAACACGCAGGGTTTTGTCCTGAATGATGTAGAGCGACTTTGCGATGCACTGCGCTCCCGCTTCGGACTCGAAGCGGAGCCGCGCATGCAGAAAGAAGGTTTCCAGATATACGTTTCCGGAACATCGTTTGAACGGTTCCGGGAGATCGTGGATCCCTTCGTCATCGCGTCGATGCGCTACACAATTCCCTCAGACAGGAAAACACGAATGCCTAAATTGTAACGGAGGCTCTCAATGGTTCCCTCAGCATGGTTGGTAATCATGCGTCGAGTGTAAAGGCATAAGGGAGCTTAACTGCGAGACCTACAAGTCGAGCAGGTGCGAAAGCAGGACTTAGTGATCCGATGGTTGCACGTGGAAGTGCCATCGCTCAAAGGATAAAAGCTACTCCGGGGATAACAGGCTGATCTCGCCCAAGAGTTCATATCGACGGCGAGGTTTGGCACCTCGATGTCGGCTCATCACATCCTGGGGCTGGAGAAGGTCCCAAGGGTTTGGCTGTTCGCCAATTAAAGTGGTACGTGAGCTGGGTTCAGAACGTAGGCAACACTGCGTTGCCAGAGAGTAATCTCTGGAAAAATAAAGTTGGCTCATATCGGTGAAGCCCTCATTCTCGTCGAACGGAGAAAAGGGTAATACCGAGGGAAGGCGTGTAAAGATGGACCCGACAATCCTTGCCTATATCGCAGGGTTCTTGGACGGTGATGGCTCGGTCTTCTTTCAACTGGTACGGAGAAACGACTATCTCTTCGGTTTTCAGGTGAGATGTTCGATTGCTTTCTATCAGAAGACGGACAAGGCTGAGATTCTTGAATGGCTGCATGGAATGTTCAAGAAAGGTTACATCCGCCACCGCAAAACAGGAATCAGCGACTATACGATTGTCGAGCCTGATGAAGTTCGGAGCATTCTGCTGATGCTCAAGGCGCATGTTCGGTTGAAACGCGAACAGGTAGCCCTGGGCGTTACGATACTCGAGAAGCTTCCTCAGGCATCCGATGCAGACAGTTTTCTGGAAGTTTGCCGGATGGTTGATCGCTTCAAAGACCTGAACTATTCGAAGAAAAGAACAATCAACTCGACGGAAGTTCAGAATTTTTGGAACGACGTCGGTACATTGCCCCCGTAGAGACTGATTCCGAAAGGATGAGAGTCATCCCGCAACCTGGGATGGCTAAGACGCCAACCGCCTCTTCAGCAGGAAGAGGATGATGGTATAGTCCATGCCGCCAGAAATGGTGGAATAAACATGCGTGAGACAGTTCGGTCCCTATCCTATGCGGGCGAAGGATACTTGAGAAGCGTCGCTGTTAGTACGAGAGGACCGCAGTGAACGGACCTACGGTGTACCTGTTGTCACGCCAGTGGCAAACGCAGGGTAGCCATGTCCGGATGGGATAAGCGCTGAAAGCATCTAAGTGCGAAACCCACTTCAAGATGAGGTATCCCGGGCGCAAGCCCCTAAAGACCCCTCGGAGATGACGAGGTTGATAGGCCACAGATGTACGCTCAGTAATGAGCTCAGTCGAGTGGTACTAATAGGTCGTGCGACTTAACCATTATTCTTATTGTTCCCGATACTTCGGGTGCATCAATAAGATGTATGGAACAAGCGCTCAGGATGTCGGAACACTCTTCCCGAATTTTTGAATTCTGGTGACTATTGCGGAGGTGTCACACCCGATCCCATTCCGAACTCGGCAGTTAAGCCCTCCAGCGCCGATGGTACTACTCGTGTGAACGTGTGGGAGAGTAGGTCGTTGCCAGATTTAATTTAAGAGCCCCGTCCTCATCAGGCGGGGCTTTTCCTTGAGTCCCGCCGCTTCCAGCCCGGAAAATTCATCGCCCCTATCCGTGGATATTCCCGGGATGGCCCGCTCCCTCCCCGGCTGTGTTCCTTTGTACATCTGTAGGGGAATTGAGTCATTTCTTCAGAGCGGACTCACCCCGTTTCGTCTGCCTCATCGACGCCTTCGTGAATCCCCGGCCTCTCCGCCTCGCCCGTAAGTGTGTTCCCCGGCACGGCATAGCAGTCACGCCAGGCTGCTGCCAGGATGTGCCCGGTTCGGATCGACATTGCTCTCCCCTTGGAACTTCGGGGGCACAAATATTGTGACAATAGTGACAGGCATTCTCGACAGGGGGGGAGAAGGCATGGAGAAGCTCAACGTTGAGTCCCTGCTTGCGGGGCCGTCGGACACGGAGCTCAACCAGTACCGGATCCTGCAGGCGCTAAAGGAGAGGCGGGATCAGTTCTCCCAGAACCGGCTCTTTCCGTGCCTGGCGGAGCTTATCCACTTTGCCGGGGAGCTCGAAGATCTTCAGTCCAGCCGTGAAGAAATGTTCCGGAGGCTGCGCGGGCGGTTGCGGGACGTGGATCTGGAGAACATGCAGCTCATTCATGAGCCGGCAGGCGGGGAGGCTCCCGAATTGACAAGAATCATGGAGCTCGTGGGATGGGTCCTTCCGCGCGTCCGGCGGGTGCTTGAAGAGGGGACCGGGCTGTATGATTTCGTGGAGAATCATATCAACATCCAGGAGGTGGGCGTTGTCCCTTCGTACAGGGAGGAAGGATACTGGTTCGTTCCGGATCCGAAAGGGGGGGTCGTCCATCTCCTCCGCTACGAAATTTCACTCTTCTCCGATTCCAGAGAGAAGTTCCGGTCGCTGAAGACCACGGAGGTGGGTGCGCTTGAGGAGGGGGCGATCCGGCGTCCTCCGGAAACCCTGAAGCTCGATCTCATCAGGAAGTACAGGGATCTCCCGAATCCCGCGACGTACATATCCGAGATCGACATCGATTTTCCGTTTGCCGAGACGCTCCTCCCCGTCGCCAAGAGGAAATTCATGGCGCACATCTGTTCGTAGGCGTGTCTCCTTGCGCCTGAGTTCGCGATTCCGTATTTGGTGTCGTTTTCCCGTTCATTCCCATCCATACAGGAGGTCTCATGAGGATCGGTTCTTCGCCGCATCGCGGCGGTGATGTCGCAACGGCTCCCCAACCGCCTTCTGCAGCGGAACAGCCGGCTCCGGTCTCTCATGAGCGTCCCGCGGGCCCCGCGAAGGAACGGCTCGATTCGATCGATCTTCTCCGCGGGCTCGTCATGGTCGTCATGGCGCTCGACCATGTCAGGGATTATTTTACGGAAGTCCGGTTCGATCCCCTTGACCTCTCGCAGACGACTGTCCCCCTCGCCCTGACCCGATGGATCACGCATTTCTGTGCGCCGGTCTTCGTCTTCCTCGCGGGGACGGGCACGTACCTTTCCCTCTCCAGGGGGAAATCGCGGCCCGCGCTATCACGATTTCTCCTGACGCGCGGCCTCTGGCTTGTCCTCCTTGAGCTGACCGTCGTCCGGTTCGGCTGGGAATTCAATCTGAGCTACTCTGTCCCGTTCGTGCAGGTGATCTGGGCGATCGGGTGGTCCATGATTGCGCTCTCGGCGCTCGTGTACCTCCCCTCGCGCGTCGTCGGCGGGTTCGGCGTCGTCATGATCGCCGTGCACAACATGCTGGACGGCGTCGATCCCGGGAACCTCGGCATATTCGGCTGGCCCTGGCAGGTCCTTCACGTGTTCGGCCCGATCGTGTACGCCCCCGGCAGGGTCTTCTTCATCGCCTATCCCCTGATACCGTGGATCGGTGTCATGGCCGCGGGTTTTGCGTTCGGCGAGATATTCACGATGGAGCGGAGAAGAAGAACAGGGGCGCTCTACGCGCTCGGTGGCGGCCTCGTCGTGGTGTTCGCCCTCCTCCGCGGATTCAACCTGTACGGCGATCCCCTTCCGTGGAGCACGCAGGCGACGGCGGGACTGACAGTGATCTCGTTTCTCAACTGCCTGAAGTATCCCCCTTCGCTCCTGTACCTGACGATGACGCTCGGGCCGGCCATCGTGCTTCTGCCTCTCCTCGAAAAGTGGAAGGGGAAGGCGGCCGGATTCTTTCTCGTGTACGGCCGTGTCCCGATGTTCTATTACATACTTCACATCTACCTTATTCATCTCCTCGCCGTGGGGACCGCCGCGCTTATGGGGCTCAATGTAGGATTCCTGTTTGCCGCTCCCTTCTTCAACACGGCCCCCCCGGGCTGGGGATTCGGTCTTCCGGCCGTCTACGCGTTCTGGGCTGCGACCGTCATTGCGCTCTACCCTGCGTGCCGCTGGTTCGCAGGAGTCAAGAAACGGCGGCACGATCCGTGGCTCAGCTACCTCTGAGCGGAGAGTTGCCACCGGTTCGAAAAAGAACAACGCTCCCGGTGCATGTCGCGCCGGGGGCGTTGTTGTCGGTTGCGGCCCGCCTGTCTATCCCATGGTGACGATAACGTCGTGCGTTGTTCCAGCGGGCTGCGCCGGTATCGGCAGTGTCGCGCTCCTGCCGTCGAGGAGCACGCTTTTCACCCCTTTCTGCACGTGGGCCGGATTCCTGACGCTGATCCTGTACGTCGCCCCGCGCCACTTCCGTACGACCTCGAATCCCGGCCATTCCCCCGGGATGCAGGGGTCGACGAGGAGACCGTCATAGCCCGGCCGTATGCCGAGCATCCAGTGCGTTGCCGCGAAATACGCCCACCCGCCGCTCCCCGTCAACCAGGGATGACGGGCCCTCCCGTGCGCGGCGTGATCCTTCCCGATGATGAACTGGCAGTAGGAATACGGCTCGGCCTCGCGGACTTCGATGATGTCGTTCTGATTGTAGGGGAGGAGGGAGTCGTAAAATTCCATCGCACGGTCTCCGCGTCCCAGCTTGCATTCCGCGACGACGGCCCAGGGGTTGGGGTGGCTGAATATCGCGCCGTTTTCCTTGATCCCCCGGTAGACGCGGGTCACGTACCCGATGTCGTCGTCCGGCGTCGTGAACGTCGGCCAGACGAGGTGTATGCCGTACCGTGAATAGAGATGATCGTACACCGCGTCCATGCATTTGACGGCCCGCTCCTTCGGCGCGACGTCCGAGAGGACCGCCCAGCTGTTGCTCTCGAGGAACACCTTCCCCTCGCTGTTTGCGTGCGAGCCGATCTTTTTCCCTTTGCGTGTGATGCCCCGTATGTACCAACCGCCGTCCCAGAGCTCCCGCTCGCACGCGGCTTTCACCTTTGCGGCGAGCGCCCTGTACCGTTCGGCGTCCGCGGTTCTCCCGAGATGCTCCGCCGCCTCGACGAAATCGAGGAGCGCCCAGTGGTGCATGAATGAGACCATCGCGCTCTCCCCGCCCCCGAGGTTCAGGCAATCGTTCCAGTCCGCCCGGAGTCCCTTGCAGATCCCCGTGGCGCCGACCTGCTCCGCGGAGAAATCGAGTGCGCGTTTCATGTGCTCGTACACCGTCCCCTCGCCGGTGTCCGCGAACGGCACTACGGCGTCGAAGAACGACGTGTCCCCGGTCTCCCTGACGAACTCGCAGATCGTCGCCACGATCCAGAGTGCGTCGTCCGAGCACGTGTCCTCCAGGCCGTGGATGATGTCCGCGGCGTTCGGCGTCGGGACCACGGTGGGAAGCTTCACGCCGGGGAGTTTCTCGTCCCGGGGCTTGAAGACTTCGGGGTCGAACAGGTGCAGCCCGTATCCGCGGCTCACCTGCCCGCGGAGCAGTTCGACGATTCTCTCCCTGCACTTCGACGGGTTTGTGTGGACAACGGCCATCACGTCCTGCGACGTGTCCCTGTACCCGAGCCCGGTCCTTCCCCCCACTTCAACGAACGATGCGAAGCGGGACCAGACGACGCATGTTTCCGCCTGGAGGAGCGTCCAGGTATTGAGCATCGTATTCATCCCCTGGCTGGGCGTGCGGCACTGCAGGACGGAGGTCTTTCTCTTCCAGTACTCCCCGAGCTGCGCAAACGCAGCATCGACGCTCCCGGGCGCGGCGTATTTTTCCTTCATCGCCTTTCCCGCATTGCGGCCCCCGACGCCGAGCATGAACAGGAGCCTCGCCTGTTCTCCCGCGCGGAGGTTGATCCTCTTGTGAAGAGCCCCGCAGTGGTTTCCGCCGAGCTCGCTCGAGTTGTGGCACGCACCCCGTTCCACCGCCTCCGGGTTCGACTCGGTCCTGTAATTTCCCAGGAACCGGTCCCTGACACAGTCGTAGCTGTCCGGCGTGAAATTGGACGCGAAATAATGATACGTCCACGGCTCGTAGAAGAAATCGTATTCGATGATCCCGTCGGCGCAGCTCGACCCGGAGGCGTACAGCGACATCTGGAGGTTCTGGTTGTCAATCTCGATATGGTGGAAGGAGAATTCGACGTAGCTGAAAACGCTGAGCGCCCTTGTCCGCTTCCCATCGTTCCTGACAATCACGTCCCAGAGCTCGACGTCGTCGTCCACGGGGATGAAGAGCGTCTGCTCCGCGTGGATCTCGCTGTAGTCGCATGCGAAGCGCGAGTACGAAAGCCCGTGCCGGCACACGTAGGAGGCACGCGAGAGATCCTTGCCGACGGGCTGCCAGGAAACCGACCAGTATTCGCCCGTCTCGTCGTCCCGGATGTACACGTAGTGTCCCGGTCTGTCCAGCGGCACGCCGTTCTGGCGGAACCGCGTGATCCGGTGGTGTTCCGCCGTTTTGTAAAAGGAATACCCGCCGGCGTTGTGCGAGATCACCGTGCACATGTCCTTCACGCCGAGGTAGTTTGTCCACGAGACCGGGACGTCGGGGCGTTCAATCACGTACTCCCTGTGCTCATCGTCGAAATGTCCGTACCGCATTGTCCTGCTCCTCAGTCGGTGGCGTTGTCAGTGTGATTCATGAAACACTCCGTCGATGGCTTCCAGAAGCGGATGTGTCCCGTCAGGGAGACAGTCCCCCGTGATTTCCCATATGATGAGCCCCCGGGCGCCCCTGTCGACGACGTAGCGGGCTTTGTCCGCGGCTGACCCGGCGTCGTCGTACGATACAAGGATATTCCACGTCTTGCTCGTGAGATAGGGGACGCATGCCCGGTCATCCCAGTGTTTCGTGAAACCGCCCAGGCGGGCCGCGATGGCGCCGTACGTCGCCCCTGCGGCCGGGAAGTGCGCCGTGTCGGAGGGCCCGTGCGGGCCGTTCAGCTCCGTGCATCCGCTGTATGTGCGACCGTAAAACGGAACGCCCAAGTTGATCCTGGCCGCCGGGATCCCGAATGTTCCGGTGTACAGCCGGAATGCGCCGTCCACTGTCCTTGCGCCGTCCCCGCCGGGTCCCGCGAAAAGAGGGGCGTTGTGGTAGGCCTGCGGATCCCACGGTCCGTACAGGTCGTATGTCATCACGTTTAGGAAGTCAAGGAGCGGCGCCGCCTCGCGTATTGCCATCCCTTCTGCCCGGCTGCTGTCAGCGGGGAGCGCCGCGGTCAGGAGGAGGTGCCGCCCGCTCCCGTGCCCCTCGGCGTCAAGTGTGCGGCGCAGCGCCCTGAGGAGCCGGACGTAGTTCATGCGGTCTGCCGGGGTGCCGTTGTGCTCCGCAAACCCCGGGAATTCCCAGTCGATGTCGATGCCGTCGAATCCGAACTCCCTGATCGCCCCGGCACATGCGGCGGCAAAACGGATCCTGAGGGAAGAGTCCGCGGCGACTGCGGGGAAATTGCCGGAATCCTCCCACCCGCCAATGGAGAGGAGCACGCGGACTCCGCTGCGGTGTGCGAGCGTCGTGAGCAATGAACCGGACCCGGCTCTACGGAGAATCACCGCGTCCCCCGCGGAATCTCTCCCCCTGATTGTCCCGTCAGGGAGGGGGGAGAAAAATGCATAGTTGATCACCGTGAGCCCGTGGAAGGGGATATGCTCCGGGGCGAAAAGAGCTGAGTCCGCACGAACTCTCCACGACGGGTAGTACCCGACAACGTCGTGACGCGCATTCTGAGCGTGCACAACGGAGAAGGACGCGGCGGCGAGAATCAGCATGACGGGTGCGATGCGCATCACGGTCTCCGCAGTTCTGTCATTGTTTCGCCGCGGGGGGCGTCTCCGGCTCGATCTCCCGGAACGGCACGAGCCAGGTCATGATGAACGACGGTATCGTCGCGATCATGACCCAGATGAAGAACGATCTGTAGCCGAGCCAGTCGCTGATGAGCCCGCTCAGCATCGAAGGGATCATCATCCCCAGGTTCATGATTCCCGTGGCGAACGCGTAGTGCGCCATCTTGTATTTTCCCGGGGCGATCTGCTGCATCATGAAGAGCGTCAGACCCGTGAATCCGAAGCCGTACCCGAAGTACTCGCAGATGACCGCACCGGCGATGACCGTCAGATCGGTCGGCTGTGTGATTGCGAGGAATGCATAGGCGACAAACGGGATATTGAAGAAGCAGCAGAGGATGAAGAGCGACCTCCTCAGCCCGCGCCCCGCGATAAAATAGCCGGCAAGAAGAGACCCGATGACAAACGCCGCCGCGCCGAATGTTCCGTACACGATCCCGATCTCGGAGGTCGTCAGGCCCAGCCCTCCGTGGTCGCGCGCCGCCTTGAAAAACAGCGGGACGATTTTGATTGCCTGCCCCTCGGCGAACCGGTAGAGGATGATGAACAGTATTCCCCAGAGTATGTACTTCTTCCGGAAGAATGTCCGTATCACGTCCCAGAGCGTTCCGAATCCTTCGCCGAGCGTCGTCACGGTTGTGGCCGCCCCGCCGGAGGGGAGGAATTTCGCGTGGTAGAGGCTGAGCGCGATGAGGATCGCCCCGTACACCCCCATGATCGTCATCCAGGCCTTCGTGATGCCGACGCGCGTCTCGAGCTGGCCGGCGAGATACACGAGCGCGCCCTGAGTGAACACCTTCGCGATGTTGTACGCCGCCCCCTGCCAGCCGACGAACTGCGCCTGGAGCTTCGGCGAGAGGACGTTGATGTAGACCCCGTCGGCGGCAATGTCGTGCGTTGCCCCGTTGAACGCGATGATCGCAAACAGTGCGAGCGAATACCTGAAGAATCCGTCCAGGGGAAGTGTGAGGGCGAGGAATCCGAACGCGACCCCCCCGATGAACTGCGTCCCGACGACGAAATGCTTCTTCGTCTTGAACATTTCCAGGACGGGACCCCACAGGGGCTTCAGCGTCCAGGGGAGCATCACAAGCGACGTCCAGAACGTGATCTGCGCGTCAGCGATTCCCATGTTTTTGTACATAAGTGCCGAGACCATGGCGATCGCGACGAACGGAAGACCTTCTGCAAAGTAGAGTGTGGGTACCCAGCGGCCCGGGAAGACGGTAGGTGTCTCTTCTGACGTCATGTCAATAGTACCTTCACATGAGTATCGATGCTTGAAGGAATTTAAGGATATTTGCCCTCATCCCCCCGCAGGACACCCCCCCTCACATTGGCACCATCTTTGCCGCTCCGCTATTTTTGAAATTTAACTTGACAAACGGGAATCAGCGGCCTATATTTGATTAAAGTTGGTTGTCTCAACCAACAAACCTTCCCAATCACCGATCGCTATCAAGTTCTCACTCGTGTACCACATAACCACAGAATTTTCAGTCCATTGATAATTGGTTGGTGAAACAAACTAATAAGTAGGACAATCAATTGCAAGAGTCACACCTCTTCGAGCCATGATCAATCCGAGACGGCCGAAACACGACCACGTCATAAGCGCCAACTCGAGAGTTGTCCGGAACATCAACCGGGCGGTCATACTCAACTCCATCCGTGAACGTGAACCGATATCGCGGGCGACGATCGCGCGGCTGACGAGGCTCAACAAAAGCACCGTCTCCAGCATCGTCGCCAGCCTCCTCGAAGAAGACCTGATCACCGAAGAATTTGAGAAGATTTCAGCGGTCGGCAGAAATCCGATAAGCCTCCACCTGAAGCGCGGACAGAACCTGTACGGCGCGATTTCGTTCGACTCGGCCGCCACGCGCATCGCGGTCGTCGACGTCGACGGGACGCTGCTCCACACGGACAAGATCATGACGGAACCCCGTCCCGCGGACCAGTTCGTCGGGACGTGCATCGACGCGCTTCTCGCGCTCCGTCGGACGCACCGTCTTCCGGAGTTCAAGGGGATCGGCGTCAGCGTCGCGGGAATCGTGGATTCTCTCCAGGCCAAGGTTGTCTTCGCGCCGAATCTCGGCTGGGAGAACGTGAACATCGGCGGGATGCTGTCCGCTGCTTTTCCGGACGTCGCCGTCACATCCGTGGAGAACGACGCCAAGGCGGCGGCGATCGCGGAGCTCTGGTACGGCCGCCATAACATCAATCTCTCGAATTTTGTTTTCCTCTCCGTCGGACGTGGAATCGGGGCGGGGATCGTGATCGACAAGCATATACTGAACGGCGAAATGCACCTCGCCGGCGAGTTCGGACACATGGTCCTCTTCGAAGGGGGGGAGCCGTGTCCCTGCGGCAACCGCGGTTGCTGGGAGGCGTACGCGTCGGACCGGGCGACTGTCGTACGGTATGCGGCGGCGAAGGGGCTGGACGCGGATGCAGCGCGGATGCTCACGATCGACGACGTCATCGTCGCGGCGAAGAACGGTGAACGGACCGCGATCGGTGAACTCAAAACGTCAGGCCGCTACCTGGGGATCGGGATCGCGAACGTCATCAAGGCTGTCGATCCGGGAGCGATAATCGTCGGCGGACACATCACGCGCGCATGGGACATGGTCTCGGCGGAAATCATCGACTCGGCGCGGAAGCAGTCGTTCCTCGGCGAGCGCGGCGGCACCCCGATACTCCCGACGTCCCTCGTCCGCAGGCCTTCGCTGCTCGGTGCGGCGGCGCTTGCGCAGCGAAAGTTCTTCGGCGACGTCCGGGTGACGGTATGAACGGCCAGGGGGAGAACGGCGTGATCGGAGATGGTGCGGCGGACATCGTCGTGGGGGTGGATCTGGGCGGGACAAACACCTCCGTGGGCCTCGTTGATGAGACGGGGAAAGAACTGCTCCGCGCGAAATTTCCGACGCATCCGAAGGAGAGCGCCACGGCGTTCGTCGCCCGTCTCGCAGGCGTGGTCAATGATCTCGCGGGGAGGCTTGCACCGGGAACGACTCCGAGGGGCATCGGGATAGCGTCGCCGGCGGCGAACAGCCTCCGCGGCACGATCGAGAGCCCGGCGAACCTGGGATGGGGAACCGTCAATCTCATGGAGATGGTCCGCCGACACTTTACGATCCCCGTTGCGATCACCAATGACGCCAACGCGGCGCTCCTCGGGGAGCAGATGTACGGATCGGCGCGCGGTATGAAGAATGTCGTCATGTTAACGCTCGGGACAGGCCTGGGAGCCGGCATTGCGCTCGACGGGAAGCTCCTTCAGGGGGAAAACGGTGCGGCGGGGGAGATTGGCCATATGACGCTGGACCAGGGCGGGCGGATGTGCGGATGCGGACGCCGGGGCTGCGTGGAGACGTACGTCTCGGCGCAGGGCCTCCGGAGGACCGTTCATGCACTTCTCGCGGAGCGGCTCGATGATTCTCCCCTCAGGGCCGTCAGCTTCGACGATCTCACGGCGGAGGCGGTATCGCGCCTTGCAGAGGGGGGAGACGTCCTCGCGCTTGAGGCACTCACGATCACGGGAGCGTACCTGGGGCGGCTGATTGCGAATCTCGCGGCGGCGTTCGATCCGGAAGCCGTGGTGCTGTACGGCGGACTTGTCAACGCGGGAGAGCTTCTCCTGGGGCCCGCACGGCTTTCGTTCGAAAAGTGCGCGATGAACGTCTACCGGGGAAGGGTCCGCATACTGGAATCAACACTTAACAACGGGGAAGCGGCGGTGCTCGGCGCCGCGTGCCTCGTACGCGAGATCCTGGCGGGGGTTGAAACAGCGTAAGCGGCAATCGCCGCCGGGCGGCTGCGAATTTCACGCATCAAAGGAGATCGTCATGGCGAGAATTCTACCTTCTGCAGTGTTGCTCATGATCCTGGCGGCTGCCGCCCTCGGGGCGCCGGCCGGTGTGTCGATCGAAGGCATCGTGAAGGACGCGCAGACCGGAGATCCGCTCCCCGGGGCAAACGTCGTCCTTGCCGGAACCTCGTATGGCTCGTCCGCCGACATCAACGGCAGCTATGCCATCCGCAACGTGCCCCCGGGCTCGTATACGCTCCGCGTCACGTACGTCGGGTACAGGAACGTGTCCATCCCCCTGCAGGTGACGGAAGGTGCAAACATCAGGCAGGACTTCAAGCTTACAGCGGTGAGCATCGAAGGAGAGACCGTCGTCGTCACCGCCCAGGCCTACGGGCAGAACGCGGCGATCAACCAGCAGCTTTCGTCCAATACAGTCACGGACGTCGTTTCGGCCGCGCGCATACAGGAGCTTCCGGATGCGAACGCCGCCGAATCTGTCGGACGGCTCCCCGGCGTCTCCGTCCTGAGAAGCGGCGGGGAAGGAACCCAGATCGTCGTACGCGGTCTCCAGCCGAAATACAATAACGTCACTGTCGACGGCGTCCGCATGGCTTCATCGAATCCCAACGACAGGAGCACCGACCTGAGCATGATCTCCCCTCTCTCCCTCGAGGGGATAGAGGTGAGCAAGACGGTAACCGCCGACCAGGATGCCGACGTCCTGGGCGGCTCGGTCAATTTCACGATGAAGGAAGCAAGGGGAGGCGGGGAACCCGGTCTGGCGTATAACCTCCTGGTTCAGGGGGGGTACAACGGCCTGACGGATGCGTACCACAAATATAACAACTACCGGTATGTCGGAAGCGTCGAAGGAAGGTTCTTCGATGAGCGATTCGGTTTCTTTGCCCAGGCGGATCTGGAAAGGCGAAATCTCACGTCAAACGAACTGGGCGCATCATTCGGGAACCTGGGAAACACCCTGAATTACATCACGAACTCCGTGAGTCTCAACGACATTGCACGGGACCGGCAGCGGGAAAATGGAACGCTGGTCATGGACTACAGGCTCCCTGAAGGAAAAATCGTCTTCTCGAATTTCTTCAGCACGGGGGCCACGGACATCCAGAACAGGGGCGAAACGTTCAACACGAGCGGGTCGGTACTGAACACTCAGAACTATACGTTCGGATACCAGAACAGCACGCTCAATCTGATAACGAATTCTCTCACGGTCGATCATGAAATCCCGCTCTTCCACGCACTGTTGAGGCTCTCGCACACGTACTCGGAGACGAAGGACCCCGATGACTGGACCGTCGGGTTTATTCAGTCTCCCGCGAATCTTTCGCAGTTCAGCGGCAAAACGGGCTTGTTCCCCGCCCAGGTGAACCAGGCCGCCACGATCGACCCGACGACAACGGACCTCAATTCGCTTCTCAACACGAGCAACTTCTCCCGTGAACGCGCCTATACCGCATCGCTTGATCTTGACAGGAATGTTTCATTGTCCGACGCGGTGAGCGCGGTGATCAAATTCGGAGCGAAATACAGGTACCAGACCCGATCGTACGTACAGGATCAATACACGGGGCAGGGACTCAACATCCTGAGCGGCAAGGACGTCCGCCAGCTTATCGCGCTCCATTTCCCGTCGACGGTGGGATACGCAAATGCGGACCAGCTCCCTATCACCCCTTTCCTTGATCCCGGTTTCAGTTATTCCGGATTCCTGAACGGCGGATACACGATGTCTCTCCCGGTGAACTACGGCATGATGGCGGAGATGGCAAGGTATGCCAGGCATGATCCCGAGATCATCGGGCTCGGGAGCCTGGGCTATTTCCACGATCCGTTCAACTCTGAAAGCTTCAACTACGACGGGCACGAAGGACAGGGTGCATTCTACGCGATGGCCACGGTCAACATCGGCCCGGAGATCACAGTCATTCCCGGTGTCCGCTATCAGGATCTCAGGAGGACGTACACCGGTGTGCGCGGCCAGCAGAACAATCAGTCTGCGCTCGGGAGCGGCCCCTATTATTCCTATGATACGACGCTTACGGTCGATAATCCCTACTGGCTTCCCGATCTTCTCGTGCGCTACAAACCGCTCTCCTGGTTTGATGTGAGGCTGTCATACACGAACACGGTTTCGTACCCGGACTACAACGCCATTATCCCCAGGATCGATGTGCCGCTCACGGGCGCCTCGATCACGTACAACAATTATAAGCTCAACCCCACGCGCTCGACGAATTACGATGCGTACGCGTCCTTCTATGACAATTCCATCGGTCTCCTGACGGCGGGGGTGTTCCTGAAGCGCATCACCGATCTGATCTATCCGTGGAATTTTTACGTCTCGGGTTCCGACGCAGCCCAGTACTATCCCCCCTATCTGAGTTCGACGCCGCCGTCGGGGTCGTATAATATCATTACGTATGTGAACGATAAATTCCGGATCGACGACTACGGGATGGAGATCGACTGGCAGACGCATTTCTGGTATCTCCCGCACCCGTTCGACGGGCTCGTCCTCAACGTCAACTACACGCATATCTTTTCGAAGGCGCAGTACCCCTACACAGACCTCCTGACGGTAGGTTCGGGGCCGCACGCGATCCAGATTCCCGTCGACACGTCATATACAGACAGGTTGCTCGATCAGCCCGACAACATCCTGAACCTGTCTCTGGGGTATGATTACGAAGGATTCTCCGTCCGCGTCTCGTTGTTGTATCAGGACAACGTATTTGCCGGAACGAATTTCTGGCCCCAGCTCCGGTCGACGACATCGGCCTACACACGCTGGGATCTCTCCGTCAAGCAGAACCTCCCCTGGTTCGGGGTCCAGCTCTACGGCGACATCAACAATATCAATTCCGCGAGCGATCAGGCGACGATCGCCGGGACGACGGTCCCTGTGCCCCAGTCGCAGCAGGCGTACGGGCTGACAGCGGATCTCGGCCTGCGGTGGCATTTCTGATGCACTATGCAGCGTTTCGCAACATCACCATGTGTTCTAAATAACCGATCGCATTCCGACACAAGACGGCGCCACGCACAAAGGAGGTGATACGGCCGAACGATTTCCGCAGCAGCAGATGTAGGAGTCAGAGATGCATTTCATAATCTGTCACAAGGAGGAAAGCTATGAAACAGCTACTCATCATTACACTCGTCGTTGCGCTGGCGGTGATCGTGTGTGCACCGGCTCAGATGTTCGCAGCGTCTGATACGCTCACGGTGTATTCGACGACGGATTTCCTGGACAACATTGTCAGGGGAGACACGCTCTCGAACGGTACGCAGGCCCACCATGTCTACAAGCTCGTCTCGACGGACACGACCTACGTCCTGAACTCGACGATCACGATCAACGGCAGCGTCTCGTTCCTTGGCGTGCCGAAGACGGGCACCGGCAAGCTTCCGTCCATCCAGCCCGGCGTGCTGTCCGACAACTCCATCCCCGGAGTGTTCTTTGCGTTCACCGGGAAGGGATCCACGGTCAAGCTCAGCTACGTCTATCTCATCGGCATTGCCCCGAACAACAAGACCAACACGGGCTCCGGACAGGGGATACAGATCACGGCAGACAGCGTGAAGCTCTACGTTGACCACGTCGTGATGGAACAGCTTGCCCAGTTCTGCATCGGCTATGCCGGCCAGTACTGCAAGTTCTTCATCACAAATTCCAAATTCAGGAATCTGACTTCCCTGCCGTCGCAGTATTACGTGTCGGAGCTCCTCCGGAACGAGAATTACAACGGTTCCTTCAAGACCGATACGATCGAGATCAAGTACAACACGATGCTTGCCATCGGCTGCTACATGACCGCCGCGACGGGCGGGATCGTGAATTACTATGAGTTCTCGCACAACAACCTGATCCACAGCTTCAAGAATCCGTTCTTCCTCGACAGGATGGTGAACGCGAAGTTCAACAACAACATATTCTACAATGCGTTTGCCGGCGGACAGAGCATCGCGGAATTCAACGGCTGGGATTCGTTCACGGCGAAGAACGGGCCGGCAATCATCACGATGGGACCGCTCGATTCGACGACGGCGGCCATTCTTATCGGACGTCAACGCGCCACGGCCGCAGATTCCATTGCGGCGGAGGCAGCGCGGAAAGTCCAGGTCATGAACAACGCGTATTTCTGGCCCGCGGCGATGGTGAATTTCTGGGCGAACAACTGGAACGATACGGCGCACACGGATTCGGTCTACACGCCGGCGTGGATGAACGCCCAGTCGACCGCCATGTTCTCGAACAAGACGGCGTGGCCCGGATTCGTGCAGTCGGGCAACCAGAATGTCGATCCCGGTTTCGGTGCGTCGATTCCCAACGTGCTGAACGCCGGCACGGCGAACGCGAACGGCAACGGCCTCCTGGCCTTCTTTGTCGCGGTGCGCGGCGGCGCGGGTACGACGCAGACATACGGGTATAACCTGACGCAGATTCCGCAGCCGGAACCCGCGAACTGGACCCCCGCGTGGCCGCTTCCCGAGGCGACCGACATGATGTACTCGAACGCGACGTTGAAGACCGCAGCCACGGACGGCAGCGTTCTCGGCGATCCGAACTGGTGGGGAATTACGCTCGCCGTGCAGAATAAGACAGCGGAGCCCCAGACGTACGCACTCTCCCAGAATTATCCGAATCCTTTCAACCCTTCGACGAAGATCGACTTTACGATTCCCGCTTCTTCGGTGGTGGAGCTGAAGGTATTCAACATCCTGGGACAGGAAGTTGCATCGCTCGTGAACGGGACGCTGACGGCAGGATCCCACACGGTCACGTTTGATGCATCGAAGCTCGCAAGCGGCATCTACATGTACAGGATCACCGCCGGAAGCTTCGTCAGCACGAGGAAGATGGTCCTTCTGAAGTAATTGCGGCAAGCGACAACGCGGACTCACCGGAGGCCGGGCCTATGGCCGGCCCCGGTGGGTCCGTGCTATTTCCGGGGGATAATGATGACACGGCCGGCAGGAGTGCGTGAAGTGCGGTGGGCGGGCATTGTTGCCGCCCTGATCATCACGTGCGCGTGCGCGGGGGGACAAACCCGCGTCGTGGGGTACTATCCGATGTGGCTGAAGTCGACGCTTCCCGCGGCGAACGTCAGGTTCGACTGCATAACGCACGTCAACCACGCGTTCGCGTGGCCGAACGCGGACGGGACGATCGATTCGGACGACGGCGCGTCGGTCGACACGGCGATAATCGGCGCCGCCCACCGGGCGGGGAGGAAGATCCTCCTCTCGTTCGGCGGAGCGGGAACGACGCAGACCGCGAATTTCGCCCTCGTGGCGGCGGACACCGCCCTGAGAAGGAAATTCATCGGGAACGTTGTCGCTCACCTTTCACAGTTTCAGTACGACGGGGCGGATCTGGACTGGGAAGGTCCCGCAACCGCCGCCGACAGGTCGAACGAAGTTGCGCTCGTCGGTGAGCTCCGTGCCGCGTTCCGGAAGGCGGACACGACGTGGCTCATCACGATGGCGGTGGGGATTTCGGACTACTCGGGGCAGTGGGTGGACTATGCCGGGCTCGAACCCTCGGTTGACTGGTTTAACGCGATGTGCTATGATATATTCGGGAGCTGGAGCCCCTACACCGGGCACAATGCCCCGATGGTGGAACCTCCGGGCCATTCGGCGGACTGGAGCGTGACGCAGGGGATCAACTACATCCACACAACGCGGAACGTCCCTCCGGGACAGATCACGCTCGGACTCCCGTTTTTCGGGCAAAAGTTCACCGGGACGGCCGGCCTGTACACGCCGTTCGTGAGCGCCGCGGAAATCACGTATACCGGTGTGCGGACGGATATGGCGGGGGGGTGGACGTACGCGTGGGACACGGTATCGCAGGTTCCCTACCTCGTCGATCCGGGGAAGACAAGTCTCGATTCGTTCGACGACTCCTCCTCCATTGCGGTCAAATGCCGCTACGCGAAGTCGATCGGTCTCTCCGGTGTAATGATCTGGGCCCTCGGTGAGGATCTCTGGGATTCCGGGCAGCCTCTGATGTCCGCCGTCGCCCGGGCGATGTCCGCGCCGACGGATGTGGTCTCCCCGCTGCCGGTGAACGCGCCGGGTGGATTCGTCCTGTACGGCAGCTACCCCAACCCGTTCAACCCGTCGACGACGGTTCGCTACAGCATCCCCCGCCGTTCGATGGTAACTCTTCTCGTCTACAATTCGATAGGCCAGGAGGTGGCCCGTCTCGCAGGCGGGGTGCAGGAGGCGGGGATGCATGAGGTGCGGTTTGACGCCGGCGGACTTGCCAGCGGCATGTACCTCTGCAGGTTCACGGCGGGGGAGTTTGCGGCAACGAATGTCATGATGCTTCTGAAATGACCGTTTCTCGGGTCATCACGCGCGCGTTTCTCAGCCGCGTGATGACGGTTTCTCAGGTGTCCCGCGCGTGTATTCTCCCGCGCGATAATTCCCCCCGCCGCAACAAAAAACGGATGCCCTGCATTGTGAGAGGTGCAGGGCATCCGTCATATGTGCAGCGCGCGTTCCCTTCAGGAAACGTCCGCCTTCTTCTCCTCCTCCTTGCTGACGTCCCCGTCCGTCTTGACCGGCGGGGTGGATGAGAATTTCAGCTCTCCGGTCTTCTTGCTCACGCGGACCTTGATCACCGCGCCGTCGGGGAATTTCCCCTTCAGGATCTCCTCCGCCACCGGATCTTCGAGATACTTCTGGAGCGCGCGCCGGAGCGGACGGGCGCCGAACGCGGGATCGTACCCTTTCCCCGCGAGGAACTCTTTCGCCTGCTTTGTCAGCTCGATCGTGATCCCCATGGATTTCGTCCGCTTCATGATGTCCCGCATCTGGATCCCGACGATCTCCATGATGTGGGACTTCTCAAGCTGGTGGAATATGATCGTATCGTCGATCCTGTTGAGGAACTCGGGGTTGAAGACCCGCTTGAGGGCCTCCTCGATGACGGACTTCATCTGCCCGTAGTCCCCCTTCACGGACTGCTCGCCGAACCCGAACCCGCCGCTCTTCTTCAGGTCGCGCGTCCCGATGTTCGAGGTCATGATGAGTATCGTGTTCTTGAAATCGACCCTGCGTCCCAGGCTGTCCGTCAGTATGCCGTCGTCGAGGACCTGCAGCAGGATGTTGAACACGTCGGGATGCGCCTTCTCGATCTCATCGAGCAGGACAACCGAGTAGGGCTTCCGCCGGACTTTCTCCGTGAGCTGTCCCCCCTCCTCGTACCCGACGTACCCCGGGGGCGCCCCGACGAGCCGCGAGACGGCGAATTTCTCCATGTACTCGCTCATGTCGATCCGTATGAGCGCGTCCTCGGTGTCGAACAGGTAGCGCGCGAGCGCCTTTGCCATCTCCGTCTTCCCGACGCCTGTCGGCCCGAGGAAGATGAACGAGCCGATCGGCCGCCTGGGATCCTTCAACCCGGCGCGCGTGCGCCTGATGGCCTTCGTCAGTTTCACGAGGGCCTCGTCCTGTCCCACGACCTGGTCCTTGAGGACCTTGTCCATCCGCAGGAGCTTGTCCGACTCCGACTGCGCGATCTTGTTGACCGGGATGCCGGTCATCATCGCCACGACGTCCGCCATGTGCTCCTCGGTTACGTCGTGCACGGTGTCCTGCGCCTTGAGCTCCCACTCGCGCTTGGCGATGTCGAGGTCGCTCAGGAATTTCTTCTCAAGGTCGCGCAGACGCGCGGCCTCCTCGAAGTTCTGGTTCTTGACGACCTGGTTCTTCGACTGCTTGATCTTCTCGACTTCCCCCTCGAGATCGACGATCTCTTTCGGAACGTGTATGTTCGCAAGATGGACCCTTGACCCGGACTCGTCCAGCACGTCGATGGCCTTGTCGGGGAGGAACCTGTCGGTGATGTACCTGTCGCTCAGGCGCACGGCGGCGTCGATCGACTTGTCCGAGTACCGGACGCCGTGGTGCTCTTCGTACTTGTGCTTGATGTTTCTCAGTATCTGTATTGTTTCGTCGACGGTCGTCGGATCGACCATGATCTTCTGGAACCGGCGGTCGAGCGCGCCGTCCTTCTCGATGTACTGCCGGTATTCGTCGAGCGTCGTCGCCCCGATGCACTGGAGCTCGCCGCGCGAGAGCGCCGGCTTGAACATGTTGGAGGCGTCAAGCGACCCGGATGCCCCTCCCGCGCCGACGATCGTATGAAGCTCGTCGATGAAGAGTATGACGTCCTTCGCTTTTTCGAGTTCGTTCATCACGGCCTTCATCCTCTCCTCGAACTGGCCCCGGTACTTCGTCCCGGCCACAAGCGCGGCGAGATCGAGCGTCACCACCCGCTTCCCGTGGAGAACCCTGCTCACTTTCTTCTGGACGATGCGCATCGCGAGGCCCTCGGCGATCGCGGTCTTGCCCACGCCGGGTTCCCCGATGAGGACCGGGTTGTTCTTCTTCCGCCTGCTCAGGACCTGCGCCACCCGCTCGATTTCCTTCTCGCGGCCGACAATGGGGTCGAGCTTGTCCTCCGCCGCAAGCTTTGTGAGATCGTGCCCGAAATTGTCAAGAACCGGTGTTTTCGATTTCTCCGGCTTCTTCTCCGCCGAGGGCTGCGCGTGGGGGGGGGTCGAAGGCTTCCCGCTGATGATGTTGTCGAGTTCTCCGCGGACCACGTCGTAATGGATGTTGAACTGGTGCAGTATCTGCGCGGCGATGTTGTCATCGTCCCTGAGGAGCGACAGGAGCAGGTGCTCCGTCCCTATGACGTCCGACTTGTAGAGCTTTGCCTCGAGATACGTGATTTTCAGTACTTTTTCGGCCTGTTTCGTCAGCGGGATGTTCCCGATGGTGAGCGTTCCGCCGGAGGTCCTGACGGTGTCCTCGATCGCCTTCTTGAGCTTGTAGAGATCCACGCCGAGGTTCCGGAGGATCTTTACGGCAATCCCTTCCCCTTCACGGATGACGCCAAGGAGCAGGTGCTCCGTCCCGATGTAGTCATGGCCGAGCCTGAGGGCTTCTTCGCGGCTCAGCCTGATGACATCCTGGACTCTGTTAGAGAAGTTGCCTTCCATTCCGGTCCTCTGAGTGGTGAAAATGTGGGCGAGCCGTCCGGCTGCCTGAAGTAATAACATTTCCTCTATTATTAGAGGTTCCCTCAGCCCCGCGCGGACACCGCCAGCGGACAAATATAAATATTCAGGGGGGGTAAGTCAACGTAATTTCCGTTGAATCTTTCAACGCTATTTCTGTCGCGGCCGGCCGGAATGTGCCCGGATGGGTGACTGGACAGTATGTGATCAACCGGAGCGCGATTCGCAAAAAACATTGAATGGGATTGAAGCAGAATGAATCGGATCGCATCGGCCCGTGACGGAGGATTACATGCGGCGGGCATCGCGGGGGGACAGATTGCCGTCGATTACTGAAGGACCGAAGAGACGCCGCTCCCCATGTAGATAAGGTAGACGCAGGTGAGAATCCAGAGGACGCCGTTGACGATGATCGGTATGTCCGCCCAGAGGACGTTCGTGGGGTTCTCTCCCCGCGTCCCCGAGTGAATGAGATAGAGATAGCGAAACACGCCGTAGATGACGAATATCGTCGTGTAGATGAGGTTCTCCGTGCCAAACGTTGCCACGGTCCGGGGGGCGACGGTGTAGAGCGCATACGCGATCACCGCGCCGGCGGCGGAGATCGTGAGCATCTGGTCGAGGAATTCCACCCTGTAGAGAAGAAGGACGCGCCGCGGGGCGCCGGATTCCGCCCCCGCCACGTGGACAAGTTCCCCCCGCCTCTTCGCGAACCCCAGGTAGAGCGAGATGAACATCGAGCAGAGGACGATCCAGCTCGATACCTGTACGGCGATGGCGAACGCTCCCCCGAGGACCCTGAGCATGAACCCTGCGGCGATGAGGAAGACGTCAAGGAGTATGACCTCCTTGAGCCGGAATGAATAGGCGACGTTCAGGAGGAAATAGGAGGCGATGACGACGATAAATTTGACCTGCATGCCGGAGCAGAGAGCGACAACGAGCGCGAGAAGGACGGCCCAGATCGAGAGCGCAGCGCCGCGCGAGATGGCTCCGGATGCCAGCGGGCGCGTCTTTTTCTCCGGGTGCGCCCTGTCGGACTCGATGTCGGCGATGTCGTTGAGTATGTACACCGCGCTTGCCGTGAGGCAGAACGCGACGAACGCCCTGACCGACGTGAGCACCTCCTGGGCGTTGAAGAGCCCTCTCGAAAATATGAGCGGGGCAAAGACGACGACGTTTTTGGTCCAGTGCTTCGGACGGAGGAGAGCGATTGCAACGGACAACATCGTGCGCAGGATGATGTGGCTCCGGGGATTGAACGACGGGAGAAATTTGGTCAAAGGTGCCGCCAAAATCAAGTCTGCGGCGATTGAACCTCCCTTGTTTATTTTGTACAATCGGATATGCCGATCATCCTCCACCACGGACCCGCTCCTCCCGCGCTTCCCTTCGACGAACGGGTCCGGCGCTCCCGCATGGACGGCTGCCTCGTCGTCGTTCCGACGAAGCGGAGAATCCGCCATCTGACGCGGGAGATCATGCGCCTGTCCCCCGGCGCGGTGGCCCCCGCGCTCCCGCTCCATACGATGGAATCGCTCTGCCGGGCGCTCTACGCGGCTATCCCGGGTTCGGGTCCGGTCGTCGGCGGGCCGCAGCGGACTCTCCTCTTTCACCGGGCGGTCGGGTCTGCGTCCGCGGATCTCAGGTTCTTTTCGCTCCGCGGCGGGAGTCCGGCGCTCCCCCGGGGGACGTTTGACCGGCTGATCGACGTCATTACGGCACTGAAAGCGGCGGGTATCTATCACGACGTCCTCTCCGACGAGCTCTTGCTTTCCACGGTGCGGGAGCGGCCGAAACTCGCCGACGTCGCTGCGATCTACGCGGGGTATGAACGGGAGCTCGCCGCGCTCGGCGCGGAGGATCTCGAGGGGGTCTACAGGAGACTGTCCATCGTCACGCCGCCGCCGGATTTCTTCGGCACCTTCCACCGGCTCTTCCCGGGAGTCGAGACGATCTCGCTCGCCGGCTTTGACGAGTTCTCCGTTCCCGAGGTGAAGATCATAAGGAGACTATGCGCTGTTCCCGGTGTGTCGGTGACGATGATGTTCGACTATCTGAAGGGGAACCCCGGGTTGTTCGGCCACCTGGAGGAGAACTACAGGCTCTTCACCGAACTCGGATTTCGCGAGGCCGGCGGCGAGAAGGAGGCATCCGCCGCTGCGTTCTTTTTCGGCTGTGCGACGCGTCCGCCCGCCTCCCGGGACGCCGCCGCGCACATCGCGCGCAACCTCTTTTCCCCGTCCCCCGACACCTCCCGGGCCGACCTGCAGGCGAGCGTGACGGTCATGGCCGCCCGGAGCCGCGTGCACGAGGTGGAGTGCATCTGCAAGCTCGTCAAGCGGCTTGCCAGGGAACGCCCGTCACGGGACCTGAGCACGATATGCGTCGCGCTCCGCAACCCGGGGCTCTATACGGACGTCATGCGGGAGCTCTTCGCGGAATATGAGATCCCCGTGAACATCACGGACAGGTTCGAGCTCGCCCGGTCGCCGCTTGTTGTGACGCTTATGGGGCTCCTCCGTCTCCCCCTCCGCGGGTTTCAGAGGGAAGACGTCCTCAGGATCGCCGGGTCTCCCTATGTCACTGTCCCGGTCGACGGTGCGCCGTTCGACGCGGGGAACCTTGCCGCCGTTGCGCTCGAGATCCGGGCGACCGCCGGGCTTGCCGGGTGGGCCGGGAAAATCGGGAGGGCGCGGGCGGACGCGGAACGGCGCGCGCAGTCTCCGGCGGATGAAACGGAAAGGCGCCGGGCGGCTGACGCGGCCCGGTCGCTGGGGAAGGCAGGCAAGGATCTGGAGTTCCTGGGCCGGGTTCTTTCCCCCTTCGGCGCGGATCTGACCGCGGCGGGATTCGAATCGGCGATGCTCGCGCTTCTGGAAAATCTGTCGGTGCTCAGGGCCCTGATCGATCCGCGTCTGCGCGGGAACCCGGAGCTCATGGAAAAGGATGTACGCGCGTTCAACGCGTTCCGGGACACGCTTCGCGCCGTTGCAGTCATGGCGCAGATCGAGGACGGGGCCGGTGCTGCTAGGCCCCTGCGGGTTCACTATGAGAGGCTGAAAACGGCGGTAGGGCAGGAACGGTACAACGTCCGCGAAAAGTTCGGGCGCGGCGTTCTTGTGACGTCGATAGAGGAAACAAGGGAACTCCCCGTCGAAGTGATGATCGTCGCCGGTCTCGTTGACGGTGAGTTTCCGTCGATGTACCAGCCGGAAATATTCCTGAGCGCGCGCCGGAGGCGGGAACGCGAACTCCGCCACGCGTGGGAGAACAGGTACCTGTTTTACCAGGCCGCAACGAACTGGACGGAGCACCTGTACCTGATGTACCCGGCGCAGGAGGGGGAAAGGGAGCTTGTGCGGTCGTCGTTCGTCGACGCGCTTATCAAAACCTCGCTCGTGACGCTCTGGGAGGACCCGCGTGATATCCCGTTTGCCGGTGATATAAGCTCACGGGCTGCATATCTGCAGTACCTCAGCGCGCACGAGGACGCTGTTTCCGTCATCCCGGGGGTTGAGTCCGTCTGGTACCGCGTGAGAGCGTCGAGGGACGTGGAACGGAACAGGCGCACGGGGGAGGGGAGCGAAGAATACAGGGGGATGATTGCCGGGGTGCTCGGGGAGGAGGGGCGTGACTATCTCAACGGCTACCGTCACCGTGTTCTCTCCGTCAGCCAGATCGAGTCGTATGCCGGGTGCCCTTTCAGGTTCTTCTCCCGTTCACTCCTCCGTCTCCGGGAACGGGAAAAATACGAGGAGGCGATGACCCCCGTGGAAAAGGGAGCGCTTCTCCACGATGTCCTGTTCGAATTCTTTTCCGGGCACAGGAAAAGAAACGCCCCCCCTCTGAAAGGGGCCCCGGAGGCTGAATTTGAGGATGCGGTGAAGGAGCTGGTTGCGATTGCCGCCATGAAAATGGAATCGCTCGATATCCCTGATGTGTTCTGGGAGATGGAGAAGGAGCTGATCCTCGGGAGCGGCCCTTCGGGCGGGGGGCTCCTCCGCCGGTTCCTCGAATTCGAGAGGGGCCGGGGTGATGCCATGGAGCCCGGGTATTTCGAGGTGAGCTTTGGAGGCGTGACGGGGACGTCCGGCACGGACGGAATCCTGTCCAGGCCGGAGCCTGTGTCGTTCGGGGGAGCGCTCCTCCGGGGGAGGATCGACAGGGTCGACACCGGGGAGGGCTTTTTTGCCGTGATGGACTACAAGACGGGGAGGGACGTTCCCGGGCTCGGGGAAATCAGGAGGGGGCTGAGCCTCCAGCTCCCCGCATACCTTTTTGCGGCGGCGGAACTCCTGCGGGGTGCGGGGCGTGCTGATCTCCTGCCGGCGGGGGGATTTTACTACAGGCTGCGCGATGAGGTGGAGCTGAAGCCGGCGATCGCCGTGGAGCAATTCCGCGGCAGGGTGTTCCCGCAGGGATCGCGCTCCAGGCAGATTGTCGCCGATGGAAAGGAACTCCAGTCGGTCATCGGGGAATCGGCCCGTGCCGTCGGTGCCGCTCTCGACGGGATCACCGCCGGACGTTTTCCCCTGACACCGCCTGAACTCGTCCGGCAGCTTTGCGGGACATGCGGCTTCCGCACCGTCTGCCGCATTCAGTCGTTGAAACATGTCTCTCCGGAATCGCAGGTGAATGAATGACTCACGCCGAACAGCATGCGCTCATTGTGGACCTGAAGGAGTATGCAAGGAAGATGAAGAGGTACGATCAGGAGGAGTTCGAGATGTTTGTCAAACGCGACACCGACGACGAAGACCTGGACACGATGTCGCAGAAGAAACTGGTCCGTCTTTACGAACAGTACATCGGACCGCTGGAATGAAGCGCATGAAAGCTGCCGTTGTCACACGTTACGGCGGTCCCGGGGTCATGGAGATATTATTGCAGACCCGTCCGTCATCGGGCAAGATCGTCGTCCTCGCGGGCGGTTGAATCCCTTCTTCATGGTGGACTATGTCCCAGGCGGCACCGCAGCGGGCGAACAGGGACGGGCTCTTCACTCCGGAAAGGGTCGTTGAAGCCTACCGGAGCGGATACTTCCCGATGGCGGAATCCCGCGTCGGCCCGATCTCATGGTACTCCCCCGACCCCAGGGCGATCATCCCGTTGAACGAATTCAACGTCCCCAGGAGCCTCCGCCGCGAGATGAGGAAGTCGGCCTGCACGATCACTGTGAACCGGGCGTTTGAACGTGTGATCGGTAAATGTGCGGAGGGACGGTTCCCGGAGGACACGTGGATCTCGGACGACATTGTGCGGGTGTACACCGATCTTCACCGGATGGGAATCGCCCACTCCGTGGAAACGTGGGAGGAGGGAAAGCTCGTGGGGGGGCTCTACGGGGTGGCGCTCGGGGGTGCATTTTTCGGTGAGTCGATGTTCAGCCGCATCCCGAATGCTTCGAAATTCGCGCTCGTTTCTCTTGTCACAAGGCTGAATGCGAGAGGCTACCTGCTCCTCGACACGCAGATCATGAACGAACACATCCGGCAGTTCGGCGCCATCGACGTACCCCGTGTCCGGTATCTCGCTCTCCTTGAGGAAGCGCTTCCCCTTGAAGTGGAATTCACCGATCGTGGCTAAGTCGTTGAATGACAACACACTGGGCCGGCCGCGCCCTCGTGTTTGTGACGGCGCGCGTGAGATGGGACACAACCCGGCACACTGATTTTGCTTAATTGCATTGTCTTCAGTTCAGACAGATTGGAACCGTTCCTGATCCCACCATCGGCGGCGCTCCCCTGACCGACACAACGTCGCCGAAACATCAAGGAGAACAATGGTCATGCTATCACCACGCGGGGGGCAGAAATTCGGTCGTGTAACAGTGACCCTCGTCCCAAGCTCGGACGACCGGAGCTTCCGCAGCGTCCCTTCGACATTTAACGCGACAGACCGATCCTACCGCTGGCGCAGGGCGCAGTCGATGAGCTACATGATCGTGCCCAAACGTGTCACGAGCGCAAGGATTGAAGTCGACGTATTCGTGGATTCTGCAAAAAGGGGGAAAACCCCTGCGAAGGAAGTACAGAAGGTCGTTCAGGATCTTGTGAAATCGATGATCGAAACGGAATGGAAGGGGCTGAAATTCGGCGGGATCGGAAGGGCCGGCACGGCCGTACCGCCGCAAAAGTCCCTTGTCCGCGGATCCATTGAAGATATTCTCGGGGTGGCTTTCGACAAGTAACCGCCGGAGGCGCCCGCTTCGTTCATCCCGCCGCTGTTTGGCGGGATTTTTATTAACCCCGGCGCGGCTCCATGGCGGATTTTTTTATTGTTTTCCCGCCGGGAATTTTGTTCTTTGTGGAATGAGCACTGCAGTCATCACGACAACCGAACTCCCCGGCGTCTCCCCGGCGCGAAAGGGGAAAGTCCGCGATGTATACGACCTTGGGGAAAATCTCCTGATCGTGGCCACCGATCGGCTCTCCGCGTTTGACGTCGTACTTCCGGATGGAATACCGAACAAGGGGAAAGTCCTCACCCAGATCTCCGCATTCTGGTTCAGAAAACTCGCCGGCGTGGTCGACAACCACCTCACGAGCACGGAGACAGAAGACTTTCCTGAGCCGTTCCGATCCCACCCCGGGATCTTCGCCGGGAGGAGCATGGTCGTCCGGAAAACGCGTCCCCTCCCTGTGGAGTGCATCGCGCGCGGATACCTCTCCGGGAGCGGATGGACGGAGTACAGGCGAAGCGGCGGGATCTGCGGTGTCAAACTTCCCCCTGGCCTGAGAGAATCCGACAGGCTCCCCGAACCGGTCTTCACCCCCACGACGAAGGCAGAGATAGGGACGCACGACGAAAACATCACCTTCGGGGAGGTCGCAGGGCTCGTCGGGGACGATACCGCCCGGCGGCTTCGTGAAATCACGCTCTCCCTGTACGCGCGCGGCGCAGAATTCGCCGCCTCGCGCGGGATTATCATCGCGGACACGAAATTCGAATTCGGGATCGATGACAGCGGGACGCTCGTCTGGATTGACGAGGCGCTGACGCCCGACTCGTCCCGGTTCTGGCCCGTGGACCTCTACGCACCCGGGGGCGCACAGCCAAGTTTCGACAAACAGTTCGTCCGCGATTATCTCCTCTCGATCCGTTGGGACAAGAAGCCCCCCGCGCCGCGACTCCCCGCGGAGGTGATCCGGACGACAGCGCAGAAATACGAGGATGCCCTCCTGCGTCTTGCCGGGGTTCCCGTCCGGTAAACACGCCCCTGTCTCCGCGCCGCGAAGATCGGCCCGGGGTATCCGCCGTCGCTTCGTGAATGTGAAGCAATGCCCCTCCCCCTCATGAGATTCACGCCCCACCAGGAACGAGCGCTCGCACTCGGAAAGCATATTGCCGTGACGGCGAACGCCGGCTCAGGGAAGACCCGTGTTCTCGTCGAGCGTTACGTCCGTCTTCTCGCCCGCGGCGTCCCGGCAGGGGAGGTCGTCGCCCTTACGTATACCGAAAAAGCCGCGAGCGCGCTCAGGCGGAAGATCGCGGAGCGCGTTGCCGATTCCCTCCTGGAGGCACGTGAGCCGGACCTGATCGCGCGCCTGGAATCCATTCGCGACGCGCTCCCCTCGGCGTTCATCGGAACGATCCATGCATTCTGTTCCCGCGTGCTGCGCGAATACCCAGTCGAGGCCGGCATTGATGCGTCCTTTACGATGCTCGAATCCGTCGACAGCCAGATCATGCTGCGGGAGTGCATGTCGGCTGTCCTGGGAGACGTCCTCCGGGGGGAGCACGAGGGGATCCCCGCGGCACGGTTCATGGATCTCCTCCGTTCGTTTGGCAGGCGCCGGGTTGTACGCCTGATAGACAGGCTTGCCGCAAAACCCGATCTCCTGGAACGGCTCACCGGTCCGGGGGGGATATACGCGCATGCCGACGAGTTGGTCCTGAAAGAGTGGGAGGGCGTCCTCCGGGGGGCGATCGACGAAGCACTGGGTTCCCCGTCGCTCCAGGACGACTTCGACGCCATTGTACGAGCTTCGAATTCCAAACGCACGGGTGAAGCACGTGACGCCCTTGCGCGGCTCCGTATGCCGCCCGGGGGGATGGAGAGGGAACGGGCGTATGCCGCGCTCGTCTCCATGATTTTCACAAAGGCGGGGGGGATTCAAAAGAGATTTCTTGGGGGTGACGACCTGCCTCTCGCCGGGCGCGTCGATCGGATCGCCGGTACGAGGAGATTTCTGGACCCCCTCGTGAATGCGCTCCTTGACGGCGGGTTTGCGTCCCTGAACGGATCGCTTCTCGGGGATACGCGCAACCTCCTTTCTCTTGCCCGTTCGGTGATCAGCCGGTACGCGCTCAGGAAAGAGGAGGAGGCGCGGCTCGATTTCGACGACCTCCAGCTGAAAATGCGCCGCCTGCTCGCCGACGGGACGATCCGTGCGGAGCTTGCCGGGCGATTCCGGTATGTGATGGTTGACGAGTACCAGGACACGAACACGCTCCAGCTCGAGATATTGCTCCCCCTTCTCGAGGATCTTGCCGCGGGGAACCTCGTGATCGTCGGGGATCCGAAACAGTCGATATACCGGTTCCGGGACGCCGACGTGGCGGTCTTCGAGCGGTCGCGCCGCGCAATCGCCGGTGCGGCGGGGGACGACTCTCTTGTCGGCCTGGGGGAGAGCTTCCGTCCTCTCCGCGATCTCGTCGCGTTCGTCAACCTGCTCTTCAGCGGAATCATGAGTGCCCCCGGCGGGACCGGTTACGACCCGCTCGTGCGCGCCCGGAAGAACGACGATCCGGGCGCCGTCGAACTCCTCGTCCCTCTTCCCCCGGAGGAAGGCGGGATTCCGCAGGAAGAGCTTGTGGCAAGGCGGATACTCGATCTTGCCTCGGGGGGATCGAGCGTGTTCGGAGCCGGTGAGCAGCCCCGTCCGCTTCTCTATCGCGACATTGCGCTCCTTCTCAGGAGCCGGAACGGGCTCGAGGAATTTGAACAGGCGTTCATCCGCAACGGGATTCCGTATGTCGTCAGCGGCGGGGTGGGGTACTTCCAGACCCAGGACGTGTACGACATGTACAACTACCTCCGATTCCTGCTGAACACGTCGGATGATGTCGCGCTTGCCGGCATACTGCGGGCGCCGTTTTTCTCTGTCTCCGACGCGGAGCTGTTCGACGCGGCCCGTTCGCGCGGCGGGAAGACCCTCTGGGAAGCTCTCGCGGGACCCGGCCCGCGCGCCGTTCCCTCCGTCGCGCACGCCCGGGACGTGATCGCGGAGGATCTGCTCCTCGGCATGAGGCTTCCGGCGGCCGAGCTTATCGCGCGGATCATCAGGCGGACCGGGTTCATCGCCGCGCTCTCCGGGACCGTGCGGGGGGAACAGGCGGGCGCGAATCTCGCCAAGCTCCTCGAGATGGCCCGATCCTATGAATCACAGGGGTTTGCGTCGCTGTTCGATTTCGTCGGGAGGCTGGAGCGTCTGATTGAGGAAGAGGAGAAGGAGGGACAGGCGGCGATCGAATCACAGACGGACGCGGTCCGGATCATGACGGTGCATGCCGCGAAAGGGCTGGAGTTCCCGGTCGTCATCGTGCCGGATCTGCAGAGGCAGTTCAGGTACGATGAGGAACCCTACATCGACGCTCCGCTCGGCGTCGGGCTCGATCCCCCCTCCGGTGCCGTTGGCGCGCCGCTCTCGGAGTACCTGAAGGAGAAGGGGAGGCGGAAGGCGGCCGCCGAGGAGGAGAGGATATTCTACGTTGCATGTACGAGGGGGAGGGACCGGCTTCTCCTCTCGTCGGACCCCCCCGCGGGACGCGGGGGCGATTCATGGCTCGGCTGGCTCGAACGCTGCTGCGAGGACAACGGCCGGGGGCTGCTCCCCGGGCCTCTGACATTTGACGTGACGACGGGTTTCTTCGACGGGGAGGAAACGAAGTCCGAATCTCACACGCTCGTTGTCCCCGTCATCCGGGAAGTTCCCCGGCGCACGGCTCCGGCATCTCCGCTCTCCGTCACCGCGCGCGAGTCGCCGGTCGACATCGCCCCGGTGCTCTCACAATCGAAGGGGGAGATATTTTCCGCGAGCAGGATCCGGACGTACGTCGAATGTCCCGCAAAGTACTTCTTCCGCTACGTGCTCGGCGTCCCATCCGCGGGAGGGCCGTTCGTCCCGGAGTCGGACGGAGAGTTCACGGACAGCGACTATCCCGCGGAGCTTCGCGGCAGGGTCTTTCATTCCGTACTTGAAGATGCGGATGCGCTCCGGGCCGGGGCGGCTTCCGTCGAATCCGCCGTGCGCGGGGCGCTCTCTCGTGAGGCTCCGCTCACGGAGGAAGCGTATCCCTCGCTTGTGCCGGACGTCGCGTCGCTTGTCGGCGGAGTCCTCACATCCGGGGCATGGAAGGAAATCGAGGCCGGGAGCGACGTGCATACCGAGTTCTCTATCTCCGCGGCGCTCGCGGGGGACTTCATCACAGGGACGATCGACCGGCTCTACAGGGCGGGGGACGGTATCTGGACCGTCCTCGACTACAAGACCGACAGCGTCGGAGAATCACAGGCCGCCGCAAGGGCCGAATTATACTGGCCCCAGCTTGAGTTCTACGCGCTCATGGTGCAGAGGCTCTGCGCCGCTTCATCCGTCCGCATCCGGCTGCTCTTCGCGCACCACCCGGAAATCATCCTTGAGAAAATGCTCGGTCCTGATGAGCTCCTCCGGCAGGAGGCGCACGTCGGGCGGATAATCTCACTCATCAAGTCCGGCCGGTTTCCCCCCGCTCATTCCCCCTGCCACGGGTGCCCGATGCACCCTGACCCCTGCACACCCGCTTGAGTGCTCTAGGCCTGCCCGTCTCATGAAGTAATTGAACTGAGCTCCGTAACCCCCCCTGAAATTTACTCTTGCATTTTGGAGGAGATTTGAGTAAGTACCTCTGGTACATCCCGCTTTTGCCCCATTTCAGAGATTCCGGAGCTGCCATGACTGAGAAATTCCGCTACGAGAGCGTGCTGGAAAGCATCAGCGGGGGCTTCTTCGCGCTGGACAACGCGATGACAATAACGTACTGGAACCGGGCGGCTGAAGAGGGGACGCGCCTGAAGGCGGAAGATGTACTTGGAAAAAACGTGTTCGAGATATTCCCGAACGCGGAGGGAGCGGAGCTGGGGGAGAAGTACCGGCTTGCGATGTCGACGAAGACATTCCAGAGTTTCGAGACCTCGTACAGCGATGACCGATTTGAAGCGTGGTTTGACGTCAGGATTTATCCGGCCGAGGACGGGCTGTCGGTGTTCTTCCAGGACATCACCGGGAAGAAGAATGAAATCCGCCGCAAGGAGATGCTCCTTGAAATCTCGCGCGTGATAAACACCTCGCAGCACCTTGACGAGCTCTGCGTCCGTGCGGCAGAGAAGATCGCGCTCCTCTTCGGAATTCCGCCGCACCTCGTGTGCGTCTTCCTCTATGATCCACGGGGGAACGAGATCCGCCTTGTGGCTCCCCCCCTCATGGAGATCGATTTTCCCGCGGACGTCGTGCACCAGCAGGTGCGGGAAGACGCTCCCCATCCCGCGGCGCGTGTCGCACGTTCGCGCCAGGTGCTTGTGACGGACGAGCTTGCTTCCGGAACGCTCGGGCCCCACTACCCGGGCCTCATCGACGAGAAGCAGTTGAAGTCGCTCATTGTCTTCCCCCTCACCGTCCAGGGGGAGGTCCAGGGGATCCTTGAAGTCTTCTCGATGAAACAGCCGGAGTTCGTCAGCGAGGAGATGGACAGCCTCCAGGTCGTGGCGAACGACCTGGCGGGGGGAATGAGCCGGAAAAGGCTGACGGACGAGCTGCGGATGAAGAACATCGAGCTCGAGGGACAGACGCAGAAGACGATGGAGGCGAGCGATACGCTCAAGAAATTCCTCGCGACGTTCAGCCACGAGCTCCGTTCGCCGCTGAATTCCATCATCGGATTCTCGGACCTCCTGACGACCCAGTTCGACGGGCTTCCCCCCGAGACCGTCCGGAACTTCATGCAGAACATCAACACGAGCGGGCGCCATCTCCAGCAGATCATCAATGACATACTCGACCTCTCGAAGATCGAGGCGGGAAAGATGGAGCTTCATGTGGCGAGCTATCCCGTCTCCTACTTCGAGGAGAGCGTCATGAGGGTGCTCTCCGCCGCACTTGCGGAGAAGAAGATCAACCTGGAATTCAGGTTTCCCCCGGACATTGAAGAGCTTGTCGTGGATCAGACGCGCTTCAAGCAGATTCTGATCAACCTCGTCTCCAACGCCGTCAAGTTCAGCCACCCGGAAGGGACCGTCTGCGTGAGTTTCCAGCGGGTGGATAACGACCTCGAGTTTTCCGTCAAGGATACGGGCATCGGCATTCCCCCGGAGGACGTCCCGGGACTCTTCAGGCCGTTCAAGCAGTCGGCCGGCGGCAGGGAGATGAACAGGGAGGGGATAGGGCTCGGACTCGCGATAACGAAAAAGCTCGTCGACCTTCACGGAGGGACCATCTGGGTGGAGAGCCAGGCGGGGGAGGGGACGACCGTCCTCTTCCGGATCCCCCTGATCGTGGATGCGGGATCCGAAAGGATGGTCCAGGCGGGGATGCTCCTGGAGACGCTGGAACGGCAGAACCGCTCCACTGCCGAAGGGGCGGAAAAGCCGCTGGCGCTCGTCGTCGAGGACGCACGGCAGGCGGGGGATCTCCTCAGGATGTACATCGAGTCTGCGGGATACCGCGTTGAGATCGCCCGCAACGGCTCGGACGCCGTGGACATGGCGAAACGCCTCCGGCCGAACGTGATCACGCTGGACCTTCTTCTCCCCGTGAAAGACGGCTGGCAGGTCCTGAAGGAACTGAAGCGCCATCCCCTCTGCAAGCACATCCCCGTCATCATCGTCTCGATCATCGACGAAAAGAGCCTGGGGTTCAGCCTCGGTGCGGTCGACTATTTTGTGAAGCCGGTCAACCGCGACGACCTTGTCCAGGCGCTTGACCGCGTCCACATCCTTCCGCGGAGCGCCCGGCAGAAACCCACCGTCCTTATCATCGACGACGACAAAGCGGCGACCGACCTGATTCACGTGATACTCGAAAACGAGGGATACCGGGTATTCAAGGCCTATCAGGGGAGGGAAGGGGTGGAGATGGCGACCCGCGAGCGTCCTGATCTCATCATACTCGATCTTATCATGCCCGAGACCTCCGGGTTCACCGTCGCCTACCAGCTCAGGCAGATCCCTGCAACGAGGGAGATCCCGATCATCATACTGACGTCGATGGAGATCGACGAGCAGACGCACGAGCAGCTCGGCGAGTACGTGTCGGGGCTCATGAACAAGTCGGCGTTTACAAAGAAGGATCTTCTGAGGGAGATCGGCAACATCGAAAGCACCCGCCTGCACTGAACCGCCGAGTCTTGACACGCAGACCGTGAACTGCTATATTGGCAACTCACAGGGAACGCGTACCCCCACATGACCTCTCCGGATGATGAGCTCCGCCAGGAGCTGCAGAACCTCAAAGCAGGCATCCGCGACATCGTTCACGACATCGGCAACCCCCTCGGTGTGATCCGGATGACCGCATTCTGCCTTCAGAAGGGGGTCGCGGAGAGGGAGAAGCAGGTCCAGTACCTGACGATGATCATGGAAAACATCGAGAAGATCGCAGCCGGCCTGACACTCCTGCGCGACATGGGCGACGACACCGCACGATGTGCCCCTCCCCCGGGGGACGGTCCCGGGGCGGACGGAGCCGCATGAAGCCGGCGCGCCGTATCCCCGCCGCGATTCTCGCCTGCCTCCTCCTGGCCGGCTGCGGCGGGGAAAAGAAACTTACCTCGGCATCCTCCGAAGCCTTACGGTCGTACCGCGAAGGGGTTTCGCTCTGGGAGAAATTCTACTTCCCCGAAGCGAAGCAGTCGTTCGAAAACGCCGTCAGGGATGATTCCGCGTTTGCAATGGCGTGGTGCCGCCTCGCGATGGTGGACGCGGCGAGCGGGAGCCCTGCCAACGCCGCCCTTGCGATGAAAGAGGCGGTCCGGCTCTCGGGGGGCGCCACGCCCCGGGAGCAGCTCTTCATCACCATGTGGCGCTGCCGCCTGTCGTTCGACAACACCGGTGCCGCCGCGGCCGCCGATTCGCTCCTGCACTTGTATCCGGACGAAACGGAGGCCTATCTCTTCCGCGGCGCGCTGTACGAGGAGATCGACAAGAACTACGACGCCGCCCTCGGCTGCTACATGAAAGCGGTCGGCGCGGATTCGACCTATGCGCAGGCGGTCATGTCTCTCGGCTATGCGTATTCCACGCTCGGCAATCAGCAGAAGGCGGTCGAGCTGATGCAGCGGTACATCCGCCTTGCCCCTGATGCCGCCGACCCGAGGGCGAGCTACGCGGACCTCCTCGTCCGGGCGGGACGGTACGACGAGGCGCTCGACCAGTACCGGAAGGCCCTGGATCTCAAGCCGGATTACTGGTACGCCGTCCGCGAGATCGGGACCGTGTACAGCATACTGGGGCGATTGAAGGAAGCGGAAGCACAATTTCATCGGAGCCTTGCGCTCCTTCCCCCGGGACCCGAAACGGAGGCGGCATACCTCGTCGCCGACGCACAGGTGAATTATGAACGGGCAAGATACGCGGAAGCCGCCTCCGGTTTCCGCCGCGCGCTGGGGATCGACAGCGTCAATTACGCCGCCGCGGAAGGACTTGTCCGCACGCTTGGGCGGCTCAGGGATTTCGACGGCGCGCGTGGCGTGCTGCGGAGGATCTCGCTTCTCCTTGCGGAGCGCCACCTCACGAACTCTACCGCAATGCTCTCATACCACCTGACGTACGCCGGGCTCCTTACGGATGAAGGTGTGTATCCCCCTGCCCTCGGCGAGTGCGACAGCGCTGCCGGGTACTCGCTCCCCCTCACGCGTGCCGCCGTGGAGCGCCAGCGGGCGCAGACGCATTTTGCCGCCGGCCAGATCGAGAGTGCGCTCGACGACTGCGGGCGTGCCCTGGAGGTGAACCCCAATTCACCCGTTGTTCTCCTCACGCTCGTCAGGATATACAACCGGACCGGGGACAGTCGCATGACCCGGGAAATCGGCGGAAGGCTTCAATCACTCTGGGCCGCCGCGGACCCCGATTTCGAGGACCGGAACGAGCTCCTCAAGCTCGTGAGCACGCCCCCGGGAGCCGGGGCCCATGACGTCCTTCATCCCTGATCGGATTCAACTGCGGCCTCGTGGGACTCCCCACTGTCGGGAAGTCGACCCTGTTCAACGCGATGACCCTCGGCCGGGCTGACGCCTCCGACTGCCCATTCTGCACGAAGTGTACGCTCTTCTCGATCTCATGACGTTTTACACGGCTGGTCCGAAGAGGTGAGGGCATGGGCCGTTCCCCGCGGAACCCCCGCCGCCTCCGCCGCCGGGGGTCATACGCTCCGGCCTCCAGAAAGGGTTCATACGGGCTGAAATCATCAATTCTGCCGATCTCGTCAGGCCCGGTTCGGAAGCCGCGGCCGGGGAGGCGGGACTCGTGGCGATCGAAGGGAGGGAGTACCTCATGGAGGAGGGGGATATCGCCCACTTCAGGTTCACCCTCCCCCTCCGCGCCATGCCCCCCCGGAGATTTCCGGCGCCGGAGCTTGAGTTTAATAGTCCGGTAGTGTATATTTTTTCCACTTCGTTTTGTGCCTGGATTCTCCTGTCTCCTGCTTCTGCCGGACTTCTCGATGTTCTTTCTCTCATGATATGTACCACAGTCTCCATCCGCTCCACTTCCACCCACACAGAAGGAGTCATCATGACGCGCGTACGACAAATCGGAGAGAGTGTTCTCCTGACGCTGATTCTGGCATCCGTTGCGCTGGCAGGAGGTTTCCAGCTCAATGAACACGGAGCCAGTGCCATTTCGCAGGGAGGGGCGTTCGCGGCACGCGCCTCGGATGCGTCCGCGATCTACTACAATCCCGCCGGCCTCGGCTTCCAAACAAACGGCTCGATCATGCTCGGCGCGACCGGGATCGACCCGACGATCTCCTTCTACGGGCCTCTCCAGGACAACACGAACGCAGAGACCAAGATGAATTCACAGTTTTTCACCCCCATCAACGCATACGTCGTCTACCCGGTGATGAACCGACTCATGGCGGGTGTGGGTGTGTACAATGCGTACGGTCTCGGAACGGACTGGCCCACGGACTGGGTCGGGAAGAACCTCGTCACGAAGGTGGACCTGAAGACGTTCTGGCTTACACCGACTCTCGCATACCGCGTGTCGGACGAGCTGTCCGTCGGCGTTGGTGTGAGCTACGTGACGGGGACGCTCCTGCTGGAGAAGGCCGCCCCGTTTGACTCGCGCGTTACGCTCGACATGAACGCCCACGGATGGGGATTTGACGGCGGGATAGACTACAAGCCTCTTCCCCGGCTCACCGTGGGGCTCTCGTACCGGAGCAAAGTGAAGGTGGATGCGAGCGGGAGCGCCGGATTTGTTCCCCTGATCCCCGTTCTCCCCGAGGGGGGGGTCACAACGACAATAACGCTTCCCGCCACCGGCTATGCGGGCGTCGCGTACAAGTTCTCGGACGTCCTTTCGCTCGAGGCGGACTACCAGTACGTCGGCTGGTCCTCGTACCAGAACCTGACGTTCACGTTCACAAAGGACGGCTCGACGCAATCGGCGCCCAAGAACTACAGCGATACGTATATCCTCCGCGTGGGGGGGGAATACCTCATGGGATGCATGAAACTCCGCGCCGGGTACTACTTTGATCACACCCCCGTGTCCGATCCCTACGTGGATCCGCTCCTTCCGGACGCGAGCAGGCACGGGCTGAGCGCAGGGATCGGCATGAACATCACAAATCACCTGAGCGTCGATGCCGGGTACCTCTTCATAAAATTCCTGGACAGGACCGTGACGAATACGATCCCCGCGACAAGCTTTGACGGCACGTACAAGAGCTTCGCGAACCTCTTTTCGCTCGACCTGGGCTACTCCCTGTGACACAACCAACCAAGGAGCGTTGATATGAAAGTGACGAAATATGGCATCGTGGCGCTGGCAGTGGCGATCGCCCTTCTGTACGGCGGTTGCAAGAACACCGCGCCGAGTGGTCCCGTCGCCGGCCTCGGCGGTGCGACGGTGAGCAAATACGTCTCTATCGGCAACAGCCTCACCGCCGGGTACCAGTCCAACGGACTGTTTGCATCGGCGCAGGCATACAGCTACCCGAATCTCATTGCGGGGCAGCTCCTGGCGGCCGGTTCGAATGTCGGCACGTTCCAGCAGCCTCTGTACAGCGACCCGGGGACCCCCGATCCGACGACGGGGAAGGCCTCCCGGTACGAACTGATAAGCTGGGTGGGTCCGGTGATCGGACCTCGGGGGCTCACCCCCGGGGCTCCGGTCAACGCCACGCTTCCCCGGCCGTATGACAACCTCGGCGTTCCGGGGGCGGTGATATACGATTTCCTTGACAGCACGGACGTCCTGACAAAGGCGGGTCCCCCCGGAGCAATCCCCTGTTCCTCCTCATCATGAGGAACCAGGCGACGTTCGGGAAGACCCTGTTCGCACAGGCGGTTGCACTCCACCCCGATCTGGTGACGTTCTGGCTGGGAAACAACGACGTTCTCGGGTTTGCCACGAGCGGCGGCGTTTCGCCCAACTCACCGACTTCGACGCCGATATTCACGGCGCTCTACACACAGGCGCTGGGAACGCTGCGTGCAGCGCTGCCGAATGCCAAGATAGTCGTGGCGAATATTCCGGATGTCACGTCAATCCCGTTCTTTACAACGCTCGGGCCAAAGATCGCCGCGGAGCTTCCGTCCGGTGTGAAGCTCGCGTATCAGATGCACGGGAACACGGGCGTTGCGGACGGCGCGACGAATTTTACAGAGTCCAATCCCCCGCTTATCTGTCTCACCGGGTCCCCGTACGCCTCTCTCCTCGGGCAGCCCACCGGACAATGGTATACGGCTCACGGTTACCCGGCCCTCCCGGCGGGGATTGACACGACAAAAGCATTCGGCCTCGATCCACGGAACCCGTGGCCCGACGCGCTCGTGCTCGATGCCTCCGAGCAGGCCACCGCCGCGGCGTCCGTTCAGGCGTTCAACTCCGCCATCGCCTCCGTTGCCGCCGTGAACCACGCGGCGGTCGTCGACATCAACGGGTTCTTCAACAGGATCAAAGTGAGCGGCTATCAGACATCGGGCATCTCGTTCACCGCGGCGTATATCAGCGGAGGGATATTCAGCTTTGACGGCGTGCATCCGTCTGATCAGGGAGCGGGCATCATCGCGAACCAGTACATACTTGCGATGAACGCCGCGTTCGGCTGGTCGATCCCCCTCGTCAATGTCGCCGGCCTCCCGGCGCTCACCGTTCCGCTCAGCAAGGGCTCGGACGTGTATCCCGTGATCCCGAAAGGGGCGTTCAGCGAGCTGAACATGCTCTGGGGAGCGCGCTGAGTTTTTCCCTTGAGTATCGTGTTTGTATAAACAGAAAAGGCTGCCCGCAGGCAGCCTTTTCTGTGTCCGGAACCCTCGATATCTTCACACGTTCATGCCGAGCTTCTTTTTTGCTTCCGCCGACATGCGCGCCGGTGACCACGCGGGGTCCCAGACGATCCGGACGTCGGCTTCCTTCACGCCGGGGACTTTGAGGACCCGGTTCCTGACGTTCTGCGATATCATCCCGCTCATCCCGCACCCGGGTGTCGTCAGTGTCATTTTTACCCCCACCCAGTCATCGATGATCTTGACGTCGTATATGAGCCCGAGATCCACGAGATTGACCGGTATTTCCGGATCGTAGCACTCCTTCAGCGCTTCGAATACCTGTCCCTCGGTCACCGCGACGGTGTTCTGATCTTCCATGCTGACGCTCCTTCCAGGATGATTGATCGCTCACAACTGAATGAAAGATACGGCATTCACGCCGCAGATTCAAGCTGGAGGTTACGCTGTTCTCTGGCTGTTCTCTGGCGTAACCGAAAGTGGCGCCGATTCTTGGCGCCACAGTATGCCGCACTTCGGCGGCCCCGAGGTGGCGCCGATTCTTGGCGCCACAGTACGCCGCGCTTCGGTGAGATCGGAAGTCCCGGCGCCGCAGGCGCCGCCTTAAGGCGGGGGCGCGCCCTTGTCCCTCCCCCCGGTGAGAGGTTCACGCTCCGTCACACCGTTCGTGCGGGGTGAAGAGTCCCCCGGCTCCTGCGTGCCCGCGCAGCCGCAATCGGATCCGCATGCGCGCGAGCGCGCCCTCTTCCGTGAGCGGATCTCGCGGCGGATGAAGAAGAATCCCGTGAGCGCAACGATTGCCAGCGACGCCGGCTGCTGCCAGTCCATCACGCACCCCCTCCCGCCAGCGCCGTCCCGATCCGGAAGACGATGAACGTCACTCCGTAGGCGAGTGCCGTCATGTACGCGACCTGGAAGAGGGGCCATTTCCACCCGTTGGTTTCCCTCCGCATGACGGCAACAGTCGAGAAGCACTGCATCGCCAGGACGTAGTACACCATGATGCAGATCCCGGTGAGCGGCGTGAATGAATCCGCCCCCGTCGAAGGGTCTTTGGACTCCCGGAGTTTTTCCGGGAGTCCCCTTCCTCCGCTGCTTTCGCCTGATCCCACGTCGTAAATCGTCGCCATGGTGCTGACGAAGACTTCTCTCTGCACAAGCGACGTGATGAGCCCGATCCCGATTCGCCAGTCGAACCCAAGCGGCCTGATTGCGGGCTCCACAAACCGGCCCGCCATCCCGACAAAACTGTTGTTGAGTTTCCCGGAAGGTGTCCCTCCGTCGAGTTTCGGGTAGCTTGCGAGAAACCAGAGAAGTATGGAAGCGCCGAGTATGATCGTCCCCGCCCTCTTCAGAAACAGCCAGGCCCGCTCCCACATGAGCATCAGCGTGGAACGGAGGGAAGGGATCGTGTAGGGGGGGAGCTCGATGATGAACGACGGGGGCCCCCCCCGGAGAAGCGTCTTCTTGAATATCCAGGCCATCAGAAGCGCCATGACGAGCCCGAGAAGGTACATCGAAAGCATCGTCAGCCCCGGGAGCGAGAGAAATCCGAGGACTTTCAGGGGGGGAATCACCGTCGCGATCATGAGCGCGTACACCGGGAGCCGCGCGCTGCAGCTCATGAGGGGCGCGACGAGCATCGTGGCGAGGCGGTCGCGCGGATTGTCGATCGTCCTTGTGGCCATGATCCCGGGAATCGCGCACGCAAAAGAGCCGAGCAGGGGGATGAACGATTTCCCGTGCAGGCCGACCCTGCTCATCACTCTCCCCATGATGAACGCCGCGCGGGCCATGTACCCCGTGTCTTCGAGAAGCCCGAGAAAGAGGAACAGGAAGAGTATCTGGGGGAGGAACGCGACAACCGCCGCCACACCGGCGATCCCGCCGTGGACGATCAGATCCCGGAGGTCGCCCGGCGGCATGGCCGATGCCGTGCGTGCTCCCAGCCAGTCGAATCCTTCCCTTATCATGTCCATCGGGAACTGGGCCCATGAGAACATCGCCTGGAATACGACTGCCATGAGCGCGAGAAATATGACGACCCCCCACACCCGGTGCGTGACGACCGCGTCGATCCTGTCGCTCAGGCTCATGCCGGCGGCGGGATTCCTCGCAACGGACTGCATGCAGACCGACTTGATCCAGGCATACCGGGATTCGACGAAAATGGAACGCCTGTCAAATCCGAGAAAATCGAGCTTCGCATGGTCGCGCCTCACGTGGGCGATCACCTCGGGGGAGAACCTGTCCATCCTGTCCAGGAGCGCGCTCTCGGCGGTGAGAAGAGTCATCGCCTCATGCCGTGCATGCGCGGGGGCGATGTGGTGGACGTGCTGTAGTATGCCGGCCAGCTCTTCCGTTTCACGCTCAACGGGGACGGGGAGCCGCCATCCGTTGAGGGGAGCATTCGTTCCGTGCATGCCGGAGAGCGCCGACACAAGCTCCCGGATTCCTTCGGATCTGCTTGCGACGGTCGGAACGACAGGCACCCCGAGTCCGCGCTCCAGCGAGCGGACGTCGATCCGCGTTCCCGACCGCTCCGCGATATCCACCATGTTCAGCGCGATGACCGTCGGTATCCTGTGGTCGATGATCTGGCTGACGAGGTAGAGGTTGCGCTCGAGGTGGCTCGCGTCCACGACGCAGATGACGATGTCGGGAGGAGGGGTGTGGAGCGCCGTGCCGAGGAGTATGTCCGTCGCAATCTGTTCGTCGGGGGAGCCCGGTGTGAGGCTGTACGTCCCCGGAAGATCGAGAAGCGTCGCGTCCGGTCCTTCGGGCATCCGGAGCCGACCTTCCTTCCGTTCGACCGTGACTCCCGGGTAATTGCCCACCTTCTGACGGAGCCCTGTCAGGGCGTTAAACAGTGTCGTCTTGCCGGAATTGGGGTTCCCGACAAGCGCGACAAGGCGTAAAGGAGGGGCGCTCCGCGCGTCATGCACCATGTGTCTTCCTCCCGTTGTTGCGCCGGTCGGCTGTCCCGCTCCCGGCCGGCCCTCTCACTCTGACACCGAGACATGGATGCGCCGGGCAATCCCGCTGTCAAGCCCCACGCGCGTGTTATAAACTTCGCAGATGATGTTTCCGTATCCCTTCATCACGCAGCGGACGACCGCATTCTCGCAAAATCCGAGTTCCCGGAGCCTTGTCGCTATTTCGGGGCGTGACGTGAGGTGCCGTATCCGAACGCTCGTGCCTACCGGCACGTCGATGAGAGTCGTGTAACAATCAGGTGCCATCCGTTACCCTTTTTTCCTGCATTGGGAGCATCTCCCGAATATCTGGAGCGTCGAGCTCTGGGGCGTGAACTCCTTTTCGCCGCACACTTCGTCCTGCAGCCGGTCGAGGTTATCGTTGACGAATTCGATGATGTCCCCGCATTCCAGGCAGATGAGATGGTGATGCTGCGGCCGTCCGAATGCTTTTTCGTACCGGGACGTGTTTTCTGCAAACCGGTATTTCGAAACAAGACCGCACTCCTGGAGAAGGTCAAGCGTGTTGTAGACTGTGGCCTTCGAGATCTTGACTCCCTTTGTAATCATCCTGTAGTAGAGGCTGTCGGCGTCAAAGTGCCCCTGGATCTGCAGGACCGTGTCGAGAACGGCGAACCTCTCCGTCGTCGACCTGAGCTTCCTGTTTGATTTCAGGTATTTGGTCAGTATCTCGCGAGCCCCTTCTACGTCCATATGCATTCTCTGCGTTCTGTTTAGAATTGTTCTAAATAAAAATAAGCATAGAAATCCCCTCTGTCAAGTGATTTCAGGCATTTTTTTGGCGCTATGTTGATCCTGGGGTGACTGGCGCCACATTTTTTCGATATCGTCGAATTCACTCAAAATTCCCTTGCTATTTTGACTGTTTTTCGCGTACATGATTTTGCAGAAGGTTACAGCATTCCCCTCATTCATCCACTGAATGAAGTCCCGCAAGAATAGATATCTTAGCGGAACGCCTGTTGCGACGCAACCGGGAAAGGGGAACATCGGTGTCAGTGCTCTCGCAGATAATGAAATTCTCAAAATGAGTGAAAAAGGCCACGATTACCTGGTCGTCGCGCCCGGTCTGTGTAATCGTTGGGCAGAGAGTACGGAGTCGTGCGGAAAAAGGAACATACACACCATAAACCCAAGGAGGGACATCGATGAGCAGACTTCAAGAACTGAAGGACCTTGTCGCATCGTTCGAGAAGGACTTCGTGAAGTTCTATGACAAAGGGAACAAATCCGCGGGAACGAGGGTGCGGAAGAACATGAACGAACTGAAAAAGAAAGCCCAGGAAATCCGCAAGGAAGTGCAGGAGATTAAGGCCCAGGCCAAGGGGGACGAGGAACCGGCGTCCGGTTCCTGAGAGAGTGTTCTTCGTTGTACGAACAGGGAGGCACATTCCTGTTGGCCGTGGTGGGATGGCCAGCTGCGGGTGTGTCTCCCGTTCTTTTTGACCGATCCTCTCCTGATCCCGGAGGGGAGAACCAGTCCCGGTGTTCACTTTGCTCTCTCGCACGATGAACCTCCATCCCGCCCGCCAGAAGGTGGCGCTGGCCGCAATTCTCGTCGCAGCCTCGACGTTCGTCCTCTACGCCGGAGCCCTGAAGAATGATTTCATCGGCTGGGACGACGATTTCTACATCCTCTCCAATCCCTACATCACGCCGCTCTCCGGGGCGACGGTTGTTGCGATGTTCAGCCATTTCCATTTCAAATCCTGGACGCCTCTCACGCTCCTCTCGCACGCCGTCGACTACAGCCTGTGGGGGCTCGACCCGAGGGGGCACCACCTGGTGAACATGCTCATCCATTCACTTAACGGCGTATGGATGCTGTTCCTCTCCGTGGCGCTCCTGAGGAGATACCGCCGTGCCGCGGAGGGCGGCCCCCCGGGTGAAAACTCTCCGCCCCTGGAGACCGCGCTTCTTGTCGGGGGCGTCGCATCGGCTCTCATGTTTGCATGGCACCCCCTCAGGGTGGAATCCGTTGCGTGCGCCTCGAGCCGGAAGGACCTCCTCTCGGCGTTTCTGGACTTCCCGTCGATCCTCCTGTACATCGCCTACGCGGGTCGCCGCGGAACGCCCGGCTCCTGGCGTCCGTATGCGGGATCGGTCGTTCTCTTCGCTCTCGCTCTGATTGCAAAAGGGTCGGTGATGACGATGGCCGGGATACTCCTTCTCATCGATATGGCCACGGGAGGATTCGGCGGCGGTTGGCACCGATGGCGGAGGCTGATCCTCGAGAAAATCCCGTTCGTGATTCTCGGTCTTGCTGCCGGCGCTGTGGCGTATGTCGCCTCCGAAGGGGGCGGGAACATGGCCCAGGTTCTCCGCTCCAGGTCCGAGTATTCGAGTCTTGAGCTCGGGGTGTACAACTGCTCGTTTTACCTCGTAAAGACGATCTGGCCCGGGCGCCTGGCGGAGCTGTACTCATACCCCCTGCGGGGATCATTTCTGCTCTTCGCCGCCGTTGCGCCCGCCGTTACATTACTGTCCGCGCTCCTCTGGTGGAAGAGAAGACGGTCATGGCTGTATGTCTGGGCGGGCTATATTATTGCTCTCCTCCCGATGGCGGGGTTCGTCCCCTCCTCGATACAGGTGATCGCCAACAGGTATGCGTATCTGGCCGCGGCTCCGTTTTGCTTACTGTTCGGCGCGGGAGCCATGCGCGCGTGGCAGGCGGCTCGCAGCGCAGGCAGTCTGCGGTTGACCGCTGCAGCTGTGATCGCGCCCCTGGTCCTCCTCGCTGCGCTTGCGGTGAGGACCGCGCTCCACGTGGGGGACTGGCGCGATGCCGAGACGGTCTGGCGTCACACGATTGAGGTGAGCCCGGGGCACGCGCTGGCCTTTAACGAGCTGGGGCTCGCGCTCCTGGAAAAGAGGGAGTTCCCGGGGGCGGTTGCGAGCTTTGCGCGCGCGGTCGCGCTCTACCCGGAATTCTCCGAGGCGATGTGCAACATGGGAGGGGCGTACATCTCGATGGGCGACACGATTCATGCAGAGCTCGTCCTCCGCCAGGCGCTCGCACTCTCCCCGCGGGATTACGCGACCTACACGAACCTGGGGAACATCCGGATGGTCCAGCACCATTTTGCGGAGGCAGCCGCGTACTACGAGACTTCTCTTTCGCTGAACCCGTCGGCGTTCGTCACGACGTACGATCTCGGGTATGCGCGCATGCTGATGGGGAACCAGGCCGAAGCTCTCGATCTCCTCCGGCGCGCGATCCGCCTGAATCCGAATTACAGGGATGCATATTTCCTCATGGGGGAGATACTCGCATCGCAGAAGGATCACGGTGAGGACGCCCTCAGGGCGTACCGGCACGCCGCACGGCTCGGGCAGGAACAGGCGCAGACGTTGCTGGCGGGAAGGGGTCTTGACTGGTAGCACGCGTGGGGGTCTCCTGCCGGCATTGGGGGGCGCCCCCTGAAATGCGGAACCCACTTTGCAGTGGGTTCCGTAATCGGTCAGGGTTGTTCTGCCAGTGTCCGCTGTGCCCTGCGGATGGCCTTGACTTTCTTCATCCTCTTTTTGACGGAGGGTTTCGTGAAATACGCCCGCTTCTTGAATTCCTTCAGGACGCCGGAGCGTTCGTATTTCTTCTTGAAGCGCTTGATGGCGCGGTCAATGGGTTCATTGTCCGAGACGATGATGCCGACCAAACGAAATCACCTCCTTCAGCGCAAACTCAGTTTGTATCCGGTTCAACGACGACGTTTTCCAGGAGCTTCCGCTCGCCAAGCTTGTCGAATGCGACGACGATCGCCCTGTCGCCCCCGGATGTCCGTTCCTTGGAGACGACCTTCCCGATTCCCCACTCGTTGTGGAATATGGCCTCTCCCACGGTATATGTGTTCTCGGGGCGGTAGTCCTGGCACTGTTCCCGCTCGGGCTTCCTTGCCGACTCTTCCGCCTGGAGGCGCAGGGCGGCAACATCGACGAGCGTTGCGTGCCGGCAGCGCGTGCACCTGTACCAGCTCTTTTCCGGCTGGCTCTCGACCGGCCCGATCACTTCCATCTTTGTGATCCGCTCGCAGTGGGCGCAGTGATGAAGGATGCTTTTACCCTTGGCCATAGAAACCCTCCTGCCATGAGAATGACATTGAAATCGATCTTCTGGAGCGGAGGTCGGAATAACGGAACAGAGGAAAACCGAGGCTTAACTCCTGTCATGAATATAGCGGAAATCGGGCTGGAAGTCAAGCCTTACGTCAGTACATCTCCAGGAGGATCTTCTCGTAAGGCTTATTGTCGTACTCGTAAATGATCCGCCGGATGACGGTCAGGGGGTAGATAAAGGTTCTTTTGTCAGTCGCTGTGTTCCTGCTCACAACGATATAATCGGATTCGACGTCATTGAGTATAAGCGTGTATGCCTTTGAGGGATCCCCGGATGTAAACTGCTCGGTTCCCCCGGTCTTGTCGACGATCTGGACTTCCTTCCCTTTATACTGCAGGAGAAATTCGCGGAGCAGCGCCGGGCGTTTCTGCGCGGCGCACTCTGAAACTGGAACGAGGAGCAGCAGCGCGCAGGTGCCGAGGAGGGCGATCGTCACAAATGCGCTGGACATTCTCATTGACATTCTCATGGGAGGCACAACTCCTTCCGTCTGGTCGAACGCAGTGGGGCGGTGGTTGTGTGACAAAGTACGGACAAAGGGGCAGGCTGTGAGTGATACAGGGCAACTTGACTTTCCCTGATATATAGGAAAAACAGGCCTAAATTCAAATCCTTGTTTTTTCACCCCTGTCTGTCTATATTGTCAATTATAGTGCGGGCCCTTAGCTCAGTTGGTTAGAGCAGCAGACTCATAATCTGCGGGTCGTAGGTTCGAGCCCTACAGGGCCCACTCAAATGAGCGGCGGCGCTGGACCCGTCCCCGGGAGGTAGATGCTCCTCACAAACGCAGGTGTGCAATGAGAATACTGCTTGTCGACGACGAAGAGGGGTTTCTGAACATCATGGATGCGGTGCTGCGCGAGCACGGTCATGATGTCATAAGGGCGCAGGACGGAAAACAGGCCCGGGAGGCCCTTGAGGGGGAGAAGATAGACCTGATCATCTCCGACGTGTTCATGCCGACGCTCGACGGTGTCCGGTTCCACAGCTTTGTCCGGGAGTTTACGGACGCCAAAGACGTGCCGTTCATATTCATATCGGGATATGACGACGAGCACACGAGGGGGCTCGCCGCCGAATCGCCGAATGACTATTTCCTCGGGAAGACGACCCCGATCGAGGACATCCTCGCGCTCATCGAAAAGGTAAAACGCTCCGCAACCAAGGGAACATCCTGAGATGCCCAGATTCGAGACGCCGCCTGAAGCCCGGCAGCAGGAAGACGAGCAGCGGAGAACGGGCGCATCAGCCCCGCCGAAGACGCAGTCGGGAACCCCGCGTCCGTTCATGACCTCGTTCCTCGAGCACCTGGTCCGCAACAGGATCATCTCCGAGGAAGTTGCGATGCAGGCGGCCGAGTGGAAGAAGCACAACGAGCGCGACAAGAGGAGCCTCGTCGAGATCCTGAAGGAGGAATTCGGCCTCTCACAGGACGTGCTTCACTACCAGGTGGCCCAGTTTTACGCATTCCGGGTCATCGACATCAACGAGCGCGGCGCACGGCGTCTCCTTCCCACCGATGTTCTGAAGATCCTGCGCGGCCTCCCGGAGTCGATCCGGCAGGTGGCGATGCGGCACAAGGTCCTCCCCTACGACCTCGCGGAAAATCAGCCCGACAAGATCATCGTTGTTACGCCCAACCCGGCGGATCGAGAAATCTCTGACGTCGCGCGCGCGCTTCCCTACAAGAAATTCGAAATCTGCTACATGAAAGAGCGCGACTGGGCCGAATACTGGCGCCAGCTCACGCTCGAAAAGGACCAGTCGGGGGGGAGCACCCCCGCGCTTGCCGAGTCCGTCGTCGAAGAGGAGGAGGCGGATTTCGAAGGGGCGATCGACAGGGACATCTCCCGCGGACAGCTCCAGGGTCTCGTGGAGAACATATTCTCCGACGCGGCGCGCGTCGGCGCCACGGATATTCACGTGATTCCGAAAGGCGCGCGGAAGACGGACGTCTGCTTCCGGATCGACGGGCAGCTCGCGCTCTGGTACACGATCGAGGATACGCGTGCCGAGGCCGTTGTCGCTGTCATCAAGACCCGCGGGCAGGGGATGGACCGGTTCGAGAGGATGGCGGCGCAGACCGGCGCCGTCCAGAAAACCGTGGACAGCCAGATCATCCGCTATTCCGTTTCCGTTCTTCCCGTCGCATCGCGCGAGATCGGCGGAAAGCTTGAGTCCGTCGTCATCAAGGTCCAGCGCGACCCGGAGGCGGACGGCATCGACGTTCTCGTCACGCAGCCGCATGCCCTCCGCGTGCTGCGGGAAGCGCTTGTGCGGCCGCGCGGGCTCATCGTTCTTGCCGGCCCCTCGGGAGGGGGGCGGACGGGGACTCTCGTTGCGGCGCTCCGGGCGGCGATGAAGCCGGGGCTCAGCACCGTCACCGTCGAGGATCCCGTGGAGCTCTACCTTGAAGGGGCCCGGCAGGTGAAGATCAATCCGAAGCTCGCTTTTGATGATGCACTCGATGCGATACTTGCGCACGATACGGACATCGTCTACATCGGGAGCCTGGACCGGGTTGCGGCGTCGGCGACAGCGCTCCGCCTGGGCCTTGCCGGGCGGCAGGTGTTCGGCAAGCTCCATGCGCGGGACACCGTGACCGCCGTGGCGCGCTTCCTGACGATGGGGAACGAGCCGTTCCTCCTTTCCGAGGGAATTAACGCCGTCATCGCGCAGAGGCAGGTGCGGAAACTATGCGAGCGGTGCAAGGAACCGATGACGAAAGTGAGCAGGGAGCTTGTCACCCGGCTCGGCTTTGCGGAGGACGAGGCTTCGGCCACGAAATTCTACCGCGCGGTCGGCTGCATCAACTGCACCGGGGGGTACAAGGGGAGGATCCCTCTCCACGAGGCCCTGGAATGGACCGATCAGATCCGCGACCAGATTCTCTGGTCAGGCACCACCCTCGACACGAAAGCTCTGAGGGATTCCGCCGTCAGGCAGGGAACAGTGACGATAGGGCAGCATGGCGTCGAGCTTCTCAAGAAAGGAGTCACGACGCTGTCCGAGGTTGCCGCGGCGCTGGCATAGGTGCAGGCGGGTGTTTCCTCCCGCGGGGGCGGGTAAGAATTACATTCAACTGGTAAGAATTACCGGGTGTACCCGCAATGCCCCGATTATTGTATCTCTTTCGCGTGTTTCGCTCCCGGGATGTTTGGCACAAGCCTTGATATATAGGAAGCGAACGAAGACAAAGAGCGTCAGGGTGTAACCAAATAATCAACAAACAACTAACACTTTACACTTAACACCATCAAAGGAGCAACGTTATGGGACAGCAGCAACTTCTTCTCATCATCCTCGGCGTCATCGTCGTCGGCATCGCTGTTGCGGTCGGCATAACGATGTTCTCCGACAGCGCCATCAACGCGAACCGTGATGCGCTGAGCAACGATCTTGTCAACCTTGCGTCGCGCGCCCAGCAGTTCTATCGCAGGCCGACTTCGCTCGGCGGCGGCGGCAACTCGTTCTCGCTTCTTACGACAAGCGCGATAACGCTGCTGACGAACAAGCCGTCAAACGCGAACGGATCCTACACGATCGAGACTGCCGGAACCGGCAGCGGTTCGAACTCCCTCGTCGTCATTAAGGGTGTCGGGAACGAAATCTACAACGGTTCCCCGGTTGCTGTTCACGTGTATGTCTATCCTGATCACGACAGCATGGTCACTGTTAACTGATCACGAACCGTCACAAGGCCCCCTGCGAGCAATCCGGGGGGCCTTTCCTTATTCTCTGAGAGAAGTGAATAATGGGCAGTCAGCAGTTACTTCTCATTGCCGTCGGTTTGGTGATTCTGGGGATAATGATCTCGGTGGGGATAACGATGTTTCACGACCAGGCGGCGTCGACAAACCGGGATGAAGTCGCGAATGACCTCGCCCATTACGCCGCGATAGCAAGGGCTTATTACAGAAAGCCGTCATCGTTTGGAGGGGGGGGCAACACGTTTCGGGGGCTGACGATGGCACAGATCACGAGCAGGCCGGTCAACGACAACGGAACGTACTCCCTGTCGCCGGACCCGGTAAACGGGACCCCGGATCATGTGACGCTGACCGGGGTCGGGACGGAATCGGGCCTGGACGGGTCGAATGTCAGGGTGGTGATGGAGGTGTACGCGGACAGTGCCCTTGTCGACCAGAATTTGATGAACTGAGTTTGTGTGGAAGTACCGATATGTCTGGGGAGGGGGTACCTCTTAGAATCGTTCCGCGCGGTGCCGGGTGGGGGATCCGGCAGCCGCGGCCTGCGGACCGGTGATGGGGGGCTACCCTTTCTCTGTTTGATGGGAAGCACAAAACATGTCGGTGGAACGAACCACATTGTACCCATGTCTGTATTGAGCCAAGGGAGGACCACGGAATGCCGGAGTTTCGGATAGAGGGCGTGACAGGGGCAGGGAAGCCTGTTCAGGGAATACTTGAGGCCGATTCACCCCGCGCCGCAAAGCTGAAAGCTGCGCAGCTCGCGACGCAGCGCAATTTCAAGCTTCTGCACATCGTGCCGCGCGCGACGTGGGTCTACAAGGTCCAGAAGGGGGCCGAGAAGCCCATCAGCGGGGAGCAGAAGGCGTTTTCCAAGGGTGAGGTCCAGGAAGCCCTTCAGAAGATGGGGTACAGGGTGATACGCGTCCAGCGCCGGTTCCTGGATCTGAAGGGGAAGCCCCCGGCCACCGAGATCGTGACGTTCGTCCGCGTCAGCGCGGACCTGATCCGGCAGAAGCTCCCGTTCAACGAGATCATGCAGCTCATGGTGAACGATGTCCAGAACCGGACGCTGCGCGAGGCCATCAAGGATATCAACACGGAACTGAAGCAGGGGAAGGACAGCGAGCGGGCCTTTGTCAAGCACGAGGCGGTCCTGGGGCGCTTCACCGCCCACATGCTCGGGCTCGCCTCCAAGAGCGGGAACATGGCGGAGATCTACGACAGCACCGCGAAATTCCTGGAGCGGCAGGCGGATTTCAAGAAGAACCTGAAGAGCGCGCTCATCACTCCGGTCGTCACACTGGTGGTCCTCTTCGGCGCCGTGATCTACTACGTCGGCTACATCTTCCCCGCGACGGCAAAGCTGTTTGTCAAGTTCAAGATCGATCTCCCGCCGATGACGCGGGCGACGCTCGCGCTGAGCGATTTCCTCGTCAGCCACATGATCATCATCCTCATCCTCATCATCGTGCCGACGATATTCGCCATCCGGTTCTTCACGACGGAACGGGGGAGGTTCATCATGGACAAGTACCTCTGGTCCATCCCCGTGATGGGGCAGCTCCTCCACAAAACGAGCATCGAGATCTTCTGCAGGGTTTTCTACGCCCTGTACAGCGGCGCGGGGGAGAACATCGAGGTCATCCGCATGGCGGCGGAGGCCTGCGGGAACAAGTTCATGGAACACCAGATCAAAACGGTCGCCCTCCCGATGATGATCCAGAAAGGGGCCGGGATCACCGAGGCATTTGAAGCGACGGGGGTCTTTACAAAAACGGCAATTTCGCGGTTTCACTCCGGGGCCGAGACCGGGACGGTGAAAAACACCGCGCTCCAGCTCGCCGAGTACTACGAGAAGGAAACTTCGTACAAAATGAAGAACGCGATTGACTTCATCCAGCTCTGGATATCGATGATCATCATGATTGTCCTGACGGCGCTGACGCTCGTCTCGTCGGAGACCGCGACGATAAAGCCGAAGAACCCGGCGATGAGCCAGGCGGTTGTCACCGCCGTGAAGGAACAGGTATCCTGAACGTGCGTTGAAGAAGTGCCATCCCCCACTACGGGCATCGTCCAATGGCGCATATCGACATCACCGACAAGATCGGGTTCGCCCTTCTGAAGAAGGGGATCATCGATTATGAGACGCTTGAGAAATCCCTCAAGGTCAAGGAGTCCGAGGAGAAAAAGAACCGGCGGAATCTCGGTCAGATCCTCGTCAACGATTTCAACGCCGACCATGACGCCGTCTTCCGCGAGGTGGCCGATCTCTACGCCTTCCGCGAGATCTACCTCTCGGACGAGAAGCTCGACAAGCCGAAGCTCGACTTCATAAAGAGATACGTCGACGGACTCCCGTCAAACGTCCGTGACATGCTGATGCAGACGAAGATGCTTCCCCTGAAGTTCGACGAGAAGCAGCCCGACAAGCTCATCATCGTGGCGGCGGACCCGACCGACAGGAGGCTCCCGCTCATCGCGCGGAACTTCGGGGCGAAGAAGTACGAGGTGGCGTACTGCCGGCTGAAGGACCTCCAGACCCTCTTCGAACAGGTGATCCCGCCCGAGAACGAGTTCCTCAAGCTCCTCGAGAACTCGCAGGTCGGCCTCCAGATGAAGGAGGAAGACGAGGAAGCGTCGCTTGACGAGGAGGCGCTCGAGGCCGAAATCAGCAAGAGCGCTCTCGTCAACCTTGTGGAGGGAGCCCTTGTCGAGGCCGTGCGGCAGGGGGCGAGCGATATTCATATCCTGGCAAAAGAGGGGAACCGGACGGAGTTCTGGTTCCGCGTGGACGGCTCCCTCAAGCTCTGGCACGTGCAGGACAAGACGATGCCCGAAGCCGTCGCCGCGGTCGTGAAGGACCGGTCGAAAAACGTGGACCGATTCGAGCGCGAGATGTCGCAGGACGGGTTCATCCAGCGGCTCATCGACGACACAATGATCCGCTTCCGCGTCTCCATCATGCCGATCGTCGGCGTGGAGTACCGGCATAAATTCGAGAGCATCGTCATCCGCGTTCTCGATGACAGGAAGGTCATCACCGACCTCAACAAGCTGGGGCTTATGGGCCCGGCCAGGACGTTTTTCGACAAGGCGATAAGCAAGCCGCAGGGAATCGTCATCCTCACGGGGCCGACGGGAAGCGGCAAGAGCACAACGCTCGTCGCCGCCCTGCACCAGGTGATCGACCCCACGCTGAACGTGCTGACGGTGGAAGACCCGGTGGAATACATCATACGGGGAGCGCGGCAGCTTAAGATCGGCCCGAAGATGAATTTCGATCTTGCAATCCGCGGGATCCTGCGCCACGATCCCGATATCGTGCTTGTCGGCGAGATGCGCGACAAGGCGACGGCGGAGATCGCGATCAAGCTCGCGAACACGGGACACCTGACCTTTTCCACGCTGCACACGAACGACGCCCCGAGCGCCGTCAGCCGTCTGTACAAGATGGGGATCGAGCCGTTCCTTATCGCCTACGCCATCAATATCATCGTCGCCCAGCGCCTGATCCGGACGCTCTGTTCCGCGTGCAAGCGGGCGGTGCCGAAGAACGAGATCGACCACGAGACCTACATCAAGTTCGGGTTTCCGGAAGAGGACATGGACAAGATCACGATCTTCGAGGCCGCAGGGTGCGACAAATGCAACGGCGGGTACAAGGGTCGTGCCGCCATACACGAGGCCCTCTATTTCACGCGGGAAATCCGGAACCTCATCACCCGTTCGGGCGCAGACGTGGACGAGGAGTCCGTCAGGGCACAGGCGGCAAAGGACGGCATGTGGGACCTGCGCCGTGCCGGCATCGAGCGGATCAAGCTCGGCCAGACGACGCTGGAGGAAATTGCTGCGGCGACGACTGCCGACTGACGCCGGCAGGTATGTCATTGGAGGGACTGGAACATGAATCTCGGTCAGATGCTCATGGTTACCGGGGCGATTGTGCTGCTGGGCATCCTTGTGCTGAACGCCAACACCACGGTCTACCAGGCCAACGATACGATGTACACGAGCGAATTCGGCGTCACCGCGATTTCCCTCGCGACCTCGATCGTGGAAGAGGCGATGGGGAAGATGTTCGACGCGGTCGTCAGTGATTCCACTTCCCCGTCGCTCATGGACTCCACGAAGCTCACGCTTCCGGCGAAACTGGGGCCGGAAGCCGCGGAGACCGAAAGCTACCGCGGCATGGTGGCCGGTCTCCCGCACGACTTCGACGACTTTGACGATTTCAACGGGCTGAAGCTGTGCTACACTGATGGACTCCCCGGGGACATGGACTCGACTGCGGGATTCCTTCAGGTCGTCGTCCCCGGCATGCGTGCAAAGTATTACGTGACGTGTGCCGTAACGTATGTGAAGCCGCCCAACCTTGACGCGGCGTACACGGTGCGCCAGACATGGCACAAAAGTATCACCGTGACAGTCTGGAGCCCCTCCGCGCTGAAACTGAACGGAACGGGCGTTTCCGTCCCGGACACGCTCGTGTACCCTGCGATCATGAGCTACTGGAACTGACCGGAGAATTCCGGAAGGGAGAATCACAATGTCTGTCATGCTCGATCTCATAGGCTCCGTCGTCATCGCGGGGTTCGTCATCCTGATGGGTCTCCGGCTGAATGAAACGATAAGCGGGAGCGCCGACGCCACGATGGCGGGTCTCAACGTCCAGGAGTCGATGGCGGAGCTTGTCCGGAACCTGGAATCCGATTTCAGGAAGGCCGGCTACAACGTACCGGACCCCACGAAGACGATAGTCATCGCGGACACCTCTCACATCAAGTTCTGCGCTGACATGGACAGGAACGGGACCATCGACACCGTGGAGTGGTATGCCGGACCCCCGCTGACGACGCTGCCGAACCCGAACGTCCGCGTCCTGTACAGAAATGTCTCGGACAGCACCGGTGCAATGTCGGGGGGCGGCGCGGCGGGTCTCGGCGTGACACAGTTTTATCTCAGGTATTTCACGCAGTTCGGGGATTCGGTCCGCCCCCTCGACGTCGCCAACTATTCGAAGATATGGGTGATTGAGATTTCACTCCGCGTCGAGAGTCCTTACAAGGTCATGGATGCGGTGAACACGGACAACACACAGTATGCCGCGGCGTTCTGGAAACAGACGCGCCTTGCGTCACGGAACATTAAACGGCACGGGTAAAGGGGGCGTATCATGGGAAGGTCCAGCATCATTTACGTAATAGGACTGACGCTCATCGTGGGGTTGGTGCTCAATAACATAACGCACAACAGCCTGGGCTCGATGGACACCTACACGGAGTACTACGGCTCGACACGCGTCCATAACATCGCGGTGTCGGGCGCGAACGTCGGGGCATCTCTTCTCCTCAACTACTCGGTGTTCCCCTCGAATTTCGGCGTCGATTTCTTCGGCGGGCACGATTCCATCATGTACCTGGCCAACACTCCGCAGACCGACTGGGTGACGTTGAGGAGTGTCTCGCAGGTGGATATGATGATTACATCGACGATGGAGCCCCAGAAAATGGGACTTCCGTTCCGCGATACGGTGGACGGGGTGTTCAAGCACGTGCTGTTTGCGAAATTCAGCTGGTTTACGGAACAGGAAAAAAACGGCTATCTCAACCCTGACGGGACGCACGGGCCGTACTACGGCGCGAGTGACTGGAAGATCACGGGCGATTCTATCTTTGGCCCCGCGCACACAAACGGGGCGTTCAATATTGACGGGAAGCCTTATTTTGATCAGAAGGCAACGTCAGGTTCCGCTCCGAACAAGGGCCCCACGTATGCACCGAACTGGCCGGGGATAGATTTTCCTGTGCATAAGGACCGCCCGACGACGACGAACCTCCAGGCGAACCTCACATCGGCGGCAACACTGGGAGGCGGGTACTTTGACGAGACGACGGGGAATAACGACGTCGCGCTGACGTTCAGCAACGATCAGGTCCGCGTCCAGATACCTCCGAACGGCAGCATGCGCGACACGACAATGGCGATAAGCGCCCTCGCTTCCAACGGCGTCATCGTGGTCAATAACGCCGATGTCCGGATCAAAGGGACATACCAGGGGCAAATCACGGTTGCGGCATTCGGCGGGAGCGGTGCGGCGACGAACAAGGGGAATGTCTGGATTGACGGCGACGTCGCCGCAAAAACCGACCCGTCGGTCAACCCGGCTTCGACGGACATGATGGGGATTGTCGCCGGCAGGATGGCATACATTACCGAGGATGACACCCGCTCCCCTTCATCCGTCCTGAACATACAGGCCGCCGTCTATTGCCAGAACGGGGAACTCACTGCCCAGAATTTCTGGACCATCCCGGTGAGCGGGCGTGTCAATCTTTACGGCGGCGTAACCCAGGCGACGGCGGGGAGCCTCGGGCTTTTTAATCCTGGCCCCCCCCTGACGTTCCTTAACGGGTTTTCGTACGACATTCACAACGATCCCAGGTTCGCGAACCAGCAACCCCCCTACTTTCCCACGTCCAGCAGTTATGAGATGGTCTCATGGTGGGAGAACTGAAAAAAGTGAGTTTTTCGCAAAGATTTATGAGCACACATAATCCCTTCATTCTTAAGCTGATGGTCGTCGGGAATGAAGTCTCGGATCAGATGATTGTTTATGACGTGTGTCACAGTGTAACTTGTTGACAATGGAGACTTCATTGAATATATTGCGCGTTGATTTCCGATCCACTCATTCGTCAAATCTCGCGATATGATCGAGACTGCGATAAGGACGTTACAGGAAATTGCCGGAGCCATCCCCGACACTGTGCCGGGAATGGAAAGGCAGATGCTCATCGGCGACCTTCTGACGAAACAATCGCCCGCAGAGCGGACGGCGCTGAGGAAGCTGATGGACAGTTATCTCATGAGGATGTCGAATATCAATGCTTCGGACATCGACATGGGGGGATACGGCACTGGCGGAAACGTCTGGTACCGCGTCTACGGCGAAAAGCGTCCGGCAAAGGATCTCGGGAAATTTACGCTTGATGAGTTCAATGTCCTGATTCAGAGCATACTCATCGAGCGGCAGCGCCTCTTCCTCTACGAAAACCGGAGTCTCGATCTCTCGTACAGCATCGTCGAGGACGATCAGATGTACCGGTTCAGGGCGAACGCGTATTTCGACCTGGACCATCTCGCGCTCAACATGCGCGCGATCCAGGCGACCGTGCGCCCGTACAAGAATCTGGAATTTCATCCGAACGTTACAAAGATGCTCAGCCTTGCCCATACGGAGCAGGGGCTGACGCTTGTCACGGGGATCACGGGCTCCGGCAAGAGCGCGACGCTCGACAGCATTATCGATGCGAACAATCACACTGTCGACGGGCACGTTGTGATCATCGCCTCCCCGGTGGAATACGTGCACAGGCCGGATCACTGCATCATCCGGCACAGGGAGGTCGGCCGCGACACACTCTCATTCAAAGAGGGGGCGATCCAGTCCCTCAGGCAGGACCCCGATATCATCGTCATCGGGGAAATGAGGGATCCGGACACGATTCTGACGGCGCTCGAGATCACGGACTCGGGGCACAAGGTCTTCTCCACACTGCATACCGCATCGGCGGTGGAGACGATCGACCGTATTATCGGCGAGGTTCCCGTGAACGAGCAGGAGCGTGTCCGCATGAGGCTTGCCGACACGCTGACCGCCGTCATCTCCCAGAAGCTTGTCCCGAGCCTGGACGGGAAGCGCGTCCTTGCGAAGGAAGTGATGGGGATGATCCCTTCCGTCCGGGCCGCCATCAAGAACAACAACACGGGCGAAATCTACCAGATGATGGCCGAATCGGGCGACCTCGGCATGACGACGCTGGAACAGGATCTGAAGAGGCTGTACATGGCGAAGAGGATCTCGCTGGAAAACGCGATCGTTGCGGCGAACAACAAGCGCCGCTTCCAGCAGATCATGAACATCACCCAGGTGGGTGACTGAATGTGTCTCCATTCACAAAAGGCATAGTCCCCCTATGGCAACGGTAGCAGGACGAGGCAAATCGGTCCTGGGCGTCTTTGTCGATGGTCTGGATGTGAAGCTCGCGCACCTGACCATGCGCAAGAAGCGCGTTGTCGTCCAGGAGCTGAAGTCAGCAACGCTCATCACGAAGCTCCAGGAGCAGAAGCTGGCAGAGACCATGGTCCCGGCCATGGGCGACAGCACCGACGCGTTCAGCCTCGGTGAGGGTTCGACGACGGACGCGGTTCCCGAAGCGCAGACGGAAGACAATAATGCGGTCCTCCTGGGCCTCCTTGCCCAGTACCCGGCGAACAAGTACTCGCTCACGTACAGCCTTGCCGAGCCGGCGATCTATTATCACGTGCTTGAGAGCGACTTTGGCCTGAAAGGGACGAAGCTCAAGGACCGCATACTCGAGGAGCTGAAGAACATCCGCGCGTTCCAGCCGGCCGCCGACGCGGTGGACGCGATACGGACGGACGAGGGAAACCTTCTCTGCATCGTCCGCGAAGACGGCCTGAGCCTTATCAACTCGCTGGAAAACGTCAAGGGCTTCATCGGCGGGCGCATTCCGTTCATCCCGGCGATCGACAGTTCCGACGTCTCCCTGATGAACCTGGTCCGGCTCAACTACGACCTCCAGCCGCAGGAGGTCTCAGTCATCATCTACGTCGGGGTGGAATTCACGCGCCTGATATTCATGCGCGGCGACCAGTTCTACCAGTTCGCCCCTATCCTGGGGGAAGGGTACGATTCGCCGAACCTCCTGAACACGGTCTACAGCCGCCTCCTCCTGGAACAGGACAACCTGGCGATCCCGCGCATCAACAGGATCATCCTTGCCGGGGAATCGAAGCGGATAGGGTTCCGGGACTTCCTGCTCCAGCAGCTTCCCGACCAGGAGGTGGAATACCTTCTCGCCCCCCGTCTCGACACGTCCCAGCTCAGCGCGGAGCAGCAGGAGACGATCTCCGACTATGCAGTCCCGATCGGTGCCGCCTGGAAGGTGCTCGACCCGGACAACGCGAGCGTGTACGCGATCAACCTGCTGCCGGCGGAGGTCCGCGAGGGCCAGCGTGTTTTCAAGCTTGCGTGGCACGGTTACCTGCTCATGCTGCTCCTGTTCCTCTCGACCCTGTTCTTTACCTGGACGATCGCGCAGAAGACGAAGGAGATCAAGGAGCTCAAAGAGGTCCTGACGCTGAAGGAAGGCCAGCGCGCGGAGAACCAGACGCTGGCGAGCTCGATCGACGCCCTGCAGCAGCAGCTGGTCCGGTACAAGACTTCCCTTGCGCTCTACGATTCCCTTGTGCCGGGATCCGAGCGGTGGAGCAAGGTTCTGACGCAGATCAGCCACGGCGTGGAGGATCTGAACTCGATCTGGCTCTCCGATTTCACCGCGGGGGACGTCGGCGTCCTCCATATGAACGGGTTTGCGGTGTACCGCACGCGCATTCCGCGGCTCTCCACCCTGTTTGACAATTCTCTCCTGAAGGAGGTCGACGTGCAGGCGATACGCGAGCAGACCGTGTACCGGTACCAGATTGAAGTCCCGGCGCCGGCCCCCGGTCAGTAAGTACCCAGGAAAAGGAGAACCGCCGTGTCATATAAAATACGAAACAGCATCGCGCTCGGCATCCTCTTCATGCTGATCCTGGGGGTGGGGACGTATATCCGCGTGTTCAATCTCCCCCGGAAGGCGAACACGATCCAGAAACAGGTGAAGCAGATCGACGACGAGCTCCAGAACACGCCGAACCTCGTCAACCAGTTCAACGACCTGAGCGCGCTCCTCACAGACACCCAGAAGCGGTGGGAGAACCGGAACAAGGACATCCCCCCGGTGGACATCACCTCCCAGAGCTACGCGTACTTCAGCCGGCTGATCGACCTGAGCGGTTACGTGAAGCTCGACATGGTCTACAACGGGCTCCAGTCGCACGGCAACTACGGGTACAACATCTACAACCTGAAGGGGGAGGCCCCGTTCGACAATTTCTACAGGTTCATCTGGTACCTGGAAAACGACAGGAAGCTCTACAAGATACAGATGATCTCGCTGAAGGGGATCGAGGTGGCTCCCACGGAAAAGGAAGAGGGGAAAGTGCTCGTGACGTTTGACATGGTCGTGCACGCCTATTTTTCGTCCGTCGCGGAGCTTTCGAGCTCGATGGGGGAGCGTTCGATCACGCCGAACACGCTGAACGTGGATCCCTTCACGCCCGTGATTTCAAGCGGCATCCCGCCGAACACCCGTTCGCTCGTGGAGCTCGAGCGCTCGGACCTCAAGGCGGTCATCACCGGGAAAGCGTACGTTCTCGACCAGGACAACAACATCCGGACCCTGCAGGAGGGAGACGAGATCTATCTGGGGTATGTGACAAAGATCGACCCCGAAGGGGGGCGCATCGAGGGGACCCTGAACAAGGGAGGGATCATCGAGAAGGTTGAGCTGAAGATCCGCTACGGACCACTTCAAACAGTTGTAAAAAAATAGGATCGAGGAGATCATGAAGAAGACAGCGTTGTTGGCGCTTCTGGCAATCGCGTGCTTCGCAGGGAAATCTGCGTATGCCCAGGGTGGGGGGGACCAGGCATGGAACAAGCAGACGCGGCCGTACACGTCTCCCCAGGAGCTCGTGTCCATCGCGCCGACAACGCCCCTGGACAGGGCCCTCACGGCGATAAGCGAGATCAGCAAGAAGTTCACGGGGAAGATCATCGTCGACACCGAGCACCGGACGATGCCGATCAACGTGGACATCCAGGGGATGCAGTGGAAGGACGCCCTCGAGGCGATCTGCAGGAAAAACGACATCTGGTTCACGGAATATGAGAACTACATCCAGATTGGGACCGGTAGCCAGGACAATGGAAAGGCGCAGCCCGGCGCCATCACGCCGACGGGACCCTCGGGCGGCGGCGGCGGGAGCATCGAGATCCAGAAGGAACCGGCGAATTTCAGGAGCCGCGAGGTCAAGATCGAGACGGTCTTCTTTGAAGTCAACCTGACGAAGCTCGACGAGGAAGGGATCGACTGGAAGTTCATGAAGAGCACGAGCAGCGTCGACATCAACTCGTCGTTCCTGGGAGCGACGCAGGTCACGAGCACGATTTTCAAAACCGAGGTGACGCCGCACGTCAGTTTCGCGAACCTCGATTTCATCGCGAGCATCTTCTCGAATTACGAGCTCGGCGATATCATGAGCAGCCCGACGCTCGTCGTCCGGTCGGGAATGCAGGGGCGCATCCAGGTCGGCCAGGACTTCTCCATCCGCGAGCGTGATTTCGCGGGGAACCTCATCGACAAGTTCTACAGCGCGGGCACGATCGCGACGATCACCCCGCAGGTGATCACGGAGCAGGGGGTGAATTTCATCCACATGAACGTGGACGTCGAACGGAGCTCGGTCCAGCCGGGGGCGATAAGCACGATTATCAACAAGACAAAAGCCACGACGAACCTCCTCCTTCTGGACGGCGAAGAGACGATCATCGGCGGTCTGTACAACTCCGAGACCGACGTCATACGGGAAGGGGTGCCGTTCCTGAAGGACCTTCCCTGGTACGTCTTCGGGCTCAGGTACATATTCGGTTTCAACAGCGACAACCTGGTCAAGAAGGAGCTCGTGATCCTCATAAAGGCGGAACTTGTTCCCACGCTCCAGGAGCGGATCACGCAGAAAACGAAGGAAGACGGCATATTTGACAGGTGGCTGCTGGATCAGTTGAAGTATGAACGTCACGTCGTGAACAAAAGGGGAGAGTGACGGCGGCTGACAGGGGCCAAAAACTAAAGGACGGCAACCTATGAGCAAAACAATCCGGGGGTTTTTCTTCGCTGCGGCGATGGGGGTGCTCGCCGTGTCGTGCAACAACAGCACTTCAAACGGTCCCGCGCCGGGACAGGGTACCGTTGCCGGCGTCGTCACGGATGCGACCTCGTCCGCCAATCTTGCCGGCGTGACGGTGACCGCGCAGCCTATCGGCGCAGGCGCCTCGACTGGAACGACGGACGCAAACGGGAAGTACAGCTTCACGTTCACGATTGACAGCACCTCGTCGGCGCAGCTCACGTTCCATTTGTCCGGTTACCGGGACACCGCCATCATCGCCCCCCTGGCCTCGAACCAGATCACGCAGCTCAACGTGGCCATGGCGCGCAGGTCCCAGATCAGCGGCGGCGGCGGCAGCGGCATCGCGCAGACAATAGCGTTTCTCGGGGCGGCTCCACCCGAAATCCAGGTGAAGGGAGTCGGCGGAACGGAAACGACGACACTGACGTGGGAGGTGCGCGACTCGCTGGGTCTCCCGATAGACGCTACCCATGCGATCCAGCTGACGTTCACGATCTCCAACGGGCCGAACGGAGGGGAGTTTCTTTCTCCCGCCTACGTGACGACGAATGCGAACGGGCAGGCGATAATGACGCTCAGCTCGGGGATCCGCTCCGGAGTCGTGCAGGTCACGGCCACGGGCTCTGTCGCCACGGGCACGGTGACGTCTACTCCGGTGCGCATCGTGATTGACGCGGGGTTCCCCGACCAGACGCATTTCACGTTCGGTGCGCCCAAGTACAATCTCCCGATCCTCGACGTGTTCGGCGTGCACAGCCCGGTGAGCGTCCTCGTCGGGGACAAGTGGAGTAACCCGGTTGCCCCGAACACGGCGGTCTACTTCAGCAGCACCGCCGGGGTCATGGAAGCGAAGGTCTTCACGGACGCCGACGGGCAGGGAACGGCAAATCTCATAAGCGGGAATCCCCTGCCGTTCGGCGCGGCCTCGGCACCCGTCAACGGGACCCGGCCGTCCGGCAACGGCTACAACTACATCTCGGCAAGGACCGTCGGGCAGTCGGGTTCGCTGGCGACGACGACGACGATAAGCGACAGCATCCTCGTTCTCTGGAGCGGTGTGGCGACAATATCGAATTTCGCGCCGGGAACGTTCAACATTCCGAACGGCGGAAGCCAGGCGTTCACGTTCACCGTTTCCGACGAGCTTGCGCATCCTCTCTCCTCCGGGACGACGATATCGGTGATTGCCGCGATACCGCCCCCCCCCGATCCCAATTCGCCGCAGAACACCGTCATCGTGACGTTCGGACTGGGCGGGGCGGTGACGCTGAACGACATACTCTCGCCCGGGCCCGGCGCCACGGCGTTCTCGTGCAAGCTGAGCGACGGGAACACGGAGTTGTACGATACGCTCGGCACCCGGGTAACGCTGACGGTCTTCGTGACCGGGCCGAACGGGCAGGCGTCGTACACGATCGACGGTCTCTGCCACTAGGTTCCGGACATACGCGTCTCCAGGCCCCCGCGCTCTTTCCGCGGGGGCTTGTGTTTTTTCCCCCGCCGCCGTAGCTTAGAGATTCCGGCATCAGGCCGCCCGCCGGGTCACCCCCGGCGCATGGTTCAGGACACTGTGCACTCTATGGAAACCTCGATCACGATCCGCGGCGCGCGGGTCCACAATCTGAAAAATGTCAGCATCGATATTCCCAGAAACAGACTCATCGTCATCACCGGGGTCAGCGGCTCGGGAAAATCCAGCCTGGCATTCGACACGATCTACGCCGAGGGGCAGAGGCGGTATGTCGAGAGCCTCTCGTCCTATGCGCGCCAGTTCCTCGAGCGGATGGACAAGCCGGACGTCGACCTGATTCAGGGGATCGGCCCGGCGATGGCAATCGAACAGAAGACGAATACGCGGAACCCCCGTTCCACCGTCGGGACGTCGACGGAAGTCTACGATTATCTCAGGCTCCTTTTCGCGCGGGTGGGGCGGACCTACTGCCGCAAGTGCGGGCGGATGGTAACGCGGGATTCCGTGAGGACCGTCGAATCCGCGCTCCGCGAGAGAATCGCCGCTGAGGGGAAGGAACTGAAGGTTCTTGTCACGTTCCCCCTCCCGGTCCATTCCCGGGAGCCCCTGGCAGACTCGCTTGCGAATATCAAGAGGGAGGGATTCTTCAGGATCGTCGTGGGGGAGGAGATCGTCGACCTGAACGAATCCGCGGGGCCTGCCAAAGCCCCCCCTGCCGGGATACTCGTTCTTGTCGACAGGCTCGTGATACGGGATGAAGAGAGAAATGACCGGCTTGCCGACTCGGTGGAGTCGGCGTTTGCCTCGGGGAACGGGAAGGCGTCACTCATCGTGCCGGGGGCCGGCCCTCCGCTCGCGTTCAACCAGAACTTTGCGTGCCCGGACTGCCATATCGACTACGAGGAACCCGACCCGCGCCTCTTTTCATTCAACAATCCCTTCGGCGCCTGCCCGGAGTGCCAGGGATTCGGGAGGGCCGTGGGGATCGACATGGACCTTGTCGTTCCCGACAGGAAGAGGACTCTGCGCGAAGGGGCGATACAGCCCTGGTCCACGCCGAAATTCAAGGAATGGCTCCGCGCGCTCGTCCGGGCTTCACGGAAGTGGGAAATCAGGCTCGACGTTCCCTTTGCGGAGCTCGACGCGAGGGAGGTTCGCCTGATACGGGAGGGGACCGGGGATTTCGAAGGGGTGGACAGGTTCTTCCGGATGATCGAAAAGAAATCGTACAAGATCTACTACCGGGTGCTCCTGAGCAGGTACAGGGGGTACACGACATGTCCCGCCTGCGGGGGTGCCCGCCTCCGCCCTGAGGCCCTCGCGGTCCGCGTCGGGGAAAAAGGGATCGCCGACGTTGTCGGACTCACGATATCCGGCGTGCGGGAGTATCTCACGTCGCTCCGCCTCTCGGGGGAGGAAAGCGCCATCGCGCGGCGGATACTGGAGGAGTTGAAAAGGCGCATCGCGTACCTCGACGATGTCGGCATCGGCTATCTGACGCTTGACCGGTTGTCAAGCACGCTCTCGGGGGGGGAATCGCAGCGCATAAACCTCGCAACGTCTCTCGGATCATCCCTTGTCGGGGCGGTGTACGTTCTCGACGAACCGAGCATCGGTCTCCACCCCCGGGATAACGACAGGCTCATACGGATCCTCAGGGCGCTCAGGGACGCGGGAAACACGGTGATCGTTGTGGAACACGACGCCGGCATGATGCGGGCTGCCGACATGATTGTGGACATGGGTCCGCGTGCGGGGGAACACGGGGGGGAGGTTGTCGCCGCGGGGACGCTCGGGGAGATCCTGAAGGACACGCACTCCCTCACGGGCGCGTACCTGAGCGGGAAAGCGAAGATCCCCGTCCCCGGATCCCGCCGCGCCCCTACCGGGCTGGAGATACGGATCGAAGGGGCATCCCGGCATAATCTCAAGGGGATCGACGTCACGATCCCGCTTCACCTGCTCGTCTGCGTCACGGGCGTCAGCGGGAGCGGGAAGAGCACGCTCGTCCACGAAGTCCTGTACGGCGGATTGAAGCGCGCGATGGCCGGCACGGGGGCTCCCCCCGGGGCCTGCCGGTCGATCACGGGGCACGAGGAGCTCTCGAGCGTGGAACTCGTCGACCAGTCGCCGATCGGCAGGAGCCCCCGCTCGAACCCGGTCACGTACATACAGGTCTTCGACCAGATCCGGACACTCTTCGCCGCAACCCAGTCGGCGAAGATCCACGGCTTCACGCCGGGGATGTTCTCGTTCAACGTTCCGGGGGGGAGATGCGACGAGTGCGAGGGGGACGGGGTCGTCAGGGTCGAAATGCAGTTCCTGGCCGATCTCTTCCTCCCGTGCGACGTGTGCAAGGGGAAACGGTACAAGAAAGAAATCCTCGACGTCCGTTACAGGGGGAAGAACATCGATGATGTCCTGGGTCTCACCGTCACCGAAGCGATCGCATTTTTCGGGCAGGATGCCCAGGGAAGGAAAGTGGCCCAGCGTCTGAGCATCCTTGACGAGGTCGGCCTCGGGTACATCCGCCTTGGACAGCCCGCGACGTCCCTCTCCGGGGGGGAGGCGCAGCGTATCAAGCTTGCGGCGCACCTTGCGGCGCCCGCCGCAGACAGGCACGTCCTGTTCATATTTGACGAGCCGACGACGGGGCTTCACTTCGACGACATCGCCAGGCTCCTCCGGTGCTTCAACGCGCTCATTGAAGCCGGGAACTCGGTCGTCATCATCGAGCACAATCTCGACGTCATCAAGTGCGCCGACTACGTCATCGATCTCGGGCCGGAAGCGGGGGAAGGGGGGGGAAAGGTGGTGTCTGCGGGAACGCCGGAGGTGATCGCCGCGGATCCTTCGTCACACACGGGGAAGCACCTTCAGGCCTCGCTCTCCCCGTGATACACGTCACCAACGGGAAACCGTTGATGTTGTAGGTTGTTCACGCCGTAACAAAGAAAGGCATTGGTACTGCTGCGGATGAAGGGGATTTCCGGAGTGTGCCAGTGCCTTTCGCCATTAATATCCGAGCCCCACATTCACCGTGATGAAAAACCCTCCGAAGTCGTTCTTCGTCCCCGAGAGGAGCCCCGTGTTGACGTCGTACAGCGACGGCAGGCCGTTCCCCATGAGATAGGTGAAATAGTACCGGAAGTTCACGCCGAACACCCCCGATCCGGCACCGCCGAAATTCGCCCCGAATCCCACGTACGCCGATGCCGTGTAATGGGGCGTGCCCCGGCTGAAGCTGTGGAAGAACTCCACCTGGTTGACCGCGATGCTCCCGTCGGGCTGGGGGACGAGGTCCACGTACGGGGACATATAGATGAGCGTCGGGCCGACCGCGAAGTTCACGTACGGCCGGAACGTGTCGACGATGTCCTCGCGGAAGAGCCTGTACTGGATGCCGAACATGAGGGGGAGGACCATGAACCGGTTCAGCTTCCCCGGGACCGTCGTGTTCCCGTAGATGTCGTACTGCTCGATCTCCCGGGAGTCCTTCGCCTCGGAGACCGAGAAATTGACGAATCCGAACATGTCCGAAGTGAACTCCCGCCTGTAAAATGTCCCCATTCCGAACCCGCTTGCGGAGATCATGATGTCGACCCCCCAGGTATTGAGGTATTCCCCCTGGTCATACGTCGTTATCACCGTCTCTTGGGATGTGCTGTCGGCATGTCCGGGGTATGAGCGTGACTGCGCGCAGGCGGGGCCGCACGCGGCCGTGTAAAGAACGAAAAAGAGAGGGATGGCGTAACAGGTTCGGCGCATTGGCGTATCGCTCCTCGTGACGTTTGTCCTGGTGTCAGAGAACACGGAAGAGGCCCAGCTTGAGATACCGGGTTTCCGGAACCGAAGGGAGAACCGGATGGTCGGGAGCCGCCCCCCGCCATTCGAGAAGCTGCAGGCGGCGCCCCGCGAGGCGCGCGGTGTCGTCGACGATTTCCTGGAACACCTCCGGGAGTATGTGATGGGAGCAGGAGGCGGTCATGAGTAACCCCCCCGCTTCAATGAGCGGGAAGGCCGCAAGGTGGAGCGTCCTGTACCCCTTTTTTGCCGACTGCACGTTTTTCCTGCTCCGCGTAAACGAGGGGGGATCCAGAACGACAACCCCGTACCTCCGGCCCAACGCGGCGAGCTCCTTCAGCCGCTCGAACACGTCCCCCTCGTCGAATGACACGTTGTCGATCCCGTTGAGTATGGCATTGGCCCTCGCCCGGGCCACGGCTTCTGCGGAGATGTCGATCCCCAGGACCGATTTCGCCCTCCCCCGCGCTGCCGAGAGGGCAAATCCCCCGTCGTTGCAGAATGCATCAAGGACGTCGACCCCCCTGCTGAAACGTTCGAGGACACCGCGGTTTTCCCTCTGGTCGAGGTAGAATCCGGTCTTCTGGCCGTCCCTCAGGTCCACCGTGTACCTCAGCCCGCGCTCGGTGATGAGTGTGGGGGATGGCTCTCCGTATAAAACAACGCGCTGCATCGGAAGGTTCTCGAGCTCCCTGAGCGGAGACTCATTCCGGGCGACGATACAGGAGGGATGAAACAGTTCCTGGAGGACTTCGCAGATGAGCCCGAGGCGCTGCTCCATGCCGAACGAGAATGTCTGGACGGCGAACTGGTCGTTGAACCTGTCGATGATGAGGCCGGTCAGGAAGTCCCCTTCGCCGTGGACCAGCCGGTACGTTGTTTCCCCCGGGTAGAGCTTCTCGCGCAGGTCGCGTGCCGCCGCGATCCGCCCGTGGAAGAAGTCGTGATCGATCCCGACGATGGTGTTTGAGAGAAGGCGGAACGCGATGAGGGAGTGGGGGTTGTAGAGGCCGACGCCGAGCGAGAGGCCGCTCGCGGCGACGAGCTCGACGACGTCGCCGACGGCCGGGTTTCCCTTCGTCTCCCGGACCTCGTTGCTGAACGCCCAGGGATGGCCGGCGACAATCCGCCGTTCCTCCTTGTTCTTGAGAATGACCTGCCGTGCCAGATGCGTCTGGTGCATGGGACAAGTTATCACAATGCGCCGCGAATTGCAAGGAGGCCTCTTTTCGTTGAAATTCGACGGACGTATGGGTATATTACATGTCTATGGAGACAAAATCAGGCACGACGCTTTCCGGCGGCGGACCCTTGTGCGTCGGCGGAGTGCTGTTTGACATCGACGGTACTCTGACGCGGACGAACGAGCTCATCTTTGCGACGTTCAATTTCATCGCCGAGAAGTACTGCGGGCGGAAGTACGAGCCCCGTGAAATCATCGCCCTCTTCGGTCCCCCCGAGGAAGGTGCCCTCGTCCCGATCGTGGGGAAGGACCGGCTGGGAGCGGCAATGGACGACCTGTGCGAGTTCTACAGGCACAACCATCACACGATGGCGTCGCTCCACGCGGGGATGGACGACGTCCTTGCCTTCCTGAAGACGAAGGGGATCCCGCTTGGGATCTTTACGGGGAAGGGGAGACGGACGGCGATGATCACGCTCGAGGTCCTGGGGATCGACGGGTACTTCGACATGATCGTCTCCGGGAACGACGTCGTCAGGCACAAGCCCGACCCGGAGGGGATACGCAAATTCATCGACGCATATTCCCTCTCCCCGGCCGGCGTCCTGATGGTGGGGGACGCCCTGGGGGACATCACGGCGTCGAAGGCCGCGGGAGCGGCGTCCGCCGCGGTGCTGTGGGATTCCTATGACAGCGCGCGTGTTGCGGGCGCCGGGGCCGATGCCGTGTTTCATGAAGTAAGCGGCCTTCTCCGGTGGCTGAAAACGGACGTACGCTACGTCCCCTGCGGCTGACGAATACGCACGACTTTCCTCGAGGAGCACACGTGGACCCCTACCGTATCGGCGTCATCGGCGTCGGGCATCTTGGATCGCTCCATGCAAAAATGCTCGCGGACATGGCGGGAGTCCGCCTGTCGGGCGTGTACGACACCGACCCGGCACGGGCGGCGGACGTCGCCCTCCGGTACAACACGCGCGCGGAGGAGACGCTCGACGCGCTGCTGGAGTCCGCGGACGCCGTCACAATCGCCACGACGACGAACGCGCACTGCGCGGTGGCGCTCAGGGCGCTGGAACGCGGAAAGCACGTGTTCGTTGAAAAGCCGATAACGCAGACCGTGGCGGAGGCGGACGCGCTCTGCGGCGCGGCCTCCGGGCGGGGGCTGATCATCCAGGTGGGGCACATCGAGCGGTTCAACCCCGCCATCCTCGCACTTGAGAAATACAGGATCGAGCCCATGTTCGTCGAGTCGCACCGTCTCGCGCAGTTCAACCCGCGCGGGACGGATGTCGGCGTCGTACTGGATCTCATGATCCATGACATCGATCTGATCCTCTCCTTTGTCCGTTCTCCCGTCCGCGCCGTGGAGGCGAACGGCGTCGCCGTGGTGTCGGACAGCGTCGACATCGCCAACGCGCGGATCCAGTTTGAGAACGGATGCGTGGCGAACGTGACGGCGAGCAGGATCTCCCAGCGGAAGATGAGGAAAATGAGGCTGTTCCAGAAGAGCGGTTACATCTCCATCGATTTCTCGGAAGGGACCGCCGAGGTCTTCCGGCTTGTCGGCGAGGACGAGCCGGACGCAAAAGGAACAATGATGCTCGGAGAGCTCGGCTCCGGGAAACACAGGCGGAAAATCGTCTACGAGCTGCCTGAAGTGAAAGAGGTGAACGCCCTCCGGCACGAGCTCGAGCTGTTCGCCCGCGCGGCCGCATCGGGCACCCGCCCCGTCGTGAGCGGCGAAGACGGCAGGCGCGCACTTGTTGTGGCAAATACGATAATGGAGAAGATAAGCCAGCAGTCGTTTACGATGTGATGGACCGGAACGGAAATCATATTGCGCTCACGCATCCCCTTCTCGACGTGATAGGCGGCATCGCCGACAGGTCCGGGACGGTCGTCTACGTTGTGGGGGGGTACGTGCGCGACCTCCTTCTCGGCGGCGGCGGGGGGGACATCGACATCCTCGTGATGGGGGACGGCGTCGCATTCGCGCGGGAAGTCTCGCGCGAGACGGGGATCGGGACGGTCGTTGCGTTCCCGAGGTTCGGCACCGCGCGGATCCCCTCGGAGAGGGGGAATGTGGAATTCGTCGGCGCCCGGACGGAACGGTACGATCCGGACTCGCGGAACCCGTCCGTCGCCCCCGCGACGCTCGCGGAGGATCTCCTCAGGAGGGATTTCACGATCAACGCGATGGCGGCCTCCCTGAACAGGGAGACAAGGGGCCTCCTCCACGACCCCCTGGGGGGAAGGGAGGACCTTGCGCGCAGGATGCTCAGGACCCCGCTGGCTCCCGGGAAGACGTTCGAGGACGACCCTCTCAGGATGATGCGTGCCGTCCGGTTCGCCTCGCAGCTTGATTTCCGGATTGACGGATCCGTTCTTGAAGCCGTCACCGGGATGCGCGACCGCATTGCGATCGTGGCGGCGGAGAGGATCACGGAGGAATTCCTCAAGATCCTCGGCACGCGCGCCCCCTCGGTGGGGCTCCGCCTCATGTTCGACACCGGCCTCATGCACCGTGTGTTCCCGGAGATCGCACAGATGGCGGGGGTGGACCAGCGGCGTGACCATCACCACAAAGACGTGTTTCTTCACACCTGCATGGTCGTTGACAACGTCGCCGCCGTGTCGGACAATCTCTGGCTCCGGTTCGCCGCACTCGTGCACGACATCGCCAAGCCCAGGACCAAGGCGTTCAAAGAGGGGACGGGGTGGACGTTCCACGGCCACGAAGAACTCGGCGCCCGGATGATGAAGAAGATATTCCAGAGGATGAAGCTCCCGCTGGACCACCTCCCCTATGTCGAGAAGCTCGTGCGCCTGCATCTGCGGCCGATGGCCCTTGTCGACGACGGTGTGACCGACTCCGCGGTCCGGAGGCTTGTTTTTGAGACAGGGAACGACATCGACGACCTGATGGTTCTCTGCCGGGCCGACATCACGTCGAAGAACCCCTCCCTCGTTGCCCGGTACCGGGAGAACTACGAAATCGTCATCAAGAAGATCGTCGAGGTGGAGGAGAGGGACCGGCTCCGGAACTGGCAGCCCCCGGTGAAGGGGGACGAAATCATGGCCGTGTGCTCTCTCAATCAGGGAAGGGCGGTCGGCGAGCTCAAAAAGGCAATCGAAGAGGCGATACTCGACGGGAGGATCCCCAACGAGCACGATGCGGCCCTGGAATACCTCCTGACGATAAAGGACAGCATACTGGCCCGGGAAGGGCACATTTGAAGCCTTTTTCTGAAACTTTCACAAATTCACACCGTTAAAGAAGTACCGTCAGCAACCGCCAACCCAGGAGCATTTTATGCGATTTCTCAAAGCAGTCATGATGACCGCAGCGGCATTGTGTGGTCCATTCCTCTACGGTCAGTCGACAAACCTCACGCTCGATCAGGCGACGCAGGTGGCCCTCCAGCACAACCTCAGCGTCGTACAGGCCGATGCAAACGTCGGGGCGGCGCAGGCCGGGGTTCTGGGGGCCTACGGAGGGTATCTCCCATCTCTTTCAGCCTCCGGCAACTGGGGGAGGTATGCGACGGACAAGACGGGTACGACGCAAACGAACCTGGGGGGGGGGACCTTCATTCTCCCGCCGAGCAAGAGCACAATAAACCAGTTTCGGAGCGGCCTGAGTGCCAATATGACGCTGTTTGACGGCTTCAACCGGCAGGCGCAGGTCGGAGGGGCGACCTCCCGGTCTGTCTCGGCGGAACAGACAGCCCAGCGGACTCGCCAGTCGATCGTCTACCAGACGCAAAGCGCATACCTGAATATCCTGAGGAACCAGGAGCTCGTAAAGGTCGCGGACGAGAATCTGAAGCGCGACAACAAACAGCTCGAGAGGATCACCGAGTCCGCGCGCGTCGGCGCCTCCGCCCAGGCGGACGTGTACAGACAGCAGTCGGTCGTTGCGGCGGACCAGTTCGCGCTCATACAGGCGCAGGTGACGTTTGACAAGTCCAGGACCGACCTCGTCGATCTGATCGGGCTCGAAGTCGGCACCGAGTACACGTTCAACGATCCGACGATCTCCCTTGTGGTTAGCCCCGCCGAGCTCGATTCGACGGAGGCGCTCTACAAGAATTTCGAGGATCTCGAAAGGCGGTCGATCACTGCGCGGCCTGATTACCTGAGCGCGGTCGAATCGTACAACGCCGCGGTCTCCGGAGTCACGGCCGCCAAGAGCACGTATTTCCCCTCCGTCACCGCCAGCGCTGGGTACTCTCTGGGGACTGCCGATCAGATTTCCAACCTCTCGGACACAAAGACGCTCAACTGGGGGCTTTCGATCTCGTGGACTCTCTTTGACGGTCTCACGACGAACGCGAACATCCAGTCGGCGGTGGCGACCCGGCGCATAGCGGAGATCACGGTTGCGCAGACCGAGCGCGATATCTATGACCAGCTCAAGAAGGCGCTGCTGGACTTCGAGGCGGGACGGAAACAGTACGAGGTGAGCCAGGACGGGGTGAAGTCGGCGTCGGAAGACAGAAAGATCGCGGAGGAAAAGTACAACCTGGGTGCCGGGACGCTCCTCGACCTTATGACGGCGAACGCGGGGCTCGTGCAGGCCCAGGTGAACCTCGTGAATTCCGTCTATAACTACATCACGGCGAAGAAGAACGTCGACTACATCATTGGTGAACGGACGTATTGAACCCGCCCCCGGGGCACACTAATCAAGGAGCCTGGAGAATGGCAACGAACGGGAAGAAGTCGCGGAAGAAGCTGATAATCATCACGGGCATCGTCATTGTGCTCGCCGTCCTGGGGCTTGTCGTGTTCCTCGGGAGCAAGAAGGAGCCGGTCCTCGCGGTGAACGTGGAGAAAGTGGCAGCAAGGACGCTGACACAGGTCGTCACCGCCACGGGGAAGATACAGCCCGAGGTGCACGCGCAGATCTCGCCGGAGGTGAGCGGGGAGATCGTTCTGCTCCCGGTGAAGGAAGGGTACCGTGTGAAGAAGGGGGACATCCTCCTCAAGATCAAGCCGGACATCTACATCGCGCAGCGCGACCAGTTCAAGGCCGCTCTCCTGCAGGTGAAATCGGCGCTCGTGAAGGCGGAGGCGGACTACAAGCGTGCGCAGGGACTGATGTCAAAAGGTCTCATCGCCCAGTCGGATTTCGACTTGGCGATCTCGACCTACGAGGGGACAAAAGCGCAGTACGCGCAGGCGGAAGCGTCGCTGAACCAGGCGGAGGAAAGCCTGAGGAAGACGACGATCACGTCGCCGATGGACGGCACAGTAAGCCAGCTCAACAACCAGCTCGGCGAGCGGGTCCTGGGGACGGCCCAGTTCCAGGGGACAAACGTGATGACGGTGGCCGACCTCTCAAAGATGGAGGCGGAAGTTGACGTCAGCGAAAACGACGTGACGCTCGTCCACGTGGGGGACACGGCGCGGGTCTCCATCGACGCCTTCCCCGACAGGAAAGTGAACGCCGTCGTGTACGAGATCGCGAACACGGGAACGTCGAAGAACCTCGGAACCCAGGAGGAGGTGACAAACTTCACCGTGAAGATGCGGATCGTCGATCCGGGCGTGGTGCTCCGCCCCGGCATGTCCATGACGGCCGACATCGAAACGATGACGAAGCAGAACGTCCTCTCCGTGCCCATCCAGTCCGTGACGACGCGTGCCCCCAAGATGGAGGTCAAGACCGGACAGTCTGACGGTCAGAGCGGCATGGTGCTGACCTCGGGCCAGTCGCAGAAGACAAAGAACGAAAACAAGCCGAAGGAGATCGTCTTCATCGTTGACAACGGCGTGGCAAAGGCGGTCCCTGTCAAGAGGGGAATCGCCAGCGACCAGTACGTGGAGATCGTCGAAGGGATCTCGGAGGGGGCGCAGGTCGTCTCCGGGAGCTACAAGGCGATCAACAGGGAACTTGAAGATGGGGCCAAGGTAAGGATTGAAGAGGTGAAGAAGCCCGCACCCGGCGCTCCCGGTCAGTCATCCTGACGGGCACACTCCCAACGCATGCGAGGATCGAAGCGATGGACAACATAATCGAGCTCAAGAGCATTGTGAAGACGTACGACATGGGGGGCGCCGAACAGGTCCTGGCGCTCCGGGGGGTGTCTGTCAACATCGGCAGGAACGAGTACGTCGCGATCATGGGGCCGTCCGGGTCGGGGAAGTCGACCCTCATGAACATCATCGGGTGTCTCGACACGCCGACGGCCGGCCAGTACCTCTTTAACGGGATCAACGTCAGCGAAATGAACGACAACGAGCTGGCGAAGATCAGGAACAGGGAGATCGGGTTCGTCTTTCAGACGTTCAACCTCCTCGCCCGGTCCGACTCACTTCACAACGTGGAGCTGCCGCTGATTTATGCGGGGGTCCCTTCGGCCGAACGCAAGCGGCGCGCCACCGAAACGCTCCAGCACGTCCAGCTCGGCGACAGGATCCATCACAAGCCCAATGAGCTCTCGGGCGGGCAGCGCCAGCGCGTCGCCGTTGCGCGTGCGCTTGTGACGCGGCCGTCGATCATACTCGCCGACGAGCCGACGGGAAATCTCGACTCGAAGACCGGCGAAGAGATCATGATGCTCTTCCAGGAGCTGCACGACCAGGGAAACACGATCATTCTCGTCACGCACGAGCCCGACATCGCCGAGCATGCGCTCAGGACGATCCGCCTGCGCGACGGCCACATCGAAAGCGACGAGCCCGTGACGAAACGGCGCACCTATACCGCGGCGAAGGCATCCTGACGGAGGAGGGGCATGGCGTATTTCCTGACGGAACTCAAAGAGGGGCTCCTGATCTCGTTTGCGGCGATCCGGGCGAACAAGATGCGCTCCGTCCTGACGAGCCTGGGGATCATCATCGGCATTGTTTCGGTGACGCTGATGGCGACGGCGATCGAAGGGGTGAACAGGGCGTTCGAAAAGAGCGCCGAGGCCTTCGGCACGGACGTGCTCTACATCCAGAAATTTCCCTGGGTCTCGAACGACGACTGGTCCACGATCCGCAACCGGCGGATGCTCGAGGTCTCCTACGCCGCCAGAATCGAGCGGCAGTCGATGTTTGCCGCGGCCGTGGCCCCCGTCGTGGCGACCGGACGGCGCGTGACGTACGCCGACAACAGCATGGAGGGTGGCTTCATCAGCGGCACGACCTCCCAGTACCTGGCCACCGCCGGGGTTTCGCTCGATGACGGCAGGTTCTTTACGGCCGAGGAGGCCAACGGCGGCCGCCCCGTCTGCGTCGTCGGGGCCACGGTGGTGGAGAACCTCTTCCCGCGCGGCGATCCGATCGGAAAAACGATCCGGGTCTCGGGTTTCCCGTACACGATTATCGGCACGCTGGAGAAGCAGGGGGGGATATTCGGCCAGTTCACCGCCGACACACGCGTGTTTGTCCCCCTCAATTCGTTCCAGAACCAGTTCGGCGGCAGGCGCGACGTAACGATCCAGGTGAAGGTTACGGATCTCAAGCAGCTTGACGACGCCAAGCTCGAGCTCGAGGGGATCATGCGGACGATACGCGGGCTCACGCCGGGGAAGGCGAACGACTTCAACATCAACCAGCAGGAGATCCTGACGCAGACGTTTGCGCCGATCAGCCTCGTCATCGCCTCGATCGGGCTCTTCATTACGGGGCTCTCCCTCTTCGTCGGCGGTATCGGGATCATGAACATCATGTTCGTCTCCGTCACGGAACGGACCCGTGAGATCGGCATACGGAAGGCGATCGGCGCGAAACGGCGGACGATACTGATGCAGTTCCTCTCGGAGGCGGCCACGCTCTGCCTCATCGGCGGGTTCATCGGCCTGGCGATCGCGTTCCCGCTCAGCCTTATCGTCGACCAGTTCCTTCCCACGGCGATGCCTCTCTCCGTCGTGTTCATCTCCATCGGCATCTCCCTCGTTGTTGGACTCATCTCCGGCTTCCTCCCTGCGTACCGGGCGGCGAAAATGGATCCGGTGGAGGCCCTCCGCTATGAGTAACCTCGTTCTGGAGTGGGACAGCTTCCGCGAGAGCCTTCTCATGGCGCTCGCGGCGATCCGCGGGAGCAAGCTCCGTTCGGTCCTCACGCTTCTCGGCGTGGCGGTCGGCGTTTTTTCAATAATCTCGGTGATGACGGCGCTGGGGGTCCTGCAGAACAGCATCGAGGAGGGTATCACGCAGCTCGGCGCCAACACGTTCCAGATCCAGAAATTTCCCTCATCCTTCGGCGACAACAATCGCGGGCGGTACCGGAACCGGAAAGACATCACGTACGACGAGGCGCTCCAGGTCAAAGAAAAGGCGACCCTCGCCGAGGAGGTCGGGATCGAAGGGTGGCAGTTTGACCGCGTTGTGTTCTGGCAGGGGCAGAAGACAAACCCGAACGTTCAGATCTGCGGCGAAAACACCGAGGGGGTGATCACGAACGACTGGGTGATCGAAAGCGGCAGGAGCTTTTCCGAGGCCGACCTGGACCAGGCCCGGATGGTGGCGGTCCTCGGAAAGCCGGTCGTGGAACGGCTCTTCCCCGCGTATGTGGACCCGGTGGGGCAGTCCATACGGGTGGACGGCGCAATCTACCAGGTCATCGGCGTCTTCCAGAAAAAGGGAGGGGCGCTCGGCGGGAATCAGGACAACTTCGTTTGTACGCCGATCACGGCCTTCTTCAACAGGTACGGCAAGGAAGACCGCGACATCCACATCATGGTCAAGGCGCGCAGCCGGGAAGTGGTGGAGGACGCCGTCGAGCAGTCGCGGATGATTCTCCGCGCAGCACGCCATGTCGCACCCGGGGCGGAGGACGATTTCAGCTGGTTCTCGAACGATTCACTCATCAAAGAGTTTAACGACCTCACGCTCTATCTCCGGCTCGGCGTGCTCCTCGTCAGCTCGATCTCCCTGATCGCCGCGGGGGTCGGCATCATGAACATCATGCTCGTGTCCGTCACCGAGCGGACGAAGGAGATCGGCGTCAGGAAGTCCATCGGGGCGCAGAAGACCGACATCCTGACCCAGTTCATGATCGAGGCGGTCATCCTCTGCGAAATCGGCGGCCTGATCGGTATCGTCCTCGGCGTGATCGGCGGCAACGTCGTCGGCATCCTGATGGAGGTTCCGGCGGTCATCCCCTGGGATTGGGCCGGTATCGGCATCCTCGTCTGTTCCGTTGTCGGGTTCGTCTTCGGCGTGTACCCCGCGTGGAAGGCTTCGAACCTCGACCCCATCGAAGCACTCCGGTTCGAATAGCACTGCCACAATCTTCCCCGGCGAGCAAAAGGCATAACCTGTGGCGCTGAAGGCGCCGCAGGTGGCGGCGTACTCAGGCGCCACCACCATTGAATATCCCCGCCGTTTGTGGTACATTTCACACTATCTATTTCAAGGGATGTACACCGCAGCATGAAAACGCATTATCTGAGCTTCGGCAATTTCAGGGAAAGCCTCGTCATGGCGCTTGCGGCCATCCGGTCCAGCAAGCTCCGCTCCGTGCTTACGATGCTGGGCATCGTCGTGGGGATATTCTCCATAATCTCGGTCATGACCGCGCTGAGCGTCCTCCAGAACAGCGTCGAGCAGGGGATGACGCAGCTCGGCGCGAACACGTTCCAGGTGCAGAAATTCAGCATGGATTTCAACACGACGCCGGAGCAGCGGAGGAAGATGCGCAACAGGAGAAACGTCACGTACGAGCAGGCAATCCAGGTGCGCGACAAGGCGACGCTTGCGGCGTCCGTCGGAATTGAAGGTTCCGAAGGGGGGAAGATCGTTTTCTGGTCCGGGAAGAAGACGAATCCCAACGTCAACGTGTACGGCGAGACAATCGAGGGACAGGAGACCAACGACTGGACGGTGGCGGAGGGACGCGGTCTTACGGCGCAGGACCTTGACATGGCCCGGCCGGTGGTGGTCCTGGGGTCGGCGGTCGCGGAGATCCTCTTCCCCCAGTACGTCGATCCCCTGGGGGAAACGGTGCGTGTGGACGAAGGGATATACCAGGTCATCGGCGTGTACGCAAAGAAAGGGACGTCGCTCGGCGGGAACCAGGACATCTTCGTCGTGACGCCCCTGACGACGTATTTTCAGAAGTACGGCAGGTCGGACCAGAGCCTGCATATCATGGTCAAAGCGCGCAGCCAGGAAGTGATGGACGACGCCATCGAACAGGTCCGCGGCATCATGCGGACCGCCCGGAACGTGCCCCCCGGGGAGGAGGACGATTTCAGCTACTTCTCGAACGACTCGCTCGTCAAGCAGTTCAACGATTTCACCGTCTACGTCCGGATGGGAGTGCTCCTCGTGAGCTGCATCGCCCTTCTGGCCGCGGGGATAGGGATCATGAACATCATGCTCGTCTCGGTGACCGAGCGGACGCGCGAGATCGGGATCCGCAAATCGATCGGCGCGCAGAAGTCCGACATCCTCTCCCAGTTCATGATCGAAGCGGTCATCCTGTGTGAAATCGGCGGCGCTTTCGGCGTCCTGACGGGAATCCTGGGGGGGAACGTCGTCAGCATACTGACGGACTCTCCCGCGGTGATCCCCTGGGACTGGGTGGGGATAGGTCTCCTCTCCTGCTCCGTCGTAGGATTTGTGTTCGGCGTGTATCCCGCATGGAAGGCATCAAACCTCGATCCCATAGAAGCTCTCAGGTACGAATGACACACAGGTCCCTCAGGCGGTTCTTGTCTGCATCTCAGGGCTTCGCGGCGGCCGCGGTCGTCCCCGGGATACTTGTTGCCCTCCTGCTTGCGCCCGCCGCCGGCGCCGCGCAGTCGAAGGACGACAGCCCGGTCTTCAAGAGATACCGGCCGCCCCCCCAGCCGCCGATCGTCGTTCAGTCCGATGCACTGTACGAGATGTGGGAGACGTTCATCGTTACCCGCAAGGCGAATTCGGGAGACGTCCTCGCACAGCACGAGCTTTCGATACGGTACCTTTTCGGGCGCGGCGCCGCGGCAGATACCGTCCGGGCGGCGTACTGGATGAAACGGGCGTCGGATCAGAATTACACCCCCGCAATGTTCAACTTCGGCATCATGTGCTACAACGGCTGGGGCGTCCCCTGGGATCCGTTCGAAGCCTACAGGCTGTTTTATGCCTGCGCGGAGAAGGACATGGTGGAAGCGGAATACGCGATGGCGCAGTTCATGACGGAGGACCTCGTCGTTCCGCGCAACTATGATTCCGCGTATGCCTGGGTCAGGAAATCGGCCTCCGGCGGCTATCCGCCGGCGAAGGAAGCCCTCGCCCGTCTGGAGAAACAGGGACTCGGGCCCGGGCACAGGGACTCGGCCGCCGCCCCGATGGAAAAAGCGCCGAACACAGGGCTCGTCTTCCTCGACTTTGCGCCGGACACCGGTTCGGTCTCCGGGGACAGCCTCCTGCTGAAAGAGGCGATACAGACAGCGTCGCCGTCAATACGGAGGGCTCTCGGGATATCGAAGCTTCTTGACACCGAATCCCCGGCCGACTCATCGACGCTCTCGGCGATCATGCTCGCCGGAGAGGCGGGGAGCCCCGAGGCGCTGACTGTGCTCGGGCGCTCGTACGAGAGAGGGATCGGCGTGCCCAGGGACCCGGTCAAAGCCTGTGCCGCATATGTGCGGGCAATCCGGCTCGATTCTCCCCGCGCCCCCGAGCTCCTTGTGAAGCTCCTCGAGCAGAAGAACACACTTCCCCATATCAAGGCTGCCGCGGCAAAGGGGGATCCGGAAGCGGAATTCGCGTGGGCGGGGATCTCCGCACTCGGGTTTGACGGAGTGCTCGCCCAGGCGCAGGTGTACCTGAGCGGCGACGAGGCATTCAAGCTGCTGACGAAAGCCGGGGAGAAGGGGTATACCCCCGCGCTCGTGGAGGAGGGACTTGCATATTACGCCGGTCGGTGGGTTCCGCAGAGCCTGGAGAAGGCGACGGAGCTCTGGACCCATGCGGCCTCGCTCGGGAGCAAGGACGCGATGGTCCGCATAGCGCTTATGACGCTCCGCTCGCCGGCGGACACCTCGGGGAGAAAAGAAGCGGTGGAGATACTGAAGAAGGCTGCAGACGAGGGCTCCGTCCTCGCCGAAGTGGGCCTCGGCTACTGCTATGAAACGGGGACGGGGCTCCCGGCCAGGGACGCCGAGGCGGCTTTTTACTACCGCGCGGCGTCTGTCAGGGGGAGCCAGGACTCATTCCGCGCACTGAGGCGGATGCACGACGCGATACGCCCCGACGACCCCGAATTCCGCATCCCGGACTGAGGTCGTCACCGTCAGGTGACGGCCGGAGTGGCACCCTCTTTCGGCGCCATGGAGCAAGTGACGCTCAAGCGCCACGAAATGGCGCTGTTTTCTCGCGCTGGCGCCAAAGAAGGCGCCACCTCATGGCGCCTGTGGCGCCATTCGGCACCGCTTCAATACAAGAACATCGGCTTATGGAGTATGTGCGTCACTTTCGGCCGGTAATTCTCGCTGTCGTACAGCTCATCGACGTCGACGGTCTTCTTTCCCTGTGAGATTGTCTCGACGGGTATCACCGTGTATTTCCCCTCCTGCAGCGCGACCATCTTGCCGAACTCACCCTTGAGAACGAGGTCCGTGGCCAGGCTCGCGTAGCTTATGGCGACCATTCGGTCGAGGGCGTCCGGCTCGCCGCTCCTCATCAGGTAGGCGACCTGCTGGTAGATGACGTGTGAGCCGGTGAGTTTCTGTATTGCATCGCCGGTGATTGCACCGATCCCGCCGAGCTTCTTGTGCCCGTACGCGTCTGCCTGCCCGTACTCCACGATTTTTCCGCCCACGAGCTGCGCACCTTCGGAAATCGTCATGATCGCATAGTTGCTGGGGTTGTTCTTCTTGTCTTCCATGAGGAACTGCGCCAGGCGCTCCGGGTCGAAGTGGACCTCGGAGATGATCGCCCTGTCCACCCCGGCAAGGTACGCAGAGATGAGTGAGGTCTCGCCGGAATTCCTCCCGAAAAGCTCGACGATCGCGATTCTTTCGTGTGAGCCGGTGGGCGTGCGGAGGTTGGTGATGAAATCGACGCTCCGCGTGACCGCCGTCGAAAAACCGATGCAGTAATCGGTTCCGTACACGTCATTGTCCATCGTCTTCGGTATCGCCACGACGGGGAACGACTCTTCGTGGAGCCGGGCCGAGTAGCTGAGCGTGTCGTCCCCTCCGATGGTGATCAGGGCGTCGATGCCAAGGGCGCTCAGGACGCGGAGGACGTGCGGGGTGAAGTCCAGCCTCCCGTCCACCTGCGGGTGCTTGGGGTCCTTCAGGAACGCCGGGACGTCGTTGGCCTTCACTTTTCCGGGGTTCGTCCTCGATGTGTGGAGGAACGTCCCGCCGGAGCGGTCGATCGTGCGGGTGTTCGTCTTCGTCAGCGGGATGATCCACTCCAACGACTTCTCTTTCTCCGCGACGTTGTAGTTGAGGAGTCCCCCCCATCCGCGGCGAATGCCGAGGACTTCGTATCCGGCGTCAATCGCGCGGAACACGACAGCTTTGATGCACGGGTTGAGGCCGGGGACATCGCCGCCTCCAGTCAGTATGCCGATCCGTTTCATTGTGTTATGCCTTCATTCGTTTGCCTTTTTCCTCGTACGTGAAGATCCATCCGCAGATCTTTCCGGGATCGATCTCTGCGAGGTTTTTCCAGTAGTCACGGTTGTGCATGATGCGCGAACTGGTCTCTTCTTCCGGGAGCTTCTCCACCATCCGGCTGATTTCCGTCAGGCGCCGGAGCCAGACCGTCATGTTCTTCTCCCGCAGGTCCACCCAGCCGTCGTGCGCCCACCTGTCGATCGATTTCGGCGAGACGGGGAACGTGTCCTCACCCCTGTGCGGGGGGATCTTGATCGCGGCCCCGCGGAGCATGGATCTGCCGTCGGGGAGAAGAATGGGGATGCCGATGGAAATGATCTGTGACCGGAGGTTCTGGTCGGTCTCGATGAGGTCCGCAAGCCGCCGGCTCATCGTTGCGGCGTTGGAGCGGGTGACGCTCCTGATTTCGCCGAAGCAGAGCTTGAGAAGATACGACTCGTACAGGAGTTTCGAGAGCCGCGGCGGCCCGAGCATCTCGAACGCGACGCTGTCGACCCCGTGGTCCTTCTCGAGCTGCTGAAGGCTGTCCATGGCGCTGTTGAACATGAATCCGGCCCTGTACGTCGGCGCGAGCGTGGCGTTGTCGAGCGCGTTGATGATGTCATGGCCGGTGTTCCCGGCCCGAATCTCGAATATCGTGCTCTCGGCGATTTCCTCCGGCGTGACGAATTCCATCTGTCCCGGGGTCGATATCGCCTCGAATTCCCCCCGTGAAAAAAGCCCGTTTTCGCCGGTATCGATGTAAACGGATTTCAGCGTTTTGCCGGTGGGCCTCGCTGCCTCCGGCATGGAGAGGCGGAGCGTCCTGTCGAGCCGGACGGCCCGCGGGGGGGGGCAGTCCACGAGCGGTATCGGTGTTCCCCGCCGCGTGACCTCCCCGTAGGCGATCTTCTTCCACGCGATCGCGGCCGTGGGCTTGATCTCTTTCGTGATCGGGGCGTCGGGCGTCCGCCCCATGAGGAACAAAAGGAGCGTGTGTGCCCCCGCAACGGCGGATTTCGAGAGGAGGACCCTGGAGGGGCGCTCCTCGGAGTGCGTGTAGGGGATGTTCAGCCCCATCCCTCCCGTGCCGCTCGTCCCGATCTTTACGTAAATGCCGGTCCCCGCCTCCTGCATCGACCTGTACATGATCTGGACGTGCCTGATGAGCTGGGGGACGTAGAGCGTGCAGAGGAGCCGTTCGATGCTGTCGAAGAGTGCCCCCGGTGGGGCCTTGCGCGACCCGCGCGCGCGTTTCACCCCCCTGATGAGCTCCCGCGAGACCTGGAAGATGTCCTGATAGGCGATCCCCGTCGCCGAATTGACGCAGTCAACCACGACGTCGGGTTTGTATTTCTGCATGAGCCGGTAGAGGGACGATCTCTTCAGGACGGAACCGGAGAGCTCCTCGACGATGTCCTCGATGATCATCGTCCGGTATTTTTCGCTCGCGAGTATCGCTTCACGGGGCATGTCCTTCAACTGCTCGCGCACGAAGATGTTCCCCCACCAGGGGATGAAGAAATTCCTCCCGGCGTCGGGGTAATCATTGCGGAGGCCTTTGACCGCATCCATCGCCTCCGCCTTCGTGAGGGATGTGACGATCATCCGTTTCGGGCGTTCGGTCATGAACCGGCGGCAGATTGCCGATCCGACCAGCCCCCATCCGCCTATGACGAGCACGGTCTTCCCCTGGATATCCATGCGCCGATGTCGAGTGAGTGAGCCGGGAATGTGTGAAACGCTGCAAGAACAGAGAGGTGGAACAATGTACGTCACGCGCGCAGAACATGCAAGAAGGGGCCCGGGATGGCGCCGCTTCCCGGCGCCACGGGAATGCCTCCTACGGCGCGGTGATGTGCGCGCTGAAGTACCTGTGTCCCCATCCGAGGTTGAGCGTTCCGCCCCCCGTCGCTTCCTTCTCAAACCAGATGCGGAACGGGTCGACAGGCGCGAGGGACTTCTCCTCCTTCATGACGATCCGAGCGGCGTCCGCCGTCCGGTCGTATGCGGGTTCGCGCCCCCCCGGCTTCTTGCTTATGATAAGCGTGAGGGTGGTGGGGGAGGGGATGGAGTAGATCGTATACGATCCCGCGGGAATGGTCTTCCCGCCGATTGTCACGTCGCCGTCGGTCTTCAGTGATGTCGCCAGGTTCGCGCCCGTGCGCCAGACCGAATCGTACGGAACCACGGTCCCCCAGAGAATCCGCCCCCGCTGGTAGGGACGGCTGTACCGTACGGTCAGCGTCGTTGAGCCGAGCGTGATCGCCGCGGAATCCCCCGGGCTCAGGGGCCGGATGTTTCCCCCGATTTGAAACGGCACGGTGACCGACGTGTTTTCCCACGAAAGGACCATGATCCCCGAGGACTTGTCCTTCCCTGTCAGCGAGATCGTGAACGTGTCGACCGCCGCCGGAAGCTGTCCCACCGCTGCGTCGAACCGCGCGAGATCCAGCGAGGGATTATAGACGGTCCCCCACTGACCGGTCTGCTTGTTGAGTATCACCTTCCACCCTTCGGGGGAGGGGAGCGTCCAGAGGGTGTATGTCCCCCGCGTGACGGGGACCCCGCCGAACGTGATGTCGGATGACGTCTTCAGGTGCGTTGCCTGATTCGCCCCCGTGCGCCACACCTTGTTCCACGGGACAAGCCCTCCCATGATCTTCCTTCCGCGCATGGAGGGGCGGCCGTAGTTGATGCTGATGACGGTCGTGTCGAGCGTGAGAAAGACCGAATCTCGCGGGCTGGGAATGGCCTGCTGGGAATACGACTCCGCTGCGGATCCCGTGAGACCCGCGCAGACGATGAATCCGATGATCAATCCTCGCATAAGAAGCCTTCGCATTTGTCAGAGAACGTGGGGGGAGGGGGAGCCCCTCCCGTTATGCTTTTTCGACGACGACCGCGGTGCCGTACGCCAGCACCTCGGTCACGCCCGACATCACCTCGTTGGCGTCGTACCGCATCCCGACGACGGCGTTGGCGCCGTGCTCGGCCGCGTGCTGCATCATGAGCATAAACGCCTCCTGGCGCGTGCGCTCGCAGAGCGCCTGCAGGAGCGATATGTTTCCGCCGAACAGCGTCTGGATGCCGGCGCCAATGTTGCCGATGATCGACCGGGATCGCACGGTAATCCCCCGCACAACGCCGAGATTCTTGACGATCCGATAACCGTCAAGCGTGAATGCCGTGGTGACGAGCTTGGGGTCCATGAACAGCCTCCTGGTGACTTCTATTTGATTCTCAGTGAGTTGATTGTCTTGTCGTAAGCCTTCATGTACTCGTCGGCCTGCGGGCGGTACCAGTCCATCGTGACGCGGAACACCTTGTCGTTCTTCACGATGAAATAGAACCTCCGCTGGACGTTCGCCGTTGCGGCGTATGTCAGCGACAGCGCAGGGAGGCCGGACACGGTCGCCTTTCCGGTCGCGGTCGCCTTGTACTTCCCCTTGTTCTGGTCGAACACCTTCTCCACGGTCAGCCCCTTGGCGCCGAAGACGTCGACGCGGATGGAGCAGTCCTGCCGAACCCCGCGCAGCTCGATCACTTCCTCGTTCGTCCCCTTCGGGACGCCGAGCTGCGTGAAGTTGTCGGGGTACATGATCGAGAAGAGTTTTCCGCTTGCCTCGGCCGTGTTCTCCGACGGGAGCGTGGGATCCCTTCCGGGGACGGCGGGCTTCGGGAACTGCAGCGTGGCGATCGAAGCGTCGAACACCGCTTTGTACGCGTCGTAATACCCGCCGAACCCCGCGCAGCGGATGTCGTACACGACGGTGTCCGACGGAACGTATATGTGCTCCCCCGTCTCCTTGACGGTCTTTGTGTAGAGCCCCGAATATCCGTACCGCAGCCCCGGCCTTCCGCCGACGGACACGGTGTCCGGTTTGGCGACAACGAAGCCGCTTTTCACCATGTCATCTATGATCTTCTTCGCCGTGTCGGCGCTGGCGGAACGGATGACCGTCACGCCGATCATCACGCCGTCGGGGAACTGGCCGGTGGGATCGAGGAACTTCTTGTCGACGTCCTGCGCGCTGTAGAACCCTGCACGACCGACCTCGGCGTTCGGCATCCAGCCCTTGGGATACTGGATCGAGTACCCGAACCCCGGGTCCCTGTACGTCTCCATGTCTCCCGGTTTTACCGGTTCCAGTTTCTTCTCTCCGCCGCACCCCGCCAGACAGAGGAGGAACATGAGGGCGACGGAGAAGAGTGCGACGCTCGCCGCAAAACGGGCATTGGGGGTCATCGGGTTGGCCTTTCCAGGAATGTGAATGGTTGATGATTGGTCAATGTCTCGGCACGACGATGTCGTGCCATTGATGAAGAGCTGGTGGAGTCTCAATCGGCGGCCGGTGGTGCTCCCCGATAAGTGGAAAACCGAGACGGAAGATAGGCAAAAAAGAGGAATTCCTCAATTCTTCGCGGGGTCCAATTCCCGCGGCCCGTCCCACTGCATGATTTGCGGTCCTTCCCGCACTTCGCTGCGCGATTCCCGCATTCTCCGTCCAGCACCCGCCCGGGGGTGTGCCGGACTTTCATGCGTAGAGGGAAGTGTATCAATGACTTACAGGAACAGCAGCCCCCTCCGCCGGGTCCCCGTGCGCTGGCACAGGTGTTGCTCCCTGAACAGGGGCGGCACTGCATCTCTGATTCCACATCATTCGTTAGGAGGATCTCCCGATGAAGCGTCTGGGCTACGTTTTTCTGGCGGTGTTGATGTCTGCTGCAGTTTCAGGCCTTGCGTTCGCGCAGCTTCCCCCCGCGCCTGTCAACCTGACCGTCCATGCAATCCCGGTCCCAACCGTCATTTTTCCCCAGAGGGTTGTTGCGTTGAACTGGGAGCTCCCGAAATTACTCCCTCCCGTGCCTGCGATGAGCAGCACGTTCAGGGTCTATCGCTCCATTGACGATTCGGTGTCGTTTGCGTATCTCAACGCGACGGACAACATGGAATACAACGACCAGCAGGCCGTCGCCGGACATACATACTACTACTACGTAACATGGGTCTGGGTGATGCCCGATTCCACGGTCCGGGAGAGCGCGAGAAGCAATCTCGCGTGGATCAACCTCGGGCCTGCGGGGGGCGAGAAAACAGGGACGATCGTCGGAACCGTGACCGACAGCCTGACAGGGAAGCCGCTCCCGAATTCCCGCGTCATGTTTTTCCGTCCCGCCGCGCCGATTCTCTGGATACCGCAGACCTGGGCGGACACCGCGGGGAAGTATTCGGCGGTTCTTGATACCGGGACGTATCTCATTGAATGCAATCCTCCGCTCCTGATGGTGCCCCTTGTTTCAATGATTCCGGCGTCCGGCTATCAGACGAAATGGTACAAGAATGCACGCGACGCCGCACATGCGACGCCGCTCGCCGTGACCGACGGCGGGACGGACACGGCCGATTTTGCGCTTGCAAAGCTCGTTCCCCCGGTCCCCGTGCATGTGCGGGGGACGGTGCTTGACTCAACGGGGAATCCTTTGAAAGCCGCGCGCGTGGTGATCATGCGGACCGTGCAGGAGACGCCCGTGATGGCCGCTGCAGGAGCGCTTGTCACGGCGCTCTCCGCGGAGACGCTTGTGGACCCCGATATGGGCTGTCTCTTTGGCGTCGCCTGGCACGGGTTGACGGATTCGTCGGGGGCATTTGATGCAACGGTGCTCTCGGGGCGCTCATACACTGCGCTTGCCGTGAAGTCGGGATACTTCCCGCAGTACTACGACCACAAGAGCACGCCTTCGGAAGCGACGGTGATACCTGTCGCGGGGGACGTGAGCGGAATAAACTTCAACCTGAATCCGCACAGGCCGCTGCAGATGTACTCGATCAGCGGCATTGTGTGGGATTCGGCGGGTGTGCGGGTTCCTTCGCGGATCATCGTGTTCCCGCTCCGGTCATATGCATCGAGGGAGGCGCGGTTCGGGTTCACCGATTCTCTCGGCGCGTACAGTGTCGGACACCTCCTCGCCGGGAAGTACATTCTCCTTGCGGTGCCGTTCGGCGACTATGCGCCGGCGTTCTACAAGGCCGGAGCGTTCGGCGTGCTTAGGTGGAAAGACGCGGACACGGTGACCGTCAGCGGCGATGTCCCGGGCATCGACATCGGCGTCAAGCAGATACACTCGAATGGCGTGGCGACTCTTTCCGGCATTGTGACGGCGGGTGGCCAGGCCCAGGCGGGAGTGAACGTCGTTGTCGAGGATGCCGGTGGAGCAGTGCTCGGGTGCGGGATGACTGACGGAACGGGATCCTATGTCATCGATGCACTCCCCGCGGGTGCGGTGACAATCACCGCGGACCTGGTGGGGTATGACGACGGTGTGCAGGCGACGAGCGTGGGCGCCTCCGAGTTTGTGATGACGCAGGACTTCGCGCTCGGGGTCACGTTGTCAGTTTCGCCTTCCGGCGGCGCCGGTGTTCCCGCGTCGTACGCGCTGGGGCAGAACTATCCGAATCCGTTCAACCCTTCGTCCCGGATAGACTTTTCGCTCCCGGTTGCGGGGACGGCAACGATGAAGATATTCAACCTGCTCGGGCAGGAGGTAGTGACACTCGTGAACGGTCCCCTTGCGTCGGGGACGCACGAAACAGTGTGGGACGGGCGTGATGCAGCGGGGAGGGTGGTCTCAAGCGGTGTCTACTTCTATCGACTCGAGGTGAGGGGACCGGACGGAGGTGCGGCGTTCTCGGCGATGAAGAAGATGGTGCTTCTGAAGTAGTGGGGGGACCCGCGGCACACGCAAAAAGGGGCCCCGGGAGCGATCCCGGGGCCCCTCCGTTACTTGGGTCTTTGTTCAGCTTGCGACGCTTCTCAGCTTCCTCCCCAGGTCCCGGACCTCTGCCCTGATCCGGTCACCGAGTGACCGGAACTCCTCCTTCACCCTCTCCATCTCCTTCTTCAGAACGCTCCGGCTTTCGCGCATGCGCGTGTCGTCGTAAAATCCGTTGTTGAAATCGCCCCGGAATTCACCGTTGAAATTGAACATCCTGTCCCCGCTTTCCCGGTCTCCCTCTGATTCCACGGTGAGCGTCACGTGAGCGCCTTTGCGCAGAACGCCGAATTCGACCTTCTCCCCCTTCTTCACCCCCTCGAGCGCCTCGGCGATGTCATCGGTCGTCTCGACGTCCTCTTTCCCCGCTTTGATGATGACGTCCCCCGCCTTGAATCCCCCCTTCTCGCCGGCGCTTTCCCGCTCGACGTTCTCCACGAGAACCCCTCTGCCGTTCGGGGCGCCGAAATACTCACCGAGCTGCTTGTTCAGGTCGGTCAGCTCGAGTCCCTCTATCCCTTCCTCACGGAATATGCGGACGCGCGGCATCCGCGCCATGTGCGGCATCGGAGGGATGTGAGGCATCATAAACCTCCCGGGACTGTGGAATGAGAACTCCCTGCGGGGGGGTTTCTCGAGCGTGACCTGGAGCGTCTTCTTTTCCGCGCCGCGGTAGAACGTGACCCCCGCCTGATCGCCGGGAGCCGCTCCGCGGACGGCCTCGAAGAGGTCGTCCGCATCGTCGATGGTCTTTCCGTTGAAATCCACGATGATGTCATCCTCTTTGATTCCCGCTTCGTCCGCAGGACTCTCGCGTGTGACGCCGTTGACGAGCGCGCCGGACTTTATGTGAAGGTCCCTCTCCCGCGCAAGCCTGGGCGTGACGTCCTGGATCGAGACGCCAAGCCACCCGTGTCCTCCGTTCCCTTTCTCCCCGTTCCCGGTTCCTTTGGTCCGTGCGGCGGGCGTCCCCGCCGCCGTCAGGATCGCAAGAAGGAGCGCTGCTGCGGCAACGTGTTTCATCGTTATCCTCCGTGTAATAATGTTTTTCCTGCCCTGTTCTCTACTGTCCCTTGAGTATTTCGTACAGCGCGGACCGCGCACTTTCCCCTCCGATGCTGCCGAGGTAGTACACCGCGTCCCTGCGGAGATCGTAGTCGTCGTCCGTGAGAGCCACCCTCTTCAGAAACTCGACGGCCCTGTCGTTGCCGATATCCGCGACGGTGTACACGATCGTCCGGCGCTGATTCGAGCGGGATTTCGGGAGCGACCGGAAGAGGTCCTCAAGGACCGTCACGCGACGATTCTTGTCGCTTCCGTGTTCGCCGATGTAGTCGATGGCAAGCCCCTGCAGGTCGGCGCTCGTGTCCTTCTTCGCGATCTCCACGAAGACGCCGAGCGCGTCATGCCGTGTAAAACCCGAGAGGGCGTCCATTGCCGCTTCCCTCAGGGGGTGGACCGCGCGCGTGTCGAGCGCCACCTCCCGGAGCGTCGAGAACGATTTGTCGTCTTCACGGGTCTCTCCCAGTGCATACAGGGCGTCCATTTTCAGGCGGGTCGCGTCGTCAAGTTTTTCCTCCTCCCGCCACTCCGCGAACGGGCCTGTGGCGCGGAGCGCTCCGATGTGCGAGAGATGCTGCATCTCCCTTTTCATCTGGCGGAGCATCATTCCCGTGTTGGGCGCCACGGCGAACGCCATCGGGCGCCGCGGTGCCGCGGGGGGGACGATCGCCGCCGGTCCGGGTTCCGGCGCAGGCGCCGGCTCCGGCATGTCCATCTGGAGCGCATTCAGGTCGGCGACGGCGTCGTCGTAGTACGAGCTCTCCGCGTGGTCCCTGATAAACTGCTTGTACTCCTCGATCGCCTTTTTCCTGTCCGAGCTGCGCAGGCTGTAGGCGGTCCAGTACCTTGCGTCGTCCGCGTACGAGCTCGAGGGGAATTTTGTGAGAAGCTCTTCAAACTTCTTCCGCGCCGCGGCGTATTTTTCCTCCAGGACAAGAGCGTATCCCTCCTTGTACAGCGCATAGCCGGCGTCGTTCTTGTCGTCCTCGCGGGCGGCCGGACGGCACCACGCTGGCGGGTTGTTCCACGCTGGCGGGTTGTTCCACGCCAGCACCGCGACGTTCCGGCTTGCCGCATCCGGCAGGATTTTCTCCCCGGCGCCAGGGGCTGGCGTTTGCGCGCGCCCCCCCGGGGAAAAAAGGATGAGTGCGGCCACAAACGTCCATATGCGGTCTCGTGTTTTCATTGCGTGTCCCTTTCCCGTGCCGCCGCGGCAAGCGCCGATTCGGTCATCCGTATCTTGAAGAGGAGGTTATGGTCGCGTATCCCCGAACGGATGATCTCCACGTCCGGGACGTCATGCCTCCTGTCGCTGTTTGCGAGTTCGATGAGTATCTTCTCAAGGTCTCCGACGAGTTTCGCCGACCGGGGGTCAAGAGGCTGTCTCTTCAGATCTCTCGCCTCGTGCACGAGCTCGCGCGACTGGCGGCGCTCGACGGTCAGATCGAACATGTTATCGTCGCCGGTCCTCATGTTGGATACCCCGACGAGAAGGACCCGCGACTTCTTCAGGTAATCGTGGAGCTGCAGCCCCGCCGGCTCCAGCCTTCCGGCCTGCACGTCCGGCGCAATGGAATTCCCGGGCGCCACAGGCGCCGTCAGGGTGGCGGGGCGCAGGAGAATGAGTGCCGCCAGCGCAATTGCCGCCAGTGCGCCGCTCCCTGCGAGGAGGGGTTTTCGGTTGAAATGGACAAACGAACTGATCCGGTCGGCGGCGGCCGCGAAAACAGATGAACGGCTCCTCCCCGCCGTCTCGATCCGCTCTTCCACGCGTGAGGGGAACGAAGCCCAGAACTTCTCATCCTGTTCGTCGCTCGGGAGTTTCCCCCTCCCGGGAAGCAGCGCGATCGCCTCCCTCAGCATGCGGAGATCCTCCCGGCAGGCGGCGCATCGGGCGATATGTTCCTCGACCGCTCCCGCCTCTTCACGGGGGATGCCTCCTGTCAGATACTCAAACAGTTTTTCCCGTACATGTGCGCTCACGCGAGGTCCTTTTGAAGATAGTCGAGCTTTGTTCTGAGTTTCTTGAGACCACGGAACAGGTGAGTCTTCACCGTCCCTTCCGAGCACTGGAGTATCCGGCTCACCTGTTTCGTCGAGAGCCCGTCGATATGCCGGAGTATCACGACCGCACGTTGAAGCGTCGGGAGTTCGTGGAGCGCCCGTTCGACGTGCTCGCTCATGTCTTCACCATGCGCATCCCCCCCGGCAGCTCCTGCCATGACGGCGTCATCCGCACGCACCTCCCGTTCGCCGCGTGTGCGGTTCTGCTTCGACCGGTTTATCGCCAGGTTCATCACGATCCGGTGAATCCAGGTGCTGAACTCCGCGTCCCCCCTGAAGGAGGTGAGAGCCCTGTGTGCACGGAAGAATGCATCCTGCGCCACATCTGCGGCGTCCTCGTGGTTGCCGACAAATCCGAACGCGACATTGTACGCGTGCTTCATATGTCGTTCCACAAGAACCCGGAAAGCCTCCTGGCTCCCCTTACGTGCCCGGTGTATCAGTTGCTGCTCGTCGGCAGCGGGCATGTCTTGACCTTGCTGTGGGGGTCGTTCTTTCAATTAGACATCGGGGGGGAAAGATCGGTTGACAGCAGTTCGGGATGGTAAGAAAATTCACTGTTGCGGGGGAGGAGGGGCGGAGCTCCTGAGGGGGACGAATTCGGTCCGTCCCCCTCACAAAGGGGGTTGTCCCCCCCTAATTCCCCGGAGGCGGAGGCACCACGCTCAGCCCCATCGCGCGCCGCAGCCTGACGAGGCCGGTCCTGTAGTCGAACTGTGCCTGTATGTCGGTGATTTCCGAATTGGAAAGCGTGAGACGTGCGTCGGACTCGTCAAGCGAAGTCGCCACCCCCGCGGCGTACTGGCGCTCGACAAGGTTCAGGTTCTCCGCCGATTCCTGGACGAGCTTCGCTGTTGCGACCGCCCGCTCGGCTGCTTCCCGGACGGAGAGCCACTGCTGCTCGACCTCCAGCATGACGCTCTCTGCGAGCACGTCCAGATTCGCCTGTGCGATGTCCCGGTTTGCTTCGGCCTGCTCGACCCCGGCATCAAAGGCAAACCCCTGGAATATCGGGAGCGTAAAGGTCACTCCGGCGTTCCAGTGGCTCAAGAGCGGGAAATCGAACGCCGACCATATGTACCCGCCCGAGAGCGCAACCGTCGGAAGGTGCTGTCCCCACGCCGCGGTGACACCCGCCTTCCCGGCCTCGAGCCGGGCCCGCGCCGCGGCGAGCTCGGGGCGGTTCCCGAGGGCCTGGACCCGCGCCTCCCGGAGCGACGTGAACGTGGCCGGGAGCGTGAACGAATCCACGACCGCGTAGTCGTTCTGCGGATGAACCCCCATCGTGTTCTCGAGCTGGAGCCTGGCCAGCCGGAATGCGTTTCTCGCCTGTATCAGGTTCACGTTGGCGTTCAGCGAGTCCACTTCCGCTTTTGTCACGTCAAGCTGCGGGCGTCTCCCGGTGGCAAAGAACGCCCGAGTCTGTGCGAGGTGGCGGGCTGTCGAGGCGAGCGCCTCTTCGTTGACCGTGACGACCCGCCGCGCTTCCAGGAACGTGACGTAGGCGACCTCCGTATTTACGGCGAGTATCTCGACGGATGACGCATAGTCCCCCCGCGCGGCGTCGGCAAGGTAGCCGTTCTGCGACACCCTCCCGCTCGTCTTCCCGAAATCCCAGACGTTGAGCGTCCCGGCCAGCCCGGCGGCATAGCTGCTGTAAAACCATTTCGTGGGGGAGAATGCGGGGCTGATGAGTATCACTCCCCCCGTGCGCGTATCCGATGCACTGAACGCGACGGAGGGGAGGTACCCTGCGACCGCCAGCTTCAGCCCGGCGTCCGCGGCTCGGACCCCGGCGATTGAGCCGTGGAGCGAGGGCTGATTCCGGATGGCAAGCGTGACGGCGCGCTCCAGCGTAAGCGTGTCGATCTGCTGCGCGGGGGCACGTCCCGCCCACGAGGCGGCGAGAGACACGATGAGGAAATACGGGAAAGGTCTCACGTCAGGCGTCCTCTCCGGGAGTCCTGATCTCCCTCTTGAGCCGGTTCTCGAAGACGATGTAGAGCGACGGCACGAAGAAAAGCGTCAGGGTCGTGGAGACCGTGAGCCCGCCGATCACTGCGATTGCGAGGGGCGCCTGCGTCGATTCCCCCCCGAACCCGATCGCCATCGGGATCAGACCCAGAACCGTCGCGATGGACGTCATGAGTATGGGTTTCAGGCGTGTTCTCCCCGCCTTCACGACCGCCTCCTCGAGCGGGACCCCCTTCTGCCGGAGCCTGTTCGTGAAGTCGACGAGGAGGATTCCGTTGCTGACGACGATGCCGACCATGACGATGACCCCCTGGAACGATGTCACCGAGAGCGTCGTCCGTGTCAGGAAGAGCATCCAGAGCACGCCGACGATCCCCAGCGGGACCGTGAACATGATGATGAACGGGTCGACGAGCGACTGGAACTGGGAGGCCATCACAACGTAGACGAGTACGATGGCGAGGGCGAACGCCATCCCCAGGTCCCGGAACGTCTTGTTCTGTTGTGCAACGTTCCCGCTCTGGCGGATCTCGAACCCCGGCGGGAGTGCGAGTTTGTCGATCTTCTGCTGTATCGCGGCCGCCACCGTGCCGAGGTCGGAACCCTGGACGTTGGCGGTGACCTCAACGAGCCGCTGCTGGTATTTCCTGTCGATCTGGACAGGCACGTTGTCCTTGATGATCGTCGCGACGTTCCCCAGGAGGACCGGCTGCCCGTTGTCCGCCGTCAGGACGATGTTCCTCAGGTCTTCGATCCGGGACCGGTAGTCCTCGTTGAGACGGACAAGGATATTGTACTCGTTCCCGGTGACAGGGTCGGTGTACATCGACGCCACGTTCCCGTTGATGCACGTGCTTATCGTGTTCGAGATGTTCGCAACGTTGATCCCGAGCGTTCCCGCCTTGTCACGATCGATCTTCACCCGGAGCTCCGGCAGATTGTCTTCCCGTGTCACCTGCACGTCGACGGCGCCGGGGGTCGCGCGGACGATCCCGGCGACGGTTTTCGCGAGCCCGGTGCCGGCGTCGATGTCGTATCCGTTGATCTCGACGTCGATCGGCGCGTTGGAGCCGAAGTTCAGGAGGAACCGGAGGAACCCGCTCGGGCTTATGTACATCGCGACCCCGGGAATGCGGGCGAGTTTGGGGCGGATGGCCCTGATGATCTCGAACATGTCCCGCTTTCTCTGTTCGGGTGGGACCAGAGCGACGTTGATGTTTGCCGCGTGCGTTCCTGAATTCCGTGCAAAGAGAGATCCGCTCCGTGCGGTGGGGATCCCGATGTCCGTGATGACCGACTGGATTTCGGGGATATTGTCCTGAAGGACCTTCTCGATCTGCTCGCACGTGAGCGTCGACTCCTCGATCCGCGTGCCGACGGGGAGCTTGACGGTGATGGAAAACTGCCCCTCGTCCTGGTCCGGGAAGAACTCCGTCCCGATGAACAAGACAAGCACGAGGGAAATGATCGCGGTGGCGAATATCCCCAGGATGACCCTGAGACGGTGCCTGAGCGTCCGCCGGAGCTGCCGTTCGTACCACGCGTCGATGGCCTCGAGCATGTCGTGGGCGCGTACGCGGATCCTGTCCGGGATCGCCGCCGACTCCCTGTTCAGGTGCTTTTCCGGCGGGAGGAAGTTCAGGCACATGAGGGGCGTGACGGTCCGCGAGACGAAGAACGAACCGAAGAGTGCGACAGCGATTGTGATCGTGAGCGGGATGAAGAGGAGCTTCGCGATCCCGGTGAGGAAGACGATCGGCAGGAACACGATGACCGTCGTGAGCGTGGAGACGAATATCGGGGACGCGACCTCCTGTGCCGCCTCCAGCGTTGCCTGCATTTTCGTCTGGTCCGGCTTCCGCTCGTTGTAGTGGCGCGAGATCGCCTCAAGCTCCACGATGGAGTCGTCGACGAGCCTTCCGACGGCGAGCGCGAGCCCCCCGAACGTCATGATGTTCAGCGAGTCGCCGCCGAACCTGAACCAGATGAACGTGATCAGGATCGAAAGGGGGATCGCGACGAGGATGATGAGCGTCCCGCGCATGTTCCGGAGGAAAAGCATGATGATGATCATCGCCAGGAGGGCGCCCATCCCCGCCTCCCGCTCCAGCCCCGAGATCGTCTGCCGTATGTAGAGCGACTGATCGAACGAGATCGTCATCTTGACGTTCGGCGGGATCCCGGTGAGCTTCGGGATCGACCTGACGACGTTATCGACGACCTCGATCGTGTTTGCGTTTGCCAGCTTCTGCACCCGCATCGTCACGCCCGGCTTCCCGTCGATCCTGACGAGCTCCGTCTGTTCCTGGTAGCTGTCGGTCACGGTACCGACGTCCCTGATCCGGACCGGGACGCCGCCCGCAACCTTCAGGACGATGTCCCCCATCGGTTCCACGACGTTGAACTGGCTCTCCGTTTTCAGCGTGTAATCGTATTTCCCGGTTTTCAGGTCGCCCGAGGGGAGTATCAGGTTTGCGTTGGCGACCGCGTTAAACACGCCGGCGACCGGGAGCCCCAGTGCCTGGAGCCGTTCCTGGTTGAGCGTGACGTGGATCTCGCGGATCCTTCCCCCCAGGACCTGCGCCTGCGCGACGCCGGAGAGGTGTTCGATCTGCGGCTCGATGGTGTTGTAGGCGAGGTCGTAGAGGTCCCTCTCGTCCATGTCCGCGGAGATTGCGATGTTGCAGACCGGCTGGCTCGTGATGTCAAACCGGAGCGCGACGGGTGTGGAAATCCCCGTGGGGAGCTGGGTGAGGATCCTGTTGACATGCTGGACGACGTCGACGAGGCCGACGTCGACGTTCGCGTCCCACGTAAAGAATATCCGTATCGAGGAGATCCCCTCGCGCGTCGAGGAGACGACATAATCGACGTTGTTCGTGGAGGAGACCCCCCGTTCGATGATCCGCGTGACGGACTGCTCCATGTCGAGCGGTCCGGCTCCCGTGTAAAACGTGATGACCGAGACGACGGGGACGGTGATGTCGGGGAGAAGGTCCACGGGGAGCTGTGTGAACGACACGAGCCCGAAGACGAGTATCGTCAGTGCAAAGAGGAACGTGGAGATGGGATAACGGAGCGCGAGCCGCGTGAGCCACATATGGTCGGGGTGAGATTAGTGTTGAACGACAACGGGGCCGTTATTCCTGACGAACTGCTGCCCCGTTGTGATGACGTCTTCCGACCCATCGAGGCCGGAGAGGACTTCCGTCCGGGAATTCAGTTCGCTCCCGGTGCTGACGCGCATGCGGCGCGCGGTGTCCTGCCGTGCCACGAACACGTACAGCCCCTGGTCGTCCTTGAGAAACGCCTGCGTCGGCAGCGTAAGCGCATCCGCGTGCTCCCCGACGGTGAGCGTCACGGTGGAGAACATCCCCGGCCGGAGAAAATGCCCGGGGTTGGGAATGTCGACTTCCACTGCCATTGTCCGCGTCGAGAGGTCGACCGCCTCCGCGAATTTCGAGACCTTCCCCGTGAACTTCTTCCCGGGATACGCGTCGACGGTGACGGAAGCCTCGCGTCCCATCGTCACGCGCGGGATGTCCTGCTCGAGGACGTTGATGATGATCTTCATCCTGTCGAGGTCCATCAGCATGAAGAGCGTCGAGGAAAGCGCGCTCACGACGGCCCCGGGATCGAGGAATCTCTTCGTGATCGTCCCGCCGAACGGGGCGGTGATCCTCGCATAATCCAGGCGCGTTGTTGCAACGTCAAGCGCGGCTACCGCAACCTTCATCGCGGCATCCGCGTTTTCGAGGTCCTGCGCGGCGACGAGTTTCTGGTCGAACAGGTCCTTCGTGCGGCGGTACGTCAGCCGGGCGTTCTGCGCCGTCGCCGCCGCCTGCTGGCGGGTCTGGTACAGTTCCGTCGTGTCGATGAGCGCCAGCATCTGTCCCCGCTTCACGGGCGTCCCCATGTCCACGTACACACGGTCCAGCGTCCCGCTCACCTTGGGGTAGATCCCGGCCGCCTGGATTGCGGCGACGTCGGCCGTGTACAGGAGACTGTACGTGACGTTCTGGCGGAGAGGGTGTTCCGTCCTCACGACAGGCGTGTTCTGTCTCCGCGTATCCGCCCCCGAATCCGCCGTGGCGATCCGGATGATGGCGAGTGCGACGAGTGCAAGGACGATGATGGCACCGACGATGACGAATATGTGTTTCCGTTTCAGGATCATGGAGTTCTGTCGGAGGTGGGGAACGAGATCACATACGGTTCAGAATCCTGCGGACCGGGTCATTGTCCGCGAACACCTGCCACCGGGCGACGAGCCCGTTGTGCACTTCCGCCCGCACGGCCATCGGCATGACCCAGTGGTTGGCTTCCGGAAGCTCTCCCCGTTCGGCCACGGTCCCGGAGGCCGTCCCGGTGACGGCGACGCTCTCGCCGAGGGGGAAGACCCCGGTGATCTCGATCGTGTAATCGGGGATCATGAAGAAATACGCGATCCAGGCCTTGCGCATTTCGTCGCGACCGTGCGCGACGACCCCCAGTGAATCGACGAACTCGTGGTCGGGCGTCATGAGCTTCGTGAGCGTTCCGACCTCGTGGCGGTTGATGGCCTGGATGAATGCGAGAACGGTGTCTGCGGGGGAGGGCATCGGGGAATGTCCGGCGTTCTGCAATCGGGCTCAGGTGCGAATGTGGTTTTCGACGACAGCAATTCCCTGCCCCACGCCGACGCACCTGGGTGCCGCATCCCGTCGGGCACGGGTGCGGCGCATGGAGCGTAACAGTGTTGCGCGTATTCTCGTCCCCTTGCAGCCGGGCGGATGGCCGGGTGCACTGGCTCCCCCCGGCACGTTGACCCGTTCGGGGCGGAACCCCGGCTCCCGCATGACGGCGATCCGTCTGTCGTTCATCGGCGGTACCCCCGGCTACGGGGATTTTGCCTGGCGCACTCCTCCGTAGACCTGAAGATAGACCTCGGGCTGTCTTGTGTTGTTTGTCGTCACGAACACCCCGTCGCTGAGCATCGGCGAGGGGGATTCCGGCGTGAATTCGACGTCGATCGCTGCCATGCCCCCCGGCGGGATCGGATCGGCGGGGAGTTTCAGTACCAGGCCCTTCAGATCGGTCCGGAACCCTGTGAGAGAAAGGGGAGTCATGCCGTTGTTCGTCACTGTCAGAGTGACCTTGCTCAGCTTGTGCACCTCGGCCCCCGGTACGATGATCGACTGGGGGTTCAGCCCGATTTCATCGATGACGACGGCGGTGAATTCGATCGTCGTGTACCCGAGGCTGTCGCCGTTGGAGTTGAGCGTCACGGTCTTGTGGACCGGCCCGGAGAAGTTCTTGGAGTTGAACGTGATGCGTACGGCCCCCGATCCCGCCGGAGGGATCCTGTCCGCCGTGACCATCGCCCCCGTGCATCCGCAGGAGACGCCGATCGTTCCCATGACGAGCGTGTCGGAGCCGGCGTTCCGGAACGTGAGCGTCTTTTCCATCACCGCGCCCCGGTAGATCTTCCCGAAGTCGAATTGCTTCCCCTCGGGGAGGACGATCTTCGCCCCCCCTTTCGTTCCGGTCTGTGCCGGAGATCCCGCCGTGGCGCAGAGCAGCGCGGCAACGAGCGGGGCAAGAAAAGAGCGTGATAACGTCACGGCGGTGCACCTCGTCAATTATCGGACATGCCCGGCGATGTGCGCCGGCACCCCGGATTCCCTTGCTACTCCCCGAGTATCTCGCGGATTCTCTCGCCGAGTGTGAGTCTGAAGACTCCCCTGTCGCCCGCGCCGGCGTACAGCGTCATTGTGGAGGAGTTCCAGCAGAGCGAAACGGCCCGGGCGTGAAGGTCCGCGTCGAAGAGCCTGAACCATGTCCCTCCCCCGGAGGGGGAATAATACACGTGCCTGCCGTCGACAAGTGCGACGACGCTCGAGGGCGCGCGCGGGTCGGAAGAGATGCGTATGTTGTCCGTCGGCTTCCACGGCGGGTTGAACCGGTTCCATTCGAGTCCCTTGTTGAGCGACCGGAAGCATTCGCCGCGGGGAAGATACGCGTAGTACACGTCCGGGTCCGCATCGTCCAGCGTGACGGCCTCGACGCGCTCGCCGGGGATCCCGTAGCGCGCCTGCTCCCAGGTGAATCCGCCGTCGTGGGAGATGATGACCGCGCTCGCGGGAGAGGCGCCGATGATCGTCCCCGCGTTTGTCGGGGAGAACGTCAGTGTATGAACGATCCACCTGGTCCCGAGCGGCCTCGACTGCAGCCACGTCCGTCCCCGGTCCGTCGAAACGAATATCCCCTGGTCCCCCGCCATGAAGACCCGCGTGTGTATCGAGGGGTGGACCTCGTACAGGAAAGGGGAGATCTCGACGGAACGGGGCGCGGGCTGCCATGTTGCGGCGTTGTCCCCGGATATGAACACGCCCCCCGCCGTCGTCGCGTACACGACGCCCGGCAGCTCGGGGTCGATCGATATCGACCGTATGGGACCGCCGGAGATCCCGGGACCCGCGTCAGACCAGAATCCGGCCTGGTTTACGGAGCACGTCATGCACGCGTCCCCGACGGCCGCGAAAAGATGCGTTCCCGGGGGATCGCTTGCCAGGATGTTCACGGAGGATCCTTCCGTTTTCAGATCCGCGTTTCGCCAGGTTTTGCCGTTGTCGGCGGAGGCACGCACGCCTATGCCGCTTCCGTACGCGAAAATCGTTCCCTGTGTGCCGGCGCCGGGGGAGGAGACGCGCGTCGGGATCCCGGGGAGATTTCCCGCCGCGGCTCCCCACCGTGAGCCGAAGTCGGACGAAGAAATGATCCCCTGCTCCGTCCCCGCGATAACCCCGTCGGGGTTCCCCGGCACGGTTGTAAACGAGAGTATCCCGTCGAATTCCTTCCCGGTGCGCGAGGGGCTCCACGATATTCCGCCGTTTGTCGATTTCTCGATGCTTCCGGAAGTCGTCCCGTACAGTATCATTCCGTCCCTGCCGACAAGGAGGTGCGTCGCGCGGGGACCTGTCCCCGGAACGTCGGGTGTGCGTCCCTCCCACGTCGTGCCGGCGTTCGTGGAGCCGATGATGCCGTACGGCGAGACGGCGGCGAATACCCTGTCCGGCTTCGAGAGATCGATGCCGATGTCATACACGTCCGCCCCCGCGAGCGCGAGATCGGCCGATGCGTTGATCTCGGTCCATGTCCTTCCGCTGTCCGGCGATCTGTAAAGTCCCTTCCCCTCTGTTCCCGCGTAGACGACCGCCGGCGTCCACGGGTCGATCGCCAGCACGCGCACTCCCGTTCCTGCGGGACCGACGTGCAGGGGGCTCCACGATTTCGCCCTGTCAGGGGAGAGAAAAGCCCCCGCGTCCGTTGCGGCAAAGAGCCTGTCGGGACTGTCCGGATCCTGCAGGAGCTGCCGGATTTCCGCCCCTCCCGGGATCGGCGCGCCGTGTCCCCACGACCTGCCGTCGGACGTGGAGACGGCGATTTCCCCGTTCCCGAGGGAGGCGTAGACAGTTCCCGGTATCCTGTTGTCCGGGAGGACCGCGCTGATGTCCTGGGCGTACGGTCCGCCGGTCTCCTCCCACTCGCGCACGGCCGGGCCCGACGCAGTGCACCCGGCGATGAGCGCCGTGAATGCCGACGCGAGGAGCGTCCAGGCTTCGCGTTTGTTCATCGCGCGGTTCCTCCGCCGTTCGCCGTGCGGCCGCTCATTCCGGTTCGCCGTGAAACACCGTGATGACGTCGGCCGCAAAGCTCATGATATCGCGCGTGACCGCCTTCCCTTCAGCGGAACCGAGCGCGGCGTCCATGGCGTCCTTCGAATCGAAGTACATTTCGGCCATGAGATGGAATTTTGCTTCGCCGATCGGGGCGCCGGTGACGCGCGTTACCTCGATCTTCCTGAGGCCGGGAAACTTGCGGATAAGGGGGATGTGGACGTCGAAATAGTGTTTGTCGAACCCGGCGGTGTCGGAGGGGGTGCGATACAGAGCGATGAGCTTGATCATGGGCGGCCGCAGTGAACGGTTAATGGGGGAAAAGCGTCTGCTCCGCGAAAATATAGCGACGGCGGGAGGGAAAAGCAAACGTGGCGCGGGATGGCATAAAGCGTGCATCCCGCTCCGTGCACAAGGCGCACGGCGCGGGATGTGCAAAGAACGCACAAATGGAGATTCCCCGATTTTTTTTGTACCATTGCTCATGACCGAACGTGATTTTCCCCCGGACTTCTTCTCCAATCCCTCCGGTGCGGACCGCGGCATCAGGGCACTTCACGAGATCTTCATACGCTCGGGGAGCCGGTTTACGCTCCCCGAATTCTCCGCATCCCTCATGCGGGGGTTGAAATCCTCCACGGACCCTGACCTGGCGTTGACAGGATTCCAGCGGTTTGTGGGGACCGCGTTCGGGGGGGCGGGGCTCTTCAACGACATACTCGGGTATCCCGCCTACGGTGATCTCCTCTTCAGCCTCCTCGGCTATTCGCGGTATTTTGCCGATGTTCTTGTCCGCGAGCCCGGGCTCTTCCGCTGGCTCACGTCGGCCGGCGTGCTTTCGTCGCCCGTCACATCCGGCGGGCTTCTCCCCGAGATCGATCGTGTCCTTGACATGTTCCGGAGGCCGGAACAACGGCTTGACGCACTCAAGCGTCTCCACCGCAGGGAGCTCCTCCGGATCGGAGCGCAGGACATACTCGGCGTGGCGGATCTTCCTTCGGCGGCCGCCCAGCTCTCTGCCCTCGCCGGAGCGGTCGTGGATGCGGCGCTCCGCATTTCGGTCGATCAGGCGGGCGAACCTTTCGGAGACCGCCCGCTCGAGAGGTTCTGCGTCATTGGCCTGGGGAAACTCGGGGGAGATGAGCTCAATTACAGCTCCGATATCGACATCATATTCGTGTACGGGGATCCTCCGGCGGAAGGAGAGAGCGGAGGCTCCGGCGCGGACGCGTATTACAACCGGCTCGCAGCCCGGCTCGTCCGGAATCTTTCCCAGCCGTCGAGCGAGGGGCACCTGTACAGGGTGGACACGCGCCTCCGCCCGAACTCGGGGGCGGGGCCGCTGGCCCTTTCAATGGAATCGTACCTGGCCCACTACGAGTCCCGCGGTGAGCTCTGGGAGCGCCAGATGCTCATCAAGGCCCGGCCCGTCGCGGGGGACACCGCGTTCGGGGGGGAATTCCTGAAGAACCTCGAACCGTTCGTCTATCCGCGCTCCCTTGCCGAGCATCCCGCGGCATCCGTTGCCCGGATCAAGTCGCGTATCGAGGCGGAGGTTGCCGGCGAACCGAACATCAAGCTCATGCCCGGGGGGATACGCGACATCGAGTTCATCGTCCAGACGCTCCAGCTGATCAGCGGCGGGACGACGAGGGAGGTGCGCGAGGCCAACACGCTCAGTGCGCTCTCCGCGCTCCACGCCCGGAACCTCATCGCAGGGGAGGAACTCGCGGTCCTGCGCGATGCGTACATTCTTTACCGGACGATCGAACACCGGCTCCAGATGATGCTCAACACGCAGACGCACACGATTCCTTCCGACACGCGCGCGTTTGACGTCCTTGCCCGGAGAACCGGGCTCTCGGGCGCCGCCGAGCTCCGGCGCACGCTCGACGCGAACCTTGCGGCGGTGAGGAAGATTTTCGTCCAGGTGCTCGGTGCGGGGACGGCCGGATCCGGCGGCGGCATTGCAGAAGTCATCGCAGGTGCGCTTGATGAACAGTCCGTCACCCGTGCGGTCCGGGGGATGGGGTTTCACGACGTCGGCCGTGCAGCGCAGAACATCAGGCTCCTTGCAAGGGGGGGAGCTCCCGCCGGAATCCCCCCCTCGGACCTCCGCGCCCGGGAGGCGCTGGCCTCCGTCGCCTCGCCGCTTTTCGAAGGGATCGGCGCGACTCCGGACCCGGACCTGACGCTCACGTCGCTCACGCTCCTTGCGACTGCGCAGCCCCTCCCTCACCTTCTCTATGAGCAGCTCGGCGACCCGGGGTTCAGGAAGTTGGTTGTCGCCGTATGTGCCATCAGCCCGCGCTTTGCACGGGAACTCGGGCGTCAGCCCCTTCTCCTTGAGCTCGTCTCCTCCGAACGGGAAGGGCTTGATTCCCCCGGCGAACTCGCCCCCCCGCCGCCCGATGCCGCTGCCGCTTTCAAATCACGGAACGAACTCATGGCGGGATTGCGTCACGTGCTCGGGTTCACGGATTATGACACACTGACGGGCGAGATCTCGGCGATCGCCTCTGCGATTGTTGCAGGCTCGTACGCGGCGGCGCGCAGGAGGGGGAAGAAGTCCCTCCCCCCGCTCGCGGTGTTCGCGCTCGGGAAATTCGGCACGGAAGAGCTCGCGTTCGATGCCGACCTGGATCTTCTCTTTGTCGCGGGGGACGCAGGAGATTCCGCCCGGCCGGTCCAGGAGCAGCTGGCGGCCCGCATACTCGCCGGGGTGACCTCTTCCCCCTCGGGGGAGAGGATGTACGACGCGGATGTCCGGCTCCGCCCGGAAGGAAAAAGTGCGCCTCTCGTCGTGGAGGCTGCGTCGTACGCGAAATACATTTCAACCCGCGCATCGCTCTGGGAACGCCAGTCGTTGACCCGTCTCCGGTTTGTGGCCGGAGACGGCGCCGTCGGAGGATACGTTTCCTCACTCGTTGATGCATGGGTGTACGGCGCGCCGCTCCCCGGCGGGTGGGCGGAGGAGATCGTCGCCATGCGGCGGGCGATGGAAACGCGGAGCAGAACCCGGGGGAGGAACTTCGCGGACCTGAAGCTCGGCGCCGGGGGGATGGCGGACCTGGAGTTCATCGTCCAGATGCTCCAGCTCAGGTTCGGCGGACCGAACCCGGAGCTGAGGGGGGGGAAGGTCGGCGCCGTGCTGAAGCACGGTTGGGTCCCCCCCGGGATGCCCGGTGAACGAGAGTTCCTCGCCTCCGCGTACGCCATGTACAGGAGGCTCGAGCTCCTCATGCGCATCGGACTCGAGGAGAGGGGGTCAGTTCTCCCCTCGGGGGAGAAGCTCGAACGCCTGGCGCGTCTGTATGACGGCTCTTCAGGTCCCGCGCTGGAATCGCGCGTGAAAGCGACGATGGAACGGGTCAGGCTCGAGTTTCTTAAGATCGCATCGTTCCTGGGCCGCCTTCTCCCGCCGGCGCCGGAGGGGGAAACATGAAAGGACTCTCCATACGTCCCGGAGTTGCCGCATTGCTGACCGGTGCCTTCACGTTCGCGGTCTATGCGTTCACTGTCGCCCCCGGGCTCGGGTTTATCGACAGCGGCGAGCTCTCCACGGTCGCCTGCAGGCTCGGCATCGCTCACCCCACGGGATACCCCCTCTTCACGCTCCTCGGGTGGGCATTCACTCACCTCCCGGTTCCCGCCGGGGGGGTCGCCCGCCTGAACGTCATGGCAGCGCTCTTCTGTTCCGCCGCTGCGGGGATATTCCTTCTCGTCTTCCGCCGCGCCGTCCTCCTCTCGGCGGGGAGGCAATCCGGAGGCGCGTTCGCAACGGAGTCCGCCGCGGGGGGCGCACTGATTCTTGCATTCTCCGCGACGTACTGGTCGCAGGCGGTGGCCGTGGAGGTCTATCCGCTCCACCTGCTCTTTGTTTCGGCGCTCATGCTCCTCTTCCTGCGCGCGGCGTTCCCCCTCCCCGGAGAAGGCACGGGCCGGAGAGACTGGTACCTCTTTGCCTACGCAGTCGGCCTGGCGTTCACAAATCACATGACGACGATCTTTCTCGCCCCCGGGCTCCTCACCATGTACTTCGCGCGCCAGGGGGGATCGCGCGCGTCGTGGACCCTCCTGGCCAGGATGGCGCCGCCTTTTCTCGCCGGTCTCTCGCTGTACGCATACATTCCCCTTCGCGCGTCGCAATCTCCGGTCCTGAACTGGGGATACGCCGTCACACCGGAGCGTCTCTTCTGGCATCTGTCCGGAAAACAGTACCAGGTATGGATGTTCTCTTCGATGGACGTCGTGGTCAATCAGATTTCCTATTTTCTCGGCACGCTGGCAGGGGATTTCACGGTCGCGGGACTTCTCCTGTGCGCGGCGGGCGCCTTTGCGCTCTGGCGTGGGAACCGGCGCCTTGCCGCCGGTGTCGCGATCCTTTTTCTCTTCTGCGTCTTTTACGCAGCGAACTACAACATACACGACATCGATTCCTATTTCCTCCTTGCCTACATCTGCATGGCGCTTGCGGCGGCCGTCGGTCTCTCGGCTCTTGTCTCCCTGGCCGCGGGACGATTCGCGCGGCCGGACGCGGTCATATCCGCGCTCATCCTCGTCGTGTCGCTGATTCCCCTGGTCGTGAACTTCCGGGACGCGGATGAAAGCGGCGATCACCTTGTGGAGGACTACACGGCGAACATGTTTTCATCGCTCAGGCCCGGTGCTGTGATCATCTCCTACCAGTGGGACTACTGGGTGTCTGCGTCATACTACGATCAGCTTGTCGTTGGCGTCCGCCCCGACGTCACGGTGATCGACAAGGAGCTCCTCAGGCGTTCCTGGTACATCCGGGAGCTCGAAACCCGCCGGCCGTGGCTCATCGAGGATTCGCGAGCCGAGGTCAACGCCTTTCTCGCACAGGTGGATCTCTTCGAGCACGGTCTTCCATACGACCCGGCGCGGATACAGGCGAGCTACGTCGCGATGATCGGGTCATTTATCCGCCGCAGCCTCCCCGCCCATCCCGTGTACGTCACGGAGGAAATCGAGCCCGAGTTCACGCGCGGTCTCTTCAGGGTGCCGGAGGGGCTGGCGTTCCGGCTGGCCGCCGGAGAGGGGGAGGTTCCGCCGCCCCTCCCGGATTTCACCTATCGTCCGTTCGCCCGGAGAGGAAGACTCGAGGACATGATCCGGAAACTCTACGCCGATGCATGCATTTCCCGGGGGGAGTACTTTCTCCTCATGCTTCACGATCCCGGAGAGGCCTCAAAATGCCTCGAAAAGGCCGGTATGTTCGATTCCCCCTCCCCCCGTGCCCGGCGGCTTGCGGGGCTTCTTCCGCACTAGACATTCGCCAGAAAAACCCCTCCACCGGCCTCTCCGCTCCAATTTTATGTTGACTCTGAACTGCAATTTGTTATATTTATATGCTCAGCTCTCAAATCCCAACAGTGCCGCCGGATAATGGCGGAACTAACCCATTGCAGGCTCAGTGATTACCCGCCGCTTGTTCGAGAGGGGTGACGGGGGGCGCATGGTTTTGCCTGCTGGCGTAGCTCAATTGGTAGAGCAGCTGATTTGTAATCAGCAGGTTGCGGGTTCGAGTCCCATCGCCAGCTCTTGAAAAGTATATTGTCCGGACACCGCGCGGGAGCTGGTCTCCTGACAGAGTCCTGTCGGGCAGGTAGCGAAGCGGTCAAACGCAACAGACTGTAAATCTGTCGGTCTCGCACCTTCGGAGGTTCGAATCCTCCCCTGCCCACCTCCGATGAAAGGCCGCCGACGGTATCCGGCGGAACCGGGTCGGGATGTGCGACACGTTGCGGGAGTAACTCAGTTGGTAGAGTCACAGCCTTCCAAGCTGTTGGTCGCGGGTTCGAGTCCCGTCTCCCGCTCTCGCTGGGCTCTTTTGTTGATTTTCGATTCTCGATCTTCAGTTTTCCATTGTTCATCGGTCTTATCTTTTGTGCTTGCGTAGCTCAGTTGGTAGAGCACTTCCTTGGTAAGGAAGAGGTCACCGGTTCAATCCCGGTCGCAAGCTCGGCAGAGAAGCGCAGCTCAGGTAGGGCGCGAGAGAAGCGGGCAGACATCACAGAACTGTAAGGCGACGCCGTGCGAGACATCATTACGCTGGAATGCACCGACTGCAAGAGACGGAACTACTCGACCACGAAGAACAAGAAGAAGCAGACCGGGCGGGTCGAGTACAAGAAATTCTGCAGGCACTGCGGCAAGCACACGACCCACAAGGAGACGCGGTAAGCGGGACACTCCCGGAAGGAGGCTTTTCCTCCGGCGGTCACCGCGTCGCTGGCGGCTTCACGTCCCGGATCCGATACCGGATGCACACTTCCGCGCTCCGAATGTGAAGCTGCACGCTCCGCCCTGAACGGGGAGCACTACGTGAGTAGCTCAATTGGCTAGAGCAGCGGTCTCCAAAACCGCAGGTTGGGGGTTCAAGTCCCTCCTCACGTGCTGAGGGAACTGCCCGCAGTCATGAGACCCTTGACGTGCGTGGGAACGCACACGATCCCGGGCGCCACAACTGAATAACGACCCAGCATGAAAGAGAAAATCCTAGCGTTCTTTACCGACGTGGTGAAGGAAATGAACAAGGTCACCTGGCCGAAGAAGGACGACCTGCGTGATTCCACGGTCATCGTTCTTGTCGTCTGCCTCATCGTCGCGGCGTTCGTCTACGTCGTCGACGCGGCGGTCAGCGGCCTGCTCCGTCTGTTCCTATAAGCGAGGAGACAATGCCGGAGAAGAAGTGGTATGTGGTCCGGACGTACTCGGGCCACGAAAACAAGGTCAAGGCGTACATCGAGAACGAAGTCGCCCAGGCCTCGCTCGGCGAGAAGGTCACTTCGGTGATCGTGCCGTCGGAGAAGGTCTTCGAGGTGAAGGACGGGAAGAAGAAGAGCAAGACCCGCACGTTCTTTCCCGGCTACATCCTCGTCGAGGCGATCCTCGACAAGACGACGACGCACATGATCCTCAATACCCCTTCGGTAATCTCGTTTGTCGGTCCGAAGAACGCCCCCGCGCCGCTGCAGGCCTCGGAGATCCGGCGCCTCATCGGCAAGATCGAGGAGAGGAAGGACGTCGAGGTCATCGAGGTGCCGTTCAAGCCCGGGGATGCCGTGAAGGTGACCGACGGGCCGTTCAACAACTTCAGCGGGTTCGTCCAGGAGATCAACGAGGAGAAGATGAAGCTGAAGGTCATGGTGTCGATCTTCGGCCGCAAGACGCCCGTCGAGCTGGATTTCAGCCAGGTCGAGCTTGAAAAGTAAACTGACAATGTAGCGGAAAGAACAAGACAATGAAAAAGATCACCGGCTTCATAAAGCTGCAGATTCCCGCGGGGCAGGCAAATCCCGCCCCTCCCGTCGGCCCGGCACTCGGGCAGAAGGGGGTCAACATCATGGAATTCTGCAAGCAGTTCAACGCCCGGACGCAGGCGCAGGCGGGGCTCATTATCCCCGTTGTGATCACGGTCTTCTCCGACAAGTCGTTCACGTTCGTGACGAAGACGCCCCCGGCGGCGATCCTGCTTGCCCGGGCGGCGAAGGTTGAAAAGGGTTCGGCCGAGCCGAACCGGAACAAGGTTGCGAAGGTCACGAAGAAGCAGGTGCGGGAGATCGCCGAGATGAAAATGCCCGATCTGAACGCCAATTCGGTCGAAGCCGCGATGTCGATGGTGGCCGGGACCGCGCGGAGCATGGGGATCACCGTCGAGGAGTAGCGTTGCCGCTGCACGTGGAAGGGGCTCCTCATGCGCGTCCCGTCATCACCACTATTATAGAGAGGTCCGTTCATGAGAATGAGCAAACGATTCAAAGCCGCATCGATGAAGGTGGAGCCGAAGAAACTCTACACGATCGACGATGCGGTCGCCCGCGTCAAGGAATCCGCGACGGCGAAGTTCAACGAGTCCGTCGATATCGCGGTCAGGCTCGGCGTCGATCCCAAGAAGGCCGACCAGGCGATACGCGGCACCGTCGCGCTCCCGCACGGCACAGGCAGGGTGGTCAGGGTGCTTGTCCTCGCCCGCCCGCCGCGTGACGAGGAGGCGAAGGCGGCCGGAGCCGAGCACGCGGGTCTCGCCGAGTACATCCAGAAAATCCAGGCAGGCTGGGCGGACATCGACGTCATCATCGCGACCCCCGACGTCATGGGGGAAGTCGGCAAGCTGGGGAAGGTGCTCGGGCCCCGGGGACTCATGCCGAACCCGAAAAGCGGCACGGTGACGAACGACGTGGCAAAGGCGGTCAAAGAGGTGAAGGCGGGGAAGATCGAGTTCCGCGTCGACAAGTCCGGCATACTCCACGCGAGCGTCGGGAAGGCGCAGTTCGAGCCGAAGCAGCTCGCGGAGAACATCCACGCGTTTCTCAACACGGTGGTCCGCCTGAGGCCCCCTTCGGCGAAGGGGACATACATCAAGAGCATCAGCATCTCCAGCACGATGGGGCCGGGGGTGGCCGTCGACAAGAACCAGGTCGCGGCGCATTAACGAATATTACGCACTCACCCACAATACACGGCGCGTCAATTGCCCGGCGTCCGCACTCTGCGAGCGGCGGCGACCGGGGCTTCTCTCTTGAGGTGCCGCACAAGCAACGGAGGTAGAAACAGGAAATGAAACGGGAAGAAAAAGAACAGATCGTGGCCGAGGTGACGGAGACCGCCCGGAAGGCGCACGGCATGTTCTTCACGGACTTTTCGGGTCTCACGGTGGAACAGGCGACGGAACTCCGCCGCGAGTTCACCAGGGCGGGGGTCGATTACCGCGTCGTGAAGAACACGCTGATTCAAAAAGCGCTCGAGCAGGTCACCGGGTACGACGGCGTGTACGACAGGCTTGCCGGGCCCACGGGCGTGGCGTTCGCCTTCGAGGACGCCGTCGTCCCGGCGAAGATCATCCAGAAATTCAGGGAGAAGCATAACAGGCTCCTCCTGAAGGTCTGCGTTCTCGATCACCAGGTCTTCGAGGGAACGAAGCTGGCAGAGCTTGCGAAGCTCCCGTCGCGCAAGGAGATCATGGCGGCCGTCCTGGCGAGCATTCAGTCCCCGCTGGCAGGCGTCCCCACGGTCATCAATGCGCTTCTGCGCGACATCGCGAGCATTGTCGATGAAATCGGAAAGAAGAAGGCCGCCTGACGTGCGGCAGATGCACCCCGGAGTTGAAATCAAGAACACACGAGATCAATAACAAGGAGAAGTCATCATGTCCGCTGTTGCCGAAATAGTCGAAAAAATCGAAAAGCTGACGCTTCTGGAAGCAGTCGAACTCAAAAAGGCCCTCGAAGACAAGTTCGGCGTCACCGCCGCCGCCCCGATGATGATGGGCGGAGGGATGCCGGCCGCCGCCGCGCCGGTCGTGGAAGAGAAGACGGAATTTACGGTCGTCCTGAAGGAAGCGGGCGCCCAGAAGATCAACGTCATCAAGGTCGTCCGCGCGGCGACCGGTCTGGGTCTGAAAGAAGCGAAGGATCTCGTGGACGGTGCGCCGAAAGCGGTGAAGGAAAGCATCTCCAAGGATGACGCGGAAAAGCTGAAGAAGGAGCTCGAAGAGGCCGGTGCCAAGGTGGAACTGAAGTAAGTTCCCGCGTGTTACCCCCGCGACACCGTGTTGCACGGGGGCGGTCCTTTTCGTCGCACGTTTTCCGGTTGCCCATGCCCCTCGCCGACATGCTGACGCAGGCCGATAAGAGCGGGCCGCCCCAGGCGGCCCCGATTATCGGCTTGCTCTTTTCTGTTTTCCGGGCGGCGGGCGTTCGTTCATTCATCACTTTTGAGGAGTGGATCGCTTGAAGAATCAGACAGGCAAGCGCATCTCGTTCGGCAAGATTCCCGAGATCATCGAGGCACCCGATCTTCTCAACATCCAGCTCGAGTCGTGGGACGGCTTCCTGCAGGCCGACAGCGCCCCGGCGCGCAGGCGGAACAAGGGTCTCCAGTCGGTGTTCAAGATGAACTTCCCGATCACCGACGCCCGGGAGAATTTCCTCCTGGAGTTCGTCGAGTACTACGTCGAGAAACCGAAGTACTCCGTGCCGGAATGCGAAGAGCGCGGTCTCACGTACGCCGTTCCGATCAAAGCGAAGCTGCGCCTGTCCCAGAAAGCGGAGGACGGGAAATCGTACGTCAACACGATCGAGCAGGACGTCTACCTCGGAAATCTCCCCACGATGACGCACCGCGGGACGTTCATCATCAACGGGGCCGAGCGCGTCGTTGTCAGCCAGCTCCACCGTTCCCCCGGGGTGTTCTTCAGCGAATCGACGCACCCGAACGGGACGCCGATTTACTCGGCCAGGATCATCCCCTTCCGGGGATCGTGGGTGGAGTTCACGACCGACATCAACAACGTGATGTACGCGTACATCGACAGGAAGAAGAAATTCCCCGTCACGACGCTCCTGCGCGCACTGGGCTACTCCTCCGACGACGAGATCCTCCAGCTCTTCAACCTCGTGGAGGAGGTCGACGTCAACAAGGTGGACCTGAAGGAATACGAGGGACGCGTCATCTGCAGCGACGTCGTCGACAAGAAGACGGGCGAGATCTTCATCGCCAAGGACTCGACCCTCACCGAAGAGCACATCAAGAGGATCAGGAAATCCAACGTCAGGAAGCTTCGCCTCCTCGTCCAGCAGGGGAACGAGGAATCCGTGATCGCCAAGACGATCTCCAAGGACATCGTCCGTTCCGAGGAGGACGCGCTCGGCGCGATCTACAAGCAGCTCCGCTCGGGGGACGCGCCGGATCTGGAAACGGCCAAGACGCTCATCGACCGCCTGTTCTTCAACGAGAAGCGGTATGACCTGGGCGACGTCGGGCGCTACCGGATCAACGGCAAGCTCGGCCTCGACATCCCCGTGACGACGACGACGCTGACGAAGCAGGACATCATTGCGATCATCAACTACCTGATCGAGCTGCAGCAGAAGAAGCGGGCGGTGGACGACATCGATCACCTGGGGAACCGCCGGGTGCGGACCGTGGGTGAGCAGATCGCGCAGCAGTTCAACATCGGGCTCGCGCGTATGGCGCGGACGATCCGCGAACGGATGAACATCCGCGACAACGAAAACCTCACCCCGCAGGATCTCGTCAACGCGCGGACGATCTCGAGCGTTATCAACGCGTTCTTCGGTACGAACCCGCTCTCGCAGTTCATGGACCAGACGAACCCCCTGGCCGAGCTGACGAACAAGCGGCGCATGTCCGCGCTGGGACCGGGCGGCCTTACGCGCGAGCGCGCCGGGTTCGAAGTGCGCGACGTGCACTATACGCATTACGGCCGGCTCTGCCCGATCGAGACCCCCGAGGGGCCGAACATCGGCCTCATCTCGTCGCTCTGCATCCACGCCCGCGTCAACGAGTTCGGCTTCATCGAGACGCCGTACCGCAAGGTCAAGAACGGCAAAGTGCAGGACGAGATCGAGTTCCTCACGGCCGAACAGGAGGACGTCCACACGATCGCGCAGGCGAACGCCCCGGTCGACACGCGCGGCGGGTTCGAGAGCGACAGGGTGAAGGCGCGCTACCAGGGCGATTTCCCGGTCTGCAAGCCCGAGGAGGTCCAGTACATGGACGTGGCGCCCAACCAGATCGTGAGTGCGGCGGCGGGACTGATCCCGTTCCTCGAGCACGACGACGCCAACCGCGCACTGATGGGATCCAACATGCAGCGGCAGTCGGTGCCGCTCCTGCGGCCGCAGGCGCCGCTTGTCGGCACCGGCCTGGAAGAAAAGATCGCCAGGGACGCCCGCGCGCTCATCGTGGCGGAACGGAACGGGACCGTCGAGTACGTCGACGCGACCCGGATCGTCGTGATCTACGACATCGATGAGAACAGCACGGAGGCCCTCATCTCGTTCGAGGACAAGCGCCGCGTCGAATACCGGCTGACGAAGTTCTTCCGGACGAACCAGGACACGTGCATCAACCAGAAGGCGATCGTAAAGCCGGGCGACAAGGTGAAGAAAGGCGACGTCCTTGCGGACGGCTCGGCGACGGAGGGTGGGGAGCTCGCGCTCGGCCGGAACGTGCTTGTGGCGTTCATGCCGTGGAACGGCTTCAATTTCGAGGACGCGATCATCGTGAGCGAGAAGATCGTCTCGCAGGACATATTCACCTCGATCCACATCGAGGAATTTGAACTGCAGGTCCGCGATACGAAGCGGGGGGAGGAGGAGCTGACGAAGGAGATCCCGAACGTCAGCGAGGAGGCCACGAAGGATCTTGACGAAAACGGCATCATCCGCGTGGGTGCCGAAGTCGTGGAGGGGGACATCCTCATCGGCAAAATCACGCCGAAGGGGGAGTCCGATCCGACTCCCGAGGAGAAGCTCCTCAAGGCGATATTCGGGGAGAAGGCGGGAGACGTGAAGGACGCGTCGCTGAAGGCCCCCCCGGGAATGAAGGGGGTGGTGATCGCCACGAAGCTCTTCAGCCGGAAGAAGAAGGACGCGGAATCAAAAAAGGAAGACAAGCGCAGGAGCGACGCGCTCGACCGGCAGCGGCGGAAGATCGTTGTCGATCTCCGCGAGCGGCTCGCGCGGAAGCTCGGCGTGCTTCTTGACGACGAGAAGTCGGTGGGCGTGCGCGACAAGGACGGGAACATGGCCTTCCGCGCCGGGACGCAATTCCGCGCCGATACGTTCGCCGGCTACGATGATCTTGAAAAACTCGATTTCAGCGGCGACTGGGTGGACGACAAGAGGAAGAACGGCCTCATCAACAAGATTTTCACGAACTACTTCGACAAGCTGACGGGCATCGAGGAGGAGTTCCGCCACGAGAAGAACAAGATCCAGCTCGGCGACGAACTTCCCCCGGGGGTCGTCCAGCTTGCCAAGGTGTACGTGGCGAAGAAGAGGAAGCTCTCCGTCGGCGACAAGATGGCGGGGCGCCACGGCAACAAGGGCGTTGTTTCGCGCATCGTGCCTCAGGGGGACATGCCGTTCCTCCCGGACGGCACGCCGGTCGACATCGTGCTCAACCCGCTCGGGGTCCCCTCGCGCATGAACCTGGGGCAGCTGTACGAGACCGCCCTGGGCTGGGCGGCGGAAGCGCTCGGCGTCAAGTTTGCCTCCCCGATTTTCGACGGGGCGACCTGGGAAGACGTCCAGGGCGAACTCCACAGGGCCGGGCTGAACGAAAGCTCGCGGTCCGTGCTCATCGACGGCCGGACGGGCGTCAAATTCGACCAGGAGGTCACGGTCGGCGTCATTTACATGCTCAAACTCTCGCACCTCGTGGACGACAAGATCCACGCCCGCTCGATCGGGCCCTACTCCCTGATCACGCAGCAGCCGCTGGGAGGGAAGGCGCAGTTCGGCGGTCAGCGGTTTGGCGAGATGGAAGTGTGGGCCCTTGAAGGGTACGGTGCTGCCCACGTCCTGCAGGAAATCCTGACGGTCAAGAGCGACGATGTCTCCGGCCGCGCGAAGGTGTACGAAGCGATCGTCAAGGGGGAGAACCTGCCGGAATCAAACGTTCCGGAATCGTTCAACGTGTTGATCCGCGAGCTTATGGGGCTTGGCCTCGACGTGAAGCTCGATTAATAGCATGGCGGCTCATGCGCACGGCGTCGAAGATGGCGCCGCAGGCGCCACCGAAGGCGCCACAGGTCCGGCACAATAACAGGTTTGGAGGAATTCCATGGCGTTGTTTCATCACGACAAAGAAGCGAAGAAGAACTTCACCCGGATTACGATAAGCCTCGCGTCGTCCGACATGATCCTGCAGCGTTCGCACGGCGAGGTGACAAAGCCCGAGACGATCAACTACCGGTCATTCCGGCCCGAGAAGGACGGCCTCTTCTGCGAGAAGATCTTCGGCCCGGTGCGCGACTGGGAGTGTCACTGCGGGAAGTACAAGCGGATCCGGTACCGTGGCATCATCTGCGACAGGTGCGGCGTCGAGGTCACGCAGAAGAGCGTCCGCAGGGAACGGATGGGGCACATCGGCCTTGCCGTCCCGGTCGTCCACATCTGGTATTTCCGGTCGCTCCCTTCCAAGATCGGCTACATACTGGGGATGACATCGAAAGACCTTGAGAAGATCATTTACTACGAGTCGTACGTCGTCGTTAACCCCGGGACGACGGGGCTCCAGAAGAAGGACCTGATCTCGGAGGAGCAGTTCTTCGAGATCCTCTCGACGCTGCCCGACAATCACGACGATCTCGAGCCGACGGACAAGAGGAAATTTGTCGCCCAGATCGGCGGGGAGGCGATCAAGAGCCTCCTGAAACAGGTCGACGTCAGCGCACTGGCGGCGGAGCTGCGCGCGCAGATCCTCGAGGAAACGTCCGTCCAGAAGAAGCAGGATGCCCTGAAGCGCCTCCGCGTCGTAGAGGCGTTCCGCGAGGCGGAAAACGGGCCGCTCAACAGGCCGGAATGGATGGTCCTCGACATCATCCCGGTGATCCCTCCCGAACTCCGGCCGCTCGTCCCCCTCGAGGGGGGGCGGTTCGCGACGTCGGATCTGAACGACCTGTACCGGCGCGTGATCATCAGGAACAACCGCCTGAAGCGCCTCATCGATATCAAGGCCCCTGACGTCATCCTGCGCAACGAGAAGCGGATGCTGCAGGAGGCGGTTGACTCGCTCTTCGACAATTCCCGGCGGGTCAACGCCGTGCGGAGCGACAATAACCGTGCGCTCAAATCGCTTTCCGACATGCTCAAGGGGAAGCAGGGCCGCTTTCGCCAGAACCTTCTCGGCAAGCGCGTCGACTATTCGGGCCGTTCCGTCATCGTCGTCGGTCCCGAACTCCGCCTGCACGAATGCGGGCTCCCCAAAGACATGGCGGTCGAGCTCTTCAAGCCGTTCATCATCCGCAAGCTCATCGAGCGGGGCATCGTCAAGACGGTCAAGAGCGCCAAGAAGATGGTCGACAAGAAGGGCCCCGAGGTCTGGGAGATCCTGGAGAACATCATCGACGGCCATCCGGTTCTTCTCAACAGGGCGCCGACGCTCCACCGTCTCGGCATCCAGGCGTTCCAGCCCGTTCTCGTCGAAGGGAAGGCGATTCGGATCCATCCGATGGTCTGCACGGCGTTCAACGCCGATTTCGACGGCGACCAGATGGCCGTCCATGTTCCCCTCTCGTTCGACGCGCAGCTCGAGGCCCGCATCCTGATGCTCTCGAGCCACAACATCCTCTCGCCGGCGAGCGGGGCGCCCATCGTGACGCCGACGCAGGACCAGGTCCTCGGGTGCTACTACCTGACGAAATCGAGGAGCGGCGACGTCGGGGAAGGGCTCCAGTTCTCCTCCCCGGCCGAGGTCATCATCGCGTACAACTACGGCAAGGTCGGCCTCCATGCCCGCGTGAAGGTGCGGATCGAGAACGAGATGGTGGAGACGACAACCGGGCGCGTGATATTCAACCAGATCGTGCCGAAAGAGATCGGGTACTTCAATGAGCTCCTGAACAAGAAGCGCCTTGTGCAGATCATCTCCTCCGCGTTCCGGAAGGTCGGCAATCTGAAGACCGCCGAGTTCCTCGACAAGCTGAAGGACATCGGGTTCCGCTATGCGACGGCGGGGGGTCTCTCGGTGAGCATCGACGACGTCATCATCCCGAAGGAGAAGGAAGAGATCATCGGGCGCGCCCAGAAGAGCGTGGACGAGGTGGAAAGCCAGTACATCCGCGGCTTCATTACAAAGGGGGAGCGCTACAACAAGGTCATCGACATCTGGACAAGCGTGACGAACCGTGTCGCGGAGCGTCTTTTTGAATCCCTCCAGCACTCCCGTGACGGGTTCAACTCACTGTACATGATGGTTGATTCCGGCGCCCGCGGCTCCAAGGAGCAGGTGCGCCAGCTCGCAGGCATGCGCGGACTGATGGCGAAGCCGCAGAAGAGCCTCTCCGGGGCGACGGGGGAGCTCATTGAGAACCCGATCATCGCGAACTTCCGCGAGGGGCTGTCGATCCTCGAGTACTTCATCTCGACGCACGGTGCCAGGAAGGGGCTTGCGGACACCGCCCTCAAGACTGCGGACGCCGGCTACCTGACGCGCCGCCTCGTGGACGTCGCGCAGGACGCGATAATCACGATGGTGGACTGTGGCACGATCCGTGGGGTGGTCACGGGCGCCCTGAAGGAGGGGGAGGACGTGAAGGAACCGCTGGCGGAACGGATCGTCGGGCGCGTCTCCGTCCACGAGGTCGCGGACCCGATTTCCGGCGAGGTGATCGTCCACGCGGGCGAACTCATCGACGAGGAGAAGGCGGACCGGATGGCCGAGACCTCGATCGAGACCGTGGAGATCCGCTCGGTCCTCATGTGCGAGGCGAAGCGCGGCATCTGCGCGCTCTGCTACGGGCGGAACCTGACGACGGGCAAGCTCATCCAGCCCGGCGAAACCGTCGGCATCATCGCCGCGCAGTCGATCGGCGAGCCGGGGACCCAGCTCACGCTCCGCACGTTCCACACGGGCGGAACGGCAAGCCTCATCGCCTCCCAGTCGCAGGTCTCCTCGAAGTTCGACGGAACCCTGCAGTACGAGGGGGTGAAATTCCTCGAGGTTCCGGACGACGAGGGAACGAGGATCGTCGTGTCGGGCCGGAGCGGCGTCGTGAACGTCCTCGACCACGACAACCGCATGCTGACGAAATACGACGTCCCGTACGGCGCGACGATGCTTCTGCGCGACGGCGGGAAGGTGGCGAAAGGACAGATTATCTACGAATGGGATCCGTACAACGCGGTGATCATCTCCGAGCATTCCGGCGAGGTGAAATACCACCAGCTCAAGGAGAACGTGACGTTCCGCGAGATCGACGACGAGCAGACAGGGCACATCCAGAAGGTCGTCATCGATTCGCGCGACCGCACGCTCGCCCCGACGCTGGAAGTCCACAACAAGAAGGGGAAGGTCGGGACGTACATCATCCCGACGCGCGCCCACATCGTTGTGAACGACACGCAGGAGATCACCGCCGGCACGGTCCTGGCCCGCATCCCGCGCGACATCGGCAAGACCCGCGACATCACCGGGGGCCTGCCGCGCGTCACGGAGCTCTTTGAGGCCAGGAGCCCGAACGATCCGGCCGTCGTGTCGGAGATCGACGGCATCGTGAGCTTCGGGGCCCAGAAGAGGGGTTCGCGCGAGGTGATCGTCACGAGCCACGACGGGAAGGACATACGGAAGTATCCGATTCCCCTCGGGAAGCACGTCCTCGTGCAGGCGAACGACGTTGTCCGCGCGGGCGAACGCCTTTCGGACGGCGCGATCGACCCGCACGACGTGCTCCGCATCAAGGGGGTGGGCGCGGTCCAGGAATACCTGGTGAACGAAATCCAGGAGGTCTACCGTATCCAGGGGGTGAAGATTAACGACAAGCACATCGAGATTATCGTACGCCAGATGATGCAGAAGGTGCGCATCGTCGACTCCGGCGACACGAAGTTCCTCGAGGGCGATTATGTCGACAAGCTGAAGTTCGAGGAGGAGAACGACGGCCTCCGCGACAAGGTCCTCGTTGTCAGCAAGGGGGATTCGAAGTTCAAGAACGGCCAGCTTGCGGGGAAGAAGAAGGTGCGCGAGACGAACGCCGACCTGCGGAAGAAGGCGAAAAAGGTTGTCGAACACAGGGACGCGGAGCCGGCGACGTCGGAACCGGTGCTCCTGGGGATCACGTCGGCGTCCCTCTCGACGGAGAGCTGGATCTCGGCCGCGTCGTTCCAGGAAACAACAAAGGTGCTGACCGACGCCGCGATCGAAGGGAAGCTCGACAATCTCCTCGGGCTGAAGGAAAACGTCATCATGGGCCACCTGATTCCCGCGGGGACCGGTCTGCAGCATTTCAGGGACCTGCGGGTGGACAGCCGTTCCGCGGTGGAGGAGGCCGTCCCGGCACCGGAGCCCGCTCCGGCGGAGGAGGTCCCGGTGAAAAAGCCGAAGACGCGGGAAAAGCTGGCGGCGACCTGAAAAGGTCCCGCCCGGCTCTGAATGGTTCGATGATGCCTTGACAAAGTAACGCGTTTTTCGTACCTTAAAAAGCTTTATCGAAATTCCACCCACGAGTGCAGCAGCAAGGAGTCCGCGTGCCAACGATCCAGCAGCTTGTCAGGAACAGCAGGCGCAGCGTCACATGGAAGAGCAAGGCGCCCGCCATGGGGGGCAGCCCCCAGAAACGGGGCGTCTGCACGCGCGTGTACACGACGACCCCCAAGAAGCCGAACTCGGCGCTCCGCAAGGTCGCCCGCGTTAGGCTGACGAACGGGATGGAAGTGACCGCCTACATTCCCGGCGAGGGGCACAACCTCCAGGAGCACTCGATCGTGATGATCCGCGGGGGGCGCGTGAAGGATCTTCCCGGCGTCCGGTACCATATCATACGGGGGACGCTCGATACCGCCGGCGTCGCGGACAGGAAACAGGGACGCTCCAAGTACGGCGCCAAGCGCGGGAAATAACTGACACTCCAGGAAGACGGACGACGACGTGAGAAAGAAAAAATCGACACACAGAGCCACGATCCCCGATCCCAGGTACGGGGATGTCCTGGTTGCGGAGTTCATCAACAACATCATGAAGCGGGGGAAGAAGCACCTTGCGCGACGGATAATCTATGACGCCTTTCAGCTGATCGAGGACCGGACGAAGAGCACGGGGCTCGACGTGTTCAAGAAGGCGGTGAGCAACACGCGCCCGATGCTCGAGGTGAAGGCCCGCCGCGTCGGCGGCGCCACCTACCAGGTCCCCACGGAAGTCCGCGGGGAGCGGAGCGTCGCGCTTGCGATCCGGTGGCTCATCGGGTACGCCGGAGACAGAAAGGACAAATCGATGTCCCAGAAGCTTGCCGCCGAGTTCATCGCCGCCTCGAACGGCGAGGGAAACGCGGTCAAGAAGAAGGAAGACACGCACAAGATGGCGGAGGCCAACAAGGCGTTCGCCCATTTCAAGTGGTGAGGGGTCAGAGGGAGAGAAGCAGGAGAGTATGCCGAGACAGTATCCGCTAGAACGGACCAGGAACATCGGAATCAGCGCGCACATCGACGCGGGCAAAACCACGACGACGGAGCGCATCCTCTTTTACACGGGGGTGCTCCACCGCATGGGGGAGGTCCACGACGGTGCTGCGACGATGGACTGGATGGAGCAGGAGAAGGAGCGCGGGATCACGATCACGTCGGCGGCCACCACGTGTTTCTGGGACAACCACAGGGTCAACATCATCGACACGCCGGGACACGTGGATTTCACGGCGGAAGTCGAACGCTCGCTCCGCGTGCTTGACGGCGCCGTGGCGCTCTTCTGCTCCGTCGGCGGCGTCGAACCGCAGTCGGAGACCGTCTGGCGTCAGATGGACAAGTACGGCGTCCCGCGCATCGCGTTTGTCAACAAGATGGACCGCGTGGGCGCGGACTTCCTCGCAGTAGTCGAAATGATGAAGGACAGGCTCAGCGCCAACGCGGTGCCGATCCAGCTGCCGGTCGGGGAGGGGGACCTCTTCGCCGGGATCATCGACCTTGTGACGATGAAGGCGAGGATGTACAAGGACTCGACGCTGGGGGTGGAGTGGGACGACATCGAGATCCCCCACGACATGAAGGTGAAGGCCCAGCAGTACAGGACGAAGATGCTCGAGGCGGTCTCCGACGAGGACGACACGCTCCTGGAGAAATACCTTGAAGGGAAGGAGATCACGCCGAAGGAGATCATGACGGTCCTCCGGCGGGCATCCCTGAAAGTCAGCATCATTCCCGTGCTCTGCGGCTCCTCGTTCAAGAACAAGGGAGTCCAGATGCTCCTGGACGGGATCGTTGACTACCTCCCGTCCCCCGTGGATCTGAACGAAGGGACGATCACCGGGCACCACATCAACCTGACGGACCACGTCACAAGGAAAATCGACGACGGGGGGCAGTTCGCGGCTCTGGCGTTTAAGATCATGACCGACCCGTTCGTCGGGCGCCTGACGTACTTCCGCGTCTACTCCGGGACGCTCAAATCGGGTTCGTACGTGTACAACCCGGTGTCGGACAAGAAGGAACGGATCAGCCGCATCCTCCGCATGCATGCGAACTCGCGCGAGGACGTGGAGGAGGCCTACGCGGGCGACATCGTCGCCGCGGTGGGACTCAAGCACACGCGCACCGGTGACACGCTCTGCGACGAGGACGATCCGATCGTCCTCGAGAAGATGACGTTCCCCGACCCCGTTATCCACGTTGCAATCGAGCCGAAGACGAAGGCCGACCAGGAGAAGATGGGGGAGGCGCTCCAGAAACTGACGGAGGAGGATCCCACCCTCCGCGTTGCGACGAACGAGGAAACGGGACAGACGATCATCAGCGGGATGGGGGAGCTCCACCTGGAGATCATCATCGACAGGATGAAGAGGGAATTCCGGGTCGAGGCCAACATCGGCAAGCCGCAGGTCGCCTACAAGGAAACGATTCGCAAGAAGGTCCATGCGGAGGGGAAATTCGTCCGCCAGTCGGGCGGGCGCGGCCAGTACGGCCACGTGTGGATCGAGATCGAGCCCAACGAGAAGGGGAAGGGTTTCGAGTTCGAGAACGCGATCGTTGGCGGGGTCGTTCCCAAGGAATTCATAAAGCCGGTGGAGCAGGGGATCGTGGAAGCGATGAAGAACGGCGTCCTTGCGGGATACCCGGTCGAAGACGTGAAGGTGAAGCTGTACGACGGCTCGTACCATGACGTCGATTCCTCCGAGATGGCGTTCAAGATCGCCGGCTCCATCGCGTTCAAGGAGGCGGCGCGCAAGGCGAACCCGGCGATCCTCGAGCCGATCATGGCCGTCGAGGTCGTCACGCCGGAGGAGTACATGGGGGATGTCATCGGCGATCTGAACTCGCGTCGCGGGAAGATCGAGGGGATGAACCCGAGGAAGGATGCGCAGGTCATCAAGGCGGCGGTTCCGCTGTCGGAAATGTTCGGATACTCCACAACGCTCCGCTCGATGACGCAGGGACGGGCCATCTACACGATGGAGCTCTCCCATTACGACGAGACGCCGCGGAGCGTGTCGGACCAGATCATAGAAAAGCTCAAGGGCAAAGAATCAGTCACCGCGTAGAACCGGGGCCCTACCCACATCCCCTTCTATACCAGAGGAGAGTAGAACAATGGCAAAAGAGAAATTTAATCGTGACAAACCACATCTGAACGTCGGGACGATCGGCCACGTCGATCACGGGAAGACGACCCTGACGGCCGCAATCACGATGGTGCTCGCGAAGAAGGGCCTCTCGACGATCCGGACGTTTGACAGCATTGACAACGCCCCCGAAGAGCGCGAACGCGGCATCACAATCGCGACGGCGCATGTCGAGTACTCCACCGAGAAGCGCCACTACGCGCACGTGGACTGCCCCGGCCACGCCGACTACGTGAAGAACATGATCACGGGTGCGGCCCAGATGGACGGCGCCATCCTCGTCGTTGCGGCAACCGACGGCCCGATGCCCCAGACGCGCGAGCACATCCTTCTCGCCCACCAGGTTGGCGTGCCGCGCATGATCGTGTTCATGAACAAGGTGGATGCGGTGGACGACCCGGAGCTCCTGGATCTTGTCGAGCTCGAGCTGCGCGACCTCCTGAAGAAATATGAATATCCCGGTGACGAGATCCCGATCATCCGCGGAAGCGCCCTCAAGGCGATGGAGGCTGCCCTCAAGCCCGACGCCAAGGCGGACGATCCCGCGTTCAAATGCATCATGGAGCTCATGAACGCGGTGGACTCGTACTTCCCTGTCCCCGCGCGCGACATCGACAAGCCGTTCCTGATGCCGGTCGAGGACGTCTTCTCGATCACAGGGCGCGGGACGGTCGGTACGGGGCGCGTCGAGCGCGGCCGGGCAAAGGTCGGCGACGAGGTGGAGGTCATCGGGCTCGGCGCGCACATGAAGACCGTTGTCACGGGCGCGGAGATGTTCCGCAAGGAACTCGACGAGGTCCAGGCCGGCGACAATGCGGGGCTCCTCCTGCGCGGCGTGGAAAAGACCCAGCTCGAACGCGGGCAGGTGATCGCGAAGCCGGGATCGATAACCCCGCACAAGAAGTTCCTTGCGCAGGTGTACGTTCTGAAAAAAGAAGAGGGGGGGCGCCATACGCCGTTCTTCACCGGGTACAGGCCGCAGTTCTACTTCCGGACGACGGACGTCACGGGCGTCGCGACGCTCGCGGCGGGGACCGAGATGATCATGCCGGGCGACAACGTGGACGGCATGAACGTCGAGCTCATAAGCACGATCGCCATGGAGGAAGGGCTCCGGTTTGCCATCCGCGAGGGCGGCCGCACCGTCGGCGCCGGCGTCGTGACGAAGATCGTCGAATAAACATCCGTGGGGGGCGCGTCCCGAAGGGGCCGTGCCTCCCGTCGCTGAGAGTGATGACTAAGGAGTACTGACAAACGTGGCCGGGCAAAAAATACGCATAAAGCTCAAGTCGTACGATCACAACCTGATCGACAAGTCTGCGGAAAAAATCATCAAGACTGTAAAGTCAACAGGCGCTGTGGTCTCAGGCCCGATTCCGTTACCCACGAAGCGTACGGTCTATACTGTGCTTCGTTCTCCTCATGTTGACAAAAAGTCGAGGGAGCAGTTCGAGACGCGCGCGCACAAGCGGCTTATCGACATCCTCAACTCGACAAACAAGACTGTCGACTCCCTGATGAAGCTCGATCTGCCCGCGGGAGTCGACGTCGAGATCAAAGTGTAACCCGCGATCATTTGAAAGTCTGGGTAGGGGCGTCGTTCCGGCGGTGAGGTACGGCCGGAACGGCACGGGAGCGGCATCGGCGCCGTAGGCGGAGCTGTCGGCTTCCTGGCGGTGTATTCTCACAATGGATGAACGCATGAACGGACTCCTGGGGAAAAAAATCGGCATGACCAGCATCTTCGACGATTCTGGTCAGGTGGTACCGTGCACGGTGATCGAGGCCGGGCCCTGTTACGTCACGCAGATCAAAACGAAAGAGCGCGACGGGTACGAAGCGGTGCAGCTCGGGTTCGACCCGATGCGTGAGAGGCTTGTCACGAAGCCGGGCAGGGGGCATTTTGCGAAATCCGGCGCGAAGCCCACGAAGCTCATCCGCGAGTTCCGTGAAATCGGGATGGCGGAATTCCAGCCCGGCCAGGAAATCAAGGTGGAGACGGTGTTTGCGAAGGGGGACGTCGTGTCGGTCATCGGCACGTCGAAGGGGAAAGGGTTCCAGGGGGTTGTCAGGCGCCATCACTTCGGCGGCGGATTCCGCACGCACGGTCAGAGCGACAGGGAAAGGGCGCCGGGATCAATCGGATCGTCCTCGCATCCGTCGCGGGTGTTCAAGGGGATGCGCATGGCGGGCAGGATGGGGGGCGAGCAGGTCACCGTCCACAACCTGAAGGTCGTCGGCATCATCCCGGACTCGAACCTTCTTCTCCTGAAGGGCTCTGTCCCCGGTGCGATAAACGGCTACCTTGAAATTCGGAAGCGCAAAGCTCAATAATGAAGGTGAGTGCGGCGATGGAACTGGATGTCTACAAGAAAGACGGCACGAAGAGCGGCGAAAAGGTGAAGCTTGCCGCCGACATATTCGGCATCGAGCCGAACGAGGACGCCATGTTTCGCGCCGTCCGGGTCTACCTCGACAACCAGCGTCAGGGGACCTCGAAGGTGAAGACGCGCGCGGAAGTGCGCGGCGGCGGGAAGAAGCCCTTCAAACAGAAGCACACGGGCCAGGCGCGGCAGGGGTCGTCGCGCTCGCCGGTGATGGTGGGCGGAGGGTCGATATTCGGACCGAAGCCCCGCGACTATTCAACAACGCTCCCCGCGGGGCTCCGCAAACTCGCGCGCAAGTCCGCCCTCTCGTACAAGGCAAAAGAAGGACAGATCAGGATCGTGGAGGACTTCACGTTCGCGGGACCGAAGACGAAGGAGATGGTCACGGTGCTGAAGGCCCTTGAGCTCGATGCGGCAAAGACGCTGATGCTGCTTCCCCGGGCCGACGCCAACGTCGTGAAATCGGGGAGGAACATACCGAAGTTCGACATCCTGGAGGCGGACAAAGCCTCCACCTACGACATCGTGAACAACCAGGTCCTTCTGATCCAGAAGAGCGCTGTCGAGGTCCTTCAGAACACATTCAAGAACTGACGAGAATGACAGGCATACTGAAACGACCGATCGTCACCGAAAAGATGACCGCACTCCAGGAGAAGGGGCAGTATGCCTTCGAGGTGACGCTCTCCGCGAACAAGATCGAGATCGCGCGCGCGGTCGAGAAGAAATTCAACGTTACCGTCCTCGACGTCCGCACGAGCCGCCACAAGGGGAAATCCAAATCCCAGATGACGCGCAAAGGGCGGTTTGCGGGGCGCACGCCGGCATGGAAGAAGGCGATCGTGCGGCTGAAGGACGGGGACAAGATCCAGTTCTTCCAGAACGTCTGACACGAGGACACACAGTCATGGCAATACGCAAATTCAAACCGGTGACGCCGGGGACGCGGTGGATGTCCGTGGCAGCGTTCGACGAGATCACGAAAACGAGTCCGGAGAAAGCGCTCCTGGAACCGCTGCACAAGTCGGGCGGCAGGAACAACACGGGCCGCGTGACGTCGCGGCACCGGGGGGGCGGCCACAAGCGCTTCTACCGCGTCATCGACTTCAAGCGGAACAAGTTCGGCATGGACGCGAAGGTCACGGCGATCGAATACGATCCGAACCGCTCCTCGCGCATCGCGCTCCTCCAGTACGCGGACGGCGAACGGCGGTACATCATCGCCCCCGACGGCGTCAAGCCGGGGGACGTGCTCCGTTCCGGTCCTGACGCGGAGATCAAGGCCGGGAACGCGCTCCCGCTTGCCGGGATCCCCGCGGGGACGTTCGTCCACAACGTCGAGATGCGCCCGGGCAAGGGCGCCCAGATTGCGCGCAGCGCGGGGATGAGCGTGCAGCTCATGGCAAAGGAGGGGAAATTCGCGCAGCTCCGCCTCCCGTCGGGCGAGATCCGGAACATCCCGGCCGACTGCCTTGCGACGATCGGCAGCGTCGGGAACGCCGACCACGAAAACATAAGCATCGGCAAGGCCGGCCGCTCACGCTGGCTCGGCATCCGCCCGCAGTCGCGGGGGGTCGTGATGAACCCGGTCGACCACCCCCACGGCGGCGGCGAGGGGAAATCCCCGCAGGGGAACCCCCACCCGGTTTCTCCGTGGGGCTGGCATACGAAGGGAAAGAAGACCCGGTGGAGAAAAAAGCCGTCGAGCAAATACATCGTGAAACGGAGGAGATGACAACGCAATGACCCGTTCGCTGAAAAAAGGCCCGTTCGTCAGCCAGCGAGTGCTCGAACAGGTGGAAGCGCTCAACAAGTCGAATCAGAAGAAAGTGATAAAGACCTGGTCCCGTTCGTGCACGATCACTCCTGATTTCGTCGGCCACACTTTTGCGGTGCACAACGGGAACAAGTTCATCCCGGTGTACATCCACGAGGGAATGGTCGGCCACAAGCTCGGAGAATTCTCCCCGACGCGGACGTTCCGCGTCCATCCGGGGATCAAGAAGGAAGAAACAACAACCCCCGCGTCCTAAGTCGCGGCTCGAGAGGATTCAATGGAAGCTCAGGCAATCAACAGGTATATCGGCACCTCGCCCCGCAAGATGCGGCTTGTGATCGATCTCATCCGGGGGAAGTCGGTGCCCGAGGCGCTCCACATACTCCATTTCTCTCCCAAGCACGCGTCGAAGGTGGCGGAGAAAGTCCTTCGCTCGGCGGTCGCGAACCTGCAGAACAAGGATGAGGGGGGACGCCTTGAACCCGAGGAGATCGTCGTCAGGCGCGCCACCGTGGATGTGGGGATGACGATGAAGAGGATCAGCCCGGCTCCGATGGGACGCGCCTTCCGCATACGGAAGCGCTCGAACCACGTCACGATCGTCGTGTCGGCAAGAGAGACGAAGCCGACGGAGACGCCAAAGGCGTCTCCGAAGGGGGCGAAAAAGCCCGCCCGAGAAACGAAAGCGGCAAAGAGCGGCGCGAAGCAGAAGCCCGCCGTCGAAACGAAATAGGACGTTTACACTGGAGGATATTTGGGACAGAAAGTAAATCCGATCGGCCTGCGCCTGGGCATCATCCGCTCGTGGGATTCCAACTGGTACGACGAGAAATCGTTCGCGGGGAAGCTCGCGGAAGATACGACGATCCGGAACTACGTGCGGAACCGGCTGAAGAAAGCCGGGATCTCCCGCATCCTCATCGAGCGGACGCCGAAGCGCGCGGTCATCACAATAAACACGTCGCGCCCGGGCATCGTCATCGGCAGGAGCGGGAAGGAAATCTCCCAGCTCGAAGAAGAACTGAAGAAGATCACGAACAAGGAAGTCAAGATTCTCATAAACGAGATCAAGCGTCCCGAGCTCGACGCGTATCTCGTGGCGGAAAACATCGCGCAACAGCTTGAGGGACGCATCGCGTTCCGCCGGGCGATGAAGAACGGCATCACGGCGGCGATGAGGATGGGTGCGGAGGGGGTGCGCGTGATGACGAGCGGACGGCTCGGCGGGGCCGAAATGTCGCGGCGCGAGCAGTACAAGGAAGGACGCATACCGCTGCACACGCTCCGGGCCGAGATCGACTATGCGACGGCGACCGCGCGGACGGTGTACGGTGCGATCGGCGTGAAGGTCTGGATATGCAAGGGTGAAGTGCTTGACGCTCAGCAGAGCATGCAGGCCCCTCCCCGCCGCGGACAATGAGCAAGCGATAACGACGGAGTAGTCTGCCATGTTGATGCCCAAGAGAGTCAAATACAGGAAAGCGCAGCGGGGGCGCATGCGGGGAAAAGCGACCCGCGGGTCGCGCGTCGATTTCGGGGACTTCGGTCTGAAGGCCCTGGAGCCCGGGTGGATCACGCAGCGCCAGATCGAGGCGGCACGCGTCACGCTGACGAGGCTCATGAAGAGGGAGGGACGCGTCTGGATCAGGATCTTCCCCGACAAGCCGGTCACGAAGAAGCCCGCGGAGACACGCATGGGGAAAGGGAAGGGCGCCCCGGAGTACTGGGTCGCCGTTGTGAAACCGGGACGCGTCATGTTCGAGGTGGGAGGGACGGCGAAAGACACGGCGATGGAAGCCCTGCGGCTCGCCTCGCACAAGCTGCCCATACGGACGCGGATAAGCGCGCGGCCCGACTTCGAAGGGAAGTGACAGGAAAGGACGGACTATGAAAACATCAGAAATACGGGATCTCTCGGTCGACGAACTCCGGAAGCGCCTCGCGGACGAGGAGGAAAGCCTGGGGAACCTGAGGTTCCAGCTTGCGACGAGCCAGCTTGAAAGCCCGATCAAGGTCCGTTCCGTCCGTCGGGACATTGCCCGGCTCAAAACGCTCATTAACGAAAAGCAGCGGGCCGCGGTGCCTCCTGCAGCCACGAAGAAGGATGCACAATGACTGACGAATCACGGAAGGCCCCGGAGCCGAAGCGCACGACGCAGCGGAAAACCCGCGTCGGCAGGGTTGTGAGCAACAAGATGGAAAAGAGCATCGTCGTCGCAATCGAGCGGCGCGTGCCCCATCCGATCTACAAGAAGTATTTCCGCCGGACGACGAATCTCATGGCGCACGACGAAAAGAAAGCGGCAGGCGTGGGGGACACGGTGAAGATCATGGAAACGCGCCCCCTGAGCAAGCTGAAGCGATGGCGTCTTGTCGAGATCCTGGAAAAGGCGAAGTGAATCCCCTCCACGGAGTCAACACATGATTCAGGAAGAAACAAACCTTGTCGTCGCCGACAACTCCGGCGCGAAAAAAGTCCGATGCATCCGGGTGCTCGGCGGATCCGACCGCAGGTATGCGGGACTGGGGGACGTCGTCGTCGTGAGCGTGAAGACCGCGATCCCGGGCGCCACCGTGAAGAAGGGGGAAGTCGCGCGCGCGGTCATCGTCCGCACGAAGAAGGAAACCCGGCGCAAGGACGGCTCGTTCATCCGTTTTGACGAGAACGCGGCCGTTCTCATCAACGAGCAGGGAGAGCCGAGGGGAAGCCGCATCTTCGGTCCCGTCGCCCGCGAACTGCGCGAAAAACAGTACATGAAGATCGTGTCTCTCGCCCCCGAAGTGCTGTAACGACAACCGAGGAAGAATCATGAAGATCCGGAAGAACGACAACGTGATGGTGATCGCCGGCAATTCCCGCGGCAAGAGAGGGAAGGTGCTGAAGGTGTACCCGGAGAAGCAGCGGGTGATCATCGAAGGCGTCAACATCATGAAACGGCACAGCCGCCCGAGCCAGAAGAACCCCCAGGGAGGGATCGTTCAGCGCGAGGCGCCGATCCACGTGTCGAACGTCATGCTGATGGACCCCAAGACGAACGAGGTCACGCGACTCGGGACGAAGATCGTGACCGACCCGGCCACCGGCAAAACGAAGCGCCTGCGGGTGTCGAAGGCAACCGGCGAAACGATGTAACACACACTAACCCGAAGACACACGAGTCTGTATGAGCGACGAGAAAGAGAAGAAAGAGAAACCCGCAGGCGAGAAACCTCCGAAGCACAAGGGGGAGTCCGGAGCGGGGCAGGCAAAACAGCAGAAAGCCCCGAAAGGTCCGAAGGGCGAACCGGCTGCGGCACCTGCGCCAAAAACGCCGAAGGAGAAGAAGCCGAAGGAGCACGTCGTTGCGCGTCTCGCCGAGACGTACAAGAAGGACGTCGTTCCGCTCCTGATGAAGCGGTTCAAGTACAAGAGCCCGATGCAGGTCCCGCGTCTTGAAAAGGTCGCGATCAACATCGGCGTGGGTGAGGCGACGCAGGATGCGAAGCTCGTCGAGGCTGCCGCGCGCGATCTCGAGGCCATCGTCGGGCAGAAGGTGGTGATCACGAGGGCGAAGAAGTCAATATCCAACTTCAAATTGCGCGAGAAGATGCCGATCGGCTGCCGCGTGACGCTCCGCCGGGCGCACATGTACGAGTTCCTTGACCGGTTCATCAGCATCTCGGTCCCCCGCATCAGGGACTTCCGGGGGCTCTCCGACAAGTCGTTCGACGGCAGGGGCAACTACACGATCGGCATCAGGGAGCACACCGTGTTCCCGGAAATCGATGTCGACAAGATCACGAAGGTGTTCGGGATGGACGTCACGATCGTCACGACGGCGAAGACCGACCAGGAGGCCTACGAGCTCCTGAAGGCGTTCGGCATGCCGTTCGTGAAGCGTCAGGAAGTTCTGGAAACGGCACAATAGAAGGACGGAAGGAATGGCAAAGACAAGCTCGAAAGCCCGCCAGGCAAGGCGTGAACGGACGGTCCTGAAGTACGCCGCGATCCGGAAGGAGCTGAAGGAGAAGGGGGATTACGTCGCGCTGCGGCAGCTCCCCCGCGACAGCTGTCCCACCCGGCTTCACAGCCGGTGCAACGTCACGGGACGCCCGCGGAGCTTCATGCGGAAATTCGGCATCTCGCGGATTGCGTTCCGCGAGCTCGCGCTCGAGGGGAAGATCCCCGGCGTCACGAAAGCAAGCTGGTAATCAGCGGTTTCACAGTTTGTCCACGAACGTTGCAGGAGAGGCAGAATCATGACAATGACCGACCCCGTCGCCGATTATTTGACAAGGCTGCGCAACGCCATCCAGGCGAGGCACAAGCGGGTCGATGTCCCGGCGTCGACGCTGAAGCGCGAGCTGACAAAGCTCCTTGTCGCGCAGAAATTCATCGCCTCCTACACCGAAGTGAAGGAGTCCACGCAGGGTGTTCTCCGCATCCAGCTGAAGTACAACGACGGCCAGCCCGTGATCGCCGGTCTCCGGCGGGTCAGCCGGCCCGGTCTCCGGCATTACGTCGATGCGGACGGGATCCCGCGCGTTCTTGGCGGTCTCGGCGTTGCGGTCATCTCGACCCCGAAAGGGCTCATGACGGACAAGCAGGCCCGCCTTGCGCGAATGGGCGGCGAAGTGCTCTGCGAAGTCTGGTAACCTGAAGGAGGAACAGAACGTGTCACGAGTAGGAAGAAAACCGATACCCATCGCCGCGGGAGTAACAGTGGCGCAGAGCGGGCAGACGATCACGGTCGCGGGGCCGAAAGGCCGGCTTGCCGCGGAGGTCCACCCCGTGATCAGCGTGGAGATCAAGGAAAACATGATCCGCGTCTCGCGCCCGTCCGACCTGAAGCTGCACCGGTCGCTGCACGGGCTGTGGCGCGCGCTCCTGGCCAATATGGTCAAAGGAGTCACGGAGGGGTACACGAGAAAACTCGAACTCGTCGGCGTCGGCTACAGGGCGGAGCTGAAGGGGAAGAAGCTCCAGCTTCTACTGGGATTCTCCCACCCGATTCTCTTCGGACCGCCGGAGGGGATCAAGATCGAGACGCCGACCCAGAACAACATCACGATAAGCGGGATCGACCGCGCCCTGGTGGGTCAGGTCGCCGCGAAGATCCGTTCGTTCCGGCCCCCCGAGCCGTACAAGGGGAAAGGGGTGAAGTACGAGGGCGAGTACATCCGCAGGAAGGCCGGCAAGGCCGCCGCGGCGAGCGGGGCAAAGGCATAATGTCACCGACCGGGAACTGACGCAATGATCACGAAGAAAAAAACCGAGCACCGCAGCCGCTTGAAGGTCCACATCCGTCTCCGGATCACCGGAACGCCGGAACGCCCGAGGCTGACCGTCTTCCGGAGCCTCAGGAACGTCTACGCACAGATCATCGACGACTCGACGGGCAAAACGCTGGTGGCCGTCTCGAACCTCTCGAAACCCGAGAAGGACCAGTTCAAGGATCTCAAGGGGCAGACCGCGAAGGCGAAGCTCGTGGGGAAGCTTGCCGCCCGGAAAGCGATCGAAAAGAAGATCACACAGGTGGTGTTCGACAGGAACGGCTACCTGTATCACGGCGTGGTGAAGGCGATGGCGGACGGTGCGCGCGAGGGCGGTCTGAAGTTCTAGGCGGTCATGACGAAGCGCGTTCTTTGCGCCCGCGCACCTGTGGCGCGGCAGGCGCCACCTGTGGCGCGGCAGGCGCCACCTGTGGCGCGGAACGCCGCCATTTGTCGGGTCGTCTAATGGCAGGACAGCGGCCTTTGGAGCCGTGAGTAGAGGTTCGAGTCCTCTCCCGACAGCAGGCACGGATGCGGGAGCACACAAGAAAAGAGAGGGACAACGTTGGCACGTATCAGAGCGAGTGAACTGGAGCTGAAAGACCGGCTCGTACACATCAACCGCGTCGCGAAGGTTGTCAAGGGGGGGCGCCGGTTCAGTTTCAACGCGATCGTCGTCGTCGGCGACGGCAGGGGTCACGTCGGCATCGGCCTGGGGAAGGCGAATGAGGTTGCCGATGCGATTTCCAAGGGAGTCGATGACGCGAAGAAAAACGTCGTCATGGTCCCGATCGTGAACGGGACGATCCCCCACCCGGTGATCGGGAAGTTCGGGGCCGGGCGCGTGCTCCTCAAGCCGGCGTCTCCCGGGACGGGACTCATTGCCGGGGGAGGCGTCCGCGCAGTGCTCGAATCCGCGGGCGTCAAAGACGTCCTGACGAAATCGATGGGATCGTCGAACCCGCACAACGCGGTCAAGGCGACGATGGCGGCGCTCCTGAGCCTCGTGGACGCGAGAGCCGTCGCGTCGCGGCGCGGGATGGACTTGCACGAACTCTTCGGGGCCCCCGCGGCTCCGGCATCGAACTAAGAATCGGGGCCAGGCAATGGCAAAGAAGCTGAAGATCACGCAGACAAGGAGCATCATCGACCAGATCGAGCCGCAGAAGCGGACGATCAGGGCGCTCGGCCTCGGCAGGCCCAATTACTCGGTCGTCAAGAATGACACGCCGCAGATCCGCGGGATGATTCGGAAGGTGATCCACCTCGTCCGCGTCGAAGAAGTCTGAAGGCCGAACGCACACACGTCAGTTCCGGGAACGACACAATGGCAAAAGACATACTCAGCACAATAAAGCCCGCTCCGGGATCCACGAAGAAACGGAAGCGGATCGGGCGCGGGCAGGGCTCGGGACGCGGTGGGACGTCGACGCGCGGCCACAAGGGGGCGGGTTCGCGTTCCGGGACGCGCCACCGGGCGTGGTTCGAGGGGGGACAGATGCCGCTTGTCCGCCGCATCCCGAAGCGGGGATTCCACAGCCCGTTCCGGGTGGAGTACCAGGTTGTCAATGTCCGGACGCTCCAGAAGCTGGCGTCCGACGGGAAAGTGGCGGGAGGGGTGGTGACGCCCGAGCTCCTTGCAAAGCTCGGAGTCCTGAAAGGGGCCGGCGCCCTGCTGAAAGTGCTCGGGACGGGCGACATCACGGTGAAGCTCGATGTCGCAGCTCACGCGTTCAGCAAATCCGCCCTCCAGAAGATCGAAACCGCCGGGGGCAAGGCTCAAACGATAAGCTCAACTCCGAAGACGAATGGCTAATTTTGCCGAAAGTGTACGCAATGTTCTGAAGATACAGGAGCTCCGCACGCGGCTCATGTTCACCGCGGCGCTCCTCATCATCGTCCGCATCGGCGCCCACGTCACACTCCCGGGCGTCGACGCGCCCCTGCTCGCCCGCGCGGAAGCAAGCCAGGCGGCGAACACGCTGTTCGGTCTGTACGACCTCTTTGTCGGCGGGGCGTTCAAGAACGCGGCGATCTTTGCGCTCGGGATTATGCCCTATATCAGCTCCTCGATCATTCTCCAGCTGCTGGGTGCGGTGGTACCGTACTTCCAGAAGCTTTCGAAGGAGGGGGAAGAGGGGCGGAAGAAGCTGAACCAGCTCACGCGGTACGGCACCGTCGTCGTCGCGGCGCTCCAGGGCTGGGGGGTGAGCGTGCGGCTGACGAGCCTGACGCTGGAAGGGCAGCCGATCGTGCCGTTCGAGATCCAGGGGATTGCCTTCACGATGAGCACGGTCCTCTTCCTGACCGCGGGGACGATGTTCATGATGTGGCTCGGGGAGCAGATCACCGAGCGGGGGATGGGAAACGGGATATCGCTCATCATATTCATCGGGATCATCGCCAGATTCCCCCACTCGATCGTGGACCAGTTCCGCGTGGGGTCGAACCTCATCATCGACGTCATCATTCTCGGCGTGATGGTCCTGATCGTTGCAGGCGTCGTCCTTGTCACGCAGGGGACGAGGCGCATACCGGTACAGTACGCGAAGCGCGTCGTCGGGAGAAAGGTCTACGGCGGGGTCACACAGTACATACCGCTGCGCGTGAACACGGCGGGCGTCATGCCGATCATCTTCGCGCAGTCGATCATGTTCATCCCGAGCACGATCCTGACGTTCTTCCCCGAGAGCGAGTTCATGCAGACGCTGTCGGGGTATTTTCAGTACACATCGCTCACGTACTCGTTCTTCTACGCCGTGATGATCGTGTTTTTCACGTATTTCTACACGGCCATCGCGTTCAATCCGAAGGACGTTTCGGAGAACATGCAGAAGCAGGGGGGGTTCATCCCGGGGATACGTCCCGGCAACCATACATCCGACTTCATCGACAACATACTGACGAAGATCACGCTCCCCGGGTCGATATTTCTCGCGATCATCGCGATCCTCCCGGCCTTCGTGACGCGGTTCGGCGTGGCGCAGACGTTTGCGCAGTTTTTCGGGGGCACGAGCCTCCTGATCATGGTCGGCGTCGCTCTCGACACGCTCCAGCAGGTCGAGTCGCACCTTCTCATGCGGCATTATGACGGGTTCATGAAGTCGGGGAAGATGAAGGGACGTCTCCGGTAGGCGGCGGCCATGGCACATGTGTCGGTCAAAAATACGCGTGAAATCGTGCTCATGAAGGAGAGCTGCAGGATCGTTGCCGAGGTCCTCGCCCTTGTGGGTTCGAAGATCGCCCCCGGGGTCCGGACGGGCGAACTGGACACGATCGCGGAAGACTACATCCGGTCGCGGGGCGGGGAGCCGGCGTTCAAGGGGTACGGGCACGACAGGCGCAATCTGTTTCCCGGCACGCTCTGCGTCTCGATCGACGACGAGGTTGTGCACGGCATACCGGGCGGAGGGAAGATCGAGGAGGGACAGGTCGTTTCCGTCGACGTGGGGGTGAAGAAGAGCGGGTACTACGGGGACGGCGCGCGCACGTTTCCTGTCGGAAGGGTGTCGGAGGAGAAAACGCGCCTCCTGCGCGTGACGGAGCAGGCGCTGCTCGAGGGGATCGCGCAGGCGCGTGCGGGGAACCACCTGCACGACGTGTCCGCAGCCGTCCAGCGCTGCGTCGAGGCCGCGGGATTTTCGGTCGTGCGGGATCTCGTCGGGCATGGCATAGGGAAGAACCTCCACGAGGATCCCGCGGTCCCGAACTACGGGGAACCGGGGACGGGCGTGCTGCTGAAGGAAGGAATGGCCCTTGCGATAGAGCCGATGGTGAACGCAGGGACCCACCGGGTGACGGTGGGGGAGGACGGATGGACCGTCCGCACGGCGGACGGGAAGCCGTCGGCGCATTTTGAGCATACTATCGTCGTTACGACAGGAGAAGCGGACATCCTCACCCGGTAACTCCGGGCCGGTCACTTATGGCAAAACAGGGTCCCATCAAAGTCGACGGCGTCATCACCGAGACGCTGCCCAACGCGATGTTCAAGGTGAGTCTCGAAAACGGGCACAACGTCCTTGCGCATATTTCGGGAAAGATGAGGATGAATTTCATCAAGATCCTTGTGGGCGACAAGGTGACGGTAGAGCTTTCGCCGTACGATCTGACCAAAGGTCGGATCACATACAGGTACAAATAATGGCGTGTGCGTTATGAAAGTCCGGTCGTCGGTCAAAAAAATCTGCATAAACTGCAAGATCATACGGCGGAAAGGCGTCGTCCGGGTGATCTGCAAGAATCCGAAACACAAACAGCGTCAGGGTTAAGAAGGAGGAGAGCCGTTGGCCCGCATTGCAGGAATTGATCTGCCGAAGAAAAAACGGTCTGAAGTCGGACTCACGTACATCTACGGGATCGGCCGGACGTCGGCGCGCGCCATCCTTTCGAAGGCGGGAGTCGACGTCAACAGGAAAGTCGGGGACCTGAACGACGACGAGGTCGCGAAGATCCGCGGCATCATCACCGCCGACTACAAGGTGGAAGGCGCGCTCCGGAGCGAGACGCAGATGAACATCAAGCGTCTCATGGACATCGGGTGCTACCGGGGCATCAGGCACCGCAAGGGGCTTCCGGTGAGGGGCCAGCGGACGAGGACGAATTCGCGCACCCGCAAGGGGCGCCGCAAGACCGTCGCAGGAAAGAAGAAAGTCGCCGCGAAGACGTAACATCGGGGTGTCACGCTCAATCATTCACGGGAGGAACGAGTGGCAAAAACCGCTCCGGCAGCCGGTGGGGCTGCAGAAATCGTCAAGAAAAAGAAGAAGATCCAGGTCGACGTCAGCGGGAAGGCGTTTGTCAAGGCGACGTTCAACAACGTCATCGTGACGATCACGGACGTGTACGGCAACACGATAAGCTGGTCGTCGGCAGGCAAGAACGGATTCAAGGGATCGCGCAAGAACACGCCGTACGCCGCGCAGGTCTCCGCCGAGGCCGCCGCGAAAGCGGCCTACGACCTGGGGCTGCGCAAGGTGGAGGTGTTCGTGAAGGGCCCGGGCTCGGGCCGCGAGGCCGCCATCAGGGCGCTCCAGGTGACGGGACTCGAGATCTCGAGCATCCGCGACGTGACGCCGATCCCCCACAACGGCTGTCGCCCGCCCAAGCGGCGGAGAGTATAAACAACGACGGCATTCCTGAGACCGAGCAGAAAGAACCTTTATGGCACGATATACCGATGCGAGTTGCAGGCTGTGCAGGCGGGAAAAGCAGAAGCTCTTCCTGAAGGGGACGAAGTGCTTCACCGAGAAATGCCCGGTGGAGCGCCGCGCGTTTCCGCCGGGCCAGCACGGCCAGAGCCGCCGGACCAAGATTTCCGAGTACGGCGTCCAGCTTCGCGAGAAGCAGAAGGTCCGCCGCATGTACGGGCTGCAGGAAAAGCAGTTCCGGAACACGTTCGAGCGCGCGCTGAAGCAGACAGGGCGCACGGGCGAGACGCTCGTGAAGCTCCTGGAGCGGCGCCTGGACAACGTGATCTACAGGCTCGGACTCGCACCCTCGCGCAAGGCGGCACGGCAGCTTGTCAATCACGGGCATTTTCTCGTCAACAACCACTCGGTGGACATCCCGTCGTACCTCCTGAAGGCGGGCGATTCCATCCAGGTGCGCGACAAGAGCAAGAAGCTCGAAGTGCTTCACGCGTCCATGAAGAGAATGAAGGATACGGCGATGCTCCCATGGCTCAGCCTGGACAAGGCCGCAATGACGGGGGTGTTCCTGAACGTCCCCGAACGGGCGGACATCCCGTTGAACGCCGACGAGCAGCTCATCGTCGAACTCTACTCAAAGTAAGAGAAGGTGGGAACGCTATGACAACAGGAACGATCCAGATGCCGGAGAAAATCCAGCTCGACGAGTCGACGTACTCGCCGACGTTTGGACGGTTCATCGTCCAGCCCCTGGAAAAAGGATTTGGCGTGACCATCGGGAATGCGATGCGGCGGGTCCTGCTTTCGTCCCTTCCCGGGTTCGCCATCACGGCATTCAAGGTGGACGGAGTCCAGCACGAGTTTTCGACGATTCCCGGCGTCGTCGAAGACGTCCCGGACATGGTGCTGAACCTCAAGCAGGTCCGGATGAAGCTCATCAACAAGAAGACAAACCGGGTCGTCGTCCCCCTCAAGGGACCGATGGATTTCACGGCGGGCGACATTCAGAAGGCGACGCCTGACGTGGAGATCCTGAACCCGAAGCTCCACATCGCGACGCTGAACGCCGAGGCGAACTTTGAGCTCGATCTGCGGATCGGCCGGGGCGTCGGCTACGTCGTCGCCGAGGAAAACAAGGCGCCCGACCAGACGCTGGGCGTCATCCCGATCGACTCGGTCTTCACGCCGATCGTCAACGTCCGCTATTTTGTCGAGACGACGCGCGTGGGGCAGCAGACGGATTACGAGAAGCTGACGATCGAGATCGACACCGACGGCTCGATCACCCCGGATGATGCGCTGGCCTATGCGGGGAAGATCATGCGCGATCATATCCAGCTCTTCATCAATTTCGACATGGAGCCCGAGGCTCCCAAGGAGGAATCGGCACAGGATGCGGAATTCGCTCGCGTCCGGAAGGTTCTCCTCACACCCGTGGACGAGCTCGAGCTTTCCGTGCGCTCGCACAACTGCCTGCGCGCCGCGAACATCAAGACCATCGCCGACCTCGTGCGCCGGGACGAATCCGAGCTCTTGAAGTTCCGGAATTTCGGGCGGAAATCGCTCGCGGAGCTTGCGGAGATCATCGAGGCCGAGAAACTCACGTTCGGCATGGACGTCACGAAGTACCTGAAAGAAGGGGAGTGATTCCAGAGCACGGGCGTGAACGTCATTCACTGTAGAAACCGGAAACCACACAATGCGACACCGCAAATCGGGACGTAAACTTAAACGGACGGCGAGCCACCGGCGCGCAACCCTCGCCGCGCTGTCGACGGCGCTCCTCCGCCACAAGCGGATCACAACGACGGTCGCCAAGGCGAAGGAGACGCGGATGGTCGTGGAGAAGATCATCACGCGCGCGAAGAACGCCGTTGCGAAGCCCGACCTCCCCGCAACGGGCGTCCATGCCCGGCGCGAAGTGGGGCGCCTCATCAAGGACCGGGAGGTGATCGGCGAGCTCTTCACGACGATTGCCCCGAAAGTCGCGGGACGCGCCGGCGGATACACGCGGATCGTCAAGCTCGGCCAGCGGCTCGGCGACGGCGCAGAGATGGCGGTGATCGAGCTCGTGGATTTCAACGCGGGACAGGATCAGGCGGAAAAGAAGACGGCTCCCGCCCGCGCAAAAAAGCAGGCGCGCGCGACCCCCTCGAAGAAGAAAAAGGCCGGAGCTCCTCCCCCGGCGGGCGAAGCAACCGCGGCGCCGGCAAAGGAACCCGCGCCTGACGCCGGGGCAAAAGCGGCGCACTGAACCGGCCTGTCTCCGTCCCGACTATGAAAATCACCTCCGCTGAATTTGTCCTCGGTGCCGCAAGCCTCCGCCAGCTCCCGAAAGACGGGCTCAAGGAGATTGCGTTTCTCGGCCGTTCCAACGTCGGGAAGTCCTCCCTGCTGAACAAGCTCTGCGGGCGGAAATCGCTCGCCCGTGCGAGCGCCGAACCGGGTAAGACGCGCGAGCTGAATTACTACGTCATCAACAAGCAGTGGTATTTCGTGGACCTCCCCGGCTACGGGTACGCGAAGCTCCCGGAGCAGATCCGTTCGAGCTGGGGGAAGCTTATCGAGCAGTACCTGAAGTCGCGCAAGGAGCTCTCGCTCGTCATCCAGCTTATCGATGCGCGCCACGAGCCGACGGAACTCGACCTGATGATGGTGGGCTGGCTCGATTACTACGGCATCCCGTTCGTCATCGCGCTGACGAAGGCGGACAAGCTCCCCGCAAGCAAAATGCCCCGTTTCATCTCGGCGGCAAAGGAGCATTTTTCCCATTTCAGCCACTGCAAGGAGATCATCCCGGTGTCCTCCGTCAGCGGCGTCGGGAAATCCGAAGTTCTTCATTGCATCGCCGCGCACCTTGACTGAAGAGGCAAAACCCCGGCTCTTCACGCCGGGCCCGACCCGCGTTCCGGCGCATGTCATGCTCCGGATGGCGGAGCCCCTCATCCATCACCGCAGCGCTGAATTCCGTTCACTCCTCGCCCGCCTCACCGCAAACCTGCGCTACCTGTTCCAGACCGAAGACCCGGTTCTCACGCTCACGTGTTCCGGCACGGGGGGCATGGAGGCGACTCTGGTGAGCTTCTACTCGCCGGGGGAGACGGTGATTGTCCTCAACGGGGGGAAATTCGGGGAGCGGTGGGCGCAGATGGGACGCGCGTTCGGTCTCGATGTCGTTGAACTGCGCACCCCGTGGGGTGAAGCGCCTGATCCCGGATCCGTGGCTGTCGCCCTCCGGTCGCACCCGCGGGCCCGGGGGGTCTTTGTGACGCACTGCGAAACCTCGACGGGAACTGTGCTCGACGTCAGGGAGATCGCGCGGGTCGTAAGGGAGAAGTCGGACGCTCTCGTCTGCGTCGACGGCATTTCCTCGGTCGGGGCGCTCGAACTCCGCTGCGGGGCATGGGGGATCGACGTCTGCGTGACGGGAAGCCAGAAAGGGCTCATGATCCCCCCCGGGCTTGCGTTCGCGTCGTGTGGTGAACGCGCCGTGCGGGCGGCGTCGCGCTCGACAATGCCGAAGTACTATTTTGATCTCGGGGCCGCCCTCCGCGCGCAGGAGAAGGGGGGGGACACCCCCTGGACCCCCGCCATCGCACTCGTGCGGGGCGCGGACGCAACCCTGGCGATGATCCGCGAAGAGGGGATGGAACAGATCTGGTCGAGGCACGAACGGCTTGCCGCCGGACTCCGGGCGGGGGTCGCCGCGCTGGGACTCACGCTGTTTTCATCCTCCCCGTCGAATTCCGTCACCGCGGTCAGGCTGCCCGGAGGAGTCGAATGGAATGCGCTCGCCGCCGCGCTCAGAAAGGAGAGCGGTGTGACGTTTGCGGGGGGGCAGGGGGAACAGGCCGGGAGGATACTCCGCATCGGTCACATGGGATACGTCGACGGGCCTGACATTCTCACCGCGGTCGCGGCCCTGGAGCGCGCGCTTTCCGCGTGCGGTTTCGCCGTCGACAGGGGTGCGGGGCTCAGGGCGGCGGAAGAAGAATTCACCCGATTGACGGCACACAGGGGGGACACGTGAAGATCCTCATAAGCGATCAGCTCGAACAGACGTGCATCGATATACTCGAGCACGAGGGGTTCACCGTCGACAACCGCGCCGGGCTCTCCGGCGCGGAACTCCTCGATGTCATCGGGGAGTACGAGGGGCTCGTCGTCCGGAGCGCGACGAAAGTGACCTCCGGGGTGATCGCCCGTGCGGAACGGATGAAAGTGATCGGCAGGGCGGGAACCGGGGTCGACAACATCGATCTCGACGCCGCAACCCGCAAGGGGATACTCGTCATGAACACTCCCGGGGGGAACACGGTCTCCGCGGCGGAACACACGGTCTCGATGCTTCTCTCGCTTGCCCGGAACATACCCCAGGCGCACATGAGCCTGGTCCGGGGTGAATGGGAGAGGAAGAAGTTTACGGGGACGGAGGTCCTGGAGAAGACGGTCGGAGTCGTGGGACTCGGGAAGATCGGGCGCGAAGTCGCTTCGCGCTGCCTAGGACTGGGCATGAAAATCCTCGGGTACGATCCCGTCCTTGCTCCCGATGCGGCCGCGCGGCTCTCGATCGAGCTCGTGAATCTGCCCGAGCTGTTCCGGCGCGCGGATTTCATCACGGTGCACACGCCCCTCACGACGGATACGAAGGGACTCCTGAACGATGAAACGCTCGCCCGGTGCAAGAAGGGGGTGAGGGTCATTAACTGCGCGCGCGGGGGGATCATCGACGAAAAAGCACTCCTGCGCGCTCTTGAATCCGGACACGTGGGGGGGGCGGCGCTCGACGTGTTCGAGATCGAGCCGCCGAAGGACAATCCCCTGCTGCGGCACCCCCGCGTCATCGCAACACCGCACCTCGGCGCATCGACGGAGGAGGCGCAGGAGAAGGTCGCCGTTCAGATCGCGCACGAAATCGCCGACGCGCTTCATGGACGCGCCTATGCCGGGGTCGTGAACGGCAGCGCGATGCTCCTCACGCTGAAAGAGGAGGTCAGGCCGTACATCACGCTCGCCGAGAAACTCGGTGCCGTTGCGGTCCAGCTTGCGACGGGGAAGCTGAAGCGGATAACGGTCGCCGCCTCGGGCGACATCGTGACAGGTGCGATCGAGCTGATGAAGGCGGGCGTTCTGAAAGGTGTGCTCTCGCACAGCCAGCCCGGGCCCGTCAATTTCATCAACGCACCGTTCCTGGCTGAGGAACTGGGGCTCACGGTGGGGGAAACACGCGAGCCGGAGGGGGGAAATTACCCGAACCTTCTCAGTGTCCGTTACGTCACGGACAGGGAGGTGAAGGAGTGTGCCGGCACGGTATTCGGTTCCTCGTCAGTGCGGCTTGTGACGATTGACGGGTTCCGTTTCGAGGTGAGGCCGGAAGGGGACCTCCTTGTGTACAATAATGTGGACCGGCCGGGGATGCTCGCCAGGGTCGGCGCCGTCCTCGCCCGCCACAATGTCAACATCGCCGGCGTCTCGCTGGGGCGATCCGCTGTCGGCGCTAACGCGTTGACTGTCATGAACATCGACAGCGCGATCCCGCCCGCGGCGCTCTCCGAGCTCAGGGCCCTTGATGGCGTTTCGGCACTCAAAGCAGTCCATTTCGACTGATCCTGGAGAATTGCCGAATTCTCGGTTTTTTTCGGTTTTACTCTTGACAAAGACAACCTCCCTATTTATATTCTTTTCAACATCGTTTGTCTGGCACTCCTGTACACCGTAGTAGAATTCAACAGCAAAGGAGGTGAAGAAACCCGGGGGTTATTGATACTACATTCCAAACTTCTTACCCGTTCTACTTTTCTGTGCTTTGGGTCACCTGTTTCGTGTGCGGCGCGGCACACATCCGGCGTTGATCAGATGGTGATCCCGGTTTAGCACAGATCGCGTATTTCCAACTCCAATGTTTGTGCCGCTCTTCCCGGATGTCCGGAACGGATACTCGCAACGTGACGACTATTTTTCCAGAGGGATGCTGTGCGGTGAACAAGCCGGTAGGCCGGCGAATTTTCTGTTTTTGTTCCGGACTGCAACGCAGGGTCTTAACGACCTGGATCCACCCGTGGTACGCAACCCAGCAAACACATAAGGAGGTTCAATATGCAACGTAAGCTTTTGTTTCTTCTATTGATCACGGCGCTTGTTCCGTGCCTGATGTTCGCATCAGGGAAGATCAAGGGCAAGGTGGTCGATGCAGGCTCGGGTGAGCCGCTCGTGGGGGCGAATGTCCTCGTCGTCGGGACCTCGATGGGCGCCGCGACGAATGTTTCCGGCGAGTTCACGGTCCTGAGCGTTCCCGCCGGGACATATACACTGAAGACCAGCTATGTCGGATACCAGGTGATCACGCTCTCCAACGTCCGCGTGAACGACGAACTCACAACGGAGTCGAATTTCAAGCCTTCCCGCCGAGGGAGTGGAGGTCGCAACGATCACAATTGTTGCCGAGCGGCCGATGGTCAACAAAAGCGCCACGAACGCCGTGCGCATCATCGACAATGAATTCTTCGACAAGATTCCTGCCCGCGGTCTGGATGCGGCCGTAGCGCTTCAGCCGGGGGTGTACGCAGCGGGCACAACCGTGTACATCCGGGGTGGCCGCCCGGACGAAGTGGGGTATAGCGTGGAAGGTGTCGGCGTGAGCGATCCCCTCTACGGAGGGCGCGGGCTGAGCGTGACGGCGGAAGCTGTCGAGCAGGTGCAGGTCCTGGCCGGCGGCTACAATGCGGAGTACGGCGGCGCGAACGCTGGGATCGTTTCATCGCAGCTCCGCACCGGAAGTTCAGATACCTGGAAGGGCTCGATTCTCGGGGAGACCGACCGGTATACTCAGGTGGGCGATAACTCCCTCGGGGGTTACTCGTACGGCTATGGAGACGTGACGGCTACGATCGGCGGACCGGCACCCATTCTTGGAAACAAGCTTCGTCTCTTCGCAAGCGGGGAGAATACATACTACCGTGACCAGAATCTGGCAGTCCATTCCTCTCCCGTCTCTTTTGTCGGTCGAATGCTCTGGTTTCGGATCCGCTCCTGACTCCTGCGCACCCGACAATGGGACAATCGGATACGCTCAATCTGGTCCTTCCCGGGTTCAGCCAGGGGGGTGGCGGCGACAATCACTGGATCGCCACGCGGTACTGCCTTATTGGACCTCAGTACACTCCAGGTCCGTTTCTCCGGGAGCTACGGATATGAGGCATTGCATGAACAGTATACGTACGCGGACATACTGGATCGAGTCCGTCTCCCGCTCGACATAACGAGGGATGGTCTCCTGAATCTCCGCGTCTCTCACTTCGTCACTCCGACATTGTTTTATGAGGCAAATTTCAGCTATTACAATAACACCTACGTGTCGGAGGATCCGCAATTGCTGGGGAACATCTTTTCATACGGCGATCCTGCGGCAAATGCGGCACTCGGATACAATCTGGAATACCAGTCGATCATCGAAACAGTAGTCCAACTGGCCTGCGTATACATTTTTCGGCGGCAACTTCGGATTGAACGCGCCCGGTTCACAGATAGCCGGATACGACAAGAGAAGCGAAAAATCATTCGGCGGCAAGATCGATCTGACCGATCAGTTGTCGCAGAATGAGATCAAGGTCGGGGGAGAATACACGAGATATACGGTCCGGCGCTATAATCCCTCAACGCCTTTGCGTTTTACAAGATGAGCAGCGGCTTCAGGACTGCGCTTCAGGAACTCCTCCTGAAAACAGGTGCTGTCGGAACAGATGCATATGGATATGATGCGTTCGGAAATGAGATCAACGGGGACGTTCTTACCCCCGACGGTGCGCTTCTGGAATTGGGCCCGCGCCATCCGGTAGAGGCGGCCGCCTATCTGCAGGACAAGATCGAACTCTCCGACATCATACTGAACCTCGGATTGCGATGGGACTATATCAATCCCGACAGCAAGAATGTCTCCGATCCTACGGCTCTTAACTTCGACGGGGACGGCTTTATAATCGACCAGTCTGTCCTCGCGACGAAAACGACATCGCAGGTGAGTCCGCGAATCGGCTTCTCATTCCCGGCCACGGATCGGACAGTCTTTCATGCCTCGTTTGGCAAGTTCATACAGCAGACGAAGTTGCGCGACTCGTATATGGGGCCGGGCGCATGGTGGGCGAGTGGCGTATTCGGGGCGGTAGTTACAAATAGCTGGGGATGGGGTCTGGAGCCGACGCGAACAACGCAGTATGAAGTCGGTTTTTCGCAGCAGATGTCGGATTTTGCGTCCTTTGATATCACGTGGATTCTATAAAGATATCATGGACCAGGTCACGTTGAATTATTACATTCCGACAACCGCTACGGGCAAACCGTACTATGCACTCGTGAACGGGGACTTCACCAGCTCCAAGGGGGTTGAATTCAAGTTCAATCTCCGCAGGGTCAATCGTATCTCTGCTCAGTTGAATTACACATTCTCCGACACGCGCAGCACGGGCACCAACACTCAGAACGCAGCCGGTCTCTGGTCGGCGGGTTCCGTGGTGGCACTGCCGAAATATCTCACTCCGGTCGATTTCAACGCGCCCAGTCGGGGTAACGTCATTCTTGACTACCGTTTCGCGAAGGGTGACGGAGGTTCGGTTCTTCAGCAGTTGGGCCTTGACATGCTTCTCCAGTTCAATAGCGGTCACAGCTTTACGCGCCTTCTCATCGACCAGTTCGGTCCGGTCGGCAACGCGGACCCGCGGTTCCGTGAGCCTGTTGAACCTATTGGAGCCTCGACGACCCCCTGGTTCTTCCAGCTCGACGCGCGTCTGGACAAGACATTCAGCATCGGGACGCTGGACCTCAACGTCTATATCTACGTCATCAATCTGCTGGATACCGACAATCCGATCAATGCATTCCTCCGGACCGGAGATCCCAAGAATGATGGCTGGCTCGCGACACCGACTGGCCAGGCAGCGCTTGCCCAATACGGCCCGCAGCTCGCCGATCTCTATAATGCACGTTACAATGGCGAGAACTCCGGGAACTTCGGATCGCCGCGCCAGATCCGTTTTGGATTGAAATTGGACTACTAATCACCAGGGAGGCTGATCACATGATTTCGACGCGAAGGATTTTCAAGTCAATCCTTGGGGTGTCTGTTGTTCTGCTTGTTGCCGTGCCCCTGGTCCTTGCCGCCGAGGCAGGCCCTCAAAAAAGGGAAATCACTGCATAAAACAACGACGAATAACTACTACACCCCGTTTCTCATTAACGATGTATTCAACTACTACGGAAACAACGGTGACGGTTCGATCAACAATTACCGGTCTGACAACGAAGGGTTTGAGTACCCGAAGGGATCCGGAGGGAACGTCATTTATGAAGATGGCATCGTGTGGGGGTGCTTCACCAAGCCGGACACGCTCTTGCATGTCGGTGGTTCGACGTATAACCACGGCATGCAGGCTGGTGCCATCCTCACGCCCGGGACGAGCGTCACATCGCTTGCCACAGCGGATAATCCGTCCCTGCCGGGATACCGCATCTACCGCGTGAGACCGGACATCAACCCGAAAATTCCGTTCTCTCAGGTGCAGGACCTTCTTAATAACACTGAAGTCACGTTCATCGGCCGCTATATCTCCACATCGGCGCAGACTCTTTACAACCAGTATATTAAGGACTGGAACGAATGGCCTGCGTCACAGGGTGCGCCGTATACCGACGTGAACGGCGACGGAAAGTACGATCCGGCGGTTGATATCCCGGGTCGTCCCGGCGCAGACCAGACACTCTGGTATGTCGCCAATGATCTCGACCCCTCGCTCGTTTCCAATCTCTACTCCTCGACGCCGATCGGCCTCGAGATGCAGAAGACCATATGGGGATACAACCGCTCCGGCGCGCTCGGCAGCACGATATTCATCAGCACGCTCCTCATCAACAAGAGCGGGGTCGAGCTCGATTCCATGTTCGTGTCACAATGGGCCGACCCGGATCTGGGCTACGCCGGCGACGACTTCGTCGGCTGCGACACAACCCGGAGTCTCGGCTATGTCTACAACGGTCTGCCTGTCGACAAGGTGTACGGCGTGGCGGTCCCTGCCGGCGGATTCGAATTCTTCCAGGGACCGAGGGTTGTTTCTCCGGGGGATTCGGCCGTCTGGCGCGGTAATCGCATATACGGATGGAAGAACCTTCCGATGTCGGCATTCTACTTCTTCACGCAGGGGAACGCGAAATACGCCGATCCACCCCTCGGCGCCGGGAACGGCGGCGACATACAGTTCTACCGGCTGATGAACGGGCGCATTGCCTCGAACGGTGCCCCGTTCACTGACCCGAACACCGGACTTCCCTCGAAATTCTGCATGCCGGGGAACCCGCTGACAGGTCAGGGCTGGATCGACGGCCAGGAAGTAGGTCCGCAGGACAGGAGGATGGGAATGGTCTCCGGTCCGTTTACAATGGCTCCGGGTGATTCGCAGGAAGTCGTCGTTGCGAACCTGGCCGGACTCGGGAAGGACCGCATCTCCAGCATTTCGGTGCTGTGGTGGTATTCGGACCTCGCTCTGGCCGCGTACAACGATCTGTTTGTTCTCCCGTCTCCTCCCCCGCAGCCGAAAGTGACATTCGCCGCTCTCGACAGGGAAATCGTTCTCTCGTGGGGGGACACATCCTCGGCCTCGCTTGAATCCTTTACGAGCAAGGGATACGGATTCGAGGGATACAACGTCTATCAATACCCCGCGGCCAACACGCAGAATCCGACACTTCTTGCGACGTACGACAAGAAGGACGGTATCACTGTGGTCTTCGATAATGCCTACGACCCGAGCACGGGGTACGTTATCAGGAAACCCGTGGAGTTCGGCGGCGATTTCGGCATATCGCATTCTATCGATATCAAGACGGACAAACTAAACAACACGGGCCTTAACAACGGGTCGAATTACTACTTTGCCGTCACGACGTACAGCGTCAACCCCACAGTCGGGGCGAACCCGGTATTCCTTGAGAGCCCTGCGACAATACTGAAGGATACGCTGGCGTATTCTACAGGCATAGTTCCTCATTCGGTGAATCCGGGGTACAGGCTCGGATCGAATGTCGGGGATACGATCATGGCAAATCACGTTTCCGGGATTGCCGATGGCGGCCCCTACATTAAATTCATTGATCCGACAAGGGTGCCTGCGGGGAACTTCGAGATACAGGTCGTCGTGCAGGACTCTGTCAACAGCGGCGGCGTCACCGTACCGAACCCGCGCTGGCAGCTTCTCGATGTCAGCACAGGCAGTATCGTCATCCCGCCGTCACTGGACTACACAACCGGATCCCAGAACCAGATGTTCCTCGGTATGCAGGTCGGGCTGGGCGCAGTTCCGCTCTATAAATACGGGAAAGAGGTCTCACAGGTTCTCTGGACCGGCCCGTCTGCGTACAACTTCTCGACGGTCAATGCCGGGAGCGGGAGCCCCGGAGATCTTGAGAATACGGACGGGATCTACGTGGGGAACGACTTCTTCGGAGACGGAATACTCAATCCGGTGGACGTGAAGTCGGACATTGCGATCGAGTTCGTGGGGAAGGGGCAGGGACAGAACGCATACGACTTCGTCCGGGCGAGCACCGGGTCGACCGGCTCTCCCTTCCAGGGATTCTATCCGCAGCCGTTCAATGTCTGGCAGCTCAATCCTGACGGATCCCATATGCGGCAGCTCGACTTCTGCTTCATGGAGAAAACGGGCTCCGCGTACTACGACAGCGTGTGGTCCCCGGGTGCTGCTTCCAGCGACCGTGAATACTGGTTCGTCATACTGGAGGGATACACCCCGACTGCGAAGGCCAAATATACTGGTTCAACGCTGGGGTCGGCACTTTCGGCGGACAGCGTTCTGTATTCAGGCTGGTTCACGCTGACCGACGCGACGAAGCCCGGGTATGTGACGGGCGACAAGTGGACGATAAAGGCGACGAAGCTCCTGACCACCGCAGACAAGTGGGATTGGAACACCTCGGCAAAGCTCGCGGTCTATGCCAAGGCGGCCGCGCAGGCGGACGTGACAAAAATCAACGTCTTCCCGAACCCGTATGTCGGGTTCAACCCGCAGGAGACAAACAAGTACGCGCGGTGGGTGACTTTCACACATCTGCCTTCGAAGGCGACGATCAGGATATTCACACTGGCCGGAGTCCTCGTGCGGACGATCCTGAAGAATGACAACTCGCAGATGATTCAGTGGGATCTCAACAACACGAACGGCTATCCCGTCGCGGCCGGCATGTACATCGCCTATATCGACATGCCGGACCTCGGGGTAACCAAGACACTGAAGCTGGGAGTCATTCCGGAACAGCAGTACCTGGATCGTTATTAGTCTACGCGTTGGATAACCAAAGGAGATTTTCCATGAAGAAAAAGACAATGCGCATGGCGGCGTGGCTGATGATCCTGGTGACTGTCGCCACTGTTGCTTTCGCCTCCAACCCGGACAGGACCGGAACAGCGGGTGCGACCGAGTTGTCCATTCCTGTCGGCGCCCGCGGCATCGCAATCGGAGGCTCGTACATGGTATTTGCCACCGGGGCTGATGCGATCTATTATAATCCCGCAGGCCTCGCTTCACAGACCTCCAGCGTGGAAGCGCTGGTCTCCAGCATGAACTACATTGCCGATATCGGCGTTGTGTATGGCGCCCTCGGGGTGAAGGCCGGAGATTTCGGCACACTCGGGTTCACCATAAAGTCGATCAACTTCGGCACCATCCCGGTAACGACCGTCGATTTCCCCGACGGGAATGGGTCGACGTACTCGCCGACGTACATCACGATAGGCGCCACGTACGCGAAGGCGCTGACGGACAGGATTTCGTTCGGGTTCACTGTCTCTCTCGTGTCGGAGCGCATACTGGAGATGAGCGCGAACGGCGTGGCCTTTAACGCCGGCATCCAGTATCACAACCTCGCGGTGCAGGGGCTGGACCTCGCGGTGACGGTGAAGAACATCGGTCCGTCGATGACATTCAGCGGCTCGGATCTCCTGACGACTGCCACATCAGCTACCGGGCAGCGGGGACCCCAGTTCTACAGCATCAACGCCGCGTCATTTGACCTCCCGTCACTGATGGAAATCGGCCTCTCATACACGCGGAAGTTTGGTGAGAGCAACGTCATATCTGTCGGAGGTCTCTACCGGGACAATAACTACCTCGACGACGAGTACAACGTGGGCGCCGAGTACGGCTTCAATAACAACTTCTTCCTGCGGGGGGGCTACACGTTCTCCCCCCAGGCGGCGAAGGATCCGACCGGTGCGAGCAGCTATCTGTATGACTACAGCTTCGGGGCCGGCGTTCATTATCCTGTCGGTGATGTGGATCTGTCGCTCGACTATGCGTACCGGCACTTGAAGTACTTTACTCCAAGCAACGTCATCTCTCTTCGTATCGGCTTCTGAGAGTGCGCCGGGGAGTTCCCGGGAATGGAGCATCGTTCTTATTTGGCACTGTTCCTTCCCGTGGTATCGTCAGTTACAAATGCGGAAGGTTGGCGGCGGAGCCGCCAACCTTCCTTCATGTAGGGGACTGCCTCCCGCACCATCCATGTCGTATCCACCCTTCCGTGATCATCCTTTGACTCGCGCTATTTGTGCAGGCGCCTTCGGCGCAATCCTCGTTTCGGTTTTCTGTTCCGCCCGGTCGCCGTCCGGGGAGACGTCGCGCTATTTTCCGGAAACGGGAAAGGAGGCTCTGTATCAAAGGGGGCTTGACCTGAAGACGCCGGCCACGGTGATGGTGCTTGCGGGGGAGCCCGGGGAAGAGGACCTTACGACGATGACTCTTCTGCGAATGGAAACGGGGGCGCGTGTCGTCGCGGTCTATCTTTCCAATGGGGGGGAAAAGCCTTCCGATGACAGGGATGAGATACCGTATGTGACGGCGGGGCGGAGAAAAGAGGAATCATGCCGGGCGCTTTCACGGATCGGTTGCACCCCTTTCTTCCTGAACTGCCCGGATCTGCCCGTCGCGACCGGCAGGGGGGAGCCTGCGGAAGCCTGGGAGCGGGATTCTGCAAGGGTGCGGGTCGCCTCCGCGGTCGACCGATTCAGGCCCGATTGTGTCCTCATCGGACGGGGATTGATCCGGTCGGATTCGGCAAGAACGCTTCTCCTCATCCGTGCGTGTGCGGATCTCGCCGGACTTCCGCGCCAACCCGCCATCGACGGCGGGAAAGCTGCGAGGGCGTGGAGAATTCCAAGAGTTTTTGTGGAGGTCGATTCGGCGGAAGGGTCTGTGCCTGTGAACGCGGACCGTATTCATCCGTACTGGAGGAAGTCGTATCTCGCGATCGCGCTCGATGCCTGGCGGGAATATGCATCGCTCCGGTTTACGCTCGGGGAAAGATCGCTGATGCCGGTCCATTGGTACCGCCGTGTCGCTCCTGTGCCGGCCGGCGGAGCACGCTCCCTGCTCGGCGGAGAGCCCCGTCTGACAGCCGACCTCGCCCGGGTGAACAGTGCGATCATGCTCGGGCTTGACCTTGCCGGGAAAAACAGGAAAAAGGACTGCCTTACCGTGGTCGCAGAGGCGATTGCGCGCACCGAGAATCTGATTGTGTCAAGGCGAGGCCTCATGAATCCCCTGGAGGAGCGTGTTCTCGCCCGGTGGAAGGACGGACTGGAGGATTTCAGGTGTTCTCTTGACGGTGTTTCCGCCGATATTCAGCCGAGCGACAGCATCCTTTCCGAGCGGCAGGTATTTTTTCTCCGGATACGGTCCGTCCATTTCCCGGTCCCCGCCGGAGAGACGGAAATCATGTTCCCGACCGGGGGAAATTCTTCATGGGTGATCAATGAGTCGGGGAAGACTCGGTTCCCGCTTACGAATCCCCCCCAGGAGTTTCGCATACTCTCCCCTGAGAAACTGGAATGGAACTACCCCGCCTCCCTCTACGGTCTGGGGAGCTCCGAAATGCGGACTGTAATACCTTACTTCATAGTCCACAGGGACAAAGACCGGGCGCTCAATTTCGCGTACCGGGGGGAAGTGCCCCTGATGATCGGACCCGGACGCGCTCTTCAGGTGCTTACGCCTGTGGTCCGTATGACATCCGGGGAGGAGGTCAGGTTCGCACTCTACAATATCACGCGTCAGCTGATGAAAGCCGAAGCATGGGTGAAAGACTCCATCATTGCGGATTCCCGCGTCCAGGTCTCCCTGGCCCGGAAGGACGATATCACAATGAATCGGCTCCCGCTCGCATGGCAGGATACGACGGAGGGGGGGACCACCTGGCGGAGATACGCATCGGCAAGCTGGGGGTGGGGCGTTTCCTGGTGCGCCCATTAGCACATGCGTGTGGATTCCGCCGTGGTAGCGGGTCTTGTGAGTGGTATGCCGGGAGGGATAATTGAAACGTCCCTGCGCCGGCTTCATGTGCGATCGGTGATTCTCGATTCTGCCGCCCTTCGGGCGCAAATGTGGGATCGATGCTCGGTCATCATCATCGACAGGAACGCACTGGCACTCCGGCCTGACATTGCCGGTCAGGCGGCTCGCCTTCGAATGTGGGTCGAATCAGGGGGGCGTATTCTCATTTTCCCGCAGCACGGGCTTCCGGACAGTCAGGCGCAGCCGTTCCCGGAATTCCGCTTCGAAGAGGATGTGACCTCTCCTTCGGACAGCGTCGGCATGCCGGACGAATCACTTTGCGTGTTCCCGAATCCCCTCACTCAGTCTGACTGGGAGCACTGGTCGGTGTCCCGCTCGACCGACCGCATCATTCCCCGTGCGGGTCTGAAGACCGATCTGGTTGCGGGTACTATTGATCTGCGGCAGGCCTTCATCCTGCGGGCTCCCTCCGGCCGGGGATAGCCTGACAGCCGTCTCGCTGGACTTCGGTCACCAGCTTGAGACGCTCCACACAGGTGCCTGCAGGATATTCGCCAACCTTCTCTCACGGTGATCAGGACGGGGCTGCATTCCTGATTCAGGGGGCACCCTGTGGCCCCTGGAGCGCGCGGAGGAGTCTCAGTGCAGGCTCGTGCCGGGGGAATGCCGCGACCGAGCTTTGGAGAGCCACACGCGCCTTCTCAACGTCGTGCATGCGGAGCTCCGCGAGCGCGGTCTGATACAGGTCGGTTGCCTGTTCTTCCGGCTCTCTGATAAGAGGGAGTCCCGTCTCGTACGCGGTCACCGCCGCGGCATTGTCGCCTGAATCGAACGCAATGTCTCCGAGCATCGAGTACGCAGTCCCTGTGGCCTCCACGCGAAGAGATGCCGAGAGCAGCCCGGAGGCTTCATTCATCCGCCTCTCCTGGAGATAGAGCCTGGCAAGCCTCAGATACGAGCTGACTTCCAGCGAGTCGAGCGAGAGAAGCGCTGTATACTCACGTTCGGCATTCCGCAATTCTCCCCGCTGTTCATAATACTCCGCCGCCGCAATGTGCGCGTCTCCCGCCCCCCAGAGTCCGTCCACGACGCGTGCGGCGAATGCCTGGAGTGAATCCCGCGGGTATGCCGCAGGGACGCTGAGCGACGGGGCTGCAAAGGGGTACGAGGACGTCATCCGTGCGGTCCGCTCGAGGGCGATACGCTCGTCCAGGTCCGTGACGGTTCTCTCGTCCCACAGCGTGCGGTCCCCGGCCGTGTCGCGTCTGGCCCATTCGTGTTCGTCCGCGATGAGCCCCATACGCCGGATGGCGTCGGCATACCCCTTCGCCATCAGGAAATATCCTGATGAATTCGGGTGAAGGTGCTCGAGGATCAGTTCGTTGCCGATGAGTGAGTCCGGGGAGTGCGCCATGAAGAGCTGCTCCATGTCCACGGCCCCCACCTCCGCACCTCCGGCCTCGGCGAGTATGGCCCTGTTGAAATCGCTGCTTGCCCGGAACCGGAGCTCATCGAGGTCCCGCGCCCGTATGTATTCCAGGCGCGCTTCCCGCCGCTCCCCGAGTATGTCCAGGCAGCGGCCTATCGCAAAATGCGTTGCCGCGTGGAGCGAGTCGATCAGTGACGCCTTCCGGTATTCACCCAGCGCGTCCCCCCATCTCTTCGCGTTCCAGGCCTCCTCAGCCGCCCTGCGGTGGGACTCGAATCCCTTTCGCGCGCTCTCGGCGAGAGAAGGGTCTTCCCCCGATACAAAGGGGGGCTGGCCGCGGAGATTGGAAACCTGGCTGGCAAGTATGAGGGGGAGACGGTGCCCGGTACAGAAAGCGCGCAAATCCGCCAGGTTCTCCTCGAAATTCCTGAGCCCGTCGGCATATGCCGCGCTCCCGTACGGGACCTCTTTTCCATGGGCGAGCGACTCAAACGAAACGTCGCGGGGGGCGTCGCCGGAGGATGCGCGGAGAAGTGAGGTGAGCCGCGCGTAGCCGTCGCGGAGGAGGAGAAACGAGCGGAGGTGGAGCAGCCGGAGGTACGCGAGCGCGGCCGCCCGGAATCCGCCGAAGAGCCCGCGCGACTGGACCCCGAGGCCCCCGTAGAACTCGTTGTGGCCGTCGTAGACGATAAGGAGGTCCGGCCCGTAAGCGGGGAGCTCCCGCGCGAGATCAAGCACCGTGAAACTGTTTGTCCCCGTCATCCCCAGGTTGATGATCTCGATGCGGCGCTCGGGGAACGCCCGCTCAAGCCTCTGACGCAGGAATACACTGAACGACCCGCTGGCGCCGTACGGGTACCCGGCAGCGGTGGAACCGCCGAGGACGAATACCCTGAACGTCTCCGGGGGCTTGGGGAGCGTGAAATACTCCCGCTGTGTGACCGGGGCGAACCTGATTCCGGGAAAGTACCTGGCCTTGACTCCGTGGTTGAGGAGGTAATACGTGTTCCCGTGCAGGATGCGCGTTGTGAAGAGCGAGAGGTCGGCGCCGCAGCCGGATGCGCGCAGCCCCGCTTCCAGGAGTCCCACGAGGAGGAGCGGGGAGGCGATCGTCAGCAGCAAGAATATGCGCCGTTTGCCGGGAGAGATCTTCCCGGCCGTTCCGGGCGCAGTGTCAGGAGGCCGCGGCGTGGAATGGGGTGATGCGCCCTCTCTGTGCCGGGTTTTCGTCACGAGGAATCCTTTCGGGGGTCTCGGGGTAATGTAAACAATTTCCGGGGATAATTCGAGCGCGCCGCGTGAGTGGCATTTAATCTCCGACGTTCGTAATTTGTTCTTCAGACGCCATGACCCCTTTTTCCTTCCGACACGCTCTGCGTGCGGGCATTGCCGCACTCCTTCTCTTCGCATCGTCCCCTGCCTCTCTCCGGGGCCAGACGATTGCGGTCCGGGGGACGCAGATCGATGTCGACCTTCACGGCCGCATCGCCGTCCTCGACGTGGAAGCAAACACGCTCCGTCTTTTCGACAGGTCCGGCAGGGTGATCCGCGAGGTCGGCGGGCCGGGGTGGCAGGACGGCCAGTTCGACCGCCCGGCGGGGCTCTGGGCGCGAAACGGCATCGACGTGTTCGTGGCGGACTACGGCAATCACCGCATTGAGCGGTTTGACAGGTCGCTCAGCTTTGTGTCGTCGTTCTCGACTCACGACAGCAACAACCCGGACGAGCGGTTCGGGTATCCGTCCGGCGTCGCGCTCTCGCGGCAGGGTGATCTCTTCATCTGCGATACGGAAAACAGCAGAATCGTCAAAGTGGATCAGACGAACACCGTGGTGGGGACGTTCGGTGATTTCGGGGCGGGGAAGGGGCGGCTGTCGGCCCCCCGGAAGGTGGAGCTGGGGCCGAGAGACGCGGTCTATGTCCTTGACGGAGAGCGGGTTGCGATGTTTGATGCGTTCGGGAACTACATCCGGGACCTGGCGCAGGGGCTCTTGAACCGCCCAGCGGCGCTCTACGCGGACAACGAAGTCGTTGCCGTCATGGATTCGGAGGCCCTTTTCTTCTTCGACGCGGACGGAGGCCCGCGGGGAGCGTTTGCGCTGAAATCGATGGCGCCGGAGGCGGGTGAAGTGTTGTCGTTCGCGCTGGGGGGGGGCACGCTCTACCTGCTCACGGCGGACGGCGTCGTCACCGTCCCGGATCCCCGCCCGAAATAGATAGGCGGACGAAACACGCTGACGTCAAGGTGCCCTCCCCTTGCGTGTGTGCCTGTCGTAAAACAAATTCGCAGACGTGTAGTAGAGTGTATCAAAGGAGGAGTCGCCATTATGTCGAAAAGTCTGAACAAAGTCATGCTCATCGGAAACCTCGGGAAGGATCCCGAGCTCCGGTTCACCTCGAGCGGCGTTCCCGTCGCCACGTTCACGATCGCCACGAATGAATCCTGGAAGGACCAGGACGGAAACCTCCAGGAGCGGACGGAGTGGCACAATATCGTTGCGTGGAGGAAGCTCGCCGAGATATGCGGGGAATGGCTGAAGAAGGGGAAGAAGGTCTACATCGAAGGGAGAATCCAGACCCGGAGTTACGACGACAAGAATACGGGAGCGAAAAAGTACATGACAGAAGTTGTCGCCGACAGCATGATCATGCTCGACGGCAAGGGGGCGGGGACGGCGCAGGAGAGTTCCGCTCCCCCGGCCGCACCGGAGCAGGCCTCGGGTGGAGCCTCCAGCGATGATCTTCCTTTCTAGGGCGCTCCTCTGCGCCGCCGCGGCGTTTCTCCTTGCCGGCGGCGTTCAGGCGGAGGCCGCGTCCCGTCCACCGGTCAGGGGGAAAAACGGCCTCGTTGTCTCGGCCGATTCGCTCGCATCCGCCGCAGGCGTGGAGATGCTCAGGAGAGGGGGGAATGCGGTCGATGCCGCCGTGGCGGTCGGGTTCGTTCTTGCCGTAACCTACCCCGAAGCGGGGAATCTCGGCGGGGGCGGATTCATGATGATCCGCATGGCGGGGGGGGAGTCGACAATGATCGATTTCAGGGAGAAGGCCCCCGCCGCCGCGACCCGTGACATGTACCTCGATCCCCTCGGGAGACCCGTGCGGGAGAGGAGCCTCATTGGTCCGATTGCCTCGGGGGTTCCTGGAACGGTTGACGGGCTCCTGACGGCGCTCAGTGAATACGGGTCGCTTTCCCGGCAGGATGTGATGCGCCCCGCGCTTGAGGCCGCGGAATCCGGTTTTCCCGTTACGGAACACCTGGCACGCCTCCTCTCTGAAGAGATGCCGCGCTTCGCGCTTTTTCCCTCTACGATGAAGGAGTTCACCCGGAACGGCAGGTTGTACAGGTGGGGGGACACGCTCCGGCAGCCGGATCTCGCGTCCACGCTCCGTGCGATCATGGAGCGGGGCGGGGAAGGATTTTACGCCGGTGAGGTGGCTTCAAGGATTGTCGCGGAAGTGAAGAGGGACCGGGGCATCATCACTGCGGAGGATCTCCGCGGCTACGCTTCCGTCGAGAGGGATCCGCTTCGCGGATCGTACCGCGGATGCGACATACTTACGGCCCCGCCCCCCTCTTCCGGCGGGATACTGCTTCTCCAGATACTCAATTCGATGGAGCGGTTTGACGTCCGCCGCCTCGGCTGGAACTCCTCGCACACGGTCCACCTCTTCGCTTCCGCCTGTCAGCGTGCATTTGCGGACAGGGCAGCCTGGCTCGGGGATCCCGATTTCGTCCACGTGCCGGTGGAGGGGCTCATTTCCAAGGAATACGCGCTCTCCCGGTTCGCGGATTTCGACAGCACGCGCGCCCCCGGGAGCCCGTCGGTCGGCGCCGGATCCCCGCCGGCGGAGGGGAACGAGACGACGCACTACTGTACGGCGGACAGGTTCGGCAACGTCGTGAGCGTGACGTATACGCTCAACGGGCTCTTCGGGTGCAAAACCGTCGTGGATGGGGCAGGTTTTTTCCTGAACAACGAAATGGATGACTTCACGGCAAAACCCGGAGCACTGAACCTCTTTTCGCTCCCCGGCGGCGTCAGGAACGAAATCGAACCTGGAAAACGGATGCTCAGCTCCATGGCCCCGACGATCGTCGTCCGGAACAACCGCCCGCTTCTCGTGCTGGGAGCGAGGGGCGGGAGCAGGATACCGACGTCGGTCGCGCAGGTGATATGCAATGTCGTCGACTTCGGGATGGGAATACAGGAGGCGGTCGATGCTCCGCGCGTTCACCACCAGTGGATTCCGGACACGCTCCTTTTCGAAAAGCGCGCCCTCCAGGTTGACGTGCAGAGGAACCTTGAGGCAATGGGGTACGTTCTGCAGGAGGTCGAAGCGACCGCCCATGTCGAGGCCCTGATGATCGACGCCGGGAAAGTGTGGATGCTGGGGGGGCCGGACCCGAGGGATGACGGGTACGCCATCGCCTACTGATATCCACAAACTTATCCACAACCATATCCACACCCCGAAGTTGATAAATCTCAGCATGAACTGAACAGCGTAACCATATACAATAAAATAAATTACAGCGATCGCACCTGCAAGTTATGACTCGAAGTTGAGTTTTTAATCACATCCGATTCCGGGGGAGTACTTGAAGGCAAAGCTTGCGCTTGAAAACGGGACTGTATTCGAAGGTGAGGGGTTTGGCTCGCCGGGGGAAGTTACCGGCGAGGTGGTCTTTAATACGAGCATAACGGGGTACCAGGAAATATTCACGGATCCTTCGTACTGCGGGCAGATTGTCACGCTGACATACCCGCTTATCGGGAATTACGGGATAAACCGGGAGGATCTCGAATCCGGCCGTCCCCAGGTGAGCGGAGTCATTGTGCGTGAGTCCTCCGCTGTGTTCAGCAACTTCCGGGCGCAGAAGGGCCTTTCCGACTGGCTCGCGGAGCACGGCGTGATTGCGATCGAAGGGCTTGATACGCGCATGCTTACGCGGATGCTCCGCACAGACGGGTCGCTCCGGGGGGTGATTTCGACGACCGATGCCGATGATGCCAGCCTCACCCGGAAGGCGGCCTCCTCCCCGCTCATGAACGGCCTTGATCTCGCGACGAAGGTGACATGTTCGAGTCCCTATTCCTGGGATGAGACGGACACGACGCCGTTCGCGCTCGGCCGCATTGCCGCCCCGCGGGAGCCGGGCGTTCCCCGTTTCAAGGTTGTCGCGTACGACTACGGCATCAAGAGGAACATACTCCGTCGCCTGGTGCTGTACGGATGCGTCGTCACCGTCGTCCCCGCCGGGTTTCCGGCCTCGGACGTGATCGCAATGAAGCCGGACGGAGTATTTCTGTCGAATGGCCCGGGGGACCCCGCGGCTGTGGGCGTGGCGATCCGGAACGTCATCGCGCTCGCCGGAAAGATCCCCATTTTCGGGATCTGTCTCGGACACCAGATCCTCGCGCTCGCGCTCGGCGGGAAGACGTACAAGCTGAAATTCGGACACCGGGGAGGGAACCATCCCGTGAAGAATCTCCTGACGGGGAAGATCGAAATCACGTCCCAGAACCACGGGTTTGCGGTGGATCCCGCTTCCCTCGACCCTTCCGCCGTCGAGATCACGCATGTCAATCTCTATGATCAGACGAATGAGGGGTTCCGGCACAGGGAACTTCCCCTCTTTTCCGTCCAGTATCATCCGGAAGCGTCCCCGGGTCCGCACGACAGCGACTATCTCTTCGCTGACTTCATCTCCATGATGAAATCGGGTGCGCCCGCCAGGGGCTCTCTGGCGGCCACAGTCAGGTAACTCTCTCCGCCATGGGATCAGGGTATCAGAAACTCCCTCCGTACTACGACCGGTGGCAGAAAAGCTACGGGAAGGATTTCAGTTCGCTGATCTTCCCGCGTCTGCTGTCGTCCGTCCGCGCGCACAGGGTCGGCGGGAGGACGATGGTGGACGTCGCGTGCGGGACGGGGACGCTTGCCCTCCTGATGGCGCGCCGCGGGTGGGAGGTCTACGGCGTCGACGGCTCGGAAGGAATGCTCGCGCAGGCATCGGAGAAGCTCTCCGGGAAGCCGCTTTCCGTGGTGTTCATCCGGCAGGACATGCGCGAGCTTTCGCTCCCGCGCCCCGTGCACCTGGCGACATCGTTCTTCGACAGCCTGAACCACCTCATGACGCTTGACGACCTGGACGAGGCCATCCGCCGCGTCCGCCGCTCCCTGCTGGACGGGGGCTGGTTCATATTCGACACGAGCACCGAGCGCTGCTTCACGTCCCTCTGGACGAAATCGGAGACCTTCCAGGAAAGCGACTTCACGATCATTCTCGACAACGCCTACGACAGGGCGCTCCGGTCCGCGGTGTGCAACGTCACGCTGAACGTCACGAGGAACGGCGCGACGGAGCGTTTGACGGAGACGGTGAGGGAGAGGTTTTACACGGTGGAAGAGGTGTCGGGGCTTCTCGTCCGGGAGTCGTTTGCGGTGCGGGAGTGCCAGGATTTCAATTTCACGTCGAACCCTGCGGTGGGGAAGCTCAAGACCTGGTGGGTCGCCGAAGCCGTCTGAGCTCCCCGCGGACCTGTCACTCCGTCCGTTTCAGCGCCACGATGGTGATGTCGTCCGCCTGGGGGGCCCCTGCGGCGTGCGTCCGCACGGCCGCGATGAGCGCCTCCTTGAGATCTTCGGGATCGCCGCGGTGATGCTGCAGAAGGACCTTCCGTATCGGTTCCTCCCCGAGCTGCTCTCCCGCAGGATCCATGGCCTCCGAGACGCCGTCCGAGAATATGAGGACGAGGTCCCCCGGGGCTAGAACGACGGTCTCCTCGGCGTAGGGATAATCCTCGAGTATGCCGAGAACCGTCCCTCCGGCGGTGAGGCGGCTGATCTCCCCGTCCGAACGGACGACGAACGGCCTCTCGTGCCCCGCGTTGCAGCATGTCAGCGAACCGGTGGGGGGATCCAGGAGTGCGTAAAAGAGCGTGACGAACTTCTCGTTCCCCGTGTTCTGGAACAGGAGCATGTTCGACCGCCTGACGCATTCGGACGCGGGGGCGGCCGTAAACGCCTGGTCGCGCAGCGTTGCCTGGACGTTTGCCATCAGGAGAGACGCGGCGAGCCCTTTCCCCGAGACGTCTCCGAGGCAGACGGCGAGCTGCCCCGGCTCCTTTGCCGTGAAATCATACAGGTCGCCCCCCACTTCGCGCGCCGGTATCGTGACGGCGGCAAACCTGTATCCCGCCACCTCCGGCACGCGCTTCGGTATGAGCGTCATCTGCACCTCCCGGGCGGCCTGGAGGTCCTTTTCCATCGCGATCTTCTGCCGTTCCTGCTCGTACAGCCTCGCGTTCTCGACGGCGATCGCCGCATGGACGGAAAGCGCTTCGAGGACGCTCTCGTCGTCGCCGGTGAACGTTCCCGTCCGCTTGTTGAGTATCTGGAAGACCCCCGCGATTGACCCGGCCCTGTTCTTCATCGGCATGCAGAGGATCGACCGCGTCCGGTACCCGGTGACCCTGTCGATTTCAGGGTTGAACCGGGTGTCGAAATAGGCGTCCGAAATGTTCAGCGTATCCCCCGTTGCGGCGACGTACCCGGCGATCCCGCTCCCCGTCGGCATCCTGATCTCGATCCGTTCCCCTCCCTTGAGCACGCGCGACCAGAGTTCCTTCTTCTCCCCGTCCAGGAGGTAGACCGTCCCACGGTCCCCGTCGACGAGCCCGAGCGCGGTCTCCAGGATTACGCCGAGAAGCTTGTCGAGATCGAGCGTCGAGTTCAGCGCCTTTGCCGCCTCGATGACGAGCTTCAGCCTTCCGATCTCCTTTTCAGACTCCCCCGCGCGCCGCTCGAGTTCGGCCACGAACTGGCTGTCGACTGTCCGGAGCCGCACGCTGAGAACCTGGAGCAGACGGTAGGCGAGCGCCGGGGTTTTCCGCAGATGTCTCTCGAACACGGGGCGGGGGAGGGAACAGACGACGCACTCGTCAACGGCGGTTACGCGCGCGGCCCGCGGCCTCCCGTCGATGAGCTCGAGCTCGCCGAAGAAATCCCCGGCATGGAGGAGCGCCAGGACGGTCTCGTGCCCCTGCCTGTCCCGCTTGGAGATCCGCACCCGCCCGCTGGCGATGAGGTAGAGCGAATCTCCCTCATCTTCGTCCTCGAGTATGATCTCCCCCGGGGCGTACCGGCATTCCGTGAGCTCGGGTCCCAGCGCGGCAAATTCCCCGTCGGAGAGCACTTCGGTGAGCACGTTGTGGCGGAGCCGTTCAATTCGCTGTGAAGGCGGGGTCATTGTTCCTGTTTGTGCTCTGTTCGGAATTCCGGATCAATGTATCGACGGTGGGGGGCAAAGTCAAGGAAACGTCCCGCTTCAGGAGTACTCGTCCCTGCGCATTGTCTGGTTGGAGTCCCGCACGAAACCGAGCGCTCCCAGTGCGGCGCCGAGCGGACTTTCCGCGGGGCGGACGTCGTCGCAGTATTCGACGACGATCTCCCTGAACGGCCTCACCGGTCCGGGGAGTTTCATGAGCCCGATAAAAAGCTCGAGCCCTTCGCGGACGGTCTCCGGCGCCGGGTTGCCGATCGAACGGATCCGTGTGCCGGAGGATTCGAACAGGAGAAACGGCCTCCCCCCCTCGAACGCAATGTATACCGAGGCCGCGCGCGGCGCGCGGAGCGGGGTGCCGCCCTTCTGTCCGGGGGGGATGGCGAACCCGGGCCCGTAGGGGTTCGCAGGGTCGCACGCGTTGAGAAGCACGACGGCGGGGCGGGGGCGCTCCGAGCGCATCTTCCTCAGTTCCTCGACGGCCGACGGGAGCGCGAACTGCATCCCGGAGAGCCCCTCGATGAAGTACCCGCGGCGTATCTCTCCCTTCAGCTCCATGCGGGCGAGCTCCTGTGCTATCATCCCCCACGGAAGAAGATCCTCGCGGGGATGGAACTCGCGCGCCACGATCCCGTACCTCTCGAGAAGCAGCCCGGCCTGTGCCCGCGCGCGCTCACCGGGAGCGGGCGGATCCCCCATAAGTCCCGGAGTGCGCACGAGCGACCACCGTCCTGTCCATCCCGGGACCTGGCGCAGGGCCCGGCGTGCCGCCTGCATGATCCGCCCCCTCTGCGGTGCGCGCCGGGGATTCACGAGTTCAATCCGTTCATAATGCTCCGGTTCATCAGAGTGCGCCGGACGGCGCACCGCGGTCACCTCTGCGAATACGTCGTTCGTGACAATGCCGTTCCAGAAAAGCTCCGCAATCCCACCGTTCATCCCTTCGAGCGAGAGCCCCGTCCCTTCCCGGACGTCGCTGAAGAACGAGGCGCCGCTTTTCCCGATGTATTCCAGTATCCTGCGCGCAGGCTCGCGCAGCCGCCCGCCTGCTTCGTTTCCTTCGGCGCCGGGATTCCCGGGGGTTCCCGGCTCCACATAGAGCCCCCCGTTCCCGCGGAAAATGAATCGTATCCGTCCCGCCCCGCTTCCGACCCATGCACCGTATCCCCCGGATGTGAACCGCGTCAGAGCCTCAGAGGTGATGTCGCTGACACGTGCCCGGAGTATGTCCCTCTCCCAGACCTCGGCGGGGAGCGGGAGTCCTTCAAGCCGTCCCAGGGCGGATGCGATATCGATCCCCTTCCCCGCGCCGCGCACACCCTGCCACCGGAAGAGGAACGATGCGAATTCAGCCGGGGCCGAGGGGGTGATCTCGTGCCGGAGGAGTGAGATCGTCTGCCGGTGTATGCTCTCGAGCGTTCCCCTGTGACACCACTCTGGGTATTCCCCGCGTGCGGTGAAATTCCCCCTGATCATCTCATTCGAATCCGCGAGTGCGGCCGCGATCCGCTCCGCGCTGGCGGCCTCTGTGCCGAATCTCCTGCCGATCTCCGCGCTCGTGAGGGGCCCGTGGTTCTGCACGTACCTCCCGACGAGGAATGCCGCGTTCCGTGGAGAGTCGGGCGGGGCGTAAAGTTCCTTCTCCTCCGCCGCGATCCACCGCGGGCCGTCCGCAAAGGCCACCTGAACAATCCGTCCGTCCTCCTTGAGCGTACGGAGTATGGCCAGATGATCGCCGTCGCACCGGGCGCGAACCTCATCGTCCGTCAGGTCCCCGATCCGAAGAAATATCTCCATGAGCTCCTCGGGTGAGCGGGCCCGCGTCCCGTCCGCGCGGTGCTGCAGGCGGGCATCGACAAACTCGACCGCCTCCGGGCGCACGAGAGAGGAGAGCGTATCCTTATCGATGATTTCCCCCAGGATTTCCCTGTTCACCGCCAGGTACTGGCTCAGCCTGTCTTCGCGCGGCTGGTCGCTCTGGTACATGTACACGGCGATGAAGTCGAATATCAGGCTCGCGGCGAACGGCGAGGGGATCTCCGTCGCCGCGTGCTCGACGGCGATGGCGCCGCCTGCGATCCCCCGGAGAATCTCCGTGAAGTGGCCGAAATCGAGAACGTCGTTCAGTATCTCCCGCACGGTTTCGATGACGATCGGGAAGTCGTCATACCTTCGAGCGATCTGGAGTATGTCGGCGGCGCGGAGGCGCTGGAGCCAGAGTGGGGTCCGTTTCCCCGGCGCGGTCCGCGGCATCAGGAGCGCCCTGGAGGCGTTCTGCCGGAACTGCCCGCCGAAGAGCGGGGATGCGAGGACTTCGTCAAGGACCACGGAGCGGGCCTCCTCCGGATCGATCCGGTCGAATATGTCCGGCGGGAGGGAGTCGGCGTCCGCCGAACGGAGGAGTATGCCGTCGTCATTGTACAGCATCTGGGGCTCGGTTCCCGTGAGGTCGTGCATCCGCCTCGCGGCAAAGAGCCCGAGGAGTCCGTTCACCCTCCGTCCGAATGAAGAGTGGATGACAAGGCGCGGATCCCCGATCTCGTCGCGGAACGATTCCACGAGTATCCGGCAGTCGTGGGGAATGACGCCGGTGGAGTCCCGCTGCCTCCGGAAATACTCCCGTATGTTCCATGCCGCGCGGCTGTCGATCGGGTAGGAGTTCCTGAGCCGGGAGAGGGAGTCCGGCGCATCGAGCGACTCCTCCATGGCTCTCCGGAACCGGCCGACCTGTACGCCGAGCTCGTAGCTCCGCCCGATCCCTTCCCCTTTCCAGAACGGCATCCGGGCGGGCTGCCCCGGGGCGGGGCTTACCGTGATCCGGTTGGCGTCGATCTCCTCGACGCGCCAGACGCTCGAACCGAGTATGAACGTATCCCCGTTCCTTGTCTCATAGACGAATTCCTCGTCCACTTCGCCGACCTTCGTCTTCCCGTCCCTCAGGTACACGCCGTAGTATCCGCGGTCCGCGATCGTCCCTCCTCCCGTCACCGCCCGCCGCAGCGTCCCGGGGAGTGCGCGGAGAACCCCGTTCACCCTGTCCCACGAGACGATTCCGCGGAGCTCGCGAAGCGTCCCCTCCGCGTAGCGCCCGGCGATCATCCCGATCACGCCGTCGAACAGCGTGCGTGAAAGGTCCCTGTAGCAGTACGACTGCCGGACGAGCCTGTAGAGATCGTCCGGATCCCTCTCCTCCACGCTTACGGCGGCGACGATCTGCTGGGCGAGCACGTCCAGGCAGTTTTCCGGGATCGCGCTTTCTTCCACTTCGTGTGCGGCGATGCCGCCGGAGACCACGACGGACTCGACAAGGTCCTCGCGGTGCGTGGGGAATATCCTCCCCTTGCTTGTGGCGGTGACGAGGTGCCCGGACCGGCCGATCCTCTGGAGGCCGCGGGCGATACCCCGCGGGGACTGGAGCTGTATGACGAGGTCGATGCTCCCGATATCGATGCCGAGTTCGAGCGAGGAGGTGGCGACGAGTCCCCTGATCTTCCCCTCCTTGAGGTCCGATTCCATATCCTCCCGGGCATCACGTGACATGCTCCCGTGGTACGCCCGGACCAGCGGCTCCCCGTCCGCGTCCTTCGGCGTTGCCCTGAGCGGTGCATGGAGGTTGATTGCCGCGGGAGCCGCGGCGCGCTCTTCCTCCGCGTCGCTCTCCTGCACCGGTCCCGCTGCCATGTCGTTCAGCGCAGCGGCGGCGCGTTCGGCGAGCCGCCTGTTGTTCACGAATATGAGCGTCGTCCTGTGGAGACGGACGAGCGCGAGGATCTCCGTGAATATGAGCGGCCAGACCCCTTCGGGGGTGAGGAGCGAAAAATCCGCCGGCGCGCACGCCACGCGTACGTCCATCGTTTTCCGGTGTCCCGCGTCGATGATGTTCACGCGGCGGGGGACGAATGCGCTTCCCTCCGCATCCTGCCCCCCCAGGTACGCCGCGATCCGCTCCAGCGGTTTCTGCGTCGCGGAGAGTCCGATCCTCACGAATTCCTGCTCCGCCACCTCCTGGAGCCTTTCGAGAGAGAGTGAGAGGTGGACCCCCCGCTTGTTTCCGCACATGGCGTGGATCTCGTCGACGATGACGTACTGCACCGTGCGGAACATCCCCCGTGAGCGCCCGGATGTCAGCATCAGGTAGAGCGATTCGGGGGTCGTGATGAGTATGTCGGGGGGCTTCCTCTGCATCGCGGCGCGTGCAGTTTGCGGCGTGTCACCCGTCCTGATTCCCGTCCGGATCTTCGGAATGTCCAATCCCGATTCCGCCGCCGTGCGGCGGATCCCCTCCAGGGGTCCCTCGAGGTTTCGCCCGATATCGTTGTTGAGCGCCTTGAGCGGCGAGATATACAGAATTCTGACGCCTTCCGGGAGCTCCCCAGACAGGTGCTGTTCGACAAGGTGGTTGATGGCCCAGAGAAACGCCGCGAGCGTCTTCCCGGAACCCGTGGGGGCGAGTATGAGCGTGTTCTTCCCGGCGGAGATGCTCGGCCAGCCGAGCGTCTGCGGGGGGGTGGGAGAGCCGTATGTGCGGACGAACCAGTCCCGCACAGCGGGATGGAAATCGGCGAGCGTCCCTCGAGCATCCATAACGCGAATCTAGCGTAATTCGTCCGTTTTTGCAACAATTGAACGGACCGGGCGTATAGTAATGCGGTACACTTCTCCTCTCCTTTCCGGAGCCTTTCCATGAAAAAGAAAATCATGTTTTCGTCCATCGGCGCCGTGGTGCTCGTGGTGGCGGCGTTCTTTCTCTTTGGCGGTTCAAAAAAAGGGGACGACGCCGGCGTTCCCCGCGTGAAGGTCACGAAGGGGAACATCATCGACAAGGCGCTTGCCGTCGGGACGATCGAGCCGGAGAACGAGATCTCCGTCAAGTCGAAAGTTTCGGGGGCGGTCAGCAGGATTTTCGCGGACGCCGGAACGTTTGTCAGGGCGGGCCAACCTCTCCTGGAGGTCAGGCCGGACCCGACCCCGCTTGAGCTCGCGGAGGCCAAGCGGAACCTCCAGCTCTCGCAGGTGGATCTCGATAATGCGGCGAAGGACAAGGTCCGGCAGGACACGCTTGTTGCGAAGCGTCTGATTTCCCCCAAGGACTATGAGGACTTCCAGCGGCACTACGAGCAATCGGAGCTCACCGTCAGCCTGAACAATGAGCGCCTGCAGCTCCTGGAAAGCGGGCGCGTGAAGATCGGGGGGGTGGAGATCGAGTCGATCGTGAAGGCGCCGATCGACGGGTTCGTCCTGAAGAAAACGGTGGAGGTCGGGGATCCCGTCACGCCGCTCACGACGTACCAGGAGGGGACGGTCCTCATGAAGATGGCAAACATGGACCGGCTCCTGTTCAAGGGCACGGTCGATGAGATCGACGTCGGGCGCATGAAGGAGGGGATGCCCGCGGAAATCAAGGTCGGCGCGCTCCCGACGGACAGGGTCACGGGAACGCTGACGAAGATCTCGCTGAAGGCGGAGAAGAAGGAGAATGCGACCGTGTTTCCGATAGAGATCGCGATCCCCCGGGCGTCCAACAGCGTCCTGCGTGCGGGGTACTCCGCGAACGCAAGCGTGATCATCCGGCACAAGGACAGCGTCCTTGTGATCCCGGAGCGGGTCGTCACGTTCAGGAACGATTCGGCGTTTGTCCGGGTCCCCCTGGGCGATGGGAAGGACGAGGAACGCTGTATCAAAACCGGGCTGAGTGACGCCATCACGATCGAGGTGGCGGAGGGGCTGAAGGAGGGGGACGAGGTGCTCGAAAAGCCGGTCAAGAAGATCGAATAGGACGCCATGGACTCCCTGCGGACGACAATAAGCGAATTCCTGCGCGACATGAGGGCACAGAAGCTCCGGACGTTTCTGACGGTATTCGGCATCGTCTGGGGAACCGTGGCGATTGTCGTCCTTCTCGCTTTCGGCATGGGATTCAAACGCCAGCTTGCGATCAACATGCACGGGATCGGCGAGAGCGTGGCGATCATGTTTCCCGGGCGGACGACGAAGCCGTTCGAGGGATTCGGGATCGGCCGCCCCGTGAGTTTTCTTGAAGACGACGCCCGTCTCCTCGCGACGCAGGTCCCGGGGATCGGGCGCGTGAGTCCCGAGTATTCCGCCGGGGATGCGCAGGTCCGGCTCGGCGAAAACATAACAAACACGCTTGTCTCGGGCATCTACCCCGTCTACGCCGAGATGCGCAGCATCATCCCCGAGCCGGGAGGGAGGTTCATCGACGACGTCGACATGAAGGACCGGAAGCGGGTGGCCCTGATCGGTGACGAGGTGAAGCGTCTCCTGTTCGGCGAGGGTGAGGCGGTGGGGAAGGTCGTCATGGTCGACAATGTTCCCTTCCTCGTCGTGGGGGTGATGCAGAAGAAGACGCAGAGTTCGTCGTACAACCGGCGCGACCAGGACAGAGTCTTCATCCCCGCATCGACGTTTGCCTCCGTGTTCGGCGCGGTGCACGTCAATAACATCATCTACACGCCGAAGGACCCGCGACAGGCTGAACAGGTGCAGGACCAGGTCCGGACGATCCTGGGGAAGAAATACAGGTTCGACCCGACGGACAGGGACGCCGTGTGGATCTGGGATACGTCGGAATTCGACAAGTTCCTGTTTTACTTCTTCCTGGCGTTCAATCTCTTCATGGGCCTGATTGGCAGCTTTACGCTCGGCGTGGGGGGGATCGGGGTCGCCAACATCATGTACATCGTTGTGCAGGAGCGCGTCAAGGAGATCGGGGTCCGGCGCGCCGTGGGGGCGCGGCGGAGCTCGATCCTTTCCCAGTTCTTTGCCGAGACGTTTTTCATCATTGCGATCGGCTCGTCGATAGGGTTTCTGATCGCCTGGGGGATCACGATCGTGATGCGGTACATCCCGATAAAGGAGTATGTCGGCACGCCGGAGATCTCCGTAACGGTCGCGCTTGCGACGGTTGTCGTCCTTGCGATGATCGGGCTCGCGGCGGGACTCTTCCCGGCCCGCCGCGCGGCCGGCCTGAATGTTGTCGAATGCCTGCGGTCCTGAGCGGCTTCGCGCGGCCCGCCGCGCGTCAAATCTGAACGTTGTCGAATGTCTGCGCTCCTGACTGAGTGTCGCGCGGCCCGCCGCGCGGCCGGCCTGAATGTCGTCGAATGCCTGCGGTCCTGAGCGGCTCCGCGCGGGCCCGCCGCCACACCACTGAAGGGAAAAGAGGGAGCTATGTGGCTCGAACTCCTCCGTGAATTCTTCCAGGACATGAAAGCCCAGCGCACGCGGGCGTTTCTGACGATCGTCGCGATCACATGGGGGACTGTCGCCGTTGTCCTGCTCATGTCGTTCGGCGAGGGGCTGGGGATCCAGATGGAGAACGGCCTCGTGAACGCCGGCAACAGGATCATGATCCTCTACGGTGGGGAGACCGGGAAGCAGTACGAGGGGATGGCAAAGGGGCGGAAGATCCGGCTAGTCGAGGACGACGCGCTCCTTCTCCGCCAGGCGATCCCCGGTATTGCGATGATAAGCCCCCAGTACAGGAACAACGTGAGCCTGACCCGGGGAAAATTCACGACGTCGACCGAGTGCGAGGGCGTCAACCCCATGTTCGAAGAGATGCGGCGGATGTACCCGGCCTCCGGAGGCCGGTTCCTCGATGAAATGGATCTCATCCAGCAGCGCCGTTCACTCGTCCTGGGGGGGAAAATCGCGGAGGACATATTCGGCAAGGATGATCCTGTCGGCCAGACTATTGCGTTTGACGGCATGCCGTTTACCGTGGTCGGCGTTCTCCAGCGGAAGCTCCAGACGGCGATGAACAACGGTCCCGACGACGAGAGGGCGATCATCCCGTATTCCACGTTCCGCACGATGTACGGGAACGAGCACGTGAACTCGATCGTCGTCCGTCCCGCCGATCCCTCCCGCCAGGAGGAACTGAAGAAGGAGATCTTCCGCGTCCTGGCGCGCAAGTACAACTTCGACCCCACGGACGACCGGACGCTGTTCATCTGGGACTTCATCGAGGCGGAGAAAATCGGGGAGAAGATCGCGCTCGGGGTGACGATATTTCTCGGGTCGGTGGGGCTTCTCACGCTTCTCATCGCCGGAGTCGGCGTCGCGAACGTCATGTACGTCGTTGTCAAGGAACGGACGCATGACATCGGGGTCAAGATGGCCCTGGGCGCCCGCAAGAGTTACATTCACGCGCAGATCGTATTCGAGGCGCTCTTTCTTTCGTTCCTCGGGGGAGGGATAGGGACGCTGATCTCGGTGGCCGTCATCGGTGCAGTCAGGCTTATTCCCGCGAGCGGTCCCATGCAATTCCTCGGGCGCCCCGTCCTCTCCCCCGCGATCATGATCATCACCGCGGCGATACTCGGTGCGATTGGTCTTCTCGCCGGATTCTTCCCCGCCCGGCGCGCGGCGGCCGTCGACCCCGTCGAATCTCTCCGCTACGAATAGCCCGTGCACGGGAGGGGTGCTCAGGGCCCCTCCCGCCCCTTCTGCGCCTTCCCCCGTGAATTTGATTCGATCGATCAATGTTAGTACATTATTTCTCTGTGCCGTTTCACGTGAACCTGGTATCTGAAGGGAGAACCGGATGAACCGCCTTGTACTGTACGTCCTGCTTCTTGCCGCCGCAATGAGCATTGTCACCGATCGTGCGCCTGCGCAGGATGCGGCGAAGGGTGCGCGGACGCCGGGATATGTCCCGGCCGGGCGGTTCGATCCCTCGCGCGACGCGGCCGCCGATATCAAAAGCGCGGTCGCCGAGGCCGGCCGCACGGGACGCCGTGTGCTTCTTGACGTGGGGGGAGAGTGGTGCATCTGGTGCCGGAGGCTCGATACGCTCTTCACGATCCATGCTGAGCTTGAGAAGTACAGGGAGGCGCATTACGTTGTCGTGAAAGTGAACTGGAGCCCGGAAAATAAGAACGAGGGGGTTCTTTCCCGCTACCCGCCCGTCAGGGGATATCCTCACCTGTTCGTTCTCGAAAGCGACGGCACACTTCTGCATTCGCAGGACACCGGGGAGCTTGAAAATGGGAAAGGGCATGACCCGGAGAAGGTGATGGCGTTCCTGAGGGCCTGGGCCCCGAAGGACTGACATGCGCGGCGCGGGAGGATGAACCGGATTGCGCTGTCCGATGTTCAAGTGGTGGCGGGCAGCGGCCCGGCCGCGGAGACGATATTCACAACAGGAGGAGTACCGATGCGAGGAATCCGAGGTGCAGGAATTGTTCTGGCGTTTGCGTTATTGACCGCTCCGTCGGCCCCCGGTCAGGGGAAAGAGACGGCGCCCAATTTCAAGCTGAAAAACGCCGCGGGAGAGCCGGTGGAACTTGCGAAGCTCCACGGAAAAGTCGTCGTTGTGAATTTCTGGGCGACGTGGTGCGGGCCCTGCCGTGCGGAGATTCCGGGGATGCTCGACATTTATCAGAAATACAGGGGGAAGGGGCTGGAGATCGTAGGCATCTCCGTTGATCAGGACGGCTGGGGTGCGATCACGCCGTTCGTCAAGAAACTCAACATCACGTATCCCGTGGTTCTCGGAAACGGGGAGGTGACGGATGCGTACGGGGGTATCGATGCGATTCCGACGACATTCTTCGTCGACAGGAACGGCAAAGTCCTCCAGCGTCACGTCGGGTATATGTCAAAAGACGATTTTGAAAAGGCGGTGCGGAGTTTCCTCTGATCGTTCCCCGCTTCAGGCTCCTTTCATGCGCCCCCTGCGATATCTGACGGGGGGCGTTTCTTATTCCCACAGGATCGAGTACTTCCGGAGGTCCGCCGCCGCTGCGGAGTCGCCCGGGGCTGCGCGCACGAGCCGGCGCAGGGCGGCGATTGCGGGGGCATGGCGCTCTTTCCTGACGTAAATGCCGGCAAGGAGGCGAAGTGCATCGGGGTTTTCCCCGTCCCGGAGCGCTTTCATCGCCTGGTCGATTCCCATCTCGTAGAGCCCCATCGATGCGAACTGCCGTCCGATGGCAATCTCCAGCCTCCCGTGCGTTTCCTCGGAAGGGAGCGAGTCGATGCATGCCATGATCAACCGGAGCGATCCTGTCAGGGGGTCCGTCGGCCGCGCGCGTTCGGCGAGCTTCACCCCCTCCCGGGCTCCCGCGGTGTCCCCCAGGGCGAGCGAGAACACCGCCCCGAACACCTCCCCGGAAAAACGCCCCGGGTCGAGCCTGAGCGACTCTCGGAGCATCGCGACCCCCTGCGTCCGGAATCCGAGTATCCAGTAGCTCAGCGCGGCCTCCTGGTATTTTGCGGCCTTCTCTTCGCCGGGGGGGTCCGCCGCGGCGTCCCGGAGGAGGGCGATGATGTTCTCGTGGGCCTGTGCCTGGCTCAGGTATGCGGCTGACTGGGGAATCGTCCGGAAACGCGCAAAGAGCATACCCGCGGTGTCGATGTCCATTGCAAATTCGCGCGCGATCGCTTCGTAGAACAGCGAAGGCGTCTCCGCCCCCGGGACCCGTTCCATCGCGCGGAATGTCGCAAGCGCCCGGCGTTCGCCACCGTACGCGAGCGCATAGACTCCCTGGAGGAACGCCGCCTCGACGGGGCCGTACCCTCCCGCCGCGGCGACGAGTGACGGCTGGTGAATGTCCCCTTTCTCGCCGACCCGGTAGACCCGCACGTCCCCGAACGAGAAGACCGGCGTAAACGTATGCCGGATGGAGAGCGCCATCTGGAATGCAAAATCGGGTATCTGGTGCGCCTGGAGTTCGCACACGAGATACCGTATCCCGTAATCCCGGATCCTGTTGTCGAACTCTTCCGTCGGAATGAGCGGGTTGAGCACGAGGAGCGGCCTCCCCTCCAGCCAGAGCGCGGCGGCCTTGATCTTTGAGCCGACCACGGTTCCGGCGGGGGATTCTTCCGCTATCCACGACGCCGCGCGGCGGGGGAGGAGCAGGAGTTCGTCCGGATACGGGTCGTTTCCGGCGTGGAGAGAGACGAACTCGTCCGGGTTGCTCCGGTATGCGAGGTTCGTCGCAATGACGTTCCGTATCCACACGAGGTTCGGCACGGCGAGGAGAAGGACGAGCGCGGGGAGCGCGACGGTCCACATGCGCCCGTTCGGTCTCCCCTTCAGTGTTCCAAAGGTCTCCGCAAGCCCCGCCGCTCCGCACCAGAGGAGGAGCAGGATGGCGGGAAAGAGGAAACGTATGTCCGACACGGGATACAGCGCGATGATTGCTCCGTATGCGGGGATGAGCGCCGCGAGGAATGGTCCGTGAACCGTGTCGCGGGCGATGCGGCGCACCCCGAGTGCGACTGGGATGCACGAGACGATCGCGAGCGGCCAGCGGGCAGCGACGGTGAACGCCAGAACCGCGCGGAAGAGAGGGTCCGAGGAATCCGTTACGCTGTACGTCCAGCCTGCGTTGAACGGTGCCGTGAGCATCGAAAGGAGCGCTCCGCCGTAGAATGTCGCGCTCCGGGAGAGCCGCGCGCCGATCTCCGCAAGGGGGGAGGACGAGGACGCCGTGTAGACGTGGGAGAAGAAGAGCGATAGGTTCCTCAGTCCGGGATTCTCCGCGCGGGCGACAACGATCTCGTTTCTCACGTACCAGAGTCCGTACGCGAGCGACACGGTGACGAGGAGAAGGAGGAGTGTCCGCGTGCGGCCGCGGAGGAGGAGGAGAACTGCCGCAGCGAACACGAGCGCGATGCCGACTTCGCGGAGAAACACCGCCGCGGTGAGCGCCGCGATGAGGTACGGCGTGAGGCGCTCGTCCGCCTCGGGCCCGGAGAAAAGGCGGTCGAGGAGCAGCATCACGATCACGCAGCAGGCCGCGAACGGGATGTCCGAGAGCACCTGCGTCGAATAGAGGACGAACAGGGGATTGACGGCAAGGAAGAGCGCCGCCCCGGTGGCCGCACCCGCGGAGACTTTCCGCGACAGGAACATCTGAAACGCGGCGAGCGTCACGAAGCCTGCAAGCACCGTGACGATCTTTGCCGCCGGGATGCTCAGGGGGAACGCGAGCGCCGCCGGGGCCAGCAGCAGGGGATAGAGGGGAGCGTTGAACACGTACCGCTCGGGCTCCGGCCCCATGCCGTTCCTGAAACCCTCGAGGCGCGAAAGAGAGTGGGCCCAGCCGAGATAGTTCACACTGTCCGGGCTATAGAGCATTGTCTCGTTAATGCAGAGGAGGCAGATGACGATGAAGACGATGCACGGGAGGGCGGGGAGAGCCCAGCGGAGGAGGGGAAGGGCCCGCTTGTGCGGGCCGCTGGAAGTGTCATCCATGTTGTGACGCCTGAAAAAAAATCCAGCCGCCTGCGCGGCTGGATGTCTGGTCTTGAACGGAACCCGTCAGATCAGCATTTGCTCCAGCCGCAGTTATAGCAGACAACGCATCCGCTGACGTGCTCGACGTTCGTCCCGCACTCCGGGCACGTCGTCGAACTTCCCTGGGAGCTCTTTGCCGGCCCCTGGGTCGCGTGTGCGCTCTGCATCCCTGCCGCCGTTGCCGGGGATCTCTTCGCGGCGATGTGCTCGCGGTTCTCGATGTAGTGTTCGATCACCTTGCCGATTGCGTCCGGCGTGGAGAGGATCTGGCCTCCGTGCCCGTCCCAGACGGGGGAGGGTCCTGAGATTCCTTTGAGCTGCTTCACGATCTCGCGCGGCTCGATGCCGGAGCGGAGACCCAGCGAGATCAGCCTGCTGATTGCCTCGGACTGTGCGGCCGCGTTCCCGCCCGCCTTGCCGATTGTCGTGAAGACCTCGCACAGGCCGGTCTCATCTTCGTTAATCGTCACGTAGAGGTACCCCTCGCCGGTTTTCATCCGTTCGGTCACCCCCACGGTCATCTGGGGGCGCTGCCGCGGCGAGCGGGCGTGCTTTTCGTCGGAACGGCCGGTTTTTTTCCCTTCCTGCTTTACAGCGAACTCTTCGGTTTGAAGAATCCCTTCCCTGCTCCCCTCCCTGTAGACCGTGATCCCCTTCAGCCCCGATTTGTACGCCGTCATGTAGATGTCCGCGACGGTCTCGACGCTCACGTTTTCCGCCAGGTTCACCGTCGACGAAATGCTGCTGTCGACGTATTTCTGGATCACCCCCTGCATCTTGACGCGGAAATACGGATCGATCTGATGGGCGGTGACGACGTGGGGGGGAAGTTCCTCATCGCTGCCGAACATCTGTTTGATGAGCGGATGATACACCTTGTATTCCGAGTACGTTTCGCCGTCGTGGTTCTTCACTTTCCGGCGGTAGCTCGTGCAGAATATCGGTTCGATCCCCGAGCTCGTCTGGGCGACGATCGATCCCGTCCCCACCGGGGGCATCGTGATGACGGTGCTATTCCGGATTCCGTTCGCCCTGATGTTGTCCTGGATTTCCTGCGGGAGCCCCTGGACGAACTTGCTCCGGGAATACCCCTCCCAGGAGAAGAGGGGGAAGGGTCCTTTTTCGCGCGCCAGCTCGACGGATGTCGCGTACGACTCGTCCCGGATCGTGCGCATCATCTTCTCGGTCTCGTCGAGCGCTTCCTGCGTATCGTACTTGATCTTCATCATCACGAGCGCGTCCGCCAGCCCGGTGATGCCGAGCCCGATGCGCCGGTCCGAGGCCACCGCCTTCTTGATTTTGTCGAGCGCGTGGTTCTCCATGTTGTAATCGATGATGTTGTCCATGAACCGGGTCGCCACCCGGGTCACTTCCGCAAGCTCCTTGTAGTCGAATTTTCCCTGGTCGTCGACGAATTTGCTCAGGTTGATGTTCCCCAGGTTGCACGCGGTGTAGGCGGCCAGGGGCTGCTCGCCGCACGGGTTCGTGCTGCTCAGGGGGTTGGCGTATTCGACGTTGTGGAAGTCCTTCATCGTGTCCCAGAAGATGATCCCGGGCTCGGCCGATGCGTGTGCGTTCTTGATGATCTTGAACCAGAGTTCCTTCGCCTTCACTTTCCTGTAGCCCTTCCCGTTCCAGCGGAGCTCGAAATCAAGGTCGTTCGTGACCGCGTTCATGAACTCGTGCGTGATGAGCACGCTGATGTTTGCGTGCTGCACCTTCACGCGCCGCGGGTCGTTCTTGATCGTGATGAACCGCTCGATATCGGGGTGGTCGACGCGCATCGTCAGCATGAGCGCGCCGCGCCGGCCGGCCTGCGACACCGTGTTCGTGCTCTCGCTGAAGAGATTCATGAACGCGGTTGCGCCGGGCGAGTGATCGATCGTGGCGTTGACGGCGGCCCCTTCGGGGCGCAGGACGGAGAGGTCGGTGCCGACGCCCCCGCCGGTCCGGTAGACCATTGCCGATTCGGTGATGCAGCGGTAAATTCCCTCGAGGCTGTCCTCTTCGATGGGAATCACGTAGCAGTTGGAGAGCGTCGGCCTGCGCCGCGCATCGACGCGCCCCGCCCCGTGCATGACGCGTCCCCCGGGGACGAAACGGAAATCGAAGAGGAGCTCGAGGAACCGGTTGTACCAGTATTCCTGGTCCTTCTCGACGGAGGCGAGGGCCCTGGCAATCCGGTCCCACATGTGCATCGGTCCCTTCTCGCTGTGCGAGAGATATTTCGACCGGAGCACATCCGCGGCAAGATCGTTGTCCTTATAATAGTCGTGGCAATCGAGGGCGAGATCCATGATCGTCTCGTTCATCGCCTTCGATCCCTTGACCGCTCGTGCCGCATTTCTGGTGTCCACGGAGGGAACAGGGGGAGTCTCCTTGTGGGCCATTGGGCTTGTCCTCGCTTTAGAAAAAACACAGTAAAAACCATCCCCCCCCGGTTCAGTAATCCACGCATGGAACGGGGTGAGGGGACAGACTTATGGTGTACTGCAGGGCATCAGATTCTCGTTGCTCTTCAGGGAGACCGTTGTGGCTCGCCGCATCCGCATGACCCTTTGTTTGTGACGCCGAATCGTGCTGTTTGACCAGCCGGAAGGTAGGGGCAACGGCGGAAAATATAATACGTTGACGGAGTGAAGTCAAGTTAATATTTTCCGGGGTGGCCCTTTGTGCTCTGTGACAACAACTTAGGGGGCGGACTATTTTTCCCCGCGCGGGAGAGTGACAGCGGCACACACATTGTTCACCGATTTTGTCCGCGGGCCTTGCTTTTCATTCAACGCAATCTTATTTTTTCCGTGTCTTTTTCCCTCCAGCCTTCAGCACTGCCACCAGAGGTGCCCGAGATCATGTCTGCCGCCGTTGAATTTGGCACAATCCCCGAAATGTTCGACAGGTTGACGTCCCGCTTCGCCGGCGCGCGCAAGCCCGCGCTCATGGTCAAGTCGGACGGCTCCTATAAAGGCATCCCGTACACGGAGTTGCGCCGCCAGGTCGGGCTCTTCGCATCCGGACTGGCCTCCATGGGACTCAAGCCGGGGGAGAGGATCTGCATCATTTCGGAAAACAGGCCTGAGTGGGTCGTCGCCGACCAGGCGATCGCCCTCCTCGGCGCGGTGAGCGTCCCGGTGTATCCCACGATGACGGCAAAGCAGATCGAGTACATATTCAACGACGCCGCGGTGAGGTTTGCCGTTGTCTCCAACCAGTTTCAGCTCAACAAAGTTTCAAGAATCAGTCAAAACGTCCCCACGCTCGAGAAGACCGTCGTCATGGGGGAGAAGGGCCCCCTCCCGCCCTGCTCCGGGACGATCGCGTATTCCGCTGTTATGGGCGCCGGGGAGGAATTCGAAAGGGAGAATCCCGGGTTTCTCCGTGCTTCGCTTGCCATGGTGAAGCCGGACGACCTCCTGACGATCATTTACACGTCCGGAACCACGGGGAACCCCAAGGGGGTCATGCTCACGCATGACAACCTCTGCAGCAACATACGGAGCGCCGCCGAAGCGATCCCGTTCGGGACGACGGACGTTCTTCTTTCGTTCCTGCCGCTCAGCCATTCGTTCGAGCGGATGGCGGGATATTACACGGGACTGGCCTGCGGCGCCACGGTGGCGTTCGCGGAGAGCGTCGAGACTGTGCGCGAGAACATGCTGGAGGTGAGGCCGACGATCGTGACGACCGTCCCCCGGCTGTTCGAGCGGATTCAGAGCCGGATCATCAAGCAGGTCGACGGCGGTTCCCCCCTTCGTCGGAATCTGTTCTACTGGGCGATCGGGGTCGGGCGGGAGTTTGCAGCGTGCGCGAGGGAGGGAAAGGTCCCCGCGTTCCTCCGCATCAGGCATCTTCTCGCAGACCGTCTTGTGTTCGAGAAGGTCAGGAGCAGAACCGGAGGGCGGATGCGCTTCTTCTGCTCGGGGGGCGCTGCCCTCGGGAGGGAGTTCGGCGAGTTCTTTGAAGCGATAGGTCTGACGATCATCGAGGGGTACGGTCTGACAGAGAGTTCGCCGGTGATTTCCGTCAACCGGCTCGACAGCTACAGGTTCGGGACCGTCGGCCGCCCCATCCCGGGGGTCGAAGTGACGATCGCCCCCGACGGCGAGATACTGGCGCGCGGGCCGAACATCATGAAGGGGTACTGGAACAACCCCGAGGCGACGAAAGACGCGGTCGACGCCGAAGGCTGGCTCCACACGGGCGACATCGGCATGATCGACGCGGAGGGGTTCATTCGTATCACCGACAGGAAGAAGCACATGTTCGTCAGCTCGGGGGGGAAGAACATCGCCCCGCAGCCCATCGAGAACCTCTTCCTCTCGAACAAGTATATCGAGCAGTTCATGCTCATCGGGGACCGGAGGATGTTCCTGACGGCGCTCATCGTGCCGGATTTCGACGCGCTCAAGGAATATGCCGATTCCCGGGGGATTGCCTACGCGACAAATACGGACCTTGCCTCGCACCCGACGATCTACGAGCTGATGCAGTCGAACATCCATCAGATTCAGAAAGACCTCGCCAATTACGAGCGGGTGAGGAAGTTCACGCTTCTCGACAGGGAGTTCAGCGTGGAAGAAGGTGAGCTCACCCCGACGCAGAAAGTCCGGCGCAGGGTCATTGAAGAACGCTATGCCCCGCTCATCGAAGGGATGTACGAAGGGATCAACTGAACCTCTTCGTTGACATTCACCCCGTTTTTGAGTAGATTTCGCCCATTCAGACGCAACTTTCCCTCTCACCCCGGTGTTGTGAAAGTGTGACCCCATGGTGCAATACATTCCTATTGCCATAATGCTCGGCCTGGGCGTGCTGGCGGGTCTGGTGTTTACGAACATCAACCGCCTGATCGGTCCGAAGCATCCCACCGAGGAGAAACTCTCGACGTACGAAAGCGGGATGGAGCCCGTGAAGAGCGCGCGCGAGCGCTTTTCGGTGAAGTTCTATCTCGTGGCGATGCTGTTTATCGTGTTTGACATCGAGACTGTTTTCATGTACCCGTGGGCGGTGACGTTCCGTTCGCTCGGGGTCCCGGGGTTCACGGAGATGATGGCGTTCATCGGCATTCTTCTCGTGGGGTTCGTGTATATCGTGAAGAAGGGAGCATTGCAGTGGCACTAGAAGGCCTGACGAACGAAGGCTTCATCACGTCGCGCCTCGACGACATGATCAACTGGGCGCGGAAGAATTCCCTCTGGCCGATGCCGATGGGAATTTCCTGCTGTGCCATCGAGATGATGGCAACCGCGTCGCCGCGGTTCGACATCTCGCGGTTCGGTTCCGAAGTCATGCGCTTCACGCCGCGCCAGTGCGACGTCATGATCGTTGCGGGGACGGTGACGTACAAAATGGCGAAGGTCGTCCGGAAGATCTACGACCAGATGCCCGATCCGAAATGGGTGATCTCCATGGGCGCCTGCGCCTCCTCCGGGGGGATGTTCCGATCCTATTCCGTGGTGCAGGGAATCGACCAGTTCATGCCGGTCGACGTGTACGTTGCCGGATGCCCTCCCCGGCCTGAGGCGCTCCTCCACGGGCTGATGGAACTCCAGAAAAAGATCGCCGGGGACACGACGATCGGCAGCTACATGCGCGGGGACAAAATCGTCATCCCCGCCGATGCGGCGGCCGTGACGGCGGGAGCGTCCGGATGAAAAAGAACGTTGCGGAGAAGCTGGAGCAGCATCTCCCCGGAAGCGTGCGGGGTGTGGCGGAATTCAGGGGGGACGTGACGGTGACGGTCCGGCGCGAGCAGATTGCCCGCGCATGTGCGATACTGAGGGACGACCCGGACCTCGCGTTTGACATGGTGATCGACGTTCTCGGCGTTGACAGGGCCCGGCCGGAGGAACGTTTCGAAGTCGTGTACAACCTCTACTCGCTCCGGAACAGGGAGTACGTCCGCCTCAAGGTGCTTGTGGACGAGCAGGACCTCACGGTGCCGACCGTGACGGGGGTCTGGCCCGGCGCGAACTGGCACGAGAGGGAGACGTACGACATGTTCGGGATCGTGTTCTCAGGGCACCCCGACCTCCGCCGCATGTACATGCCGGAGGAATTCGAATATTTCCCGCTCCGGAAGGATTTCCCGACGATGGGGATACCGGACTCACTTCCGCTCCCCCGGAGATAGCGCATGCCCGTCCGCTCCGCAGAGGATTCGAAGAAGAGCAGGATCCTGTCGGCCCTCGAGGACCAGGACACGACGGTCATTCTCGACGACGCGCTCGAGAACGAGATGATCCTGAACATGGGACCGCAGCACCCTGCGACGCACGGCGTGCTCCGTCTCCTTGTCCGGCTCGACGGCGAGACTGTCGTGGCGGTGGTCCCCGAGCTGGGGTATCTCCACAGGGGGTACGAGAAGATCGCCGAGGCGAGCACGTACCACGAGTTCATTCCGCACACGGACCGGCTCGATTACCTTTCCCCGATTTCCAACAACGTCGCCTACTGCCTCGCTGTCGAGAAACTCGCCGGGATCGAAATCCCGGAACGCGCGAAGTACATCCGCGTGCTCGTCTGCGAGATGGCGCGCATAGCCTCCCACCTCGTCGCCGCGGGGAGCATGGCGATGGACGTCGGCGCGCTGACGGTTCTCCTCTGGACGTTCCGGGAGAGGGAAAAGATCCTCGACATTTACGACGTCCTGTGCGGCGCCCGCTTCACGACGAGCTACGCGCGGATCGGCGGGCTGCAGCAGGACTGGGACGAGAGGTGCACGGCGATGCTGGAGAGGTTCCTCGGCGAGTTCCGGGGCGACCTCCTCGAGGTCGAGAAGCTTCTCGGAACGAACAGGATATTTGTGGACCGCTGCGAAAACGTCGGTATCCTCCGGCGCGAGGACGCGATCGCACTCGGGATCACCGGCCCGATCCTCCGGGCCGCCGGCGTCCCGCGGGATCTGCGCAGGGACAGCCCCTACCTCGTGTACGACAAACTCGATTTCGACGTCATCACGCTCACGGAGAGCGATGCGCTCGCCAGGTTCTATGTCCGCATTGCGGAGATGAAGGAGAGCGCCTCCATCCTCCGCCAGGCCCTCGGGGCGATGCCGGCCGGCCCCTACCGGGCGGACGACCCGAAGAAAGTGGTTCCGGGGAAGGACCGCATTTACACGCGGATGGAAGAGCTGATCCAGGACTTCATGCTCGTCAATATGGGGATCGATCCCCCCGTGGGGGAGGTGTACCACGGCATCGAATCGTCGAAGGGAGAGCTTGGCTTCTACATCGTGAGTGACGGCACCGGGCATCCCTGGCGCATGAAGATCCGCTCGCCGTCGGCGAACAACCTTTCGGCGCTCCCCCTGATGCTGAAAGGATGCATGATCTCCGATATCGTTGCCGTCATCGGGTCGATCGATCCCGTGATGGGAGAAGCCGACAAATAGCGGAATACGCGCATGCTTTCAGAACAGCACATTGCGAAGATCGAAGAGCTGAAAAAGCGGTATCCCCGCCCGCAGCCCGTTATTCTGGCCGCGCTCTGGATGTGGCAGGAGGAGCACGGGTGGATTTCGAAGGAAGGGATCGTCGAAGTGGCGCGTCTCCTGGGGCTTCCCGAGCATCACGTGTACGGCGTCGTCAGCTTTTATACGATGTTCAACACAAGGCCCGTGGGGAGGCACAAGATCGAGGTGTGCACGAACGTCTCGTGCATGCTCAGGAACAGCGACAGGATACTCGAGCACATCCGTACGACGCTGAATGTCGGGACAGGCGAAACGACGCCCGACGGCCGGTTTACGCTCGTCGAGGCCGAATGCCTCGGCTCCTGCGGCACCGCCCCGATGATGCAGGTGGGGGACGAGTACTATGAAAACCTTGATGAAGCGAAAGTGGACGCGATACTCTCCTCGCTGAAATGATGATGGAACCCATGATTCTTCCCCCCGTCCCGGGTCTCCGGAGCATCGACGTCTACGAGGCGCACGGGGGTTACGCCATGCTGCGCAAGGCGCTCGCGATGAAGCCGGAGGAGGTGACCGACGAGGTCAAGAAGTCGGGCCTCCGCGGCAGGGGGGGAGCGTGTTTTCCGACCGGTCTGAAATGGACGTTCATGCCGAAGCAGACCGACAGGCAGAAGTACCTCTGCGTAAACGGCGACGAGAGCGAGCCGGGGACGTTCAAGGACCGCCAGATCTTCGAGTTCAACCCCCACCTTCTCATTGAAGGGACGCTCATCGCCGCGTACGCCATGGGCGTCGGCACGGTCTATCTGTATGTCCGCGGCGAGTACAACAGGTGGATCGGCATGGTGCAGAAGGCGCTCGATGAGGCGTGCGGCCGCGGCTATTGCGGTGAGAACATCCTGGGCTCCGGATTCAGCACGTCGATCACGATCCACAGGGGCGCGGGAGCGTACATCTGCGGTGAAGAGTCCTCGCTCATGAACTCGATCGAGGGGGAGAGGGGCTACCCGAGGGTGAAGCCCCCGTTCCCCGCGCAGTTCGGCCTCTGGGGATGTCCGACGACGATAAACAACGTCGAGACAATCGCGAACGTCCCGGTCATTTTACGCCTGGGCTGGGAGGCGTACAGCAGGATCGGCCATCCGAAACACCCCGGCCCCATACTTGTCGGCGTGAGCGGGCACGTGAACAGGCCCGGCGTGTACGAACTTCCCACCGGCGTCCTCCTGACGGAAATCATCGGGAAGTATGCGGGGGGGGTCCCCGGCAACAAGAAGATCAAAGCGGTGATCCCCGGCGGCTCCTCCACGATGATACTCCGGGGGGAGGCAATCGAAGGGGTCACGATGGATGCGGATGGGCTGAAGGCCGCAGGATCGTCCGTCGGCACGGCGGGGATGATCGTGATGGACGAGGATACGGATCTCATCCGTGTACTCACGCGCATCGCGGGCTTCTATCACCACGAGTCGTGCGGCCAGTGCACCCCCTGCCGCGAGGGAACGGGGTGGATGCACAAGATTCTGAAGCGGTTCGACTCCGGGGCGGCCACGATGGCTGATCTCGACCTCCTCCTTGAGGTGGCAAACAACATCGAAGGAAACACGATCTGCGCTCTTGGGGATGCGGCTGCGTGGCCCGTGCAGAGCATGATCAAGCGGTTCCCCGAAGAATTCGCCAGGAAGGTGACGTCGAGCGCTCTCCAGCGAGATGGCGCCGGAGGCGCCACCGCAGGCGTCCCCGCCCGTTCATGAGCCATCCGATTCGTGACATTACAGTCGAGATCACGCGGATCTCGGAAGCGACGCGCGACGTCCCGCTCCCTGCATACGCCACGGAAGGATCTGCGGGGATGGACGTCTTCGCCGCAGTTGACGGAGAATTCGTTCTCAAGCCGGGAACCACGTCGCTCATTCCCACCGGTTTCGCCATTGCGCTTCCCGCCGGGTACGAAGCGCAGATCCGCCCGCGGAGCGGGCTTGCGATAAAGCACGAAATCGGGATCATGAACTCCCCCGGAACGATCGACTCGGATTACCGGGGTGAGGTCGGGATCGTCCTCACAAATCACGGCAGAAACGATTTCGTCGTCCGCCGCGGTGACAGGATCGCCCAGATGGTGATTGCCCGGTACGCCCGCGTGGAATGGGCGGAGACCGGGTCGCTTGATGAGACTGGCCGCGGGGCAGGCGGATTCGGACACACAGGGAGGTGACATGCCGCGCCGGATTGACCGGAACGCCCCCCCCGCCGGGGTGACGATTCCTCCGGACCGCCCGCATGCAGGGACGGTCCTCCTTGCCGCCGCAGTGCTCCTCATCGCTCTTCTTGCGTACGCGGTGTACCCCTCCCTTTCGCCGTTCGTCATACTGGCCGATCTCCTTTATCTTTTGTATCCGTACAGGCGGGAGGAGGTTCCCCGGCGGCTTCTCTGGCTCGGGACGTTTCTTTTCGCCGTCTGGTTTTTCTCGGCGATCATCGGCGTCCTCGCCCCCTTCCTGATCGCACTCTTTCTTGCGTACATACTCAATCCGCTCGTCGTCTGGCTAGAGAAGCGCCGGATCCCGCGCTGGCTCTCGACGCTTCTCCTCATGATTCTCCTCGTCGGCGGCGTCGTGGCGTTCGGTCTGTTCATCGTTCCCGTGGCGCTCGACCAGTTCCGGGCACTGACCTCCGGAGCGGGGGCGCTCGCGGAGGATGCGAGCAGGGCGATCGAATCCGGATCGCTCGTTGAATTCCTCGGGAGGTTCGGCGTCTCCGGCGAAAAAGCGAAGGAGGTCCTCGCCCAGAACCTGACGCCGAAGCTCGAGGAAATGCTGACGCGGCTTTTCGCCGGCCTTTTCGACATCGTGAGCAGCGTGAGCTCCCTTGCGCACCAGCTTCTCAACATCATCATCGTCCCGTTCGTCCTTTTCTATCTCCTTCTCGATTTTCCGCTCGTCGTGCACCGCTGCACGATGCTAGTGCCGAAGGGCGCGCGCCCCCGGTTCGTCCAGCTCGCGTCCCGGGCGGATGACCTGATGGGGAAATATTTCCGGGGTGCGATGCTCGTTGCCGCGATACAGGGGACGATCTCCGGGTTCGTCCTCTGGCTCGCCGGTGTGCAGTATGCCGTCGTCCTCGGACTCATGACGGCGGCGCTTGATTTCGTCCCGTATGTCGGCCTTGCCGTCAGCCTCGTCGTGGCGTCGATCGTCGCGCTGCTCAGCGGGGGGGCGGTCGGGACGAGGGTCCTCATCGTTGTCGTGATGTACCTGTCCCAGAAGGTCTTCGAGGCCGCGGTCCTCGGGCCCAAGATACTCGGGACGCACGTCGGACTCCATCCTGTCATCCTCATTCTCTCCCTTCTCGTGTTCGGCTATTTCCTGGGATTCATCGGACTTCTCATTGCCGTCCCAGCCACGGCGCTTCTCATTGCCGGCGTCAAGGAATGGGAAGCAGTCCGGAAAAGCGCCGCCCCGGGAGGAGCATAGAACCCCCTCATGCCAGGCACGCTCTATCTCGTCGCCACGCCGATCGGCAATTACGAAGACATGACGTTCCGCGCCGTGAGCACGCTCAAAAGCGCGGACATCGTGATCTACGAGGAGCGGCGTGAGGGGGAGCGCCTCCTGCGGCATTTCGCGATCGAAAAGCCCGCGGAGACTTTGAACGAACACAACGAGACGGCGGCATCCCAGAACATCCTGCAGCACCTCCGCGCCGGGAAGAATGTAGCGCTCGTGTCCGACTGCGGGACGCCGGTGTTTTCCGACCCGGGGCAGATCCTTGTCGGTAAGGCGATCGCCGCCGGCATCAGGGTCGTCCCCGTCCCCGGGGCCTCGTCGCTCATGCCCGCACTTACAGTCTCGGGGTTCTCCATCGACACGTTTCTCTTCTACGGCTGGCTTTCGCCGAAGAAGGACCGGAGGCGGGCGGAACTGCGCCAGCTCCGGGCGGAACGGCGGACGATCGTACTGATGGACACGCCGTACCGGCTCGTCCCGCTTCTCCGCGACATTGCGGAGGAGTTCGGCTCGTCCCGGCGGATGTGCATCGCGTTCAATCTCACCCTCCCCGACGAGCAGATCCTCTACGGCACGCCCGATTCTCTCCACGCCGCGTGCGCGTCGAAGGAGATGAAGGGGGAGTACGTGATCGTGATCGAGGGACGGATGAGGGACAGGAACGGATGACGCTCCCCCCGTGTGTGTGCCCGCTCTTTTTCGCGGAGGATCATACGTCCTGTCTTCGTGACGATGGTCATACTCACGACGCTCAAACTCCTCCATAATCGCGTATCCTGAACGTCCCCCTGCCGACTGGCCCCCGTACATCCCCCTTCCTTACCTTGCGTTTCAGCCGCCGTTTGTCTATCTTTTTTTTGATGACACTGCGTTTTTTCTGCCTACAGGACCCCGGAGCATGACGATGCAGGACATACTGCCGCAGACAGTCCGCGCAAGGGAGCTGCTCGGGGATTTCTGGTTCAATTCGGAGCCGGTCCCCATAGCCGCGCACAGGGGACAGGTGGTCCTGCTCTACTTCTGGGACTACTCGTGCGCCGGCTGTCTGAGGATGCTCCCCTACGTTGCGGAGTGGGAAAAGCGGTACGTCCCGTTTGGTCTCGTGACTGTCGGGATACACACCCCGCGGTTCACGTTCGGGAAGAACCCTGACCGGGTGCAGAGAGCGGTGGCAAGGGAGGGAATACGGTTCCCCGTCGTCATGGACAACGAATCGCTCATCGCGATGCAGTACGAATGCCGCGTGCTCCCGGAGATACTTCTCGTCGACAAGGACGGCTTCATACGGTACCGGAACGCCGGCGACGGGAATGCGTCTGCGGTCGAGCACGCCCTGCAGGCGCTTCTGTACAACGCCGGGGTCGGTGCGGCGCTGCCGATGGTCATGGATCCCCTCCGGGAGTCGGAACGGCAGGGTGCGGTCTGCTTCCGTGCGACGCCGGAGCTCTTTGCGGGATACCTCCGCGGGAGCATCGGAAACGTCGAAGGGTACGTTCCCGAGTCCGTCCTCTCCTACAGCGATCCGGGCATCTACATGGACGGTCGGCTTTACGCCGACGGCGACTGGCGGAGCGAGAGGGAATGCCTTCGCATGGCGGGCGACACGGAGCGCGAAGGGCACGTTCTGGCAGGCTACCAGGGTCTCGACGTCCGCGGGGTCCTTGAGCCCGAGGGGGAGAAGAGCGCGGAAATCACGGTCAGGCAGGACAACGAGTTTCTCGGCGCAAACCGGGGGGACGACGTGCGGCTCGACAGGCGCGGCCGGAGCTATGTCCTCGTGGACGAGCCGCGCCTGTACGACCTCGTCAGGAACCGCGAGTACGGGGAACACGTGATCAAACTCAGCGGCGGGAAGCACAGGTTTGCCGTGTACGGTTTTGCGTTTGCGACTGCGGTGATCCCGGAACTTGTTTCGAACAACTAGCGCGTGTCCATGGCAGGATCCGTCTGGCCGGCTCCCGTGCAGACGAGAATCACCGGTCTCTTCGGCATCCGGTACCCGATAATTCAGGCCGGTATGGTGTGGGCGGCGGGCAGCAGGCTCGCCGTTGCTGTTTCTGAGGCCGGGGGACTTGGGATGATCGGCGCCGGTTCGATGAAGCCCGACCTTCTCCGCGAGCAGATCAGGAAGACGAAGGGGGGTACCTCGCACCCGTTCGCCGTGAACGTCCCCCTGTTACGGGGGGACGCCCCGGATCTTCTCCGCGTCGTCCTCGAAGAGGGGGTCCGCATCGTCTTCACGTCGTCCGGCCACCCCCTGAAGTACACCGAACAGCTTAAGAAGGGGCGGTGCATCGTCGTGCACGTTGTCGCCGCGGTGAAGCATGCGCTCAAGGCCGTCGCGGCGGGATGCGATGCGGTTGTGGCGGAAGGATTCGAGGCGGGGGGACACAACGGCGTGGATGAGATAACGACGCTGGCGCTGGTTCCCCAGGTCGCGGATGCGGTCGCGGTTCCCCTCATTGCCGCCGGAGGGATCGCGGACGGGCGGGGGCTTGCGGCGGCGCTCGCGCTCGGCGCGGACGGGGTCCAGGTGGGGACGAGGTTCGCCGCGACGGTTGAATCGTCCGCGCATGACAGGTACAAGGAAGCCGTGCTCGGGGCGGGGGACGGCGGCACGGTCCTGACGCTCAGGAATCTCGCGCCGGTGCGGATGTTACGGACGCCGTTCGCCCTGAGGGCAGTGGAGGCCGAGCGGAGCGGCGCGACGCGCGAGGAGCTGGAATCCCTTCTCGGGACGAAGCGCGAGATGATGGGGATTTTCCAGGGAAACGTGGAAGAGGGGGAACTGGAGGCGGGACAGAGCTCCGGTCTCGTCAGGGAAATCCTCCCCGCGGGGGAGGTTGTGCGAAGAATGATGGAGCAGTATCATGATGCCGTTCACAGGTTACCCTGAGGATCGTTGATGAGCGAGACGTTTCTTGACGTGCTGCAGAAGAAGATCATCGTCTTCGACGGGGCGACGGGGACGCACCTGCAGGGGCAGAACCTGAGTGCGGACGATTTCGGCGGAGAACACCTGAACGGCTGCAACGAATACCTCGTCGTGTCGAAGCCCTCCGCGGTGGAGAACGTCCACCGGGATTACCTTGACGCGGGGGCCGACGTCGTGGAAACGGATTCGTTCGGGGGAACGTCGATCGTCCTGGCGGAGTACGGTCTCGCCCCGATGGCATACGATCTCAACCTGCGGGCTGCCCGCATCGCACGGAGCGTGGCGGACGCATTCACGACTCCCGCCAGGCCCCGCTTCGTGGCGGGATCGATGGGACCGACGACGAAGCTTCCCTCGCTCGGGCATTGCACGTTCGCGGAAATGTCCGCCGCGTACGGCGAACAGGCGAAGGGACTTCTTGACGGCGGCGTCGATCTCCTCTGCGTCGAGACGTGCCAGGACATCCTCCAGGCGAAGGCGGCGCTCTGCGGCATCTTCGAGTGCTTCGCCGGGTTGCGCCGCCGCGTTCCCGTGATCGTGTCGGTGACGGTGGAGTCGACGGGAACGCTCCTGCTGGGGACGGAGATCGGCGCCGCGCTCGTGGCGCTCGAGCCGTTCGACGTCGACGTGCTGGGGATGAACTGCGCGACGGGTCCGAAGGAGATGTCCGATCATGTCCGAACGCTCTGCGCGGGGAGCCCGAAGCCGGTCTTCGTGATGCCGAATGCCGGCATCCCGGAAAACATCGGAGGGCACGCGCATTATCACCTGGGCCCGGAGGAGCTTGTCAGGTACCTTTCGCACTTCGTGAAGGATCTCGGCGTGAGCGTCGTCGGCGGATGCTGCGGCACCACGCAGGAACACATACGCATGCTCGCCGGGGCCGTGGGGGGGCTCGCGCCCAGGCACCGTGAGATCGATTTCATCCCGAGCGCGTCGAGCCTCTACCAGGCGGTCCCCCTGCATATCGATCCTCCCCCCGTCCTCGTCGGCGAGCGGACGAACGCCAACGGGAGCAAACAGTTCCGCGATCTCCTCGCTGCTGAGGACTGGGAGGGAATCGTGACGATGGGACGGGGTGCCGTGAAAGAAGGGGCGCACATGATCGACGTCTGCGCCGCCTATGTCGGACGTGATGAGGCGAAGGATATGAGGGAAATCATCACGCGGTTCAATACGCAGGTGACTCTTCCCCTCGTCATCGATTCCACCGAGGCGCCGGTCATCGAGGAGGCCCTCCGGCTCATCGCCGGGAAGGCGGTTGTCAACTCGATAAACATGGAGGACGGGGAGGAACGAATCCGGAGGGTAGTCCCCCTCTGCAAAAAATACGGCGCGGCGGTGATCGCCCTGACGATCGACGAGCAGGGGATGGCCAAAACGGCGGACCGGAAGCTGGAGATCGCAAAGCGGATCCATGACCTTGTCGTGAACAGGTACGGGATGAAGCCCCATGACCTGATATTTGATACGCTGACGTTCACGCTCGGCTCGGGCGAAGAGGAATTCCGCCGGGCGGGGATGGAAACGATCGAGGGGATCCGGCGGATCAAGCACGAGCTCCCGGGCGTCAAGACGCTCCTGGGGGTCAGCAACATCTCGTTCGGCCTCTCTCCCGCCGTGCGCCACCCCCTGAACAGCGTCTTCCTCCACGGTGCGATAGAAGCCGGGCTCGACATGGCGATAGTCCATGCCGCCCGGATCATGCCTCTCTACAGGATCGACGAAAAGGGGCGCTCGCTCTGCACGGAGCTTATCGCCGACGCAAGGCGGTACGAGGAGATGATGGAAGGGGGGGCGGTTCATAGGAAAGTGACGTACGATCCTCTCACGGAGCTGATGGCGTTCTACGCAGGGACCGTGAAGGAGAAAACCGCGGGCGCCTCCCGCGGCGGGACCGTCGAGGAGCGGCTGAAGACGAGGATCATCGACGGCGACAGGTCGGGATTGCAGCAGGATCTCGACGAAGGGCTGAAGACGCATTCGGCGCTGGACATCATTAACACGATCCTCCTTGACGGGATGAAGGTCGTGGGGGAGCTCTTCGGGAGCGGCCAGATGCAGCTCCCCTTTGTCCTCCAGTCCGCCGAAGTGATGAAGGCATCGGTCGCATATCTCGAGCAGTTCATGAGCAAGGCGGACACGACCACAAGGGGGGTGATGGTTCTTGCGACCGTCAGGGGGGATGTCCACGACATCGGCAAGAATCTCGTCGACATCATACTGACAAACAACGGTTACCGCGTCGTGAATCTGGGGATCAAGGTTCCCATTGATGCCATGCTGCAGGCCGCGGAGGAGCACAACGCGGATGCCATCGGGATGAGCGGCCTCCTCGTAAAGTCCACGCTGATCATGAAGGAAAACCTCGGAGTGATGAACGAACGGGGGATCACGCTGCCGGTGATACTCGGCGGGGCGGCCCTTACGCGGAGGTACGTCGAGCAGGATCTGAGGAGCGTGTACAGGGGCCCGGTCCTTTATGCAAACGACGCGTTCGACGGGCTGAAGTACATGGCGGAGATCGCCTCCGTCAAATCTGCTTCCGCCCCGGCGCCGGCAATGGCGTCAGCGATGGCGCCGCAGGCGCCACCTTCCTTGGCGCCAGCGCCACCAGCGCCGGTGCAGGACGATGACGAAGAAACGCTTACAGGGACGGAAGCAAAGATCGCAATGGCGGAAAAGGAGTATCCCCGTCCGGCGATTCAGCCGGGGGCCGCAGCTGCCCTGGCAGGTCCACCCCGATCGCGTGTCCGCCGGGATGTCCCGATCCCCGTCCCCCCCTTCTTCGGGTCAAAGGTAGTGGAGAATCTTTCCCTGGAGGCGGTCTACCCGTACGTGAACGAGGTCGCCCTGATAAGGGGACAGTGGCAGGTACGCAAGGGAAAAATGTCCGACGAGGCGTACCGCGCGATGGTGCAGGAGAAGATCATGCCGGACTACGAGGTGCTGAAGGGGAGAATACTCCGTGAAGGGCTTCTCCGGCCTGCGGTCGTCTACGGGTACTTCCCGTGCCAGTCAGAGGGGGACGATCTTATCGTCTATGATGAGGAGGGAAGGAGCGAGCGCGCACGGTTCACATTCCCGCGCCAGAGAGGAGACAGGCGTCTCTGCCTTTCGGATTTCTTCGCCCCGGCGGATTCCGGCAGGCGTGACGTCGTCGCATTCCAGCTCGTTACGATGGGAAAGAGAGCGTCGGAGGAATCTGCGCGTCTCTTTGCAGCCGGAAACTACAGGGATTATCTCTATTTCCACGGGCTCAGCGTCGAGTGCGCGGAAGCCCTTGCGGAGCTCTGGCACAAACGTGTCCGGGAGGATCTCGGCATCGCCTCGAACGACGCGCGCGACGTCAGGAGACTCTTTTCCCAGGGATACCAGGGATCCCGTTACAGCTTCGGCTACCCGGCCTGTCCCAATCTCGAGGACCAGTCGAAGCTGTTTGATCTTCTCGATGCCGGGAGAATTGGCGTCCGGTTGACCGACGAATTTTCGCTTGATCCCGAGCAGAGCACGAACGCAATCATCGTCCATCACCCGGAAGCAAGGTATTTCAACGTGGTATGAGGGGGAATTTTTCCCCCCCGCCTTGCAATTCCACCCCCTTTTGAGTATGTTTTCATAAATGGGAGACCTGTTCCGAAAAGGGATTGAGGAATTCAACACCCGGTCCTTTTTCGAGGCGCATGACACGTGGGAAGAGCTGTGGCGGGAGACGTCCGGGCCTGACAGGCTCTTCTACCAGGGGTTGATCCAGACTGCGGTCGGTCTGTACCACATGACGAACGGCAACCTCCGCGGAGCGCGGAGTCAGTTCGGCAAGGCCCTGGACAAGCTTGAGCGTTACCTTCCGGCGTATCACGGGATCGACACGGGGCATCTTGTGCAGGGCGTGCGCGCATGCCTGGCGAACGTTGGAAACGGCGGCGCAGAGAATGTCATCCGTCCTGACCCTCCCCCGGCACCGGAAATTCGGATGTCCTGAAACACAGAACGGGCCTTTTCAGAATCAATCAACGGAGGAAGACTCTCATGTCAACAATGATCACTGAAGAATGCATTAATTGCGGCGCGTGTGAACCTGAATGCCCGAATACCGCCATCTACGCCGGCGGCGTTCAATACGAATTTAACGGGAAGATGTTTGATGCGCTGTCGAACGATTTCTACTATATCGTTCCCGAGAAGTGCACCGAGTGCGTCGGCCATTTTGACCAGGAGCAGTGCGCCGCGGTCTGTCCCGTGGACTGCTGCGTCCCGGACCCGAACCATGTCGAAACCGAGGAAGTTCTTTACGCCCGGGCGAAGACGATACATCCGGAAAAGGCATTCGGCGAGCTCGGCGCGTCCACGTCCCATTTCCGCAAGGGATGAGTTCACGCGCCCTGTGCGTGTGTGAATGTCGAGGTCGGTATCCTCTCCGGGGATACCGACCTTTCACTTTGTACGGGATTGACGCGGGCTTCCGCGGCCGCTGAAGCCCCTCGTGCCCCCTCCACACCCCTGCGGGAGATACGGCGATGCACATCGGCAGTTACGACATCCATCCTGTGGAAACCGGCCGTTTCGCGCTCGACGGCGGGGCGATGTTCGGCGTCGTCCCGAAACCCCTTTGGGAGAAGACGAATCCCCCCGATGAGAAGAACCGCATCACTCTTGCCGCACGTGCGCTGCTCCTGCGGGGGGAAGAGCGCACCGTCCTCATTGACACGGGGAACGGCGGAAAATTCAACGAGAAGCTCGCATCGATCTACAGGATAGACACGGGGAGATCGGACATTGTTTCGTCTCTCGCCCGCCACGGCGTCTCCCCGGATGCCGTCACCGACGTGATTCTCACGCACCTTCATTTCGACCATGCCGGCGGGGCGACGAAGCTCCAGAACGGGGAGCCTGTCCCGGCGTTTCCCCGCGCCCGCTATCACGTCCAGGCCGAGCACTGGCGTGCCGCGTCGGCCCCCACGGAGCGGGACCGGGCGAGTTTCTTCCCGGACGACTTTCTCCCCCTCCGCGAGCGCGGCGTGCTTGAATTCACGGAGGGGGAGGGGGAGGTCATTCCGGGGATCACCGTGCGCCTCGTCCACGGCCATACCGCCGCCCTGCAGTGCCCACTCATAAGCGACGGCCGCACGACCCTCTTCTTCTGCGCCGACCTCGTTCCCACCTCGGCGCACGTCCCTCTCCCGTGGATCATGGCGTACGACCTGAGGCCCCTCGTGACGCTGGAAGAGAAACGGCGTCTGCTGGCGCTCGCGGCAGACGAAGGCTGGATCATGTTCTTCGAACACGATCCCGTTCTTGCCGCAGCCAGGCTCACGCGGACCGACAGGGGGATCGTTCTGGGAGAACCTGTAACCATGGAATGAGCATTGCATGAACACGGATCAGTCATTTGTGAAGGTTGCGCGTCTCTCCGACATCGCGGAGGGGAGAAGCGCGCTGATCAGGCTCGGCGACGACGAGATTGCGCTCTGGCGTGTCCGGGGGAGGTTCTACGCGATCGGCAATGTCTGCTCGCACCAGCATTATTCCGAGCTTCACCGGGGGATACTTTCCGGTTTGACGGTCGCCTGTCCGATGCACGGCTGGACGTATTCGCTGGAAACGGGAATCGCCGTTTCGGGAAGCGGGAGAGTCAGGACATACGAGGTGAAGGTGGAGGGGGAGAACGTGTTTATCTCCCGGACTCCGCCGGGGCGTGAGGATCCATGGACGAGCTGACACGGCGGGTGAAATCGAAGTGCCTCGAACTCGGATTCACATCGGTCGGCGTCGCCGCTGCGGCCGAACTGGAGGAGGAAGGGGCGCACCTCCGTGAATGGCTCGGCAGGGGCTACCAGGCTACGATGGGCTGGATGGCCGGGAGCGCCGCGAAGCGGGCGGACCCGCAGCTGGTTCTCCCCGGCGCCAGGTCCGTCATTGCCCTGGCGATGAACTATTATGCCGGCGTCCCGAACGGCCGGGCGGAGGGGTGCGGGAGAATCTCCCGTTACGCCTGGGGGGACGACTATCACGACGTCCTCGGCGTGAAGCTGGATGAGCTTTGTGACTGGCTCCTCGCCGCCGCGCCCGGGTCGGAAGCAAGGGCGTATGTCGATACCGGACCGGTGATGGACAAAGCCTGGGCGGTGAGATCCGGGATCGGCTGGCTCGGAAAGCACACGAACGTCATCACCCGGGAGATGGGATCCTGGGTCTTCCTGGGGGAGATCCTCACAACGCTTGATCTTGAGCCGGATCCCCCGGCGGTCGACCGCTGCGGGACGTGCACGCTCTGCATCGACGCGTGTCCGACGGGGGCGATCGTCGAACCGTACGTCGTTGATTCGCATCTCTGCCTTTCCTACCTTACGATCGAGCACAGGGGGCCGATCGAAGGGGATGTGAGGGGGAAGTTCGACGGGTGGATATACGGGTGCGACACGTGTCAGGATGTCTGCCCCTGGAACATGAAATTCGAGACCCCCTCGGAGGAGCCTGCATTCCTCCCGCGCGAGGGGTTCATTTCCCCCCCGCTGGAAAAGTGGCGCCGCATGGACCGGGAGGAGTTCACCGGCCGGTTCAGGCGGAGCGCGGTGAAGCGGGCGAAGCTCGAGGGGCTCATCAGGAATGTCGAGATTGTGCTCGGCGGCGGCGACCCCTCCGGTCAACCGCCGCCATCTCACACGGTACGGGAATGACGATACGGGAATCGAAAATGCACAAGCGGCTCATCATCATAGGTTCCGGCCCGGCCGGACTGACGGCGGCCCTCTACGCTGCCCGGGCGAACCTCGCCCCCGTCGTGTTTGAGGGAATACAGCCGGGCGGACAGCTTACAATCACGACGGAAGTCGAAAACTATCCCGGGTTCCCCGAAGGGATCATGGGTCCCGAGCTCATGGACGTGTTCCGGAAACAGGCGCACAGATTCGGTGCGGTGTCACTGTACAAGAACGTCTCGAAAGTCGATTTCCGGTCACGACCGTTCCGCATATGGGCGGATGAAGAGGAGTACACCTCCGATGCCGTCATTGTAGCCACCGGGGCTTCGGCAAAACTCCTCGGGATTCCTTCCGAGAGGCGGTTCATGGGTTACGGCGTGTCAGCGTGCGCGACGTGCGACGGTTTCTTCTTCAAGGGGCTCAGTGTCGTTGTGATAGGGGGCGGGGACACTGCGATCGAGGAAGCGACGTTTCTCACAAAGTTTGCCGGGAGGGTGACGATCGTCCACAGGAGGGACGCCCTCCGCGCCTCGAAGATCATGCAGGAAAAGGCGCAGAAGAACCCCCGGATCACGTTCGTCTGGGATTCAGTCGTCGAGGAGATACTGGGGACCGAGGAGGGAGGGAAGAAGGCGGTGACGGGCGTGAGGCTGAAAAACGTGAAAACAGGCCGTGTCTCCGAGATCCCCGCCGACGGTGTCTTCATGGGAATCGGACACAGGCCGAACACCGGGCTGTTCGCCGGACAGCTCGACATGGATTCCGTCGGCTACCTGGTCCCCCGCGGAAGAGGAACTGCCACAAACATCCCGGGCGTCTTCGCCGCGGGCGACGTCGCCGACAGCGCTTACCGCCAGGCGGTGAGCGCTGCGGGGACAGGGTGCATGGCGGCGATCGATGCGGAGAGGTGGCTCGAGGAACACTCTCCCCGCGTGGCACCCGTTACCGAAAGCGACGCCCCCGCTTCATCAGCCGGGGTTCCGCATTCATAAAGATCTGAAAGCGCTCTAACCCGCTGGATTTTCAACTTATGCCGCCGGCTGAGCTTTTCAGCCGGCGGCTGCTTTTCCTGCCATCTGTTCAGCATCCCTGACGCATCTGCATCTCTCTTGTGCTAATCTTGCGCTCTTCCTGACGAAATGGCATGTGGCCACGCAGGTCCGTGGCCGGGATCAATCCCGTAACACATTATGAAAAAACGAGTTAGCCGGAAGTCGTCCCCTCTGGCATGCTGGTTGATATTAATGCAATCAAGTGACAAAAAAACATTCGCATCTGAACTACCAATAAGGAGATAATCTCATGTTGGCCAGATTTGAATCCCTCTCCGCCTACGCTCCACTCGACATCGAAGAGAACAACGAAGAAGTCGTTGTCGTTGCGGAGGTACCAGGAGTGAAAAAAGAAGACGTGAAGGTTTCGCTGGAGGACGGTGTTCTTTCAATCGGAGGCGAGAGAAAACCGCAGGCGCCCGCCGGAAATGCGCGGGGACTCGTCCGCGAGCACAGGCTGGGGAAATTTCAGAGGTCGGTGCGTCTCCCGTACGCAGTGGACGCCGCCGCCGTTTCCGCGGAGCTTTCCGACGGTCTCCTGAGAATTGTTCTGCCGAAGGCGGAAGCCGCGAAGCCGAAAGAGATCGTCATCCGTTAATCAACCTGCAATATACAACAAACCGAAGGAGGTGCACCATGTCACTAGTTCGTTGGAATCCGTCACGCGACCTGTCCGCATTTCCTTCTGACGTGCTGAGCATGCGGAAGGAATTTGACAGGCTGTTTGACAGCTTCTTCCACGGGGATACGACTGACGCGACGTCTGCGTTCACGTCGGCATGGATCCCCGCAGTGGACATCGCCGAGCGAGAGAACGACTTTGTCGTCAAGATGGAGCTCCCCGGCGTCGCGAAAGAGGACGTCAGGATCACGATGCAGGATGATATCCTCACGATCAGGGGGGAGAAGAAGCAGGAGAAGGAATCGAAGGGCTCGGAGTTTCGTCGCGTCGAGCGCTCCTATGGTTCGTTCCAGCGCAGCTTCACGCTACCGGCTTCGGTGAAAGCCGGAGAGATCGATGCGTCGTTCAGCGACGGCGTTCTTCATGTCACGCTGCCGAAGGCCGAGGAAGCCAGGCCGAAACAGATCGACGTCAAGGTAAAGTAGCGGTCCCCCCCCGGGGAAGTACCGGGCGGGGCATGGCAGGGGCGGGACGCGGGGATCGGTGGGATCCCCGCTCTCCGCCTTGCTGTAATCGTTCATTCTGACAGGAGCATTACACAATGGCAAAAACCCGCAGTGAGTCAACGTTGAAGAAATCCCCGGTTCCGCAGGCTCTCCCGGTCCTTCCGCTCAGGAACGCCGTTTTCTTTCCGCATCAGGTGACGCCGCTCTCGGTGGGGCGCGGCGCGAGCATAAGGGCGATCGAGGAAGCGGCGAAGGACGAGGGCTTTCTTGTCGTCGTTGCGCAGAACGACGGGGAGGTCGAAACGCCCCGGGAGAAGGACATCTACTGGGTGGGGACGCTCGCGCGGGTTCTGAAGGTGTTCACGCTCGCCGACGGGACGCGGAACGTTCTCGTGCAGGGGATCCGCCGCGTCCAGCTCATCTCGGTCCTCCAAACCGAGCCGTTCATCCATGCGGTCGTCCGGGATATCGATGAGGAGAGCGTGAAGGGCATCGAGGTCGAGGCGATGGCGACAAACCTGAAATCCCAGTTCCGCAAGGCCGTGGAGCTCTCCCCCAATCTCTCGGAGGAACAGCTTTCCATCGTCCTCTCGCTCGAAGAGCCCGAGGCGATGACGGACATGATCGCCTCGATGATCCCCGTCGGTGTATCGGAGAAACAGGAGCTCCTTGAATCGCGCGAGATCCGCCTCCGGATGGAGAAGCTCACGCTCGCGCTGACGAAGCTCGTGCAGAAGCTTGAGCTCGGGAGCAAGATCCAGTCCGAGGTCCAGGACGGGATCAACAAATCGCAGCGGGAGTACTATCTGCGCGAGCAGATGAAGGCGATAAAAAAGGAGCTCGGCGAAGAGGAGGGAAACGTCGAGACGGGCGAGCTCCGCAGGAGAATTGACGAAGCGCATCTCCCGGAGGAAGCTCTGAAAGTGGCGGAAAAGGAGTTCAAGAGACTTTCCCAGATGAACCAGGCCTCCGCCGAGTATACGGTAAGCAGGACCTATCTGGACTGGATCCTCGACCTGCCATGGAGCGTTTCCACGCCTGACACGCTCGATATCGCCCACGCGCGCGGCGTTCTCGAGCGCGATCATTACGGCCTGGAGAAGGTGAAAAACAGGATACTGGAATACCTCGCGGTGCGGAAGCTCAAGAACAACATGCGGGGCCCCATACTCGTGTTCGTGGGCCCTCCGGGAGTCGGGAAAACCTCCCTCGGGCGCTCGATCGCGAACGCCCTCGGCCGGAAGTTCGTCCGGATGTCTCTCGGCGGTGTGCACGACGAGGCCGAGATACGGGGGCACAGGCGCACGTACATCGGCGCGCTCCCGGGGAGGATCATCCAGGCCCTGAAAAAGGCCGGATCGAACAACCCGGTCCTTATGCTCGACGAGGTCGACAAGCTGGGATCGGACTTCCGCGGAGATCCCTCGTCCGCCCTGCTGGAGGTCCTCGACCCCGAGCAGAATTTCTCGTTCAGCGATCACTACCTGGAGATCCCGTTCGATCTGTCGGGTGTGATGTTCATCGCCACTGCGAACATGATCGAGTCGGTCCCTCCGCCGCTGCGTGACAGGATGGAGATCATCGAGATCCCGAGCTACGTGGAGGACGAGAAGCTTCACATCGCGAAGAATTTCCTGCTCCCGAAGCAGATCGCCGAACACGGACTCACCCCCGGGCAGTTCGCGATAAGCGATGACGCGCTCAGGAGCATCATCGCGGGATATACGCGTGAATCCGGCGTCCGTTCGCTCGAGCGGACGATCGCCCGCGTCGTGCGGGGGGTTGCCCGCGAGGTTGCGGAAGGGGCCAGCACGAAATCGTCGGTCACGCGGGATTCCCTCTCGCGGTACCTTGGCCAGCAGAAATTCTTCCCCGATGTCTCCGAGCGGATCAACCGTCCCGGGATCGCGGTGGGACTTGCATGGACCCCCGTCGGCGGGGAAATCCTCTTCGTGGAAGCAACGAAAATGAAGGGGAAGGGAAACCTGATCGTGACCGGACAGCTTGGCGACGTAATGAAAGAGTCGGTCCAGGCGGCCCTCAGTTTCATTGCGGCAAACGCCGGGACGCTCGGTGTGCCGCCGGATTTCAGGAGCGAACTCGACATCCACGTCCACGTCCCCGCCGGGGCGATACCCAAGGACGGGCCATCGGCCGGTGTGACAATGCTGACTGCCCTGACGTCGCTCCTGACCGGGCGGCGTGTGAGAAACGACCTGGCGATGACGGGAGAGATTACGCTCCGGGGCGCGGTGCTCCCCATCGGCGGTGTGAAGGAAAAGGTCCTCGCGGCGCACAGGGCGGGAATCAAGACAATACTCCTCCCCGAGCGGAACAGGATGGACCTCGAGGAGATACCGAAACAGGCGCTGGAAGGGAAAGACCAGATCCAGTTCCACTTTGTGCGTGAGATGGAAGAAGTCCTCTCGCTGGCGCTCATGTCTGCGGAGGATTCGGCCGCGCTCGAAGCGTCCCCGCTCGACCTGCACCCCGCCGGGACGAACTGACGCCTCCGCCCTGTGCGAAAGCGCCTGGTACCTCTCTCAAAGGCCCCGGAACCGGCATGGTTCCGGGGCCTGTCACTTCGGGGGAGTTGACAGTGACGAGTTTGTTTCGTATAATCTTCTTGTAAATCAACAACTTACGGCGTTCCCGCCACATCCATGACGAAGTCGACGAAGTGGTTCCTCGGCATACTGGCAGTCCTCGCCCTCTTCGCCCTCGGATTCACGCTCTTCATCTCCTCGTTCATCTCTTCGTCATCTGACAGGACGGAGACTGTCACTTCGGGCACCGGTGACAGGATCGCCGTCGTCGATCTGCGGGGGGAGATCACTTCTTCCGAGGAGGTCGTCCGCCAGCTGAAAAAATACCGCGGGATGGGGGGAGTCAAAGCGATACTCCTCCACATCGACTCACCGGGCGGGGGGGTCGTGGCGAGCCAGGAGATGTACGAAGAGGTGAGGACGACGAGAGACGGCGGCAAGCCTGTCATCGTCTCCATGGGGTCACTCGCGGCGAGCGGGGGCTACTACGTCGCGTGCGGCGCGTCCCGTCTCGTTGCGAACAGGGGGACGCTCACCGGGAGCATCGGGGTCATCTCGGAGTTTCTCCAGGTCAGGGACGCCCTTGCGAAGCTCGGCATTTCCGAGAAGACGATAAAGGCCGGAAAGCTGAAGGACGCGGGTTCGCCGACAAGGAACATGACCGAAGACGATCAGGCGTATTTTCAGAACCTTATGGACGACGTGCACCGTCAGTTCATTGATGTCGTCGCGCGCGAGCGGCGGATGCCGGAAGCGAAAGTGCGCGCCCTGGCCGACGGCAGGGTGTTCACCGGCGAGCAGGCGGTGACTCTCGGTCTCGTCGACACGATCGGCACGTTCGAAGATGCGGTAAAGATCACTGCGGCGATTGCCGGGATAAGCGGCGAACCGTCGATCGTCAGGGAGAAGCGGCGGCAGCCCTGGTGGGACTCGATGTTCGGAGAAGCGGGGGAAACGCTCCGCGACATCAAACAGCAGATTCTCGACCGGCCTGCGCTGTCATACAGATTTGCGGGTCCCCCGTATTGAGCCCCAACAACAACTAAGGAGATCCTGCGTTGACGAAGGCAGATATCGTGGACACCATAGCCACCGCCACGGGCCTGACAAAGGTTGAGACGGAAGCGGTAGTCGACGGGTTCATCTCGACCGTCATCAACGCCCTGAAGGAGGGGAAGAACATCGAGATCCGCGGATTCGGGAGCTACAAGGTCAAGAAGCGGAAAGGGCGTGTCGCACGGAACCCGCGGACGGGCGAACAGGTGATGGTCGGCGAGCACTGGGTCCCCCTGTTCAAAGTGTCGAAGGAAGTGAAGAGCCTCGTCAACGAAAACCTGCAAAAGGGTCAGGCCTGATGGCGGTTGCGAAGCTCGTATGCGGTGATTGCGGCGAGACTCTCGCGCCGTCCGATGTCCGGTGTCCCTCATGCGGTGCGTCGATCGAAAGAGAAGAATCCGCGTCGCCCGCACCGGCAGTTCCCGCCCTTCCCGTTCTCTGCGCTGCATGCGGACAGTCCAATCCTCCGGGGACGGAATTTTGCGGTTCGTGCGGGGCACGGCTTGCTTCACGCGCGACGGCAAAGGGGGCGAAGAGGGAGAGGGAACGGGCTCCACGCGAGACCGGGAAACGGGAGCGGAAAAAAGGGGCATCGAGCGTTGGGATCTGGCAGATCATCTCCGTCGCGGCGGTGCTTGCCCTCGTAGGGTACCTCGTGTACGACCAGATCCGGGGGGAGAAGACAGGGACGCAGGTCTCCGCGGAGTCGGGCGTGACGCAGGACGGGGGATCACCCGCCGCCGGCATAGGCCCCCGGTCCGTCGATCTGAAGCCGCTCGAGGACGCAGTACGGGAAAACCCCGGAGACGCCGCGGCGCAGCTCAGGTTTGCCAACGCGCTCAACGACAACGGGCGCCTGACGGAGGCGATTGGGGCCTACAGAAGGTACCTTGCGATGCGGCCGAAGGATGCCGACGCAAGGACGGATTTTGCGATCTGCTTCTTCAAGCAGGCCCAGTCGGATTCCATTCACCGGGATGCGCTTCTCCATGAAGCCGCCGGCGAGATGGAACAGGCGTTCAACAACGCCCCCCGGCCTCACCAGCCCTCGGCGTTCAATCTCGGGATCGTCTATCTCCACCTGAACGACCTGGACCGGTCGAACACGTGGTTCAGGAAGGCGGTGGAGATCAACCCGGAATCCGATCTTGGCAAGCGGGCGCAGAACATGGTCACGCAGCACACGGTTCCACAATAGAAGAAAGGAAAGGACATGCCCAGCGGCAAAAAACGGAAGCGTCACAAGATGGCGACGCACAAACGGAAGAAGCGTCTGAGGAAAATGCGTCACAAGAAGAAAATCCGGTAGGCCGCCGGCGCAGTCCTCGCGGGCTGCGCCGGTGTGTTGATTCTTTGGACCAATCTTGGTATTATCCGTCATATTCCAGCCGTAATTCCAGTCAGATTCGACACTCGAGGCGATAATGCAACAGGACAATAGCGGCATGCTGAAGGGGTTGATTATCGGTGTGCTGGCGGGCGGCGCGGTCGGGGCACTTGTCGCGCTTCTGTATGCTCCCAAGAGCGGCCGCGAGCTGCGGGCCGATATAAAGGAAAAAGCTGACGGACTCATGGAAGGCGCCGAGGAATATCTGTCTGCGGCCAAATCAAAGGCAGGGGAGATCGTCAGCGATGCGAAGAAGCGCTCCGACCAGCTCATCACGGACGCGAAGCACAAGGCTGACTCTCTGCTCGAGGATGCGGACAAGATCATCTCCGACGCCCGCACGAAGGCTGCTCCCCTTGCCGGGGAGGGCACCCGCCTGAAGAACGCCGTCAAGGCGGGCCTCGACGCCTACAAAGAAAAAGACGAACGCCGCAGGTCCTGAACGGTCCTGCACTCCTGAGAGGAGATCCCTTTGGAACCAGTTCTTGTCATCGCTCTCATCATTGCACTCCTCTGTCTGTCCGCTCTCTGCATCTATCTCATCTTTGTCCTTGCGCGCGTCAGGGACATACTCAACGGCGCGGAGAAGGACTTCAAGGAGATGACGTCCCGCGCCGTTCCGATCCTCGAAAACATGGAGTACATTACCGCGCGGGTCAAGAGCATTACGGAGAACATCGACGACCAGGTCATGGTCGTGCGCGAGTCGATTTCGTCTGTGAAGCAGATCGCCGAGAACCTCGTCGCCATGGAGCGCAAAGTCCAGGACCGGATCGAAGGCCCGATACTGGATTCCGTCGCGTTCGTGGCGTCCGTGTTTAACGGTGTGCGGACGTTTTTCGACCGGCTCCGCGTCTGACGCTTCCGGGACCCCCTCCCGGCAGGCCGTCCCCTGTTCTTTACCACCGTCCGCCGCAGTACTCCGCACGGAGCGCCGCGCGCACCCTCAGTCATTTGGAGGAATTACAACCGACATGAAAGAATTCACCCCTGACCACATCAGAAACGTGGCCCTCATCGGCCACGGAGGCGCCGGGAAGACCTCGATCGCGGAAGCGATGCTCTTCTCCGCCGGGAGCACGACACGCCTCGGCAGAGTAGAAGAGGGTAATACCCTCTCCGACTACCACCCCGATGAGATCGAACGCCAGATCTCCATCAATGCCTCCCTCCTGTTCTGCGAATGGAAAAACACAAAGATCAACCTCCTCGATACCCCCGGTTACACCGACTTCACGGGTGAAGTGAAAGCTTCTCTCCGGGTTGCCGACACCGCGGTCGTGCTTCTCAAGGCCGTGGAAGGCGCAGAGGTGGGGACCGAGATCGTCTGGAAGTATACGGCGGAATTCGGGACCGCGGCGGTGTTCGTCGTCAACAAGCTTGACCAGGAGAACGCCGATTTCGACAGGACGGTCGAGCAGGCCCGCGAGATGATAAGCCACGACATCGTCCCGGTCCAGTTCCCGCTCAAAGCAGGGCTCGGTTTTGACGCCGTCGTCGACGTCGTGCGCATGAAGCTGCTGAAATTCCAGACGGGAGGGAACGGCAAGCTCGTCGAATCGGAGATCCCCGCCGAGGCGGCGGCGAAGGCGCAGGCAATGCGGCAGGGGCTCCTCGAGGTTGTCGCGGAAACGGATGAGAACCTTCTCAACAAATACTTGGAACAGGGGGGACTCCCGGAAGAGGATCTCCGGCAGGGACTGCGCAGGGGCATCCGCGACCGGAAACTGTTTCCGCTGCTCTGCACATCCTCGACCCAGAACGTCGGGGTGTCGTCGCTCATGGACTTCATCGTCGAGTTTACCCCCGCGCCGGCCGAGCGGGGCGATCTGCACGGCACAACGCCGGGAGGGGCGGACGGGGCGAACGAGGTCGTGACGCGGCAGGATCCCGCGGGACCGCCTTCCCTGTTCGTGTTCAAGACGGTGTCGGAGTCCCACGTGGGAGAGCTTTCGTATTTTCGTGTCTGTTCCGGGAGCGTCAGTCCGGGACTCGACATGGTGAACGAGACAAACGGCAAGACCGAGAGACTCGCGCAGCTTTTCGTCATGAACGGCAAGGACCGGAAGGAGATCAACCTCCTCGCCGCCGGGGACATCGGCGCCGTTGTGAAGCTCAAGGATACGCACACGAACAACACGCTGAGCAGCAAGAATTTTCCCGTTGTGTATCCTCCCGTGGAATTCCCGCTTCCGGTCTTCCACGCAGCGATCACCCCGAAGGCGAAGGGGGACGAGGACCGGATGTCGACGGGCCTCCACGCCATCCACCAGGAAGATCCGACGTTCGTCTTCCACGTCGAGGGGGAGCTCCACCAGACGATAATCAGCGGGCAGGGTGAGCTGCATCTTGACATCGTCGTCCGGCGCCTGAAACAGAGGTACAACGTCGACGTGGAGCTGAGCGAGCCGCGTGTCGCCTATCGCGAGACGATAAAGGCGACGGTAAAGGACGCCGAGTACAAGCATAAGAAACAGACCGGGGGGCACGGCCAGTACGGCCACGTGCACCTCCGTGTCGAGCCGCTCAAGCGGGGCCAGGGGTTTGAGTTTCTCGATGAGATCGTCGGGGGCGTCGTCCCCGGGAAATTCATCCCCGCCGTCGAGAAGGGGATCGTCGAGGCGATGAAGGAAGGGCCGCTCGCGGGATATCCCGTCGTCGACGTCCGCGTCGCCCTCCACTACGGTTCGTACCACGACGTGGACTCGTCGGAGATGGCGTTCAAGATCGCGGGTTCCCAGGCGTTCCGGAAGGGATTCCTGGAAGCGAAGCCCGTGCTCCTGGAGCCCATCTACAACATCGAGGTCAAGGTTCCCGAGGATGCGATGGGGGATGTCATGGGGGATATCTCCTCGAGGAGGGGAAAGATTGCCGGGATGGAAGGGGCCGGGCACTACCAGATCATACGGGCCCAGGTTCCGGCAGCGGAACTTCACAAGTATGCCACGATCCTCCGGTCGAAAACCGGGGGCCGGGGGGTGTTCGGGGCGACGATGTCGCACTACGAGGAAGTCCCCCGCGAGGTCGCGGAAAAAGTGATCGCAGCGGCGGAGAAAGCGAAGGAGCAGGCTGCCTGAACGCGGTGACAGGCGAATGTACGCGGGTCGGGGGCCGGTCTTCAGGCCCCCTTCCTATTAGTCCCGCCGTTCTTAGGCGGGGCCAGGCAAGTCCCGCCGCTTTTAGGCGGGGGATGTTTTGTGTCACAGTCGGGCATGAAAGGGGACGCTCATGAAACGGATGTGGTCTCCGTGGCGCTCTGTCTACATCCAGTCGTTCAGCGCAGTGAAGAAGCGAAAAACGAAGGAGAGTATATTCCGGGCCGCGTTCCGCTCGCGTGATGATGAAAAGAATCTGGTTGTCTGGAGGGGGAAGCTCTGTTTTCTCATCATGAACAGGTATCCGTACAACAGCGGTCACCTCATGATCGTCCCGAACCGCCAGACCGGGGACGTGCAGGATCTGACGCCCGAGGAGCTCGCGGAGATCATGCAGGCCGCCCGGAGTGCGATGAAAGCGCTCGACACGCTCATGCACCCCGACGGGTACAACTTCGGCGCGAATTTCGGAAGGACGGCCGGTGCGGGAATCGACGATCATGTCCATTTTCACATCGTTCCCCGGTGGAACGGCGATACCAACTTCATGCCTGTCCTTTCCGACACAAAGGTGATTTCAGAGGACATGAACGTGACGTGGAACAAATTGCGCAAATTACTATAAATCGTGCCAATACCGCGTTAAACGCCTCAAATTCCGGGGTGTCTAATGTTTGCCGCCACACGATACTTGAGAGCTGATGGAGCCCCGCTCGGATATTGAACTCGTCCAGGAGGTTCGGAACGGACGGCGGCAGGCCTTTACCGAGCTCATGAGAAGGTACCAGGAGCGGGTATACTGGGTTGCCCGCCGTATCGTCGGTTCGCATGACGATGCGGATGACGTAGTGCAGGAGACGTTTGTGAAGGCGTATCTTGCGCTGGGCGAGTTCAGGGGCGACTCCAGCTTCTTTACGTGGATCTACAGGATCGCCGTGAATCTGTCCCTGAACACGCTCCGCAAGCGGCAGGTCCTGAATTACCTCCACGAAAGTGAACTCCTCAGCCGGATACTTCCTTCGCCGGATGACCCGGAGAAGGATCTTGAGCATTCGGAAACCGAATCCGCCCTCCACCGGGCGGTGGCGACGCTTCCGGAAAAACAGAAGGCTGTCTTCGTCATGCGCTATTTTGACGAGATGACGTACGAGGAAATCGGGCGCGTGCTGAAGACATCCGTCGGCGGCCTGAAAGCCAACTATTTTCATGCACTGAGAAAAGTGCGGGAGTATATGCGCCATGAAACACAGGATGGAGAAGGACCCTCTCACGGATGAGGCCGAGCGCGAGCTCATCTCTGAAATACGCCAGCACGCAGGAGCGGAGGGGGATGCACTTCGCTGCCCCCCGGACGCCTACTGGCAGAATCTCAGTATCAGGGTCAACAAAAGGATCGACGAAGCCACGAGCGGAAAGGCGCTCTCGATAAGCTGGGCCGGACGCGTGGCGATCCCGGGGGTCGTTGCGATCGTGTCATTCCTCGTGGGGCTTCATTACATCGCCCCGGACGCGTCTCCCCGCGAGCCCTCGGTGGCCGACGTTGTTCTGGCTCTCCCCCCGGCGGCGATCGATTCGCTTCTCGTCGATCCCTCCAGCGCGGATCCGTCGCTCTCCGTCGAGGACGTCGCGACCGACGTGTTCGTGTTCTCGCGGCAGCAGATCGCCGAGTATTTCATCGACAACGGCGATGCGGGCGACGCGATCGACGGGATCCCGGACCGTGAAGCGAACACGGTGCTGACGGCGCTTTCGACGGACAACAAATAATCAACGGGAACGGACAATGGACGCCATGAAAACTCTACAGCGATGCGCTCTTGGCTGCATTCTTCTCTTTCCCCCTTTCCTCGCTGCCCAGACAGTGCATCCGGGGGATGTCCAGGGAACGGAACGGCCTTCGGACAGGATCGAAAGCCTGAGGAAGGTCCGGCTTGTCGAGGTTCTCGAGCTGAAGGAAGATCAGTCGGTCCGGTTCCTCGCGCGGATGAACGAACACGACATCGCCCGCAGGGCCCTGATGAAGGAACGGGGCGACGCCCTGGACCGGCTCGAGCGTCTCGTCCGGAACAAGGCGGATGATGGCGAATTCGAAAAAGGGTTTGCGGAGGTTGCCGCGGTTGACGATAAGCTGGTGACGGAGCGGCGGGGTTTCTTTGCCGGGCTTTCCGACCTCCTTTCGCCGACGCAGCGCGCGAAGATGCTCATATTCGAGCGGCGGTTTGAGAAAGAGCTGCGTGAAGCGATGCGCGAAGCACAACAGCGCAGGAGGGACCAGTAAGCGGGGTACACCCGCAGATGTGCTGAACGGGGGGCTGACGTGCCCCCCTTCTTTCCCCCCTTTCCCCCTCTTGAGCCTCGCTTCCCGGTCGAAATTCCTAATAATGCCACACTATTCTCATCCCTGAAAAGAACCCTGTTTAATTTCACAACTTGGCGTTGAATATGTGATCAATATGGGCGAATACCCTTCAAATTATTAGATTTTTTTCATGTTTTTCCCCAATTCCGAATTGAAGTCCCTGCCAGTCTTCTCCCGGTACTCTGGCATGCCGATTGACGCTAAGGGCTCAGATTACAGAATTGCACCCGGCCCCTCCTGCGGGGTTCTCTTCTTAACCAAAACAAGGAACCAGACAATGAAACGCGCAGCTACTGCCTGTCTGATCTTGATCACGTTCCTGCTTCTCGTGGCCATGGTGTTTACCGCCTCGGCACAGGTCGTGAATCTGAAGATCGACGATATCTACCCGACAAGGTTCGGGACCGGCGCCCTGAAACCCGCCACCGGCACTAATCCTGTGTCATCGGGTCTCAATGTCGTACCCGTCGGCATGAGGGCCTATTTTGTCGCGGACACAACGGGCTCGGGGGCGACCACCGTCTCCTCGTTCACATGGAGCGTGATCACCCGGCCCACCGGGTCGACCGCGAATTTCGGCCAGACGAGCACGATCGCCGACACGCTGATCCCCGATCTGGAGGGAGTCTATACGATACAGCTTGTTGCCGGCGGGAAGACATTGACGCAGGACATCACCGCGAGCAACTTTAAGGGATCGACTGTCGCCACCGATTGCGGGCTCTGCCACACTGTTATACCGAAGGCCCAGGCGGCGTACAACCAGTGGAAGACAAGCGATCATGCCACGATGTTCCTCCGTGGAATATCAGGCATGCTCGAGGTCGAGCCCAATCCGACGAGCGGAGATTCGGTCGGCTCTTACGGTGCCAACTGCGTGAAGTGCCACACGACCGGTTGGGATCAGAAAGCGAACAACGGCAACTTCGGATACCTTGCCCATCAGGCAAACGGACCGACGCCCGCGTGGGACACGACGTGGATCAAGAATCCTTCAGTGAGCGGATCATACATCAAAACCGGCGATACGACGAACTGGAGCCAGCTGTCGGTCTCCTATGCAAACCTTGTCCCGACGTCGAACATCGGCTGCGAAGAGTGCCACGGCCCGGCGAACTATCACTCGTCGCATGCTTCGCCGCTCGGCATAAGCAGGAAGAGCAACACGTGTATGCAGTGCCACGCCGCCAACCCGATCGGCGGACACCACGCGCTTGGGAGCTACTGGCTCACTTCAGTCCACGCACAGCTGCCGGACGGTGCTATCACGGCGCAGACAAGCTGTTATCCCTGCCACAGCGGTTCCGCGTTCATCACGTGGATAAAGGCCGGCAAATCGCCGAGTGCCCCCTACGATACGACGACGGTGAACGGCCAGCGTTCGCCGACGAACGACGGCGACGTGGAGATCGGCTGCCCGACGTGCCACGATCCCCACACGATGCAGCTCCGCACAACGAAGCTCGATTCGCTCAGGAACGGGTACGTTCCCCCGGCGAATGTGGGGGGCGTCGGCCAGCTCTGCATGAACTGCCACAACTCGCGGTACAGCGTGAAAGCCAAAGTGACGACGAAGGCCCCCTACTACGGCTTCTCCGACCGCTTCGGCCCGCACCACAATCCGCAGGCCGACATGTACTACGGGTCGAACGGGTACAACTACGGCGACACGACGATCACGGGTCTTATGACGCATGGCACCGCGGCTGATGCGTGCGTAACGTGCCACATGGCCCCCGGAGCAAATCCGGGGAACCCGACGCAGGCCGGCCACACATGGGCGATGGTGGACAGCCTGGGGAATCCGACTGTCGGCGGTATCCTGGCCTGCCAGCCCTGCCACGGCGCGATCACGAAGTACACCGATATCAGGGCTTCGGCGGACTACGACGGGAACGGCAAGATCGAAGGTGTCCAGACCGAAATCCAGGGGCTTCTTGCCAAGCTGAAGGCAAAGCTTCCGCATGACGCAACGGGCGAGGTCATCACCATGCTGGCAGACACCGGGACCACGAAATTCAGCCAGAAGATGGTCGGCGACATCTGGAACTACTGGTTCGTCATGGAAGACCGGAGCATCGGGGTCCACAACCCGAAATACGCCGTGGCCCTTCTGCAGAAGGCTCTCAACATCACGTTCACGGGGATCAAGTCCATCGGAGGGGTGCCGGCGACGTACTCCCTGAACCAGAACTTCCCGAACCCGTTCAACCCGACGACGACGATCGAGTTTGCACTGCCGCAGCACGAGACGGTCAGGCTCGATGTCTATGACATACTCGGCCGGCTTGTCAGCACGCTGGCAAACAGCGACATGCCTGCAGGAACGTACCGCGTGGTCTGGAACGGGAAGGACGCCAACGGGCAGTCAGTCGCCAGCGGCCTCTATCTCTACAGGCTGCAGGCGGGCTCGTTCACGTCTGTCAAGAAGATGCTCATGCTGAAGTAGCTGTTCGCGTCACGCACCACCCACCGGAAGGCGGCCCCGCAAAGGCCGCCTTTCGGTTTTCATTGACATCCCCTCATGCGGAGAGTATATTGTTCCTCATGCGACGCGTTTACCTCGACCATACAGCCACGACCCGCTGGACCCCCGCGTCATGGAGGCGATGCGTCCCTGCTTCTCCGGGACGTTCGGGAATG
>CAWIOS010000010.1:0-21767 GCA_963837815.1 Ignavibacteriota bacterium
GGGAATACAAGAGGCTTTTCGGCGCACCCCCCATAGAGGACCTGGAGCGGACGCGCCTGTCGTTATAGGAATTTCAGACAAACCGGAGAAGGTACCTCCGCCACGCGGCCATGCGGAGTGAGAGTCCCCGACTCCAGGTGTATGTCAAACACGGTGATGGTGTCCGACCTCTGGTTGGCAACCAGGAGGTACCGCCCCGCTGAATCGATCGTGAAGTTGCGCGGCCACCTTCCCCCCGACGGTTCGTGCCGGACCAATGCAATCCCCCCCTTCTTCCCCCCGACGGCAAAGAGAGCAATACTGTCGTATCCGCGATTGGACACATAGACATATCTCCCGGACCCGGCGACGTGTACGTCCGCAGGAAAATTCTCGCCGGCAAAACCATCCGGAACGGTGGACAGGGTCTCCCGATGCTCAAGAGCTCCTGTCGATCCGTCCACGGAAAATGCCGCAAGCGTTGAGTCGAGCTCATTGACGACATAGAGCGCCGACCCGTCGGGTGAAATCGCGATATGACGCGGGCCGGCGCCGGGGGCGAGCGGTGCCCAAGGGGGCGTGGCCGGGAGAAGCTTTCCCGCGCTGGCGTCGAAGCGATAGATCATCACCCTGTCGAGTCCGAGATCGGCAGCATCTGCATACCGTCCGGACGGATCGAGGACCACGGAGTGCGCATGCGGCCCCTGCTGCCGGGGCTTCACACTCGACCCTTTGTGCTGAACGACATCGGTCGCCTCGCCGAGTGTTCCGTCATCGCGGATCGGCAGAACCGCGAGATTGCCTCCCGTATAGTTGGCCACAAGTACGAATCGGCCGGTAGCATCAATCGTGATGTAACAGGGACCGGCGCCACGGCTCGAACAACAGTTCAGCAGCCTCAGGTCGCCGTTTTCCGGGTTCACGGCAAACGCGCTCACCGAGCCGCCGGTTTTCCCTTCAAACTCTGCAATCTCGTTCACGCAAAAGAGGCGCGATCGAATCCGGTCGACGGCAATATATGACGGGTTGGTCACCCCCTGTGTCGCGGATTCCACAGTCGATGCTCCCGACCCGGTGTCAAACAGGCACCGGTAGATCCCTTTGCTTTTGCCGTTCGTGTATGTGCCGACGAAGAGCGTCGAAGTGCGGGACGCTCCCTGAAACCGCGCGCCCGCAACCAGCCTGCCGGCAGCGACACTGCCGACGATCCCGGCGCCAAGGGTCTTGAGGAATTCGCGACGTGTGATTCTCATATGCATGACGCCCCCGAAGGAATTCGGTGGAAGGAGTGCGGGAGTGAGACTCTGCAGTCCGTGTGGCCCGTTCAACATACGGCAACACGGTGTTACTCGCAACATTGCATTGCAGGTGCAATAATGCCGGCGGATTCGCCCTGGGGGCAATTGGTGTTGCTCTCATGAATTGGCGATAACCACTGCCTGCCATATCGTCCGCGCACCGTCTCCCTCCCATGACAAATATGTAATCTCGCCGCCATCTTCAATCCACAATCCGTACGTCCAATAGAGTAGATAGACCGGAGGGCGTATGGCAGCAAAAAGCCGGAAGAAGGACCTGGAGTACACCCCGGCAGGACTTGACGATGATCGATGAGCAGAACATGAGAGTTCAGCCCGCTGAGCCGAGGCGGCCAGTTCCGGAGGTGAGGAAACCCAAACAGGACAAACCCCCGGAACATGACCCGGGAATCTGGCGGATGAACCGCAAGAGCTTCCTGAACGTCGCCGGATGGTTCGCGTTCTTTGCCTTCCTTGGCACCGCGGCACTCGGAGCGCTTCGCATGATGGTGCCGCGCGTGCTGTACGAACCGCCGTCCGCCTTCAAGGCCGGATTTCCTGAAGATTTTGTCGTAGGAGAGGTGAACGAGAAGTACAAGGATGACTACAGAGTCTGGATCGTCAGGGAGGCCGAGGGTTTTTATGCTCTTTCGGCGATCTGCACGCACCTGGGATGCACGCCCCGCTGGCTCGCCGCGGAGAACAAGTTCAAGTGCCCCTGTCACGGGAGCGGCTACCACAAAGACGGGATCAATTTTGAAGGACCCGCCCCCCGTCCGCTGGAGCGGCTGAAAATCACGCTGGCTGACGACGGTCAGATTCTCGTGGATAGAAGTGTCAAGTTCCTCTACGAGAGAGGAGAATGGTCGAAACCCGGGGCTTTCCTGAAGTACAATGGCTGACGTCTGCGCTTGTCCGTCAGCCCGGCCAAATCAACGATCGATCGGACAGCGTGTCGGAGCAGATGAAAAGACGTGAAGGTTTCTATTGACGACTCGGCGGGACGGCCGGAAGACCCACGCGACGGACAAGAGCCTGGAAACGAGGTTCATCACGCAACGGATCCAGGTTCAATATGACATTCAAGAACACCAGATCGGGCTGCCGCTGGTCGTAAGCCTTTTCGAGCCAGTCGAGCGCAACGCTGATTTCGCCCAGACGTGCGGTTATCCCGGCTACGGCCACCGGGTCAAGTTCCCTTTCGTTCGCACTCCGTCTGGCGGCAAGGATACGTACGGCCTTCGCCTTCGAACCCGCCGCGGCATAGATGTTCGCGAGTCGGAGCGAGATTCGTTCGTCGTCACCCGTGCATCGAGCCGCCTCCTCAGCTTCCATGTACATTCCTTTGGCGAGATACGCCCTGGCAAGGTGGGCGTGAGCAAGGCTGAAATTCGAGTCCAGCTCAATCGCTCTCCGGCATTGCTCGATGACGTCATCATAGCGCCGTGCGAAGTTGCAGACTTCGCCCCCGATCGAAAGAAGGAGGGGTGAAAGCGGATCAAGCTCCTGGGCCCGCTTGATCTCAGCGAACGCTTCATCGTGACGCCCCATCGCGCTCAGGTATTCCGCGTACCAGTGATGAGCGATGACGTAGCCCGGCTTGAGCTCGAGAGCCTTGAGCAGCTCCTGTTCGGCGCCCGCCCAATCCCAGTCCCAGTAAAACAGGACAAATCCCAGGGCGGAATGCGCCTCTGCAAGGGAATTGTCAAGCTCCAGTGCCTTCATCGCCGCCGCCTTTGCTTTGGGAAATGCCTCCGCGGGCAACGCTCCTTCGTAAAATGGGAGTATGGCATAACTCTCGGCGAGCCCGGCGTATGCAAGCGCGTTCTCCGGATCTTTCGCGAGTATCTGCTCGAACAGTTGTATGCTCTTGTTGAACGCGGCGAGTGTTCGCCGGGCGAAGAAGTAGCGACCCTGCAGATAGATTTGATAAAGCCCGGCATTCACCGGGCGGGCACTCGCAAGGCGGGTCTGTTCCTGAGGCGTCACCGTAGCTCTAATCTCGCGGGCAATGGTCCTAGCGACCTCACTTTGAAGAATCAGAATGTCATCCATGGTTTTGTCGAACGTTCCGGCCCACAACACCGTGCCATCGGATGCCCTGATCAACCTGGCGTGGATCTGCAGTTTGTTTCCGATATGCTGGAAGGACGGCTCGACAATCGCTTCCACACCTCCCAGTTCCGCCGCAATTTGAGCATAGCCTTTGTCGGTTCCCTCAAACTTCATCACCGATTGGCGGCCTATGGTACTGACGGATTTGATGTTTCCAAGCTCGGTGATGAGGCCTTCGAGGAGCCCTTCTGACAGTGATTCGTCTCCCGGTACCTTCGAGAGATTCCGCGGGGGGAGCACGGCGACCGACCTGAGTTCCGCACGCAGCCCATTCCGGTCATCCTTTCCGCGGAGTAAAAGCAGCACACCGAAAGCGATGACCACGACTGCAATCGCTCCCAGTCCATAGAGAACGGTCCGTCGTTTCTTCGGAATGACAACCGGTTCGGCGGCCGGTGGGTTCCTCTGGGCTGACGAAGCCCGGCCGAGACCGTTCAGGTCGACGACAAGTTCATCCGCGTGCTGATATCGCTCTCCGGGCGCCTTCATCAGGCACTTCTCAACAATCCGCTCAAGCTCTTTCGGAATCCCGGTACGGATACCGGTGATATGCGCGGGTTCGGAGTTGAGGATAGAGTACATGAGGGCGTTCTCGTAATCCCCCTCGAACGGGCGTCTCCCAGTGAGCATCTCGTACAGCACAACGCCCAGCGACCAGATATCCGTCCTGTGGTCCGTGATGCCGCCGCTCGCCTGTTCAGGAGACATATAGCCGGCAGTCCCGAGCGTCGAGCCCGCCTTGGTCAACATCGTCCGCCCGCTGAGCTTCGCGAGTCCGAAGTCCACGATCTTGGCCACTCCGTCCGTGGTCACCATAATATTGGCGGGCTTGATGTCGCGGTGCACAATGCCCTGTTCGTGGGCTTTGCTCAGGCCGCGCGCCACCTGCTCACAAATGTCGATCGCCTCGTCGATCTTCAGCGGTCCGCGCTCGATCTTCTTCTTGAGCGTCTCCCCTTCAAGGCATTCCATGCTGATAAACATCTGCCCATCAGCCGTCTCATCGATGTCGTAGACAACGCAGATGTTATTGTGCCGGATGGCGGAGGCGGCCTTGGCTTCGTGGACGAATCGATGTCCGGCTTCGGGATCGTGCGTGAGATCGGGAGGAAGGAACTTCAGGGCAACAGGGCGATCGAGCTTGAGATCCTGGGCTTTGTAGACAACCCCCATCCCGCCGCCCCCAAGCTGCTCGAGAATTCTGTAGTGGGATATCGTCTGGCCGATCATAGGGAGCAAGTGCGTATACAAGCGGTTCCGAACACACGACAATCGGCGGCACGGCACAAAGTACGGCGGGAAACGTGGATAGTCAAACGTTACGCGGGGCGGGCTCATGACAGGCAGGCCCAAAGATACGAAGGCCCGAGACCACCATCGCCTGGTGGCTCGGGTCTTCAAGGTGCCCGGCTCCGCGAGACACACGGAAATTCGCATATATATCCTCGCGAATCCCGGCTGTATTCATCAATTCCGCAAGGAGAGGAACCTCCGGAGTGATCGTGAGATTCTCGTCACGGCTCTATCTCTTCGCACCACGCAACGGCGTTACCGGACGTTCAGGCGAAGACGTATTCCATTGTCCCGATGATGATAGGCGTAGTGTCGATGATAGTAAACGACGTGCCGATGATAGTATTCGCGATGTCGCGGATGATAGTAGACATGATGTCTTCCGCGATACCCGGAGTTCACTCGTATGCGTATCTGGGAACTTGCAGTGGGGACGAATATCATGCCCGCGATTACAATTGCAAGACTCGCCGCTATGATTCTGAGGTGTCTCATGGACATTCTCCTTGGTTAAACTTCCTCTTTCACTTCTTCCTTGAAGATCTCTCCGCTGCGGGCGCAGGTGCAAAGGTCGTATCCATTTCTGCCACGTTGAGCTCGGACTCGTGGGAGTGAACGATCTGCCAACGACCCGCGCGCAACTGCACGACGATCGAAGCGACGCCCTGACCTTCAAGATCCTCGCCGGCCTTCGTTGCAGCCGTGAACCGGAATGATTCTGTTACGACAGCGGCTTCCGCACCGAGGACAACAACGTCTGTGGCAACGGACTGAATGCTGAGCGAGTCGAGCGTCGGCAAATCGCCGTACAAGCTGTCCTTGAACGCGTCATACGAAGCGTAGAGAAACCCGTTTTCGAGGAACCGTGCATCGGGATCCGACGAGATGCGTGCAAATACAGCAGGTCCATTGAGGTTCTGCACGCCTTTCATCACATCCTGGATCACGGTCCTTGCCGAGTCCGCGACGGCGGTTTTTTGGGCGTCCGTGAGTGCCGGTGGCTGCGACTGGCAGGCAAATGCAATGATCACAAGTGCGAACACGATAAGGTTGGAAAGTGATGTCTTCATAGACCCTCCGAATGTGAGTGCGAGATCGTGAAAGGTGCGGAGAAGGCGGTGCATCGTGCCCAGACCGGCGGAACTGATCACCTTTTCTTAGCCTGCCGGACGATATACAGCAGGATGAGTGCACCGACAATCGCGGCGATCAGTAAGCCGAGAATGCCCCCGCTCGAAATATTGAGGAGGCCGAATATCCAAACACCGATGAATGAACCTATAACCCCTACGATCAAATCACCAACCAGGCCGAACCCGGCGCCCTTCATTATTTTCCCGGCAATGAAACCGGCGACGATCCCGATCACGAGGAAAAGAAACAGATTTTCTGTGCTGTAGTTCATGTGACGTTCTCCCTTCAAGGCTGTGTGTTTCAACCGTCGAACAACTGGGATCCCTTATTGCTTTGAAGGATACCGATAACAATTCTGATTGAGAATAGACAAAGAGGATGATAAAGGAATTAGTCCATATTCCACACCTAACCCTCCCCATTGCAGGTCATGCGTTTCGCCGGCTTCTGTTTGCCGGGGCCCCTTTAAGAGTGGGACGGTGAAGAAGTTCCATCCGGATCTCCTGGATCTCCAGCAATGTTTGCCGATGATTTGTCAGGAGATAGTCCAGCTTTTCGTGCAGATATCGAATTTCCAACTCTGATTTCAGGTTTATCTGATAATCGTATTCGGCGTGCAGTCTGTCTTTTGCCTCCTGGCGGTTTTGACTCATCATGATAAATGGAGCCTGCATCGCAGCGATACACGACAAGACAAGGTTCAGCAAGATGAACGGTTGCGGGTCGAAGGGCCTTACCAGGGCAACGACTGAGTTTAGCACAACCCATAGTGCGAGGGTGGCGCACAAGATGATGATGAACGTCCAACTCCCGCCGAAGTCCGCAATCGTGTCAGCCAGTCGTTCCCCGAGCGTCAACTGTTTCTCAAACTGGGCGTTGATGTTCGTCGACAGGAGTCCCTGCTCTTTCAAACCGTCCATTACCTGCCTGTCCAACTCAGAAAGGGCCCCTTTACCCTGTTCTAGAACGTCCTTGAAGTACTTTGTTCTGAGCTGATTGAGATCGACGACACAGATGTAGCCATTCGGCGACCAGTCAGGATGCCGCTGTCGAATCGCTCCGAGCAACGGCTCGTGGATGAGCGCAGCCGGCATCACGTCTGCCAGCTTCTTCTTCTTCCTGCAGACCTGACAGAGGACTGTACTGGAAGGCTGTTTTCTCATGTCAATTATCCGTGGAATTCGAGTAGCGCATGCTGCAAGACTCTCGTGACGTCGTGACCGTTCTCGAACTGCTCGGGCCTATCCAATCGACCTAGTATACCCTTCTTTGAGGTGGGATTCGCGAAACGGGGATCGTCCAGAGGATTGAAAGTGGAGTTAATCCTTCCTGATGGGAGACGATGTCGAAGGCCAACAGAAGTCAACTGCTTCCCTGTCTCCTTCTTCCGGGCATTAGCTACTCATTCATCCCTTCTGCCGAGGCATGCTGCAGGATTCTCGGGTAATTTAAGGCGGGGAACTACGAGGGGTCTTCCCTGCAGAAGGATGCGACGGATGACAATGAGCGGACCGACAATTGAAGACGCAGCGAGTTATGACGACCGATGCACAGGTTCCACAGACCATTGGCGGCCTTGAAGTAAGATCGACCGCCTCCCGAGTGCGTGCTGACGCACAAATCGCCCGGGAGGCCGAAAATGCCCTTGCGCGGATCGCACTTGTTCCTCAGGACAGCGTCAGGGTCAGCGTTGATGATGCCTGGGTCAGACTGACAGGCCAGGTCGACACGTGGTATCAGAGATGGGGTGCCGGGACCGCGGTGTACGACATCGCCGGCATTCGGGGCGTCACGAACGAAATCAAAGTACTGCCAGAGGTTTTGGGGGCAGGTGTTTGGGCGGAAATAGAGAATGCCCTGGCGCATAGCCCACGCCTGGAAGCATGAAGGATCTTCCGGAAGCCCCGTTTCGGACCGACAGAGACATTGCCGGAGAGGCCTCCAACGAGATCAACTGTCACGGCGATGGAGAGCCAGGTACAACATTACTCGACTTCTCGACGGGATGATGATCTTCCCAATCATTGTTCTCTGCCGAGCTTCTTCAACATGGCTGAGAACCGGGGATCTGACCGGAGAGGATCATAGTCGGGGAACCACCGAAGGCACGCGAGGCCGGACGAATGTGCCGGGAACGCCTTCTCCAGCCAATGGAACGCTTTTTCCTTCTCGTTCATGCTTGCATAGATACCGGCAATCGCATCCGGCTGGACGTACCTTTTCATGGACTCTGTTTCCCAGGCCAGGGCGATTGTCCGTGCATCGTCCATCCTGCCCATGCGACCGTATGTCATAGCCAGCCCCATGGGCGGGGGCGATGAGGGAAAACGTCCGTATTCCGCCACGGCCTCGCGGAACATCCCCTTCGCGCGATATGCGGCGCAGCGGAGATTATCCCCGTAGAAAAAGTTCGAATCCAGCTGGGCAGTCCGCTGATGCTGATTGATGACGTCGTCATAGCGACGCGATGCATAGAGGAGAAACTCCTTGGTCCAGCTCGCGAGCGGGGAGAGAGGGTCGATGGCGATCGCACGGTCAGCGTACTGTAATCCCTCATCCATCCTGTTGAGTGCCATCGCACACTGGCACCAGTACACCAGGATATCGACGGAATTCGGGTTGAGCTCAAGGGCTCGTTGAAGTTCCCGCGACCCTTCCGCGAGCTTCCACTCGTACAGTGTCAGGACGACCCCCAACGCTCCGTGTGCGTCTCCGTTCAGGCTGTCGATCTCCAGTGCTTTCAGGGCAGCCGCCTTTGCCAGGGGCATCGCGTCGTTCGGTGGCAGGTAAGCATCGGAAAGGCCCATATACGTGAGGGAAATGCCGACGTGGGGGGCGGCATAGGCCGGATCCTTCTCGATGGCAAGCCGGTAATACTGCAGCGCCTGTTGGAGCTCGTCCCAGGTATACTGATTGTAGTGGAAGCGCCCCCGCATATAGAGGTCCTGAGCCTCTGCGTTCTCGGTCGATTTCCTGTAGAGGGTGCGGGCCTCCTCCACCCCGAGCTGGACTTTCAGTGCGGCGACCACCTGCCGGGCAATGTCGCTGCGGATCTCGAGGATGTCGCCAGCCTCCCGGTCGTAGTTCGTGGCCCAGAGGTGGAATCCGTTGGCCACATTGATCAACTGGGCGGTGATGCGGAGACGGTTGTTCGCCCTGGTTACGCTCCCTTCGAGCACTGTGGCTACATCGAGTTGATCGCCAATCTTTCGAATATCATCAGTCCTGCCCTTGAATGCGAAGGACGACGTCCGTGCCGGCACCCGCAGACCCTTTACTTGCGACAGAGCTGTGCACAGATCCTCAGTCAGACCGTCGCTGAGGTATTCGTCTTCTTTGTTGGGACCCATGTTCACAAACGGGAGAACGCCGACGGATGTCGTTTTCGGATTGCCGTGCGGGAAGAACACGGCCAGCCCGGCTGCGATTACTACGACAGCGGCAGCGGCGGGAAGAGCTATTCTGGTCCACTTCCCTGCCCGCCTTCGGTCGGTTTTCCTGGAAAGCGTACTTCCTGCGCGGTAAGATTCCAGGTCAGTGATGAGTTCTGCCGCGGTCTGGTATCTCTCAGCAGGGTTCTTCTCGAGGGCCCTTCGAGAGATTTTTTCGAGACTCTCAGGCACTTCAGAGCGGATCCGCCGAAGTGGGGGCGGCTCAGCATTGAGAATCGAGTAGATCAGCGCCTGGTCGTAGTCGCTTGCAAACGGCCTCGCGCCCGACAGCATCTCGTACAGTGTGACACCCAGCGACCAGAGATCTGACCGGCTATCAATCGCTTCGCCGCGGGCCTGCTCCGGCGACATGTATGCGGCCGTACCGAGTGTTGTGCCGGATTTTGTGAGAAGCGTGCGGCCGGAAACCTTTGCCAGTCCAAAATCAAGAATCTTTGCGTTGCCATCCTTCGCCAGGATGATGTTTGCCGGCTTGATGTCCCGGTGCACAATCCCTGCTTCGTGAGCCTTGCCCAGCCCCTGGGCTACCTGGATCGTGATGCTGACGGCCTCATCGAGAGGGAGCAGTCCGCGCTCGATCCTTGTCTTGAGCGTCTCGCCTTCATAGTATCCCATCACGATGAAGGTCTGACCGTCATGCTCGCCGATTTCATGGACGGAGCAGATGTTTGCATGCTCCAGTGCGGAGACCGCCTGTGCTTCGTGGATGAACCGTTCTCTCGCGTCGGGGTCTCGGGTGAGATCAGGAGGCAGGAATTTCAGGGCTACGGTGCGTTTGAGCCGGGTGTCGTTCGCTTTGTAGACGACACCCATCCCGCCGCCGCCGAGTTTCTCGAGGATCTTGTAGTGGGAGACGACTTTGCCGGTCACGGGACACCTACACACATGTGTATGATCCCAACGGCACAAAGAGCCAGCGGCACGGCCGCATAATACGACAGGGAATCTGGATAGTCAAATAGTGGGCCGGATGTGCCTGCCGGGGACGCCTCCCCCAGCATAACGCGGTGGATCCTCACATTGAGGTGACTGATGATGGCTATCGCGAGATACCGGAGCGCTCGTGGCGTGATAATAAGAAGAAAACCAGGTGTGGCATTTCCGCACACCTGGTTTCCTTAGGCCCGCGAGAGACTCCATACAGCGAAGCACACGTCACGATCAATCAGGGCTCAGCGGAGGTCCGAGGAGAGTCATATCATATTTTGCAAAGAGCGGACCGAGTACTTTGGGATCAGGCGGGCCGCTCCGGGCCGCGGGTCCGAACTCCTCGTAAAACCTGTGCCCGCCCCCCGGAGTATAGACTACAATAATCTCGCCCGGCTCATTCGTCAGGTTGAGGAAGGCGTGGGGGACTTTGGACGGAAGATAAGCAAACCCACCCTCCGTCAAGTGAAAAATCTCGTCGCCGATCCTGATTTTGTACTGGCCTTTCAAAACGTGAATCGTCTCCTCCTGCCTGTGGTGGACATGCAGCGGAGGACCCCCTTTCGGTGCGACCTCGACGATGAAGTAATCGAAGGCTCCACCCGTATCCTGACCCGTCACCTTGAAGATGAGATCCCGGCCAGGGCCTGAGAAGAGTCTAAGGCCTTCTCCCGGCCCCAGAACCTTGTATCGTGATGATGTGGAGCTCGCCGGAGCCTCCGGTTCTTGCAGAAGTATACCCATGATGTCCTCCCTGTTGTTGTGATGGCATAATGATACACCAGGAAAGACGCACCGCGCCTTGACGTTGGTTAGGATTTTCTGGGGTTCACTGAGAGACGTTTTCTCAGGCGGCTAAGCGATTCAGGTTCGATACTGAGGAAGGAGGCAATATGATGAAGGGGAACACGTTGAAAGACCTGAGGTTGCTCCTTCATGAGGGCCAGGTACTTTTCTTCCGGAGTCCCCAGTTTTGCTGTTGAGAGCCGTTTCAATGTCGCAAAGTGATTGCGCTGGACCTTTTCATCATGAAAGGTCTTGTACTTCGGCAATTCCTCGCACACCCGCAGGAAGTTCTTCCGAGACAGGAGCATCAAGTCGCTGTCTTCGATGGCCTGGATATAGAATATCGAAGGTTTTTCGTAGTGGAAGCTCTCCAGGTCGCCAATCCACCAATCCTCGAAGGCAAACTGAAGGATGGTCTCCTTCTCATTGTCGCCAATGATATACTGTCTGAGGCAACCGCTGTTCACGTATGCGGTCGCCCTCGAGATATCGCCGGCCTGGAGATAATGTTCTTTCTTCCTGACAATCTTCTTCTTCAGAAGACTGCAATAGAATTCATACTCATCGGGGCTAAATCCGGCTTGATTCGTGAGAACGTTTCTTAGCCCCGGTCGAATGGCGTCTTCAGACATCAACGGGTAAACTGAGAATTGGGGGTGATGTTCACAGCAACGTATCAGCGCGCAACTACCAAGTCAAGGGTCGAGAGCGCGCGCTGAGCTCGAGTTTGTCGCATCAGAATAAAGATAACCGGGTACGGAAGGTGTTTTCCATCTCAGAACATCAACTTCCCTACGCCGGAAGCAAATCAGACAGCTGGTGCTCGAGTTCGCTGTAAACGGGGTCTGGCCCGGCTCCGAGCGCATTGAATGTCTTGCTGGCAAAGCTGCGCATCGTTGTCGTGAGTGTGATGTCGAGGATTTCAACGTCTCCGAAACCCAGATCGCGCAACACGTTGACATCCGCCTGAGTCATTTCGTTGGCGGTCCGGGCTATCTTCTGGGCGAACTCCATCATCGCAACCTCTGCGCGTTCCAGCCCCGCGTCATGGAAATTCGTAAGGATCGCACGCAACTGATCTACGTTGACCCCGTTCTTCAGTAAGATTGCGCCGTGAGCAAGGAGACAGTAACGGCAATTCAAGGCCTGCGCCGCCGCCAGCGTAACCAGTTCGTAGCGTCTTAGTTTCAGGTTTTTGCGTATACTCCCCTGAAAGGCGCGCCATGCCTCCAGCACCTCCGGGCGCAGGCTGAACACCGTGGCGTGATTTGGCACGTACCCCAGACTCTTACGGTCGCCTTCAAAGATCTCACGGAGCTTGCCTTCAGCCTCCGATTCCTGTGTGGTTTGAATAAACATGAGCACCTCCATCTTCTCTTCGTTGGTCCTCTGGTATGAATGCCAAACTTGAATCGAGGTAGTATATGAATAACGTATCCATGAATTTAGGAGGTAGCAGAAGAAGTCGCAAGGGCTTTTCTGCGAAGGGAGGTCGGAGATAAGGCGGGGAAAAACGGAATCGAGATGCTGGAGGCTAAAAAAAGGAAAACCAGGTGCGCCATGTTCGCACACCTGGTTCCCTTGGCTCCGGACAGACTCCATACCTCGAATTACATTCTCCTCAAAATCCCCGTCGAAATCCACAATTTGGGCCACGGAGAAAGGCTCACATGCATGGACAGCGAGCGTCTGCCGGACAATCTGGGCCTCTCCGATCAGGACATTGAGAGTCTCTCTCAGAGGGGGCCAATCAGAACGAAGATCTGCTATGTCGAGCTAAATGCTCAGTACGAACAGCTTCTACTCGATGGCACCTGCGCCACTACGGCCGATTTCGTCCGTCACACGCCCGCGGTTTTTTTCTCATTCCCCAGAGGGAGTCCCATCCGACGCAACAGATTCTGAAAGCGAGGCTCGGATCGAACGCTATCAAATATCTCGAGTCCGAGGTAGGGCATAGATGGATCATGGGTGTCAAAGCCGGTCTCGAGCCAATCGAGCGCTTCGTTGTTTTCTCCCGCCTGGACATAGAGGAAAGCGATGTCCCATGGAAGCGCGAACGACCTCCGGAAGCGAGCAGCAAGAGAATCGGCAGTCCGCTTCATTGCGGGGGCATATCCCGCTTGAGCGTAACTCGTCTCAAGCGTTGCGGCAAGGTTCCGGTCTCCGTATTCGATAATCAGGCATTTCTCCTGAAACTTGACCACCTCCTCCGGCATTTTCTTCGCTGCATAGGCGTACATGAGCGCTCCCACTGCCCCCATGTTGTCCGGCTGCATTTGGAGTGCTTTGTTGGCAGCAGCGATGGCTTCGTCGTTGCGACGCAAGTACAACAGATCAACTGCGTAGAAAGTCGGAACAAGAACGTTGAACGGATCACACTTCAGGGCCCGTTCGATCTGTACCATAGCCTCCGCGGGCCGGTCCATATTCATAAGGAAGTTCGAGAAACTGGCGAGGATTTCAGCGTTCCCGGGACTGAGTTCAATGGCCCTCCGCCACTTCGGTTCAGCCGCTTTGAAGTCCCAGTCCGTCCATGTCAGTGCATCAGCGAGTGCAAAGTGGGCATCGGAGTTTGTCTCATCCAGGGCGATCGCCCTCCTCGCGGCCGCGATCAGCCTGGGCCGGGCATCCCGTGGTGGAGTGAAGCCCAATTGTTGTCGGCAGGCCCATACCATAGAGAGAATCCCATATGCCGGGGCGAATGTGGAATCCTTCTCCAACGACAGCTGGCAATATCGCTCGGCAGTATCCAGGTCCGCCTGTGTGAACTTGAAGACTGACTGTGACGCCTTCAGGTAGGCCTCATATGCGTCGGGATTGACGGTGCGCGCAGAAGCAAGACGAGCCTCTTCAGAGGGCAGGAGCTTGATCGCAAGTGCTTTTGCGACATTTTCTGCCACTTCGCTCTGAAGAGTCAGAATGCCCGACATCTCCTTCTGATAGATGTTCGTCCATAGCTGGCTTTGATCCTTCACTCGTACAAGATCAGCAAAAATCCGAACTCGGCCTCCTTCCTGCTGTGCACTCCCCTCCAGCACGTATTCTACCTCGAGCTCGCGACCAATCTGATCGACGGGTTTATCCGTTTTTTTGTAGCGCATGACCGATGTGCGCGCAATGACGGTAAGGTTTTGCGGCTGCAGCCGTCCCATCTGCGCGATCAGTTCCTGCGTCAGCCCGTCGCTGAGGTATTCCTGTCCCGGGTCGCCGGAGAGATTTGCAAAGGGGAGAACCGCAAGTCTGACCGTCGGGGAACCCCCTCTGGACACGAGTCGACCGAAAAGCCAGATCACGAGAAGTCCCAAGAGCACGACGGCGATGCCGGCAGGGATGGCAACTCGTGGATAGTGGATCATTCGGAGAAGACTCTGCCGGGATTGCCCAGGAGAGGGTACGGATCGTGCTCCGTCGCGATAGGTCTGAAGCTCTGCAAGGAACTCTTCCGCCGATCCATAGCGCTCGTCCGGGTTCTTCTGCAGCGCGCGGGACACAATCTGAACGAGCGCAGGCGAAATACCCGGAACGCATTCTTCGAGCGGTGTGGGATCGGTGTTCAACACCATGTACACCATTGCCTGCTCGTGCGCCCCCCGGAACGGGAGTCGTCCGGTGAGCATCTCGTAGAGGACCACACCGAGTGACCAGATGTCTGTGCGGGCATTGACTGCCTCCCCTCGCATCTGCTCGGGGGACATATATGCGACTGTTCCGATCGTGGACCCGGTCCTCGTCAGCATCGTCTGACCGCTCAACTTTGCCAGCCCGAAGTCGACGATCTTGGCCGCGCCGTCCGCGGTGACCATGATGTTTGCGGGCTTGATGTCGCGGTGTACCATCCCGGCGTCATGAGCTTTCGCCAGCCCTCGAGCCACCTGGATTGCCAGGGCGATGGCTTCCCCAATCGGCAAGGGCCCTCGCTCGATTTTCTTCCCGAGCGTTTCGCCCTCGTAGAAATCCATGGCGATGAAGAGCTGGCCGTCGGGAGTTTCTTCGACGTCATGGATGGTGCAGATGTTGTCGTGCTGTAGGGCCGAGGCAGCCTTCGCTTCGTGGATGAAGCGTGCCTTCGCCTCACGATCGCGTGTGAACTCAGGGGGCAGGAACTTCAGCGCGACGGTGCGGTCGAGTTTGAGGTCCTGGGCCTTGTAAACGACACCCATGCCTCCGGCACCGAGTTGCTCGAGGATCGTGTAGTGGGAAATGACATTGCCGATCATGGGACAGCTACACGCACGTGTGTGATCCCGACGGCACGAAGAGCCAACAATACAACCGCAAAATACGACAGGGAATGCGGATAGTCAAACAGTGCCTGGAATGTGAACTGCCGGGAAAGCGTGCAAAGAAGGGCTGAAATAACGAAGACTCAAAGCCACAATGATTCGTGGTTTGAGTCTTCGGGTCATTTGCTCCGCGAGAGGGTGATGTGCATTGACAGCGAGCGTCTGCCGGGAGATCTGGACCTCACCGATCAGGACTGAGCGGCGGTCCCAGGAGGGTCATGTCATATTTTGCAAAGAGCGGACCGAGTATTTTGGGATCCGGCGGGCCACTCCGTGCCGCCGGTCCGAACTCTTCGTAGTATCTGTACCCGCCCCTGGGAGTGTTGACCACGATTATTTCGCCAGGCTCATCCGCGCAGGTATTCGCTCAACGTCAACGAAAGGTCTGGATCATCCACTCGCGGTCTCCACAGTCTTCTCCTCCCATGGTCGACAACGCTGTGGAGCGGGAAGTCATTTCCCCTGCGGCCTGACCGACAGGCCCCATACCTGTGAACTATCGTGTGAGACATACACCCATGTCTCACCTCCGTCAGTGCTCCGGAAGAGGCCCCGGTGCAGCGTGCCCGCAAGCATCACGTTGGGGTCGGAAGGGAGAATGGCCAGTGCATGGACCTCTCGATCCACAAGTCCCCGGGCCCGCTCTTCCCAGCGTCCACCTCCGTCGGTACTTCGCAGCACACCCCGACCGTACGTCCCGACATAGACCCATTCATGATTCTGCGGATGGAGGGCGATCGCGTAGACAGCGGAGCTGTCCAGCTCACGGGATTTCCTTTGCCATTGCCTGCCGCCGTCTGTAGAGCCGTACACTCCATCTTCCTCTGTTCCCAGCCAGAATCTCCTCGCGTCGTGCGGATCCTGCACGATGACACGAACTCCCTTGCCGGAGAGTCCCCTCTCAGTCCATTGTTCACCTCTGTCTTCGCTCAGGTAGACCCCGTCCTCGGTGGCGGCCAGGACGCGGCTCGGATCAGTACGGTCAATGCAGACATCTCCGGAAAATGCTCGGCGGATTCCCCCGGTCTTCTTCTCCCATGTTTCTCCCCTGTCAGTGGTTCGGAAAATGCCGTATGCGGTCGAAGCAAAGACGAGCGAGGGATCCGTTGCGGCAACCTTCACCTTCAGCACTTCGGTCACCTCCCACCCGGTAGTCACCCTCCATTTTTCCCCGCGATCGGTCGACCGGAGCACCCCGTTGCCGCATGCGGACCAGATAGTCCCGTCGCTCCCTTCTTCAGAGTAGAATGTCCGGATATACTCCCGCCAGCCGCGGGGCTGCCAGGTCGAGCCCCGGTTCGTGCTGACAAAGAGGCCAAGCGCGGGGCTGACATACGGGTTCGAACCAGACCGGAAGGAACTGAGGATTGCCATGTACACCGTTTCATGCTGCGCCGCTGCAAATTCCAAAGAGAGCACGAACAGCCCGATGCAGAGATTTGTTTTGACATTCAGCATGACATCCTCACTCCTGATGCGCCGACGGGGACAACGCTGTCATCGTTCGATAATCCTGCCCTGCCGGAAATCGAGAACCCGGACCCGGCCCTGATAGCGCAGCTCGATGATCCCGCTGCCGACATCGCTCGACATGAAGGGTCCGTCGTAAAATTTCGTTTTCGTGAGATCAACCTCTGTGCCGTTCACGATCCGGGGACCGTCATAGGTGAACGTCATCGCGTCGCCGGCGATCGAAGTGTACGAAACTGTCATGGCGCGGTCGAAATTGCCGGCCTGCGGCCTGCGCTGCCGCATTTTCCGGATGAACTCTGCGCAGTCCCCTGCGGTTCGAGCCGTGCCAACCTCGACAACCAGACCATTTCTGAGGTAAGAACTCCGCAATCGCCAGTCCTTCTCCTCCTGGATCCACTCGTACGGCTTCAATGGAAAGATCGCGATCTCGGCGTTTCCTCCCCGGCAAAAGATCCAGCCCGTGGAATCCACAATTCTTTCATCCAGTGTCTTGGGGAAAAAACCGTCGATGTGGGGGTGCTGTGCACCCGGGGCAATATTGTAGAGGACGATGAGCACATTGTTGTGCTGAAACGTCTGTTCATAGGGAGAGCTTGAATTCCACTTGTCGGGGCTCCGGTACACCAGTTTTACCGGTCGACGTCCTCTGCAAGGACGTTCAATTCTTCGGGAAAGAACATGCCGAGCTCCCGGCTCGACCAGGATGGGTGCACCGTAAACACCGTATTGTAGGGCTTGGATGAAACATACGTGACGTCCCAGGTATGCTGCTGGAACGGCTGCAGGATCCCCCCCTGGAGTGATCCGAGCACATAGTCCGCCGTCATGTACGTGTATTTGTACACCGGAGGATTGAGTTCGTCCCCGAACCGGATAACGTTCCGCACCCGCTTCCGCTCCCGGTGCACATAGGGGACCGATCGGTCCGTGGCAATGCGGACGATCATTTCAGGCGGATGATACCCGCTCAGCGCGCCGAAGGCGATCTCCCAGGAGCCGCGGACGCGGGGTTGATACTTCCGCTCTCCCAAATCTCCCTAGCCGGCTCGCCAAAATAGAGCCACGAAACGCGCGTGGTCTGCGCGATGAGCGGGTTAATGATGTCAGGTGGGTAGTCGCGGCTATGCCCCCCTCCCAAACTCCCCCGCAGATTCTCAACAGCAAAGTCGGCAAGGAGAAATCACACATCATCTGCGCCCTCCTCTTCATGGCCGGATCCGACGCGAAATCATAGAGCACAAGCATGGGAGCCAGAAACGCCGGCATGTATGTGGGCGAGTCGAACCTTCCCTGCCCGATCGTGGTCGTGAGCGTGACCCAGTGATTCAGAAAACCTTCCGCTTCGCGGAAATTCTCCTCCGAGCTCCGTCCATTTAACCACTCGATCCGCTCTCATTCGGCCAGGTCTGGGCCGCGAGGTACATGCCGGTATAGTACATGACCCAGTGCTTCTCGGTGTCTCCCCTGTACAGTCCTCGCGACCGAAATATCTCCCGCACCATGCGGCACAGTGAGTCGGGGAGAATGGAGCGGAACGAAGGTAACTCCCATCAGCATATAGCCGTGAAACATGCCCGCCATGCTTCTGTCCCGTCCGATCGAGTCGAACACCGCCACAGCACCGGGAACATCACGCCCCACTGCAAATCTCCCCCCCAGTGCGGGAAGGCTGCGGCTCCCTGCTCAATACCTCCAGAAGCCGCCGTTGCCTGGCGACAAAGGCGCTGTTATTGATCCCGCGCACAGCGGGTGCGGGGCAATCAGGAGCACAAGAAGAAAAACGATGGCCTTCATCCAACCTCCTCACCGGCAGCTGGTCCGCTCAGTATGGCAAATAATCGGCGGGAGGCACGGGGCAGTCCGCCGTCATCCGCCACATGAAATTCGGGTCAACAAAAGGATTATCATCCCTATGCTTTCTCATGAGTTCGATCTTTTTATGGAGAAGGAGGCCAAATTCTTTCCGTAGAGGGCCCAGTTCTCCCCCATCGCCGCCACAGGCATGAACGCTGTCCGCGAACTGTCCCACAGCCGCAGCAGATCTTCCGTGTTTCTCAACTCGTCATCGATCGTGGCGCGAACCGAGAACCGCATGGCCGTCTGTCCGTCGCGGGAGGACGTCGCCATATACCCGTGCACGCCGGCAATCCAGCCGGCCACGTTGCGAGCGTTCTGAAGTAACAGCGCAGGGCCAGAAGCCGGTCGCGCTGATCCTCCAGCACTCCGGCAGCGCCAGAGCGCGCATCCCTGTTGAGCGAGCCCTCCAGCATAGCGATGGCCCCGTCAGAGGTTTCCATACCAGCGAGTCGCATTGCGGCAATGGATCCTGCCTTTTTCGTGTCAATCAGCAACCAGAGAGCATCGGCGCCGAAGTGGATCAGTGTCGGATTGTTGAACGTCGCGATCATATGCGATTCGTAGTATGCCCGTTCGGCCTCCGGGATAGCGGAGATGTCTGGGACAAAAGGCCTTACCCAGTGGCGGTAAAGGGGAAAAGCCCAGCTGGTGCGTACAGGGGAACGTCCGGGAAGGCGCGCCCTGCCTCGTCTGCGAGTCGCCACGCTTTCGCAAGGACCGGGCCCTCATCAGTTCCGCACCAGCGACGCGCTGTGACTCCACAATCTCTTCCACGGTCCTCGACCGGTCTGATTGGAACGCGCAGACAACTTCACTGTTGATGCTCCACGGGACAAGCGAGGGGGGGGTCAAATCCCACGGTAAGATGGCGTACGCCGTGGACGACTGCAGCGACGAGCCGCTCGTGACTCAACCAGGGGCACGGAACCCCCAGGATGAAGTTTCCGGCGGCGCACGCGGTGCCATACAAGCGCGACGATCTTGTCTCCAGGGGCCGGATCACAGGCCAGCGTCGTGCGTCAGCCGTATCGACGGGTGATACTGAGAGGTCCAACCGATCGCCCAGGCCGCTCAATATGATATCCTTCTCCGCACCAAACCAGCTCAGTGATGTGATCACGCGGAAGCGAGGATTCGTCTCCGAAGCAGCATCGCGCAACAGGCGCAGGTATCGGAGAACGTTCTCGCCGGCAGCACGCGCGATCGCCTCATCCGATTTCCACTCCCGGATGAGATACGCCCTCCGTTTCTGCCGGCGTACAGCGTGGACACGTATTCAAACCCCGATCCGCTGTCGTTCGTCCAGAGATTCAGAAACCCGAGCTGCGGCACTTCTCTCATCATCGCCTTCATCAGCTGTGCATAATTCATCGAACCACCGGATGGTGAGCGTGGCCGTGTACCGCGGCCTGTAGCTTCGAAAGGGATGATCAACCCGGGCGCCACGCAGATAGGGGTATTTCACGAAAAACGCCTCAGGCATCGTTCGCGGGAGCAGACGGTAAGGCGGGGCGTAGTCCATAGGCGAGAGCGAGGGCGACGTTCTTCTTCAGAAGATCCATGTTCGCCTGGAGGTACTCGGGAGGGTAGAGGCCGCGTGTGAGATCGGATGACACAAATTGATCAAGATCCGGGCTGCTCGCGTAGAACCGCGTGTAGATCTTTCCAGGAACTCCCTCCTCGAGAGCCGCAGGTGCAGCAGAACATTTACCGACACGTGGGAGCATCCGAGACGGGCGAGTTCCTGCATGGTGGGTTCCGGATCATAGTCCCGGGCAAGCCGGGGCAAGGCGGCAAAGAAGCCGTCATTCCCCTCGACCCACGGAAGGCGCATCGAGTCTGTTCGACCGTGCTCAAACTCCCTGATGCCAATGCCGGCCCAGTCATCGCGGATACGGCAGAACGCCGTATAGAGCAGGTATGGATGTGATGCCGCAAGTTCTCCTCCGCCTTCCGGTGATAGCTGAAGCCGGAACCATCCGGGAGAGTCATCGGAGCCGCCGGGCGAGATATGAATCCGAAGTGAACCCTCGCGGACAGGTTCCCTGTCTTCCACTTCAACGACGTTGGCCGACTGATCAAAGGTTCTTCGCAGGCTCTCGGCCACGGTTCGCTCCACCGGATAGCCGGAGCGCGGGATCTCGATCCTCACCACATGTTGCAAGCGTCACCGACACTCACCCGTTCCTGCGTTCCTGGAATTAACGCCAGAGCCGGCGACAGCGCAGCAGATTGAAAACCGAGATACTCCCATCTGTTCCTCCGGTTTCACGAGGTCAACGTTCCACCCCTTCCCAGGACAATGGGTGCGGGTGAAAGATGAAATGAACGAAGGACGGCAGGCTACTGACCACGGCCGGGTGGAGTTTGAAATGATGCCGCATATCTTCCAGGTTGTGGGCGAGATACCACTAACCATGCTGAAACGTGGCAACGTCAGGCCCGGTAATTGGAAACGGGTTCCCCGGAGAATGTCGTCGGAAGAGGCAAACCGTCTTTGTCCCTGGTTATTGCCGTGTTCCCGTTTATCGGCTGAGGATGCGAGTACGCCAGCCCGAAGGTCCGCACTCACAGCCGAACGCCGCATTGTGCGCTTTCTGCGCCACAGATGCTCCTTCAGGTGTCACGACAAGGTTGTTCTTGGATGGGTGGCATGCCGCCCAGGATCCAGTTCTCCCACCCGGAGTATTCGGTTCCGCCGGAGGTGCGAAAGAAGAAACAGCACCCTCAGATCAAATACGAAATCCACGGCAATTCATCAGCGCGTCGACCTTTCTGAAACCCGGGAAATGTAACTGGCCGCACTGACTCTATCAACAATCGCCTCACAGGAAACCCGGAGAACCGAAAACAAAGCTGCGAGAAGGGGTGTTGAGGTTCGGGCATATGGAAAAACTTGGAGAAAAATCTGTGAATCGCATTACATCGGGGGCAGGAGCTCCGCGAAGCCTTGGAAATCAGATCGGGACGTGATGCAAACCGAGGAACAGGAGGGAAAAAGAAAACCAGGCCTGGGAGGTTCCCACACCTGGTTCCCTTGGCTCCGCGAGCAGGACTCGAACCTGCAACCCTGCGGTTACGGTAGATTCCGGGACTTTCGTTCCGGTCCGGACTATCTCATCACCCTCCGAGTTTACGCAAAACCAACATCGCACATCGAAGGGGTC
>CAWIOS010000011.1:0-8377 GCA_963837815.1 Ignavibacteriota bacterium
GCGTGGCTCTTGAAAGCTCGGTGGCGGCATTCCCCCGGCACGAGCCTACAATGAGACTCCTCCGCGCGCTCCAGGGGACACAGGCTGCCCGCTGAATCAGGAAGGCAGGCCGTCCTGATCAGCGTGAGAGAAGGTTTGTGAATATCCTGCAGGCACCGGTGTGAAGCGTCTCAAGCTGGTGACCGAAGTCCAGCGAGACGGCTGTCAGGTATCCCCGGCCGGAGGGAGCCCGCAGGATGAAGGCCTGCCGCAGATCAATCGTACCCGCAACCAGATCGGTCTTCAGACCCGCACGGGGAATGATGTGGTCGGTCGAGCGGGACACCGACCAGTGTTCCCAGTCAGACTGAGTGAGGGGGTTCGGGAACACGCAAAGTGATTCGTCCGGCATGCCGACGCTGTCCGAAGGAGAGGTCACATCCTCTTCGAAGCGGAATTCCGGGAACGGCTGCGCCTGACTGTCCGGAAGCCCGTGCTGCGGGAAAATGAGAATACGCCCCCCTGATTCGACCCACATTCGCAGGCGAGCCGCCTGACCGGCAATGTCAGGCCGGAGCGCCAGTGCGTTCCTGTCGATGATGATGACCGAGCATTGTTCCCACATTTGCGCCCGAAGGGCGGCAGAATCGAGAATCACCGATCGCACATGTAGCCGGCGCAGGGATGTTTCAATTATTCCCCCCGGTATACCACTCACAAGACCCGCTACCACGGCGGAATCCACACGCATGTCAATCGGGCGCACCAGGAAACGCCCCACCCCCAGCTTGCCGATGCGTATCTCCGCCAGGTGGTCCCCCCCTCCGTCGTATCCTGCCATGCGAGCGGGAGCCGGTTCATCGTGATATCGTCCTTCCGGGCCAGGGAGACCTGGACGCGGGAATCGGCAATGATGGAGTCTTTCACCCATGCTTCGGCCTTCATCAGCTGACGCGTGATGTTGTAGAGTGCGAACCTGACCTCCTCCCCGGATGTCATACGGACCACAGGCGTAAGCACCTGAAGAGCGCGTCCGGGTCCGATCATCAGGGGCACTTCCCCCCGGTACGCGAAATTGAGCGCCCGGTCTTTGTCCTTGTGGACTATGAAGTAAGGTATTACAGTCCGCATTTCGGAGCTCCCCAGACCGTAGAGGGAGGCGGGGTAGTTCCATTCCAGTTTCTCAGGGGAGAGTATGCGAAACTCCTGGGGGGATTCGTAAGCGGAACCGAGTCTTCCCCGACTCATTGATCACCCATGAAGAATTTCCCCCGGTCGGGAACATGATTTCCGTCTCTCCGGCGGGGACCGGGAAATGGACGGACCGTATCCGGAGAAAGAATACCTGCCGCTCAGAAAGGATGCTGTCGCTCGGCTGAATATCGGCGGAAACACCGTCAAGAGAACACCTGAAATCCTCCAGTCCGTCCTTCCACCGGGCGAGAACACGCTCCTCCAGGGGATTCATGAGGCCTCGCCTTGACACAATCAGATTCTCGGTGCGCGCAATCGCCTCTGCGACCACGGTAAGGCAGTCCTTTTTCCTGTTTTTCCCGGCAAGGTCAAGCCCGAGCATGATCGCACTGTTCACCCGGGCGAGGTCGGCTGTCAGACGGGGCTCTCCGCCGAGCAGGGAGCGTGCTCCGCCGGCCGGCACAGGAGCGACACGGCGGTACCAATGGACCGGCATCAGCGATCTTTCCCCGAGCGTAAACCGGAGCGATGCATATTCCCGCCAGGCATCGAGCGCGATCGCGAGATACGACTTCCTCCAGTACGGATGAATACGGTCCGCGTTCACAGGCACAGACCCTTCCGCCGAATCGACCTCCACAAAAACTCTTGGAATTCTCCACGCCCTCGCAGCTTTCCCGCCGTCGATGGCGGGTTGGCGCGGAAGTCCGGCGAGATCCTCACACGCACGGATGAGGAGAAGCGTTATTGCCGAATCCGACCGGATCAATCCCCGTCCGATGAGGACACAATCGGGCCTGAATCGGTCGACCGCGGAGGCGACCCGCACCCTTGCAGAATCCCGCTCCCAGGCTTCCGCAGGCTCCCCCCTGCCGGTCGCGACGGGCAGATCCGGGCAGTTCAGGAAGAAAGGGGTGCAACCGATCCGTGAAAGCGCCCGGCATCATTCCTCTTTTCTCCGCCCCGCCGTCACATACGGTATCTCATCCCTGTCATCGGAAGGCTTTTCCCCCCCATTGGAAAGATAGACCGCGACGACACGCGCCCCCGTTTCCATTCGCAGAAGAGTCATCGTCGTAAGGTCCTCTTCCCCGGGCTCCCCCGCAAGCACCATCACCGTGGCCGGCGTCTTCAGGTCAAGCCCCCTTTGATACAGAGCCTCCTTTCCCGTTTCCGGAAAATAGCGCGACGTCTCCCCGGACGGCGACCGGGCGGAACAGAAAACCGAAACGAGGATTGCGCCGAAGGCGCCTGCACAAATAGCGCGAGTCAAAGGATGATCACGGAAGGGTGGATACGACATGGATGGTGCGGGAGGCAGTCCCCTACATGAAGGAAGGTTGGCGGCTCCGCCGCCAACCTTCCGCATTTGTAACTGACGATACCACGGGAAGGAACAGTGCCAAATAAGAACGATGCTCCATTCCCGGGAACTCCCCGGCGCACTCTCAGAAGCCGATACGAAGAGAGATGACGTTGCTTGGAGTAAAGTACTTCAAGTGCCGGTACGCATAGTCGAGCGACAGATCCACATCACCGACAGGATAATGAACGCCGGCCCCGAAGCTGTAGTCATACAGATAGCTGCTCGCACCGGTCGGATCCTTCGCCGCCTGGGGGGAGAACGTGTAGCCCCCCCGCAGGAAGAAGTTGTTATTGAAGCCGTACTCGGCGCCCACGTTGTACTCGTCGTCGAGGTAGTTATTGTCCCGGTAGAGCCTCCGACAGATATGACGTTGCTCTCACCAAACTTCCGCGTGTATGAGAGGCCGATTTCCATCAGTGACGGGAGGTCAAATGACGCGGCGTTGATGCTGTAGAACTGGGGTCCCCGCTGCCCGGTAGCTGATGTGGCAGTCGTCAGGAGATCCGAGCCGCTGAATGTCATCGACGGACCGATGTTCTTCACCGTCACCGCGAGGTCCAGCCCCTGCACCGCGAGGTTGTGATACTGGATGCCGGCGTTAAAGGCCACGCCGTTCGCGCTCATCTCCAGTATGCGCTCCGACACGAGAGAGACAGTGAACCCGAACGAAATCCTGTCCGTCAGCGCCTTCGCGTACGTGGCGCCTATCGTGATGTACGTCGGCGAGTACGTCGACCCATTCCCGTCGGGGAAATCGACGGTCGTTACCGGGATGGTGCCGAAGTTGATCGACTTTATGGTGAACCCGAGTGTGCCGAAATCTCCGGCCTTCACCCCGAGGGCGCCATACACAACGCCGATATCGGCAATGTAGTTCATGCTGGAAACCAGCGCTTCCACGCTGGAGGTCTGTGAAGCGAGGCCTGCGGGATTATAATAGATCGCATCAGCCCCGGTGGCAAATACCATGTACGAGCCTCCGATTGCGATGCCGCGGGCGCCGACAGGAATGGACAACTCGGTCGCACCCGCTGTTCCGGTCCTGTCCGGGTTGGAGGCGAAAGCAACAGTGGCGACAGTCACCAGGATCATCAGCCACGCCGCCATGCGCATTGTCTTTTTCTTCATGGAAAATCTCCTTTGGTTATCCAACGCGTAGACTAATAACGATCCAGGTACTGCTGTTCCGGAATGACTCCCAGCTTCAGCGTCTTGGTTACTCCGAGGTCCGGCATGTCGATATAGGCGATGTACATGCCGGCCGCGACGGGATAGCCGTTCGTGTTGTTGAGATCCCACTGAATCATCTGCGAGTTGTCATTCTTCAGGATCGTCCGCACGAGGACTCCGGCCAGTGTGAATATCCTGATCGTCGCCTTCGAAGGCAGATGTGTGAAAGTCACCCACCGCGCGTACTTGTTTGTCTCCTGCGGGTTGAACCCGACATACGGGTTCGGGAAGACGTTGATTTTTGTCACGTCCGCCTGCGCGGCCGCCTTGGCATAGACCGCGAGCTTTGCCGAGGTGTTCCAATCCCACTTGTCTGCGGTGGTCAGGAGCTTCGTCGCCTTTATCGTCCACTTGTCGCCCGTCACATACCCGGGCTTCGTCGCGTCGGTCAGCGTGAACCAGCCTGAATACAGAACGCTGTCCGCCGAAAGTGCCGACCCCAGCGTTGAACCAGTATATTTGGCCTTCGCAGTCGGGGTGTATCCCTCCAGTATGACGAACCAGTATTCACGGTCGCTGGAAGCAGCACCCGGGGACCACACGCTGTCGTAGTACGCGGAGCCCGTTTTCTCCATGAAGCAGAAGTCGAGCTGCCGCATATGGGATCCGTCAGGATTGAGCTGCCAGACATTGAACGGCTGCGGATAGAATCCCTGGAAGGGAGAGCCGGTCGACCCGGTGCTCGCCCGGACGAAGTCGTATGCGTTCTGTCCCTGCCCCTTCCCCACGAACTCGATCGCAATGTCCGACTTCACGTCCACCGGATTGAGTATTCCGTCTCCGAAGAAGTCGTTCCCCACGTAGATCCCGTCCGTATTCTCAAGATCTCCGGGGCTCCCGCTCCCGGCATTGACCGTCGAGAAGTTGTACGCAGACGGGCCGGTCCAGAGAACCTGTGAGACCTCTTTCCCGTATTTATAGAGCGGAACTGCGCCCAGCCCGACCTGCATACCGAGGAACATCTGGTTCTGGGATCCGGTTGTGTAGTCCAGTGACGGCGGGATGACGATACTGCCTGTGCTGACATCGAGAAGCTGCCAGCGCGGGTTCGGTACGGTGACGCCGCCGCTGTTGACAGAGTCCTGCACGACGACCTGTATCTCGAAGTTCCCCGCAGGCACCCTTGTCGGATCAATGAATTTAATGTAGGGGCCGCCATCGGCAATCCCGGAAACGTGATTTGCCATGATCGTATCCCCGACATTCGATCCGAGCCTGTACCCCGGATTCACCGAATGAGGAACTATGCCTGTAGAATACGCCAGCGTATCCTTCAGTATTGTCGCAGGGCTCTCAAGGAATACCGGGTTCGCCCCGACTGTGGGGTTGACGCTGTACGTCGTGACGGCAAAGTAGTAATTCGACCCGTTGTTAAGGCCCGTGTTGTTTAGTTTGTCCGTCTTGATATCGATAGAATGCGATATGCCGAAATCGCCGCCGAACTCCACGGGTTTCCTGATAACGTACCCCGTGCTCGGGTCGTAGGCATTATCGAAGACCACAGTGATACCGTCCTTCTTGTCGTACGTCGCAAGAAGTGTCGGATTCTGCGTGTTGGCCGCGGGGTATTGATAGACGTTGTATCCCTCGAATCCGTATCCCTTGCTCGTAAAGGATTCAAGCGAGGCCGAGGATGTGTCCCCCCACGAGAGAACGATTTCCCTGTCGAGAGCGGCGAATGTCACTTTCGGCTGCGGGGGAGGAGACGGGAGAACAAACAGATCGTTGTACGCGGCCAGAGCGAGGTCCGAATACCACCACAGCACCGAAATGCTGGAGATGCGGTCCTTCCCGAGTCCGGCCAGGTTCGCAACGACGACTTCCTGCGAATCACCCGGAGCCATTGTAAACGGACCGGAGACCATTCCCATCCTCCTGTCCTGCGGACCTACTTCCTGGCCGTCGATCCAGCCCTGACCTGTCAGCGGGTTCCCCGGCATGCAGAATTTCGAGGGAAGTCCGGTGTTCGGGTCAGTGAACGGGGCACCGTTCGAGGCAATGCGCCCGTTCATCAGCCGGTAGAACTGTATGTCGCCGCCGTTCCCGGCGCCGAGGGGTGGATCGGCGTATTTCGCGTTCCCCTGCGTGAAGAAGTAGAATGCCGACATCGGAAGGTTCTTCCATCCGTATATGCGATTACCGCGCCAGACGGCCGAATCCCCCGGAGAAACAACCCTCGGTCCCTGGAAGAATTCGAATCCGCCGGCAGGGACCGCCACGCCGTACACCTTGTCGACAGGCAGACCGTTGTAGACATAGCCGAGACTCCGGGTTGTGTCGCAGCCGACGAAGTCGTCGCCGGCGTAGCCCAGATCCGGGTCGGCCCATTGTGACACGAACATGGAATCGAGCTCGACCCCGCTCTTGTTGATGAGGAGCGTGCTGATGAATATCGTGCTGCCGAGCGCGCCGGAGCGGTTGTATCCCCACATGGTCTTCTGCATCTCGAGGCCGATCGGCGTCGAGGAGTAGAGATTGGAAACGAGCGAGGGGTCGAGATCATTGGCGACATACCAGAGTGTCTGGTCTGCGCCGGGACGACCCGGGATATCAACCGCCGGATCGTACTTTCCGTCGCCGTTCACGTCGGTATACGGCGCACCCTGTGACGCAGGCCATTCGTTCCAGTCCTTAATATACTGGTTGTAAAGAGTCTGCGCCGATGTGGAGATATAGCGGCCGATGAACGTGACTTCAGTGTTGTTAAGAAGGTCCTGCACCTGAGAGAACGGAATTTTCGGGTTGATGTCCGGTCTCACGCGGTAGATGCGGTATCCCGGCAGGGACGGATTATCCGCTGTGGCAAGCGATGTGACGCTCGTCCCGGGCGTGAGGATGGCACCGGCCTGCATGCCGTGGTTATACGTCGAACCACCGACATGCAAGAGCGTGTCCGGCTTGGTGAAGCACCCCCCACACGATGCCATCTTCATAAATGACGTTCCCTCCGGATCCCTTCGGGTACTCAAACCCCTCGTTGTCAGACCGGTAGTTGTTGATCGAACCGTCACCGTTGTTTCCGTAGTAGTTGAATACATCGTTAATGAGAAACGGGGTGTAGTAGTTATTCGTCGTTGTTTTATGCAGTGATTTCCCTTTTTGAGGGCCTGCCTCGGCGGCAAGGACCAGGGGCACGGCAACAAGCAGAACAACAGACACCCCAAGGATTGACTTGAGAATCCTTCGCGTCGAAATCATGTGATCAGCCTCCCTGGTGATTAGTAGTCCAATTTCAATCCAAAACGGATCTGGCGCGGCGATCCGAAGTTCCCGGAGTTCTCGCCATTGTAACGTGCATTATAGAGATCGGCGAGCTGCGGGCCGTATTGGGCAAGCGCTGCCTGGCCAGTCGGTGTCGCGAGCCAGCCGTCATACTTGGGATCTCCGGTCCGGAGGAATGCATTGATCGGATTGTCGGTATCCAGCAGATTGATGACGTAGATATAGACGTTGAGGTCCAGCGTCCCGATGCTGAATGTCTTGTCCAGACGCGCGTCGAGCTGGAAGAACCAGGGGGTCGTCGAGGCTCCGATAGGTTCAACAGGCTAACGGAACCGCGGGTCCGCGTTGCCGACCGGACCGAACTGGTCGATGAGAAGGCGCGTAAAGCTGTGACCGCTATTGAACTGGAGAAGCATGTCAAGGCCCAACTGCTGAAGAACCGAACCTCCGTCACCCTTCGCGAAACGGTAGTCAAGAATGACGTTACCCCGACTGGGCGCGTTGAAATCGACCGGAGTGAGATATTTCGGCAGTGCCACCAGAACCCGCCGACCAAGACCGGCTGCGTTCTGCTGTTGGTGCCCGTGCTGCGCGTATCGGAGAATGTGTAGTTCACCTGAGCAGAGATACGATTGACCCTGCGGAGGTTGAACTTGAATTCAACTCCCTTGGAGCTGGTGAAGTCCCCGTTCACGAGTGCATAGTACGGTTTGCCCGTCGCGGTTGTGGGAATGTAATAATTCAACGTGACCTGGTCCATGATATCTTTGTAGTATCCCGTGATATCAAAGGACGCAAAATCCGACACCTGCTGCGAAAAACCGACTTCATACTGGGTTGTTCGCGTCGGCTCCAGACCCCATCCCCAGCTATTTGTGTAATACCGCCCCGAATACGCCACTCCCCACCATGCGCCCGGCCCCATGTACGAGTCGCGCAACTTCGTCTGCTGTATGAACTTGCCAAACGAGGCATGAAAGACTGTCCGATCGGTGGCCGGGAATGAGAAGCCGATTCGCGGACTCACCTGCGATGTCGTTTTCGTCGCGAGGACAGACTGGTCGATTATAAAGCCGTCCCCGTCGAAGTTAAGAGCCGTAGGATCGGAGACATTCTTGCTGTCGGGATTGATATAGTCCCAGCGCAATCCGAGGTTCAGTATGATGTCGGAAAGCTCGATCTTGTCCTGCAGATAGGCGGCTGCTTCAACCGGATGGCGCGGGCCCAACTCGAGGAGCGCGCCGTCGGGAGTAAGAACATCCCCGTTGATCTCATTTCCGAACGCATCATAGCCATATGCGTCTGTGCCGACATCTGTTTTCAACAGGAGCTCCTGGAGCGCCGTCCCTGTAGCCGCCTGTTCATTTTGATAAAAGGCAAAGACGT
>CAWIOS010000012.1:0-1216679 GCA_963837815.1 Ignavibacteriota bacterium
CCTTTATTGTGCTTTATTTTGGGCGATTATTTACTACGGGGTTCATAAAAACAACCCCATAGTGACCTCATAGTAACCCCCCAGTTTATTCCTCTTTGTAGTACTCCAGTTGTCCCGGTCTGCTGACGGATCTTCTCGACGCTCCGGCAAGGTTGTAGCCCATGCTTGCGAGAGGGCCGGAAGGGAACGCCTTCTGTTGAGCAGGTAGGTTTTCGCCGGTGGAATCGAAACTTACCGTTGCCCCCAACTCGGTCAACGCAAACCCGGCTTGACCCGATTCCAGGACTTGTCCGTCATCTTCTCGATCTCATCTGCGATACGCATTGGTTGCATCCATTTGCCTTCGACTTCGTCTGTTTCCGTCTCAAAGAACTCCGACAACCACTCGAATTCGTCGGTATCGGCTCTGAACATTGAGGTTTCGTTCGATATTTCGTCCGCCTCATCGAGACCAGTATTGAGCACCGTTCTCGGTAGCTGCAGTCACCTACGCGTACACCATATGCATGTTGACGGTGTTTTCTCGTTAGCATCTCTCCACACGAAAGCAAAGCCATCTCCTGTTTCCAGTGTGATCGGGAAGGAACTCCATATCAGTCCCTGAACAGGCGATGGAATCCCCGCGAAACCATGTTTCCGATTCGTAGTCATAGGCTTCTGCGCTCATTCGAGGCTTCGGAGGTAATGAACTTCTTGAATTCCTTGATGTCGTACTTATTGCTCAATTCTTCAAGACAAATCAGGATTTTGCTGGAGAGGTTGAGTATATGGTATTATTGTGGGGATCGATGGTCTGTTCATAGTATGCTCGGCGCTGTGAGGGAGAGATATCGGATTCCGAAGCCATGTCGTTTTCTTCCTGCCTTGCTTACAGATCAGCACTAAAACGAACTGATTTGAAATCTGAGCACTCTCTCGTGATAAAGGTTCGCTACTGAAACAAGTGCCATGAGCAATCGTTTCAGTGATTCGGCGAAGAACTCCTGCTCCGTCGAACACCCCACAATCCCGGGCTTCCTTGCCGAAGTAAGTTGAACGGTTCTGGCGAGTTCCCCGATCTGATCGTGTTCATCCCAAGGGGGAGGCTGTATTGTGAAATATTCGACGAACAGGTGGTAGGGATTCTGAAGGGCAAGCGAGATAATAGGGGTATTGATACTTCCGGCATCCATTTCGATATCACATTCCTTGATGACTTCCATGCAGAATTGATGATTTCTGTCAGCAGGCAACTCTTCCCAAGATCGATCCAAAAGTCTTCGGTATTCATATTTCGTCGTGACCACGTTACTCCTGAATTGGTATTAATGAGATGAGGAGAGTCTGAGCCACTACCTTCGTCCTTTGCTGCCCATACCCCAATACCTTCAGTTGCCTTGCCGCTTCTTGAAGTCTCCCGCATTCGAGATAGGCAAAGACGGCCGCCTTGGTGTAGGGCTTTTCAGCGGAAAACGGATCCGCATTCGACGAGAACGGATAGAGATATGTTCCATTGAAATCGCCCATCCGTGAGTGACGCCTGGCCGGCACAGGATGTATTCCCTTATGCCCGGCACCCGGGTCGGCCTGTCTGTTTCATAAACGTCCAGCCGTGTTTCTCCAATATCGGACGGATATCTCCCCTTTCGTTATAATCATCCATGGCTTTTCGCACGTCCGCATCGCTTTTCCGAGCGTAGGTCACGGCTTCGATCTTCCCATCGTCGTTGCATTCATTGAATGATCTGGCGACTTCAAAAGGGATAGCCCGCTCAGCGGGAGTCACAACAGGAATGGCCTGGATATCGCCCTGGACGAGAGAATATCCCTCGCTCGGTGCGCACACGGCAAAGCCACCTTCGCCACGGGTTTCAATCAGAGTGACGAATTTGTCCTTATCATTTTGCCGACGTCTCCTTCAGCAAACCAACAAGTCTGGTTTCCCTGGATAGTTGATCTCCGGTAATGAATGTGGCGTCCCTCCTGCTATTCTCAATCACCAATCGCTTGACCAGACCGGGAGCTGCAGGTCTAGACATCGTCATCGAATAGTCTCAACAAGTCTCGATTGCCCGTCATTATTGGTATTCAAATCGAAGTTGCAATTTCCCCTACGGGGAAATGTATTCCTTTCGAAATCCCTCCGCACACCCCGCCGACATAGCTATGTCCCTCCCCCGTAGTCTGGGCTGAACCGTCTATAGAGCTCGTATCAGTGAGGAAACCAGTGAGATAAAGCACCCAGTCTCCGGTCCTTCACCGACTGCTGGCTTTTTGCCCTCGTCTGTGACATGGAAGGGAACAACGCTACGACGCCCGTCATAGTCATATGCCTTCAGTAGCGTTACGTCCAGCATGGCGATATTCCCCCCTTCTCTCAATATGAACTGCGTTTCGCGAGAGAACACACGAGAATACACTCAAACAGTGTGAGGCAATCGTATGTTATACACCAGTGATTCCGGGCTAAGGGAAATCGGCTATAAGGATCCAGGAGTTGAAAGCACAGCGGTTATGCGGTTAAATAACTGAGTAACCGACAATACGGCTATTGTAAGAGGCTAGAAGATTATGTGGATATTTTGTTGTACATGTTGTCATTTGTTCTTGTTTTCGAATTCATAACGTTCTTCAAATCCGGAAGGCATCGCGTACGACACTGGTTTAACCAGTGCGCGGAGCAGTAGAATAATCGACCAGCCATGAAGCCTCGCGGATACTGGAAACATAAAAGTGCTCACGCGAGTGAGCGGTAATGAGCCTGAAAAGCAAGTCGAGTTGAAACCAATATGCTGCGAGGGAAAATGTTTTGTTTGGTACGGTTCTTCATCATTGTTATTCCTGATTTCGACTTAGTTCTAGCGAAGGGAGTTAACAGATACCGATCGGATAAATTCACTTCCAACTCCACGTGCCGGCAATTGGAATAGGTAGCTATAGGATCAGAATACAAGTATATTATAGGGATAGGTCACATGTGAATCAATAGTGGTCAGATCTAGAAATGTAGGAAAAATGTCAATGGAACATGCTATGTCCACAAGCCCATCAAAACCAAATCACCAGTGTGAATCTACGATCAGCGCAAATATCGACGCCCGCTTGGTCGAAACACACATTTTCTGAACTGAACACATCTAAGTACACGGCAACCACACAAACCATGGGCATTTCCGTGATATCCGTATTCCGACTCCATTGAACCAATACGGCATTCGAAAATCGCCCCGATCGAACGTGCGGGTTCGTAACAGGCATATTCCACAATGCAGAGCCGCATTCCCGGGGCACCCGCCATGGCACCCCATCATTGTTATCCCTCCTGCGATGGAGTGCAAACCCTCCGATCTGAACCACATCTATTTTTGTAACTTGTAACACATTGCAGCACAATGGTTTGCTCGTAGGATTGAACTCCCCTTCGGTTCTGACCTATTGACCGTGATCCTGCAAAACGTATAGTGTGCAAGTTGTTGAGGGTTCTTTGACATACGAAATGGTTCGGGTTCCAGAAATCACGGAACGATGGTTTCCGCTGGAATGGCAGGGGTTGAAACGGCGTGGGACATGCCCGAATAAACCACCTATCTCACCCGAAAACGAACAATACCCGATGGATGGTGACAACGGATTCAGCGGTTGGTCCTGTTGCGTGACCGCTAGAAGACGCAGAAAACCCACGGAACGAATTTACAAGAATATTCAGGGCATATCAAAATTCCTCCATTTATTCAAGGAAATAAGCAACCAAATGGAAATACAATACCCAATACCCGAGGAGCAAAATGCACCATTGGAAGCAACTCGGGTAGTCCGTTTCGATGTACGCAAACGGATAAGCTCTACAAAGGTTATACCATGGCAAAGAATCACGCTGTTGAGACACCCGCCGTTCCTCATACTGAAACCACCCCCGTTGTAAGAATTCTCACCGCAGCGGAACGTACCGAAGCACGGAAGAAACTTCAGGAAGCGAAGAAAGAATACATCCGGAAATTCAAGGAAAATGTAAAAGTAATGAAGGATTCCGCACCGCCGAAGGGCGAAGATGTTGCGAAGAGATTTCGACTCGAATCGCACTCCCCGAAAAGAACATCCTTCCCGTTAACCTCTTGCTTATCACGAAAGGTCCGAAAGATTCCGTAAAGCGTGATGCGAAAATCAAAGCATTGCGGTCAAAGGGGCTCCTCTCATCATCCGCTAATGTTCTACTAACGGATATCAATTGAAATACTAACCCCCGCACAATCCAACGTGCGGGGATTTTTTTGTCTATTGACAATTCCACCTCAGTCGTAAGACATCAGAAATGATGTAATACGGAAGAGAGGTTCTTTTCCAACGCATCGGCGAGATCGTCTGTAACCGCTTCCATCGCGGCGATATAGCGATGGGGAGAAATGTAGATGGAATCAATCAACTGGTCAACTGGAGAGGGATGGATTCCCTGCTCCATAAGTGAAAGCCCATTTGCTCTTTCTGTTGCTCAAAATGTAGCAGACCATAACAAAACGCAAATGTGGGCAGATGAATTCCGTAAGGTAAAAGGCGAGTACATATACAGATGTGCAATGTTTCTCGTCCAGGATGCGAATTGGAATAGGCACAACTTACGAATCTTCGGGTACCAGGGATATAACAAGACAACGGGCACCTGGGCCTATTCCAAGGGCATCCATCGATGTTCCCGCTGCACGAATAATGCGATCGCGGAAATATATACATGGGACAAGTCTACAGGCGCACCGATTGTGTTACGCTATATGTTTGCTGAACACTCCCCCAGAACCATTCGCTGACTCGACGGATCCCCCGCTGTAAGACTGGCTAGGGTATCATAAACGAGCAATTCCATTGCTCTTGCGGGTATCACCTACCCCCCGATAGAAGTTATCGGGGGGTTTTTTATTGCCCGCTTGTAAAGACAGAAAAGACAAGGGGGTGATAATATGCAAAACGAACCAGAACCCTTTGTGTGTTCAATCTGCCAAAGGGAAATTAAAGGGCAATACGGAAATAACCCACGCCCTGTGAATGATGGAAAATGTTGCGATGATTGCAACTCGAAAGTCGTTATTCTCGCACGGCTTAACCGTAGCCGAAGGGGCCTACCCGCACGGGGATAACCGAACAAAACCCATCCTTTCGTTTGGAAGGAGGTGAGAACAATAAAAAAACGAACCAGAACCAAAAAAACAAAACTGTGGTATGAAATGCTTATTACCGCAGCAAAAAGAAGAATTGAAAAAGGCGAACCCCTTACTCCTACGTTGTTTTGTAAAAACGGGAAAGGAGTAGCGGTCTATTCGTTAGCAATATCGGAAAGTGAAACATTACAGAAAACTCTTCATAAAATCGTTCAGGAACAAAATCCAGACGAATATGCGTATTTATCAGAAGCATTCATCAAGATGTTTGATGATAATGAAGAAGATACACCAATGAGGAAACTGGCGGAAGAGGGAGTATTGCAAGTTAGTCAATTTCCGTCTGCGAAAGATGCCATTATAACTCTTTATGGTGACAGAACATCCGAAAAAATCGGAATAATTCTTTTCGAGAACAAAGATGGTTCAACGATATTTGAACCAATTACATGGGCTGATGCAACTGATTCTAACCTAACAGGTGGTTGCACGGGGTTACGAAACCCATTATGAGTAATCGTTAGAACAAAAACCCCCGCCGATACTGGCGGGGGTATTTTTTCAGGAAGGAGAATTACCCAATGCGGGAAATAAAATTGGCGTGCTGGTTTGTATCCCAGCCACCAATAAAAGTATCCCTTCCAGAAGCCGAAGCGTGGTATGCGGATTATAGACGACTCGGCGGAAAAGGGAGTGAAAAGGATTTCATTGCCGAAATGGAAACATTTACGCAATGGAAAACACGGCATACATTTTATGATTCACCGCCATATATCAGTTATGTCTTTAATAATTCTCGGAACCCTCCTAAAAGCGGAACGTCAGTATGGGCGGAGAATTTGCCGAGACCAGAACAAGACATATTTGATTTTCTTTGTAGGTTCCACAGCGATATCAACGAACGGCAAGTGCAAGGAAAACTTGTCGGTTTGATATAACAACAAAACCCCCGCCGATACTGGCGGGCATATTCTAAGCGAGCAATTCCATTGCTCCTCGGGTATTCACAATACCCCCCCTTGGAAACGCTGGGGGGTTTTTTATTGACCATTTGTGAAGGGAGAACAACGTTATGACACCACAAGAAGAACAACGCTGGTATGCCGTGTATCAAGCGATGAACGGAACGAAATCGCCGCAAGCGTTCGTAGGAATTATACGCCATATAGTAGCACATCATATCCATCGTTATGGATTGTATTACCGATATGAATATATAGGAACTGATGAAAAACCTCGTATTGATTTATTATGCGAGGTAATAAATCTTATTGGAAGAGAAGAAGCAAAAGGAAGTATATAAAAGAAGAAAACCCCCTAACATCAGGGGTGAGGTGTACCCCATTGGCTGGACAGCTTTCAGCCATTTCTTAGGTGGAAGAATCTGGTGTGGTTTGTCTTGCTCCTAACGCTTGTCTCTAACGATCTGTTCCACCCGCCCCGCCGGGGAGACAGTTGATGGCTGTACTGCCCGTCAGGGGAGGTAGAGCCCTGCTGGCGTCATGTTGCCGAGTGACTGGTGATACCGGTCGTAGTTGTAGAACCGGAAATACTTGCTGAGTCCTGCAATCAGTTCCTGCACCGTGACGTAGTTGTTGAGGTAAACGTTCTCGTACTTCACGCTCCGCCACAAGCGTTCGATGAACACATTGTCCAGCGCTCTGCCGCGACTGTCCATGCTGATGGCGATTTCCCCATCACGCAGCGGCTCCGTGAAGAGGTCGCTCGTGAACTGTGATCCCTGATCCGAGTTGAATATCCCGGGCTTCCCTCTGCGCAGGGCTCTCTTGAGCACGCTGACGCAGAAGTCGGCATCCTGGGTGTTCGAAACGCCCCAGGAGAGCACGAAGCGGCTAAACCAATCGATGACCGCGACCAAGTACATAAAGCCGCTCTCCATCGGGATGTATGTCAGATCGGTGCTCCAGACCTGGTCCGGTTGCGTGATGTTCACCCCTTTGAGCAGATAAGGGTAAATCTTGTGATCCTGTGCTGGAATGCTCGTTTTGGGAGCCGCATAAATCGCCTGGATCCCCATCTGGCGCATTAAGCGTGAGATCCTTTTGTGGTTGACCAGATACCCCTGATCCCTCATCGCCAGAAGGATCTTCCGAGCGCCATAGAACGGATGCGCCGTGTACTCTCGGTCGATAGCCTTCATTAAGGCGAGCGTCAACGGATCGACCGGTACGGGGGAATAGTACAGGCTCGACCGGGCGACGCCCAGCAGCTCGCATTGATGCGTAATGCTGAGTTGATCATTCAGAGGCGAGATCAACGCACGCCGCGCATCAAGCGGAAGGATCAGACTCTTTTTTTTAGAAAATCCAGATCGACCTTCAGCCGGCCAATCTCTTCGTACAAACGGGCGATGACGGCTTCGTTCTCATCCTTGCCGTACCCGCTGGTGAAGAGATCCGGAATGTGTTCCTGAAGATGCTTCTTCCACTGCGAGATCTGGTTCGGATGCACCTTGAACTCCGAAGCCAGCTCAGCGATCGTGCGGTCTTCCTTGAGCGACTCGAAGGCAACTTTTGCCTTGAATGCCGGCGAGAGTGAGCGGCGGATACGTTTCATGCCTGGACCTCCTATGTGGAAAAATAGCCATTTTTTCCACCTAAGCAACCTGTCCAGTTTTTGGGGTACAGCTCAGGGGTTTTTTTATGCCCTTTTCTAACTTCGTATCTCACTCCAACAGCTTTATCTCCTCCGTCATATGAGCATCGGAGATATGTCCGTACACGGAGGAAGTTATCAGTATGGACGAATGCCCGAGAAGTTTTGACACGGTTGTGATATCCATCCCTCGCATTAACCCGATGCTTGCCGTGGAATGTCGTAGCGAGTGAAGACTGTAATCCCTCGGGTAATCCCGCCCGTCGAACTGCCTTTTTAAACGAGTGAGAAATTGCGGTTCTCTTCAGTGGTTCTCCCCGCCTATTCTTGAAAACATATCCCGTTCGTTTTGCTGTCGGAAACTTTTCGAGGACACCTGCTGCGACCTTATTTAACGGCACTCCTCTACTCCTTCCCGATTTCGAGAACATGATTATCATCCATCCCCGCTTCATATCCACGTCTGCCCATTTCAGGTTTATCAACTCCGTTATTCGCAAACCCGTATGCCAGAGGAATGTGTAGATATCTTTTAGTGCGTTCTTCCGTACATGAACCAGAAGTGTAGTCAAATCTTCTGGGTGGAGATAACTCGGTGCCGTTTTCGGAACCTTACAGAGTTTCATGCGGGAAAACGGATTCTTACCAATTAACTTCAACTCTACTGCTCTATTAAACATCGCTTTCAATCCACGAATATTAACATTAATCGTGGAGTTTTCTAAACCTTGTAACGATAACGTTGCACGCCACTGTTCAGCATCGTTTGAAGAATATTCCCCAAGTTCTTTATCCCCGATTATCACCCGTAACCTTTTTAGGGCGGAGAGATACCCTTCAATTGTCCTGGCAGTGAGTTGCCGATTCAGGCGGGTCAGGGAGAACTCCTCGTATTTCGATAATGTCAAATCATCACGCCTCCATACCTTTAAGTGGTATAGGAACCCAGTGGCACGTTCTCCACAATCTGGTGCTCTAACCAACTGAGCTACGCCAGCAAGAACTATCTTAATCTGAATACGCAAACGGGCAGCCGATTGGAAGCGGGCGGCAGGTGCCTCCCGCATCCGCGGTCAGATACAGCATTGAATATAAGGTTTTCACCCGAGAGTTTCAACGAGAAGACGCACGCAAGACCTGTCCTGGCGTGGTCCCGGTTCATCATCGTTCGAATCAGCGTTTCTTTCCGTTCTTCTTCATGAAGTGCGGAAGCTCATTGAGGAAATGGAGCGATGTGCGTATGCCGCCGAAGAAATTGTCGAGGTTGATGAACTCATCGGGCGCATGAGCGTTTTCGTCGGGCAGACCGAACCCGAGGAGAACCGTGTCGATGCCGAGAAGCTCCTTGAACTGAACGACGATCGGAATGGAGCCACCCTCACGCTGGTACAGAGGTTTTTTTCCGAATCCTTTTTCAAGCGCCGAGACCGCAGCCTGGACGCCGGGGCTGTCGATCGGGGTGATTGCGGGTTCTCCCCCGTGAAGATTGCGTATTGTGATCTTGACCGTTTTCGGCGCTATATTCCTGATGTGCTTCTCGAAGAGCTTTGCCGCCTTCGCCGACGTCTGGTTCGGCACGAGCCTCATCGATATTTTCACGCCGGCTTTTGACGGGAGCACGGTTTTGGCCCCGTCGCCCGTGAACCCGCCCCATATGCCGTTGCACTCCAGCGTCGGTCTCGCCCAGACGCGCTCAAGCGTCGTGAACCCTTTCTCTCCGTAGAGCTTATCGACGCCGAGTTCCTTTGCGTATTTTCTGTCGCTCCACGGGAGCTTCTTGTACGCGTCGCGCTCTTTCTTCGTGAGGGAGAGCACCCCGTCGTAAAAGCCGGGGATCGTGACTTTGCCGTTTTTGTCGTGCAGCCGGGCGATGATCTCCGAAAGCGCCTGGATCGGGTTGTGCACCGTCCCGCCGAACGATCCCGAATGGAGGTCCTTGTTGGGCCCGACAAGATCGATCTGCATATAGGCCAGGCCGCGCAGCCCGTAACAGATCGACGGCACCCCCTCTGCAAACATTGATGAGTCGGAAATCAGCACCATGTCGGACTTCAGGAGCTCCTTTTTTTCTTTGACGAACGACTCGAGGTTGGTGCTCCCTATCTCCTCTTCCCCTTCCAGGAGGAGCTTGACGTTGACGGGAAGGTCGCCGCCGTTCCGGAGATACGCCTCAAGGCTCTTCAAGTGAATGAAGACCTGTCCCTTATCATCGGCGGCACCGCGCGCATAGAGTTTTCCGTCACGTATCGTCGCCTCAAACGGCGGCGAGGTCCACAGATCGAGAGGCTCGGGGGGCTGCACGTCGTAGTGGCCGTACAGAAGCACCGTCGGTTTTCCCGGCGCCTTGAGCCAGTCTCCGTAGACGACAGGATGTCCCGCGGTCGGGAAGATCTCGACGTTTAAAATCCCGATCGACTTCATGTGATCCGCCATCCACGACGCGCAACGCCGGACGTCATCGTTGTTCTCAGGATTCGTGCTCACGCTGGGGATTGCGAGCAGTGTCTTGAGCTCGGAAAGATACCGGTCTTTGTTGGCATCGACATACGAGAGAAGTGATTGCATGCTTCGGCTCCGCGTTTGGTGGGGCGTATCCAGGAACTTTCCTCGGTGAGGGGCAGTGCAGGGACGCCTTGCTAATCAGGGGTTTTTTGAATATAGTAGCTGTCAAAATCAAATGCAAAACCGACGTGGATCCTGACCAGATTCTGCTTTCTGCTGCAGTTGCCACCATCCCCTGCGTGCTTTTTGATCACCTCCTGAACGCAATCCAGAACTGGCAGCGGAAACGGTCCGGCGTCATCCAGACCGGCGGGTTCGGATGGTTGGGAAGGACGTTCATGAGCACGCTCCTCAACTATGCCGTTTGCGCCTTCATGTCGTACGTGTACCGGATCGTCGGTCATGAGCCCCAGGACGCATTCCTCGTGGCGGCCTCCATGTGGCTGATGGTATCCGTCCCGGTGCTATTCACAAGCCGTTACGTCGACGAATCACAGAAGCAGTTCCTCGCCGGGCGGATACTGGGCTGGCTTGCAAAAACGGCCATGGCGGCAACGGCGGCGGCGTATTTTGTCACATTCACATCCTGACCCATGCGCGCATTTCTGAATGGCTCCAATATCCACTACGATCTCTCGGGCAATCCCGCAGCGCCCGCGGTGACGTTCGTCCATGGTTTCCCCTTCAGCCTCGAGATGTGGAAGGGGCAGATCGGGGCTGCGGCGGCCGCAGGCTACAGGACCATGGCGTACGACGTCCGCGGTCACGGCTCGAGCGATGTCGGAGACGGGCAATACACCGTGGAATCGCATGTCGACGATCTTTGCTCCCTTCTCGATCATCTGAAAATTCCGAAGACCGTGATAGTCGGACTCTCCATGGGGGGGTACATAACGCTGCGCGCGATGGAACGGGAACCCGGGAGGTTCACCGCGGCGGTCCTGTGCGACACCCGGAGCGAGGCGGACACGGACGAGGCGAGGATACGGCGCGCGTCCTCGGCAAAGAGCGTGAAGAAGACAGGGTCGACGACGTATGCCGCCGAGTACGTCAAGCTGATGTTCACGAAAGAGTCGTTCACCTCCAACCCCGCCGCGGTTGAACTCATCCGCGGGATCATCGCGCGCACACCACCCCTGAGCATCGCGGGAACACTCATCGCCCTCGCGGCACGGACGGACACAACCGCTTCGCTTGCCTCCATCCGGATACCGACGCTCATACTCGTCGGTGAACGGGACACGGTAACACCCCCGTCTTCTGCAGAATCCCTGCACGTGAAAATTCCGGGGTCGGAGCTCCACGTCGTCCCGGGCGCCGCCCATATGAGCAATCTCGAGAATCCCGCTTTCTTCAATGCCGCGCTCACGACATTCCTGAAAAAGAGCATTCCGATCCCCTGATGCGCACCGCCCTCGTCACCGGGGCTTCGGGGTGTCTCGGCTCGACGCTCGCAATCCTTCTTCACGAATCCGGGGTGCACGTGCGGACATTTGCCCGCCCCGGCTCCGACATGCGGGTGCTCGGAGAAATCCCTTTCGAACCGTTCACCGGCGATATCTGCGACGCAGGCACACTGCGCGCGGCAATGGAGGGGTGCGAGACCGTCTATCACACGGCGGCGCTTGTGACATTTGCAAGGAAGGCCGGAGCGGAACAGCAGAGGGTGAACGTCCTGGGGACCCGCGCGGTTGTCAACTGCTGCTTAGACGCGGGGGTGCGCACGCTCGTTCACACAAGTTCGGTGACCGCCATTGGGACTCCGTCCGCCGGAACGCCGGCGGACGAATCGTGCGACGCGGATCGGACCGACGCACGGGGGTACAAGCTGTCCAAAATACTCGCGGAAGACGAGGTGAGAGAGGGGGTCCGCCGAGGGCTCCGGTGCGTGATTGTCAATCCTTCCGTCATCGTCGGTGAGCGTGACACCCGATTTCATGCCGGACAACTGATACGGGACATCAAACGGGGACGCATCCCCTTCTATGTCGCGGGGGGGATGAACATCGTGTACGTGGGGGACGTCGCATCGGGGATGATCGCCGCAGCCGAAAGGGGCCGGAACGGGGAACGCTACATACTGGCCGGTGAGAACCTCACGCACAAAGAGATCTTCAGGAGGACCGCGGCACTCGTCGGGGGACGCGCGCCGTTCGCCCCCTTCCCTCTCCCCCTTCTGTACGGCGCTGGAGGGCTTGTGGAGTTCATTTCAGGGCTGTTCGACGCCGAGCCGCCGCTGACGCGCGATCTCGCCGCTGTCGCGGGACGATATATCTGGTTCACTGCCGCCAGGGCGGAGAAAGAGCTCGGGTTCAGTGCAACCTCGTTCGACAGGACCATCACCGCGGCGTACGAATGGTACAGGCTTCACGGCTACCTTTGATCCCCCGCGCTCTCAGAAGAGCGTATAGATAAACGGCGCCAGGGCGGAGCCCTGTGTGAAGACAAGCAGGAGCGCAAGGAGGAGAAGCAGCACGACGATAGGGCCGAGCCACCACTTCTTCCGCTCCTTCATGAACGCCCAGAGCTCAATGAGTATACCCAGCTTTCCACCGGCCATGGAACTCCTCCGTCTCTTTCAGGTTTCAGAATAACCGCTCGAGGCGCTTCCTATCGAACGCCGACCGCTCGCGCTTGATCCAGTACGTCGCCGCGTTTTTATCGATCGATTCGTCGAGAAGATCTTTCCCCGTCAGCCGCAGGATGATTCCCAGGGGGGTCATCACGAGGTAGAAAAACACACCCAGGATCACCCTGGTGTTGATCCACCCGAGCGCAAACGCGAACAGCATCCACACCGTGTACGCCGGCTTCAGGAGCGGATAGCCGGCGGCTCCTCCCGCGGCAAACGCCGCAGCCGCCGCGACGGCCCAGACCCATGCGCCGTTACCGCGCACGATCATGTACGCCGCAAGCGCGAGGGAAATCCCTCCGAACAGGAAACCGAACTTCCTCACGTTTGTTCTCGACGCGTCGACCCGTTCAATCAAGTGCGAACTTCTCCTTCCATGGGGAGTCCTCCCGAAGGGGGGCCTGATCGCTCTTTTCCAGCAGGAAGCTCCCCAGGACGAGGTAATCCATTTCTGTCCGCATGAAGCAGCGCCACGCTTCTTCGGGCGTGCAGACAATAGGCTCCCCCCGGACGTTGAACGAGGTATTGATGATGACGGGACATCCGGTTTTTCTGTAGAACGATTCGATCAGGTCGTGGTACAGCGGATTGTCGTCCCTGTTGACGGTCTGTATGCGGGCCGTGTAGTCGATATGCGTCACCGCGGGGATGTCGGACCGGGGAACGTTCAGTTTGTCGATCCCGAAAAGTCTTTCCTCGCCGGGAGCCCGGGGGAGGCGCCTGTCGACCGCAACGGGCGCCACGAGCAGCATGTACGGGCTGTCCACGGCGATGTCGAAGTATTCGGATGCATGGTCATTCAGGACCGCAGGAGCGAAAGGACGGAACGATTCCCTGAATTTGATCTTCAGGTTCATGACCGATTGCATCGTGCGCGACCGGGCATCCCCGATGATGCTCCGTGCGCCGAGCGCACGCGGCCCGAATTCCATCCGCCCCTGGAACCACCCGATGACCTTCTCCGAAGCGATGAGGTCCGCAACGATCCCGATAAGTTCCTCGCGCGCGAGCCTGCGGTATGACGCCCCGAGGCGGATGAGGTCGGCTTCGATTTCCTCATCGGCGAATGAAGGCCCGAGAAGGGAGCCCTGCTGCGCGTCCTTTGTTCCGCCGGCGGTGCGGGCATTGCCGAAATATCCGTACCAGGCACAAAGCGCCGATCCGAGCGCTCCGCCGGCGTCGCCGGCCGCGGGCTGTATCCAAATGTCGCGGAACGGTCCTTCGCGCAGGATCTTCCCGTTTCCGACGCAGTTCAGCGCGACACCTCCCGCCAGGACCAGGTTCTCCTCCCCCGTTTCCGCATGCACATGGCGTGCCTGCCGGAGCATGATCTCTCCGGTCACCTCCTGAAGCGAGCACGCAAGGTCCATCTCCCTCCGCGTCAGCGGGGATTCCGGTCCGCGCGGGGGACCCCCGAACAGCCGGTCGAATTTCGCGCTCGTCATCGTCAGTCCCGCACAGTAGTCGAAATATTCCATGTTCATCTTGAACGAGCCGTCCGGCTTCAGATCGATCAGGTTGTCGTAGATCGCCTGCACGTACACCGGCTCGCCGTACGGCGCGAGGCCCATGACCTTGTATTCCGCCGAGTTCACCTTGAATCCCGTGAAATACGTAAACGCGGAATAGAGAAGCCCGAGAGAGTGGGGGAAGCGCTGCTCCCCGAGTATTTCGATGCCTGCGCCGTTCCCCGTTCCGTAGCTTGTCGTCGTCCATTCTCCGACGCCGTCCATTGTCAAGAATGCAGCCCTGGGATACGGCGACGGGTAGAACGCAGACGCGGCGTGGGACATGTGATGTTCCGGGAAGAGGACCGTCCCCTCGAAGGCGAGTTCCGTCCGGATGAGCTGCGGTATCCAGAGCTTGTCCTTCAGCCACAGGGGCATTGCCATGAGGAATGACCTGATCCCCCGGGGAGCATACGCCAGGTACGTCTCCAGGATACGCTCGAATTTGATAAACGGCTTGTCGTAAAACGTGACGCAGGCAAGATCGGCCGCCGTGATCTTCCCGTGCGCGAGGCACCATGCGGCGGCGTGAGAGGGAAAGGAGAAATCGTGCTTGATGCGGCTGAACCGTTCTTCCTGGGCGGCGGCAACGATGACGCCGTCGCGGATCAGCGCGGCCGCGGAATCATGGTAAAAGCATGATATGCCGAGAATGTACATGGCAGGGGACTCCACGGCACGCTACATCTGAAACGCTTTGATGTATTCGACGAGGCGGGTGCAGTCTTCCAGCGTCTCCGTCGCATGCGTTCCCCCGCCCTGGGCGGCGTGCTCGTGGTGTTCCTGCACGCTCATGACTTCCAGCGGGCGCGAGCGGAGCTGCGCGATGCTCTTTGCCGCAGAGGCCGCCGCGGAGAGCGTCGTAATGAACGGGATCTTGTACTCGTATGCCGCGCGGCCTATGGCGTGTTCGTCCTGGCGCGAGACCGGCCCCAGGGGGGTGTTGATGATGAGCTGCACCCACCCGTTCTTGATCACGTCGATGATGTTCAGGGTCCCCTCGCTCGCCTTCAGGACCGGGCGGTTGGCGACGCCGTTCGTGCGCAGGAACGAGGAGGTCCCCTCGGTGGCAATCACGTTGAACCCGAGGCGGACGTACGCGCGGACGACGTTCACGGCCCGCTCGTTTTTGTCAAAATCGTTCAGGCTGACGAACACCGTCCCTTTTTGAGGGAGCGTCGTCCCCGCCGCCATCGAGGCTTTCGCAAACGCCACGCCGAACGTGTCGGAGATCCCCATCACCTCCCCGGTCGACCGCATCTCCGGTCCCAGGAAATGCCGCGCTGTCGGGAATTTCGGGAACGGGAAGACCGATTCCTTGATCGCGACATGTTTCGCCCAACCGTATCCCCTGACCCCGAGATCGGCGATTGTACGGCCGACCATGAGCTTCGCCGCGATCTTCGCCAGCGGGACGCCGGTCGCCTTGCTGACGAACGGCACGGTGCGGGAGGCGCGCGGATTCACCTCAAGCACGTAAATCACCCCGTTGCGCATCGCGTACTGGACGTTGAGAAGCCCGACGACGTGGAGCGCGAGCGCAAGCCGGCGCGTGTAGGCCATGAGCGTCAGGAGCTGCTGGGGGGTCACGGCGTACGGCGGAAGCACGCAGCAGCTGTCTCCCGAATGGACCCCCGCCTCCTCGATATGCTGCATCACGCCGCCGATGAAGACGTCCGTTCCGTCGCAGACGGCATCCACGTCGAACTCGAATGCGTCTTCCAGGAAACGGTCGATCAGGACCGGATGGTCGGGCGACACATTGACCGCCTTTGTCATGTATTCCCGCAGCCCCTCATCGTCGTAGCAAATTTCCATCGCGCGTCCGCCGAGAACATACGAGGGGCGGACGAGCACGGGATAGCCCACCTTCGCCGCCACCACGAGAGCGCCGGGAAGATCGTGCGCCGTCCCGTACGGGGGGCACGGGATCTGGAGTTCCTCGAGAAGCGCACCGAACCTCTTCCGGTCTTCCGCGAGGTCGATCCCCTCCGTGGAGGTCCCGAGGATCCTGACGCCGTCCGCCTCGAGGGCTTTTGCGATCTTCAGCGGTGTCTGGCCCCCGAAACTGACGATGACGCCGACGGGCTCCTCCTGCTCGCAGATGTTGAGGACATCCTCGAGCGTCAGGGGCTCGAAATACAGCTTGTCCGTCGTGTCGTAGTCCGTTGACACGGTCTCCGGGTTGCAGTTGATCATGATGGTGCCGTACCCTTCGTCGGCAAGGCTCATCACGCCGTGAACACAGCAGTAATCGAATTCGATACCCTGTCCGATCCGGTTTGGCCCTCCCCCCAGGATCACGACCTGCTTTTTGTCCGATTTCCTCGCTTCGTTCTCCCGTTCGTACGTCGAGAAGTGGTACGGTGTGTCCGCCGCAAATTCCGCCGCGCACGTATCCACGGTCTTGTACACGGGGAGAATTCCCATCTTCTTCCTCGCCGCCCGGACCGCCATCTCATCGCTCCCGGTCATGACCGCGATCTGCCTGTCGGAGAACCCGAACTTCTTCGCCTTCAGCATGAGCGATGCGTCGAGCTGCCGGGCGTCACGTATCGCGTTTTCGCACTCGACGATCTGCATGATATTGTTCAGGAACCAGGGGTCGACGAACGTGAGCGCATAGAGTTCTTCGATCGTGATTCCGAGCTGGAGCGCGTACCGGAGATTGAAGACACCGTCAGGGTGCGGCCTGCTGAGCCTCGCCAGGATCGTCTCACGCCAGGCGGCCTTTTCCGCGGCCGTCAGCGTTCGCGGATCAAAGTCATCCTTCCCGTCGGCCCCCAGCCCCGCCCTCCCCTGCTCGAGCGACCGGAGGGCCTTCTGGAAGGCTTCCTTGAACGTCCTCCCGAACGCCATTGCCTCACCGACGGATTTCATCTGGACGCCCAGCGTGGTGTCCACCCCCTTGAACTTTTCAAAGTCCCAGCGTGGGATCTTCACGACGCAGTAATCGATCGTGGGCTCGAACGAGGCGGGAGTCAGCTTGGTAATGTCGTTGGGGATCTCGTCCAGCGTGTAGCCGACGGCCAGCTTGGCCGCGATCTTCGCGATCGGGAACCCCGTTGCCTTGGAGGCAAGGGCGGAGGAACGGGACACGCGCGGGTTCATTTCAATGACAAGGCAGCGCCCCGAGCGGGGATCCACGGCAAACTGGATGTTCGACCCTCCCGTTTCGACGCCGATTGCCCTGATGATCCTGATGGCGTCGTCGCGCATCGACTGGTATTCCTTGTCTGTCAGCGTCTGCGCCGGCGCCACGGTGACCGAGTCGCCCGTATGGATCCCCATCGGGTCAAAATTTTCTATCGAGCAGACGATGACGACGTTGTCCCTGACGTCGCGCATGACCTCGAGCTCGAATTCCTTCCAGCCGATCACGGATTCCTCGAGGAGAACTTCATGGATCGGGCTTGCCTCGAGCCCGTGGGAAAGGGCTTCCTCGAATTCCCCCGGAACCCGGGCGATGCCGCCGCCGGAGCCTCCGAGCGTGAACGAGGGGCGTATGATGACGGGGAACCCGATCGTCGAGACGAGCGCGTTCCCTTCTTCCATGGTCCTGACGAACCCGCCGCGCGGCGTCTGGAGCCCCGCGCTGTCCATCGTCGCCTTGAACAGTTCCCTGTCCTCGGCTTTCCTGATCGCGTCGAGTTTTGCCCCGATGAGCTCCACGCCGTATTTTTCAAGAACCCCGTTCTCGGCGAGGGCAACCGCGATGTTGAGCGCGGTCTGGCCCCCCATCGTCGGGAGGATGGCGTCCGGCCGTTCCCTCTCGATGATCTTCTCGACAAAATACGGTGTGATGGGTTCGATATATGTCCGGTCCGCAAGATCCGGATCGGTCATGATCGTCGCGGGATTGCTGTTGATGAGGATTGTGCGGAAGCCTTCTTCGCGGAGCACCTTGCAGGCCTGTGTTCCGGAGTAGTCAAATTCACAGGCCTGGCCGATGACGATCGGCCCGGATCCGATGATGAGGATGGAGTGAAGATCGGTACGTTTCGGCAAGGAGGACAGATCTCTCTTTGGTCGGATTAAAATATACGAAGAATGCGCGAGGAAGGCAATCTTGACAGTGTCCGCTGATTCGCCTATACTGTGCGCATCATGGAAAACTGGCAACGGGTGTTCGAAGTGATCGGCAGCGGCGACGCGAAAGCGTTCGCGGACATCCTCGCATCCGATCCGCAGGCCGCCATGGCCCGGAACGAGAACGGCGTCTCGGCGGTCCTCTGGGCTGCATACAACCGCCGGTGGGACATTGTCGCGGTGATTCTCGACAAGGGGATACCGCTCGACATCTGGGAGGCATCCGCAACCGGAAGGACGGACCGGGTTCAGGAGCTCGCCAGACGCGCCCCGGCGCTCATCGACGCGGTGTCGCCCGACGGTTTCTCCCCTCTCGGATTGGCCGCGTTTTTCGGACGGGAGGAGACAGCGGAGTTTCTCATCGACGAAGGGGCCGACATAAACGCCCGCTCCCGCAACGAATTCGGCGTGACCCCTCTTCACTCGGCGGTCGCGGCCCGCAATGCACGGATCGTGGGGGCGCTCCTCGAGGCCGGCGCGCAGCCGGACCACGTTCAGCAGGGAGGGTTTACGCCGCTTCACTCCGCAGCGGCAAACGGAGACGTCGATATCGTGAGAATGCTCCTGGCTTCGGGAGCCGAAAAAGAAGCCCGCTCAAACGACGGAAAAACCCCGCTGGCAATGGCGGAAGAGAACAATCAGAAGGCCGCGGCGGATCTCCTGAGGAATGGAGAATAGCACCGCACGCGGGAGATCCCACCTCCCGGCCCGTTGTGATGTGCAACGTCAATCTCCGCATCTTCAGGGGATGTTGTCCCGCACCACCCTAGCAGCACCCGTACGTCGGCGGAATGAATTTCCCGTCAGACGCCGAAACGACTTCCCCCCGCACAAGGTACTCCCCTTTCACGAGCACCCTGTACCACCGCCGCCCCGCCTCGATGAGTATGACGACCGCGCACACCATGATCGCCGCGGTGAGGACGGAATCCACGTAGCCCTGCACCGCCGCGTGCGGATCAGCCGTCATCGGCCAGAAGTTGTCCGTGATGTTCAGCCAGCAGGCGCTGAGCGTCGTCGCGGCGACAAAGAGCATCGGGAGGAGCGTCACCCAGGCGTACCGCTCCTTCCCTGCATTGATTATCGCGCTCGTCGCCACGGCGAGCGCGACCGCCGCAAGGAGCTGGTTGGCGGTACCGAACATGGGCCATATCGTGCTTATGTTCCCCGTCCATATGAAGTACCCCCATGCCAGCACGACGAGGGACGTCGAGAGGATCGTGCCGGGAATCCAGTCGGTCTTTTCGAACGGCTTCCATATTCTCCCGCCGAACTCCTGCAGCAGGAACCTCGCAACGCGCGTCCCCGCGTCGATCGTCGTGAGTATGAAGAGCGCCTCGAACATTATCGCGAAATGGTACCAGACGGACATGAACGCCTTCATCCCCGGCATCGCCGTGAAAATCTGTGCAAAGCCGACCGCCAGCGAGACCGCCCCTCCCGTGCGGCCCGCGACGCTCTCCCCCACTTCCCGGGAGAGCTCGGGCAGGTTGGCGACCGCGAATCCGTGGACGGGCGAAACGGCTGCGAACTTCTCGGGGCTGAGGTTGATCGCGAAGTAGTCCCCCATGTCAAGCGAGCAGGCGGCGATCAGCGCGATGATTCCCACAACCCCCTCCATCAGCATTGCCCCGTACCCTATCATCCGCGCATCCGACTCTTTGTTTAGCATCTTCGGTGTGGTCCCCGAGGCGACGAGAGCATGGAACCCCGAAATCGCGCCGCAGGCGATCGTCACAAAAAGAAACGGGAACAGTTTCCCCTGTATGATCGGGCCCCCTCCCGAGGCAAACGCGGTCACCGCGGGCATTTTCAGGACGGGATTGACGACGATCACCCCCACGATAAGCGCGCCGATCGTCCCGATCTTCATGTACGAGCTGAGATAGTCGCGGGGGGCGAGGAGGAGCCAGACCGGAAGCACGGACGCGAGAAACCCGTATACGCCCATCGCGATCGTGATCCCCTCGCGCGACAGCGTAAACCAGGGGGCGAGAAACGAGCCCGGGATCATCCCGCCGATGATCACGCAGGCGACAACGCCGATGACGCCGATAATGCTCGCCTCGACGATCTTTCCCGGCCGTATCCGGTACATCCAGAGTCCCACGAACAGCGCGATGGGTATCGTCATGGCAATCGTGAACGTCCCCCACGGGCTCTCGCGGAGGGCATTGACAACCGCCAGACCGAGTCCCGCCAGGGCGATCACGACGATGATCAGTATCGCGATCGACCCGATGATTCCCGCCAGGGGGCTGATTTCGTTTCGTGCGATTTCGGCGAGCGATCTTCCCCTCCGGCGCACCGAGGCGACGAGCACCGTGAAATCATGCACCGCACCAGCGAGCACAACCCCGATGACAAGCCAGAGGAGGCCCGGGAGATACCCGAACTGCGCCGCCAGCACCGGACCGATCAGCGGGCCGGCTCCTGAAATCGCCGCGAAGTGGTGCCCGAACAGCACCCATTTGTTGGTCGGGAGATAGTTCTGTCCGTCTCTGAGTGCATGGGCGGGGGTCTCGCGGGTGTCATCGAGGGCGACAACCTTGGCGGCAATGAACGCGCTGTAGTACCTGTACGCAATCGCCATCACGCAGAGTGACCCGATGATCAGCGGCAGAGCATGCATGTCAACACTCCTCCAGTGGTGGCGGGTTGAATCGTTCAGAACGCGTTCCTCAGAAGCGTGATCGCCGGCGGGCCTCCGCCCTCGACGATCGTCACAACGTCAAATCTGCATGCCTGTCCCGCGATGCCGCGAACGGCGAGATAGGCGGAGGCTACCCTGCGTATCGTTTCCTGTTTCGACGCGGTCACCGCGTATTCGGGGGGACCGAACGCGTCGTTCGTCCTCATCTTGACTTCGCAGAAGACGAGGTCTTCCCCGTCGCGAGCCACGATGTCAATTTCCCCGGTCCGCCTGTGGCGGAAGTTCCGCTCGACGATCCGGTAGCCGTGCGCCGCGAGAAATCGGACGGCGATCTCCTCGCCCCGGGTTCCCTCCGTGCGCAGGTTGCGGCGGGGGATCCGTCTCTCCGCCGGGCCTGTCACCGCGAGATCCTCACGCGCCCTCCCCTGCAAAAACCCGGCCGCTCCCTTCGCGCGTATCAAACGAGCGCCGGTGGACGGCACACATGCCGAGCCGGAGGATCGCTTCGCGATGAGCGGCCGTCCCGTACCCCTTGTGTTTCGCGAACCCGTACCCCGGAAACTCCCTGTCGAGTTCCTCCATCGTCCTGTCCCGCGTGACCTTGGCGATGATGGAAGCCGCGGCAATCGAGAAGCAGAGCCCGTCCCCGCCCACGACCGTTGTGAACGGGATTCCGCGCGTGACGGCACCGGGCCTGAACAGGTTTCCGTCGATAACGAGGTGTCCGGGTCGCACGCCGAGTGCCCCGACGGCACGGTCCATCGCGAGGAACGTCGCGTTCAGTATGTTGATCTCGTCGATCACGGTGCTCTCGACGGACCCGACCCCGACGGCATGCGCCCGGCTCATAATCACGTCAAAGAGCGCTCCCCTGGCGGCGGGAGACAACTTCTTTGAATCGTCGATGCCCGCAATGTGCGTGCCGGGGGCGAAAATCACTGCGGCCGCCACGACGGGACCGGCGAGCGGGCCCCTCCCCGCTTCGTCGATTCCTGCAACACGGAGACCCGTCGCGCGGAGGGAATTCTCGAGCTCGTGGCGGGGTCCGTGAACCAGCGCCGGGATCCGGTCGGCGCATCCGTTAGAAATCATTGATAAGCCCGATGTGGATCTTCGCAGTGCCGAACGTATCTCCCTGGCCGAATGCCAGACTCACCCCCATATTTCCCAGGGGGGTGTCAAGCCTGATCCCGATCCCGTAGCCGTATTTGAACGCGCGGGCGGACGGGGTGCCGAGGAGGTCATCCGCAGGCAGATTGTAGTATCCCGTGTCGAGAAATCCGAACAGGTACGACCTCCGGGCGACGATAACGCGGTACTCCGCGTTCGTCCATGCGATCTCGGCCCCCATGAATTGGTTTTCCCTGTAACCCCGGAGCGTGTTCGCACCGCCAAACTGGTACATTTCGCCCGGCTGAACCTCCCCGGTCCGGATCTCCCTTCCGTGCATCCCGAACGCCAGGACCTGCCGCCGGAAGAGCGGGAGATAGAACTCCAGGTCAACACCGACCCGCTGTATCGTCCCCCCCGTCAGCGCCGCGGAAGAGACGCCCGGAGGAATCGCGCCGATCGACTTGTGCCCGTAGTGATAGTCGGTCATGTACCGGACCCCCGACTCCGCGCTGTAGAGGTCGTCGCGCGTATCGTACTGGATTTCGATCCCGCCGGTTGTCTCGTTGGTTCCCACAGCCTGCGAGACGGTCGTCGAATCGGAGGCGGGAATGACCTTCGCCGAGCTGAAGACAAGAGAGACGGAGAGCTCTTCCGAGAGCATGAGCTCGGTCTGAAGATCGACCGTGCGCCGCACGTATGTGCTGTCCTGCTGCCTCTGGAGGAAGCCACCGCCGACGTTAACGGGGAGCGAGAATATCCACGGCTCAACGTATCGGACGCCGATCTCCTGCGAGAGGCGGTCCTCCCGCTGCCACAGGAGGCTGAGCTTGCGCCCCGTGCCGAACAGATTCCGCATCGACACCGATGCGAGCCCTGTCAGGTATCCGCTGGCCCCCGGTACGGCGGGCGGAATGTATCCCAGTACGCCGTCGAACGTATTTGTGTTCCCCTCTTTGACGTTGATGAGGAGTCCCCCGTGCCCGTCACGCACGTACAGCTCGGGATCCGAGACCGACGAGAATATGTTCAGCCTCTTCAGGCGCTCCTTGATGGCGTCGATCTTGGCGGGGTTGAACGGTTCACCCCGCTGAAGCCGCGTCTCCCGCATGATGACGGACGCATCCGTCTCCTTGTTCCCTTCCACGCGGACCTCGTCGATTGTTACAAGGGATCCCTCCTCGATGCGGAGGAGTACATCGACGGAGTCCCCGCGGACCCCGGGCCGGGACCCCAGGCTGTCGACCGAGCAGCGGACAAACGCGTAGCCCAGCTTTTCGTACCTCGAGAGGAGCGCGTCGATGTCCTTTTCGAGGATCCCCTGGATCAGCGGGGCCCCGGGGGCCAGGTCAAAACGGCTCAGAATCTCCGCCTCCGGGAACCTGGTCTCCCCGGTCATGCTGATCCGGGCGACGACGGCCTGCCTCCCTTCTTCTATTACAATGTTGATATCGACGAATGCACTGTCGCCGGAAGAAAATATCGGATCAACCCGGACCCGGGCCGCAAGGTATCCCTGTGCGCGGTACGCGTCGAGGACGATCCCCGAATCGCTCCGGAGCGTCGCCGAGGAAAACTGCGCCCCGGAACGGGATGCAAGCCAGCCGGTGATTTCGCGGGCGGTAAAGAGGGTGTTCCCGCGAACCTCAAGGGAACGGATCGTTGAAGCTTCACCGAGGGATGAAATCGCGACAAGAAGGAGAACCAGCCGCGGGCGCCAGAGGGCGCGCCGAGCCGTGCCGGAGCGGGTGCCGGTAATTGGTTCAGAAGTCACGGCGGCGGTTGTACACCTCCCAGAGCGGCGTCAGGAGGCGGTAGTCCCCAAACCCGTTCTCGTCCCTGAAGACGAACTGGAAATTCAGCTCGTAGTACTGCCAGATTTCTTCCGGCTTTTCGTCGATCTGGAACGGATACCGTTCCACGTTGCTGGGAGGACCCAGGAGAATGTACACGATTCCCATGTCCGTGCGCCAACCCTCACGGTAGCGGGAGAAGTGCCTGTTGGCGTATGCGACCCGGCCGTAGTAGACGGCCATTTTTTCGTTGCGCGGGGCGTTCGGATTCGTGCTCCGCCGTTTCCAGAAATTGAGGAACTTCTGCTGCTTCTCCGCAAACGTCGCGGCCGACTTCAGATCCTCCAGCTCGTTGTCCTTCGCGATATACTGGAGCTGGTCGATCGCGACATCAAGGTCCTTCGCATTCTGCGGCAGTCCGTCCCAGTGGACGATGATCTCGCGCACGCGTGAGGCGACGGACTTCCCTTCGACGCCCCGCTGCACGGAGGCGGGAATCGCCCGGATGGCAAGGACATAGTCGCCGATCGGCAATGCAGAGTTCTCTATCTGCATGAAGACCTCGTTCCGCCCGTGTGCGACAGGCTGGGTGGTGTCCGTGCTCACAACGACTTCCTGTTTCATGTTTATGACGCGCGCCTCGAACCGGAGCGAATCGCCGCCGGCCCTGTTATAGACCTCAAAAAAGACAAAGAACTTGCCCGCCAGGTTCCCGACGTTGGGCGAGACATTCGGCTGTATCGATCTTCTGCCGTCGTGGACCGTGAGCCTGCCCACGATCATCAGGTCGCTGAGCGCGACCACGGGGGTCGTGAAATCCGGAACGATGCACCTGTAGGACGCTCTCTTTTCGTTTTTGGAATCAAGATCCCTGATGATCACGAACACGGCATACCGGCCGGGCGACACGGGAAAAGACCGCTGCTTGAGCGAATACCCCGAGGCGGCGACCGACTGATCGAACGTGAGTCCGTCAATGCTCTCGGTCGTCAATGTGTCGACGACCTGCGTTCCGGAGGAATCTTCGATCCTGATCTCCATCTCGAACGACGCGGCATATGCGTCTCCCGCCTTCACGAAGCTCAGATTATCGTACCCGACGCGCACGAACACGTCGAGCCGGGCTTCCCCGGGCCTGGAACCAATGAATGCAACCGGATCGAGAAAGAGCGTGGCCGAATACTCCCGAGGAACCTGCGCGGAAATCTCGACCTGTGCCGCGACCGTTCCACACACGACAAGCGACATGATTGCGAGGATTATGCAGGCGCGCCGCCCCATGATTGCACCCTCCCGTACAGGTCGTATTCAGTGGCATCGTGGATTTCCACATCGGAGAACGTTCCCGGCTCGAGCGGCACGGGAGACGTCACATACACCTCATTGTCGATTTCAGGAGCATCCCGGTCGGTACGCCCTGCGTAGACTTCCCCCTCCGCCCTGTCGATCACGACGCGGAGCGTCGTGCCGATGAGCGCCTCGTTTCTCTCCGTGGAGATCTCCTTCTGTATCTCCATGATCGCCCCTTTCCGGCGCTCCTTCTCCTCCTCCGGGACCGTGTCCCCCAGCCCGTACGCCGACGTTCCCTCCTCGCGCGAATACGTGAAGACGCCGAGCCGGGCGAACCGCGTCTCCCGCACGAATGACTCAAGAAGGGAAAAATCGGCTTCGGATTCGCCGGGATACCCGACGATGAGCGTCGTCCGCAGGGCAACGCCTGCGTCGCGTATCCTGGCCAGGAGATCGGAAAGCGATCCTCTCGAGATGCCGCGCCGCATCGATTTCAGGACGCTTTCCGCGGCATGCTGTACCGGGATGTCCAGGTACCTGCACACGCGGGGGTGGCCTGCCAGGACGTCAATGAGCCCCTCAGGAAAATGCGCGGGGTACGCGTACATGAGCCGGACCCATTCGATCCCCGGGATGTCGGCAATCAGGGGGAGGAGCGAGGCGATCCGCCGCTCCCCGTACCTGTCGGTGCCGTAGGCCGTTGTGTCTTGTCCGATGACGATGAGCTCTTTCACGCCGCCCGCAGCAAGTGTCCCGGCCTCGCGCAATATCTCTTCGACCGGCCTGCTGACGTGCTTCCCCCGCATGAGAGGGATCGCGCAGAAGGAGCACGGGTTGTCACACCCTTCGGAGATCTTCAGGTAGGCGAAGTGGGAGGGAGTCGTCAGCATCCGTTCACCGAGAAGCTCCGCCCTGTACTCCCCCCCCAGGGCCCGCACGACCTCCGGGATCTGATTTGTCCCGAATATGCCGTCGAGCTCGGGGATTTCCCCCGCAATTTCCGCCCGGTACCGCTCGGTGAGGCAGCCCATTGCATACACCCGGCCGGGCGAACCCCTCCCCTTCTTCTTCACCTGCGCGATGATCATGTCGATCGATTCTTCCTTTGCCGCATCGATGAACCCGCAGGTGTTGATCACCGCCGCATCCGCGTCCTCGGCCGTGGAGACGACGTCGAAGTTGCTCCGGCGGAGCTGCGCCATGAGCTTTTCGGAATCGACCGTGTTCTTGACGCAGCCCATGGTGATGACATGGACTTTCTGTTTTCTCCCTGCACTCATGCACTTCCCTCCGCTCAGAACACGACAAAATCAAGATAGACAAAGACAAGGGGGGCGACAAACAGCAGGCTGTCGAACCGGTCGAGAACCCCGCCGTGCCCGGGGATCAGCGTCGAAGAGTCCTTCACCCCCGCATCACGCTTCAGCAGCGACTCGGCGAGGTCGCCGACCTGGCCGCACGCCCCCACGATGACCCCGCACACGAGCGCATCGGGAACGGTCATGTACGGAAGAACAAGGACGCGGGCGAGCTGGAATGTTCCCAGCGCCGCGATGAAACCCGCAGCGGCCCCTTCCCAAGATTTGTTGGGACTGACCCTCTCAAAAAGCCTGTGGCGTCCAAACTTCCGGCCTGCAAAATAGGCGGCGGAATCGCAGAGCCAGATCGACGCAAAAAGCGAGATCACCGTGTACCCCCCCCAACGGTACAGCAGCGCCGCAATGTCGTCGGGGACGGGCGTCCCGCGGACGGGGAAGAACGCGTACACGGGAAAGTCCTCGGGGATGAAGAGCTCCCGGAGTCCGACGAGCGAACCCAGGCAGAGCCCGACGTACGCCGCGCCGAAAAGCGTGACGGCGATATTGACGATAGGGCCCGTCCGCCCCCTGAAGAGCTCCGCCGTCATCACCGCCGGGAGGGCCACAAGCGCGAGTATGAGAAGCGCCTGGGCCATCGTGGGAAACGGGACATGAACTCCCATGTCCAGGAGCCCCCCGGCAACGAGGAAACGCACCTTGAACCAGGCGAACGCGGTCACAACAAGCCCCCCGAGCGCCATCCCGGGCACCACCTGGGGCGACATCCCCCTGGCGCGTGCAAGGGCATACAGCTCGTGCATCGCAAGAAGCGCGACGATGAGCACGAAGCCATAGAAATAAAAACCTCCGGCCATAGTGACCAGGAGGATGACAGGTATGCCCACGACCGCAACAAGGACGCGGGTGGCAAGATTGCTCACGTGTCGTACGTCAGGATGGTTCCCCTGTTTTGCCGTGGCGCGTGCTGTTGACAAAATACAAAGTGGCTGCAACAAAAACCAGAGAGAAAAGGGCGAAATTTGAAGCTGCGAGCGTCAGCGTCGGCGCCGCGCCGGGCGAGAGCGCCACGAAATTGTCATCAAGGCGGAGGTAGGCGGCGGAGCAGGCGATGAAGTTGTTGAAGAAGTGCGTCGACATGGAGAGCGTGATGTTTCCCGACCGGTAGACGATGAATCCGAAGTAGACGCCGAGCACGACGAGCGGAACCAGCGTGAAGGGATTGAAGTGATACACGCCGAATATGACCCCGGCGATCACCGCCCCCTTCCACCCCGCGGCGGCCTCGAGATTCCGCTGGACCAGCCCCCGGAAGAGCAGCTCTTCCGAAATCGCCGGAACGAGCGCCACGACGAAGAGGACGAAAATAAACTCCCCGGGGCCGTTCGCCTGAACAAGAAGCCGCTCGGTGTCTTCCAGAACCTTCCGCAGCGCGTCGAGGATCCTCTGGAGATCCTGCGGAATCGGGATCAGGTCCTGCGCCACCATGTACGCCTGCAGCATCTGCTGAAGGGCAACAACCGCCACCATCGTCGCCACGAGATGCCTGATCTCCGGAACCCTGAGGCGGAAGAACACAGGAAGGTCTCCGTGCCGGCGCGACGCAAGCCAGATCGTCGGCACGAGTATGAACAGGATCTGCCCGAGGAGCGTTGCCCACCGGACGAGTGTTACGTTATCGAGCGTGATGTTGCCGCGCGCCACGACGACCGTGATCACCCCCCCCACAAGCTGGTAGAGGACGAATATCACGGCAAGGGCGAAGAGGGAAAACATGACCGGGCCCATCCGCCGGAGGAAAGGGACGGGCGGAAGCCCGGACGGCGCCGGGACGGGGCCGCCGGACGGCTGCACAGGCGTTTCGCTCATTCGGCACCTCCGGTTGAGCGGAGGCGCAGTTTTATCATCGCCGCAAGGAGGGGAACCATGATTTCGTGATGGCCGATAATGTAATACCCCTCGCCACCGTTCCGGGTCGGCCGGAGCTGGACATTCATCATGGGACGGTACTGTGCATTCATGTCGAAGACCGCCGTCGTGAAGCCCTGCGCGCGCGCGCCCAGGTTCCTCGCCACCGTGAGGGCTTTGAGAAAGACCTCCGGCATGATCACGGCGGATCCCACGTTAAGCACGACGCCCCCCCCCGTCAGCCCCTTGCACGTTTCGCAAAGCGACAGGAAATCGCGGAACGACATCTCACCGGTCGCCCCGCCGTTCATCGTCGGCTGCTGGTGCACGATGTCGGTGCCGATCGCGGCGTGCACGGTGGCGGGAACCCCCAGGGAACAGCAGGCCGCAAGAACGCTGACGGCGAGGTTCGGCGCCTTCCGCGCGATGAGCTCCTTCGCCAGGGCTTCTCCGTATCCATCGTCGCCGGCCCCCACGGCAGCGGTGAGCGTCCCGTTGATGAACTCCCCTGTTTCCCGCGCCATGCCGAAACGGCCGTCCTTCATGTTCAGCGCAACGTCTTCAGAGGTGTGCCCCCACATGGCGGTCTCCACGTCATGAATCGCCGCCGCACTGTTCATGGCCACGGCGGTGATGACCCCGCGCCGGAGGAGATCGATGACGACCGGCGCGAGACCGACTTTCACGACGTGCGCGCCCATCATCAGGATGACCGGTTTCTTCTTCCGGCGCGAGCGGACGACGGCCTCCGTGACCGCCCGGAGATCGTTCACGGCAAGGAAGGCCGGGAGCCCGGAAGCAAACGCCCGGAAGGAATCCGCCGCGTCGTCGAACGGCGTCGCGAACTCCGCCGGCGACACCTTGCTCTTCCGTTTTGCAATGGAGATCGTTGTGATTCTTTTCAGGTCCGCCCGCCTGTGCGCGGTCATGCCGGTGCCCTTCCCGATGTGAGCGCTGCCCCCGATGGGTGTCACTTTATGCGTGCTGCAATCGTCCCCCTGACGCCGCCATACTCCTTCAGCTCCGTATCGATCGAGCCGATGACGACCTTCGTGTTGACGCGGATGGGGATTTTCCGTTCATCGTCCGTCAGCCACACGACGATGCGCCCCTCCGTCTTGATGAGCCCCCCCTCCTTCACAAGCGGTTCGATGACGACGGTGTTAAATGTGCCGGCGGCGACCTCGAGCTGCTGCCGCCCCAGGACGCGGACGACAAGGTCGTACGTTGTATCATTGTAGAAATTGCTGAGCTGGACCTGGTCGCCCGCCTTCAGCGGCCCGTAGTCGATTGTCCGCGCGTAGTAGAACGCAGAGAGGATGTCATGAACGTACGGGGGGACCGGGTACGTCCCCTTGTCGGTTTTCGCGACGTGTTTCCTCTGGTCGAAATCGGCGATGAAATCACGGCGGTAACTTCCTTCCCGGATATGCTGCTCAAATTTCCACGGCGCAATCGTTCCGGCGTCGATATACGTCAGGTAGTGGTCCTCCACCCGGTAGATCCACGAGAAACTCGGGAGGGAGTTCACCCTGAACTCGACGCGGTAACAGTCCCGTCCCGCGATCGTGTCCATCGCGGAAACCTCCAGGACCGCGATCCCCGCCGTGATAAACCCGTAGCTGATGTCGAAGACAAGATGCTCGCCGGCGCCGAATGCGACGTTGTTGATTGTCCGGAGAGGGACGTCCGGCCCGCCGCGTGCAGCGACCGCAAGCGAGTCGGCCCGCCGCCGGGCGGAATCCGCGGCCGCGTCCTGCGAAGAACCCCCGGGCGACGCCGCACGAATGCAGAGGAGAAGCAGGAGGAGGACGAGTCCGCTACGATTCATGCGCATGCTGTCGTTCCCTGAGTGTGCCCGGTGAAAGAAGGTCGGCCGCCGCCGCGTATGCCGTGTCCACCGTTATGCTCGCCATGCAGGCACAGGGGCCGCCCGCTTTTCCCGCACATTCATCGCACTCCGGCGGCTTTGCGGGAACGAGGACGCGCGCACGGGAGGTGTACGGACCCCAGCGGCGCGGGCCCATCACGGGTATCTGGGGATACAATCCGATGACCGGGGTGCCGACCGCCACGGCAACATGCAGGGGACCGGTGGAGTTCGCGACAAGGAGCGCGGCCCCTTCGAGGAGCGCGGCGAGCTCCTTGACGCCCAGTTTGCCCGCGAGATTCACGCCGCGCCCCGGAACTGCGCGCGCGATACGGCCCGCCAGGGCGGACTCCCGGGCCGTCCCCGTGACGACAACGGAAAGGTTCAGCCCCTCCATGATCTTCCGGGCAAGAACGGCGAAAGATTCTGGCGGCCACTCCCGTGCGGATCCGCCGGTTCCCGGGTGCAAGACCGCATAGCTCCCCTTCACCCCGGCGTTTTCAAGAAGCGTGCGAACGCCGTCGCGCGCGGCCGGTGGAATCTCAATCGGCACGTCAAGGGGTTTCGCCGCGGTGGCAGCGCAATCCAGCGGCGCCAGAAGCTCCATGTTGTATTCCACTTCATGCCTCTCCGCGCTCTTCCGGTGCGCATACACCCTGCGGTTGAAAAGAAACGAGTAATACCTGAAACCGGTCCCCACGCGCAGCGGGATGCGGGAGAGAAACGCGAGAATCGCCAGACGGAGCGTGGGGTGGACGATCACCGCCGCGTCGAACCGCTCTCCACGAATGCGGGCAAGCATGACACGGAAGGGGACCAACCGCGGAGGATCGTCGTACCAAAGTATCTCGTCGACATGCGGGAACCCCTCGACGATGGCCCCGCCGTAGCGCCCGGCGAGCATGACGAGACGGGCGCGGGGGAACCGGCGGCGAAGGGAGGAAAAGACGGGTAGCGTGAGGACAACGTCGCCCATCCTGTCGGTGCGGGCAACGAGAATCCGGGAAGGCTCGTTCAACGGGTGGTCTCTCGGGGGAACCATGGACATATACGTCAATATACCCCTGAGCGGCCTTAATTGCAAAGAACGCCCCGCCTCATTTCCGGGCGGGGCTGTCGATGAGCCGCAGTTTTTGGAGCTCCTTCTTCTCGCCCTGGAGCCTGGTGTGCGCTTCGCGGTACGGACCGAGATCCGCTCCCTCCTGTTCGGCCATCTTCATCTGCCTGTGGTTTTCGGCAATAAGCCCGTCGAGCACGGCCGCCTTGACGCGGAGTATGCACGCTTCCGCGATCAACCACGGATCGGGATCATCCAGGGCCGACCAGCCCCTGCTGAGTTCGTACCTGTTGAACATAATGTCGGCGATGAACGCCCGGAGGGATGGGTCATCCAGCGTGTCGAGAAACGCCGGGACATCCCACTGTCCACCGGCAGCGGCGTGCTTTCCGAGAAGTTCCGCCGTCCGACGGGCAAGGGGATCCGTGAATGATGCAGGGGGAACGTGCGTCGCGACGAAAGCGACCATCGGGGGGCCCACCTCCAGCATCACCTTGAGCAGATCGCGCTCCGGCGGGGACAATCCCGCGCGTACCGCGGAAAGCGCGAGGGCTCCCGCGGCGGGCGGAGGCGGGACGGGGCCCCGGTGCTGGTACGCGGCACGCGAGCGGTCGCGGCCGAGTATGGCTTCGAGCTCGCGGAAGAGGAGCGTCTCGTAGACGCCGTACGTTTCGGCAACGTGCTTGATGTAGAAATTCCGCTTGATCTCGTCCTTCATCTTCGCGATCGTCTCCACGATAGAGCGGACCGCCCGCGTCTTCCCCTCCGGCGTGGCGAGGAGTCCCTGATCGCGGAACGTCGAGGCCTTGAAATCCAGGAAGGAGACCGCGCCGGCGAGGCGCCGGCGAAATTCCTCCCCCCGTTCTTTTTCACGAACGAGTCGGGATCCTCCCCCTCCGGAAGCGTCGCCACGCTGACGTCGAGACCGTTCTCGATGATGAGATCGACCCCCCGGATCGTCGCCTTCGATCCCGCGGAGTCCGCGTCGTAGACGAGCGTGATCGTTTTCGCGTACCGGCCGATGAGCTGGATCTGCTCTTCCGTGAGGGCCGTGCCGCTCGACGCCACGACGTTCTCCACGCCCGCCTGAAAAAGGGTTACAAGGTCGGCGTATCCCTCGACGAGAACGGCGAACTCCATGGCCCGTATCGCCTCCTTCGACTGGGCAAGCCCGTACAGGCTCCGGCTCTTCACGTAAATCGGGGTTTCGGGGGAATTTATGTACTTCCCCAGCGGATCGTCTTCCCGCATTTTCCTGGCGCCGAACCCGACGGTGCGTCCCGACGGGGAGAAGATCGGGAACATGGCGCGGCCGCGGAACCGGTCGTAGCATGATCCGTCCTCCCGCCTGAGGACAAGCCCCGCCTTTTCGAACGGGAGGATGTCGAGCTTGCGCGCGGCCACCGTGCCCACAAGCCCGTCCCAGATGTTCTTCGAGTAGCCCAGGCCGAACTTCGTGATCGTCGCGTCGCTGAACCCGCGGTGACGGAAATACTCGAGCGCCAGCTTCCCCTCCACCGAATGGAGGAGCGTGTCATAGTAATAGAGTCCCGCGGTTTTGCACGCGTCGTACAGCGCTTCATGCTCCGTCGATTCCCCCCGTCCCCCCGGGCCTTCCTCGGGAAGCGTGATCCCGGCTCTCCGGGCGAGCGTGCGCACCGCCTCGACAAACGAGACCTTCTCGTGTTCCATGACGAACGTGAAGACGTTTCCCCCGACGCCGCACCCGAAGCAGTGGTACATCTGCTTTTCCGGGCTGACGTTGAACGACGGGGTTTTTTCCTGGTGGAACGGACAGAGGCCGAGGTAATTCTTCCCACGTTTCCTGATCTGGAGGTATTGCGAGATGACGTCCACGATGTCGGACGCCCTGCGCACCTCTTCTATCGTGTCATCAGCGATTCGCATGACAGGAATCTACACAAAAGGGGTCCGAGAGGCAACGCTTCCGCTGTCCCGCCAAAGTGCGGCGCCGGGACTTCCAATTTCGCCAAGGGTCGGCGAAATCTCCAGCTTGACAAGACGGACAAGGTAGCGTATCTTGAGTCACGCACACGGTGAAGCGCACCACGCATCACGGAGGTCTGCATGAGAATTCTCGCTGTCGAAGACGAGCCGGAGTACCTGGAGATGCTGCAGGAAGTGATGAAGAGCCTCGGACACTCGATTACAATCGCACAGAACGGAAAAGAAGCACTCTCGCTTCTCGACCGCCAGCAGATCGACGTTGTTGTTTCTGACGTGAAGATGCCGGAGATGAACGGTATTGAATTCCACAGGAAGCTCAGGGAGCGGCAGGGCCACGTCAACACGCCGTTTATCTTTCTCACGGGAGTGGATGACATCTCACAGGTCAAGGCCGAGTGCAAGCAGGACTGCGACCTGCTGCTGCAGAAGCCTTTTCCTATCGACAAGCTGCTCCAGCTGTTCGCGGGAAAGGTCAAGTAGCGGAAGGAACCTTCCCCGCCTGATGCGGCGGGGCCCTTGAGCAGTGCCGCACCTCATGGAAGAGCCCGCCGGGCAACCCGGCGGGCTCTTCGATTTTTGTGAGGCGGACAGCATGCTTCAGGCGGAATACGGTTTCATCCCCTCCTCTTTCGGCGAGGTCTTTTCTTGTCCCGCCGTCGTTCGTCGGGATCATTATTGACCCCGCCGCGCCTCAGGCGGGGCCGGCCGGCTACACCTGCACCTTGTCGGGCTGGTACACCTTTGTTGAGCGTCCTTTTTTACGCGAGAATCGCTTCTCGACCCCCGGCGCGGGCGACTTCACCTCGTCCCCGACGTCGGGATACGTGAAGATGTCATACTTGTAATTCCGCAGGATGATCTGGTTCCCGTTTCTCCCCAGCACGTACTGCGGGAGGAGGGGGATCTTGCCGCCGCCCCCGGGAGCGTCGATGACAAACGCGGGGATGGCGAGCCCCGAAGTGTGGCCGCGGAGCTTGTCCATGATTTCGAGCCCGACGCTCACCGGCGTCCGGAAATGGTTCGCCCCTTTCGTAATGTCCGCCTGGTAGAGGTAGTACGGCCTGACGCGCATCGTCAGAAGCTTGCGCATCAGCTCGAGCATCACCTCCGCCGAGTCGTTCACCCCCTTCATGAGGACCGACTGGTTGCCCACGGGGATCCCCGCATCCGCGAGCATCTCGCACGCCCGCTTCGCCTCGGCGGTGCATTCCCAGGGATGATTGAAGTGCGTGTTGACGTAAATGGGGTGATACTTACGGAGCATCTTGCAGAGCTTCGGCGTGATCCTCTGCGGGAGAACGCACGGCATCTTTGTCCCCAGCCGGATGATCTCCACGTGCGGGAGCTCACGGAGCCCGGCGATGATCCTCTCGAGCATGTAGTCGGTGAGCATCAGCGGGTCGCCACCGGAGAGGATGACGTCGCGCACCTCGGGGTGCGCCGCGATGTAATCGATCCCCCCCTGGATGTACTTCATGTTGATCTTGGAGGAGTCGCCCACCTTCCGCTTCCTCGTACAGAACCGGCAGTACATCGAGCACTGGCTCGTCGTCAGGAAGAGCACCCGGTCGGGGTAGCGGTGGACGATGCTGGGGACAGGACTGTGCGAGTCTTCTGCGAGGGGATCTTCGGGGAAGTCGTCCTCCTCAAGCTCCTTCCCGTCGGGGATACACTGGAGCCAGATCGGGTCGCCGGGATACCGTATCAGGCTCAGGTAATAAGGATTGATCCGTATGTGGAAGAGCTTGTTTAACCGTTCCGAGAGGTCTTTGTCGAAGCCGAACCTCTCCACGAGGTCTTTTCCGCTGTCCACACTCTGCCGCAGCATGGTCTGCCAGAGTTCCATTCGTTCCTTTGATCCTCCCCTTCAGGTTATTTCAGATATTTGCCGTAGACGACGAGATCATCCCCCGGCCTGTAGTAATCCGTGATCTTCGCAACCTCGCTGTATCCCCTCCGCCGGTAGAATTCCCTCGTCGGACCGTAGCGGGGGAGTGACGAGGTTTCAGCGATGACAAGCCGCCCCGACATTCCCCGGATCAGCGCACACGCGTGGTCGTCAAGCGCACGTCCGATCCCCCGTCCGTGCAGTGCAGGGTCGACGGCCACCCAGTATAGATCAAACGTTCCTTCCGTCGCCGGTGTCGGTCCCACGCAATAGTAGCCGACAGCCCTTCCCCCCTCTTCGTACACGCGGATGATGTAATCCTTCTGCGCCGGATCATCAAGAACGGCATCGATAAGCTCCAGCGCGATCTCCACCTCATCCTCCGAGAACACTCCCGTCGCCTCAACGAGATCCCTGAGCGGCCCGCGGTCTTCGCGGCCGAGGGGGCGGATCACGGTCTCCTCTCCAGCGCTGATTCGACGATCTTCCCCACGATTTCCGCAAATGTGAATCCCTGCGCGCGCGCGGAGCGGGCGAACCCCGCGTCGTCGGAGATGTCGGGGTTCGGGTTGACCTCGAGTACGTACGGGATCCCGTCCTTCGTCAGCCGGAAATCCACGCGCGCATAGTCGCGGCATCCGATAAGGGAATACGCGCGGATCGCCGACTCCTTGATCCGGGCTTCAAGCTGCGCGGGGAGCACCGCGGGACAGACTCCCTTCGTCCCCTCGTAGGCCACTGTCCCGTGTATCCACTTCGCCTCGTAGCTCACAATCTTGTGCATGTCGTCCGTCAGCCCGGAAAAATCGATCTCCGATATCGGCAGGGCGACCGGGGGCTTGTTTCCCAGTATCGCGACGTTCAACTCCCTCCCGTCGATGTATTCCTCCGCGAGGGCGGGCTGGTCGTATTCCCTCTGGATGAACCGCACGCGTTTCCGGAGATCGGGAAGATTGTACACGACGGAGCAATCGTCGATGCCGACGCTCGCGTCTTCATGCGCGGGCTTGACGATGAGCGGGAACGAGATGCCTTCCTGCATCGCCACCCTGTCCTTGACGCCAAAGACCATGAACCGGGGGGTCCGGATCCCGTGTGCGGCGAGGATCTCCTTGACACGGGGCTTGTTCAGGGCGGTTCCCAGGGCGAGCGGACCCGCGCCCGTGAACGGGATGTTCATCAGTTCGTACACTCCCGCCACGTTCATTTCCTGCGCTGATTCGTTTTCGACGCTCTCAACGAGGTTGAAGACGAGGTCCGGGCGGTCTTCGCGAAGGTAGTCGATGAGCCTGAAGAAGTTGCTGTCGACGTTGAATATCGTCGTCCGGTAACCGAGGGAGTTGAGCGCGGACTTGATGTCCTCCATTTCCTCGACGACCCCGATCTCGGAGAGATCAATGAGTGCCTGCGTCGCAAGCGTCTTGCCGCGGACGGTTCCCGGCGCGCGGACCGGGGGCGGACCTTCCTGCAACTTTCCGTTCTCCCCGATGTACTTCCGTCCCGCCTCGGTGCCGACGACAGGTTCGTTGTACAGGATCGCAATGCGGGTTTTTCTGGCCATAGGGTGATCTCGCTTCGCCTGTTTCCTTCGCCTCATTCTGCCACGCACGTATTCACGCCGGCACCGCGTGCCGACCGTCCCGGACAGGGATCCCGCATCGCATCATGGCGATATCGAGGACGGAGTTGATGAGCCCGTTGTAGGTCATCCCCGCGGCGCGGGCCGCCTTCGGGAAGCAGGAGTTATCTTCGGGCCTGGGGAGGATGCCCGGGAGGGGATTGACTTCGATGATCCGGGGCCTTCCCGCCGCATCGCAGCGGAGGTCGATGCGCGTCCAGTCCCGGCAGCGGAGAACGGTGTAGGTCTTCCGGCAGAGGGTTTCGATCTCGCCGAGGAGGCGTTCGTCCACGGGAGCGGGACACGCATAGATGTCAAGAGGCCGTTCGACGGTATCCCAGATCCACTTCGCCTCGTAGGAATAGATCGGGTTGGCGCCGGGGGGGAGAGCGTCAAAGTTGATCTCGACGACCGGGAGGACCCGGAGCCCGTCGCCGTTCCCCAGCATGGCTGCCGTGAACTCGCGGCCGGGGAGGAATTCCTCCACGAGCGCGGGTTCGCCGTATGTGCCGAGGACCGTCTCGACTTCCCGCTCGCGCTCCCGGACAGTACGCACGACGCATGAATCGTAGATCCCCTTGCTCGACCCCTCGTGCAACGGTTTGACGATCGACGGAAACCCGATCCGGAGATCACGGCACTCGTCCATCGACGCGACGACGGCATGCGGCGCGGTCGGCACGCCGTAATACGAGAGGACCTCTTTCGTGCGCGACTTGACGAGACAGATCCCCAGCGTCAGCGGATCGGAGCCGAGGTACGGAATGCGGAGCATCTCGAGCATGGAGGGGACCTGTCCCTCACGCGAGGGGCCGTAGAGTCCCTCCGCAATGTTAAAAGCGAAGAAAGGCCTTATTTTCCGCAGTTTTTCGTATGCGTCTTCATCCGCCTCTATCATAGTAACGTCGTACCGCTCGGCAAGAGCATCCCTGACGGCCGCGACTGTATCCGTGGTATCCCATTCGGCGAACAGGTCGTTCACGCGTGCGGACGCATCGACCGTCTCAAGCGACGGTGCCGCTCCAAGTTGATCAACGGATAAGACGGAGCGAGATGCGGAGGAGGAGGGAGACTTCGCGCGGGCGATGCCGGCATCTGAGTGAGGTGGAGCTTCCGACTTTACGTTGTAGAGGAGAGCTAACGTCTCCGAGAAAGAAGGAACCTGTGGTGACGAAGGATCCAGAAAAACTCCAAACTGTTCGACTCACTCATCTTCTGTGTGTTAATATAAGCATTTTCGCTTTGTTGTCAAGAAAAAAGTGCGTTTTTGACCTCCGGAGGGTGACGCCGGTCTCATCCGACGTCGAGCAACTTCATCTCGTCGTGGTACCGCGAGCGGAGGTACGAGAGGAGCGGACGGTGTTCCTCGCGCGCGAGGCGTGGATCGCTCTCGATGATCGCGAACGCATCGACGCGCGCCTCGTCGAGCAGCGGAGCATCCGCGATGATGTCTGCGATTCTGAATTCCGGCATGCCGCTCTGGCGCGTGCCGAAGAAATCTCCGGGACCGCGGAGCTGGAGATCGATCTCGGCGATCCTGAATCCGTCCGACGTCGTCACCATCGCCGCAAGTCGGCGTTCCGCAAGCGCGCGCTGGTCCGCCGCAGGCACGGGACCGCGCGCCGCAACGCGGCCGGCCCTGCCGGCAATCCACTTTTTCGCAACAAGAATGCAGAAGGAGCTGTCGCTGCCGCGCCCGACGCGCCCGCGGAGCTGGTGCAGCTGCGAAAGTCCGAAACGCTCCGCGTTCTCAATCACCATCACGGTGGCGTTGCTCACGTCGATCCCCACTTCGATGACCGTGGTCGCCACGAGCACGTCGATGTCGCCACGCGCAAAGCGCTCCATTACCGCATCACGCTCCTCCCCCGGAAGACGGCCGTGAATCAATCCGAGCCGGAGGTCGGGGAACATCTCTTTCTGAAGCCGCTCGTAGTGCACTGTCGCCGCCTTCAGATCGAGCGTCTCCGATTCCTCGATGAGCGGGTAGACGAAGTACGCCTGGCGTCCCGCGCCGACCTGCCCGCGGACGAACGCCGCCACCGATGCCATGTCCGCATCGCTCCTGAGCACCGTCGTCACCGGCCTCCTGCCCCGGGGGAGTTCGTCCAGGAGCGACACATCGAGGTCGCCGTACAGCGTCAGCGAGAGCGTCCGCGGGATCGGCGTCGCCGTCATCACGAGCACGTCGGGATTGGCGCCCTTTCCACGCAGTGTCGCGCGCTGCATGACGCCGAACCGGTGCTGCTCGTCGATTACGACGAACCCGAGCCGCGCAAACGCGACGTCCTTTTCGAAGAGGGCGTGCGTCCCCACGATGATCTGCGCTGTCCCCGCGCGGACATCCTCCATAACCTCACGCCGGAGGACGCTTCGCTGCGCGCCGACGAGAAGCCGGATCGTGACCGGGCTGCCGGCCAGAAGCCGCCGGAGCGTTTTGAAATGCTGCTCGGCCAGGAGCTCGGTGGGCGCCATGAAGACCGACTGGTAGCCGTTGTCGGCCGCGATGAGCATGGCGATGAGCGCGACAACCGTCTTCCCGCTCCCGACGTCCCCCTGCAGGAGACGGTTCATGACGTGCGGCGACGCCATGTCGGCGGTGATTTCCTGCACGACGCGCACCTGCGCCCGCGTGAGCGCAAACGGAAGCGAATCCACGAGCGCCCGCGCCAGACGTGACTTCACGGTGAACGCGATCCCCCCGGGTTCCTCGCGCGTCATCCGCCGCTTCATCGCGAGCTTGAGCTGAAAACGGAAGAGCTCCTCGTATTTGAGGCGCCGAAGGGCCTCGCCGAGATCCCCCCGCGAGGCGGGCCGGTGAACCGACTGGAGCGCGGCCTGCGCCGGCACAAGCCGCCGCGCCCCGGTGAGGGCGCGGGGAAGCATCTCCGGGAAGAGGGAGCCGTAGGTTTTCAGCGCTCCGGCGATCACCCTGCGGAACCCGCCGCTGTCGAGTCCGGCCCGCGCAAGGTCCTGTCCCGACGGATACATGGGGACAAGCCCCCCGGTGTTCAGCGCGTCAACCCACTGTGTCGCGCCGCTCCCCTCTTCCGCCCCGTCGGGCGCCGTCATCCGGTCGACGTCGGGATGGATAAACTGCAGGGTGCCTCCGTACGTGCCCGGCTCCCCCGACACCGCCAGCGTCTCGCCGATACGGAACATCTTCTTCCAGTACTGGACCCCGCCGAACCAGACGCACTGGAGCGAGCCCGTATGGTCCCCGAGAACGAGGAGGAACCTGGATTTCGCCCCGAACCCGAGCACGCGGAACGACCGCACCTCGCCGATGACTGTGTACTCGCGACGGGTGTCGGCGCCGGGCGCTTCCTCCCCCGCGCGGGACGGCCCCCGGGCGTCAGCATCCACAGCCTGCCGGAGCGCGGCGATCGTGAGGACGGTCGTCCTGTCGATGTACCGGCGGGGGACGTAAAGAAGAAGGTCCTCAACGGTCCTGATGCCGGCCTCTTCCAGAAGGGCGGACTTCCTGGGACCGATCCCCTTGACGAATTGCACCGGGACGGAGTGAAGGTCGGAAGGATGAGCGGGGGAGTGCATGTCGCGTGCAAGATACTGCACCGCTGCGGGAGTGTCAACTAGCTAGCAAAGCTGTCGCCGTTTCGTCCGCCGCGCATTTGCCTGACGCAGCGGCCCAGATTCCCGTTGTGTCTTACAGCCAAACATCGTATCTTTGCCAACAATCACGCATATCAGGGCCACCGTTTGGAACATCTCTTCACGGCGATACTTCCTCAATTGCCGACCCTCCGGGAAATCGTCATCTGGGGTGGATACATAGGCCTCTTCGTCATCGTCTTTTCAGAAACTGGTTTGCTCATCGGTTTTTTTCTGCCGGGCGATTCGCTCCTCGTGACCGCCGGGCTGTACGCCTTCGCCACAGGTGCACTCGATCCCGCCGTCCTGATCCCGCTCCTGTTCGTTGCCGCCGTCTGCGGCAATGCGACAGGATACCTTATCGGTCTCAGGGCGGGGCGCGCGCTCTACAACCGTCCCCAGTCACGGTGGTTCCGGCGCGACCATCTTCTGAAGACGAAAGAGTTTTACGAAAAGTACGGGGGCTTCACGATCGTCATGGCGCAGTTCATGCCCTTCGTCCGCACGTTTGCCCCCGTCGTCGCCGGAGTGGCGGAAATGAAGTACCGGCGGTTCGCCCTCTTCAACATCGCAGGGGCGGCGGGGTGGATCACGAGCATGATCCTTCTCGGCTACTTCCTCGGGAAGAGCATCCCGGGAATCGAGAACAAGATCGAGTACGTCATCGCTGTCGTCGTGTTCCTCTCGATCCTCCCCATGATATTCAAATACCTCAAGCATAGAATGCATCAGAAGGGGGAGTCCCCGGCCCCCGGCGGTCCGCACTCCGGGTCCTGACCTCAATCATACATCACGCCAGAGGAGTTCAATGGGAAACCCGCTGTTCGAGAGGAAGCCCCTGAGTCTTCTGCTCGAGGAAATGAAAGGTGAAAACCGGCTGAGGCGGGTCCTCGGCCCGGTGACGCTGACGAGCCTGGGGGTAGGCGCGGTTATCGGGACGGGGATATTCGTTCTCACGGGGGTCGCCGCTCACGACAAGGCGGGCCCGGGGGTCATTCTTTCGTTCGCCGCTGCCGGGATCGCCTGCATATTCGCGGCGCTCTGTTACGCGGAGTTCGCGTCGATGGTCCCCGTTGCGGGCTCGGCGTACACGTACGCCTACGCAACACTCGGCGAGCTCTTCGCCTGGATCATCGGGTGGGACCTCGTTCTTGAATACGCCGTCGGTTCATCGACGGTCGCGCACGGGTGGTCGGCCCACTTCCAGGATCTCCTCGGGAGCTTCGGCATCCATATCCCCTACTCGTTCGGAAATGCTCCGTTCGACTTCGACATAGGCACCGGGCGCTTCTTTGCCACGGGAGCCTATTTTGACGTCGCGGCGATCGTGATCACGTTCATCATCACCGCGATACTCATCAAGGGAATACGGGAGAGCGCCGGGTTCAACGCCGGGATGGTGATGGTCAAGCTCGCCATCGTGCTTTTCGTGATCATCGTCGGCGCCTTTTACATCGACACAAAGAACTGGCAGCCCTTTGCGCCGTACGGCTTCACGGGAATCAGCTTTTTCGGGAGGTCGCTCTTCGGACAGACGGGCGCCAACGGCGCCCCCCTCGGCGTCCTCGCCGGGGCCGCGGTGATCTTCTTCGCCTACATCGGGTTCGACTCGGTCTCCACGCACGCAGAGGAAGCGCGGAATCCACAGAAAGATGTGCCGATCGGCATCATCGCATCGCTTATCATCTGCACGGTTCTCTACATACTCGTTTCGGGCGTGCTGACCGGGATGGTCCCCGCCGCCCAGATCAATATCAACGCGCCTGTGTCGGACGCGTTCAGGCAGGTCGGGCTCCCGTGGGCGCAGAGGCTCATCGACGTCGGGGCGATCACCGGCATCACGTCGGTCCTTCTCGTCATGATGCTGAGCCAGCCGCGCGTCCTCCTGGCAATGGCGCGTGACGGGCTGGTCCCCACGTCCTTCTTCGGCGCGGTCCACGATAAATTCCGCACCCCCTACAAGTCCACGATGCTCACCGGGGCGTTCGTTTCGCTCATGGCGGCGTTCCTTCCCCTGCGCATACTCGCGGAACTGACGAACATCGGGACGCTCCTCGCCTTCACAATCGTATGCACCGCGGTGCTCATCATGCGGAAAAAACATCCGGAGGCCGTGCGCCCGTTCCGGGCCCCGTTCGTGCCGTTCACCCCGATTGCCGGGATCGTGTCGTGCCTGATACTCATGTTCTCCCTGCCGGAGGAAAATTGGTGGCGGCTCATCATCTGGCTGCTCCTGGGATTCGTCATCTACTTCAGTTACGGCCGCCGGCACAGCGTTCTCGCGAAGCTGCGCAGGGCGGAAGCGGTAAAGCAGGCATGAGCCGCCGCGGGACCGGACACGCGGGAGGTTCCCATGGCTGAGACCCCGCACGAGTTCAGGCGGGCCCTCGGCCTGTTTGACGGGACCATGCTCGTCATCGGGTCGATGATCGGATCGGGGATATTCATCGTCAGCGCCGACATCGCGCGGACGGTCGGCGGCGGAGGCTGGCTCCTCGTCATATGGCTCATCACCGGGCTCATGACGGTGACGGGAGCGCTCGCGTACGGCGAGCTCGCCGGGATGATGCCCCACGCGGGAGGGCAGTACGTCTACCTCCGCGAAGCGTATAACCCCCTTGTCGGCTTCCTCTATGGATGGACGTTATTCCTCGTCATCCAGACGGGAACGATCGCCGCGGTCGGCGTCGCATTTGCCAAATTTGCCGCGGTCCTGTCCCCGGGACTGGGCGACACGAACGTCCTCTTCCAGTCGGGCCCCGTCCGCCTCACAGCCCAGAGACTCGTCGCGATACTGAACGTCGCGCTCCTGACGTTCATCAACACGCGCGGGATCGTGGGAGGCAAACGGATCCAGAACACGTTCACAACCGCAAAGACCATCGCCCTTCTCGCGCTCATCGCCCTGGGCCTGGCCGCCGGTTTTTCGCTCGGCGTCTTCCGGGAAAACCTCGGTTCGTTCTGGACTGCCGCGACAAGCCGTGCCGCCGCGGGGGAGGTGTCGACCGTGCCGATTTCGGGGGTCGCGCTCCTGGGAGCGCTCGGCGTTGCGATGGTCGGGTCGCTCTTCTCGAGCGACGCATGGAATAACGTGACGTTCACGGCGGGCGAAACAGTCAACCCGCACAGGAACATCCCACTCAGTCTTGCGATCGGCACGGGGGCGGTCACACTCCTGTATATCCTCGCAAACGTCGCATACATTGCCATACTTCCCGTGACGGGAAACCCCGTTGCCGCGGACGCCGCGGGCCGGGGGATCCAGTTCGCCGCGGCGGACAGGGTTGCCACCGCGGCGATGTCGGTCATCATGGGACCGGCGGCAGCCGTCGTGATGGCCGTGCTCATCATGATATCGACGTTCGGGTGCAACAACGGACTTATACTCTCCGGCGCACGGGTATACTACGCTATGGCAAAAGACGGCGTGTTCTTCCGGAGCGCGGGGAAGCTCAACGCGAGGTCGGTCCCCGGGGTTGCGCTCATCGTCCAGGGGGTGTGGGCTTCACTCCTCTGTCTTTCGGGGACATACAGCGACCTGCTCGATTACGTCATATTTGCCGTTCTTCTCTTTTACGTCCTCACCGTTGCCGGCATATTCTTACTTCGTAGAAAACGGCCAGATGCGGAACGGCCGTACAGGGCTTTCGGATATCCCGTCCTGCCGGCCCTCTATATTCTCGCCGCAACGGCCATTTCCGCCGATCTTTTGATATTCAAGCCGGCTTACACATGGCCGGGGCTGGGCATAGTTCTTGTAGGGATTCCGGTGTTCTACGCCTGGAAGGTCTCCCGACCGGCACGCCCGCAGTAAGGGGCGCGTGGGGGACCCATAGTACTCACTTAGAAAGGAGCACGACAGCACACATGGAAATGAATCTCATACTGGGCATCAGCATCCTGGGATTGCTCTTTGCGGTCTATCTCATACGGAACGTTATGAAGAGGGACACGGGGACGGCCAAGATGCGGGAAATTTCCGATGCGATAAAGGCCGGGGCGGAAGCGTTCCTGCGAAGACAGTATCGCACGATCCTCTACCTGGCAATCGCGCTCGCAGCGCTCATCTACATCCTGTACGCCTTTGTCCGCACGGGGAATATCCATGATCCCGCAAGCTCCGCACAGCTTGCCCTCTGGACGACGCTCTCGTTCGGCCTTGGCGCGCTCTGCTCGGTCGCTGCAGGATACATGGGGATGTGGGTTGCCATACGGGCCAACATCCGGACGGCAGCGGGGGCGACGAAAGATCTGAACAGCGCCCTCCAGCCGGCACTCCGGGGCGGCGCGGTGTCCGGATTCTTCGTCGTGGCAATGAGCCTTCTCGGCGTCGGCGGTCTCTTCGCGCTCGTGCAGGCGAGCGGCGTCACGGACGACATCACCAAGATTCCCCTTCTCATCGTCGGATATGGATTTGGCGCAAGCTTCGTGGCGCTCTTCGCGCAGCTTGGCGGCGGGATTTACACAAAGGCGGCAGACGTCGGTGCCGATCTTGTCGGCAAGGTCGAGGCGGGCATACCGGAAGACGATCCCCGGAACCCCGCGGTGATCGCCGACCTTGTGGGTGACAACGTCGGCGACTGCGCGGGACGCGGCGCGGACCTCTTCGAATCCACCGCGGCCGAAAACATCGGCGCCATGATACTGGCCGCCGGGCTGTACAAGGCCAACATCGGCCTCTTCTCGCTGCACGCGCTCCCGCTCATCGGCGTGCTCCTGTTCCCGCTCGTCGCCCGCGCGTTCGGCATCCTGGCATCGATCATCGGCATTCTCTCGGTGAAGGTCAGCGACAAGGAGGACCCGATGAAGGCGCTCAACCGCGGGTACGGCGTCACCGCCGTCCTCGCCATGACGGGATTCTTTGCCGCCTCGCGCTGGCTTCTCGGGGCCGACTACTATTTCAATTTCTTTCTCTGCGGCATCGTCGGCGTGGTGACCTCGATCGCGTTCGTTATGATTACACAGTACTACACGGAATACAAATACCGGCCCGTCCGGTCGATCGCCGAAGCCTCGCAGACGGGACCCGCGACAAACATCATCGCAGGGCTCGCCGTCGGGATGGAGTCCACGGGATTCCCGGTCGTCGTGATCGCCGCTGCAATCGTGGGCGCGTACTACCTGGGTGCCAGTTCGGGACTTGAACACGCAGGGTTGTTCGGCACCGCCGTCGCCACGATGGGGATGCTCTCGACCGCGGCATACATTCTCGCCATGGACACGTTCGGCCCGATCACCGATAACGCCGGCGGGATCGTCGAAATGAGCCAGCAGCCGAAGGAAATCAGGGACAGAACCGATCGCCTGGATTCCGTCGGCAACACGACGAAGGCGCTCACCAAAGGGTACGCGGTCGGGTCCGCCGCACTTGCGGCGTTCCTTCTCTTCAGCGCGTACATTGACGAGGTGAAGGCATATCTTCCGTCCTTCCCCGGAACGATAAACCTGAACAAGCCCGAGGTCTTCGTCGGATCGATGTTCGGCGCGGTTCTTGTATTCCTCTTCTCCTCGCTCGCCATCAAGGCGGTGGGGCGCGCGGCGTACGCGATCATCAACAACGTCAGGGACCAGTTCAGGAACAACCCGGGCATCATGGCGGGAACGTCGAAACCGGATTACGGCCAGTGCGTTGACATCGCGACGAAGTCCGCTCTCAGGGAGATGGTACTCCCGGGGCTTCTCGTCGTGCTCATGCCCGTGGTTGTCGGCCTCGCGTTCAAGTGGCTCTATATCGCAAACGGCTCGCCTGTGTACGGCGCCAGCGGCGCGGAAGTCGTGGGAGGGCTGCTGATGGTCGGGACGATCGTCGGCATACTGATGGCACTCTTCCTGAATAACGGAGGGGGAGCCTGGGACAACGCCAAGAAGTTCATCGAGACCGGGGCATTCGGCGGGAAAGGGTCTGCCACGCACAAGGCATCCGTCGTGGGGGACACCGTCGGCGATCCGTGCAAGGATACCGCGGGCCCGTCGCTCCACGTGCTCATCAAGCTCCTGAGCACGATCACGCTGGTCTTGGCGCCCTTGTTCATATAGTAGCTTGTCGCGCCACAGGTGGCGCCCTTGTTCATATAGTAGCTTGTCGCGCCACAGGTGGCGCCCTTGTTCATATAGTAGCTTGTCGCGCCACAGGTGGCGCCCTTGTTCATATAGTAGCTTGTCGCGCCAAAGAGGGCGCCATGTGTTCCACTTCGACGGCAAAGCAGGTTGGATGCCATAGGATGTAAAAGGGGCGCCCGTGGGCGCCCCTTTATTTTTGAGCCTGTGCCCGTGGCACCCGGCATATCCTACAGCTCACCCTTTGGATCGCGTGTCATGAGGTCATGGCATGCGACAAGGGGGTCCTTTTCTTCGAAGAGTATCCTGTAAACCTCCGCGATGATCGGCACCTCGACGCCCACCCGGCGTGCGAGTGCGTCGGCTGATTCGGTCGTCGCGATCCCCTCGGCCACCATCACCATCCCTCCCACGATGTCTGCCAGGCGCCGCCCCTTCCCTATTTCGACTCCCACGTAGCGATTCCTGCTGTGCCTGCTCATGCACGTCACCATGAGGTCGCCGATCCCGGAGAGCCCGGAAAACGTCCTGATGTGCGCGCCCATGGCGACACCGACGCGGGCGATCTCGGCGATCCCGCGCGTCATGACGGCCGCCTTTGTGTTGTCTCCCAGGTCCGCGCCATCGATGATCCCGGCAGCGATGGCGATGACGTTCTTGAGCGAGCCTCCGATTTCCACCCCGCGGATATCATTGCTCGCGTACACACGGAAGTAGGGGAGCATGAACACCTTCTGCACGAGCCGGGCGGTCTCGAGATCCGTGGATGCAGCAACGACTGTTGTGGGGATCCTGCGGCTCACTTCCTCGGCGTGGCTCGGTCCCGACAGGGTGGCGATGCGCGAGAGGGGAAGGTCCGGGAGCGTATCGTGAAGCATCTCCGACATTGTCATCAGGGTGTTGTTTTCAACCCCCTTGGCGACGTTGACGACGGTAAGACCCGCCGCAACGCGGGAAATCTTCAGCCGGCTGACGACAGAACGGAGGAACTGGGAGGGAACAGCGCCCACGATCATCTCCGCGCCCTCGACGGAAGAATCCAGGTCGTCCTCCACCCGTACGGACCGGGGTACCGTTATGCCGGGGAGGAAGTCGGGATTCGTCCGGGTTGCGCGAATGCGGTCAGCGTCTTCCCTGCTGTAGGACCAGAGCGAAACCTGGTGGGAGTTTTCGGCAAGGAGGATCGAGAGGGTTGTCCCCCAGCTCCCCGCGCCGAGCACAGCGATGCGCATAGGTGAGGTGCGTCAGGCTTTTCCCGGCGGGGCGGCAGTCTTTCTTCCGCCGAGCCGGAGCGACGATATCCTGTTTTCCGTCCCCGCGATCAGGCGGCCGATGTTCGTGCGGTGCGTGTAGATAATGAGCGCTGCGATGCCCATGCTGAAGAATATCAGCGTGTGATATCCCTCGATATCCACCATGAAGAGGTTCTCGCGGAAGAACATCGTCAGCGGGAATGAGATCGCTGCGCTGAGCGATCCGAGGGAGACATAGTGCGAGAGGAGGAATACGAGCGCGAATACGCCGAAGGCGACCGCGACTTCCACGGGAGCAATCCCTATGAGCATCCCCCCGGCAGTGGCGATCCCTTTCCCTCCCTTGAACCCGGCGAACAGCGTCCAGACGTGCCCGAGTATGGCGGCGCATCCCGCGATGATCTGCACGACGGTAAAATCGTCAAACGGAGTGCTGTTTGCAAAAGGGATCGGGCCGTACATGAGCCGGGCGAGGACCATTGTAGCAAACAGCCCCTTTGCCATGTCGACAAGTATGACAAACACGCCCACCTTCCAGCCGAGGACGCGGATGACGTTGGTCCCGCCGGCATTGCCGCTCCCGTGCTGGCGGATATCGATTCCGCGAACCCGCTTCGCCACGATGATGGCGGTCGGGATCGAGCCGATCAGGTAGCTCAGGACTGTAATTATCCCTATGGGGAACATGGTATCCCGTTCAGTGGCAGGGAAAAGGGGCTGCCGTGACCCACGGCAATCGCATCCATTAATTTACTCAACGACGTTGAGAATAGCAACAATCAGCGGGCCCGGGATGGTGCCGATTTTGGGCGCCATTGAGGGGTCCTCCCCTCGCACAGAAGGAATTCGGCCAATTTCCGGTCATCCGGGGTGGTGATTTTGAGGTTCCCGTCGCTTCCCGGGACGATCTTAACACGCGTCCCTCCCCGCTCGACGAGCGAAGCGTCATCCGTACCGCGAAACCCGTCCGCGCGGGCCTTCCTGTGTGCATCCCAGAGGAGCGCAAAGCGGAATCCCTGAGGAGTCTGGACCGCCCAGAGCTGCTCCCGGCGGAGCGTGTGCGCAGAGAACCCCTTCCCGCCCGGGGATTCGATCGTTATCGTGTCCTTGACCGGGACGCCGGGGAACGCCGCGCCGTACTTCCCCGCGGCGCGAATGACAGATAGTATGGTGTCTCGCCGGACGAACGGCCGGACCGCATCGTGCACGAGGACAATCCCGGAGCGGAAAGAGCATTTCTCAAGCCCGCTGAACACCGAGGCCTGCCGGTCTTTTCCCCCTGGAACGACAAGCGCGACCTTCCGGAACCCGGCCCGCCTGACGAGAGCCCCCGCGCGGGAGACGCAGTCCGCCGGAACGACGAGCACGATCTCCTTCACGGCACGGAGGGAGTGGAACGCCGCGATCGTCCTTTCGAGAATCGGAGCGCCGCCGAGCGGAAGAAACTGCTTCGGGGTCTTCCCTCCCATCCTCTTCCCGCTCCCCCCCGCAGCGATGACAACCGCAACGTCCTGCATTGTCCTCGACCCGGGACGGCTCACTGGAGGAGCATCGCGTCGCCGTAACTGAAGAAGCGGTACCCTTCCTTGATCGCCTTCTTGTAGGATTTCATGAGAAGATCGCGTCCCGCGTAGGCGGCCGCAAGCATGAGAAGCGTCGACTCCGGCATGTGGAAATTCGTGATCAGCCGGTCGGTGATCTTGAAGTCATACGGCGGGAAGATGAACTTGTCCGTCCACCCCCTGTTGCTCTTCAGGTGACCGTCCGTCGTGACGCTCGACTCCAGGGCGCGGCACGTGCTCGTGCCGCACACGAACACGTTCCCGCGGGTGTCGATCGTCTTGTTCACGGCGAGCTCCGTCGTTTCCGGGATTTCATAGTACTCGGAGTCCATCTTGTGCTTCGTCAGATCCTCGACCTCGACGGCGCGGAACGAACCGAGCCCGACGTGAAGAACGACGGGGACGATTTTCACGCCCTTCCGCTTCAGCGAGGCCAGGAGCCGCTTCGTGAAGTGGAGCCCGGCGGTCGGTGCGGCGACGGCGCCGACCGCACGCGCGAACACCGTCTGGTACGATTCCTTATCCTTGTCCGTCGGCTCCCTCTTGATGTAGTACGGGAGGGGCATCTTCCCGATCCTGTCGATGATCTTGAAGAAATCCCCCTGCACGTTGAACCGGACCGTGCGTCCGCGCGAGGTCGTGTTATCGATCACCTCGCACCAGAGTTTTCCTTCGTCGAAGAATATCTTGTTGCCGATGCGGACCTTCCGGGCCGGGTCGACGATGACGTCCCAGATGTTCTCCTCCTTGTTCAGCTCGCGCAGGAGGAACACTTCGATCCTGGCATTCGTCTTCTCCTTGCGTCCGAACAGGCGCGCCGGAAAGACCTTCGTCTCGTTGACGACAAGGCAGTCCCCCTTCTTGAAGAATTTCCCGATCTCGGAAAACCTCATCCCCACGATCGACTCGTCCGCACGATTCACAACCATGAGGCGCGCGTTGTCCCGCGGGTTCGCGGGAAACTTCGCGATCAGATTCCTTGGCAGCGGATAGCGGAAGTCGGAAAGTTTCATTTGCTCCGTACTCCTCTCATCATTATGGAAAACATTGTCAGTCGACGATGGCGTCGCTCGAAGCGCCAGCAAACATGGCGTCGAAGTGGAACATGGCGCCTTCTCTGGCGCCGATGGCGCCGAAGGCGCCAATAACGCAGAATGCGCCAGCGAGGCCGGCACGCGAACCCCGGCCCGCCCTGCGGCGGGCCGGTTCCGCATTCATCTTCCGCGAACGCCTACTTGCGGCGCGCGCTCTTTTTCGCAGCGGCCTTCTTTTTCCCGCCGGCTGCGGGTGTGTCCGCCAGCGCCGCCCGGGCCGCCGCTAGACGCGCGATCGGCACACGGAACGGGGAACAACTGACGTAGTTCTGGTTGATCTGATGGCAGAACTCGATGCTGGAGGGATCACCGCCATGCTCGCCGCAGATGCCGACCTTGAGGCCCGGCCTGACGGAGCGCCCCTTGGCAATCGCGATCTTCATCAGCTCGCCCACGCCCGTTCTGTCAAGCGATTCAAACGGATCCTTCGCGTAGATCTCCATCTCGACGTACGGAACCAGGAAGCGCGCCGCATCGTCGCGGCTCACCCCCAGCGTCGTCTGGGTCAGATCGTTCGTCCCGAAGCTGAAGAATTCGGCGACGCCGGCGATTTCATCCGCCGTCAGCGCACCCCGCGGGATCTCGATCATCGTGCCGACGAGATATTTGAGCTTCGCCCCCTTCTCCTTCATGACCTCCACCGCCACCCTGCGGACGATTTTTTCCTGGTGCGCCAGCTCCTTGACGTTCCCCACGAGCGGGATCATGATCTCGGGCTCGACGGGGATGCCGCGCGCCTGGACGTTGGCCGCCGCTTCGAAGATCGCCCGTGACTGCATCTCGGTGATCTCGGGGAAGATGATCCCCAGCCGGCATCCGCGGAACCCGAGCATCGGGTTGAACTCGTGGAGGCCTTCTACACGCTGGTGGACCTTTTCGTACGGGATCCCCATCTGCCGTGCCAGCTCGCGCTGGGCGGGTTCCTCGTGCGGGACGAACTCGTGAAGCGGAGGGTCGATCGTCCGGATCGTGACAGGGCGCCCGTTCATCGCGGCAAAAATCCCCTCGAAGTCCTGCCGCTGGAGCGGGAGGAGCTTCGCGAGCGCCTTCTTGCGCTCCTCGACGGTGTCGGCCAGGATCATCTCACGCATCGGCCCGATCTTCCCTTCGCCGAAGAACATGTGCTCCGTGCGGCAGAGCCCGATGCCCTCGGCACCGAAGGCGACCGCATTCAACGCCTGGTCGGGCTGGTCCGCGTTCGTGCGGATCTTCAGCCGGCGGTACTTGTCCGCCCACCCCATGATCCGGGCATACTGCTGGTAGACGGGAGCGTCCTTCGGCTCAAGCGACTTGTCGACGAGCACACGCAGGACCTCCGAGGGCCTCGTTGCGACCTTCCCCTCGAGGACTTCGCCCGTCGTGCCGTCGAGAGAGATCCAGTCCCCTTCCCTGATTTTCTTTCCCTTCACCGTCATCGTGTGGGTGCCGTAGTCGATTTCGAGCGACGAGCATCCCGCGACGCACACCTTTCCCATCTGGCGCGCAACGAGAGCCGCGTGCGACGTCATGCCGCCCCGCGCGGTGAGTATCCCCTCGGCGGCGTCCATCCCCTTGATGTCTTCCGGCGAGGTCTCGATGCGGGTGAGAATGACGAGCTCACCCCGTTTTTTCCACGCCTCGGCATCCGGCGCGTTGAACACGACACGCCCCGTTGCAGCGCCGGGTCCGGCGTTCAGTCCCTTGGCCAGGAGGCGTCCCGATTTTACCGCGGCTTCTTTCTCCTTCAGATCAAAGACCGGCCGCAGAAGCTGGTTGAGCTGATCGGGTTCGATCCGCTCGAGCGCTTCCCTGTCGCTGATGAGCTTTTCCTCCACCATGTCGACGGCGATCTTGATCGCGGCGAACGCCGTCCGCTTGCCCACGCGGCACTGGAGCATGTACAGCGTCCCGTCCTGGATCGTGAACTCCACGTCCATCATGTCCCGGTAGTGCTTCTCGAGCGTGTGGCGGATCTTGTCGAGCTGTTTGTAGATCACCGGGTTCTTCTCCGCGAGGTCCGAAATCGGGAGCGGCGTGCGGGTCCCCGCGACGACGTCCTCACCCTGCGCGTTCATGAGATACTCGCCGTAAAACAGGTTTTCTCCCGTCGCGGCGTTCCGCGTAAACGCGACGCCGGTCCCCGACGAGTCGCCCATGTTGCCGAATACCATCGACTGGACGTTGACGGCCGTTCCCCACGACTCGGGGATGTCGTACATCTTCCGGTAGGCGATGGCGCGGTCGTTGTTCCAGGACCCGAACACGGCGCCGATCGCGCCCCAGAGCTGCTTCAGGGGCTCTTCGGGGAAATCGTGCCCGGTCTTCTCCTTGATCGCCGCCTTGAATTTGCCGACGAGGTCCTTCAGGTCCGCCGCGCTGAGCTCGGTATCGAGGTGAACGCCGCGTTCCTTCTTCTTCGCTTCGATAATGACTTCAAACGGATCGATTTCGTCCTTGTGGACGGGCTTCAGTCCGAGCACGACGTCGCCGTACATCTGGACGAACCGGCGGTAGGAGTCGTACACAAATCTGTCGTTGCCGGTCTTCTTGATGAGTCCGCCGGCCACGGTGTCGTTCATCCCCAGGTTGAGGATCGTGTCCATCATCCCCGGCATGGACGCCCGGGCGCCCGAGCGGACCGACACGAGGAGCGGGTTCTTCGGATCACCGAATTTCGCGCCCATTGCCGATTCCACCTTCTTCAGCGCGGCGGCCACGTCTGCGGTGAGCGACCGCGGATACGTCCTCTTGTTCGCATAGAAGTAGGTGCAGACTTCGGTCGATATCGAGAACCCGGCCGGAACCGGCAGCTTGATGTTCGTCATCTCTGCAAGGTTGGCGCCCTTCCCCCCGAGCAGTCCTTTCATTTCGGCCTTCCCTTCGGCCTTTCCCCTTCCAAAGAAATACACGTATTTTGCCATTGTTCGTTCCTTCGTTATGATATGTCGTTGATTCGTGACCTTCTGCAGCGTTACAACGTCCGTACAGCGCGCGCCTCCAGCGCGAGTCTTTCGACAAGATTTCGAGAGAACGGGGCCGAGCCCTCGTTCATTTTCTCGGGATGCCACTGGACAAGCATCACAAACGGCTTTCCCGCCGGCTTCTCCCACTCCAGTGCTTCGATGATCCCGTCATCGGAACGGGCAGCCACGCAGAGACCCCGCCCGACGGCGTCGACGGCCTGGTGGTGCGACGAGTTGACCGTCCCTTCCGTGACGCCGGTGATCCCGCCCAGGACTGATCCGTTCGTGACCTTCACGCCGTGGAGCCATTCGGGCTCATTCCCCCGGCGGTGGGTCGTGAAGCCCGCGGTCTCGATGTCGGGGATCAACGACCCCCCCATGGCGACGTTAAACACCTGCGCACCGCGGCATATCCCCAGCACGGGGATGCCGCGCTCCATCGCCTCCCGTATCAGGTCGAATTCAAACAGGTCCCGCCCGATCTTCACGTCCCTCGCAAGTTCCGCATCTTCATCCCGGCTGTAGAATTTCGGATGAACGTCTCCACCGCCGCTGAGGATGAGCGCGTCGCACCTTTCGATCTCGGAGAATGTCCCCGTGATGCACGAGAGAATCTGGGCTTCCGCGCCCGGGATCCACTTCCTGGCGAGGTCCGCGTACCTTCCGTACGTCGCGGCATCGCGCATCGGATCGGTGATCCCGATGATCATCGTCTCTCTCTCCCCTCCAGGACGCCTCCGAGGGCCTCCTCCAGGAGGGATTCCCCCCTGAGCATCCGGGTCGCCGCTGTCGCGTAGAAGAAGGGGATCTTCCCTCCCGCACGCTCCAGGAGCCGCGGATCCGCGATAAGGCGGACCATGTCCTTCTCCGTCGTCACGCACGCCTCCGTCCCTGCTGCTGCATCCACAACCGCGTCAAGATCCCTCACGCTGTACCTGTGATGGTCACGGAACTTTTTTTCCGCCGCCACGTCGAGTCCCTCCGCCCGGAGCGAGGCCACAAATCCCCCGTGGCTTCCTATGCCGCTGAACGCAAGGACGCGCTTCCCCCAGAGGGATGCGCTTTCACCCGCTTCGCCCCCCGGAATCGGGGCAAAACCCGTGATCCGCATCTCGTACGCGAACGACCGCGCTTCCGACCACCGGGCGAGCGAACCAGCCCAGGAAGGGTCCCCCGCGGCGGAGGCACGCGAAAATCCTATCAGTCCCGCCCTCGCCAGTCCCGAGAACCATTCCCGCCTCATTCCGGAGGGAAGGAGCCTCTCCCGAAGAAAATCCGATCCCGCGTCGATCACGAGTATATCGAGGTCCCGCTCGATGTACCGGTGCTGGAACGCATCGTCGAGGACGATCACTTCCGCCCCGCATTCTTCGACGGCACGGCTGACCGCCTCCGCCCTCCACTCCCCGACAACGACGGATGCCGACGGAAATTTCCGCGCGATCTGGACCGGCTCGTCCCCCCCGGTGAAAGCGTCCGCCCGGACTTCCCCTCTCCGTGAAACGACGACGACGCCGTGCGACGAACGTCCGTATCCCCTGCTCACAACCGCGACGTTGAGTCCCTTCCGCGCAAGCCATCCGGTGATGAACTCGACAAGAGGGGTCTTTCCCGTCCCCCCGGCCGTCAGGTTCCCCACGGCGATCACGGGGACCGCACCCCTGTGCCGCGGGATCAACCCCAGGTCGAACGCGCCGTTCCTCGCCGCCGCCGCCAGACCGTACAGCCATGACAACGGCAGGAGGATCGTTGACATGACACCGGGCATTATTTTGTGTACCCGGCCTCTCTGAGCTGTCGTTCCACCTGCGCGAGTTTGTCCGTCTCCCTGTATGTCGTATGCAGCCTCCTGAGGAGAAGGAGCATGCCGATCTTGTCGTCCTGCAAACGCCGGGAGCCGTCCGACGCTCCCCCGGTTTCGCTCTTCCTCGCGGCAGCCAGGCGTGCGTCCACCGCCTGGACGCCCGCGGCGAGCGCCCGCTCCGCCGTCTGGTCGCGGTCCATCTTCATGTACGCCAGCCCCATCTCCCTGTAGAACGCCCCGACGTACTGCGACTCCCTGAATTTCTCCGACGCATCCCGTTCCGTCTTTACGACCGCCGCCCAGTCTTCCACCCCGAAGTACGCGACCCCGAGGTTGTACATCTGCCTGTCGAACGGGTACCGCTCGGCGTTCTTCTTCGCATACTTCAGGAATCCACGCGCATCTTCGAGCCCGGTGCAGATCGCGCACAGCCTGTCGTACGCCTCCGCGTCCCGGTATCCGAGCGCTTCCGCTTTCGACAGAAATGCCCGGGCCTTCCTGTAGTCATCCGCACGAAGCGCGCCCTCGGCCTTCGTCCCCCTGTCGAACCAGAGAGACCCGAGATCGACGAGCGGGTCGGCATAGGAGGAGTCCATCGCGGCCGCGCGCGCTAGCTCGCGTTCCGCGTCCTCCATGTGCATCGTCAGGTAGAGCTCATGCCCGTGCTGATAGACCGATTCCTTCGTTTCAGGGGTGCCTCTCCCGGATTCGCCCGACGGTCCGCACGAGTCAAGGAGGAGGACCCCCAGCACAAACGGCGCACCCCGCAGGAGGCCTTTCATGCACCCTCCGCGAGCGAGAGTATCCCCCGGGCGACGCGTCCGGAGGCTCCCGGACCGCCGAGTTTTTCCCGTATCACGGAAAGCTCACGCCTGATGGAGGCCGCGACTGACGGGTCGTCGAGCATCCGACCGACGGCCCCCGCGATAACGGCGGCTGTCATGGCGCCCTGCACAAACTCGGGCACCACCGGCCTTCCCGCCACGATATTGACAAGCCCGATCGATTTCACGCTGACGAGGAGACGGCCGATTGCGTATGTCAGAGGGGACGTGCGGTACACGACCGCCATAGGCGTGCCGAACCACCCGGTCTCGAGCGTCGCCGTCCCTGATGTCACGACCGCGGCGTCCGCGTATGCCATCAGGTCGTATGTGCCGTTCTCCACCATGACAATTCCCGTTCCCGGTCCGATGAATCTTCCGACGAATTCTCTCCCGAGATTCGGCGCGACGCCAATCGCCGGCTGCAGTCGCCTTGACGCGGAGAGCATGCGCGCGGCCTCCGCCATCACCGGGAGTATCCTCTCGACCTCCTGGCGCCTGCTTCCCGGAAAGAGCCCGAGGACCCTTTTCTCCGGGTCGAGGCCGTTCCGCCGGAAAAACTCCTCCTTCGTGCAGGTGGTGCCGATCTGCTCTGCAAGCGGGTGTCCCACAAATTCGACGTCGATCCCTTCGGATGCATAAATCCCCACCTCGAACGGAAAGACGACCTTCATCCTGTCGACGAGCCCCTTCATCTTCCTGACGCGTCCCCTGTGCCATGCCCACACCTGGGGACTGATGTAATACAGGAGGGGAATCCTCCTCTTCTTCACCTCGCGGGCGAACCGGAGATTGAACCCCGGGTAGTCGATGAGCACGACGACGTCAGGCCGCCGCGCTTCCATCTCGCCTATCAGCTCCCGCCGCACATTCCTGATCGTCCCCAGGTTCCGGAGAACTTCCGTGAATCCCATGAACGAGAGGTCGCCGATGTCGTGGACGATCTCCACCCCCTCCCTGCGCATCCTCTCCCCGCCCACACCGGACACCTGGACGCCCGGAGAGAGAGCCTTCAGCGCCCGGACCACGGAAGAGCCGTGAAGGTCACCGGAGGCTTCCCCCGCAACCATGAGGACCCGGGGGGGCATGCTGTCAACCGTTCAGATGGAAGTAGACGTATTTCGCGATGACAAGCGCCGTGACGAGCCCGATCGCCTGCAGCGTCCTCCGTTCGCTTGCCAGTCCCTCGGACGGGTCGACCGTCTTCGCCGCCGGCAGGGAGGAACGGTACGGTGTCAGCCGCGGCACAAATCTCCGCACGTTTCTTCGGTACAGATCGAACTCCCCGCCGAACGTGGCCGCAAGGTATTCTTCCTCCCGGGTGACGATCAGGTAATACTGCGTGTAGAACCACGCGAGGGCCACGAGGAGCATCCACGGGAACAGGGCCATGGACATGATCCCGACCCCGGCGTACAGGAGCATGTTGCCGACATACAGGGGGTTGCGCACGTAGGAAAACGGCCCGTTCGTGATAAGAAACGTCCCCCCGACTCCCCCGGTCGTCCGCGTCTCCGCACCGACGATGGAGACGCCCCAGAACCGTATGAGCTCCCCGATGAAGACCACGGCGAAGCCGACGACGAGGCTCAGCACCGACGGCTCCGCGAACCAGATCATGACAAGAAGAAACGGGATCGGCGTGTAGCTCCTGTACTTGAATATCGTCCTGCGGATGTCATTATCGCTTTCGGCCATTGTCAGATTCCCCGCCCGCGGTCAGGACTCGTGCCGGAACGCCGCACGGCGCTCCGCCGCAGCCCTCGCCCGCACGCGCAGTCTGCCGCGGTCCAGGAGCTGCCGGAGCCGCGCAACGACATCGTCAAAGGAGGCATATGGATAAAATGAAATATTCTCGTTCTGGCAGTAGGTCTGAAGGACGTCTTTCGCAAATACGACGTCGGCGTATCGCACGGGGCACGTGTCGGAGAACCCTTCGCCGACGTACGCCAGCACATCCCCCTCCGCCGACCCCGTGAGCATGACGTTCCGTTTGCAGCACGCGCACCTCTCGCACACACCGTCCGGATGCGGGAACCCCAGCCCGACCTCCGCACGTCCATCCGCACCCGGACGCACGAGCGAGGCGCGGTTGGCGACGAACGCCACGTCCGCGCAGCCGTTGGCGGCGAGTATCCGACGGATGTAGTAGTCGAGCCCGTCGCTCACGATGAGGAGGTCCACGCCCCGATCCCGGCAGAACGCGACGAGCGAGGGGAACGTGGGATCGATTTCCCGGCCCGCGACAAACCGCTCCAGCGCATCCGGCGCCACGCGTCCCATGGACGCCGCTTCGCCCAGGAAGCACTCGCGCGCGCTGATCTCCCCGGCACGGAAGCGCCGGACGAACCCGTCGCAGGCATCCCCCCCGAATTCGCGGAAGAACATGTTTCCCACGTCTCCGCGCGTGATTGTGCCGTCGAAGTCGACAAAGAGCTTCAGGGGCGCAGTCATGCCGACGCGAGCGCCGCCGATTCCACCCGGGACCCCTTGGTGAACCGGACCGTGACGAGTTTTGAGATCCCCTCCTCCTCCATCGTCACGCCGTACAGGGCGCTCGCCGCCTCCATCGTCCTCTTGTTGTGGGTCACGACGATGAACTGCGTGTTGTTCGAAAACTTCCGCAGGATACGCGTGAACCTGTCGACGTTCGCGTCGTCCAGGGGTGCGTCGACCTCGTCGAGTATGCAGAACGGACTCGGCTTGACGAGATAGATCGCAAAGAGGAGCGCGGTCGCGGTCAGGGTCTTCTCCCCCCCGGAGAGCAGATCGATCGACGTGGGGCGCTTCCCCCGGGGTTTGGCGACGATCTCGATCCTCGCCTCGAGCGGATCGACCCCCTCCTCGAGCTTGAGATCGCATTCGTCGCCGGGATCGAAGAGGCTCTTGAACGTCTCGATGAAGTTGTTCCGGATGAGGGCGAACGTATCGAGGAACTTCTTCTGCGCGGTCGCGTTGATTTCTTCGATTGTGGCCAGGAGCGTCTTCTCCGCCTCCAGGAGATCCTGCCGCTGCGTCGAGAGAAACTCCAGGCGCTCGCGCTCCGTCGTGAACTCTTCGAACGCCGCGAAATTGATGTTGCCCAGCGACTTGATCCTGTCGCGCAGGCCCTGGATCTCGTCGCGCAGGGCGGCGAAATCCACGAACTCGTCCTCCGGGTACGTCCGGAGCTGCAGGTCGAGCTCGAATTCCTCCGCCGCGCGCGCGCGGATGTGCTCCGCCTTCGCCTTCAGGTCGGCCAGCCGGAGCTCGTGCTCGTGCACCGTGCGGAGGGCATCGTCGTGCGTCCGGCGGCGGTCTTTGATCGCAAGCTCGATCCCATGGATCTCGTCCCGGATTCCCGCGGTCTCCTGTTCCACCGACTCCCGGCGCGCCCCGACGACGGCGAGAACCTCCCGCAGCCCCTCGAGCGTGCGGGTGCTCTCCGCGACCGCGGCCTCGTCGTCGGCGATGGCGGTCCGCCCGAGCTCTTTCTCCTCTTCCTTCCGCGCAATGAGGGCTCCCGCATCCCGCGCCGCAGCGCCGATCCGCGCGACGCCGTCCTCGGCATTCTGCATCTCGCCTCTGAGCGTCACAAGGGCGATCTCCCCCTCGTTCATTTCCCGGGCACGCTCGTTCCGTTCCGTCTCAAGGACTTCAAGCTCCCGCGTCGCCGCGCCGATCGCCCGCTCGGCCGCGGCTTTTTCCCCGGCCAGGCCGGCAAGTTCCGGGGCGTCCGCGGCAATTTGCGCCAGGAGTTCCGCCGCCCCGGCTGCGAGGTTCTGCATCTCCTCCCTGTTCCGGGCGATGATGTCGGCGGCTCGGCTCTTCTCGAACGCCACCTGCGCGATCCTCATCTCGATGCCGTTCATCTCTTTTTCGACCGCCTTGACCGCTTCGTTCAGCGATTTCAGGTCGATTGCGTCGTGGGCGGCCGTGACGGCGTTCCGCTCCTCCTCCTGCGCCCGGAGCTGTTCGCGAAGCGACGCAACGTCGCGCTGGAGTTCGTCGATCTGCTCGCGCTTTCCGATGAAACCGCCTTCGTCCTGCCTGCGGCTCCCTCCCCGCCGTATCCCCACCCCCGTGCGGATCTCGCCGTCGAGCGTCACGCACCGGACGCCGGGGATTCTGGCGGCCACGGCGGCCGCGGCGGCGGCGTCTTCCACGATGATGACCCTGTCGAGTATCAGACGGAAGAGCGGGGCGTACTGCGGGTCGCACCTCGCAATCTCGGAGGCAAGGCCCACAATGCCGGGAACCGCCGGCAGCCTGACGGACGACCGGATGTCCGGCATCCTGTCAAGGCAGACAAACATCGCCTTGCCGCGTTCCTCCGCTTTCAGGAGCGCAATCCCGCGGTCCGCCTCGGCGCTGTTCTCGACAACGAGGAGCCCCGCATATTCCCCGAGCGCGGCTTCAACCGCCGCCCGGTACCGCTCCGCGGCATGGACCGCGTCGGCCACCGTGATGTTGCGCGAGGGTTTCCACGCGGGATTCGAGGAAAGATACCTGGCCCCTTCCGGGAGACCTTCACGGGACTCGACAAGACCTTTCAGGAAATCCACGCGCGCGGCCTTCCTTCCCAGGTCGGCCTTCAGCTCCGCTTCACGTGCCCGGAGCTTCTCCATACTGTCGGCGAGGTCCTTCCTGCGCGTCTCGGCCTGATAGTACTCCATTTCAGCTTCCGTGAACCTCCTCCGCATAGCGCGATCCTCCGCGGTAAGGCCGGCAATGACGCCGTCCAGGCGCGCGATGTCCTGCTCGTAGGCCGCGATTTCCTCCTCCGCACGGGCCGACCGCCCGTTCAGGCTCTCGACCCTGCCGTTCCGCCCGTCCTGCTCCGACTGCCGCTCCGCCGCGCGCTGCACGAGGCTGAGCGTCCTGTCGTTGAGCTCCCGGAGGCCCGTCCTGGCGGCGTCCAGCCTCGCCTCGCATTCGGCAAGCGCCGTCTTCCGGGCGGCCAGCGCCGCCGCCGCGGCTGATTCGCGCACGCGGAGCCCCGCGAGCGATTCCTCCAGCGCGAGCCTCTCCTCTTCCAGCCGCACCACCGTACGGCGCAGTTCCTCCTGTTCCCCTTCCAGCCGGGATGCATTCCCCTTCAGCGCCTTGATCCTCTCGGCCGCAACCGCGTTGCTCTCCTCCACGCGGTGCATCGATTCGCGCTGAAGGCTGACGTCCCGCTGCGCCTCGGCCAGGCGTTTCTCCGATTCCAGCATCCGGCTCCTCAGCGTCTCCAGGCGGGATTCCTCGCCGGTGAGATCGACGTCGATCCGCGAGCGGTCGTCGTTCAGCGACCGGAGCCTCTCCTCGACGGGCGCGGCGCGGCCGAGGAGCTGCGCGTATTCGCGTTCCATCAGGTCGATTTCGAGCGTCCGGAGCTTCGTCTTTACCTCGTTGAACTGCTCGGCACGGCGCGCCTGCCGCTCCAGCGTGGAGACCGCCTTCTGCACCTCTGAAACGATGTCATTGACGCGGACGAGATCGTCCTGGACGCTCTCCAGCTTCCTGTACGCCGCTTTCCGCCGGTGCTTGTATTTCGTGACCCCGGCCGCTTCTTCGAACAGCCGCCGCCGTTCGTCGGTCTTGTCGGAAAGGATCACCTCGATCATCTTCAGCTCGATCACCGAGTAGGCATCGGCCCCCATCCCGGTGTCCATGAACAGATCGAGGATGTCCTTCAGCCGGCACGGGACCTTGTTGAGAAGGTACTCGCTTTCGCCGGACCGGTACACGCGCCGCCCGACAGTCACCTGCGTGTATTCGGACGGAAGTATCCCCTTCGTGTTCTCAATGACCAGCGACGCCTCGGCCATCCCGAGCGCCTTCCGCGTCTTGGTCCCGTTGAATATCACGTCCTCCATCTTGTCGCTGCGCAGCGCGCTGTACCGCTGTTCGCCGAGCACCCAGCGTATGGAGTCGACGATGTTTGTCTTCCCGCACCCGTTCGGGCCCACGATAGCGGAAATGCCGCTGTCGAAGGTGAGGTTCACCCTGTTGGCGAAGGATTTGAATCCGATGATCTCGAGTTTTGAAAGATACATGCGTCCCCGCGGGCTCCCCGGCTACTGCATAGTTTCCATCGTGGAATAGACGAACGACAGGTACAGCGGCGCCGACTGCGTGTAATCGTAGTACCCGTATGCCAGTGCGCAGAGCGCGGCAACCGACAGGATCCCCGCAACATAGACTCTCAACGGCTGGACGTCCATGATGATGGACATGCCCTTGAGAAGCCTGATGAGCACCCAGGCGCACAGGAATGCGGTGAGAGCGAAGGCCGGAATGACATAGAAGGTGCTGTCAAGAACCCTGTACAGGACCATCCCCAGAGGCACGAGAACAAGAAGCGGGGCGGTCGACCACATCGTCACCGTATACGCGTGATAGGCGTAGATGCGCGCGCGGACAAACGCGCGTAGGAGCCTCACAATGAGCGCGACAAGGAGGAGCAGGAGGAAAACGAGGACCGCGAACGCGCCGATGAACCGGAGCGGGTTCCGGATGAGGCTCACCGCGGCCGCCTTTGCATCATCGCTGACGAGGAGGCAGGAGAGCGCCTCGTCCAGAAGCATGCTTCCGCGAAACCTGTAGAGGATGCTCGACATGGAAACGGCGACCGCCAGCGAGACGACGGCGCCCAGAAGCGTGCTGTGGCCGGAAGAGACAATGCGCTGGTCGCGGACGTCCGCAAAAAAATTGTACGAATTCAGCACCGAGCGGTTCAGGGATTCACGGAACCGGCGGCTCGTGTTGTAGACGTACGCCATGCCGACGAGAAGGACAAACCCCGCGAGCACGTAGATGATGGGTGAGCCGGCCGTGTGCGCCCCCGCCGGGAGCGCCACGAATTTTTCCCCGTGGAAGACAGAGCGTACGGCGTCAAAGGCAAGCCGCTTTTCCCTTCCCGCGCTGACAAGCCCCGTCGTGTGCATCCAGGGATTCCCCGAACGGACGGTGAGCGAAGGCCTGTCTCCCTTCCAGTCGTTGAACGACCAGACGATCCCCCCGTCGCAGTCGATTGACCGGAGCATGTCGAACCTCTGCAGGTAGAACCTGGCCTGGGCCTCCTGCGACAGAGGATCACTGTAGCCGTTCCGGTTCCCCGCGTCCACCTCCGTTCCAAACTTGACGACGACGAGGGGCTGATGCCTGTGCGCTTCGCGCCAGAGCTCCACCTCCGTCCGGAAGGTCTTCATGTCCTGTGTGTTCACGCTGAGCGCCCCGATGTCCATGAGCGACGTGCAGGAATCGTCCCCGGGGAGCGCGGCACAGTAGAGGAGTCTCGAATCGAGCGTCCGCGCGAGGCGGACGAGCCCCTGCATGAACGGGCGCGCGGCCGGATGGCCGGCCTCGATCTCGTCGCCGAGTCCCCACGCCAGAACCGACGGGTGGTTCCTGTCACGGAGAACCATCTCACGGAGGCTCGCCGCGGCGAGATCGGCGTACGCATCGCTTGCAAGAACTGCCCCGGGAGTCTGCTCGAGGGGGATCTCCTCCATTGCCAGGAGCCCGTACCTGTCGCAGAGATTGAGCATGTAGGGGTGCGGGGGATGCCCGATGAACCGGACGAGGTTCGCCCCCAGAGTCTTGATAAGCGCGACGTCCTTTTCCCGTTCCTCGTACGTCATGGCGCTCCCCCTTGCGGGTGAGTCCTCATACCAGCATACCCCCCTGACAACGAGCCGCTTTCCGTTGAGCTGGAGACGGTCCCCCGCCACGGCAATCCGCCGTATCCCGGCCGCGACGTCGAACTCATCGACGATCCGCGGTTCTCCCCCCCGCCGTGTTCGAGGTAACACTTGACGAGATAGAGGTCCGGAGTCTCCGGACTCCAGAGCCGCGGATTCTGAAGGACGACGGCGGTGAGCGCCTCGTCCCACTCATTTCCGCGCCTGACGAGCGGAACGACAGGGCTCCGTGCAACGAGCGCGCCGGACATCTTGTCAAGGACCTCGAAAAAACACCCCGTCGCCGTCCCTTTCCCCCCCTCGACAACGGGGAGGGCGCTGAGACTGTCCAACCCGTCCGCGCTCACGCGGACAGTGACCCTGGCCGTTTCGCCGTTGTCCGACGGTTCCGTCCTGACGACCGCGTCCCGTATGTACAGCGGCGGAGTCCCGAGCAGATAGATATCGCGCGTGATCCCTCCGTAGTTCCGCATCCCCCAGGCGGGGGGACGGACCGGAAGCGTCGTTCGAGGATCCAGTTCGTTGCTGACGGTGACGCGGACTGTATTGTCGTGTCCGATCTGGAGGGCGTCCCTTGGCAGAGACTCGACGAAACTCGTTGACCCGCCGCTGTGCGACGTTACGAACTCGCCGTTCACGGTCACCTCGGCGGCATGGTTCACGCCGAGCATCACGATGTGGAACCTGTACTGGTCGAGCTGTTCCTTCGTCAGCTCAAGGCCCCGCTGAAACACAACCCTCCCCCTGAAATCATATGCGGAGGGAACCCGGACGGTCCCTGAGGGGCCCCCTTCCACCGCGTAGTCCCAGGTTCCGGAAAGGTCTATCTTGATTCTTGTGGGCGTGTCCGGGAGAAATCCGCTGTCGGAACCCCGGTTGAGCGGGGAGCCGCTTTCCAGAAATGGATATTGTCCGCCCCGGGACGAGTATGCCGGACTGAGGAGTGTGATAGCTGTGAGTGCGAACCGGAGGGCCGACCTCCCGTGTACTGCTGTTCTGTTTTGTTGAGGTACGGTCGGCAAGTATGTTATAACCGCCAGAAAGGTAGGTGATAAGAGATATCACCTCAATATAAGCATAAACTCCCCTCAAAGCAATGGAAAAACGTCAAATTGCCCTATTTTACGGCGTTCACAATCGCTGCAAACGAATCAGATTTGAGGCATGCGCCGCCAACGAGCGCCCCGTCGATGTCATTTTGCGAGAGAAGTTCTGCCGCATTGTCAGGCTTCACGCTTCCACCATACTGAATGACCGTTTGCTCGGCAAGCGGCCAGTCATGCATCTGGGATATCAGTTTCCGTATGAGCTCGTGAACTTCCTGCGCCTGCGAGGGAGTAGCGGTCTTTCCTGTCCCGATCGCCCATACAGGTTCGTAGGCGACGACAACAGATGCCATGTCGCTCCGCGTGATTCCCGCGAGAACACCCTTCACCTGCGCTGTGATCACCCTGTCGGTAATCCCTCCTTCGCGCTCAGCGAGGGTTTCGCCGACGCATATGATCGGCTTCAGAGACGAGGCAAGAGCCTTCTTTGCCTTCGCGTTAATCAACTCGTCCTTCTCGCCGAAATACTGGCGCCGCTCGGAGTGGCCGAGTATCACGTACTCGCAACCCGCGGAACGGATCATGTTCCATGAGACCTCCCCGGTGTACGCCCCTTCATCGTGCTGCGACATGTTCTGCGCCCCGAGCCTGATGTGCGAGCCTTTCAGCAGGCTCCCCGCCGCCGCAAGCGACGTGAAGGGCGGACAGATGACGACAGTGACGCGGGGTGGAACCGACGCCAGCCGGGTTTTGAGTCCTTCAATGAGTTCCGCCGTTGCGGAGAGATCCTTGTACATTTTCCAGTTGCCTGCGATGATCACGTTGCGCATGTGAGTTCCTGTGTGATGTGTGAATCAGCGAAGGGGGGGAACCGCGCCGAGTTTCCTTCGGAGCACCTCGTTGACGATTCTCGGGTTCCCCTTCCCTTTCATGATCTTCATCGTCTCTCCGACGAAGAAGCCGAACACTTTCTCGCTGCCGTCGAGGTATTTCTGCACCTGGGGGAGGTTCGCGGCGATCACCGCCTCCACCGCCCGTTCGATCGCCCCCTCATCGGAGACCTGCATCAGCCCCTTCCGTTCGACGATCGCGTGCGGGTCCCCGCCGGTGGCGGCCATGTCCTCGAAGACCTCCTTCGCAATCTTGCCGCTTATCGTACCGTCGGCGATCATCCGGATCATCGAGGCAAGATGCGCCGGGGAAACCGGGAACCCCTTCATGGAGGTCCTCCCGGGACCGGCAACGCGCAGGATGTCCGTCATCACCCAGTTGCTTGCCGCCTTTGCGTGCCGGGCGCGGACCGGTCCCTCGCCCCCGAGCGCACGCACGGTCTCCTCGAAATAGTCGGCCACCCCCTTCTCCGCCGTGAGAACATCCGCGTCATACGCCGGAAGCCCAAGGTCCGCGACAAATCTCCGCTTCCTGGCATCCGGAAGCTCGGGGAGCTTCCCCCTGACCTCGTCGATCCAGGACTGATCCACGCGCACCGCCGCCAGGTCCGGGTCGGGGAAATAGCGGTAGTCGTGCGCCTCCTCCTTGCTCCGCATGGGAAGGGCCACGTTCCTGTCCGCGTCCCACAGGAGCGTCTCCTGCACGACCGTCCCCCCGTCCCTGATGAGACGTACCTGCCGTCCGATCTCGAACTCCATCGCGCGCTCAACGTTCCGGAAGGAATTCATGTTCTTCACCTCCGTCTTCGTCCCGAGCGGGGTGGTCCCCCGAACGCGGACGGAGACGTTGGCATCGCAGCGGAGGCTCCCCTCCTCCATGTTCCCGTCACAGATCCCGAGATAGGTGACGAGCTGACGGACGCGGGAGAGGTACAGGGAGGCTTCGCGGGGAGAACCGATCTCCGGCTCGCTTACAATTTCGATGAGGGGGACGCCGCACCTGTTCAGATCCACGAGCGTATCGGCGTCCTGATCGTGGACGGATTTGCCGGCGTCTTCTTCCATGTGGATCCGGGCCAGCGCGATCCGTTTCGTTCCCCCGCCCGGGAGATCAATGTCGATACCGCCTCCCGTGCAGATCGGCGCATCGTGCTGGGAGATCTGGTACCCTTTCGGCAGGTCGGGGTAGAAGTAATTCTTGCGGGCGAAGACCGAACGCGGGGCGATCCGGGAGCCGGCGGCAAGGCCCATCCGGAGGATGAACTCCACGAGCTGCACGTTCAGCACCGGGAGCGTCCCCGGCATCCCCAGGCAGACGGGGCAAACGTTCGTATTGGGCTCGTCCCCGAACCGCGCGGAACACCCGCAGAACGCCTTGGTCTGTGTCAGGAGCTGGGCGTGGACCTCAAGGCCGATGACCGGTTCAAACTCGTCGTCCGCCTTCACGCTCCCACCGGCTCCCGTATTGCCTGTGTGACCTTCTCTGCCGCTTCCTTCAGGCTTGCCGCGACGAGAAAATTCAGCCCGGAATTCTTCAGGATGTCCTGCGCGATCTCCGCGTTGGTCCCTGCAAGGCGGATGACGATCGGCACTTCCACACTCACCTTCCGCGCCGCTTCCACAACGCCCGCCGCCACCCGGTCACAGCGGACAATCCCGCCGAAGATGTTGATGAGAACCGCCCGGACGTGGGGGTCGGCCAGTATGATCTTGAATCCCGCCTCGACGGTCTCCGCGCTCGCTCCCCCTCCCACGTCGAGAAAGTTCGCCGGTTCCCCGCCCGCGAGCTTGATGATGTCCATCGTCCCCATCGCGAGCCCCGCACCGTTGACCATGCAGCCGACGTTTCCATCGAGCTTGATGTAGTTCAGGTTCGACTTCGAGGCCTCGACCTCGAGGGGATCCTCCTCGTCGAGGTCGCGGAGCCCGGCAAGCTCGGGGTGGCGGTCAAGCGCGTTGTCGTCGAAGTTTATTTTCGCGTCGAGCGCGAGGACGCCCCCGTCTTTCGTCACGACGAGCGGATTGATTTCCGCGAGCGAGCAGTCCATGGCGTCGTACGCGTTGTACAGCGCGGCAAGGAATTTCACGGCGTTCCTGAACGCGTCGCCCTTGAGTCCCAGGGCGAACGCGAGCCTGCGCGCCTGAAACGGGTGAAACCCGGCGGTCCGTTCCACGGGTTCGCGGAGTATTTTTTCCGGCGACTCGGCGGCCACTTTCTCGATCTCCACCCCTCCTTCGGTCGACGCCATCACGACGTTCCGCGACGTGGCACGGTCGAGCGTCACCCCCACGTACATCTCACGGGCGATGGCGACCCCCTGCTCAACAAGGAGCCGTTTCACGATCTTCCCCGCCGGCCCGGTCTGGTGCGTGACGAGCTTCATACCCAGTATCTGCGAGGCGACCTGGCGGACCTCCTCGAGCGTCTTCGCCACGCGCACGCCGCCCCCCTTCCCCCGCCCCCCGGCGTGTATCTGGGCTTTGACGACCCAGATGCTCCCCCCGATGCCGTAGGCGGCGCTTACGGCCTCGTCGACGGAAAATGCGACCTTCCCCGCCGGCACCGCTACGCCGAATTTTCTGAGTATCTCTTTCGCCTGGTATTCATGGATTTTCATCGCCGTTCCGTCTCCATGGGGTTGAATGTGATGCCGCAACTGCCGTTCAGCGTGCAACCTTCTCCGCGATGGATTTCGCCTGGAGGAACAGGAGGAGGTAATCCCGCCCGCCCGCTTTCGAATCGGTCCCGCTCATGTTGAAGCCTCCGAAGGGATGGACGCCGACAAGCGCGCCTGTGCATTTGCGGTTCAGGTACAGGTTCCCGACGAAAAAGTCCCGCTCCGCCCTCTTCCGGTTCCTGCCGCTCTTCGTGTACACGGCGCCCGTCAGACCGAATTCGGTATTGTTCGCGATCGACATCGCCTCGTCGAAATCCTTCGCCCGGATCACCGCCAGGACCGGGCCGAATATCTCTTCCTGCGCAATCGTGGCGTCCGGTGCGACGTCGGCGATCACCGTCGGCTGTATGAAATACCCCTCCGGATTCCCCGCGCCGCCCCCGGCGACCACGCGCCCCCCCTCATGCACTCCCGTCTGGATGTACTTGAGTATGCTTGCATGCGATCCCCTGTTGACGACGGGACCGACGTTTGTCGACGGCAGCGCGGGATCGCCGAGCAAAAGCGCGGCGGCCCTCTCTGCCAGCATGCCGACGAACCTGTCGTAGACATCCCCGTGCACGATGACGCGGGAGCATGCCGAGCATTTCTGACCGGAGAATCCGAATGCGGACGCAATCACCCCATGTGCGGCGTCGTCGAGGTCGACCCCCGCGTCAACGATGATCGAGTCCTTCCCCCCCATTTCCGCCACCACGCGCTTCAGCCAGATCTGCCCGGGCTGCACTTTCGCAGCCGTCTCGTTGATGTGTATCCCCACCTCTTTCGATCCGGTGAACGACACGAACCTTGTTTTCGGGTTCATGACGAGCGTATCCCCGACTGCCCCGCCGGGTCCCGTCACGTAGTTGATGACCCCCGGCGGAACCCCGGACTGCTCCATGATCTCGAAGAATTTCCAGCCGATGAGCGGCGAATCGCTGGACGGCTTGAGGATGACGGTGTTCCCCGATACCACGGCGGCGGACGTCATCCCGGCGAGTATCGCAAGCGGGAAATTCCACGGCGGGATGACGACCCCGACGCCGAGCGGGACGTAGACGAGTTTCCCCTTCTCCCCGGGGATCTTGACGACAGGCTGGTCGCCGCCGTAGCGGATCATCTCCCTCCCGTAATACTCGAGGAAATCAATGGCCTCCGCCGTATCCGCGTCGGCTTCGGGCCACGGCTTTCCCACCTCGAGTATCATGACCGCGTTCAGCTCCCACCTCTGCCGCCGCATCAGGCGGGCGGCCTTGAAGAGGCACGCGGCGCGGGCTGCAGGCGGGACATGTTTCCACACGTCGAACGCCGAGAGGGCGGCGCTCATCGCCTTTTCTGCTACGGCGGCGTCCCCCTTCTGAAACACCCCCACCACCTCGGTCGACCGGGAGGGGTTGAACGAGCTGAATTTTGAAGGTGCATTGATCCGTTCGCCGCCGACGACGATCGGATATTCGCGGCCGAGCGACGACCTGAGCGATGCAATCGCCGCTTCCTGCTTTTTCCGGGCGGCGGGTTTCGTAAAATCCACGAGCGGTTCGTTTCTTGAATTTCGGGATGGACATGAAATCCTCTCAGTTCGGAAGACGGTATGCGGGTCGAAACATCAAAAATCGTTTCAATGTACCCAAACGGGTAGACATATTCAATGCGTGGCGCCTCCGGCGCCACAGGCGGGGCTTCCAGCGCCACGCGACGCGGGCGGCCCCCTGCGGGGCGGTCGAAAAGAACGGGAGGGAAATCAGCTCCCCGGGGGGGCGCAGCAGGTTCCGCAGGGGCGCGGCCCTGCGTGGTAGGACTCAGCTTCCGGCGTAACTTGCGGCAGGGTCCGCGCAGGCGCGGCCCTGGGTGGTAGGACTCAGCTTCCGGCGTAACTTGCGGCAGCCTGCAGCGTGTTCTTCATCAGCATGGCGATTGTCATGAGCCCGACCCCCCCGGGAACGGGGGTGATCGCGGATGCGACGGCCTGCGCGGAAGCAAAATCCACGTCGCCGACAAGACGCGTTCCGGTTTTCGCGGACGGGTCCGGGATGCGGTTCATCCCAACGTCGATCACAACACACCCGGGCTTGAGCATCGCACCGGTGATCAGGCGGGGCTTCCCTATCGCGGCGATGACGATGTCCGCCTGTTTCACAAGCGGCGCGATCTCCTTCACGCCGGTGTGCACGACGGTGACCGCGGCGTTCGCGCCCGGCTGTTTCTGCATGAGCATGTTGAACACCGGCTTCCCCACGATGTTGCTCCTGCCGACGACGACCGCGTGCTTCCCCGCCGGGTCGTTCCCGCTCCTGGCGAGGAGCTCGAGTATCCCCGCAGGGGTGCAGGGCCGGAGACAGGGAATCCCCAGGACGAGTTTTCCCACGTTCACGGGATGGAATCCGTCGACGTCCTTCCGGAAATCGATCGCTTCGATCACGCGCTGCTCGTTGATGTGCGGCGGGAGGGGAAGCTGGACGAGTATGCCGTGCAGGGCGGGATCCGCGTTGAATCCCGCTATGAGGCTCAGGAGTTCATGTTCGGTGCACGAGGCGGGACGGCGTTCCGTGACGGACGCGAAGCCCATCTCCTCGCACGCCTTTCCCTTGGAGCGGACGTAGACCTCGGACCCGGGGTCATTGCCGACGAGAATGAACGCCAGACCGGGGATTATCCCCCGCGTCCGCCGGAGTTCTTCGGCGCCGCGGCGGACTTCCGCCTTGATGTCCGCGGCGATCAGCCTTCCGTCGATCAGTGCTGCAGCCATGATTCAGCCGAATGCGGGAAAAATGACGCTTTCCATCGCGAGCGCCCGCCCCGTGCCGGCATCGGCCTGGACGTACACCGCGCAGAGGCGCACATCGTGGGAAGCGACTTCGTATTTGTGCGGCGTCGCGGTGATGAGCCGCTTGAGGGCGAGATCTTTCTTCATTCCGAGGACGGAATCATACGGTCCCGTCATGCCGACGTCGGACTGGAATGCGGTCCCCCGCGGGAGTATCCTCCCGTCGGCGGTCGGGGTGTGGGTGTGCGTCCCGATGACCGCGGTAACCCTGCCGTCAAGGTGCCAGCCCATCGCCATCTTTTCGGCGGTCGCGTCCGCATGAAAATCGACGAAGAGGACCGGGGTCTCCTCGTGGATCTTCGCAACGGCCCAGTCGGCCGTCCGGAAGGGGTCGTCAATCGGCTGCATGAAGACCCTCCCCTGGAGGTTCAGGATTCCCGCTTTCCCCTTTCCCGGGATGTCGGCCACGTAATAGCCGTTCCCGCCGTTTTCCCGGGGGTAGTTCAGCGGACGGAGTATGCGCCGGTCGCTCCCGAGAACCTTCCGGCTGTCCCACCTGTCCCACACATGGTTCCCCGTCGTGATGACGTGCACCCCCAGCTCGAAGAGCTTCTTTGCATGTTCCTCGGCGATCCCCTTCCCCTCGGTCGTGTTTTCACCGTTGACGATGAGAAGGTCCACGCCGTACTTCTTGACATAGTTGGGGATCAGCGTCGCGGCCAGGTCGAGACCGGGTGTGCCGACAATGTCGCCGATGAAAAAGATGTTCAGTGTCACGGGCAGAATGCTGAGTGAGGATTGGGCGGGAGCGCCCGGGGCGTGGACGACGGCTTCATTGCCCCGCGCGGGTCAGGCTTCCCCTTCGGGAACGAAATTGCGGACCTCTTCAACGATGACGTCGACGATCTCCGACTCTTTGACCCGCCGGATCACTTCGCCCTTGCGGTAGAGTATGCCGACCCCTTTTCCGGCGGCAATCCCGATGTCGGCCTCGCTCGCTTCTCCGGGGCCGTTCACGACGCAGCCCAGGACCGCGATCTTGACGGGCTTCTTGATCCCCTCCAGCCGCTTCTCCAGCTCCGCCATGATGCCGAAAAGGTCCACTTCGAGCCTCCCGCACGTCGGGCACGCGATGAGCTCCACGTTCCGTGTCGCCAGGTTCAGGGAACGGAGGATTTCCTTTCCCACCTCCACTTCCCTGACGGGATCGTCGGTGAGCGAAACCCTGATCGTATCGCCGATTCCCTCCGCGAGAAGCGTCCCGATGCCGACGGCGGACTTGATCGTCCCCGTCCTTGTCGGCCCGGCCTCCGTCACGCCCAGGTGGAGCGGGATATCCGTCCGCCCGGCGACAAGCCGGTAGGCGTCGATCATGAGCCGGACGTCGGTCGATTTCACCGAGATAATGACGTCATAAAAACCAAACTCATCGCATATCCCCACGTGGCGCATCGCACTTTCATAGAGCGCCTCGGCCGTCGGATAGCCGTGCTTTGCGAGTATGTCCTCCTCCAGCGAACCGGAATTCACACCGATCCGTATCGGTATCCGGCGGGCTTTCGCGGCCGCCAGAACTTCGTGGATCCTGTCCCTGTTTCCGATATTCCCCGGGTTGAGGCGCACTTTCGCCACGCCGGCCCCTATGGCTTTCAGCGCGAACACGTGGTTAAAATGGATGTCCGCGACGACGGGAATCGGGGAACGGCGCACGATTTCCTTCATCGCGTCGGCCGCCTCCCTGTCGTTCACCGTAACGCGCACGATGTCGCAGCCCGCCCCGGCCGCAGCGAGGATCTGGGCGACCGTGGCTTCGACGTCGCCGGTCTTCGTCTTCGTCATCGTCTGGACGGAAATCGGCGCGCCGCCTCCCACGCGCACTCCGCCGATCATCATCGGCCTCGTCGCGCGCCTTGTGCCGGCCGCGTGCGCCGGGGCCGCCTGCCACGGCGGCCTGCCGGTCTCATTCCGCGCCTGAATTTCGATGCTCACCGCCCTCTCAGTGGATTTTCCTGCTCGCCTCGTTCAGAATCCTCTTCTCCTCGTCGCTGAGGCTCTGGTAGCCGCCCGTGCTTATCTTGTCGAGTATAGCATCGACGACTTCCTGCGTGACCTCACCTTCGTCGTCCCTGTGCTTCGTCTCGCCGATGTCATAGAACCGCGCATCACGCACCTCGATCCCCGTCCATGCATGCGGCCGGGGATGGGAGGCGCGGCGGAACACGCCGCTCCCCAGATTCCCCGTCAGGTTCCTGAACGCCTCCGAGTGGCGCTCGGCAAATATGAATATGAATCCCACCGCGGCGCCGCCCAGGTGGGCGACGTGAGCCACCCCGTCCGGGGAGCCGGTGATGCCGGTGATGAGCTCGATCCCGATGGACGCTGCGATGAAGTACTTCGCCCTGATCGGGAGAAGGAAATACACGTAGATCGGCCTGTCGGGCCAGAGCATCCCGAAGGCGATGAGTATCCCGAACACCGCCCCGGACGCCCCCACCGTCGGCGCAACCTGCCCGAGCATCGGCGCCACGAGGAGGTTCGCCACTCCCGCCCCGATGCCGCAGAGCATGTAGTACAGGAGGAATTTCGCCGACCCCCATGTGTATTCCAGCTCCATGCCGAACATCCAGAGCATCAGCATGTTGAAGAAGATGTGCCAGAATCCGCCGTGGAGGAACATGTACGTCACGAGCTGCCAGGGCCAGAAATTCGTCCCAAGGGGCCAGAGCTCCAGGTATTCCCTGAAGATCACGAATATCGGGACGTTCTGAAACGTGAAGGCGGGAAGGAACAGTCCGAAGAACAGCCACATCAGACCGTTTGCAATGAGAAGCGCCTTGATCACGGGAGGGAAGAACGAAAACCCGCCGAATAAACCCGGCCGGTAGTATCTTCCCTCCCCTCCTCCGCCAATGGGCTGCATCATGAACCGCACGTTATGGGCGTATGACTTCCTTCAAAGAGAACACGTCCGCGACCGGAATGGTTCACCCGACCGCCAGCGCGGCAAGTCCCGGGAGCGTGCGTCCTTCGAGGAACTCCAGCGAGGCTCCTCCCCCCGTCGAGACGTGGGAGATCTGGGTTTCGAATCCCGCCTTCGCCACCGCCGCAGCGGAGTCCCCGCCGCCGACGATTGTCTTCGCACCCGCCTTCGTCGCCTCTGCGAGGAGCCGGGCGACCTCCAGCGTCCCGTTCGCGAAATTGGGCATCTCGAATACTCCCATAGGCCCGTTCCAGACGATCGTCTTTGCGCGCCGGACTTCCATGTTGATCACCTTGACCGTCTCGGGACCGATGTCAAGCCCCCGCCATCCCGGAGGGATCTTCGTGACGGGGACGACCTTCCGCTGGGCGTTGTTCTCCATCCTGTCGGCGATGACGCAGTCCACGGGGAGTATGAAGCGTTTGTGCAGCGCCGCCATCTGGCCCAGGAGATCTTTTGCGAGATCGAGCTTCTCCTCCTCCACCATGGAGTCGCCGATTTCGATTCCCTGCGCGCGCAGGAACGTGAACGCCATGCCCCCGCCGATCACAAGCGCGTCGATCTTCGGGAGCAGATTCTGAATGACGTCGATCTTTCCGGAGATCTTCGCCCCGCCGAGTATTGCAAGGTACGGGCGGGCCGGGTTCGACACCGCGCTCGTCAGGTAGTCGATCTCTTTCTTCATCAGGTACCCCGCCACCGCGGGACGGAGGAAATGGGTGATGCCCTCGGTGGAAGCGTGCGCCCGGTGGGCGGTGCCGAAGGCGTCGTTAACGTACACGTCGCCGAGGCTCGCCAGCTCCTTTGAGAATCCCTCGTCGTTCGCCTCTTCCTCCGGGTGGTAGCGGAGGTTTTCGAGCATGAGGATGTCGCCGGGTTTCAGCGCATCGACCATCTGGCGCACTTCCGGACCGATGCAGTCCTTCGCGAACTTCACGGGGCGATTGAGGAGCGTTGCAAGATAATCGGCGACCGGTTTGAGGGAGAACTCGGGATTCGGGCGCCCCTTCGGCCTTCCCAGGTGGCTCATCAGGATTACCGAGGCACCCTGGGAGAGAATCTTGCGGATCGTCGGGAGCGATTCAATGATCCTCTTGTCGTCCGAAACTTTCATGTCCGGCGTCATGGGGACGTTGAAGTCCACGCGGACAAGGACTTTCTTCCCCTTGAGGAGGACATCGTCAATAGTCAGTGTGTGCATTGTGGTCTCGTGGATGGGTGCTGAGAATGCGGCGGCCGCCCGGAGGCGGCCGCCGGCAGTGCCATGATCAGGCGATCTTCTTGAGGAGGTCGATGACGCGACAGGAGAATCCCCATTCGTTGTCATACCAGCCGAAGACCTTGACAGAGTTGCCCATTGCCATCGTCAGCTTGGAGTCGAATATGCAGGAGTGCTCGTTGCCGATGATGTCCGTCGAGACAAGCTCTTCCTCCGAGTACTGGAGGATCCCCTTCATCGGTCCCGCGGCCGCCTGCTTCATCGCGTCGTTCACCTGCTCGCGCGTCGCCGGTTTCTTGAGGATCGCGACAAAATCGGTGATGGATGCGTCGGGGGTGGGAACCCGGAGCGAGAACCCGTCAAGCTTCCCCTTGAGATCGGGGATGACTTTGCCGACGGTCCGCGCAGCGCCGGTTGTCGTCGGGATTATCGACAGCGCGGCAGCGCGCGCCCTCCGGAGGTCCTTGTGCGGGAGATCGAGGAGGCGCTGGTCGTTCGTGTAGGAATGGATCGTCGTCATGAACCCCTGCTCGAGGCCGAACGACGTGTGAAGGACCCTGACCATCGGGGCAAGGCAGTTCGTCGTGCACGAGGCGTTCGAAACGAATTGTTCTTTTCCGGTCAGCACGCTGTCATTCACTCCCAGGACGACGGTGGCGTCGATTTCGTCCTTTGCGGGGGCAGTCAGGAGCACCTTCTTTGCCCCTGCGGTGATGTGCGCCTGGAGCTTTTCACGGCTCGTGAATATTCCCGTTCCCTCGACGATGATGTCCGCACCGAGCTCTTTCCAGGGGAGCTTCGAGGGATCTTTTTCCGCCATGACGCGGTACTTTTTTCCGTTGACGTTGATGGCACCCTCTTCCGCCTTCACATCGCCTTCGAATATCCCGTGCACGGAATCATATTTCAGAAGATACGCGAGCGTTTTCGCATCGGTGATGTCATTGATGCCGACAATGTTGAACCCGCCCTGCTGTACTGCCCTGCGGAAGACAAGGCGGCCTATGCGTCCGAACCCGTTGATGCCGATATTGACAGCCATACACTACCTCCCTTGGATCAGAAATGTGAGTGGATAGTCGGTCTGCAAGTGGAATGTTTCACCCAAAATCCTTCTAATGTATCACTCTCGTGAACGAATGTCAAGAAATCGGCGTTTTCAGCGCGCGATCGCCACGGCGCATGCGATCACCGAACGTGCGCCGGCGCCGCGGAGGGCGGACGCGCACGAGCGCATCGTTGCCCCCGTCGTGACGACGTCGTCGACGAGAAGGACTGTCATCCCCCCGACGGCGGCGCGCGGCCGGAGCGCGAACGCGCCGCGCACGTTCTCCCGCCGTTCGCCGTGTCCGAGCGTCGTCTGGGAAGCGGTAAAGCGCACGCGCCTGATGAGCCGGGCATCCACGGGACGCCCGGTGACCGCCGCGACGCCCCCGGCGATGCAGGCACACTGGTCAAATCCCCGTTCTCTCATCCTCGACGGGTGCAGGGGAAGCGGGACGATAACGCCGGATTCCCCCCACCCCGCGTCCCTGATCCGTTCTCCCAGCACGCGGCCGAATTCCTCTCCTATGACGGTCATCCCCCCGTATTTCAACCGGTGCATGAGCGGCCGCAGGGGGCTGTCCCGTTCAAAGTACCAGGCGGCGACGAAGTCCGCGACCGTCTCCCCCGGGTCGAGCCGCGCAAGGGCATCCCGGTACGCGTCGTCCCATTCATCCGCGGGGACGATCGCGCTGCGACACGCCCGGCAGATGATCGTCTCACCCTTGGAAAGGAGCGCGTCGCACGCGTTGCAGAGCGGCGGAACCACAGCGTCGGCGCAAATGCGGAGGAGAAAACGGGGTGCAGAGAGGACTCCGGTGAACATGGGGTACGGGGGACGCGGGAATAGGAGATCCGCCTTTCCTTTCCTACACCGCAGGAGGGAAAATTCCGGCACCGCGGGGGGGCAGAGGGGAGGAAACTACTGCGGACCGTCTCCGGAAGGCCGGGCCGGGCCGGCGCCTTTCGCCCGCGTCGTCATTTCTTCGAGCTTCGCGATCTCGTCGCGCAGTCCGGCGGCGCGCTCGAATTCCAGATCCTTCGCCGCCCGCTCCATTTCGCTCTGCAGCTCCCCGATCAGGTCCCGTTTCTGTTCCGCCGTCAGATAGCGCACGACGCTCTCGGCGACAAGCGGCATCTTCGCCCGCTCACGCCGCGCATCGCGGGCCGCCTTGACGTCCGCAACGGCGGTGGCCGCCAGCACCTCGTCGATCGTCTTGAACACCGTGGCGGCCGTGATGTTGTTGTCGATATTGTACTGGAGCTGCTTCGACCTGCGCCTCCGGGTCTCGTCAAGCATCCTCTGCATCGAGCCGGTCACCGTGTCGGCGTACAGGATGACGAGCCCGTTGAGATTCCGGGCGGTCCGTCCCGCCGTCTGGATCAGGGAGCGTTCGGACCTGAGAAAGCCCTCCTTGTCGGCGTCCAGGATCGCCACGAGCGATACCTCGGGGAGGTCGAGCCCTTCGCGGAGGAGGTTGACGCCGATGAGAACGTCGAACTCTCCGAGACGCAGGTCCCGGAGTATCTCCACACGTTCGAGCGCATCGACCTCCGAATGGATGTACCGGACCCTGACGCCGATGTCGTTGAGGTAGTCCGTCAGGTCTTCCGCCATGCGTTTGGTCAGCGTCGTCACGAGAACGCGCTCCTTCCGTGACGCGCGGTCGCGGATCTGGGCGATCAGATCGTCGATCTGGTTTTTCACCGGCCGTATCTCGACTTCCGGGTCCACGAGCCCCGTGGGCCGGATGACCTGTTCCACGATCACGCCCCTGCTTTTTTGCAGCTCGTATTCCGCCGGGGTGGCGCTGACGAATATCACCTGCGGGACCATCTTCTCCCACTCCTCGAACGTGAGCGGGCGGTTGTCGAGGGCGGAGGGAAGACGGAATCCGTGCTCCACAAGGGTCAGTTTTCGCGACCTGTCGCCGTGGTACATCCCGCCCACCTGGGAAACGGTCACGTGCGATTCATCCACGACAAGGAGGAAGTCCTTCGGGAAATAGTCGAGAAGGCAGGCCGGACGGGAGCCCGGCGGACGCCCCGCGATATGGCGGGAATAGTTCTCGATCCCCGCACAGTAGCCGACCTCGCGCATCATCTCCAGGTCGAAACGGGTCCGCTGTTCCAGCCTCTGTGCCTCCACGAGTTTGCCGGCGGCGCGGAGCTCCCCAAGGCGCTCCTCGAGCTCTTTCTCGATCCCCTTCATCGCCCGGTCCAGCGTGTCTTTCGACGTCACAAACTGCTTTGCGGGATAGACGACCTCATACTCCGTCTCGCCCAGGACTTTGCCGTCCATCCTGTTGATGTAGGAGATCCGCTCGACGGTGTCTCCGAAGAACTCGATCCTGAGGGCCTCTTCGTTTTCATACGCCGGGATGACCTCGACGACGTCGCCGCGCACGCGCATCGTCCCCCGGACAAACTCAAAGTCGTTGCGCGCGTAGTAGATGTTCAGGAGCTTCCGGAGCAGGTCGTTCCGTTCGAGCTTCTCCCCCCTGCGCACGACGACGACCTGGCTCGCCCACTCCTCGGGAGCGCCGATGCCGTAGATGCAGCTCACGGAAGCAACGACGATCACGTTCCTGTCGCCGCTCAGGAGCGCGCTTGTCGCCCGAAGGCGCAGCCTGTCGATTTCGTCGTTGATCGACGCGTCCTTGGCGATGTAGGTGTCGGTGGACGGGACGTACGCCTCGGGCTGGTAGTAATCGTAATAGCTTATGAAGAATTCGACCCTGTCGCGCGGGAAGAATCTTTTGAACTCGCCGTAAAGCTGCGCGGCGAGCGTCTTGTTGTGCGACATCACGAGGACGGGCTTGCCGGCTCCCGCGATGACATTCGATATCGTGAACGTCTTGCCGCTTCCCGTCACACCGAGGAGCGTCTGGAACCGGTCGCCCCGGGCGACCCCCTCGGAAAGCTGGCGGATGGCCTCCGGCTGGTCGCCGCTCGGCTGGAATTCGGATGTCAGCGAGAACAGGCTCACCCGTGTTCGAATTTCGGGGAATGAGGGGACATGACGCGGAATGAAATATACGGAACGTGAGAAATGAACAGCACTCTGGTTCTGTCTTCCCGTTACATGCAGATTGACAGGTATCGGGTACTCAATGTCAAGAATTATGTGTTATTTGTGAAGAATGTCAAGTTCGAATCAACTGATTTTTGCGAATATTGACCTTGCCAACACTACCTATGGCGTGACGTCCATCACGTTATGGAGGGCAAAGAGGAGATTCCGAGTCGAAAACGGCTTCGGAAGAACTGCGGCGGCACCTTCGACGGTCCTGTCCGGCGATCCACCCGTCAGTATGATTTTCAAAGAAGGGTTCGTGCTCCTGAGGACTCTCAGAATCGTGGGCCCATCCATAAACGGCATCTCCATGTCGATGACCGCTGCGGCAATGCCGGCCTCCGGCCGCCGGCAAAGCGCAATCGCCTCCCCGCCGTCCGTTACGGTGACAGCCTCGTACCCGTGCGCTATGAGGATTTTCTTTACGATATCCCGGAGAGCTGCCTGCGGCTGTGCGACGACGATCCTGCGCCCCCCTCCGAGATGGAGATCGGGGCCTGATTCGGTTCCCGGGATCTCTCCCGCGGGGAGATAGACCTTCGCGTTGGTCCCTTCCCCCGGCATGCTGAATATGTTGATAAACCCGCGGAGATTCTTCGCGATTGCTGCGGCGGTCGAGAGACCGAGCCCCGTCGTGCGCCCGGAGGGTTTTGTCGTGAAGAACGGCTCGAACACTTTGCCGATGATCTCCGGAGGGATACCCCGCCCGGTGTCGCTGACGGTGATGACGACGTATTTCCCGGGAAGCGCGTGGGGGATTGTCGACACCGCCTGGGGTTCGATGAGAAGGTTATCGGCGGCGATACGGAGCACGCCTCCGTCCGGCATCGCCTCGCGGGCGTTCGTGCAGATGTTCCCGAGAATCTGCTGCACCTGTGACGCCGTGCCGGGAATCGCCCAGAGGTCCTTTTCGAACGCCGTCTCGAGAACGATCGATTCGGGAAGATCCGCGCCGACGTCCCGGGCGCACCCGGCAAGAACTTCCGCGGGGTCGAGAAGACCCTTGCCGCTTCCCGCGTTTTCCGCCAGCGCGAGAACCTGGCTCGCGGTGTCCATCCCGCGCCGCGCGTTCGTCGCGACGATCGCCACGGCCTGCCGGGAGGAATCGTCGTCCGCCTTCCCGGCGATGGCAGGGACCGCGAGCATGAGCGGCGTCAGCATCGCGTCAAGGTCCGCTGCGAGCGCCGATGCGAGGCTCGAGATTCCTTCCATGTGGCGCGCCCGGAGCTCGTAGACTTCGAGCTCCCGTTTCCCGGTGATGTCGGTGCAGATGACGAGGACGGATTTCGCCCGCCCTTCCCCGTCCCGGATCAGCGTCCACCTGCTGTCCACGAGGACGCTGGTCCCGTCTTTCCGCCGCTGGCGGAGCTCTCCCGCCCAGTATCCCTCCACGAGCGTCGTATGTGCGGCCCCGCCGAGCCGGCGTATCTGCTCGGTATGGAGGACCTCGGCCGAGAATTTCCCGCGCACCTCGTCCGCGCCCCACCCGTAGAGGGCGGATGCCGCGTTGTTCCAGAAGAGTATCCGATCCTCCGGATCGCACACGAAGACCGCGTCCTGCACCTGTTCCAGGAGCGCCGCATCCCCTTCAGAAGAGGAGGCCTGCCGGGCGCCGGGGGTCCCGGACGTGACAAGCGCAAGAGTGCCGATGACATCGCCGCGGATGTTTCTGTGGGGCGATGCGCTGATCTGCGCGGCGAACAGCGTCCCGTCCTTCTGCTTGAGCACGGCATCATAGACCTCCGTCACCCCCTGGCGCCGCCGTTCGTTCCGTTCGTACAGGAGACGCCGGTCTTCCTCCGGGATCAGGAGCGTCGAGGCGAGCCGGCCGAGCATTTCGCCCGCGTCGTACCCGCTCAGCTCGGACATGCGCCGGTTGACAAACGTGATCACGTCCTCCATGTCCGTTTCGATGACCCCGGCTGACATCTCCTCGAGAAGGGCATGAAAATGCAGTTCACTGTCGCTCACGACGCGGAGCGCAAGCCGGTGTTCGAGCTCGGCCGCGGCGCGCGCCGCCGTGACCGTCAGGACAGAGCGGGCCACGTCGGGGTTCGGGAGGGGACTGTCGTCGATGATGAACAGGTGCCCGATCACCCCACCGCCAGAGTCAAGGAGGGGCGTCCCCATGTAGGAGCACGCGTCCATCGCCGCGAGCGCCGCCTCCCCGGGAAAGAGCTCCTGAACGCCGGTTGCAAAATAGATCGTCTTCGCCTCGCGGACGACCCGTTCGCACGTCGTGTGTGCGACGTCGTATTCAAAGACGGGCGCCAGCGCACCGGAGGACCAGTAAGCAAGCGCGCGCACCCGTTCGCGCCTCCTGTCCGTGCATTCCGACACGAGGGCATATTTCACCGAGAGTGCCTCGGCGAGGGCGCGGACGAGTCCCGGGAAGAACTCCCCGCCGCGGTTGCGGGCGATTTCCTCCTGGACCTGGCGCATGAACTCGCCGGCCGTCCTCCTGTCGCTGATGTCCCGCGAGATGATGACGACCTTGTCGGGGTTCCCGTCGGCATCCCTGACGACGCTCCCCTGCGATTCGATGTACCGGATGTTCCCGTTCCTGTCCACGAGCCGGTACTCCAGGCGTTTCCCCACCCCCGTCGCCACGGTCTCCCGGAACACGTTCCTGACTTCCTCCCTGTCGTCCGGATGGACGTCCACGAACGAACTCGTCCCTTCCAGCGTGTCGGGTTCGTCGAGGAGGCCGGCATACGCCGGGTTGTTATAGATGCGCTTCCCTTCCAGGTCCAGCACCGCGACAAGGTCCGTCGTGCTTTCCACGGTGCGCCGGAAGAGATCATCCGCTGCAGGGGGGGGAACGGGGGCGGCTGCCGGAGGTTCCGGCGGGGACAAGGGTTCGGTGTCCTGCGGCTGCGGGGCGGGGGGGGGATTTTCGAGCATCGCTTTGACGGCGGCGCCCAGGCGCCCGATGTTCTTCTTTGACACGTAGTCGCGCGCGCCGGCCTTCAGCGATTCAACGGCCACTTCCTCGGACCCGGCACCCGAGACGAGAAGCCACTGCACACCGGGATTGTCGATCCTCTGCTGACGGACGAGCGCGATGACATCGCACCGGGGAACCACGGTGTCGGCGATGACGATGTCCGGCCTGAATTCGGCCATGATCCTGTCAAGCATGTCCTTCGTACCGACGCGGCGGGACGTCAGTGCGAGCCCCGACTTCCGGAGCTGCATCACGATCAGTTCCGCGTCCGTGGAGTCGGGTTCGAGTATGAGGACACGTTTCTCTTCAGCCATGGGATGGCCCCGTTGTCTGGATAGTCACCTGCATCAACGATCCCCGGTTCCTTCGAGCACGCCTCCCCCCCGCCTGTCCGACCTCAGGAGCAGAAATGCGAACAGGAGACCGAACAGCCCGAGCGAGGAGAACATCACCATGCTTGCCGTGTAGTTCTCCGTGACGTCCCTGAGGTACCCGTTCAGGTACGGGAATGCCGCCAGTCCGAAGTTCTGTATCATCGTCGTCAGCCCGAACGCGGTCCCCACCCTGTTCTTCTCCACGATGAGGGGGATCGAGGGCCACATCGCCGCCGGCACGAGGACGAATGAGGTGCCGAGCATCACCATCGGGAACGCCGGGGCGACCATCGAAAACCCCATGATGAGGAACGCCGGGACCATGAGGAGCGAACCGACGACCATCATGGACGCCCTTCGGCCGACCCTGTCGACAAGCTGGCCGAAAACCGGGGCGAAGATCATCGACGCGAATATGATTATCGTCGTCGTCCCCCCGGCGGTCGTGAACATGTGGAAGATGTTGTAGAACACCTGGGAGAAAAATCCCCCCTCCGAGCCCGCGGTCATCGGGAGGCCCCATTTCGTGTTGAAGAAATCCGTGGAGAGGTCGGTAAACGGGAATATGGCGGAGTAAAACGTCACGCACAGGAGCGTCACGTACCAGTACGAAGAGCTGAACTTCCTGATGTCCGCCAGAACGATCTTGTCGCCGCCCCCCTCCTCCTTCAACGCGAGCGCTTTCTCCCCTCGCCTGTCAAGGACATTATACACAAGATTCGAAATGAGCGATGCGGCGCAGAAGAGGACCGCCGCCCAGAGCGCATACCGGTAATCCCCGAAGTACTTCGCGATGAGCGCCTCGGTGTTGAAGCTGAAGAGGGTCCCCAGCCTGCTGAGCGTCAGCCCGATGCCGAACGAGAGCGCGAGTTCCTTCCCTTTGAACCAGCGGGCGAATATCGCGCTCTGCGCCACGACGAGGGACTCCGAACCCCACCCGAAGACGAACCTCCCCAGGTACAGTATCCACAGGTTCGGAGCGACGGCGACGATGAGCGCCCCGGCGGTGACGAGCCCGGAGAAGAGGAGGCTGGCCCGCCGCGTGCCGATCCTGTCGATGAGGAGCCCCCCGATGAACACCGAGAGAATCGCGGCGATGCTGTACACGGTGTACATCTGCCCGATGGCCGTCCTGTCGACACCCAGCGCGTTGATAAGCGTCGGGGCGATCGCGCCGATGCTGTCGTAGGCGAAGTAGCTGCCGAACGTCAGAAGCGCGACAAAGAACAGAACGGCGAACCTGTACGAACGATGAAGCGGATCGAGTCGCAGGACGGAGAACGTCCCGTCCGACCTGGGATCAGGCATCTGGAGCCGCCTTTCGGCAAGTGACGGATGACCGGGAATTCACTTCGCGTTTTTCAGGATCCCCAGCAGGAATTTCCAGTACATGTCGACCGTGTCGACGTACATCTTCTCGTCGGGCGAGTGCACCCCCTCGAGCGTCGGTCCGAACGAGACCATGTCCATCCCCGGGAACTTCTCGCCGATGATGCCGCACTCGAGTCCCGCGTGAATCGCCTTCACCAGGGGCTCTTTGCCGAACATCTGCTTATACGTCGAACGGGCAAGGGCGAGGATCTCGGAATTCATGTTCGGCTTCCACCCGGGGTAGCCGTCCGTCGCTTCTACGGAAGCGCCCCCCAGCTCGAACACTGCCGAGACGGACTGGCAGATCTCGTCGATCTCGGACGCCACGGAGCTCCGCTGGCTTGTCGCGACGGTCACCAGTTTCTTCTCCGTCCTGACCACGGCAACGTTCGTTGAGGTCTCGACGAGACCCGGTATGTCGGCGCTCATTTTGGTAACGCCGTGCGGCAGCGCAGCGAGCGTCATGCAGATCTTCTTCTGCAGGGGCCTGGCAAGGACCTTCGCTTTCTTCTTTACCGCCTCGAGCGTGATCGCGCAATCGGGTTCGACCGATCCCAGCTCAGCCCTGATCACCGCGTTGCACTGCGCGACGACCGCCGCGGTGTCCGCCCATTTCTTTTTCGGCACAAAAAGGAGCGCCTCCGCCTCGCGGGGGATCGCGTTGTGTTTGTTGCCTCCGTCGACGGAAGCCAGGCGCGCGCCCAGGGGCGCGAGCTGGAGGATCACCCTGTTGATGATCTTCACAGCGTTCCCCCGGTTCTTGTCGATTTCGAGCCCGGAATGCCCTCCCTTCAGACCCGTGACTTTCAGGGCCCCCGCCGCCGATCCGGCCGGCGCCGGTTCGAACGAGGCCTTCCAGGTACCGAGCGTGTCGCGACCCCCCGAGCACCCGACGTAAAGTTGCCCCTCCTCTTCGGAATCGAGGTTCAAGAGGGTGCTGCTCTCCAGCATCCCGGGGGCAAGGTTGCTTGCGCCCGTCAGGCCGGTCTCTTCATCAACGGTGAACAGGAACTCCAGTGGGCCATGAACGAGCGTGCGGTCCTCCATGATTGCGAGGTTCGTCGCGACGGCGATGCCGTTGTCCGCGCCGAGCGTGGTCCCGTTCGCCATGATGACGTTCCCCTTCCGCACGAGCTCGATCGGGTCCTTCGAAAAATCGTGAACCTTCTCCTTGTTCTTTTCGCACACCATGTCAAGGTGCCCCTGGAGCGCAATGCTCCGGACACGCTCTTTTCCCGGGCTGGCGGGCTTGCGGACGACGACATTGCCGAACCTGTCCGTCGTCGCGCTCAATCCGAGACGTTTCGCCGTCTCCATCACGTATTTCGTAATCGCCTCTTCATGTTTCGAGCAGCGGGGAATTTTTACGATCTCGTCGAAATACTTCCACAGCGCTGCGGGCTGCAGCCCATCTGTCGCTTGCGACATTGTGAAGCGCTCCTTTCGGTATTGCCGGCCGCGGCGGACGGGTGTCGTCCGCCGCTGAGCCGGCGGAAATCACATGACCGCCGTCGGCGGCGCCGGGTCCTCCGGCCTCCCGGCTTTCGAGAGGGGGACGTAAACAAGGTACAGGGCAAGAATAACGAACACAGGGATCGCCAGCCACGGCGCGATGTCCTCGAACCCCGGAACGATCCAGAATTTCGCAGGCCCGCCGACCCGGTCGCGGATGAACACTACCGCCGCGATGAAGAGACCGATGAGCGCTTCGCCCGCGATGAGACCGGACGCGGAGAGTACCCCGGCGTTTTCCACCCGCGCCTTCTGCGCGGCGTTGAGTCCCCGCTTTTCCGCACGCCTGTTCACCAGGCCGCGTATCAGGCCGCCGACAAATATCGCGAACGTCGTCTCCAGCGGGAGGTACATCCCCACGGAGAAGAGCATCGGGCTCTTCACCCTGACAAGGATCAGCGAGATCCCGAGCGCAATGCCGACGACGACAAGGGGCCACGCCATCTCTCCCCCCACGATCCCCTGGGAGAGGGCCGCCATGAGTCCCGCCTGGGGAGCGGAGAGGTTCGCGCTACCGAATCCCCCGGTTCCCGGGTGGGCCGCCAGATCGGCGTTATGAAGGACGTACAGGGGGAAGAACATGACGAGTCCCGCCACAATGACGCCGATGATGTCGCCGATCTGCATTTTCGACGGCGTACCTCCGAGAATGTGCCCGACCTTCAGGTCCTGGAGCATCTCGCCGGCGACGGCCGAGGAGACGCAGACGACGGCGGCCACGCCGAGGACGGCGGCAACGCCCTGGATCCCCTTGACGCCGATGATGACCATCGTCAGGGCTGCAATCACTGTTGCGGCAAGCGTTAACCCCGAGATCGGGTTGTTCGACGAGCCGATCAGGCCGACAAGGTTGCCGGAAACGGCGGCGAAGAAGAATCCGGTGATGATCATGACGATCGCGGCAAATATCGCCCCGATCCACATCTGGGTGAAATAGAAATACAGTCCGATCATGAGCGCGAAGACGATGACGACGCCGAGTATCACGAGCTTGAACGGAAGGTCTCTCTCCGTCCTCTCCGTCGCCGCGGCCTGGCCTGCCGACTTCCGCACGTCGGCCACCCCCCGCTTGATCCCCAGGATCAGGTTCTTCCGCATCTTCCAGAGCGTGAAACACGCGCCGACGAGCATCCCTCCCACGGCAATAGGCCTGACGATGTACCGGTACAGATGGCCGGTCACCGCCGCCCACGCCGCCATCGAATCGCCGTTGTTCATTGCCGTGTATTTGTCGATAAGCTGCGGCCCCAGGAAGAAGACAAGGAGCGGGACGAAGAGGCCCCACGCAAGGAGCCCGCCGGCAAAGTTCAGCGCGCCCAGCTCGGGCCCGATGATGTACCCCACGCCGATGTATGCCGGGGTTGCCGCAGGGGCGGAAATCGTCGTGATCCCCCCCCCCGCGATTTTCTCGGAATCCGCCTTCAAACCCAGACGGACGAACGATTCCCGGAGCTTCCCCATGCCGACCTGGAAGTCAAGCCCGGTCGCCTGCAGGACGCCGACGCCGTCCATCAGCTTGATGAGTGCCCCGACGCCCATCGCCTTGAAGAGCTGTATGGCGGCGTCCGCACCCCTCTGCCCCGCTTTATGAATTTCCGATGCGGCAACGGACTCCGGAAAAGGAAGTCCGTCGTCTTCCACCATCACGCGCCTGAGTATCGTCACGAAGAGGATCCCCAGGACGCCGCCCAGGACCATCAGCGCCGCCGCGGTCAGGTATTCGGGAAGCATCGATTCGGGGGTGAAATTCCATATGCGGAGGATGACGAACGCCGGGATCGTGAACACCGCCCCGGCGGCGACGGACTCCCCGATGGAACCGACAGTTCGGGCGAAATTCTCCTCCAGGAGCGTCCCCTTCATCATCCGGAGGACCGCCATGCCGATGACCGCCGCGGGATACGTCGCCGCAATCGTCATGCCTGCTTTCAGTCCGAGGTAGGCGTTCGCCGCTCCGAGTATGACGCACATGAAGAGACCGATGACGAGCGCGCGGAGAGTGAACTCCCTCATGTCCGACGACGCCGAAACCATCGGTGTGTGTTTTGACTCAGCCATTGTCACTCCTTCGATGTTGTGAACGTGACCCGGACTACTGGTTGCGCATGAAGAGCGCTTTGACAACATACCCGGCGACTTCGGGGTTCTCCTTGAACCGGCGCGTCGAATACCCGTACCAGTGCTCCCCGAAAGGAACGTACAGTCGTACCCTGTGCCCTTCGCGCACGAGCCGTTTCCTCAGCTCGGGGCGGACCCCGAGGAGCATCTGAAATTCATACTGGTCTCTCCGGAGGCCCATCGTCCTGACGAACCCCTCCGCGGCGTCCACGAGGACCGAATCGTGCGTGGCGATCCCGACGTAGGCGTTCCGTTTCAGCATCATGTCGAGGAGGCGCGTAAAATTCTGCCGGACCTCCTCACGCGTCTGGAACGCGATCTCCTTCCGTTCCTTGTAGATCCCCTTGCAGAGCCGGAAGTTCGGCCTGTCGCCGAGAAGCGCATTCACATCATCGGCGGATCGCCTCATGTACGCCTGGAGCACGATCCCCGTGTTCGGGTACTCGCCGTGCAATCTGCGGAATATGTCGATCGTACCGGTCGTGCACGTCGAGTCCTCCATGTCAAACCGGACGAATATGTTGAGGCCGGAGGCAACCTTCAGGATCTCGCGGACGTTTTCCGTGCAGAACTGCGCGTCGAGTTTCAGGCCGAGGGAGGAAAGCTTGATGGAGAGATTGGAATCCAGTTTTTCTCGGGCGATTGTGCGGAGAACCTCGTTTGACTGTTCACGCGACGTCACCGCTTCGTCGCGGCGGGTGATGTCTTCGCCAAGCACATCCAGCGTCGCACAGACGCCTTCCGCGTTGAGGGCGCGGACCGTGTTGATGGCGTCCTGAATTGTCTCTCCGGCGATATAACGGCCGGCGAAGTAACGGACCATCGGCCTCGGAATCGCGGGAATTGCAGCGACGACAAGCCGGTTCAGGAGATGCATAGAATATCCCGTGTGTGAATGAATCGCGCCCTTACCCGCGTTCGCTATCCTCCCCGCAGGTTTCCGGGGGCACTGAGGAGGATGGACTTCCGGGCGGAGCGGCCATGCGGCAGTTTCAAAGGAGAGAACGCGCAGCAAGCGGTTTGGGTTTGCGGCAAAAATATACCCATCACCCCCCTGAAAAGCAAGGTTCCCGCGGCGCATCTCCTCACCGGAAGAGGAGGTTCACGACCCAGACCGCGGCGAGCATGCCCGCGGCGTCGGCGACAAGCCCGACCGGAACGGCGTGACGCGTGTTCCTGATCCCGGCGGAGCCGAAATACACCGCGAGGACGTAGAAGGTGGTCTCGGAACTCCCGTACATCGTGGACGCCATGACGCCGATGAGGGAATCCGGTCCGTGGACCTTCATGAGTTCCGTCATCACGCCGAGGGAACCGCTCCCGGACAGGGGACGCATGAACGCCATCGCAAGAGTCTCCGGGGGCATGCCGATGAGCGTCGTCACCGGCCCGAGGAGACGCGTGAGGAGATCCAGCGCGCCGCTCGCACGGAATATTCCTATCGCGACGAGCATTGCCACCAGGTACGGGATGATCCGCACCGAGGTTGTGAATCCCTCCTTCGCCCCCTCCACGAACACCTCGTACACTTTCACTTTTTTCACGATCCCCCACCCCAGGAAGAGGACGAACATCAGGGGGATCGCCAGGACGGCGGCGGTATTGACGAGCGTGCGGAAGACGTCAGTCATGTTCCGCCTCCCCCTGACGCCTGTAGCGGGGAAGCCTCTGAAGGAGGCGGGATGCGGCAATCCCGGCGATCGTCGCGCATCCGGACCCGATGATAGACGTCCCGATGATGATCCCGGGATTCGCCGAACCGGCCGCAGCCCGGACCGCGATCGCCGTGGCGGGGATCAGCACAAGCCCCCCTGTGTTAATCGCCAGGAACGTGACCATGGCGTTCGTCGCCGTCCCCAGCCGGGGATTGAGCTTGTTCAGCTCTTCCATGGCCTTCAGACCCATAGGGGTCGCCGCGTTGTTTAATCCGAGCATGTTCGCCGCGATGTTCATTATCATCGCGGCCAGTGCGGGATGGTCGGGGGGGACGTCGGGGAAGAGCCGGCGGGTCAGAGGAGTGAGGGCGCGCGTGATGACGGCGAGGAGTCCGGACTCCCCGGCGACATTCATCACGCCCAGCCAGAGCGCCATCACGCCGATAAGACCGATCGCAATGTTCACCGCTGTGGCGGCATAGTCGAGCGCGGCGGCGGTCACCGCCTTCAGCCTCACGAACCTGATCGGCTCGACGACGATCCGCAGGGGGAGCGTATTCCCCTCCTCGACGGGATTGAGCGGGGCGGCCGTTGCCGCAAGACGCCCGGGCTCCGCCGCATGCTTTGCCATTTCCGTCCAGAGACGCGGCGTCCCGGCGCCCGCCGTCATCGTCACCGTCGATCGTCCGGACCCGTCAACGAAGATCGTCGCCGGCTGGTACACCGCCGAATCCGCGGCTCCGGGACCGTACAGGGAGTTGAACTCCGCAGCGCTCAGAACGATCGTCCCCTCCCACGCGGAACGGAGCTGGGAGGGGCGCCTTACAACCTCGAACCTGACGTCGAGCGGGACGCCGTTCCTGTACGTGTTCCCCATCTCGTCGGCGGCGTCGCTCCCGGCGGCCACGAGCACGCCAATCACGATGAGCGAGATCCAGATGTAGTTCAGCATACGGCCCCCTCGGGTGGTGAAACAGGGTGCGGCCTAGAACCCAATGCGGACGGTGACTCCCGGGACGGGGTTCAGCGGCCCCGCCGCCCCCGGGAGCACCCGGAGCGAGAGGTCCCCGCCGACGTCAAAATCGAACAGGCTTGCGTCAACGTACGCATCCGCGACGTTGACAAAGTAGAGTATCACGAAATACCAGGCGAAGGTGTCCCGCTGGTCTTTATAGAATTCCCTTTCATTCAGATCATCGTTCCTCTGTCCCTGTGCGACGAGGCTCGCGAAGACATCGGTGGGGAGGGGAACAGCCAGATCCGCGGCGTACTTCTGCCGATAGATTTGCACCCGCCTGTTCTGATCGAGCCACGTCGATGCAAAATAGAGCCCGAGCCCGAACACAACGGGGACTTTCCAGTAGGATTGATTGTAGAACTGACCCGCTCCGGGGACGACGGCGGAGAGGAGCATTGCCAGCCCGGGGGATTTCCTCGGAAGTGCCGGATGCCGGAGCGTGTCTGTGCGCCAGCCGGCGGAGTCCGCACCCCGGTTGATCCGGACCGAATCTTCGCCGTGCCGGACGCGCACGGAATCAGTTCCCGGCCCGACCCGTACGGAGTCCGCGCCCTGCATCACGCCGGGGAAGGCCCGGGCACACAGGGAGGAGCCGACAAACAGCATGATGACCGCCAGCAGGTGACGGGGAACTGGTTTCACATCGTATCCTGTCAGCGGGACAGGGTGATGCCTATCGCATCGATCTCGACGCGGACATCACGGGGAAGACGCGCCACCTCGACCGTTGACCTGGCCGGCGGCGCGGCGCGGAAGTACTCGGCATACACCTCATTCATCCCTGCGAAATCCCCCATGTCTTTCAGGTAGACAGTCGTCCTCACGACGGACGACAGGTCGGACCCGCCCGCTTCGAGTATCGCCTTCAGGTTTTCGATCACGCGACGGGTCTGGGCCCGGATATCGCCCCCGACGATCTCACCGGTGGCCGGATCGAGGGGGATCTGGCCGGCGGTGAACACGAACCCCCCGGGAACCGCGATACCCTGACTGTACGGCCCTATCGCCGCCGGGGCGGCCGCCGTTGAGATTATGGATTTTCCCATATGTCTCCCGCAAAATGTCTTTTCGACGACGTGCGGGCGATCACCGCGCCCTGTCTTCGATTCCGGAAAACAGTTCAAGAATGCGTTCGAGATCGTCGGGGGAATAGTACTCGATCAGGATCTCCCCTTTGCCGTCCTGCGGCATCCGCACATGAACGCGGGTCCCCAGGAGCCGCTGGAGCCGCTCCTCGATGCTCGCGAGCGAGCTGGAGACCACCCCGCTTCCGTGGCCGGTTCCACGCCGGTTCCCCTTCCCCCCCTTTTTCTCGCGCGCGAGGCGTTCCACGTCGCGGACGGAAAGAGACTTCCCGACCGTCCTTCTGAATATCTCCATCTGCCGGTCCGCGTCTTCGATCGCCACGAGCGCCCGCGCATGGCCGCTCGAGATGTCGCCCTTCCGGACTGCAGTCTGTATCGGTTCGGGAAGCTTCAGGAGGCGGAGAAAATTCGTTATCGTCGTCCTGTCCTTGCCGATCTTCTGCGAGACCTCCTCCTGCGTATACCGGCATTCGTCGATGAGCCGCTTATAGGAGATCGCAATCTCGATCGGGTTGAGGTGTTCGCGCTGGAGATTCTCGATGAGCGCGAGCTCCAGCATCTCCTCGTTCGAGCGCACCCTGATGATGTACGCCGGGATGTGTTTGAGCCCGGCCTCGCGCGCAGCCCTCACGCGGCGCTCCCCCGAGATCAGCTGGTAATCATCGCCGAGCCTCCGGACGGTGACAGGCTGAATAATCCCCTTCTCCTGGATCGAGCGCTTGAGCTCGTCAAGTGCGACGGGTTCGAATTCGGCGCGGGGCTGGTACGGATTCCGCTGGATGCGGTCGAGCGCGATCGACGCGATGATGTCGTTGCTGACGCCGTCATCCTGTCCGCCGACCGGGAGCGGGGGGACAGAGGCCTGGCGCGGGATGAGGGAGGCAAGACCTCTGCCCAGAACGGGTTTTATGCGGGCCATTGTGCGGCGCTCATGTCGTGATGATCTGGTGATCGTTCTTCACAAGAACCTCCTGGGCGAGATCCATGTAGTTCCGCGTCCCCGTTGAGACGGCGTCATACAGGATGATCGGCTTCCCGAAGCTCGGCGCCTCGCTCAAACGGACATTGCGCGTGACGACCGATTTAAACACCTTCTCGCCGAAGTACTTCTTCACTTCTTCCACGATCTGGTTCGAAAGGCGGAGCCGGCCGTCGAACATCGTCAGGAGGACCCCCTCGATGTCGAGCGACTCGTTGAGCTGTTTCTTCACCATGCTTATCGTGTTCAGGAGCTGGCCGAGTCCCTCGAGCGCGTAGTACTCGCACTGGACCGGTATGAGGACGGAGTCCGCCGCGGTCAGCGCATTGAGCGTCACGAGACCGAGCGAGGGGGGGCAGTCGATGAATATGAAATCATAGTCTTTCCTCACCGCATCGAGCGCGTTCTTCAGCCGCCGTTCCCTGTCCTCGAGCTGGACCAGTTCGAGCTCCGCCCCCACGAGATTGATGTGCGAGGGCATGACGGAGAGGAACGGCATCTGGCTTGTCTGAATCGCTTCCGCGGCCGAGAGGCCGCCGACCATGACCTCGTACGTGCTTCTCCCCTCCGAGGACGCCTCCAGCCCGATGCCGCTCGTGGCATTCGCCTGAGGGTCGGTGTCCACAAGGAGGGTCCTCTTTTCAGCGGCTGCAATGCATGCCGAGAGGTTGACGGCGGTCGTGGTCTTCCCCACCCCTCCCTTCTGGTTCGCTATCGTAATGATCTTGCCCACATCGCACCATAGAAATTTCCGGAACCGCGGATGCTCCCCGGGCAGGGATTGCCCGGAAAGGAGCCGTGAAACACCGTGAAACATCGAAGTATTCAAAAAGATACTTCTTTTGGGGGTTCCATGCAATCGATTTGTAACGGGATTAATCTCCGGCGGGCGGTCCCGGGGTCGGTGGCTTTCGGAGAAGAAATGCGTTACCGCTGAGCCGGATCTGATTCGCGGTGCGGGGAGGGAGATTTGTTTTCTGCGTGATGCTTGACAATGTGGGCCTCAGCGATGAACACCACCTCTTCGGCGATATTCGTGGAGAGGTCGGCCACACGCTCGAGGTTCCTGCTGACCCGGATCAGGTCCAGCGCCTGTTCGATGAGTGCCGGCTCCGTCCGGATGACCGCCACAAGCCCGGAGACGATTTTCCTGTTCAGGTCGTCGATGGTGTCGTCCGAGACGAGGACCGCCCTCGCCTTCGGCGAGTCTGCGTGGATGAACGCATCGATCGAGTCGCGGAGCATCTCCTTTGTCGTCTGGGCCATGCGCGGGAGCTCTGCGAACGGCTTTACAGGCTTTCCCCCCGCATACTGGAGGGCAGACTCGGCGATGTTCACCGCATGATCGCCGATTCTCTCGAGATCGTTGTTAATCTTCATCGCGGCCAGAATGAACCGGAGATCCGTCGCCACGGGCTGCTGCAGCGCAAGAAGATCCACGATCGCGTCGTCGATCTCGATTTCCATCTCGTTGATCCGCTCGTCCCGGGCGATGACGTCGCGTGCAAGGTCCGCGTTCCGCTCCAGGAGCGCCTGGATAGATTGGGCGATCGCTTCTTCAGCGAAGCTCCCCATCTTGATGAGATTGGTCTTTACTGCCTCGAGCTCTTCGACGAAGTGGCGCTGCATGGGACCTGTCAGGAGAATAATTGTTCAAACATACAGAATGACCGCGGCATGCGCAATGGAACGAATTCAACCAATTAGGTTGATTTTCTTATTGTCAACCAATCCGGTTGAATTTGTGGTTTTCAATCACGCCCAAGAGCGCCGTGACGTTCAGTCACGCAAAAAGGCCGCGTGATTGTTCATCACGCCCAAAAACGTCGTGATTGTTACGGTCGGATCCCCTCCCCGGAGGTGTGCTTCACAAGCTTCGCCTCGACGATGAATATAACGTCTTCGGCGATGTTCGTGGCGTGATCGGCGAGCCGTTCCAGATGCCGCGAGAGGATCAGTATGTGCGCCGCGGGCTCGACCCGTTCGTGGTGTACCTTCATTTCAGCGACAAGAGAACGGAAGAGCCCGCCGTCGAGCTTGTCGACGACGTCGTCGCTCACAAGAACGCGCCCGGCAAGTGTGGCGTCCCCGCGGATAAACGAGTCGAGGCTGTCCCGCACCATGATCCGGGCGATATTGGCCATCTCGGAGAGCCGCGTGGAAAGGAGAAACTCCCTGTGCGCGACAAGAGGTTCTACGCGTTCAGCGATGTTCACTGCTATATCGCCGATCCGTTCGAGCTGGGAGTTGATTGCAAGCGCGGACATCAGGAGCCTGAGGTCGACTGCCACGGGCTGCGTCAGCGCGAATATATCCATGCACTGCCTGTCGATCAGCGTATCGTACGCATCAACCTCGCGGTCCCGTTCCATTACCTCGCGCGCGCGCGACAGATCTCCTTCAAAGAGGGCCCGGCAGGCGGACCCGAGCTGTCCGTCCACGAGGCTCCCCATGTTGACAAGGGTCCCTTTGAGATCCTCCAACTCCCGCTCGAAATGACGCTCCATGTCAGCCGAACCTGCCCGTGATGTAATCTTCCGTCTGTCTCTTCTCCGGGGTCGTGAAAATCCTCTTCGTCTCCCCTATTTCAATCAGCTCGCCCAGATAGAAGAACGCCGTCATGTCGCTCACGCGGGCCGCCTGCTGCATGTTGTGCGTCACGATGGCGATCGTGTAGTTTTGCTTCAGCTCGTAAATAAGCTCCTCGATCTTGGCAGTCGACAGCGGGTCGAGCGCGCTTGCCGGTTCGTCCATCAGGACGACCTCCGGGCTTACGGCAAGCGTGCGCGCAATGCACAGCCTCTGCTGCTGGCCACCGGAGATGCCCATCCCTGATTTGTTCAGCGAATCCTTCACCTCGTCCCAGAGGGCGGCCTGGCGGAGGCATCGTTCAACAACTTCGGCGAGATATTTGTGGTTATGATGACCGTTGAATCTCAGCCCTGCCGCGACATTGTCGAATATCGACATCGTGGGAAACGGATTGGGCTTCTGAAATACCATCCCGACCCGGCGCCGCAGGTTCACTTCGTCAATCTGCGTGATGTTCTGCCCGTCAAGCGTGATTGTCCCCTTCATCGTCCCCGATGCCACTTCATGCATCCTGTTGAGGCAGCGGAGAAACGTCGATTTGCCGCACCCCGAGGGACCGATGATCGCCAGGACGCGGTTTGTCGCAACTTCGAGGCTCACCTTCTTCAGTGCCTGCGTCTTGCCGAAGAATGCGTCAACATTTGTCGCGACCATTTTCGCCGGCTCCACCGCCTTCGCGGCAGGGGACGACTGGTCTGAAGGAACATCCATGACTTTCCTCTCGGAGGTTGTTGCCAGATCAATGCTCCGCATAACGACTCCGCGTAACGATTCTGAATATGACGCTGAGTGCAAAAATGAGTGCGATCAGCACAAATGCGGCGCCCCACGCCTGCCTGATCCAGTCTTCAAAAGGAGATTTCGCGTAGTCATAAATGAACACGGTCAGGGAGCCGATCGGCTGGTCGATCGCAGTGGACCAGAACCTGTTGCCGAGCGCCGTGAACAGGAGCGGCGCGGTTTCACCCGCAGCCCGGGCGATTGCAAGGAGAATCCCGGTCGTGATCCCCTTGAGCGCCGTCGGGAGTATTATTCTCAGCGTCGTCTTCCATCGGGGGATGCCGATCGCCAGGCCCGCTTCCCGGTACGACTGGGGGACAAGCCGTATCATCTCCTCCGTCGTCCGGGTCACCGTGGGGATCATCAGGATGCCAAGAGCGACGCCGCCGGCGAGCGCGGAGAAATGCTTCATCGGGAGAACAACAATGATATACGCAACGACGCCGACGATAATGGAGGGTATCCCGCTCAGGACGTCTGCAAGAAACCGGACCGTTCCTCCGAGGGGATTGTCGCCGTACTCGGCAAGATAAATTCCCGCCATGATGCCGACCGGCAGCCCGAAGAGCGCCCCGAGCCCGATGAGTATGCCGGTCCCGACGAGCGCATTCGCCATTCCTCCGCCCGACTCGCCGACAGGCTTCGGCATCTGAATGAAGAAATCAAGGTTGATCGCGGATATCCCCTGGACGAGCGTGTAGGAGAAGATGAGGACAAGCGGCACGAGAGCGAGGACAAGACATGCCAGGGAGAACAACAGCATGGCGTTGCTCTTTGCCTTCCGCCAGTGAAGATACAGGTTTTCGTTCATTCTCATGCCGCCTTGAACCTCCGGGTCACGCTCCAGACGATAATGCGGGCGAGAGCGTTCAGGATGATCGTCATCACGAAAAGAACGAACGCGATTTCAATCAGGGCGCTTGTGTACATCGAGGATGTCGCTTCCGAGAATTCGTTCGCAATCACGCTTGCCATGCTGTACGCCGGATTGAACAACGACGCCGATATCTCCGAGCGATTCCCGATGACAAGCGTCACGGCCATCGTCTCCCCCACCGCACGTCCGAGCCCCAGGAGCGTGGCGCCGAGTATTCCGGATTTCGCGGTCGAAAGGATGACCCTGGTCGTCTCCCAGCGCGTTGCACCCAGGCCAAGCGCCGCCTCACGCTGCAGGTTCGGGATCGCCTGCAGCACATCCCTGGAGATGGAGGCGATGATGGGAAGAACCATCACTGCCAGGATGAGCCCGGCGGCCAGCATCCCAAAGCCGTACGCAGGGCCTTTGAAAAAGGGGAGGCTCCCGAAATGTTTCGCGAGCCAGGGCTCGACAGTCAGCCTCAGCCAGGGAACCAGGACGAATACCCCCCAGAGGCCATACACGATGCTCGGTATCGCTGCCAGGAGTTCGACCAGAAACGACAGCGGGCGTTCCAGCCACCGCGGTGAAAGTTCAGAAAGAAATATTGCCACCCCCAGACCGAGCGGCAGGGAAATCAAGAGGGCGAGAAACGACGAGAGGAGCGTCCCGTAGATGAGCGGGAACGCGCCGTACTGTTCCTGCACGGGATCCCAGACGCTCGTGACGAGGAAATTCCATCCGAATTTCGATATCGTGAGCGCTGACCCGGCGTACATCTCGTACCCCATCAGGAACACGAGGGAAAGCACGCCGATGGCAAAGAGCATCGTCAGGTGCTTGAAGACGAAGTCGCCGACGTTCCAGCGAATGTGCGCCACGCGCAGGCGAGGCACGGAAGCGACGGGGGGAGGACTCCCCCCGTCGCCTGCCGTTCCACCGGTAAGAGGAATTGCCGATGTTTGCTGTGTCACAACAATTACCTGGTGCCGAGAGAAGAGATCTTCGCTTCGTTCAGCTTTACGACTTCCTTCGGGAGAGGGGCATAGTAAAGGTCTTTTGCGTACGACTGGCCCTCGGCCATCGCCCAGCGGAGGAACTTGACGAGCGCGTCATGCTTCTCCACATCCTTCATGTTCTTGAACACGAGGAGCCAGGTGAACCCGGAGATGGGGTAGGAGCCCTTCCCGTCCGCATTTGTGATCATGACACGGAGATCTTCGGGCATGTTCTTTGCAGCGCCCGCCGCAGCCATCGAAACCGCTTCAAACGTGGGTTCCGGGTATTCTCCGGCCTTGTTTCGTATGAGGGCATACGGAAGCGAGTTCTTGACCGCGTACGCCAGTTCCACGTAGCCGATCGAACCCTCGGACTGTTTGATGATTCCCGCAACGCCTTCGTTCCCTTTCCCCCCGAGCCCGACAGGCCAGTTCACCGAAGGGCCCTTGCCGACTTTCGTCGACCAGTCGGCGCTTACTTTCGTCAGGTAGTCGGTGAAAATATTGGTGGTGCCGCTCCCATCCGACCTGTGAGCGACAATAATCGACAGGTCTGGGAGCGTCTTTCCGGGATTCGCCTCTGTGATCTTCGCATCATTCCATTTCGTGATCGTGCCAAGGTAGATTTCCGAGAGCGCCTCCTGTGTAATGTGAAGCCCTGTTTGCACGCCCGGAATGTTGTAGGTCAGGACAACGGCCCCCATCACCGTCGGAATGTGAACGATGGGCGTCCCCTGTTTCTCCTCTGCCTCTTTCAGCTGGGCATCGGACATCGGCGCATCGGACGCGCCGAAATCGACGGTCCCTTCTGTGACCTGCTTGATTCCCCCGCCGCTTCCGATGGACTGGTAGTTGAATTCAATGTTCGTCTTCGTGTGGTACACATCGAACCACTTCGAGTAGATGACATACGGGAATGTCGCTCCCGCGCCGTTCAATTTCAACTGCGCCGCGGCAGGGAGGGCACTGTAGGCCAGCAGGAGCCCCGCCGCTATGATGATGTTCGTTTTCTTCATGATTTCCTTTCACTACAATTATGGAGTGGGATTGCGTTTGTGACGATCAGAGGAACACCCAGTAGAACGTCAGCCGCGCGGTCACAGAAGAGCTGATCGACGGCGCGTTCGGAACATTCCTCGGAGCCTGGTACGTTTCCATCTGAATGTTCGGCATGATCTGCACGTTCTTGTCGGGTTTGAACGACAGTCCCGCGACAAGGTAATTCCGCGAGAGCGAATACGGGTATGATGCCGAACCCGTCAGCGTGCTCGTCGGGGCGGCGGGGAAGTTGCTGTCCGTATTGGGATTGAATATGTCGTACCGTGCGACGGCGCCGACCACGGGTGTGAACCAGTAATAGCCGAATATGCTCACGCCCAACGCGTTGAGCGACTTCAGCGTCTTTCCCGTAGCGTCGCCGGGGTCCGCTTCACCGTTCTGCGTCGACTGCATGAAGGCTTCAACCCCGATTGTCACCATCGTCGGGTCATTATACGCCGCCATTATTGAGTACGTCAGGATGTTATTCGATTTCGTCGCCTTCGGTACCGTCGTGCTGGCGGGGTCGTTGATATCGGCGCGGCTGATGTAATCGCCGTTGACGTCCACGATCACGTTTTTGACGGGCTTGATCTGGAGATTGAGCGACGCCCTCTTGTGCCTGTTGGTCGCGTCGTCGTTCCCGCTGTTGTTCCCGACCATGACCCAGTACTGGAACATCCCGCCATCGTCAAGTTTCCCCTTCAGGGCAAGGCCCATATCGCGCGAGGAGATGATGCCGCGGAGATCCATGATCGTCTTTTCCAGCGACCGGTAGCCCCAGACCCCCTCGGAGATGTCAAATGCCGTGGTGGGCTGAACGCCGAATATCAGGTTGCTGCCGGCAAATATGTTTTTCCACATCATATACGCGTCTTTGATGTAAAGCTGGGAGAGCGAGCTTCCGCTCAAACGCGATGCAACCGACGACGCTCCATTCTCTGACGCGATGGTATTGCCTTCCAGCCGGAAACGCGCGGTGAAGTTATCCGAAATGTCGTTGTCATACGTCAGATAGATCCGGCGGATCTGGAACGCCTGAAAGTCCTTCGAGCCGGGGATAACGGTCCTGGAGAGCTTTGAGAACGCCGTGTCCTTGCCGAGATTATAGAAATAATCCCCGAAGACGTATCCGGAGAATTTTCCCTGGGCGGTTGCCAGGGTGACCCCGAGGGTCGCAAGTGTGCAAAGGAGAATAGCAATGCGTTTCATACAACCTCTTGAAATGGTGTATGGATGGGAATTGGCTTGAATTAACTGCGCGGATGGATCGACCCCTGCGGCCCGTAATATACTTCCGGACCGTTACCCCAGTATTACCCGCGTGTTAAGGAATTGTTAAGGCCGAATCTGTGGTTCACCCCCCCGTTGAGGTTCGTCCGCCTGAGGAAATCTGAAACAGCACTGCCAAAGGTGGCGGGTTTTCATGCGCCAGCGCTCGATTAGTCATCACGATCGGATAAGTGGGTCATCTTCATACCAAGCGACCAACGAAGCCGGACAGATCGAGAATTGGCCATCCAGAACTGCTTTTACACATTCGCCACAGCCCCTTTTGCGTAACCACCGTCAAGGCCGGTGGGTTTTGGCTGCGAACTAAAGAACAGCAGGGCCCCCGGTAGGCAGGGGTCAGGTTCTGCCAGAGGGGCCCGTACTGTTCCCGCGGGCGAGGCCCGGCGGTGAAACTCCGACAACAGGGGATCCCCCGGCGTCCGCGCATCATGACCGGAGGCGCAGGAATATACGATCCGGAGATTACGCCGGTGTAAACGGAAGGTTAAGTTTGTGTTAACGCGGGCAAGCGGGGGTGGAATTCAGAAGTTGTTACTCGAAGCGGTCGCCCGTGGAAATTCTGTACCCGCGGAGAAATTCTCCGACGGTCATCCTCTTTTTTCCCTCCTGCTGCAGGTCTTCGAGCGCGAGGGGCAGATCGGCGGTGCCGACCAGAAGAGTTTCTCTCCCGACTTCCACGGCGCCGGGGGCGAGCGCGCCCGCGGCGGTACGGGCGCGGAAGACCTTCAGCACCTTCCCCCCGTGGATCGTGAATGCGGCGGGGGACGGTGAGAGTCCGCGGATGAGATTGCGAATCCGCTCGGCGGGCGCGTTCCAGTCGATCCGGCAGTCTTCCCTGAATATCTTGGGGGCGGGACTTGCCAGAGCAGGATCCTGCTCACGTGGGAGAGCTTTCCCCTGTTCGATGAGCCTCACCGTATGGAGCACGACCTCCGCGCCGACGTCAGCAAGGCGGTCGTGGAGCGTCCCCGCGTCGTCGTCGGGCTGAATGGGGGTGCGCGCCTGGAGGAGTATGTTCCCCGTGTCGACGGATTCTTCGAGGAAAAACGTCGTCACGCCGGTCTCTGCTTCGCCGTTCATGATGGCCCGGTTGATGGGGGCGGCGCCGCGGTACCTCGGGAGGAGCGATGCATGGAGGTTTATCGACCCGCGCCGGGGAATCCTGAAGATCTCGGGGGGGAGTATCCTGAATGCGACGACGACGATGAGGGAGGGATCCAGCGACCGGAGAGCGTCCGCAAATGCGGGATCTTTGAGGCGTTCGGGCAGGAGCACGGGAATGCCGAGACGCGACGCCGCCACATTTACGGCGGTGGGACTGACTTCCCTCCCCCTTCCCCGGGGCCTGTCCGGCCCGGTTACGACCGCGGGGATCGGGTACCCGTGTTCCGCCAGAATCTCGAGCGACGGCACGGCGAATTGCGCGGTCCCCATGAAGACGACACTGAGAGGGGGCATGAGGGGCTTCCTAGCGTGGATCGGTGCCTGTCGACGGCATCGTATTGCCGACGATAGGGTAGTCGACGTCCACCTCACCACGCTCGAGCTTGTTGAGCCTTCCCCGGAGGAGTTTTCTCTTCACGGCGCCGAGATGATCGAGGAAGAGAACGCCGTTCAGGTGGTCGATTTCGTGGAGGATCACCCTTGCAAGGAGCCCGTCCGCATCCAGCTCGTGAATGTTGAATGCGGGATCGTGATAGCGCACGAGCACCTTCTCGGCCCGCTCCACCTCTTCCCGTATTTCCGGGATGCTCAGGCACCCTTCCTCGATCGACCACGTCCCCTCGCGGGTGAGGATCTCGGGATTGATCATCGCAACCGGCGGCACGCCTTCCGATTCCGCGATCACCCCCGCGTCGACGACGATGATGCGCCGGAGGTCCCCCACCTGGTTGGCCGCGAGCCCGATCCCGTTTGCCTTCCGCATTGTCTCGATCATGTCGTCGGCAAGAACGGCCAACTCCTCCGAAGGGGTTCTCACCGCGCGGGCTTTCTTTCTGAGGACGGACTGGCCGTAGATGTAAATCGGGAGAACGGACACGACACTGCTCCTCAAATGCTTCTGGATTCCCCGGACGGGAAGAGGCCCCCCGGGATGACGCTACCGTACAATCCTTCGCGCCCCGACAAACCGGTCGGCATAATACGCGCTTTCCATCGAGGAGATCGTCACCCCGAACGAGACGCTTGCATGGGCGAAAAGATCGTCTTCGATGTAGACGCCCACGTGTGAAGGGGATTCCCCCGTCGTGTTGAAAAAGACGAGATCGCCGAACCTGAGCCGGTCGCGGGGGACATCCTCTCCTTCCGTGAACTGGTCGGCCGTGGAGCGGGGAAGCGGGATCTGAACCGCCGCGCGGTACACGGCCGCCGTAAACGCGGAACAGTCCATCCCGTGCGCGTCGGATCCGCCGTACTCGTACGGGATTCCCAGCATCGACACGATCTCAATGAGAACGCGATCCCTGTTGAGCGCGGGAGGGAGCGGTTCGTCCTCCCAGGGACGGTCCATGACGGCATGCGGAGGAGAGATCTCCCCGGGGCGGATGACGCCGGCGGTGGTCCCGGAAGGCTTCGCAGGTTCGCCCGCCCGGAAACGCGGGGCGGTGGAGGCACATCCCGTCAGCGCCGCCGCGCCGATCAACAGCACGCAGAGCGGCGGAGCGGCACGGCGGAAGAGGCCATTCAGCGGTTTCATGCACACCCCCATCCCGCGCGGCGTCCCCCGGACGGCGTCACCCCAGGTATGCGCGCAGCTGTTTGCTCCGGGATGCATGGCGCAGACGCCGTATCGCCTTTTCCTTGATCTGCCGCACCCGCTCGCGCGTCAGCTTGAACTTCTCCCCGATCTCTTCAAGCGTCAGGGAGTGTTCCCTGCCTAACCCGAAGTACAGCCGGATCACTTCGGCTTCCCTTTCGCTCAGTGTCGAGAGCGCACGCTCGACTTCCTTGCTGAGCGATTCCTTCATCAGCTCGTTGTCGGGGGCGGGCTGCCGTTCATCCTGGATCACGTCAAGGAGCCGGTTGTCTTCTCCCTGGGCGAACGGGGCGTCCATCGAAAGGTGGCGTCCGGAAATCTTCAGCGTGTCCGACACCTCGAAGAGGGACATGTCAAGCTCTTCGGCGAGCTCGCTTGCACTCGGCTCGCGCTCGAATTCCTGCTCGAGGGAGCTGAAGGCCTTCCCGATCTTGTTGAGCGCCCCGACGCGGTTGAGCGGGAGGCGAACGATGCGCGATTGCTCGGCGAGCGCCTGGAGGATCGACTGCCGGATCCACCACACCGCGTACGAGATGAACTTGAACCCGCGCGTTTCATCGAACCTCTTCGCGGCCTTGATGAGCCCGAGATTCCCCTCGTTGATCAGGTCGCCGAGGGAGAGTCCCTGATTCTGGTACTGCTTCGCCACGCTGACGACAAAGCGGAGATTTGCCTTCGTGAGTTTTTCGAGCGCCCGCTGGTCCCCTTTCTTGATCCTCTGCGCAAGTTCAATTTCTTCTTCGGACTTGAGCAGATCAACTTTGCCGATTTCCTGCAGATACTTGTCGAGAGACTGGCTCTCCCGATTCGTATACTGCTTGGTAATCTTCACCATTCACTCACCTTCCGCTATTCGCTGATGTCTATCCTGTCGACAATCCCCACGATGCTTGCATCCACCGGCGCCTCGTCCACGGGGAGGGGTGTCACCGCCTCGCGGGCGGTGATGTACATGACCGTTTCCCCCGGCCCCGCACCGACGGTATCAACCGCAACAACGGGGTCCCCGACATCGTTCCCCCGGCCGTCAATCGGCTGGATGAACTGCATCGTGAACCCTTTCAAATGCTCGTCTTTCCGCGTGCCCCAGACGGTCCCTATCACGCGCGCCAGGAACATCCTCAGTCAGTCACGTCAAGTTTGTCCACGACCGCCATGATCACCGCATCGACGGGCTTGTTCTTCGTCTGCGCGGTCTGCCGGGCAGAGCTTCCGCTGCAGACAAGGACGACGTCGCCCACACCCGCCTGCACCGTGTCCACCGCGACGACAAACGTATCCTTGAGCCGGTACTGGAGATCGACGTGCTTCACGATCTGGAGCTTCATGCCGACGAGCTCCTCGTCCTTCCGCGTCGCCCACACCGTGCCGACGACCTTGCCGAGTACCATGGGATTACCGTCCGAGATCGTGGAGTATGCCCGCCGCGCTCTTGCCCCCGGTGATCATCCCCGGGGTGACGATCGCCAGCCCGCGTATCCCCGCAAAATTCTTCCGCTCGCCTGTCAGGAGCGGCAGCCTGCTTTCCATGCACAGGCCGCTCACGAGGAGGTCCATCGGCCGCCGCCCCGGGTGCGCTGCGAGAAGTCCACCGTACAGCGCGGCGTTCTTCGGGTTCAATCCCAGCAGCTTCATGGCGGACATCGCATCTTCCGCATGAGCCCGTTCCTCCGCACCCCGCATCACTGAAAAGAGCTCTATCGCCTGAAAGACGGTCGTGTAGCAAAAGAACATCCCCATCGCCTTCCGGAGGACGGAAGGATGATCCGCGCCCCGGAGATGGGCGAGAAGGATGTCCGTGTGGACAACGAGTTTCGACGCGCTCACTTCTTTCCCCGCCCCTTCCTCCGCGGCGCACCGGCGCCCGGCCGGAGAGCCCCCTCCGCAAGGAGAAACGCAATCACCTGCTCGCGCGGCTCGAGCTGCACGGCCGCGATCCGGTCCACTTCCCCGGCCGTGACGTTTCTCCGCTCGAGGGCCTTCGCGATCCCCGCGGCGACGAGCCTCACCCGCACGCGCGATCCTGGCTGCGTGCCCGGACGGGAGAGAATTCCCCCCGGAACCTCAATTCTCCCGTCTGCACCGATGACGGTCTCAAAGTCGGGCTCTTCTCCGCTCCCCCTCATGAGACGCGCAGGGCAGGGAGGAAACTCGACCCGGCAAGCGCATTGGCGATGCCGAAGTACTCCGCAACGGTCTTTCCGACGTCCGCGAACGTCTCCCGGGTGCCGAGGGACATTCCCGATGTTCCTCCCGGCATATAACAGAGGAGGGGAACGTACTCGCGTGAATGATCGGTGCTCGTGCTCACGGGGTCATTGCCGTGATCGGCCGTGATCATGAGAAGATCTCCATCCCCGATCCCCGCAAGGATATCCGCGAGCGACGCGTCGAACCGTTCCAGCGCGCCGGCAAACCCGGCAGGATCGTTCCGGTGGCCGTACAGCGTATCAAAATCCCCGAGGTTTGCAAAGTACAACCCCGGACCGCCCCCCGAGAGAGCGCGGAGAATCTCCGCCACCCCCTCCGCGTTCGATCGCGAGTGATGCATTTCGGCCAGACCGCGTCCGGCAAACAGGTCGTCCACTTTTCCGATGGACACGGTCCGCACCCCGGCCGCATGGAGAAGATCAAGGAGCGTCTCGCCGAACGGGAGCATGGAGAAGTCCTTTCTGTTCGCGGTACGCGCGTACGCGCCCCCCGGCCCGGCAAAGGGGCGTGCGATGACGCGCCCGACCGCAAACTCTCCCGTGCAGACGTCCGTTCGAGTCCTCGAGCATATGTCATAGAGCCGGTCGATCGGAATCACATTCTCGTGTGCGGCAATCTGGAACACCGAATCGGCCGACGTGTAGACGATCGGATAGCCGGTCTTCCGGTGCTCGTCCCCGAGCTCACGCATGATGGCTGTCCCGGACGCAGTCCTGTTTCCGAGATACCCGCTGCAGCCGGTTGCCTGAAGAAACCTCTTCATGAGTCCGGCGGGAAAACCTGATGGGAATGTCGGGAACGGCTTTTCGACGATCAGGCCTGCCATCTCCCAGTGACCCGTGGTGCTGTCCTTCCCCTTCGACCGCTCCGCCATCCTCCCGAAGTGTGCGGCAGGGCTCTCTACCGGTTGGACTCCCGGAATCGGCACAATGTTCCCCAGCCCGAGACGGGTCAGCGTGGGAAGCCGGAGTCCCCCCGTCGCGCGCGCGGTGTTCGCGAGCGTATTGCTCCCCGTATCGCCGTACTCCGCGGCGTCAGGAAGCTCTCCGCAGCCCACTCCGTCCAGGATTATGAGAACGATCTTCTTCGTGGTAAACCGGGTACGCGACGTGAAAACGTGAGGCTCTCTCCCCGCAGGACGGAAAGAGATCTCCGGAAGCCTCATCCCGCGAGGGGACTCCTCAAGCGTAGACCTGCTTTTCGTTGCACTTGCACACCTGGACCCTGTGCTCGTTGAACTTCCAGCTCGCACCCGCCCTGGAGCGTTCGGAGGATACCATCAGGATCGGCTGAAAGATCGCGCCGCACACGGGGCACTTTGCGCCTTTCATCTGGGCGGCCTTCGTGGCCTTGTCTGCGAATGATTGCTGCTTTGCCATTCCTTAGCCTTTCGTTATGCTGTTAATACACGCGTACGAGGTTCCCCCCGTGTTCCATCGCTTTGCCAAGCACCTGCGAAGTCCCGGCAACAAGATCGTCAGTCCCCATCCCCTCGCTCAGCCCGCACACCCCCGCGCTCACGGTGATCGAGAAGCTCCTCTTCCCGACGTTCATCACATGGCTGGATATCGCCTTCCGCATTTTCTCGGCCCACAGGTACGCATCGCTTGCCGCGGTATTGACAAGAAGCACGCCGAGCCTGTCCCCCTCGAGCCGTCCGATGGCGTCATACTGCCGGATGTTCGCACGGAGGATTTTCACCGCTTCGTTCAGAATGGCGTCGCACCCTTCTCTTCCGTACCTGTTCATGTGCTCGTCCATCCCGTCGACGGCGATGGAGACCGACGCAAGCTCCGCCGCAAAATCAGCCGCCCTCCGGACCTCGTCCTCGACCTTCCTGAGAAAATACTTCCTCGTCAGGGACCCGGTGAGCGGATCGACGAGTATGAACTCCTTCGCCACGTTGTTCATGTACAGGACCTCGAGCGATCCTGCGGCGTTTTCGACGAGCCTGTACATCGTCTCGACTTCGTTCCCGGAGAAATGCCCGGCGGACTTGCTTTCCAGCGTGAGCGCGCCGTAGCACCTGTTCATGGAGCTGATCGGGATACAGACGAACGACCCCCGCTTCTCCATGTTCTCCGATGCGTGGAACCGGAACCGCGGTTCCGCGGAGAGATCGGCGACGCTCGACACCCTGTTTGACGCAATCACGCTTCCGACGACGCTCCCCTCCTCGTCGATGAGCTGGTCGGGCACGGCGTACGGCTCACCCATCCTGTTGACGATCTTCTGCAGGCTCCAGCCGTGCCGTTCGTCGTCGTACATCGCGACGGCCAGAAAGTCCCAGTTCGCGAGCCGCCGGGCCTCCTCCGCAAGAGCCGTCAGGATCGTCTCTTCCCCGGGCACGGAACGGACCCGGTCCTGCATGCGCCGTATGGAAGAGAGAAGCTCCGAGTCAAGGAGCAGATCGTACTTGTCCGTGTAGCTCTTGATAAGCGCGGAGACAAGCTTCGTGAACCTGCCGAGCAGCTCGAGGGTCTCCTGTCCGAACGCATCTTCCGCCTTGCTGTCGGCCACGATGGCGCCCACCGGAAGAATGCCGCGCGCGCGGTCCATGTAGAACACCGGGACGGTCAGGACCGACTTGACATAGGCCGGCGACTCGTAATACGGGAGCAGGTCCTTCTCGGTGGAGGGATTCACCCGCCCGAGGAGCTGCGGTTTTCCGCTCGAGGCCACCTGGCTCACGATATCGTCGCCCATGGCGAAACGCTTCGAGCCCATGAACTGCCTGCTGTCGGTCGCCATCGACTCCAGCACCATCTGGGATTTGTCCCTGTTCGCCCAGAAGAACGCCACGGAGTGCGCGAAAAGCACATCCTTCAAAACGAGAAGAACCTTGTTGAGGAGCGAATGAAACTCGCTCTTCGGCTCCGTCTCGCTGTACGGCGTGTCGGAGTCCAGATCAAAAAAATCCGGAATCTCCATTTCGCGCAGCGATTCCGGCTTCACGGAAGGTCCCACAGGACGCACGGTCTTCGATGATGGAACCACCGCGGACTCGTCTTCGTTCACCTGCCGCACCACGTACCTGCCGGAAGGCGACTGGTAATCGTCAAAGAGGAGTTTTTTCGCTCCCGCCTCCGCTTGAGACGCATCGCCCTCTTCCCTTTTCTCAGGTTCACGTTCTTCGCCGCTCCTTTCGGTCCGCCACCACGAAAAGAAGTAGACCCCGGCGGACGCGACAATGAGGCCGCTGATGATCCGCCCGACAAGAGAACCTGTGAGTATGCCGACGACGAGCGCGGCGAGTCCGATCAAAGCGACGAGGCCGTTAAACGAGAACACGTGTTGCTTTAACCTTGCCGCTACCGAGCCGGAGACGTCATCGGTCATATCCACCTCAGAATAGGGGAAGGCAAGTTAAAAATCGTTAAAATCTAACAAATTAGGGGGGGAAAGTCAAGGAATCTGGCATTGAAACGCCCTGGAGGGATGAAAATGCTATCTCTCGGGGTATATGTGGTATCTCGAAGACCGGGCACTGAATGCGCGAAGAGAGGGCTCCCATCCCGCCGCGATGGAATCCGGATCCTCCCCTCCTGCGATGCGGTCAAGCGCTTCGGGATCTCCAAGGAGACGGGAAAGACCGATTCTATTTACAACGAACGAGTCCCGACAGGTCCTTGTCAGGAGGGAGAGTATCCGGATCCCGAGAGTTACAGGATGAAGACTGTCGCTCATTATGAGATTGATGCTGATTCCCGAGCACCTCGCCCCTCTGAATTTCGATGAGGAGGGGGTGAAAATCGTATCCTTGACGAGAACAACGCCCGGTTTCGACAGGGAGAGGAGACCCGCCGGGTCGCGGCCGTCAACAAAGGGAGCCCCGATAATCTGAAACGGGGCATCCGTGCCCCTCCCTTCAGACACATTTGTCGCCTCCAGATAGCAGGTTGAGGGATACGCGAGAGCGGATTCCGGGGTCCGGATATTCGGAGACGGCGGGACCCAGCGAAGCCCCGTTGCGCTCCACTCCATCGACCGGGTCCAGCCTTCCATCGGGATGACCGTAAGTTCAGCCCGCACACCCCCGGCAAGCCACCCCTCCCCGTTTGCCATTTCTGCAAGCTCGCCGGGCGTCAGCCCGAACACAACCGGGATGGGGAACATCCCCACAAAGGAGCGGAGCGAATCGGGAAGGAGAGGGCCATCCGCAAGGAGGCCGCCAAGGGGGTCGGGCCGGTCAAGGACGACGATGGGAATGCCTTTCCCGGCCGCCGCTTCCATGCAGAGTCCGAGCGTGCTTAGATATGTGTAAAATCGCGTGCCGACATCCTGGATGTCGTACAGGAGCATGTCCACACCGGCGAGCATATCAGGGGTCGGCTTCCGGATCCGGCCGTAGAGGGAAAAGACCGGGATATGCGTCTTTGCGTCAACGCTGTCCGCAACGGACTCCCCCGCCTCACCGGTCCCGCGAATGCCGTGCTCGGGAGAGAAGAGCGCCGTCACGTGAATCCCGCGCGCGAGAAGCGCATCGAGTATATGCTCTCCCCGGGCGGTCAGACCGGACTGGTTTGTGATCAGCCCGATCCGTTTCCCCCGGACAACCGCGAGCTTCTTTTCCAGCAGCACATCGGCGCCGACGCGCACAGGGTGACCGGGAGGGGCGGGACGAACGGTGGTGCAGAGATGAATGAGGAGAAGGAGGAGGGGAATCAGCCGCCGGAACGGTCGCCGGCTCAGGCGAATGCCTTTCTGACAATGCCCCATGCAGCGATCGTCATCCCGTCCCATATTTCTCCGGAAGAAATGCGCGACTCCAGGTCCGCGGGGGTGAGGGGGACCGGTTCAAATTCTTCGGTTTCATCGGGGTTTCCGCCCACGAACACAAGATCGCGGGCGATGTACACTTTGCAGATTTCGTCGGTCACGCCGTTGTAGGGGTTGAACTCTCCCGCAAGCGCAATCCGGTCTGAGGTGTACCCCGTCTCTTCGCGCAGCTCATGCCAGGCTGTCTCGTTGTATGATGAGCCGTCCTTGACCCCCCCGCACGGAAATTCGATGCTCTCGCGCCCGCGCAGGTAGCGGAACTGGTTGACGAGAAGAAGCTTCCCGTCCTTCGTCACCGGGACGATGAGGGATGCGCCGTTTGTATGGACGTAATGGTATTCGCCCCGCCTTCCGGAAGGAAGCTCATACTCGTCTTTGCGGTACGTCCACCAGCCGTTCCGGGCGATGATCGACCCTGAGAGCTTTTTCCAGCCCCGGAGGGACATGTCAGCCGTTCTGGATCAGCTCTTTCTCAGAGAAGAAGAACGCAATCTCGAGCCTGCCGTTTTCCGGAGAATCCGAACCATGGACGATGTTCTCCCCTTTGCTGGAGGCGAAGTCCCTCCGGATCGTCCCGGGAGCGGCGTCCTTCGGGTCGGTCGCGCCGATCAGGGCACGGAAATCCGCAACCGCGTTTTCCTTCTCCAGCGCCAGCGGAACGCATTTCCCGGAGCTCATAAACGTCACAAGATCATTGAAAAACGGCCGTCCCCTGTGCACCGCGTAAAATCCTGCGCCGGTTTCGGGCGTAAGCTTCACCATCTTCATTCCCATGATGCGGAAACCGGCTTTTTCAATTCTCGAAAGGACGTCGCCGGCGAGATTCCTCCGGATGCAGTCAGGCTTCAGTATTGCAAGAGTACGTTCGACCACTTCTCCTCCGTTTGTGTTCGTCCCAGGGTGTGCGTCAATCCCGGGTTCAGCGTTTTTTCTTCGTCCGCGGCGTCTTGCGTTTTGCCGTCCCGTCGACTTTCTTCGGGGGAGCGCTCCGCATCAATCCACGTTTCCGGAGCACCTTCTCCATCGTCTCGCCGATTGACGCGGGGCTCTCGACAACGTTGATGCCTGCGGCCCGGAGTGCGGCCATCTTCTCCTGCGCCGTCCCTTTCCCCCCCGCGATGATGGCTCCCGCATGCCCCATGCGGCGGCCGGGAGGGGCGGTACGCCCCGCAATAAACCCGACAACCGGCTTCTTCACGTGTTTCTTGATGTATGCGGCGGCCTCCTCTTCAGCGGTCCCCCCGATCTCGCCGATCATGATGACCGCGTCGGTCTCCGGGTCCGCGTTGAAGAGCTCGACCGCATCGATGAACAGCGTCCCGATTACCGGATCCCCGCCGATGCCGATGCACGTTGACTGCCCGATCCCCCGTTCGGTGAGCTGCCACACCGCCTCGTACGTGAGCGTGCCGCTGCGCGAGATGACGCCGACACGCCCCTTCGTGTGGATGAACCCGGGCATGATGCCGACCTTGCAGAGACCGGGGGAGATGACGCCGGGACAATTGGGGCCGATAAGCCGGATGTTGTTCGCGCGGACAAAATCGTACACGCGGAGCATGTCGCGCGTGGGCACGCCTTCCGTGATGCAGACGATGAGCTGAATCCCCGCGCTCCCCGCCTCCAGTATCGCGTCCGCCGCAAACTGCGCCGGGACGAATATCACGGAGGCATTCGCCTTCGTCTTCCCGACGGCGTCCGACACCGTGTTAAACACGGGGATATCCCTCTTGAACCTGTCCTTCTCGTTTCCCGCGTACGCGGTTCCACCTTTCCCGGGGGTTACGCCGGCCACCACGTTTGTCCCGTAGTCCAGCATCTGCCGCGTGTGGAATGTCCCCTCGCCGCCGGTGATGCCCTGGACGATGAGGCGCGTCGATTTGTCGACTAGTATGCTCATGGATGTTGACTGTGTGTGTTGTATGTAAACGGAATGAACCCGGCTCAGCCCGCCTTCTCAAGGAAGTCCGCCACGTTCAGGATCGCGGGTTCGCCGAACTGCGGCCCGAGGATCTGCACGCCGATCGGAAGTCCCCCGCCGTCCTTCCCGCACGGAATGCTTATCGCGGGAATCCCGGCGAGGTTCGCCGAGACCGTATAGACGTCCGAGAGATACATCGTGAGCGGATCGCCGATCTTCTCGCCGCATCCGAACGCCGTTGTCGGCGTCGTCGGCATCAGAAGACAATCGACGTCCCTGAACGCCTGCAGGAAGTCGTTCTGTATGAGGCGGCGGACGCGCTGGGCCTTCCTGTAGTATGCGTCGTAGTAGCCTGCGGAGAGGACGTATGTACCAAGCATGATCCGGCGTTTTGTTTCAGCACCGAACCCTTCGCTGCGCGACAGTGTGTACATCGATGCCAGGTCGCGGGCCTCCGGCGACCGGTGGCCGTATCGCGCCCCGTCAAACCGGGCAAGGTTCGAAGAGGCCTCCGCGGTCATCAGTATATAATAGGCCGAGATTGTATACCGGGAGTGGGGAAGGTGGACGTCACTGACCTGCGCTCCGCCGTCGCGGAGCCGCCCGACACACCTGTCGATCGCGGCCCGGATCTCCGGCGCGAGCCCTTCACCGAACGCCTCCACGGGAAGGCCGATCTTCTTCCCCCGGACATCCCCGGTCAGCGCGGATTCGTAGGCAGGGACATCGACGGAAACGGACGTCGAATCCCTCTCGTCGTGCCCCGCAATGACACGGAGTATTCTCGCGGCATCGCGGACGGTGTGGGCAAACGGGCCTATCTGGTCGAACGAAGAGGAAAGCGCGACGAGCCCGTACCGGGAAACGCGGCCGTACGTCGGTTTTAGACCCACGACACCGCAGAAGGCTGCAGGCTGACGTATGGAGCCGCCGGTGTCCGTCCCGAGCGCGGCGTGCGCCATCCCCGCGGCAACCGCGACACAGGACCCTCCACTCGAACCACCCGGGACTTTCGTCTCATCGACGGGATTGCGAACGGGCCCGAACGCGGAATTTTCCGTGGAAGACCCCATGGCGAATTCGTCCATGTTTGTCTTCCCTATCAGAACTGCGTCCGCCGCCTTGAGCCGGGCGACCGCGGTGGCATCCTCCACCGAAACAAAATTCTCAAGCATCCTCGAACCGCAGGTCGTCCTCTCACCCTCCACGCACAGGACGTCCTTGACCGCGACCACCATCCCCGCGAGAGGACCCGCTTTCCCGGCGGTGCGTTTGCGGTCAACCGCGCGCGCCTGCTCCATCGCCTGCGGGTTGAAAACGCTCAGGAACGCATTCAGGCGCTTTCCCTCTTCCACCTCCCTGAGAAAGCCGGCGGTAACCCCCTCAACGGTGGTTTCCCCGCTCTCGAGCGCGCGGCGGGTGTCGTCAAATGTCAGCCTGCGGGACATCAGCCCGCGACCGCGCCTTTGCCCGGACCGGCCGGGACAAGGACGGGTTCGCCTGAAAGGAAGCTTCCGATGAGGGAAGCGAAAATCTTCTGACCGTCCGTGTTGCGCAGGACCGGGTCCACCGCGCGTTCAGGATGCGGCATCATCCCCAGGACATTTCCCGCCTCGTTGATGATCCCGGCGATCCCCGCAAGCGAACCGTTGGGATTCGCCTCCGGGGTCACCGCCCCGGATGCATCGCAGTACCTGAACACAACGCGGCCTTCCCCTTCGAGCCTGTCAAGGGTTGCAGGATCGGTAAAGTAGTTCCCCTCACCGTGCGCAACGGGGAGCGAGAGGATCTCCCCCGGGACGCACCGCCGGGTAAATCGCGTCGCGCCATTCTCGACGCGGAGCCGTATATACCGGCAGACAAACCGAAGGGAAGAATTCCGGAGGAGAACTCCGGGGAGGAGCCCCGCTTCGAGAAGGACCTGGAAACCGTTGCAGATTCCGAGCACCGGCCCCCCCGCGGAGGCGAAACGGGCCACTTCCTTCATCACGGGGGAAAACCTGGCGATGGCGCCGCACCGGAGGTAGTCGCCGTAGGCGAATCCCCCGGGGAGTATCACCGCATCCACGCCTTTCAGGTCGGCCTCCTTGTGCCAGAGGAAGACCGCGTCCTGGTCCATAATCCTTGAGCACGCATACCACGCATCGTGGTCGCAGTTCGAGCCGGGGAACACCACGACGCCGAATTTCATCTTCCGTCCGTTCACTCCGTCCCCGCAATATCGAATGTGTAGTCTTCCATCACAGGATTTGCCAGGAGTTTCCTGCAGACCTCTTCCGCGGTCTTCCGGGCGTCTGCTTCGCTTTTTGCATCGATCTTTGCCTCGATGTACTTGCCGATCCGGACATCGCTCACCGCACCCGCACCGAGTGAGGCGATTGCATGCTGGACGGCTTTCCCCTGCGGGTCGAGAATCGAAGGTCGCAGCGTCACCCGTATTCTGGCAATATACACCGTCAGATCCCTCCTTCTACGTGTCGATGCTTGTGGATTCCACCGAATGCTCCTCCTCGAATTTTGCGCCCCCCGATGTCCACCTCCGGACGGCACCAACGGTCCAGCGGATCAGTCCGAGGGCGATGAAGAGAAGCAGCAGGGGAAACACCGCGCTCCCGCCCGTGACGGCGACGACGATCACCGCGAGGACCGCAAAAAGGAATTTCCACGGCTCCTTCTTTATTGCACGCCGCGAAATGCGCGGGAGGGTGTCGTACCTGACCTTGCTGACCATCAGGAGCGAGAGGCCGACCATCATGTACGGGAGCAGAGCGGCCGCCGTCGGCTGCAGGACGCCCCCGGGTCCCGTGAAACTGAGCGTGAACGATGCCACGGTGATCGCACTCGCCGGAATCGGCAGCCCCGTGAAGAAATCCTTGTCGAACCCGCTAAGCTGGACATTGAACCGCGCGAGCCGCAGACCGCCGAATATCATGACGAGCGAGCTGAGAAGGACGCCCATGCTCCCGAGCGAGGAAAGGCTGAGGCGGTATGCGAGGAACGCGGGAGCTGCGCCGAACGAGACCACGTCGGAAAGGGAGTCGATCTGCACGCCGAACTCGGAAGAGGATTTCGTGATCCGCGCCATGATCCCGTCGAACGCGTCGAAACCGGCCGCAAGGATGATGAACCAGGACGCCGAAACGAAATCCCCCTGGCTCGAGTGGATCACCGACAGGAACCCGCAGAACATGTTCAGTACTGTGAACAGGCTGGGGACGACGGCTCGGGTTATTTTCATTCGAGGATCGTGATGTGCGACATACAGGGAACTCTACGGCAGCACCGCCAGCACCGTCTCCCCTGCCACAGTCTTCTCGCCGAGTTGCACACGGATCCCGGCATCGCGCGGAACGAGGACGTCGACCCGGGACCCGAATTTTATCATGCCGAAACGCTGCCCCGCCACGGCGTGATCGCCCACATTGACCTGCGCGACAATTCGCCGCGCGATAAAGCCGGCAATCTGCTTGAAGAGCACCCGGCAACGCCCGTTTTCAATGCCTATGAGCGTTCGTTCGTTCCTGCTCGACGATTTCTCTTCGAACGCCATGAGATATTCTCCCGGGACGTGCCGGTAGAACCCCACGGTCCCCGAGACGGGAAACCGGTTGACATGCACGTTCAGAGGGGACATGAAGATACTGACCTGGATCACATCCGCTTTGAGGTACTCGTCCTCCCGCACCGGCGTAATCGCCACCACTTCACCGTCGGCGGGGGATACGACGAGATCATCTCCCTTCGGGGGGATTCTATCCGGGTCGCGGAAGAAATAGAGCGTGAACAGGAGGAGCAGCACCAGGACGGCGATGATTCCAAACCTGACGATTCTGACGTCGACGAAAAGAGCCGCAAGGACCGTGCCCAGAACCGAAAGAACCACAACGGTCCCGACGACGTCATAACCGTATCGGCTTATCAATAAGAATCTCCTTCGTCCGGCGCGAAAACGGAAACAACAACTTAAAATACTCAAAAAGGAGCTCAAAATCAACGGACATGGAACTCGATCCGGCGGTTTCTGGCACGCCCTTCGGGCGTTGAATTCGAGGCAACCGGGTCCTTATCCCCCATCCCGATCGTCACGATACGCGTCGCCCCGATCCCCTTCCGGACAAGCCACGAGCTGACGGCATCGGCACGCCGCTGCGAGAGGCGCTGATTGGCTCTCGGATTGCCCGCGTTGTCGGTGTATCCCGCAATCTCGATCCGTATCTGCGGATTGCTCATGAGCGCAAAAAAAGCGCGGTCGAGAACGGTATCAGAACCGGCGGCAAGGACTGCGCTTCCGCTTTCAAAGTTCACCCCGCCGAGGACGACTGTTTTCCCTTTCTCAAGCACCATCGGGAAGTCATCCCGGGGGTCAAGAGGATTCGTCCCCCGCTTCACTTCCGTGCCGTCGTCCACACCGCCGCCGTCCGTGTCCGGATTCAGCGGGTCGGTGTGATACTTGTGAACCTCGTCGCCGTCGAGAAGACCGTCGCCGTCCGTGTCCGGGTTCAGGGGATCGGTGTGATAGACCTTCACTTCCTCCCAGTCCGTCAGGCCGTCCCCGTCCGTATCGACCTTCAGCGGATCGGTGTGATATTTAAGGACTTCCTCGCCGTCCGACAATCCGTCGCCGTCCGTGTCCCACAGAAGAGGGTTCGTGTGATACTTGAAAATCTCATCCCCGTCGGAAAGTCCGTCCCCGTCCGTATCCCATTTTGTCGGGTCGGTATGGTACTTGTGGACTTCCTCGCCGTCCGTCAGTCCGTCGCCGTCCGTGTCCGGGTTGAGAGGATTGGTGTGGTACCGCTTGACTTCTTCGCCGTCCGTCAGTCCGTCGCCGTCAGTATCGGGGTTGTTGGGGTCGGTCCCGTAGCGGCGCTCCTCGGCGTTTGTCAGCCCGTCATTATCGTCATCGTCGTCGTCGCTCGTGTTGAAGTAGAATGTGAATCCGATCTTTGCGGTTGCGAATCCCTTCACCGGGCTGGTCGGCCGCGCGTCCACGGATTTGTTGAATGCGTTGAACCCCGCGCTCACGTCAAGGGAGACGCGGTTCGACGTGAACGCTTCGAATCCCAGCCCCACCGGGATAAGCCCTGATGCGCGCCACAGTCCGTCGACAGGGTACGCCGCCGGCTCTCCGAGATACCCGGTTCGCCTGTACATAAAGAACCCCCCGCCGGCGTAGAGATATGGGTTCCACATCCCTTTGGGGAAGAAGTGCACAAACAGCAGAAGGGAAACGGGTATTCCATCCATCTTCATGTAACCTTGCAGAGTACCGGGCCCGAAGTCCTTGCTGTTGAACGTCTTTAGCACTTCGTACCCGCCGGCCAGTCCGACTCCGACGTACTTCGAGAATCCGAAACGGACGACGACCTGGCCATCGGGGCCGGTTTTCAGTTTGTCATAGTCCGCTACCCAGTAGTTCATCCCCCCCTCGACTCCGAGCGACCAGCGTCCCAGAAGATGTTGCGCGCGGCCCGGCGCAGCCGCGAACACAACCATCAACGCTGTGCACGAAATGAGCAGTAACAGTCGTTTCATCTTCGATTTCCTTCTGGCGCGATTCCGTGTTTGTCATGTAAATGCAACAAATAGTAAGCCATTCGTCGAGGAAAGTCAAGTCATGGTTGAACTGACGCGGGCTATCTGTTGTCATAACTGGATACGCCGTTTCACGGGAGGAATAGGCCCGGCGTGCTGTGGAGAGCCTGTATCTCGAATGCCGGAGGATGGCTAGATCAAATTCTCAGGAGGAGGATTTCTTCACGAGGTCGTACACCCTCTTCCCTGCAACTGTCCAGTTCAATCGCTCAACGTACTCTTTGAACGAAGAGAGACAGAGATCCTCGTAAACGGGCGAGGACGACAGAACGCGGGAGATAAACTCACAATACTTCACTGGATCGTCCGTAAGTGAAAAAAGCTGTCCGTTCTTGCCATTGTGGACGACAGTCGGGATCCCCCCGACCTCCGTCGCGAGCGAAGGCAGCCCGAAAGAGCTCGCTTCGGCGAATACGAGGCCATAACATTCCGCCCTCGAAGGAAGAATCAGGAAATGCGACTCCCTGAATAATTCCTCAAGCAGCGCCCGGCCCTCTGCGGTCGATTTCGAAACGAATCCATGCAGTTTCACGAAATCCGGCATCTCTCCGGGCGGAACGCACCCCGCGACATGCAATTCAGTTCGGATCCCCTGTCGGTTCAGGAGATCTGCAACCCTCACACTGAGATCACCACCCTTTCTCCGCCATTCGACTCCGAGGAACAACAATTTGCAGGTCCCGGTGTCCTTGGCAGAGACAAGTCTCCGGATATCATCAATATCGCGGCTGCATTCGATGTTCGCCCCGAATGGTATAACAATGACTTTTGCGGGATCCACATCATAGTTGTTCCTTGCAGTTGCAGCGGCCCATTCAGAGGCAAAAAAGGCGAGTCGGCAGTTCGTCAGAGCGCGCTGCTCGGCCTCGTTCCCGTTTCTCATGGATTCCGCGCAGAGTCCGCTGAATTCCGGATAGAACCCTACCATTCCCGCAAATGTCGCATCGGCCCAGAAGTAGACCGGTTTCTCCGCCCGCAGGTAAGCGATGGGGAGTGACCCGGGGCTGAATACCGCATCACAATCAAGAGACGAAAGTCGATGAGCAACCTGAGATGCAAAATGCCTGAGAACGAAGGGTTCTCTCTCGGCAAAGTAGGTTTGGGAACGGAGCCTCCGGTACATGGTACGCTTTGCCGCTGTCAACAGATTGTACCTGGCCTTCAAATTGCCTATCGGTGTGATTTGGGCGCCGCTCATCGAGAGCGCATTCTGGATATGGAATCCCAGGCCTGACCAGTTCCGTACATCGGAAGCATCGTAACTCGTTAAGTATGCAACGTGCATAAACTTAGTGTCTCTATAAGAGAGGTCAGGCGGCATTGTGGGCTCGAAACGTTTACAAGTCTTGGCCAACGGAATCTATTGTTGCTCAGAGATCTGCTTCCTCAGTCGGTGGATGCAGCCACCGATGGTCAGGAGGCCGATTGCTGCAATGAAGATGCCGGCCCCTATGCTTGCGCCGGGTCGAGTCGGATTCATCAGAATCATCACAAGAATGGTCAGATACCAAAGGCCAACTGCCATGCCGAGCCACAGTATCCAGCGCGGAGACCCCGGCCCCCAAATACCCATAGACCAGGCTATCGGATAAGGCAGAATCAGCACCCCCCACCAGAGAGAACGTCCGGATGAACCTCCAAAGCCACCGACCTCGTTCAGGCCCCAAAGCCCCCCCACCCCGATCGCAATGAGAATCAAAACCCATACCCTGTAGGCGATCAACCGACGTTCGCTCTGAGCGAAGAACGCGCCGAGCGCAATCATCCCGCTACCGGGAAGGATGAGGAGTGATCCCTCCATCGGATCAATGGCTCCAACCACAGTGGCGATGCCCCCACCTGTGACCAATATGCGTGACCAAAAACTTCGTGTGTTCATATGATGCCCCCGATCTTATGCTGATCCTTCCCGAGCTTTTCCAGATGGGCCCGGTCAGGCAACAACTCGACAGCCTTTGAAGCCATCGCGCGCGCGTTTGGCGGAAATGTACTCTCCCATATTCCCAATGTCAAATGCACGCATTAGCGAATGCGGAACATAGCGAATGCGGGGAGTGTTCAAGCGCTTCAAGAACTGCGCCTGTCGGGACTCCGTGAGAAAGTGTTGACAGAAGTGTGCACACATATGCAGATAAATAGGGGGGCGGAGTGAACCAGTTGCCGTTGACTATCCGGGTCAAATTCGTTAAATTAAGAGCACTTTGTACTATTGCCCCGTCGTCTAACGGCAAGACAGCAGACTCTGGATAAAAATCGCACTTGCCTCCCCCCGCCCTAATTCGCCCCTTATCAGCAGAGTATTGACGATACTGACGATACATCCTGTCGATACTCCCTGTCGATACCGAGCCTCCACTATATCATAGGAGGACAAATGAAGAAAGAGCAGACCTTTCGCACGTACAAACGAAACGGGATTTACTACGTTTCTTACGATAAGGGCAAAAAGGCGAAGTGGACATCAACTGGACTGAGGAATTATGCAGAGGTAGTTTCAAAATTCAAGAATGCCGCCACTGATTCACTTCTCCCTTCACAATCTGTTCGCCTTTCCGAATTCATCGACACATTTCTGGAGAGAGTCTCACCGCGAGTTCGAGCGGGAACCCTCCGAGGATATAAACTTGCATTGGGTCAGTTCCTCGAGATCATCGGGAACAAACACCTCTCTACTATTGACACGTCGGATATTTTCCGTTTTGCCGATAAGAGGGCAAAAGAAAAGGTCGCTCCTGTTACAGTCAACGTCGGCCTTCGGTACATTCACTCGGCGCTCAAACGGGCCGTAGACTGGGGATTTGTTCAATCTGTCCCAAAAGTCGAGTTGCTCCGTGTGCTGAAAACCCCTCCAGATTACATCACAAGAGAGGAGGTTTTTCAAATTGCCGAGCATGCCTCCGACGAAACTCTCGGGTGGCTTTTCATTATCGCCTTTCACACCGGATGTCGTTTGAGCGAGATTGTGAATCTGCCTTGGGAGCATGTCAACTTAAGGCTTCGACAAGTCGTAATCGCTCCATACAAAGATTTTCAAACGAAGAATGGGAGGAACAGGGTAATTCCCGTCCGAGGTTCGCCTTTGGCCGGATTAGTCACGTTAAGGACTCAACAGAAGAGGAATTTCGGGAAGGCGCTAGAATATGTCTTTACTCACTCAGGGAGAAGATATGCTCCGCTTTACGTAAGCCGGAAGTTCAAGGACGCTCGTGAACGAGCAGGCCTGGGAGAAAGGATTCACTTTCATACGCTTCGACATTCATTCGCCTCGCACCTGGCCCAAAACGGAGTGAGCCTTTACGTTATTCAGGGGCTACTGGGACACTCCCAAGCCAGCACTACGGAGATCTACTCGCACCTCGCCCCTTCCACAATGCGTAAGGCAATCGAGGTGTTCGAGCCGAAGAAATAGCAAATCAGGCAACCGGCAACATGTGGCAGTATTCGGCCCCAATTCATCGGGGCTTTTTTTTGTTCCGACTGTTTCGAGTTGATGAAGTCCACAGGTAGTCGTTCCCCCCAATATTCAAACGGTACACCACCTATCATCAATTCGATCTATCGGTAACGCAAATGGGTCCCAAAAACAGAAAAATAAAAAAAATCTGACAATCCGATTCCTCCCGCTGGAAATCCGACCGCACCCCCCTTCGCTCGACTTTGATTCCCGCCCATTGTCGTAGTACCTCTCCCGGCAAGGAACACACCCCATGTTAGGACCGTTGAGGCTCATTGGGTCCCATATTTGGGTCCTCTTTCGGGTATAAGACTAGGATGCTGCATCACTAACCACACAAGGAGGACCCATGGCGAGCAACTCCATCTACAGCACGATGATTCGAGCAGGCAGAACGACTTTCTTCATTGACGTGAAGGAGGGCAAGAATGGAGCGAAATACATCTCGATCTCGGAACACAGGATCGACGTCGACTCGAAGAAATCTCGATCCACAATCCGCGTCTTCGGGGAATCAATCGAGCAATTCAGGCAGGCGATCAATGAAGCCGCCGCTTCGGTACTACAATAGGAGGCACAATGCAAATCGAACGCAAGCACAAGATTGAAAAGTGTGTGTCGACCGACGAATCCAGGCCGAACCTGCAGAACATCTATATCTCTCGAAGACACGCAATGAGCACCAATGGGAGGATTCTCGCCATTGTACCAGTCCAGGTTCAGGAAGATGACGAGACAGGATGGCTTTCTCCTGAAGCACTGAAGCACGCTCGAAAGGTTTCCGCAAAGGGACTGGATTCAGTTCAAATCGGACTCAACGGCGCTCAGGTTCTACCGGATGGGACAATCATGAATCGCCCCGATGGGGAGAATCCCCCTCATACGTTTCGGATTCTCAAAGACGCGCATTCAAACAGGAAATACCGCATTGGGGTCAATGCGCACTATCTCAAGGATCTCGCCGATGCACTCGGGAATGAGGAGCTTGTTCTTGAAATCGGTGATCCGAATTCTGCCATTCTTGTCCATCCACTTCATGCTGAAAGCGGTACCATCGGGCTAATCATGCCCATTCGACTCAACAAGGAAAGGAACTGATATATGTCGCACAATCTCAATTTCCACAATGGAAAAGCTTCGATGATGTATGTGGGTGAAGCTCCATGGCATAATCTCGGCCAGAAGCTTGATCATCCTGCCACTGCTGAAGAGGCCATCGAAACGGCGAATCTCGATTACACCGTTGTGAAAAAGCCTCTCCAAGCAGTCATCAACGGCAAACGCAGGATCGATGTCCCTGATTACTTCGCGACCGTCAGGACTGACACGCAACAGGCACTCGGGGTTGTCGGGTCTCGATACGCTCCCGTACAGAATCGCGAGGCATTCACGTTCTTTGACTCACTCGTGGGGAGCGATGAGGCGATATATGAAACGGCTGGCGTGCTGAATCGAGGAGAGCGGATCTGGATATTGGCTCGCCTCCCTGGTTACATCAAGCTGCTCGGAAAAGATGTCGTTTCGAAATACCTCTTGCTCTACAACTCCCACGATGGCTCTTCTATGATTCGTGCTAAGCTGAGTCCAATCCGGGTGGTGTGTAACAATACACTCTCAGTGGCATTAGCTGGCATGGAACAAGAGATAAGAATCAAGCATACTCAAGCGGCTCTGGAAAAGCTCGAGGAAGCCCATAAACTCTTGGGTCTTTCCAACTCAGTCTATGATCTCCTCGAAACCGTGTTCAAAAGGATGTCCCTCACGAAGGTCACAGACAAGCAACTCCTTCAGTACGTCGAATCGTTGATTCCTGATAATCCGGAAAGCGAATCGAACGCAAGGACGGAGAACATCCGGGACACAATACTCAACCTCCATGAAGCCGTGGAGGATGCCAGGGTGATTCGGGGAACTGCGTTTGGAGCGTACAATGCGGTCACCGAGTATACTGATCACATGACCGCCACCAAGGATCCGAACCGGAGACTCAATTCCATCTGGTTTGGAGGGTCAGAGAAACTGAAGGTAAAGGCGTTCCAGCTTGCCCAGGACATGCTACTGAACTAATTCACAACTCAATTACAGGCCGGTGCTTCCCCAGGCCGGCTTATTCATTTCACGAAAGGAGACGTCATGACAAAGAAGACATGGTTGGTAGTCCTCGCAACGGCGGGGGCCGTCATTGAGATCATTCGGCATAGCCTTGGAGGAAAGAAAGGAGCGTAGTCCGTGGAGGAAAGAATCGATTTCATACAGGAGCTGCTCCTCCAAGCTGAAGAAGCTGACAAGGAGAAGGCTATCCAGGTGGATTCACTTCGCGCGGATCAGCTGCTGGGTGCCATCGCTGTGTTAGAGAACCAGATGACAGATGTCAACGAGCTGGTCAACAAGGAGAATCGCTTGCTGGAGGAATATCGCTCAAATGAACTGGCTCGACTAGAAAAGAAGCTCTCCTGGCTCGCTTTCAATCTCGATGGGTTCATGAGATCGACCGGCCAGAAGACATTTCGACTGCCACATGGAGTTCTCAAGCTCAGGAAAGGCAAAGATCGCGTGGCCGTAGTGGCGATTGAGCAGTTTCTGAAGATAGGCCAGAAGCTCGGCCTCGTCAAGAAAGTCCCTGAATCTGTTACACCTGATCTGCAGGCGATCCTCCACCATGTCCACACCACTGGGGAGGTCCTGCCTGGCATTCAGGTAATCTCGGGAGAGGTGAAATTCTCATATTCAACAAACGGAGGATCTACAGATGACGCAGAATAACGGCAACGGCATGAAACCGAAAGTTGAGCTCGCCCTGAATTCCGAGGCCAAGCTCACCCTCATGAAGGACAAGTGTTTTGAGGGAACGAGTTCTTACGGCGCGTACTATTTGTATAACGTTGAGCGGGATGGAGAAGCAATGTCCCTCTTTGCAACGCCGGAGGTCCACCAGGCGATCCTCGAAAGCGGGATTCGGACAGGTGATCAGTTCCTTCTCAAGAAAAAGGCCATTCAGAACGGTAGGAAGGTGATGGCGAAGATCGAATTCGAGGTTCTCTCAAAGCAGCCGGCTCCTCCTCCAAACGGGGCTGGGAACGGTCACTCGGACGACTTCAAGGCGCTGATGAAAGCGTGCGTCTCGGAGGCCGTGGAGATCTCGAAGGAAATCAACGATATCCCGTGGCAGAATGATGACATACGCAGCATTGCCCTGACGATGTTTATTCAGAGGGCGAGACTGAACTGATGTAGAAGTGCCCCAGAACACCGGGGCATTTTTGTCTTACCTACATATCACCCGTGGGAGAATTCTCCTTTTCGGCAGTTCGTCGATCGATTGTTCCGTCTGGATGTTTTGTCGGTGGGTACCTGCACATGAGTCATTTCTCAGCGAGACAAGACGAAGTTAACCAGAAAGCCCACGCAGACCAACCCAACGACATATTCCCCAATCAGAGACAGAAACAGGATTGGGTGTTGCCAAATCCGGTCTTCCTGAATTTTCGTAAGGTCAAATTTCAATCCAAAGAAAACTACGGCGGTATACACTGTAGACTGGTAAAGGCGAAGCCACCACCTGCCATGAAGCTCTTTTTCGCTTAAGCAGCCGATTGACTTGATCTTGAATATATCGTAAAGCGCCGGATAATACCGACAATTTCGGAATGAAAAAAGAAGGAAGAGTCCGAGGGTCCAAGCCAGGATACACTCTTTGTTGTAGCCATAATTCCACCAGATCCTATCCAGGATGCCCTCGATATATCTCACGAACACATTTGAGTTTGCGTATCGCAACTTTTTGTAATCAATGTCTAGAAGCTTTGCGCTCTCCATAAGACCATCATCTTTCAGTTTCTTCAGCAGTCTCTCGCAGATGCTCTCCTTCTCATCAAATGACATGCCCGGGTTTGGAAACCACAACTCACAGACATTCATATTCAGCCTAAGCCTGCTTACATCTGTCCCCTCGAGGTCTATCAGGCACCTGTCTCTTCCAGCAGGTCTCATTGCGGATGTCAGGTCTATTTGATACGGCCCCGGATCGATATTGGTCAAATACAACGTATCGGGCAAGTATACATTTCTGAAAACAAGATCGGCGTTGATCTTAAATTGATCCAAATCTACTATGGGTCCAAATGCTACATTGTCAAAAATCGCTGTCGAGTCGATAGCAGCAAACGCAAGATGCAAATCCCCCTTGAATTGCGAGTTCGACACATGTAATGTTGAATCAAATCGAGAGTGAGATAAATCGACGTTCGAGTCAAATACGGCACCGTCGAATCCAACACGAGTCGAAGGGCTCCAATGTTTTAAGTTCGCGTATGATCTAAATCTATAGCCCTCAATATGCATGACCCTCGGATCTGAGGTGTAGGTGCTGACAGATTCCAATCTAACTTGGTTCAATGGGGTCACCAGTTCCTTCGAGGGTGATGGCATTATCTGTGCATGCATGACCGCCAAAGGAAGCGAAATGATACACGGCAAGCACAAGAGTTGGAAATATGAGGCCTGATTACTTCTTGATGTCTGCATTGTCGTCAATACTTTCTTCTTCATAACGTCCGCATCCATATGACACTTTTTAGCAACTGAACTCCTTTGGGCTTCGGCCAGGCGAATAGAATCAATGTCCTTGAAATAGTTGCGAGGCCTGGTTGGGATTGAGGATTTCTTGAATCTTGAGCGGTTGACAATCCGACTCGCTAATTTGACAAAGTCACTACACCGGTTGCGAGTAACAGCCCTATTGATACGAAAACAAAGCCCATCGCTAATATCACGTATACAAGACCGTTGACCCCCGGTTCCAAGACTCCCAGATTGGCATTACTGGGATCGTAATGTACATCAACTGTTTTCCCGATCTGGTAGCGAACAACTTCTCGTGCCGCTCCTTTCGCAAAACTTGAGACAAGCCCATCTCCAAAGAACACTCGATTAGCGATGTATTCTTTTCCGGCGACTGCGTATTTGTAAACAATTTCTGCCCGATAAGTGACGCCGTCGCGGTTTACGCCACGCTGCAAATCAGAGATAATGATCTCTCCTGGGGTTGATGTCTGCCAATTCCGACTTCGGCGGCCGTGCCAGATGCTCCATGTTCCGTAACTTAACAGCGAACATCCAATGGCACAGAATACACCTGCAAACAGTTCGATAGTCATAGTTGAAGATGGTCAAAAAGTGATTGACATAGTGTCTCCCTCAGTCATCCAGTCCCAGTCTCCACCGCTCTGCCGGTCGGCCACGAACCGTGTAGTTCCCCTGGTTCAGTAGACAGAGAGTTAAGCTGCCTTTGATTTATTTATTCCCTGCAGTGTCTCCCATGGTGTGTAGTACCCCAGGGAAGAGTGCAGGCGTTTCTGGTTGTAGAACACCTCAATGTAGTCGAACAGGTGTTGATGTGCTTCCAGTCGAGTGTGGAAGTGTTCAAAGCACACGGACTCTGTCTTGAGCGTGTGGAAGAATGATTCGGTGACAGCATTGTCGTAGCAGCTCAAGCCGTTGCTTTGGATGAACCGCCCCGGCTTTACGGTCAAGAGATCGCGAAACGCTTTGCTGGTGTACTGGCTACCGCGGTCGCTGTGAAAGATCACCTGGAGCCCTGGCCGGTATTGCGAGAGAGCCCGCTGGAACGCCGTGCTGACGAGCTGAGCATCGATGCGATCGCTCGTTGCCCAGCCGATGATGGTCCGGGAAAAGAGATCCAGGATCACCGCCAGATACAGCCACCCCTCCGTCGTCCAGATGTACGTCATATCGGACGTCCAGACCTGATGGGGACGCTCGGCGGTGAAGTTTCGCTTTACGAGGTCCGGTGCAGGACGGGCTCCCTCGCGCTGTCGTGTGGTAATGCGGTACCGTCGCCGGACCTTCGCCACGATGCCTTCCTTGGCCATCAGGCGGGCCACACGATGGCGTCCGCAGGCGTTGCCTCTCTTGATAAGCTCCCGGTATACACGAGGGCTGCCATAGATGCCACGACTCTCGTGGTAAACGATTTTGATCTCCTCCAGAAGTCTCACGTTGGCTTTCTCCTGAGCACTGGCAATATGATGCCGGAACTTGTAAAAGCCACTCCTGGACGCCTTCAGCAGTTTGCACATGAGCACAATGGAGTGCTCATGTGCGTACTCGCTGACAAACGCATACTTCATCACGGCCGTCGTGAGAACACGGCCATAGCTTTTTTTAAGATTTCTCGCTCTTCCTTGACCCGGGCAAGTTCGCGGCGCAGTTCCTCAATCTCTTTCTTCTCGCTACCGATGTTGCCATTACCCGGAAAAGCAGTCTGGGGCGACGCTTTCCCCAGTGACCTCTTCCAACGGTCCAGCTGGTTGCGGTTAACGCCCAATTCCTTGGCCACTTCCGAGACGGGTTTGCCGCTCTCGGCGAGCAGACGCACCGCATCAACCTTGAATTGTTGGTCGAAATATCGACGAGCCTTCTTCGCTTTGTCTTGCTCCATGGTTCTTTCCTCCTGTAGTTATCCAACACCGTGGAGCTTAACTTCGTGTCCTTTATAACAGGGAAAGATCACCGAGAGAGTCAATCGTATGAATGAAGGATCTCTACTCTCTTCCGGACTTTTGAATAGGCTATGGCACGGTTGTTTTCTTCCCCGAGCAGAAAGTGAAAACTCACCGCGGAGGTATCATTTCGCAATTCATTCCACAGACGCATGTTTGTTAAGTCCGGATCGGCCGTTTCATGTTTCTTAACTGCTGGGAGATAGAATTCCTTGTCATCGAAGAAATGGGTAACTCTCTGACCAATGTAGGATCGTTCCTTAGCTCTCGTGACATTGCTGTTGTCATTGTCTAAGACTCCGTATCCGATTAGATCACGTGACAGAAAGGACTCAGCGAACAGCGTATCCCCACGCGAGCCAATAATGGCAAAGAGCATCCTTGCACCCAAAGTATCCTGTCCCAACCCCTTCAGCGTGAACAAATCCTGAGAGGAACCAGACGAAAAGTGAATTCGGCGTTCCGCGTATAGGATAGGGCGTGCAGATGCAACTTCCTTCGAGGATTCCTGTTGAAACGCCGAGGTTACGAGAGCGAGAACGAACACCATGATATTCGTCATATATCTCGTTTAGGTTGTCAGAGCATCCGGTCCCCACCGGGTCCTTCTGTCATGGAGTTCGCCGATAGGCACGGTATGGGATTGCATGGACATTTCGTATCCCAATGGCGCTCGGGCGTGTCTAATTGCATGGAATTTGGTCTGTTTTGACTCCTTTAAATCCAAGCTTTACTGCTTTCTTGATATCCGCACACCCACTTGATTTCAAAGCAAGTCTTAGCTTGCTCATACCACGCTGATATAGCGCTTCTGCGGATTCCTGATCGAGTTGAATCGCTCTATCGTATGCCTTCATCGCCGCTCGGACATTTCCTTGGGCTTGTCTTGCTTCTCCCAGGTGAGTGTAGAATTCAGAATTACTCGAATCCAACCTTACTGCAAATTCACAGTCTTTAACCGCACCCGGGACGTTGCCGAGGCCGAGTTTTATCACCCCCCTTGTATCTATCGCACTTGCATAGAGCGAGTCAAGTTCCAGTGCCTTGCTGACATCTCTTGAGGCTCCCGAAGTATCCCCTAAGAGGTGCTTATTCCAGGCACGGTTATTATAGGCACTTGCATTGCCCGGCTCTATCTCGATTGCCTTGCTGTAATCTTCAATTGCTCCCCGGTAGTCTTCGAGCTTGCCCTTTAAGAAACCGCGATTAGCGTACGCATTTGCGTAGTCCGGCTTCAATGCAATTGACTTACTAAAGTCGGCATTTGCATCCGCGTAATCATTGTCAGATGTCTCCGCTATCCCCCTATTGCTATAGTAGACCGGATCACCGGGGTCCAGCGCAATCGCCTTACTGTAATCCTCAATCGCGCCACGATAATCTTTGAGGTGCCTCCTTGATATTCCCCGATTGCAGAATGCTTTTACGTATTCCGGGTCCAGTTCGATTGCCTTACTGAAATCCGCGATTGCGGCTTCGTACTCCTTGAGGTCATCTTTGAGATTCCCGCGATTGAAAAAGGCGGCAGATGAACTAGGGTTAAGCTCGATATCCTTCGAATAGTCCCGAATCGCGGCTTCCTTGTTGCCCAAATCGTCGTTTGCATTCCCACGCTTGAAATACGCATCATGGAAGTCCGGTTTAATCTTAATAGCAGTAGTGAAGTCGGCAATTGCCCCAACGTGGTCCCCTTGTTCATTCTTCAAAACACCCCTCTCGTAATACGATTGCGCATCATCAGGATTTTGGATAATCGCCTTCGTCAACCCTTCAATTGTGTACTGATCATGTCCCAGAATATCACTTGCTTTGATTGAGCCCCAATTAAGAGCAACAAGCATGGCACACGATAACCAAAATGCTGCTCCTTGAACCGCTAAAGATGTTTTTGCAGCACGAAGGGAGCCCCTGTGGTTCAGGAACAAAAACATCGTCAGAACGACGCCAACAAAAAACAAGCAAACGCCGAGACGATAGAAGGCGGGGAGCATAGCAATCAACCGCTCCCGTTCAAATGATAGACCCGCATATCTTGCGAGAATCCCGAGACACAACGATAACGGATAGGCAACTGACATAAGAACAAGCGTTGTGTATACGGCGGTCGCAACCCTTGCTGGGCCGGGTTTACTCCAAGTGAAAGATTGGTCGTCGGCCACTGCAGTTTCCTGTACCTGGGGTCTTATGGCATCCCCCGTTGCACCGATAACGAACGTTCTTCCCAACCGATCCCCTAATCTCCTCGGGATGTCATCAATTCGTCGAACAATTATTGGCAGAAACATGAAAGTGACAATATCGACTATGTCACATAGTCGCCGGGCAATCGCTTGTCGTAAGAGCGGAATTGCGCCAGTTACTCCGACGACGCGGAGACCGAGAAGCGCTTTCCCCGGTGTCTTTCCCCGAAGGCTTTCCAGAATTGGAAAATAGAGCCACCACGCTAGGAATACAAGCACTCCAGGACCACCTCGCAGTGAAATAGTCCTCCCGTCTCGGTGGCCGAAGAAATAGAACATTAATCCAGCGAAGAACAGGTAGATCCCGTAATCAATCACAGCTGCTAATGCCCTTTTGCGCATTAATGACGTGATTGCCATGCCGGGTTCTGGCGACCCAAGGTTTGTCCCATTCTTCGTGATCTCTCGGAGTGCTCTTGCTTTCGAAGGGGAGCTTAGGATGTACGTTTCAAAGTATGCATACGTCCCTGTTACGGGAAGACCGAGGACAAAAAGCAGCCAACGCCACTTCCCGGCTCTGTGGGAAACGAGAAGGTCATAAAAGACCCGAAAAAACAAGGAGATCATATACAGGCAGGACAAAACTAACATCGAGACGAGAATCATGTCCAGCGTCGTGGGATCCTTTTCTCTTTGACCTGGGAGGGTAAGCACAAAAACGAAATATAGAGCAATAATAGGTCCGGCACAGAAGACAATTCTGTGCAAAATCATTCTCGTTTTCATTCGATTTGTCGGCTTCTAACTGATTCGCATGCTTATTAACTGCATCTCACCCTCCCTACCATGCTCTCGGACGTCATCGCGAGGCCTGGTTGGGATCGGTGATTGCCCCAATGCAGAGATTGGAATTGAGAATCACACTATTCCCACGGGGGATATTCCCATTTCTTGCCGTTCTTCTTTTCGAAATTCTGGATCTCCTCCTTCTCATTTGCATACGCAATGCTCAGAAGATCAAGCGCTCTCTTCTTGAGCTTATGAGATAGCTGAGCCTGCTTCACCCGATCATAGATCCTAATAATTGGTATGCCATCATTGACCGGATGATCGACTTCCCTCTTCACAGCCGCGATTTGTTTAGGTGACATCGCAAATAGGGTTGAAAAGAACAAGCTGGGCTTTCTGTCAATTAGGCGGAACAAATGTTCATTCGCTCCCTCACTCCACTCAGCATTGTTCTTACATCGCTCGTCCGAGAACGCTGATAAGAATGATTTTAGGCAACCCGGTTCAAGCGAATCCCAATTCATACGCAAACACGACGCGACCGAATCGCAGTAATCAACATCGTGTCTCACGGTAATTGCACTGTCTCCCGGCACGAAGAGCAATATCAAGAACAAGCCAATGTGCATTTCGTCACCTTTTACTGAGATCTCATGTGAAATATCCCACGTCGCTCCGTCGTCACCGCGCGGCCTGGTTGGGGATCGGAGACCGCTGGATATATGAAAGCTTTATTGGGTACTGCGTCTCTTTCAGTGTGAGACTCAAAGTTGTGATGGCTAGATTTCTGGTTTCTGACTAAGGAGATTCACACCAGAATCGTACGGAGACAACCCTTCCGAGCTTGAACGTGATACTCACACCCGTCTTTTGTGGCAGCGTTACTGCACTTCGATAGATCCACAATGTTCCGTCGCGGGTGTCTCTCTTCCAATTAGGCGCGCCAAAAGTTCTAAGAACATCTGCAAAGGTATCACCGAATCGTAGCACGTTGCCGTAAACATATTCGTCCTGTGGCGATTCGAAGAATTCTGTGACCATTTTTGCGAGCTCGACCTGCGATGCGTTTGGTGGAGTGATGAGAGAATCATATAATTCGATGTCCGATACAATACATTCCGTTGTAAAGATTACCTGCAATGTAAAATTATGCCGATTATTCGTGTAGAACCGCTCTCCGCAGTCACCTATTGAATCACGGTGAATGCCTTGACCGTATATATCGGTCACGTCCTTCTCTGAACTTACTCCTGGGACAATCCTGCCCCAATATGGAAAGAGACACATTCCGCAAGTGTCCTTTTGCTGGGCGTCCAGAGGAGATATGATGATGAGCAAGAGTGCAAGGATCTTCATTTGTAATTTCCTAAGGAAGTCAAATGCCGCCAATTGACCTTACAGCTACTGGATCAGGGGCCTCTTTGTATGAAGGAGCTCTTCAGCAATTGAAATGTACCTCCCCCGTCACCGACATGCAATCACACTCGCGTGTGCCGGATCACGTTCACGAGATTGCGCTTCGGTAATATCTGATAGTTCGCGGGGATGATCGCTTGTCGCGAGTCGTGTCGTTGATTCTCGAGGGTGGGCGGGGTATCTTCAGTCAGGATGATTCGGCCCTCTTTCCGCCGTAGGAGGAGGAGGCAAATGTCTTAGATGTGAAAGCGTCCGTCCATGGGCAACGAAGCAGAATTTATCAAATCGTGGAACGATCACAGGGCTGATTTGAAGGTGCTAGGTTGGCTCGTCGTTCTATTTTTCCCGGCTCTGTATCTTGTTGTAAAGCCGCTCTACTTAGCTTACCATTTTGAATGGCTAGTCAGTGCATTCGCGTACAGCTGGGCTTTCTTTATGCTCTTCTTTATGAGGCGGGTTCATAGATTCAAATGTCCCCAATGTGACCAGCGCTACTTCTATCGAAAGGGTTCTGGAATTTTCCAAGCCTACAGAAGCAGACAATGCGTTCATTGCGGATTGAAGAAGTACTCCGTTAACGCTGAGCCGGAAGCCGCTCACCCCGTTATTGAAGGTTAGTGTCACGCACTAGGACGGTGATGCGGGACAGGATGCCCCAGCTTTTTGAAATGCAATGTCTGAAGAGGAGTAACTCCTATGTGGTGGTCAGCAAGCATTCTCATGAAGACAACTTCCAGTTCAGCCAAGCCTCTCTCCGCTCCATTCGAGGAGAACATTGTCCTGATAAAGGCACCGGATGAAGCCGCTGCCATAAAAGAGGCGGAGATGATTGGCCGTGAGGGAGAACACCGTTATACAAGCGTCTCAAGCGATGACATCTCCGTTCGGTTCGAAAGGGTTCTCTCAGTGTATCTGATCCTGCAGGAGGAGTTGACCGCCGGAGTGGAGCTCTTCTCGAGATTCCTACGAAAGTCTGAAGCTGAAAGCCTTCAAGTGCCGTTTACTGATAACAATATCTGATCGGATGTTGGGTTTTCCTGTTGGCGCCCCAGGACGGTGATGCGGTGGCGGCGTGCTTGCGCTAAGCAGTCGAGACATACTACAATGAGGACATCGTGAAGCAATATGTAGCTTTGAAGTCTTTAGATCGGCTGCCCCCGTTTATTGATCTCGCGGCACACGCGTTTGATAAATCCTTCCGCAAAAAAGAGTACCTTGGATTCGACTATTCATTTGGATCATACAGAGGGCAAAAGAAGAGACTCTCATTTCTGTTCTTGCGTTGGCCCAAGTTTATGGACAATCCTGGTTGTCCTGGATATACAAGCACCACCGTCGTGAGCATTGTGTTTTCTCCCTTCCACAGGATTCCATACAGCAAGGTCATCTTGCGGCGAGCCGAGAGAGCCGGTTACCTATATCTCGCCCAGATCTTGATTGGCTCGCCAGCCGGTGATCTTATACCTACTCCTGCCAAGATAGATCACAGGACATTCTACCGATTAGTCCACTATTTTGCCGAGAGAACGGGGGGTATGATTTATGAAAAGGACCGACCCCAGCCGCTGACGCCGAAAGAGTACTACAAGAAACACAAGAAGATCATTGATTACCCATTTCATCTGAAACTGACAAGTCTTGATCTAAAGCGCGTTGCATCGAACACGTTCTGAGTGAGCATTCTCCCAGTCGTGGGCAGGCGTCTCATGATGGTGTTCGGTGCACATACGAGGACTCTCCTTGATTTCTTACACGAATCTCAATCGAATACTCCAGGTGAATCATGCCGCTCATACACTTGACCTGTAGTCTCATCTTCTTGTCCACTCTGTTAATTCAGAGCCAAGCGCCAACCATGGAGGAGTCCAAAGAACTGCTCCGTGAGGCTGGGAAGCTCATGCCAGAAGCTTACCACGACTTCCACAAATCAAAACACGTCATAGCCTTGCTGGATAAGGCGATCGAAATGGATTCGCATAATCCCAACCCATACCTTGCCAAGGCTGGTTTCTATATTCGGCTTGAGATGCGACCCGCTGCAATTCGTGTGCTAGCAAGATTGCTTTCTGATAACCCAGAAGTGGTGGGTGCGCTGACATATCAGGGATTTATTCTTGAACGAATGGGGCGAAGGAAAGACGCAAAGGAGAAGTACTTACAGGACATCACCAAGTGCAACAAGCTCATCGAAGAGACTAAACAGGATTCGGTTCTCATTATGCAAAAGCTCGCTCGAGCGGTGGCGATCTCATTCGCATTCGGGACAACTCATGGGAAGCGCGAATATGATAAGATCCTGGCAGCGTTTCCTCAGAATCAGACGATCCAGTTTGAGCGATCAATGTTCTATGAGTTTAATAGAAAGACATTCCTTAAAGAGTGGTGACAATCATTCGTCTGGCGGCCCAGGACGGTGTGCGGACGTGGATTCACAGTTAGATTGCAGATCATCATATAGCGACCGACAACAAGATCTGATGAGTTGAACATAAGGGTCCCGCATGAAGATGAACAACTTTTTGCTCGCGCTGATTTTGGTAGGGTGCGGAGCTAAACAATCTGACTGGTCCTGGTCAGGTTTGAAGCACCCGATAGTGTATATCGAGGCGTGCACGAATAAGGGCACGGGGTCGCCTCCGTACGGCGACATCTTCGTCCTTGATGCAAAGACAAAAACAAGGCATAGGATAACGGACGATTCTTATTACGACGAAACCCCAAGATGGTCGTGCGACGGACGATATATTGTGTTCCTAACCTCGCGCGAGGGAAGCGATAGATCGTTGGCAATAGGTGGCGTAAGTGCTCCGCGTCAGCTTTACCTGTTCGATACGCGTACAGAACTTATGAGAAGATTGCCCGTTTCATTAGAACGACTCTGTGGGCGGAGCGACTTGCATGGTATGTGGTCAGCTGACTGGACATATCGAAATCAAGTCATCGTTACGGATGGGAGGAAGGGCCTTTTTCAAGTCGATCCCACGAACGGTCAGTGTTGCCAAGTGGCCGCACTTTCTGGGTTTGATTATGTGAGTGGTTTTGTTGCATCTCCGCGAGGTATGGAGATCGCGATTTCCACCATACGGACGAAAGCAGAAAACCCCGGCTTCGATCAGGTTGACGCACTTGCAATTTGGAGCGTAAAAGATTCAACTTTGACGACGGTCGTGGATTCAGCGTCTGGAATCATAATAATGGGTTGGTCGGAGGACAGTCGAGATCTCTATTGCAAAATGAATCGGAAACTTTTCAAATTTGATATTGAGCTTCACACATCAGCAGCAATTGACCTCCCGAAGAAAGTACTAAACCAGGCAGGAACGGCGTATCAATTCATGTCAAACGGAGACATCATCTTTATGGAAGGGAGAGAGAAATCGCCTACGGGTGCAGACGAACTGATGCTTTACCGATTCGCGAATGATACCTTGGAATCCCTGACAAATAGTGGTCTGGAAAAACAATCGTTGAGTGTGTTCCGTGGGACAGCGGGAACGAATTAATCGATATCGCGGAGTATCACGAAACCCTGAAAGCCCCAGGACGGTGTGCGGGTGCCAACTCAAGGCGGGCTTTTTGATGAAATCAGTGGGCTGTATCGACACTCGATAGAAAGATAAGAATGCTCTGTCCGGACTCAGCGAATTCAGATAGAGTATTGTGCTGCCCGCCCTTGACGGTAACAATGTACTTTCTTCCCTGGTACGCGTCATACAATTCTCTGCCATGCCTCGGTGGAATTATCTCGTCATTGTCCCCCTGTAGGATCAAGAGGGGCATTTTCATTTTGCGTATTTTTGTCGGATTGTCAAACTTATAGGCCAAGAGAAACGTAGGTATCGGAACCAAAGGGATCTTCTCATTCACTAGTCTTCCAAAGTCATAGAACGGGCTCTCAAGAATGACCGAGTTGACCGTGCTTTTGCTTGCAAGATCAACTGCAACAGCAGTCCCGATTGACCGCCCATAAATCACGACATCGGTATTCTTAAACCCTTGTCTCAGCAAATAGTCAAACGCTGCCCTCGCGTCTTCGTAGAGACCTTCTTCAGAAATCCCTCCAGTGCTCTTACCATATCCCCGATAGTCGATTATGAAAAGGCTAACGTGCAAGCTCTGCAAGTCTTTGAAAACATACTGCCAAGAATAGAGGCTACCCGCGTTCCCGTGAAAATATAGAATGACCTTCGTACTGGGCAAACGGAAGAAAAGGCCGTTGATTGATTGGTCGTCCTCCGTCCGAAGAAATACCTCTTCAGGGTGCTGTGTGGAATCGAACTTAAACTCGGGAGATAGTCTCTCTGGATAGAATAGCAAGTTGGTTTGCACAGGAGGAATCATCAATACTCCAAGCAGAATCACCGGTATCAACAACACAACAATTGCCATCACCTTAAAGCGTCTTGTCATCTTAATGATCTGTGGGTCGTCGTTGGCATAATTCCAATATAGATGAATAGGCAAACGGACACAAATACAGACTGCACAGGATGCCAATAATTGTCGTCCGGAGCTGTTCACTGTGCGTTCAGACTCGACGCCAGGCTCTTCACCAACTCATCATGCCCTGCTTTGAGCTCGTTCATGTCCTTCAGCACGGCCATGGCTAATTCGCTTCCCGGAGGACCTAAGGCGTCCACTGTGGACTCGTTGAACTTGTCGAGGACCCGATTCCTAATTTTCAAAGAATGTAATTCTTCAGCAGTTGCGCCTGGGTCTGACTAACTTCATATTTGGATATTGAAACCGAGGGATAGAAGATGAGTTCAAACAAAAGGACTGCAAGAATAGCCGGCGTCCTCTACCTGCTCAACGGCATTACCAGCGGCTTCGCCTTCGCGTATGTGATCGCAAAGGTGTATTTGGCCGGGGATGCGGTGACCACGGCTGCCAACGTAGTGGCGAATTCCGGACTTGTTCGAATTGGCGTTGTTGCCGACCTGTTCCAGGCGACGGTTTGGATCTTTCTCGGTATGACGCTGTATTTGCTGCTCAAGCACGTGAACAAGAACTTGGCTGGGACAATGGTGGTCCTTGTCGCCGTCGGGGCCGCCATCGTGTGTCTTAACGATGTCTTCGAGATTGCCGCCGAGCGGATCGCAACCGATGCGTCGTACGCGGCCGTCTTCGGTGTGGCAGGTTCGAATGCCCTGGTGCTGCTCTTGCTCGACATCCATCACTACGGCTTCCTCATTGCCCAGATCTTCTTCGGCCTATGGCTGGTGCCCCTGGGATATCTCGCGTTCAAGTCAGGGCTTTTCCCCAAGGCGCTAGGCGTCGTGCTCATGCTGGGGGGTGCCTGCTACCTCGTGGGCATGCTCGCAGTGTTCCTGATTCCCGAGTTTGGCGAAAAGATCAACGTCTTCGTCACCATCCCGTCAGCAATCGCGGAAATCTGGATGGTCCTTTACTTGCTCGTGTTTGGTATCAGGACCGTTAAGCCAGACGAGCTTGTTCCCGCCGATTCGTGATGGCCCATCAGCCAGAGGTAGCATGGAGATCATTCATCTCCTGCAACACTCTCATCCCCTCCTCCCCCTCACCATCCATCTGCGATAAGGATACGAATCAGCCTGGGCTCGGCACACCGTTTTTTCTGCTCCCCAATCACTTTCTTCAGAGCTGGCGCGGCGAATTCTCTCTTTTCGGTCCGAATTCTGGGGAGAGAAGTAGGACTTTTTCCGGAGCTTGATTACGAATCGGGCTGGGGTGGGAACCACGATCCATAGAGCCCATCGATAACTGATGCAATAATCTCCGGGTCGCTTTTCAGATAGTCCCAGAATCGATCCTTGAGGGTTCTGTGGCCGGTTTCGGCCGTCTAAGGGTTCAGCTTCAGACAATCGGTGACTCTCACGAGTGCTCTCTTGCCTTCGAATCAGAATCTCTTGAATTGACAAGGGTTCCCCGCTCATTTCGGTCGATTCTCGAGTGGGAATTGAGGAGGATTTTGGCTCCCCCGAAAAGTTCGCGCGCTGGGGTGGTACCAGGATCCATCTCGGAGCACTCGCGGGCCGGTCAAAAATAAAAAAATAAACTCTTCGCCTCCCGGCGGGCTCACCGAGGGTCGTGGGGGGAGATGAGGTGGGTTTTTCTTTTTTTGCTTTTGCCCGTGCGGTGAGTAGAAAAGGAGAAGTAGAATAATTTCTTCTACTTGTATTATACTGGAGAACGGCGGTAGAAGAATTTCTTCTACTTCTACTCTTCTACCGCCTCTCCTCTACCTTATACCCCTTCTCCCTTCTTCTCCCCCATCGAAATCAGCTTCGTGGCGGGGTCAAGGGTCAGGATCCCACTTTTCAGGGCTTTGTCAATCCGCTTATAGGCGCCTGGTTGCGACAAGTGCTCCTGATCTTCCAGCATTTTCACCAGGGCACTTTTCGGTAGCCCTGAAGTGCCTGCAAGGTATTTCTCCAAACCTTCCTGCTTCTTCATAGTTTCTCCTTTCAAGTGTTTCCATTCATTCGTCTCGCCGGTCGAAATCGTGAAGAACGTGCTTGGGTCAAAGTATCCGCCCTCGCATCGCTTATCCTCGTCCTCACCGTTTCTCAACTTGGTCCACTTCCAGAACCTCTCTGAGGGGACCTGCATATCCTGTCGAAACTCCATGAGCGACTCAACCATTGCTGCCATGGCCGCTCCTCGGAAGTTATCCGAGTGGAGCTGTTTATCCTCGATATGTTTTGTCGTGTGGTGGATGATGAGGACGCACGTGCCGTACGTGTTCATAAGCTCCTGGAGCTGCTTACCCAGGGCTCTCATGTCGGTATTCGAGTTCTCATCCTTTTCATGCCCGAGGTAAAAAGAGTCCACCACGATAAGGGCGGGATTCCACAGCGCGCACACCCTCTTCAATTCATCCGAGAGCGCCTCAAGAGTGGGGGGATTTTCGATGGCGTGAAAGCCCTTCATTTCCTCCGGAGTCAGGCCGATCGCTCTTGCCATCCTCTTGTACCTCTCCTTGAACCTCTTACGACTACCCTCATAGCGGATGTACACCACATCTCCTTTCCGAAGGATCTTTTTTCCTAACCACTCCACTTGTTGGCCGCTCAGGACCTTCAAGCACAACTCAAGTGTCGCCATGCTCTTACCGTGCCCAGGAGGCCCGTAGATCGAGGCAAAGGACTCCATCTCCAGTACACCTTCAACTATCCATTCTATCGCCTCGTCGGGCTCAATGAAGAGCTCATCACCAGATGTCCAGACGATTTCTCCAGTGTCAACGTGCTTCTTCTTCGTGGGCGCCACCGTGTCAGCCGGCGGAATATGAACGCCGCTGAACTGGGCAAGGATCTCAAAGATGTTGTGCTTATCGACCCCATCCAGCTTGGCAAAATCATAATCACCATACACAAGGAAGGAAAGAGTTTCAAAGAGTCCCCCACCCCTCCCTTCCCTCATCCAATTCGAACAGTGCTTCTCATCATTCCAAAGGAGCGAGTTGTGGCCCTTCTCATACTCTATTCGCACCTGGTGTTGAGCGTCTCCCTCCTCCTGGAAAGGGATACCTTGAGCGCGAAGGAATCTCCGCATATCGAACGCGTTAATGGCCTCTTCAATTTCGGGAACCCGGTTTACGGGGGTGGCCGGTAATACCGGAGGGAGCTGCGGCTTAACGTTCTTTACCGCGAATGCATCCCAGGCTTCCATCACCTGGTCTAAACGGAGCTCTGCAGGGCCTGAGCGGGGATGATCGTTTTTCCAGCAATACGATTTCCCATCCGGGAGCCCGTTCTTATCATAGTGTGCTGATGGAGGAACCACACTGTAGCAGCCTTTCCACCGCAATTCAAGATGGTCGCATCTGCCGCTAACACATTTGCCGGACGTCACCGTGATCGGGTTTTCCTCATGGCAGATGAAGAATACCTGGAACCCGCTACCAGTCTTCTCAACCCACTCGTAATCGAGCGGGAGTCCGAGCCTCGTGAGCAAGTCCGAGAGGATGGTTTCGTCCGTTACAGCATCAATGTCAATCGCATGGACGTCATTCAGACCCAGAATCACACTGAGTCCGGTCGCAGCTTTCCAGTTGTACGCGTTTATCTCGTCCAAGGTCTGGCGGTGAGTCTGAAGCCGTGTCCATTCGACAAATGTCTTCTTGCCGGTGACGGGGAGAACATTCATTCCATGGCTGCACATGTAGTAAGCCTCTCCAGTCAATTCGACTGACGAGGGTGTTGGGGGTGGGGTGCTTCGTAGAGGGGTATCTACATTTTGCGATTCGGAGCTTACTCCGACGATAGTTTCAGTGTCATTCATTGGTCCTCAATTGTGGTAGATTAATTATCACGATACATAATGCTCTTCAGGTTTTTCGTGGCATTGGAAAAAAGAATTGGGTTCACCAGTGCTTTGAAGCTGAAGTATTTCTCTACATGGTCCAAGAGCTTCGGTGTCTCTTCGAAAACAAAGATCGATGTACCGTTGCTCTGCTTCTCACAATCCACAAGCGGGATTTCCTCACACAGGAGGTAACTCGCCAGGGGCATATCTTTCGTTCTGTACTTATTCATATTCATCCTTCATTCTATTGACATCTTCTTCAGAAGAGACTGAGCTGGGGATCCTGTTCAGGAAGTTCCTTCCATTCCCGTCCATCCAGTTGTCGCCCAAGGGGTCGCGGATCGACTGCGGCGTACTGCATGAAATTGAACATCACTCCAGCCGAGATGCACTGATCTCTTATCTCCCGTGCCCAACTCGGCTCCATTTTGCGGAAGCCTGTGCCGGACTCTCCACCGACAAGAACCAGGTCGATGTTCTTCAAGTCAATCGTCCCCACAGGTCCGAGAAGCGGTTCACACATGACGAATCTGTGGCTGACCGGCACTCTTCTCAAATCATCGATCCTGGAAGTGTACTTCGCACTCTCGACGGTTACCCCCATCCAGATATTGTTCGTCCAATTCAAATGAGGAACATACTCGACCATTCGCGCACTCCGTTTTGTCAATGCGAAGAACCTGTGGCGGCTGCATTCATTCATTGTGCGGAAGAGCTCCTTCAGGAAGCTCAACGGGACATCGTCATGGAAGAGGTCGCCCATATTGTTCACAAAGAAAGTCCCTGGACTCTTTCTTTTCCTCGGGAGGTCAAGCAAATCCTCGTGGCAGGTAACATGGCCACCATTTGTATACTTCTCATTTGTCATCAAAGGAATCAGCCGATCCAACGCGTAGCAGTGTGCGCAGCCTTCGGAGTATTTTGTACAACCGGTGATCGGATTCCATTTCTTTCCTAATTGATGTAGTCCTTTACCCATTTCTTATGTTCTGGTTTTCGTAAATCGCGATTCAAATGCCGCGCTCGCACTTTGCAGGCGCGATACATCGAACGGAATGATCGTTCTCACTTCAAAAGGGGGTTTCTTACGAGTTACGGTTGGAGAGAGAGGGAGAAACTACGCGGGAAGGCGTCGATCAAATATCCACACCAATATCCAACATGTCATCGCCGATCAAGAATCTAGCGGCAATCTTATTATAGGAAGAATCCTTGACTAAGTCAAGTATATTCACTATTATTTATGCTGATAATCATTCTACCCTGACCATGCCCAAAATCGTGGAAAAAGACGACATTCTCGGGATCCAGCGACTAATCCATCGCCTCTCCGCAGCCGGGGGAATATCGATATACGAGCTCGCTGAGCGGAGCGGGCTCCACCCTACCACTCTCTACGCCATTCTGAAGAAGAAGCCCAGCGCAACAAGAAGGCCGGTCAGGCGTGAGACGATTCGAGCTTTGGCGGAGAGTTTGAGGTATCACGCAACATTTGATCCGATCAGGAAGGCGGTCATTCTCGAAGAATCGGAAGAAGAGCCTCCGAAGAACGACGTCGAAGAACTGCTTGAGGGATTAAGGGGAGTGCTACTGAGATCAAAGAGGCGGGAATTTACCAAAGACACGAAGGAACGTATCCTGGGAGTTGTCAAGGTGCTTTCCCAGTAACTTCCTTCCGGACGCCGCACACAGCAATCACAGAACCCAGAGACATTCGAGACATTATAGGCAGACCCCTACTGCATCATCCATGCCGGCTCCCATTGGTCCTCGGGCTTTTTGCTCAAGTTGGATCGATCGGAGTTTCTGCTGCCCTTGGGGGAGGTTCCGGAGGTTTGTAACCGGACGCCTCTATGTTTGTCTCCAGCTCCTTCCGATCGCTGACCTCCTCCCGTTCGATTATCTGCCACGACCGTTGATCAATACACGACTCAATGCGTTCTTGCACTCTCCTTCGCAATTCATCAGCAGGTAGAGCATCCAGTTCGTATACACGGTTTCCGTGGAGTTTTTCGAAAGCCTTTGCTCTCGTGTCTCCTTTCTTTTCTGCGGTCCCTTTTTTCAGTGGGCCCGGGAGGAGATTGAATTCCTCAATATCGCTTTTCAAGAGTCCGGCTACCTGGAATTCAAATTCTGCCCCGAACCATCTCAAATCATCCTCAATTGCCTGCGGGATGTGTATGCCCGTGCTGTCAAAATCCCCAAAGTAAAAAACATGAACCCGTTTTCCGAAGGAATTGAGTACCCGTATCTCCATTGCCCAGTTGTGCAGAAAGTCGAGGGAGGGATATCCGCGCGTTACGGCGAGTGGAGCCGCGTATCGATCAACAACGCTCTCGACTATACCCGCAAGAGCGTCCTTCTCTATTCCAATGAAGGGCACAACGTTCTGATTCTGCCAAGGGTCGCGTCGGTATTGATTCTTCAAGGCGAAGTATGCCTCCCCCAGGGAATCCCAGGTTGCCACACGGTGCATGGATCGCGTCCGGTCCACGATTCTCTCATACGGAATCGTTCCGTTCCGCCGGAGCAATACAAGTAGCCGAGCAACCCTGTCGTATCCCGCGTCGGTATTTTCAACTGCCTGGCGCGAAACGCATTGATAGAAAACTTGGCGAGTGCTCATCGGCCCCTGTATTCGTCGGAGCGCATCGAGAATGGCGTCAGCGAGAGGTTTGGTGCGCACCGTCAAGTAACCAGATCGTCTTGGCCGGCGATTCGTAAAACCTTGTGTAGACCTAGTTTTAGCGCGTTTCTGAGTCCGGTGTGTCTTACCACTCCCAATCCTCTTGCCTCTTCGAATTTTGCCCCTCCTGTCCTCCTTATGGCTCATCTTCTTCTTCTTCATCTTTCTTCCTTCACGGCGTTATCCTCTGTACTCCCCTCCGGAATCGTGGCGCAGTGCGGTGGAGTAGCTCCGCATTCAACTCAATGAGCGATTCGCAGGTGAATAATAAAAAAGGCCCTCAACCACTGAGAGCCTATTCGTGCGAACGGATTTACGAATGGAATATATGCAAGCCTGAGCAGGATCGCAACGGCGAACCGGAGAATCAGGGGTAGCGCGCCCGGATGGTCCCGTAGGGCTGCTTAAATGCCTGCTTAAATGCCCGGGCTTTGGTTTCTTCTGATAAAACGTATAGGTATCTTCGTTTAATGTAATCAGCCCGCGCAGACCATCGATGAGCATCTTCATCCCAAAACGTCTACTCGTCAAGCCGCAATCAACGCACTCTCGGAAGACTGCTGAAATCATCGAACGGGCGAAGAGGCTCGACCCTGCAATTGCCGTCGAATACCTCCCCTCCCCGGATTTCACGTATCCCGTCCGCACCCCCAGGGAGAAATTTTTGTACATGAAGGATTCGGCAATTATCTCTGAGCGATCCGAGGACTTCATTCGGACGTTCGATTCCCCTGGGGATATTGTCGAATCGCTCACCACAGTCCTCAATTTGTCGTGGATGTGTGCCAACAACTGTGAATTCTGCTATCTGCAAACAAACCAGACTCCAGAGCACTACTTCTACACAAATCTCGACAAGGCTGAGCACGAGATCGCCTCCTCACCTGCAGCCCACGCTGCGATACTCACCCTATGGACACACTTGTCTGACTACTTTGGGGTCCGCCTCATCAAGCTTCCGGACCGCTTCAAGGAGACCGCCGATTGGCTCCGGGACCTCTACGTGGGCGCTCAAGTAACGAAGGACGCGGAAGCAATTGATCGGTATAATCTCGGACAGGCGAATCTGATCGAACAGCTCAATGAAAACAACACCACCTTTCAAATCGACGCGACACGTTTCAGGCGCGATCGTGATACAATAATGGAGTGGTATTCGAACAACCTCAAGTACCCCCTTACGCTCACAGCATCGGAATTCAACGATTTCCTCGCTGTTGACCACCTGACCGACAATAGTGCCTTCCTGATGTCGATGGTCCAGAAGTACCCTCGATTCAAATTCACGATTCGGTCACGATCCAGCTATGTCGACGGATTCCTTCGCTATAACGGGCAAGATCGCGCGAGATTCAACATCACGCTGAGCCCGGCCTATGTAATCAAGGAGTTTGAGCATGGCACCGCATCGCTCGACGAACGGATCCATGCAGCTCGTAGGATCCAGGAAGCAAAAGGGTATGCGCTCAGCCTCATTCTGGAGCCGATTCTTACCTACGAAAATTACCTGGAGGAATACAAGCAGCTTGTTCGCAGGGCACTTACGGAATTGGACCCGAGCCGCATCCAGAAGATTATCCTTGGCAGCGCCCGCTATACCGATCAACTCAAGGGAATGGTTCGGATGCATTTTCCGGATACCAGGCTATTTGATTCTTCGCATGCTCTCGTGCCCCCAGCAGCACCAGACTCAAAGAACCGCTACAATCCTGAGACTCGAAGAGCTTTCTACTCTGAATTAATCGCAGAAGTCAAGTCAATCCGCGATATCCCGATCGCCCTGGGGTCGGAAACACCAGATCTGTGGGAGAGCCTTCATATGAGCACGGACGAAGAGCTTGGAAATAGAGTATATGAACCACCAGAAGAGAAACCAAAGCCCACGGGCGACCGAAACCTCGCGCCGGCCGAGAACCACGAAGCAGCTTCAGGCCCACGACGTACTGACACTACTTTGCGAGGTGATGATGTAGAAGAGCCTGAAGTAGAATCAGAATTGGCCACCAAGACTGGCTACGAGGCTGACGAGATCCAGCCATATTGGAATTTGATTGCCCCTCAGGATCTCGAAGTCGTAAAATCAATCATCGCGGAGTACGACGATTACGTCCCTCTCGACAAGCTCGAAGCCGCCGTTGATGAGCTTTGCCATATGGCAACGGTAGTCGAGGTCCCAAGAGAGGACCCAAAAGACATTGTCGACCTCAATATCGACGACCGATGGCAGGTTGAGGAGGCTCAACTACTCCACGATTTGCTCGCTCGAGACGCATATTTCTCCCCGGTAAGAATCATCGGGCGCATTTCTCGCGTCAATCCGGTGGTTGCATTTGATATGGCAGGTTCTGGAACAACCAGTATTGCTGGCATCGAGATCACTGATACCCATGGAACTGCGATTGATTCGCTCGACTTTCAGGCGCGTTGTGTGATGACAGATCTAGGGAGATTACACCATGACCGTACCCGTTGTACATTCTTTGGAGCGATTGTACCGTTCTACCCACGGAAGAAGACTAAAGCAAATAGACCGAAACCCCGATTCTATCTTCACGATATCTCTACCGACGTAAGCCCGATCGACCTTGTCCCCTGGTCGCCTTCAGTCGAAGATCCTGCTGGATTTGGAGTAGTGGTAGGCGGCAGGCGACATGGAATTCCAGTGGACCACCCGTATTCGATCCTAAGAGCCCACCCAGAACTCAACGGAATCATCAGTCATATCAAGCAAGAGATCGCGAGGGGGCTTGGGATTCAGGCACTCGATAGAGCTGCCGAGCTTTCGAGAGCACTCGAATTCGTCATCCTTCAGGCTTTCTCCCAAGGTAGAAGTGAGTTCCTCGAAAAACTCCATGGCCTCATCATCGGCCCTCCAAACGTCGGGAAGTCGTATTTGACAAGAGCTGCTTTGATCTTGAATACAGTCGGACAGGAGATCAGCTCAAGTGCCAGGAAAGTGACCGTCGCAGGTCTGGTTGGAACCGTAAAGTCGAAATCGAAAAGAAACGTCAGCGAACCCGGGATCCTGCCAATAAACCACGATGGCGTTGTGTGCATTCAGGAGTTTCATCAGGTGCGTGCTGAGACGCGAAAGGCGGTCTGCGGGCTATTCGTGCGAATGATGGAGGAAGGCCAGGTTCTGGAGAGCACAACCGCTGCTACCATTCACCCGACGGAAACCGCCCTCCTTCTCGATATGAACAAGTACAGCCAGATCGATCCATCGGGACATTTCAATTCGTTCACAGATATTGACATCCCTGTTAACATGCTTGCTCGGTTCGACTATATCGTTGAGATACCGAGAAACGAGGCGCGCGCTATGGAAACGGCGTCAGAAATGACGAAGAACTTTGACGTAATGGGATCCGGCAGATCAAAAGGCGTCGAACCCTGGGAAATGCGCCTGAAGTACCTCGTTGCATTCTTGAGGTCCGAATACAGGGTGATAGAGAATCCGAAGGAAGTGAGGGATCACATTCACTCGAGAGTGACTGCAATGCTGGCCGAGGTGCCAGAGCCGCTGCAGAGATTGGTCGAGGACATGCGCCTTCGTATCATGAGATCTGCGTTCAAGCTCACGAAGGCAGTCACAACGGCCAATGCATCTCGCCAGTCTACCATTGAATATGCAGACTATGCGCTGAGGTTTGTACAGGACAAGGTGAACTTTATCAAGAGCATCCACCTCGAGGACATCCCAGAAGAGAAACCCAGCATCAACGACAGGGAGAAGAGACGCGATATCATTGAAGGTGAGTTTCGTGGCAAGAGGTTTCAGCTAGACGAGGTCCTTGAATACCTCTCCTCGAAGATGGAAGGTGATATCGACGGAAGAACGGTTCGGCGGGACCTGGACGCCTTGGGAGGGCATTCTCTAACCAAGCCCAAGGGAACGTGGTCCTTGAAGTGAAGGGCCTCCTCAGGCGCAAAGGCGTGCGCACCCGGCGTATTCCAAGGCTCTGCAGCATGGAAACAGCCGTGTCCAGATGTCCAGGTGTCCGGATCTCCAGCTGACCAGGTTGCTCAATGGCCGGTCTGTCACGTCTTCACAGTTGTGTAAAATCACAAAAATCATTATCTTCTTCTCATCACGTAGGAGGAGTATCGACTGTATCGACAGGAGCCCCCGAGTATCGACAATTCCGAGAACTCGGAAGCTCACTTTCGGCGAAATTAGAGCGTATTTCAATTGCCCCGTCGTCTAACGGCAAGACAGCAGACTCTGGATCTGCTTATCGAGGTTCGAATCCTTGCGGGGCAGCGCATCAGCCGGCAAACCGATGGTTTCTCCGGCCTTATCGTCTAACGGTTAGGACGGAGCCCTCTCAAGGCTCAAATACGGGTTCGATTCCCGTTAAGGCTACACGGTGCAGAATTTCAAGCAATAATCGCCTAACTTCCCGTTCACTTCCCGCGGTTTTTTTCGTTCCACCGGTTCCGCATTTCATGCACCCGTAGCTCAATTGGATAGAGCATCAGACTACGGATCTGAGGGTTGGGGGTTCAAATCCCTCCGGGTGCACTCGTTCATCTCGAATTCATGTAGTGTCCCCGGGGATGGTCGTCGGAGGGATTACCAATGGAGGGAGGCCGGACATGAAGGAGTTCATGCTTCTTATCCGTAACGGCATCAACCACCAGGCGGGATGGTCCCCGGAACACCACCAACAATTCCTGAAAAAGTGTGAATCGTACATCGGGAAACTCAAAAAGGACGGGAAACTGATCTCCGCGCAGCCGCTCATCAGGGAGGGGAAGATCCTCTCAGGCACAAACGGCGCATGGAAAGAGGGAGCAATCAACGAAACCGGTGAAGTCCAGGTCGGGTATTATCACATACGCGCCCGGGATCTGGATGAGGCAGTTTCAATCGCAAAGGACAATCCCGAATTCGAATTCAGCACCACGGCGAGAATCGAGGTGCGACCGGTCAAAACGAACGAGGAAAGCACGAGCTTTGTCTATCCCTCACAGGGCGGCACGGCGTGAGAATCAGGCGGCAGGTTAGGGGGCAATGCGATCGGGTTGGCAAAACCAGCCCGATCTTTTTATTTTTGGATTTCGGCAATCGGAAAGGAGCTGTCAGATGAAATACAGAATTCTCGGCAGGACAGGCCTCCGCGTCTCGGAAATCGGATTTGGCGCATGGGGAATCGGCGGCGGGATGTGGCAGGGGGAGGTCGATGCCGAATCGATGACGGCGCTCCATGAAGCGGCGGACCTCGGCGTCAATTTTTTTGACACCGCACTCGTGTACGGTGAAGGGAAGAGCGAATCCCTCGTCGGCCGGTTCCTGAAAGAGAGAAAGGGCGATCTCATTGTCGCGACAAAAATTCCTCCCATTAACCGGATCTGGCCCGCCCGGCCGGGGACGCCGATCTCCCAGGTGTTCACGTGCGAGCACATTATCGCATCGACGGAGACGAGCCTCAGAAACCTTGCCGTCGAGACCATCGATCTCATGCAGCTCCACGTGTGGGACGACAGGTGGACCGAGAGGGACGAATGGAAACGCGCTTTCGCAAAACTGAAAGAGCAGGGGAAAATCCGGTTTGCAGGAATATCGATAAACGATCACCAGCCTTCCAACGCCCTTCTCGCGGCGGCCACGGGTCTGATCGATACGTTCCAGGTGATATACAACATATTCGATCAGTCGCCCGAAGACGCGCTCTTCCCCCTCTGCGTGGAAAAGAACATCGGCATCATTGCGAGGGTCCCGTTTGACGAGGGGGCGCTGACCGGAGCCATCACACCCGACACAGTGTTCTCCCCGGGGGATTTCCGGAACAACTATTTCAAAGGGGAGAGGAAATCAGAGGTGTTCCGCAGAACGAATGACCTCAGGGGGCTCCTCGGCAAAGAAGCTGCGACGCTCCCGGAACTCTCTCTCCGGTTCTGCCTCCACCACTCCGCAGTCTCGACGGTCATTCCCGGGATGAGGAAAGCGAAAAACGTCCGCGCCAATTGCGGCGTCTCGGACGGCAGAAGGCTGAGTGACGCCCTCCTCGCCCGCCTCCGGCAACACTCGTGGACGAAGAACTACTACGACTGATCAGAACGGGAAGTCCGCGGCGGGGGCAGCCTGCGGTTCGGCTTTTTTCGTTTCCGGTTTTCGGGCAGTGAGGTGCACCGGGTTCGACTCGACGTAAATTGCCTTGTTTGGAGTGGACGGGCAAGGATGTTCGCAAGAACCGCAGCCGATGCAAAGGTCGTCATTCACTTCGGGGAGAAACAGCCCGTCGGTTTTCACCATATGGACTGCCTTGGTCGGACAGTGTTCTGAGCAAGCCCCGCACTCCGTTTTTTTCGCAATAACGATGCAGTCGTCTTTGACGAACCTGGCCTTGCCGATCTGGACCAGCTTCTTTGCCTCCGGAGTGAGAGCGAGGATCGCCCCCGAAGGGCAGACCTGCCCGCAGAGAACGCAGTCATACGTGCATGGGCTGACGGAGTAGTCCATCCGCGGCTGGAGGAAGCCGCCGGGTCCGTATGCGAGGAGCGTGGGGATCAGGACCTGCGTGGGACAGGCGCTGACGCAGAGATGGCAGGCCGTGCACCGGGAAGTGAACCGCTCTATCCCTCCGGACCCGGGAGGAGAAATCGGAAGTTTGCTTCTTGACTTCCCTGTCGGCGCGGGAAGAACAGCCTTCAACGTGTCGCGCCCGGGGAGCACCATCAGGGCCGCCCCCACTCCCCCGCGCAGAATCGTGCGCCTCCTGCGGTCGACCGGGGGCGATGAGCGATCCGGAACTCCCCGTCGGAACCCCCTGTACCTGAGGCCGGTCGTCGGACACGCGTCGATGCAATTGAAGCAGCTCACGCAGGCGCTGAAATCAACCTGCATGTTCCTGCTGTCGATGCACTCGGCCTTGCACACTTTCTCGCAGAGCCCGCAATCCTTGCACGCCGCCCTGTCGAAGACGATCCTGAATACGGAAAACCGGGAGATCAGACCGAGAAGGGCCCCGGCCGGACAGAGCGTATTACAGAAAAGCCTCCCGCGCACGTATGACGCCGCAAAGAGCCCCCCGGCGAACACACATGCAAGGATAATCGATTCGGGCGGAGGGACGCGGAGAGGGACGCTGAAAAGCAGATAGACGTGCCCGGCGTCGAGAAGGGAGGCAATCCCGTTGTTCAGGAGTATGGCAAACGGACGAAGGAGCGTTCCGCACATGCGGCCGAAATTGCTGAACGGCTCGATGACGTTGAGGAGAAAGAGGCTCCCCCCCACGCCGAGTGACGCGGCAAGGCCCAGGACACCGTAGTGGAGCAGGTAGTTCTGGCGCCGGAACCGGAACCTCCTCCGGCTGTTTCTTCTCCTGTTAAGCCGGCTGAAGAAATCCTGCAATGTCCCGAGAGGGCAGATCGTCGAACAGTAGACCCTCCCGAACGTCAGCGTCAATGCCACAACGAAGAGGAGCCCGGCCAGCCCCGCCCCGATACCGGAAAAAATCCTGACGACTCCGGGAATAAATTCAGGCGCGGTGAGCGCGCCGATGAACCACGGCGGAAGAAACCCCGTCAGGTCGACGAACATGAACAGCACGGGGAGAAACAGGAGAAGAGAGACAACAACCCGAACGGTCCTGAGGTGCCGGAGGGCCATCGGGATTACAGCGTGATTCTTTTGATGTTCAGGTTTTCCAGGTCTTTCCTACCGATCTTCGCGGCGGCTGCTTTTTTGATGTAGCTGATGTCATCCGGGTTCACTCCGAACAGCTTTGCCCCGGCCGCATCAGCGGCAACGACATCAGTCGTCACGATCTGCGTCTTGAGCAACACTACGTCATCCAGCGACACTCCGCGCGGGCCGTTTTGCTTCATCATCAGATACGCGTCTATGACCGTCAGGTCCGCCTTCCTGTATCCGGCAAAATCGGCGATGCACTGGTGCAGGTCGTTCCGGTGCCAGTACCCCCTGTCCCACACCGCTCCCATCTGATTCTTCATCCCCGCAGTAAGTTGCGTCGAGGAGTGATGTTTCAACACGGGGACATTGATGTACACGTCGGATTCAAGTATGAGCTCGTGTACGAGCGCCTCCTTCAGGACCTTGCCACCTGTGACCGTGACGCTGTGGTAATATCCCTCCGTGTGACCCGGCGCCACCGTCGCCCCTGCGTCTTTTGCGGCTGATTCGATTCCGCTGTTCCTGTACGATCGGCGCCAGTCATCGCAGGTGTGGTCGAACACGTACACCTCTTTTGCCCCGGCATCGAGGCAATGCCGGATAATTCTGGCAACGAGTTTCGGATTCGTATTGCCCGCCCGCTCAGGCGCAACGTCCCACCCGATATTCGGCTTGATGACGACTTTCTGTCCTTTTCGCACAAATGCAGTCATCCCCCCCAGCGCGCCGATTGCAACGTCGAACATCGCGTCGGGATCTCCCCCTTTGACTGCAACGAGGTCAAACGGGAGCGACGGGATGCCGGCGAAAAGCCGGGGAAACCTCGCGGAAGCCCCGACTGTCGCCGCCAGAAGCGTCGCCCCGAGTGTCTGCTTGACAAAAGACCTTCGATCCATGGATTCTCCTTCGTTACGCTTCGATCCGGTGAGACTCCGGAGACTCAATAAAACCTCAGGTACACGAACAGGCCGATCGCTGCAAGGATCACAATGACAATCACCGCGATGACGATCTTCTTGATCACCCTCAGGAGCAACCATGCAGCCACGACCGCGGCAACGACAAATGCGTACGTTTGAAGTCTGAGCACCGGAAAATCCTCCGTTATGATTCGCCGATTTCAAGACAAAGCCCACAGGCGATCGCGGTCCAGCGCCTGTGGGCTTCCAAATAACAGATACCTTTATAATATGCCCACTTCCCGAGTGAAAATCAACACCAGCCCCCGTCGATTCGGGCTGCCGTCACTCCGGTGCGAGGAACTCACGGAGGACTTCGTTATAAAAAACGGGATTTGCGGCGTGCATGGCATGTCCCGCGCCTGGAATGAGAACCCGGTATGTATCCGGCAAGTGGCGCTCCAGTTCATCCGTGATCAGAGAGAAGAGCCGGGGACTCTTCTGTCCGTTGAGCAGAAGGACGGGAACATCCGCCGAGTGGATCTGATCCCCGGAGATCACCGGCATGTATTCTGAGGGCGGCGAAAGAAGCTCACGCATGAGAACCCCGGCGGATTCCATCAACCTCTCACGGGAAGGGACGGATAGCAGGTCAAATGTCCCTGCGCGGCCCGACACACCGTCAAAGAACTTTTTCACCGCCAGCGTTTCGTCTCCCCGAAGAAAAGCGTCGCGCGCCGGGGAGAGCGCATTTGCCTCGAACTCCTCTAGCGCCGCCGTCCCCTCATGTGTTATCTTCAAGAGCGGAAGTATGGGCGGCTCACCGAGAACGAGCCGGCGGATGATACCGGGGTGACGGATAGCGCACCAGAGAGCAACGTACCCCCCGTACGAGGAGCCGGCGACGTTTGCGGGGGCGGCACCGAGATCCTCTATCACCTCAGCGAGGTCTGCCGCCTGTACGGAAAGCGAATACGCATCATCCGGCTCCCCCGGGCTGTTCGGCGGGTGAAACCTCCGGCTGTACACGATAACCCGGTGAGACGGCGAGAAGAATCCGACCTGCCCGGGGAAGTCATTCATCGATCCGAGTGTGCCGTGCACAAACAGCAGAGGCTCCCCCCCTCCCTGTTCAGCGTACGCGATCCGTGTGTCGCGGAGCGGTAACGTGGTCACGGCGTATCCGGAGTTTGCTCCCCCTTCTCCGCGGGTGTGGGAAGCTTGACGGGGGGAGGATTATACCCGACAACCGATCCTGCCCGGATTCGGGCAAGGTAGGGGGAGAGCGTCGTCCCGGGGAGCGTGCGGACGTTTTCCTCAATCCTGATCGGTCCGATCCCTGTTCCCGCACCGATCGTGCAGTGAGAGCCGATTTCCACAAGGCCGTATCGGAACTTTCCGCACCCCTCGTACGCGTGGACAGTCACCCGGGTGTACGCACCCAAAAGCGTGTTGTCCCCGATAAAAATAAGCTCCGGACGGAAATGGTCGAGCCAGGCGAGCTGCATGATTTCCACGTTTTTCCCGATATGCGCCCCCATCCATCGGTACCACCTGTTCTTGAAAGGATTTCCCTTCATGACGAAGGACACCGCCACCTGAAACTGTACGAGTACACGCCGCCATGCAGGGAGATTAATCAGCCGCCAGTTAACCGCGTTCGGCTCCTCAGGGGCGCCGAGCCCGGAAAACGTGTAGTGGCGCTGGCCGGGAGTCAGGTACGCATCTAACCTCTTCGCACCGTCCGGCGTCCGGGGGTCGAGCGTTGCGATATCGACCCCTTTGCCGTTCGCAGTCTTGCTTATCGCAATCGTTCTCCCCTTTTTCTTCGCAAGCTTGATCGCGCGGAGGACCATATCCTCTGTCACCCGGCGAATAGCCTGTTCGGGGGTTTCGTTTTGGAACCGTCTCATTGTCGTACGCAAGAGAATCGTCAGTTGGCAGTATGCCTACGGAAGAAATGTAGAGGAATCGGTGAGCAGAAGCAACAAACCTCCACGGGCAAGCGTTGAAGTTCTGTCGCGCGATTTGTATGTTAGAGTTGTTCGCGCCTGTAGCTCAACTGGATAGAGCATCAGACTTCGGATCTGAGGGTTGGGGGTTCAAATCCCTCCAGGCGCACACACACATACGCATTCCTCCGATAGCTTCCTCCGCCCCTGTGCAGTGTAAAGGACGCGGTATCATTCCAATCGGACACTCCCGTTTGGGGGAATGCCCGTCCGGGAGGGATCCGCGTGTGACGCCACGCACGGCCGGGAAGTCCTGCCTTGATTCACTTCCACAGTTCTCCGATATTGGATTCATGACAGAAGACGAACGATGGATGGAATCCGCCCTCCGGGAAGCGGACCAGGCGAAGAAGAGGAAGGAAGTCCCTGTCGGCGCCGTAGTCGTGCATAATGGCAGGATTATCGGCAGGGGATACAACCAGCTCGAGACACTGCAGGACCCCACGGCTCATGCCGAGATGATCGCAATCACCGCGGCCGCGGCCGGGCTGGGAAGCAGGCGATTCGACGGATGCACACTTTACGTGACACTTGAACCGTGTGCCATGTGCGCCGGAGCTATCGTGCTGGCCAGGATTCCCCGACTTGTGTTCGGGGCGTCTGATCCCAAAGCGGGGGCTTGCGGCACACTCTTCAACATCGTTCAGGATGCAAGGCTCAATCATCGGGTGGAATGCGTCGGAGGGGTGTCCGGCGAGCGATGCGGGGAGATGTTGTCGGAGTTCTTTGCGTCCCTGAGGGGAGCCGGAAACGGAGACGCGGCCTAGGTCACGAAGACATTGACACCGGAAACTCCGGTCAGGCCTTCAGCTTTTCGGCCCGGTCCGCTATTTTCAGGGCCTCGAGGAGTTCATCGAGCTTCCCGTCGATGATCTCGGTGAGATTATACAGCGTCAAACCGATCCGGTGATCGGTGACCCTGTTCTGCGGAAAATTGTACGTCCTGATCTTGTCGCTCCTGTCACCGCTCTTGACCATCATTTTTCTCTGCGCGGCGACATCGCCCACCTGTTTCACGATCATGTTCTCGTAAAGCCTGGCGCGAAGCATTTTCATCGCCCGCTCGCGGTTCTGAAACTGCGAACGCTCCTGTCTGCACACGACGATAATCCCGCTTGGACGGTGCGTGATGCGCACCGCCGTCTCGACCTTGTTGACATTCTGTCCCCCCTTCCCGCCGGATCGGAACGTATCCATCTCGAGATCCGCAGGATTGATCTCCACGTCAACGGGCTCCACCTCGGGAAGCACCGCGACAGTCGCCGCTGACGTGTGCACCCTCCCTTGCGTTTCCGTTTCGGGGACGCGCTGCACCCTGTGGACGCCGCTCTCAAACTTCATCGTCCCGTAAACGTCTTCGCCGCTGAGTGCAAAAGACATTTCTTTGACTCCGCCGATGCCCGTGTCATTGATGTCTAGAATCTCAACTTTCCATCCCTGTCTCTCCGCAAACCGCGAGTACATGCGGTAGAGGTCCGCGCCAAAGAGGGCGGCTTCTTCGCCCCCGGTCCCCGCGCGAATTTCGAGTATCACGTCCCTGCTGTCATTGGGGTCTTTCGGAATCAGAAGGGTCTTCAGTTCTTCCTCGAGACGGGAGACTTTCCCCCGTGCCTCTTCGAGCTCGCCGTAGGCGAGCTGTTTCATCTCGGAGTCGGACGACGTCTCGGTGATCTCCTTCAGCCCGGCGAGGTTCTGCTTCTCTTTCCTGTACAGGTTGTAGACGCGGATCAGCGGGGCCAGATCGCTGTGCTCTTTGCTCAATTGCCTGACACGGTCCTGGCTCCCCAGGACGGCCGGATCGCTGAGAAGCCGGGTTAACTCCTCGTAGCGCTCACGGACTTTTTCCAGTCGGTCGAGCATGGCGTTATCCGGCCGCGGCCTGTTCTGCATACGAAGCGGAGGCCGGCCGCTGCTCTCCAAGGGCGCACCTGAGGGCCACCAGCGCCACTTCCAGCTCGCTTTCGTCAGGCTCCTTCGTCGTGATCTTTTGAAGCCAGAGCCCCGGAGCGACAATCACGCGCCCGACCGCGGTTCCGGATTTCTTCGCAGAGATCCTGATGAATTCGTACGATACCCCCCCCAGCACCGGGATTAGGGGAAGATGAGTGGCAATTCGGATCGGGAGCGAAAGCGAGCCAAGCCAGTACATCATGAACGTGTCGAGAAGTCCGAACAGGAGAATTGCGACGAGCATGACGATGAGAAGGAAACTCGTTCCGCACCGGGGATGGAATCTCGTCTGACCCGCGGCCGATTCGACGGAGAGGGCGTCTTCCCGTTCAAACGCAAACACCGCCTTGTGCTCCGCCCCGTGGTATTCGAAAATACGACGGACGTCTTTCAACATTGAAATCGCGATGAGGTATGCCAGGAAGAGCACGAGTCGTATGACCCCGGCGATCACGTTGAACGTCAGAGGCTCCTGATCCACATGAAACAGGGCAGTCGTGACGACAAGCGGGACGAGGAAGAAAATCGCTCCCCCGGCAAGAAGAGCCGCCGCCACCGCAAGTGCGATACGCAGGTTGTCCCTTGCACTCTTCTTCCCGGAATGAGTCCCGTCACCCTGCAATGCATCTCCGTCTGATCCCGTAGCCGCCTCGGCTGAATAGTTGAGCGAGCGGAGCCCTATGATGAGCATCTCGATCAGACCGACAGCTCCCCGTAGTACGGGGAGACGGAAGAGCCTGTTGTTCTCCGCGAGCGACACATACTTCTCCTTGTGGACGGCGATGGATCCGTCAGGCCTCCGGACCGCAGTTGCGACCATCCCGGGGGCACGCATCATCACCCCTTCGATCACCGCCTGCCCGCCGACAACCATCGGGTTCCTGGCGTCAAACTTATACTTCGACGATGGAGTGTCCATTTCATTCCATAAATTAGCTCAAGGTACAGGTTTTGTGAGCCAGATGCCAGCGAACGAAGGTCGGTCCGGATGCATTGTGGCCCGGCTGGAAGACGACCCGGATGAAGTCCTGCAAAGCGGAGGTCAGGAAGATCCGGTCCCCGAACCGGGGCGAATAAGCCTCTTCAATGCGGAGAGTTCTTCGGGGAGAAAGAACCGGGTCAAGTAGAGCGTCACGCAAAAGAACAGTATGAGAAAACATTTCCACGCGATGTGACAGGAGCCGGCGTCCACAACCCGGAAGAGAACATATGTCAGGGCGGCTGCCGAAGCGAGCCGGGCTATCCGTCCCCACTCATAGCGCACAGGGTAAAACCTCTGGACGTCGATATAGAGAACACCTGCCATGACGGCGTACGCGAGGAGCGTTGCCACCGCCCCTCCCATCATCCCCATGAGCGGGATGAGGGCAAAGTTTGCCGCGATGTTCGTGACGGCCCCCGCCAGCGTTATCGCGGGGAGCCGCTGAGTCTTCTTTTCAATGTACACCCCTGCGACAAGATTGTTGTAGATGCCGAGGAAAATGTAGGCAAGAAGGACCACGGGAACGATCGGAAGCCCTCCCCAGTAATCAGGATGGATGATGTACCTCCCGAATATCCGCACCCTGACGATATCCCCTATGAAAAACGACACGACGAGAAAAACCCCCGTCATCACTGCGACGGAATAGGTGAGCGCCCGCGCAAAGAGCGGTCTGGCGCCCGGCTCGGATGCATGGGAGAGGAAAAAGGGCCTCCATGCGAAATCGTACATCGATACGACGAGCATCATGAATATCCCGAGCCGGTAATTTACCTGGTAGATCCCCACGACCGCAAGACTCGTCAGGAACAGCATGATGGGACGGTCGATCACCTGAACGACGATCGAAGCAAGACCGGCCGGGATATACGGGAGCCCGAATTTCAGGAGCGCCCTGTACAGGGGAAGGGAGAACTCCGTCGTGAACTGGCGGATAACTGTCGGCGTGAGAGCGAGAAACGTCGCGACGGAAGCGATGAGGCCGCTTAAGAAAATCCCCTCCACACCCATACGGAACATGAGGAGGAAGAGGAGCGTGCACCCCACGTTTACGCCGATGTTGAGGACCTTCAGCCAGGCGAAGAGGAGGGGCTTCCGCCCCATCCTGAGCGAGGCGAACGGCACGATTGCGAGCGTGTCGAAGAAAAGGATCCCCGCAGCATAACGGATGATCGTTCGGTGGTCCGCCGGGACGGCCATCCAGGATCCGACGGTATTCGAGAGCGTGGCCATCGCGCCGGAGAGAACGAGAGACGTTGCGCACAGCGAAAGGAACGGCGTGCTGAAATTCTGCCGCGGGTTTCCGATCTCCGCGGTCGACGAGTACTTGAAATACGCCGACTCCATCCCGTACATCCAGAGGATGTTCAGAAACGCAAGAATGGAGAAGACGTTTGCAACGATCCCGTTCTCGCCGGGGCGGATGACGTTCGTGTAGACGGGGACGAGGAGGAAGCTGAGGAACCGGCCGACGACGGTGCTGATGCCGTAGATCGCGGTGTCGGTCCCCAGGCGTCTGATCTGTGCGAGCATGCCCTCCCCGGGATTAGCGCGCGCGGGCGCGCGCGGTCTGCGTGAGTTCGAGAGAGATGTCGAGTGCTTTCGCCGAATGCGTCAGGGCTCCGACGGAAATGAAATCGACCCCGGTCTTCGCGTACTCCCGGACCGTGTCGAGCGTGATGCCTCCCGACGCTTCGACTTCAACCCGGCGGCCGATCCTTTCCACCGCAATCTTCATCGCTGCGGGAGTGAAGTTGTCAAGCATGATCCTCCCCACACCGGTGCAGGAGAGGGCTTCGTCCACTTCCGGAATGTTTTTTGTCTCCACTTCGATCCGGGCCTCGATCCTGTGTTCGGCAAGATAGGATCTGCACCTCGCGACAGCCGGGGCAATCCCGCCGGAGGCGACGATATGGTTGTCCTTTATCAGGACCATGTCGTCGAGACCGAACCGGTGATTCACCCCGCCTCCCATCCGGACCGCAAGCTTATCGAGCGCCCGGAGGCCGGGAGCCGTTTTCCGTGTGTCCGTGATCTTCGCGCCCGTCCCTGCCACCGCGCTCACGAACCGGGAGGTGAGCGTGGCAATGCCGCTCATGCGCTGGAGGAAATTGAGGGCCGTACGCTCACCGCGGAGTATCCCCTTCGCGCTGCCGTCGACCCTGGCCAGCACCAGTCCCGGCCGGACGGGACTCCCGTCCTTCACGAGGCCGCGAACCGAAATGCTGTGGTCGCAGTAGCCGAAGACAATCCCTGCGACCTCGATGCCGGCAACTATCCCCTCCTCCTTGCACAGAAACTCCGCGGCGCCCAGGTCCGACTCCTCGAGGATCGCCTCCCCGGTGATGTCGCCCATGCCGATGTCCTCCATCAGCGCCAGCTCCACCATCCTGCTGATGCGGCTGTCACTCAGGGAATCAGCGCCTGTCATCGCGAACCAACATTACAGGAATGTCGTCCTTGACCCCAAACATCTTCCGGCACTTGACGCATGTCAGTGTTTCGTTGTCGGGGGAGTAGGCGAGTTCCCCCTTGCATTCCGGGCAACAGAGGATATCAAGAAGTTCCTTCCCCAGCATGGCTATCCTTTCGCGGCTTTTGCGATCGCCTTTTCGATGGCTTCGACAAACTGCGCCGGCGCGCGGGTCGGCTTGCCGGATTCCGCGTTCACGAAGCTGTGTATCGTATACCCGTCTGCGAGGAGGTCTTTTTCCCCCTCCTTGTAGACTTCGTAGTCCAGCCGTACGCGCGCCACCGGGGCATCGCGCAGGATCGTGACAACCTGAAGGAGATCGTCGTACCGGGCCGCCTTTTTGTAGGAGGCGTGCGCTTCAATGACGGGGAGAAACAGCCCCATCTCCTCCACGCGCGTGTACGGCAGTCCGATGTTACGGAGGAGGTCCGATCGGCCCTGTTCGAAGTATTCAAAGAATTTTCCATAGTAGGCGAACTTCATCTGGTCAGTATCCGCGTACCGAATCCTGATGCTCGACGTGTGTTTAATCATTGTCTCTTCCTTCGCTTAACCAACCCAGAGACCCATCTTGCTGAATTTCTCGATGCGGCGCTCCAGGAGCTTCTCGGGTCTTATCTTCGCAAGCTGCTTGAGTTCCTGCAGGATCGCCTCTTTCAGTACGCGCGCCGATTGCTCGGGGTTCCTGTGCGCGCCCCCAAGCGGCTCCGGCATGATTTCGTCGATAATCCCCTGCTTTTTCAGGTCGGGCGCCGTAAGCTGCAGGGCTTCGGCGGCCTGTTCCTTGTACTCCCAGCTCCTCCAGAGAATGCTCGAGCAGGATTCCGGGGAGATCACCGAGTACCAGGAATTTTCCATCATGAGTATGCGGTCTCCCACCCCGAGCCCGAGGGCTCCCCCGGAGGCCCCTTCACCGATGATCGCGACGACGATGGGCACGCGGAGGCGGGCCATCTCCAGGAGGTTCCGCGCAATGGCTTCCGCCTGTCCCCGCTCCTCGGCTTCCAGGCCCGGGTACGCCCCCGGCGTGTCCAGTAGGGTCACAACCGGGATCTTGAATTTTTCCGCAAGCTTCATGAGCCGAAGGGCTTTGCGGTATCCCTCGGGATTCGGCATGCCGAAATTCCGGTACACGTTCGACTTGGTGTCGCGTCCCTTCTGGTGCCCGATCAGCATCACCTTTTTGTCTTCGATGTGCGCCAGTCCTCCCACGATCGCCTTGTCATCCTTGAAGTGCCGGTCACCGTGAAGCTCGAGAAAATCCTTTGTGATCATACCGATGTAGTCGAGCGTGTACGGCCGGTCCGGATGACGGGCGAGCTGCACTTTTTGCCAGCGGGTGAGTCCGGCGTAGACGGTCAGCTGAAGCTGGTTGACTTTCTTCTCGATCTTGCCGATCTCAATCGCGATGTCCGGGTTATCGGCGTACCGGCGCATCTCCTCCATTTTCTGCTCCAGCTCGATGATGGGCTTCTCAAACTCCAGTATCGTTTTCGCCATGGGCAACTCCTCTCACGGATTGAAATCTTCAGCGCCGGCTGAAGAGCGATCGTGCAATGATCTGCACGTCGAGCATCAACGACTGGTTTTTGGCGTAGTACAGCTTGTACCGTTCGCGCTCCTCCGGTTCGAGGTCCTCGCGAGCGTGGACCTGCAGAAGCCCGGTGAGCCCCTCAGGCCCGAGATACCCGGGGTTCCCTGCGGTCCGTTCCGTCCCTTTCGCATCCCCCGGCGGCAGGCCGACAAGGCTGAGCCGGCCCAGCAGGACATCCGGGATACGAAGAATCGCGGAATCACGCCCTGCCCTGTCTCTCCGGAAAACTCGAACGAAGGGATACACCGTCACAAAGAGAACGGAAGCGACAACGATATCCATCAGCCGCTTGGCGAGACGGTTGGCCGGGCGGTGGATATTGTACTCGATGTCCACGAGCGGGAGCGTATCGAGTTCATCGATACTCGTCTTCCCGATTATCGACTCGAGGCTCCCGGGAACGAGCCGAAAATTGATGCTCCGGTTCCTGCTGCGTGCGATCACCGAGAGGATGTTTTCATAGGTGAGCCCGTCGGTCGAGAAAATCACCTCTCCGACACGGTGTTCGTCGATGACCTTCCCCACATTGTCGATGCTGCCGATGATTTCCACGCCCGCGACCTTCTCACCCACGCGTCTGAGACTTGTGTCGATAAATCCCAGGACATCATATCCGTCGTCCACACGCGCGCGGAGCTTTCGCAGGACCTTTTGCGCCGAGTCCCCCGTTCCCACGATCACCGTACGTCTCCCGAAGACCGATTTCGACGCACCGCCTCTCCCGAAGAGACGGACGGCAAGCCGCCACCCGGGTAGAAGCATCAGACTCAGTATCCCCGCGATGATGACGACGGCGCGGCTGAACGCGAAATCCTTCACAAAGAACACCGTCGCCGAGACAATCACGTACGCGGATGCGACGGCCGTAAACGACCGGTTGATCGATAGCCGATCCGTCGTATACGATCCCGCCGACGCGGACAGAACGACAATGAGTCCCACCGGCACGAGCCAGACCATCGGATACGCGTAGGCGGGAAAGCGAAACAGTCCCCCCCAGTAGAAATACTCTCCGGCAATCAGGGCTGCCAGGGCCAGGAGGGCGTCCACGACCACGATCTGGAGCGGGCGGAACAGCCTCGCAAGCGATGCGGCCGTTTCCCTGATGAGAATTCCAAGGCTGAGAGAAAGGACCACCGGGCGCGAGCTGTTAAAGTGTTTCCGGACGAACATCTGCATTGCCATGTAGAAGAGCCTTATCTCGTCGATATCGCTCCGCTTGGTGCTTTCTCCCTTGAAGTGTATGATCTTCGTGGAGTGAACATAATAGACGCCGAATCCCGCCTTGCCGACCCGGTAACACCAGTCGATATCCTCGCCGTACATAAAGAACCTCTCGTCGAGGCCGCCCACCTTCTCGTAGGCCTCCCGCCTCATCATCATGAAGGCGCCTCCGAGAGCTTCGACCCGGTATGTCTCGTTTTCATCCAGGTACGTCAGATTGTACCGGCCGAACAATCGCGATTTCGGGAACAGCGCGCTCAACCCGAAGATCTTCGTAAACGCGACCCACGGAGTCGGAAAGCTTCTGCGACACGGGAGCTGAAACGACCCGTCGGGGTTGAGAATTTTGCACCCGGCCATCCCCGCATCAGGGACATCCCTGAAGAACCTGAGCATAACCCTGAACGTATCCTCCTGGACTACAGTGTCGGGATTGATCAGAAGGATGAACTCCCCCCGGGCCCGCCGCAGGGCGATGTTGTTGGCCTTTGCGAACCCGGCATTCTCGCTGCTCTCGATCAGGCACACGCGGGGGAATTTCGTCTTCACCATGTCCGCGCTTCCGTCAGCCGAGTTGTTGTCGACGACGAACACCTCGCCGTCTATCCCTTCGAGCGCACGCTCGATCGACGCAATCGCGTTCTCAAGGAACTGGCGCACGTTGTAGCTGACGATGATGATGGAGAGGGTCATGCGGACCTCACAGCCTGTTCAGCATGCTCCGGAACCGGAGCTTCCAGAGCATGAAAAAGGCCTCGTAGACTATGTGTTTCGACATCTTTGATGTTCCGGCGTTTCTGTCCAGGAAGATGATCGGTACCTCACCGAGGCGAAATCCTTTGCGCCAGGCCTTGTAGCTCATCTCAATCTGGAACGCGTATCCGTTCGAACGGATGCTGTCGAGGTTGATCCCCCTGAGAACAGCGATCCTGTAGCACTTGAATCCGCCTGTCGCGTCGTTCAGCGGAAGCCCTGTCATGAACCGCGTCCAGACATTCGCCGTCCAGCTCAGCAGGAGTCTCTGCATGGGCCAGTTGAGAACGCGCACGCCGTTCGTATAGCGCGATCCCACCACGAGGTCGACTTCCTGCGCCTTTTCCAGGAACACGGGGATCTCCTTCGGGTTATGCGAGAAATCGGCGTCCATCTCGAATACGAAGTCGTAGTTTCCCGAAAGGGCATGCTTGAAGCCCGCGACGTAAGCCGTCCCCAGTCCCATCTTGGAGGTCCGCTCCAGGAGATGGACGCGCGGATCCGCCTGTGCCATCGCGCGGACCATGTTGCCGGTCCCATCAGGAGAGCCGTCGTCGACGATGAGGACTTCGACTCCGGCCGCCTGCTCGAGGACGAGCGGAATGAGCCTCGGAATGTTCTCAGCTTCATTATACGTCGGTATGACGACAAGGATCTTTGACACGACGGTTGCACCCCGTATCGTGATCGTGGTTCAGGCGTAATACTCCCGTATCGCACCCGTGATAAACTTCAACTGCTCTTCGGTGAGTTCCGTGTGCATCGGGAGAGAAATGACCTCTTCCGCCGCCTTCTCGCTCACCGGGAAGTCCCCCTTTTTCCCCCCGACATCGCGAATGCCTTCTGGAGGTGCAGAGGGACCGGGTAGTAGATCCCGTGCGGGATCCCCTTCTCCTTCAGGAATTCGGCAAGTCCGTCGCGCCGCGGCACACGGAGCGTGTACTGGTGGAATATATGATCACCCCCCGGAGCAACAGGCGGGACCGTGACGGGGAGCCGCGAAAGAAGCTCGCCGTAGCGCGCGGCGGCCCGCCGCCGCGCCGCGTTGTACTCTTCAAGATGCGGCAGCTTCGCCTTCAGGATTGCGGCCTGCAGCGTATCGAGACGGCTGTTCAGGCCGAGGACCTCGTGATAGTAGCGGACACGGGACCCGTGGGCGGCAATCACGCGCATCGATTCGGCGAGTGCGGCGTCGTTCGTCACGACCATCCCGCCATCGCCAAAGCACCCCAGGTTCTTGCTCGGGAAGAAACTGATGCATCCCACAGCCCCGAGGGAGCAGACCTTCCGTCCCCTGTACGAGGCACCCATCGCTTGCGCAGCGTCTTCAATGACCGGGACGCCATGTTTCCGTGCGACGGCAAGCAGGGGATCCATGTCGGAGGGCTGACCGTAGAGATGGACCGGTATTACCGCCTTCGTGTGCGGGGTGATCGCAGATTCGATCCGGCCGGGATCGATATTGAACGTTTCCGGATCAATGTCGACATAGACGGGTTTCGCTCCAAGTATCGCTATGGTCTCCGCCGTCGCGACAAACGTGAACGGCGTTGTAATCACTTCGTCGCCGGGCCCGATCCCGAGCGCCATCAATGCGATCTGGAGGGCGTCCGTCCCGGAAGCGCAGCCGATCGCGAATTTCACGCCGAGGTATCCTGCCACCGCACACTCGAAATCTCCCACGTCTTTTCCCTGGATGAACGAACCCGATTCGAGAACCGCACGGATCGCCGCATCAATTTCCGGCTGGATATGGCGGTACTGTCCGACGACATCGACCATCTGTATTTTCATGCTGCGTTCCTCATTCATCGTCTGCGTTGTTGGTGCAGAATACACACGAATCTCAGCGCCCCCTACCCATGAGCACATGGTATGCGGTGTTCAGGATGATCTTGAAATCCATCCGGAGCGACATGTTTTCAATATAGAACAGGTCATACTGGACTTTCTTTTTCACGTCGTCGATCGTCTCATCGTATTTCTGCTTCACCTGGGCCCATCCGGTGATCCCGGGCCTGACCTTCAACCGCCGCTGGTAGAGCGGGATCTCCTTCGAGAGCTTCTGCACGAACACCGGCCGTTCGGGCCTCGGGCCGATCAGGCTCATGTCACCCCGGAGGACATTGAACATCTGGGGGATTTCGTCGAGGTGGAGCTGCCGGATGATCCTGCCGAACCGAGTGATCCGGGGATCCTGACGCCCCGCCCACATTGGACCCTCACGTTCCGCGTCTCTCGCCATAGAGCGGAACTTGATGATGTTGAAGGGCACGCCGTCCTTGCCAACCCGCTCCTGGCGGTAGAGCACCGGCCCCGGGGAGTCGAGCTTGATGGCAACAGCGATGATGATCCAGAACGGAAGCCCCGCTCCCAGAATGAGGGCGGAGACGGAGACGTCGATGAGCCGTTTTGTCGATTCCTCCCACGGCGGCATCAACTGCGGGGTAATTTCAATGAGCGGAAACCCGTAGATCTGATTTGTCCGCGCCTGGCCGCTGATAATGTCATACAGGTCGGGCATGATCTTCAGCCCCACCCTGTGCCCGTTGCATTTGCCGATGATGTCAAGGAGACGGCCGTGATCTGCCGAATCCAGGGCTATGAGAATTTCCAGAATATTTCTTTGTTCGATAAGTGCTGGCATATCATCAATGCCACCGATAATGGGGATCGTCCTGTATTGCTGTCCGACCCGCCGACGGTCCGTGCCGATGAACCCGACGACATTGTACCCCAGACCCGGATATCTTACCACCTCATTGTAAAGGTCCCGCGAACGAGCGCTGCTGCCTACTATGAGAGTATTGTGGACCCCAAACCCGGCGATAAGCATGCGCCGCTGAACGCTGCGGAGCACCATCCGGCCGGAAGACACCATGACCAGAATGTCCGCCCAGTAAATGGCGATCAGCTCCCTGCTGCTCGTCCCTGTTGGCTTACCGGCATCATCGATAAACACCGCAAAGAACAATATGAACGTCCCGACAGTCAGCGTCTTGAAGAGCAACGCGAGTTCATCAAACCGGGATGCCGCGTACCAAGGACGATATAGCCCGACGACGAAAAAGATCAGCGTCCAGACCAGAGAGACAGCAATCATCGGAAGCCAGAAATCAGGCTCTGCTGTCACATCGAAAATCCCGCTGCGGACGCGGAACAAATAGTACGCAGCCCACGCAACGGAGCTCGTAATCAAGTCCGTGAGAATCAGGACGACTATTTCGCGACGGTTTTTCACGCTAACAGGACATCATTGATGCATCTCCGTGATCCAATGCAATCGTTCCCCGGCAGTCCTGCGTTCATTGTCCTTCCTTCCGACCGGAAAGAAGCTCGCGGAACATCGCCATGCTGTCTGCGTAGCGGTATTTCTTTTCGGCGGCGGACCGGGCGCGCTCGCCCATGAGCCGTAAACTTTCCGGACTCTCTCTCGCCTCTGCAATCGCATCTGCCAGCATGTGCGGATCGGAAGGATCGACAACCCATCCCATGGATTCCTCACGTACGACGCGCGCGACTTCAGATTCGGGCTCAACGAGTGCGAGAACCGGCTTCCCCGCCGCCATGATGTTATACAGACGGCTGGGAACTGAAATGCCGAACATCCCGTTGACAAGCCCCAGAAGCGCAACGTCCGCCGCGTTCAATAAGCTGCAGAGCATGTCCCTCGGTTGAGGAGGGTAGACCTTCACCCCCTCCAGGGTCTTCGCTCTGACGGCAGACTCCAGCCACTCTTTCTTTGCCCCGGAGCCGACGAAGATGAATTGCACTCCCTTGTCGTGTTTGAGCAATTCCGCGGCAGTCACCATCGTCTCGATCGCGGCGGTTCTCGAAAGATTTCCCGAGCATTGAACGACAAATTTGCCGAGAGAGCCCCACTGAAGTAGGTACGGGTTCGATTCTCGAGACTGAGGAACGATGACTTCGACATTGGCCCAGTTCGGGATCACCGATATCACGGGGCCAGTGTCCCGCAGCAGACGATCGCCGACGAGCTTTTTCATGTCGCGCCCGATCACCACGATATCGTTCACGCTTCTGTAGAGAACCATATTTAGCTTGCGCAACAGCCTGACAAGAAACGACCGTGGGGTCAATATACCGGTCGCGACGAGAGCTTCCGGAAACACATCGTGGATAAGCAACACGCACTTGGCTTGCCGGCATTTGCATGCAAGGGATATCAGAAACGGAAGAGATGGAGGATTCGTTACCACGAGGACCCGGTCTCCCCTGCGGAACCGGAGGAGTGCCTGCATGACGACTGCCGCTGACAAGGTGAGAACGTTCGCCATACGCCTGAGCAGGCTGTTTTTGTCCATCGTCGTTGAGCTGCAACGATGAATGTGAACCCCGTTTCTTAACTCGTCGACAGGTCCCCGGACTCCCCGGGCCGAATACGTTGGTTGACCGCACAAAACGCGAACGTCAAATTCCGAAGCAAGTCCCTCGGCGATATGAGTCATGTAATATCCCGTGGCGCTCTCCTCCGGATAATAGAGCTCGGAGACCACCCAGAGCCGACTTTTTTCTCTCTGGCTGTCCATTTCCTCTTGGGATCGAACGGAGCCGCCTGTCGTCACAGGTCTCCTGTCGATCGGGCTGAAGTCTGAAGACCAGAAACTGACGACGCATCGATGTCGTGCCAGGGTGCACAGTACATCCGTCGAATCATCCGGAGTCTTTCCTGGATGCGCCGGTCTCTTCCCCGCACTCTCCCCAACATGAGGTCGATCGTTATCCACGCGGCCGTCATAAGAGATAACCCACAGAGTTCCACTGCGTGATAATTCTTTCGATAAAACAGTATAAGGCTTCTGTTGTAATGGAACAGGAGAAAGAGATTATTGACGTCCTCATAATGTTCTCCCAGATGCGTGATGAGCGGCGTATTGTACACTGCCACACTTCTCCCTGCCCGATGAGCCTGGAAACAGATATCGGCGTCCTCCACATACATAAAGAACCGCTCATCAAATCCGCCAATTTTCGCGAACAGATCCGCCGCGATCATGAAAAAGGCTCCTGAAACCACATCAGAACTAAATCCGGACACGGTCCGATATCGAATTCGAGGATAGAGGGCAATAATTATTTTCTTGAGTCCGGTCAATTGAAGAAGGCGGAGCCCGAGCCCGGGAAAACGGAAAAAAGAGGGTTGAAGAGATCCGTCTCTGTTGCGCATTTGGCAACCCACGACGCCGATCCGCGGATCGGCTCTGAAAAGACCAATCATTCCGGGTACCGGGTTTCCCGTCAGGAGAACGTCACTGTTGACAAACAGAAGGTATTTTCCGGCACTCTGACGCGCTCCGCGGTTGCATCCGGCGCCAAACCCCTCATTAGCCGTGCATTCGATGAGACGGATATCAGGGAAATCCCGCCTCAGCATCTCCACATTCTTGTCACTGGAGGCATTATCCACGACGATGATTTCGCACAAGGGTTCGACGATATGCTCTTTGACCGATTTCAACGTGTCATGGAGTACATCCGGCCTGTTATAACTTACGATGATAATCGAGACCTCTGGGATCATGCTGGACCTTTATACTCCCCGAACCTGTCGAAGACACAATCAATGATTCCGCGGAATCCCATCATACACTTCCTTATCTTTCTGTCCTCAAAACAGAGTATTTTGACGATTTCGTTGCCGAAAAGGATCAGTTCCTTGATTGACCAGACGGGGTACCGTACTAAATAGAGCGACACGACCCGAAGCCTGTTCCTGAACCGGTAATACACCCGTACGGGGTCGTGGTTGTAAACAGCTACGCGTCTGAACAGGAACGTTTTCGCTACGGTTCTGCCAAGGGAGTGATCCAGGACCGCTCTGTTCAACCGCACAATCCGGTACCCCAGCTTTCTGAGACGAAGACAGTATTCAAAATCGATGTAATCGATGAAAAACTCATCCAGAAACGGGCCGGCGATCCTGTATGCCCCGAGATTGAGCAGCGTACCCGATGTGATCGTTGTCTCGATCTGTCTCACCATGAGAGCATCAGTCGGCCGTTCATAATTCCTGAAGGCATGAAATGGCGCGAGAATAGCGACGTCCTCGGCGTCCCCCCCGGACAGGTAAGTCGCAAACTCGTGGACGAGATTTGAAGGCGCGACGCTATCCTGATCCATCATAAGGAGATAATCACAATGATTCTCTGCAGCAAGAACGGCGCCCTGGTTTAGAGCCGTGGCAAGCCCCGCGTTCCCGCCGTTCCACCGGTATTCGACGTTCTCCATGCCACGCAAGGGTGAGACACGGGTATCATCGGGGACGTCGGAATTGTCAACGATAAAAAGGATATCGACCTGAGACACGTAGGAACTGACATTATGGACAATGTCATCCGCAGGATTGTACAACACCACGACTGCCCCTACCCGGGCCTCCCATCCGGCGGTGGACCCGGTCTTGCCGCCCGAGATCACTTGAGGGGGCCCGACGAAAAATCCCCGAGCCAGTACGCAAGAAATCCGCGACACACCATGAAGAGCTTTGCGGGCCGGCGTTTTTCATACAGCAACATCTTTATGAGCGTGCGCCAGTACATCTTGTCCATGAACTTTACGAATTCGGGAAACCGATCGCGATAGCGGCGGGTCACACAAAGCCTGTTCCGGGCCCGGTAGTACAACCGCTCGGGGATCTGGTTCGTGGGATACACTGTTATGCCGAAGAAACTGCGCGGCGTATAGTGGCCTTCTGCGTGAGACAGAATCGCGCGGTTTACTCTGACAACCCGAAATCCATTCGCCCGAAGCCGAAGGCAGTATTCCGTGTCAACATAGTCGATGAACAGCTCATCCATAAAACCGCCTATCTTCCTGTGCGCCTCAAGGTTCACCAGATTTCCGGATGTCATCGCAGCGTCAACAACTTCGACGCCCCTGCCGGGCGGCGGAAGCGGAGCATTGCGGTCCAGATGAAAGGGCGAGATCAGTCCGATCAGCGGATCCTCTCCCGCGTCTGCCAGCATCATCTGAATCATGTCGTTCGACGCCGCGCTGTCCTGATCCATCGTCAGGAGGTATTTATAGCCGGCGCCGCACGCCTTTCCGGCTGCCACATTCAACGCCCTGGCAACCCCGACATTCTTCCCCTCTGTGAGATACATCGCACGCGGAAGCCGAGTGGTTTCCTGCACGACGGATTTGCTCTCTCCGGGCGAGTTATCCCAGACATAGAGGACTCCGACATCAGGCAGATAGGTCATCACGTTGCTGATCAGGGATTCCTGGGGTTGAAACATGACGACGACGGCTGCGATGCGGACGTCGGGTCGGCGATTGTCCGGGATCATGGTCCCTGCACCTGCAAGTTTGTCTTCTCCATGTCGCTCTCAAGAGTCCTTCCTCCCCGGAGCGTATCATGACCGGCCGTCGCGGCTCCAGTGCACCAGGTATTCATGGTCCGAACGGGAGGATAAAGAACACAAAGAATTCCTCTCCATGTCACCCATCCCCGGCACAGTTTCATCACGCGCCCCGCCCAACGAGCCTGTCACTTATTTCCACGATCCTGGCGATATTTCTCGCTGCATTGTAGTCTTCGTCAGCTTTCTTCCTTCCTTCCCTCCCGAATCTCGCGGAAAGGTCCGGATCACGGAGAAGTGTCACAATGTACGAAGCCAGCGCCACATCATCGCCCGGTTCAACAAGAAAACCGTTAACCCCGTGCTGCACGAGTTGGCTCATATGTGTCGTTCGAACGGCGACGACAGGCTTGGAATATGACCATGCTTCGACCACGGGTCTCGAGAAATGTGACTGCGGTGACGGCGAGACAAGGATATCGGTGGCGGCAATCATGCCAGCAGTTCCGATGACCTCGCCGAGGATCTTGAGTCGTCCGGCCGAAAGTAATGGCTCCGCCGCTCTCATGCATGCGTCGTAATACACACCGCCGCCGGGCAATTCGTCCCGGAACACTCTCCCCGCAATTACGAACATCGCGTTATCACGCTCCCCGACAACGCGCACTGCAGCATGGATGAAATCAATCGTGCCCTTAATGGCAAGGATTCCCCCGAGCATCGTCACAACTTTGCACTCCGGCGGCACCCCGAGTCCATCCCTTCCTGTCTGGGCAGAGGCTGCAATAGCGGCCGGCTGGCCCGCTTCAACGAATTCTCCGACGACATGTATTTTCTGCTTGTCGGTCCGACCGGGGCAGAGCTGAGCAGCCTCTATGGGCGTTATCGCTATGACAGCACGGCTGCACTCGGGGATCAGGCGAGAGAGCACTGCTCGGCGAATCCCAAAGCTCCCCTTCAGAAACGGACTTCGGATATGCACAACCGAAGGGACACGGCGAATTGCGGCCGCGACATAAGCAGAGACGACAACGTATTCATTTGCGTACACGATATCGGCCCTGGTGTCCCGCATCGCGCGGAGAACTACCCCCAGCACAACAACCGACTTGACAATCTCTTTGACCAGCACAACAACACCCCGCGGTGTGAAGCTCGACAGGGTATTCGTGAAGTACAGGTTCCATCCTATCGTGCTCATTTTCCAGTCCCGCAACTCTATCACGGCCGCGTATTCCGCCAGGCGGGCAAGGTGCAAGGGGTTTTTCTTGAGGGTGAGCACGGACACCTCGTACCCGGCAGAGTGGAATCCACTCAAAAGATATTCCAGACTCACGGTAGAGCCGGCCCGCCCCGGGTCCTCGTCAACAAACAGGATCCGGATATTCCGCGTCGGATGTGTGTCAGGCTTGTCGGGAGACACGGCACCGTAGTCTTTTCATGACGCCATAGGAATACACATACTTTGCACCAAGGAATCTGAGAATTCCAGGAGAGAGAGGGACGCCGTTCTTCCTGTAGACTCTGTACATCTCCCTGACCTGGCGGCGCACCATCGACAGGCTTTTATTTGTATCATAGTAGCGGTAGAAGCTGAGATTCCTTGCGATGTAATGAAACTTGTGCCGCCTGCCTATCCGCAGAAAGAAATCGAAATCCATGACTAGGTGCAGGCTCTCATCGACTCCCCCGACTTCGTCGATGACTGCTTTCCTCCAGAAAAAGCTCGGCTGCCGGACGATATCAGGACAGAGGATGAGCCTTTCGATGTCAATTGTACCGCCGACAGCGTGGAAGATTGGCTTTCCCGACTCATCGACGAACGTCAGATCCCCGTACAGCAGCATGCAATCCGGATGGGATTCAAAGTACCGGGCGACATCGCCGAATACATTTTCTTCATAAAAGTCGTCGGAATTCAACCATGCGATGATTTCGCCCTTCGCCTGTCTGAATCCCTTGTTAATGGCGCTACTCTGCCCTGCATCGCGTTCGGACACCCACCGCAGGTGAGGGTACCGCTCCAGGATTGCGAGCGTCCCGTCGGTCGATCCACCATCGATGATGATGTGTTCGACGTCCCTCCAGTCCTGACGGAGGACGGAACGAATGGTTTGATCAATAAACACTCCCTGGTTGAACGATGGCGTGATTATGGAGAATTTCATCACGCAGCCCCCCCAAGAGCATCCTCTCGACGGCACAAAATCCGGATGACCAGGCCTGAGGCAAGATTTCCCCTTCCCAAGTAGCGTTCAATGTCCGCCCCGCGGACAAGAGCAAAGATCCTGAACGAGACAGCGGTGGCACTGAAGACGACGGACGGAACAATGACAAGCGTCCAGACGCCCGGCCCCGTGAGCCCTCCAGCCACGTAGCCGAGCCCGAGAGCGATCACAAACGCAGTGCATACCATCGTCACCTGACGCACAGAGTCAAAAATCATGCTGTGCAGATAAGTCTTCTGGTAGTTGAACAAAAGCAAACCCGACGCAAAAGTGGCAATGACGTTCGCCGCGACGACAGCATAGTACCCCGCAACGGGAACAAAGAGAAGCAGAACTGCGGCGTTCACGATCACATTGACGATCTGTACAATAAGTGTCTTGCGGACATATCCCTTGGCCATCAGAAAGGTATAGTTCGGGATCAGGCTGATGCTTGCAATGAATGATGCCGAGACAAGACACGCCACCGTCACGGCGATGGCTTCCGAGTTCAGCCGGAAGAACATGACGACAGCCGCTTTCGACGTAAGAACAGTGACGGCAACGATCGGGACGGCGAGCATGAGGGTCTTCTGTTCTACGTCATGCACCAGCGCCCGAACCTTTGCAGGATCCTTCATCTGTGAGAGCATGGGGAACAGCGGCGAAAACGCCCTGATAGCAAGGCCGAACACCTGGTTGCGAACTCTCAGGCCGATATCGAAAAATCCGACTTCGGCACTCCCCATGAAGTGTGAAACGAGAATCTTCGTGAGGGGCTCGTACATGAACCCGATGAGTCCCGCACCGTACATCTGGATGCCGTACGCAATCTGCTTTTTTGCCGAGCGCACCGCGCCGGACCTCAAGCCGGACAAGGATATTCTCCCCCAGGTGCGCAGACCGCCCAACGCCACAAGAAGGAACCAGACGAGTGTGGCGCACATAATCGCTGCGGCAACCGCATCAAGCGAGTACCCGGAAGAAACAGCGAGGAGAATAAGTCCCCAGTACAACAGGCTGTACACAATCTGGAACGAATTTGTCAGGTATACTTTCTGCGACGCATCCATCATGGCCGTGAACGTCTGACCGAGCAGGATCAGCGAATTTCCGACAAGCATCGCCAGGAACAGCAAGTCGACCTCACCGAGAAACCGTTCAGGGACGTTTAGGACGTTCGCAAGAATCGCAGAGCGGAACACGATGCCGCACACGGTGATCGGCACAAGGATAAGTCCGAGCAATCCAAACGTCACGATAATGTCGTGGTCCGATTCAGTGCTTTTCCCCTGCGCAGCCAGGAAGCGGACAAGGGAGGAATTCAACCCCAAATTTGTGAAGGCATTCACGCTCCCGACGACCCCGACGAGCGAAAAAACACCGTATCGTTCTGGTCCGAGGTGGCGCACAAAGACCGGGATGGTGACGAAGACCGCCAGCGTGCTAGCGACGAACTGGGCGATCCCCGTGAACGAACTTCTGGCAATATGATCCTTCACGACAGATCACCTGAGGTGGCAGGTTGTGTGTCAGCAACGCTGATCCGCCTGTTCACAAGCATAAGACCCATCACGAGACCCAGCAGGACAATCCCCTGCCCCCAGAGCCATGCATCCGTGAACGTCATGGACACGATACAATAGGTGAGTGCGATCGCTGCGACAAATCCGTACCTTTTCCCCCGGGTCCCGGATGCCGTTCCGATAGTCCGAAATGCGACGCGCACTGCGGCAATGATGAAGACGAGGTACCCGACCATCCCGACAATCCCCGTTTCCGTGAGCACCGCTATCTGTGTTTGGTGTGGTGAGGTACCTTCAACGTACGCGTCATACAGACCTTCCGGCAACGTCGAATAGTAGCGTGAGGAATACGGGAACGCGTACACGCCGATTCCGGCATACGGGTGAGCGAGGAATGCATTTAATGCAGTGTCCCAGATGAAATAGCGGGACATGAGGGAGCTTATTTTGTAATCCGACTGATCACTCCCGACACTGCCCTCAGGCGTGATCTCCAACGCGCGCTTTTCTACACGAGGGTTGACCGAAACGGCAATCGCCCCGAGAACGGATATTCCGAACACCGCAACCACCGCAGCGGAGACCAGCTTCTTACGGGGGAGTCCTGCGAGATCCGGATGCGCGATTACGTACGCGCTGAGTATGGCAAGAGTAGTCGCGCAGGATATCCATGTGTTCCGCGTCTGCGTAAGAATCAGAGCGACGGTCATAAGGCCGGCGAGGAACCACAGATACACGCGCGTCCTCCCCCGGGAGACGACGATCATTGCCACGGCAATACAAACTCCGAGCGCCGAGTAATCGACGTACATGATGCCCGGGACCCCGAACGGGCGTCCCTCGCCCTGCAGTGATTGCACGATCACGATCACTCCATTCGCGCACGTGAGGCCGAGATACAGGGCGGCCAGCTTGCGGAGAGCGGCGTGATTCCTGAGCCCCGCAATCGAGGTGTACAGCACAATCAGAAACGCGGCAACGTTCCAGAGGCGGTAGAGGCTTATTCCCGGCTGCGATGCGTTAAGAAAGGAAGGCACAATGCAGAGACCGTAGACAAGAATCGGGACGGTCATCGGATTGGCAAACTCCTTCCACGCGATGTCCCGGCGGTGAATGATGAAGGACACGGCAAGGAATGACGAGAAGAGCACAGCGCTACTGAAATACAGAAGCGGAAAGTCGACATACAGGCAGATGACGGTCGCCGCGAGGGTGAGCTCGAAGCTTCCCGCAAGGGTCAGAAGCACGGCAAGCACGGGAAACACCGCGAGGGCGCCGATCCCGCCGCCAAAGAGATGCATCACGGCCACGTACAGGGCGCTCAGAATAATACCCGTGACAATGGCAAACCGGCGCTCCCGGATGCCCGGAGCAGCATCTATGACAGAATTTGCGCTCACCCCGACCCCTTTGGCCCCCTCCATGTCCAGCGCTTCGCTTCAAAAAGAAGTGCGCGCCACTGGGGATCGGGCGCATTCAGGAGGAACTGACGGAGCCTCAGGGCAATGACGACAATGACCGTAACTGAAAATGCACCGACAAGTGAAAACACGGTGCGGGGAGGATAGCTTTTCTTTGCCGGAGGGACGGCCGAATCGATAATCTGGAGCACTGGATAGTCTTTCATCTCCTCAATTTTCGCCTGTTCGTACATCGGCAGAATGTACTGCAGCAGGAGGTTGTCGATTTCCACTGCCCTGTAACGCCGAAGGAATCCCACCGCCGTCTTCGGCAACTCCTTGAGCGGTAGAAGCGGGCTTCCCGGGTCGCCTTGCGTCCTCATCTGATTCAGCCTCTTCTCGTATACCTCGATCTGCACCTGGAGCTCCTTCACCTGAGGGGATTCCCTGTCATACATCCGCTCCATTATCCCCTCTTGCAGCCGCTTTGCCTCAAGCTCTGTTTCCAGCGTCGTGTTCGCAGTCACAATCCCTTCAAGCTGCGACTTTGCATCAAGGAGACCGGTTCGTTCCTGAAACATGCGGAGTGAATCTTCTGCCACTTTCAGGTGCGTGGAGATATCATCTACCCTCTTCCCGAGGAATTCCCTGTTTTCTTTCGAGCGGCCGGTGTTGAGATCCACAATCCTTTCGTTCATTCTGTGAATAACATAGTTGGCCATGTCGGACGCCCGCTGCCTGGATCCGGCCCTGACAGTGATCTCGAAAGCAGATTCTTCCGTTGTCTTCGTCGAGATTTCCTTCTTCAGCCTCTTGACCGCGATCTCCATGCAGTCAACCCTTGTCGTGTCGAGACCATAGACATGGAGGAGATCAAATTGCCTGATGACATCTTCCATCACTGTTCTGCTGAATATGACGGTATTGTAGAGATCCAGATCGGATCGGCCCGATTTCGAACCGAGCCCCAGGGGAAGAGACTTCATGTTCCGGAGCAGTCCCCCTGCGAGGGACGATGCGTCTTCTTCGCGCGGGATGAGAACGGCTGTCGCCTCGTACTGCTCCTCGATCAGGAGGTAGATAAGCGCGTACGAGATGACAAGCGAAACGACGAACACGAGGAGGATCATCTCTTTGCGTTTCAAAACAAAACCAACCCCGTCGAGAAGATGAAAGCCGCTGTTTTCAGACATGATATCCCCGAAAGAGAGTAACAGCTATTTCCTGAGCTGTATGACAAGAAGAGCCGCACTTAACGCGACGCTGACGACGGCAGCTGACTGCGCAACGATATTGAGATAATACCCGAAGGGCCTTTCGGGGTACTTCGGGATCCAGACATAATCTCCTTCTTCGACGGTAAGCCCGCCCGGCGACAGCCACTGCCTTGTCTTCGCCTTTACGAGCTTGATGTCCCCCTCACGTGCGCGGTCGGTCATTCCGCCCGCCTTCCTGATGTAGTACCAGATGTCCTCTCCGGGGACAAATCTGACGTGTCCCGGGTTTACAACCTGGCCGAACACATAGACGGATTTCTTGAGTGACGGAACGTCAATGACATCTTCGTTCTGGAGGATGACATCCTCAGTCGAGTCCCCGTCCCGGAACAGTTTCACAAAATCGGCGTTGACGACCTCTTTCCTGATCCTCAGATTCGTTTCGAGATAGTAATACGCGCTGTCATCGGGCGGAACCCCGCCGCGGAGGCTCTCAAGCCGTTCGAGATCGATCTCCGGCTGGGCGATCGTGTGACGGAGCACCTCTGCGAGCTCGAGTGAAGCGCTTTCGGTGAATCCTCCTGCGGACCGAATGACATCCCGCAGAGTCGTGCGTTCGCGGGAGATGGGATACATTCCGGGATACAGCACCTCTCCGTTCACCTGGACGCGGTAGTCGCCCCTCCTGTCGGTGCTGCCTTGAACAAGGAGGGCGTCACCCGGCTGGAGAGGGAAGTCCGGGGCCGAACCATCCATAATGGCGCGAGCATTTATTGTCGTACGCTGGACGATTCCGCCGTTCAAATCCTGCCGCGTGAGTTCGACGCTGTCCGCACGGGCATGCGGGGTGAACCCGTATGCGATCCGGATCGCGTCCTTCACGCTGTCCCCTTCTGCGTATTCATAGCGCCCGGGGGAATTCACCTCGCCATAGACGCCGAAAACATTTCGCTCGAAGTTATTCTCCGGTACGATGACGATATCCCCTTCGCGCAGATACGGATCCCAGCGTTCGTCCTTCGTCGCAAGAAACTTGGGGATATCCGCGATTTCGTGGGAGCCGTCGTTGTGCCTGACGGTGATCCGTCTTCTCGACGTTCTCTTGTCGAGGATGTCGCGCTGATAGTAGCCCTCTCCGATCTGGAGCCGGTTCGACTCCTCAACGGCCTTGTCAACGCGGTTGTATGCTGCCATAATGTACGTCCCGGGATTCAGTACCTCACCCTGGACGGTGACGACGATCGGTCGGGGGGTCACGAGCGTCATTGTCGCGTCGCTCCGAAGATACCGTTTCCTTATCGCGTCGAGGCACCTTTCCCTTGCTGCGCTGAGCGTGAACCCTGCGACATGTATCTCCCCCACCGCGGGGATGATCAGCGTCCCTTCCGGTGAAACGGTGAGCTGGTACGAGAGAGGGGGACTTGCCCATACGTTTACGCTGAAACCGTCCGAGGGACCTACAAAATATCGCTCAGGGGCTATGACGGATTCCAGAGCCGGTCCTTTTGGCTGAACGATCGAGAGGGAGGTGGCGCGTTCCTTGTCGCCGAAGAGGTCGATGTCTGTCCCCTGTCGTTTCGAGTCTGATTGACCGGCCGCCACGGCCGGAATGAGGAGCGACATCAATACGAGGGGGAGCGCCGCCTGCGCCCCGTGACGATCAGCGTTCTTCATACATCTCCTTGTAGTACTGACGGTAGGCCCCGCTCATGATCCTCCGCCACCAGGGCTCGTGTTTCAGGTACCATTCCACGGTCTGCTCAAGCCCCTGCTCGAACGTCACGCCGGGGGCCCATCCCAGCTCCCCCATGATCTTCGACGCATCGATTGCATAGCGCAGGTCGTGACCGGGGCGGTCCTTGACGTAGCTGATGAGGCTTTCCGGCTTCCGGAGCTTCCTGAGGAGGAGGCGGACGATGTCGATGTTGCGGCATTCGTTGTTCCCGCCGATGTTGTATACTTCCCCCGTCCGGCCGCGATCAAGGACCGCATCGAGCGCCGTACAGTGGTCGCGCACGTAGAGCCAGTCGCGCACGTTCAGTCCCTCCCCGTAGACGGGGAGCGGCCGGTCATCCATCGCGCAGGCGATCATGAGAGGGATGAGTTTCTCCGGGAACTGGTACGGGCCGTAGTTGTTGGAGCACCGGGTCACGACGGCGGGGAACCCGAACGTGTGGACTGCGGCAAGCACAAGCAGGTCGGAGGCGGCCTTGCTCGCGGCGTACGGGCTGTTGGGATGGACTGGCGTCGATTCGGTGAATTTCCCCTCCCGCCCCAGCGACCCGTACACCTCGTCTGTCGAGACGTGCAGGAATCTCTCCACGTTCCGCTCGCGGGCGGCATCCACAAGCACCTGCGTCCCCAGGACATTCGTCGCGACGAACACCGCCGCGCCGCTGATGCTCCTGTCGACGTGCGATTCCGCCGCGAAATGCACGACCGTGTCCGTCTCGTGCCTCTTCATGACGGCAAGTACTTCGTCCCTGTTGCAGATATCGCCCCGGACGAACGTGTAGTTTGCGTTTTCCCCGAGATCGCGCAGGTTGTCCAGATTCCCCGCGTATGTGAGCTTGTCGAAATTGACGAGCCGGATCCCCGGGTGCGATTCAAGGTAGAAGCGTACAAAGTTGCTGCCGATGAAGCCCGCGCCGCCCGTGACAAGGAGTGAGCGCATTGCGTCAGTCCAGGAGGAAAGGTGTGCCCGGATCCGCCTCGTGACGTATTTCGTCCACGGGATGCTTCTTCCCCTCGCCGGCATAGAGGCGGTTGGGGAAATTCAGCACCATCCCCCGGCCATCCCCGATATTTCTGTACGCGTGGACGATCCCCCGGGGGATAATGACCGACCGCGGGGCGTCCTCTCCCGCGTACACGATCTGCCGGGTCATGTACGTCGGCGAGGACTTCCTGTTGTCCCAGAGGAAAATCTTGAAGTTCGAGGGGCCGATGAACGCGAAGCAGTCGGCCTGGTCGGCGTGTTCATGCGGGCCCCGCGCGACGCCGGGAGCGGTCATCGAAACATACCCCATGGCGGGGAAGAACTCCGGGGGGACATCGTCGCTGCGGAACAGCTCGGAGAGCCACCCTCGGTCGTCGATGTACTTCGCGAGATTGTGCACAACAACATCCTGAATCGTCCCGTTTCTGAACATTGGATACCTTCCCGAATCTGATGTCACGTCATGTTTTCCGGCGAAAACCGCATTTATCCGACGTTTGCCGGAGACAATGTTTTCGCGCGGCGCCAGCTGGTGTGGAGGGAACCAATTGTAACAAAGGGGGGGGCTACTCTTCCTTTCCGGAAAGAGCCAGGTGTACACGGTTCGTTGTTCCGTCAATGAATTTATCGATTCCGGGGGGAAAAGTCAACGGCGGGCGGGGTTCATGCCGGGAGCGCGGCCCTGATTCTCTTGACAAATTCTGCATAATCGACCGGTTTGCGGACAAAATCGCACGCACCGTAGCGCAAGGCGACTTCCGCGGATTCGTCGGACCCTGATCCCGTCACCACGATCACTTTCGCGTTTCCATCCGCCTGCCTGATCCTCCGCAGGACTTCAAGCCCGTTCATGTTCGGAAGGGCCAGATCGAGGAGGACGATATCGGGATGACGTTCCCTGTACAGGGTCAGCCCCTGGGGACCGTCCGCGGTCGTGAGGGTTTCAAAGCCCTCGAGGCTCAGGATATGCTGAACGAGGGCGAGAACCATCTCGTCGTCGTCGATCACAAGGACTTTCGGCATGGGCTAAAGTTACGGTCAACCGTGCTGAATTGCAAGGCGGGGAAAGGGCGGACGCGTCCCGGGCATAAAGACCCCCGGAAAGCCCCGCGGGAGGCTCCGGGGCGGCTTCGCGCCCCGGAGCGCCGCGCGGTCAGGATTTGACGCGAACCGGAGCGTTCTCCATGCTCACCCTGGCGATCGCCTCGTCGGCTTCGGCAGAGTGGTCGGGCATACGAAACTGCGGGACGAGCTTCGAGAACAGCCGCAGGACGATGCCCTCCGACCCCTGGTGGGCTGCCTCGACAAGCGTGTCCACGTCCATGCCGAGGGGATCCTCATACCCGGGAATTCCGCTCACGATGTGCTGGTGGATGCTGACGTTCCCTTCCCCCATTGGCACTGCGACGTCACGGTCCATGCTGTTGTACGAAACGAGTATCTTGTCGTGCGTCGTCCGCTCGATCCGCGCCCCTTCGTAGAAGAGCTCCTCATACATCTTCTCACCGGGCCTCAGGCCCGTGAAGACGATGTCGATGTCGCGCCCCTCCTCGAGGCCGTTCAGCCGGATCAGGTCCCGCGCCAGCTCGACGACGGGAATCTGCTCTCCCATGTCGAGGACGAAGGTTTCTCCGCCAGTCCCCATCGTGGCCGCCTGGAGGACGAGCTGGACAGCTTCCGGAATCGTCATGAAGAACCGCTTCACGTCAGGGTGCGTCACGGTGACCGGCCCGCCCATCTTGATCTGGCGTTCGAACACCGGGACGACGCTGCCGCTGCTTCCAAGCACGTTGCCGAACCGCACGGTGACGAACGTCCTGCCGACGCGCATCGCGGCGTTCTGGACGATGAGCTCCGCAATCCTCTTCGACACGCCCATGATGCTCGTCGGGTTCACCGCCTTGTCGCTCGAGATCATGACGAAGCGCTGTACCCCGTGGCGCTCGGAAAGTTCCACGAGATTCCGCGTCCCCAGGACGTTGTTCGTCACGGCTTCGGCAATGTTGACTTCCATCAGGGGAACGTGCTTGTGCGCCGCCGCGTGGAAAATTACTGCCGGCTTGTACTGGTCGAAGACGCTGTCCATCCTGTCCTTGTCCCGGATGTCCGCGATGACCGTGCGTATGGAGACGCCCCTCTTGGGGTGTTCCATGAGTTCCTGCGCGATCCGGAATATCGAGTTCTCGCCGTGCCCGACAAGGATGAGCTCCGTCGGTCCGAATTCCTTTATCTGCCGGCAGATCTCAGAACCGATCGAACCTCCAGCACCCGTGATCATCACGCGCGCGTCCTTGAGAAGCCCGACAACGCTCTTCGTGTCGGTTTTCACGGGTCCGCGGCGCAGGAGATCCTCAAGCTGGATGTTCCTGAACTGGTCGACGCGCGCCGTTCCCCTGAGGATCTCGAACAGCGCGGGGACGATCTTGCTCGTCACCCCCTGTTCCTTGCACACCTGGACGACCTCCCGGACTTTCTTTCCGGACGCTGCCGGCATCGCGATGATCACCTGCTGCACGTGGTGCTCTTTCACAAGCCTCGTGAGCTCTTTGAGCGTCCCGAGAACGGGGACGCCGTGGATGTTCTTCCCCACTTTCTCGAGGTTGTCGTCCACGTATCCCACCGGCAGCAGGCCGAGATGGCGGTTGACCTGCAGTTCCTTCACGATCATGGCGCCCGCCACGCCGGCGCCCACGATAAGCGCCGGTTTCATCGATACGCTTTCCTCCGAACGGGTCTGCCACGACTGCACCAGCCGGATGCTGAAGCGCATCGCACCGACGAGGAGCATGCCCAGGAGCCCGTCAAGCACGGGGAGCGAGCGGGGGAAGCCGTACGGGATGATTCCGACGGGCGTAAACAGGGCGAAGAAGAGCACTACTTCGACAAGCGCGGCCAGGATCGTTGCGCGCAGGAGCGTCGCAAGTTCCTGGACGCTCGCGTAGCGCCAGTACTGGGCATACAGGCCCGTGACATAAAAGATGGCAAGCTTGCAGATCCCGTCCAGCACCATGAATATGGACAGGGGATTCAAATAGAGGCGGAGCTCGTGCAGACTCTCCGTTCGGATATAGAAGGAGATCCAGGGCGCAAGGGAGATCAGCAGGATATCCACAACGAGCAGATCCCGGTTCCTCAGCCTGGAGAGCATCTCCAAACGTTTTTTCATTATCACAATCCCCCGATTGTTTGCAGAATGATCCTCAGGTCCGACAGGACCGTCCGCCGCCTGAGGTACGCAAGATCCATCGACAGCTTGTGAGGAAGTATTTTGCCGAGATACAGATCCTCGGTGTCTCCGCCCGACAGAAGCTCTTCCTCGTTTCTGTACCGGAGCGACGCCGGGCTCGTGATGCCCGGCCTGTACCGGAGTATTTCCCGCTGTTCGGGCGAGTACCGTTCAACGTATGCAGGATTCTCCGGGCGGGCCCCGACGAGGCTCATGTCTCCCTTAAATACATTGAGGAGCTGTGGAAGTTCGTCGAGCTTGTACGCACGGAGCAGGCGTCCCACCCGGGTCACGCGGCGGTCTCCCCTGACCGTCAATCCGCCCCCCGCTGCATCGGCACCCTGCACCATGCTCCGGAATTTGTATATGGAAAAGAGCTTTCCGCCGATACCGACGCGTCTCGACCGGTAAAAGACCGGGCCGCGATCCTGAAGCTTCACCGCCGCCCCGATGACGAGAAACAGCGGCGACAATACGGCAAGTCCGGCTGCGGAAGCAAGAATGTCGACGACACGCTGAGCGAGTGCGCCGCGAACCGGAGGCGGGTTTTCTCCGCCTCCCCCAGAAAGGTGCTCAAACATCGACATTTCCCCCAGGAAATACTGTGATACGCGGCACCGCGAACACACAGGTTAAAATGTTGGATTTCAACAGGTTATGCGTTCCCGGCCCGGCCATGACGCTCCCTGTACCACTCGACGGTTCGGCGCAGGCCCGCGCGGAAGTCGACCGACGGCGCGTACCCGAGCTCCCGCGCTGCCAGGTCTATCGCCGCGTATGAATGCTTGATGTCCCCTGCACGCGATTTCTCATACACCGGGCCGAGGGACGTCCCGAGGATCCCGTTGATCTCGGCTACGAGCTGGTTCAGGGAGACCCTGTCGTGACACGCGCAGTTCATGGCAAGCCCTTTTCTGCAGTCCGCGGTACCTGCCCGGACATTCGCATCGACGACGTTTGTGACAAACGTGAAATCGCGCGTCTGTTCGCCGTCGCCGTAAATGACCGGCTGCCGGCCGCGCAGCATTGCCGATATGAATTTCGGAATCACCGCCGAATACTGTGAGGCGGGGTCCTGCCGCGGTCCGAAGACGTTGAAATACCTGAGGGCCACGGTCTCCATGCCGTAGAGGGACGCGAACACACGGCAGTAGTGTTCGGCGGCAAGCTTCGACACCGCGTACGGAGACTGCGGGTTCGGCGTCATCCCCTCGTGCTTGGGAAGCTCCGGGGTGTCCCCGTAGACCGACGATGACGAGGCATAGACGACGCGCCGGACGCCGGCGTCCTTCGCGGCGTAGAGAACATTCAGCGTCCCGTCGACGTTGACGCCGTTTGAGGATATCGGGTCACGGACGGACCGCGGCACCGAGGGAAGCGCCGCCTCGTGAAAGACGACGTCGACGCCCGTGACGGCTTCCCGCACCGTGTGATAACTCCGTATATCCCCCTCGACGAGTTCGATCTCCCCCCCGAGGCCCGCGAGATTTTCACGCTTCCCCGTGGAAAGGTTGTCGATCACACGAACGCGATGAGCCCCTCTCGCAAGCACTTCGACGAGATTGGACCCGATGAAGCCGGCACCTCCGGTGACTAATGCATGCATGTGGCGTCCCTGTTTTCGTGAGTGAGATGACTGACAGCCGTCGCGGCGCCGTTCAGCGGCGGTGCGCCGCGACGATCGCGACGACGGCGTCGGTGACGCTCTGCACGTCGTCGTCGGACATTTTCGAGAATATGGGGAGCGACACCTCCCGGAGGTATTCCCGGTGCGCGACGGGCAGATCCTCCGGACGGTAGCCGAACGTGTCGCGGTAGTACGGATGGACGTGCAGCGGTATGAAATGCACGCTCGCGCCGATGTTTGCTTTTTTCAACTCTTCCACGAACTGTGCGCGGTTGATGGAAAGACGGTCGAGGTTCAGCCTGAGCATGTACAGGTGCCACGCGTGCTGCGCATCGGCCCTGTCCCCGGGGACCTGAAGCTCTTCCACCCGGGAAAACGCCTCGTGGTACCGCCGGGCGATCTCCTTCCGCCGCGCGTACATTGTCCGTGCTTTCCGCAGCTGGGCAAGTCCCATCGCCGCGGCGACGTCCGTCATGTTGTACTTGTAGCCGGGCGCGATGATCTCGTAGTACCACGACCCTTCGGCGGTGTAGCGCTTCCACGCGTCCTTGCTTATCCCGTGGAGGGCCATGATCCGGCAGCGCTCCGCCAGGCGGTCGTCCTCCGTGCAGATCATCCCCCCTTCGCCGGTTGTAATCGTCTTTGTCGCGTAAAAGCTGAAGCAGGTCACCTCGCTTATCGCGCCGACCATGCGGCCCCGGTAGAGCGTGGGAAACGCGTGCGCGGCATCCTCGATCACGGGGACGCCGTGGCGCCGCGCGGCCTCCCGTATCCCTTCAAGTTCCGCCGGAAGACCGGCAATGTGGACGGGGATGACCGCCTTCGTCTTCGGGGTAAACGCCTTTTCGATGAGGGACGGATCGATCGCGAGGTATTCCGGCTCCACGTCCACGAACACCGGCCGGGCGTCAAAATACCGTATCACTTCCGCCGTCGCGGCGAACGTGTACGGCGTCGTGATCACCTCGTCATCGCGGCGGAGCCCGATGGCATCGAGCGCAAGGTGCATCGCCGCGGTGCAGGAGTTGACCGCAACCGCATGACGGGCTCCGACAACGGCCGCAAACTCCTGTTCGAACCGCTTCGTCTTCGCCCCGGTCGTCACCCAGCCGGAGTCGAGGACCTCGCGGATCTCATTCAGTTCCGTTGCGTCTAGATCGGGAAGCGCAAAAGGAAGAAAATTCTGTCTCATCGTCGTTCAGGTGTGTTGTGACTGCATCGGTGGAGTTGACGGAACCGGGACCGCTTCACCCCAGCGGCCGCGAAATTTCACAAGCCCGGTGAAGAAGCCCAGTCCGTACGAAAGGTGAAGCGCGGCAAACGCCGCGAGGAGGATCGGGAGCATGGAAAGGCGGTCCCTCCGGGCCGTCAGGACGCCCGCACAGAGTGCGGCGGCGCAGTACGCGCCCGCAACGCACACCAGGGGCCACGCCGATCCCCCTCCCCAGGGGGCGGCGATGACGCCGAGTGCGAGCGCGGCCACAAATGCGGCCGGGACGAACTGGCGCGCCTTCATCTGCCGCGGATGCTTCTGGAGGACGCGCACCTTCCAGTAACCGTACTGAAAATACTGCCTCCAGAGCGAGCGAATGGAGCTCCTGCTGAAATATTCGGACCTGACGTCCGCGGCAAGAAGTATCTTTGCGCCAAGCTTCCGGAGCCTGTAGTTGTATTCGTCGTCCTGGTTGCGGACAAGCTCCTCGTCATACGGGCCCGCACGGTCGATGATCGCGCGGGTGTACGCGGGGAAAGGGACTGTATCGGCGAGCATCGTCCTGTCGCTGACGGTCCGGAATGCGGACCCGCCTACGCCAAACGGAGAGCTCATCGCGAGCGCTATCGCGCGCGCGGTCCAGGTCCCCCCCATCGTCCGGACGGATCCGCCGACGCCGTCGACCCGGTCAACAAGTATGTGGCCGACGCAACGGCTGACGTAATCCGGGGCGATCTTGCAATGGCCGTCGACGCGGACGATGATCTCCCCTCTTGCCGCGGCAAGCGCGACGTTCATCGCTTTCGGGACGATTTTTCCCGGATTCTCCAGGAGGCGGAGCGCGGGGCGCCGCCCCTCATACGTCCTGACGACGTCCGGTGTCGCATCGGTCGACATGCCGTCGACGACGAATACCTCCATCCGGTCGGAGGGATAGTCCTGGGCCATGACCGCGTCAATGCACTCCGTGATGAACTTCCCCTCGTTCCGTACGGGCATGATAAGGCTTACGAATGGCTTCTGTGCGGCTTCCCCGGGAGGGGTCACGGGTTCCCCCGCCGCGCGATGATCCAGCGTCGCACTTTCAGGTAGTTCTCTCCTCCGATAGTCTTTGCAGCCTTTTTCGCGTTCCAGAACGCGGACTGGCGCGCCCGGGGAACGAACTTGCCGGACGCGATGGACGATACGGACTGCGCGCTCATCCCGCGCTGCACGGCATACCGTCCGACCACGATGCACCCGTCGACTTCCTGAATCCGCGTCCGCGGCTCCGAAGTGAAGAGCGCGCGGATCCCGCAGGCTGCCGCAGTCCGCGCGACAAGTGGGGAATAATATCCCCCGGGGACCGAGGCAACGTCCACAGGCTCGCCCAGTATGTCCGCGAGGACGCGGAGGCTTTGCTCCCACTCCCCGCGCTGCGCCTTCTCCGGGAGCGACGACATCCTTCCCGGGTGGGTCACCGAGTGGGACCCGACGACGTGTCCGCGCCTCCTCAGTTCCCTCACCCCCCCCCGGTCAAGGAATCCCCCGGTGCCTATGCGGCCCGTGGTGATGAGGAAATGGCCGCGCCAGCCGCGGCGGTCGAGATGATCGGCGGCGACAAGAGCCCCGGAACCGCCGTCGTCGAACGTGAGAACAACCGGGATGCTCCCCCCGGAGGTCTCTCCGGCCGCGCGCACGTCGGCAATCACGCGCGGTGAGGATTCCGCGATCGCGCCGAGATGTGCCGCAAACGCGCCCGCATCGAGCTTGTACAGCGCCGCGGACGGTCCCGGGAAGCCGCTCGAATCAGGCTCAGCCCCCTCGTACACATCGTGATAGCAGAGCGCGATCTCCCTCATCGGTTCAGCTCGGAATAAAAGTGTTTGATTTTTCCCGAAGCGGGGCGCTCAATCGCAGGAAGCCGCCTGAGCGTTATGTGAAGACCCGGCTCGAGATACCGGTCCATCATCTCCCTGATGAGATTCTCCTCCCGCGGTTCCAGCGGCCGGTCCGCCACGAATTCGAAAACGAAGTCCGCGATGCCGGTCTGGCGGATCACGAATTCCTTCACGACACCCGAGGATTCCAGCAGCCTCCTTGAAATATAGTAGAACGTCAGTCCCGGCGACCGGTTGCCGCTGGGGAGAAGAATCGTATCGTTGACGCGTCCCTCGAGAGACATGAGGCGTTTCCGGCCGTCCGGTTTTCCCGGCACGGACGGCGAAACGGTCGCCAGGTCGCCGATCCTGTAACGGAGGAAAGGGAACGCGCGGTTATGCAGATCCGTGATAAGTATCGACCCGGATGCCCCGTCCCCGAGCACCGCCCCCTCCTCTCCGACGATCTCAATCTTCAGATTCTCCTCGGAGACGACGAGCTCGCCGGCCGGATTCTCGAACGCGATGACGCCCACTTCCGACGCACCGTACTCGTTGACGACGCGGACTCCGAGCGCGCGTTCCAGGAGCGTCCTGTCCTCGGGGAGGCACGTCTCGGACGTCACGATGCACGCTTTCAGCACGGGACACCAGGTCTTCAGGGAGATCCCCCGTCCGAGGAGGTAGCGGGCGAATATCACGAGCGAATTTGTGTACCCGTAGATGTAGTCGAAACGGTCGTGCCGGAACCGGTGGGCAAATTTTTCCAGCGTCCGGTCGGAAAGATCGAAGACGGGAAATCGCACCCTGTTCATGAGCCGGTCCTTCAGCTTCTCCGCCGCATACTGGGGCCCGGCGAGCGGGATGCCGTAAAAACGGGCCTGGCGCGACGCCAGGGTTATTCCGTGCCACCTGTAACGATCACGTATGAGTGCCCACGCGCACGCGTGGGAGAATTTGTCTTTCGCGAACGAAAACGGGTGCCCCGACGATCCCGACGTGCTCGAACGGTACAGCGTCCGGGCGTCCATGCCGTCCGTGAGTATCGAACGGAGATCGGCCTGGTAGTCCTGCTTCTCCATCACGGGCAGGTCCTCCCACCGCGACGGGAGCGTTCGCCCAACTTTCGAACGGTACAGCGGGTTGTGCATCGAATGAAACCGGACAATATCCCATCCGGCCGCGTCGCGTTTCCGGGCGATCTCATCACCCGGTGTGCGGGATATATCCCCGAGCGAGCGCGCCGCGCCCGGAATGTCATATCCTCTCAACCTCATGAAGAGCTCAAACCGTGACATGCGCGCCCCCCGGGATCGCCCCGGCGACTTTCCTGAGAAGATCTTCCCACTGCGGGAGAATCAGAGACCAGTCGAGCAGTTCAGCGGACTTCCGCGCGCCGGCGGAAAGACGGGAGGAGAGGCCGGGCTCGACAAGGACCCTCCGCACCGCCTCCCCCATCGCGCGGGAATCCGCGGGAGGGACGAGAAGCGCGTTCTCATCGTTGCGCAGCAGGAACGGGAGCCCGCCGACATTGGTGCTTACAACGCACATCCCGCAGGCAAGCGCCTCGAGAACGCTCACGGGCGTGTTGTCCACGCCGGTGGTGTTGAGAAATACGTCCGACCTGTCCATCCAGCGGGGAACCTCGTTCTTGGGAACGGCGCCGGCAAGCTCGATCCGGTCCGACACGCCGAGTTCTTCCGCGGTCCCGAGAAATCTCTCGCGGCTGCCGTCACCGCGGTCCGGCCCGAGCATTGTCAGAGTGACGTCCGGAAATTCCCCCGCAAGCATGCGTACAACGTGCGCGGCAAGCGACGGGTTGTAGATCTCGTGGAACGCGCGGACCCAGAGAAGACGCGGCGCAGAGCGGACCCTCAGCCTGTGTCCGTAGCGGGAAAGATCGAGCGCGTTCGGGAGCAGCATCATCGACCGGGAATACGGCGCCATCTTTTCACAGAGGTATCCGGAGGGAGCGACGGTTGCGCTTGCGCTCAGGAGGAGGCGCCGGACCCTCCGCGGCCATTGCGCGGCGAACTCCGGGAGCATGCCGCCGTGAAGTATGAGGATGAAAGGTTTCCCTGCCGCCCGGAGCGCCGTGGAGACCGCCTCCGCCCAGAAGAACGCAAAACCGCTAAAGACGTCCACTGTCGCCACCGAATATTCCCGCCTCCGGCGGAAGACGGTTGTCACCATGTCCAGAAGCCGGCTCGCGCGGGCCGGTTTGTCCGACGTCGTCGCGACGTTCCACCCCGCGCTGGAGAGACGCTGGGCGATTTCCTCGCACACGGTGACTGTCCAGCCGGACGAGGAGAGGAAATTTCCTACGATGAGGACGGGAGGATTCATGAGGGGATCCCTTCCCGATCCCCCGACAGGAGCCTCCCGTACACCCCGCAGATCTCCCCGACGCTCTTTTCTGCGCCGTAAAGCCGGCGGGCTCGTTCTGAGAACCGGACGCCGAGTTCCTTCCGCCGCTCGGGGGAATTCAGCAATTCAAGTATCGCCCGCGCGAGTTCTGCGGGGGACCCGGGGGGAACAATCAGGCCGGATGCGCCGTCCTCTACCACCTCAGGACACTGACCCACACGCGTCGCAACGGAAGGGAGTCCGGCCATGCCGTATTCGATGAGCGCAAGGGGGAGCCCTTCTGATTTCGAGCTGAGGACGCCGACGTCGCACATTTTCAGGATCGGGTAGACATCCGGCCTCGATCCGAGCCACGTAACGGATTCCGAGAGCCCTTCCCGTCCTATCGATTCGATGACGCCGTCCCGATACGACTGTTCCTCGAACGACCCGAGGAGTATCAGGTGCGCCTTTGGCAATGCCCGCACGACAATCGCCATCGCGCGGATCAGCGTGGCGTGGTCCTTGTCGGGGCGCAGGTTCGCCACACATACGATCCTGGAGCCCGGAGCCCCCGGCAGATCCGGCTGAGGGGACGCCGGGACCGGGCCGGCGACAAAATTCTGTATGAACCTGACCCTCTCCCGGGGGACGCGGAGCCGGCGGACACACCATTCGACGAGCGGTTCATTCACCGTCAGCACCGCCCCGGCACGCTTCACGGCGAGCCTGTAGATGAGCGCCTTCCTGTCCTCGATGGCGAATGCCCCGAGATGAACGTGCCAGATCACGCGGGGAAACGGGTTGTACAACGATGCGGCGGCGGCGATGAACAGGCTCGTCCCGTGCGCGTGCAGAATTCGTATGTCATTTTCGCGGATATACCCGGTGAACCGCCGGAACGCCTCCCGATCAGCAGTCGATCTCCGGCGGAGGTCAACCCTCCGGACGTCGCCGTTCACGAGGACCTCCAGCGGTCCCCCCTCGCGCGTCGTACAGAGATGCGAAAGGAACCTCGCGCGCGGGAGACTGTTTGCGATATTCACGGCCATACGCTCCAGGCCGCCGGGAAGGAGCGAGTCGGTGACCTGCATGACGCCGACCGGAGTCATCAGGGCACCTTTACGCCGGCAACCCGATCGGGGGCGGGAGGAACAAGCTTCGTATTCCATGTTTTCTCAAGCAGCTCCCGCAGGGCTTCCCTGAGATCTTCGAGCGAGTATTTCTGGGCCCATGCCGCGGCGCGGGCGGCCATTGCGGCACTTTCCACCGGATTTCCCGCCACACTTGAGAGCGCCCGGACAAGAGCATCGAGATTTTTCGGTGGCACGACGATCCCGCGCCCTTCGCCGAGCATCCGGGGGACAAGCCCCCTGTCCGACCCGACGCACACAAGACCGAACGCCATCCCCTCGGCGATTGCCTTGGGCCAGCCTTCCGTATCCGAGGCGAGGACGAGAACGTCCGACTTTTCGTAATAGTCGAGGACTTCACCGAAATTCACCCCCCCCGCGAACGTGACGCGGCCGGCGACGCCCAGGGCATCCGCCTGGCGGAGAAGCGCTGCGCGCTCCGGGCCGGACCCGACAATCGTGCAGCGGACCTCCGGCAGCCGCGCGACGGCCGAAATGAGAACATCCACGTTTTTCGCGCTCGAAAGCCGGCCGACATACAGAATGCTGAGCGGGTTGTTTCTTTTCCGCCGTTCCGCCGCGACGTGCGCACGCGCGACGTCGCTCGCGGTGAGAACGGACGTAAAAAAGGGGATAACGTGCGGAGGTTGTCCGGGCCACTCCCCGTAGACCGTCACCGGTCCTTTCCACCACCGGGACCGGAGCACCGCTTTTTGAAGGCGCACGGAGAGCGACTCGTCCTCAAATCCCGCCCACTGTCCCGCATATTTCGCGACGACGCACCGGCAGAACCGCGGAGCCAGGATCACGCCGAGCAGCCCAAGATTTCCCGGGCAGCGGACATGGACGGCGTCAGCAGACCTGATGACCCTGACCAGATCCCAGAGGAGGACGGGGAGCGAAATCACCTGCATGATCTTCTCAGAGAGCTTCTCGCCCCCGGACTCCCGCTGTGGAGCCACGGTGATATTGTCCCTCGCCAGCATTTCGGTATCGGGAAACGGGGGACCCTCCCGGAACGGCGATGCAATGATCACCTCGGGAAAAAGGTCCGCCCAGATGTTAAGCTCCCGGGCATACGGGGCGTAGGCGAACAGGCGTCCCTGGTGACGGAAGATGATGACATGAGAGACAATGACAAGCCGCTTCAACTCGGTCAAGGGGCATTCTCCGGCAGAAAATACGGATTCCGCGCTCCCTCTGTCCCCGCACCATGGCGCCGGCGCTCACGGACGACCGGGAGGAGCGCGATGCCGAGGTACGTCCCCGTGGCCGTGTCGAACCCGGTGACCGTCAGGACGATCACCAGGTACCCCAGGAGGCACGTGAGGGGAAACATCTCGGACGTCCTCCTTGCCCACCGGATGCTCTTGAACACGAGCACACCGAGCCAGACGATAAGGGGGATCAGACCGATCAATCCCGTTTCGACGGCAATCTGGAGATACAGGGAGTGCCACGCCCGCTCCTCTCCCGCTGCATAGGAGATCCACTGGAGACGGCCGGAGTATTCCGCGTACACGAACTGGCCGAGCCCGGGACCGTACCCGTACAGCATGTGCTGGGCGGTCTCCGTGAACGCGTAGTATGCCACGGCCCACTGGTCGGACCGGCCGCTCGTCCGGTTGTCGACCGTCCGGTCGACGCCGAATGTCCGATCCAGCCCTTTCTGGAGATCTTCGCCGTACTTCGTGACAAGAAGCCCCTGAAAAGCGACGACCACGAACACGATGATGAGGAACGAGCTTACCCGCGACCGTTTCGCGAAGAGGAGATTGCACAGGATCCCCCCCACGGCCACGAGCCATGCCGCACGGGATGTCGTGAGAACAAGCAGCACGATCAGGACCGTGATGAGCCCGTAGCGGAGAGCCCAGGAATGCTGGAGCGTCAGCCATCGCCCCCTGTCGACGATGAGCCCGAGCAATCCCAGCGCAAGCGGGATGCCGAGTTCGACCGGGTTGCCGAGCGTGTGGCCGTTGCTTATGATCATGCCAAGCCTTCCGCCTGCCATGGATGTCAGGAGGGGCATCATCGCCAGACCCATCGCGCAGCCCGCAATCGTCATGCCGAGGAGGGATGCGCTCAGTTTCTCCCGGTCGCTGCCGAGAATGAGTATCATGATCACGACCCCGGCAAGGTCGAACACTCTCATGTTGACTTCGTAGGTCAGCGTGAATATGAAGCTGACCGCGTAGAACATGCAGAGGGCGGCGCACATCCACACGGCAAGGGGGTATCTCCGGAGCACTTTGATCAGGTCTTTGGATTTTCGCCCGTAGAAATACACGACGGCGGCGACGAACATGATCTCAATGATGGAATAGAACGCGAACCCACGCAGGAGGTTCGCAAAAGGCGATACGGCGATGATGAGCGCCAGGAGCTCCATCGGGTGATCCAAAAACGCCAGGCGGAGTATAAGGATGGCGAGGATCCCCCAGAAATAGAGGGCGGCGATCTGCGCGCTCCCGATGGCGAGAAGGCCCGCGGCCGGCCCGACGCTGAGAAGGACCTGGAGAATAAGACCCGTTTTGAAACGTTCGGCGGGGACCGCCGCGTCCCCGTCGCGCGGAACGAATGTCCGCCCCCGGGTTATCCAGGACGGCATCGCCGGACGGGAAATGAGGACCTCACGAAGCGCTGTGATCATCGTTCAACCTTGCCCCTGTTCAATGGACTTCCGGAACCGGCCCCCGGTTCCCCCCTGCACTTACTCCCCGTCAAATATGCATTCGTATTCGCGCCCGGCCGCCGGTTCGTCATAGCGGGGCGGCGAAACGATGCAGACGACCGCACCTTTGAGAACGCCCGCGGCGTGCGAGAGAAACCCCCCGGACCGGGGATGCGAGACAAAACCTGCGAGGTCACAGGCAAATACGTACGCGATATCGGCCCAGAACCGGATCCTGTCCGTCAGGACGGCATCCGGGGAGTGACGCTTCCAGATAAAGAACCTGTTGCGCACTTCCATGAGCCCTTTCTGAAAATGCGCGGGTCGTCCCCCCCCGACATGATTGTGAAGCACGTGGGCGTCACCGCACCAGAGCAATCTCCACTCCCTCCCGATGCGAAGGGACATCTCCATATCCTCCCCCTGGGAGTAGCCGTAGAAAAAACGCGAGAACCTGTTTCGTCCGAACACCTCTCTCCTGTACGCCGCCGCGCCCCCCGGCATGATATCGACATCCCGCACTCCCGAGAATGGTTTCGTCAACCCCATCGGAACGGAAGTCGCGCTCGGGTAATACGTGCCGTATTCCCCCCTCGGGACAAGTCCGAGCGCGAAGCGGATCCGCCACCGGAGCGTCAATGGCTTGTCCAGGGCGTTGATGATCGAGCCGGAGACGGCGCCGACATTCCGGGAAGCGTCCGCAGCGAACACGGAGCGGATGGCCCGAAAATACCCCGGGAGAGGAACGCAATCATCATCAAGGTAGAAAATGAACTCCCCGGTGCTTGCGTCGATCCCGACGTTTCTCTGGCGGGTCAACCCCGGGGGGCTCTTCACGTACGAAACCGAAAACGCCGCACCCGCGGTCCTGCTCCACTCGGCAACCGCATCGCGCGTTCCATTGGCGTCCGAACCATCCACGATCACCACTTCCCCCGGCGGATCGGGGAGATCCACGAGTGTGCGCAGAAGTGACACCATCTCCGCCGGCCTCCTGTACGTCGGGACGACGAGCGTACAATCGCGTAGTGCCGCCGGGGATCCGGCGGCCGCGACGCGGAATCCATGCAGGGGTATCATCGCCGCCGGAGCCGCGTCTGTGGTTTCCCGGCTGAGTACTGGTGCGGTCATGGAGTCCGGGCGCGCACCCTGTCGAAAATTTCAATCAGCGTCGGGAGCCACCGCGTGACGGAATAGTTCTCGACGCACCTTTTCCGGCCGGCGGTCCCGAGTCCCGCGCGAAGCGCGGAATTCGACACGAGAGTCCTGAGCGCGCTCCCCCACTGCTCCCTGTTCGCGGCAAGGAAACCCGTCCCCCCTTCCAGCGTGATCTCGCTGTTCACACCGACGGGAGAGGCGACCGTGGGAATGCCGGAGGCCATGTACTGGAGCAGCTTCAGCCCGCACTTCCCCCGCTGAAACTCGTTATCCACGAGAGGCATGATTCCTATGTCGATGTGCTGCCCGAGGTTCTTTTCGTCTGCCTCCTCCCACCTGTGGAACTTCCACCGGATCCCGGGGACAGGAAGTTTCGGCTCCGTGTTCGTCACGATGACAAGCTCGAAATCCAGCGTCTTCTGAAGCTCCGCGAGGAGTTCCAGGTACGGATACAGACCGTGGGCGATCGACTGATCCGAACCCGACCAGCCGACACGGATCCGGGACGGAGATGCCTCCCCGTTGTATGTGCGGACAAAGTACTTTCCCGTGTCGATCACCGTGGGAATAACCGTCACCCGGGAGCTTTCTTCTCTTGCAAACCGGGCGAGGTATTCATTTCCCGGCGTCACCCATGCAGCGTTCCTGCACATCCAGCGGACCGCCGGCTCGTTTCTCCCGATGTGGACGGCATCGTCAAAATCGTACACGACCCGGGGGTTGCGCTTCAGGAGCCTTTTCTCGAAGAAGAGTCCGTTCCCCGCGAGATCCCTGTTCACAAACACGACGTCGAAGTCCCCCGCACCGGCGACATCGGCGAGACGGTTGAATTTCATGACCGCCCTCCCCGCGCGGTAATGAACCCCGCCCGCTATCCGGTTCCGCAGTGGGCTCTTCCACTGCCTGTCGGGCCGGTTTGGACGGTGGACCACATGCCAGCCGTGTTCCTTCAGACCCGGGATGAATTGAATAAACCTCACCCTGCTTGCAGGATCAAAGGCACTGTTTGTCATCCCCATGACTGTCGGCATAACCGTCGCGTTCCTGGCTTGTGTCAGACTGATTATTGCGCCCCGATGTGCACACTTCGGGCTAATCCCGTAGAATCTTTAAATATAGCACTTTTTCCGCTCTTCGTGTGTGACACGGGGCATCGGGGCATCCCCCCCTCACGGGCGGCTTTTCCCGGGACGTCTTTTCAGTTTCGCGGCCGCCGAACGGCCGAGCGCGAAGATCTGTTCCGCAAGGCTCCTCTTTTCAAGTTCCCTCCGGAGCTGTTCATTTTTTTTCTGGAGCCGTGCGAGCCTGACCTGGAGGGCCTGCACATCGGTCTCCGCATACACCGGCTGGTCCGGGTACAGCTCGCTCAGCGGCACCGGCCGGCCCGGGGCGGGTTCCGCCACCGACCGCATGACGTTCTGCGGCAGGCGCAGCGGTCCCCCCGCCTCCTTCGCGGCAGAGCCCAGAGCAACGAGACGGCGGATCAGTTCCGCCACGCGCGGGGCCGCCGGACGATCACACGAAAGGGAGTCGCGGAGGCAGTCTTCCTGAAACGCCATCAGCCGGCCGGAAGGGGCAAGGAGGCTCTCGACAACCTGCCGTATCTGTCCCGGTGCGGTCACCGTCCACGCCGTTTGAACGAACCTCGGCACGTTGTGGTAGTCAAGTGCCGCAACAGGACGCTTCAACAGCATCGCTTCCAGGATCGCGGTGCTCAGCGTGGTGATGACCGCATCGCTTTTTTCGAGCACGTCGGCCAGATCCAGCGCGGAGAGTTCCCTGAACTGGTTCTCTACGCCGAGCGTCCTGGCGACGCCGCTGCTCACGCGCCAGAGGATCTCAACTCCCGGCATCGATTCGAGAGCCTCCCTGACGTCCCTGAGCGACCGGAGCGTCACAGCCGTCTGCGCCTCGGTAAAGCCGGGATTCTTCGCCGTCATGATAAGGATCCGCTTCCCGGGTTTCCCGACGGGAGGCGGGACCCGGGAAAGAAGCGCATCCATCCTGGGCATTCCGGTCACCTCGACGGCGCCGGGATTTCCCCATGCGGCAATCTGCCTGGCGCTCCCGGCGCCGATGCATGCGATCTTGTCGGCAAGGACGGGCTGGTGCTGGGGAGCTCCGCCCCCCGAGCCGAACAGGGGGTTTTCGTACTGGCACCGCCATTCGAGTATCCCGTCCTGCAGCACGAGCGAAGGGATCCGCACCTCACGCGCGGCATCGAGGCAGCGGGCAATGTCGAAGGCGTAGTCATTGACGCACACGATGACGTCCGGCGCCGAACGGACCATCGCCGCGGGGTCCCACGCACCGTCATAGAGGAATTCGGCCTCGCCCCCCAGGTGTTCTTCCACCGGCTTCACGTGGGCGAACTGATCCTTCATCAGGCACCAGACTTTGAAGGGCGTTGCTTTCATTTCCTGACGTTCCATCCCTCGGGGAGATTCTTCATCACCTCGATGTTCCCGAACTCCTGGCTCTGGCGGGCGCCGACCTTCCGCGCCCACGCGGCCATGCGGCCGATCCCCTCCTCGAGACTCGTCCCCGCACTCTCCCCGAACAGGCGGCGGGCTTTTTCGTGATCAGAGTAGGCGTGAAGCACTTCCTTGCGCGCCGCCAGGTGCGTGACCTGCGGCCGCGCGCCGAGCGCGTCGGCGACGACCTGCACGAGCTGGTTCACGGCGTACGGCCGGTCGGCGCCGATGTTGATCACCTGGTTATAGGACGCCGGCACGTTCACGCATTTCGCGATATACGGAGCAACGTCGTCGATGTAACTGAACGCCCTGCTCTGCGTCCCGTCACCGAAGACCGTCATCGGCCTGTTCTGCATGATCTGGTTCATGAATATGCCGATGACGTTTCTGTACCTGTCGCCGATATTCTGGTGTTCGCCGTACACGTTGTGGGGACGGAAGACGACAGAATTCAGTCCGAACATGTGGTGCGCAGCGCGCAGATCGAGCTCGACGGCATACTTCGACACGCCGTAGGGGTCCTCGGGCTGGGGGACGAGATCCTCCTTCATCGGGAGCTGGTTCGCGCCGTACACTGCGATCGACGATGTAAAGACGAAACATCGCACGTCGCCCCTGACCGACTCGTTGATGAGGTTGACGCTCCCGATGAGGTTATTCGTGTAATTGAACCTGCGGATGAAATGGGAGAGCCCCTCGGCGGCGTACGCCGCAAGGTGGTAGACGTACGTGAATTTGTGCTCCTCGAAAAGCCGCGTCACGAGGGCATTGTCGGTGACCGATCCCTGGACGAATATGGCTCCTTCCGGGACCTGGTCGCGGAACCCCCCGCTCAGGTCATCAAGAACAACGACTTCCTGGTTCATCGCGAGGCAGTGGCGGGCGACGTGCGATCCGATGAACCCCGCGCCTCCAGTGACTAATGTACGCATCGAATATTCCCTTTCAGGTTTGACTTCATGATTCTCCGGGGACCGTCTACTGCGACGCCCCGGTGAGCTGGGCCTTTGCCCGCAGGCCGATCTGGCCCAGTATGGCAATAATGCGCACCCGCACGGATTTATCAAGCACGATGAACCATAGCAGGACGGTCCCGGCCGCCGCCGTGAGGAGGACGCCGGCAGCCGCCCCGGGGTACCCGCCGATCTGTCCCGCAAGGTGGCGGACGAAGGGGGCGATGATCGCAAGGCATCCGAGAAGGGCGAGCGTGGGGGAGGCATCCTCCCACAGGAACCGGGCAAACGGACGATTGAACATCCTGGCCGTGAGCAGAGGAAGGTACCACATCGACGTGCAGAGCCCCGCGATGCCGGTCGCGGCGATCACCCCGATAACGCCGTACATCCTCCCCCCGATTATCGAAAGAGCGAGGTTCAGCGTCCCCTCGGCGATCCTGGACAGTGTCTGCGAACGCACGGTGAGGTTCGCCGAGAGAATCGCCCGGTTGGGGAGAACCCAGTAGTTTAATATGACGTTAAACGCCAGCGCCAGGTCAAGCCAGACGCCGCCGTAGTTCCCGGGGCCAACCCAGCGGGACACGAAGCTGCCGTTCCCGGACCACATGCTCGCCGCGGCAACGACTGCGGCACCGGTCGAGATTGCGAAGAGATGCCTGTAGGAACGGAGCACGTCCGACATCCTGTTCGCCCCGATCATCTGGCCCAGCATCGGCCGCGCGGTCTCCGTGATCTGAAAGAGGAGTCCGCCGGAGAGAGCGTACATTCTGCCCGTCAGCGTCAGCGTCGTCACCATGTCGATGGAGACCACCTTCGCGGTAACAAGCCTGTCCAGCGAGCTTATGACCAGTCCCGCAAGGCTTCCGAGGCTGAACCAGATCCCCAGGTGACCGAGGCTCCGCATCGTATCCCACGATGCAAGCCGGTACCTGATCTGGAGCCCGGGAAGTAGCCGGAACGTCCGGATGACGGCAAGCCCGAGCGAGATCCCCCTGGCCGCAAGATTGGCGACAACAAGGGAATAGAGCCCCCACCCCGCCTCCAGGAGAACGACCGTCAGGACGGTCCGGAGGATGATGTTCAGCATCCCGATGAAATTGTCAACGTAGATCTGCTGCTTCGCGATGAGGAGCGCCGAAAACGTCTGCATGGCAAGCGACGCCGCCGCGCCGACGACCATGAGGACCATCAGCATCATTGCATCGTGCTGAAGATCCGCCCGGACGTTGAAAAACTGCGGGAAGCCAACGGAGATGCCGGACCCCACGAGAAGGACCGCAAGCCCGACGAAGTTCTGCGCGTAGAATGCCGTGCTCGCAAGCCGGTTAAGCCTCTCCGGATCGGGACGCCCCATGAGCTGCGCGGCCTGGACGCGCAGTCCCGCGCTGATTCCCAGGTCCAGAAGCGCGAGCCACATCAGCACGTCGCCGCTCATCGTGAATATCGCGTATTGTTCACGGTCCAGGAAGCGGAGTGTGAACGGAGTCATCCAGAGACCCACGAGAACATTCGCGAACATGAAGACATAACCGGTGCTGAGACCGGCGATGTAGTTCCGCGTCTTCGTCCCCTTCCGGAGGTCGCCCTTGAGTTCGTTCACAGGCAATCCTCCCCCGCCGGATTCCGGCGGCATGCCCTGCGCACGTCCCCCCCGGCCCGCCCCGCCCGTTCGCGGCCTGTCATGTGAGGTTCGGCTGATACACATCGTGGATGCGGAGCAGGCCCAGGCATTCCCCGGCGCCCCCCAGCACGGGAAGGACCGAGATCTGCGAGGGGCGGTCCTCCATGACCTGCGCGGCCTCTTTCAGCGTCATCGAGGAGGAGATCGTGATCGGGTGCGCGGTCATGATCTCGGCGGCGGTGAGATAGCGGATATCATCGTGGGCCTGGAGCGCTCGCCGCAAATCGCCGTCCGTGATGATCCCGAGGAGAGCGCGCGCACCGTCGATGACGCAGGCGGCGCCGAGGGGATACCGGGTCATCGCGACGACAACGTCCCTGAGTTTCGCGTCCGGAGGCACCCAGGCGACCTTCGCCCCCGAATGCATGACGTCCGCAACAAGCAGGTTCAGGCTCCTGCCGAGCTGACCCGACGGATGATACCGGGCGAAGTCCTCGTCGCTGAACCGCCTCGCGTACATGAGCGCGCACGCGAGTGCGTCGCCGATCGCCAGCGCGACGGTGCTGCTTGACGTCGGCGCCAGGTTGAGGGGATCCGCTTCGCGCGCAACGCGGCCGTCGAGGAGAACGTCGACCCCCTGTGCGAGAGGCGAGTCGAGATTGCCGAATATGCCGATCGTGGGTGTCCGGAACTGACGGAGAATGGGGAGGAGATGGACGAGCTCCCTCGTCGCACCGCTCTTTGAGATCAGAATCGTGGGATCACCGGGGGAATATATCCCGAGATCTCCGTGCGTCGCCTCCGCGGCATGGAGATACACTGCCGGGGTCCCGGTGCTGCAGAGCGTCGCAGCGATCTTCTGACCAACGTGGCCCGATTTTCCCATCCCGGTCACCACGACCTTCCCTTCCGAGGAGAGTATGATCTCCACGGCCTTCGTGAAGGTCTCGTTCAACCTTCCCGCGACGTCATGAATCGCTTCCGCCTCGATGAGAAGAGCGTTTCTCGCCGTCTCGAGTATCCCGTCTTTTGTGACTTTCGGGTCAGTGTTCACGTATTCACTTCCTTCTGTACTGGTGTGGCCGGTTTTCCGGCGGGGGAGTCTTCCCTGCGGTTTCCCGCACGGGAAGCATCCGCATCCCCCCCCGCCTCCCGGGCGATGCGAAGGCAGCCGGTGAGGACATTCGCCAGGAGCTCGACGCGGGGCTCCCTGACGATCGCCCCGTGGTGCCCCGGAATATCGTGGATCTCGAGTTCGCCGACCTCGAACGCACCCCAGCCGTTGGTTCGGTCAGGGTAGATTCCGTACGGCTGCTCGGTGGCCCTGAACAGCGTGATCTTGCCGGGATACGGTTTCGGAACGTAGTCCCGCATCGCATTCTGCCCCGCCCTCTGCACTTTCCTGATCGCCTCGGGATAGAACCGCTGCTCGACCCAGCGCCGGGTCCTCCCGTACCGTTTTTGCGCCAGCGTGATCACCCGCTTCCCGGCCCTTTTCGCCTTGACGCGGATGTATTCGAGGCGCTTTTTCAGGTCAAGGCTCATCATGTTGCTCCAGTGGAGCTCGAGCCTGAACATGAAGTGATTCACCTTTTTCCCGATGGCGGTCGTTGTCGGGAGGAATTTCGGATACCCCGGGGCAACCGTGTCGAACAGGACGAGTATGCCGACCTTCTTCCCCTCCGCCAGGAGCAGGCGGGCGACCTCGTGCGCCACGAGCCCGCCGAACGAAGAGCCGCCGATGTAATACGGGCCCTCCGGCTGCAGCTCGCGTATTTCCTTAACGTAGTGCGCCGCCATCTCCTCCACCGTGGCGTGGCGCGGCATCTTTCCGTCGAGCCCCTGGGCCTGGAGACCGTACAGGGGCTGGCCGGGGTCAAGGTAACGCGCAAGATCCATATACTCCAGTATATTCCCTCCGACGCCGTGAACGCAGTAAAACGGCGGGAGCGAACCGGCGGGTTGGATCGGGACAAGGGACGACCACGACGGACGCCAGCCGTCGTCACGGAGAAGAGCCGCAAACTGTTCAATTGTGGGGGCCTGGAAGAGGGTCACAAGGGGCAGGCTCTTGCCTGTCACCTTCTCCACCTGCGAGAATATGCGGACGGCAAGGAGCGAATGTCCCCCGAGATCGAAGAAATTGTCCCTGACGCCTATCGGGTGGATTTCGAACACCTCTTCCCAGAGTTCGGTGAGCCGGGTTTCGAGCGGGTCCCGCGGGGGGACGTGTTCGTGCTCGCGATCGGGGCGGGACCCGTCCGGCGCGGGGAGAGCTTTCTTGTCGACCTTCCCGTTCGGCGTGAGGGGCATCGCGTCGAGCGTGACGATCACGCCGGGGATCATGAAATCGGGGAGGTGCGCGCGCATCTGCCGCCGCATTTCGCCCGTGGAAGGCGCGACGCTCCTGTCCGTCACCACGTACCCGACGAGGCTCTTCACACCGCTCGCATCGTCCCGGGGAGCGACGGCCGCCTGCCGGACGCCGGGAATCTGGCTCAATATCGTCTCCACCTCGCCGAGCTCTATCCGGAACCCGCGTATCTTCACCTGGTGATCGAGACGTCCCAGGCATTCGAGCTCGCCGTCTTCACGGTACCGCGCAAGGTCACCCGTCCTGTAGAGCCGGGCGCCCGGAGACTCCACGAAAGGATCCGGGATGAATTTTTCCGCCGTAAGTTCCGGACGTCCCAGGTACCCGCGCGCAAGCCCGTCGCCGCCGATGAGCAGTTCACCCGGGACGCCCACGGGGGACGGGTTTCCGCCGGGATCGAGTATGTAGACCTGCGTGTTCGCAATGGGACGGCCGATCGTTATCGGCTCGCCGCCCCCCCCGATTTTCTTGAGCGTGGACCAGATCGTCGTTTCGGTCGGGCCGTACATATTCCAGAGAGTCCCGCCCGTTTTCAAAAGCGCATCGGCAAGCTCCGGCGGAAGAGCCTCCCCCCCGCACAGCATGACGAACCCCGGGCGGGGCTGCCAGCCGGACTCCAGGAGAATCCGCCAGGTGGCGGGAGTCGCCTGCATCAGCGTGGCATTTCTTTTCCGGATTTCTCCCGCGAGCGCCTTCCCGTCCACGGCCGTGGTCCGGCTGGCAACGACGACGCACGCGCCCGTCGTGAGAGGGAGATAGAGCTCGAGACCCGCGATGTCGAATGAGAGCGTCGTGACGGAGAGGACGACATCGGCAGGGCTCAGTCCGGGCTCCCGCTGCATTGAAGCGAGAAAATTGACAACCGCGCGGTGGGAGATCTCGACCCCTTTGGGCCTCCCCGTGGATCCCGAAGTGAATATCACGTACGCGATATCCGCGGCGGACGCCCCGCCGGACGATGCACCCGGAGAGGGCGGGACTGCCCGGAAACCGGTTTCGTGCGGCACCCGGAGAGCATCATCAAGTGTGACGATGCGCGCCTGGTGAGGCGGGAGGAACTTCCGCAGACTCTCTTCGGTCAGAAGAACCGGAATATGGCCGTCTTCTATCATGAACGCGAGCCGGTCCGCCGGGTAGGATGGATCGAGCGGAACGTATGCTCCCCCGGCTTTGAGTATCCCAAGAAGCCCGGCGACCATCTCTGCTGATCGCTCGACGAATATCCCCACGTTGACGCCGGGGCGGACTCCCGCCTTCCTGAGGTTTGCCGCGAGGAGATCCGCAATGGCGTTGAGTTCCCCGTACGAGAGCGACCGGTTCTCGAACTCCACCGCGATCGCGCCCGGCGTCTTCGCCGCCTGCTTTTCGAACAGGCCGTGCACGGTCTCATCGGACGGATAGGGAGCCGCAGTCCTGTTCCACGCCACCGTGAGCTGCGTCCGCTCCTCCCGCGTGACGATCGGAAGCGCGGCGCACGGGGCCGAGGAGTTCGCAACGATCCCCTCCAGCAGCGTCGTCCAGTGGCCGAGCATCCGTTGAATTTCGGAGGCCCGGAACCAGTCGCGATGGTACCGGAGGCGCAGCCTGAGCTCACGCCCGGCATAGAACGAAACCATGAGCGGGTAGACGGTCTTCCCGTGCATGCGGAATTCCCTGTTCACCCACTCCCCCCCCTGTTCCCGCAACAGCGTATTGAGGGCATACGTCTCGAAGACGAACAGGCTGTTGAACAGGGTCTGTCCCCGGGGGGCCTCGCTCCATTCCTGAATGAGGGGGAGAGGCGTATGCTCGTGTTCCCGGATGTCCGCGATGTGCCCCTTCACAGTCCTCATGAATTCCCTGACTGTCGTGGACCCCTGCAGACTGACGCGGAGCGGAAGCGTGTTCAGAAAGAGCCCCACCATGGCCTCCGCCCCTTCCACGGTCCCGCGGCGCGCAGCGCGGGCCACGCCGAAGACGACATCCTCCTCGCCCGAATAGCGCCCAAGCAGGAGCGCCCATGCAGAGTGGAGTATCGTGCTCATGCTCTCCCCTTCGGCCGACGCAAGAGACTGCAGCGAAGAAGCAAGGCCCGCAGAAAACGTCGTCTCCTCCTCGCCGTACGTAAAGTCGGACTCGCCCCCGGCGACGAGCGGCACGGGGCGCATGATGGGCGTCGGCGCGGTGAAGCCCGCGAGCGCTTTTTTCCAGAACAACTGTGCGAGCGCGTGATCGCGCGTGCCGAGCCACTCGATGTATTTCCTGTACGGGACGGGAGGATCAAGGCGGACTGGCGTCCCTTCGCGCGCGCCCCTGTAGAACTCAAACACCTCCCGGATCAGGGTCGGGTACGACCTCCCGTCAAGAACCGCGTGAGAAAACGTCCAGCAGAAATAGTACTCCGCCCTGTTCACGCGGGCCAGGAAACACCGGAGGAGCGGAGCCGTGCCGAGATCAAATCCTTTCCTGCGCTCTTCGTCAAGGTGGCGGCGCAGGCGCTCTTTCACATCCGTTGTGTCCGCCCCCTGCCAGTCCTGCTCCTGCCAGGGGAGATCTACGCGGGCGTGGACCGCCTGGAGCGGTTCCGCCAGCCCCTTCCACTCGAAGCTCGTCCTGAGGGAAGCGTGGCGTGCCACGAGACTTTCCCATGCACGGCGAAACGACGGGGCATCGATCGGTTCGGCAAGGTGAAAGACGATCTGCTCCACGTCCACCCCGGACCCCGGGGCGAACAGGTTCTGAAACAGCATCCCCCCCTGCACGGGCGAAAGCGGATACCGCTCTTCGATGGCCGCCGACCCAATCCCGTTGTTCATCGCCCTGCTCCCTGGATATTCCGACGATATACCCGGTCCGCATAACCGGCTCCGTCGTCCCCCGCCGCATCCCCGGGCACGTCGCTCCCGATAATGCTCACGCGGCCGACCGGCCCATCCGTCGCAAGCGCGCAGAGACAGCCATTCCAATGCCCGAGGTCCATCACATGCCATCGGCCGTCAAGAATCGCCGGGAGGGACGAGCAATCGATCGCCCTGAGGTCCATGGACATCCCTTCGCCCCTCGCCTTGATGTACGCCTCTTTTCTCGTCCAGATCCCGTAAAACACTTCCGTGCGGCCGGAATCGGCGGCGGACCGGAAGAGATCAATTTCGCGGGACGAAAAGCATCGCTCCGCGATGAGCCCCAGGTCACCGGCAGGCGCGACGGCCTCGATGTCGACCCCGACTTCCCGGTTTCGCGATACTGCGACAAGCGCTCCCCCTGCCGAATGCGACATATTGAACCGGATTCCATGCTCATTGTTCCTGAGAAGAGGCTTCCCGAACTCCGTCCCGCCAAACTCAATGTCGCCCGGGGGGATTTTTGCGTATGCTCCGAGTATTTCCCTCAGTGACCCGTGCGCGGCGACGTACAGTGCGGCATCCCCGGGATATCTGAACGCTCCGGCTCTCTTCAGTTCGGATTCCGAAAGCAAAGCCCCCCATTTCGCCAGCGCGGACCCGCACCCGACAAGCGGCACGGTCCAGACGTGGATCTCGCCGGGGAGGAGTTCACCGGGTCCCCCGTCCGTCCCGTTCGTGATTTCCATTGTATCAACCGGCAATTCCATTCGTCCCTTTCAGCGACTCGCCCCCGGCGTACGCCCTCCTGAGGCATTCGGCGAGCTCGGAGGCGACGACTTTCACCTGGGGATCCGCAAGCATCGTCAGATGATCCCCGTCCACTTCGTGTATCTCCACCCCTCCCAATGCGAGTTTCCCCCATCCCTGCTCCCTGTCCTCGAACTCACCGATCGAGTGCGTTCTCGGCGGGAAGAGCGTGACCCGGCCCGGATACGGCCCGGGGTTGTAGTTCTTTATCGCCAGCACATGATACTGTTCCACTTTCTGGAGCGCGGGGGGGAGCGGGACCCTGAGCTGCGAGTACCTCTTGTATATGACATTCCACAAGCGGGTCTTGACCCTTCGGCGCACCGTCCTGAGTTTCTTCCTTACATACGTGATCCGCCCCGGGCGCAGCAGGAGGTTTGTCGCGTGGTAGACGACGCGATCATGACGCGATTTCTTCTTGAATTCCCGGAGATCCTCTTTTGAAAGCGAGCGCGCATAGCTGTGCGCGAACGTGTCGAACATCGCAAGCAGGCCGATTCTCTCCCCCTGCCCCGTAAGCTGCCGGGCGATTTCATATGCGACGATCCCCCCGGTGCATGCTCCTCCAAGATAATACGGTCCCGAAGGCTGGAATGCACGTATTTCTTTCACGTAGTGGGCCGCCATCTCCTCCACGGTCGACGCGGGATGCTCCTTCCCGTCGAGCCCCGCCGCCTGCAGGCCGTAGACCGGCTGATCGTCCGGGAGCGACATGGCAAGCGAGGTATAGCCTATCACGTTCCCCCCCAGGGCATGGACGCAATACAGGGGAGGCTTCGTCCCTGCAGGCTTGATCGGCACGAGCGAGGACCAGGGAGCTTCCCACCCCCCGGCGCGCAGACGGGCAGCGAAAGCGTCGATCGTCGGCGCCTGGAGGAGCGTCGCCAGGGGAAGGTTCTTCCCCATCCGGCGTTCGATGAGCCCGAAGAGCCTGGCCGCCAGTAGAGAATGACCTCCCAGCGCAAAGAAGTTGTCGTATATGCCGATCCGGCTCGTCCCGAGCACCTCTTCCCATATCGCGGCAAGTCGGGACTCCAGGGCGTCGCGCGGAGGCGCATAGCTTTCCGTGTGCGCCCCGGCAGCCGACCGGGGAGGGGGAAGGGCATTCAGGTCCGTCTTCCCGTTGGGAAGGAGAGGGATTGCATCCAACGGAATTATCGCCTGCGGGATCATGTACACGGGGAGCCGACCCGCGAGCCATCGGCCGATGTCCGCGACGTCCACCGCAGGATCCGCGGATTCCCCGGTGAGGACCACGTACGCGGCAAGGATCGTGTTCCCGGACCCGTCGACGGCAGGCTTCACGACGCTCCGGCGCACGCGCGGATGTGCGGCAAGGGCGGATTCGATCTCTCCCGGCTCGATCCTGTACCCGCGCACCTTGACCTGGGCGTCATTTCTTCCCGTAAAGTCGATGTTCCCGTCATTCAGGAACCTCCCCATGTCTCCGGACCTGTAAAGGCGAAGCCCCGGCCGGAGGGCATACGGATCGGGAACGAATTTCTCCGCGCTGAGCACGGGATTCCGCCTGTACCCGCGCGACACACCCGTTCCTCCGATGCAGATCTCCCCGGTGATCCCCGCGGGGACAGGCCGGAGAGCGCGATCGAGTATGTAGACATCAACGTTCGGCAGGGGGCGCCCGATCGGCGCTTTCCCATACCGACGGTCCCCGGAGAGTTCACAGCAGGTCGCAGCCACTGTCGCTTCCGTCGGCCCGTACAGGCTCAGAACACGTGCCCTCTTCCCGATCACGCGCATCCATGTTCCGACGAGATCGCTCCGGACCTTCTCTCCGCCCATCACGACGAGGCGTACCGAGCGGGGAAACGTCTCCGCCTTCACAGTGCCGGCGAGTTCATGCCAGTACGCGGTCGAAACCCTGAGGACAGTAATCTCTTCCGAGGCAACGAACTCCAGGAATCTCGTCATGTTTGCCACGATGTCCTCGGGCCGCATGACAAGGGCCGCGCCGGCAATCCATGTGGGGAATATGTCTTCTATCGCGGCGTCAAAGCTCGGGGAGTAAAACTGAAGGACACGATCAGCCGGCGAGAGGCCGTGCGCCCCCGCGACGCCGAAATTGTGATTTAGCATTGAGCGGTGCGTGATCTCCACCCCTTTCGGCCGCCCCGTCGATCCGGACGTGTAGATGACGTAGGCGAGATTGTCCGGCCCCGAAACGCGCACAGGATCCTCCGCGGCGGGACCGTGGGCGGCGGTCCTGTCGTCGTCGACGCAGATAACCTTTCCTTTTCCGGGGGATAGTGCCGGGAGGAATTTCCGGAGCGTGACAGTCGCGGCCGGCGCGGCATCCTCCATCATGTACGCAAGCCGCTCCGCCGGATACGACGGGTCGAGAGGAAGGAACGCTCCCCCCGACTTCAATACGCCAAGGAATGCCGCCGGGAGATCGATGCAGCGATCCATCCAGACCGCGACAACGTCGTCCGGTTGGACCCCTTTCCCGCGGAGAGCATGTGCGATCCGGTTCGAACGGGCGTTCAATTCAGCGTATGTCACGCGTTCGGCCGCGGATCTCAGAGCCACCGCCCCCGGGGTCTCACGGACCCTTGATTCAAATGCCTCCTGGTACGTTTGATCGGACGGAAACTGCAGTCGCGGCCCGCGCCCGAGATCCAGCGCCTCCTTCTCCCCCGCCGCGTCGGTCATCCCGAGTGCGGAGATCCGTTCGTCAGGGGCCGCGACGATCGAGCGGATGAGGATCACGAATCGACGGAGCAGATTCTCCATTGTCGAGTCCTCAAACAGATCCGCCCTGTACTCCACACCGAGCGTCATCCCCTTCCGGGTTTCCATAACGGAGAGCGTCACGTCGAACTTCGCTCTCTGCAGGGGAGGGCGCACGTCCGTCACGCCGAGCGCGCCGAGCGATTCGAAGGGTTCCCCGAGCCTCTGGAGGACGAACAACACCTGGAAGAGCGGAGAGAATGACGCATGACGGTCGGGGTGCATCGCTTCGACGACCCTCTCGAACGGTATCTCCTGGTTTTCGAACGCCCCGAGCACAACGCTCCTGACTCTCATGAGAAGCTCGCGAAAGGTCGGTTCTCCCGAACAATCCGTGCGAAGCGCAAGCGTATTGACGAAAAACCCGATGACCCCCTCCGTCTCCAGGTGATTCCTCCCGGAGATGGGCGTGCCGACAACAATATCATCCTGCGCGGTATACCTGTGGAGGAGGACGTAAAACGCCGTAAGCAGCGTCATGAACAGCGTCACGCGCCCGGTGCGACTCAGGTCCTCGAGCGCGCGGAGAAGCTCCGGCGGAACCGGGAGCGTCCTCTCGTTCCCCTCATACCCCTGGACGGCCGGCCGGGGAAAATCCGTGGGAATGTCGAGGAGTGGCGGGGCGCCGGCCAGGTTCCCGGTCCAGTACGAGAGCCGCTTTGCGGACGATTCGCTCTCGAGCGCGCCGCGCTGCCACACGGCGTAATCGGCGTACTGGAGAACCGGGTCCGGGAGGACCTGCGGCAAACCCGCCTCCCGCTCCCCGTAGAGCGCGCGCAGCTCGCGGACGAATATGCCGTGGGACCAGCCGTCAAACACGATATGGTGGAACGTCAGAAGCAGAATGTTGTCCGACAAAGAGAGTCTCAGAAGCCGGCAGCGGAAGAGCGGTCCCCGTTCAAGGTCAAACCCGCGGTGCGCCTCCTCCGCAGCACGGCGCATCGCCTCCTGTTCCCGTTCCTCCCCGGGGAGTCCTGTCAGATCTTCAACGGGGAGAGGGACAGGACCGGCCGGCGCGACTTCCTGCAGAAGCCCGCCGCCCGCATCGGTGAACCTCGTCCGGAGTGCCTCGTGCCTGCGGACAATTTCCGACAGCGCGTCCCGGAGCCGGGCAGCGTCAAGCGCCCCCCGGAGCCGGTAGGCATAGGGGACATTGTACGTCGAGCTTTCCTTCTCCAGACGGTCGAGGAACCAGAGCCGCTGCTGGCCGAACGAGAGAGGGACCGGGCCGGTCCCTTCCCTCCGGGATATGCTCGTTCCGGGTCCCCGCTCGCCGGATTCCCCGCGGAGACGCCGGGTGAGGAGCGCCTGCTTCTCCGGCGAGAGCGCCGTTCTCCGGCTGTCCGTTCCTTCCGATTTCAGTCCGGCCATCTTCTATCCCTGCCCCTTCACGTCTTCGTCGCTCATCTTTTCGATCTCCTCCGTCAGCTTCTCGCTTATGACGAGAGCGAGAGATGCCACGGTCGGGTTTTCAAACAGGCTCAGAAGCGGGATCTCGATGCGAAACACATCCCGCACGCGGGAGATCACCTGCATCGCGAGGAGAGAATGACCTCCGAGCTCGAAAAAGTTGTCGTGCACGCCTACGGGCCCGGAGCCCAGTATCTGCGACCAGATCTGCGCGAGCGCCGCTTCTGCGGGGCTCATTTCCCCTTCCTCGGGCGCCGGGCGTTCATTCGTATGCGCATCCGGCGCCGGGAGCGCACTCCTGTCGACCTTTCCGTTCGCGCTGAGGGGGAACGACCCGAGGAGGACGATCGCCGAGGGAACCATGTATTCCGGAAGCTTCCTCTTCAGGTACGCAGCAAGATCCGCCGCCGTAATTTCGTTCTGCGGGCGGGGGACGCACCACGCGATGAGCCGTCTCTCACCGGCACCATCCTCCCGAACCGCGGCCGCGGCATTCCCCACGGAGGGGTGTTCACAGAGGACAGCCTCGATTTCCCCGGGCTCGATCCTGTACCCCCGGATCTTTACCTGATTGTCGAGACGGCCGAGAAACTCGATCGTGCCGTCATGCCGGAACCGGACCCGGTCCCCGGTCCTGTAGATCCTCCCACGGGCCCCATCGGAGACGAACCGCTCCGCGGTGAGCGAGGGGTCGTTCAGATACCCGCGTGCAAGCCCGTCTCCGCCGACGTACAGCTCGCCCGGTACACCGGCAGGGACGGGGTTCATCCGGCTGTCGAGGACGTATGCCCGGCTGTTCGCGATCGGCCGGCCGATGGGAACGGACGTCACGGCCCGCACATCGCTCCTTACCGTGTGGCAGCAGGAGAATGTCGTGTTTTCCGTGGGCCCGTATCCGTTGATGAGCCTGGTCTCCGGGTGCCGTTCCATGAAACGATTCACGTGGGGGACGGAGAGGACGTCTCCTCCGGTCACGAGCTGTTTCAGACCCCGGAGGGCCTCCGGCCGGCTGTCGACGATCTGGCTGAACAGGACCGACGTGAGCCAGAGCGTCGTGACGCCGGACGATGCAATAAGACATCCGAGTTCCTCGAACGAGGGGGGACGCGCCGGGGCGATCACAAGCCGCGAACCGTTAAGGAGCGCTCCCCAGATTTCAAACGTCGATGCGTCAAACGAAATGGGGGCGAACTGCAGGAAAACCTCTTCCCTTCCGAACGCGCAGTAGTCGGTCCCCTTCACAAGCCGCACCACGGCACGGTGGGGGATCATAACCCCTTTCGGTCTTCCCGTCGAGCCCGATGTATACATGACATACGCGAGATTCTCCGGCGTCGCCTCTTGCGCAAGCGGGTCGCGGGACGCCGAAGGGGGTTCAGCGTACGCCCCGTCGATCCGGATCACCGCAATGCCTTCCGTCCGCACCGAAGGGGTGCGCTCTCCGTGCACGAGAATGAGCCGGCACCCCGTATCGCTCATAATGAAATCAAGACGATCCGCCGGGAGGGCTGGATCGAGAGGAACGTACGTTCCCCCTGCTTTCAGGATCGCAAGAAGCCCAACGATCATCTGGAGCGAGCGCCCCGCACAGAGTCCCACCGGCACGTCCGGTCCGGCGCCCTTGGCCCGGAGGAGACGCCCAAGGCGGTCGGACTGCGCGTCAAGCTCCGCGTAGCTCATCGCGGTCCCCTCATACACGAGCGCGATCGCTTCCGGGTGCTCGGCAGCCTCCCGTGCGAACAACTGATGAATGCAGAGGTCGCGCGGGTATGCCGTGCTCCCGCCGCTCCACGCGGCAATCTGTTCCCGCTCCGGGGCGTCAAGAAGAGGAATCGCAGAGAGCTTCTGTCCGGGATCGGCAACGATCCCCTCCAGGATGTTCCGGTAGTGCCCGGCGAGCGCGGCCACCGTCCGGCCTTCAAAGAGGTCGGCGTTGTATTCAAGGGACATCTTCATCCCCCGATCCTTCTCCGTGATCGAGAGCGTGAGATCGAATTTCGCCGATTCGGTGTCGAGTTCCTGTGTTTCCAGCCTGAGCCCGTTTGAGGGTCCGCCGAGCCCCGGCGCGTTCTGCAGCGCGAACATTACCTGGACCACCGGCGTGAAGCTCAGGTCGCGCGGAGGGCGTATCTCCTCGACAAGTCGCTCGAAAGGGAGTTCCTGGTGCTCGAACGCCTCAAGCGCCGTGCGGCGTTCGCGCACAAGGAGCTCACGGAACGTCATGTCCGGAGAGACCTGCGTCCTCATCGGAAGTGTGTTGACGAAGAACCCTATGAGCTTCTCGGTCTCCAACCGCGTCCTGCCGGCGATCGCCGTGCCGACAATGATGTCCTCCTGTCCGGAATACCTGTGCAGGAGCGTCCTGAACGCCGCCATCAACGTCATGTACAGCGTCACGCCTTCCCCCTTGCAGAGCGCATAGAGCAGGGGGGTCAGTGAGGCGGGGAGCACGGTCCGGTAGACGGATCCCCTGTGCGTTCTCACCGCGGGGCGGGGGGAATCGCACGGGAGGTCGATCACCGGGAGATTCCCGGAGAGCTTGCGCTTCCAGTACGAGAGCTCCCGTTCGAGGACAGTGCCGCTGAGCCAGGAGCGCTGCCAGATCGCGAAGTCCGCGTACTGCACGGGAAGTTCCGGGAGGGGAGAGGGTAGTCCCTGCGCGAACGCGGCGTAGAGCGCGGTGACCTCGTCGGAGAGAAGCCCGATGGACCAGCCGTCCGCAATGATATGGTGGAGAGTGAGAAGAAGCCTGTGCTCCGTCTCCGAGAGCCTGATCAGGCGTGCGCGGAGGAGCGGGCCGTGCGCCAGGTCGAACGGCGCCCGCGCATGCTCCTCGGCCAGCCGCCGGGCCTCGGATTCTTTCTCCCCGCCGCCGAGCGTGCCCAGGTCCACGAGCGGGAGCCGGACTTCAAACGGCGGCCCGATGATCTGCACGGGCTGCCCCCCCCCTCCACCGAAAATCGTGCGGAGGGATTCATGCCTTCGGACGATCTCTGTCAACGCTTTCTCCAGGGCCCCGATATCAAGCGGACCGGAGAGTTCAAGCGCGCTCGGCACGTTGTACACCGCGGTGCCGGGCTCGAGCTGGTCCAGGAACCAGAGCCGCTGCTGGGCGAACGAGAGAGGAAGAACGCCCCCCGCCGATCGTCTCGGGATCGGATTCGCACTCCCCCGCGCCGCACCCGCGCCCCTCAGGCGTTTTTCAAGCAACTCCTGTCTTGCGGAGGAGAGAGGCTTCCGGCCCGCCGGCCCGTCGTCCTTTTTGTCCATCGGCTTCACGACGTTGCCCGATTGCGGGGAATCGGCCCTTCCGGAACCCCGCCCTTTCCGACGCCAATCGTCCCCGTCCCGGCCGCAAGCAGGTCTTCGACAACCGCCGCCATCCCTTCGACCGTCGGGTGCTCAAATATGACCGCGAAGGGGATCTCCACACTCCAGGCGCTCCGCACGCGCGAGACAATCCTCGTCGCCAGGAGCGAATGGCCGCCGAGGTCGAAAAAATTCTCGCGGAGTCCCACCTCTTTCAGATTGAGAACTTCGCGCCAGATTTGCGCAACCGTCGTTTCGGCTTCCGTGAGACCCCGCCCTGATTCCCCGGCCAGCCGCAACCCGGCATCCGGAGGAGGGAGCGCCGCATGATCCACCTTCCCGTGCGCTGTCAGCGGGATGCGGTCCAGGAACACGAACGAGGAGGGGACAAGATACGCCGGGAGCCGCGCGCCCAGGAACGAGGCGATCCCGGCTGCCCCGGGGACATTCCGCTCCGATCCCCTCAGGTAGGCGACAAGCCGCCTGTCACCCGGGACGTCTTCCCGCGCGATCACCACGGCCTCCGCAACGCCCGGATAGTGAAGCAGGACGGATTCGATCTCGCCGGGCTCTACGCGGTACCCCCGGATCTTGACCTGCCTGTCCAGGCGTCCCAGGTACTCGATCATCCCCTCGGGATTGTATCGTGCCCGGTCGCCGGTCCTGAACATCTTCCCCTCCGGGTCGGGAACGAACGGGTTCCTGACAAACCGTTCCGACGTAAGATCGGGGCGGTTAAGATACTCCCGCGCAAGACCATCCCCACCGATATAGAGTTCTCCGGGGACGAGAACCGGCACCGGATTCTGCCGCTCGTCGAGAATGTACATCTGCGTATTCGCGATCGGCCTGCCGATCGGGACGGTTCCTGTTCCCCGCCACCCCGGGGGGACAGTATAGGTGCAGCAGCCGACAGTCGATTCCGTCGGCCCGTATTCGTTAACGATCGTCGTTCCGGGCGCGTGCGACAGCCAGGGGTGTACGCTCGCAGAACGGAGCTCTTCTCCTCCGACGATGAACATCCGGGCGCGTCCGGGCATCCGGTCGGGGGGAATCTGCGCGGCGAGAACGTCCAGGTGGGCCGGCGTAAGCTTGACGAGTCCGAACCCGCCGGCATCACGGAGTGCAGCCCCCAGCGCACGAAGACCCGGCTCCTCGCGCAGAAGGAGCACGTTCCCCCCCGCAACAAGGGGAACCAGGAGGCTTGTCACCGTCAGGTCGAACGTCAGCGCACTGTGGACGGGAGATGTCACGCCGGGAGCGACTCCGTATGCGCGCGCGGCCCAGGAAACATAATTCACGACTCCCCTGTGCGGCACAACGACCCCCTTGGGTGCGCCCGTCGAACCGGATGTGTAAATGACGTACGCCGCGTTATCAGCGTGCACCCCCGAAACCGGCGGTACACTCCCGTCGCCCCCGGCGGGGAAATCTCCCGGTTCGTCGAGGCAGAGCACGGTGACGCCACGGGAAGGGATTCGGGCCCGCAGGCCCTTCTGCGTAAGGACGACGGGCATCGATGTATCGCCCATGACGAACGAGAGACGTTCAGCCGGATCGGAGGGGCCGAGCGGAACGTAGGCCCCTCCCGCCTTCAACACACCGAGGATCCCGATCACCATCAAGGGGGAATGTTCCATGCAGATCCCGACGAGCACTTCGGGACCGACGCCGAGCGCCGCCAGCTTCTGCGCGAGAACGTTCGCCCTCCGTTCGAGCTCCCCGTACGTCAGCCGCGTTCCTTCAAATTCCACCGCGACCGCGCCGGGGGTCTTCGCCGCCTGTGCATCGATGAGTTCGTGAAGACACCGGTCGCGCGGGTACGCTTCTGTCGTTGCGTTCCACGTTTCCGTGAGCATTTTTCGTTCGGCCGCCGTCACCATGGGGATGGCGGAAAGGGAGCGGTGCGGATCCGACGCCATTCCTTCGAGGAGCGTGGTCACGTGGCCCCCCATACGGCCGATTGTCTCCGCGGAGAACATCGCGGGATCGTACACGAACCGGACGGTGAGGCATTCTTCAAGATATGCCGCAAGTGTCAGCGGAAAATTCGTCTTGGCAATGACCATGAACTCCCTGTTGAGCCATGCCCCTCCGCGGGAGCGAAGATAGGAGTTGAGCCGGCGACTTTCGAATACAAGGAGGCTGCTGAAGAGGGGGAGGCCGGCCGGCACATCACTCCATTGCTGGACGAGGGCCAGGGGGGTGTGCTCATGGTCGCGGAATGCAATCTGACTTGCCCGGAGCTCCCTGAGCCAGGGGAGAAGCTGCGCGTCGGGAGGAGTCTTCGCCCTGACCGGAAGCGAGTTGATGAACATTCCCACCATCCCGTCGGCGCCGGGAACCGTCGAATGCCGGCACGCACGTGTTGCGCCGAACACCACGTCGTTTACGCCGCTGTACCGTGCAAGCAGGAGAGCCCATGCCCCCTGCAGGAACGTATTCGGTGTCAGGTTCTCCTTTTCCGACAGCGCGCGCAGCGCCGCCGTCGTCTCCCCGGACAGCCGGACCTCGATTGCACAGACCCCCTCGTTCGCTTCGGGCGGCGGAGGAACCGGACTCTCGCGCGGAAGGGAGGTGGGGTCGGAGAATCCGTCCAGGTACTCCCGCCAGAACTGCTTTCCCGCGGCGTTGTCGCGGCGTTCCAGCCAGGCGATGAAGGCGCGGTACGGAGGGGGCTCTTCCGCGAGGAAGGGCTTCCCCGCACAGATCGCCTCGTAGGCCGCAAAAACCTCCCCGATCACGATAGGGAACGAGCGGCCGTCGAGAAGCACGTGATGAAACGTCCAGACGGCGTATGCCAGCGTGTCGCTGACGACGAAGAGGCGGATCCTGAAAAGCGGGGGACAGGCAAGATCGAACCCGCGCATGCGGTCATCCCGGAGAAATGCCCGCAGGCCGTCATCAACCTCCGAAGGGGTTCCCCAGGCAGGTCCTTCCATCGTGAAGAACGACCCCACGGAATCGTGCACGACCTGGCGTGCGCGGCCGGCGTCATCGAGGTGAAACGAGGTACGGAGGACGGCATGCCTCTTCGCCACCGCATTCCATGCCTCCAGGAAGCAGTCGGCGCGCAGGCTTTCCCGGAGCGTGAAGATGATCTGTTCAATGTCGATCCCACTGTGCGGCGCAATCAGGCTGTTGAACAGCATCCCTTCCTGCATCGGCGAAAGAGCGTAGCTCTCCCCCCCCTGATTCCCCGCATCCATTTCCGTGTTCCCCCCGGACAATGTCTCAATAAAAAGGGCGGTGAGCACCGCACACTGGTGAACCGCCCTGTACTGCCGACCCCTTTACGCCCTGAAGACAACCCCGGCCCTGTCGGGCGCGACGTGCCGCGTGTCGACGACCGGCGCATGGAACGCCGTCAGGTCCATTTTCTTGTAATCCTCGTGCGGCGTTGAGACGAGTATCAGGTCATAGCCGCTCGCGACGGGGACGGACTTCCTCCCGGCGAACTTCGCGAACTCCCTCGAAGGATGGATCACGGGAATGTACGGATCGTTGTAACTGACGACCGCCCCCTTCTCCTCCAGTTTCTCAATCAGGTGATAGGAGGGAGACTCCCGGTCATCATCGACATTCGCCTTGTACGCAAGACCGAGGACGAGGATCTTCGCCCCTTTCAACGCCTTGCCGGATTCGTTGAGGACCTCCATCACCCTCCCGACGACGAAATCCGGCATCGATGCGTTGATCTCGCCCGCCAGCTCGATGAACTTCGTCGTCACGCCGTACTCACGCGCTTTCCACGTCAGGTAGAACGGGTCGATCGGGATGCAGTGCCCTCCGAGCCCGGGACCGGGATAGAACGGCATGTAGCCGAACGGTTTCGTCTTCGCCGCTTCGATCACTTCCCAGATGTCTATCCCCATCCGCATGAACGTCGTCTTGAGCTCGTTGACAAGTGCAATGTTCACCGCGCGGAAGGTGTTCTCGACGAGCTTCGCCGCCTCGGCCGCCTGCGTCGAGGAGACCGGGACGGTGCGCACGACGATCTGGCCGTACACCTTCTCGGCGATGGCAAGTCCCTCGGGGGATGTCGAACCGACGACCTTCGGAATCGTCTCCGTCGTGTAGTCCGTCCGGCTCGGATCCTCGCGCTCCGGCGAGAAGGCGACGAAGAAATCCCTGTCCACCTTCAGCCCGTTCTTCTCGAGAATGGGAATCATGACCTCCACCGTGGTCCCGGGATATGTGGTCGACTCCAGGACGATGAGCTGATCGCGCCGGATGTGCGGCGCAATCGACTCGCACGTCGACACGATGAACGACATGTCCGGCTCCCGGTTCTTGTTGAGGGGAGTGGGAACGGCGATGAGGATCGCGTCGCATTCCTTCGCACGTGAGAAGTCGGTCGTCGTCGCGAGAAGCCCCGATGCGGCGGCTTTTGCCACACGCGAGGACGGGATGTGGCGGATATAGGAGGTCCCCTTCGCGAGGGCCTCCGTCTTTTTGCAGTCGATGTCGAGCCCGAGGACGTGAAACCCCTTCTCGGCGAAACAGAGGAACAGCGGAAGGCCGACGTACCCCAGTCCCACCACGCCGATCACCGCCTCCTTCTTGTCTATTTTCGATAGAAGTGTTGAAGTCATCGTTCTATTTGCTCCCGGTCGAGTGTGATTTGATGCGTGAAGAGTATTGCGCAAAACGGGCCGCGACGCCCGCAACCAGCCCATTCCCGTTCCCGTTGCCGTTTCCGTTCGATCCGGACGATTTTCCGTAGGGGGCGTTGTAGTACCCGTACCTGTCGCTCCCGTAGAATCGGCCGTACGCGTTGCGTGCGCTAAAGTTGTTGAGGAACACCCCTGCAAGCTTCGCCCCGTTCCCCGCCAGGAGCTCGACGGCGCGTTCCAGCGTGAGCACGCGTGTCACCCCTCCGGACACGACGATGACGAGCCCGTCGGCCATCGCCGAAAGCGTTGCAGCGTCGCTCACCGGGAGCACCGGGGAGGTATCCATGAGCACCCAGTCATACGCCTGGTTTAGCTCCTTGAGAAATTTCACCATGTGCCGGGAACCGAGAAGCTCCGCCCCTTTCGGCGAAGGCTCCCCCGCGCACAGGATGTCAAGCCCGTGGATGAAATTCGGGCGGATCGCCTTCTGGAGCGTCACCTTGTCGGAGAGCACTTCGCTCAGCCCGGGGACGTTCTCAAGCCCGAACAGCTCGTGCAGAGACGGGCGCCGCAGGTCCGCGTCCACGACGAGAACGCGTCTTTCCGCCTGGGCGAGCGCAATGCCGAGATTCGCCACCGTCGTCGTTTTTCCCTCACCCGGGTTCGGGCTTGTCACGATGACCTTTCGTGTCCGCTCCTCCGGGAGCGTGAATTCCAGCTTCGAGCGGAGGCGGCGGTACGACTCCGCACCCGGGGAGAACGGCTCGAGAAGCGACACGAGCGTCTGCGGGTACTCCTTCCCTTCGTACGAAATCTTCGCGGGGGGTCCCTGCACCGCCGAGCCCTGCTGCCCGATCCGGGCGACGTAGGCAAGAAGCGGATATCCCCGGCGCTTCAGGTCCTCGGGGGTGTTGATCCGGACGTCGATGTGGTCACGCACGAACACGATGACGAAGCCAGTCCCGATGCCGAAAAAGATGCCAAGCATGACGTTCATCCAGAAATTCGGGGAAACCGGAATCCCCGGGACGACCGCGGTGTCGATGATGTCGATGTAGCCGAAATCGGATTTTTCGCCGATGGCGGCCTCGTTGTACCGTTCCTCCACCAGGAGATACAGTTTTTCCGCGCTCAGCCGTGCGCGCTGGAGATTGGCGAGCTCGATGCTCTTGCGCGGAATGCCGCTGAAATTGACTTCATACTCCTTGATGACATTGTTGAGGGCGGTCTTCTTCGCCTGGAGGGCCTGGATCTGCATCTGGGTCTCGAAAATCTTCTGCTTCGCCTGCACCAGGTACCCGGCGGGATCCGCCTGGGCCGCGCCGGTCTCCCCCGCGGGGAGGGTCTGCAGATAGCTCATCGTCCTGTCGTCGAGCTTCTTTTGAAGATTCGCGATCTGCGCCTCGATTCCCTTCAGCTTCTCGGCGTAGACTTCCTTCCCGACGCCGGAATTTGTCGGGTTGGCCAGGACGTCCCTCTGCACCTGAAGCGTGGCGAGCTGATCCTGGATGAGCCTGATGTACGGATCGTTTGCCGTCTTCATCACGCGCACGACTTCCTTCTCCTGCTCCGGCAGACGCGTCTGGTACGTTTCGAGAGTCCGGGTCAGCGATTCGAGATCGATGTCGATCGCGTCCCTGCTCGCCTCGAGCTGCGACAGCTGCTGTGTCACGCGTTCGGCCTGCGCATCAAGGGAGACCACGCCGCTCGCCTGCATGTACGACTTCATCGCGTTCTCGCAGGAGTCCAGCGTCCGTTTCTTGGAATTTACCTGGCTCTGCAGGAATTCCCTGCGCGACTTGGACCGTGACCTGCTCGAACTGACCGCGTATTCCTGGTACACGTCCGCATACGTATTGGCGAGGATCGCGGCTTCCCGGGGATCCCCGCTGCGGGCAATGATCCGGATTTCATCCGATTCACGCTCGGGGATGAAATCCATCGCCCGGCGGACCCGGGCGGTGACCTGCGCGAGCGTCGCGAGCGCATTGGAGGTGTCGTTTTCGCCTGCCCGTGCGACGACCACGGGAAGGAGGTCCTTTTTTGCGTCATCCGCGTACGGATCGCGCAGGAGCTTCCATGCGACGGCTTCCGCCACCACGTGCGTCTTGAGCTGTCCGAGCTCGTTCGCGATCTTGTTCTCCGACGGCGTCCTTCCCGCGTCGTTGATCGAAAAGGGGGTGCCGACCTGGCGGACGTTGATCAGGACAAGTGACGACGCTTCGTAGACGTTCTTCGTCAGGAGCGTGTAGACGATCATGGCAAGAAGGATCACGCCGAAGGAGGTGAGAATGATCCACTTCCCCCGGAGCACAGTCGAGATGTAGTCCTGGACGAGGTACGTGGGAAACCCGTCGCTGGAGGTGTCCTCCTGCGATCCATTCCCCGGCAGATTCAAGCGGTTACCACTCATTGCACGGTTCCTCTAAAATGATCGAGATACTTCGCTCAGTGATGCGTGTTGTAGTACACCGTTGTGACGGTGGCGGTAAGTACTGCGACCGTCGTCACGATCGACAGCACGTCCCTGAACTCGGACCAGCCGGTCCTGTCTATGAAAATCGTGTCCCCGGGCTGCAGGATGATCGAGGAGTCGTTGATCCGGTAGAGATCCTCGAGGTTGACGATAATCTCCGATTTGCTGATGCCGTTGTCTGTCTTCAGGAACCGCGTCACCTTGACCGCGTCAAGTTTCGCATCCTGCACGGGCCCGCCCGCATACGACACGAGCTGGATCAGGTCGGTTGTAATCGACACTTCGTACCTTCCGGGGTGGTTAACGAGCCCCCAGATATTGACCTGCATCGTCAGCTCGCCCGGTCTCGCTATGGAGTAATTCGCCGGCGTCGCAAACGTCGGCTGATACAGGGAAACCCCGCTCTCGCCCCGCCCCTGCGCCTTGAGGTGAGGGACGCATGCGCACGCGACGACGAGTATCAGACTCAGGAACTGCAATCGACTCATTTGTACCCCTGATAGTTGATAGTTACTTCAGCAAAAGCAGTTTATGGACAAGGGAAGCCCCGGCCGCCGTTGTCATGCGGGCGATATAGACCCCTGTCGCAACGGGACGGCCGGATTCCGAATTTCCGTCCCATACGAACGCATAGTTTCCCGCATCAAGCGAGCCGCTGTAGAGCGTGCGGACTTCCTGGCCGAGAATATTGTACACCGCCAGACGTACCTTCGAAATCCGCGGAATCGCCACGGGGATCGTCGTCGAGGGATTGAAGGGGTTCGGGTAGTTGTTCCCCAGGACGAACGCCTTCGGCACGATGTCATCGAGCAGCCGGCCGGCAGCTTCCTTCGTGCCGATGACGACCCTGAATGCGGAGTTGTTCGCCGGTGGGGTGAACGCGTAGGCTCCTGCGGACCGGAGATCGGTGATGCGCCCCCCCGCCACATCGGCGAGGTACACTCCGAACTGTGACGGAACGGACTCCACTCCGTGGAAACTGAACTTCACGGGATTCCTCACGGATGTGCGGAGATCGAATTCCCACGTCTCCGCGCTGCTGAACACGGGACGCACGTCCGTGGCAAATGCGCTGTTGACGGAGTCCCACGCGGGACGGTCAAAGACCGTTGACGGGATCCCGGACCAGGCCCTCGGCCTGTGGAAGTCCATTGCATTCCGCCCCGGGGTCGCGGCCGGAGAAACGCCGAGCATCGTCACATGTTCGGTGATTCCTCCCGCCTCCATATCGATCCAGACGTTCCATGACCCGGGTGCGGAAGAAACTGCGGCCTTCTGGGTTTTCGAGGACGAACCACCGGGGATCTTCAGCGAAGCCAACAGCGAGTCATTTTCAAAAATGTACCCCGTGAACGGCGCAAGAACGGCGGACGCCGACCAGTTCCCCGCGTAGGCATAGGGAGTTGCGGCGGCCCGCGGATTCAGCGCTGTTACGTCGGACCATTTGACGGTGTCCGCAAACGGATTGCCTATGAGATTCCATCCCGGCTGAAGTGATATCGTCGCCGCGCCCGCGGTGTCGACGGTGACGGCGCTGACCGAATCCAGAACAACGAGGTTCCCCTTCTTGATGAGCCAGAAAGCCCTTCCCGGCGTGAATATGAACGGACTCCCCGCGGCATACTGCACAAGGAAATTCGACGCGGCGCCGTTGTCCCAGAACACCTGCCAGTCGGTTCCCGCAGTTCCGGAGAGAAAGTGCGCCACGGGAAAGTTGTCGCGTCCCGGAATGCTTATCAGCCGGTAATCCGTCACGGCATAGTCGGAGGGGCTGGAGTGCGTCGGGAACGGGATCGTAAACGAAATCACCCTGAGCGACGAACGCGGCGTCCCGACGGTGAATCCGGCCGGGAGCGTCCCCGACCCGCCGCCGGGGGGACCGTTGATGACCGACACCGGGTATGCACTGTCCGGCGCCGTCTTTGCAATCGCGATCGTTACGGTCATCTGCGTCGCGCTGTTCACCGACCATGTCGTCGGACTGATCCCGATGCCGAAGAACGGCAAGCTCGTACCGCTTATGAAGCCCGTCCCCGTGATCACCACGGTCATGGTCTCCCCCTTGCTGCCGGTATCCGGAACAACCGCGGTGACCGTCGGTGAGGGGTTGTTGACTTTGAACCCGTTGCTTGCCCCACGCTCCGTCCCTCCGACACGTATGACCTTCACCGTGTCGAGCGTTCCCGGGCCGGTGAACGCGATGGAGTCGATTTGCGCCGCAGACGACGGGGATTGATCGCCAAACGTGACGTTCCCTCCGCCTGAAAGGAGCGGGGCGTTCGATGTGATTGCAATTGCGAACGGCACGTTCGGGAATATCGCCGGGTTCAGGTACTGATCCCGCGACGTGATGAGCACACCGAAGGGAACTGTCGCGACCTGTGCCGCGATCGGGCCGCCCGATGGGGCCGCTTCAACGGTGAACCTCGCGGCAGGCCCGGGGTTGTTCGTCAGTGAGAAGGCGGCCGAACCCGAAACCCCCGGGACATAAGCAGTCACCTGGAATCCGGCAGCGACTGTATCGGCCCTGCAGGCGGACGATGACGCAAGCCCGCCGGCATCCGTCAGCGTCGAATCGACGTTCGTTCCTGTTCTTGAGAACCTGATGCTTGCCCCCGAAGTCGGAGCCGCAAATACCACACGGACATTCGGCACCGGGTTTTTCCCGTCGGTCACAATCACGTGCAGTGAATCCGCGAACAGCGTGTTGACGACGGTGTTCTGGGGGGTCCCGCCATTCGCGGCAATGCCGGAGGCGGACCCGGGATCATTGGTCAGCACAAAGACCGCGGGAGAGGAGACACCGCTCGCCGTTGCCGATACATTATAGGTGCCGGCAATCCCGTTTGCCGCCAACCCCGGAGGCGTCGCTATCCCGTTTGACCCGGTGACGGCAGAAGAATAATATGTCCTCGAATCGGCGAATGCGCCGCTTGCGCCCGAATTCGGGGCGTTGTAGAGAATGCTCACTCCGGGGACGGGATTCCCGGAGGAGTCTTTCACGACAACCCCGAGCGCTACCGGGAAAAACGTGGAGATCTGTGTATGCTGGGGCGTGGCGCCCGAAACCGGGGCTATCGATACCGCGGTGCCGGAAGCGTTCGTTAACGCGAAGAGCGCAGGAGCGGCGACGCCCGCGACCTTTGCGCTGTCGCTGTACGTCCCCGCGACCCTGTTCGCCTTGAATGCTGGGGCAGTGGCAACGCCGCTTGCGCTCGTCAACGCGGTCGCAGTGGAGGAACCGCCCGTGAACGTCCCCGCCGCTCCGGAGGTCGGAGCGGAGAACGTCACGAGAATTCCGGCACCCACGGCATTCCCGGAGGAGTCTTTGACCGTCGATTGCATGTTGACGGGGAACGACGTGCCTATCTGGACGGCCTGTCCCGACCCCGCCGTTGCAGCGATGACAGCGGGGGATCCCGGGATGACGGTTATCATCCCGGACTGTGTTGCCGTGAGCGATGTCGAGTCAGCCCTGAGCGCAGTCGTTCCTACGACGTGTCCCGTGAACACCGCGCTCTTCCCCGATGCGGGGGAAAGGTCCCCGGCGAGCACACCGCCGGTCGCCCCGGTCGTCACCCAGGAAGCAATGACATTGCGGACAAAATTGTTGGAGTTGTCGCGGGCGATTGCGTAGACCGTGATGCTCTTCCCCGACGGGATCGTCGTATCCGGGAGAACAACGCCGTTGCCGTTCGCCAGAGTCTCAACGCGGATTTTCGTCGGGATCCCCGCGACGACGACCGTGAGGATGCCGGACGGGACCTGCGCCAGCGTTCCCGTGGCGGCGGAAACCTGCGCCGTCCCGATTACGCCGCCGGTGAACACCGCGCTCTTCCCGTCCCCGCCCGGCACGAGATCTCCGGGGAGCACCCCGCCCGTACGGTTGATCAGGGACCAGGTGGCAGCCGTATCGCTTATGAAGTTGTTGAACTGGTCCCGCGCTATCGAATAGAGCGTGATGACCTGTCCCGACGAGATGTTCCTCGCCGGCTGGACCGTGCCGGTCCCGTCCGCCGCCGTTTCCACTCGGACATTCTTTGCCGCCGCCGGGACAACGCTGAATGACCCGCTGACGATGGTCCCTGCAGTCGTCGAGACCGTGCTTCCCGTGGCGGTAAGCGTGTAACCCGCCGCGGATCTGTTCAGGTAAAGCCCCGCAAATGTGGCGATCCCCGTTCCGGTATTTACCGCAACCTGGGTGGTACCTTTCAACGTATCTCCGGAAGGGTTCGTCTGGAGCGCCAGAGTCACCGTCTGCGTCGTCCCCGTGACCGGGTTCCCGAACGCGTCCTGGAGCGTCACCTGCGGCTGCGGAGCAAGCGCCGTCCCGGCCGTCGCTCCGCCCGGCTGGGTCGTAAACGCCAGCCCGGCTGCTGCTGCGGCGCTTATCGTAAACGCAGTACTCGTCGCCGGGGTCAATCCCGCGCTTGTCGCCGTCAGTGTCTTCGAGCCGACGAGGTTCACAGTAAGATCCGGAAACGTCGCAACGCCGTTCGCCGTCGTCTGCGTCAGGCCCCCGCCGAGGACCCCCGTCCCCGTGAGCGCAAGAACAACCGCTATACCGTTGTTTGTCAGGTTGTTCCCGAGGGAATCCTGCACCTGGACCAGGACCGAAGGAGCGATGACAACACCGGCCACCGCGGCCGACGGCTGGCGTGAAAATACGAGCTGTTTCGGGCCGAGCGTCGATATCGTAAACAGGGCGCTCGTGTCGGGTGTGAGAGTCCCCGAGGAGGCCTGCAGCATCTTCTGACCCGCCACGCTGATGCTGAGATTGGCAAACGTGGCAAGACCCGCGCCGTTCGTCGTCTGCGACACGGTCCCGCTCAGCGTCCCCGTCCCCGAGATAAGCGAGAGCGTGACCGTTGAGACGGGAGCGGTCGCGTTGTTGCCGAATAGATCGCGGAGCTGGACGGTGATCGCAGGGGTGATCACCGATCCGGCGTTTGCGTTCGACGGCTGGGTGGTGAACAGCAGCGCGCTCGCCGCCGCCGGGTTTATCGTGAACGCGGTGCTGACCGCGCTCGTCAGTGTCCCGCTCGTCGCAGTGAGCGTCTTGGAGCCGGAGCTTGTGATGTTGAGGTCCGCGAACGTCGCGATGCCGGAAGAATTGGTGTTCTGCGTGAGCGTCCCGTTCAGCGGTCCCGTGCCCGAGCTGAGGGCCACAGCGATCGGTGTCCCCGCCGCGAGCACCGGATTGCCGAACGAGTCCCTGATCTGCGCGGTGACCGGCGCCAGCGTCACTCCGGCGGTCGTCGTTGCAGGCTGGGCGATATACACCACTGCGGCGGGCGCCCCCGGAAGTATGATGACGGAAGCCGACGTCGCGGCGGTGAGCGCGGGACTGCTCGTGAACTGGATTGTGATCGTATCCGAGACGTTGTATGAAAGATTGGAGAAGGTCGCCAGCCCGCTGGCCACGGTGACCGTGACCTGCCCCTGGAGCGCCGCCTTCCCTGTGAGCCGGGTCGCCGTCACGGTCCCGACGAAATTCGTGACGAGATTCCCCCCCGCGTCCTCGATCCGGACGACCGGCTGCGTCCCGAAGACGATGCCGGCGGTATTCGGCGTTGAGGGTTGTGTCAGAATCGTGAGTTTTGTCGCCGTCGAAGCGGTGTTCGTCATGTGGAACAGAGCGGGCGTCGCCGCCCCGGCGACACGCGCGGTGTCGACATATGCCCCCGCTGTCGCATTCGCAGTGAACGTCAGGGGGACTGTCGCTATCCCTGACGCGTTTGTCGCTGCGGTCGTTGTGTGAAGCCCTCCCGTCCATGTCCCCGAAGCACCCGCAGAGGGGGAGACAAATGTCACAGTGGAACCGTTGACAGGGTTCGTATACGCGTCTGACACGAGCGCCGCAAGAGCCGTCGGAAACGCCGCTCCGGCCGCAGCGGTCTGATTATCGCCCGCGCTCACGGCGACCGCCGCCGCGGGGCCGGCCACGACGGTAAATGCGGCGCTCGTCCCCGTTTCGGAACCGCCCGTCCGCGTCGCAGTAATTGTGCGGCTGGCCGCGCCTGCGAGTGTCAGTGTCACGGATTGTGACGCGAGTACGCCTGACACAAAATTCGCGGTTGTCACCGGGGAGCCCACGAGTCCCGCGTTCGACGTCAGAAACGCACTCGTCACGAAACCTGTAACGGTGTTATAGTTTGCATCCCGTGCGGTGATTCTGATTGAAAACGCCACGCCGGCGGTCTGCTGGGGAATCGCTCCCCCTCCCACGTTTTCGACGAGGAAATTGTTGAGTATGCCCGGATTCACCGCAAACGCATTGCTCGTTCCCTTGATGGATCCGCCCGACTGGGTCGCCGTGATCGAGTCGGTCCCCGTGTTCGTGATCGTCACCGCCCATGGATCAAGTATGCCGTTTGTAAACGTCCCCGTCGTCCCGCCACCCCCCGACAGATTTCCGTTTGAAGTGACGACAACAGTATATCCCGTGCCGCTGAATGTGGTCACGACATTGTTCCCGGCATCGCGCGCGACGATCCGGATATTGAACGTCGTCCCTGCAACCTGTGCTCCTATCGCCCCTCCCACGGAAGCCGCCTCCACGGTGAAGTGCGTCAGCGACCCGGTGGCGATATTGAACGCGGCGGACGTCGCGGCGGTCAGCGATGACGCCGTCGCGGAAAGCGTGTACCCTGTGCCGTTCTTGTCAATTGAGAGATTGTTGAACGTGGCTATCCCCGCCACAGCGGCGTTTGACAGCGTGCCGCTGAGCGTCCCTCCCGCCGGGTTCGTCCCGATCGCCATCGTCACCGCGCGCGTATCCGCGGTGAGATTCCCCCCGGCATCTTCGACGCGCACTGTCACTGCGGGGGAAATCGTGGCTCCCGCGGCGGTGGTTGTCGGCTGCTGGAGAAATGTCAATTTCGCCGCGGGTCCGAGCGTGATATTAATTGCCGAGCTCACAATGACGCCTGCGACCGTGTTGACGGTGCTCCCCGTCGCGGTGAGCGTGTAGCCTGTCCCGATCTTGTCAATCGAGAGGTTTGTGAATGACGCGCTCCCTGTCACAGTGTTCACCGCGACAGGATTTGTTCCGCTCAGCACCCCCCCCGGCCCGGCATTTGTCTGTATCGCGAACGTAATATTCTGAGCCGTCCCCGTTACCGTGTTTCCGCCGGCATCCTGGAGCGTGACAACCGGCTGGACACTGAAGGGCAATCCACCTGTACCGGCCCCGGGCTGCGTTGTGATCGCAATCCTGGCCGCCGGACCAACCGTGACGTTGAACGGGGAGCTTATCACGACTCCGGGCGACGTCGACACAGTGTTCCCTACGGCTGTCAGCGTGTAGCCGGTCCCCGATTTGTCAATCGAGAGATTCGTGAACGTCGCCTGGCCCGTCGACATATTGACGGCAACCGTCAGCGTGCCGCTCAAGACTCCGCCGGGACCGGCATTGTTCTGAATAGAGACAGTGACATTCTGCGCTGTGCCGGTTACCGTGTTCCCGTTCGCGTCCTGGAGCGTGACGACGGGCTGCACAGCAAACGCCGACCCACCCGTCCCGTTTCCCGGCTGCGTTGTGAAAGCAATTTTCGCCGCTCCCCCGACGCCGATATTAAAGGACGACGAGGTCGCGCCGGCAAGGCCCGATGCCGCCGCGGTCAGTGTGTACCCGTTTCCTGCCTTGTCGATCGAGAGGTTGCTGAACGTGGCCGTGCCTGACACTGCGGCAACTGCAGTAGTGCCGCCGAGTATCCCCCCCGAGGGATTCGTCCCGATCGCGACCGTTACCGTACGCGTATCCGTGGTGAGATTTCCCCCCGCATCTTCAATGACTACCGTAACCGCGGGGGAAATAGACGCGCCGGACGCGGCATTCGTAGGCTGCTGTAAAAACACGACCTTCTGGGCAGCGCCGACTGTGACAATGAAAGAGCTGCTGACAACGGAGCCGGGGGACGTCGAGACAGTGTTCCCCGTCGCGGTCAGCGTATATCCGCTTCCGATCTTGTCTATCGACAGGTTCGTGTATGTCGCTGTCCCCGTCGCGGTGTTCAACGCAACCAGGGTGGTACCGCTCAGTATGCCACCGGGTCCCGCGTTATTCTGTATTGCAATTGTGACGTTCTGCGCCACGCCGGTCACGATATTTCCACCGGCGTCCTCAAGCGTGAGAACGGGCTGTGTCGTAAGGGGCGAGCCGCCTGTGCCGTTTCCAGGCTGAGTTGTGAACGCAAGCTTTGCAGCCGAACCCGTCGTGATGCTGAATCCGGAGCTCACGATGACACCGGCGACGGTGTTGACTGTGCTCCCTGTCGCGGTGAGCGTGTAGCCGGCGCCGATTTTGTCAATGGAGAGGTTTGCAAATGTCGCCAGTCCGGTCGAAGTGTTGACCGCAACGGATGCCGTGCCGCCGAGCGTCCCTCCCCCGGGATTTGTCTGAATCGCCAACGTCACAGTCTGCGCGGTCCCGGTCACAGTATTCCCTGCCGCATCCTGAAGCGTGACGACAGGCTGCGGGGATAAGTCAGAACCACCCGTCCCGTTTCCGGGCTGCGTCGTGAATGCGAGCTTCGCCGCCGCTCCCGCCGTGATATTGAAACCGTTGCTCAACACGACACCGGGAGTCGTCGAGACCGTGTTTCCCGTTGCGGTCAGCGTATACCCGGTTCCCGACTTGTCAATCGAAATATTTGTGAACGTGGCCTGTCCGGTGGTTGTGTTCACGGCGACAGTCAGCGTCCCGCTCAGAGTACCCCCCCCTGCGTTATTCTGTATCGCGACAGTGACGTTCTGGGAAGTGCCGGTTACAGTGTTCCCGGCTGCATCCTGAAGCGTGACGACGGGTTGTGTTGATAAGGGGGATCCGGACGTGCCGTTCCCGGGTTGGGTTGTAAACGCAATCTTCGCCGCTGCACCGACGACATTAAATGGAGCGCTATTCGCCGCGGTGAGAGCGTCGCCGCCGGAAGCCGTCGCTGTGAGGATGACGCCCGAAAAGGCTCCGGTGTATGTCACCCCGTTTATAATGACGGAGTCCGTACCGGCAGCAATCGTCCCTGTGAGTGTTCCTCCCAGCGTTCCGGTACCTGTGTTAAGCGTCAGCGTTACCGTCGTCGAATTCACGACGTACGATGGAAGGCTGTTCACGTCCTGTGCGAACACCGTGACGCTGAAAGGGACACCCGACTGCGGGGAGATGCCGCCGTTCACACTCGTAAATGCGAGCTTCGTCGCGGACTGGGAATACGAGGAGGCACCCACCGTGAAAAGGAGCGCCGAGGCACTGAGAAGAACTCTGAGAAGAGACTTTTTCATGTCAACGATCTCGTACGTCCAGAAGGAGATGTGAAAGTCCTGCACCCAGTGGAAAGCGGCCGGACCAAGATTCAAGAAACTTTATGTCAATGTGCGACATTCGGTGGTTCCTCACGGCCGGAGGGAGGCACGGCCAACCGCACGAACGTTCCACACAAGATCTTCCCGCCTGCCCCGGCGGTCGTCACGCCTTACGGACGTCCGGGCGGATTCGGGAATACCGGCGTCACAAGCGGCGGCCCTCCTCCGCTCGACTTGGATGAAAGGAGCAGCGCCAGCAAACCCCCGGCAACGGCTGCGCCCCCCGCGATCCAGATAACCGGGCTTATCCCCGGCGATGCTTCAGATCCCACCTCGACGCCCACAACAAAGAAGCAGTCCTCGCCCGGCAGTCCCTTGGGAAACTCGTTCGCGAGTCTCCACGTGATAATCCTGTTCTCACCCGGAACGACCGAGGGACCGACGTCCCCCGAGATGTCCACAGGCGTGTACGCAAATGTCTGGTCGAACCGTCTTTTCAGCGTCAGCGTCACCTTGTACAGCTGGCTCGCAGGGGCGTCCAGGTCGTAGTAGATGACGACGACTGCGCCGGCGACCTTGAAGCTGATATTGCCGGCCTTGATTTCGTCGTCCCCCGCAAATGCCGTCAACGACATAGTCGAGATCAGCAGCGTCACGGCAAGGAGGTAATGCAATGCCCGGAGCTTCTCGTGGAATCGTTGCACGATGCGTTCCCGCCTTTTGATGTCGGATGTTCGGAACGCGCCTCACCTCCCGGTCCGCCTGAGGGCGGACCGGGTACGGTGCGGTGAACGCGTCAAAGCGAATGGGTGGAACTACTTCATCAGGAGAAGCTTTTTGACGAACGTCTGCTGTCCGGTCGCAAGCCTGTAGATGTACATGCCGCTCGCCAGGTTCGTCCCGTCCATCTTCACCGAGTGATAGCCCGCCTGCTCCACATCATTGACGAGCGTCATCACCTTCTGACCGATGACGTTGTACACCTCGAGCGTCACGTGCGAATCCTTCGGCAGCCCAAACTCGATGACCGTCGAGGGATTGAACGGGTTCGGGTAGTTCTGGCTGAGCGAGTAGACCGTCGGCATCGGCCGGATCGCCACGCCCGTGACCGCCATCGGATCCACCGCGTCCGTGTAATGCGCCGCCCCCGTGAGGTCGATCTGTTTCAGGCGGTAGACGTTTCCGGTGACGTACGAATTATCCGTATAGGAGTAGTCGTGCTTCACCGTCGTCGTCCCGTTCCCGGGGATAAACGAACCGTTGATGCTCGCGAACGCCGCCGACTTGTCCGAGGCCTTCTGCACCTCGAACCCGTAGTTGTTGATTTCCGAGAGCGTCGTCCAGCGGAGTGTAGAACTGCCGGACGTCGCGACGGAGGCGACAAAGTTCGAAAGCTGTATCGGGAGCGGGCTCGTGTCGAAACTATAAAACGTCCCCACAGTCTCCAGTGTTGAGTTGTTGTCAGCAAACAAGTTGCAGGTACTCGCCCCTGGAGGGGTCCGCCACACGAGATTTGAATGACCTGCGGGATTGAGCGTCGTGAACTTTATCCGCGCAATATCAATGTAGGTCGCGGGCACCGTTGTACCGCTCCCCGCCGCTCCAGTGTACTCGATATTTATCGAGACCGAATTTGCCACCGGCTGCGTGATTGTCATCGTGCTGTATGATCCGCCGCTGAAATTGAGCGCGGCGTCAAGCACCGGCGTTCCGAGACTTGTGCCGTCATACGTGAATACGAGGTTACCTGAACCGCAACCGAACGTCGATACGTTCGACCGGACCTGCGCAATCACGGCATATGTCGACCCGTCGTTTTGTGCGAGCGTGAAATTCAGATCATAGGTCTGTCCATACGAAGCGGACAGGCCAAGCACAATCGTGACGAGCACCAGGGTGAAAATAGAGTATCTCTTCATATTTCTCCAAGCTCCTCTGTTAGGTGGTTTTGGTTTGCTGGTTTCGTCATGGTACCTGAGTTGCGGTTCCGTTGTCCGGCCTCCAGATGAGATTCAAATCGAGGGCGTCCACACCGCCGTCGAGGTTGAAGTCTCCGGCGAAATAGCCGTTCGTGCCGTTTTGCACGCGCCAGACCAGATTCCGGTCAAGGGCATCGATTCCGCCGTCGCCGTTTCCGTCACCCCCCGGCATTGCGAACCGGGTTCCGACGGCACGGAGAGGATTGGACCCGAATGCCTGACCCTGACCCGTCGAGAAGTCATACGCAACCGGGGACGTTCCCCCGCTGAGGCTTACCTTCACTGCACTCATCACCGCAAGATGATTCCGGTGGTGGACGACGAGGTAGTAATTTCCCGGAGCTACGCTCCCGAAGCTCACGTAGCCCTTCGTCGTGTCCGGGAAGCCCTTGATCGTTCCGTCCGCAAGAAGCCATGCCGGAGCATATGCCCTCACGGTCGCCCTGGATCCCGTGGACGAGTCGCGTATTTCGATGTTCACCGAGTCAACCGCATTTCCCGGTATCAGCGCTGAGGCAAAGTGCGCGGCAAGCTGTCCCCCAGTCCTGAGCGACGTGTTCATCGCGTTGGTCCCCGTATTGTAGGGGCCCTGGAGAAACACCTTTGCCGCAGCATTGATCCCCGACGCCGGGTCGAGGGCAATGACCGAATGGCTCATCCGGTAGATGACAAGGTGGACGCCAAGCATGCTGTCGGGACTGGCGACTGCGACTTCCTTCGTCGACCCCATCAGGTCGAATTCACCGCTGAGCGTGAACCGGACGTCCTGGTTTGCGACGGGATAGAAATCCCCCGACCAGCCGTTCACCGCGCCGCTGATAAGCCACGCGTGGTTGGCGTGCGTCGTTATCGGCACGTCCAGATGTTTTGTGCTCGAATCCTCGGTAGAAGCAGCCGCATCAGGCGCCCCCTGGCTCACGTTCGAAAGCGATATCGCCCCGGCCCCGAGCCCCGCCACAAGCGAAGGCGCCGCAACTGTGAGCGTATAGGTTCCCGAGGAGGGGAGCTGAGCCTCGCCCATGTACCAGATCTGCGAAATGTCGGTTCTCCCCGACCCCGTGACGCTGTCCGCAGTTGCCTTCGTCAGCGACACCCCGTTGTACGTCACCGTAACTCCGGAGAGACGCGCCGCGCTCGTATCTTCTCCTCCGAGGAGGACGACAAGCATCCTGTTGGTGCCGTTGCTTATCGGATGCTGCCAGCTCATGCTCGAGCCGTTGAACCCGTAAATGTTCTGCGTCGTCGCCGTGTCGAACCTGATCGTCGTCGTGCTTATCACGGGGAGGGTGAATGACTTCGACGTCACCGAACCGTCTTGATCGGTAATCTGGGCAGTGAAATTGAAGCTCCCGAGGACCGTGGGCGTTCCGCTAAGGAGTCCGGCGGACGTCAACGTAATGCCCGTAGGAGTCGAACCGCCCGTGATCGTCCATGTGTACGGGGCCGTCCCGCCGATCGCGGCCATCACCTTGTAGAATGGAACGCCGACAGTAATGCTCGGGAGATTCCACGCCGTCGTGATGCGCGGAACGATAATGTAGTTGGAATTCTGACTCTGGCCGTTGCTCGTCGTCGCCCTGACACGATAGTAATAGGTCGTGTCGGGAGTAAGATTCGTCACTGCGAAACTTGTGACATTACCCACGGGGTAGTTGAAATAGCCCGTAATCTGCCCCTCGAGTCCGAACGTCCAGCGCGTCACAACGTCGATCACGTATCCCGATGCACTCGCAACTGAGCTCCAGTGGGCCGTGAATCCCGTCGTCGTGATGTTCGTCGCGCCCGCCGCAACGGGAGTATCAAGCGTCAGAACCGATGTGACGTTCGAGTAATCGCTCGTGTCGTTCGCCTGCCCCACCGCGCGCACCCTGTAATAGTAAATCGTGTTCACGGTGAGAGAGTTTATAAGCTCATACTCGGGTCCGATGTAGGCATTGTGATAAACGCCGACAAATGTTCCCGTTCCGAATCCCGGATCGGTGGAGACATCAAGTATGTAGTGATCAACGCCTGCGCTCGGCGTCCAGTTTGCAGTGAACGAATTCGCGGTGACAAACGTTGGCGCGGTCGTCGCAGGCGCGAGTATCGTGAGCGTGAAAGGCGTCGGGGTGCTTGCGAAATATATGCCGCCCGACACATCGATCGTCCCGGTCAGCGCTCCGGATGGGACAACGGCAGTGAGCGACGTCGACGAGTTAATTGTAAAGACCGGCTGGTCCTGGCCGCCGAACTGGATTGACGAAACCAGATTGAGGCCGGTTCCGGTGAGCGTCACGGGCGTCCCCACAGGCCCGCTTGTCGGCGTGAAGCTTGTAATTGTTATCTGCGCCTGCATTATCGCGGTAGGCGATAAGGAGAGCAATAACAGTACAACAAACGAGGTGAATCTCTTCATGAGTCCTCCCGCTGTGTGATTGTTAGACAGTTGTCGACACTAATGCATAAAGGTCTGTTCAAACCGGGCGTTCTGGCCGCGCGAAGCTTCTGCAAGGATAGAATGTATCAAAAGTATGTTATGATGCTGACTTCTCCTGTGAGCCAGAACACCGGATTTCGACGCAACCGCATATGTGGACCGCGGTACGGAGATGGCACACAATGACCGGGTGCGCCGAACAAGACGGGGGGGAGGAATGGAGGCCGCCATGCACCTAACGTTGAATAATACGCAAAGAGTTTCTATTTTGAAAGCACCCCCCCTGATTTAACGATTTCATAAGAATTCGGCTCAAAAAGGGATGAAAAACCGCAACCTGTGGCTATGCCTGCTCCTCGCGGCAGCGGGCTGCGCCGACTCAACTCATCATGGAGACCACGTGATCCCCGATCAGGACTTGCACCGCGCGATGCTCGCCGTCAGCTCGAAGAGGATATACTTCGGGCACCAGTCGGTCGGCGCCGACGTCATCACAGGACTGAAGACGCTCTACGGCACGGCAGGCGACGTGCGCCTGAACGTCGTGACGCCGGGCGACGCGCCCCTCCCCGCGGGCGCCTTTTTTGCCGAGTCAAAGATCGGGAAGAACACGGTTCCCGAAAGCAAGTGCAGCGGGTTTGCGAACGCAATGGAACGGCTGAAGGGTGACTCCGTCGACATCGCGCTCATGAAATTCTGTTACGTCGATTTTTCTCCTGCAACCGACGTCCGGAAGGTGTTCGGGCTCTACACGGACACGATCGGAAAGCTCAAAAAGGAATTCCCCTCGGTGAGGTTCGTCCACGTGACCGTTCCCCTCACCGTCAGAACGCCCCTGTGGAAAAAGATCGCCAAGCGCGTACTCGGGCGCGCCGAGAATTCGGACGCCGAAAACGCGAAGCGCGCGGAGTTCAACGCGCTCCTCCTGTCGACGTTCGCCGACGAACCGGTCTTCGATCTCGCCGGCGTTGAGTCCACCTACCCGGACGGCGGAAGATGCAGCTTCGAGTCCGGCCGGGAGACAGCCTATGCACTCATCCCCTCGCTCACGAACGACGGGTCACATCTGAATCCTGCCGGAGGGGAACTCGCCGCAGCCGCGCTCGTACGAACGCTGGCATCTGCAGCAGAGCACGCGCCACGCTAGACCAGAGACCCGCAGGGGACGGGGAACCGGGCTTCGCCGTGTACGGGAAATACTTCTTCAGGTCGTTTATCGGTCTTTCGAAAAAGTGCCATGATCCCGCGGACACGGCGACCGTCAGAATGATGTACAGCGGTATCCTGACCGCATTTCCGTGCGCAAGGAACGACGAGAGCTGCGGAATTTTGGCGAGCCGGGTCACCACGTACGGCATCAGGTTGTGAAAGATGTAGAGCCCGTAGCTTATCTTTCCCAGGTAGAGCACGACCGGGTTCCCCACCACATACGCAAACTTCCCCCTGAATCCCTTCGAAGCCGAGAGGACAAGCCAGCCGAAAAACCCCGCCATGGTTGTGTCCTCGAGGAAGACAAGGCCCGCGTTGCCCTGGATATTCAGGCCGGCGATGAGCGCGAACACGGCCATGGCGGCGGCCGCGATCCATCCGAACGGTTTCCTGTCGAACGGCACGCCCGTCCGATCCTCCTTCCATCCCAGGTACGCCAGGTATGCCCCCATGCCGAGCGTGTCGAACGACGCGATCGGCAGCGCGCCAACAAGCGGCAGGTTCAACGCGGCCGTAAGAAAGCGGAAGAGCGGGGCGGCGGCAATAAGCGTCAGTATGCCGGCCCGCAGGTAGCGCTCGGGGAGGAATATGACGATCCACGGCCACACGAGATAGAATTGCTCCTCGACGGCCAGCGACCAGAAATGGCTGACGTATTCGAGCGACGGGCCCATCGACGCGAAGAGAAAATTCGAAAGATAGAAAAGATGCCACGTGAGCGTGTTGTGAATGATGATGGATCCCGTGACAAAGAGGATCGCAAGTGTCGCGTAGAACACCGGGGTGATCCGGAGATACCTCCGCACGTAGAAGATGCGTATTTCATGAAGGCGGGATCCCTGTGCGCCGCGTGATCTCGTGTTCAGGAGGATCCTCGTGATGAGGAATCCGCTCAGGACAAAAAAGAGGTTAACGCCGAGCTTTCCCCAGGGAAGATAGCCCAGCCTCACCCAGTGCAACAGACAGACGAGCGCAACCGCGTACGTCCTCAGCCCGTCAAGCTGAGGCATATACCTGCTTTCACCACCCTGGGTGTTGTTCATGCCGGCCTTTGCAGTGTGAAGGGCCGCCGCGCCGGGCGCTTCCGTCATCGCGGGGCGCCTGCGGCGACCGTTGTGACGGGAAACACCATCTGCACGACGACAGATAGAATGCATAACGCACAACACCGGCCGGCTGAATCACGGGGGATGAGCGGAGAAGACTGATCCCCGGCCAGCGCCTTATACTCTCTCGAGCAGTTCGCGTGCATGAAGGTAGGTTGCGGCCGGGTTGCGCGGCGTGACGCTCCTCATCCCGTGAGACGAGGCTCACACCGGGGGTGTGTGTCGCGTCATGGCGGGACCCCTCTCGTTGATTCTCCCGCTCTTTTTTTGTATCATCGGGCATGAAAATCCACATCCAGAATATCGTCGTCGGGGACAACAGTCCCCTGGTCCTGTTCGCGGGCCCCTGTGTCGTTGAAAACAGAGAGATGATCATGAGGACCGCGGAGCAGATCAAACGGACGTCGGAGCGCTATCACACTCCCGTCGTTTTCAAGTCGTCGTTCAAGAAGGCGAACCGCACAAGCGGGAAGTCGTTCACCGGCATCGGCATGGACGAGGCGTTGAAAATCCTCGCAGAGGTGAGGAGGGAGACCGGCCTTCCCGTGGTGACGGACATCCACACCGAGGCCGACGCGGCGGCGGCGGCCGAGGTGGTCGACGTGCTCCAGATCCCGGCATTCCTCTGCAGGCAGACGGACCTCCTCCACGCCGCCGGGCGGACGGGGAAGGTCATCAACATCAAGAAGGGGCAGTTCCTCGCCCCCGAGGACATGGCGCACGCCGCGGGGAAGGTGAGCGAAACGGGGAACAGGAACATCCTCCTGACGGAACGCGGGACAACATTCGGCTATCACAATCTCGTCGTGGACATGCGGTCGCTGAAAATCATGCGGGACCTGGGCTACCCCGTGGTACTTGACGCGACGCATTCCGTGCAGCTCCCCGGCGGTGACACGAAAGCGGCGCAGACCGGAGGACAGCCGGAGTTCATATTCCCCCTCGCGCGCGCAGGCGTCGCGGCGGGATGCGACGCACTCTTCGTCGAGGTCCATCCGAACCCTGCGGCCGCGCTCAGCGACGCCGCAAGCCAGCTCAGGCTCGACATGTACGACGAACTCCTGAGGCAGGTGACGGCAATCGACGCAGTCGTCAAGAAGTTCTGATCCCACCCATGAGCATTCTGAAGGAAGACCTGGCAAGAACATACGCCCTTGCGGAAGGCGGGCTGACCGGGAAGATTCTCGAGTGTTTCCGGCAGCCAGGGACCCACGCCGTCGTCGTCCTCCGGTTCGGGCAATGGCTCCTTGGGCGGCCCCTTATCGTCAGGGTGTTCCTTGAGCCCCTGTATATCTACCTCGATCACCGCCTGCACGCCAAATGGGGGATACAGATTCTCCGGAGGGCGACCATAGGACCGGGTTTCTACATCGGGCATTACGGCGGGATATTCGTCGCAGACGGCACCGTCATCGGTAAACAGTGCAGCATCTCCCAGGACGTGACAATCGGGATTGCCGGGGAGGGACCGCGGAGGGGTTGTCCCGTGATAGGCGACAACGTCTATATTGCGCCGGGGGCGAAAGTCAACGGCAGGATAAGAATCGGAAACAACGTGCGCATCGGCCCCAACGCCGTCGTGACGAAAGACATCCCCGACTACGCACTCGTTCACGCGCGCCCGGTACAGGTGGTTGTGTTTCCTTCACGCTACGGCTCGGCGCACGGAAACGCACCGGGAACGTAAGATCTTCCGCGCAGGCGACTGTCCCGCGGCCACGCGGGGTGAGTAAAGAACGCTCACAAAGAGAGATCACTTCAGGTAGATCATCTTCCTCATTTCCATGTACGACCCAGCCACGAAGCTGTAGTAGTACACACCTGAAGAGAGGTTCGTGCTGTTGAACCTGACCTCGTGGTATCCCGCCTCCTGTTCCCCGTCGACAAGCCGCGCTACAATCGCTCCCAGGAGACTGTATACGGTCATCGTTACGTAGGTCCCGGCCGGAAGAACATACCGGATCGTCGTTCCGCCGTTGAAGGGGTTCGGGAAGTTCTGGCTCACTTCGGGCTGCCGGAGGTTTGCCGGGGGAGGTGGGGGCGGAGGCGAGGTCCCGGGAACATAGACCGACACGGTATCGCTCACCGATCCTCCCGGACCCGTAACCACGAGAATCCAGGAGGAAGAGGTGCTGACGTCGATGACAAGTGACCCCGCCGAAGGGAGCGAACCGATCCCCGCGATGTTAACGGCTGTGGCGTTTTGCGAAGACCATTCAAGCGTGACCGATCCACCGCCACTCGGCAGGGTGTCGGGAGAAGCGGTCAGGTTCACCGTCGGAGCCGGTATGGCCGCATTGACGGTGACCGACGCGCCGTAGCTTGCAGTCCCCCCCGGTCCGGACAGATGGAGCGTAAACGTCGTCGACGAGGTCACGTTCACCGACGTCGAACCCGAAAGCGCCACGGTCCCGACTCCCGGGGCGATGGTTGCGGATGTCGCGTTTGTCGACGTCCACGTGAGCGTCACGGAACCGCCGCCCGAAGCGAGCGTGGCGGGGGACGCGCTCAGGGATCCCGTCGGACCGGCAGGAGGCGGACCGCTGACGGTGACAGCCGCAGTATAACTCGCGGTTCCACCCGGACCGTTGAGCGTGAGTTTGAATGATGTGGAGGCGGTGACGTTCACCGTCGTCGAACCTGAAACGGAGACCGAGCCGACGCCGGGAGATATCGATGCCGACGTTGCATTCTGCGACGACCAGGTGAGTGTCACCGTGCCGCCCCCCGATGCGAACGCAGCCGGGGACGCGTTGAGCGATCCCGTGGGCGCCGCCGGCGGGGTCCCGGTCACGGTAACCGCGGCAGCGTATGTCGAGGTTCCGCCCGGCCCCGTGAGAGTCAGCGTGAATGTCGTCGAGTTGCTTACCGTTACCGATGTGGATCCCGACAGCGCCACGGCGCCCACACCCCCCGATATCGATGCCGACGTTGCGTTCTGCGACGACCAGGTGAGTGTTACGGTGCCCCCCCCTGAAGCGAGCGTCGCCGGGGACGCGGTGAGGGATCCCGTGGGCACCGCCGGCGGGGTCCCGGTCACGGTAACCGCAGCAGTGTATGTCGAGGTTCCGCCCGGACCGGTGAGCGTCAGCGTGAACGTCGTCGAGCTGTTGACCGTCACCGTCGTGGATCCCGACAGCGCCACGGCGCCCACCCCTCCTGAAATCGTGGCCGACGTCGCGTTCTGCGACGACCAGGTGAGCGTCACGCTCCCGCCGCCCGACGTCAGGGACGAGGGGGAGGCGGAAAACGTCGCTGTGGGAGCGGGGGCTGTTCCGCCGGAGCTCCCGGTCACAACGAATATGCCGAATTCCGGCTGCGTGTTGAACGGCTGCGCACCGATCGACTGCCCGGATGCAAGCATCGGGGCAGGAACGGCGGTATTGTTCATCGGGATCGAGACCGTCCCGCCGTTGTACGTTCCCGTGGCCACAGGCGGGCCGTAGAAGTTCTCCGCGTCTTTCACCGTGTACGTCGACCCGACGGCAAGGAACGACGAGAAGTCCACGTTCACGGAAGGATTCTTGTCCCAGTTGTAGACGATGATATTTGCTCTCCCGAGCTCGTAGTCATTCGGGCGAACGATAACCTGGGTCCCCGACGGAGAGTTCGTGTACGTGTTTCCCGAGGGAGCGTCCCCGGTCGTGTTCACGAACGTGTTCCCCGCAATTGTCCCGGTGTAGCTGAGTTCGTTGATCCCCCCCACCACAGTGTTTCCCGTCATGCTGAAGTTCGACATGGGGGCGTCATACCCGATTGAGAGCCTCCCGCCCGTGTAACCGTTGGTGTTGGAATAGTAGAGATGGCAGTTCCGGACAGTATCGCCGTCCCTCCCCTGCGCCGCAACACCCCCCATAATCAGGTTCCGCTCGAACTGCGTGCCTCGCCAGATATATCCCGATTGGTAGAGGACGTCGCCATCGAACGTGATGTTGTCCACTCCCTGCTGTTCACTGTAAACATGGGAGGCATACGACCAGTTATACCCGTCGATGTTGTCTTTGAAGAGCTTCCTGCCGGTGACGTTCTGCATGTAGATGCCGTAGTTGTGGGCGTTGTTTCCCGCTCCCACTTCCCTTCCGTTATAATAGATAAGGCATCCGTTGATTTCGGCATTCGTCGAAGGGAGCCACCACCCGAACCCTCCCCCGACCTGATCGTGGACGATGCAGTTGATGATCCTGATCCCGTCCCCCGTGGAACCGATCCCGATATTGAACCCGCTCCCCGGCTCATCCAGAGGAGAAGTCGGGTCGGACGTCACTTCGAGACCCCAGAACCAGGTATATGATCCGTTCACCTGTATGCCGTCCTGCCAGCTCCCGGGGGAGACGATCGTCACCCGGTCATTTACGAAGTTCCTTACAATTATCGGCTTCCCTGAAGAGCCGTTCAAAGCTGAAACGAACATGCCGGTGTAGGTCCCGGCGTGAACCCAGATCGTGTCTCCGGGCTTGAGGGAGGAGGGCTGGTTGAGCGCAGTTTGGAACTGCCACGGGTTCGAAAGGCTGCCCGTCCCATTGGCGGATGCGCCTGATGTTACGTGAAACTGGGATGCATAAATGTCCCCCGCGAGCGGCAAGATCGAAACAACGGACGCGACTATGGCCGGTGCCAACCTGATCAGAATCATCGTATACGTTCTCATAGGTCACCTCCACGATACAGCTTCCGAGTCGTATTCTCAGCTATGAGAGTATATGAACAATACTGCATATTCGCAATATACAGCGTAAGAATAGTAAAGTGGCTCTTTCCCCCCTGTTTTCCCTAGGGTGGATCCCCTATTTAAGGGAAGGGGTAGAAACTGCCGTGTTTATGAGAGGCTCAAACCCGGATCGGGGGGACACCGCGGTCCGGGCTCAGATCAGCCTACAAAAAGCATTTTCCTCGTCGATATGTGCCGTCCCGTCTTCATCCTGTAGATGTAAATCCCCGGAGGGAGGCCAGTTCCAAAAAACCGGCATTCATATGTTCCCGGGTTCAGTCTCCCGTCGACGATGACGGCGATGGACTTTCCGTCGACATCGAGAACTTCGATCCGGACATCCCCTTCGGCGACGACGGAAAACGACATATTCGTACATGCGCTGAACGGATTTGGGAAATTCTTTCCCAGGCCGGACTTTTCCGGTTTCCCCTCCTCGAGCATCCGCGGAGGAAAATTCTGGGGCGCCATGATCACAAACACTCCGAATTCCGGGGCGGTGTGAACCGGCGCTGCGGCGTGGGTTCCTGTGGGACGGGCCACCGCGAGGCCGGTCATCGGTATTTTGACTCCCTTGCCCGCGTACGAACCGCCGGCGACAGGATCCCCGTAAAAATTGAGCGCGTCGCGGACTTCGTACCGCTCGCCCTGTTTGAGCCCCAGGGAGGAAACGTCTGCGGTGATTGAGGAATCCCTGCCAAAGTTGTACGCGATGATGTTTCCCCGCCGCGCTTCGTAGTCGCTCGGCCGGACGAATATGAGTGTCCCACTCCCCGCGTTCCTGTACGTGTTTCCCGGCGGAGAGTCCCCTGTGGTCCGGATCATCGTATTCCCCGCGACCGATCCGCTCACGAGACGGAACTCCATGATTCCGCCGACGATCATGTTTCCGGACATTCCAAGGTTCGTCATCGGAGAATAATACCCGATCGTGAGTCTCTCCCCCGCGCTGTTGTTCGTCGAGTGATAAAAGAAGTGGTTGTTCCGTATCGTGTCGGCATCACGTCCCGCAAGCGCCGAGCCGCCGATGATCAGGTTCCTCTCGCTCGCACCCCCCCTCCAGAGGAATCCGGACTGATACAGCGCGTTCCCGTCGAAGACAATGTTGTTGACTCCCCCCTGTTCGCTGTATGCGTGTACGGCGTAGGACCAGTTGTAGGGAAGTATGTTGTCCTTGAAGAGCTTCTTCCCCGTGACGTTCTGCATGTAGATGCCGTAGTTGTGGGCGTTGTTCCCCACTCCTTCCTGGCGTCCGTTGTAATACACGAGGCACCCGTTGATCTCCCCGTCGAGCGCCCCCGCCCACCAGCCGAAACCTCCTCCCACCTGGTCGTGAACGACGCAGTTGATCACCCTGAGGCCGGGGGACGAGGTCCCTCCGGCAATGTTTATCCCCGGACCCGGCGTGTTCAGCGGGGCATCAGGATTGGTGTCGACTTCAAGCCCCCAGAGCCACGTATAGGATCCGATGAACGTTATCCCTGCGTCCCAGTTCCCCCCCGGATCCACGATCGTCGCCCGTTCATTCCTGTAGTTGCGGACGATGATGGGAAGCAAGGGGGTGCCCTCGAGCGCACAGGTATACTGGCCCCTGTAGATTCCCCCGTGCACCCAGATCGTGTCGCCAGGTCTGACCGCCGGCTGATGATGAACGGCAACCTGGAGCTGCCAGGGATTTGCGAGGGTCCCGGTCCCCGAAGAAGATGCCCCGGCGGTCACGTGGAACTGTCCTCCAATGAGAGAAGCGTGGAGGAGGGGAAGGAGCGCCCATCGCAGAATGCATCGGTGTGCCCTTCGCTTCATCGGCCGGTTCCCCGGGGACGACACGGCGGGGGGAGGAATGCGGAGCGGTCCGGGGAGTGAGAAGAGAATGGAATTCTCCTCAGCGGATATCTTCTCCATGACGGAGGATCACCCCGATCTCTTGATCTTTCCCCCCTGCGTCTTCGGAAGGGAGGCGACGAATTCGACGGCGCCGGGAACCTTGAAATCCTCGAGAAATCTGCGGCAGTGGGCCTTGACCTCCTGCATCGTCAGCGAGCGTCCCTCTTTCAGGACGATTTCCGCCCTGATCGCCTGGCCCAGTATCGTGTCGGGAACGCCGATGACCCGGACCTCGTTCACCGCGTCGATCGTGTAGATGACGTCTTCCACTTCGATCGGGCTGACCTTCTCCCCCCTGCTCTTGATGAGCTCATCGGACCGCGCCACGAAATGAAAATACCCGTCCTCGTCCATCCGGAAGAGATCCCTGGTCCGGAGGACCTTCTCCCAGGGGTACGGACCGGGGATGAGCGCCTTGGCTGTCCCTTCGGGGTCGTTCCAGTACCCGGCCATCAGCGTCGAACCCCTGACGATCATCTCCCCCACGTGACCCGGGGGGAGTCTCTTGCCGTCCGCATCTTCGACCCACAGTTCGATGTTCCGCATTCCGGTCCCGACGGAGGTCGTGCGTGTCTCAATCTCGTCCGGCGGAAGGAACGTCGTGCGGAGACATTCGGTGAGCCCGTGCATGAGGAATATCTTCGTCGCGGGGAAGACTTTCCGCAGCCGGGGCACAAAGCTTGCCGGCATCGCGGCGGCGGCGTTCGTGATGTAACGGAGCGCGGGGAAGCTCTCCTTCTCGAGTCCATCGAGGCGGAGTATGATCGCCCAGATCGTGGGCGCCCCTGCAAGCCCCGTGACTTTTTCGTCTTTGATTCTCTTGATGATCTCGTACGGGTAGCCGAACCCCTTTTCGAGTATGACCTTTCCCCCCGTCCAGAACGTCACGAGAACCTGAAGGAGGCCGTAGCTTGACGAGAGGGGGAGCACGCCAAGGATCACGTCATCGGCGTTGTTCTCCAGGTATTCCGCAATGGATTCCACCGCCGCATTGATGTTGCGGTGGAGGAGCGTGACCCCCTTCGGCTTCCCGGTCGATCCGGAGGTGTAGATGATCGCCGCCAGGTCGTTGTCGATGAGCCGGACCCGCGGCGAAGGGCGTCCCTCCGCGCGTATTGCAGCGAAGCTCACCCCTTCTTCCGCCGCTTCCCCGCTCCCGGTCCATATGTTGACGGGGCGGAACGTGACGGCGGCTTCCGCCTGCTGCACCTGCGATCGCTTCTCGACGCCGCAGACGAGGAACTTCGCATTGCAGTTTTCGAGTATGTACCCGAGCCGCTCTGATTGGGTGGCGGGATTAATGACGACGATGCAGCCGCCCGCCTCGAGCACGCCGAATATCGCCGTGACGGTTTCGGGACTGCTGTCGATGTAAATCGCAACGCGGTCCCCCTTCCGCAGCCCCCGCTCGACAAGAAATCCCGCGAACGAAGCGGCCGCCGAGGCAAGATCCCCGTACGTGGAGCAATTCTGCCCGCAGACAAGCGCCACCTTGCCGGGCGTCAGCCGCGCGGATCTGGAGAGGTATTCATGGAGCAACATGTTTTCAGGCCTTTTCCCTGCTAAGTTTTGCGATGATGAATCCGGAAATTCTGTCGATGGTGTCGAAATTGTCGGCAACAAGCTCACTGTCGTCGAACTTGACCCGGCACGTCTCTTCGAGGAAGCTTATCAATTCGAGTATACCCGTGGAGTCCACGACCCCGGACCCCAGGAGCGACTGGTCGTTCGTGAGCGGCGCCTTGTCGTCGAAAAGAAAGTTCTTCCGGATGAACTGATGAACCTTTGTACGGACTTCCTCCTGTGTCATGCTGTTCCCTGAAGTTGTTGAATCGATACCCTGTCTATGAGCGTTTTGTATTCGATCGTCCCGCCGGGCGCCGCGCCGTCACCGGCGATGAACGCCCTGTGAAGGAGCTGTGTCGAGAGCAGGCCCACGATCCCCATGTTGTCCGCGTTGCTGAAAACCATTTCGTTCCCGGAATCCCCGGCGCGGGCGCGGGCCAGGGCCCGGCATTTTTCGTACAGCCCGCGCGCAGTGCGCACATCGAACACGCCGGCGTCGCGGAGCGCATCTTCCGAGAACGCTTCTTCCACGTAGGCAGGGGCCCCTTTTTCAACGAAGCTCACCGCATCCGGCGCCCGGTACGGCTGCTTGGGGCGGTTGATGATATTCGCGGGAACCCGCCCCGCCGCCGCGCGTTTCAGTATGAACTTCTCGTTCAGCCCGGCGAGCTTGTAACGGGGCGGGAGGCCGTTGCAGAACTCCATCACGTCCGCGTCAAGGAACGGGAACCGCCCCTCGACCGAATGCGCCATGAGCATCCTGTCCCCCTGCGATGAAATCAGGTAGCCCGACAGAAGCGTGACAACTTCGAGATACTGCGCGCGGGCGAGCGAGTCCCACCGGGCGAACCCCCCGGGGAGAGAGGAGAGGACGTCATCCGGAGGATGCGATTCCAGCGCCCCGCGGATCTCACCTGTAAAGAACCTCTTGAGCTGCGACGTCGTCCTCCACCGGGGGTCATGGGAGAACCCCGGCGCGCCTGCGCGTTCGATCCCCTGCCGCCAGAACTCCATTGCCATCCCCTTCGCGTGCCGGGGAGACCTGGCGAGATACGGGTAGAGCCTGTCGAAGAGCATCGGGCGGACGGTGGAGGAGGGCTGGTGCGACCAGAAGAGCCGGATCTCGGCCTCGCGGAATATGTCATACCCCGCGAGCATCTCGTCCGCCCCCTCGCCTGTCAGGACCGCCTTGATCCCCGAATCGCGGACAAGCCGCGAGAGGAGATAGAGAGGCGCGGGAGCCGTGCGCAGAATGGGGCGCTCCGTGTGCCTGATGACCTCCGGGAAGACGCGCGCGATGTCGCCGCGCGTGACCACAAGCTCCTGATGATCGCTGTCGATCGTGGCGGCCATGGCCCGCTGAAACTCCGTTTCATCGTATTCAGCGTCCTGGAATCGTATGGAATATGTCCGGAAGACGCCCGCCTTGGCCTTCCTTCCCATCCATGCTGTAATCGAGCTGTCGAGCCCGCCGGAGAGATAGCTGCCGACAGGCACATCCGCCCGGAGTATCCTCAGGCGCGTGGCCTGCTCGAGCTTTTCGGCCAGCGCTTCCGTCGCCTCGTTCAGTGTCAGGGGGTAATCGTCCGGGGAGGTCTCCGGGTATGACGGCCGCCAGAACACCGTGTCGGTTCTCTTTCCGTCTCCGTCATATTCTCTGACCGAACCCGGGAGGATCTCCTCTATCCCCCTGAAGAGAGAGAGGGGAGCCAGGGAAGTCCAGTATGTGAACGTCTGGTCAAGCCCCGCCGGATCGATCTCCCGCGGGACCGAACTGTCCGCGAATATTGCCTTCACCTCGCTCGCGAACCAGATGCGTCCCCCCTGCTCGCGGACGTACAGGGGTCTGACACCGATCCGGTCACGCGAAAGGACGAGCCGGCGCGATTTCGAATCCCAGAGCGCAACGGCCCACTGCCCGTTGAACCGCGGGAAGCAACCGTTCCCCCAGGCCTCGTACGCATGGACGATGACCTCCGTGTCGGAGTGCGTCCTGAACCGGTGCCCGAGCGACTCCAGTTCCTTCCGGAGTTCGACGTAATTAAAAATCTCCCCGTTGAAGACGATCCAGAGCCTGCCGTCTTCGTTCGCGAGGGGCTGCTGTCCGGAGGTCAGGTCGATCAGCGAAAGACGCGCGTGCACGAATCCGGCGCGCGCATCGCGGTACATCCCGTACTCGTCCGGCCCGCGGTGCCTGATCGCGCGCACCATCGAGGTAAGGAGCTCCCGCGACGGGGGATCATGCCTCTCACCGGTGTTCACAACGCCCGCTATGCCGCACATGTCCGCTAGCCCCGGAATTCAGTGAAACGTTCGTGTGACAATCGACCGCCGCCCCGCGCCGTCAGTGCGCGCCCGGAGAATTGAATGCCTCTTTTTTCAGCTCCGAGATCTCGCGGACATCCTGCATAAGCAGCGCGGGAAGATGGAGAGGGCGCGTCGTCCGCCGTTTGACTTCTATGTCCCTGTATACACGGTCCACCTGTTCGGCGGTCAGGCCAATGGCCGCCGCGACGTCTGCCGCAGGAACCGCGTGGTTGTGCCCGTACAGGCAGAGATCCATCTGCGTGTAGGGGAGGGCGAAATAGAATTCCTCCTGTGTCTGCGGGAGGGAGAACGTGTCCGTTGTCGGCGTCCTGTCACAGATCTCCGAGGGAACGCCAAGCGCGCGCGCGAGCTGGAAGACCTGTGTCTTGTAGAGATGCGCGATGGGCTTGAAATCCGCCAGGCCGTCCCCCCCCTTGACGAAGAAACCCTGATCGTATTCGAGGCGGTTCGGAGTGCCGCAAACGGCAAAATTCAGCCGGTCGGCGTGAAAGTAGTCGAGCATCTTGCGCGTTCGCTGCTTGAAGTTCGTCGCAGCAACGAGCTGGAGATACGCCTGGGCTGACATCCGCTCGCTGAGCGCTTCGCCCGAAGGGGTCCTGACGGTAAGCCGCGAAACGTTGAGCCTGTTTCCCTCGATGATGGACGGGAGCGTGATCTTGAACTTCCATCCCTCACCGTAGGCCGGGTACACCATGCGGACCGCCTCGGTCTGGTACCGGTAGCATCCCGCCGCTTCGAGTATGGGCGCAATGTCCTCCGTATGCGTGGGGACGCCCAGCTTGTCGGCAAGCAACCTTCCGAGACGGAGCGAGTCCGGCGAGGAGTCCCTTTCCGGCGAGAACAGCGCGAGCACGTTCCCGCTCCCGAGCGCCTTCGCGCAGAGCGCCGCGCAGAGCGCGCTGTCGATCCCCCCCGAAACGGAGACGACCGCCCCCTTCCTGTGCATCGTTTTCAGGACGCTTTCGCGGATCCCGGCGGTAATTGCGGCGATTTCCGCCTCCGTGTCGAGGCGCAGGATATCTTTTCGGAGCTCCATAGGAGGTCTTCAGAGCAGGTGTACGGAATCGTTTGAGTGACACAAGAACGTGAAATGGAGGACAAACACCCGTGATGGGCATCAACAAGCGTCCTGTTACATCTGTTCCGGCGCGGAAATGCCGAGTATTCCGAACCCGTTCCTGAGGACGCACCCTACGGCGTGGCTCAGGGCAATCCGCGCGCGCGTCAGCGGCACGTCGTCCGTGACGACCCGGCACTCGTGGTAAAACCTGTGAAACGAGGTGGCGACCCCCTGGAGGTAGTCCGCGAGCCGGTGGGGCTCATACGCCAGTGCGCATGATTCAACCGTCTCCGGAAAGAGGAGGAGAGTTTTGATGAGGTCGGTCTCCGCCGCCGAGGAGAGAAGCGATGCGTCGAATTCCCCCGCGGGCGCGGGAGGAACGGAGGCGTCCCCCGCGTAGCGCAGTATGCTGCAGATCCTCGCGTAAGCGTACTGAAGATAGAACACGGGGTTTTCGTCCGAGTGCTTCTTGGCGAGTCCCAGGTCAAAGTTGAGGTGACTCGAGATCGTCCGCATGAGGAAGAAGTACCGTACCACATCCGCGCCCACCTCATCGATGAGCTCGTCCAGCGTGATGAAATTCGCCTTCCGCGTCGACATTTTCACGACTTCCCCGTCCTGGAGTATCGTGACGAACTGGTGAATGAGGACGGTGACGCGCCGTTCATCGAACCCGAGAGCCTTCAGCGCGGCAAGGACATCGGGATATGTCGCGATGTGATCCGCGCCGAAGACGTCTATCATCAGGTCGTACCCCCGGCGGAATTTCTCGCGGTGGTAGGCGATGTCGGGAAGCCGGTAGGTCGGTTCCCCCGAGCTCTTGACGATCACCTTGTCCTTTTCCAGCCCCAGCGCGGAGGTCTTAAACCAGACCGCGCCTTCGCTCTCGTACACGAGGCCCCGCGCCCGAAGCTCGTCGACGACCTCCCTGATCTTCCCCTGTTCGTACAGCGAGTTTTCGTTGTAAAAGGAGCCGAAGACGATACCGAGCGCCGCAAGCGTCTTTCTGATGTCCGCGAAGATCTCCGTCTCCGCCTGCTCCTTGAATTTCCCCTCCGCGGGTTCGTCCCGAAGCCGGTTTCCGTCCGACTCCACCAGGTGACGGGCGATGTCCCGGATATACTCCCCCTGGTAATAGTCCCGGGGAAATTCCACGGGGTCTCCCAGGAGCTCGAGATAGCGGTGACGCACCGAGTCGCCCAGGATCCGCATCTGCCGCCCGGCGTTGTTGAAGTAATACTCCCGCTCCACGTCGTGCCCGGTCCACTCCAGCATCCTGGCGACCGTGTCCCCGAACACCGCCCCCCTGCCGTGACCGACCGTCAGTGGACCCGTAGGGTTGGCACTGACGAATTCAACCTGCACTTTCCGCCCCTTCCCGATCGCGGACCTCCCGAACGTGTCCCCCGTCCGCACAAGCTCCTCGAGCTGACGGAGATAATACTTCCCCGCGAACGAGAAATTGATGAAGCCCGGCCCGGCAATATCGATCCCCGCCACGAGAGAGGGATCGGGGGCGATGCGCGCGACGATGTCCGCTGCGACATCGCGGCTGGTTCTCCCGGTGCCTTTTGCGACGATCATCGCAATGTTCGTCGTCAGGTCGCCGTGTCCCGCCCCGCGCGGTTTCTCGAACGACACGGGGGACGCCGGGCTGACGCCCATCGAGGCAAGGGCCCCGGCGACCTTTTCCCTCAGGTACGCTTTCATGCTCTCGCTTTCCTGCCGGCCTTCGCGCGCGGCGCGACCCTGGCCTTGCGTGCCGGGGCCCGGCGGGCGGGCGTGTCGGCAATTTTCCGTATTTTTGCGTCGCCCCAGAGCTTTTCCAGGTTGTAGAACGCACGTGTGTTCCTGTGGAATATGTGCACGACGACGTCGACGAAGTCCAGGAGCACCCAGCTCGAGGTCCCGGATTCCCTGTGCCACACGCCGTCCCCTTTTTCCCGCATCCCGTCATCGACAGCGTCGGCGATGGCCCGGATCTGGATGTCGGAATCGGCGGAACAGACGACGAAGAAGTCCGTCATCGTCGTGAGACCCCGGAGATCCATGATCACGACGTCGCCGGCCTTCTTCGAAAGAGCCAGCCGCGCCACCGCCAGAGCGAGTACCTGTGATTTCAATGCGCGCTCCCCCTATTGTGATGGTTTGAGCGTGGGATAATCCCGGCCGACGAGAACCGAAACATCCACGTAATAGTCCTGGTTGATCTGCTGGATCACGTTCGCTTTTCGTATGCCGAGGGCGTACGCCACCTTCTCCGCGTTCTCCCTGTTCCCCGCCCTGTCGATGACGAGGGATTCCTTGACGTCGAAATTCCTGTAGTTCCTGTACTCCACGACGTCAAACCCCCTGGCCCGGAGGTAGGCGGTGATCGACGTCCCCGCCCCGGGAAGTCCGCATCCGTTCAGGACGTCGAGCTGTATCGTCCCCGGGGCGGCGGAGCCGGAACGGACCGGATCGACGGGGGGACGGAAGAACATCCTGCTTGAAAACGACCAGGCGAGCACGAGAACGAGGAGACCGAGGGCGCCGATGATGACATCAAGGAGCACGGTGCGGGGATCTTTCCGCGGGGAAACGGGACGGCCGGCAACGTTCTTCGTTGAACTCGCCACCTTCATCGGGTCTGCGTCATGGCAACAAAGCCGGGACGAGCCCCGGCCGCGGAGCTTTCCCGGCTTTCACGATACTGCGCAACCCGGCATATGGTGGACTGGTGCGGGGATCTCGAGATCAGAATCCGTTCTCCCGGAACATCGGGTTGTAAAAGAAGGGTGAAAAGGAATATGATCCGTACGGGAGCTGGCTGTACTGAAGCTGCACCTGGACGTTCTCCCACGGCTTGTAGCTGAGCTGGGCGTCCCTCAGATAGATGCCGCTGAAATTGTTCGATCCCTTCGTGCCGAACGAGGAGAACGAATTGGAGGGGGTGAAACTCATGCTCACGTCCGCACGGGCGTTCAGGTTGTCGGCAAACTGGTACATCATTGTGTTCGTGTACGTCCCGAGCGACATCCCCTGCCCGGCGGACGACAGGTAGGAAAGCTCGAAGCTGTGGTGCATGGAGAACTTCGCGGGATCAAACCAGCCGAAGAGTACCGTGGAGGGGGGCTGCGTTATGAGACCACCCGATTCGTCAGAGGGATGCGCGGCATCGGGCTTAAACTGCGCACGCGCACCGGCCGAAGCCAGCACCGCAAGACACACGACGGCTGCAATCGACAGAGATTTCATTCAATCCTCCTCTCCGCTCTCAGGATTATAAAGAAAACAGGCCTGATTGTCAACTCCCACCCACCGCCAGAATCCTCCGCGCCTCTTCGAGTTGAACGGGAGTATTGATCCCTCCGACTTCCAGGGGGTCACCTGCAATAACAGCCGCCACGGGAAGATTGTTCCTCCAAAAATGGCGGAAGACATCTGTGAGATAGTACTCGCGCTGTGCGTTGTCCGTTGTGAGATGGCGGAGCCCCTCGAAAAGATTCTCCGCGTCGAAGACGTAGATCCCGGAATTGATCTCCCGGATCGCGTGCTGTTCTTCCGATGCGTCCTTCTGCTCGACGATCCCCGCAACCCTTCCCCCGCTCTCCCGGAGTATCCTCCCGTACCCGGTCGCGTCATCGAGAACCGCCGTCAGGACCGTGGCCACGGCACCCGAAGAACGGTGCGTGCCGATAAGCGCCCGCGTTGTCGCCTCCGTCAGCATCGGCACGTCCCCCGAGAGAACGAGGACATCCCCCCTGAAGCCGCTGAGCTCTTTTTCAGCCTGCATAACGGCATGCCCGGTGCCGAGCTGGGGGTTCTGCTCGACGCACGTGGCTAGGGGGTGGGAGGCGGCGAGATGCGCGATGACCGACTCCTTCTGCCACCCGACGACGACGACGGTCCGGGATGACTCAAGGCGCGAAGCGAGATCCACGACCCACCCGATGAGGGGGCGGTCGTTGATCGTGTACATCACCTTCGCCACGGAGGGGTTATTCATGCGCGTCCCCTTCCCCGCGGCCATCACGACAACGGCAAGTCTGGCGTCCATTGATATTTCGCTATATTCTGATCTGGATATTGTCGATGAGGCGCGTGGTGCCGAACCGCGCCGCGAGCGAGACAAGGACCGTCCGCCCGGGGGGAAGGGAGGAGAGCGGCTCGAGGGATTCCGCGTCGGCGACGGAAACGTAGTCGATCGCCGCCGATGAACATGATGTAATTTCCGATATCACCGCCGCGACGAGGGCGTCGGCGGACCGTTCCCCGGCACGAACACGTTCCTCGGCAAACCTGAGCGACCGGTACAGCACGGGTGCTTCACTCCGCTCCGCTTCGGAGAGATACGCATTCCGCGAGCTCAGGGCAAGGCCGTCCGGCTCGCGGACGGTCGGCACGACGACGATCTCAATCCCCGTATCGAGGTCACGCGCCATGCGCCGCAGGACGGCCACCTGCTGGGCGTCCTTTTGCCCGAAGACGGCGCAGTGGGGACGTGTGATGTTGAACAGCTTCGCAACCACCGTCGTCACCCCTCTGAAGTGTCCGGGCCGGGCCGAACCTTCCAGCGGGAGCGAAATGGCTTCGACGGTAACAAACGTCTGGTACCCCGGGGGATACATCGCCGCCGTCTCCGGCGTGAACAGAATGTCGGCGCCCGCTTCCGCCGCGGTGCGGAGGTCCCCCTCCAGGTCCCTCGGGTACCGGCCGAAGTCCTCCCCCCTGCCAAACTGCACGGGGTTGACGAACACCGTCACGATGACGACGTCCCCCCTCTTCCGCGCTTCGCGGATGAGAGCGGCGTGCCCGGCGTGGAGGGCTCCCATCGTCGGGACAAGGACCACCCGTTTTCCCGCGGAGCGGAAGCCTTCCGACTCCCGCTGCATCTGCAGCGGATCCTGGATCGTCTTCATGTCAGCGCACCGCGGTTGCGGCGCGAAACCGGCCGGCAAACACGTCAGGAGCCGACATAGGTGAGAATCTGCGCAACCGTCTGCTTCAGTTCCTTCCTGTGCACGACCATGTCGACGAACCCGTGCTCGAGGAGGAACTCCGCCCGCTGAAACCCCGGGGGGAGGTCTTTCCCGATCGTCTGCTTGATCACCCGCGGGCCCGCAAACCCGATGAGGGCGCCAGGCTCCGCGATGATGACGTCGCCGAGCATCGCGTAACTCGCCGTCACCCCTCCCGTCGTCGGGTCGGTAAGAAGGGAGATAAACCCGACTCCCGCGTCCGCGAGCCGGGCAAGCTTCGCGCTCGTTTTCGCCATCTGCATGAGCGAGAGCGCGCCTTCCATCATCCTCGCGCCGCCGCTCGCCGAAATGATGAGCAGGGGGGTCTTCGTTTTCCACGCGCGGTCGATCGCGCGGCCGATTTTCTCGCCGACCACGGACCCCATGCTTCCGCCGATGAACGAAAAATCCATCGCCGCGAGTACGAGGGGATGCTTGTTGACGGTCCCCGTCCCCCACCGCACGGCGTCGTGGAGCCGGGTCTTCCGAATCGCCTCGGGTATCCTGTCCCTGTACCGCTTTGTGTCGGCGAACTTGAGCGGATCCCCGGAGCGCATCCTCCTGTCGTGTTCCTTGAACGAATCCTCGTCAAGGAGAATGGCGATGTATTCCTTGCTGCCGATGCGGAAATGCGCGTTGCACTTGACGCACGTGAAAAAATTCTTCTCGAGCTCCATCCGGTGTATGATCTCGCCGCACTGCTCGCACTTCGTCCAGAGACCGTCGGGGACCTCCTTCTTCTGCGTCTCCGAGGCGATGTTCTCTTTGGACCGTTTGAACCACGACATGGGCTGTTCGTCCTTCCGGTTATCGTGTCCTGAGGAAAAACTCCTTGATGTACCGCGGTTCCAGCGCGGACGGGTCGTCCGCCTTTCCCGCAAGGAGAAGCGACGTGCCGATCACGGCGACGCTCGCCGCTCCGCAGCGGAGCGCCTGCGGTGAGACGCTCTCCATCGCCGGCGGCATCCCCGGCCAGGCAAGCACCCTCGCGGAGGCGTCTCCCGTCACGCGGACACCGCCACCGCCCAGTTCTTCGGCGAGTTCGCCGAGCTTCGCGTCGCGCGATTCCCACACAGCGACAGGCCCGCCTTCCGTGACGTCGAAAAGCTGGCAGTACACCTCGTCGCGCCGCGCGTCAAGAGCAGCAAGGAGTCTCGTCCCGGGGGTGAGGCGGTCGATCGCGGCGGCACGCGCCGCGAGCGCTTCGAGCGTCGGGACACCCACAAGGGGAATCCCCCGGGCGAACGCGATCCCTTTTGCGACGCTCACGCCGATTCTGAGTCCCGTAAACGACCCGGGGCCGATCGATACCGCGATCCCGCCCAGGTCCGCAGGGCCTGCCGGGCCGAGGACAGCGATGATTTGCCCGATGAGCTTTTCGGCGTGCACCCGTCCTTCATCAAAGAACGATTCTTCCGCGATCTTCCCGTCCCTGACAAGCGCCGCGCCGCAGACCGCGGTCGCCGTTTCAATCCCGAGGACGTTCACCCGGCCTGCTCCCGCGGGGCGCGGAACCGGATCGTCCGCTCATTTTCGGCATTCCCGTGTGCGAACGACACCTCGTAGCGGAGAACAGGCAGCACGCCGGAGACCACATCGGCCCATTCGACGAGGCAGATACACCTGTCGCTGAAATATTCCTCGATGCCGAGCTCCGCCGCTTCGCCGGGTGTGCCGATCCTGTACATGTCGATGTGGGCCACGACGCCGAACGGAGCAGGGTATTCGTTGATGATCGCAAACGTGGGGCTTGTCACGGGTACGCGGACGCCGAGACCGGCGCAGACCCCTGCGACGAACCGGGTCTTGCCGCTCCCCAGCGTTCCCGTCAGCGCCACGACGTCGCCCGGACGGAGCGTCCCGGCAAACGCCTTTCCGGCGGAGACCGTCTCCTCCGCCGAGCGCGAGAGGATCTCCTTCATCCCCTCGGTTCCATGCGGATGACGGGGAGGATCATCTCCTCCATGGATGCGCCGCCGTGCTGGAAACTGTCCCGGTACTGGTTGAGATACCGGTGATACTCCGTCGGGTACACGAAGTAATAGTCTTCCTTCGCAATGATGTAGTTCGTCGCGACGCCGCGGCGGGGAAGCTTGAACTCTTCCGGGTTCTTCACGAAGATCGCCGCCTTCTCCTCGGCCTTCAGGTTCCTGCCGTATTTGTACCGGAGATTTGTCGACGCCTCCCGGTCCCCGAGCACCTTCGATCCACGGAGGCTCCGGATGCTCCCGTGGTCCGTCGTCAGAACGATGACGACATTCGGGTTCCGCGCGAGCGTCCTGAGCATCCCCAGGAGGGACGAATGCAGGAACCATGAGCGGGTAAGCGACCTGTACGCGGATTCGTCGGGAGCGATTTCCTTGAGGAGCGACGAGTCCGACCTCCCGTGCGCCAGCATGTCGACGAAATTCACGACGACGGAGGTCAGCCTGGACTGCGTGTACGAGTTGATCGTGTTCTCGACGTTTCTCCCGAACTCCGCGTCGAGGATTTTGATGTACTTCGCCTCCGGCTTGAGGATGATCTTGCGCCGCTCGAGGAGTTTGTCGAGAAACTGCCGCTCGTACCTGTTGCGGCTGTTTTCGTCGTCCTCGCTCTTCTCCCAGAGCTCGGGGAAACGGAGCTCGACGTCGCTCGGGTACGACCCGCTGAATATGGCGTTGCGCGAATAGGGGGTCGCCGTGGGGAGGATGCTGAAGTAGTACTCCTTCGCAATCGTGAAATACTCCTGGAGGACCTGTTCCATCACGAGCCACTGGTCGAGCCTGAGGCAGTCGATCACGAAGAAGAACACGGATTTGCCGGACTGGAACTCGGGGATCACGTACCGGTCGACCACCTCCGTCGAGAGCGCCGGCCGCTGGCTCGTCCGTTCCACCCAGTCCCGGTAGTTCCTCTCGACGTACTTGCTGAACGCCAGGTTGCACTCCCGCGTCTGGTCGATAAGCGTCTGTTTCAGTCCCAGCTCGGGGTGTCCGTCGAGTTCCAGTCCCCACCCGGTCAGGCGGATGTACAGGTCGATCCACTCCCCGTGCGTCATGTCCCCCTGAAGCGCGCGGGAGATGTCGTTGAACTCCTGGATGTAATCTTTCGAGACCGCGGCGCCGGTGATCTTGCGCCCTTCCAGGAACTTCTTGCACGCCATCAGCACCTGGCTCGGGTTGACGGGCTTCGTCAGGTAGTCGCTGATCTTCTGTCCGATTGCCTCCTCCATCAGCGACTCTTCCTCGTTCTTCGTAATCATGATCACCGGGAGGCTGGGCCGGACCTCCTTGATCTCCGCGAGCGTGCGGAGTCCCCCCATCCCCGACATCATCTCGTCGAGGAACACCAGGTCGTATTCCGATTCCTTTACCATCGCGACCGCGTCCTCGCCGTTCGTGGCGGTGTCGACGCTGTACCCCTTCTCTCCGAGATACCTCACGTGTGGACGCAGGAGCTCGATCTCATCGTCGACCCAGAGGACTTTCCCTTTTTCTTCTTCCATGCGCTTTCCATTCCCTTCGTGAAAGAATAGCATTTTGAGTATCGAGAAGCAAACAGATCCCCTCCCGCCCGAGAGCGGCGGGATCTCTGAAGACGAAATGTCATGCGCCGGGGAGCGGCGGGCTCCGGCCTGAGAGCGGCGGGATCTCAGCAGACGACACCTCGAGCCGCCCGGGAACAGCGCCTCTCAGCCCTACTGGATGGCGATGTGGATATCCAGGCCGGCCTCGTTTTCCGTCGTCCCGGGAATGCTCGATCCTGCAAAATCCGGCTGCACCCTTGTGTACGTGTAGTAGACGGACGCCGTGACGCGCTGGCTCAGGACGTACTTGATGCGCGGTTCCATCTGCGTGCGGGTCGATCCCTCCAGCGGCACCCCCGTGACGTTCACGTCGAGCTGGGAGACGTCGTACGTGTTCCTCGAATTCTTCGAGATCGAGTAGGTGAAGCTTATGTCCACGTCGTTGCTCAGCGAGAGACCGAAGAACGGAATCTCAAAACCCTTCCTCGCATAGGAGGCCGAGAGTGAGATCTCCTGCGTGAGCGTCTCCACGATATTCTGCGACGAGATGGAGAGGTCATATGACGTGCTCGTGTTATAGCGGAGCGTCGCACCGAAATTCCCCTTCAGGAGCTCCTTGAACGTGAAGTTCGCCCCCACGAGCGGAGCAAACGCGTACGCGACCCGTTCCCCGTCCGTCCGCTCCCCGCCTCCTCCCGGCGTGTTTTCGTACTGCCTGGTGAAGTCGGAATTGTACGAATGGTCGAGCGAAAGCTTGCTGACGAACCCCTGGAATATCGGGAGTTTCTCAAGCCCGTCCCACCGGAAGCTCCAGTTCACCCTCGGGTAGTACTGCCCGAAAAACTTCTTGAGCCACGGGAGCGCTTCGAATCCCTTCTCGAACGACGTCGACAGGTTCGCCGCGTCGTTCGCCCCGGTGGAATCCTGCGCCTTGAGCGCGGCGTACTCCTTGCTCACCTCCTTGAGCGAGGTCTTGAACGTGCCGAGGAAAAGGACGTCCGGAAACGTCAGGAACGAACGGTCGACGTTCCCGGTGATCGTCTGGTTGACGAGCGTCGGGATCGAATGGAGCGAATCCGTCGACAGGTTCTGCGTATTGCTGTAGGACCACCCGACGTTCCAGTTGAGATCGACGCGCGCCCCCTCCCAGAGGTCGCGGCTCGTTTTGAACGTGAGCCGGTTCGTCTGCTGAAACGTATTCACGATCGCGCCGCCTTCCACCATCGCCCGGGGCCCCGGCTGGACGTCCCAGCCGAAGAACGGGAAATACGATCGGGGTCCGAAGTTCGTGAGCTTCCCGTCCGGATCGGAGATGAGCCCGAGCTGGTAGAGCCGGGAGGGCCCGAATCTCGGATCCGGGTCCTGGAAGAACGGCACCCGTCCCCAGTAATTGACGAATCCGGTGGTCCCCACGACGCCGCTGTTCTGCACCTGGTTCGTCTGCGTGAACGTGATGTTGAAGTTGTCATAATCGAGGAACGGGACCTTGATGAGCGCCTTCGCAAGATTCTTGAGCTGGGAGAGCGTCTTGTCGATTCCGGTCAGTTTCGGTTTTGACGTGTCCGGAGCGGCGGCGGCAGCGGCTCCGGTATCCCGTGCGACGGCCGGCTCTTCGGCGCCACGTCTCCCGCGGGGCTGCGGAGACGGGGGTGCTCCGGCCGCGGCGGCTCCGGCAACAGGCTTCTCTTCAAACAGCGGCTCAAACATCTGCTTCAGCTTCAGGTTCATCGACAGGTTCGCGCTGCTCGACCAGCCGGCGGATTTGCCGAGATCTCCCCCGCTGAGTGTGTTCTGCCAGCTGTAATCAACGCTGTATCCCGCGGTGAGGTCGAGGAATTTCCTGATGTTCAGGATGTTCGGAATCGCCGGCTTTGTCGTGAGCCCGTTGTGCTGGCTGTACCGTGTGTCCTGCCCGAAATTGATGAGGTGGTTGCTCAGGAATATGTCGCTGAGTATATCGGAAAACGGACGCTGGTTGCCGAACTGATCGGTCTCAAGACCCAGGAGGCTCGACTCGACGGAGAGGCTGTAGTCGCCCCCCAGGTTCAGCATCCCCCCTTCCGTCAGTTTCCAGGAAAACCCCATGGATCTGGACATCGTGAACTGCCGTGAGATCAGCTCCGTCGCCCCCTCCACACGCTGGAGAGAGCTTGACCGCGAACGGTTGGCGGCGATCGCCCACGTGAAATTCGAGATCGGGAAGAAGATCTTCAGGTTCTTGTAGTCGTCGAGAAACCAGACGCCATCAAATATGTGCTTGAACGGCAGGAAGAAATAGTCCGGCGGGAGTGAGACCGCATAGCTGATCCTCGCGTTCCAGGCCCAGGAGAGGCTGTACACAACGGACGGGTCCATCTCGCTCGATCTGGTGTAGTTAAACCCGAAGTTCAGCTTGTTGAACGTGTCACGGATATACCAGGCGCTCGAAGGGAGCGATATGTGGAATCCCGGCGCCGAATACGTGTCCGAAACGCGCCGCGTGATCGAGACATTGACAAGAGAATCGTAGCCCGCCTGCGCCTGGGCGAGCGTCCCGCCGTTATCCAGGATCTTGTTCCGGAGGTCGCTCGCCGCCGAGTTCACGTCGATATCCGAGTTCGAGAGGTATTTCGGCGTGATCATCGACACCGAATGCGAATACGTGAGCGGGATGGACGTCCCCGCCCAGCTTTCCGGGAAGAATTTGTCGAGCGACATGTTGGCGCTGAGAGCCCACGAGGTTGTGAGGGTCCGGGAACCGAAACTTGCATCAAGCGTGTGGAAATACGGATCGACGCGCGAATAATTGAACGCGACGGACGCGACGTCCGCCAGCTTCAGCTGGGAGTCCATACGCCAGGCCACGCCCGGCGTGTTGTCGACGTCGATCAGTCGGAGCTCGTCGAACCAGACCTCCCCCTGCAGGGGGACGGGGCGCCCCTTCCCGAGCGGGTTCTCCACGCCGAGGGCAAGGTAGACAAGGTTCGTCAGCGAGGGGTTCCCGAGCACGCGGTAATACGCCCCCGGCGGTCCCCCGGGGACGGCCTTCGGCTTCGAGAGGACGTTCGCGGAATCCCGGGTTTGCTTGATCGACGTGATATCCGAAAAATGGATCACGACTTCGTTCAACGGGTCCCACCCGGGACGGACAGGCTCGCTGTACTCATAATAATTCAGGCTGTCGAGACCGAACCGGTAGAACATCCGTGCGTCGTAATTCAGCGTGTCGATGAACCGGAACGACGCGTCCCCGTGGACGAACATCTTCATCGTCTTGTAGTTGAAGACGTCGAGCGCCTTGTACGTGTAGAACTTCACCGCCTGGCGGGACTGACCCGGCGGGATTCCCTTGAGAAGCACGTCGAGCGACTGCTCATTCGCCCTGACGACGTAGTCGGGCTGCGTCTTATCCCGCTCGCCGATGACGCCGGGAGGGGAAAGGTAGGACGAGTTCTGTTCGACACCCACGACGCTCACGTCAAACTTGTCGTTGTAGTCATTGTCAATGGCGGGGTTGCCCGTCGCCGACACCAGTTTCTGCCACTGGTTGCCGACGAGGTTGAAATCTGCGATCCTGACGTGTATCGAGTCCGACGCACCACGGAAATAGCACCGGATGAACTCGATGTTCTCAAACGTCGGATTTCCAACGACCCTGCTGTACTTGTTTATCGGGATCTGGAACTGGAACCACTGGACGGGAAGGCCGTTGTTCGGGTCGATCCCTCCGCCGCCGACAACCTGGGGATTGCGTGTGGACACCGTGTCAAGCTTGAGGTCGTACTCGAAATATGAATTCGCCTGGTCGAGCGTCCCGTTGTGATTGATGTCCTCCGTGTCCGGGAAACGGCCGGTAGGGCCGTTGGCGTTCCCCTCAGTTCCGTTGATGTGATCGAACGCGTGCGGGTCGGTGTTGACTTTCGTGTTGTCGAAATAGTAGTCGTCTCCGCTCGGGTCGCTCGCCAGGGTCGGTTCAACGGTCGACCACTTGTTCACGAGCGCGCTGTATTTTTGCTGTTCGGCGGCGTCGGGGAGCATGTCGAGACCCACATCCTCGCCGTCGAGAAGTATCCCGGGGGCCGTCGTGCCAAGGTAGAGGTCTTCACCGTGGAGGCGTCCCGAACCGTCATTCACGACTGCCTCATTAATTGCGCCGAGATCGATGTGCATAATCGTATTGGGGGACGGTTCTTTGTCGACGCGCAACCACACCTCGACGAAGTTGACGTTCTCCTTCAGAAGATTGAGCGCGGAGACGGAGAGGGGCTTCATTACACCCCCCCAGTTTTTCGACGGCGTAAGCGTCTGATCCCTGTTGAGACTGTAGTTGAATGCCCCCCGCTGGACCGGCGCATACAGGAAGTCGAGTACTGTCGCGACGTCGTTTGCGGGGTTCCCGACCTGTTTGCGCGGATAGATATCCGTAAGATGCACGTCCGTGGGGAGACGGTTGAACCAGACCATTCTCCCCTTCGAGTTCATCTTGGTGGTGTCATCGACACCCAGTTCGCCATTGGAGATGCTGTCAGCGGGGGGGCTTGCATCTGTCCACCCCGCATAGCTTATCCCGACGGGGATCGTGCGGCGTGCCCCCTCGAAATCGTCGATATACGCCACCCCCTCCCCGTTGTCGCTCGGGATCGTGCTCGCGAGCGTGTTCGCATTGGGGTGCATAAACGCCGCTTCGCCGCTCACCTTGAGTGACGACGCCTCTTTCGTGCTGAGGCCGGGAATGGCGTCCAGCGCCCGTGTCACGAACGGGAGATTGAGCGTCGTCCCGCCGTCGATCCCGTATATCGTGTTGTCGTTCGGCTCCTCACCGAGGCGCACCTTGTCGCTCAGCGTCTGCTGGTTCAGGTTCATCATGGTGAACCCGATCGCGGTGTTCTGGCCGAGCGCGAGATCCCCCCGCAATCCAAGGAGCGTCTTGGAGGCGAGCTGGAACAGGTCGTTCTGCTCGTATTTTATGGAGAGATTTGCCCCCGGGACAAGCGCCGCCGGATTCCGTATGATGATCTGGCCGACGATATAGTCAACGGTGTAATCGACGTTGTTGAGGAGAGGTGTGCCGTTCAGGAGAACGACAACGCTCCCCTCCACGACGTTGAACCCGAGCGAAAACTGCGACGTCGCGTCGCCGGTCGCCTTCCCCCGCATGACGTACTTGTTTGCGGGACTCTGCTGCGCGAATGTCTGCGTCGTGTCGTACACCGCGGGGAACAGGAGCGTGCTGTCCGTGAGTGCAACAGGGGGGGATTTCGATTTGAAATAGCTCGAGATGCCCGTGTCGAACGGACGGAGCGAGGGGAATATGATCTCCGCCCTCGTTATGCTGACCGTTCTCTGGGGACGGAAGTCGAACGCAGCCCCCTGCTGCTCGACGGGGAGGAGCGTGCCGGAGGCGGAGTATTTGCCGAACCCCATGACCCGGAGAAGCGGCTCGTTCAGAATGCTGTTCTGGTCCTGTGAACCCGGTATCTGGCGGAATATATCGAACTGGAACCCCGCCTGCTTCAGGTTCTTCCCGAGTCCGGGAATCGGGTATATGTTCTTCAGAAGCTGGCTCCACCCCTTGGTAAATGAGCGCCCGTTCGCGAGAAGATTCTTGGGTTTGATGAGTTTCAGGACGATCGTCGAATCGTTCGGGCCGAGCGTCCTGATGAGCTCGCCGTATTGATCCCCGTGTGCGTTTCTGTACGCGATCGCCACGAAGAGCTGGTCTGCGACATTGGTGTTAAGCGAAACCTCGCCGAGGTATCCGTCGCCGTCGAGCTCGTACTGCGTTTTGTCGAGCTTGACTACCGGGCCGATATCCACGATCCCTGCGGAATCCGAGAGGGTTCGGATCGGGTCATATCCTGTCACCGACGTCCAGGGACCGAGATTCATGAACGCGACGGCATGCCGCTCGTTCGGGTCGGGCTTTATGCCCGACCGCTGGACCCAGACTTCCGCCTCCACGATTTGCAGTTCAGGGTGGTTGATCTGCGGCGGCTCGTTCTGGTAGTACGGCTCGTACAGGGATGGGTAGTTCGCGCTTGCACTGCTGTCAACGAAGAAATGATTTGTCGCGAATTCGTACGGCCGGATCTCGAAGTCGCTCTCCTGTGACCCGCCGGTGACCGCCACCTCCTTGATCTGTCCCTTCTTCTGCGACGCGAGCGCCGTGAGCGTAAACGGCCCCGTCTGGAATTTCGCCTTGATCCCGAAGAGGGCCTGGCTGCTGCCGATGAACGCCGACGGGGTCGCCAGGGAGACGTTCCCGGCCTCCACGCTCTGCACGATCTCGTCGTCGTAGCCGGTGTACTTGATCTTCAGCTGGTTCTCGTACTCGAACGTCCTCTTCGTGTTCCAGTCGGCCAGGATGTTGAGCTTGTCACCGATCGTGCCGTTGACGTTCACCTGGACTTCCTGGTTGAAGTCGGGCTCGCTCCGGACCTGATCGAGCGTGGAGAGGGTCGTCTGGTCGGATTTCGTCGAACGAAAACCAGCCTTGATGTCGACCGCCCCGGTGACGCTCAGGTTGATCTCGTTCTTGCCGAATATGCTGAACAGGGGATTCGCGGGGACGGGGATGCTGATCTTCGTGATGTTCGCGAGCATGTCCCCGATGTCTTTCTTGACGAGGATCTTGGTCTTGCGGGCTTCCGCGGCGAGCATCATCCGCCGTTCGTATCTCAGCCGTTCCGCGATGTACTCCTTCAGCGGGATGGACTCCGGGATTTTCTCGTCGATGCCCCCCGACGTTTCACGGAAGATCATCCGGCTCCCCGTGCTGTCGAACGCCACCTCCCTCCTGTACGATGTGGCGTGGTTCGTGGCGAAGAGAGGGTATGTCCGCTCGGGGAACGGCCTGACGACCGGGTCGTCTTTCCGGATGTACACGAAGTCACGGAGGCGTTCCGTCGAGTCCTTGTCCACGACGTAGGTCGTGTCAGTGATCCTGAACCTCCGCTGCGCCGTCCTGAGCGAGTCGGCGCGCACCGAATCACGGCGCGTCGAGTCGGCGTGAGCCGCGAGGAGGCTGTCGGCGTGCGTCCGGGGAATTCTCCCCGGGACCCAGACGCCAGGCGTGGTATCGGGAGGGCTTTCGGCAAACGCGGGGAAACCGGACTCGCCGGCGCCGGGAGGGAGACCCGAACCGGCCACGGTACCGGGAGCGGCGAGCAGAATGATCAGCCCGCCGCCGGCAGCCGCGATGAACGCCGCATCAAGGAGATACCTGCGGAGGATCGTGTGAACCTGATGGAGCAAGGAGTCCGGGTCCGTTTCTGATGTTTGCCAAATGCCCTGCCGGTGAACCGGCGACGGGGGCTGTCGACGCGGGGACGCCCGGGATGATCACCGGGCCGGCCCGCATCAGCTCCGCTCACGTTGTGCCGCGACGGGCTGACAGGAGCGCTGATGGTAGACCGCTCCTCAATCGTTAGCAAGCACTCTCGATACTGACTCCTCGCTGAATGCGAAAGGCATATTTAAGATACCATGTGAACCAGACAATTGCAAGGCGGCGGAACGCGATTTGAAAACACGCGATTGGAGACGGAATTGGAAAAGAAGGCGATCCGCGGTATATTACGTGCACCATGCGCAGCACCCTCCGACAGCGGTTCCTCATCGAGCGCTATATCCTCCGCGCCCACCTGGGACCGTTCGCGTTCTCCCTCGTGACGCTGATGTTCGTGTTCCTCCTGCAGTTCATCATGAAGTTCATCGACCACCTCGTCGGGAAAGGGCTGACCCCCTGGGTGATCATGGAGCTCATCGCCCTGAGCCTGGCATGGATGCTCGTGCTGGCGGTCCCCATGTCCGTGCTCGTCGCCACGCTGATGGCATTCGGCGACCTTTCCTCGAGGAACGAGATCACGGCGATGAAGGCCTGCGGCGTCAGCACGTACCGGATGATGCTCCCGGTGTTCGCAGGCGCGCTGGCCGTGGGGCTGGCGCTTCTCTGGTTCAACAACGACGTCCTGCCGGACGCCAACCATGACCTCCGTACGCTCACGATCGACATCCAGCGGAAAAAACCGACACTGAACCTGCGGGACGGAGTCTTCTCGCAGGACATACCCGGGTATTCCATACTTGTCCGGAAGACGTTCGAGAAGACGAACGACCTGGAAGGGGTGACACTTTTCGATTACACGAATCCCGGCGTCAACGTCTGCATCACCGCGGAACGCGGAACGATCTCGTTTTCCCCGGATTACCGGAAGCTCATCATGGACCTCAAGCGCGGAGAGATTCACGAGCTCGACCTCCAGAGGATGATGGCGTACCGGAAGATCAAGTTCGAAAGCCACCGGATCGCGATGGACGTCGAGGGGTTCGACTTCACGCGCTCGTCCGAGTCCGCGTTCCAGCGGGGGAACAGGGAGCTGGGCGCGCCCGCGATGATGGCGATCGTCGACAGCCTGCGGCGCGCCCGCGAGGAGGTCGCCAACGGACTGCGCGAACAGACGACCCGGGACGCCGACTCGCTCCTTGACGGACAGCCTGCGAGCATGCCCGCCGCATACGCCTATGCACCGGGAACGGCGGCGCCTTATGCCGCGCTCAACGACGCCCGGGCCTTCGGCACGATGGTGGCCACCGAGCTCTTCCGCGTGGAGAACTACGACCGCCAGATCGACCAGTATATGGTGGAGATTCACAAGAAGTACTCCATTCCCATGGCGTGTCTCGTCTTCGTCCTCATCGGCGTCCCCCTCGGGATCATGTCGCGCAGGGGAGGCTTCGGCACCGCGGCGACGCTCAGCCTCGGCTTCTTCGTCCTCTATTATGCCTGTCTCATCGGAGGCGAGAAGCTCGCCGACAGGGGCTTCCTCTCGCCGTTCACCGGGATGTGGTCCGCGAACATCATCATCAGCCTCATGGGCATTTATCTCACCGTCCGCGTGGCGCGCGAGACCGTCTTCATCGACATGTCGTTCCTGGCGCGCCTCGTTCCCCGCAGGTGGCGGTCCCGGTTCCGGACCGCGGAGGGAGACCCCGGACGCCCGTGAAACTCCTCGACAGGTCCATCATCCGCCAGTTCCTCTCCACCGCGCTCTTCTCCCTCTTCGCGGTCCTTCTCGTCTTCATCGTCATCGACGTGATGGAGAAGCTCGACGATTTCATCGACAAGCAGGCCGGCTGGCGGATCATCGTGCAGTACTACATTTTTTTCATCCCCGAGATCATCAAGCTCATCATCCCCGTCGCCATGCTCCTTGCCAGCCTCTTCGTCACCGCGCGGCTGTCCACGCAGAACGAGCTGACGGCAATGAAATCGAGCGGGATCAGCCTCTACCGGATCATGGCGCCGTTCGTCTGCGTCGCGCTCGTCGTCAGCGCCGTCTCCGTGTACTTCAACGGATGGGTGGTCCCCCTTGCAAACCAGAAGAAATTTCTCATCGAACGGGTCTATCTTCACAAGGACGTCCTGAGCGCTTCCGGGGCCAACATCTACATACAGGACTCCCGGACGCGGATCCTCTCGCTCGGGTACTTCGACGACACCCGGAATATCGCCACCCGCGTCAGCATACAGGATTTCAGCCCCACGGACCCGACCGTCATGACCGAGCGGATGGACGCGGTCAGCATGGCATGGGACTCGTCGTCAAGGAGCTGGACGCTCGCCAACGGGACGCGCCGCTGGTTCAACGGGGACGGCGAGAAGCTCGCGCAGTTCGCGACGATGCCCGCGGGGAGCCTCCATTTCGACCCCGACGACCTCCGCAAGAAACAGGAGAAGCCCGACGAGATGGATTACTACACCCTCCAGCAGTTCATCAGGAACCAGGAGAGCGCCGGGCAGGACGTTGCGCGGTGGCTCGTCGACTTTTACAGCAAGATCTCGTTTCCCTTCGCGAGCGTGATCGTCGTCCTCTTCGGCGTTCCGTTCGCGTCGCAGAAACGCCGCGGGGGCGTCGGGGTCCAGCTCGGCATCAGCCTCCTCATCTGCTTCATCTACCTCATCTTCATGAAGGTGAGCCAGGTGTTCGGCTACAACGGCGACATCAATCCCCTCCTCACCGCCTGGTCCGCGAACATCATGTTCCTCGCCGGAGCCGCGTACGTCATCGTGAGGGTCCAGAAATAGACGCTCACATCCCCCACGTGAGCCGGAGCACCGGGACGGCGACGAGACCGCCGTACGAGGGGACTGCCTGCGATCCCACCGACGCATGCAGCCCCCTGTTGTACGACCCGGCGGTAAGCGCGGCATCCACCGCGCTGACGACATGGTTGACGAACGCAATCGCCACGAACGTGCTTGCCGTCGTGTAATAGGTGTTCGCCTGCCCCCGCTGCCCCGAATAATAAAGAAGCTCCGACGAAAGCTGGTCACCGTACGTAAAGGCCTTTCCCTGAACGTCGTCCCATCCCTGGTTGAACTGGGGGTACTTCCCTATGAGCTCGTAGTATTGCTGCGTATTGTACGCCGGAAGATTGTGCGAGTAGTACATCCCCGCGTTCGTCTGGGCAATATCGGATTCCATTTTGTTCAGTACCGCCCAGTTGACCTGCAGCCAGGGCTTTGCCCCCTGCGTCCCGGGTATGAAGAGGCCGGGATAGCTTGCCGCCCCCCCCGGCGCATAGTTGTTCAGCGCGTACGTGGCGTAGTCCACGACGCTCCAGTGCGCGTTCGCATAGTTCTGGAAGAAATCCGTCTGCCGGTCCCCCTTCAGGTCATACTTGTAGGCAAAGATCCAGAGAGCAGCCTCCACGGCAAGGAATGCGGCGGTCTTCAGATAGCTCCCGGAGTAGAATTCACCGGCGCCCGGGAGCGCGAGAGAGAGCCCGGCGGCAAGCCAGGGGGATTTCCGCTGATCCTGCAGCGCGTCCGGCGTCCCTTCCTGAAAAAGTGCCGGGAATTCGTGAAGGGCGGTAAAATCGATCCGCGCATTCCCGCTCAGGACAACAGGCGGGGCGCCGTCACGAAGGACGACGCTCGGCGGATGATCGCCCGCAGCCGCCGCACTGCACGCGACAAATGCCATTGCAAGGAATGACGCCGACACGTTCATTGTCCGTACCCCTTCAGTTGATATCGAATCCGAACAGCACGCCGAAGTAGAACCGCCATTCCTTTCCGTACGTCACGTATTCGTTGCTGCTCGCCACGAACCGTTCGAACCTGTTGAACCCGTACGCCGCGTCGAAGAAGAAGCAGGTCGGATACGAATAGAACGAATACGACTCGAGTCTCAGCTCCGCCCCGGCGTCCCCTTTCCAGCCGCCCGGAACGGTGTTATTCTCCCCCCAGGCATTCCCGATGTCGCTGAAGAAAGAGGCGTACAGCTTGTCGAAATAGATCTGCAGGACCCTGAAATCCAGATTGTTGGAGAGGGGAAAACGGTACGAGAGTCCCCCCGCCGCAATGTCGTTTCCTCCGATCGAGTAGAAGGGGTATCCTTTCATCCCCACGAGCCCGCTCGCGTAGAAATCAAAGAACTCGTTCACGGGGGGCCCGATAATCGTCCCGCCGTGAAACGAGACATTGAGCGAGTTATCCTTGAAGAGGAACGGGATGTGCTCCTCCCACGTGAGCTCCATCCGGGTGAAATTCACCTGCTCGTACACGGGGAGAAGAAGCCCGGACGAGCTCACCGCGTAGCTCCCGTCAGGATTGAACTTGTTCAGCTCCCTCCCGATCCGGAACATGATTTTGCGTCCCGCAGGGTTGATTTCCTCCGTCCGCGACGGCACGATGGCGTCGAGCCTGAACGTCAGATTGAACGTGTTCGCAATGAGGTAAAGATCGGAGGATCCCGAAACGACGCTCGCGGTGTACGGATTGATGAAATCTTCGAGGTTTGACGTGTACCGGCTGAGGGCGTACCGGAACTCCAGGTTGCTGAACTGGGTGAGGAACGGCTGGCTGAGCGCAAAATCGAATTCAAGGAGATCGTAGGTCACGTTCACGGGGATGAGCTGGTCGGGAAGCGAGATGTAGTTTCCCGATTTCCGGGTGACGTTGTACAGCTCCAGTGACGCCGTGGGTTCGAGACCGACATCGTACAGGAGCGGGATCCTCGACCGGTAGGAGAACTGGAGGAACAGGTCCCGTTCGAGCTGGCGGTTGATCGCAGCCCCGGCGAAGAACCCGATCCTCTCCAGGACGTCGTTCGAAAAGAGATACAGCCCGGGCTTGATGACATCGAGAGCTCCGTTCTTCGGGTTGTAGTTGTCGACCCGGAGGAACGGCACGTATGTCACGCTCGTGAATATGTTCCTGTACGGCTTCGCATCAGGTGGAGTAATGTGCGTGTCGTCGTACGACCTGAGAGCATTCCAGTCAAATTGCGGAGAGTCCGGCGAGGCCGGTGGTGAGGGAAGTCCCGGCGGAGAGCCGAACGACCCGCCGGCGGGCGCGTAGTGAAATTCTCCGTCCGCGAGAACTCCGGGGTTGACGAACCTGTAGATCTTGTAGCCGGCGGAGGTGTATGCAGAGTAGATGATGTCCCCCGACGCGTTCACGGTCGGACAGAACGCCCCCCCCAGCACGTTCGTCACCTGAGCGATGGAACCCGTGGCGACATCGTACGAGTAGAGATTGAAGATCCCCGTACGGTCGGAGGCGAATACGATCCGCGAGCCGTCCGGCGTGAAGACGCCGGTCCTGGAATCGTTGGCCCCCTGTATGATGAACCTGAGTCCCGAACCGTCCGGCCGTACCTCGGCGATCTTCCGGCCGTCCTTTATCGAGAAATCGAATATCAGGCGATCACCCGACGGACTCCATTTCGGGTTATAGACCTGTTCCCCCTGATCGTAACGAGTAATGAGCCGCTCGCCGCTCCCGTCCGCGGCGGCGAGCGCTACGTTCGTCGACCCGTCCGCGTTCACGACGTACGCGATCGTCTTCCCGTCCGGGGAAACCGACGGCTGCATCGCGCGCCTTCCGTGCGTGATGCGGGTCTCCTTCTCCGTTGCAAAGTCGTACCTGTAAATGTCAAACTGCAGGTACCAGTGCGGGTTGTCCCTGGTGCTCTTCGCGTAGTAGATGCTCCCCCCGTCCGGAGACCACGCCGGCGAGGTGCGCACGCCGGGGCGGAGGAGGGCCTCCTTGCCAGTCCCGATATCGTAGACGTAGAGGGAGGAGAGGCCGAAATAGTCTCCCCCCTTTGCGCTGACATACGCGAATTTCTTTCCGTCCGGCGAATATGCGGGATACAGATTCGCGAATCCCGTCATCGCGTCGAACCGGCTGAGTTCGCCGGATCCCGCTCCGGGAAGGACGCGGAGCTCGTCGCGGGCGATCATCGACTCCGTTTTCTGGAGCTCGCCGGGATTGACGACCGCGCCCGTCGAGTCAAACTGCACCGGCTCCCCCTCGACGATATGCGTCTTGACGCGCGCGACCCGTTCTTCATAGTCCTTCCGGACCGAGGCTTTCCAATCGGCGTATACCTCGCCCCCCGGCTTGCCGACCGCTCTCCGGATGGCGCCGTCAATCGTCACCTCCGTCAGCGTGGCGAGGTTCCGCGAAATCTCCGCGAGCGCGTTCTCGCCGTACGTCCGCGCAATGTAGGTGACGAATGCGAACCCCGCGTTGTAGGACGATTCGTTCCCGAGGCTTGTCTTGCCGAACACTCCCATTTCGTCCCAGGTAAGCATGTTCCCGTCAAGCGCATACGAGCGGAGTATCATGTCCCGGTGCGAATCCCAGAAATCATACCTGAGGTCGGTCCGGTTATACTGCGCGACTCCTTCGGCGAACCAGGCCGGGACCACGAAACCGGAGAGAGGATACGACACGATGACGTTCGGGTAGCCGTACAGTACGTCGGGTCGACGCTCGGATTCATATCCAAGCCACTGAAAATAAAAGGCCGGGAGGCGCCTCCCGAATTTCATGGACGTCTGGATCTGCACGATGTGCGTGAACTCGTGCGTGACGACGTTCCGGAGCCAGTTGTGTGTCCCCCGGAACTCGAAATCCATGCTGGGAGCATACAGTTCGATCTTGTTGTCAAAGAAATACGCCGCACCGTTGGAGATGTCGTCGTAGTCCCGTATGACAAAGCTGACTTTCTGTGTCGGCTCATGGTGATACAGGGAGGTGACGGGCCCGTAGATGTCTTCCGCGATCTTCGCCACCGTCGCCCCGGTCCGCTCGGCACCCTGGTGGTAGTGGACAAAGAAATGGGGCGTTTCAATCGTCTTCCACACGAGCTCCGGATGGTTGAAATCATCCTGTGAAACGCCGCGGGATGCGATGAGGGAAAGGAGAGCGATGACCAGAACCGGCCGGCCGGAAAGGTTCCGCATCGGGAAGAGAATTTTCCGGATCAGGCGCACTATTTCACCACCGCGACTTTCACGATCTTCACGGCACTCGATGCTCCGCTGCTCGCCTCGATCCGGGCAAAGTAAATGCCGCTCTGCACGCGCGACACGTCCCAGGGAATCTCGTTGTCTATCCCCCCGGTCCCCTGTCCGTTCAGCGTCGTGACGAGATCGCCGGCCATGTCGAATATCTTGATGTTCACCGAAGAATTCTGGCCGACGAAATACCTGAAATAGGTCCTCCCGCTGTACACCGGGTTTGGCCAGTTGTACGCGCGGTCGGGAGGAAAGAACGCGGAAGTCGGAAGGACGATCGAAAGGGGTGTGAGATCAATCCCTCCGTGACGGGAGTCCCTCCCGAACTGAGGCCAAGGATAGAGCCTCGGATCGGGCGTGCCCGCATAATGCCCCGTTATCCATGCGGACACAGACCCGTCACCGGAAGCGACGGCGAGTATGATCCTGCCCCCCACAGTCATGAGAGCAGCAGACGTTCCGTCCATCGCCGCCGTCGTGGCGGCCGGACCCGCAAGGAGCGGGAATCCGGTGACAGGACTCCCCTTGCCCGTCACGGCATATACAAGACCGGTATTCGACGGAACGATAATCTCAACCTTTCCGTCGCCGTCTGCATCCCCGACAACAGGGTTTCGCAGAAGGTCGTTGCGCGCGACACTGACCGGGAAGTTGTCGAGAAGCGTCCCGCCGACATTGTATGCAAGTATCCCCTGGCTTCCGCAGAGGATAATGTCCCTCACGCCGTCTCCGTCCACGTCCGCAAGAACGGGCCCGGAAAACCCTCCGGCGGAGACCGGAAACCCGGTCACCGGCGAAAGTGATGAGTCGACCAGATAGAGCGAGCCCTGGTCGTTCAGGATCGCCGTGAGAATTCTTCCCCGGACGCTGTCAGGACCGAAGAGCGCTGTGGCCGAACCGGTGATGGACGAGGATCCCACCCTCTGCACAACATCTGACCCGGCGGGAGTGCCTGCGTTTGTCCGGCGCGTGAGCAGCACCGTGCCGTCCTGGTACGTGACGACGAATGCGTTCGCACCCTTCCACCTGCTGATCCCGGTGACCCCGGGGCCGGACCCGGAAAACTGGTGAATGCTGTCTCCGGGTGTCCCGTCAAACCTGAAAAAGTACACGGTCCCGCTGGAATTCCCTATCGCTATAAGCGAATCGCTCACGACGGGGGCGGTCCAGACACCGCCCGCGACGGCGCGATTGAACAACGGCCCGGCAAGACTGTCGGTCGTCGCGGCGGTCACCGTCAGTGCGCGCATGCTCCCGCTCCCCGAGCCGTCGACATCCACGCTGATCAGGTCCGGCACCCCGTCGCCGTTGAGATCCGCGACTGCGGGCGGGACCGGGAATCCCCGGTTCTGGGCCGTTGACACGGCGACGATACCGGAAGTCCGGAAGGGCGTGACGTGCCCCGTGGAATCCGCCGGGAGAAGGTACACTTTCCCCCCCACGGGAGGAGGACTGATCGTGCCGCCCGTCGTAAACAGAGGCAGTGGGGAACCCGTCGTCCCGACGACGATCCTCTGCCCCGACGTCCCACCGAAATCGCCGATGCTTATCGCATTGCTTGCGACGAGTTCGCCCGTCTGACGGGGGAATCCCTGAACCGGAGCAATTGCATCTCCGCGGAGCACCAGCGCGGTCATCCGGGGGGCGCGCATGCTGAAGCTGTTTATCGTGACGTGGCTCAGCGCCCCGAGGTTGCTGTTGGAATTCGGGAACGTCGCTGCGGAGAACGCGTTCCTGTTGACGGAGGAGGAATTTCCGCTGAACCAGAAGTCCAGCGCTGTCCCGAATTCGCTGCCGGATCCCGGCTCCGTGATGTCGTACGTGTGCCCGATATCCTGGGAGCCGTCCGCCTCCTCAAGATTCACACCCCGCCTGCTCGAGTCCGCATTGACCCCGTTGGTTCCGATATTCGCATTGATCACCGCTTCGTCGATATGCCAGATGAGCACGCCCCCGTCGTAAAAGGTCCCGTCGGGATCGACACCCCCCGGGAGACTCCAGTCGGGAACGTCGACGTCCGTGATCGTCCCCGTGAGCGCCGATATGTCGTCGAACGTGAACCCAGCGGTGTCGCGCGCGTAATGCCGTGTACTTGTCACGCCTCCGTAACTCGATGTGATCGTCTGCCCGGTGCGGAAGGGATCCCGGTTCCTGTTCTCAACGAGAAAATACTCGGCATCGGAGATGGGGACCCTGTACACCGTGTCCGCGAGGGCGGCGGCGGGAAGGGCAAGGGAAGTCGACCCGGACGGGGCCACCACCGGCGTCAGCCACCCGAGCCAGTACCTTTCCCATGCGGAGGGCGCGGGGGGGAATGCCCCGCTGAAGCTGAATATGGACTGGCCGTCCATGAGGCCGAATCGCCCGATGCCGGAGGCCCCGCTCTGCGTGTCAAAGAGATCAGGGAGGCCCAGGTAACTGCCGAGCGACGCGCAGAGAAGCCCGTTGATCCCGAGCGTGAGAGGAGCAGTCCCGGTGGCGGTCGGGAGCGTGCGGTTCTCGGTCTCGGGCATGATGACCGTGTTTGTGATCGCGTGCGCACCCCCGTTCACGGGGATCCCTCCGCCGAGCAGCCCGGTGAGCGCGCCGGGGCCCAGGTAAATCGACGGTATGTCATGCGGCGCGGGATCGTATCCGAGCGTGCTCACGAGATCAACGTCGTGACCCACACCCGCGTGGAAGAGCATGAAGCAGTCATATTGCGAGAAATCATTCACGCGCCCGGAGGAGTCGACCTTTTTCCAGGTATCGCGCGCAAGGTTCGCCAGGCGGAGATTGGACTCGCCAGCCCCGGGGGAATAATCCGCCATGACCCCCGGGAGCGTATAGACCGATCCGAGAAGCGTCCAGCGGAGCGCCGTCCTCCCCCGTGACACCTTCCGGAAATAATTCGACGCAAAGGCAAGGTGGCCTGCGAAATACGCGCTGTCCCGCGGAGGAGCGTCGAGAAACAGCGCGCCGGGAGAGGTGAGATCGAACTGCCCGTTCCCCTCCTTCGCCTGATCATTGTCTTTCTGGAACTGCACCATCACCGCCAGCACGCGCACAGAGTCCGCGGCTGCGAGCGCGCGCGGGGCCCTGCGGGCATCACCCCGGGAGCCTGCAAGAGGGTGGTTGAAGTGCTGGCCGGATGCGGCGGCGGCGAATGCAAGCGTAAGAAAGAAGAGAAGCTTCGGACGCATGGAGGAGCGCAACCAAGTCAAATTGAGAGGGACCATCTCCCCCTCCGGCCGCGCACGTGAACGTGCACGGCCGGAGGGAGCCGTTAATTACCGCCCCATGCGATCAGGAGCGAAAACCGGATCGTGTCCGACAGCGGCTCATCCTGGGACGCAGAAATGTAGCTGAAGTCAAACCCGTAGATATCGTAGCGGATGCCGGCGCCGAACGTGAGGAACTTCCTGGCACCGTAGTCCGGGTTCTCATAGAAGTAGCCGACACGGAGGGCGAGAAGACGGGGCGCGCCGTACCAGTATTCCACGCCTCCGCACACGTCGACCTGCTTGAGCCCGCCGTCACCCCACGCGGTATAGAGCGACTTCGGGAGCGCATCCGACGTCCCGTCGGCGTACCGGCGGACAAGAAGACGCGTAAAGTCGAGGGATGCAGTCATGCTGTTGAAGTCGTCGCTGAAGATCTTGTACCCGAACCCGAGCCGGAGATCGGTCGGCAGGGGATCGGCCTGTGCGGCGTCGATATATGTGACCTTGGGTCCAAGGTTCGTCAGGTCCAACCCCATCGTAAACTTCTTCCCCAGATCGCCGAGGAGAGGGATTTCGAACTTGTCGGGCTTGTACATGAACGCCAGGTCGACCGCAACCGTCGATGCGATCCCGTTCCCCTTTTCGGATTCGGCGCCGATCGGCGAGAGGGCGCTGTGGATAAACCGGAGGTTGAGCCCGATGCCGAGGTCGTCGTATGCCTTTGTCGCGTACCCCACCGTGACCGCGTATTCATACGACTTGAACGTGCCTATCGGGGTCGGACCCGAGGAATTCGTCAGCGTGAACTCTCCAAGGTTCAGGTACGTGACGGCGGCGCCGAGCGTCCCCCCGATCCCGTCGAGATGCATCCTGAAGTTCAGGTAATCATAGAAGAGGTCGGGAAGCTGGAATTGCGGAAGCCAGTTCGCGTGCGTGATGCTGACTTCCTGTCCGTCCATGAACGCAAGCGCTCCCGGGTTCCAGTATATCGCCGACGCGTCGTCGACCGTCCCTGTCCCCGCCTCGCCGATCCCCGAGGCCCGCGAGGTCGGAGCGATTTCCAGAAACGGAACCGCAGAGGCCCCGGGCTGAGCGGCCGCGCGCCTGGGCGTCACGGTTGCGAAGGCCGCCATGATCGCCAGAAGCAGAACGACGCGTGTGTATCGTTTGTTTGTCACCATGGTGGTCAACCTCCCTCGATTGTAGTTGAGTCGCCTATTGAACTTTTGAGAGCTTGCTGAGCGCTTCACTCGAGAACCGACCGTCGGCGGTCCGCACGACAAGCTTGTAGAGATATACCCCGTTGGCGATCACGTCGCCGTCCCTGTCCCGTCCGTCCCACGGCACCCTGACGAACGAGTCCCCGGGAGCGTACGCGTCGAGCGTCCGTATTAATCGGCCCGCCACAGTGAAAATCTTCACCGTCACGGCGAGAGGAGAGGTCTGGTTCTGCCGGAACGTGAACTCGGTCCCCGACGCCCCGAACGGGTTCGGGTAGTTGAACACGTCCGTGACGGTCAGCCGGTCGCTCGACGCCACCTGGAACGCCGTCTCCGCGCTCCCCGAATTGTCAAACGAATTCCATGCCCTCACACGGATCGTATTCTTCCCGTCGGGGACGTTCTGGAGCTGGTACTGTATCGAACCCTCGCGGTAACTGTTGAGCCTGCTTGTGTAGTAATTTGTGAGATCGGTGCTCTGCGAGGCATCGTTCAGCCAGGCTTCAATCCTGTGACCCACGCCCGACGTGGAGGTGTTGATGCCGCTTGAGTCCGCCAGGTCCACGATCAGGATCGGGTTGTCCCCGACGAGATCGCCGGGGCGAAACGCCCGGCTCCCCAGGTAGATCTGGACCGACGGCCCGGTCTTCGGGTTCACGGCGTTCGTGTCGGTCCCGCCGATGTGGACGTTCCCCGTATACGACTCGGCGTCGGAGCCTCCCGTCCTGTAGACGTAGGCGACGAGCCTTCCCCGGGAGAGGCTGTCACCATACTCGATATCTTTCGGGACGATGAATGTCGCCGCAAATCTCCCGTTGGTGACGGTATTCAGTCCACGGTACAGGAGCCCGCCTGTCGCCACGTAGGGCCACGGCGGCGCACCCGGGTAGAAGTTGATTATCGTCTCCGTCCTTGACGCGTCGTTGAGCGTCACCTCGGCGAGGCCGTTGTACGTCGCATCGATTTTGTCGGAGGCGTCACGGACCGTCCCCGCGACGGTCACGCGGGAAAGCGAGCTGACCTGCACGACAGCGGCAAGAGGAACTCCCGCGCTGTCGAGGGCGCGGCCGTTGATGCTGTCGAACGAGGCATACCCCTGCGGAAACTGCATGTACATCGTCGGGTCGCCCATGTACGAATACTTCTGGTCGTTGTCGCTGTTTCCCCCCGAGGCCTTGTATGCAAAAAGCGCGGAGGCCGGGCGGTCGACGACAACCCTCCCGTACGCGTCCCGGGTAAACATCGCCTGGTAGGTCCCCTGGTTCAGCGCCGCGTTCTCCCCAGCATAGACCTTCCTGTCCGCGGAGACGACGCCGATCGCCGCACCGTCAGGCTTGTTTATGAGCACTTCACTCCCGGTGCGGTTCTCGGGGTCGTCAAATTCGGAGAAGTTGCACGTGGCAAGGAAAAAGACGGAAAGCCGATCGGCATTGACGAGCTGCGGAACGGATGTCGGGATGTCGAACACGTCGTTGTTGGAGAGCTGGACGGGATTGCCGTGCCCGGCGAAATTCACGACAAGAACCCCCTGGTTGATGTCGTCGATGATCGCCTGGTAGGCGCCCGGTTTCCTTCTCCCCGCGGCGGTATAGACCGTGGGATACTCCGCGAGGTACACCTTTTCCTCCTCGAACTCCGCAGGTGTGAACGCAGGGCCGGAAAGTTCCTCCGCCGCGTCGCTGTGTATCGTCCCGTTCCCGTCTTCGCCCTCTTCGGGCGTCCATGCGTCGTCTCCGATGAAGAGCATGCGCATCTTCCACCCGTCCGCCACAGAGCTGCTTTCGTACCGGGTCACCTTGTCCACGAATGCGTCCGACTCCGCCCCGCTGCGCGCCGATAGCCGTCCGATGACGAGCGAGGGGACGTCGTTGCCGCTGAATTTTCCGTAAAAATCGTCCGTCGCCCAGCTTTCAAGGTCGTCCAGCGATTCAGGGGTTTCCCACGTCGGCACGAAACTCGACTGGACTCCGAGCAGTCCCTTGTAGTCGAACGAGGCCTGGCCGAGCATAAGCACAAAGCGGGGAGCGGGGTTCCAGTTATCGCATGCAAATTTCAGGAAATCGCGGATCGCGGTCACGTCCGTGACACCTCCGCTGAATTCATCGTAAATCTGGTTCACGTCCGCGACGTACACGTTCAGGCCGCCGTGGAGAGGATCGGACCGGTAGGCCGCAAGCCGGTCGGCCCCCGAGCGGTACTGGGAAGCCGTGACGATGACGAAGTCCGCGCCTCCCGCATACCCGCGGATGTTCTCGTTCGGCATGAGCGTCCCCGCCGCGGGGACGCGCCAGGGATTGCCGGCGACCGCCCAGTAGGACGACGGGGCGCCCGAGGTTTCAGCCGCCCGGAACAGGAACGAGCCAGTCAGACCGGTGACAATCCGGACGTTGGCCTGGTCCGTGACGTTGAATACCATCGGCGTCGTGCTGAAGTTCTGCATGTGATACTCGACAACCGCGCTCGTGTCGGGCGCGTAAAACCGGAGCGTGTCGTTCACCCCCGAGAGCGATCGCAGATAGAGGATCTCGAACCAGTCGACCCATCCCTCGGCGGTCGCCCCGGTGCCGGTGTACGCAAAATTGAGCTGGCTCATGTTCCCGGGAAGGGAGGACGTCCCGGTCGCCTGAAACGCACCTTCCGTGGCCACCTCATAGCCTGTGGGAGCATCCAGGGGCGCATAGCCTATCGGGGTTCCCCCTTCGCTCACGGTGAACGCGGAGGAATTGTCCGATGTCCCTGCGACGGCATACCTGTATAGAATAGAGCCGATCGGTACCAGTCCCGTCAGTGTGTTCACGTATGTGAACGATGAGCCGCTGTTGACCTGCTGACCGAACCACTGCCGCCCGCTCCCCTCTCCCCCTCCGGGCGCGCTCAGAAGCAGATTCGTTTTTTCCTCCTCGTTTGCCACCCCGTCAATGAACGTGTCCACCGCGAAGACCGACGACGAGGAAACGGAAGGCTGGCTGGCCATGCGCTTCCCCGCACCCGATCCGTACGTCAACCAGTAGTAATTCACTTCAGAATAGTCGTGGATGTAATGCCGGCGCGTACGCCCGACCGGGTCATACGCCCATCCCCTCGCTCCCTGGCCGTAAAACAGCACGTAATCCCCCGGATCGAATTTCCCGTCTGCTTCCCCGTAGACGTAGATAGCGTTCTCCACAAGGTCGACAGGCCTCGCCGCGGTTATATCCTCAGGAAGTTCCCTTCCTCCGTTGCCGAAGATCCGTATCGTCCGCGGATCGATCCCGGAAACGGCGATCCCCAGTGATGAAAGGTACGTCGCATCCAGCTGGTAGATCCCTTCCGCGGTCACGGGGATCCTGTACCAGTTCCCCGAAGCGAGAACGCTGGGTGCCGCCGCGGAGGCCTTGCGGAGGCTCCTCGGTCCCCACGTCCGTGCCGCGGCGTAGTTGACGGGGACGTTCTTCAGCAAGGGATCGTCCCCTTTGTTGACAAGCGAAGCCGACTGCGGTCCGAACGTCACCTCCACCACCACGCGCGTATACTTGCGCACCGTGCGCGACACCGGATTGAACTGCACGGGGGTGATCCGCACCCCTCCCAGGAGCATCGCACGAACCTTTCCCACCGGCGCGAGTTCCGTAACGGGTCCCGGGAAGAACCCCTCTTTTTGGTACCGCCCGGGATTTGGCTGATACACGACATCCGGGGGAGCCTTGTCTTTTCTACGGATTGTGGGGACCGGCGCGACCATCATCCCGGGGATATCCTCGTAGTCGGCGGCGATCACACGGACGGCATTCCCGCGATCCCCCGGAAATGCGACCGGTATATACCGGTAACGAAGATCAGGCCCCCCCACGGACGTCTTCCGCAGCACCTGCATCCCTCCCTGAAAATCAAACAGCGTGTACTGCGTCCCTCCGGCGACGACAGGGCGCGGCGCGAAATACTGAGCCCTGAATTCAATCTGCACGGAGCGGGCATCGGACCGGATGACCGTTACGTCTCCGCCCCTCGCGGAGACATTCAGCATCAGACCCAGCGACGCCGGGACGAGGACGTGTATCAAACGATGGTGTGAGATCACAGTACCCGTGTCCGAAAACAAAAAACCGAACGTTAGTAACCCATAACATTCGGCGTTTCAAAACCGGTCTGCATTGCCGAACTGGGTTATTCGTTAAAGGATCATTCCCGAGATATCATGGAGCGCACGCATTGCGTCAGGTCCCGGCGCATCCGCTCTCACCCCACTAACCTTTAACCGAACAACTCTATAGGCACTGCTCCGGATTTGGTAGGCTCATTTGCAGGGGGAATATAGATATTGAGGTCCTGAAAGTCAAGATTTTTTGCGGGCGCCACGCAGTCTCCGGTGGTTGATTCTGAGGCCGATTTTCGTTAAATTTCTAAACTTCAAGCGGTTGAATTCCCACGTACCACCGGCAGGGACGCATGTCCAGACCATTGAACATTCTTTTTGTCTCCAGTGAGGTCGAACCCTTTGCAAAGACCGGGGGTCTTGCAGACGTCTCGAGCGCCCTTCCCCAGAGCATCAAGGGGAGCGAGCACGAAATACGGGTCATGATGCCGAGATACGGAAGCATCAACGAACGGAAATCAAAGCTCCACGACATGATCCGTCTGAAGGAGATCGATGTCCCCATGGGGCCAAAGCCACGGACGGCGAGCGTCAAGTCCTCCTTCATCACGAACAACACGATCAAGGTCCAGGTTTATTTCATTGACAATCCCCACCTGTTCGGGCGCTCGGGACTCTACGTTCATCCCGACACGAAGAAGGACTACCCGGACAACGACGAGCGGTTTATCTTCTTCTGCCGCGGGGTCCTCGAGGTCCTGAAACGGCTCGGGTGGCAGCCGGACATCATTCACTGCAACGACTGGCCTACGGGGCTTATCCCGGCATACCTCAAGACGGTGTACAAAGACGACCCGTTTTACAGGGACACCCGGTCGGTGTTCACGATACACAACATGGCATACCAGGGAGTTTTCCCGAAATCCGCGTTCGCCAAAACGCAGCTTCCGACCGAGCTGATGGGCATGGAGGGAGTTGAAGCTTACGGGCACGTCAATTTCCTGAAGGCGGGTCTTGTGTACGCCGACGCGATCACCACAGTCAGCGAGCGGTACGCGCAGGAAATCCGGTCGTCCGAAGAATTCGGCGCGGGCCTCCAGGGGGTCGTCAGCAAGCGAAAGAACGACCTGACCGGCATCCTGAACGGGGTCGACTACACGGTGTGGGATCCCGCCGTCGATCCCCTCATCCCCCTGAAATACGACGCCAAATCCATCGACCTGAAGATCGAGGACAAGAAGGCCCTTCTTGCCAAGATGGGACTGCCCTTTAACGAACGGATCCCCGTTATCGGCATCATTTCGCGGCTGGCGGATCAGAAGGGATTTGACCTCATCGGCGAAGAGCTCGACGCACTGATGAAGATGGACCTCCAGCTCGTCGTTCTCGGCACGGGGGAAAAGAAGTATCACGACCTGTTTGAGAAAGCGCAGAAGAAATTCCCCGGGAAAGTCGCCGCCGCGCTCACGTTCAGCAATGAGCTCGCCCATCTTATCGAGGCGGGGAGCGACATGTTTCTCATGCCCTCCCGCTACGAACCGTGCGGGCTGAACCAGATCTACAGCCTCCGGTACGGAACGATCCCGGTCGTGCGCGCGACGGGAGGGCTCGACGACACAATCGACGACGCCGGCAGTCCAGGCGGCACGGGGTTCAAATTCAAGAACTACGCCGCCGCCGACATGCTCAAGGCGATCCAGAGGGCGGTCGCCGCCTACGCCGACCAGCAGGGATGGCGGAAGCTCGTGAAGAACGGGATGGCGAAGGACTTCTCGTGGGACGCTTCTGCAAAGAAGTATATTCAGCTCTACAGGACTCTCACCCGCAAATGACCACCCGGAGACCTGCCGTATTCTTCGACCGGGACGGGACGCTCAACGAAGAGGTCGAGTTCGTGAGCGGGCCGGAACAACTGCGCCTCATCGAAGGCGCGGGACTGGCCGTGCGGGCGGTCAACGAGTCGGGATTCCTCACGTTCGTCGTTTCCAATCAGTCGGGGATCGCCCGGGGGCTGTTCACCGAGGCCGACCTCGTCCCGATACACGAAAAACTCCGGACGGAACTCGCCGCAAGCGGTGCGCGGATCGACAGGATCTATTACTGCCCCCACCATCCCACCGAAGGCATTCCCCCCTACCGCGTCGACTGCGACTGCCGGAAGCCCCGCACCGGAATGCTGCGCCGCGCGGAACGCGAGATGGGCGCCGACCTGAGCAGGTCGTACGTCATCGGCGACAGGATCGTCGACGTCCTCGCGGGCAGGAACGCAGGCGCGAAAGGGATCCTCGTTCTCACGGGATACGGAGCAAGCGCGATCCGGGAGTGCAGGGCGCAAGGGATCGAACCCGATCACGTCTCCCCATCGGTCGAAGGGGCGGTGGATTTCATACTGAACGAATGCAAAGGAGCACCCACTGAGAACGTCTGAATCGACACTACGGGGATGTGCGCGGACCTTCGCCCTTGCGGCGGCGGGCGCAATCCTCGCTTCCGCGTTCACCGGCTGCAGCGACGAACCGACGGCGGCAAATGCCCCCCTAGTCGCGCTTCCCCTGACGAACCTCTCGGTCCACGACACGACCGTCGTCGCGACCGGAAGCTCGACGTTCCGGCAGAGGGCCGCAACGAACGGTTCGGTGAACCTGATCGGCCGTTCGGGGAACTACACCGCGATTGCGCTCATCCAGTTTTCGCCGTCGTACTTCCCCGCACGCGACACCGCGCTCGTCTACAGCGCGACGCTGACGCTGCGCTTTGAAACCTGGGTCGGCGATTCCGCGGGCCAGTTCTCGTTCAACATCTACCGGGTCTCCGTCCCCTGGGGCGAAACGACAGTCACATGGGACACGATCCAGGCCCCGGGATTCTACGAACAGTACACCGTCCGGGGATCCTACACCGGGGGCGCCGGCAAGGACACGCAGACCGTCACGATACCGCTTGACACCGCCATGGTCCGGCAGTGGCTGGCCACGCAGACGAGCGCGACATACAACAACAACGGCATCATCCTCGTCCCGACCGCCGGCTGTTCGATCATACGCGGTTTCAACGAATACGGATACCCCACGACCGACTCCACGTCGTACTTTCCGACGGTCACCATCATCGCGGGAAGCCCGAGCGGCAGCCCGGTGGACACCGCCTCGTACACGATCGCCAACGACACCTGGGCAGGGAACATCGACAATCTTGCGGCGAATCCACAGCTTATCTATCTCCAGTCCGGCGTCAACTACAGGTCCACGCTCACGTTCGACGTCTCGAATGTCCCGCGGAGCGCGATCATCAACTCGGCGACCCTCCTCCTGGCGGGCGACCCGGCGACAACGCGCATCGACCGCTTCACGACCGACTCGTCGTTCACACTCGCAACGACGCTCAACCCGGCCGACAGGACGAGCGTTGACGTTTACGCGGTGACAAGCGTCCGGCAGCCGGGAACGCTCCTGACGTACAACGTCGACATGACCCGCCCCGTGCAGCTGTGGAACAAGCAGGCGAACTACGGGGTGACGCTCTCGCCGAACGTCTCATTCTCGGCGGTGAGCTTCGAGCTTCTCACGTTTTTCAACGAGAAGGCCCCTCCCGCGCTGCGGCCGAGGCTCAAAATCAAGTATTCCGTCGTTCGATAGCCGCAGGAGAGACAGTGAAGGCACACGTGATCGTCAGAATTCTCGGCACAGCCCTCGTCATCCTGTGCGCATGCCGGACGGCGCCCGCAGGGAGCGGAGGTTCGACGTACTCCATCCTCGGGCTCGGGGACATCCGCTACACGCCCGGGGCGCAGAGCGAAGGGATGGGATACGCGGGGATCGCCCTCCTCAACCCCCTCTACATCGACGGCCTGTCTCCCGCAACGTGGTCCCGCATCGACCGCGTGCGGCTCGAGGGCTCCGCATTTTACGAAGGATTCAACTCCACCGACGGGATCACGTCGCGCTATCTCGCCCGGATGGATTTCCACGGCGCCCTGTTCGCCGTTCCCGTTTCGCGGGCATCGGGAATTGTCGTGGTGGCGGGGTTCACCCCGTACAGCGAAGTGAACTATGACACGTACACAACGGGGGGCGCCACGTCGCAGAACGTCGACCCGATCTCCGGGCTCCATGACAGCCTGGGATACCAGGTCCATCAGACCGGCACGGGGGGGATCACGCGCGGGCAGATTGGCACGTCCTGGGCGCCCTCGCGGCAATTCGCGTTCGGGCTCTCGTTCAACTACCTGTTCGGCACCATCGATCATGCCGCGGAACAGATCGCGCAAACGTCGGGGACGACCGGGGGTACGATCACGTTCAAATCCTCCCTGTCCGGGATCAACGTCACTGCAGGCATGGTGATCACCGGGCTCGACGCCATCAGCGAACCGCTCCGCCCATTCTCGCTCGGGTTCGTCGCCACCACGAGGACAAATCTCCACACCAGCGAGATTACAACGTACGATTACTCGCCGCCTCCGGATCAGACGGTCCTCCTCCACGACACGTCCGCGCAGTCGTCGGGGCGGATCGCGATTCCGTTTTCCTACGGCGTCGGCCTGGGGTACCAGCCGGCCGGCCGCTGGAGTGTCGCGGCCGATTACAGCGCGCAGCCGTGGTCACAGGCGGATTTCTACGGCAGCACACCATACGGGATCAGAAACAGCCACCGGTTCGGCATCGGCGCGGAGCGGGCCGGGTCAACGGAGATGAGCGCGAAGTCGTTCGACAGGCTCTCCTACCGGCTCGGGTTCTCCTATGCGGCCACGTACATCGACGTGAACGGACAGAAGATCAACGAGTGGGATGTCACGGGAGGACTCGCGGTCCCGCTTGCCGGCGAGTCGCGGCTGAATTTCGCCCTCGTCTACGGCGGGCGCGGAACGATCGCGGGGAACCTCGTCAGGGACAGAATTTTCCGGCTCACCGTTTCACTGCACATCAGCGACGTTCTCCCCTGGTTCGTCCAGACCGAAGAGGAGTAAACGCAACCATGGAACACATACAGCGCGCCGACCCGGACGTCTATGCCGCGATCACCGGCGAAATAGGGCGGCAGGACACAAAGCTCGAGCTGATCGCCTCGGAGAACTTCGTGAGCATGGCGGTTCTCGAAGCAGTCGGAAGCCCCCTGACGAACAAATATGCCGAAGGATACCCCGGCAAGCGGTACTACGGGGGATGCGAGTTCGTCGACGTCGTCGAAGACCTCGCCCGGGAGCGGGCGAAAAAGCTCTTCGGGGCCGAATATGCCAACGTCCAGCCCCACTCGGGCTCCCAGGCGAACATGGCCGTCTATTTTACGTTCGTTAAGCCGGGCGACACGCTCATGGGGATGAATCTCTCCCACGGTGGACACCTGACGCACGGATCACCGGTAAACTTTTCCGGACAGTTCTACAAGTTTATCCCCTACGGCGTCCGCAGCGATTCCGGGCTGATTGATTTCAACGAGGTCGAAGACCTCGCGATGAAGCACCGGCCGAAGATGATCACGGTCGGGGCGAGCGCCTACTCGCGCAACATCGACTACGCGGCATTCCGCCAGATCGCGGACAAGGCGGGAGCCTTCCTGTTCGCCGACATCGCCCACCCGGCGGGACTTATCGCCAAGAAGCTCCTGAACGACCCGATCCCGTACTGCCACGTCGTCACCTCGACGACGCACAAGACGCTGCGCGGGCCCCGGGGCGGCCTGATCCTGATGGGGAAGGACTTCGACAACCCGTTCGGACTCGTCGCGCCCAAATCGGGGCGCACGAAGAGGATGTCCGAGCTTCTCGATTCGATGGTCATCCCCGGGATCCAGGGAGGGCCGCTCATGCACGTCATCGCGGGGAAGGCCGTGGCATTCCTTGAAGCGCTCCAGCCTTCCTTCGAGGACTACGGCAGACAGGTGATACGCAACGCGCAGGCCCTCGCCGCACGGCTTACCGGGCTCGGCTACAACGTCGTCTCGGGAGGGACCGACAATCACCTCATGCTTATCGACCTGAGGAACAGGAACCTTACGGGGAAAGACGCCCAGGAATCGCTTGACGGGGCGGGAATCACGGTCAACAAGAACGGCGTCCCCTTCGACGACAAAAGCCCCCTCATCACGAGCGGCATCCGGATCGGTTCCGCGGCCCTCACGACACGGGGGATGAAAGAGCCGGAAATGGAAACGGTGGGAGATCTCCTCCACGAGGTTCTTTCGGGCGCGGGAAACAAAGACGTTGCGGCGTCCGTCCGCGCGAAGGTCGCCCGACTCTGCGGCCCGTTCCCCCTGTATTCCCTTCTCCAGCGCTGAGACCACGCACCGGGACTAAGCCGCCATGGCGAACGACTTCACTGATCTTGGACGAGGCGAGGAGACCGACAGCACATCGGGGATGTCGTTTTTTGACCACCTCGAGGAGCTGCGCTGGCGCATCATCCGGTCGCTTCTCAGCGTCGTCGTGGGAACGATCATCTGCTGGTTCTTCATCGACTGGCTCGTCGACGGCGTCCTCCTGCGGCCCGTCACGGTCATCAACGCGCACGCCTCGGGAATGCAGCAGCAGATTCACCTCCAGAACCTGAAACCCTTCGGACAGCTGTTCCTCTACATGCAGGTCGCGATCGTCGCGGGCGTCATCCTGAGCCTCCCCTACATCCTGTACGAGCTGTGGGCGTTCATCGCGCCGGGGCTGATGCCGAAGGAAAGAAAGTACATCAAGTGGATCGTCTTCTTCACAACGTTCTGCTTTTTTGCCGGGATCGCCTTCTCCTATTTTGTGATGCTCCCGGCCGCGCTGACGTTTTTCGCAGGATTCGGGTCGCCGCAGATCGCCAACAACATCGCGATAAGCGAGTACATGAACTTCGTCGTCAGCGTCCTCCTTGCCTCGGGGGTCGTCTTCGAGCTGCCGATGGTATCGTGGTTCCTCTCCAAGATCGGGATCCTGACGCCCGCGTTCATGAGACACTACCGGAGGCATTCGATCGTCGGCATCTTCATCATCGCCGCGTTTCTCACGCCGGGAACCGATCCCGTCAGCCAGGTGCTCCTTGCGCTTCCCCTGATGGGGCTGTACGAGCTCAGCATCTGGGTGTCGGCGTGGGCATGGCGCGGCAAAAAGAAGGCCGGAACGGCCTGATCCGGTCCCCATCACAAGGACACAAGTGACTCTCCAGGATATCGCCCATCCCATTCAGCCGCACCTCGACGCGTTCGGCCACGTCTTCCGTGACTCGCTGCGCTCGAAAATCGGCCTTGTCGAGCTCATCACGAAGTACATCGTCCGCCAGAAGGGAAAGAAGGTCCGCCCCATCCTCGTCCTCCTGAGCGCCGAGCTGTGCGGAGGCGTGAACGAGAAGTCGTACCGGGGCGCGACGCTCGTGGAGATCCTCCACACCGCCACGCTCGTGCACGACGACGTCGTCGACGACGCGGATACGCGGAGGGGATTTCCCTCCATCAACGCGGTATGGAAGAACAAGATTGCGGTCCTGATGGGAGACTATCTTCTCTCCCGCGGCCTTCTCCTGTCGCTCGAGAAAGACGATTTCCATTTCCTCAAAATCACCTCCACCGCCGTCTGCCGCATGAGCGAAGGGGAGCTCCACCAGATCCAGAAGAGCCGAAAGCTCGACATGGACGAGGAGGCTTACATGACGATCATCGGCGACAAGACCGCTTCTCTCCTGGCCACGTGCTGCGAGATCGGTGCGGCGAGCAGCACAAACGACGCGGAGCGGCATCGCTGCCTGAGGGAATTCGGGGAGAACGTCGGACTGGCGTTCCAGATCCGCGACGACGTCCTGGATTACGTGGGAAGGCGGAGCATCACGGGGAAGCCGACGGGACTCGACCTGAACGAGAAGAAGCTGACCCTGCCCCTGATCTACGCGCTCCGCCGGGCGCCGCGGAGCGAGGGGAAGGACATCCTGGGCATGATACGGCACGGCGGCAAGTCCATGAAGGCCCAGAAGGTGATCGAGTTCGTGAGGGAATACGGCGGGCTGGAGTACGCGGGCGAACGCGCCCACTATTACGCCGCGCAGGCGAAAGCGCAGCTCGAGTCATTTCCCGCCTCGCCGAGCAAATCCTCGCTCACGGCGTTTGCGGATTTTGTTGTCACGAGAAACAAGTAGCGCCCGGGCGAAGGCACCGGGAGCGCGCAATCACTTCGCCGGCGGCTCCGGGCACACTGTCAGGACCGGGCACCGAGCGTTCCGCACGACCCTGTCCGCGGTGCTTCCGAACAGCATGTGCTCAACCCCGCTGTGGCCGTGCGTGGCCACCACGATCATCGCAACGCCGAGCTCTTCCGCTTCTCTGAGTATCTCCTGGTGAGGGTTCCCCGTCCTGACGGTGCATGACGACTCCACCCGGTTGCCGATCTCCTTCTCCATCAACGCCTGAAGTTCCTCTCCCCCTTTTTCCCTGAGTTCCTCTTCGACGCCCGGGAGCACCACCTGTCCGAACCCGAGGTCTGCGGGATATATCGTCGGCTCGACGACATAGACGAGATGGATGGACGCGCCGAACTTCTCCGCGAGAGGGACGGCATACTTCAGGGCGTTCTTGGAGTGGACGGAAAAATCAATCGGGACGAGGATCGAGCCGATGCTGAAGTGTTCGGCTCCTGCAGCTTTCGATTTGCCCTTCCGGCGGGGAACTGCGGGTCGGCGGACCCGCGTGCGTTTCGGCGAAGACTTTTTTTTCATGACGCACCTCCCGGTGTCTTGACCTTGCCGCGTCCGGCGGACGCACGTTCAATCGTTGTAAATGAACTTCAGCCAGCCGTGTGAATCGATTCCGGTTTTCAGAATGTCGAAAAACGCTTTCTGCAGTTTCTTCGTGACCGGGCCGGGCTTCCCGTCCGCCACGTTCACCCGGTCCACCGAACGGATCGGCGTGACCTCGACGGCGGTCCCCGTAAAGAAGAGCTCGTCGGCGACGTAGAGCAGTTCGCGGGGGAGCATCGTCTCCTGCACGTGGAACCCGGCCTCGGCGGCCAGGGCGATGACAGAAGCCCTCGTAACGCCCGGCAGAAGCGACGACGAAAGCGAGGGAGTGAAAATGACGCCATCCTTCACCGCAAAGACGTTCTCGCCGGTTCCCTCGCTCACGTGCCCGTCGACGTCGAGCGCGATCGCTTCCTTGTACCCCCCCTGCACCGCCTCCACCTTCATGAGCTGCGAGAGGATGTAGTTTCCTCCCGCCTTCGCCATCGCGGGGAGCGTGTTCGGCGCAGGACGGTTCCACGTCGAGACGCAGGCGTCGATCCCGTCGGTGAGCGCGTCAGGACCCAGGTAGCTCCCCCACTCCCAGACCGCGATGCTGACGTCCACGGGGCATCCCAGGGGATTCACCCCTACGTCGCCGTATCCCCTGTACACAATCGGCCGCACATAGCAGGACCGCATCTTGTTCGCCCTGACCGTATCCAGGACGGCCGTTTCCATCTCCTTCATCGCATAGGGGAGCTCGGTCCTGTAAATCCGGACGGAATCAAAGAGCCTCCGGAGATGGCTGTCGAGCCGGAAGACGGCGGGACCCTTCGCGGTGTCGTAGACCCTGATCCCTTCGAACCAGCTCGAGCCGTAGTGGACAACATGGGAGAGAACGTGGATCCGGGCGTCGTCCCAGTCGACGAGCTTGCCGTTCATCCAGATCTTCTCCTCTTTCTTTACAGGCATCTCATCACCTTTTCCGAGTCGTTACCTCTCCGGCTCACGCTCCCGCGACCGTGTGCCCCGATCAGAGGGGCATCCGGATGGTCAGAGCGGCATCTGATAGATTCTGTACGTCTTGTCGATCGTCCCCTGCATAAGCTGCGCGCCCCTGTTCATCATCAGGTTGTTTTCATTCACCCAGCTGGCCTCGCCGTGGGGATACCCGGCTTCGACGCAGCGGCGGCCGGTTTCATAGAAGAGCGCGGCACCGATTCCCGTATTCGCGTATTCGGGGAGGACTCCCAGAATCACGATCCGCACCCTGTCGATCTTTTTCTTGAACAGGAGAATCCTGGCGATCCCGGGAATGAGCCACCCGTGCTTGTTGTGGATGAGGACCTGGTTGAGATCCGGGAGCGTCATCCCGAACCCCACGGGCTTTCCCCTGGATTCCGCAATGATGACGAGGCGCGGATCCACTATCGCTTTCAGATCCTTCGCGACGTAGTCGAATTCGTCCTCCGTCATCGGGACCTCCCCCCAGTTCCTGGACCAGCCACGGGAGTAAAGCTCGCGGATCAGCTTGACCTCCTCTTCGAAATTCTTCATGTCGATCTGACGGATTTTCAGCGTCTCGCGCCTGAGCACGGTGTCCGAAATCCGCTTGAACTTTTCGTTGAAGACCTTGTCCTTGTGAATGTAGTAGGCGAACAGGTCCTGTGCCTTCACGAAACCGTACCTCTCGATGAGACCCTGATAATAGGGGGGATTATACGTCATCAGGACCGAGGGAGGGCGGTCGAACCCGTCGATGAGAAGCCCGTATTCGTCGTTGACGGACGGGCTCGCAGGGCCGCGCATCGCCGTGACGCCTTTTTCCTTCAGCCATTTTTTCGCGGCGTCAAACAACGCGTTTGCGACGCCCTGGTCATCGATGCATTCAAAGAACCCGAAGAAGCCGATATTCTCCCCGTGTTCCCTGTTATGGTTGTCGTTCACAATGGCGCCGATCCGCCCCACGACCTTTCCCTCCCGTTCCGCGAGATACAGCTCCATCGTCGCGTGCTTGTAGAAGGGGTTCCCCTTCCTGTCGATGAGCTTTCTCCTGTCCATCAGCAAAGGCGGAACCCAGTGCGGGTTCCCCGCGTAGGGGGCCCACTGGAACTTGATGAACTTTTTCTCGTCGGATTTTGAAGTGACAGGGCGAATGGTGGTGGCATTCATGGAAAGCACGCGCCTTTCAGTTGTCGTAGATTGGACCGGGCTCCGGGCGAGCATCCGGACGGCCGGATGACGCCGATGTACCGCAGAGCGTCCGGGTAAGGAGTGAAAGGGCCGGCACCGTTCACGCAGGAGTCAGTGGATGACCCCGAGCGAACGGCCGATCTCGCCGAAGACTTCGAGTATTCTGTTCAGGTGCTTGTCTTCGTGTGAGGCCATAAAGCTCGTCCGGAGCATCTGCATCCCGTTCGGCACACCGGGACTGATGAAGGCATTGACAAACACGCCTGCGTCGAAGAGCGCACGCCAGAACGTAAATGTCTTGGGATCGTCGCCAATAATCACCGGAACGATTCCCGTTTCCCCTTCGATGATATTGAAACCCTGGCTTCTGAAACCCTCGCGCATTTTGCGCGCATTGGTGATGAGGTTATCAATTCTCCACGGTTCCTTCTCGAGGATATCGAGGGCGGCGAGGGCGGCGGCAACTGACGCCGGCGTGGGGCTGGCGCTGAAAATGAGTGCCGGCGCCTGGTGCTTCAGCCAGTTGATGACAGCGCGTTCTCCGACGACGAACCCGCCAAGGGACGCGAACGTCTTGCTGAACGTCCCCATTGTCAGGTCGACGTCCTTTTCCAGGCTGAAATAGCTTGCGGTCCCGCGCCCCCCCTTCCCGATAACGCCGGTCGCATGCGCGTCGTCAATCAGGATCCGCGCATTGTGCTTTTTCGCCGACTTCACGAGGTTGGGAAGGTTGACAATCGTCCCCGAGGTGCTGAACACGCCGTCGCTCACGACGAGTTTGGACGCTTCCGCGGGGAGCCTGGCAAGAACCTTCTCAAGATCTTCCATGTCGTTGTGCTTGTACCGGACGAACTCCGCGAAGGCCCCTTTCGCCATCAGGTTCCCGGCCACGATGCACGCATGATTGTCCCGGTCGGACACGACGTACTCGCCTTTCCCGACGAGCGTCGGGATGATTCCCTGCGCGGTCTGATAGCCCGTGCTGTAAAGAAGGCAGGATTCCCTGCCATAGAACGTCGCAAGGCGCTCTTCCAGCCGTATGTGCAGGTCCAGTGTTCCCGTCAGGTACCGGGATCCCGAACACCCGGTCCCGTATTTCTCGATGGCCGCGATCGCCGCCTTCTTGACGCGGGGGTCGGCGGTGAGGCCGAGGTAATTGTTCGAGCCGGCCATGATGATTTTCCGCCCCTCAATCGTCACGACAGGGCCTTCGTTCTCTTCAATCGGCCGAAAATAGGGGTAGTATCCAAGGGCTTTGATCTCATCAGCCCGCGTAAACGACCAGCATTTCTCGAACAGATCGACAGTTTTCTTGGTAGCCTGGGTCACTGGAGAGATTTCCTCGCTTGGGTAAAAGGGTTTTGCAGCGCGATCACTGCGTGAAGACGTGGTGCTATCGGGGGATTTCAGCACTGTTTGCAGGATTGCATAAGTGATAATTGTTCAATATACTTGAAGCGGTCAATAAAGTCAATCCCGATCCTTCCTCAACTTCAGGTCAACATCCCGTGACCGCACTTGTAACGGGAGCCACCGGGTTTATCGGCAGCCACCTGGTGGACCTCCTTCTGGAGCAGAAGTACGCCGTGAGAGTACTTTTGCGCAAAACGAGCGACACCGTGTGGCTTCAGGGGCTCCCACTCGAGTTCGTTTACGGCGACCTTTTCGACAAGGATGCGCTCGCGCGGGCCGTGACCGGCGTCGACTACGTGTTTCACTCGGCAGGAGTGACTAAGGCAAAGACTCCCGGGGAATATTACCGCGGAAACACTCACGGCGCCATGAACATCCTCGAGGCTGTCTCCCTGCACAACCCGGGACTGAAACGGTTCGTACAGATCAGCAGCCAGACCGCAGCCGGCCCGAGCCCGGGGATCGCTCCCCTGACCGAAGAGGTGACGCCGCACCCGATAACGAATTACGGAAAGAGCAAGCTGAAAGCGGAACAGGCATGTGCAAAATACACTGACAGAATTCCGATCACGATCGTCCGCCCCCCCGCCGTATACGGCCCCAGGGACAAGGATATCTACGAGTTTTTCAATACACTGAGCAAAGGGCTTCAGCCCATGGTCGGTATGAAGGAGAAATTCGTCAGCCTGATCCACGTCGGCGACCTTGTGCGCGGCTTCGTCATGGCCGCCGGGAGCGAAAAGGCCGCCGGCCAGACGTATTTCATATCGAGCAAACGAGTATACGGGTGGAAAGAGATCGGTGAAGTCGCGCGGGAAGTTATCGGCAAGAGCGCCGTCCGCCTCCGCATCCCGGAAGCGGGAGTGTTTACAATCGCGGCCTTTTCGGAGTTCTTCGGCCTCTTCAGCAAGAAACCTGTTCTCATCAATTTCGAAAAGGCTCGTGACATGGTCCAGGATTACTGGACATGCGATTCATCAAAGGCCGATCGGGATTTCGGTTTCACGCAGCAGATCCCGCTGGAAGAGGGGATCCGGAACACCGTTGAGTGGTACAGGTCAAAAGGGTGGCTGTAAAATCGCATCGAAAGACAGGAAATTGAGCTTGACTTAGGAGAGATTCCTCTGTATATTAAAGAACGATCGCGGGGTGGAGCAATTGGTAGCTCGTCGGGCTCATAACCCGAAGGTTGCAGGTTCAAGTCCTGTCCCCGCTACTGGTCCTAAAGAAGAATCCCTGTCACGGAAGTGGCAGGGATTCTTTGTTTTCGGGGTCTGCCAGATTAGGTACATCATGAACGCGCGGTTCAGTTTGTCTGCCCCGGATCTGGAGGCCTGAAGAGTTTGATTCCATCGATCTGTACTAACTTCCGAAGTTGTTTGGGATCAACTCTACAGATAATGACAGTATCCACATTCACCCTTTCAATCGACGGCAGGAACAATCCTCTGTAGACGAAACATCGGGTCCCCGCTACCGGCTTTTGCTGTAAAATCCCCTACCGGCCATCCCGGTAAGGGATTTGCGTTATATGCCGGAGGCCCGCTCCATTTCCAGACTTGCCTCATTCCCCTTTATTCAAGTGGGCGACACGCTTGACTTCCTCATCAGCTGCGCATACAATTAGACAATGTCAACGAGAGACAACAAACTGGTGGCTGACCGCGTGTGGAAGATATCTGGCATCAAGGGAATCTGGTGCGGATCGACCGACGCGAAAGAAGGTCGCCTACTCGGGAATCCTTATCTACCGCATAGCAAACGGCAAGATTGCCGAACAATGGACAGAGCTCGACTTGGTGACTTTTCTCACGCGGCTCGGCGTTCTACCTCGCGCAAAATGATATCCTAACAACGATTTGTTCACTTCAGAATGTCCTGTAATTGCAGCAATCGGAGATCCGGCATTTGATGTAGATATGCTTCAACAAACGGTTTATGTGCGGCACCGATGATCACAAGCACTCTATGCTGGGAAGGCAGGGGCGCAGCGCTCATAACATTGCCGGCTATCCTCAAATTGCGAACCTCCCAGAGGGCATACCGGTACCGGTCGAACCCGGAGTGAAGATGCGTTCTGAGGAATAGCCCCCATTGGACGCTTATATCGTTTGACATGAATTCCGGTGAATTGAGATACAGGTAGTACGGGAGGAGGTTGCTCCTGCTGTTTGCCAGCTTCATCAAGCTGTCAGAAGACGCGTACAAGCGTGAGCCCGCAACCTCCTGAAACAACGGTTGCCGCTGCAGTTCGGAGGTCAGACTGTCGCTTATCGGCAGCAGCAATTGATCGTCGGTGTGATCATCAATAGGGACAACCCTCTGATGCATCAATCTCCTGGCGAGAGGCAGGGCCAGTGATATGATTTCGTTGGGGTTAACGAGATCGTTGTTCAGAAACGCAGAGACGCTATCTGGGATTACGTCGTTGTGTATCCGGTATTCCCCGGGGAGGTACGACCATTGAAGGAGCGCCGAGTAATAGTCATACGATGCCAGCAGGGAGGCAACCTGCAGGAGGCAAGTGTTAATGTCCGGACGGCCAGGAAGAACGGCGAGCGAGTCCGCGACGGCCATCGCCCTCTCCCTGGAACAGCCCAGCACGCGCTGCATTGTGGCTCCCTGCTTGATATGCTTTCCCGCAAACCACTCGACGACTTCACGGGCAGCTCCACCTTCATTCTCAAGTGAACCTATCACATCAGGAGGGAGTGTCTCTACCGCAATAACCTGAGGTCTGAATCGCTGCAACACGACCAGCAAGGAATCCAGGGCCATTCGGTTGAAGCTCCCCTTCAGCGTGCTGAGATGCGGCGTCCCCAGAACAAGGATCCTTGGTGTCAGAGAGTCGCCCAGAAGGCCAGCCAGCTCAACCCGGGGCAATGCGTCGGTGTGCGTTCCCTGTGCGCCAACAGCAAGCGGCAGTAGGACCAGAAGAAGAAAGCAGACTCCTGGGAGACGGGGAGGAACTCCACGGGCGTTCACATTCCGTGCGAATTTCATGGGTATTCCCCTGCGGAAGAATGGGAGAAAACCGCTGTCATTGTGATTAAGACGCTACCGGTTTATACTGGTGCGGCGTCCCGGAAGTTGCGCGGTTGGTTGAGGCAGGGGATTTGCAGTTTTGCTGGGTTGCATTCAGTTATCCCACGTCTCGCCGGATCGCCATTGAATTCTCCTGCCCCATGGCGTGCTCACGGGGAGCCATCGAAGTTGCGGGGGTTTTCTATCATGCCCGGTCAGTCGGTAAACCGGACGTCGCACGTTTCCCCCCGGCCGATCGTGAACGGGCGCGTGAGCGTCCTGCGTTCCGGGTGCTCGTCCCCCGGATCACCTCCACGTGCACGGCGGGAGGAGGAACGGCGTCACGGGTCTCCGCCGGGGTGGTCTGCAGTTCCGTTGCTGCGATGCACGCTGCTGGTTCACCGCAGTCGTAGTTTCTCCCACGCCCCTCTTCATTCGCAATGGCGATTAGTTTCCCCCATCGTACCTCGGTAGGTTGGCTGAACGAAGGATATGCGAAACGCCGTGAAACTCTGCTGGGGTGCTGTAGAGACCGAATCTCACGGCCGTGTGCAACGATATTTGCGTGCACCGATATTGGCAACTCTCTTGACACTGGTCTGATCGTGATTTATCTTGTCGCTATCGCAAGCACTGTTGCCTGCGCTCCCTCGATTCTCAATGGTCCGGGTCCCTCCGAACACCTCCATTCCCCGCCAGACCGGCGAACACTTGTGAACCAGGAGATACTCTCATGAACAGACTTTCCCGCTTCCTCATAACCATACCTGGGACCATCATCCTCTCCGGCTGCTTCTGCGTCGGAGTCGCCGGGACACGATACAGGGATGTCATCTTTCCATCTGTTACAACCGGAACAGGGATCCCGTTCGGATTGAATACCGATATTACCGGAACGCCCGACACCCTACTGATGGACGTGTATCAGCCCACAGGCGACACCGTGACCTCGAGGTCGCTCGTGATCTGCATGCACGGCGGAAGTCTTGTCAGCGGCAACAGAAGCGAAATGACCCCGGAGTGCATCGACTTCGCAACACGAGGGTATGTCGCGGCGACAGTCGATTACAGGATCGGCATCGAGTCCCCGGAAAACGTCACGACAATCCTGGAAGCATTGCTTCGCGGTGTTCAGGATACGAAGGCCGCGGTTCGTTTCTTCCGGGCGCATGCAGCCGAATACGGGATCGATACATCAAAGATCTTCCTGGAAGGGTCGTCGGCAGGATCAATGATCGCGGTCCACTATGCGTATTGGAACGAATCCGAAATCCCGACGGGGATCAATCAGACGATGTGGGGGGACATTGAAGGGACGAGCGGCAATCCGGGACACTCAAGCGCCATTTCGGGGATCATCAATTATGCCGGCGCGATTGTGAACCCGGCCTGGATCAATGCCGGCGAACCAGCTATCGCAAGCATCGATGGATTGTCCGACACGATCGTGCCGCAGGACAGCGGCGTTTCGTCGAATTTCGGGATCACACTCTACGGCGGCATTGCGATCGAGAGAATTGCCACCCGGCTGGGAATATACAATCAGGGTCTTTACTTCCCGGGCCAAGGCCATGGGGGAGGAATCGACAGCCTCCAGTCGTTCGGCTCGAACTTCCTGTACTCTCTGATGGTGCTCTCCTCCTCTTCACCGCAGAGTTTTACGTCGATGCGACTTACCACACACGGATTGAAGATCTTCCGATATGATACGTACACGTTTCACGCCGTGGCACTCGATACAAACGGAAACACCATCATTCTGCCGCAGTCCATGGTACAGTATTCGTGCGATAGCAGGATCGGCACGATTGCGCCGTACGGTGTCCTTACCCCTGCCGATCATCCAGACAGCGGGTATGTGTATGCGAAGTGCAATGCGGTGACCGACTCGTGTTTTGTCAAGACATCCAATGTTGCGTATATCGTCATGAATCCGAAATTCACCGTAACGGACACGATTCGAGCTGTGCAGATGACCGCATCGGCGTACGATGGGGATTCGGTGCAGCATTCTCTGCCGATGACGTCCTTCAATCTGACATCGACCAACCCCCAGGTGGGAACAATTGATTCAACGGGCAGGTTCACGGGAAGAAAGAACGGCACAACGAAAGTCATCGCTTCGCTCGGCGGACACAGTGACACGAGCACCGTCAATGTCGAAAGCGCCACCGGCATGGTCACGTTCGATGCGTTTGACAGTCTGAGCGGCTGGTCCTGGAGTGGATTGAACCTCGATTCCCTTTCCGTTAGCCTGGCAACCGACCAGAAATCCCAGGGCGGCGCATCATTCAGGATCCATTATCAATGTACGTACGACCCGGCAAACACATCATACTCAATATACCTGAATAAAGGACTGCCTGTCTTCGGAATTCCCGATTCCATCTATCTGGATGTCAAATCGGACGGGCGCAACCATCGATTATTTTTCCTTTTTTCCGACATCGACTCCGCGCTCTTCCGGGGTGCGGGGAAGAAGTTTCTGAATGACAGCATCGCCTTCGACGCGATCAATGCGCCGGTGGCCGGGCTCGTCTCGCTCTCAGGGGTTCCGCAGTGGCCCTTGTCGCTGATACGGATTGAGATCCAGCTTGCAGTCGTAAATGTCCAGGGGCAGATGACATCCGGGAACATCTATGTGGACAATATGAGATTGAAATATCCCGGGCAAGTCACATCGGTCGCGAGGGCGGGGCTTGCACACTCGCTTTTCGAGCTCGAACAGAACTATCCCAATCCGTTTAACCCGGCTACGACCATCGAGTATCGGCTTTCAGCCAGCAGCGACGTAACACTGAAAGTGTACGATCTGGTAATGTCAAGAGTTCTGTGTAAATGCAATCGGGTGTTTCTTCCAGTTGTTGTTTAGCAGTCCAAAGACGTTGTGGTGAATGCGTTCAGCGCTCGCTGGGTTGACGAAGGTTCCTCCCATCGGTCGGGTTCTGCGTCTGACCTCCCGGAAGCTGCGTTCGAGAACGTTTGTCGTTCGGATTCTCTTCCAGTGTTCTTTGGGCAGATCGAAGTATGTGAGGCATTCCCGGAGGTCCTTCGCGAGACACTTGACTGCCGAGGGTTCTTCGATTTCCCAGTGTTTCTTCCAGGTCTTGAACCGATGGATGGCCTCACGTCGCGATGTGGCGGTGAAGATCGTCTTACACTCGCCCATGAGCGCCCTGCGGTTGCGTTTCCTGGCCCTTCCCTGGACGTTGGTCATCTTGTGCCAGATGCACCGCTGATGCCGTTTGTAGGGGAAGAGCCGCTTGAGCGTTGACCTCAGACCCGGGTTACCGTCGGTCGTAATAAGCCGCAGGGCATTACCCTTGAGCCCACGGTTTTTGAGGTCGATTAGGAACTCGGTCCAGTTCGCTTCACTCTCGGAATCGACCAGACGGAACGAGAGAATCTCCTTCTTGCCATCCTTGGTGATGCCGAGGGCACAGAGGAGAACCTTACGTTCGAGGCCGATTTCACGGACTTTGTCGTAGATGCCATCCAGGAAGAGGTACTCGTACTTGTCCTCGATGGCCTTCGTCCGGTACTGAGCAAGGTCCTCGTCGGATTTCTGGACGATCGTGGAGACCGTCTGGGCGCTTACGGGCCGGCCTGTGAGCTGTTCGGCGATCCCCTTCAGTTTATGCGTGCTAATGCCGTTTAAGAACAGCGTCCCCAATGCCTTATCGACATCTTCCGTCCGTTGCTGGTAGGGGGCAAAGAGGCTATGGAGCAGGGCCCCTTCGCGGAAGCGAGGTACCAGCAGATCCTCGATTGAACCGAAGCGGGTGGTTAGATTCCGCTTGTAACTCCCGTTCCGGTAGTTCTTCCGGCTGCTGGTCCGTTCATAGGGCAAAGCCCCTATCTGCTCGGTGGCAGCGCGGTCCAGCAGGATCTCAAACATGATCTTCATCAGGACGGCAACAATGCCCTCGATCGATGCCCATGTCTGCCTGCGGAGCTCAGCAGCTGTGGGGACTTTCTTTTCTCCAGCGATCTCCGTACGTTTGCGTCGTGGTATCATCGGGTGGTTCCTCCTTCGTGTATTCCGTTCTGGCGAACAAAATATACGGGAAGATCACCCGATTTTCATTTTACACAGACTCTAAGATACTACCTACGATCTCCTGGGAAGGGAAGTTAGAACACTGGTCAGTGAACGGCAGAACAGCGGGAGTCACACTGTCACGTTTGACGGGCACAATCTGGCGAGCGGAGTGTACTTCTGCACCCTCCGGGCAAGCGGAATCGAACCGTCACACCCAGAAACATACCGCGTAACCAGGAAGCTCCTGATGCTGAAATAGTATCAGGTGATACTAACCAAAAATAGGCGCGCACCGCCTCGACAAACCGAAGAGCCCGGTACAGCGGGTTCTTCCACCGGGGAACCTCAACTTGGAACTTCCGATTGTCCAGGGGGATGTCAGCTTGTTCTGGGGACATATTGGGGGATCCAAGGACATCCCCTTCACGATCCACCAGGCGCTCGACGGTTCGTCAAGGTAAATTCACACTTGTGCCATAGTTCGCGGCAACGCCACGCTGACTCTTAATAACTCGGTATTGTATCTTAGACTTTCCCGAGTTCCCACTCCTGTTTGAGCGATTTGTCTTTTCTCCGTTTGGAATGACATTAAGGTAACGGGCAGAAACACGAAATCGCTATCCTCAACTTCTCTACATCACAATACAGATATCCATGCATCCCGACATCAATTGCAGCCTCTACATTTTCCATATTGTCGTCAACGAAGAAGATATTGTCAGGCAAGCAGCCGACGTTTCTCGTCACCTCTTCATAAATCTCACGATCAGGTTTTTGCATCCCCAAATCCACAGACAGAAACGCTCTGTGAAAATGATCAAACAATCCCACCTTCCTGCTGACGTCGGCAATTTCGCTCTCAGTGTTAGTAAGACAGGCCACGCCGAGAACCTTCTTCAGCTTCTCGATAATCCAGATTATCTCTGAATTATGGGGCGTGGAGACTTGCCGGTAAAAGGTAAGATGATGGTGCAGAACATCGTCAGGTGAGAATGGCAATCCCATCTCCCGGATCATGGCCGAGTACAATTCCAGCAGGCTCATTTTGCCTTTGGTCAATTCTCGTTTGTATCTGCTATTATAGCTTGAAAGCTGTTGGGGAGAAATTCTCAAGTATGCAGCAATTTCATCACATACTGGTCCCCCGGTTTCAGGCACAACGATGCCGCCTAAGTCGAATATCACCCATCTTATTTCATTTGAGATTGTGTCCATGATCCTCTCACATCACAGATCTTAATTGGGAATGGTCCAGCCAGTCTGGCCAACGTTTCGTTTTCTGGTCATACGCGCTCTCCGTCATGAGGTCGATTTCGTTGTTCCCAGCTTCACCGAGACCCACAAACGAATAGTGGATGATTGCCCTGCTGGAATGTAAGCGGTGTCTGAATTGCCACTTAAGCTTCACTCTAGCCGGCAGTGCACAAGCCACTGTATGCGCAGTGCGTCGGAGATCATCCCCACGATCCGGTCCCCCGGTGAAAGGCGAAGCCCGGCCTCACGGAAATACAAATGCTCCGCCACGACACGGATCCGGGGATCCCAAGATGTAATTACCGCGGCGTTCTCCAACCCCCACCTGAGGGGCGTCCTGTCACCCATTCCTCCCGCGCGAAGGACAAGCCTGTTCGACGCTTCCACCCCCCTGGGAGAAGCAGCGTCAAAGATGACGTCCGCTGCCGAAAACCGCTCTGCAAGTTTGATGAAGAACCTCCGGATGTCGTGCGCCTCGTAGTAGTAAAACACGCCGGCGGCGACAAGCAAGAGCCGTCCCGGTGCCGCCACCTCCGAGAACCAGTTGTCGTCCTGAAACGAAGAGTCAATGAAAGTTCTTTGCGGGGTTTCTGAAATGAAGTTCCTCCTCAAGGCGATGACATCCGGAAGATCAAGGTCAAACCATCGGACACGACCGTTGTCAACCCGGTCGAACGTCGTATCCATGCCGCAGCCGATGTTGACGACAGTTCCGTCGGGAGAGTCCTCCAGGAATCTTCTCACGCAGCGATCGATCAGCAAGCTCCGCGCTATCCACGCGTGCCGCGTGATGCTCTTCATGTTGCGGGCAATCGTGGAGAAGTCGAAATCCACGCTTTCCATGATCCTGACGGCCGTCGGATCCGATAGATGCGGGTGGTCTTTCATGGTTTCCACGGCGCGCCCCCAGAGAGGAAGAAAAAGGGTCTTCTGCACTTCGCCGAGAGGAATTGCGAGCTTTTCAGGCATGGGGAAGTCAGGCATCAATGATCGGTGTACGAAAAATGTAGGGGAAGGTTCTGGAAAAGTTTAACACGCGGCGGGAGATAATGTAAATATGCACCGCATTTCCCTCTGCAGTCAAGGTGATCAATATCGCCTGTAATTTTCACTGATTTCGCGGATACTACGAATACGCCAAATGACACAACGGATTTCCATCATATCTACGTCTGCTATTCCGATGCGGTATACCGGTTTGCCTTCTGCCTCACCGGCAATTCCGACGAAGCAAAGGATATCACCTCGGAAACATTCGTTTGGGCGTAGACTGGAGCGGCAGAAATCCTTTTTGAATCCCTCAAGAGCTATCTCTTCACAATCGCACGGAATCTCTCTCTCAGAATAAAGGTACGGGAAAAACGACACGTGCCATTCGATAGGGATACCGTCGATGGATCTACAAGACCCGATGTGTCGACAGAAGCGCAGTCCGAATTGGCCAATGCCGAAAAGTTGATTCGGGCTCTGCCCGAGATCGATCGGACTGCGGTTATGTTGCGAGCAGAAAATGTCTCCTATTTCCGAGTCTGCACAAACCCTGTATTCATCATCGGTCAGAGCACCCAACACTCGTTTGGTCCATACCGGGTGGTCTCAATGGTGACCATCGTGGGATATACGCCATGAGCGCATATGTATCAAGCATACGGCCGCGCTCCTTGACAATGACCGCAATATAGACCATATTGTAGTCGTTTTCAGTCGAGGTGTCCGTGAAACTGAGTACGGCCGTCAAACCCATCAGCTACCTCAAGGCGCATGCCTCAGAGCTAATCCGGGAGATCACAAACACCCGGCAGACACTCGTTGTGACCCACAACGGGCAGGCTAAGGTCGTCGTCCAGGATATCCGCTCATACGAACGGATGCAGGAAACACTCGCGCTCCTGAAGATCCTCACGCGGAGCAAGCAGAATATCCGACGCGGGAAATCGAAATCGATGGACAACGTTTTCGGTTCGCTTGATAGGCGCATTGCGGCGCTCAAGCATGAAAAAGTATGACGTGATGTTCGACCACGATGCCGAGGATGATCTTTTCGAGATCTACGCGTTCGTTGCGATGAACGATTCCATGGAAAGAGCAGACCGATTGTTCGCCGCCCTCCGACGAACATGCCAGAAGCTCCGGAAACTCCCTCTGCATGGCAAGATCCCCACGGAACTCTTCGAGATTGGTGTGACGGAGTTCCGGGAACTGCATCACAAACCCTACCGAATCATTTACTCCCTCGAATCCACGACCGTCTACGTGCATTGCGCGTTGGATGGCCGGCGCGACATCCAGACGATCCTGCAAGAGCGGCTTCTGCGCTAGCATTGCGCGGCCTAACTATCGTGTACCAGAACTCCTCCATGTCGCATTCGCTTCCTGACTGCGGTCTCTTTTCCGTGTACGAACGGGGCCTGAAACGGGCAGCCGTTCCCTTCAGCGACAGGAGCGATTAGCCTGTCACTCGGGCCGGAATCGTCCCGGGGGGCAATGACGCGGGTTACCCTTCGTGTCCCCGTTCAAGCGGAGCACCGGATGTTCCTGGTCGGGCACCACAACGACCGGTGGGCGGGGACGAGACATGTCGTGCATCTTCCAGGCGCGCGATGTCTGAGCAACCGACGAGTTGCTCATGAATCCAACGAAGTAAACAGCGAGTAAGGCAGAGACAGGTCTCATTAACAACTTCATGAAAACGTTGGTGGTTGTTGTCCGGGGGGTGGTCATTTGTTCAGGCCCATCCTGACGACGTCCGCAATGAGCACGAAATCCTGGTCCCCGTTGGACCTGTTGAGGACGGATGAGCGAAGGCTCTCCTCGAGCGCCCGTACCGCACCCTTCTCTCTCTTCAAGACCATGAGCGACCATCGCGCCTCCGGGTTCGCGGGTTCCCGCGCGGTCCACCGTTCAAGCATCGCAACCGCTTCGGACTCCTTCCCGAGATCACGCAATGCATAGGCTCCGACCAGGTGTTGTGCATTCCATGTGTTCTGGTGCGCACCGGTGTACTTCGCGATCTTCTCCAGGAGATCATTCCCCCGGTTCGTTTCGCCGGTCCTGTGAAGAATACCGGCTTCAAGATAGTCTTCAATCCTGGCATCCGCGCCGTATGGTTCCCCGGCCCCCAGGCGTTCCGGCCAGAGCCGGGCCCGGGCAATCAGGGGAAGCGCCGCTTTGTATTCTCTGTTCCGGACCTTCACAAGTGCCATAAGGACGCATGCCTGCCGGTACGCATCCCTGCCGTATCTGGCCCCCTCGAACGGCAGAATCGTCAGCGTATCGAGTATCGCCAGGCTGGTCTCGTAGTTTCTGTTGAAGAGCAACGTCCGGGCCAGCAGGAACTGGATGATATAGCTCTCCCGGAATCTCCGGGCGGCGGCCACGGCGAGAGGGAGTGCCTCAGCACAGCGCCCCTGTTCGTTGAGGAATGTGATGATCGCATTGTGTGTCCGCCACTCGCTCGGGCCCACATCGAGGGCATGCCTGTAGTCCGCAAGTGCGCGATCTGGGTCATTGTTCCGGAGCGACGCCCGTGTGAGATAGAAAGGCGCATAGTCGGGGATGTCACCGCACATATCCAACCATTTCCTGGCCTCATCCGGCTTTCCCAGGCTCCAGACGAGCAATGCCAGGTAGTATTTGTTCTTCCAGTGAGGCCGCTCACGTTCCGCCCACTGGAGAATCTCCATATCTTCCTGCCGGTGGGGAAACACAAGCATCGGGCTGGCAGCGAGAGCTGTCATGAGAAGCTTCCTGCTCTCCGTCTCATGTCCGAGCTTTGACGCGAAATACGCCCGCCAGATGTCCACCAGAGGCTGCAGCGGTGCCAGGCGCAGAGCCGCCTCTGCGTCTTCCCAGAGCCGGAGCCGGACATAGTACGCTGCGATCTCCATGTATGTCTCGTGCGGCAGTTCGCTGCGAATTGCGTCTGTAAATCCAGACCGGGATTCGATCGACGATGCAAGAAGGTACCGTTCAAAGCGTGCGAAGTGGCTCAACGGATCCCGGCCGATCATATCACCCAGGATGCGCATCGCCCCGGTTGTGTCCCCCTTGTGGCGGTACAGCACCGCCATGAGCTGCGCTCCCCCCATGTTCGATCCATCGTCCGTCAGGCATCTGTTTCCGTACTCTTCGGCTTCACTCCAGTCTCCCGCAGCAAATGCCATTTCTGCGAGCTGCAGATCGGCCGCCGGGCGGTACTCGCGCGATTGTGCGGCAAGGCCGTAACCGTCTTTTGCATCGTAGTTCCTGTTCAGCTTCCGTGCGGACAGGCCGTAAAAATAGTTCGATTCGGGGTCATACTCGTCGATCGCGAGTCCGCGGCGGGCATACATGAACGACGAATCGTAATCCATCCGCCTGTAGAAAAGTTCTGCCGCCCCGGCAAGACTCGGCAGAAATGCCGGGTCCTTTGCAATTGACATGCGATACGAAGTGAGCGCCCCCTCGTAATCACGCTGCCGCGCCCGCTCGCGTGCATCGAACGATAGTCCGTACGAGGAATTCCAGTCAAATGGTTGAGCCGACACGATCGGGCGTTGAAGCACACGTTCACTGTCATCCGTGCTTGCATAGCGAATCAGAGCGCCGACGTTGATCTCAAAACGCGCCCGAGAGTCAGCAATGGTGACAGAGTCCTCCATGGGCTGGAGTGGCATGAGCGACACCGCCTGCGATCGTGTGACTCCGTCCTGAACCCGGACCGACACAGGACCGCGGAATTCGCGCGTAGGACAGAAGCTGAAGTGGAGTTTTCCCTCCGCCGACCGGACATACAGCACGCCGTCCGGCGTAGCCCGCGTGACCCCCCCGACCCCTTTGAATGGAAACCAGGTCTCCGTAAACCGTTCGGACGCGGCGGGAAGAAATTGCATGTGCTTGAATGGCGTCCTGCTGCTCTGCATCATCGCCTGGTTGAAGTGGAGGCCCGACTGGATTTCCACGTATTGCGTGTTCCCCAGTGCGGTGTCTGTCAGCAGATCCTTCCAGATCTCTCCCTCCCGTGAGAGCCCCCAGATCCAGAGCTTCTTCCCCGGCTTGTCCGTGTAACGCGCCCAGTGTATCACGCCGAATTCCCCCCAGCGCGCACCGAAAAAATCCGTGTACACGCCCAGCACATGATATGATTTGTACGACCCGAACGCATTGTCTCGGTAGTACGAGAGATCCCGGCCGTCCGGACCGACCGGCCACGGCGAGCACTCGCCCCCGTGCCCGATATAGGCGTTCCCTGGATAAATCAGCTGGAGTGTCGAATCCGCATCGGCCGCCGCATTCATCCAGTGATAGAACGAAGTGCTCACGTCCGTCGGATTGAACCAGTACGAGCGTGTTTCAAACAGAGCCCTGTCGGCGGGGAGTCTGATCTCCACACGCCATTCGGTCCGTGACGGGAGATCAAGCGCCCCCACGATGCAGCTCACGCTCCCGTCCGGGTTTTTCCTCGTGACGTAATCGACAGGCGTCGCCGTCGTGGGCGCATGCCCGATATCGCCGAAGTTGAACTCGATCCCGCCGGAGGTCCAGGGCCCCCGCATGGCGATCTCGCGGAATTTCATCACGTGATTGTAATAGATGAACGCCCTCCCGGTCGATTTCTCGAACGCCCCCAGGATTTTTCCGCCTACGCCGGGAGCGACAAGAACGCGGATGTACGGGTTCTCCAGTGTGATGATCGTCCAGGGACGGTCGACAGGCCGATTGGTATACCCCTGGAACCGGAAATACGGATAGATGTTGCCGATCCGCGCCACCGGATCAGGATCGGAGAACGGATACGTCCGGAAAACCTGGACCGACTCGCTGATTGTAGCCGGCTGGGCCGAGGTTTGTGGTGACAGGAGCAGGGGAATCAGTGTCAGGGCAAACAACCGCGCGGCATTCGGGTTGACCGATGGAATCGGGTTCATGTGGAGCCTCTCGGACTGTGGCGTGCGTCCAAAGGTATCGCAAATGAACGAAAACCACAATCTGAGGAAACAGTGATTCGTATGGAGGGAGCGCTGCTCGTCTGCGGAGGCCATTTGCTATTCTGCTTTTCCCCGACATTGCGTGAATCGTTAAGCTCGAATTCGCTGTTCGTTCACATCGGAGATCACTTGGGCCCGGTAAGATTGTCTCTCACTACACGATCAGCGAAAAGTTCGGCGAAGGGAGGATGAGCGTCGTGCACACACCCCGGGACCTGACCATTCACCACATTGTCGCGCTGAAATTCCTCCCCTCCCACCTGCATGCAATCCACCCTTTCTTATCACGGATTTCAGGAGAGCTCGAGGGTGGATAGGATTTTGACAATGGAAGGGACGATGAGATATGCCGACAGACGGGACGACCGGACCGGCATGGAAATGCCCCCTGACATCGGGGCATTTTGTTCGCTCTTTCGATCTCACCCGACACGCAAGCTACTTGCGAAGTAACGGGGGAATCAGCTCTATCTCTTGCGATTGAGACTAGCTCAACGAACACCCGCGTCTATTGCCGCGGGAGGGCTGGAACGGTTTGAGCGGATAAAAGAACATTGGCCCGATGAGAATTTCACCGGGCCTGTAATGTCCGTGGGATCACGAGATACTATCTGAGAAGCAAGAGTTTCTTCGTGGACACAAAGCTCCCGGCCTGCAGCCTGTAGAAGTAGACGCCGCTCGCCAATCCAGTGGCATCGAAACGCACATCGTAATTTCCGGGGTCTTCACTCCCGTTGACCAGCGTTGCAACCTGCTGCCCGAGCGTATTGAACACGGTCAACGTCACGAGCGATCGATTAGCAATCGCATAGCGAATCGTGGTCGAAGGGTTGAAGGGGTTTGGGTAATTTTGAGATAATTGATAGGTCTTTACGGCAGAGGTAACACCGGTGATACCGGTAACAACGCTTCTTACTGTGAAGTAAGAACTACTCAAGCCGTACAGGCTGTCATTGTTTATGCTGGAAACCCTGATCCTATACAAGGAATCCTGTTTTACGCCGGATGGGAGCTGCCATTGATAGGCGTTCGTTCCGCCGACTATGGTGTCCCCAATAACTGACACAACGGTATTCCCGTCCAGGAGCTTTACGTTGACCGTATCGCTGATGTTGGATTTCCAGCGAATGATGTACGTTGAATCCGGATGCCATTGTTCTCCGCCGTTCGGAGATGCCATCTTTATGAATGCGGGGGCGGTACTGAAGATTTCTGGGTTTGACCACGCGCTTGTGCCGGCGGCATTTGTATTGTTGACCCGCCAGTAATAGGTCGTCGTGTTGTTTACGGGACTTAGCGTGTAGAAGGCAGAGGTCAAATCTGGATTATCGACGACAGGAGTGCTGAATGACACGTTCATCGAAACCTGGAGATGATACGTTTGAACATTCCCGCGCGTACCCCAGACCAGCTTTACCGGGGCGGCTTCGTTCACAATATCACTGTCAGCCGGCGACAGAGGGACGGGCGCATAGGCGGAATCGATCGTCTGCGGAATGCCGAATGCGAAATCACCGATGTTCGACGTCGTAAACGTCAGCGCGCCGTTTGCCGAGTCATAGCTTGTCGGCAAAGGAGCGAAGATGCTCTTGCTGTTCGCTCGTGCATACACGATGGTTGATCTGGGATTGGTGACCGCAGGATAGTATTTGAGGATGACGCTCACAAGCCCTGTGTAAGAAGTTATGCCGGAGCCCATGATATTGAAGTAATTTGAAACCATGATCGGTGCAGTTCCACCGAAGGTAGGGTTGACCGGAGAATAGTTATACCTTGCAACGGTTGCAAATTCATAAAAACCGGTACTAAGAGAGTCAAATTTTATCTTTATTCCGGTCGTGTCTGCGCTGGAGTTGAATGTATATGTGTTGCTCTGCAACACTTCTTGAGTCACATTCGCTGCCGCAGTTCCGCTTGCCCAGGGGAACTTCAAGGCCCTGAAAGAATATTGCCCTGACGGGAAGGACAATTCAAGCGCGATACTATTATCAGGATGAACTTCCGTGCACATCACCCTGCTGGCTAAACTTGCTTGTCCCCACCCGATAAGAGTATTGCCGTTTGCTAACCTCTGCACGGAACCATTTGCGGGAGAAAAGAAATCAGGCGAGTGCCTGTATTCCCAGACCAGTGTTGCCGTTTTGTTCTGTTCATCCAATGCATACTCTACCCCGCGAGAATATTGGGGTGAATGCTGGAATCCATTGTCGAACAACGTTATATCTCCATTCGGCAGCACTCTCACGTCATGTTGGAATGAAAAGTAGTTCGGAGCATTCGATGCATGCTCATTGACAAATGTAAACTGGTTTTGTTTCCCCCCCAGTATCCAGTTGAGATTCCCGGTCTGCCGGTCTATTTTTATGATACTTGCAAAATGTCTCATGGAAAAGAGAATATTCCCGTTTGCATCCACTGCCAGGGCATTTGCATGGATCGGGTCGACAACACTCGTGGTAAGGTCAATGTATGAGCTCGACAGTGGAAGATAGTCCCAGCTCCTCCATTGAAAAACGACATTCTTAGATGCGTCGAGTTCCTGGATCACTTCTCCGGCGACGGTAGCATTTGGATTTCCACCATACGGACTCATATCAACCGGCTCAGGGTCAATTGCGTACATCAGGGCGTGTCCATTCGGCAGGAGAAGAAGTGCGGCCGGAACTGTGTATGCATAGCCGTTCCCGGTCTGGAATGTGTCGACAGGTGTTAACGACGTGTCCATCACAATGTATCTCCCGGCAAACAACCAACCGTCATTCGCCAGCGTAATGTCTCCGTATGAAAGCTCGCCGTTAGGCTGAACTTCAAAACCTACCCAGAATAGATCATTTGCCTTCTTATATTTCAAGATACTGCCGTCGTTATTCAACATCATCAAATACTGACTGACACTTGGCGTTTGTGATATATTAGCCATGAAGATTTTTCCGTCAGCCGGATTATTTGAACTATCCACGGAGATTGTCGGAAAATCCGAAGGGAGCGTATCCGGTGACGCGGCTCTTGAGGCTGCTTTATGGACCGTATGTGCCGATGCAGGCTGACCCGGCGACACGTCCTCCATCAGCGTTGAGAGTTCTATCTTCATGTTTTGTGAAAGAGGCGTTGTTGTGAAGTGTATTGTGACTGCGGGAAGCGACGCTCCATCAAGAGTCTTGATACCCTGGGTGACATTGACGTGTATATTCTCGTTTGCTGAAAACGGCGTCGAAGGAATAAACAGGATCGTCGCATTGTCATCCGACAGTCTTATGGTCCCGTTGTGCTCACCACTGACAGTTCCGAACACCGAAAATTCGTTGCGGGAGAGACTTGCCGGATCTATCATATCGCTTGATTTGAGGATAATATTCGTACCGAGAGATACAAGCATTGAATTGTCTTTTGGCGAGATGTACACAAATGATTGAGAGAAGATGAATCTGTTCGCGAGCAGGAACAGAGATGACAGGTATGCCAGTTTTTTCATGACTGTCCTCCAAAGGTTAAATGAAGTAAAAACTGTCGGGTATCGAACGCCATTTCATAGAGTTTGGTCTCCCCGGCAGCCACCTTCGTGACAGTCGGATTCCCCGCCGCCCAGGCCATGAGCGTATTCCCGTCGTCCAATCGTTGCACGAGGCCCATAGCGATCTCAGCACAAATCCTCACGAAATGCCACCAGCCCGGGCAGGGTTGGCTTACACTTTCATCCAATTTTCGTCCAGGCAACATCGAAAGAGCATGAAAACCACATTGGCTTTCGGCCAAAATAACAGATTTTTGACGAGATAGCGGGAGGCAAGGTTTAATTCGCTGAGGAGGTTTTTTCTTGCTCAATCAAGCAAGGAATCGAATCTGGAGAATAACATGGTACTCAGGAACTCATTATTGCCATGTAAAGTGGGCAATACAGATGAAAAACGGCAGTTCTGGGATCTGGCTCGGGTCTATTTTCCGCTGACGGGGGGGGCTCGCATTACTTCTGAGACCTACATGCTTTGTCCAGCCTCTCCGAACGGGCCGATTGGGAGGACAACAATCAACGTCGCGATTGACCGTTCTCCGGGTGAAAGGCGAAGCCCGTTGATCGGGAATAGTTTCCTGCGGGTCGAGAGAAGACGACCTCTACAACTTCAGCGTAAGCCCGGCACCAATGGATCCGCGTGAAAATGAATCGTGCGAAAACAGCCAGCCGATGTTGTCGGATGCGAATTCGAGCTCGACTGCCCAGATTTTGACACCGAACCCGAGGGCGAAATCAAAGCGGTCCTCCCCGCCGAATCCGAGACCCGTCCTGAGCGGTAAGAACTCCCACGGGCGGTACTCCAGCCCGAGCGAAAGACGACCCACCCGGCTCGATCCCGGGAAATCCGAGAACCCCTGAGTATAGTCGCAGGCCGCTGTCATCTCCGCGTGGAAGAATTCCTTCACCCAGGGGATATTTTTCATTTCGGCCTGAACCCCCATCCTCAGTGTCGTCGGAAGCCCCACTGTGAACGCCGCTCCCGGCCTCGTATTCCCCGAGACGGCATTCTGGAGCGAGTCACGCTGGGCGCTGCTCGTCGGGTCATCGAGGTGAATTTGTCCCTGCCCGTACATTTCCTTCACGTCCCCGTCCCACCGCATCGAGCCGATATCCGTGACGCTGATCGCCGCAATCAGGAATGAGTTGACCTCAGTCGAGAATCCGATGTCGGCGCCGATCCCGCTCCCGGCGGGAGCAGGAAAGGGGGAATGCTGGAAATCCGAGTGCGCGCTTACGCCGGCGATATCAATATTCCCGTCGAGAACGGCATTGTTCCCCGACGAGAGCCAGGTGTTGTCGCGTGTGACCGCCGCGTAAGCAAACCCGTGCACGAGCTTCAGCGAAATGCCACCCGACCAGTTCCTGAACCAGGGCACTGCCGGCAGATCGAACCCGGCGGAGAGTGCATACTCGGCCGTCCATGCGGCCGATCCCCCGGCCCCGCTGAAGTCATACGAAGACCCCGGAGTTACACCTTCCAGGAAGAACTTTGCGTACGACGAAGGGATTGACGCCGATGCGGCCACCCGTTCCGTCATCGTGAGGGCAAATGTTGCGAGATGTCCAATCCGGATTGCAAGTCCGATGGGGCGGACTTCTCCACCCGCACCGATCTCGCCGATCCCTCCGGGGAACGCATTCAGCAGCTCCTGTTTGTCACTCTCCGAGAGGTTCTTCGCAACGCGGCCGGACGGGGTTTCCACTCCCGTGAAGAATTTGTTGTACAGGCCGTATGTCATGAAATCGCTTCCGATCCCTACACCGACCGGGAACAGGCTGACCGTCACGGTGCCTTCGTCCGGGAGCGCGAGATTTGCGGGGTTGATGTCGATGGCATCAAGGCTGCGTGATGCGGCGACAGATGTTCTCGCCATTCCAAGCCCCCTGATATTTGTCTGATCTCCGGCGAACGTGCACCGGGGGAGAATCCCGGCAATCACAACAACGGAGAGAAACCGGACCACATAACGGCAGTTCGGGTTCATTTGTTCACCTGATATGTAAATTCTCCCCACACCCTGATGTTGATCGCCTGCGTCCCCTGGAGGGCGAGGAGGTTCGCCCCGGCGGACGAGATCTGAAGAAAGTAAACGATCGAATAGGAATTGTTGAACTGCTGGATTTCAGTACTGGAAAGATCCAGGATCCTCTCCGTATGCGTGGGAGACTGCACGATCCCGCCGAGAACCGCGGGTGCGGGAACGGTGACTGAGTCTCCCGCCGTCTGGGGAATATTCATGAGCAGCCGTCTTTGATTGTCCAGGAACTGGAGCTTCACGGCAACGTCAACCGGGATCCCGTTGTCGACAACCACATGGATTCTGATGGAGGTGAAATCGTCCGCCGAGCTCGAGTCGACCAGTGTATGCCCCTGCCCGGATCCCGTGGTATCTCCTATGTATGCGGTGTCCGAAATATGTCCAGCGACAGGGGAGGACTCAACGAATTGCGTCGCGGCCGGGGCATTCAGAAAGAGATTGGGGTCCCTGGCCACGAGCTGGGCAACCGTGTACGACCTGACAGACAGAGGCGCCGTCATTTGCGTGTCCCATGTCGGTCCAACCGGATCGAGAGGTTTGTTTATGCAGTTGAACGAGACGAGCGCAAGCGGAAGCAGACACACCATTGCTCTGGATCTCTTCGATTGAGGCACGAATCCGTTTCCCATGTGAATGCTCCCCCTGGATACACTTCAGTCGATCCAAAACCTATCCATTCTATACATTGTCAATTCCTGTTCATATGATCCCGATCAACAATGCGGAAAATACGTTGTGATGCTTATCAAATCACTCCATAGCCAGAAAGCCTTGTTCCGGCCAGAATTGACCCTCTCCTTGCATGATGAGCAGTCATAGGGTGCCGGGAAGGTGACCTATTCCCCTTCTCAATCGTTGGATCTATGTTCCTTTGCAGGGCTAATTTGCAGCGTTTAACAGGTGGGAAATGATGATACGCCTGTGAAAAGGTAAGATCGGCATGAATCTCCGTCTGGCACCAGAAGGGATGTCTCCTCGAACCACCGCACTCTCCTCAGGTGTTCGTGAGCCGGACATCACACTCATCCGTCCGACAAATTACACTGATGACGGATATCCGATACAGATGCGCATCGGCGTGATTCGAAGCATCACGCTGACGCAGATGGGGACGCTGGTGCGCGATAACATAAACCACCTGTTCTTTGCCGGGGTGAAGCTGATGTTCGATTGATCGATGACGCAATCGAGCGGGTGCCCGTGAAGGAAATCATCCGCCGATCGGGTTTGCCCGGCTTCAGGAAGGCCGACTTGGAGGGTTTCGCCTCTTCGTACATCACCATAGCCACGGGGCGGGGATGCGACTTTGCATGCGGGTTCTGCACCATCACCAACGTACAGGGACATACGATGCGCTGCCGGGAGCCCGGTCAGGTAGTCGATTCGGTCCGGAGGTATTTTCACCAGGCGGGGATCGCCCACAGCTTTTCTATGACTCCTTCAGAGCCAGCAATACATGGACTGCCTTCACCAACCCCAAAACAGGTTTCAATCAGGGCGGACAAGGAGGACAATGGTGTGATGGCGTGAGATTGCGGATTCGGCAGATTGCTTCGACACTGAGGAGAGCTCCCTGCAATGACGGGGGAGATTACCCCGTCTGCGGCGGGATCCAGAACGCGCACCACGCCAAGAGTCGGCGTGGTCCAAAGAGCGGATTTCGCAAAAAGCGCTCGCAATGACAGGCCAGGTCGCTACAGGTTGACTATTCACACATGTTGTAGTACTTTCCTCAGGTTGCATCTTGCCGTCGTCTTCACACATTTCCGTTCTCCAGGCCGGATCACCCGGCAGTCATTACCGTTAACCGGCCCGCCGTTTCATGGGCGGTATGCGCCGCCGTGCCGCCTCCTGGTTCGTCGCCGCTACTTTGTCAAACCCTTGATTGTCCGGAGAGACCATGCAGACCGAACGAATGCTCAAAATGGGAATGGTGGGAGGAGGCCCCGATGCATTCATCGGAGCGGTGCACCGGAAAGCCGCCCGGATGGACGGGGCGATTGAGATAGCCGCCGGAGTCTTCAGCCGCAACAGGAAGAAATCGCAGGAAACCGGCCGGAAGCTGTTCCTTCCGCCTGACCGCATATACGACAGCTACGAGGAACTCGCCGAAAAGGAGCGCAGGCTCCCCGAAGGGACGCGCGTTGACCTCGTTGCCGTCGTCACGCCCAACGATTCCCATTTCCCGATCGCCAGGAAACTGCTCGAGTCGGGTTTCCATGTCATGTGCGAGAAGCCGATGACGTTCACCGCAGGCGAGGCGCGCGAGCTGAAGAAGATCGTCGACGCCTCGGGAAAAGTGTTCGCCCTTATGCACAACTACACCGGGTACCCGATGGTGAAGCTCGCGCGCGACATGGTCCGCGGCGGAGAGCTGGGGGAAATACGGAAGATCATCGTCCAGTACCCCCAGGGGTGGCTTGCCTCCCCCGTTGAAAAGAGCGGCAGCAAGCAGGCCGCGTGGAGGACCGATCCGGCCCGCAGCGGCGCCGCCGGGGCGATCGGCGACATCGGGACGCACGGCGAGAACCTCTCCGAATACATCACCGGGCTCAGGATCACTCACGTGTGCGCAGACATCACGACGTTTGTCAGGGGACGACGGCTCGACGACGACGGGAACGTTCTCCTCCGGTTCGAAAACGGCGCGAAGGGCATCCTCCATGTGAGCCAGGTCTCCATCGGAGAGGAAAACAACCTGGCGATCTGGATCTACGGGACAAAGAAGGGGCTGGAGTGGCACCAGGAGAATCCAAACTGCCTTTCCGTGACGGAGCCGGACGGTCCGGTGCGCATCTTCCGCCGGGGAAATGACTACATCGGGAAACTGAGTCCGGCTGCCGCCCGCGCCACCAGGCTCCCGTTCGGCCACCCGGAGGGGTTTATCGAGGCGTTTGCCAACGTCTACTGTAATTTCGCCGCGACGATTCATGCACAGATGGCGGGGAAGAAGCCCGACAAGCTGGCGCTCGACTTCCCGAACGTCAACGACGGGCTCCGGGGAATGCTCTTTATTGAAACCGTGCTCGCAAACGCGAAGAGCACCGAAAAATGGACCTCCATGCTCAGCTAAGGGAGAACGACGATGTCACGACCTGTCACGCTTTTCACGGGACAATGGGCTGACCTTCCGCTCGACGTCCTGGCAAGAAAAGCCCGCTCATGGGGATACAACGGACTGGAGCTCGCCTGCTGGGGTGACCACCTCGATGTCAACAAGGCGGCCACCGACAGGCGCTACTGCGCCAGGCAGCTCAGAATACTCAAGAAGCACCGGCTGAATCTCTATGCCATCAGCCACCATCTCGCGGGCCAGCTCGTGTGCGACCCAAACACGGACAGCCGCTCGGACGGGTTCGCCCCGACGTCCTGCGCGGGGAACGCGGAGAAGAAGCGCGCCTGGGCGGTCGAGACGATGAAGAACGCCGCGCGCGCGGCAAAGAATCTCGGCGTGAAGGTCGTCAACGGGTTCACAGGCTCGTCGATATGGCATCTCCTGTACAGCTTCCCCCCGGTGACAGACCGGATGATCGATGACGGGTTCGGGTATTTCGCGAAAATGTGGAACCCGATACTCGACGTCTACGACCAGTGCGGCGTGAAATTTGCGCTGGAGGTTCACCCGACGGAAATCGCGTTCGATATCGTGACCGCCGAGCGGGCGCTGGAGGCCATCGGCCGGCGGAAGACATTCGGATTCAACTTCGATCCCAGCCACCTCCTGTGGCAGATGGTCGATCCGGTCCGGTTCATCGAGCAGTTCCGCGACAGGATCTACCACGTGCACATGAAGGACGCGGCGCTGCAGCTCGACGGGAAGGCAGGCATACTCGGCTCGCATCTCAATTTCGGAACCCGGGGACGGGGGTGGGACTTCCGTTCGCTCGGCCGCGGCTCCGTGAAGTTCGAGGAGATCATACGGGCGCTCAACGCTGCCGGCTACGCGGGGCCCCTTTCCGTCGAGTGGGAAGACAGCGGGATGGAGCGGGAGCAGGGCGCCCGGGAGGCGTGCGAGTTTGTCCGCAGGATAGACTTCGCGCCGTCGGGCGTGGCGTTCGACGCGGCATTCGAGAGGAAATAGCGCAGTCAGCCGCTGCTCTCATCACACCAGGACACTACCGGAGGTCACGTGAACAACAGAGTCGGCACAAGCCGCCGCGATTTCCTGAAAAAGGCCTCGCTGGCTGCCGCCGGAACGATCGGCATCCCGCTGTTCATCCCGGCGCGCGCACTCGGCCGCGCGGGCAATGTCGCCCCGAGCGACCGGATCGTTATGGGGTGCGTCGGCACGGGGAGCCAGGGGATGGGGAACATGATGACGTTCCTCGGGAAACCGGAGGTGCAGATCGTGGCGGTCTGCGACGTCGACGCCTCGCGCCGGAGAGATGCGCGCGCGGTCGTCGAGAATAAGTATGCCGGACGCGGGATTGCCGGGTACAACGACTTCCGCGACCTCCTGGAACGGACAGATCTCGACGCGGTCAGCCTCGCAGTTCCCGATCACTGGCACGCCCTCGTCGCCACCGCGGCGGCGCGCGCCGGGCTGGACATCTACGGGGAAAAGCCTCTTGCCTACACGATCAGCGAAGGGCGGGCAATCGTCGACGCGGTGGACCGCTACGGCGTCGTCTGGCAGACGGGGAGCTGGCAACGATCCGTGCGGAACTTCCGGTATGCCTGCGAGCTTGTCAGGAACGGCCGTATCGGGAAGGTGCACACCGTCCGCGTGGGTCTCCCCTACGGGTACAGCATCGCGGAAATGGGGGGGTTCGGTCTCGCACCGGTACCCGGAGGCTTCGATTACGACATGTGGCTCGGACCGGCTCCGCGCGTTCCCTACGTACCGAACCGCTGCCACTGGAATTTCCGCTGGGTGAGCGACTACTCCGGCGGCCAGCTCACCGATTGGGCGGGGCACCACTGCGACATCGCCCAGTGGGGCATGAACACGGAGCTGACGAGCCCCGTGGAGATCGAGGGCGTGGCGCACTTCCCGAAAGCGAAAGACGGCCTGTTTGACACGGCGATCAGCTACAGGTTCATCTGCACATACCGGGAGGGATTCACGATGATCGTCGCCGACGCCCACCAGCAGCCGAAAGGGATGGGTGTCCTGTTCGAGGGGAGCGACGGCTGGATCTGGGTCGACCGCGAAGGATTCGATGCCTCGCCGAAAAGCCTCCTCACATCCGTGATCGGGCCAGACGAGTTCCACCTGTACAGGAGTGAGGATCACCACCAGAATTTCCTCGACTGCGTGAGGAGCCGGAAAGAGACGATTGCACCGGCACGCGTGGCGCACCGCTCCATCATGGTCGGCCACCTCGGACTGATCGCGATGAAGCTGGGAAGGAAGGTTCAGTGGGATCCCGCCGCCGAGCGGTTCGTGGACGACCCGGATGCGGACCGGCTCCTTGCAAGGCCCATGCGCAGTCCCTGGCATCTGTAGAGAACATTCCCGACTCCTGAAGGACTACCCCATGTCCAGTGGCATTCGACTCACATCAGCGGCACTGCTCGCAGTCCTCGCCGGAACCATCACTCTCAGGGGACAGATCACCACGGAGGATGCGGAGAAGATTCAGCGTGCGCTTCCCGCCTCCTCCACAGTCAGGCCGCAGCGACCCCGGCTCCTGCTCATATTCACCCGCGCCGAGGGGTACAGGCACGCGTCGATCCCGTACTGCGCGGCGGCGCTCACGATGCTCGGGAAGCAGACCGGCGCGTTCGAGACCGTGCAATCGGACGACTATTCGGTCTTCCTCCCGGACAACCTGAAGCGCTTCGACGGGGTCTGCTTCGACAATACGACGCAGCTCGCGTTCGAGGATCCCGTGATAAGGAAAAGCCTTCTCGATTTCGTTGCGGGGGGGAAGGGGATTGTCGGAATACATGCTGCAACGGACAATTTCCCGACCTGGCCCGATGGACAGGCGCTCATGGGAGGCGTGTTCGACGGCCACCCGTGGACCGCAGACGGCACGTGGGCTGTGGCAAACGTCGATCCCTCGCACCCCCTCACCGCGGCATTCGGCGGGAAGGGATTTCGAATCAGGGACGAGATCTACCGCGTCCGCCAGATCGACCTGAGGAAGAACGGCCGCGTCCTGCTCGCCCTCGACATGCACGACCGCGTGAACAGGGAAGCCGGGGGCGTCCGGTCCACCGACAGGGACATCCCCGTCAGCTGGGTGAAGACGGTCGGCAAGGGACGGCTGTTCTACTGCTCGCTGGGCCACAACAATGAGGTCTTCTGGAACCCGGCGGTCCTGCGTCATTACCTGGACGGGATCCAGTTTGCACTCGGCGACATGGACCTGGACACATCCCCCGTTCCATTCGACCCGATGGGCTTCTTCGACAGGCCGGCGCTCGACGAGCTGCTCAGGCGCATCGCCGCGTACCGGTACGGGGAGAGCCGCAGTGCGATCATGGACATGAACGCGTTCATCCGGGGCGTTGCCGACATCCCGGAGGCGCGGCGCATCATGGAGAGCAAGTTTGACGATTTCTTGGGCGGGACGGCCACACTCGCCGGGAAGCAGTTCATCTGCCAGAAACTTGCACTGATCGGGAGCGGCGCGTCGGTGCCTACGCTCACGCGTATGCTCCGGGATTCGGCCACGACCGAGATCGCGCTGTTTGCGCTGGAGGGAATTCCGGGGGGTGCAGCCGACACGGTTCTCCTGGGCGCACTACAGAATTCACAGGGACGCACACTGACGGGCGCGATCACGGCGACAGGCAACCGGCGGATCGGGGCCGCCACCGCCGCGCTCGGATCGCTCGCCGCGAACGCCGATCCCGTAGTCTCCTGTGCTGCGATCGCAGCCCTCGGCAGAATCGGGACAGAGGGCGCACTCGATGTGCTGGAACGCCCGGCCGGGACGTCTTCCCCGGACATCCGGATGGCCACGTTCGACGCCCGGCTCGCGTGCGCGGAGAGACTTGGGAAGACGTCGGCATACAGATCACTTGCAGCAGCCGGCAACCCCCTTCCCGTCCGCTCGGCGGCGCTCAGGGGAATCGTGGCCAGCGATCCGGCCCACGCCGCAAGTGTCGTCCGCGAAACACTCCTCGGGAATGACGCGACGCTTCATCCCGTCGCCGCGAGGCTGATCCCGGAATTGAAGGATATCGCAGAAATCCGCTCCATCGCGTCCGCGCTGCCGCATCTCCCCCGCGAGACGCAGGCGCAGGTTCTCTCGTCGCTCGCTTCGTTCCACGATGCGGACGTCCGGAAGCCGGTCGAGGACGAAGTCTTGAGCGAGTACCCCGAAGTGCGCATTGCCGCCCTCCGCACGGTTGGCGCGTCGGGGGATGCCTCGGACGTCTCACTCCTTGCCCGGGCGGCGTCCCGCAGCCGGGGGGAGGAACAGAAATCGGCGCGCGCTTCGCTTGACGCGCTCCGCGGCGCGGGGGTGGGCGATTCGCTCCTCGCGCTTCTGAGCGGGGCAAAAACCGGCCTGAAAGTGGAGGTGCTCAGGGCAATCGGTGAACGACGCGTCACCTCCGGGTCAATCCGGATGCCCGGCGCCGCACAGGAGAAGAACGGCACTGTCCGGGTGGAAGGAAGAGCGACGTCCGCCGCCCCGCTGGTGCTCGCGTGCGCAAATGACCGCTCCCCCCTCGTCCGCCAGCAGTCGGCGCGCACGCTGGGTCTCATTGCGGGCGAGAACGACCTCCCGGCCATGCTTGCTGCGCTTGCCGGCTCGCGCGACGATGCCTTCCGGAGGGAAATGGAGCGATCGCTGGCCTCTGTTGCGGGGAAGGTTCAGCCCCCCGCACAGCGCGACGCGGCAATTCTCGCCGCGTACTCCGGCGCGAAGGGAAAACAGGCACGGCTTTCACTTATCAGCGTTCTGGGCAAAGTCGGCGGGGAGTCTTCTCTCCCGCTTCTCCGCCGGGAGCTGCTCGACAAGGACGCCGACATGCGCAGGGGAGCCATACTCGCGCTCTCCGAGTGGCCGACCGCCGGGCCCTACGCCGACCTCTGGCCGGTGGCACAGAATGCACAGACGCCCGCCGAGCGCGTCCTTGCGCTGCGGGGCGCGGTCCGTCTCATCGGCATTGATTCCACGCATTCCGCCGATCGGATCGCAGGCATGTACCGCGACGCGCTCAACATCGCCCCTGCGGCGTCCGAACAGAAACTTGTGCTCTCCGCACTTGCAGGCACAAGCTCCCCCGCGGCACTTCGCGTCGCTGCCGGCCGGATGTCCGGAGACCAGGTGCGGGGAGAGGCGGAGGCTGCCGTTCTCTCAATCGCCGCGAACATTTCCGACAGCGCCAGACGGGAATGTCTCCCCGAACTCCGCCGGCTCGTCGCCTCCTCGCCCGACACGAACAACGTGAAAAAGGGCAAAGACCTCATCACCACGCTCGAGCGGTTCGAAGATTTCATCACGGCCTGGGAATCTACCGGCCCCTACGGCGCCCAGACGACAAGCCTCCTCTCGATGCCGTTCGCCCCGGAGGACGTGTCGCGCGGGACAGTCTCGTGGGCGCCGTTTCCGGGTTCCACGGATCCGCAGAGGCCGTGGCTCCTCGAGCTGGACAAAGTCTACCCGGGACTGGATTCCGTCGTCTATCTCCGCACGTGCATCTGGTCCGCCGCAGACGTGAAGGCCCGCCTGGAATCCTCCACGAACTACGGGGTCAGGATCTGGTGGAACGGGTCTCCCGTCTTCACGGGATCGACGATGCGGACGATCGGCTGGGGGTTTGATTTCATACCGGCCGAAGTGCACAAAGGATGGAACACGCTCATGCTGAAGCTCGAGGAAGGGGAGCATCCCTGGGGCGCATGCATCCGCCTGAGGACGTCCGCGGGAGAGAAGCTGGGCGGGATACGCGCATCGACTGTTCAACACTGAGCTCTCACAAAGGAACCGCGCAATGAAAACACACTCGCTGTTCGTCCAGGCCGTTGCGTGCGCGGCGGCGTTGCTGCTTGCTTCCTGCACACCCTCGGGTCTCGCCACGCGCGGAGAAGGGCCGACGCCCGATCCCCTCATGGGTGACTGGCTGGGAAACCAGGTGGGCAGGGAAGGCATCGTCAGACCCGTCGCAGTCCGGGTGATTGCCCTCGGGGGAGGGATGTACCGGTTCAACATACAGCCCGCGTTCGACCAGAGACAGGACGATCGAACCGTTCTGGCAGAAGGCCGGCTGGAAGGAGACAACATCGTCCCCGTGAGCGAGTCGGGCTGGCAGATGCACCTGCAGAACGGCGAGCTGACGGGGCAGACCACGCGTGAATCCGCCGAGAACTTCACACTCAGGCGGGTCGTCCGGCTCTCGCCGTGCCTCGGCGCAAAACCGCCGAAGGAGGCCGTTCATCTCTTCGACGGAACGGATATTACCGGCTGGGAGCGGCGCGACGAGAAGCAGCGGGCGGTCCCCGTCGCCTGGAAGATGATCGACGGGGGCGCCATGGAAGTGGCCACCGGGAGCGGCGACATCATGACGAAGAAGCTCTTCTCCGACTTCTGTCTCCACGTCGAGTTCAGGCTCCCGTTCATGCCGGAGGCGCGGGAGCAGGCCAGGGCGAACAGCGGCGTGTACCTGCAGGGCCGCTATGAAATTCAGGTGCTGGACAGCTACGGGCTCAAGGGGGATGACAACGAGTGCGGCGGCATATACAAGGTTGCCGCGCCGCTCGTCAACATGTGCGCTCCTCCCGGGCAGTGGCAGACATACGACATTACGTTCCACGGCGCGAAATACGATGCCGGCGGGAACAAGCTGCAGGATGCCGTCGTGTCCGTCCTTCACAACGGCATCGTGGTGCAGAAGGACCAGCCCATCCCCGGGCCCACCGGCGGGGCGCTGGATGATCACATGAGCCAGGCGGGACCGATCCTGCTGCAGGATCACGGCAACGCTGTGCAGTACCGCAACATATGGCTCGTCGAGCTGAAGTAAGCACAGAGAGCGCCATGAAAGAACTCAACCGCCGGGAATTCCTCGGGGTCGCCGCGGCGGCAGGAGCAGGGCTTCTCCTGCCGGGAACCATGAAAGCGGCAGCGTCAAAGCCGTTCTCCGACGAGCTGAACATCGCGCTCATCGGCGCAGGGGCGCAGGGACAGGTCCTCATGAATTCCTGCCTGAAAATCCCGGGCGTGCGGTTCCGGGCGGTGTGCGACATCTGGGAGGCCTACAACAGGCGCCGCGCCGAGAGAATGCTCGACAAGTTCGGCCAGAAAGTGACCGCGTATGAAGATTACAGGCAGATGCTCTCGCGGGAGAAGTCGCTGGACGCGGTGCTGATCGCGACGCCGGATTTCTGGCATGCCGAGCAGACCGTGGACTGCCTCCGGTCGGGCCTCCATGTCTACTGCGAAAAGGAGATGTCGAACACGCTTGAAGGCGCCCGGCGCATGGTCCGCGCGGCGCGGCTTACCGGGAGGCTCCTGCAGATCGGCCACCAGCGGCGCAGCAACCCGCGGTACGTTCACTGCTACAGGAAGCTCCTGCGGGAGGCACATCTCCCAGGGCGGATCACGACCGTCAACGGGCAGTGGAACCGCTCCGTCCAGCCGGACAACGCCTGGCCGAAGAACGCCGTGATCGATACTCCGGTTCTCAGGAAGTACGGGTTCCGCTCGATGTCCGAATTCCGGAACTGGCGGTGGTACCGCCGGCTGGGAGGGGGACCGATTGTGGATCTCGGCTCGCACCAGCTCGACATCTACAACTGGTTCCTGGATGCACGGCCGAGGTCGATCGTCGCCAGCGGCGGCACGGACTACTACGACAGGAAGACGCACGAGTGGTTCGACACTGTCCTGGCGACATTCGAATACGAGACCCCCTCGGGAAAGGTCAGGGCGTTCTACCAGACGATCTCCACGAACAGCAACCAGGGGTATTTCGAGAGCTTCATGGGGGACCAGGGAACGCTCCTGATTTCCGAATCGGCGGGGCGAGGCGGGGCGTACCGGGAGCCGACAGCCCCCGAGTGGGAGAAATGGGTGTCGATGGGATACCTGAACGCACCCGTGCAGGAGCCGAAGAAACCTGCCGCTGATGCGGTCCTCGACGTACGAGAGACCCTCGCTCCGCCGGCGTACGAGCTGCCCGTGAAGCTCGACGAGCCGTACCACATGCCCCACCTGAAGAACTTCTTCAACACGATCCGCGGGAAGGAAACGCTCAATTCGCCGGCGGAGCGAGCATACGAGACCGCGGTGACGGTGCTCAAGGTGAACGAGGCGGCTGAAGCGGGAAGGAAAATTACGATTGATCCGCGCGACTATGCGGCCTAGCACGGCCCTCCTGCCGGTCCTTCTGCCGGGGCTCGTCGCCCTCAGCGCGTTCGCCCAGACCGGGCGGGACGTGGGGGACGTTCCCGATGGAAACCGATCGAGGTCCGTCCACCTGATCAGGATCTATGACGAACTCGGGCACCTGATCCGTCCGGACGACAGGCCGCTCATGCCTTTTTCCCCGAAGGAGACATGCCGGAAGTGCCACGACTACGGGAGAATCAGCCGGGGATGGCATTTCAATGCCGCCGACTCCGGCGTGAACCCGGGAAGGAAGGGAGAACCCTGGATTCTCGTCGACCCCTCGGCGGCCACGATCGTCCCTCTCTCCTATCGGAAATGGGAAGGCACATACCGTCCTTCTGATCTCGGACTGTCGCCGTTCGCGTTTCTCTCCAGGTTCGGTCACCATGTCCCCGGCGGGGGCGTGGGAGAACTGGCGGGAGAAACGGATGACTACATGCGCTGGCAGGTGTCCGGCCCCCTGGACGTCAACTGCCAGATGTGCCACAACGGCGACCCGGCGCAGAATCAGTCAGAATACGGAGTCCAGGTCCTCCGGCAGAATTTCCGCTGGGCGACCGCGGCGTCAAGTGGCTTTGCGACCGTCCAGGGATCCGCAGGCGGGATGCCCGACAACTACGACCTCTATTCCGCGGTTCCCCCGGAAGCCTCCGATCAGCGTGCGCCCCAGGTGACATACAACGCATCGCGGATCGACTCCGCGGGACGCGTCTTCTTCGACGTTCCGCGGCGGATGCCCTCGAGCCAGTGTGAGTTCTGCCATTCCACCCGCGTCATCGACCGCGCGCATCCCGAACGGTGGGAAGCCGAGGACGACGTGCACGTGGCGGCGGGGATGACATGCGTGGATTGTCACAGGAACGGCATCGACCACCAGATCATCCGGGGCTATCAAGGCGAAGCACTCGAACGAGGCGGCAGCGGTGTCGCGGGATTCACCTGCCGGGGATGCCACATGGGCAACGAGAACGACGGCGTTCCCCGCGAAGGGAGACGGGGCGCTCCGAGGCCTGAGCACCGCGGCATCCCCCCCGTCCATTTCGAGCGGCTCTCATGCACCGCATGCCATTCCGGGCCGTGGCCGGACGCAACGACATATCGCGTGAAGACATCCAGGGCGCACGCCCTGGGCATCCCGAAATCCGACACGTCCGCTGAAGCCCTCCCCCCGATCCAGTCGCCAGTCTTCGCGCTGCAATCGAACGGGACATTCGCCCCCCACGAGATCGTGTGGCCTGCGTTCTGGGCGTACCGCAACACCGCAGGCCTGCGCGTGATTCCGCCGGCCGTGATCCGTCCGCTCGTCGCGGCTCTCCCTGTCGACACGACGCAGAGCGCTGCACGCTGGCGCGTGCTTCGCGCATCCGACATCGCCTCGGTCCTGCACGGGCTGCAGCAGCTCGATACGACTGCGGGCGAACCCGTCTACGCGTGTGGCGGCGGGGCATACACACTGGCGGGGGACGGCACTGTTCTCCACCGCACCATCCCGGAGGCACGCCCCTATCTCTGGCCGATCGCCCATGACGTCCGCCCGAAGGGACAGTCGCTCGGCATCCGGGGGTGCACGGACTGTCACGCCACTGACGCGCCGTTCCACTTCGGCGTCGTGGGAGTTTCCTCTCCCTTTGTCGCAACAGCGGATTCTACCGCCGGGATGACGGACTACCAGGATACGAGCCCGCTGGCCGCCTGGCTGTTTTCCGCATCGTTTCTCTTCCGGCCGGGACTGAAGGCGCTCGTCATCGCATCGTTTCTCCTCATCGCGGCCGTCGTCGCGCTCTACGCGATGCGGGGACTGTTCCAGATCATCCGGACACTAAGCTCTGAAGAGGAATGACCGCATTCCGCATCATCGCCGCAATGGCACTCATTGCGCTCGCCGCATGGATTTCCGGGGATCTGCTCCGCCGGATGAAAAGCCTGAAGGCGGCCTGGCAGGTTCTTCGCCGCGAGGTCAGCGCCTCCCGCGCGGCCGGGCACGGGGGAACGACGCCTCCCCCCTGAAAAACGCGCTCCGGAGGATCACGTATCTCTTTGCGGGCGCATTCCTGATCCTGCTTGCGCTCAGCGGTTTCATCCCGGTGCTCATCACGGGCGCCCACGTGAGCGGCATGCTTCTCGTCCTCCACGTGACGATCGCGCCGCTGTTCGCCCTCTCGCTCTGCGCCCTCGCACTCCTCTGGGCACACCGCCTCCGCTTCGACAGGTCGGACCTGCAGGTGGTCCTGGACATCCGGAACCATGCGACGCCCCCGGGGGAACCGCTTATCCGGTTCATGCTCAAATGCGGGTTCTGGGCGATCCTTGTCCTGTCGCTCCCGCTGATGCTGACGATCATCCTGAGCCTCTTCCCGATCTTCGGGACAGAGGGTGAGGCAATGCTCATCCGCCTGCACGGCTACAGCGCTCTCCTTCTGGTGCTCGCGGCGGTTGCGGAGATCCACCTGACGTTTGTCTTCATGGCAAGAAAGGAGTATACCACGTGAACCACCGTCTGACCATCGCGTGCGCGCTTCTCGCGGCGTCCGGTCTCATTGTCACCGGTTGCCGGAAAACCCCGCCACAGCAAACCGCGGAACAGAAATCTCCGGAGTCCCGGGGCACCGCGGCCGCCCTCCCGGCAGACACATCACACGCGGCAGTGCAGGACACCGCGCAGAGCGAGACCCCGGCCCCGCAGGGCGGGACCCGACTCGTGCCGATCGATCTCAGGCTCCCGAAGCCCGTCTTCGTGGGGACGCCGACAAACATCGCAGTGCCGAACCTGGAAGCGCCCCTCGGGCATCCCCGGCCTCCGTTCCTCGCGCCGGAGGGAACGACAAACGTCGCGCTGAAGAAGCCGGTCAGCGGCTCTGACGAGCAGCCCACAATCGGGGAGCTTTCCCAGATCACCGACGGCGACAAGGAGGCCGCCGAGGGAAGCTTTGTCGAGCTGGGGCCCGGTGTGCAGTATGTCACGATCGATCTCAAGGCGCGGTACACGATCTACGCGATCGTCGTCTGGCACTATCACAGGCAGGCAGTGGTGTACCGCGGCGTCGTCGTCCAGGTGGCCGATGACCGGGACTTCATCGCGAACGTGCGGACGGTCTTCAACAACGATATCGACAACTCTTCGGGGCGGGGCGTGGGAAAGGACATGGCGTACGTGGAGACCGCCGAGGGAAAACTGATCGACGCGAAGGGGGTCCAGGGACGCTACGTCCGCCTGTACAGCAAGGGGAACACCGCGAACGATCTGAACCACTACATCGAAGTCGAGGTGTACGGCAAGGCGGCCCGATGAAGCGGGACCGTGTGATCCTCCTCCTGGCGCTTGCCGCGGGCGCGCTGCTGCGCTTCCCCGCACTCGACGTGCGCCCGATGCACACGGACGAAGCGGTTCACGCGATCAAATTCGGAGAGCTCCTCGAGCACGGCACGTACCGGTACGACAGGCACGAGTACCATGGTCCCACGCTGAACTACTTCTCGCTCATACCCGCCTGGATCGCCTCCGAGAAGACGCTTGCCCGGGTCACGGAGGCGACATTGCGGAGTGTCCCGGTCTTTTTTGGAATCGTCCTGATCATCCTCCCCGTGTTCATCGCCCGGGGGGATAGCCTCTCCACCGCCATTGCCGCGCTCTTCACCGCCTGCTCGCCGGCAATGGTGTTCTACAGCCGGTACTACATACAGGAGATGCTCCTCGTTGCGTTCGCGTTCGCCTGCATCGTCTCCATGCACCGCTACGCCGTGACGAGGAACGCCGGGTGGTCCGCCGCGGCAGGCGTCTCGGCCGGGCTCATGTGCGCCACCAAGGAAACCTGGATCATACTCTTCGCCCTCATGGGGATCGCAGGCTTCCTCGTGCTTTTTGTCCGGCGAAGGGAAGGCCGCCCTTTCCCGTCGCTGCCGGGTGCGCATGTGTGCGTCGCGGTGCTCTGCTTTTTCGCAATCGCTGTGCTGTTTTACTCTTCGTTCTTCACTCACCGGGCCGGCGTGATCGATGCGGCAACCGCATACGCCACATACTTCACGCGGGCCGGGGAAACCAGCCTGCACGGCCACCCGTTCTGGTACTATCTCGGCATACTCACTTTCTCTCAGGGCGACCATGGGCCGCTCTGGACAGAAATCGCAATTCTCGTCGCCGGTCTCGCCGGCATTGCCGCGGCGCTCAGGCGGAAGGCGGATCCCGGCCCGGGACACCGCGACTTCGCACTGTTCATGGCGTTCTACGCACTCCTGGTGATCGTGGTCCTGTCGGCGCTCCCCTACAAGACACCGTGGCTCATGCTGGGGGCGCTGCAGCCCCTGATCGTGTGTGCGGGCGCCGCCTGTGCGGGCTTCCTGCGGCGGCTGAAGGGCCGCCGGCTGGCCCCGGCGGGGGTGCTTGTCGCCATGCTGGCCGCGCTGCACCTGGGCTGGCAGGCATACATGGGGAGCTTTGTCTACGCGGATGACCCTGTCAATCCGTACGTCTATTCCCAGCCGCGTGACGATATCCGCCAGATAGCGGAACGTGTGACACGGGCTGCCGCCGGGGAAGATCTTCCCGTCCAGGTCGTCTGCAGCGGAAGCGATTACTGGCCGCTGCCGTGGTACCTGAGACTCCTCCCGCGCGTCGGGTGGTGGAGCGGCGTCGACTCGGCGTTCGTTCCCGCGCCGGTCATACTCGTCTCACCCGACCTGGAGATCGCGCTGGTTCCACGCATCTATGACGTCCCGCCGCCGGGCCAGAGATATCTCTACGTGCCACTCTTTGAGAGGCCGATGTTCATACGCCCGGGGAAGGAAATACGGGGATACATCAGGCTGGATCTGCGGGCGGGGTTGAGGAGCCTGCGTCCGCGCGCTGAGTATGCCGGCGGTCTGATTCCGAAGGGCGGCGCGTATGACTGACGACCAGGCGATCGTCCGGCGCTACGAGCACCGTGCGATGGCCACGGTGTTCGAAATACTGATCGCCGGGGAAGACGAAGCGTTCGCGGCGGGCGCCGCCCTCGAGGCCTTCGGCGAAGTCGACCGCATCGAGCAGGAACTGAGCCGGTTCATCCCGCACAGCGACGTCTCCCGGATCAACGGTCTTCCCGCCGGGGGCAGCGCGCGTGTCGGCACGCACGCGTTTGAATGCATCCGGCAGTCGTTCATCTTCCGGGAAGAATCCGGCGGGATGTTTGATATCACGATGGGGGGATTTGTCGACTGCTGGATCGGCCGCGACGGATCGCTCCTCCACCCTTCGGCCGAACGGCTCGCGGCCGCCGGCGCGCGGAAAGGCATGGACCGGCTTCACCTTTCCGAGTCTTCGATGACTGTCGTCGTTCGCGGCGCCGCGCCGCTGATCGACCTGGGCGCGGTCGGCAAGGGTTACGCCGTGGATTGCGCCGCCGGCATGCTGAAGGAGTGGGGGTGCTCAGCGGCGCTCGTGCACGCGGGGCGGAGCTCCGCATATGCCTTCGGGGATCACCCGTCGGGCGCCGGATGGCCTGTGACGCTGACGCACCCGCTGCGCGGGGGGGAGCTGATCGAGACAATTCCGCTGAAGGATCAGAGTCTGGGCGGTTCGGGCATCGTGCGGCGGAGGCACATCATCAACCCCGGGACGGGTCATCCCGTACAGGCCCGACAGGCCGCCTGGGTGCTTTCTGGATCGGCGGCACGGAGTGACGCGCTCTCCACAGCGTGCATGGTCATGAACGCGGACGAGATCCGGGCAATGGCGGCGAGGCTTCCGGGGTTCCGCGCTATCGTGGTTGAGGCTGAGACGGGGGTTGTGTCGCACGCGGGCGTTCCCGTCGAGGCCTGACGAGCCTGCGCCGTATGCGAAAGAGATCTCCCATCATGGCAGGTGCGCTTCTGCGCATGACGAGCCGGCTGTCGCGGTCGCATCGCCACTCGACCGGAAACTCGGCGATTCTGAATCCGCGCCCGAACGCAAGGAGTATGATCTCGATATCGAACATGAATCCATCAGTCGCGCACCCGGCGTACAGCTCGCGCGCCACGGCACCCCTGTACACCTTGAACCCGCATTGCGTGTCCGTGAGCGACACCGGCACGCCCATCCACCGGAGTATGACCGCGTGAAACAGGCGCGAGACAATCGTCCTGTCCCAGTCACGGCGCTTCAGGATTGTGCTCCCGGGGAGCGCACGGGATCCGTGCGCGATGTCGCACTCTCCCGTTTCGATCAGGCGGATGCCTGCCAGCACATCGGGGAAAGGGACGGTGAGCCCGCTGTCGGCGAACATCACGTATGTCCCGCGGGATGCGAGCATACCGCTCCTGACCGCCGCACCCTTTCCCAGGTGCACAGAATTTCTGACCACCAGTCGTTCAATGCCGGGGGGGAGCGGTGCCTCCGCGGCGAGCGCAGCCGTCCTGTCGCCGCTCCCGTCGTCGGACACGATGATCTCCCCCGCGATGCGGCAGGCATCGAGAAACGCGCCCGCAGCCTCGACGTCGCGCGCGATCTTCCTCTCCTCGTCGAACGCGGGTATCACGATGCTGAGTGTGATCATACTGCGCGCAATGATACATACCCTAAATGTTCAAAGCAAGCACATTACCGGAAAGGGACGCCATGAGCGACCACATCCCCATCTCGCGCCGTGATTTCCTCGGCGCAGCCGCGACGGCCGCGGCGTTCACGATCGTCCCCCGTCACGTCCTGGGCGGGCCGGGCTACACCCCGCCCAGCGACAGGCTGAACATCGGCTGCGTCGGCGCGGGGGGAAAAGGGCAGTCGGACATACAGAGTGTGAGCACCGAGAACATCGTCGCCCTGTGCGACGTGGACGACGACCAGATAACCGCGACGCTGAAAGCCGACGGAGAGAAAACGCCGCAGCTCCTGAAGGCCCAGAAGTACCGCGATTTCCGGGTCATGCTCGAGAAAGAAAAGAGCATTGACGCCATCACCATCAGCACGCCCGACCACACGCACGCAGTGATCGCGATGACGGCGATGCGCATGGGGAAGCATGTGTTCGTGCAGAAGCCGCTCACGCACACCGTGTATGAAGCCCGCATGCTGGCGAAGGCGGCAAAGGAGACGGGCGTGGTCACACAGATGGGCAACCAGGGACACGCCAGCGAAGGCGCCCGGCTGATCAACGAGTGGATTGCCGACGGGGCCATCGGGAAAGTGGGCGAAGTGTACGTGTGGACGAACCGCCCCGTGTGGCCGCAGGGAATCGAGCGCCCCGAGGCAATCCCCTCCGTTCCCCCGACGCTGGACTGGAACGTCTGGCTCGGCCCCTCCCCCTGGCGCCCGTATCACCCGGCCTATCATCCGTTTGCCTGGCGCGGCTGGTACGATTTCGGGACGGGGACGATCGGCGACATGGGAGCGCACCTGATCGACCAGCCGTTCTGGGCGCTCGGACTCGGCGCCCCGGCGGAGGTGGAGGCCTCTTCCACGGAGCTCGCCAGGGAAACGTATCCCCGCTCGTGCATTCTCCGGTATCTCTTCCCCGCAACCCACGACAGGCCTGAGGTGAGGATGACCTGGTTTGACAGCGGCCTGAAGCCCCCGCGTCCCGAGGAACTGGAACCCGGGCGCAAAATGGGGGACTCGAACGGCGGTGTGTTGTACTGCGGCACGAAAGGGAAGCTCATGCACGGAACGTACGCGGAGAACCCCCGTCTCATCCCGGAGACGAAGATGCAGGAATACAAACGTCCCCCCAGAACCATCCCGCGCTCACCGGGCATACACGAGGAGTGGATCGCGGCGATCAAGTCGGGAAAGAAGTCCACGACGGACTTCTCCTACTCGAGCGCGCTCACGGAGACGATGCTGCTCGGCAACGTGGCACTCCGCGTGGCGGGAGAAAACGTCATTCTCCGGTGGGACTCCGCGGGGATGCGGTTCACCAACTGCGAGGCCGCGAACCAGTATCTCCGGATGCCCTACAGGGAAGGTTGGTCACTGTGAACATGACGCGTGCGGTGCGCCGCTCCCATGCATGACCCGCACGCCCGGCCAAACACACACAATCAGAAGGACATCACCATGGCAAACATAAGTACTGTCGAAGGCGCGATCGATCCGAAACGGCTCTTCATCGGGAGCTGCATGGCGCTCATCGCGACCGCGGTGGCGTTCGCCGTCGTCGGCGCGATCATGGGCCCTCTCAAGGAACACTTTCTCCTTTCTAATGAGGAGGTAGGATGGATCGGGGGAGCCGCGCTCTGGGGATTCACGCTCTCGATCATCATTTTCGGACCACTCGTGGACGCATTCGGCATGCGCCTGCTCCTGCGCCTGGCATTCCTCGGTCACGTGGCAGGCGTTCTTATGATGATCTTCGCGGGTGGCTTCACGCTCCTCTTCGCCGGCGCGCTCACGATTGCCATGGGCAACGGTCTGGTGGAGGCCGCCTGCAACCCGCTGGTTGCCACCATTTATCCCGACCGGAAGACACAAATGCTGAACCGCTTCCACGTCTGGTTCCCGGGCGGGATCGTGATCGGCGGGCTCTGTTCGTACCTGCTTGACAGCGTTGGCCTCCCGGACTGGCGGCTCAAACTGGGACTGATCATGATCCCTGCAATCGTGTACGGGATACTCTTTACGGGGAAGAGATTTCCCGCCACGGAGCGCGTCCAGTCAGGCGTCACCTTTATGGAGATGGTCAGGGAGACCTTCTTACGGCCGCTGTTCATCCTCCTCGCCGTCTGCATGCTGATGACCGCCTCGCTCGAACTTGGACCGAACCGCTGGGTTCCGGCGGTCCTCGCCTCCGCCGGCATCCCGGGGATACTCGTCCTCGTCTGGATCAACCTCCTCATGGCGATCCTCCGCTTCTTCGCGGGGTCGGTCGTCCACCGGATCGCGCCGACGGGCGTGCTGTTCCTCAGTGCGATCATCGCGGGCATAGGCCTGACCTGGCTCAGCTATGCGGATTCCCTCGGGATGGCCATCGCGGCGGGAACGGTGTTCGCCCTCGGCGTGTGCTATTTCTGGCCGACAATGCTCGGCGTGACGTCCGAGCGTGTCCCGAAAGGAGGCGCGATGGCGCTCGGGTTCATGGGCGGGATCGGCATGGCGATCGTGGGGCTGGTGACGTCCCCCATGATGGGGAAAGTCGCTGACGAATACCTCCAAGAGAAGCTGCCCCTGCAGCAGACCGTACAGTGCCTCGCCCAGGTGGTCGCCACGTACCCCGCGCTGAAGGCCGAAACGCAGGGGACCACCAGCCAGGACCTGAAGGCGGCCGTGGCCTCGGCGCAGGGAGTGCTTGACGCACAGGCGAAGAGCGGCACCCTGCCGCCGCTTCAGACCGCCAATGCCCTCCGCAGCGCGATCGCCGCGGCGCCTTCGTCACCGGCCGCTGCCTCCGCCCGGGAAATCCTGGGACCGGCAGAGAATTACGGGGGGAAGATATCGTTCCGCCATGTTGCACCCCTCTCGATCATCCTTGCGGTGGTGTTCGGGATACTGTTTTTCAGCGAGAAGGCGCGAGGAGGGTACAAGGTGGTCCGGCTCACCTCGGCTTCAGGACAGCAGTCCAGCTAAGCCCGGGCCGCCGGCCGGGGAGGAGACGGAAACCACAGTCTGCTGCAATCGCCGTGGTGCGCGCAAACCCGGCGCGCGAGCGACAGCGATACTGCCTGGATCGAGAAGGTGGACGCGACGATTCACATACATCCACCCGACTAACTTCGCCGCTCGCGGCGTGCACATACATCGTCATACGGTTCATTCGACAGCTCCAGACGTCCGAACTTTTCCGGGCGATGAAAGCACTGCTCGCCGTAGCCGGTTGGTGCCCAGGCGAGCAACTCATCTCCGTGAATTCTCCCGGAGGCACGATAGAAATTGCAGTCCCAGGGAATCCCGGGAGCGGCCCGCGCATCCAGCGACTTCCAAGGCACAGCCAGCGCCGCCCTCCACTCGTTCGCGGTGCCGTCGATAAATGACTTGCACCGGACCCCGGACTGCCAATCCGGGTCCTGAAGAAGGCCGTTGGCCGTTTTGACGATGCGCATGTCCATCCACCGGCCGTCTGGCGCGACCTGGATCTCGAAGTACTGACACGTTTCCCGTGCCCCCGCACCGATAAAAACCTCCACGACATCACTCTGTTCCCATAGCCGCGGCGTTTTTCGCCCGGCGGGAGATTTTGGAGTGTCGGGGATGACATTCAACTCCCTGTACCTGCAGCAAAAGACCGCAAAAAAATGCAAATCGTTCCAGAAACAGCGGACCGATGTGGCTAACTCGGGGGGTGCGGGGATTCCGTCGGCCATGTGCAGCGGTTCGGGGCGGGGCGTATGCCACGGATTTTCGATGTGGATGTCATCCAGGGTGGAAAATGGAGAGCGAGGGGAGAGAAGTGACTTCATTGCATCGTTTTTGCGAAGCAGAACATGGGAATTCCTCATCACGGCGCTTTGCGCCGTGTTCGGCGGCACAAGCCTGGTTTGCTGTGAGCCCCCGCCGGGAAATGCGCTCACGCCGCTTCGCCGCTCTCGTTTCCGGTCCAGAGCCTGTTCACAACATATAACAGGGCCAGGGCGCTCACGAGAAACACTCCAAACAAGATCAGCGCGTAGTCCATGCGGCCGTAAAGAAAATTCCCGACTACAAAGAGAGCCGACCAGATCGTAGTCGATCCTGCCACCCACCCGAGCAGGGCAAGCGGGATGTTCTGCCCCTCCGACTTTGCTTCCTCTACCGAGATTCCAGCCTCCTTGCGGATGCGCGTCCAGCCCGGTCCGAACGGCCGGACTTTCTTGTAGAACTCGGTGAGCGTCACGCGGTCGGTCTCCGGACCGAAGAACGCAGTGAGAATCCAGCAGACGCTCGTGAATCCGATCGTGACGAGAAGGCCGATATGGGTGCTCACGTGAACGCCGTTCCTGTTCAGAATAAGCAGCGTGACCGAAACAACGAACGAACTGACCATGGCGACTACCTCACTCCAGGCGTTGACCCGCCACCAGAACCACCGGACGAGATAGAGCAGGCCTGTCCCCGCGCCGACCTGCAGGATGATGTCAAACGCATCCTTCGCAGAGTCCAGGAGGAAGACGGTCCCCGAGGCACAGAAGAATATGAAGATCGTCACAAGGCGACCGGCCATGACGTAGTGCTTCTCGCTTGCCCCTTTGCGCAGAAATCTCCTATAGAAATCGTGAACAAGGTATGACGCCCCCCAGTTGAGATGCGTCAGATTGGTGGAGGAATTGGCCGCAATCAGGCCTCCGATCATCAGGCCCATGAACCCTACCGGCAGGAACGTGAGCATGGCCGGGAAAGGCGATGTCGTGCCCCAGAAGTTTTGGGTCCAGGGTGGGGAACGCCGCCTGAATATCCGAGAGGTGCGGGTAGATGATCAGGGAGCACAGCCCGACAAGGATCCAGGGCCACGGCCGGAGAACGTAGTGCGCGATATTAAAGAACAGGACCGCGCCGAGAGAGTCCTTCTCAGACTTTGACGCCAGCATCCGCTGCGCGATATAGCTTCCGCCTCCCGGCTCGGCCCCCGGGTACCACACGGCCCACCACTGCACGGCGATCGGCATGATGAAGACCGCGACGGCGATATCCCAGGTGTTTGTGAAATCAGGAAGCATGTTAAGGTAGTTCACGCCTCCCGGCCCTTTGAGCACCGAGAGCTTTTGCACCATCCCGCTGAGCCCGCCGACCTGTGGAAGCGTAACGGCAAAATACGCCGCGGCGATAACCGCCGTCATCTTGATGAAGAATTGAATCATGTCGATCACAAGGACGCCCCAGAGTCCCGAATGGGCGGCGAATATCACGTTCAGGATCCCGACGAGCGCGAGCGTCTGCCATCGTTCCAGGCCGAAGAGGAGTCCCGCAATCTTGCACGCGGCAAGATTGACCGTCGCCATGATCATGCAGTTGAAAAACAGACCGAGGTAGACCGAGCGGAACCCGCGCACGAACGCGGCGGCTTTTCCGGAATAACGGATCTCGTAGAACTCAAGGTCGGTCAACACCCCCGAGCGCCTCCAGAGACGCGCGTAAAAGAAGACCGTCGATACGCCGGTGAGCACGAATGCCCACCAGACCCAGTTTCCCGACACGCCGTTGCGGCGGACGATATCGGTGACCAGGTTCGGCGTGTCGCTCGAGAACGTCGTTGCGACCATCGAGAGGCCCGCGAGCCACCAGGGGACAGACCGACCCGATGCAAAGAACTCCGACGTGTTCTTCCCGGCCCGCTTGCCGAAAAACAGGGCGGGACCGAAGCACACGATGAGGATTATCCCGACTATTATCCAATCAATAAGATGGAGGTGCACGTTTCAGGCCAATTATGGGATGTGCATGTACTCCTTAGATGAAGACGGGGCAAATCGGATCAGGCAAACGCTTTCGGATTCCAGGCTAAACATATGCCGAGGGATTGAGGCGCTCGACGTCGAACAGGTCCTCCGCCAGGTACACTGCGACCCCCAGCGCGCCTGCTTTGTTTCCGAGACTGGAGATAGTGAATTTGACGTCGCGATTTGAATTGACCAGCGAATGTTTCATCGCGCCTGCGCGCACCGACTCCAGAAGGAACGGGGACGCCATCGAGACTCCGCCGCCGAGAATGATGAGCGCCGGATTCAGCAGGTTTATCAAAATCCCGATGCCCGCCCCAAGGTGACGGCCCGCCTCTTCCAGGATCTCGATGGAGAACTGGTCTCCCAGGCTCGCAGCTCTCAGGACGGCCTCCGCGTCGATTTGATCGATACGCAGGTGCTGATCCTTCGTCATGATCGTCGTGGCACCCTTTGCAATCCTGTCCCGGGCGATCTGCGTGATCGCCCTGCCGGATGCGACAGTCTCCAGACAACCCTTCTTGCCGCAGTAACAGAGTTCCCCGTCCTGCACCACCTGGATGTGCCCGAATTCCCCCGCGTACCCGTTCGCGCCGTAGTAGACTTCACCGTCGATGATGATCCCAAGCCCAAGCCCCCAGCCGATATTGACGCACAGCGCATTGTCCACTTCTTTCGCCGCCCCGAACCAGCGCTCGCCGAATGCCATGGCTTCCAGATCGTGCTCGATATGGACCGGCTTGTTGAACCGTTTCGAGAGAATCTCGCGGGCGGGCGCATCTCCGAAGTTGAAATAGGTCTCCCCCAGCCCCTCCTTCCCCTTCCCCTTCACCTTCACTATCCCCGGCAGCGAGATGCCTATGCCGAGAAGCTTGCTCCAGTTCACCTTCGCCTCCGACAGGACGATCTTGATCTCGCGTTCCAGGTCTTCGATCAGTTGTATGTCGTTGCTGAGTGTGATTGACTTCCTGCGGGTATCTCCAACGATATTCGTTTCAAGATCGAGTATGATGAAATTTGTGAACAGTCGACCGATATCGATCCCGAGTACGAAACCGGCCTCCCCGTTCAACCTGACGATCGACGGCGGGCGTCCGGCCTGTGTCGCGCTCTTTTCTTTCGATTGGACGACCTGCTTCTCTTTCCTGAGAAGCGCGACGATCTTCGATGCGACAGGCAGCGTCATCCCGGTCATTTTGGCAAGGTCGGTGAGGGAAAGGGGTCCGTTGTCCAGGAGCGCCCTCAGGATCAAGATCCTCCTGATCTCATTCTTCTTGTCGACCTTGCTCTTCCTTTCAGAATGCGGCGTTTTCAAAGTGCGACTCCAGGTATTTTTTCACAGGCAGTAAGTCGCCTTTCTCCGTCAGGTCCAGGACGTGCTCGGACAGAGGGTACGCGAAGAGGGATCGGGGATTTGCGCCCACCATCATCGTGACCGCTTCGGGAAGCTCCTTTTCATTCCGAAGGGGGTGAAAGGGGACCGTCTCCAGGAACGGGAAAATCATGTCATACTGCAAGTCGAATATATTCATGCTCACGCCGACGAATCCATCTTTTCCGGTCGCCGCCTGTATCTGCTCTTTCGAGGGTTTTTCAATAATGCCGGTCAGGAAGCCTTCGCCGTCCTTCACCGTAACGGCGAACCGTTCGATCCGGCTCCACTCAAACTCTAAAGCGCGGCGGTCATAATCAATCATGGCACACCGGTACGTATGCTCCCGCATCAAGCGGAGGGCCCTTTTTCGAATAGAGGTTGTCACTGTTGCAGACCGTAAATCGTTTGCCCGCCCATCCGGCCTTCCCCTTCAGCCCCTGGTAGAGCGCATCGGCCGTTCCCATGGGTTTTGTGCGGCCGGCCGGAATGCGCTGGACTGCATAGGAAATCTTCAGTCCTGAAAACTCGTTGTCTTCGTCTTCCTGTCCGTAATAGTTCCGGATGCTGTCGTCCCTCTCGCCAATGACGATCAGGACGTCCCCGTATCCCGCCTGCCTGGCGTTGAAGAGCAGGTAATCGAGGAAAGGCCTCCCCTTCCTCCCGACCCCGATCATGGATTTCGCCTTGACGTCCGCGTCGCGGATCAGCGCCGGGTCGGCTGAAGACTCCGGCGCCACCGACTTCTTCATCCGCGAGGAAATGCCTCCTGCGAGAACGACCAATCGCCTGTCCGTCGTCATGCCGCCGCCATGGTTCTGGCTCGCGTCCCATCGTCCACCTTCAGGATGTACGTCTCCTCTCCGTCTTTCTCTATCGCCTCCTTCACTTCCCTGGCGTTTTTCGGTGCATACGCGAACATGCACCCGCCCCCTCCCGAACCGTTGATTTTTGCGCCGAGCGCCCCCGCCTCGAGCGCGGCCCCGATCATACGATCGATCTTCGGCGTCGAGATCTTCAGGACGTCGCGCAGCACCTTCTGGTGATCATTCAGGAGCGTGCCGATGAGCCTGTGATCGAGGTTCTTTTCCCGCAGCACCTTCACCGCACGCGTGGTGATGTCCCTGTTGCGGATTGTCCCGTGCAGAAGCTCGGCCTGTTCCCCGGTCAATTCCCCGGAAAGGGCGTCTATGCCGGACTCCTGTATCGTTCGAAGGGAAAAGCCGGGATGCGACTGTTCCAGCCGGCGGACGACTTCCAGGATCTGATTCTTCACCCTTGCAAGTATGAACTTGGTGTCCTTGGGTTCGCTGGAATTCCCGAGCACCAGCGCACCGAGCTTCGCATCCAGCTTGTTGACCTGGATCTTCGGATACGACTCCAGAAATATCGTGCCGCCGACCGCGGTGGAGTAGTGGTCCATCATCCCGCCCGGTTCGGAGAATTCGAGCACTTCCGCCTCGTGCGCGTACTGTGCGATCCGTTCGGCGGAAAGGCGGACTCCTTTCGGTTCACTCATCCTCGCCATGAAACTCACCCAGGCGACGATCAGCGCGGACGAACTGGATGTCCCGGCGTTGATGGGGATTTCGCCGCGAACGGTGCATTCGACCCCGCGCGGGAATTGCATCCCGTGACGCAGAAGGACGTTGACAACGCTCTTGAGGTAATCTCTCTCCCTGTCGTACGCTATCGGCCCGGCCAGGGAGAACGACTCCACTTTGCCGATGTCGGGCAAATGGACGATCACCTGAGCGTCATCGCGCTTTTGACCCTCGATCGAGATCCGCAATGAAATGGCGGAAGCGATAACCGGGAGCCCCAGGTAGTCCTGATGCTCTCCGAACAGGCAAATTCTTCCCGGTGTGCTCACTTTCAGTTCACCTGGGTCCGTTCTCATGATATTCCCCGATTTCAATTTGTATGTAGCGTACAGTGCGAAAGAGGCTCGAAGACCTTCTCGATCGATGCCGGGTAGGGCTCTGCGGGGAGGACATGCTTCTCACCCGCGGCGATTCCACGGATCTTCCGACCGGATAGCTGTCTGTCTCCCGTCAACCAGAAGCTGACCTTTCCTTTTTCCTCCCTTGCAAAGCGGATTGAGCACTCGATCCTGTTTCGTCCGCTGTCCAGTCCGGACGCGGCCCAGAACCAGGTGCTGTCCCCTCCTTCGATGACGGCATCCCTGGAAACGCCGTTGACGACCATCTTAAATACCGGGGCTTTCCTGTGCTGTGACCCAGGGCTCAATTCCAGCAGGACGGCGATTTCAGCTTTGGCGAAGTCTTCCGGAACGCTCACATCAAGACGGGTTGAGGATTCAGTCCCGTCACCGCTGGTATGCGAGTTCGCGCTAAAACCGATCTTCTTGATCGGTTCACCAAAGCGCAGTTGACCCATTCGATTATTGTCAATAGAGTGAATAGTCCTTGTCTCGCCACGCCTTCCGAACACGACAAGATCACCGTTTTCAATTGAGTATCTCACACCTACAGGAAGGCTCCTGTCGATGTCCTTTGCAGGAATCAATTCTGCAGTCAGAACCTCGTAGGCGTCAAGATCGAGCGATAAGAGCCCGTTCAGGCGGACGGGATCCGGCAGTATACGATTGTAAGGGTAAATCACAGTGACGTAATAGTCGGTCGACGCGTCGAAATCGCCGAGATCCGGCGTAAGCTTCAGGCGGACCGTCCGGTTCGCCGGGCCGGGATTCCTGACAAGCAGAATGCCTTTCTCCCCTGTCATGTGCAGATAGCCGTACGCTTCCCCTTTTCGGGGATCGCCGAGCACCATCCGGGTCTTCTTCAGGACGTCCTGGTTCGACTTCGCCCATTGTATGGACGAGGCGATCGCATTCCATTCACCCGCAGAGAGGACGTCCGGGGAAACATAAAGCTCCCACATCATCACACCGCGCCCGAAGTACATCATGGCTTCGTCACAGAACGAGGCGAGGGACTCATTAGCACCCCCCAGGAGATTGTATCTCCCTTTGATGATCCCGTGGGTCATCAGGCTCGACATCGGGAAGAGAAGCCCCATCTTCCGGAGGTCCTCCCACAGGACGACATCCTTGTACGTTATGGACTTCTGCCTGTCGTTCAGCGACGGAGCGTTTTCCTGATAGGCATAGTCTTCCCCCTGCATCCACATGCAATCGGCGTACCTGAGCCACCACGGGGAGAGCCACGCCCCGGTCGTAATATTCAGGAAAACGTGCGGGTCGCGCTGCCGGGCGGATTTCATGACGTCGACGTATGCGTCGACCTGGGCGCCGCGGGAATACATACCCTGCGGATGACCGTGATCCGGTTCACTGCACGAAAGGAGCATGCCGTCCCATTTAAAGTATCCCACACCGGAGTTCGTCACGTAGTTCTCCATCGCGTTCCTGTAAAAGCGATGATAGTTCGTGCCGGCAAGACAGAGAAAATCTCCGGTCGTCTCGTAGCCGTTCCGGTTGGCCCACCTTACGCGGAGATCCCGGTTTGAATACCCTCCAAAGGGGGAAGCCCACAGGCCGAGCGAGGTATTCGTCCCCCTGAGCGCGTTCGCTACGGCTGAGAATCCTCGCGGAAACCTCAGGGAGTCGATTCCCCAGACCCGGTCGTAACTGTCCCAGCCGTCGTCAAGGACGAATGCGTCAAGACGTATCCCCTGTTTGTCGTAGAGGTTCGATTTGAACGCGTCGATGGTGGCCAGCACTCTCCGTTCGTTCATGACCCCGAGGGAATCCCCCGCAATCGCCGGGTTCCTGAGATCGTACCATGAGTTATACAGGAGGTACGGACGCGTACCGTTCACCTTGATGCCGTCGACATAATCCATGAACGCGTCGACGCGGGTCGATGACGAACGAGAGCACCCGAGAATGCTCGGATGGCTCCTGTACGGCTCGCGACCGATCTCCCGGCCGCACACGTACCCGCTCCTGACCGCACTACCGCGAACGTCGGTTTCCGCCGTCGGGTATTCTACACCCCAGAAAATGTCATCGTTGAACATGGGCTGCCCCAGTTTCCCGCCGGAGAAACGGGGATGGGAGAAGGTCATTGATTCGACGTACATGCGATCGACGAATTGCACACTGTCCAGCGAGTCGGAAACTTCAATCCATTTGCGCAGCGAATATCGCGCGGAGTCGATCTCGAAGATTGCCTTCACCAATAATCGCGACAATCCCCATTCGTATCTGAAATTCAAGCTCAGTTCCTTCGCGCCGCCGGGACGATCGCTTACTTCGTACCCGGTAAAGAGGAAGTCACTTGCCGAGAGGACGACATCGGTTTCCCCGTTCTGCTCCTTTCCGGGAGCGGGTCCGAGACCCGCAAAGACCATGTGCAGCTCGAATATGTTGTCCCGTATGCCGTAGGTTTTTCCCGAGAGCCTGTTCACGATACTCGAGCTCCCGCCTATCCCCGGCGGAAGACTGATCTCGCGTTCGACGTACCGGTTCCCTATGGCAATCCGGTCGTTGTGCTTGACGACATACGGCTGATCCTGCGCCCGGACAACCGGGGCAAGAAGGAGTACTATAACGAAGATGCCATTGCGCATGTAATTATCCAATTGTCTTTTGCACTCTGTGATTCGATTCAAAAGAAGTCCGTGAGCCAGAACGTAAGCCCGTAGTCGGTCCTAAGCGTGTTTTGTACTTCCGGACTTAATCCCGGGTCAATGATACTCACCATCATATCCGTATCGGCCCGGACACTGTCATTATTTCCGAATGGAAGGTACCCCCTCTCTGTATCGGACGCAAACATCTTCAGCCTGCGCTCCCCCGCACCCCGGGCGAGATGTTCGAAAAGTCCCGGCAGGATCTCTTTCCGGCCCCCGGCAAATCCGTATTCCAGTACCTGGACGTGATCAGTCTTTTTGACGGCGCGAACGAACCCGCGGAGCTCTCCATTCGTCTCATGGACATAAAACAGGTTCCTGTCTTCGTCACAGAACTCGAACTGGGAGTCCCAGTACTGCGCGTCGCGCACAAGAGGCCCGACGAGTTGAACGTTGAACCGGTTGTACAACTGCATCACGCGCAGCAAGTCGCGACCGCGGTCGAACGCGCGAACCCCGGGATGTTCTCCCGCACGGGGAAGCTCCATCTCAACGACGTGCCTGCGAATCGTCTGGAAGCCGAATTTCTCGTAGTACGGGTTGATCGTCGTTGTCAAAAGTGAGACAGGAAGTCTCTTATTCCGGATGTATTCAAGCGCATCCCGAAGTACATTCCCCGCATACCCCATTTCCCGCTCCGAGGGAAGCGTCGCGACATTGCCGATCCCCCCGAAGCCGATCTTTTCTCCACGGCAATACATCGTACGGGGGAACACCTGCACCGAGCTGATGATTTTCCGGTCCTTCACCAGTATCCTCGTGTCGGCCGGCGCAAGCGTTTGGTCCTTCAACACGTGTCTCGCAAAGTACTCCCGCGACGTTTTAGGAAATGCCGCATCGCACAAAGACACGACCTCCTCGAGCTCATCCCGGGACCTGCACCCCCGGATTTCAAGCACGGAATCGCTCATGCGGCCTCCGGCGGCGTGACGGCCGCAAACGGCCACTCGTGATTCGACTTCGCCCAGAAGGAAAAGAATACCGTCCCGGCGACGAGCCATGCGAGCCCCAGGCAGATCGCTTCGACGCCCGAGCTGATGAATATATACGTAAACCCGACAAACGCGATGATCGACGGGAGCGGATAGAGCCACATATTGAAGGGCCTCTTCAGTTCCGGGCGGGTTTTCCTGAGAACGGTAAGACCGACAATCTGGCCGATAAACTGGATGAGTATCCTGCTCGACAGCGTCGCCGCGATGATGAAACCCAGGTCGAAAAGGCTGGCAAGACACGTCATGGAACCGACGATCAGCAGGGAGAAATGCGGGACGTGTTTCGTCGGATGGATCGCCTTGAGCGCGCTGAAAAAGAATCCGTCGCGCGCCGCGGCGAAGGGGATCCGGGAATAGCTCATCATCAGCGAATAGACGGACCCGTACGCGGTGAGTGCCACGAGGACGGTCATCACCACGGCGACCGTGTGCCCGTAATACTGGTCGAATATGTCGGACACGATATGCGTCGATCCCGCAACGACCCGCCAGTGCGTGACGCCGAGTATCAGGATGTTCATGACGGCGTACATGATGGCAACACCGATGACCGACCACATGATGGCCCTGGGAAATACGTAACCGGGCTCCTTCACCTCTTCTTCCACGTAGCAGATGTTGTAATAGCCGAGGAGGTCATACATGGCAATCAGGGTTGCGCTCCCGAGCCCGAGCACGAACCCCCATGAAAAGGAGAACCACCCCTTCGGCACGTCAAAGGCATACGCCGCGTTGAAATGCGTGAAGCCGACCACAATCGTGAGCGCCACCGTGGCCAGCATGACCACCCAGAGCGCAATCGTCACCACCCCCACGAACGTGATCCTGTGGTAGTGGAGCACGATCGTCAACAGTCCGGCGCAGAATGCGAGAACCCGGATGTGCGTGACAGTGAGCCAGGGGACCGCGAAAGACACGTACTGCATCATGCCCACGAGCCCGGAGGCGATTTCCAGCGGTCCGCTGAGGAGGAACGACCAGATGAACATGAATGCGATGAACTTCCCGAAGAATCTCCTGTACGCCTCCCTCAGGTAGACGTAGGACCCGCCTTCTCCCGGGATCGACGTGCTGAGCTCGGCCCAGACCTGCCCGTCGGAAATGGCGATGATCGCGCCGATGATCCAGCCGAGGATCGCCTGCGGCCCCCCCATAGCGGAGATGATCAGGGGAAACGTGATGAACGGACCGATCCCCACCATCGTGACCATGTTGGAGGCGGTCGCATGCAGCAGTCCCAGGCGTCTGTCGAGTGACTTAACCTCGGTTGCCATACCGGGGAGAGAAATGTTGGACGTCGTGAATCACTGGTTCCCCTCACGATCGAGCGTGTCGGATTCCGCAGGGACCTCCAGCGGCTGGAAGTAGTAGAGCCCTGTGTACATTTTCCCGGCATAGCCGGTCCGGACGTTCAGCGTGAATTTCAGATCGTTGTACCCCGATTCCGGCACCCAGGTATTGTCGTTCGCGAACCGAACCGCATAGTCCGGCCTGAAATGGAGCCGGGATTCGGGGTCGGGAAGATTCAGATAAACACTGTAGGCTCCGCCGGGCATATCATCCGGCAGGCCGGCCTCCCCGGCGAAGCTCACCGTATCACCCGGTTCCCAGAACCGCGGGTCATCGGGGAGCTTCACGGCCCACCTGGCCTTGCTCGAGCGGTGCTCGATAACCAACTCGACGTCACGCGGATTGAAGAGTGCCGCAAACCCGGTGTTCGTCAGCCGGATGTTAAAGTGAAATCCGTTCCCCGGCCGGAGCTGGTCATCGAAACTCCCCGTGAGGAGCTCAAACCGGTAGCCGAGCCTCTTTGTGATTTCATCGAGGCAGTTTTGCCCGCGCCATCCCGCGATCACCCCGGGATGGTAGCCGCTGTTGAGGAACGACCAGTGGAGCTTTTCCATTTGCTTGATCGTATTCGCGCATTCGGCGAACGAACTGGGATTGCAGGTTTCCCCCCCCATCGGGACGTAGCGGCAATCCTTCGAGAGAAATGCCGTTTCTTCGGTTGTGTCCGAATACGTTCCGTAGTCGTTCCAGTTTGCGAGGAAGCAATCGTTATGATGCCCGACTCTCGAATACATGGACTCGTTGAACGCTTCGGACTTCGCGATCGGGGACTGGCGATTGAATATCTCTCTTTTGTAATGGGGCGTCCTGACCTGGACCATCCTCTCCGGCGGGAGCATTTTCAGGATTTCAAACAGGATCTTCCGCATGTTGGTGACCGAGTCCAGACCGTTGGTCGAGGAATGCATTTCCCCCCACGCGCCGATGAATCCCGCCTGCATCGCGGCAATCACGTCCGCATTGTCGCGGATGATCGGTTTGAGCTGTGCGATGTGATCCATCACAATATTCAACGGGGCATCCTGCTGGCCGATGTTGTGACTGTAGGCGAACCGGGGGATGCACTTCATCCCTGAGGCCCGGACCACCTTGAAATCGTTCTTTACAATGTTCAACTCCATGTCGCTCAGCGGCCGGCTTCTGAACGCGCTCAGGTAATACATCCTCAGTATGAGCGTTTGCCCCTTCGCCCGGCACACGGCAAGCTCCTCGGGCGTGAGCGAACCCCGTTCGGCCTCTGACGTCAGCTCGGTATAGAACCCCCTTTCAGGGTTGCGCATCACCAGCCCTGACGGCCTGTATCTGACGTCGACCTGGGCAAACGATGGGGAAATGAGCATTGAGCTCATTATGAATATCAGGAGGGATATCGGGGAGAATATCAGGACTCCTTTTCCGGCCGGTTTCATTCTTTGTCCTTCACAATTTTGATGATTGCACTCTGATCAAAATCCAGGTTCAGAAACGGTGAATCCGAGCTCACACGAGAAACGTCGTTCCTCGTCAGGAGATCCAGTGCCCTGTACCGCCCCTTCGGGAGTCCCCGCAGCTCGACTGTGCCATGAAAGTGTTGACCCGAGAAGAACGAGTAGTAATACGTATCCCCTTTCCGGATGACGTGAGTTTCAGGCTTGTCAAATGCAATGTCATAGAGGTTCAGGTAGTCGCCCTCGCTCAACTTTTCGCTTTCAGAGATTCTCAACCAATTCTGATAGTACTCGAACCTGCTTCCGTCGAGAATGAGGCTCGAGTCGGCCTGTTCGACCCCCGGAAGCGTGAACTTCGATGCCGGGACGCCGCCGACAGCCAGAGTCGAGGCAAAATCTTCGATCCCCCGGGGAATGAACTTCTGGAGTGTAGGATCCCATGGCCGGTTCGTCAACTCCACGTGGTCACCGCTGTACGACTCGCGCCGGCCGTAAAGTGCACGGAATGTTTTCCCTTTCAATCGTACCTGCCAGGAATCCAGGGGATCGGATGCCACCGTTTGATTCAGGTACGGGAGACTATAGTAGGAGAAGTTGGTTCCACACGGACAGATCTGGACCAGAAAGGAGGGCTTGAGCCGGGTTGCCGTACGGTAGAGATCGGCGAAGAACTCCGGGACACCCCACGCGGACTCCATCGGGCTTGCGTGATGGTGATTCCTGTTGTAGCAGCGGGGCACTTCATTCAGGTTTTGGCCGTCCATCTTGAATCCATCGATCTTCCACTCAACGATCGCCCTGCGGACGAACGCCCGGTAGTAGTCTCTGACCTGCGGGAGCGCCGGGCAAAGGGTGTAGGCATTCCACCAGGAGACCTGGACCCGGCGTCCGCTCGTATCGAGGAGAAACCAGTCGGGATGCCCGGCGGCGATCCTGCTCTGTATTCCCATACCGAATTCTTTCATCCGGTCCGGACAACACGCGGCGCCATACGAGGAATCCTGTGCGGCAATCGGGCACCACCAGAGCCTGACTTTCATCCCGCAGGAGTGAATGGAATCTATGAACGCTTCAAAGTCTTTTTCCCCGTTGGGAAACTTGACGCGGTCGGGGTCCCAGTCCCCGAGATTATTCTGCCAGCCGTCGTCGATCGTCACCCAGCCGAACCCAAGCTTCTTGACCACCGGCAGGGTCTTCAGGATCTGTGCTTTCGTGAAGTCCCTCCCGTACCCCCACGCGCACCATTCCGGCAGGTGCGCATCCGAGGGTGCGCCCGGGAACGAGCACCCCCCGGCCTGCATGAGCGCTGAATATGTCTTCAATCCGTTATAGAAATCGCCCGTATGAACAATGATTGCACAGGGAGGCAGATCCACCGATCCATGGGGCGGCACGGCAACGTGGTCAGAATCCTCCACCGAAACAGAGACGGTCCCGGTATCCAGAACCCTCACGGGCAGCGAAATGAACAGCGGCTTCCGGCTCATGACCGAGAGAGCGAAGCCCGAGCTCTTCGTCCACAGGTCAACGACCGGCATCCCCCCACCATAATCAGGAGCGTTCATCCCCTGGTAGTTCGCTCTCGCGAAGCCCGGCGTGAGCGGTGATATCCAATCGTACCTTTCAGGATAGCTTCCCCCCTGGAAGCTCCAGAATTTGAATGCACTATCCCCGCCGGATCTCCTGGCATCCAGATGGCTCGAAAGCAGGTTCCAGGCTGCCACATCGACCGGCTTCTCACCTTCATTACGCAGCGTCACCTCACAAATGATCGCGTTACCGAAGGAATCCGGAATGAGGAATTCGATTGTTGCGGAAAGAGCCGGGTCTTTCGAGAGCGCCCGGACGGAAACGACGGCAGTTTTACCGTACTTGCCGTGTTCGGTCCATTTCTTCAGGGACCGGGAGACGACGTGGAAATTCAGGACTCTCTCCGGATTCGTCAGAATCACCCTGGAAAGGGTTCCGGCGTCGGAGACCAACTCTTCGCCCCTGGAGCCGCGGCGCATGGAACTGAGAATCTGAAAACCGCCGTCTTCATCTATATATATCCCGACCGCCCTGTTGCCGATACGGAGAGGGAATTCGGCCTTCCCCTGCCGGATAACGGAGGATTGCCTGGCGGCCCGCAAGTCCGGGGCTACCCCGCGTGGCCCGGCTCCGCTCTCCGCTGCGCCGAGGTTCGCGAGCGGGATCAAGGCCAGGTGCAGCATGAGGACCAGGCCCCGTACGCCGAATTCTCTTCCAGGATACACGTGTTTGTCTCTCCTTCGTCGCGGGAGCGCTTTCGCGGCCGCGTTTGTGCGAATAAGAATGGCGGGACCGATAAGAACAACGTGGCTCGTCTATCAGTCCCGCCACAGGTCTTCGTTCAAACGTCGCTCATTTTACGAGGACGATCTTCTTGCTTGCGGAAAAATTCTCCGCGTTAAGCCGGTAGATGTATACTCCGCTCGCATATGAGCTTCCGTCAAACACTGCCACATGATTCCCGGCCTGCTGGATGCCCGAGAACAATGTTGCCACCTCCTGACCGAGCACGTTGTACACTTTCAGCGTCACGAAGCTGTTGTGCGGTATCGCGTACTCAATGTGCGCCGAAGGGTTAAACGGATTGGGATAGGCATTAAAGAGCGCAAATTGATTCGGCTCCTGCGCCGGGTTCGTGCTCACACCCGTGAAGCCGCCCGTAAACCAGCCCCGATCGCCGATCGGCTTTCCGTCGGTGCCCCCCGTGTTCAACGCCGCGCTCGTGTACTGCATGTCCTGAATCTCCGGAAGCGGCCACTGGGGAATCCAGTTATTGCCAGCCGCGGTCTGGAGCTTGTAGCCGTAAATGTCCGTTGACGCGACGTTCCGGCGAATGTCATAGAAATACTGGAACGCCCCCACGCCGTCACCCTGGTTGTTGTTCACGACATTGGGGATTGAAGCGCCGTACCCGGGGTCGACATTCAGGTTGCCCGACTGAACCAATCCCGGCCAGTGTGTCTTGTCGTTAAACATCCCCGTCGTTCTTGCGTTCATCCACGTGGGCACAAACAGCGAATCGTCGCCGTGGGCGGTGTCATCCCATGCCTTCCAGAAATTGATGACCGCAGCCGGCTCGAAGAAGTTGTTGTTCTTCACTTCGATGTTTCTTTTTGCCTCGGCAAGCCACAACAGGTTTGCGGAGCTTGAGTCCTGCGGGTCGAACACCTTCGGAATGTCGCCGCCCAGTGTATCCAGATCGAGGACCGAGGGGATGGCGAGCGACCTCAACTCGTCCCAGAACTGCACGTACTCGATCTGCGTGATTCCCCCGAGCCACGTTCCATAGAACATGTTGTTGTCGATCTTGGCCGTCGTGACGTTGAAAATCCAGAAGGGATTCTGAAACGTCATCACATCGCTGTTATGCTCGAAATCGAAATACCGGACGAAACTGGCGGTCACCGGGCACGCGTCGTAACAGTTCATTGCAAGGAACGTGTTGTCGTGCATTGAGATGGTATCCGTTATCGCCGTGTTGTTCGTGTTGCGCAGCGCTTCGCCGGAGAACCATTGCGTTGCGGAAATCAGGTTCCTGAATTTGCAATTGGTGATGAAGAAGCTGCACCAGTTGCCGGTGTATCCGATAGTCTCATCAGGCATGTCCTCGAAAATCACGTGGTCCACATAGAGCTTCACAGAATCCGCCGCGACCTGGATAAACGATCCGATGCCGTTCACGTTGAGCGCATTGAGTGTGTTGTTCGGGGCCCTCCCCGTGAGATACAGATTCTTAAATGTGGCAACCGTATGCGACCCGTTAATGACGAACAGGTAATACGGAAGTGTCCCATCCAGTAGAATGCCGGCCTCGATACACGGGGGGCGGCCATTCGTCCCCAGGACTCCGATGACCGAGAAATTCGTCTTCACGGTGATAGGGCCGAACCACAGGTACGTCGTGTCCAGGCTCACCAGTTTATAGACCTTGTGCGCCTGGGCTCCCCCCCCGGTCGTGTCGGAGCCAATGATCTGGTCAAGACTCAACCCGCTCGAATAAACTACGAGTGTGTCCGTTGCGCTTGTATGCGCCCTGGCGGGACACGCCACGAGAACAGATACAATGACAGCAAACAGCGCCATTGGAAATGTCTTTTTCATGATGTCACTCCCTATGTGATTGGTGGATTAGTAAAGCGAACTGCGACGTATTAGAATTTCACCCGTAATCCCAGGTTCCCGGTCATACCGTAATCCTGCTCCGACTCAGGGACACCCGCCGCCTGGATGATGCTCACGTCCCTCGCGCTATTGATGTTATAGAGATTCCCGAAGAGCTCAACGCCGAACCAGGGCAAGCCCTGCTTGAGCGAAAGATCCCAGCGCCTGTAGGCAGACGTGTAACTTCTGAGCTGCGGCCAGAAGTTTGGGCCGGTGAAGATGTTGTCGTCGTAGAGCAGCGACACTCTCGCGGAGAACGCCATGTAGTCATAGCCGAGGGAAAGGTTGAAGATATTGTTTGGCTGATACAGGAGGCGGTCGGTGAACGTGGTGTCAATATAGTTCACCGTCCGTCCGTTCGAACTGACCTGCTGGTAGGGGTACTGGGCCTTCGAGAAGATGTGCGTGTAGTTCACTCCGAAGACCAATCCCGAGAACACACCCGGCAGGTACCAGAAGTGCGTTTCCCAGTCCAGCTCCATGCCGTAGTCTCTGATCAGATTTGCGTCATTCACATAGCTACTGACCGGATATGTTGCCGTCGGGACCGAGCCGTTCAAGAGGCTGGGAGGAAAATACTGGAGCGCGTTGGCGCCGGATACAGAGAACGTCCATGGATAGATCAGGTCGCGGATCTGCTTCCAGAACCCTCCGATCGTGAACAGTCCGATCGCATTGTCGTAGAAGGACGCGGACGCGTCGAAGTTGGCGGAGCGCGTGGGATTGAGCGCGTAGTTGTTCCACGCGATGGCGCCCGCCCCGACATCGATGCGCGGAACGATCGCGTTGTAATCAGGATAGGCCAGCGTGTTTGTGTACGAGATCCTGACGTCGAACCACGTGAGTGGCTTGTATTTCAGCGAGACATCCGGAAGAACATACCCGTGATCCTGTGTGACCGTCGTATCGTAGAAGTTGTACGCGTTGAAGGAGTTCCGGGATTCGATCCCCCGCGGGCCCGTGTAACGGGTACGGAGATCCTGGTACCGGACCCCGCCCGTCAGTGTTATCTCCGGTCCAATGTTGAGAATCGACATCAGGTACAGGGCGGATTGGTTTTCAGACCCGGAGTAATTATTCGTCGTCGAGAGATAATTGTCGCGGGCGTAGGCCTGCATGCCAAAATTGTCCGCGATGTACTGCACGTTAGACCTCATGAGTCCGGCCAGTTGCGCCATCATCCCGTAGTTCAGCGGCTCCGTCATCTGGTAGTCGCCGCCGAGGAACGTCCCGTAGCTATAGTGCGGATCGGCGAACGACGATATCGGAATCTTGTAGATCACACTTGGGGGGAGGCCGAAATAGTTAATGATGAGGTTGTTCACAACGCCCGATCCGCCGAACTGCAGCCCCCCCCCGTCGTAGACGTCCTGGACGAAGTAGCGTGTATGGTACCTGAACGCCCCCCCCGCCCTGATCTCGGCGTTCACGTCATCCGAGAATGTCACGTTCGATTTGAGGTCGACGGATCCGGTAAAAGCCTGGGTTTTGGAGAAATAGCTGTTCCCCGAGAGCAGGTAAAGGATCGTGCTTGAAAGATTGTCGTTTGCCGCCGGAGGAACATTCCGCGGGTTCACATTGGGCTGATTGGTGAACTGCCCCAGCCCGGCAGATTGCTGCATGAATTCGATCGTCCAATCGGAGGGATCCCGCGAGTCAGAATAGGAGCTGGAGAGTTTTGCGTTCACCTGGACCAGGGGAAACGCGTTTTCGAATTCTATCCCGTTCGTGACGCTCCGCGCTTCACCATTCTGATCAGAAATTGAGTAGAAGTGGTTGTTACCGGTGATGTCGAAAATTTCCTGTCTCGGCTGGACATCCGAGAGACCACTGCCGAAGAAATTGGTCAGCTTGATCCTTCCTTCCGGCAGCCTGTAGTCCAATACCAGCGCGGCATTTCTCCTCTGGATATCGCGGGGGATGTCAGAGAGATTCAGCGTCAACAGGGTATAGTTCGTTATGGTATTCCCGGGGTGGGTGTACGATGCGCCGAGCTCGTTGGAGGTGAGGTTCTCCCGTTCGATATCGATCTGCGCCAGCACCCCCAGGTCGTCATCCAGGAACCGCTCTTCGGCGCTGGCGACGTATTTGTAGTTGTTATACTTGTTGTATGCGTCGGGCAGGTTCTTGTATCCTCCCTGCGCGAGAAGGTTGAAGCCGGGCGTTCCGGACTCGCCGAGTTTGGCTTCCCGGAGACCGAATTCCACTATCCCACCGAGGACATTGGCGTCCAGATCCGGGGTCACGGTCTTGAAGACCTTTATGCTCCCGAGCATGTCGGATGCAATGCCGCTCAGATCCGCGCTCCGGTCATTCGGGTTTGACGATGACATCTGGATTCCGTCCACAGAGACCTGGTTGTACTTCGGGGCGAGGCCCCGGATGACAAGCTCGGTCCCTTCACCGCCGTTGCGCAGGACGGAGATGCCGGGAAGCCTGCCGACCGATTCCGCGGCGTTCTGATCCGGGAGCTCCTGGATTTTGGCGGCGGAAACCACATTGACGATCTGGTTCGCAGAGAGCTGCTGGTTGATCGCGGCATTCTGACCCGCGGCCTGTGCGGTGACAACGACTTCGCTTCCTTCGATCGCGACCGCTCCCAGTCTGAAAGTAATCTCGACGTTGGCGTCCCCCTGGAGCTCGGCATGCTTCTCTTCGGTCTTATACCCTATAAAAGTCGCCCGTATGGTGTACGAGCCCGGAGGGAGGCTTACAATGAGAAACCGACCGTTGAGATCCGTTACGGACCCTTTTCCGGTGCCGACAACGAGCACATTCGCGCCCGCAAGCCTTTCCCCCGTCTTCGCATCAGTCACGACGCCATTGATATAGCCGGTCCCCGCGACAGCGGCCGCGGTGCCGCACAACACGAGCAGAAGGGCCGTACGGCCGAGAAGGAGGATCGCTCTCATTAGCATGATGTCATTCTCCGGAGATTTACGGGACAACACGATCCGTGTTACTTCAGATACAGCATTTTCCGCACGAGTACCTCGCCGCCGGCCTGGAGCGAATAAACGTACACCCCGCTCGCGCAAGATGTACCATCGAACGTGACGACATGAGTCCCCGCACTCTGGTAACCTTCGACAATCGTGGCGACCTCCCGGCCCAGGAGGTCGAACACCCTGAGCCTGACGGGCCCCGACTTCCCCAGCGCGTAGTGAATCGCCGTGGTCGGGTTGAACGGGTTTGGATAGTTCTGCGAAAGCGCATAGGACGAAGGGGCGGCGGCAACGGGTGTGATCGCCGTCGTAACGGCCATGCGATACACATAACACCGGGTTTTGTAGCTGCTCGGCGCGATATTCACCATTCCGTAGGGCGACACGGCAGAGTTTACTTCAACGAGAAACTGGATTGTCCCCTGGTTCTGGCCCGGGAAGAGAACGTTCAGGGGGAGGCTGAGCTCGGTTCTCCCGGCGCTATCGGCTTTTTTCATCCCCGCCGCGGATACCCAGGACCAATTAGACCCTCCGGATCCGTTGTACTTCCAGAACGAGGAATTCTCAACCATGTATTCAGCCCCGATGGAGGCGCTGTCGTTGTACACATAGCCCGTCTCTCCGTTCGCAGTGTCCCGGTCCACGTCAAGGAATATGTGGTAGAAGTTCTTTGATACATCGATATTCCCCGCAACCTGGTAGCTCAGGTAGAGATTTGCAGAGTCGTTCGTTGCCCAGACGTTCGTGATTTGCGCCGTGGGGTCCGTCGAGGGATAATCCGGCGCCGGGCTGAGCGGGGAGATGTCCAGCCAATCGTCGAATTTCCCGTCGATTGTGATTACTCCGCCGGTCCCGCCCGGAGGGGGAGGAGGGACTCCGGTCACAATATAATTGCAGTAGTCTTCGAAATACGCAGGGAGCACATCATAGGGATTCGGGAGCGTCGCGTCCGTCAGATACGTCCAGCCGACATTCGAGGAAGCTGCCCGCTGCACCCGGCTCACCACCTGGCCCACGGGCGTGTTGTAGGCGATGATGGAGAAGTTATCCCTGCTGTATTTGCCGGCCCACAATGGGGGGGTCCAGATATCGAAACCTACATTTGTTTCGAAAATGCAGATAACGTCCGTTACGCGCTGTCCGTTGTAGAAAAGGTAACTTTCGAGTGTGTTCGTACCCGGATTTCCCACCACCAGTGACGCTGAATCCTTCTGCTTGACATAGTTGTACAGCTGGAGATAATAAGGCTCCTGGCCGGGCACGTTGGACTGGCCATCGAAGAAGATCCCGTCGAGGACCGGGTAAAATGCATACCACTGATCGATTTGAGACATGACTGTGGCTGCCGGCACCGCACCATAATTGGTCCAGACATACCCGATCACCCTTCCGCTATCGGCGTGCATGGCGGCGATTGCGGAGGCATAGGAAGCGTCATATCTGGAACCAGGTCCGCTATTCGGATTGGCGATCGCAAAGAGCCGGCCAGGCATTTTGGCGGCCTGCGCTTCGAGTCGACTCCAGTCGGAGCCAGGCGGGTCGAAATACGCCGGCACCATCACGCGCATCCCGAGTGTGTCAATACGCAGAGAGTCAGGACGTTCGACGCGGACACCGTGCTTGTCGGCGGCCGGGGCGACCGATGAGTTTATCAACAGGAAGATCAACAAGACGAACGAATCGAAACGGGGTTTTCCGCTCATCGCTGCACCCGGAATCTGTGTGACCTGTTTCGACTGCGTTAGTTAAGGGGAGGGGGAAGCCGTCTTCGCTCGTTCCATTCAATCGCGCAAACGGTGTCTGCGGGATTCCCGCAGATCACACCGGAGTTTGATAAATATTTTTGTTATTGTCAAGTAATTTCTAAATTATTTTATGAATTATCCGCAGGGCCACCGCCGGGTGCTCGCCACGTTCTTCCTGCTCGCTACAGCAAGTCAGGCACAGCGTGTTACGAACGCCATCGACGTAAGGTTTTCGGAACCCGACTCATCAGTCGCACGATCCGCACATCCCGGATACAGGCTTATCACAGACATCGCCCGTCTGAGAACATACAGGAAGTGGCTCGCGAATAAACCGGTACAAATGGCAACTGACCTGTATCTCAAATCCGGTGCGAAGTCCCCGAGCTCTCCACAAAGCTTGTTGCATTCCCGGAGGCGACGCCTCCCTCATTTGATCTGAACACCGTGGAAGAGGGGATTATCCGGATGGTTCCCGAAATACCGGGTTCTGAAGTTGAGCCCTGGTTATCACAGAGACTGAAAAGGCCATTCCACGACGCATATCCGAGTTTTTTTTCGGATATTGCTGCGAGGCCTCAACGGCCCACGCTGCAACGCAGAAGACCGCGGACACCGGTCATACAGTGAGAATTGGTGGAAGATCGTGCCGTAGCACAGAGGATAGGTGCGCGATGAAAATCCTGTTTATCGACGACGACGAGGGCTTCCTGGCCCTCATGGAGGGAATCCTCCGCCAGAAGGGATATAATATCGTCACGGCGACGGATGGAAAGCAGGCCCGGGAGGCCCTGGGAGGGGAAAAGATCGACCTGATAGTCTCCGACGTGTTCATGCCGACACAGGACGGCATCCGGTTCCACAGTTTCGTCCGGGAATTCTCGGACGCCAGGGACGTACCGTTCATATTCATATCTGCGCACGACGACGAGCACTTAAGGAACCTGGCGGTAACCTCGGCGAACGATTACTTCCTGCGGAAGCCTGTGGCGATCGAAGACATACTCGCGCTGATCAAGAACGTGATGGGTACATCTTAACTGAGCCCATTAAAGTGACCATCGAGGGGCACACGTCGGCACATAGTACCGAATCGAGAAAAGTCGTCAAACCTTCCAGGAATGTGACGGGGCATACAAACCAAATTCCCCGCCCGGTGTCCAATGTCAAGAACCTCGTACAGCGCGGGATTGAGCAGAAGCGAGAGAGTCGGGCATGATGCACATTTCCCAAGCTGAAGGATATATTCTGATCCTCTCGAGGATCCACGCATACGTCACTAAAAACAAGGGGGAAAAGCCATGGGACAACAGCAGCTTCTGCTCATCATCCTCGGGGTGATCGTCGTCGGCATCGCTGTATCTGTAGGTATAACAATGTTCGCCGACAGTGCCATCAATGCGAATCGTGACGCGCTGAGCAACGACCTGGTGAACCTCGCGTCTCGCGCCCAGCAATTCTATCGGAGACCGACGTCGCTCGGAGGCGGGGGAAACTCGTTTTCCCTCCTTACGACAAGCGCAATAACGCTGCTGACAAATAATCCGTCGAATGCCAACGGGTCGTACACAATCGAGACTGCAGGAACCGGGAGCGGCTCGAACTCGCTCGTGGTGATCAAGGGGGTCGGTAACGAGATCTATAATGGTTCTCCGGTCGCAATGCATGTATACGTGTATCCTGATCACGACAGCATGGTCACCGTGAATTGAGTGCCATCCAGAGCCGGTTCTTGAGGTTTCACATCAGACAGCGGCCCGGCGAGTATGTCGCCGGGCTGTTGGTCAGATTTCATCCGGGGAGAGCGGGGACGTGAAGGTCTCACAATTGATGATTCCGGACAGCAATTGGCGAATATTGGGGAGATTTGTGTAATTCTTACCGACTGTTCACAAAGGAAGACCGATGCAAAAGTGCCAGACATCGGGGTACCAGCATGATCATTTGCGCTTTTGCCACGCATTGATTATATTTGTAGTAGTTTGGTGGGGGGCTCGTTTGTTCAGTTTTTCTACAGGTGATATGTCGGGTCCCCGCAACGCTCTTCTAATGTAAAAGCCCTTACCGGTCATTCCGGTAAGGGTTTTGCAGTTATGCCAGAAAGGACAGGAAGTCCCCCAATGAGCGATGGAATGAAGCAAAACACGAAGAAGGCAGTCCAGGCCGTCTGCAGGGTGTGCGGCAACGACTTCCGTGGTCAGGCCGGCTCCTACCGGTGCCCGCGATGCAAGGAAGAGGACCAGCGTTACAAGCTCCACAGGGAAAAACTCAAGAAGAGCCTCCCCTTCTATCTCAAGACGGACATCTGATTCAGAATCCCCTTCCGGCATTGCCGGGAGGGGTATTATGTAATTCCGTTCACTCTCTCTCCCCTCTCGACTCCAGTGCACCCCCGCGGGATTCTCATGGCAATCGTGTGCACTCGCGGACCATCGGAGGTGATAAAGGCCACGTATCGCATCGACCTGTCATGGTCAGTCACGGGGGATCTTCTGTGTCGCGATCAGAAGCCGGGGCCACGGCCGTTTTCGCTGAGAACGGATGCGGGAGCCGGATCCGACGCGACGTTGAGAGTATAGATGCCTTTCTCGGCCGGGAGAGGCATTTGTGTTTTTGCGGCCGGTCCGGTTCCGCTTATCGCTGCAGTATCACAATCGCGGGTGCGCTATGAGGATTCTCATTATCGACGATGAGGTGGACTTCCTGACAATCATGGAGAGCGTCCTGCTCGGGAAAGGATACGAAGTCATCAAGGCGCAGGACGGAAAGCAGGCCCGGGAGGCAATGGAGGGGGAGAAGATTGACCTGATCCTCTCCGACGTTTTCATGCCGACGCTGGACGGGGCCCGCTTCCACACGTTCGTCCGGGAATATACGGACTCAAGGGAAGTCCCGTTCATATTCATTTCCGCGTATGACGACGAGCACCTGCGTGACCTGGCCTCAAAATCCCCGATTGATTTCTTCCTGCGAAAACCCACGCCGATCGAAGACATACTCGCTATGATCGAGAAGGCGCTCCGTACTTCACCCCGGGACAATTCCTGAGTCGCCCGATCCCGATATGGGCATGAACACACTGGAGGCAGCTTTTGGAGACATTGCCGCGGGCCCGATCGAATCGTCTATCGGCCTGACGGTCATTCTCATCTCTCTACTTCGCCGTGCAGGGTGTCAATCGGACATGATCGGACAGTATCGATTTCACAAGGAATTGACTATTATGGGACACACATAAGGAACCGAACATGAATCCTCTCCGGTATACGGCAGTCATTGCAATCTCACTGTTCAATTGCTGGTTCGCCCTCGCTCAGACACCTCCTTCCCCCCTCAAACTCAAAGACGAAACGCGGATGCCGTGGAAACGAGGAGATGATCACTACCTGCGTCTCTGGGTTGTTGCCGGGCCGTTCCCGGGCGGACTGGACACCGACTGCCTCGCGGGACAGGGGGGAGAAGCCAGAGTCCAGCCTGCAGACGGGCAGGAAGTCAAAAACGGGGCCGGCACGACGGTCAAATGGCATTCCCAGAAATCATGGGGGGATGACGTGTCAGTCGACGATGCGACCGGCTCGGCAGAGAAGGACGTCGATTACGCATACACCGGGGTCCCGCGTTCCGGACCCGGCAGGGCAATCCTCTCGATGGGGAGCGAGGGGGGGATACGGGTCTGGCTCAACGGCAATCTTGTCCTCTCGCGGGACGGCCTCCGTTCAAACACCCCGGACGAGGATCAGGTTGAGGTTCAGATGATCGGCGGAGAGAACAGACTTCTCGTAAAGGTCGCGGCGCAGGGGACATTCTGCGCAAGAGTCCTCGAAAGCGGGACCGTCTTTGCCCCGAAAGCCGAAATCGGTCCATCCATCATCAAGCCTGGCCCCGAAGGGTTCACGCTGAAAACGGATATCGGGGGGGAACGGAGCACCGTTGATGCAGTGAACGTCGAGGTCATACTCCCGGGCGGCAAGGTTGTTTTCAAAACAACAACGAACCGTGGAGCGCGGGTGGATGTCGATGCTCGGGATTGGCAGGAGGGCCCGTATGAAGTTCGCTGCAGCACGCACACATTCACGGGCCTTCTGTACACGGCGCATCTTCCATGGTACAAGGGGAACTTCCTTCCCATGGCGCTTGAGCTGGCGGCCGAGGCCGCCTCAGCCGACGCGTCGAAACCCGAGGGGATGACACTGAAAATGCTCGCGGCGATGGTCGAAGACCGGCTGGGGTGCAAGCTCAGCGAGGCAAAGGGGAACCCGTGGCGGAAGGTTCATTCTCCCCTCATGGAATACCAGGAGCTGATGCTGGAACGGAAAGGCCTTGTCGGCCGCATCCGTCCCGACGGATTCCTCCGCCTGGCGTACATTGACGAGGTGGACGGCTCGCCTCAATTCTGCAGGGTGTACCTGCCGTCGGACTATGATCCTTCAAAGAAGTGGCCCGTCGTGATCCAGATGCATGGGTACAATCCGGCCAATCCCGTTTACGTCCGCTGGTGGGCGGCCGATGAGCGTCATTCGCATATCGACGCGGAATTCCCGGATCACCAGGAGGTGATCTACGTGGAACCGCACGGCCGTGGAAACACTCAGTATCTCGGCATGGGGGACAAGGACATCATGACCGTCATTGCCGAAGTGAAGCGGCTCTGTAACGTGGACGTGGAGCGGATTTATCTCACCGGAGATTCCATGGGGGGATGGGGAACGTGGAATGTCGCAACCCGGCATCCCGACCTCTTCGCCGCAATTGCGCCGGTCTTCGGGGGGACCGATTACCATGCCTACATGTCAGAGGAGGATCTCGCGCGGCTCGGCCCGGTCGACCGGTTCTTCCAGGAGAAGCAGAGCTCATGGGCTATGGCCGACGGACTCCTCAATCTCCCGGTATTCGTGCACCACGGCGATGCGGATCAATCCGTCAACGTCGACTACTCGCGATGGGGGGTCCGGCTGCTCCAGCGCTGGGGCTACAACGTCCGGTACCATGAATACCCCGGTCGCGTTCACGAAGCGCTCGAGAGCCAGAACGGAAACCTGAACATCGCCTGGTTCCTCCAACACCGCCGCAATGCCGATCCGCCCCGTGTGCGCCTGCGGTCGGCCGAGCTGCGCAATGCGTCCGCATACTGGGTACACGTTCATCAGACCGCCAATCCCCTTGATTTCATGGCCGTTGACGCGGAGATCGTGGGACGCAACGTGATAAGGCTTGACACGAGGAACGTGCTTGACGTCGACCTGACCCCTTCACCGGCGCTCGTGGACTACGAGAAACCGGTGAACGTGGTCTGGAATGGCGCCGCCAGGGCGATGAAGGTCGAGGACGGGAAGATGCACCTTGCCGCAGCGGGATACAGGCCCGCGGCCGTGCATAAGAACGCGCTCACGCCGGGCTCCATCGCCGATTTCACAATCACACCCTTCGCCGTCGTCATAGGCACGATCTCCCGGGATCCAGGGATGGTCAAGCTGTGCCGTGAGAAGGCCGGCGCGTTCATCGAGGCATGGCGCACGTGGCAGAATCAACCGCCCCGCGTTTTCGCTGACACGGCGATCGGGGAATCCGAGATGGCGAAGTACTCGCTCCTCCTTGTCGGGGGCGCCGACGCCAACCGGGTGACGGCAACGCTCGCCGCAAAGCTCCCATTCCGGATCTCACCCGACCGCATCATCATCGACGGCAGGACCTTTCCGGCGCAAGACGCCGCACTGCAGTTGATCTGGCCCAACCCGCTCAACGCGGAGAGGTATGTCTGGGTGGCCGCCGGGACGTCTGCGAACGGGATGTACTTCAACGAGCTGAACCCTCAGCGGCTCTATGACTGGGATTACGTGATCGCGGACGGGATCATCGGGGCATACAAGGAACATGCTTCGGTGCTTCAGACGAGGGTCGTGTCGGGGATGTTTGACTGCAACTGGCGGTTCAGCGACACGCTGGCGGTGTGCGGCGACACGGCAATACGCGCGAGGGGCCGTCTCCGCCACCGCCCCGACGAGACGATGATTCTGAAGACCGGTGTGCTGGATTCCTACGCGGGCCGGTACCAGATCACGCAGGGCCCGCTTGTCAGCATCATCAGGGACGGGGGGAAGCTGAAGGCAATCATACAGGGGCCGGAGGGGGATCCGCTGGTCCCGGAAACCGAGACGAATTTCTCGATACCGAAGTACGGCGTGTGGATAAGCTTCGTCCGGGACAGCACGGGAAAAGTCACGGGGCTGCTCGGATACCAGGACGGGGACTTCGAAGGGAAAAAGATCGAAAACTGAGCGGCAGTCAGCGGCGCGGACGTTCGTCCTTTCCTCCCGAGCCGCCATACGGGGTCAGGCCCTCTGCATGACCACGAGCGACAGATCGTCATGGGCCGGCGCGTAGCCCTGGAACCGGTCGCAAGCCTCCACAAGCCGCTCGCCAAGATCCGCAGCCCCGGAGGCACACGCACCCGGCAGCAGCGTCCGCAGCCGCTCCTCGCCGAAGAATTCCCCCCCGGCATTACGGGTTTCTATCAATCCGTCCGAATAGATGAGCACGATCTCGCCGGACTGAAGGTCCACCACCTGCTCGCGGAATTCCGCCGCGTCGATTAGTCCCAGCGCGGGCCCTCCCCTGGCGGTCTGCTCGACTCCGGACTGCCGGATTACGAGAGGGGGAGGATGCCCCGCATTCACCATCCGGATCGTGCCGCTCGAGGGCTCGATGACGGCAGAGACAACGGAGGCGAATACCTGCGGCAGTGCGTCGCGCCGGAAGACGGAATTCACGCGCGCAAAGAGGTCGACGAGCGAACGGCAATCGGGGATGAATGCCCGGAGCGTCGCCTGGAGCTTGGCGGTAAGAAGAGCAGCCTTCAGTCCCTTGCCCGCGACGTCCCCCAGCGTCAGAGCCGCCTTCCCCCCTTCCATACCGGCAAAATCCACGAGGTCCCCCCCGACGTCGTTTGCCGGCCGGGTGAACAACCAGAGCTTCCAGCCGGGAATTTCAGGACTCCGCTCGGGCATCAGGGCGCGCTGTACCGCGTGGCCGTCCTGAAGCTCGTACTTTGCCAGAAGCTTGTCTTTCAACTCGAGCATCAGGACGAAGAGTATAAGGACGAGACCGGCCGTCACAAAGCTCTCGTCCCTGTTCACATTCGCAGTATGAACGCTTATGCGGAGGAGCGCGAGGAAGAGACCGGCAAGAAGGAGCACCCTTCTCGTCGGCGTGAGATTGACGATCATCCCCCTGAACAACCACCACCCGGCGGCGAACCAGCGGAAGGGAACCCAGAGCTCCTGTGCGCGGACGCGCTGCTCATCGGTCAACGTGGATTCCTTGAGATCACCGTATTCACGGTAAACGCGTTCGCGGAATTTCAATTCCGGAAGTCCGTTCCGACTTTCGTTTCCGCTCGTCGCCATAATGTCCCCTGACCCGGGCCGTAATTCAGTCAACGTACAGCCACACCTCGGTGTCGTCCTTTGCCGTACTGATGTAAATTGCTCCCCCTTCTTTCGCGAGGAACGGGAGAAGTCCCTTCCAGCCTATCCGCATGTCAATGACATCGGTCCCGCCGTTTTCCCCGTCGGCTGCTTCCATTTCAATCTCAGGGAGTGACAGGCGAAACGTCCTGGATCCGGACTTGTACGTCTCAAGCACGAGCTTATCGGTCCCTCCCCCGTGTTCCGGCACCTTCAGGTCAGACATGAAGAGCTTTGCCTCCGAGCCGTTTTCATCCCGCGCCTCGACGGATTCCTCTTTCCCGTCGAGCACGGATCTCACCATCTCCTTCGTGATAAGCTCGTCCTTCCCATCCTTCCCGAAGGGAGTTCCTTTCCCGTCGGATTCCAGGAGCTGGCGGGCAATGGCCTCCGTAACGGCGATTGTCGTTTTGTGCTCCCCCTTTTCTTTTATCTCGATCCAGAGAGCGTTTTCTCCATGCGGAAAAGAGTACAGAAGACCGGAGCAGATGAAGAGAAGTCCGGCGGCCGGCACGATGCGACGCTTTCTCATACTGTCCTCCCAGAATGGTAGGAATGCGGAGAGTCCCCCCCTTTTAGTTGTACGTTTGAAACGGAGAATGTTACGTTTGCGGCCGATCAGGAGGTCGTTCCTTGGGCAGGAGAACCGGAGCCGGCGCGGGCATCGGAAGGCTATTCGATGAACAGGCCTGATGTGATGTTCATCAGACCATTTTCAAGAACGACTGGCACGGTGTCCCGGGATCGTCTGACGGCGGTCACATTGCGGCGGGATTTGAGCAATGCCACGACTTATCACACGCCCGCTATGCATCGCCTGACGGCATTGAGAAAGTGCTCGTTGTGAAACGGCTTCTGAAACGTGAATTCCGCCCCAAAGTGCTTTGCAAGATGAAGATATTGCTCCGGACCAAGCTTCCCCCCCCCTGATATTGCGATGATCGGGAGCGTCTTGTTTTTCTTGCGAATAGCAAAAATCGTTTCGAGTCCCTCCTTTTCCGGCATGATGATGTCCGTAATGATCAGATCGAAGGGCTTCTTATCAAGAAGCTCCAGTCCGCGGCTCCCGTTTTCGCTCCCCTCCGCGTCATAGCCGGCTTCCGACAGCAACTGGACGATCATGGAGTTCATGATCTCGTCGTCCTCGATGACAAGGATCCTCGCCATGCGCCCCTCCCCGCTTTCATCCAGCAATGACATTTCGTATTGCCTCCACAATTTCATAGTGGCACGCGATGTGCCACCCTCCTTAACTCCAGGACCCTGGCAAATATGCCCCGGCCGGACCCCATTCGCTATTTGATCACAGATTGGCCGATAGACCGTCACGGATTGTCCCCGGACTGTGGCCAACATTGGCCAATGGTGCGGGAATAAAAGGAACGAGTACGAACTTCACGAACAGAAAGAAGGTGTCATCGGTCTCTGTGCAGAAATGTCCGGTTGAGGAGTCCCATGGATGAATCGGTGGTGCGATTTGCGGCTCGATACATTGCCTTAGGTAGTTCGCCTGATGAATTATATTCGCAAAGTTTGTCGTTTTGTGTTGCAAATCGCGTTGTTTTCGAATATATTCTCACGGTTTGGGTAACAGTGTGAGGGACCCGGTTCTGCCGCCAAGACAACTCCAACGGGTGACAGACGGCGCCAGCATGTTACCACATAGACGAGGCTTCAATGAAAACGACACTTCTCGCGGTTCTCGCGTGCCTCTCCTTCAGCCTTTCAACCGGACAGTCAACCTACCGGAAGGCGATATTCCTGCACCACTCCGTCGGGGACGTCATCTATCACGGTTCGTACGAAAATACTCCCGTACCGACGACGGTCCCACTGGAAGTCGGAACGTATAATGCCGCCCACGGGTATTCCGGCGCAGCCGCAGTCGCGATGGATGAGCCGTCGACACGGCTGTTTCCGTCCCCCAATACCGGAGAAAATGACTGGTGGTACTGGCAGCAGATACTCTCCGGAAGTTCCGATGAGTCATCGACGTTCAATTCCTTTCTGAGCACGTACCCCGTCATCATCATCAAGACCTGCTATCTCTCCGAGGAGTTCATGTTCGCAGCCGACAGCGTCGAGGTGTACAAGTCGCACTACCGCGCTGTCGTGAGGTACATGTCGCAGCAGACGAACTTCTTCGTCATCTGGAACAACTATCCCGCGTACTACACGGGGACGGACAACCAGCTCCGGTCGTGCGTATTCAGCAGATGGGCGAAGGACACGCTTGCGACCGGGAAGGATGCCGTGTTCGGGGCATTCCCAAAGAACGTCTACGTCTTCGATGTCTTCAGAAAGATCGCCGACCCGAATACCGGCGCGGAGCCGCTTCAGTACATCATCGGAGGGGGCGACGAACATCCGAGCAACGCGGCGGTGGCTATTGTCACACCGGCTTTTGTCAAGGAGACATTTGACGCCGCAATCGCCTACGAATCCGGCGCGACGACGGTCGTCACAACGCTTGCCGCGGTGAGCATCACTTCTTCGGGGGCCACGCTGAACGGGTCGGTGAACCCGGGCGGACTGGCAACGACGTACCATTTCGACTACGGAACCACGACGAGCTACGGCACTTCCACCACGAGCCAGTCCGCGGGATCCGGAACCGCGGCGGTGTCTGTCAACGCCACAGTGAGCGGTCTTTCGGCCGCAACGACATACCACTTCCGCCTGGCGGCTACGACCCCGGGGATTACCGTGTACGGCAACGATCTTACATTCACGACTGCGGGAGGAACGGCGGCGCCTCCCTCGGTAACAACGGGCGCCGCAGGGAACGTGTCAACAACAGGCGCACAGCTGAACGGCACGGTGAATCCCAACGGCACGGCAACGTCATACCACTTTGAATACGGCACGTCCGCGTCGTACGGCACATCGACAGCGACGCAGAGCGCGGGATCCGGAACCGCAGCCCAGGCGGTGAATACGACGCTCACCGGATTGACGCCAGGGACAACCTATCACTTCCGCGCGGCGGCGACATCCACCGGAGGGACCGCGTACGGCAGCGACGTTTCGTTCACCACCGCGTCGGCGACGGTCACCCCTCCCTCCGTGACGACGGGTGCAGCAGGGAACATTTCGACGACGGACGCGCAGTTGAACGGCACGGTCAACCCCAACGGTGCGGCGACGTCATACCACTTCGAGTACGGCACCTCCACCTCGTACGGCACGTCGACAGCGACGCAGAGCGCAGGATCCGGCACCACCGGTCAGACGGTCAACGTACCGGTAACGGGACTGACCCCGGGGACCATCTATCACTACAGGCTGAGCGCGACAAGCACCGGGGGGACGGTGAACGGAAATGACGTCGTCTTTGCCACTTCCAACGCCGCTGTCGCGCCCTTCGCAGCGACCTCGGGAGCGAGCAACGTGAGCGCCATCGGAGCGCAGTTCAACGGGTCCGTGAATCCGAACGGATCGGCAACGAGCTATCACTTTGACTACGGGACAACGGCGGGGTACGGTGCTTCGACAGCGGCACAGAGCGCCGGTTCCGGCTTTGCCGCCGCCGCTGTGAGCGCCGTCGTCACCACGCTCTCACCCGGGACGCTCTACCACTTCCGGATCGTTGCGGTGAGCACAGGGGGAACGACAAACGGGAGGGATACCACGTTCACCACGGGCGAGGCCACGACGATGACGCCGGCGGTCATCACGTCCGTCGCGGGGAACATCACAAACACGTCAATGCAATTCTACGGCAGCGTCGACCCGAACGGTTCCCCAACGAACTACCATTTTGATTTCGGGACCACGACGGCCTACGGAACGTCGACGCCGGACCAGAGCGCGGGGTCGGGTACGAGCCCGGCCGCCGTGAGCGCGGCCGTGACCGGGCTGACTCCCGGGACGCTGTATCATTACCGCCTCGTCGCGACAAACGGCGGGGGGACCGTGGACGGGAGCGACTCCATGGCGACGACGGGAGGATCGGTGACAGCGCCCCCCGTCGCGATCACATCGCCTCCATCATCCGTGACGACGACTGCCGCACAGCTCACGGGGACCATCAATCCCAACGGCGTGAGCACCACCTTCTACTTTGACTACGGGCTGACATCCTCCTACGGGTCATCGACTCCCCCACAGAGCGCCGGCTCGGGGAAGAGCGCGGTCCAGGTGAGCACAACGGTGACAAACCTGGAACAGGGGTTGACGTATCATTACCGGCTCGTGGCGTCGAACATCCGGGGAACTTCGGACGGGGTCGATTCGACGTTCACCACGGCGATGAGTACGCCGAGAGAAGCGGTGCTCCTCCAGAACTATCCGAACCCGTTCAACCCGACCACGACAATCCGGTACGGGGTTCCGTACAAGGCGCTCGTCACAATCACGGTCTTCAATGCCCTCGGCCAGCCTATCGCGAAGCTCGTCAATTCAGAACAGGACACCGGGTACCATGAAACGCAGTTCGACGGGAGCAGACTGGCATCGGGGACGTACTTCTACATGCTGCAGATGGGGGATTACGTGGAGACAAGAAGAATAGTCCTCATACATTGAGGTTCCCGGAGCGGGGCTTCAAAAGGCGGGCCGTCGTCCCGCCTTTTTTCTTGCCACGCCCGTTTGACGGAAGCACGGTAGACCCGTCAGTCCATCGTCGATCCGCTGTACATGATGAGCTCCGGGAGCACCCCCCCCGATCGCATCCTGTAATCGGCGATCAATCTGGCACGTATATTCCCGTCCATCGTTCCGGTAATGATCGCATTGCCACTCCTGATAAAGAGGGTCGCATGTCCAACAAGATCCGGATCGATCTTCTCGATGAGTTCGAGTCTATACGGAATTTCCGCCCCGTCAACAGCATACTCGTGTGTCATTGCAGCGTTTCTCCTTTCTGTTCCGCTCCTGTTCCGCCGATCACTGATCCCCGAAGGACGCGTACGAGTGTGCGACCCGCTTCTCCCACTACGACGATTTCGACCTCTGCAACGATCCGCCGGGGCTGACCCGATTCCAGGACCGGGTCGTCGCGTCGTACGAGAGGGCGAACGATATTGAATCTCGCGCCGGGGAGCAGGGGCGTTCCCGCGGCGAAGGTGACATACACGCCGCGAAGTGTCACGTCGATAAGGAGGAGGTCATACACGGGCTTATAACCTCCCAGAATAAACGGCCCCAGTCTCAATGAAACGGAACTCCTCGTCCGGGACGGTACGGAATCGCGCCCCCATCGGTACGACCCCTCGTGTGTCATCACATCCATCTGTGTAACCCTCCTCCTGTAAGGACTGGTCGAACATACTCAGACGCCCAGCCTCCCGCAATGAAGAATTCATCAAGAATTGATGGAAATGCATAAATAAATCATATAGAGAGCCTCTCCTGCGACCGGCTTGACGAATTTCTTACGCAAGCGGGGCATGTATTTACACTTTCTTGATTGCGCCAGGGTCCGGTTCATGAGATATTTCCGGCATCGGCCGGTACACCAGATCACGACAGTCACACACAGGAGAAATCTTACATGAAGCGTCGCTACAGGAAATCGTCACCCCCCTGTATGGCATGCATCCCGGGATTGGCTTGTCTTCTCCTCATGAACCCCGAGGGACGGACGATTGCTGCGGAGCAGCCTGCGGAGAATCATCAGCGGAGCGGAACTGCGGTCGAGGAGAAGGCCGGAGAGCAGTCGCCCTCGGGGAGCATGGCAGTCACGGATAGTGCGGCCGCGCAGGCGTCCGATTCGGCGGCGAGCGATCCATTCGCGTTCGGGGATTTCACGTGGCTGAACGGAAATGACCGGAGGCACTCCGCGGTTCTCGATTCAAAGATGTTTACCGGAAGCTTCATGGTGGACGTCAACTACAACTACTCGTTTAACAGACCGATCGATCACACGAATGTCGGCTCCACCGCCACGTTCCGCGAGGGGGAGGTCGATCTCTCGTTCGTGGGGGTCGGCGGCGACTTCCACTATGACAACGTGCGCGGGCGCTTGTTTCTCCAGCTCGGCACACGCGCGACGGGCGTTCCCCGCAACGACTTCAGCGTCTACAGGGGACAATTCGACCTCGCCGACGCGTACCGCTACATCAGCGAGGCGTACGGGGGATACCACTGGGACGTGTGGCACGGGATCAACCTTGACATCGGGATATTCATGTCGTATGTCGGGCTGATGTCCTACGCCAATTGCGAAAACTGGTCGTACCAGCCCTCGTACACGTCGGACAACACCCCCTGGTTCTTCCATGGCGCCCGGCTCCAGACGTTTCCCTCGGACAAGCTCAAGATCGAGCTCTGGCTTATCAATGGCTGGCAGACGTACGGTATGTTCAACGAGGAACCGGGGATGGGGTACCAGATTCTCTTCCGCCCGGAGGAATCCGTCGACGTCGTCGCAAACGGTTACTACGGCTATGACACGCCGGTGAACCCGAACAGGCTGCGCGTGCACAGCGACAACAGCTTTCAATACCGGTACCGCCACAAACCGGGGGCGTTTATATCCAAGGCCGCATTTTCGATCACCGGGGACCTGGGATTCGAATCCGGGGGCGGCGTAACGCCATTTGGCGGTGCCGGAGGACCGGCACAGGATTTCATTGCGGCGATGTTCTACCATCGGCTCTGGTTCACCGATGAGAAGTTCGGCTGGACGTTCGGCGGCGGGTTTATGCATAACCCGGGACGGTATCTCGTGCTGCTGCCCACCGGCGTTGCGTCGACAACGTTCACGGAGAATCCCGGCGACAAGTTCGACGCATGGGATTGCTCAACGACGATTCAATACATGCCGAGCGAATCCATAACATGGCTCCTCGAGCTGGTCCACAGGGAGGCCAACGTCCCGTATTTCGCGGGCCACGGGGGGGTGACTTCTCCCAACGGCTACAATCCCCCCCTCGGAGATCCGACGGGGTTCGTTCCGGACCTTGTCAAGACCGAGACTCGCATCATATTTGCATGCATGGTCAGATTCTGATACGAGGAACGCGGAGGGGCCTGCCGGCATTTGAGGACCGCCAGGCGGGCATCTCACAATATATGTGGTATTTCCGCAGGAGGAATACGATGAGACAGCGCGCGATTCTTGCCGTTGTTGTTCTGTTCACGCTCGGGGGATGCGCCCGCTCATTTCAAATTATCCATGAGGCCGGAGGGAATGACGGCGCGTATATCACTTTTCCCGCGGGGACGCCCCTTCATGAAGGGGAGATCTATCGCATCGTGGGCGCAATACCCCCGCAGGGACACGGACGGACGAGACCGGTGCTCGGGAAGGTGCAGGTCCTGAGCCTGAAAAGCGACAACGTGGCGTTTGTGAAGGTTCTCGAAGGGACGGTCGAAAACGGCGTAACGGCAGAAAAAGAATAGCAGCGAGAGATGACCGAATTGGCAGATTTGTCAACACAAGAATGTCTTATCCTGTATTCCTCATCCCCGCCGAAATACCGTTCACCGTGGACCTGAGGACGGAAAGCGTGTCCCTGCGGAGAGCCCCCGACAAACGGGGATCCCTGAAACGACGTATGAACCGGATCTGGATGTAGCTGATGGGATCCATGTACGCGTTACGAAGAAGCAGCGACTGCCGGAGCGGCATGTCGCTTTCAAGGAGCGTCCTGCTCTTTTTTATCCTGAGGACCGCGCTGAGCGTTGCGTCATATTCCGCATTGATCCGGGAGTCACGAACGGATGCCCGTCACGGTCACCGCCGACCCATGACCCGAGCCTGAACGGAGGACGCTGGAAAAGCTCATGGACCGATGGATCGCCGACCGACTCCTCGAACGACCGGCAGAGCGACGGAATCGCTTCGTACAGGACGTTCTCAAAAAAGAACATCCCCCTCTGCACTTCATCCCTGACGGTGATCCTGTTGAACCGGAGATCGCTCGTCTGCCAGAGAAGAGTCACCTCAGCCTCGACGGTCTTCCACATCCGTTCACCGTCGGCGCGCGAGAGCCGTTCCGGATCGTTCCGTATGAGAAGCTCGGTAATCCTCCGGACCTTGCGCAGGACTGTCTGGCGGGTGGCTTCCGTGGGGTGTGCGGTAAACACCGGGGTGATGCACGTGCCGGCGAGAAACGACCGGAATGACTCTTCCAGCGTGCCGCGGGAGCGGAGCGTCTCCACCGCGCGGGCAAGCGGCGCATCCACCGGCCGGACGGACGGACGGGCCGCCGTACTGCGCGAGCGAATGCGAAACGCCTCGTCCGCCGCGTTTGCGAGGAGGAAGTAGATGTGGAACGCACGGACGATGCTCCGGGCCTCGCGCGCATCCAGCCTATTGACGAGCGCGCGGATCCTCGCACTCCGATCCCTTCCCCGCGCATTCCTGTCCGCCTTCGTCAGCCTGCGGAGTTTCTCCACTTTCCGGAACAGCGCATCCCCTTCCTGGTCCCGCAGGACCCTTCCCAGTATTTCGCCGAGCATGTGGATCTCCGTTCTCAGGCGCCTGTCGATCCGCCGTGCCCGGGGTTTTTCAATTCGTCGCATGTGGAAGAAGCGCTCCTCTGGAGGGGGGACCTCAATGCCTGATTTGACCGGTCCCGTGCACGATGAACTTCGCCGTCGTCAGTTCCGCAAGGCCCATCGGCCCGCGGGCATGGAGTTTCTGCGTGCTGATGCCGATTTCCGCACCGAGGCCGAATTCGAATCCGTCGGTGAAACGCGTCGAAGCATTCACGTACACTGCGGCCGAGTCCACCGAGCGGAGAAACCGTTCGCCGTTTGCCCTGTTCCCCGTGACGATTGCATCCGAGTGATGCGACCCGTACCTGTTGATGTGGTCGATCGCAGCCGGGAGATCACTGACGATTTTTATCGCGATGATGAGATCGAGATACTCCTCCCGCCAGTCCGATTCCGCGGCGGGGGTCCCGCCGGGGATCAGCGCGAGGGCCCCGGGGTCACACCGCAGTTCCACCCCCGCGCTCCGCAATCGCGCCGCGACGAGAGGAAGGAACTTCCCTGCGATCTTTTCGTGGACGAGAAGCTTCTCCGCTGCATTGCACACCGAGGGACGCTGCACCTTTGCATTGTACACGATCTCCTCCGCACGGCTGAGGTTCGCCGAGCTGTCGACGAAAACGTGGCAGTTGCCTTCACCGTGGGCGATGACGGGAACCGCGGAATTCTCCCTGACATACGCGATAAGCCGGCTCGATCCTCGCGGGATTATCACGTCAAGGAACTCCCTTTGCCTGAGCATCACGGCCACGGACTCCCGGTCGGCGGAGTCGATGAACCCGACGCTCCCCGGCGGAAGATCGACGTCCTCGAGGGCGGCACGGATCGTCCCGGCAAGCACCCTGTTCGTGTTCAATGCCTCCGATCCGCCCCGCAAGAGGACCGCGTTGCCTGACTTCAGGCAGAGAACGGAGGCATCGATCGTCACGTTCGGGCGCGCTTCATAGATGATCCCGACGGCGCCGAGCGGCACGCTCATCTTTTCGATCTTCAGGCCGTTCGGACGCCTCACGGTCTCCAGTATGCGGCCGACCGGATCGGGGAGCGCGATCACGTCACGCACGCCGCGAAGGATCCGCAGGATCCCTTTCTCTTCGAGCCTCAGGCGGTCCAGGATAACGGGAGAGAGCCCGTCCCGGCGGGCCTGTTCGACGTCATCCCTGTTTGCCGCCAGGACGGCAGGGGTGTTCGACCGCAGCCGGGAGATGACAGCCCGGAGCAGCCGGTTTTTCGCCGCCGTGGAGCAGTCATACAGGATCCCGCTCGCTTCCCTGACGGCGCGCGCCCGGGATTCAACGGCAGATTCGTTCATCGTCATCGGCCCAGGAGAACCAGGTAATCCTTGTGTATGACTTCCCCGCGCGAGCGGCGGCCGAGGATCTTCTCCACATCGCCGGTGTTCTTCCCCTTTATCCTCGCGAGATCCGTCGAGGAAAAACCGCTCAGGCCGCGGGCGATTTCGTTCCCCGCGGCGTCAAGCACCGCAATCGTATCCTTCTCGGCGAATTCCCCGCCCACATCGAGAACGCCGGAAGGGAGAAGACTCTTCCGGTGGACCGTGAGAGTGGCCCCGGCACCCGCATCGATCCTGACGAACCCTTTCGGATCGGAGACGAAGCCGATCCATTTCTTCTTCACGCTCAGCCGCGTTGTGGAGGGGAGGAACAACGTCCCCCTGTAGGCGCCGGAAACGATGTCCTGGAGGATGCGGGGATTGCCGCCGTTCGCGATGACCATCGCTATCCCCGCCGCGGTGCACCGTTTCGCCGCCTGGATTTTCGTTGCCATTCCGCCCGTCCCCGATTCCCCACCGGTTTTCCGGGCCTGCCGCTCGATCTTCGCCGTGATCGACTCCACGACGGGGATAAATTCCGCCTGCGGATTGCGGGACGGATCAGCCGTGTAAAAACCGTCGATGTCGCTCAGGATGATCAGGAGGTCCGCCCCTATGAGATTCGCCACCATGGCGGAGAGGGTGTCGTTGTCGCCGAGACGTATCTCTTCGACGGCCACCGTATCGTTTTCATTGATGACCGGCACGACGCCGTTCTCCAGGAGCACGGAAATCGTATTCCTCGCGTTCAGATACCTCCCCCTGTTCGCGAAATCCTCCCTCGTCAGGAGGATCTGGGCGACCGTGAGCGCGTGCCGCCGGAATGCCGCCTCGTACGCTTCCATCAATATGGGCTGGCCGATTGCCGCGGTGGCCTGCTTTTCCGGCATCGAGCGCGGCCGGACCGTGAGCCGGCGGGCCGCCAGGCCCGCCCCGATCGCACCCGAGCTGACGACGACGACGCCGTGGCCGGCGGCCTGCACATGAGCAACCCCATCCGTAAGGGCATTAATACGCTCGAGATTCAACCCGGCAAGGCGGTCGGTAATGAGATTCGTCCCGATTTTGACGACGATCTTCGCGTTCTGACGCACGCCGGCTCCGTTCCCGTTCATTATTGCAGCTGCAGGTGAAAGTCCGGGAACTTCCTTCAGGAGTTCGCGGAAGGCTCCTCTTTGCTGACCGCCGCATTGAACACCGGGGGAGGAGGGGTTTCCTTTCTTGGCTCAATGAGCAACATTGATAAGACAAATACAAGCATTTGCCTTATTTTATGAGGCGAATGACCGATGGTGCCTGTATTGCCCCCCGGAAGAGCCGCGGGCGCTTACGCGCCGGGGACGTTGAACTCCCCCGACTCCCCCTCCCCGAGCGTACGCACGGCACGCAGCCTGACGGGACGGGCGCCGTCCACGCCCACGCGGTTCAGCACCAGGCGGCCGAATTCCACGCTGATTGCAACGAGTACCCCGCCGCCGACCCTCCTGCGCACCTGTACGCCGCCCCAGCACGAGCCGTTCGACCAGAAGTACCTCCCGGGGGCGGACGTGACGACGAACGACCCGTCGACGGCCGAATAGTGAAAGCCGCTCAGCGCCAGGACGGTCGACCAGCTCGCCATGGCGCGCGCATAGTGATTCCCGCATTCCACCTCGTTAAACGGATTTCGTTTCATGCCGTCGAACCGGCTGCGGACGTTCGCGACGACGCGGACCGCCTCCTCCGTCATCCCTTCGTAGATCATGCCCGAGGCGGCGGTATATTCAAGACCCGTCCACGCCTCGCTGCCGTACGACAGCGGGGTTTTCGGCGTCTTCGCCGGATCGGGGTACGCCGTGATGACGAGGCCCGGCTCGTCCCCCATGACGTACGTGCGCATGTTGTTGAACCGCCCGCCGAAGGCCTTTACCGAGTTGTATTTCAGTATGCTCGCAAGGGCGCTCCTGACGTGGGCGGGATTCGCAAGGTACCCCAGGCCGCACACATGCGCCATGTTCTGGCCGACGAGCTGATCGACAAGGCACCCTTCGCCGATCTGATAATCGGGGTCGGAGAGATCCCGGGCGCCGTACCCCGCCTGCGTTCCCGCGGCGATCGCCCCCCTGCCGGAGGCCGGCCGGATCTTCTGGATGTAGTATCTCCCGTTGAAGAGATTCGCATCGGTCCAGGCGCTTCCCCGTTCAAACAGCTCACGGCACACGTGTGCAAACGCCGTGTCGTTCAGATGCGACGCCATTGCGGCGGCCGCTTTCAGCGCCCCGAGATACCAGAATTCGATCTCGGGATTCGGGCCGTAGTATTCGATGTCCATCGTATTGTGCTGGCACCCTTCCATGACGCCGTCCGTATCCGCATCCCATCCCCCGGGAATCCAGGCGAACGCGATCGCCTTTTTCACGCCCGGCCAGAGATCGCGCAGAAACGCGTCGTCCCCCGAAAGCTGCCACTCCCTGTAGACCTTCATGACGGTCCCCATCTGGCCGTCGGCGGCGGCCACCTTCCAGTTCCTGCTCTTGTCCGGGGGGAGCGACACACGGAAACTCATGAGCCCCGTGCTGTCGTCGAGCCCGTTGTGGTATTCGACCCCCCTCATCCTCCTTGCGAGATCCCCGAAAAGGAACGGCGTCGCCTCCTCGTAGTTCCACACGTGCGTGCAGTTCCCGTAACAGGATCCGGTGGAATTGAAGACCCCCTCCCAGCAGTACATCGTGCCGTCAGCGGCGCGGAACACAGTCTGCGACCGGAGCGTGCTCGTGTTGAAGAGCGCGGCCTCCTTCACGGGGGCGGGATAACTGCTGTTCACAAAGAGGCGGACAAACGCAAGGGTTTTCCGTTCGAGCGCCGGGAGCCGGGGGTACGTCTTCTCCGCGACGTCCCAGGCGTCGCGGTAGAGTGTCGCATAGTAGTTTCCGACCGTGACCGCGTCAGACCAGTTCTTCCTGTTCGGGAAATCCCACGTCAGGAGAAACTGAATCTCCCGCGTACCTCCGGGGGGAAGATCGAATTTCACGGCGAGCGCCGCCCCCGGGGTGTTCACTTTTTCGCTGAACGTCGTGTCACGGAAGACACCGTCGTCCGCAAAGTCGTTCCACAGATCACTGATGTTCGTGCTCCAGCCCTTCGGGTCCAGTTCCGTCCGGAAACTCGTCGTGCATCCCGTCTCCGCGGTCGTCAGCGCGATCGTCCCCCACGCGCTCGCGTTCCTGTCGACGCTGTCTGACGTCATCAGGATTCCCGCAAGGGCCGGCGTCCGCCTGAACGAATTCCGGTTCCCCCTGGCACCCGTCGGCACAATGGACCTGTCGAACGAATTGAATTCGATCCTGGAACCATCCATGCCGATGCAATTGTCCATTGAGCCCGCCACGGCGACGGTCAACGGTCCGGCGGTTTTGTTCCTGACCCGGTACCTGATGACGGCGACAGGAATACCGCTGGACTCCGCGTCCCCCGGAATGAACGGGTTGAACACCCTCGCCTGAACGGAGACCGGCATGCGGGGATCTTCCAGGTGCACGACGGCGAACGGGTACGCGGCGTCGAACGAAGCAGATGCGAAGCGCGGCATCCCGTGGTTCGGCGCAGTGCTTCCCTGCATCCCTTCATACTCCGAAATGGCAACGGGGCCGGCCAGCACGCTGGCGGATTTTCTTCCGGACTTCTCCTCCGCGTAAATCATGAAACAGGGCGCTTCCTTGGGAACCGGCGCCCCGTAGAATCCAATCCCCGGCTTGTTCATGATCTCCACGTCCTTCCATCCGCCGTTCCCCCCTATCGAAATGTCCCCGGTCCCTATGCCCCCCACGGGCATCGCAATCCTGTCGATGAACTGGTGTTCATAGTGTTTCAACACAGGCCACCCGGTCTCCTGTGAAAGCGCACAGGGGACAGCGGCGAGAACCAGCGGAAGAAAGAGGAGCTTCATGGGGACCTCTGCTGAGATTCTTCGGTGCGAGGCCGCGGCTGCTGCCGCGGACGTTACAGAATGAAGCGAGAAGTGGGCTGAGAGTCAATGAGGTGGAGGAGGTGTTCCGTTGCCCTTCAGTGTTTTCCCGAGGACCGCGAGAGGTTTGTTCGCGATATACGGTTTCAAGAGGAACGAATCCGCTCCGGAATCCGACTCCGCACGATTCAAATGGGAACGGCCCCCCGAAGGGCGGGACTGGACTCCGGGACGATCTTCCTGAGGATGTCGCGCAAATCGGATTCCATCCCCTTGTTCGCCGCCAGGAGAAGCGCTGCAACGTCGTCCGACAGGTGCGGGAACACCCCTCCCGACGCCGGCAGCGCGCTGCGGCTGACGAAGATTTTTGGGTGCGCGGAGCGTTCGATCCTTTCCGATTCGAGGAAGAGCTCCTCGTGCAGTTTTTCCCCCGGCTTCAGTCCCGTGTAGACAATCGCGATGTCGCTTTCCTCTTCGTGTCCGCTGAGCCGGATCAGGTCGCGGGCGAGATCGACGATCCGGACGGGCTCGCCCATGTCGAGGATGAACACCTCCCCCCCTTCCCCCATCGTCCCGGCCTGGAGGACGAGCTGGACGGCTTCGGGGATCGTCATGAAGAACCTGGTCGCATCGGGACTCGTGACGGTGACCGGCCCCCCCATGGCGATCTGATGCTTGAAAATCGGCACGACACTCCCCCGGCTGCCGAGAACGTTCCCGAACCGGACGGTCACGAAGACGCGCCCCGTGCGGGCCGCGGCGTCGAGGACGAGAAGCTCAGCCACGCGCTTCGTCGCGCCCATGACCGTCGTCGGGTTCACCGCCTTGTCCGAGGAGATGAGCACGAATCGTTCGAGCCTGTGCGCGACCGCCAGGTCGGCCACCGTTTTCGTCCCCAGGACGTTGTTCGTCACCGCTTCGGCGATGTTCTGCTCCATGAGGCTGACGTGCTTGTGTGCCGCCGCGTGATAGACGATCTGCGGGCCGTACAGCCTGAACACCGAATCCATCCGCTCCCCGTCCCTCACGTCCGCGACGACCGGGTGTATGGCGGTGCCGATCCCGGAATCCCTGCACATTCTGCGGAGCTCGGCGTCGGCGGCAAACAGATTGTTCTCACTCAACTCGAGGAGGACGAGATCCGAGGGTCCGCAGCGGAGGATCTGCCGGCACAGTTCCCCGCCGATCGATCCGCCCGCCCCGGTCACGAGAAGGCGTTTCTCCTTGAGGAGACCCCGGACGGTCTCAATCTCAGAGGTGACGACTCCCCGGCGGAGGAGGTCATCGATCTCCACGTCCCGTACCGAGGTGACCGGCGCGTTCGCACCCAGGATTTCAAGCAGACCCGGCAGCGTCTTGACGCGGACTCCCGCGGCACCGCACTTCTCGATCACCCCCCTCACGACACTCCCCGGAGCCGATGGCATTGCGACGAACACCTCGTCGATGCCTTGTTCCTTTGCCACGCCCGCAATGTCCGCAAGCGAGCCGAGAACCGGGACGCCGTGTATCGAAAGCCCGAGCTTCCGTTCATCGTCGTCGACGAATGCGACGGGCTCGATGCCGAGACCGGACTGTGCCCTGAGTTCCTTCACCGCGAGCGAGCCGGCCGCCCCCGCCCCCGCTACAAGCACCCGCCGTACATTGTCCCCATTTCCTCGGGGCGGGCCGAGACCGGAGGCGATCCGGACCCCGAGCCTGAGACCCCCGATCCCGAGAAGCGTCAGGGCACCGTCAATGACCGGAACGGACCTGGGGAAGCCCTGCGTGAGCACGCCGAGGGGTTCCAGGAGCGCGAAAAAAACAACGACGCCGGCCACCCAGGCCAGAATCGATGCAGAGGCAAGCGAGATGATCTCATCAACGCTCGCGTAACGCCAGTACCGCGTGTAGAGTCCCGAGAAGTAGTACACGGGGAGATACCATGCAAGACGGAGGCACGACAGCACGAGTACCGCCCGGAGATAGAGCACGAAATCATCCGGGTTTTCAACACGCAGCGCCAGTGCGGCGACGGGTGAAGCGAGGATTACGAGAATGTCGGCAACAAGGAGGTGCCTGTTTCCTGTGCGGAGGATGATTGCGTAGAGTCGATTCGGCATGCCAGCGCCAGCATACGGGTTTGTCACAAAGCGCCCCGTCGTACACCCCCGTGAAAATACCGAAAATCAAAATGATTCTCAACAGCGGGCAGGGATTAAACCCTTCCGAGGGTTTCCCTGTCAAATCCACGATAACAAAGTCGTATCAGGAAGCCCGGGATCAGACAGGGAAGCAAGCAGGGGAGGTTTGCATGCGGCTGAGTCTCCGGTGGGGAGGAAGGCTCCTCACGGCTTTTATCGTTATCACATCCTTCGTGTTCGGCGCCGGAAAGGACGGAGATACGCGTCCCAGGATCACGTATCTCTCCCCTGTTCCGGACTCTCCGTTTAACCTCCCCGGAACGAACATCATATTGAGGATCGACCGTCCCGTCCGGAAGGACGACACGGAGAGAATCGTACGGCGGGTCACCGGATCAGCGAGCGGCCCGCACGTGTGCGCAGCGTTCGTCTCCCGCGACGGCCGGACAATTCAGTACCGACCCGGGATCCCGTTTGCGCGCGGCGAGAGCGTGACGGCAGACATCGACACAGGCATGGCGTCTTGCGGAGACCCTGTCCGGTCCACCGGCCAACTGCGATTCACAATCACTTCTCTCAGTCAGGACGCGGTCTTTCCCTCACAGAGCCTGCGCATGGAAGAAATTCCCCCTTTGCTTCCCCTTTCAGGCCGGACTCACAGCAGGCCGGTCGGATCCGGACCCGGCGCTGTCAACCTCCCGGATATTGACGTGGAGCTTTCTACCCCCACAGCCCCAGGATACCTGTTTCTTTCGAATCTGATATCGTTCCCCGATAACGTCCCGTCCCTCCTTGTATTGCGGAATGACGGCACACCGGTGTTTGCCCGAAACCTCGAAGGCGATGCACACGACTTCAACCTGCAACCAAACGGAGAACTCTCGTACTCCGACGACAACGCGAACGCCTTCATCGTCATGGACAGCTCGTGCACGGTCATCGATACGATCAGGTGCGGAAACGGCTACTCCACCGATCCCCACGAGCTCCGCATTCTTCAGAATGGCGATGCACTTCTCCTGGGGGAGGATTTGCAGATTGTCGACATGTCACAAATAGTCCCCGGGGGCTTTCCGTCGGCACAGGTCATCGGCTGCATCATACAGGAGCTCGACCCGGACGGAAACGTCGTCTTCCAGTGGCGGAGCTGGGATCATTTCAAAATCACCGATGCGATGCACATCGATCTCACCGCGTCCTTCATCGATTACGTCCATGCCAACGCCCTTGACATGGACACGGACGGGAACATACTGCTTTCGAGCCGTCATCTTAATGAAATCACGAAGATCGACCGCGAAACGGGGGCGATCATCTGGAGGCTCGGAGGTCAGAATAACCAGTTCACGTTCGTCAATGACTCGATCGGTTTCTCGTACCAGCACGCCGTAAGGAGGATCCAGAACGGCCATATCACGCTCTTCGACAACGGGGACTTTCACACGCCTCCGTTTTCCCGCGCGGCCGAATACGCACTCGACGAGCAGAAGATGACCGCAACGCTCGTCTGGCAGTACCGTAACACGCCGGACGTCTTCGGTTACGCGATGGGATACGTCCAGAGGCTTGATAACGGCAATACGCTCATAGGGTGGGGCGCGGGGAATCCGACTGCCACAGAGGTTGCGCCGGACGGGACGAAGCTGTTTGAAATGACGTTCGACGAGGGGATCTATAGTTACAGGGCATACCGGTATGTCTGGCGTCCGGCGATCACGTCCGTCGCCGGAGGGGGCGGGCCCGCCGGATTCACGCTCCGACAGAATTATCCCAATCCGTTTAATCCGGGAACGTCTATCCAGTACTCGATCCCCCGCCCCGAGCGCGTCAGGCTCGACGTGTACACGATCCTCGGCCAGCATGTCTCGACGCTTGTCGACGCCTTGGAACCCGCTGGAGAGCACGCTGCACACTTCGACGGGAGCAGCCTCGCAAGCGGCGTCTATCTCTACAGATTGAGCGCCGGAGGCCTTACGGCCGCCAAGGAGTTCATCCTGCTCCGATAACACCGGAAATCGCGTTTCCGGGGCGGCCGCCCCCCGATTCCCCTTCATAGTGATTTCCCCCTTTACACAGATTTGATGTTGGAGCCGCAATACTGTACATTACGGAAGATGAGTCGTACCACCTTCCGCCCGTCTTTCCTGCGGGAGAGACTTCCCTCGTTAGGGCGGATCTGTTCCTCTACACTCCATCTCCGTCATCGACGTCTTTCCCCGAGGCGGACGCAACCGCGCCCCTGAAAGCCGAACGGACCGGGCTTTTTGCTCCCGGCATCCCTCCAGAAGATTGGCTCGACCGTGCGCGTCCACATTTGGAGGCACCGTGAAAGCGATTTGTACGATCGTGATTGCGGCAGCGATACTCTTCCCTTCATATGCAGCCCGGTCGGCGGGAGACGGGTTCGAATATCTCTCCCCGCTTCCCGGATCCACAATGGTGTCCCGCCTGACGAACATCATCGTCCGCCCCCTTCCCGGCATCGATTCACGGGGCTTTATGAACAGGTCCACCGTGCGGGTCACAGGATCCCTGAGCGGGAGAGTTGAGGCAGCGGTGAGGCTCTCGGACGATTCGAGGACGCTCACATACCGACCCCGCACGCCGTTCACCCCCGGGGAATCCGTGACAGTCGACATACTGACACCCGGCGGACCCGGCGGGCAAGCGGCCGGGACAATGTACACGTTCTCATTCACCATCTCGGAGAAGACACCCGGGATCGGAACCGTCCACCCGCATGAAGGGGACACCCCGTTCTCGGGGCAGGGTATCTTCCGCGGATCCGGCGTTCCTCAGGGGGCGATCCCTCCGGATTTTCCGGCCATCACAATCACCGCTTCCGATAATCCCACCCCGGGATATCTCTTCCTGAGCAACATGACGATGGGATCGGGTGCTCCGAACTCGCCGTACGTCATGATACTCGATAACAGCGCAAACCCCGTGTTCTTCAGGAGGACACCGTCCGAATGCACGGACTTCAAGGTGCAGCCCAACGGCCTCCTCACGTACGAAGACAGCAACCTGGGCTGTTTCCTGGCGCTGGATTCCACGTACGCGGTGGTGGACACATTCAGATGCGGAAACGGCTATGCAACGAACTGGCACGAGCTCCGGCTGCTCCCGGACGGCCACGCGCTGCTGCTCGGGGACGATCCGCAGCTTGTCCGCATGGATACGATTGTCCCGAACGGATCCCCTTCTGCGCTCGTCCAGGGGATCGTGATACAGGAACTCGACCGATCGAAGGACGTCGTGTTCCAGTGGAGGACGTTCGACCATTTCAAGATCACCGACGCCACGCACGAAGACCTGACCTCATCGTGGATCGACCCTGTCCACGCCAACGCCATCGAACCCGATACCGACGGGACGCTCATGCTCTCCTCGCGGCATATGGACGAAATCACGAAAATCAACCGGCAGACCGGGGAGATCATCTGGCGATGGGGGGGAATAAACAACCAGTTCTCGTTCGTCAACGATTCGCTCCACTTCATGCACCAGCACGCCATCCGGCGGCTCCCGAACGGCCACGTCACGCTTTTTGACAACGGCGACTTCCGTTACCCGATTCTCTCACGGGGGGTGGAATACGCGCTCGACGAGCAGGCGAAGCGTGCGACGCTCGTCTGGCAATTCCGCAAGACACCCGACATCTACGCATCCGCGATGGGATACGTCCAGCGGCTCCCCGGCGGCAACACGATCATCGGCTGGGGCGCGACGAATCCAACGCTCACCGAGGTAACGCCCGACGGACACGTCGCGCTGGAACTTTCGTTCCCTGCGGGCGTGTACAGTTACCGTTCTTTCAGGTTCCCCTGGAGGTCAACCGCGGCCGGCGTGAGGGCTGCTGCAGTCATTCCCCGTTCGTTCGCCGTCGAACAGAATTATCCCAATCCGTTCAACCCGGCGACGGTGATCGGCTACAGCATACCGGAAGCCCGGAACGTCTCGCTCCAGGTGCTGGACATCCTTGGCCGCCGCGTGGCCACGCTTGCGAGCGGACGGCAGGAAGCCGGGTTCCACACCGCGCGATTCGACGGGACAGGAATGGCAAGCGGAGTGTATTTCTACAGGCTGGAAGCGGGGAACGATGTCGCGGTCAAGAGGATGCTTCTGGTCAAATAAACCTCCTGCGGGTCGGTGAACGGGAATGACGCAGCCGGGGTGCGCCCTTTTCCGTAGAAATTTCCGAATACCCCATATATATAACAATGGTATTTTTCTCGGCCCGCGGCGCCTTCCGCGCTTGCATTGAGGTGGGAAATCCTATACATTCGCAGAACCCCGTCAGGTGATGAAGGTCACAGGGGGGCCCCATCGCGGAACCGTCGCACTTCAATTCTCAATTCACCGCAACCAAGAGGAGGTTCGTATGATCCCCCTTCTGTCCCTGTGGCTCCCCATACTTCTTTCCGCCGTCATCGTGTTCATCCTCAGCTCTCTCGTGCACATGGTGTTCAAGTATCACGCCAACGACCGACTGAAGCTTCCCAACGAGGACGCCGTGGCAAATGCGCTCCGGCAGTTGAACATCCCTGCGGGCGAGTACGTGCTGCCGCGGCCGGACAGCATGAAGGCGATGAGCACCCCGGAGTTCCAGGAAAAAATCAAGAAGGGACCGGGAGCGCTCCTGACGATCTGGGGGGGTGAAAGGCCTTCGATGGGGAAATACCTCACTCAGTGGTTCATCTTTTGCATCGTCGTGAGCGTATTCGCAGCGTACGTGACGCGCTGCGCGCTCCAACCCGGCGCCCCTTATCTTTCCGTCTTCCGGTTTGCGGGGACCACCGCCTTCTGCTGTTATGCAATGGGCGGCTGGTCGGAATCCATATGGTACAGGAGGGCCTGGTCGACGACAATCAAGAACACGTTCGACGGACTTCTTTTCGGGTTGTTTACCGGAGGAGTGTTCGGCTGGCTCTGGCCCCTGTGATACGACTTCACGAGGAAAGAAACCGGAGCCCCGCGGAAAGGAAATGCTCCGGTCGGCGTTTCGGCGCAGGGAAGGGGATATCCAGGCAAGCGAACGTCCGGGAAATTCAGACCGGGCGTCCGTCGTTCATCGTCGCCCCGGGGGGAGGGGTTCACGTTCCAACGATACAGAGGCAGCAATGACACCAGCAATTGGTATCGGGTTTCTCTCACTCACCGGCATACTTCTCATTGCCTACGTACTGTTCCTCGTCGAGCAGCACAAGCTCCAGGACGAGCTCGCCCGGCACGCCAGGGAGGACGAGCGGGGATCAGGCGCAAACGCCGCCGATTGACATCATTCCCCCGGGGAGCCGGCTGCACCGGCTCCCAGAGCTCCACCGCGTTCCCCTCCGGGTCGTACACACGCGCAAACCTGCCGTTGGGATACGGTTCCGGATCAATGACGGCTTCGATGCCATCTGACCTGAGCTGCGCGCATCCCTCTCCCCCTGATACTATTTGATTAACGTGAGCTTCTTCGTCTGCTCGACGCCCGCGGACTGAAGCCTGTAGAAATAGACCCCGCTTGCGAGCGATGAGCCGTCGAACTTCACATCGTGGGAGCCGCTCTCCTGCTCGCCATCAAAAAGGACCGCCACCTGCTCGCCAAGCGCGTTATACACCGTGAGCGTGACACGGCCCCCCGAGGGAATGCTGTACCGGATCACCGTCTCCGGATTGAAGGGATTGGGGAAATTCTGCGAGAGGGAGAAAACCGCCGGCTGATTCTGGCCCGGTACTGCGGGGCTCACATCCACCTGCGCGGGATCGCTGAAATGGAGCGTGCCGTCAAGATCAATCTGTTCCAGGCGATAGTACGACGTCCCGGGGGGCGCGCTTGCGTCGTCGAACGCATAGTTCCGGGGTACCGTTGTTGTCCCGTGGCCCGGAATGAACCCTCCCGGAACTGTCGCGAACTCACCGCCGGAGGAGAGTCCGCGCTGGACTTCGAAACCGTAATTGTTCACCTCGCTCAGTGTCGACCAGCGGAGATGCACGCCTTCACCGGCCGGGGCAGGCGCGGCGCTGAACGAGACGAGCTGTATGGGAAGCGCGACCATCTGATCGTTCCAGGAGGCATACTTCCTTGCTATCTGAATCGTCCCGGTATCCGGCTGAAGAGGATCGGCCGCCCTCACGTTGACAGACGCGAAATCCTCCGCAATGAATATGTAACTCGCGTATTTTGAAACAGAAAATACGGGCGAACTGCCAAGTACGCTCACGTAGGTTGCGACGCTGTCGGTCTTCCGTATGCGAAGCGCATCGTGAACAGATCCGCCCGGAAGCGTCATCGGCCCGTACGCGTCAACGGTGTACGAAGCGTTGTGCCTCTCCCCGCTCGACAGGTACAGGAGGTTTGTAAGAATAAGAATGTCGGTTGTGTCAAAATACGTGCTCGCCCAGGTCGTACCGTACGTCAACGGCAGGGCGTAGTACACATCCGCAGGTGTATTGACCGAACTTAGCGTCCCCGAAACGGTCGGAGCAGCGGCCATTTCGCCAAGATTGCGAAGACTCTTGGAAATCTGAAACGTGGAAAGCTGAAAGTAGATATCCCCCGTGGCAGCTATGCTTTGTCCAAGAGCGTTCACGTTGAGCGTAGTCTGGAGTGCGTGCGTCGCGGAGGGGAACTGACCCGCGTACGGAGTACCCGCGACCGCGACGCTCGTAAATGTCTGCGGAGAATCCGATCGGAGTGAGCTGAAATCCCACGAGGTCGGCCCCTGCGCTCCGATGTTCAGACTCGTCGTCACCGTGTCCACCTTGTTTGCGAGCAAATGGCCAACGGCAAAGGCGTTTGTCACGTCCGCAGCGTTGATTGTGATCTGCCCGAAGGCAGTGGCGCCCATAAACGTCATCGCACACACGAAGACGAGGAATCCGGCCGGCGTTTTCATGTATCCTCCAGGAGTGTTGTGGGCTGCAGGTTAACGAGTACAATCAATGTTTCAACAGCTCTTTCACAGCGGCTTCGATCTGCTGATCACGGCCGCCGGAAATGACGTCGGGCTCGTTCTTCACCCTGATGTCCGGTTCCATCTGGTTGTTTTCGCAGAACTTCCCGTCGGGCGTCCGCCAGCCGCCCATGGGGATGCCGAAGACAAGCGTCGGATCGATCTGTGACTCCCACCAGACAAACGTTCCCGTGCCGGGGACAGGCATGCCGAGCGTCTTTCCCACCCCTTTCAGCTTGTAGGCGACAGGGAAAAGGTGGGCGTCCGAATAGTTGCTTTCGCCGATGAGGACAATCGAGGGCTTCACCCACTTGTCATACGGCTCCGATCCCACGTACTGGCCATGCGGGATGATGTCCATGTACTTCTTGCCGTTCAGGAAATCGGAGAGCTGCTCGTGGATGTTCCCCCCTCCGTTAAAGCGCGTGTCGACGATGATAGCTGTCGTCCCCAGGTTCCTCCCGAGCGCCTCGTCAAACACCGTGCGCATGCTTGCATCGTCCATCGCACGCACGTGCACGTAGCCAATCTTTCCCCCGGAGAGATTCGCGACCTCGTTTCTGCGGTTGCGGACCCACCGTTTATAGAGGAGCTCCCCCTCGTCCCCCGGGGAAACCGGTTTGAGGGATTCGTCCCACCGCTTCTCCGTCGCGGGGTCACACAAGGACAGGAGAGTCAGCCTGCCGACCTTGCGGTTCAGGAGCTCATAGAAGTCCATCGATGCCGTCACCGTGATCCCGTCGATCTTCTCGATGACGTTTCCCGCCCGTACTTTCGACGCGGATTTGTCGAGCGGTCCCCCCTCGACAACCTCCGCGATCTTCACCCCCGGCCCCGCGAAGCTGAAATCATACAGGAGGCCGAGTTCCGCGGTCTGGTCGGTGTTGGCGCGGAAGCTGTTGTAGCGGCATCCCGTGTGCGACGCGTTCACTTCCCCGAGCATCTCGCTCAACATCTCGGCGAAATCGTAATTGTTGTTTATGAACGGGAGGAATTTCCTGTATGCGGCCCTGTAAAAGTCCCAGTCAACCCCCTGGAGGTCGGCAACGTAGAACTTTTCCTTGAACTGCCGCCAGGCGTGATCAAATATGTATTCGCGTTCGGCCGCCTGGTCGAGCACCATCTCCCCCCCGGTCTTCACCGGCTCGTCTTTCCCGCTTTCGACGTCGATCTTGTGGGGCTTCCCGTCAAGGAGGAGGAACAAGAACTTGCCGTCTTTCGAGAGCTCCATGCTCGCAGTCCGGGCCCCGAGCTTTGCAAGGAGCTTGGTTTCTTTCGTCCTGGGCTCGGTCACCCAGAGATCGTTCCCCTTGTCAAAGACCGTCAGGTAGTAGAGCTTTTCGCCGTCTTTCGAAAGAACCCAATCGCTCGCGTCCGACGTGTGTATGGTGAGCCTGCTTTTCCGATCGGCGAGCCCCTCCCAGTCGACAACGACATCTTTGACCGCCGTGTCCTTTTCCGCCTTCTCTTTGCCGGCTCCCTTTGATCTTTCCCCGGCCTCTTTTTTCTCCTTCTCCCGCTTCTCATCCTGTTCCTTCAGAAGCGCGAATTCCTCCTTCGTGAGGTTGAACCTGTCGAACGCCGCGCGCGTAAAGAACGTGCCGAAAACATCCGCGGTGGCAAGATCGCCTCCCTGCTGGCGGGTCCCCTGCCTGTCCGACCCCCAGATCATCATTGTTCCGTCCAGTTCCCATTTCGGGTGGAAGCTGTCATACCCGCTCTGCGTGAGGTTGTGGAGTTCCCCCTTCCCGTCCGCGGAAGCAAGCCCGATCTCCGGTGTGAACACGCGTTCGGGGAGACCGAACTGCACAAGGAACCACTTCCCGTCCGGAGACCATTGGTAGTACTGGTCTCCGTCGGCATACGAGTAGTTCTTGTCCGCAGGGAGAATTGTCCGCGTCTCCCCGCTCGCCAGGTTGGCGACTCTGAGCGTCACCCTGTTTTCCAGATAGGCGACCTCCTTCCCGTCCGGGGAGAATTCAGGCTGATACTCTTCCGCCGGCGTGGCGACAACGGGCTCCTCTTTCAGGAGAGTGGAGGCATAAAAGTACGGCTCCTCCTTCCTGACGATCGTCGTCCTGTAGACGTTCCAGTTGTTGTCCCGCTCGGCCGCGTAGACGAGCGACCGGCCGTCGGGACTGAAGCTGACGCTCCGTTCCTGCCAGGGGGTGTTCGTGATCCGCTTGGTGATTCCCCCCTCCATGCTCGTGACGAATATTTCGCCGCGGAACACGTACGCGAATTCCCTGCCGTTCGGGGAGAGCCTGGCCTCCGTGAATCCTTCGTTGACCGGCACAATCCTGTCAAGCGTGCTCCGGCCGTCCTCCGCAATCCGGATTGTGACTTTCCGCGGCTCCCCGCCGGGCTTCATCGTGTACACCTCGCCGTCAAAGCTGAAGCAGAGCGTGTTGTCGTCCGCGCGCGTGAGAAACCGCACCGGGTGTTTCGTGAAATGCGTCAGGGGCGTGCTTTTCGACGGGTCCGACAGGGAGCTCCTGTGCACGTTGAACGACCCTGTCTGTTCGCTCAGGTAATAGAAATCATCGCCGTTGGCGTCAAAGACGGGATTGCGGTCCTCACCGTTGAACTGCGTGAGCTGCGTGTACTTCTTCGCCTTGAAATCATAGACCCATACGTCGCGCGTGACCGACGACGTATGGTGTTTTCGCCAGTCGCTCTCGTACCCCTTGATGTCGTGATAAATCAGCCTGTCCCCCGCTCGATTGAACGTCGCATCAAGCGCAGGGACGGGGAGCACCATGTCGACGCGCCCCCCGGTGACCGGAACACTGTAGAGCTGCGTCATGAGGTAGACGGGAAACTGAGCGCTTGCTGCAATCTGCTGGCGGTTCGCGGAGAAGAGGACCGCTCTGTCGTCCGCGGTGAACGTGCTGGGGATTTCACGCGACGAGTGAAACGTCAGCCGCTTCCCCTCCCCCCCCGTCGAGGGCATGACAAAGACGTCGAAGTTCCCGTACCGGTCGGAGGCGAACGCGATCGATTTCCCGTCATGGCTCCAGACCGGGGCGAACTCGTACGACTCGCTCAGCGTGAGCGGCGTCGCGGTCCCTCCGGATGCCGCAACGGAATAGATGTCCCCCTTGTAACAGAAGAGTATCGTCATGCCGTCAGGCGACACGGCCGGGTACCTGAGCCAGAGCGGGTGATCCTGGGCGACTGCCAGCGTGCAGAGGAGGAGATACAGTCCAAGAGCAGATGTCATGCGCATGCGCATAACGCGATTTCCTTCCAGATATCGGTGCGTCGTTTTCAACAATGCAATGTGATGCGAGCAGGTGCGGGGAGAAGAGATGTCCCTGAAAAAGCGTGGCCTCGAAAAATGTACAGCCTTGGACGTACAATTGCAAGACGCGGTCCCGTGCCGGCACGCCCGGACGGGAGTGCGTCAGAAGTATTTACCGCGCAGATCGGCGAGATCCTTCTCCCCGATCGGAACGACGTTTCCCAGCGATTGCGAGTCAATCAACGAGCGCGCGCTGTTTTCCGCCACCTCGAGGCGGTCGAACGCCTCGAGTATCGTCGCCCCGCTCGTGAGAAGGCAGTCGTTCTGAATCAGAATCACGGGGACCGTCTCCGAGACGCTCCGGGCGATCGCCTCCGGCGCCGTGTACTGCGACCCGAAAGGAATCACGGGAATGTCCCGCAGGAGTATGTAGCACTCGGGGATCGTCCGGGTCTCGAGCCTGTGCGACGTGACCGCGTACGCCGCCACCCCGGGGGACTGGGCGGTAATGACGCTTCCGATGGAAGGATGCATCCTGTAAACGGCCTCGTGCAGGCGGACCGACCGGCTCGGGCGCTTCCCCTTTTCCCGGCTTCCGCCCCTGACGAGGACGATGTCATCCCTCCCGAGGTTCCTCCTGTCGACACCGGTCGGCGTTATGAGAAACTCATCCTCCCCGACGCGCGCGGAAACTACCCCTTCGGTGCTTATCATCAGGAAGCGGTCACAGGCGCGGCGGACGATCCCGGCGATCAGTCCGCGGAGTTCGCGTTCACGGCTTGTCGGTTGACCGGGATCGAACTCCGGCAGCGTGCAATCGCGGCGCCTGAAGAACGAAATCTGTTCCGGCGTGAGCGAGATGACGTCCCCCAGTCTCCTGGCCTGTATGATCGTGCGCGCGCAGAATTCGAGCGTCTCGAGCCGGTGATAGGCGTGGAGAAGATCGGTCCCGCCCGTCACCGCCCCGTGGTTTTCAAGGAGCACGACGTTATCCCCGGACGCAAACGCCCCCGCGATGTTCTTTCCGAGCTGTTCGCTCCCCGGAAGCGCATACGGAGCGTACCCCACGCGGCCGCAGATGTCATTCGCCTGCGGGATGACCGCCGTGTCGGGAACGATTCGCACGATGCTGAATGACACGAGAGCGGCCGGGTGGGCGTGCACGATCGCGGCGATATCCGGACGTTGTTCGTAGATCCACCTGTGGAATGGAAGTTCCGAGGAGGGCAAGTGAGGCCCCGAGGCTGTCCCGTCGGCCCTGACGCGGACGATATCCCCGGGGGTGAGATCCCCCTTGTCGATCCCCGCCGGGGTAATCCAGATCTCGCCGCCCGCGTCCCTGACGGAGAGATTGCCCCCGGAGAGCGTCGTCAGCCTGTTGTCGTAGATCCTGTCCATGATCCGCACGATCTGTTCGCGCGGGTGCAGAATATGAAAGTTCATGCTGTGCCTGGTTCCGCGAGAGAACTTCCGTCGTTCCGCCGGGGAACGCTTCCCCTGCGGCACTCAAAGGACGGGAACGACGGGAAGAGAATCAAACAGCGCTGCCGGCGCGGAAGGGTCAGCCTTCGGGCGCGAACATGCCGCTCGCCGGGTCCCTGCGGATCCTGGCCCTGTGTTCATTCCACCAGGCGCCGAACTTCCCGGGCGTGTCGAACCCGGGCGAGATCTTAATATGGCGCCTGAGAGCGTCCATGGCGTCACCCGCAAACACCCCGCCTGACGAGAGCACCTGCGCAAGTCCGCTCACCGCTCCGGGATTCCCCATCGCGAGGGCGGCATCCAGGATCTCGGTCTTCATCTCCGGGTCGTCGACAGCCGCCGCCCTGACGATGAGCCGTGAGGCATCCGCGCTGTCCCCGAGGAGCCGCGCGGCCTTCAGAACGCTCAGGACCACTTCGTCCGACCCGTCATCAAGCAGCCCGAGAACGGGAGGGAGCGCGGACTTCTTCTTCATCTCCCCCAGGAGATTCACCGCGTCGATCCTGACCGCGGCATCCTTGTCGCCGAGCAGCTTCAGGACCGCCGGCAGCCACAGGCTGTCCCTGTCGCCGTACGTTTTCAGGTTCGAGAGCGCGGCCTGGCGGTCGGTGCTCAGCGGGCTCCCCAGCATGTGGAGCGTATGGCTCAGCGGATCCTCTTCAGGGCTGCCGAAAAAGAAGAGCCCCCCGACGAACAGGCCGACGACGGCGACAGCGCCCGCCATGTTCCTGAGGGCCGTCAGTTTGCGGGGAGCAAGCTTCATGTACCTGAACACGCCTGTCAGGAGGAGCGCGGCGGCAAAGAGGACCACGATCAGGGGGCTCGTCGGCAACCCCGTCGACCATGAAAGCTTCACCCCGATAAAGCTGATGATCGAGCTGCCGATCCAGCCCAGCGCCAGGCGCGTGCTTATCTTCTCGGCAAGGAGCATCGCGGCGACGGAGGGTATGACGAGATAACTGAAGACGAGAAAGACGCCTGCGATCGCCACTGAGCTCGTGATGACGAATCCGAACGACATATAGAAGAGGAAATCCCAGAGCCGCACGCGGATCCCCGACGCTTCGGCCGCGTGCACGTCGAACGAGATCGCCATGAAGTTCCTGCGGAACAGGAAATGGAACAGCCCGACCGCCGCGTAGATAAGTGCGGTTTTGATGACGACCTGCGACTGGACCCAGAGGAGATCCCCCTTGATGATGTGGTCCAGTTCCTGCGGTCCCAGCGCGCTCCTGGAGAGAACGAGTATCGTCGCGGCGAACGTCACCGCGTACACGATGCCGATAATCGCTTCGTGAGGGACCTTCTCACCCCTCATCCGCGTGATGGAGAATATGAACGCGCCAAAGAATGTGAACGCGAGCGAATAGAGGTAGAGCGCGGTGACGTCTTTCCCGGCCTCGTAGCCGAGAAGGACGCCGGTGACGGTCCCCAGCGCGGCGATCTGCGCAAGGGCCAGGTCTACGAATATCACCTTCCGCGCGATGACATGGACCCCCAGGTAGACATGGATGCCGGTCAGCACGAGACAGGCTGCAAGCGGCCATATCATCGTCGACGGAAAGGAGAATATTTCTTCGATCATCGGACCGCCTGCGCAATATTCTGGACGAGGAACGTGACGAGCTTTTCATACGTATCGACCTCGGGAAGCGCGCCGACGTCCAGGTAGGTGATGAGAACCGTCGCCCCGGTCTTGCTGGCGACGTAGTCCGCCGCCTCGCGGGAATAGAAGTTATCGTTGAGGATCACGCGGATGCCGTCGCGTTTCACCTCTTCGACGACCGCGTCGCGGTGCTGCGGCGGCGGCGGGATACCCGGTTTCTCCTCGAGTTCGCCGTCAATCCGCATGCCGAACCGGTCGGCGAAGTAAATGTACGTCTTGTGATAGGAGATGACCCTGAGCCCGTTGAGCGCTTCCGCCTCCTTCATCCACCCGCCCAGTTTCCCCTCGAGCCCCCGCAGCTTCAGCCACTCCGCCAGCTCGTTGTTCATCGACTTGCGCACGAGAACGTCCCCCCCCGACTTCCCCAGCGCGCGGACGAGCTCTTCGCCGAAGAGGGCTCCGTCAAGGCGGGTGCGGAATTGTTCGAGCCGCGCCTGGTAGTATGCGGTATTTTCCGGATCGAGCATCTTCAGGCGGTCTGCGATATTTGCGGCGACGATCCTGACGTTCAGCGGATCGAGCCAGACGTGGGGATTCCCCTGGGGATGAATGTCCCCCCAGGCGCGGGAGACCTCGGTCGGAAGCTCCTTCACCGGCACGTTGATCGTCGCGATGAGGTGCCCCGGGCTCCCCGGCTGGATCGCAGGATTCCCCGAGGCGTCGACGACGTTCTTGGCCCAGATGTCGAGCGAGAGCCCGTTTTCGATGAAGAGGTCGGCGTCCGCGGTAAGCTGGTTCATCGCCGGGGTCGGCGTCACGTAGTGGGGATCCTGCTTCGCATTGGCGAGCGCCACCGCCGTCACCCTCTCCCCCCCACCTCCTGCGCGACGTAGCGGAGGTAGTTGAGCGTCGTGACGATCCTGAGCTTGCCCGCGCGGGCAGGCGATTGCTGGATACCCCCCATGGCAAGCAGGCACAATACGAGGAGCCCGGAAACTGTTCTCATCTTGCATTCCTTTCGATAAGAGATCACTTGTTCACCCAGTACGGTTCGGTCGGGTGCGAGCCGAACACCAGGTTCACCTCGAACAGCACGGTGTTCACGTTGTTCTGCACCGGAAGGTCGCTCCACCTGTGTTCGAACCCGAGCCGGAGCCGGAGGAACTCGGTGGTGTAGTAGCTTGCGTATGCCCCCGCCGATCGCGTGACGAGCCTGTCATTCGAAGGCTCCTCCACCCAGTCGTACCGGAGACCGAGATAGAGCCAGTACGAGGTCTGATACTGGAGGTACCCGTACCATCCGACGGGAGAATTGCTCGACACCGCCGACGCGCTGTCGGTGAACACGTGCCGCCCCGCAAACACCTCCCCGCCGGCGACGAACGAATGGGATTCTCGCTCCTCGAGCGGCGCCCATTTGTACGTGACATCGGCGCCGTACAGCCGCGTCGTCGCGATCCCGTGTTCCTCGTAGGCGCTCAACCCGAGGACCAGGAGGTGGACGTTGGACCAGTCCCTCGCAAAATTCAGATGGCCGACGTACGCAGGCTGCGCGCCACCCCGTCCGCCCGAAAGCGCCAGCTCGCCCGCGCGCACGACGTCGAGGTTCATTTCCAGCGTCGACTGCGGGATCGGATCCGGGACATAGAAATTGACGTCCATCCCCGTGGGGTTGAACCCGGATTCAAAGAACTCGCCGTGGTCGGTCCCGAGATACCGCGCCACCGCAAGGGGGCGCGTCGTCCACGGGAGGTCGTGCATGTGGATCTTGTTGCTCACGCCGAAGGGCGCCCTGAACTTTCCGATCTTGACCTTCATCCCCAGGGGCGCGTCTTCCAGTATGGGGATCCGTTTCAGGAGCCCGTAGGCTTCCTCCGCGTCGACGCCGAAGTCTTTGCCCGCCTGGTTCTCGAGTGAAATCACGGCCACGGCGGATGCATACGGATCCACTGCGCCGAGAAGCTCCATCTCGACGGTCCTCAGGAACGGCCTGTTGCTTATCTCGTTGGACGGGTCGGCCTGATCGTACACCTTCTTCGAGTCCCCGCGCGCAGCAAAATTGATAAATGCCGTCATGCCCGGATTGAACGCCACGGGCGCTGTCGCCCGGGACACCGCGTCGATTTTCGTCTCGAGGTACGTCAGGCGTTTCTCGATGTTTTCTTCGAGCCTGTCGAGCATGTCGCTCTGTGTCAGGAGGTCGGCCGATCTGAGCGCCTTCAGGCTGTCGAGTTCGTGGTGCAGCCGGGCCACCTCCATCCTCAGATCGTCGATGATCCTGTTCTTCGCCTGCTCAGACTCCTGGGCCCCGGCGGCGGCGGCGAGCAGGATCGTGCAAAAGAGAAGCGGTATCGTTTTTGACCACATGTTTCCTCCCCGATGTGGGTGACCGGTTCCGGCCGGCCGGCCATGACGCTCAGGCCGGCACGGCCGCGCTCTGCAGACATTACAGCAACAGGGGGACGAGAATTATGCGAAAGGATGAGGAGGTCCCCGTTTGCAGGGGAAGAGATGACGGGCGGGGACGGTGCACGCCGGGGAGACCGGGGCCGCCAAGCAGGAGATTGTGCGGGTCGGCGAAATCCGGTACGAAGAGGGGGCCGACGTGCTCCTTTCGACGAGCTGGAGGCAGAGAAGACATATGTGTGACGGATCGGATGGACCGGAGCCGCCCGCCACGTCGGGGTGCCCCGGGACCAGCGAACCGGACACGGGGAAGCTGGTCCCCGTCAGGCGCCCCCCGTGGTCCGGGTGGAGGGCTTCCATCGCCGGGCCGGTAACAAGGTAAAGGCATAACATCGCGAAGGTTGCCAGGGCACGGCAGGTGTGGGTCAGGTGTCTTGCTGAATGTACAATCCGGATGGTAACCCCGCAGGTACTGTGCTCCTAATGTATAGAGGAAACACTTCCCATGCAACAAGGTTCAGGGGGGAGTCCGCCGTGACCTCTGTCACTACGTTCTGCCCCGCAATTTCACAGTTTATGATCCCCCAACATCGTGACCTACTTCCGAAAGGAATGCGCCCGTGGGCCAGCAACAGCTTCTTCTCATCATACTCGGGGTGATCGTGATAGGCATCGCCGTCGCCGTCGGCATTACAATGTTCGCAGACAGCGCCGCGTCCTCAAACAGGGATGCGGTTGTGGGCGACCTTGAAAACCTGGCCGGAAGCGCCGAGCAGTTCTTCCGCAGGCCGACGGCAATGGGCGGGGGGGGGAACTCGTTCGACCTGCTGACAACCAGTGCGATCACGCTCCTCACCAACGTGCCATCCAACGCCAACGGGTCCTACGTCATTGAGACGGCGGGAGCGGGGAGCGGGACGAACTCACTCGTCGTCATCAAGGGGGTCGGGACAGAACTCTTCAACGGGTCCCCCGTCGCCGCACACGTGTACGTCTACCCGGACCACGACAGCGTCGTCACGATCAACTGACCGGGGGGCGGTCAGAGACTTCCGGGGGCGCCCGTGCACGTCACCGTGCAGGTGCGCGCACGGCCCCCTTTTTTCCCCGCCGCACCCCCGCCGCCCGCAGGTCAGTCGTTGCGCGGGCGCCTCTGGAAGTTCGGCACTCTCTCTTTCTTCATTTCCTCGTATTTCGCCTTCTGGGAGTCGGTGAGCACGGATTCGATTCTTGAGTCTGCGTCATCCATGACCTTGCGCATTGCCGCCATTCGTGCATCCCGGTCGTCGCCTGCAGCAGCCATGGCCTCCTGACGCTGCTTGTCGCTTTCCTGGAATATGGCGACGATCTTCCCGACCTGGTCGTCACTGAGAGCGAGAGAATCCTTGAGCCGGGCGGCGCGCTGCTCGGCCGTCATACGCATGCGCTGCTGCGCCTGCGAAACCGAGACCAATCCGGCCAGGAGCAACACCGCCAGGGTAAGGAGCGTTACGTGGACTTTCATAGGGCAAACCCTCTCTCTTTTGAGTGTGTGGATCGCACTGATCGATGGTTTAGACCCCCTCCCCGGGGGGGAGGTTTAACATTCTTCCCCGATCCCGGCGAGAGATTCGACCCCGGAAGACTAAACTTAATGCCCGGAAAGATGTCTAACGTGGGCAACCCGACCCACACACCACCCGCACAGACATGAACAGGTTCCAGGCCGCACTCTTTCTCGCCCTCGTCCCCGCAATGGCGAGCAGTCAGACCGCCATCGTAAGCGGGCGGATCGTGGACGCGGCGAGGAAGACCCCCCTCAAGGGGGTGCACCTCAAGCTTATGAATGAGAAAGACACGACAGAGGCTTACATCGAGACGACGGACGCCTCCGGCGCGTTCTCGTTTCTGAACGTCAGCTACCAGAGATGCCGGCTCGAAGTCACAAGCGTCGGGTACGCCCCGCTTGTCATGCCGGTCGGCGTCGACAGGCCGGCGGTCACGCTCGGTGACATCGCGCTCACGCTGAGGCTGATACCCCTGGGGGAGATCGTCATCCAGAGGGACCCGCCTCCGACAGTGCAGAAAGCCGATACCACGGAGTTCAATGCACGGGCGTTCAAGACAAACCCTGACGCCACGACGGAGGAGCTTCTTGCAAAGATGCCGGGCATCACGATCGACAACAGCGGGACGGTCACCGCGCAGGGGGAGCAGGTCCAGCAAATACTCGTCGACGGGAAGCCTTTTTTCGGCAGTGACCCGACGCTCGCGATCCGCAATCTCCCCGCGGATGCGATAGAGAAGATACAGGTCTTTGACAAGATGAGCGACCAGGCCGAGTTCACGGGATTCGACGACGGCCAGGCCCTCAAGACGATCAACATCATTACGCGGGCGGAAAAGCGGAACAGCGGGTTCGGGAAGCTGACCGGCGGGTACGGCGATGACACCCGGTATCTCACGGGTGGAAACATCAACATATTCAGCGGCGCGACAAGGATTTCCGGAATCGGGCTCTCCAACAACGTCAACCAGCAAAACTTCTCGACGCAGGACCTTCTCGGCGTCGTCAATTCCTCAAACCAGTTCTCCGGCGCGTTTGCGGGTGGCGGGGGGCTCGGAAGAGGAGGGGGAGGGGGAGGCGGAGGAGGAGGTTTCGGCGGGGGGGGATTCGGCGGCGGCGGCGGCGGAGGGGGGGGGGAGGAGGCCAGATCAATAATTTCCTTATCGGACAGCAGAGCGGCATCGCCAGGACGAACTCCATCGGCCTGAATTACAACGATACGTGGATGAAGAACCTGGAGGTGAACGGGAGCTATTTCTTCAACCTGATGAACACGCAAAACGACCAGCGGCTGAACCGCCAGTACTTTGCCGCGGGGGATTCCAACAGCGTGTACGACCAAAGCTCGGATGCGGCCAGCCAGAACTACAACAACAGGGTGGACATGCGCCTCGTCTATACTGCGGACTCCTCCAACTCCGCTATCGATCTGCCGCGCCTGTACTTCCAGTCGAACACCACGACGAACCTCGTGGCGGCGACAAGCGCACTCCCGTCCTCGCTGATCTCCGACCAGGCTGACAACGCCGCCCATACCGCCGGGTACAACCTCTCCAACCACCTGATACTCCGGCACAAGCTTGATCTTCCCGGAAGGACGATCTCGCTCGACATCGGGACCGGGTACAATCACAAGGCGGGCTCAAGCACGCTCCAGTCCACCGCCGACGACTTCGAGGGGACGCAGGTGCAAGGTGATACAATCTCCCAGCAGGCGACGCTCTTCAGTAACAGCTCGTCGCTCTCCACGCGGCTTGTCTATACGGAACCGATAGCGGTCAACAGCCTCCTGCAGCTGACATACTCCCCCTCGTGGACGCGGAACACATCCGACAACCGGAAATACCTGTATGACCCGGCGACGGGGGAATATACGGCGCTGGAAGAGAACCTCTCGAACACATATGAAGACTGGTACACGACGAACCGTGCGGACGTCGGTTACCGTTACAGGGACAAGGGACTGAACTTCATGGCCGACTTCTCGTACCAGATCGCGAGCCTGAAGGGAGATCAGCAATTCCCGACGCCGGGGTTCACCGACCGGGTCTTCTACGACATCCTCCCTTCGATCACGTTTAACGATGTTATTTCCGACCACACGAACCTCCGGATATTCTACAGGACGTCGACGTCGCCGCCGAGCGTCACACAGCTCCAGAGCGTCGTCGACAACAGCAACCCGATCCTTCTCACGGCGGGGAACCCGGATCTGAAGCAGTCATACAGCCACAATTTCGTCCTCCGCTACAGCGACGCGCTCCCGGACAAGTCCCGGAGCTTCCTCGCATTTTTCGGCGTCAGCTATACGGGTGACTACGTCGGCAACGAGACGATCACGGCCGTGCGCGATACGGTCCTTGCCGGCGGGGTACCGATGACCCGCGGAACGCAGTTGACGCTCCCCGTGAACGTCAACGGGGACTGGAGCGTGCGGTCATTCCTGACGTATGCGCTCCCGTTCGGGCTGGTCGGGAGCAACCTGAACCTGACATCCGGGTTCACGTATACGAGAACGCCGGGGCTGATACAGGGGGACATGAGCATCGCCAACAGCTACGCGATGAGCGCCGGGGCGGTCGTCAGCAGCAATATAAGTCCCGAGGTGGACTTCACCCTTTCGTACACGGGGAATTACACGATCTCGCGGTATTCACTCCAGGAGCAGTCCAACACCAACTACTTCTACCATACCGCGGGGGTGAGGGTCAATCTTATTTTCCTCGACGGGATTGTGCTGCGGAACGACGTGAACAACACGCTCTACACGGGGCTCGCGGGCGGGTACAACCAGGACATCGTGATATGGAATGTCGGGCTCGGGAAGAAATTCCTCGCGGACCAGAGGGGAGAATTGAGGGTCACGGCAAATGACATACTCAACCAGAACAAGAACGTCAGCAGGTCGATCACCGACTCGTACGTTCAGGATACGGAGAACCAGGTGCTCCCCCGGTACTTCCTCCTGACGTTCACGTACACGCTACGGTGATCAACGGGGACCTTTCCGCGCCGGCCGCGGCCGGACACCACGCGCGGAGCAAAGGATCTCTCCGTGGCGAAAGCATCCCACGAGGTGGTCGTTGACGATGCCGGATGCCTGCATGAAAGCGTAACAGATCGTGGACCCGACAAACCGGAATCCCCGCTGTTTCAGATCCCGGCTCATCGCGTCCGAAAGGGCGGTCCTGGGGGGAACCTGTTTCATGCTCCTGCGCCTGTGTACGACAGGCTCCCCCCCGGAGAACCGCCAGATATAGCTGTCGAAGCTGCCGAACTCTTCAGAAACCCGGAGGAACGCTGCGGCATTGGAAATTGTCGATTCTATCTTGAGCCTGTTCCTGACGATCCCGCCGTCGGCCATCAACGACCGGATTTTTTCCCGGCCGTACACCGCGACGACCGCCGGGTCAAAACCCTCAAACGCGCTCCTGTACGCTTCCCGTTTCTTCAGGATCGTCGACCACGAGAGGCCGGCCTGCGCCCCCTCGAGCGTGAGAAGCTCGAACAGCCTCCTGTCGTCATGCAGAGGCACCCCCCATTCGGTATCGTGGTACCGCAGCATGAGCGGCTCGGTCCCCGCCCAGGCACACCTCGATTGCGCCTCCGGCGAACTCAAGAGTGATTACCGGACGGCGTCGGGCTTTCCCGGACCTCTGCGGATAACCCGAGCGACACTTCTACTTCTTTCCTTTGCGCGCTTTTTTCCGCGGCTTGCTTTTCGGTTTCCGGGCCGCTTTTTTCTTCGGAGCCGCTTTCTTTTTCGCGGCGGCCGGCTTGGGAGGAACCTGCGGGCCTTTGATTATCCCGACAACGTTCCCCTCGGGGTCGGCGAATTGCGCGAACGTTACCATGTTGGGGATGGTTGTGATAGGCACGACAACGCGGCCGCCGAGCGCCAGGACCCTGTCGAGATGAGATTGCACATCCTCCACCTGCACGTAGAACGTGACGCCGGGCTGCGCTCCCTGCGGCGTCTGCCCTATGCCGCCGTTGATCCCCATATTCACGCCGGTGCTTACCATCCCGTAGCTCATCCCGGTCGACGCATCGGTCGTCGATTCGACGCTCCACCCGAACAGGCTCGTGTAGAACTCGTGCGCGCGTTTGGAATCCCTGGCCATTATCTCAAAGTGTGTAACCGGTGCCGCCATGACCAACTCCTTTCAATGTGTGGGTATTGGGAATTGAAAAGGGAAAGCGTGGAATCACGAAGCACGTTGCATGAGACTGGGAGCACATTCAGAAAATGACACTCGAATATAGCAACGCCAGCTTTCGAATGTCAAGCGTAGGAGCTGCCTCCGTTGGAAATATTACGCACGCGCCCCCCGGTGATGGCAATTCCCCATCCCGGGAGGCCATCTCTGCGAAAAGGGCAAAAAACGGCAAAAACCGCGGAAAGGAGGGGGATACGTTCCGGAATCACCCCTGCCAGAAAGCGGTGTCCAGAGCCAGGTCTCTCACGCCATTGACGATAAACTGGATTCCGATGCATATGAGGAGGAACCCCATGATGCGCGACAGGCTGTTGACGCCGTTGACGCCCAGAACCTTGCGCATCACCCCTGCCCCCCGGAGGACGAGCCATGACACGAGTGCGGTGATCAGAATGGCGAATATTACGCCCGCAAAAGCGAGAATCTTGTCGATTCCGTGCCGGACGTCGATCGAGGAAGACATCGTGATCACGACCGCCAGGGCGCCGGGTCCGCTCAGGCTCGGCATGGCGAGCGGGCTGAACGATATATCCAGTTTCTCCTGCGCTTCCTCCCTCCCCTCCCTGGAGATCTGCCCCTCATCCGGGAAGAGCATGCGGAAACCGAGAACCCCGATCACCAATCCTCCGGCGATACGGATTCCCGGTATCGATATGCCGAATGCGACCATTATAAAATGCCCCCCGACAAGGAACACGACGAGAATGGCGGTCATGTATATGCAGGCACGTGTGATCTGGCGGTTCCGCTCCTCCGGGGTCAGGTGCGTGCTTATGCTCAGGAGAAGGACAGCGGTGCTTACAGGATTGACGATCGGGAGAAGAGTGACGAGGGAGACGCCCACCCATGATGCAAATTCAGCGAGTGCTTTCATACGCCGGTCCGGTTGTGATGGATATCCAGGAAATATACCCCGTCTGCAGGCGGTAGTCAATGCGCGGGGGGAACGGGAATCGATGATGCGGATATTGCAATGAACGAGGAGCACGTGGCTCTGGAGAGAGAATCGGAATACGGCTTCTCCGAACTGAAGGCATGGTACGGGCGGTACCTCTCACGGGGACTCGGCATAGCCGTCGCCATCCATCTTCTTACGATCGGTCTCTATTATGCCGCCGGAATCTTCGGCGGGGACGAGCCCCCCGCAGTCCACGTCAGGCTGCTCCGTTACACCGAGCTGGGCCCCCCTCCATCCATCGCGGGCGAGAACTCACCCCCCCCGATTTCGGTCTCCGCGCCGAAGGCGAGACCCGACGCAGGAGTCCCTGTACCTGTCCCGGACCTGGAGGTGAGCCCCGACCAGACGCTCGCGACGCAGAATGAGATGAACCAGGGGACGGGAGCGGGGGGTGAAGGGGGAGGAACCGAAGGGGGGACCGGTGTGGCCGGGGACATCAGGATCGCGGACGACGAATCCCCCCCCGCCGATTACGTCGCGGTGGAGAAGGAACCTGTCATCGTCAAGAGCGTGGAACCACAATATCCCGAGATGGCGGTCAGGACCGGCCTCGAGGGAAAGGTGTGGGTGAAGATCTGGGTTGACAGGGACGGAAAACCCAGGGAGGTCGACATACTCCAGAGCGACGCGGAAATTTTCAACGCACCCGCCATCGAAGCAGCAAAGCAGTTTGTGTTTACCCCCGCGTACATGAACGACGGACCGGTCTCCGTCTGGGTGACATTCCCCTTCAAGTTCGAACTCTCGGGCACGAAATAGGATACGCGCGCGAGCCCACGGTATGAGGCCGTCCCCGCATCCCGCGCGTGCACCACGCCGCTTGTGACTCAGGACCCTTCGGTTTATATTGCAGCGCAATCCTACAGTCAACCCATGTCACAGGAGAGATCCATGCTCACACGACTGCGGTACCCCCTCGGCGCCTTCATCGTTGCAACACTCATTGCGGGCTGCGCGCGCCAGAACAGGCCGGCCAACGTGTACCCTGTTGACGAAGGATTTGTCGACGCACACGGTGTTCTCATGTACTACACGTCGCTCGGCGACGGGAAACCGCTCGTCATCCTCCACGGCGGACCCGGGGCGTCGCACGACTACTTCCTCCCCTACCTCCTCCCGCTGGCCCGTTCGCGCCGGCTCGTCTTCATCGATGAACGGGGTTCCGGAAGATCCGAAAAACTGGAGGACACGTCCGCCTACACCGTCGAGGCCATGGCGGACGACGTCGAGTCCGTCCGGACTTCGCTCGGGCTCGGCACAATCGATCTCCTCGGCCATTCATGCGGCGGAGTCATCGCGGAAGCGTATGCCCTCCGATACCAGGAAAACCTCGGCCACCTCATACTCTGCAGCACGTTCCACAGCACACGGGAGATGAACGGCGTGTTTCGCGAGATGCTCGGAAAGATGACGCCGGAACTCAGGGCCCGGATTCAGAAACTGGAGTCCCCGGGGCTCTACGGTCACGGCAGGTTGTACGAGAAAAACCGGTACACGGAAGAGTACATGATTGCGGCATGGGGGGAGGGATATTTCCCGTATCTCTACCGGAATCACCCCGATCCGAATTACAGTCCCACCGCAGCGGGGAACATGTCGTGGGACCTCTACAGGACGATGTGGGGTTCAAGCGGCGAATTTGTCATCGACGGAAACCTGAGGTCCGTGGAATACGCCGGCAAACTCGGGACGATTCATGTCCCGACGCTCATCACCGCCGGAGACAACGATGAATGCTCTCCCGTTCTGGCCCGGGAGATGAACGGCCTCATCGCCGGTTCGAAACTCGTCATATTCCCTGGGAGCGGGCACATGACGTTTGTCGATCAGCCCGGCATGTTCATCAGGACGATAAATGAGTTCCTTGGGGATCAACACTGACATTCAGCACAACTGACAGATTATCCCTGGCGGCTACGCTGTAGAACGTATTTCGGAGCTTCTTCGCAGTTTCGTGCCCTTTGTCACCTCCCTATGTGGTATCTTTGTGCACTATATTCCATCACATTTCGGAGGAAGTCCCCATGAAGAGCGTCACAGTATTTTTTCTCTGCGTATTTGCGATAGGTCTCGCCGCTGCACAAAATACTCAGGGAACATCGACAGTGTTCGGTGTTGTTTCGACGGTCCCCGCGAATCTCACAACGAACGTCTCAGCGAGCACAACGACAGTCAGCATCACATTCAGCGACGTTGTCGACACGACGTTGTTCTCCAACCAGGGAAAGGGGAACACGGGGTGCGTCCTGACCAATTTCGATTCGCTCACGGCGGTCTCGTTCAGCACTGACCACAAGACCGTCATTCTCACCGTGCGCCTGAGCGCAGGGAAGCCGTATTTTGGAGTAGTCTATTCGGTACGGAGCGCAAGCGCCGTCCCGATGTCGGCCTCCTACGCATTTTACTTCACGACTGCGGCATCGTTCCCGACAACAACGGTGGGCGGATCAGTCTCGAGCGGCTCAAGCGTCGTCGGGACAGCGGGCGCATTCGTGGCGCTCAGCTCGACTTCCCTCTCCCAGGGAGACCCGACGTTTGTCGCGGGATCAATTGCGGACGCGGGCGGCAACTTTACGATCCCGTACGTCCCCAACGGCACGTTCTACCCTATTGCCGCGAAGGACGTCAACGGCGATGGACAGATCGACCCGGGCACCGGGGACGTGGTGGGGACGGGGAGCCAGGTCGTCGTCAACGGTGTGAATCTGACAGGCGTTGTTATCACATATCTTGCGACGACGCCATACCGGCTCAAGGACGCGCTGGACACGCTCACTGCTTACAGCGGGAGCTTCACGAACCCCCACACGCTGAGGTCCGTTCAGGGATATTCGATCGATTCCACGGGAAGAGGGACATGGGAGTTCTATTACACCGGGACGTCATACCAGAATAGCTTCGTATTCCGGGTGCAGACATTCGGGGCCCAGGTGCAGTCGATGGATTCCATGACGTACTCGTGGATGAATTCGATCGACCCGCTGACAGTCCTCCCTGCCACCGCCGTGGTCGATTCATTCCTCGCCCGCGCAGAGCGCTCCGGCGGGTACGCATACAGGCCTCATCCGATGACATGGAACGGCTTCGACGTCCAGGTGGAGATAGGACAGCTCGCAAGGCAGAACTACGGCGACATGATATCCGACACGTCGAAGAATTACCTGGGAGTCGCATACTGGTACGGCGTGAACGGGCAAAACTCTTCGATTACCTATCGACAGAGGAGGTTCCTGGGAGATTACACGACGGGCAATATACTCGTCACGACCGCCATTGCATCAGAGCCGGGAAGTGCACTCCCCGGGAAGTTTGCTCTCGCGCAGAATTATCCGAACCCGTTCAACCCCGCGACGAAGATCGAGTTCACTGTCCCGAAAACCTTGCCCGTGCAGCTCAGGGTGTACAACATGCTCGGGCAGGAGGTGGCGACACTCGTGAATGAAACCGTTTCCGCCGGAAGCCACACTGTCAGTTTTGACGGCGGGCATCTCGCGAGCGGGATCTACATCTACAGGCTTGTCGCCGGGAACTTCATCAATACGATGAAGATGGTCCTTTTGAAGTAACAGGCATGCCCGGGGGGAACGCCAGGGCACCCGAAAGGGTGCCCTTTTTTATTGTCGTGCCGGATCGGGAAGAACTCCCCGCGCCCCGGAGGTGTTCCATAGTGAAATCTCCCCGGTCCCCATGCACATCGTCCATTCCGCACGCACACTGACGGCCATCTTCGGCCTCCTCGGCGTCATCGCTCCCGCTTTCGCCGGCGACACGACACGGAGCGGGCCCGCGGACGGATTCGTGGGCGCACCGTTCGCGAAATACGCCCCGGAGACGGGGTTCGCAGGGGGAGCAGTCGGGCTGTATTATTTCCGCATCGGCGCGGATACGGGGGCACTTGCGCGGCCCTCGAGCGCCTCCGGAGGGGTGACGTACACGCAGAAAAAGCAGATCTCCACCGGTGTGGACTACGACTTCTACTTTGCGGGGGGAACATACCACTGGTCGGGAGGATTCGATTACAAGCGGATCCCGTTCGACTTCTACGGTGTGGGGAACGGAAGCCCGAGGGATCCCGTCGACAACTATACACCCCTCTGGAGAGGGGGGGACGCCGAGATCACACGGAATTTTGAGCGCACCACCGAAGGGGACGGGCTGGACGCGGGCGTCGCAGTCGAAATCCGGGACGACAGGATCCTGGCGTCGGATCCCGGGGGGGCGATTGCCGCGGGGACCGTGCCGGGCGCCCGGGGGGGGCTTTCCTCGGGCGCCGGCATCGTCGCGATGTACGACACTCGTGACAACATATTCTCGACACGCACGGGGGCGTATCTCAAATTCAAGTCGATGTTCTACGGCAGGGAAACAGGCAGCACGTTCATGTTCAACAGGTATGACATCGACGCGCGGGATTTCATACCCGTCTTCGGCTCGCACACCATCGCTCTCCAGGGGCTCGTCGAGCTCGTCAGGGGAAACGAGCCTTTCTACACGATGGCGCAGCTCGGAGGGGACGTCAATACACGGGGATATTTCCAGGGGCGGTTTCGCGACAACGACATGGCTGTTCTCCAGGCTGAATACAGGCTCCCGCTCTTCTGGCGGCTCGCGCTCGCCGCGTTCGCCGCGGCGGGAGAAGTCGCCGGAACGACGAACAACTTCACGGCGGCAGGGGTGAAGTATTCCGCAGGGGCCGGGATCAGGTTCCTCGTCGTTCAGGACGAGCGGCTCGGTGTCAGGCTTGATCTCGGAGCCGGGAAAGACTCATCCGAAGTGTATTTTTCGATACTCGAAGCTTTCTAAACGGGGGAGGATTCGCCCGGGGAAGGAGCCCCGATCACCGCTTGATCCTCGCGCTCCCGCCCCCCATGACGTGCCTGAGCTCCTCCATCGTCACCATGCTCGTGTCCCCGCGCGTCGTCTGGAGAAGGGCGCCGTGCGCCGCACCCATCTCCACACACTCCTGCGGGGGGATCCCGTGAAGCAGCCCGTAGACGAATCCGCTGCAGAACCCGTCGCCGCCCCCCACACGATCCTCGATCTCCAGGTTCATGAATTTGCGTGACTCGTAAAACGTCCCGTCGTAATACATGATCGCGGACCAGTTGTTCACGAGACCGCTCACCACCTCGCGCAGAGTGGTCCCGACGGCCTTCAGGGCCGGGTATTTCTTCACAACTCTCTCCACCATCCGTTTGTACCCGTCCACCGGGAGGCTCTTGAGGTTCGCATCCGCCCCCTCCACTGTGAATCCGAGCACCTTCTGGAAATCCTCTTCGTTTCCGATGAGGACGTCGACGTACGGGATGACCCCCGCGGTCACATCAACCGCTTTCTTGCTCGACCAGAGCTTGCTCCGGAAATTCAGGTCATAACTGACGACGGTGCCGGCCTCCCGGGCGGCCTTCATCGATTCGACGGTAACGTCCGCGCAGGTATCGCTCAGCGCGGTGAATATTCCCCCCGTGTGGAACCACCGGACGCCGCGCGTGCCGAATATCCGTTTCCAGTCGACGTCTCCCGGTTTCATGTGCGCGATCGCCGTGTGTCCCCTGTCGTACATCGTCACGCTCGCCCTGACGCCGGTGCCGACCTCCGTGAAGTTCAGCCCGATCCGGTCGGCTCTCCCGGCGCCGTCGTACGGCACCCAGACCACTTCGCTCAGGTCCATCCCGCTCGCCCGCGCGTGGTTCCGTATGAAATGGCCAAGCGGGTTGTCCACCAGGCGCGATACCCACCCGGTGCGCATCCCGTACCGTGCAAGCGCGTACGACACGTTGTACTCCCCCCCGCCTGCATACGCCTCGAACACCGGCGTCAGCTCGATCCTCTGGTGACCGGGAGGGCTCAGGCGGATCATGCACTCACCGAGCGTGAGGACATCAAACTCAGATTCCTTTTCAGGGCGCAGCGTCACAGGCATGGTATCTCCGGGATGTCATGGATGTATCGGTGTACAGAGAGAACGGAAAGCGAAACCAGCGGGCGTTTGCTCAGCTGCGGAACCCCGCCGCGGACATGAGATTCCGGAAGCCCGGGTCGCCGTGGACCGGCGTAGCTTTCACGGCGTCAAATTCGCGGCGAACGCGGTAGCCGCTCCTGAGGCCCATGAAGAACCGGGCCCGTTCCGCCGGCGGGACGTCGAACAGCGCGCGGAGAAGCCGGTCGTCGCATTCGATGTCATAGAGCATTTTCACCGCCGGTTCGAGACGCTCCTCCGGTGTCCCCGTCACTCCGGGGGTGATGGAGGAAATCGCCGGGGGTGGGATCTCCCCCGACGGATCCCAGACTGACGAATCGCCGAGGAAACGGCAGAGCGCCGCGCGGATGATTGATGCGGCCCTCACCTTTCCGTCGATCGAGTATCCCGCGATATGCGCTGTCCCCAGCGAGACCAGCGACAGGAGCCCCGCATCGATGGCAGGTTCCCCCTCCCACACGTCAAGGACCGCGGCGGCAAGCCGGCCGCCGCGGAGCGCGGCTTCCAGGGCGCGTGTCTCGACGACGGCCCCGCGTGACGTGTTGATGAGTATCGCGTCCTTCTTCATCCGCGAAATGCGGCGGGCGTCGAACAGGTGATGCGTTGGATCGCTCCCGGCGCGGGTCAGGGGCACGTGGAGCGTTATGATGTCTGCTCCCATGAGCTCATCCAGGGGGAGATATGGTCCCCCGTTTCCCGCCCGACCGAGGGGGGGATCGTTCAGAAGGACGGTCATACCCAGCGCGCGCGCCATCGCCGCGACGCGCCCGCCGACGTTTCCCACGCCGACGACGCCGATGGTCTTCCCGCCGAGACGGAAGTTCCCCCTCCGGGCAAGGACGAGGAGCGCGGCAAGAAGATACTCTTTTACAGAGTTCGCATTGCTGCCGGGGGCGCTTGCGAACGCTATTCCCTTCGAGCCGAGGTACGGAAGATCGATGTGGTCGGTACCGATCGTGGCGGTGCCGACGAACCGGACGGCGCTCCCTTCGAGAAGCCGGGGGCCGACCTTCGTCTCAGAGCGGATGACAAGGGCGCCGGCATCGCGCACAGTCTCCGGGGTGACAGCCGTCGTTTCCAGAAGAGCCAGGTCGCCGAGCGGACCGAAGGCGGATCCGGCAAGAGGAATGTTCCTGTCAACCGCGATCTTCATCGCCCTCTTCCCATTTCGTATGGAACACCCCGTCCCTGTCGACCCTCCGGTACGTGTGCGCGCCGAAATAGTCGCGCTGCGCCTGGAGCAGATTCGCCGGGAGCGAGGCGGTCCTGTAGCTATCGAAATACGCGAGCGCCCCCGTGAACGCCGGAACGGGGATTCCCTCCGTCACGGCTGCACTTATCACCGTTCTCCATGCGCCCTGGTACGACGAGAGAATGCCGGAAAACCAGGGATCGAGGAGAAGGCTGGGAACCGCGGGATTCCGCTGGTAGGCATCGTTGATCTTTCCGAGAAACCTGGCGCGTATGATGCAGCCCGCGCGCCAGAGGAGCGCAATCCTTCCGAAATTCAGCCCCCAGCCGTACTCCGCGTCAGCAGCCCGGAGGAGCTGGAATCCCTGCGCGTACGAGCAGATCTTGGAACAGAGAAGCGCCTTCCGGATCTGTTCGAGAAACTCCGTCTTCGCCCCGCCGAATGTTTCCGGCGGGCCCTTGAGGATGGCGGAGGCCGCAAGACGCTCCTTCTTCTGCGCGCTCAGCATGCGTGCGAAGACTGCGTCCGCAATCGTCATGACGGGAATGCCGAGATCCAGCGCGACCTGGCTCGTCCACTTCCCGGTCCCTTTCTGCTCCGCGGTGTCAAGTATGACATCCACCATCGGCTTCCCCGTCTCCGGATCCTTCCTGCGAAGGATGTCGGCGGTGATCTGTATGAGGTAGCTGTTCAGCTCTCCCCCGTCCCACTCGGCAAACACGCCGGCCATCTCTTCGGCGGACATCCCCAGGAGACGGTGCATCAGAAAATACGCCTCGCAGATTATCTGCATGTCGCCGTATTCGATCCCGTTGTGGACCATCTTCACGAAATGCCCGGCGCCGCCGTTCCCGATCCAGTCGCAGCACGGGACGCCGTCTTCGGTTTTCGCCGCGATCGCCTGCAGGGAGGGCCTGACGAGGGGCCATGCCGCGGGATTCCCCCCCGGCATTATCGAGGGCCCGCGGAGCGCCCCCTCTTCCCCCCCGCTGACGCCGGTTCCCACAAACAGTATCCCCGTCCCCTCAAGAGATTTGAGCCGGCGCTCGGTATCGGCAAAGTATGTGTTCCCGCCGTCGATGAGAACATCCCCGGCGGAGAGCCCCGGCTTCAGATCGTTGATGACCGCGTCGACCGCTTTGCCGGCGGGGACCATGATGAGAACCCTCCGGGGAGACTCGAGCGCCGAAAGGAACTCCGCAGCGGAGCGGGCCGGGGCCCCCTTCTTCCCCGCCATGACCCGTGCAAAGTCGTTGACTTTCCCGGGGTCGGCATCGTAGCCGACGACGGAAAAGCCGTTCCGTTCGAGGTTGCGGGCGAGGTTCTGCCCCATGACCCCCAGACCCACCACTCCGAAATGGTACTTTTCCACGGCGTTCTCCTCAAGACGTGCTCTGTTCCGGTCGCTGTCCGATTTCAACGGCTCAATGTACGGACCTTCGAGCGAATGAGCAAGAAAGCGAAGGAAGCGGGGGTTGACACACGCGGGAGATCTCTTTGCAGTTACAGCACGGCGCACATGTGCACGCGAGCCGGTGACCCGGCTGGTCCAGTTTTCTCTCGATCATCACCGGGTGGAACCGCGCTTCGCCGTGAACGCGCTCCACTTCACGGATGCCGGCCGGCGTCAGAGATTCTGTATCTCGCGCAGGGCGCTCTCGGCGGCGCGCTCGCCTTCCGCGATGAACCTCCCGATCGACTGAAACTCCGCCCACCCGATCGACCCCACGTTCGGACGCAGGACGACCGCGGCATCCCTCAGGTTGTACTCGGTGAGCCTGAGCCGTGCAATCGCGCCCGCGCGAAGAACCACGTCGACTGCGTTCGTCATGCGTGTCCCGCGCACGGAACGGGTCACCGTTACCGCGACGGCAGGGAAATCCGAGATCTCGAGCGCCGCATCGACGGGGACCATGCTTGTCGGCCCTCCATCCACAAGCCACCTTCCCCTGAGCCGCACGGGCGAGATCACCCCCGGTATCGCAGAACTCGCCGCAACGGCGTTCAGCATCAGCCCGGTCCTGCACACGACTTCGTTCCCGGTGTGAAGATCGCAGGCAACCGCGGCGAACGGAATGAGGCATTTGCGGAACTGAATGTCATCGAGCAGGTGCGAGAGGAAGTCGACGAGGACAGGCACCTCAACGATTCCCGGGGACCAGACGGATTTCAGAATCCCGTAGCCGCGCTTCACGCGGCCGTAGAGAGCGGAGACGGTCCTGAGAGTGTCCGGCGCCCCCTCGTGCGAAAAGGCGTCGAGCACGATTCTCCGGAAGGGCTTGCTCCGGATCAGGCGGGTCATCCTTTCCTCCACCACGCCGGCATTCGGTATCTGCGCATACATCCCCCCCACGATCGCCCCCATGCTCGTTCCCACGATGAGCGCAGGGCGAAGACCTTCCCGTTCGAGAACCTTAAGCACTCCGATATGCGCGAGACCCCTTGCCCCGCCGCCGCCGAGGACGAGTGAAAACCGGGGTGCGGGAGCGCGGCGGGTTTTTGTTGTCCGGACTGACATCTGTGAGCGACTCAACTGGCGGGTTATTCTCCTTTGAGGAGGGCGATAATGCCCGGGGAAATCAGCTGTGCATCAAGCTCGTAGCGGGGATCGATCCCTCTCACCTTGCCGAATGCTTCCACTGCTTCCCTCTTCAGTTTCCCGTTTTCCGCACCTGCGAGAAAATATTCCGCGGCGTAGGAACAGGCAAGAAAAGCGTACACATGAGGATTGTCGCTCCCGTTCTTCGTCGTCGAACTGAGATTCTCTATCGCTTCGGCGTACTCCCCGCGGAAGAACGCAGAGATCCCCGCGTGCGTCTTCTGCTCGAACGAGGCGATCGTTCCCAGGTACGACCCCAGATCCGGATAGGCGGGAGCGACGGCACGGACGCGCAGAAACGCCGACTTCGCCCGGGTGGTTTTTCCGTCGTTGAGGAGCGCCACCGCTTCGCGGAACAGCGCAGACCCGGCCGTATCGGCGGCCGGGGTCGAGGATTCCCCGGCGGGTTCATGAGACGCCGGGGGATTCTCCCGTGGACGCGCCGCGGAGGCGATCGATTTGCCGGCGTTCTCATCCGATTTCCCCGCAGGGAGGAGACCGGGCTTCTTCCGGTCCGGTTGAGCGCTTTCCCCCGGATTCCCGGAAGGCTTCTGCTGCACGACCGGCGGCGGCTTCTGCTGGGCGACGGGGGGAGATTTCTGCTGCGCCGTCTGAGGGGCGGGCTTCTGCAGGAGTTCAAGGTACTGGGCCAGAAGAGCCGGAGCCCCTTTGTCCCGCTCTGCATCATTGATCGCGCCGTCGTCTTTTTCCTTGTTCAGATCCGCACGGGCTTTATCAAGTTCGCCCAGCTTGTAGTATGCGATCCCCCTGTACAGGTACGGAAAATAGTCGATAAACTGGAGACTTGTCGTCCTCTTGTTCGCCTTCGAATCCGATTCATCATTGATGGCTTCGTTGAGGAGAGCCACCGCCTTCTGCAGGTCCCCCCCCTTTTCCATTGCCGCTCTCCGTCCCTCGTCATATTCGACATACCACTGGGCGAGAACGAGGCCTGACGGGAAGAGGAGAAGAAATATCACGGCACAACGTCTGCTCACTTTTTCCGGACTCCCTGGAAAACATCGAGCACATCCTTCGAAAACAGCGTCCTGTCGAGCGTGTAGGAGGGGTCGATCTCCAGCGCACGCCGGAATTCCGCCTGCGCGCTCCGGAGAGACTCTTTCTCCTTTTTCCCCGCCGCGCGGTGCCGGAGGCAGTACGCCACCCCGAGATACGCGTGGAGGCCGGCGTCCTGTTCCATCCCCGCCTCTGCAGCGTTCAGAAGCCGGATCGCCTGTTCATGCCTTCCTTTCAGAAGCTCCAGGACGCCGTCCGAGAACTCCCGCGGCGGAGGGGGCCCCCCGGCACCCGTTTCCGACTGCTTCCCGATCCTGGCGATGTAACTGCGTGCAACGGAATTATACGGATCGATCACGAGGACGGAGCGGAAAACGGTCTCCGCCTTTGCATACTCCTCCCGGTTGAAGAGACGGACCGCCTCCGCAATCCTGTTGCTCACGCCCGTCTTGAGCTCCTCGGAGACTCCCCTTTTCGCCCCCGCGCTTTTCCTCCGCGCGTCGTCCAGGTCCGACCTGAGCGTGGCGGACTCCGGTTCAAGATCCGCCACCTCGCCCAGCCGCTCCGCGGTCTCAAAATAGTTCACCGCAAGCTGCCACATCCCCTGGTTGTAGTACGCGATCCCGAGATAATAGTACGGGATGTACGTGATGAACCACATGCCGTACGTTCGCGCGTACCTGCGGGGAATGCCGTTGACGCTTAGCGCGGTCTTCAGGTTCTCGATCGCGTTCAGCCAGTCCCCTGATTCGATGTACGCGAGCCCGGTCTCATAACTGACGTACCAGGGGAGCCCGCCGGGAGAAACGGCAGATCCGATTTCAGGTGGCTCCGGATTCACTGTGACGGCCGGAGGCGCAACCGGCGTTGCCGGTTCTCCCGCGAGTTCGGCGCGGTGGGAAGTGAGAACCGCCAGTTCATCAGGAGCCTGCTGGATCTCGCCGTACTTCAGGCAGAGGTCGTACTTTTCAACAGCCTTTTGTTTTTCACGCAGGTGATAATACGCCTCGCCGATGTGGAAATACGGAAGATAGTTCACGAAACGGAGCCCGTACGTCTTCGCCTTGAGTTTGGGCACCTGCTTCGCAGCCACGGCTTCACCCAGGAGCGCGATCGACCCCTTCCAGTCCCCCTGTTCCTGCGCGGAAAGAGCCCGTTCATAGGAAACATACCAGGGGGTCTGCGCCGACGCAGTCCCTGCGAGGAGGCAGGCGGCAAGTACCACAGCGGGGACAAGGGGATGCAGGCGTAAAGGGCCCATGGGTCAGAACCGGATGACGAGCGAGCCGACCGCCGTGTTGCTCACCGAGGAGAGATCCGCGGCCAGATCGAACTGGACGTTGTTCGAGAGTATGCACCCCGCGCCGAACGTCCCGTGTGCATACGACTCGCCGCTCTGGAAAAGTCCCTGTTCGATCTTCCTGTTGAAGTCGGTCCCCGGGTTTCCGACAAACCGGATCCTGTTGTCGGGCTCCAGGTAGCCGCCCGCCCGGACGACGATGCCGGTGGTGTTGACGAAGAACACGTATTCCGCGCCGCCGTGATACTCCATGCCGTCATTGACGGCAAAGTCGGCCGGTGTTACCGACTCCGGGGTGATCGTCACCACGAAATTTTTCGTCAGGCTCGAGTAGTTGACGCGCACGACGTCGACGGCAAACGTCAGGACATCGGTCGGCCGGTACGAAACGCCGATGCCGTACGAGGAGGGGATGTTGAAGTTAATCTGACTCTGCTTCGAGGAGTCGGCCGGGAAGTTCGTGAACGTATACGTCTGATTGAGCTTGAACGACGGCCTCCTTTTGTACGTCAGGCCGATCGAGAACTTCTCCGATGGCTTGTAGAGGACGCCGACGTTCAGGAAGAAATCCGACGCATGATCGTCGATCGTCGCGATGTTCGCCAGCGTTCCGTCATTGAACACCGCGATAAAGTACCGGGCTATCGACGTCTGCATGTTCATCAACGAGATGCCCCCCGAGATCCCGACGGAGAATGACTCCCGGAACCTGTAGGCGACGGTCCCGCCGTAATCGTCGACGTGCAGCCGCGTGCTCGATTTCGCCGGAAAGAAGAAGCTGCCGTCGGTGAACCCGGGCGCATATGATCCTTCCGTGAAGAAGTCGCTTTCAAAATTCATAAGCTCATGCCGGAAGAGGGCGAACGTGAACCGCCGCGCCGGAAAGACAACGCTCACAAACGACGGGCTCACCACCGCACTCTTGAAATCCCTGCTGACGAGCGAGAAATCCGCCGCGGTCCCGGTGGATGAGAAATTCCCCACGTGCGTGATAAACTGGATCGCCTTCCCCTCGAGGGAGAGCTCCGGCTTGAGCAGCGTCGTGAGTCCCGCGGGGTTGGCTTCAGACGCCGTCGCATCGTCTGCGATCGACATGAACGCTCCCCCGATGCCGATGGCGCGCGCGCCGGGGTTGTTGAAGTTGAACCGGAACTGCGCGAAGTTCTCCGTGTTTGTCTGTGCAACGCCGGATGCGGCGATGCACACGAGCGCAATCAGGAGCGCGATTGCGCCGGCAGCAGGCGTACTGAGTGTCGTTCGCATCGTGTGCTCTCCCGGTTAGTGAACCGACCAGCGCGGTCCGCGCGTAAAGAAAAATGTGCTGTCCGTCTTCAGGGCAATTCCCGCGATCACGCGGACGAAAGGGGTGTCGGAGGCCGCGAGCGTAAAGGAGACCGAATCGGACACTTCCCCCGAGGACGCCGTAAGGCCCGGCGGAGGATTGGGACCGAAGCCGACAACCTGAAGCAGGTTGTCGCTGGAGTCAAACGTCGCGACGTCGGCATAGATGGCATACTGGCTTCTCGTCGCGTCGACGGCGGGATCGAGCGTGTAGTCCACCGCAAACCGGATGACATACGCCTGGCCGGCATGCAGGGGCGTCGCGGGGGAAGGAGTCGCGAACTTCGAAATCGCCACGCCCGTGAACAGGTACGGAGGAGGCGGGGTCGTCGGGATGTCGTCCTTCGAACAGCTCAGCGCGGCAAGGACGGCACCGATCGCGAACAGCAGCGGCAGCGGACCGGGTCTGGCAATGTGCATCAGAGGGCTCCTCTGTATGGTGTGTGTGCGTTGCCTGCGGAATTCGTTACTCGAATTTCGTCGTCACCCGGGCGTCGTCGAACCCGTCGAATTTCTTCGTTACCCGCTCCACTTCATTTCCCCTGATTGTCACGGTGTCGACGAGGGGCTTCGCAAACATCGGGTTCGTGACGTGAATATAGTACGACCCCTCGGGAAGCGCCAGCCGGCACGGGGTCCACATCTTTCCGGAGAGCGGGATCTCACGCCCGGTCTCACTCACGATTTTCGCGACCTCCCCCCAGGGGAGGACGTTGAGCGCGACATACCCCTCGGCGGCGGAGGGGACGTAGATCAGCGTTCTGTAGAGGACCGCTCCCAGGATCACGAGCGCGATTCCCCCCCCGATGACGTACCGGGTATTCCCCCGGCGGGGACCCAGTGTGTCAGGCCCCGGATGAGGGGTCCTTGCGGCCGCCGGTTTTGTCCGCTCCTGTTTCGGCGGGGACGCGGGCGCTTCGCGAGAAACGGGAACGGTCGGTGGTGGCGTCAGCGATGGCGCCGCAGGTGGCGCCAGCGGCGCCATCCTTGACGCCATCTTTCCCCTCTCGGGTGCACCGAAGAGGGGGGCGGTGTCGCCGGACCTCCGCGTGGCGGCAAACCTTATGTCACCGGTTTTCGCAAACGCGATGGCATCCGCGACCTCCCGGCTCAGCCGGATTGCATCCGGGTGTTCCGGTTCCACTTTCAGGATATCCTGAAGGAGGCTGAAGGCTTTGTCCCACTGCTTCGCATCGATCTGCCGGCGGGCACCGCTCAGCCGCTCCTCGATAAAGACCTTCTTCGCCTCCCGTTCCTCCGCCGCGGTGATCTCGTTCCTCAGGCGCGCGATTTCCGTGCTCGCAGGGTCAAGGCGGGCCGCCTGTTCGACGAGATCCCTCGCCTTCCGGAACTTGTTCCCGCGGAGGAGCGCCCTGCTCTCGCTGATGAGCTTGCCGAGCCTCATCCTGAACTGTTCCATCTTCTTCCGCTCTTCCGCCCGGAGATCGGTGACGATGTTCTCCAGTGCGTCGGCGGCTTCCGCCAGGTCCTGGTACCGGTTGTCCGGATCCTTGGCCAGCAGCTTCGCCACAACCTCGCGAAGCCCGTTCCGGTGATCGATCTGCGTGTCGTCGATCCGTTCCGGCTCGTCGTAGACGATCTTGAACATCACCGCGGTCGGCACGTCGCCGGTGAACGGTTTCTTCCCGGTGAGGAGCTCGTAAAAGAGAACGCCGAACGAGAAAATGTCCGAACGCTTGTCAACGTGTCGCCCCTGGATCTGTTCGGGAGACATGTAGTACGGGGTCCCGATCACGGCGCCGGTCGTCGTCAGCGTGCTCGCGAGCGACCGGGCGATCCCGAAATCCATGATCTTGACTTTTCCGCTCCCCACGATCCGTATGTTCTGGGGCTTGATGTCCCGGTGGACGATCTCGTTTGCGTGGGAGTACGACAGGCCGCGGCAGATCTGTATTGCGTAGTCCAGCTTCTGGAGGAACGGGATCGGCTCGTTCCGTTCGATGAGCGCGGCAAGGTCGCTTCCCGTCAGGTATTCCATGACGATGTAGGGGCGTCCCTCATCCTCGCCGACATCGTACACGACGGTAATGTTCTCGTGCGAGAGCCTCCCCGCGGTCCGTGCCTCGCGGAAGAACCTCGACCGTATCTCGGGGACCGCGAGCATGAGGTCGGACATGACCTTGATCGCCACGTCGCGTTCCATCAACGAATCGTGCGCCTTGTACACGACCCCCATGCCGCCGCGGCCGAGCTCTTCGACGATATCGTATTTTCCGATCCTGGTTACGGGCACACGTTCCCTCTCGGTATCCGGCCTGTAAACGCCCGGGAATCAACGGGGCCTGCCACAGGGTGCGAAACTGCGCGATGGAAGGGGTTCACCGACTTAATGCTCTAGGTTTGATGCCTTAAGTAATGTATTCTACAAGAAGAACGGCACGTTGTCAAGGGGGGGAGCCGCCGGGCCATTCTCTCCTTGCAAAAGAGAGGGACAAACAATAGATTGTTTACCTGTACAGGCACGTGTTCAGGCCTGCCCCGACAGATTTCAGGCCTCTCACCCATCAAGGAGTAACCATGAAACGAGTTATACTATTTTGTGCCTTCCTTGCCGTTTTCACGGCATCCGCCGGAGCCCAGGGACTCCGGTTCGGTGTCCAGGGAGATCTCGTCAACTTTAATCTCGGCGTGGCCCAGACCAACGTCCAGATCCCGCAGGTAGGCAGCCTCGATGTCAGTTCACTTGTCAAGGAAATCTACGGACTTGGCTACGGGGGCGGAATTCACTTCGATGTGGATCTGGGGCTCCTGGCGTTCCGGCTCTCCGGCGATTACATCATGCTCTCGCCCGACAAGCAAAAATACCAGTCATTACTCGGCCCGCTCGGTTCGCAGGTCACTATCGACGGGGGGCGCATCGATATTTATTCCGGCAACCTGAACCTGAAGTTCAATATCATCCCTCTCCCGGTTATCCATGTCTACCTCACCGGCGGCGCGGGAATAGTGGATATCAAGATGAATGATGCCAATCTCTCACTGGGCACAATCAAGCTTGCCACAGTCAAGGCGTTTGATACGCAGACGAAACCGACACTGAACGCGGGCGCCGGTGTCGACCTCAGGGTGGGTCCGATTGCGCTGTTCGCCGAGCTGAAAGTCAACTTCATAATGACAACAGGGAAGACCAGCTCGGAAGTCCCGCTCGCAACTGTGGGGCTGACCTTCTAAACGGGACCGTGAATCCCGCTTCAATAGGGCGGGACACTGCGATGTTTCGTTCTTTCAGAACAGCATGCGTACGCCTATGAACCGAGTCCGGTATGCTGCAACGCTCCTCACGGTCCTTGTCCTCTTCTCCGCAGGGTGCGACCAGGGACTCGGGCCTCCCGATGAGCCGTCGGGGTTCAGCGGTGTAATTCGATTCAAGCACTGGCCTTCCGCCGACAGCGTCTGGGAACTCCGCATCGTCGCGTTCCCGTCGTACCCGAACGACAGCGCCAACATATTGATCGACGTCGCCCAGCGCCTTGTCAGCGTATATCCCCAGATCGGCCAACCCAATCTCCTCAGTGACACGACACAGAAGGTCCTTTTCGCCGATTCGATCCATTACTCATTCACCACTTCGGGAACCACGCTCGGGGTGGGCGTCTACAATTATGTCGCACTCGCCTGGAGGCCTACATCGAATCTTTTCGATTGGAGGCCGGCCGGCGTCTATTCGACGGGCCCCGGGCCGTTCGACCCGGCCCCCGTGAGGGTGCTGCTGCACAAGATAATCACGGGGATCGACATTCAGGTTGATTTCAGTAATCCTCCACCCAAGCCCTGGCTATGAGACTCCAGTCCATCGTTCTCATGCTGGCCGTCTCCGGCCAGTGCGCTTTTGCCTCCGGGGGTTCGATCGCCGGACGCGTCACGGGTAAAGGAGACTCCGAACCGCTCGTGGGAGTGACCGTTCTGCTTCAGGGGACTGTGCGTGGCACCACGACGAACACAAAAGGGGAATACCGGATCACCGCGGTCTCCCCGGGGAAGTGCGCACTCCTTTTTTCGATGGTCGGGTATCACCGGGAGACCCGGGCCGACGTCACCGTGGAGGAGGGGAAGGAGACGGCGCTGAACGTTGCGATGACGCAGACGCCCATTCAGACGGAGCAGATCGTCGTGACGGCAAGCCAGCGCCAACAGTCGCTCCAGGAAGTCCCGGTGAGCATCTCGGTCATGGAAGCCTCCGAACTCCAGATGCGGAACGCACAGACGATCGTCGACGCGTTGCGTTACGTCCCCGGCGTCAACATCACCGGGGGTCAGGTGAACATACGGGGTTCCAGCGGGTTCAGCTATGGTGCGGGGAGCCGGGTCCTTCTCCTGCTGGACGGTGTCCCGTTCATAGCCGGGGACACCGGGGAACTGGTGTTCGAATCGATCCCGGTGGGGCAGATCGAACGCATCGAAGTCGTCAAGGGGGCAAGCTCGGCGCTCTACGGATCCAACGCTCTGGGCGGGGTCATCAATATCATCACAAAAGATATCCCCGAAACTCCCGAAACGGACGTCAAGACGTATGCCGGACTCTACAACAAGCCGTCATACGGCTCCTGGGCCTGGTCCGACAGGAACAGGTACTACAACGGCGAGTCCATCAGCCACGCCTACAAATCGGGGGACCTGGGAGTGACACTGGCTTTCTCCCGCCAGTTCGACGACGGGTACCGGGAGAACGACTATCACCGCCGGTACAACGTCTACGTCAAGACGAAAGAGGATTTCGCCGGTTCCAGTTCGCTCACGATGAACTTCGGACTCCTGTACCAGTACGGCGGCCAGTACCTGTACTGGAGAAATCTCGACCAGGCGCTCATTCCCCCCGTACTCCAGCAGAACGACGACGTCAGGTCGATCCGCTACTATATCAACGCGCTCTATAACGGCGTGCTCTCCGACAAGGCCCTGTTCACGGCGAAGGTACTCTGGTACCACAACGACTGGGGCTACGAGACCATAAATGCGATCGGCATGACGAAGTCTCTCTCCGACGAGATACAGGTGGAAGGGACGACAACACTCGTCCTTGACCGGATGAATACGTTGACGGCGGGGTTGGACGGCACTTTCGACATGGTCAATGCGGACCTCTTCGGAGAGCACAGCGGGGGAGGTTTTGCCGCCTACGCACAGGATGAGTACAAAATCACGGACGAGCTCGCGCTCACCGCAGGGGTACGGTTCGACTTCCAGTCCGTCGGCCTCACAACACCGGGCGGCCAGGTCAACCCCAAGGCGGCGCTCTCGTACACCCCGGTCACAGGGACCACGCTCCGCGCATCGTTCGGAAGAGGTTTCCGGGTTCCCGCAGTGGCGGAGGCTTTCTTATCGGCCGAGGTAAGCAACCTGCAGGCGCTCCCGAACAAGGACCTGCAGCCGGAGCGGAGCTACTCCTATGAGCTGGGCGTTTCCCAGGCGATCGGAGGGCTCGGCACGGCTGACATCGCCGCATTCAGATCGGATTACGACAACCTGATCGAGGTCGGCCTCATCCCCGGCTCCGGAGACATCCCGTATGTACAGTGGCGCAACGTGACAAAGGCCAGAGTCCAGGGATTTGAGACAACGTTCAAATTCGGCCTTTTTGACGGAGGCCTTGGGTGCAACGTCGGATACACATACGTCTACCCGGAGGACATGATAACGCACCAGGTGCTGAAATACCGGCCCCGGCACGTCTTCTCCACAAACCTGACGGGGCGGATAGGCGTTTTCACGGCCGGAGCGGACTTCCGGTTCGTCAGCCGCGTCGAGAACATTGACAGCATCTTTGTAAACCTCGGCATCATACCGGACGGGGATCAGCGTCAGAACATATTCGTGACAGACGTCAGGGCAGGGGCCGACCTTTCATTTACGGGGATCCCCCTGACGGCGACACTTAACGTCAACAACCTGTTCCAGTACAACTACGTTGAGCTGATAGGGAACCTGATGCCCCCGCGGACATATGTCATGGTCCTGGAAGCGAAGTTCTGACACCGGAAACATACACAAACACATTCACGGAGGATACATGAAACGACTGATTGCAGGCATCGCGATCATGTGTGTGGCTGCCGCGATCGTCGCGCCGGCCGCCGCACAGGATACGATCAAGACCACCGATGTGAGCACACAGTTCGCGGTCGGGAATTTCACGACCACCCGGTTTGATTCGACAGTCTCCACACTGAACATCGGGAAGCCGGGTTCCTCATCCTGGGACTTCAGCGGGCTCAAGAAAAGCAATGTGACAACGCTGACGAGCATTACAGTTGCCGGTTCGCCGTTCGCCTCCAGTTTCCCGGGCGCGACACATGCATTCCAGACGAACATCCTTGTATCCTATCCCAGCATCTCACCTACGCCGATACCGGCGACTGCATATATCTACTTCCAGCTTTCCGGCGATCTCCTGAATATGGGCGAGGGGGCAAATGGCACAGGAGCGTACACGGGGGCCTCGGTAGTGATTACCAACATCCCCTCGGATGTGTTCTACAAGCTCCCGTCGACGCTGGGAACGACATGGACATCCACGTACATGGACACTGCGGTCCTGTATCTGGGGACCATCCCGGTTTCTCAGCCGGGTGTGAGACACCATGCCTCGTATGTCGTGGACGCCTTCGGTCCCCTGACACTGCCGGGCGGAACGGTCCACCAGGTCCTCCGGATAAAGAAGACGGACAGCACAAGTTATAAGAGCCTCGAATACATATTCATCGCAAAGGACGGGACGCTCATCCAGGTCACCGCGGCAAGCCCGACCGGACCGGACAGCGGGACGATCGGCGTTGCTCCCCCTGTGTCATGGGCGGCTCCCGTCAACACATCCGCCCCCGTCCTGGCGTCCGTGCCGGGGAAATTCTCTCTGGAGCAGAACTATCCCAACCCGTTCAACCCGTCCACGGCGATCACATACGCCGTCCCCGTGAAGAGCAGCGTGCGCCTGGCAGTGTACAACGTGCTCGGCGAGCTCGTTGCGGAACTTGTCAACGGGGATGTCGAGGCGGGCTCACACGTCGTCGAGTGGCATCCGTCGACTTCATCGGGGGTCTACTTCTGCAGGATCGAAGCCGTGGCGCTCGACAGGTCGGGGGCCACGTTCAGCAAGGTTCAGAAGATGACGTACATACGGTAATCACGCGGCATTCCCGCGCCTCCCACGGGCGTCCCGCACTAGCGCGGGACGCCCCCGGCCCGGGGTACGGCGAGATTCTGGACATATGCATAGACGCCGAATGCGCGGACCGCTTCTCCCTGCGCATGCACCGTCCCCACCTCCCCCACCCGGTAGCCGTCTTCCCCCCCGTCCCCGTTCCAGCCGTTCCTGATGCCGTGGTCCGACTCGCGGTGCAGGAGTACGGCGGCTTTCCCGTGGGCATTCGTCCAGACATACTCGAGCGATCGTCCCACCTTTCCGGGGATGTCCTGAAGCTCTCCAGGCGCGACCTGGTAGGCATCAAGGAGATAATGGGTGAACGCGCCGCCGCCGTCCATCCTGAGCTGATAATAGTCCGTCGGGTCGACCCATCCGTTTGCGGGATTCATGACCCTCTTCGCGGTGGCGGCCGCAATCATCCTGTATTTTGCGTCTCCCGTCTCCCTGTAGAGCGCCGCGGCGATTGAGCAGTATCCGGCGCCCATCCAGGGGAGCGGGTCGCCGAACGCGGCAAGCCCGGCCTTGCCGACCCACCTGCCTTTCCCCCTGTAGTACGTCCGTTCGACTCCCGGGGCGGCATCGTCGCCGTTCCACACAAGGAGCGCATCATCGAGATACTTCTTGTCGTGCGTCACCTCGTGCAGCCAGCAGGCGACGGTCGCCATCTGGTTCATGTTGCTGTTCGTGAACACACGTTCGCCGGCCGTCCCCGGGGGGAAATTGTACCAGCTCCAGAACCCCTCGGTGCGTGAGAGCGCACCCGATTCACGCGCCTCGGCATACCTCCGCACCGCGTCCGCCGCCCACTCGACGTGCGTCTTCCCCGTGAACCGCCACCAGTACATCTCCGCAAGACAAACCCACGCCTGATCGTCGATCCACGTCTGCCTGCACATTTCCGTGAGGGGGTGGCTCACGGTGTAGAACCGGAGCAGCGCGGAATCACCCGTCACGGCGAACAGGTGCGCGTCCCCGATCGCTCCGTATGCCCCCTCCCAGCACGGCGTGTAGACGCGGTGGAAGAGGACGTCGAGCGCGTAGGCGCGTCCGATCCATTTCTCCGAAGGAACGTACGCCGGGGCCACCGGGGGGATCGCTGCCGGGGGGATCGCTGCCGGGGGACGGAGCGTCGAGACGGGTGCGGGTATACGAATCGCAACGACGACAAGAACCGCCGCAAGCACGACGGACACGACGATGACTCCCCCCTTCACGAACGTGATGTTCCGGCCCTGCGGGCGGGGATCCGGCATGCGTTCCTTTCTCCTGCGTTTTGTCATCTCTCCCCTCCTCTACGCGCGCCGGGTGAGCCCCCGGGGGGCAGGTGTGTCCGGAGTTTTGTATATTGCTCCGCTGAACCACTTCCACCCGGAGACAATTTCATGCAGATCGGCATCGTCGGACTCCCTTTCTCTGGCAAATCCACGCTTTTCCAGACAATCACGAAGACACACATCGACCCCTCACTCCTTGCGCGCCCGGATGCGCACCATGCGGTCATCAAAGTCCCCGATGGCCGCCTCGACAGGTGCAGCGCGATCTTTTCCCCGAAAAGGACCGTTCACGCGACGATCGAATTCGTCGACGTCGCCGGATTGAAAAAGGGAGAATCGGGGTCGACCCAGTTCACGACGAATTTCCTCTCCAACGTGAAGACCAACGACGCCCTCGTCCAGGTCGTCCGGGTTTTCGCTGACGACGCGGTCCCCCACCCTGACGGCACGATCGACCCCGTGAGGGACATCGCGGCGTTTGAAACGGAGTTCATACTCTCCGATCTCGACGTCGTCGAAGCCCGCATCGAGAGGATAAAGAAGCAGGCGCACAGGGCGGGGGACGAGCAGGGGAAGAAGGAGATGCCGTTCATGGAACGCTGCCACGGGATCCTCGACGCCGGCAAACCTCTCCGCGACACCACGTTCAGCAGGGACGAGCTGCAGATCCTGAAAGGGTACCAGCTCCTCTCCGCCCGGCCGATGCTTATCGCGTTGAACCTCGACGAATCGCAGCGAGAGTCCTCCGCAGAGCTGCTCCGGCGCGCGGGCGCGGGGAAGACAGGGACGAACACACGGGTGCTCTCGTTCTTCGGCAAGATCGAAATGGAACTCTCCGAGCTCGGAGAGGAGGACGCGCGGGCATTCATGGAAGAATACGGGATAAAAGAATCGGCGCTCGACACGCTGATCCGCGAGGCGTACGCCCTCCTGGGGTTGCAGTCGTTTTTCACCGTCGGGGAGGACGAATGCAGGGCGTGGACGGTCCGGCGTGGCGCAACCGCCCAGGAAGCGGCGGGGGTGATCCATACCGACTTTATCACCTCGTTCATTCGCGCGGAAGTTGTCGGATATGACGATTTCATCGCCCAGGAAGGATCATTCTCCAGGGTGAAAGAGTCCGGCAGGTGGCGGCTGGAAGGAAAAGAATACGTCGTGCAGGACGGCGATATCCTGACGATACGGCACAGCTGACGCGTTACAGCCTGTTGGAAATCCCGCCGACGGGTGTTTCCACATATTCACACCCCCCGCACCTCACGACCGGAGAAGGGTCCTGCGCCCTCTCCTTTATTGACGTTTCTCCGGATCCGTGTGCCGCCCCTTCTGCAGGCGCGCGTCGAACGAGGCGCCTCCTGCGCCCGTGATGAGGAGAAAGAGGCTCCCCATGAGCATTGCAAAATCAACGCGGGCCTCGTGTGCGAACGGCCAGAACCCCTTCGAGAGCAGCATGGGGATCTTCGTCGTCCCGATTGCAACAAGGATGTTGACGAGCATGACAAGGGACGCGATGCGCGTCAGGAGCCCGGCCAGGATGAGCGCCCCGCAGAGGATCTCGCACGCCCCGACAAACGCGGCGGAGAATTCCGGGGCGGGGATCCCGATCGTCATGAAACGTCCCACTCCCAGTTCCACCGGGAAGAGGAATTTCTGGATTCCCTCCGAGAGAAACACCCCCCCCACGATGCAGCGGACAAGGATGACCGCCCGGGGCGTTTGCGTGGAGAGTATTTTCCGCATCATTGCCACCCGACGCTCCTCCTCCGGACGCCCCGTCAGCGCCCGAGAATGTACAGTGTCACGCTCCCCGGCTCAATTACCGGACGCGGACGCGGCTGGTCCGCCGCCGGCGCGGGGGGCGGGCTGAACTTCGCAGTTACCGTGTACAGAAGATGGGTCTTCTCGTCCACCGTCATCGTCCGCGCCCTCCGCGGAGTGGAAGCGTTCTCGAGAAAGGCGGGATTGTTCCCCCCGGCGACGGTGAGTGTCCCGTCGCTGTTGGAGCTGAACGCGAGACCCGTGCCGTGATCAAATGCGGTTGCGTCGACGCCATCACCGATCGGGATCGTCGTAACGACGTGACCGGTCCGCGCGTCGAGGACGACCATGAGCCTGTTGGAACACCCGGCATAGAGCAGGTGATGCTCCCTGTCGATCGCCAGTCCGCTCGGTTCTTCACCTGGAGCGAGGGACCACGTGTGCACGACCTTGAGGGTTTTCGGATCGAATTCGACGATCCGGCTCTTGTCTTCGATGTTCACATACGCGCGCCCTTCGCCGTCGGCCACGGCAAACTCCGGCTTTCCGTCGAGAGGGATCATGCCCGCAACACTCCCCGTCGACGTCTCGATCGCCGTCGCGTTCCCGCTCCCGCCGTTGAACGTGAAAACACGTTTCGTATACGGCTCGAAAAGAATCGCATCGGGATTGCGCGCCCCGATCTTTATGACCGCGAGCGTCGCAAGCGTGTTCAGGTCGAAGACCGTCACGGAGGAATCACGGCCGTTGCTCGTGTACCCCTTCCCGCCGGCGCGATCGATGGCGATCCCGTGCACGCCCGGAGTCGGGGAGATCTCCCCGATCACCGCGCGGGTGACAAGATCCACGACCTGCACCCTTGTTCCCCGCGAAACATACGCGCGTTCCGCCGACGTATCGACGGCAAGGTAATCCCAACCTGTATCCCCGCCGAGGCGGACGCTGTCGATGACGTGATACCCGGGAGCACCGGTGAGTGCAGAAGCCGGCATTGCACAAAGGGCGAGGCCGAGGCAGGAGGCAAACGCAGCGGTGCGCGGTTTCATTGTTGCTCCTCTCACATTGGGGGGAGACGATTCGGAATAACAGCCCAAGATAGGAGACAATCCCGCCAAACACAAGAAGCCCGGGGGACGGCAAAGTTGATTCTGTCGGCGAAACGTTCTAGTTTCCAGGAATTCCCGAATGAGAGCAGGAGTTCCCCCGTGGCAGGACAATCAACCGGCAGCATCACCCGCACCACCCCGTCCGCACCGGCCCGCCCGGCGGATCCGGTCGAACGTTACATCCCGCTCCTCTTCCGGGGAGCCGTGTACGCGCTCCTCATTGTCTTTTTCTCACAGGCGCTCGATGCATTTTACGAGTACCGGCCCGGCATGCGATGGGGGAATCTCCTTTTCATCGTCCGGACGTTCACGTTCCTCCCGCTTCACGAAGGAGGACACGTTCTCTTCATACTTTTCGGGAGGACACTCTACGTCCTTGGAGGGTCGTTCTGGCAGATCATGTTTCCGCTCCTCTGGTTCATCATCGCCTTTCGCCAGCGGTCGCAGACGTTCCCCTTTGCCCTTTTCTGGGCGGGGGAAAACATGATGGACGTGAGCCTCTATGTCCGCGACGCGCCGGGAAGAATGCTCCCCCTGCTGGGCGGTGACAAGTCGGGACATGACTGGCATTATCTCCTCTCGGAGTGGTCGCTGATGGATTCCGCCGGCACGATCGCCGACGTGATGTACTACGGGGGGGCCATCGTGTGCACGGGCGCGATCGCGACCGGCATCGTCATGGCGGTCCTTGCGTTCGTCCGGTCCGGACGCGCCGTCCAGGTATTTCCCGTTGCTCCCCGGACGCTCGCACCGGGAGCGCAGGACCAGCTCGATGACGTGGTCAGGAAGATGGAAGGCCGTCCCCCGGGATGAACAGTTGAGCGGCGGGGGGTTCCTCAGCGTCCCAGGGAGAAAATCTAACGGCGGGACGCGCCCTGCAGGAGCGTGCATACCGCCCTTGCGGCCTCGAGGTCTTCCGGGGTATCGACTTCAATGCACTTCAGCCCGCCGACGTCCACGGCGGTCAACACCGACCCGCCCGTGATCGCGCGCTGGAACGCGGCTTCGTAGAACAGATTCTCCCCCCGTTCCTCCCGTATCATTCTCTCCAGCACCGGGAAGAGATCTTCCAGGAACTCCCCGCTCAGTTTCTCAATCCCGATGGATTCGCCCGCGGCGGAGCGGGGGGGGACGTCTTTGCCGATGCGGCGCACCGTGTTCCCGGGGCCGGTCTCGACCTTGATCTCCTCGGACCCGAGCACCGTCCCGCTTTTCATGGCGAGACAGTTCCTGTGACCCGATCCGGCCAGAAGCCCGATGATCCGCCTGTCGAACACGATGTCGCTGTCAAGGAGGAGCATGTCTGCGTCGCCCATGGATCGTTCCGTCAGGTACAGCGAGGCGATGTTGTTCGTCGTCGCAAAACTGTCGTTCCTGATGAACTCGACGTCAAGCGCCGGGAACGACTCCCCGACGTACTCACGGATCAGCGCCTCCCTGTACCCTGTGACGATGATGATATCGGCGATCCCGTTGGCTATGAGGTTTTCGAGCGTCAACCCGAGAATCGTCCCGCCCCCCACTTCAAGTAGGCACTTGGGGACGAGATCGGTAAGGGGGCGGAGCCTGGAGGCGACCCCCGCAGCAAGAATGACGCCTTTCATCGCCCCTCCTGCACTGCGGGATGCGCGCCGAACGCTTTCTGCGCAATCATCATGACGACCGCAAGGACGTTTCCCCCCACGGCGATCCCCCACAGATAGATGTCGAGTCGCCCGGCGAACGCGCAGACGACAAGAAGCGTCCACTGCGTTGTGGGGCCGAGGTACGTCCAGCAGTGGATAAGCACCCTCCGGGAGCGTATTTCTTCCGCCTCCGCCGCGGAGAGGCGTTTCGCCTGCCGGCCTCCGCCGCCGCTCAGGCGGAGCTGGACGCCGGAGTAGAGAAGGTATGTCCCGATAAGGAAACGCTCGAAGCGCCGTCCCTTCACGACGCGGAGCGCGGCGTATTCTTCCCGGAATCCCCGCTGCTCCTCCACCAGGTCGTTCGCGCGGATTCCCGAAGCGTCAAGGTACCTGTTCCTGTAATAATCGAGGAGCCCCGACTGAACGGCATTGCTTATCCCGGCGGCGGCTGTCAGGCACCACATCAGGAGGGGCTCATCCGATGCGCCGGCGAACCCGATCCCGATACCCAGGTAGCATGCAAGGCTGACAAGGTAATCCGCGACCCCGTCCAGAATGCGGCCGAGGTGCGTTCCCGTCCCCTTCATACGGGCAAGCTGGCCGTCGCTGCAATCGACGATATTGTACATGAGGATGAACACGCCCGCCGCACCGAGGGCGGCCGGAGATCCGACCGCAAGGCTCATCCCCCCGAGGACGCCGAGCGCCAGCGCGAGAAACGTGAGCTGGTTGGGGGTAACGCGCGTCCTGCGGATCAACTTGACGAAAAGAAATGCAACCGGGCGGTACACGATCAAGTCCAGCAGCTCTTCGACGGCGGCGGATTTCAGCCCCTGCACGTATTCCGCGTAGAGTCCCGCCGGCGCGCGTTCAATCGTAGAATGACCTGATGGCATCGATGAGGAGGGCATTTTCTTCCTGGGTCCCAATGGTGATCCTGACGTGCGAGTTGAGGAGCGGCTCGTCCATGAACTTGATGAAGAGATCCCGCTCTTCGAGATGGGTCTTCAGAGCGGCCCTGTGCGCCGGGGGGATCGACGCGAGAATGAAATTGGCGTCCGAACGGAACACACGGACGCCGGGGAGTCTTCCCAGAGCGTCGTAGTACAGTTCCTTGTCCGCATTGATCTTCCCCGCGATCTTCCTGTAATATTCCGGGGAATCGAGCGCGGCGATCGCCACATCCTCCGCGATCCGGTTGAAGCCGAGGTACCGCGATCCGAAGTTCGCCAGCGCGCCGAGCCTCTTTCCCATGACCGCGAAGCCGATGCGCATCCCGGCCAGCGCATAATACTTCGACATCGTCCGAAGGACAAGGAGGTTCGGGAATGCGTCAACGAGGCCCTTGACGTACTCCGTCGACGTTCCGTCCACGTATGCTTCATCGAGGACGACAACCGATTCGCCGAACTCCCCGAGTATCTCCTTCAGCGGCTCCGGCTCAATCGAGTTCCCCGTGGGGTTGTTGGGAGTGCTGATGAAGACGACCGACGGGCGCTCCCGCGCGTAGACCTCCCGCATTCCCGGGAGATCGTACCGGAAACGGTCATGGCCCACCGTCATCGGGAACTCCACCGTCAATCCCCCGACCTCCGAGGCGATCTTCCTGTAGTACCACCAGGAATACGCGGGAACCATGAGCTTTTTCCCGCTTCCCAGGCAGCACTGGATCGTCTCCTTGAGTATGTGTTCCGCCCCGTATCCGAGCAGCACACGGTCCTCGGGGACGCCGAAATCCCCCGACAGGCGCTCCGACAGGCTTCCCCTTGAACCGCGCGTGAACGACCTGTCGTACCAGCTGAGACTGGTGAGATCGGCGCGCTTCAGGACGTCGAAGCACGCCGGCGCGGGGCCGTAGTTGTTTTCGTTCCTGTCAAGGTAGATGCGTTTCCGTGTCATTGTACTCCTCGTACTGTTGTATGTCCTTCAGGTCGTTCATCCCCCCCCTGCCATGAGCGCGGAGAAGGGGAATACGGCGCAGGTGATCGATCAACGGTTCATGGAGTGTCCGTGCAGTGTGTGAAGAGGAGCATGTCTCGGGGCGCACGAAGAGTCCGACGCGGTACGCATCTCACCGGGTCTTGAGGTCGGCGATCCCTTCCAGGATCTCGTCCCTCGGGAGGTTCCCTGCCCGCAGGTCTTCGTCGGATTTCAGGAGCAGACGCCTGTAAAACTGCATGCCGTGAGCCGCAAAGCCCGGGCTGAGAGCGACGATGTCGAAGAGGACGTCCTCCGCCCTGTCGAACCGTCCCGTCCCTTCATAGTAGGACATGACTTTCGCCAGAAGCTCCTCCGTGAGGGCATACCCGGAAAACCGCGCAAGAAGGGCGTCGACGGCGATCGTGTGATCGGGCGACAGGGCTTTTTCGTCCTCGAGCCAGGCGTCAACAAGGAGCTCAAGCGATTTCAATCCGAGATTAACGGATTCATCCTCCGCCTCCGCCGCCGCGCAAATCTCCGATTCTTCCTTCAGGAGGAGCCCGAGGATGTACGTCTTCGGAACCGCCAGCGACGGATCCGTGCCGAGAAGGTGCCTGAGCTGCCGGGGGCTGCACCCGCGAATCAGGGTGCCGTCAATTCCGAGAAGGGTATTGCCGGCGGACCGGATCTCCTGCAGCGCGAGAGGGAAGTCCTTCTTGTTCTTCAGGAAAATAATCCTGGCCAGCGTGTTCGCGAGCATGCTGACCATCCGCATGAAATAGTCCTGCTCGATCACAGGGGTTCACACGCCTCCTGGGTTGGCTCCGCTGAAATGAGGATACCGCTATTCCGCTCTTAATGCAAGCGCAGGGCCCCACCGCGGGCCGATACGCCCGCCTCCGCGTCGAGAATCCAGCGGGGGGAGGAATCCGCCGGCTCGACAAGCGTCGCCGGAATCCGCGCGTCGGGCCCCGGGGAGTCCAGAACGCGGCGGACGATGTCCGCTTTCTTCGCTCCCGCGACAAGAAAGATGACATCCCTCCCCCCGTTGATGACGGGGAGCGTCAGCGTCACGCGCCAGGAATTGAGAACGGGAACGAACACGGCGCTTGCGGGCTTCCCCCGTTCCGCCAGAACTACCGTCCCGGGAAAGAGGGACGCCGTATGGCCGTCCACACCGAGGCCGAGGAGGAGAATGTCGAATCTCCCGCCGGAGAGCAAAAGGGTCTTCCCGATGTCGGCTGCATATTCCGCGGCGGCGACGGCGGGCGGCCTCTCCCCCCGGATCCTGTGGACATTCCCCGCGGGGAGCGGGATCCGGCTTATGAGCTCATCGCGCACCATGCCGTAGTTGCTTTCCGGATCATCGGGAGAGACCATCCGCTCGTCGCAAAAACAGACATGGACCCGGCGCCAGTCGGGCGCCTCCCCTTCCGGGAGGGCGGCGAGCTTCCTGTAGAGACCGCGCGGTGTCTCGCCGCCCGAGAGCCCGAGGGTGCATGTTCCCCGCTCATCGATCGCCTTCCGGACGGCTCCGAGGATTTCACGTTCCGCGGCGGATTCCATCCCGGCGATCTCCGGGTAGACATCGAGGCGCGGGATCCTCACCTGTGCGTCTCCCGTCCCGCCCCCGGGGCAGCGGTGTGGGGAGAGCAGTCATGTCTCCACCACCGTCCTTCATGCGCAAGGAGCGCGTCCCCGCCCGCGGGCCCCCAGGTCCCCTGGCCGTATATCTCGAGAGGCGCACCGTCTCCGTCTTCCCAGCCTTTCCTCACACCGTCGATGAACCGCCACGCAAGCTCTATTTCATCTCCCCGCGTGAAGAGCGAGGCGTCCCCCTGAAGGGCGTCAAGCAGAAGCCGTTCATACGCCTCCGGGATCGGATCACTGCCGAACGAGTCCCTGTAGTGAAACTCCATGTCCACCGGGCGCGTGTGCATCCCCCGGTCAGGCACCTTCGTGATGAACCGGAGGTGCAGCCCCTCGTCAGGTTGAATGCAGATGCTCAGGTGGTTCGTGAAGAGTTCGGTAACCCCGGCCTGCACGTCGAATATCTGCGTCGGGGGACGCCTGAACTGAACGATGATCTCGGAACACTTCTCGCCGAGCTTCTTCCCGGAACGGAGGTAGAACGGCACCCCCTGCCACCGCCAGTTATCGATATAGACCTCGAGCGCGGCGTATGTCTCGGTCACCGACCGGGGGGCGACCCCCTCCCCGGCGTTGTACCCGGCGTACTGCCCCCTGACGGTGTACCGGAGAGAATATTCCGGGGGGATTTCACGGAGGGCGGTCAGCACTTTTGCTTTCTCATTCCTGAGCGAGTTGGCATCCACGACGGCCGGGGGTTCCATCGCGACAAGCGTCAGGAGCTGCAGGAGGTGATTCTGGAACATGTCACGAAGCACACCGGCGGTGTCGTAATAGCCGGCGCGGTGCTCCACCCCGACGGTCTCCGCGACGGTGATCTGGACGTTGTCGACGTGGTTCCTGTTCCAGAGAGGTTCGAATATCGCGTTCCCGAAACGGAGCATCAGGACATTCTGGACCGTTTCCTTCCCCAGGTAATGGTCGATCCTGAATATCTGGTCTTCGTGGAGGAGCCGGTGAAGATCCTCATTAAGCGCCCGTGCCGTGGCGAAGTCTCTGCCGAACGGCTTTTCGAATATGATCCTCCGGTACGGTCCCCCGGGCTCCTCCGTCATGAGATTGGCTTCCGCGAGCCGGGCGATGACGACCGGATAGAAGCGCGGAGCCGTGGCGAGATAATAGAGGCAATTGGCGGCAGGCCCGATGCCGCGCACGAGATCCGCGTACGTGGACGACTCTTCCAGATCCCCCTCCCGGTAGGAAAGGGAGCCGGCGAATTCCCCCCACGCCCCCGCATCAAACTCCGACGGAGCTAACGTCCGGACCGCTTCATTCATCTTCCCGCGGAAGGCGTCGTCGCTCATCGGTGTGCGCGAAATGCCGATGATCCGGACGGAGCCCGGGAGGCGCTTCTTTCTGAAATTGTTGTAGAGGGCGGGGATGAGCTTTCTTGTCGTCAGGTCGCCCGATCCACCGAATATGACGATCACGGTCTCCATGCCGGGTCCCGGAAAGTGAGAATGAACGGAGCGGGCATCCCGTGGAAGGGTGGGCCACGCAGTGTAAAAAGAAATGAAACGAGCCGAAGAAAGTCAAACGGATCACGCGCCGGGACGCCCGGCGCACCGCATGCAATTGAACAGCGGGCGGGATTTCAGAAGGGATATTCATGTCACCTTCGCATGCATCGTCTTTCATGACCGGACCGGAATGAACCGGTGAATGAGAACATGTTGCGATTGAGGGGGCCAAACAGGGCCATTACTACCTCAACGACAGCGGCCAGAAGACATACGTGAAGGACTTCGTCGGAGCGAAGATCGTCGGGCAGACGAAGAAGGGACAGAACATCTACGAAGGACCGCGCGGAGGGCACTTCTACTACACGGAGAGCGGGAACAACGTGTACGTGAAGAAAGACAAGGAGAGGGGACGTCAGAGCGGGACGCGCGGCATGGCGCCGGGAAGCAGGACGGCACCGACGGAGGTGAGAAGAGCTTCGGCCTGCAGGGCATTGTCTTCGCCGGGATCATCCGGCGAGCAGGAGCGTCGTCTGGGGAGTGGAAAGAAACTCCGCCCCGTCTGCGCGCACAATGACCATCTCCTCCACGGTGGCGATGCCGCGGCCGGGGACCGTCAGGCGCGGTTCAAGCGTGAAGACCATCCCTTCTTCGAGCGGGACAAACGGTTTCTTTCCGTATTTTTCCCATGCCGGACCCAGGAGCGCCGTTCCGTCGTGCGCAAATCTCCCCACCTGGTGGCCAAGACCGTGGGGAAACTCCCCGTACCCGGCCTGGGTGACGATCGCGCGGGCGATCGCGTCAATAAGCTGGCCGTTTACACCGGGACGCATTGCCTCGCGCGCGCAGGCGATGGCGCGCACGATCGTTTCAAATCCCCGGAGGACGTCGGCGGGGGCGGTGCGCTCCCCTTTTTCCAGGACGTAGAACGTTCTCTGAAGATCGGAGCAGTACCCCTCCACCTTCAGGCCGAAATCCATGTTGAGTATGTGCCCCTCCTCGACCCGCCGGTCTGTGGGACCGTAATGCGCGGCGGCCGTGTCCGGCCCGGTGAAGACGGCGGGGCACATCTTCTCATCCCAGGCAAACGGGATCTCCCGTTCGTTCGCCCGCTCCTTCATGAATGCCGCGATCTCCCGCTCTGTCCTCCCCGGCCGGATGTACGGTGCGACTTCGGAAAAGATCTTTTCCGTCGCCCTGATCGCCATCTGTATTCTCGCCAGTTCCGCAGGGGATTTCCGCTGGCGGAGCGCGCCGATGATGCTGTCGGCCTGAACGAGGTTCGCCTCCATACCGATCTCCGCGAGCATGCCGCAGAGCGTCAGGTACATCCCGTGGGTCAGACCGTCGCAAATCTCGCTCTCCTGAGAAAAATTCACGGCGATCTTTGCGGGCCTCAGGCTCCGCAGGTAGTCCTGGAGTGGCCTTGTGATCCCTTCCACGTACCCGATGACGTCCGTGTACGCCCCCAGATCCTCGACGGCCTTCCTGTCGTACTGGCCGACGACCGCGCAGGTCGTTCCGCTTTTCGTAATGATGAGGGCGCTGTGCCACGTCAGATCGCCGTCCACCAGGTACGGAAGCGTCGGATCCCCGTTGAGCGCGGTCTCGCGTGTGAACGTGAGCCAGCAGTCGACGTTGAATTCGTTGAGTATGCCGACGGCCTGGGCGATCTTTTCCGGTATGAGCGATTTCATAGTCATAGCGATGTGTGTTCTGTGCGGGCGATGATCTCGTCCTGGAGTGAGCGGCCGAGGTCGCAGAAATAGTCGCTGTATCCCGCGACACGGACGATGAGGTCCCTGTGATCCCCGGGATGCTCCTGCGCATCCCTGAGCGTCGCTGCGTCCACGACGTTAAACTGGATGTGATGCCCTCCCATGCTGAAATACGAACGGATGAGCGCGGCAAGGCTGTCGATCCCCTTCTCCCCTTCGAGGAGCTTCGGCGTGAACTTCTGGTTGAGGAGCGTCCCCCCGGTGCGGACATGGTCCATCTTCGAGGCGGACATCAGGACAGCGGTGGGTCCCTGCCGGTCCGCCCCCTGGACGGGGGAGATTCCCTCGGAGACCGGTGTACCCGCATTTCTGCCGTCGGGCGTTGCGCCCGTGACCGCGCCGAAGTAGATATGGCAGGTCGTCGGCAGCAGATTGATCCTGTACGCCCCCCCCCGCGTGTTCGGCCGCCCGTCGATGGCCCTGAAGTAGATCTCGAACACCGATCGCATGATCGCGTCGGCGCCGTCGTCGTCGTTCCCGTACCGCGGGGTCCTGTTCTTCAGCAGGAGCCGGGTCTTTTCGTACCCTTTGAAGTCGGCGGCAAGGACGCCGAGGAGGCCGGCCATCGGCAGCGCCCCCTCCTCGAACACGTGGTGCCGGATCGCCGACAGGCTGTCGGTCACGGTGCCGATCCCCACGCCCTGTATGTAGCTCGTGTTGTACCTGGCCCCTCCGGCGTTATAATCCGTCCCCTTCGCGATGCAGTCATCGATGAGGAGGGAGAGGAACGGGACCGGGAGGTATTCGGCGTACAGCCGTTCGATGACGTTGCTCCCGCGGATCTTCACGTCCGCAAAGTGATTCACCTGGGCCCGGAACGCGTGCATGAATTCGTCAAACGTATGGAACGCGGCGGGGTCGCCCGTCGCCGGCCCAAGCTGACCGCCGGTCCGGGGATCGCGTCCGCCGTTCAGCGTCAACTCGACGATTTTCGGGAGATTGAAATACCCGGTGAGTATGTACGCCTCCTTGCCGAACGCTCCGGTCTCGACGCAGCCGCTGGTCCCCCCCTGCCGCGCGTCTTCGACCGCTTTTCCCTGCCGGACCATCTCCTCGACGACGGCATCGGCGTTGAAGACCGAGGGCTGCCCCCATCCCTTCCGTATGATGCGGGCGGCGGCCCTGAGGAATGCATCGGGGTTCTTCCTGCTGAGCTGTATGTTGGAGCTCGGCTGGACTAGCCGCATCTCGTCGATCACTTCGAGGACAAGGTACGTCACGTCGTTGACGCCGTCCTCCCCCAGCACGGTAAGGCCGCCGCTGTTGATGTTGGCGAAATCAGTGTACGTGGAACTTTCCTCGGCCGTCACGCCGACCTTGGGGGGGGCCGGCTGGTTGTTAAATTTCACCCAGAAGCACTCGAGGAGCTCTTTGGCCCCTTCGCGCGTCAGCGTCCCTTCGGCGATCTCCCGCTCGTAGTACGGTGCGAGATGCTGGTCCAGCCGCCCCGGGTTGAACGCGTCCCAGGGATTGAGCTCCGTGATGACGCCCAGATGGACGAACCAGTACGCCTGGAGCGCCTCCCGGAACGATTCCGGCGGCCGGGCAGGGACGCGCCGGCATATGCGCGCGATCTCCAGGAGTTCGGATTTTCGGACCGGGTCCGGCTCACCGGCCGCTTTCTCCTCCGCCGCCTCCGCGTACCTCCGGGCGAGCGTAATCACCGCATCGGCGCAGACCGCCATCGCCGCGAGCTCGTCACGTTTTGCCGGGGCAAGAGGATCCGCCGAACGGCCGAGAGACTCCAGCACCGACTCGACATCCGCCCTGAGACCGAGGAGCCCTTTCGTATAGAGCTTCCCGTCGAGGACCGTATGACCGGGGGCACGCTGCTCCATGAATTCCGTGAATATCCCCGCCGCGTACGCGTCCTTCCACTCGCCGTCCATCACCGCGAATATCCTCTCGCGCATCGTCTTCCCTCTCCAGAAGGGAATGATCCGCTCCCGGTAGACGTCCTTCGTCTCCTGGCTCACGCGGAAAGAAATCTTTGCGCGCGTGTCGAGTGTCTCCAGATCCCCGGGCGTGTGACAGCAGAGCTCGGGATACGTGGACGTGGCCCTGGGGGCGGGACCCCTCTCCCCGACGATGAGCTCGCCGTCGTTGATCACGACGGTCTGCCGTTCCATCAGGCACTGGAACGCGCGCGCGCGCCGTGCGGGGACCGGGAGGTCGCCCGTGCTCATCGCCGACTCGGTCACGAGAAGCGCCCGCTCGTGGGCAATCACCGGGACCGCCGCAAGACTCTGTTCCCGAAGCATTCTGACGCGTTCTGTCATTGTCTCACCCTCCGATGCTGACAACGGGATGGAACCTGAGCAGCCCATCCGCAATGCGGTTCATGTAATCGCCTGAGGGCACCTGCACGCCGGGAAGGGAATAGGGAATCCCCAGGCGCGCATACTTATCGACGCCGATCGTGTGATATGAAATCAACTGTACCTTGACGACGTTCCCCAGCGCTGCGATGAATCTGCCGGCCGCCTCGATGTTCTCCGGTGAGTCGTTGACGCCTGGGACGATCGGCATCCTGATGACCACTTTCTTTCCCCAGGAGGCGAGCCGTTCCAGGTTCCCCCGTATGAGCGTCCCCGAGACCCCCGTGAAACGCCTGTGGATCTCCTCATTCACCGACTTGAGGTCATACAGGAACAGGTCGGTGAGTTCCGCCACTCGGTTCAGCACGTCGGGAGAGGCATACCCGGACGTGTCGACGACCGTATGGAAGCCGGATTCCGCGCACGAGCGGAGGAGCTGCACAAGGAACCGGTGCTGGAGGAGCGGTTCACCCCCCGAAAAGGTCACCCCTCCCCCGGACTCCCTGTAGAAGGGAGAGTCGCGTTCGACCTCCCGCATGACCTCGTCGACCGTCATCTGTCGTCCGACGAGCTCCCGCGCCTCGGCCGCACACGCGTCCGCGCATGTCCCGCACCGGGCGCAGAGATCAGGGAGCGCCTCGAATCTCCCCTTTGTTTCCCGTATCGCATGATGCGGGCACGCATCCACGCAATCGCCGCATGCGAGGCAGCGATCCGGGCGGTAAACAATCTGCGGCGCGCCGGCGATGGCCTCGGGGTTGTGACACCAGGCGCACTCGAGCGGGCATCCCTTGAGAAAGACCGTCGTGCGAATTCCGGGACCGTCATGCACGGAGAAGCGCATGATGTTGAACACCGTGCCTGCCGGTTCCCGCTCCGGCCCGGGCGTGACTCCATCGTCCATTTCATGTCACCTGTATCTGTCCGGCCTGAGAAGATGAAGATCGATCGAGGGGATCCGGCCGTGAACGATCTCCGCGACGAGTTTCCCCGTGATCGGCGCCAGCGACATCCCTACCATCGCGTGGCCGGTCGCGGCGATCAGGTTTTCATAATTGCGGAACCTGCCGATGAACGGCAGCCCGTCGGGAGTGCAGGGACGGAGACCCGCCCAGGTCTCTCCCTTTTCCAGAAGCGCGGGATCGAGCCCTCCCAGATAGGCGGGGACGGACCGAACCAGCGCGCGCACCCGCCTGGCGTTGACGGAGGTGTCGAGGCCGGCAAGTTCCATTGTCCCCGAAAACCTGAGCCTCTCACCCATCGGCGTCACGGCCACGCGCGCTTCCTCAAGGAGCATGGGGATCCGCGGCAGGACCGGGGGATTCTTCACCGTGACGCTGTACCCTTTTCCGGGCTGCATCGGGATCTGGAGCCGGAGCGACCTGATGATGAGGGGGGACCATGCCCCTGCCGCAAGCACGAATTCGTCGGCGGCGTACGTCCCCCCTGTCGTCGTGACCGCGGTGATTCCGGAGGGGCGCGTCACGAACCCTGTGACCCGTGTCGAGGGGACGAACCGGACCCCTTCCTTTTCGACATGCGCCCGGAGGCGGTCGACGAAGAGGGCCGGTGTGATGTGGGCGTCCCCCGGGTAGTACACACCCCCCGAGGCGGTGAACCTGACGCCGGGTTCCAACTCCTGCAGGCCTTCCCGGTCCAGGACGCTCGCCTCGATGCCGATGTTCGACGCCTGGCGGGCCATCCTGAGCGAACCCTCCCGACCGTGGCCGGTGCGGAAGAGCATCAGCAGTCCGTTTCTCCGGAAGCCGAAATCCATCCCGGGCACGGAGGCAAGTTCGTCGTAGAGCGCGAGACTGGCGATGCTCATGTCGCGGAGAAGAGGGATCGCCCGTTCGGTCCGGCCCGATGTCGATGCCCGGGCAAACTGCCAGAACCACGTGAGAAGATCGGGATCGAGACGCGGCTTGATATAGAACGGGCTGTCCGGGCGGAGCATCCACCGGAGCCCCAGCATCACCATCCCGGGCGCGGCGAGAGGCACAAAATGGCTCGGGACGATGAGGCCGGCATTGTGCAGTGACGCCCCCTCGCCGATCCCGCCCCTCTCGACGACGGTGACGCTGCACCCGGACGCTCTGAGGGAGTGCGCCGCGCAGAGCCCCACGGCGCCTCCGCCGATCACGAGTATGTTCTTCATATGCGCATATCCCGCCGGACGCTTTTACAGGACCTGAAAACCCTTTGCGAACGGGTCGTCGTCGTCGATGACGATCGTGTTAAACCCGGTAATCTTCGCCCAACCTTCAATGCTCGGCACGATCCCCTTCCTGCCCCCCACCTCGGCACGCCGTTCAACCCTCCCCCTGAATATGCTCCCGATAATGCTCTCATGGATGAATTCATCCCCGGGAGAGAGTTTCCCTTGTGCAGCCCACTGCGCCATCCGTGCCGACGTTCCCGTGCCGCACGGAGAGCGGTCGATCGCTTTCTCCCCGTAAAACACCGCGTTCCTTCCATGGGCCCCCGGCGCCCGTGGGGCGCCGGTCCACATGATGTGGGAGAGGCCCCGGATCGTGGAATCCTCCGGATGCACAAATGCGTGCTTCCCGTTCACACTCCGGCGGACCAGGGGGCTCAGGCGGAGTATCTCCGCAGCGCCAAGAGCGTCGATTCCCTCGTACGATTCCTGCGGGTCGATGATGCCGTAGAAGTTTCCGCCGTAGGCGACGTCCATCGTGAGCGGGCCGAGGCCGGGGACATCGACGCGGATCCCCTCCCGTTCCAGGAATGAGGGAACATTGACGATCCTGACGGACTTCACACTCCCCCCCTCCATGACGTACGTCGCTTCGACGATCCCCGCGGGGACCTCGAGACGCAGGATCCCCGGCGTGTGAGGGCGAACGAGCCCGTGCTCAAGCATCACCGTCACGGTCCCGATCGTGCCGTGGCCGCACATGGGCAGGCAGCCGCTCGTTTCAATGAACAGGAGCGCGCAGTCGTTTGCGGGGTTGGCAGGGGGATACAGCAGGCTCCCCGACATCATGTCGTGACCGCGCGGCTCGAACATCAACCCGGTCCTTATCCAGTCGAACTCGGCGAGGAAATGCATTCTGCGCTCGCTCATTGTCGTCCCGCCGAGAGCGGGGGCGCCCCCGGCGACGACGCGGACAGGACTGCCGCACGTGTGCGCGTCGATGCAGAAAAATGTATGTCGGGCCATCCCTTCTCCTTCCTCTACGAGAGATCGAGCGCAGTCTTTGCGAATTCCTCCAGGTAGTTGACGAGCGCGTCGGAGGCCGCCCCGGCGCCGTCTTCATCCCCCGCTGCCACCGCGTGCATCATCGCCCCGTGGAGCTCGGCGGCGCGGGAGAGATCCCCGTTGTGCCTGTAGAGGTACCAGAACCTGCGGCAGTGCGCATGAAGCGGCACGGAAGCCTGCAGGGCGAATGCGCTCCGCGACGCGGCTTCGAGGAGGCGGTCAAATACGGTATCGAAACGCATGTACTCCGCCATGTCGCCGTGGGCGGCTGCCGCAGCCATCGCCTCCGCCGTTTTCTGGAGCGCCGCGCGCTGCTCGGGAGTCGCCCTTCGTGCCGCCTTCGTCGCAACGAGCCTGTCGAGGACGCGGCGCGTTTCGAGAACGGCGAGGTAGTCGACGATGTTGATGTCGCTCACGACAACGCCCCGGCGGGGGAGTGTCGTCACGAGCCTCTGGGCCTGCAGCCGCTGCAGGGCCTCGCGGAGGGGTGTCCGGCCGATCCGAATCGTCCGGCTCAGCTCGGCCTCCGAGAAGACGCTCCCGGGCTGCAGCTCGAGCGTCACGATCATCTCCTCCAGGCGGAAGTACGCCTCGTCGGCGAGACTGATCCTCTCCGGCGCGCGCCGCGTGCCACCCCGGGACCCCGGAGGACCCGCCGGACCTGCATGCATAGAGTGTTCCCTGTGATTGCTCATGCTACGGGGCGGTGTAACAGGTCTTCACCGTCGTGTAGAACTCCACGGCGTACCTCCCCTGTTCACGGGGGCCGTAGCTCGATCCTTTTCTCCCTCCGAAGGGAACGTGGTAATCCACACCCGCCGTCGGGAGGTTCACCATCACCATCCCCGCCTGCGCGTTCCTCCTGAAGTGGCTTGCGCATTTCAGCGACGTCGTGCATATCCCGGCACAGAGGCCGAACACGGTGTCGTTTGCCGCGGCCAGCGCCTCTTCGTAATCCCTGACGCGCAGCACCCCTGCGACCGGCCCGAACACCTCTTCGGTATTGAGGCGCATCGCGTTCGTCGTCCCCGTGAACAGCGCCGGGGCAAGGTAGAACCCCTCGCGGGGTTTCCTGAGCCGCTCCCCGCCGAACGCAAGCGTCCCCCCTTCGGATTTCGCGAGCGCGATGGCGTTCATGTCCTTCTCCAGCTGGGCAGAGTCGACGACGGGCCCGATGTCCGTCCCGGGCTCAAGCGCATCTCCCACGTGCAGCGAGGCGAGGCGCTCAACGAGGGCACCTACAAACCTGTCATGGATCCCGGAGGTGACGACAAGCCTGCTCGAGGCGGTGCATCTCTGTCCCGTGGAGAAAAATGCTCCGTTGACCGCCGCGCCGACGGCTACGTCGATGTCCGCGTCGTCGAGGATGACGAGCGGGTTCTTTCCCCCCATCTCGAGCTGAACCCGCGCAAGGCGAAGAGCGCATTTCTCCGCGAGGCGTTTCCCCACGTCGACCGAGCCCGTGAAGCTTATGCCGGCAACAGCGGGGTCCGTAACAAGGGCATCGCCGATCTCGATTCCTTTCCCAGGGACGAGGTTGAACGCGCCGGGGGGAAGGCCCGATCGGGAGATGATCTCGGCCAGCGCCCAGGCCGAACCGGGAACAAGCTCGGCCGGCTTGAGGATGACGGCGTTGCCGAACGCGAGCGCCGGCGCGGTCTTCCATGCGGGGATGGCGGCGGGGAAATTCCACGGCGTGATGAGCCCGACCACGCCAAGGGGCTCGCGGGTGACGTCGATCTCGACCCCAGGGCGCACGGAGGCGACATGTTCACCCTGCGTCCGGAGCGCCTCCCCCGCAAAGAACTTGAAAATGGCCCCCGCCCGGCTCACCTCCGCCACGGCCTCGGGAAGAGTCTTTCCTTCCTCACGGGAGAGGAGCTTTCCCAGCTCCTCCTTCCTCGCCAGGATCTCCGAGCCGATGAAATCGAGAACGTCAAACCGCTGCTGGGGGGTGCTCGATCCCCAGATGGGCGCTGCGCCTTTCGCGGCGGCGACCGCGGCCGCCACGTGGGAGGCGTTTCCCTGGGCGTAGCGCCCCACGACGTCGCTCGTATCGGAGGGGTTGATGTTGTCTGCAACCCTGGTCCCGGCCACCCACGTACCCCCTATAAAAAGGGGATGCTCTGACACCGCCGCCACAGGGACTGTCATCGGCGTTCATTCTCCGGGGAATTGTGAAGGGGGAGCTCGGGTCTCGTCGCAAGGGCGCGCGCGATCGTCTCCTCCACACGCGCCCGCTCCTCCCCCGCGAGCGGAAGCCTCGGGGGACGAACCCGTTCGTTCCCGCCGTCCGCCCTCGACTCCGCAAGCTTTATGTTCTGGACGAACTTCGTCGACACGTCGAGATGAAGCAGGGGCATGAACCAGCGGTAGAGCGAGAGAGCGTCCTGCATGCGCCCTTCCCTCACGAGCCGGTACAGGGCCACCGTCTCACGGGGAAAAGCGCAGACAAGACCGGCCACCCACCCGGCCGCACCGAGCATGAGGCTCTCCATCGCGAGGTCGTCGACGCCCGTGAATATCGCGTACCTGTCGCCCACCAGGTTCCTGATGTCCGTTATCCGCCTGACATCGTCAGACGATTCTTTTATCGCCACGAACTTCGGTTCGTCAGCAAGGCGGGCAAAGAGAGCCGGGCTGATGTCGATCCTGTAGGAGACCGGGTTGTTGTACAGCATCAGGGGCCTGCCGGAAACGGATGCAACGGCCCGGAGGTACTGTTCCGTCTCCCGCTCGTCCGCGACGTACTGCATGGGGGGGAGCAGCATGAAGCCCCCGGCCCCGTTCTTCTCCCCCCCGGCGACAAACTCGCACGCGGCGGCTGTCGTCGTCTCCGCAACGCACGCGACAAGAGGGACCTTTCCGGCGCATGCACGCGACGCCATCCGAACCACCTCCTGCTTTTCCTCCCGGCTGAGGGTCCCGTTCTCCCCGAGAGAGCCCAGAACGACGATGCCGTGAACGCCTGCGGAGATCTGGCGGGCGATGTGCGCCTCCATAGCGGGGAGGTCGATTTTCCCCGCGGCGTCGAACTTCGTCGTAAGCGCAGTGTACACGCCTTCCCATCTGCCGTTCACGTACCGGATCCCCTGATATGACCGATCAGATATATCTGTAATATATTACAGAACCGGCCCCGTGTCAAGCCGAATTTCATTGAAATTCAGCGGAAAAAGCGCGATCATAGAGAGTTTACCATTCCGGCACCCGAATGCACAGAGTCACCGCGGCTCTCATCGCTTTGCTCATCTCAGTGGCGGCAGTCCACGCCGAGAACCTCGTCGGTGTCTCGGCGGCGGCGGGACCTGTGTTTCCCCTCCGGGCCGTCAAGAGGCTCCTCGGGACCGGGTATGAAGGGACCGGTTCGATCGACTTCCCTCTGAACGGGAACATCAGCATCGTGGCGTGCGGGGAGTATTGCCGGTGGCAATTCAGCAACGACAGGATCAACACCTGGGCCGGCGCAAACGGTGGGGGGAAAGTGTCCGGCGCCTCGGGGCCGTTCCAGGCGGTCCCCGTGACGGTCGGCGCAAGGTTCACATTCGACGGCCCGCACGTCAGGCCCTACTTCGGCCTCTCGGGAGGCCCGTGCTTCCTCCACTGGAAGTTCTCCGGGACCTCACCCGTGACGGGCCTCGCCGGAGAGACTTCAAGCACGTGGACAGAGCCTGCGATGAGCGTCGAAGCCGGGCTGATCGTCGTGCTCACCGGCGGGTTGACACTCGACCTCGGAGGGATATACACCGCCTGTTCGAACGCGGACGACAGGGTTGAACCCGCGGATTTCCTCGGAATGAGAATCGCGGATTTCAATACCGCGACGTTCGTCGGCGTTCAGGCGGGGCTCCGCGTGGCATTCTAGAAGGGGGAATCCGCCGCCCGGCGGATTCCCCCCATGCCGGAGTGGCTATTCGATCGTCTTCTTCCTGTTCACCAGGAAGAAGGCTATCCCCGAGAGGAGTATGACCGCCCCCCACCAGACCCCCGCATGCAGATCCGCAAGAACAGTCTTCTGCTCGGGAGGGATGAACAGATCGTACAATCCCGACGCCAGAACGATAGCCCCCGTCGCAGTCAGAAAGAGCCCCACAAAATACCAGATTGGCTTCATCGCGTCCCCCTACCAGAAGTACAAGTTGAGTGTGACGAGCACGACGACGGAGAGGATCGCGTAAAACTCCGGCCGCTTCATAAACGGAATGCCGTCGCGCGCTGTTTCGGGCGTCAGTCCCTTCACAAGCCCGACAAGCTCTTCCTTCGGTTTCTTCTTCGTGAAGAGGCTGATCAGGATCGTCACGAGGAAACAGACGAGCCACGCCCACCACGCGCGCCAGAAGTTCACCGCCATGTCGCTGGCGTTGTTCGCAAGCGTAATCCGCGCGGCATCGATCCACTGAAACTTCACGCCGAGAAACATCGCGATCGAAGTCCCCATCCCCGCCAGGAGGCCCCAGAATGCACCCGCCGGGGTTATCCAGACGACGAACATTCCGAGGAGCATCGTCGCGAACAGGGGTGCATTCACCCACGAGAATATCGCCTGCATGTAATCCATGATGCTCGGGAATCCCTTGGCCCAGTAGGCGGTGACGACGCTCAGGACCACGCCGATAACGGTGGATATACGCCCGACCCACATGAGATTGGCGTCGCTCGCGTTCTTGTTGATGATCGCCCTGTAGACGTCATACGTCCACACGGTGTTGAACGCGCTTATGTTGCCGGCCTGTCCCGCCATAAAACCGGCGAGGAGCGCGGACACCCCGAGTCCCACGAGCCCGTGAGGATAATACCGCATGATGAGAAGAGGAAGCGTCGAGTCGTAGTTGACGTGCCCGCCGTCCTGCAGGAGGGCAAATCCGCTCCCCGGAGTCTTTGCCAGGATGAGCGCGATGAGCCCCGTCAGGACCACGATGACGGGAACCGCCATTTTCGGGAACGACGCGATAATCGGCGTCAGCCTTGCCGCACGAAGGTTCTTCGCCGAGAACGCCCGCTGCACGACGAGGAAGTCCGTCGTCCAGTACCCGAACGAAAGCACGAACCCCAGGCCGAGCACAATTCCCGCCCACGTGATCGCCATTCCGTTCTGCGAAGCATCGGCCGACGTCGACCAGAGCGTCCCGAACGACGCCGGGATGTTTGTCAACACCTGGTTAATGCCGCCGATCTCAACGAGCCCCAGGATCGTGACAAGAAAGAGGCCGAACCAGATCAGGAAGAACTGTATGATCTCGGTGAATATTGCGGACATCAGTCCGCTCAGCGTTACGTAGAACGCGACGGTCGCCGCCGACACCCACATGCTCACGTTCCAGTCCCACCCGAGGAACGTCCGGAGGACAAGCGCCATTGCATACAGGTTGATCCCCGAGACCAGGAGCGTCATGATGCCGAAGGCGACGCCGTTCAGCACGCGCGTCCTCTCATCGAACCTGAGCTTCAGGTAGCCCGGAACGGAATGGATCTTGCTGCTGTAGTAGAAAGGCATCATGTAGAGCCCCAGGAACAGCATGGCGGGGATGGCGCCGATCCAGTAAAAATGCGCGACGTACATGCCGTACTTGTACGTGTTCCCGGTCATCCCCAGGAGCTCGAGCGCCCCCAGGTTCGCGGAGAGGAAGGCGATCCCCGCCACCCATGCGCTGTTTTTTCTCCCGGCAAGGAAGTAGTCCTCCTGGCTTTTTGTGAACCGTTTGAGGTAGTAGCCGAGCCCGAGGATGAACCCGAAATAAACCGCCAGGATCAGCCAGTCAACAATGCTCAGGTTAAATGTCGCCATGCCTCTTCCTCATTGTTGTGTATGGAATGACAGTGCATCACCTTCTGCCCAATGATCACTGACGTCGCCGCAGCATCGAAGGGGGAACCGGCTGCGGCTCGATCCCCGGCCCCCTGACCTCGAGATCCAGCCAGGGCGCGGTTTCCGCCGCCGCGACAGTCACGGTGATCGCGTGCGCCCCGGCGGCAAGATGAAACATCCCGGAAGGGATGTCCCACCAGTTCTCCCCCCTGTTTGTTACGGCAGGCGAACCGTCGACGCTGAGCGCAACCGGATCGCCCTGCGCGATCGTGAAGAGGTAGTCCCCTTCCTCCTTTGCGGCGAAATACGAATCGAGCCGGACGGTCGCGCCGTCATGCCCCAGGGGGAGTCCCTCCAGGGACAAGCGGTACGCAATTCCCCTGAGCGTATCATTCAGGAAGCCCTGCCCGGAGCCGGGGGAGGCGCGGCGCGGCACTATTGTGTATGCCACGCCGTTCACCTCCGGATCGACGATGCTGTATATGCCGCGGGGAACCGGACTCGTCCCCCCCGCAGGGAGGAACGTCCGCGCCTTGAGCATCGTGGATGTGTGGATATGAAGGGGCCCTGATACCATGGGCGATTCCTCCGTGGGGTCGGTCCCGTCCGTCGTGTACCGGACGACGGACCCGGCGACCTGGCTCTCGATCGCCACCGTCGTGTCATGGAAGAGGACCGGGTAACCCTCGAACCCCGAGGGGGGCGGAATGCGGACGTTGATCCCCCGTCCGACGAGCCTCGCGTACTGACCGGCCATCCGCAATGAAAAATCCCCGAAGTCCCGCTTCTCCCGCGGAGACCACACGACCTCGCTCATCGCGCAGGCGCGGGGGAATGACATGTACTCCGCTTTCCCGCGGTCCGGGATCGATTCCGTCCAGACGTTTCCCTGTGCCCCGAGTATATGGCGGGCCTGACCCTCAGCGAGACCCGGCGGCACCGGCTCATAGGAATAGACGCGATCCAGCGGAAGGTAGCTGCCGACGGGCCCGGGTTCCCCGGTGAGCCCCTGATAATAATCAAAATAGCAGTTGGATGTCGGCGTCATGACGACGTCGTGCCCTGTGGTTGCGGCCGCGATCCCCCCGTCGACGCCGCGCCAGGACATCACGGTCGCGTTCGGCGGGAGTCCCCCCTCGAGTATTTCATCCCAGCCGACGAGCCGTTTTCCGTGCGCGTTTATGAACTTTTCAATCCGGCGTATGAAATAGCTCTGAAGCTCCCGTTCGTCTGCAAGCCCCTCCGCTTTGATCCTCGCCTGGCACCGGGGACAGACCTCCCACCGCGTCTTGGGACATTCGTCGCCCCCGATATGGATATACCGGCCGGGGAAGAGCTCCATCACCTCCGTCAGCACGTCCTCGAGGAATTCGAACGTCTTCTCGTTTCCCGCACAATACACGTCATCGAAGACACGCCACTTCGTCTGCACATCGAAGGGCCCCCCCGTGCACGAAAGCTCGGGGTACGAGGCCAGCGCGGCAGTGGAGTGACCGGGCATCTCGATTTCCGGGATGATTGTGACAAACCGCTCCCGAGCATATGCGACGACTTCCCGCACGTCATCCTGCGTGTAAAACCCGCCGTGAGGCTGCCCGTCTCCCAGCGTCTCCTTCCGCCATGACCCGACGGTCGTCAGCCGGGGATATTTCCTGATCTCGATGCGCCACCCCTGGTCTTCCGTCAGGTGCCAGTGGAACACGTTGAACTTGTAGCGCGAAATCAGATCGATATACTCCTCGACGAATTTTTTGCCGAAGAAGTGGCGGCCCACGTCCAGGTGCATGCCCCGCCAGGGAAAACGGGGGGCATCCTGGATGCGGACGCAGGGGACATCCCACGAGATGCCGTATACGGGGGAACCGTGCTCGAATTCCGGAGGGAGGAGCTGAAAGAGCGTCTGGAGCGCGTAAAAAGCTCCGGCGGCGCCGCCGGCAGTAATCCGTATCCCTCCGTTCGACACGTTGAGCACATAGCCTTCCTCTTTCCCGTCCGCGGAGGAATGATCGAGTGCGAGAAGGATGGCGTTCCCGCGGGCACCCTTCAGCCCCGGGAAAGCGGACGGAGTATCGAGCGGGAGCGGGTAACCCGTCGATTCGCGGAGCCGGGCGGCGAGGAAAACTCCGACCCCGTTCAGTGCGGGGGAGCCTGCATCGATGGCAATCGACGTCCGTCCATCAATGCGGAAACTCCCGGCGCGGGGTTCGACGCTCGCGGGGACGGGGACGAGAGAGAGAACTTTTTCACCCCCGCCCGTTGAAAATCCCTCCGATGACGCGAAGAGAACCAGGAGGATCGGGGTAACAGAGAGGAATCGGGAGCTCATGTTGATGTTCATGATGTGCGTTTGTGGGTTGTTGAATTACATCGCGGTTCAGACCCGGACTATCTCCGAGGGGCGCGACTTGAACGACGGGACGACGCGGACATCCGGAAACCCCCCGCGCCGGAGCGCTCCCGCTGTGGCATCCTCCGCAAGCGCGTTTGTATTGCACTGCTGGCTTATGTGCGCCAGGACGACCGCCGCAGGGGGACGGGTGCTCGACCGAGCCACATCGCAGACGAACTCCGCGCACTGATCATTGGAAAGATGGCCGATCTCTTTGATCCGTTTCTTGAGCCACGCAGGACGGCCGGAGCCCTCCAGCATCGCCAGGTCGTGGTTCGATTCGATCACGATTGCGCGCGCGTCCCTGAAATGCTCCGCGAGCTCCCCCCCGGTGAACCCGAGGTCCGTGGCGAGCGCCACTCCGGCGCCATTTCCCCCCTCCGAACGGTCGATGATCCTGAACCCGAAGCACCCTCCCGGGGAATCATGCGGCACGCTGAACGACTCTATCCCGAGCGTCCCCGCGCCTCCCCCTCCGCCGTTGATCTCCACGAGGAGGCCGAGGCCGGCCGCCCGCTCGATGGAGGGATACATGCGGCGGAGGACGCGCGTGATCTCACGGCGAACAATGAGGGGAACCCTGTTCCGGATAAGCATGCCGATCGAGGTGTCATTCACGTGGTCGCTGTGCGCGTGCGTGATGAGGAGCCCCGCAAGAGGGGGGATGTCAAGATCGAGCGAACTGAGAGACGATCCGACGTACGCGCGGCCGAACCCGCAATCAATCATGATCGCGGTGTCACCATTCCACACGAGTGTGCAGTTCCCTGCGCTCGAACTCCCGAGTACCCTGAGGTTCACGGGCGACGCGGAGCGGAAACGCCCGGGAGAGGACTCCTGAACGCGGCGCCGTACGGCCGGAGCGTAACGCGAACGCTCCCCGTCATGGCTCCGCCCTTCCGGCCCGGATCGTGGGGAACAACCTCTCAAACATGGTACCTCGCATGAATGTGGGGAAGCGCGGAAGAGATTCGGCGGCGGGTGCGCGCCCGGAAGTCTGCTGAATGAAGTATACCAAAAAAAGGATGCGGGTTCAAGGGGCGGCTGTTCCGCAGCGCGGACGCGGGCTGCGGGCACCTTGCCTCTCAGGAGCGGTATCATTAGTTTGTGCACCATCGTCCCCTCATTCTCCCCCCTCCGGAATTTACCCCGGACGAGCGGCGGCGGTGAGGCCTCATCCCCATATCTCAAAGGACGCGGCATCATGAGAATCCTCCCGGCGGCACTCCTTATCCTCCTGGCCGTATCCCCCTCCTCTGCGCAGCAGGCGAAACCCCGGCTCCCCCTTGCGGCGGCGGAGTGGGTTCTCAAGCGAACAATCAAGGAGAGGGCATCATCATTCAAACTCGGGCTTATCGGACGCGAAAACGGGAAAGACGTCTTCGAACTCCGCGCCGGGGGCGGGACCGTGACGATACTGGGCTCGGGGACGCTGGCGATCTGCAGGGGATTCTACCATTACCTCCGGAACGCGTGCAACTCCGAAATCACGTGGAGCGGTTCGCACATCGTCCTGCCGGACACGCTCCCCGATTACCCCCGCGTACGCGTCGTTTCGCCGTACAGGTACCGCCAGTACTTCAATGTCTGCACATTCGGGTACACGACGGTCTGGTGGGACTGGAAGCGCTGGGAGCAGGAGATCGACTGGATGGCGCTCCACGGAATTTCGATGCCGCTGGCCATGACGGGGGAGGAGGCGGTCTGGAGGAACGTGTGGCTCTCGAGGGGAATCACCGGCGCGGATCTTGACGGGTATTTCACCGGCCCGGCGTTCCTCCCGTGGCACAGGATGGGAAACGTCAACGGGCACGGGGGTCCCCTTCCCCGCGGATGGATCAACGCGCAGGCGTCGCTGCAGAAGAAAATTCTCGCCCGGATGCGCGACCTGGGGATGACACCGGTCGTCCCCGCGTTCTCGGGTTTCGTCCCCGAGGCGTTCAAGCGCCTCCATCCCGAAGCGCGGGTCTACGACATCGCCGCCTGGGGCGGTTTTCCGAAGGAGGAGAGGACGCACATGCTCTCACCCGAGTCACCCCTCTTCCGCGAGATCGGGAAACAGTTCATCACGGAATACAGGAAGATGTTCGGGACGGACCATTACTACCTCGCGGACAGCTTCAACGAGCTGGAGGTGCCCGTGTCAGACACCGCCCGGTACCGGGAGCTTGCACAGTTCGGGGAAGCGGTCTATTCGTCGATCAGCGCGGGGGACCCCGCGGGAACGTGGGTCATGCAGGGCTGGCTTTTTTACAGCGACAGGACGTTCTGGGACAAACGGTCGGCAGGGGCCCTGCTCTCGCGCGTGCCGGACGACAGAATGATCATCCTCGATCTTGCCAACGAGATATTCCACGGATGGAAAGAGCAGGACGGATTCGACGGGAAGGAATGGATCTACAGCCTGATACAGAACTTCGGCGGCAATAACGCGCTTGCGGGAAACCTTGCGTTCACCGCCTCCGATCCGGCCATGACGCTCCGGAGCCCGGACCGCGGGAAACTCTCCGGGATGGGACTCGCGCCCGAGGGGGTGGAGAATAACGACGTCGTCTACGAGCTCACGACGGACATGACATGGTCGGAGAGACCGATCGAGATCGAACCCTGGCTCGATGCCTACGCGCAGGCCCGGTACGGGGTGCTTCCCGGGGGAATCCGGCGTGCGTGGAGGCTTCTCGAACGCTCGGCGTATGCCGGAGGGGCGACAAACGGACGGCACGGGTTCCAGATGCGTCCCGGCCGGACCGTGCAGGGGAACGCCGACGTCTCTCCCGCATTCCGGGAAGCCGTGACGCTGTTCCTTTCCTGCGCGGATTCGATGCGGGGGAGCCCTCTTTACATGGCGGACGCAATCGAACTCGCCGCGCAGGCCCTCGGCGGGGATGTCGACGACATGCTGCGGAACGCCGTGCGTGCGCACGACTCGGGGATGTTCGAACTTCGCGATACGCTCGCACGTGAGTCCTTCCGGCTCATGGAGGGGATCGATGCGCTTCTCAACTGCCGGCCCGACAGGAGGATGGAAGAGTGGATCGCCGCGGCGCGCGCATGGGGGACAACGGCTGCGGATTCCGGCCTGTACGAACGGAACGCGCGGCTCCAGGTGACGGTCTGGGGGGGGCCTGAGCTTTTCGACTATGCAACGAAGATGTGGAGCGGTCTGATACGGGATTTCTACGCCGGCAGGTGGAAGAAATTCTTTGAACTCCTCCGGTCCACACCCCCCGGGGGGACGGTCCGCGCCGGGGATCTCGCCTCCTGGGAGCTCGACTGGACGAATCAGAAGTCTCTCTCGGCTCCCACCACACTCGGTGACCCGCTCTCAACGGCCCGGGAACTTCTCGGTTCGGCCTCCCGCTCACCCGTGCTCACGCCCGAGCCGTCGATCATGCCGGACGTGCACGTGTTTGGCAGCGCGGAGTCCCTCCGCGTTGAAATACGCCAGGGGATTCCCGGCGTGCTCACGCGCTACACGCTCGACGGCTCGCTGCCGACAGCGCTCTCCCCCCTGTACAGGGGACCGTTCCTGATCGGATCGGATGCCACGGTGAGCGCCAGGTCGTTCGCCACCCGGGGATACCCGAGCTTTGTCGCCCGGCATTCCTATGCCGCGGTGAAAAAAGGGGTGAACGGGATGACGTACAGATACTACGAAGGGGCCTGGAAGGAGATACCGGATTTCGACACGGCCGCGGTTGTCCGGAGAGGAATCGCCTACAGCTTTACGCTGGATGAAGCCGGCCCGAGAAACGAATTCTTCGGTCTGGCGTACGGCGGGTATCTCGACATCGGCGTACCAGGCGAGTACACGTTCACGCTCGGCTCAGACGACGGATCGCGGCTCCTCGTTGACGGGAAAGCGGTGGTGGATAATGACGGGCTCCATGCATATGCCGAGCAGAAGGGGACCGTGATGCTTGGTACGGGGAAGCACGCGATTGCGGTCACGTATTTTCAGGCAGGAGGGGGAAAGAGACTTGAGGTGAAGTACGCGGGGCCGGGGATACCGGAGCAGCCGGTACCCCCCGGGAAACTCTATATTGCACCCTGACGGGGACGGGCACCGCCGCCCGCGGAGGGGTTGCTATGCCGGCTTTTCGTCCATCGCAATCTCTTCCCTGTCGCCGTACATTGTGCCGAACACGTAATCCCAGATGGGGGTGCTCACGCCGAAACCCCGCCCGCTGTCAAGGTAATGATGACGGACATGGTGATGCTTCAGCCAGAGCCCCAGCTTTCCTTTCATCGGCGCGTGGTGCGTCGCGTAGTGGATTTCGTCATAGCAGATGTAACCGAATATGAAACCGGCGAACGTTGCGGCGACGTGCCCGGCGGGGAGCAGAAGCGCGAAGAGCCCCAGAAACAGGGATGCCAGGGGGATGCTGACGACAGGCGGCATCACGAGCCGTTTGGAGTCCTGCGGGTAGTCGTGATGCACCCCGTGCATGAGGAAGTGGAGCCGTTTGCCCCACGAACTTGCCGGCTCGTAGTGAAACACAAACCTGTGAAGCAGGTACTCTGTCAGCGTCCAGACGAACAGGCCCCCCACGAACTCGAGGACCTGGAACCCCGGGGAGAGCACGCCGGCGGACGGCCAGAACCAGAGGCAATAGACTACGACAGGGAAGTAGACGATGATGGGGACGCTCCAGTGTACGTGTGTAAAGAGTTCAAGGAAGCCGCTCTCGAAAAGCCGCGCCGATTCGTCTTTGTTCGAAACATAGAGCTTTGCCATGGCATACCCCGGTCAGATGGTAAGAAATGTATAACAAGGTAATGAAAATCAGGTACTCGTTCAAATTTCGGAACGCTGGGAAGGGGTGCGGGGTTCCCCTCCCCCCACGCCTCACTCATGCCAGAGGCGGGAATCCTCGCTGACGAACCATGTCTCCTTCTTTCCACGGGGGAGGGTTAACGTCACCGTGGCGATATATCCCGCACCCGTCAGCGATACCGCGGGAGAAGAGACGGCCCCGGAGTTCGACGCCCCGGTGAGCCCCAGCTCCCCTGCGCTTGCCGCCCAGCGGCCGTGCTCCTTCCTGAACTCTCTCTGTGCGTGATACACCGCCATCAGGGTTTCCCGGGCGGGCCAGGAGGGATCGGGTCTGAACTGCGAAGGCTTCGTCCCGGGCCCGCCGAACTGGATGTACCCCCACATCTCCGGCTGGTGCATGTCGACGACCCCCTGCGGGGACCAGACCCAGTTGTCCTCCCTTGTCCCGGGGACCTTTCTGTATCCCCCCCCCGTTTTCTCCACGCGCCACTCGACGCGTGAAAAATTGATCCGCCACGTGTCCCCCCTGTTCGGAGGGGCGGGCATGTGTGCATACTCACCCAGGGCTTTCCACGGCATTGCAATTTCCACGGTCCAGCCCGTGTCGACGTCGGCGGGAGAATTCAGAGTCCCGTGAACACTGACGGCCGTCTTCAGTCCCTCGATGTCCCAGCTGTCCCTCGGCTTTCCGCCGTCCCTGTAGGGACGGTCAAGGAAGAGGTCCCAGACCGTGTTCAGCGCGTTCATCTCCATTTCATAGTATTCAACGTTGTCGCCGTTGGGATCCATGAACACTTCAAAATCATTGTCATAGAATATGACCGTATCGCGCTTTGTCAGCGTCGCCCACACATCCGGCTCTTTGAGCTCGGCGCCGATGTACAGGTACTCCTTATCCCAGAGCATCTTCGCGCGCGTGCGAAACCGGGGGGCGGGACGTATGCTCCCCTCGATATCCACGAAGTCATCGGTCCACGGCGCGGCGCGCCATGCCCGTTCGCTCATCACTCCGTCGATTACGACCGGGCCGGAGGCGAACGGGACGACGTATCCCTTCGGACGCGGCCCCGCACCCGCCTGAAGCGGGAGGAGCGCGGCGAGGAGAGGGACGAGGAGCGGAAGAAATGCCGTCCGGATCCTGTATGTCTTGCGGGGTATTCTCACGGTTTCATCTCGTCACACGGGATTCTAACGGGCACCGACCTTCAGGGAACGTACGATCCCGTCCAGGAGCCCCAGATCCGGCACGAACCGTTTTGCGGGGAGCCTGTTCAGCCTGTCCGCCGTCTGCTTCAAGTACCTGTCGTATCCCGCGCGGAATGCCGCATCGCCCGCCGTCCCCGGAGGCGCGGAGAGACCCGGGGCGGAGACCGGAAACACCGCGGAGACGTACCACCTGCCGTCGTCCGTCAACCCCTGGAACGTATACACGAGATACTCGTTGCTGACCGGGCCCTCCTCCTGAGCGTACTGTGTAAGAAAGAGGACGCCCCGTCCGTTTCTGAACCGGACCAGCCTCTTCCGTGCAACAAAGAGCTGCCGCTCATCCGCCCACGGCAGGAACGGGATGGACTGTGTGACCGAGCCCGCGCGGCGGAGGAGCAACTTGCCGAGCCCGGCAACCGCGCCACGCATCGTCGGGAATTCCTCATCGAACCGGGGATCGCCGGCCTCCGACGTCGGGAACACGAAAACCTGCGGCAGAGCGTACGCGGACCCGGCGTCACGATGGAGCGCGGAGGCGTAGGATTCGCGCAGCGTGATCACGACATGGGCGGGGGCAACCCCGTCCGGCTTGTCGGTCTTATCCACGAGGGGAGCGGCGGGGGCGGTTTCCGCGATGAAGTCCTTCGCGAGTCCCGCGTCGAACTCCAGCATGACGTTGCCGTACTCGACGGCGCGCGTGCGGCTCTTCGGCTGCGCGGATGCTCCCGGGGAAATCAGGATCGCGACAAGGAGGAGGATGATCGGCGGCCAGGAGGGCGCCGGGGAGGAAAAAAGGCGATTTCGTTGTTTCATAGGCCATGCACCATAATGTCTATGGTAGCGCCCCCGCGACTCAGAGTCAAATCAGGTGATTTCGGCGAAGCGATTCCTTATATTGTCTGTGGTACGGTATTTCATACATGAAACGTCCGCATCACCCCGGTGACACCGAAAGAACGCTGGCGCGCGATATTTGAGGGCGAACGGCCCGACCGGATCCCCACGGACTACTGGGCAACGGACGAGGTGACCGCCAGGCTCTTCCGCGACCTGCGGTGCGGCAGCATCGAAGAGCTCTATACCAGGCTCCACATCGACGGCCTCGTGACAATCGACCCCCCCAGGGCGGACGAGCACAGGGCGGGGGATCCCGGCGCCGACCTCTGGGGGCTGCACAGGAAGCTTGTTGACTACGGAGGGGGATCGTACGACGAGTTCGACAATCATCCCCTCGCAGGGATGACGTGCGTCGACGAGCTGGACACCTACGCGTGGCCGAGCGCCGACGACCATGACTACGATGCGTACCGGGAGATGCTCTCCTGCGCGCCGGCCCACCGGATGATCCGGTCCGGAAATTTCGAGCCGTTCCTCCTCTACTGTGCGCTGAGGGGGCTGGAACAGGCGATGATGGACCTCGCCGCGGAGCCGGAATTTCTCGCGGCGGCGATGGACCACATGTTCCGGTACTACTTTGCGCTAGCCGAAAGGACGTTTGAAGCGGGAAAAGGGCGGATCGGCGTGACGTACATCGCGGAGGACCTCGGAGGGCAGACGTCGCTTCTCATGAGCCTCCCGCAGATCCGGAAGTTCTTTCTCCCCAACCAGAAGAAGATGGCTGACCTGGCACGCAGCTACGGCATCCACGTCTTTTACCACACGGACGGCGCGGTGCGCCCGGTCATCCCCGATCTCCTCGACGTCACCGGGATCGAGCTTCTGAACCCGATACAATGGCGGTGCCCGGGGATGGACCGGGAAGGACTCGTGCGCGACTTCGGGAAGAGGGTCGTGTTTCACGGCGCGATGGACAACCAGCAGACGCTCCCGTTCGGATCCGCCGGAGACGTCAGGCGGGAGGTGCTGGAGAACATCGAGATCTTCAGAAGCGCGCGATGGGTCTGCGCCCCCTGTCATAATCTTCAGCCCGTCACGCCGACTGCAAATATCGTCACAATGTACGACACCATCCACGAATACGGTGCGCTGTAACCCAACGAGAGGAGAACGCCATGCCTGTGATCCAGACGCTCTACGACGCGATACTCAACGGCAATGCCAAGGCGGCAAAGGAAATCACGCAAACGAGCCTCGCCTCAGGGGTGAACCCCCAGGCGCTCGTCGACGATACGATGATCCCCGCGATGAACGAAGTCGGCCGGCGTTACGAGGCGAACGAATACTTCGTCCCGGAGCTCCTCATCGCCGCCAGGGCGATGAAGGCCTCGCTCGAACTCATCCGTCCTCTCCTTTCCGCCCGCGGGTCCGAGCCCGTCGGACGCGTTGTGATCGGCACGGTCCAGGGAGACCTCCACGACATCGGGAAGAACCTCGTCGGCGCGATGCTCGAGGGAGCCGGGTTCGAGGTCATCGACCTCGGCGTCGACGTCACCCCCGAGAAATTCATACACGCGGCGAAAGAGAAACACGCGACGCTCGTTGCGCTCTCCGCGCTCCTGACGACAACGATGCACTCCATGAAAGGGGTCGTGGAGAAGCTGAACGAATCGGGAATGCGCCCCGGCGTCAAGGTCATGATCGGGGGCGCGCCGGTCACGCAGAAATACGCCGACGAGATCGGCGCGGACGGCTATTCGAGCAACGCGAACGCGGCTGTTGCGCTTGCCCGCAGGCTTGTGGCAGCGTAAGGCCACCGTGCACTCCCTTCTCACATCCCTCCTCGCAGAGGCCCCCGTCGTCACCGACGGCGCGTGGGGGACCGAGCTTCAGAAACTGGGGCTTGCGCCGGGAGAGCATCCCGACCTCTGGAACCTGTCCCATCCCGACAGGGTTGAAGAGGTCGCTTCCCGCTACATCGAGGCGGGGAGCAGCGTAATCCTGACGAACACGTTCCGGTCGAACCGGATCGCGCTCGCCTCCCACGCCGGGGGTGCGGACGCGGCAGCGCTCAACGCCGCGGGTGTCGGCATATCGCGCAACGCCGCACGCGGGCGGGCACGGGTATTCGCCTCCGTCGGCCCGAGCGGAAAGATGCTGATGTCGGGGGAGGTGACGGAGGACGAGCTCACGGAGGCTTTCGCCGAGCAGTGCCATGCGCTCGCCACGGCCGGTGCCGACGCGATACTCATCGAGACGATGTCCGACCTCGACGAGGCGCGGATTGCGGTCCGCGCGGCAAGGACGACCGGACTCCCGGTGATCGTGAGCATGGTGTTCGATTCGGGCAGAGAGCACGACCGGACGATGATGGGGACAACCCCCGAACAGGTCGCCGCCGCGCTCGCGGACGCAGGCGCCGACGCGATCGGCGCAAACTGCGGGCTCGGGATCGAGGGATACATCCCCGTCTGCACCCGCCTCAGAAAAGCGTCAACCCTTCCCCTCTGGATCAAGCCGAACGCGGGAATGCCGGAGATGGCGGACGGAAGGATCACGTACAGGACGTCGCCGCAGGAATTCAGCGCCGGATCGCTCGCCCTGCGCCGGGCGGGAGCAGACTTTATCGGCGGCTGCTGCGGCACGACTCCCGAGTTCATCCGCGCGGTCTCGGCGGCGCTCCACCCCGGTCGCTAGACGAACACGGGAGACCGCACGCGCATGAGACTCACGCTCATCAGCTGCGAAGTGTTCACGCGCGAGCTCTGCGAGACGGCCGCGCACTCCCCGCACCAGGTGAATCTCCAGTTTCTCCCCAAGGGTCTCCACGACATCGGATGCTCCGGCATGCGCGAGCGGCTCCAGGCCGCCGTCGACGGTGTGGATGAGTCGCTCTGCGACATGATTCTCCTCGGCTACGGGCTCTGCAACAACGGGATCGTCGGGCTCACCGCGCGCGGGGTTCCCCTCGTCGTCCCCCGTGCACACGACTGCATGACGCTCTTTTTCGGGAGCCGGGAACGTTACGAGGAGTTTTTCCGGAAGAATCCGGGGACGTATTTCCTCACGACCGGATGGATCGAACGGGGGGAGGCGACCGGCGACCTCCGGCAGCTTTCGATTCAGCATGCCAATGGGATGGACATGACGTACAGGGAGCTTGTCGAAAAATATGGCGAAGACAACGCACAGTATCTCTACGACCAGCTCTGCGACCAGACAAAGCATTACAGGAAGCTGACATTCATCGCCATGGGGCTTGAACCCGACGGCTCGTTCCTTGCCACGGCAAGGAGCCGGGCGGAGGAAAAAGGGCTGGAATTCACAACCGAACAGGGGAATCTCCGGCTTATCCGCGCCCTCGTCAACGGACCGTGGGATGAACGGGAGTTCCTCACCGTCCCGCCGGGATTCAGCATCGCGGCGGATTATTCGAATGATCTGATCCGCGCAGGGAAGGCCGGCACATGAAGGAGAGCGTCCGCATCACGCTCCGGCCGCTCGGCGCCGCGTTCGAGGTCCCCGCGGGTTCGCCCCTGCAGGAGGTCCTCTTCCCGTACGGCGTGGAATTCCCCTGCGGCGGGCGCGCCCGCTGCAAGGGCTGCCGGGTGCGCGTCCTCGAGGGAACGCTCCCTGTCACGGCGGAGCAGGAGAGAATACTCTCGCGAAAAGAGCTCGACGCCGGGTGGCGGCTCGCATGCCACTGCCGGGCCGGCGGCGACCTCACCATCGAGCTCGCCCAGTGGGAAGCCGCGATACTCTCCGACGAGTCGCCCTTTGCGTTCGCGCCGCGGAGCGGGTTCGGCGTCGCGATCGATGTGGGGACGACAACTCTTGTGGCGCAGCTCCTCGACCTCCGCACCGCAGACGTCCTCGCCGTGGCAACGGCGCTTAATGCCCAGGCGAAACACGGCGCGGACGTCATGAGCCGCGTGGGGTTCGCCGTCAACGAAAAGAAACAGGAGATTCTCACAGCGCTGATTCGTACGCAGACCGGCGCGATGATCGGGGATCTCCTCAGGAAAGGGAAGGCGGATCCGGCGTCGCTCACGGACGTCGTTCTCGTAGGCAACACGGTGATGCACCACCTCTTCTGCGGGATCGACTGCACTCCCCTCTCCCGCTATCCGTTTGAGCCGGTCCGCAACGGGATGGTGCCGTTCAGTGCGGAAGAGATTGGATGGAGCACCGGAGGGAGGATACGGTTTCTCCCCTGCCTGGGCGGGTTCGTGGGGAGCGACATACTCGCGGGGATACTGGCGGTCAACCTCCACAGGAGCGACGTCCCCCTCTGCCTTATCGACCTCGGGACGAACGGCGAGATCGTGATCGGATCACGGGAAGGGCTTCTCTGCTGCTCCACCGCGGCCGGCCCCGCGTTCGAAGGGGCGAGGATCTCGATGGGGATGCGGGCTGCGACGGGGGCTATTGCCGAGGTCGGGGCCGGTCCCGGGGGAGGGCTCTCGTGCAGGACGCTGGGAGACACCGCTCCGCGGGGGATCTGCGGAAGCGGGCTTGTGGACGCCGCGGCGGTGCTCCTGCGCTCCGGGCGCATCACCCCGGGGGGCCGGTTCGCCGGCCGGGAGCAGTCCATCATGATCGCGGACCCGGTGGCGTTGACGCAAACGGACATCCGGGAGCTTCAACTTGCAAAGGGGGCCATCGCCGCAGGGGTCCGCATACTGCTCGGGAAATCCGGCCTTACCCCGGATGACATCGCGCGCGTCTACCTGGCGGGCGCGTTCGGCAACTACGTCAACACCGCGAGCGCAAGAACGATCGGGCTCGTGAATTTCCCCCCGAGAAGATCGTCCCCTCGGGGAATACCGCGCTGCGGGGCGCAAAACGGGCGCTCTTCGACGAACCCGGAGCGTACGGCGAACTCGCCGCCGGCGTGCGCCACATCGCGCTCGACTCCGACGGCGATTTCCAGGACGTCTACGTCGAAGAAATGGGATTCCCGGCCGAATCAGGAGATCGATGACGCTCTCAGAGATTGTCAGAAACGCGCAGGGTCCGGTGGCCATGCCCGTCGCCACATTCCCGGGGACTGTGCTCACAGGGATGACGGTGCGCGATATCGTCGGAAATGCCGCGAAGCAAACGGAAACGCAGATCGCATTTCAGAGGCGATTCGGCACGCGGGTGCTGATGTCGTGCATGGACCTGAGCGTCGAAGCGGAGGCGTTCGGGGCATCCGTGGCGTTTTCGGACACGGAGGTCCCCACGGTCACCGGACGCCTTGTGCCGGACGAGCGGGCCGCCTCGGCGCTCCCCGTCCCGGGGATCGGCGCGGGAAGGACGCGCGTCTACATCGACACTGTCGCACGACTTGCAAGGAGCGGGAGCGGTCTCCCCGTTCTTGCCGGGATGATCGGCCCCTTTTCACTTGCGGGGAGGCTCTTCGGGGTCAGCGAGTCGCTCCTCGCCACGGCGTCAGAACCGGAGGCGATCGAAACGCTGATAGAAAAAGCGACTTCGTTCCTCTCCGCATACGCCGCGGCGTTCAAAGCCGCCGGCGCGACGGGGATCATCATCGCAGAGCCGAGCGCGGGGCTCCTCTCCCCGCGCGCCCTGGCGGAGTATTCCTCCCCGTTCGTCAAACGGATCATCGAAAGCGTCGAAGGGAAAGGTTTCGAGGTCATACTGCACAACTGCGCCGCGAAATCGCTGCACCTGGCGGCGGTGCGGGAATCGGGTGCCCGCATTTTCCACTTCGGCGCGCCGATGGATATCCCGGAGGCGCTGAAGGTACTCCCTCCCGGGACGATCGTCTGCGGCAACCTTGACCCCGCCGCTGTCTTCGTCCGTTCGAAGCCCGACGTCGTCGCGAAGCTCACGCGGGATCTCATTGCATCGACGGGAGGGAACCGCAACTTTGTCGTTTCATCGGGGTGCGACGTGCCTGCGGCGACGCCGCACGAGAACCTTGACGCGTTTTTCCGCGAGGCCGCACGCGGACTTCCTCATGCGATGAAGAACGTGTAATAGGGCTTCTTCTCCCCCATCCTTTTTAGAAGGAGCGCCAGCTCCCTGGCGTGGTAGTCCCCCCACATGGAGGATTCGCCGGAGGGTGTTTTCCTCCCCGCACCCACGTGATCCCATCCGTTAGGCCGGTGATAGACGGAGTGGAGAAGGAGCCCCTGGTGGGACTCCGCGCGGCTGATGTACGGCTCGGAGAAGAGGGTTCGCGCAATTGTCAGTCCGGCATGAAGATACCTGTCGCCGTCGGCGGCACGCCCCGCGGATTTCAGAAGCATACCCAGCCTCACGAACCCCTGCGCGGCAATCGCCGCGGCCGAGCTGTCCACGGGCTCCTCGCCGTTGAACGGGTCGGCGGGGCGGCCGAGGTAATCCCCCAGCCGCGCGAGACCCGGCGCGCCGGTGTCCCAGTAAGGGACGCCGTCCGCAGGAGTATTCTGAATGTAGAAGCCGGCTGTCGCCTCCGCAGTGTTCAGGAATCCCCCCAGCACGTTCGATTTTCCCCCGTACGGGTCGAACGACCCGTCAGGCAGCGAGGCGATGAACTCGGCCTCCTCGGCAAATCCGAGCATGATCCAGGCCAGCCCCCGCGTCCAGGTCGTGAAGGGGGAATAGCCCTGCTGCGACGAAGGGCACCGGTAGGAACCGTCGTTCGTGTTGAATATCGATTCGTGGGCCACGCGGCCACGCACGTCGTATATGTCGCGCCCTTCTCCGAAGTAAACGTTGTATTTCGCCGTCGTTCCCGCGTGAGCGATCAGCCTGCCGAGAAGCGAGATCTTCACGTCCCTCTCCCCCGAGAGCACGTGGCCGAGCTGGTAGGCGATCGCAAGCGAACGGAGGGAGCGGATCGTGTCGGCAAAGAGAGAATGAGGGCCGTTAAACGAATAGATGTACCCCGCACCTTCCCCCAGATCCGTCCACCGGGAGGCCTGGACGGCGCCGCTCACCTTTAGCGCAAGCTCGTAGAAATTCCTTTCCCCCCCCTCTTCGGGAATGCGCCCTTCCCGCATGAGGCGGTGGAGGCTGCCGTACGTGCTCACGTTGTTGAACCCGTGGTCGTGCACACCCGTCGCGCTGACGTGCGGAGACATTTCACCCACCGTCCCCGCGCGTCCGATTTCCAGAAACTCCTTTTCCCCCGTCGCGTCAAACTGCAGGATCGCGGAGCCGAACATGAACCCCTGTGTCCACTCGGTCCACCCGCGGGAGGTGTAGAGGCCGTCCACCGTGAACACCGGCGCTCCCCTGGACGGATTCCATCTCTTCCGGAGCGAATTGATTTTCGAGCCGGAAATGGCAAAGAGGCTCTCGATCGGGGCCCGGAGGTCCCCCGCGTCAATCGACGTGTCAATCGCAATCATGATTCCTCACAGTCCCGGCAGGTGGAGCCCGCCGTCAATGTAGATGATTTCGCCGGTCGAGTAGGGAAAATCGCCGGACAGTATGGCGCCGACCGCGCACCCCACGTCCTCCGGCGTCCCCCATCGTTTCATGGGCACGGCCCCGGAGGCGATCATGGCGTCATACTTCCCTTTCACCCCCGCAGTCATGTCCGTCGCCATGATCCCGGGACGGATCTCGAACACCTGTATCCCTTCCCCCGCCAGGCGGAGGGCCCAGAGCTTTGCACCCATGGAGAGCCCGGCCTTCGACATGCAGTACTCTCCCCTGTTGAGAGACGCAGTGAGCGCCGAGATCGACGTATTGAATATCACGACAAACCCGCGCCGGAGGAGAGGAGCCGGCTTCTCCTTCAGCCAGTAGTTCGCCACCGCCTGCGTGAGGAAGTAGGGACCCTCGAGGTTGGTCGCCATGACCTCGCGGAAGATCGCGGGAGACGCCTCCGTGATATCGGCCCTCGTGCGGGGCCCGACGCCGGCATTGTTGACAAGCGCGTCGATTCGCCCGAACTGATCGAGCGTCCCCCGCACGAGGGCGGCCCTGTCCGCCTCCGAGCCGACGTCCGCCCTGACCGGGAGGAATTTCTGGGCCGGGAGAATCCGCTTCGCACCGCAGAGAGCGGCGGTCTCCGCGGCCGCAGCGGCATTTCCAGCGTAGTTGATTGCGACGGAAAAGCCGAGCTCCGCACAGCGGACCGCGATCCCCCGTCCGAGCCCCCGACTGGCGCCCGTCACGATAACGACCGGTGCCTGATTACCCATTGGTTGTCCCTTTCGCAAGCTGCCTCCGGAAATAGAGGAGCATCCCCCCGCCGAGCGACATCGTCGCGATCCCCATGACGAGCGTCAGTGTCCGCACCTCGATGCCGGCGGGAACGATCATGAGCACGAGGAGCGCGCCGCCGATGATCATGGTAAGGACGCCGACGACAAGGTAGGAGTGGAGCGCGTTCCTGTCCCACACGGAGCTCGTCCCCGTCACGGGCGACCTGAGATCGGCCGCAAACGCTTCGATCCTCGCGCGCGACGCCGGATTTTTCTCCGGCCAGAACGCGGAGAGGAAAAACACCGCGGCGGACACCAGTATTCCGCCGAATATGTTCACTTCGTACTGATAGGGCCGCACGTCGATCACCGTGTTGCACGCCAGGACGACGGCAAGGCTGACGGTGGCCGCGGCGCTCGCCGACCACGAGGGGGTCTTCGTGTAGAGAAATCCGAGCATGACGGGAGTCATCATCGACGGACCGAACCATGAATAGTAAAGCAGGGCGAAATCAAACACCCCCTTTGTCCTCTGGACGATGATCGCCGTCGCAATCGCGAGGAAGCCGAGTGTGAACGTCGTCACGCGCGCGACGAAGAGCTGCCGGCGCTCCCCGGGCACTGCGTGAGAGAACGTCTTCTTGAGCTTCATGTACACGTCACGGACGAGGATGGAGGCAAGGTAGTTCAGCGCCGTGTCCGTGTGCGTCATCGTCGCCGCCAGGATCGCCGATATCGTCAGTCCGATGAGCCCGTTCGGCAGAAGCGCGAGGGCAAGCGTCACGAACGACGCCTCCGAAGGCTCCGAGAGCTGCGGCCAGAGGCGGGCCATGTCGGGGAACAGGACCCGCGCGGCCATCGTCGGCGCGAGCCAGAAGAGCGGGACCGTCAGCATCAGGAGCGCGCACAGGACCGAGATCTTCCGGGCGTCCCCCTCCGTCGGCACGCTGTAATACCGCTGCCCGATATGCCAGGCCGCATTGTACCCGATAAACGTGCTGAACAGGTACGCGAGATAGAACAGGGGATTCCGCAGCACGTCGGCAAAACTGAGGTACCCCGGGGGTGTCTCGGTTGCGATCCGCGTGAACGCGTGGAAGAATCCACCGCTCCCCCCGAGCGCAAAGAACGCAAGGGGGGAGATCAGCAGCGTCACGATCAGTATGATGAAGAACTGCATGACGTCCGTGATCATGACCGCCCAGAGCCCGCCTGCGCTCGTGTAAATCAGGAGCACGATCCCTGTCACAACCATCGAAAGCTCGAGCCCGCTCAGCGTGAGAAAGCCGACCGTCACCGAGAGGTCCATGATCCCCATCGCGGTGGCGACGAATATGCAGAGGATGTAGATCCCGAGGCCGAGCCCCATCACCGCGGGAACGATCGAGAGGAGAGTATAATAATACGTCGTCCCCTGGGAGAACCTTCGGGTCAGGAACTCCATCGGGGAGGAGAGCCTTGCCCTCTTCCAGCGCACGGCGTACAGAAAATACCCCATGCCGTATCCCCAGAACGCACTCGTAAAGAGGACGGCAGACCCGATCCCCTTCCGGTACGTGTACCCGGCCGCGCCGACGAACATGAACGCAGAAAACCCGGCGACGAACGTCGAGAGCCCGGAGATCCACCAGGGGATCTTCCCGCCTCCCTTGAAGAAGTCATCGGCGTTTTTGTTGAACTTCGTGACGTACAACCCGGTCCCCGTCAGCATCAACAGGTACCCCGCGATGACGCAATAATCGACGATGGTGACGTGCTTGATCTGCTCGATCATGCGTGTGAGCTTTCCGCCGGATTCCGGCCTGTGAGCGTAAGCAGCATCGATCGGGTCCTCTCCTCGAGAGACCGCGCCGCGTCATTCATCGCAGCTTCCTGCCCGCCGGGGCCGTCCGCGAGCGACTCAAGGGCGATGAACCCCTTGTCTCCTGTGAACCCGCCGCGCGGGCCCCGGATGCTCCCGGCGACGCATGCGACGGGAACGTGCGCGGCGCCCGCGCGGCGGAGGAGGCCCGCGAGCGCCTTCCCCCGCCGGGTCTGGGAGTCGACCCTCCCTTCCCCCGTCAGGAGGAGATCGCACGACCCCAGCGCGGCGTCGAACCCCGTCGCGTCGAGAACGACGTCAATCCCGGAGGCAAGCGTCGCACCGCAGAACGCAACGAGTCCGGCCCCCAGGCCCCCGGCGGCTCCGCCTCCGGGAAGGCTCCCGACGTCGATGCCGAGTTCGTCCCTGAGCGCCTCCGCATAACGATTCATTGCACTCTCGAGGATCTCGACGTCGGCCGGGCCGGCCCCTTTCTGCGGAGCGAAGACGCGCGACGCCCCTTCCGGCCCGGTGAGCGGGCTCGTCACGTCACAGGCGACAGTCACGACCGTCTTCGCCAGGCGCCCATCGAGCCCCTCCGCGTCAATCCGGCGGAGCCCGGCGAGTGCGCTCCCCCCCTGGGGAAGAACGGTCCCGGAGGAATCCAGGAACTTCACGCCGAGCGCGGAGGCCATGCCGGCCCCCCCGTCGTTCGTCGCGCTCCCCCCGATCCCGATGAGTATCGTCCCGGCGCCGCGATCGAGCGCGCTCCGGATGAGCTCGCCGACGCCGAACGTGGAGGTCACGCACGGGTCTCGTCGGTCGGGCGGGACGAGCGCAAGCCCCGACGCCGACGCCATCTCTATCACCGCGGTCGTCCCCTTTGCCACGAGCGCCCACCGGGCCCGGACACGCTGAAGGGGGAGCGGCCCCCGGACCTCCATCCACTCCTGGGTTCCCCGCGCGGGGGGGACAAGGGCATCGATGAACCCCTCCCCGCCGTCCGAGACGGGAAAGAGCCTCACGGATGCGCCCGGAACGGCGCGCCGGACCCCTCTCCCCATCGCCATGGCGGCTTCCGAGGCGGTCAACGTCCCCTTGAACGAATCGGGGGCGACAAGTATGCGGCCCGTTTCGAGCCGCATACTACCTGCTTTCCGGCGTGAACCCGGGGACGCGCCACTGGAAGTCGGGATCCACGTACGGCTCGTCGTTTTCGTGCCCCTGCATGAGCGCGACTTTCTTCTTCATCAGTTCGCCCATGTTCTTATAATAGACAAATGTCGTTTCGCCCACATCCGAGACCATCATCCAGTTCGTCCTGGCCGTCTCCCAGAGCCCGATCAGGTCCTTCGTATTCTCGATTTCGTCAAGGACCATCTCCTTCAGGAGGGCGCGGCATTTCTTCCGGAATGACTCGTCCGTTGATTCCATGTACCCGTGGACGCCCGCCACCCACGCCGTGACATTCCGCTCAGTCCTGTACCAGCATTTGAGCGCGACCATCCGGTCGCGCTGGTCCTCCACGAGCGCCTTCCCGGCGGGCGTTACGGCCCTTTTCTCCATCGCCGCCACGAGATCGAGTATCTTCCCCATCACCGGGAGGAGATCCTCGTCCATGTGCGCGACCGCCTTCCATGCGCGTGCGGGCTCTATGAGGTCGAACCCGACGTCGTACCGGAAATCCACGCGCGTCCTGTTGTGCGTCGTCGCCAGGAGGAAGTTCTCGTAGTATTCCCTCTCCTTTTCCGGGATCGCTTCGATGTTCGGGACGATGGGTCGGATGAACAGGCGGTACCAGACTCCCCATCCCGCGTAGATCCAGATCGGTACCGGAAACGAACGGAACGCGTCGTCGGAGAGCTCCCAGAGCTTCACGAGATCTCCGGCGAGCGCGGGTCCCGCCCACTCTTCCGCCTTCCGCCTCATGAACGACGGGAGATCCATGCCGGGATCGAACTGAAACGCACGGATGATCTCCTGGTTGATGTTGTACGGCACGAACGACGGGGGGGTCGGCCCTCCCTGGTACGCCGCGGCAGCCACGCCGGTCCGCCGCATCGCTGCGAGCTTTTCATGCACGAGGCGCGGGAAAGGGATCCCCATGAGCGGCTCGTGGTTCCCGAGTATCTCCGGCACAAAGTAGATGTCGGCCCGCGCCCCTTTCGCCACGAGCTCCTGCATGACCGGCTTTTCGGTGTCCGCGAACTGGCTGAAGAGCGCGGTGCCGTGTATCTGGGGAACCTCCTCGTATTTCGGGTGCCTGTACGAAAGCTCCCAGCCGCGCGTCAGAAGGGACGACACCTCGACGTCGAGACCATCCTCCAGAAGGTTCCAGATGTGGTCCAGCTCTTCCCAGAAGGGTTCGAGCCGGATGAGCGTGCGGAACCGGGGATTGGTCCTTCTTCCGGCGTCCCGGAGCGTCTTCATGAACCGCACCAGGTTGAACGCCGCCGCGGCGGCGATGTCCTTCGCCGCCAGCCATTCCCGGACAAGGTAGCCTCCCCCGTTCCTCCCCACGTAGAGTGAACTCGTGTACTCGAACCCGGCCCCGCTGTCATTGGACCAGACCGACATGTACCCGAGACGGGGGACCTCCTTCATCAGGTTTTCCATCATCTCGGCGTAATGCTCGAGAACCACGGGATGCGCCACCGAGAGATTGTACCGCGGGTGGAAGCTCCTCATCGGGTGATCAACGCGCGCGCCCCGCAGAACCGGGTAGCGATCCAGGAGCCCGTCGGGAACGGACCTCGGTTCGAAGCAGACGATCCCCGGCGCCAGGCCGTACTTTTCCGCCAGTGCCGCGTTTGTTTTGAGATAATTCAGGTTCGCCTGCAGGTAGTCGTCGTCATAGTACCCCTTGTTCAGGCGGCTCGTTACGAACTGATCGAGCGCCGGGGCATACGTGTAAAACCGGTGCAGGAGCTCTCCCTTCGGCCCCCTCTCGAACGGGACGTGAAACGCGAGCCCGTTGACCTCGACGTGGGAATTTCCCATGCGGGCCATCGTCCGGATATGTTCCTCCCTGTCGAAATTCCCGACGGTGCGCCCCCACTGCGTGAGAAATATATCGAAGACCGGGCGCACCTCGGGAAACGCGGTTGTGAATATCCGCCCTTCACCGAACGAGGCGGCGTCCGCCTCGTGCAATTCCTCATCGACAAGCGAGAAGAGCCCGTACAGCAGGTGCTCACTGTCGGTGAGGATCTCGACCCCCTGCCCGACGCGGAGGAGCATCCAGCCGGTTTTCCCTGCAAGCGCGGGGTGGATCGACGACCCGCGCGTGCCGTGCGGGACGACGGCAACGCGTATGGTCCCGGCAGGCGCACCGAGGCCCGGAGATTCACGGATCTCCGCCCGCGGGGCGGAGCCGTGGAGGGCCCGCGCGACGGTCTTTTCGACCGCCGGGCCTGAAGGGGTGCATGCGATGACGTTCATCGCAGAGAGAAAATCGCGGAGCGTGGGCATCTCGTGTCCTGTCGTTGGTGTTCGGTTATGAATGATTCTGTAATCGTGCGGGGCGGGCGGCGAGTATTCTCTCCGTCGGGATGCCGTACGGAACGATCCCGGTGCCGAGTATGAACCCCCCGTACCCCCCGGCGGAGCGTATCTCCTCCTGGACCCTTTTCCTTATATCCGGCACAGGCGCGGAGAGGAGGAACGGGGCGGGGATATTTCTCCTGAATGCGCGCTTCGCAGCGCGGCACGCCGGGAGAAACCGTCCGATCGATCCCCCCCCGTCGCACAGGATGTAGTTCCCCCCGGTCTCGACGTACGCATCGACGATCGGGTCGGTGTTTCCCCCGATAACAAGGGGGACGTACTTCATCCCTGCCAGCGTGAGCTCTTTCACGACCCTCCGGGTTGGTTCAAGCACAAATTCCCTGTACGCGCGCGGGGAGATGAGCCCGGGGGAGGCCTGCGAGTCAAAAAGCGCGGCCTGGAGCCCCCGCCCGGCGAATGCCAGCCCGTACCGGGTGACGACGTCCGCGGCAAATCCGATCGCGCGGTGCGCGGCCCCGGGTTCCGCCGCCATCGCCATGAAGAGGTTCGCAGAGCCCATCAGGGACGCCGCAAGACTGAACGGGGCGGAGAGCGCCCCCATGACTTCGACGTCCGGCCCGAGAGCTTCTTTCGCTCTCGTCGTCGATTCGAGAAACATCGGCATCCTGCCGGCGCGCGCAGGATCCGGGATCGCGAGCCCCCGCGGCGGCCTCTCCTCCGTTATCACCTCCGAACCCGGCGCAAGCGACGGGATGGACGAATCCGGCGGATCGAAATACGTCACGGGGCACCCGCAGGCCTCCGCCTCCACGTTGTACACGTCGATGCCGACGACGATCGCATCGGGGTGGAGCGCTTCGTATTCCGCGAGAACGGCCTCAAGGAGCAACGATCCGTCGCGGCAGACCTCCGAAGGGATCCTGCCGACAAACCAGGCCTTGTGCTCGTACACCGCGGGGACGAACGGGACGCTGTCGCATTGTTCACAATTGAGCGCGCGGAGAAAACGGTTCGGCATCGGAGCAGAGTTATATGCGTTTCATGACGACGTCGGGGAGGAGCGACTCGATCACATCGCGCGGGGATCGCGCAACCTCCCGGAGACCGGCATTGGCGGCGCCCGAGGCGGCGCCGAACCGCACGCAGTCCGGGAACGGCCATGACCTCCTGAGCCCGTAGAGCACCCCGGCGATCATGCTGTCCCCCGAACCTGTCGGGTCGACCGGCGTCACGCGAGGGGGGGTGACAATCCACGCGCCGCCCGCTTCCGCCGCCGCAAACGGGCGGGCACCGTCCGTGACGACCGCATAGCGGACCCCCCGCGCGACAAGGCCACGCGCCGCGTCGACAATGCCGTTCTCCCCCGCAATCCGCGTCCCGAACGCCTGCTCGTACTCCTCCCTGTTCGGCTTCAGGATGTCGGGAACAGACTCGAGGCCACGCACGAGCGCATTCCCGTAGGAGTCGAGGACGACGGGAATGCCGCGCGAGCGGCACGACGCGGCGATGGACCGGAACAGGTCGTCCGCTTCAGGCGAAGGGGAGCTCCCGCTGCACACCACCCAGTCGCTCTTCCCGGCAAGCTCACCGCACGTTTCGAGGAGGCGTTCCCCCTCCGCCCGGGTTACCGCGCCGGGGGGTTCAAACACGGACGTCATCGTGCCGTCCGGCTCCAGATACGTGACTCCTTCCCGGGTCATGCCGGCGGTGCGTGTGAACAGGTGCGGTATTCCCTCACGGTCGAGGAGTCTCTCCAGGACAGAGCCGATCTCGCCGCCGATGAACCCGGTGGCCAGCGTCTCCTCCCCGAGGAGCAGCAGCTGCCGGGACACGTTCACCCCTTTCCCCCCGACGATCATCGACACGCCGGAGGCACGCGTGACGGCTCCGCGGCGAAGTGCGCCGACGGAGACCGTCTTGTCGAGCATCGGGTTCAGCGTTACCGTCAGTATCATCTGAGTAGCTTCAGCGCGGACTGCACGCTTTCCTCCTCGTGGACGATCGCGCACATCGCGCTTATCAGCCGCTCCATTTTCGGATGCTGCCAGACGTTCCGGCCGAATATGATCCCGGCGGCCCCCGCGCTCATGCAGTCGTGCGCGAGCCGGAGAAGGGCTTCATCCGTGCCGTCGAGTTTCGGCCCCCCGGCGACGATCACCGGCGCACCGCACGTCTCCACGACGGACCGGAACCCGGCGACGTCCCCGGTGTACCGCGTCTTGATGATCTCCGCCCCCGCTTCCATCGCGATGCGCGAGACATTCCGCGTATCGGCGACCACGTCCGCATTCCGTTTTGCGCGCGGAAAAATATCCGTCCCGAAGTGGTTGTTCAGGTGGCCGGGGGCGAGAACCTCGGAGATGAGGGGCATCCCCCACAGCCCGGCGTCCGCGGACGTCCGCCCGAGACGCTGGAGGGAGGACGGCTCGTCCGGAATGCCGATGAACGTGAAGACGATCACCGCGTCCGCGCCGAGCCGCAGGGCGTCCTCCGGGGTGATCATTGAAAGGAAATCAGTCGGGGCCGTGGCGTACGAGGTATACGCGCCGTCAATCCTCAGCACGACGCCGAGATTCCCGATGGCCGGGGCGATTATCCTGAGGACGCCCGGCGTCACGAGAACCGCGTCGGCCTTCGAGCGGGCGATCCTCTCCGTGAGGCGCAGGGGATCCTCGAGTCCCTCGACCACTCCCGAGTAGGTGCCGTGATCGTACGGGATGATGACCGCGCGGGGATGTTTCCAGATCCTCTGGATGCGTATCGTGCGGCCCGGATTCATTGTCGTTGTCTTCATTGTGCCTTTCCGTTGAGTGAGAATGCGTCTTCCCAGTACCGCCATTTCGAGAACCCGACGTGGTTGTCCGGCCCGCCGTCGGGCTGGAGCCCGTGCGTGTTCGGAAGCGCCTCCATAAGCGCTTTCCCCCGGTAGACGACCTTCAGCATGTTCGAAGCGGAATACCGGATCGAATCAGGCGTTTCCTCCGCGTAGAGGAAGTGGGCGTCGGTCTCAAAATCGCCGAACCCGACCTTCCCCTGGTCGTAGAGATACCGCGGGCGAACGTTCGCGCGCGCGATTTCCATCTCAAGGTCAAGCCTGACAAAGAGCGTGCTTTTCACGTTTCCCCGGATGATCTCGAGCGCCACGGCGCGATAGGGGGCGGTTGTCGGCAGCAGGCGGAACCCGGGGATGAACGAACGGGGAGAGACAGAACGGTCGTGCGGCACGAGAACGGTGACGAAGAGTTCCATGTCGCCGGCCTTGTACTGGCTTGAGATCGCCTGGAACACGACCTGCTCCTGCTGGGAGTGCCTCCGCTCATCCTCCACCCCTTCGGTTTTCGCATAGGTCTCGGGGAAGAAGACGAGGAGGGACCGGGCCGCGGGAAATCTGTACCCCGGGACGGAATCCGTGGCGATGTCGAAGTAGTGTTCCCCCCTCTCGAGGACGTTCTGCGCGTGCCAGAGCGAGGCGAACGTGAAATAGTCCGGGCGGATGGCCTGTATGCCGTCCACGACAACGTAGTATCCGGGGTCCCTCACCCAGGTGATCACGCGGTCCCAGCGGTATCCGAGTTCCTCATCCACAAGACGCGTCCGGCTCATGTCGACGGAGCGGAGCGTGAGAAAATCGATCTTCTCCGTTTTCACGCGGCGGTACGCCCCTGAATTCCGCACGAACGCAAGGAGCGGCTGGCTCATGTCGCGCTTGTTCTTCCGCGCGATAATCCGGTTGTGAAAGTAATCCTGCCGCCACGCGCCGAACCGCCCGCTCGGCAGTGAATCCCTGTACCCCCCATCGTGAAGCAGGACGGACCCCCGGTCCATGAGGAGGACGATCGAGTTCTCGTCGGCATGCCCGTGCGTCATCTTTTCCTCCTCGACGGTTATCGTCTGGCGGAGGTACTGACGGGAGAGCCATCCCCCGTCCCCCTCGTCCCTGTAGTTGAGAAGGAGATACGACGCGGAAGAATCCCACCCCCCGCGGAAGACCACTTTCTTCCCCACGACGTCGTCCAGGACCTCCTGGCTCCCGCCGGAGGGGGCGCGGGGGAGGAGGGTCTCCACGGCCCAGCGGTACGCGTCCGCGAGGTGATACGCCTCGTCTATGCCGAGAACACTCTCTCTCCTTTTCGCCGTGTTGTACACGGACTGTGCGGCCCATTTCAGCGCGGGATCGCGGAACGCCGCAGCACCTTTCTCGAACACTGCCACGAGACGGAGCCCCCCGGAAGCGTTGTTCCATCCCGCATCCCCGAAATCAGGGACCGTACCGGCGGGGGAGATGAGCTTTGTGTAGTACTCCATGTAGTATTTCATCACCGGCGAGGTGAACACCCCCGAATCCCCGGCGGCGCAGGCATACGAGAAGAGGGCGTGAAGCCAGACCGGGTTGTAGTTCGACGCGTCCTCAATCTCCCACCCCCGGACATTGTCCGACGCGAGGACCTGCGCCATCTTCCTCCATTTCGCGGCATGCGGATGCGACGGAAGCGCAAGCGCTGCATACTCAAGGGCCTCCGCCCTGAGCATGGCGCGGTTGTGCGCTCCCCACTCGGGGAAGCGGAATATGAAGTCGACGCTCTCCGCAATCTCCGCTTCGATCCTTGCGCGCTCCCGCGGAGCAAGCACGTCGCTTGCGCGTATCGCGAGAAACGCCCGGACGTACGGGGGGAGGAAGAAGAAATTCGTGAGGGAAGGGACGCCGTTCTCGTACTCGACGCGCGATTGCGCGTACCCCCCGGGGATCGAGGCCCTGAGGCCGCCGTAGGAACCCAGAAGCGCGGCCGTCCTTTCGGCGTACACACGCTCGTGCGTCTGTTCATAGAGAAAGCCGGACACCGCCGCGCAGTAGACGGGATGCGCCGGCGGGTTGTATCCCCAGAGGACGTTCGGATCCGCATGCTTCTTCCACGCGGCGACGACGGTGGGGTCGTCATTCCACCCCTTTTCCGCCGCAGCGCGTATGTCCTCCAGGTACTCCCGCTTCTGCGCGTGCGCGGCGTGAAGGGCAAACGCGCAGAGGAGGACGATCGTCAGGCGGCGGTACTTCACAGGACCTCCTTATTTCCGGGGAGAGAGCATTTCATCGTTGGCGCGGTGCGTCTCGTCGATCATGGCGAGATAATTCTCGCGCGGGACGTAACTCGGGATGGAGTTCCCCGACCCCACGGCATACCTGCCGCGGGATCCGCACTCGGCAATCAGCCTGCGCGTCCGCCGGCGGACATCGTCCGGGGAAGGACCGGCGAGTATGTTGATGTCGATCCCCCCGAGAACCGCGATCCTCCCGCCGTACCTGGACTGAAAATCCTGGACGGGGACGATGCCGTCCTCGAACGAATGCTTTCCATCGATCCCCACCTCCGTGATCAGGTCCTCCATTACCGCATCCACCCTTCCGCACGAGTGGAGGTAATAGGGGAGATTCTTCGCATGCGCCATCGCCGCGAACTTTGCGTGCCAGGGGAGGACGTACGTCCGGAGGATCGCGGGAGAGACCAGCGTCGCCGACTTGTACCCCATATCGTCCCCCGGAAAGACCGCGATCAGATTCTCGAGATCGAGTATGTGCCTGTAGAACGCCTCCATCAGTTCCCCCAGCCTGTCGGCGGTCGCGCGGACGAGCGCCGGATCCTCGTGAATCGCCACGGAGAGTCCCTCGAGCGACATGATCCACGAAAGATGTTCGAACACCCCGCCGCCGTGACAGGCGATCAGCCCCATCCCCTCCGGGAGGTTCCGGCTCAGATACTCGTACGCGAAGAAATCGAATTCCTCGACGGCGGGCCAGGGATACTTCTCAAAATCCTCCCATGACATTATCGCCCCCTGGTGCTCATCCGCCCAGACGCGAGCTGGCAGCGCCAGCGAGCGGCCCGGCGGGACACGAGCATTCACCACCGGATCATGCCCCATCAGTTTCTTCTCCGGCAGGGGAAGGCTCTCCTCGTGCCGTATGAAATCGTATCCCATACGGTGCCAGAACGCGATGCGGTTGTCGAGGGAGGCACGCTGCGAATCCCTGTCACTGCCGGGAGTGACCCACCGCCGGCAAAGCATATCCTCGAGAACCGGCCTCATGACCGCGTCGTCAACGAGGTATTCGACGAGAGGGACCCTCGGCGAACGAGACTTCCCCGAGAGTATGTCGATGAATTCCCCTCTGTCGGGCGAAGGATGATCCAGGGGGATCGAAAGACCTCTCATCGGAATCTCCTCATGCAGAATTCGCCCCCGTCACCGCGCAAGAAGCGCGCCCTGCTCGTACGCGGCGCAGAGAGCGGCAACGTCGCCGATGCTCTCGCCCAGCGCAGCCGGGACGATTCCGCAGACGCTCTGCGCCCCGGGGAGGGCCTCGGAAGCGTATACACGCATCGCGGGTTCGACGAGCGCCTCCCTGAGACGCATGCCGATCCCCCCGAGTATGATCCGCTCGGGATTCAGCGTGTCGGCCACGATCGCCAGTCCCCGCCCCAGCCCGAGCGCGGCCCTTGAAAAAACGGACGCCGCCTCGGGCGATCCCTTCCTGAACGACTCCTCAACGTCGATCACCGTGGAGTCATCTCCCCAGAGAGCGGGATACATCATCCGGGCGAGGCGCGCGATCCCCGTTCCGCTCCCGTATCCTTCAAGAGAGCCGGTCTTCCCGTAGCACTCTGGCCCATCTTCGGCAACGCGCACATGGCCGATCTCGCCGGCCATGTCGTTCGTTCCCCTGTAGAGCCTTCCGTCCAGTATCAGTCCCGCCCCGAAACCTGTCCCCATCGTCACGAACACGATGTTCCGGAATCCCTTTCCCGCTCCGAAGTACCATTCCGCGAGCGCGCCGGCGTTTCCGTCGTGCTCGACGAACACGGGGACGGCGAACTCACGGGAGAGCGTCTCCTTGAGGGGGATGTCCGTCCACCCCGGAAGGTTCGGGGGAGACTTGATAATCCCCCTCTGAACGTCGAGAGGTCCGCCGATGGAAACGCTCAGGGCGCGGGGGGGATTCCCCATGCGCGAGCGTATCCGGGCCATCGATCCCTGCATCCGGGAATAGACGTCACTGAACCCCCTGAGCGCTTCGGTGGGGAACTGATCACGGCAGAGGACGCCGCCGCGCAAGTCCCCCGCGACGACTGCGGTCTTGGTCCCGCCGATATCCAGCCCCATGATCCACCCCCCCGGGGCCCCGGTTGCGCTCATGGTTTCACTCAGAGTCCGTAGCTCGACGGGGTGAAGAGGTTTCCGTAACTCCCGATCATCGCCGCGATCATCTCCTCTTCGCGGTCGGGGAGGGATTCGAGAGCGGATTCTATCCTGTCGAGCCACTGCGATTCCCGTTTCGGGATCACGAGCCTCTCCTCGCGAACCGCATCCCGGATGAGCGTGACCGCCTCGCGGGCGGCGGAACATGACCGACGATACGGCGTCGTCTCCCGAACGATGGACTCCGCGATCCTGATCGTCGAGTCGGGGGAGAGGACAAGCGCCTGGGGGCTCAGATGGACGTCGGATTCGACGAGGAGATCGCGGTACTCCCTCTCGCGCCCCCCGCGGAGCGCCTGGTTCATGACCCGGCAGTCGTAGGCAAGCGATTCCAGAAACGCTTCCGGGGCGGACCCGGAGAGGAGCCTGACGTTCTGTACCGACTCGTTGCTCCAGAGGTCGCACAACGCGGAGGCGACATTCCCCACCGGGCTGAAATGGGCGCATGACGCCGACTTCCCCTCCATGGAGATTGGAGCGCCGGTGATGGCCTTTATCACCGGTCCCTCGTATGCGCAATCCTTGGAAGGGCCCACCGCCCCGCGCGAAAATGCGACGAGGCTCCTGACGGCGGAGGCGGCGCGTATGACGGCGGCCAGGACTTCGGGGAGCATCCCCTGCCCCGCCAGCTGCATCGCCGTGTTTGCAAATCCGCACGCCGAGTCGGCGCCGGGGACGACCCCCGTCTCCCTGCATATCCGCACGATCGCGTCCCAGAGGAATTCCATGTCACGGGGAGCGAGGACGCCGAGGGCAAACATGATCCCGTGCACGTCCCCGTAGAGAAGGGCCTGATCGTGCACTTCCTTGCCGCCGACCGATTCGATGGACAGGAGATCCGCTCCCGCGAGGGCGCAGGACGTCAGCGAAACGGAAAGCGCCTCCCACGAGCGCCCGCTGCGGAGAAGCGGGGGACGCTCCATGTCCCTGATGTCGGTCGGCGTCACGCGGAGCGCGCAGGGAATCCCGCTCTCTCCGTGCAGCTGCCGGAGCGACTCGTGCAGGAGCGTCACAATCTCCGCCCCCCACTCAGGCGTTTCCGTCATGGGGGGGAGGAGCTCGAATTCTACCATAAGGCCGGGGAGACGGAGCCTCGGGGCTGCGCGCCGTATCATCTCGCCGATCTCCCTGTATTCAGCTATAACGGACTGCCACGTCCCGGCCTCAATCGCCATCGGCGGAAGCGTGAAGTTCAGCTCGGGATAGACCTTTCCTCCCCCGACGATGAGTCCGAACCCGCACTGGACCGGCTTCGGGGCCCTGCCGAACGAGAAGCCGCAGGTATCCGGCACGAGAAGCGTGTCATAGTGGGTCACTGTCTCATCCATGTTCTGCTCTGTCCTTCGAATGTTATTGTGAGATGAGTTTGCGGATCACGTGCGCGGCGGCGTACAGGTTCCCGATATCGATCCACTCTTCCGCCGTGTGCGCCTGCGCGATGTCGCCGGGACCGAAGACGACCGCCGGTATCCCCGCGCCGTTATACACCCCCGCGTCCGTGGCGTACTGAGCCCCCTCCACGTGTGCCTCCCCGCACACGTCGTGCACCGCCCCGGAAAGGAAACGGACGACCGGGCTCTCCCCGGACACTTCCATACCGGGAACGGAGAGGTGAGGAGGATCGAACGACCACCCGTCCAGATCTCCGAGCGCGTGCTCCGCGCTGCGGAGCACCTGTTCCACGGTTTCGCCCGGGAGAGTCCGCCGGTCCACCTCCAGAATGCACCGGCCGGGGACGACGTTGACCGCTTCACCTCCCTCGATCACCCCGGGGCTGAACGAGGGGGACCCGAGGAGAGGATGGGGCGCGGAACTCCTCAGGGTTTTTCCATATTCCTCGAGCCTCCCGAGGACCCGTCCCATCGCGTATATCGCATTTTCCCCCCTCTCGGGGTACGCGGAGTGTGCCGCAACGCCCCGCGTGGCGATGCGCCAGCGGATGACCCCCTTGTGCGCGCGGACGATATGAAGGAGCGTCGGTTCTCCCACGACGGCGAAATCGGCCTTCAAACCCTCTTCGACGGCATGCAACGCGCCGCTGAACTGATATTCCTCGTCGGCGGCCGCGACAAGGACGACATTGAACCTCAGCCGCCCCCCCCCGTCGAGATGGGTGCAGACACCGTGGAGGAACGCAGCGAGCGATCCTTTCGTGTCGCACGATCCCCTTCCGTACAGCCTCCCGTTTCTCACATCCGGAGTAAACGGCGGGATCGTCATCGAGTCCGCCTGCACGGTGTCCGAGTGGGCTTCCAGGAGGAGCGTCGTCTCCGCCCCGGCATCGACGAACGCCGTCACGTTGGGGCGCCCGGGTGCAACCTCCGTCAACCGGCAATCAACTCTGTGAGCACGGAGATATGCCTCGACGCACAGGGCGACGTCATTCTCCGCGTACCCCGCCCCGGTCCCGCCGCGTCCCATGGGGTTGACGCTCGGTATGGCAACGAGATCGGCAAGAAGCCGCAGCAGAGGATCGGAACTCACCTCCCCCTCCCGTTCAGGACGGCAAAGACCCGGGCGGGCGCGCCGTCTCCCCCCTCTATAAGAAGAGGGGCGGCGACAAGCCGGACGGTTCCGGAGTTCAGGCGGGCCGTGTTGTTCAGATTCGTGATGAGGGGGATCCCCTCTTTCAGGAGTATCCTGTGGACGTCAAGCGAGAAAGGCGTGTCCGAGGCAACAGCCCGTACACCGCACCTCACGAGATGCTCCGCCGCGGCTGTCCCGAGCGGAGGGTACGTCGCGTAATACTCCGGGAGGCCGAAATACCTGTCCCACCCTGTTTTCAGTATCACCGCTCCCCCCTTCCGGAGACGTTTTCGTTTCACATCGGCAAGCGTTATCTCCTGGCGCGGAGAGCGGGGCGTGAAATCGAGGACACGCGCCTCGAGGTACCAGAGGGATGGATCGTAACCGTCAATCGTGTGCATCCCCTCGAATATGTGGCTCGGCGCGTCGATGTGCGTGCCGGTGTGCGTTCCGATGCTCAGGCGCGTTACGACGCAGGAGTTCTCGCTGTAACTGGCGGTCCGCTCCAGGACCGTCGGGGGATGCCACGGAAAATACACCGGGATCGAGCCTCTCACCGGATGCGTCAGGTCGATGATCTTCATCCGTTCTTCCCTCCCTCATGCCGGGGACGCGGACCCGGAACCCACCGGAACGCATCCACCGGGCAGGCTTCAAAGCAGAGACCGCACCCGGTGCACTTTGCAGGAACGACGATTGCAACACGGCCGAACGGATGTCCCGGCGTTTCGATCATAAAGAGCGAATCGAAGAAACAGAGGGGGGGACACCTGTCGCACCCGATGCATTTTTCGACGATCACCTCCGCGATCGGGGGATCCTCTCCTGCGAACGGGGGAGGAAGCGGGGGGAGCCCGGGGTATTTAACGCTCCTTCCAGTCATTTCGCGGTCCGTCAATCGGTTCCCCTGACCATCGCGTGATCTCCCCCGGGGGGGTCAGGTGCCCCAGCGCCCTGCCGCACAGATCATGAAGAGCATGAACCTGCTTCCTCTCGCAGTACGACCGAATACCGTCGTTGATTGTCCCGATAGACTCCCATCCGTTCACGAGTATGACGGAGAGCACCTGCACCGTCGATGCGCCGAGAAGAATGTACTTCACCGCGTCCTCCCCCGTCATCACTCCGCCTGTTGCGCTGATGGGGACGCTGATCCGCTGCGCAGCCTCGGCGACATGCCTCATCGTGTAGTACTTTGCCCACGGCCCCCCGATCCCGCCGTACGAGCCGTGGAGTATGGGACGCTGCGATTCGCAATCCACGTCGATCCCCCGCAGCCTGTTGCAGAGCGTGAGCGCCGAGGCCCCGGCCTGCTCCGCGGCGACGCACTGGTCCGGCACGTCGGGACCGGGAGCGAGCTTCACGAGTACGGGGATTCTCACCGCTCTCGCGACGGCCCGTATCGCCGCCACGAACGTCGACTCGAATGCAAGGCTCCCCGGCCTGTGCGGGGAGGAGATGTCAAGCTCGACTGCGTCGGCGCCGTTAGATTCCACATTCCCGGCGAGCTCTTCCCACTCACCGGGCGCCCCGGCGAATATGCTCCCGATCACCGGAAGCAACGCGCGGCTTTTGCAGACGCGTATGAACTCCCAGTAATCCGCGAGCGTGCCGCTGTACCCCTGTTCATACGAATAGAGGGAGAACGACTTCGAGCGCCCCCGTATCTGCCTGTCCCAGTCAAGGAGCTTGTACCTGGGCCGGGGCCAGGAGCGCATTTCAGCGTAGCGGTCGGAGCAGGCCGTCTTCAGAACGACAGCCCCCGCCCCCTGATCCTCCGCGCTGCGGACCTGGTTGACATCGTGGCTTGCAGGACCGGAGGCCACGATGACGGGGCTCTGCAGGTCCAGCCCCAGGAACGAAGTCCGAAGTGACATGAGATTCCCTTCTCCTACGGCTCGAACACCCGTTCGGCGACCCGGAAACGGCCGATCGTCCGTTCGGACGGTTCATAGCAGTTCCCGGCTCCCGCCGGTATGCAGATTTTTCCCCCCTGGACCGTGATAAGGGGCTCGATGATGTCGTCGAGGAACCACCGGGCGGATGATTCGACGTCCGTCGGATACGCGAAATTCGGGAGCGTCGCCATGTGCAGCGTCTGCGCGGCGCCGATCCCGAGTTCCGGCATTGTGCCCGCCCAGACCGGAATCCCCGCCTTCGCGCAGATGTCATGGATCGCGCGGGCATTTGCCAGCCCGCCGACGCGCTGTATCTTGATGTTGACGATCCTGCAGCTTTTCATCCGGATTGCGCGCCGCACGGAAGCGGCGTCTTCCGCTCCCTCGTCAAGGCAGAGGGGGGTTCTGATCGACGCCTGCAGTTCCGCGTGCCCCTTCAGATCGTTCCGCGGGAGCGGCTGCTCGATCATCATGAGACCGAATGCGTCAAGGAGACGGAGATGCGGGATATCCCCCCTCCCGTACGCGCCGTTCGCGTCAACCATCAGGGGGATGTCGCCGAACCGCTGCCGGATTTCACCGAGCGGGCCGACGTCCCACCCGGGCTCGATTTTGATCTTTACCCGCCTGTATCCTTCGGTGAGGTACCTCTCGATCGTCGCAATGAGCGCAGGTATCCCTTTCGTAATGCCGACAGCAAGGCCGGATTCCACGGGGACGTTGTACCCGCCGAGCATCTCGTACAGGGGCTTTCCGGCCGCGCGGGCCTCAAGATCCCAGAACGCAGTCTCGAGCCCGGCCCGCGCGAACGGGCTCCCCCCGGCCCGGTCGAGGACCCTGTTGATTGACGCAACGGAGGCGGCATTCGCGGCGAACGCGGCCGGGATGAGCCGCTCCGTCAGAAATTTCCACACCGACGCAGGCGTGTCGTCCGAATAGAACGTGCCGGCCATGGGGGAGGCTTCCCCCGTTCCGGCGATCCCCCCGGCTTCGACGCGGACGAGTATGCCGTCCTTTTCGCTCACCTCCCCGTTGCTGATACGGAACGGCTCCAGGAGGGGAATCCGGACGTGCGTCAGCGTTATCCGTTCGAGATTCATCGCCAGCGCACCGGGTTGCGGAGCTGGCCTATCCCCTCTATCCTGCAGACAATCACGTCGCCCCCCTTCACGGGCCCGATCCCCTCCGGCGTCCCCGTGGAAATCACGTCTCCCGGGTCCAGCGTGATCGTCCGGGAAATCCAGGAAATGACTGCGGCGATCCCGAAAATAAGATCCCTCGTGTTCGCTTTCTGCCGGAGTTTCCCGTTCACGCGGCACTCGAGATCGAGGTGGACGGGGGGCCGGATCTCGTCCGCGGTGACGATCCACGGGCCGAGCGGCGTGAACGTGTCAAAGCTCTTGGAACGGAACCAGGGATGACTCTTGCGGAGATCCGCCGTCTGGAGGTCGCGCGCGCTCACGTCGTTGCAGATCGTGTACCCGGCGACGTGGTCCCAGGCATCTTTCTCCCGCACGGAGGAGGCCTTCCGTCCGATGACGACCGCAAGCTCGACCTCATGATCCATCCTCCCCATCCCGCGGGGAAGCCGCACCGGTTCCTCCGGCCCGATCACGGAGGAGCCCGCTTTCATGAATATGATCGGTTCTTCGGGAACGGGGTGAGCCCCTTCCTTCGCGTGGAGCGCGTAGTTGAGTCCGAGCGCGATGATCTTGCGGGGGGAACGTAAGGGGGCGACCAGCCGGGCCCCACGGGAGGCGGAGACAAACCTCTCCAGCCTCTCCCGCCGTATGAAGCCGAGCACCTCCCGGAAGAGGGCCGGCTCGAAGAGTCCGCGGCCGAGAAGATCCTCGACCGTGTCCGTTCCCGCGGCGACGACCCCGTGGCGGAGCATGTACATGACGCGCTCCGCTTTCCCGTAATTGATCCACGTTTTTTCCTCCCGGATTCCGACGAAGGGACCGGACCGGTCTTCAAACTGCGCGACGTGCATGGGATGCCTCAGCGGGCGTTTAGCGTTTCATTGAACCTGACGCCGACCGGATGCTGCGATGCGAGCACCCGGTCCGGGTACGCAAGGACGCGGGCGCGGCGTTCAGGGTCGTCCTTCGTCAGCTCGTCAATCCAGTGTATGCCGTAGAGAACGTGGTTCACTTCGTCGGCAAGGAGGAACTCCAGGAGCTGGACCGATCGCTCGTCGTGCCCCTCCTTCGCCTTCCGGATCCAGTCGCGCAGGTGCTTGCAGCTCTCGCTCTCGAACGTCATGTTGGAGAGGGCGAGGCGTTCGAGCGGGTCGGGCCTGTTCACATCCTGTTCCCACCCCCAGCAGCTCGTCCTGAACATGCCGACGCTTCCGCCGAGCTCTTCGAGCCGCCTCTGGACGATTTCGGCGTGACGGGCCTCGTCCCACGCCTGGCGCGCCATGTCGAGCTTCATCTGCCACGGGATGCCGGGAAAATCGGCGAGTATCCTCCCCATCCGCTCCACCGTGATGAACTCGCTGTTCAGGAGATCGTGGAGCAGGTGCTGCTTCCCCTCCTGCGTATCAAACGACCAGTTCTTCTCGGTGAATTCGGCCGGATCGGTGATGATGCGCCACCTTTCGTCGCGCGCGGGGACGGCGCTGTACGCGTGGACCTTCGTGAACGCGTACGTCCCCCGTTCACTGCCCGCCCCCGTCACCCCCCCCGCATCCGCGAGCGAGGCCGTGAGCTCCCGTTCCCAGGCATCGACGGGGGGATCCGCACCGAGCCGGGCGATGATCTTCTCCGCCCAGGCGCAGTGATCCCGTTCCTCGTCCGCAATGTGCCGGAGTATGTACGCGGTCGGCTCGTCCGCGGGGATCTCCGCCATCCGCATGTGTTCCGCGTACGCTCCGATGAGCGCGGGCTTCAGTACCCGGTAGAGCGCCGCCATGCGCGCGAGATCCCCTTCCGCCTTCCATATCCTTTCGACGAGCCGGACCACCCCGTCGGAAGGGGGAATGCAATGGAAATGTGCCGAGCGCCCTTTCAGCTCGGGAATTCGTTTTCCGATCATGTCGGCATGGACGGCGTCCTGAAACATCTGCCTTCCGAAACCGATCTTGATTTCCGGGTCCACGATCGTGTACGCCCAGCTTCCCATGAGCTCCATGAACTGGATCTCGAGATACTGATATCGCCCGAGGAGCTCCAGATTGCGCTGCACGTTGAGTGTCGCGTTCATGCATTCCCTCTCTCCGTCATTCCGGGTCCTGAAAACGTCTCTACGTCCTTCGTCCGGGGATTTTTTCAGAAACCCTGGCCGGGAGGCTCTTGAACATGACGATGCCGTCCCTGCTCCTGAACTCGTGTGTGCCGACGGAAGCCGGGACAAAGAGCTCCATCCCGCGTGCGAGCCGGGTTTCGCCCCCAGCGTGAAGCATCGATCCTTCCCCCTGGAGCACGACGAGGAGGAAGTAGCGCCCCTCCGTGTCCCCGGGAAGGCTCCCGCGGATGGTGAGTCTCCGTCCCGCAAAGCACTCCGTTGTGTCGTACCCGAGAAGCTCCTCTTCCGAGCTCTCTCCCCCGCCCCGGATGAGTCGCGGGCGGATGAGAAGTTCCCGGGCGACGTCCTCCGCCGAATAGACCCGGTGGTCGATCACGGAGAGCGTCAGCGACTGATCAAGGCCGAGGAACGACTCCCCCGTGCTGAACATGTAGTTGGGGGCCTTCCTTTCGAGCATGATCGAGTAGTCGGTCGGCTCCTGGAGTTCCACCATGAACACCCCGCCGCCGATTGCATGGGGGAGCCCGGCCCTGACGTAGACCACGTCCCCCGCTTTGACAGGGACCCGGTGCAGGAGGCCGATCATCGAGCTGACGTCCTGCGCGTCGATCATCGCGCGGAACCTCTCGCGGCTCACCTCTTCCCTGAACGCGATGAGAACGAACGGGTCTTCCACGTCGGGGCGTGTCCCCAGGACGAACCATGCCTCGGTTTTGCCGAAGCAGCTCCCCAGGTGTTCCGCGGCGAATTTCTTCGTAGGGTGGGCATGGATCATGAGCCGCACCGCCGCATCAAGAAGCTTGACGAGGAGCGCCGCGTTTGTGCCGAATTCCCTGACGTGGGACTCGCCGAGCATCTCTCCGGGGAACGCCTCGAGCGCGGATTTGAGTGTCACCGGTTCGCCCCCTCCCGGGCTGAAAAGCGCCAGCCCCTCCCCCTCCCTGAAGTGGGACCCGGGGTTGCGCGCCTGGACACAGGAACCGACCCATTCTTCGGGGAACTCGGTGTCCGTCCCCGGGGTCTCCCCCTGCAGGAGACCGATCATCGCCCCACCTCCGTACATGCGCCAGACGCGGTTCGGGTGAAGAGGAATCGGCGCGCGGACAATATCCCTGAGCGTGTTCATGACGACCTCTCAAACCTGAGACAGACTGTGACGATCCCGCCCGCGGGAACGCTGAGCGTGAGCGTCGAGCCGCGGGGGCCGCCTGCAAATTCCGCCCGCGAGGACACCTCCTCGTTCAGGTTCGTACAGTGGGCGTCCTTCACCGGACGTGCGCACCGGAGCGTTCCTTCCGCGTCCACGGGCCCCGGATTGTAGACGCGAACGACAATGCCCGTCCCGTCTTCGGATTCCTTGAGCGCGCTCAGGACGAGCGTCCCCCCTTCAAGCGCAAAGAGCGAGGATTCCAGAGGGAGGGGCGCGCCGTTCTTCCTCCTGAACGGAAGCATGGGGAGATGGAAGCTCTCGCTTTCGCGCGTGACGAATTCGCCCCACGGGGGGTCTTCCTCTCCATGGGGGAGGAGCGCATAGCGGAACGTGTGAAGCCCCTGACACTGTGCGTCGGGCGTCTCATTGTGCCATCCCGCCTTTCCCCCCGGGCGGGTGATCAGATCGTCCCCCGCGAGAAGTCCGACGCAGCGGAGGAGCGTGAGCGCCAGCGTCCCCTTCCCGTCGAGGATCAATTCGTACTCCGGAAGGCCGTACGCAAGGAGCGTCAGCGACCGGTCTGATCCGTTCACGGTGACGAACCGCTGCATCGGGGCAACCTGCGCCGGATGCTCGATCGTGAAACTCCGGACGTCATACGTTCTCTGCACGCGCTCGACAATGCAGAACTGCGAGTCGGCGAGCACGCGGTCGGTCCCGGTCCCCAGGGGGAAGAGGGCCCGGAGGCGGTGATCCCGTGCACCGTTCTCCACCGTGGTCTCGCATTCGACGAACCGGGAGTGTGCTCCCAGGGAAATGCGCGTCTTCACCGGGAGTGTCACGGTCTTTGTCCCCCTCGCCTTCCTGTCGGCGGACGCTGCAGCGGGGATCCGGAGGGCCGTCGCGACGAGGAGCGAAGCCCTCAGGGGGCCCCGCTCGAGAACGCTCACGCGCGCGCCGCTCTTTCCCGACCGCACAACGGTGTCATGCGCAGGGTAGGAATAATTGTACTCGTCTCCGACGTCACCGGAATCCTCGAACACGTTCAGTCCCCGGTATTCCTTCCCCCTGATTTTGTCGCGCACCGTCACGGCGCCCCCCGGTCCGACGGAGACGCGGAGATACCGGTTTTCGATGTAGTTCTTTCCTCCCTTCACGGCGGGGGAGATTGCGGGAAGCTTATCCCTTTTCTCGACGCGGTAACCTCTGAAGCCGAGAGGAGGGACGTCTTTCGCATCGACGATGATGCTGAACCTGTCGGCAAGCGTCTGGCGGGGATAGTTGTAATGGCTGTACGTGATGTCGTACACTTTTTCCCTCCGGAGGACCTGGAAGGGGACTTCGCTGCCGGAGGAATCCAGGAGCGCAAAACCTCTTGCGGGAGGAATCTCCGGGTCCGCCACCACGTCCGGATTCAGCCCGACGACAACGTCCCGCCGGAAGAAGCGGACTTCGGCCTCAACGGCCTCCGTCCGCGCGAACGGGGAGGGATTGAAAAGGAAGAGGTACCTGTCGTCCCCGGCGGCGGTGTCGTCGTACGGAAGTATGTGCGCGAGCGCGGTATCAATCACGGACCCGCCGATCTGCTCCACCGCCGCGAAGCGTGTCATCATCTCCCTGTGGACCGGGTCGACCGAGCAGCCACAGATGCTGTCGTGGGGATGGTTTTTCATGAGTGAAAGCCAGGCATGGCGAAGGAGTGGCGCCGTAGGCGCCAACTGCGAGCGCATCCCCGACGCCCGGGCGAGCGCGTTCAGGGGCTCCGCATACCGCTCCAGGAGCATCTCCGATTTCCAGTTCGCCTGCTTGATATACATCCTGCTGGAATAGACCCCGCCCAGAACGGCAAACGCGTACCGGTACCCGAACCTGAGCTCCCCTTCGATAACGGGGATTGGGACAGGCGGCGCCTGCGGTGGCGCCACCGCCATCTCCTCTCCGGACGGGAGTATCTCGGACCGGACAGCGCGGGCGTAGCGCTCGACGGTGCTGTGCTCGAACGTCCCCTCGAACGATTTCCGGAGAAGATCGATCGTTGCAGGGATATGCGGGTCGGGCCAGTGGTGGTCCCCGCCGTTCATCAGGAGCCGGTGCGACGTCGCGGCGCGGCGGTCAAGCTCTTCCCTGAGCGAAGAGAATCTCTTCAGGATCTCCGCGTCCGTCTCCCCGTAGAAATATCCCGCGCTGTACCCGTGCCGGAAGAGATGGATCATGAGCGCGCGCGTCCCGTCCGGAGCCTGCCACCAGTACTCGGACGTCTGCTGGCCGGGCTCCCCGCCGAACCCCCTGTAGACGAGCGCCGTGCTGATGCCGAACCCCCGGAGTATCGCCGGCATCATGGCGATGTGGCCGAACGAATCGGGGATGTATCCCACGGTCATCGTCTTGCCGAACGACGCCGCCATGCGCGTGCCGGTCATCAGGTTCCGCACCGTCGACTCGGCGCTGACGAGGAATTCGTCGGGAAGGACGTACCACGGCCCCGTCACGATGCGCCCCCCGGCCACGAGCCGCCGGATCTCGTCACGCTTCTCCGGACGGACCGCGAGGTAGTCCTCCAGGACAACCGTCTGTCCGTCGAGCGTGAAATGCCGGAACTCCCCGTCGCGCCTGAGGATATCGAGAAGATCGTCGATCATCGTGACGAGCATCGCACGGAACTGTTCGAAGCTCCTGTACCATTCCCTGTCCCAGTGCGAGTGGGAGACGATATGATACGTCGGTTTCATGCTCTCCTGTATTCGCTGACCGGCCGTATCGCGGTTGAAGCGCCGACGGCCGAGAGACTGGAGGCCGCCACGGCGTTCCCGAGCTTCGCGGCCGCAAACGGATCGGCGCCCCCGAGGAGCCCTGCGACAAAGCCGGCGATGAACGCGTCACCTGCGCCCGTGGTGTCGACAACGCGGCGGACCCTGCGCGCCGGAATCCGTTTTGTTTTTCCGCGCCAGGAGACAAGACACCCCCCGGCGCCGAGCTTGACGCCGACGGGCCCGGGCGCACCCGCGTCGAGAAACGCCCTTACGATGCTCTCCGGCTCGGTTTCCCCCGTGATGACGGAGGCTTCATCGTAGCTCGGGAAGAAGTAGTCCACGTGCGGCAGGAACGAGCGGAGCAGCCTGTCGTCGCGGCGCGGGATGCCCGCTGTGTCGAGGAGAACGGGAGTGCCCGTTCTCACGTGGATCGCCCGGAAGAGCCTCCCGAGATGCCTGTCGCATTCCGGGAGGAGACCGTAGTAGCCGAACACGAGTATCCTCCCCCGCCGCACCACGTCGACGTGGGCGAGCAGGTCTTCCACGCGGAAATTCTCCATGCATCCCCGCGTGTGGAAAAACGTCCTCTCCCCGTTCCCGTCCACCCCCACGATCGTCGAGGAGGTCTGCCTGGAATCATCAAGGATGAGCCCCGCGGAGGTGATGCCGTGCATGTCGAGCTGGCTCCTCAGGAACCCGCCGAACGTGTCGTTCCCCACGCGCGTCACCGCGCCGACCCGGAAGCCGAGTTTCCCCAGGTCGATTCCCACGTTCGGCACGATCCCCCCGGTTGTCATCGTGATCGAGCCGAGCGGCTGCATCCCGCCGGGCTTCGGCGGAGATGCGAGGTCCATCGGGCGGCCGATGACGTCCACTACGGAGACGCCCGCGACAACGGCGTCGAGATCGCGCACAGACGAAGGGGCGGGAAGGTTCATGCCGTCTATTCCGTGATTGTCAGTTTCCTGAAGTCGAGATCGAGCTTCTGTTTCCCGTATGTTATTGAGAGCTTCTGGCTCCCCACCGCGGCGTGAAGGTACGGCCCGTCGAAAAGCGGGGTCGCCGTCAGGTCAATCGTCTTCCCGTTCAGGACGCGGGTGTCGGGGAACGCAAACTCCATCCTGTCGCCACCCAGCGTCGTGTAGTCGACGCTGACACCGCCCGGGTTCAGCACCGCATTCGGGCGGCACCGGCGGAGGCCGGCGCAGAACTTCTCGAACGAACCGATCTCCGCTTTCGAGCGGACCTCGACGACCTCGCCGTTCTGGAGGTGGTTGCTCCGGAATCGCCACTCCCCCGTCTCCCTGCTCCTGTCGATGTCCTCCGGCCTCCCGATCGCGTTCTTCGCCTGCCCGGGTGTGTCACGCTCCTCGGTCCACTCCCCCGGCTGCAGGGGATACCACCCGCAATAGGTATCCCCCGCCTTGCAGAAGATCCAGCCCGAAGGGTCGGCGATCCGCTCCTGGAGATTGCGGGGGAAGAAGCCGTCGATGTGCTCGGTGCTCGTCCCCGGACTGATATCATAGAGCACGATGACCGTGTTCCTGTGCTGGAATGTTCTTTCAAAGGGGGAGCCCCCGGTCCACTTGTCCGGGTTGTTGTACGTGCTCTTCGACGCGACAACGTCGGCAATCAGGGGCTTGATCTCCTCGGGAAAGAACATCCCGAGCTCCAGGCTTGACCAGTAGGGATGAAGCCCGAATATCGTTGTGTAGGGACGCCCGTACGTATACCGGAGACCCCACGTGTGCTGCTGAATCGGCTGGAGGAGCCCGCCCTGAAGGGACCCAAGCCCGTAGTCCTTGGTCACGTACGTGTACTTGTAGACGGGCGGGTTCTTCTCCTTCCCGAACCTGATGACATTCCTCACGCGCTTCCTCTCGCGCTCCACGTACGACTGCGTCCTGTCGGTCGCGATAGACTCGATTATCTGCGGAAGCCGGTATTTCCCGAGCGCCGGGAGAAGCACCCAGCCCGACTGGGACGGCTCGCCCGTCCCGAAGTAGAGCCACGCGTATGCGGAGGCGGGGGAGAGGAGCGGCTTGTAGACGGCCGGCTGGTAGATGCGGCTGAACCCTCCCAGGTACTGCCCGTCGAGCTGCTCGTCGGCAAAGTCGGCAAGCAGGTAGTCGAGCATCATCGTTCCCCGCTGTTTCATGTCCGGGTCCGTCGCAAAATCCGCAAGAAGCGACATCGAGATCGCGTACTCCGCGAAATAGTCCGGCGTATCAAATTCCCCCTGTCCGATCGTCGTCGCGATCTCCATCCAGTGCACAAGGTACTCCTTCGCTTCCGTCCTGTTCTCGTCGGAGCTTTTGCCGTTGTACCACTCGGAACCGGGGAGTCCCGGCCACTGTTCGCTCGCGAGGAAGAGGGTCGAATAGTACATCGCCCAGTGATTCTCCGTGTCCCCCCTGTACGGCGCGTACGTCTTCCAGGCGTTCCGCACGACCGCCTTCGTCTCCGGGGACATCCTGTCTTTCCCGTTCAGGTACGCCCCGATGCAGGGGAACATCCAGAACATGTCCCCCCTGGGTTCCCTGAGGGCGGCAACAAGCATGCTGTCCGCGGTGCGGATGTCCTTCCCGTGCGCATACCGGGCCGCCGCGGAGTAATAGCCCCCCGCCATCGATGTGTCGTAGTAGGAGGCGATGTACTGCGCCCGCTGTTCGTAGCCCCGGAGATACTCCGCGCGGGCGCCCCCGCCGGAAGCCTGTGCCGGGGCGGACACGGGAGAGAGTGCACACGCACATGCAGCAAGGACGATGATGAAATTTCTCATGAGGCCATTCCGATCAGAAAGTGTCTATGACAATGCTCCACACCTGCGCACCGCTGAGCCCGGCCCCTTTCCAGTTCGCGCCGCCGTCCGTGGAACGGTAGACGCCTCCCCAGAGCGTGGCCGCGTACACACGGCTGTTGTCAAGAGGATCGACGGCGATCGCGTGCACGTTGAGATTGGCGAGCCCCTCATTCGTTCGCTTCCAGGATTTTGCGCCGTCGACGGACTTGTACACGCCGGTCACGTAACCGCCGGCATACACGATGTCGGGGTTCACCGGATCAAACGCCACGGCGTAAAACGTCATGTGATCGACCCCCGATTCGCTCCGGGTCCAGACCCTGCCGCCGTCATGCGACACGAAGAGGCCGTACTCCTCGGTCCCGGCGATAAGGAACGAAGGATCGAACGGGCTTTGCGCGAGGACGCGCGTCCCGCGGACGCTCAGCCCCATCCTCTCCCAGTGGCGTGCACCGTCGGCGCTTTCGAAGATCCCGTCCTCCGACACGCAGAAAAGCCCCCCTCCCCTGCGGACGATGACGGAGGGGATGTAGAGCGAGCCCAGACCGGTGTTCATCCCGCTCCACGTCGCGCAGCCGTCGGTTGTCTTGAATATCCCGTACGGGGTCGAGCAGTAGACCGTGTTCGTATCGGCCGGGTCCGGGGCGACACACATCACTTCCGTCACCCTCCAGTCGGTCGTGATCTTCCAGGTGCGTCCCCCGTCGCGCGTAAGGTGAACGCCGTTTCCACCCGCGATGTACATCACGCGCCCGTTCGCGCCGGGACCCGCGGCGATGCCGAACGCGCGGATCGTCTTCGACCCGGTGTGGGACCAGACCGTGTCGTCCCCGGTGTGCTGGACGAACACTCCCGTTTCCGGGTTTGCGGCGCCGACGACGAAGAGGTGTGTCGCAAGAACGGAGGCACGCACGGTCGACGGGCCCGCCGAAGAAGGCGGGCTGTTCCACCCTGCGACAGAGCGCGGGATGTTCACCTGTGCGGAGGCAATTCCGGCTGCGAGGAGCAGGAGAGGACCCAGTATCAGTTTCTGATGGAGTGCATGCACCTGTCAGATTCCCATGTAGTGGAGGAGAGTGTTACGGGTAGAGCTCTATCTGTTTCACCTGCGCGCCGTTCAGCCCGGCCCGCCGCCACGTGGCTCCCCCGTCGGGCGATTCAAATATCCCGTCGCCGACCGTTCCCACGAGCAGGTGGGAAGGATCGCCCGGATAGACGAAGAGCGAATAGACCGCATCGACGCCGGGCGCAGGCCAGACCTGGCGCCACGAAGCCCCGTTATCGGTGCTCCGGAGGAGGCCGGTCTTCCATCCCGCCGCATAGAACTCGGTACCGGCGGACGAGGCGCGCAGCGTGTAGATTATCGCGGAATCGGCCCCCAGCGTCCCTGACCAGGTCCGGCCCCCGTCCGTCGTCCGCCGGATCCCCTGTAATTCTCCCGCGGCGATGATGATGCGGGGATCCCCTGGATGCTGCACCAGGGCCAGCACCTGCGTGAGCCCGCTCCCCATCGCCTCCCAGTGTTCCCCCGCATCAGTGGTTTTGAAGAGGTCGGTCTCCGTCGCCGCGTAGAGCGTCTTCCTGTCGCGCACGTCCATCACGATCCGCTGGACGAACCACGTCGGGATCCCCGTCATCTTCTTCTCCCACGTCTTCCCGTCATCGGACGTCCGGAACACACCGAACGGCGTCGCCGCGTACACGACCGCCGAGTCAACCGGGTCGGGGACCACGCAGAGTATTTCCTCCGTCTGCCACGATGTGAGTATTTTCCACGACATCCCCCCGTCTGTCGACCTGTGGACGCCGTTCCCGGCGGCCATATAGTACCGCCGCGTCCGCCCGTTGTCGAAGAGGGCGACGCCGAAGGTGAGCGTGGACGATCTTGAAATGCGGCTCCATGCCGTGTCATTCTGCGGCCTGACATAGAGGCCGTATCCTCCCGTGGCGTTCCCCGAGACGCTCCCGCGGACGATAAACACCGCGGCAAACAGCCGGGGGGGCGCCGCGCTGTCGCGCCCGGCAAAACCGAACGCGCACTGGCAGAGGAGCGCCAGCGCCGCAACGAACCGGAACGTCAACGGACGCATTCCATGTGCTGTCATGATGTTATGGAGCATCACGCCGGGACGATTCACGCTACCACCAGAACGGCTTCACGCTGTTCCGTTCCTTCACTTCCGCGTCGAGCGCCCGGCGGAGCGCCGTGCGGGCTTTCGCGAGCGTTTCATCGATATCCGGCTCGCGGTGCGAGAATGAGATAAACCACCGGGGGTTGGCGAATATTCCCTCCCTGTAAAGCTCGCGGTGCCACAGGTATTCCAGCCGCGGGGGGTACGACGGATCCGCGTGCTCGAATTTGAGCCAGGACGCCGGGGGAAGGCCGGAGGCGCGTCCCGCGACGCCGAGCCCGGCGGCGATCCCGTTGAAGCCGTCCATGAGCCGTCGCCCCATCGCCCAGATATGCTCGTGGACCCTCTCCCTTTTCATGCAGTCGAGCGTGGCGATCGCCGCCGCCATGGAGAGGGTCTCCCCGGCGTATGTCGTCGTTATCTTGAACGAGTTGAGGGTCTCCATGTATTCCCTCCTGCCGCAGTACGCCGACAGCGGGTAGCCGTTGGCAATCGCCTTTGCATACCCCGCGAGATCAGCGTCAACCCCGTAGAACTCCTGCGCACCCCCCGGTGCCAGGCGGAATCCCGTCAGGATCTCGTCGAGGACGAGAAGAGCCCCGCACTCACGGGTGAGTTTCCGCAGGTGACGGAGGTAGGCGCCCCCGGTCTCCTCGTTGAAATCGTATCCGATCGACACGACGCATGCAATCCGTTCGCCGTAGAGACGCACAAGTTTTTCCGCCGCCTCACAATCACCCCAGGGAATCGGCCGGACGTACTCCCTCATGAACAGCGGGACGCCGTTCGCCGGTCCTTCTTCCGCCGCAAACCAGTCGGGATACCCGTGATAGCCGCTTATCAGTATCATGTCCCGTTTCGTGTACGCCCGCGCAATCCGGACGTTGCAGGAGTTGGCATCCTCGCCGGTCTTCATGAAGCGGACCATGTCGGCGTTGGGGACCATGCTGCAGACTCTCCGGGCGAGCTCGAGCTCGATCGGACTCGCCATGCTGAAGAGCACCCCTTTTGACATCTGCTCCCTGACGGCGTCGTCGACTTCATCAAAACAGTACCCGAGCGTCACGGGTCCGAGCGCAAGCCGGTAGTCGATGTACTCCTTCCCCTCCATGTCCCATATCCTGCACCCTTTCCCCTTCACAATGAATTTCGGCATCGTTTCCGAGAAAAAGGGAATCGGGCGCTTCGCGTTTGTCTGCGTCCCCCACGGGATGCAGCGGAGGGCCTCTTCAAAGTATGCGTCCGACGGCTTCATCGCGTTCACCCGATTGTCACTTCCGGCGTGTCCGTTGTCGTATCGATCGCCACGGCGGGGACGCCCGCTCCGCCCGTGAAGCGCCAGAGATTCCCCTCGCGCGACGCGCGGAGCTGCCGGGCCTTCGCCGGACCAGCGGTGGTGGTGGCGCCTGTGGCGCAACACACCGTGAGGATGACGTGATCAAGAGCGGGGGCGGATTCTGCTTCCGCGTACGGGAAGACCCCTTTGTCGGCGGGTATCTCGAGATTTGCACATCGCACGCGCACCTCCCGGCTTCCCAGCACGGTCGTCCGCGCGGCAACATCCGGACGGAAGACGGTGAACGCCGAAGGTTCCGCGGACACGGAGCCCTTTCCGTCGGAGTTGTCAACCTGGAACCGCACCTGCACGGAGAGGGGATTCGTCGCAAGCCTGACGCGATCAAGAACGGCAAGCACGTCCGGCTTCAGGAAGACGACCGTCCTCCGGACAAGCGTAACGTCGGGATTCACGAGATTGTAGGCCGACGTGGCGTCGCTTGTGACAACCATCGACCGGGCGTCGGCGCGGTATTCCACGACGTGCGCCTCGGCGAATGATGCGTTCGTCCCCTCGTGACCGTCGTGGTACTGGTGCCCCTGTCCGCCGATGAGAAGAGACGAATGCGATTTCGTGAGGCGGAGGACCCAGAGCGGATCGGTATTCGGGTAGGCGGCATGATACGGGTCATGGTAGATCCGCTGTCCGTGCGCCTTGAAAATCACGCTGTTCCGGTCGGCGTGCTCGTGGTTCGCCGGGCCCCCGCTCCTGAGGGCAACGACGCCGTCCGATTCGTCCCATCCGCTCCGCGCGACAACCCAGTCGTTCGAGAAACGGACGTCGTACTGATCGGGCCCGGGCGTTTCCTCTTTCAGGGAAGGATCCAGCCATATGACGGACCAGGGGCTGGAGAGCTCCCCCGCGTGCGTCGCAGTGTACTGCGCGACGCCGTCCCTGAGCCGGCCGGCGGTCCATGCCGCGACGGACATGTCCCCCATCGCCGCCGCGTCGCTGAAATTGACGCAGTCGTTCGGCCGACCCGCCCCCGGCATCCACATCCTGAGACCGTACCGTACGGTACCGGGGAAATTGATAATCCCGGCAATATCCCTCCCCAGCATCCTGCGGAAGACCTCGACGAGGAGCGTAATGTGTGTGGAGGTATATCCCCAGTATCCCACGCCTTCGTCGTACGCGCCGTCCGGCCCGTACATCAGCGCGAACGCGCGTGCGCTCTGTTCCGCCATCGCGATCCACTGCCCGGCCTGCGGGTGTTTGCCGTGGAGGAGGCAGCCGGCGATCCCGAGCCCGGCAATCGGTATCGCCTTCAGGTTCGTGGAATTCAGTATGAGCGGCCACCGCTTCATGTCAACATGGAACGGGTAGTCGTCTTCCGGGTCGAATCCCCAGCCGCGCACACGGTCGGGATACTTCATGCCGTACAGCGTGCGGTAGCACGCGGGGGCCCCCTTCTCGCCGATCTGGGACTCGATCTCGCGTGCGGTCTCATCCGACAGGGCTCCCCGGAGCCACTGGAGCGCGCATGACATCGCAATCGTCGCCTCCGGGGCCCTCTGGAGGCCGATCACGTCTCGCCCCCCCTCGAGAAAATAATCCCACTTCGGGTATTCGAGCATCTTGTCCACGGCACGGCGCGCAACGTCGCGCTGTGCGGCGTTCCCGGTCAGGGCATAGACGAACGAGGTCCGCTCCAGTATCTGGCGTACACGGAGCATGTCCTTCGAATGGTTGTTGAGCCTTGCTCCGGTCCGGATGAACTCCGTGTCCGCCGCAAGGTCGGCCCCGGTCATTGATTTCCAGTATGACGCGACGCGGGGGTGTTCGACCGCCCTTCGCATGCGCGGGATGTCGGAATCGTCGAAGAGAAGACCTCCGTTGCCGGGGGGGACATTTTGCCGTTCATTCTGCGGAGGCGGGGACGCACCGGCGGCCGGTGCGCGGGGGAGGAGTGCGGGGACGATAGGCAATCCGGCCGCCGCGAGGGCGCCGGCCTTCAGGAAATCCCGTCGTGATGTTGGCATGCTCGTTCTCACTCTGTACTCGTGACCGACGGCGCCCTCATTGTGTGGTCAGGCCAGGCGGTTCAGCGCAATCGCCGATCCGATATTCCCCGCGCCGTCGATGATTTCGATCTGCACCTCAAAATGACGCTCTTCCCCCGGCTCAATAAATTCCAGCGTCCCCGCCCGCCGTTCGACGTCTCTTCCTTCGACGCCGCAGTTTGCCGGCTCGATCCCCACGACGTATGCTCCCTCGGCCATCATCTTCCACTCGGCGAGACGGCGGAGCTCGTCCGGACGGAAGCGGACCATGAGGGCGAGGCCGAGCCTTCCGTTCTCGAGAAGCGCCGAGGCATAGCCGTCGCCGTCCGCCTCGGGATCGTGATAGAACACCTGTTCTGCAAAACCGGCGACGGGGGAGGTGAACGAGCGGGCGAGTTCAAGTCCCGCCGCCGCATCCGGGTCGCGCGGGGTCGTTTTCACGCCGGAAGAGGCGTGATCGTTGATCCTCCCCCGGAGGAGAAGCCGGGCCCCCGCATCAACGAGCGGCCAGCCTGCGTTGATATGATAGAGCATCATCAGCGGGGAACGCGCGCGCCCTTCGTTCCGCACCACATCCCGCACGGCAATGCGCGAACTGCCGATTCTCGTCTCGATGACGCGGGTGAGATGCAGGTTCTCCCCGAACATCGCGGACTCCCTGAGCGACCCCGAGAGACGGAGCGTACATTCGTCCCCCTCCCAGCGCTCGGATGCGGCGACCCCGGTCGCCCGCAGGTGCGAAAGCCGCCCGTGGAGCCCCAGGTTCTCCCCTGCATCCCTGCAGGGGGCCCCGAGGTACGTCATCCCGCAGCCGGTCATCAATCCGCCTGCGAACGTCCTGAGCCAGCCCTTCCCCTCCGGTTCGAACAGCGCGGGGTGAGCGTCTCCCGTCGGAGTCCTGAACGCAAGCGGGATCCCGCGATACTCGGCGAGGGAGAGATCCATCCCGCGGTCAAGCGTGACCTGGAACCGGAGGCCCGATCCTGTCCGCACGTCGGCAATCCTTACGCCCCGCTCGGCCCCGTCGGCAAGCACCATCATCCTGATCCCGGCGACCTGCGACAGATCGCCAACCCGCTTCAGGAGGTCGTCTCTCCCGATATCACGGCCGAAGAGTGAAGGCATCGAACACCGGTTCCTGTTATGCGCCCGCCGCCGGCGCGGCGTTCCCGAGAAGTGAGCGGAGCGTCCGGACGTTTTTCGCGGATTGTTCCACGAGCGGCAGGCAGTGGGTCTCGATCGTGACGTGCGGGACGATCGCATCCGCGACAAGAGCCCTGATCTGCCCTTCCCAGTCGATCGCCCCCTCCCCCACCGGGACACACTGGATGAGGGATCCGCGGGCGGTGTCCTTGGCATGCACGTTCAGTATCACAGGCTTTATCGCCGCGTAGCCGTCCGGGTACGGGATCTCCTCCGTCCCGTACGCATTGCACGGGTCCCAGTTTGCGCCGAGCGCAGGCGATCCCACCTCGTCGATGATCGCGCGCGTTGCGGCCCCGGTGTCGCAGTGAAATCCGGGTTCGTTCTCGATGGCGATCCTCATCCCCGCACTCTCCGCAGCATCCGCCGCCCTGCGCAGGAGATCCACGACGCGCGAGTGATCCCCGGCAGTCTCCGCTTTGCTCCTCTGCACGCCGAACACGATGATCAGGCCCGCGCCGCACTGCCACGCGCAATCGATCGTGCGCGGGAGCGTCTCGCGCAGCTCCCTTTCCAGGTCGTCGGACCGGTCGAGCGAATGCTTCAGGATGCCGGGGGAGAGTGCGGTGATCGTGAGTCCGTGCTCCCGGGCCGCGGCTACCGCGTCTTCCCATTCGGCCATGTTCACGTCCGGCACACGGCCGCTCGCCAGGCACCGGATCTCGTACCGCGTGATCCCCCAGGATATGCCGTGGCCCGCCGCCGTCCGGAAATCGGCCGCGATCTCGTCGCTCACGATCCCCAGTTCCAGGGGCTTCACCTCGGCGGCATTCACGCGGCCGCCTCCACGAAGCCGATCGCATGGGAGATCAGCGCAGCCTCCTTCTTCAGAATCCGGATGATACGGGCGATCGATTCCTCTTTCTTCTTCCGCTCGGACTGGATCCCCGTCATGAGCGCGGCGACAACCTTCCCGTTGTGATCGTAGATGGGAACCGAGATTGCACAGAGATCCGGTTTGTACTCCGCATCAGCGACGGAGAACCCGTCGCGCACGATCTCACGAAGCCGTTTCTTCAGCCGCAGCTCGCTCGTTATTGTTTTCGCGGTGAACTTCTTCAGCCCGCTCTGCCCGACGATCCGGTGGAGCGTCTCTTCGGGAAGGTCGGCGATGAGCACCTGCCCCGAGGCGGTGGCATGGACCGGGGAACGCGCCCCCAGGCGTGCCACGATCGACCACATTTCGGGATTGTCGGCCCGGTCGATGATGATGACCTCAAACCCGTCGAGAATCGTCAGGTAATAGCTCTCGCGCGTCTCGTGCGCCATCCGGATAAGGTGCGGATGGACGATTGTTTTGAGGTCGATTTTTTCGAGCGCGGCGTTTCCCCAGTCAAGGAGTTTCATCCCGAGCCGGAAGATCTTCCTTTCGTGATCCTGGAGGACGATCGAGTGCTGCTCGAGCGCGGCGAGAATGCGGAACAGCGAGCTCTTCGGAATGCCGGTCTGGCGCGACACTTCCGCGAGCGAGAAGCCGCTGTGTGAGGCGGCAAGCAGTTCAATCACCTGCACCGCCCTGTGAATTGCGGGTACCGAGTAGTCCCTTGCCATGGCTGCCTTCGTATGACTAATAAAACGTTGTTTTATTAGTGATTTATCAGTATACAAAAAAACACCCCCCCGCACAAGTCTCCGGCGCGGCCGGAGGTCATTCTCCTTCCGCCGCTACGGGAGCGGGTTGGATGCGAGGGCCAACTCCCGTGCCTCACGCATCTGCACCCGTTTCCCCGCAATCCAGAGCGTCCCCCCGAACCCGAGGAGGATCGTCATCATCGCGATCACGGCGATCGTCTCGCCCGTCCCGAGCGTGTTGAGGAACGCGAGTCCCACAAGGACGCCGAGGAACACGATCGTCCTTCCCACGACCGGCAGCGTCGCCACCTGCTTGCGTCCCGCCGCGAACACCTCCGCCTGGACGTCGACGGGCGTGTCGAGCTTCTCGTAGAACCGGAGAATCTCCTTCTTTTCCTCGTCGGTATCGCGCGCAAAGAGCCGGGCGAGCGGGACGAGGGTGGGCCCGAGCACGAGCGCGCAGGCGATGGACGCCGCGATCTGCCACCGGGCGGCGTCCGCCCCGGGAGAGAGCGCGAATATCGCCGCCAGGACCGCGCTTATCAGGATGCTTGTCGTCCAGAGAAGCGGCTTCCGGGTCCTGTACAGGTCCGCCACAAACGAGGAGGAAAGCAGGACGCCGAAGGAGAGAATCGTCGAGAGGTACACCTGCGGACCGATGTCCCATCCGAGAAGGTACCGCGCCGCCGCCCCCATGATCAGGCTCCAGAGTATCGATCCGAGCGCCGCCCATTTGGGGATACGCCGGAATATGAGCCCGAATGCAAGCGGGACCGTCACCGGGATATTAAAGAGCGTGAAAAAGGCCTGCATCTGGTTGAAGAGACCGAACGTGCTGTGTATGAACGTGATCGCAAGTCCCATCACGATAAGCCCCAGGCAGAGCGATGTGACGCGGCCGACCTTCAGAAGGGCCCTGTCCGACAGGTCGGGTTTGATGACACCCTTGTACATGTCGTGGGAAATTATCGACGACACCATGTTGTACACCGTGCTGAGCGTTGTCATCGTCGCCGCGAGCATCGCGGCGATGAATACGCCGATCAGCCCGTGCGGGAGAAGCTTGAACACGAGTCCCACAAACACGAGGTCCTGCGGGTTTTTCCCGATGAAGGGCTTGAAGAAATCGACCTGGGAGAGGTCGGGCCAGTACACCCTCGCGACGAGGGGCGGGATCCCGAACACGAGCGGCACGGAGCACGCGAGGAGCGCGGCAAGCCTGCCGACGCGCTTCGCGCTCTTTTCGTCCCTGACCGAGTAGAAACGCTGCGCGCCCCCCGCCGCAAACCCGATGCTCGTGATGATGAGTATCGAGACGAGCCAGTGCTGCGTGTAGTGAACGCCGTTGTACGTCTGGTCGAACGACACGGGGGGCATCGCCTTCATGAGCTCCCCGAATCCCCCGATGAGCCCCAGGCTCAGCGGCATCACGGTGAACGTAATCCCGAGAAGCACAACCCCCTGCACGACGTCCATCGCCATGTCCCCCCAGAGCCCCCCGAGCATGTTATGAAGGAGGACGATGCTCCCGATGATGAGGACGATCATCGTCATGTCGATGCCGATGATCGGCGCAAAGAGCTTGCACGTCGACGCGAGCTGAACCCCCGCCGACAGTATGAAATTCGTCGCGATCACGGCGCTCATGAGCTGCTGCGTGCTCAGGTTGTACCGGGTCTGGATGTACTGGAGCGGCGAGATCGAGCGCGTCCGGCGCCACAGCGTCGCCGTCAGGTGGGACCCGACGAGGTACGCGACGGGGCCGACGGCCAGGTACAGGATCGTGAACCAGCCGGAGGTATAGGCAAACCCGGCAGCACCCGTGAAAATCCATGCGCTGAAATTCCCCATGTACAGCGAGATCCCCGACATCCACCAGGGGATCATGCTCCCCCCCGTGAAGTACTCCTTTCCTCCCTTGTTGACCTTCATGAAATACAACCCGATCCCCATGATGATCAGGAAGTAGACGAAGATGAAGCTCACATCGAATAGGTTTACCGATTTCATTCAGCATCATCCTTTCGGGGCGGTGCGGAGTGCTTCGAGGACCCGGGCGACCTCTCCCGGCGTATTGTACAGGTGAAACGAGAGCCGGAGAGCGTGCATGCCTGATTCGGTCACCGAACGGGTACGCAGGTTGTACGTGTCGAGATGCGCCTGTAGCCTGTCGTGCGGCAGCGTCCGGTGCTGGATCGTCACCATCGCCGTCCTCATCTCCGGCTGCGCCGGGGAGATGAGCATGACGTCCGGGAGCGCCCCGAGTCCCGCGACGAGCGAGTCCGCCAGCATCCTGTCCCGGTTCCAGATCCTCCCGATCCCGATGCTCCTGATGAACGCTATCGCGGCGCCGAGCCCGACGCGGAGCGGGATGCTCACGGTTCCGTATTCGTACCGCTGAGCCGCCGGATTGAATGAGAGCGTTCTCTTCTGCATGTCGAAATCCCCCCCCGAGTACGCGCCCACGAATTTCGGGGCGACCGTGTCGAGCATCTCCCTGCGGACGTACAGGAGTCCCGTCTCCTTCGGGCCAAGGAGCCACTTGTGGCCGCTCGTGGCGTAGGCGTCGCACCCGATCGCGTGCAGGCTGAACGGGAACATGCCTGCGGTCTGTGCACCGTCGACGAAAAACCATATATTTTTTTCCCTGGCGATGCGCGCGATCTGCGCGACGGGCATTATCGTTCCCGTCGTCGTCAGCGCGTGGGGGATGCTTATGAGGCGGGTCCGCTGCGTTATGCAGCGGGTCAGCGCCTCGATGTTCTCAGCGTCGGAAACCGTCGAGGGTTCGAACAGCCGGAGCACGATCCCCTCACGCTTCGCCAGCGCGAGCCACGTGAACGCGTTCGCAATGTGTTCCTGCGTCGTCAGTATGACTTCGTCCCCCTTCCGGAACGGAAGCCCGTTGGCAACGATGTTGATTCCCTCCGTCGTGTTCCGCGTGAAGGCGAGCTCCGCGCCGTCGCATCCCAGGAGGGCGCCCGCATTCTTCCGGATCTCATCCAGGACCGAATCGTCATGCCCGGTTTCGCATATCTTCTCCAGCTCTCCGATCTTCCCCGCCACGGCGTCGATGACCGGGTAAGGGGAGGCGCCGAGCCCGCCGGTGTTGAGATAGGCGCGCGTCGTCTCAAGGGGGAATTGGGCGCGGACGAACTCCCAGTACCGTTCATCATCCGTGCCGGAGGGCGCCCCCGGAGGCACCCCGGGGGTGATCGCCCGGGCGGGGCGCTCTCCCTCCGGCGCATTCCGGCCGCCCAGCAGGGAGGGAAACACCGCCGCGCCGAGCGCTGCGGAGGCGGAGAATCGGAGGAACTCGTTCCGTTTCATAGCGTAAACTCCATTGTAAGTGCCGACCCGCGCCCCGGATAGGGAACGCGCAGAGCGCCGTTCGCGAGTGTGACCTCTTTGCCGTTGACGGCGGCACGGGGAGTCCCGCTCCCCCTCCGCACGGCAACATGGACAACCGCCCCGCGCACATTGTGAGACGAGGCGAGCGTGTCGATCCGGTCCGGAAGGCGGGGCCTGACAACCAGCGCGTCCACCTCCGGCCTGAGCCCCGCAATGTGGTGCGAGCATAAATTGATTATTTCATACCAGGTCCACCCCACCACTCCGACGGGGGGCATGGGGGGAGTGATGGACTGCGCACACCGTTCGAACCATGACCCGGACCGCCCCGCAAGGCGGTCAAGCCACTCCAGAACCCGCCAGACCCGGTCGTATTCACCCGCGGCCGCACTCGCGCGCGCCACGAGCATGGACGCAAGGGGCCAGGGCGCCGGGGGATTGTCTTCCCCGGTGACGTTGTACCGTGGATATCCCCCCCCCTCCCACCGCTGGTTCCAGATCCCGTCCAGATAACGCAACGTTCCGGCGGCCAGGGGAGATCCCGGCGGTATCATCTCGAGGAGTATCGGGAGCGCCGTGATCGTGTCCGGATCGAGAAACGAATGCTCTTCTGTGGCGATGGGGGAACCGTGGGGGAGCTTCCCCCGGTCGGGCGGGACCGCCTCTTTCTGCCACCTTCCGTCACGCGTCCGCCTCTTGATAAGATGCCCGTCCTCGATAAACCTGTAGACCGGATCGGAAAACATCGTCTCCTGCATGGAACGGGAGGCCTTCTCCCACCGGGTGGCGGCGGCCGCATCGCCGGCCAGGCGCGCCAGCGCGGCCCCTTTCGCGAGGCCGAACGAGACCCAGAACTGGTATGCGAGCTCGAAACCGTCCTCGATACCGTGGGAGTCGCTCCGTTCCCAGAATTCGCGTCTGTTGTGGACGAGATGGTTCGCCGGATCGAGGAAATATTCGCCGAGCGGAAAGTCGCCGCACAGCCGGATCTTCGGCCAGTACTTCCGGAGAAGCGTCCTGTCCCCGGTCCAGCAGACGTAATTCCAGACAGCGAACATCATGATGCCGTTCTGGACGATTTCCGTGTGCTCGTACCCGAAGAACCGTCCGGACTCAATCGTTCTCCCGTCGGCGTCGATGGAGTCGCGCAGGTTCTTCTCGATGAGGAGACGCGCTTCCTCGACGAACCCTGCGCGCAAAAGGGATTCTGACGCCATCGCATGGTCGCCGAGCCATTCCATGTCGTACATCCACGTTCCCGCGTCCATCCTCCCGCTCCGCGAGATAACGCTCTTCAGTTCCGTGCGCGAGACATTGTACAGCCTGTCGAGAACCGCATTCCCCGTTTCAAAAGAGTTTCGCTTCCTCCACGCCGCCGACGTCTTTCGCCAGATGACAGGGAACGTCCGCTTCCGGAGAGCGCGCTCCCCGTCCTTTATCGCGTAGCCGTACACCCGTTCCGCAACCGCTCCCGGGGCGATCCGGCCGGCGTCCACGCGGACGTCGTAGCGGCCGAACACCGCCGCGTGAGGGTCGAGCGAGAAGAGGCTCATGGAGGCCAGCCCGTCGGCGCGGGCAGTACGGCTTTTCTCGACCGTGCGTATGTCCGTAAAGAGCCCGAAATTGGCGTACAGGGAGAGTGAGAGATTCACGGTGAGGGGAGCCGCCGAACGGTTCGTGAGCCGCACGCGGCGGAAGAGGAGCGCGCCTTCGTGCGGCACGAAGAACTCCTCCCTCACGCCGCATTCCCCCGCGTTCCAGTCGAGCGCAACGACGGGGACGCCGTCCGGGTACTCCCACGCGATCCGGACGAAATTGTCCCGCCCGACGGCGTACCCCCCGACGCCCGGGTACATCCCTGCTTTTGCCTGTCCCCCTTCCCCCCCCTTTCCGATCATGACGCCAAGCCGTGTGTTCTCAAACCCGTGCTCGGGAGAGAAGAGGAACGTGCTCCACTTGCGGCAGAAGTTCTCGGGGTCCATCAGCGTGAACCCGACGAACGATTCTTCCCCCGGCCCGGGCGAATACTGCACGGCCCCCTGTATGTCGCCGTTCCCGAGATAGAAGTATTCGATCCCCGGCGCGTACGTCACGAAGTCGGGGTGGAGACTCTGCGACCCCCCGGAGGGCTTCGACGTATCGGGCGTGCCGTCCTCCCCCGCGCGCGCCAGGCGCTCCAGCGATTTTCCCCCTGCGACGCCGGGGAGGAGCGCGCCTATCAGGGGCGCCTGCAGGAACTCTCTCCGTTTCACAGGACCTCCATTTCAATCCCGGTCCCCCCGGGGGGCAGGTCGTCGTACGGGATCGTCACGGAGCCTTCCGGCAGCGGGACGCTCCTGCCGTTCACGCGTGCCGACGGAGCGTTTTTCAACCGCCGGACGGAGAGCGTGCATGCCCTCCCCCGGACCAGGAACGATCCGGACAGCGTGTCGACCCCTTCCGGGAGACGCGGCCTGACTGTCAGTGCGCCCAGGCCGGGACGGACTCCCGCCACGTGGTTGACAATGAGCGACGTGATCTCCGCCCACGCCCAGCCGATCACGCATACCGGGGGAGCAGGGGGGGTAATGCTCGGCCCGTATCGCTCGAACCAGCCTCCGGAGAGACCACCGTGAATCGTTCTCACCCACTTCATGCACTGCCAGAATTTCGGCCAGTTGCCGGATTCCGCATAGGCTCTCGCCATGAAAAGCGTCGCCAGGGGCCAGGGAGCCGGGGGATCGGGTTCGCTCTCCGTGTTGTAGCGCGGGTAGCCGCCGAAATCCCACGCCTGGCTCCAGAGCGTTTCGCAGTCGCGGAGCGTGCCGAGGGCGATGTCGCTCCCCGGTTCGACGAAACCATACATCACCGGTATGACGTTCCCGAGATCAGGCTCGCACGCCGGCTTCGCGTTCCTGGCCAGCGGCGACCCCGGGGGCATACGGGCCGGGTCGGGGGGGACCATGAATCGCTGCCATCTCCCGTCGCGGGTTCTCCGCTTTATGAAATGCCCCTCCTCCACAAGCCTGAATTTCGGGTTCGTGAGGATCGCGCTGCGTATCTCTCCGGACGCTTCACGCCATGATTTCCCCCCGGGGGCGCCGATTGCGTCAGCGAGTTCCGCGGCATGGGAGAGTCCGAATGCAACCCAGAACTGGTACGTCAGCTCATACCCGTCTTCGACGCCGAACGAGTCGTTCCTTTCCCAGAATTCACGCCTGTTATGCATCAGACCCGATTCCCTGTCGCGAAAGCGTTCCTGCAGCGGGAACGATGCCACCTGCGTGATCCGCGTCCAGTGGCTCTTTACGAAATCCATGTCCCCCGTCCATGCCGCGTACGTCCAGAGCGCATAGAGGAGCTCCCCGTTCTGGTCGAGCTCCGTGTAATCGAAACCGGCCCAGCGGCTCGACTCGAACGTCCTCCCGTCGGGCCCGACAGATTTTTCAAGAAGCTTCGTGAGGAGCGTCTTCGCCTCGGCGATCATTCCGGACTGGAGGAGTGCGATCACCACCATCACGTCGTCCCTCACCCACTCCATGTTGTACATCCACGTCCCGGAGTCCCTCTTTCCGTTCCTTGCGAGCATCGCTCTCAGGCCCGAGCGGGAGAGGCCGAAGAGATGGTCAAGGTCCTTATGGCCGGTCCTGAACGAGTTCCGCGCATTCCACCATTCTCCCGTCTCACCGACCCGCCGTTCATATAATGCAGCGTCCGGAACCGGTGACGCATGACCGATCGAATACACGAGCCGGATCCGCGTCGTTGCCCCGGGGAGCATACTCCCCGGCGCGACGGTCAGGTCGTACCGCCCGGAGACGATCACTTCGCCATCGAGTGAACGGAGCGACATGGAAGAGAACCCGTCCGCCTGTATTGCGTGCGCATGTTCGTCGGGGCCTATCTCGTCGAAGAGCGCAAAATTGGGGAGAAGCGCCGCGTAGAGTTTCGGTTCGACGGGGGCCGCCCCCCTGTTTTCAAGCGTCACATCCCTGAAGAGGACCGATCCCGTTGACGGGACAAAGAACCTCTCGACGACGCCGATATCCCCCGCAGTCCAGCGGCATTCGACAGTCGGAATCGACCCCGGGTACGTCCATGCGATCGAAGAAAAATTCTCCGGTGTGACCCTGATCCCCCCCCGCCCCTCCGCGATGACCGAAACGCCGGTCCTCTCGAACCCCCTCTCGGGGTCGAACAGAAACGTGCTCCATTTACGGCAAAATCGCGCCGGATCGAAAATCGTCAGTCCGAGAAATGTCTGCGGAATGTCCCCGTTCCTGTCGGGACAGAATTGCACGACGGCCTGTATGTCGCCGTTGCCGAGCATGAAGTATTCGATGCCGGGGGCGTACGTGACGAAATCCTGATGGAGGCGCTGCCGGACGTTCACTGCCGGCGCGGGAGACGGTGTCGAAATCTCCGGTCCGCCGGGAAAAAGGGGTCGATTCGCGCGAGTGCAGGAGCGGCAAGCGTGAACACGGGAGCGGCGAGAAATTCTCTTCGTTTCATTTCCCTGTGCCATCATAGTGAACGAGGATTTCCGCGGCTCCCCTGACGGGGAACCGGGCGTCGACGTACGTGCTCTGCTCGACGCGCGATTCCGCGTGGCGCACGGTCCTTCCGTTGACGCGGAGCGAGCGGGCGCGGGCGCCGGCCGGAAGCAGGAGGTGCATGTCGACCGCCGCCCCGGCCCGTATCGCGAGAACGATTGTGTTCTTCGCCGCATCGTGCGCGTAGCGGTACGCGACCCCGGCGCCCGATGCGGCGTACGAGACAGAGAGGTCAACGTCCCCGCATCCCGCCGCGGCCCAGCGGGGTGAGAGCCGGACGTCCCGGTAGAGCGACGACGCATCCACGACCCCCCCGAGACCTTCCACGAGCGCGAAGAGCATCGCCGTGGAGCCCCATCCATCGGTCGGCGAGGCATCGGGGCTCGTGCTTGTCTCGATCGACGACGGCCGGCCGTCCGGGAAATACCAGAGATACGTCTCGTTCCCCCGCGTGAGCTCCTCGTAGCGGAGGAGCTGCGCCACCCCGTACGCCTCCCGGCCGTGCTCCAGCGCGGCGTGCGCGAGCTCACCCCCCACCAGGGGCATGATCCCCCCGTTGCAATACGATCCCGGAACGAGTTTCGGCTCGCCGAAGATTCCCGCGGGGAACGGGGGGTCGACGCTCACCCAGTCGGCGGCAAACCGGTTCGCCGCGCCGCGCCGCCGGTATTCCTCAATGATGGAGAGGGCCATCGGGTGGGTCGCCAGCCCCCTGTTGATGTCCATCGGGTTGCTTATCGTGAGCTGCGATTCGGCGTCCACCCCCGGTATTTCCACGGGCGTGATGGGAACGCGGTGCCTGTAAAACCTGCCGTTGAACGATGCCCTGTTCGCCCGGAGGCGAAACGCAGAGGCGAACTTCCGCCACCTGAGGGCGGCGGCCGCGTTTCCCGCGTGTGCGTGCATGACCGCAAGATTCTGAAACGCCTCGTAATACCCCGAGCTGTCCCCGTGCATGATGCCCCAGTACGTCCCCTCGTCCACGCGGAAATTCAGCCACGGAGTGCGCCCCGCCGTGTAATCAAAATCCCACGTGTCGATCGTGTAGGCGCGCTTCACGAGCCTGCGCCGGCGGTCCCACCGCCAGGGATCGGTCATCACGTACCGGAGCGCCTTCTCCATGCGGGGAATCATCCCCTTCATCCAGCGGTCGTCCCCCGTCGCCTGCCACGCCAGGAAGACCGCCTTGATGAACCGGTATTCGACGTCGGCTTCCACGGGGACGCGCACGTACTTGGCCCAGTTCTCTCTCTCGCACGGCACTTTCTCCGGTGTCATCGTGAAGTAGTCGAAGAGCCATCCCGCTTCCGACTGCATCTCCGCGAAATGGTCGACGGCGCTCTCCATGTCGCGCTCCCAGTACTTCGCCCCCCGCAGCATGTCGGAATGATCGCGGAGCCAGATGCTCGGCGTGTCCGGGGAGCGGTATCCCCGGACGGGACGGCCGAACATCACATACGCTGTGACGTCGTGCGCGAGGAATTCACGGACGCGGGGGACAAGCGCATCAAGAAGCGGGTTCCCCGATCGGAGCATCGTCCCGTCTGTGTGCGGGGGGCGCATGCGTCACTCCCCCACCACGACAGGGAAGAGGGGACCGTGAAACGCCTCTCCCTCCGTGAGACCCGCCCTGTCGCCGACGATGTGCTCGAGCGTCCTGTACCTGGTCCCCCCCGGCATATAGATCGTCACGATCGCGCGGCGGGGGCTTTCCGACACGTTGGGCCCCGCATAGTGAAATGTCAGCCCGTCGTGAAACGTGCAGCTTCCCGCCTTCATCTCCACCGCGACGGGGCGGAATTTCTTCCTCTGTTCCGCGGGGAACTTCGCCAGGAGCGTTTCCTCCGTCGCATTCCCGAGGTCGATCGGGTCGCACGGGCCGAGTGTGTGCGATCCGGGAATGAACGACATGCACCCGTTCTTCACCGTGACGTCGTCGAGCGCCATCCAGCAGGAAAGTGCGCCGGTCTCGTGCATGGGCCAGTAGACCCAGTCCTGGTGCCAGACCGTCGGCTTGCTGTCTTTCGGATACTTGACGAGCGCGTGGTCGTGCCACAGCCGCACGCTCCCGGCCCGGGCGAGCCGGCGGGCGATCTCGCCGATGCGCGGATTCAATGCATGGGCCCGGAAGGCCGGATACCGCTCCCAGAGGTTCACCATCTGCAGGAACACCTTCGCATAGCCCGGGTCGGCACGCGGCCCCTCGTTCCTGTCGTACCGCCGGCGGTCTTCCACCGCCACGTCGAGTGCCGTCCGGAGCGCCTCCACTTCCTGAACTGCCAGGACGCCGTCAAGCCGGACGTAGCCGTTGTCCCGGAAAAACGACACGTGATCCTCCGTGAGCGGGTACTGTTCCATGGAGTTCCCTCCTTCCTCAGTGTGACAGATGCTTCATACTCCACATGAAACCGGGGTCGATATGCGGCTCGTTGCCGGCGTGCAGCTCCATCAGGCGGATTTTCTCGCCGAGAAGTTCGCCGAAATTCGTCCCGTACGTATGCAGCGTCTCTCCGTGCGCGGCCACCGGCATGAATGCGACGTCCGATTCCCGCCACAGCCGAAGGAGATCGCGCGCGTTCTGGAGCTCGCTCTGCACCATTTCCCGGCAGAGCGTCCTCCAGCGGTCCCTCCCGGGTCCCGGCGCGGCGCCGAGGTATCCGTGAACCGAGGCGGTCCACGCAAGCATGTTCCGGAGTGTCAGTGCGTACGACCGCCAGGCCCGAAGCCTGTCCCGCACGTCGGCAAACACCCGTCCCGCCTCCGCGGAGGGCGCACGCCGGAGGGCTTCGGCCGCGGCGGCGACAGCCTTCTCCAGGGGGGGAAAGACCGCGATATCGAAAGCGCCCCCCTTCTCCAGAGCCTCTTCCACGGTCAAAAAGTTCCAGAGCATGTCGTTGTTCAGATCGACGCGGGCCGGATTGTTGAACGTCGCCAGCATGTACCGTTCGTAGTACGCGCGCTCCCCCTCCGGGATCGCCCCGATGTCCGGAACGAAAGGCCGTACGCTGAGCCTGAACCAGGGGTAGGCAAACGTGCCGAGGGGAACGCCGGCGGGGAGCGAACGGACCGCCTCGTCCGCCAGGAGCCAGATCGCGACGAGATCCCGCGCACCGGACTCACCCGCCCACGCGAGCGCGGCGCGCGCGAGTATCTCCCCGAGCGGCCGTGAGGGGAAAAACTGGAGGGACCGGATGACCTCGCCGTTGACGTCGAAAGGGGCAAGCGAGGGCGGGGCGGGAGAAGCAAGGACGCCGCGCACCCCGTCGCGGAGCGCGCGCGCGAGGCGTTCATGCAGAAGGACCGGCGACGGGACGCCGATCACGCACGGGCATCCGGGATCCTCCCTCACGTGCATCCACGCACCGACAAAGTCGAGGACTCCCTGTTCCCGGCGCGAGACCCCGCCGGCGAACGACCCGAATGCCCCCGCATCGATGCCGTTGCCGAGGGACGACGCGATGTACCGCCGCTCGGCGCCGAAGGAGGCGATGTCGCAAATAAGCCGGAAGTCGGGGTTGACTGCCGCGCACTCATCGCGAAGAAGGCCGAGGTAGCCGAGGACGTTCCCGGCGGCCGCCCGCGCGATCTCGGCGTCGCTCTTCCATTCGCGTATCAGGTACGGCCCCCCGTTCCTCCCCGCATAGAGCGACGAGACGAATTCAAATCCCGCGCCGCTGTCATTCGTCCAGAGATGTATGAACCCGATCGCAGGGACCTCCCGCAGGATGTTCCGGACAAGCTCACGGTAATGCTCCCGTACCGCGGGGTGGGCCAGGGCGAGTGTGTAGCGCGGGCGGAATGATTCGCGCGGGTGGTCAACGCGCGCGCCTCTGAGGTACGGATAGCGTTCCCAGAACGCCTCGGGCATCGACCGGGGGGAGTTGATGTGGAGGCCCGGGATGAGCCCGTAGCGTTCTGCGAGCGCGGCATTCGCCTTCAGCGCGGCGAGGTTCGCCGCCAGGTACTCCGCCGGGTAATACCCGCGGAGGAGCGTGCTGTCGACGAACTGGTCGAGATCCGGGCTGTAGTCGTAAAACCAGGAGTAGACGTCCCCGGGAGGCCCGCTTTCAAACGGAGGGCCGTCCGCCAGGCTGTTGACAGTGCAATGGGTGAACCCGAGGCGCGCGACATGACGGACGTACTCTTCGCCGGAAAAACCGCGGGAAGTGCGGAGACTCCCGACAAGAAAATCGCTCAGGTTTCTGAGCCAGGGGAAGGAGGGGCGGACGGCGCGCACGGACCCGAATCCGGCCACGGTCCCGTCGAGCCACTCGTCGCGGACGAGGCAGAAGAGCGCATAGAGGGAGTGCGCCCGCGAAGCCGAAAGGACCCAGAGCCCTTCCTGCTCCATGCGAAGCTCCATCCGGAAGTCATCGGCGCCGGCATCCGGCGGGCCCGCCTCGACGTGGAGACGGGGTCCGGCCGGCGCCTGCTCTCCGGTGCGGAGGCACACGACTGACGCTCCCGCAGCCAGATCTTCCGCCGCGCACGCTGCGACCGTCTTCACGACCGGGGGAGCATCCTGCGCGCAGGTCACAAGCCGTATTCCGCTGAACGCCTCACGCAGCGTCCTCCCCCCGGAGGAACCGTCGTGCGCTGTCATTAATTCGGGCCGGTCTTCATGGTCAGGGAGCGCCGAGCTCCTTCCGGACAATCCGGGTCCCGTCGACCATCGCTCTCAGCTTCCCGAACGCGCGGTCGCGCGGCATGAACTTCATTCCGCAGTCCGGGCTTATCCAGAGTTTATCCGCCCGGACATGTTCGAGTGCGCCCCGGATCCGCGCGGCGACGACGTCCGGGGTTTCGATCGTTTCGTCCTTCACGTCGATGACGCCGACCACGATCTCCCTGTCGGAGGGATACCGGGAGAACAGATCGAGCCCCGCCCCGCCGGACACGGCGAATTCCATGCTTATCTGGTCGGTGCGCGTCTCGAGGATCGCCGGGAACAGCTCGTCGTATTGACCACTGAACAGCTTCTTGAGTTTGTAGTTCCCGTAGCAGGTGTGCAGCGCGATCTTCGCGCCGACCCCCTCCACAAGCCTGTTGAACGATTCGACGAGCCACCCCATGTCCTGCGGGTAGCCGACCCAGACCGGCTCGTCGATCTGTATGAAGTCGCACCCGGCGGCCACAAGGTCCTTCAGCTCTCCGTTCAGTATATCCGTCAGGTCGAAGACGAGCTCCCTGTCCGTCGCGTAAAACTCGTTCGTTGCCCTCTTGGCGAGCATCTGGGGGCCGGTCACGCAGACTTTCGTCCGCGCACGTGCGCATCCCCTGAGGAAACGGAAGTGTGCGTCCATCCCGAGCGGGCCTTTCCGGGTCACCTTTTCCCGCACGACAGGATCGGGCATCTGCAGTGACGGGTCCAGGTTCCCTATCGGCTTCATCTTTCCCGACATGTCGAACCCGCCTATCCTCATGGAGAAGAAATTGACCATTGTCTCGCGGCGGAGCTCGCCGTCGGTGACGACGTCCACGCCCGCGACCTCCTGGTCCATGACGGCGGAACGCACCGCATTATCGTGCGCCTCCGCCAGATCGCCCGGGGCGAGCCCGCCCTGCCGGGCGAGATCCCGCGCCTTCTCGAGCCATGCCGGGAGTGAGTAGCTGCCGATGACAGTCGTCGGGAGAAGCGGAAGCCTGTCCATGCCTGTCCTCCGTGCCGCAACCCGGGAAAAAAATAGTCAGGGGGTAGCTCACCCTGACTATTGTTTCTCAATCGAACGGAAACCGCCGTACGGCTATTTCATCGCAAAGCTTATCGTGAAGCGATGAACGTCCTGCAGCGCCGAGAAGACCGTGTAGCAGTAATCGACGTTGATGACGTACGTGTCAAACGGCACCCGTACGCCCACGCCGAAGGAGCCCCTTTCGAGTGTCGTCTGTATCGGGGCCCGCTGCGACGTCCCGTCGTCGATCCCGCTCCCCGTCAGGCCGAACCAGCTGTAGTTGAACTTCCAGCCTCCGCGGACGAAGAACGTGTTGTTGAAACCGAGTTCCGTGCCCGCATAGTAGTACTGCGTGCCGTCCTGCGGCTTCACGATGTCGAGCGCCAGGATCCACTTCGTGATCCCCGCGTCCACCGGCGACATGGAGGTGCCGATGCTGAACGTGAGCGGAATCGGAGAGGCGAAGTTGTAGAACTTCATGTCGCCTCCCAGGTTGTTGATCCGCGCCCCGACGCTCCATCCGAGGAGACCGATATTGTACACGGAACCCATGTCGAAGGCCACCGTCCCCGCACCCACGCCGTCAATGCTCTCGTGAATGTACTTCACCGACGCGCCGAGCGTGAGATACTCGGTGATGTACCGTGAGTACGTGATCTGCGTGAGCAGGTCCTGGTAGTTGTAGGTGGAGGAGGTGTTCATGTCCGTCACCTGCGACTCCAGCGTGGGGTCGGTGTACCCGTTGTCCCTGTCGGCGGTGATGCCGTTGATGCCGAACGACTGGAACCCGATGCCGATCGTCCCGACATCGGTCCAGTTGTAGCTGGCGGCGACGGCCTCCTGCGAGAGACCCCCGATCCAGTTGTTGTACGTGAAGGAGGCCTGTGCGGACTCATCCTTCAATGCAACGCCTGCGGGGTTCCAGAACATGTTTGTCGCGTCGTCGTTCATCGACGTGACGGCCGATCCGAGAGCCGCCTGGCGGGCCCCCACACCGACCTTGAGGAAATCAGCGCTGTTGATTCCCGCCTTCAGCGTCTGCGCTTCCCCGGAGGTCGCGCACAGCGCCAGCAGGAAAACGGCGATGAGCGGTATGTTATAAATACGATTCATTGTTCATTCCTCATCATTGGTGTGGTTATCGGAGAATCGCAAACTGGCCCACATGATTCCCCGTGGGCGATTGCACCACGTAAATGTACACCCCGCTGGCGACTTCGATGCCGTCCTTCGAGAACATATCCCAGAACACGCTTCCCTTGCTGGGGTCGTTGGAGACGAAGTTGATCACATCGATGATCTGGCCGGAGACATCGAGTATTGTGATCTTGCACTGGGGCGGAAGATTGTAGAACACGATCTTGTGATCGTACACCTGCGAGCGGTTGTCGAAGAGCGCGGTCTTCTTGTACGGGTTCGGCCTGACCCCGATTCTGGAGACGTCCCCCCTGGGCGCAAGCGCCGAGGTGACAACCTGGGCGCCGCCGAGGTTTCTCAGCAGCGTCGCATTGCTCGCGGGATAGTTCGCGTTGTTGTACGCAAACGGGAATGTCAGGTACCAGAGCCCGTTGGCGCCGTTCCGGTTCGTGCTGTGCGTCTCGATCCTGCCGGTGACGTCGCCGCCCGGACCCGCAAATGTCCCTTCCTTGTACGCCGAGACATACCACCAGTACTGGAAGCCCAGGATCACGTCCTTGTCTTCGTACCTGTACCCGGAAGCGAACGACGAGGTTGCGGCGGGCGTGAGGGTCCCAAGATTCGCCTTGGGGATGACCTGAATCAGGTCCCACGTGCCCCAGGTATCGGGCTGGTAATTACCCTGCGTTGAGTTGGTGTTCGTCTTGGCGAACGCATCGAACTTCGGATTGACCGGCTTGTAGAGGTTCGCGGGGCGCGTGCCGACTGTCATCTGCTGCTCATACTGGTCGACCACGCGGAACCCCTCGTTCAGCCACGCGAGCTTTTTGAACTGGGATGATTTCCAGATCTTGTAGCCGGCGAACAGCGGGTCGGTCTCGGCCGACTTGTCCCATTCGACCGCGACGCTCTTGTTCAGCGTGTTCGAGATCTTCACGTTGGGGAGCGGCGGGGGCGTCGGGATCTGGAAGTTGCTCTGGTAGCAGAACCGTGCCGCCCGGACAGAATGCTGCATGCCTTCGAGCCTGTAGCCGGCCACCGTGGCAAGCACGATCGTTATCGATTCGCCGTGCTTCAGGGAGAACGGCCCCAGCCCGGTGAACATGTCATCGTCGAAGTTCTCCGTGTGGCTGCACCCCAGCGTCCATTTCCCCCACCCGGGCGAATACTTCGTCGCTGCATCCGCAGAACCATCTTCCCAGGATTGTTCGTCGAAGTGGTTTGTGCTCTTGTAGTCGCCTTTCGGCTGCAGCGGAGTCGCCGACACCTTGGGGACGAACGTCAGGGGATTCCCCTGGGTCCCGCTTGCGAAGAAGTTGGGATCGGGGTTCAGGTTCAGCGACGTGAAGTCCGTGTTGTGCGAGAGCTGACCGCCGTTCGCGTACCAGACTCCGGTCGAAATATAGAACATCTTCTCGGGATCGCTGAGAGAACCGGCCCAGTAGCTGCTCCCGGCCGACATATACCAGCCCCGCTGCGCGCCCGTGCCGATCGGGTCAGTCCCGAATATCGTCTGCTTCGACGGGAGTCCCGACGTGCTCTGCGCGCGGTTTGCGGGCAATGCACCCTCCTTCACATCGAGCATGACCCATCCGTGCCTCGTGTCCATGTAGTTCTTCGTGGTGCCGCCGAGGAACCCCATGTCAAAATTCCCCGGAGTCGGGGCGAGCGACGTGCAGCTCGGGATCATCATGCTGAACGCCCAGGGGGAGCCGCTTGAATCCTGATCGTTGATGAACCCGGCCTGACGTGCATAGATCGTCGGGACGATATCGTTGACGCAGCGGCCGCCGCATGCATAGCTCGAGATCGACATGTAGGACTGTTCCTCGATCTGGAATGCGAGCGCCTGGATGTCATGGGTGGTGATCCCGTTGTCGGCATTGCCGTCCATGTTCATGTCAAGGAAACCGGTGTTCGTCAGCTGGATCTCGACGATCACGTAGTCATTCAGGTTGTCCCAGTTGGGGGCGGCAAAACCGTGCGCGCGGAACTTGACGTCCACGCCCAGGTTCGTGGGCCACCCCGCCTCATACACGACATGCTGGCGTGTCGCATTGTCCACGAAGTACGGCTCGACGCTGTACTTGCGTGTCGGGTCAGTGGCGCCGAAGAGCGTCGATTTGTACGTGAGCTGCGCGAAGTTGGAGTAATTCCCCGACGGTCCCGCGTCGAGCGCAAAAAAGCTCGGGTTCGCGCTCGCCGGTCCCCTGTTCCACGTTGTGTCGGGGTCGTAGACTTCCACGTTCATGTCCTTGAACCAGTAGGGCGTCATGTAAAATGCCGAAGGCCAGTGGGTCGCGGGTGTCGTCCATCCGCGGTCGAAATTCCCCATCTGGCAGAAACGCCGCACGCCGAGCGAAGTGTATGACGCAGCTTCGCTGTAGTTCGGCGTTGTCCCCTGGGGGAGAAACGATTCCCAGACGTCTCCCGCACAGATCACGCCCGCACCCGGGTAGTTGAAGACCGAGGTTGCAGGAGCGCTCTGCGCCAGAAGTGACGTCGGGACGATCACCAGCGCCAGAAGGGCGCAGGCGATCATGATCTTCAGTCGGTTATTCATACGAATACCTTTCGTCCCTTGAAAGTGAGGGTTTATAATCATTAGAGGTCAACCCGGATGCCGAAATAATACTCGCGCGGGATGTCATAGAACCAGCTCCCGTCGAGACCGATCGCGCGTTTGTACAGACCGGTCGGATCCGGTCCCGTCGCGACGGTGTTGGCATAGTAGGGGTTCGTAAGCGTCGTCCCCTGTCCGTTCGTGGCCTCCCAGAGCTGGGCGCCGCTGGCGGTATTGTCGTAGCCGATGATGTTCGTCCAGTTGAATATGTTCTTCACCTCGGCGAATATCGCAAAACGCATGTTGTTGAACCGGAAGCCCTTCTCGAGTTTCAGGTCGACCATCTTGTTCCATGGCGCGTTCCCGAACTCTCTCCCCGCCACGCGCGCATCCGTCGGGTAGTTGATCGGGTAGAAGAACCCGCTCTGGAACGTCCCGATGGAGGAGAGAATAACGTCTTCGGGGAATTCCAGCGAGAGAAGGTACGTGATCCTGTGCGTCCTGTCGTAGCCGCCCGTCAGCGTGCTCTGGCTCCCCGAGACGTCGGTCTCGACCTTGTTGTAGTACACGAAATCCGTGAAGGGAAGCGTGTTGTTGTACTTCGCGGAGTCCGCCGCGTTGAACAACGTCGGGTTCGATTTGGTGGCGTCGCCGCCGGTCCAGCTCGAAGCCTTGATGTAGGTGTACGCGTAGTTCAGACGGCCGCTGACTGTGGCAAGGTCGAAGTACTTTTGCCGCGCGGCCTGGAGGCTGACTTCCACGCCGCGGGCATCGGCATACTGGCTGTTGAACCACATGACGGTCTGTCCGGTGGAGAGCTGTATCGTCACCGTCTGCGGTGAATAGTTCTGCACGTCGCGCATGTACGCGGTGAAATTCAGCCCGAGTTTCCCCGGGAGGAACTCCCACTGCGCACCCAGCTCGTAGTTGGAGGACTTCGTCAGCTGCTGGCTCATGCTGTTGAACTGCGGGATGCTCCCCGCCGCGCCGAACACGGTATAGAAGCTCGAGTAGAGGCGCGAGAACGGAGGAGGAATCGCCTGCCGCGAATAGCTGTAGAAAAGAGCCGCGGTCTCCGAGATCGGGTGGGACACGCCGATGCGCGGGGAGACGAACCACTGCGCGGGAACGTTGAACGAGTTGCGAAGCTCCACGTTCGCGCGGCGGAGCTGGCCGTCCACCATGATCGTGTCGGGTGCGAACAGATTGAAGTAGTTTGCGTAATCCGGCGCCCTGGGATCAAAACGGTCCGCACGGAGCCCGAGGTTGATCACCAGTCCGCCGTACTCCATCCGGTCGGAGGCGTATCCTGAAAGCTCCGTCGGGAAGAATTCCCAGTTGTCAACCATCAGGCGCGCCCGCGTATCCGTCGCGTCAGACCCGAGCATCGAGTTCCTGTTGATCTGGCTGACATCGTAGTACTTGAAGAGGAAACCTGCCTTGATCTGGTGATGGTAGTCCACCTGGCTCGTCAGGTCGCCCCTCACCGCGCGGGTGATCTGCTCCTGGTTCAGATAGATGAACTGCGGGCGCGTGATGAAGACCTGGCTGTTGCCGATGCCCATCGGGGTGTTGATCTGGCTCGGCCCGGCCTCGTCGCCGATGCGGAAGAATTTGCCGAGGTCCGTCCCCGCCTGGGAGACATACTTGCTTATGGAGGCGGTGTCCGACAACGTGAGGAAGTCGCCCCCTTCATTGAGCGCACAGTAGCCGTCGCCGTTCCCGTCCGTGTAGCCGTAAATGCTGTGATGGAGATTCTGGCTCACCTGCACTTCGTAGAACGTGGCCGGGGTGATGACCTGGGTCAGCTTGACGCTGCCTGTGTAATCGAGCGCCGCGTTCTTCGGGACGCCTTCCAGGAAATAGCGCATGTTGTCCCAGTACGCGGTATTCTTCCAGCCGAAGAGAAGCCCCTTGTCATCGAGGATGCCGAACGCGTTGATCTTTATCGAGTTCGTGATGTTATACGAGGTCTTCAGCGTGAAGTCCGCTTCCCTGTTCCTCTCGTTCGGGAAGTATCCGTGCGAATCGAGGTACTTGCCGGTCAGGAAGAAGCGCCATGCATCCGTGACGGCTCCGCCGATCGACCCGTTGAAATCGAGGAGAGGATGGTTGTTGTTGATGTACCGGCCGGGCGTGTAGACGTATTTGCCGGACCTGATGCTGTCGTTGATGATGTTCGTCGTCAGGCCTGCCGGGACCGCGACATGAGCGGCTTCGAGGGAATCCCTCGTTTGCCTGTTGCCGAAGAGGCGGGTATTCGTCGTGTTCTCATCGGCAAAGTAAATCGCGTCCAGGTTGTAGACGTCCGGTCCCGCGTAATGGAGCCCGTTAAACTGGCTCAGGCGCGCCTGGATGCTCCCGTTCAGGGGGCCGTTCCCTTCCTTCAGCGAGTAGTTGATCGTCCCCGCGGTCGCAGACTCATTCTCCGCGCCCGGGGCGCCGGTGTTCAGCGAGAACTGTTCGACCGCCGCAAAATTCATGTCCTCCGTGGTGTTCAGCTCTCCCACGTAGGGCCGCACGAGGCCGCCCGACGTCAGGAGGATGCCCTGGTTTGTCTGGTCGGCGGCGTTCTCGTAAAACTGGTTCGTGACATCGACCCCTTCGATGATCGTCTTTGTTTCCGTGATGCGTCCGCCGCGTACGAACCCGTTGAACGCGCTGGGGCTCGTGTTCAGGAGGTCCATGACCGTCACCGTCGGCAGTGCCCCGATTTCCTCGGATGTGACAGTCGTCTTGGTGGAGGTGCGGTTCTTGTCGACGACGCGCCTCTCCGCCGTGATGACCATCTCGCCGATCTGCACCTCCTGGCTCGTCAGCGTGATGTTCATCTCGAACGTCTGGTCCTGCACTACCGTGATATCCTCGATCTTCAGCTTGCCGTATCCCACGGCCGAAGCCTGAAGTGCGTACGTCCCCGGGGGAACGTTGATAATATAGTAGCGTCCCTGCGCGTCCGCAGCGCCGCCGAGGGTCGTCCCGACAACCAGCACGTTCGCGCCGGGGATGACATCCTTGGTGGAAGCGTCACGAATTGTCCCCACGATCTTGCCGTTTGCCGCAAGCGCCGGTGGCGTGGCGGCCACGGCAATGAGCAGCAAAAGACACAGGAAATGGTACCATCGTTGCATCATATGGTTCCTCCCTTACTTCTGTGGTGAGTGGTACGGTGAATAATGATCCGATAGACTGCCGGAACTTTGCGCGACCGCGAACGGCCTCCGCCCCCAGGAGGGGATGAAAGCATGCGCGCGGTTCTGGAATGAACAGGTTGAGAAGTGATGCTGAAGCTGTGTGTGAATGCGTCAGGCGGAGTGCCGTGTAAGCCTGCGTTTCACTATTGGAATGGCGTTTTACCAGAGTGAAAATACCACAATGCCAATGCTTTGTCAAGTTTTTTTTTCTTCCGCCGTTGCGGTTTGCCGGGCCAATGCCTATGTTGTCCGGCACCTCATGCATGGAACTGTCGTTTCATCTATGAAACAAAACGAGTAACCATGCGCGTGCGCATCGCGCGGTCGAAGTGGGACTTCGAAGATCTTTCGCTCGACAGGTTCCTTGCAATGATCGCCGCCGCCGGGTTTGACGCGTCGGATATTCACATTCCCTCGCTCAGGGAATCCCCGGAGGAGACGAGATCCCTTCACGCCCGGCACGGCATCGCGCTCGTGGCGATGATCACGACCGAGGGCCGGACACCGGGGGAACACTGCGCCTCCCTCGCCGGGAGCTTCGCCACGGCCGCCCGCTGCGCCCCTGTTCATATCAACTGCCACACGGGAAAAGACACGTTCTCGAAGGAGGAGAACCTCGCGGTGTTTCGCGAAGCCCTCTCTCTGTCCCGGCGCTACGGCATTTCGGTCTCCCACGAGACGCACAGGGGCCGGGCGACGTACAGCGCCCCCGCCACGCGGGAGCTCCTCCTGGCAATGCCGGAGCTGAGGCTGACCGCCGATTTCTCCCACTGGTGCTGTGTCCACGAGTCATTGCTCGCGGATCAGCCCGAGGCCGTGTCCCTGGCAATCGAACGGTCCGACTACATCCATGCGCGCGTCGGGCACGCGGAGGGACCCCAGGTGAGCGATCCCCGGGCCCCCGAGTGGTCCGCCGAGGTGGAAGCCCACATGGGATGGTGGCGGCGGATCGCCGGCGCGCTTCGCGCCGCCGGTCAGGAGGTGCTTTACGTGTGCCCCGAGTTCGGACCGGCGCCGTACATGAACCTCCTCCCGCGGTCCCGCACCCCCGTTGCCGACCTGTGGGATATCACGCTCTTTATGAAGGAGATCCTTACGCGGAGCCTGGAGTGAGGAACTGCTCCGCCGGCGCATAGAAAGAGTCCATAACGATCACACAGTATGATAACCGCTGATCTCACAACCATCGCCGGGCGGACGTACCCCGCGCGGCGCAGGACGCAGAACCTCGTCGGGGGTGCATCCCCGATTCAGGCAGCGCATTTCTCGATGGGGTTCGTGACGCTCGAGCCATCGGGAGGACAGGTCCCGTGGCACAACCAGGAGCAGGAGGAAGTGTATTTCATCGTGGAAGGATCGGGTGAGATGTGCCTGGGAACGGAGCGGGAGACGGTACATAACGGGCAGGCGGTCTACATTCCGCCGGGCGTCTTTCACCAGCTGACGAACACGGGTCTCTCTCCCATGACGATGATCTACTGTTACGGGCCTGCCGGAGACGTGGCGCACTGGCGGCAGGAGCTCGACGGAACCCTGCCAAGGGCGGGAGAGTCCGCGCCGCCGCTCCCCGCAGGCGCAGCACCGCAATGCACGACGCCGCCGCGCCCATAGCGGCCCCGCCCGGAGCGGCGGAACGCTTCGCACTGACATCACCGCGCTCCCTCCCCGGCTGTCAGAAGGGGGAGCGGTTCACCGGAGAAGAATCATGCACACACCAATAACCCACACCGTGGGAATCGTGATGAACGGCGTGACCGGACGAATGGGGATGAACCAGCACCTCCTCCGATCCGTTACGGCAATCATCAATCAGGGAGGGGTGATCCTTCCGGACGGGGAGCGGATCATGCCCGATCCGATCCTCGTAGGCCGGAACGCCGACAAGCTTGAGGCGCTTGCCGCGAAGTCGGGGATCGCCCGGTGGTCGACGGACGTCCCCGCGGCGATCGCGGACCCGCGCAATACGGTCTACTTCGACGCGCAGGTGACAAACCTCCGCGTTCCCGCGGTCAGGGAGGCGATCGACGCGGGGAAGCACATCTACTGCGAAAAGCCGACGGCGCTCACGACCTCCGATGCGTACGACCTCTACGTGCGGGCAAAAGCCCGCGGCGTGAAACACGGGGTCGTGCAGGACAAGCTGTGGCTCCCGGGACTCCTGAAGCTGAAAATGCTCATTGACACGGGGTTCTTCGGCAGAATCCTCTCGGTACGGGGCGAATTCGGGTACTGGGTGTTCGAGGGGAACCCTGTCCCTTCGCAGCGCCCGTCCTGGAACTACAGAAAGGAGGACGGCGGAGGGGTCATATTCGACATGCTCTGCCACTGGCGTTACGTTCTTGACAATCTCTTCGGCAACGTCACCTCCGTGTCCTGCCTGGGGGCGACCCACATACCGGACAGATGGGATGAGCAGGGGGTCCAGTACGAGGCGACTGCAGACGACGCCGCGTATGCGACGATGCTCCTTGCAAACGGCGTGGTGGCGCAGTTCAATTCGTCATGGACTGTCCGCGTGCGGCGGGACGACCTCCTGACACTGCAGGTGGACGGAACGAAAGGCTCGGCCGTCGCGGGACTCCGGGACTGCGTCATACAGCCGTACGAAGCGACGCCCAGGGCGGTCTGGAACCCGGACATCCCGAGTCCGATCAACTACTTCGAGAACTGGACGAAGGTCCCGGGCGGGGACGAATACGACAACGCGTTCAAGGTCCAGTGGGAGCTGTTCCTCCGCCACGTGGTGAAGGATGAGCCGTTCCGATGGGGGCTTCTGGAGGGGGCGAAGGGAGTCCAGCTCGCGGAGAAGGGGATGGAATCATGGCAGAAGCGGTCGTGGATCGACATACCGCCTCTTGACGGAATGGACGACTGACGGCCGTGGCGGACAGGGGCGTCATACTCGCAGACGCGGCGTACCGCGACATCAGCAGGGCGCACGTCGAAGTGGCAGTGCTCCCCTGGGGGGCAACGGAGCCGCACAACCTGCACCTGCCCTACGGCACGGACAACGTGCAGGCCGTCGAGATCGCCTCCGCCTCCGCCCGGCTGGCCGCAGAGAAGGGGGCACATGTCATTGTCCTCCCCATCATCCCGTTCGGCGTCAACACAGGGCAGATGGACCTCCCCCTGACGATCAACATGAATCCGAGCACGCAGCTCGCAGTCCTGGAGGACGTCGCCTCCTCCATCGACGCGCACGGCATCCCGAAGCTCGTCATACTCAACGGTCACGGGGGAAACGACTTCCGCCAGATGATCCGCGAAATCCAGGGAAGGCACAGGACATACCTGTGTGCCGTCGACTGGTACCGGTCGGTCAACCGGGCCAGGTTCTTCGACGAACCGGGTGATCATGCCGACGAGTTGGAGACGAGCCTGATGATGCACATCGCACCCCGGCTCGTCTTGCCGCTCGAGGAATCGGGGAGCGGCACCATGAAGGTGCACCGGATCCGGGCGTTCCGGGAAGGGTGGGCATGGGCGCCGCGTCCGTGGACGAAAGTCTCCGCTGATACCGGGGCGGGGAATCCCCGCAAGGCCACCGCCGAAAAGGGACGAGCGTACTTCGATGCGGTCACGGACGTGCTGGCGGATTTTCTCGCCGACCTTTCCGCCGCCGACGTCAACGATATGTACGTCTGACCCCCCCGGGGGGACACGCTCTCTCTATTATATGCGGAACGGGGCGCCAGGGAGGGAACCCCTGTCCACGTGCAGACGGGCGTGTCGTGCCACGTCATGAACGTCGTCGTGGGGGGGAACCGAGATTCAACGATAGAGGACAACGCGAACGATGAACTCCGGAAATGCTGACAGAGGTTCGGCACTGTATGTCGCGATGCTGAGCGCCGTCGCCGCGCTCGGCGGGCTGCTCTTCGGATACGACACGGCGGTGATCGCCGGTGCGATAGGATTCCTCCGCACCCACTTTGCGCTCGACGCCGCATCCACCGGGTGGGCCGCGTCGAGCGCGCTCCTGGGGTGCCTTATCGGGGCAGGCATCGCCGGCTCCATCGCCGACCGGATCGGACGGAAGAAAGCCCTTCTCACGGCCGCCGTCCTCTACGTCGTCTCGGGAATCTGGTCGGCGCTCCCTTCGACGATCGCCGAGTTCTCCGTGGCGCGCATACTGGGGGGTATAGGGATAGGGACCGCATCCGTGGTCTGCCCGCTGTACATCGCGGAGATTTCCCCGGCCGCGAGACGGGGACGGCTTGTGACGTTCAACCAGCTCGCGATCGTGATCGGGATACTCGTCGTGTACTTTGTCAACTACTTCATCGCGGGGCTCGGGAGCGATTCCTGGAACGCGAGCACCGGCTGGCGGTGGATGTTCGGGTCGGCGGCGATACCGGCGACAGTGTTTTTCTTCCTCACGCTCCTGATCCCGGAAAGCCCGCGGTGGCTTGCCGAGCACGGGAAGCACGATCAGGCTCGGCGTACGCTCGCCCGCGTCGGCGGGAGCGCTCAGGCCGACGCCGAGCTCATGGCGATCACCGAGGCGCTCCGGGAGGAGCCCGTCTCGTTCGGGGGACTTCTGAAGCCGGGATTCCGCACGGCGTTTCTCATCGCCGCCGTTCTCGCAATCCTCCAGCAGGTGACGGGAATCAACGTCTTCATGTATTATACGCCGGAGATATTCAAGCAGCTCGGATCCGGCACGAACACGGCGCTCCTTGAGACAATCTCGGTGGGAGGGATGAACCTGCTCTTCACGCTCGTCGCATTGAGGCTCGTCGACAGGTTCGGCCGGAAGCCGCTGATGATCATCGGCGCCGCCGGGATGACCCTTGCACACGCGGGGCTCGGCATCGCGGCGTACAACAACATACTCGGGACGTGGGTGCTCGTTCTCGTACTTGGATTCATCGCGTTCTTCGCGATGTCGCTCGGGCCCATCGTCTGGATCATCATCGCGGAGGTGTTTCCCACGAGGATACGGGGACGGGGAATGGCGATCGCCTCCCTTCTCCTCTGGGGAACGAACTACGTGGTCTCGCAGACGTTTCCGATGATCAATGAATCGCCATGGCTCGTGGCGACGTTCGGCCATGCGTTTCCGTTCATGCTGTACGGGTCGTTCTGCCTCCTGACCGTGTTCTTCGTCCTTTTCGTCGTCCCCGAGACAAAGGGGAAGTCGCTCGAGGAAATCGAGAAACTCTGGAAGCGCTGAAGGGGAAGGAACCGATGCACAGGCCGCAGCGTCTGATTCTCCCCGCCATTGCGGCGATCGCACTCCTCCGTTGCTCCGCGCCCGCACAGGAGAGACCTCCCGCCGTCGATTTCCGTTATGCCCCCGCAACGCACCTCACGGCGATCTGTTTCCCGTCGGACTGGCTGAAGACCGTGATCACCGAGCGCGGATCGCTCGGGTACGATTTCGGTCCCGGACCGTACACCCGCCCGCTCACGGAAATTGCACTCGGAGCGAAGGAGGTATCCCTTTCGCCGGCAGCCCCTTCAATACGGGATCCCCGCGTCCCCGTCGCAACCCTGCGCCTGAATGGAATCGGCGCCGGCGCAACGCTGGAGGAGTTTGCGCTGGACGGAAATTCGGCCGCTCCCCCCTCCCCGGCGTTCGATTCGGGAAGGATCCGCCGCGAGGGAGGGCTCACGGGCGCCGCCGGCTGGGCGTCTCCCCCTCCCGCATGCGATCCCGCGTTCCGGAACGTTGCATGGGGGACGAACAGGCCGGTGCTCTACCGCGTCCGCGTCGCGCCGGGGAGCGCGCGGCGGATTGCGCTCGGCCTTTGCGAGGCATACAAGACGACGAGAGGCCAGAGGGTACTCGAGCTGCGCGTCGAGGGGGGAGCGCCCCTGACAGTCGACGCGCTGAGGGACAACGAGAGAAACAGGCCGTACGTCTATTTCATCGACGGGCGGGACGAGAACGGGGACGGAGAAATCACGGTCGAAGTACACGCTTCCCCCCAGGGTGTCGACCCGAACGTGATACTCAACGCGTTCTGGGTGTTCCCTGCAGGCACGCCGATCACGGAAGACGAAGTCATCCGCGGGGAGGGTTCCCGGAGGGCCGAGATCGCATGGAGCTGCGGGCTGGAGAACGAAATGGGAGCGGCCTCCACGCGCGTGGACGGGATTCGCGCGACGTATACGGGGAAAGCGATCACGCCGACAGTCATCATCCGCACCGGGCGGACAGTATCATTTCACGACGGTGCACTGGGAAGCCCGGGGCGTCCATGGATTGTCGCGCGTCCCCGGTTCACCCGGGCAACGAGAGAGGGGAACACGTGGGAGCTCGAGCTTCCGTTCGGAACCGTGCGGGCCGACGTGTACGTCCTTTACGGCGGGGACCCCCGGGCCACGGCAGCACGGCTGCCGGACCTGGATGCGGCACTGAAGGAGACGGAGAGGTACTGGAAGACGGAGGCGGGACTCCCGTTCGGGAGGATCACGGTCCCGGACAGCGGCATACAATACGTCCTTGATGCGAGCATACGCGATTTTTACCAGATCGCGGAACGGGTCGACCGAGGATTCCAGTTCCAGCCAGGGCCGAGCGTCTACCGTGGACTCTGGATCCATGATGCGACATGGGACGTGCAGGCCGCGCTGGCGCTCTCGGACACGGCGTCGACGCGCGCGTGCGTTGAATCGATGCTCCGGTTCCAGCAAGCGGACGGCCGGATATTCCTGAGCGAGCCATTCCCGATGATGCGCGAGACCCCCCTCACGCTCTATTCGCTCTGCCGGTACGCCTCCGTGTCGGGCGACATCGCCTGGCTGAAGAACAGGTTCAACGACGTGAGCGCGGCGGTCGGATGGATACGGAGGACGCGTGCTCTGACGCTCGGCGATCACGCTTCGGCGACGTACGGGCTCTTCCCCCCGGGGTTCACAGACGGCGGCATCGGCGGTATGTCCGCGGAGTACGGAACGACATTCTGGGCATTGACTGCCCTCAAGTCGGCGGCGGACGCGGCCTCCGCGCTGGGCCTGAAGGACAGTGCCCGTTCGTGGGAAACTCTCCGGCTGGATCTCATGAAATCATTCAGGAAGGCGTCGGCGCGCGACAACCGCCGGGATTCGTACGGCAACCTCTACCTCCCGATGAGGGTCGGCGACACATCGCAGCGCGATAATCCCTCAACAGGCAAACTGGGGAATACTCGACGCGCAGGCGTTCGGGGATCTCTTCCTGCCCGCGGACCCGCTTCTGAACGGGACGCTCGCAATGCTCGATTCGAGAATGACCGAGGGGGTGCATAAGGACGTGGGATGGCTGAAGGGGGGGCGTGTGGCCCTTCTTTACCGCGCAGGAGGGAATCGTGCACGTGTACCAGAGGAACTACGCACGCGCGGCGGCGAACCTGTACGCGGTCGCAAACCATGCCTCGCCGCTCGGCACCTGGCTGGAAGAGCAGCTCCCCCGCTCCGCGGGGACACGGACATCGGGAGACGCATCCGATGCGACGGCGGGGGCGCTCTTCATACTTCTCCTTCGCGACCTGATCGTCACCGACAGGACGAATACGCTTGAGATACTGGGGGGCGTTCCACCCTCCTGGTACAGGAGCGGGGCGCGGCTTGCCCTGAACGGGGTGCTGACGGATTTCGGCCCGCTCACGCTCGACTTGAGCGTTTCCCCGGGGGGGGAGTCATGCACGCTCGACTCCTCCCCCCTTTCACGCGGAAAGGGGGCGAGAGTCCGCGTCATGTTGGACGGGGCTCAAGAACGCGGGGTTCACCCTTCCTGACGGGACGGAACTTCCGGCGTCCATCTGGATACCCGCGGACCTCCCGATCCGGATGTCATTCGCGGCGGCGCACCGATGAGGACGCGCGCGTTCATCCGGACCGCGGCGGGGGGGGCTCCCCCGGGTACCTCCCCCTCCCCTCATCAAGCGGTACGACAGGCTGAAGGGGGTGGAAACTCACGTGAAGAAGGGGTAGAGATTTCTTATTCTGGAGTAATCGCCCCAACCCGAATCCGCGTGCAGGACGCTTTCAACAGGAAAGGAATGGCAATGCGCACCATCAGCATACTCTGTTCGCTCCTCATCTGCATCCCCCTCCGCACTGCAACCGCACAGAAGGTCACGGCCGAAGACATGGCCGCACGGGTCAAAATGGAATTCGTTCACGCCTGGGATGGATACAAGGCGTACGCCTGGGGGCATGACGGCTTCAGGCCGGTCAGCAAGACGTCATACGACTGGTACGGCACCCCCTTCTACCTCACCGCACTGGAAGCCATGGACACGATGACGCTCATGGGACTGCAGGATGAGGCGGACAGCACACGGGAATTCATCGCCACACACCTGTCGTTCGACAAAGACGTCTACGTCGACGTGTTTGAGTTCACGATACGGATCATGGGGAGTCTTCTGACGAACTATCAGCTTTCCGGGGATCACCGGCTCCTTGATCTTGCCGACGACCTGGGAAAGCGGATGCTCCCCGCATTCATCACCGGGACGGGGCTTCCGTACCGGGAGGTCAACCTGAAAACCGGCGCGGTGCGGGGCGAATTGAGCAATCCGGGGGAAGCAGGGACGCTTCTCGTCGAGTTCGGTTCGCTCACCGCGATGACGGGAAAAGGGGCATACTACAACAGCGCCAAGATCGCCCTCCTCTCGCTGTACAGGGCACGATCGGAGATCGGCCTTGTGGGGGAAGGAATCAACGTGACGACGGGAGAATGGACGAAGACCGACAGCCACCTGAGCGCATGCATAGATTCCTATTACGAATACCAGCTCAAATGCGCATACCTGTTCGACGACTCCGACTGCAAGCAGATGTGGCTGACGTCGTACGAAGCGATAAACAAGCACCTTCTCGACTCGAGCGCGACCGGGTACTGGTACGGCCACGCGGACATGAATACGGGCAAAAGGACAAAGACGTGGTTCGGCGCGCTCGATGCGTTTTTCCCCGCCTGTCTCGCGCTGTTCGGGGACATCGACAGGTCGGAACGGCTCATGAAATCCTGTTTTGCAATGTGGTGCAAATACGGCATCGAGCCGGAGCAGTACAATTACGTGACAGGGAAGGCCGAGAAGCCGCGATACTATCTGAATCCGGAAATCATGGAATCGGCGTATTACCTGTTCCAGAAAACGCACGATCCCGTCTACCAGGAGATGGGGAAAGTGTTTCTCGACAGCCTCGTGACGTACTGCCGAACGGAGGCGGGGTACACGGAGCTGGACGACGTCGTGACGAAAGCGAAGAGAGACAGGATGGAGCCGTATTTCATGGCCGAGACGATGAAATACCTGTATCTCCTTTTCGCTCCCCCCGAAACGCTCCTATTTGAAAACGTCATTTTCAACACGGAAGGACACCCCATACGGAAGGCATGGTGATGAGCGGGCTTACAAGGAGGGATTTCTTCACCGTGGTAGGACTCGGCGGGTCCGCCGCATTCCTCGCACAAGGAGGAGATGCGGAGATCCGGTCCCCGCATCCTGAACTCCCCCGGATTCCCGGCGGTCCGGTGACAGGCAAGGAGATGGACCTCTCCCCCGCCGCATGGATCTGGTACCCTTCAGGGCGGACGCTCCCGAACACGTTCGTCTTCTTCAGGAAGCAATTCATGCTGAAGGCGCCCGTGCGCCGCGCATCGGGCTGGATATGCGCAGACAGCAGGTACTTGCTTCACGTCAACGGCGAACGGGTGCAATGGGGTCCGGCCCCTTCCGATCCGCGCTGGATGGAGGTCGATCCCGTCGACATCACGGGCGGGCTCCGTGAGGGGGAGAACGTGATTGCCGCGACGGTCCTCTTCTACGGGCACGGCGACGGCACTTCCCCCGCCGGCAAGCCGGGGTTCATCTTCAAAATTGACGTCGAGACGGAGGACGGCGGGCGTACCCGGGTTGTTTCCGACACCTCATGGCTCTCACTTCCGGCGCGGTCATGGCAGCCGGGACATTACAAACGGTGGTATGTTCGCTCTCTCCAGGAGGAATTCGACGCGCGTCTCTACCCCGCAGGGTGGGAGACGCCGGGGTTCACCCCGGGCCCCGGATGGACGCCTCCGATCGTGCTTCCCGAGTCCTCCGCCGACGGAACGCCGATCGCATCCGGATATAATGAATACGCACTCGACCTCCGCGGAGACGCGGCACACTGCGGCCTCCGTCCCCGGAGCATACCGCTCATGCGGGAACAGATGGTTCCCGCACAGGTGCTCTCATCGTCATTTTTCGTCTCATGGCGCGTGAGGCCGGAGGAATACTTCGAGATGCTCACCCCCGACGCATACACCGCGGAATCACGCGCGCCCGCCGTCGCCTCGGGTGACAGGTCGTGGAACGTCACGCTCGAGGAGGGAAAAGGGTCCGTACTGACGTTTGCATTCGCCCGGGAATCGATCGGCTGGCCCGCATTCTCCATTGACGCCCCCGAAGGGACGATCGTGGAGCTGATGGTCCAGGAGCACCATGATCCCTCGCGCAAGATACTCCTCAACACGCACTATCACGCATGGACGCGATTCACGTGCGCCCGGGGGGCGAACAGGTTTGCAACGTTCGATTACGAAGCGGTCAAATGGCTGCAGCTCCACATACGGGGAGCGGGCGGGAGTGTCACGGTCTCCGACGTCGCGCTCAGGGAGCGCTCATACGCCTGGGAGCGGACCCCGGCAGTCACGACGAGCGACGGGACGATCAACACTCTCCTCGGGGCGGCAATCAACACGGTCAGGAATTCGGTCCAGGACCTCGCCGTGGACGGGATGGGGCGCGAGCGGCAGCAATACAGCGGCGACGGGGGCCACCAGATGCACGCCGTCTATCTCGCGTTCGGCGAATCCGCCGGGCCCGCGCGGTACCTGAAGACGTTCAGCCAGGGGATCACCGAGGAAGGGTTCTTCCTTGACTGCTGGCCCGCGTATGACCGGCTTGCGCGGCTCTGGGAGCGGCAGATGCATCTCTCGGTGTGGGGGCCGCTTCTCGATCACGGCGTCGGATTCGTGTTCGACTGCATGCACCACTATCTGTATACCGGGAACCGCGCGGCGCTCGAAGAACCGTTCCCCCGGCTTCTGAAGTTCTTCACATACCTCCGCTCACTCCGGAGGGAAGACGGACTGCTCCCCGTGGAGAACCTCGGTGTTCCGTCCGTCTACATCGACCACCTTTCGTATAAAAAGCAGAAGCACAAGCAGTGCGCGTTCAATCTCTACGCCGCCGCCATGGCACGGCACGCACTGGCTCCGATCGCACGGGCCTTCGGTGAACGGGAGTGGGAATCCGAAGCGCTTGCATTCGCCCGGGATCTGCTCGCCCGGACGGAGGAAGTCTTCTGGGACGGGAGTGAAGGAGTCTACCTGGCGAACCGTCCCTGGGCGGCGGAAGAGGGGGAATCCCGGACATGCGACAGGTCGCTCGCACTCGGGATACTCTACGATCTCTGCCCGGCCGGTCGCTCGGCAAGGGCGCTCTCGATCCTCGCGCAGTCTCCCCCATCGATGGGGTTCTCCTACCCTGCCAACGCGTGCTGGAGGCTCTGGGCGCTTGCGAAGGGGGGGAGGCCGGACGTGATACTGAATGACTTCCGGACGCGCTGGGCCGGGATGGATTCGGTGAAGTACAACGGCACGCTCCAGGAATTCTGGAACGAGAAACCGGATTCGGGATCGGTCATGAGCCACTGCTGTCCCGCCCCACTCTACGTGATGTACATGGGGATCGCGGGGATTCAACCGCTCGAGCCCGGTTTCACGCGGTGCATGGTGCGTCCGCAGCCGGGGGACCTGGAGCATGTCGCGCTCGTTGTCCCCACCGTACGCGGGGAGATACGATTCTCGTCGGACGGAAAAACGGGAGGCCGCCGGCTCTCACTGACGATGCCCGCGGGATGCACGGGGGAACTTACCGTGGATTCGAGGGAATCCCTCCCGCTCGCGGCGTGGTCGTCCGCGAACGAGCAGGGCCTGCGAAGGTACGTACTCCCTCCGGGGAGCGTGACAGACGTGACGCTCAGGTTCACGTGATCAAGAAACTCGCGAGCGGGGATTACATGGGTTCTTTTCCACGGTTGTGCGGGCGCGTGCTCGCTGCACTTCTTGTCACACTCCAGGTTTCGGCGGCGGAGCAATCGAAAAAAGAGCTGAGCCATGACGTCTACGATTCATGGATGAAGATCACGGGTGAGTCCGTCTCACGGGACGGCGCTCACGTGATGTACACGCTCGAGCCCCAGGAGGGGGACGCGCGGCTCATCGTCATCGCGCGCGCCGGAGGAGGGACCGACACGATCGCGCGCGGCACGGAGGGAAAATTCACTGAAGCCTCCGACTTCGCGGTCTTCACGATCAGGCCCCTGTTCTCCGCGATCAAAAAGGCCCGTGACGAGAAGAAGAAGGGGGACGACGCACCGAAGGACTCGCTCGGCATACTCTCTCTCGCCACGCACACAGTCCAGAAAGTCCCCCGCGTAAAATCGTTCAGGCTCCCGGAGAAGGGTTCGGGGTGGGTCGCGTACCAGCTCGAGCGTGCGCTCCCCGACACCGCAAAGATGAGCCGGGCGCACACAGGGGACGCCCCGGACGAAAGACCGGACGAGAAGAAGGAGGAGAAAGGGACCACGGTGGTGATGCGGGAACTCGCGACGGGAAAGGAATACACGTTCCCCTTCGCGAGAGACTACGCGCTCGCCCGAAACGGTGTCCGGCTCATCGTCACAACCACGGGGAATGACAGCACCGCCGCCCCCGGGGTCTTCGTCTTTTCCACCGCAACACGGAAGACAGACACGATCGCGATCGGGAAGGGATTATACCGGCAGCCCGCGTGGGACGAGGAGGGGACGCAGGCGGGGTTCGTCGCGGACAGGGACACCTCGAAATCCAGGCAGCGCTTCTACTCACTCTACTACTGGAAATCCGGCCCGGACAGCGCGGCACGCGTTGTCGACACGCTCACGCAGGGGATGTACAGGCACTGGCTTGTGAGCGAAAACGGCCGGGTCTACTTTTCGAAAAACGGGAGGCGGCTCTTCTTCGGGACGGCCCCCGTTCCGCTCCCCGAGGACACGACGCTTATCGACGAAGAGACTCCGAAGCTGGATATCTGGAGCTGGCAGGACCGCCAGATACAGTCACAGCAGCTGAAGGACCTCGACGATGAGAAGAAACGCTCGTACGCCGCCGTGATCGATATCGCGTCAGGGCGGTTCGCCCAGCTGGGCGATACGACACTCCCGCAGGTTGTCAACGGAGACGAGGGGAACGCCCCGCGAGCACTCGGGCTCTCGAGCCTCCCGTACAGGAGGGCGGAAACCTGGGAAGGGATGCCGTCATGGGACGTCTATTCCGTCGACCTCGCTTCCGGCGCCAGAACGCGTCTTCTTACGCGCATCAGGGGATCCGTGAGCCTCTCCCCCGCCGGACGGTTCGCCACATGGTACGACGGGAAGAAGAGGAACTGGTTCGCCCTTCCGATCACGGGGGGAACTCCCGTCAACATGACCTCGGGGATACGCGTCCCTCTCTACGACGAATTGAACGACGTACCGGAGGATCCACCGGCGTACGGCTCCGCGGGATGGACGGCAGGGGACAGCCTCTGCCTCGTCTATGACAGGTACGACGTCTGGGGCGCCGATCCCTCCGGGAAATCAGGCGCTCGCTGCCTGACGGCGGGAAAAGGCCGGGCATTGCACGTCCGCTACCGTTACGCACGGCTCGATCCGGAAGAGCGGTTCATCACGCCGGGGACGATGATGCTCCTCCGGGAATTCGACGAGAAAGAAAAATCCGCCGGGTTCGCACGTGCCGTGGCCGGCCGGGAAGAAGCGCCGGTCGAGCTTGCGATGACCCCGCACGCCTACCCGACGGTGGCCAAAGCGGTGGGCGGCCCCACGATGATGTTCGGGAGGGAGTCGTTCGGAGAGCCGACCGACTTGTACATTACCGACACGACGTTTTCCTCTCCGCTCCGGATCAGCGACAGCAACCCGCAGCAGAAGGAGTACCTCTGGGGGAGCGTCGAACTCGTCCACTGGAAGGCCGGGGACGGAAAACCGATCGACGGGCTCCTGTACAAACCCGGGGGGTTCGATCCGGCGAAGAAATACCCGATGATCATTTACTACTACGAGAGGAACTCCGACCTCCTTCACAGGTACATCCCCCCTGCTCCCACCGCGTCGACGGTGAATATATCGCTCTACGCGAGCAGGGGATACCTGATATTCGTTCCGGATATCCGGTACAGGGTCGGATACCCCGGGAAAAGCGCATATGACTGCATTATTCCCGGCGTGAAGTCGCTCCTGGCAAGGGGGTTTGTGGACAAAGAGCGGATGGGACTCCAGGGACAGAGCTGGGGGGGATACCAGACGGCGTTCCTCGTCACGCGGACGAACATGTTTCACGCCGCGATGGCGGGAGCCGCGGTCTCCAACATGACGAGCGCGTACGGCGGGATACGCTGGGAATCGGGGCTGGCGCGCATGTTCCAGTATGAACACGAGCAGAGCCGGATCGGCGCGACGCTCTGGCAGCGCCCCGATCTCTTTATCGAGAACTCACCCCTCTTCAGGGCGGACAGCGTCAGAACGCCCCTCCTGATGATGAACAACGACGCAGACGGGGCCGTCCCATGGTACCAGGGGATAGAGTTCTTCAACGCACTCCGGCGCCTCGACCGGCCGGTGTGGATGCTCGTCTACAACGGAGAGGCGCACAACCTTGTCCAGAGGAAGAACAGGAAAGACCTGTCGATACGGATGCTGGGGTTCTTCGACCACTACCTCATGGGGAAGCCGGCGCCTCCGTGGATGAAGGAAGGCTTGCCGGCAATTGACAAGGGGAAGATTCTCAAGTACTGAGAGCAACCATGGAATATGGAAGATGGAAAATCGAGAACTGAAAATGCTGATTCCCCGGTTGACGATTGCGCTGGCGATGACGCTGTGCGGGGCGCACGCGGGAACGGCGCAAGAGACAGGTTACCCCACGGCGCGTGTGTACGTCCAGCCGGAGGCGGAGCCGGCGGAACACCCGGTTGACATGCAGAACATGCGGGTGGATGTCCGGTTCGACACGGGGAAGAAAACCGTGAAAGGGATCGTGACGCACCGGTTTACGCCGATACGGAGCGAGGTCGATTCGATATTCTTCAACGGGCCCGGGATCACGATACTCGGCTGCACGCTCGACGGGCGCAGGCTCCCGTTCAGACTATCACCGGAAGGTGTGACGGTGTACCCGGACCCGCCGCTCGCGTGGGGGACCGTCGACAGCATTACGTTCATCTACGAAGCGTCGCCGCAGAAGGGGCTCTATTTCGTCGGCTGGGACGACCCCGGGAATCTCTCCCGGAAACAGATATGGACGCAGGGGCAGGGAATCGACAACAGGCACTGGGTCCCCTGCTACGACGAGGAGAACGACAAGATGACGACCGAGACCGTCGTCACGTTCGACAGCGCGTACAGTGTCCTTTCCAACGGGACGAACGTCGATGTCCGAGACAATGGCGACGGGACACGCACGTGGCATTACAGGATGACGCACCCGCATTCGTCGTACCTCGTGATGCTCGCAGTCGGACGATACGGCGTGCGGACGCTTCACACGAAGGCGGGGGTGCCGGTCAACCTCTGGTACTATCCCGACGAGCCGGAGAGGATTGAGCCCACGTACAGGTACTCGGCGGCAATCGTCGATTTCTTCTCCGAAGAGACGGGGGTCCCCTATCCGTGGGAATCCTATTCACAGGTCCCCGTCCAGGATTTCCTGTACGGGGGGATGGAGAACACCACCGCCACGGTGTTTGGCGATTTCCTCTTTGTGGACGGGCGGTCGGTGTTCGACAGGGATTACACCGGCGTCAATGCGCACGAGTGCGCACACCAGTGGTTCGGCGACTACGTCACGGGACGGAGCGGCGTGAGCGCGTGGCTCCACGAGAGTTTCGCGACGTTCTACGCGAAACTCTTCCAGAAATCGATATACGGCGAGGAGTGGTACGAATGGGCGCGCCGGGAGGAACAGACGGCCGCACTGGAGGCGTCGAAGCAGAACCGGCTCCCCCTCATACACGGCGCGGCGGGAAGCGCGCGGGTATACCAGAAGGGCTCTGCGGTTCTTGACATGATGATGCACGAGTTCGGGAGGGAAGATTTCCGCCGGGTGATCCGCTCGTACCTCCTCGAACACGCGTACGGAAGCGTCGAGACAAACGACCTGTACCAGGCGTTCCAGGACGTGCTGGGGATCAGTCCCGCGTGGTTTTTCAATGAGTGGATCAACCGTGGGGGCGAGCCGGCGTACAACGTACGGTTCGAAGACGTCGCCGCGGCGGGATCACGGGGACGGCAATCGGTATTCACGGTACGGCAGATGCAGACACAGGACGATATTTCAGGGCTTTTCCGGATGCCGGTACGGTTCGAGGTCCACTATGCCGACGGAACCTCGGAGAGCGTTTCGCCTGTCATCGCGGAACAGTCGGAGACAGTCACGATACCAAACCCCAGCGGGCGCCCCGTCGCGTTCGCCCTCGTTGACCCGGGGAGCTGGATACTCAAGTCCGTCGATTTCGCAAAGCCCCTCCAGATGCTGAAATCACAGGCGCTCGGCGCACCCCTCATGATCGACAGGTATGACGCGGTCAGGTCGATGCGAACCACGCCGATAGCGGACAAAAGGGAATTCCTCTCGCGCATGTACGACAGGGAGGGCTTCCATGCAATCCGGGAGGAGATACTCTCGCAGCTCGAGGGAGACGAGGCTCCCGCGGGGACAGACATCGTGAGGCGGGGGCTGCGCGACACATCGGCGACCGTACGGCGTGCCGCACTCCGGGCCGCAGCCGGGATGCTCCCCGTGCTGAGAGAGGATGCGGAGAGGCTCCTCCGGGACTCGTCGTACGTCAACGTCGAGCAGGCGCTCCAGGTCCTCACGGAGAGATTCCCGGGGGAGACGCCCCGCTATCTCGCGCTGACAGAGGGGGTGGACGGGACGGGACACCGCGTGAGCGTGCTCTGGAACGAGATCAGTGCACGGCACGGGGACACCGCCTCAGTCTCCCGCCTGATCGGGTATGCCGGCGTTTCGTACGAGTTCATGACGCGGATGAACGCGCTTGAGGCGCTGAAGAGACTCGGCGTGTGCGACGAACGGCTCTTCGGCCCCCTCTTCAGCGCGATGGCGAACCCGAACGGGAGGCTCCGCGCACCCGCGGAGGCGGTCGCGGCGTATTTCATGGAACAGACCTCACCGGCGCGCGCGATGAAGCTCTATTACGGCGCGCACGCCTGGACCCGGTCCCAGCGTGCATTCCTGGATCCGTATTTCAAATGACACTTGCGAGGCTTGAAGAGATACTCGACCGCATTCGCGGCGCGACAATCGGAATCGCGGGGGATTTTTGCCTGGACGCCTACTGGGAGATCGATACGGGCGACCCCGAGATTTCGATTGAAACGGGGAAGCCGACGCACGGCGTCAGGTCGCAGCGCTACGCCCCCGGGGGAGCGGGAAACGTGGCGTGCAATCTCGCCGCCCTCGGAACGGGGACGGTCCGCGCATACGGCGTGATCGGCCCGGATATGTTCGGAAGGGAACTCGAGTCGCTTCTCCGCCGGAGGAGGATCGACACGTCGGGACTCGTGGCGCAGGAGACGGGGTGGCAGACCCCGGTGTATGCGAAGCCGTACCTCGCGGAGGAGGAACAGGAACGGATCGACTTCGGCAGGTGGAACGCCATGGGATCGGAATCGGCGCTCGACTCCCTGATCCGTCCGGCCCTCCCCGGGCTCGGTGCGTTCGTTATCAACCAGCAGCTTGCGCGCGGGATCCATTCGGCGGCGATGATCCGCACGCTCAACGCCTGCGCTCGTGAGAACCCCGGCATCCCGTTCATACTGGATGCACGGACGCTGAACGCCTCGTTCACCGGGATGATCTCGAAACTGAACGCGAAAGAGGCGGCGCGGCTGACAGCCGGGCCGGATGCCGCCACGCACGGCAGCGCAACGGCTCCTCCGGCGGATCCGCTCCGCGCGTCAACGCGTGCGATAGGCGCACGGACGGGAAAGCCGGTGTTCGTCACACGGGGCGAGGAGGGAATTCTCGTGTACGACGGGAGCCGGTACGCCGAACTCCCCGCGGTCCCGCTTGCAGAGCCCCTCGACACCGTCGGCGCGGGGGACACCGCGGTTTCGGCCATCGCGGCCTGTCTCGCTGCCGGGGGAACCCCCTTCGAGGCGGGGGAGATGGCGAATCTCGCCTCGGCGGTGACCGTGAAGAAGCTGAAAGAGACGGGGGCCGCATCGCCGGAAGAGATACTCGGTGTCGCACGAGCAGGGGGAGGATGCTTGTGACGGGCCGCGAAAAATCCGCCGCCCTCAGCGCCCGGCACGTCTCCGGCACGGAGCCAGGCACAACGACGTGAGAGGAGGCAGATGGCGATCACCGGGTCACTCCTCTTCTGGGGATTCATGCTCGTCACCTCAGCTCTCTTCTACCCGATAGCGCTCCTTGTACGGGTCGTGACGTCCCCGTTTGACAGGCGTCTCCGCATACTCCACATGTTCTCCTGCTTCTGGGCGTCGACGTACACATGGTGCAACCCCCTGTGGCGCGTCCGGATCGAAGGGAAAGAACGGATCGACAGGAGCACCGCGTACGTGATGGTCTCCAACCACCAGTCGCTCCTCGACATACTCGTCCTGTACCGTCTCTTCGTCCACTTCAAGTGGGTCTCCAAGGCGGAGAATTTCCGGATCCCCTTTGTCGGCTGGAACATGACGCTCAACAGGTACATCAGGATCGAGCGTGGGAGAGCGAGGGGGAACCTGGGCATGATGCGGAGCGCGGAAGCCGCACTCCGCGGAGGGAGCCCGGTGATGATATTCCCCGAGGGAACGCGATCCCCGGACGGGGCGCTCGGGGAGTTCAAGGCGGGGGCGTTCGAGCTTTCCCTCCGGTCGGGCTGCCCCCTGCTTCCCATCGTGATACGGGGAACTGCCGCGGCGCTTCCCAAGCGGGGGTTCATATTCCGGGGAAAACACGCGGTGCGCGTCAGCGTACTCGAGCCGGTTTTCCCCGGACGGACGCCCGGAACCGACGCGGCGACGCTCCGCTCAATCGTCCGCGCGACGATCGCGGGGGAGCTCGCAGCCCCGGCCGGCGGGGAGCCGGGCCGGAACGCTTGACTGTTCTGCAGTATTTCATGACATTCACGACACTATCCCGCGAGGAAACCCATGCAACCACTCACGCTCATCGCCAGCGGCGACCTCAGACTCTCGGCAAACCGCAACTGCGAAGCAGCACAATCCGCGATGGAACAGCAACTGGCGCGCGCCGTCGAAGGGCTCGGCGGTTCCGTCAAAAGGGCGCACCCGTTCGATCCCGCGAAGGAGCACGGGTTCATCGACAGCCAGCACTACGGGATGGAGGTGTTTCGTTCGATCCCGCCGCGCGCCCCGCTCATCGTCGCCGAGGCGGTCTGGCAGTACAGCCACCACGTCCTCGCCGGGCTGATGACCCACGGGGGTCCGATACTCACGGTCGCGAACTGGAGCGGCACCTGGCCGGGACTTGTCGGCATGCTGAACCTGAACGGGTGCCTCACGAAAGCGGGAGTCCCGTACAGCACGCTCTGGAGCGAAGATTTCACGGATGAGTTTGCGCTCGCCGGGCTGAAGCGATGGATGAAAACCGGCAGGCTCCCCCACGACACGTCGCACGTCACGCAGTACGGCGCGGCGCGCGTCCCGGCCCAGGCGCACGCGGCCGGGAAGGAGTTTGCCCGGTCCTTCCGCTCCACGAAGGCGATCATGGGGATATTCGACGAAGGGTGCATGGGGATGTACAATGCGATCATCCCCGACGAGCTCCTTCACAGGACGGGGGTGTTCAAGGAACGGCTGAGCCAGTCGACGCTGTACGCGAAGATGCTGACGGTGAAGGCGGAGGAGGCGCGCGGGGTGTACCAGTGGCTGAAGGACCGCGGCATGCGTTTCGTTCTCGGGAAGCACGAGGAGACCGATCTGACGGAGGCGCAGGTGCTCCAGCAATGCCGCATGTACGTCGCCGCCGTCCGGCTCGCACACGAATTCCGCTGTGACACGATCGGGATCCAGTACCAGCAGGGGCTGAAGGACCTGGCGCCCGCATCGGACCTCGCGGAGGGGATGCTCAACAACGTCGAGCGCCCCCCGGTTCTCGACGAGGCCGGAGGAAAGGAGCTCTTCCCCGGGGAAGCGATCCCCCACTTCAACGAGGTTGACGAGTGCGCCGGGCTCGACGCGCTCGTCACGTACAAACTCTGGCGATCGCTCGGTCTCCCGCCCGAGAATACGCTCCACGACATACGCTGGGGGCGGACGTTTAACGTCGACGGCAGGGACCGGTTTGTCTGGGCGTTCGAGATTTCGGGCGCGGTTCCGCCGGCACATCTCGAGGGGGGGTACCGGGGAGCGGTCGGCGAACGGCAGCCCCCGATGTACTTCCGGCTCGGGGGGAGCTCGATCAAAGGGGTGAGCCGTCCGGGGCATGTCGTCTGGAGCCGCGTGTTCGTCGCCGGGGGCGCGCTGCATTACGACACGGGGCTCGCAGAGGCGGTGTCGCTCCCCGACGAAGAAACCGAGGAGCGGTGGAAGCTGACAACCCCCCAGTGGCCGATCATGCACGCCGTTCTCGAAGGGATTACGAGAGACCAGATGATGGCCCGGCACAAGTCGAACCACATACAGGTCGCGTACGCCCCCGACAGGGCAACGGCACGGCACGCCATGTTCATCAGGGGAGCAGCGATGAAGGAACTCGGACTCAGGGTCTGCTTCTGCGGAACGATCCGGTGACCGGCGCGCGGCGCCTCTTCCGGTCCCCCGCCTTCCGCGCATGTCTGTCGCTCCTCATGGTGTTCGCGCTCGGGCTCGTGTTCAACGCCGACGGGGCGTTTTACTCCTGGGGGACGCACCGGGACATGCTGCGCCAGGTGTCCGTGATCGGGATACTCGCCTGCGGGATGACCGTCGTGATCATCTCCGGGGGCATCGACCTCTCGGTCGGGAGCGTTCTCGGGCTTTCCGCCGTGCTCTTTTCGCTCCTGACGATGCACACCGGGTGGAACCCGGTCGTCGCCGCGGGAGCGACGATCGCCGGGGGGCTCGCATGCGGGGCGGTTTCGGGCACTCTCGCCGGGCGGTTCAGGATACAGCCGTTCATCTCGACGCTCGCAATGATGGTCTTCGCCCGCGGCCTTGCCAAGTGGGTCTCGGGGGGTCAGAAAATATCAACCGCGCTGCAGATGCCCGACGGCTCGTACACGTACGTCCCTGTCCCCCCCGTCTTCGATCTCCTCAGTGCAAGGATCGCCGGGGGGCATGTCGCCGTCGTGACGCTCATACTCACCGCCTCCCTCCTTCTCTGCGGGATATTTCTCTCCCGCACGCGCCCGGGGAGGCACATCTACGCACTGGGGGGCAACGAAGAAGCCGCGCGGTATGCGGGAATACAGGTGCGGAAGACGACGCTCCTTGCGTACGCGCTCAGCGGCGCACTCTGCGGCGTTGCGGGAATCTGCCAGGCGGCGCAGGAGCTCCAGGGGGATCCGGAGGCGGGGAGCACGTATGAGCTTTCGGCGATCGCGATGGTCGTGATCGGCGGGACAAGCCTCAGGGGAGGTGAAGGGACAGTGTGGCTCACCGCGCTCGGCATACTCATCATCGGATACCTTGAAAAAATCCTGAGCATCAACGCGGTGGGGGAAGAGACGCGGCTGATGCTCACGGGAGCGATCATCGTGGCGGCGGTCCTGTTTCAGAAGAAGCGGTGATACTTTCATTCACGAAGGGATGCCGATGAAAAGAGGAGTACTCATATCCGCGGCGCTCGCGCTCGTCCTGGCGGCCCTCTCGCCGGCACAGAAGGCACGGTGGACGATCGGGATGAGCCAGTGCAACCTGGGGGAGCCGTGGCGGGTCCAGATGAACGCGGACATCAGAAAGGCCGCGGAGGAGCACCCGGAGATCACTGTCGTGTACAAGGATGCGCAGAACGACAACCTCCGGCAGGTTGCCCACATTGAAGAATTTGTCAGGGCGGGGGTGAATCTCATACTGATCTCACCGAAAGAGGCGGCGCCGCTCACGCGCCCCGTCGCCGACGCATACGACAGGGGGATCCCTGTGATCGTGCTCGACCGGAAGGTCCTCGGAGACCGGTACACATGCTTCATAGGCGCGGACAACAGGAAAATCGGCCGGGCCGCGGGGAGATGGATCGCGAAATTCCTCGGGGGGAAGGGGAACGTCGTTGAACTCAAAGGGCTCATGACGTCAATCCCTGGACAGGACAGGAACTCCGGATTCCGCGAAGGAATCCGCGGGACTCAGATCCAGGTTGTCTTCGAGGCGGATATGCAATGGCTCGAGCCGGACGCGCGGAAGGAAATGGAATCAGCGCTCGCGAGGTTCCCGAAGATCGATCTCGTCTACGGTCATAACGATCCCGCCTCACACGGGGCCTACCTCGCGGCAAAAGCCGCCGGAAGGTCGGGAGAGATGGCATTTGTCGGGATCGACGGTCTTCCGCAGGAAGGGCAGATGTATGTCAGGCAGGGGATTCTCTCGGCATGCTTCGAGTACCCGACAGGAGGGCGCGAGGCGATCGAGACCGCGATTGCAATACTCGGCGGGAAAACAGTCCCAAGGGCAATCACGCTTCCCTCGAGGGTATACACGAAGGACAACATTGACAGGGGAGGAGAGTGGCTTCCAGAATGACAACACACGGAACATGGTTACCCCGCACGCACTCCCGGCTGAAGGAGAACGCCTTTGCAAAGACCGCCGGATTGATTCTCATGCTCCTCGTCGCGGCCGTCGTGACACAGGATGCATCGGCGCAGGGTTCGTTCAACGGCCTTTCGATGGGAATGGGGAATCTCTCCCGGCTTTCGAAGGCGAAATCCCGGTCGATCAGCCCGGAAAATCCTACCGGGGAGAAGGGGAAGGGTGGGATGGCGACCGAAGGGACCGGATCGCGCGCCGGACGCGAACTCGGGCAGGGTTGGAAGATTTCCCCCTCTGTCGATATCAAGGCGGGCGAGACGTACACCGCGGCGGAGATACACGGATCCGGCGCGATACAGCACATCTGGATGACGCCGACGGGAGACTGGCGCCACCTGATACTGCGCATCTACTGGGACGGGGAGGAAACTCCTTCGGTCGAGAGCCCGGCAGGGGATTTTTTCGCGTGCGGATGGGGAGAGTACGGCCAGATTTCATCCCCCGCGGTGTGCGTGAACCCCCACAGTGGACTGAACTGTTACTGGGAGATGCCGTTCAGGAAAAGCTGCAGGATCACGATGCAGGACATCGGGGCCGAGGGTGTGACCGTCTATTTCCAGATTGATTACACGCTGACGGACGTCCCCGCCGACGCGGCGTATTTTCACGCACAGTTCAGGAGGGTCAACCCCCTCAAGTACAGGGATGTCGTGACGATTCTTGACGGGGTGAAGGGGTGGGGGCAGTACGTGGGGACATATATCGCATGGGGAGTGCACAATAGCGGGTGGTGGGGCGAAGGGGAGATCAAGTTCTACATCGACGGCGACACCGATTTCCCGACGATCAACGGCACCGGAACAGAGGATTATTTCTGCGGATCGTACGATTTCGAAAACGGTGAAAAAAAGGGGTACCAGGAATTCAGTACCCCCTATTCAGGGCTCGCCCAGGTGATCCGGCCTGACGGGTTCTACAATTCACAGCAGCGGTTCGGCATGTACCGCTGGCACATCATGGACCCCGTCCGGTTTGAGAAGGACCTCCGGGTCACGATACAGGCGCTCGGCTGGCAGTCGGGGGGAAGATACCTCCCTCTCAGGGACGACATCTCCACGACGGCGTTCTGGTACCAGACCGAGCCTCACGCCCCGTTCCCCTTGCTACCGGGGAAGGACGAGCTGGAGATCCGGAATGCGGAACCTTCGTGATTTGCAACAACATGAGCCCCACGGTCTAGGACATCGATCCATCGACCTACACCACCGCCATTGTCAGACTCCACTCAGGATGAACTCTTTGCCCGTGTCGTGCAGGGCAGGCACAGTCTACGGGCAATCAGATCTATTTGTCGTATCGGCCGGAGCTGTTGCCTTGCTTAGACCCGAGGGGATCTGCCGAATAATCGCCGCTGAGGAGCAGGGTTCAATAGCAATACGCGGCTACAATGGACTTGATCGAACGACTGACCAATTGTGCGGATACTCCGGTTACCCGGCCAGGGATAACAACCTGAAAATTGGAAGCCGAATCCCATTACATATGGGACAAGTCACGCCTGGTGTTGTTGATAAGAAAGGGGGAAGTGACCAGTAAATCATGTTCGTGAGATTTATTACGGCGGGCGAACCAGAATATACTACGGTTGATGCGACGGAAGGGGAAAAGTCTTTCGGCAGAACGTGGATTCTCTTGTGTCCCGAAACCAACAAGGTCTTGGTTCTGTTCGTTAAATTCCCCGCGGATGCGCTGGGACCACCACTCGGAGCAGTATACCAGATCATAAAACTCGCCCGGAAACCCGGCCCGACGATTGAGGGGCTAATCGGACGTGACCGACACGACGGAGGGTGGTATAGGATACTACCCTGTCCCGAGATGAACGAGACTAGGGGGGGTATTGACGTGTATATGGAGCTTATATCGTTTGGCGGTGTGGAGTACGGGACAATTGGCTAGTTCTTCTCGGAGAACGCCTTAGCTTCTGACTCCTTGTCACGGCTTGTTTTTCCTCTTGATTTGGCCTAACTGGACCATCACCTGATTTGACTCCCTCTTTCGCTTGCGCTATATTGGTGCGACAGTCGTTCTTTGACTCAAAGCCTCTTCATCACTCGATGGGGAGGCATTTTGGTTTTTGGCGGATCGATCATCGGGATTTGCCGCCCGGGACAGCCGAAGGCCACTTCACAAGTACGATTCTTCCTTCTTGGATTTGACCACGAAAGTTCGCGCGATTACTGCCCAATCCAAATTCGACCGGTGGGCGACCAGAAGGAAGACGGTCTCTTTCCGGGGCCTCCAGTACGTGGGAATCCTGAAGGAGCTGATCAAGAACGGCGTTCCGTGTCACATCGTGAGTGTAGGGTCGAAACTGGTCTTCAGGATCAGGTTGACCAGAAATGGTGAGTTGAGCAAGGCAAAGATCTGATTCGCCAGCTCTTGGAGGCCGGGGTTCGCCCGGCTACCCACTTGAAAGATATTCCAGCGAAGAAAGGAAGGAAAGAAATGAAAGGACATGACAAATTGCTTGATGTACTCAATCAACTCCTATCCGATGAACTGACCGCCATAAGTCAGTACATGGTTCATTCGGAAATGTGCGAGAGCTGGGGTTACGGAAAGCTCCACAACGCAATCGAAAGGCAAGCGAAAGATGAAATGCACCACGCTGAATGGCTCATCCAGCGCATCCTGTTTCTGGAGGGTTCTCCCGTCGTTTCCAAGCTAAAGGCGATCCGCATCGGTAAGAATGCCGAAGAGATCATAGGGACCGATCAGACTGCCGAGGAGGAAGCGGTTGCCGCCTACAATTCAGCGATCGGTCTCTCAGGAGAATTGAACGACCAGGCTACGGCTGATCTGCTGACGACCATTCTGAAGATGGAGGAGGGACATTTTGACTGGGCAGAGAAACAGCGGGTCCAGATCAGACAGATGGGGGTTCAGAACTACCTGGTGAATCAGGTCTCAGGCGATTCTGAATAATCGCTCTCCGTGTAGATATTCGCAAATGGCTCAAGGCATACGAATTGCCTACAAGGGGGCAACATGAAAATCGCATATATGTGCTTTGTCTCCAATGGGTTTGACGACCACTTCCTGGCGTCGGTCAGTTCGAGTATGAACGTGAGAGAGTTTCTTCCGAATGTTGTCAAGGAGTATTGGAAATCTTCCTCCTGGTTGACGGACGCGGTCGGTCCGTATATCCTCGCTGTGAATCTTGATACGCTCCGGGTGAAGCCACTCGGACTGTTCAAGCTGGAGAAAGACGGTAAACTCTATTCTCAGATAGGACGCGGCCAATATAGCGGGAAGCCGGAAAGCCCTGACGACCTTCGGGAAAAGGCTGAAAAGACGTTGAGTGAGTAGCATAGAATCGGAGACTTCTTCCCGGAAGGGCCTGAGTATTCAATTCCGAACTCCCTCCTTCCCAAGGAGCCACGATGCTCTCACCTCACATTCCATTTCGGCGGCCGCCGAATCTCTCTCTTATCATTTCTTGGTCGGAGTTTACCCTTGCGCCAAATCGATATTCTGAAGATAAACCCAGATCGGGATGTGATTTTTGCAATATATGATCGGCTACCCCTAAGTGGGGTCACGCGCTTCAGGTGGATATACTTTGGCTATGGGAACCTTCAAGAAGAATTACTGAAACTCCTCGTTGATCCCGAATCACCGTGGAGAGCCCGACTCATTTCAGTTATCTACCTCCGCTGGACGACCCGCAGGAGCAACTTCGTACTTTATTGGAAGCGCCCCAAGATATGTGTCGGCAGAATCTTCCTTCCAGGCTCATTTGACTTCCTCTTCGTCAGCCTCCTCCTTTTCACGCTTTGCCTCCTTCGAATGAAGAGACTTCTTTTTCAGGATCTTTCCGAATGCGTCAACCACAGCCGAGCCCTTCTTCGCTCCCGATGTGACATGAATTTCGTAGGAGACATCCTTACCTTTTGTAACCTTTTCAGCCTTGGCAATTTTCGCCTCTGCAAACTCATTCCTCATGGCGGCTATTACCGGAGCTGGGAGCATGCCTGATGCTACGACCTCCTCTATCTCGGAAATCGTCCCATCGGCAAGGTACAGCAGGTCTCGGGCCTGCTTGCCGTCGAGACTTTCGATTTCATAATATGTCGTACCGTTCTCCACCTCAGTTAAGGTTCCCTTGATTTGTGCATGCGGGTATGCATTGGCAAACGCCGAGAGTATAACAGCGGGCACATCTTTCTTGCTGATCTTCTTCTCTTGTGCGGAGAAAGTCGAAGCAGCGACAACTACTGATAATATCAGGCAGGCGGTTAGATGGAAATGATGGAAATGACGCACGTGGCACCTCCTTCAAAAAAAGGGTATCAACCTTCAACTGGATTGGGTAATAAGGTAGCAAAAAAAGGATAAGAGAGAGATGAATGAAAGCAGAAGTCCAGTAAAATGAGACATTAATGATTTATGCTTAATCAGTTCTTAAACGTAGGATCGATCTGTGCGCGAGACGTCGTGTCGGCTTTGGCGGTTCAGGGAGAGGAGGGCTTGGGAGAACAAATCGGGGGCACCGAATTACCGGCGCCCCCATTTCGACTTGGAGGAGTCGTTTCACCAAGCAGAGTTTGCTCTGCTCAGGAGAAGATGTCTGCGGCGAGATATTAGTGACTGATGACGTATAGAAAGGCCCCGACAACAGGCCCGCGCGGGCGGCGCCCCCCTTCGGCCTTCGGTGCATCCTGGGGGGGAGGACCGTAGACCGGCTGAAACAGATACGCGACGTGCTTCACCGTGTCGACCGCAATTGTCTTCGCGCCCGCGGCCGTCGTGACCGTCGCAACGACGGTGTACTTGTCGGGCGAATCTTCATGAACGATCGTCACGCTGCTGTCGCGGCCCGCAGGGATATAGATGAGCTTCTCCGCGGGGTCCCAACCGAGTGCATCGACCCCCTGACCGTTCGCAATCGTCGCCACGATCTTCCCTGTCTTCGCGTCGAGGACGGCGGACGTCCCGCCGCAGCCCGTGAATACCCTGTCGGAAGACCTGTCATAGGCGATCCCCGTGGGTCCGTCACATGGATCGAGAGGCCACGAGGCGATTGCTGTCATCGTTTTTGTGTCGATCACCTGGATCGTATTCTTCCTCTCGTTGTTGACAAAGAGCTTCCCTTTCCCGTCGGAGGCGGCGCCTTCGGGTGAGTCGTCTTCGAGCTTCCCCTCGCCCGTAATCACTCCCCCGTCGGGATCGATCGCGGTCACCGTGCCGGGCTTGCTGTGGTTCGTCAGTATGACACGATCGGAGAAATCGTCATACATGATGCCGTCCTGCCCACCCGCCGGAATCTTGATCTTCTTGATCAGCGCCAGCGTCCTGAGATCGAACATCGAGACCGTGGAGTCCCCCCGGTTCGTGGTGAACCCGTGATTGTGTTTTGCCACGAGTGCGATGCCGTGCGTATTCGGCGTTTCGGGGATGTCTCCAATGACAGTTCCCCCGGTTCCGTCGAGAACCATCACGTGGAAACCGCGCGAGACGAATACGCGCCCCGTGCCGGGCTCGGCGGTCAGGTAGTCGGTCCCCCCGTCCCCCCCGATGCTGAACTTTTTGACGGTGAATGTCTGCGCCTGCACGGATGCGGCAATGCCCGCCGCGGCAAGCAACAGTGAAGCGGTCCTGAAGAGTCTTGCCATAGTGTTGTCCTTCGTTACGTTGTGGGAGAGACGCTACTTTGCGAGAGAGCGTTTTGCGTCGACGAAATTGCGGACCATGCGCGCAGCCTTTTCCGTGAGCACTTCGTAGCGCCCTTCCTCTATCGCCTTCCTGTCCAGGAGATCGCTCCCGATCCCGACGGCAACGGCGCCGGCTTTCACCCAGTCGCCGACGTTGTCGATCGACACGCCCCCGGTGGGCATGAGGCGGATGTGGGGGAACGGGCCGGCCACGTCTTTGAAGAATCTCGGTCCCAGCGAGGTCGCGGGGAACACCTTGATGATGTCTGCTCCCGCCTCCCAGGCGGTGAGTATCTCGGTGGGGGTATAGCACCCGGGGATCGCAACCGCGCCCGCGGCTTTTGTCACCGCCACAACGTCCGGACGGAATACCGGGCCGACGACGAATTTTGCCCCGGCGGCAATGACGTCGTTTGCCGTCCCTTTGTCTGTCACTGTCCCCGCTCCGACAAGAACGTCGGGGGGGACCGTTTTCACCATCTCCGCAATGATCTCCACGGCGCCGGGAACAGTCATCGTGATCTCAATGCACTTCACCCCCCCGTTGCGAATCGCCATGACGACCTTTGCGAGACGCTCCGGGTCCTTCATGCGTATGACTGCGACGACGCCTGATGTCAGAATGTATTCCAGCGTTTCGTTCTTTGTCATGGGAGTGTGCTCCTGTGATCGACGGTACATGGAATATAAGGATTTTCCCGCTTGATTCGGGGAGAATCTCTCGCTTCATTACACGCACATTCCAGCCAACTCCCAGACATCGTCTCTCCAATGTCAAACCTCCCCCGCATTCGTCCGACGACGGTCCTTCTCGCCGTCATTGCGCAAGCCTCCTTCTGTTCCACCCCCCCCGACACGATCGGGTTCAGGAGCGCCCTCATCATCAAGGCGCCCCCGGCATTCCCGGACGATATCGCCCGCCGGGATCCGATCGAATCCGCGTTCGTCAACGGGTCGTGGAAGACGCCGCGGGCAGGAGAGAAGATCCGCTACAACGACACCGCGGAGGGGACGTGGGAGCGGGTGGATGCGGGCGCTTCCGGGTGGTACGCCCACCCGGCGCTTGACGGGGGGTACGTGCTTGCCACGATCGAAAGCGACACGGACCAGCCGATGCTTCTCGAAGCATTCGGGAATTCCATGGCGTACGTCAACGGCGTGTGCAGGAGCGGAAATCCCTACGGCGCAAAAGACACGTATGAAGCGTGGGAACCGCGGTTCGACTATTCACGTCTCCCTGTGCCAGTCCACCGGGGGCGGAACGAGTTCCTCTTCGCGTGCAACAGGGGGGTTTTCAAGGCGCGCCTGGCACGGCCCCGCGCGCCAATTTCAATCAACGCGAGCGACGCAACGCTCCCCGATATCGTGGCGGGATCGGCGTACGCGGGATCCGGATCAATCGTGATCATCAATACCACGGCAACACCCGCGCGGAGCCTCTTCCTCTCCGCGGGGTTTTCCGGGGCGCCCCCGGATATCACTCCGGTCCCGCTCATACAACCGTTCAGCGTCAGGAAGGTGTCGTTCGCGATACACGGAAACGGCGGGCCGCAGCCAGGCGCGGAACCTCTTCATGTCAGGATCACGGAAGGACCGGGGGGCCTGACGGCTGACACCGCAACGGTGATGATCCGGATCGTTCCCCCCGGCGGACCGCGGAAGGAGACATTCGTCTCATCCATAGACAGCAGCGTCCAGTATTACGCGATCACGCCTTCAAGCGGAGACGGTCCGACGAATGCGCTCTTCCTCTCGCTTCACGGCGCCTCCGTCGAGGCGATCAACCAGGCCGCCTCGTACTACCCGAAAAGGTGGGGACACGTCGTCGCGCCGACGAACAGGCGGCCGTACGGATTCGACTGGGAGAACTGGGGCTGCGATGACGCCCTGGAGGTTCTTGCGCTCGTGAAAGAGAGGTACCGGATCGACGAATCCCGTGTCTATCTCACGGGGCATTCGATGGGGGGACACGGTGTGTACCACATCGGCTCTCTTTACCCGGACCAGTTCGCAGCCATAGGCCCGAGCGCGGGGTGGATAACGTACTGGACGTACCGCGGACGAAAACACGCGGAGAATCCCTCCCCCGTCAGGCAGATGCTTACGAGGGGGAATCTCCCCAGCGAGACGTACGCGATGGCTCCGAACTTCCGGCAGTTCGGCGTCTACATACTCCACGGGAGCGAGGACGACAACGTACCACCGAGTGAGTCCCGGGAGATGGTGCGCGCCATCTCTGCGTTTCACCACGATTTCATGTACCACGAACAACAGGGAGCCGGCCACTGGTGGGACGTCTCCGACGCCCCGGGTGCGGATTGCGTGGACTGGGGACCGATGTTCGATTTCTTCGCTTGTCACGCCCGTCCCCTTTCCGGCATGGTCCGCACGGTGGAATTCGCCACCCCCGCACCGGGGATCTCCTCACGCGACCACTGGGTCACCATCGACGCACAGGAGACACAGTTCGCGCTCAGCACCGTGTCGCTCAGATTCGACCCGGGCGCGAACCGCGTGGTCGGAAGCACGGCGAACGTGGCGCGGATGGCGCTTGATGCCCGGCGGATGGGAGCGGGCGGTCCGCTGACACTTGAGATCGACAGCGTGAAACTCGCCGGGCTCCAGCCGGAGGCGGGAGACACGCTCATCTGGCTCTACCACGCGGGAGGAACCTGGAAGGGGGGCACCCCCCCCTCCGCGGAACTCAAAGGGGGGAGCCGGTACGGCACGTTCAAAGACCTGTTCAGGAACAACGCGGTTTTTGTCTACGGCACCGGGGGAGACTCCGGGGAGCGGGAGTGGGCGTTCAACAAGGCCCGGCTCGACGCGGAGAAGTTCTGGTATCAGGGGAACGGTTCGTTTCAAGTCGTGAGCGACGCTGAATTCATTGCGGGGAAGTGGGGTGAGAGAAACGTGGTCCTTTACGGCAACTCCTCGACGAACCGTGCCTGGAATGCTCTTCTTGCGGAAAGCCCGCTGCAGGCCGGCGGGGGAAACGTGAGACTCGGCGGGAGAAATTTCCGGGGTGACGATATCGGGTTCGTGTTCATTCGGCCGATAAAGGGGAGCCGCACGGCATGTGTCGGAGCGGTGGGCGGGACGGGGATCAGGGGGATGCGCCTGACGGACAGGATGCCCTATCTCCTCCCCGGGGTCGCGTTTCCCGACCTGATCATCGCGCGAAGCTCGCTCCTGACGGAGGGCGAGAAGGGGGTTGAAGCGGCGGGATTCTTCGGGCTCGACTGGTCGGTGAAGGACGGGGATTTTGTTTACGGCGGGAATATGCAGGAGCGTAGGTAAACAGGGGCGGCGCCTCGCGGCGCCGCCGGCCTTTCTTCCCGAATTCGAAACCGGGTGCCGGATGCGATCAGGAGGGAACGATCCCCCCTTCTGCAAGGCGGTTCTTCAGGTCGTCGGCGCTCCCCGGTTCACAATGGAAGAGGCAGTGGAACGGCGCCGGAGTCTCGGCCGAGATCCAGTGCCCGGCAGCCGACGCGAGTATGCCGGCAAACGTCTTCAGCTCGCCGGGGCTGTTCTTCAGAATCTGGTCAGCGTTCGTGATGATGAGGACGAACGCCTCGGCGGAAAGCCACTCGAGATCCGTGAGACAATCCTCCAGGGCATCCCAGTTTCGTCCGAAGTACTCGGGAAAATCCAGGCGCCGGGCGAACTCTTCGAGCAGCTCGTCTTTCCCGGCGCACCGGCTCCCCCTGACGATCCGGACCGCCGCGTGTTTCCGCTGCGGCGCCGTCGCGGCAAATTCCTCCACGCGCGTCCTCGGTACCGCGGCGACATGCGCCCACGCGGGGCTCCGCTTCAGCAGCATCGGCCAGGAAAGCTGTCCATTCATTGCACACCGGTTGACGTACGGGAAGGGGAATAATTGTTGAATGTAGTCGAACGTCCGCGAATATGCAAACCGCCTGCTTTTTGTGTTTTCAGGAGGATTTGCTACCTTGTGCCATGGCGGATTTGAATGAAATCATGGGGGTATTCGAGTACCTCCCGGACGCAGTCATACTGACGGACACGGACGGAGTGATCAGGGGGGCAAACGCACAGGCCTCAAGGCTCTTCGGCTATGCCGCGGGGGAACTCCACGGGAAAGAGATCGATCACCTTGTGCCGGAGGAGATGCGGGAGTCACACGGCGCACACCGCTCGAAATTCTACCGCTCCATGTCCGTGCGCGCCATGGGAACGGGGGGCGAATTCGCCGGGATGCGCAGGGACGGATCCACGTTCCCCGCCGACATCAGCCTGAGTCCCGTCGAGACGCCCGCCGGAACGTTCATCATAAGCGTCATACGCGACGTTACCGAACGCGTCCATCTCGAAGAGGCCAGGCGGGAGAGCGAGGAGCGGTACCGCTCGCTCGTGGATCTCTCGCCGGAGGCAATTGTCGTGCATGCGGCGGGCACGATCATATACGTCAACGAGGCGACCACCCACCTCCTCCTGGCACCATCGCGCGAAGCACTCATCGGCAGGGAATTTCTCGATTTCGTTCCTCCCGACTACAAAGAGGACGTCCTCAGGCGCATGGCGGCTCCGCCGGATGATATCCAGAAGGAAGGGCCCCTTCTCGTCAAGGCAACGCGCGGAGACGGAAAGGAGTTCTACCTCGAGGCGATCGGGTCGCGCATCACGTACGGCGGGCTCCCGGCCTCACAGGTCATACTCAGGGACATCAGCGACCGCGTGAGGGCGTACGAGGAGCTCCGCGCCTCACGCGAACAGCTCCGGCGACTGTCGACACATCTCCAGTCAGCCCGCGAATCCGAACGGGGGGCGATCGCGCGCGAGATCCACGACGAGCTCGGGGGAGCGCTGACCGCACTCAAGTTCGACATCGCGTCGTTCGAGGAGGTGCTCCCCCCGGGGGACGGAGGGGGCATACGGGACGCGGTCATGGAGAAGCTCGAGTCGATGTCCGCGCTCATCGACACCACCGTGCAGACAATGAGGCGGATCATCACGCAGCTCCGCCCGGTCCTTCTCGACAGCCTCGGCCTGAACGCCGCCATCGAGTGGCTGGCCGAGGATTTCGAGCACAGGACGGGGATACGGTGCGAGACAAGGATACAGGGGGAGGAAGGGCTTGCCGACCGCGACCGGGCAACCGCTGTCTACAGGATTGTCCAGGAAACGCTTACGAACGTCGCACGCCACGCCGGGGCGACACGCGTCGCAATCACGATGGAAACGGTCGGGGATAGCCTCCGTCTCACCGTGCACGACAACGGCAAAGGGGTGAAAGAAGAGGAAATCAGGGCCCAGGGGTCGTTCGGCATCATGGGGATGAAGGAGCGTGCGCTGATACTCGGGGGGGAAGTCACACTCGCAGCGGCGCGCGAGGGGGGAACGATCGTCACGCTTACGCTCCCCCCCGACGGAGGGCGGGAGACGCACCCGGCCGCCACGTTACCGCAACGGATTGTATGATCAAAGTTCTTATCGCCGACGATCACCCCATCGTCCGCGCGGGGCTGAAGCAGGTCATCGAAAAGTCCCCCGACATGAAGGTGGCGGGGGAAGCACTCGACGGCCAGGATGTCATCGACAGGGTCGCCGGCGAGGAGTGGGACGTCGTTATACTGGACTTCTCGATGCCGGGGAAAAACGGCCTCGACGTGATCAAGGAGATCCGCCGGCAGCGGCCCGCGCTCCCCGTGCTTGTCCTCAGCATGCACCCGGAATCGGAACTCGCGCCCAGGCTCCTGAAGGCGGGCATTGCGGGGTATCTCATGAAAGAGAGCGCGACCGCCGAGCTCGTGGGTGCGATCAGGAAGATACACGCCGGCGGGCGTTACGTGAGCCCCGCGCTTGCCGAGAAACTCGCCGGGGACCTCTCCTTCGAGAGCGTCAGGCAGCGCCATGACCTCCTCTCGGACCGGGAATACCAGGTGCTTCTCGGCATCGCCGCCGGGCGCACGGCGCAGGATATCGCTCTCGAGCTGTCAATAAGCGTCAAGACAGTCCGGACGTACCGCGACAGGCTCATGGAAAAACTCTCGCTCAAAAACGACGTGGAACTTACCCGCTACACGATCGACAATCACCTCCTCCCCCGGTAGGCGCTTCCCCACTCACCCCGGGCTGCAATAATTCCGGCTCTCATTCGTATTCGTACTGTGGCGTCTTTGCAGTGTAGTCCGGGGACTACACGAAAAACCGCCTTTTGCCAATTGTCGGGACTGCAATGAAACTCTATATTGCACAATCCGTTAACAGACCGGGACACACATGGTGCGCGTACTTATCGTGGACGATTCCATCATGCTCAGGGAACGGCTCTGCTGCCGCCTCGGGAGCATTGAGGGGATCGAGATCGCGGGCAAAGCCTCCGACGTCCCGGGCGGAATCGAGACGTTCCGCAGGGTGAATCCCGACGTCGTCGTCCTCGACCTCCTGATGCCCGGGGGGAGCGGGATCGACGTTCTCGAGGCGATAAAAAGGGAGCGCCCCTCCACGATCGTCGTGATACTGACGAACCACCCCCTCCCCCAGCTCAGGAAAAAAAGCCAGGAAGTCGGCGCGGAATATTTCTTCGACAAAACGCAGGAATTCGGCAAAGTGGCCCAGGTCCTGCGCGACGTCGTCAAAAACAGGATGAACCTGCAGAACTGAAGACCAATGCGACTGCACTACGAGGAGCGACAGACAATGATCTCACGAATACTTCCGCTGGCACTTGCGGCAATAATCGCCGCGGCGGGCCAGGCCCAGCAGTCCACCTCCCGTTCACTCACCGTCGAAGAGGCGGTGCAGATCGGGCTTGACAACAGCAAGATGCTCCGCCAGTCGGCAAGCAAGGTCCTCTACGCCGACGCCCGCTCGTCGGAAGTCAACGCCTCCGCACTTCCGAAAGTGAGCGCCACAGGAGCCTACACGCACCTGTCGGACGTCCCGCCGTTCGCGTTCGCGCTTCCGCCGGCAGCCGTCGCCTTCGGGTTCCCGCCGTCGCTCGTTGTCGCTCCCACGATCGTCGACAATTACAACCTCCGCCTCGGGATACAGGACCCGCTCTTCGCGGGATTCAGGATCGACGCCTCCAAGGAGATCGCGGCACGGAACGTCGACGCGTCGAGCCAGGACTATAACAAGGACCGGTCCGATCTCATATTCAACATCAAGACCGCGTACTGGGCGCTCTTCCGGGCGCGCGAACTGAAAAAACTCGCGGACGACAACGTCGCGCAGATCACCGCCCACCTGAACGACGTCAAGAACCTGGAGGACCAGGGGCTGGCGACGACAAACGACATGCTCGCCGCGGAGGTGCAGCTTTCCAACGGGCAGCTCGGGCAGGTGGACGCGAACAACAACGCGCAGATCGCGCTCGTGGCGCTTGATAACACGCTCGGCATCCCCCTTTCCACGGACATCGCGATCGCTTCGCCGGTCGCGGAGTCTCCGAGGCAGTTTGCATCGCTCGACACGCTCGTGACGCAGGGGCTCGATGCCCGTCCGGAGATCCGGGGGATGGACGCGCGGGTAAAGGCGGGCGAAGCGGGGGTGACGGCAGCGAAAGCGGGCTGGTGGCCCCAGGTCTACCTGACGGGCAATTACTATTACGCGAATCCGAACCAGCGGTTCCAGCCGGCGTCGATACTCTGGAGGGACACGTGGGACGTGGGGGTGAGCGTCACGCTCGACATCTGGAACTGGGGAACGACGCTGCACCAGACGGACCAGGCGCAGGCCCAGCTCGAGCAGACGAGACAGGCGTTTGGCCAGACGCAGGACGCGGTGACGCTCGACATCACGCAGGCGTATCTGAGCCTGAAACAGGCGCGCGAACGGGTCGCGGTCGCACAACAGGCGGTGGCGCGGGCCGAGGAGAATCACAGGGTGACGACGCAGCGGTACAGGGAAGGGCTCGTGCTGAACTCGGAGATGATCGACGCGCAGTATTCGCTCACGTCCGCAAAGACGACGTATACACAGGCGCTCGTTGACCTTGAGCTTGCGCAGGCGCGACTGGCGAAGTCGATAGGAGAATGAGAAGCGTGATTGAGGATGGAAGATTGAGAATTCTGAATTCTCAATTCTGAATTCAGAGTTGAGAATCAATTTCATGAGGGAGGAATACAGATGAACAGGACGAGAGCGATTGTCGCAGGGGCGGTGATACTCGGCATCATCATCGTTGTACTCCTGAACAACCGGGCCAATATCAGCGCAAAATCGAAGAATGAATTCCAGGGAGCGATTCCCGTCTCCGTCGCGAAGGTCACGGAGCAGAAGCTTTCGGAAACACTCTCGCTCGTGGGAACGATCACGGCGATCAACGACGTCGCGGTCACGGCAGAGGTTGCGGGGAAGGTGACGGCCGTGCTCGCATCCGTCGGAGACCGGGTCGCGGCCGGCGCGCCCATCATACAGATCGACGACGAGCTGAAAAAGGCGGCGTTCGAACAGGCCGAGGCGAATTACGAAAAGGCGAAACGGGATTTCGACAGGTTCAAGTCGCTCAGGGAAGAACTGTCCGCGACCGAGTCGCAGAAGGAAAACGCCTGGACCGCGTTCAAGGTGGCGGAGGCACAGTACATCGTTGCCAGGCGCCAGTTCCATGATACGAAGGTCTGCACCCCCATCGCGGGGATCGTCTCCGCAAGGAACGTGGAGCTCGGGACGATGGTCAACGACCGGATGGTCGTCGCCAACGTCGTCGATATCTCCCGCCTGAAGGTGAAGCTGAACGTCGCGGAGAGGGATGCGTTCAAGCTGAAGACCGGCGACGTCGTCGAGGTGACAACCGATGTGTACCCTGGGGTGACGTTCGAAGGGCACACGACGTCAATAAGCGCCAAGGCGGACGAGGGACATACGTACCCGGTTGAAATAACGATGGAAAACAGCCGCGAGCACCCGCTGCGGGCGGGGATGTTCGGGAGGGTCGCGTTCGTGTCGCTCGCCACAAACGAAGCGCTCGCGATCCCCCGCGAGGCGCTCGTCGGCAGCATGAAGGATCCGCGCGTGTACGTCGTCGAGGGGTCGCTTGCCAGGGAGAGGACGATCGTTGTGGGGGGCGAAACCGGCACCGACCTGACGGTCCTCTCCGGGCTCACGGCGGGCGAATCGGTCGTCGTCAACGGACAGAACAACCTGAAGGATTCGGTTGCGGTAGAGGTCCTCAAGTAGCTCAGCAAATGCCGCTTCTGCGGGAAGACCATATTCGTGAAGGGATGACATGACACTTACCGAGCTCTCGATCAAAAGGCCGACCCTCATCGTCGTCCTGTTCTCCGCGCTCGCCGTCCTTGGCGTCTTCGGGTTCAGCCAGCTCAAATACGAGCTTCTCCCGAAAATCAACACGCCGTACGTGACGATCACGACGGTCTACCCGGGCGCCTCCCCCGACGAGGTGGAGACCGCGGTGACGAAGGTCGTCGAGGACGCGGTCTCGGGGATCGACAAGATCTCCACCGTTCGCAGCTCATCGCGCGAAGGGGTGTCTTTCGTACAGATCGAGTTCGACCTGTCGGCGGACGTCAACACGGCACTCCAGGACGCACAGCGGAAGGTGAACGAGGTCCTCAACCTGCTTCCGAAGGACGCCGACCCGCCCGTGATCACAAAGTTTGCGCTCGACGAGCTTCCCGTCCTCCGGATGGGGGTCACGTCGACGATGGGGTCCCGGGAGTTCTTCCAGTTCGTGAAAGACAGGATTCAGCCCAGGCTCTCCAAGCTGGCCGGGGTCGGCCAGATCACGCTCGTGGGGGGAGACGAACGGGAGATCCGCGTCAATATCGACGCTGCAAAGCTCCGTTCGTACGGACTCTCAATACTCCAGGTCGCCAGCACGATCAAAAGCTCCAACCTTGACTTCCCCACGGGCAAGATCAAGGAGGGGGAGAACCAGTACGTCGTCCGTCTCGCCGGGAAGTTCACATCCATCGACGACCTGCGGCAGCTCGTCGTCGGCAGGACCCGCCAGGGAGGGGACATCACCGTCGAGGACGTCGCGGAGGTGGAGGACGGGCAGAAGGAATACACAACGATCTCCCGGATCAACGGAGCGACATCCATCGGCGTCCTCGTGCAGAAGCAATCCGACGCGAACTCGGTCGACGTGAGCGCCGTGATACGCAGGGAGCTCCCCCGGATCGAAAACGACTACAAATACCTGAACCTCAGGTTCGATGTCGCGCAGGACGGGTCGACGTTCACGCTTGACGCCGCCAACGCCGTGAAAGAGGACCTGGCGGTGGCCGTCCTCCTCGTCGCGCTTGTCATGCTTGCGTTCCTCCACAGCATAAGGAACTCGCTCATCGTGATGGTCGCGATCCCCGCATCGATGGTGTCGACGTTCATCGCCATGTACGCGGCGGGGCTCTCCCTGAACCTGATGACGCTCCTGGGCCTCTCCCTCGTCGTGGGGATACTCGTGGATGACTCGATTGTCGTCCTCGAGAATATCTACCGGCACCTGGAGGCCGGGGAGGGGCAGCGCGCGGCGGCACTGAAAGGGAGAAACGAGATCGGCTTTGCAGCGCTTTCGATCACGCTCGTCGACGTCGTCGTGTTCCTCCCGCTGAGCCTCGTCACGGGGCTCGTGGGGAATATCATGAGGGAATTCGCACTCGTCGTCGTCTTCTCGACGCTCATGAGCCTGTTCGTCTCGTTCACGGTGACCCCGCTGCTGGCGTCCCGTTTCACGAAGCTGGAGCACCTCTCCCGTTCAACGCTGATGGGGGCATTTGCCCTCTGGTTCGAGGGGAAGTTCAAGAAACTCACCGCGACGTACCAGCAGGTTCTCCGGTGGGCCCTCCGCCACCCGACAACCGTCCAGGCGGGGGCGGTCGCGGCGTTCGTCCTGGCGCTCATGCTCGTTCCCCTCGGGTTCATCGGCTCCGAGTTCATCGCCGTGGCGGACAGGGGCGAGTTTACCGTCACGCTCGAGCTGGCGCCCGGCGCAACGCTGGAGAACACGAACTACGTCACGCAGCAGGCCGAGCGGACGATATCCTCCATGCCCGAGGTTGCGAAGGTGTTCGTCAACGTGGGGGTCTCGAGCGAAGGGCTCCTCGGCCAGAGCTCGAACAATAATTCCGAGATCAACGTCACGCTCGAGCCGCGCGACCGGAGGAAGCGCTCCACGGACGACGTCGGCGCCGCGATCAAGGAGGACCTCGCGAAGCTCCCCGGCGTCACCGTGCGCGTCAATCCCATAGGCATTTTCGGCACCGCAAACCAGACGCCGATACAGCTCGTCGTCAGCGGGCCGGATTACGAGACCACGCGGCACTCGGCGGAACAGGTCGCGGACATCGTGCGGGCCGTCCCCGGGAGCGCGGACGTGCGCCTCTCGAGCGAGGAAGGAAAGCCGGAGACCCGGATCAACATCGACAGGCAGAAGATGGCGGCGCTCGGACTCTCCATGGCGGACGTGGGGGCCACGCTCCGCACGGCGCTCGCGGGGGACAACGATTCCAAGTTCCGTGCCGGGTCGGATGAATACGACATCCGGATATTCCTCGACGAGTTCGACAGATCCCGGGTCGCCTCCATCGGGGACCTGACGCTCATGAACAGGGACGGAAAGCTCGTGGAGCTGAACCAGTTCGCCGCGATCACCCAGTCGACCGGCCCGACGAAGCTCGAGCGGGTCGACAGGAACCCCGCCGTGACCGTGTTTTCACAGGCGGCGGGGCGGCCGAGCGGTTCGATCGGCGCGGACATCAAGCAGAGGCTTGATCGGGCGTCACTCCCGCAGGGAATTTCGATCACGTACCAGGGGGATCTGAAGAACCAGTCCGACGGGTTCGGGAGCCTCGGGCTCGCGTTAATGGCCGCCATACTCTTCGTTTACATGATCATGGTGGCGCTCTACGACTCGTACATCTACCCGTTCGTCGTCCTCTTCTCGATCCCCGTGGCGATGATCGGGGCGCTTCTTGCGCTCGCACTTACGATGAAGTCGCTTTCGATATTCTCGATACTGGGGATCATCATGCTCGTGGGTCTCGTGGGGAAGAACGCGATACTCCTCGTGGACCGCGCGAACCAGATGCGGGAGACGGGGCTGTCTCCGCACGAGGCGGTGATCGAGGCCGGGGGAACGCGGCTCCGCCCCATACTGATGACGACTGTCGCGATGGTGTTCGGCATGTCGCCGATCGCGCTTTCGACGTCCGCGGGCGCCGAATGGAAATCGGGGCTCGCCTGGGCGCTGATCGGAGGGCTCATAAGCTCCCTCCTCCTGACGCTCGTTCTCGTCCCGGTGGTCTACGTGAAGGTCTCCGCGTGGCGCGAGACGGTCCCCGCAGCGCTCAGGGCGCTCGCCGGAAGGCTCCGGGCCCGGAAAAAGGGGAGTATTGAAGTTGCAGGGGAACCGCAGGTCGATTGAAAAAGCGATCCGGGGGGGCATCACATCAGAGGCCGCCCCGGACGTCCCGGACAGCGCGAAACGCGAGATACCCGGCGCGGGTCTTCTTGCGGGTGGGCCAGACGCCTCCGTTGTAAACAACCTTGTACGCGTTCCCCTCGTCTACCGACGTCGAGGTCCACCAGTAGATGACGGGGGACCAGGCATCCCAGAGAGGAGATTCCTTGTCGGGCTCGACGGCATATGCCGCCTTCGCCTGGACGGCATCCCACACACCCCGCGCATTTTTCCCATGACGAACCATCGAGCATACCGCTTCTTCCACGGTCGGGAGACGCCAGATGTTCTGGCGGGTTGATGCGACGGCTTTTCCGTCATCAGTGAGTGATGCGCAGATGCTGTCAGCTTCCGTCCAGGTATAGCCCCGGTAGTCGTCGGGCCACCCCGGGCCCCGGGGAGCCCATTCCAGCGCGACACCGTTCCCCTCGATGACCCGCGCATCCCGGATCCCGTCGTCCACCCTCCCTGCCACCCTGTACGCCTGGGGGGTGCCGCACGCAAGCGCAAGTGCAAACGGAATCAACGCCGCGCATGCGTACGCCCGGCCGAGCGGCCGCGGGCGGCCGATCCAGTAGAGAAGCCCGAGCGCGATGAGAGGCGCGGCAATGAGAAGAAGCGCCGAGGATGTGCGAACGACGAAGAACGGGATCGCAAACCCGAACGCGATATGGAGGAGAGCCCCGGTCCTGGGGAGGCGGATGGATGAGAGCGCCAGGAGCACGAATATCATCATCGGGCTCAGGTACTGTGCGAACGTGAGCCCGATATTCTTCCAGAACGAATGGAAGTACCATCCCTCGTGGAACGTCTCGATGCTCCCCCAGTATGCCCAGAAGCAGGCGATGAGCGTCGAAATGCCGACGGCGGCCCAGCCGGCGAGAAAGCGCGTGTCGAATCTCTGTTTATGCACTGGCGTGCGTCCCCGGAGTTGACGGACTCAATGTACGGAGCGCCCCGAATTAACACAACGGTCACAATTTGGTAACGATTCCTTTCTTGCCCCTCTCCTCCCGAACCGGCATATTCAATGGCAGCAGACGCATTTCAGCACAGGGGCAGATTATGGCAACAGTGCAGCACGGTTTTCAGTATGCATGGGAATCGCTTCTTCTCGATTTCGAAGAGGTTCTCGTCGGAAACGCAGCAACGGAACCCGGCACAAGGGGCGGGTCACTCGCCTACCCTGTCTTTGACAGGCCGTTCAGCATCGTAAAGCTCTTCCATCACCCGGCCGCGGAGATGGGGCTGGAACTCCGGGCCGACGGCTACAATGCCGTCCTCTCGATGTTCCGCCAGGATCCCGATCCCGCCGACGGTGGCGAGGAGACAGGGACAGAGGTCGGGACGGTGAGCGTGGAATATGACGAGCTCCTCGACATGCCGGAAGACGTGATGGCACGCGTACTCACGCTTCTCCCCCGGGGGTAGGCAGGTACCCCCCCTCCCGTCTGCAGCGCGGATGATCCGGGGGCGGCATGAATTTTCCCCGTTTTTTCCTCATTTTTCCGAGGATTCAATCACGATATGCGGGAGGCATGGAACCTTACCCGGAGGCTCAATGTTTTCAAGAAAAGTGTGACGAAGAAAAAGGGTCAGTGAAGATCGTCCACGTGAAGAAGCGAGTCCTTTTCATCTGCGGTTCCATCAATCAGACCAGGCAGCTGCATCAGATCTCGATGCATCTGCCTGACGTCGATGCTTCGTTTACCCCGTACTACTGCGACGGAATCCTCGAGATCATCCGCAAATCGGGGATTATCGATTCCACGATTCTCGGCAGCAAGCTGAAAGATCGCTGCCTCGCGTACCTCCGCACGTACGATCTGGACATTGATGACAGGGGGACTCACGGCCCTTATGACCTCGTCGTCACATGTTCGGATCTTATCGTTCCGCGCAACATACGCAAGACCCCCTGCGTACTCGTTCAGGAAGGGATGACCGATCCCGAGGACCTGGTCTACCATATCGTGCGGCGGCTGAAGTTCCTCCCGCTGTGGCTCGCCAGCACGTCGACAACAGGGATGAGCGGAATGTACGACCGGTTCTGCGTGGCGAGCGAAGGATACCGCGACCTGTTCATTCGCAAGGGGGCCGACCCCGCGACGATCGACGTGACGGGGATACCGAACTTTGACAACTGCGCACTCTACCTGAAAAACGCATTCCCCCTGAAGCACTTCGTTCTCGTGTGCACGTCGGACATGCGGGAGACGTTCAAGTTCGAGAACCGAAAGAAGTTCATACTGAAGGCGGTCCGGATCGCCGCCGGACGACAACTCCTGTTCAAGCTGCACCCCAACGAGAATTTTGCGAGGGCGGAGAGGGAAATCCGCCGTTATGCCCCCGGCGCGTTGGTGTACACATCCGGCAACACCGAGGAGATGATCGCCAACTGCGACGTCCTTATCACGCGGCTTTCGACAACAGTGTACGTCGGCATGGCCCTCGGGAAGGAATGTTATTCGGACTTCGACATGGACGATCTCCGCAGGCTTCTCCCGCTCCAGAACCGATCGGCCGCAAGGAACATCGCCGATGTCTGCTCCCGTCTCCTCGAAGAGGGCATGGTGCACGAGGAGACCGCCGTTGAACCGCTACACCGGACCGGGGGAGGAGGCATGTACAGGGCGATCATGGCGGGACTGTTTCGCGGGATCGCGCCATGAGGACGCTCGTCGTCGTGCAGGCCCGGACGGGTTCGACTCGGCTCCCCGGGAAGGTGATGATGCCCCTGGCGGGGGAACCGCTGCTCCGGCGGATGATAGAGCGGGTACAGGCGGCAAAAAGCCCGTGTGAACTCGTTGTCGCGACGACGACGGAAAGTACCGATGACGGAATACGCGCACTTTGCCGCCGGATCGGGGTGGAGTGCTTCAGCGGCCATCCGACGGACCTGCTCGACAGGCATTACCGCGCTGCGGTCTCGTCCCGGGCGGACGAGGTCGTCAAGATCCCCTCGGATTGTCCCCTCATCGACCCGGCGGTCATTGACAGAGTTCTCGCATCCCACGCCGAACGCCGGGGGAGTGTCGATTACACGAGCAATCTCCACCCCGCGACGTATCCCGACGGCAACGACGTGGAGGTCGTCCCGTTCGCCGTTCTGGAGGAGGCCCACCGCGAAGCGGCGCGGCCGCTCGAACGGGAGCACACGACCCCCTTCATATGGGAGCGGCCGGACCGGTACCGTACCCGGAACGTTGCATGGGAGACCGGACTGAATTACTCGATGACGCACCGCTGGACGATCGACTACCCTGAAGATTATGCATTCATCAAGACAGTCTACGACGAACTCTGGTCTCCAACGGAGCAGCCGTTCCGGATGGACGAGATACTCCGCCTGCTGGAGGAGCGCCCGGAGATCGCGCAGATCAACGCCGCGTACGCCGGCCTGAACTGGTACAGGAACCATGCACACGAGCTCACCACCGTTTCACCCTCGGAGTACCGGCAGATTGCCTGAGACTCCTCGCCACACTCGCCGGAACAGATAACAATGGATCAGCAGCGGATTCAGGAATTACAGCAGACCGCACTGCGAGTGCGGGAGCACATCATCAGGATGTCGACGGACGGCGGGTGCTTCATCGGCGCATCCCTTTCCTGCGCGGACATACTCGTCTACATGTACGGGGAGGTCCTCTCCGCGGGCACTTCGCGCACCGCCGACCCGGCAAGGGACTACCTGTTCCTCTCGAAGGGGCATGATGTCCCCGCGCTGTACGGGACGCTCGCAGAATTCGGTTTCATCGAACGCGGCAGGCTCGCCAATCACCTGAAGACAAACGATGCCATCTACTGGCACCCGAACCGCCGGGTTCCCGGAGTGGAATTCCACTCGGGTTCGCTGGGACACCTCATTGCGGTCGGGATCGGCGTCGCACTCGACATCAAGATGCGCGGGGGATCGAACCGGGTGTACGTCGTCATGGGAGACGGCGAGCTCAACGAAGGCTCGGTCTGGGAAGCGCTTCTCGTGGCACACGCCCGGAAGCTCGACAACCTCGTCGCGGTGATCGACAGGAACCAGTTCCAGGCGAACGTGAGGACGGAGGAGCTGAGCATTCTCGACCCGCTCGAGCCCAAATTCGAAGCGTTCGGATGGCCGGCCGTCCGCGCGGACGGGCACGACTTCCGGAGCCTGGAGGGCGCGTTCGCCCGCACCCCCCCTGACGGGCACCCGCACGTCATCATCGCGGACACCGTCCGCGGCAAGGGGCTCCCTTCGATCGAAGCCAGGGCGGACCGGTGGTTCGTCAATTTCTCGCACGACGAGGTCGCCATGCTCCTCGAGGAGCTTCACGGAACGGGGAAGGCCGCGCTTGTCTCCGAAACGCTCATGGTGAGGTGACGCGTGGAAACCCGGACGTACGAACATGTGCTCAGGGAAACCGCGCTCGCGGACGAGAGCATCGTCGTCATGACCGCCGAGAACCGGGTGGCCATCAGAAACCTCCCGGGGATCCTCGGAAACAGGTTCATCGACGTCGGCATCGCGGAGCAGACGATGGTGGGCGCCGCCGCCGGGCTTGCACTCAGGGGGCGGAAGCCGGTCATCCACGCGCTTGCCACGTTTCTCACAATGAGGGCGTTCGAGTTCATACGGACAGACGTCGGAATCGGAAACCTCCCCGTCAAGATCGTCGGGGGCGTCGCGGGGTTCCTTTCGGACGGGAACGGCCCCACACACCAGGCGCTCGAAGACATCGCGCTCATGCGCGGGATTCCTCACATGCAGGTCTTCTCCCCCGCGGACGGGGAAGACATGGTGATCGGGCTCCCCTCCATTCTCGCGTCCCCGTCCCCCTGCTACATCCGGTACAACGCTCTCCCCGCACCGGTCCGGCACAGCACGGACTTCCGGCCGGGGAAGGCGGAGGTCGTGGCGGAGGGGAGTGACGTCGCGATACTCGTGCACGGATTCCTCCTGCGGGAGGTGATGCGCGCGCTCCCGGTGCTCCGCGGGCAGGGGCTCTCCGTGAGGGTCGTCAACATGCGGATGCTTCAGCCCGTCGACGAGCCAGAGATTCTCCGGGGGGCCCGGGAGACCCGTCTCCTCGTGACGGTGGAGGATCATTTCGTGACCGGGGGGCTTGCGACGATCGCCGCCGAGACGCTCACACGCGCCCGGACTACGGCACGCCACCTCCCGATCGCGCTCGAGGGGCGGTGGTTCACACCGGGACTCCTGGATCCCGTCCTCGAGGCGGAGGGCTTCACGGGGCCGCAGATCGCACAGAGAATTCTGAACGCATTCCGGAACAATCAGGATTAGCACGCCATGCCGAACAGTGTCGGGACAAACGCCGATTACCCCCCCATCGAACACTCCAACGCGCTCTATGAGCGCGCCAGGACGCTTATCCCCGCGGCCACGCAGACGCTCGCAAAGGGTCCCGGCCAGTACGTCCGGGGGGTAGCGCCGAAATACCTCAAGAGGGGAAAAGGTGCACGCGTGTGGGACGTGGACGGAAACGAATTCATCGATTACCAGATGGGGATCGGCCCCCTCTCGCTCGGCTACTGCTACGACGGCGTGGACCGCGCAATCGCGGAACAGCTCAGGGACGGGATCACGTTCTCGATGATGCACCCGCTCGAGGTGGAGGTGGCGGAGATGATACGCGAGACCGTTCCCGGCGCGGAGATGGTGCGGTACAGCAAGACCGGATGCGACGTCACGTCCGCGGCGGTCCGGCTCGCCCGCGCATACACGGGGAGGAGCAAGGTTCTCTGCTGCGGGTACCACGGGTGGCACGACTGGTATATCGCCGTGACGGACCGGAACGCCGGCATCCCCCGCCCGGTCCAGGACCTGACGTACACGTTCAACTACAACGACATCAATTCGGTCATCGACGGGGTGGACGACGAGACGGCGTGCGTCATACTCGAGCCGGTCGTTTTCGAGCCGCCGAAAGACGACTTCCTGGCGAAGCTCCGCGACGTCTGCACGGCGAGGGGCGTCGTCCTCATATTCGACGAAATGTGGACGGGATTCCGCCTTGCCGCGGGGGGGGCGCAGGAATATTTCGGCGTCAGGGCCGATCTCATGACGTATTCCAAGGCGATCGCCAACGGGATGCCGATTGCCGTCCTTGCCGGGCGGGAAGAGATTATGACGCTCTGCGAGAAGGACGTCTTCTTCTTCACGACGTTCGGGGGGGAGGCGCTCTCGCTCGCCGCGGCGAAGGCGACGATTACAGAGATACGCACACGGAACGTCCCCGCGGCGCTTCACCGGCAGGGGAAGAAGATCCGGGAGGGATACAACGCGATCGCGGCGGGGATCGGGATGGAGTACACGCGGTGCACCGGGATGGACTGCAGGACGCTCGTCACGTTCGACGGAAGCGCCGGGAACCCCCTCCACGTGAAATCGCTTCTCCAGCAGGAGCTCTTTAAGCGGGGGATACTCTGGGGGGGATCGCACAACATGAGCTTCTCCCACACGGACGCCGACATCGCCGCAACGCTCGACGCGTACAGGGAAGCGCTCCCCCTGGTTCACGATGCGGTCAGGAGCGGGAGCGTCGCAGCGGCCCTCCGCGGAATTCCGGTCGACCCGGTCTTCCGCCGGACGGGGAATTTCAACACGAAGCCCGCGGTTCCTGCGGGAGGGCGCTCCTGATGGAGCAGTTTCCGCTCCGGGGGAGGACCGCCATTGTGACGGGGGCCCTCGGGCTTCTCGGCCGCGAGCACTGCGCGGCGCTCGCGGAGGCCGGCGCGCGTGTCGTGGCGGCCGACCTGGACGGGCGGGGCTGCGAGGAATTTGCCGGCGCAACCGCGGCGAACTACGGGGGGGACTCGATCGGCGTCGGGACGGACGTCACGCGTGAGGAATCGCTCATCGAGGCCCGGGACGCCGTCCTCCGGAATTTCGGGTCGATCGACATACTCGTCAACAACGCCGCGATCAACGACAGGTTCGAAGACCCCGCGTCGGCCGCGGAACAATCGAAGTTCGAATCATACCCGCTCGAGCTCTGGAAGAAATCGTTCGACGTGAACGTCACGGGGACATTCCTCTGCTCGCAGGTCTTCGGGACGGTCATGGCGGAACAGGGGCGCGGGTCCATCATCAACATCGCATCGACATACGGGATCGTGGCGCCCGACCAGTCGCTGTACAGGAAACGGGACGGGACACAGAGCTTCTACAAGACTCCCTCGTATCCCGCGACGAAGGGAGCGGTTCTCGCGTTCACGCGCTTTCTCGCGGCGTACTGGGGAACCAGGGGAGTCCGCGTGAACGCCCTCTCTCCCGGCGGCGTGGAGAATTCGCAGGAGAGGTTCTTCGTCGAGCAGTATTCGGCCCGGACGCCGCTCGGACGGATGGCGGCCCCGTCGGACTACCGCGGGGCGATCGTGTTTCTCGCGGGGGACGCGTCGGCGTATATGACGGGGGCGAACCTCGTCGTGGACGGGGGCTGGACCGCATGGTAACGCGGAAACGAAAACCGGCGCGCAGACGGCCGCTGAGCTCCCGCGAGCTGAAGAAGCGCGCCTCGGCCGTCCGGCTGGTGCTGACGGACAACGACGGCGTCCTGACGGACACCGGGGTCTACTACGGACCGACGGGAGAGGTCTTCAAGAGGTTCTCCATACGGGACGGGATGGGCGTACGGCTCCTCCGCACCGAAGGGATAGAGACGGCGATCATCACGGGGGAAACCTCCCCTTCCATCCGCCGGCGCGCGGAGAAGCTCAAGATGAGGTTCCTGTACCTCGGGATCGACGACAAGCGGCTCCATCTGGAAAACATACTTGCAAGCACACGGCTTGCGCCGCACCAGATCGCGTACATCGGAGACGATGTGAACGATCTGGGCATCATCGAGGCGATCCGGGAGGAGGGGCTGACCGGGGCGCCGTCCGACGCGATGCCGCAGGTGGCGCGCGCGGTGCATTACCTCTGCGGCACGCCGGGAGGGAGGGGGGCATTCCGCGAGTTTGCCGACTGGCTCATCGACCTGAGGCAGGAGGGGGCGCCCATGGCGCCCCAGTCGCCCCGGGCGTCCGGGAATGAGCCCACGTCACTCACACACGCAACAACAACACAGAAGGTGCGGGCATGAGCAACGCATGCGTACGGATCGGGCGCCACGCCGTCGGAGAGGGGGAGCCCGTCTTCATCATCGCTGAAATCGGGATCAACCACAACGGTTCGCTTGCAATCGCAAAGAAGCTTATCGACGGGGCCGTGCTTGCCGGGTGCGACGCGGTGAAATTTCAGAAGAGGACGCCGGAACTCTGCGTCCCGCGCGACCAGTGGGACATCGAGCGGGACACCCCCTGGGGGCGGATGAAGTACATCGACTACCGGCGCCGGGTGGAGTTCGGCGAGAGCGAGTACGCAGAAATCGACAGGTACTGCCGCGAGCGGGAGATCCTCTGGTTCGCATCCTGCTGGGACGAGGAAGCGGTCGATTTCATGGAGAAGTTCGACCCACCGTGCTACAAGGCCGCCTCCGCATCGCTCACGGATGCCGCGCTCCTCCTGAAGAAGAGGGGAACCGGCAGGCCGCTCATCATCTCGACGGGGATGTCCACGCGCGAGGAGATCGAACAGGCGGTGACCGCCGTCGGCCGGGAGAACCTCCTCATCGCCCATTCCACGTCGACGTATCCCTGTCCCCCCGGCGAGCTGAACCTGAAAGTCATACAGACCCTCAGGGGGGAGTATCCCGACTGCCCGATCGGATACTCGGGGCACGAAGTCGGCCTCTCCCCCACGTGGGCGGCGGTCTCGCTCGGTGCGACGTTCGTGGAGAGGCATATCACGCTCGACCGCGCGATGTGGGGAAGCGACCAGGCGGCCTCCGTGGAAATCAGCGGGTTCATGAGGCTCGTGTCCAATATCCGGGACATCGAAAAAGCGATGGGCGACGGGATAAAACGCGTGTACGAAGCGGAGATGGGACAGCGGACAAAGCTCCGCAGGGTGCGCTCCGCGAACGCCACCATGGAACTCCACCGGGTTTCCCCCAATGGCCATTGAGCTCCTGTCGCCGATCGTCATCGCCGGAGCGGCGATACTCTTCATCCCCCTGGAGAGGATGTTCCCGTACGACCGGGGCCAGAAGATATTCCGCGACGGGTTCTGGACCGACCTCATCTGGTACACGTTCGTCCAGAGTTACGTGCTGGCGCTCGTCATCAGCATGATCATACGCCGGATCGACAACGGGACCGGGTTCTCGCGCCTTCACATCGTAAGCGGCTGGCCGCTGGCCGCGCAGCTCGGATTCTTCCTCGTGACGCACGACCTGTACATTTATCTCTTCCACAGGCTGCAGCACCGGTCCCCGCTCCTCTGGAGGATACACGAGGCCCATCACTCGGTCACGGAAGTCGACTGGCTCGCGGGGACCCGGTCGCACGCACTCGAGATACTCATCAACCAGACGATCGAATTCCTCCCGATGACGCTCCTGGGGGCCGCCCCCGAACTTCCCCTGATCAAGGGGATGGTCGACGCCGTCTGGGGGATGTTCATCCATTCAAACCTCGACGTCCGGCTCGGACGGGCGGGGATTCTCATCAACGGCCCCGAACTGCACCGGTGGCACCATGCCCGTGAGATCACCGAGGGGGGGATCAACTTCGGAACAAAGCTCGCCGTGTGGGACTATCTCTTCGGCACGGTGGTCCGACCGGCGCGGAAACCCTCCGGGTACGGGCTCACATCGTATTTCCCCCGCGGGTATTTTTCACAGACGCTTTTTGCGTTCAGGCCGTTTGCGCCCGCCCGTGCGGACGAGAGCCCGGGGAGAGAAAGGACGTCCGACGCATGACACTCCTTGTCGTGGCGGTCCTCGCCGCCGGCGGGGCTGTTGCCACCCCGGGCATGATGGCGGGGGACGGAGAATTCGCCCGCCTCGAATACGACAGGGCGGAAGAGACGTATGATTCCGCGCTGGCATCCGCCTCCGATTCCGCACAGGTCCTCTGGAGGCTCTCCAGGCTCTACGTCTGCAAGGGTGACATGGCGGAACGGGAGAGGAAAGAAGAGACGTACCGGAAAGCGGCGGCCTACGCCGAGAGGTGCATACGGGCCGACTCGACGATCGCGCAGGGACACACGTGGAAGGCGGCCGCGCTCGGGAACATCGCGATGTTCGAGGGAAGCAAGGGAAGAGTCCGGCTCTGCAACGAGATCAAGCGCGAGCTCGACTGCGCGATCGCGCTCGATTCGCTCGACGACGTCGCCTATTCCATACTCGGCTCGTTTTACCTTGCGCTGGGGAAAGTGGGCTGGTTCGAGCGCCAGATCGCGACCGTGTTCCTGGGATCGCTCCCCGACGGCGGGTTCGACGAGGCGGAGTCCGCTCTCCGCAGGGCGATCGCGATAGCCCCCGGCATCGTCCGGCATCGGTTTGAGCTGGGGCTCGTGTTCGAGGAGGAAGGAAAGAAGCAGGAAGCGATCGATGCGTTCAGGGCGGCATCGGAGCTTCCGACGACCGTCGCAAGCGACCCGCGGACGAAGGAGCACGCACTCCGCCTGGCGGCGCACCTCGGTGAAGAATAAGGGAGAGAAAAGGAATTATGAGCCTGGATCGCTGGGAATTCTGTTACGTCGACACGCTCCGGCATGAATGCGTCCTGTTTTCCGCACAGGGGATGGAGACGCGGAAAATCAAGAAAGACAAATCGCGGGCGGAGGACAGCAAGGACGATGCCGTGGGACGGTTCGTCGCCGAGCTGGGGATGGACGGATGGGAGATCGTCTCCGGCACCGCGGATATACGGCCCGTTCTTTTCTTCAAGAAGAAGGCGGAGGATCAGAACGCGTGACGGCCTGAGCCGTTCCGCAAAGATCGCGGCACGTCTCACGCCGCCTGGAGTTCGGGAGGATGGACGCGGGGAACAGGGAGGCCGGCGGGGACGGCGGGCTGGTCCTCCGGAATCGCGATGATCCGGTTCTCGATCGATCCCGGTCCGATCGTGATGAGGTTGAATGCAATTCCCCTGCCGGGTCCGAGGAGCGAACCGCCGCCGTTGATAAACCGCACGGCCTTCCGCGTGTACTCCCCGTTCACATGCACGTGGCCGTGAAGGACGAGCGCAACGTTGGTCTCCCTGAACAGTTCGAACAACCGTTTCTTTCCGTGCAGCTTCATCGTCCGCCGTTCGATGGCCCCCCAGACGCTCTGCAGCGTGCCTTCCGCGGGGGACGGGATCTTGTGAAAGTGATGGTGTATGAGAACGATCTTCCTCTTCCCCGCGAGCTGCGGGGCCCCCAGAAGCTGCTGAACCCGCCGGAACTGACCGTCACCGACTTCGCCGTTTGACCCGACGGGGTTCCTCACCGCCGAATAGTGCGCCACCGAGTTCACGCCGATGAGCACGACGTCGCCCAGCACCTTCGCATACGGGAACGGCCTGCCGTGTGCGCCGAAAAGTGAGCGGTCGAACGCTTCGTGGAAATACCCGCGGAACTCCTCCACCTTCGCGTTAAAGTCGGTATGCCTGCAGCGTCGCGGAAACGTGAGTATGTCTTCCGGCATGTGGACACCGCCGTACACGTCGTGGTTGCCGATGACAACCGAGAGTTTCGCGGAATCCAGGAGCCCTGCGTTCCGGAAAAGCCCACGGGCGATTTCAAGCTCCCTCCCGTCGGCGTCGGCGGCGATGTCGCCGGTCACGACGACGTGATCCACGCGGCGGCGCCCGATCTCCTCGAAGAGCCTCCGCGCACGCCGAAGGTTGAACCGTCTGTGTTCGACGCTCAGATGGAGATCGGCGACGTGGGCTATTGTGAAGGAGTCGATCATGCCGCCTTCCTCCTCCTGCGGGCCCTTCCCGAAGACGCAAGGTCGACATACCCCGCGAAGAGCCTGTCGAATATCCTCTCCCACGACTGCTCCGACGCAAACGCGAGCGCGGCGGCCCCCATCGTCTTCCTCTCGTCCGGGCGGGCGAGCATGTACGAAATCTTTCGCGCGAGATCCTCCCCGTCGCGCGGATCGGCGAGAAGCCCGGTGGCGCCCGATTTCACGAACCCGGAGGCACCCCCTTCCCGCGCGCAGACAGGCGGTATCCCTGATGCCATCGCCTCCAGCGTCACGTTCCCGAACGTTTCCGTCGTCGAGGGGAAGACGAACAGATCGCTTGACGCGTAGGCGGCCGAGAGCGCCGGGCCCTCCAGCTGACCGAGGAAGAGCGCGCCGGGCATCATGGCGGCGAGTTCCCCGCGCACGGGACCGTCTCCCGCCAGCACGAAGAGCGCATCGTTCCTCTCCGCTGTGACGATCCGGTACGCCTCCGCGAGCGTCCGGAGGTCCTTCTCCCATACGAGCCGCCCCGCAAAGAGGAGGACGGTTTTTCCCACGGCACCGTGGAGAGTCCGCCATTCATCGGACCTGTACGCGGGATTGAACATCCCCGTATCCACGCCGTGCGGCAGGAACTCGGTCGTCGCGAACCCGTGCGAACGGAGCTCCTTCCGGATCGGCTCTGAAGGGACGTACACACGGTCGCAGTCGTTGTACAGTCCCTTCAGGTAGTTCCAGCTGAACGTCTCGAGGGCCTTGATCTTGTAGTACTTGGCGTAGCTGGGGAAGTGCGTGTGGTACGTCGCAACGACCGGTATCCCCGCGCGGCGCGCGTAGCGGACCGCGGCGTGGCCGAGAGGACAGGGACTGTTTATGTGTATGACATCGGGATCGAACGCGGCGAGTCTCTCTTCGAAGTGCTTCTGCCCCGGGAGTGCGAACCGGTAGTCTTTGTAAAGAGGAAACCTGACCGAGGGGACTTCATACATCGGCACCGGGCTGCTCTTTGGAGGGGGTATAATGGGGGAGAAAAATATGCTCTCGATTCCCGTCTCCACAAGCGCGTCGATGAGCCGGTAGAGCACGCGGGTTACGCCGTCGTGCCCGGGCCGCATCGTCCCGGCGAAGTACGCGATTCTGAGCCGGGCGTGGTCGGGCCGGTTGTTCATGGGAGAATCCCCCTTTTTTTCAGTGTGTTCCTTTCAGGTGATTGCAGAAGATTCAGCGGGCGTTGCGAAGTCCCCGCGTAAGGAATTCAGCGACAAACAGGAGAACGCACAGTATGAAGAAAAACGATGATCGCATGACGCACCTTTTCATTGAACGATACCAATGTAGCTACTGTATTTTACGTGAGTGTTACGCCAATGTTATCTCTGGGTTAAATGATACAACATCGTTGAGGTTTCGCACCGAATTCACCATATTGGCGCCCGGCACACACATCCATGACGAAACCCGCACCCCTGTCGCGTATCATTGATTTCCTCGTGAAACGGATCGCCGCCGGGTTCAAGATACCCGAGCCCGCGATCAGAATGTTCCAGACCGCGAACGAGCTGAGCGGGCTGGACAGGAAAACGCTTCCGACCGAACTTATCCCCCTCAACACGATACAGATCTCGCGCGGACTTCTGAACTTTACGCTCCTCCAGAGCCTGGAGGGTTGGGTGTTCCCCTACTGGGCCGGGAGGCAGTTCGACCCCGCGGACGCGGGGTTCATCCCCCGCTCCCATCTCGGGCTTTCGATAAACGTTACGCGCAGAAACTGGACCGCGGTCGGCAGCCCCTCGTGCGCCGACGAGCCGGTTGTTGACCCGCGCGGAGCGGTGATGCCCCATCGCAACCGGTGGACGTCGGAGTGCTGGGTGAAGTGCGGCGGCACTTCGTATTTCCCCTCGCGGGCGCACGGCGTGCGCCAGACGCTCCGCTCCGGGCTCCCGATCGTGACGACAGTCTTTGACTGCGGCGGCATCACGCTCGAACTGACCGCGTACGTGCACGGAACGACGCTCGTTCAGGAGGCGACAGTGACAAACACCGGGGAGGGGACACGGAGCTGTACGCTTGCCTTCGCCATCCGGCCGTTCAACGCCGAGGGGGCGTGCCTCCTCCGCGAGATACGATTTGACAGGGAAACGAACGCATTCATCATGGACGGAACGGAGCGCTTCACGCTCCCCTGCCCGCCGGATTTCGTCCGCTGTTCGAATCACGAAGGGGGGGACTCCGCACGGAGATTCGCCTCGACGGATGGGACCGGCGAGCAGTCGCTCCAGGCGGAGTGCCCCGCGGGGCTCGCAAACGGCTACGCGTCATATGCGCTGACGCTCGCGCAGGGACAGAGCCGGACGTTCCGCGGCTTTGTCTCCCTGGACGGCACCGGGGCCGTCCCCGGGGACGTCCGGCAGGCAGAAGGAACATGGACGAGGCTTCTTGCATCCGGCGCCGAGTTCACGACGCCCGACGAGCGGGTCAACATGCTCGTCCGCGCTTCCCTCTCGACGCTCCTTCTCCTTGTCGACGGAGATTCGATCACGCCCGGACCCTGGACATATCACCAGTTCTGGTTCCGGGATGCCGCGCTCATGATACGGGCGCTCGATGCGTTCGCATTCCACGCGCAGGCGCGCGGCGTGATACTCTCGTTCCCTTCCAGGCAGGAGAGATCCGGCTACTTCCGGTCGCAGCAGGGGGAGTGGGATTCGAACGGGGAGGCGCTCTGGACCGTGTGGCAGCATGCCGTCCTCTCGGGAGACCCGTCGTTCCTCCCGGGAATCCTCGATTCCCTCGGAAGGGGAGCCGCATGGATCGCCCGGAAAAGACGGGAAGAGAGCGCCGGGCTCATGCCCGCGGGGCTGAGCGCGGAGCATCTCGGGCTGGCCGACAGGTATTTCTGGGACAACTGGTGGTCCGCCGCGGGGCTCGGAGCATACGCCAGGCTCTGCGGCCTTGCAGGGACGCACCGGGATGAAGAGCGCGTACGCGCGGAACTCCGGGACTACATGGACGACATCGAGAGGGCCGTCTCGGGCGCGCGGAACGACAGGGGGATCGAGGAGATACCCGCAGGCCCCTCGCGGGACATCGACTGCGGGATGATAGGCTCCTGCGCCCCGTGGTACCCCCTGCAGATCTACGCGCCCGGGGACGCGAGAATGCGCCGGACTCTGGAGACCCTCGCGGACAGGTATTTTCTCGACGGGCTCTTTTTCCAGCAGTTCATACACTCGGGGAAAAACCCCTACCTGACGCTGCAGATCGCACAGGCGTGGCTCCACGCAGGGGAGCGCGGGAAGTTCTGGCGGATGTTCACCGACGTCGCCGCGCACGCTTCACCGACATGGAATTACCCGGAAGCGATACACCCGGGGACGGGGGGAGGAACGATGGGCGACGGACACCACGGGTGGGCCGCCGCGGAAATCGCGTTCGCGCTCCGCTCTGCATTCGTCCGGGAGACGTGGAGCGGGATGCGCAACGCGCCGGAACTGATACTCCTCTCCGGAATTCCCGCGGAGTGGCTCACTCCCGGAAATGTGATCTCAGCGCGGAGGGCGCCGGTCCCCGGCGGAGTACTCGGAATTGCCGCGCGTGTGACGGAAGATACGCTCTCAGTGGAGATCGATTACGAGATGAGATCGGAAGGGGAAGCAAGGGAATGGACGATCCGGATCCCCGGGAGGGGATCCCGCGTCACCGTCAACGGGCGCGCGGCGCGCGCCGTAGAAGTTTCAGAGCGTGAGACCTCGATCAGGCTCGGCGCTGCACGGGGGCGCACAGTCGTGTCAATCGAGAGGCAGGCTGATGAAGCCCCCCCTCACCCCACGAACCGGTAGCCGATGCCGGACTCAGTGACGATCAACAGGGGGTTCGCAGGGTCCTCTTCGAGTTTCTTCCTCAATTGCCCGACATAGACGCGCGTGTACTGCGACTCTTCCGCGTACGCCGGACCCCAGACCTGTTCGAGTATGTACCGGTGCGTCAGCACCCTCCCCGCGTTCCTGACAAACAGCGCCAGGAGCGCGTATTCCGTCCCCGTCAGCCTGACGATCTCCCCCCGCCGCTTCACGACACGCGCGTCAAGATCGACGGTGACCGGCCCCGCGACGATCGCCCCTTTTCTCTCCGGCTGCTGCCTGTGCCGGATCGCCGCCTTGACCCTCGCAACGAGCTCCCCCTGCCGGAACGGTTTCATCAGGTAGTCGTCCGCCCCCGCGTTCAGGCAGGAGATCACGTCCTGCTCCGAGTTCCGCACGGAGAGTATGAGCACAGGGACGGTGGAACGGCTCCGGATCTGCTTCAGCACCTCGATGCCGTCCGTATCGGGAAGACCGAGATCGAGGACGACGGCCTCCGGGTGGTCGGTCGCGCTCCGCGCAAGCCCCTCACCGCCGGTTGGGGCCTGGTGCACACTGAACCCGTTCGATTCCAGCGTGAGCTGGAGAAGGCGCCTGATCTGGGGCTCGTCCTCAATGATGAGGACGGGGATGAGGACGGGAGGAGAAGGGGATGTCACGCTCATCGTGATTCCGGAACCGGATATTTCTCAAGAGGAAGCCTGATAACGAACCTGAGCCCGCCCGCGGGACGGTTTTCCGCGCGTATTGTGCCCCTGTGGGCCTCGACGAACCCCCTCGCGATGGAGAGTCCCAGCCCCGTTCCCCCCGTCCTGCTCCCGGGAACGCGAAAGAACTTGTCGAACACTTTTTCCAGCGCGTCCCCGGGGAGCCCGGGGCCGTTGTCTGCAACGGTGATCTCGCACTCACTGCCGTCGCCGGCAGCGCGCACGAGGATCTCCGAGCCGGCGGGGGTGTAGAACGAGGCGTTCAGGAGGAGGTTTGTGAGCACCTGCTCCATGAGCGCAAAGTCGATCCGTATCAGGAGGATATCCGCCGGCGTATCGATGCCGACGCGGAACCCGGAGAGCTCCGCCGCGGTTTTCGTGACCGCGGAATTGATGAGATCGCGGACGTCGCACCATTCCAGTTTCGGGCGGATGAGCCCCGACTCAAGGCGGGTCATATCCAGCAGGTTCTCGACGAGCCGGTTCAACCGGGCGGCGGCGTCGTGGATTTCGCGGGTAAGCTCGTGCCGCGTCGCGGGGCGCCCGGACACGGCGTCGTCAAGAAGGGTCTCGGACGCCCCGATGATCGCCGAGAGAGGAGTGCGCATTTCGTGCGAGATGGAATTGAAGAGCGTCTTGTACAGTTTCTCGGACTCCTCGACGACAACCGCCTTTTTCGTGATATCGTTCAGCGTCTCCCGTTCCACCGCGGAGGCGATCTGGCGGATGAAGTTCTCCAGGAGCGTCTCCTGGTCGATGGAGAGCTTCGTCCCCCCTTTCAGGCTGACGCCGAGCACCCCCAGGGGGTAGCGGGGGCCCGACATGGGATAGTACGTGGCGGACGCGGAAGGGAGCGTGTCGGTGAAACGTCCCGCCTGCTTTTCGTTCCAGTAGACCCACGCCGCCACGCTGAGATCCTTCTCGGTCACCGGGAGCGTGCTGGCCGGATGCGGGGCGGTGAATATATCGCCGTCCGTCTGGCCGAGACAGAGGACGACGTCCGCGTTGAAAAACTTCCTGATGTTGGCGACCGCCGCTTCCGCGACGGCGTCCTTCGTCCGCGCAAGCGAGAGGTCCCTGGAGAGCGTGTACAGGGCGACCGCCCTCCCCTCCCTGATCCGCACGGCACGCTCCTGCGCGCGCGTCCGCGACGTGAGGACGCCGAGGACAAGGGCGATGCAGAAATACATCAGGAGCATCAGTATGTCCGGCACACGGGTGACGGAGAACGTGAAGACCGGGGGGATGAACAGGAAGTCCCATGCGATCGCGCTCATCGCCGCCGCCAGGAGGACAGGCCCCATCCCGAACCTGAGCGGAAGGAGCGCCACGGTGAACAGGAGTATGAGTGAGACCGTCTGGTACTCGATGAGTTCCTTGAGCGGAAAACAGGCCGCCGCGACAATGAGAGGGACGACCCCCGCGCCGATGTACTGGCGCACACCGGAGTGAGCTTCAAGGAGGCTCGCAAGCCGGCGTTCCTGCTTTTCCTCCCCTTCCCCCCCGATGACGTGCACGTCCAGGTCGCCGCTCTTGTCGATCAGCTCCTGGAGGAGCCGCCCGGACTTCTGGAACGTCCCCGGACGGGGCTTGCCGATGAGTATCTGCGTGCAGTTTTCCTGTCGTGCCACGCGTATGAGCGCGTCGCCGACGTTCTCATCGGCGGTCGTGACGATCTCGGCGCCCAGCTCGCGCGCCAGCTTGATGTTTTTCGCAAGGAGATCCTTTTCGGCCTGGCTGGGGGTCGCGGACGACTCGACGTGCACGGCCACCCAGGAGGCGTCCTGCGTGAACGCCATCCGGCGCGCCCAGCGGATGAGGTGCATCGAGTGGGGGCTTCCGCTCATGCCGACAAGAAGCCGCTGGCCGGATTTCCACGGCCCCGGGATCCGGTTCGTCCGCATGTAGTCGCGGAGCTGCCGGTCCACCCGCTCCGCCGTAAGACGGAGCGACATTTCCCGGAGGGCGGTGAGGTTCCCCAGGCGGAAAAAGCTCTCGACCGCCTTTTTCGAACGGTCGGGGGAGTAAACCTTCCCCTCGGCAAGGCGGGCGAGAAGCTCGTCGGGAGAGATGTCGATAAGCTCGACTTCGTCCGCCCGCTCGAGCATGGAATCCGGGACTGTCTCCCGGACGACGGTACCCGTGATCTGGGCGACGGCGTCGGCCCGGCTTTCCAGGTGCTGGACGTTGAGCGTGGAATAGACGTCGATACCGCTGTCCAGGATCTCCTCGACGTCCATCCAGCGTTTCAGGTGCCTGGATCCCGGGGCGTTCGTGTGCGCCAGTTCATCGACGAGGACGAGCTTCGGCCTGCGGGCAAGTATCGCGTCAATGTCCATCTCCTCGATCCGGGTCCCCCGGTACTCAACGGTTTTCCGGGGGAGGATCGTGAGACCTTCAAGGAGGGCTTCCGTTTCGCGGCGGCTGTGCGTCTCGACAATGCCCACGACCACGTCGATCCCGTGGGCCTTCGCGTCGTGCGCGGCCTTCAGCATGTCGTATGTCTTCCCCACACCCGCGGACATGCCGAAGAAAATCTTCAGCTTCGCCCTCGATTCCGTTTCCTCCGCCCGCCGGATGGACTGCAGCAGGGCGTCGGGATCGGGGCGGTTGTCTTCAGGGTAATCCATCGTCGGCGCGGTTCATGGCGTGGGACTCACAGCACAGGCCTCTTGGCACAGGCCCAGTGCCAGAATAGAGAAAAAGGACTCAACATTCAATCCCGCGCCCGTGTGGGCGCGGGACCTCACGCCCACCCGAGTGCGGCCATGAGCATGTCGATCGCCTTGATCCCCAGGAACGGGGCGACAAGGCCGCCGAACCCGTAAATGAACAGGTGCCGCCGGAGAAGCTGCACGGCGCTCACGGGGCGGTACTTCACACCGCGCAGCGCCAGGGGGATCAGCGCGACGATGATCAGCGCGTTGAATATGACGGCGGAGAGTATCGCGCTTTCCGGGGAGGCGAGGTGCATGATGTTCAGCGCGTTCAGCGCCGGGTACGTCGTCGCAAACGCCGCCGGTATGATTGCAAAGTACTTCGCCACGTCGTTTGCAATGCTGAACGTCGTCAGCGTCCCCCGCGTCATCAGGAGCTGTTTCCCGATCTCGACGATCTCCATCAGCTTCGTCGGATTGGAGTCGAGATCGATCATGTTCGCCGCCTCGCGGGCAGGCTGCGTGCCGGTATTCATCGCGACCGCGACGTCCGCCTGCGCGAGCGCCGGGGCGTCGTTCGTCCCGTCCCCTGTCATCGCAACGAGGCGTCCCCCCTTCTGGTACTCCCGGATGAGCCGGAGCTTGTCCTCCGGCTTCGCTTCCGCAAGGAAGTCGTCGACCCCCGCCTCCGCGGCGATCGCGGTTGCTGTGAGCTGGTTGTCCCCGGTGATCATCACCGTCCGTATCCCCATCGAGCGGAGATGCGCAAACCGCTCCTTGATTCCCCCCTTGACGATGTCCTTCAGGTGTATGACGCCGAGGACCTCGGCGTTTTCAGCAACGACAAGGGGAGTTCCCCCGCTGCGGCTCACGTCCTGAACGACCTGGAGAACCGCAGGGGGGAATGTCCCCCCCTCCCCTTCCACGAATGTGCGTATGGCTTCCGACGCTCCCTTCCGGATGATCCTCCGGAACGCCGGATTGTCCGCCTGTATGTCGGCCCCGCTCATGCGGGTCTGCGCACTGAACGGCACAAAGCGTGCGGCGATCTCCCTGACCTCACGCCCCCTGAGCCCGTACTGCTCCTTGGCAAGGACGGCGATCGACCGCCCCTCGGGCGTCTCGTCGGCGAGAGAGGCGAGCTGGGCCGCGTCTGCCAGCCGCTCCTTCGCCACGCCGGGGGCGGGGGTGAACTCCGTTGCCATCCGGTTGCCAAGCGTCACGGTCCCGGTCTTGTCGAGAAGGAGGACGTCGACGTCCCCCGCCGCCTCCACAGCCCGGCCGGACGTGGCGATCACGTTGTGCCGTATCATCCTGTCCATCCCGGCGATGCCGATCGCCGCAAGAAGCCCCCCGATCGTTGTCGGTATCAGGCACACGAGGAGGGCGACAAGGACCGTCACCGTGACGGGCGCCCCGTGCCCCGCCACCTGCACGCTGAATATCGAAAACGGGAGGAGCGTCACGCAGACCACGAGGAATATGATCGTGAACGCGGCGAGAAGGATGTTGAGCGCAATCTCGTTCGGCGTCTTCTGACGTTTCGCCCCTTCGATGAGTTTGATCATCCTGTCGAGGAACCCTCCCCCGGGTTCGGCGGTCAGCCGGATGACGAGCCAGTCGGAGAGAACCCTGGTCCCCCCGGTCACCGCGCTCCTGTCCCCCCCCGACTCCCGTATGACGGGTGCACTTTCGCCGGTGATCGCGCTCTCGTCCACCGAGGCGATCCCCTCGATCACCTCCCCGTCGGCCGCGATGACGTCCCCCGCCTCGACGAGGAACGCGTCCCCTTTTCTCAGCGCGGTGGAAGGAGCCGGCTCGAATGACGCGCCGTGCCGGGGTTCCTTCAGCCGCTTCGCCATCGTTTCCCGCCGCGCCCGCCGGAGACCCTCCGCCTGCGCCTTGCCGCGCCCCTCGGCAAGCGCTTCGGAGAAGTTCGCGAAGAGAACGGTGAACCAGAGCCAGAGCGAGACAAAACCGATGTACCAGGCCGGGGCCTCCCCGTGCCCGGCGAGCGCCTGGATCCAGAGGGCCGTTGTCAGTACGCTCCCCACCTCGACGACGAACATGACGGGATTGCGCATCATCCAGCGCGGGCTCAGCTTTTTCAGAGAATCCAGGAGCGCCCTGCGGTACATCTCCCCGGTCAGGCCCAGCGGTTTCCTCAGCGCAGAAGTATCAGAAGTCATTCTTCACCCTTTTAGTGAATCGCCATGAAGTATTCCACGACAGGCCCGAGTGCGAGGGCCGGGAGAAAATTGAGGGCTCCGACGATAAGCACGACGGCGATAAGCCAGAAGACAAAGAGGGGGGTGTGCGTCGGCAGTGTCCCTTCACCCGCGGGGACGAGCTTCTTGCGCGCGAGCGAACCGGCCAGCGCGAGTGTGGGGAGGGCCAGCCAGTAGCGCCCGATGAGCATGGCGACGGCCCCCGTAATGTTGTAAAAGGGAGTATTCACCGACACCCCCGCGAATGCGCTCCCGTTGTTGTTCCCCTGCGACGTGAAGATATACAGGATCTCGCTGAACCCGTGGGCGCCGGGGTTCGCAATCGCGGCCCTCCCGTCTGAGGTGACGACCGCGAGCGCGGTGAAGAGCAGGACCGTAATCGGCATGATCAGGATCAGGAGCGACGCCATTTTCATCTCGAACGATTCGACCTTGTGCCCCAGATACTCCGGCGTCCTCCCGACAAGAAGACCCGCAACAAACACCGCGACGATGACGAACACGAGCATGCCGTAGAGGCCCGAGCCGACGCCGCCGAAGACCACTTCGCCCAGGTGCATGGCGATGAGGGGGATCATCCCCCCCAGCGGGGAAAACGAGTCGTGCATTGCATTCACTGAACCGTTCGAAGCCGAGGTTGTCACCGTCGCCCAGAGCGCGGAATTCGCGATCCCGAACCTCACCTCTTTCCCCTCCATGTTTCCCGCGGACTGGTCGATGCCGTGCCCGTTCAGAAGTCCGTTCGGCACGCCCTCCGCCCAGTAACACACGCCGAGCATCGCCACGAGGATGAGCGTCATTGCCACAAGGAGCGCCCATCCCTGCCGCGTATCCCCCACCATCTGTCCGTACGTGTAACAGAGCGCGGCCGCAATGAGGAGTATCGCCAGCTCCTCCAGGAAATCAGTGAGGGGCGTGGGATTCTCAAAGGGATGCGCCGAGTTCGCGTTGAAGAACCCGCCGCCGTTCGTCCCGAGCTGCTTTATCGCGATCTGTGAGGCCGCCGGACCCATCGCGATGACCTGTTCCTTCACGAACGCGCCGCTCGTATCACGGGGGGGATCGACGAACTGCGCGTGCGCATAGGGGGAGAAATTCTGCGGCACCCCCTGCGAGACAAGAACGACCGCGAGGACGATCGACAGTGGAAGCAGTATGTAGAGGGTGCTCCGCGTCATGTCGACCCAGAAGTTTCCCAGGGTCTTCGTGCTGTGGCGGGCGAACCCCCTGATGATGAGCGCCAGGAGCGCCATACCGGTGGCCGCAGAGACGAAATTCTGGACCGTGAGCGCGACCATCTGCGTGAGGTAACTCATCGTCGTCTCGCCGCCGTATCCCTGCCAGTTCGTGTTCGTCACAAAACTGACGGCGGTATTCAACGAGGAGTCCGCGCTCACGGAACCCATCCCCTCCGGGTTGAGCGGGAGCAGGTGCTGCACCCTCTGGAGGAGATACACGAGGAGGAATCCGGCGGCGTTGAAGAGGAGCATCGCAAGCGCGTTTTCCTTCCAGTCCATTTCGCTGCCGGCGTCAATGCGCGCCAGGCGGTAGACAAGCCTCTCCAGGGGGCCGAGCACCGGATCGAGAAACGTCTTCTCGCGCTTGAACACGCGGGCCATGAAGCCCCCCAGCGGCTTCGCGAGCGCCACGAGAGCCGCAAGATACAGGCCGATCTGCAGGATGCCGTTGAGCGTCATTCGAATTTCTCCGGTCTGAGAAGTGCGACGAAAAGGTAGACGAGCAGTGCGAGCGCGATGACGCCGGAAATGCAGTAGATCCAGTTCATGAGTTTCCTCCGGGTTTCCGTTCCTCGGGGATTTCGCATATCCTCATCAGCGCCCACGTCGCGACGGAGAAGAGGACGAGTACTCCCATGCAGATAAAGTCCATCGTCATTTTCCCCCCTTCCCGGCAGCGCTTTCATCGAGTGCGAGGTTGAGCGCGAGCACGTTCACGCGGGGCTCCCCGAGAATTCCTAACGTCCTGTCGCGCGTGTTCGCATACACGAGCTCCCGGACGGCGTCTTCGCCGAGGCCCCGCGCGCGCGCAACACGGGCGACCTGGTATGCCGCGGCGGCGGCGCTGATGTCGGGATCGAGACCGCTCGACGAAGAAGTGACAAGGTCGACGGGAACGGGGAGCGCGTTCAGAGAGTCGGCCTTTTTCAGGTCCGTCAGGCGCCCCCGTACCTCATCGAGGAGAGCGGAGTTCGTCGGCCCCAGGTTCGATCCCGTCGAAGAGCCGGCGTTGTACGGGTAGGGGGCGGTCGCCGACAGACGGCTCCAGAAGTATTGCGGATCGCTGAACGGCTGCCCTATCAGCTCAGACCCGACAACTTTTCCCCGGACTGCCAGGAGGCTTCCGTTCGCCTTTACGGGGAACGCGACCTGTGCGATGCCGGTCACCAGGAGAGGATAGAAAACCCCGGTGATGACCGTGAAGAGAAGAAGAGCGATGAGCGACGTTACGGTGTGCTTGACTATCATGCCGGGCCCGATCCGATCGTGAATTACGAGGGTTTTCCCCATTGCGGGGCGGATCAATCTTGCAAAAGAGATCACCGGACGCAATCAACGGTGCGTAAAAAGAGTGACGGGCCCTGTAAAAAAAAGATAAAGAAGCGCCCTGTTCCTCCCGGGTGGTCACAATTGACCACGCGGTGTGTCGAAATGCCCGTTTTCGCCCGCAGGATAAGCACTCGCAGATGCTTAATGCGGCAAATACATGCAATCTGAGCAGAAGGCGCCTGCATGGCGTGCAAATTGCATCATGTTTCACACTATCCACGTCCATAACTGCGCCCCTGAAACCATGAAAACGCGAGATTCGCAGCGGTCAGCCAACCACCCTTCCGTACCCCCCCCGAAGGCCGAGGAGGCGCTCAGGGAGAGTGAAAGGTTCCTCCGGCAGGTGATAGATCTTGTCCCCCATTTTGTCTTTGCGAAGGACGAAGAGAGCAAGTTCCTTCTGATGAACAAGGCGATCGCGGATGCATACGGGACAACGGTCGAAGGGGGGCTCGGGAAGTCTGACACCGATTTCTCCGCCACTCCGGAGGAAGCAAAACACTTCCATGAGGACGACCTCGCAGTCATCAGGGGGGGGAAACCGAAAACGATCCCCGCGGAGCCCATCACCGACTCGCAGGGGAATGTCCGGTTTCTCCACACGACAAAGATTCCTTTCCATTTCGGCCCCGAACGAACTCCGAGCATACTCGGCGTGGCGGTGGACGTTACCGACCTCAAGCTTTCGGAGAGAAGACTCCAGGAGAGCGAGGAAAAATACAGAAACTTCGTCGAGCGTGCGCACGACGGCATTGCGGTCATACAGGACGGGATCGTCAAGTACCTTAACCCCGTTCTCGCGGATTTCTTCGGCGGCCCCATCGCACAGGTGATCGGGACGGAATTCACGCGGTATATACACCCGGGTGAGATCGGGAAACTCCTGGAGAACTACAGGCGCAGGATCCGGGGCATCCCCGTCCCATCGACGTACGACACGATACTCCTGACCGCGGACGGACGTCCGCTCCCGGTCGAGGTGAACGCGGGACTCATCCAGTACGACGGGGAGGCGGCGGACCTCGTCATCATCCGGGATACGCGCGAGAGGAAAAAAGGGGAAGAGGCGGTCGCCCGCCGGGACGCTATACTCAAGATCGTCCGGGACGCCGCGGAGCAGTTCCTGAAAGCGCCCGATCCGGAGTCGACGATCGACGACCTGCTGAAACGCCTCGGGCGGGTCATGCGTGTCGACAGGACGTATATTTTTGAGAATGCGAAGGAGGGAATGGGTGCGCTCGTCGCGAGGCGGCGGTTCGCCTGGACGCACGACGGGGCGGGGGAAAACGACACGGCGATCCGGAGGATCAGCTTCGTCTCCGTCCCGTTCTCGCGGTGGCGCGAGGTCCTCGGCGCCGGCGAGATCATCTACGGTGACATGGAGGGGTTTCCTGCGGAGGAACGTGCATTCTTCCGCGCGGGGAACGTCCGCTCCCTCATCGCCGTCCCCATATTTGCGGGGAATCTCTGGTGGGGGTTCATCGGGTGCGACGACTGCCACGCGGAACGAACGTGGTCCGTTCTCGAGACCGACGCGCTCACGTCGCTCTCGAGCATGCTGGGGGCGGTGATCCAGCGGAGAAAGACGGAGAATGTCCAGCACGCGGTGTACAAGATTGCACAGGCGGCGGGTAGCTCACACGGGATACAGGAGCTTTACGCGTCCATACACCGGATCGTCTCAGAGATCATGGAGGCGAAGAATTTCTACGTGGCACTCTACGACAGAAAGGAGGACATACTCTCATTCCCCTACTTCAGGGATGAATTCGACCCCCCTGCCGCCCCCAAGAAGCTGGAACGCGGCCTGACCGAATACGTCCTCCGGTCCGGGGCGCCGCTTCTGTGCACGGAAGAGAAATTTCACGAGCTCGTCGAACGGGGTGAGGCGAAGCTCATCGGTGTCCCATCCGCGATCTGGCTCGGAGTGCCTCTCGTCATTGAAGGAAACGTCATCGGGGTGATGGTTGTCCAGCACTATACAGACGCCGGGGCATACGGAACGCAGGAGCTTGAAATCCTGCAATATGTGTCTTCACAGATCGCGCACGCCATCGACAGGAAGCGGGCCGAGGAGGCGCTTGTTTCACAGACGGCGTACTTCCAGCGCCTGTTCGAAGATTCCCCCGCCGGCATCGCGCTCATGGACACGAGGGACCGCATTGTGAACGTCAACCGGTCGTTCCAGGAGATGTTCGGGTTCGCCGGCCAGGAGATCCGGGGGCGGGACATCAACGACGTCATCGTCCCCCCGGAGCTCCGGGAGGAAGCCCGCGTGCTCAGCTCGACGAGCCAGCAGGGCACCGCCGTTTCCAGGGAGACCGTCCGGCGCCGCAAGGACGGACGCGACGTGGACGTCCATATCACCGGCTATCCCATACTCATCGGGGGGAATTACGTCGGTGTATACGGGATGTACCAGAACATTTCGGAGCGGAAGATCCTGGAGGGACAGATACTCCATGCCCAGAAGATGGAGAGCATCGGCACGCTCGCCGGAGGGATCGCGCACGATTTCAACAACCTGCTGGCGATCATACTCGGCCACCTCTCCCTCATGGACCACGGGAAGGCGGACACCGCGCGCAACGCCTCCTCCATCGCGGCGATCACGAAGGCGGCGGAGCGCGCGGCCGGGGTCGTCCGCCAGCTCCTCACATTCGCACGGAAAGACGAGGGCTGCCGGGAATCCGTCAGACTGAACGACGTGGTGCGGGAGATACGGAAGTTCCTTGACGAGACGCTGCCGAAAAACATCACGATCACGACCGACCTGGCCGAGGGGCTCCCCTCCGTTGTCGCCGACGCCACCCAGATCCACCAGGTGCTCCTGAACATCTGCGTGAACGCCCGGGACGCCATGCCGCACGGCGGGACGCTCGCCATCACGACCCGGACAGCGCCCTACGAGGAGGTAAAAAGCAGGTTCCCGCTCGCCGACGCGGGTTCGTACGTTGAGATCCGGGCCCGGGACACCGGCACGGGGATGGACGAGACGACGCGGCGCCGGATATTCGAACCGTTCTTCAGCACGAAGGGCCCCGGGAGAGGGACGGGGCTGGGGATGGCGGTCGTCTTCGGTATCGTCGAGAGCCACCGCGGGTTCATACACGTCGACAGCCGTCCGGGGGAGGGATCGACGTTCACGATCTACCTCCCCGTCATGCCTGCCACGATCGAGTGTGCAGGTCCCCCCTCCGGCGGGGCGGGAGCTGAGGGTTCGCCCGCAGACCTCGGCTCCGGCGGGGCGGGTACCGAGACAATACTCATCGTGGAGGACGAGGAGGAATTGCGCAATCTCCTCCGCTCGACGCTCGAGGGGGCCGGATACACCGTCCTTGCGGAGGCGGACGGGAGCGGAGCTCTCGAAACGTTCAGGAAACACGGAGACGAGATCGCGCTCGTCATAAGCGACGTCGGACTCCCCAGGATGAGCGGCGACCAGGTCTACAGCGCCATGAAAGCCATCGATCCTTCCGTCAGGGCGATACTCGCAAGCGGGTACATGGAGCCGGAACTGCGGGCGGATGCGCTCCGCTCGGGGGTCCGGGCGTTCATGCAGAAGCCCTACGAGATGCGGAAAGTCCTGACGGAGGTCCGCCAGGTACTCGACGCACCGTAGAGGATCGCTCCGGGCGCGGACCTTTTCACGGATCACGTGCGGAGAGGCGCCTGTTTCACCTGCGGCGTGAACGAGAGCGCGAGAAGCAGCACGGCGAGCGCGCCATACGCCGCCGCGAATTGGTACGGGATCTGACGCGCGAGCCCCGCCAGCGTCCAGGGAAGATACATGAGTCCGTCCGGCGACGCCGAATGGATGACCCCGAAGAACGTCAGCACCGCGAGTATGAGAAGATAAGCCGCCGCCACCCGGACCCGCCTGTCAATCAGGACGGCAAGAAACCCCCCCCAGAGCATCGCCGTCACGATGAACCCGTTGCCGAGCGCGACGGTCACGAGAAGCTCGGGGAGGGCCCTCCCGGGCGCCTCCATCAGGCGCGCGAAGTTCTCCGGAGGCACGAAATCGGGGTTTCCCATTTTTATCGCCAGCAGACGCGCCAGGGTCGGGAAGAATGCAAACGCCACGGCGGGAGCATGCCGCACGGGGGAAGCGTGGAACGACTGGACGATGATGTCGATCGCGACAAAGACGAGTATGGGCGCCAGCACCGCGCGCGGTATGAGCTCGACGATGAACGAGACGAACCCGAACATCCCGCCTATCCCGATGAAGAGGCCTGTGAGGACGGTGTATCCCGCCCGCGAACCCATGTGCTTGTACGCGGGCTGGCCGATATACGGCGTCGACTGTGCCACCCCTCCGGTGATCCCCGCGATGAGCGTCGCCGCCGCCTCCGTCAGGAGGATGTCGCGCGTATTATAGTCATCCCCCGCGACCCGGGCGCTCTCCGTCACGTTGATTCCCCCCACCACGGTCAGTATCCCGAACGGAATCGCGATCGGGAGGTATGTGAGCGCGGGTACGATCCCGCCGATGAACGCCAGCGTCGGCACCGGGAGGCCGAAATGAAAATCGGGGGACGGCGGGGAGGCGTACCCCCCTCCGATCACGCCCGACGGTCCGAGCGCGTAGTAGAGGAGGGTCCCCAGCGCGACCGCCGCAAACACGCCGGGGACGTTCTTCGGGAGGGGGATCTCCGCGACAAGCGTGTAGAGGACGAGCCCGAGCGCGATAAGGCCCACGAGCGGCATCCCGAATATGTCAACAAGGGGGACGAGCCCGATGAGCGCGAGCCCGATCCCCGCGAGTGACCCCAGGAGCCCGGCCTGGGGGACGATGTTCTGGATCCAGCGCCCGAAGAACGAGAGAATGACTTTGAGAACGCCGATCATGACCATCGTGGCCATCCCTACGTACCACGTCATCATCGCCGCCTCCCGCTCCCCCATCCCCTTCGCTTTCATCGCGATGAAACACGGACCGAGGACCACGAGCGCGATGCCGATCGTGGAGGGGGTGTCGAGCCCGAGAGGCATTGCGGTCACTTCACGATTCCCCGTTTTCCGGGCCAGCCGGAACGCCATCCATGTGTAGGCGAGGTCTCCGAAGAGGACGCCGAATGCGGTCCCCGGGAACATCCTCGTGTAGACGATATCGGCCGGGAATTTGAACACGAATATGAGTATCCCTGCAAGGAACGAGAGGACCGTCAGGTTGTCGAACATGAGTCCGAAAAAGCCGTTCAGGTCGCCCAGGGCGAACCACCGGTAGCGGGACGGGGAAGAGAGTGTTGTCATGGGGAGAGCGGGTTCAGGGTTTATGTCAGTTGACGAAGAGTCCTGCGATACATGCCGTCATCCAGGTCGCGATCGTCCCCCCCAGGACCGACATCAGACCGAGACGGGCGATATCGCCCCGCCGGTTTTCAGCAAGCGGGCTGATGCCGCCGATCTGTATCGCAATGGAAGAGAAGTTCGCGAAGCCGCAGAGGGCGTAGGTGGCGATGACAATCGATTTTTCGGAGAGCTGGTGCGCGGAGATCGCGTCCGCCATTTTCAGGTAGGCGACGAATTCATTCACGACGAGCTTCAACCCCATCAGGCTGCCGACGTTGAGGGCATCGTGCCACGGGACGCCGATCCCGTAGGCCACAAACTGGAAGACGAGCCCGAAAAGGAGTTCGAGCGAGAGGGGCTTCCCGAACTGCGACCGGCAGAACGCATTGAGACCCGTCGCTCCCCCGGCCCAGCCGAGGAACGCGTTGAGGAGTGCGATGAGCGCGATAAACGCAAGGAGCATCGCCGCCACGTTCAGGGCGAGCTTCAGTCCGTCCCCCGCGCCGGAGGCGGCGGCTTCGATGACGCTCCCGTGCTGTTTCTCCACCGCGATCCTGACCTTCCCCATTGTGACAGGGTCCCCCCTCTCCGGCCGGAGTATCTTTGCGACGATGATCGTGGCCGGCGCCGCCATGATGACGGCGGCAAGGAGATGGCCCGTGAAGTAGACCTGGGCGGCGGAGGCCGCAATCCCCGTCGAGGCGGCATAGGCCCCCCCGAGGAGTGCCATGTAGGCGGCCATGACCCCGCCCGAAATATGCGCCATCCCGCTCGTCATTATCGTGAAGAGCTCGGATTCCGTCAATGTGGCCAGGTAGGGGCGGATCACGAGCGGGGCCTCGGTCTGCCCCATGAACGTGTTTGCGGCGACCATCAGCGATTCCGCCCCGCTTGCATGGAGGAGCCGCGCCATCACCCACGCCATGCCGCGCACGACAAGCTGCATGATCCCGAGATAGTACATGACCGCCATAAACGAGGCGAAGAATATTATCGTCGGGAGAACCTGGAACGCGAATATGAACCCCAGGCTTCCGGTCTCGCCGGGGGAGATGGCGAGCGTGCCGAAGACGAATTTTGCCCCGTCGGAGGCGAACGAGAAGAACCGGACGAAAAGCCAGCTTATCGAGCTGAAGAGATCCCTCCCCGCGGAGGTGCGGAGCACGAGAAACGCGAACGCGAACTGGAGTACGAACCCCACCGCGACGAGACGCCAGCGGATGCTCCGGCGGTCGCTCGAAAAGGCGGCCGCGAGGGCCGTGACAAGAATCAGGCCGATCAGGCCGCGGAGGAGAGAGGCGATGTCCATGTTTCGTTGTGTATTCCCATGAGTGACATTGTCAGGGGGGGACGACCGCGGGCGACGCCGGGGGAAACTCCCCCTCCCAGCGCGCGACGACGACAGTGGCGAGACAGTTGCCGATCACGTTGATTGTCGTCCTCCCCATGTCGAGTATGCTGTCGACACCGAGTATGACCGCGACCCCCTCCAGGGGGAGCCCGAAACTCGAGAGCGCCCCCGCCAGGATGATAAGCGCCCCGCGGGGGACCCCGGCCACCCCCTTGCTCGTGAGCATGAGCGTGACCATCATGAGCACCTGCGTCCCAAGGGGCATGTCGATACCCGCCGCCTGCGCGACGAAGACGCTTGTGAGTGAAAGATACAGCGTGCTTCCGTCGAGATTGAAGCTGTATCCCGTCGGGAGGACGAACGCGACGATCCGCCTTGGGACACCCATCCTCTCGAGCCCCTCGAACGCCTTCGGGAGCGCGGCTTCAGAGCTCGTCGTCGAGAACGCAATGAGCGCCGGCTCCCTGACCGCCGCGATGAATTTCCTGAGCGGCACGCCGGTCACGAGAGCAACGGGGACGAGCACGCCGGCGGCGAAGACGATGAGCGCGCCGTAGAGCGTCAGGATGAGCATTCCCAGGTTGATGAGGACGGACATCCCCCGGCTGCCGACGGTCACGGCGATCGCCGCCCCGACGCCGATCGGCGCGTAGAGCATGACGATCCCGGCGACCCTGAACATCGTCTCGGCGACCGCATCGCAGAAGTTGATAACCACGCGGCGCTTATCCTCCGCAATCGCGGCGAGCCCCAGGCTGAAGAGGAGCGCGAAGACGACGATCTGCAGGACCTCCCCTTCCGCCGCCGCCTGGACAATGCTCTGGGGAACGATGTGCGTGACGACGTCCGCGAACGTCTGCCTGTGCGTGATGATCTCGGATGCCGCCTCCGCGCCGCGGAGCGTGACCCCCGCGCCGGGCCTGACCATGTTCACGGCGATGAGCCCGACGATAAGCGCGAGCGTTGTGAGGACCTCGAAATAGACGATCGCCTTCAGCCCCATCCGGCCGACCTGCCTCAGGTTCCCGTGCCCGGCAATCCCCACGACAAGCGTCGAGAATATGAGCGGCGCGATCAGGCTTTTGATGAGCCGGATGAACACCGTGCTGAGCGGCTTCAGATTCAGGGCGAACTCCGGCCAGAGCCAGCCGATGCAGAGGCCGGCGGCCATGCCGAGGAAGATGCTGCGGGTGAGGGAAATGGGTGCGCGGGCCATTGGATCGGAGAACATACAAAGAAAAAGCCAGAAAAGGGGAAAAGGGTTGCGCCTGAAGAGTGTTTTTCGTATTTTCGACCAGTCGAGTAACATAGTCGAAAACAGAACCCACGCCGACATGCCGCACGAGCAACCGCAGGCCAGGGAAGCACTCATACTCGCTGCGGCGAGGAAACGGTTCGCGTACTACGGCTTTTCGAAGGTGACGATGGACGAGATCGCCTCCGACGTGGGACTCGCCAAGCCGTCGCTGTACTACTACTTTCCGACGAAGGAGAACCTCTTCCGCGCGGTCATCTCTCAGGAGCAGCAGGCGTTCACGACGGACATCGAGCTCATGCTGAAGAAGGATGCGCCGGCCGGGGAGAAACTGCGGGCGTACGTCCACATGCGGATCAGGCTCTTCCGGGAGCTCGTGAACCTGAGCGCGCTCGGCGTGCAGTCGTGGGCAGAGGTCTCGTCGATATTCGGGGACCTCTTCGCGACGCTCGAGGAGCAGGAACTGAAACTCCTCCACGCGGTACTCCTCGCGGGGAAAACGTCGGGGGATCTCGAGATCGCCAATCCCGCGCAGACGGCGCGGCTCATCCTTCATCTCCTCCACGGCCTCAGGCTGAGGACGTTCTACACCCGGCGGAGCCCGCACCCGGAAGAGACCGTGTACGCGGACCTGAAGAAGGATTCGGACCACTTCATCGAACTGCTGTTGAACGGCATGAAACGACAACAACATTAGAGGACAGGCAATGGCTACAACCGGAGAGATCCAGACGCCGGCAGGGCGGATCCCGCCGCCGGAAGCGGCGGGCCCAAACGGCAACGGCGACGAGAGCATCGACCAGGTGCCTATGTTCAGGAAACGCCGGGTCATCATCCCCCTCGCGCTCCTCCTCGCGGCCGCGCTGGCGGGCGGATGGTACTGGTACGTGAACCTGCGCGGGTACGTCACCTCCGACGACGCCTACATCGACGCGGACCGGGTTTCGATAAGCTCCAAGATGCTGGGGCGGGTGCAGACGCTCACCGTGGACGAGGGGGACACCGTCACCGCCGGGCAGGTCCTCGTCACGCTCGATGACAGCGACCTGCGGGCACAGCTCGCGCAGGCGACCGCCGCATTCCGCCTGGCCCAGGAGAGCGTGACGCTCGCGAAGGTCAACCTCGTCCGGGCGCAGGACGATTTCCGCCGTGCGGACCAGCAGTTCAAAACCTCGGTTATCACAAAGGAACAGTTCGATCACGCGAAGAGCACCCTCGACGCCTCCGGCGCGGAGCTGGGGATCGCCGTCTCGCGCGTCGCGGCCGCGCAGGCCCAGACGGGAGTTGTACAGGCGCAGCTCGACAACACGACGATCCGGTCTCCGTTCAACGGCAACGTGGCGAAGCGCTGGGTAATCCAGGGGGACGTCATCCAGCCCGGCCAGCCGGTGTTCTCCGTGTACGACAGGAGCAGGATCTGGGTCACCGCGAACCTCGAAGAGACGAACATGGACGTTGTAAACCTGGGCGAAGACGTGGGGATCTCCGTGGACGGGCACCCGGACAGGATTTTCGGGGGGCGGGTCTTCCAGCTCGGCGGGTCCACCGCGGCGCAGTTCTCGCTCATACCGCCGAACAACGCATCGGGGAACTTCACGAAGGTGACGCAGCGGGTGCCGATCAAGATTTCGATCGAAGAGCGGACGCCCGGGAACCCCGTGCCGGCGCTTCTCCTGCCGGGGATGTCCGTCGAGATCCGCATCAGGACGAAATAACCCATGGCGCCACGGGATAACGAATTCCGCTCGAGGGCCCTCCAGCAGTTTTCCTCGCTGCACCACGAGCATCCGTCATACCAGTGGTGGGTCCTCGCGAACGTCATGATCGGCACGTTCATGGCCGTTCTCGACGCCACGATCGTCAACGTCGCGCTGCCGAAGATCATGGCCGCCTTCGGCATCGGTGTCGACAAGGTCGAATGGGTCCTGACCGCGTACCTTCTCGTCTTCGCCGTCATGCTCCCCACCTCCGGGTGGGTCGCCGATCATTTCGGGTACAAGCGGACATACATGTCCGCCCTGTTTCTCTTCACGCTCGGGTCGTTCCTGTGCGGCATTGCCTGGGACGAAAACGCGCTCATCATATTCCGGATCATCCAGGGGGCGGGCGCCGGCTTCATGATGCCCGTCGGCATGGCGATCGTGACAAGGGAGTTCCCGCCGCACCGCCGCGGGATCGCACTCGGGTTCTGGTCGATCGCGGCGGCGGCCTCGGTCTCGCTGGGGCCGCTTGTCGGGGGCTATCTCATCGACCATTTCTCCTGGCACATGATATTCGACGTCAACGTCCCTGTCGGGCTCACGGGCGTGTTCGCGACGTACGTCATCCAGAGGGAATACAAGACCGAGCACATCCGCTCGTTCGATTTCGGCGGGTTCATTTCGATGACCGTCTTCCTCACCGCGCTCCTCCTGGCGCTCTCCAACGGAAACTCCGCCTGGAACACCGGCGGGTGGTCTTCGCCGTTCATCGTAGGCTGCTTCGTCACAGCGGCGATTGCGCTGACCGCGTTTCTCGTCACCGAGTCGCTCGTCGAGCATCCCATCATCGACCTGTCACTCCTGAAGAACTTCAACTTCGGGATGACGAACATCGTTCTCTTCATCTTCGGGCTGGGGATGTTCGGGAGCACGTTCCTCCTCCCCCTGTACCTGCAGAACTCGCTCGGCTACACCGCGTTCCAGGCGGGGCTCGTCTTTCTCCCGACGGGAGTGCTCCAGGGGCTCGTCGCGCCGCTGGCCGGGTTCCTTGCCGACAAAGGGCACGCGAAGATCCCCGCGATCATCGGGATCACGATGCTGGCCCTGAGCCTCTATCTGAATTATTTCCTCTCGGTCTACTCGGAACACGCGCAGATCATGATCCCGCTGTACATCCGCGGCGTGGCGATGGGGCTCGTGTTCACGCCCCTGAGCACGCTCGCCCTCTCGGAGGTTCCGCGCCACAAGATGGCGCAGGCGTCCGGACTTTTCAACGTGATCCGGCAGGTCGGCGGAAGTTTCGGCGTGGCGCTCCTGGGGGCCATGCTCACGCGGAGAATGATATTCCACATGGCGGCGTTCGGACAGGGCGCGGACCAGTACTCGGTCCCCTTCACGTCCGCCGTCGCGCGGACGCAGATGTTTGCGCAGAGCGTCATCGGGGGGAACTCCGCGCTCTCGGCGTCACGGGCGCGGGCACTCGTCTTCGGGAACCTCTCCGACCAGGCGTTCGTGGCGGCGGTGGCAGACGATTTCCTCATCGCCGCGGCGATCACGGCGCTCTGCCTGATTCCGATCCTCTTCCTCCGCGTCCACAGGCGCGCGAAGGGAATCGCCGCCGCGCCGCTTGAATGATGTTCCAAACTTCACGGGATAACGCACAATGACTTCTCACAGAGTGACCGCCCTTCTTCTCGCCGCAGCAGCCGGCATCTCCGCGGCGCAGACCCGGACCGATTCGCCGCTGACCGTGGAGGACGCCGTCGCGCTCGTCCTCGCACACAACCCCGCGCTCGAGGAATCCTCCCGCGCGATCGACGCCTCGCGCGCCCGGGCCGAAGGGAGCCGCAGCGCCTATCTTCCGAGCGCGGACGTGGAGGCAACGTATGTCTTCCTCGGGCCTGTCTCGGTGTTCGACCTTCCCGGCGAGTCCATCAAGGTGTTCCCGTTCAACAACTACGACGGCCACGTGGGAGTGCGGCAGACGATCTTCGACTTTCAGAAGACGGGCTCGCAGGTCCGCCTTGCGGACTCGCGCGTCACGCTCGCCGAGGACACGCGCGAAGCCGTGAAGCGGGATCTCGGCGTGCGGGCCGCGGAGACGTTTTACGCCATCCTGTTCCTCCGCCGGAGTATTGCCGTCCAGCAGGAACAGGTCCGGACGCTCGGCGAACACCTCGCGATCACGCGGAAGAAAGCCGAGGCCGGCACCGCCACTCAGCTCGACGAGCTCACGACACAGGTGCGCGTCGCCGCGGCGCAGAACGTGGAGATCGGGCTCGAGAACAGCCTCAGGACCGCGGAGATCGCCCTGCGCCGGCTCGCAGCTCTTCCCGCGGACGCGCCGCTTGATCTCCGGGGAGAATTCTCCGGTTCCGCGGTCGCGCCGGCAAGCAGGGATTCGCTCCTGAAAGCGGCGCTTGCCGGAAGAATCGAAGCCAGGAGCGCGGAGGACGCGGTCGCATCGGCGCGGGCGTTCCGGCAGGCGGCAGGCGCGAACGACGCCCCCTCCCTCAGCGCTTCCGTGCTGTACGGAGTGAAGAACGGGTACATACCGAACCTGGACGTCCTGCGGGGGAACGTCGTTGCGGCGGTTGATCTCCGGGTCCCCATATTCGACGGGAACAAGACGAGCGCGATGGAAGAGGAAGCGGCGGCGGGGATCCACGAGGCCGAATCGCGCACACAGGAAGTCGCGCTCATGATCCAGGCGGAAGTGGACCAGGCGATATCGGATCTGCAGGCGGCGAACGAGCGGGTCGGCGTTTCACAGACGAACATTGCACAGGCCGACCTGGCTGCGGCGAACGCGCGGCTCCGGTACGAGGCGGGGAGCATCTCCAACCTTGACCTCCTCGACGCCGTGACGGCGGTCGCGCAGGCCCGGCTGACAAACCTGCAGGCGCTCTACGACATCGTCGTGGCGACGATACGTCTCCGCCGGGCGACCGGGAGCCCGGTCACGGGGATGTGATTCCCGCTCACCTCCCGGGAATCCGCCCGGCGCGGCCGCCCCTGAACAGGCGGTAGATGAGGGGGAGCGCGAAGAAGAGGAGCAGGCTCGAAAGGGAGAAACCGCCGATCACCGCGATCGCAAGCGGCTGCTGCATTTGCGCCCCGGCGCCCATGCCGAGGGAGAGGGGGAGCAGCGCAAAGACCGCCGCAAGCGCCGTCATGATGATCGGCCGCGTGCGCATGCGCGCGGCGCGGACGAGCGCGTCATCAAGCGGCACGCCGCCGGCCGTGAGATTCTTCACGTTGTGCATGACGAATATGGCGTTTTCGGCGACGATCCCGATGATGAGGATGATCCCGACAAAGCTCGAAATGTTGAACGTCACCCCTGTCAGCCAGAGCGCGCCGAACACGCCGAGGAGCGAGAGGACGTTGACGACCAGTATGGAAAGCGGCACCGCAAACTCTCCGAACTCGAAGAGCAGCACGATGAAGACGAGCGCGACCGCCGCCAGCGTCACAAGGAGCAAACCGCGGAACGAATCCTGCTGCGTCCGGTACACCCCCCCGTAGATCACGGACACGCCGGGGGGAAGGACGAGCTCCTTCGCGAGCTTCACCTTGATATCGTCCACGGTCCGCCCCAGATCCCTCCCTTCGATTCTCGCCGTCACCGCCACGAACTGGCGGAGCCCTTCGCGGTCGATCTCCGACTGCCCCCCCGTCATCTCCACCGCGGCGACGGTCCCCAGCGGGACAGGGCTCCCCGCGGGGGACATGAGACGTATCGACCTGATCCTGTCAATGTCCGTCCGATAGGGATCCGGGAAGCGTACGCGTATCCCGATGATCTTCTCCCCTTTCTGGATCGTGCTCTCGGTGGAGCCGTGTATCATGGCCCCGAGCTGCTCCTGGACGTCCGTCACGGTCATCCCGGCGAGCGAAGCACGGAGCGGATCGACCCGGACGACAAGCGAGGGACCCGAGATGACGATGCCGTCGAACGCGTCGACGACGCCGGGGACCCCTGCGATGAGCGTCCTGACCTCCCGCGCTTTTGCCTGGAGAATGTTCTGATCCGCGCCGAATATCTTGATTTCGACGGGGGAGGGGTTGTTCGTCAGATCGCCGATGACGTCCATCATGAGCTGGCCGAAATCGACGCGGAGCGACGGTTCCGATTCAGCGATCCTGTCACGCGCTTCCGCGATGATCTCCCAGATCGTCCGTGTCCGCACGGATTTCAGCTTCACGAGAAAATCCCCCGTGTTGGGCTCCGTGAGGAAGAATCCCATCTGCGTCCCCGTCCTCCGTGAATAGGATTCCACCTCCGGAATCTCCATGAGCATCCGCTCGACCTTCATAAGCACCCTGTCCGTCTCCTCCAGCGACGTCCCCGGGGGGGTGGCATAGTCGAGCACGAACGTCCCTTCGTCCATCCCGGGCATGAAATCGTTCCCGATGTGGCTGTACAGCCAGTAGGTCCCGGCGACGATGAGAACGGACGCAGGGATGACGACCCACCGGACCGCCAGCAGGCGCGCCAGCACCCGCCCGTACCACTCCCCAAGCGCCGAGCGGCGGCCGTGACGCGCAACCTCGCGGGCGACGTCCGATTCGCGAATGACGCAGGAGGCGAGGAGGGGCGCCAGCGTGATTGAAAACAGGAACGAGATCAGGAGCGCGAACACCATCGTGACGGAGAGCGACGCGAAGAACGCCCCCGTCACGCCCCCCAGGAACGCCAGGGGGATGTGTATCACGATCGTGCTCGCGGTTGACCCGATGACGGCGCTCATCAGCTCTTTGAGCGAGGTTCCCGCAATCGTGAACAGGTTCCCCCCGGACACCCCCCCCTCCTTCCGCGCAACAAAATGGGCGAATATGTTCTCCAGGATCACGATCGAATCGTCGATGATCAGCCCCACGGCCGCCGCGATCCCGCCGAGCGTCATGATGTTTATCGTCTTGCCGACGACCACAAGGCAGACGATCGTCGATGCGATCGTGACCGGGACGACAAGCGCGATCACGATCGCCACCCGCCAGCTCCGGAGAAACACGAGCAGGACGACCATCGCGAGGGCGATGCCGACGATGATGCTGTCGCGCGTGCTGTGGATCGAACTCTCGATGAAGCTGCTCTGGTCGTACCAGTTTTCGAAACGGACCCCCGCGGGGAGCTTCAGCGCCTGCAGCGTACGTACGACGTCGTTGCCGATCTGCACCGTGCTCCCCGTCGGCTGCTTCATCACGTTGACGAGCACCGCCTCGCGGCCGTGGGCCGTCGTCCGGATGTACTTATCTGCAACGGAGGGGGTGACATCCGCCAGGTCGCCCACACGCACGGGGACGCCGTCCCTGACCGCCACGACGCATGCGCCGATATCCGCCGACGTCCTGTAGAGCCCCGAGACCAGAGAGAGATAGAGTTCGTAGTTGTTTTCCACGAGCCCCGCAGAGGCGACAAGGTTCGCCTTCTGTATCGCGTCGGCAACCTGGCGTATGTCGAGCCTGTAGGCGGCCAGTTTGTCCGGCGCGACCGTCACGCGGAACTCCCGCGTGTCGCCCCCCGCCACCTCGACTCGCGCGACCCCGCCGACGCGCATCAGCGCCGGCCGGATCTGGTACAGCGCGATGTCCCGGAGGTCGACGAGGCTGACGGAATCGGACGAGAGGCTGTACCCGAGTATGGGGACAACCGACACCTGCATTTGCTCCGTCTGTATCGTCGCGCGCGGGGGGAGGGCGGAGCGGATGTTGGCGATCCTCCCCTGGAGGAGCTGGAGCGTCTGCTGGACGTCCGTTCCCCAGTCCAGGTTGACGGAAATCTCGGTGGAGCCCCTGCCGGTGATGGAGCGGACGATCCTGACGCCGGGGACGGAGCTCGCCGTTTCCTCGAGCGGCTTCGTCACTTCGATCATCATCCGCTCAGCGGGCTCCTCCCCGTTGTCGGCGAGCATCACGATGCGCGGGAACGTGACGTCGGGAAAGAGGGAGACGGGCATCTGCTGGAGGAGGGCCACCCCGGACGCGGCAAGGACCGCGACGGTAAAGAGAATGGCCCGCGCGTGGAGGCGGACGTACGCGAACAGTGTCATCGGCGTCCTATTCCCCCGGGGCGATGCGCGTGGAATCGGCAAGCGCGTAGTTCCCCTCCACGACGACGCGCGTTCCGGGGAGGAGCCCGCGGGCCGACACTTCGGCGGTCGAGTCGGTCCGCGCGCCGACTTCGACCGGAACGATCCTGGCGAGGGAATCGGCGGTCGCGACGACGACGGTATACGCATCCGTCTCGTCGTTGCGCAGGAGCGCCGGCTTCGGGACGATGAGCACACCCGCATGGCGCCCCGTAACGATCCGCGCGACGCCGCTCATGTCGCTCCTGAGGAGAATCATCCTCCGGGCATCGCCGCCGGCGAACCCGATCCTGACCCGGACGGACTGGCTCCCGGGATCGGACCGCGGATTGACGGCGTCAACGTGCGCGCCGAAGATCTCACCGGGAAGAGCCTGGAACGATACGGCGGCCCGCTCCCCCTGATGCACCGCCGCAATGTCGCTCAGGGGGACATCGGCGACAAAGATGAGCGTCGTGAGGTCGACGACGGACATCAATTCTGCGTTTTCGGCGACAAGCTCCCCCCGGGTGGCGCTCCTCGTGGCGACGACGCCGTCCGTCGTCGACACAACGTCGAGATTGTTCTGCGCGGCAAGGGCGAGATCCATCGCCCGCTTTGCCTCGCCCCGCTCCCCTTCCGTTACTGCGGCACGGAGGAGCGCCCGGGCCCCGGTGATCGCGGCCCGGGTCTCCTTCGGCTGTATGACGGCAAGGACGTCCCCGCGGCGCACCCGGGTCCCCTCCAGGACTTTTACCGAGAGGAGTGTCCCCGCGATCGGCGCGATGATCTTCTCCTTGTGGAGGGCGTCGGTGCTCCCCGTGGCGGTCACAACGGTTTCCATGTCCCCCCGGACCACGGGCGCGGTCTTCACCGCGACAACCGCGGCAGCCGCGGAGGACTCCTCATCCTCAGCCCCGCCCCGACGGCCCGTGCAGCCCGAAAGCGCACAGCACGCAAGCGTCATACAGAGCAGGCGGCATTGAAGGTTCATCGTTTCCCCTCTCAGTGGGCGTTCAGGCGTTCGATCCTGGCCTCGCAGGCGCGGATATCCTGAAGTGCCTGGAGCTCAGCGACACGCGCGTCGGTCAGCGACTGCTGCGCCGAGAGCACTTCAATAGACAGTGAAGCACCTGCCGCAAATTTCGATTTTGTCAGCAAGAAGTTGTCCCGGGCCTTCAACAGGTTATCCCGGAGGACGCCGAGTCGCTCCCTGGCCCCGGCGATCCGGATGCGGAGACGCAGCGCATCCGAGGCAATGGAGCGCCTGAGGATCTCCATCCGGTTGCGGAGGTCATCCGTGGCGACTTCCTTCTGCTCCGCGCGGAGCCCCGTCGCGCCCCAGTTGAGTATCGGGAACTGCAGGGCCAGGCCCACCTCGTACCCGAGGCCGTTCAGGCGCTCCGAGGAGGGGAGGCGGAAATTGTCCCCCGACGCGAGATAGCCCGCGTCGGCAAAGAGCGAGACGTCGGGGAGCCGCTCGTGCCTCGTGATATCCTCGTCGATCATGCTGTGACGGACGAGCATGCCGGCGACGTTCATGTCGAGCGTCCCGGCGGGGTCGACCGGGGCGGACGCGCCGGAATCGTTCGCGGAGCCGGCAGACTCCTCGAGAGAGCCCGCAATGCGGACCGACGTGTCGGGCGGAACGCCCATCGTCTCCTCGAGCGCGACAAGCGCGCCCGCGGACTCCTCGCGTGCCTTTGCGAGCGCAAGGCGCGCACCTGAGGCCTGGATTTCTGTTTTGAGAATGTCCGTCGCGCCGGCGCTCCCCGCGCTGTACAGCCGCCGGAGGAGGCCGAGGTATGCCTCGAGCTGATCCACGCTCTCCTTCTGAAGGCCCACTTCGGCCCGGGCCCTCAGGGACTCGTAGAATCCCAGCTTCACGGCAAGCGCGAGATCGAGCGCGGCGAGCCGCCGTTCGCTCCCCAGCCGTTCAATGTCGAGCGAAAACTGGTCGGATTTGAGCGAACGAACACCCGAATCGTAGACGGACTCGCGGACGGCGACGAGCCCTCTTACCTCTCCCCCGTCGGTGATCGCAGGATCATACCCGTACCTCGGGGGAACCGGAACGTATATGCCGTCGACCACCGCCTGGATCTGCGGCAGGACCGTCGTCAGGAGCTCGGACCGGGCGAGCGACGCGGAACGGACGGCATTGTCCGCCGAGCGGAGCGCCGGGCTGTTCGCCAGCGCGATGACGAGGCAGCTGTCAAGCGTGAGCGGCCCCTGGGCCGGAGCGGCCCCGGGAAAGCCGAAGAGAACGCAGGGAAGAAACGTGAGAAGGCCGAACCGGTTCATTCGTAATGAGCGGCAGAGCGTGCGCACCGGGGTGAATCGTATAATATACGCCGGAAACATGAGAGGAGCGAGAAAAGGGGGAGAATCTGAAATGTTCAGATGAAGCAAGAAACGATTCCGGAGGGCCAAAATCAACCACATGGCTGAATCTGTTCTCCCGCGGAAGGAGCGGACTCCCCGGATGCCTGCCAGGCGCCTCTTTTCCCGGCTCACCGCAGAGACCGGTCCGGCATCCTTTTTGGAGTGTCATCCCGCAGGGAAGGAGCATCACGGGCACCAGCGCGCGTGCGGGGAGATTCCCCTTCACATGTGAAATACTCCGGCGGGCACAGCATGTCGCATGACATCGCATTAAAAAAACGCAGCGTGCAGGGGGATCGCCGGACGCAGAAGGCGGCTCTCGATAAACACGAGTACAACAAGGCTCTCGGGATTCTCCAGGCGGAGCTCGTCAGGCTGCAGGGATGGATCGTGCGGAAGGGGCTGAGGGTCGTCGTGCTCTTCGAAGGCCGCGATGCCGCGGGGAAAGGGGGCGTGATCAAGCGCATCACACAGCGGATGAACCCGCGCGTGTGCAGAGTTGTCGCGCTGGGGACACCGACCGAGCGCGAACGGACCCAGTGGTATTTCGCCCGATACGTCGCTCATCTCCCGTCTGCGGGTGAAATGGTCCTCTACGACCGGAGCTGGTACAATCGTGCCGGCGTCGAACGCGTGATGGGCTTCTGCACCGAGGCGGAGACATCCGAGTTCTTCCGTTCCTGTCCGGAATTCGAGTGCCTGCTCATGCGCGAAGGGATCATTCTCATCAAGTACTGGTTTTCCGTAAGCGACGAGGAACAGGAACGGCGGTTCAAAGACCGCATCGATGATCCCACAAAACGCTGGAAGCTCAGCGCGATGGATCTGGAGTCCCGTTCGCGCTGGATAGAGTACTCCAGAGCGAAGGACGAGATGTTTGCCCGCACGGATACCAGACAGTCCCCGTGGTATGTCGTCGACGCAGACGATAAAAGGCGGGCCCGCCTGAACTGCATTCACCATTTGCTCAGCCTGATCCCTCACAAAGACCTCACGCCGAGGGCCCCGGTCCTGGCCCCGAGAGCGAAGGCAACAGGCTATGTTCGCCCCCCGATCGACACGCAGACATTTGTTCCGGAAGTCTATTAGAATCAGGGAACGCGGCCCGGGACGACACTGCATGGGATCCGCGCGGCGATACTCTATACGGTTCAGATCCCCAGGTTCGCGAGCATTGTGCAGATCGCGTTCACCTGTGTCACCAGACGGGGGTGCGAGACCTCGAATCCCCTTGCCGATTCCTCAAGTCCGGCAAGCGAGAGCCTGAGAAGCTCGGGGTTCTTTTCCCGCCGGGTCGCTTCATGCGCGGAGCGGTCGATGAATCCCGTGATGCTTTCAGCATGCTCCGCGCGCGTCTTCGCAAGGTTCGTGATCTCCGATTTCAACGTTGCCACGAGCGCCAGGAGCTCGCTCCTGTTCTTTCCCGGAATCGCGTCAGCGGACGATATCCGGGATTCGATTTTCCGAATCGTCTCTTCGATCATGCTTCCCCCCTCACGCCCGGTTCCGGCCCGTGCCCGCACCCCATGTGCCACCCGGCACGGAATTTTTCCCGCTCTTCAGGCGTCATCGACTCAAGCTTCTTCTCGAAATGGCGTCTCCAGCGCTCCCGCCTCCAGCCGTGGCCGTACCGCCACGGGCTCCACCCGCGGAGGAGTATATGCGCCAGGAGCATCAGCGCGATCGACTGGCCGAACGTGATCGCCGGACCGTGGAACAGATCGGGGACTGTCGCGTTCCAGAGGAACATGACGACGCCCCCGAACACCACGACCGCCGCGGCAGCAATGCCGAGAAAGAGAAATGCCCTTCCTATCCACCACTTCTTCATTGTGATTCCTTTCCTGTCTGTGATTGCATTGCGAACAATTCGTCCGTGCGCCGGACCTTTCAGCCCGAAACCTCACGGAACAGATCCTCAAGACGGCGGCGGAGATACTGGACCGCGTAGCGCTTGCGCGAGAGAAGCGTGTTGAGCGGCTCTCCCGTGATCTCGCGGATTTCATTGAAACTCCGTCCCTCGATCTCGTGCATTACAAAAACCTCCCGCTGCTTCTCGGGAAGTTCATCCAGGGCGTCTGCAAGCTCCTCGGCGATGACCTCCCTGTCGTACCCCGCGTCAGTCCCTTCCACGGTCGAGGGGAGCACCTCCGCGAGCGTCACCGGCGTGCCGTCCAGAGCCTCATCGAGAGACCTGTCGGCCGGACGCCTCCGCCTGTACCAGTCGATGATCTTGTTGCGCGCGACGGTGAAGAGCCACCCCGTCATCTGTTCCAGCGGCTCGGTGACGCTGTAGCTCGTCAGAAGCTGGTAGAAGACGTCCTGCAGTATGTCCTCCGCCTGGCTGTCGCTGGCAACGCGCCTCCGGATGAAGGCGAGGAGCCTCCCCCGCTGACCTTCCGCGGCCTGCGCGATCCGCATGTTCCGTAGTAATGATTCCGCCGTGGCTTCCACTCCGGGTATCCTGATTTCTCCTCTAGTACGCAGGAGACGCAGGAATATTGTACGGGTGAAGGAACAGTCGTACATTTCCCAAAGATGAAGGCGGGATAAGGAGAGGGAATTCGCCCGGCATTCCTGCCTCTACGTCCAGAATATCTTCATCCCTCCCGGGCCGATCTGAACGTTCGGAGGGCGCATTTTCGTCAGTATACGCACCGCAGTCAGCCCCCCGGTCAACACGCACACCGCGCCGCCCCCCACGAGAAGCCCGAGCTTGCTCGTGGGCTCAGGATCCAGAAATGCCAGGACGACCATCGCCGCACCCGCGGCGCTCAGACCCACTGCAACCCCCACCGCCGACCACTCCCTGGGTGTGAGCTTCGCCTTCAGACCCATCGCGGCAAGCGTATCGACCGCGGGATCGATCCCCACCCTGGCGTCATCGACAAGAAACACGGGGGTCTTCTGCCTGTACGCCTTTGCAAGCTGCGTAAACCACCCCTCCTCGCTCGTCCGTATCTGGATCTCTTCCATGCATCCACCTCGCTCAGAATTTTGGGGGAAGCCCCGTGAATATGACGCCGCCGGACATATGAGGGAAAATGAACATCGTCATGACAACGACGAAACCCAACCAGAGAGCCCCCAGGATGAAGCCCGCTGCACCCTTACGACCCCGCCGCCGGACGGCGAGACCCGATGCGACCCCTCCCGCGGCGAGGAGCGGAAGGAGCAGCAATCGCAGGCCGAACGCCGTAACAAGGAATGCCGACGTAACGAGAAAAGGAGCAAGAATCGCCAGACCCGCACCCCAGGGAAATCGCGGCGTCCCGCGCGAGAAGACGAGACCCAGCACGAAAAAAAGAATCCCCGTCAGAAGGACGGCGATCTCCGCCGGGGCGGCAAAAAGGGCGCCCATGACGAGAAGCAGCGCCACAATCCCCGCGGCGGCGGGGAACAGAGGCTCGATCCCCGTGCGCGCGGACTCACCCATGCAAACGGCCGACGATCTGTGACGTCCCGAAGGGAGTCCCCTGCCGCGACACGCCGGAGAGTCCGGCTGCGATCATCCAGCCTGACACCTCCCCCTCCGTGTACGTGTCCCCGGCCTCCGTCCCCACGAGCATGTTGAGCGCGAAGTATGCGCCGTGCGACGGAGCCACGCGTTCCTCGTCCATGATGAAATCCTGCACAACGACGCAACCCCCACTACGGAGAGCGCGCGCACACTTGCGTATGAGTTCCGCGTTTTCAACCGGCGAGTTGCTGTGGATGACCGCGGAGAGGAAGACGACGTCAAAGTCACGGCCGAGGTCGTCCCTGAGGTAGTTTCCCGCAACGGTGCCGACGCGTCCGGAAAGTCCCTCCCGCTCGACGTAGGCGGCCGTCAGCGGCAGCACGTCCGGGAGATCGAACACGACCGCAGTGAGACCGGCTTTCGCCCTGACGAACGCCATCGCGTAAGCTCCCGACCCTCCGCCGACGTCAAGCACTCTCGTAACGCCGTCAAGGTCAATCTGCCCGACGACCGCGGGGGCCTGCCGCACCGCGCGGTCGTGCATCGCCGCGATGAAAGCGGAAACCCACTCCCTGTTTCCGTCACTCTCGCCGCGGGGACGCACGTTCGTCCCGGTTCTCACGGCACCCGTGAGCGTCGTCCACGTGTCCCAGAGGTGGACGGTATGCATCAGCCCCCCGAGATACCCGGGGCTCCCCTGGACGAGGCACTGCGCCGCGTCAGGCGAATTCGAAAACCTGCCGTTTTCTTTTTCGAGGAGACCCATCGCGCAGAGAGCGTTCATAAGCCGGTCCGTCGCCCGGGGGTCCGTTCCGAGAAGCGAGGCAACGCCGCCGGAGCTGTGTTTTCCTCCCCCGAGCGCGGTGAATATCCCGAGCTCGTGGGCGGTCAGGAGTATGCGGCTCTCCTGGAATGCGTATGCGATTGTGCGAATCTGATCGCGCGTCTTCATTTCAGACATCTTTGCACCTTCGTAGTGTATCACTCCCCGGAGGGTTTCCGGAAGCGAAAGGAATGGACATACGGTTTCAAAATCAACAGTCCGGCGGATCTCCGCAACTCCACCGATTGATTCTTTGACCTATTTCACGTAACGTGTACCGTAGAAAGGACTTACCCCATGACATCCACACCGCGCGTCCAGCGGCTTCACGGCGGGACTCCGATACTGAGACGGATTGAAGCCCACCCCTGGGAAAACCGGGTCACGTTCAATCCGGCCTGTGCGTTCGTCCATGAGCGACCGCTGATGGAATCCATCGTCCCCTCTCTTCCCTTCGACGCAGCAACGAAGGAGACCCTGCTGAAGCAGGAAGGGCTCTGCTTCCTCCTCTACAGGGCGCAGGGGGCGCGGCGTGATGAGTACGACCACACCCGGTCGTCGATGGGGCTGGCGGTTCTCAGTCCCGGACTCGAGCTCCTGGCACGCCACGACCGGCCCGTCATGCTTCCCGATCAGCCGTACGAGGACCTCGGTGTGGAAGACGCCCGGATCACGAGGGCGGGAGACAGGTACTACGCGTTCTACACGGCGTATCACTCGGGGAAGCCCTCGAACCGGGTCCGGATTGCCGTGGCCAGCACGAAGGATTTCTTCCGGTGGGAAAAACACGGGCTCCTCAAGGGGGACTTCAACGGCATCGACAACAAGAACGCGATGCTCTTCCCCGGCAAGATCGACGGCAAGTACATCATGTTTCACAGGCCGATGGAGGGGCCCGGCCGCATGTCGATACACTGGGCGGAGGCGAACGACGTCCTCGGGCCGTGGAAGTCGCGCGGACTTCTCATGAAACCTCTCGGGAATCCTCTCTATGCGGACACGTGGACCGGCGGCGGCCCCCCGCCCCTGCTCCTTCCCGACGGCCGGTACCTCATTATCTATCACAACGGGAACAGAAAAGCAGACGGCTCACGCGTCTATGAACTCGCAGTCGCCATCGGCGATCCGCATGCGAAGGGATTCATCACGAGGAGGGACGAACCGCTCATGAGCCCTGAAACGCCCGCCGAGACACAGGGCGACGCGGACCTCGGCGTGAACAACGTGGTGTTCGCGTGCGGGTGTTACACGTACAGGGGCGATCTGTACCTCCCCTACGCGGGGGCTGACAGCGTCGTCTGCGGCGCGAAGATCGCCGCCGCGGAGATCGCCCGTTACGCGGCGGAGAAATAGCCGGCGCTCTATCGGAGAGAGCTGACCCTGAGGCTCTTCCTGAAGCGCCGCGGGGAGATCGGCGCCTCGCAGTGCACGGTCCTCGACCTCCCGCCGTCGAGGTCAAAGACATTGTCGTCGAAGACCACGTCAGTTCCCTTCACTCCGAGCCTCACACCGCGCGCGAGCCTTTGTGCACGCACCGTCACCGCGTACGAGACACCCGGACCGGGCACGACGGACCATGTGAGTCCGGGATCGGGAAGAGGGACGTGCTTGGGCTCGGCAAAGTAGTACCGGTTCTCGACCGACATGCCGTTCTCCGCGGTAAACCGGGCAAGCAGGTAATGACGCCTGCGATCGACCGCGAGAAGATCCTCCGGCCTCACGGTCATACACCTGGCCGACGCATCGGCATTCAGCCGGAGGCGTTCGGTCTTCTTCATCAGCGCCCGTCCCCCGAACGACACAAGCGAGACTTCGAGCGTCCCCGCCGCGGGAACCGGCAGATCGCTCGTGACCCAGACCTCCGCCCCGCCACCGGTCCCCCGGAAGCTGACGAGGAGAGGAGCGAAGAACCGCCTGGCGAAATAGTACGCCGCCTTGGGACGCAGCGCACTGTCGATCACCGACCAGCTCGTCACGGGCCAGCAGTCGTTGAGCTGCCAGAAGAGAACCCCGGCGGTGCCGTACTTGCGCCGGCGCCAGTGCTCGGCCGCGCATTTCAGGGCCTCCCCCTGCACGATCTGTCCCTTCGTCACGAAATCCTCCAGGCTTCCCGGCACGCAGTGGTGCGCGGCCACGAAACGGAGAAGCCTCTCGGTCCCCTCCACCTGCTTGTTGTGATGTTCCATCACCTCGCTCTGCGGGTGCCTGTCGGCAGGGATCGTCACGTCCAGGAACGTCCGCAGGTTCGCCGGTCCCTGGAATCCGAATTCGGTCACGAACCGGGCGTTGTCCTTTTCGTACTCCGGGTAGTCCTTCCAGTGACTCCAGACCTTCCACTGGTGGTGGTTTCCGTTCGATTCGTCGTTCGGGAATCCCTCGCCGAACGGGGAGCTCCTCCAGTAGGGGCGCGTGCCGTCGAGACTCCCGAGGACGGACGGGAGGACGTCCCGGAATATCTTTGCCCCCGTCATGTCGTCAGGGGTCTTCTCCGGGTGTTCCATGCAGTACAGCCACTCGCACTCGTTGTTCCCGCACCAGAGGACGATGCTTGGATGGTTGCGAAGCCGCGCGACCGCTTTCTCCGCCTCATCCCGCACCTGAGCGATGAACCACGCCGAGTCCGGGTATTCGCCGCAGGCGAACATGAAATCCTGCCATACCATGAGCCCGAGCCGGTCGCACAGGTCGTAGAAAAGATCCTCTTCGTAGAACCCTCCCCCCCACACGCGTATCATGTTCATGTGCGCGTCCTTCGCCAGCCGGAGGAGCCGGTCATACGTCGCCGGGGCGATCCGGGGGATGAATGTATCCGCGGGGATCCAGTCCGCCCCCTTGCAGAATATCTTCCTGCCGTTGACCTCGATAATGAACGACTTCCCTTGCCGGTCCTTCGCCTGCAGGAGCCGCACCGTCCGTATGCCGAACCTGACCCGCTTCTCGTCCAGGACCTGCTCACGTTCAAGGAGCGTGAAAACGGCCGAGTACAGAGGCTGTTCCCCGTGGCCGTTCGGCCACCAGAGGTGGGGATCGGGAACGGTCACGGTCAGCTGCACGCTCCCCCCCGCACGTCGCGCAGGTACCCGGCGGCGCGGTCGGGACCTCCAAGGAAGAGACGGAGCGCGAGCGGACCGCTCCCGGCGCGGACGACGCGCGCGGAGAACGCGACGACGGCTTCCCCGGCCGACACGGAGATCACTTTCACGCACGGATCCGCGAGGCGTCCCCCCGAGAACGCCTCGAGGGCGATGCCGCGCCATATTCCCGACGTCGTGAGCTTCGGCCCCCAGTCCCAGCCGAACGAATACTGCGCCTTCCGGGCGTAGACCCGGTGGGATTCCAGCGCCACTTCGAGCCGCCCCTTCTCCCCTTCGAGCTTCTTCGACCGGGCGACCGGCGAATCGAAGCGGACGACAAGGACGTTCTTCCCCTCGCGCAGGAATCGTTTGACGGGAAAGCGGTGTTCGACGAACATGTCCGCGGTCGACCCGACGACGCGCCCGTTGCACAGGATCGTCGCGTACGTGTCGAGGCCCCCGGCGACGAGGTCGACCGCGGTCTCCGCAAGGAAACCGGCGGGAACATGGAATTCCCGCAGGTACTCCCATCCGATCCCGTCAACCCACTGCACGTCGTTTTCCTGCATCCTGTAGAATGGATCCGGGATGAGACCGCACGCCATGAGATCGGTGTGCACGGTCCCCGGAACGGAGGCCGCGTGCCAGCGGAGCACTTTTCTCCGCGGGGCATCCAGCGGTTCGCTCCCTTCAATCCCCCTGAATTTCCACGCACCGTCGAGATTCAGTGTCTTCATAGTCGACTGTCGCCTGATGTCATTGCACCGGAATCACCGGCGGTCACCCCGCGGTCACGCGGCAGGGAGCGCTCGCGTGATGACCTGAGCAGCGGTCACATAGAGCGCTCGCGGGGTGCTCTGAGAAGCGATCATTTTAGAACCACAAGACGCCGGCTCCGGGCAAAATCCCCCGACTGCAGCCGGCAGATGTAGACGCCGCTTGCAAGATTGGACGCGTCAAACCTCACCGTGTACGTCCCGGGGTCCTTTACCCCGTCGACGAGCGTTGTCACCTCACGCCCCAGGACGTCGTACACCCGGAGCGTCGTCCACTGCCGCCGGGCGATGTCGAACCGTATACTCGTCGAAGGGTTGAACGGATTCGGAAAGTTGGCGTACAGCCCGGTCGCCGCGGGGACATCCCGCGCCGCAGCCGGGAGGATGCCGCTAGCGACGCCGGCGAGCGACGCGATCGCCGCGAGGCCGAGCCCGTAGTCGTAGAGCCTGACGTCATCGAGGACCCCGTTGAAGCCGTACAGGTTGTCCGTCGGCAGATCCTGTCCCATCGTCAGCGCGTACGACGTTGCGTTGATGAGACCGGAAAACGGGGTGAACGCGTCAAGCACGCCGTTGACGTAAATCTCCATGTCGGCCCCGTCGTACCGGGCGGTGACGTTCACAACGCTGTCGAGGACCAGCGGGGAGACGGCGTCGAGGTCCTTCGTCTGGAGGGCGGCGTTCTTCACCGTCCACCGGAGTGTGTTTGTTCCCGGCGTTATGGAGAGCTTCCACCTGTTCTGCCAGCTTCCGTGGGAGATGACGTACTGCTCGCGTCCCGGGTAGAACGCGGCGGGCGTCACCCAGAGGTTGAGCGTGACGGCGCCCTGGAAGTTGAGCGCGGTGTCGTTCGGCACGACGATAGACGCCGCCGCACCGTCGAATGCATAGGCGCCCGAGGGGTTTCCGAACCGGTCGTTCACCGGAACTGCACCGCTGACCGTGCCGTTATGGCCGTTGCCGCTCGCATCCGATGCGTTCCCGTCGAAAGGATAATACGCGACGAGATTCCCTGTCTGCTGGATGGAAAGATCGCGCACCTCGAGCGCGATGCTGTCCGCGGCATGCCCCCCCCTGCCGTCGTCCACGCCGAGGCGGACAACGTCATTCGAGGCGGACGAGGGGGCGCGCCATGCGACGGCGGGCCCTGTCCCGCTTATCGATCCGGCGGACGCGCTCCACGTGTACGTGAGCACGCCTGAATCCGGATTGCTGACAACGCACGAAACGGCAGACGAGGCCCCGAGGTCCACTTTCCGGGGAACGGCCGCCATCCTGAGTATGACGGGGGGACGGGAGATCGACGCGACGACCTGCAACGTGTCGCTCGCAGCCGCACTTCCGCCCCGTCCGTCGCTGACAGTGCACGAAACGACGGATATGCCCGGCGAATCGGGCGCCGTAAACGTCACAACGGACCCGCTCCCCGTGATCACCCCCCGCGACGAATTCCAGGCGTACGCCAGCGCATCCGAGTCCCTGTCCGAGGCCGTACAGTAGACGTTCACCGTGGTGCGGACGGACATGCGTGAAGAATCAGGGGCAAGGCTCTTGATCCTCGGCGGGTGGTTTCCGGCATACCCGTTCCTGTAGTCCACGACGACGCCGTTGATCAGCGTCTCGTCGAGCACTTTCGTCAGGCTCCCACCGGAGGGGGCGATGACGACGACAGACGCCGAGCCCGCAGGTATCACGATGGAGACGGTCCCCGTCGCCCCCGTCGCGACAAACGCCTTGGTCACGGTGCTGTACAGGTCGTACGAGCCTGCGCCGAGTGACAGCGCGACCGCCGTGTCGGAGGTGTAAGGATTGAACCAGCAGTACGTCGGATATGCGGGGGCGTGGAAGTAGTCGGTCCTCAGGAGATCCAGGCGGAGGATCCTCGCGACGTTCGTCGTGTCGATGATCCCCCCCAGAATCCCGGCATGCGACGCGCCGTACAGTCCGAAGTTCGTCGCCGCCCAGCCGTTCCGGACCGCGTCCCCGGTCGCGAACGGGGAGACCGTGCCGTCAGCGAGGCTGAACTGGTGCATTGATTCATGCGCGATCGAGGAGAGCGGGTCATACTGATGGGCCCACGCCGCACTGTCCTGGTGGTCGTCGGGGAGGTAGTTCGTGTACAGAAGGCGCGATGCGTTCGCGACGTTGAGCACCCATTTGCCGATCGCACGGGCGTACCGGTCGTCGTACCGCACAAGGGGAACGAGTGCCCCCGCCTGCTCCGCGCCGTTCATGAAAAACGCATAATCATTCGAGGTGCTCGATTCGCCGATAAGCCCCGAGCAATCGTCCCCTCCCCAGTTCCCCACGATGGCGCCCCATTGCCGGAGCGTGAGGTAGCCGTTGGAGAAGCACCAGTTCATCATTTTCGTGACGTCGTATGCCGTCCCGAGCTCGGCGTTCATCCGCGCCGCGATGTACGTGCCGTACGGGAGCTGGAGCTCGTACGACGGGTTCGTCGTGTAGACAAGGAGCGATTCCATCGACAGCTCAGCCCCGATGCGGAAGTCCTGGTTCCCGGTACGGAGGTACGCCATGTAGAGAAGCCACGCGATGGCCCCGGCGGCCTCGGGCTCCGGGACGCTCGAGTCGTTCGGCTTCATCGTTATGAGATTGAACGCGCGGTGGTTCACGTTCGCCAGGCTCCAGGGCTTTGTGCTCCCCCCCATCGCGGTGATCGCGGCGCGCCATCGCGACGCCACGACGGGGATCCGGGCACCGAAATCCCCGGTCGACGGGTAGAGACTCGCGATCTGGAACGCGAACACGTTGGGCATTGTCTCGTACCACCAGTCGTCCCCGGTTCCGGACGAAGGGGTGTTGAGATACACGTTTTGTCCGTCGGCGCCGTTGAACCACTCTTCGCCCATGACGACCCAGTTTGTCCCCGCCTGGTTGCTCTTGTCGATTCCGACGATGCTCGCACCGACGATCGCCGGGAGGCACGTCACCGCCTCCCCGTTGTATCCGCTGGCGGAACCGACGTAGCTCTGTATCCTAAAGCTCTGCTGCCCCGGATAGTTGACTGTGCCCGTATAGAGTTGTATGAGCGGGAGATACCGCCCGGTTCTCGATGGGTCGAATGCGATGGAATCGAACGACGCGGCGACTCCCTTCCAGTTCCTCATCTGGTACGGGGAAGGAGCATCCGGCATCTGGTCGATCCGGGGGATGGCAATCTGCTGCGAGAGACATTCCGCGGCGGGAAGGACGGAGAGGATCGCTCCCGCGACGGGGAGGAATATTCGCAACGCGGCCCCTTTCCTCATGGAATGTTCTCCTTCCTGCAAAAAGTCCTGCTCCCGTCCCCCTCGTAGACGGAGAGAATCCCCGTGGAAGATTCCCTCGCGAGCGTCACCTCGGTCCCGGAAGCTCCACGGTAGAGCGCCCAGGAAAATCTGTTCGTGCGTCCGGCCGCGACCTTTTTCGCGAAGAGACAGGCCGACGCAGCCGGATACCGCTCCACCTCGACGAGCGTGTAGAGCGCTTCGATCGTCGATTCCGCGCCGGAATTCAGGTTCAGCGTGAGAGAGTCCCTGATCCCGTCGAAACATCTTCCCGTGGCCCTGTCGTACATCGGACGGCCTGCCGGGTTGTTCCCCGTCAGCCATGACGCCGCCAGCCCCGCCATGAGGAGGTAGTCCCTGTCCCCCGTCGCCTCGTAGAGCCTGATGAGCCCCGCGGCCATCGGCCGGACCCCGTAGGCAATCTGTTCGTACTCTTCCGGAGGTGCGGCTCCCGCGACGTCCCATGCTTTCAGGAACCCGTCCATCAACAGGCGGCCGTACCAGCCGCGCGCCTCGCGCTCCGCCGATGCCACCATGGCGGAGTCGTGAAGCACACTTCCCGCTGCGGCGAGCGCCTGCGTCTGGCCGTTTCCCCACATGTGCCACTGCGTTTCCCACGAGCGGTGGAGACCGTACGGGGGGGTCTTCCCGTCCCCGTCCTGCATGAGGAGGAGCCCCCGGGCAAGCCGGGTAATGCATCGTGACAGCGAATCACCTGGCGCGACATTCCGGTACTCCAGGAGCCCCAGGAGGAGCTCCGACGTCACGTCGGCTCCCGATTCGTACAGAAGCCAGCGGGGGATGCTGCGGCCCGAGACGGTTCTCGTGCTGTCATAGTGTTTGAGCGATGCGGCGACAAGCGGCATCATGCGGGCGACCCGGCCCGCGAGATCCCGCGCGAACGGAGGGTCGCACTCCGCGAACACCCTCCCCCCCATGGCCATCGCCCAGAGCCCGCGCGATGCCCACCACCCGAACGACTTCAGACTCGTTCGTCCCGTCGTATTTATCGTGTGATCTGAGCGGATGAAATTGCAGAACTCCCCGTCGGGCGCCTGCATGTGCATGACGAACCTGAGGAGCCCGCGGGAACGCCGGAGCGCGGCGGTGTCCCCCCTGAGCTCGTAGCTCCGCATGAGCATGACAGCGGCCCGGGCGGCATCATCGACGCACGCGATCCCTTCCGGGCCGGATTCCGCGGCCGCAACCCACCGGTAGTCCGGGTAGTTCGCGTAGATGTGGATGATTGTGACGCTGTCCCCGCCGAGGGAGATGCGCTCCAGCAGGCGGTCCAGGTGCGCAAAATTCACCGCACTCTGCCGGCCGGGCCCGGCCCCGGAAAGCGCGCAGAGAAGAGACAGGATCGCGAGTGTCATGATCCCGGCACGATCATGTTCTTGAGTGCGCGGCCTTCCCGGAGCGAGTTGAGGGCATCGTGAACCCCGTCGAGCGGATATCCCCTCACGTCAAGGGGACCGACCCGCACAACGCCGCCTTTCAGGAGGGCGATGGCACGCCCGAACGTGTGGGGGTTGACGTATGACCCCGCGATCGTCAGCTCACGGAAGTAGACCGCATTCGGCTCCAGGGGGATCGTCTCGCCGATGGGGCAGACGCCGAAGAACAGGACTGTCCCTCCCCGCCGGGCAATTTCGAGCGACGCGCGTGCGGTGGCCGCGGTCCCCGCGCAATCGATCACGACGTCCGCGCCGATGCCGGTCCCCTCCATCACCGCCCGGCGCAGTGCGCCGGCGGCCGGATCGACGACGAGAGACGCCCCCAGGGAAGCGGCGATTTTCCGCTTGTGTTCCAGGGGCTCGCTCACGATCACGGAGGCCGCGCCTCCGTGCAGCACGAGCTGGAGCATGACGAGGCCGATCGTCCCTCCGCCCAGTATGACGACGGTATCCCCCGAGCGTATGCCGGCCCTGTCCATCCCGTGCACCGCGCAGGAGACCGGCTCGATGAACATACTCTCTTCCGCCGTCAGCTCCCGCGGGATCGCATAGAGCGCGGAGGCCGGAACGATGCTGTACTCCGCCATGCCGCCGTCAATATCCACGCCCAGTGCGCGAAGGTTCGTGCAGAAATGCACGAGTCCCCTCCTGCAGTATGCACACCTTCCGCAGGATATGTTGGGGTCCACCGCGACGTGCGTCCCCTCGGGGAGCGCATCCGGGCTGATCCCCGGATCCGTGACGAATCCCGCGTATTCATGTCCCAGGACGACGGGGGGAGTGGATCGCGACGTACCGTCGACGATGTGTATGTCGGTGCCGCAGAGCCCGCACGATTCGACCTTGATGAGCACTTCGCCCGGCTGGAGCGCGCGGAGCGGCTTCGATTTGACGCGAAGGGAACCGGGGTTTTCAAGTTCAGCGACTTTCATGACGATGTGCTCTTATTGTCCATTGATCCTGATTTCAAGAACCTGTTTGCGGAGCGTTCCGGAAAACGCGAACGTCGTGATCAACGTACCGTCGGAAGTCCTTTCCGCCGCCAATGGATCCACGCTCTTCCCGTTGACGGTGGCAGCGGCGGGGGAGGAACCTCCCGCAAAGCGCGCCACGACACGGTGTCCGTCGAACGATGAAATGACTGCCCGGAGGCCGCGTCCTCCCGCCGGACGGCACTCCCAGACGATCGCGTTGACATCCGTCAGGCACGCCGTCGCCGGCCCGTCCCTTCCGACGACCCAATCCCCGCTCTTCATCCGGTCAAGAGGGAATGTCCCCGAAGGGGAGAGGACGCCACCTGCCTGGAGGACGGCACGGTTCGCGCCCGTCCCGCGGATGCGAACCTGATGGGAGGTGCCGAACTCGACACGCGAGGACGCCGAAGGGAAGACGCCGGGCTGCTCCCCGATGCCGATATTCCACTCCGTCTCCCTGAAACCCTCAAGCGCATACAGCGTCCCGAGGTAAAACCCTCCCGCCCAGAGGAACGACGGCTTGTCGATAGCACCGTAATCTGCGGAGGAGGGATCGGCGTAACGGTATTCGTAGAACGCAGGCTGGCCGCGCGGACTCGCCCCGACCCCGTCAAGCGTCATGACGGCCCTGAAGAACCGGAGGGCGTCTTCAGTCCGTCCCGCGGCGACGAGCCCCTGGGCATACCACGCGTTGGCGTGAGGCCAGACGCCTCCGTTCGCGTAGAAATAGGGATCCCCCGCTTCGTTCGTCGGAAACCGGAAATAGGCCCGGACGGAGTCGGTGTGGAAATCCGGAGGCATCACGTTCCGCACGCCGATCCGTTCATCCACCAGCTCACGCCGGGCGGTTGCAAGAAGGGCAAGGGCTTTTTCATGGGGGAGGAGGCCGTACACCGCTCCCAGGAGGGAGCCCATGTACACGTGCCTGTCCGGATCATCGCCGTTCGCGTTCATCAGGTACCCCGCGCCCCGATCCCACAGGCGGGAATTGAGCGCACGCTCCATGCCGTCGGCGAGGAGCTCGTATCCCGGGAGGCGCGGGAGATCCCTCTGCATAAACGAACAGAGGTACAGATAATCCCGAAGCGCCCTGATCGTGAGTATCGTGATATACGAGCGGGGGCCCTCCCTCCTTCCGATGTCCCACCAGTCGGGGCGGAACGCATACATCAGGCTGTCGTCGCGGCATTGCGTCAGGACCTGTTCCAGGCTCGCGTGCACGAGCGGAAAAAGTCCCGCGACAGTCGCGGTGTCGGCGGTGTGGCGGAGATACCGTGCGACGATTTCAATGAACCAGAGGTGGTTCCAGTTGTCCGGCGTGCAGAGCTCGGTCTTGAAACCGTCGTCCCTCCAGTACCGGGCATGGGGGATGATCCCCTTTTCAGCCCATCCCGCGACGGTCTCCAGGTCGCGTTTGACGCGGTGAACGTCGAACCATACGGCGCTCAGGTCGGTCAGCAGGACGTCGTGCGTGAAGAAGAAATTGTACTCGGCCGGGCAGGGCATCGGCACGATGCGGCCCCCGAGCGAGTGCGCGTTGACGGCGAGAAGCGCACAGGCCCAGTCCGCCGACATGTCGACAGCCGGGTCTCCCGTGCGGGGGGCGCGCATGACCCGCCGCCGGACGAACGCGTCGTACGCGGCAACGTCCTTTTTCCACGTTTCCCGGAGCGCGGCCGCATCCGGTCTCCATGCCGACGGAACCGTGCTGAGTATCGCACACCGGATTGTGATCCGGCCCCGCGGAGGGAGGTTCTTCCTGTACGTGAACGCGGCGACGGTACGCCCCTGGCGATCGCGCGCGATCGTCCGCCCTCCCGGTTCCGCATGCGACGTGAACCAGGAGGGATTCAGCGGATCGGCGCCGAGGTCATCCGCTGAAGAGGTCCATGACGCCGGCGCATCTCCCAGGTTCTGCACGACGACAGTCGCCAGGCGCGATTCCGGCTGGTCGAAATGCACCGCAATCGCCCCCCCTCCGGGATCGTATTCCGTCCAGGCGCTGTCAAGCCAGGCAAACGTCTGGCACGTGCGGAGCACGGTCCGGCACTGGACGTAGGCCTCGACGTCGATCGGCGCACCCGTCCTGTTTTCTGCCGAGAGAGTCCAGAGGAGGCCGTGCGCGGTGCCAAAGAACTCGAACGAGGAGGTCCACGCGAGCCCAGATTCCTCCCGGTGAAAACGGACCCGGTGGGGGGAGAGTATGTACGCCCAACCCTCCAGCCCGATGTGGCGCGCGGGTCCGCCGTCCGTCCGTACGCCGACGATGAACGGCGCCGACTCCCCCCTTTTCCAGTAATCCCTGCTCATGTCGATGCTGTTTGCGGCCGGCTCGTAGAGGCTGATGCGGGAGGGGAGCGGACGGCTGCCGTGGAACTCGGCCCCGGCATACGGGCCCCCCACCTCGACCTGCCCGTACAGGCCGGAAAACCCGCGCGTGATGGACTCCTGCCCGGAAGCGGGTATGACGAGCAACAGAGCGAACGCCGGCGCAAGAAATCTGATCATCCCTTGATCCCGCTGGAAGCCATGCTCTCGATGAAGTAGCGCTGGAAAAACATGTACGCGACGATGACCGGAAGGGAGAGGAGCGTCGCGGCCGCAAGGAGGTACCCGAGCTGCGTCTCCGCCTGGCCCCCGGTCGTGAATATTGTAACGAGCTGGGGCATCGTCATGAGGGATTGCTCGCGCACGACCATCAGGGGCCAGAGGACCTCGTTCCAGTTCGCCATGAACGTCAGGAGGGCGACGGTGATTATCACCGGACGCGAGAGGGGCCAGATGATCCGGAAGAGGATCATCATTTCCGAACAGCCGTCGACGCGCGCGGCGTCGATGAGCGCCTGCGGGATCGCCATGAAGAACTGGCGGAAGAGGATGATGCCGAACGCGCTCATCATCGCCGGGGCGATGAGGGCCATGTAGGTGTCCGTCCAGCCCAGCTTCACGATGAGGATGTACTGCGGGATGAGGACGATCTGGAAGGGGATCGTCATCGTGAAAAGGATGAGCGTGTACAGCGTCTTCCTCCCCAGGAAACGGAGCCTGGCCAGGGCATAGCCGACCATCGATCCGAACACGACAACCGATGTTGTCGTCGCCGCCGAGACGATCATGCTGTTCAGGAACGCCCGCGCGATCGGGATCTTCAGGATGACCTGCGCATAGCTCTGCAGGGAGAACTTCCCCGAGAAGAGATTCAGGCTCCCGATCTCGAGCTCCGGCTTGAGCGATCCGGCGATCATCCAGAGAAACGGGTACGCGAAGACGACGGCGCCCGCGAGGAGGACCGCGTATTTCAGGAATGTCTTCACGACGGGATCTCCGATTCGATGACGCGGCGCTGGAGCACGACGACCCCCAGGATGACGAGCGCGTAGACGAAACCGAGCGTAGCGGCGTAGCCCATGTGGCCGAACGAAAACGCCTGGTTATAAATGTAGAGCATCCCGGAAAGCGTGCTCTGCATCGGACCCCCGCCCGTGAGGACGTACGGCTCGATGAACAGCGAGAATCCGCCGATCGTCGAGAGGACAACGATGACAACGATCGTCGGGTTGAGCATCGGAAGCGTCACGTACAGGAACTGCGTGAACGGGCGCGCCCCGTCAAGGCTCGCCGCCTCGTAGAGTTCGCGCGGTATATTCTGGAGCCCCACAAGGAAAAGGACGACGTAGATCCCCACGTTCTTCCACGTCGCCATGATCGCGATGGAGGACATCGCCACGCGGGGATCGACGAGCCAGGGGACGGACGGGAGCCCCGCGGCGTGAAGGATGTTGTTCAGGATCCCCTCGTCGAACGAGTATATCTGCTGCCAGAGGATCGTGACCGCGACGCCCGATACGACGACCGGGAGAAAATAGACCGCCCTGAGGAGGCCGCGCAACCTGACGCCGGTGTTCAGCAGGAGGGCAAGCGCGAGCGCCACCGCAACCTGGAGCGGTATGTGTATGACGAGGAACGTCAGCGTATTGAGGAGCGAACGGTAGAAGAGCGCGTCGCCGATGAGCCTGTCGAAGTTCTTCAGCCCGATCCACTCCATCGGCGTGACGATATTCCACCTGTTGAAGACGAGGACCAGGGAAAAGACGAGCGGGTACGCGACGAACGCGCAGAAGAATACGACGTACGGGAGGATGAACACGTACGCTCCCCTGTCGCTCCCGCGCACTCCCCTGGCGATGTCGCCGAATCGGATCACCTGTTCCACTCCACGATAAGTGTCGTACGCCCGAGCGCGTCGCTGATCGCCCGGGCGGGGGTAACGCGCCCGTAGACGGCACACGCCTCGTATTCCTGCGCTATGCCGTCGAATATCTCTTTCAGATCCGGCGCGTCGTCCATCCCGCGCGTGTACACCGCCTGCCGGGCGAATTCCGCCATCGCCGGGTTTGCCCGGAAATAGGCGGCGAAGAGCGGGTTCTCCAGAAGGTCGCCCCGGACGGGGATCTGGTCGCAAATGCCGAGGAGGAGAAGATCATGCTCGGCGGTGACGAGGAATTTCACGAATTCCCACGCCTCCCCCGGATGCTTCGTCGTGCTGAAAATCGATATGTTCTTGTAATCGCCGTACGTGTACACGGGTCCCCTGTGGCCGTCCGGGACCGGAACGTGCCCGACCGCGAATTCCATCTGCGGCGCGAACTTGCGGATCGACGCAACCTCCCAGGGGCCGGAAAAGTGGGTGGCCTTCTTCTCGAGGAGGAACGGATCTCCCCCCTGGAAAAACGTACGGGGGAAATACTTCCTTCCGTAGCACTCCCTGAAGAAGCCGAACACCTCCGCGGCCGCGCTGTCGCCGAACGTCGGAGTGCCGCCGGTGAAGAGAGTCCGCCCGCCCGAGGCGGCGATGTAGAACGGGTAGAAATCGAACAGCCTCTGCCACCAGATCGGCCGGACGTCCCTGTCCCCCATCCAGACAGCTTCCGCGGCCCCCGCGTACCTGTGGGCGGCGACTTTTTCCCCCGCCGCGAGATACTCGGTGTACGTCGCGGGGACGCGCTCGACACCGGCTTCGCGGAGGAGGCGCATGTTGCAGAACATCATGACCGGGTTTGTTTTCCACGGCACCTCGTAGAAGTGCCCGTCCGAGACACGGAAACGGTCCAGGAGCTCCCGGGGGGTGCGGCGGCTCATCAGCGAATCGAAATCGGGGAAGTCGTCGAGCCGGACGAGCCCGCCGGCCTGCGTGTAATCGTGGAGGGCCCCCGGCCAGATGTTGGAGCAGACGTCGGGTGTCGTCTTTCCGGCGATCGCCGCAAGGAGGACTTCCTCCGTGGAGATGCTGACCGGGATGGGCTGCATTTCGACGCGTACACCGGGGTGCAGCCGGTTCCAGAGCGCGACGAGGGTATCGGCGAGGAGGATCTCCTGCGGGTTCGGCGCCGGCCAGTATGTGAGGACGACACCGGAAGGTCCGGCGGGACCGGGACCCTCATGCCGTGCGCAGCCCGCGAGAAGAGCGAGGGCGGAAAGCGCGGCCGGGAGGCATGCCGGGATCCATGGTTTTACATCCATGACTGCCAGTCGAAATCGATAACAGGGAAGGCCGGATGGGGAAAGGTCCCTCCTTTTTTCGCGATGTAGACGTCGATCGCCTTCGGATCGTTCTCGACGTCGACAGGGAGCGTCATGAGGACATCATCGTTCACGACAACGCGGTACTTCTGTTTCATCGCCAGGAGCCTGTGGAGCATGTTTTTCTTCAGCCCGAAGGCATAACAGTCAGCGCGCACACTGTCCTTCACAAGCTCGAACGGCCGGACGGCTCCGCTGTCTCCCCTGTAGTCCTTCGCGTTGGCGCCATAGTACGCGCGAAGTGTCGAATCGTCGAGAGCAACAAGGCGGCCGAGTGCATCCTTCTCCTCCCCGAAGAGGATCTTGTCCTCCCACCACCCGAGCTGCTTCTTCACCTGATCCCGCTCCTGCAAATGCCTCACCATCGCCCGGTCCACAAGAAGCCTGTCGCGCACCATCCGCCAGACGAGCTCCTCCACGGAGACGAAGAACGACTGCTCGTCCGCGGTGTTCAGCCTGAAATACGTGTCGCGGGCCCTGTACCAGGACAGGAATCCCCCCAACCGGACGCACCCCCCGGCGAGGGCGACGAGCGTATCGGGCCCGCGCGCATCGATCCGGGAGAGGGCCGCCGAATCCAGGCCGGGGCGGGACGCCAGCTCCCAGCCCGCTAGCTTTCCGGGTTTGACCCAGGTGCGTGCGAGCCAACCTTCCAGAACGTCAAACGTCCCGCGGATGATCACGGGATCGTGTTCGAGCATAAGTTTGCGGATATACGGACCGGAAAGGCTGTCGGACTTCTGCTGCGTCAGGCCGCTCCGGGCGTCCTCCTCCAGCTTCTGCGATTCAGTCTCACTCAGGCTCATGTCGCGCCAGCCGCCGGTGATCCTGAGAACGTACCACCCGTCCGGCCCCCGTACCGGGGCGGAACTCCGGCCGGCCCGGAGCGTTTCGGCTACCGCTGCGAGAACCGGGCTCGCACGCCGGAGCTTGAAGAGCGTTGTTTCCATCGAGCGGTCGTCGCTTTTCACGCCGTCCCGGAGCTGCCGGGCAAAGAGCGTGTCAAAGGGGACACCACCGAGCAGTGCAGATTTCAAAGACGCGTCCCCGCCCGGACCGGGGACGAACAGCCACCGGAGGGAATAGTGTATCCGTTCCTCGCGCATCGCGCGCGCGATCTCCCCGTTCGTCACATGGACGCTGCCGAGGACATCGTCCTTGTACAGCTCCTCCGTCGCCATGTCCCCTTCAAGCTCTTCGAGCGAACGCCTGACGCGCTCGGACCGGCCAAGACCCCGGGCCCTGGCGTCAAGCGCGAGGAGCTTCTCGTTGATCATAAAATCCAGGTAGCGCTTCCGCGAGTCCTTCTGCCGCTTTGCGAACGCGGGGCCGAACTCGTAGCTGAGAAGGAATTCCTGCGCCGTGATCGTGATGTCTCCGACGGTCGCCACGACCCTCGTGAAGTTCTTCGGATCGGTGACCGGGTAGCGCCTGTCCAGCTCGCTCCCCGGCTGGGAACGCGCGGAGCACACGATAAGCGCGATGACGGCGGGAAACGCCGGGACGCACCGAAGTCCCGGCCTGCGGAGGAATCGAAGCCCTTGTCGTGGCACGGATCAAAACCTTGCGGACAGGGAGAACACGTTGATGTTCGAGAGTCTTCCCATGTCACGGTACGCATAATCAAACTTCACGATCGTGCTGCCGCTCAGGAAGCTCGCCGACGAGAGCCCGAACCCGAGCGAGAGCCCCCCCTCCCTGTCGGGGAGCCCCAGGGCGTTGAATCCCCCCCGCAGGAACAGGACGTCCTGGAAAGCGAATTCCCCCCCGATGTTGACGCTCTCGTAATCGTCGTTCGGATGAAGCGCGTCCACCGCTATCGTGAGGCGGTAGTTGTCTGTCTTCAGGGGGGACGTCGAGACGCCGATCTGGAAGAGAAGCGGCAGGTCCCAGGAATCCATCTCGATATCTTCCGGGATCTGGCTGTTCGTCCCCGGCTTCGTGGCGTCGAGGATCCCGAACTGCCTCGCGTCGCGCCCCGACATCCTCATCGCAGTGCCGAAGTTGGAGAGCGAGGCGCCGATCGTCAGCCCGCCGATCAGGTCGGTCCGGAATATCGTCCCGACGTCGAGCGCGAACGCGCTCGCACTCTCGTGCCAGATCGTCTCCTGGATGTACTTCGCATTGAACCCGATCGTAAACCGGTCCGTCAGCCTGTGCGCGTACGAAAGCCCGACGGCGAGATCCCCCGCACTGAAGTATTCGCCGTCCCCTTCCGGCATCGCCACCGTCGTGACCTTCATGTCGTCCATGCTGAGGGAGGTCACGTTGACGCCGATCGTCCCGAATTCCTCCAGCGGAAGGACGAACGAGGCATAGTCGAACCGGGTGTCCGCGATCCAGCTTGTGTGCATTGCGAGGACCTCGCTCTGCGTGAGCCAGGCGCTCCCGGCCGGATTCCAGTAGAGCGACGTCGCGTCGTTGGCCACGCTGACGAACGCGCTTCCCATTGCCACCGCGGACGCGCCGACGGGAATCTCCAGAAACGTGGCGGCGACAGTTCCGCTTTTTGACGTCCCCTGGCCGGACGCTGTGCACGGAAAGAGAAGCGCGATTGCCGCGAAGGACAGAAGGAATGTTCTCATAGGAAAAGCATCCGCGAAGTTTGTATCGTTTATTTCACAACGGCGAACTTGCTGACATATGTGCCGATCCCCGGGGCGTCCACGTGGTAGACATACACGCCGAAGGCAATGTCCATACCGTCCCGGGAGACGAGATTCCACGGCTCCTGTCCGTCGTCGATCCCCGTCTGGTGCTGAATGGTCTGCACGAGGTGTCCGCTTATCGTGTAGATCCGGATCGTGCACTGGTGGGGAAGATGGATGAAGTAGATGAGACGGTCTCCGCGCCCGACCGTCAGCGGCTGGGGCTCCCACGACGCCCCCCCGACGTACGGGTTGGGCACAACGAGTATCCGGCTCAGATCGGTGCGGGCTTTCACCGGGTCAAGGACCGGGGACTGCGTCTGGAATTTGACGGTTTCCCCGGTGCGATACGGTTTCGTCGTCGCAATATGGAACACGTCGCCCGCTTTCGGAAGCACCTGCTTCGACGCGGCTATGGACGTATCCTGTACGAACGTGACGGACCACGACTTCGTCGCGGTGGGAAAGTCCACGGGGGCCAGGTCCGCGCTGTCCCCGCACACGATGAATATGGCGTCCCCCGCATCGAAGAGGCCGTTGTTGTTGTTGTCATAGAAAAGGAACGGCACGTGGTTGATCCCCTCGGTCAGGTTCCGTATCGTGATATTCGACTGGGTTCCCTGCGTGGCGAACGAGCTCGAGGGGAACGAAACATCCCCCTGCCCAGGCTGCGTGAACGTGATGTCGAAATCGTCGGGGAGGTTCACCCGGCGGGCCTGGAGCGCGGGCGCGTACCTCGAATCAAATCCCACCGTCGTGTAGAGATTGGAGTTGCCGATCTTCCACCGCGTGCTGTCCAGGTTGATCGCGACCGTCTGCGCGTTGTTGATCTGGACGGCGAACCCCTGCATGACGGTCGTGACGTCCTGCGAGGTCTTGAGCCTCACCATGTTCAGGAGCGTGTCTTTCGCCGTCAGGTCGATGAGCGTGTACCAGGGATTCGGGTTGATGTGGAACGCGGTCGAATCGACGAACGACAGGACGTAGTTGTGATTGTTGCTTATCGAGTCCGGATCGATGAGCTGCACCTGGACCATCCCCGTGGCCGGGCCGCTCGCCGCCGTCGTGATTTTGCCCGGCACATACCCGGCGGACGGGGCACGCGGGATGACAACGGCAGTGTTCACGTCCGTCTTCACAATGCCGTTGACGTCGACATTGATGATGCTTGTGCACTCGGAAGGGGGAATACCCACCTGCTGCCCCGTCACCGTTGTCGTCAGGAATCCCTGGTCATACGAACAGACGGCATAGTAGTAGGTCTGCCCGTTCTGGACGGTCGTATCGATGTACGAATGCTGGAGGCCGCTGTCATCCCCCAGGTAGAACATCGCGCCGTTGACGCTGATGGGGAAGAGCCCCGTCACGCTGTCCACGAGGTCGAACTGCGCGATCGGCTGCCTGAACGTGGGGTTGCCGTACGCGTCGGTGATGATCTGCGCGGAGAGGAAATTCGACTCCGTGCTCCTGTAGACCCGGTATCCTTCGAAATCGTATTTCTGGTAAAACGCGTCGAACGTCTGCTCCGCCTGGCTGTCCCAGTAGAGCGTGACCCGCCCGTTCCCGGGGACGGCCTTCACCAGGGGTTTGGCGGGCGGCTTGGCGAACTGGTACGACGCGTTGTAGATCGATTGGACCGTGCGCTTCTTCGTAAAAAGGTCGGCGGTGTTGTTGCCGAATATCAGCGCCATGGAGAACCGTTCCGTCTCGCCGGTCTGCTGGGACTGTCCCGTCGACATGCTGTACGTCGCGCGTCCGTACATGTGGAATATGAAGCTCGAAAACCAGTTCCCGAGGTTGACGTTCAACAGGGACGGCTGCTGATTCGGAGGCGCGGGGAGCGTCGTGAACGCCGTCCAGTTCCTCTCGTCGTTGTTCAGGTCGTACGTATGGACGGCGGCGATGAGGAATCCCGTCAGACCGAGCTGGTCCGACTCGTCCTTGTCCAGCTGCCCGAAGTTCGGCTCCCCCTGGTCCGGCTTTCCGTTTCCTTCCGTGCCGTCAGGGTCGGGCCCCGGATAGCCGGGATCCAGCGGCCCGAGCCCGTCCGTCCCGACGTCGTCGTTCAGCGGTTCGCCCGGATCCCATTTCCCGTTATGGTTCAGATCGGTGAACGTGCGCCAGTTGCAGTTCTCGTCGGCGTCCCAGTGGGGCTTCCATGAGTATCCGTAAAACGACTTGAATTTCGCCGTGTCGGACTGCACATCGCGAAGGAACGGGTCCTTGAACGGGTCGGTGATGAAGACGCTCGCGTTGTTGTCCCGCCGCTCGTCGGTGAGGCCGTCCTGGTCGTTGTCGATGTTGTCGTCCGAGATGCCCGGACTCTCAAGGAAGGCATACCCGGCATAGCCGACGGGGCTCCATTGCCCGGGGCTCCCGTACGCCACGGTGGACCAGGCGTACGAAATATTGAGCTGTTTGTTGTAGCTCCCGGCGTTGTTCGATGAGTTGTCGTGCCCGCCGATCCCCCAGTCCACGTACTGTGCGAAGAGCGTCTTGATGTAATCCGTCGTCCCCATGTTCGTGATCTCGTAATACCAGAATATCACGTCTTCGGCAAGCACCTGCGACCACTGGAAGCCGCGGGCGTGGACCTGCATGCCGAGCCCTCCCCGCGTCGAGTCCGCGGCGTCAGGGTAGAAGTAATAGGGAGCCTGTATATACTGCCTGTCGGAATTGTCGTCGAAAACGAAATAGGTTTCCAGGTCGGCGTTCTGGATTCCTTTCCCGAAGAATCCGTCCCAGTATCCGTCCCACGAGGAGGGACGGTCCGGCCAGTGGGCGGGCCATGTCGTCGGGTCCGTGCTCTGGGCGGGAGTTCCCTGGAACGGGTTCGCATACCCGGGGAGAGGCTGCCATCCGTACGTAACCGACGTCGCCGGGTCGTACCGCGTATACTCGTAGTAGTTCGTCTCCAGGGGATGAATGACCCCCGACGCGCTCTGCGTCTCGGCCTGCACGATGACCGCCACGCCGTCGATGTACGTATGATTCGTGTTTTTCGGCCAGACGCCGCTGATTGTCGGCCAGTTCTTCCAGTCGGCCACCTCGCCGAAATTGTAGTAGACGGTTTCGACGAGGTTCCCCTCCATGATGCCGTGCCGGGTTTCTTTATAATTTCCCTTGTTCTTGTCGATGACCGTCTGCGATGCCGCCGCGCAGAGGGAAAGAAGAGCGACAACGACAGAGAGAAGAGTGCGGTTCCTGCTCATGTGTATTCCTGCTGATGAATCATGGTTCGGGATTTTCGGAGGATCTAGAACGTGAACGCCGCGCCCAGTATGATCTGACGGGGCGCCGAATAGAAATCGGGCCGCGTGTAGAACTGCGCAAGCGTGTTGTCACCGCGCACCACGGGCTGCTGCTGCGTCAGGGCCAGCGTGTATCCGGCGCGGCCGGTGTCCGTAAACACGTTGATCTCGTTCGCCGTATCGAAGAGATTATACACCTTCAGGAAGACCGAAAGCCGGTAGCCGCCGGGGAGCTTCAGGTATTTCGTCATGTACACGTCAAAATTGTAAAACCCGGGCATGTTGTCGCTGTTTTCGAGGCCGGTCCTCTGGTTCTGCAGCGCGGGGGTGTACGGCAGGCCGGATCCCGCCCGGGCGATCACGCTCGCGATGAAATCATCGGGGGTGCCGAACGTCAGCGTCAGGTTCAGCGAGTGCCTCCGGTCCCAGTCAAGGGGAACGAGCTCCTTGTTGACGGCGATCGGAGGTGAAGCCTGCGCTTTGTTGTACGCATCGTTCGGGTCCGACGCATCCCCTTTGGCAACCTGGAACGTGTAGTCCAGGTTCGCCCCGAACCCGCTCACCAGCCTCTTTTCAAGCGAGAACGTGAATCCCTGCACGGCGCCGTAATCCTGGTTTATGTATTCGCCGAACTTTACAGAGTTGTTCTTGACGAAGATCTGGAGGGCCAGGAGGTTTCGTATGTCCTTGTAATACCCGGTGACGGTGATGCCGAGCGTGGGGGTGAGCTCCTGCTGCAGCCCGATCTCGTACATCGTCGTCCGCTGCGGCTGAAGGTCGGCGTTCCCTATCGTGTTTCCGACGAAATCAGGATAGACCCCCGTCAGCGCGATCCGCTCATTGGGGTTCTTGTACAGAAAATCGTACGCCGGGATCTGGAAGAAGTGGCCGTAGGAGATGTGCACGGCCCCCCTGTCGGAGATCGGGTACGAAATGCCGACGCGGGGAGAAACCTGCTGTTTTGCGCTCGCCTTCCTGAAATACCCGGCCGGGTAAGGGGGGGCGAGCGAATCCAGGACCGAGATGTTGTTCGGGTTCAAAAGCACCTGCCCGTCAGGCTGGAAGTAATCCCACCGGACGCCGACGTTCACGACGAGGTACTCCATCTCGATCTTGTCCTGCGCGTAGAGGGCGAGCTGATACGGGTGGTTGTCGTAGACGCTGTAGTCGAACGCCCCGGGGGAGGGCATCGTCGGGATCTCGTTCGTCGAGGCATTCACCAGGATCTCGTAGTCGTTGTACTGGAGATGGTCCAGCTTCACCTCCGCGCCGGCCTTCACCTGGTGCACCGTCGAGAGCTGCGCCGTGAGATCGGCTTTCCCCGTCCACGTCGTGCTCGTATGGTTGAAATGCCAGTTCTCGGTCCCCCCGGTGTAGTATGCGTTCGCGCCCACCTGCTCCATCGAAGTGGGATCGACGTATCCGGGATCGATGACCGGATCGCCGGGGCCGGTGGGATTCGGAAACACGTACTGTTTGTAGTCGGTCCTGAAATAGGAGCCGCTCAGGTCGAGGAATGCCGCATCGCTGAAGACCGCGGTGTAGGCGGCGCTCCCGAGAATGCTCTTCTGATGGTACGTGTAGTCCCCGTCAGGATCGAGCGTGAACAGGTAGTCATAGACCCTGTAGTCGTGATTCTGGTACATGCCGTTCAGCACGAGGTCCTTCGCCCCGCCCAGGTCGATCGCCAGCTTCCCCTGCACGGTGTACCGTTTCGAATCGTTCATGGGAACGTATTTTCCGTCCCCCGTCGCGCCGATGTACCACTGCGAGGGATCGTTCGAGGAGAAATTCGACGAATCCTTCGGATTAAAGACACGTTTGCCGTAGATGTACCCGGCGTCGTACAGGTATTTCCCCGAGGCAAAGAACTTCAGAATGTCCTTCACGATCGGTCCGCTCACGCTCCCCTGGAAGTTGTACACGCTTGAAGGGTCCAGGCGGTCGATGTTCGGGAAGAGCGATGATCGTCCGCTGTAGTACCCGCCGGTATACGCGGAGAGCTCACCGGTGTAATGATCGGATGCGACCTTGGTAATCTGATTGACGACCCCCGAGAGAGCCTCGCCGTACTCTGCGTTGAACGTCCCGCTGAGCACCTGGATCTCCGCGATGCTGTTAAGCTCCGCCTCCATCGAGGACTCGCCGGAAAACGCGTCGTTGACCGACACACCGTCGACAAGGTACTTCACCTCGCCGGTCCTCCCGCCGCGGAAATGCCCCTGGACGACGCCGGCCTGAAGGTTGACGACAGCATCGACGTCCTCGAGGGGAAGCTTCGCAATCTCGTCGCCCCCGACACTCGCGACGGTGGACGTCAGGTCCTTCTGGACGATCGGGCGCGTCGCCGTCACGGCGACCTCGCCGAGCTCGACCGACTGCGGCTGGAGCATAAACTGGATTCGCGTTGTCTGGTCCGCGGTGACGCTGACATTCCCGACGACGGCGGCGGTATACCCGACCGCGGACGCCTTCAACTGGTAGGTCCCCGGGGGAATATTCAGAATAAAGTACTCGCCGTCGATATTCGTCGCACCTCCGAGTGACGTTCCCACGATAACGATGTTCACGCTCGGGATCACGTCCTTCGACTGCGCATCGGTGACCTTGCCGGCGATCTTGCCGGTGGTCCCGGACAGCGCAGCGCACACGACGACGGAACACAGAAGGAGAGTCAGCGGAAGGCGCCACATGCTTGGCATACCAGTTTGCCCCGGAGGATTGTCTTGTGGATAGTGAAGGGGTGCCGGATCGCCCGGCACCCCTCCAGGAAACCGATCTACTTCAGCATCAGCATTTTCTTCACGATAGCGACGTTCCCCGTCTCCAGGCGGTAGAAGTACATCCCGGAACCGACGGTGCTCCCCGCATCATCCCTGCCGTCCCAGACAACGGAATAGCGTCCGGCGGCACGCTGCTCGTGATCCACAAGCATCCTCACACGCTGACCGAGGACGTTGTAGATCATGATTGCAATCTGCGCGCTGTGCGGCACGCCGAATTCTATCGTCGTCGTGGGGTTGAAGGGATTCGGATAGTTATTCGACAGCTCGAACGTCTTCGGGGTTCCATCGGATCCCGGAGCCACCGAAAGCGTCGTCCCTGCGACCCTGATGTTCAGGTCGTCGAAATAGACCGTCCCGACAAACTGATTGTACACGTGGAGGCGGGCCTCCATGAACTGCGCTGCAACGCCCGTCGGCACCGTGACATTCAGCTTGTACTGTGTCCAGTTGAACGAGGTCGCTTTCGGGAACAGGAACGTGTAGTCCACCTGGGGCCCGACAGGATTGTAGCCTGCGTTGTTCCCCGCCTGCGCGAAGAACAGAGGCGTGAATCCGACGGCCCAGGTTCCCGGGTAGAGCGCCGCGGAATCGGGGAAGAGCCCCGACGCCTGGATCCAGACGCTCAGCTCCAGTATGTCGCCGGCCTTCGCGGTGATGCCGAACGGGTTCGTCCCGGTCGCAAGAGCATTGCCGGCAGGTCCGTTCCCGCCCCACGTTGTCCCGGTGAAGTTGAACCGCTGCGTGCCGATGAATCCGTCGTGCACGGCACGCCCCGCGGGCATGTTGAACATCAGCGAATGCGTCCCCGTGTGCGCATAGGCCGTCGTCACCATCGTGTTTTCAAACCCGTTGGCGATGAGGCCGTCGTTTCCGCCGTTCGGCGGGAGCCAGTAATACCACCCGGTCGGGACGCCCACGGACGTGTTCCAGTCCTGTCCCGCCCACTGTCCCGCGCGGCCGTAGAAGATGAAGTCATCCGCCCACACGGTGCCGGTGGCGTTCTTCCCGCCGACGAACTTCACGATCACCTTGTACGCGGTCTTCGGCAGCACGGTCTGTCCGGGGCTGTTCGTATCTGCCACGAATCCCGTGCTCGTTGCCGTCGACTGGTTCACCGGGAGCTTCGTCTCTCCGATGAACGCGCCGGCCGTGTCGTAGAAGTCATACGCCACGTACCACTTCGCGTCGTTCGTCGCGGGGTTCGTATTGACGCCCGAGGTCTTCACGTACGCGCCGAGGAGTATGTCCACGTTATTCGGCACGTTCGGCGACCAGATATCGCACATGTTCGTCGATATCCAGGACGCCGTGTCGCTCGTTGCGGTCTTCGTGATCTTCAGCGAATGACCCATCGAGCGGTACTGGTCGGTCGCCCACGAGAGCGTCGCACCCGCCGGCTGACCCCCCATCGTCCAGTATGCCGGAAGCGTCCCCTCGAACCCGCCGACTGCCGCCACCTGCGGCACGTCAAGCTTCTGCACGTCGAGATCGTCGAAGTAGACCGTGCCGACGAACTGGTTGTAGACGTGGAGGCGGACTTCCATGAACTGCGCTCCCACCGCCGTGGGGATCTGCACATCAAGCGTGTACTGCGTCCAGTCGAACGCGGTGACGCTCGGGAATGCGAACGTGTAATCCACCTGCGGGCCGACGGGATTGTACCCCGCGTTGTTCCCCGCCTGCGCGAAGAAGAGCGGAGTGAAACCGACAGCCCACGTCCCTGGATAGAGTGCCGCGGAATCAGGGAAGAGGCCGCTCGCCTTGATCCAGACGCTGATCCGGACCCAGTCGCCCGGCTGCGCGTTGACGGAGAACGGTCGGTCGGTCGAGGCCGACGGCGTTCCGACGGTGCTCATCGGTCCGTTTGTTCCCCACCCGCCGCCTGAGAATGCAAACCGCTGCGTGCCGACGAACCCGTCGTGCACGGCGCGTCCCGCGGGCATGTTGAACATCAGGGAATGCGTCCCCGTGTGCGCCGCAGCCGTCGTCACCCTCGTGTTCTCAAAACCGTTCGCAAGAAGCCCGTCGTTTCCGCCGTTCGGCGGAAGCCAGTAGTACCACCCGGTCGGGACGCCCACGGACGTGTTCCAGTCCTGTCCCGCCCACTGTCCCGCGCGGCCGTAGAAGATGAAGTCATCCGCCCACACGGTGCCGGTGGCATTCTTGCCGCCGACGAACTTCACGATCACCTTGTACGCGGTCTTCGGCAGCACGGTCTGTCCGGGACTGTTCGTGTCCGCCACGAACCCGGTGCTCGAGGCAGTCGTCTGATTGACCGGCAGCTTCGTCTCGCCGATGAACGCACCGAGCGTGTCGTAGAAGTCGTACGCCACGTACCATTTCGCGTCGTTTGTCGCGGGGTTCGTGTTGACGCCCGACGTCATCACGTACGCGCCGAGGAGTATGTCCACGTTATTCGGCACGTTCGGCGACCAGATGTCGCACATGTTGCCGGAGATCCATGATGCAGTGTCGCTCGTTGCGGTTTTCGTGATCTTGAGCGAATGCCCGAGAGAACGGGATTGATCGGTCGCCCATGTGAGCGTCGCGCCCGCAGGCTGGTTGCCCATCGACCAGTAGGCCGGAAGCGCCCCCTCGAACCCGCCGACCGCCGCCACCTGCGGCATGTCGATCTTCGTCACGGAGAGATCATCGAAGTAGATGGTCCCCACGAACTGGTTGTACACGTGGAGCCGCGTTTCCAGGTACTGTGCGCCCACTCCGGTGGGGAGCTGCACATCCAGCGTGTACTGCGTCCAGTCGAACGAAGTGACAGCCGGAAATGCAAACGTGTAATCCACCTGCGGGCCGACAGGGTTATACCCTGCGTTGTTCCCCGCCTGCGCGAAGAAGAGCGGGGTGAAACCGACCGCCCACGTCCCGGGATAGAGCGCCGCGGAATCAGGGAAGAGACCGGTTGCCTTGATCCAGACGCTGATCCGGACCCAGTCGCCGGCACTGACGGACGAACCGGCGCCAAGACTGCCGAACGGAATCCGCTGCGTGCCGACGAATCCGTCGTGCACGGCGCGCCCCGCGGGCATGTTGAACATCAGGGAGTTCGTCCCCGTGTGCGAAAAGGCCGTCGTCACCCTCGTGTTCTCAAAACCGTTGGCGAGGAGACCGTCGTTTCCGCCGTTCGGCGGGAGCCAGTAATACCACCCGGTCGGGACGCCCACGGACGTGTTCCAGTCCTGTCCCGCCCACTGTCCCGCGCGGCCGTAGAAGATGAAGTCATCCGCCCACACGGTGCCGGTGGCGTTCTTGCCACCGACGAACTTCACGATCACCGAGTACGCGGTCTTCGGCAGCACGGTCTGTCCGGGGCTGTTCGTGTCCGCCACGAACCCCGTGCTCGAGGCCGTCGTCTGGTTCACCGGGAGTTTTGTCTCCCCGATAAACGCACCGAGTGTATCGTAGAAGTCGTACGCCACGTACCACTTCGCGTCGTTTGTCGCGGGGTTCGTGTTGACGCCCGACGTCATCACGTACGCGCCGAGGAGTATGTCCACGTTATTCGGCACGCTCGGCGACCAGATGTCGCACATGTTCGTCGATATCCAGGACGCGGTATCGGACGTTGTCGTCTTCGTGATCTTGAGCGAATGACCCATCGAGCGGAACTGATCGGTCGCCCATGTGAGCGTCGCGCCCGCAGGCTGTCCGCCCATCGTCCAGTAGGCCGGAAGCGCCCCCTCGAAACTTCCGATCGAGGGAAGGTCCGTCGCCTGAGCGAAGGCCATCCCCGTCGCGAATGTCACGAGGAGGACGGGCCAGAACCAGTGTGTAATTCTACGCATAACCAACCTCCCGAATATATGTAAATGATGTGAAACGTGAATTTATACAGCTCTCCGCCACCGACTTAATCTTCCACATGCACCGACGACACCGTCGACTCCCTGACAATGAGCTCGACAGGCACATGCGTTGTAACAACTATGTTTGTCTTTGCCGTGATGCTCTCCACGACCCTCTGCACGGCGATCTTCCCCATTTCCTCTTTGAAGACGCGGATCGTGGTAAGGCGGGGTTCGATATGGGCGCCCATGTCGATGTCGTCGAACCCGACGATCGCGACATCGTGCGGTATGCGCATGCCGCGGGACTTGAGGTGCCTCACGCAGCCTATCGCCATGGCGTCATTGACCGCGAATATCGCGGTGGGGTTCGCACCGGCAGCAAAGAGCCGCTCCGCCGCGGAGCTTCCTCCCGCCACCGACGTCGCCTTCTCCTCCGTGATTTCGTACGTCTCTTCGAGCTCGACCCCGGCCTGATGGAGCGTGTTCTTGTACGCCGCGTAGCGTTCCGAAATGCTCGGATGCCGGATGTCCCCGCCCAGGAAGGCGATCCGTCTGTGGCCGAGCGCCAGGAGGTGCTCCACGGCCAGCGTCCCCCCCCGCCAGTTGTCGATCAGGACCGCGGAATGGAGAGCCCTTTTCATCTCGTAATCGACGAGGACAATGGGGAGGCCGAGCGAATCGATGTAGGAAATCAGTTTCTCGTTCACCTTGCCGGCGATGATGATGCCGTCGACGTTCCGTTCGAGAAGAAACCTGGGGACGTACTCCTCCGGATCGAACTGATCTCCCACCGTCGTCAGGAGGATGTAGAAATTGTGGACACGGGCTTCGAACTCGGTCCCGAGAAATATGCGGGTGTAAAAGGGCTCCGCCTGGGAGAAGTGCTCTTCGGAAAGGATGAATCCGATGTTGCCGCTTGTTTTGGAGGCGAGGCCGCGCGCGGAGCGCGTCGGATGGTAGGAGAGCTCCCTGACGACCTTGAGGACCGACTCGCGCGTTTCGGGGCTGACATACCCCCTGTTGTTGATAACGAGAGACACCGTCGACAGGGATAATCCCGCTTTTCTGGCTACATCTCGGATGGTCGGGCGGTGCTTCACTCGCAATTCCTCGAAACGCTTTAAGGTCCGGAGCAGGTAGAAAGGGGCTAGATGTGTCTCATTCGACCAAAATGTGAATAAATGCCAGTTTCTAGAGAGATTACGCTGTGGATGCGTGCCGCGGAATCAGACCGGGTATCGAAACGTTTTGATACTACGGAACGTGACGATGAAAGTCAAGTCTTTTTTGTGGTTAATCCCATCGGATGAGTGAATAACGGAAATAGGAATTGCGATTCAGCGAAAAGTCGGATAGATTACTCCGCGAATCACACCGATCATGAAAGGGACCGCACTGAAAGACGAACACACGAACGAGGCTGCCGGGGAAACTGAAGGGGAGATCACGTTTCCCTCGGAGGCGTATGCCGAGCGCTGGCGGAAGCAGGTCTTCAACCCGGCCGACTACTGGGGGGGATTCCCCCCGGGGGAGGCGGATGAACGGGAGATGTGGCGCGGAGCTCCATGGGCAATAGGCCCGTTCACGAAACATCCCGGGAACCCCGTCCTCGCACCGACTCCCGGCGCATGGGACACCGGGAGGATGGACGGAGGCGTGCACAACGGCGGGGTCGTCGTACGGGACGGACTCTTCTACTACGTCTACAGGGGAGAACGCCCGCTCGACGTGAAGATGAAGAGCGATTTTGACTACATGTGCGACATCGGCGTCGCCACCTCACCCGACGGGGTGCATTTTACGAAGGACACTGAGCACAGCCCGTTTTTCCGGAAGGGGGCGGACCACAGGTACAGCTACGAAGACGTCAACATTGTCGAGCACCGGGGGACATATTACCTGTTCTGCAACCAGTGGGACTGGGAGCACCAGGCGGACCATTCCGTGAACGGAACGTTCCTCGCGACATCCACCGACCTCCTCCACTGGAAGAAACACGGGATCGTCTTTCCGCGGGCGACCCGCACGCACAGGAACGGCGTCGTGCTCCACGACCCGCACAACAGGGCGGTGAAGGCAAACGGAAAATTTGTCATGTATATTAATGACGGGCTCGTCGCGTACTCCGACAATCTGCTCCACTGGGAGTCGCGCGAGGTCGCGGAGCGTTGGCCCGGTGGAGAGGGGTGCCTCGCGCTCGCCCACCACTCAAAGGAACGCCCCGACGACATCATCCTCTTTACGGGGGGAAACCACACGGGACATTTCTATGCGATCGGGGAGGTCCTCTTCTCACTGACTGAGCCGGAGCGACCCCGGGCCTGGCTTCCCCGGCCCGTTCTCGCGGCGCAGGAGTCGTACCCGTGGGAACGCGGACTCGAGGCCGCACCTCCCCACAGGCCGATCTCGACGTTCCGCGACTGCATATTCTTCAACGCGCTGACGCTCCACGGCGGCGCATGGTGGCTGTACTACGGGGGGAGCGAGTATTACACGTGCCTTGCGACCGCCCCGGCATCGAAGGACGTCCCCGCGTAGGCCGGCTCCCCCCCCGTCGAAGGGGGCTTTTGACTTAAGGCGCGGAATTCCGTACTTTTTGGCCATACACTCTCGGAGGAATTCATGGGGAACCTCGGTGCAACCGAGCTCATCATCATCATCATCATCATTCTGATATTCTTCGGATCGAAGAAGATACCGGAACTCGCCGCAGGCCTCGGCAAGGGGATGAAAGAATTCAGGAAGGCAACGCGGGAGATACAGGAAGACCAGGAGGAAAGCGCCCCCGCGCTCAAGGCGCCGCAGCAGGAAATGACGACGTGCTATTACTGCAACGCACGCGTGACGAAGGACGCGAGGTTCTGTCCCTCGTGCGGGAAGTCGCTTGCACCCCCCCGCTGCTCCAAGTGCCAGCGCGTCAACACGCTCGGCGCCAAGTTCTGCGCCGAATGCGGAGAGAAGCTCTGACGCCCGCTCCCCCGCAGAACCGTTGATGAAACACACAGGCCATCCCGCGCTCCCCGGAGAGCACGGGATGGCCCGTCGTTTGAAGGCCTCTCCCCCCGCCCTTTACTTCGCGAGTTCCGTTGTCACGACCCCGCCCCCCATCGACTCGGGGATCTCAGCGTCATTCCTGACGATGCGCGGGGCCGCCGCCGTGATCCAGTACTTCAGCGCGCCTCTCCCGCCGTCGGCCGGCTTCACATCCACGACAAACGCATCGAACGAGCCCGCGCCTGTGCTTATCTTCTCCCTCCCCGACACCGCGACCGTCATCGGCCTCACCTTCCAGGTCGAGGAATCGAACATGTTGAGCGTCGAGCGGTACCCCTCGGCGAGCGGGAGCGTGCACAGGGCGACGTCGATCCCCGCGTTGTCGGAGACGAGTTCCCCGGAAAACTTCACGTCGACCGGAGTCGCCTTCCCCTGCATCGTCATGGTTCCGGACACTCCATCCGGAGAAAACCGGAGAAGGAGCATGCCGGGACCCTGCTGCGCCGCCCGGTGGACGGTGCATGCCGTCCGCACGTCGATGTCGACCGTGTCCGTCCCCGCGCCCATCCCCCCTGTCGTGACGTCGACGACCCGCCAGACCTTCTTCCCGTTCGCGCGGGCGGCGGCGATGGACCTCCTCGTCGTCATGACCATCTTCTGCCCGCCCATCGAGAAACTTGTCGTGTACGTCTCCGCAAGGGGAGAGATCCTGGACGGCCTCAGGACCGCGGGGGGGGCCGGAGCCTCCACGCGCGCGGTGTCGGGGAGCTTGAGCGACGTCACGTTCACGGTGAGCACGTCGAGCCTCTTCTGCACCTCGGGCCCGACGCTTTCCTGGTACCGCCCGCCGACATGCTGCGCGAGGAATTTCTCCATCGCCGTGTAGAGCGCCATCCTGTTATCCCGCCCGGCGAACCCGTGCCCCTCGTCCGGGGCCACGAGATACTCGACCGGCCGGCCGCGGTCGCGCAGCGCGATGACGATCCGGTCCGATTCACCCCTGTTCACGCGCGGGTCGTTCGCCCCCTGCACGACGAGAAGCGGGGCCCTGATGTTCCCCGCGAAGTTCAGCGGGGACTGGGACTCGAGCATCTTCAATTCCTCGGGCTTCGACATATCCCCCACCCGGACGTCGAACATCTTTTTCACGGGGGCCCAGTAGGGAGGGATGGATTTCAGGAGTGTGATGATATTGGAAGGGCCGACGTACGAGACCCCAGCGGCGTACAGGTCGGGTGTGAACGCGAGCCCCGCGAGCGTCGCGTACCCCCCGTACGAGCCGCCGTATATCGCCACCCTCTTCGGATCCGCGATCTTCGCCGCGACGAGGTACTTCACGCCGTCGCTGATGTCGTGCTGCATAAACCCCGTCCCCCACTGCTTGTTCCCCGCATTCAGGAACTTCTTCCCGTACCCTGTGGAGCCCCTGAAGTTCGGCATCAGGACGCCGTACCCCCTGTTCGCCAGAAACTGAGCTTCCGGATCGTACCCCCATGAACTCCTCCCCCACGGCCCCCCGTGGACCAGAATCACCACGGGAAGATTCTCCGCAGGAACGCCCCGGGGAAGGAGGAGGTAGGCGGGAATGACGAGCCCGTCGCGCGAGGCGTACCGGACCGGCTTTTCGGGGGCAAGGTCCGCCGAAGGGAGATCGGGTCTCGCGTCATAGAGAAGTTCGGCCTTCCCCGTTGTGCGGTCGAACAGGTACCGGGAGCCCGGATTCACGTCGCTCGAAACGCCGACAAGGGAGACGTTCTCGTCGAGCGTCGACGACCCGAATGAATACTCGCCGGGCGGCAGGACCTTCTTCATCTGCTCCCACTGGCGCGCGAACTGCTCCTGCTTCGGATAGACGCGCATGCGGTCGCCCACATACACGGTAGCCAGGAGCTCGTTGGAGACGTCGGAGAAAATAGCGGTCGAGAAATCGACCTCGTTGTCGGGATCCTTCTCCACGAGCGTGGTCGTCCTGGTCTTCATGTCGAACAGCTCAAGCTGCGTCCTGTCGGTTTCCGCCCCTCTGTTCGTGGCGAGGTAGAATTTGTTCCCGTCCGGCGTGAACCGGAGGAGGGAGCACTCTTCCTGTTCATTCACGGAATAAATACTGACGAGAGCATCCCCGTCGATGCGGAGGACCTCAGTTCCCCCGTCCGCGGTCTGCCGCACGCCGAGCCTGAGGTTCCCTGCGAGATCCGTCAGCCACCCGACAATGTTCTTGTCGTTCTTCCAGAGGAGCGTTTTCGCCCCCGTGCCGATGTTGAGTCGGTACACATCGTGGAGGTCCGGGCGCCTGTCGTTCACGCCGATGATGATCTCGCCGGGCGTCGTGCGGGGGAGGTCGATGATTTCGACGCGGATCTTTCCCCCGGGGGTCAGATCCCGTGTGCGCGCAGCGGGTTCGCCGGCCGCCTCCGGATCCACCGCGTACAGCCTGTAGTTCTCGTCTCCCCCCTTGTCCTGGACGTACAGGACGAACTTGCTGTCCAGGGACCAGAAATATGAACTGACGGGCCGCGCCGTGTCGGCGGTCATGGGCCGCGCGCGCTCGAACGGTTCGGAGCGGCCCTTCACCCAGATGTTACGCACGCCGTTCAGCGGTTTCAGGAACGAGATGTACCGGCCGTCGGGCGAAATCTGCGAACCCGAGATGTCCGGGTCACCGAAGAAGAGCTCCCTGTCGATCAGCGGCGGGAGCTGTGCGAGACCGGAAGGGAAGAATCCCAGGACAAGGAGAAGGGAGAGGATCGCTCTGCGAATCATCGGAGTTGTTGTCCTTTCTGTGAGTCAGGCGGAAAACAGGGAATGTTCCCGGTCTGCCATTGCAGTCCTGACCCTGTCGTGCAACCCGCCGAGGTACGTGAACCGGAGGGGGGAGAATTCCTCAACGGCAACGAGAAACGGCAGCGAGTAAAGATGACGGAACCGCGCGACCGCTTCCAGGATGAGAAAGATGCAGCTCCCCTGGATGAGGCCGGAGAGCGGGCGATCGGGGGCGGGGGACACCCCGTCGAGAAGGCGGATCGTGCCGCACGTGAAATTGATGAGCCTGCCGGTGATTTCATCGAGGGGCTCACTCCGGCAGAGCCTCGTGAACATCGTGGAGTGTTCCGCCGCGGCGTCCTGGGGGATGTCCTGGAGGTCGTCGATGAACTGGAGCACGACGCCGTACCCGAAGAACGCGTGGAGCGCATCGCGGGCGAGCGCCCCTGAAACGAGAACCCCGTCGACAACGACAGAAGCTCCCCCCTTTTCGATTGTGAACGACTGCAGTTGACGTTCCGGGCGGTCACCGGCGGCACCGTGCAGGAGGAGACTTTTCTGCTGCGCCCGGTGGATCGCGCAGAGGCTCCGGTACACATCGGGAAATTCCCCCCGCGGGTATTCCTCTTCGATCATTTCCATGAGCGCCGGGAATCCCCGGAGATCCGCGGGATCTCCGTCCGGCGCGTTCCCCCCGAGGCATGACGCCAGAGACCGGTTGAACCGGGTCTTTTCCTCAGGCGTCCACGCCGTGCTGTCGAGAAGATTGTCCGTGCAGGGATACATCAGGCTGTAGCCGAGCGACGACGACGTCAGCGTCACGGGATGGGAGAGGGAGGATTGTATGCTGTTGAATACCCACTGGTTCCTGAGCGCCTGGTGAATGTCTCCGTCAGAGAGGGCCGGGTCGTGCTCTCTGGCCCTTCGCACGAACAGTTTTCCGGCCGACTCGCACTCCTCGAAGAACCGGTTCACGCCGGGGTCCCCCTCCCCCGTCATGAGCCTGCCGAGCGCGGTATGCGCCCTCCCGAGATAGCGCTCCCGCTCCTCCCCGTCCATCTCGCCGTAGCGGTCCAGCCGCGGGATGGTTTTCTCCAGGAGAATTTCCACTTCCCTCTCCTTCTCCGCCCGTGCAGAAGCGGAGAATCGCCGCAGTGATTCGGGAAATGCCGCGGGAGTTTCCGACCAGAGCGCAAGATACCTGCCGGTCTCTTCTGCTATCGTGTCTGCGAACGAATCCATGGCGGGTCCGAACTTTCCTGGAAGTGAAATCCGACAAAATATACGATTTTCTGCGGAGGAATGCCCGGCAGAGATTCCTCACGTTGACATTGCAGAGGGGTTCGGGTAGATTGACCGGAGAGAACACGCGCTCAATTCAACGTCAATTCCGCGGGCCCCACTCATGGATCAGAGAATTCTGTTGCTTATTGTCGCACCCGTCCTGTTCCTCGCTTCCGCATGCACCGCGCAGAAACCGGGCACGGACAGGCCGCCGGCCGTTGCGGGCCTCTTCTATCCGGCTTCGCGCGGCGAACTTGACCGGATGCTTACCGACCTCTTTTCCCGGGCACTCCCCTGCCGAGTGGAGGGGGACGTCGTGGCAATCATCGTCCCTCACGCCGGGTACGTCTATTCCGGCGAGGTCGCCGCCTCAGGATACAATACGATCGACAGGACAAAAAGGTTCGAGAACATATTCATCATCGGCCCGAGCCACACCGTGGGGTTTGAAGGCGCGTCCGTCTATACCGCGGGAAACTTTATCACGCCGCTCGGAACGGTGGAGGTAAACCGGGAGATCGGAGAAGAGCTGATCCGCAACTGCCGGGCGTTCAGCGACAGGACGGACGCGCACGCCACGGAGCACAGCGTGGAGGTGCAGATCCCGTTTCTCCAGCATATACTTCCGTGGCATTTCCGGATCGTCCCCATCGTCGTGGGAGCAAACGCCCCCGAAACGTGCAGGAGTATCGCCGGAGCGCTTCGCCCCTACCTGAACGGGCGGAACCTCTTCGTGATCAGCTCGGATTTTTCCCACTACCCTGCATACGACGACGCCGTCAGGGTCGACCGGGCGACCGCGGAGGCGATTGAGACGAACTGTCCGGACAGCCTGATCGCGGCCATGGAACGGAACGCGGGGGCCGGGATTCCGAACCTCGCGACGAGCCTGTGCGGGTGGTCGGCCGTCCTGACGCTCCTCTACATGACCGCGGGGGGGACTTCACACAAATTCACCCGCGTGCAGTACAAGAATTCGGGGGACTCCCCGGCCGGGGAACGGGACAGGGTCGTCGGGTACAACGCCATCGCGGTAACCGCAGAACAGCAGAAGGAGACGGGATCCGCGTTCACGCTTACGGGCGCGGAAAGGGAAACGCTCCTCGCCATCGCACGCAGGACCGTCGACGAGTACGTTCTGCACGGGAAAGTTCCCGACGTCGATCCGGGGACGCTCACCGCGGCGCTCAGGACGCCGTGCGGGGCATTCGTGACGCTCAACGAACACGGACAGCTCCGGGGATGCATCGGGCGGTTCGACGCCGCGGAGCCTCTCTACAGCGTCGTGCAGAGCATGGCGGTGGCCGCCGCATCGCAGGACTACCGGTTCACACCCGTCCTGCCGTCAGAAGTGAAGAGCCTCAGGATCGAGATTTCTGTTCTCACGCCGATGCGGAGGATCCGTTCGATCGACGAGTTCCAGCTCGGCACGCAGGGGATTTACATGAAGAAGGGAGCCCGCTCCGGCACGTTCCTTCCCCAGGTGGCCCAGGAAACCCGCTGGACGAAAGAGGAGTTCCTCGGGCACTGCGCGCAGGACAAGGCGGGGATCGGCTGGGAGGGGTGGAAGGATGCGGACCTTTACGTTTACGAGGCGCTCGTCTTTGGAGAACCGGAGGGTTAAAGGTCCCGCCGCAGCGGTCGCCGCACTTGGGATGACATCGCTCGCCGCCCAGGTGATACTTCTGCGCGAATTTGTCTCCGTTTTCCAGGGAAACGAGCTTGTCATCGGCGTCGTCCTTGCGAGCTGGATGATGCTGACCGGAGCGGGGGCATTCATCGGCCGGTTCCCGGGTTCTTGCTCCCCCCGCCGCTCCATGACAGCGGCGGCACTGGCAAGCGCCGGGATTCTCCCTCCGGCGACGGTGCTGCTCCTCCGGGCGGCGCGGAACGTGGTCTTCACCGCGGGGAGCATGGTGGGGATACTCCAGGCGCTCTGCGCATCGCTCGTCATACTGGCACCGTACTGCCTCCTCTCCGGTTACCTCTTCACGTTCTTCGTCAGGCTCTTCTCCGCCTCGGAAGGGGAGAACAGCACCGCCCGCGTGTACGCATGGGAAGCCCTCGGCGGCGCGGCAGGGGGGGCGTTCTTCACTCTGGCGCTCGCGCCGTTCCTCGAAACGTTCCAGACGCTCTTTGTCCTCCTCATCGCCGACCTGTGCGTCGCGCTTTTCATTACGGGGAAAGGACGTTCGCGCGGAACGACGGCCGCCATACTCGTTCTGATCGGCGCAGCCGCGGCGGCGGTTTTCACGAACGGCGCCGACGCATGGACGAGGCAGTTTCTCTTCCCGGGGGAGGAGATCGTGTACTTCAGGGACACCCCGTACGGAAACCTGACGCTCACGCGCCGGGGAGGCGAGATCAGTTTTTTTGAGAACTCCACGATCATGTTCTCGACAAACGACGTGACGGCCAGCGAGGAGACCGTCCACTACTGCCTCGCCCAGAGGCCCGCGCCGCGCCGGGTGCTTCTTGTCGGGGGGGGGATGTCGGGCGCGACGGCGGAGATTCTGAAATACCCGGTGCAGGGGGTTGACGAGGTGGAGATCAACCCGTGGGTCGTCAGTGCCGGGAGAGAATTCGCGCCGATCCCCGGGGACAGCCGGGTCTCTGTCATCGAAGGGGACGCGCGCATGTTCGTGCGCACGACGCCGCACCGGTACGACGCGGCGCTCATCAACGTCCCCGACCCGGCAACCGCACAGATCAACCGGTTCTACACGCTGGAATTCTTCGCGGAGCTCAGGAATGTGCTCACCGACAGCGCGGTCGTCTCCATAAGCCTTCTCCCCGCCGCCGAGTACCAGGGGAACGAGGCGCGGCGGCTGAGCTCTATCCTCTACGCGACGCTCGGGCGCATCTTTGCGCACGTCCTGATCGTACCGGGGGAAAAGAACTACTTCCTCGCCTCCAGCGGGCCGCTCGACATCGCCGTTGCGCGGCTCGTTGAGGCACGCGCCGTCAGGACGGAATACGTCAACCATTTCTACATCGACGACGCACAGGTCGCGGCGCGGAGCCGGGAGCTGAGCTCCGCGCTCGACACCGCGGCAGCCGTCAACAGGGACTTTACACCCGTCTGCTACTACCGGCAGATTGCGTACTGGCTGAGCTACTTCGGTTTCCTGCCCGGACCGTGGCTCCTGACCGCCGGATTTGCACTCATTCTTCTCCTGGGACGGTTCACCGCAGTCGGCGCCGGAGTCTTTGCGGGGGGATTCGCGGCATCCTCCCTGGAAATCGTCCTCATGATTTCGTTCCAGGTGCTCTGCGGCTCGCTGTACCAGATGACGGCGATACTGATCGCGACGTTTATGGCCGGGCTCGCGGCAGGGACATTTGTCGCCGGATCGGCGCTCAGGCGGGGCGGGATCGGAAGTTTCATCGCCGTGCAGTTCGCCCTCGCGGCGCTCTGCCTCCTTCTTCCCCCCGTCCTTCTCCTCCTCGAGGGGATGAAGTCCTCGCCTTTTCCCGTTCAGTGCGTCATCACCGGCATTGCGTTCGGCGCAGCGGTCCTGACGGGAATCGAGTTTGCTATCGCATCCCGCGTCCGGCGGGGGAGCACCTCCGCGGCGGCGGCGGAGCTCTACGGTCTCGATCTCTTCGGGTCCGCCCTCGGTGCGCTCTTCGTCAGCGTCTATGCCATACCCCTTTTCGGCCTGACGGGCGTGAGCCTCGTCGCCGGCGCGGTCACGGCGGGAGGGGGAATACTCTGCCTCTCTGTCAGGAGGAAATACGCATGAGAGAATACAGCAAGCGGGAATTCCTGAAACTCTGCGGTCTCGGCGCGACTGCATGCCTCATCGGTCCCGGGGAGATGAGGAAACTCCCCCCCGAAATCAGATTGCTCTTTGGATCCCCCGCACCGGGAGGGGGGCCTGGAAAGTGGAGCAGGGAGGCGCTCTTTTATGCCTCCACCCCTTCCGGGCTCCGGTGCCTCAAATGCCCCCACGGATGCCTCCTCGGCGAAGGAGAAACGGGGCGCTGCCGGAACCGGGTGAACGCGGGGGGAAACTCTACTCCACCGCATATGGAAACCCGTGCGCCGTTCATGTCGACCCCGTCGAAAAGAAACCGCTCTTCCATTTCCTCCCATCGACGGAGGCGTTTTCGATCGCTGCCGCGGGGTGCAACCTCAGGTGCCTCAACTGCCAGAACTGGCAGATCTCGCAGGTGAGGCCGGACGAAACAGAGAACGCCGACATGATGCCGGAGAAGGTCGTCGCGGAATGCAGGAGCGCGGGGTGCGCATCGATTGCATATACCTATTCGGAGCCGGTAACCTTCTACGAATACACATTCGACACCGCGCAGGAGGCGCACAGGCACGGGATCCGCAACATATTCAAATCGAGCGGGTACATCAACGAAGAACCGCTCCGGAAGCTCTGCCGCGTCATCGACGCCGCAAACATCGACCTCAAGAGCTTCGACGACAACGTGTATGTCACGCTGAACGGCGCGCACCTCGACCCCGTTCTGCGGACGTTGAAGATACTTAAGGACGAAGGGGTGTGGCTCGAGATCACGAACCTCGTCATACCGACGTGGACCGACGACACGGCGATGATCAAACGCATGGCGGAATGGCTCTGCGCAAACGGGCTGCAGGACTCCCCACTGCACTTCAGCAGGTTCGTCCCACTGTACCGGCTGAACCAGATTCCCCCCACGCCGGTCGCCGACCTGGAGAAGGCGCGGGCGATCGCGATCTCCGCGGGACTCCGTTACGTGTACATCGGGAACGTCCCGGGACACGACGCGGAGAACACCTACTGCCCGCGGTGCGGAAAAAAGATCGTGGAGCGGAAGGGATTCACCGTCGTGGAGCAGGAGATCACGAACGGGAAATGCAGGGGATGCGGGGAGAAGATCCCCGGCGTGTGGACGTGAGAAGGGCACGGCGCCACAAGAAACGCCCCGCCGTGCGGCGGGGCGTTCGTACACATTCAGACACTGCGGCCTGCAGGGGGGGGCGGTCCCTTATGCCGACTTCAACGACGAACGCTTCAATCCTTCTTTCAGCGTAGCGATCATTGCCGCGTACTCCACCTCGACCCTCTTGAGATCCTGAACCGGCTTCCGGTTGTTCGTATTGATGACGATTGCCCTGTCAAGCGCCTCGTGCCAGAATTCCAGCCAGTAGAGAGCGCTCACCTGCTGACCGGTGGTGCGCAACTTCGTGACGATCTCCGGTTTGATGTCCAGTGGAACAGGAAGCTGAAGTGAATCACCAGTATATCGCTTTCCCAATATTTTCATTGTTCCCCTTCCCTGAATGGTGTACTAAAATATACGGAACGCCGCTCCCAATAGCGAATTCGCCCCCGCACGTGAAACACACACGCAAAAAAACCGTATAATTGAGGCCAGGCATCGACCCCCACCCACACTCCGGAGGCATATTTCCATGCACGTCGCGCGCGTCCTCTCTCTCATCACACTCGTCGCATTCGCCGCGGGGCCGCTCCGCGCACAACAGGAGATGCGCCTTCTCCGTTTCCCGGCGACGCACGGGAACCAGATCGTCTTCACGTACGCGGGAAATCTCTACACCGTCTCTTCGTCCGGAGGGGTGGCGCGAAGGATGACCGACGGAACGGGGTTCGAGATGTTCGCACGGTTCTCGCCCGACGGGTCGACGATCGCATTCACGGGGCAATACGACGGAAACACCGAGGTTTACGCGATGCCCTCGGAAGGGGGAGTGCCGCGGAGGCTCACGTACACGGCGACGCTCGGCAGGGACGACGTCTCCGACCGGATGGGCCCGAACAACATCGTGATGACGTGGAAGGACAGCGCGCACATCGTGTACCGTTCGCGCTGGAAAGAATGGGACGATTTCAAAGGACAGCTCTTCAGCGTGCCTGTCTCCGGCGGTCCCTCGGAGCAGATTCCTCTGCCGCGGGGGGGGTGGTGCTCCTTCTCCCCCGACGGGAACCGGATGGCGTACAACAGGGTGTTCCGTGAATTCCGGACGTGGAAACGGTACCGCGGCGGACAGGCGGACGACATCTGGATCTATGATTTCGCCTCGAAAAGCACGACGGACATCACGAACAACCCGGCGCAGGACGTGTACCCGATGTGGTCGGGGAACCGTATCTATTTCCTTTCCGACAGGGACGACAACAAGAGATTCAACCTCTACGTCTACGACACCGGCACGCGGGGAACGGAAAAGCTGACGTCGTTCACCGACTATGACATCAAGTTCCCCTCGCTCGGCGACAGCGCAATTGTCTTCGAAAACGGCGGGTTCATTTACAGGTTCGACCTGGCGACCGGTCAGACGCGGAAGGTCAGCATCATGATCGGAGAGGACTTCGCCTCGGGGAGGGGCGGCCTTCACGACGTCAGCAAGGAGGTCACCAACTACGAGATCGCGCCCGACGGGAGCAGGGCGCTCTTCGGCGCCCGCGGGGACGTGTTCACCGTCCCCGCGAAATACGGCAACACGCGCAACCTGACGGGGACGCCGGGGGTGCACGAGAGGAATTCGAAATGGTCGCCGGACGGCAAATCCATCCTGTACGTCTCCGACGCGACAGGCGAAGACGAGATCTGGATCGCTCCGCAGAACGGCCTCTCTCCCGCCCGTCAGGTCACCACGGGAGGAGATACCTACAAGTACCAGCCCCTCTGGTCCCCCGACAGCAAAAAGATACTCTGGGCCGACAAGAACCTGCGGCTCCAGTACGTCGACGTGGACTCCCGGTCGGTCACGCAGGTGGCCTCCGCGACGGCATGGGAGTTCACGGACTACTGCTGGTCGCCCGACAGCAGGTGGATCGCGTACGCGAAGCCGGAAGAGAAGAGCATGACGACGCTCCATCTCTACTCGGTCGAGAACAAACAGACGATCCCCCTGACCGACGGGTGGTACGAATCGTACGGACCCGCATTCAGCTCCGACGGAAAGTACCTGTTCTTCGTTTCGGACAGGAACTTCAACCCGGTCTTCGGGCAGACCGAGTTCAACCACATCTACAGCGACATGGCGGGGATCTACCTCATCACGCTCGCGCGGGCCACAAAGTCCCCCTTCGCGCCCCGGAGCGACGAAGTCGCACCCGCGGGGCCGGAGAAGGGAAAAGCCGGCGAGAAAAAGGAGGCGGACAGACCGGTGACCGTCACAGTCGACCCGGAAGGGATCGGGTCACGCATCGCGGTCCTTCCCCTGCAGGGGGCAGCCTACCGGAACGTGGAGAGCGCGGGAGAGAAGCTGTATTACATGCGGAGCGGCAGCAAGGACGAAAAGCCGAAGCTTCTCGTCTACGAGCTCGACAAGCAGAAGGAGACGGAGCTCGGCGAAGCGGGCGGATTCGAGATCTCGGCGGACGGGAAGAAAATGCTCGTAAACCAGTCCGGCGAGTACGCCATCATCGACCTGCCGACATCAAAGATCGACGCGAAGGAGCACCTGAATCTCGCGGACATGAACGTCACGCTCGACCTCCGCGCGGAGTGGAAACAGATATTCCGGGAATGCTGGAGGCAGATGCGCGACTTCCTGTACGATCCGCACCTCCAGGGGGTGGACTGGGAGGGGGTCCGGAAAAAGTACGAGGTGCTCCTGCCGTTCGTCAACCACAGGGCGGACCTGACGTACGTTATCGGCGAGATGATCTCGGAACTGAACATCGGACATTCCTACGTCGGCGGCGGACAGTATCCGAAGCCCCAGCGCATCGTCACCGGGCTCCTCGGCGCGGACATTGAACGCGACACGGCCTCGCGCTACTTCAGGATCAGGTCGATCCTGAAGGGAGAAAACTGGGGAAAGAACGCGCGATCACCGCTGACGGAAATCGGCGTCAGCGTGAAGGAGGGGGACTACATCATCGCCGTGAACGGCAAGCCGACGGACGCGATGTCCGACATCTACGAAGCGCTTGTCAACACGGCCGGCCGACAGGTGACGCTCCGCGTGAACGGAGAGCCGCGCGAGGAAGGGAGCCATGAAACCGTCGTCGTCCCCGCTCCGGACGAGCACGAACTCTATTACCTGCGGTGGATCGAAGGAAACATCGAGAAGGTTTCGAAGGCGACGGGGGGAAAGGTGGGCTACATTCACATCCCGGACATGGGCACGGAGGGGCTGAACACGTTCGCCAAGTACTTCTACCCGCAGACGCGCAAGGAGGGGCTTATCGTGGACGTCCGGGGGAACGGCGGCGGGAACGTCTCGCCCCAGATCATCGAGAGGCTCCGGAGGGAGTTTACGATGATCGACGTCGCGCGCAACGCGGCACCCACGCCCGATCCCGGGGGGATGGTCCTCGGACCGAAGGTGATGCTCATCGACGAGTTCTCCGCGTCGGACGGGGACATCGTCGCCTACAGGTTCAGGAAGAACAATATGGGTCCGCTCATCGGGAAACGGACGTGGGGAGGGGTCGTCGGGATCAGGGGGACGCTGCCTCTGCTTGACGGCGGATTCCTGAACAGGCCGGAGTTTTCCCGGTACGACACCGGGGGGAAAGAATGGATCATGGAGGGGAAAGGAGTGGAGCCGGACATCGTCGTGGACAACGATCCGGCGAGGGAGTATGCGGGGATCGACGATCAGCTGAACAAGGCGATAGAGGTCATATTGAAAGAGCTGAAGGACCACCCTGTCATCGTCCCGCCCCCGCCACCGTATCCGGACAGGAGCAGGTAAGCCGGAAGCAATTTTTCCGGGCGTGGCGGACCACGCTCAAGAAAGCGTGGCGGACCACGCTCAAGAAAGCGTGGCGGACGCGAGGGCATTGATCGTGAGTGCAAGTATGACCGTGTTAAACGCAAACGATATGACCCCGTGCACAAGCGTCAGGCGGCGGAGGAGTCTGGAGGAGACCTGCACGTCCGAAACCTGCGCGGTCATCCCGACTACGAACGAGTAGTACGCGAAATCCATGTAGTCCGGCATGTGATTCCCCGGGAACTCGAGACCGCCGTGATGCGTCCCGTGTATCTCCCCCGCCCCGTAATAGATATGCGCATACCTGAGCGCAAAGAGCGTGTGGACAAGGCACCAGGAGAACACGACAGACAGGGGGGCGAGGATCATGGGGAAGGCATACGCCCACCCCGATTGCCCCCTGGAGAGCCCCAGGAGCGCCCAGACGATCCAGAGGCTTCCGCAGGAAGCGAGGAGAACGAGGACAAATATCAGCCTGCGGCCTGCGTCCTGCAGGACGGCAGAACGCCGGACGGCGCCCGGATCCCCGGAAGCGATAACGCCCCATGCGAGGAGGAGAAGCACACCCGAAAATGCGGTCCATGCGAGCGCCATCCGGGAAGCAAACGGAAGCTCCGCCGACGCCAGCGCGAAAACGATACCTCCTGCCAGCAGCGAGAGGAAGACCCTGTGGTGGGAGTCGAGGCGCACAAACGGGCGGATCAATCGGGGGAAGCGTCCTGGGTTCATGAGGGGCCGGATGTGATAATGAAGGAATAATATATGCCCCGGCGCGGGAGAAGGCAAGCCCGGATTCACGGGCGTCGGGAACCGGGAATGTGGCCGGCCTGTTGATTGGGGTGAACAGGCTCATTCCACCATTCACACAGGAGAAGCAACAATGAAGAGTTTTCTGGCGGTTCTCGTTCTCCTCGCGCTGACGGCCCGTGCCCGGGCGGGCGTCAAGACCGAGGTTGTGGAGTACAAACAGGGAGACGTCGTGCTCCAGGGCTACCTGAGCTATGATCCATCGATTGCGGGAAAACGCCCGGGGATACTCGTCATACACGATTGGATGGGCGTTTCAGACGACACGAAGATGAGGGCGGAGATGCTTGCGGAGCTCGGGTACGTGGCACTCACGGCGGACATTTACGGAAAGGGAGTCCGTCCGAAGAATCCGCAGGAGGCGCAGGCGGAAGCGGGGAAATTCTATCAGGACAGAGGGCTGCTCCGCGCCCGGGCCAGGGCGGGGCTCGATTTTCTCGCCAGCCGTCCGGAAGCCGACCCCGCAAGGCTTGCGGTGATGGGATATTGTTTCGGGGGAGGAGCCTCGCTTGAACTTGCGCGGAGCGGAGCGCCTGTGAAGGGCGTCGTCACATTTCACGGCTCACTTGCCACGCCGGCACCTGACGACGCAAAGAACATCAAGGGGAAAGTCCTCGTCCTCCACGGCGCGGACGATCCGTACGTGAAACAGTCGGACGTCACCGCATTTATGGACGAGATGCGCAAGGGGGGGGTGGACTGGGAGCTGGTCCAGTACAGCGGAGCGGTTCACGCGTTCACGATCAGAGGGGCCGGAAGCGACAACAGCAAGGGTGCCGCATACAACCCGGAGGCGGACAGGCGTTCGTGGCAGGCGATGAAGGATTTCTTCAGAGAGATCTTTCCGTCAGAGTAGTCCGGGCGGTGTCACCGCGCACCCGGCGCGCCGGAATGACGGCCGCTCCCCCCGCGAGGGAGCGGCCGCGGAGGAAAAGCGGTTACTTCCGGGTGTATGTCATCACCATCATGGGATCTTTGTCTCCGCGCATCGTCACGTTGTACATCTCAAACACGTGTTTGTCCGGGCTCACCACACGCATGACGTATTTGACCTTCTCGTCCTTTTTTCCCATCGCGGGATCGTCCATGGTTCCCCGCAGGGTGAGTGTTTTTCCTTCGCTGTCCATCGTCCCTTCCGTCATGGACATTGCCGTCCCCGTGTTGTCGATCCAGAAGCTCACGTATTTTTTTCTGAAATTGTCGTAGCCGGTATACCCGACGCCGTTCACCGGCTGTCCCATCATTTCGCCGGTGTATTCCTGCCGGAGGAACCTCCCGCCAAGCGTCATCTTGTATTCGGCCGAGCCTTTTGTAACGTTCGGCTCGTCCTTCGGGCTCTTCATCCAGAGTTTCGCTTCGACGTTCCACGTCCCCACGAACGCCTCGAGCTTTTTGTGGGCGTCGCCCGGCGTCATCGACTCCTCCCACCGCTTCATCATTTCCTCCCCGGTGGGCGTTTTCGCGGCGGCCTTTTTCTTCCCCTGCGCCTGCGCGCCGCAGAAGACGATCCCGGACATCGCGATGAGGCAACACACAACAAGCGTCTTCTTCATACCAACCTCCCTGCAGAAGTTTTGTGTACGCGGATCACTCCCGGATCGTGCGGGTCCTGAGGGCCGGCGCCGTCCGGCCGCCAGCCGCACTCAGTGCGTCGAATCCGGGCGGGCTGCCGAGTCCGCCGCAACGAGTTTCCTGATTTCGTCAAGCCGCTTCATCAGCTCCGGGGTGTTCGGATACGTCCTGTTCAGCGTCTCCAGGAGGTCGCGCTCCTTTGCGAACTGCTTCCGCGTATCGTACATGTCGAGAAGGACCCGGTAGGGGTTGTAGTACGAGTTCACGTTCACCTTTCCCTCCGCGATGGCTTTCTCGCATTCCGACTCGACGTCATCGGCGAGCGTATTGAACTCGTCAAGCCGGCCGACCCGGTGATAGAACAGCGCGAGATCGGATTCCAGCTCCCATCCCATCGGATACTTCGTGCGGGGGATGATCTGCTCCATCCTGTCGAGGACGACCGCGCTCGACTTGATGTCGTTCCTCGCGTTCGCATACGACATGGCGAGCCGGACGAACGCGGAGCGGTAGTTTGTCATCAACCGGCTCGAATTTTCGTCGAAAAACACCGTCGTGTCCCCGACCCCGCGGAATTTGTAGCCGTAGGCCGGAGTCCGCGTGAACCCCGGAGGCTCGTGCATCAGGTTCGCTTCCAGGACATCATGGTCCAACCCGAGCTCTTCCCGCGTGATCTTCTTCGGCTCCAGGTGCCATGCCAGCCCTGTGAACCAGAGATACTCGTCGAGCCCGAGTTTGGCGTCGGGGGAACATGTGACGGCGATGTAGATGGGGCGCCTGAACTGGTTCGTCATGATGATGTCGCGCATCAGGATGTCCTGCACGCGGATCGCCTTCGTCGTTCCGAACTGCATCGTGTTCGGCATCCGCCACGGGATTCTGTGCGTGGCGAGAATCGACGAGTCCGTAACGCCGAATTTCGCAATCGCCTCCGGGCTCACGAGAAGATCCGTCGTGCGCGGCTCCCACTGGACCGGTTCGATCGTGCGGATCCTGTCCTCCGACATGCTTATCGGGACAGCGAGCGCGTCGGTATAGTACGGCTTCACCTTCATCTGGTGAATGTACCAGGGGGTGTTCGCGAGGCTCAGGCAGATCACGCGCACGTCGCGGCGGACCCCCTCGACGTCCTGGAGATACCAGAGGGGGAACGTGTCGTTGTCCCCGTTCGTGAAGAGGATCGCGTCCTTTTCGCATGTCTGCAGCATGTTGTAGGACAGGTCCCAGGGGACCCAGTTCTTCGACCTGTCATGCGTGTGGTAATTCGCCTGGAGCATCCTTACCGGGACCAGGTACAGGGCCACGAACAGCACGAGCAGGGAGAGCGGGCGCAGGAGCGACACATCCCTGATCTTCGCCGCGAGGACGTCGAGTATCCCCCGTATCCCGAGCGCTATCCACACGGCAAAAAGCGAAAAGGCGCCGGGATAGAAATAGTCCCGCTCGCGGGGCTGCGACTCCTGCTGGTTCTGGTAGAAGGCGATGAGATACCCCATCAGGACAAAGAGAATCAGGAACACCGACGCCATCTTCCAGTCGTTGCGGAACTGGAAGTAGAGCCCGGCGATCCCCAGGAGGAACGGTAAGCCGAAGAGGACTTTGAACTGCCAGTCCGAATCCTGCGGTTCACCGGCCCGGCCGACGTAGTTCCAGAGGAGGTACCTGTTGAACATGTGGTTCATCTGGTAGCTCAGGAAGAAATCGAGGTCGCTCGCATACGCCGTGTAAATCGCCTGCTGGTGCGATTCCTGGGACCACCGTCTCTTGAAGACGGGGAACTCCCCGTACTGCTCCCTGTCGAGGTACGTGATGAGCCCGGAGAACGTCTTCGGCTCGTTTTCGTTCATCGGGGTGTCTTTTCCCGACCGGATCAGGATCATCGTGTACGTCGTGAAGCCGGCGGTGGCCAGCATGATTCCCAGCACGGCGGTGTGCATCAGGGTCATTTTCTCCTTCGCAAGCCACCGGGCGACGATCCCCAGGGCGACAAGCATCGCGACAAGAACGAGGAGTCCCCCGCCGACGTTGTCCCCCGCGATCGTCCGGAGGAGGCCGGGGAGCATCTTGATCACCCCGGGATAAATGACCGCGAGCGCGACCGCTCCCGCAAACACGGGAAAGTAGAACGAGCTCCTGTTGAACACCTTTTTCCTGAAGAGCACAACGAGAAGAATGCTCGGGAGAGCCATCCACTCCTTGAATTTCAGGTCGAACGCGCGGGAGTCCTCGAGCGACGGGGTCGTCCGCCCGTTCTGGTTGGCCCAGAGCACCGCGGCAATGACAAGGAGCATGGCGACGTGTCCAAGGAACACGTACGCCGACTGGCGGCAGAATTCCCGGTCGGTCACGTACTTCCTGAAGACGATGATCATGACGACCGCGAGTATCGCCGGGACGCTCATCAGGTGCACGCCCGCCGCAAGCCCGGTCAGGAACACCATCAGGAGGATATATTTGCCGTTGTGGGGGCTGTCCGCCTGCTCGTTCCACGCGAGCATAAGCCAGACAACGAGGAGGTACAGGAGCGTGCTCGCGGCGAAATAATTCGCTTCCACCGCGCTGAACCAGAACGAGTCGCTGAAGGAGTACGCCAGCGCACCGATCGCCGCCGCACCGTACGTTCCCAGCGCGTCGAGGGGCGTCCCGGGATCCCCCCCCTTGTAGTGCCGGATCAGCTTCACCGCCACCAGGTAGAGGAGGAGCACGGAGAGGGCACTGGAAACGACCGAGATCAGATTCATCCTCAGGCCGATGTCACCCGGGATCGGGAGCATGAAGAAGACACGCCCGACAAGGGAGAAAAGCGGCCCCCCCGGGGGATGAGGAACCTCGAGCATGTATGCCGCGGCGGAGAGCTCGCCCGGGTCCCAGAAAGGGACAGACGGCTGGACCGTCAGGAGGAACTGCGTCAGCGAAATCGCAAAAACGACGGCCGCAGTGATTCTGTGGATGAGTCTGTTCTGCATGGGTCAGAGCCTTTTTTGAGCCTGTGGTTCGTTGCTCCGGATTACCCGGGAGGGTTTCGCACGCGAAATGCCGTGGATACAGAGAAGGATGCGGTCAAGGTGCGCCGAATCAGGAAGTGAATATACGAAGGGAAGATCAAAGAGGAAAGTCCCGCTCCTCATGGTGCAGGTCAGACCCCCCGGAATATCGTCTCTTCCCTCTCGAACCACCGGGCGCACCCGAACAGGCTTACACCGGCGAGCACAAGGAGCGACGCGTACGTCTCAAGCAGGAGCCCGGTCTTTATCGTCCCCGCAATGATCTCCTTCGTCGCAAGTGAGACGTTCAGGACGGGAATGAGCGCGGTGACAGGATCGAGCGCGACGCCGGGAAACAGCCCGATGAGGACCGGGAGTATCACCACGATCATCAGCGGGCTGATCATGCTCTGCGCCTCCTTGTACGATTTCGCAAATATCGACACGGAGAGGAGGAAGGCCGCAAAGAAGACGGTGAGCGGGACGAGAAGCGAGAGGACCAGGAGGACGCTCTGCGCGTCGAGTATCGCCATGACCATGTTGAACACCTCGGGAGGAACCTTCGAAGCCTGGCGGACCGCAAGAAAAATACCCACGATGGAGACCCCCGCGCTCAGGAGTCCGGTCAGAACGACGACGGCGAATTTCCCCAGGAGGATCTGGAACCTGCTCACGGGCGCCGTGAGAAGGGTCTCCATCGTCCCCCGCTCCTTCTCACCCGCCGCAAGGTCGATCGCGGGGTACATCGAGCCCATGAAACAGAAGATGACGAACAGGTACGGGATCATCCCCCCCACCGTTTTGCCGATCTTCTCCTTCATCGACGCCACGTCATGTTCCTCGATCGAGACCGGCGTGACGACGCCGGCGTCGATCCTGAGCTGCGCGAACCTGCCCGCGACGATCGTCTTTTCATACGCCGCGATGATGCCCGACAAGCGGCGCTTGACCATGTCAAAGTCGTCCGACGACTTGTAGAACAGGCGTATCGTCCCGCTCTTCATCGCCGCCACCGCCGCATCAAAATCGCCGGCGACGACGACCCCAGCGTCGATGCTGTCCCGGGCGATCATCGCCTCCATGCTGTCAGCGGGAACCCCGTCGACGATCCGGATGTCGGGGCGCCCGGTCAGCCCGGCCACGAGCCCCGCGGCGTTGCCGTGCGCCACGAGAGCCACCCTGAGCGTCTTCTCCTCCGCCTTCTTCATCGACGACATCTGCATATTCGTCACGGTGATCATGAGCGCCGGCATGAGGAGCAGGGGGAACACGATCATCACGAACAGCGTCCGCCTGTCGCGGATCGTGTCGGTGAATTCTTTCCTGAATATCGTCACGAACCGGTTCATGTCAGGCCGCCTCCACCAGACGCACAAACTCGTCCTCCACCGAACGGGTCTGCATCTGCGTTTCAAAGTCCTTGTACGATCCGTTGAATATCAGTTTCCCCCTGTGAATGATCGCCAGGTCGTCGCTGAGGATGCTGACCTCCCCCATCCTGTGCGTGGAGAATATCACGGTCTTCCCCTCCTCCCGGCACTGCCTGATGAGCCGGATGATGGCACGCGAGGTCACCACGTCGAGCGCCGACGTCGGCTCGTCGAACACAACAACATCCGGGTTGTGGATTATCGTCCGCGCGAGGGACACTTTCTGCTTCATGCCGCTCGAGAGCTTCCCGATCCTCCGCCCGGCGAATTCCTGAATGCCGAGGAGCCCGAATATCTCCCCACGCCTCCGGGCATACGTGACGGGGTCCATCCCGTACAGGTCGGCGTAGTACTTTATCATCTCATCCGGCGTCAGCCTGTCGTACAATCCGGTATTCCCGGTGAGAAAACCGATTCTCTTCCGCACTTCGACCGGCTGCGTGGCGACGTCGAAGCCGGCGACCGTGATCGAACCGCCCGTCGGCCTGATCATCGTCGCGATCATCCGGAGCATCGTCGTCTTCCCCGCACCGTTCGGGCCGAGCAGCGTGAATATCCGTCCCGGCCTGCAGGAGAAGCTGACGCTGCTGACAGCGTCGATGCGGGATCCCTTGAACTCGGGCCCCATCTCGCGCCGCTGCTGGCGGGAGACAGAGAAAGTCTTCGTGATGTTGTCGACAACGATCATGCAGCATCCTTTCCGCGATAGGAGTCTTTCCCCCGGTCCTCCTCCCGCCCGGTGAGCCGCGCGCGCGGAGGATGGGACGGATCGAAGAGGAGCAATATAGACTTCACCGGAGGGAGTAGCAAGAACTACGTGAACAGATCAGGAAAGGTTACCTAAATGTAATATACGCCATGTTATGTAATGCTACATTGAATTATGCCTTGACAAATATAAGCTTTTTCCCTATTGTAGCAGAGATTGTCTTTGCCATCCCTTCTCGTCCATTCTCAAAGGAGCCACAAGTCATCCCGGATTGTTACTAGTTCAAGGCGTTTGTTGTTATCCGGGATGTACGGCGTGTGCCTCCAGTCGCAATCTCAGCCTCAGAGCGATCGGATCATCCCCCTCCGGGGAGGAAAGTGCTCCGGCACCATGCGCGTATATCATCATTCGTAAACCGATGATCCGGGCTAGCGCCATGCCACACACGGGGCACCCAGCAGAGGGGGAAGAGCATGGACAGAAAGGAATTCCTGTCGATTCTCGGGTACGGGGCCGCGGCCTGCGCCTGCGGGGCGGTTATCGGGGGATGCACGAACCCGAACGCCGGCGGGAACATCATGGCCCCGGCCAACGTCGACTTCACGCTCGACCTCACGGCGGCGGCGAACGCGTCGCTCAGAAACGTCGGGGGGTACGTCTACAATAATGTGGGCGTCATCGTGGCCCACGCCCAGAGCGGATACGTTGCAGTAAGCTTCGCATGCACGCACCAGGGGACCACCATCGTCTTCGACGCCAGCTCCAACTCGTTCTTCTGCCCTGCGCACGGCTCACGGTTCTCGCTCTCAGGGGGGGTGATCAACGGGCCCGCGTCAAGCCCGCTCGGGACATACAAGACAACCCTGACCGGCAACTCGCTCCGCGTATATTCCTGAAAGCTCCGCGGACAGGGGCGCCGCACACCCACACACAACGACAGGATAATGCACGATGAAGGCTCTCGGCGCCGCACTCATGTTTTTCATTCTGTGGACCCACCCCGCACTCGCGGACGGCGACAGCGCACGCACACCCGGGGCGGAAAGCCCGTCACAGATCCCGGATCCCGGCGCATTCCAGATCCCCGCGTTTCAACCCGCCTGGGAGACCTCGGATTTTCTCATCCCTCCGGCAGCGTTCCCCGACACGACCCCCGTCACGCAGGAGGCTTACCGCTCCACCGCCCGCCTCCTTCCGTCGAACATGAGCTTCATGGAAACCGGGCTCTGGGGAGAGCACGGCTTCTTCCGGTCGATCGGGATCGCGGGGGAGCTTTCGCCCGAATCGCGCAAGAGCGAGCTCACAGCGAGAAGGACGATGCTGACAATGCACCAGATCGGCGGTTTCGTCACGCTGGGCCTCATGGCCGCGACGCTCTACTACGGGCAGAAGACGCTGAACGATTCAAATATCCCGACGCAGGGAACGAACGGACAGAATGTCGCGAGCCAGGAACGAACGGACCAGAACAACCACAACAAGTTCGTCACATACACGATCATCTCCTACGGGCTGACGGGCCTGCTTGCCGTGATTTCCCCCCCGCCCCTCATCCGGCGTGACGAGACAAGCACGACGACGATACATAAAACGCTCGCCTGGATCCACGTGGCGGGAATGATCCTCACGCCCATTCTGGGCTCGATGGTCAGGCAGCGTTCAGGGCGGTTCAGCTACATCGACCTTCCGAGGGCACGGTTCCACCAGATTTCGGCGTACGCCACCACGGGAGTGTTCGCCGCTTCGCTTATCGTCATCACATTTTAGGGGGAATTTCATGAAAACGATCCTTGCCACGTCGGCGCTCCTCGCGCTTCTTCTCTTCTTTCTTCTGGCTGTTCTTGCCGTCGTCCCCGCCCCCGCACAGGTGCGGCACCTGAAGCAGCTGAAGGGAGAATCGTCGATGACCTACAGGATGGTGCACCCGCTCCACAAAATAGAGGCCACGAGCAAGGACGTCGCGTACGACGTCGAGGCGGACCCGGGGACAAAGGAGTTCAAGAAAGTAACGGGAACGGTGGACGTGACGACATTCGACAGCGGGAACTCGAACCGGGACTCTCATGCCATGGAAGTCATCGACGCGATCGACTACCCCGACGCGAGTTTCGAGGGAACGGAATTCACACCAAAAGGGGACAGCCTCTACATCACGGGAAAGGTGACGTTCCACGGCGTGACGCGGGACGTCACGGCGGGTGCCGTCGCCCACTGGTCGCCGGAGAAAGTGACGGTGGAAGGGAGTTTCGTGCTCAGCCTGGAAGCCTTCAAGATCGAGAGGCCGTCACTTCTCCTCGTTCCGGTCGAAGACAAGCTGAGCTTTGACTTCGTCGCAGCATTCGGACTGGAATAACAAATGACTACCACGCGTTTACTCGGCACACTCTGCGTCGCGGCGGCCCTCACGCTCCTCCAGGCGGGATGCGGCACGTCTGAAATTGCGAGCCGGTGGCGGAGCTCCGACGCCCCGTTCGGCGGGCCCGGGGCCCGCTGGCCCGCGCCCGCCTATTCCGAAAGGCGGATGACGCTCACCGTGTGCAACGACAGTGAGTATGCCTACATAGGGCTCCGGACGACCGACAGGGGGACGCAGGAACTCATACTCCGTCAGGGGATCCTCTGGTGGTTCGACAGCGAGGGGGGGACGAAACGGACGTTCGGCGTCCGCTATCCCCCGGCGCCGCTGCCGCGAAACCCGGGAGACGGATCCGGAGACCGGGACGAACTCGCCCCCCCCCCGGGGCGAGGCGTTGATCGCGCGGAACCGAAGGAGATCGAACTCTATTCAGGGGAGACTTCCCACGAACGGATGAGCATACTGGCGACCGGCGGGATCGAGGCAGGGTTTCACCGGGAGCGGGATACTCTCGTGTACGTGCTCAGAATCCCGCTGGCCGCAGGTGCGACGCACCCGTTCGGGATCGGCGTAAAACGCGGTGCGCTCCTCGGACTCGGTGCGGTGACCGCCGAGGGGAAGGGTTCAGCCGAGATCCCTGCCGCCGGCAGAGCTTCGGAAGAGGAACCCGAGGGGGGATTCGGCGGACGGCGGACACGCCCCGGCGGCATGAGCGAAGGGAGAACCGAAGAACGCTTGCGGGGGGACCAGATGAATCTCTGGTTCAAAGTCAGGCTGCCGGAACGGGAGTAGTCCATCCCGGGCGCATCGCACGGGGAGCTGCCGGCCCCCGCGCAGCAGTTCCGGGGGCGGAACCGACAGGGAGGATGGCAGAAGACCGATGAACGAGAAGAAACACCGGATCATCCTTGCGCTCGCCAGCGTCCCGCTGATCTTCTTCCTTCTCGTTCCCACTGCGGGGCTCCTCCTCCGCGTGCCGCCGCGCGACATGTTCAGCGCTTTTCTCGACCCCCAGTCGGCGCAGGCAATAACCCTCAGCATATTCACGACGCTCGCCACCGTCACGCTCACGGTTCTTTTCGGTACGCCGCTGGCTTATCTCATCGCCCGGAAGGAATTCCCGGGAAGGCGGGCGCTCGATGCGCTGATTGATCTCCCGATTGTGCTCCCCCCTTCCGTCGCGGGGATTGCACTCCTTGTCACGTTCGGGAGGCGGGGGCTTGCAGGGCCTGTCTTCAGCGCGATGGGGATGGAAATCCCGTTTACTCCGGCCGCGGTCGTTCTGGCGCAACTGTTCGTCTCGTCACCGTTCTACGTGAAAACGCTCGCAGTCGCGCTGGCGTCCGTCGACCGTGACCTGGAGCAGGCTGCCGCCATTGACGGGGCGACCGGCTGGCAGGTTTTCAGGCGGGTGACCTTCCCTCTGTCGATCCGGGGGGCGGTGGGGGGCGCAATAATGACATGGGCCCGCGCACTGGGGGAATTCGGTGCGACGATCCTTTTCGCCGGGAACTTCCCAGGGAGAACGCAGACGATGCCGCTGGCGATCTATATCGGGTTCGAGCTCGACATGCGGATAGCGCTGAGCCTGGCGGCGATACTCCTCGTCACGTCATTCGCTGTGCTTGCGGTCGTGAAGGAGCTCGGGGGAAAATGGAGCGGAACGTAAGTAGGCGATTTTCTGCCTCTATCCATGGGGAATCTGTGCCATGGATGCGACCTCCTGCTGCACCACCTTCGCCCCTCTCCTTTCAAGCTCCTTCCATGGGATCCCCCGTGATTCCTCAAACGCTCTCTTTGCTTCTTCGGGCGTCGTCCGGCGCACCGGGTCAAGCGAAACGACCCGTTCACCGTTTTCGACGTACTCGACCGCCCAACAGACTTCTCTCGTATTCGGCATAGGCGTTCATCCTCCGTGATATTCCCGGCTCGTGTGAATTTCCCGGGGCATCTCGGGTTGCCCCCGTCTATCATAAAGAACGCGCCGGGGGGGAGTTTCGTTCAGAAAGACGGAATCAGCCCAATTCCACGGGAAATGCTCACTCCGCTTTCGTTTTCCCGCTCATTTTGAGAAGAACGTACGCCGCCAACTCCGCCCCGAGACCGAAGGCAATCCCGATAAGTGTTCCGAATTGAAGATTCCTGAAAACCATCGACGCGAAAAATCCGGTGGACGCAAATACAGTGCGCCAGGAGAAGAGACCGATGTACACAATGACGACGGCATTGGCGATTGCCGTGAGAATCCCGGCGGATGCAACGCGCTGCACCCCCCCGCGGACAATTTCCCTGCGGACAAAGCGGTCGTACACGTAGACGGCGGCTCCTACACACGCGACGTACGCGGCATGGACATTGGCCTGCCACGGCGTAAACCGGCCGACAAGAAACGTCAGGACGATGTACCAGACGAGAAGTGCGATGAGCCCTTCCTTTCGCCTCGGCGACGCCAGAGCGGCAAAAAACACCGACGCCGTGACCCCGCTCGTCACGAACTGGGAAGGAAGCACCCGCAGGTCAAAGATGCTCAGACGGAAGAAGAGGCACCCGAACGCCACGATCGTGAACGTGACGGCGATCAGGCGCACGACCGTGATTTTCACGACGTCCTGGGTCCAAGTGGTTTCCATGCGTACCCCGGTCCCGTGGTGGTTGTGTGAAGCCCAATGTATCGCGTTGCGGGGTTATTGTCAAACCGACCGACGGGACTGGTGGTGCAGTGGCGCGTGCAGTGGCGCCTAAAATCGGCGCCATCTTCGGTGCCGCAGAAAGCGGCGGGACTGGCGCCCAGAAGCGGCGCCACCTCCGCCGGCGCTCTGCGCCAGCTCCGGCTTCGAGTTGACTTTGGGGCTGCTTTTCGTTACTCATTTCCGGTTCCAGCACACGCAGACCACCGACACCCCCACTACACCGGAGCGAGCCATGACAAGAAGATTCTGGATGACATTCATCGCTGTCTTCGTCGCCGCCGTCATACTCGACATGATCATCTATGCAGGCATCCTCGGAACTGCATTCAGTTCTCTCAGCGTCTGGCGTGCCGACAGGAATGCGCTCGCGTGGATCTACCCCGTGATATCTCTCGTGGGCTCATTCTTCTTCACATTCATATTCTCGAAGGGGTACGAAGGAAAGGGGATCTTCGAGGGGTTGCGGTACGGACTCTACACCGGGATCTGGCTGAGCATCGGTATGGCGTACGGGACATACGGGATGGTCGACATTCCCTATGGAATGACGCTCGAGTGGTTCATACTCGGCGTCCTGCGATTCGTCGTGATGGGGATTGTCGCGTCCCTTCTCTACGGAAAGAAGCAGGCGGAGGCAGTCTGAGGGGGATGATGCAGGATGGTCCCGGGGCGCCCTTTCAGGGAACGGGAGGGCGCTTCGGCTCCGGATCAGCCGGGGTGCTCCGGGCCGCGCGAACCTGCACCGGCCGGGGCTGCCAGCTCCGTCCGTTCCAGTAACGGATTTCACCGGCCACGGTTTTCATGTATTCGTCGAAGAAGTCGCCCCTTACAATACCCCGGGCCGCCAGCCTGTCAAAGAGGTTCTTCGTCGAGTTGGCGGATTTCACCTCGACGATGCTGAAGTCCGGGCGGAATATATACTCGAAATAGGCCGGGATGGAATCCGGGTCCGTTGTCGTCTCAACCCGGAAACCGGTTTCGTGCTGGAGCAGGACGGATTTGGCCCCCGAGATAACCATCTCCCCACCGAACTCTTTCACCACTTTTGTCCGCGGGATGCAGATGTAATGGCGCTCCGCGTCCGAGACGGGAAGCCCAAACCCGCCGGAGTAGGATGACTCGCCGTCGCCGGTCAAACGCGAAGGATCGAGACCTATGACGACCTGCGTGTTTATCCCTTCGTCGCTATCGCTCATGCCGAAGAGGACAAATTCCTTCCCCTGGCCGCCATCGAGAGGGGTTGTCCCCATCATCCGGATCTGCCCGAAGTGTCTGTACCTCCCGAGTCGATTGCCACGCGCATCATACAGGGACACCACGGACGGCGAGTGGAGGTGGTTCGTCAGGATCATGATCTCGTTGCGGCCCGACCCCGAAAAGTCGCCTATGCTGAATGCGCTTATACTGAATTCGCCGGGGTAGATCCGGCCGCGGCACCTGACCGCCTCCTCAGGCCGGATCGTCAGGACCTCTTTTTCCTGATTGTCCAGGACATGGAGCACATCGCCGTACGGAGCCTCCGCCTGAGAGAACGGAAGCGATGTGAGAATCTCTTTCTTGCCGTCTCCGTTCAGGTCCGCGACCTGGAGAAACGGCTGACCGGACCGCTTCCTGGTCTCCATGAAATCGTTCAGGTGCTGGACGGGAAGCGACCAGAGCTTCTCCCCCGCCCTGTTGTATGCATCGAGAGTGCAGGAGGTCGGGTTCTCGATCACGGCGTTGAGCGCGAGATCCCTCGAGGGCATCAGGTCGAACGTGATCATCAGGAAGGCAAGGCCCCCGATGAGGGCAAGCCCGCCTCCCCCTGCGACGAACGGATGAGCCCGGACAAATCTCCGCACCGACCCCGGAGGGTGGATCTGCGAGAGGGGAACGTCGCGAAACGGCGGCTCGAATATTGCCGGGGGGCGCGCCGATCGCACCGGGAGATGCCGGGAATGGTCCTGGAATTCAGCAGGACGCGTCAGTATGTCGATCTGCAAATCCGCGTAAAAGGACGACGCGGTCTCCGCCAGGATGCGGCATCCTTCGCACTGCCCCAGGTGGGATTCGATTTCCCGCCGCTCCCGCTCTCCGAGGGGCGCGCGCAGGACATACAGCTCGATACTATGTTCGCCGGGGTGTTCCATCCTCACTTGAGATATCCTCGCATCTCCTTCTCCGTGCTGAACCCGGGGGCCATCCGTCGCCGGATCGTGAATTCATTCGTTTGCCCCCGGATTCCGCTCTTTCAGCTGTTCAACCGGAGCACTTCGACAGATCGTTTGTACGCCAGCCGGGCAAGATATTCCAGCCGGGCCCTGTGCGTGGACCGGTATTCAGCCTCCGAAAGCGAGGGGACAAGAGACTGGAGCCCCGCGAACAGCGAGTGCCCGTCGGAGTCTTCCCCGGTGAACCGCAGGGCCACGTTCTTTTCTATCACTTCGACGTATTTCCGGAACAAGTCACGCTCCACCTTGCCGCTGTCGACGTATTCCGAGGCCATCTCCCCAAGAACCTCCCTGCACGCGGACCGCACGAGCGAGAGTATCTCGGGGACCGTGAAGGGATCTTCCGCGGCCGCATGCTCTGGCTCCGCCGTCCCCGGGGTGAAGTAGATCGACTTGATCGCCAGCGCGACGGAGGTCAGGGATACAAGCCTCGAACATTCGTGCTGCCGACGGAGCATTCGTGAGAGATGCGCGAGCATCGCTGGCACATGGTCGTCGGGCGTGGCGTCTTTTCTCAGCGCGCGCTCCAGCTCCTCCCGGGAAAAGGGGGGGCGATCCTCGAGCGGGTCGGAGAGCGCCGGAAGGAGGTATGTCTCGCCGAACCGTTCCACGACGGCGTAGTTGTGAAGCGCCTGCACCGAGAGCTTAATGTTGCGGAGGATCTTCCCGAGGTCGGGATCCGATTCGCCGTAAAAACGCACCACCCCGTGATTGACCTTGGTAAAGACGATCCGCCGCAGGTGTGTGAGGAGCTCCTGGTCGGACGCGGACGCGCGGTCAATCCCCTCGAAATATGCCCTGATCTGCACCAGGGAGCCGTCCTCCCCCCGCTGGAACAGCTCCGCGATACAGTCGTACGCCAGATCGCGGTAGTTCGTCCCGTGCACCCCGGAGTCGAGCATCACGGGGGCGATCTTCCTCCGCAGGGCCACCGCCGCCATGGAGTGGCAGAGATCAACGAGCCCGTTGAGCTGATGTACCATCAATGTATTCTCGACGGCGGCCTCAATCCAGATCCGGAGGTCGGGAGCGAGAGGGTAACCTGTTGTCAATTGTGTGCCGGGGTAACAGGTCGGTGCGGGGAAACCTTCGCGTGTGAACCAATATAGAACCTTGTTCTGAGTATTGCCAATCCCGCCGGGGATACCAGTTCCGCAAGCGAGGTGCGCCACCGGTCGACCGTTGTGTACACAACCGGGACCAGGACGAGCGTCAGGAGGAGCGAACTCAAAAGCCCCCCGATGAGCGCCCAGGCGAGCCCGCTTTTGAACTCGGAGCCCGAACTGAGGCTGAACGCTATCGGGGACATCCCCACGACCATCGAGGCGGTCGTCATGAGGATGGGACGGAGCCGGGTCTGCGCCGCCTCGACGAGCGCGTCGTGGACGGAAAGATCCCTCTCCTTCCGCATCTGATTTGTCCTGTCCACGAGGAGGATCGCGTTTTTCCCCACAAGACCCACGAGCATGATGATCCCCAGCATCGAAAAAATGTTCAGCGCCTTCATCGTGAGCGCCAGCGCGAGGAACGCGCCGATGACAGCGACCGGAATCGAGAAGAGGACGACGAACGGATACACGAATGAATCGTACAGCGCAACCATGATCATGTAGACAAAGAGGATCGCCGCGGCCAGCGCCAGCAGCAGGCTGTCAAACGACTCGGAACGGTTCTTTTCGTCGCCGAGGTAGGAAATCCCCACTCCCTGCGGGAGGGGGTTCTTCCCGACGGCGGATTTGATGTCTGCGACGATGCTCCCCGACGGGCGGGCCACAGCCTGAGAATATACCGTCACGGAATAGTTCCTGTTCTGGCGCTGGAGCTTTGTCGGACCGGTCGCGAGCGTGACGGTGGCGAACTGTTTGAGCTGGATAAGCCTCCCCGCGCGGGAGGCGAACGTGAGCGAGCCGATGTCCTCTGTCTGCGACCTGTCGAGCCTGTCGAGCACCACGCGGATCGGATACTGGTCCGTCCCTTCACGGTACTTCGACTCGTCGTCGCCGTTGAACGCGATGCGGAGCGCTTCCCCGACCTCACTGAGCGTGAGCCCGAAACTGGCCAGCTTCTCCCTGTCGATCTCCACCTGCATCTCGGGCTTTCCCATTTCCGAGGAGAGCCTGACGTCCGCGGTTCCGGGAACCGTCCGCACAACGGCGGCGAGTCCTTCGGCAGCTTTCAGGGCCTGTTCGTATTCCGGCGCGCTCACAAGGAGCTGGATCGGCGACTGATTCGCCGTCCCGAATATGCCGATCGGGCTTGTCCGCACCTGCACCCCCGGGATCTGCTGTATTTTCTTTTTGATCGCATCGCTCACCTCGTCGGTCGATCTCGTCCGGTTCTCCCTCGGGACGAGTGTGACGTTCAGCTCGGTCAGATAGTTTGACGACTGTCCCACGAATCCCTCGGTCGATACGCCGACGTTCGTGAACACCCTGTCCACCTCCGGCATCGCCAGCACGATTCTTTCGGCGTCGAGCGTTACGAAATTCGTGTTTGCCAGGTTCGAGCCAGACGGGAGCTCCATCGTCACCGTGAACTCCCCGCGGTCCGACTGCGGCATGAACTCCGAGCCGATAAAGCCGAACATCGGGAGGAGCATGGAGCCGACGAACAGGGCCAGGGTCAGAAGGAACGTCCTCCCGCGGTGCGCAAGACTCCATTCCAGCGCCTTCAGGTATTCCGCGGTGAGCCTGCGGAACCTCTCCTCGAACCAGAGCGCGAATGTTCCGAGCAGCGATCCGGCGGTCATCTTCTCGATCTTCGAGAACCGGGACGCAAGGAGCGGGGTGATCGTGAACGACACGAAGAGACTCATCAGCGTGGAAGAGACAACGACAAGCGCGAATTCCCTCATGATATTGCCGATCAGCCCCGAGACAAGGGCCAGGGGAACAAAGACGACGACGTCGACCATTGTGATGGACAGGGCGGCAAAACCGATCTCATTCCTCCCCTTCAGCGCAGCGACGCGCATCTCATCGCCCATCTCCAGGTGCCTGTGGATGTTCTCCAGGACGACGATCGAGTCATCGACAAGAATGCCGATCACGAGCGAGAGCCCCAGGAGTGTCATCAGGTTGAGCGAGAACCCAAACGCCAGGATCATGATGAACGTGGAAACGAGCGAAGAGGGGATGGCGATCATCACGATGACCGAGTTCCGGATGCTGTGCAGGAAGGCAAGCATGACGATGGCGACAAATATGATCGCCAGGACAAGATCGTGCTTCACCGCGTTCGCGGCGTCCACCGTGAACGTGGACCCGTCCTGCGCCACTTCGAACGCAAGCCCGACGTCCGCATATTCCTTCTCAAGCTGCGTCATCTCCCCCCGCACCACCTTGCTCACCTCGACGGCGTTGGCGTCCCCCTGCTTCTGCACGATGATCCCGACGGAGCTCTTCCCGTTGATCCGGCTGAGCTGCGTGTAATCTTTCCGCCCGTCTTCGACCTCGGCGACGTCGCCGACCCTTATCGTCCCCCCTCCCCGTGTGACCCCGATGACCAGGCCGCGGAGCTCTTCCATCGATCTGTACTTCCCGGCGAGCCGGACGATGTACTGCGCCGTTCCCTGCTCGATCTTGCCGGTGGGAAAATCGAGATTGGAGGCCCGTATCATCTGGTCGACCTGCAGGAGCGAGAGGCCGCATGACCGGAGCTTCGCCGCATCGATGTTGACACGGATCTCCCGCTCGTCCCCCCCCACGAGCGTGATCTGGCCGACCCCTTCGAGTTTTGCGAGCCGGGGCCTGATCAGATCGTCGAGCATCTTGAAGAATCTGCGCGAAGGGATGTTCGCTGTCGCACCGATGCGCAGGACGGGGAGCTCGTCAAGGGCAAATTTCGAGAACGTGGGGCTCTTGGCACCGGAGGGAAGCGTCGAACTCACCTCGCTCACCTTGCGCTGCGCGTCCTGGAGCGAAACGTTGACGTCCGCGCTCATCGTGAATTCCATCGACACAAGGGAGACTCCCTCCGACGACGTGGCATAGACGTTGGCCACCTTGTCGATGCCGGAGACGGCGTCTTCGATCACCTTGGTGACGCTTGTCTCGACCTCGGCCGGGGACGCGCCGGGATAGATCGTGGTGATCGTGACGTACGGCGGCGTGATCTTCGGGAGAAGCTCGTACTTGAGCTGCGTGTAGCTGAATATCCCGAGGACGCCGAGGACCGAGAAGACAACGACAACAAGCGTGGGGCGTTTTATCGAAAGTTCAGTGATCGTCATGACCGGGAATCTCCGGAACAATGTGAATCGACAGCAACAGCAGGACCGGCACCAGCAGCAGCGGGGACGAAAAAAATGGCCCCCCGCAATGCAGAGGGCCTATTGGAGTGAACAGGTACGGCAGAAGAATATAGACGTTCCTCAGGAAATTCTCAAGACTGTGGCCCCCCTGAGGCCCCCCGATTTGAGCCCGAGAATGGCCTCGTTGGCCCGGGCGAGCGGAAACTCCTGCGTCTCCGGCCTGAGGGGGATCGACGCGGCGAGGGAGAGAAATTCCCGCACATCCCGCCGGGTCACGTTCGCGACGCTTTTGATCTCCTTTTCCATCCAGAGATGCGCGGGGTAATCGAGCCGGAGGAGGAGGTCCTTGTCCGCCGCCTCCTTCCGGATGGCGTTGATGACAAGCCGCCCCCCCGGTTCGAGGTTTCCGAGCGCTTCAAGCACCGGTCCCCACGCCGGGGTCGTGTCGATGATTGCCCGGAGTTTCTCGGGAGACCCGTCTTTCGTATCCCCCGTCCACGCAGCCCCGAGTTCGCGGGCAAACGCGCGTTCCGATTCGCCGCGGGCAAAAACGAAGACACGGGAGAGGGGGTACATATGGTTCACCATTTTCAGAACCAGGTGTGCCGATGCCCCGAAGCCGGTCAGGCCAATCGCGTCACCGTCCACGATGCCCGCAAGCCGGAGCGACCTGTACCCGATTGCGCCCGCACAGAGGAGCGGGGCGGCCTCGACATCCGAAAAGATCGCCGGGATCGGGTGGACGAAATCCTCGTGCGCCACGATGTACGGTGCATATCCCCCGTCGACGTCCCTGCCCGTCGCCCGGAATTCAGGGCAGAGGTTTTCGTACCCGCCCCGGCAGAACCTGCACCGGCCGCACGCCGAGTAGATCCAGGCGACGCCGACCCGCTGTCCGGCACCGACCACGGTCACGGAACGTCCCGTCTCGAGGATCCGCCCGATAACCTGGTGACCCGGCACAACCGGAAGCCAGGGGGGTGCGGTCCTCCCTTCGATTTCGTCGAGATCGGTGTGGCAGACGCCGCACACGGAGACGCCGATAAGCACCTCCCTTTCTCCCGGACTGGGGGAAGGGATATCAGACTGGACGAGGGGGGCACCGTCTCCCGGGAGTTTCGAAATCCGGCGGATCTGCATGACGTTCACGCGTGGCCTAAGAGGCTTGCGTTATCCAGCATTTGGATCGACGGCATGTCCAGCGACACTTCCGGAGCGCGGGCAATGTCCTCCCACTGGCGCACGCTCGTGGCGCTTACAATCGGCGCCGTGATCCCCGGCCGGGCGAGGAGCCATGCAAGCGCCACGACCGCCTGGGACACATTCATCATCTCCGCCACCGTGTCGAGCGCGGCGAGTATGTGAAAGCCGCGCTCGTTGAGATACTTCCGGAGCCCGGCGCCGCGCGCGCTTTTCGAAAGGTCATCCACCGAGCGGTATTTTCCCGTGAGAAACCCGGCAGCAAGAGGGAAGTAGGGGATCACGGCCAGATTTCTTGACCGGCAGAGCCCCTCGAGCTCCTTTTCATACCCCGCCCGCTCGTACAGGTTGTAGTGGGGCTGCATGCTCTGATAACGGGGATACCCCTTCTTCTCCCCCGCGATGAGCGACTCGGAAAGCCTGGCCGGGGTAAGGTTCGACGCCCCTATCGCACGGACTTTCCCTTCCTTCACAAGGAGCGCGTACGCTTCGAGCGTCTCTTCGACGGGAGTTCCGGGATCGTCCCGGTGAGTCTGATAGAGATCGATATACCCGGTCTGCAGCCGGCGGAGAGAGTCCTCCGCGGCGCCGAGGATGTATGACTTCGACAGCCCCTTCTTCCCGGGGCCCATCTCGCTCCCCACTTTTGTCGCAATCACAACCTTTTCCCTGTTGCCGCGCAGGCGCATCCATTTCCCGATTATCGTTTCAGATTCGCCCCCGGTGTGACCCGGGACCCATGTCGAATACGAATCGGCGGTGTCGATGCAGTTGAAACCCGAAGCAACGAAAGCATCCAGGAGTGCGAACGCACCCGGCTCGTCGACAGTCCATCCAAACACGTTGCCGCCGAAAATGAGCGGCGCGATCGATATGCCTGAATTTCCCAGCGTCCGTCTGTTCATCCGTATCATTCCTTTCCGGTGGAGGGGGATGAGGCTCCTCCCATCCGGCGCGCAACGCGGAGGAACCCCTTCCCGGATGGTAGAAAAAAAAAGGCCGATACTCAACACCGGCGCACTTCATTTCCGCCGCTGCGGGCGAAAAACGAAGAAGCCCCTGAAGACGCGAAACGTGAGATAGAGGATGAACCCGATCGCGGAATAGTAGATATAGTGTTCCCGCTTCTCCGCCCCCGTGGAAAAGAACTTCACGGCGGTCAGCACGCCGGCGCCGATCATGTAGAGGGGGCCCATATTGAAGTACGGCGCCTCCTCCACCTCACGGAACGCGCGTATCTCGGTTCTCCCGAGAGTTCTCTGCGTGGCGGCCCTGTAGACAAGGTTCTTTATGTGGAAGGGATTCCCGTCCGCGGCGCTGAGGATCTCGTGCCTGCACATTTCCGTGTCCGCAGCGCGTACGGAAGAGAGACTCATGAGATGTGATACAAGCTCCCGGGCGACAGGATCCGGGAGCCGTTCGATCGGCATTCGTTCGAATGAAGCCCAGAACCCCCGGAACGGTTCCATGTCTTTTGTCGCCAGGGCGGATCCGCATATGACGGTGATCCGGACCAGGGACTGGAAGAATCTCAGGCTCGAAAGAGAGACTCTCTCGAGATTCGCAATGAACAGAATGTACTTCTTTCCGCTCCCCGCGATCCCCTTCAGGATTTCGGCCTCCAGATTGCGCAGGCCGAGCCTTGTAAGTTCCTTCTTCACGGCGCCCCAGTCCGCACGCTCACCTCCGGTCTCCAGGCTGAGGTCGCCGTACCTGTGCAACCCACCCGCCAGTTCTCTGAGACAGTCCCCGAGCGGCGCGGGAGAGCTGACAGTGAGAATGCTGTCCCTCCGCACTGCGGGCGCCCGCGATTGAAATTCAACGCGGTGTTTCTCGCCGGTCAGGAGGAGCCTTGCCTCGTTCATGAGACTGGATTTGCCGATCCCGAATTGGCCCGTAATCAGCGTGTGCCTTTCTTCCCGCAGGTTTTTCAGGAGACGGCGCAGTTCCACTTCTCGTCCGAAGAACGACTGGTCATGCCTGACGTCGGTTTCAGCGGTGCGCGCAACCACTGTTTATCCCCCCTTTGGCAACGAAAACCCGTCCTCCGTCATCGCGAGGGAGAGAAGATTCCCCGCAGGGCCGAACCTGTTCTTCACGACAGAGAGCGACCTTGCGGCCGGATTCCCGTCGTTCATCCCGAGTGAAAGAACGCAATCCACTGCGTGCTCCAGCGTTTTCGGACCCGCGGCCTGAAGCCCTTTCGTGACCTGCCCGACGACAATGAGAACCATCCCCTTCTCCTGGGCAAGCCTCCTGAGGAGGTACGTGCATTTCCGGATCTGCGCGGTGGTCCCGGGAACGGAATCCGAACGCTCGGTATACACAGTCTGTATGGAATCGATTACGAGGACATCCGGGGGGGCCCGGCGCACGTGGGAGACAACTGCGTCCACGTTCATCTCGAACACGACGCTTATCGCCCTTGAGTGAATGTGGAGCCGGTCCGCCCTGAGCTTCAATTGCTCGACGGACTCCTCGCCACTGACGTACAGCGCCCTCTGCGCGCTCGAATTCAGAACCTGGAGGAGAAGCGTCGATTTCCCGGCACCCGGAGGGCCGGTCAGGAGGACTGAACTCCCTGTGATGAATCCCCCGCCGAGGAACGCATCGACCGGCCCGATGCCGGTCTTCATTCTCGGAACGGAGGAGGCCGTCACGTCGGGAAGAGGAAGAGGGAGCGAACCGGCATCGCCTGACTCCCTGATCTGTGTCAGCCTCATCCATGCGCCGCACCATGGACACTCCAGGGAAAAGTCGCCGACATCATTCTTACAGGCCCCGCAACGATAGACCATGGGAGATCATGGAGTGAAGCGCTTGATTATGAATATAATCTTCTCCTTCCCGCCGGACGGTTCGCGGCGGGAATCAAGGAGGATGCCCGCGTACGGGGAGCGGAATTCAGATCTGAGCGCGTGGAATCCTTCCTTTACCCTCAGCCCGGACTCCGCAAGGGCCAGGCGGGCGTGCTCCAGTACAATCTTCCCTTCAAGAAGCGACCTTGCCGCACGCAGCTTTTCAAGCGAACGTTTCGTCCGGGCCCATTTCAGTTCTGACCTGGCGCTTGCAGAGGGGGGAGCATATCCCAGTTTCACAAGCTCACATGCGTTTGCGAATTCCAGTGAATCCGATCCGGAGGCAAGCCGTGCGTCCGCGATCTCGCGATCAAGACCAAGCACCGACACCCGGTCCTGGACATCGGCGCTCGCACGCCGCATCCCGTTTACAGTCTTCTGTTCATCGAGGTTTTCGGGCACGGCACGGACGGCAAGTATCTCCCCCACGCGGATTGTATCCCCCTTCCGTTTCCTGAATTCGACATTCTCGCCGGCACCCACCGTGAAGTCAACTATGACGCCCCCCGTCGAGACGGCCGGTGCCGGCACCGGGAGCCCTTCTTTCATTACGGTCTTGACCGTCAGAGTGCCTCCCGTTGCAAGCACGCCGTTCAGGTCCAGATCAGTCAGGTCACGCTGCCTTGCGTAATTCAACCGGATTGTCTTACCCGAGCCGGTGACCGGATTGAAGAATCTGGAGCGGGTCATTATAACCGGGATTCCGGCCGTTGCGACGCTGCCGAAGATGTACGACTCGCACAACGTGTCTCCCGATCCGGCGATGGAGCCGAGCAGCCGGCCGCTCATTTCCACCGCCCGGACCGTCGCGCGGGCCGGCTCCCCCTTTTCACAAACGATGTTTTCCGCGACGTACTCCGACTCGAATTCCTTTCCGACGGTGTGGAGCTTCCGGTCCGGACCCTCGAAGAGAAGCGCCCGCGGGTTGAGGGCCCCCGCAATCCGGAATCTCCCCTTCATCGGCTCGCCGCTCAGCTGGTCGTGCGCTTCCATTAGCGCATACACGACCCCCGAACGCGCGAACGACTCGTAGTCCCTGACGGCGGATTCCACCGAATGCTCCGCAACCCGGATGAATCGTTCGTATCCCTGCGCCGCGACATAGAGCGCCGGGATGCATGCGGCAAAGAAGAGTATGCCGAGCGCACTGTCCAGCTTCGAACCGGACACCACCCTGAACCTGTGCGGAGAATTCCCGTCGAAAGGGAATACGCATCGGACCCATGAGAACGGGTAAAACAGGCGAACGCCGTTCGGGGTGCACGTGTCGAGTATCGGGTGCGAAGCGTACCCAAGGATAATGCACGCGAACACGTCGATCCCCGCAAGGAGGGGAACAAGTGAAAGGAGGGCAATGCACAGCACCACCAGGATCGAATGGGTGAGCGTCCTGTGGCCGAATCTTCTCTCGATCGCCCGCGTGAGGGGAGGAAACACCCGGCCGACAATGCTCGCACCGCTGTCGATGTCCGGAAGCACCGCGGCCACGGCGATCGCAAACGCATTCAGCGCCGTGAAGCCGACGCCGGCAGTCGTCAGGAGAACGAGATAGAGGATCTCCGCAAAACCGATGTGCGTCGTCGCCTTCATTCAGGATAGCCTCCTTGCGGCACGGGAGTTCACGAGTGAAGCTCCCGGTAGCATTTCCCCACTCTCTCCTCCACGCCGTAAATCCGGAGAAGCTCATAATTCGTGTCGTAAAACGCCTTCACGATTTCGAGAGCGCTCTTCCTGAGATTTTTCCGGCTGTATCTCCAGCTGCGTTTGACTCCCTCTTCGATCAGGCTGAGCACATTCGTCATGTTTGTGCGGTTCACAAGTCCCGGATCGAACCCGAGCGGACGCGGGAAGAGCCGGGAGAAAACGACGTTCATCCGTTTGTCAAGGCGGGTGCCATACTCTTGATCGACGGCACGCATGAATTCCTGCAGGACATTCCTGAACAGTTCAACGATGTCCGGATCCCCTGCTGCGGCCGGAGCGGGCTCTTCCTTTGCGGCGACCGGTGCAGGATCCCCGACGGGTGCCTCCGCGGCAAAATCTCTCTTCCCTCCTTCAGCCTCGATGGTGTTCGCACCAGAATCCGGAATCCCCGGCTTCGAACAGCCTGTGGACGCGGAACCGATGAGGATCTCCGATCGTTCACGGATCGATGAGTTCAGTTCCAAATCATAGAGAATCATCCTCCCCTGCCTGAACCGCAACGCCTCACGCAACAACTCCTCAACAGAGTCGAATGATGCCAGGTCAATTACCGGGAACGGCCGGGCCGCCCGCCGGATCTCCAGAATCCCGTTTCTGCATCCAGTCTCCGTCAGAAGAGATGAGAGCTGCTTCCTCGAGAGCCGGTCGATCACGACATTCAGGCTCTGGGCGCAGTGAAAGGTGCTCTGGAACCTTTCGAAACACTGCCGGGTCACCGAAAAGAGATACACCCGGCATCTCATCCCGCACGCCGAGAGGTACAACTCTACGGACTTTTCCGGCAAAACGACCCGGAGTTCGCGATGGATGCAGACATACTCGGCGACCCTGCTTCCGTGAACGAAGAGTATGTCAAATACATCCGGATGGTCATTGTACGTGATGACGATATAGGCGTACTTCTCCTCCCCCTGCGCCGCGGGGAGGAGAAGCGGGTTGACGACGCAGGCATCCACCCCGCAGATGATCTCGAGGGCCCCGGCAATCACTGCCCCGCCGTTCCTGCAATCATCCGTTCAGTCTCCCTGAGCCGCGATGAGAGCCCGGCCACGGAGTGCTTCAGGCGGATCAGATCGATCTTCGCATCCGAGAGCACGCGAAAATCAATCCGCCCTTGTATGAAGAGAAGCTCCTGGAACGCGGCGAGTGAAGCGCGCACGGCGAGCTCTTCCCGGAGCGCGGCAAGCTCGCCCGCGAGATCGTCCTTCTTCCGCTGAAGCGCGAGCCGGGCCAGAGACTGCTTCCGGGAGAGTATGAGGTATCGGGTCTCCGCCTCCGCGCGCTGGATCTCGGCGCGGGCACGGGCCGAACCGTCGAAAAGGTCAGAGAGCGAAAGGGCGAACGTCAGCCGGTACGAGTCTTTCTGGAGCACGAGTGATCCCGTCCCGTCCGTGAATGCAACATCCCTCACGCCAATTCCCCCGTTCACGGAGACCTTCGGCATGAGCCTGCGCCAGAAGCTCGAGGCCGCGAGATCCTGGTCCGCCTGTGCGATCTCGAGCAACGCCAGGGTCCGGTAGAGCGAGTCGATGCCCGCAGGAGGAATCCCGGGCAGGAGGCTCTCCGCGCCTTCGGTCGGGGACTGATCCGGCACCCCGTCCGGCTCCGGCTGGCTCGCCGCGCCGTGCGCGAGGAGGAGGAGCATCGCGATGAGGGTTTTCAGGAGCATGGTGTCTCCCCCCTCCCCCCCACCGAGGGGGGAGACCCCCCGGACTCAGTGTCCTGATACTGTTTCACGCGACACCGATCCGTCTGCATTCCCAAGCGACGTCACGATTTTCCAGCTCCCGTCGGGGAGATCCGTCCGTGTACAGAGAGCACCCGAAGAGAGAGCGGAATTTGTCGTCCTCCGTATGAGCGTTTGATTTCCGTCCGTCACCTCCGTCACGACGCCTCCGGCGCTCGCGTAGCGGGAAGTTATGCGGACAGTCTGTGTCACCTGATTATCGACGCGCGTCACGACGGGGAGGCGGAACGTGTATGTCTCCGTTATCCCGTTTCTGAGCACGTGCGTCACGATCGTATCGCGCGACGCGGGGCATACCTCCGTTACCGTCGTCTGACCGGGCTGACCGGCACGGAACCCCTCGTAGCTGTCGAACTGCGACACTTCGCTGACAATCCGCCCCGGGGTCCCGTACGACCTCCTCACCGTGATCAGCAGAAGTCCCTTGGGGTGGGTATGACGTTCCGTCACGACGACTCCAAGCCCCCCTTGTGTGACTGTGCCGTAGACGAACACCGAGTCGGCGGCGATAGTGCCGGTCCCGGCGGGAACAGGTCCCTGCGCATGCTGCGATCCGGAATACCCGGTCCACTCGGCGATGGAGGTCATGGCGTCAATAGCGTCGCAAAGAAGCTGTTCACCTGATTCAACCGTTTCCGTCCCCTGCGCTGCCGGAGGTTCGGTCAGCCCCCCGGAATCACGACGGCAACCGGGGAGAGAGACAATGAGCGCGACGCCCACCGCGAGCGCCGGTTTCGCAAATCGACGCCGGATGATCACATTACGGTTCGCTGCAGACATTTTTCCTCCTGTATGGGTTTGTGTCATTCTCAGAAGTGAAACACACGCACCGACGCTTCAAACGAGCGGTCCCCAACGTGGACGATACAGACGTAGTCTCCGGGGGGAGCAAACAGCCCCGCGGATGTATCGCCGAGCCACGTGTGTGAATGGAATCCTTTCGATTCAAGCAATTCTGTGAACAGTGTGACGACGGGCTGGTCCGGACCCTGAACAGGGCGGCGAACGATGGAAAGTGTGACGCGGGCTGATTGCTTCAACGTGTAGAATATCTGGGTATTGCGCCTGAACGAGTCGAATGCTGCCGGGGAGAATCTCAGACTTGAAACAATGCTGTCACTCTCAACGGACGTCGGCAGCCTGCAACCGGAGAGCAGCAGCGCGGAGAAAAGAACGAAGGCCTGGTGTCCGGAGACCGGAAGTACTGTCATTGCCATCAACCCCCCAAGTGGCACATGTGTGCGTTTCATTAGATTAGACGCACGACAGGGCGGATTTCTTACAGGGGGAGGGCGCAGGAAGGAATGGCGGTTCAAGAGGTCAATAATCGACCGCTGGATCAATCAACATTTTGACCCGAAGTTCAACTCGCTTATCCACGGAGGGGAAGAAAAGAAGAAGGTGAATCGGATCTGACTGGTTCCCACGGAACTCGCATCGCCGGGGAGGTTACTCCTGCGACGGGGGGCCGAAGTAGGGTTTTGGATCCACCCTTTTTCCGTCTTTCACAACTTCATAGTGCAGGTGCGCCGTCGAGGCGAGGCCGGACCTGCCGGAGTAGCCTATCACCTGCCCCTTCTTCACGCCTGCCCCCGGGGCGACAATCACTTTTGAAAGGTGGGCGTAGAGCGTTCTGAATCCGCCGCCATGCGCAAGCTCGATTTCCAGTCCGTATCCTTCCCTCGGTCCCGCAAGAACCACCTTACCTGCCGCGGTCGCAAGCACAGGCGTTCCTACGGGAACTTCTATATCGACGCCGTCATGCTGCTTCACGATTTTGAGAACCGGGTGCGTCCTCGGACCAAAATCCCCCGAAATGTCGGCTGCCGTTTTTCCGCGGATGGGACAGATCGAAGGGGCGGTCTGAGCCGGAGAGTTTTTCAACCCGGCGAACAGGAAAACCACGAGAAGGAACAGGGGAAGGTGCTTCACGGTTTCCTCGTTCTGGGGCGGATCACAGCCTGGAATTCCTATCGGATCAGGGTGAGCTTCCTCGTTTCGACGAATCTTCCGGCTTCGATCCGGTAGAGGTACACACCGCTTGCAAGGTTCAGGGCTTCAAACCGGATTTCATGATACCCCGCGTCCTCGTCTCCGTTCACAATCGTCGCAACAACCTGCCCGAGAAGATTGTGCACGGTCAGGAGAACGTGTGATTTCACCGGGATCGCATACCTGATGACGGTTGAGGGATTGAACGGGTTGGGAAAATTCTGCGCGAGATCATACTCGTGAGGGAGCGCACCTGCCTGCGCGGATGATGACCCGCCGGAAAGTGCTCCCTTCCCCCCGTCAGACAGCGGGTCCGCCAGCGGCTGATCACCCCGTGCATCACGGGCGACAAGCGGCGAAGCGGTGAGACAAAGGAGGAGGAATACAGACAGGAAATGAAAACCCCGGCTAACCGATACGGTTGTCATGACTCACCTCCCGGTGAAGTGAAACGACAATGGTACGCGAATCAGGAACACCGTATCAAGAATTCGGGATTCAGGATCTCCTTGAATATGCGGGATGAAAGAGGTGGTTCAGAAAAATGTACTCATTTGTGCCAGTCGTGTCAAGGGGCAGGACTCATTTTTCCCGGGTCATCTCCGTGACGAGAGCACTGCAAGACGTTTCCGGGCAAAAGCGGCCAATCGTGCCTCATCAGGGCCATTCCCGTGCGCAAGCGCCAGATACCGCCTGTACGCTGTGGCGGCTCCCTTGAAATCCCGCAATTCCTCCCTTGCATGGGCGAGGAAGAACACCGCCTGGCTGTTCCCGGGATCATATTGAAGAGCGGTGACGTACGACCGCTCCGCCTGCCGGTATCGTTTCTGTTTATAGTACACCCCGGCAATCTGGCTGTAGAGCAGTCCCAGCCGTTCCGTATGGGACGCCAGTGCGGACCTTCGGAAGGCATCGAGAGCCTTCCCGAGCGAGTCCACCCTCGCATAGGCGAGCCCGGCATTCAGATAGAGAACGGGGTTCTCTTCCTCCAGGGCGGCGGCGCGAATGTAGGCGACGGCCGCCGAGTCGTAGAGCTTCAGCTCAAAGTACGACTGCCCGAGCCGGGCAGCATACGTGGAATTCGCAGTGTCAAGAAGGGAAGCATTCCGAAAACAGAGGACCGCCAGGCCGGGATTCTGCAGCCTGTCCAGGCAGTACCCCCGGCGCGCCCATGCGTCCGCGCTTGCACTGTCCCGCGCGATGATCATTCCGTACAGCCTCTCGGCGTCCTGGAACTCCTTCCTCTTATAGTACAGAGAGGCGAGGAGGTTCAGAGCGGGCACATACCGGGAGTTGAGCGCGATGCTCGCGCGGAGGAACTGAAGGGCAGAATCGGGCCTGCCGAGATTGACAAGCGACCCGGCGAGATTATAGTAACTCAGATAGTCCCTCGGGTTGAGGCGGACCGCCCGTGCGAACAGATCCGCCGCGCAGGCGAAGTCCCGGCCGTCAAACGACATCGTCCCCAGATTGAAGAGGGCCGGGATGAACGCGGAATCCTCCTCAAGAACACGCCGGTACTCCCTGCGGGCCTCTTCGATCACGCCATACGCGCCCAGGGATTTTGCAAGCTGGAACCGGTAGGAGATCTCCCCCGCTGAACTATCCACCGCAATCCTGAGATAGCGTATCGCGCTCCGGGGATCATTGAGCGCGGCAAACGACGAGCCCAGGAAGTAGGCGGCCTTCGCCGAAAGTGAGATCCCGGAAGAAGGCTGAAGGAGGTCGATGACATGAGCGTATGCCCCCCCGTAGTAGGAGGCGACGGCTTCCCGGAGTACGCTGTCCGCAGGGGAGGAGTCAGAGGACCGAAGCTGGGCGGGAAGGAGTCCAACGTCAAGAAGCATGGCCGGTAGGAGTGTCAACAGGAGTTTCATCGCACACCTCAATGGTCGGGGAAAACAGATGACGCCCCGGGGAGCCAACGACATATGATCCCGATTCCGCGACGTCATCCGGTCAGATGCAATGATGCCGGGAGGAGTGGAAAGTCGCCCAGGGGGCACCTCACGCCAGTCCTTTGCCTTCCGGAGGGACGGTCTTCTGGAACGGATTGAAGCCAATGAACCAGAACATGAGATATCCCGCGAGAATCCAGACCCCCTCCTTGAGCCGCTTCACCGCGATGTAGGCGGCGGAGAGGGTGATCGGATCGGGAAATCCGAACGCCACGAGGAGCGCCACGAATCCGACTTCGGAGGCGCCGATGCCCCCCGGGAGGAAGAAGAAGACGATCCTGAAAAGCGATGCGGTCGATTCCAGTGCGACCGCCTGCGTAAACGACGGGTTCACGCCGAGAAACCGGAGGATGAGGTACGTCTCGAAGCCGACGGCGACCCAGCCGGAGAACGAGAGGACGAGAGAGAGGAGAAACTTCCCCGTGTGGTCCCGGGCAAACCGGCCGACGTGTTCATCGAGCCTCTGTATGTACGGTTCCCCCCGCGCAAGGAGGGCACGGAGCGGCCGGAACGGGACGCGCGCAAGCCACCCGGTGAGCTGCCCCATCCTGCGGCCGCTGAACGGGAGAGTTATGAGTGCGATGGCAAACAGGAGCGAAACGGCGACAATGGCAAATCCCCTGAACCCCCTCCCCGGCCCGATCTGCTCCGCCACGTCAGGGTAGAGGAGGACGACAAGAGAGAATCCCATGAGAATGAACACCGCCTGGGCAACCGCGATGTTGATCTTCATTATTATGGACGAGCCGATCCCCTCCGTGATGTCGACGTCGCATTGCCGCTTGAGAAGGAGAGGCCGCATCGGCTCCGCGACGGCGACGCCACCCGGGAGAGAATACAGAAGCGCGTCCGTCGCGGTCCGGATGAGAAAAAGCGCGCCGGTCCCCGGAGGAGGGTCGACTCGTATCGTCAGCCGCCATGCGAGAGATTCCGCCAGGAAGACGAAGCCGTACGGAAGAAGAAGGAGAATCGCCAGGGGTCCGATTCCCCTCACCCTTTCCGCAACGAGCGAGAACTGCATATTCGAAAAGTAATGCCAGAGGATTGCTGCGAGCATCGCCACAAGCACCGGCCGCAGAATCCACCCGGCGATCCTTATCCCCGTTTTCTTCTGATTCATCAGGTTTTTATGCAGATTGATTCGCGAAAAACAGTGAACGCGGAAGACGAGAACTGCCGGGCATCATGGTTCGCGAAAGTACAATGATATTCCTTGACTTTGTTTCACCAAAGGTATAGTTTCGTTATGATGTTTGCACCTCTGACCACGAAGGAGAACGCGGATGAAACGACTTTATGTCAGCATAACCGCCACGGTCATTGCCCTGTTGCTTGCATCGGGTTCCACGAACGCGCAGAACCTTGTCGGACGTTGGGCTCTCGGCATCGATGCAGGACCGAACTACTGGATCACCGACTACAATGACTACCGCGTGGGCTTCGGAGGCCAGGTGGCGGCCCGCTACGAGATCGCACGCTATTTCGGTCTCGGCCTGTCGGCCGGATACGATGTCCTGAAGACCAATCAGACCACGCCCCTGAACCCCGGCGCATACGCCTCGTACATGAAGGCCAATGTGATACCCGTATCTGTGGTTGCCTATCTGCATTTCTATCCCAGAAAGCGCGTCAATCCCTACGTGTACCTCGGCGCAGGGATGATGATGTACCAGCGGTTCGGCATCGGGACAGCCGATCCCGTCGACGGAGCCTGGCACTCATCGTACGTGATCCCTGTCGGGTTCGGGGTTGAATCTTTCCTGAACAATGACATGTCGATAGACGCCGCCGTTGGATTCGCGAATACCGCCAACAACGTCGATGCCCGCACCACAAGCTCGTTCAAAGGATACGCCAGCGCGAGAGTCGGCATAAATTTCTATCTCAACGACGGCCCTGCCCGCAGTCCGGCGTCAAGACCCGCTCCCGTGAGGTTCTGATCCGGAATCTCACCCGAGAGGCGCCGCCCCACGTATGATCTGCCGGAGGTGCAGCCTTGTGTGTGCGCTTCCGGCAGACCTGCGACTGGGCCATCCACGCGCAGCACTGTAGGAACCCGGACGGAGTTCAGTCCCTCCAATTTCTCTTATCGGCGGACCATAGTCAACTGAACCCTGCCCGAACCTCGCGATCCGTTGACGCATGCCGAATGCTCACCTCATGACAAAGGACGATATGAAGCGTGCATGCACCTGCCTGACGATTCTCGTCTCGGCGATTCTCTGCGGATGTTCGCACACGGGCGCCCCGGGGCCCGCCGCGGCTCTCGAGAGGATAACTCCGGAGAATGTCCACAGGGACATTTTCTATCTTGCGTCGGACTCGATGAAGGGGCGGAACACTCCCAGCCCCCAGCTCGACACTGCGGCATCGTATATCGCGGCGGCGTTTGCGAGGGACGGCCTGCGGCCCGTGAACGGCTCCTACTACCAGCGCGTGCTTCTGAACATCGTGGGACTCGGAGAGCAGAACTCGCTCCGCATCCGCTCGGGATCCGCAGAACGGGCATACGAGATCAGGACGGAGTTCACCCCGTTCGAAATGACGGCAAACGGCGCCGCCGGGGGACCCATCGTCTTCGCGGGGTACGGGATCACGGCGCCGGAGTACAGGTACGACGATTATGCTGGAATCGACGTGAAGGGAAAGATCGTTTTCGTCCTCCGGCATGAACCCGGGGAAGACGATTCGACGTCGGTGTTCCTCGGGACGGCACCGACGGAATACTCCAGCGTCGAAACGAAGGTCCGGATCGCCGTCGAGCACGGGGCCGCCGGCGTGATTGTGGCGACCGATCCCCTCAACCACGTCTCGCTCGCGCCGCGGGGATTCCCCTGGCCGTCTCTCTCCCCGTTCCTGCCGAAAGACGCGCTCCCCCTGACGCTTGCGGCGGACGAGAAGAGGAAGGTCCCTGTCGTGCACGCCGGGCCGGAAGTCATCGTGCAGCTCTTCGGAAGCGTGGATTCGCTCAGGAGGCTCCAGCGGGAGATCGACGCACGGTGCGCGCCGCGCTCGGGCCCGATCGCGGGGACAGAGGCGTTCATCCGGACGAGCACCGTCATACGCGACATGTCGGCGAACAACGTGGTGGGAGTGCTCCCCGGGAGCGACCCCCTCCTGAAGTCCGAGACGGTCATCGTGGGGGCGCACTACGACCACCTGGGTTATCTGAAAGAGCACGCGCCGGGGGCGCGGTACATATTCAACGGCGCCGACGACAACGCCTCCGGTACATGTGCACTGCTGGAAATCGCGGCCGCACTGGGCGCGCTCCCGTCGTCACCGCGCAGGACCGTCCTCTGCATCGCGTTCTCGGGGGAAGAAAAAGGGCTCTTTGGTTCCGAGTTCTACGCGCGCCATCCCCTGCTCCCCCTCACGTCGACGGTCGCCATGCTCAACATGGACATGGTCGGGATGAACGGCGAGGACTCGCTCTACCTTATCGGCGCCGAGGGGTCTCCCGAACTCGCGCGGATTGCACATGAAGAGAACGCCCGCGTCGGGTTCGTCCTCGTGGAAAAGAAACTCACAGAGGGCGGGAGCGACCACATGAGCTTCATGAAGAGGAATATCCCCGACCTCTTCTTCCATTCCGGGCTCGAGAGCGTGTATCACTCGGTCAACGACCGGCCGGAACTCATCAACACGCGCAAGGTTGCCCGCACCGCGGGGCTCGTGTTCCTCACGGCGGTCCGCATCGCGGCAGATTCCGCGCATTACAGGTATTTGCCAGTCAACAGTCCAACATACTAACAACAAAGGAGTCCCTCATGCGCTTCACACCCCGCGGCATCCTCATCGTCCTGTTTGCCGGAGCGGCCGCCTGCGCGTCCGCGCGCGCGCAGGACCAGTACACGCTCAAGTACGCGCTGGAGAAGGGGAAGGCCTACCGGTTCGCCGATACGTCGCTCATCAAATCCTCCCAGGAAGTCAACGGGCAGGAGATGAAATCGACGGTCACATCCTATTCCACGGTCAGGCTCGTCCCGGAGAAAATCCTGGGAGACGGCTCGACGGTGCTCACGATCTCCCCCGATCAGTTGACGCTCGCCGTGAAGAACGCAAGGATGGACACGACGATCGACATCAAAGAGATGGTCGGGAAGCGGACCCGCATGACGGTCTCCGCGCTCGGAGAAACTCTGAAAAGGGAGATTGTCGATACGGTACAGTTCACACCGCTGACGGCGTCGATGGGACGGCAGGATCTCATCAGGCTTCACACAATGCCCGCGAAGCCGGTGAAGATCGGCGAGAAATGGACCGCCACGAAACCCGACACGAACGACGCGATGGGCGGCCGGATGGTCACGCTCACGACGGGGGACTTTACGCTTCTCTCCCGGGAGAAGAAGCTCGGCATCGATTGCCTGAAGATTTCCTACACCGGGAAGATGACGGTCAAAGGGAAAGGAACGACGAACGGGATGGACTTCTTCGTGGAGGGGTCGGGGACCACTTCCGGGACGTATTTCCAGGCGGTCAGGACCGGCGTGACCGTATGGGAGGATTCCAACTACGACGTGGAATCGACCGTCGCACTCACCGGCGCCCAGAACATGACGATTCCCAGCTCGACGTCGGTCTCAACGCACAGAATACTCCTGAAGGACTGAGCAGATACACCTCACCCCGCGCCTGGATCGACGTCCGCGATGCAGGCACGTTCGGCACGCCGAGGGCGGGGATGGTGATCACGGCGGGAACCTGCCGCGGTGGACAAGCCCGTCAGGCAGGGGACCGCACGGCTCGCTCTCAGAAATTCTTCGCGAACGCGGCAGTAACCGTATACAGGAGGGGAGGAAAGTCGTAAAGGGATTTCCTGAGGACCAGGAGATCCTGCCCGTTCATCCGCGCGTAGTGGACCTCGTACGAGTCGAACGATGCCGCTGTGCAGAGGACCTGGAGCGCCGACGAAGAAAACGGGAGACCGAGCGAATCTGTTTCGAACGCACTCCCCCTCGACGTCCAGAGGACGGGCCCTATGCCGTCCGCGAACCAGAGGGAATCGAGAAGCGCCGTCACGGGACCCTGGAAGAGGAGAACCCCGGCCGTGTCGACGGTCTCCGCGCTGTACACCGTCCGCGTGTACACGAAACAATTGATGAAAGGCGCCCCGAAAGCCGGGATCTGGTCTTCCCCGGCATAGCGCGTGACAATGCTGCGCATGACCCTGTCCCGGAGAACGTGCCCCGAAGCCATTGTGACGGTAAACGTGGAATCATACGAAAGGAGCGTATCCGGGGCAGGATTCAGCCTCACATCAATGAGCGGATTCCAGAGCGGAAGGCCCGGAGCGCGCCCGGCTCCCTGCGATGATTCATCAAGGATCTCGATCCCTCCCCCTCCCGCGACAAGCGTCACCGTGTCAAGCCGCACACCTGATCCCCCGGAAGACGTGACGCAGACGGTGGCGACGGGGAGAGGACCGGCCCCGGGGTATGCGAGAACGCTCACGTCGTGCTGAAACGTGGAGACCGGATTGTGGTCGCTGTCGAAGTTCCGTCGCAAATATGACAGCGTCTGACCCGGGACAAACGCAAACGAGGGGGTGATCAGAATGCGCGGACCGGACGGACCCTCGTTCTTTACGCATCCTGAAGAAACGAGGAGAAGAAGAACGCCGATGAATGCAGGAAAGCGGGTCACCGCATGCTACCGGACAATAAGGACGTTCGCCGCCTTTCCCGGAGGCGCATCTTCCGATTCTGGGTTGGAGGGGTCGGGCACAGGCACCCCGTCGACGATGAAACGGTAATGATAGCGCCCCGGGGAGAGCGCGACCCCGCGTACAAACTCCGATCCGCTCCAGTAGAGAGGGAGCCGCCGCCAGTCCGAGAAATCCCCCTCGACCTCCACGCTTGAGCTCTTCTCCCCGGCGAACCGGAACTTCAGGTTCCCCCGCGCGATGAACGACATCATGGAGGCGGTGTCCCCGAGAGCCGCGGCGACGCTGCGGAACGCATCCGCGCCTGTGAGCCTCAAGTTTGATGCGATCATTCCGCTCCTGTCGATCAGAAATGTCGCAGGGTATCCTCCCACGGCGTAGTCCCGCACCACGCGCGCAGTGTCGCTCAGCAGCACCTGCGGCCATCTGATCCCGTTTTCCGCCGCAAATGCCTGAAGAGGGAGCCCGACCGGAAGGGCCATTCCCAGAACCTGGATCCCACTGTCTCCGTACGCGGATTGAATATCGTTCAGGTACGGAATCATCGCACGGCAGAGGGGGGATCCCGGATACCAGAAATGGAGAAGGACGTACTTCCCCCTGAATTGCCGGAGACTCACACTCTCCCCCGCCAGCGTCCGACACTCAAAGTCCCTTGCTCTGGAACCGGCGGCGATCCCTTCCTCCGCGGGCATTATCCTCTCCCTTCGCAGCGTCAGCGAACTCCCGTCGACGGAAACCCTCGAAATGCGAAACACGTCATCCGCTATCTCCACGCGGTCGCCCGTGCGGTACCGGAGGCACACGGCCGGCGTGACGTCGCTGCTATCCTCCGCGGGGAAGAAAGCGAATTCGTCCCCCTTTTCCCCGTACACGCCGGATTGAAAGCCGTTGGACACCGCGGCCATGTACTTCCGATCGCCGGACGTGAACACCCCCCTGCGGTACTCGCACGTGCCGATGCCGAACACAATCTTGCCCCGCATCTCCTCCGCACGTTCAGGGGGGACTCTGACGTAAGGACAGAGACGCACCGCAACTTCCCCCTCACGCACCTTCCTCCCGTCATAGAAATCGAACCTCGCAAGAGGCCTGTCGATCAGGGCATTCATGCTGTCCATCTGAGCCTGTGTGAATTCCCCCGAGCGGAAACGCGGGATGACGATCCTGTCCTTCCCCCAGAGACTGTGATCATTCCCGGTGTCGATAACATACACGATGTTCCCCTCCCCGTCGATCCCCGCGACAATCGGGATATCCTCCCCGATCACTTTCGGGATGAGCCTTGTCGTGTCGTAGCCGTTGCGCATGATAAGATCAAGCGCGAACGCCGGATCGACGAGCCCGTTTCTGTATGACTGGAACACGTACTGGCCCATCTGGAGATTCATGTACCGGATGCTGAACCCGTGGATATCCACGGGGATTCCCCGCACTTCTGAGAGCGCGCGCTCCCAGGGGCCGGCGTTCTCGCCCGGGTAGCTCAGCCGCATGACCGGGGGAAACGGGCCGTAGCCGGGGGACCGGGTGAGGGGGACCTGTATGCTGTCGGGGAGGGCGAGACCCAGGGAGAGCGAAAGGGCCTGGACAAGCGCCAGAAGACGAACGTTTAATCTCATTGATTGCATGGGGCGAAAAGTGACGTCGAAGGAAACGATGCGAACCGGCGGACGGAGTACAGTGGAAATGTAGGCGGGAATGAGGTGAGAATCAACCAGTACGGTTTACCGGTGGCCACGCGATGAATCCCCGCCGAATTTGCGTATATTCCGGCTGTTTCGGGATGAACGTATTCACACAGGGTTCGCCTCATGACGCACAGGAATCTCATTATTGCAGCGGCTTTGCTGATCGCCGTCCCTCCGCTCGTCTTCGGGCAGGCCGAGAACGTCCCCGCGACGGACCCGGTATACACGTTTCTGAAACGAATGGCAGTGCGGGGGATACTCGACGCATACAGCGATGCGGTCCTCCCGCTCTCGCGGCGGGAGATCGGCGAGTACCTCGTCACTGTCGGGAAGACCAGCGACAGGCTAACGGCATCGGAACGGGACTGGCTCCGGCGGTACCTCGATGAATTCCGGTACGAGGCGAGCGGAAGCACGGAGGGGACGAATTCGCTCATCGCCACTTCCTCGGAAGGGATGACAAGCGGCACAGACAGGTTTTTTGCGGACGAGCAAAAATACCTGTACGCCTCCCGGGACACCAACCTCACGTTCTTCGTGAACGGGCTTCTGACATTCGACGCCAGGAGGATCTCTGGCGACGCTCTCGGGAACGCTCACGCGGAATTCATCCAGGGGGGCGCGAGCGCGCGGGGGACGATTTACAATCGCCTGGGGTACTCTCTCCAGGCGGTCAACGCCGCGTTCTGGGGGAGCCGGGAACTTCTGGCACGCGATCCGGCAATCTCCCAGATTCAGACGCTCGGGCAGACAAACATACAGAATTTCGATCAGGCGGAAGGGGTCGTGCGTTATGACGGGGGGATGGTGTCCGCCCAGGTGGGGACACAGCGGGTCCTGTGGGGAACCGGATACGATCAGAAGATGATCATGTCGGACAACATCGCCCCATTCCCGTTCATACGTGCGGATGTTCACTACAAATTTCTCCGGTTCACGTTCATCCACGGCTGGCTTCTCGGCCTGCCGCTCCCGTGGACCGATTTCGTGTCCGCGGACTCCGCCGCAAAGCTGAAGGGCCCTTCCATCGCGGACAAGTACATCGCGGCGCACAGGGTGGAACTTTCGTTTCCCCATTTCATCGATTTCGGATTTCAAGACATGGTCATATACAGCAACAGGGCCCCCGACCTGGCCTACCTCGCCCCGATGATGCTCCTGGAGTCGGCTGCGCGTGCCCGCGGTGACAGGGACAACGGTCTCTGGTCGATAGACATGAGGACGCATTTCACGCCGGGACTCGAGATCACCTCGACGATACTCTTCGATGACCTTCACTTCGGCGACTTCTTCAAGAACAGATACTACAACAAGAATGCCTACCAGGTCGGGGTATATCTTACCGATCCCCTGATGATCCGGAACACGAGCCTCATGATAGAATGGACACGCGTCCAGCCGTTCGTGTTTTCGCACGACTACTCCATCGAAGACACGTACACGAGCAACGGCGCAGTCATCGGGCCGCGCATCGGGCCGAACTCGGATTCGTGGTTCGTACGGGGGGATCTCTTCCCCGCCGACCGGCTCACGCTCTCGCTCAGGTTCTTCTACGAGAGGCACGGCGACAACGTCTATGACGCGTCGGGGAATCTCCTGACGAACGTGGGCGGGGACGTCGAACAGGGGCACCGGGCGGAGGACCCTCTCACCGTCGACTTCCTCGGCGGGAACATGGTGAAGACACGGAGCCTCCAGTTCCTTGCGACGTTCGAGCCGGTCTACCAGATCTGGGTCGACGCATGGTACGAGGCCGACCGGCTCGAGACGGCCGCCACCGGGACTGTTTCCTCAAACGGGACATTCGGCCTCAGGTTGAGGACGGCGTTCTGATCGGGGAGAGTCCACCCGCAATCACCGGATGAGCGCGGGGAACACCGACACGCGGAGACGCTCACAGCCCATCGGTATCAGCGTCACCGTTTCGACAGGCGCGGCCAGGCGGAGCGGGCTTCCGGGAATCTGGCCGATTAGCCCGTTTGATTCCTGTTTCCATGCCGGAACCCGGGCGGCGCTGACGCGCAGCTCAAGGGGGGCGCTCCCCGGGGCGAAAGGCTGTGAGTCCATCTGTCCCTCCTTCCTCACAAACTCCACCGAGCGGGCAGGATCGACCGGGTCGAGAAGAAGCCCGTAGTTCCATGCCGTCGCCGGGTAGACTTCGAACGCGGGCCACGCGTCGGTCCCCCCGCTCCGTTCCCACCGCTCGCCGATTTTCAGGGCGTACGTGAGCGGACCCCTGCTTACGGAGACCGTGTTGCCGTTCCCCATCCACACATTCACAGCAATCTCCTCCGGGAAATCCAGATGCACGACGTCGCCGCTTTTCCACGTCCTGTCGAGTATGACCCACGTCCCGGGCCCGGGCGCGACGCCCGCGTCGGCGCCATTGACGAGAACGCGCGCATGAGCGCACCAGCCGGGGATGCGGAGGGAGAGCGGGAACGCCGTTTCGCTTTCCGGGAGGAGTGTGATGTCGATTGCGCCGGAAAAAGGATACGCGGTCTCTTCGGTGATCGTGACATTCGCGCCGTTCCCGGCCCTGGCGGTGACTTTCGAGGGAGCATACAGCACGGCGGCAAGCCCGTTCCCCGCAGAGGCCATCCAGAGGTGTTCAGTAAAATACGGCCAGCCGAACGCCACGTTATGCTGGCAGCACCGGTGGTACCACGGATCGAAGTAGAGCATCCTCCCGTCGTTCTCGATCATCGGCGACTTGTCGGCGCGGTCGCACTGTATCATATTGGGCGCGGTGAGGTAGTGGAGCCCCTCCAGGTCCGGCGTCATTGACGCAGGGAGAGAGTTGAATGCGACGTCCTCGCACCGATCCGCCCAGACCGGATTGCCGGTGATGGCGACAAGCATTTCGTCCGAGTGCATGAATTCCACCATGGAACAGGTCTCGGCCGCCTGCCGGGGACCGGCGTACCCGGGACGTGCATTCTCATCCGCCCCGAACATCCCACCGGGGACCCGGCCGTAGGACGACATGATCGAGTCATAATTCCTCGCCATCGCGCGCAGATAGCGGGGGTCACCCGTCTGCTGGTAGTATTCCGCCGGCTCCCGAAAACCCTGGCAGAGATTCACGCCGTGCCACGTGGGAATCCCCCCGGTCCAGTCCGCGGTCCGCTCGTGATTGACGCGGGCAAGGTCCAGAAGCATCGGGTCACCGGTATGGTTGTAGAGCCAGTAGATGTGATCGAGATTGTCCCCTCCCCGCCATTTCTGCCAGCTCCCGGGGAGGTAGCGATCGAGCGGCACCGTCATGAGCCAGCGGTCATAGGCGAGCATGAAGGGGAGAATCCGTTTGTCCCCCGTCGCCTCATACCGCGAGCGGAGGACGCAGAGCATGAGCATGTTGGGCCAGATATCCGGCCCCGCCCTGTTCGCCGCCGGGCCGAAGTATCCCGTCGAATCCTGGCTCGCAAGGACGCCGTCCGTCCACCTGAGCGATTCGCCGATGATGCGCGCGTCGTCCAGCAGGTACCCGAGATCGATGAACCCGCGGAGCCAGTACGGGACCTCCTCCCAGCCGTTTTCCTCCCCCTTCCCCACCCACGCGTTCCCATCCTCTTTGCACCATGTGCTTATCTCCGCAAGGTGCCCGGAGAATCCATCGCACATCCTCCGGAGCTGCCCGAGGAGCCATCCCCGGGCGCGCACGCCGCCGAGCGGGAGCTTCACGAGGGGGACGGGGCGAAGTGGGGGGCGGTTCCCCGGATAAAGCCCATCAGCACCGACGGGAGGGAGTTGGCCGACAACGCGGGCGCCGCTCACCCCCGCTCCTGCAGGGGACGCGCAGAGGAGAAGGAGGCACAGGAATGACCGGGCACCGATCCCGCTGCGATTCAGTATTACCGGCATCAGCATTTCCTCCCGTGGATAGTGGTGGCATCACTCCGACGCGGGACGGTGCCGGTAGTGGATTTCGGAAATGTCCCGGAGACGCGCCGCGGCCGACTCGGCCGTGATATCGCGCTGCGGGTTGGCAAGCATCTCGTACCCCACCATGAATTTCCTGACGGTCGCCGAGCGGAGGAGGGGGGGGAAAAAATGCATGTGGAAATGCGACTCGGGGTGGTTCTTCCCGTCCGTCGGGGACTGGTGTATCCCCGAGGAGTACGGGAACGAAATGCGAAAAAGGTTGTCATACCGGACTGTGACGCGACGGATGATATCCGCAAACTCATCGCGCTCCTCCACGCGCATGCCGGTGAGGCTCCCGTAGTGGCGCCGGCTCACGACGATCGTCTCAAAAGGCCAGACCGCCCAGAACGGGACAATCGCGGCGAACCCATCATTCACGCATACGATCCGCCCGGCGAGTTTCAGCTCAAGCGAGACGTAATCGCACAGGAGGCAATGCCCCCGGGCACGGCGGTAGGCAATCATCCGGCGCGCCTCTTTCGCGGGTTCCACGGGGACAGACCGCTCGGCCCAGATCTGGCAGTGGGGATGGGGATTGCTGCACCCCATCATCGCCCCCTTGTTCTCGAATATCTGGACATGCCGTATGCAGGGGCGGCTCCCGAGTGAGCGGTATTCCTCGGCAAACACGTCGACGACGTTCCTTGTCTCCCCCCGGTCCATCTCGGCGAGCGTCCGGTTGTGGCGGGGGGAAAAACAGACAACGCGGCTGACCCCGGCCTCCCCTTCGGCGAGGATCAGGTTCCCCCGCCTGTACGATCCGCGAGGGGTCGACGGCAGGAGCGATCCGAAGTCGTTGTCAAAAACGAACGTCGAGGTGTACGACGGGTTCCGCGCGTCACCCGCCCGCGCGTTCCCCGGGCAGAGATAGCAGGAGGGGTCGTACCCGGGCCGTGTTTCCGCCGGGACGTCCTCCACCTTCCCCTGCCAGGGCCTCTGCGTCCGGTGGGGAGATACGAGGATCCATTCGCCCGTGAGGGGATTGAACCGCCTGTGGGGATGGAGTGAGAGATCGAGCTCCGGTTTTTTCCGTTCCATGTTACTCCGGTTTTATCGCATTGAATTTGAGCGTCCGCGCAGGGTCGGGGATCCGCGCATAGAAATTATACCCGCCGAAGTTGTTCTCGATCTTGAGAAGGAGGCGGTTCCATCCCTTCACAAGCCGCAGGGGGACGCTCTCCTGGTCAGGGACCGCGCCCCGTATCGTGAGGACCCTGTGGATCTCCTCCCCGTTGAGAAACACCTTGTTGCCGTCGTCGCTCCCCAGGAGAAGCGGGAGAGTCTGGCTCACCGGTGAGTAGACGAACGTCAGGGCATAGACGACGACAAGCTCGTTCGGTTCGAACGCCAGGAGATCGACGCTCCCGGATGCGGGGGTCACAGCGACGTGCCATCCGACTTTCCGCCCCTCCGCCCCCGTGTACGTTTTCGCCATGTCGGTTTCCCGTTCCGGGGGGTAGACGACGTCAAGCCCGAGCCTGTTCATCGCCGAATCCCTTGGATTCGGGAACGGACCGATGAGTGACCAGGCCGGGATGTATTCCCTGCGGGGGCGCACGGCAAACGCATCCAGGCCGACCGCATACCCGGCCGACCGGGGATTCTTCCCCGTGATGACGAATTGCAGGGGGATCACGCCACCCGACGGCGAGACGTCCGCAAGAGAGACCTTCCCTCCGGGAACGACGGACCTGTCGTACGCGCTGAACGAACAGACAGCGCGCCCCCCGTGGAACACGGCGACGTCACCGTAGGCCGGCCCTTTCGTATAGTAGATGTCGACGTCGTACCGTTCTCCTCCCGCCGGAATCGCGAGCGTGAAGCTCTCCTTTTCCTTCCTCCCGTCGACATGAAGCTGTTTGAGCCCGCTCCAGTCGGCGCCGAGCGAAGACATGTCTTCCACGGCAAACGCGAGTGAGGTCTCCCCCGGGGTGAGCGACTCCGCTTCGAGCGCGCCCGCGGGGACCTGGACACGGAGCGGGATCCGGAGGGACGCCGGCATCATCTTCTCGAACGGGCGGTGCGGTTCCTTCTGGTACCAGTATGCGGTCGCGCTGTAATCGGCGATCTCCGTATTCTGGTCGCCGTGTTCGATCGTGGCCAGAATGGACTTCCTGAAGGGAATTGCATCAAGGATGTGGAAGCGGTAGGCCGCGATCCGGCCCAGGGTGTCGTCTTTCAGTATCAGCCCGTGGTACGGGGCGGCAAACTCCCCCGCGTTGAAGTACCAGCCGCTGTTGAAATAGTCCTCCGTGCCGGTCCCCCTGATGGATGCGACTTTCTCGCCGTCCACGTATATCATCTCGTCCCCCTCGAGGAACGAGAGGCTTCCGTCGTAGCTCTGCATGTTCAGGTTGACACCGACCAGGTGACCCTCACCCTGCGCATCCAGGAGCGTAAACGGGCGGCCCCGCACGGTCCGGATCTCGCGGCGCCACGATGCATGAAACTGCGCGACGTTGCTCTCGAGCGGCTCGCTGAGCTTCTGGTAGTCGATGTGATAATAGAACGCCCCGATCTGACGCTCCGTTTCGTTGACGATTTCGATCCGCGCCGTCCTGTTGAACGGCATCGGGAAATAGCAATAATAGCCCCCGCTCGACATTCCGAGGTACGGCGTCACGTAGGGTTTATACATGAATCCGGTCCCGAAGAAGTCCCCGACAGGGACCTCCACGGACGGCGACTCCTCTCCGTCCCAGTACATCCGGAGCACGATGCGCCTGAGGAAATACGGGTCGGAGGAGGCGATCGTCATCCAGATCATCGTGATGACGCCGGGCCCCGGGAGGTCCGCCAGGCGCGCGGTCGCTCCCGCGGGCACGGAAATGAAGTCATTGTTCCCGCCGGTCGTGTCGCTGCTCGAGACCTGGATGAGCCGGCTCGTCTTGAGATACGGAAGCCGCGAAGGAGAAAGTATGTTGTCAAGCCCAGTCTGCGACCGGAGGACCGGGGCGGAGAGAACAAGGAGGAGAAGCGTGCCGTACCGGAGAGGAATCATCGGAATCCCGCATTCGATTTTGTGTGCAGCGCTGACGGACCGGAACGTGAATTTCTTCGACTTTCCGGAGTCGGGTAGTGCAACATATCGCGATTTTCTTTCATCTGCAATTTTTCATCGTCAAAAGGTTTTACTATATTTAACCCGGGTATTATTCACCGACGAGACATGATGACGCCGAAACAACGATTTGTCACGACATTGACGCGCGGTATCCCCGACAGGCTCCCTGTCACGACGCATCACGTGATGCCGTCGTTTCTCAGGAATTTCATGGGGGGGGCGGGAAACGACGAGTTCTTCGACCGGTTCGGGCTGGACCCTATCCGCTGGGTCCCTTCATCGAGGCCGGATGAATCCCGCGGCGAGTACTTCGACCCCCTTCACGTCCCGGGGTACCTGGAACCGCGCCGGATTGTCTCCGACAGGTGGAGGATATTTCCCGAACCCGTTCCCGGCCAGAAATACGATACCGTCCGTTACAGGTTCGTCACGCCGAAGAAGACGCTCACGACAACGCTCCAGAGCAATGAACACACGTCGTGGGTCACCGAACGCCTCGTCAAAGAGAAAGACGACATCGACGTCATCGCCGAATTCATGACAGTCCCCCTCTGCGACACGGCCGGCGTGAACGCCGCTGCGGAGGCATACGGCGAGCGGGGGATGATCAGGGGATTCTTTCCTTCGTTCGAGGTGTACGGCCAGCCCGGCTGCTGGCAGGACGCGTCCGTGCTCTACGGGATCGAGGAGCTGATCATGGCGACGTACGACGACCCCCAGTGGGTCCACGCGTTCCTCGCGATGCTCCGGGAGAGAAAAGGCGCGTACATCCGCTCGATGAAAGGGGCAAAGTTCGACGTTATCGAAAACGGAGGAGGAGACGCCTCCTCGACCGTGATTTCGCCGAAGATATTCGACGCGTTCGTCGCGCCGTATGACGCCCCGCTCATCGCGCTCGCGCACGATGCGGGACAGCGCGTTGTCTATCACACGTGCGGGGGGATGATGCCGTTTCTCGAGCGCCTCGCGGAGATGAACCCCGACGCGATGGAAACATTCACACCCCCCGCGATGGGAGGCGACACGAGACTGGCCGAGGCGAAGAAAAGGATCGGCGGGAAGGTGACGATCATCGGCGGGTTCGACCAGTTCCATTATTTCAGGGGTTGCACGCCCGGGGAGACGCGCAGCGCGGTGCGCCGCTGCTTTGAGGAAGCGGGGTGTAACGGGGGGTACATACTCTCTCCTTCAGATCACTTCTTCGAGGCTGATCTCCCGCTTCTCGAGGCGTTCGCGGATGAAGCGCACCGCTGCACATACGGGTGAGGGTTCCCCCGGGGCCCCGCATTGTCAGGATGACGTCCGCCCATCATCCAGGCCGAGCCCCGGGCGGAGGACGCTCAGCGCAAAGAGCGCAAGCGCCGCCGAAACGAGGAGAAACCGCGATGCCGTCCCGGCCGGCGACGGGAGAAGCCCGCTGAGAATCCATGCAAGGGCGGGGGGGAGTCCGGGCGCAACCCGCCTGCCGAACCGGAACAGAGTTTCCCGTCCGCGCACACCCCTCCGTCCCCCAATGGCCAGCACTGATTCGAGAATTTCCCCGGGGACCTGAACTTCCGGCAGATGCTCCAGGCAGGCGTCAATCTTGATCATCGCACGCGTGTAGGCCATGCACCCGGGGCACTCCCGGGCATGGAGTTCCGCCTCCGGGACAAGGGGGAACGATTTCCGCGCGTCCAGCCAGAAGTTGTACAGTCTCCGGTAATCTTCGCATTTCATATCTCACCCCTTTCTCTCATTCCCGCAAGCAGAACGTGGAGATGCTCCCTCCCCCTGTGGAGAAGGAGTCCCACGGAATCGACCGATGTCTCAAGAATTGACGCAATCTCCTTGTACCCGTATCCATCCATGTAGAAGAGCGTGATCGCCGCCGATTCCCTGGGCGGAAGCTTCGCAATGCAGCGGGCGAGCCGTTCGCATTCAAGCTTGCGGTCGAATGCCTCTTCAAGGTCCCCCCCCTCATCGATGATGTACCGCATGTCGCCCGTTCCGACGAATGAGATGGAATGGTTATGCCGGCGGCGCATGTACGTCGCAATCGTGTTCACGGCGATCCTGTATATCCAGGTACCCAACTCGCATTCGCTCCGGAAATCCCGGATCGCCCCGTGGACGCGAACGAGGATCTCCTGAACAACCTCGGCCGCCGAACGGGAGTCGCCAAGCGAACGGTAGGCCTGGCGGTACAGGCGAGGGGCAAATTCCTTTGCAATTGTCCGAAAACACGCCTCCGACGAGCGCGATGATCGTTCCCCCCGGGCGGGAGTCATAGGGAAACCAGGCTTTCACATTGTTAGACCGGAAAGGGGCGGAATTTCTTACACGATGTAAGAAACCCGGGGTCCGGCGGGTCTAACCGTGGAGAAGGGGGAAACCGCAAAAGGAGAGAACGATGACGTCACTGATGTTCCTGATATACTTCTCGTCGGTGGGGGTTGCGATCGTACTCAGGAGGCAGGCCCGGAGGCACAGAGAGGAGATGGCGAGCGAATGCGAGAGGCGGGGGATCACATTTCCACGGTCAGGGCCGGAGGTCCAGATGCCCGGGGGGCTGGCGTGCATTTTGACCGGGGTTGTGATCGCAGCGCCCGCAGCCGACGCATTCATTCAGATTCTCCGGAATGCGCGGTTCGGGGAGATCATGGCCCCGGAGACAGTGGACTTTTACAGCTTCCTGTTCGCCGCAGGGCTTACGCTGATATCGGCCGGGTGCATGCGGCTCAGGCTGAACCGGGGCTTCCGCATCGGAACTCCGGAGCCGGGGACGGGAGATGCCGGAATCAGTAGTTCACGCCCCTGCTCTGGAGGATCAGCTTCTGAATTTCCTCGTCACCCGTCCCCGCCAGCCGGTTGACGGCAATCCAGACGGCCCTGCCTATGATAATCGAGCTGTTCTCGCCGTCGGCATAGAGATCGTCGAGCGCGGCAACGACGTCATCAGGACCCACGTTCTGGAAATACCTGTTCCGCACGGAGGTGTAGGACTGCGCGATCGTCGTCCGGCATCCCGGGTCGGTGCTGTTCCCCGCCCCCATGAGGGAGAGATTGTGCCCGAGGGCCATCCCGTCGAGGAAACCTGTGATCACACCCAGCTTCGAGCCGTGGGACAATCCCGTCCACCAGCCACCGTCGTGTGATTCCTGCGCCCGGATGCCGTGGGAGGAAAGCAGAATGAGCGCCAGGGGAAGGAACAAACGGAGTTTCATAACGGGCTCATCGGAGTACCATGAGTTTTTTCGTCAGCGTCAGACCGCCCGCCTTCAGCCTGTAGAAGTAGACGCCGCTCGCCAGCCCGGTCGCATCGAAGCGCACGCTGTGCGGACCGAATCCCTGCTCCCCGCTGACGAGCGTGCGCACGGACCGCCCCAGGAGATCGAAGACCTCAAGCGTCACATACCCGCTCTGCGGGATCAGGTACTGAATGACGGTCGACGGATTGAAAGGGTTCGGGTAATTTTGATCGAGCGAGAAAGTGATCGGGATGCCCGGGGCCAGATCGACGCCTGTCGACAGGGAGAGCGCCGCATAGACATTCAGTTTCCCGGCACCCCATGTCGTGTTCGGCACCACGCCTGTGAACCCGTCCGTGATCGCCCCCGCACTCATGGCGCTGTAGATCTGCTGGGGGGTGAGCGAGGGGGTCTTGCTGAGAAGCAGTGCCGCCGCCCCGGCACCCACGGGAGTCGCCATGCTCGTCCCCTCCATGACCTCGTACGCGCTGTCGGGGGACGTGCCCATACTCCGTATCCAGTACGCGTCGGGGATCCCGTAGATCCGACGGTCGCGAATGGAAATCGTCACGCTTCCGGGCGCGGCGATGTCAGGCTTCGGCCACCCGTCGACGCGGGGCCCCCTGCTCGAATATGTCGTGATCGCCCCCGGGTTGCCTTCAGTGGAATTCCACTGCTCGCCGTCGTACGCTGTCCAGATATTCCTCGATATATACGCACCCATTGCAAACGCATGATCGGCGCTCGCAGGCTGGCTTATCGTATAGTTGGGATCTCCGGCACCGAATGTGACTGTCCCGTCCCCCCAGTCCTCGTATATATGGAACGCCAGCGGCCGGGCGGACCTGTTCACGACCCTGAGGGAGTAGCTGCTGTTTCCGTATGTGACATAGTTGACGGATTCCGAATACTCGGAATTGGTGCCACGGGTGCTGGATGTCTGTTGATAGATCGTCACGGGAACGAGCTGAAGCGAAGTCGTCAGGTAATGCAGATCCATGGCTGTGGCGGGGCTGTCGGCGGGGGAACGCCAGACGAGGTTGAACCTGAGTTTTGTGCTGTTCGACGCCGCGCCGGCGACGAAGACTGCGATCAGCGCGGTGGAGTCATTCGCTCCGACAGTCCCCGAGAAATGGTAGTTCCCGTCGGCGTCATTCCCGGCCGCAATGAAGAATGGAACTCCCCTGCTGTAGACCCAGTCCACAACCTGGTCCTCCGCATCCGAACCGTCGTGATAGACATCCCAGCCGCCGTAGCTCATCGAAAGCACATTTGCCTGGAACGTATCGACGGCGGCGTGCATTGACACGACATCAGCGGCATAGCTGCTGCTTGCATCAGAATCGTTGCCGATCTTGAGGAACACAAGGCCTGCCGACGGGGCCATCCCCTTGTACGGCCCGTTCCCGTTGTACTGACCGCCCACGTTCGCAGAAGAGAGCGTCCCTCTTCCAAGCGCAGTCCCCGTGACATGCGTCCCGTGTCCCGTCACCTTGTTGAGGACGGTGTTTCCGATCGAGTAAGGGAAGTTGGAATAATCCCTGGCCTGCATTGACGCCGGGAGATCAGGATTGGCAGGATCCGTGTCCAGGCCGGAATCGAGTATCGCCACTTTGACACCCGATCCGGTCCATCCGCTCGCCCAGGCCGAATCGGCCCTTATGCTCTTTGCGACAAGATTGTTCCGGGGGAGATGGCGCGTCTCCGCCGTTCCCATTCGTATCACGAAATCGAGACCGAGCGTGTTGAGAAAATTGCCCGCGGGCATCGTCGCGACAACAAAACCGAGGGGATGGCCTTCGAGGGGCGGAGTCCAGGTTTCCCAGTAGCAGCGGACGCCGAGATTTTCGAGTGCGGCGAGCCTGTCGCCGGAGGGACGCTCGCTGAAATAGAGAAGGACCGTCGTCCCGGCATCCGCCGCCTTCATGAGCCCGCTCTTCACACCGAGCATCTTCCGGCTCACCGATTCGATGAGCCGGCCGCTCTCGATCTTCCCCGAGAGGCCAGGCGGGACAGCGATGAGATCTGAAGGCGCAAGCGCCGGTCCCTTCTGAGCAAAAAGAGAGCCTGCTGTAAGCACGAGTGCGCAGAGCAGCGAGACGATTTTCATGGTTCCCCCCCGGTTACTGGAAACGTTCTGGGTGCCGGATACACTCACCTTAACGAAATAAACGCATTCAATCAAGAAAACGCTCCCACCGACGGACGACGTGAATGTGCGGAGATTCCTTTATTCCAGCGGGTTCGTGCGGCATCGCTTTTCCCCCCTCAACGGGACCCTCTGACGGAGGCCTCTCACCGCGCACTATTCATCGGCGCTCTCTTCGAAAGGCCCGGCGCAATCGACAGAATAACCGGAAGGACCGCAATCGCAATGTAAAGATTGTGTGAATGTACTTTTTTTGCAGCCGAAGATGTTGACAATCACATGCTCCGGGGGCATATTCTGTATTCACAAAATGCCGGAGGTCAGCACGTGCAGCGATTCCAGATACTGTGTCGGTTTCTCTTCTGTCAGGTCGTTCTCTTCACCCCGGGCGTCTTCGCGCAGGACTCGACCGAAACGCTCAGCCATCACTTTCAGTTCACCGCGATACAGCAGTCGCATCCCTCATTCGACGCGAAGTACACGGGCCGGAACAGCCTCCTTCCGACCGCGGAAAACCTCATGTCTGTCACGTCGACGCTCTTTCTCGGAAGCAGGCTGTGGAAGGGGGGCGAGGTGTACGCCGACCCGGAGATGATCGCCGGGAACGGGTTCAGCTCCACGACGGGAATCGCCGGATTTCCGAACGGCGAGATGTACCGGGTGGACAATCCCGCACCTAAGGTGTTCATTGCGAGGCTTTACATCCGCCAGCACTTCGCGCTCGGGGAGGAGACGGAGAACGTCGATCCGGATCAGAACCAGATTGCAGGGAGCATTCCGAAACACAGGGTGACGGTGACGGTCGGGAAATTCAGCCTGACGGATGTGTTTGACGACAACAGGTACTCGCACGACGCACGGACGCAGTTCCTGAACTGGGCGCTCTGGTCGGGCGCGGCGTGGGACTACGCCGCAGACACCCGGGGATACGACTGGGGCATTCTCACGGAGATGCACGTTCCGGCATGGGTGGTCAACTTCGCCGCGGTGATGGTCCCCTCGTACGCAAACGGACCCTACTTCGATCACAACATCGGCAGGGCGTTCAGCCTGAACCTGGAGATCGTGAAGCCGTACACGGTGGGGACTCTCGGGGGAAAACTGCACATGATAGGATTCCTCAACCACGCCGACATGGGGAACTACAGGGCTGCGATCGACCAGGGGCTCCTGGCGGGGGAACCGCCGGACATCGACAGGACGAACAGCTATTCATCCAAATACGGATTTGTCGTCTCCGTGGAGCAGGACTTAGGAAGCGTCTCGGGCCTTTTCGCGAGGCTGAGCTGGAACGACGGGCACACGGAAACATGGGCGTTCACGGAGATCGACAGGTCATTCCATGCGGGGGTCACGATCCGCGGCAATGCATGGGGGAGAAGAGACGACAATGCGGGAATCGCCTGGGTCATCAACATGCTCTCGCCGGTCCACCGGGAGTACCTTGCCGCGGGGGGCTACGGGTTTCTCATCGGGGACGGCGCGCTCAACTACGCACCGGAACAGATCACCGAAGCATACTACAGCGCCGCCCTCTTCCCTTCATTCACGCTCACGATCGACGAACAGCTCGTCATCAACCCCGCGTACAACAGGGACAGGGGACCGGTCGTGAACGTCTTCTCGCTCCGCGGGCACGTGGAGTTCTGATTCCCTTTTGTAGAATCTGCCTATGCACACACGGGTGACACTCCCCGTTGTGCCCCATATGAGCAGAGTCAGACTGCAATCAGGGCCGTAAGGGGCTCGGTTTCTGGCACCGGATTTGCCCTTCTTCCCGTGTGAAGAGGTACACACGGGAATTCTGCCGGCGGGATCTCGACGCAGAGGAAATAGACGGAGAAGGGCCATGACAATACTGCTCGTTGATGACGAACTCGACTACCGGCTGCTCATACGGACCGTGCTCATGAGCAGGGGATGTGAGGTCGTGCTCGCCGAGAACGGACACGAAGCGCTGGAGAAGATCCGGGGAACGCACGTGGACTTCGTCGTCACGGACATCTACATGCCGCTCATGGACGGAATCAAGATGAGCAGGGCGCTGAGGGCGATGCCGGAATTCGCCACGGTGCCGATCCTGTATCTTTCGGGATATGACGATCAGCATACGCTTGACGCCGTGAAGGATCCGCGGTACGAGGGATTCGTGAGAAAGGGCGCCCCGCTGGAAGAGCTCGTCCTCTGGATCGACTACCTCTCGACGCCGCCGGAGAAGAGGCCCCGGTCGCTCCCGAAGGGAACCCAGACCAGGACAACCCTCAGGCCGAGAGACGGGAGCAGAACCTCGACGAGTTTTCCGATACTCTGAGGAAGGGCCGTTCGGAACGCGAACGACTCATGTCGTGACGTAGATCCCGTGGAGAATCGGATCGCTGTAGTTGTGGGCGAGTATCCTCTCCACCTGTGTCGCCGAGAGTTTCGTCCCCGCCGCCACAAGCTTCACCCCGCTTGACGTGCAGATATCGTTCGCGATCACCATCCCTTCCTGCATCTCGTGGACCAGAACCTGCCGCTTCCCCTCGAGCCAGTGCGGATCGTTGATCACCGTAAGGTATTCCGCCGCAAGCTGGGCGACGCGGGGGGAGAGAATTGTCCCCTGTGCCCTGCGCACTCCTTCGGCAACCGCCCCCGGGGTGACCGCGGGGTCGGCGCTCAGGTCCTCGATCAGGTTGATCGCACGGAGGATCCTCGACGGCATCGGTATCCTGTCGCGCATGAGCCGGTCCGGGACGCCCGAGCCGTCGAAGTTCTCCATCTGGTGGCGGATGTAGGTTCCCGCCTCCTTCAACTGCGGCACCGCGCTCACGATGGACTCCCCGAACAGGGGGAATTTCTCAAGCGTTTCCCTCTCCTCCACGGTGAGGTGCGCGTGCGGTTTGCGGAGGAGCTCGTCTGCGAACATCCCCTTCCCTATCTCGTGTATGCGTGCGGCCATCTCGAGCATCCCCAGCACCGGCGGGTCCACCGACAGGCGTTCGCCCATCCACCGGGCCATCGCGCCCGCGCGTTCCGACCGCGTCCCCGCATCCGGCACACGGAGGCTTATGATATGGACGAGAAGCGTCACGACTGCCGACAGGCCTTCGCTCAGGACGGCGTTGAGGCGCCCGAGCTCCCTGTTGTCGCGTTCGAGCTCGTCCCGGAGCGACCTGACCCGGAACAGCGCCCGCACCCTGGAGACAAGTTCGTCGCCGTTGACCGGCTTGAGCACGTATTCGTCGGCGCCCGACTCGAACGCCTTCAGGCGCTCGCTCACGTCGTTCCCCGCCGAGAGCATCATCACCATCGTGCCCTTCAGTTCCGGCCTGGCGCGGATATGGCGGCAGAGGCCGAGACCGTCCATCCCGGGCATGTACAGGTCGGTGATGACAACCGTCGGCTGATACTGCTCGAGGACCTCGATGGCATCCGCCCCGGTCCCCGCCCTCTTCACGATATATCCGGTTTCCCCTTCGAGGAGTCGGGCCATGAACTCGCGCGTCGAGGCCTCGTCATCCACGATGAGTATATGCACCCTCTCACTCATGATCTTTCTTCCCCTCAAACTTGAGTATGATGCTTATCCTCCTGTTGACGGCGTCGAGCGGATCCGCGGTGTTCCGGAGCATTGTGTCCGCATACCCCCGGACCTCGTCGAACCTCTCCTCCTGGATCCCCTCGGCGACGAGCACGCGGCGCGCGCTGTTGGCGCGGTCGGTGCTCAGCTCGAAATTTGTGTAGCCCAGGGCCGAGGAGTAGCGCCGGCTGTCGGTGTGCCCTTCGAGAATCAGGTGGTTCGGGAGGTCGCGGATGCCGGCCGCGATGACCGCGAGGAGCTTCTTCGTATCATCGTGCATGTTCGCCGTCCCCACGTCGAAGAAGACCGAATTGGGGCTTTCAAGGAGCTCGATGCGCAGCCCCTCCTTGACGACTTCGATCCTGATCTGCTTCGACAGCTCTGCGAGCCCGGGCTTCCCCGCAATCTCCTTCATGATCTCTTTCCCCACCTCCTGCAGGTTCGCCTCCTGCCTCTTCAGGAATTCCTCCGCCGTCGTCGTCGCGCCGCCGATCTTCCCTCCTCCCGACGCTCCGCCCCCCTTCGTGTTTTCGAAAAACGCACCGGGGTCCTTGAAGTAGTTCGCGACATATTCCTTGACCTGCTTGCTCTGCCCGACGATCCAGAGGACAATGAAGAGCGCCATCATGGCCGTCACGAAATCCGCGTACGCCACCTTCCACGCCCCGCCGTGGTGGCCGGCGTGACCCTTCTTCCTCCTGACAATGCGTATCGGGGCTTCGCTCCCCTGCTCTTCCATCGCGTTTCCCTTCCCTTACGCCGCCTTCACGGTCTTGACCGCCTTCTCCACCTCGTCGAACGACGGGCGCACGGCCGCAAATATCACCCGCCGGGCAAATTCGACGACGACGACGGGGGCGTTCCCCTTGGCATAGGCGACGATGCCGGCCTTCATGCACTCGAAGTAGCGCGACGATCTCTGATTCAGCAGCCCCAGGTTCGCCGCCAGCGGCTGCACGAACCCGTACGACATCAGGATGCCCAGAAACGTGCCCACGAGGGCCGCGGCGACCTTCTCGCCGACCTCGGCCGGGGGGCCGTCGATCGCCTGCATGGTGATGACGATGCCGAGGACCGCCGCCACGATGCCGAGTCCGGGAAGCGCGTCTCCCACGCTCTGGATCAGCGTGGGAACCGCCGACTCCTCGTCGTGGTGGGTGTCGATGTCCGCCTCCAGGAGCGCCTCGAGATCAAACGCCGGGACCCCCCCGCCAAGGATGAGCTTCATCGTGTCGCAGAGAAAATCGAGCGCGTGGTGGTTCTTGAGAAGGAATTCGTTTTTCCTGAAAATCGCGCTCTTCGCGGGGTCCGTGATGTGCGCCTCGATGCTGATGAGCCCGTCCCGCTTCGCCACGTTAAACAGCTCATACATCGTCTTGAGCAGGTTGACATATTGTTCCTTGCCGTACGGGTCCCCCTTGAGGATCGTCCCGAGGCTCGCAACGAGGCGCTTCAGGACGGCGAGCGGAGTTCCGACAAGGAGAGAGCCAATGCACGCCGAAAAAATGATTATAAACTCGCCGGGCTGGATGAGCACAAGGAGGGGCCCGCCGTTGAAGACAAACCCCCCCAGCACCCCCAGGAGGACGACCGCGATACCGATGATGACGAACATTGTTTAGCTCCGTGCTCCTCTCGTTATTTCTTTTCCCCGGGTTTCACAAGGCCCGCCGCCGCTCTCGCGGCTGCGTCCCGGTCCCCGTGGGACGCCTCGAGGTTCGCCTGCTGGATCTCGGCATACAGCTCCCCGCGGATCACCCGCACGTCACGCGGCGCTTCGATGCCGATCTTGACCTGGCCGTTGTGGATCGCGAGGACCTTGATCGTGACGTTCTCGCCGAGCCGTATCTCTTCTTCGATTTTCCGCGACAGGATGAGCATGGGTCACCTTCCCACCGCGTTTGCCGCCGGCGGCACGAGCGGGAACTGCAGGGGGAGCCCCTCGTCATCGAGGATGACCTGGCGTGCTGTCCGCGTCCCGTTGTCGATCACGAGCGGGCTCCTCAGGTTTACGGTGGACTTTCTGACGTCAGGGCGGAGGGACGCGACAACAAACACGGTCTTTCCCCCCCCCGTCACCGCATCCACGGCATAGCCGGGGAGCAGCAGCCCCGGATCGAGAAGAGGAAAGCTCAGGGTACTGTCCTCGAGGGAGACAAGCCAGCGGAACGGCTCGCTGTCAACGTCATCGACGATGAGATACTTCCTGTGCCTCTCGAACCCGATAAGACCCGCAGGAAACGTCACCACGTGGTCTTCCTCGAATTCAAGTTCTCCAAACTGGCGGTTTGTAAATTTCATTGGAGGGTCTCCTTCTTCCCTGAGTCGGATTTGTCCTGCTGCTGCGCCTTCTGCTGCTCCGAAAGGACGCTGTGAACCGTGTTGGCGAGAATGACGATATCCACGCGCCTGTTCTGGGCCCTGTGGACGTCGGTGTCGTTCGGGACAAGAGGCTGGTATTCGGCAAAGCCGACCGCCGCCACTTTTTCGGGATTCAGCGAATGCACCTGTATAAGATAATACGCAATACTTACGGCACGCGCCACAGACAGATGCCAGTTGGACGGGTACTGTGCGGAGCTTATGGGGACGTTGTCCGTGTGCCCTTCGACCCGGACGTCGTTCGGGAGGTCCCGCAGCACGCGTGCGAGGCTGTCGAGCGCCGGCATCGAGGATTCCTTGATCTCGGCGCTCCCGGAGGCAAACAGAAGCTCATCCATGATGTGGACGGTGATCCCGCGTTCGTTGCTCGATATGGCGATCGGGAGCTTCTTCGTCTCCAGATGGAGCGCCGAGCGGAGGTCCTGCGCGATCTTCTGCCTTTCGTTCTGTATCAGAGGGATCTGGGAACTCATGACGCCGTTGTTCCCCGCCATCACGCCTTTGGAGGAACCGAAGATCCCCCCCATCGCGTTCACGATCTCGGCGTACTTCCCCGCATCGATCTTCGACATCGCGTACAGGATGACGAAGAGCCCCAGCAGCAGCGTGATGAGGTCGGCATACGTCAGCAGCCATCGCTCCGAATTCTCGTGCTCCCCGGTATGAGACTTCTTCTTCATCAGTTGTCCGTTTCCTGCTGATTGGACGGAAGCATGCTGTTGAGCTTGGCCTTGATGACGGAGGGAACCTCGCCCGCCTGTATGGAGAGGACCCCCTCGACGATCATGTCCATGAAGAGGTATTCCTGGTCATGAATGAACTTCAGCTTGTCCGCGATGGGGAGCCAGACGATGTTGGCCATGAACACCCCCCAGAGCGTTGCAATAAACGCGCTGGCGATGTGCCGGATGAGGATGTTTGCGTCCTCCCCCGCCGAAGCCAGCGTGGCGATGAGCCCCATGACCGTCCCGATGATCCCCATCGTCGGCGAGTATCCCCCCATCTTCTGGAATATGGCGGCCGCGCGGCCGTGACGCTCGCCGACGTAATTAACCTCGGTCTCGGCCAGCGCCCGCAGCACTTCGGGCTCCGTCCCGTCAATGGCAAACCGGAGGATCTTCCTCATGAAGGCGTTCGTGACGTTGCCGAGCTCCTTCTCGAGCGCCAGGAGCCCTTCTTTCCGCGCCACCGTCGAATACCGGACGATGCTGTCGATCGTATCCTTCACCTCGTACGACGGGGGGAAGAGCGCGAGTTTTAACATTGTCCCGACCTGCAGGAAATTCTTCAGCGACGTGCCGATCATCGCGGCCGAGAACGTGCCCAGGAAGACAATCGTCATCGCCGGGAGGAGTATGAGAGCGCCGATGCTTCCCCCTTCGAGCATGAACGACCCGAATATCGCGATCACACCCAGGATGAGACCGCCGGCCGTCGTTATGTCGAATGTCCGTTTCATGGCATCACGTCAGGAAATCGACAAGTGACTGGGGAAGGATCTTTGCCCCCACTGCAAGCGCCGCATTGAGGGTCGTCTGTTCCTGTGTAAGGTCCAGCGTCGCCGAGGCAAGGTCGGTATCCTGCTGCGCGGACCGGAGGGACAGGAGCTGCGTGTGCTGCTGCGCCAGGTGCGCCGACGTCGCATCGAGGCTCTGCTGGATCGCGCCCGCGCTCCCCGTCGCATTCAGCACCGTCTGGAGTGAATTCTGCACCGCGGTGAAGTCGGCCGCGGTGGGTAGCACCCCCGCCTTCAGGTTGTCCCGAATCGTGATCAATTCGTTGAACAGCGCTGTGCCGCCGAAGGCCGCCTGGCCCGTGACATTGACCGGCTGGGTCTGCCCCTCGCTCACCGCATAGTTGATGCTCCCGGCGTTCCCGTTATAGGTCACGGTCTGAGACGGAGGAGGCGTCGCGTTTGCCGTCAGCACGTACGGCGGCGTCTGCGTCTGCGTCCCGCCGAACACGTATTTCCCGTTAAACTGGGTGTTCGCCAGATCAATTGCCTGCGTCAGATACCCGTCGACGGTGTCGGCGAACGTGGGGATCGATGCGGCCTCCGCCCCGTTCGAAACCTGGGTCATTGTCGTCTGAAGCTGCGTCAGGACCTGCTGCACCCCGTCGAGCGCATCCGTCGTCGTCGAGAGCATTGACTGGGCCGCGCCGATGTTGCTCGAGAACTGCTCGTTCCTGCTGATGCTCTGGTTGAACCTCAGGATCATGTCCGCGGCCGCGGGATCATCCGACGGCTTGTTGACACGCATTCCGGAGGAGAGCTGGTCCTGGAGAACGCTGATGCGCTCCCGGGCATTGTTCACGTTGTTCAGGAAGTCGGATGCGAGGTTGCTTTCTGTAATTCTCATGTCGTCGCCATATTGATTATTGTCTGAAACATGTCGTTTACCGTCGTGATGACTTTTGCCGCGGCGTCGTAGCCGTTCTGAAACGTGATCATGTTCGTCATTTCCTCGTCGATGGACACCCCCGAAACGGAGCTCTGCTGGTTTTGAAGACCCGTCAGCACCGACTGCTGCTGCGTCGACTGATCGTTGGTGTTGTCAACCGCCGACCCGAGGTTGCTGACGATGCCGTTATAGAATGAGCCGATCGTCTCCGAGTTCCCGTTGAGAAGATTCTCCGTCTGTATCCCCGCAATCGCCAGAGCGTTTGCGTTGTCTCCGGGGGTTCCGTCGGAGGACGCGGCTATGAGATTGGCGTTTGCCAGCACCGCGGGATTCACGGCGATGTCGCCGGCTCCCGCACCGGTGAAGAACGCCGTCCCCGTCGGGGGAGGCGTCCCGAGCCCGTAGCCCGCCTCCTGAACCTGGTTCAGCTTCGTGATGAGGGCCCCGGCGGTCTGATCGAGCTGTGCGAGCGTTCCAGGGATCGACGTGTTGTACATGTTCAGGTCTCCTCCCAGCCCGCCCCCCGTGATCGATAGGGGCGGCCCGCCGAGCGACGTCTGTATCTCGATCTGGTTCCCTACGACCGACGAGGTGAGGTTCAGCGATCCCGCCCCGGACGCGATCGCGGCTCCTCCCGTCGATACGGTCATCGATCCCCTCGCGTCATAGGAGACGCTGATGTTGATAAGCCCGGAGAGCTGCTGGAGTTTTTCGTCCCGCTGGTCCATCGCGTCATTCGCGTCCTGCCCAAGCGCCTTCGCGTTCGTGATCTGGAGATCCAGCGCACTGAGCTGGGAGGTAAGCGTGTTTATCGTCGAGAGTTTGTCGCTTACGTCGCTGACGAGGGACGAGCGGAGCTGCGTGAGATCGCCGCTCAGCGTGTTGAACGACTGCGCAAGCTGCACGCCGCTCTGAAGAACGGCGTTGCGCGAGGAGCTGTCCTCCGGGTTCGTCGAGAGGGTCTGCCACGCGTTGAAGAACTGCGTGAGGTTCCCGCTCAGCGCGGTGTCCGACGGCTCGTCAAAACTCGACTGGACCTGGGTCAGAATCTGGTTCTGCTCCGACGAATACGACATGGACTGGTTCACGTCGCGCATCTGCGCGGCGACAAACTGGTCGGTCGCCCTCGTCACAGAATCCACGCTTACGCCCGTGCCGAGAAGGCCGTACGGCTCCGGGAGGGGCTCCGTCGGGACAAACCCCGCCGTTTCGCGCGAATACCCCGGCGTCGTCGCATTGGCAATGTTATGGCTTGTCACGCTTAACCCGATCTGCTGCGCCTGAAGCGCACGCCGGGCGGTCTCGAGTATCAGGGAGAGTCCTGCCATGGCCTACATCCTCTTGTTAATGAGCGTGCGCGTATGGTCGTCCGTCACGATGCGAAGGGTTTCCTCAACGAACCGGCGCGACCGTTCCAGGAGCAGCCTGTTCCTGTTGTTTGCCGCCACGATGTTCTCGACGACGCTGCGGAGCCTGTCTGCGGCCCCGGAGATCGCGAGAGCTTCCGGGCGGGGAAGATAGCGGATGAGCTCCCGGACGGTCATCGTACGGGCATGCTGGGTCCCATCGGGAAAAAGGCGATTCCCCAGCTCCTCGGCGCACCGGGCGCGCTCCTGATCGAGCTTTTCGAGCGGCTTCAGAAGCTCCACCTCCGCCCTGACCGTCGCCGAGAGATCCGAGCCGGAGAGCATGATGATTGCCTCCATTTCGCGGGTCACCTGATCGTAGATCCCGGTGGCAACGTCGGCCTCCGACTCCAGGATCGATTGCAGCTTTTCAACGTCCTTCATGTGCGGCCTCCTCCTGTTCAAAGAAATTCATGTAGTTCATGACGCGCTTGACGTACGCCTGCGTCTCGGGAATGGGTGGAACTCCGCCGTGCTTCGCGACCCGCGCGGGGCCGGCATTGTATGATGCGATCACGCTCTTCGTGTCATCCGGAAACCGCTGTATGAGCGACCGGAGGTATTTTGCCCCGCCCTCGATGTTTTCCCTGGGGTTCCAGACGTTTGCGACCCCCATATCGGCAGCCGTGGAATCGGTCAACTGCATCAGTCCCTTCGCGTCCTTCGGCGACACCGCGTTCCGGTTCCCCGCAGACTCCGCCGCAATCACCGCCTTGAGCATCGTCGAATCCACACCGTGTGCCCGGGCTGCTCCCTGAATAATGTTTTCGTACGACGCGATCCGGTCGAGCGTGGAGGCGGACGGAACCGTCCAGGCGCCCGCAGGGGAAGCCGCATCTGAATCACGGGGATCCGGTTCCGGAACCGGAGATTTCGTCGCCGCCGACGCCGGAACCGGGCGCGTTCCGCCGGATGCCGCGTTCATATCGTGTGCAGCCGACACCGCCGGGAGGACATTCGCCGCGGTCACATTCCCCTGTATGCCGGCTGCCCCGGGCACCGACCCGGGGAGGGGTTCTTTCGTGATTGACCTGTAGAGCATATCGGCCAGGCCGAGATTGCTCCTTCCGGCCATCTGCTTCGCCACGGCGTCATCGAACAACGATTCCATGACATCTCCCCCGAATGACTGGCCGGCTCCTTCCTCGTCCGGGACGGAACTCCGCATGCTTTTCATCATCATCCCCATGAATATCGCCTCGAAATCCTTCACCGCCTTCTGGAGGCGCGCCTTCCCCTTCGCGTCGAGGACGGTCGCACTCTTCGGAGCGGAGGCGGGGTTCGTTATGTTTCCGGTCGCCGGCATCAGATTATCACAAGCTCCGCCTTGAGCGCGCCCGCTTCCCTGAGCGCCTGGAAGATGGAAATGATGTCCCGCGGCGTCACTTTCAGCGAATTGAGCGCGCGCGCCACTTCCTGCACCGTGGCCACGCCGTTAATGGCCACAACGCTGCTCGAGTCCTCGCCCGCGGCAACCGACGTCATCTGGGTGACGACGGTTTGCCCGGTGTGCGAGAAGGCCTCAGGCTGCGAGACCACGGGAACGGATTCGATGTCGATGTTCAGCCCCCCGTGTGAAATCGCCACCGGAAGTATGCTGACGTTCCCCCCCACGACGACGGTCCCCGTCCTCTCGTTGATCACCACGCGGGCAACAACGTCCGGGCTGACCTCCAGAAGCTCCACGATGGAAATGAACTCGACAAGCTTTCCCTCCAGCCGGTATTCTCTCGGCACGGTGATCGTGACCGTCGAGCCGTCCGTGGCGATCGCACTCCGGTTTCCAAGCCTGGTGTTTATTGCGTCGGCGATCCGGGAGGCCGTCGTGAAATCGGATTGCGTAAGGACCACGGTGACCGTCGAATCCCTGCTGAACGTCGTTGTGAGCGACCTCTCGATCGATGCACCCCCGGGGATCCTTCCGGCGGCGGTGTGGTTGCGGCGAATTTCGTTGCCGTTGGCTTTGACGCTCACACCCCCCGTTGAGAGCGGGCCCTGTCCCATCGCGTAGATCGTCCCGTCAATACCCGAGAGAGGGGTCATAAGAAGCGTCCCCCCCTGAAGACTCGTCGCATCGCCCATGGAAGAGACGATGACATCGCAGATCCCTCCCTCCTTCGCGAACCCGGGAACGGTGGCGGTCACCATCACCGCGGCCACATTCCTGAGACGGAGGTCGGCGGGGGCGACGGTAATGCCGAATCTCTTCAGCATGCTTGTGACCGACTGGACGGTAAACGTCGAGCGCTGCGTGTCCCCGGTGTTTTCAAGCCCCACGACGAGGCCGTACCCGATGAGCTGAAGTTGGCGGACGCCCTGGACGTATGCGATATCCTTGATCCTCGCCCCGGCGGTGGCGGGGGAAGGAAGGGCCGCGAGCGCGGCCGCCGCAACAACTGCACAAACGCATTTCCGTGTCATGAGTTCATCTCACAGTAGCCAGTGGAGGAGTTTTGTTATCCATCCGGGTCCCTGGGCCCGGGACACTATCCCGTCCCCTTCGAACGCGATCTGCGCATCCGAGATGTTGTAGGAATAGAGCGAGTTGTCGGCCTGTATGTCAGACGGCCGGACGATACCCGAGATCGTGATTATCTGTTTTTCGCCGTTGACGATGATGATCCGGTTCCCGTTGATCACAAGGTTGCCGTTGGGGAGAACGGAATCGACCCGGGCACTCAGCTTCGCCTGGACGGAGCCTTTGCTCGACGTCCCGCCGGTTCCGGTGAACCCGTTCGACGTTCCCAGGCCGAAATTGACCCCGGGAGACGTGGAGCCGGTCTGGGCCCCGAGCGAGAAGTTGCTCTGGCGCGACGAGCTCGTCGTGGCATCGTTGCTCGCGCTGTTCGTCTCGACAACGATTATCGTGATCGCATCCCCCGTGTGCGCGGCCTTCTGATCCGAAAAGAGGGACTTCATCACGTTCTCGCGCATGTCCTGCGCGTTCGATGATGCGGCGGCGGCGACCGCCAGGAAGATCAGCGGAACGAATGTTTGACGGGCGTTCATGCCATTCCCTTTCATTATGATCTCACTCTTCAAGAGCTTCCACGACACCGGCGTCGATCACGCGGGCCCTGAGTCGGCTGCGCGTGCAGGACGCTCGCACGGTGATCACGCTGCCCAGGCGGCCATCCTGCAGCGCCTCCGCCCCGGTCGAGATGGAGACGCCTTTTGACGCAGCCCGGAGCGTCACCCGCTCTCCGCGCGCGACAAGGGGGAGATCTTCAAAAAGCTCCTCAAACAGTATGCTCCCCTCTGCAATGATCCGCCGCGTTCTCCTTCCCGCAAGCGATGCAACACCGGCAACGGGGCGCCGCGACCATTCCGTCGTTTCCACCCGGGCGCTCCGTACGTCGTTCGCGCCGACGGCGGCACGGGCATCGAGAGCCCGTCCCGCCAGAAGGACTTCGGCGTAGGTCCGCACAAACGCCGCCACAAGCACCCTCCGCACCGTCGCCCCGTCGACGGCGACTTCGACGGCGAGCGCAACATGCCCCCGCAGCACGGGGGTTGCCGCCGGATCCACCGCCAGCCGGAGGATCCCCGACGGGATCACGATGCTGTCAGGGACGTCGCGGCATTCGACGGCATATTCGATACCCTCCCGCGCCGGGAGTCCCGCCACGTACGTTTCCACCGCGCCGCGCAGATCGGCGGAACGGAGGAACATCGTGCCGGAACCCGAGCACACGGTCACGGACGAGAGGAGAACGCTCGCGACGGCAAGGATGGACTTCACGAGATCACCGCTGGATGTTGTTGGCAGTGCTGAGCATTTCATCAACCGCCGTTATTGTCTTTGCATTCATTTCGTAGGCCCTTTGCGCCGTGATCATGCCCACCATTTCTTCCACAACGTCGACGTTGGAGGACTCCAGCGAACCCTGGAGCGTCTGACCGAAACCCTCCGATCCGGGGGTCCCCGTGACCGGCGGGCCCGAAGCCGGAGTCTCCACGAAAAGACTGTTGCCGATCGCCCTGAGACCCGCCGGGTTCACGAACTTCGCGAGCTCGATCTGTCCCGCCTTCGTAGGGGTGGTTTCGTTCGTTGCCGTAACGTCGATCGTCCCGTCGATGCCGATCGTCACGTTGCTCGTATCGCCCCCGAGCGTGATCCCCGGCTCGAACGAGTATCCCTGAGACGTGACGATCGTGCCGTCCGCGGAGAGCTTCAGAGACCCGTCCCTCGTGTAGGCGAGGGAGCCGTCCGGCATGCGGACCTGCAGGAAACCCTCACCCTGAACCGCAACGTCAAGCGGATTGTTTGTCGTCTGAAGATCCCCCTGTGCAAAGGTCTTCAGCGTGGCGACGGGGACAACGCCGTTCCCGACCTGGATTTCAATCGGAACCCGGATATTGGGATTCTGCGAGACCCCGGCCGTCTTCAGTGTCTGATACATGAGGTCCTGGAATTCGGGACGGCTTTTTTTGAACCCTGTCGTGTTGACGTTCGCCAGGTTGTTTGCTATGATTTCAACGTTCATCTGCTGTGCGGCCATCCCGCTCGCCGCGGTGCGCAATGCCCTGTTCATCGCTGCTCTCCCTTCAATGGTGTACGCGTGACATTAGAGCTTTCCCACTTCGAGTGATTTCTCAATAGAGCTGTCCATCGCCTGGAGGACCTTCTGGTCCGTGTCAAAGCTCCGCTGCAGCTCCGTCATCGCGATCATCTCCTCGACGCCGTTGACGTTCGATTCTTCAAGAAACCCCTGCTTGACCGCCGAGGCCGGCGACTCCCCCTCCGTCGTGGCGGTTCCGGGCGCCGCGTCGAACAGTGACGCGGATTCTTTTTTCAGCGCCGACAGGTCGGCGAAATCCACGACGCGGATCTTCCCGATCGTGTCCTTGTCGATCATGACCTCGCCCGTTTCGGCGATGCTCACGTTGACCTGCTGCTGCCTGTCCATGTCCCTGAACCGGATGGGGCCCCCCGTCCCTTCGACCGGATAGCCGTCCGCATTCACAAGCGTGCCGTCGGGCGAGAGCTTGAAACTCCCCCCCCGGGTGTACCGGACCCCCCCCGGGGTATCCACCGCGAAAAACCCCTGCCCCTGGATGGCAACGTCAAGCGGGTTCCCGGTCTCGCGCAGGGAGCCCTCGCTGAAATCCACCCCTTCAGTCACCTTCACGCCGTCCAGGTCCCCCGCCGCATTCGTCTTTCCCGCCACGGAGTCATTGAGCATCTGCACAAAAAGCCGGTCCCTCTTGTACCCGGTCGTGCTGACATTCGCAAGGTTGTTCGCGATCACGTCCATGCGCGCCAGCTTAGGACGCATCGATGTCTCGGCGGTCTGCAGTCCCTTGATCATGCGTTTTCCCCTTCCGCGGACGTTCTTCCAAGTTTCTGCAGCCGGAGGGCAAGGTCGATCTCTCCACGCCCGATGCCGAGCCTCCGTGCAACCTTCACCCGTTCCGCGGTCGTCGCGTCCGCACGGCATGCACTCCTGGCGCGGCGCCCGGCGTCGTCTCCCAGTGCTCCGGAATGGAGCTTCATGGCGAGGGCGAATTCCGCCCGCGAGCTTCGGAGCTCCCTTCCGACTCCGTCGAAACACTCTTCAACCTCCGCAACGGGGATTCCCCCCTCCCCGTCAAATTCACGTCCGTCCGGCAGCGGCGCGGCACGGTCCGCCGCCTTCTGCGGGCACGCGGCGGTCGCTGGCGCCGTCCGTTCCCGTCTGGATACCCGGTGCACGAAGAAGAGTACCAGAGCAGTCGAGCAGGCGGCAACAAAGAACGCTGCCAGAACGACAGGAAGCCCCCCTCCAGACGCGACAGGGCGAAGAATCGCCGGTGCGGCTTCAGCCGCCGCCCGGGGCTCAGCGGCGGACAATGCGCGCACATCAATCGGAGGGGTTTTCCATGCTCCCACACCGGCACGGACTCTCCCGGACCCCGCCCGGGGGGAAACGGACCGGGCCGTGTCAGGACGCCCTTTCGCGGCTTTCGCAGCGGCCGTTGTACCGTGAATTCCGTTCAGCACCGCACCGTCCCCCGCACCGGCTCCCCTCGAGGGAAGAGCGCAGACCGCTGCGAGAAAGAGCATGCCGGCCACACGTGTCCGCACCGCCGGGATCATGTTCATGCGCGATTCTCCTTCCAGACCGGGAGCGTTATGGTAAACATCGTTCCCGTTCCCGATTCGCTCCTGACGGAAATCGTTCCGCCGTGCTGGGCGATGATCTTGCTGCAGATCGCAAGCCCGAGCCCCGTCCCCTTCTCCCCCTTTGTCGTGAAGAAGGGCTTGAAGATCTTCTCGCGTATCGCCGCGGGGATGCCGGGCCCCGTATCGCCGAACGTGATCCTGACGCCGGGCGCGGCCGGCGAGGCCGCGATCGTGATGCGGCCCCCTTCGGTCATCGCGTCCCGGGCATTGATGAGAAGATTCAGGAACACCTGCTGGAGGTAGTTCGCGTTCCCCCGGACCGGTGGAAGAGGTTCTGCAAATTCGAGATCGATTTCGATCTGTCCGCCGCGGAACTCGTGCCGGACGATCGCCACCGCGTCCTCGATCACCCGCGTGACCGACAGCGGGTCAAGCGTCACGTCCTCGGACGCCGAGCGGGCGAAATTCATCAGGCGGAGCGTGATGTCGGAAAGCCGTTTCACCTGCGCGCTGAACATCTCCATCCAGTTCGGCAGCGGCTTCCCGGCCTGCGCAAGGTCGAGGTGGAGCAGAAGGATGCTCAGGGGATTCTTGATCTCGTGCGCGATCCCCGCCGCAAGTTCACCGATCGCGGCGAGCTTCGCCGCCTGGATCATCTGCGCGTGGGAAGACTTGATCTCCTCGTTGGCGTTCACAAGCTGGCGCAGCGTGCGCCAGTGCTCGACGCCGACCGCCGCCTGGTTCGCCAGGACGGTCAGAAGCTGGATGTCCTGGTTCGAAAACTCCTGCTGGGCCTTCTCGGTGTGGATGACATAGATCCCGACCCCCGTGCTCCTGAGTATGAGGGGGACGATGACGAAATTGCGGGAGCTCGTGTTGGAGACCATGTGCTCCAGGTCGGGGATGACGACGGTTTTCTTCTCCGCGATCACCCAGTCGACGATCCCGGCTTCAAGCTGGTGTTCCGCCTCGTGCTGAAGGCGGCCCGAGGGCCTGCTCCCAAGAGACATCAGGTTCTCCGCCTTATCGTCGAACAGGAAGATGTCCGACTCGAGGACCGGGATCACCTGCCGGGTCAGATCCATCAGCGCGTGGACGATCTGGTCGGGCTCCGCCGACGTGCTCACGGAGTTGGACATCCGCTGCATCGCCACGAGCTCGTCGATGGAGCTGCGGATTGCAAGATTGTTCGTGCTCGCGTTCATGTTGTCGCGGCGGAGCACCTCGATCGTCGTTTCCAGGGCCTTGATGTAGCTCTCCCGGCTCTCGATGAATTGCTCGAAATGGGGAAGACCCTCCTCCAGAATCTCGAGCTTCGTTTTTTTCTGTTTCCGGACCTGCCCGCCCTGTTTCTTCTCCTGTTCCATCACCTGAACCCCCCGGCCCTGACGGCCTCTTCGAGATCCGCGTTCAGGATCGACGTGCAGTTTTCGATGTATTCCTCAACCGCGTTTTCGTCGTTCAGCCCGAGGCGCGCGAGCGCAACCCTGTCGAAATCAATCCCCTTGTCGAATTCGGTCTGCCCCTTCATCACCTTGCAGGACACGACATCCGCGCAGTGGATGAGCGAGACGAGCTCCTGGTTGCTCTCGGCCTTCGCCGGAGTGTGATGGAGCGAGATCGCCTCGACAAGGTGCCGGGGGAGATTCCAGCGCTCCGCAAGCCACCCGCCCACTTCCGCGTGTGTGACGCTCAGGACACTCTCCTCGGCTTCCAGAAATGTCAGTTCAGACTCCCGCGCGATCTCGACAATCCTCCGGTATTCGCTCTTGAAGTACCGGTGGAGAACGGAGACCCCCATGTCATGGAGCAGGCCGCCGACAAAGACCTCTTCCGTCACGCGGTAGCCGAGATCCCGCGCGAGACGCCGCGCGAGAACGCCCGTCGCGATCGCATGGTCCCAGAAGCCCTTGGCATCGAACAGTCCGTCGGACTTCTTCTGGAGCGAACTTATGAGCGAAATGCTTATCACGATCTCTTTGAGCGCATCGTATCCGAGCACGATGATGGCAAAGTCGATCGTCGAGATTTTCCTCGGAAATCCGTAAAAGGGCGAATTCGCGATCTTCAGTACTTTCGCCGTCAGCGCCTGGTCCGTGGAGATCACCTTGCCCAGTTTTGACGCGCTCGTCCGGGGGTTGTCGACCATTTCCACGACCTCCATCGCCACCGCCGGGAGCGCGGGGAGCTGGATGATGGACTGAACGCGTTCCTTGATATATTCCGGTGACATCATTGCCTGGTCCCCCCCGAATTGGCCGCGTGTGACGAACCGAACACCGTGCTCAGGCGGCACAGGGCCTGGTCCTTCAGATCCTCCACCTCGTCCACGTCGATTCCCGTGACCCGCGCTATCATCTCCAGAGGAAGCGCCTCGTAGTAATGGAGCGCGAGCACGACGCGCATCTCCGGGGAGAGAAGACCGAGCCCGGCTTCCAGGTGCTCCTTGAGCGCGCCGCACTGAATCTCCGGCGCCGGTCCGTGTTCATGATCCGCGGCCGCCAGCCTGTCCCAGAACCCCGTCGTCTCATACACGCTCATGACAAGGTCGCGCGACGCGCGGCTTGTAATCGCGAACCTGACGGTCTCCTTCACCACCCTGCTTCCGAGCAGCGCAAGCGCAAGGTTCAGAGTGCATGAGGGGAAGGGAAGCCCGTACGAGAGGGCCGCCTTGCGGGTGACAGAGGTCGAGAGCGACGGATCCCACTCCAGGATTGCGCCCAGTTCCTTCACGTGCGACTCGGGATCGTCAACCAGGCTCAGGATGTGCTCCATGAGCGCAGTTCGCGAGAGGACGTTATCCATCAGACACCCTCCCCCAGAGAGGCGAGGCCGAGCCGGAGCTTCGAAAGAATCTCCGTATGGACCTGCGAAATGCGCGACTCCGAGAGGCGCAGGACGCTTCCGATCTCCGCAAACTTCAGACCTTCGTAGTAGTGGAGGGCGATAACGGCCCGCTCGCGGGGCGGAAGCTTGTTGACCGCATCCATAAGGTGCCGGCGCGTATCTTCCTGGCTGAGGAGCTCCTCGGGTGAAAGCGTATCGGTCGCAACCGATTCAACGGCCTCTCCCTCGCCGGCTTCCCCTTTTCGGCGTGTATCCCGGTTCATGATTTCCCCCGTGTCCGTGATGAACTTCCTGAATTCTTCCGCGGTCATCGACAGCTTCGCCGCAATGTCGGTTGCCGTGGCCTCACGCCCCGTCTCCCGCACGACCTGGTCCTGCGCGTCCCTGTACGCCCTGTGCTGCGCATGAACCGCGCGGGGGATCCAGTCAAGGCGCCGCATTTCGTCGAGAATGGTTCCCCGGATCCTTGACACCGCGTACGTATCGAACTTGACGCCCATGGCGGGGCTGAACCTCTCCACGGCATCCAGCAGCCCCATCATTCCTATCTGCAGGAGGTCATCCCGGTCAAGCCCGAGAGAACGGGCCCTGCCGGAAAAACCGAACCTCTTCAATACGAACTGCACAAGACCGGCGTAATGGACGACAACCCTTCGTTTGAGGCCGGGCGCCTTCGTGGTCTCAAGCTGGCTCCACACGTCTGCGGGAAGCGTTTCCATTGTTCACCCGCCTATTTGGACGACTGCATTGTCGGCCGCCGTGCACCCGCCGGGTCGCGTTGTCCGGGAGCCGCAGCACCCACTTCCTCCCCCGCCTTCTCTTTCGACATGATCATCGAGCTCATGAGGAGCACGACCGCGATCGCACATACAACGACGATAAAGACGATGAATGCCCGCGAAACCGTCTCCATAAGGCTCATTCCCTGGGTGCCGAAAAACACCGCCGACACGCAGAAGCCGAGCATCCCGATCTGAAAGATGATCTTGTTCATACCGTGACCGCCTTCATTATTGTGGAGTTCACAAACTCACCCGCCAGCGAACGCCCGATCGCCCTGATCGAGAGCGCGGCAGCGGAATGCGGAAACCGCGTCATGACCGCTTCCTGCTGCTGGATCGCTTTGTGCACGCAGGGATCAAACGGAACGAATCCGGGATACCCGAACGACCGCCCCAGGAAATGGTCGACGGCGAGGCGCAGCCGGTTCACGGTCTCGTCGGCGTCCGCCGGCTCGCGCACCGCGTTCACGATAAGATTCACCGCCGCGTCCGCGCGCGTGGCCCAGAGGACCTTCATCATTGCATACGCATCGAGAATCGCCGTGGGCTCTGTCGTCGTGATGATCAGCGTCTCGTCCGCAGGCTCCGCAAACTGTATTATCTCCGGCGTGAGGCCGGCCGCGGTATCGATCATGAGAACGTCATACCGCTCCCGGAGGCCGAGGATCTCGTCGATGAGGCGTTCCTGGACCCCGGGGGTCAGAAGCGGATAGTCAATTTCCCCGGAATTCCCCGCCAGGATCCTCAGGCCATCCTTCGGGGACATGAGCGCATCCTCCAGATCGACGTCATCCCTCAGGACGTCCGCCAGCCGGTACCGGGGGGAGAGCTTCAGCATGACATCCAGCCCCCCGAGGTTTGCATCTGCATCAAGAAGGATCACTTTCTTTCCCAGGTCGCAGAACGTGATCGCGAGGTTCAATGCCACCGTGCTCTTCCCCGCCCCCCCCTTGCCGCTTGTGACCGTGATGACGTGCGGCCGCGCGGGACGGTGATACAGCTCGGCAATTCTTCTCATGCGTTCGGCCTGGTCAGGCATGCGCGATATCCCCCGAGTATACCATGCTTGCAAATCTGGCCGGATCGACACGGACGATGTCGTCGGGCACGGTCTGGCCGGTCGTCACATAGGAGACCGGGATCCTGTCACGGCTCGCCACGCTCAGGAGGGGGCCGAGCGTCACCGCTTCATCCAGCTTTGAAAAAAGGAGCCTGTTCGGCTTCACGACGCGGAACCTGTCGATAATGTCGAGCGCGCCCTTCGTCGACGTCGATGCGCTCAGAACCAGGTGGATGTCGTCCGGCTCGGCTGCATTCATGAAGCGCGCAAGCTCCCCCAGTTCCTTCGGCGAGCGCTGGCTGCGGCCGACGGTATCGATCAGGACGATGTCCCTGTCCCTGAATTTGCCGATTGCGGCGGCCATCTCCGCCGGCCTGTACACCACCTCCATCGGGATGTCGGCGATCGCTGCGAATGTCTTGAGCTGCTCAATCGCGCCTATCCTGTACGTGTCCGCCGAAATCAGGCCCACCGAGCGGTGGTTAAGAAGCTTGTGAATCGCCGCGAGCTTGGCGACCGTCGTCGTTTTGCCGACGCCGGTCGGTCCGACGAGCGCGGTCACGTGCGTCTTCCGGCGCCGGGGCTTCACCTCCGGCGCGGTCGCGACGAGGCCGGCCATCGCGTCGAGAACCGCACGTTCGGCGGCGGCCGACCCGCCGGGGCGATCGCCGGCGGCTGTCGAGGCATGGACCGACTGCACGAGATCCGCCGCGAGCTTCTCTTCGACGTCCCTGTCCACGAGCGCGATGTAGAGGCTGCGGAGGTGTTCCGGAAGCGCCGGCATCCTGTCGTATTTCAGGTGTTCAACGACCGTCGAGAGGGTCCCGCGCATCTCGGCCAGCTCGACTTTCAGCTGTTCGAAATCCCCCCTGTCGCGCCCCGCAGGCCTCTCCATGTTCCCATTCTGAGAGACAGCGCGCTGCTGGAACTGACGTGCCACTTTTCTGAGACTCTCAACCGGATCTTCCACGGCGCAGGAGTCCCCTGCGCCTGCCCCGGGGGAATCGGCGGTCCCGCCGGCGGACCGGGCATAGGGGTTGCGGCGGGGGGGGGTGACATCATCCACCGCCGCCGTAATCTCGAACATTTCCTTCGCGAGGAAGCTGAGCTGCCCTTCCTTCGGGATATTGCGGCTGTTGAGGACAACGGCCCCGGAGCCGAGCTCCTTCCGCATCTGGTCCGTCGCTTCCTTGAGCGTCCGCCCGACGAATCGCTTAATTCTCATTGATGACCTCGAGTCTGCCGATGAATTCGATTTCGGTCTCCGGTGGAAGCTCGGTGAAAGAGAGGACCGTCACCGCGGGAAACGCAGTATGGATCAGCCTGTAGAAATAGGGACGCACGGTCGCCGCGCAGAGAACCGCGGGGGGAAACCCCGAGCCGATGCAACGCTCGACGTTCGACGCCAGCGCTTCGTGGATTGCCCCTACGACCGCCGGCGAAAGCCCGAGACTCGGGCTCGTTTCGCGCTGGTTCTGCAGCGCGTTCGTGATCATCTGCTCCAGCGCAGGGCCCATGGCAATCGCGTGCACGATGCCGCGGGCGTCCCGGTGAAGCCGCGCGATCGTCTCGGAAAGAGAATGCCGGACGTATTCCGTCAGCACATCCACGTTTTTCGTCACGCGGGCGTAATCCAGGAGCGCCTCCAGGATCGTCACGAGATCCCGGACGGGAATCCCCTCTTTCAGGAGGTTCTGCAGAACCTTCTGCACCGTGCCCGTCGGGAGTATCTCGGGTGTCAGCTCCTCCACGATTGCGGGGTATTCTTTCTTGAGATTTTCGATGAGTTTCTTCGTGTCCTGCCGTCCCAGGATCTTGTCTGCGTTCTTCCGGAGAAGCTCCTGCAGGTGCGTCGAGAGGACCGCCGAAGGCTGCACGACCGTATATCCCATCATCTCCGCCTTCTCACGATCGGGGGCCGCCACCCATACCGCGGGGAGTCCGAACGCGGGCTCCGTGACGGCCATGCCCGGTATTGCGTCGGGCGACCCGACCGCGTTCATGGCAAGGAAACGATCCATGATGAGTTCGCTCGTTGCCAGCACGTTTCCCCGGATTTTGATGACGTACTGATTCGGGCCGAGCTGCAGGTTGTCCCGGACGCGGACGGGAGGGATGACGATTCCCAGGTCCATTGCGAGCTGCTTGCGGAGTGACGTGATTCTCGTGAAGAGATCGCCGCCCTGCGCGTCGTCCACGAGGGAAATCAGGGCATAGCCGATCTCCAGCTCGACAGGATCGACCTGCAGGTAGTCCTCGATGCGGTCCTCCTTCTTCGCCGCCGCGGCCGCGGGAGGCTTTACCGTGCGCGCCGCGTCTTTCCTGTCGCGCAACTGCACGAATCCGAGCCCCCCGCTCACGCCGGAAAGGACGAGGAAGGGAATTGTCGGCAGCCCCGGGATTATCGCGAAAAGAAAGAGAGCCCCGCCGGCGATCAGAAGGGCCTTCGGCCGTCCGAAGATCTGTGTCCGGATCTCCCGGTCGAGCGCGTTGCCGGAGGCACTCCGGGTGACGACCATGCCCGCCGCCGTCGCGATAACGAGCGCGGGAATCTGCGTCACGAGTCCATCACCCACCGTCAGGAGGGTGTAATTATGAAGCGCGTCGGTGAAGCTCATCCCTTTCTGCACGACACCGATGATGAAGCCACCGATGATATTGACGATATTGATGAGCAGGCCCGCCACCGCATCCCCGCGGACAAACTTGCTCGCTCCGTCCATCGCACCGTAAAACTCCGCCTCGCGGGCGATGCCGGCCCGCCGGTCGCGTGCCTCCATCTCGGTGATCAGACCGGCGTTCATGTCCGCATCGATCGCCATCTGCTTCCCGGGCATTGCATCCAGGGTGAAGCGGGCCGCCACCTCGGCGATGCGCCCGGCCCCCTTCACGATGACGATAAACTGGATCAGGACCAGGATCAGGAAGATGATAAACCCGACGACGTAGTTGCCCTTCACGACAAATGATCCGAAGGCGTTGATCACCTCCCCTGCATACCCCTCGCCGAGAACAAGGCGCGTCGAGGCGACGTTCAGCGAGAGCCGGAATATCGTCAGGATCAGGAGGAGCCCGGGGAACACGGAGAGCTCGAGGGGGTGCGTGATGTACATCGAAACCATCAGGATCAGAATCGCGACCGTGATGTTCGTCGCAAGGAGAATGTCAAGAATCACCGGCGGGAGAGGAACGATCATGAGCGCGAGGATCATGATGACGCCCACGGCCAGGAACACGTCGCTGTTCGCTCCCAGTGAACGGAGCGTTCTGCGGATGCCATCGGAAGGGCCGGATGTCATTACTGCGTCCATGGATCAGTTCATTCTCATGCCGGCGGCGTCGGACTTCAGCCGGTAGATATAGGCCAGGAGCTGTGCGACGGCCTGGAACATTTTTTCGGGGATTTCCTCCCCCACCTCGACCGACTGGAACAGCGTACGCGCCAGGGGCCTGTCTTCGACGACGGGGACGTCGTGCTCGAGCGCGACCTCCTTTATCCTCTGCGCGATGAGGTCCGCTCCTTTCGCAACAACCTTTGGTGCGGACATCTTCGCCGTATCGTATTTCAGCGCAACGGCGAGATGCGTCGGGTTCGTGACGACGACGTCGGCCGTGGGAACGTCCTGCATCATGCGCCGGTAGGCGATGCGCCTCTGGATCGATCTGACGCGCGACTTCACCTGGGGATCACCTTCCAGCTGCTTCCCCTCGTCCTTGACCTCCTGCTTCGTCATGCGCATCTCTCGCTCGAATTCATACCGCTGGTATGCATAATCCACGGCGGCGAGAACGAGAAACGCGAGTCCCGTCCTGAACCCGACGGACATCGCGCCCTGTGCCATGAAGGACAGGACGCCCGCAGGGTCGCCGTCCATCATTGTTATCGATTCCGCAAGGATGCCCTGCATCGCGTCCCAGGCCACATAACCGACGACAGTGACCTTGAGAATGTTCTTCAGGAGCTCGACGAGGGAACGGCGCGAGACGAGCACCTTCTTGATCCCGTTGAGGGGGTTCAACTTCTTGAAATCGGGCATAAGGGGCTCGGTGGTAAAGATGAATCCCACCTGGGCGACATTCAGGCCGACGCCGACGATTGCAATGCCCACCAGGAGAGGGAGGGCGATCGTCGCAAACCGGACTATCCCCCAGACCGCCATTTCCTGCACACCGGCCACCGTGACCCTGTAGCTGCCGGCGGAAGAGAAGAGCTGGCGGGACATCTCTGCGAGCCCCGAAGCCATCACTCCCCCCATCACGCGCAGAAGAAGGGCACCGAACACGAGAACGGCCGCGGAGTTGAGCTCCTGGCTGCGGTACACCTTCCCTTTTTGCCTGGCGTCATCCTTCTTTTTATCGCTTGCCGGCTCTGTTCTATCCTCAAAAGATTCCTGGGCCATTGTCACATCGCCTTTACGATGTCGAGAACCCCGTCTTCGAAATTCAGAAGCAGCTTGCTGAACACCGCGATCACCATCGGCGCAGAAGCCATCAGGACGAAGATGCCCGCGCCGGTCTTCAGCGACATCGTCACGAAGAAAATGTTGATCTGGGGCGCAACCCGCGCCATCACCGCCAGCCCGATGTTGATGAGGAACGAGGTCACGATCACCGGCGCGGCCAGTTTCACGCCCACTGCGATCGTCATTCCCGTTATGCGCGTCATTCCGTCAAGGAGCGACGGACTCATGTGGAAGGTCCCCAGGGGGACCGTGCTGTAACTCACGTGAAGCGCCTCGAGAACGAAGTGATGCCCGTTCAGGATGAAGAAGACCATCAACGTGGCCATCGAGAGAAGCTGTGAGACGATATTGCTGGAGCTGCCGTTTTGCGGGTCGTAGAGCATTGCCAGCGAAAGCCCGAGGTCGAATCCCAGGAGCTCACCCGCGGTGATGACCCCCTGAAAGACCAGCCCGGAGACAAACCCGATCATCATGCCGACCGCAGCTTCCTTCAGGGCCAGGACGACGATCGATCCCAGGCGGAGGTCCACCTCGGGATGAGCCGCCGCAACGACAGGGAAGAGCACGAACGTCAGGAACACCCCCAGGGCAACTTTCACCGCCGCGGGAATCGCAGGGTGTCCGAATCCCGGTGCGAGGACGAGAAGCGATGTCACCCGCACGAAGACCAGAATTCCGATGACGAACTGGAGGACCGCGATTTCCATCTCAATGCCCGAGCGCCGGAATGTTGTTGAAAAGGCCGGTCGTGAATGATACGACAACATCGATCATCCAGGGAAGGGTCAGGACTGCGACAATGGCGATGACGATGAGCTTCGGAACGAACGTGAGCGTGACATCCTGGATCGACGTCGCGGCCTGGAATACCGAGATCAGGAGCCCCACGACGAGGGACACGACGAGGAGCGGGGCCGAGACAAGGAGCGCGGTGTAGAGCGCCTCACGGAACACGTAGATCACAAATTCCTGGGACATGCCTTCTCCTTCAGCGGAAACTGTTCAGCACGGAACCGACAATCAGGTGCCACCCGTCCACGAGAATAAACAGCAGGATCTTGAACGGGAGCGAAATCAGGACCGGGGGGAGCATCATCATCCCCATCGACATCAGGACGCTTGACACGACGAGGTCGATAACGAGAAAAGGAACAAACAGAATGAACCCGATCTGAAAACCGATGCGAAGTTCGCTTATGGCAAACGCCGGCACAAGCGCATACGTCGGGACGTCATCCCGGGAGGCGGGCTTGCCCATGTTTGCCATCCTGACAAACAACCCGAGGTCCTCCTCGCGGGTCTGGCGAAACATGAACTCCCTCAGGGGGACGATCCCCCTGTCGTATGCCTGCTGCATCGACATCTTCCCGTTGAGATACGGTTGGAGCGCGTCGTCGTTCATGCGTCCCCACGTGGGCGCCATCACGAAGAACGTCATGAACATTGCGAGCCCGATAAGGACCTGCGGAGGGGGAACCTGCTGCGTCCCCATCGCCTGTTTCAGAAAACTGAACACCACGATAATCCGCGTGAAAGCGGTCGTCAGGATCAGGATTGCCGGCGCCAGGGACAGAATCGTCATGAAGAACAGAATCTGGAGCGTCACGGAGACGTCCTCGGGCTTTGTCGTTTTGCCGAGCTCGATCGAAACCTTCGGGAGCGCGAGCGTTTTCGACTGCGCAAGGGCTGCGCTTCCCGTCACAATAACGAGAAGGACGAGGATGAACAGCCTATTTCGTGTGCTTCGTCGCAAGGAATGCCCCCCGGAATGACATTTTCAGAATTTCGGAAAACGACTGCTTCCCCCCCGCCCAGGCCGGCTTCCGGCCGGCGAACCAGCCGGGCGCCTGCTCGTCCTGCATCATCCTGTCCTCCACGGAGACAATTGTTTCCGGATCGCTGATCTCGCTCAGCGTCTGCATCCCGTGCTCCGACGCACCGACGATGATCACCCTGTTGAGGACTTTCAACACGTAGACGGCAGTGCGGGGCTGGAGCGAGCGGTGGCCCAGGAGTTCCACCTCAACGAGCGACCGTCCCCTCCCCTTTCCGGCATGCATGAAGCGCTTCATGACCCAGGCGAACCCGAGCATCAGGGCGATGATCGCCGAGAGGGAGAGAAGGGTCCGCAGAACGATCCATTCCATCTGTCATTTCCCCAGACTTTTTACACGTTCCGACGTCTCGATCAGGTTTGTGATCCTGATGCCGAAGTGTTTCTCGATGACGACGACTTCCCCCTCCGCCATTTTCTTGCCGTTTACGATCACGTCCACGGGCTCGCTCGCCAGCTTCTCGAACTCGACAACCGAACCCCTCCGGAGATCAAGTATGTCCCTGATCTGGAGGTTCGTCCGGCCCAGCTCGATCGCCACCGGCAGCGTCAGATCGAGGAGAAGGTCCATTTTCCTGTCGCGCTCGACAGTCGCGGGCGCCGCCTCCAGGGGCGGAAACATGGCGGCCTCTGCCACCGTCTGCGGCGATGCGGCCGGGGTCTCCACTTCGGGCACTTCCGGAACAGCCTCTTGCAGCGCAGGGTCTTCCATTTTTGGGGCTTCCAGTTTTGTTGATTCAGTTTTTGAGGGCCCGGGTTTGGCGGGCTCTGCAGTTGCCGATCTGGCTTTTGCAGCCTCGATCTTTGCGGCTTCCGCCTTCCCGGATTCGATCCTCGCGGCTTCAGCTCTCTCGGATTCGATCTTTGCCGCCTCTGCTTTCTCGACTTCAAGCTTTGCAGATCCGGCGTTCTCGGCTTCAATCCGGGCAGCATCAGACTTGCCGGCATCGGGAACCGGGGATTCAACCGGAGAGGACTCCGCCTGCCCGGTTTCCGTGCCGCCCGAAACGTTGTCTGCCTGCAGTTCTTCCGACACTGTCACTCTCCCGTGGCGGGGTCCACATTCGTCCGCGTGATTTTCACCGAGACCTTACCCCGCGATATCCCCGGGCTCCCCCAGAGGCGGGTCTTCCCTCCGAGCGTTACGGCAACTTCCGATCCCACCGGGATTGAGGTCCGGAGCACATCGCCGGGCTCGAGATCCAGGAGTTCCCGAAGGGTCAGCCTTGCCTCGCCCAGGATAGCGGTAGCGGCAAGCTGCGTATCGCCCAGGTGCTTCTGTATCGTCGCCGAGCGGTCCCCGTCCCTGTTCGCCGCCGCAAGCGCGCTGAAGTGCTGGACGTTGAGCTTTGCGAACACGTCTTCCAGGGCGAACGTGGGGAAACAGAGATTCATAAGGTATTTCTGCCGGCCGATCACGACCTCGAACGAAACGACCATGACGATCTCGCTTGCCGGCGCAAGCTGCGCGAAGTCGCCCTCACTCTCGTACCGCTCAAGCTTGAACGTCAGGTCGGCAATCGTCTTCCATGCGCGCTGTATTTCCGTCAACGCGCGCTGGATGATACCCTTAACGATACTCTGCTCGATCTTTGTGATGAGCCGTGCGTCTTTGCTTCCGTCGGCAACACCGCCCATGAGGTGCTCGACCATGGCAAGGACGAGCTGGGGGCTCACTTCAAGCGCGGCGAGGGCGTCTGATTCCATAATGCGGAAGACGTACAGGCAGCTCGGGCTTCCGATCGAAAGGACGAATTCAGAATAGAAAAGCTGGTCCACCGACAGGACACTCACCGACACCGTCGTCTGCATGCGCGACACCAGGTATGAGCCGAATGCCTCCCCGAAGCTGTCATGGACTGCCTGGAACGTGCGGAGCTGGTTTTTCGAGAGGCGATGCGGGAGCCGGAAATCAAACGTCACGGCTTCCTTCGCAGACGATTCAGCCTCCGCGGGGACTGGCTCGGACTGCGACGCGCCGCCGGACGACATGCCGGAGAGGAGATTATCGATTTCCTGCTGTGAAAGAATCTCGGGCACGATCGGCTCTTACTGGATTATGAACTTGCTGAAATAGACGTTTGTCAGGACTCCCGCCGGGAGCATTTCACCCACTTTCTGAAAAATCTCTTTCCGGAGCTGTTCTCTCTGGTCGGGCTTTACAAGTTCATCGAGCCCTTTGCTTGTCAGGATCGTGTTGAGCACGTCGCGCACCTGGACCTCCTTTCTTTCGAGGTCCTTCTCCCGCTCGGCGCCATTGATCTCGAACCCGACCGTCGTCAGAAGGAATCTCGTCCCATTTGTCCCCGCAGGGTTCACGATGATGTCCTTCACGACGAAAATGCTCTTCGCCTGGTCCGAGGATTCCTTCGTTTCGGCCGCCTTTGCGGGTTCCGCCTGGGCGGTGCCCTGCGAAGGAGCGACGAACTTCGAGACGAGGAGGTAGACGACGGCGAGCTGGACCAGGAATACCGGGATGCCGATGATCACGAGCTTCATCGGCGTGGCCCCCTGCGCCGCAGCGGGAGGCGCAGCCTGCGCGGGTTGTTTTGCCTGGTCAGGGGACAGTATTTCTTTGGCCATTACTCCACCTCAGTATTCATGGCTTCTGGAAGGTCAAACCGTGTGCCATGACCGGGAGGCGGCGCAGGGGGAATCCTGGGTGCAAAAGGGCCCGCAACTGGCGATTGTGAAGCGCGATGGCCGAAATGAACGTCGTGCTGGTGGCTAATATCAACCAACTGAAGGGAGACGAAGAGACCTCCGGAGGTCTATTTTCCCCTCCGCATCTGAGGCCGGCACAGACGCCGATAGCGGATCACCTTTTCAATGACTTCGTCAACGGATTCCTTCACAATCAGTTTCTTGCCGCTCGTCGTCGTTATCATTGTGTCGGGCGTCGATTCAACGAATTCAATAAGCTCGGCATTGACGACGATCTTCTGATTCTGAAGCTTCGTCAGTTCAATCATGTGTTTCATCTCCGATAGGCGGATTCCCGGATGAGCAGGCCCGTACAACTACGGGGAGGGCCCCCGCACAAAGAGGGCCCCCCCCCTGACAAAACGATTAACGCTTCAGGCTGACGACTTCGTCAAGGAACTGATCGCTCACGGTGATGACCCTGGCGCTTGCCTGGAATCCCCGCTGTGCGGTGATCATTTTCGTGAACTCATCCGCCAGGTCGACGTTCGACTGCTCGAGAACGCCGGTTTCAATCGTGGACGTGGTCCCCGGAGCCTCGACGGTTGCGGCCCCGGAATTCCCCGAGACGGTGAATTCGTTCCCCCCCACGCGGGAGAGCCCTGCGGGGTTGTCGAAGCTTGCAAGCATGATCTGGCCCAGCGTCAGCGTCTTGTTGTTCGAGAATGCCCCCGTGATCGTCCCGTCGGAATTGATCGAGGTGTTCGTCAATACTCCCGCGGCCCAGCCGTTCTGAGAGAGGGACGTCACCGTCGACGTGCCGTCACCTGCAGTCTGCGTTATCCCGCTGTTGTTGCCGGGCACCGTCGCCGAAGCGACCCCGGCATTGATCGCAACGGTCATCGGCAAGCCGCCTCCCGTCGGGGTGATCGTCACGGGGCTTCCCGTAATGGCATTGAGTGTCCCGTCAGAGTTGAACGCAATCGTTCCCGCGGAGGCCGTCGTGCCACCCGTCACCGATGCCGCCCAGGTCCACGCATTGTCACCAGTTTTCGTGAACGTGAGCGTCAGCGAGTGTTTGTTGCCGAGCGAGTCGTATATCTGCTGCGACGTCTGTGTCGTTCCCCCGACTGCCGTCGTCGAGTCGAGGTTCCCCGCAAAATCCGCCTCTGTCGTCGCCTGGGCCGGAGAGGTCAGGTCCTTCTGTATGATGATGTCCTGAATGGGGGCACCGGCCGGGATGTTCCCCTGGGCGTCCGCCATCCTCCCCTGCATCACGCCGCCGTTGTCGAGATTGGAGAGCTTTCCCGTTGAATCCACCTCGAAGTTCCCGTCTCGCGTGTAGAGAAGCGTTCCCCCCTGATTGACCATGAAGAACGCCGAGCCCTGGATCGCCAGGTTCGACGTGTTTCCCGTCGACTGGAAACTCCCCTGCGAGACGTCCATATCGATTGAGCCGATCGACATGCCGAGCCCGACCTGTTCCGGGTTTCTCCCGCCGAGCGTTCCAGTCGGCTGCGAAGAATTCTGCAGAGTCTGGGAGAACATGTCCGTAAACGAGACCTCCCCCTTTTTGTACCCGATTGTGTTGATGTTCGCAATATTGTTGCCGATGACGTCCATCATCGTCTGATGATTTTCGAGTCCGGAAACGCCTGCGAAGAGTGATCTGAGGAATGCCATGGTACTACCCTCCTGATTGGATATGTTGTGAATGTGGTCAGGCGTCTGTCGGTCGGCCTGACCGGAGGGGCCTCCTCCCCGCCGGCGCGTGAGCGCCGCGGGAGAGGGCCAGCCCGCCGTTGTTTATTATGGTGTTACCCTGCTATCACTGCACTGTCGATGTTCGTAAATACATTCTCCTGCGCCTGCCCCGCATCCATCGCGGTCACCACGGTCCGGTTCCGGACGCTGACGATGAAGGCCATGTTGCGAAGAAGGACAAGCGAATCCTGCGCTCCTTTCTCGCCCGCCTTCGTTACCGCGCGGCCCAGCGTGGAGAGATCGTCGCCCGAGAGCTGTATATTGCGCGATGCGAGTCGGTCCTGCGCGTGCTTCGAGAACTTCAGGTCGTTCAGCTCCTTCTGGAGAAGCCCTTCAAACCCCCCCTCCGCCGCCACGGCCGCCGGAGAATGCTCCCTGAGCCCGTCGACGCCTCGAGCGGGTATGAACGGAACCTGAACGCCGTTTATGACCGTGTCAGACACAACGATACTCCTAGAGGACTTCGAGAATGTCCGAAAGGTCGATCTCTTCGCCGTCGACGACGAACACTGTACCCGTCGACTTGAACTTGACGCCCGTGACGGTCCCGTAGATGAACGGTGACGCCGTCAGCGCGGCACCCTGGCCATCCGTGGCACTGACCTGGACCGTATACTGTCCCGCCGCCGCCTGAGCCCCGCCATCGGTGAGTCCGTCCCACGTGACGTCGGTATCCCCCGCCGTGATCCCGGTGTTGTTTATCGTCCGCACGACATTGCCGTTCTGGTCGAGAATTTTCACCTGCGCCGACACGGCCGCCGACGGAAGCGTGTACCCCAGATTCTGATCGCCACTCCCGGCGTAGTTGAACGTCGATGCCGAAGCCCGCACGTCCTTCCCGATAACCGTCGTGGAAAGGGCGTTGCTGATCGACTGGTTCAGGAGCGAGCTCGCGCTGAGGCTCGATTGAAGTGTCGTGTTGATGTTCTCAAGCTGCTCGACCGACGTAAACTGGGCAAGCTGGGAGGCAAACTCCGTCCCATCCATCGGGTTCATGGGATCCTGATTCTGGAGCTGAGAGACGAGCAGCTTCAGAAAATCATCCTGTCCCATCACCGTCTGTCCCGTCGTCGACGCGGGAAACTGCGTCGGACCAATGCCCTGCACCGATGCTGCCATCGCCGTTTCTCCTTACATTATGAGTTCGATCGTATTGTAGCCCATATCTTTCGCTCCCTGGTACGTCTCCGCGTCATCGTCAGAGACAAAGCGCCTCCCGTTTTTCCGGTCCGTTCTCCCGTCGCCCGATCCTGCTCCGTCCCCCTGCAACGATTGGCCGGGAAGCATGACGTCAATCCGCTGAACCTCGATGCCGTGTTCCTGCAGCGCGGCGCGGAGCTGCGGCATATGGGCTTCGAGCGCCGACTTTACGACCTGTTGCGAGACATCGATCTGCGCCTGCATCCTGGAATCTTCGACGCGCACGCTGAGCTGCACGTCACCGAGAGATGGGGGTTTCAGCGTCATGCGGATCTCGGACGTGGTCCCGTCCACCTGGAGCTTCAGGTTCCGCACAACCTGCTCCGCTATTCTCGCCGAGACCTCTCCCGGAAGCGGCGCGTACGGTGCAGGGAGCTCCCTCACGGGAGCCGCAGGAGAATTCGGGGCCGCTTTTTCGGCAATAACCGGGGGGCCGAGAGAACCCTGTCCTGATCGAATCGCCACGGGATCGACCTGTTCGCGCACGGCGGAATCCGTTGCCGGCGCAACCGGGGGATCCGGCTGCCTGTCATTCGCCGGCTTCTTTGCCTGGAGTGCATCAGTGTCCGTCACCGCGGCCGTGGCGCCGCGTTCCCCGTCACCGGTGCTGACAACGGAGGGTGAGGGACCGTCCTGCGCGTCCGCATTGGGATCGGCAGTGTTCGCGCCGTTCCCTGAAAGGACTCCCATCACATTTCTGACAACGTCCGCAAAAAATCCCGGAGACGGAGCGGCAGCAGATGTTTCGTCCGCCGCGGTGCTCTTCTCAGTGTCCTGCGAGTCATCCGACATGCGCCGGAGGATTCCACTTTCCCTCGAGAATTGCCCGCCGGTCGTGCGGGGGAGAATCGAAGGGTCGATTTCGCCGGGAGGGGGAGTCTCGACAGCCGGCATCGCCGCGAGCGAAGGCGCCGCGGAAGAGGTCTGGGTCGCTTGCGTGCGCACATTGACCGGACCGCCCGCGGGAGGCGTCGCCACGGACTCCGGCGCCGGATCTTCCACCGGGACCGGCACGACCTCATCGATCGATGCCCGGAGGTCCGGGAGAATGAACGGCGAATCTGAGACCGGATCTCCCTTCAGGTCCGGGGTGACCACACCGGTCGATGCGTGGAGCCCCGGGAGCGGCAAATCCGATGAATCCGCGTTCACCGCAGCCGAATCAACCACACCCCCGGACCTGGGAGGCATCGACATGGCCGCATTCCCGGAGAGGACAATGTTCTTGAATATCGATGCGAGCGTGTTCCCGCCCGAACCTGGGGTCAGGGGGATCAAGGAGGGACCCGCCGGTTTCACAGGATTCGCACTCTGCGCCGTGAGAGCGTTTGCGGCCGCAGGATTCGCATCCGTACCCCCGGGTCCGGTGCCCACCGCCGGTGTGGCGAAAGGTCCGGGCATCCCCGCCACGCCTGAACCTGCATCCTCCACTCCCTGCGCGTCCGCCGGCATCAAGTCCGCATCCACGGAAGATCCGGCGGTGAGGACGCCGGGGACGGGACCGCCGGTTCCGGCCGCCGGAACAGTCACCAGCGGAGTGATCTGCAGAACAACGGCCTGCGGCGCCTGTTGAACGGAAAGGGAACCTTTTCCCCGTCCCCCAGGGGATCCCTTACTCTGGCGGGACACAGGCCCATTTTTCCCCGGAGCAACCGGTCCCGATACGGGGGGGTCCGAGAGACCAAACCCTGAAAGCGGGCTGGCATGAGTGTCCGTGAGACCTGCCCGGGAGAGCGGACCGGCAGGAACGCCCGCGCCGTCCGTCTTCCCCCCGAGGTTTCCGAGCAACTTCTGAATCAGCGCGGCAAACAGATTGACGGGTCCGGATGGGGAAGTGTTTCCGTTCCCGGGTGACTGCGCCGCGGGCGACGGGAACCCGGCGGAAGGAAGCAGACTCTTGAGATTGATCATTGCATTGTCCTCATCATGCGGGCGGCCCGTTCCGGGTCCAGCGCGCTCAGAATTTTCGCAGCCTGGCGTTTCTTGACGCTGAGGAGAACCGCCTTCACCTCCCTGTCGTCGAGCCCCTTGAGTATGCGCACCGCCTGCTCCGCGGGCATTGTTTCGATCATCTTGGCAAAGGATTTCGAATCTTTCGCGCGCGTGCTGTCGGAACCGGCGTGCATTCCCGTGCTGTCGGAACCGGCATGCCCGGGGCCCTTCGCCGTAAGCTGTTCTATCATTTTCCTCTGTTCGTCGACACGGACGGCAAGCGTCCTTATGCTGTCGAGGAGCGACGCCCGGTCCTCCTTCCCCGTCACTGGGGACGGGGCTCCGCGGACCGTGGAATCGGACTTCACCTCCACGGAGTCGGTTTTCTGAGCGACCGGCTGCGGAGGAAGCGGGGACTTCGTGCGCAAAGTGTCCCTGAGCGCCGCCGGCTGGGCCGGTTTCGGCGCCACGCCGAGGAGCTGCGGCCTGAAGAAATAGACCGCGCAGATGATTGCAATCGCCCCCGCGAGGGTCCCCGTCATGAGCAGTACGTACGGCAGCACCGCTTTCATTCGTTATTGTCCCGTCTTCGTCCGTTGCGCAAGCACGTCAATCACCCGTTGCGCCTTCCTGTCGACTTCCTTTGCCTGTTCGGTCTGCCGCTTTTCTTCGATCTTCGCGATCATTTTCTGTGATTGCGTCTTTTCCACGAGCTCCACCCGCTTGGAATCCTCCTGATCGCTCACCGTTTGCACTGTCTGCTGCTGGTCTTTGATCTGGCGGGAAAGGCTCTGCAGAAATGCCTGGCTCGTCTGAAGATCGCGCGCGCGCGATTTCATCTCCCTCGCCGCGTCGCTCATCGCCGAACTCTTCTGGTCCTGCAGGTCGTCCAGGGTCCCCTGTTCCTCGTCCTTCTTCACCCTGATCTGCGCGAGCTCTTTCTGAGCGCTCTTTACCTGGATATCCTTGACCCTGAGAACTGTCTGCAGCCGCGACGGTCCAACCTGCATTCGTAGCCTCCCTAGTTACGCTGTTCCTGCACGGGCGATCAGCTCGAGAAGCCGCCCGATGCTTCCGTTGAAATCCGCCTTTTCCCCCGAATCCTGACGAAGGAACTCCTTCATTGCCTCCCAGTTCCTTATCGCCCTGTCGATACGCGGATTGCTCCCCTTGACATAGGCCCCGATATTTATCAGGTCTTCGGATTCCCTGTACGTCGCCATCATATCGAGAAATCTGTGTACCGCCGCGCGGTGCGCCGGTACGGAAACCGCGGGCATGACCCTGCTGATGCTCTCGAGGGGGTCCACCGCAGGGTACTGACCGGCGGAGGCAAGCCGGCGTGACAGAACGATGTGGCCGTCCAGTATTGAACGCACCGCGTCCGCCACAGGCTCCGTCATGTCATCCCCCTCAACGAGGACCGTGTACATCCCCGTGATGCTTCCGTTCCTCGAATTCCCCGCCCGCTCCAGCAGTTTCGGGAGCATCGCGAAGACGGACGGGGTGTATCCCTTTGTCGTCGGGGGCTCGCCGATGGCCAGTCCCACTTCGCGCTGGGCCATGGCCAGCCGCGTGACGGAATCCATCATCAACATCACATCCATTCCCGCATCCCGGAAATACTCGGCGATCGTCGTCGCCATGAACGCCGCCTTCAGCCGGATGAGCGACGCCTGGTCGCTCGTCGCCACGATCACCACGGAGCGGCGGAGCCCCTCGGCCCCGAGGTCCTGCTCCAGAAATTCACTGACTTCCCTGCCCCGCTCCCCGACGAGCGCGATGACGTTGACGTCGGCGCTCGTGTTCCTGGCGATCATGCCGAGCGTGACGCTCTTCCCCACGCCGCTCCCCGCGAATATGCCGACACGCTGCCCCTTGCCGATCGTCAGGAGCGCGTCGATGGAGCGGATCCCCGTCGCCACCCGTTCCGTGATCCGTTTCCGCGTGAGGGGATTGGGAGGAGCGGCGTAGATGGAGCGGACCTCATCTGTGACAATGGGACCCTTGCCGTCCAGAGGGCGGCCGAGCCCGTCGATCACGCGTCCCAGGAGCTCTTTCCCGACGTTTATCGAGAGGGACCGCCCCGTCGCCACGATTTCGCTCCCGGGACCGACACGCGAGGCGTCCCCGAGTATCATGGAGAGAACCCTGTTGCTCCTGAAGCCGACGACCTCCGAATGACAGAGATCATGCCCTTCGCGCGACTTGATCATGCACACGTCGCCGAGAGCGCAATTCGGCCCGACGGACTCGATCACAAGGCCGATGACCTGTTCAACCTTCCCGTTCACCTTCAGGAGGTCGACCTGGTCGAGACGCGTGAGGTATGCCTCAAGCGTCCCCGATGATGCGTGGAGTTCCGTGCTTTCGATGATGTCCGGCATCGCGTTCATTCCTGCTCTCCCAGGATGCCCGAGATTCGCCCGAAGAGCGCCGCTTCAACCTGGCGGAGCTGGGTCGCCCACCGCGCATCGACGTTTCCTGACGCGCATTCCACAATGCAGCTTCCCGCTTCGATGCTCTCATCCGGCTCAACAATAAATTCCCTCACGGATTCGGCGGAGAGGAGGATCTCGGGGCGGTGTTCACGGATCACCTGTTCGTCGGTCGGGTTGACCCGGAGTTTTATCGCATCCACGCCGACAACCCGCCTGAGCGCCTCCTGGATCTGCCGGACGGCCGTCCCGTCATCCACACGCACCTCCCGTTTGATGATCTTCCCCGCCACGGCAAGGGCGAACCGGAACGCGTCACGCTCGATCCTCTCATAGAGGTGCCAGAGCTGTCCCTGCATCGTGGTAAGAAGGGACTCAATCCTTGCGGTATGCCCGGCCAGGCGCACGTCATAGTGAGCCCGGAGACGGGCCTCGGCCTCGGCGACCCCCTCGGCGAACCCGCGCTCATATTCCGCACGCCCCTCATCCGCTCTCCGGACCGGGGGGAGCGGCAGCGGATCTCCCGGAGGAAATCCGGGCGGCGACGCCGCGATCGTCGGCAACTCGTGGGCCTGCTCCGTGGACCGCCGCACCCGGGCACCGCAGACTCCCGCCCGTATTTTGACGACGTTAGACAAACACTTCCTCCGTTCCTCCCCTTCCGGCGATCACGATCTCCCCCGAGTCTTCGAGCTGCTTGACGATATCGACGATTCTCGTCTGCGCCGTCTCGACTTCCTTGAGCCGCACAGGTCCCATGTACTGCAGTTCCTCCTTGAGGAGGTCTCTGGCACGCTCGGACATGTTCTGAAGGATCTTCTCCTTCAACTTGTCGTCGCACACTTTGAGGGAGAGGGCGAGCTCCTTCTTGTCAACCTCGCGGAGAACCCTCTGGATCCCCCTGTCATCAACGAACAACAGGTCGTCGAACATGAACATCAGGCGCTTGATCTCCATCGCGAGCTGCGAGTCCTGCTGTTCGATCGTCTCGAGGATCGTCTTGGCGGTGGCGTTATTGCACTTGTTCAGAACCGAGGCGACGGCCTTCGCCCCCCCCATCAGGCTCAGGCTCTGGCTGATCTCATTCTGCGCGATCTCCTCCACGACGTCCTCGACCTCCTTCAGGAGCGACGGCGACACCTTGCCCAGCGTCGCCATGCGATACGACACGTTGTTCCGGAGCTCGTCGGGGAATTCCGTCAGCACCTGCGCAGTCTGGTCCGGCGAGAGATTCGACAAAATGAGCGCGATCGTCTGCGGGTGCTCCTTCTGCAGGAAACTGGCGAGCTGGCCGCCATCCGCCTTCTTCAGCGCGCCGAATCCCCGCACGTGCGTCAGGGCCTTCACCTTGTCGAGGACATCCGTCGCCTTCGCAAACCCGAGGGAACCCTCGAGAAGCTTCTGTGCATAGTCGATTCCCCCCTGGATGACGTACTCCTGTGCCGTTATCAACTGATGGAACTCGTCCATCACCTGGTCGATCACTGCGGAGGAGACCCCTTTCACGCTCGAAATCTCAATCGTCAGGGCCTCGATTTCCTCCTGCGAGAGCTGGCGCATCATCTTCGTGGCGGTCTCGACATCGAGCGAAAGCATCAGGAGCGCCGCCTTCTGCCTTGCCGTGAATCGTTCTGCTTTCTGAACTGCCTGAGCCATTTTTGTCTTTTCTTCCGTGGTTCGTGAATGCGACTCAGTCTTCCGCGAGCCATACCTTCAGGAGGCGCGAGGTCTCCGTGGGCTTGTCCTTGATGTACTCCGTCACCTGCCGGCGCTTCTCCGCACGCATGAGCGCTTCTTCGGAGATCTCATCCTCGGCCGGGGGCAGTTGTATGGATTCCCGTTTCCTCTTCAGCTCCGCTGCGGCAACAACCGTTGCGTTCGAGAACAGATCGCTCTTGTTTCCCACGTTGACCCTGAGCCTGGCCAGGAGCGACCGGATCAGAACCACGCCGCCGCCCATCACCACCACAAGGAAGACCTTCTGAATGATGTCGTTGTAGTCGGAGAGCGGCGGTGACTGTTTGTAAACGAAATCCTGCTCCTGGAGGGGAGTGCCGAACGACAAGTTTGTGACTGTGATCTCGTCGTTGCGCTGCGGGTTGAACCCGACTGCCTGCTTGACAAGGTCCGTCATCTTGTCCATGTCCTCTTTCGGACGGGGGACGTTTTCAGTCGTCTTCTGCCCCTCCTTCTCCACGGGTTTCATCGCCCCGTTCACGAGCGCGGCGACCGTGAGCCGCTTGATATTCCCCATGTTCTCGACGATGTGCTCCACGGTCTTGTTTACCTCGTAATTCGTGACCGTGCTGGAGTGCGTCGAGGGGGGGCGGAATCACCCGTTGCGCTTTTGTCTTCGGAAATCTGCTCGCTCCGGACCGCCGTGTTCTCCGGATCGTACTGCTCGAGGGTCCGCTCCACCTGCCGGAAGTCCAGATCGGCGCTGACCTGGACAACGGCGTTCCCGGAGCCGACAACGCTTTCGAGAAGCGACTGGGCCTTACGCCCGAGATACGATTCCACCTGCTGCTGAAGCTCATACTGCGTCGAGGTCATCGCCGCCGCAGAACTCCCCTTCGCGTTGTCGGAGATGAGTATCCCCCGCGAATCGACGATCGAGACATCCGAGGACTGGAGGCCTTCAACGCTGCTTGCCACGAGGTGCGCGATGCCCTGCACGGACTCATGGCGGAGAGGTTTCCCCGATTTGAGCTTCAGAACCACGGAGGCGGTTGAGGGTTTTTCATCCTCCCTGAACAGGGCTTTCTCCGGCAGGGCCAGGTGGACGCGCGCCCCTTCCACCTCGTCGAGCTGCAGAATGGTCCTCGCCAGCTCGCCCTCGAGGGCCCTGCGATAGTTCACCTTCTGGACGAAGTCGGAGACACCGAGGTTCGTCCGGTCGAATATTTCGTAGCCGATGACACTGGATTGCGGGAGCCCGTCCCCGGCGAGCGAAAGCCTGAGTTCGTAAACCTGTTCCTTCGGGACGAGAACGGTCTTTCCGCCGTCGTCGAGGCGGTAGGGAACGCTCTTTTCCTTGAGTTTATCGACGATCTTCGAGGCGTCCTGGGCGTTCAGGTTGTTGAACAGGGTCGCGTACGTCGGCTGGTTCACCAGTGTGACCATGGCGACGATCGCCCCGATGACGCCGAGCGCGACGACGACAAGAAGGACTTTCTGGCCCAGAGACGTTCTCCGGAGAAGACCGGCGATCTGCTGCTGCGCCCCAAATTGTTGGTCGGCCATCGGCTATACCTGCAATCTCATAAGTTCCTGGTATGCGCTTATCGTCCTGTTCCGGACCTCCATGAGAAGCTCAAAACTCGTCTTCGCCTTCTCGACGGCAATCATGACATCGTGCAGATCGATCGCTTCGCCCTTGACCATGCTTTCGACCGCATTCCCCGCCTGCGTCTGGAGAGCGTTGACATCCGTGACCGCCTTCGCCAGAGTGTCGCCAAACGAGGCATTGGACTCGCGGATCGTTTTCTCCAGCTCTCCCTTTTTTCCGGCCTCCGTGGTCCGGGGGATCAGCGTCAGAATCTGGTTCACGTTCATTGCGCTATCCTTTCCGGTCCACGATCGTACCCGGCGGAACGGACGCCAGTTTCCCTTTTCCCGGATAGGCATCGCCGGCAGTCCCCCCCCCGAGAGCGCCGGGGAAGAGCGATTCGAGGTACCGCTTCTCGTCCTCCGAGAGCACATCCGTGGCCTGCACGCGCGTGCGTGCCCGGGGCACGCCACCGACGACGGCGCCCTGATCGGGCAGACCGCCCTGCGCAGCCGGACCCTCCGCCGCCGCAGGAGATTGCGTCTTGCCGGCAGGCTTTACCGGGGACGGGTACGCCCCCACTCCCTTGATCTCCATGTCAGATCCCCAGTGCGTCTTTGGCCATCGTTTTTGCCGCATCGATCGCGACGACATTCGCCTCGAACGAACGGGATGCGGACATCATTCCCACCATTTCGGTCACGACATTGACGTTCGGCATGTTTACGTAACCGTCCGGGTTCGCGTCCGGATTGCCGGGATCATACACCGTCCGGAGGGCGGAGGGATCTTCGGTCTCCGTCGCGGTGATCGACGTGCCGTCCTGTTCCGTCCCCTGTTCGGTGACCGGCACTTCCGTCATGTGGGCCCCGTTCGTCGTTGCAAGAGAGAGCCCCGCCTGACGCAGCGCCGTCGTGAACATGTGCCCGCCCTTTGCTTTGAGCTCCACCATTTTTCGGCGGTAGGCCCCCCCTTTTTCCGTCCGTGTCGTCTCGGCGTTCGCCAGATTGCTTGCGATGGCGTTCATCCTCTTCCGCTGGGCGGTAAGGCCCGCCGAGCTTATGTTCAGACCCGCAAACATCCTGTCAATATTCATTCGGACCCCCGTATGCTCTCCTGAATATTCTTGAACTGTACCGACAGAATCTGCGCGGCGAACTTGAAACGGAGCTGGTTCTTTGCCAGCTCAGCCATCTCATTGTCAATGTCCACCCCGTTGACGCCGCTCGCGTTCTGATCCGCCGGCGTCCGCGGATCGGGCGGGACCTCCTTCGCCACGGGGACCACATCCTCCGGATTATCCGTCCCCAGGGCAATGTGACGCGGATCCGTCGTTGCAAGCGTCTGCCCCGAACGGGAGGCGGCGAGCTGTTCTTCAAACGAGACAACGGCCGGCCTGTATCCGGCCGAGCCGACGTTTGCGATGTTCGACGAGATCGTCCTGTGCCGGAGTGTATACGCGTCCAGCGCCTTGCTCAGAAGGGGTATCTGCGTGGAGTCGAAGAGTTTCACAGTCCTGTCGTTGAGAGAAAGATCCGCCGGGCATACACGCTGTGCCCTCGTTCACCATTCGCCTCTTGCGGTTGCATTACTCAGGGGGGAAACCTCCGTGTTCCGTCCCGGTGCCGGGTTTCAGATGCCCAGCATATCCTGCAGCTCTCCGCTGATACCGTCCTCCGCGCTGCGGGGACTGTTCTTACGCTTCGTCACTACCATCGCGGCCACCAGCGCGGTGACAAATCCGGCGACAAACGCCGCCCCGCCAACCTGTACTGTTCTGGAGATTTTCATGTGTCGATCCTGTTCTCTCGTCGCGCCGGCGGGAATTCGTCCGGCACATCCTCTCTATCAATCGCGGTGCCAGAAGTGGATGATTCAGAATGAAGCCCGGATATGAGGACCGGGAGAGAAAACGGAGAAAACCGGTAGACTTTGAGGGCCGGGAGTGGCTACTATGAGCCAGGTGGAGGAGATTTTTCGGCACTTCGCTGCAAAGGGGGGATGTAGTCACTGCGCCGCCGGCCCGCGGCGTCAGTCATAATCGAACGAGACGGCGGACGTCCTGCCGCACCTGCACGTAAATTCGATCTTTGCGATCCGGTCTCCTTCGCGGTGGACCAGTATGTCCGGTTCACCCTCGTCGACAGGAGTGACGACCCTGTCGTCCCTCACGGTGATCGAACACGATTTTATGACATTACCGCCGGCCCTGGGCCCCCGCCGGAATGCCCCCGGGTTGGCCCCGAGGGGGGTGAAATCATCGCCTGCCGTGCTGCCGTCCATCGTTCTTCTCCTCAGTCAAAGAGACGTGTCATGCCGCCCGGAATTCCCTCCAGGGGAAGTATCGCGTCTGCTATTCCGTCGTCCACGGCGGCTCTCGGCATGCCGTACACAACGCAGGAGTCCTCATCCTGAGCGATCACCACCCCCCCTTTTTGCTTTATGCGCCTGAGCCCCTCCAGGCCGTCTTTCCCCATCCCGGTCATGATGACCCCGAGCAACGGGGCGTTGAACGTCTCCACCGCCGACGTGAACATGATATCCGCGCAAGGCCTGTAGAGTGTGCCCGAGGGCTCGGGCCCTATCGACGCGACGATCCCCCCCCCCTTCCGGCGAAACGTCATATGCTGCCCTCCAGGAGCAAGAAGAACCGTCCCCGGCTCAAGGACATCCCCGTCAGCGGCCTCGCGAACATTCAGGGCACTCAGACTGTCGAGCCGCTCCGCGAGCGATTTTGTGAACCGGGGGGGCATATGCTGCACGATCGCAATCCCCAGAGGGAAGTCCGCTCCGAGCTTCGGGATTGTCTGCAGAAGCGCAAAGGGGCCGCCGGTCGATATCCCCAGCACGACAGCCTTCAGCTTCTTCCCTGCTCCCGGGGGAACGTTCCATCCATGCGAGGCCTGCTGGCCGGGCTTCGCCGGGGAACCGGGCACCGGGCGGAGCGGGACCACCGGCGCGCGCCTGCGGAACGGACGGCTCCGGACGATCGTCTTTACCTTGGAGATGAGCTCGTCGCGGATCTTCTTGATGTCCACGGAGACGTACGAGAGCTCCTTGGGGATGAAATCGACCGCGCCCAGGTTCAGGGCGTCCAGCGTCGCCTGAGCCCCTTCACTCGTCAGCGAGCTTATCATGATCACCGGGAGGGGGATTTCCTTCATGATGATCCTGAGCGCCGAGAGTCCGTCCAGCACGGGCATTTCAATGTCAAGCGTCACAAGATCCGGACGAAACTCCCGGATCTTGTTGATGCCGTCCTGGCCGTCCCTTGCCGTTGCAACGACCTTGATCCCCGGATCGGATTCGAGCATCATGGAGATCGACTTTCTCATGAACGCCGAATCGTCGACGACGACGACATTGATTGTTCGCAGCGGCAGAGGTGCGAGAGCGAGGTTCATTCTTCCTTCTCCGTGCTTCAGTTCATTGATGCGAAGAGGTTCATGAACTCGCCGATGTCGAGTATCATGATCACCCTGCCGTCGCCGAGTATCGTCGATCCGGCAATGCCGTGCACCTCGCGAAGGTAGGCACCCATGGATTTGATCACCACCTCTTTCTGGCCGGTGAGCCCGTCCACGATGATGCCGAGCTTCTTTTCCGCAATACCGACGACGACGATGTAGATCCAGTCCCCGCCGGCCCCGCCGGAGGGGACTCTCAGCACACGATCCAGCCGGGCGATCGGGAGAACCGTATCGCGCAGCCGTATGACCTCGCGGCTGTGAATTGTCGTAATGTCGGCCGCACGGACCCTGACAACCTCGAGAACCGATCCCAGCGGAAGCGAGAAGGTCTCTTTTCCCGACTGCACGAGAAGCGCCTGGATGATCGCCAGCGTGAGAGGGAGCTTTATCGTAAAGACGCTCCCCTTGCCGACGGCGGAGGTTATCTCGATGATGCCCTTCAGGCGGCCGATGTTGGTTCTCACAACGTCCATCCCGACGCCGCGGCCTGAAATGTTCGTGACGTTCGCAGCCATGCTGAATCCGGGAAGAAAGATGAGGTTATACGCCTCGCTGACGGACATTTCGCGGGCCTGCGCCTCGGTGATCACGCCCTTCTCCACGCCTTTCGCCTTCAGCTTTTCCGGGTCCATTCCCTTCCCGTCGTCCTCGATGCGGATGACGATATGGTTTCCCTCGTGTTCGGCAGATACCCTGACCGTCCCCAGCGCCGGCTTGCCGGCCTTCTCGCGCACTTCCGGAATCTCAATGCCGTGATCCACGGCATTGCGGAGGATGTGGACGAGCGGATCGGTGAGCTCTTCGATTATCGTCTTGTCGAGCTCGGTCTCCTCCCCGCTCACCTGCAGGTCAACCTGCTTCCCCGTCTCCTTCATCAGATCGCGCGCGAGCCTGGGGAGCCGGTTGAACACCTTCGACACGGGGATCATGCGGGTTTTCATCACCGCCATCTGGAGCTCGGTCGTGACAAAATCGATCTGCGCGCTCGTGCCGGCAAGCTCGCGGGCCAGGGCCATCCCTTCGTTCTCCTGGCCGAGATCGAACGCGATCTGCGCGAGCCGGTTCCTCCCGAGGACGAGCTCGCCCACAAGGTTCATCAGGGCATCAAGCCTTGCCACATCGACGCGGATCGTCGTGTCCGCGGTCCTGGGATCGGCGGCGGGTTTCGCGGCGGCGGATTGGTCCGCAGGAGGCTCTGACGACCGCGATTCGGACACCGGTGCAGCAGAAGGCACCGGCACCGGCGGCGCAATCTCCGCCGCCGCTTCCTTCGCAGCAGTCTCGGACTTCGACCGTTTTTTCGGCGGCACGTCCCCCGCTGAGGGCGCGGCCGCCGGCGCCGCTCCGGAACCGAACGCCGGGTCCGCCGCGGCTTTCAGCTTCTCCAGGATTGCATCAAGGTCGACGTGCTCATTCTTGCGCGCCTCGATGTTTTCCAGAAGGAGGCGGAGGAGATCATATGCCTCGAGCATGACGTCCATCCGCGGGGGCGTGACGATGAGCTCGCCCTTCCGCACCTTGTTGAGGACATCCTCGAACCGGTGGGCGAGCCCCGTCATCTGGTCAAGCCCCAGGAACGAGGAGGTCCCCTTCACGGTGTGCACCGCCCGGAAGATCGTGTTGAGCATTTCCTTGTCGGCGGTCCCCTTTTCCAGCGTCAGCAGGTCCTGCCCGAGGCGTTCCAGAATCTCCCGGGTTTCCACGATGAAGCTCTCAAGGATTTCGGCCATCTCTTCTTCGAATGCGGCGGGTTTGTCAGCCATGGTTTCCCCTCTTCCAGCTTTCGACGATCTCATCTGCGTTTTCCTGCCGTTCTGGTGCGCGAGAGTATTCCGCGTCACCGTTAAAGCGGCCGTTCGGATCGGGCGGCCCGGACATCGCCAGCTCAGGCGGGGACGCCATCTCCCCGTCGTTGAAGCTCTGCAGCACTTCCGTGAGCTTCATCCGGATCGACTCGATCATGTGGGAGACCCCTGCGATCTGCTGCGTCGTGATATCCTGTACCTGGAGCGCCATGCCGATGTTCATCGTGTCGGTCCGCAGGGCGTCGAACTCGACGTCTATCCCCGCCGGGAGCGACAGGAATCCCGGGGTTTTCCGGAAGTCGTTCCAGCAGGCGTGCACTTCCGGATGGGATTGTTCCAGCGTCGCGACGAGCGCATCCATTGCGGCGAGCCGGGTCTCCCCCTCGCCGGACGCCGCACGCACCCCCGCAATTGCCGTGCCGAGCCGATCCACGCGGGCTGACATCCGCTCGAGAAGATCCAGGATTTCCACCGTCGCCGACTCCGTCGCCTTCGTGACGTTGTCAAGCTGGCGCGAAGCTTTCGGGATGCTCCCCGTGCTCTCCTCGAGCGATTCCTTCACGGCGTCGAGAAGGGGAATCACGCCGGAAACCACCTTCAGAAATTTGTCGAGCGATTCACGCGCGGGCCACCCTTTGGGGGAACCGCTGCCGCGCGGAACACGAGATTTCTTTGGAGCCTTCATCTTCAGCGCCTTTCCATTGTGATGGTCCTCCCGCCGCCTACGCCGCACCTGCGCCGACCGATTTGAGAATCAGATCAATCTTTTCCTTCAGCCCGGGGGCCGTGAAGGGCTTTACGATATAGTTATTGACCCGCATCTTCATCGCATCGATCACGTCTTCCTTGTTGCCGCGGGTGGTGATCATCAGTATGGGAATCTCAGCGAACTGTTCGCTCGCCCTTGCCCATTTCACAAGATCGAGCCCGCTCATCTCGGGCATGTTCCAGTCCGTGATGAGAAACTCCGCACCCTCGCTGAGCAGTTTCGCCATCGCGTCTTTTCCGTCCGCGGCCTCGATGACGTTTTCGAATCCGATGCTTTTCAGCGTGTTGATGACGATCCGGCGCATCGTCAGCGAATCGTCGACGACGAGAAATTTCGTATTTGCCATAGCCTGTTACACCTCCCATGCAATGATACTGTTCCGGCGGTCTCAATCCGCCCAGCTTATGTATTTCGCCACTTCGTACTGAATCTTCTCCAGACTGAACGGTTTCATGAGGTACGAGTTCACGCCGAGGGCCCGCCCGGTTTCCATGCTCGCGCTGTCGCTCAGCGAAGAGAGGATGATTATCGGCACCTCCCTGTACTGCGGGTTGTCGCGCAGGGAGCGGATCAACTCGAACCCGTCCATGTTCGGCATGTTCAGATCCGTGATCACGAGATCGAACGTGGAGGACGGGAGCTTCTCGAGCGCGTCCATGCCGTCGCACGCAGCGATCACGGTAAAGCCCTGCATTGTGAGCGAAGCGGAAACGAATTTCCGGACGGTGGCGGAATCGTCGACGACGAGGATGAACTGCCCCATGCGTGCTACTCCTTCCTGTAGGCTACGGTCTTCGGAAAATTCACGAGCTTGAATGCGGAGGATATGCCGTGCAGGGACTCCGCGTATCCTATGAAAAGATATCCCCCCTTGTTCAGGCTGTCGTAGAGGTTTGACACGACCTGAATCTTGGACTTCGTATCGAAGTAGATCAGGACGTTTGCGCAAAAGATGATGTCGAACCCCATCATCTGCCGCATTGCCCGCTGGTCAAACAGGTTCATATGCTCGAAACGCGCCAGGCGCCGCACATCGTCCCGCACCGCGTGCCGTCCGTCGCTGCTCTCGATGTACTTGCCCATGTAGTATTTCGGCATGTTGCGCACGGAATACTCCCTGTATATTCCCTTGCGCGCGGTTTCGATCACCGAGGGGCTGATATCCGTGCCGATGACTTCAAAGTCGAGCCCGGGGTACTTCGGCTTCAGCTTTTCCGTGTAGATCATCGACAGGGTATACGCTTCCTCGCCGCTCGAGGACGCCGCGCTCCAGGCCCGCAGTTTACACCGGCCGTTAGTTTTCTTTGACGCGACGATTTCCGGAACCAGGCTCTTCTCGAACGCTTCAAACTGAGGCTCGTTCCTGAAAAAGAAGGTCTCGTTTATCGTTATCGCGTCGAAGAACGACTTCATCTCCTCCTGCCTCGAGGTGCCGTTCCGGAGGATGTGGAGATATTCTGTGAAATCCCTGAGGCCGAGAATCTGGAGGCGCTTGCCAAGCCTCCCTTCGAGGAGGTATTTCTTGGAATCCTGGAAGTAGATCCCCGTCAGCTCGTAAATGAAAGCGCGCATCTCGGAGTACACCGCGTCCGTCATCTTCGGGCCCCCCGCGATACCGGTCAGGACGCCCGGCGGCAGGATGATCGGCGCCGCCGGCTTCGACGCCTGCGACATCCCGGGATTGGGACTTGTCTCAGGCTTCATCTGGCACAAATCCCTTCGCACGGAGCACGTTCTCCGCCAGCTCGCGCACCATTTCGTCTTCGTCATGAAGGAACCGCGAGATGTAGACCGGCGCGCGGCTGTCGGCAATCGCAGCGATAACTTCGATCACGTGCATGCGCAACCACGGATCAGGCTGTTCGAGTATTGCGTCGAGGAACTGCACCGCACGGTCCCCGTCCAGGCGGAACATCGCATCAATGATTGACGAACGCGCGTCCTGATCCGCTCCTTCCCAGGCATGCGCGACGGCTTCGAAGGCGGAGGAAACAATCTTCTCGTCGTCAGCGGACCCTCCGGAGCGCATGATCGCCTTGATGCGCGCCATGACAAGCTGGGAGAGAAGGGCCGCCCTGGCGCGTGCCGTTGTTCCCGCCCCGGTTTCGAGGGCCGCCACGAGCCGGGGAAGCGCCTCCGCCCTGTCAAGCAGCGCGGCCCCGAGGAGGGTGTCCAGCTCCGGCACAGTCCCGTATGCCTCCACGAGCGCGTCAAGCACATCCTCCCCGCCCGATTCCCTGAGCCAGATCGCGGCGCTCTGCCGCAGGGGAAGATCTTCCCGGGTCAGCATCCGGGCCAGGACCTTCTCCACCCCCGGAATCACGGGGAAGGGACTGCCGGTCCTTGAGACGATCCCTGCAATCGCGTGGAGAGTCGCACTGCGAAGCCCGGCGGGAACGACATGATAACCTTCCGTGAGAACGTCAATCGCCTCCCCGTCTCCCAGGGCACCGGCGGCCTCGATAAGACCGAGGAGTGTCAGCGGGTCGTCCTGGATATGCGAAAGCGCGTTGCGAAGCTGCGACATGATGAAGCCGCGCGACCGGGGATCGCGCGTCTTCCCGAGCGCCTCGGCCACTGCCGGCCGCGCGTACCTGCACCCGATGAACGTTTCCTCAAGGCCCGGCACCGCGTCAGGCGTGCACAGATTGCCGAGCGCCTCGACCGCCGAAACGACGACGTTCGGATCGGAATCATGGAGCAGATCCATGACCGGCCCCGCGGGCACATTGGTGCCGATCAGACCCAGGACGTCGACAACAGCCTTGCGGACGTCCTGGTCCGCGTCCTTCAGGTAGGGAAGAAGCGCCGGTATGCCCGGCTCACCGATCTTGATGAGAAGATCGGCAGCCAGGTTTCGCGTCACGATGTCCGGACTGCAGACGTATTCAACGACTGCGCGCGCCGCATCGGCTCCACCGATGACCAGGAGCGAGCGGCATGCCGTATCCCGCACCCCCTTGTTCGCATCCTGGAGGGCCGCGGCAAGGGCGGCGATCGGCGCGAGCCCGCGCTCAGAGGCCAGGTCTTCCGCTGCGTGACGCCGCGCATCGGAATCCTCGTCCGTGATCAGGACTGCTATGTTTCTTCTTGCTTCATCGGTCATTGACAACTCCGTATCTGCGGCGCCGTCCGGTCAACACGAGGTCACCTCGAGAGCGCCATTCCGTTCCCGGAATATGACACCCCGGAGGGCCCCGTCGATGAGCTTCCGGGACCCGTTGATATCCACCATCGTATTCTCAAAGACAGTCTCGAATACTTTCACCGTAACGTCCTGATTCTTCTTCAGAGACTCCTTCAACGCGGCCAGTTCAGCCCTGAGCGAGGCGATGCGTTCGGGGAGCAGCTTCTGTGCAACCTGGAACTTCCGAAGGGATTCCTTCTTCTCCGCGTCGAGAGCTCCCGCGTCGATCTGTATTCTCACAAGCCTGTAGATCGCGTCTTTGAGTTCCACGGCCTGCGCCTCCGCCTGCTTTATCTCCCGTTCGACGGCGGGGACACGCTCAAGTATCCTCCCTTTTTTTCCCGCCCGGATTTTCGCCTGGAGGCCGTCGGTCGAACCTATCGTGTTCACGACGATCCCGCCGTCCGCGTGGAGGACGCCTCCCGCGATCACCGCAGAAGGGGCATCGATGATCCCCCCCGCGGTCACAGTGCCGTTGACGGATTCCCGTCCGAGATGCACGTCGTGTCCCGCAATGACCGTCTGGTTGAGGAGGTGGAGAAGCCTGACGTTTCCTCCTGCAATGAGCCGGCCTTTTCCGCGCCCCACGAACCCCTTGTCGATTGTGACGTCCCCACCCGCTTCAAGCTCCGCATCCTCGACATTCCCGTGGACGGTGAGAGAGCCTTTGACCCGCACAGTGATGTCACCCCGTATGTCCCCTTTGACGACGAGGGAACCTGCGAAATCAATACTTCCCGTCCCGAAATCAATCTGGTCGTTGACGGTCAGCACCGGCTGGATCTCGATCGACCCCTCGCCGGCGACAATATTTCCTCCCGCGGTCGCCACAATTCCATTCGGATCCGCAGGATCCACGGCGGTGTTGAGGCCCGCCCTGATGTGCGCTGGCTTCCCCGGCACAGGAGGGAGCACCGCGCCCAGAACGGACGTGCCGGCAGTCCCCGGAACGGGAGGATGGACCGTGACAAGCCGTTGTCCGGGCGATGCGTTCCGGTACAGCGCCTTTGCTCCCGGCTCCGGCGCAAAGAGCCATTCGATCCGGCCGTTTACACCGTTGACAGGCGCCGTGCCGGACGCGACGAGCACAGGGGCGGCGCCGGCTTCACCGGAGGCGATTTTCTCCAGCGCACCTGCCAGAATCCCACAGCACACGCCTGCCCCTTCCAGCGCTTTCCTGAGATCCGCCGTTGAAGGGGCGTGCTCACCCGCCTCGACGACGGTATAGGCACTCAGCCCGTTCGCGGTGACACGGATCTGAGGCGCGCTTACTCCCACATCAGGTACCATTCTCCACCCCCCCTATCCGGTTCCTGTCACCCTGTTTCACTGCCGTGATTTGGTGTGTTGACCTCATCGGTGTCTGGCTTCCCCGTCGCCCTGTAACATTCCGGACAGAATCCGTGAGAGAAATGCGCATCCGTCTCATCCGCCATGAACGATTCGACCGTTTCCCATTCCCCGTGATCGTTTCGGATGCGCTTGCACCGGGGGCAGATCGAGAGAATTCCCTGGAGCTGTTCCACTTCGTTCTGGAGCGAGAGTATCCTCTCCGCGACGCGGAGGCGCATGTTGAGGTCCACGATCTCGCAAGGCTTCGTCACAAAGTCATCGGCACCCGCGCTCATGCCCTCGAAATAGCCCACCTTCGAGTCGAGCGCGGTAAGAATGATCACATATGTGTAGCCGGGACGGAGGTGCTCGCGAACGCGCCGCGTGAGCTCGAGGCCGTCCATGACGGGCATCATCCAGTCCGTAATGATCACCTGAGGCGGTGAGGAGAGAAACGCCTCCCATGCCTCCTTCCCGTTTGTCGTCTGTACGACCTCGTGCCCCAGTTTCCTGAGCCTCTCCACAAGAACCAGGCGTGATGCATCGTCGTCTTCGGCGATGAGGATCTTCATTGCTGGAACTCCTTTCAGAGATAGGTTTTCCCCAGCTCAAGAGATATCCTGCGGGATTCCTCTTCCAGCCTGTCAACAAACCCCTCGGCGTCCGCGAGGACGCCCGCCCTTCCCATTGTCTGGAGCGATTCACACAGATCGGCCATCGTGATGATGCCCAGGTTCCCGCTCAGTCCTTTGAGCGAGTGGGCGGCCTGAAAGAGCGCTTCCGCATCTCCCCTGCCGAGCGCTTCCTTCATGCGGGCGATCCTCGCCGGAGCGTCCTCGAGGAAGCCGCGGACAAGCTCGGTGAACATGGAGGGGTCCCGCTTCCTGCTCAGCTCCTGCAGGTGTTCAATCCGTTTCCAGTCGATCGCGGGATCAGAACCGGAGACCTGCCTCTCCGACACCGTGTCAGGGCCCGCCGCCGGGTCGGGCGCGGCGGAACTCTCCGCCCCCGGACGGTGCGCCCACATACGGAGCGAGTCCTCCAACCCTTTCAGCATTATCGGTTTCGTGATGTAGTCGTCCATTCCCGCGGCGAGACACTTCTCCTTCTCTCCCTGCATGGCGTTCGCCGTCATCGCGACAATCGGTATCCGGCGACCCCTTGCTTCCGCGCTCCGGATTGCACGCGTGGCCTCCAGTCCGTCCATGACGGGCATATGGCAGTCCATGTAGACGATATCAAACCCTCCTCCGGCGACCGCGTTCACCCCTTCGCGACCGTCTCCCACGACGTGGACCTGGCATCCGAGTTTTTCAAGCATCAGTCGCGCAACCGCCTGATTCCCTTCATTGTCTTCGACGACAAGGACCTTTGTCCCCGCCGGAAGAGCGGATTCCGCCGGGAGAGCGGATTCCGCGCTCCTGCCGCGGCCGGTCTTCCGCGCGAATCCGGCGTCGACCCTTTTCAGCGCAACGGTAAACCAGAATTTGCTCCCGCGGCCCGGGACGCTCGAGAATCCGATGCTTCCCCCCATCATCTCCGCGAGCTGGCGGGAGATCACGAGACCCAGCCCCGTGCCCCCGTACTTCCGTGTCGCCGACCCGTCCCCCTGCTGGAAAGGCTGAAAGAGGGTCGGCTGCACTTCCGGCGGGATGCCAACCCCTGTGTCGCTCACGGTGAACCTGATGAGCGATACGTCCCCCCTGTCGCTCTCCAGATCCGCATCGATCGATACGGTCCCCTTTTCGGTGAACTTCAGCGCGTTGCCGACGAGGTTTGTCAGTATCTGGAGAAGCCTCACCTGGTCACCGGAGACAATCCCGGGGACCTGCTCCCCCACGCAGGTCACGAGATCGATCCCCTTCTCCCTCGCCCTGAGGCCGAGAAGGTGGCCGGCCTGCTCCACCGCCTCGCGCGGAGCGAACGGCAGGTCTTCGAGTATCATCTTCCCCGCTTCGATCTTGGAAAAGTCGAGTATGTCGTTAATGACCGCGAGAAGCGCCTTGCTGCTCTTCTCGATGATGGAGAGATACCCCTTCTGCTCCGCGCCCAGGGGCGTGTCCTGCAGAAGACCGACGAGCCCCATGATGCCGTTCATCGGCGTCCTGATCTCGTGGCTCATGTTGGCGACGAACTGCCGCTTGGCCTCGTTGGCAACCTCCGCGCGCCGGAGCGCGAGCTCCAGGTCCTTTGTCCGTTCCTTCACTGTATGCTCGAGCATCCGGTTCTGGTCGTTGATCTTCCTGTACAGCGCGGCGCTTTCAAGGGCGTTGGCGCAGTTCAGCAGGATGATCGAGAGAAGGTTCAGCGATGCGTCGGTCACCTGGAGCGCCTCTTCCGGCAGGACCCCCACGAACATCCCCAGGACTTTCGACCGGGTCGCAAGCGCATGGAGCACGAGCGTGTTCCCGTAGTTCCTTGCCGGGACGAGGACCGAGCGGTTCTGGTTCAGTGCCCAGGCGAAGGTCCCCTCGCCGATCTGCAGGTCCACCTCCTGCTGCAGGAGCGCACGGTCCTCTTTCGGCTCGCAGTCGATCATCGTGAAATCAAAATCCGCGTCGTCCACCGTGAAGAAGGCGATCGCCCTGAACGCGAAGAGACGGTTCAGATGAGCACGCGCCGCCGCAAGGATGCCCGCGTCGTCCTGCTCGTCGTCTATGCGGCTGTGAAAGTCACCCAGGGACGCCGCAAGATCGAGGGAATCCAGCACCCAGCGGTTGACTTCCTCGAGGCGCTTTACGCGCGTCTCGGTTTCCCGCAGATGCTCCACCAGTTCGAGGAATTCGCTCATGATCGCTTCTTCACTCCAAGAGAGTCAATCGCATCGTCGTATTGCTGTTCGACAGTTTTCATCGCCGACCGGAGTATCCCCTCGGTGAACCCGAGGAGCTTCCAGGCCGAACGGTCCAGCGGCGGGACAAAGTGTTCCCCGCTGCTTCCGAGCTGCATCACGTGCGCGATGATGTCCGCCACGTGAATGATCGCGGCTTCCACGGGATACTGCACCGCGGTCCCGGGGTCGTGGTGGCACCGGACAACTTCTTCCAGGCTGACGGGGAGCTTCCAGAGCTCCATCAGCGCCCCGCCGATCGCGGCGTGCGTGTAGCCTACCACCTCGCGCTCGGCGTCGTACATCATGAGCTTCTCCTGCGTGCAGCGGAGAATCGACTCCTGGCTCAGCTCCTGCGCCTTCGTGAAGAGAACGAGGCGGCCGATGTCGTGCATCATCCCGGCCACGAAGAAACGTTCCGCGTTCGGTTCCCGGCGCAGCGTGGCGAGCGTGCGCGCGGCCAGGCCGCACCCGACGCTGTGCCGCCAGAAGGACTCCATCGTCACGAACTCCTTCGGGATCCCCTTGAACAGGTCGATGACGGATGTCGCCAGGGCGAGCGCCCCGAGTTGCTGCGTCCCGACGATCGTCACCGCGTGGGTTATCGTCTCGACCTTCGAGGGGAAACTGTAGAAGACGCTGTTCACGATCCTCAGGAGCCGCGCGCTCAGGCCGGCGTCCTCCCGGATGATCTTCGAGATATCGGCCATCGATTTTCGCGGATTGTTGATGGCCTCGTCGAGGCGCGCGTGGATCTTCGGCAACGACGAGATCTCAACGTATCCGCGCAGCAGGTCACGTGGGCTCGTCAGCATTGTCGGTCTCCGCTTTATGTTCCATCATGAAATGGTGTTTGAACAGCCGCATGAGCTCCCTGACCACCGGGTCGTCGGAGTCGGCGTGACGGAACCGGTCCATCGTCACGCGCTCTGCCGCCTCCACGAGCGCGGGGTCATACTCGTCGTCAGCGCGCGCCTCGACGACTTTCTGGTCGACCCCCTCGACATCGAGATCGGTGACCCCCCACATTTTGAATATCTTCAATGCCTTTTCGGTGACGGCTTCCCCTGCTTTAAGGAGGACGTGGCCGTGGCGATCCTTTACGTCGGCGGCAAGGACCATGTCCGGCCTGACGTCAGCGATGTTTATTGTTCCCATGTCGGTTTCCGATGTTCGTTACTCTTCAAATCGAAATTTCGATGCCGCAATGCCCAGCGTCGTCCCGCATCTCTTTGTCCTGTGCGTGAAGAGCAGGATCCCCTCAGGAGGGAGGCCCGCTTCTATCCTGCGGCGGTTCACCTGGTATCCGTCCATCACCATCGTCCTGTCCGCCAGGAATTCTTCGCGCGTGTGCCACTCTTTCCGGCACATCGAGCACCGCTTGAATGGAGTCTCTGTAGTCGCCATGACAGTCTCGGCTCTGGTTCTGATGTCCATACGCCACGGGTCCGCGATGTAGCGCGTTGCACACTGCGTGCCACGGAGAAGAGGATACAAACAGCGCAGGGAGAGACGGATAGAAGGGAATTTCTGGTCCGGAGAGGAATTCTGGATGGGATGAGCGGGGGAGGTGGCCGATCTTCCTCATCTGCGCAATATCAGCCAGACGCCGGAAGGCCCCCCTTTATGTCACATTTGACGTGATTCCACGCGGGGACGCCGGGAACATTGTGCAGATCCTATCAGGCTCCCCCGGCGAGGACTTCCCGGATCGTCCGTATGAACAGCTCGGGGGGGACCGGCTTTTGAATCGCCCGGAGATCCTCTTCCGCAAGAAGCTCGGTAATGACGCGGTCCGACATATAGCCGGTGCAGAAAAAGGCCTTGATCCCGGGATTGATCTTCTTCAACTCGAGATAGAGCTGACCGCCGTCCATCCCCGGCATGACGAGATCGAGGACGACGATGTCGATCTCGTCGCGATAGGCCGCGTACAGCTCGAGGGCCTCGCGGCCTCCCGGCGCAACGTGGACCCTGTACCCCTGCTCTTCGAGGAGCTCTTTTCCCAGCTCGAGCATCACGGTCTCATCATCGACAATGAGCACCCCCTCGGGCCTTTTCTTCGCACCGTGCCTCTCCCCGATCCTGTGATTCTCGCCTGGAACGGGAGGGAGGAATATCCTGAACGTGGACCCGGTCCCCTCCTCACTCTCCACGAGTATCGTCCCCCGGTGATTGCGGACCACGTTGTACGCAACGGAGAGGCCGAGCCCGGTTCCCTTTCCCCTTTCCTTCGTCGTGAAGAACGGCTCGAATATCCTGTCCCGGATCTCCTTCGGGATGCCGCACCCGGTATCGCTCACGCGCAGTTCAACGCTCCGCTCCCCGTGCGCCTGGAGCAGATGGGGGCTGACGGTGCCGCCGGCGTCGGCGGAGACCGCCTCGATCGTGAGTACCTGCTCCCCGGGCCGGGCCGCCCCCGTCATCGCGTCCCGCGCGTTGACGCAAAGGTTCAACAGAACCTGGTAGAGCTCATTCCTGTCGCCGACGACGTGCGGGAGATCCCTCCCCACGATCTTCCTGACCGTAATCGAGGGGGGAAAGGTGTCGGAGCAGAGGCCGGCCATTTCATCGACAAGCGCAGCCACGTCCACGGGGGAGGTTTCGCGCCGCGTCTTCCGCGCGAACGAGAGAAGCTGCGCCGACAGCTCTGCCCCCCGGACCGCCGACTTTTCGATCGTCTGGCAGTAGCGCTGTACCTTCGCCGCATCGGAGGCGTGTTTCTTGAGCTGCATCGTGAAACCGAGTATGTTGTTCAGGATGTTGTTGAAGTCGTGCGCGATGCTGCTCGCAAGAGTGCCGATCCCTTCCATCTTCTGGGCCTGGTTCAGCTGCTGTTCGAGCATCAGGCGGTCCGTAATGTCCCGCGTGATCGAGAGCATGTACCGCTCCCCTTCGAACTCGATCGGACGAGCCGAGATGAGGCCGCTTCTGATCTCGCCGCTGCGGACGCGGAAACCGGCTTCGAAACTCTTCACGTCCCCCCGCAGGGAAAGCTCCCGGAGAAACTGGTCGCGCTGCGCCGGGTCAGCCCACAGGCCGAGCGAGAGTTCCCTCTTCCCGACGAGCTCGTCCCTTTCGTACCCGGTCTGCTCCGTAAACCCCTGGTTGACTTCGACGAACGTGCCGTCAGAGACCCTGCTGATGGCGATGGCATCCGAGCTCGTCCTGAACGCCTTCGAGAATCTGTCCTCGGATTGCCGGAGGGCGCGCTCGGTCCGTTTCCGCTCCGTGATGTCCTGGAACACCTCGAGAACCGCGGGCTGCCCGTTGTACGTCATACGCGTGTGCGTTATGTGAAACGTCCTTCCGCCGGCAATCCCCGGCACTTCTATCCCCAACGGGCTCCAGAGCGCCTCGTTCACCTTCAGGGGACAATCGCCGCACTGTGTCCTGTCCTCCCTGTAGATCTCCCAGCACCGGTGTGCGGCGCCGTTCGCGCTGAACTCCCGCCTGAGGTTGTCGGACATGAAGAGTATGCGCCCCGCGTCGTCCACGATATCCATGCCGAACGGGATCGTCTGCACGAGAAGCCGGTTGAATGCGTTGCTCTCCCGGAGCTGCTGCTCCATCCTGTGCTTGTAGAGCGCCATCTCGATCGTGATGTGGAGCTCCCGCTCCTCGAACGGCTTGAGGAGGTAACCGAACGGCTCCGTCACCTTTGCGCGCTGGAGGTTCTTGTCGTCCACAAACGCGGTCAGGTACACGACGGGAACGTTCATCTCCTCCCGGATCGCGCTCGCAGCCTGGATCCCGTCCATCGGCCCGCGGAGCATGATATCCATGAGCACAAGATCGGGCCTGAGTTCCCGCGCGCGCGCCACCGCATCCTCGCCCGTCGCGACCGGCGGCGAGACCGCATAGCCGAAATGCTCCAGCCGCGCACAGATGTCACGGGCGACGATGTTTTCATCCTCGACGACGAGTATTCTTGCTGACGGCATGACAGGCAGTCCTTTCGAATACGTGAGCATGGACGCGCCCCGTTCAGACGGGGCGTCGTCTCTCCTCCGGCGGGGCGAACGCGATCCGAAACTCGGTGCCGTTTGAGCGGTCGATCTCGAGAACGCCCCCGATCTGCGCAACGAGCGTGTTCACGAGCTGCAGTCCCAGGGATTCGGGACGGGCCATGTCCACACCACGCGGGAACCCGATCCCGTCGTCCTTCACCGTGAGCCGCATCATCCCCCCCTGCGCCCTGAGCCCGAGAGTGACCTTTCCCCCGCGCCCCGCGGGGAACGCGTGCTTGAGGGCGTTCGAGAGAAGCTCGTTGATTATCAGCCCGCAGGGGACGGCAGCGTCGATGCCGAGCGAGACATCGCCGAAATCGACCTCCAGGCTCACGTTCCCCTCGCCGGCCCTGTATGAACGGAACAGCGTCGTGGCCAGACTCCGGGCGTACTGCGGAAAATCAACGAGGGAGACGTTCCCCGACTGGTACAGCTTTTCGTGGATAAGGGCCATCGACCGGATGCGGTTCTGGCTCTCCCGGAACATCTCCACGTCGTTCTGGTCCCTGACGTACCCCGACTGGAGATTGAGGAGGCTCGAAACGACCTGGAGATTGTTCTTCACACGGTGATGGATCTCCTTCAGCAGGACCTCCTTCTCGTCGAGCGACGAGCGGAGCTGGTCGCGAGCGCGCTTCTGCTGCAGTATCTGCCACACGCTGTTCCAGAAGAGCGTGAGCTGATGGACGTCGGATTCGGTGTAACCGGATTCCTTGTTCGCCACGCCGGCCAGCGCCACCACCGTCCCCCCCTCCATGACCGGGACGTGGAGGGAACGCGTCACGCGGTCCATGACGACCGGCCACGCATCCGGCCCGCACGCGGGCGCATCGGCCAGGCTCGGCGCGCGCCTGCGGAGGGGGTCAGCCCACACACCGGTCGGGGGGATCCGCACCTGGCCGCGGTCTTCCGGAACGGGGGAGCCCGAAGCGGAGGCCGGGGGGAGCAGGAGAAGGGACGCCGTGCGGCGGTCCTCGTCGAGCGCGGCGAAGTACCCGGCGGAACTCCCGGTCAGACGCGTCCCTTCGGCGAGCGCGAATCCGCACATCTCGTTTACCGACGCATCGAGCATCTGCGAGAGCCGCAGGTTCGCCTTCAGGCGGTCTTCCTCGCGGCTGAGGGTCTGCTCCGCAAGCCTCCGCTCGGTGATATCGTGCGAGACAACGACAACATGCGTGACATACCAGCCCCCCTCCTGCTGCCAGTAGGGGGAGTACGTCACGTCATAGATTTTGACCCGGTCGCTCGGGAAACGGAACGACGCCTCGTAGTTGACGCTGCGCCCGAGCAGGCATTCATCGACCGCCGGCTTCAAAGTCGAGCGGAAGATCTCCGCACCCCAGACCTCGCTCATCGTCCGTCCGATCAACTCACCGCGCTTCTTCCCCTGCGCGAGGCAGTAGGCGTTGTTGGCCGCGACATACCTGTAGTCCCGGTCCACAAGCGTCATGAGGCTCCCCGTCGTGTTCGCAATAAACTCGTACTTCCTGAGGGCATCCTCGGCACGCTTCCGGTCCGTGATGTCCCGGACGACGGCCTGCGTCAGCCGCTCACCACCGATCTCCGCCCCCGTCAGGCAGATCTCCACGTCGAAGGCGACGCCGTCAGGGCGCACATGCTTCCACTCGAACATCTGACGCTCTCCCCCGAGCACCGCGTCAAGCTGGACGCGCCATTTCTCGTACGACGCATCCCCGTCGGGCTGGCGCGGGGGGAAAAATCGCACGCCGACTTCCCCAGGAGTTCGCCGCGCGGCACGCCGAACATCGCCGTTGCCCTCTCGTTCGCCTCGATGAACACCGGGCCCCGCATCAGGAGGATCGCGTCCGACCCGTTCTCAAACAGAGTCCTGCGCCGCTCCTCCGACTGCCGGAGCTGATCTTCGACGTTCCGCCTGCCGGTGATGTCGCGCACCACGAGAAGCACCTCCCCCCGGGCGCCGACCCCGCGCACCGCAACGTCCACGAACCGGCCGGGAGCGTTCCCCGAAGCAGCCAGTCGCGATTCAAACCTGGCCCCCGGGGCAGGGCTGGAGACAGCTTCCCGGACCGAGGCCCGGACCTGTTCGTCCCCCCCGAACAGCGCGGCGACGTCGGAGATCGCCAGGACCGTTTCCCGGGCGGAACCCGCGAGCCTGCAGAGGCCTTCGCTCACGTACACCGGGCGAGCCTCCCTGCAGACGACGAAGCCTTCATCCAGGTCGTCCTGGGAGGCGAGAAGAGATTCCCACAGGGACGCCGTGAAGCCGGTGCGTGCGCGCCCCGGGGAGCCCGGAGGACGGCGCCGCACAGAAGCGGTCGGAACGGCCGTTTTTTTCACGTCACGGTGCTCCCTTCCGGCGTCCGGGATGCAGGAGAGATCATCGTCATACTCTGGCCGCAGTGTAGCTGCGCTGCTCTGGATGAATGCCGAGTTGCTCCATCCGGTAGCGGAGTTTGGACCGGGTCAGCCCCAGAACCTTCGCCGCCCGCACCTGGTTGCCGCCGACGAGATCGAGCGTCTTCAGAATGAGCTCGCGGATGACGTCGTTGATTGCGACGCCCGTCTGGCGGATCTCAAGATAAAATCCTTTCCCGTTGTCCCCTGCCAGCGGGACCGGATGCCCGTCCTGCCGGTTCAGGAACGCAAAGTGCTCGGGGAGGAGCAACGGGACGCTGCTGAGGAGGACCACCCGCTCAATGGCGTTCCTGAGCTCGCGGACGTTCCCCCTCCAGGGGAGACCGACGAGGAACTCCATCCCTTCGGGAGAGAGAGAGGGCACCTCCTTGTTCTGTCTTTTCGCGAACTCCGCAAGGAAGGCGGAGACCAGGTCGGGGATGTCTTCCTTCCGATCCCGCAGCGGGGGGATGCGGACCGTGGCGACGTTCAGCCGGTAGAAGAGGTCCTCGCGGAAACGTCCCTCTTCCGCTTCGCGCGCAAGCTCCCGGTTGGAGGCTGCGATCACGCGGACATCGACACTGATTTCCTTCGTCCCGCCCAGCCGGTAGAACCGCTTTTCCTCCAGAACGCGGAGGAGCTTCACCTGCATGTCAAGGGACAGCTCGCGGATCTCGTCCAGAAGGATTGTACCGCCGTCGGCGAGCTCGAATTTTCCCTGCTTCATCCTTTCCGTGGCCCCCGTAAACGCTCCCTTCTCGTAGCCGAAGAATTCGCTCTCCGCCAGCTCTTTCGGAATCGCCCCGCAGTTGACGGTGACCATCGGCCGTTCCGCCCGGGCGCTCCTCTTGTGGAGGAACCGCGCAACAAGCTCCTTCCCGGTGCCGCTTTCCCCTTCGATGAGAACAGTTGTGTTGTCCCCCACGGCGAATTTTTCGGCAGTCTCCATGACGTGCTGAATCCCCGCGCTCTTGCCGATGATCCCGGACTGGGACCGGGTCGTCTCCAGTTCCTCCTGCAGGAGCCGCACGCGCGTCTGCAGGGAGGCGAACTCGAGGTTCTTCTCGATGAGGACACTCAGGTGGTTGAGGTCAAACGGTTTTACGACAAAATCCGCGGCCCCCTCCTTCATCGCCTTGACGGCGAGCGCAACGTCCGAGTGGGCGGTCATGATGATGACGGGGGTTTCCCATCCCGCCGCGCGGAGACCCTGGAGCAGCTCGATGCCGTTCACCTCCCCCATGTAGATATCCATCAGCACAATGTCCGGTTTAGCGGCGGCGAACCGCTCGTCGAACTCCTTCCCCCTGTTGCACACCGCGACCTCATAGCCCTGCTCGCCCAGGATCTTCTTGAGCGTATTGCTGAGGATTGTCTCATCATCAACAACAAGTATGCGCGCTTTTGCCATGTTCGGTCCTCCCTCACCCCTGAATGGGAAATACGAGCTTGACGATCGTGCCGCCGCCGACGGCCGGCTCGATGCGGATTTCCGCGTTGTGCCTGTCCATGATGAACTTCGAAAGCGCCAGTCCCAGCCCCGTCCCCCCCGCTTTCGTCGTCCGGAACGATTCGAAGATCTGTTTGACGTGATCAGGCGGGATCCCCGCACCGCGGTCGCGTATCTCGACGACGGCCTTCCTGACGGTGCCCTGGGCCCCATCCGTGCGCGGCTCGACGGCGATCCCCGTCGTCACCGTGAGTATGCTCCCCTCCGGGGAGGCGTCGATCGCATTCTGCAGGACGTTGATCATGACCTGCTGGATCTGGCGCGCGTCCGCGGATATGGAGGGGATGTTCCTGTCGAGGCGCGCCTCGATCGTGATCCGCTTCTGCTGCAGGGCAATCTTGACGTACCGGAGGACCTGGTCGATGAGACCGTTGAGCTGGTTCAGCTCGAGAACGGGGGGAGCAACGCGCGCCAGGTTCAGCGTATTGCCGATCACCGTCTCGATCCTGCGGGCACCTTCGAGCATGTCGTCGAGCGTCTGCCTGAGGTCCGCTTCCGCGCCGAACTTCCCGACAAGATACTGCAGGTTGAGGGTCACGGCGGCAAGCGGGTTCCGTATTTCGTGCGCGATGCCCGCCGCCAGGCGCCCCATCAGGGTCAGCTTCTCCGCCTGCAGGAGCTGCGCCTGCATCTTCTTCTTCTCGGTGACGTCCCGGACGAACAGCATCACGCGCGGATCCTGCGGACGGGTCACCGGGCCGACGACGACGTCAACCTGGATCGTTTCGCCCGATTTCGTCTGTATCGCCGACTCCCCCGACGCGTAGAGCTGGACGGAGGATTTCTGCACGCCCGGTTCCGCTCCGAAGGGGAGCACTGGCATCGCGAGAAGCTCCTCCTTCCTGTAGCCGAGGAGCGCAAGGGCCTGCCTGTTCGCGTCGAGGATGCGCCCGGACTCATGATCGGTGACAAAGATCGCGATGCTCGCGTGGTCGAAGAGCGCGCGGTAGCGCTCCTCCGAAGCCTGGATCTCGCGGTTCTTCCTGACAAGCGTGTCCGCGTACATCTCGAGCTCCGCCATCTTCTCTTCCAGCTTCCGGATGACAATCGCGCGGTGCTGCTCGAGAAACGCGTGCTCGTCGATCTGCTCCGCCGCGGCCACGGGCTGGACCGCCCTGAGGCCATACCGCTGCTGCACGAGCTCGTTGACGGCGTCGACAAGCGCCCCGAGTCCCGCATACTTGACGACGTACCTGTCGACACCGATGCTCCGCGCGAGCCGCTGGTCCGTCTCGTCGATGTAGTTCCCTGTGTAGATGATAAATGGGACCGCCGCGCACCCCGGGAGCGTCCTGACTTCCTTGCAGAGCTGGAACCCGTCCATCTTGGGCATCATGGCATCGGCCACGATAAGGTGGACCCTCTCGTGACGGAGCTTCGTCAGAGCCTCGACGCCGTTTCGGGCAAGGACCGATGTATAGTTGTTCTCCGCAAGGACATCCTGGAGAAGTTCGAGGTTCTCCTGGATGTCATCGACGAGAAGTATGTTCAGCCCCCCTGCGGGGATCTCCCCATCGTCCGGATCGGAAAGACCCGGGCGCGGATCGGCAGTTTGTGACATTGAACGAATGTGGTCAGTGTGTGAAAGATCGCCACGTGAAGAAAGGTGAACCAATGTATAGATGTCGGCAGACGGGGACAATACGCGCTTGCGCGTATTTACAGATTTGATCGAAGATTGAGGATCGAGGACGCTAATTGGCCATCAAAACTGGCAAAATGACAGATATTAGCGCGGGAGAATGACGATGCCGTTCTTTATCGCGTAAGTTACTAAACTTGCGGTGTCATGAAGGTTGAGCTTCTTCATTATGTTGTTTGTGTGCGTGTCGACGGTGCGAACACTTATGAACAGCCGGTCGGCGATGTGCTGATGGGTCTCCCCTTCGGCGACGAGTTGAAGGATCTCCCTCTCGCGCGATGTGAGTGCCTTCCCCCGGAGCGGATCCCTCTCTTCATCCGCGGCGTCCGCCCCGCCGAACCGCCCCGAGAGGGACGGGCTGAAGAACTGGTGTCCCGCGTTGACCGTCCGTATCGCGGCATAGAGTTCTTCAGGAGAGGTGTTCTTGAGCACGTAGCCGTTGGCGCCGCTCCGGACGACCTGGCTCACGTACTCGTCGTTGTCGTGGGCGGAGAGTATGAGAACCTTCATCGCCGGCGCTTCCTTCTTCAACCGGGCCGTCGCTTCAAGCCCGTTGAGGACCGGCATGCTGAGGTCCATCAGCACGACGTCGGGCCGGAGCCGGAGCGCAAGTTCCACAGCGCTGCTTCCGTCCTCGGCTTCGCCGATCACTTCTATCTCCTGATTGAGAGAGAGAAGTGACACGAGTCCCCGGCGGAGGATCGTGTGATCGTCGGCGATCAAAACAGAGATCCTGTCGTTCATCATCTCCCTGCTGTATGGCGGCGATTCACGAGGGTGAGGGCCAACGAAAGAGACTCAGAAAGCGGACGCCGCGCAGGTAATGTAGCAAAAATGCCCGTCGCGGTCAACAGAAGGGTGACAGGGGGGAGAAGCCGTAAAGCGTGCCTTCAGGCGGTTTTGAGAAGGTCATTCATCAGACCGTCAACAATCTTCTCCGTGGCCTCCGGCGTGTCATAGTAGCCGTCCTGAAGGCGCGTCCGGATTTCTTCGATCCGTTTTGACTGGTCGGCCTGGAAAAGCGATTTCGCCTCTCCCGAAACCTGGACTTTGTCCTTCGCGCCGGACGACGGCGCGGCCGCGGACGAGCTCTTCTTTCCCTTTACGGGCTCAACGGGAGCAAATTCCGATTCTATCCCTCGTATGGACATTGGAGCCTCCTATACCACGTAACGTGAGATCCGTCTCCTTGCTTCTGCCGCTGCAATGTTGCGCACAACCCCGCCCCGCTTTTCCTTCAGCACCTGAATCAACAGATCGTTCTCCCGGGAAAACTCTTCAAGAACGGGCAGCAGGCGCATCCACACACTGACCGTCGGCCCGTCCATCGCCGCGGAGGGCCCGAGACCATCGAGCAGACCGGCCACACCCGACAGGAGCGCTTCCCGCTCTTTCATCTGCCCTGCGATCTCCCCGAACCTCCCCTCCCGGGCGTTCTCGCGCATCAGACGACTTAACGATACAGCGTTTTGAATGAACGACAGACCTTTCTCCAGGCGATCGCCTGACTTCTGAGAGAATGGCCCTTTCCCCGGTTCGCCGCGGGAGAGTCCGTCCCCGCTCCGGTCCCGCACCTGACCGCCGATCGCCTTTTCGTTTTGTGACATTTTCCCCCGCCCGTCATTTCAGACACACGCCGCACCAGGCCGCCGGGCAACGCCGGCCTCTTACGTACCGACCGAAGCAAAGCTCGACACGATCTGCTGCTGCTGCGCCGCCTCGTCGAGCAGTTCCTGGATATCCTCATACTCCAGTGCGTATTCATTGACCTGCGTGTCAATCCGGCTGTTGATCGTCGTGATCCGGTCCGTCAGCGTCTTCACCTGCGAATTCAAGCCCTTCGTCTCGGTGTCAATTGTCCCCCCGTACGTCACATACGGTTTCAGTTTTGCCGTAAGGAGAGTCGCCACCCCGCTCGACGAGTTGAACAGATCCGATACCTGCGACGGGTTCGACGCGAGCGCGGCCTCGAATTTGGTTGTATCCGAGAGACTGAGCGTGCCGTCGCTGTTCGTCGTGATGCCGATTGCCGTCAGCACGGACGGGGCTCCTGCGGCCACCGAGGAGACCGAATGCATCATCAGGCTCCGGAGATCATTCGAAAGGAACCGGACGTTCGTGTCGTCCGCGAAGACTCCCCGGGTCCCCGTCGTCGCATTGGTGGAGGTCTGACTGGCAAGGTAGCTCAATACCGCGTTGTAGCTCGATATGAAGCTGTTCACCGACGACTCGATTCCCGAGCTGTTCGGGGACACCGTAAGCGTTACCGGGGACGACGATGTACCCATGAGCTGTATCGTCAGCCCGTTCACCGCATCGGTGATGTTGTTGGTCCCGCGCGTCATGGCGACGCCGTCGAACGAGAACTGGGCGTCAAGGTTCTCGCCGTATCCCTCGATGAAACCCGCCTGCGTCGAGGTCGCAATCGTGCGCGATGTCCCGCCGGGCGTGTCCGTGAAGTTCACCGAGCCGTACCCGAGGACCGCCGCCAGTGTCGAATTGCCGTCCGTGACGGAAGAAATCCGGTTCGCGGTTCCGGTATTCGTGCTCGTCAGTGCAAGCTCCGAATGCGTGGCATCCACGTGGAGGACGGAGGCAGTGACGCCGACACCCGTCGTCGCGTTGATGGCGGAGGCGATTGCCGCAAGCGCCTGATCATCCGTCTGGCCGTCCGTCAGATTGACGGTCACCTGCGTGCCGTTGATCGAAAACGTCCGGCTCCCCGAGCCGACGGCCGCAACGATGGACGTACCGGCGGCGGTGAACTGGGTCGAAAGGAGCAGGTCCGATTTCGCAAGACGGGTCACGCTGTCGAGCGTATGGGAGCCGACCGCCGCCGAACTCGTGGCGGTCCCCTGGACCGCCGTGCTGAGGGAACTCGCGACGTTAAAGGACGCGAACGGCGAGAGCGAGCCGTTCTCCGCGAGGCTCGTCGCGCTCGTATAGAGCGTGTTGAGGTCGGATTTCAGCGTGGCCAACGCGCTGATCTGCGAATTGAGCGCCGTTTCCTGGTTCTGGAGCGGGGTTACCGAAGTCGACTGCAGCGTGGACCTGTACTCCGCTTCAAGCGTGCTCAGTGATGTCGTTGTCGATGTCGTCGACGGAACGCTCGTAGCCATCAGGCAGCCTCCCTCAGGTGAAACGCCTGAGCCCATGTCATTCGCAGCTCGTCGAGGACCTTGATCGCCTCCCCGAATTTTCCGCTGTACACACAGGACTTGCAGTAATCGTACAGGCGGAACAGACCCATTGCGACTTCCTCGTATTTGAAGTCGAGCGAGATGATCAGTGCGTTCAGTGCGCGTATCGCCTGACGCCTGTCTCTTTTCCTGCATCCCTGCACGCCGAGCGTCATCAACCTGTGGATGATCTGCTCGGGGGTGAGGTGCATGAACTCCTCCCTGCGGTACGCATCAAAAGCAAATTTCTGGCTGGTGTTGATCCCCGGGCTTCCCGGTGCACGGACCGTTCCCGGAGCAGTGGCTGCGCGTTCCATAGTCAATTCCCTCACTGATTGCATGGCTTCGTCAAAAGGGGGAGGGTGCCGGCAACCCCTGCCCGGCACCCGTTCCCTCACCCGTTATATCACTGGAAAAGCTTCAGGAACACCTGATTGCCGGTGTTTGCCTGAGCGAGCTGCGTCACCGCAGTCTGCTGCAGGATCTGCAGTTTCGAAACCTGCAATTGCTCCTGCGCGATGTCCGCATCCATGATGGTGCTTTCCGAAGCCTGCGTGTTCGTGATTTCCACGTTGAGGTTTGACTCTTTTGCATCCATGCGTGAGGACAGAGAACCCATCGTCTGCAGTGCGCTTGTGATTGTCGCGACCTCAGAGCTCACATCGAGCGTCTGGATCGAGGCAGAGGTCATCGAAGCGATGCTGGCGAAGCTGGCGCTGTACACGACGTCGATAGAATCGCTCGTCGTTGCGCCGACCTGGAACTTCTGGCTGAACTGGGCCATGTTAAACAGCGACGTCCCGTTGAAGTCGGTCTGCGTTATGACGTCGTTGATTTCGGTCGTCAGCTCGTTCACGTCGTTGGCAAGAGCAGTCTTGTCCGAGACCGGATCATTGGCCGCAGCGACTTTCTCCTGGATCGTGGTGAGCAGATCGTTCACGCTCTGAAGAGCCTGCTCGCCGGTGCCGATCATGTTCTTCGCATCACCGATGTTGTTGACCGCGGCCTGCAGTACGCCGGTGCGGGCATCCATCTCCTCACCGATCGTGTACCCGGACGGATCATCCGCGACCGAGTTGACGCGCTTGCCGGTCGAGAGCCGGAGCTGGTGAACGCTTAACTGCTGATCAATGTTGTTCAACGCATTGTAGGCGTTGTACGCAGAGATCGGCGTGTTGATCCTTGCACCACTTGAATATGCCATGACTACCTCCCTGTAGTGTGTTTGATGTATGATCGGGGGCTTCCGTGCCCCGCCGTGCTGATTGTATCTTCAGCTTCTACCTGTGTTATCGGCAGACCGAGAAAAAACTTTAGGCGGGAATCGGAACCCGATGTACGCTCAGAGGTGAGCCGATTCGCGGGATTCAGGGCGGGGAGGCTCCCCGGAGCGTGCGGCCTTCAGGGCAGTCGAGAAATTCGCCTGAATTTCAACGGACGAGGGGTTGAGCTGCAGTGCGCAGGCAAAGGACCGGAGCGCCGCCGCGGTGTCACCTGTCTTCCAGAGACACTGCCCCGTGATGTGGCGCACCTTCCACTCCTCGATCTGAATGTCAACGGAGACATCGAGGGGGGGAGGGAGGGGGCTTTCAAAGAAGATATCAAGGATCTCCTGAAGGTGACGGAGTGCACCCGCGTAGTCTTTTCCGTGCACGCAGGTCCCGACGAGGTACCAACGTGCGGCGACCTGCACGGGAGCCAGGGCAAGGGAAGACCGGCAGCAGGCAGCCGATTCAACCGTTCTGCCGCTCCGCAGTTCGGCCTCCGCAAGGATATTCCAGGCAACGGCCCGCAGAGGCTTCGGAAGACCGTCCGACGCAAGAGCTCTCCGGAGGTAGGTTCCGGCTTCGCCATAATTCTGAAACATGGCCGCCATGTTCCCCAGATGGTAACAGGCGTAGGAGTCACCAGGATTCTTTTTCAACCGGGCCCGGAGAAGACGGCGATTCCGTTCTGCTTTCCGCCCGAGCGACTCCACTCCTCCGCCGTACCCCAGGTGCTCGACGGTAACAGAGGACGGCTTGATGAGGCCACCGAGCCGGACTATCGACGGAGCGATCTGCTCATGCACGGTCCCTTCGAATCGGACTCCCGGCGCCCTCCGGAAGAACCGTTCATACGGCATCACCTGAACGGAGGGGCCGGTCGGGAGCGTTGCCGTCCCCCTGACAAGGACCGTGTACGCAAAGGCGGCCGGGTCGGCGGCACAGGCGCGCAATGCACCGGCCTGCCCCGGACCAAGCCTCTCGTCGGCATCAAGCATGAGCACCCAATCGCCGGTGCAATGCTTGAGTGATTCGTTGCGTGCGTCGGCGAAGTCATCCCTCCAGGGAAAGGAGAATACCCGCGCACCGAAGCGCGCTGCCACCTCGCGCGTGTCGTCGGTGGACCCGGTATCGACGACGACGATTTCATCCACGGCACCGCGCACGCTTTCAAGGCATCCCGGGAGCGATGTCGATTCATTCCTGACGATCATGCTGAGGGAAATCCTCGCCGATGCGTCTGTGTCTCCGCTGTCGCCTGTCAAGGGCTCCCTGTTCAATTTTCCTCCGCGCGCAGGGAGCGGCCGGGCCGGACGCCGGATTCGACAAGCCTGATGAGCTCTCCCCTCACACAGGAGATCAGCCCGGGCCAGTCACCGTACCGCGACTGCCTGAAGAGCCTCATACCGGGATACCAGGGGGAATCGACGCGCCCCACAAGCCAGCGCCAGTCGGGACGAAACGGAAGAAGAGTCCACACGTTCTTCCCCATCGCCCCCGCAAGGTGGGCAACCGCCGTATCGACCGCGATCACCAGGTCAAGATTCTCTATCGCCGCCGCCGTCTGGGAGAAGTCCGTGAGTAACTGATCGAGGTTTTCCGCCCGCTGAGCGCAGCGGGACGATTCCAGCGCCGCAGAGTGCTTTCCCTTCTGCAGGCTGTAGAAATTCACGCCGGGGGTCTCCAGGAGGGGAAGAATGGACTCCAATGGACACGACCTGTTGAAATCATTCCTGTGGACCGGATTCCCGGCCCACACAACGCCGACCGAGAGGCGATCGGCGCGGATCCTCGTCCGCCACTCATTTGCCAGTGACTCATCCGCCCGTATGTAAGGACCGGCCCACGGAATCGAGTTCACGTCCCTCACACCGAGAATTCCCGGAAGACTCAGGAGCTGGATAAACACGTCGCAACGGACCGACGGGGGCTCATGACTCATCCGGACCAGCGTATCGATTCCCGGAAAGCCGGTGAAGAGGCCGCATAACTCGCTGTGGCACTCGAAGACAACGGTCCCCCCCCGCCGGCCGAGTTCGGGAAGAAACCGGGCGAACTGGAGCGTGTCGCCGAACCCCTGCTCGCTCCTGACGAGGATCTTCTTCCCGCGCAGATCCGATCCGTCCCATCGCGTTATGTCCGGGTCCGGCGGGGCGCATTTCCGGAGCGGATCGCAGACTTTGAAACGCCACTCGTATCCCGCCCACCCCTCGGCAAGATTCCCCGTGAGGAGACAAATGAGAGACCTGTTGAGATGGGCTTCCGCGTACCCGGGCCTTGCACGAATCGCGTCATCGTACGAACGGATCGATTCATCAAACCGGTGGCCGTTCGCCAGCGCCGCCGCCAGATTGAAGTGCACCTCCGGGATGGAAGGATCGGCAGCGATCGTTTCGCGGTAGAGCCGCTCTGCCTCTTCGAATCTTCCCTGGCCTCCGAGCGCGTTCGCCAGGTTGTTGCGCGCGAGATGGAAATCAGGCTTGAGCTCCAGCGCCCTCCGGCAGTGTGATTCCGCCTCGGTGAACAGTGACTTCTCCGTGAGCAGCGACCCCAGGTTATTGTGCGCGTGGGGATACTCGGGCCGGACCCGGATCGCAATCCTGTAGAACTTCTCGGCGACGTTGAGATTTCCCCTCTCCTTCAGAAGCATCCCCATATTGTTGAGGACTTCGGGAAAATCGGGCTTGAGCCGGAGCGCGTTCCTGAACGCGGAAAACGCCCCGGCGGTATCCCCTTTTCCCATGAGCGCAATGCCGAGCTGTGCATGCAGCGGGGCAGCGTCCGGTTGGATTTCCACGGCCCTGGAGAAGCACCGGAGCGCTTCATCCACTTTCCCCTGCAGCTGCAGCACGGTCCCGAGACCGCTGTGCGCTTCGGCCAATTCCGGACGGACCGCAATCGCGCGTTCGAATGAGGAGACGGCCTCATCAAGTGCGCCGCGCGATTTTCTGATGAGGCCAAGATTGAGATGAATATCCGCATCCTCCGGATCAGAACGGAGGGCCGATTCGAAGGCCTGAAGCGCTCCCTCTTCATCGTGAAGGAGCATACAGATCGAGCCGATCTGCTTCAGAACAAGAGTCGAGGCGGGATCGAACGCAAGCGCTTCACGCAATTCGGCGAGCGCCCCTTTCGGATCCCCCTCCTCCCTGAGTGCGTTTCCCAGGTTGATGCGGGCCTCTATGAAGTCCGGCGCAATGTCGATGGCGGCCCTGTACGATAACTCCGCATCGCGGTACAATGACTGGCGGAGCCTGACGTTTCCCAGGTTGTAGTGCGCTTCCGCATTCCCCGGGTCAAGCGTTACCGCCGCCAGGAGCTCGGCTGAAGCCTCCGCCAGGGAGCCGCGGAATGTCAACACGAATCCCAGAGCATTGTGCGCGCTCGCGTCGGCAGGATCAGCGTGTACTGTTGCACGCAATCCTTCTTCCGCGCCGGGCAGGTCGCCGCTCCTGAAGAGAAGCGTGGCGCGCTCGAACAGCGCAGAGGCGTCGTTCGCCTTCCTGATTGACGGGATCTCAGCGGCCACCCGCTCAAGTACCCGGGACCAGTCGCCCGCGGCGTTCTGTCGAAAAAGCCTCATCGACGGATACCAGGATGAGTCCTCACGTTGCATCTCCCAACGCCAGTCCGGAACAAAGGGGAGAAGCACCCATACAGGCTTACCCAGGGCACCCGCAAGATGAGCCGCCGCAGTATCCACAGTCACGAGAAGATCCAGGTGCGAGATGACCGCCGCCGTGACGGAAAAGTCGTCGAGTTCGCCCCCGAGATCGATGACCCCGGGCGGGAGAGGGAAGGCTTCCGCCTCCCGGTGCTTTTGAAGGCTGTAAAGCTGAACCCCCTGGAGACCCGCGAGAGTGAGGAGATCCTCCAATCGACAGGAGCGCCGTGCGTCGTTCCTGTGTCGCCGGCTTCCCTGCCACACGATGCCGACGTTGATCGCCCGGGGATCGAACCGGGAACGCCAGGCGGCGGCTCTCTCCGGGTCCGGTGCGATGTAGGGACCGGCCCATGGGATCCGCCCCCGCGTCGTTGAGAATATCCCCGGAAGGCTCAGAAGCGGGACGGCGAAGTCATAGCGCGAGGGGGAAACCGGCGTCTCCCCGGAGACGATCTCGTCGATCCCGGGAAAGCCCTCAAGCAGTCCAGCCAGCTCCCCCTGGCATTCGAGTATCACGGTTCCGCCGCGATCCTTGACGAGGGGAATATACCTGACAAACTGTATCGTATCCCCGAACCCCTGCTCCGAATACACAAGGAGTCTTTTCCCTCCGAACTGTGAACCGTCCCAGTGTGCCGCTGCGCGTTCGGGATCCCGGTGCGAGGCATTCGCCCCCCGGATACGAAACCTGTACTCATACTCCTTCCATCCTTCCTCGAGCCTTCCGAGCGCAAGAAGGGCGTTCCCCCTGTTCCAGTGCGCGTTCGCGTGGGATGAATCGATACGGAGCGCCTGCTCATAGAAGCGGAGCGCACCCCCGATATCTCCCTTTTCGTGTGCGAGGACACCGAGGTTCACGAGCGGGTCCGGGAGGCGTGGATTTATGCCGAGTGCTTCCCGATAGGAGGCGGACGCCGATTCCGGATCTCCACGGGCCTGCTGTGAATTCCCGAGAATCACAAAACCGGGGGCAAACAGGGGATCGGCGGCAACCGCGCGCCGGCTGAATTTCTCGGCAGATTCGGGATCATTCAGCCCTTCAAGGAGGATGAGCGCAATATCAGACAGGACGGAAGCGTAATCCGGCTTCAGGGAAAGAAGGCTCTGGAATGTCTTCAGGGCACCTTTCAGGTCACACTTCTTCCATTTCGTCCTGGCCAGAAGATACAGGGCGTCGATATCACGGGGGCGTCCGGCGACGACCTGCTCCAGATTAGATTCGGCGGCATCGAGATCGCCCGCATAGTATTGTGCGCAGGCGGCCGCATAGTGATCCCGCCCGCTTGCTGCGATCCCTTTCTCCTCCCTCTCTGCGTGCACCGCGTTCAAAGCGATTCCTCCGGACCGGCACCATGGATGAGCGTGTTGTGATCGGGCGCCAGGCCGAGCGCCGCATTCGTCTTCGCAAGGCCAGAAGCGCCGAACCTGTTGTCGGCAGCAAGCGCCACCGCATGCTCAAACATCACCTTGGCCTCCCTGTCGAGACCCGCAAGGTACAATACCTCACCCAGTCCAGCACAGGCGTGTGTCGAAGAGGGACGGATGCTGAGGGCACGTTCAAACGACGTCTTCGCCCGGTCGAGATCGCTTAGAGCGAGGTGGCTCATCCCCCTTATCGTCTCAAGTCCCGCGGTCGCTTCTTCGCGCGCCGACACCGGTATCGCGGCGATGATCGCCTCAATCCCCTCCAGGGCCCCGATGGCTTCGGCAAATTTCTTTTTCCCAAACAGGTCTCCCGCGACCGCCATGCGGGTGCCAAGCTCTCTGGAGGGAGCGGCAGATTCACGGGACTCACCGGGAGCCGGAGTGAACCTGGCGAGGCAGAATCCGGCCTTTTCGTTCACAGCTTTCAGGACCCTGAACCGGGGATCCGCCGAGAGCTGCCTGAAACTGTGGTAATGCTTGACATGATATATGTCGTCGAGCATGAGATAACACTCACCTCTCAGGCGACCGATCAGATAATTGAATTCGACGTTCCCCATATGCCCACCGCTGTCAAGAAGGACGAATTCCGGCCCGAAGCCGAACACGCCGAGAACGCGTCCCAGAAGATCGTCGGCCACATCCGGGAAATCCGTCTCACGGTAGTAGTTTTCAACCCTCTCGTTCAGAGGATGATCCACGTACAGCGAGACATTCGCCGTCTCCTGCACGGTCCTTTGCTCAATCTCCTCCCGCGTCGGGAGGAGAGCACGGGGGACGGAGAGACCGTTCAGGAGCGTCACATAACCGAGGATTCCCGCCTTTTCCAGATTACGCCTCGCAAGTGCGTGGAGTCCCGGATTTACCTCGATCGAGTAAAATCGGGAGTGGTCGAGGCCGCAATCCCTCAGCGCCGCTGCAATCACCGCAGTCGTCCCGGTTCCCAGAAAAGTCCCTGTCTCGATAATCTTCTTCGGCTTTGTCTCCGCAAACAGTTCCCGTATCGTCCGGGCGAAAGCAGAATCGGCATGGACGGCGGTTATGTCCTCCGGCTCGACACCGCGCGACGCGGGGGGAAGCGGGTTGACGGAAGTTTCCCGGCTCTCCCCCGTGAGCGCGGCAAGCCCGCGCTGTGCCTGGACGTTTGAGGGGTCGTTCTTCAGTCCCCAGTCATACATGATCCTCGCCTGGGCGGGGAGGCCTGCCTGGCGGAACACCTCTCCGAGCCCCGTGCATGCGCGCGATGAGGAGTTGTCCGCCTGCAGAGCTTTGCTGAAAGCTTCCTTCGCCCCCTGCACATCTCCGAGGCCGAGGTAGCAGAACCCGAGAAAATTCTTCAGACCGCAGACGATCTCCGGATCGTTTCCCGCGGCAGCAACGCATTTCTCGGCGAGGAGGGCGGACGCAATCGCACGGGCGACATCCCCTCCCTTTATGAACCGGTCAGCGTCCTGCATGTGCGCCACCACGGATTCCCCCGCGCCGGGTTCGGGAATGCGGATCTGCGGCGCGAGGCTCACGTCCTTCCCCGCGAATTGTCGAAGAAGGCTTTCCAGCTCATCCCATTCCCGTTTCTGCGGAAAACGAGAGGCTGTTTCACGACCGGAGTTCACGATGCTTTCACGGAGTTTCTCCCCATGCATGAGACGGCGGGCCGCATCGGCCAGACTTTCCGGGGACCGGGGAGGGACGAGGAGCGCGTTCATGCCGTCACGGCAGTATTCGAGAGCACCTGCCGTGGAGGTGCACACGACCGCAACGCCGGCCGCCATCGCTTCAAGCGGGGGGCGCGGGCAGGAATCATAATGAGACGCGTATATGAGTATGTCTGCGGTGCCGTACAGCGTCCGTTTCGCCTCCTGAGAGGGGGCATGGTGGAACTCGCAGGGGTACCCGCGAAACAGGTACGGTGGAGTGTTCGATATCCTTACAACAGTGAACTTCTCGCCCCCCTCCCCCAGGAGCTCAAGAGCCCTCCTGGCGTCTGCCATCCCCTTGAACGCGAGGGGCTCGATTTCGCTCCCTGTTTCGTCCGGTCCTACAATGAGAATGCGGGGGATACCCCCGGGAGGAGTCTTCCGAAGGGGTGTGAAGACGTCGAGGTCGACACAGACCGGAAGCACCGCGTCGGCCTTCCTGCCGTAGAGTTCCTCAACTCTCACTGCAAGGGCACGGGAGTTTGCGACGAATCGGACGTCCGGCATGAGATATGACATCCGCGACATTTCTTTCATCAGGAGATGGAGCTTCTTCACATCCGGCCGCTCCGAACTGCATGTATCGTCGAATACGAACTGGTCTCCCTGAGCAAAATAGATCTTCAAGGGAGCAGCGACGGAAGAAAGCTCCGCAGTGTTCGTGAAATACGTGCTTATGACCACGTCACACTGAGGGACCGACCGCCACATGGGATCTTTTCCGGGAACCTGTATGACCCGCGCACGGATATCGAACCACCCGGGGCGCGGCGAACGGGTGACAATAGATACCCGGTGACCCCGGTCAGCGAGCGCATTGGCCTGATGCAGGAGAGTCTGGTTTCCCCCCGTCACACCAAGTATGCTCGTGATAAGGTACGTCACGGCAAGCCTGTCGTTTTCCGCGGGCCGCACGTCGTTCCCCGGCCGGTTGACAACGTGCGCCTCCCGCGGGGGATTGGTTTCAGTCATGGACATCATCTCCCTGTCGCTTGTCCGCTGCAATGTCTGGATTGTGCGCCGGATCCCTGGACGTGGAAATCTCTTCTCCCCCTCCTCCAGCTGCGCAATCGCCGCTTTGAAATCCCCGTACCCGCACAGGATTTCCGCCACCTTGCCGTGTGCGAGAGCCTCGGTCCGCCCGCGCTTCCCCTTTTGCCAGTTGAGCTCCGGAAAGAGCACTTCGAGGGTGTGATTCCGGAGGAGATTCCCGACGATGCGCGCTTCGTAGCGCAGATCCACCTTCTTCCCCGAGCCCGCCCCCAGGTTCCCGCCGTGCCAGCGCCATCTGTACAGTGTTGCATTGTTGTGCTTGAAGAGGGCTTTCCCGGCCAGACGGGACCACCATTCGTAGTCGTGGGCGCGGGGGAACTCCGGATCGTACGGGCCGAACCTTTCGTAGCAACTCTTCCGTGTGAGAGTCCCGCCATCCGGTATGACATTCGCACGCAGCATTGCGGCGGGAAGCTCTCCGTTCCGGCCGAACCACTCTTCGTACCGGAGAATCCGCTGCGGCATCAGACCGGCGTCACAGAGCGTCATATCGGCGTACACGACGTCCGCCGAGGGACACTGCGCAAGCACGCTGACGTGCGACGAGAGGCACTGCTTCTCGAGAACATCGTCGGAACCGAGCCACACGATGAATTCGCCCTTCGCTTCCGCGATCCCGCGGTTCCGCGCCGATGGAGCTCCGGCGTGCTCCTGGCGGACGTATCGGAGACGGGGAGAGGCCATCCGCTTCACGAGTTGCTCCGTTCCGTCAGTCGACCCGTCATCGATCACAATCACTTCGAAATTGTCGTACGCCTGATCGAGCGCGCTCCCGATCGCCTCGCCGAGATACCGTGCGCCGTTGTACGTGAAAAGTACAATGCTGACGAGCGGACGGCCGGGAGCGACCACCCGGAGGTTATCCTTTTCCACGGGCGGGTCCGTTCCCCCCGGGCTTTCCAGGAGCCGGTATATGCTCTCGACGAGCTCAGCCGGTGAAGCAAATGTCGTCACGCCGCTGCCGAACCGCTCCGCCATCATTGGGTGACTCTCGGCGAGGAGTATCGCCCCACGTCCGGCGGCGCGCAGGGCCTCAGTGATTGACAGCTCGCCCCCCGGAAGAAGAAAAAGGACGACGATGTCGCCGGGGGACGGTTCCCTGAGTGGCGCGGAGGAGTTGTACATCGCGACACCCGCGGGGAGATCATCGGGGCGCGAACTTGAGACGGCAAATTCCGCGGTGAATTCTCTCCCCCAGCGGTATCCCCACCCGAGTGTCGCTCTGGCGACCGACCGGAGGCATTCCTGCTGCGCCCCGGCAAGGCGATCCCAATCGGCGGAGACAAGGACGGACGGGCCTCTCATGTGAGATCCACGCGCTTGCGTTCCACGAAGAGGGAGTGCCAGAGAACGAGGTTCACCATTATCGAAAGCTGCACGACCTCCCCCCAGTCCCTGTACCGCCACGGCCCCGCACCGATTCTCGCGCTGTAGAGGGCGGCCATCTCCTTCCCGTTCCAGTACGGGTTGTCGAGCCAGAACGGATGGCGGATGAGCCTTCCGACGACGGCCGACATCGGCCCGTTGAACCACTCGATGAGGGGGGCATTGAACCCGATCTTCGAACGCCTGGTTCGGATTTCATCGGGGAGAATCCCCCGGAGCGCGTCCCTCAGGACACGCTTCGTGTACCCTCCGCCGATCTTCGATGCGGCAGGCAGCGCGAGCGAGAAGGTGACAAGCCTCCAGTCAAGCATCGGCATGCGCACCTCCACCCCGTGCGCCATCGAACACCTGTCATAGTTCCTGAGTATGGAAGGGAGCATCGTCCTGTGGACGTCTTCATAAAGCCGCCTGTTGACATTCCGGAGAGGAACGTCGAGATATCCCGCGTACCCCCCCAGAAGCTCGTCGGCGCCGTGCCCGTCGATGGAGACAAGGATGCTTTCCCTTCTCATTTCCCTGTATATCGCCCAGACGGGAGAGGCGAGAACACCGTGCACGTATTCGACGGCCCAGACCGCATCCTGGAGCGTGCTGACCGCCTCGTCGGGATCAAAGGCCCTGTAGCGGGCATCGGCGCCCGACTCCCGGGCGGCGATCTCCGCGAAATGCTTCTCGTCGAGGCCGCTCCCCGGGAAGAGCGCAACGAACGCCTTCTGCCAGTCGGACGGGCAGCGCCGGAGATCCGTCCCCCCGTCCGCGTGAAGCCGCGCCATCGCACACGCGACCGCGCTCGAGTCGACACCGCCGCTGAGCGATGTCCCCACGGGAACGTCGCTTCGCATCCTGAGGCGGACGGCGTCGAGGAAAAGCCCGCGGAACTGTTCCACCTGGTCCTCGTAGCGGCCGGGAACGGAGGGGAGATGATCGCGCGACTCCCACCACCTGACTGGCACGGCGCGCCCGTCCGCCCGCACAGTCATGCAGTGCCCCGCAGGGAGGGAGCGGATTCCGGCAATCATCGTCTCGTCGGTCGAACCTTCCCACGGCTCGGACGATTTCATGATCCCGTGAACGAGAGGCTCGTTCATTGCGACCGTAAACCCGTTCAGCCTGATGAATGCTTTCAGCTCGGAAGCAAATGCAAGGCGGCCGTTCTGTGTGTAATAGAGGGGCTTGACACCGAACCGGTCCCGCGCGAGAAACAGCTCCCCGCGCGCAGAGTCCCAGAGCGCGAACGCCCACATGCCGTTGAATTTCCCGAGACACTCCTTCCCCCACTCGGCGAAGGACGCCAGGACGACCTCCGTATCGGTCTGCGTCCGGAACCGGTGCCCCAGATCCTCCAGGTCGGCCCGGATCTCGAGGAAATTGTACACTTCGCCGTTGAACGTGATCCTGTAGAGGTTCCCCGCGGGGGAGACGTATTCCATCGGGTTCCTCCCGGCATCGGACAGGTCGAGTATCGCCAGACGGCGGTGGCCCAGACCGACGGTTCCGTCGATGTGCACGTCCCCTCCGTCCGGCCCGCGATGGGAGAGCGCGTCCGTGAAACGGACGAGCTCATCCCGGTCGATCACGCCCCGCCGGTCAACGATCCCCGCAATGCCGCACATCCGCGTCCCTTTCCGTATCCCCTTCATTGTTCATTGAACAATGCCGCCCCGCCCCGGGGGCGGCATGTCGGCGTTCGGCCCCGTCATGGCAGAAACGTCCTCAGCCACCATTCAAAGCTCAGCAGGGACCAGATCAGGAGCCGCCTGTTCTGCTTCCCCTCCAGGTGCTCGTCCACGAGGGCGCAGACGGCATCCCTGTCGAGATACTCGAAGAGCCGGGTCCGGGGGCTCATGATCTCCCGGCGGACGTAGTCCATGCTCTCCCCTTTGAACCAGCTTGCGTCGGGGGCGGAGAACCCCTGCTTCTCCGCCGCCGCGACTTCCGGGGGGATGTAACGGGACATTACCTTCCGCAAGAGCACCTTCCCGTCGGACGTCCTCTGGAAGTATCTCGAGCGCTTTGCGCCCGGCTCGTTTTCGTTCAGCCGCACGACCTCTCCCAGGTTTGCAAGCTTCAGGCGGACCGGGAGCTTCATCGCGAATTCAACGAGATCGTTGTCAAGAAAGGGGACGCGCGTCTCCACCCCGTGCGCCATGCTCAGCTTGTCTTCCACCGTGAGCAGGCCGTGGAGAAACGTCTTTGCCTCGAAATAGAGCGAGTGATTTATGTAGTCCTCGGGGCGCGTCAGCGTCGGCGCATAGCTGTCGAACACGTCGCGGAAAATGTCGCGCGTCCACACGCCGTCGACGTCTGCTCTGATCGGGGCGAACACCTGCCGGACGACCCTGTTCGGAATCAGCCGCTGCCAGTAGAGGTAGTATTTGTCCACGTATTCTTCGAACCCCGCATTGACGACGGCGCGGTAGTAGCGCCAGGGATATCCGCCGAACAGTTCATCCCCCCCCTCGCCCGAGAGGACAACCTTCACGAATTTTCCGGCGAGCTGGGAGGCGTAGAAGTTGGGATAGCTCTGGCCGACCCTGGGCTCCTCGATGTGGAGCGCGACCCGCGGGAACACGCGCTCCATGTCGCCGGCCTTCAGAACCATCTCGTAGTGCTCGGTCTTGAAGCGGTACGACATGATCTCGGCCTTGGACCGCTCGTCGAAGGCAAGCTCCATCCCGGACGCCGAATGAAGATCGAACCCGCACGTGAAGCTCTTCAGGTACGGAAGATGGGTCGCGGCGATGGCGGTCAGCGTCCCGGAGTCCATTCCCCCGCTCAGGTACGCGCCGACGTCCACGTCGCTCACGAGCTGTCGGCTCACGGCCTGCTTCATGAGCCTGTCGAGCTCCCCGGCATACTCATCGTCGCCCGAGGGGGAGTCGGGCTCTTCAAACCTGTAGTCCCAGTACCGCCGGGGGAGGGGCTCCGCCGCGGCCCCCAGGGGAATGCGCAGGAACGTCCCCGCCGGAAGAAGATGGACACCGGCAAAGAGCGTCCTGTCACTGAAGAAATTCTGAAACGTGAAATACTCGAGCAGCGCGGGCCTGTCGAGCGCAACGCGGAATGCCGGGTGGGGAATGAGCGCCTTGACTTCAGACCCGAACAGGAGCGTATTCCCGCAGAGGGCATAGTACAGAGGCTTGACGCCGTACCGGTCGCGCGCAAGAAAGAGCTCCTGGCGCGTCCGGTCCCATATCGCGAACGCGAACATGCCGTTGAACCTCTCCAGGGCTTTTTCCCCCCACCGTGCGTACGCGTGGAGGACGACCTCGGTGTCGGTCCTCGAGTGGAACCGGGCACCCAGGGACTCGAGCTCCAGCCGGAGTTCCTGGAAGTTATACACCTCGCCGTTGTAGCTTATGATGAACTGGCGGTCCGGCGTCATCATCGGCTGGTGGCCGGCGGGAGAGAGATCGATGATCGACAGCCGGCGGTGCCCGAGCCCGACGAAACTGTCCGTGTAAAATCCCTCGCCGTCCGGCCCGCGGTGCGCGATGGCGTCGGTCATCCGCCGGAGAACGACAGGGGACACCGGCTCACCGTTCAGATTGACAATGCCCGCAATTCCGCACATGGAGGTCCGTATCTTTTCAGTCGATTTCGCTGACGGCGCCGTTCCGCAGCCTGTACTTCTTCCCGCATTTCCCGCACGCGGCGGTCCCGTCGGGCCCGAACACGAGCTTCATCCCCGCTTCGCTCACCCAGCCGACGATCCTGGAGGGAACGCCGACGACGAGGGCGAAATCGGGGACGTCGCGAGTCACAACGGAACCCGCCCCCACGAACGCATGCCGTCCGATCGTATTCCCGCATACGATCGTCGCGTTGGCGCCCAGCGAGGCCCCCTCCTTCACGAGCGTCGCGCGGTAGAAGCGGGATCCCGACTGGGGGTATTTGCACCTGGGGTCGATGACGTTCGTGAAGACCACGGAGGGACCGCAGAAGACGTAATCTTCCAGCGTGACCCCTTCATACACGGAGACGTTGTTCTGGATTTTGACGGAGTCGCCGACCGTCACGTTGCTGCCGATGTTGACGTTCTGCCCGAGGATGCAGTTCCTGCCGATGTTCGCCCCGGACTGCACGTGCGAGAAATGCCAGATCTTCGTTCCGTCGCCGATCTCGCAGGGCTCGTCGACGTACGCTGACTCATGCCTGAAGTAGCTCATACCGGCGCAGCCTCCCGCAGGTTCTCCCGATAAGGGGATGAATATGGTCCGTCTCGCCGCTCACGCGCGCGTTCCTGATATCGTACACGAGCTGGATGGAGGGGCGCGCATCGTCGATGCCGAACCCGCGGCCGGCGAGGATCTCAGCGTACACCTTCGTATGAAGGTCGGCGAACCCTTCGGTGAATTCGAGCTCCTTCCCGTCGATCGTAATGGACCGGTACGTCGTCTTTCCGCGCGTCGCGTCCGGGGGAGGCAGGTCGTTCAAGTCCGTCGACAGGAACCACCGGACGTTTGCCTTCTGCAGCTCGAGGAACCCGGACATCCGGTCGGGGTCCGCACTGTGCACGATGCTGTATCCCGCGCCGCCGAACAGCCAGAGGAGGAGGTCAAAGAGATGGATCCCGATATTCGTCGCGAGCCCCCCCGAGCGCTCGGCGTCCCCCTTCCACGAGTAGTGGTACCAGGGGCCCCGCCCGGTAACGTACGTCAGGCAGACCTCGCGCCTGCGCCCTGCAGGGGCGGCGTCGATGGACCGCTTCAGCTCCTGGATTGCCGGGTGGATGCGGAGCTGGAGGACCGTGCTCACTTTCCCGCCGGTCTCGCTCTCCATTTCCTGCAGCGCGTCGAGGTTCCACGGCTTCAAGACAAGGGGCTTCTCGCATATCGCGTGCGCGCCGGTGCGGAGTGCAAACCGTATGTGGGCGTCGTGAAGATGATTCGGCGTGCAGATCGACATGAAGTGAATCCGCCGCTCCTCCGGACCCCTGCGGAGCTTCTCCACATGCCTGTCGAAACGTTCGAACTCGGTGAAAAAGCTCGCATCAGGAAAGAACCGGTCGAGAATCCCCACGGAATCATGGGGGTCCACCGCGGCTTCGAGCCTGTTCCCCGTATCCCGGATCGCCTGGAGGTGGCGCGGGGCAATGTAGCCGGCAACACCTGACACGGCAAAATTCTTCATGAGGAGCCTTTCGATCATAATGTGGAGGAGCCTCGTGAGTCATGAAGGGCAAACCTCATACCAAGAACGGGCTCAGGGTCGAGGGACGGATGATCCCCGACAGCACCGTCGTTGTTCCGTTTTGCGTGAATAGAAATGTCCCGGGCGCACCATGGTCGGAGCGTACTGGCCAATATTATCCAGTTGGTCAGAGCTTTGTCACGAAGCACTGTCCGCTCGGCAGGTAACATGGACGCTCTCCGGCAGATCGGAAGAATTCGTCTACAGCCTCTTTTGCCCCGGGGCAGCTTTCAAACCCGTAGTCGTCGAACACAATCACGCCCCCCTGAATCATGCGCGGGAGGAAGAATTCACAGCAGTCAATGACGGAACGGTATATGTCGACGTCAATATGGGCGAGACTGAATCTCAAATCTGCGACCGGTGAGGACGTCGCCGGGAAGATGCCCGGATAGAACGCGACGTTTCTGCATCCCTCGAGATTCCGTTTCACCGATTCGAGAGACGTGTCGCTGAAATCCCCTTTCCTGTGAGCGTCTCTCCCCGGATCCGTCGATGGCATTCCCTCGAACGTGTCAAAGAGATGAATGGTCTGCCCGCTTCCTTCAAGAGCAACCGCCAGGAGTCGGGCCGTTCCCCCCCTGTAAACGCCGACCTCGGCTACATCCCCCCCCAGGCGGGCCGCCTGGAGCGCGAACTGGTAGAGCATGTAACATCTGACCCTGTCGACGAGCGAGTACGTGATCTGCTCCATGATCTGAATAAACCGTGCGTCTGTGTCCCAGAGCGGTATCGGATGGATCACCGTTACCTGACGGGGCGGTACAGGGACCTTCTTCTCCGCGGAACCTGCAGAAGTCGCGATGCGCTCGAGTCCCTCCGCCGCCGGAATGCTGGAGGGATCCAGCGTGAGAACACGTTTGAAGAAAACGGTGGCCGTTGCATCGTCGTGAACGAGGAGACACAGGTCTCCAAGCTCATTGAGAACACCGATGTTCTCCGGGTCCTCCATGAGAAGCAGCCTGTACACCTGCACCGCATCCTTCAGACGACCGGCCCTCACGTGTGACAGGGCGGCGGAATGGAGATCATCAGAAGATCCGGCGGAGGTACCGGTGAAGACGTCGGCGCTGCTCTCTTCGGGGTCCATAGACAATTCTTGTCCTCCGGGTGGGAATGGGCATCCTCTCCTGTAGTGAAAGCAAAGGACGTACCAACAGCAGGCAGGCTGAGGCGATCTGAGCTCTCGTCCAGAAACGGCCAATCAGAGCGTCGTTCGCAAAAGGGAAGATGGGGGGAGGAAAACGGCAGTGATGAGTTGGGCTGATATCGCGCAGTTGGAGAAAAGGGCGGAGATTGAAAATGGAGGATGGAAGCTGGAAAATCGAGGATCAGGAGCAGATCAGGGAGGAGTCTCCATCCTGTCGATAACCTTCCTGACGACGGAGAGAACCTCGGCAAGGCTGTACGGCTTCGAGACGAGCGCCCGCACTCCCCCTTTTATCAATTCCGACCTCACGTGAGGCTCGAAGAACCCGCTTGCCACAACGACCTTCACTGCGGGATTCAACGACTGGAGCGATCTGAGCAGCGCGGCGCCATCGGCTTTCGGAAGGCCGAAGTCGGTCACCACGACGGAGATCTCGTTCATGTGCTCCCTATACTCGGCTAACCCATTAATCCCGTCCGATGCGAGGAATACGCGGTATCCCCTCTCCTGGAACGTCGTTTCAAGAAGATCGAGAAGAGTCTCCTCGTCTTCGACAATCAGGACGCCTTCGCCCCTCCCGTCCACCGTCGCTTCCCCCTCAGGGCTCTGATCTTCGCCGGAAGCAGCGCCGCCGCTCACCGGGAAATAGAGCCTGAAGACCGTCCCTTCCCCGAGCCTGGAATCGACATCGATGACGCCTCCGTGCGTCTTGACGACCCCGTAGACGAGCGACAGGCCGAGTCCGGTCCCTCTTCCGAGTTCCTTCGTCGTGAAAAACGGCTCGAATATCCGCTGGACGGTCGCACCGGTCATCCCCGTCCCCTCGTCCCCGACGCTGATTTCCACGTACCGAAGAGAGGAATCGGCACCTTCCCGCGAGGAAAGGACCGCACCGTCCACCACGAGCGTCCGCATTGTGAGTTTGCCGCCGGGGGAGCGCCCGTCCTGCCGTTCCATCATCGCATCCCGCGCGTTTATGCAAAGGTTGAGGAGCGCCTGGTGGAGCTGGGTGTTGTCAATCGAGATGATCGGAATGTCCTCGCCGAGATCAAGGACGATATCGATCGTCCTGGGAAACGTCTCCTGTATCATCCGCGAGAGGTCGAGGATCGCCCTGTTGACGTCGATCGACTCGGGATGGACTTCGGTCTTCCGCGCGAACGTCAGTATCTGCCGGACAAGCCCGGCCCCCCGCTGTATCGCGGCATTAATGGAGCGGATGCTCTGCTCGAACGCGCTGTTCTCGTTCCTGCGGATCTCCAGCAGCGAGACGTGGCCGAGTATGATCCCCAGGATGTTGTTGAAATCGTGTGCGACCCCCCCGGCGAGAGTTCCAAGCGATTCCATCGTCTCCATCTCGCGGATATGGAGCTCCATCTCCTTCTTCTCCGTGATGTCGTCCTTCAGGGCGAGGTAATGCGTCACGACGCCGTTCGAGTCCTTGATCGGTGATATCAGCGCCGATTCCCAGTACAGGTCCCCGTTCTTTTTCCTGTTGTGGAATTCTCCCCTCCACGCCGCACCCGACTTGATCATCTCCCAGAGACGCGCGTATTCTTCAGGCGGCGTCGCGCCCGATTTGAGTATGCGCGGATTCTTCCCCCTTGCTTCCTCCAGCGTGTATCCTGTCAGCCGGGTGAATTTCGGGTTGACGTATTCAATGTTCCCCTCCAGGTCGGTGATGACGATCGACGAGCCGCTCTGTTCGACGACCCGCGAGAGCTGGCGGAGCTGCGTCTGGTCCTTCTTCCAGCTCGTGATGTCGGTGATCATGGCAAGCCGGAGCGAAGAATCCCTCTCGGCGTCGGGAATGAGCGCCGTGGAGATCCTGACATCGACGAGAGTTCCATCCTTCCTCTTCCGGACGGTCTCCCATTCCGCCACTCCTTCCCCCCGGAACGTCCTCTCTGTGGAATCCCGGAATTCGTCCATCTTGTGCGAGGGGACGATCGGATATTTCTCTCCTATCACCTCCCGGGCTGTCCACCCGAATATACGTTCGGCAGCAGGGTTCCAGACGCGCACGCGGTCGTCTTCATCAAGGACGACGACGGCCTGCGGCAGAGCCTTGACAAGAGAATCAAGCGCGGCATGACTCGCGAAGAGCGCGCGTTCGGCGTTCTTCCTGTCCGTGATATCGCGCACAATCGACAATAAGCACTGTTCGCCGCCGATCATCAGCGTCCGGGCGGACATGAGACCGGTGATGATTCTGCCGTCTTTGCAGCGGAACTGGGCTTCAAGCCCGACGAATTCTCCGGATTTCTTCAACCCATCGACGAGTCTTTCCCTGTCACCGTCATCGACCCAGATGTTCAGGTCGTGCGTCATGGAGGATCTGCCGCAAACATCCGTCCACGTGTACCCCGTGAGCTTCGTAAATCCCTCGTTCACGGCGAAGTACATGCCGTCGGAGAGGCGGTTGATGTTCACCGAATCCGGACTGACGTGAAACGCTTTCGAGTACTTTTCTTCCGATTCCCGGAGGGCGACGTGCGCATCATGGAGCCGGAACGCCATTGTGATCGAGGCAAAGAGGACCTCCTCGCCTGAATTCTTGAGCACGTACCCGTAGTTCGTGATCCTTCCGGTCCTTGAGACCATCTCCCTCTCGGAGTGAGAGGTGAGAAATATGACGGGGATATCACGTCCCTTGAGTATCTCGCGCGCGGCATCGGCACCGTCCATCCCCCTGCCGAGGTCGATGTCCATCAGTATGAGATCGACCGGGGGGTTCTCGTCCTTTGCCGCGGCAATCGCACGTGAGGCGTCGGGTGCGGACACAACATCGTAGCCTGCCCCCTTCAGGACGAGCGACTGAGCGAGGCTGACAAGAGCGTCGTCCTCAACGAGGAGTATTTTCTTCATCACAATCTCCCGACCGGGCAGGGGTGCAGTACGCCGGTTCGACACGATGCGGAATAATGCGACGAAACTGACAGATTTATGTGGGGCTTAATATGTGCATTTGATGCGTTTGAAACAAGGCTCAATACGGGATGAAAACGCCATTTTCGCGCAGCGCGAGCCGGGGTTTCCGCTTCATTGCCCTCGCATTGAGCGCCAGCATGATCGTGTTGCCGCGGGGGAGGATCCGACTGCAGGCAGGACGCTCCGCGACACTAACAGCGGTTCAAAGGCATGTCACAGGAGAAGCGGTTTGAAGCTCCGCCATCCGACAAGATCACTCCCGTCATCCTCTTCCGATTCAGAATCCTCACAGGCGAAAAAGTACCGGCAGTCGCCGTAGTGGACTGGTTCGTCGTGCTGCCACTCGTGGCCGCACTCCGGACAATGTTCGACAAGGTCGAAGGACTCAACAACGCTCATAATGCCCGACGCATCTTCCATGGGTCGTCCCCCCCAATAAACGTCCTCAATCACATCATTCTTATGGAGATACAACGGGGACTGCCGTGCGAACACGTCAGCCCCCGTCACCGGAGAGCATCACCTGCAATTTCCCGGCACCTCACCCGGAGATCTATGCCGCCGCGGAGACCTTCCCCTTTTCCACACCGGAAAGCACACTTTCGAGATCCAGGAGAATCAGAAGACGATCTTCGAGCTTGCCGACCGCCGTGATGTAATCCGCGTCGATTCCTGCCACAATGGGCGGGGGCGGCTCGGTGACGCTCCTGGGGATCCGGAGGACCTCGCTCACCGCGTCAACGACAAAACCCACGATCTTCCCGTTGAGCTCCACGACGACAATGCGTGTGTTCTTGTCGCTTTCTTTCCGCTCCATGCCGAAACGCCTTCGCAACGCGATGATCGGTATCACCTTCCCCCGAAGGTTGATGACGCCGTCCACGAATTCCGGAGCATTCGGCACGCGCGTCACTTCCAGCATGCGGTTGATCTCCTGCACCTTCAGGATATCGACGCCGAATTCTTCATCGCCGATCTTGAAGCTCACAAGCTGCAGAAGTTCGTCGCTCCCCGCTGCCGCACGCGAACTTCCTTTGATATCGACTGTCTCATTCATTGGTCTTAGTCCCAATTAAGGATCGTGATCTACTCGTGCGGAACGATTGCCCCGTTCTCGCGTACCGCCAGGTTCGATTTCGGCACATTCGCAGAAGCCTTCCTTCCGCCTTGCTTCCCGCCGGCAGCGAGGGGTGTGCCGGATGCTCCATGAGCCGACCCGTGTCCGTCGACTTTGAATTTTCCCAGAATCTGCTGCAGGTTTTCCGTCAGGCGGTTCAGGTCCTCCGCCGCGCGGGCGATCTGCTGGGTCCCCTGTGCCGTTTCCCCGGTCACCGTGCTTATCGCCTCGACGTTCTTGCTTATCTGTTCGCTTGCGCTCGACTGCTCTTCGCTGGCGGCGGCAATCTGGGATACCATGTCCGTCAGGTTCTGGATCATCGCCACGATCTCCTTCAGGGACGCGCCCGCCCTGTCGGCCAGCTTGATCCCGTGGTCTACCTCCTGCGTCCCCTCCTGCATCGACGCCACGGCCCCGGTCGTGTCGCCCTGTATCGTCTTGATCATTCCGGCAATCTCCTTCGTCGCCTTGGTCGTGCGTTCCGCGAGCTTTCTTACTTCATCGGCCACCACGGCAAACCCGCGCCCCTGTTCCCCCGCGCGTGCCGCTTCGATTGCGGCATTAAGCGCCAGCAGGTTCGTCTGGTCCGCGATATCGTCGATCACCCCGATGATTTCGCCGATCTGATCGCTCGATTTGCCGAGCGCTTTCACGGTTTCCGCCGACCTGTTGACAACCTCGGCGATCCGCTTCATCCCGGCGACGGTCTCTTCCACAACGGCACCGCCCTGCTCCGCCGCTTCCTTCGCCTTCTTCGCCGTTTCGGCCGTATTCCCTGCATTCTTGGAGTTCTCGACGATCGTCTTCGTCATCTCCTCGACTGCCGAAGCCACCTCGCCGGCCTGGGAGGTCTGTTCCTGCGAACCCGCGGCCATTTGCTCGGTGCTGGAGGATATTTCCGTGCTTGCGCTTGCCACCGCAGACGATGCCTCACCCACCTGACCGATCGTCTCCCGCAAATTCTCCACCATCTGCCTGAACGCCCCGGCAAGCTGCCCTATTTCGTCCGCGGAATGCGCCTCCACATCCACCGTCAGATCGCCCGTCGCCACCGCCTGCGCCTTTCCTGCAAGCTCCCCGACCGGCTTGCTTATCACCTGTGCGATGAAGAAACCAAGCGCGATGGCCGCCAGAACCGACAGCGCCAGCACGATGAGCATGATTCGCTGCGCGCTTTCCGCGAGCGAAGTGTTTTCCCCGGAAGTCTTCTTTGCCGCTTCGACGTTCAACTGAACGAGCCTGTCAATCGCGGCCTGCTGCGCTTTCGCGGCGGCAATGGCCGCATCGCTGCGAAGCACAACGACCGATTCGGCGTGCTTATTCGCAAGCGCGAGCTCGACGATCTGGTTCTGGAACGGGAGGAACGCCTCATGAGATTTGACAAAGTCCTTGAAGGCATCCTTGATCTCCTGGGAGATTATTGCTTTTTCGAATTCCGTGTTGGCTTTTTCCATTTTCTGTTCGAAATCCTTGAGCGCGGCGGAGTATTTTTCCTGTTCGGCCGGGTTCCGGGCAAGTATGGCATCGCGGTAGCTGACGCGAACCTGCTGGAAATCCGTCGCCATCGATGTGAGCGTGGCGATCGGCAGTGTCATATTCTCGTACAGTCTGGTGTCGGCTGCGCTGACATCCTTCAGGTCTGTTATCCCGATGTATCCGACCAGTGCCGCAAGGCATGCCACCAGGATGAAGCTCACGAGGAGCTTCACGCGCACCTTCAGATCAAAGAACCATTTCATGACGCTCATCCTCCAGGTTATCCGATTGTGATGAGACCCGACACTTCGTCCTGATATACCTATTACGACGGAAGCGGGCCGTGAAGCCTTTGTGTGCGAGACAAGAGGCGCAAAGTCCATGCCACAACGTTTGGCTGTTTATGCACTTCGTTGCGAACGGAAGGAAGTCTCCGGTGTCCATGGTTGGCCACGTGGTCGGGATTCTCACGCGCCGGCCGTCCGCGCGACACCTCCCGCCAGTGGCAATGGTACAGAGATTCACTCCGTCCGCCCGGATTATGAAGAGAATTCCGTCGCGGGAAGGGTTGGCACAGCAATTGTCATTCATCAACCACCTTCCATCCGACATGCCGGAAGGAGGATGTCAGGCTGTCACGGAAGCAACAGTGTAATCGCACCCCAGGAGGAACATCAGGTGATTACAGCTCGAAAGCATATGCGGCTCATGCACGCAATCGTGCTCTTCACCTTCACTTCTATGCTCGTTACGGTGACGCTCCCTGCGAGCGCTCCGGCACAGGAACTCTCGGCGAGAGAAAAACTGCTGAAGCTCCTGGATGAATCCGGCACGGCGAAAACGAACGGACGAACGGCAACGGGCGCCACGGCAAAACCTGCGAGGAGCCCTGAGAAGAGTCCGGCCCCGCACCGTTCCACGCCTGCAACGCCGCAGGCGTTGACTGCAACGCCGCAGGCGTTTACTGCAACGCCGCAGGCGGTGACTGCAACGCCGCAGGCGGTGACTGCAACGCCGCAGGCGGTGACTGCAACGCCGCAGGCGGTGACTGCAACGCCGCAGGCGTTGACTGCAACGCCACAGGCGGTGCCCGCGACGCAGCAGGCGGCGCACGCCGCAATCGTGACTTCCGGACCCGCGGTCGAGATTGCGCAACAGCCGCAGGCAGCCGCGGCACCCTCCCCCGCACAGGAACAGGGCCACGGCTCTTTCCCGATGACCGCCGTGATTGCCGCTGCCGCACTGGGGGGAGTTGCGGCTCTTGCAATCGGCATCCGGAAGAAGAAGATACGCTCGTACAGGCACTGGAGTCTGTCCGCAAAGGTGTGTTTTGTGTCCGTTGCCGCCGTGATACCTCTGCTCCTTGTCGTGCTCGTGTACATACTTCCGACAATCCGGGAGCGCCTGTATGCGGAAAAAATCCAGGCGACAAAACAGGTCGTCGACCTCGCGTATGCGGTCCTTGCCGATTCCAGGGCGCAGGCGGACCGGGGCATTCTCACCGACGCAGCGGCACGCGCGCAGGCAGTCGAAAACCTCAGGAGGCTCCGATACAACAAGGAGGACTACTTCTGGATCAACGACCTCACGCCGACCATGATCATGCACCCGTTCAAACCCGAAATGAACGGCAAGAATCTGAACGACTACAAGGATCCCAACGGGAAGCGGTTTTTCGTCGATATGGCAAAGGTGTGCGAGGCGCAGGGTGAGGGGGCAGTGGACTACATGTGGCCCAAGCCCGGGTTCGACCGGCCCGTTCCCAAGATCTCCTACGTAAAGCTCTTCACGCCCTGGGGCTGGATCGTCGGCAGCGGCATATACGTCGAAGACGTGGAAGCCCAGATCGACTCGCTCCGGATGGGCATACTGGCGGGCGCCCTTGGCGCGCTCGCCCTGTCGACACTTCTCGGGCTCGTGGTAGGACGGTTCATCAGGAAGCCCTTGCTCGATGTGGCCACCCAGATGGCCAACGCTGACCTAAACACGGAATTCCGATCCGATCTCGACAATGAGATAGGCGACCTGCTGCGCGCATTTGACAAGTTTGTCCACTCGATACGACACGCCCTCCTGCAGGTGAGGGAAGCCTCCTTCGCCCTGGCAAGCGCAAGTGCGGAAATCAGCAGCAGCACCGAAGAAATGGCGGCGGGCGCACAGGAGCAGAGTTCGCAGGCAACCGAGGTGGCAGGTTCGGTGGAGGAGATGACAAAGACAATACTTGAGAACTCGCGGAATGCGGCCGGGACTGCCGAGATCGCGAAGCACGCGCGGCAGGCCGCCGAGGAGGGAGGGCGACTCGTGCAGGAGACCGTGGAAGGAATGAAGGGGATCGCGGAAGTCGTCAACGCCAGCGCGGGAATCGTCAGGGAACTCGGGAAATCGAGCGGCCAGATCGGCACGATCGTCACCGTGATTGACGAAATCGCAGACCAGACAAATCTCCTTGCCCTGAACGCCGCCATCGAAGCGGCCCGGGCAGGCGATCAGGGACGCGGATTCGCCGTTGTCGCGGACGAGGTGCGCAAGCTGGCTGAACGGACAACAAATGCCACAAAGGAAATTGCCGGGATGATCAAGAGGATTCAGTCGGATACCTCGGAGGCGGTGAAGTCCATGGGCGACGGCGCGGAGCGGGTCACCAGGGGGTCCGATCTGGCTGACCGGGCGGGCTTATCGCTTCGCGACATCGTGCAGACATCCCAGAAAGTCACGGACATGGTGGCACAGATCGCGGCGGCAAACGAGGAGCAGTCGGCCGCAAGTGAACAGATCTCAAAGAACGTCGAGACGATAACCATGGTCACCGGCCAGACCGCCGAGGGAACGACACAGATCGCAAAGGCGGCCGAAGACCTCAACCGGCTGACGGAAAACCTCCGCTCGCTTGTAGGGACGTTCGCACTCGACGACTCCCCCGCTCCGGCCCAGCAGCAACGCACCGGATCCCGGAAGCACGAACAGGAGCTCGCAGAACATGAAGCATGATACCGACCCCACTCATACACTATCGCAGCGAGCGGAAATGAAAACAATTGCGGTGTGGAGTTTTGCCCTCCTCGTGGCAGTCTGCCAGGCGTCCTACGCGCAGGACCTGCGCAAAGTCATCGACATCGTCGGACAGCTTGAGGATTCCCTGCGGGCCAAAATCAAGGACGAGACAAGGGAGAGGAACGGTGACGTGGCCGCCCTCCGCGCGGAGGTGACGGAACTGAGGAGGCAGCTTGAACACGCGCGGGAGGATCAGGCCCGCCACACAAAGGACACCGTTGTGCTCCAGCAGGTGGCAATGCCGCCGGCTCCGGCCGCGGTAATTCCCGACGGCTTTCCCACGCTCAAAGTCGGCGCGCTGGCCCAGGTCCAGGCATTCGGATCGTCGGAACAGACCACAGCGGCGGAGGACGCAGATCCGAACTACCACTCTCACTGGCAGCGGCAACTCGATGTTCGCAGAATGAGGGTACTTGTCGGCGGGAATGTCTCCAAGGCCACGTCGGTCTTCTTCGAATCGGACGCGCCCAACATCGGGAAAGTCTCCGCCAATGGAACCAAACTCTCCGGCGTCTCAATGTACGTGCAGGACGCTTACGTGCAGCATGTGTTCTGCCCCGAGGCCGGACTCGTGGCCGGTTTGCAGCTCGTCGGGATCACACGGAACAGCCTGCAGAGCGCCGCGTCACTCATGGCACTGAACTATGGCACATACTCCTTTGTGCAGACGGGACCGCTTGACAATTCCGTCGGGCGCGACGTGGGATTTAATGCACGCGGGTTCCTGCTGGACGAGCGGCTGGAATACCGCGCGGGCGCCTTCTCCGGGAAAAATCTCAACATGTATTCCCCCCTGCGATACACGTTCCGGCTCAACTATGACTTTCTCGACAGGGAGAAGGGATTCTTCTACACCGGAACGACGCTCGGGAAAGGCCAGATTCTCGCGGTGGGGGGAGGAGCTGATCTCCAGGGGTCATACGGGGGGTATGCCATCGATGCAATGGCGGATTTGCCCCTCTTCGAGGCTGGTTCAGCGACCGTTTCCGCATCGTTCAGCCACCTGGACGGCGGCGGGTCGGCCACGGATTCCACGTTCTTCACCGGGCAGATCCCCCGGCAGAACATACTCTTTGCGGAGGCGGGATATTTTCTCGGGCAATGGGGGTTGCAACCTTACGTGAAATACGAAGCGGAGATCGTGGACGCACAGGTGTGGAAACAGGTCGGCGCCACCTCGCCCGCATCGCTCGACCTTCAGAACAAACTACGCACCGGACGCCGCTACGGCGGCGGGCTGAATTACTATCTCAACGGACACGGGGCGAACTTCAAGCTGCTCTATGAGCACGTGCTGCGCAACAGGCTCACGCTGGACAAGACGAGCTGGGAATCAGCCGGATCAAACGAGATTTCATTTCAAGTGCAATACTATGTCTACTGATGGCGCGGCGGACGCCACACTTGTTCTTATGCACTGAGCACGTTCCGGGGGACGGATCAGATACTCCGGCGAGGTCTGGAGGAAGGGCATGAGAAAAACAAACTGCTGGGAATATTTGAATTGCGGGAGGGGACCCGGAGCGAATGCGGGCCAGCCCTGGGGACCATGCCCCGCAGCATCCGAGAGGCGGGCACACGGTGTGAACGGCGGACGGAACGGCGGGAGGGCCTGCTGGGCGCTCGCGGGATCGTTTTCCGGACGGGGTGTATGCGGGACACTTGCCGCGAAGATCTCAGATTGCATGGATTGCAGTTTCTTCGGGCTCGTCGGGTCAGAGGAGGGGAGCGACTATATGGGGGCGAAAGCAATATTCGCGCGGATCCATATGCATCATCCCTCGCATGCCCGCAGCACGCGGCCGCACCTGATTCACAGGATCGCCCGTTGACTCCCCGGCTTTACCTGAAGAGCCAGAGGAAATTGCCGTATCCCTCCTTCTGCATCTCGTCGGAGGGAATGAATCTCATGGACGCGGAATTCATGCAGTAGCGAAGCCGGGTGGGAGGTGGACCGTCATAGAACACGTGCCCGAGGTGGGAATCGCCGTACCGGCTCCTGACCTCCACCCTCGTTTCCTCAAGCGATCTGTCGATCTTCTTCACAAGCATCCGCGGATCGATCGGTTTCGTGAAGCTCGGCCAGCCCGTCCCCGAATCGAACTTGTCCGTTGAGCTGAAGAGCGGCTCCCCCGAAACGACGTCGACATAGATGCCGGTTCTCCTGTTATCGTCGTACTCATTCTCGAACGGCTTCTCCGTCCCCTCATGCTGTGTCACCAGGTACTGCACCGGAGTGAGCCGTTTCCGCAACTCGTCGTCCGGCGGCTTCGTGAAATCCGTCCAGGCGATCTTCCCCCAGGTCTTCGCGATATAGGCGTCCCTCCCGGAGCCGGTCCTGTACGAATGGTAGCGGTCCGCACTCGTCTTGCAGTAATGCTGGTGGTAGTCTTCCGCGGGATAGAACGACTCGAATGGAACGATCTTCGTGACGATGGGTCCGGCGAACAGGCCGGAGCGGCCAAGGAGCTCTTTTGTCGCCCCGGCAATCGCCCGCTGCGTCCCGTCGTGATAGAATATCGCCGAGACGTACTGCGATCCCCTGTCGTAGAATGATCCGCCGGCGTCTGTCGGGTCGAACTCCCTCCAGTAAACGTCCAGTATCTCCGCATACGAAATCACCTGCGGGTCGAACGTGACCTGCACGGTCTCAACGTGACCCGTCGAACCGGTGGAGACCTGCTCGTACGTCGGATTCCTGACGCTCCCCCCCGCATACCCGGAGACCACTTTCCGCACGCCGTCGAGATCCTCAAACGGCGCATCGATGCACCAGAAGCATCCGCCGGCAAACGTCGCGGTCTCGAGCCCGGCATCGGGCGCGACCGCGGCCCCGCCCCCGAGGGCGGTGCGCCCGTCTCCCTGCGTCCCCGCATCGCCGCTTCTGACGCACCCGGAGAAGGAGAGAAGCACACACAAAGACACAATCCTGATCATGAAAACCTCCTGTCGGGAGATATCGGGATTTCCGCCGCGGCGGACCGGAACGCCCCACTGCATATGAAACGTCCCGCACGAGCGCGGAGGTTCCCCGCCGGGGCGATACAGGCAGAATTCCTGGGGGGCGCGGGGGATCGCGGGGACTCCGCGGGATTTGTCATCTCCCGTTCTGGCAACACGCGCCGGATTTCGTTATGTTGGGCGGTCGACGTGAAAGGAACAGCCATGAATACACTGCTGAGAGATCTCTATTCGCACCAGGCGTGGGCGGATGCGCTGCTCTGGAAAGGTCTGGAGGCGTTCCCGCCCGCACTCAAGGACACCGCGATACGCAACCGCCAGCATCACTATCATCTTACACAGACCGCGTTCCTCTGGGTGGCCAGGGGATCGGGGGAGCCATTCAAAAGGACGAAGCCCGAGGATTACAGGACGGACGCCGAGCTCAAGGCGCTCGGACGCGAAGTCAATGAAGCGTTCCGTGAATTCCTGCACGGTGTGACGGAATCGAGGATGCAGGAGGTCGTGGATATCCCCTGGGGACCGCCCAAGCCGCGGTCTTCCCTCACGCTGGAACTGGCCCTCACGCAGGGAGCGATGCACAGCCACCACCACAGGGCTCAGAATATCGCGAAGCTGCGTGAGCTGGGAGGGTCTCCCCTGCCGGAGGATTTCATATTCTGGCTCTGGAAAGGGAAGCCGGAACCGGACTGGGGAGAGGCGGGCATTCAGATGTAGAACCGCTCCGACGGCCAGAGGGCCTGGAACGTCGTGTTCATCCCCCTGCAGAGGAACAACAGGCGCCCGTTTTCGTACGGCATCGCATAACGGCACTCCGTGGTTCCCGCAAGCTCCACGCTCCTGTAACGCCGGTTCAGGTCGTTCAGGTTATCCTGAAGAAGCCTGTCGTGCCCGACGATGATGGCGATGTTTCCCGTCCGCTCACCCGGTCCCCACATCCAGTAGCTGTTGTGGGCGCAGAGCGCGGGGGGGAGCCCGTACTTCTTCCCGAAGAAATCCAGCGCCCCCGCCTCCCCGTAGTTGCGGACGAATATGACGCACTGTTTCTGTTCCTCCGGAGAGAGCGTCCCGTAGATCTTCGCCACCCCGGCGGCAAACTCCTCCCATCCGAACTGATCCGCGTAATACTGCGGGAGCTCGCCCACCGAGCTCACTTCTTCTGATTTCGGCGCCCTGCCGAGCGCTTTCTCGTACGCGACGAACTTCTCCACCGGAAGGACCGGAAGCATGAACGGGAGACCCACGGCAAGCAGGGCGACAATCAGCGCCGGGTAGACGACGCCGAGCGCACGCCAGACCCGGACGGCGGCACGCTCACGGAGGATCTTTTCCAGGAACACCGCCCCCCCCGCAAGAAGCACGGGGTACGAGGCCGACATGTAGTACACCTTCCCGTTCCCCGCGATGATAATGCAGAAGAGGACGACGTACATCCACCCGAGAGCACGGAAGGGCTTCCCCCCCGGGTGGAAGAAAAAGAAGACGAGGCCGAGGATCCAGAGCGGCCCGTTCATGTAATTCATGCCATCGAACTGGCCCAGTATGAACTCTCCCAGGCCTATCTTCGCGTTCTTGATCTGGCTCGCGTTGTGCATGAACTCGAGCGAGGGGAATCCTTTCTGTATTTCCCAGACGACATGCGGAAGGAAGATAAGGGCCGCGACGAGTACCCCCCCCCAGAATCTCGCCGTCGCCAGGTGCCTCCGGCCGGAGCTGAGAAGAAGTCCCGCGGCGATTCCCGCGCACATGAAGCCGATCGAGTACTTGTTGAGCAGACCAAGCCCCGCGACCGCGCCAAATGCCAGCCAGAGGTTCGGTGAGTCACCCGCAAGCACCCGGACGCAGATGTAAAGTGAGGCCGTCCAGAGGAATACGTCGAGAGGGTTCATCGAATACGACCGCCCGCTCCCCAGGAGCATCCCGGCGGCTACAACCGAAAGAGATGACAGCCAGAGGGCAAACTTCCCGCCGCCGAGCCTCCGGGCCATCAGGGCCGTCAGGACCGAGGTGCCGCTTATCGCGAGCGCCGCGGGCACCCGGATGGCGTGGAGCGAGTCTCCGAAAAGCCATCGCCACGCGGCGAGGAATGCGATGGAAAGGGGAGGCTGATCGACGTATCCCCATGCAAGATGATCGGCACACGCAAGGTAATAGAGCTCGTCCCTGAAGTAGCCGTAGGCCCCGTGAAAAGCCACCATGAGAAGGAATGCCGCGCAGGCAATCACAAGGGGGATCTTCAAATCCCCCGGCGCGGCTCCGGGGACAGGCGGGGAATCAATGCGGAAATCCATAAGACCTGGTACGTAACACGAGGGAAGGAGTTGCAGAGCCGGCAGCGGGAGAGGGGGCAAAGGCCGGGCTGCGGACATTCCGGCAAAGCTGCCTTTTCAGGCGAAACCGTGGGACTGGCCGAATTCGCGCTCAGACCCCGTGCTGCGGGACTGCTGACCAGTCCGCAGCGCCGAACGTGTCCTGTCCCGTTCTGAGAAGGAGGGCGAATTTCTTCACCGTTTCCACCGAGAGGAGGTAGTTTATTTCCGGCGCCTCCCAGGCATAGATGACCTTCGACACGAGCGAGCCGGTCGGCGTCCTCGGGTCCCAGGAAAACCGCTCGGACCTTACGAGCACCGTTGCGATGTCCTCGAGATGGCACGGCTTCACTTCCCTGAGGATCACCGCGTCACACAGCGCGGCGAGGTGGTCCGCGGTCACCACGAAGGCGGTGGAACGATCGTCCGCCAGCACAACGTCCGCCGCATCCCGCACGTCATTGTGCATCGTTTCGGCCTCTGCCGCCAGTACGGACGCTTTGATGCGTCCCTCAAAGAATCCTTTGATTGTCTCTGCGTTCATTGTCCACCCCCCGCTGTGCGATCAATGGGTTTGTCGACCCAATGGATGCAGACACTGCGGCCAAGGGGAGAGCAGGAAGGTACAGAGAGAATCTCCGCAAATATCGAACGGGATCGGTGCGTGAAGACGCGGGAGAAGACGGAAGGAGGGATCCAGGGGCAGATTCAGCTTCTTCTGCACACACTCCCGGTTCGGATGGAGTGACGCAGTGTCAGCATAGGAAAGAACCTGGCCACTTTATGTTTCAACCTACACTTAATCCCCGCCAAAGTCAAGGCGCCGGTTGCGCCCGCACACCGGCACCGGAAGGCTCAATACCTCGGCATGTCGTTGTCGATGAGCTCAGCCCACGCGTCGATGCCGCCGACGAGGTTCTTCACCTTGCGGAACCCGAGCTGTTTAAGGAATTGAACGGCCTTCCCGCTCCGCACGCCGCTGTGACAGTAGACGACGATATCCTGTGACGAATCGAGCTCGTGAACACGCCGGGGAAGATCGTTCAGCGGGATCAGGTGACCGCCGAGATTCGCGATCTGGTATTCCTGGGGCTCGCGAACATCAAGAAGAAACAGATTCTCGCCACGATCCAGTTTCTCCCTGACACCGGTGACAGTTATCGCGTATTCCCCGGACTCCGCTTCCGATTCTCGGGGGGTGATCCCGCAGAACGCCTCGTAATCGATAAGTTCCGTTATCGAGGGGTGCTCGCCGCACACCGGGCACTCCGGGTTCCGCCTCAATTTGAGCTCACGCGTCTTCATCGTGAGCGCGTCGATGAGAAGAAGTCTCCCCACGAGGGGTTCCCCGATTCCCAGTATGAGCTTGACCGTCTCAGCCGCCTGTATCGTCCCGACGATCCCCGGAAGAACTCCCAGCACTCCCCCCTCTGCGCAGCTCGGAACGAGCCCGGGAGGAGGAGGATCGGCATACAGACACCGGTAGCACGGACCGCCGGGAGCGGAAAACACGGAGACCTGCCCCTCGAACCGGAAAATGCTCCCGTACACGTTCGGCTTCCGGAGGAGGACGCAGGCGTCATTGACAAGATACCGCGTCGGAAAGTTGTCAGTCCCGTCCGCGACGACATCGTAGGCGCCAAGGATTCCCAGGGCGTTCCCCGACGTCAGGCGCGTGCCGAACAGCTCCACCTCCACGTGCGGGTTGAGGGAGTGAATTCTGTCCTTCGCGGAGTCCAGTTTCGGCCTGCCGACGTACGGTGTGGAATGAAGAACCTGGCGCTGGAGGTTCGATTCATCGACGACGTCGAAATCGACGATCCCGATTCTTCCGATTCCCGCCGCCGCGAGATAGAGCGCAAGGGGGGACCCGAGCCCTCCCGCACCGACGAGAAGAACGCTCGCGGATTTCAGCTTCACCTGCCCCTCAAGCCCCACCTCGGGAAGCATGAGGTGGCGCCCGTACCGCCGGATCTCTTCATGTGAGAGCCGGACGTCCGTCCGCACTCCCCTTCCGCCTGTTTCTCTCATCTCAGAGGCTCCTTCCGCCTGCAATCGATGGAATGATGCTCACCGTGTCCTTTTCCGAGACCCGCGTCTGCTCCTTCTGCAGATAGCGGATATCCTCGTCGTTGACATACACGTTGACGAAGTTTCGCAGGGACCCCGTGTCGTCATAGAGGTGCCTCTTCAGAGGAGCGTACGTCGCCGTGAGTTTCCGCAGCAGCTCCCCGACGGTGCTCCCCTCCAGCGTCACGCTCTCCAGCTTTCCGGTGTACGTCCTGAGCGGCGTGGGAATCAAAACCTTTGTCGCCATCGCTGTCTTCTCCCTGGAATAGTCACACTGTTTTTGAAATCGCGGCACCCGCCCGTTCGCGCACGGGCCGCACGGAGACGGTTTCGAGCGTATCGATGATCTCTTCATCGAAACCCGACCGGTCCTCTTTCAGGACCCACGACTTTACCGCGGCGGGAATCCTCTGCTCGACTGCGGCGATGACATAGGAGCACCAGGGCCACGCATGATCGAGATCAAACTGCGACGGCCGGGCCGGATGATCGGGATGGGTGTGATAGAAGCCCATGACGCCGAGCCCTTCGGCCTCCGCGGCCGCCTCCGCCCTCCTGTACTCTTCCGGCGTGATAAGGAACCGGCGCGTCCGGTTCTCTTCCTTCGCATTGCCGATGCGGAGGACGTCGTAGACCTCCTTCCCCTCCGCTTCCTCCAACCCGATGAGAATGCCGCAACACTCCTCGGGGTACGATTCCATCGCGTGGACCTTTATCTTGTGCATCGCCGCGTGGGTTATCGCGATTTTCAATGCTGCCATAGGATCATTCCTCCCAGAACCGTTCACTCAGGTACCGGCTCCCGTGGTCGGGAAACACAGTCACGACGACCCCTTCGCTCAGTCTCCGGGCGACATGAAGGGCGGCGACCGCGGAGGCCGCGGAAGAGACTCCCACCAGAATCCCCGCCGTTTTCGCAAGGTGCCGCGCCATATCATGCGCCTCATCGGTTGAAATTTCAAGATGCTCGTCGGCAAGCTTCGTGTCGTAGATTCCGGGGACGATCGCCGTCTGGAGATGCTTCAGCCCCTCAAGACCGTGAAGGGGCGTATCGGGTTGAAAGGATATGCAGCGGACCGACGGGTTCAGCTCCTTCAAACGGCGGGCGGTTCCGACGAACGTGCCCGACGTCCCTATACCCGCCACGAAGTGGGTGACCCTTTCTCCCGCCTGGCCGTATATCTCGAGAGCTGTCGTCCTGTAGTGGGCCTGCCAGTTGGCCGGATTGTTGTACTGATCCGGATAGAAATATTCTTCCGGACGCTCTGCAACAAGCTTTTTCACGTAGAGCTGCGCCCCGTCGGTCCCCTCCAGGGGATCGGTGTACGTGACCTCAGCCCCGTAAGCGGAGAGGATTCGTTTCCGCTCGGAGCCGGCATTGGCCGGCACGGCAAGCCTGACGCGGTATCCCAGGGCGGCGCCGATCATCGCATAGGCGATGCCGGTGTTGCCGCTCGTTGCATCCACTATCGTCTTTCCTTTCGTGAGCGCACCGGTCTTTTCCCCTTCCCGTATCATACTGAGCGCGGCCCTGTCCTTGACGGAACCGCCGGGATTGCACCATTCCGCCTTGGCAACCACCTCCACGCGGGGGGAAATCCCCGGAAACGCCGGAAGTCTCAGGAGGGGCGTATTGCCGATCCTATCAATCAGGGGAGGCGCCCCTGCCGTCAGGTATGTCAAAGAATCTATCATTCGAAAAACTGTATATTCAATGAACAACGGAATCACACAGTGCGTTTCGTTTCAGCGGGAAGCAGGGCGTGTTACGTCAACAGGGGCGACAACAACAGCAGCACGGGAGTGGGGAACATGCGGGGCGACTGGCTCCGGCCGGTGCCGGGAAGGCCGCGTATGTGAACCTTGTTCTCATTCAGTAATTAAGCGAAAAAGGGGGAATTGTCAAATCTGAATCCGTCCATTCACAGGGGGAACACAGAATGGGCTTCACCGGTTCCAGGAAATCGCCCCAAAAGAGGAAGGGAAACGGGGCAGGGGGAGAAGCAACCGGAGCCGGCATCGAAGCGCTCATTATTTTCGCCACGCTCCCCAAACCGGGAGACGTGAAAAAGAGGCTCGCACGCGAGATCGGAGGGGAGCCTGCAGCCGCACTGTACAACGATCTCGCTCTTCATACGTTCCGGATCGGGCAGGAAGCGCTCGACAGGGGCTGGTCGGTGAACCTGTTTTATGATTCGAGGGTAAAAGAGGAAGAGGTCCGGGCGTGGGTCGGGAGAGGTTTTCACTTCGCGGCGGAGCGCGGAGGCGAGCCGGGAGAACGGATCCAGTATGCATTTGACTACACGTTTCACCGCCGCGCGGGGAAGGCGATCATCATCAGCAGCGACATACCGGGACTCGAATTCCCGCTCCTGGAGGAGGCCACAGAGACGCTTGACATCGTCGACGTCGTGATCGGACCGGCGAGCGACGGCGGGTGCTACCTCATCGGCATGAAACCGCCCACGAAAGGCATTTTCCGGGACCTCCCGTGGGGGACATCGAACGTGTTCAGGGAAGCGTCAGAGAGGATTCACCGGCTCGGGCTGAAACAATCGAATCTCACAAGGCTCAGCGACGTCGACACGGCGGAGTCGTACAGGAGCTATCTTCTGAAGAAGATGAAGAGATAGAAGGCCCGGCATTGCCGAATGCAGGACGGATTTTCATGAACCCGCTTTCGCCGTCGTGCATCTGTCGACGAGATAGACTATCGACTTGTAGCTCACGCCGCTGTGAAGCGAGAGCCCGATTTCACACGTCCTGCTCGTCGAAAAGCCTTCCGCGCAGTCCCCGGGGATGCCCTCACGGAGAGCCGCAAGCGCGGATGCGTTCAATGCGGGGAACGTGAATCCACGATCACCCGCCCATCCGCAGCAGCCGACGCCCTCAGGAACGACAACCCGCTCGGCGCACAATCCGGCAAGCTTCATGAAACTTGCCGAGAGACCCATCTTTTCCGCACTGCACGTGGTATGGATGGCCACGGTGACCGGCAGCTTACTGAACTCGAGCGTTTCCGGCAGGTACTTCAGGATGAATTCCACGGGCTCATACAGACGAAGACGACTGTCGAGCGTCTCCTTCATCCGGTACAGGCAGGGGCTCATATCCACGTAGACGGGAAATTCGCCGTTGCGTGACGCGTCAAGGAGCGCCCGGTTAAGTTCGGCGGCCTTCATGGCCCCTTCCTCCCTGAATCCCTTGCTGTCAAAGGCCATTCCGCAGCAGAGACGGGAAAGATCCCGCGGGAACACGACCTGATAGCCCGCCTTTTCCAGGAGCCCGACCGTCTTCTGCGTCAGCGCGGCTTCGTGAGCGTAATCGCGCGATCTCCCCATCGTCCGGTTTATGCAGCTCGGAAAATAGACGACCTTCCGCCGGAGTCCGGTTCCGGCACCGCGCACCCGCGGTATTCGGCCGGCACCGCGGGGCATGTATTCGTTCCAGAGGGGGATTCTGCCGCCCGAGAGGTTCCGTAACGCCCGCGCGGCGGCTCGCGTGTACGCCGTGCCGAACAGTGTGTGGCACACGCCGACAACCGACAACAGCGCACGCATGAACAGGATAACAGCAGGGAAGTGCCGTGCGATCCGGCGCGCAACGGCACGGGGGAAGGGACCCGCATCCCGCCACCGGATTTCCTTTACCAGTTTTCCCGTGTCAATCCCGACGGGACATGCCATCGCGCAGAGACCGTCTGCAGCGCAGGTTTCAACGCCCGCGTAGAGGTACCCCGCGCGGAGCGCAGCGAGCCGGCCAGGGTTCTTCCCGGCCGCCTTGAGAAGCGACATCTCCCTGTACACCGCGATCCTTTGCCGCGGCGTGAGCGTAAGGTCCTTTGAGGGGCACCGGACTTCGCAGAAGCCGCATTCGATGCACCGGTCGATTATTGCGTGGGCTGCGGGGAGGGGTTTGAGATTCCGGATGTGAGCCAGGGGATCGTCGTTTATCACCACGCCGGGATTGAGGAGACCTTCCGGGTCGAATACCGACTTGATCTCCTTCATCAGGGCGTATGCTTCTGCGCCCCATTCGCGCTCGACGAACGGCGCCATGTTCCTCCCGGTGCCGTGTTCCGCCTTGAGCGAGCCGCCGTACTTCTGAACAACGAGCCGGGTCACGTCATCGATGAACTCCGCGTAGCGATCGACGCCCGAGGTTTCATTGAAGTCCTGGCTGAACACAAAATGGAGGTTCCCTTCAAGCGCATGGCCGAAGAGTATCGCATCGGCGTAGCCGTGCTTCACGAAGAGCTTCCTGAGATCCGCCGATGCCGCAGCCAGACCCGGGACGGGAAACGCGACATCCTCGATGATGACCGTCGTGCCGGTCCTCCGCATCGCCCCGATGGACGGGAAGAGTCCTTTGCGGATGTTCCAGAGGGTTTCATATTCGGCCTGGACGTCCGTGAAACGGAGCGGACGCACAAGCGGGCGACACTCCAGGGCGCGGGAGATCTCCACAATGCTGCCTGCCAGGCCGGAAGGATCGCCCGAACGTGCCTCGACGAGAAGCGCGCAGACGTTTTCGTCAAGTCCCGGGAGATACTCCGGCATCCCCTCCTTCCCTTCCACGGAGCGGAGCGATGACCTGTCCATCAGCTCCACGGCGTCCGCTCCGCATGATCGCAGCGCCGGCACGGCGGCACACGCCGCAGCGATATCGGGGAAAAGGACGAGCGCGCTGGCTTTACAGGGAAGATCGGGGACGGTCCTATACGTCAGTTCCGCAATGAATCCGAGCGTCCCCTCCGAGCCAACCATCAGATGCTGTATGACGTCGACGGGATCATCAAAATCCACAAGGGCATTGAGGCTGTAGCCCGTCGTGTTCTTCATCCTGTATTTGTCGCGGATTCTGGAGGCAAGGGCGGGGTTGGATTTTATGCGGCGGGAGATTTCCGAGATCCGGCCGACAAGATCCGCGTGCCCGGCAGTGAACTCCTCCCTGCTTTTCCTGTCACCCGTGTCCAGGACGGATCCGTCGCCGAATATGATCCTCATGGACGCGAGGGTCCGGTAACTGTTCTGCGCGGTCCCGCAGCACATCCCGCTGGCGTTGTTCGCGGCAATCCCCCCGATCATTGCCGAATTGATCGAGGCGGGGTCGGGGCCGATCTTCCTCCCGTACGGGGCGAGAGCGGCGTTCGCGTGCGCGCCCACCACACCAGGCTGAAGCGTGATGCGGGAGCCGTCTTCCTGGATCGTGATCCGTGTCCAGGCACCGGCAAGGACGACCAGAATTGAATCGGAGACCGACTGCCCGGAGAGACTTGTGCCTGCCGCGCGGAATGTCACGGGGAGCGAGAACCTCCGCGCTCCGGCGAGAACGCGGATGATCTCCGCCTCCGACTCGACCCTGACGACGAGTTTCGGAATGAGCCTGTAGAAGCTGGCATCGGTGCCCCAGGCGAGCGTGCTCAGGTCATCGACGAGGAGCCGTGACGGGGGGAATGTACTCTGCAGCGCTGAATGGATTTCGGCGTACCTGCCCGAAAGCATGATGCACGGTGGGGGACGACTTGTGAGCTTACTTGCTTTCCGGCGGCTGGGGAGGGGGAGGCGGCGGAGGGTCCTTCATGGATTTCTCAACGCCGTCCTGAATATCCCTCATCGCGTTCTTGAATTCGCGGATCCCCTTGCCAAGATTCTTGCCGAGCTCGGGCATCTTCTTCGGACCGAAGAAAATCAGAATCACAAATAGGATGACAAGTAGCTCTCCGCCGCCGACGTTTTCGAACATGTCCTTCCCTCCGTTTGCAGTATTAGACAAATATATTGCAGTTTCGGTTTATTTGCAAGAAATTGGAAAAAAGACCGGGATTGCCGATGAAAAGAGTGCTGACACTTCTCTGTGCGATGACCGTCGCAAGCGCGACGTTTGCCCGCCCCCCACAGGTGATCACGGGAATCGAAGTCCTTCGCGAAGAGCATTTTGCCCCCCTGAAGGGGAAGAGGGTGGGACTCATCACGAACCCGACGGGGGTCGATTCGCGTCTCCGATCAACAATTGACATCCTCGCATCCGCCCCCGGGGTAACGCTCGCAGCCCTCTTCGGGCCCGAACATGGCGTGCGGGGGGATCACGCGGCGGGGGACCGGGTGGATTCAGACACCGACAGGGTAACGGGACTCCCCGTCTACTCGCTCTACGGCAGGACCCGGAAACCGACACCGGAAATGCTGAAAGGGATCGATATACTCGTGTACGACATACAGGATATCGGGTGCAGATCGTACACGTACATCAGCACAATGGGACTTGCCATGGAAGCGGCCGCCGGGAGCAACATTCCATTCCTCGTGCTTGACCGGCCGGACCCGCTCGGGGGGGTGAGAGTGGAAGGGAACCCCACGGAGAAGGGCTTCGAGTCGTTCGTAAGCCAGTATCCCGTCCCTTACGTCTACGGGCTCACGTGCGGAGAGCTGGCACAGTATCTCAACGGGGAAGGACTGCTTGCCGGCGGCGTCCGCTGCGCGCTGACGGTGATCCCGATGAAGGGGTGGAAACGGGGGATGACGTTTTCCGAAACCGGCCTCCCCTGGGTGCCGGCATCCCCGCATGTTCCGGAGGCCCACTCTCCCGCGTACTACGTCTCTTCGGGCCTCCTGGGGGAACTGGGGGTCATCTCGGAGGGAGTGGGATACACCGTCCCGTTCCAGGTGTTCGCCGCCGGGTGGATTGACGGGAATGCGCTCGCGAAAAAACTGAACAACCTCAATCTTCCCGGGGTTCTGTTTCGGCCGACAAGCTTCACCCCGTTTTACGGCAGGTTCAAGGACGAGGAACTGCACGGGGTGCAGGTGCATATCGCGCCCGGGGCGGGCGCAAGCCTGATGAGCATCCAGTTTCTTATCATGCAGGCACACAATGAACTGTATCCGGAGAAGAACCCTTTCGCGCTTGCGGATCCGGCCAGGCTCAAGACGTTCGACAGGGTCGCCGGGAGCGACAGCGTGAGAATCCTCTTCACGAAACGGATGACGTACGGAGACGTGAAGCCATTTCTCGAAAAAGAGATCGACGGATTCAGGAAGAGAGCAACAAAGTACATGCTGTACTGACAGACGGAGAGCGATCATGACAATGCCGAAAACAGCGATCCTCCTGTGTGCGATTGCCGGGCTGATTGCGGGCGGGTGCAGCAGGAAGAGCGAAGGACAGAAGACCGCGGCGCGTTCCGATTCGACGGCCGCCGCGCCGCCGGACACGGCGCTTGCCGCGGAGAGTAAGCCCGTGATCATCAAGTTCATCACGTGGCCCGATACGCTCACCCCCCAGATCGAGGACATTCCTTCGACGCTCACCTGGAACTATTTCGATTCCACGTCACGTCAGACACTGAGCCCGGCCGAATTGAACATCCTCTCGCGGGAAGGATTCTTCGTCCGGGAAATCCCCCCCCGCCCGGACGTTTCAACGGACGACATGGTGGACCGCTACAACGAGCTGTACGTGTTCAACTACGGCCAGAGCTACAGCACGATCCCGGTGTTCATCTCCTCCGACTTCCTCATGCACGTGTTCCACGTCCTCTTCGACAGGATGTTCCAGAGCGTGGAACAGAAGAGGTTCCTGCCGATCCTCGATGACCTCACTGCCAGGCTCCTCCGGCAGAGCGTCGAACAGATGCGGAATGCACGCGCACCGCTTATGAAGGCCGCCGCAAGGGGAAACGTCGCGTTTCTTTCCGTTGCGGCGAAGATCCTGAACGATTCCGTGGACGTCCCGGAGGAAGCGAAGGAACTGACCGGATGGGAGCTCCGGCTCATCAACGACGCATCGGGGTTTCACGATTCCCCGCTGATGGGATTCCAGGAGGATTACTCCCAGTACAAGCCCCGGGGACATTACACGATCAACAGCGACCTGACACGGTATTTCAAGGCCATGATGTGGTACGGACGGAGGTCGTTCACGACGAAATCCGACACGCTCACGCTCCAGGCGGTTCTCCTGACGCACTTCCTGAGCACACCGGAAAACCGGGAGTTGTGGGAGAAACTGTACAAGCCCACGGAATTCGTGGCGGGGGAATCGGACGACCTGAGTTTTTACGACTACGCGGGCATGATGAGGACGACGTACGGGGAGATACTGAATACCGGCGAACTCGCCGATACCGCAAAGCTCCACCGGTTCATGGAGGACGCAACACGGCACGCCTCTCCAACAATCTCCGGGAACAGGCTCCGGAATCCGGACAGCGCAAACACGATCGAGCGGGGATTCCGGTTCATGGGGCAAAGGGAAACGCCGGACGCCTACATATTCTCCGAGTTGACATCACCGCGCGTGGGATCCGACGTTCACCCCCGGAACATGCCCACGGTCCTCGACGTCATGAGCATTCTCGGTTCCCCCGTCGCGGACGAACTCCTCGAGAAGTACTCCTCCGTTCCGAATTACCCTGAACAGCTCGCAAAGTTGAAGGGTGAGTTCAATGCGTATCCCCCCGGGGCATGGACGCAGAACCTTTACCTGTGCTGGATCAACGCGCTCAGGCCGCTGATCCAGGAGAAGGGCCCGGGCTTTCCGTATTTCATGAGGGGCCGCAAGTGGGCAACCAAGGGGCTGCTGACAGCGGTGGGATCGTGGACCGAGCTGAAGCACGACACGTTTCTCCTGTCCAAACAGAGCTATGCCGAGCAGGGAGAGGGTGAAGACGAGACGGTGCCCACTCCGCCCCCGCAGCCGAAAAGCTACGTGGAACCGGATATCGAGTTCTTCAACAGGATCGTCTACCTTGCCGACAGGACGCGCGTGAGATTTGCCGGCCTGGGGCTCCTTCCCGCCGAGTACGAAAAGAAGCTCGGCATTTTCTACGATCAGCTCGTCAATCTCCGCTCCATCGCGCAGAAAGAGCTTCTGAACGCCGAGATCTCGACGGATGAATACGAATCGATGCTCCTCTTTGCCCAGAAAATAAGCCCGATTATACTCCCCGAGGATGCAGGGGATATCATCGAGGACCGGTACAAGGAAATGGCGCTTGTCGCGGACACGCACACCGACGCGTTCCCGACAGAGATGCTGGCCCTGGAAGACGCCGTCGGTGCCCCCCAGCAGATCTACGTCGCCGTGAAAGACAACGGCGGCACGCGCATCTGCATCGGGTACGTTTACAGCGTTTATGAGTTCTCCGCACCGATAGCCAACAGGCTCACGGACGAACAGTGGAAAGGGATCGTGTACGCGGCGAACAGGAAGCCCCTCGCACCGCGGGAGCCGGACTGGGCGCGCGGGCTTCGGTCCATCGTCCGGCGTTGAAGGGATTGCCGGGGATATTCGCCGGAGCGACGGCGGCCGTTTGTTTTGCTCTCGCGGCGACATCATATCCGCCCGGCGCCGGCGCGCCGGTTGCTGAGATTCCTCAGGCGGCGGAGGCGGGCACCGGCACGGTCCCCCGCCCGTTCTGCCTCCATTACCAGTATGCATCATTTGCCGACGACACGGCGCTCTACGCAAATGCATACAGGGCTGCCGGGCTGGCGGCCCGAGACGCCTGCGGGAAGGGGACAAACGGCCGCACGGAATTGTCGGAGGGGGGAATCGGCAGTATCCGAGCCGGGACGATCTCGCACCATCTTTTTATACGGGATCTGATCGCCCGGTATTTCACCGGGCTGGCCCGGCGCGTTCACCCGGAGACGATCATCCTTATCGGCCCGAACCATCATGCACGCGGACACTCCCCCATCGCGATTTCCGCGCTCCGCTGGAGGACCCCGTTCGGTTTCGTCGAACCCGACACCGCGAGAATCCGGAGGATATCCACCACCGGGCTCGCCTGCGTTGAGGAAGAACCGTTCGTCAACGAGCACTCGATCGGGGCGCTCGTACCGTTCGTGCGGCGGTCGTTCCCCGGAAGCCGGATCGTGCCAATCATATTCAAAAAAGCGGCAAACAGACGCGAGTGCATGGAGCTCGCCCGCGTCATCGCGTGTCAGATGGAGGACGCGATCGTCCTCGCGAGCCTTGATTTCTCACATTACAAAACAAGCAGTGAGGCCGAGGCGGAGGACAGTGCAAGCATCAGCGTCCTCCGTTCATTCGCGGCGGACCGGATAGACGAGGCATTTGTCGATTCCCGCCCCGCCCTCCTGACGCTGATGTCAATCTGCGAGATTATCGGCGCCGGCAACATCGATGTCGTGGAGCATACAAATTCCGGGATACTCTCCCACAACGCCCGCGTCGCGTGCACGAGCTATATCAACACGTACATCGAAGAGGGGGGAAATATGGTTCACCTGCCACTCTTCCAGAGTGATCCTCCATGACGCGACAGATAACAGCGCTTCACTTCCTGTGGTTCGTCGTCACACTGACTCTTGAGGCAAGGCATTCCCGACTTTTCTTTTTCGCGGGCGGAAGCCTGACCGGAGGACTGAAGTGAATACAGATCGCCGCACTTCATGGATCCCGGCTCTCGTCCTGACCGCGTTACTGCCCCGGCTGGGGATCGCCGGCCCCCCGTTCAAAACGGACGATCCGCAGCCGGTCGATTTTCATCACTGGGAGTTTTACGTCGCTTCGGAACAGTCTTTCGCCAGAGCGGAAACCGACGCGACACTTCCCCATTTCGAAGTCAACTTCGGGGCATTCCCGAACGTCCAGCTCCACCTCGTCGTTCCCATGGGATACGTCCGCACCGGGAGCGGGAATGCGTACGGTTATTCGGATACTGAACTGGGGGTGAAGTACAGGTTCCTCGAAGAATCGGACGGATTCCCCCAGGCCGGCATATTTCCGCTCGTCGAAGTTCCCACCGGGGATGCCTCGCGTCAGCTCGGGCAGGGGAGCACACAGGTGTACCTCCCCGTCTGGCTCCAGAAAAGCTGGGGTGGATTCACGACCTACGGGGGTGGCGGCTACTGGTACAATCCGGGATCCGGCCGCAGGAACTGGGTATTCGCGGGATGGGAAGCTCAGTATGACATCTCGGGAACATTCACCGTGGGCGGAGAGCTCTTTTACAACACTGCGGAGGCATGGGACGGTACGTCGGGTGCCGGATTCGATATCGGCGGATATATCAACCTGAGCGAGAACGATCACATACTCGTTTCACTCGGGCGCAGCTTCAGGGGGGAGGACGTCGTCGCGGGATACCTGGGGTTCCAGTATACGATCTGAACAAATTTCCGGTTCAGTCGTGAAACGACCGGACGGGATTCAATAGCTCACTCTCCCCGTCCCCCGCTGTTCTTTCCGCCAGTCGGCGGAGGTATGGACGTCACACGTCCCGGGACGGGTCTTGTCCGTAAAATACTCAACGGTCCTGCCGGGACACCACGGGGTCGCGAGTTTTTCCGTCAGCGTGCAGATCGTATCGGCATAGACGCTCGCCGGGCGTTCGAAGTACTCCAGGGGCATTGCGATCGAGGGATCATCGTAGACGTACCGCATGAACCTTCCCCAGACCGGCGCGGCGGCCCTCCCCCCCTGCCCGTCCCATGTCGTAAAGTGTACGCTCGGCTCGTCAAACCCCACCCAGACCGCCGCGGAGATCTGCGGCGTGTATCCCACGAACCACGCGTCCGCGAAATCGGTCGTCGTCCCCGTCTTCCCGGCGGCCGGGAGCTGGAAGTAATCGCGGACGCGGCTCCCCGTCCCGCCGTTGACTACCCCTTCCATCATGGAGGTCATGATGAAGGCGGTCGCGTCGCTGAAGACCTCGCGGCGCTCGGGGGAATTCTCTTCGATGACGTTTCCGTCCTTGTCCTCGATCCGGAGTATCGACATCGGCTCGACGTGGACACCCCTGTCAGCGTAGACGGCGAATGCCGACGCCATTTCGATGGGGGAGATATCGCCGACCCCGAGCGCAAGCGACGTCACGGCCGGGAGGGGCGAGAAGATCCCCATGCTCTTCGCGTACGCAATAACCTGGTCGATCGGGGCAATTTTCCTCTCCACGGTCCGGACGGCGACCAGGTTGATCGAGTGCTTTATCGCCTCCCGTATCGTGGTATCGGGCCCGAACGAACCGTCGAAATTGGACGGTGTCCAGCGCTTGCCGTCGGGCATCATGATTGTCACGGGCTGGTTCTGAATTTTGGTGACCGGGGAGTACCCGTTGTCGATCGCCACCGTGTACACGAACGGTTTGAACGCAGACCCGACCTGGCGGAATATCTGCGTCGCATGGTTAAGTCCGTACCGGAACGATCTGAAATTCGCGCCGCCGATCATCGCGAGTACCCCGCCGGTCTTCACGTCGAGCGCGACGAAACCGGTCTCGATCGACGAGGCCACGCGCCTGACGGAATCCTGGAATACCCTGCTCCTCAGGAGCTGTCTCCTGACGTTGTCCCGTTCGTCGGCAGTCACCGCCATGCGGAACCGGGGCGACGAGATGATCGCCTGATCGATCACGCGGACGGCGGCGTCGTGCTGTTTCGACCAGTCCCACTGTTTGTCGAACAGCTTCTGGTAGAGCGCGAGATGCTCCCCGACCGCCCGGTTCGCGTACTTCTGCATGCGGCTGTCGAGCGTCGTGTACACGGTCAGGCCGTCCCTGTACAGGTCGAAGCCGTATTGTTCCGCCTTCTTTTTCATCTGCCTGCGAACGTACTCGACAAAATGCGGGGCGATTCCGGCCTCGCCAGCCGCATCCTCAGGGAGAACCTGGAGTTTTTCCGCGGTCCCCTCTTTCGCAAGCGCGGGAGTGATGTAATCGTATTTCAGCATCTGCGCGATGACAAGGTTCCTGCGGAGCAGGACACGCTCCGGGTGCTTTCCCGAAGGATCATAGTAACCTGGCCCCTTCAGCATCGCGATGAGCGTCGCGGTTTCGCCGAGCGTCAGGTCCGCGGGCACCTTTCCGAAATAGACCTGCGAGGCCGAGGCAATCCCGTAGGACCCGCGGCCGAAATACACGACATTCAGGTAAAACTCGAGGATTTCGTTTTTCGTAAACGTCCGTTCGAGCTCGATCGACGTCAGAAACTCACGGAGCTTGCGTGTGACGGTGTCAAAGACGTTCCTGTCGTTGTGCCCCAGGTAGAGATTACGCGCGAGCTGCTGGGTGATCGTGCTGGCCCCTTCCTTCAGCCGGAAGGCGAACGCGTTCTTTACCATCGCCTTGGCGAACCGGACAAGGTCGACCCCCCAGTGGCCGTAGAAGTCCTTGTCCTCCGTCGCAATCAGGGCGTTCACGATCACGGGGGGAACCTCGGCGAAGGAAAGATGCGATCTGTTCTTGACGAAGAACTCGCCGATAACTTCACCGTCCGCAGAGACGACTTTCGAAGCGAGCTCCGCGCGGGGGTTTTCTATCCGCGAGAGGGAAGGGAGACCGGAGAGGAGATAGTTGAAGTAGACGCCCCCGGCGACGAGAAGAACGAACGCGACGGCGGCGGCAGCCAGCGCGGCGCGTGAAAACCGCGCGCGGAGCCTGCTCCTGAGCCTGCGGTAGCGCGGATCGTTGAAATACCGCTCCATCTCCTCCGGAGTGTACTTCGCCGGTTCTTTTCCGCGCCGGTCCTCTTTCTTTCCTTCGTCAGGCATGCAGGCGTATCCCCATTACGAAAGATAGATATCGAACTCCACTGGCGCAACGGGACCCTTTTCGAGAAGAACGTGTATATGGCGGCTCAGGCGGGGATCATTGAGAAAAGAGTCCAGAGTGCGAAAAGAATAATTCGAAGACGAGTCCGCTGTGCGTGTGTCATCGCGCGCCCTCCCGAATACTCCTTGAAAGCTTCGCTCACTCCTGCATAGTTGCCGCTTGCCTTATCGTCGCACACGGGCGAGAACCACCTTCCGGCGTCATACACAAACCGGCCTCCCCCGGGTTGGGGAGACCATGATTACCCCATCCATCGGTCTGAACGGGAGTGAATCCCGGGGGAACAAAAAAACCCCACATCCGGAAGGACATGAGGCCTCTGAAAGAACGTACATGCACTCGTTGAATCTACAAATTTCGCGCCAGAACCGCAATCCGCGTCATTCCCCGGTGTCCTTCACAATAATCCCGAGGAGCGCTGCAATCTGGATGGCCTGCACCGAATCGATAATAATCCCCTTCAACTGGCGGCCTTCGACGCGCATACCGGCGAGGTCCGATCCTCTGAGGTCGACTCCCTTCAGTGTGGTCCCGGGAAAGTCCGCCCCGGACAGATCGCAGCCCTGGAATACCGCCCCGGTCAGGTCCATCTTCTCCATCAGGGCCCCGCGGAGGGCGCACTTCTCGAACCGAGCCGATCTGAGACGCCCCGACGTGAACATCGCGTTTTCCATCATGCAGTTCACGAAGAGGAGATCCGCGCCGTTGAATTCGAAGAGCTGCATGCCGGTGAGGCGGCAGCCGATGAATTCCACCCGGTGGCACCTCGCCTTCTGCAACGACGCGCCCGAGAGGTCTGAAGCCTCAAACCGGGTGTCAGAGATCCTGGCGTTTGGCAGGCGTGCCCGGGTGAGCGACGCACGGCGGAGGAGAACCCCTTCAAATGCAATCCTGAGAGCGGATGCATCTCCAAGAACTGCGTCTTCGGAGACCATCGGGCCGTATTCTGATTCATCGTCGAGCGCCCGCAGGTCCCCGGACGGAAGATCCGCGGGGAAGCGAGGCGCCTGGACCTGAGAATTCAGCGGAGACTTCATTTGACGGGTCAGTCCGCAGGAGCGACGAGAGGCAAATCGATCCAGGCGAGCCCGATATCGCGCCCCATGTGCGACGTGCTCGATCCTTCCCTGCCGTCATACAGCAACGCGAGGCGTGAACCGACCGGAATGACGCAGGGCATGCCTATCGTCCCCTTTGCCCACAAGCAATTCCGGGTGTCGAACACAATCGCCCTGTCGTTCACATTCCAGTGGTTCAGATCCTTCGACCAGTAGACCCAGATCGCATCGGTGTACTCCACCCCCTTCTCATCGAGGCCGATGTGATTCGTAAAGAGAAACCAGGTGCTGTCCTTCGGCTCGCAGTACAGAGAGGAGTTTTCGATCTGTTCCGAAAGCGGGACGATCGGCACCGGGTCAACAGACCACCTGCCGTCAATATTGTTCGTGCGCGCGATACCGAGCGTCCGTTTTGTATTATGGAGCTCGTCGAATATCGAAGCGCTGAAGAACTGGAGATACCCGGCCCCCGATCTAACGATGAACCCGGGGCTTGCCGTTATCGAATAGTAGGTGCCTTCGGTGGGTTTGAACGGCACAACGTTGTACTCCTTTTCCCACGGGCCCTCCGGTGAAGCGGAACGGGCCTTCAGCGTCATGTACGGAAACGAGGGAATCCTGTCGGGAGGAGGGGAGGTGTTGGGCGTCCCCATGTAGAACATGTGCCAGGTTCCCCCCTCCCTGTATACCCAGGGCGCGGAGGCGCTTTTCGCGTCAGGCATCCCGTCTCCCCCCAGACGGAGTGCGGGACCGTGTTTTGTCCAGTGCACCAGATCGGTACTCGTGGCCAGGCACGCAAGCCAGCCGGCCGGGCCGGCGCCGTCGTAGTGCATGTAATACATACCGCCCGTTTCGAATGCAATCGCCTCCCTCGCTCCGTAGACATCGCAACTGTCGGGCCCGCCTCCGTGCCTGAGGACGACGCCGGCGTCGCGCGCCGGCATCCGCCGCGAAGCGTTCGGCCGCCCGTCGGCGTACTTCTTGAAAACGTACTGCGCGTTCTCTCCGGCGGAACCCTCCGCGCCCCGTCGGCAGGAAACGAATATCACGGACGAGACGAAGAGCATGACGAGACACCGGCTCATCTATGCTGTCCTTGAACGTGTTTTCGAAGGTATGGATGCGGAGAGGTCAGGACCGGCACTCCCGCACAATCGCGTCGACGTGAAGACGGGACGGGTTGATGCAGTGGATCGACAGGTCCTTCTGCGAGAGAATGAGCGGCAGCTCCGTGCACCCGAGTATCACCCCCTCGACCCCCGAGGCCTTTTTGATCCGGTTGACTATGGTCACGAGTTCGCTCCGCGATTTGTCCTTGATAATCCCCAGCTCGATCTCCTTCATGAGTATGTGCTGGATGCGGGCGATCTCCTCCGGTTCCGGGGTCGTGAGACGGATGTTGAACCTGTCAAATTCGTCCTGGTAATAATCCGACGTCATCGTGAACCGGGTGCCGAGGAGGCAGAGCGAGCGGACGTTGAGCGTCCGGGCGTATTCCGCGGTGACCGACACGATGCTCAGGAGGGGGAGATCCGTCTTCGCCTGAATTGCGTCGAACACCGCATGGGGGGTGTTTGAGGCCATCGCACCGATCCCGGCGCCGCACCGCCTGAGCAGCTCGCACCGTATGGCAATACGCTGGATCACAGACTCCCATTTCCCCGCGTCGACAAGCGCGTTGAAAGCTGCAAGGTCGATGCTCTCGATCACCATCTCGGGAAATCCGGTCTTCTCGTACGAATCCCTGAACGCGGCGATGATGTTCCTGTAATAGTCGAGCGTCGATTCGGGACCGATGCCGCCGATAAGGCCGATTTTCTTCATGGGGTATCCGGGAACAGAGTGGAGTGACGATCCGTCAGCGCGGCGAGAGATTGGCCGCGAGGTTGTCGCAAAACCTGAAAAACAGATCCCCTGCGAGGAAAATCTCGCCGAACATCACGCGCAGGTTTTCCTCCGTGAGGCGGTTGAAGTCCTTCTCAAGAGGCGTCGTCAGGACACCGCCGCAATCCACCGCCGCGGGACTGAGGAGTATCTTCTCCTCCCCCTGCGCAAAGTAGGCGGAGGGCCTGTGCCTGGCGCGGGGAAACACAACTACCGTCCACTCCCCGGAACCGTACCACGCGAGTATGTTCATCATCGGCTCCTCCTTCTCCCCCGTCGTTCCCGCAAGGGCCGACTCCAGGGCGCCAAGGGCCACAATAAGCGACTCCCTATCCGCGGACCTGAGCACGATGAACCGGCGGAGCCCTCCTTCGGCGGCGACAACGCGCATCGTTTTCGTATCGGAGAGGACCCTACCCCCCGCCTCCAGGACGCCGAGCTCGTTTTCTATTGGGAGGAAGCCCTTCTCCCCGGCCTGGAAATGGAGATGGTCCGGCGCCGACGCGCCGCTTCGCGGACCGTTGTACGTCACCAGGTACCGCTTCTGCATCGCGTGGGTCAGATCGAGCATCGTCGCGAACGAGGGACCGATCCGCTGGTCGGTGTGAGAAGTGTGGGGAATCGTGAAATGCTCACCGAATATCGGGAACGGATTGCAGAGAACGACGTAGCTTCCGGCAAAGAGTATCCCCCGCTGACCTTCGGGAAGGTTCGCCGCGCAGAGGAAGCATTTCCGGTGGCTTATCGATTCCGCGTCGGTGTTCGCCGAGGAGGAGACGATCCTGGCCGGGTTCCACTGGATGTGAAGTGAACACCCCTCAAGTTCGATCGTCCGGGAGCGGACATCCTGCAGTCCCGCGTAACCCGTCCGGAGGAGCGGCCATGTTTCCTTTTGCTGCCGGAGGAGCAGGCGCGCGCGGGTGGCAAGATCACTCCCGCCGCGGAGAGGGAGCTCCCTGTCGGACAGGAGAATGCGCTGAATGGAGGGTTCCATCATGTAGTATCAACGTTTGAAAGGCAATGCGCGTTCCAGTCCCGGCGTACCCTTACGGCGCGCGGTGCAGCCGGCGGGCGCGGATCTCGATCGTGCGTATTTTATCCTTGTACAGATTGTTCAGGTTCATCTTCGCAATCCCCGGGTCCGCGTCCGAATTCCCGTCCCACCTCCGGCAGAGGTAGATCGGCTCATAAATCCGGCCGACGCGGTACCGGCGCGAAACGGCAAGCCCGACCGCGTAGTCCTCGCCGTAGCTCACGTTCGGGATATTCAGGCGCCTCAGGACCGGGGTGAAGAACGCCCTGGGCGCGCCGAAACCGTTGACGCGGAGCGCGTTGTTCGGCCCGTTTTCGGGGGTCCACTCCCTGTGATCGACGACTCCCGGGGGGATCTCCCTGAGGTTGAAATCCGTCATCCGGTAGCTCCCGACGACCATCGCGCACCTGTCCCGCCGGAACCTGTCGACGATCCTGCTCAGCGTCGAATCATCGAGATACAGGTCATCACTGTCAAGCTGCGCCGCGAACCGGCCGCAGGAGGCGGAGTGCACCGCTTCGTTCCAGCACCCGCCGATCTGAAGGTCGTGCGCTTCCGGAACGATGTGGATCAGACGGGAGTCACGCGACGCGAACGTCCGGAGGATATCGGTCGTCCCGTCCGTCGAATGATTGTCGACGACGATGACGTTGAACGGGAACGAGGCCTGCTGGCGCAGGGCGGAGGTCACGGCGTCGCCGATCGTGTTGGCCCGGTTGCGCACCGGGATCACGATCGATGCCGTGACGGGAAATTTCCCCTCGTCCAGGTCGACCGTCTCCCTGACAGGCTTCAGCCAGCCCCCGGTCTTCTTCAGGTGGTGCGTAACGGCTTTCTCCATCTCGAGCTGGACGACGCGATTCTTCGGATCGACGTAGTCGAAAAGCCTGGCCCCCTCCTTCCTTGTGTCGGGCTCGGTCTTCGTGTAGAGCATTTCGGCGATCCTGAAGACTCCTTTCTTCCTCGCAACGGCAAGCCGGAGGGCGAAGAAGCCGGCGTGGCGGGAGTCGCCGATCTCCCCGGCCGCCGCCTTCAGCGCGGATGCCTCCAGGGCGACGACGGAGCCGAAGTCGAAATCGTCACGCACGCTCCCCTCCTGGCAGTCGATCAGGGGATGCGGGGCCGGGGAGAGACCCTTCACTTCGATGAAATCGCTGTACACCATCCCCTCACCCGTCGCGCCGGCGACGGAGGCCATCCGCTCAAGGGCGAACTGCCCGAGCCGGAGGGCGACGTCGTGGAGAACCAGGAGCGCATAGGGGGTCACCGTTTTCGCCGCGATCTTCCTCATCGTCGCGGAGGAGTTCAGCGCGTTGACGCGAAGCGGCGTGCATCCTTTGAACGGGACGGGCGCGCTCCCCGGGGCGAGGACGTACACCTTCCCGACGATGGCGGACCCGGCGAGCTGCGCGATCGTATGCCCGGCGGCATCGCTTCCGCCGTACGGAACAAACGCCGTGAAGACAGGTTTCGCTCCCGCGGCGGCTTTCGTGTGAGGACGTTTCATCAGGGTTCCTTCAGGTTTTCTTGCCGAAATCCTTGTCGATGGTGATGAGCGCGGTAACGATGAATCCGGGGATGGTGGAGAGCATCACCCAGAGGTAGAAAGTCGGATACCCGAGCCATTCCTGGAGCGCGCCGCTGAACATGCCGGGGACCATCATCCCCAGAGCCATGATTCCCGTGCAGATCGCGTAGTGCGCGGTCTTGTGTTCCCCCTCGGAGACCATGATCATATACAGCATGTACGCGGTGAATCCGAATCCGTACCCGAACTGCTCGAGAGCCACGGCGACGTTAATCAGCAGGAAATTGTCCGGCTGCACCTGCGACAGATAGACGAACATCAGGTCCGGCAGATGCATGACGATGACCATCGGCCAGAGCCAGAACCTGAGCCCCCTGCGGGGGATGACGAATCCCCCGAGAAGCCCGCCGGCCGTCAGCGCGACGATGCCTACCGTCCCGTACACGATTCCCACATCGCTCGTCGAAAGACCGAGCCCTCCCTTTGTCCTCGGATCGAGAAGGAACGGCGAGACGAGCTTGATGAGCTGCGACTCGGCAAACCTGTAGAGGAGAAGGAAAGCGAGCGTCGAGAGGATGCGGGGTCTTGTGAAGAACGCCCCGAAGACTTTGAAGAAATCCGCCAGAGGGGTCGTCACTCCCCCGCTCCGGACCCGGGCGTCGCCGGCAGGGTACGGAAGCATCAACCTGTGATAGAGGAAGAAGGCGAAGAACATCACGGCAAGTATGCCGAATGTCAGCGACCAGGCGAGCGCCGTATTCCCCCCCGTGTGCGTCTCGACTGTCCCTGCAAAGAACACGAGCGCACCCTGTCCGGTCACCATCGCGATCCTGTAGAACGTTGAGCGTACGCCCACGAATGCCGCCTGCTCGTGCTCCTGCAGACCCAGCATGTAGAAGCCGTCCGCCGCGATGTCGTGGGTGGCGGAAGCGAATGCCATGAGCCAGAACAGGACGAGCGTGGCACGGAAGAAGCCCTGCACCGGGATCGTGAATGCGACCGCGGCGAGCGCAATGCCCAGGATGAGCTGAAGCGTGACGATCCAGAGCCTCTTCGTGCGGACCAGGTCAACAACCGGTCCCCAGAGCGGCTTGATCACCCAGGGAAGGTAGAGCAGGCTCGTGTAGAGTGCGATATCGGTGTTGGATATGCCCATCCGCTTGTACATGATCACCGATACATTCAGGGCGATGACATACGGGAGCCCTTCGGCAAAGTACAGGGAGGGAATCCAGGCCCACGGGTTGCGTCGTTCAGGCCGGTTCATGCGCCGGCCCCTTTTTCGCCGGCCGATGCGGACGGAGGATCAGGCGGCGGGACCGGTGGGACGAGCAGCCTGAATCCGATCAGGTGATTGACTGTCGTTTTCCCCATCGTGAACGGGGATTCTTCCACAAATGTGAATCCGAGCGCCTTATACCACGCAATCGTCGGGGCGTTTTCGGACATGACGCCGAGCCAGACCCTGTCGTAGCCGGCCCCCCGTGCGGCGCGGAAAGCCTCCTCCATGAGCTTCGATCCAAGCCCGTGCCCCTGGCACGCGGGCAGGACATAGATCGAGGCGACGTGACAGCGCCCGGAATCCCGATCGGACGACATGATCATGTACCCGCCCGGATTCCCGTCCAGGAACGCGATGTACCCGCTCGTGGAGGGTTTCCGGAGGTTCCGGACGAGCGCGTCCGTCGAATAATGCTCGTCGTGGTAGGCCCGGAGGTCCGCCTCGGGGATGAACATTCCGTACGCGGCCTTCCATGTCTCCCAGCCGATTCGCCGGACGTCGGGTATGTCACCTTCGGTCCAGGGCCTGATCAACGCAGTGTGAACACCGGGCCCGCTCTCACTCATCGCATCCGTCAAGAAAATCGTCTATGCCGTCGACGATCCGACCGGCAATCCTGTGCCGGAACTCCGGATCAATCAGGTTCATCTCATCGGAAGGATTGGAAACAAACGCCATTTCGACAAGGACATTCGGGAGCTCCGTGGGCGCATTCATCGAGAAATTGAAGCTCCCGACGTTGCCGAAGAGCGGAAGTCCGGTTTTCAGCATATTCCTGATGATCGCCATCGCGAGGGGACGGTAGCAGATGTATTTATAGAACGTCGCGGTCCCCCGCGTGTTCTCCGGATTTGTCGTCAGTCCGATCGAATTGGAGTGGATGCTTATCAGGATATCCGCCCCCGACGAGAGGACCTTCCGCACGCGGTCGGCCATTGGAACGTCGGGATCCCCGTCCCTCGTGAGGATCACGCGGGCGCCGCGGTCCTCGAGCATGGATTTAAGATCTTTCACGACGGCAAGATTTATCTCCTTCTCGAGGGCACCGGTTGACCCGAGCGCACCGAGGTTGTCCCCGCCGTGACCCGCGTCCAGCGCGAACGTGAGCGCCTTGATTTTGAGTTTCTCCGGCTGGCGGCGGACCTTGATGACGAGTCCCGCGGGGTTGTAGCCGATTTCATATCCCCAGATCTGCCTGTGCTTGAGCTCGATCGTGATCCGGAAGACGCCCGCGGAGGGCTCTGTGTAGTACACGTTCTGGATCTCGCGGGTCGTGAGTTGCTGTATGATCCAGTTCGTGTTCGACGTCGCGCCGTAGAGATCCACGTTGATCCGCGTCGGTCCGGTCTCCGTCGTCGAAGAGTACGGAAGCCGCAGCGGGATCCCGACCGTCACGTAGTCGTACTTTTCGTCCCCGTACACCATGCAGTTCTCCGTGAGGGCCGCGGGAAGACGGGCGCCCTTCGGGATCAGGTCCACGTTTTCCGCGGCGATCCAGGCTTCCTGGCCCGGAGCCAGCGCCACGCGGTACGCGCTCCCGTGCTTCCCCGTAATCGCAAGACGTATCCCGGGATTGATGAACGACATCTTCGCGCCCCCCAGCCGATCCTCGCCGAGGCCGTAGGCGAGCGCGGGCCGCTCCCCCTTTGTGACGCCGATGTACGGAAAGTCGGCCGGCCTCATCGTGACGGTTCCCTTCGAGACCGTCTCCAGGGCCGCGCCCGAGCCGTTCTCCAGCCTGAACCTGACCTGATGAGAAGAAAGGGTATCATCATCCCGCACGGTGTACACACCCCGGTAAATTCCCCCCAGGCCATGGGCGTACGCGGGCTTCACTTCCGTCATCGGGATCCCCAGGTCGCATGACGCTTTGCATCCCGGCGTCCCCTTGAACTGCACCTCCAGCCGGTCATCTTCGTTCAACCAGACGTCGTCAGAGGGTTCCGTCATGATCGTGTCAATGACAAGGACGGAATCCGGTGAAGTCTCCGGCGGCGCTTCGCGGATGACAAGGAACGACTTTGAAATGGAATCCCCCTTCGCACCCGTCGCAGTAAGCGTGAACCGGTTTTCGCCGACATTCAGCGTAAGGAGGCCCGCCGTGGCCCCCGAGGGATAGACCTTCAGGGGGGAGCCGTTGATCGTGAGCCTGTTCCCCGGCACGGTACCCGCGGAGAGCCTGTATGTGCCCGTGGAAGCCCGAACCGTGTCCGACTCCGGAACGACAAGGCGGATAAAATTCGGGTGCGGGGGAGGGGATTGCTGGGCATCGGCGGAGGCGATCATCGTCAGAGAGAGGACGAGTGCCACACTCAACGACGCCAGAGGTGTGCGCATGTCAATGGTTTTCATTCGGTTTGTATTCCCTCAGAATGTGGGAGATATCATTCATGACCCGGAAAGACGCTTTCCGTGCAGATTTCCTCAACGACGGGTTCAGTATATGTTCGCAATGGACGTGCCGGGAAAGTAATGAGAAAGTATGGAGTCGGACTCGTACCCGAGATCGCCCATGACGGCTGCGCCGATCTGGCAAAGGCCCACCCCGTGCCCCCATCCCGCTCCCGTGAGAACGAAACGGCCGGGAACGCCGCCTTTGATTTCACTCCTGTCGACCACGAATGCCGAGCTGTACAGGTGCGACGGCGAGAGCGTCCGGCGGATCTCGAGCTCCTTGCCGATCGTCAATACCCTCTTTTCCCCGACGATCTTCAGGAGCGTGAGCCGCCCCGACGGACCCCGCTCGACCGGCGCAAGGTCAAGAATAGCCCCGAAATCGATGCCGGTTTTCTCCCTGATGAGCGCGGCGATGTTCTCCTGATCATACTCAGCTTTCCACCGGTAGAAATCGGCCGTTTCCTGATCGTACTTGAGGAGAACCTGTGAGAGGATGCGGGAGTCCGCCGTGTTGCAGAATGCGCGCGGGGAGCTCCTGATCCATCGGTCCGCCAGATCCTCCCGGCTGACATCGGGGAGAGAAAGAAAGCCGGGAAGGCGGTCAGACGGGGGAATGTCGGCCACGTTGACAAGGTACGGGATCCCGACGGGCTGCCAGACATTGCCAAACGGCTCGGTGATTCCTCCGCAGGATTTCGAGAACCGGGCATCGCAGATGCGGCCGTCGTGCATGACCACCTGTCCCCGTGTCAGGTTCACGGCCTGACTGACCGCCGCCGTGTTCGACTTCGTTACACCCTGGTACCGCTGGCAATGGTCGTCTGCGCAGACGTCGAAGAGCTCGTGTTCCTCCCTGTCGTACCACCTGACAAGGCGATCGCTTTCCCCTGTAATCGCCGGGAGACGAATTCCCTCCTCTTTCAGCCGGCGCGACCGTTCAATCTGCGCCAGGAGCCAGCTTCGGGAGGTGATCGCGTGCGCCTTCAGGAGATTCATGGAACTCCCGGCGCTCATTTCCGACGAGATGACGCTCTCAAGATAGTCTTCGACCGGGACGACATTGATCGCCACGACATCGCTCCCCTTCGTCACGAGCCGCAGGGCCCCCGTGAACCGCTGGTCTTCTTTCCGCTCCCAGTGGAAGCGGATACCGATGACGACGCTGCGGATGACGAACGAGACCCCCGCCCCCCCGGACTGAGTCAGGAGAACCCCGGAATCGAACAGGGAACGTTTGCCGCCGCACTCTATGAGTATGGAAGCCCCGGAGACCGAGGCCCGGATCCGCCCGCGGAGAGTCCCCCCCGATCCCGGGACGTCAAAATCCCCTTCCACGTCCACAGCCGACGCCGTGAGAATGCCGACGGTTATTGTTGGTTCTGCCGTCATGTTACTGCCCGGTTCCTGTCACCCCGAGAGCCCGCATCACGGCATCGTTGACGGCGGGGCGGACCCTGGCGATCTTCTGGTTGGCGCGTGTCGGAAAGACCCGGTTTGTGAGGAATATGACCGCAAGATTGCGTGACGGATCAGCCCAGATGCAGCACCCGGTGAAGCCGGTGTGCCCGAACGACGCGCCGGAGAAGAGTGCTCCGGCGGACGAGCCATGCGGCGACTTCATCTCCCATCCGAGCCAGCGTTCCTGTCCCGGGGCGCGCTTCTCGATGAAATCCGAAACGGTTTTCTCGCTCAGGTAACGCCTGCCGGCGTAGACTCCCCTGTTGAAGAGCATCTGCATGTATATCGCCAGATCGCTCGCAGTGGAGAAGAGTCCGGCGTTTCCCGACACGCCCCCCATGAACGCGGCGTTCTCGTCATGGACGGCTCCCCGGACAATGGTCTTCCGCCAGGAAGTATCAAGCTCCGTCGGCGCGCAGCGGGCACGGAGGGATTCCGGGGGGACGTATGTCGTGTTCCTCATGCGGAGGGGAACGAAGAATTCCCTCTTCACGAAGGCATCGAGCGTCATTCCGGTGACTTTTTCGACGAGTTTCCCGAGCGTGATGAACCCGAGATCGCTGTACACGGTGGAGTCGCCCGGCGCTGCGACGAGGGCTGTCGCGGCGATCGTGTCGATCACCCCGGCAGGGTCCGGGCATTCGAGCCAGAGCCTGCGGAAGGGGGGAAAGCCTCCCCTGTGGAGCAGCAGGCTGCGGATTGTGACTCCGGCCTTCTGCCCGGTTTCAAACCGGGGGAGGTACTTTGCGACCGGATCATCAAGCCCGATCCTCCCGCTGTCGACAAGTTTCATGACGGCCGACGTCGTTGCAATGACTTTCGTGACGGATGCGAGATCGTACATCGTCCCCTCGTCCACAGGAGGCGAGGCAGGATCGTATGTCAGCCTCCCGAACGACCTGTCGTAGACGAGCAATCCGTCTTTGACGATGGCGAGCTGGCCCCCGGGAAACGCCGAATCCGCCACGGCGCTGTTGACGATGCCGTCCACTCGCTGCAGGTCTTCGGGATCAAATCCCGCCAGGGACGGGTCATCGCGCCTGAGCTGCGTCTGCGGAAGATCCAGGCCGGTTCCGAAGGGGTATTTCCCCGGAATGGAGACAGGGAGCCGGCCGTGCACCGGGATCTCGCCGAAGAGAGCTTCGGCCGCCGCTTCGCTTACAGGCTCGTCGTCGCCGTAGAGGCAGACGATCGATCCGGCATCCGGGATGCTCCCGGCGATATACGGGTTCCCGAATGCAAGGACAACGAGGGGGGTGTTCGTCTCCGCGACACGGGCGGCGAACGTGCGGAGGTAGTCGGGAAGCTCGATTCTCCCCGATGCCGTGCGGACTTTCACAAACAGGGCCAGTATTGCCGCGTCTCCTTTCCGTATGCGTGTGACCGCGTCGTTCAGCTCGCGCACGTCGCTCCCGGGGGTAAGGCGGAGTATGTCGCTCCCCGGCGAGCGGTGCCGGAGGAGCTGGGCGAAGTAGGCCCCGACGGGTTCGCTTGTGGCAGGGCTGCCCGGCCTGTCCACGTCAGTCCTGTCATCCTCCGTGTCCCCGGCAAGAACGGCGACGATGTGCATGGGGCCGTCAGGGGGGAGGGGAAGCAGGCCGTTTTTGTTTCTGAGAATTGTGACGGCGTCCTGGGCGATCTCACGGGCAAGATGCCGGTTCGGCCTCGTGCCGATATGTGCGCCAATGGCGTCAATATCAACGGTCCGCCCCCTGTCAAGCCCGAGCTGATGCTTCATTGCGAGTATCCGGCGAACGGACTCGTCCACCCGCTCCCGGGGTATTTCCCCCCGCCGGACGGCAGCCACCACGGCGTTCACCGCCAGATCGGGATCCGGGGGAACGAGGAGGATGTCCGCCCCCGCCCGGACGGCAAGAACCGCCACGGTATCCGCCGGGTACCCGCGCGTGAGCGCCCGCATCTCCAGTCCATCGGTGACGATCAGCCCGTTGAACCCGAGTTCCTTCCTGAGGAGGCTCGTCACCATCGCCGCGGAGAGGGAGGCGGGGAGGCCGAGTGAATCAAGCGCGGGAACCGCAAGATGGCCGATCATGACGGACTGGACGCCGGCGTCGACGGCCGCCCGGAACGCGGCCAGCTCCACCGTGTCGAGACGGGCGCGTGAAAGATCAATGACGGGGAGTTCGATATGCGAATCGGTTCCCGTGTCACCGTGTCCCGGAAAATGTTTCACGGTGGCAATGCAGCCGCCGTCGATTGTCCCCCGGATGAACGATGCCACCATCGTGCGGACGAGCGCCGGGTCATCGCCGAACGAACGGGTGTTGATGACCGGGTTGAGAGGATTATCGTTGATATCGGCAACCGGCGCATAGTTCTGGTGTATTCCGATTGTGCGCGCTTCCACAGCCACCGCTTTCCCCATCCGGTAGGCGTACTCTGCATTCCGCGTCGCCCCGAGCGCCATGGCATCCGGAAACCGTGTCCCCCTCCTGACGCGCATGGCGATCCCCCGCTCGAAGTCGGACGCGACAAGGAGGGGTATCCGGGAGAGGGACTGCAGCCGGTTGAGGAGGACCGCCTCGGAATAGACGTCCCCCTGGGCCATGATGATGCCGCCGACCCTGCGGACCGTGACGAGCCGCTCGAGGCGCTCAAAGAGGTCGCTGTCGGTGCTGTAGTAGTGACCGAACGCGCGCACCATGACCATCTGGGAAACCTTCTCTTCGAGCGACATCGAGGAGAGAAGCGAGTCGAGTGCTCCCGGGGTCCCCCAATCGGAGGGGACGGCGGGCTGGAGCGGCGCGGCGCGTCTCTGCAGCTGCGCGGGGATCGTTGCAGGGGGAGGTGCACATGCGGAGAGCAATCCGGAGAGAACGGCAGCCGAAAGGAAGAGGAGATGTCTTTTCAAGCGTCAATCCTCCTTCATGCCGGCCATCGCCAGCAGGAGGGCGCCGTGCGCCGGTCCGTTCATGGGCGGGTCGATATGCGCCGCGGGAACGCTCTTCCTGATCTCCGCTTCCAGCATGCGCGAATAGATCGAACCGTGGTCGATAAGACCGCCGATCATCACAACCCCGGCCCCGCCCCGCATGCCGAGCCGGTCGATGGCGGCAACCACCTGGAGGGCAAGGGCCCCCGAGGCGCGGGAGAGTATGTCCAGCGCCACAGCATCGGATGATTCCGCCGCTTCAAGAACCGCCGGCGCAATCGATGGTATGTCGAATTTCTCCCTGTACACGGCTGCAATGATCCTCTCGCGCGTTGCGAGGCCGAACCGGGACGAGAGGACCATGCGAAGCCGGCCGGCCTCCCCCCTTCCGTCGATCTCCCTCGAGACCGCCTTGATGGCCTCGAGTCCGATACGGTAGCCGCTCCCTTCATCCCCGATCACTCTTCCCCACCCGCCGATCGAGATTGTCTCGCCGGCGGGCGATTTTCCCATGACGACCGAGCCGGTCCCCGCGACGGCGACGACACCGGGGCCCCCGTTGAACGCCCCCTCGAGCGCGACGCGGCCGTCGGACTGGATGGAGATGGGAACGGGAGGAAGTCCCATCATACGGAACCGGGCGTGGATCGCATCGGTCAGGACCTGACGGTCCCGTTCGGACCCCGCCCCCGCGAGTCCCAGCACGGCGGAGCCGATATCGGCAACGGGTCGGGCGGCGGTCTTTGCGAGACCTGCTATAAGCTCCGCCAGATTCAGCGCGACAATGTCGATGCCGAACACATTCTGATTGGAGCCGTTCCCCCTGCCGCGCGCGAGAACCGTGCCGGTACCATCGGCGAGGAGACCCGTGGTCTTGGTGCCGCCGCCGTCAACGCCGAGCACGAGAGAGTGATGTGCCAATGGGATTATTTCAGAAGTTCTATTTTTGTTGTCCTGACAAATCGGATTCCCCCCCCCGCATCCGATGCGATCATGCGGACGAAGTACACCCCGCTCCCGAACGAGGCGGCGTTCCAGACCGCCGAATGCGAGCCGGCCGCCACCTGACCGTCCACGAGGCTCGCGACCTCCTGGCCCAGCAGGTCATACACTCTCAGCGAGACGCGCACGCCGGCCGGGACGCGGTAGGCGATGACCGTCGACGGGTTGAACGGGTTCGGGTAGTTCTGGCTCAGGGCATACTCCGCAGGAATCGCGGGAGCCGGCGGCGGGACGGAAACGATCACGGACCTCAAGAGTTGAAGCTGGTCGACGAGGACCAACCCCGATCGCGCGCTCACCCCGGGGAGATAGCGGAACTGGAACGCGTCAAAGCGCATCTGCCCGCCGAGGTTCGGAGCGCCGAGCCAGGAACCGACGGAGTCGTTGGCAAGATCCCATTCCACCAGCCTCCATCCAACCCAGTCGAGCGGGTACCAGCGGCTCACCTTGTGGTTTTGTGGCCTCCCCCCGGGATAGATGTCGACGCTGTCCTCGATGCCAAACCGGAACTGGCTCAGATCGCCCTCGTTGTACACGAACGCCTCAAGCACCGTCCCCTGTTTCTGAAAGAGGATCGAGCGCTCCGGAGCGAGAGTATCGAGCGGCACGCGCAGGAGCCAGGACGACGCGGCCGTGTCCCATGCGTACCTGAGCAATCCGGCGACCGGATCGCCCGCCAGTGCAGGGAACGCGGTGCTCTCGATAGAGTCGAACGACGCCGTGTCGACGCCCGTCGTGTAGGGCGCGGTCATCGGCTGCCTCCACTGCACCGGGCGCGTATTGAACGAGTCAATCGTCGTTGTGATGCGCGACAGGGGCTGGACGGAAAATGACCAGACGAGCGGTGAAGTGCCCGGGATGATGTTCCCCGTCATATCCTTCGCGCCGCTCACGCTTACCGTATAGGATGCGCCGGGCTCAAGTCCTCCGGTGACGAAGATATTGACGCCGCTCCTGGAGGGCGTCCCGATGTACATGACGGTCCGCGCGAGCGAGGGGAGACCGCCGATTTGTCCGATCCTGAAATTCGCCGTGGTGACCGTCGCCGGGTTCAGCGGTTCATCAAACGTGATGTTGACCGTGGTGTACGGCGTCGCCACCGTCATCGCGGAATCCGGGAACCGGGAGAGGATGACGGGCGGGTTCAACCGGACAATTTTCGTCCGGAAGCCGAGAATGAACGGATGGCCGGGAGTCCCGACGCCGGTCCCGTCAACAGGCTGGCCCGAGGCGCTGCGGGCGTTCGTATCGACCTTCACGGTGAAATTGACAGGAAACGGGAACGGAGCGACCGGCGTGAACGTCAGGATCGTGTTGTCCGGGTCCCACGAGAGACTCCCGGTGACCGCGGGGGCGATCGAAAAGGCCGCGCGGACGGATGCGGTGTCCATCGGTGCGGAGAAGTGTATCCCAACCGCCGTCCTCGGGTCCACGGACGTATCCCCGTTCACCGGACTCGTCGAGAGGACAACCGGGAACCCGGTCGATGCGAGCGTCCGGTCAACGAACACGGTGGCGCCGGTTCCCACGACAACGGCGATGGAATCCGTCCTGTAGCCGGGAGTCTCGAAACGGACGGTGTAGGAACCGGGAGCGAGGCTGTCGAACATGAAGAAGCCGTTCTTGAACGCGTCCCCGCCGTACACCCTGCCGGAAGGAAGCAGTCTCACGCGGGTATTGTTCACGGGAGCCCCGCCGGCAACATCGGTCTGTATCCCCGCGATGATGCCGCGCGGATCGGCCGGAACGCCGAAGTACTGCATGAAGGCGTTCCGGATGGCATAGGCTTCCATTTTGTGGTAATCGTTGTTCAGGAGACGCCGGCACTCCGGATAGAAGTCATGGAACGAACCCTCGGAGAGCTCTCCCGGCATCAGAAGGCCGCTCAGCACGCCCAGGTTGTACCCGCCCGCCGGACCTCCGTAAAATGTGTAGTCAAGCCAGGTGCTCGTGCTGCTCGTCCGGAGCATCCCCTGTATCGCCGGACCGATCAGATTCGACATCGTGACGTCCTGCGGGAACGCGGCAGTGCGCGTCGGGATGTCTTCCTTCACGAGCATCAGTGTATAATTGATGCTCGTGTTGTCCGCCAGCCCGCTCGCGTTGGAGTGTATCGAGTGAAACCAGTCGACGTTGTTCGCGTTGGCGAGCTGCCAGCGCGCCGTGAGGCTCGGCTCGTCGTTCCCGTCGGGATACGTCGTGTCGTTCGACGTCCGGGTCAGTATGACCGTCGCCCCCTGCCGCCACAGCAGCTCCCTGAGGAGGAGCGCCTTCTCGAAGTTGCTTTCCGATTCCCAGAAATTCACACCCGGATCCGGCTGGACATTCCGGTCGTCACTCGAATACCCGCCGTGCCCCGGATCGATGCAGAATTTCAACCCCGAGAGGTCGGACCTCTGCGCCACCGCGAGAGACGCAGAAAGGACGACGATGCATGTCAGAGGAAGTCTCCTGCTCATCGGGGGGTTTCGGCATACGTTATCACGAGTATCCCGCCTTCGAGAGTGCTGAAGGCAATTTCGTCAGCGACCGGAGAGCACTGGGGGAACATCCCGTTGATGTGTGAAGCGGAGGTGAGATCCCCTTCCGTTTTTCCGTCGGGGGAGACGAACGCAATGGCGGATGACCGTATCCTATGCCCGTCATCCCTGTCCGCCATATAGATGAGCCACCTTCCGTCCCGGGTCCAGGCCGGGGCGTCCCGGCGCCCGATCCTGAGTGGATGACTCCCGTCGGCGCCACAGACAAATGTCCCCCTGTCCATCTCGTACGCGACGAGCTTCGAGCCGTCGGGGGAAAGTGAGGGCCAGACGTAGCTTCCGTTGCCGAGCGGATCGACGAGCGATTTCACACCGTCACGGACCACGGCGATTTTCGTATCCTCGACGCCGAGGACCGAGACGACGCCCGGGGGCTGAATGGCCGGCTTCACGCCCTGGATTTCGCCGGCAACGGAGAACACGACATCGGATCTGACAAATGAGGGGAGCGAAAGTGATCTTCCCGAGGCAAGGACCGACGGGGGGCCGCCGGAGAGATTGCGGACGACGACTTCCTGCACCCGTTCACCCGGCAGGGCCCCCGGGAGCGTCCGGCGCCAGGCGATCTGAGATCCGTCGGGGGATATCGTGAAGCCGTACCCCGATCCCCTGTCGGCGGTTATCTGCACTGCATCTCCCCCGGCCCCGGGACACGCCCATATGCCGCCGAAATCCGAGGCGGTGTAGTAGATCGTTTTCCCGTCGGGCGACCAGCGGGGTGCAGACCAGAGGCGGGCGCTCCCCAGGGGGAGTGTCCGGACGGTCAGTACTTTTATCTGAGCTTCCAGCGGGAGAGAGACGACAAAGAGGAGCAGTGCAATCAGACTGCGCATACCCACTTCTCCGGAGAAAAAAGCGTGGTTCAGTTCGCCCTGGCGAGAGCGGCGTCACGGGCCCTGCGTCCGCAATGACAGGGGCCGCCCGCGAACACGCCATACCTCCCAATATAGGAAAAACGGAGGAAAGGGGCTTTTCAGCTCCGGTCCTCCGTGACTTTCCTGAGCTCCCTGACCATCTCATAGAATTCGGCAAGCGCCATCTCCCGGAGGAATATCATCCCGCGTGCGGCGCGAAGCCTCGGATGCCCGTTCTTCAGGAAGAAGTCCGTCCCCAGTATCGTCTTGATCATCCCGTACTGGCCGACCTGGATCTTTTGCGCAAGCTCGGAGAACGGACCGTCGTGCTCATAGCTCGGAAAGGATGCCGCGCTCTGCGAGCCGAAGCAGTTCATGAATGCCGTGTGGAGCATCGTGATGGAGTTGATCGACACCGGGACAAACAGGTTCGCCTCCGCCGGGCGGTACCTGTACCAGACGTTCCTGTATCCCCACACCCGCAGCGTGGAATCGCCGCTCTCTTTCTCGTAGAGCTTCAACGCCTCGGCCACGGCCTGGAGGGCTTTGTAATGCGTGTCGGGCCCGCTCCCTTCCGGGTCGAATGCGACGGAGACGACGTTCGGCCGGACTTTACTGATCAGCTCGAAGATCGGCACGACGTCCCTGTGGACTTCGGGTTCCGGCGAGAATATGTCGCCCGTGTAGAAACCGAGCCTCAGCGGATGGATCGCGTACGATTCGATGCCGAAATACGCCCAGAGGAGCTCCACCTCCCATTCGCGCGTCATCCCCTTGAGGAGCTGGACCTGCTGCGGGTCCTTGGCGCCGCTGTACTGCGAGCGGCAGTAGCCGATGAGCTCCTGAACACGGTTGCGCAGCGTGTGGAGGTCATGCGTCTGGTACAGGCCGACGAGATTGCGGAGCAGGCGCCTCGCTTCCGCCTCGTCCTTCATCTCCTGGCTGTTCGCCGCGGCCCCGTCGAGATAGAGATAGACGTCCTCCATGCGGGAGGCGTTTTCATGCGTGTCGAAGTACCCCTGCACCAGCAGGGCGAAAAGCGTGCCGGTCTCGAGATGGCTTTCGAGCTTCACGAGGATCGAGAGGAAATACGGGTTCGAGACCGATGTGAAACCGGAGGTCAGGTTGGCGAAATAGTGCTTGTTGCTTGGATCGCGGACGAGATGGTAGATGTGCGCGAGGTAGCCGAGCATGATGTCATCGTGATGGGGCTCGGTGTGCAGGAATGTCGTATTCGACACGTGGTCGAGACCCTTCTCGATCTTCCCGATGATCCTGTTGCGCGCTTCCGTGGCGAGGTCGACGGGCATCTTCCCGCTCTTGCGCAGCAGCTCGGAGGCAAACCGGTCCCCCTCGAAATCCTCTTTCGTGAGCTGGACGAGCTGCTTCCCCGATTTCAGGGCGAGCGTCGTCACGACGTCCTCGGAGCGCGCGGGCGTGAGCGTGGTCTCCCTGCAGAAATCCTCGAACTGCCGCTCCGTAAGGAGGCTCGCGGCACCACGCGTGAGGTAGAACCGGGCATTGGGGAGATCCTGGAGAACGGAGGCGGGATACTGCGGCCCCTTTTCGTTCTCGACGGCGAGCCGGACGATCGCGGCCTTCGCGTCCCCGGCGGCGATAATGATCGCGACGGCCCCGGGGTTGTACGTGATCGTCGCAAGCCCGATCGTAATCACAAGCCGCGTCCGGGAAATCTCGATCCCGCCCAGATCCGTGGCGGCGGCCGCCTGCGTCTCGTAGTTGGTGCCCGTCAGCCGCGTCACCGAATAGACGCTCGACCCCCTCACGTTGAACGCGATGTGTCCGTCCGGCCCGATCCCGCCCAGGAAAAACCCGATACCCCCCATCTCCCGGACCTTTGTCTCGTATTCCATGCAGAATTCGTCCACCCGGTTGATGACGTCTTTCTGCAGGAGCTCGAGATCCGAGCGGCACTGCCTGACGCGGAGCGAGAGATCGACGACGCTGCCGGGGAACACCTCGTCCATGGTCTTGCCGGGGGGAAGCCCCAGCGACGTGGCGTTGATGAGCAGGGCCCTGGAGGGGGACATGCCGAACCCCTTGATGTAGAATTCGTTGACGTACCAGTGGAAGCTGTTATGCTGCGCCGCGTTGATCGGATAGAATTCGTCGATCTGGACGAAGCTGAGCGACCTCATGTCCGGCGGCTTCGACCCGTCGATCTCCGCGGCCGCGAGGAGAGACTGGATGTCCTTCGTCTCCCACCGTTCCAGGATGCGCGTCACCCACTTGATGAAATGCTCGGGTGTCTTTCCGGTGGGGAGCGATATCACCCCGCCGGGATTCCTGATGACCCACTCGATAAACCGGAGCGCGGTGAGCTTCCCGAGCTGCGGGAAATTCGCAACCTCCACGATTCCGATCTTTTCCGTGGGCGCATACATGGGTTTGCGTCCGCTCCGCTGGAGCTCCATTTCTTCGATCCGGGATGTCCCGTCATACTGCCTGAGGTTTGCCATAGCGTCCGTCGTGTCACTCCTTTGTTGTGAGTTTCCATTCGGCCGGAAGCTCCGAAAGCCACCGGGCAAAGAATACATTCGGCACCATGTCGTGCTCGACCCCCGCCGGGGTCATGGACCAGCGCGATCCCGCGGCGGCGACGCTCGCGGCGACGTCAGCGTGCTCCTTCGCAAGGTGGTCCGTGTACGCGGCCCTGATGATCCCCTTCCCTTTCAGGAGCCAGTCGCGGAAGTACTCGTGCTGCCCGTACAGAGCGTCAAAAAGGAACACGTGCGTTATCAGGCCGGACATGCCTCCGCGGTCAAGAACGAACCCCGCGGGGCGGTAGCCGCCGCTGTGGGCGGTGACGATCACGCGCGCGACCTCCGTTGACGGCACGACGTTCTCTTTCTGCATCGTCGCCATGACGTCTTCCACCATCCTGCGGAAGCCCCCTTCGTCCTCCATCTTCCCGCCGAACGAATCCCTGGCCCTGTACGGCCCCTGGGGGATCACAAGCAGCGCGTTGATATTCTGCGCGATCATTGACTGGGGGAGAAGGTACTGCTCGAGGACTCCCAGGTCGTCGTTCATGTGCCCGTGGAAATGCACAATCACGTTCGCCCCGCCTTTGACCGCATGAAACCCGTCGGGGACGAAGACGACGATGCTGCTGTCGGCATAATGAGGGAAAAACGGGTAGACCGTCCCGTCTCCCCCCGTGTATCCGTCCTGTCTCGCGGGATGGGGGAAGGGAGCGGCCGCCGAGCGGTAGATTCCCCACTTCCCCCCCTTGAACGCCGTCCAGTCGACGCCGGACGTGCTGACCGGCCCCCTGTCGTACCCCGTCATCCCGGTGAACTGGTTCCAGACGGCCCGGGCAGCGTATGCGCCGAGAAGCGTGGCCGCATCCGCGCCGTCGTCCAGATGGTCGGGGGACTTATCGACGTAGATCGCGATCGCGAACTTCACCCTGTCGGTAAGAACAAGAGCGACGTCGGCTTTGGTTTCGGTGATGCTTCCCGTCTTGTGGGCGACCGCAAACGACGTGCATGCCCACTGCGGGAGAAGCCGCGGGACCATGTCGGCATAGAACTGGTTCTCCAGTATCCCGATCATCGACGCGCAGGAGGCGGAATCACAGAGGGTGCCCCTGAAGAGTTTTTCCATGAGGAGGGCCATGTCTTCCGGGGTCGTCACGCCGATTCCGTACCGCATCGCTTCCGGCGTCTCCTGTTTTGTCTCGAGCGTGAAGAGACGGTTGAGTATGCGCGTGTTCTTCAGCCCCCGCGAGGCGATAAAATCGTTCACGTTCGCCAGCCGCGCCTGATGCGTCCCGGCGAGCCGGTCGAGGACGAGATTCGTCGCCGTGTTGTCGCTCATCGTGATCATGAGCGTCACGGCGTCATGCAGCGTGATCACCGCGCCGTCATCCAGGAACTGCAGGACGCCCGATCCGGGTTTCCTGTCTCCGGCGCGGAGCGTGATCCGGGCCCCGGGATCGATCTCCTTCTTTCTGACCATGTCGAAATACGCCGTCATCACGGGGAGCTTGATCGTGCTCGCGGTCGGGAAACAGTCGGTCGCATTGTACGAGACTATTTCCCCCGTGGACAGATTCTTCGCCATCACTCCCATATGCCCGCCGAACCGGGCGTTGAGCGCGCGCAGCTCCGCCATGACGTCCGCGCGGGCGGGGAGATTTCCCGCAAGAGAGAGGAAACAAAGGAGCGCAAGGGTCCGTTTGCCGGCCGCCGCGGGCCAGCAGCGATCATTCACAGATGCCATCGGGAGTTCTCCGGTCGGTCACACTTTAATGAACCACTTTCTCTTCCACATCGCCCAGACGACCAGGTACATCACCAGGATGAACGCAATGGCAAACGCTGCCGAGGCGTTCACCGGACTGAAGTAGGGAACGAAGAGGTTGTCGTAGATAAGGCCTTTCAGCGTCACCGGGTTGCCGTCGGATCCCGTGAACCTGATGAGCGTCAGGAGGCGCCCGACGATCCCCGAGAGGACGAACACCGCGATCGCGTTCATCCCGTAGATAACGAACGGGCGTGCCCACTTCGTATGCCCCTTCACGTCCATCAGCCAGTAAAATACGGAGAAGCACACAAGGGCCCAGCCGGCCATGAACACGACGTACGAGCTCGTCCAGAGATTCTTGTTGATCGGCAGCCAGATATCCATGATCGCCCCCGCAAGAAGGAAGAAATTCCCGAAGACGAACATCCATGCCGTCTTCTCTTCGCGCGAATGATTCGAGCGGAGCCAGTGACCCGTGAGTATACCGAGAAGCGTCGTCGCAATCGCGGGGACCGTGCTGAGTATTCCTTCGGGATCAAATCCGGGAGCAGGCGCACCACTCCAGGTATGTCCTGCAAGCAGGTGTGAATCAATGTACCAGGGGAGACAGCCGGTCGGCTGGAGGACGCCTGGGCCGAAGCCGGGGACGGGGATGAGCATCACCGCGGCCCAGTACGAGGCCAGGAGCCCCACGACCCACCAGACCTGCGCCTTCCACCCCGTGTAGAGGAATATCGTGCTCGCCGCAAGATAACAGACCGCAATCCTCTGGAGGACGCCGGGTATGCGCATCGTCGAGAGTGAAAAGTTGCCGACAATCAGGCCGAACGGGAACCCGTTCAGGAACGTCCCCAGCGCGAATATGATCACGGCCCTGCGGAGGACGTGAAGGAGGAGCTTCCCGCTGTCCTCGCCCCGGTCCTTCCTCTTCTGGAAGGAGAGCGTCATGGCGACGCCGACGATCCAGAGAAAGAACGGGAATATCCAGTCGGTGAACGTCCACCCGTTCCACCGTGCATGCTCGAGCTGCGGGTAGATAAAGTTCCAGGAACCGGGATTGTTGACAAGTATCATGCCGGCAATCGTGGCGCCGCGAAATGCGTCGAGTGAACCGAGGCGGGAGGAGGAATCCGTGGTGGTCATGGGCTATGGTGTCGTGGGCAATTGTTTCGGGTTGCCGCGTGGCGCCTGCGGCGGGATGCAAAAAGCGCTCCCCGCCTGTGGCGGGATGCAAAAAGCGCTCCCCGCCTGTGGCGGGATGCAAAAAGCGCACATTGATTCATAGTTTGGTGATGCCGAGGCCGGGGCCGTCGGTCAGCGTGACCTTCCCGTCGACGATCGCGGCTCCTTTGAAGAGGTCGTTGCTTATCAGGAGAGCGCCGTCCAGGTCCGCATAATCCGCCAGCGGTGAAAGCTGCGCCGCGGCGGAGATCGCGCACGAGGTCTCCGTCATGCACCCGATCATCACCTTCATGCCGAGCGCCCGGGCGGCCGCGATCATCTTGTACGCTTCGTGCATGCCGGTGGATTTCATCAGCTTGATGTTGATGCCGTCGAATACGCCGATCGCGTTCTTGATGTCCGACATCCGGACGACGCTCTCGTCCCCGATGAGGGGGAGCGGGCTGCGCGACCGGAGCCAGGCGATATCATCCGGTTGCTCTTTCGGCATCGGCTGCTCCACGAACTCCACCCCCTTCGTCGCGAGCCATTCGATCTCCTTCAGGGCGGCTTCCCTGTCCTTCCATCCCTGGTTCACGTCCACGCGGATCGGCTTGTCCGTCACCTCCCGTATCGTCTCGATCATCTCCTTGTCATTCGCGAGTCCCATCTTGACTTTGAGGACCCTGTATATTTCCGCCTCCTTCACCTTCTGCCTCACCACATCCGGCTTGTCGATCCCGATCGTGAACGTCGTGACGGGGGCTTTCGACGGGTCGAGCCCCCAGATCCTGTACCACGGGCATCCCATCTTCTTCCCTATCCAGTCGTGGAGCGCGATGTCAACGGCGGCTTTCGCGGCATTGTTCCCGGGCGCGATCGCGTCAACATCGCGGAGTATGTCTTCGAGACGGAACGGGTCGGCGTATTTTGCCATGTCCACCTTCGAAAGAAACGCTGTCGCGCTCGCGTGGCTCTCGCCGAGATAGGGGGGCATCGAGGCCTCACCGTACCCGACGATCCCGTCCTGTTCGACCTCCACCATCATGACGGGGGTCGTGCTGCGCGAATACGTGGCCACCGTGAAGACGTGTTTCAGTTCGAGCGTGTAGGGATAGAATCTGAGTTTCATGGGATTCCCCGTTGTTGATCCCGTGACGGCGCTTCGACCGAGCGACAAGAGAGCGCTCCGGCCGAGCGCGAGCGACGCCCCTGCGAGGGCCGACCGTTTGAGAAATGTCCGTCTGTCAGTGTTCATAGCCGCCGTAGTACGGGAGTGATGCAAGCCGGCGGACACCCGAGGATTCCCGGGCGCCGATGATCCTGCGTGCCCTTATGAAATTCACCGAACGGAAATCGCTGTAGTCTGAATCGGCCGGGTCCAGGCTGTTAAAATGGACGTCGGCGGACGAATGGATGAAACGCTTTCCCCCGAGCGAGATGGCAACGTGCGTTATCCTCTCCGGCTTCTCACCCGAGGCGCGAGCCCCGAAAAACATGAGGTCGCCCGGTTCCAGGTTCATGTTCCCCCCGGGAACGTCCACGGGGTCCCCCACGGCAGCCTGCTGGTCGGCGTCCCGCGGAAGAAGGACACCGTTGAGAGCATAGACCGTCTTCGTGAATCCCGAGCAGTCCATCCCCTTCGCGGAGGTCCCCCCCCAGAGGTAGGGGACGCCGAAGAACCGTTTCGCCGTTGCGACGATCCGTTCCGGTGTATCCTTCGCCCGGGCAAGCCATGTCTCACACGGTTCAGACTGGTCCCTCCCGATGAAACCCGCGCGGCCGTCCGGATATTCCACCTCGTACAACGAGCCGGAGATCCCCCGGAAGCCAAGGAGCGAACCCGCCACGACATCGCTCACGGGCTGAGAGGATTTCTCATTCGTGGAGCGGACCCAGGCGAATTCGGCGGTGACGATGAGTTTCGGCATCCGCGCCCAGGCGTCGTACCGGTCGTTCGCCATACAGACAATCCTGTCATCGGTCCATCCCAGGTATTCATCCGGCGTCTGGACGAGATACCATCCGTCGTTCTTTTTCAGAATCTTCACAGGCGTGCCAAGCAGAGCCTGGGATGCCAGTTCGGCCGGGTGCATCGGTTTGCTCCGGAGGTTGGCAACGCTCACGTTGATGACGCCGAGTGTCTTTTCCCCCACAGACGGTCCGGGGAGGGAAATGATGCTATCGATGATTGCATAGCCCCCTTTCCCGCGGAGGAACCCGAGGAGCCGTTCGTGCATCTGCGCGTCCTGTATTTCGCCCGTCAGTGTCAGCGTCATGCCGGACACCGTTCCATGCACGTCAAACACCGCCGTGCGGTGGTCGGGGGCGAGGTTCTCCCGTGCTTCATTCAGGAGTGCGTTTGCCATCGGGGAGTCCGTTGTCCGTGTGCACGCCGCGACGAGAGACACACATGCCGCAGCCAGGAGGATCCGCCATTGGGTCCGCGGATGCGGAATGATGACGACCGATGTGCGCGCGCGGGTCACTTATTTGATGAGGAGCATTTTTTTCGTCATTGTAAACGCGGCGGCGGTCATTCGCACGATGTACATGCCGCTCGCCCGGTTTGACCCGTTCCACGGGACGGCGTACCTCCCGGGGGCCTGCACACCGTCGACAAGCCGCTCCACCTCCTGGCCGAGCATGTCGTACACGATTATCGTCACCCTGCCCGACACAGGGAGCTGATAGCCGATCGTTGTCGAGGGGTTGAACGGGTTCGGATAATTCTGATCCAGCCCGAACGTCGACGGGACTCCGGGCGGGGTTTCCACGCCCGTGACCTGCACGGTGCGGAACTTGTACACCGGAGACCATGCGCTCGTCCCGATAGAGTTGGTCGCCCGGACCCTCCAGAAATAGATCGTGAAATACTCGAGCGGGGGAGCACCCAGCGCCGTGTCGGCGACGCCGGCCGAGTCCATGACGGGAGAGGCGAAATCCGCGCTCTTTCCGATCTGCAGACGGTACGATACGGGGCCGGTCGAGAGGGCCGGACTCCACCGGAGCGACAGGAACACAGGGAGGTCGGGCTGCATGTTCGCCGGATACAAGAGAGACGGCGTCGCCGGGAAACCTGTCCGGAAATTCGACGCCGCGGACCAGGAGCTTGTCCCCCCGCCACTTGAAGCCCGCACACGCCAGTAATACAATGCCTGCCCCTGGAACCCCTTTACGAGCCGGAACGTGTCCGTAAGGGCCGACTCATTCCAGACCAGGCCCGACGCAAACGCCGGGTCCGTCCCGACCTGAAGCTGGTAGCCCGATGCAAGGAGCGATGAACGCCATGTGACGCTCAGGCTTTCGGCCACGTCGGACGTGCCGCTCAGGGGCGCAGAGAGAAGCGGAGCGGGAGGAGCTGAGAGTATTATGATGTTGCTCGTGTCGCTCTCGACATAGTTCCGGCTGAGGGCTGTGACGAGATAGTACCAGGGTCCACCCGGGGACGGGGGAGCCGGAGGGACGAAATATCTATTTCCTTCGACGGAGAGTATGTTCAGCGGGTTCGCAAGCTCGGACGCCGCCGGGCGGTGGTCAAAACGATACACGACATACCGGTACGCGGTATCGCCGTTCGGCGAGACAATGGGAAGGTCCCACTGGATCGCGGCGGGAGCCACGCCGGGAAGCGCCGCGTAACGGATGCCGCGTGGCATATAGGGAGGGGTCATATCCTTCCACGGCATCGGCGCGATGAGCGCCGGGTACGCGTACACGCTGTTCCGGAGTGTGTCGGCGATCCCGCCCAGGTTCCCCGAAGTAATATCGTTCGTCGTGAACTGAATGTTCCCCTGCGTGTTCACGTCGGCCCTTGAGAACCGGATCTGTTGTGCGATCTGGGAGGCGTCACCGAACGAGCTCGTCCCAATCCTGTACGTCGCAAGCCCCGGGTACGAGTGCCGCCCGTGCGCCGCCACCGAGTCGGACCACCAGGGCTCGAGTGTCGCGTAGTCCTGCGGCCCGCCGAACTTCCAGTAGAGCTGCTGGGCCAGGTAGTCGACATACTGGCCGTCGAGCCAGGCCATAGGGTCGCAGTAGATAACGGAGTAGTTGTCGTTTCCGCTCGTGTTCGGGGGCATACCGTCCTTCCAAATACCCGCAGGGCTCATGCCGAACTTCACCCAGGGTTTAATCGCCTTTATGCTGTCGTAAATCGCCTGAAGGAGTATATTGACGTTGTCGCGCCGCCAGTCACCCCTGTCGGAAATTCCGCGCCAGTTGAGGCCGTAGGAGGAATCGTCCTGGTGCGCGGTGATCCCCTCGGCGTAGAAATAGTCGTCCATATGTATCCCGTCAACGTCGTAGCGGCGGGTCACATCGAGTAGGACGCTGGTGACGTACGCCCTGACATCCGGCAGCCCCGGGTCGAGCATCTCGAGGTTTCCGATCGTGAGTATCCACCCGGGATGCCGGACCGAGACATGCATGGAGCTAATGGGATATGCCCCGATGGAATTGACCGCCCTGTAGGGATTGAACCACGCGTGCAGCTCCATCCCCCTCTTGTGAGCCTCATCGACGGCAAACTGGAGCGGGTCGAACGGGGACTGGGGAGGGGTCCCCTGCGACCCGGTCAGCCAGTATGACCAGGGCTCGATCGAGGACTGATAGAAGGCGTCGCACTCCGGGCGCACCTGAAATATCACCGCATTGAACCCCTCCGCGCGGAGGCTGTTGAGTATCGATACCAGCGAGTCCTTCTGCCTCTGGACCGGACCGCCAAGAACCGGGGGCCAGTCGGTGGCCCCCACAGTCGTGAGCCAGACGCCCCGGAACTCATGCTTCGGCAAGACCTGGGAAGTGCAGGTCAGTACCACCGACAGGAGGAGTGCGCCGACGGCCAACGGCAGATGAAGAGGTTTCATAGGAAATGATGGTTCCGATTGACGCGCGGCGGATTTCAAGGATCCCGGCACACTGGAATCTACTGAATTTCCCGAATAAATGAAAAGGCATCCCGCACATTTGCGCGGGATGCCCTCTCAATCCTCAACCCCCGGTCAGCAAGGGGGGGCGAATAGCTACTTCAACAGCATCATCTTCTTCGTGATCCGGGCGTCGCCCGATGTGAACGTGTAGAGGTACGTCCCTGAGGCAAGGTTCGTGCCGTCAAGTTTCGCCGTGAACGTCCCGGGATTCATGTTCTGGTTGACGAGAGTCGCCACCACCCTCCCGATAACGTCATAGACCTTGAGCGTCGTCATACCGGCCTTCGCAACCTTGAACTCGATTTCCGTCGAGGGGTTGAAAGGGTTCGGGTAGTTCTGCTGCAACGCATAGCCTGAGGGAACGTTGTTGTTCACGACGCTGATGCTCGTGACAGTGCGCGTGTACATACGGAGCGAAGGATTCCCGTGTCCGGTGAGACCGAACACTCCGACGTAGGCCGTGTCGCCGCCCGGGCTGAATGCAATCGCACGGGGGCGTTCGTTCGCATCATTGGCGATGAAGAATGTCCACTTGATGCTGTCCCTCACCGCGCAGTTGCCGGTGGTGTCGATGGCATACCACGTTCCGGGGGTGTAATATGTCGTAAGACCGGGCCAGTCGTTCGGCACGTCGTTATACGAACCGCAGCTCGCCCAGAGGTATGCATTCGTTCCGCTCTTCTTCTTGTTCCAGCCGATCGACTCGCAGTGGAATCCCTTCAGGATCGTGTCAATGCGCGTATAGAACGAGCCGAGAAGCCCGGCCGGCGAACGATAGCGATAGATGGCACGGTCCGTGTAGCCGGGGAAATAGATGTCATTACCGTCCTTGGAGACTTCGACGGCCCGGCAGTACGAGTTCGGATCGAGCGTATCAACGGCATTCTCATTGAACGTCAGGTCCGGGTTGAACACCGCCAGGGGGGCGGCGCCGGAGGCAACCTTTGTCGCATACACGTAGCCATTGGCGTCGACACCGACGGACACCGTCGATGCGCCCGCGGTGTTTTCGAGACCCTTCGCCATCCCCGCACCGGTCTTGTAGTTGATCCGGTAGAAGATATTGAACATCGATGCGATGATATTGCCGTCCTGGTCACAGCGGAGTCCGCGACCCGAGTTCGGGCTGCTCGACGGATTCCAGAGCCAGGGACCGCCGGTATACGCCTGCAGAGAAGCGCCGCCGATCGTGTCCTGTTTCCCGTTGACCGTCAGGAACTTTATCGGCGAGAATGACACCTGCGTGCCGTCCGGATTGTACACGCGGATCACGCGCACAGCAACCTCTTGCTGCGTGATGCTGTCCGTGATCGTCTTTCCGTCCCCGATACGCGCGCCGTAGTTCTTGACAAGTATCGTATCCTCGGGATACGCATAATAGCTCAGGACCCAGATCTTCCCGTCAGGGTCAACCGCCAACCCGTGTACCCCGTAGTGAATCGTGTCTCCCGCAACCTTACCCGCCGGGGGAAATATCCCCCGATCCTGCCACTGACCGAAGGCTGTAACAGCGGCGAGTATGGAGAGCAGGATGACTGCTGTAACTGTTTTCTTCATGACGCACTCCTGTGTTGGTGATTGGTGATGTGGAACCGCGTGCCAATGTGAAACGGTGAAGCGATGGTGCCAGTGAACACAACGTCTACCGCAAACCATAATACGGAGCGCTCAGTTTCAGCGTGTTTATCACGAGCATCTCGTGAGTGGTCGTCGTCCCGAGGAGCGAGACGTACAGGTTCGGTCCCTTCCCCCAGGCAAACGCAGCCGGCATCGGGGTGAGCGTGCCCGGATAGAGCGGCTGGCTCGAGCCCCCCGGATGGACAACGACAACTCCCTCGGGTGCATCCGTCCCGATGTACAGGTCGCCGTCGGAGGAGAACGTAATGCACTGGACGCCCGGCCCGTTCGGTGTGTACAATCCAGAAAAATCGAAGTATTTCGAGGCGGGGCCGAGACTGTCGGATGAGACGATGGGAAATTGCCAGACACTTTCAACCGAGTCGGTTTTCGCGCCAACATAGAGCGACCCGTTGTAGACACGGAACGAGCGGCATGTTGCGACGAACGGGAATGCCGTGACAATGCCGGCGGGCGTCACGCTGTATATGGCATTGTTTGCGCCCCCGGCCCATATGGTGCCGTTCGCATCGAAATCGAAGTCCACGATCTTGACTCCCCCCGGAAAGAGAACCCAGATCGCCGCTGCTCCCCCGCCGGCAGGGATCTTGTAAATGACCTGGAGGTTCCGCGCGGCATACAGGACGCCCCCGGGACCCATCTTCAATCCGGTCCACTTGGTAACGCCCGGAGTCGTCGAGTACGCCGCCGACTGCCTCGTGCCGTCGGGCGCGATCTTCCAGGTGCCGAGCCCGGTCCCGGATGCAGTCGACACGAGCGAGACGTAGACGTTGCCGGCGGTGTCGCAGGCAATGCCATTGGGGTCTTCCCCGCTCTTCTGCACGCTGAAACCGGCCGCCGCGGACTTGAGGCTGTACACGACATAGTTGCTGAAGGCCTCGGCGCCCTGGACGGCCACAGTCACGAGCAGGGAGTCCTGCACGACCAGGGGAGCCCGTACGGTAAGTGTCGTCGCGGAGGCGGTGAGTATGGCAGCGGGGGTCGTGCCGAAATAGACGAGATCGTTGGCAACCACCGGCGAGAAATTCGTCCCCTTTATCGTAATTACCGTCACGCCCGAAAAGGCGGTATTGGGCGGCAGGGCGGGATTGTCCGCAGTGAGTGACGTGATCGTGGGAGTGGGAAGGCTCTGCCAGTTGGGATCAAAGAGGCTCGGTTCGGGCTTCTTCGCACAACCGGAAAACGCGCCCACCAGCGCCGCCAGGCCAAGGATGAATACGGAATGTTTCATGAGTTCGCCGTTTCCATTATGCTGTCACGAAAAGACTGCACCTACATTGCAAACTGTAAGGAGAGCCGGTGGACGCTGCCGAACACCCCGAAAGGCGTGTATGCGTAGTCCAGCCCGAGCCCGAGCATCCCCATGATATCCAACTTGCGGAGACCGATGCCGTACGTCCATTTTGTCTCATCCTGGGGAGAGACGTACCCCACGCGCAGCGCGATCATGTCCTGGAACCTGTACTCCACACCGAAGCGGACCATTTCGGCATAGTCCCGCGGATGCTCGGCGTCGAGCGTCACGAGGAGCGCATGAACCGATCCGTCAACCCGCGTCAGGTCGAGCACGTTCATCGATATCCCGATCTTGAACGTGAGCGGGAGCTGGAAGGGTTCTTTCTCGTATTCCACCTCGCGCGAGAAATTCTGAACCACCATCCCGAAATTCAGGCTCTTGAAGCCGGTCTTGTAGATGAGGCCGAAATCAAACGCCAGCACGTCCACGGTGTTGCTCGACTCCGTGCGCGCCCCGCTGTTCGGGTCAATTTCCGTGACCGCGAGGCCGAGCGACTGGCGCACGTATTTCGCAGTCCCGCCGATGGAGAACTTGTCATTGATGGCCCGCGCGTAGCTCAGCCCGAGAGACAGGCCGGAGGGATGAAACGGACCCGTGTCCTGGTATCCCTGTGAGGCGGAAGGATCGACGATGGTCCCCTCAAACGTGCCATAATCGACAAAATGGAGGGAAAGCCCGAATACCCCGTAGTCGCCGCCGGAAGGCGCGATGGCGATCGCCCCGCCGTAGTGGTCGATGTCGGCGATGTATTTCGTGTCGCTCAGCGTGACGCTTACCGGGCTGGAGAGCCGGGACATCGTCGCCGGATTGAAGAACATCGCAGACGCATCCCCTTCCACCGAGGTCAGCGCCTCGCCGAGCCCCTCGGCCCTGGCTTCCGTCCCGACTTCCAGGAATTTCATGCCGGTCTGTGCGAGCTTTTGCTGTCCGGAGGCCGTCCAGGCGCAGAGAGCACACAGAAGGATGAGCAGTCTGAGTTGTGTCGTTCTCATTGAATACCCCGGTTCAGTTTTAGCGAATGACGGCAAGTTTCTTTATCGCCCGCTCGCCGGTCTTCATGTTCTCAAACACCACGATATAGACGCCGCTCACAACGACCTGCCCTGACGAGGTGTTGGAATTCCAGTACTCGTCGCCGCTCCCGTTTGTGTGGAGGATCTCCTTGATCAGCTCTCCCACCTCGGTGTAGATCCGGATCCTGCACTGCCCCGGAATGTTGAAAAACGCGATCCTGTCACCAACCGTCGCCCCGAACCGGAGGGTCGCAATGTCGGAAGCGATGCTGAAGGGATTCGGAACAATGCGGATGCTTGAAAGCGGAGTCTCCACGGACGCCCTGAGGAGATTCACCTTGTCATACGTCTGCGCCATAAGCCTGTTGCTCGTGAGGAGGGCTCCGGCGGGGGTCGAACCGGTGGGGTCGCTTGTGACAGCGGAGCCAACGCTCAACAGGTAGTAATAGTAATCGAACCCCCTGGAGAGTGCCGTGTCTTTGTAGCTCCTTTCCGCGGCACCCACGGTTGCGACGAGTGAATATGTGCCGTCAGAGCGGTCACGCGCACGGTAGATCTGGAATCCTTTCAGCAGCGGATCTCCGGGGTAGACGTCCCAGCTCAGGTTCACCCCGTCCCCGGCGGACTGGGCGGTGAACGTCTTCGGGGGAAGGGGGGGCTGCGGAATATTATATCCGGAGTTGTAGTTCGCGAGCGCCCTCCGGAATGTCTGGAAAAGCGAGTCTCTCCCGGTAAGGACGGAGTCATTTTTGGCCTTCGTTCCAGCGGCAACCGTCGCGGGCACACCTGAAGACACAGCCGCCTTGAACGCGTGCCCGACAGAGAGGCATGCCGTGCGGCTGAGACCGGAGGCACCCTCGGCGCAGACGATATGGATGCTCTGCCCCGGTCCGAGCGTGTACGGGCCGTACCCGTCGGCGTTTGTGAATCCGCCGGTCGTACCGAGCGACGGGTCACCGGTGGGCACGTCGAAGGCCCCGTCAGGCTGCACTTTGTCCGCGTGACGCGGCGACGCGTGGCCCGATGACATCACGGCGTACTCTGCCGCCATATACGGGACATTGAACTGGCTGTTATTCGACGTCGGAGGATTCAGCTTTTCGTCGGAGCCGAAATATGTCGTCGTCGAAGGCTGTGACGGATCGTCCGTGGTGTCGGTCGCCGATTTGTCGGCGTGAAGCGTCTCGGTCCCGATGAACTGGGCGGCCGCCAGGCGTCCGACCGTATCGGCGGGATCATCTGCGGGAAGGGCGGGGGTGAACATCGGCGCCCCGATATTGCTGTACGCGGTAAATGTGGGAAACAATCCCTGCCAGGTGTAGCGGCAGCGGAATTGCTGTCCCGCGGGGTCGGGCTTCACGCCGTCTCCCCGCGCATCATTCATCGAGTTAATCCCCCACGACGTCGGATTGCCGATTTCCTGGCTCCCGTCGTACGTGCAGGCATACCGTGACTGTATGAATATGCGGAGGCCGTTGAGCGTCTGGCCTGCAAGCGGAGCGGCGGTCGTACCGTCGATCTGACCGGTATTCGTGAACGTGTATTCGTAAATAAAGTAGTTGTCGTTGTACGTCTGGCACCAGGCGAGGATTTTCCGCGTCATTGTGACGCCGATGGCGGTATTGTCCGTGTTGATTATCATCCGGTCGCATTTCAATGTCGGATCGGTTGTCGAGCTCGAAAGCGGCGCTCCTCCTACCGAAACGACACCGTCTGCATACACGGTGGGGGGATCAAACCGGTTTATCGTCTTGAACGTGACAGGGAAGAACTCGCCGAGACCGTTGACGCGCGGTCCGACGTGGACCACCTTCTGCAGCCACGTCGTTCCGGTCTGGTCCGTCCAGTTCGTCACGCCGATCCAGAGGCCCGACGCCGCTTCCATGTCCTGGTATTTGTAGTACGCGGGCCACTGGAGGCCGTCCTGCTGCACGGAGACCCGTCCTTCCTCGATCTCATGACCCGTAGAGGCAAACCAGTGGTTCAGCGAACCGACCGCCATCCACCGTATCTCAACCTGCGCCCGCGCGGGCACGGCCAATGCAAGAAGGGCCGCAAGGGAGAAGGCGACCCCGGAATGTGCATACTGACGATGACGCATCATGAGTTTCCTCGTTAAGGGTTGAAACAGGCTCTCATATGTCATAGGACAATCGCAGGCCGAAGAAATACTGTGCCGGGTTGAGGAACGTGAACGTGGTCTGGTTCGGCATGACGATATATGCCTTGTTGTCCAGAACATACTGTTTGTGCGAGGGGCTCGGGTCGTTCGGATCATACGGCTCATACGGCACCGTGCGGTAATCGCCCGGGCGGTCATTCCCCGGTATGTTGACGTACCCGAGCTGCGTATTGTATGATGCCGGGAACGCCGGGAGATGGAGCGACTTTATGTACGCGTCGAAGTCGGTCCCCAGAACGAACCCGTCCTGCGACATGTATTTCAGGTTGAGGACATTGTACATGTCCATATAGAGCTCGATGTTCAGCTTGGCGATCTTGATATTCTTGCTTATCCGAAGGTCGAGATCGTAATAATCGCGCCACTGGAGATTGTTCTGGACGCCGGGGATCGAAGAACCGCCGCCCCCCGCCCAGGTGAAGTAAAACCCGGACTGCCAGTTGCCGATGAGATCAAGACGCCAGTCCCCGAGAAGGCTCACCGGACCGAGCGCGGGCCCGAGGCTCGGGGGGGTAAAGAAATAAATATTCGCACGCGCATAGGGCTGGGGAATCGGCTGGTTTATCACGGGGTTTGCCTGCTCAAATGCGGCCTGCTCGCTCGCGTTCTGATAATATGTCGAATATCCAAAGTGTCCGTTTGTGCGGACGTCGTACGTATAGTTGATGAACCCCTGGATCCAGCTCCCCTGCTTTTTGTCCACGGTCACTTCAAAACCGCGTATATCGCGATACAGGTTCGGGGTCGTCGTGCTGTAGTTGATTGTCCCGTCGTTGGAGACGTAGGTCACCGGGTACGGCTCGTCCGTCACGTCCTTGTAATACGCGGCGACCCGGACCAGCAGCATGTCGAAGAGATTCTGTTCGTACCCGAGCTCGTACGCAATTGTCTTCGGCGCGGCCATATTCGGGTCAGACATGCGAAGAAGCGCGTGCGTGAAGAGGTCGAAGCGGGCCAGGAACAGGTTGTCCGGCGTCGGCAGGGACCGCATGTGGCCGTAGTTGAAATAGAGTTTCGAGTCCTCACTGATCGGGAATGCGATACCCAGGCGGGGGCTGATATCGACCTGTCTCTTGGTGCGGACCTGTGCGATGAGAGTGTCAATCCCCCCCGAATAGGCCCCGGAGAACGCGGAATTGTACGGGTCAGTGTAGTTGTACCAGGAGCCGCTCGGGTCAAGGTAGTCGAGGCGCACGCCGAGGTTCGCGATCATACCCTCGAACTCGAGCTTGTCCTGCAGGTAGGCTGCACCGCGTTTCGGGAATGTGTGAAACTTCGACCAGTAGCGCCCACCCGCCGGAAGGAATGCATCAACGGACGCGTAGTCGATGTTGTCGTCGGTCAACACCCACTCGGCGCCCGCCTTGAACTGATTGAAGTGGTCGATCTGGCTTGTGATGTCGAATTTCGCCGTGTACGTCGTCACCTTGCTTGAATCGCGCGAGTCGCTCATCCCGACGCCCATGCGGAGTCCGGTGATGCCCGTGCTCGGCGCCGGCTCGTATCCGAAAGGAGCCATGTCGACGAGATACCCGTTCCCGAACGACATGATCGGTGTAGTGTTGCGGAGCGCGGCAGGGTTCGTGCTGTACTTCGACTGGAACACGAAGAAGCTCGCGTCGTAAAACGTCTCCCCGCCCAGCACATGCGTCACCTTCGCGCCGCCGGATTTGTAGTCGATCGTCGTCGGCGCCCAGTAATCGGTCGAAAAAATCCGGGAGTCGATATAGCTCAGCCCGTTGGACATGGAGCTTGCGATTTCGTCCGGATTTCCCGTAAACACACCGTTGTTCGACGCATCGCTCGTCGTCGTCGCCGCATTGCCGGTTCCGGCGTTGTTGTTGTTTGTCCCCGTCGTGCGCCCTGCCAGTCCTTCCACGAGAAGCTTGAGCGTGGGTGTGATGTCCGACGTGACACGGGCCTGGCCGTTGTAGTTCCGGTACGCGTTGTCCGACAGGGGGATGATATATGCGCTCTGTGATTGTTTATACGCGGCAAAGAACCGGAGATTTCCGAGCGCTTCCCCGCCGGGAATGGGGCCGCCGATCCCGCCGTCAAAGTCGTAATCGGGGATGTTGATTTCCGCCTGCTTCCGGTACTCCCAGAGGAAAACCTGCTGGGCCGCAGTCGGCGTGAGGTGATTGGCCGGGTTGGGGTCTTTCATCGTCGCCTGCGAGACGGCATTCCAGCCCTGGAACTGGGCGTACTGTTGCTGCATGGCCGCATTCCAGGCGCCGTTCTGCGTCCCCGTCCAGCAGACTGACGGATCGATGTAGGGACGGATCCAGTACGAGTTCGGGTCGTAGATCGACGGGCCGAAGTGCTTCGGCCGGGGGTTGGCATAGCGGCCGTTGAAGGAGAAGCTGTAATCGGATTTGCCGCCTTCCTTCGTTATCACGTTAACGAGGCCGGAGCGGAGGTCGCCATATTCAGCGTTGAACCCGCCGGTCTGCACCTGGACGTCCTGGATGGAGCTGAGCGCGATCCCCGTGTACGGGAGGTTCGTCCGCTCATCGCGCAGCGTGAGTCCGTCCACCATAAAGGCGGTCTGATCGGGGGTGCTTCCGCGGATGACGGGACCGGTCGGCGTCGCCTGAACACCGGCCTGCAGGCCGATCGCGTTTGTCACATTCGCAACGGGAAGCCGGTCAACCTCTGCGATCTGCATGTTCGCCGTGCTCGCGGAGATATCCCTCTGAACGACGGGTCTCTGTGCGGTGATGACAATTTCCTGCCCCTGGACCGTCTCTTCGCTCAGCTTGAAGTTCAGTGTCGTCGTCTGGTCAATTTCGACGCGCACATCGATCTCCGTCACGGTCGTATAGCCGACGAGCGACGCCCTGACACGGTATGACCCCGGAGGGATGTTCACGATAGCGTAGAAGCCGTCGACATTCGTCGCCGCACCCGTGGTCAACCCCTCAACCACGACGTTCGCAGAGAGCAGCTTCTCGCCGCTCCTGGCGTCGGTGACGATCCCGGCAATTTTGCCTGTGGTTCCAGCGAAGAGGGAGGTGGAAATCAAGAGGGGTAAAAGGACGGGCAAGCACCTGATTGCCTTCATGTCAAGCTCCTGGATGATGCGTACGGGATAGCAAAAACTCATAGACAGAGGAAAGAAGAGATAAGAAGGATAGCAATAGGCGCGGCCGTCAAAGAGAGGTGAGCCATTGCGGCCAAACCAGTGTAGGGGAATGTATGAAACAGCGATTGGAGTGTCAAGTGGTGCAACTAAATATCCTTCTCCCCAACTAATTCCTCTGCTCTGGAAGTCTCTGTGGAACCGACCGGGGGGAAATCCGTGAGGAGAGATTCCCTGTTATTATAGATACCGCACAGCCTATCATCGTGTGCCAGACGAAGTCGATATTCGTGAAGGAGATAACGCCGGCCATCGCACACAGACCGGCGACGAACCCCAGGAGCGCGTCCCTCCCGTTCGTGCGTGCGAAGAAGAAGCCAAGGAGAAACGTCCCCAGAAGACCCCCGTACGTGAAGGATGCGATCTTCAGACCGATTTCCACGACGGGGTTCCTCGTGTCGGTGAAGAGCATGGCCCCGCCGATCAGAGCGATCCCCCAGAAGAGCGTCAGGAGCCGGGAAGCCCGGATCTCTCCGGGTTTATCAAGCGACCGGCCCCACGGCGTGAGCCGGAACAGGTCAAGGTATGTCGAAGAGGCGAGAGAGCTTATCGAGGAGGAGAGAGTCCCCATCGCGGAGGCAAGGACTCCCGCCACGAGGAGCCCGGCAAGCCCGGAGGGGAGACTCTGAACGATGAATCCCGGAAAGACCTCGTCGGAGCTTTTGAGACCCAGCGCGGCGTATGAGTGCCCTCCGTAAAACGCATACAGGCAGAGTCCGAGAACCAGGAAGAACGCAAACTGCAGGACAATGAACGAGGCGTCAAGCATCAGGGCCTTCTGACTTTCTCGCGCCGAACGGCACGCGAGAAGGCGCTGAACGAGGAGCTGATCCGTGCCATGGGACGCCATCGTGAGAAACGTCCCCCCAATCAGACTCCCCGCGAGCGTGTACGGGGAGGCAAGGTAGCCCATCAGGCCCGGCCCTCCTCCGAGGTTCAGGACCCCGAACTTATTTGCGCCCCCGCGCGAGGCACATGAGACCACGTCTCCCCAGCCCCCCGGGAGCGCGTGGAGTATGAGAACCATGGAGGCCGCGGCGCCGCTGCAGTAGACGACGAGCTGCACGACGTCCATTGCAACGACCGCTTTCAGTCCGCCCACCAGCGTGTAGATGAGCGTGAACGTCCCGATCAGAACGATGCTCTCACCGTAGCTGAGGCCGGTGATCAGGTGGACGGGGATCGCGGTGGCGAAGAGACGGACGCCGGAGGAGAGGAGACGCGTGACAATGAATACCGACGAGGTGACCCTGCGCAGGGGGAGGCCGAAACGCCTGCCAATAAAATCATACGCGGTATCCAGATCTCCCCTGTAGTACGCGGGGATAAAGAACACGCTGACGAGAAGCCTCCCGATAAAGTAGCCGAAGACGAGCTGCAGGAAATGCATGTCCGTGCTGAACGCAAGGCCGGGGATGCTTATGAACGTCAGCGCGCTCGTTTCGCTGGCGACGACGGAAAAGCCCACGGTCCACCATGACATCTCCTTCCCGGCGAGAAAATAGTCCCGCGCATCCCTCTGCCTCCCCGCAATCATCACCCCCGCAATGGTGACGCCGGCAAGGTATACACCGACGATGGCATAATCGAGCGCAGAGAAGCCCATGTGACTATTTCACGAGAAGGGCGGAGTGATTGCGGAACACTTTCCGGGCGTCGCGAATCTGGAACCCGACGGCGCGGGCCAGAGAGAGGGAGGCCGCGAAGTCATCCAGCGTCACGTGCCCGGCGGGCTCCGAAAACAGGAGGCTCCCACCTTGTTTCAGGGCGGAGAACACTTCGGTAAAAAACCTTCGCGGGTCGGGAACCTCGTGCACCACTGCAACCGCGAGCGCGAAATCGAGACTCCCCGCCAGATCATCGATCGCGAGGGATGCCGGCGGGCAAGTGCGGAATTCCATCCGGCTCTCCAGGTCCGCGTTTCCGGCGCGGGCTTTCAACTTCGCGATCATCTTATCCTGGAGGTCGACGCAGACAACATGCCCGGACGGCCCGACGAGCCGGGCAAGAGGGAGGCTGAAAAAACCCATGGCGGTCCCCGCGTCGAGGACCCTCATGCCGGGCCTGACGTGCGGGCCCAGAATCCGATCGGGATCGGTAACCAGTTTGCGAAGCGGGCTCAGGAGGAGATAGCCCACCCACGGAGGACAGACATGTTCGCTCATTCCAGATCCTTTCAAAGAGTCCTACGCCCACGGGTCATCGAGGTGCTCCAGGTCAGGGAGAGAAACTCCGGCGATCCGTGCGGGGATGCCGAGCGTCGTCCAGTTCTGTTTCAGCGATATGCACACCTGATCACAGCCGAAAACATATTGCAGAATCAAGAGAAAGGCAAGGATCGAACCGCCGGGTCAATTGTCCGGACCGAACACAAGCGCGCCGATCGTGGAAAGATCCCACCAGGACTGATTCTGATCGTAGCCGGCCCATATGTGCTGATTCTTCCTGAAGCTCGTCCCGTCGTTGTCGTTGATGGCGACGTCGAACCCGATCTTGTAGCCGGGCTTCGCGACGACGCCCGGCATTCCTGCAATCGGGAGTCGCGCGATTATCGCATATCCATACTTCGTGCGGTGGAAGAAGGTCTCCCCGCCCGGAACGAGATTCGGCTTCAGAAGGTCCGGAGCCCCTCCACCCTGCCACGCAATGGACGAAAAATCGGTCACGCGATATTCCGGAAGACAGAGATGCCTGTACGTTCCCGGCGTCGGCGGATCGTACCCCTGCATCGCGTTATCGCGCGCGTCGATGACGACTTCCATGCAGTCCGTATCCCACGGATACCCCATGCGTGGAAAGTCCCAGTGCGTAACAACGCTGTCGTCGGTCACCGCCGCACCTATATACAGATATGTACGATCATACATCGCGTATATGCTCGCCGAGAGATCCTTCACTCCGTGCCAGGGTTGATTGCCGAAGAGGAGCCTCCCGATCTGGGACGGCCTGTCGATGGTCATAGGCCCGGCGAGGTTCCACCCTTTCCACGAGCCGTCAAGAGAAGGGGGAGTTTCTGCAAAATGAGAGACGCCGACATAGAAGTCGTGAATGATCTCGGTTTTGAACCCACCTGATTCAAGGCCAAGCCGGACGGGATAGAGCTGATTGTCTTTCGAATATCCTGAAAGCCTGAGGGGCACGTCAATTCGTTTTGTCTGAAAAGGTTTCATCGTTACAACCATCGGCGGAATCCGACTCCCTGCCGCCAGCGGATGGTGGCCGCGTGCCCGGCCCGGATTCATTGACGACAGCCATGCGGGATCCGCCTTGATCTGCGCAGAAACAGTGAGCGATTCCGGCGTCGAATTTGTAAGTTCGAGACCGAGCAGCTCTTTCGTTCCGTTCGGCATGAACATCGTGGCCGTCACCGGGGGACGGACGACGAACGATTCGCGGAGAGTGTCTCTGCCGCGCGAGAAGAGCACATCGTACCTGCCCGGGAGAGCATCGGAGGGAACATCAAGGTCGAACTGAAAGGTCCTGGATCCTCCCCGGGCCCCCGTCCCGGATACTGATACGATCCCATCAATCCAGGAAGCATTCCTGCCAAAGCCGGAGGGGAGTACCCATCGCTCAACCGGTCGCTTGTTGTCCGGGACGAGATTCACGACGCCACCCCACCATGTATTCTGACCCCGGAGCCGTTCCTCCCAATCGGATGTGAGCGAAACCGTGACACCTCCCTCTGAAATCTCGTTCGAATGCAGCAAGGAGACCTTGAACGCGTTTTTCATTCCAAGGAAGAGGACACTGTCCGAGAGATGGACTGCTTCCCAATTCTTCAGGCGATCGCTGAAACCCGAAGCCGTGGATTGAAAACCACTCCCAATCTCGACATAATCTTCAGCTCTTGTGAAGTGACGAGGCAGCCCGTTCACCAACACCGAATCCGCATCGGGCGCACATACCATGAGCGCCAGGTCTGCATCATCGACGGCCCCCCCAAACCCGCCGTCGTCGAGTACGATGGAGAGAATTCGACCGATCTTCGAGGACTGAAATGCATCAAATGTGCGGAGTGAATGAAATGGGGACGGCTTAACATCCTCGATGCCCGGTGCGTGAAAAGCGGCCGCAAATGTCGGCACGCTATCCTTTTCTCTTACAATAGAGTAGACAGACCGGATGACATCGGCATGAATGATGTCTTTCTCGTTCCCCCGCTCGACGATGTACGAACCCGGCCCGGGCCCTTTTCTGAACGACGTTACGGGGGCACGATTTCCACCGGCCTGTATGAGGCTTGCGAAGCGCGTGGTGCGGCACACCCGGCGCGTAATCAGGACCGGAAAGGGTGCGCGGTCCGGGGCCGACTGCTTGTAGAAACCACCGATCGGAGGCGTCGAGGCCTTTATGACCCGGGTTCCCGGCTCCCCTATTACCCGGACCATGAGATGTTCACCTTTGTCGGCAAATATCCCCTGAAACGAGCTGTCGGTTTCACATTCCTCGATGTCGGTGAGCTGATCATATCCCGGTATACCGGGCTTGTGTCCGAACAGATCGACAGGCTGGCGCTCCAGGTCCAGCCCGTCGAGTGTGAGCTCCCCGAAGCTGTGGAGGGGGAGATCATACGTGTGAACGTCGGGAGACTCGGCATCAAAAAGATCAAGAAAGTAGTCGCCGACCTGTATGAGCGTTCGCGTGAGTTTGACGCCGTGATACTCTGTCGTTGATCCGCCCGATGCGACCTGGAACGAAGGGAGGGCGCCGAAAAAATTTCCGTACCCGTTCGTCCATGCCTGGTCCGTCTGATCGACAACGAGCGTGTTGTGAGCGATCGACCGCCTGTACCAGAGCTGGAGACTGGGGTACATGTACGATTCGTTCAGGGGATCAACAATCCAGTTTCTCCCCCCCGCGTAGTATCCCATCTGGAGCCGGTCCGGGTGCCCGTGCTCGCCCCCGAGTATTCCGTAGTCCAGATACAGGTACGTCCGGAGCGTGCTGTCTCTCAGTATCGCAAATCCGTTCCCCTCAAGATTGACGCTCCGTTCCGTGTAGACGGCCACGGTGTCCCGCGGGATGCCGGGATCGATGTCGAACATGGACACGGGCTCCGGCGCTTTCCCGAGCGCGGAGGTTTCCCCGACTACCTGCGTTCCCCGCCTGAGGTGCGTCACGTTGAGGAGGCCAAGATACTTCCGGTCGCGGTAGACCGCGTACCCCACCTCGTAAAACGGCGCGTATTCCAGAAGACTCCCGCCTCCGCTGTCCTTGCTCCGGGGGAACTCCTCATTCGGCTGGGCGAGGAGGAACGGGGCATCGAACATGCTCTTCATCGTGCGCCCCGCGACCTCCATATGATAGAGATCGTATCCGTTGTGACGCGCCATCTCGGCGAGGCAGATCATCCCGCGGAGGGCGACAAAGTGATAACCGGACCACTCGGGCCAGAATCCGCTCGCGGGGAGGGCGGAGCCGATCTGCCAGCGGAATCCATACCTGCCCCGGATCGCAAAATCGATCAACGCGCTGTCGCGGTACAGAAACCCGACGGCGGCGGAGACGTTGTTGTACCAGAGCTGGCGGTTGGACGCGGTCTCGGGGAATTTCTGCGTGAGAGCGGCAAGGGGATACAAGAGCTTTTCCTTCAGCGATCTCCGGTCTGCCGCCGTGAAGCCGCGGTAATTATAGAGGAGATCATACCCGGAGGCCATGTCGACTCCCCAGAATGATTCGGAGAGCGTGCCGAAAAACACGTGGGCGGGACCGAGTATCGTGTTGTCTGTCGTGTATGAGAGGTAGAGATCCGCGAAATTCGTCAGAATGGCGCGCCCAGCAACGGCGTATTTTTCATCCCCGTAAATATTGTAGAGTATTCCCATCCAGACAAGGTTGGTGCCGAGAAGCCGGTTATACCACCCCGCCCATGCCATGTCGTATTTCCCCCCCGTATAGATCTCATTCGTGTCGGCGGGACAGCGATGCGCGAAAGGGCTGAACTGATCGTAGAGGAGCTCCACGCCGTGGTTCGGGCACGTGTACATCCGGTACACATACGACTGTTTGATCGGCGAAACGTAGACCGGTCCGTGTGCAATGAACGCGTCGATTTCTCTCTTATGCTCCCTGACGATGGCCCCGTACCAGGGATATTCCTTTATCCACTTCTTTGCACTATCGATCCCGGCCGCATCGGTCAGGAGCCGGGGATGTGACTCAACCTGCGCAGGTGCGGGAGAAGAAGCACACGACGCAGCGAAGAGAAGCGCAGACACGAGGAGAAACCTTCGTGCCGTTTCACCTGATGACCGGTGCAGGGTTGATTCTGTTTGCATATATCCCTTCCTTTCGTGATCTGAATATACAGAAAACCCCTTCATCAATACACGGGAAGACATTCCCATCCGGGGAACGACATGAGCGACCGCATCTACATCGATTCATATGCGTACGTGGGGAAACGGGGGCCGAAGGACGTCGAAGCGCGGTACGAAACCGAAGTCCTTCTCGATGAAATGGAATGGGCCGGGATACACGGCGCGCTCATCACCCACTCCGCGGCGAAGGAGTACGACCCGCTCTACGGCAACAGGATGCTCGCGCGGGAGCTGAAGAAAAGCCCTCGTCTCTTCGGCGTCTGGGCCGTCATGCCCCACCAGACGGGAGAATTCCCCGCACCGCGGGATCTCCTCATGGAACTGCATGACAACAACATCAGGGCCGTGAGGATGTGTCCCCGGTCGCACCGCTTCCCGTTCCACGTCGATTTCTGCGGGGAACTCCTGAGCGCACTCGAGGACGAGGGGATACTCCTGATGGTCGAAGGGGGGCACCTGTACGGCAATGACGTTCTCGAGCCGACAAACCAGGTCCTCGTGAGCGAACTTGACGCGGTTCTGACCCGGTTTCCGAGGCTGAACGTTCTCCTCCAGGGGGGGCGCTGGGACGCCACGCGTTTCATCCACTGGCTCATGACGAAGCACCGGAATCTCCACATCGAGCTCTCCGCGCACCAGGGGAACCGCGCCATGGAAGTGTTCGCGGAGTGGTTCGGGGCCGGGAGGATGCTCTTCGGCACAGGTGCACTCGAGAAATCCCCCGGCGCCGCAAAATCGTTCGTCGATTACTGCACGCTCGGCAACGAGGAGAAGGCGAGCGTCGCCGGATTGAACATCGCCCGGCTTGCCGGGATCGACGAGCTTCCTCCCCCCTACAGGGCCCCGAAGAGGGGCGATCCGATACTCCGGCTCGCGAAAGAGGGGAAGCCTCTCAAGGACATACTCGTTGTCGATTCCCACGCGCACCTTATGCACAGGGACGCCGGAGGGACGGGATTCATACACATCCCCTACGGCGACGACAAAAGCATCGTCGGGCGCGCAAAGGTGATGGGGATCGACGCCGCGTGCATAAGCGGGTTCCTCGCGGTCTGGACCGATTACGACGAGGGGAACAGGATCGTCCACGAGGCGATGAAGGCCTACCCGCGGTTCTACCACGGGTACGCCGCGCTCCAGCCGCAGTACGTCAAAGACTGGCCGAGGGAGCTCAGGAAGGTCCACGTCACATACGGGATGGGGGGGATCAAGGCGTACAACCCGCGCACCTTCATCCCGTACAACGACAAACTGTGGGAACCGTGGTACGAGTACGGCAACAGGATGAACGCATACGCGCTCATCCACCCTTCTCCGAACATCGTGCCGGAAATGATGGACATCGCGCCGCGCTATCCCAACATCGCGTTCATCCTCGCCCATTCGGGAGGGTCATTCAAAGACGCGCGGGTCGCGATCGAAATCGCGCTCGCGAACCCGAACGTGTACCTGGAGATCACGCTCACCTCCGTGACATACCGGGTCATCGAATTCATGGTCGCACACGTCGGGGCGGACCGGGTCCTCTTCGGGACGGACCAGCCCATGCGCGACCCCATCCCGCAGTTCGGCTGGATGGTGTATTCGCACTGCACATTCGAAGAAAAGAAGAAGATGCTGGGTCTCAACATGAACACGATCATCAGGCGCGTCAGAAAATAAGAGGAACTCACGCATGCAGGATCCAGCGCAGGCCCCGGAAGGCGAGACCGATTCCATCGCCCGGCAGACGTTCAGGGAGATCACGCAGCCCTTTATCGACCTGTTCCACGCGTCGCAGGCGCTCTGGGGAATCAACCTCTCGTACCTCCTTGAAGGCCTGACGTATTTCGGCGTCGTCGGGCTTCTCGCGATATTCTTCAACGACTACATCGGGCTCGACGACATCAGCGCCGGGCAGATGGTCGGGTTCCTGACGGCGGGCATCACGCTGGGGATGCTCTTCATGGGAGCCACGGTGGATCTCTTCGGGCCGCGGCGATCGCTCCTTATTTCTCTCGGACTGATGCTCGTCGGCCGGACGCTCCTGACGCTGAGCCCCGATCTCGGGACAAAGGGGCTCTGGTCCACCTCCCACTGGATGGCAATGGGGGGGCTGCTCGGGATCATACTCGGGTACGGCATCTACCAGCCCGCGTGCTACGCCGCGGTGCGTCAGTTCACGTCGGAGAAGACCGCCGCGATGGGGTACGCGATGCTCTACGCGATCATGAACCTGGGAGGGTTCCTCCCCGGATTGATCTCGCCCCCCGTGCGAAGGGCATACGGGATCACGGGGGTCTTCTGGGTGTACGTCGCGCTGACCGTGGCGGGGATCATCGTGATCGCGGCGTTCCTCACGCGAAAGGCGATCACAAGGGCGGCGGCGGATGCCGAAGCGGAGCGGAAAGAGAAGACGGTGCCGGAAGAGAAGAAGCCGATAAAGGAACAGATACTCTTTTATCTCCGGAATTTCCCCGTCAGGGACTCCCGGTTCATGTTCTTCATATTCATCCTGATCCCGGTCCAGACCCTCTTCGCGCACAACTGGCTGACGCTCCCCCAGTACTGCAGCCGCGCGTTTACCGGGGTCGTCAGCGACAACTACGAGTTCTTCGTCAACTTCAGCCCCCTCCTTATATTCGTGCTCACGCCCGTCGTCACCGCGCTCACGTTCAGGAAAAACACGTACACGATGATGATCGTAGGGACGCTCGTCATGGGCGCTCCGACGTTCATACTCGCCCTCGGACCGAACATCGTCGGCCTTTTCGCCTACCTGATACTTGCAACGCTCGGAGAAGCCACCTGGTCCGCCAGGTTCCTCCAGTGGGTCGCGGAAATCGCTCCGAAGAACATGACCGGAATCTACATGGGGATAGGACAGTTCCCGTGGTTCCTGACGAAGGTCATCACGAGCCTGTACAGCGGCTGGTTCCTCATGCACTACTGTCCCGCGGGAGTACCCCCGGAACAGATGCACACCGGGACCATGTGGTTCATATACGGCGTCATCGCGATGGTCACCCCGGTTGGACTCTTCATCGCCTCAAAATGGATGAGAAAAGGGTTCAAAGAGCGGGCAGAGTCCCCGCAAATCTAAGAAAATGAACGAGATCGCAGATTTCGGTTACAATTGGCAAAAAAGGCTTGCAATTCTCAAACGGGGTTTGTAAGTTCGTGAGGCAAATGTAGCGTACACCGTTCTTGCGCCATCAAGAGCTTGCTGATGTACCGCTTTAGCCTGTTAAGGTGAGAGTCGCCAGCAGTCGGATCGCAGACAATGGTGAGGGGAAATGGCCATTGCGTGCGATTTTTTTTTGCCCTGGAAAGCCGGGCCGACCGAGACGATGTACACAATCCACTAATATATTCACAGAAAGGGATGTGTTCCATGGAGAAGGGAACAGTCAAGTGGTTCAACAGCGCTAAAGGGTACGGCTTCATCTCCCGCCCCGGTGGTGAAGATGTGTTCGTGCACTTCAAGGCGATCAACGGCGAAGGCTACAAGACTCTGAACGAAGGCGACACCGTCGAGTTCGAGGTTGAACGCGGACCGAAGGGTCTCCAGGCAGCCAACGTCACGAAGGTGTAAGGGAACATTTGTTACGATGATGTCCGCATCCTCTCCCCGGCGGAGAGGATGCGGTTTTTTTTCAGTTCTTCGACATACAAAGGAAAACGTTCATGGGCCCCCTCGATTCCAGGAGTTCCGCATTCTGCTCCAAGCTCGAGGTGCTCGCTGATCTCGAGGACACGGTCCGCCAGTTCATGGCGAAGCACGAAGAGAAACGAGATCTCTGGTATCCGTCCGAATTCCTTCCCGCCAACCCCGACGACCTGAACGACGCGGTCATCACCGAACTTCGCGACAGGGCAAGGGGACTCCCCGATTCTGCACGCGTCGCGTTCACAATCAACATCCTCACCGAAGAAGGCCTTCCCCACTTTCACCGCCTTATCGCGGAAGCGCTCGGGACCCGGACGTTCTGGGCTCTCTGGAACAGGCTCTGGACGGCGGAGGAAGACCGGCACGGCAACATCCTCCGGGACTACGCACGCGACGCGCGGCTTCTGAATTTTTCCGCCCTCGAGGAGCTGCAGTTCAAATATATCCGGAACGGCTTCTATCCGCAGTGGGCCGGGGATCCCTACAAGCTCTTCATCTACACGACGTGCCAGGAGCGCGCGACGCAGATCTCCCACCTCAACACGGGGAGACTCGCCGAGGGACAGGAGCCGCTCCTCGTGGCGGTCACGCAGAAGATCGCGCAGGACGAATCACGCCATTACGCGTTTTACATGAACGTCTTCCGCGAAATCCTCGCGCGCGATCCCAACCAGGCGCTCGAGGCCGCGTCGTCGATCATGCCCGCCATCGACATGCCGGGGATCTCCATCTCGAACTTCAATGACTACGCCGACGTCATCCGTCGCGCGGGGATCTACGGACCGCGGGATTACAAGGCGATCATCGAAAACCTGATACACAACTGGAACATCGACGTGATGACGTATCTGAACGAGATCGGCCGGAAGGCCCAGGAGAAAATCATGTCGATCCCGAGCCGGCTGGACAAGCTCTCGCAGTACATCGAGACGCGAAGCAAGACGAAAAGTTTCACGTTCGAGGTGATCTACGGCAGGATCCTCGAAATGGCATAGGCCTCCCGCCGCGGCGGCCGCCTCCCCGGACATCCCCCCGATTCCGGAACGTTTTCCGGTGTTTCGTGCCCCCAGAGTGACAGACAAGTGACCGATATGTCCATACGGATTTTTGTGACCGGCGGTACGTTCGACAAGGAATACAACGAGATCGACGGCAAACTCTATTTCAAGGATACCCACCTCCACGAGATGCTCGCGCTCGGCCGCTGCAAGGCCAACGTCGCCATGCGGACGCTCATGATGGTGGACAGCCTCGAGATGACGGACGCGGACCTCGAGATCATCACGAAGCAGTGCCTGAAGACCCCCGAGGAGCGGATCGTGATCACGCACGGCACGGACACCATGGAGGTGACCGCGCGCGTGCTCGGAGAGAAAGTGAAGGGGAAGACGATCGTGCTGACCGGTGCAATGATCCCGTACAAATTCGGGAGCTCCGACGGACTCTTCAACCTGGGGAGCGCACTCGCGTTCGTGCAGACGCTCCCCCACGGGGTGTACATTGCGATGAACGGGCGGTGTTTCCCGTGCGATAACGTCCGGAAAAACCGGAGGACCGGGGAGTTCGAGGAACTCCACAGGAGCGGAGAGTAGGAACGGGAACGCGTGCGGGAGCCGGAGGCCTACGCGATATGGATGACGAGTACCGGAACCTGTTTCAGGGCGAAGAGCGCGACAAGGGCAAGTACCCACATGATGATCCCCGTCCGCGTTGCCTTCGTTTCGGCGACGCTCAGGAACGAGCCGGCAATGAGCAGGAAGAAGCTCGAGACGCACCCGTTCTCCATCACCCGGTAGACAAGGCCGGTTGCCGTCGGGTCAAACCGGCCCAGAACCATCGCGACGAACATCAACGACGGCACCCAGAGGAAGAGCCTGTGTTTCAGCGAGATGAGCATCGGGGCACCGGTCAGTAGCGCACGACTTTGAGGCTGGAGACGCCCGCCTTGAAGCTCAGGTGAATCCTCTTCGCCGCCGCGTCAAAATTCGCCGTCCTGAATTCCCCGTCCCCCCGGTCTTCAAACCCGCTGAAGCTCTTCGACGTGAGGCCGCTCTGCGACGTGATTTCGCATCCCGCGGATTCGGGCACGGCGACGCTGATCGACGAGACCCCCGCCTGAATCCTCACCCGGCAATCCTCCGCCCTGTCGCCCAGCCGCACCCGGACATCCGCCGCCCCGGTCCTGATGTCGACGTCCTCCGCATCAAACGACGAGAGGTCGGCGTCGAGCTTCGCCGCACCCAGTTCGAAATTCATCGACCACACGGGGGCCGGATGGAGCTTCATCGTCACGGAGTTCCGTCCCCCTGCGCGGAGCGAGACGTGGCGGTTCTCCATCCTGAGCGTCACGTCTTTTCCGTCGTTCATCGTCCTTGTGTCGATGTCGTATTTCCCGAAGTCCGACGATGTCTCCGCCTGGAAAAGATCGGCGCACGTGTCCCGGATCGTGAACGTCCCGGCACCCGAGACGAACCTGAGCGACGCGCGGTGGAGCGCCGGATCGTACCGTTCCAGGAACGTCTGGCTCGTCATTTCGCGGGGCTCCCCCCCGTACCCCCACTCCTCCCACACGCCGTATATGAACAACGCCAGGAGAACCGCCGCAAGCACTGCCAGGAGCGCGCGGATCGACTTCGCGCCCGTGAGCACGCTGATCCCCCAGAGGACGAAAATCAGGGGCCAGAATTTCCAGAAGGTGCCGATCTGGAACGTCATGACGTCAAGCTTCGCAAGAAGGATAAGAATGCCCGCGACGATCCAGAGTGTTCCCCAGAAAATCCTCGAGGTATGCATCGGCCGTTGTGTCGTTGTCGTGTCCATTATCGGGTACGGGGGGTTATTTTGTCAGGATGAGCGTGTCAAGAGCCGTTCCGTGCTCGTTGAAGATGTAGAAACTGAGCGACGCCGGGGTCACGTCGGCAACCGCCCAGTTGTACTCTTTCACTGTTTTCTGCGTGTACCAGGCCCGGTCGGTATCGTAGAGCGGGGCTCCCGCCGAGCCGATGACCATGTGATGGATGCCGTTCACAACGTTGTGCTGGTAGAAATGCGAATGCCCGGCGAGAACGACGTTCACGCCCGATTTTTCAAAGACGCCGGACGTGAGCGCGATGACGGACGAGTCCTCCCCGTGTCCTCCCGCACAGTACGCGGGCTTGTGGAGCATGACGACTTTCCAGAGACGGTTTGATCCGCGCAGGTCCGCTTCGGCGAAGGCGTACTGGGGGGAGCCCGATCCCACCGGGATCTCCGTGTTGAGAACGAGGACGTGCAGATCGCCGCAGTCGAACGAGAAGTAGTCCTGCGTGGCGGACTCCGCCGGACCGTGCGTGAATGCCTGCGTGTTTGTGGTCCATTTTTCGTGGTTCCCGGGGGTGTTGACCCAGGGGACCGCCGAACCGAACTCCACCTGGGGAGGGCGGAAGAACCCGCTCTTCCAGTCCGCATACCCGGGCCTGGCACAGAGATCGCCGCCGTAGAGGCCGACAAGCGGGTGCGCAGCGGCAGCGCGGACGATAACGCTGTCAAAAATCTCCGGGCCGTTCCGGTCGTCCGCCACCCAGGTGAACCGGAACGGGGTGCCGGGAAGCACGCCGGTCCTGAACCGCGACAGGAGCGTGAACGCGTTCCCCTCTCCCGCCCGGTAGTAGTATTCCGTCCCGGGTGCAAGCCCCCGGAGCGGTATACGGTGAACGTACGTGACCGGTGAGGCGGTCGTGAGCGCAACGCTTTCCGTCTTCGCTGTGAGCCCGCAGTCAGGCGTCGTCCCGTATTGCACGGTGATCGTACCCGGCACGTCGGACTCGACAAGCACCTCGACGCTCGTCGGCGTGACCGCCTGCAGGTATGGCCTCATCAGTATATTCGCCGCCGCAGGCCGGAGCGAGGCGAGGAGGAGAAGCACCGCAGAGGAAAAACGCACGGGATTCCTTTCTGTGTCACGAGTGTCAGTCTGCCGGTTTCGCTCAATCACCACATTGGTAGACGAGTCGAAGCACCGGGTTGTTTCGGCGCAGCGCCGCACAGGCGCCCCGACCCGTTACCGTAGAATATACGACACTCGCGTGAAAAACCCACTATTTTCCTACCCGGAGACGCCCCCCGCCGCTCGCGGAACGATAGTCAGCGTTGTACATCGCCTCCGCCACGACGGGCGCGTACTGGAACGAGCCCTGCGTCACCGCGCGGACGGTATAGTAGAACTGCATCTGCCTCGTCCCCCCCCTGAAGGCGGTGTACAGGTTTATCCGGTCATCGCGTATGTCCATGTAGTCCGGCCTGGCCGGATTCTTGATGAATGCGTAGTTCGTCGCCTCCGTGATGCGCGGGTTCTCGATCTCAAACCCCGCGGGGAGAAGGTCAGTGACGGCAATATTGTCGATGTCGCTTACGGACGACGTCAGCGTTATGCGCACGATGATGAGATCGTTCTGCCTGATGCCGCCCGTGTTCACCGGGTTCCCGTTCCTGTCCAGAAGTTCCCGCCGGACCTGCAGGTTCTTGTCTTCGATCTTCACCGCGCCGTCGGAACGTATCCCTTCCGTCACGAGGGAATAGTAGATCCTCCCGTCGCCCTTCATCGCAATTGTCACGTTTTTGCCGAAGGGCTCGACGTCGATCTTCTGGTTTCCTCCCCTGTAGGAGTATTCCTTTCCGCCAACGGTGATTGTCCCATCGACCTTCGTCGCCGTCGCCATGCGGGCCGCCTTCCCGAACGCAAGGAGCGTGAACGCGTCGTCCTGCGTGCTGTACCACCAGCCGCTGTGGTAGTGCGACGAGAGGTACTCCATGAGCCGCGGGATATTCGGATTGTTGAGATCGGTCTCGAGGAGCACGTTCAGCATGAGCGCGTTCGCCCTGATGGGGGAGTCGAAATTCCAGCCGGACTCGCGCACCGCTTCCTCCGGCGAGAACTGCGACGGAAGGATCTCATTGTACGCCCCTCTGTCTCCTGCAATCGCGTATGCGCCGGCAAGGAGGTATTTCGTATCCGTCGTCAGGAGGGCTTTCTCCCCCCTGTAGAAATCCATCACCGCTTTCTCGGGCGCGCCGCCGACCGCAAGGACGTACAGTGCATACACCGTGCTCTTGTCGGCGATCCGGCGCACCGTGGTCCTGTTGTTCTCAAACGAATAATAGTCCTGCATGAGCTTGCTCCGTGCGATGCCGGCCACCGCGGCCAGAGCCGATTTCACCGTCTGGTCGGGGACCGCGAACCCGGCCTTCCGCGCCTCGAGCAGGAAGTGTGTGGCATACACCGTCGCCCACCGGTTCGTCGCCGTCTCCCCCGGCCAGTAGGAAAACGATCCGTCGTACAGCTGCATTGCGGTGATCTTCGTTATCGCTTCGTTCACGAAATAGATCGGGCTCCCTGAATTGAGCGCCGACGGCGCGAGGATCATGGCGATGTCGCGGAGGTAGATCTGGGGAAACGCCTTCGAGACCGTCTGTTCCAGGCACCCGTGCGGGTAGCCGATCAGGTAGCCAAGCTCCTTCGCGAAGTTGGCCACCGGGTACGGGCTGAGAGTCACGTACGCCCTGCGGCCGTACGCGAGATAGGCATCGGGGACGTCGTGAGAAACGGACTTTCCCCCGTCCACGATCCCCGTCACAGCGTCGGACGAGAACGGGGCGGCGGGACGCACCGGAAGTTCGGTCGACGACACGAGCGTCTCGCCGAACGCATCGGTCTTCACCCTGACCGTGGCCTTTCCAACCTGCGCGGCTCCGCGGAGCGCGAGGGTCGTAAACCGCTCCTGGTTGGCCCCGACGTCGAGGGATGCTCCCTTCGACACCGCCGTCACCGGCCCCTCCGTCTGGAGCGAGAATTCCAGCGTGACGGGCGTTGTCGTCGTGTTGAACGCCGTCACCGGCATGACGATCGAATCGCCGGGACTGAGGAAGCGGGGAAGCGCCGGCGTAATCACGACGGGATCCGAGACCTTCATCGGGAGCTGTGCGGAACCGAACCGGTTCCCCTTGTATGCGAGAGCCATCAGACGGAGCTCGCCGTTGAACTCCGGGATGTCGAGCGTCACCTCCGCCTCGCCGCTCCCGTTCGTTTTCAGAATCCCGGACCAGAGCGAGAGCGGCTTGAACCGCTGGACGCCGAGCGGATTCGCGCGCTTCGCCATTGCCGCTTCGCTTCCCCCCGTACTGCTCGATTTCGGGAGCCTCGCCTCGGGAATCAGGTGTTTGAAGAAGTCAAACGTCTCCGTCTCGAGCGTCTTCCGCGCGTAGAAGTATCCGTACGGATCGGGCCTCTTGTAGTTCTTCACCTGGCAGATCCCCTCGTCCACCGCGGCGAGCGTGACGTACACGTTTTTTTCGCTTCCGGCGACGACGGTGATCTTCTGCTTCCCGCGGGGGCGTATCCTCCCGGGCGCCCTGATCGCAACGTCGAGCCGGTTCGACTTCCGCTCCACGAAGAGCGGCGCAAACCCGTGACCGGAAAGGAGCGGGATGTCCTCATCCTTGATCCGGCGAAACAGCACGGCTGTCACGTAGGCATTGGGAAGGAATTTCTCGTCCACCGTCAGGTCCATCGACGCGGCATTGTTCGTCACGTCGAGGTACCTGTAGCTGAACTCCCTGTTCCTTTCGACGGTGACGAGCATCCGCCCGCTGAACGGCGTCTGGAAGAGCACGCGCGCCCTGTCCCCGGGGGCATAGACCGGTTTGTCGAACACGATATCGACGCGGGCCTCGGGATTCACCTCGAATGACGTCACGTCGGTCGTTCCCCAGCTGTAGGAATAGAATGAGAACTGGTTGTATCCCGCGTCCCCGTCCTTTGACACGCGGATGACGTAGTCGCCCGAGCGGGGGGTCATGTACGTGTAGACGCAGGGGGTGTCGGGAAGCCTGACGTGATCGGTTTTCTCGACGATCTCGATCCGCTCCGAGACGTACCGGAGGGTGTTCCTCCCTTCATGCTGCCGGAGAACGGAGTGCCATTCGTGACGGATCAGCTCTATCTTCGCGGGAAAACCCGCGACCGGTTTGTCGGCGGGATCCACCGCGACGATCTCCACCTTTTGCGGTGTGTTCGGGCTGACGTAGTACGCGCCAAGGTTCCGTATGCCGATGAAATAGTCCTTCGGATAGACGATCGTCTCGGCAAGCTGGTAGACGGGGCGGCCGGATTCGTCGAACACGGCGGCGCGGCCTTTCCCCCGCAGAAGGCCGCTGGAGGTGAGATCCGGGGGCATCGCGAATTCAATCTCCGCTTTCCCCTGCTCGTCGGTTTTGCCCGTGTACACATCGGGGTTCGCAGAGTAGTTCTTTGCGGCATCATCGTAAAAACGGAACTCCGGGAACCGCTTCGAGACGTAGGGGATGACGTCGAACGACCCTTCGAATTCCCAGTTCCTCCCGGCAGCCGGAGGCCCGAAGAAATTGAGCGCCTGGAGGCCGTAGTGTATCGTTTCGCCCGGGCGCGCGCTCTCCTGCGACGCGGTCAACGTGAGCCGGAGCCTGTCGGGGACAAAGTCTTCCACGCTCACCTTGTAGCTTGAGAGAAACGTGTTGTTCCCCGTGTAGAGCTCGAGCCTGTATTCGCCGGTCGCGGCGGTCGGCTGCGTCTGGTAGGACGTTTCGAACGAACCCTCGTCTGTCAGCGCATATTGCTGTTCCGACACCACCGTCCCCTGCGGGCTGTAGATCCTGACCCTGACCGGCATGCCGGCGGGGAGCGCCTCATTCAGGTTGCGCACGATCCCCGAGGCGATGATCTTCTCGCCGGGGCGATAGATGTTCCGGTCCCCGTACAGGAACGCGTCGTACACCCCCTGCGCGTCCCGTTTCCCCCCGACGTCGAACCGGGAATTCTCCACCCGGTAGTCCGCCAGGTTTATGAAGTTGAAGTCGTTCTCCGCCTCGGCCGTCACGAGCTTCAGCGCAAAATCCTTCGCCGTCTTCCTGTAGTCGCCGAACTTCACCTCTCCGTCGCTCCCGGATTTCGCAGAGGCGATGACCTGATTGTTCGTGGAGACGAGCGTTACAAGCGCGCCCGGCACGGGACGGTTCGTCACGAGGCTCACGACGAATACCATCACCTCGTCGGGGCTCTGTTTCACGATCAGACCGAGATCGGAGATCGAGACGAGCTTCGACGTGGTCCGCCAGGGCTCGGCGGGATTTGCGATTTCCACGAGATAGAACCCCTTGTATCCGTTGTTCAGGAACGGGTTCAGGTCGATTCCCGACGTCACCTCCCTGTTGGACCCGCCCCCCGTCACGATCGTGTCAACGGCGAGCTGCCGGCCGTAGTTTCCCAGCGAATAACGGTACTTCGACCGCCAGGCCCCGCCGTCATCGTCGTCGCCGGCGTAGTCCCCTTCTTCGTAATCGTACGAACGCCCCTCGTCCAGGAAGAACACGAGATTGTTCTGGAACACCTGGCTCACGCGCACGAACACTCTGGGCAGGTTGACCGTCCTGACCTCGAGCGTGCGCCGCCCCCCCATAAGCATGTAGATGCCGGAAGAGGAGCTGAATCGGAACGACGGGGCGATATCGCCGATCACGATGTCCGCCGGATAGTCGTTCTGCGTCTTCCCGCCGAGGACGCTCTCCATTCCTTTCGTTATGAGAAGCCGGAACGCGGTCCCCGGCTCGAACTTCCCTCGTATCGTAAAGCCCATGCCGTCGTCCGTCACGGTGAACTCCCGGACGGGATCGATCGTGATGTTCGATTTCGCGACCGCCGCGTCGACCTCCTGGGATGTCGTGACCTTGATCCAGCTCGTCGTGCCGTCAAACCCGACCTCGTGGCCGTAGATCTTCAGCTCCGCCAGCGGCGGAAGCTGGTACGCTAGGGGACGTTCCATCCAGATGCGGGTCGTCGTCTCCGGCGAGATGAGCCTGTCGTCGAACGTGATCGCGATGTCGCGGGGCTTCTCGAGCTGCATTACGGTCCCCACCTCAAGCGCGATGACCCGGTTCTTCTCCTGCGTGACAACGCGCGCTATCTGCTGCGGAACGTCATCAACGGTCAGCCTGATGCTCGATGCGACGTCCTGGGGGTTGACGGCGTACGTGAATTCCAGGTTCGCCCGTATGCCGACCTGCCGCTTCTCGCCGATCCGGTCATAGAAGAACTCGGCGGTCTTCAGCGTGAACCTCGCGGTCGAGAATGTGAACTCATCTCCCCCGTTGTACGACGTGGCGCGGGCCATCCCCTTCAGGAGCGCGGTGTTCACCCTGCCGCTGAACTTCGCATCACCGGCAAACGGCTGATCGGGGCTGAAGACGAGCCGCGCAGTGTCCTGCCAGACGAATTTCCCGGCAACGGCAGGCGTGAAGTCGATGTACGGGGTGTTCGTCCAGAGATTGACGGAATCCGGGGGAACCACCCCCCGCGAAAATGTGAGCGTGATGACCGCATCCCGGGGGAGGACGCCCGACGGGAGATCCGATGTGAGCCGGAGCGCCTGGGAATCGGGTCCAGCGCAGGATACGAGAATGATCCCCAGGAGGAGGATCAGGACGAGAGCATTCAGGGACTTCATTGCGGTTCCCTTCGGAGTGAGAGTTAGAGGACGTATTTCACTTTGATATGAACGGAGGTTGCCCTCCCCCTGTCGTCGATGCACGTTACCGTGTGCTCCCCCGCCGCGATGGGGATAAAGAGCTTCTCCCCGGCCTTTTTCTTGCCGAGGTACGCGTCGTTCACATACCAGGCGTGCTCGCGCACGTCGATCCCCGACGTCGCCTGGAGGACGAGCTTCTGCTTTTTTGCGACAAGAAAGTACGTCATGTCGTCCGACGGGCTGACGATCGACGGGCCGTCGCCGGTATACAACCGGGAGCAAAGGGGATAGTGCGGAGGCGCCGCATCGAACGGGTTCCCCGATTTGCGCCAGAAATCGAGAAGCTCCGGAGGGTATTCCGCCACCGTCACAATCCTGTACGGATGATCGGCGACGCACGACGGGCAATACGAGATCCTGCCGTCGGGGGAGACAAGAACCTCCCGGCAGATATCGCAGACACGCCGGGACGTGAGTGATGCCGAGCAAACGTCGTCGATAAGGTTCTCGCAGCGCGGCCCCGGCGCGAGACCGCTCTTTGCGCAGACCAGCCGCGCGCGAATGTCCCCGGGCTGCGGAAGTATCGTCTTCTGGCTCCCCCGCGATATCGTGTTGAGGATATCGATGAGCAGGGGAGCCGCCGTCTTTCCGCCGACAAGCTCCGGGTTCCCCTTCTGATCCACGTTGCCGATCCATACGCCGACGGTGTAGTCTGCGGAGTACCCGATCGACCAGGCGTCGCGTCTCCCGTAGCTTGTCCCCGTTTTGAACGCGACCGAGGGGAGGTTGAGCGCAAACTCGAAATTGTTGGGGAGATCGGGGCGGTCGAGTCCGCGCAGGATCTCCGTCACCATCCATGCGGCGGACGGGGAGAAGATCTGCTTCCCCTCCACGCCGCTCCCCCGGCCGTCGTGAATGAAACTGAGCGGGGAGTACCTGCCCCCGGCGGGAAATGCCGCGTACGCACCGACGAGCTCTTCGAGCGTCACGCCGCATCCCCCGAGGATCATGCTCAGGCCGAGCCGGGCGCGCTGGTCGCTCAGAGAGGCGAACCCCGCGGCGGCGGCAAAATCCAGGAAACGGTGCAGCCCGGCCTTCTTCAGCATGCGCACCATCGGAACGTTCAGAGAACGCCGGAGAGCGTCATCGGCGTACACGAAGCCCGAATAGGTCCCGTCGTAGTTCTCGGCCAGGAACCCCTCGGCATCGTACGGCGTATCGAGAAGCCTCGTCCGCGGCGTGAGCTCCCCCCTGTCCATCTGCATGGCATACAGGAACGGCTTGAGCGTGGAGCCGGGTGAACGGAGGGCGCGCACCGCATCAACCTGGCCGGAGGCGGCCGCGTCCGAAAAGTCTTCGGACCCGGCGTACGCCAGAACCTCGTGCGTCCCGTTTTCGACGACAAGCACAGCGCAGTTCCGGACCCCCCGCTGTTTCCACGGGCGGAGATGATTGGAAAGAAGCTGTTCCACGGTATGCTGGACCCCGAGGTCGAGCGATGACCGCACGTCGTTCCCGTCCGGGAAGAGCTCTTTTATGCGAAGCGAAAAGTGAGGCGCCGAGCGCGGGAGGGGCCGGCGAAGGGCAAGAGCGGGAGTGTTCCAGATGACCGCAGAATCTTCCGCGCTCAGGAGCCCCCCGCGGATCCACTCCCCGGCCTGGCGTTTGCGTTCACCCAGCAATCGATCCGCCTTCCGGTCCGGCTGCAATCCGTTCGGGTCGCCGGGGATGAGGATCAGGTCGAAAAGCTGGGCAATGTTGAGACGCTCAAGAGGAGTGTCATAATACAGGAGCGCGGCCGACCTCAGTCCTTCGACGTTCCCCCCCATCGGGGCGATCGAGAGATAGATCTCGAGTATCTCCTTCTTCGAGTACCGTCCTTCGATCTGCAGCGCCCTGAAGACCTCTACCGCCTTGTTCAGGTACGTCCGCTCCCCGGGGCGGAGCATGCGGGCGATCTGCATCGTGATCGTCGACGCCCCGGATACGCGGTGACCGGAGCGTATGTTCTGGACCATCGCCCGGACTATCGCAAAGGGATTGACGCCGGGGTGATAATAGAACCACCTGTCCTCGCGGCGGATCAGGATTTCCTTCAGCCTGCGCGGGATCTCCTCCGGCGATGTGCGGAGCCTCCACACACCATCCGGGGCAAGAAACGCCTGGACGAACTTCCCGTTCCTGTCTTCCACGACAATTGAGTAAGGCTTCAGCGGAGGGAGGGGGAACAGGAGAGAGAGAACCAGAAACGCAACAGGGAAAACAGCCGCAACAAGAAGCCCGCGAAACATGATCCGTCGTGGCTGCCGCATAGGTGAAAAGCGAATGGTTGATGACGCAATCCGGACGCCAGGGGAAAACGCCGCGTGGCGGGAAGGCGCGGACGGGAAATGTATGTCGGGAATATAGAGAAGGGTGTGTCTGAAGTCAAGATTATGGATCGCGACAGCCGGATCCACCCGGGGCCCGATCTGGCCCGGGTGACGTCAGGGAGCTCTTCCTCGTCCGTGTTGACACCCCTCCGTTTCCGGAGTATATTACTCTGCATACGAGGGCATTCCGGCAGACCCCGTGGACGAGGAATGCCGTTAACACCTGCGGTCTTCCGTCAGGCTGGATTATGATTCAGCTCGCATTGTTCGCAACGCTCGCCGTGCATTCCCCGCCGGCTGTGCGGTTCCCCTCAATCCCGGATACATCGCGGAGAACGGATACCACGGAGGTCCGCCGGGTGTCACCGACAACACGACCGGTGCCCGAGCAATTCGAATGGGGCCAGTTCCTGAGACAGGAGACGGTCCTGGACAGGATGCTCTCGCTCGAGGAAAACGGTGTGAATCCGGCCGATTCAATCGATGCGTTTCTCAGGATTCATCCCGATCTGAGGGAACTCGTTCTTCGCGAGCTTCTCATGCCTTCGCCCCGACCCGGCTTTATCGCATCGTCACCTCCGTCACAGAATGATGTCTGGCGTCTTACCGGCAATTATCGGATGAGTGAATTCGAAAGGAACGGGCTGATCCAGGCACGCGAGTCAGAGCTGCGCGACAGATGGACGGACTCAAGAATTTTCATGGCGCAGGTCAACTTCCTCGGCGCGCTGCTGTGGCTTCTCGGGCTCTTCCCGAAATAGGCGCCGCCTTGACCTCCGCCGATTGATAGATTCTTTCACTCCTTTTCTCACGATGCTTGCGTTTGGGAGGGTCCGGAGTTAAATTCACTTAGCGACAAGATCATTGAGATGACCTCCGTTGACTAATCCGCCCGCGCGGAGAGACAATGGAGGTCTTCTCTTTCAAGATGGGACGGGCGGCCGGGAGTGATCATGGCAATGACCGCGGAGAAAGCAAACCGGCGCTGCGGATTCGAATGGCTTGACATCAGCGTGGCGGAGACGCTGTTGTACAACATGCGTCATGTTCAGCATCACGCCGCACAGCTCAACATGCTGCTGCAGAACATCGATTCGGCGCCCCGCTGGGTCAAAAAGACAAACGCTCCGTCTCTCGACATGTAGTACAGTTCTCATTCTTCACCGGAGAAACCAATGAAGCAGCAATGTCATATTTCATTTGTCTACGGAAGCTGGATGGTCCTTCTGATTGGAGCCGGGTTCTATCTGTTTCGTGGCAGCGTGGTGCAGGCCGCGGTCTGGGTCTTTTTCGTCGGCCTGTTCCTGTGGCTGTACGTGAAGTACTTCCCTTCCCTTGCGAAATTCATGGGGTACGGATCGGTGGCGGACAAGCCGGCGAACAATTTACAGAGTTCAAGAGCCAGGGTAATACTGTATACGGGGGTCGGGTGCCCGTTCTGCCCGATTGTGGAAAAGAGGCTGACCGAACTTCAAAAAAAGATGGGATTCGAGCTATCGAAGATCGACGTCACGCTCAAGCCTGATCTGCTTATCAAGAAGGGAATCCGCGCATTGCCGGTCATCGAGGTGGCGGCAGCCCTCAGGGTGGGGAACGGCACGAGCGAGGAGATCGCAGAATTCATACTTGCCCATTCCGCGGCGCACCAGGGAGCCTGACCGTGGGAAAAATGCACTCTACGATCCGGCCTGCGACAAAAGCGGACCCGAAAGCGTACCGATCCGGGATGAGATTGAACCTGAGATCCGGCTGCATCCAGCGGTCACACAATAATTCTCCCCATTACGCGAAACGAAGAACCCGTTGACATGAACATGGCGCTCCTGGCTCATCTCTGGTCTTCCCCGGACGTATGGATATTTACGATCGTCCTCTCGGCGACGTTCCCTGCGGCGGGGATCCTGCTCCTCCGCAGACTCCTGTCACGGGGGCAAGAAGATGGGAGATTACGAAAGCTTCGGATCTATGCCTGCATCATCCTTTCCGAGTGGGTATTTGTCGCCGCCCTCATCTGGATCACCAACCGGCACGCCCTCACGTTCGTCGATATTGGAGAACATGCGGGAAATGCCCGCCTGACGATTGCCGTCACGCTCGCGCTTCTGATCGTCATCGCATTCATGGCCAACTTCAATGTCCGACAGCTTCGACGGTCGGCGCGTGAGAAGCTTGAAGCTGAGATCGGTGCAATACGACACTTTTTGCCTGAGAGCAAGCCGGAGATTGCCGTTTTCGTCCTCATAGCGCTTACAGCAGGGATCTGTGAAGAGCTTCTTTACAGGGGCTGGCTGCAGAACCTGATCGCTGCCGGCACGGGGTCCATCTGGGCAGGGCTCATTCTGGGAGCGGTCATATTCGGGGCCGGACACGCCTATCAGGGGAAGAGCGGGATGATTCAGACCGGCATCATAGGATTGATATTCGGGGGAGTCTTCCTCCTCACCGGGGGGCTTGTCGCAGGCCAGATCCTGCATGTGTCGATCGACGCCGTCAACGGGATCGTCGGAAGTTATGCGCTCTCGCTCCTGAAAACTGATGCAGGGGTACGGAACGTGCAGAAACCCTCGCGTGGGAGCAAATGATTCAGGTGTCCATTCCCCGTGAGAAGCCAGCGGCAGCCACGGGGCTTTAGTGACCCTCACCCCGGCGCCGTCAGCGGTCCGCCCCGGGGGGCCTCGTTTTGCGCATTTCGACGAAATACGATATTATTCGCTCAGGTAACGATATTCAAGGGGATGCGGATCATGGATAAAGTCAAACTTGGCTCACAGGGCGCTATCGTCTCCCGGATGGGACTAGGGTGCATGGGGATGAGCGAATTTTACGGCGCGAGGAATGACGAGGAATCGGCCGCCACAATACTCCGTGCCATCGATCTGGGGGTCACATTCCTCGATACGGCGGACACATACGGGATCGGCGACAACGAGGAGCTCGTAGGGAAGACGATACGAAAAGTGCGAGACAGTGTGTTCCTGGCAACAAAATTCGCAAACGTGCGGAAGAAGGAGGACCCGAATCACTGGGAAATCAGCGGCAAACCGGAATACGTGAAAGCCGCGTGCGACGCGTCGCTTCGGCGGCTGGGCGTCGATCACATCGATCTGTACTACCAGCACCGGGTTGACCCGAATACCCCGATCGAAGAGACCGTGGGCGCGATGGCAGAGCTTGTCAGGGCGGGGAAGGTGCGGTATCTCGGCCTTTCGGAAGCCTCGCCGAAGACAATCCGGCGGGCGCACAAGGTGCATCCGATCACCGCGCTTCAGACCGAGTATTCACTCTGGGAACGGCATGTCGAGAAGGAAATATTGCCGACAGTTCGTGAACTCGGAATAGGATTCGTGCCGTATAGCCCGCTGGGGCGGGGATTTCTCACCGGCGCATTCAAGAGCAGGAGCGACTTTGGCGATAAGGACGTCCGGGGAGTGCGGTATCCGAGATTTACGGCAGAGAACTTCGACAAAAACCAGATACTTGTGGGGCGGCTGAAGGCCATCGCAAAGCGCAGGGGAGTTACACCGGGCCAGATGGCACTCGCCTGGGTCCTTGCGAAGGGGAACGACGTGGTGCCGATACCGGGGACAAAACGGAGAAACTACCTCGAGGAAAACGCGGCAGCGGCCACTATCGTACTCAGCACCGGGGAGATCGCAGAACTCGAGGCAGCCCTTCCGCCGGGAGAGATTGCGGGGGAGAGATATGCAGAAGCAAACATGAAGTCAATCGACAAATGAAAAAACCCGGAACGACTGGAGGTCGTGAACTACAGGCGCGGCATGTTGAACGATACGCTCACCTGGAGCGCCCCTTCGGTCACTCTTGACAGCCCGGTGCAATGACGACGTACATCGCGTTGCTGCGCGGGGTCAACATCGGCGGCCACAAGAAGGTGGCAATGGCGGACCTTCGCGCCCTCCTCTCGCGGCTGGGTTTCGAAGACCCGCAGTCCCTGCTCCAGAGCGGCAATCTCGCGTTCAGGGGGAAGCAGCAGTCGATCGCAACGCTCGAACAAGTGCTGGAGTCGGAGATCAAGAAACGCCTTTCGGTCGAGACAATGGTATTCATCCGGACCGCGAAGGACATGCAGACGGTCGTGTCAGGCAACCCCTTCCCCGGCGAGGCAGAACGCGATCCGGGCCACCTTGCGGTCATGTTCCTGAGGAGCGCACCGGCCCCCGCGGACGTGAAGGCGCTTCAGAAATCCCACCCGGGACCCGAAGTCCTTCGTTCGGAAGGGAGGCAAGCATACGTCACGTACCCCAACGGGTTTGCAAAAACCCGGCTCACGCTTCCGGTCATCGAAAAGGCGCTCAAGTCCAAGGGGACGGGGCGCAACTGGAACACGGTCGTGAAACTCGCTTCCGTGGACGCGGCCTCATGACCACCATCCCGCTAATGTCTCAAGGCTGACAGCCGAACCGAAGTGAATCACCCGGCAGCACCCCCGCAACCGGACATGAAAAGCGGCTTTTACCGTACCCGCGCGTCGCGGGCCCGATCGACCCTTCGGCCTATGTTGCCGTTCTTTCAATCGCGGCGATACAACCGCGACACAGCAGCCATCACATCCCACCCTCCGGAAATGGCAGAACAGTTACCTGCGGAGTTTCGGACCCCGGCAGCGTTTCGCTCGTGGCTGAAGAAGAACCATTCGGTTAGCCCGGAGCTCATCGTACGCACATACAGAGTTCACGCGTCAAACAACGGGATCACGTACGCGCAGGCGCTCGACGAGGCACTCTGTTTCGGCTGGATTGACGGCGTACGGCACAGCCTGGACAAAGACAGTTTTACGGTCCGGTTCTCTCCGCGAAAGCCCCGGAGCACCTGGAGCTACGTGAACGTACGACACGCCGTACGGCTCATTACAGAAGGGCGGATGGAAAAGCCGGGTCTTGCCGCATTTGAGGCGAGGGATCGGAAGAGGACCGGCATCTACTCGTTTGAACAACGCCCGACGGAGCTTTCTCCGGCGCTCGGGAAGAAGTTCCGGGATCAAAAGAAAGCCTGGGCGTTCTTTCAGGCAAGGGCTCCGTGGTACAAACGGGTGAGCATATTCTGGGTGATGAGCGCAAAGCGCGAGGAAACCCGCAAAAAAAGGCTCGGCATCCTTATCGCCTGCTCGGGACGCGGCGAGCCGATTCCGGCGCTGGCAAGAGAACGGAAACCTGCAATGTGAATTCCCGGCTTCACTTTGAAGACAGAGAGCCCATTGGCCGCAATTCCTGACAACGCCGCCCTCATCATCATCGACCTGCAGAAGGCCATTGACCACCCCTCGTGGGGCGTACGGAACAACCCCGGTGCAGAGGAGAACATCCACCGCCTTCTCGAACACTGGCGCACAACATCCCGTCCCGTCATTCACATCAGGCACGCCTCCCGGTTTCCGGACTCGACGTACAGGGAAGGGCAGCCGGGCGCCGAGTTCAAAGAGGCGGCCATCCCGCTTCCCGGCGAGCCTGTTCTCACAAAACAGACGGGGAGCGCGTTCGTCGGGACTACTCTTGAATCCCTGCTGCGCGATCACGCGATCGCGGACGTCGTTATCGCAGGAGTCATCACGAACAACTCCGTGGAATCCACGGCACGGATGGCCGGCGACCTGGGGTTCAGGACGATCGTCGTATCGGACGCGACGTTTACATTCGGACGGAAGGATTTCGAGGGCAGGTTCAGGACGGCAGGTGAAGTTCACGCGATGTCGCTCGCCAATCTCGACGGCGAGTACGCATCAATTCAGACTACGGTTGACATACTCAAAGGAAGCCTGCGATGAGCAGCGCGTTCATGGACAAATCGTCCCCCCCGGACGACAAAGCGCTTTCAGACGTGCTCGGGAATTCGTTCAAGACCTGGGTCGAGATAAGGGACTCCGTGCGGAAGGAACACGGACCTGCTATCGAGGAGTGGAAATACTACGGCGTAAAATCGGGCTGGGCGCTCAAGTTCCTTCTCAAAAAGCGGAACCTCTTTTTCCTCTCCGCCCAGGAGAAATACTTCAGGCTCGCGTTCATATTCGGGGACAAGGCCGTTGACACGATCGCCAAGAGCGACCTTCCCCCGGTGCTCATCCGCGAGGTGAAGGAAGCAAAGCGATACGCGGAAGGAAGGGGACTGCGACTCGAGATCAGGAACCGCTCCTCAATCAAGGTCGTGTTGAAACTCGTCGACATCAAGGTGCACTCCTGACTGTCATGGACGCCGAGCGGCGCACAGAACGACTGACGCTTGTTCCCGGAACCGCGGACCACCTCCGGGCGGAGATGCAGTCGCCTGAAAAGCTGGGGATCCTCCTTGATGCGGATGTCCCGGCGGCCTGGCCCCCCGGAGAGTACGATGCGAACGCCCGCGAGTTCTTTCTCGAGCGAATGGAAAAAGCGGATCCTTCCGACGGGGGATGGTATGTCTGGTACGCGATTCTTCGCACCGGATCGGGAACACGCTCCGTTGTGATAGGGACAGGCGGGTTTCTCGGACCCCCGGGCCAAAAGGGGGAGATCGAGATCGGATATTCCGTGTCGGAGGCGTGGCGGGGCCAAGGGCTGGGGCGGGAGATGGTCGAGGGGCTCGTGCACGCGGCGCTCGACGACGCGCGTGTTCACCGGATACTCGCCAACACGGCGGGGGACAATGCCCCCTCCCGTTCGATACTCGAGGGGGCGGGATTCATCCTGCCGGAGCAGGCGCCGAACCGGGCATGATACGATTTGAGCTTACCCGCAGTGGAGTCAATACGGCCGGACAGCGAGAATTGTGACACCCGGTGAGCAGCAAAACAGATCATTGAAGTAATGGTCTCCAATGCCGACATTACACGCCGCCCGGCGTTCTCCGCAGACGGATCGAGGTGAATCAATGAGCTCGAAAACGATCAATGGAAAAAGGGACCGGGGAAACTCGGCGTGCTGGCCCCCCTGATGGGAACCTGGAAGGCGGAGGCGATGACTCCCATGGGTAAAGTCAGGTGCACGCGTACATTCACCCGCACGCTCGGAGGGAAATACGTACAACTGACAGCGCGATGGGATTTCGGCAAGGGAGTGTACGAGGAACATGCACTGTACGGTGTCAGCGACGGCAAAGTCTCCTTCTGGTCATTCACGTCCGACGGAAAGCACTCGGAAGGAACGATCGCAGACGGGAGCGACGTCCACAAGCAGGCGATCATGTTTGAAGCGGAAATGCCGGCCGGCCGAGCCCGGATGATATACTGGCCGCACGAGCAGGAGGGATTCCACTGGGCCGTTGAAGCGAAGACAAAGAAGGGATGGCGACGGTTCACCGATCACCATTATACTGCGGTCACCGAAAAGTAACCCGGCGGCGAATTTACAGACGCGAGCACACTTGCGCATTCACATACTGAGCGACCTCCACAACGAGTTCCGTGAGCTTACCGGGTACGGAGCGGAAGCGGACGTGACCGTTCTCGCAGGCGACATTGATCTCGGTGAGAAAGGATTCACGTGGGCCTGCGCGGCGTTCACGGAGCGGCCGGTGATCTACATCGCCGGAAACCACGAGTATTACGGGCACGCGATTCCGAGCCTGACGAAAAAACTGCTCCGGAAGAAGAACCCCGGGACCGTCCGGTTCCTGGAGTGTACAGGCGTGACAATACAGGGGATACGGTTCCTGGGATGCACACTCTGGTCGGATTTCGAAATCGCCGGTGACATGGCGGGATCGATGCAGGCGTCGCGTGACAGGATGAACGACTACCGGAAAATAAGGGTAAGTCCGCGGTACCGGCGCCTCGAGCCAAAAGATACCGCGAAGAGGAACGCCGCCTCGCGACAGTGGCTCAGGGCAGAAGTCGAAAAGGACCCTTCCAGGACCGTCGTTGTTACACACCATGCACCGAGCGTCCGCTCGCTCAACCCGGAGTTCTCCGTCGACCCTGTCAGCGGGGCCTATGCCTCCGATCTCGAGGATCTCATCGCGGAAATGCAACCTCTCCTCTGGATACACGGGCACACGCATTACTGCGTCGATTACTCGATCGGGAAGACCCGGATCATCAGCAACCAGCGCGGCTACCCCCACCTTCCCGTCAGCGGATTCGACCCGGGATTCGTGATCGAAACAGGAGCGTAATTCGCGGAGGGGATGCATGAGGAGGTCGCACGCGGCGGGAGATCCGGAGCAAGTCAGAGGGATTTTTCGTATTTTGGATTCGACCGGAACTCAAATCCAAAGGAGCACCGATCAGTTCTTTTCAGCGCATCCGGGATCCCTACGCCGCGCTGCGGTATCCGGCATACCGCAGCTATATCAGCGCGACGTTCCTGTTCACGGTCGCATTCTTCATACAGGAAGTCTCGCTCGGCTATGAGCTCTACGTCATCACGCGCGATCCCCTCGCGCTCGGACTGACCGGTCTCGCCACGTTCATCCCGTTCATCGGCCTTTCGCTCTTCGGCGGTCACCTCGCGGACAGGATGAGCAGGCGGGTTATCATCATTGTGTCCGTCGGCGTCATCACGCTCGGCTCGGTCTTCCTTCATTTCTCCGCCCGGCGGGCGGAACAGGGGGACATCCGGGCCGCCGCACTCGTCCCCGTGATCTATGCGACGGTATTCATGATCGGCGTGTGCCGGGCATTCCAGTCGCCGGCCGCGGCCTCGCTCCGCGCCTTCCTCGTCCCGATCGCCGTGTACGAAAACGCCGCCACGTGGAGCAGCTCGTCATTCCAGGCCGGTGCGATACTCGGTCCCGCCGTGGCCGGGTTTCTCTTTTTCTGGCTCGGGTTTTCCGGCACGCTGCTTGTTGTCATCTGCCTCTTCCTGCTGGCCCTTGTCTTTTACGCACGGACGGGGAACAGCCGCGTGATGAACGAGCACCAGCCCGGCTCGTCATTGCTCGCCAGCGTCAGGGAGGGGGTGAGCTTCGTCTGGGGGACGAAGGTCATACTCTACGCGCTCTCACTCGACCTGTTTTCGGTCCTCTTCGGCGGCGTCGTCGCCCTCCTCCCCATTTACGCGCAGGACATACTCAACGTCGGCGCGCGCGGGCTGGGGATACTGCGCGCGGCTCCCTCCGCGGGCGCGGTCATCATGCTCATGGTGCTCCAGAGAGTCTCGCCGATGCACCACGCATGGCGCACGCTCCTGTCGGCGATCGCGGGGTTCGGCGTGTCGATCATCGTGTTCGCACTCTCCCCGTGGATGGCGCTGTCCGTCGCCGCCCTGTTTGTGAGCGGCGCTTGCGACAGCATCAGCATCGTCATCCGCCAGACGCTGCTGCAGCTCAGGACGCCGGATGAAATGCGCGGGCGTGTGATGGCGGTCAACGGGATATTCGTGTCATCGTCGAACGAGCTGGGGGCGTTCGAATCGGGGACCACCGCGCGGCTCATGGGGGTCGTTCCATCGGCGGTCTTCGGAGGCGTGATGACGCTTCTTGTTGTGGGCTGGGTGACGCTCAGGGCGAGGGAGCTCTTCAGCGTCCGTTTCGATGAAAGGGGGTCCGGTGGCTGATACGATCTGTCACGCAACGCAGGGGGGGCTCCTTCTCCTTTCCCCGTTCATCGCCAGGATTCGGAAGAAGGCCTGGCTCTGGGCGCTCTTCCTGACAGGGGCATTTTTCGGCGCGCTCCCCGATCTCTTCGGAGCGTACGGGAACCTCATCCGCGGGGACCGCTGGAGACTCTATGTCTCAGCGCATTCGGGGCGCATCGGGGCGATCCTCCGGTACGTCCCCATGTACTGGCTTCACCTCTTCGTCGACTCGTTCACGCACGGGCCGGGAAAACGCTGGTGGATCTGGAACGAAAGGCTCTGGATTGAGACGATGCTCTGGGGGGTGAACCTCGTTGTTATCGCGTGGTTCGTGAGGATATGGAGGAACAACCTCCCGCCGCGCGATCAGCGCCTCCCGGAGGTGAGGGGGAACCGGAGAACAAATCCGGGACAGGAAACGGGTGAGCCCTGAAATGGGCTCGGGCCTTTCAGGTCCCACCCTGACGGCGCAGCGGGTCCCGCCGCGCCGGGGGTGAATACCTGTCAGGCCCAAGATTCCTGAATCAGATTACAGTTGCATCTCCTGCTCAGCGCCGGCGACCCATCGCCCGGTAGCCGCCGCCACCCCCACCGTACGACCGGTACCTGTACCCTCCGTAATAAGGAGCGTACGACCGGTAATAATAATAGGTCGGCCAGTAGCCACTCCCCCAGTATCCCCAGTATGACGAAAAATACCACGGGGACCACCAGGGAGAGACGCCCCACCAGTAATACGGAGGGTACGACGCATAGTATCCGCCCGGACCGCCACCGCCACCGCCGGGCTCGTCCGTTCTCATCATCGCTGTTATGACGGTGTCGCTCACTCCGGAGTCGGCCAGCTCAATAACATCGGGGGTCCGCAGATGAAACACGGAGCCCGAATTGTAGATCATTCTTATGATGACATTGTCGCCGATCCTTGACTTCGTGAGCGCGATAACGTCATCTTTCGTCATCAGCGCGAGCGAATCCCTGACCGGAGGGCGCTCTCCGTAGTGATACCGCGTATACTCGGGCGCGCACCCCGCGGCCGCGAGGGCGAAGACAATCACAGCGAGCCACGCTGTTGTTCGATTCATATCCCCTCCCTTGTCCCCGACGGCATCAGGCCGAGCAGATCCGGAATCGGACTTGCTCACCGGCCCGGCCGGCGGGAAATATTGTTGAATAGTACTTCCCGGTTATTGGGTGGGGGGTGATGGTGGTAAAAGCCTAACCCCTACTCCTCGCACATTCTAACACCGGAAGCCGGGTTCGAGTGCCCGGTCCCCCATTGTGCATTCACATGTTAGACGGGCGCCCGGCGCCCCGGGTTTAATCTCCTCTGCCCCCGATGCCCGGCCGGTCCGCCGCCGCGGGGGCACCCAGCCGGGAGACGCCGCTGCCGTTAAGCGCTTCAACGGCAAAGCAATAGCGCTCCCCGGCGTTCAGCGCCCGGATCTCGAGCGAGTCCTGACGGTCTGAAAACTCGTGTTTGCCCCGACGGTCATCCCCCGGTAAGAGCTCCCTTCACCCTTTCGGGCAACATCGGAAGCTCGAAGACTCTGGCACCCACGGCGTCGAAGATCGCGTTCGCAATGACCGCGCCCATCGTGACAATAACGGGTTCGCCCCCTCCCTGCGGGGGCGAGTTCTCGTTGTCCACGATGTGCGTCTCGATCTTCGGGAGCCAGGAAAATCTCGGCAGTTCATATGTCCCGAAATTCAGATCCGCGATCTCCCCTCCCTTGAAGTGGAGCCCCTCGCGAAGAGCGTACCCGAGACCCATCGTGATGCATCCTTCCATCTGGATCGCCGCCCCCTCGGGGTTGATGACAAGCCCCATGTCCTGCACGGCAAGGACCCTTCTTACCCTGACTTCCCCCGTCTCTTTCTTGACCTCGACCGCGGCGATTGCGGCAACATAGGTCCCCGCGTCGATGCCCAGCGCAACGCCGAGCCCGCGTCCGCTTGGAGTTTTCGCCGGCGTCCAGCCGAATTTTTCCGCCGCGGTCTGAAGCACCCGCTTCATTTTCGCATCCGCAAGGTGGCGCAGGCGGAACTCCACCGGATCCGCGCCCGCTTTCGCGGCCATGATGTCGATCTGCGATTCCCGCGCAAACGTGTTCGTGTTGTTGCCGGGGGCGCGCCAGGCACCCGTCGCGAAAGGGTGCGCCCCTTCCGCACCGACCCAGCCCGCATTGTAGGCGGTGGTCCGGTGGTTCGGGATCTGGTAGAATTGTTCCGACCCCCGCTCGCCGGCGAAGTACACTCCGTAATCCCAGAAACTGATTCCCCCGTTCGCCGTGATACCGGACCGTATCTTCACGACGGCCGCAGGACGGAACGTATCGTAAAAGAACTCTTCAGCCCGTGTCCACGCCACCTGGACCGGGCTCCCGCTCAGCCGGGCGAGGCGCGCCGCTTCGACGACCTGCAGGTGGGCGGTTTTCCCGCCGAATCCCCCGCCGACGAACGGCGTGATCACCCTGACGTCTTCAGTCCTGAATCCGAGTTCTTTCGCGACCTCCTCGCGCGCGCCGAACGGCGCCTGTGTCGAGGCCCAGACCGTCGCCTTCTTCCCCTCGATTTTCACGACCGCCGTATGGGGCTCCATCGGGGCATGCGCGACGTATGCATTATAGTACGTCTCCTCCTGGACCGACGCGGAGACCTTCTCCCCGGCGGAGAGATCTCCTCCCGAGGCAACGATTTTTCCCCCGGGGGCGACTTTCAGGAGGTGGTCGTAAATGGACCGGTCGTCAACGGCAGGCGCCGGGATGTCGAACTTCGCCTTGACTTTCGAAAGCGCGGACTGGGCAACATCCGGATACCTGTGCAGGACCGCGACGAAGTCGCCGTCCCGGATGACCCGGGCCCCTTCCACATCTTCCGCCTCCCGTGTATCAGCGTCAGTCAGTTTCGCGCCGTGCGAGGGGGGGCGGAGTATTTTCGCGTAGAGCATCCCCGGGAGCTGAATGTCGCCCGCGTATTTCGCTTTGCCGGTGACCTTCTCACGCGCATCCCTCCGTGTGAGGGGTTTGCTCATGAGTTTGAATTCCGAGGGCTTTTTGACGGCGACAGGGTCGGTAAGAGTGCGTTCGATCTTCTTCCCCCTGGCCAGCGCGGCATACGTGACGCGGGTCTTCGCGTTCGACCTGTCGAACACGACGCCCCCCCCGGTCGCAAGACCACTCACCGGAACCCTGAGCTGCCCGGAGGCCATTTCCATCAGGACTCTCCTCGCCTCGGCGCCCGCGGTCCTGAGTGAGGGCCCGAATGCGCGCGTGCTCAGGGAGCCGAATGTCCCCCGGTCAAACGGGCAGAGATCGGTATCCCCCATGACCATGTCGACGTCGTCGATGTTCACGTCAAGCTCGTCGGCCAGCATCTGGGCGAGAGACGTGACGATCCCCTGTCCCATCTCGATCTTCCCTGTATAGCAGGAGACGCGGCCATCCTCGCCGATCTTCAGATAGGCGTTGAAATCCGACGGGCCTCCCTGCTGCAATACCCTTCCGGGACCTTCCTGGGTGAAGAAGGAAACGTCGCGGATCCTGAAGAAGAGGAATATCCCGCTCCCGGCCGTCTGAAGAAACCGCCGGCGGTCCATCGTGAATGCGGCCTCTTCCGCGTCGTTCGTCCAGTATTCGAATTCGTTCATGTCAGAGCCCTCCCCGCATTTCTTTCGCCGCTGCCTGGACCGCCCGGACGATGCGGTTGTGCGCCCCGCACCGGCAGAGGCCGTCCTCCAACCCCTCGAGGATCTGCGCTTCAGACGGTCGGGGATTTTTCCGGAGGAATGCATACGCGTTCATTATCATTCCCGGCGTGCAGTACCCGCACTGGAGCGCATCGTTCTCCATGAACGCCTTCTGGACGGGATGGAGGGGGCCGTCGCCGGCGAGCCCCTCAATCGTCGTTACTTCCCTGTCCCTGACCTCTTTCACGGCGGTCTGGCAGGAGCGGACGGCTTCGCCGTTCACGATCACCGTGCATGCGCCGCAGAAGCTCTCACCGCAGCCGTATTTTGTCCCGGTCAATCCGAGGTCCGTCCGGAGAACCCAGAGGAGCAACCTGTCGCTGTCGACCGTGACGACCGCGGGCTTCCCGTTCAACGTGAAACGAAGGGTTTCCACCATGGAGAGCACTCCTTACGTCATTACCTGAGAATCAACCGACCCTGAAGGATGTCATCGAAATCGCGCCCAGTTCAGTCCTGTCGTTGAAAAAGGAAACTGCCTCCCCTTCCTCCCTGAGGCCCATCGCATAGAGAAGAGGGATGTAATGTTCGGGAGTCGGAACGCCCATCTGCACCTCCCTGCCGAGCGACCTGTAATCGATGAGACGCTCGCCGTCTCCCCCCGCGATCAGATCTTTCAGCGTCTCGTTCGCCTGCCTGGCCCAGTCGAATCCCTCCGTCGCCCGCCAGTCGATCATCCTGAGATTGTGCACGATGTTGCCGCTGCCGGCGATAAGGACTCCCTTTTTGCGGAACAGGGCAAGTTCCTTCGCCAGGTCGTAATGCCAGCGGGGAGGCTTCGTGCTGTCGATGCTGAGCTCAATCACCGGAACGTCGCCCCCGGGAAAAACATGGCGAAGGACGCTCCAGCATCCGTGATCGAGCCCCCACTCGAAGTCCAGCCCGACATCCGCAGAGCGGACGCTCTGTTTCGTCTCATTCGCGAGCCCGGGACTCCCGGGGGCCGGGTACTGCACTTCGTAGAGTTCAGGGGGGAACCCGCCGAAATCATGAATCGTCGGGGGCTTCTGCATCGCCGTCACGTACGTCCCCTTCGTCTCCCAGTGCGCAGAAACACAGAGGACGGCCCCGGGTTTCGGGAGGGATTTCCCGACCTCCCGCCACCCGCGGGAGAATTCGTTGTCGGTGATCGCGTTCATGGGGTTGCCATGTCCGACGAAGAGGACAGGCATCGGCTCAGTCGCGCCGGATGATGAAGCCAGGTCTCTGAGGCCCGATCCGGGATCAGTGATGTCCATGAGAAGAATTCACTCCAGACGGTAGGGGGAGCAGGCATGGGGTCTCACCCGGGTTGAGGGTTCTGACCCCATGATAGGAATTGACGCGCGGAGATTCAATCCCAGGCGTTTTTTCCCCCCTTTATGCCGTACTTTCCCCCGCCCAGGAAGAAAATGGCGAGAGCTCCAAACAGGATGAGGGCCGGCAGCTCGACGGCCCACCCTCCGCCTGCCGGGCTGATTGTGAATATCTGAGCCCTGTGGGCGAGCGCGAGCGCCACGAGCATATTGAGGACGACAATCGCCGCTCCAATCCGTGCCCGGAATCCAAGGATCAGCAATACCGGACCGACGATCTCGCCGATGTAAACCCCGTAAGCGAGAAACCCGGGGAGGCCGAATTGCGAGAGAGGTCCATTCAGCCAATCAACGCCTGCGTGAAGTTTGAAGATTCCGTGCAGAACAAGCACGAATCCGATTGATAATCGCAAAACCAATTTGCCCAGGTCTTCAGATTTTCCGGCTGCCATGAGTGTCCTTCAGTGTGATGTGAGTGGATGAATCTGCAGTTGGCACAATGCTATAAATGAAACAACAGAGCGGTGTTTTTGTGAGTTCCTTACCTGGACCGCGGTAAATCAATTGAAAGCGAATATGCGCTGTCGGTGACGCACGAAAGAGTGAGGGCCAGACGCGAGAGATCATGATCCAACCGGTATGCAGGAACGCCCGGACGACGGACTCGCGAAGACTCCGGGACGGCCTTTCCGTTCAGCCGGACAACAGACGGCACCCGCTCGACCCCGTGAATCTCGACATCGTACGTGCGGCTCCTGACCTTCCCCGGGAATCCACCACGGGAAGGCCCGATCACGAGCACCAGATGCTCCGTTCCGTTCGATACAGACATCGACTGCGTGAATTCCGTCCGTGCGAAAGCCCCGTTCTGATACGCCGTCGTGGTCCCATCGTCTTCATACAGGAGAGCGGAATCCGGATGCCCTCTCCCGGGGTACACGCCGAGCGTCAGCGTGTCAAGAGGCCTCTCATCCGAATACTCCATCGCCGGGGCCATCGGAATGATGCTCCCGGATCTCACAAAGAGCGGGATGCGTCCGAGAGGGGCTGCAACTTCAACGGAGTTTCCCCCGTGCACAACCTCGTCCGTCCAGAAATTCACCCAGTCCCCTTCCGGGAAAACCACACTCTTCGACCTCTCTCCGGCATTAACAACCGGTGAAACGAGAATATCATCCCCCCACATATACGTCGAGCTCTCGTCAGCAAACCTGCGGTCGCCCGGGTACATCATGATGAGGGGGCGCGCAAGGGGAAGACCCGACTCGTAGTTCCTGAATGCCATCGTATAGTTATAGGGGAGAAGCCTGTACCGGAGAGTGAGCATCTCGCGGCAGATACTCTCCGCTTCGGGTCCGAACCGCCAGGGCTCCGTCGGAGCACCGTGGACGGACTCGCCCGCCCCATGGGCCCGTGTGACCGGGGTGAAGACACCGAATTCCATCCACCGGACGTACAGCTCCGGGGTCGTGGGGTTTCTCGCATACCCTCCGATGTCAGAGTTCTGATACGCGAGGCCGGACATCCCCATGTTCAGAAGCATCGGGAGCTGGACCTGGAGGCCGCCGAAGCTCCGGGAGACGTCCCCCGACCATGTAATCGCTCCGTATCTCTGTATTCCCGCAAATCCGGATCGGGTGAGATTGAAGACCCGTTGCCCCGGTCGGAACCGGCCCATCCCCTCAAAGACAGTCTTCGCCCAGAGGAGATCGTACACGTTGTGAATCCTTCCGGCCGGTCCCAGGAAATGCCTCATGTCCGCGGGGTGACGCTCGGGCTCTCCGAGGTCGGTCCAGAGACCGGCGACATACTTCCCGAGAAACGGGGGGTGCTTCTCCCACCACCACTCGCGCGCGGCGGGATTCGTCATGTCAAAGAGGGATGCGTTGCAGCCCCCGCACGACCACCACCTGTCGAGCATGTACGTGCGGCCGAGCGAGTCCATCGCGAGATAGCCGAGCCGCGAAGCCGAGTCGAAGTTGGCGGACGTCTCGACGACGTACGGCTCCGTGATCAGGATCGTCTTTATGCCGGTTCCCAGAAAATCAGACATCATTCTCACGGGTTCATGCCAGGCAGCCGTGTCCCAACGGAGATCGCCCATGCGGGCGAACCACTGAAGGTCGAGGACGATCGCGTCGCAGGGAATTGACTTCCTTCGGAGCGTGTCCACGACCGCCCGGGCTTCCGATTCATTCCTGTACCGGTTCTTCGACTGGATATAGCCGAACGCCCAGCGGGGCGGAAGGGGCTGTCTCCCCGTGAGCCATGTGTACCGCTCGAGCTCCCCGGCGAGTGTCGGCGAGGCAATTACGTAGTATGAGAGGACGCCGCCCCCGGCCGTGTACGTCAATACGGTGCTATCCGTTGCGCCGACGTCGAACCTGCCCCTGTACGTGTTATCGAAGTAGATTGCATATCCCCGGGTCGATGCAATGAACGGAACATTGATGTTCATCGTGGGGAGCGGAGTCGAGTACCCGCCCGTCTGCATGTTGTAGCAGTCGAACACCTCCCGCCGCCTGTCAAGCCGTATCCCCCGCTCGCCCGTCCCGTAGAAGTGTTCATCCGGCCGGATCGCAAAGATGGCGATCTTCTCATCGTCACGCACGGCCATTCCCCCGGCTGAGGGCTCCCGCGTAAGCTCGCGTCCCGAAGAGTCGAAGAACGCGAGCCGGAGGGGAAATTTCCTGCAAACGACACGGAGAGAGACCGACGAGATCATGATCGCCGAATCGGTTTCGCCGACGCTGACCGGGAGAGACGGGGATGCCTCCCTGATGACCGCGAACGAGGAATCGGCGACGTTTCCAGGATAAGTGAGCATGTCGACCCTTAGGATGTCCGGCGCGTAAAACCTGACCGAAACGGACGAAAGGCCGGCGCTTATCGTGACGGCCGCCCCGGACCGGGAGAGCATGGTGAAATTCCCGGGGCGGACCTGCGTACGGGCCGGGGGGGGCTGGGGAAGCGAAAGCACAAAAGCGGCGACGAGTGCGATCGCCCCGCGGACCGACTCCGATCTCATGCTGTTCGCCGGCACCTGGAGTAGATCAGAAATGATAATTCAACAGTGGGAGGATTCTCAACCCCGAAGGATTGTTCCCGGCGATATTCAGGATGCCGATCTGGAGACCGTGCAAATTGTCGGCATAATTGAATATGCCGATGGAGATGCCGTTTTGCGTTTCGTACACCCGGTTGTAAAGGCCTGTGATTATTCCGCTGGAGTTCCCGACCTGGGTCGTGATAACGTTTATGTCGAGGCCGGACACGTTCTCCCCCCTCGTGCGAAACCCCGCAATCGTTAGTCCGGAAATCTCCGTTCCCCCTTCGACGGCCCCCGCGGTGATCGTCAAACCGGAGATCCCGTTCTTTGAGACGACGGCGGCGCCGGCAATCGTCACTCCCTGAATTCCCTGCACTCCCACGACGGCCAGTCCCGAGACCGTGATACATTGTATCTGTCCCGGGGACACCACCGCGAGACCGCCGAAGTTGACGCCGGCAATCCCCTTCGTACCGACGAGCGCCAACCCTCCGATGTTGATCCCGGTGAAGCTTCCTGCCGAAACGAGACCAAGGCCGCCGAGGCTGATGCCGGTGACGTCGCCGTTTGATACCGTGCCGAGTCCGCCGAGAGAGATCCCGGTCATCCCCTTCTGGCCGACGAGGCCCAGCGGTCCGATAGAAATGCCGGTCATCGCCCCGTTGCAGACGCACCCCAACCCGCCGAAATTCAGCCCCGTAAGATTCCCGCCCACAACGGTCCCCAGACCGGAGAACGTGATGCCCGAAGCATCTCCCGACGTGACGACGGCAAGACCGCCGATGGAGACCCCGTTCAGGCTCCGTCCTCCGAAAACCCCACCCACGCCGAACGCCACGCCGTTGATCTCATCCCCCCCCGCGGCACCGAGACCTATTGCGAGCCCGTTGATTTCACCGGTCATCTGGTCCCCCGGAACCCACAGCGTGAAATTGAATCCGTTCACCTCCTCAAGGCAGTCGTCCCTCCAGTTGAACCGGAGGCCGTCATGTCTTGCGGAATTGCCGACGCTGATGCCGTACCCGCTCACAGGGATGTCGAGAGACCAGTGCGAGCAGGGGGAACCTGTCCCGGCTGCAAGGACCGACGGGAAGAGAAGAAGCGAAAGCGCATAATGCCTGAACTGCGACATGAGGCGGACCCGGGGATTCGAATGTGGAGACGAAGGAGCCATGAACCGGCGGCGCAGATTCACGTTCTTAACCTACCGAACTCTGCGGACAGACACAAGAGAAGCCGGAGGAGTCTTCCCGTGCCATTTCTTCTATTTTCCCATGTCGGCATCGTACGCGAGACCCATCTCCTTCCTTGTCCTGTCGAGAAGACGGATGAGCCGGAGGCTGAAATCGAGCGGAAGCACGTCGCTTTCTTTCTTCCCTTCACGCAGGCATCGATTTACTTCTTCGGCTTCGTAGTTATAGCCGTTGCCGACGAAATCAAACGAGAGCGTTTCCGTCCGGCTCTCCCCCCTTGTCAGCTCGATCGGGACGGGACAGAACCACATGCGGGGGAGCTTCAGCCTTCCTTCCGTCCCGCAAATGTGTGTCTCGACCGAGGAGTTGACGATGAAGCTCGAGTAGAGCGTCGCAATGCGGCCGTCGTCATAGCCGTAGATCAGCGCGAGGCTCTCGTCCACCCCCGTGCTTCCCATGCGGGGGACGCACGCTATCCGGTCGGGCTCCCCCCAGAGAAGGAGCGTCAGGAACACGGGATAGATCCCGATGTCGAGAAGCGAGCCGCCCCCCAGTTCTTTGTTGAACGCCCGGTGCTGCGGGTCGAACCGGTTGAACACGCCGAAGTCGGAATCGATGTGGCGGACTTCCCCCAGAGCCCCTGAGGCGACGAGCTCAAGGACGCGCCGGATCGAGGGGTGAAACCGGGTCCAGAACGCCTCCATGAGGAAGACGCCGTTTTCCCTGGCAGCCGCGATCATGCGGAGAACCTCGCGTTCGTTCATCGCAAACGGCTTTTCACAGATCACCGCCCTGCCCCTCTCGATGCACATCACCGAGTTCGCGCAGTGGTACGGGTGCGGCGTCGCCACGTAGACGACATCGATCCCGGGATCGGCGGCGAGCTCTTCATATGAACCGTACGCGGTCGCGACGTTGTACCTCCGGGAAAACTCCTCGGCCTTCCCTTTCGACCGCGATGCGACTGCGCAGAGCGCCGCACCCGGGACGACCGAAAGACCCTCGGCCATCTTCCCCGCGATCATGCCTGTACCGAGGATTCCCCATTTGATCTTCTTTTCCGTCACTTTGATTCCTTTCTCGACAGGTGGACACACCGGGGCGCAACGGGAAGCACCGGGCGGGTTGCCGCTCTCTATCCCTCCTTTTCCGGTTCCCCGCGGACCACCACGGCCAGTGAGCGGCGCCAGTCATGCCCCCCCCGCGACAATGACGCCTCTAACGGGGGAGAACCTCAAAAAGCTGTTCCCCCGCGCTGTCCCCGCCGTTCGAAAACTGTATGACACCCCCCGGGTCCGCGGTGCGCGTACCAACCATCCGGCGGTTGCAGTAGATTTCGTATTCCCGGTTCGGGGGAAGATCCATCACTTCGTGCGACACGACGTTGACCGACGAGGGATTCTTTTCCGTCCACCGCCGGCTGTCCGACCACTCCCGAATCGTCACCTGAATGCGATTTACGCCGGGGCCCGCAAACGCCATCGCCGGCACGGCGGAATTCCCGGTGTACCAGAGAAACCGCTGGCCTTCGGCCGCGAGCGCAAAATCCCCGGGCGAGCTCACTTTGAACCCGCCGACGGCGATGCCGTTCAGCGCCCCGTTCAGGTCGATGTCGTATTCGACCCCCCTGAGCCGGTAGCGTATCCGGGTACCGTACAGATCTTTCACAAGATGGGGATTGAGGTAGAGCCTGTTGTACCGGGGCTGTATGCCGTAGATATCCCTGTACAGGCCGGTAATCGCCGATGCGTTCCCCGCGAGTATATCGTCCCCCGCTCCCTGCTGCGTGCCGCGGAGATAGCGCTGGAACGCGAGCCCGTCCTGCCGGTACCGTTCGATGACATTCCTGACGTAGCGGAGCGCGACGTCCGGGTGGTCCGCAGCATATGCACGGACGCCGAGCTCTCCCCATGAAAGAAAGAGATCGCCGTTTTCGTATGCCGGAAACGGGTAGTTCAGATCATGCGCCGCTCCGGGTTCATACGGAAACATGCAGACCGGCCAGAAGAACAGCCTCTCCTTCTGCATGACGAGTTGAATTTCGTCGAGTATCACGGCTTTGCGCCACGGGTCGTCGCAGATGCCGTATGCGATGGCCATGAAATTCACCGGCGTCACGAGATTGTTGCCCCAGACGGTGCTGTCCTTCTCCCGCCAGTGGACATAACAACCGGTCGAGTCGTGCCAGAATCCCCCATCTGACGTGGACCTGTTGAAGTTCCTCTTCAGACCGGCGGCGAAGCCTCGGTACCCGTTTGCTCTCGCGGAATCGCCCATCACGGACTCGAGCTCCGACCACCGGTCGAGCGCATGGTAGAGTTCGGCGTTAACCAACGCGTTTTCCCCCGACGCCCAGATCACGTCGAGCCAGTCGCTCCCCTTCTTCTCCCTGCGGGTGTCCGTCATCATCTCCACCAGCGAGTCTCTGTCCGTGTCCCGGTTCAGCATGAAGTCCAGGGCCTTTTCACAGGACCGCTTGTGCGTTCGCAGCCACGCGAGGTCTCCCGACTGATCGAACTCGTCTGCAACATTGATCACAAAATCCGGATTCGAGTCGAGAAGGATCCCCCACCGTGCCTCGTAAAAGCCGAGCGAGTCGGCGGTTCCCGGCGTGGCATCCTCATCGGTGTATGCCCAGCGGGATTTCACCCTGCCGTCGGTGAGTATCGCATGATCCCGGTAATAATCGAGGCACTTCGCGTACCCCCGGGTATAGTTCCCGTCGTCGATCGCCACGTTGAACTGGGCGATGTACTGCTCGTGAAGGCAGATCGGTCCGTAGGGGGTGTGCCAGCTGTTCCCTCCGTAATGGCGGGAGTCAATGACGCCGAGACGGGCGATCGTGTTCAGTATCGACGTCACCGCCTCCCCGTCGATCCCCCGGAACGTCCCCCGCCCGAGCTCATCATCGGCGGGATGATACGCAATCCGGATCACCTGTCTGTACCTGCCGGCCGGATATCCCGTCGTCTGCCAGACGTCGGTCGACCCCCGGATGAAGCGCCGCCTGTGCGTCGTCGAATCGTACCTGTACGTAAGTTCCGACGGGGAAAGGGAGAATGCGCACGTGAAGGCGGTGTCAGCCCGGGAGAGCGTCAACGCAGAGGACCCGCCTTCAGCCCGGGAGCCGATCTCCAGGCAGGATTCATCGCCGGTCTTCCAGAATTCGAGCAGGTCGGTGTGAACCCCGTAGGCAAGCGCGGTGTCATTAAAGAGCCTGAACCAGGCGACACCGCCGTTCCCCAGGAGCGCGGCGTCAAACGTGCGTATGCTGCCGAACCCGAATGCAGGAAACGCGTCGCCGTCGACGTTCATGGTCTTCGGAAGCACCCTGTCGATCGTCCAGAGGAGGGATTCGCCCTCAAACGCGAACGTCCACGATTCGTCGACGGCGGTATCCCCGCACGAATAGCGGATATTCGAGATCCTCACGGAGTCCTCCCCTGCGACAACGCGGGGATCGCCGCGGAGGCTTCGCGTTGTATACCAGATCGGCCCGATCCGGATTCCGGAGTACCCGCCCTGTCCCGTCCCGATGACCGATTTCGAACCGATCCAGATGCTGTCGAGGCGGCAACCCCCGTTCAGATTTACAGTGAGGCCCAGCCTCCCGTTTCCCACGCGGATGATCTTCCGCGCGGCGTCGGCATGTATGGAGAGAGCGCCGGTTTCCTCCGCATCGCGATTTCCTCCGGAGGCGACATGGGAGACGCAGAGAATTGCCGCAGGAATAATCCAGTGTCGTATTCTATAATGCATTCATTTATCCCGGGTTCGTGTCATGCAACAAATGAAAAGGAACATCGGTTCATACAGGCGGCGCGGGGAACGGGAGAACGTCCCGGTCAGTGCGCATCCGGACGAAGCAGAACGAGAACCACGCCCAGCGGGCGAACCGTTGCCGAGAATGCGCCGACTGACGCAGGGAGATCCTTCCCGCGCCAGAGATCGCGGACCGTTTGTCTCCCGCTCAGTCCCAGGAGGGCCCACGGGGCCGTCACTTCAGCCGCGGCTTTCCCGCGATTGAAGAGGCCGAGCGCCTTCGACCCGTCCTCCAGATCCTTCACCATCAGAAACGTCGTGTCGCTCGTCACCGCGACGGCAGCGCACTGGCCGAGAGGATCCTGGTCCACGTCGATCACCTCGGGATTGCACAGGACGTTCAGCGTGAATCGATCCAGCCGGCCCATCTCTCCGCTGTAAAACAGAGGGGACGCCATCAGGCACCAGAGGGACATGTAGGCGTACTGTTCATCCGGAGAGAACCTGCACGGTGCGGGGATCCCGCCCCCCGCAGCGCGTGCATCGCCGATGAAACCGATCTGTATGTAGTCCGGGTCGTTCCATGACCCGGGATGCGACCACGCCCTGTGCTCCGCATTTTTCAGGGCGACATCGAAGACGCGGTCCAGCTCGACCCCCAGGTCACCCGCCGTGCGCCACAATTGTCCCCCCGTCGACTCACCCCACTCCCAGACGTTTCCCATCCCGTACTGGCAGAGATTGAGAACGATGTCACGGCTCTCATGCCTGAGTATGTCTCCCATGATCCGGTACGGCTTCATGAGCGTGCTCCTGTCGGTGCCGCCGCCTGCGACGTCTCCGTATGAACACCAGTCGTACTTCAGAAAATCGAATCCCCACGCCGCGAACCGTCGCGCGTCGTCGGATTCGTGTCCGTAGCTTCCGGAAAATCCTGCGCATGTCCGAGGCCCGGGGGAGGTGTAGATCCCCGCCTTCAACCCCAGGGCGTGTATGTGCGCCGTGAGCGCATTCATGTCCGGGAAGTACCGGTTGGGGAGTATGTTCCCGGAAGCGTCGCGGAGCGGCCCGACACGGAGAGGATCGGCATTCGATGAGCTGTTCATCCAGCAGTCATCGATGTTCACGTACTGATATCCGGCGTCCGCCATCCCGGACGCCACCATGACGTCGGCCGCCTCGCGCACGAGGGAATCGGTGACGCGGCCGTAATGGGCGTACCAGTGGTTCCACCCCATCGGGGGGGTAAGCGCCAGCGTCTCTCCGCTTATGATCCGGAACGTGCGTTCCGCATTGCCGCGCGCATTTGCCGCCCGGAGAGTCACCGCGTACGCCCCTTTCGGGGGTGCACTCCCGCTGATGATGCCTGAGGATTGATCGATGCGGAGCGCCGGGGGGAGATTCTCCGCCCGGAAGAGGATCGGACGCACGCCCGTACACGGGATCCTGTAAAGGAACGGATTCCCCGGGCGGCAGCCGTAGACGCCGGGCCCGTTTATCCGCGGAGCCGGGCCCGGTGGGGGGGTCAGTAGGACCCCGCCGTCCGGGGAATCACCCGGGCTGATGCCGGGCAAGCCCTCGGCTGACGAAAGGGAGGATGAGGCCAGGAATAATGCGAAAACGACAGGAGAGACGGTGAGAGACCGGAGAAAGATATTCATATTCTGATTCAGGAAAGGGACGCGAGTAACAGGCAAAGACCGAAAGAGTTTAACGATTACCGGATCAAAGCGCCAGAACCGGACGTCAGATCCCGCCGTTGAGCGGAGACGAAATGTGCTTGTATTCTGACGCAACATTTCATACATTGGAAACGTAAAATACGATATAAGTTTCCATCCCCATAATTGGCTAAACTGCGATATTTTGACCCAATATCGGGCGTACACGGCACATCATACAGGAGGCCGAGCCATGGGTGAAACAGAAGACAGGGAACGGATACTCGAAGCGGCGGCCCACCGGTTCATGGAACTGGGGATCTCGAAGGTGACACTCGATGAGATCGCATCAGACCTCCGGATGAGCAAGAAGACAATGTACAAATACTTCCCGAGCAAGGAAGATCTCCTCAGAAATATCATCCACGCGAGAATAAAACGGAACGGAAAACGTTTTACTGATATCATGGGCTCCGCAAAGCCATTCGGCGAGAAGTTGCAGGAGATCTTCACGTTCGCCGGGAGGGAGTTCAGCGCTGCGAGCAAGCAGTTCATCGCCGACCTCCGCCGGTTCTCCCCGGAGCTCTGGGAAGAAGCGGACGAATACCGGAGAAAGACGATCGTCACGAACGTCAGAAACATGATCGAGCAGGGGAAACAGGAGGGGATGATCCGTAAGGACCTGGAATCCGATCTCTTCGTGCTCGTGTTCCACAGCGCGGTCCGGGACATCATGACGCCGCAGACGCTCTCGGAACAGCCCTATTCGACGGTGCAGGCGTTCCAGGGGATACTGAGAATCATATTTGAAGGGGCGCTCACACCGGAGGCCCGCACGACAATCCACATGGCAGGCCAGATTCCTGCCGAGTTCTCCATTGAGAGGCAGTGACGTCATGACATTCCTATCCCGTGTTCTCTTCCTTTTCGTACCTTTCCTCGTCCTGAGCGGGTGCGGCGATTCGCACAGCGGGATGCTCGATGCCTCCGGCACACTCGAGTCCGTCGACGTCAACGTCGGCACAAAAGTCCCCGGACAGATCGTCAGCCTTCTTGTCGACCAGGGGAGCAGGGTTCGTGCCGGGGACACGCTCGCGGTCCTCGACCGTTCCACGCTCAGGATGCAGTGGGAACAGGCGAAGGCCGGGGTCGATCTCGCCCGCGCGCAGTACCAGATGCTGCAGAACGGCGCCCGATCGGAGGACATCTCCTCCGCCGAGGAATCGCTCCGCCAGATGGAGTCCACGTTCAAGAATGCCACGGATGATTACCAGCGGATGAAGGCACTCATCGCGTCGCACAGCGTCACGCAGAAGCAGTTCGACGACGCGGAATCGCACTACGCCGTCGCGCAGGCGCAGTACAACGCCGCCAAACAGAATCTCCAGAAGATGAGGAGGTTCGCACGGCCGGAAGAGCTCGCCGCCGCGAAGGCCCGGCTCGAGCAGGCGCAGGCGGGTGCGGACCTGCTCCTCGAGCAGCTCACCGACGCGTGCATACTGGCCCCCGTCGCGGGCATCGTCACGCACAAGCCGGTCGAGACGGGGGAGCTCCTGAGTGCGGGCTCCACCGTCGTGACGGTGTCCCGGCTCGACACGCTCAACCTCATGATCTACGTCAGCGACACCGACCTCGGCAAGGTGAAGCTCGGAGGGCTCGCCGACGTCGTCGTCGACACCTATCCCAACCGGTCGTTCCCGGCCCACGTCGTCTACATTTCTCCGATCGCGGAGTTCACGCCGAAGAACATACAAACCAAAGAGGACAGGACGAAGCTCGTCTTCGGCGTGAAGGTCGAGGTCGACAACCGTGAAGGGGTCCTCAAGGCGGGAATGCCTGCAGACGCGTACCTACACTGATGAGCGTTCCGGAGAAGAGCGTGAACGCCATCGCAATCGTTTCGGCGCGGAAGAAGTTCGGCGACGTCGTCGCCGTCGACGACCTGTCGCTCGAGGTGCGGAAAGGCGAGATGTTCGCGCTCGTGGGTCCCGACGGGGCCGGAAAGACCACCGTCATCCGGATGCTCTGCGGCGTCACCCGGCCGACGTCCGGGTCGATCCACGTCCTCGGCTACGACGTCACGAAAGACCCGGAAGAGGTCAAGAAACGGATCGGATACCTCTCGCAGAGGTTCAGCCTGTACGGAGACCTGACGATCGACGAGAACATCGAGTTCTTCGCCGAGATACACGGGGTCGCCGGATACAGGGAGCGAAGGAACGAGCTCCTCGAATTCACCCGGCTGACGCCGTTCAGGGGGCGCCTTGCCGACAAGCTCTCGGGCGGCATGAAGCAGAAGCTCGCCCTCGCCTGCACGCTCATCCACACGCCGGCGGTCCTCCTTCTCGACGAACCGACAACCGGGGTCGACCCGGTCTCGCGCAGGGATTTCTGGAAAGTCCTGACGCACCTCCTCAAGACCGGAATGACAATAGTCATGACCACGCCCTATCTTGACGAGGCCGAGCGGTGCAACCGGGTCACGATGATGAGCGCGGGGAACAACCTCGTCACCGGAACGCCGGCCGCGCTCAAGAAGGTCATGAAGGGGGAGATCGTCGAAATCGTCTGCGCGGACGTCCGGGGCTCGTTCTCAAGGGTCCGGGCGATGCCGCTCGTAAAGGAGGCACAGGCGTTCGGAGACCGGATGAATATACTCGTGGGGGATGCGGGGCGGGACGTCCCGCCCCTTCTCGGGACAATGAAAACGGAGCATATCGACGTGCAGTCATGGAGGGTCGTCCCCCCTTCGCTGGAAAACGTCTTCATCTCACTGATGACGGAACAGGCCGCACGGGGGAACGTACCGGGACACCCGGCCGATCCGGATACTGGCACAACCGCCGGACGGGATATGCAGGGGGGCGTCCGCGCATGACCGGGATAACGATTGACACTCGCGATCTGACGAAACGGTTCGGCGACTTCACCGCAGTCGACAGGATCTCGTTTGACGTGAAAGAGGGGGAGATATTCGGATTCCTGGGGGCCAACGGCGCCGGAAAGTCGACCGCCATCCGGATGCTCTGCGGGCTGCTGGAACCCACATCCGGGACCGCGCACGTCGGAGGATTCGATATCACCAGGGATCCCGAAAGGGTGAAAGCCACGATCGGATACATGTCGCAGAAGTTCTCCCTCTACGAGGACCTGACGGTCGGGGAGAACATCGAGTTCTCCGGGCGCGTGTACGGGATGAGCTGGGACGATATCAGGGAGAGGAAGGCGTGGGCGCTCGAGGTCACGAACCTCGAGGGGCGGGAGAAGAGCCTCACAAAGACGCTCTCCGGCGGATGGAAGCAGAGGCTCGCGCTTGGATGCGCCGTCCTCCACCGGCCGAAGATCGTTTTCCTGGACGAGCCGACGAGCGGCGTCGACCCGGTCATGCGGCGGCGGTTCTGGGAGCTTATCAACAGGCTGTCCGTGGAGGGGGTGACGATACTCGTGACCACCCACTTCCTCGAGGAAGCGGAGTATTGCAACGATATCATCATGATCAACGCCGGGAAGATCATCGCCACGGGGAGCCCGGGGGAACTGAAGCGGAATTACCTGACAACGCCCATACTCGAGGTGCAGTGCGTCGAGGTGATCGACGCGCTCGAGGTGATCGAAAAGGAGCCGTGGGCGCTCGAGACGTCCGTCTTCGGCTCGTATCTTCATGTCAGCGTGCCGGACGAAGCCCGGGCACGAAAACAGATCGGCGAGGTTCTGAAGGCACGGGGGATACACTGGGACTCGATCGAGAGGATTACGCCGTCGCTCGAGGACGTTTTCATCTACCTGCTTGACCGCGAATCACAGAAGGCCGCCTGACAATGTTCCGACGCCTCAAGCCGATCATCAAGAAGGAATTCCTGCAGATCCGGCGCGACAAGCGGGTGCTGGCGATCCTGACGCTCTTCCCGGCGCTCCTGATGCTCCTCAACGGCTACGCGCTTAATTCAGACGTGCAGCACGTCCGGATGGCCGTCTGCGACCAGGAGAAATCGCACGAGAGCAGGGAATTCACGGACGCGTTCGTCACGTCCGGCTATTTCGACTACGTCGCGATGCCCGGCTCGACGACGGAAGCCGCGGCCATGCTGAACAACGGGGACGTCAAGCTGGCCCTTGTGATCCCCCCGGATTTTTCGCACAAACTCATCTCCGGCGAACAGGCCGAGATCCAGGTCCTCGTCGACGGGATGGACGCCAACTATGCGACGACGATCGTCGGGTACGTGCAGGCGATCTCGCTCGAGTACTCGCAGAACATCATACTGAAGAACCTGGCAAAGTTCGGCAGGGAGAACTACATCCCCGTCGATTACGAGGCGCGCATCTGGTACAACCCGGAACTCAAGAGCGCGAAGTTCCTCGTCCCGGGCCTCATCGGGTTCGTCCTCGCGGTCACGGCGGTCATCGCCACATCGCTTTCCATCGTCAAGGAGAAGGAGAGAAATACGATCGAGCAGATCGACGTCTCCCCCATCAGCCCGGTGGAGCTCATCGTCGGGAAGATGATCCCGTACGTCCTGATCTCGCTCGTGGCCGCCGCACTCGTCCTCACCGCGGGCTATTTCCTCTTCGACGTGGCGATCAGGGGGAGCATGATCCTCCTGTTCTTCACGACGCTCCTCTTCATCGTCGCGGCGCTTTCGATCGGGCTGTACGTCTCGGCCGTCGCCGAAACGCAGATGGTGGCGTTCCAGCTTGCCGCGCTGCTGGCGACCCTTCCGACGATGATGTTCTCGGGCTTCATGTTCCCCATCCGGAGCATGCCCTGGTGGCTGCAGATCATCTCCAACATGACTCCCGCGAAGTTCTACCTCGTCATACTCCGCGGGATCATCCTGAAGGGGGTGGGGCTCGCATCGTGGTGGCCCCAGGTCGTCTACCTCGCGATATTCACGTCCGTCATGCTCTTCCTGAGCGTGCGACGGTTCAAGAAAACACTGGACTGAACCCATGAACATCCAGCGGATCGTCGCCCTTCTCAAGAAGGAGTTCACGCAGCTCTCGCGGGACAAGAAGCTCCTCCCGATCATCCTCCTCGCCCCCGTCGTGCAGCTCGGCCTCATGGGATACGCGGTCTCGGTTGAAATCAAGGATATCGGGATCGCGGTTTGCGACCAGGACAAATCCGCCGAGAGCCGCGCGCTCACGGAAAAGCTCGTGACGTCCGGCTACTTCACCGTCGATTATGCGACCGACAATTACAACGACGTGCGCCCGCTCCTCGATGACAACAAGGTGACGATGGTCATCGTCATACCCCACAGGTTCGGCGACAGGATCGTCGGGAGGGAGCAGGCAAAGGTCCAGGTCCTTGTCGACGGGAGCGAGGGGAGCACGACGGCGATCGCGATCGGCTACCTGAACCAGATACTTCTCGAGTATTCCTCCGGCATACTCGCGGAGGTTGTCGGGACGCAGCATCCCCTGGGGGGGATCAACGCGGAGGTGCGTGCATGGTACAACCCGGATCTCAAGGCCCGCAATTACATGGTGCCGGGGGTCCTCGTGATGATATTGCTGGCAGGGACGATGAACCTGACGTCGATGGCGATCGTGCGGGAGAAGGAGATCGGCACGCTCGAACAGCTCATGGTCACACCGATCACGCCCACGGAGCTCATGATCGGCAAGATCGTTCCGTTCACCGCCATTTCCGCGGCAAACGCGACCGTCGTCGTCCTCGTGATGGTGTTCGGGTTCGGAATCCCCATCCGGGGGAGCGTTCCCCTGCTCATCGGGCTTTCCGGGTTGTTTCTCCTGACGTCGCTCGGACTCGGGCTCTTCCTGTCGACGATCTCCCGGACGCAGCAGCAGGCGATGATGGTCGGCCAGTTCTTCATACTGCAGCCGATGATGTATCTCTCCGGGTATGTATTCCCCGTGGACAACATGCCGAAGATACTCCAGGCGATCTCGTGGGGAATACCGATGCGGCACTTCCTCTACATCGTCCGCTCACTGATGCTCAAGGGGGACGGACTGCAGAACCTCTGGCTCCAGGCGCTCCTGCTCCTCGCGATGGGAGCGGGGGTGCTGACGGGGAGCATACTCAGATTCCACAAAAAGCTCGACTGAGGGGGGGGAACCGGTTCTTCCCCGCGATCACTGCGCGTTCAACGTCATCGTCGCGCGGATCAACCCCTCGACCGCCTTCGCACCGGAATCGACCTCCAGAAGAAATATTCTCCCAGGATCAATCATCCCGCTCCCCGAGAGCCAGCCCCTGATACCCGCCGCCCGCCTCTGCGCCAGGGACCTCAGATCGCTCTCCTGCACCTGGACGGAGTCCACGAGCCGCTCGCGGGCCCGTGAGACGATTACCGAATCCCGCAGATTCTCCCCGGGCTTCTCCGTCCCGATGAGCTTTTCCGGATCATCGCCGAACGCCTCACGATAGACCTCCAGCAACCGCTTCTCTTCCGGACGCGTCAACCGGACCGGTCCCGTTCCCCCCGTCCTGATTTTCGAAAGGACGGAAGCTTCCGCAAGGGCCCTCCTGTCCTCGAGAGGGCTTGACGCCCCCCGGATCTCGATCTGGAGAGCCGGACGCTCCGTCAGACCGTGCGCGACCGTCTGAAGCTTCGGGTACTGGTCATGTGCAAGCGTGTCCACACCGGGCGCGAACGCGACGAACTGCAGATCATCGCCGCCCCCCCCGAAGAGCGATCCCAGGAGGGCAAACGGCGCGGTGACCATCTTCCAGAGCAGGTTCATCACCACTTTGAGTATGATGGGGAAGAAGCTGAATTCGGGATCGTCGAGGCTGCCGCTGACGGGGATGTCCAGGTCGATGACCCCCTTTGAATCCTTCAGGAGCGCGACGGCAAGTTTCACCGGGAGCGACGTGGCGTCGGGGCTCTCGACTTTATCCCCGAGCGTGAGCTGGCTGAGGACGATCTTGTTCTCCGCGTCAAGGTGACTCGCGTTCAGCCTGTAGCGGAGATTCATCGTGAGCTTTCCCCGCTCGATCTTGTACCCCGCGAACTTGCTGAAATACGGCGTAAAGGTCGTCAGCTCGATCCCGTTAAACGCCATCACGACGTCGGTGTATGCGACGTCGCTGAGCGGGTTGATCTGCCCCTTGATCGTCACGGGGGCGTACCCGTCGACCCTCCCGGCGAGATCGACGTCGGCGCGGGCGAGCTGTTTCGAGGAGAGCTCCGTGACAGAACCCTGGAGCTGCTGAATTCCGGTCGTGAAGTTGGGGCTCAGAGAGAGGTCTGCGAAATTCATGGACCCATCAATGATGCGGATCCTTCCGATCGTCGTGAGTGACGCGCCCTGTGTAACCGTCTTTTTTCCCTTCGTCTTCAGAGTTGTTCCGGTCGTCTCCGGTGTTCCCCCAACCATGGCCGTCGATGCTCCGGCCGTATCCGCGCTTACGCCGTTCCCGGCCGTCAACGCTCCCGCTGAATCGGGATTCCCGCCGGGCCCGGCCTTCGACGCTGCGGCCGAATCGGGCTTCCCCGCAGCTGAGGTCGAGTCTGCGGACCTGAGGTGCTGGAGGTTCAACGTCCTGTCCTTACCGACGATGACCCTGGCATACGGGCGCGTTGCGACGATCTCGGCAATCACCATCGACGGGGGGAACGTCCGGTAATCCACATTCCGGAGATCGAGACGATCCCAGCGGATGAGGTCCTCCTGCATCACCGGATCGCCGATACGTCCCTTCCCGGACTCGACGACTCCACGGAAACGGATGTCGGAACCGCGGGTCCCGGCCGCATAGGAGAATTTCCCGCGGAGGCCGTACGTCCCGCCGAGGATTTCGGCGCGGCTGTGCCTCGCAACGTAGGGTTCGAGCGCCGCAAGCGGCGAGCCCGCAATCGCCAGATCAAGATCGCAACGCCGGGGCTGGAGACTGAGTGAGCCGCTCGCACGAACGGTTCCCCCACCGTTGAGAACCGCATTCGCCGAGAGGTTCGCTGTGCCCGGGGCCCCGTACACAAGCCCGGAGAGATTGAGATCGATACCGGTCACGCTGACTGGAGCATCGGGGATGGCTGTCCTGTCGGTAAAGAAAAATGAGAGACGTTCGGTAGTGAGTCTTCCGACCGTGATCTTCATGCCGCCGGACGTATCGCCGGGGCGGGGAACCGGCGTGAGCACCTGCTGGAGCGTCAGCGTCCCGTCGGCCAGGTAGCCCGTACGCAGGGATCCCCCCCGGACGCGCACATCGCCGATCGATGCCGTGTTGAGAGGCTCGTCAAGCACAATCCCGCTTACGTGCAGTTCCGGGAGTTCAACGGGGGGAAGGGAATCCCCCGCGGAGGCGAGGACGAGATCAGTGACGTCAAGGCTTCCGGAACGGAGGGCAAACGACGCTCCCCCGGGAGCATCGTTGAATGCGTATTCGGCCTGGGCGGAAAACGTTCCGGACGGGGCGCTGAAACGAAGTCGATCGCCCATGAAATCCGTCAGCGTCCGGACGCGGATGCCGGCCAGCTCGATGAGTCCGGCGGAGCGGAGCGGTGAGAGCGCAATGTTCCCCCGCCAGTGGAGCTTCTCGTTCTGTCTCGTAACGGCTTCACATTCATACGTCCCCTCGTCTTGAGGAACAGTTGTGAAATCCTTCAGCGCCAGGTCGAGCGAGTCGATGATCTTCGTCAGGGGCGCCGGCCTCGAGAGGTCCTGGAACATGATCGTCCCCCCGGCGATGCGCATGTCGCCGATCTCCAGCGCGCGCGGGTTTTCCCCGGGGGCCGACGAATCGGAATGCTGCGCGCCGAGAAGGTCGCTTACGCTCATGGTGCCGTCGGTGAGAATTCTGATCGCTACGTACGGGGTATCCAGGTGAAAGGTGGCAAGTCCCCACGCGTGGCGGAAAACGGATGTGACCCGGTACCGCACGTACAGCTCCCTGAACGAGACAAGGAGCGAACTGTCCCGGTCCAGCAGGCGAAAATCACCAAGCGTCACTGAAAACGTGAACGGATTCGTCCGGAGTGAGCCGAGATGCACGCTCCGGCCCGTCGACTCTTCCAGCGCAGAGACAAGTTTCGGTCTCACGATCGCCGGGAGCAGAAGAAAGCCGGCCAGCGCATAGACGATGAGGAGGGCTGCAAGCGTGTACACGACCTTTCTGTATCTCATAGTATGTCTACTCGTTATGATTGGCCTGCATGGACATTAGTGAGTACGCCGGATGGAGAACGAGCTTGACTCCCCTTCCCGCGTGGAAGGGAGCGTCACAACGACGCCGATCGGTCCCGCGGAGCGGAGCGCCAGAGGAAACGGTTTCTCCCTGCGGCCGTTGATTTCAATTGTAAGGCCCCCGTGTTCGAAACCAGAGGGAAATGATACCAGGAGAACCTGATCGGTCGGCCCGGAATATGAACCGGCAGTGCTGTCGCGCGTCATCCGGTAACGGAGCGTTCGCCCTCTGTACCGGAGGGTCTGGCCGAACCCCCTCGCCCAGAACTCATCCGTCACTGTCGGATCGAGGCGTATCGACCCGTCGAGCATGAAATCCACACCCAGAAGAAACCGCTGGACTATCCTTATGTAATTGGCGGGATATTCGCAATAGGTGTTCGGCCCCGTCGCGACGGCGCCCCCTTTTCCGTCAGGCTCATACCGCTCGTGCCAGTAGTAGCCGCTGTCACGGCCGATCCTGCTCACTGTGCGAAGACCCTCCAGGAGCCCTGCAGCGTCCCCCATCCGCGCACGGGCCCACGCCTCAAGATACCAGACCCGCCCCATCGCCGCAAGATCATGGCTGTCGGGATAATTGAACTCCCAGGGTTCGTACGTTTCGGGGTGGGCCGCGATCCCGGTCGGGACCCCCCCGTAACGGAATCGATTCTCGTTTCGCAGTTTCGGCCAGAGGATCGACTCCTGCTCCGGGGTCGCAAGCCCCGTGGCGATCGCGGCCCAATCCACGTCCGTCAACCCGTGTCCCGCCACGACACCGTGGACGGGGTTCACGTATTCCGCAAAATGATCGCCGACCCAGAACCGGGTTACAAAATGTTTCCGGATTCGCTCCGCAATACGGCCGAACCGGACGGCAACGGAGTCGTTCCCCGCGATCAGGTTGAGTGCAGCGGCCTTCCGGAACGCATCCACGGCAAAACACTGTGCGACGCCGTCGGATTCGAGCCGCGTCGGACGCTCGACATAATATCCGCCCCCTCTCACCGCCCCGGAATCCGTTGTCAGTGATCCAAGAAAGTCCGCGGCAAGGTTGACCGACGGGAGCTGGGCAAGGAGCCAGGCTGTGTCGAGCGTCGTTCTGAATATCACATCCGCGTTCTGAATGTACGTCGGGCTCCCCAGCGCCTCAAGGGGATTCCCGGGGACCCAGTGGACGTACAATCCCCCGTTCGCGGATACGAACGCCGGAAAACCCTTCGGACCGATATCTTTCCCGGCCGACGCAGGCAGTATCGCAATCGGAAGGAGACCGTTGTTTCTCTGGAACCATTTCACGTACTCCCAGTTCGCCTCCACGACGCTTACCTTCCCGAGCCACAGGAGGGCGTCGGTCATCTGGTGGCCGTCGAGAGAGGGATACGTGTTGCCGAATCCCGCCCCGTGCCCGTCGGCGTACACGCAGAAGTATCCCGGGAACACGTCCGGGTTCACCGCCGCGAGAACGTTTTGAACGGCCGCCCGTTCGTACGTCACCGTGAGAGAGGTGTCCGGGAGGTCCGGGGCCTCAACCCGGAAACGGGTGCGGCAAGGAAGCGCGGATTCGGCGGCGATGAGGAAAAGGAGGCAGCAGGGAACGATACGAGGTCTCATGGCGCGATCGATCGCCGGAAATTATCCCGGTCTCTCCAGTGTGTGCTGCAACGGTCCGGCACGGGCTATCCTCCTGCGGGGTCGGATTTGAAACCAAGAGGCGCCCCGGGGGAGCGCCGGGCATGAATCATCTCGGCGACGATACTGACGGCGATCTCTCCCGGGGAAACCGCGCCGATATCAAGCCCTATCGGCGTGCGGACACGACGGAGCGCGTCGGGAGGAACGCCGCGCGCGGTAAGCCGCTCGAACGCGATGGCGACTTTTTTCCTGCTCCCGATCATGCCGACGTATCCCGCCGGAGTCGTCGCGGCCAACTCGAGAACCGTTTCGTCCGCCCTGTGCCCCCGCGTGACGATGACAATCGACGAAGACGGCTTCAGTGCGATCTGCGCGAACGAAGCGACGAAGTCCGTGGCGATTGTCCGCGCGGCTTCAGGGAACCGGCCGGGGTTTGCGAATTCCGGCCTGTCATCGATCACGGTCACCCTGAACCCCGCCACCGCGGCGATCTTCGACACGGCCCGGGCGACATGCCCCCCGCCGAAAATATAGAGGGAGGGAGCGCCGGCCACGTGTTCAAGCATCAACAGCCCTTCCCGGACAGGGATACGCGCAACGTTTCCGGTCCGGCTGATTCCTTCAATCGCTTCGACGAGCAATTGGCGCTCCGGGAGAAATCTCCGGAAGAGGCGGGCCGGGTCGGCGGACTGACCGGCATCGTCCGGTGACCGGGCCTTATGATCTGCCGGCGTACCGGGCGGGATCAGAAACCGATCCAGTACGGCGCCGTCCGTTCCGACGAGCGTCCCCCGTACAGAATCCTCCCCGGCATCCCGGCGTTCATTCAGCGATTCTACGAACCTGAGGTCGCGCTCCGTGACGGGCTCAATGAACACCTCGAGGGTCCCGCCGCACAGCATGCCGCTTTCCAGGTGGTCCTCATCGAGCGTGAACGTCATCACGGCTGACTTTCCGGTCACGGAGAGACCCCGGGCGGCGGTGATGACGTCTCCCTCGACGCACCCTCCGCCGATCGTCCCGGCAAGCCTCTCACCTGATTCGCTGACGAGCATGCGCGCAAGGGCGGACGAGGGGGTGGATCCCGAGGCGCCGATGACCGTGGCGAGGACGACCCGGGAGCGCGCGCGGAGAATTCCGGGGAGTGAATCGAATGCGTCCATCACATTGTCAGCGCCATGACCGATTTGCACGTATGAAGGCGGTTCTCCGCCTCGGGGAAGACGCGTGAACGGGGCCCGTCGATGACGGGGTCGGTAACCTCGAACCCCCGGTCGGCGGGGAGACAGTGCATGTAAATGGCATCCTTCGAGGCGACACCCATCCGGCGCTCGTCACAGATCCAGTCTTTGTACTTCTTCGATATCTCGAGCGCTTCCTGCGGGTTGCGGAAGAGGGACTCGATCCCCCATGATTTGGGATACACGATGTCGGCGCCCTGCAGGGCCTCGTCCATCGAATCAACAACCTCGAACTTCGTTCCGTTCTTCGCCGCCATGTCGCGTGCATATGCCATGGGACCCTTCATCAGCGCGTATTCCGGGGGATGGGCAAGTGTCACGTCGAGCCCGAACCGGGTCATCAGGGTTATGAGTCCCTGGGGAACGGACATCGGTTTGGCATAGCTCGGCGCATAGGCCCAGGAGACAGCGATCTTCAGCCCGCGGAGGTTCTTTCCGAATTCTTCGCGGATCGTCATCAGATCGGCAAGCGTCTGGAACGGGTGGTCGATATCGCACTGCATGTTCAGAACAGGGACTTTCGCGTGCTCTGCGACCGTGCGCATGTAGGCATTCCCCTCCCCGGGGAGAAGGTCGTGCCGGATCGCGATGGCGTGGCCGTACCCGGAAAGTATCGTCCCCATGTCACGCGGCGATTCTCCGTGTGCGACCTGCGACGTCTCCGCCGCAATGAAATGCGCGTGCGCGCCGAGCTGCGTGGCCCCCGCCTCGAACGAATTTCGCGTTCTCGTCGATTTGTCAAAGAAAAAGAGGAAGACCGTCTTGTCGGGGAGATACCGGGTCGGCTTCCCCTGCTTGAATGCTCTCTTCAGCTGTGCGGCGGTATCGAGTGCGAGCTCGATTTCCTTCACGGTCCATTCGCGCGTCTCGATGTAGTCCCGGCCGCGGACGGTGCCGGGGAGCTTCTGCAGTTTTACGGGGGGCATAATCGTGGGCTCCCAGTTGTTCGGACAGCGTTTCGGTTGAATCGATCAGCGTTCCGGCATCCGCCCCGGCAGGGCGGTCAGCGGGAGAAATACACACCCGGGAATGCCGCATACCAGGCGGACGCCTTCACGAGATCGTCGACGGGAATCTGTTCGGTCGCCATGTGCGCATAGATTTCGTCTCCCGGCCCGAACCCGATGCAGGGGATCCCGTGCATCCCCATGACGGCAACGCCGTTCGTGCTGAACACCCACCTCCCCACGCGGGGCTTCTTCCCGAAGAGACTGCTGTACGTCTCCACGCCGGCCGCGAGGAGCGGATGCGATTCGGGGAGGAGCCACGTCGGGTAGTATTTCTGCGTGGGATACGAGAGGCCGCGCCAGCTCGGGACGGCGTAGTTCAGCACAACGACCTCCGCGCCGGCCGATTCGACGGAGGGAAGTGCCCGTAGCTCGCGCAGGGCGGAGTCGAGGGTCTCGTGCGCGGCAAGCCGCCTGTCGAGGTGAATCGCGGACGAATCGGCAACCGCGCAGAGAGAAGGGGAGGTCGACCGTATTTCAGCGACAGTCACTGTCCCCTTTCCCAGGAACGGCTCGCCCGTCAGCCTCTCATTCAGCTTCTCTATGTCAAGCACTATCGGGGCCATTTTGTAGACCGCGTTGACCCCCCGCTCGGGAGCGGAGCCATGGCATGAGATCCCCTTTGTCCGGACCTCGACCTCCATCCTCCCCCGGTGCCCCCGGTACACGCCGAGGTTCGTCGGCTCAGTGATGACGACCGCCTCAGGCCGGATCCTGTCCTCGTTGAGGATGTACTGCCAGCAGAGCCCGTCGCAATCCTCCTCCTGGACGCTCCCCACGACATAGAGCGTATAGTCTCCTTCGAGGCCGAGCTGCTTGATCAGCTTGCCGCCGTGCACGATGGAGGCAAGCGCCCCCTTCATGTCGCAGGCGCCCCGGCCGTAAATAATTCCATCCTTCTCGGCTCCCCTGAACGGGTCGATGGCCCAGTTCCGCGGATTCCCCACGTCCACGGTATCGACGTGAGCGTCGAATGCGATCACGCGCTTCCCGCTCCCTATCCGTCCGAGTATGTTTCCCATGGGGTCGACCGTCACCTCGTCGAACGCGCAGGCTTCCATCTCCCCACGTATGCGTGAGACGACCTCCTCCTCGTGCGAGCTGACGGATCTGATCGCGATCAGGTCGCGGAGGAATTTCGCAACGGAGCGTTCATTCCGTATCGCAGCGGCAAGTATGGTGTCTGTCATGTGCGATTCACGTAGTGAGGTATCGACGGCATCCCGCGCGGCACGGCATGCGCCGGCTCTTCCGTCATCGCCGGATTACGACGCAAGCGCGTTGAATCTCCCGATAAGGCGGTCGAACCCCGCGACCTCGTCTTCGAACAATGAGCGCCAGTATTCGGGATCCCACTGCGCGTTCAGCTCTTCGGGGGTCTTCCCCTGCTGTTCCACCCACGTGTAGTATTTCAGGTTGTGGACCGCCTTCCTCTCGTAATGCGTCAGCTCCCTGAAGTACCCGATCCCCTGGTGGTGGAGGGGCCCCGCGCAATCCCGGGCCGCGTCGATCTGGGTGTACCGTCCCCGCTCACGCGCGAGATCCCCGAGCCGTGACCTGTACAGGTCGGAGGAATCCGTGAACACCGTAAAGACCACGTCCTCCGCTCCGAGCTCGAAATACTTCGCCGTCTTTATCGACGCGAGGAGGTTGCCGATCCCGGAAATCCCGAGAAGGGGGAGCATCCCCGGCACGCCCGGCGCGACTCCGAGAGAACCGAGATACTCCTGCCCCGCGGGATCGTTGAAGAGACGGAGCACCCTGATGCAGTCCTCGTCGTCGACAGCCGCCACGGCGTCGGTATTCATGACGTTGTGCACCCAGGGGACGTGCTTGTCGCCGATCCCTTCGATCCTGTGAGCCCCGAACCCGTTCATGAGGAGCGTCGGGCACTGAAGCGCTTCGCCCGCCACGGTCCTGCACCCGGGGAATCTCGTCTTCAGGTAGTCCCCCGCGGCGATCGTCCCCGCGGACCCCGTCGCCGAAATGAACGCCGCCGGCTGACGGCCGTGAAGCCCGAGGCCATTGAAGACCTCCTCGATGGCGGGACCCGTGACATTGTAGTGGAATATCGGGTTCCCGAATTCCTCGAATTGATTGAATATGACGTTGAGGGGGTCCTTTTTCAGCTCCCAGCACCTGTCATAGATCTCCTTGACATTCGACTCGCACCCGGGCGTGGCAATGACCTCGGCGCCGATCTCCCTGAGCCACTCGAACCGCTCCCGGGACATTTCCTCGGGGAGCACGGCGACCGGCGTGCAGCCGAGAAGGGCACAGTCGAACGCTCCCCCGCGGCAGAAATTCCCCGTCGAGGGCCAGACGGCCCTGTGGCGGCCCGGGTCGAATTCGCCGCTGACAAGACGGGGGACAAGGCAGCCGAATGCCGCCCCAACCTTGTGCGCGCCTGTGGGGAAGAATTTGCCGGCGAGGCCGATGATGCGCGCACGGACTCCGGTGATCTCGCGGGGGATCTCGAGGAAGTTTACGTTCCCGTAGAGCCCCGTTGCGACATCATTCTTCCACGTGATACGGAAGAGGTTGACGGGGTTCACGTCCCAGAGCCCGACCCCCGCGAGGCGCGACGTGACGGACGGCGGAATCGTCGAGGGGTCACGAAGCTGGGCAAACGTCGGTATGAGGATTCCCCGTTCCCGGCAGCGACGGGCGGTCTTTTCAATGACGTCCGGTTTCAACCGGCCTATGATTTTCGAGTCCATCTCGTTCATCAGATTCACCGTGCACAGGATAACGCACCGGCGGCCCCGCCCGGGCGGGGAGAACGGGCGTTCAGGAAATTTCAGAGAGCGAAATACAGCGTTCGGGGCATACAAGGGGGCAAAGCCCGCATCCCACGCAGCGTTCCGGATTCACGAGGGGAATCCGGGTTTCGCGCCGGTCTATCGCCCCGTGCCCCCCGTCCCGGCAGGCGACATAGCAGACCTCGCACCCGATGCAGCGGGATTCGTCGATCACGCTCCGCACGCGCATCCGGGGAAGGTCATCGTGAACCGCGATATGCGGGAGCGCCTTTCCCACGATCTCCCGCGGAGAGGAGAACCCCATCTCGTCCAGGTACTGCGACATCCCGCTCCGGAGATCCTCGATCACACGGAAGCCGTAGTGCATCACAAGCGTGCAGAACTGCACGCACCGGGCCCCCACGCTCATGAACTCCACTGCGTCGCGCCACGACGAGGCGCCGCCGGTACCGAGCACGGGGATGTTCACGTTCCGGCAGATCTCGGCGATCGTCCGGAGCGTGAGCGGCTTAATCGCGGGACCGGTGAGCCCGCTGTACGCCGAACGGCTCCCGAGCGGGGGATCGGGGACGAACGTATGGATGTCAATCCCCATGAGCGCCTGGAGCGAATTGGCCGCGGTCAGCGCGTCGGCGCCGCTCCTTCCGACTGCTTTCGCCACCTCGACGATATCAGTGACGTGCGGCGTTATCTTGATCGACACCGGTATGCGGCGGGCCGCCTCTTTCACCCAGCGGGCCGTCGTCTCCGTCGCAGCAACGCTCTGCGCGAGCATTTTCCCCGGATCCTCGCCGATGTTCCCCTGCGGGCAGGAGAAACTGCATTCGATCATGTCGGCGCCGGCGTTCTCCAGCCGTACCACGAGAGACTGCCAGTCCTCTTTCCTTCCGGCCATGATGCTTGCCGCGACGAACTTTTCCGGGAATTCTTCCTTGAGCGCCTTCACCGTCTGTTCCACGCGGTCCACGTGATGCGCCGAAATGAGGTCGATGTTCCCCATCCCGAACAGGAGCTTTCCGTCGTGATCGAACGAGGAGATCATGGGATAGGCAAGGTCGACACGCATCCCCACCACGGACGTTGTCTTCAGGACCGCACCGGCCCACCCCATGCCGAACGCGCGCCGGACCATCCCGGCGTCGTCGGTGGAGGGGCCTGCCGCCAGTATGAACGGATTCTCCAGATGAAACCCCATGAGATCGTATGAGAGGTCCCGCACGGGCACGGCGCCGTTTGTTTTTCCGCCCGTCATGATTGTCTCGTCAGGTACGCGTGGATCGACTTCGCGGCCTCGATGCCGTGCGCGAGGGAACGTACCACGGTCCCTTCTCCGCTGACCGCATCTCCCCCGGCGAACACCCCGGGGAGGGACGTCTGGAAATTCCCGTCGACGGCGATATGTCCCCGGTGTGTGCACTCCAGCCGGGGGAGCCACTCCGCGCGGAGATCCTGGCCTACCGCGACGACGACGGAGTCGGCGGGGAGGAGGAAATCGGACCCGGGGATCTCGACGGGCACAGGCCTCCCCGAACCATCAATCTCTTTGCCGGGGCGCGTCCGGCGGCACATCACCCCCTCCACGTGATCGTCCCCCGCGATGGAGAGGGGGATGGAACGAAAACTGAACTCAACACCCATCCGGCGGGCCGCTGCGAGCTCCGCAGGCCAGACGAGCATATGCTCTTCCGAGCGTCTGTACAGGAGCGTGACTTCACCGGCGCCGAGAGACATTGCGGTGGCGGCCGCGTCGAGCGAGACATTCCCACCGCCGACAACGACGACGCGGGAGCCGATCGCGAGCGCGTGCGGTTTCTTCTTCGCCGTTTCAAGGAATTCGATGACGGGGTACACGCCGGCGAGACCCTCCCCGGGGATTCCGAGCGTACGGTCGCGCCCGAGACCCGGGGCGATGAAGAGCGCATCATGGGTTCCGGCAATCGCTCCGAACGCGGCGGCATCGATACGGACATCATGAGGAGTGAAATACCTGGCGAGAATCCCTGTATCGCAGATGATGTCCTCCCCGGGAAGCCGGAATGAGGGGATGCTCTTCAGCGGCACACCCCCGGGGGGACCGTCATTGTACAGGTCAACATGATGTCCGAGCTTTCCCAGCTCGAACGCGCATCCGAGACCGGCCGGGCCCGCGCCGAGCACCGCGACGGATTTCCCCGTTCGCGGAGACCTCTCGGGGTGAAATTCCCGCCCCCTCTGTGAACGGGTCGCATACCGGTGAAGCTCGCGTATACGCACCGGGGCGTCCTGTTTCGCCTTGGTGCACGCCGCCTGACAGTAGATCTCGGAGGGACAGATGCTGCCGCAGGTGTCCGCGAGGGGATTCGCGTCCCGCACACGCCACGCGGCGCCCGGGCCGTTGCCGCTCCGGAGCATCGCGATGAACCCGGGGATGTCGATGTGCACGGGACACGCGGTTGTGCAGGGCGCGTCAAAGCAGTAGAGGCAGCGTTCGGCCTCCGCACGCGCTCCTCTCACGTCGAGATCATTCGCCGCCGACTTATCCGCCCTCATGCATCCTCCGGGCTGCGTCCTCAATCGCCTCCACGATCTGCTGGTACCCCGTGCACCTGCAGAGGTTTCCTGCGATCGCCTCGCGGATTTCCTTCTCCGGGGGACGGGCGGAATGATCGAGAAGGTCTTTTGCGGTCATCAACATCCCCGGCGTGCAGTACCCGCACTGGACCGCCCCGTGATCGATGAACGCCTCCTGGAGGGGAGCCAGCGTTCCGAGGGGGGCCAGTCCCTCGACCGTCACCACCTCGCGCCCGGCGACCTGGGGGGCGAGAACGAGACAGGAATTCACGGCCCTCCCGTCAAGAAGCACGGTGCATGCCCCGCACTCCCCCACGTCGCACCCTCGCTTCGTCCCCGTGAGCCCGATCTCCTCGCGGAGAAGATCGAGAAGCGTCATGTTCGGCACGACGTCAAGCCTGTGAATCCTGCCGTTCAGCGTAAACGAGATTTCAACGGTCGCGTTCATGAATGGACTCAGTCGTTGACAGCGAAACATTGTTCGAGCGTCCGCCTGACCAGCGCGGCGATGACCGGTTCCTTGTATTCCGTCGACCAGCGTCTCCCGGTCTCCCGTATCAGGGTCTCGGAGACCACCCTCCCGGCCTCCGCGAAGAGCGAGTCCGAGGGAGGGTGCCCGATGAGAGTCTTCTCCGCCTCCATCACTCTCTTCCAGACCGTCTGGGCGGCTCCCGGAACGATCCGCGCGTCGGTGATCACGCCGGACCCGTCGATGGCAACGACCGCCGCCACGCTCAGCCGGGATATGGAGAGGGCGTTCCGCCGGCCGAGTTTGGCGAACGCGCATTTCGTCCCCCGGGGAAGGGCCGGGAACCTGATCTCCGTCAGAAGCTCCTCCGGCGTCGCCACGGTCGTGTACGGCTTGTTGTAGAAGCCTGAGAGGTGGCATGCACGAACGCCTTTGACGGAGGAGAGCGTGACAGTGGCCCCCAGCGCGATCAGGGGAGGGACCGTGTCCGCACATGCAGCGCCGTTCATGATGTTCCCTCCGAGCGTCCCCCGGTTGCGTATCTGGGGCGATCCGATCGTCGACGCGGCGGAAGCGAGCAACGCCGCCTCCGCGCGGATCACCTCGGAGCGGACAATCTCCGCATGCGTCGTCAGGGGCCCAAGGAGAACGTCGCGCCCCTCGAGAGAGATGTCGCGGAGTGATTCGATCCTTGAAATGTCGATGACGACGCCCGGCATCCTGGCCCCGGGGTGACGCCACTCCACGATGAGATCGGTCCCCCCCGCGAGTATCCGGGCTTCGTTGCCGTGCTCGTGCAGCGCGGCCACCGCCTCCTGAACAGATCGTGCGACGATGTAGGAAAATGGTCTCACAGCTCGTCAGGCCTGATTTTGCACGAAAGATCGGGGAGCGGCTGCGCGCCATTCCTGAGTGCGGACCCGCGCGGGCCGGAGCGCCTCAATGCGTGGCCGAGGCGGACGCGCTCCAGGGTCGCCGGGAGCTCGGTGATCCTCCTCCCCGTCGCGTTGAACACCGCGTTCAGTATCGCCGGCGCCGCGATCTCATTCGTCGGCTCGCCGACGGATTTCGCGCCGAACGGCCCGGCGGGATCCTCGTTTTCGACGATGACCGTCTTCACCGGGGGGACGTCCATCGACGTGGGGATCAGGTACTCGTCGAAATTCAGCTGGGCCGGCACCCCCTCTTCCAGGACAAACTCCTCCAGGAGCCCGTAGCCGAGCCCCATCGCCACACCGCCGATCATCTGCCCCCGCACCGCATCGCTGTTGATCGCCCTGCCGACGTCATGGACGGAGACAAAACCCACGACGTCGACTTTTCCGGTCTCTATGTCCACGACAACTTCGGCGGCGTTGGCTCCATACACGAACGTGAAATAGGCGTCCCCCTGCCCCGTCGCCGCGTCCCACGTGGTCTTCGGCGCACGATGCCATCCGATGCCGTGCATCGGCCGGCCCTTCCCGAAGCATTCGGCGGCCACCTCTTCGAACGACGCGAGGCGGGACTTGTCGGCCGACCGTACCACGTACCCGCCTTCCATCGCAAGCCCGCGGGGGGATGTGCCGGCCATCTCCGCGGCCACGTCAAGAAGAGTGGCGCGGACGATTTCCGCTGCGTTCTTCGCGGCGGCGCCCCCCACGATCGTCCCGCGCGAGGCCACCGTCGGACCCGAATCCGCGACGCGGTTCGTGTCCGTGTTGAGAAAGAGCACTTTCCCCACCGGGATGCCGAGGACGCCGGCGACGATCTGTGACATCTGCGTCGCCGCGCCCTGGCCCATGTCCGTCACACCCGAGGAGATGATGACGCTCCCGTCCGTCTGCACGGACACGACTGCCTCCGCCGCGTCGGCTCCCTCAGCACCGAGCGCAACTCCCCGGTAGCTGCAGGCGAGCCCGACTCCCCTCCTGTGGGTCCCGCCGTCCGCCTCGCGGAACTTCTTCCACTTGTCCGGGAACCCGATCACGTCGGCGGCCTTCTGCAGAACCTCCCGCAGGCTGACCTCATGGTCGAGCTTCTGGCCCGTCGCGGTCACCGATCCGCGGTGGAAGCAGTTCCTGAGCCGGATCTCGAGGGGGCTCATCCCGACCCGCCCGGCAAGCTCATCCATCATCGTTTCGATCGCAAAGTTGACCTGGGGAGAGCCAAACCCGCGCATCGCCCCGGTGTAGTTGTTGTTCGTGTACACGGCATAGACGTCGGTCTTCACGTTCTCGCAGGCGTACGGTCCCGTCGCCTGGACGACGGACCGCCACGTGACGAACGGGCTCATCGACGCGTAGGCTCCCCCGTCCGCGATGCACCGGATTTCCATCGCCGTGATCGAGCCGTTGTTCCGTGCGCCCCACCGGTAGTACATCGTGTAGGGGTGGCGCTTGTAGCTTTCGAGCATCGACTCTTCGCGCGAATTCACCATTTTGACGGGGCGCCCCGTGGCGCGGACAAGGAGTGCGGCGCGGCAGCACATCGACGTCATCACCTCGTCCTTTCCGCCGAACGATCCGCCGAGCGTCGCCTGCACGAGCTGCACACGGTTCAGGTCAAGGTTGAGCGCCGCGGCGACGGACCGGCGGCTCGAGAAGAGGTTTTGAATCGATCCCGTGATCCTGACGCCGCCGTGCTCGGCCGGCTCCGCGAGCACCGCCTCGGGCTCGATCGCGGAGTGCTCGACAAACTGCGTCCGGAACGTCCTCTCGATGACAATGTCGGCGGCGGCGAACCCTTTCTCGATGTTCCCCTTCCTGACCTTGTGATGGACGAAGACGTTCCCTTCGGCATGGACCCGCGGTGCTTCCTCTTTCATGGCGTATTCGGGATCCGACACGACGGGGAGCGGCTCGTACACAACGTCGATAAGTCCGAGCGCGGCTTCCGCGATTTCGACGGAGCGTGCCGCCACGAGGGCGACGCCGTCCCCCAGGTACCTGACCTTTTCGCCGGCGAGGATTTCCTGGTTTTTCACGACGACGCCAAAAACACGGCTTCCGGGGATGTCCTTCGCGGTGAGGACGGCGGCGACGCCGTCGAGTTTCGCCGCTTTGTGAATGTCAATCGACACAATACGCGCGTGCGGATGACTTGAGCGGAGAACCTTCCCGTAGAGCTGGTGGGGAAGCGAATAGTCGGCGGCGAATTTCGCGGTCCCCGTCACCTTTCCCCAGGCATCCACCCGCCGTTCGGGATTCCCTATTATCGCGTTCTTCGTCGTGTCCATCGCCCGTTCAACCAAGTTTCTTCCAGAGCCGGGCCGCAGCATCCCGGGCCCGCGCCATCACCGCATCCTCGTCAATCAACGGGAGAGTCCGGTTCCAGAGCACCCATTTCCCCGCCACCATGACGGATTCCACCTGGCGCGAGGCGAGCCCGAAGAGGAAATGCCCCGCAACATTGGCCGCGCTCACCGGTGTCGGCGGCTGGTAGTCAAGAACTGCAATATCGGCCGCGGCACCCCGTTCAAGAGATCCGAACGGGACGCCGAACAGTGAGGCGGCCAGCTTCCATCCGCCCGAGACCATCCCCCCGATGTCCGCGGCGGGGGGCGGCATCCCTTCACGCGCGCGGAAATATGCCGCGCGCGCCTCCTCGAACATATCGGCGGGGAACCCGTCGGTTCCGAGCGCGCTCCGGCCGGAGAAGCGCTCCACGGGCGCATGTCCCACCCCGTTATTCATGTTCGAGCGGGGATTATGGACGAGCCACGTCCCCCGCTCCGCGAGTGTCCGGAATTCCTCCGGCCGGAGGTGAACGCAGTGCGCGAACACCGACGACCCGGTGACGATCCCCGCATCATCAAGCCGGCGGAGAAGACCGCCGCCGGACCTCCTCCGCGCGTCCTGAACGTCGCAGAGATCCTCCGCGACGTGGATATGCACGCCGGTCCCGCTTGCCAACGCCAGATCCGCGCACGCCGCGAGCGAAGCCTTTCCGAGCGTGAACGAGGCGTGGGCCCCTACGAGCCCGCGAAACTGCGGGTCTCCTTTCGCCGCTGAGATAAACCTCCGGTTCTCCTCCAGTCCCGCGTCCCTCCCCTTCCTTCCCCCCCTGTCGGTCACCTCGTAGCAGAGGACGCCGCGAAGCCCAACCTCCGCGAGCCCCCCCCTGATAATGTCGAGCGAACCGCCGATCGCATTCGGCGATGCGTGATGGTCGACGATCAGTGTCGTGCCGCATCTCAGCGATTCCAGCGCGCCGGCAAGCGCGCTGTAGTAGACCGACTCCTCGTCCATCGCGCGGTCCAGTTTCCACCAGATGCGGCCGAGGATCTGGCGAAAACTGACCGGCCTGTACAAGGGGGCACCCATTCCCCTGGCGAGGCTCGAATAGAGGTGCGTGTGGGCGCAGACCATCCCGGGGATGACGACGTTCCCCGCAATGTCGATCGTCTCTTCCCCTTCCGCGGCGGAGAGAGTTTCCCCCCTTCCCGAGATCATTCCGTGGTCTATCCGCAGGTCACATTTCCCCCCAAACGGAGGATCGAGCGTCATGAGAAGACAGTTCTTGAGGAGGATGCTCATCACGGTGTCCTCAGTGAATTGTCACTCCCCTTTCCGCGAGCTCCGCTTCGAGCGATGCAATGTCGGGAGAAATGCTCACCGGTTCCCCCGCCGCCTTCCGCGCGGTGTCGATGTCCTTCAGCCCGTTTCCCGTAATCACGACGAGCACCGATTCGTCGGCGGCAATGATGCCGTTCCGTATCGCCTTCCTGAGCCCCGCAACGCCGGCCACGCCCGCGGGCTCACCGAACACACCGCCAAGGCGGGCGGTGATCCTTATCGCGTCCAAGATGTCGTCATCAGGGACGGCTACCATGGATCCGCCCGAACTCCTGATCTGCGCGAGCGCGCGGCGCCAGTTCCGCGGTTTTCCCACGGCAATGCTGTCGGCGACCGTGTCGGCGCCCGTCGGCACGAGATCGGACCCGGACTCGAACGCATTCACGATCGGCCTGGCCCCTTCGGCCTGGACTCCGAGAAGGCGGGGAATGCGCGGAATGAACCCCATGCGGTGCATTTCGCTCAACCCCTTCCCTATCCCCCCGATCGTGCAACCGTCGCCCACGGAAACCACGACCCAGTCGGGGACGGAAGGACCGAACTGGCCGGCGATCTCGAGACCCGCGGTCTTCTTCCCCTCGACGCAAAACGGGTTCGTGCCGCTGTTCCTGTTGTACCAGCCGAACCGCTCGCACGCCGCGCTGCAGAGATCGAACGCCTGTTCGTACGTCCCCCGGACCTTGATCACGGTCGCGCCGAAGACAAGAAGCTGGGTTACCTTGGGAACAGGAGCGCGGTCCGGCAGGAATATCACGCTCCGGAGGCCGACGGATGCCGCAAGCCCGGCAAGCGATGAAGCCGCGTTCCCTGTCGACGCACACGCAACGGTGGCGGCGCCGAATTCCTGCGCTTTCATAATCGCGATGGCGCTCGCCCTGTCTTTGAACGAGCCGGTCGGGTTCCTCCCCTCGTCTTTCAGATACACCCTTTTGGCCCCCGTCTCTTTTGCGAGGCGGGGAGCGGCGTAGACGGGGGTCCACCCTATATGGAGAGGCGGCTTCGGCACCGCCGGGGAGACCGGGAGGAGTTCCGCATAGAGCCAGAGATCCCTGTCGCGGGTTGAAAGGGACTTGCGCGTCAGTGTCCTCGACGCCCAGTCATAATCATAGTGGACGTCGAATATGCCTTCCGGCCCGCACGCACTGCAGGTCTGAACGTTCCCTTCCGGAATGCGCCTGCCGCACGAGAGGCAGACGAGGCCGGTGACAAAACTGGTGGCGGACGTGCTCATGCGCGGGCCTTTGATGTTGATCTCCCCATGCGCGCGGCGGCAAGGGCGATGATTTCATTCGTCGCGGGAATCTGGAAGTCCGGCTCGAGGGTGTGGCCGCCGACGGCGGAGACCGCGTCCTTTATCGCAAGCCACGCCGAGAGCGCCAGCATGAACGGAGGCTCGGCGACCGCCTTGCTCCCGTATACGGCGTTCGGATTGGGGCAGCCTTCGAGCAACGCGACGCGGAAATCAAACGGTATGTCCCGCACGGCAGGGATCTTGTACGTGTCCGGCGAATGCGTCAGGAGGTTCCCTCCCCCGTCCCACAGTATCTCTTCCGTCGTGCACCAGCCGAGACCCTGAACGTATCCCCCTTCGATCTGCCCGATGTCAATTGCGGGATTGAGCGAATCGCCCGCGTCGTACAGGATATCCGTCCTTCGTATCGTGTGCGCGCCGGAGAGCACGTCAATCTCCGCTTCCGTCACCCCCATGCCGAACGCAAAGTAGTTGAACGGGCGCCCCCAGCCCCTCTCCCTGTCCCATCCGATGTTCGGCACCGCGAAAAAACCGGTTGCACTCAGGTTGACCTGGCGCAGGACCATCAGGTCCATCGCCGCGGCGAATGCCATTGTCCGGCCGGGTCGCTTCCGGTCGCCGATGAATCCTCCGGCGAATTCAATGTCATCCGGGAGCGTAGGGCCGCCGGACGGGGCACCGGCGACGTCCCTCTGTTCGCCGTCATTGAAGTAACCGGCAAGCGAGCACGCGATGCGGGATTTCAGCGTCGTTATGGCGTCACGAACCGCCATGCCGTTGAGGTCCGTCCCCGACGATGCGGCGGTCGCAGAAGTGTTCGGAACCCTGGACGTGTCTGTCGCATACACGCGGACCGCTCCGACAGGAACGCCGAATTCCCGCGCGGCGATCTGGCGGATCTTTGTGTGGAGCCCCTGTCCCATTTCGATGCCGCCGTGGTTGACGAGTATGCTCCCATCCCTGTAGACATGCACGAGAGCCCCGGCCTTGTTCAGGAACGTCGTCGTGAACGAGATACCGAACTTCACCGGGGTGAGAGCAAGACCGCGCTTGACGAACTCGTTCTGCCCGTTGAACGCGTCCACGGCTTTCCGCCGTGCGGCATATTCGGACGACTCCATCAGCCGATCATACAGGAGGTGGAGTCGGTTGTTCTCGACATTCTGGCCGTAATGCGTGACGTCCCCGCGTTCCGCCCCGTAGAAATTCCGCCTTCGTATCTCCGCCGCGTCGATCCCGCGCTCGCGCGCGATCCTGTCGAGGAGAGTCTCCATCGCCGCCATCGCCTGCGGACCGCCGAACCCCCGCATGGCGGTATTGGACGGGAGGTTCGTTTTCCAGACCCTCGCCGCGATGCTCATGTGCGGAACAAAGTAGGCGTTGTCGGCATGAAGCATTGCGCGCTCCAGGATGGCGAACGACAGGTCGGTTGCCATCCCCCCGTCGCCGTTCAGCTCGAATTTCACCGCCTGGAGGAGGCCGGCGTCGTCAAACCCCGCCTCGTAACGGATCAGGTACCTGTGGCGCTTCCCCGTGATGATCATGTCATCGTCGCGCGAGAGGCGGATTTTTACGGGACGGCCGGTCGCGCGGCACAGCAGCGCGGCCCACGCTGCGACGTGGTTCGCCTGCGTCTCCTTGCCGCCGAATCCCCCGCCGAGGCGGCGGACCTCCACAACAACGTCGCTTGTTCTGACGCCGAGGACCTCCGCGATGATTGCCTGCGTCTCCGAGGGATGCTGCGTGGAGCTGAACGCCGTGATCGCGCGCCCTTCCCCCGGTATGCAGAGGCACACCTGGGATTCGAGATACCAGTGCTCCTGCGCGCCGGTGCGCAGCTCACCGTGAACGCGGTGCTGCGCATCGCGGAGCGCTGTTTCGGGGTCTCCCCGGCGCATAGTCCGTTCCGGACCGAGAAGCGCGTTCTTCCGGATGGCAGATTCGATATCCAGGACGGGTTCAAGCGGTTCGTATTCGATCACGAGGAGGCTCTCGGCGCGGCGCGCCGTCTCGTCATCATCGGCGGCAATCAGGACGACCGCCTGGCCCACGCAGAGGACTTCCCCCTCAGCGAGGCACACCTCGTCGCGCACCACCGGGCCCATCTGGTTCTCCCCGGGAATGTCCCTGTGGCAGATCACCGCGTGGACACCGGGGAGGGCACGCGCCGCATCCATGTTCATGTTCAATATCCGCGCGTGGGCGTGGGGGCTGCAATAAACCCGACCCGCGAGAAGACCGGACGGCGGCGCGATGTCGTCAATATAGACCGCCTCCCCCGTCACGTGGAGTTCGGCGCTTTCGTGCGCGAGAGTTTCTGTTTCGTTCGGTGCAGACATTCGTCAGAGATTCGAGTCGAGCCAGAACTTGAGAAGGAGATTCTTCGCCGCAAGCGCGCGGAACTCCGCGGAGCCGCGGACGTCGGTGATGGGACTGAAATCACGGCCGAGCAGCTCAGCGGCCTCTTCGACGCGCTCTCGCGACCACTGCTTCCCGATCAGGAACGTTTCGGTCAGGTCCGCCCTTTTCGTCCGCTCGGCCATCCCCCCGTATGCCAGCGTCAGGGACTCCACACCCCCACCGCCGTTCGTGCGCAGGCGGAAACCGGCGCTCAGCGTGGCAATGTCGAGATCACGTCTCTTCGATACCTTGTAGGAGCGGACGAACGCGCCGCCCGCAGGAGGGATGCGAAGTGCGAGAATGATCTCGTCGGGCTCCCGGAGGGTTTTCCTGTACCCGGTGAAAAACCCATCCAGGGGTACCTCACGCGAACCGCGGATGCTTCGCAGTACAACGCTCGCGCCATAAGCAATGAGCACCGGCGCTGCGTCGCTGACGGGCGAGGCAGTGCCGACGTTCCCGCCGAGCGTGGCGAGATTACGAATCTGTCGGGAGGCAAAAAGTGAAAGGGCCGATGCGAGGGCGGGATATTTCCCCTCCAGGAACGGGGGGAGATCGGAAAGGGGCACGCCGGCGCCGACAATGAGCGCGCCCTTTTCGGTACTCACGCGCTTCAGTTCTTCCACTGCGCCCAGATCGATGATTGTCTTCAGCGTTTCATGTCGCTTCGTCACGCGAAGCGCCACGTCCGTCCCCCCCCTACGACGCAGGCATCAGGAAACTTCCGCAGGGCGTTGCAGGCTTCATCAATCGAGTCAGGCCGGAAATACATCTGCCCCGGCGTTCGAATTTCGATGCTCCCGCGCGGAGAGGCCGCGAGCACTTCAAGGACGTTCTCTTCCCTGAGGCTGAAGTGATCGAGAGGACCCCGCGCGCAGGCCGTCCGGGCGGCGTCGACGATGGGACGATATCCCGTACAGCGGCAAAGATTCCCCGTCAGAGCATCTTCGATGTCATCCCTTGAGGGATCAGACGAGCTCTTGAACAGGGCGAACATCGACATGATGACTCCCGGGGTGCAGAACCCGCACTGGCTCCCGTGATTCCCGACGAGAGCCTCCTGCACCGGGTGGAGAGACCCGTCGGGGGCACGAAGGTTTTCGACAGTGATGAGCTGCTTCCCGTCGATCATGGGGAGGAACAGAAGGCATGAATCGACCGCCCGGTAGCGGAGGCCCCCGTCACCCGCCGGCTCGGCGATCGCGACGGTGCAGGCGCCGCAATCTCCTTCGGCACACCCCTCCTTCACGCCCCTGTGGGAAGGGAGCGAACGGAGGTAATTCAGAACGGTCGTGGTGGGCCCGATCGACTTCTCCCGTGAGAAATCGATCTCCTCCGGTCTGCCGTCCTTCAGGAATGTTATCGTATTCCGCATTGTTCGGGTGTTGGCGGCACGCGAGGGAAGAAGCGCTCGTGGGCATAAACAGCGAGGGCCCAACCGACTGAATGATGGGGCCCCAGGAATTCAAATAGCGGATGCAGTGTCATTGTACTAATTCCCGTCGCAGAATTCAACAGGTGCGGGAATTCGTCGCTTTCCTCACTCACATTGACGTGTTTTGTTCCAAAAACCGGTTCTCGTCCCCGCTCAGCGGGCCCTTATTGGAAAGTCGATCCGAGACTATTGAGCGGGGTTGGCCACTTCCACAACCACAGCCCATTTCCTCTTCGCGTCTTTCCGCCAGACCCGGACGTAGTAGCCGCTGGGGTCATTCGCATTCTTGTCCATCCTGTAGGCCCCGTACGTGTATCCCATATCACCGGCCTGCGACACGTCGGCGCGCATCGGCTCGAGCGACCGGAGAGCCGTCCCCTTCATCAGGTACGCAAGTATCGCGTCCTTCCCGGTGATAGGCACAAGCCCATCTCTCATTGCACACGCGTGGACGTCGAGTAGTTTCTCATAGGCGCCGCGAACCCCTCCCTTTGTCACGGCCTGATAGAACGTCCTGTCAAGAGCAATCAACTCACCGGACGCAGCCTTCCCTCCCACAGACACCACGCGTGATTTGAACGTCGCGTGAAGAGCGGGCGAGGTCTGCTGACCGAAGTACTTCTCGACGACGTTCGTTGAGCCTGTTCCCACGTCGACCTCTACCTTCCAGTTACCGTCATCCTGCATCTTCCAGACCGAGAAGTAGAACCCGTACCATGGCGAAGAATTCTGGTTCGCACTGTCTTTCATCGAGGCCGGTCCCATTGTGTACCCGAGATCCCCCGAGGAAGAAACATCCGCCAGAATCGGCTCCCAGTAGAGGGTTTTGGCCAGGGGATGGGCGGGGGGAGGAGTCTGCGAAGCAGCCTCATTATAGAGATGCGGCTTCGGAGCCATTGATACTCCGTCGTCGGCAAAGTACTTCATGAACGATGCGCGAATTCCCTCCCGGAGGCTCGCCGAGGCAAATTCCCGTTCCACGTTCACGAGAGATGAAAGGGGCTGCGGGAGGGCCTTTTTCTGGTTCCCTGCAGCAGGGAGGAGAAAAGCGAAGAGGATGACTGTGATCACATGAGCCATGTTCCGCGGCCTCCGGGGTACGGGTTCGACGGGCTGGTCTTTTCCCAATGTACTATTTTGAATCAGAATGGCAAAAGAACGGTCTAGCGTCGCACATATCTGACCCGTTTCGTATATTGGTGCATATAACAGAGTGGTTCACAACATCCATAGTTTGCCACGAGAGCTGAGGGAGTCCGGGAATGCCGACATACGACTATAAGTGTGCGGGTTGCGGCGCGACGTACGACATTTTCCACAAGGTACGCGAAGTCAAGGAAGACGTCATCTGCCCGCAGTGCAGTTCGAAGGAACACGTTCGCCTGATCTCCGCTCCGAGCGTCAGCGTGAAGGCATCCGGACGATCGGTGCCTGAATCGATGCCCCCCTGCGGCGACGCTTCGTGCTGCGGGGGTTCCTGCAGCATGAACTAGCACGCGCTCAACCACGGCAGATTTGCGGTGACTTTCAGCCACTTCGCGTGTTGATTAAACATCGAGTCGATGATATGAATGAACGCCTCGTAGCAGTTAAACAGCCCGTGACGGCCCGTCAGCAGGTACCCTTCGAGCCAGCCTTCACACTGATGTTCGCTCAGCATCTCCATCACCTGGCCATCAGGCGCGAGGAACTCATCGTTCTTTAGCGTCCGCGCCTCCCACTGCCGGTTTGTGACCTCAAAAACGGCGTTCAACCGGTTGGAAAGCGTCTCGTCGGGACCGAATATCCTGAAATTCCGGTGTTCGCGGTTGAGGCGGGCAACGTCGCGGAGAAACTCTCCGAGCACGTGCGTGTCGGCGGCCTGGACCGATCCGGGTGACGGCACCGCGACCGCATAGCTCCGGAAGTCAGGCATGATCAGATCGCGCAGGAGCATCCCGCCGTTGGCGTGCGGGTTGGCGCCCATACGTTGATGCATCTCTTCCGGATCATCTCCTTCCACACAGTAAGGGATCCAACCGCACCCTCTCAGAAACTGCTCCAACTCTTCGTGTTCGATGCGGGCAACGAGGGTCGGGTTTGCTGTTTTATAGCCGTTGAAATGAGAACTGCATGAACAGCTTCTTCAGCCCCGCCTCGTCACGGCCGATGTCCGGATACACTTCGCTGTACGTCCCTTCGAGGTACGTGTTACCCACCAGCGCCGGGCCGCCGTGGCCGGGTCCGGCGATGTAAATCATATCCAGATCGTATTTCTTTATGACCCGGTTCAGATGGACGTACATGAAGTTCTGACCCGGCGTCGTCCCCCAGTGCCCGAGGAGGGTCGGCTTCACGTGCGACTGTTTCAGCGGCTCTTTCAGAAGGGGATTATCGTGTTGAGCCTTTCATGACTTCTTCAGGGCGTCGCTGACAATCGTGCGGGCCTCATCCTGGATGCGGCGCAGATGATCCGCTCCCCTGAAACTTTCCGCGTAAATCTTGTAGATGTCTTCGGTCCCGGATGGACGCGCCGCAAACCATCCGTTCTCCGATGCCACCTTCAATCCCCCGAGCGCCGCACCGTTTCCAGGGGCATGGGTGAGGACGGTCTGAATTTTCTCACCCGCCAGATCAGTGCTTTTCACCTGTTCCGATGAGAGGTTCGCAAGCAGTTTCTTCTCCTCCGGGCTGGCCGGCGCCTCAATGCGGTCGTAGAAAGGATCACCAAAGTCACGCGTCAACCCGCGGTAGATTTCGCCCGGATCGCGCCCCATCCGGGCCGTGATCTCCGCCGCAAGCAGAGCCGGGACAATTCCATCCTTGTCAGTCGTCCAGACGGTCCCATCCAGACGAGAAAAGGAGGCCCCCGCGCTTTCTTCACCGACGAAGCCGAGAGAGCCGTCAAGAAGCCCCTCGACGAACCACTTAAAACCGACGGGAACCTCGTAGAGCTTCCGACCGACATTCGCTGTGACGCGATCAATCATCCGGCTGCTTACAACCGTTTTCCCGACCGCCGCGTCCTTTCGCCATCCGGGCCTGTGCTGGAAGAGATAGAAGACGGCAACGGAAAGGTAGTGATTGGGGGGGAGCAACCCGGCGCTCCGGGTGACGATACCGTGTCTGTCATGGTCGGTGTCGCACGCAAAGGAGAGATCAAAGCTGTCCTTCATCCCCGTCAATCGCCGCATCGCGAAGGGGGAGGAAGGGTCCATGCGGATACGGCCGTCCCAGTCCACGGTCATGAAACGGAACGTGGGATCGACGGCGTCGTTAACGACCGTGAGGTTCAGACCGTAACGTTCGGCGATGCGCCCCCAGTAGTGGACGCCCGCGCCGCCGAGAGGGTCCACGCCCATGCGGATCTTCGCGTCGCGGATGACGTCCATCTCGACGACTCTCGCAAGATCGGCAATGTAGGGGCCGACGAAGTCATACACGTGCGTCGTGGGGGCGCGAAGCGCTCTCTCGAGGGGTATCCGTTTCACATTCAGCGTGCCCGTCCCGAGAATCTCGTTCGCCTTCGCCTCGATCCAGCCGGTGACGGCGGATTCCGCCGGCCCGCCGTTCGGCGGATTGTATTTGAATCCGCCATCATCCGGCGGATTGTGCGACGGTGTGATGACGATGCCGTCGGCAAGCCCGGTCTTCTTTCCGCGATTGTACGTTAGTATCGCGTGAGATATGACGGGGGTCGGGGTGTATTCGTCCCCCGCCGCGATCATGACATCGACCCCATGCGCTGCCAGCACCTCAAGGGCGGTTGCGCAGGCCGGGACCGAAAGCGCGTGAGTGTCGATGCCCAGAAACAGCGGGCCGTCGATCCCCTGCCGCCTGCGATAGAGGCAGATCGCCTCCGTGATCGCGAGTATGTGATTCTCGTTGAAGGATCTGTTAAGGGCAGTTCCGCGATGACCGGAAGTGCCGAACGCCACCCTCTGCGCGGGCACCCCGGGGTCGGGAGCATCGGCAAAGTAGGCAGTGATAAGACGGGGGACGTTGACGAGCATCCCCGGCTCCGCGGGCATTCCTGCCCGGGAGCTGTTGTGGGTAGGGGCCTGGCCTGACTCCGCAGGCCGGGTAGGGCTGTTTTCGCACATAACGAGGTATACCGTATGGTGTCTGGGGATGAATCGATCGGAGGAATGATTGTGTAGTTAATTCCTCCACTTGACTTTGAAACATCCGGAAACTATATTCGTATAGACGAATATAGTTTCCGGGAGTTCCCAATGAAGTCGTTTTCCACAGTCTTTAAGGCCCTCTCCGATGATTCCCGCCTCCGGATCATCAATCTTCTCTTCTATTCCGGCGAGCTGTGCGTGTGCGACATAGAAGAGGTCATGGGATTCACGCAGACGAAAGTGTCGCGTCACCTGGCCTACCTCCGGAAGGCCGGACTCGTGGACGACAGGAAGAAGGGACTCTGGATGCTGTATTCCATAGCGAAACCGAGAGATGAAGAGCACAGGAAGATACTCGACTTCCTTTCGAGCCTGTTGAACTCGAACGAGGTGGCACGAAGGGACGCCGAGCGCCTGGCAAGCAGGATCCGCAAGGGGTGCTGCGCAACCTATTCGCTCGTGAAACCGGGATCGATCCCGGCAATACTTGAACTCAACAAGAACTAGTGGAGATCACAATGTCTGACAGCGACATCAAATCGGCGGTGAAAGAAAGGTACGGCGAGATTGCCAGGAAATCCAGCTCCTGCTGCGGGCCGTCTTGCGGCTGCGGCACCGACGAGGGCATCGCCGGGACGATCACGATGAACGATCTGTATGCGGACACCGACGCAGAGGTCCGCAAAAACGCCGACCTTGGGCTCGGGTGCGGAACGCCCACCGCGTTCGCGGATCTCGAGGAGGGGATGACGGTTCTTGACCTCGGCTCGGGCGCCGGGATCGACGTCTTCCTCGCCGCGAAGAAGGTAGGGAAGACCGGCAGGGCAATCGGCGTCGACATGACCGAGGACATGATCAGGCGCGCAGAGGAGAACAAGACCAGGCTCAAGGCGGTGAATACCGAGTTCCGTCTCGGCGAGATCGAGAACCTCCCCGTCGCATCCGGTTCCGTCGACAGCATACTGAGCAATTGCGTCATCAATCTCGTCCCGGACAAGAGGCTCGCATTCGCCGAAATGTACAGGGTCCTGAAACCGGGGGGGAAGTTCACCGTCTCGGATATCGTGTCCGTCGGAGCAATCCCCGACGACGTCCGCAAAGACCTGACGGAATGGGCCGGATGCGTGGCGGGAGCGCTTGACAGGGACGAATACCTCGGCATCGCAGTCAAGGCCGGATTCAGAGACGTCACGGTGGTGTCGGATACGTCGTATACGCTCGACGCCACGGTTCCCTTCGGTCTCCACAGTATCACCGTGAGCGGGACTAGATGACGGCGCTTCCGATAGTGAAGGCACGTCCCGGTGACGCCGGCGAGATCGAGGGCCTCCTGAAGGCCTCCGGCCTCCCCGTCGGGGGGGCAAGCGCACACATGGACCATTTTTTTGTGGCAAGAGACGGGGATGTCATCGCCGGGGTTATCGGTCTTGAATTGTACGGCGAAGACGGACTGCTCCGCTCGCTTGCCGTGCGTGGGCCGGAGAGGTCAAAGGGATTAGGGAACCGTCTCTATCTCCGGCTCGTCGAGGAGGCGCGCGCTCTCGGGGTGAATCGGCTCGTCCTTCTGACAACGACCGCCGAAACGTACTTTGCCTCGCGGGGCTTCCTCAAAGTCGGGAGGGAGTCGATCACGGGAGCCCTCACAAAATCCGCAGAATTCAGGGGCGCATGTCCCGACTCGGCTGTTTGCATGGAGATGAAAATCTGATGCGCGTTCTCATACTCTGCACGGGGAATTCCTGCAGGAGCCAGATGGCGGCGGGATTTCTTGCGTCATTCGACAGGCGTCTCGAGGTCCACTCCGCGGGAACATATCCCGCGACGCACGTCCAGCCGCTGGCGGTCGCCGTCATGAAGGAAGCGGGGGTTGACATCAGCGCCGCATTCCCGAAAAGCGTCGACGCCTATCTCAATCAGCCGTTTGACTACGTCATCACCGTGTGCGACAACGCAAAAGAGTCCTGCCCGGTATTCTCCGGAAACGTGAGAAAGAGAATCCACATGGGGTACGACGATCCCACGTTCTCCACGCGGACGGAGGATCACAGAAAGGGAGAGTTCCGCAGGGTGCGGGATGAGATTCGGGCGGGATTTGAAGCGCTCTACCGGACGGAGATGGCCCCGCAGCTGGAGGGGAAGTAGAGGATGGCGTCGCTCAACCGCAGGCTGTCATTTCTTGACCGGTACCTGACGCTCTGGATATTTGCCACGATGGCTGCCGGAGTGCTCTGGGGGTACGCCTATCCGGGGGTCGTCGGATTCTGGAGCCGGTTCCAGTCGGGTACGACGAACATGCCGATTGCGATCGGGCTCATACGCATGATGTACCCGCCGCTCGCAAAGGTGAAATACGAAGAGCTGGGGGACGTATTCAGGAATACGAAGATCCTCGCGCTCTCGCTCGTGCGGAACTGGGTCGTCGCGCCGGTCCTCATCGGCCTCGTGAACGTCGCGCTCCGGCTACAGAAGAGATATTACTCCCCGTAGATTTGCGCTTTCCGGTTCTTGAATGGCGCAAGATGAATGATACCGGGTCCGTACACGGTCTCAAACCCGTTCATTCCCGGGAGCCCGAACCGCCTGTCGATTCCGACCCACACACCCGGCCGATCATCGAACTCCGCTGAACTGCGAAATCTCTGTTCTGCTGTCGGCAGCTTGACGCGGGATCCTCTCTCTCCTGGTATTACACGGCAGTGTTTCGAATTTGGCACGGGGAAGCAAACGGAGCAGGGAACTCCCGGTTGACAGCAACATGCGAATTGCGTAGAATATCGGACCTTCCCTCCACAACAACGAGGCTCCCCCCATGCCGAAAGAGATCCCCAAAACGCTCAGGAACGGCGTTATCGCCACGATCGTCATACTTGTCTTCGTGTACACGTTCACCCGGCTCCCTTCAGGCGGACAATCTACATCGGCCTCCGACGCCGAGCCGGCCGCATATGGCGGCGCGGATAAGTGCGCGGCGTGCCACAAGCGCGTCTCACCCGACATCGTCGTGCAGTATTCGCACAGCACGATGGCCCGGGCGGGCGTTTCCTGCCTCGACTGTCACGGGGTCGACAAGTCGAACCCATCGGGGAAGGACCATGAAGGGTTCTATATCAGCGCAAGTCCCACACCGGCACAATGCGCAAAATGCCATCCGACAGAGACAAACCAGTTCACCCTGAGCCGCCATGCGGGTCCCGCCTGGGCAGCCCTTTCCGGACTCGATGATTTCACCCCCGAGCAGAGGAAAGAAGTCGAGGCGATTCCCGAGGCGAACCGGGGTGCGGGCGGAATGGTGACCGCCACGCGGAACTCGCTCTTCGACATTGAGGGGCCGCTTGTCACGCCGCTTGCATGCCAGAGCTGCCATTCCATCGGGAAGCCGAACAGCGACGGGAGCATCGGCAACTGCAACAAATGCCACCTGCGGCACGAGTTTTCCCTGGCGCAGGCGCGCAAACCGGAGGTGTGCGGTCAGTGCCACCTGGGTCCCGACCATCCGCAGGACGAGATCTACAATGAATCCGCCCACGGTGTGATGTATCATACCGGCGGGGAAAAATGGAACTGGGATCAGAAGCCGGGGCGGCTGACGGTGCTGGATATGCCCGCACCGACATGCGCGACGTGTCATTTCAGCGGGCTGGGGACGCAGGGAACAACGCACGACGTCGGTGACCGCCTCTCGAAATTCCTCTTCGCCTCCGAGACGACGGACAGGCCCAACGCCACGCAGGGGAGGGCCGCGATGAAGGCCGTGTGCACGAACTGCCATTCGCAGCCTTTCGTCGACAGGCAGTATGCGATGGCGGACAGCGTGACGCTCCTCGTCAACGCCAGGGTGAAGGAAGCCCGGTTGATCATCGAGGGGCTTGTCAAGGACGGGGTCATCAGCTCAACGCCGTTCGCCACCAGGATAAGCTACGATGCTTTCGACCTGTGGCATTACTACGGCAGGACGGCCAAATTCGGCGCCTACATGCAGGGGCCCGATTACGTCCAGTGGCACGGGATCTATCCGCTCCTGAAGCAGCTCAACGCCGTGGAGGAAGACGCGCGCAGCCTTCGCGAACAACGCGGAAGGGGAAAATGACGATGGACAATGTCTCCGTGTTCCGGCTCGCGCAGGTCCGCCTCCCGATGGAGAAGAACCGGTTCCTTCTCATGTTCGCCGGGATCAATTTCATATCGACCGGATTTGACGTCGCCCTCGCGCATTCCATCAACTCGTTCGTACCGGTCTACGAGCTTATCCCCGTCTACATCACCCCCTTCTGCGCGGTTTCCTGCATACTCCTCTCATTCCAGAGGAAGCCAAAAGGGTGGCTGGCCGTCGTCCATCTCGCACTGATGGTGCTGGGATTCGCCGTGGGGGCGCTCGGGACGGCATTCCACGGGAACGCGGTACTCAATCCAGGGGGGCACCTGACCTGGGCCTGGGTCGTGTTCGGATCCCCGATACTGGCCCCGCTCGCATTCTGCGGGATCTCGCTCATCGGGCTGTATGCGGCAACACAGGAAGCGGAAGGGGAGCCGGGAGTGCTGGAGGTCCCGGGGCTCGGGACGTTCCGCGCACCCATCTCGCGCGAACGCCACTTCATCTGGTTTGTGGGGCTTGGATTTGCGGGGAGCGCGCTGACGTCGCTTATCGATCACGCGCAGTACGGCTACACTGCATACAAGCTTATCGCGATACTCTTCGGGCTCTTTGCAACCACGGTTGTCATTACGATCGCGGTTTCGAAAACCTGGTCCCGGGGGGACGAGCTCGTGTATTTCTGGACGATGATCGCCGCAGTTCTCACCGGGATACTCGGATTCGGGTTCCATCTCTCGGCCGACCTGGCGGGAACCGGACAGATCAGCCTCGAACGGATACTCGCGTTCGCACCCGTATTCGCGCCGCTGCTGTTCAGCGATCTCGGAGTGCTCGGGCTGCTCGTGGTGGCGCAGCCGCAGGGGAACAAGGAGACTCGCCGGGAGGGTGAGAGGCTGAACCAGCAGTAAACCGCGACGAGCCGGTCGATGTCGGCGTGCAAAGGGTCTTTCGACACATCGCGAACCAACCGTTCGATCTGCCGGTCACGTGTGCCGGATTCCTGCGAGATTGCGGACGCGAGAGTGAGGAGGATTCCGGCGGGAATTAGTTCGAGGCGACAGAGGAGCGGAGCGAGAAGTCGAATCTCACCGTCACAGTCGCTCCGGTGTTCACTGTGATTTCACGTGATTCCGTATACGGCTCTTCGACAATGGGAGGCATCGCAGGCCCCCCTTTTGACAGACGTGCAGCGATCCCTTCGTGCCACATTTTGACCGTGTACCTCCCCGGGGGAACGTCCCCCAGCGTGAATTTCCCGTCCGCATCCGTCACCGTGCAGTAGGGGCTTGCCGCCCGAACGACGTACGCGCACATCCAGGGATGTCCCGCGTCGCATGTCGTCATCATCGTGCTTATCCCTTCGAGATCTGATCCCCGGACGTGCGTGTGGCATCCCCGAATGGGCTGGGCGATGTTAAAGACCGAACGAAGACCGGCGTTCATATCGTACGAGTGGACATTATGAAGAAGCGGATCCTCGTTCACGATCTCGAGCTCATCTCCGGGATTCATGAGAAGCACATGGGGACTGTATTCGCAATTGTGCTGCCTGAGCGTCGCCATCCCGGACGGATGCCCTCTCTTCCCCTGTGCGATCCGGTCAATCCAGACGACAGCGTACCGGACGCCGTTGTCCGCGCCCGTGATAAGCCGGGGTGAAGGCTTGCGCTTGCCGCACACAGCCTCGTCTTTCGTCACCCGATCGGTCGCTCCCTCCTGCGGAAGGGACGTCAGCCTGACGCGCCCCTGCACCGTGCCGCCATTCTCGACCTTCGTCACGCGATACTGAGCCTGCGCGCACAACGGCGCGCAGGCTGTCACACAGAGCATTGCAGCCGCAACAAGAGAACCACGCCATCCATCACACATAGGAAACCTCCTCCCCTTCAAGGTTCAATGTCCTGATCCGGGAGCCGCGGCCGGCGGAATCGGATCGTGGATGGCATTCTTCACCGGCTTGAGGCTCTTGAGATACGCGAACATGGCCTTGAGGTCGCTGTCGGTCGCTTTCCCGATCATGTCCCAGGGCATCGGGGGAAGGATCGGGCGTCCCTCGCCCATGTCCTTCCCGGTCCTGAGCGCTTTGATGAACATCTCCTCGGTCCAGCTCCCGAGCCCGGTCTCCTTGTCTGGTGTCAGGTTGCGACCGAAACTCGTCCCCCAGGGCCCGACCCATGCCGTCAGATCGTTCGACGCGAGTGCTCCCCACTTGTCCGGACCAAGGACGCCCGGAGGAACAGCGGGAAGAGGCATTCCGGCGGGAGACCCGGAAAGAGGCTTGCTTTCGTCGACTGCAGGCCCCTGCGGTGTCATGACCTTCGGCGAATGACAATCGTTGCAGCCCCCGAGCGTCACGAGATACTTCCCCCGGGCTACGATCGCGCTTATCTTGTCGTCTTTCACCTGAGCATTCCCGACCGATGCCTGCAGAGCACAGGACATGACGACCATGAGAATTGACGATGTTCCTTTCATGAGACCTCCTGGAGTTGGTAGTGTGAATTGTGAAACGGACGGGCGAGACCGATGAAACGGTCAACACAGCTTGGTGATTGAAAATGCCTGATTTTGAGGGGAGAAGGGGTTGCGTGAACGTCGGGGTATGCGGCACGGAGCGCATTTGCTCCGGCGCAGGATGAGGATATGCGGGGCACGATTAGTCGAGCTCCTGTTGAGAGGTGCGTTGAGTAAGATACTGGGACCTCCCGCGACGGGAGGGATTTCTCGAGAACCGGCAATCCAAAGAACGGTGGTTCAAATGCAGAAAATTGTACAAACAGCGTGACTCAATGTCAAGGAAAAAGTATCGCGGAAAACGGCGGGCGAAGGCCAAACCAGCGTCAGGAAAGGGATCCCCTCGACTTCAGGAGGAGCACGGGGACGCCCACGCTGTGACGCACGCGCGTGGCTGTCGTCCCCAGGAAGAGATCGGCGACAAAACGATGGCCGTGCGTCGTCATCGCCACAAGGTCGCATTCCCCCTTCTGAACCCACTTCACGATTTCATCGGCGGGCTCGCCGTACGCCAGCTCCGCCACCGCCTGAATCCCTGCCGTATCGAATTCTGCCCGGACACTTTCAAGGTACGCCCTGTCCTCGACGATTTCCGGACTCACGGCGTCCGCGCCGAACGTGCGGGCCGCCCAGCCGTCGGCAACATGCAGAAGAACGAGGCGGCTGTGTAAGAATTGCGCGAGCCGCTTGATGTGTTCGATGATCGTCCTGTCGCTCGGGGTGCCGTCAAGCGTCACAAGAATTGTCTTATACATGCGGGGTCCTTTCGGGAGTCTTCATCAGCTCCCTGTGATGACATGCCACGCGGTCACGATGGAGTCGGGAAGCCCGTAGATGTCGAGTGCAGTAATGAGTATCGCGCTCCCCCACCCCGCGATCATGAGAAACCATCCGTTTTTCCAACCGCCCATCCGTTTTCGCGACGACGTGAACTGAAGGAGGGGGAACATGGCAAACGGAAGCTGGAGCGCGAGGATAACCTGGCTGAGCGTCAGGAGATCGTTGACGCTGCTGTCACCCCGTATGCCGATAATGAAGACCGCCGGGAGTATCGCCAGAGTACGGGTGATGAGGCGGCGCACCCAGGGGTTTATTCGCCAGTGCATGAACCCCTCCATCACCACCTGCCCCGCAAGGGTTCCCGTGATCGTGCTGCTCTGGCCGCTCGCAAGAAGGGCAACGGCGAAGAGCGTGCTGGCGGCGGAGACGCCGAGAAGGGGTGCGAGCGTGAGGTATGCGATCCGTATCCAGTCGGCGTCGGCCCCGAATTTGACGACCATCCCTCCCTGCACGACCATGCTCTCTTTACCGTAGAACACCATCGCGGCAAGAACAAGGATCGCGGCATTGACAAAGAACGCGATCGTCAGTGCGACCGTCGAATCGATCGTGTTGAACTGGATGGCGCGGCGGACGGAGGATTCGTCCTTCTGCAGCCTGCGGCTCTGGACGAGCGCCGAATGAAGGTAGAGGTTATGCGGCATGACCGTCGCGCCGATCATCCCGATCGCGACGTATATCATCCCCACGCGCCGGAAACCGGGCGACAGCATCGCACGGCCCATCTCGAGGAACCCGGGCTGCGTCTGGGGGAGGACGAAGATCTCGATGAAGTAGCAGACGCTTATCGTGGCCACGAGGAGAAGGATCACCGCCTCGATCGTCCGCATACCGAACCGCTGGAGGGCAAGGAGAAGCAGGACGTCCAATCCCGTAATGATGACAGCCCAGAGAAGCGGGATATGGAACAGGAGATTAAGGGCGACGGCGCTCCCGAGAACTTCCGCCAGGTCGCACGCCCCGATCGCCGATTCGCTCAGGAGCCAGTTGGGCCACCGGGTCCACCGCGGATACCAGTCACGGCAGCATTGCGCGAGATCTTTTCCCGTTACGACGCCCAGACGCGCGGCGATGACCTGCATGAATATCGCCATCAGGCTGGCGAGCCCGACAATCCACAGAAGGTCGTACTTGAACTGCGCGCCGCCGAGAAGGTCGGTCCCCCAGTTCCCGGGGTCCATATACCCCACGCTCACAAGCACGGCGGGACCGACGAACGCGCGCCACTGCCGCCAGAAGCCGGCTTCATGGTGCGGCACTTCGACGCTGCCGTGCATCCCCTCCAGGGAGAGGCCGTCGCCGCCGGATGGCCCCTTCCCCCCATCTCCCGCCGGACCAGGCGGTTTCATCGAATCGGGCTGCATTTCTCCCTTGTCTGGTTGGTGCTCACGCAATTGTCACGGAAGAGCCCGTTGCATCACTGGCCGCGGGGCAACGAGCTCTCCCCGTGCCGCTTCCCGGTTCCGTTTTTCGCCAGGATCCCGTTCAGGTTTGCGGCCTTCCATCCCGCGTAGTGCATGCGACATGGAGTATGACGAGGTACGCATACTTCAGGTGAACCCCTCCCGGTGAGCTCGACCGCACAGAAGCCGCAGACCCATAATATTGAAAGAGCTCCCGTGTTGCAAGTCGTTCCCCGGCGGGATTGGTCGTGAATATGTCGGCCGATTGCATTAAATTGGTCCATCACAGAAGGGAGCGGCAATCATGAAGATGCGATTCATGGGAAATACGGGCATAAAGGTCTCCGAGATCTGCTTTGGCGCAATGACATTCGGTGGTAAGGGCTTCTGGGCCGTCATCGGCGCACTCGAGCAGAAAGAGGCGGGCTCGCTCGTCCAGCAGGCGCTCGACGGGGGGGTCAATTTCTTCGACACCGCCGACGTCTACTCGGAGGGGCTTGCCGAGGAGATGCTCGGCAAGGGGCTGGGGACGAGGCGGAAGGAGATCATACTTGCGACCAAGGTGCGGGGGAGGACGGGAAAAGGACCGAATGACGTCGGACTTTCGCGCCTCCATATCATAGAGAACTGCAACGCCAGCCTGAAGCGGCTCGGGACGGACTATATTGACCTCTACCAGGTTCACAGCTTCGATCCGAAGACTCCGCAGGAAGAAACACTGAGGGCGCTTGACGATCTTGTCCGTTCCGGCAAGGTACGGTACATCGGCGCTTCGAACCACACGGGGTGGCAGCTCATGAAGGCGCTCTCCATCTCGGAACGACAGTCGCTCGAGAAGTACGTCACGCTGCAGGCATACTATTCGCTCGTGGCGCGGGATCTGGAAAACGAGCTGGTCCCCCTCTGCCTCGACCAGAACCTGGGGATACTCGCATGGAGCCCGCTCGGGGGAGGATTCCTGACCGGGAAATACAGGCGTGGAAAACCCCGCCCCGAAGGGGCGCGTCGAACGAACCCGAAGGACCAGTTCCTGCAGTTCGACGAAGAGAAGGGCTTCGCGATAGTCGACGAGCTCGAGCGGATCGCCGGAAACCACAACAGTTCGATCACTCAGGCGGCGCTCAACTATCTTCTGAGAAAGCCGGGAGTCTCGTCGGTCATCACGGGCGCGAGGACGGGTGAACAGCTCGCCGACACGCTCAAGACCACCGACTGGGAGATGACCGCAGAGGAAGTGAAGAGGCTTGACGAGCTCAGCAGGCCCCCGCGGGTCTACCCGTACTGGATGCTTGAAGGACAGCTCAGGGACAGGTAAGCGCCAGGGAGGCCCGCGCATGAAGGGAAACCAGGAAGCAAAGGTTTTCGCTGAACGGATCACGATCGACGCCCGCATGGGATATCTCCTCTCGCTCCCTGATGGGTACGGAAAAGGAAAGGAGGCCTGGCCGCTTGTCCTTTTCCTCCACGGGGCCGGAGAGCGGGGGACGGATATCGAGCTCGTCAAGAAACACGGCCCCCCGCGGCGCGTGGAGGAAGGAGAAAGATTTCCGTTCATGCTCGTCTCACCGCAGTGTCCCGCGGACGAATACTGGTCCGTGCCGATACTGAAAGCCCTTCTCGACAGGATACTCGAACAGTGCCGCGTCGACCGGTCACGGATCTACATTACGGGATTGAGCATGGGGGGAAACGGCACATGGAGAATGGCCGCCGGGGGGAACGTCAGGTTCACCGCCTACATTGACGCAGAGCACGATTCATGGACGCAAACGTACAAAAACCCGGAGTTCTACGAGTGGCTTTTCGGGCAGAAGCGGAAGTAACAGGCGTGCAACAAAAAACGGCCGGCGCGTAAAACCTCGAGAAAGAACATGACAACCGGATCACACAGCGTGCGCGTGGGACTTTTCGGCATCGGCCTCGAGACGTACTGGAGACAATTTCCGGGGCTCCGGGAGAGACTCGAGGGGTATTTGGGCACGATCCGGACGAATATCGGGGACGCGGAAATCATATCCGCCGGGCTCGTGGATACGGTGGACAAGGCGCACGACGCGGCAGCGCTTTTCCGCACTGGCGGCGCAGACATCGTGTTCCTTTACGTCTCAACGTATGCGCTTTCCTCGACGGTTCTCCCGGCCGCAAAGGCCGTTCCTGTCGTCGTCCTGAATCTCCAGCCGGCGAAAGCGATAGACTACGCCAGGTTCAACGCGCTCGGCGACCGGGGCACAATGACGGGCGAGTGGCTTGCATTCTGCCAGTCGTGCGCCGTGCCCGAAATTGCCAGCCTGTTCCTCCGCGCAGGGGTCCCGTTCCGGCAGGTGACGGGGACGCTCGACGACACGGAAGCGTGGGAGGAGATCCACGGCTGGGTCGAGTCGGCCCGTGTAAAGCGCGCACTGGCCTCCACCCGGCTCGGCATACTCGGGCACTATTATAACGGCATGCTCGACGTCTATTCCGACCCCACGCAGATCGCCGCTTCGTTCGGGACGCACATCGAGTATCTCGAGATCGGCGAGATCGTGGAACTCCGCAGAACAGTCACGGATGAAGAAACGGAGAAGAAACGGCGTGAGTTTGCCTCGGAATTTCAGGTTTCTCCGGAATGCCCGACTGCTGAAATCACGCGCGCGGCGCGGACCGCATGCGCACTGGACAGGCTCGTGGAGCGGAGGCAACTCGGCGCGCTTGCCTACTACTACGAGGGGATGCCCGGGAGCGAAGAGGAGGACGTCATCACATCCGTCATCGCGGGGAATTCCCTCCTTACAGCCAGGCACGTCCCCGTCGCCGGGGAATGCGAGGTCAAAAACGCGATGGCGATGAAGATCATGGACGCATTCGCAGCGGGGGGATCGTTCAGCGAGTTCTATGCAATGGATTTCAACGACCAGGTGATGCTTCTCGGGCACGACGGGCCGGGGCACATTGCCATCGCGGAAGGAAAGCCGAAATTGAAGCCGCTCGGCGTCTACCACGGGAAGCCCGGCAAGGGTCTCTCCGTGGAGATGAACGTGAAACACGGGCCCGTCACGCTCCTCTCCGTTGCACAGACGGAAAGGGGAACGCTGAAATTCCTCACCGCCGAGGGAGAATCGGTCCCGGGGCCGATACTCGAGATCGGGAACACGAACAGCCGCTACCGATTTCCTCTGACAGTCAAGGAGTTCGTCGACGGCTGGAGCAGGGAGGGACCCGCCCATCACTGCGCTATCGGGCTCGGGCACGTCGCCCCGAAGATCCGGAAGCTCGCGTCGCTCCTCGGACTGGAGTTCGTCCAGGTGTGCTGATCCGGGCACTCTCCCGATTCGAGAGGGAATCGAATCGCGCCTACGCCGGTTTCCTCCTCCTCGTAATCCTGGCAGCAATCATCCAGAGCGCGATGCTCGCCATGAGCGAATAAAAGAGCGCCCTCCGGATGAAGTACGTGTGCCCCCCTTCCGTCGGATAGAACGAATACGCGAGCTGCGGCTTGAAGAGATACCGCTCGAGGTTTGCGGTGAGGAAGGTCCGGTCCTTTAAGAATCCCGAGTAGATGTCACGCACGTCTTCGACGTTCGGCGGCCGGCGGTACTTGAGTATGGAGTTCACCGGGAACTCATTCCTGATCGCAGCATTGCAGAGCGGGAGGGGAACAGTCACGATGGTGTCCGTCCCGGGGATCCCCGGATGGTTCTCCCAAAGCCAGTCGACATAGAGGCGCGCATACGTGCTGTCGAACGCGTTCTGCTGGTTAAGCTGGAAAAGCTCCGCGGTGTTGAGGACAAGACCCTCCCTGTTCGTGATATAGCACTGTCCCTGGGACAGGTCGGCGTACGCCCAGCGACCCTGCTCACGGATGTACGATTCGGCAAAGGCGTGACCGGAGTACACGATCGTATTGTCCTGGGTCCGCGCGTTGAAGACAAACCGCGTGGGGATCCCCGCCCTGTTCGCCCAGAACACCCAGACTCTCGCGTGCTCCGTGCACCATCCTTTTCCCGTCCCGCCGATCATTTCGTTGTACAGCTGCAGGGGGTTTTCCCACCGTTCATCGTCCTTCGGGACTCCCACCGCGCACTTCAGTTTCGGCCTCAGGTAACGTGTGAGTTTCTCAAGTTTCGTGAACGTGGGGTCGACATCACGGATCCCTGCTTCCTCATGCAGTATTCGGTCCGCCGCGGCGAGCCCCTCCTTGCCGACGTAGCTGTAGTCATCGACCCAGTCCGCCACCGCATACTGGTCGAAATCGCCGCACGGCACCGTCGGGCGAACGACATACGCGTCGGGACGGGCAAGACCGAGAGATCCGTAAAACTCCCTGGAATAGAACCGGATGGAGAGCTCCACCGGTAAGCAGGACTCCCTCGGGACGGGGACGAGCCGGTACGTGTGAAGCTCGCTGAACGTCGTGTCGATTCCGAACGAAGGGGACATTCCCGTCGCCGATTGCTCCTTCCCCCCGTCGGTGAAGACCGTCCACTCCCGTATCTCTCCCGTCCACGCGAGGTCAAGGCGAATCCTGTTCCTGTCCGGGAGTTCCCACCGGCGGATCGTGGGGATGTCCAGGGGATAGTAGAGCGTTGCATACGATGCCGGCGAGAAAGACGACTCCCACTCACGCGTGAAGAAGACATACAGGTTAAGCACGAGAAGGAGGATAACGAGAAGCACAGACGCAACGACCGGCCACTTCCGCCTTTTCATGAGATTCTCCAGTCAATGTACAGCGGTGTGCAACAGGATCGGAAGCACCTGCCTCCGGCGGTGCCTGTCAACTGCGCGGGTCCCGATATTCATCAATGCGCAGCCCGGCAATTCACGCGCCGGAAAAGGCGCCGCGGAGTTCGGACGCTATTGGGGACTCCCAGTCCGTGAACCCGCGAAGCGCTCCCTGAATGTAGGCTCCTTCCCCGCCATCGTCATGAACACGTCAAGGGGAACCACTTCAAACCCGGCGCCCAATCTTCCGAGAATATTCTTCACACGATTAATGTCACTCCACTCCCGGACGTGCAACAGAAGGAAATAGGGGCGAACCGGATTCAGGTTCGCGAGCTCCGCGATGTCCGCCGCGGATTCCGCCTCGTTCCGCTTCTCACCCAGGTAATAATCGTACGAGATGAACGGCTTATCTCCGTGCACGGCAAACGTGTGTGCCGGACGGTAGCCGTTCGCAAATCCCAGCACCCCGGGCATCCGGGCGAAGTACGTGTCGACGATGTCTTTCGGCAGGTCGTCGTCAATGCCGCTGCTCGTCCAGTACGACGAATGGTCCATGATCTCGAATATATTCAGATCGAGCGTCTTCATCATAGCGTACGCGGTGTCCACCACGCCGGGGAGGAGCGAGGCCGGAATTGATTTCGGATACATATACCCCGGGCCGGAGAGAGAACCGAGGAAGTAGTCATTCGGCGTCGCCATATCGTAAAAATACTGGAGCATCGCCGGGGCAAGCCAGGACCAGTTCATCGTCACTTCCCAGGCATACGGAATCTCCCCGCGGCCGGGCTTCGTCCACGCCCCGAGACCGAGGCAGTCTGTCTGTATGCAGGCGATATACACCTTCTTTTCCGGCACGTACGTTTGTCCCTCCCGGACATTGTGATTGTTCCGGAATCGGAATCCGGGGGAAAGCGGCACCTGGCTGTTGAAACTCATGTTCGGAAGCGTGTGGAGCCCCTCCACGCGGAGGCCAAAATGGGACGCGAGACTCACATGCTGCGCCTCCACATCTTTTGCATATGAATGCCAGCCGATCACGATCGACAGGGGCTTCATTGCGCCGAAGAGGCGGGAGGCAAACGCGTACTCGGCGGTATCGCGGGGATTCGTCGACGCGTCAGTGAAGAAGCACCTGTTCCGGATGCCAAAATCCGCGATGCCGGGCTTCATGACGTTCCCCGCCTCGCCGCCCATGTATACCAGGAAGTCCTTGCTGCATTCATCCCAGTATTTCGCGCAGGCCCACTCGTACATTCTCACGTCGCTCCACCCGGCGAATTTTCCCCGGAAATCTTCGACCATTCTCAGACCGTGCCGTTCGGCAAGGGGAATCTGGTCCTCCGTCACCACCACGGCGCGGTGGATTCCCGCGGCGGTGAATGCCAGGATCAACGACGTGCGCACATTCTTGTCCCACACGACGTAGCCTTGTACGTACCGGGCGAGCGAATCGAGCGCCTCCTCAGGAGATGAGAGCTCCCTGAATTCCATCCCCCGTGACGAGCGGTAGTATGCGAGAAGCGGGTCACAGAACGTGTAGTCCCATCCGGGGGGATAACGAAAGTAGAGACGCGGCTCGCCTGCGTTCACAACACCCTGGAGGCTTATCAGCATGGCGCTCACAGGGAGACCCCCGGGAATCTCCCAGTTTTCGCCCAGTTTCATCACGTACTTTTCCACTGACCCGGCGGAGGCGTCGAACGCGGGGACAATACTAATGAGCAACATGATTGCGGCCTTCACCAAGCAGGCCGGGATGCGGAATCCCAGATTACGAGACCACGATGTCTGACTTCCGAGGCGCGCGTGGTTCGGTGAGCACGATCTCATCGGGAAGGCTCCTTCCGTTCAAACAGAAGAACGACGGTGGTTGGACGGCTGGAACGCTTCTCGGATACTGTCAACGAATTCCCGTCTGTCCCGAGCGTATAGTCGGCTGTCGTTTCAATCACCGTCTTCCCCTGGGACGTCCGGACCGTCTCACGGACGATGAGTCGAATGGCTCTCCCCTCTTCCACCCAGACCCCCCTGACAGTCTTCGGGTCTCCCGGACTCGAGAGGACGCCCATAAACCAGTTTTCCGGCCATATTTCCGAACGGACAGTTGTTGTGACCGGCTCGCCGCCGGGGCGGAATTCAAACGTGTCCGCGCATGCGATCTTCGCGCGGTACAGCCAACCCCGGATGATGCGCACGTTTCCCGTGCCCAGAGATATCTCCAGTTGCGGCTGGCTGTTATCCCATGATGCGATATCGGTGCTCTTCGCCGGGATGAATTTCCAGGTGCCTTCAAGCCCCGGCCCGTTGGCAGAAAGGGGGAATGGGACCAGAAGAAGCGTGACAATGACTCCGAAGAGTGATCTCATTTTGAGCCCTTCGCCGCGGGTGTGAGGAATCGTTCCTTGAACGTCGGATCTTTTCCCGCCATCGCAAGGAAGACATCCAGGGGGACAACCTCGAACTCCGGCCCCAGCTTGTCCAGGATTCCTTTGACCCTTTTCACGTCGCTCGATTCCCGGATGTGGAGAAGCTCGAAATACGGACGCTTCGAGTTCACGCGGGCGAGCTCTCTCAGGTCGGCCACGGCATCCGCCTCCGGCCTCTCGGGGGAAAGATAGTAGTCGTAGGAGATGAACGGCCTCCCGTCCTTCACGGCAAACGTGTACGACGGGGCGTAGCCGTTGACGAATCCGATCGCATCAGGCATCTCTTCATAGTACATGTCGACGATGGACTTCGGAAGATCGCTGTTCCCTTCCACGGTCGCCCCCTCGGAATAGTCCATTGTCTCGAACACATTCAGATCGAGAATCTTCATCTGCTCGCGGGACATGGCGATGAGCTTCCTGAGAAGAGCGGGCGGAACCGCCTTGGGATAGATGTACCCCGGGCCCGAGAGACACCCGATCATGAAATCGTTCGGCGTCGCCATGGAGTAAAAGTACTCGGCCATGGCCGGAGCCATCCATGTGTAATTTGTCTCCACCTCCCAGGCGTACGGGATCTCACCCCGCCCCGGCTTGAGCCAGGCACCCAGGCCCATGCCGTCCGTCTGTATGCAGGTGACGTAAACCTTTTTTCCGGGAACCGGGGTTTCGCCCGGCTTCAGATGGTGATTGTTCGTAAATCTGAACCCGGGGGAAGCCGGGGTCTGAGCGCTGAACGAGAGATTCGGGAGCGTGTGGAGCCCGATCACGCGGTGTCCGAACGAAGAGGTGAGCTTCACAAACTCCCTCTCGAGGTCCTTCCCGTACGAATGCCATCCCATGACAAGCGACATCGGCTTCATTTCCGAGAGAAGCCTGGCGGAGAGCGCATACTCTGTCGTGTCGGTGATCCGGCAGGAGAGATCGCTAAAGAACGCGCCTTTGAATATCCCCCAGTCCGCGACGGCGGGCTTCATCACCGGGCCGGAGTCCCCGCCGAGCCAGATTATGAACTCCTTGCTGCACCGATTCCAGTATTTCTCGTACGCCCAGGTGTAGATCTTCGTGTCGTTCCATCCCGTGAATTTTCCCCGGAAATCCTCGACCGGTTTCAGACCGGCCTTTTCAACGAGGGGGATCATCTCTTCGCTGACGACGACGGCGCTTTCGAGCCCCGCGACGGTGAACGCAACTGTCAGGGATGAGCGGACGTTCTTGTCCCAGACCACGTACCCCCTGACATACTTCCCCAGTGCCCCTATCGCCTCTTCCGCGGTCTTCAGCTCAGTGAAGGAGTAGTTCCGCTTCTCTTTATAATAATCGAACACCGACTGGACGTACGTAAAAGGCCAGTTGTCGGGGTAGAGGAGGTACACAAGCGGGCCGTTCTTGTTGGCCACACCCTGGAGGCTTATCATGAACGCCTGAAGGGGTATTTTCCCTGAGATTTCCCAGTTATCCTCCAGCCGGATGACGTACCCCGCGGCCGAGCCGGCGCGTTTCAGCACAAACTTCACCGGGGGGCCGGACGTCCTTGTCGACCGCTTGATCTCGTACGTGAGTGTCTCCCCCGCGGGCGAGAGCGTGAAGAGATTTGTCGCATTGACTTCCGTTTCACCCTGTGAACCCCGGAGGCGAAACGATTCCTCAAGCCGGATCCCGTTCCCGGCTTCCCGGAACGCCCTGACTTCGCGGAGCGTGCCGACAGGCATCATGAATCCCATGAACACGTTTGAGGGGAAGACCCGATTCGTCACGGGGACGCTCGTTGCGGCCCCTCCGAGGGGAAGCGTGATAGAATCGCGGAAGCTCCGGCCGGTGCCCCAGGTGCGGATGATTGTCAGATCCGGCCCCTGTGTCCGGATCTCAACGGAGAGCGCTTCGTAGAGGTCGATGTCGGTGCTCTTCTCCCGGATCAGTTCCCATTTGCCGTCGAGCGTGCCGGACTCCGCACGGGCTGTGCGCGGGATGAGGAAGAGCACTGTGAGAACAATTAGAGATATCTGAAGAATGCGGTTCATGCGAGGTCTCCCTGAAAAAACATGTATGGACATCGGGGAATGAGACGGGTTACGCCTGAAGGGGGCGGAACAACGCGTTGTGGTAAAGATAAGACACTTTGACCAAGAATCAACGCGGGAGAGTGCGTCGACAACGGCGCGTTTCGTGCCACAGGCGGGACAAGTGTGACAGGAGGGGGCGCGGGTGCTCCAGAAGAACTTCTCAGGTTCTCCCCGACCCGAGAATCCGCGGGCGGAGTATGCTCGTCATGAGCATGAACGTCCCGATGAACGTCATCACGGCAAGAAGACAGGGACGGGCAGACTCGGGAAACGCCCACTGCACAGTCCAGAGGAGGAGGCCGGGAACAAGGTACATTGCGGCGCGCTCAATGTCGGGCTTCCATCCCGGCGACGGGCGAACCTGCGGCGTTCCAATCTCACGGAGGGATTGAACAAGTGAACCAGGGACCGGCAGGACGGGCACCTGACGCAATCCGGCATCGATCGCCAGGAGGGCATGATGGAAACCGGCACACTCCATACACCGGCCGACGTGTGCCGCCATCTCCACGTCGTTCAGTGCCGGATTTCGGCGGTCGATCATCAGGTGAACGCGCTCCCGAAATTCTTCACAGTTCATGGCCTCTCCTTCGCGTGTAAGAGCTTTCCTGCCAGCCGTTCCCTCCCCCGGTGCAGAGCGGACGCAATTGAACCCGCGGGGAGGTCGAGCACACGGGCGATTTCCCTGTAGTCCATTCCTTCCAGATAATAGAGCGTTATCGCCGCCGCTTCCCTGTCGGGAAGTGACGCGATCAGTCGCCCGAGCCGGTCGCTCTCCTCCCGGACGATGAATGAATGCTCCGGGTCGGGACTTTCATCCGGGACTTCCGCCGCGGACTCCGGATCCACTGATGCCGCCGCCGATTTTCGCTGGATTTCCCGGCGGGAGAGACAGACGTTCGTCGTAATTCGCCAGACCCACGTCGATATTCTTGCCTTTCCCTGGAATCCCCCGAGCGACCTGTGAATGCGGAGGAAAACGTCCTGCGCGGCTTCTTCAGCCTCTTCGCGGCTGCCGAGCATCCTGTGGGCGTGCGTGTACACGCCCCGGGCATAGTCTTCAACAATCTGGCCAAATTTGTCCGTTTTCGCCAATTCCGCCTCTGACAATACCCCCCGGGAGACTACATCTTTCCTTCCACAGGCGCAAGGCCATCCGACAGTTAGACCGGGAAAAGGACAAATTTCTTTCAAGTGAAAGAAAATAGAATCACGCACAGTCTAACGGTATGGAAGGAGGAAGACGGCTATGGACTATTCATCGCCCGTTATCGCCGCAGCGATTGCTGTTTACGGCATCTATGAATACCGCCGGAGAGAGAGACGGCACCGGCTCGACATGGAGTTCCTGAAGCGCAGGATCGTGCCTCCACCCGAGGCGGACCTTAAGGTCCCCCGCTGGCGCATACTGACCGTCGCAATCACCGTATGCATCGCGATCGGCGCTGCCGGAGTCGTCATATACAAAGGGATAACGCATCCGGGATACGGGACGCCTTTGATTGTCATCGGATGCATATTCCTCTTGCTGGCGGGCCCTCTTCTCTCTATGGTTGCCAGAGATATCCGCCTGCCCCGGGGCAAGCTGCGGAGGACTGTATGATATTTCTCGTGTTTGTTACGGCAGTGCTTGTCTCAGGAGCGTTCGAGAGACAGGCACGGAGACACAGATTCGAGCTTGAGATGGAGTATGAACGCCTCGGAATCCCTGTCCCCCCGCCCCGGCCGAAACTGAAAAGGGCAGAGGCGTGGATGAATGTGGTGATCGGGATACTTCTCGTATTGATGTCGATCTATTCGATCCAGGCGGGATTCGGCTACATGAAAGCCGCCGAGGACGCGGCCAGGGAAAGGCCGGCCATGGCTTCGACATTCAATGACGCCGTCGGGCCAATGTTCATTACGGGCGCGTTCTTTCTTGCCGGCGGCATCGCACTGGCGTGGCTCGGCTGGAAGGCCGTACGAGAGATTACACGATTCGAGTCCGGCGCATCGGGAGCACTGGCGGTCAGCGGGTCAGGAGCGGCTACCCGCGGCGAAACGGGATACGTTCATCGGCCGGCCCGATTCACTCTGACCGCTGCAATCGCCGCGGGAGCATTTTTCGCCGGGATACTCACGGGTTATCTGTTCCTCTCGAGCGCTCCATCATCATCACATTATTCTGGTGCCGTCCAGTCAACCGTATCGATCGAGATACAGGCTGCGGGTGAATCGGGGATACCTCCCGGATTTTCGGATGAGCTCTTGCGTCGAGTCAGGGAAGAGCTCGGTTCACTTCCCGGGGTCAGCATCGTGCAGGGGATGAATGCAAATTATTCGTTCAAGGCAAGAATTTCACGGGACGACGGTTTCATCAATATCTCCTGGAATGTCATACGGGCACGAGACCGTGCTGTGTTTTTCAACAGGACGTTCAGCATACCGGCCGAAATGCCGGTACACTCAATTCAAACCATGATCTCGTCCCTTTCGACTACGTTCGGCGAAAAACGGACCCTGGCGGAATTTGAACGGATACTCCAACTCCCGGAACACAGCCTGGACTGAAAGGACACCATGCGCTGGACATTCATCTTCGCAATTCTCATTGTCGCTGTTTTCGCCGTGACATTCGAAACGACTGCGGATATATGGACCGCCACCAACGGGGCTGGAATCGTGGCGGTCATATTCATGATCGGTGTCGCGGTCCGGTTCAATCGCCTGTTCGATCTGCAATGGCAGAAGGTCACGGCGGCAACGGTCTCCGCGGTCTTGATCGCCGGGCTTGCGGCACAATGGATCCTCACGTGGAGGACCACGGAATGGCAGTGGAATGAGATCCAGGCGGTCCGCCGGGTCATCTTTAACGAATATGCCATGGCGACACTCAGGACCCCGGCATTGGAAGCGTTCAGAGGGTTCCGCGCATCCCCTCCCGGGAGAACCATAGGTGAGGCGTACCGGCGGGCATATCCTCACGGCGCCCGATCGGTCGATTCGGCAATGATAAATGAAACCGGCCCGTTCTTCGAATCGGTCAGCGACAGCCTGGTCCTGCTTACGGCGGAAGCGTGGTTCGTGCGGGGATTCGATTCGGCATACGTTAATCGTGATGGCAGGCGTGGACTGGCACAGATAGGCATCCGTGCGACGGGGAAAGGAGCAATGTATGACATTCAAAACTAGAATCCGACAAATATGGGAGAACCCGCTTCACCCGGTGTGGATCGTTCTTGCAATCCTTGAATTGTACGTATGCGTCCTGGGCTTCAACCGATTTGTCCTGGACAGGTATTCCGTCCAGGCCGCGATCGGTTGGGGGAAACCGTACCTGCTTATTTCGTATTTCAGTGATGGAAATCTGTTAATCGGCAGTCCATTCATCGGCGCCGCAGGATTGCGGCTAAGTGACGGGATCAACGCGTTCAACGGGAAACCCATGTCGGGCGCCTGGGCTCTGGAACACTGGGTGGTCGCCATCTCATTGGTTCTCGCCTACATTGCGGGCCCGGCACTCTTGCTGTACGGCTCAAGATTGCGGAAAGTGCGCATCCTCGCGGGAACGACAAGACGCAATTCCATCCTGCCTCTGATTGCAACCGCGGCGGGGGGATATCTCGTATGCACAGCTTTATTGTTACCCGCCTTTGCAGGACCCAGGAGCTGGGTTATACTGCAGCGAATGAAAGCCGAGGAATATGCCAACGCCGCGCGGGGAGCTATCGACGCATCGCTTCCAATCCTCGCATTCCAGGCCCAGCAGCTCCGGCTCATGCCGGAGTTGAAAGGGGGCGGGCCATGGGCGAAGGGGCCCGGCGGGATCACAATCGAAGATCTGGAAAACGTACTCCCCCCCCTCGAACGCGTTCTCGGGAGACCCGGCGTCAAAGCTCCCGTGCGATTCTTCCTCCATGTTGATTCACCGGATTCACTTACACTCTGGGGTGTCGCCGACGCCCACGGCGGGTACGGCCCTTACGGGAAAGCCGATTTCAGGAATATCGATGGCACTGAAGGAAATGTTCAGGTTCACGCAGGAGTGGCACCCGCACACGCGACGCTGGGGTTTGACAACTGACAGAGGTCGAGAAGGGAAAGACCAAGGATGTGACGCTAACGTTGGAGGATTTGATCAATCTGGAGACGATTTGAGCGAAGCACCAAAGCTACACCGCGTGCTTGTCCCTCCCGGGCGACTCTGAAGACTGGTTCCCATTGCGGACCCTCTCGATCGCGTGGCGATAGGCAAGAGCGGGTCCCCAGTGGCCGCGCGACTGGAGCCAGGCAATAAACCTCTGCGTGTCGAAGAGGCGGACGAGGGAGAAGAGGACGAATCCAATCCCCGCCGCCCTGACAATCACCCACAGGGCGGATTCGACTGGCGAACCGGATGCCAGCGTGAATCCCACGACGATCAGGACGGGAAGCCAGAAGAGCGGACGAGTGAGGTCCCTGAGCCCCTTTTTCATCGCGGCGATTTTTCCCGCGGGTTTCCCCTCAAGGGGGATCCCTTTTCCCCTTCTGAAGACCGCATCGCGCAGGCGGCCGGGCATGTGCTGCCGCCGTTGCCAGGCAAGGAGCGTAAGAAGGGACGAGACGCTTCCGCAGAGAACCGACCAGAGGGTTATCAGCAGCACGAGCCCGGGGGTCCTGACCTGCAGGAGGTGCGCGCCCCACATGATCATGGAATCGTACGCACGGATGAGATCGCTCCCGACAAAGACGAATTGCAGCGCGATCCCCTGAATCGCCGACCACGCACCGACAAGAAATCCCCCCAGCGCCACGCCAGGCAAGTTCCAGCCGAAGACCGTCACCGCTCCTCCGTAGAGGAGTCCCTGGACCGTAATGGCGAGCATCGGGCGGAGCCGGTTGCCGGCGGGCGAGAGGGCCTTCAGCGAAGCGGAGATGAACGGGACCCAGACGACGCGGCGCTTCCGGCGGAGACCCGACGCGGCGTACGTCATGATCACCGACTGCATCGTCGACATGAAGAGCCCCGTCATCGGAGCCTGAATGCCGTGGAGGACGGCCCCCACGGATGATTCGAACCCGCCCGAGCCTCCTCCGTAGAGTCCCACACGCATCCAGTCCGGGTGCTCGTCGCACGCGCTGCGGAGTTTCTCCCATGCATCGGGGGAAGCCGGGTCGATGAGGATATCGAACCCCCTCCCGAGCCTTTCCCGGATTGCATTCTCCTGTCCCGCGCGAACTGCAACGATGACGATGCCCGGATCCGACGAGACGACCGCGGGCCAGAGTGCAATATGCCCGCCCCCCGCCGCCTCGACAGGGCCGAACTCATCGATGATAAGGAGTAACGGGGAAGGTCCGGACTGCAGTCCCCCGGCCCAGGTGAGGAGCTCCCGGGAAGCCTCCGGGTCGAAACGATACGGCGGGAGGAGCGCATCGTCCCGGAACGCGTACGGAATGCGCCGCGAATCCATGAGCATCTCCAGGTCGTAGCGCGCCGCGCCGCGGCCGTTCTCCGGCCGCTCCCCGGCGCGGGCGACAAAGCCATCGACGGACCTCCCCTGGAGGCGCCACCAGTCTGCGAGCCGGACGAGGAGCGTCGTCTTGCCGGATCCGACACGTCCGAGTATCCCGATAAGGAGCACAATTCCCCCGATCCAGTGTCTGACAGGATTTCAGTCGCCCGTAAGCCGTACGAGCCGGGACCGGGAAAATGTACGGACCATTTTCCTGTCGGTCACTTCCACCGTGATCGTGTACACGCCGGTGTCAAACGCGCGAACGTCGATGCTGGCAAGCTCCCCCTCCGATTCGTCCCGTCCTGCGTGCGTGTTGTCGTACGCCACGATGCTCCCGTCCCCCGGGCCGGACTCTCCGGGCGTCAGAAGAACGCGTGAGCGATAGCCCGTTTTCCCGTCCGCGTCTTTCGTGAGGTTGTATATCTGCCAGTAAACGTACAGTGTGTTTCGGCGCGGAAGGGCATCGAACGGGCTGGCAATTGCTTTCACACCGTTGATTTCAATGCTGCTTTTTGCGCTTGACGGGAGGAGGAGCTCAATGTCGCTCAGCATCGGCACCGTCGCAGGATACGCCGGGAGACGGATGCGGGCGTCCCACGTTGACACCATGTCGAAACCGAGAGGACGGGCATGCATGGCGATCCTGACGGAATCCGGAGGAACAGAAAACCTGTAGAGCTCGGCAAACGATCCGCTCCTCCCGGGAGGGATCATGAGCAATAACGTATCGAGCGCCGAGGCGAGGATCGCGCCGTTTGCCCTGTTCATCGACACGCCTACTTCGACGCGGAGTTCTTTGACGGAATCACCGAGCTCTTCTGCAATCAGCCCGAGGGGGATGGCATAGGAAACATTCACGAGTGTCTTTCCGCCGTCTCCCCGGAATGTGCATATTTCGCGGGGCATTCCGAACACCTTCATCTCCTTCTTCCATGTGTTCTCGTCCGTCGCGAATCCTCCGCGGACCGTCGTCTCCGATTCAGCACGGAACTGGGTCTGCAGCTGCGCCTGGTCGAGCGCGTCCCCGTTTACAAGCCTGTTGTACCTTGGATCCCAAATGACGAGATTCTCCCACATGCGGGGATCCTCGGGGAAGCTGGTGAGCCGCCAGTTGTTTCCCGACGTATTGGCCTGCGTGAAATAGAATATCCTCTTCGGGGAGTCTTCCCTCTCGTTGTACAGCCAGGATTCATTAAGCTCTTCCCCGATTGTCCGCTGGACGTCATCGGGATCGCCGTGGCGTATGTATATGAGTCCCTTGTCGTTGAATTCCCGGTTCAGGAAGAATGCCCGGGGAAAACTGAGATAGTGGAGCTTGTCGGGATCGTTAAAGTGGTTTCGGAAGCCGTAGTACTCGTACTCGCGTTCCGCCCGGAGAAACCGGCGTTCGTGTTCGGCAAGGCGGACGTTCGACCTGGCTGCGGGAGACGGATTGCGCAGATTCCAGAAGAGATGGAAGAAGAGCGATTTCTTCCGGTCGGACGCAATGGCATTGTACGTCCGGAGCTCGTCATCCGTGATTATGTATTTTAAGTCCTCAAAGATGATTGCCGCACCGAGCCAGGACGAAATCTTGTCAACCGCGTGCCAGTAATACGATTCCCCTTCCGCCGGATCTCCCTTCGCAAAGTATATCCTCGACAATGAAATATCCATCGCCTGGACGGGGACGGCATCGGTGTGACCGATCATTCCGCGAAGGAGCCCTTCAGCTTCTTTGAATCTCCCCTGCCGGCGCAAAGCTTCCCCTGCAAAGTAGACCGCGAACGCATCGTGCCGCCGACCGAGAATCTGGAAGATCTCGTCCCGCGGGACGACCGCGACGGCATACCTGTACAGGTTGAACAGGCCCAGCGCCGCGTCGTTCAGATCCGGCCGGCGCCTGAGCTGCAGACTGCCGAGGTCAAGGGCCGGCTCGAACTCATCCATGTACCGGTAGAGAAGCGCAAGCTGATACAGCACGTCCTCGTACGACGAATCCCTCGCCATCACCCAGAGGAAATTGTCCATGGATTTCCGCCACTGCGACTTCCTCAACAACCATGCGAGCTGGGTGCCGTATTCGCGGCGGCACATTCCGGCATAGTAGTGCCCCGCGAAGCTTCCCGTGTCCCTGTCGATGACCTCCTGGAACCTGTCACATCCTTCTCCCCATTCGGACTCCGCAATTGCGACTTTTCCAAGACCGATCCGGGCCGGGATCGACTTAGAGTCCTGGTCCAGCACCCATTTGTAGAGCTCTTTCGCACGAAGAGTATTGCCGCGGCGGCATTCCCTGCCCGCCACGGCAAGCGAATCGGCAGGTTTTATGACGGGCTCCTGCGCACGCGCGGGCGCTACGCCTGCAAGCATGAAGAGGAGAATCGCGAATTGAACGGAGGAAGGAGGGAATCTTCTTTTCAAGGATTCATTCCTGGACGAATAGATGAGAAGTCGCCAGACGTCAAGGCCATTCATCCCCCCCGGAGGACAAATGACCTTCTCAAGCAAAAACGATCCCCTCTCAATGTATTCCCGTTTCCGGATAGAGTCAAATGCCAGAAACGCTGGAGGAGAAGAAGTTACGTTCTGTTCACACGATACTCGGGAGGGAGGAGTGTGTGAAGGCTGTTAATCGCGGCGTCCTGCGCCGGCGGGCATGGCGTGCTCTCTCGTACGGGTCTTACTTTGAAAGGAACTCGCCCACGACCTCGTTGAACTCTTCCGGCTTTTCCAAGTTCACCATGTGCGCCGCGCCTTTGATGACGACCTTCCTGGATCCCGGGACGGCCTTGAGGACGAGACCGGCGATCTCCTGTGTGCCGGAGTTGTCGAGTTCGCCCTGGACCAGGAGCGTCGGGACCCGGATCGACGAAAGACGCCCCAGCGCAGGGGGGTCAAGCGGAACGACGGTGCTGTATCCCTCGAGCTTGCCGAGCGTCGATTTGATCATCTCACGTACTTTCTGGCGGACATCCCGGTTCACCTGTTCCGGGGTACGGTGAGGACCGTCGGTCCAGGACCGCTGAAAATACTCGATGTAGGCATTCATGTCACGCTTCGTTGACGCCTCGGCCTGTTTCCTCTCATTGACGAGAACCGAGGAATCCCGGTTCTCGTAGCCCGAAAGGCCCGATGAGACAAGGACAAGCGCGCTGACCTTCTCCGGATGCGTGAGCGCGAAGTCGATCGCAATCGACCCGCCGAGAGAAAGTCCGACCAGCCTTGCGCGATGTATGCCCAGTGCCTCCATGAGCCTGTTGAGGTCTTCATGGTAGGAAAAGGAATCGGGCACTCCGTGAGAGAGCCCCTGGTTCCTGAGATCATACCGGATCACGCGGGACCAGCGCCCGAATAGCTCGAACTGACCGTCCCACATCCTCCTGTCGAGGAGACCCCCGTGAATGAGTATGAGCGGGTCTCCCTTCCCCGTCTCTTCATAATAGAGGGAATACTTCCCTACCTGGACATACCCCGTTTTTGCGGGAGAGGGCATATCCGGGGAGGCCCCTCCCGGGAGAAGAAGAAAGAGGAAAAAAGATATAATAACCGCGGATTGTTCCATGCGCCAATGCCTTCCAGGTGTGGAGCAAACCCCATTCTGAAGCGGATTCAACATACGGAGAGATATCTACGAATTCAATCGGCGGCGCGGTGGAGGGCCGTACGCCGCACCGTGCACGGCGACGAACGGAGCCCGGACCGTCAGAGAATACGTGCATAGCAGTAAACGTCGACCGGTTCGCCAGGGGCGAGGTTCGGGAATTCCATGTACCTCCTGAGAATCCCTTCCCGAACGAATCCCCCCTTCTCAAGGACACGCCACGACTTCTCGTGACCCGTGTGGCAGAGTGCGTAAAGACGCTTCACACCCGCCGCGGCAGCCGCGGCGGACATCGTCCGGAGCGCCTCGGTTGCGTACCCGTGTCCCCACGCGTCGGAAGCGAACACGTAACCGGTCATCGCCCTCGAGGGGGTCTCGAACGAAAGACCCGTGCTTCCCAGGAGCACATCGTCTGCTCGCGACCGTACAAGGTAGGGCCCCGCCGGCCAGCGCTCCCACTCCGCATCGCTCCGCGAGAGAAATTCGTGCGTGTCCGTCAACGATTCATGTCTCCGGAATCCCACGTACCGCGCGACGTCAGGATCAGAAGCATAGCGCGAGAAGATTTCTCCGGCATCCGAATGGGCAGGACGTACGAACAGAAGCCTGGGGGACTCTATGCGTTCCGGGGATTTCACGTGTCGTAAATCATTCAAAGGAGAAAAGCCGAACCTGCAACGGATCGAAATATAGGAAGATGAGAGCTGTTTTGCTACATTATACGCCGATCCCATGAAAGGAACCCCGTAATGGAAGACGCCCTCCTCCTCCACAGGCTCCAGTTCGCGTTTACCGCCACGTATCACTATCTCTTCCCGCAACTCACGATGGGGCTGGGGCTTCTTATCGTGATATTCAAATGGGTTTCGCTCCGGACAGGGAAAGAGATCCATAACTCCGGCGCGAGATTCTGGGGGAAGATATTCGCCATCAATTTCGCCGTGGGCGTTGTGACGGGGATCCCGATGGAATTCGAGTTCGGCACGAACTGGGCCCGGTTTTCGACGTACGCGGGGGGCGTCATCGGTCAGACGCTCGCCATGGAAGGGGTGTTTGCGTTCTTCCTGGAGTCCAGCTTCCTCGGGCTCTTCCTCTTCGGCGAAAAACGACTCGGCCCGAAGCTGCACTTCCTCTCGGCGTTCCTCGTGTTTCTCGGATCGTGGATCTCCGGATATTTCATCATCGTGACAAACGCCTGGATGCAGCACCCCGTCGGGTACGCGGCGGGTCCGAACGGGACGCTGACGCTGAGCAGCTTCGCGGATCTGCTCCTCAATCCATGGGCGCTCTGGCAGTACATGCATAACATGACCGGCGCGGTCGTCACCGGGTCTTTCTGCGTCGGCTCCGCGGGGGCATATTACCTCCTTGCGCGGAGGGATGAAGAGTACGGGAGGATATTCGTGAGGACCGGGGTAATCGCGGGGCTCATCTCGTCGCTCCTCATGGCGTTTCCGACAGGAGATGCGCAGGGAAAGAACGTCGCGTTCAACCAGCCGGCGACGCTCGCGGCGATGGAGGGACTGTTCCGGACGGAGAATGGAGCGCCGCTCGTGCTCTTAGGGCAGCCCGATATGGAAAAGATGAGGCTCGACAATCCCCTTCACGTTCCGGAGATGCTGAGCTTCCTCACGTACAACAGGTGGGGGGCCCAGGTGAAAGGGCTTGACGCGTTCCCCGCGGACACGTGGCCGACAAACATCCCGCTCCTCTATTACAGCTATCACATCATGGTGGGGCTGGGAACGATATTCGTTCTTATCACCGCAGCCGGGAGCTTACTCCTCTGGAGGAAAAGGGCATACGCGTCGCGGGCGTTCCTCTGGGTGCTTATGCTCTCGTTTCCCTTCCCGTTCATCGCCAACTCGGCCGGATGGATCACGGCGGAACTCGGAAGGCAGCCGTGGCTCGTGTACGGCCTCATGCGGACGCCGGCGGGAACGTCGGCAAACGTCTCGGCGGGGACCACGCTCTTCACGCTCCTCGGATTCCTCGGCCTGTATTTCGTCATCGGCGTGCTCTTTCTCCTTCTTGTGCTGAAAGCCATAGGGGCGGGACCCGCGCACATCTCCCAACACGAAAGGGACTGAACCGATGGAGATACTCTGGTTCTGCAGCGTCGCGTTCATGCTCAGCATGTACGTCATACTCGACGGGTTCGATCTCGGGGCGGGGGTGCTTCACATCGCCGTCGCAAAGGACAATGACGAGCGCCGGCTCGTTCTCGGCGCGATCGGGCCGTTCTGGGACGGGAACGAGGTCTGGCTCCTTGCGGCGGGGGGAACGCTCTATTTTGCGTTCCCGCTCCTGTACGCCTCGAGCTTCAGCGGGTTCTATCTCCCCCTGATGATCGTCCTCTGGCTTCTCATACTGCGCGGTCTCGGGATAGAACTGCGCCATCAGGTGGATCACCCGATGTGGCGGTCGTTCTGGGATGCCATGTTCTCGCTCGGAAGCACGCTCCTTGCAGTTTTCCTCGGCGCGGCGCTCGGGAACGTCGTCAGGGGGGTCCCGCTCAGACAGGACGGATACTTTTTCGAACCGCTCTGGACGTCGTTCACCGTTCAGCCGGATGCAGGCATACTGGACTGGTTCACGGTCCTGATGGGACTCGTGGGACTCTCGACGCTCGCGGTCCACGGCGGAAACTACATTGCAATGAAGACAACGGGGGATGTCCAGAGGCGGGCACGCGCAGGCGCGCGCCTCTGGTCGTGGAGTGTTCTTGTCACGTCGCTCGGCGCGGCGGTCTCCGCGTTTGGGATAAGGCCGGGGATAGCGACCAATTACGCGGAACATCCATGGGGGTGCGTGTTCCCCCTCATCGGCGCGGCGGGACTCTCCGGGATGTTTTATTTCAACCGGAGGTCCGACGACGTGAAGGCCTTCCTGTCGTCGACGGCGTTTATCGCCGGGATGCTCTCCTCAACCGCGTTCGGCCTCTTCCCCTACGTCCTCCCGGCATCAACCGACGAGAGGTTCGGGCTGACGGTCTACAATACGGCGGCGCAGAGCTACGGGCTGGGGGTCGGGATCATCTGGTGGACGGGAGGAATCGCAATCGCCCTCGGCTATTTTGCGTACCTGTTCCGGTCGTTCAGGGGGAAAGTGACAGTCCGGAAAGAGGGGTACTGAAAGGGAAGGGCTTCCGGCCGGATATCACATTCCGGGACAACCCTTGCCGGGGCGACTCTTCCGGCCAATGAGGCGGCTCACTGTCACGAACGTGAAGCCCCTCCTGCCGAGCCCGTCGATGATCTGCGGAAGCGTCTCCGCGGTGTGCCACCCGCGCGTGTTTATGTGCATGACGATAATCGAACCGCCCCTTGCCTTCGACACGACGTAGCGCACGATGGCCTGAGGGGAAAGTTTCGGGTCGGGATCGCCGGAGGGGAGATCGTACTGGATCACGGTCAAACCGAGCGACTCCGCAACAGCGGCGACCCTTGCATCCACTTCACCGTAGGGAGCGCGGAAGAGAACCGGCCTCTTCCCGGTGACACGGGCAATCGCGCGCTGCGCCTTCCGGAGTTCCGCTCTGACGCTCTCGTCGGAGAGACGCAACATGTGGGGATGCATGTAGGCGTGATCGCCGAATTCCAGGAGTGAATCCGCAATAAGGGGCCGGAGGGCCGGACTGACGTCGCTCGCCCATTTGCCGCCGAGAAACACAGTCGCCGGAATACGGGTCCGGAGGAGAACGCCCGCGATCGCAGTATCGAGTTTCCCGCGCCTGCGCGAAGAGCACGCATCGAACGTAAGCGCGATCTCCTTTGTGCCCCGGGGCCCGTGTCGGATCACGCCGGGGATGTCCCGAATCGGAGGGGACCCGGAGCCGGAGAGAAGTGTGACGGGAACGACGGAAAGCCCGAGAAGGAGGAACGTCCCCCGCGGAGGGAGAAGGCGGCCGATGCTGAAACCCCGCGGACGCATTATTCGCGCTTTCGCGCAAGGCGCCTGTCGCGGCGCTGCATGGCAATCGACGCGATGATCGCCACGGCAAGCACACCCATGACGATCCCGAGGGCCAGGCCTATCGGGAGATGGACGACATCGGCAGCAAGCATTTTGAGCCCGATGAATATCAGGACGACCGACAGGCCCTGGCTCAGGTAGCGGAACGTCCTCAGAACGCTTTCAAGGAGGAAGTAGCTGGCGCGAAGGCCGAGGATCGCGAATATGTTCGACGTGAACGCGATGAAGGGGTCGTGCGTCACGCCGAACACGGCCGGTATCGAATCAACGGCAAACACAATATCGGTCGTTTCGATCGTGATAAGGACGAGGACGAGCGGGGTAAGGAAGAGCCTGCTGTCTTTCCTGAGGAAGAACCGTCCCGCGCCGAATTCCGTCGAGACGGGGAAGAGCTTCCGGGCGGCGCGGATGACGATGTTCCTGTCGGGATGCACCTCGACGTCGTTCTCTTTCAGCATCTTCCATCCGCTGTACACAAGGATCGCGCCGAAGATGTAGAGGATCCACTCGAAACGGACGATGAGGGCAACGCCGGCGGCGATGAACGCTGCACGCGTCACGAGCGCACCGACGACTCCCCAGAAAAGCGCGCGGTGGTGGTATTGCCGGGGAACGCCGAAGTAGGAAAAAATCAGGAGGAAGACGAACAGGTTGTCGAACGAAAGGGACCGTTCTATGACGTACCCGGTGAAAAACTCCAGTCCCCGTTCGGGTCCCGCGTACAGGAACACCGCGCCGTTAAACAGGAGGGCGACGACCGTCCACACGATGCTCCAGACGAGCGCTTCCCTGAAGCCGACCTCGTGCGCCTTCCTGTTGAAGACACCGAGGTCGATCGCCAGCATCAGAACGACGACGACGACGAACGCGATCCAGAGAAAACTCAATATTTCCGTTCCCTGTGGTGGAAGCTCTCGTGCGGTGGATTGTCTGATAATATAGGACGACGCGTCTCCGATGTCAAATTCCGCTTCCGGCCCGCCGGCACGGTGAGCGGCGGAAGGGAGGTACGATCCGGTTCCATGAATCTGCGCGGGTGGGGTCCCGCTCACGATCGTGAACGGGACCATGTACCGGCTCTGACTGCGGTATCTCTGAGCGCGGATCCTATTTCATGTTCCGGACGCGCACTTCAATCCCCTTTGTTCCCTTCATAAGCTGGACGAGCTTCGACGGATCGGTCAGCGAGTAGTGATAGGGATAGAGGATCTTCGGCTTGAACGCCTTCGCCGCTTGCGCCACCATCTCCGGCGTCATCGTATAGGGGAGGTTCATGGGGAGGAACGCGACGTCGATGTTCTTGAGCGCCTCCATCTCCGGCGTGTTCTCGGTGTCCCCGGCGATATAGATGCGCGTATGCCCGATCGTCAGGATATAGCCGTTCCCTTCCCCTTTCGGATGGAACGGCATCCCCTCGGGGCGCTTGTGGACAATATTGTACGCGGGTACCGCTTCGACGGTGAGACCCAGGACTTTCTTCACGTCGCCGTTCTTCATTACGGACCCATCCTTCACCTGCTCCGCGCACTTTTCCGTCAGGATGACAACCGTCGAGCCGGTCCTGAGCACGTTGACGGCAGCGGTGTCCAGATGGTCGCCGTGGTGGTGTGTAATCAAGATGAGGTCGGCCTTTGGCATGTCGTCGTAGCCGGCAAGCTTTGTCCAGGGGTCGACGTGGATCGTCTTCCCCGCCCACCGGAGCATGAGTGTCCCGTGCCCGATGAACGTGATCTCGACGTTTCCAGCCGTTGTCCCGATCGTGTCCTTCTCAAATTGAGCGGCGGCCGTGAACGGTAGAGAGACCGCGACGGCTGCCAGCGCGAACGCTGCGACGTGATGTATCATCACTCACTCCGGGTTGTTGTCAAATACGTGCAATGCCTCGATCTGTGCGATCAACTGCTCCGCCATCCGCCCGTGCGTCGCGACGGTGGGATGCCCGTTCCCGACATACCCTCCCTCGAACCTGTCATAACGGGCGTAGAAGACATCATGCCGGCCTGACGCCTGCTCCTCTTCGACGATCTTGCTGACGTTGTCCCGTATCCAAGGGGTATACGCCGCCACGGCGACGATCCTCACACCCGGATAGACGGCGCGAAGCCTCCCGAGGAACTTCCTGTACGCCGCCCGGAAGAGCCCGGACTTGATCTCCGACATGCCCCCCGTGCTGTCCTTGAGCCCCGAAAAGTCGTTCAGACCGAGACCTACAACGGCGACGTCCGGGACCCACTTCGTGAAATCCCACTTCGGCAGGAGGGATTCCATGAGCGTCCTGTCGAACCGCGCCGGGATCGTCTCGTCGACGTTTCCACGCCAGTCGCAGTACATGCCCGCCCCCGACCTGCACGTCGTCACATACTGCGCGTTGAAGTGCCTCGCGATCCGGGGGGCGAACCCCATGTCAATGTTCGTCACGGGATACCGCGCCTCCCATCCCAGCGTCTGCACCGTCGCCTCATCGCTTTCCGCGGCGATGAATGAATCGCCGATGAATTCCATCTTCCTCGAGGGGGAAGGGGGCGGCTCCAGGATCCTTCCTCCCCCGCCGAGGAGCAGACCGCAGAACGTGTATGGCTCCTCGAACGTGATGTTCCTCCGGCTGAACCTGAACGTGTGGGGCACATCGTCCAGCGAGTCGGCGACGACGTAGTCCGGCGCTCCCTTTCCCGTGCCGTGGAACACCCCGTGCAGCTTCCCGTCAATATAGACGTTGAAGTAGTCGGTCGTGTCGAGTATGCGAACGCCGATGCGGGTTCCCCTGAACCCGGCGCAGATGTAGACTCCCGGCCAGGAATACCTGGGACGGAGCGGATCCGTCACGTCCCAGCGGCCGAAATACTGTATCGAGGGATTGTCCGCGGGGACAAACGTCATCCCTCCCGGGGCGGGGCGCAATGCGCCGGCCCCGACGAGGAGGAGAACTCCCAGCATGCTCAAACGCTTCATCGCAGGAACGCTTTCGGTCAGGGGTGCGGATCGCTTCCCGGGGACGATGGTGCCACGGCCGGCCGGGCGTGAGATGGCAATATAGGCCGGGGTTTGAACAGTGTCAACACTCGATGCCGGGACGGAACGGACTGTTGCGCGTCTCATGCGGACGGGGTATATTGGCACTGCATTCCATCCCACCACACTATGATCGCCCATTTCCTCCATGGATCGACAACGAAGGAATGGAGCTTCTACAGGGCAACCGGCAGCTGCAGCGCGTTCATCGCGACCGGGAGCGACACCGCGGACGAGAATCGTGATGGGACACAACGGCTGGGTGGATTACGTGGTGGGGGAACGATGGAACATCATCGCCGACATCCGTGCGGTGAGGACTGTATCGCATCGACGTTTCTCACCCAGCATCCGGAATACAAATGGCAGGAACCATACCTCAAGGACATGAAATCGAACCCCTGGACCCTCTTCGAGGCGAACAGGTAAGAGCGCGCACCCGCACGAAAACGCGGATCACCCCCTGGCGGCCGGAACCGACAGAACCGGAGGCAGCCGTGCCGCCGGGAATGCGGAAAACACCATTTGCAGGATGACTGTACACGCATCTCAGGGGTCACATTCCCTCAAGAGACTTTGCATGCATTATTCCCCATACATCCGGCAAACATGAAACCCCTGGAGACGCTCCCGGTCGACCCGACCGGCAGGCGGAGGTTTTTGCGCCGGGTACTCTTCGCTTCGGCCGCACTTCTTGTCGCGCCGTTTATCCCGGCAAGAATCCTGCGCTTGCAGACAGGCCGGAATTCGGGTCCCAGACTCCTCTTTTTCACGCGGGAAGAATATGCGGTCATGTCCGCCGCCTCAGCAAGGCTGACCGGTTTTCCCCCCGGCAACACCGAATCGAACGAAACGATCGACGCAGCGCTCCGGGCAGACAAATTCCTGAGCGCCGAAGATCCTGAGATACAGGACCAGATCCACCTGCTGCTGACGATATTCAACTCTCCCATCGCCGCATTTTTCTTCAGTTTTGAGTTTTCAAGATTCACAGGCATGGACGCCGGAGCGCAGGACAGGTACCTCGAAAGCTGGATGACAAGCTCGCTCGGGTTCCGGCGGACGGGGTTCCAGGCGCTCAAGCGCCTCAGCATGAGCATGGTGTATACCGACGCGCGCTCGTTCAAAGAAATCGGGTACCACGGCATTGAAGCACCGGGAGGTCCACGATGATTGTCAGGGGAAAGGAGATCACGGGACCTCTCAGGGAATCCGCGGACGTGTGCATTATCGGATCAGGATGCGGAGGAGGGGCGAGCGCGAAGATACTCGCGGCGGCGGGGAAGAAAGTCGTACTCCTTGAAGAGGGGGGTTATTTCACGTCGCGCGATTTCGACGGGAAGGAGGAGACCGCGTACCAGAACATGTACCAGCGGCGTGCCGGCCAGTCAACGGAGGACCTTTCCGTGACCGTTCTCCAGGGGCGCTGCGTCGGAGGAAGCACGACGGTAAACTGGATGACTTCGCTCCGCACGCCCGAGTTCACGCTTGACGACTGGCGGCACAGGTTCGGCATCGAGGGTCTGGGCGCAAAAGACCTCGATCCGTATTTCGCGCGGGTCGAGCGCTACCTGAACGTCAACCCCGAGCCTGACAAGAACCACAACCCGAACAACCGGATCATACTCGACGGCGCCCGCGCGCTCGGGTACAGCACAAAAGTGAACGGGAGAAACGCGCGCGGCTGTGTCCGCTCGGGAGCATGCGGGCTCGGCTGTCCGTTCGACGCGAAGCTCTCCGTCGCAATGACGTACGTTCCGGACGCGGTCAAATCCGGGGCAACCGTATACGCAGACTGCCGCGCGGAGAAGATCGAAGGAAGCGGGAAAAGGAAAAGGGTTGTGGGAAACGTTCTCGACAACGAGCGAAGAACGGCAAAGACGGACTTCGTGATCGAGGCACCGGTCGTGATCGTCTCGGCAAGCGCAATACACTCGCCGGTCCTTCTTCTCAAGTCGGGCATCTGCAACTCGAGCGATCAGATCGGCAGGAACCTGACGTTCCACCTCACGACCGCGGTCGCAGGGAAGTTCGACCGGATCATCTATCCCTCTGGCGGGATCCCCCAGTCGGCAATGTGCGACGAATTTCTCAACAAGAACGGGGACAACGGGGGATTCTGGGTCGAGGCGGTCCCGGTGTACCCCGCTCTCGCCGCGCTTGCATTCTCCGGGTTCGGCAAGGCTCACAGGGATCGGATGCGGGAGTTTCCCCATACGGGAGCGTCGATCACACTCGTCAAAGAGATCGATTCCGCCGGACGCGTCACGGTGAACGATCACGGGCGCGCGTCGATACACTACGATCCGGGACCCAGGGACATCGAATACCTCAAGCAGGGAGTCGCCACGGCAGCCAGGATACATTTCGCGGCTGGCGCCAAGGAAGTAATGACGCTTCACGCGACGCCGACGGTGATCCGCTCTGAGGGAGAGATCGAGAGAATAATCCGCTCCGCTTCATGGGAGAGAAACTCGATCGCACTCTTCAGCGCGCATCCCCTGGGGACATGCAGGATGGGAAACGACGCCCGCAAATCCGTCGTCGATCCCCACTGCCAGACGCACGACGTGCCGGGCCTCTTTGTCATCGACGGAAGCGTTACGCCCACATCGCTGGGAGTCAATCCCCAGATCACGCTCCTTGCCATCGCGGAGAAGAGCGCAGAATGGCTTGCCGGGAATTTCGCCGCTGTCGCGCATTGAACAGACGGAAACCAGCGCGCCGGGCATGATGGTTCCGGACCCGATCTGCATAAGACCGATCATCCCTTCACCTCCCCTCTCCAGACCGCAGTGAATAGATCCGGTGTCCCGTCAGGGTCCCCGGGAGTGCAATGCCGTGGCCCGGGCGGGACGCATGTCCATGCCGCAACGCAACTTCGACACTCCCCCCTGACCCGTGGGAAGAGTCTGATCGTATCTTGAAGGGGCGCAAAAGTCAACCAACATTCGCCTTTGACTTTTGCATCCGTTTTAGGCACCATGAGTTGAATTTTTGCGATTCTCCCTCCACGCGCAGAATGTCAAAGGGGACGACCTGGATACCTTTGCACTCATAGAGATCGCGGCCGGCCTGGTTCTCATCGGGGTGATTGTGTATGCCGCCGCAAGAGAAATCAGGGTGAGGAGGCTGAGTGCGCAGTTCTACTACCGCCCGAAGAGAGAACCCATCCCGCTCGCCGCAATCCTGAAAGACGTTTTCCCCGACGTTCACCTCTCCCCCAGAGAACGGGACCAGCTCCGCCGGTTCGGCCTCGACGGGGGCGGGCCTCCATGGACCGAGTGGATACAGAAGCAGAACCTCGCGAAGCTCTCGATCATCAGCAAGTCGGGTGAGGCGGGCTGGTCGGGAGCGCTCACACTTCACAGGCTCTTCGAGATGGACGGCAACATCGCGGAATCGCTCTCCCACCTCATACACAGACGCCTCGAGGCATTCGCCGACATCCGCAAACCGCCGCACCGCGGCGCCGATTCGGGCGACGTCCTTCGTGACCCCGAGACGTACGACAGGCTGTTCGCGGAACGGATCGTCGCAGGCAGCCTGAAAGGCCGGGCGCACAACGCCGCGTTTACACAGGGTCCGGACGGCAGGACTCATCACATGAGCGTTGACGGCAGGACAATCGATATCGGCGGGCCGCTGCAGTTCGATCTCCAGAATCACTTCAGCGAGTTTCCCGGCACGAGCATACTGACACCGGAGGACTTCTTCCGGACAGAGGAAGGGATATTTACGATCGATCACACCCCCGGATCGTACAGGCTGAGCATACTCGGCACCGCGGGGCTGGACGCGGCATTCGGAACGGACAAAGCCCTGGCCGGTGACATTGCGGCGACGGTCCCCCACGCAACGGCGCTGGCCTCTGCCGGGGACACCGCGCTCGCTTCCCCGCACGCACCGGTGCTTGCAACGATGGGCGACGTCGAATTCCAGAACCCGTTCCTGACGCTCGGCCTTTCGACGCTGCGCGAGATACGGCTTCTGAAGAAAAAGCACACGACACTTCTGACCTCGGTAAAGAACATCGGGCTTGATGCGGCGGGGACGGGAATCGGAAGCTTCGCCGGGGCGAAGGCGGGCGCGACAATAGGTACCGCCGTCTCCCCGGGGATGGGGAGCGTCGTCGGCGCGATCATCGGAGGGATCAGCGGAGCATTTGCCGGACGGACGATCAGCAACAAGATCAAATTCGCGCAGGCCGAAGCGGCGCGGAGCCACTACGAATCGAAAATGCTGGAGTTCCAGCAGAGAGTCGTGGACGTGACGCGGGAAGCCATGAATACGCTCGAGACGCTGCTGGCAAAAGAGCAGTCGGCACTGGGGGCCGCCGGTCTGAAGAAAATACGGGAGCTGGAATTGCTGACGCAGCGGCTGGAATCGAAGCGGAAGAACGCCTACATGCTCGGGGAGGCATCGATGCGGGACTTCTTCTCCCGGTGCGAAGCCGCTATCCGGACCGAAGCCGGTGAGATTGAGGCGGCGCTGAGGCACATTTCGTTCCGGGAGAGCGTCCTCTGGCCGGGCGAGGCGGCGGTCCGCCTGTTCGTGCAGAGAAAACACGTCCTCAACCACCTTGCGGAGCTCGTGAAGGCCCGCTCGGCGCTTCTGGACCCCGCATGCTCTCTCGGCGACGCAGAGAGGACAGAAGTGTGCATCGAACTTGTTGCGGCATTCGGAGGGCACGAAGACTCCCTCCGGAACCACTTCGTCCGGTACAGGGCGATCGTCATGGAAAATGTCGGGACACTCCTGGCGTGGCAGACCGCCCCGGTCCGGGAGCTCTCAAGGATCCGGGGCTCCGCCCTCAGGCGCATAAGCGCGAAGGCGGACGTCCTCCGGCGGAAGACCGGAGAGGAGCTCAGGAAGGACGTCACAAAAGCGAAACGGGCGCAGACCAGATTTGCGAAAGAGCTGAGGAAGCTGGGACTTGTGAAGTGAAGGAGATCAGCGGACTCCGAGAAATCCTGCGCCAGGTTGAACCGGATTCGATTCTCACTGCGGTCTGAACATGGAACGACCCCTCCTCAACGAAGCAACGACACTGACGGGCGAACACCGCCGGATACTGCTCATGAGCTGGGCGGGGTGGGTGTTCGATTTTTACGATCTGATACTGTACACGTTTCTCCTCATTCCGATCGGGGTGGAACTTGGTCTGTCCAACGTCCAGCTCTCGTTCGTCCTCGGCTCGTCGCTCGCCGCCACGGCGGCGGGGGGAGTCGTTTTCGGCCTCCTCTCGGACAGGTTCGGGAGGAGGACCGTTCTCCAATGGACGATACTCTGCTACAGCATCGGGACGTTCCTGAGCGGGCTCTCCCCGAACCTGGGGGTGCTCCTCGTGTTCCGGGTGATCACGGGGCTGGGAGTCGGCGGGGAGTGGGCGACCGGACAGACATACGTGGGGGAGACATTTCCGGCGCACGTCCGGGGGAGATACGGCGCATTCATGCAGACGGGGGCCCCCATCGGTGTGGCGCTCGCCTCGGTCGTCGGGGGAATCGTCGCTCCCGTCATCGGATGGCGGGGGGCGTTTTTTCTCTCGTTCCTCCCCGCGGTGCTCGTGATATTCATACGGAAAAAACTTCCGGAATCGGACGTCTGGCTTCTGAACCGCGAGCGCCGCGCCCGGAGCGGAGAGAAGGTTCGTTCAGGTGCCGCGGAAATCGCCGGCAAGGTCCGTCTCCTCTTTTCGGAGGCCTACAGGCGCATATTCATCCTCTCGCTGATACTCGCCATATTCGACATGTCGGCGTACTGGTTCACGTACTCCTGGCTCCCGGGATACCTCCATGAGGAGAGGCATTTCTCGATGGTGAAATCGGCAGTGTGGGTGCTTGTGACGCAGGCGGGAGGGTTCCTGGGATATTTCACATTCGGGTTCGCGGCGGACAGTCTGGGGAGGCGTCCGGCGTATTCGCTCTACGCGGTCGTCCGCGCTCTCGGGCTTGCGATGGTGACGCTCTTCTGGGGAGCTATCGCCGAATACCCTGCAATCATACTCGTATTCATGTTCCTCGTCGGCTTCGGGACGGGAATGTTCGGCGGGTACGGCCCCCTCTTCTCGGAACTCTTCCCCACGGACATACGGAACACGGCCATGGGCTCGGCATTCAACCTCGCCCGGGGGGTGCAATTCTTCACACCGGTCATCATTGTCTGGATAGCGCAATCCTACGGGATGTCGGGCGGGATATTCCTTGCCGCCCTGTTCGCACTTCTCACGGGGTCCTGGATATGGATGTTCCCCGAGACAAAGGGGAAGAAGCTGGAAATCTGAATTTGTATTGCTGCAGTAATGAACGGCGCATCGGTTGACACAACCATGAGGGGAGGAGAAACAAATGGCAAGAATGCAAACAGGTTACGTAAAGCTCGCCGGGAGCAACAAGGAAGCTCCGCAATGGACCACGACAGAGACGCTCATCGGAGACGAAATCGCGGAGATCACTGTACGAGTGCGCGGGCGGAAGGCACTCAGCCCGCGTTCGAAGCCGGCAAAGCGGTTGTCGCGGTCAGCGTTTGAAAGCCAGTACGGGGCGACGGAAAAGGACATCGCCGCCGTCGAGCAATTCGCGCATGAGCATCATCTCTCAATCGTTGAATCAAGCGTCTCCCGGAAGAGCGTGATGCTCAGAGGGACGGTGAGCAACTTTCAGGAAGCGTTCAGGGTCCAACTGGCGCACTACCGTGACAACCGGGGGATGCTGTACAGATGCAGGACGGGAGAGATCTCGGTGCCGAGGCGGCTCGAAAAGGTGATCGAGGGAGTCTTCGGGCTCGACACGAGGCCCCTCACGCGGCCGATGTTCCACGTCGCGACGAAAGACGGAAAGTTCATTAACCACAAGGCTTCGCCCGGAAGCTTCAGGCCCGATGCGCTCGCCGGAATATACGGTTTCCCCAAAGGCGTCACGGGGAAGGGGGAGTGCATCGCCATCATCGAACTGGGGGGAGGGTACAGGTCGAATGACCTTGCAACGTACTTCAGGTCGCTGAATATTCCTTCCCCCGCCGTGAAAGCAGTGTCCGTTGACGGCGCAATCAACAGTCCCTCGACGGCGGACAGCGCTGACGGAGAGGTGATGCTCGATATCGAGGTCGCAGGGGCGATATCCCCCGGTGCTTCGGTCGTCGTCTACTTTGCGCCGAATACCGACAGGGGCTTTCTCGACGCGATCACCTCCGCGGTGCATGACGCCGCGAACTCGCCGAGCGTCATATCCATAAGCTGGGGCGCGGCCGAAAACCAGTGGACCGCACAGTCTCTTCAGAGTTTCAACGATGCATTCAGCGCCGCGGCAACCCTGGGGGTGACGATATGCGTTGCTGCAGGCGACCAGGGATCCGCAGACAGTCAGACGGACGGGAAGGCGCACGCGGATTTTCCGGCTTCCAGCCCGTTTGTGCTGGCCTGCGGCGGGACGAAGCTCCTCGTCAAGGGGACCACGATCGTGTCGGAGGTCGTCTGGCACGAATCAAGCGATTCGGCAACCGGCGGCGGGGTAAGCGACGTGTTCCCGCTTCCCGACTACCAGAAGAGCGCCGGGGTGCCTGTTTCAGTGAGCACGGGGTTCAAGGGGCGGGGGCTGCCGGATGTCGCGGGCGACGCCGACCCCCAGACAGGGTACAACGTTCTTGTCGACGGACAGGAGATGGTGATCGGGGGAACGAGCGCCGTCGCCCCGCTCATGGCCGGGCTCATCGCCCGTGTGAATCAGGCGAAAGGGAAATCCGCCGGGTTCATCAATCCCGCCTTGTACGCGAACCCGAAGGTCTGCCGCGACATCACGCAGGGGAACAACATCACGACATCCACGAACGAGGGATACAGCGCAGGGCCGGGATGGGACGCCTGCACAGGATGGGGAGTTCTATCAGGTTTGTGATCGGAGAATGGCCGGGACTATCGGGAGAATTTCGATTACAGAATTTTCCCCGGGGAGAGCGGTTCGGCCGTCATGGCGGAACCGCCCCCACGGCTAAATCCGTTACAATCACAGGAGAAGATCCTCGCATCAGGAGAGTGCTCTTCCGCAAGAAGGCCCCTTCTCCTGCCGGGGGGGGGGTACAGACACATGAATGCTTGGAAAAAAGGCGGAATTCAGCGGTCGAAACGGCTCTTCCCCGATAAACCTCTGCGCCTCCGATGTGTCTAATAGTATGCTACCGAACGCTTTAGCCCGCCAGAAGGGAACCCCGAGACCATTCAAGAGCATCAACTGGGGACAGATCGAACTGGCAGACGAACCGGAAGCCCGGCAACGGACATGGAATTCCATGTCCGGCAGGGTTTCTCTGAAGTCGGTCATCCCCCGGTGAGTGTTGTTGCCACTGCGGGAGCCGGCACACAACCAGCCACGTATACTTTGAGCAGGAACCTACAGATCCATGATGAACACCATTGCCGCGACGGGTCGACTACGCCACTTGCTGCTTCCTGTCCTTATCATTTTTACGGGTTTCGTCCCCGGCCGCATGTGCTCGCAGACCAATGACACTGCCGCCGATTCGGTCCCGACGTTCGCGCTCGATGATTGCGTCGCGTATGCCCTTCAGCATCAGCCCGCGTTGAATCAATCCCTTCTTAACATCTCTGTCGCCCGGACCACGAACGCCATCAACCTGTCGGGCTGGCTCCCGCAGATCGGCGTTTCGGGGAACCTGACGCATTATAATCAACTCCCCACAACGCTGGCGCCCAGTCCGACGGCCGGGGGGCCGCCAGTGCCGACGCATACCGGCGTCACGAACACCGCCATTCCCGAACTCTCCGCCACACAGGCGGTTTTCGATCCGCAGCTCCTCTATTCCGCAACGAGCGCTCACCTGTTCGTGGAGGAGGCGGAGCAGATAGCGGACAGCACGAAGATCTTCATCGTGTCGAACGTGAGTAAATCGTTTTACAACCTCCTTCTCACGCTCGAGCAGGTGAACATCCTGAAAGAAGACACTGCCCGCCTCGGCACCGACGTCCAGGACACGTACCACCAGTTCGTGGCCGGACTGGCGGACGAGACCGATTACGAGCAGGCAGTCATCACCCTGAACAACTCCCGGTCGCAACTCAAGCAGCAGGTCGAGAACATCACACCGGGCTATGCGAACCTGAAGCACCTCATGGGGTTCCCGCCGGAAAAGGAATTCAACGTCACGTACGATACCCTGGCGATGATGCAGCAAACTGCGTTCGATACCACCATGCCGCTGCACTACGAGAAACGGATTGAGTACAGGCAGCTCGAGACCGAAAAGCAGATACAGCAGCATCTCACGGGGCTGTACGAGTTTTCATTCCTGCCCTCAGTGTCGCTCTTCTATAACTACGCGTACGAATACGAGAGCAATTCTTCCTCGCAGCTCTTCAAAACGGCCTATCCGTACTCTTTCTTCGGAATTTCCATAAGCCTTCCCATATTCACCGGTTTCTCGCGGATCGAGAACATCCACAGGTCGGAGCTCCAGGAACAGGAGGTCGACTGGGCCGAGGTGAACCTGAAGTCACAGATCTATGCGGAGTACGCATCGGCGCTGGCAAGCTACAAGAGCAACCTGTACAGCCTGATACTCCAGCAGGACAACAAGACGCGCGCGACGAACGTGTACCGGATCGTCTCGCTGCAGTACAACCAGGGGATCGTGAGTTACCTGAACATCATCGTCGCCGAATCCAACCTCATCAATGCGGAAATCGGGTACATCGACGCGTTGTTCCAGCTCCTGTCAAGCAAGGTGGATCTGCAAAAAGCGATGGGCGACACACCTTACAGTCACTAACTGAACGAGACGAACGGCACCATGAACACAAGATCATTTACGATGGCGACGCTGTGCAGCATCCTCCTGTTGTCGTGCGGCCAGAAACAGACGCCGCCCCCTCCCGCAATCCCCGTGAACCTGTACACGGTGACCGCCGAACCGGTCGTGTACTACGACAGGTACACCGCGACGACCACCGCACTGAGCCAGGTCAACCTGCTTCCCGAGGTGCAAGGGTACATCACCGGGATATTCTTCAAAGAAGGGACGACCGTGAAGAAGGGTCAGAAACTGTACGAGATCGACCGGCGGATCTACGAGGCCAACTTCAACGCCGCCGCCGCGAACCTGAGGGTGGCGGAGGGTAATCTCAAGCAGGCCCAGCAGGACGCCGACCGGTACGAATACCTGTACAACAACAAGGCCGTCGCGAAGCAGCTCTACGACCATGCGATGATCACGCTGGAGAACTCGCAGAATGCATACAAGTCCGCGGATGAGGCGCTGAAAAACGCAAGGACAAGCCTGGCCTACTCGGTCATCACCGCCCCGTTCGACGGCACGGTGGGGTTCAGCCAGGTGAAGCTCGGCGACCTCATGACCGTGGGGCAGACGGTCCTCGTCACCATTTCGTCCGACGATCCCATGGGGGTCGATTTTCTGATCAACGAAAAGCAGCTCTCTTCATTCGAGACGATACAGAGGGCCAGGCACGCGGCGCTGGACTCCCTGTTCACGCTCATCCTGCCCAACAACGCGATTTACCGCTATGAAGGGACGATCGCCGTCATCGACAGGGCAGTCAATCCCCAGACCGGCTCCGTCCGGATCAGGCTTCAATTCCCCAATCCGAAATCCGAACTGCGGGCGGGGATGAGCTGCGTTGTGAGGGTCCATAACCAGGATCCCGTCCCGCAGCTCGTGATACCGAACAGGGCGGTCGTGGAGGAGATGGGCGAGTTCTTCGTCTACGTGGCACGGGACAGCGCGCCGGGCGGCCCGGCGGATACGACAAGAGCCCATGCGCCCGCCGGGCAGCGCCGCGGGACGTTCGCCTACCAGAAGAAAGTCATGCTCGGAGCAACAATCGGGCCGAACATCATCATACGCAGCGGGATCGCCGAAGGTGAGAGAATCGTCTCGGACGGCGTGCAATCGCTTCACAACGGCTCTTCCATCGCCCCGGCGGCGGACCGCAGCACCGCCCGGGCGGAACAGGACGGGGGAGCCGGGCAGAGTATTTCTCAGGGCAGGCGCTGAGACATGGTCGCCAATACGTTTATCAAACGGCCTGTCACGGCGATTGTCATCTCCGTCGTCCTCGTGCTCACCGGCATCATCTGCATACTCGTGTCGCCGGTCGAGCAATATCCCCAGATCACCCCTCCCGTCGTCCAGGTGAACGGCCAGTTCACCGGGGCCGACGCGCTGACCGTCGAACAGACGGTCGCCACGCCGATCGAACAGCAGGTGAACGGCACCCCCGGCATGGAATACATGCAGAGCAACAATACCAATAACGGCCTGATGTCGATGAACGTGACGTTCGGCATCGGGACCAACATTGACATTGCCACGCTTGACGTTCAAAACCGCGTCAGCATCGCCACGCCGCTGCTTCCGGCGGCCGTGAGCCGTCTCGGGCTCACCGTGCGGGCACTCAATCCCAGCATATTGATGATGGTGGCCATCTACGCGCCTGAGGGGTCGCACGACATCACGTTCCTGGACAACTACACAAACATTTTCGTGCAGGACGCACTGCTCCGCGTCCCCGGCGTGGGGAGCATCAGCAGGTTTACGGATGATTTCAGCATGCGGATCTGGATGAACCCGGAGAAAATGGCGTCCTACAACCTGACGCCGCAGGACGTCATCGCAGCGCTGAACGCACAGAATGTCCAGGTGGCGGCGGGCTCGGCGGGGGTCCCTCCCCAGCAGAAGACCCAGACGTTCGAGCTGGGGATTCTCGTCAACGGCCGCCTCAGCAAGGTCGCGGATTTTGAAAACGTGATCGTCAAAACGACTCCCTCCACCGGAGATCTTGTATACCTGAAAGACGTCGCCCGGGTGGAGCTGGGGAAGTTCACGTTCTCCAGCAATTCCTTCGTCGACGGGAAAAGGGCATCGTGCCTGCTCGTGTACCAGGCGCCCGGGAGCAACGCCCTCGAAACGGCAAACGGGATTTACCGGGTGCTTGCACAGCTCAAAAAGTCGTTTCCCACCGACGTGGATTATGAGGTCCCGTTCGAGTCGGTGACCGTCGTCAAGGTGTCGATGAACGACGTCGTCGGCACGCTGTTGAAGGCCCTGGGTCTCGTCGCTGTCGTCGTCTTTCTCTTTCTGCAGAGCTTTCGTTCCACGCTCATCCCCGTGCTCGCGATTCCGGTCTCGATCCTCGGGACGTTTTGCTTCTTCATCCCGCTGGGGTTCACGATCAATACGCTGACAATGTTCGGGTTCGTGCTCGCCATCGGGATCGTTGTGGATGACGCCATCATCGTCGTAGAAGCCGTGCAGCACTACATCGACGAGAAGGGCATGTCCGCGAAGGAGGCAACCTACCAGGCCATGAAGGACATCTCGGCGCCTGTTGTCGCCATCGCGCTCATTCTCGCCGCGGTGTTCGTTCCCGTGGGTTTCATTCCGGGAATCGTCGGGCGGCTCTACCAGCAATTCGCCATCACCATCGCCATCTCGGTGATGCTCTCCGCGTTCATCGCCCTGTCGCTGACTCCCGCACTCTGCACGCTTCTCCTGAAACCGTCGAACACCGGCGGCGCGCAGGGGTGGGCAGCCCGCTCGTTCTCCCGGTTCAACAGCTGGTTCGAAAAGCTGACGGACAGGTACTCCGACGGCGTCCGGCGCAGTATCAAGGCGTCGCGGTACGTCGTGATCCTGCTCGTCTGCATTTGCGCCGGCACCCTGTTCCTTTTCGAGAACAAAGCCACAGGCTTCATTCCCTCCGAAGACGACGGGACGCTGTATCTGACGTTTCAACTTCCTCCCGCATCCTCGACCGCCTCGACGGTCGCGGTGATGGAGCAACTTATGAAGGTCGTCGAATCCACCCCCGGTGTCGGCCACTACGCGGCCCTCTCGGGCCTGAACGTTGTGACCAACGCGACAAACTCGAACTGCGGCACGATCTATATCCAGCTCAAGCCCTGGGACGAACGAAGCGAGTCCAGCCAGCAGGTGCCGGGCATCATGCACGTTCTTGAGGACCGCATCGCCGCGGCGGGCGTCAACAACGCCAGCGCCCAGGTGATTCAACCCTCCCCGATCCCCGGGGTGGGGTCCATCGTCGGGTTCAGCTTCCAGATCGAGCAGCGGAACACGAACGACGACGCGCATGCATTCGAGAGGGTCGTCAACAGGTTCATCACCGAGGCGAACGACAATCCCGCAATCGTTAACGCAAGCACGTTTTACTCGGCACACACGCCGAACTACAATCTCACCGTCAACCGGGACAAATGCGAAAAACTCGGCGTGAACATCGCGGACGTATTCACAACGATCCAGGCGTACATGGGGAGCATGTACATCAACGATTTTACAACCTATAACCGGACGTTTCACGTTGTGATACAGGCGGATACATTGTCCCGCGAGACGGTCTCCAACATTGACAAGTACTACGTGCGCAACCAGGCGGGCGCCATGGTGCCGCTCGGGACGCTCATCAGTTACCAGCCCACGGAAGCCGCTCCGCTGATCTCGCATTTCAACATATTCCGCTCCGCCGAAATCGACGGCGCCTCCGCTCCCGGATACAGCAGCACGGAGACACTGGACGCACTCAAGACCGTCGCCGCGAAGGTGCTCCCGGATGGGTACGACTATGAATACTCGGGACTGAGCTTCGAGGAAATCAAGGAAGGCTCGAAGACCGTCTACATCTTCGTCTTCTCCATAACGTTCGTCTTCCTTTTTCTCGCAGCGTTGTACGAAAGCTGGTCCGTCCCCTTCTCCGTGCTCCTGGCGGTCCCCATCGGAGCGTTCGGCGCGATCCTGACGCTGACGTGCCTCCCGGGCATCTCCAACAACGTGTACGCGCAGATCGGGCTTATCACGCTCATAGGGCTCGCTGCAAAGAACGCCATCCTGATCGTGGAATTTGCCAAGGTGCGCGTCGACCGGGGAGAAGAGCTGATCGCGTCAACGATGGAAGCCGTGCGGCTGCGTCTGCGGCCTATCGTCATGACGTCCCTCGCGTTTCTCCTGGGCGTCCTGCCGCTCGTATTCGCTACCGGAGCCGGGGCAGTGGCGCGGAGGACGATCGGGTTCACCGTCCTCGGAGGGATGATCGCGGCCTCGACGATTGCCATCTTCATCGTGCCGGTGCTGTTCGTCATCATCACGCGTCTCTCATACGGCGAGAAAATGCTCGGCTACCTGCACGCCCATCACGAGGAATTGATGGAGAAGGCGCGCAAGGTCGAAGAGCAGAATATCGATCCCGAGCTTGAATATGACCTGCAGAAATCGCGAGAGCTCCACAGTCACGGTCAGCAATGATCGCTAACACGTTCATCAAGAGACCGGTCACCGCGATCGTCATCTCCGTGATCCTCATGATCTCGGGGATCCTGTGCATCGCGAACCTGGCCGTCGACCAATATCCGGACATCACCCCCCCCGCGGTGTCGGTGTCGGGACAGTACACCGGCGCCGACGCCCAGACGGTGGAACAGACCGTCGCCACGCCCATCGAGGAGCAGGTCAACGGAACCCCGGGAATGGAGTACATGCAGAGCACGAACACCAACACCGGGAACATGAGCGTCAACGTGACGTTCAATGTCGGGACAAACGTTCACATCGCCGCATTGAACGTCCAGAACCGGGTGGGGATCGCCACGCCGCTTCTTCCCGCCGTCGTGAGCCGACTCGGACTCACGGTGCGCGCCCGCAACCCCAGCATGCTCATGCAGATCGCGATCTTCTCGCCGAAAGGAACGCACAACATCACGTTCCTTGACAATTACTCGAACGTCTTCATCGAAGACGCATTGCTCCGCGTCCCGGGCGTGGGGGATATCAATACGCGCACGGACAATTTCAGCATGCGCGTCTGGATGAACCCCGAAAAGATGGCGTCACACAGCCTGACGCCCCAGGATATCATTGCGGCACTGAACGCCCAGAACGTGCAGGTCGCGGCGGGCGCGGGGGGGGCTCCGCCGCAGCAGGAAGCACAACCGCTCGAGCTGGGGATACTCGTCAACGGGAGGCTGAAGACAACTTCCGATTTCGAGAAGATCATCGTCAAGACGGTGCCGGCAACCGGAGAGCTCGTCTATCTCAGGGACGTGGCAAGGGTGGAGCTGGGAAAGTTCACGTTCTCGAGCAATGCGTTCGTCGACGGCAAACGGGCCTCCGTACTCTTCATTTACCAGTCGCCGGGGGGAAATGCGCTTGAGACGGCAAACAACGTCTATGCCACGCTCGAGCAACTGAAGAAGTCGTTTCCCGACGACGTCGACTACGCCGTCCCCTTCGAATCCATCACGATCATCAGGGTCTCCATGACGGAGGTCCTGGAAACGCTGCTGAAGGCGCTGGGGCTCGTCGCGCTCGTGGTCTTCCTGTTTCTCCAGAATCTCCGCTCCACGCTCATCCCGATCCTCGCGATTCCGGTCTCCATTCTCGGCACGTTCTGCTTCTTCATCCCGCTGGGGTTCACGATCAACACGCTCACTATGTTCGGGTTCGTGCTCGCCATCGGCATTGTCGTGGACGATGCAATCATCGTCGTGGAAGCTGTCCAGCATTACATCGACGAGAAGCATCTCTCCGCCAGGGAGGCGACATACGAGGCGATGAAGGACATCTCGGCGCCGGTAGTCGCCATCGCGCTCATACTTGCGGCGGTGTTCGTCCCCGTGGGATTCATACCGGGAATCGTAGGGCGGCTGTACCAGCAATTTGCGATCACGATCGCGATCTCCGTCATCCTCTCCGCGTTCGTCGCGCTGTCCCTTACACCCGCGCTCTGCACGCTCCTGCTGAAGCCCTCGCATATTCACAAGCAACCCCACCTGCCCGGGAAGCTGTTCGCCCGGTTCAACGGCTGGTTTGGACGGATGACGGGGAGGTACGTCCGGGTCGTCGAGCGGAGCATCAGGGGATCAAAGTACATCGTCATTCTTCTCGTCTGCATCTGCACAGGCGCGTTCCTGCTGTTCAAGTACAAGCCCTCCGGCTTTATTCCAACGGAAGACGACGGACGCCTGTACGTCACGTACCAGCTCCTCGAGGGGTCCTCAACGACGCAATCCGTCGAAGTCATCACAAAGCTCATGCAGATCGTCGGGTCGACCCCCGGGGTGAATCACTATTCGGCGATCTCCGGACTGAACATCCTCAATTTCGGCACGACGTCCAATGCCGGCTCGATATTCTGCATGCTCAAGCCCTGGGAAGAGCGGACCAGACCGGAAGAGCAGATACCCGGAATCATGGACGTCCTCAGGAAACGCATCGCCGCCGCCGGCATCAATAACGCAAATATCGTCGTCATTCCGCCCCCTCCGATTCGGGGGATCGGGCAGGCCGCCGGATTCAGCATGCAGATCGAGCAGGGGAGCACGAGCGACGACGTGCATGCGTTCGAACGCGTCGTGAAGAACTTCGTCGCCGAAGCGCACAGGACTCCCCCCATTTCGACCGCCTTCAGCTACTACGGCGCGCACACTCCCAGCTACGAGCTGACGCTGGACCGCGAGAAATGCGCAAAGCTGGGGGTCGACGTCTCGGATGTGTTCACGACGATGCAGGCCTTCATGGGAAGCCTGTTCGTGAACAACTTCACCCTGTACGACCGCACGTATCATGTCGTCGTGCAGGCTGACACGACATTCCGGGCTCTCATCTCGGACATGGACAGATACTACGTGCGCAACCAGGCGGGAACCATGGTGCCGCTCAGCACGCTGATCAGCTACAAAGCGACCGAAGCACCGCCGCTCCTGACGCACTTCAATATCTTCCGATCCGCGGAAGTCGACGGATCCACGCCGCCCGGGTACAGCACGGGGGAGGGGATCGACGCGCTGAGGGCGACGGCGGACAGGGTATTGCCCCGCGGCTACACGTATGAGTTCTCGGGGCTGAGCTACGAGGAAATAAAGGCGGGATCGACGACGGTGTACATTTTCGTCTTCTCCATCACGTTCGTGTTTCTCTTCCTGGCCGCGCTGTACGAAAGCTGGTCCGTGCCGTTTTCGGTCATGCTTCCGGTGCCGATCAGCGCATTCGGCGCAATCCTCATGCTCGTGTGCATACCGCGGCTCACGAACAACGTGTACGCGCAGATCGGGCTCATCACGCTTATCGGCCTCTCGGCCAAGAATGCCATACTCATCGTGGAGTTCGCCAAAGTGCGTGTCGACCGCGGCGAGGAACTTATCAAGTCCACGCTGGAGGCGGTCAAGCTCAGGCTCCGGCCGATCATCATGACGTCGCTCGCCTTCATACTGGGCGTCCTGCCTCTCGCTTTCGCCACAGGAGCGGGCGCGGTTGCCCGGAATACCATCGGATTCACGGTTCTCGGGGGAATGCTCGCGGCATCTTCGCTTGCCATACTGATCGTTCCGGTCCTTTTTGTCATCGTGACGCGGCTTTCATACGGCAAGAAGGAGCTTGCGTATCTTCAGGCACATCATGAGGAATTGATGGAACGGGCAAGAAAGGTCGAGAAGCAGAAGATCGACCCCGAACTGGAGTATGAGATGAGGCACCACTTTAACCGGTCGCAGGCAGGCGGTCAGAATTCCGGCGGCACATGAATCACCATCATGAAAGGAACCACGCTTGACATCACGAATTGCAACTCTCTGTGCGTCGGTGTTCGTTCTTTCGGCGGTTCTCCTGCTTCCTCCCTCCGCAGAGGCCCAAAGCGGAGGACGGGGAAGGGCAGGCGGGGGAAAGGTAACGCAGAACCGGCCGCGGGCTAACCAGGGGCACATTCCGACGCCGCCGCCGGCCAGAAGCAATCCCGCCGAAGAGCGCCAGGCGGAGCACCTGCCGACCGGGCACGTAAACGACATGCCGCACGTGAATCACAATACGTGGTTCGGCCATGAACCGGCGGGTGACGCGCGGTTCCACCTGGAGAAGCCGTTCGCGGCGGGTCGTTTTGCCCATCCCGGACCGAAATTCCGGTACCGGGTCACGCGGATTGATCCGGACAATCACCGATTCTGGTTCCCGGGCGGGTTCAATTTCGAGGTGGCGTCCTGGGATTGGCCCCTCTGCTCGGACTGGTGCTGGGACTGCGGGAATGACTTCGTCGTGTACGATGACCCTGACCACCCGGGCTGGTACCTGCTCTACAACGTCCATACGGGAGTGTACGTCCACGCGCAATATATGGGGACGGAATAGCGGCGGGGAGGCGTACGTCCGCTGATTGGTCAGCAGCCGGCGGTCAGAATCCGGGCGGCTTCTGAGGCTGCCCGGATTTTCCCCCGCCGGGATAGAGCGTATTTTTGCATTCAGGACAGATGCTGTGCGTGAAGTCGACCTCGGAGTGATCCAGGAGGTACGCTTCGAGCTGGTGCCAGACCCCTTCGGTGTCGCGTATCTTCTTGCACCACGCACATATGGGGAGCACTCCGCTCAGCCTCTTCACTTCCGCCATGGCCGCCTGGAGCTCTTCATTCACCGTGTTCTGCGCCTCGATCCCCGTCCGCACCCTCGAGAGGACAATCGCATAGGAGACGAACATGCCGAACTGGATTGCGATGTTCCATACGACCGTCACGGGATCAAACATCGGCCTTCCGAAATAGTCCACGATCGACCAGACGAGTGCGCAGATCATCGACGCAAAGATCCCCTGGGCTCTCCCCAGTTTCCAGGTTATCGCCGAGACGGGGATCAGGTAGAACATTGTGAAAATGATCTCCACGCCGGTAATGTAGTCGCCGATGCCAATCAGCACGAGCGACAGGCCGCTCGAGAGTACCACCGCCGGAGTCGACAACCGGTCGAGCCGGCGCTGGATGCGCTCTATCAGACGGGTTCCCGAATTCGATATGCGGCTCACAATGTTGTCTCCCGATGTGAACACCTGGCGTTTGCACTCCCCTTCCCAGCCTCCTCCCGGTACATCCCGGTCCGCCTCAGCGAGCGGGCCGATTTTCATTCCGACCCATGGTGATGGAAACCGGCCTCACACGACGGACAGACACGGATTGTCATGTCGTTAGCCAGTAACCTCGGCTCAATCTGCTGCTTGCACGCTATGCACACCCCGAACGTCCCGGACTCCAGCCTGGTAAGGGCGGCCCGCAGATCATTCAGCCGCAAATCGCTTCTGAACGAAAATAGCGCGTCAATCCCCGCATGGGAGGAGACCAGATCCCGGAGGGGATCCGACGAAAATTCAATGCCATAGACGGAGTCCAGATGTTTGACGACTTCGAGAATGATCTGGCGGCGATATACGGCAATCTCTCCGGAGATCCTCACTCCCTGCGTGGAAGGGTCGAAGCCGGCCACCTCCTCCAGGCTGTTCTTGCCGAGAACGCGCCCGATCCGGGCTTTCCTGGTCTTCATGTCATTCTCCCCCTCTTAAGGATGGGATCAGTTTGTACTCCACGTGAGGGCGCTGTTTCCATTGACCGGAAGGAGTGAAGGGAATGCGCGGGAATAAAGAAAGAACGCAGCCCGCCTTCAAACGAGGACCCTGTGCTGTCCCTGCCGTGAACACATCGCGCACCGCCACAGTAACAGTAGGACTCTGCGGTTACCTCATGCCTCTTCCGCCGCCCTGTGTCCCGGCGGCAAGCGGGTTTGAACCGGCATAGTCGCCCGACGCAGGCTGGGCACCGAGCACGATCCTGTCCCCCGGTTTCAGAACGCCGGAGGCCACCTCGGTAGACCTCCCGTCGGTGACACCGGTCCTGACGTAGACCGGCTCGAGTCTGTTTTGCCCATCAAGGATCCAGACCCTCGCGACCGGCCCCTGGTGCTGCGGCACGTACGGCGGCCGTTCAAACTGCGGGTACAGGTTCGTAATGCCAAACGCCGTCTCCGGCGCATGTCTGGGGACGCTTCGCGCAATGAGAGGCGGAGCCTGCCGCCGTTTGTTCGCCGATACAGGATCAGTTCCACGAGTAAGTGATCCCGAGGCGAGCGCGTCCCCGGAAGGACCGGTGAGCGGAGGAATCGCCGGGCCGGCTTCCCTGAGCCTTGAGGAATCAACGAGATCGGCCGGGGGCTGGAACCTGAGCGCGAGATTCGGGACTTTCAACACGTCGCGGGCGCTCGCGACGCCAACGTCGACATCCGCGGTCATGCCGGGCATCAGCTTCAGGTCGCTGTTGTCCACGTCGATCACCACGGTGTAATTGACGACGTTCTGGATGGAGACGGGCGCAAGCCGAATCTGGGAGACGACACCCGAAAATTTCCGGTCGGCGTAGGCTTCGACGCTGAAGGTCGCCGTCTGCCCGACAGCGATCATGCCGATATCCGATTCATCGACCGTCGTGAGGACCTGCATTTTCGACATGTCGTCGGCAATTGTGTAAAGGACGGGAGATGAATAGCTCGCCGCGACCGTTTCTCCGATGCTGACCGCCCGGTTGATCACGATGCCGCTCACAGGAGCCCGTATTGTCGCATAGGCGAGGTTGATCCTTGCCAGGTCAAGCGCGGTTTTCGCCTGGGCCAGCGACTCCTGATTCGATTTGTCGGCCGTGAACGCCGAATCGTATGCGGCCTGGGAATCGAGTTGCTTTTCGACGAGCTCCTTCTCCCGGATGAACACTTTCCTGCTCTGCTCGGCGAGGGCGCGGGCCGACTCAAGCTGGGCGGTGGCGGTCACGACCGAATTCCAGAGCGTTGTCGTGTCTATCCGGGCGATCACCTGCCCCTTTTTGACAACCGAGTTGAAATCGGCGTACAGATTGGAGATGATCCCCGAAACCTGGGTTCCGACATCGACGGAGACCACCGGACTAACGGTCCCCGTGGTCGTCACCTTCACGCTCAGGTCACCCCGGGAGACGTTGTCGAACCTGAACGTATATGCGGGCGAGCCGCCCCCCAGCAAAAGGGCGAGGCAGCCCAGCCCGCATACAAGCCCCACCGCAACCCATAGAACCCGTTTTCTGTTCACCCCGGCACCTTATTCGGATTGGCTCGCCCTTTCCCGGATTCCCCCCCCCTCCTCAAACGGCCATTCAGGGGCAATCCGCGGCATGAAGACGATGAACCGCTGAATCACCCTCGCAGGATTTTGACAAACGAATGCCACTGAAGTTTAACGGGGAAGTGATTAAAGAGTGGCGCTTCCTCCTCTGGAGCGCGATGAGTAAACGGTCTCCGGGTGTCATATGCACCGCTTACTCCCGTCTTCCTCGTGTGAACACTTGCGTTTGATTGGCGGCGTCGCTAGATTTTGCATGCGCTCATTGAGAACGCACTTCTCCGAAAAGCCCCAGAAGGGCTTTTTCATGATCACACCCGAGTCCCGCTCCCCCCACGCCTCCATTCTTACGAGGAGGTTCCATGGTCAATCTCTTCGTTCCGCGTGATTTTCCCGATCCCGTAGAGAGCCTCACGGCACGCCAATTTCACTGGCTCGTGATTTCGATGATGGCAATTGTCACGCCGGCGCTTCTTATCGTCGAGATCCTCCTGCCGCAGCGATTTCCCCGGGATATCGTGATTGCTCTTATCGTCGATGCGGACGGGCTGGTACTCCTGTATCTCGGGCACTGCGGGCTCTTCAGAGCCGGGAGCGTACTCCTCATTGCAACGCTCTATATCATCGTGACATCAGCGGTATGGACAGCAGGAGGAATCAACACTCCCTCTGTCAATGCGTATTACATTATCCCCTTTCTCGCGGGGCTCCTCCTTGGAATACCCGCGGCCGTTGGCGCCACGATTGCCATAGTGCTTACAGGCGTATTCCTCATCCAGGCGCAGTCATCGGGCCTGATGCCGGCGGGGGTCCCCCCGACTTCACCCGGTTCCGTCTGGGTCGTTCATACAATGATCCTCGCACTGATACTTGTTCTCTATTCCGTCGCGACCGGAACACTGAAGAGGGCGCTCGAACAGGCAGCCGCGCAATTGGAAGAGCGGCACCGGATGCAGGAGGCCGTGCGCAAATCGGAAGAGAAGTTTTCGCGGGTGTTCTATTCGAGCCCGATACCCATGGGAATAACCGTCCTGGCCGACGGCGAGATCGTAGACATCAACGAAGCATTCTGTTCGACGTTCGGGTACACCCGGCAGGACATACAGGACAGGAAACCCCTCGAAGTGGGGATCTGGGCGGCGCCCGCGGAACGCGAAGCGTTCGTGACAACGCTGCATGAACACGGGTCAGTGCGGAACAGACAGACACAGTACAGGTCGAAGACGGGCCGGACCGGGATCGCCCTGCTGTCCGCAGAGGTCATCGAGATTGACGGAAAGGACTGTGTTGTGTTCATGTCGATCGACATCACGGACCTCAAAGGAGCCGAGCAGGAGCTCGTCTCATCCCGCAACCAGCTCAGGAGGCTCGGTGCCCACCTCGAGAAGGTGAGGGAGGAGGAGCGTGCGCACGTTGCACGCGAGATTCATGACCAGCTCGGGCAGGAGCTTACAGGTTTAAAAATGGATCTCTCATGGTGCCTCAGCAGGATCCCCGCGGAGGAGAAGGCGCTCGCCGATAAGACGAGCGCCATGATCGGCCTTGTCGACGAAACGGTGCACACCGTTCGACGGATCGCCACTGAACTGAGACCGGGAGTGCTTGACGATCTGGGGCTCATCCCGGCTCTGGAGTGGCTGGCGCAGGAGTTCCAGACCAGATCCGGTATCCTCTGCTCATTCACTTCCCGGCAGGGTGACCGCCCGCTGGATATCGGACGGACAACAGCACTCTTCCGCATATTCCAGGAGACGCTGACGAACGCGGCGCGTCATTCACGGGCAACACGCGTGGACGCCGTCCTCGGGTGGGGATCCGATCATGTCAGGCTTGAAGTCGCGGACAACGGCGTCGGCATGCCGGCCCTCCAGACCGAGCCCGGGGAGTCATTCGGGATACTCGGCATGAAGGAACGCGCGATGATGTGCGGGGGGGAGCTCCGCATCGCGGAGACGCAAGGGGGAGGAACAACGATCAGCGTGGACATTCCAATCCCCACATAACACCGGGAGGATGCAATGATAACGCTCCTCATCGCCGACGATCACGCCGTCGTACGCCAGGGTTTGAAACAAATCCTCGAAGACCAACCGGACATGAAGGTCGCCGGAGAAGCGCAGAACGGCGCGGAGGTTCTCGACCTGCTCCGGAAAGGGCCCTGGGACGTCGTACTGATGGATATCTCGATGCCGGGACGCAACGGGCTGGAGATACTGAAAGACATCCGGACGGCAATGCCAAAGCTCCCGGTGCTCATACTGAGCATGCACCCGGAGAGCCAGTACGCGATACGCGCCCTGCGAAGCGGGGCCGCGGGCTACCTCACGAAGGAATCCGCCCCCCAGGAACTTGTCGATGCAGTCAGGCATGCCGTGAGCGGCAGGAAATACGTGAGCGCCTCACTTGCCGAACAACTGGCGTCAGAAGTGGAGCGGCCTTCCGTGAAGGCGCCTCACGAGAGACTCTCGGACCGCGAGCTGCAGATACTCTGCCTGATCGCGTCGGGGAAGACGCCGACGGAAATTGCCGGCGAGCTTTCGCTCAGCGTGAAGACGGTGAGCACATATCGTACACGTCTCCTTCAAAAAATGAAGATGAAAAACAGCGCAGAATTGACCCGCTACGCGATAAACAACAATCTTGTCTGAGGACACCTCGATGTAGGACAAACGCCGACAACGGATAAAGCGTGAGTCCGACACCCCGTTCAGCCCCCCTCCTAGCCGTTCTCCCCGTATAAGCACGTATCATCAGATGCCAGTCAAGGGGCGTACTGCGCACACACCGCACATGGAGCCGGAATGAAAGTGTTGATTGTCGACGATTCGGCGGTCATCCGCGACAGGCTGAGAGAGTCGCTCCGGAACGCCCCGGGGGCGGTTGTCGTCGGGGAAGCCCGGGATGCGGCTGAGGCCTGGCATGTGTTTCTCGAGGTCGAACCCGACATCGTAATTCTCGACATAAGCATCCCCGGGGGGAACGGCATAGACGTGTTACGGAAGATCAAGGGAGTGTCCCCGGGGACTGTTGTGATCATGTACACCAATTATACGAATGAGCAGTACAGGAGGGCGTGCGCACAGGCAGGCGCCGACTTCTATTGCGATAAACTGACCGACAGCGAAGCTGTTGTGCGGCTTTGTTCGGACAGGGAGGGAAGTCCCTCCAACGAGGCACATTGAACAAACGCTGAGGAGAACGAACTGAGAGACGGATCGAACAGCAAACGCGAAGCGCGGCTCATTGAACTCGCACGCCAGGCACCGGTCGGCATCCGGCTTTTCAACGGCGCGGGAGAAGAGATTTTCGCGAATGAACACTGGTGCAGAATCACGGGGCTCTCCCGCCAGGACGCCCGGAACGACGGGTGGCTCCAGAGGGTCCACCCTGAAGACAGAGAACGCGTCGAACGGGAAATCAAGCGGTCGAGGGCGGAGTCAACGGGGTATTTCCTGGAACTCAGGTTCCTGGATGCCGACGGAAAGACCAGGTGGGTGGTCCTAAACGCTACTCCTCTTGAAGACGCCGCGGGCCGGCCGGCAGGGTCACTTGGTGCCATGATGGAGGTCGGATTGCACAGCGAGATCGAACACCATCTTGTCAACGCCACGCTGCAGGTGGGCGAGGCGATCCGGGAAAAAATACGACTTGCCCCCGGGTTGATGGCGCATAAAGAGAAGCGGCAGAACGCTCTTCCAGGACTCCGGACGCTCCTCGAAGAAGAACTTTCCGGCGCGAGGATATCGATGCATCTCCTGATGATCCACGAGTCGTCGGAACGGCTCAGGCACTCCGTTGAACTTATACTGAGCCAGTCGCAGACCGGAGAGTAATCCGCATTGCCTGCCTTCACGGCGGAAGGCGATACGTATCGAATTCGAAGACCGCACAGGTCCCGCGGAGCATCTCTTGAAGAAACAATGCGACCTGTTCGACGAGATCAGCAGGAACCGGGACAGGATGATCGGGATACCAGGGGAATGAAGGAGGGAGTCATCTGAGTGATCGGTTTTCAAGTACGATCCGTCCCCGATCGACATGACGGCATAATAGCCCTTGCCTGCCGGGCCGCAATTGACGGCCGGCTTCCCGTCAACCGTGTCGACGCCGCGGGCCTCGTGTATGTGGCCGCAGATCGTGGCGTCAGGCTGCCTCCGCCTGATAAAGTCCCGCACCGCAAGGCTGCCGGCGTGTTCGCCCGAGGAGAGGAGATCCAGCAGTGTGTCCTTTGGAGCGGCGTGCGGGACGAATATCTTCCAGCGCGCCTCCGTGACACACTTCCACCCGGCCTCCGCCCTGGCCAGGAGTTCCCGCTCCGAAAGTTCGTTCGGTGTGTGCATCGGGGTCACCGGCGCCCCCGAAACGCCGAAAAAACCCGCCTCCCCGATCATTACGCCGCGCGAATCAATTGAGACGCCGATCTGCTGGAGCTTCCTCTCAAGCGGGAGCGGATCCATGTTCCCGGCGACCGCAAGCACGGGCTTCTGGAACGCCGCAACCCTCTCGATCGTCTTTTCTATTTCCCCGGGGGTCCCCGCCGTCGTGATATCTCCCGCGAGGACCACCGCATCGAAACCCCGCTCCAGAGCCAGAACTCTCTCGACGATATCTATCGCTCCATGCAGATCACTGAATGCAAGCACGCGCATGAACACCGTCCTTCCTTTTGCATTCTCCTGAAAACGGCCTCATATATTCAACAATGAACCGATGAAGGAAGCTCCCGTTCCATATGTTTATCGATGGCAACGGGAGGAAAACGCGCGTTCGAAGGTGGCGGGCTCCTCGAAAGAGAATCCCGGCTACCCGGGCTCCGCCGAGGACATCGCACTCTTTGAGAAGCTCCTGAAGGAAACTGCTCCGGGGATGACAGACGAACAGCGGTCTGCAACCATGAAGCATTTTCTCCGCGAAGGGGCGTGACGCCCGCCGGAGGAACCTACTCGAGCGTACTCATCCCCCGGAGAGTCGCCGGGTCGTTACGGTGCAGGTCGAACACGATGATATCGTTCACCCCCGGCTTCAACCACGGAGCGGGACAGAAGAGACGCTTCTGGGGTCCGATGTTCCAGTATCGCCCCAGGTTGTGGCCGTTCACCCAGACGAACCCCTTGACGTAGTTCGACACATCGATAAACGTGTCCGCGGCACTCTTCAGCTCGAACGATCCCCTGAAGAACACGCCTCTGCGCGCCGTGTCCACGGAAGCGCTCTTTAGTTTCGCGACATAATCACCGTCCATGGGGAGCCCGGTGACTTCCCAGTTCATCAGCGTCATCCCGTCCAGCGTCACGCGGTCCGTGATCCCCTTCCTGTCAATCAGCGAAGGGCCGTAGTTGACGCGTCCCATCCCCTCCACGAATATCTCAAGGACCGGCCGCGGAAGGTCCGATGCGGGAAGTTTGATCGTGTTGACTCCCTCACGGCGATCGAGGTTTCCGACGTACCTGCCGTCCAGAAACACAAGCGCATAATCATGCAGCTCAGTCACCGTGAGAGTCCCCCCCCTTTGTCCGATAAGACGGGTCCGGTAGAGCATAAACCCGTGGTACTGGCCGTACGATTCGAACGTGCCGGGCTGCACGGACCTGACAGAGCGGGGGAGATTCGCCCAGACGGTCGAGTACGCCTTCATTGTGACGGGGGGAAAATCAGTCGTCGGGAGAGGTTCCGGAAGAGGAGGAGGAGCGCCGGCATACTGCGCGATAAGGTCCCGGATCGCGAAGAACTTCGGGGCCGCCCTCCCCTGTTCGTTGACCGGGGCGTCGTAGTCGTAGCTCGTAACGTGCGGCTCGTACCCTTTTCTGCCGGAGTTCGCCCCCGCGGTAAATCCGAAATTCGATCCCCCGTGAACGACGTAGATATTGAAGGATCTCCCGCGCGGCGAGGAGATACCGCAGATTTGAGAGAAATGACGCGGTGTCGGGCCGGGCCCACTCTTCTCCCCAGTGGGTCAGCCAGCCGGGGTATGTTTCGCTCGAGAACGCGGGGACGAGCGGGTTTCTTTTCGCCGCCGCCGCGAAATCCGCGTCGTTCGATCCCGGGTCAAGCCCGATCGCCGCACCGTCGATATTCCCGGCATCGAGCATCGCACGCGAGGCGCCGTCGGCGGTGTAGAACGGGACATCGATACCGTTCTTTATCCAGAGGCGCCGGAGTGCCTCAAGGTAAAGTCGTATCGTTGCCGAAGCTACCGTATTCGTTTTCAATCTGCACCATGAGGATCGGCCCGCCCCGGGTGACAAGAAGCGGCCTGACGACGGACGAGAGCCGGGTAACGTATCTTCCGACCGCCTCCATGTAGCGCGGGTCCATGCACCGCACTTTAATATCCGGAATGCGGAGAAGATACGGGGGGAGCCCCCCGAAATCCCATTCGGCGCATACGTAGGGACCGGGGCGGAGGAGGACGTACATCCCTTCTTCCTGGACGATCCGGATGAATTCCCCTATATCCCGGTTCCCTGTCGAAAAATCGAACCGTCCCGGCGCCGTCCTCATGATAATTCCAGAATATATACGCCGCAACGGTGTTGCATCCGAGCGCCCTCGCCATCCTGATCCGGTGCCGCCAGTACTCGCGGGGGATCCGGGCCGGGTGCAGTTCACCGCTGATGATACGGAACGGCTTCCCGTCGAGAAGGAAATCGCGACCCCCGAGGGAGAACGTATGCCACCCGGGCCGCCGGGGGCGGCGGCGCGAGGAGGCGACTGCGAGGAATGAAGCGATGATGCCTGTACGGCGGACCATCTCAGCGGAGTTTTCTTGATAATGCCTTCGGGTATTCCACGGAAAGGGCGTATTTCTGGACGTCTTTCAGATCCCGGGGGAACAGATTGCGGAGGTTCACGTTCGGCATGCCGTCGACATAGATCTCGTCAGCCACGAACTCCGCCTTGCCTCCTTTCGGGACAAAGTGACCTTTTACGCGTGCGTCAAAGTGCATCGGCAGATTGTTGACCTTCCGCTCGATCTTGACGTTGAATTCACTCTTGATCTGCATCTCCGGCTTCGCGGGCGCACCAAACAAAAGTCCTTTGAGATCCATGGCGGGGTCTCCGGAATGTGGGATGGGCAAGGACTGCAAGGGAACGATAGATCGGTGAATCTGAATAAAGACCGGCACTGGAACTGGCGTTCGGCAGAACGGAATGGTGTGTAATCATACGCACGCCCGGCGCGAATGTCAATTCCCCGGGCTTACCTCTCCGGATTTTGTGATATGCATCATCACAAATTATGGCGAAAGGTCGCTGCGAGAAAGGGCCGCTTGGAGGGGAATGTGATTTTTGTCAAGAGGAAAAAAAGGAAACCGTCCCTGGCGAACGGAACGGCTTCCCGGCGCTCTGGTCTGCGGCTAGAACGATGAGGCGCGCGGCCCGCCTCCCTGCACGGGCTTCCTTGGAAATTTTGCGTCCATGTTTGCCGCGGTGTACGCGAAGACCGCAATTATCGTCGCGGCCTGTTCCATGTCCGGCCCCTGCACTCTGTCGAACACGTCCATATTATAGTGGTGGGTCCGGGTGTCATACTCCAGCGGGTCCTGTATGAACTGGAAACCGGGGAGACCGATTCCGTCGAACGACTGGTGGTCGGTTCCGCCGGTGTTCTCGATCGTGATCGTCTGCGCCGCCGGATCGCCGTACGCGCTGAACCAGCTCCGGAATATCGGCCGGGCGGATTCATTCCCCTGGAGGTAGATCCCCCGGATGCGCCCGCTGCCGTTGTCGTGGTTGAAGTACACGGAGAACCTGTCATATTCCGGAGTCGTCTTCAGCTCTCCCCCGCCGCCGGTGCCGGGGAACCCGCCCGGCTGGCCCCCTTCCCGCCTGCCGAGTACCGCGGAAACGTATTCACGCGAACCAATGAGCCCCTCCTCTTCCGAACCCCAGAGGCCGATCCGTATCGTCCGCCGGGTCTTGAGCCCGTCGTGTTTCATCACGGTCCCGAGTATGCGCATCGCTTCCATGCAGGCGGCGCTCCCGGTGCCGTTGTCCGTCGCCCCCGTGCCGCTGTGCCAGCTGTCGAAATGGGCGCCGATCATGACGACTTCGTCTTTCAGGTCGGTGCCCGGGATCTCGCCGATGATGTCGAACCCGGAGTCCGCCTTCGTCATGCTGACTTCGAGGTTCATGTCGAGCTTTACCTTCTCGCCGAACTTGATCATCCGCACGATCCGGTTGTAGTTCTCGGAAGCAAAAACGACCTGGGGAACGATCTCCGGCGCTTTCGGGTCGTACGGCTGGACGCGCTGATTGAACGGCACATCGGGGGACTGCGGAACCGCAGCGGCCTGGACGAGAACCGTCCCGTCGTCTCCCCGCCCCTCGGTGATCACCGCCAGGGCGCCCTCCTTCCCGGCGAATTCGAGCTTCCGCGGGGTCACCTGCATTTCCTCCCAGCGCATGATCACCGTCGGGCTGTCCACAGAGGGGTTCAACCGGCGCATGACCGCGAACATCGAATCAAGATTCGGAATGCGCCCGAACCCCCTGCGGCCTCCCCGCATTCCCGATGGCATGTCGGCATTCGCCATCTTCAGGAGCGCGGAATCCGCGAGCCGCTCCCCCTGGGGCTCAAAATGCGCCCTCAGCTCCGACGGGGCGCTGATGAGGACAAACTTCCCTTTCAGTTTCCCTTTGTATGCGTCAAAGTCCTCCAACTTCTTCACATCCAGGTAGACGACGTCCGCCTCCGATTCGTCTATACCGGGAGACCACGCCGCGGGATATGCAATGACGGGAAACGCAACGGGCGACTTCACCATCGCGTGGAAATCCTTCAGCGTCCACCCCTTTCCGAGCGGCGCCCAGTGATGATAGTGGACGTTCTCGACGCCCCACCCTTTCAATTCCCTGGCTGCCCATTCGGCGGCCCGTTTGAATTCAGGAGACCATCCGAGCCGCGGGCCGTAGACGTCCGAGAGCGTGCCGAGAATCTCCATGACGCGGGAGTGTTTCAAACCTTCTTCCCTGATCTTTGCAATTGCAGCCGTATCGATTTTGTCGCGGGACATCTGGGCGAATGAACAGCCCGACGCCAACACAACAAGGACGATGATCCCGGTCATCGCGCGCTTCATGGGGGAAATCCTTATGTGGTGAGTAATTGGGGAAGGAGCGGCCGTGCGGTTCACTCCGTCCGGCGACAGGCAAACCACACTCAGCGCGATTCAGAAATCCCTTCACACGATTGGTCTATGCCCGTCAGATTTTTTCAAACCGCACCGTGGCGCCACCGTTCTTGACTATCCTGGCATAGTAGAGATCGACATGGAGCCCCGGGGCGCCCAGCGCGAGCAGCGCCTTCGCGGCCGCCGTCAGGTCGTTCGTCTGCCTTTCGGTCATGTGGCTCACCTGGTGGAGGAAGACGGAGCCGAGCGATGACTTCAGGGCCTCGTAGTGCCGGCAGTCTTCGTGGTTGATGAGAACGATGCGCCGCACCGTCGTAAACCGCTCGAGAAAGAATTCAACGCGCTCCTTGACGTACTTGAACTCCTTGGGGAGCCTGAACGGCTCGGAAAGGGACGCGACGCCTCCCGAGAGAACCATCGGGATATATTCTCCCTCCGCGAGATGGAGCTCGTTTGCGATGAATTCGCGGAACGCAGCCTGGAAGCGGTTGTCGCTGCAATGCACGACAATCGCTTTCGGGTGCGCATCCGCAAGATGGTAGACGTGTTCCTCTGCGGGCGTATCCATGTGTGTCACCGGTAGTGGCCGTACCATTCACGCGGATGCCCCCGTGTACGGGGGGATCCGGTGCCAGGGTTCATTTTGGCGAGCCGGGGTCGGTCGTCAGCTTCTTCAACGCCTCCTCGATATCCACTCCAAGGAAATTCAACATCTTCGAAATGTCAATACCCTGCGCTTTCGCGGCGGCAATCGTGCGGAAAACCGTGTTCGGGACCACGGAGCTCATCTGCTCCAGCCCCCGGCCCGACCCCATATCCACGATCTCCAACCTGTCGATGCTCCCCAGCGGGGCCGCCACGCTTGAAAACACGGCGGACGCGACCTTGGAAAGTGCGTCGCCTCCCCTGTCGAAGAGAACCGGGAGCCGGTCCATGATGAGGATCAGCCGGGCATCGGTCGTCATCTTCGCCAGAGCGGCCGCAAGCTGCGTCGTCCCTTCGGCCTCGGCGATGAGGGCCTGTTTCTTCTTGGCGGCCTCCCCTTCGGCAATGGCAAGGAGTGTCGCGCGGGTCTTGGCAGCCTCTCCTTCGCCAAGGAACGTATCGGCGTTCTTCTTCCCTTCCGCCTCCTTCATGAGGCGCTGCATTTCGGCCTCCGCCTGCAAAATCACCTGCTGTTTCGTTGCGTCCGCCTCGATGACTTTCTTCTGCCTTTCGGCCTCGGCGATCTTGACCACGGACGCGTCGAGTTCGCGCTGTTTGCGGACCGCTTCCATCTCCTGCACCTTGATCTGCGCCTCGCGTTCCGCGGCATCCCTGTCGGCCTGCTTGACGCGCAGGGTCTTCTCCTGGTCGGCGTTGGCGATATCGAGCGCCTTTTCGGCCTCCGCGCGTTTCGTGTCGGTCTTGACCTTGAACTCGGCCTTCTTGATATCACGCCCCATCTCCGCCTCGGCGATGGATGCCTCGTTCCCCGCACGGACTGTCGCGGATTCCCTCTGCGCAGTGCTCACCCTGATCGCGGCATCGCGGTCCGCCTCCGCGACCTTGATGTTCGCGTCCCTGACCGCCTCCGCCACAGCACGCTTCCCGAGCGCGTCGATGTAGCCGTACTCGTCGTTCACCTCCTGGATCACGAGCGTGATAATCTGGATCCCGAGGCGTTTCAATTCCTCCGCCGATTCTTCGACGACCTTCTTGTTGAACTGGTCCCGCTCTCTCAGCAGGCTGTCGATGTCGAGCTTGCCGATGATGGAGCGGAGATGGCCCTTCAGGATGTTTTGCACGAACGCCTTGATCTCGTCGACGTTCTTCCCCAGAAACGCCTGCACCGCGTTCCCCAGGTCCTCGGGAATCGACGAGATCTTGCACGTGGCGACCCCCTTGACGTTGATTTTGACGTTGTCCTTGTTCGGGATCCCCTTCTCGTCGATCTCGGTCTGGAATGCGGCCGTGGACATCTCCTGGTATGATTCAACGAACGGGATGATGATCCTCCCGCCACCGCCGACAACCTTGAACCCCAGGATCGTCTCCTTGCCCGTTGACGGATCCCTGTGGCTGTACTTCCTCCCGTAGAATATGCCGACCGCGTTCGGCGGGATCTTCTTGTACCGGCTCGCGATCACGCGCAGCACGATGATGAACGCGAGCGCGAGGAAGATGATCATGAATGGTATAATGAGGTTCTCCATTGCGGTAGCTCCGTATATGAAGTGGGACGCCGTTAGACTTCCTCAACGACGAGCTGGCTCCCGACAAAGCCCACGACTTTCACCGTGCGCCCCTTCGGGATTTCCGTCGCCACTGTGGATTTTGCAAGGTAGGTCATGTACTGCCCGCCGACGTTCAGGCTGACCTCGCCGAGGACGCCGGGGGCGATCCCCGTCTGCACGATGCCCGTCTGCCCGAGCGCGGATGAGGTCGGCACGATTGAGGACGCCTGCTGCCTGTAGATCAGGCCAAGTATGAAATACATGAGAAGAGAAAGGGCGATCCCGGAGGCAAGCCCGACGAACGACGACACGAGGTAATCCGCGCCGTACGCCCTGGCGATCGCGCCCGCGGCGCCAAATCCCATCGTGAGCGTGGCGATCACCTTAATGGAAAAGAAGCTAATCGTGGGATCCGCGTCGTGGCTGAGATCGTGTCCGTCGGCGCCATGGCCGGCATCGGCGTGGTCGGCGTCATGATCGTGTCCGAAGAAGAACGACCCGGCAAGGAGTATGAACGACGCGAAGGCAATAGAAATGAATATCAGCACGTGGGGCCTCCCGGCTATTGAACAACATGCGGACTGCAGGAGAAGGGAAAGGACGGCCAGCAGGTACGTTCAGAATGTACATCCTGCCGGCATCGATTGCAAGAAGCGCCGAACGGCCTCAGCGAACGACGTTCGGGTACATCCGTCCCGCGAGCAGGACGAGAACCACCGTCCAGCCAAGGAGCACCCCAAAGTCCGTCATCAGGCTGTACGTCCCGGCGCCGCCCAGCAGCATCATGGCCCGCAGGGCGTCGACTTCATACGTCAGAGGGTTCACCCGGGCAACGAGCTGGAGCCAGTCGGGCATGATGGCAACTGGGTATATCGCGTTGCTCGCGAAGAAGAGGGGCATCGTCAGGAGCTGTCCGACGCCCATGAACCGTTCGCGCGTCTTGACGATACAGGCGATGATCAGAGAGAAGCTCGCAAAAAGCGCCGAACCGAGCACGACGACAACGAGGACGCCGAGAAGCGCCAGAGGATTCCAGTCCACCCGGACGCCGAGCAGGAGCGCGAGGATGTAGATAATCACCGCCTGCGAGATCCCGCGCACCCCTGCGGAAAGCGCTTTCCCCAGGACGAGCGCGGTACGCGGAGTGGGGCTGACGAGAAGCTTGTGTATGATCCCCAGGTCTCGCTCCCAGATGATCGCGATGCCGTAGAATATGGCAATGAACAGGACGCTCTGTGCCAGGATCCCGGGCGCCATGAAATCGATATAGCGGAGGTTTCCGGTGGGGATCGCCCGGACGCGCGTGAAAACCTCGCCGAAGATCAGGAGCCAGAGGGCGGGCTGCACCGCCCGCGTTACAAGTTCCGTCGAGTCATGGCGGAGCTTGCGCACCTCCACGCCGACAATCGTGAGGGTCTTGCGGACGAAGCGGGCAACGGCGAGCGGACTGAGTGTCCCCGCCGGAGCAGGGATACTAGCCGAGACGCCGGACGTTCCGGCGCGTTCGAACGGTGTCACTGTAACTCCCTCCTTCCTCAAGACTCCCGCCTGTATAATGCTCGAAGACGTCGTCCAGCGTCGCGTCGGCGACGCCGATCGACGCTTTCAGGTCGGCCGGGGTGCCGATGGCGGTGACTTTCCCCAGGTGCATGAATGCGACGCGGTCGCAAAGGTGCCCGGCCTCGTCCATGTAGTGCGTCGTGAGGAGAATCGTGGTGCCGAAGTCGGCACGGAGCTGTCCGATCCGTTCCCACACGGCATGGCGCGCGACGGGGTCGAGCCCCACCGTCGGCTCATCGAGGAAGAGGACGGAGGGCCTGTGGAGCATGCTCTGGGCAATTTCAAGCCGCCGTATCATCCCGCCCGAGTACGTCCTCACGAGCCTGTCCTGCACCTCCCCGAGATCCATAAACGCGAGCGCGTTCAGTATCCGGTCCCGGCGCTCGGTGCGGGGGATATCGTACAGCCGGGCGAACATCTCCAGGTTCTCACGCCCCGTGAGGGCCCCGTCCGCCGACAGGAGCTGGGGGACGTACCCGATCACGCGGCGGACGCGTCCGGGCTGGCGGACGATGTCGAACTCAGCGACGGCGGCCGTCCCTCCCGAAGGGGGGAGGAGCGTCGTGAGCATCTTGATGACCGTGGTCTTCCCCGCACCGTTCGGACCGAGAAGCCCGAACACCTCCCCCCGCCGGACATCAAGGTCAAGCGCATTCACCGCCGTCAGCTCGCCGTACCGGCGGGTCAGGCTTTTCGTCGACAGTATCGCATCGTTACCGCTCATTTCAGTTTTCCTCGACGGCACAACGCCAGTCATGGTATAGAATGACCGGCAGGCTATGAAAGGAGCGACCGGGATTCATCCTGCAGGAGCACCCAGAGCGTGTAAATGCCGAGCGCCGTCCCGAACGGCAGATGGATCAGATTCAGGCAGCCGACGACGATCGCCACGACCCTCGCCCAGGATCTCATCTTCAGAAGACCGATCCCCGCGACGAACCCGGGGACGGCAAGGACGACGATCATGAGACAGATGACGATGCCGATTGTCCCGAGTATGCCCATCGCCACCGCGTCATGGGTAAGGACCCCGATTCCCGAGATGAAGAGAAAGAAAAGCGCAGCAAGGATAAGCGCCACGCTGCTGTAGACGCAGTGCAGGATGCCAAGCAGCTCGATGTGTTTTTTCATGTTACGCTCCCCGGATGATGAAAATGCCCTCCCCGTCCGTGCGCGCGGCGAGGAAGGCCGGTCGTTTTCTCTCAATGAACCTGATGCCACCGCCAAACGTACAGAATTTTCCGAGAAGACACAACGAACGCCGATGGTGGTTTTGAGCAAAACGCATTATCTTGTCGCAGCAAAAAAGGCGAACATCTCACCCAAGAGGAACAATGAACCTGACGATACAGGATGTGAGCAAGCGATACACGCGGGATGTCTGGGGGCTCAGGGAGTTTTCACTCTCGCTCTCCCCGGGCGTCACGGGGCTCCTCGGGCCGAACGGAGCCGGAAAATCGACGCTCATGCGGATACTTGCGACAATTGCGAAACCCACGGGGGGCACCGTCACGTGGAACGGCGGCGATATCGTCCGCGCTCCCGACGGACTCCGCAGGGTGCTCGGGTATCTTCCGCAGGATTTCGGGATTTATCCGAACCTGACGCCGGTCGAGTTCCTGAACTACATTGCGGCGGCAAAAGGGCTTGATTCCCGGAGGGCGCGCACACGAATCGACGAGCTCCTCCTGACGGTCAATCTCGACGGAGAACGGAACCAGCGGCTGGGCGGATTTTCCGGCGGCATGCGCCAGCGGGTGGGAATCGCACAGGCGCTGCTGAACGACCCGCAGATGCTGATCGTGGACGAGCCGACCGCCGGTCTGGACCCGGAAGAACGGGTCAGGTTCAGAAATCTCCTCTCCGATCTCTCGGGGGAAAGGATCGTGATACTCTCCACGCATATCGTGTCGGACGTCGAAGCGGTCGCAACGAACATCGCCGTCATCGTCAAGGGAAGACTTGTCGTCCATGCGGGTCCCGAAGAGCTCCTTGCCGGGATGAGGGGAAAGGTGTGGGAATGGGTCGTGCCGAGCAACGAACTCGTTCCGGTCCGTTCCCGGTTCCTCGTGAGCGGAACGCTCAGGAGGACAGAGGGGATCCTCTGCCGTCTGATTTCGTCCGGGATGCCCGACTCCGCGGCGCGGCAGGTCGATCCATCGCTCGAAGACGCGTATCTCCACCTCGTGTCGGGCGCACGGGGGGAGGGGCAGGCATGAGAACCCTCCTCGAGCTCATGAAGGCCGACATACGTGAACGGACGCGGAGTTACAGTTTCCTCGTGACGATCGCCGCGACGCTCTACCTGGGATACCTTGTCAAGGACGGCACGATCACCGTCCGGATGGGGAACTGCCAGCCGGTCGCGAACTCCGCATGGACCGGGTTCATGGTGGCCGTCTGCACGGTCACATTCGTAGCCCTTGTCGGGTTCTACATCGTCAAAAACGCGATCGCACGGGACAGGAATACGGGGGTGGGGCAGATACTCGCGGGGACACCAATGAGTACGGCACTGTACATGATCGGGAAGCTCCTGAGCAATTTCGCGGTGCTGTCGATCGTCACCGCCATCATGGCGGTCGCCGCTGTGCTCCTGCAGCTCTTCCGCGGGCAGGATCTCGACATACCCGCACTCGTCCTGCCATTCGTCATCATCGCACTCCCCGCGATGTTCTTCATCTCCGGGACCGCCGTATTCTTCGAAAGCGTGAAGTTCCTCCGGGGGGGATTCGGCAACATACTCTTCTTTTTCGCGTACACCGCGCTTATCGTCGTGCCGATGGAGACCCACCTGCCGGCCACGGACGTGTTCGGATTGCACGTCGCGATGCAGAAGATACAGGCAGACGTGCGAACAGTGATGCCCGCGTATGACGGAGAATTCTCGATCGGAAGCGGCAGCAAGGTCGCCGCCAACCCGCAGCCGTTTGTGTGGCGGGGCTTCACATGGACGGGGGAAACACTCGGGAGCAGGGCGTACCCCGTCGGCTACGGCCTCGTGCTCGCTCTGATTGCCGGGCTTCTTTTTGACAGGTTTTCATCGAAGGGAGCAGCCGCGCATGCGGGAAAGTTGAAAAAGGCGCTCGGGAGGATCGGCGGCGCTCCGCTCCAGAGACTTCCCGAATGGATACTCTTCCCGTTTGAAGCGGTTCTCCGCCCGTTCGTTTCAGGGCGCATACTTGTCTCCGAACTCCGCCTGATGGTCCAGGGACTCGGCTGGTGGTGGTACATCGTCGGACTGGGACTCTGGATCGCGACCGTGGTAGCGGACACGGCGATGACGCGCGCGGACATCTACCCGTTCGTGATGCTCTGGCCGGTGCTTCTCTGGTCGGGGATGGGAACGAGGGAGAAACGATTCCGCACGGGGAGCATACTCTTCTCCGCACCGCGCCCCCTCGCCCGACAGGTCCCCGCGACATGGGGAGCCGGGTTCGCCGTCGGGCTGCTCTTCGCATCGGGCATACTCCTGAGACTGGCGATCAGCGGGGACGCCGCAGGATTTTTCTCCGTTGCGGCAGGGGCATTCTTCATCCCCTCCCTCGCACTCGCACTGGGGATATGGAGCGGCACAAGCAAGACATTCGAAGCCATCTACGTCGCATTTTGGTACATCGGACCGCTCCATCACATCCCGGGGATAGATTTCCTTGCGACCACGGATGCGGCGGTGTCTGCAGGGTCTCCGATTGTGTTCACAATCGCAGGGATCGTGCTCCTCGTCGCGGCGTTCGGAGGAAGATGGCGGCAGGTGACAGCGGCGTGAATGGTTCCGGGGGGGATCAGAATTCGTTCGGTGAGCCCGGCAGTGTGGTCCCGGCCGCAAGCCAGTACGGAAGCGTCGCGAGAGTTTTGTAGAAACACTCCCGGTGCCCTACGTCTCCGCTGATGAGTCCCGCGAAGAGCCGGTTCACGTACGAGCGGCGGACCATCCGGTAAAATCCGAACTTCTGGAACGAGAAGAAGATGCGGGCATTGAGCCCGGAATACCGGAGGTCGGTCACAATCTCTTTCTTCAGCATCTCCGTGTAGACGCGCTCACGGGGACGATCGAACGATTCCCGGATCGCGGCGGCAGCGATGACCGCGCTCCTGAGCCCGAAATAGATCCCCTCGCCGTAGAACGACTCGGCAAATCCCGCGGCATCCCCCACAAGCCAGACGTTCCCCTCCTGGTACCAGCTCTTGCGGTTCCCGAGGGGAATGGCGTGACCGCGGAATTCGATCGCATCGTACTTCCCGAGCGAACCGTACATGCCGATGAAACGCCTCAGGTCGGCGTTGATATCTGCGGAGCCGAATATCGAAAAAACGCCGACATTGAGATGGTCGGCCTTGGGGAATATCCAGCCGTAGCCCCCGGGCATGCCGCCAAAATCAAAGAGGACCCGGTCCTCGTACCTGTCGATCATGGATTGCGGAACGAAGATCCACGCCTCGACGGCGGGAGCGTAGGTCACGACATCCCGGCCGAAGAGAGACGAGCGGACCCTGCTGAACACGCCGTCGGCACCGACCAGGTACTTCGCGCGGAACGTCCCCGCAGACGTCGCCAGCTCGACCGTGTCCTCTTTACTCCGCGCACCTTCAAACGAACATGAAGAACGGAATTCGACCCCCGCCTCCCGCGCCTTACCGATGATCAGGCCGTCGAACCGGGCCCTGAGGACGGCCACGCCGCTCCGTGAGCCGAGATCCTTGACGACGGTATCACGATTTCTGTACGTGAGCCATGCGCCACGCAGCCGCCTCTCCACCACGGAGGATATGTCGAACTGCAGCAGATCAACCGTCTTCTGAGAAATCCCCCCGCCGCACGTCTTCTCCCTGGGGAATTCGGCACGGTCACAGAGAAGAACACGCATTCCCTGTTTCGCCATCAGGTACGCAGAATATGCGCCTGACGGCCCGGCCCCGACGACAGCAACGTCATACATGGCCCGCACCCCTTCACTCACTTCCGGGCCGCCTTTTCCACCGCGATCGCGTTCGCCGTCGCCGTCGCAACGAGCTTCCCCCGGGCGTTCCTGGCCTCGGCGCTCATAACGAGTGTGACGGGACCCATGGAGAGGACGCGAGCAGTGACGGTCAGTGTGTCGCCCATCGGCACCGCGCGGACGAACTGCGTGTGGATATCAAGAGTCGATGCCGGGCTCCTCATGGCGAGATAGCTGAGAGGACCCATCACGTTGTCCATCGCCGCGGTGATGAACCCGCCCTGCATCGCCCCCACCGGATTGAGAATGTTCTCGGTGACGGGGAACGTCACGGTGAGCGAGGAGCGGGACTCGTAGGCTGTAAACTCCGCGTTCATCGTGACAAAACAGGGAGGCGGGAACACAGCCGCGGCTCCGAGCACTTCCTGGAGACGGGTGAGCTCCTCCTCCAGGTTCGGAGGGAATGTCATGTTCGTCTATTCCGGTTGTTCGGTTTTCCAGACTCGCGTCTCATGCAACGAAGCAGGAGAATATAGAGACGAATCTTGAAAGGGACAACAGAAAACGTTCCCCGCTTGTTTTTATGAACACGCGAGCATACATTACCCGACCCCTGAGGGAGGTGACGATGAAGCAGACACTGCGCCGCCATGCGGCACTTGACATGAGTCCCGATGAATTCCGGCGCGCCGGCCATGCCCTTGTCGACAGGATCGCGCTCTTCCTCGACTGGATACAGGACCGGTCGAACCCGGTCACGCGCGGGGAACGGCCGCCCCGGATCAGGTCGCTCCTGGGAAACGCCCCGCTCCCCCGCACGGGGACGCCGGCCGGGGAACTCCTCAAGGAGGCCTCAGGGCTCCTGTTCGATCATTCGCTCTTCAACGGACACCCCCGGTTCTGGGGATACATCACATCCCCCGCCGCCCCGGTGGGGATGCTCGGCGACCTCCTCGCATCCGCGGTGAACCCCAACGTCGGGGCATACGACCTCTCCCCCATCGCAACGGAGATCGAGCGACAGACGGTGCGATGGATCGCGGAGATGATCGGATATCCCACCGGGTGCGGCGGGATACTCGTGAGCGGCGGGAACATGGCGAATTTCGTCTGCTTCCTCGCGGCGCGGAAAGCAAAAGTCCCCTGGGACGTGCGAAAAGAGGGGGCGGCCAAGGGGGAGTCGCATCGATTGCGAGTCTACTGTTCAAGCGAGACACACACGTGGATACACAAGGCGGCGGACCTCTTCGGGCTCGGACACAATGCGATCGGGTGGATCCCCGCCGGCCCGGATCAGCGCATGGCCCCGAACGCGCTCCGCGCACAGATACGCGCGGACATCGGCGAAGGGATGACCCCCCTCATTGTGGTGGGGGCAGCCGGGACGGTGAGCACGGGGGCGACCGACCCTCTCCGGGAGATCGGCGCGATATGCAGTGAGCATAACATCTGGTTCCACGTGGACGGTGCGTACGGTGGATTCGCGGCAGCACTTCCTGAGGCATCCGCGGACCTGAAATCTCTCTCCGAAGCGGATTCGGTTGCGGTGGACCCCCATAAATGGCTCTACGCCCCTCTCGAGGCGGGATGCGCGCTGGTCCGTGATCCGAAGATGCTCAGTGACGCGTTCAGCTATCATCCGGAGTATTACAGGTTCGACGAGCATGCCGGCGAAGGGCTTACGAATTTCTACGAGCTCGGCATGCAGAACTCCCGCGGCTTCAGGGCCCTCAAGGTCTGGCTCGCGCTCCGTCAGGCGGGACGTGAGGGGTACGAAAAGATGATCAGGCAGGACTGCTCGCTCGCCGCGGAGCTCTTCCGGTCGCTCCCGTCATACCCGGAGATCGAACCGCTCACGTGCAACCTGAGCATCGCCACGTTCAGGTTCGTCCCGCCGGACCTCAGGGGGGAAGGAAAAGGCCACGAGGAGTACCTGAACAAGCTCAACGAAGCGCTCCTTGCACGTCTCCAGTCGGGGGGAGAAGCATACCCCTCGAACGCGGTGGTCGGCGGGAAATACGCGGTGCGGGCGTGCATCGTGAATTTCAGGACGACCGTTGATGACATACTCAGCCTTCCGCCGCTCGTCGTCGCGACCGGGAGGGACATCGACGCGGAGATGAGAGGGAAGAAACCGCGGTAAGCCGTACCACTGAACGATCGGACATCAGTTCATTTCTTCACCTGCAGAATTTTTGCTGCGGCGCCCGGGCCGTCATCGGAGAGTATTCCGAGAACCGTTCCATCGCTTCCGGGGGGAGGGGGCACTCCCAGAAGCTTCGCAAGAGTCGGCGCTATATCATTGGGCCGGGACCAGGCTCCATACCTTCCCGGCGTAATTCCCGGTCCAAAAAACAGGAGGGGGACGTGCCTGTCGTAATACCAGGGGCTTCCGTGCGTCGTACCGGTCGTCCCTCCCGAAAAGAACGAATACTCGTTGATCAGGACCGCGATTTCTCCACTCCGCCCGGGGTTCAGTGACTTCGCGATCAGTTGACCTGCCGTGTCCCGGGATCCGGCGCCTGCGAAGGCGTTCTCCAACTCTTCACGCGTGTAACACCGGAGGACGCCCCGCTCCCTCGAAGCCGCCCCAACGACCACCTTTTCAAAATTCGCGAGCATAAAGCCGCGGGACTCGATCTTCTTCCTGTCCAGATACAGAAAGGAATTTGAAAGAGCCAGAATGAGGTTATCATCCCCTTCGTTGTAGTTGAGCTCCTGCCCCACACGCACCCTGACGTCAAGGAGAAAATCCTTCGGGTCGATCCGCATCGCGTCCTTTGTGATCTTTTTCTCGGGAAGCGGGCATACGCCGTGATCGGCGGTCAGGACGATCTCCACGTTCCCGAGACCGATCCGCGCATCGATGAACGAGAAGAGCTCCCGGAGACTCCCGTCGAGACGAACGACCAGGTCTTCCATCTCCCTGCTGTCCGGCCCGAATATGTGCCCGCAGTAATCCAGAGACGAGAAGCTTACTGCGAGCAGGTCCGTGACGCCGCGTCTCCCCAGCTCTTCCCCCACAAGCGCCGCTTCCATGAATTTTACGGTCAACTCATCGCCGAAGGGGGTCGGGAGCACCGCGTCGAATCTCCGGAAGGAACTTGACGAGACTCCGCGGCCCGCAAGATCATGTATCACGTGCGGGAACACAGGCCGCTCCTCTCCGGGGAGAGTTCCTTCACCCGGCGCATCGTCCGCGCCCGCCCGGGCGTAACACGAATCCGGGAGCAACGGCGTCCAGGTCCTGCCGATGTAACCCTTCGCAATATTCGCAGCATTGAACCGCACCACCCACGACGGAAGCGCGCGATAATAATACGAACTCGAGATCCACTTTCCGGATTGAGGATCAAACCAGAGCGCGCCCGTAGGATGCCTTCCAGCAAGAAGAATTGCCCCCCGGTCCTTGATTGCGATCCCGATCACCCGCGACGAGGGAGAGACGTCGAGGAGCTGATCGCCGAGCGTCGATCCGAGGAAATTCGCCGGCGACATCCTCCCGGCGCTCTGTTCGGCGCTGATGCCGACGCTGTTGACGGAGGAATCCTCCACGCAATACACGACGCGCTGTTTCTTCCGGTCATACCACTCGTTTCCGATGATCCCGCCGTCCCGAACGGGGATTCCGGAAAGAATCGTCGCATGACCCGGGCCCGTATACGTCGACGAATAGCCGTATGCACAATTCGTAAATACCGCACCCTTCTTCGTGACGAGATTGAATCCCCCTCCTCCGAAGAGATCCGCAAATCGATCGAGGTAGTCAGCCCGCATCTGGTCGATGACGATCACGACAACGAGCTTCGGGGACTGCGAAGACCCCGCCGTATTCCCGGCGCGGAGTATCCCCGGCCCGAAGAGGAACAGGAGAGTGAGGATGGATCGATTCATGGCTGGCAGAGGTGAGGTGATATATGGGTGCGGGATGACTTACTCGCCTGCAATGAGGATATACATTTCCCCATTCGAACCCCCCCGCGCCCGGTTGTCGCGCGCGGCGGGAAGATATATCTTGTGCGTCTTTTCATCCAGCGCCATGGTCTTGGCTCCCGCGGCGGTCGCAAGATGCCCGAGGACTGTGATCTCCCCGGGAGATTTCTCCACGAAGACATCAAGGGTGCCGTCTTTGTTCGAGGCATAGATCATGTTCGTGCCGGGATCAAATATCGTTGCGTCGACGCCCTTTCCTATATGAAACGTCGCAATCACGGTGCCGCGGTCCGCGTCCAGAACCGCCAGGAGTTGATTCCGCCCGCCGACAAACAGGCGCCGGTTCTTCCTGTCCATGGACAGACCGGTCGGCGTCGAGCACGGGGCAATCGGCAAGCGTGAGAGGATCGTGAGGGGCGCGGCATCAATGCAGACGACTTCGTCCCTGTCTTCGATATTCACGAAGATTTTCCCCGTACCGTCGGCAACGGCAAACTCGGGCGCCCCGCCGAGAGCGAGAGTGCCCGCGACCTTAAGCCCGGCGGCGTCGATCGCGGTGCAGTTATCGCTCCCGCCGTTGAACGTGAATACCCTCCCCGTCACCGGTTCGAACACTATGGCATCCGGCTTTTTCCCCGTTACGTCGACCGTCGCAACCGTCGCAAGACTCTTCAGGTCAAACACGGTCACTGTCGCGTTGCTTCCGTTGCTTGTAAACCCGCGTCCGAGGACCGGGGCTATCGCGATCCCGTGCACCCCCGGGGTGTTCATTACCTCACCGACCTTATCCCCGGTGTCAAGGTTGATCACTTCCACGTGCGTTGCGTGCGAAAGGTAAAGGCGCCGCGCCGCAACATCGGAGGCCGCATAATCCCACCCCCCCGTGCCCCCCACGGCAATGCTGTCAAGAATCCTCGGGAGCTTCTCCTGGGCCGATGATGATCCCCCGGGGTTCCACGATGCCATTAAAGCAATAAGTACCAGAACGATGGTTCGGTGATTCATTCTTCGAAACTCCTTATCGTTTCCAGGAGCATGAGTCGATGGTTTGAAGGTTTTTTCCCGGGCGTGCATCCACCGTCCTGAGGCGCGCAGTGTTTCCCTCGAACGTCATGAACGTTATGCAGGGAAATGATCTCACGGAGGGGGTGAACGCCGTCCTCGGGTCCGCGGTTGCGGGGTCTTTCCAGCTTGCGCCTCCCGTCCCGTTGATGATGTGAACAATTCCGTTCGCCGCGTCGACAGTCCCGTCCGGGAGAAGGGGATTAGACCTGAGGTAGAGGTGCGCGTGCCCGTTAAACACGAAATCGCCACCGTGCTTCGCGAGGCTTTCCAGCCAGGGCCGACAGACCGGGAGATACGGTTCCTTGTACGTGAAGTCGTATGCGGGATCGTGCCAGACCCCCACAAGCCAGTCACCCGGCTTCACCTGTTCGAGGTACCCGTCAAGCCAACGCTGCATCGTCGTCGAGTCGGTGAAGAACGCGTCACAAAAGACGATATACACGTTCGCCTTGTGCCATGCGTAGAAATGGGTTGTCCCGTCCGCATCGTTGACCGGAAGAACATCCCGCGTATGCTTATCCCAGTTTGCCTTCTTGTCGTAGGTGTCGTTCGGCTCCTTTTCACAATCATGGTTGCTCGTACAGAGAAGGAATTTCCCGGGGAGGTAAAGCTGTTGCATCCCCTTATAGCCTAGCGATCGCTGCCAGTCATCCTCGGCGCCATGGTGCGTGAAATCGCCGGTGTGGACCTGGACATCCCAGTCCGTGATGTCATTGAGGAGGACGGAGGCGATATTCTCGCATGCATTATCAAGATTCTCCCGGGAATCACCCCAGAGAGCCACGGTAACCTTCTCCTGCGCGAGAATTATCCCCGGAACGACGAGTGCAGCAAGAAGCAGGGATATCACAACGCGCATTCTGACAATGGAATTCATACAGCTCCTGATCTATTGTTGATACAAGACCCCCGGTCGTCAGTCAGCCCCCCCACCCCAGCCTGCTGACTTCCGGGGGCGTGATCAAACAGCAATCCTCACTTCAGCAGCAACATCTTACGGACAGCCGTAAAGCGATCAGCTTCGAGCCTGAAGAAGTACATACCGGATGCAACGTTGCTCGCGTTCCAGACAACCGAATACCTTCCCGCTTCGTGAACACCGTTGGAAAGCGAAGCGACTTCCCTTCCCAGAACGTCGTACACGGTCAGACGTACGTTGCTCCGGGCAGGGATCTCGAATTCGATCGTCGTCGACGGGTTGAACGGATTCGGGTAGTTCTGCATGAGCGCATACGTCGCCGCGGTGCCCGTATTCTGGCTTTTCACCGCCGTCAGCGTGATGACCCCGAGCGCCCCCATATTGGGATCGCCGGGGAGATTGACTCCGGGGAAGTACGGATTGACCCAGGAAGACGGGGGCGTGAATCCGTGACCCAGCCCCATGGAGTTGGGAAGCAGGTGGTAGTCGTTCTGCCCGTCGAGCGCGAACCAGTCGTTCGTGAAGTAAGTCTGGTAGCTCGCGAAGAGGGCGCTCGCCATGACGTCCAGGATGTCATGGGGCGCCGGCTTGCCGACGCCGTCCGAGGGGTAGTACCGCGCGAGGCCCTTCAGGCTGTCCGCAGAATAGAAGAACAGGTTGTTGTCGTACACCGTGCGCACCGTGTCAGCCTGGTGGGTAATCTCGAGTTCCTGGTACATATCACCCATGATGTTGTTGTAGATCTGCGCCCGGGCGCTCTTGTCCACCAGAATGGCGTAGCCCAGCTCACCCACACGCCGCCATCCGCCCGCCACGATCGTGTTGTTGTGAACACACATGTTCGTCAGGCGCAGCAACGTCGGATCTGCGTTGAGCTTGATGCCGTTCCCGCCCGAGCTCCAGATGACGTTGTAGGCAATCTCCCCGATCGTGCCGCTCTTGACATTGATGTTGTCCCCGTCGGGAGCGCCGCACCACTTGATCGTATTGCGGAGGATGCTGGCATTCCCGCCATGGAGACCGATGCAGTCGTCCACCGTGCCGATCACCGTGTTGTCGGTGAAGACCGTTGTCGTCTTGTTCTGATAGTCGGAATAGATATCGATCGTCCGGTAGGCATGGCCCGCCGTGTTGTTGCCACCCGCCCAGAGGATCGTCGTCCACTTCATCTCGAAATAGGTGCACGAGTCTCCCTCAATCCCGCCCCACTGACCGGGACCGGTCCGGCGCGCCGGAGGGACGGTGAAGAGGTTCGGGCTCGATTTCGTGCCGTCGCAGTAGAACGTCCCCAGGACGTGGATCCATCCCGTCGGGCTCGCCATGATAACAGTATCCCCGGCGCTGAACCGGAGCGTGTCACCCGCGTTGACGATAAGACTATCCTTGACGACGTACGTGTGGTTCGGCAGTGTCATCCCCTTAATGGGGCCGGAAAGCGTGTCGCTCTTCGACGTTGCGAAGGTGTACGCGCCGAGCGCCCCCATATTGGGATCGCCGGGGAGATTGACTCCGGGGAAGTACGGATTGACCCAGGAGGCAGGAGGCGTGAACCCATGACCGACCGCGGGCGCATTGGAGAGCAGGTGATAGTCGTTCTGCCCGTCGAGCTGAAACCAGTCGTTCGTGAAGTAAGTCTGGTAGCTCTGGAAGAGGGCGCTCGCCATGACGTCCAGGATGTCATGGGGCGCCGGCTTGCCGACGCCGTCCGAGGGGTAGTACCGCGCGAGGCCCTTCAGGCTGTCCGCAGAATAGAAGAACAGGTTGTTGTCGTACACCGTGCGCACCGTGTCAGCCTGGTGGGTAATCTCGAGTTCCTGGTACATATCACCCATGATGTTGTTGTAGATCTGCGCCCGGGCGCTCTTGTCCACCAGAATGGCGTAGCCCAGCTCACCCACACGCCGCCATCCGCCCGCCACGATCGTGTTGTTGTGAACACACATGTTCGTCAGGCGCAGCAACGTCGGATCTGCGTTGAGCTTGATGCCGTTCCCGCCCGAGCTCCAGATGACGTTGTAGGCAATCTCCCCGATCGTGCCGCTCTTGACATTGATGTTGTCCCCGTCGGGAGCGCCGCACCACTTGATCGTATTGCGGAGGATGCTGGCATTCCCGCCATGGAGACCGATGCAGTCGTCCACCGTGCCGATCACCGTGTTGTCGGTGAAGACCGTTGTCGTCTTGTTCTGATAGTCGGAATAGATATCGATCGTCCGGTAGGCATGGCCCGCCGTGTTGTTGCCACCCGCCCAGAGGATCGTCGTCCACTTCATCTCGAAATAGGTGCACGAGTCTCCCTCAATCCCGCCCCACTGACCGGGACCGGTCCGGCGCGCCGGAGGGACGGTGAAGAGGTTCGGGCTCGATTTCGTGCCGTCGCAGTAGAACGTCCCCAGGACGTGGATCCATCCCGTCGGGCTCGCCATGATGATCGTATTGCCGGCGCTGAACCGGAGTGTGTCACCCGCGTTGACGATAAGACTATCCTTGACGACGTACGTGTGGTTCGGCAGTGTCGTCCCCTTAATGGGGCCGGAGAGGGTGTCCGGCAAATTTGCCGCACCCGCGGTCCCCGCGAGCGCTGCAATGACGAAGAAAGTCAAGATCGATCGCATACGTGCTCCTCCCCTGTAATATGTGTGGTGTTCTTTGTGGTGCGTTGGATGCTGCTACAACCGGAAGCTGAGACCTACCGAACCGCGGAACTTGTTGTATTCCCGCTCGATGACAATCGGATTGTGTTTGACGTAGTCACCCGAGGCAACCTCGGTCACCACGGTCGAATTAAGCAGATTGATGAGCTTGATATTGATCTTCAGGTTGCCGATCAGTACCTGCTCCCCGGATGCATCAAGCTCGCCGACACCGTCCTGGTATGTGTCATACCCGTCAATCTGCGCAACCGCGATCAGCCGACGGCCCGTGTAATTGTAGGAGACGTTCATTGTCGTTCCCCAGTCGGGGTTCAGGTACGTCAGGGAGAGATTCACAATATCCGGGGACTGCGATTGCAGGGGCCGTGTCTGCACAACGACGGGGACGGGGATCGTCGGATCTCCGTAGGCATCAATCACGGGGACAAGCTTTGTGTTCGTAATCCGGGAGACTACGTGCGTGTAGTTTGCCGTGACGGCGAAATCCCAGAGCCGCTTTGAGATAACCCCCTCGAACCCGTCCACCGTCGCGGGATTGCCGTTCCCCTTTGTCGTGACAAACACGATTCCCACGGACTGATACTCGTCCTCGATCGGGTCCGTGATCCTCTTGTGATAGTATCCCACGGAGATCATGTCCGCCGGGTTGGGATAGTATTCGTAGCGCACATCGAAATTCACGGAATGGGCGGGCTTGAGATTCGGGTTCCCCTGCGTCTGACTGTTGTCCGAGCGGTCGGATGCCGGAACGAGATCGAAGTAGCTCGGCCGGCTCATTGACTGGTTCAGGGAGAGCCTCGCGATGTTTTCGGGGGTTATGGCGTAGCGAAAGTGGATGCCGGGGAGAAAATCGACAGTCGTGACTTTTGCCTCGTTTTCCCCCACAATGGCAGGGGCCATCGTGAAGTAGGAGTCCCGCGCCTGTTCCCAACGGACCCCCGCCAGGACCTGCAGATCTCCCAGGATCCATATGTACTGCAGGTAAGAAGAGAACAGGTATTCGTCCGCCTTGTAATTCTGGTAGCCGTAGACCGAGGTCCCCGACGTGCTCCCGAACCCGAACGGGACGGTGATCGTGCTGTCGATCGACGTGAAGGGCTGCGTGCGCCCGTTGATGATGGCGGGGTTGAGAATGTAATCGTTCTCGAAATTCACCCTGTTAAGCTTCTGCCCGATCGCCCCCATCTGCAGCGTGTGCGCTCCGTCCTCTGTAAAGTGCACGGTAAGGTCGATCTTCGCCAGCGTCTGCCTGTCGTCGTTCTTCCTCCAGGAGTGCGTGATATTGGCGAGACCGACGAACGGCTCTATATTCCCGTAGGGATCGAAGTTCCTGTACAGCGTGTATTCCGCCTCATCAGGACGGTCCTGCACTGCGTCGGTGTAATTAAACGTCCACCTGAGGTCGACGGGAGACGCACTGAAATGATCTCCGCCGACACTGAAGCTCGAGATATCCTGAACCCGCAGGGCAGACCGGTTCGTATACGTAAGGTCGGCCGATCCGCGCGACCCGTCAATCGTGACTTCCAGCCCGTGACGGGTCTGGTCTTCCTCCTGACGGACATACAGATACGTGGCGTTAATCTGCTGCTGTGGGGCGGCGATGAAATCCGCCTTCACCGATAACCCTCCCCGTAACCTGTTTGTATAGTACGCGCGGTTATCGTACGTCGCCGCGTACGGGATCAGATGGCCTTCCTTATCTACGGTGTTGATGTCCTCGCTCACAGAATAGAAATCCGTCTGAACATGGTTGAACGTGTTCTGGTAGCTCCCCGCAGCGATGATGCCGAGCCGCCCATCAAACTCCCTGTCGCCGATGAGAAGTGAGTAGAGACCGTCCGGAGGCGTTTTCCTGTCCGTAAACTTCAGATTGTTGACCGAGAAATCCTTGCTCGTCGGCTGGTAGCGCGGCGCGAGCTGCGTCGTCGGATCGGCATCGCTGACGACACCGTGGGCCCGGTCGGGATCAAGTTCGGGGACAGTGCTCGGGTCGAACCAACTGTACGTGCTCCCGAGGGTTCCCGAGGCACCCCCACCCGCGACGCCGAAGGAGAACAGAAAATGATCGGGCGCGTCGCGCAGCATGAGGTTTGTCGAACCACCGATCGCATCGCCGGCAAGCTCCGGCGTGAGAGCCTTGGTCACTTCGATCCGCTCGAAGAGGCCGGATGGGAAGATATCCAGGGGGAGATACCGGTCCTTGGATTCCGGACTCGGGATCTTGATGCCGTTGAGAAGTGTGTTGTTGTACTGCTGTTCGAGCCCGCGCATGACGAGATACCGGCCTTCGCCCTGGTCGCGGATGAGCGACATGCCGGAGACGCGCTGCAGGACGTCGGCCGCAGTGCGGTCCGTCGAGCGGTCGATTGTCTGGGCGGTAATCACATTGACAATGTTGTTCGCCTGCTGTTCTGTCATCCGTCCCGACGTTTCGAGTTCCCTGTTCGCCCTCGCGCGGACAACCACCTCGGCCATGCTCACGGGCTCTTCTTTCAGCATGACATCGATTTCCACCACAGATGAATCATCAGCGATAGTCACGCCGCTCTTTTCATATTTGTCGAACCCGATCATTCCCACGCGGACGAGATACGTTCCGGCCGGAATATCGGAGATCGAAAAGTTCCCTTCCGGGGTCGTCGTTGTGCCGAACCGCGTTCCCCGAAGACTCACGTTTGCGCCCGCAACAGGTGCCCCTCCCTCCTTCGCCGTCACATGACCTTTGATTGTTCCGGCGAGCAGCTGTCCGGCGAATGACCAGAACAGCAGACAGAGAGAAAATGCGTGTGAACATCTTATTAATCGAAAAGCCATGTATTCCTTTATGGAAACGAGGACCGACGAGCTGGAGGTGAAAGCGACCGGCAGGAGCGGAGAACAGGATTTCCTGTGCACAAGATACGCGGGAAAGTTGCCGCAGTATTATCGGATAGTTACGAAACTGTTACGATCAACAAGAATCTGCATGAAAGATGCAACTACAGATGCCTGTTTGAGACTTCACATGAAGGATATCGCGGATGTTTTGTTTTTTCAGGGGCCTGGACACGCGCCTTCGCAGCGGCGTGACCGGGACGGGGTTGCCGTCGTCACTCCGGAGGGGGCGTGACTGTCAGCCACGCAGAAAATCGGCGCAGCTGCTAGGATTTGGAAAGCGGAAGACATATATTTAACTGCAATTAGGTCAAGTCCTCCTTTCTTCACAACGTGGCCGCGTTTTCGTAATCACGAATTGAGTCTCACGGTCTTTTCAAAAGGAGTTTCCGAGTGAACAACGACGCGAAAGAACGATTGAGAAATGTCGCCAGAAGGCTTACAGAGACGGCGTTCATGTTAGCCTGTGACGATTCTTCGAGCGAAGAGGAATACCAGGAATCTGTGGATGCCATTGTCAACCACCTGACGAAGGTGCGGAAGAGGACGCACGATTTGCATGCAGAAGAGATTCCGGCGTAGTCGATGATACAGTGACCGGTTACGTTCAACCGGTCTACCCCGCCCACACACCCGCAGCAGATAATCCCCTCCCCAATAGGCCGAAATCCACGGCCTGGAGGACTATTTAACCCTTTCGTAACAGTGCGATAACACAGGGGTAATCCGCGGTGCACATATTAGCTCACCGCGTTTTCATCCTTGTCCATCACAGGTGTCCACATGGCCGGCAAAGCTTTGCGTTGGGCCGTCACGTTCCTCGGGGCCGTATGTTTCATTGTTGCCGGAACACTCGTGCTGGCATCACTCCTGGACCATCTCGATCTGCTCCCCGAAAGTTCGTTTCTCTACGGGATCGATTTTGTCCCCCCCCTCTGGTTCTTTCCCGCCGTCGCGATAGCGGTCATCCTAGCCCTGTCGTCCCGCCGGGCCACCGCGGCGATTGTCCTTTCGGTCATATACGGAGTTCTTGTCGCGGGATTCGGAGACTTTTCAATTCCGTTCTTCCGGGAAGGAGCAGATCACGGGCGTCATTCGCAGACCATGAGGGTCGCCGCGCTCAATGTCCGGTACTATTCATACGGGCTTGACAAGGTGCTTGACGAGGTGAAAAGGACGAACGCCGATCTGACACTACTTTCGGAGAACGTCCTGGCGCCCGACCAGATCCCCCATGTCGAGAAAGCCCTTGCCCCCGCCTCCTTCCGGATGGACCACGAGAACGGCACGGCGATCGTTTCCCGGTACCCGATCATCAGCTACACCGAGGTCACGCTGCCGTCGCACGAAGCATCGCTCTCGGGGGGGAATGACATCGACTCGATGGACGCACACCCCCACCGTTCATTCAGCCACGCAATCCTCGACGTCAACGGAACCATGGTCAATGCAATCTCCATCCGGTTCATCGCGGGAAGGCCAAAGGATCATTCGTTGAGGGAGAACCTCATTTGGGGAAGGTACCTGTTGCGGGTTCAAAAACAGGAGGTAACATTCTTCACGGAATACCTGTCACGGCTGAACGGTCCAATCGTATTCGGGGGGGATCTGAACGCTCCCCCGCGGTCGAAGACGATGAGGGAGATCGAGCGCATTGCGCATGACGCGCAGCTCGACCACAATTTCTGGGGGGGAGTGACATTCCGTACCGAGTTTCCCACGCTGCGGATCGATTACCTGTTCGGCATGAACGGCATGGAATCGATCGCAGCGCGCAGGCTCAACGAAGAGGTTTCAGACCATTTTCCCGTGTACGCAGAGTTCCGTTTCAACGTCGAGGGCTCACCCCCGCGCGATCGGTCATTGTCCCCATCGAAGGACAGTGTCCGGCTCGCATCGATGCCTCCAGGCAGGTGAGAGAGCGCTCGCGCCGGGCGAAACAATGGAAATTCCCCCCTGGCGCCGATGGCCAGCGTCGCCGCGTGATCAGTTAACCTGAATCCGGCGTGAAAGTGATGTGTTTTCCAGTTTAGGACGAATTCAGGCCAACAATTTTGTGGCTCGGTTGTCACGACGGATGACCAAATTTCCTTCGCAAACCTCCGCCGACATGGAATCACGAAGATGACCGCTGAGAGCGCACTCGAGCTTGTTGCCGAGCTCGAAAGCCTGATTGAGCTGGGCGGCAGAGAAGGTGCAGCGCGCGATCGAGCACGCCAAACCGCAACCTCCGATTTAACCGGAGTGAAGGATGTGGAGTCTATGACACTTGTGCTTTGCTAATGCAGGAGAAGTGCAGCTGTTCTATGTCCGGCTGACTGCACGGCGAAAAAATGACGACCGGGCATCCTCCCTCCTGCTCCGCACACTTCAGCCACTTGTAGAACACTTCGTCACACTGTTGCATTCTTTGCATATACTGGCGAAGTTCACTCAAGGTCCAGAATTCACACTGCACCTCATCTTCCTCGCATGATACCTCATCCGACGTGAACACAAGCGCACCCAATCCCCGGTCCTTCCTGTACTCCCGCCAGATACGCATGAACTCACTGAAATTCGCGTGGGTTGCCTGTAGGATTTCACTTCTGGTCATTGCAACGCCCTTTCCATGCAGTTCGATTTGCCGCTCAGGCGGGTACGGCGGGTAGTACCCCCGATTGATCCGCCACAAGGAGATCTCCACCCGGGAAATCTACTCACGGCGTGTGACGACCAGGTAACGAAACTGTTAAGAGTGTGTTATTTCGGCGTCGGCGTGGTCAGGCGCTACGATGATATCTCAGATGTCCGATTTCATCTCTTCAGGTCGAAGACAAAACAATCCCGCGGTTCTTTTCCCAGGCGTAAAACAAGCAACATCTCTCGGGATCCGGCGGTAAAAAGTCAACCATTTGGGGTGTATTCTCAGTATACATCACCGGCATCTTACATCTTCAAGTACTCGAGCAGTTTGTACATCAACACCGCAGGCCAGAAAACAGCTTTGAAGAAACCGAGCACGCCGACCCAAAACGTAGCCGCCTGCTGTATGTAATAGACCAGTGCGCCAAGAAAGGCCATCCCGTAGATGCCGCCTGACATCCCGTTGTCTCTCATTGATCCCCCCCGATGATGTTTGGTGTTCTCTTCGGTCATAGTGTTCTCCTTATGAAATTGGTAAATGCGGATATCATTGACAAATGTTATTTCAGCAACGCCATGGCAAGGAACACGAAGATAACGACATCGCTCAGAAAATGAATCCACCACGACCAGAAAAGACCGCGCGTCTCGACTATCGCCTTGCTTAGAATCCAAGCCGGGATCGTCAATGACCGGCTCTTTCGCTGCAGGGGATAGGGATCGGTCGACATGACAACCGATCTTTCATGCATGTCCACGCACAAACTCGTGGACGCAGGCGACGATTAACGTGAGGTCATCCGACTGACGCCCCGCAGAAAATGCCTGCACACCCGAAATGACGGCATCGGCTATTCCATCCACAGGCAGCCTGCCATTGGCCAGAAGGAGATCAATGAGCCTCTGATCTCCGAACTGCTCGTCACCGCAAACTGCTTCTGTGATCCCGTCGCTGAACACGACGAGGAGGTCTCCCGGATCGAGCCGGCTGCGTCTCATTTCGCAGCGCCATTTCTCAAAAGCACCGATCACGGTTGCGGTCGCTGTCAACCGCCTCACGATTCTGCCCTTATGAACCACCACAGGAGGATTATGGCCGCAATTCACGTATGACAGGCTGCGGCTGTGATCGTCATAAATCCCGTAAAACAGGGTAGCAAAATGCTCGGGGGCCGTTGATTCCCACAAAAGGCGGTTTACCCTCTTCAGCATCTGCCCGGGACGTCCCGGAGAAGTGCCACACTGGCTGCGGATGTATGCCTGGAGGTTTGCCATGAGGAGAGCGGCGTGTATACCTTTCCCGGACACGTCGGCAAGGACAAGTCCGAGGCGACCGCCGCCGAGATCGAGAAAATCGTAATAATCCCCACCGACAGACTTTGCTTGAATGCACCGGGCGGCACAGTCCAGGGTCCTCAACTGTGCCGGCACCTTCGGAAGCAGCCTTTCCTGGACGTTCTTGGCGATTTCCAGCTCAAGTGATGCCCGCCGCTCAGCTTTCAATCTCTCGGCAATCTCTTCCGCCAGACGGATATTATCAAGGGCCGTTGCCGCCTGCCGTGCAACGGAAGCGAGCAGACGCTTGTCTTCTCCCGAGTAGGGCTCTTCAGAAAGGCGGGATCCCAGAATGATGACCCCCACGAGCGAATCACCGCGTCCGATCAGAGGCACCAGGCATTCGGCGTGTAAGACCCTCAACAATGACAATTCGGGTCTCCCCCCCTCATCCGCAGGCGGAACTTCCCACGGCTCACCGTGCTTCGTCAATTCGACGACCTCCGGGAGGCTTTTGGAGATTGAATTCCATCCCGGCGGAACCGTTCCCGACGACACCACGAGAGAATCATTCTTCTCCAGATAGAGCGTCAGGGATGCGGGCTGGAGCGCATGTGCAAGATGGTGTTCGAGCAATCGGGCCAGCTCGGCGCGATCGGTTGCAGAAGATGACCTTGCGGCAAGATCCTCAAGAATCATGCGGGCATCATACGCGCTTCGAAAGAACGCGCGGTCAATTCTCCCGCTCACGTGCCGGTGTACCCGCAATCCCCCCAGGAGAAGCACGCCTCCGCAACAAGCACCAAGGATAAATTCGACGGGCTGCGCCATTTGTGTGGTTGGTCGCAGTTGGCCCGATACAGACAGCGCCAAGAGAGATGTCAGGCCGAAGCTTACAACAACAATGATGATCGCGAACCCGCGTTGGACAAGCAGGTAACGTGCACTCCGCTTCAGGAGTACCGGAATATCCAGGATACGGTGTCTGACCACCGCGTACGCGAATGAGAGGGGAAAGAGAAGAAGTAACAAGGCAAGCAACGTGCTGAGCCAAAGCGGCGTCTGGAAAGCGAGAAAGTTCTCCGCGACGACCCGTACGATAGTGGGAGCCCAGCCCACCAGCGTGCCCCAGAAGATCACACGAATCTTGCGGCGTGCTTCTGTATTCGATTCGCGAAGATAATTCAGGATCAGGGAATACCAGCCCAGCACGATGAAGCTCACAATATAGACAAACGTGATTTGAGCGCCAACGGCAACGCCCAATAGGCGCTGCATTGGCGAGTAAAACGTTAACACGGTGATGTTCTGTCCCTGAAGAAAAACAGTAATCCCCAGCACAATCGATATCCACTTCAGCCATGGGAGACGTCGATCAATCGGGGACCCAACGGGGAATACCGAGAAAAAGAAGAAGTAGAGCGGTCCCAGCAAGCTCACGGATATGACCTTGAACGTGAGCAACAAAGGTCTGAGAAATATCGGGATGACATCCCCGTCCGGGAGCCCGGGCGTCGCCGCAGTACAGCAAAAGATGAGCGTCAGGAGCCACACTGATGAACTCTCGAGGCGAAGAAACAGAATTGTCAGACCGATGAGCACGAACGGCACCGGAAACAGATTTCCGACCTGATTTGAAATGTACTCAATGCCGGTTTCGGTTGAGGTGGATTGTCGCTGACGGAAAACGCCGTTCAAGATAACCACAGAATCCCTCCCCGCATGAAGGACTCCGAGGCTGATCGTGTCACCTGGCTTGTGTTGATCCCACACCTCGCTCAGATAATCTCCTGTTCGAATCTCGTGGCCATAGAAGGATATTATGTGATCGCCGGAGAGAAGCCCTCCCTTTTCAGCCGGGCTCGCAGGATAGACACTCTTGACCAGCTGAAAGCCCCTTGGATCGAAGTCGGTGTCAAAGCCGAGTTCAACAGCCGGCACCTGTTGCCTCAAGTATGCAGAGTAAAGCCACAGGGAGCAGTACGTAAGGCAAAGAAACGCATACACGACAGCGGTTGCCAGCAGAAAACGTCTCGGCAACCTGACGGGAACGGGAGTCTCAAGATGTGATGACATGCGTTCGTTCATTGAAGTCTCGGCCTGCACCAACATGTTACTGAATCAGAGGGGGTTTCTGTTTCCGACCGGTTATGGAACCAAGCGCAACACCCAGGGCAATGCCGATCCCCAGGTCAATTGGAATGTCGTTCATCGCAACTCCAATTCCGGCATTGAGCACAATGCCAATCCTTATTCCCCTTGCCATCGAGTTTGTCCGCTTATCTCTCTGAGATTTCCCGGAGATCAAATTATCTAACATGGGTTTCTCCGGAGTAAGTGGGAGGCACATCACTACGAGGGTCATCAAACAAGGCGGCCCTGAATCCTGCGGGATCAAGGGCCTTGTTTCAACGAACACTGAGTGGTCGTGAGAATAAGGTACCACTGTGAACGGCAAAGTGCAACGGCCGGATACCTTCGCTGAAGATCCGAGCTGGAGTTGGAGAGGTCATCACTACCCTTCGCTTTCTACTCCGTTGTCTATACGGAAGGGGGTGACTCGCTGGGGGTCTTGCACCCATAACAAGAGGATTCAATGGACTGCAAGAACTTCTGCGAAGGAGAGAGGCAGGCACAGTATTGCTTTCAGTGTACCGTACGCGCAAGCTGCACGCAGAAGAGCTTCTGGCATAATCGACGAAACATCGACGGCTGTGCCCGATCGGTTCACGCCGCCCCTACACCCGCTTCAGATAATCTCCCCTTAAAGACCGAAATCGACGGCCTCCCGGAATGTTTGACCCAACCGTACCCGTGCGGCGCAGGAAGATTTTACACGCCCGACCGACGCGTGCGCCGAATGACAGACTGATCCATCCAGTTTTTTCCCGGAGTCCCGCTACGGGCTTCAAGAAGCAGTGCAAACGGAAGGCTGACGAGGATGCCGATCACAGCCCCGGCACAAACGTCCCCCAGAAAGTGCTGGGAAAGGTAGACCCGCGAAAACGCAATCGTAACGCCTGCTGCTGCGAGCGCGGCCTTCGTCCGGCGATTTGAGGTCATGAGTCCGAGACAGAAGCAGGTGGCGCACGCGGTCGCGGCGTGGCCGGAGGGGAAGCTGTTATAGTTGTACATCGTCACTCCGGGAACCAGATGCAGCGCATTGGTCCCCCTGAAGTATTCCAGCGGGCGCGCATTTGCCGCGAACGGCCCATGCTTGAGCACCTGGACGATGAGGGCCGACACGATGTTCACGGCAGCAACGAGAATTGCGTCACGATAGCGGACAAACAGGAGAATGAGAACAAGGAGGACGACAGCCCACCCGTCACCGAGATTCGTCACGAGCCGGAAGAACAGATCGCCGGCCATGCTATGATGCGCATCGATTGCAAGGTGCACCTCCGCCGTTGTAAAGAGAACGAGAAGGGCGATTGAGAGAAGAACGAAGAGACCCAGAGGAATGAGAAACGCCCGGTTGTCGGACAGGAGGCTTCTTGCCCGTCCCCCCGTGCCGGATCCCTGAAGATTGCGCATCAGGTAATAAACAGGTCCGGAACGACGTTGTCAATATGTCTCACGAATTATCCCCCCACACAGAAATCCTGAGAACCCAGAAAACCCCCCCGACGATCGTCATACCCACCCCGATGTAGAGGAGCTGAGTCCGATCCTGTGAATACCCGTACAGAGAGATAATTATTCCTGCAAGAAAAACAACCGTGAGGACCAGAAGGCTGACCGGGACGGCCTTCCCGGATGCTGAGCGGGCGGGGCTTGTACGTCGTCCGTCGCCTGGTTCCGTCATTCTGAGTCCTCCCCCTGCGACCCGGCTCCTTCCGCGTTGCGAGCACCACGGGAAACCTGCCGGCGTTTCTGAATCGCCCCGAACACGGGGATGAGATCTCCTGCGAGCCCCAGCGTCTTCACGTACGTGTGGCGGCACCTGGGATTGACGCATTGGAACACAAAGGAACTTCTGCTTGGTGTAGCGCTTATCTTCACGTCCTGCCCGAAACATTCTCTGCAGCGAGCCATCGACTTTCTCCTCTGGAATTGGAGAAAAGTACGCATGGCGTATTATCCGAGTGTTACCCCCATGTTACCATTCTGTGACCTCCAGCGAGGGGGGCCAGGGGTTCTCAGGGAGAAGGAGCAGCGCAGCAAGAGGAGGAAATGCAGACCCCGGAAGATTCGGGAATGTACGGCTAATTTACGTACGCGCCACTTTCGTTGTACCACGGTTATCGAATAAGTGAAAGCCTCTTCGTCTCCACGTTAACACCCGCCTGAATCCTGTAGAAATACACGCCGCTCGCGAGACCGCTGCCATCGAACCGGACGTCATATACCCCCGATTCCTTTTCTTCATCCACGAGCGTCGCGACGCTCTGTCCCAGGGCGTTGTACACGGTCAGTCTCACGTGCGACCTGGCCGGAAGCGTGTAGCGGATCACCGTGCCGGGATTAAAGGGATTGGGAAAGTTCTGTTCAAGCCTGAACGCGACGGGGTTGCCGGGGGATGGGCCTGTAGCGCCTGTTGTCAATTCCGACAGGGGTCTCCTGTAGACCCCCCCACCGAACGTGCCCGCATAAAGATTCGTGCCGATGATGGCAAGCGAATACACCGACGCGGATGTCAACCCGTCGTTTGCAGGTGACCAACTCATCCCGTTGTTCCCGGAGAGAAAGATCCCGCCGCCGGTGCCTGCAATCAACGTCGATCCATTGACTGCCAGCGCGCGCACAACTGAACTGCCAAGACCGGAGTTGACCGACATCCAGCTCCCTCCGCTATTCGTCGTTGTATACACTCCACCAGGCTCGGCCGGCGAATTCGGCTCTGTTCCTGCAAATATGTTCGACCCGCTTGCGGCGAAGGCGAGGACGGTGGTTGTCGTCAGGCCGGCATTGGCGGAGCTCCAGGATGATCCGCCGCTCGCGAGCACGAACGCCCCGGCACCGTACGTCCCCGCGAACAGGGTCGAACCGATCACGTCCAGGGAGGCGATATATGTCGTCCTCAGGCCGGCATTCATGGAGGTCCAGCTCGCACCACTGTTTGTCGAGTAGCCCACTCCGCTCCCGTACGTTCCGGCAAAGAGGTTTGCACCTTCCGGCGCAAGTGCATAGACTGCGTTGCCGCTCAAACCGTTACTGGCGGCGGTCCACGTTATCCCGTTGTTATTGGAACGAAAAACCCCACCATCGGTCCCGGCGAAAAGGCTCGTCGTGCTCGTCGTCATGCAGTACACAATGGTGCTTGCGAGGCCGGAATTTGAGGCAGACCAGGCCGCGCCACTGTTCGTGGAGTAGAATATCCCCCCTCCACTCGTCCCGGCAAAGAGATATGCCCCCGCCGGCACGACGGTCCACACATCGGTGTTCGCAAGTCCGCTATTAACCTGGTTCCAGCCCGTCCCGTCATTCGAGGAGAGAAACACCCCCGCGTCGCCCGTTCCCGCAAAGACATTCGTTCCGCTCACGAAGAGCGCATGGACCGCCGAACTCGTCATGCCGGCATTGACTCCCGCCCAATCGGCGCCGTTATCCGTAGAGCGAAACACGCCGGCGTCTCCCGTTCCCGCAAGCAGATTCGTGCCGTCCACCGCCAGGGCGTAGACAGAAGCGCCTCCGAAACCGTTATTGACCAGCGTCCAGGTTGATCCGTTGTTCGTGGAAAGGAATACGCCGTCACCGTACGTTCCCGCAAACAGGTTCGTTCCACTCACCGCAAGAGCCCTCACAAAAGATCCGGTCAAACCGGCGTTTTGCGCCGTCCACGTACTCCCGCTGTCCGTCGAGAGAAACACGCCTCCGCCCGTCCCTGCAAAAAGGCCTGTTCCCGCACGGACGAGGGAATAGACCGAAGCGCTCGCGAGCCCCGAATCCGCCGCGGTCCATACCTTCCCGCTGTCAGTCGATATGCATACACCCCCTCCATTGGTTCCGGCATACAGGGTGGTCCCGATGACGAGAAGCGAATACACTGCGGATGCTGCCAGGCCGGAATCGATTCCCGTCCAGGAAGCACCGTCGTTGGCGGAAAGGAATACGCCGCCATCAGTCCCTGCATACAGGTTCACACCGTTGACCGCGAGCGCATAGACATTCACGCTTTGCAGGCCTGCATTGACTCCCTTCCACGTCGTCCCGGCATTCGTTGAGAGAAACACCCCGCCGCCAAACGTTCCCGCGAACACGTTTGTTCCGTGCTGCGCGAAACATTGAATATTGCCGCCCGGCGGACCGGAGGTTTGAACCCACTGGGCGGAAGAGAGGAGGGGGAATGAACTGATCAGGATTGCCAGACATGTCCAGCATACACAGTGTAATTTCATAAGACATTCCCACGATCAACTTCGGTGAACCGCAACAGTATCTTCCGGCGGGTTATCATAGTTGAGTTTTCCGAAACTTTGCACCACATTTCTCCGTAAATGCAGGACGACGCACCAGGGGAATTCAGACTCTCAGGAGGATCCGATGGTTGGCTTCGTGATAGAGGTGATACTCGCGTCGATCGTTGTGTCGGTCATTTCGTATGCGCTCCGCCTGACACCGAAGTACCCGAAGCGGATTCACCGGATATTGCAGCAGGTCCTCAATACGGGGCTTCTTACAGTACTTCTTACGTACCTCATTGTCAACAACATCGAACCCGGGCTTGTCGTCACAGGATCGATGATTTTTCTGGTCCTTATCGCCTCTATCGTCGCCACGAACTTCATTGCCCGCAAACGAGGCCCAAACCCCGCCACAGACGGGAAGTGATATGCTCAAAGAGCTTGCGAGGAACGCTTATTAGCCGCAACCAGGTCCGATCCGCGTTTCCTCAAGAGTAGATCCCCTCCTGAACCGCGTTCCCCAGAAGTTAATGATTTCTTTACCCTGGCTTTACTCTCGTGTCACACGTGATGCGTACTTTCTCGACGGTGATATCCTGGTATCACGGCACATCGACCTCACCGTCGCGCGAAAACGCATGAAACCTCATGATATACCCGAAGAACCGTTTATATTTGCATGGGCACGAGAAATGATGCAGGAAGATACTGAATCCGGCGATCAGCCGGAAGAAATTCAGAATCACATATTCTACTCGCTGATGTTTCTGGCCGCGGTAGCAGCGCTGGCGTTCGCTTTTGCATCGGGCCTCGTTACGTTCAGCAGCCGGTAGCACGCAGATTCCCGCCTGGCGACCATGGCCGGCGTCGCCGCGCGATCAGTCAATACTGGTGAAATGCGTCGGAGACGAATTTCATTACCTCCGGCAACGCTGCCCGCCAGTAGACCCATGAATGACCGCCGTCCCGGACGCGGAATTCGTGTGGTATATTATTCTTGTGCATCGCGATATGCACAAGGCAGTTCCCTTCCGTCAGAAAATCGTCATCCCCGCAGTCGATGTACCACCGGACCGCCTTCTTCTGGTCCTCGGGCATGTTCGTGACGAGGTAGAGTATACTGTGCGTCTTAAAATAGGCTTCAATGGTTGCAGTATCCGGCGGCGTGCCTGGCGCGGGTTGGGTGAACCGGGTGAGACTTGTCCACGTGTCGGCAACGGTCATTGGTCCGGTTGCAGCGCTCAGAGGGCATGCCGATGAGAACATATCGGGGTGGTGGAGCCCGTAGAGATACGTCCCTTCCCCTCCCATCGAAAGACCGGCGACCGCCCTGTAGCGTTTTTCCCCCTTTATCCGGTACGTCTTTTCGATATACGGGATGAATTCCTGGAAGAAGAAGTCTTCGTACCGCCACTCCCCCCTGATGTCGTTCCAGTAGCCGCGCCGCCCTGTGTTGGCGTCAGGCATCACGATGATCATGGGGGTTGCATACCCCTCGTTTATCGCCTTGTCGGCGATATGCTCCACTTCACCGAACTGCACCCATCCCGTCTGATCGTCCCCGCTGCCATGCAGGAGATACAGAACGGGATAGCGTCGCTGAGAGGTCTCGTATCCGGGGGGGAGATAGATCGCGTATTTCCGATCGCCTTTCAGAATCTTGCTGTCCAGCGTGAGGTCGTCGAAGACCTTGCCGGTCTGTGCCGCGAGCTGAGACGCCGGAATTGTCAGCGCACAGCCTGCCGCAAATACCGCAGCCACGAGGGAAAGCAGGGTTGTCCCGGTTTTCATTGTTCCTCCTTGTATGGAAGGCCGTCCAAGAATTTAGATCCACATTGCTCGACCGATTGCCGGCCAGACCCCCCGAAAACGCTCAGGGGGCCGGCGTAAGCCGGAAGAGCACAACGCTGTGAGGCGGAATGACACGTATGAAATCCTCTTTCGTCGTTCCGATGTCCTTCTTGTTCCATATGTCCCGGACGGCGTACGTCCCCTTGAGGAACGACAGGTAGCTCCAGTTCACGTGCATCTCCATTTTGTTGTCACCGGCGTTCAGCAAACAGACCGCCCAGGCACCGTGCGAGAGCTCCTTCGCCCATATTTCCTTTCCGGGGTTTTCAATGAACCGGAACCCCTCTTTGCCCAGAGGATCCTGGTCGATCGCGATGACCTCTGCGTTCGTGAGAATGCCGCGGACCTCCGGCGTCATGTTCCTCACGTCGTTCCCCGCCATGAGGGGCGCGGCGAGAATGCACCAGAGGCTGAAATGGGCTTCGGCCTCTCCCACGGAGAGCCCCCTGTTCCCCACCTCGAGCATGTCCGGATCGTTCCAGTGATCGGGCCCGGCATATTTCTCAAGGCCCACCTGCTTGTCGAGTATGACTTTCCATCCCATGTCGTAGACGCCCTGGCAGTCGTAGCAATCCCGGATGTCCCCGGTGGTGCGCCAGAGATGGCCGACATTCTCGGCCCAGAGCCACGGCCTGTTATTTCCCCACTCGCAGAGACTGAACACCACGGGGCGACCCGCGGCATGGAGCGCGTCTCGCATCGTCTTGTATGTCTCCTCGGCATTTGCCGTGCCATGGTTGCACCAGTCGTATTTCAGATAGTCGACGCCCCAGGAAGCATAGCTCCGCGCGTCCTGGTATTCATGGCCGCGTCCTCCCGGGAACCCCGCGCATGTCTCCGTCCCGGCACAATTATGGATCCCGAACTTGAATCCCTTCGCGTGGAGATAATCGCCCACCGCTTTCAAGCCTCCGGGAAACTTCGCGGGATCCGGGATGATATTCCCGGCGCTGTCCCGCGTCTTCGACTCCCAGCAATCATCGATCACGATGCAGGTGTACCCCGCCTTCTGCATGCCGTTTGCAATCATCGCGTCGGCGACTCCCTTGATAAGCTGCTCGTTGATGTTTCCGGCGAACGTGTTCCAGCTGTTCCAGCCCATCGGCGGCGTCGGCGCCAGTCCGTCGAATTTCTGGGCGAATGCGGCCGCAGGGGCAAAAAGAAGCATAAAGAGAAGGTTTTTCATGAGACATCCTTTTCCTGTGGAGTAAAACGCTGGCTTGAGGGGAGAAAGAACCGAAGAACCAATTCAACTTACCTATTATTGATATTGCAATCAACCTGGCGTACCTTGAGTATGAAGGCGGTTCTTGTACAAAGGCATCCCCGGAACAGGAGATGCCTTTTCTTGGTTTCGGGCCGCCCCCTGACCGGAGGTTTCGATCAGACGTCAACACGTCAACCGGAGGAGAGGCCATGAAAGCAATCACGTTCCTTTGCATGTTCTTCGGATTTGCGATGACGGGCTACGCGGGGATCGGGCCAAAGAACTACGTGAAGTACGTCCCGAAGAACCTCGATGCGGCGGGAGACACGATTTATATTCCGGGCGGCACGCTTGCGGGCGGCGAAAACGCCGGATCGCTCGAGACAACGATCAATCAGGACACGCTGACAACCGGCGGAAGGAAGAATGTCAACCGGGTATACGCTCTCTACGAAGGCCAGTATTATTACCAGCTCGCACCGATTTACTGCTACAACCCCACAGGGACACTGACATTATGCGGCGTCCCCGATCCGGCGCAGCCCACACACACGACGAAGCCGATTATCCTGATTTCCCCTGTTCCCCCTGCCACGACCGAAGGAACAAACACGGTATACGGCAGCATCATTGTGGACAATATCCACTACCAGGCCCAGATGCTGACCGGGTCGTTCAATGCCGAGCTCTTTTATTGCGGCACGGGACAGCATCAGGCGCAGTCGCTCCGGATCAACAACTGCCTGTTCGAGTTCTCGAGCATCGACCTGTTTGACTGCACGAACGAATCCGGCGCGATCGGCGGATGGCCGTACGGTGCGAAGTTCTTCATTACGAACTCCTATTTCCGCAACATGTTCCAGGGGGGCCAGTGGTGGGGTTCACGCGTGTTCCAGTGCAAGCACCCGATCGACACGCTCTGGGTCGAGAACGTCACGACGACGACCGCGGGGCTCACGTTCCTCCAGCAGAACGAGCTGACGGATTTTATGTACATCAATCACTGCACGATCGTCAACAACCACAAGTACTGGCTCTATTCCCAGTATCATCGCCACATGTTCATCACGAACAACATATTCATCAATCATAACTGGGTCGGCGAAGATACGAACATAACGAACAGCGGACAGGATCCGGATAAGTACTTCACAAGTGCGATCTTCCTCGACACGAACAATATCACGCGCGGCCTGGTCACGCAGTCAAAGTATTGGGCCTCACCAACCGACTCGACTCATTTTTCGCCCCTTCTCAACCTCAATCGCCTCCAGGTGTATATCTCGGACAACATCTATTATTACGACCCGCTGCTTATCAACGGCTACTACAACTCCAGCAAGTACATACTGCCGTCTGTAGGGACAATACCGTCATACCTTAACTGGGCAGGCAACGGGACCGGGCCGTGGAAGATACAGAATATCCCCGGCGAGTGGATGAATTCGCATACACAGGGGCTTTTTGCCGCCTTTGCGCCGCCGAACGGCGGGTTCATCGAGAAAAGAACAAGCACCGCGGACCCGGGGACACTCACACCGGGAATTGCCAGCGCCAACATCGTGGATTCGATGGCAGTATGGAATCAAAACATGTGGAGTGATCCACGTTTTGCGGGGGGAGCGGCGCTTCAGAACACGCACTACATTTACGGCGACTACAATCCGAGGACCCTCCCCGGGATCGCGAGCGGGGTGAAGACGGACACGATGACCACCGGCGCAGCCGGAATTACGAAGTTCACTGACCTGACGGAGAACTTCTCACAGTCCACGCACCTCTCGGTCATCGACGGACTTCCGATCGGCGCACTGATATGGGACGATACGAAGCTGGCGTCATTCAACTCGGCGGCAGACTGGAATCTTGGTCATGCGAAGTACATGTCGGAAGGGGGCGTCCCGGATGGAATAACGACGGCTCCTTCGACCCTCCCCGGCAACTACCAGCTCGACCAGAACTATCCGAATCCGTTCAACCCCTCGACGATGATCAGGTATTCTCTCCCGCAGGCCGGGATTGTGAAACTTGTCGTCTATGACATCCTGGGGAGGGAAGTGCGCACGCTTGTCAACGGTGCGATGTCTGCCGGTCAGCAGGAAACAGAGTGGGACGGCAAGAACTCGAACGGCAAGACAGTCGGCAGCGGCATCTACTTCTACAGGCTGACCGCCGGCAGATTCACTGCAACCAGGAAAATGACGCTTGTCAAGTAATTCCGCGGGCATATCCGGGCGTCCCCTCGCACGATCACGTCGCATCGCGAGGACGTCCGCGGAAGAGCATGATCACGGCATGCAATAACGGCGGCGAGGAATTCCAGGGGGAGAGCAACTGAAGACCATAAGACAGTCGGGACTTTGCCACACCGATGGAGTCGACTTATTGGCGAAGCAGCGGGCCGCACCGGAACAACTGCAAGAAACAGCTTGAATTTGAAAAAGAGATCGTCTAAATTTCCCAGGGTTCTTCCTGCCGTTCCGGTTCACCGCTTCGCTGCGTATCCCCGCAGCCACTCTACAGCCACTGGATGATCGACAACTTCCGAGGGAGGTCCACCATGGACAACGAGGCGAGAGAGAGATTGAAGAACGTTGCGCGGAATCTTGTCGATTCGTCATTCGCGAAGGCATGCGACGACTCATTCACGGAAGAGGAATTTCAGAAATCCGTGGAAGGGCTTGTCAATCACCTCATGGCCGTTCGCAGGCGCACGCGCGGGGCAGTGCTCCAACAACCGGCGTAGCCGTCTTCCCCTGCCGGCGGTTTTCCCTTCGTTTCGCCTCTCGATCAGGCAATCCGGCGGGCGATCGGGGCGAACTACGACGCGGTTTTCCGGTTCCTCCCACACGTACACCGTACACCTGAGTCAGAGCCTGCGGATGTTCCCCGCGTAGCTGCGGGCGGCAATGAGCTCAGTTTCCTTTGCGTCCTTGAGTCGTACCTTGTAGCGTCCCGCAAACCACCGGACAATCTCCCTGATGAAATTCACGTTCACGATCAGGGAGCGCTGGATCCTCACGAACGTCGATCCATCCAGCTTCCCCTCGAGGTCGATAAGTGTTTCATCGATCACGTACTCGCGGTCCGCCGTGTGGAGGTACGTGTACTTCTCCCTCGATTCGAAGTAGACGACATCCGGCAGATCGATAAGTATGATCCTGTCGCCGAGCGTGACCTTGAGACGCCGGAGGCCCGGTGGGGCGAGCCGCGAGAGCATCTTCTCGATGTTTTCGTTCACGCGTGAGACCGGGCCCCCGGCAAATTTCCGCAGCTTCTCGATCGTCCGGTCAAGGCGCTTCTGCTCTACAGGTTTCAGGAGATAGTCGACGGAATTCTCCTCAAACGCCTTGAGCGCATATGCGTTGTACGCGGTCGCAAAGACGATGAACGGCTTTTCCTTCAGCCGCCTGACAACCTCGAACCCGTCGCACCCGGGCATCTGGACGTCAAGGAATACCACGTCCGGTCTGACCGATGAGAGGAGCGTCACGGCCTCCTCCCCGTTGCCCGCCTCGCCGACGATCTCGAGCGTATCCCCGTAATTCAGGAGGAGCTTGAGAAGCCGGCGGCGTGCCAGGTCCTCATCGTCCACAACTACCGCGCGCAGGCGCATTGATTCCCCTTACTCGAGTGGTATCGTGATCCCAATGAGCGCGCTCCCTTCCTCCGTGCGGAGGGATCCGCTCTCCCCGTATGCAAGCGCCAGCCGCTCCCTTATGCTCTTCAGGCCGAACCCCGGATCCCCGCCCGTCACGGAAAATCCCTTTCCGGTGTCGTTGACCGTGATGACGCACGTGCGGCCGTCCCTCTTCACGTCAACGGTGACAACCCCTCCCTTCGGCTCGTACGCAATGCCGTGTTTTATGGCGTTCTCCACGAGCGGCTGTATGAGGAGGGGCGGAATGCGGAGATCGTGCAGCGACTCATCGGCCCGGATATCGAAACTGAGCCTGTCGCCGAACCTCACCTTCTCTATCTCGAGGTACGACCGGACGATTTCCAGCTCCTCGATGAGCGGGACGGTGGAGTCCCCGCTCCGCTGGAGCGTATACCGGAAGAGCTCCGAGAGCTTCTCGACCGTCGACTCGGCTGCCGCGGGGTTTTCGGAGATCAGGCTTGCGATGGAATTGAGCGTGTTGAAGAGAAAGTGGGGATTGATTTTGGCCTGCAACGCGTCGAGCTCGGCCCTCGTTTTCAGCCGCTCAAGCCTCTCCTCGTTGACTTCCTTTTCCTTCAATGTTTTTGCCATCCGTTCAGCCGTTGAACGGAGAGAGATGTACACAACCGCCGCGCTGCCAAACACCATCGCGAGGATGAGGTTCAGGAAGAGCAACCTGAAATGGCTTCCGAAATCGAGCGTTCCCCCGTACCAGCCATAGCGGAGTATCAGGTATCCGATTTCCGTCCCCGCGAATCCCGCCACGATGTAGACGACAAGGAGCATTGCCAGCCGGCCCCTGGTCTCGAGACGGGCCAGTCTCGTCCAGAGGAGCCTGACGATCGCCTGAACAGACAGGCCAATGCACGCGGAAAAGACGAATGACGACACAAGGTTGTCGAGCCAGTGGGCAGGATTCTCGTACGTGAGCCCCACGGCGACAACGATCGTGATGGCGAGAATAAACCCCGCGGTTCGGACATCGTCTTTTTTGAACGGCCGGAGCGTCATGGTCATCTCCGAATCTGCAATGCGATCACCCCTGTACTCCCGTGCCGGCGCCCGGGGGCACGGAGCTTCGCCGATCATTAGCGCGGCCGCAAATATGCGCCGCACAATCCGGGCAAAAACGTTCACAACTGGACCCCGACACCGAACGTCATGGACCCCGTCGAGAAGAGAGAACCGAACTCTGAGCCGTTTCGTCCCACATAGGCGGTGTATCTTGCATAGACTGAAAGGGATAGGGCAGGTTTCCATGTCAGAGTGGGGATCATGACGACACTCTGATCGTCTGCGTTCATGAAACAGAGCAGCTCGCACCCCCACGCATCTTCCGAATACGCCATGCGGGCAAACAGGTAGTCCCTCATCGTGCCACGGGTCGAGAGCGTGAGGAGGGACCAGAGAAGATTCATTCGCGAAGGAGCAACGAGAGCAACCGGGACAGGAACGGCGCCCGATTGGATCGCGCCTTGAAACTTAACGAAGTTCATCCATCTTTTCCATTGCCCGACGCTCAACCCCTCCTGGTTGTGATAGTACTCGAGAGCAATGTTGGCGCCCCCCGGCAGCGTGTACTGTCCGCCAAGAAGGACTTTCAGGAAGATCTCCTTCGAGTCCGCATAGAGCGGGACATACGGATAGGAATCAAATATCTGAGATGGATCGTCGGAGGTCAGTATTTCATGATAGAGCGCCGAGGATCCCTTCTTTCCGAGGATCTCACCGTGAAGTTCGAGGTCCTCGCCGATCACGTATGATGTGTTCGCCCCGAGCTCGAGCCTGTCCCCTTCCCTGTAATGCCCGACGAGCGAGAGGTCGACTCCCCCAAGGAACGAGTACACGCGCGCAGCAAGCTCGTTCTGTCCCCACCGAAACGCGTTCTTTGCGTATTCTGCGTCGTTCAGATAGACGGCCGTGATCGAGGTCTTCCCGACGAATGCCGTAAGGGAGACAAGGTTCCGCCCGTCGTTCAGGTTGAGCCTGTCGGTGGGATCCGAAGGGGAGCGCTGCGGTTCCACGACGCCTGTCGGGTTGAACGCATAGCCGGTTCCCCACCTGAGTATCTTCTTCCCGGCAACGAGGTCCAGCGCGTCGCCAAGCGACACATCCACGGCCAGCTCGTGAACTGCAAACGCGTTGTTGGGCCGGCTTACGTCATTCGCTGTCGTGGTAAAACCGAGGGAGGTCGAAAGGACCCCTTCACCAAGATACAACCCCGTGGTCGCCAGGTTCCCCCAAACCGGCTGAGGGACGACCGAGTTCCCGGGGTTGAAGGGACTCGCGCCATTCAGGCTGTAATGCGTCGCTTCGTCCGCCATGGAGAAACGGTACTGGAGCGGCTGGGCCCCGGTCCCGGGGCCGAGAAGCTCAAGGCAGAAGAGAGCCAGCGCCGCTTCCCAGCGACGAGTCATCGAAGCTTCTCAAGGTAGTCCTTGTTGAAGTACTTCTCCGGTATCTCCTTCGGGGTGTACCCGGAGAACGTCATGATCGTCTTGCTCTCATCACGGAGCCTGTCGAGTATCGTCATCTGTGTGAGGAGGAGCCTGTCGTGAATGACGGCAAATGTGTCGTAGAAAATCGTCTTGTAGTGCTTTCCCGAGGTGAGGTAGATTTCGGCCTTCCTCGGACGGGCGTCCTCTTTTCTCACCCATAACTCCACCCTGTTGTACGTCGCACCTTCCCGTTTTGCGTCAAGGTTGAGTATGTAGCACGGTACGCCGTCCACCGTCTCCTCCCCCTTTACCGTCGGGGCGTAATCCGTCGCGTACCTCGTGCGCGCCACGTCGCCGTTCGATGCGTTCCCCAGAAGGCGCTGGAGGGGGGTGATCCGTATGGGCTTCCGCGTGTTTGGCATGTAGATCCACATCGCGTCTTCCAGCATGAGGAGGTACTGCCCCTTGACGTCCACGTTCAGGAACTTCACGAGGGTCTTGTCGGCCCCCTTGATCGACGTCCCGTAACTCCCCTCCTCTTTCAGCTCGCCGTCGATGTAGTTCCGGATCGTCGTGAGGACCTCGTACGAGTCCCACCCGTTCCGGCTCAGGTCCGACTGCGCAAGGAGCGATTCAGGATCCGGCGCGGCCTCTCCCTTCCGGGCGGGGGCGGATTCCGTCTGGGCAAGACCCGACGGCGGAAGCCCCGACATGATCAGTCCGATCGCGCACACAACGAATGCCTTTTTCATCGTTTCATTCCCTTCAGACGTGGCCGAGCGCATCGACGATCTTCATCCGGGACGCCTTGAACGCGGGCGCGATTGTCGACACGACCGTTGTCGTTACGATAAGAAGAAACACACCCACAAACACGCCGGGGACAAGGTCGACGATCAGGGGATACCCGGTGGTCCCTCCCGGCGGGGGGGGCATCCTGAGTCCCGAATGGTCGATCAATTCCGCGAGCCCGGCGGCTATCAGAAGGCCGAGGAGCCCGCCGAAGACACCGATCATGAGTCCCTCGTACAGAAAAATCACAAGGAGGCGAAGCCGGGAAGTCCCGACCGCGAGCTGGGTGCCGATTTCCCTCGTCCGTTCCATGATCGACATCATCATCGTGTTGGAACTGCTCAGGACGACAATGACGAATATGATCACGCCGAGGAACGCGAATATCGCACTGTAGAGCTGCACGACGGCCCTGTAGAACGTGGCAAGCTCGTCCCAGCGCTTCAGCGTCACCTCCGGCAGCCGGGCGGCCAGCGCCGAGGCGACCTCCTGCGTATGCGATGTCCCGTCAAGGACGACAACGAGCTTCGACACCCTGTGAGAGACGAGAAGCTGCTGGGCCGTCCGGATGTCCACCATGAGCGCCCGCTCGTCGTATTCCGGGACGCCCGTGGAGTAGATGCCGACGACCTTCACGTCCATCGCATTCAGCGCGCCGGTGGACGTCGTCGTCATCAGCGTGAGATATTCACCGAGTTTCGCTTTGAGCGTCTTGGCCAGGCCGCGCGCCACGACGACCTCCGCATCCCCTCCGCCCCCGCCGCCGCTCCCCAGGAATCTTCCTGTGTCCACGGGCTCCCTGTTCCCTGACAGCTCCGTCTCTTTCTCCGGCTCGATCCCCCGCCCGAGGAAGACGGCCGACTTCTCGCCGTTGGAGAGAAGTCCCATGAACTCGACGCGCGCCATCGTGAACCTGACATGCTCCTGCGACTGGACCTTTGCTTTCAGCTCGTCCACGTTTTCGAGCCCGAGCGCGAGAGGCTTTTCTTCGTCTTTCTCGAAGAAATCCCTGTTGTAGATCTGGAGATGTCCGAGCTGGCTCCGTATCGTATTCTCGCTCAGACTCCGGAACGAAAAGGAGACGAACCCGCCCGCGAGTATGAGGGCGGTGGCGCCGAACACGAGGACAAGCCCGGTGATGATCGTCCGCCGCCGGTTTCTGAAGACGTTTTTTGTCGCAAGCTTGATGAACTTGAACATGGAAGCCTCCCTGTCAGACCTGTCAGTTGACTATGGCGCCGTCGTGCAGGCGGATGATGCGCCTGGCATATCCCATGACCGTCGGATCGTGCGTCGAGAAGAGAAACGTCACCTTGTCCTCTTCGTTGAGCGTCCGCATCAGGTCGAGTATCTCCCCCGCCGTTGCGGAGTCGATATTCGCGGTCGGCTCATCGGCCAGGACAAGCTCGGGGTGATTGACGAGAGCCCGCGCAATCGCCACGCGCTGCCGCTGCCCCCCCGAAAGCTCGTTCGGCTTGTGTTTGCGCCAGTCCCAGAGTCTTACCTCACGCAGGATTCCTTCGACAAGTTTCTTCCTTTCCCCTGAGCTCTTCTTCGTCAGGAGAAGCGGGTATTCCACGTTCTCGTACGCAGAAAGAACCGGGATGAGGTTGAACGTCTGGAATATGAACCCGAGCTTTTCGAGGCGGAGCTTGTGGAGATGAGAGAGGCCGTTGTACTTCACCTCGGTGCCGTTGAAGTAGACCTTTCCCGACGTCGGGCTGTCGATGAACCCGAGCATGTTGAGGAGGGTCGTCTTCCCGCTCCCCGAAGGGCCGCAGATGGAGACGAATTCACCCCTGTCCATGTTCATCGAGACGTTATGGAGCGCGGGGACAGTCACCTTCCCGAGCGTGTACTCTTTCAGGAGCTCCTGCGTGTTTATGAGAGAATTCACTTTGTTGCCCTCCCTGGAATCGGGTCACCCACAGGCCTGGGCCGTGGGACTGAATTACGCTGATGAATATACGGCGAGGAGACGGAGATGACCATGGAAACCCGACGGAATGACACGCCGGGGGGATGAAATGCACGCTGGAGCGACGGGTTACCCCCGGGGAGAGCCGAAAACACGCTCGAATCCCGGGTAAGGGACAAGCGGGACATCTTCGAACGAGATCAAGCCGGAGGCCACGCCAGAAAAGGGCGTGACATAAAAAAACCCCGATCCAAGAAATCTGGACCGGGGCCTGTGCCAACGAACTGGAAATCAGGAGTGCTGTAGCAATCTGCAGGGTGAGTGGCAAATTATCATCTCCCCCCCCGGGAGGCGTCACATCCAGGGTTCGCCCCCGGAAGGACCATAGATCGAAGGGACTTTCGCGCCCACCAACCTCAGGTAAATTGAGAACTGGCTCCGGTGATGAATGCTGTCGTTCAGCATCAGCCAGAGCATGTCAGCAGGCCGGACTTCCGCCATCTTCTTCGGGCCGACGGGCGCCGCTGTTTTCGAGTTCCAGTCGGATTCCGGCATGGCCTGCACTTTCGCAACCGTCTCTTTGTGCTTTCCCTCGTATGCTTTGATCACTTCACCAGGATCCGCGAACGACGGGGCCGCCCCTCCGATGAATTGTTGAAATCTGGATTAGCACGCTTCAGCTTTTCGACTTTTTCCCTTTGCCGTGTTTCGCGAGATATTTCTTCCACGGAGTCCAGTAATACGTTGTCCACCCCGTCTTGATCCCCGGATAATGTTCGTCCGGAATGTTGGCGTGCACCATTGTGACCTTTCCACCTTTTCCGTTTTTCTCGAAAAAGAACGCAAGGACCGAATCGGCTTGATCGGACGTCCAATCGTCCGAGCGCCATGTCTGGACGAACACACGGTTGCGGACTACGCCGAGGGTTATCCCCTTCAGGCCGCCGTTCCAGGCCCCGCACCTGCCGCCGATTTTGGTGCTCATTACCGCTTTCACGCCCGTGGCCTCGGAATGTTTTCGCGAATCGGTATAGAGTGCGTAAAGAGCCTCGGGGGGCGCGTTGAATTTTACTGTCTGGACAATTGTTTTCGGCATAAATGATCCTCCTGTGAATTGAATCCCATGATTATCAGACCCGGAAAACACGCCAGGGTCGGCCGGCTACAGACAATCAAGAAGTGGTGTTGCGGCGAAGGGTGCAGAGTGTCAGGAGACACTCCGATTCTACGGGATCCCCGCCCAGTTTGGTAAACACACCTCGGAGGGGTATAGTTCGCGGGAGACACGCCTGTCAGCCCTTCGGGGCGTACTCCGGGTAGAGTTTCTTCCTGCACTCGGGGCAACAGCCGTGGGAGAACATCGCGTCGGTGTGTTCCATGAGATAGGCTTCAACGGACTGCCAGTACCCCTTGTCGTCCCGTATTTTCTTGCAGCTCGCGCATATGGGGAGCATACCGCCCAGCTTTTTTACGCTTGCCAGCGCCCCCCGGAGCTCTTCGTTCAGCCGGCGGAGCTCCATCAGGTCGCCGAACCTCGCCATCGCGATCGCCATGGTGCGGTCAAGCTCCTGGGGACTCGTCGGCTTCACGATGTACCCGCCGACGCCCACAGCGCCCGCGCGCGCCAGCAGATCGGGGGTGTCGTGCGCGGTGAGCAGGACGACCGGCCACGGCCTGGCGCTCTGTATATGCCGGGTTGCCTCGAGGCCGTCCTGACCGGGCATTTCGATGTCCATCAGGACGATGTCGGGATTGAAATCATTCGCCTTCTGCACGGCCTGAAATCCGTCCGAAGCCTTCCCCACTGCGACGCCGAGAACAGTTCGTGGACGGTGAGAAGTCCGTCAATCCTCCCGGAGATGCTGTCGATCGCACGCTCGACGAACGGGCGGCCTTCCGAATCCGCCTGCCGCCGTTCCGCGAGAAGCAATCCCTGGACGGCCATCAGGTTGTTCTTCACGCGATGATTCACCTCGGTGAGCAGCTCGGCCTTCGTGCGCGCGTCCTGTTCCGTCTGGCTGTAGAGCTTCTGAAGGTTCTCGGCGGCCAACTTCTGTTCGGTGATATCACGAAGTGTTCCTGTCGTCCCCACGGTCGCGTCGTTGTCGTCGACAATGAGCGTCGCATGAACCTCCAGCCACTTGAATCCCCCGCGCACGGTGAATGTGCCGTGTTCCTTTTCGTATGAGCTGACGATGACGGGAACATCGCCCGCAATTTCTCTCAGCCGGGTGCAGATGCGATCATGAATGTCCACCGATTCGTCCATCTGGACGAATTCGGTCGCGGTCCGGGAAAGGAACGCGAGGGCTTCCGGGGGAGAGACTCTCCCTCCCGTGTGAACGGGTTCGCTCATAGTGATTTAGACGTGGCTGCGCGGCTATGCAGGACAGAGGGGACAGCAGTTTCAGGTATGCCTGAGCTCCCGCGCGCCATATCGCTCCTCCCCTTCACGGGTCGATCCGTACCGGACCGGTCACGCGAATCTCACGGTGTGAGCACAATCTCTATGCCACGCGAATGGCCCCATTAGTCGACTGATTTCGATGAACACGCCCGGGTTGGAAGATTTTTTCGTCATAATTGGAAAGGCATTCCAAGGGCGGGAAAACACGAGATGCGGCGGGAAGACAAGAACGCATGGGTATGAGGCCGGGATCTCCCCGGCCATGACGAATATCGTTGAAGATCCTTAACGCGCCTGATCAGGCAAGTATGGTTTCGATCTGCTTCAGCTCTTCGGAAGAAAGCTGGAGGTTTTTCAGCACACCCACGGCATCCTCGAGCTGGGCAGTGCTGCTTGCCCCGACGAGAGCGGATGTGACCTGCGGGTGGCGGAGCACCCATGCGAGCGACATCTGCGCCAGTGTCTGCCCCCGGTTGAGCGCCATGTCGTTCAACAGCTTCACCCTGTTCAGCTTGTCTTCCGTGATATGCGCGGGGCGGAGGAATCCGTGAGATTTTCCGGCGCGGGAGTCTTTCGGTATCCCTTTGAGATATCGATCGGTGAGCAATCCCTGGTGCAGGGGAGAAAAGACGATGCATCCCATCTGCGTGGTCTTAAGCGCCTCCAGCAGGCCGTTCTCGATCCACCGGTTGAACATGTTGTAGCTCGGCTGGTGAATGAGGCAGGGGGTGCCGAGGTTGCGCAGGATCGATGCCGCCTGCCGGGTCGTATCAGGCTGATAATTCGATATCCCGGCATAGAGCGCCTTGCCGCTCCGTACGATCTGGTCGAGCGCTCCCATAGTCTCCTCCAGCGGCGTATCCGGGTCGGGCCGATGGCTGTAGAATATGTCGACGTAGTCCAACCCCATCCGGCGAAGGCTCTGGTCCAGGCTTGCAATGAGATACTTGCGCGAGCCCCACTCGCCATACGGACCGGGCCACATGAGATAGCCGGCCTTTGACGATATGATGAGCTCGTCCCTGTGGCGGGAAAGGTCCTTTTTCAGGATTTTCCCGAACGTTTCTTCCGCCGATCCGGGAGGAGGCCCGTAATTATTCGCCAGGTCAAAATGCGTGATGCCAAGGTCGAACGCGCGGCAGAGAATCCCGCGTGCAGTGCTGAACGAATCCACCCCGCCGAAGTTATGCCAGAGCCCGAGAGAGATCGTGGGAAGCATCACCCCGCTCTTCCCGCAGCGGTTGTAGCGCATTGAATCATACCGGGTCCCCGAGGCCTTGTACGGACCAGCGGATTTTGTCTTTCGCGGGGATTGTCTCTTTGCCATGTAGTGCTCCGTGCTTGTATGACGAATGATTTATGAACGAGATCGTCGGCAGACCTGTTCTGTGAAGAATCCGGAGGAAATGCGGAGGGCCAGTCAATTTTACGGTAATTCCGCTGTAATGTCAAAGGAGCATTCAAAGTGTGAATTCACCGGGCGTCACGGGCCTTGCTGGCCGGACGTTTCCCGGATGTTTCCCGGATGCTTTCCGGAGGTTTCATTGAGGTTCTGAATCAATTGCCGTACATTGGGCGCCATGAAACAGCCACTGTTCACCGCAGCCGTGCTGGCTGCCGCCCTGGCAGGCGCCCCGACCGATTCGCATGCCGCATTTCCCCGTGAAGGACATTTGAACGGTACGCACGCCGGTGAGGTGGACCGACTCGCCGCCGCGTTCCGCGCACCCCCCGATTCAGTCCGTCCCTGGGTCTACTGGGTCTGGACGGACGGGAACCTGAGCCGCGAGGGGATTACCGCGGACATCGAGGCGATGAGAGCCGCCGGCATAGGCGGAGTCATGATCATGGAGGTGGACGTCGGAGTCCCCGCGGGGCCGGTGAAATTCATGAGTCCCGCGTGGAGACAACTGTTCACACATGTCGTGCATGAGGCGGAGAGGTGCGGCATACAGGTAACCCTGATGTCCGGCCCCGGCTGGACGGGAAGCGGCGGACCCTGGGTGACGCCCGAGGAGTCGATGCAGTATATCGTCGGATCGTCCACTACAATCACCGGGCCGATCCATTTCGAAGGCTCACTCCCGCAGCCGGCTCGCCGGCCGTCATTCTTCGGCGAGGGACACCTTCCCCCTGCGATGGAGAAGGCAAAGGACAAATTCTACCGGGACGTGGCGGTCGTCGCATTCCCTGCTCCCGCAGGAAACGACACCATTCCGGACATCGACGAGAAGGCGCTGTACGTCCGCGCGCCGTATTCCTCGCAGCGCGGCGTAAAGCCGTTCCTCCCTTCCCTTGCATCGTATCCGGAGTCGCGCCCTGGAACGGCGATCCGCCCGTCGGATGTGATCGACGTGACCGGACATCTGTCGCCCGGCGGCAGGTTTGCCTGGGACGTGCCGGAAGGGAAGTGGACAATCGTGCGGTTCGGAAAGACAAGCACCGGGGCGAACACCCGCCCGGCTCCCGTCCCGGGACTCGGTCTCGAATGCGACAAGCTCGACAGCTCCGCGCTCGACGCCCACTACGATGCGTTCATCGGGACGCTCCTCCGGGACACAGGACGGAGAAAGAGCAACGCGCCGGGCGGCTGGACGATGCTCCATATCGACAGTTGGGAGATGGGCTCGCAGAACTGGACCGGCGCGTTCCGGGATGAGTTCCGCACGCGGACGGGATACGATCTCTTCCCCTACCTCCCCGTGCTCACGGGCAGCGTCGTGGAGAGCCGAGAGATCTCAGAGAGGTTCCTCTGGGATCTCAGGGAGACCGCACAGGAGCTCCTGCTCCAGAACCATGCCGGACGGTTGAAGGAGCTCGGGCGGCGCGACGGGTTCGGACTTTCCATCGAGCCGTACGACATGACGCCGTGCTCGGACATGAGCCTCGGATCACTTGCGGACGTTCCCATGTGCGAGTTCTGGCTGTACGGTTTCAACACAAGCTTCAGCGTGTTCGAGGCGACATCCATCGGGCATACGTGCGGCAGGGAGGAAATCGCGTCAGAAGCGTTCACGTCGAGCGACGAGGAGAAATGGCAGGCATACCCGGGCTCGATGAAGGCGCTCGGCGACTGGGCATTCAGCGCGGGGGTGAACAGGTTCGTTTTCCACAGGTACCAGCACCAGCCATGGTCCGACATACGGCCCGGGATGACGATGGGGCCGTACGGGGTCCACTGGGAGAGGACGCAGACCTGGTGGGACATGGTCCCCGCATATCACAGGTATCTCTCCCGCTGCCAGTTCATGCTGAGACGGGGGCTGCCTGTCGCGGACGTCTGCTATCTCGTGGGAGAGGGAGCACCGCGTGTCTTTAAGCCGCCGACGTCGGCCCTCCGCGGGAAACCGCCGGAGAGGAGAGGATACAATTTCGACGGCTGCGCGCCCGAAGTTCTGATCGCGAAAATGTCCGTCAGGAACGGGCGGCTGTCGCTCCCTGACGGCATGAGCTACAGGGTTCTCGTCCTGCCGGAACAGGAGACGATGACGCCACGTCTCATCGAAAAGGTGCGACAGCTTGTATTGGACGGCGCTACGGTGATAGGGCCCCGTCCACTCAAGTCACCGGGACTCTCGGGATACCCCGGGTGCGACGCAGAGGTGAGGCGGGTGGCGGAAGAAATCTGGGGCGAATGCGACGGGACGAGGGTCACGGAGCACGCACTCGGAAAAGGGCTCGTGATCTGGCACAGGAGCTCGTGGAAAGAGACGGACTCGCTCGTGAGCGGCACGGGAGCGGCCGAACCTGAACAGTACGGGGATTTCTCCGAGATCATGGAAGTCCTGGCGAAATCGGGCGAGCCGCAGGATTTTGAGTCCGCAGCGCCTCTCCGGTACACGCACAGGCGAACGGGCGAGACGGAGATTTATTTCGTTTCAAACCCCGCACCCGGGGCAATCCAAACCGAGTGCATATTCCGCGTCGAGGGGAAGCAGCCCGAACTGTGGGACCCGGTCGAAGGAACGATCCGCACTCTTCCAGAATTCAGAAGATCTGGCGGGCGGATAATCGTGGACCTGAAGTTTGAGCCTTACCAGTCGTACTTTGTTGCCTTCACCGGAGAGAACGACCGGACAGGCACGGGAACGCGAAACTTCCCTTCATGGGACACGGTGGCGATTCCCGCGGGACCGTGGAAGGTCTCGTTCGATCCACGCCGGGGTGGACCCGAGAGCGCAAAGTTCGACCGTCTGGAAGATTGGACGCAAAGGCCTGAGGAGGGTATCAAATACTATTCAGGGAGTGCAGTATATAGGATCGCATTTGACCTCCCGGCGACCGTTTCAGGGGATGCAGAGCGGGAGAAGCACTCCCGCAGAGCCGTGAGGATCGACCTCGGACGCGTGGAGAACATCGCCAGCGTCACACTCAACGGCAAAGACGCAGGTGTCGTGTGGTGTTCTCCATGGAGCGTCGACGTCACGGGGGCGGTACGACAGAAAGGGAACGAGCTTGAGGTGAGAGTCGCCAACCTGTGGCCCAACCGGCTGATCGGCGATGAATACCTCCCCCCGGCCGGAGAGTACGGGAAAGACGGAAATCTCGTCCGTTGGCCCGACTGGATTCTCCAGAAGAACCCCGCACTCCCCGCGGGGCGCCATACGTTTGCCACCTGGCATCACTATTCGAAGGACTCCCCCCTCCTTCCTTCCGGGCTCCTCGGACCGGTCCGTCTTCTCATAGAAAGGAAATAGTTCTCCCCCCGGGGTTGAAATGACACCGGGGAGACTTACTTTTCGGCGGCGTACAAAGACTGGACCTCGCTCTCATTGAGAGCGCGGCTGTAAATGCGAACGTTGTCTATTGCTCCTCCCCAGGCAAGACTCAGGTTCTCCGGCCAGTAGGCGCCGATTGAGGCGGAGGCTGCGGGCGGGCCCCCGTAGAGATCCAGATCAGGGATCGGGGACTCACTCATCCGCTCGCCGTTGATCCAGAGCTGAAGACTCTTCCCCCGCCGATATACACCCGCAAGGCAAACATATTTCCCGCGCACGGCCGGCGCCGAGGCCATATACCAGTTTCCGTCGACGAGCTTCGAGAGGAATTCAAAGCTGCCATGATCGACCTGGAGCATGCTCTCTCCCATGCGTGTTCCCGTGTACACCGCCATGCCCCGCGAGCCTGTCTCGCGTGCGAGAACCCACGCGCAAATCGTGAACCCCCGGACGGAGGGGGTGAACATGACATCAGGAATCTGGACGTACGATCCGGTGCCGTTGAACAGGCAGGCGCTGTTCGGAAGTCCGTGGCGGTCGGATGTGAGCGCTACACCGTGCGGGACCCCGTTATAATTGTGCCCGCTCACGTCATCAGCATTCCCCTTGAGCGGATATGAGGCGGCCAGTCCCCCGGTGGGCCCGGAAACGTCATGAAGAAAGGATATCGATGTCACCTTATCGATTGGAATGGAGACATGCCCGAGGAGTGTCTCCATTTCCAGTGAATCGAACGAGACAGTTCCCCGGATCCGGTCGCCATTCGAGAAGTTTATTGTGAAAGGTCCCCCCTGTGACTCCCTCTCCATCGAAGCGAGAAGCTCGATGGGGACGTCAGACTTCATGTACGAAGTCTGAATTGTCAGGAGGCGGCGGGTGAGACGCCCCATGAGCTTCGTACCATCAGCCAATCCCACCGCGAGCTGCGGTTGCATCAGCGCAGCGGTGTCCGGGAGTGTCACCGCTTCGGGTGTGTCATTCCGGAGGACAGGTTGACCCGGCTGGCCGCTGCCTGTCTTCCCCGCACAGCCGGGCATCAGAAAGGCCAATGTGAGCAGGCCGCGGAGAATCGTGTTCATTGTTGCCCCCCCGCTTTAAAAATGAATATCCTTCGCGAGCGATCACTCATTTCAAAAAGATCATGCGTTTCGTTGTGACGGAACTCCCCGCCTGAAGGCGGTAGAAATAGACGCCGCTCGAGAGATTTCCCCCTTCAAAACTCACCTGATAGTATCCCTGATCCTGCGTCTCATGAACGAGTGAGGCAACCCGCTGACCGAGCGTATTGTAGACGCTCAGCGTGACGTCAGAGCGGCCGGGGATGGCGTACCGGATCAGCGTCGACGGGTTGAAAGGATTGGGATAGTTCTGGTACAGGATCGCCACCCGGGGAATCGACACGGGGTCCCCCGTCGATATGCCGGTCAGAAGCGATACCCCGGCTCCCCTCGGGCCGCCGGTACTGTCGGCAATATACAGATTCACGAACGAAGGGCGGGAAGACCCGTACAGGGCATACGACGTGCTCCACTGCGCATCCGTCAGGCGGAGAAAGTTGTCCGTCACGTGCTCTCCGTAACTCATCACGGGCCCTACGTATGCCGACGGTCCGCCATCGGCGGATGGCGCCGTCACCACCGCAAGATTGACGGGACCGGTGCCGACGTGCAGGACCCAGCCGACCGGGTTCCCGGACGCGTCCGCCGGGCACGTATGAACGTCGGCGACCAGGAAGTCCTGCTTGAGAGGGTCCGCCCCAAGGTAGAACAGCCTGAAGTACCAGCCATCAGGAGCAGCCACACAGCCGCCGTCGGTCATATACAGCATATGCTTCAGGAACCCGATCTGATCCACCGTCAAACAGCCGCCGTTCAGCTCCTCGCGCGCGATTGTCCCGAGCGTATCGGCGACGTTGTCAAGCTGGGAGAAATACTGATTCAACGAGTAGCTCGAAGGAAGCAGGGGAACGAGCCGGGTCTTCCCGACCTGCGCAAGAGCACGCACGGCATCGTAGAGGGCCGGGATCGGCTCGACGTACCCTCCGGGGAACGAACAACCTGCGACGCCGGTGTAAGACTGCTTGGCATAGAGAAGATTATCATGGCGGAGCTCGGCCCACGAGGCGAGCTGGGTGTTCATCTTCTCCTGCCACCATGAAGCCGTGGTCATGAATCCAGGAAGCGCGGAACGTTCCGCCGGGGGATTGCACGCACGTATCATCCCCAGCCACGCGTTGAATATCGAACTCTCCCAGAACGAAGAATCGTACCCATCAATGAGGTACCTGATCGCGGCAAGGTTTGAGGCATAATGATAGGTGTCAAGCTCCGTGACGAGCAACTGCGCTGCCGCATCGTTGCCAAGGGCGAACAGCACATCCAGCGTCGAGGAGAGCCCTCTCCACACGGCGGATCCCTTATATTTGATCTTGTCGTAGACGACATTGCCGGTGACGTATGCGTCGATAACGAATCGCTGGCCGAGAAGGAGGACGGAGGCGGCCGGCTGTATTTCGCCGGGGATCATCGGATTATCGCTCACCAGAATCTGCGAATTGATCCGCTGGAAGGCGAACGGCCGGCTCCTGAGGGTGTCCTGAAATGCCGCAAGCACAGTCGTGTCAAGAAGCTGGCCCGCATTTCCGATATTCACGCTCTGCAGAAGGGATTTCATATCCGGAACCGTGACGTTGTCCGACTCCCCGACGCACGAGGAGATGACCGTGTCGATCTCTCCAAGACGCGGAAATGCACCGGCCCGGTCCATCGCCTCGACGAGGAGTGCGGCGTCAATCGTCTGGCGCTGAATGTCCGCCGTCGTCTGCGGCGGATACACGCCCGCCGGGCCCAGGAGGTAGAGCTCCGTCCTCCCGAGCCACGTCATCGACTGGAAGTACCGGCCGAGCTGCACCGTCAGCGTGTAGTGGCCGCGGATAGTGAATTGGCTGAAGTCGATATTCCTCGGCGTCGACGAAAAGAGCGGATAGGGCGCGGCCTGCAGCGCGGCGATAAGGCTCTCCAGCGAATTCACATCCGCGGCATCTTCGGGAAAATACGGGGACGCGGAACCGCTCAGGAGCGCGTAGGCGACTGTGAGGTAAATATCGAGATCATGCAGCATCGGCGCCATGGCCGGGACCGCGGCGTATTCAGCGCTCATGGCGGGCAGCTGCGCCCTGAGTCCCGAGAGGAGCGCGTCGAGGTCCGGTGCAAGGAGGCCGGATTCCTCGCCCCGGAGAATCGCGTCATACGATGCATGAACGGCATGAAGTATCGCATCGGCCGACACAAACACGGGGAGATCGCGCCGGTAGACATCGAGGACCGCGTCGCCAAACGACGGATACCGGAAGCGGTCGGACACCATGAAACCGTGATCCGCGATGAGCGAACGCTCGCAGGAGGTGAACGCGAAACTGGAGTCAATGCTCAGGAGCCCGTTGATTGCTTCAGGAGCGACCTGCGATTTCGCGGCAAAAACCCCGGCAGGATGCAGGGCCAGAAGCTGCGTCGAACTCATATCGACGTGGCCTGACAGGAAGGCCTCGTACGCCTGGAGATCGAACGGCAGATTGTTCTGGGCGAGCGCACACTCCGAGAACAGGGCAATCAGAAGTGCGAGTGAGAAGGAATGACGCGGAGCATTCATGGCATCCCCCCGGCAGTAGGGTTTGGAACAGATCGCGGTGCGGACAGATCGAGCGTGGAAGAGGAGGGAGTGCAGGGAGGGGGTTCAAACCGGTGCGCTTCCAGGTTCTCAAACCGCGGGGAGCAGCTCCTCCGCATTCGACCTATGGATACTGACTGCAATCTACGCCAATCCCGCCGGCATGTCAACAGTGCAGCGCACGAATAGACTTCATTGAGGCAACGATCCCGGAGACAGGTCACGGGGGAAGAGAATGTCGCTTCTTTTTATCTGTCAGTTTGCTTATTTTTGATATCCGCTTCGTCAAACCAAAGTGAAAGGGAAGCTCATGCACGCAAAGGGGACGAGATTCGCTCTGGGCCTGGCGCTCGCTTCTTTTGCCGGTCAACCCGGACGTCCCGATCTCCTCAGCGAGATAATCAAAGGGAAGACTCAGAAAGAGAAATTGTGAGGCTGGCGGTGGAATTGCAGGGTGATTGCCGCACGGTAAGTGCTGCGGGTATCGGCGGACGAACGCACGCTGGCTGCGCATCGGGGGAATACCGCAGGCGCTGACGCGCAAAAACGGGAGAACCCGGAGGGGTGAAAGCCCACAGACAGGCTCACCCCTTCGGGATTCATCCCCCCCTGATTACCCGGAGGCGCGGGAGAGAAGGAATTTCTTCTCAAGCTGTTCCGCCACGGTTTTGAACGCGGTTTCGTGGTCGTTCGGCGTGAAGACCGACGTGTCATCGATTCGCGATCCATACGAGAGGTACATGCCTGCCAGGGCGGCCTTGTAGGCAATCGTCGAGTCCGTGCTCGTCCGGGCAACATCTTCCAGAGACCGGACCATCCGGGCGTACTCGCGCTCGGGGAAGAAGCTCTTGTATTCCACGAGGTTGTAAATCGTCGATTCGACGACACCAGGGATATCGCTGCGAAGCGAGGAGTCGAACGACTTCATAAGCTTCTGGAAGTCGTACCGCACGTAGCGCGTTTCATCGGGCTGAGCGCTGGCGGTCGTTGCGACCGAGAGTACTGCGGCGAGCGCGGCAGCTGCCAGGATTGTGCGTGATTTCATGTTTCCCCCTTTTGGTTGTGTGATCTTCTTTTTGTCACCGAAGCACACAGCGAAATCAATGCCAGATCCCCCCGGATGCTGTAAACGTTTACGGCACAAGGAGAAACGACGAAAGAGGCGGGGCGGCTCCTGCCCCGGGGGGGTGCCACATCAACGCACGGGGAGAAGGCTACCTGTTTGTAACATTCTATATTGCAGGCGTTTACGGAATGCACCGTGAGGTGGCACTTTGCAGATTTGTGGCATGTGGACAGGAGGCAGGGAAGGGGGTACGCCCCACGAACGAGGACACGTCGTGCGCCATGGGAATTGATTCTCGCCGGCGATGGGGGTATCTTGGCTGAGCACGGACAACAAAGGAGTGACCCATGAGACTCGACCGCTCCGCTCCCGGAGTCACCAGGGACGGCAAGGTGTTCGTGACGATCGTCGCCATCTCCTGCTGTGCATGCCTCACCGCCGGCTGTTATGCCTATCAATCATTCTCTGTCGACGACAGGGGCGACATACGTCCTCCCCAATGCATATACAAGATCGAAACCGTGGACGGCGACGTTATCGAGTGCAGGGACGACTCCTCCGGATGCGCATCGCTCATACCCGCCGGGATCAGGTGCGTGCTTGAGGACAGCACCGTACAGGTGATCCCGATGAACCTCGTCAGCCGGATCTACACAAGGAAACCCAGCACCACCTCGACGGTCACGAACATCGTGATGGTGACGATCCTCGCCGCAGCGGTTGCGATGGGGGTGGCGGTCTCGGCCGGCGGGTCAATTCACCTGTGAGTGTGTACTTCCTCGCAGCATCCCATCCATCCGGAAACCAGAATGCACGGAATACCTGTTTTACACGCCGAGGGGGACTGCATCTCCCGCGCGTGGGAGAATTCGCTCATCGAACTGCACAGAAACGGGTGCAGGATCAAGACGCAGTACGACAAACCCGGCGACCCGCCGAGCATCGATGCGACGATGATCATCACAATCCTCGACCCGCTGAAGGAACCGATGATCCACAGGGATTTCCCCGGGGGGCCCGAGGAGCTTCAGGAATACGTCATGGAGATGTGCGAGGGGATCAAGGACCACCTCGTCCGGAATGCGGACGACCCGGAGGATACACGCTGGGAATACACGTACCACCAGCGCCTCTTCGGGTACGCCGCCCCCGGCCTCGGCCCTTTCGACCAGATCGAGACGATGTGCCGGAAGCTCGCCGAGACACCGTATACCCGGCGGGCCCAGTCCATCACGTGGAAGGTCTGGGAAGACAACGACTGCTACGATCCCCCCTGCCTGCAGAGCATCTGGTGCCGGATCACCGAGGAAGAAGGGACGCCGGTCCTCAGCATGAACGTCCGTTTCCGCTCCAACGATGCCTACAAGGCCGCGTTCATGAACATATTCGCACTCGTGCAGCTTCAGAAAATGATCGCCGGGAACGTCTCCCGGAAGACAGGGAAGCCCGTGACCCCCGGGCGGTACTGCCACATCGCGGACAGCTACCACGTCTACGGCTCGTATTTTCACGAGTTTGAGGGCCGGTTTCTGAGCGCGCTTGAAAAGCGGACGTTCGAGCAGCGCACGATGCGCTACGAAGATTTCCGCGACATGATGGAAGGCGCGCGTGAGGGGATACTCGAGAAGTCGAAAACGATGGGACGGTAATGCCCCAGCGCTCGGCGCGGGCCCGTCAATCACGTCGCCGACATGAAGGAGAAACGCGGGGTTGATCTGAAATGAGTTTGCTTCCTACCGAGTCTCCCTCCCTTTTGAGAACATCGTGAGGAAATGGACCCGGTCATACGTAAACGTCAGGCTGCAGAATCCGCCGGGCTCCCCCCTGTCGAACGACCACGAGGACTCTCCCTCTCCGCGCGGATTTTCCGTCATCGCTTCAAATCCACCGGGGATCCTGAGTATCTTCGGGTTCCTGTAGACGGATGTCACGCCCCCCTCGTGTATCCGTATGGCGCTTCCCGACTCGATTTCAAACCATGCGTTCAGGGGGAACGTCTCGCTGACGGGCTCCGCGTGTCCCGCCCCTCCCGTCCTCATTTTCATTGTGTCGATGGGATAGCGTCCGTCAAAGCTGTCGCTGCATCCCGCGAAGAGGGAGGCGGCAAGCGCGACGAGGAGGAGGTATTTCATTTTGCCCCTTTCATTCCGGCACGTCTTCGGGGCTCTGAGGCTCATGAACCATGCCACAGCCCGCACCGGAAATCCAGGCCGGATTCAGGGGGAACCCGGGTTCAGGGGAGGTATTTTTTCCCTATGTGTGTAATTTTACCAAACTCATTCCGGCTCGCCCCCTTCCTTTCGCCGCAGCCTGTTGTTCAGCGCGCGCCGTGAAACGCCAAGAAGTTCGGCGGCAATCGTCTGGTTCCCCTCCGCTCTCTTGAGCGCCTCTTCGATGACCGCGTCCTCCGCCTCTTTGAGCGTCGGAAATCTTCCGGGGATCTGCACAACCTCGTCGTCCAGAGGGCGGCCTCCCGCCGGTCTTTCGCCGGGGCTGTTGTTCGAAGCGATCTGCTTCCGTATCGAGTCGAGGGAAAGTATGCCGGAGGCGTGAAGGCTCACAGCGTCAAATATCATCCCGCGGAGCTCCCTCACGTTTCCCGGGAACGGATAGTTCTTCAGGAGCGTGAAAAGCTCCTTGGGAAGTGAGGGGCGCTTCTTGCCGAGCTCGGAGGCCGCCTCGGTCGCGAAATGGTCCACGAGATACGGTATGTCAGATTGTCTCTCCCGGAGCGGAGGGATGTTGATCTGATGGGCCTTGAGGCGGTAATACAGGTCCTGCCGGAACGTGTTTCCCTCCTGCATGGAGCGTATGTCGCGATGCGTCGCCACGATGATCCTCGCGTTCGAGAGCTTCGCGATGTCGGATCCGAGGGGATAGTACTGGCCGTCCTGCAGGAGCCGGAGGAGCTTCACCTGCGATTCGATGCTCAGGTCGCCGATCTCATCGAGAAAGAGGGTCCCGTTCTCCGCCCTCTCAATAAGCCCCTTCCGTTCGGACTCCGCCCCGGTGAACGCCCCTTTCCTGTGGCCGAAGAGGGTGTCGGAGAAAAAATTGTCGTCGACGCCGGCGACGTTCACCGTCACAAGCTCCCCGCTCCTCCCGCTCACCCCGTGGACCGCCGCGGCAAAAAGCTCCTTCCCGGTCCCGGTCTCCCCCGTGATGAGGATGGGAAGGTTCGTTCCCCCGACCGCCTCGATATACCTGAACAGGGACCGGATCGTGTGCGTGTGCGTGATGATCCCGTCGAACGCCCCCGGGTTCTGAACCTGGTCGCGGAGAAGGGACTGCTTCAGCAGCTCGTTCTCGCTCCGGATCTCGTCCAGCTCGAGGCCGTGGCGGATTGCGGCGACGAGCCGCGTGTCGTCCGCGGGCTTGAGGACGTAGTCAAACGCCCCCTTCTTCATGCAGAGGACGGCGTTCTCGACGTCGTCGACGGCGCTGACGATGATAACGTGCGTGCCTGGGTACGTGCCGACGATCTGCGGAAGGAGTTCCGCCCCGGAAATGTGCGGCATGTTGATGTCGAGGACGATGAGCGAATACCGGCGCGCCGCCAGGAGCGACATCACTTTGCGGCTGTCGTTGCACGTTTCGATGTTCGTGATCCCGTTCGACGACATTGTCAACTCGACGCTCAGGAGATAGTTCTCCTCGTCGTCGACGAACAGGACCGGGTGGACCGGTGTGAGATTGGATTTCATGAGAATGTGCGCGCGGACTCCACGTTACGCCGGCTGGAGAACGGGGAGCATAACGATCGCCCTCGTCCCCCGGCCCGGTTCGCTTGTAAGGACAAGCGACCCTCCGTGGCTCTTGACGATGTTGTTCGAGACGGAAAGTCCGAGGCCAGTCCCGCCGCGGTCCCTCTTCGTCGTGAAAAACGGATCCATTATATACTTCAGGTCGGACTCCCGGATGCCGCTTCCGGCGTCCCTGACCATGACGCCCACCTCGTTCGTCTCCCTTGTATAGTACGTAATGATCCGCACCTCCGCGGTATTGCCCGTCAGCGACTGGCAGGCGTTGGTGATCAGGTTCACGATCACCTGCTCGAGCTGCTGGGCGTTCCCCCGTATGAGGGGGATGCCGGCGCCGTAGTCGGTCCTGAAATTCGTCGTCGAGCGGTTTACGAGGTTCTCCGTCAGCGTGACCGCCAGCGCGACAACCCTGTTGATATCGACCGGCTCCGTGAGTTTGCCGCCGTCATGTTTCGCGTATTCCGTCAGGCTCTTCGTGATGCTCTGAATCCGGTCGGAGCCCTGGAGTATCGCTTCGAGAGATTGTGACAGCTTGTCACGAGACGTGCCGTACGAAAGTCCCGCCACGCTGAAATCACCGCTCTGCTCCCTGTAATGATCGAGGACCGGGAGTATGTCGTTCCAGATCCTCAGGAAGAGGCGCGCGTTGAGAAGGATGAAGTTGTTCGGGTTGTTGATCTCATGGGCGATACCCGAGATCAGCACACCCAGGGAGGCCATCTTGTCCGCCTGCACGAGCTGCTGATGGCGAATGGCTTCTTCCGTCTCCGCTTTCTTCAGCCGCGTGATGTCGTTGATGAGCCCGTCATACGCGACGGGGACCCCGGCGGCGTCCTTGGTCACGACGATCGTGTTGCGAATCCATCGCGTGGAACCGTCCCTGTGTATGATCCGGTGTTCGAGCGGTTCCACCCGGTCTCCCGCAAGCGCCCGCCGCGCCTGCTCGAGGACCTTTTCGCGGTCGGCGCGCGGGACCATGCCGGACCAGAGGTCGGGATTCGCCCGGTAGTCCTCCGACGTGTACCCCGTTATTGCGACGCAGCCCGGACCGTGGTAGGTCTCCACCGCGACGCCGTCATGGATCCTGACCGTGTAGATATAGTCGGTCAGGTAGTCAATAAGGTTTGCATATCGTTCTTCAAGTTCCATCCCCCCGCCATTCCCCCCGGATTTACGTGTCGAACCATAGCTCTCGTGTTCATATCACCTTCACAATGAAGGAGATAAGAGCATGCAAACATACTAATTTAGGAAAAAAGACGCAACGCGGCCGGCATTGTCCACCCTTGTAAGGCGCGTCGGTCTTTCGTATCGTACAACAGGTCTTTCGGGAATAAACTGAGCATCCGATGTCGTACGTCATCTGGTTTATCATCGCTCTGGGCATTGTCGGCGCGGGTTACGGGTACGCCGGCTGGCGCCTCATCATGCCCCTCCATTTTCCTCCGCCCTGGAACTGGGTCGCCTGGGGTGCTCTTGCGGTACTCATACTGCTCCCCATCGCGACGATGTCCGTCGAGTTCAACAGGATTGACATCCCGTGGAAGACGGAGATCGAGTGGGGGGCGTACGTAAGCCTCGGGTTCTTTTCCCTCGTGATAACAATCCTCATCCTCCGGGACCTTGCGTGGATGCTTGCGATCGCAGCAGAGAGGCTCCTCCCGATTGTCCCGTGGCTGTCCGACCGGACGCGCGCGGGCGCGGCTCCGGCCGATGCGCACCGGAGGGAAATTCTCGTCCAATCGATGAATCTCGGGCTCATCGCAGCAGCGGGCGGGCTGACCGCGTACGGAATCTACGAGGCGCGAAGGCGACCGGCGATCGTGCGGGTCGACGTCCCCCTCGCCGGTCTCCCCGGCTCGCTCCAGGGATTCAGGATCGTCCAGATATCGGACGTTCACGCGGGTCTCACGGTGACGCGCCCGTTCATCGAGACGATCGTCGAGATGGCAAATGCCCAGATGGGGGATATCGTGGCGTTCACCGGGGACATGGTGGACGGCACCGTGGAGCGCCTCAGGAAACACGTGGAGCCGCTCAAGAACCTGCAGGGGCGGTACGGCCGGTACTTTATCACGGGGAATCACGAATACTACTCCGGGGCGCTGCCGTGGATAGAAGAGGCACGAAGGCTCGGGTTCGACGTGCTTCTGAACGAACACAGGGTGATCCGCCAGGGGGGAGGCACAATCGTGCTGGCAGGCGTGACGGATTCTTCCGCGGGGGGATTCATCCCCGGACATCGCTCGGATCCCCACGGGGCTATCGCCGGCGCGCCAACAGCCGACGTGAACATACTCCTGGCGCACCAGCCGAAGAGCCTGTACGAAGGGGCGAAGGCGGGGTTCAACGTCCAGATCTCAGGACACACGCACGGCGGGCAGTTCTTTCCGTGGAATCTCCTGGCCACAATAGGCCAGCCCTATATCAAGGGATTCCACAAATACGGAGAGACCTGGATTTACGTGAGCAAAGGGACGGGGTACTGGGGACCCCCGGTAAGGCTCGCGGCGCGGTCGGAGATCACGGTCCTGACTCTTGTCCGCGACGGAACGGGCAGCGCCCCGATCCCGGCCGGAAACTCCTGAGGTGCTTTCCGCTGAAAGCCGTGCCTGCACCGATAGGGGGGAGGGCGGGACGCTCCCGGCGTGAGACTAGTGCCCCACCTTGATGTATCCCCACCCTTCCCTTTCCTTCATCAGGATTTCATAGATCCCGTCCGGCACGGTCTGGATATCGGCAATGAGGCGGCCCCGGTCGACATTGTTGTTTTTCAGCGCAACCTGGCAGACCTTGAATGCGACATTCGGGTTCTTTGCCGCCCGGTTCACGTCCGCCAGGAATGCCGATTTTTCCGGCATGACAAGCTCGAATCCCTTCCCGTACATGACTACCTCGAGCTGCGCATCGGGATGTGCGGCCGTTATCTCTCCTACCCAGCGCATCACCGCCTTCTGATCCAGCGAGTCCCTGCTTGTGAGATCAAACACCACCCTGTAGGATTTGTCCTGCGCCCGGGTGAGAATCAGCCCCGGCAGCGCGAGGCAGAGGAGAACGAGGATTCGCTTCATGACTTCCCTCCCTGTGTGTGTATTCCGGTTGAGAGCTCCCCCTGCTCACAGAAGCAGTACCATTTTCCTCACAAGAATATCGCTCCACGCCCCGGTCCTGCAAAAGCAGACGCCGATTGCGTATGAGGAGGCAGTCCACGTCACGGAAAGGCGAGAAGCTGAGCGACGAGAAGATGACAGCGGGCCGTGTTCATCTCTCCCTCCCGGAGATCGGACTGTCCCACCCGGAATCAGGGCGAGAATCTCGACGTTACTCTACCGGGATCCGGCCGGCATTCTGTGTAAGCCACTGTTCGAATGTCTTGAGCCCGGGATTGAGGGCGTGGGTCGAGTGGAGGTCCCTCGGCGCGCAAAATTCCTTCTCAAAGTCCCTGTTGACCTGGAACATGTTCCCAAGGTCGTCCGCTCCGGGAAATCCGAAACTTCTGTACACTTCCGGCGTGATTGCATTATAACGAATCTCGCGGCCGAGGGATTTCGAAAGCGCGGCCGCCATCTGCGCACCCGTGAGGTGCTCTCCCGCGATGCTGACGGTCTTTCCGATGAACTTCTTCCCCCCTTTGAATATCCCGTACGCGCACTTGCCGATGTCATCCGCCGCGATTCCCGGGAGCTTCCTGTCGCCCATCGGGAGAGTGATCCCGAGTTTTCCGTCAGGACCTTTCTTCGGGCCCATGCCGAAGAATATCAGGTTGTCCCAGTAGAACGACGTCTGGAGAAACGTGACGGGGACGCCGAGATCGCTGAACAGGTGGTTCGACTCTCCCTTTGCGTCAAAATGAGGGACCTTGTACTTCCCCTGGAGTGTCGGCATTCGCGCGTCGCTGAGCGGAACCCACTTCCGCGTATCTTCAAGCGTGGACCAGATCGCGTGCTGGACACCCGCGTATTTCGCCGCAGTCGCCAGGGCCTGCGCGTTCGCAATCTCCTTCTCCGGGGACATGTGTGCCCAGAAAAACGTGACGCAGTATGCTCCGTACGCCCCTTTGAACGCTTTTTTCAGACTCTCCACGTCATCGACGTCCGCGGCCACGATCTCGGCTCCCAGATCCCTGAGCGCTTTCGCTCCGCTTGAGTTGACATCTCTTGTCAGTGCGCGTGCGCTGAATCCTCCGGTCGGGTCTTTCAGAATTGCCCGGACCAACCCGCCCCCCTGTGCGCCGGTTGCACCAACCACTGCGATGATTTTCTTTTCTGCCATTTGGACTCCCTGTTTGAGTGTACGGGGAGGACATTACTCCCCATTGCCAGTGCAAACAGTGCCGATGTGCGAACCGTTCCATTGAAGGACAGAGGACTATGGAGGAGAGGAGAGGGTCCTGAATGATTCCTTTCCTTCCCGCGGCATGTCCGTTTACGGACATCCGTGTAATAAAACCGGGTGAGTGACGGCGTTTTTCATCGAATTTCGCTGAGAATTGGGAGGGGTATTCAATGGCCTGAATAATGCGGCAAGCAGGTTCAAGGGGGAATCCGGGCGAAAGCGGGCAGTCATGAACCCGGCGGGAAACTCAATAGTTGGTAAGGTACTTCGCAAGCTCCCACGGTGTGACCTCGAGGCGGTAGTCGTCCCACTCGAGGCGCTTGGCGCTTACGAAGCGTTCGCAGATATGCGCACCGAGAGATTCACGGATCACGGCGTCTTTCTCGAGCTCCTCGATCGCATCGGAAAGGGAACCGGGCAGGACAGTGGGGGGCTGCTTCCCGCGTGTGTCCGTTGCGACATAGACGTTCTCTTCCATCGCTTCAGGCACCTGCAGCTCCCGCCTGATCCCGTCGAGCCCCGCACCGAGCATGACGGCGAATGCCAGGTACGGATTGCAACTCGGATCGGGACACCGGAGCTCGATGCGCGTCGATTCCGCCGTATGCGCACGGGGGATCCGTATCAGCGCGGAGCGGTTTATCCTCCCCCACGTAATGTGGACGGGGGCCTCATATGCGCCGAGACGCTTGTATGAATTCACGAGCGGCGCAAGGACCGCGCACATCCCACGCGCATGGGCGAGCTGTCCCGCGATGAAGTGCTTCGCGATCTTCGAAAGTCCGTGGGGGTCGCCGGGGTCGCTGAACGCATTCGACCCGTTTGCCTTGAAGCTCAGCCCCTGATGAACGTGCATGCCGCTTCCGCTGATCCCCCTGATGGGCTTCGGCATGAACGTGGCATAGAGTCCCTTCTGCTGCGCAAGGATCTTCATGACGACACGGAACGCGACGGTGCTGTCCGCCGTCTTGAGCGCGTCCGCATAGCGAAGATCGAATTCGTGCTGGCCGGTGGCAACCTCGTGGTGCATTGCCTCGGCCTCGATGCCTATGGCGGAGAGGGTACCGGCAACAAGCCGCCAGAGACCCGTGGCCACAAGGTCGGTCGGCTGGTCGAAGTAGCTTGCGCTGTCCTGCGGCCTGGGGGGAACGAGCTCCCCGCCGTCGCCCGGCTTGAGGAGGAAGAATTCCATCTCCGGGCCTGTGTTGTACAGGAATCCCATCGATTCCGCCACGCCGAGCATGCGCGTGAGGACCGCACGGGGATCGCCGACGAACGGCTGGCCGTCGGGCGTGTAAATGTTGCAGATCAATCTCGCCGTGACCTCGTTATCCACGAGCCACGGGAGTATGGCGAACGTGGATGTGTCGGGAACAAGGTACATGTCGTTCTCGGCGATCCGCGCGAATCCTTCGATGGACGAGCCGTCGAACCAGATACCGTGGTTGAGAGTCCCGGCAAGCTCCTTTGTCGGTATCGTGACGTTTTTGACGGCGCCGCCGACGTCGGTGAACTGGAGGTCGATAAACTTCACCCGGTGTGTCTCGACCAGCGCAAGGAGGTCGGCTGCGGTAGGGGGGGTGGTTTTTGTCTTCATTTGCGGAGAGCCTGGAGTCCGAATGCCAGAGCGATAATCGCAAGCATCAGGAGAACCGCGATGCCCGCGGGAACAAGTTTGGGCGAACGCCAGAACCGGGCGGCTTTCGTCGGTCGGGCGGATTGCTCAAGTATCGCAGTGTCCACCCGGTCAAGGTTGTCGAGATCGTGGATCAGGGCGTGCATGTCCGGGTAGCGATCATCGGGCTCGCGCCGGAGGCACTTCATGGCGACAGCGGCAAGCTGGGGCGATACGCCGGGCTGAACCTTGTCAAGCCTGGGGATTCCCCCCTGAAGGTGCTGGGACATCACAGCGAGGGGATTGTCGCCGGTGAACGGAGGATGCCCCGTGAGAAGCTCGAAGAGCATGACTCCGACGGCGTAGAGATCGGTGCGCCGGTCCCCGCGATGTCCCTCGATCTGCTCCGGCGACATGTAATCAGGAGTACCCGCGGTGTTGCTCAGGTTCGCGTACGTGACGCGGTGCGCCCCTTTCGTGAGCGCCAGCCCGAAATCAAGTATCACCGGTTGACCGTCTTCACTTATGAGTATGTTCTCGGGCTTGACGTCGCGGTGTATGATGTCGTGCTCATGACAGTGCGCCAGCCCGTCGGCGATCTTCCTTGTGAGGGCTACCGCCGCCGCAGGGTCCATCGGCGCCGTACGTTTGACGAGCTCGCGCATCGATTCGCCGGCAACAAGCTCCGTCACAAGATACGGGGTGTTGTTGAACCGCCCCGATCCCAGCCCTCTCTGGATTGCGGGATGATTCAGCGTACGCATCACCTCCAGCTCCCGCTGGAAGCGCTCGTATTGCGCCGGGTCACCGATGATCGACTTGTCCGGAATCTTGAGCGCAACCTCCTTCCCGTTCAGGAGATCGACAGCCCTGTAGATATCGCTCATCCCCCCCTGTGCGATGTGTCCCCGGATCTGGAAGTGGTCAAACTGGTCACTTATCTGGAGCATCGAGGCGGAGTAAGTTGTTCCGGATCCGTTCGACATCATTAGCCCTTCATTATATTGAGATTTCCCTTCAAATGCGATATTGCGGCCGGTTCGGAAAACACCCGCCAGAGCGACCAATCGCCCAAAACTGCAGATTCAGACCCGAACCCGGCTAGGGATCCCCCCGCCCGCTGATGAGCCTGCGGAGAAGCCGCATGGGCCACGCGGGCCGGGAATCATCAGACGGGCTCCCCGACGGGAGCCTGCGGATATACAGCGCAACGACAGAGAGATTGTCATCGCTATCCCGGTTCATCGCGAGCTCGTAGATCCGGCGGCTAAGGTCCTCCGGGCCGCTGCAGTCGGTCGCCAGGAGAGAGAATTCCGCGTCCTCCACGACCGACCAGACTCCGTCTGTGCAGAGGATGATTATGTCTCCTCCCTGGACCTGGACCTGGAATATATCGGGCTGCACGAAGAGGCCAACGCCGAGACATTTGCTGAGAACGGAACGCTGGGCGTGTACGCGGACCTTATCGGGAGAGAGCATTTTCATCCGGACCATCTCTCCGACGCGCGTGTGATCGTTCGTCAGGCACCTGGCAACATTGTCACGTATGAGATACGCACGGCTGTCCCCGACGTGGACGATGTTGAGCGTCTTCCCGACGAGGTGCACCGCGGTGAGCGTCGTTCCCATCTTCGCCACGCCAAGCCGCTGCGCGGTCTGGAATATCCCGAGGTTGGCGTTCTGTACACCGAGCCGGAGCTTCTGGGGAAGAGAGACCCCATTGCTTTTGTAAAACGTATCGAAAAACGTCTCAAGCGCAAGTGAGCTTGCAACACCGCCGTGGGAGTATCCTCCCATGCCGTCCGCAATACCGTAGAGCGGTCCGTATTTCGCGGTCAGGTCGTCAGGACGGCAGAACCTGATAGCATCCTGGTTGTCCTGACGGACTTTTCCCGGGCGGCTGATGCCGTGCGAGTCTATTTCCGGCAAATCTTCTGATGTCATGAATGTCCAGGCAGATATGCAGAAAGGGAGGAGGACCCCACCAGTCCCCTCCCTTTGCTGCGAAGGCGATATTCTGCATCGTTACCGCATATGTGCCGACCCTATTTGTTCGGCGCAGTCTGCCCCATCATATGCGCCGGCGGGATGATGTGCTTCGCCTGTTTCCTGCTGTTCATCACAAGATACACCGCGCTCAACACACCCCAGCCGACGGTCATCCAGAGCGCCATCTGGGTCGCATCGGCGGAGACACCGGGGGTCGTCAGCCCTATCACCACAACCCCGACGAGCAACCCGACGTTCCCCAGGAGGCCGAGAAGAGGTATCAGCGCATGCTTCACGCTGTGGAACTCCGATCTCCCGACGAACGTCACGAACGTCAATCCGCAGATCAGGGCGTAGAGGACGAACGTCCCGATATTGGACGCGAGCGTGATCCCGGTGAGCGCGGTGACGTTGATGACACCCACGGATCCGATGATCGCCGAGACCGCGACAAGGAACCAGACGCCCATATGCGGCGTGGCGTGCTTCCCGTGAAGGGCGCCCATCAGTGCGGGCATCTCCTTGTCCTGCGCCATCGCGAAGCTTATCCTCACGGCGGTATTCATCGCCGCGAGCGTCGTGCCGAGGACAGCGAGGCCGACCGTAATGGCGATGATAATCATGAGCACGAATCCGTTCCCGCCGAGCATGGAGTCGCCGATCAGCCGCGTCAGGTCGCCGATGGGCGCGCCGGAAGCCGCAGCGGCGTCCATCCCGAACGTCTTTGTGCCGTCCGCCGCAACATTGACGAGTTTCTCACTCACGGCGTAGTTGGCCGCAAAATACTCGAACAGGTACGCGAACAACCCCTGAATCACCAGGGAGAGGAGGACGCCCCGCGGGATGTCCCGTTTCGCGTTGATCGCCTCCCCTGCCAGGGACGTCGAGGACTCGAACCCGACGAGTATGAGTATCGCAATCGTGGACTGGAAGAGCATCGCCGACAGGCTGTGCGGAAACGTGATCGAAAAGGCGTTCGGGTGCGCCCACGTCGTCGCGTGAAGAGGATTCTGCACCCTGAACATGATCGCGAGTATGCTGAACCCGACCAGCGAGACAAGCTGAATGACGTTTATGGCAATCGCCACGTTCGTCGAACCCGTGATGCCGCGAACCGCGATAAACCCGACTGCGATTGAGAAGAGAACGGCGATCACGATCTGCCACACGATCGGGACATCGATGCCGAACTGGCCGAGAATGTACGCCACGAGTGTCGCCATGAACGCAACCATGACGCCCGGATAGACCCAGTAAAAGAGGTGTGCGGCCCAGCCGGTGAGGAATTTCGCGATACGCGCAAACCGCTGATGCGAGGCTTTGTCCCGGTCAAGGAACGCCTTCTCGGCGAAATAGTACGACCCCCCCGCGCCGGCTTCCGGATAGCGCCGCGCCATTTCGGAAAAAGCGATCGCCGTGAGAAATGCGACAATCAGGGCGGCCACGATACCGGTCCACATGTCCGTGGCCCCGCCGTTGTTTGCCGCCTGGATCTGAAACGTGATCCAGAGGAACGCCCCCGGGGCAATAAGCGCCATTGCGTTCACCGTGACACCGGTGAGGCCAAGCGTCTTCTTCATGCCCCCCGTTGGATTTGTCGTTTCGGCCGCCATACGAACTTCCTTTCTGATGTGAATCTATTGGTTGAAAATCATCACGAGGGACGACGTTGCACGCGCTCAGAACGTCACGATCGCACCCATGGCGAGCGTGGACTCGTTTCTCCTTGCAAACTTCCCCCCGGTCCCGTCGAATGCCGGCACTGTCGACCAGTCATATCGGTATTCCCCGCGGAGGATGATCGCCGGGAACGGCCTGTATTCATACGTCAGAGTACCCTCGTTGAGGGTCTGAATGGCGCCTGTCATAAACCCTTCCGGGTCGTCGAAGACTTCTCCGCGGATTGCGAAGGCCGAGAAATCGTTCAGCTGGTACTTTACATAACCGGCCAGACCGCGCCAGACTGCGGTCATGGAGGGAGGATGATCTGCTCCGTAGTCCCAATCGAGCGCCAGAGTGAGCTTATCCGTGGCCGAATAACTTGCAATGACTTCGTAGACGTTCCGGTATTTGTTCGTCACTGTGTCGGGGAGCGCAGGCCCGCCGAGCCAGTTGAGCGTGAACGAGAGCGCGCTCGTCGGGGCATATACCCCTTCAAATCCCAGCGTCTTCCCACTGTTGACGGGGATGCCGTTCCATCCGTCATAAAGATACCCGTTGAGCGTGATCGTGCTGGAAAGCGCGTACGCGGCCCTGGCACCCAGGTGGTAGTAAGGAATTGACCAGGCAAACAAATCCGAACGGCTGTAATTGACATTGTCTTTCGCCGGTATAGTTTCGTAACCCATGTGGGTAACGAATTTCCCCATATCGACGGTAAGTCCCGACCCCCAGGGGATGACGAGTGTGACGTAAGCCTGGCGCACGTTCGCAATCGACCCAGGAGCCCCGCTCTGGAAAATCTCATTCGCCTGCCCGAAATCGAGATCGACGGTGAACCCGACCGGCGCGGCCGCCCGTTGAATCTGAATTTCGGCAAGCGCTACGTTGAATTGTTCGTCCGAGATGTCGAAATTGCGCAGTTCGTTGACGCGGCTCGCCGGACGGTCGAAATTGTACGAAAAATACGTGTCCACGAACCCTGTTATTGACACCGCCGGGGGGGCCGGGGCGGCGGTAGTGTCCTTTGCCTGGCTGTACGCGCCCTGCCCTATGACGGCGACCGTGCTTAACAGCGCGGCCGTTGACCGACACGCCTTTGCAACATTCCCCAATAACATGAGGCACCTCGTTATAGTGAATGATGTTGGATTGACGGGTCACCTTCCGGCGCAGTGCGAACGTCCCCCGGGGTTCCCCTGCGCGCCGCTATGCTCATTACTTTAAGAGGCTCAAATTGCTCAATACCTTACTTAATAAGGCATATCATTGTTTGCACATTATATTATAAGGATCTTTTAGGAAATGTCAAGTACTTTTTTATAGTTTCACGAGATTTCTTGCACAGCGGAGGATGAAAGAATGAAGCAGTTTGCGTGGCTTGCGTTGATTGCCGCGGCAGCGTTCGAAGTGGGAGGAGACGCGTTGATCCGGAAGGGGATGAGGGGGGAAGGGATACTCCCGATCCTTCTCGGCTGTTTCATCCTGAGCTGTTACGGCGTGGCTGTCAATCTCGTGCAGTGGGATTTTTCGAAACTGCTCGGTGTGTACGTGGCGGTGTTTGCGGTCGTCAGCGTGATAACGGGGTTCGCAGTGTTCAGGGAGAGCGTCCCCCCTTCGACATGGATAGGACTGGCGGTGATCGTCTCCGGAGGATGCATCATACAGTTCGGCGGGTTTCTCTCGAATCTCTTCTAGGTCCCCTCACAGCGCACGGGACGCCCGATCACACAGAGGCCGGCCGGGAGGACCCGAGCCGCGCGATCTCAAGACATTCGAGTACGCGCGCCCGGGGGGGATTCTGCGTCACCTTGACCATCGCATGTCCCAGTTCATCGAGCGTGCAGACGTATTTTGGAACCAGGAGTTTCCACAGGGGGTATGCCGCGCCCAGGATGCTGGCGAGTTTGAATGCGTTTTTCAGCCCTTTGATCGGCTTAATGAATCCCGGCCTGAAACAGAATACCTCCCTGAAAGGGAGCTTCTGCAAATCGTTCTCCGTCTTCCCCTTCACGCGGGCCCACATGCTCCGCCCCTGTTCGGATGAATCGGTCCCCATCCCCGAGACGTAACAAAACGTCATATCAGGGTTGAGCTTCACGAGGATCTTTGCAGCGGCCATTGTGAGATCATACGTCGTCCGGCGATACTCCCTCTCGCTCATGCCGATCGATGAGACCCCGAGACAGAAGTAACAGGCATTGTATCCCGCGAGCCTCGACTCGATCGGGGTGTAGTTGAAAAAATCGGTGTGAAGGACCTCGAGAAGCTTCGGATGACTCACACCGCAGGTCCTCCTTCCCACGACAAGGACAGACTCCACGCCGGGATCGTTAAGACAGACGTGAAGCACACCCTCCCCCACCATGCCGGTCGCCCCGTACACAATCGCCTTGATGTTCATGTCATTCCTCCAGTAAGTCGGACGGCTCAATGTGGATAAGTACATCGGCGACGTTCGGATGCGCCGCCAGGAGCTTGGCCCTCACATTCCGGGCGATTTCATGCCCCTCCCGCACGGTCATGCTTCCCTCCACAGTCACGTGCAGATCCACATAATACCACAACCCCATCTTCCTGATACGGCATTTTTCGAGGCCGAGAACCCCGTTGACGCGCTGCGCCGTCTCCCTGACATCATTCTCGATCTCCGAGGTCGGGGCGGCATCCATCACCTCGTTGACTGCCGGGCGGAGTATCCGGAACGCGTTGAACGCGATAACGACGGAGGCGAACATTGCGGCCCAATCGTCCGCAGTTTCATATCCGGGGCCGCCGATGAGGGCGATGGAAATCCCGATAGCGGCGGAGGCGGAGGTGATCGCGTCGCTCCGGTGGTGCCACGCATCGCTCTTCACCGCCGTGCTGTCGATACTCTTCCCGACGTTAAAGACAAACCGGAAGAGGGATTCCTTCGTAATGACGACAACGACAAGGACGATGAGCGTGAAGGGCGCCGGGGCATGATGGGGCGTCACGATCTCCCTGGCGCTCTGGATTGCGATGGCGATCGCCACGGCAAAGAGGAAGAGCGAGACCACGGTTGCAGCCAGCGGCTCTGCCTTGCCGTGCCCGTACGGATGGTCGATGTCGGGGGGGATGCCGGAGATCTTCAGACCCCCCCACACGATCAGCGAGCTTGCGATGTCCGTCGTTGATTCAATCGCGTCGGCAATGAGCGCGTAGGAGTTTCCCAGGACTCCCGCAATCCCCTTGATGACCGCCAGCACCGCGTTGGCGAGTATCCCCAGGATCGTGGACCGCAGGCCTTTCTCGGGGGTGAGGACCATGGGAATTCAGTGCGCTTTTCTCACTTGAAGTTGAAAACGACCGCGTTCGGGCTGCCAACGGATGACACACGGCGCCCCAATACAGACCCCGCTGCTTACTGCACGCCGGGTTCAACCCAGACCTTGTTATAGATCGCCTTCTGAACCATCGCCCGCGCCTCCGCTCCGAGCTCTTTCCGCGTTACGTCAAGGAACATGGCCGTCGTCGCGCCGTTCGACGACGCGAAACGGACATAAAGAGCACGGAGAAAGCCGTCGAGCTTCGCATCGCCGTACTTCACCCGGAGCCGGTTGAGAAGAAGGAGGGGCTTGTCGTACCGGTTGATTTCGCGATCCGCAGAATTCCCCTGAGTCTCCGCGACGGGATCGCCGGTTTTGCTCTGCGAGGCGCGCGCTCTGCATTCGACAAGGAGCTTCTCCGCAAACTCCTTCCCGATGACCTCACGGGAGACCATGAACGCCGAATACTCCGCCAGTCCCTCGTTGATCCAGTCATCGGGGGTCGCCATGTTTGCGTACTTCCACCAGTAGTGCGCTATCTCGTGCGTGAGATAGCGGAAATCCCTCGCCGTCCCGAATTCCCTCGAGCGCCACGAAAGAGCATTTCCTTCCGAGACAACGATTAACGGCATGCGCACGTAGCCCCAGGCCTGCCGGGGAGAGTAGGCGACCCGGATCAATCCCGCCGACTCCGGCTTCCCCAGGAGCGTTGTGAGCCGGTCCAAGGATTTCAGGAGATTCGTCTTCATCGAGTCCACGTACGACACAGGGAGCCTGTCGTAGTAGATCTCCACCGCGACGCCCCCCCGGGCCGTATCCGCGCGGTGGAGGTCCGGCGCAGCCAGGAGAGCAATGTCGTTGCCGGGGGCGTACGACTTCCATTGCGTGAGAGACCGGCCGTTCTCCTCCTTTGTCCCGGCCGGCGCGCCGTTCGTCACGGTGACGTAATTCGACGGGAGGTCCGCATCGAGGTTGAACGTGAACACCGCGCCGCTCGCGGGACGGGGGTACCACGTCAGGTACATGGCGAGTTCGACGAGCCCCGACCTGACCATGTTCGCCGCACTCAGTATGGGCGGGTAGGAATCCTGGTTCATCTCTCCCGCGTACTCGATCAGAAGACTGTCCCTGTATCCGGCAGGGATAATAACTTCCGAAGTCCCCGGCATGAAACGCGAGGGGGTCCTCGTGTACGCCACAGCGCGCCCGGCCGATTCGAACCGGCCAATCTTCATCGCCGCGTTGAGCATCAGAGAGGTGTCCCGCAGGCCGAAAATCTCAGTCCTCCCTTCGATGTGTCCGGCCGCCGGGTCTATCCTTATCGTAAGCGTGTACGCGGGCACCGGGCTTTTCTCCCCCGCTGCCGCGCGGCTGAAGGCCGCAAGCGCCGCCGCTGCAAGGAGCACTCCTGTCAATGTCGGTTTCATCTGTCGTCTTGTTCCCGTCGTGAGTTCTTCATGAGTGGAGCGAATATGAACTGCATCCCCCGTGTGTACCCTTCCGGCTTCGAGCTCGCGTGGTAGGAGTCGTCAAGAATCCGGAATTCATACCGGAACCCCCTGTAATCCCTTTTCTTGAGGACGTCGCCGAAATACCTGATCCCTTCGATGAACGCGGGATTGTCGGAGAACTCCTTCTCCGCGCCGGTCATGTAGAGCGATACGGGGAGATCCCCGTGCTGCTGATGGTACGATTCTTCCGCAAGAAGGAGCATTCCGCGGTCCCACATGGCGGCTGGACTCACCGAGACATACGCCTTGAAGAGGGCCGGCCTCGTGAACATCGCATACAGCGTGAACAGCCCGCCGAGTGAACTCCCCCCCAGCGCGCGGAACGACGTGTCGGCGCGGTAGTGAGATTCCACGTACGGGATGAACTCCGTTTCGATGACCTTGAGATAGTCGGGGCCCCCGCCTGTCCCGGGAGCCTCCGGGATCGCCGTCGGCGTGAGATCGTGGCTCCGCAGCGGACCGTAATCGGCAATATCCCCCCTGTACGAGAACCCGACGAGTATGCATTCAGGAGCCGTCCTGTCGAACAACTGGTCGTAGTAGATCATCGCGATGAGGGGAAAATCGTAATAGCCGTCGCAGAAATAGAACACGGGATACTTCCGCGCCGTCTCTTTTGCATAGCTCGAAGGGAGATTGATGATGAGCTCGTAGTCCTTGTTCGTGACCCTGGAGCTGACCGTCCTTATCTCGGATGCGCCGAGCACCCAGCGCCTGGGCTCATCGCTCTTCTTCTGGGCCGGCGCGGAGATGGAAACGAGGACGACCAGAAGAAGCGGAACGATGCATTCCCGGATGTGAGACATTGTGCGTTCCTCCGAATATGACATTGCGGGACGGGCAGGAGAAAGGGAGGCCCTCGGTCCGATCGAACGTACGGGCACGCGTGAATGGACTCCGGGATAGGCCGGCTCCAAGATACGACTGAATTGACGAAAGTGCAACGCCGATCAACGGATACGAGGACGTGGGATCACAGAGGCTGCGATCCGACGGAACCGGGCTCGCGACCGGGGTCGATCATTATTGATCGAAAGCGGCGGACTTCGCAGAGACAAGGCGGCTGATCCTCCCGAGATGAATTCAGGAGAACTTCACGGCGTTGTCCTGACGAGCGTTCGTACGCGACGGGGTTACTTTATCCTCTTCAGGTTCGTGAAGGGCTTCCCCGTCTTGAGATTTATCGAAAGCGATTTCCCGTCGGCCGACAGCTTGTAGTCGGCGGTCATCTTTATCCCGGGGGTTTCCGCCTGCCAGTAGTGCCAGATCCCTTTCGACGCATTGAACCGATACGTGACCGCCCCTTGCATGACAAACGTGCTGTTTGCCCGAAAATCGTAGCCTCCCTGCGCATCGACGCCCCAGACGCCGATCAGCCCCGGGTCGATCGTCTTTGCGGTGTCAGGCTTGACCGCCGGAGCAGACTTCGTGTTCGTTTTGTCCTGCGCAACCACAGCGGCCGAAGCGAGAAGAACCAGAAGCATGACCGGGAGGAGATTACGCAACCATACGGAGAGAATCAGTGTTCGAGATTTCATGAGGAGACTCCAGATTGGGATGCAGTGAACGCGTGAATGCAGGTTGCCGCGCATTCACGCGTTCACAGGATTGGTGCACGCATTTCCCGCATTACTTGCAGTTGACAGTCGCGATCGCCGGATTGGAAGAAGCCTTGTTCGGCGAGACCACCTGGAGCCGTTCCCATACTCTCATCTTCTGCTTCGAAGCGCCGACATCCCACGTATCATAAAATCCCTGTCCCGCGCTCCTGATCGTCGCATGCTGCACCCCACCCTGCGCACCGTCGCTCCTGATCCATGTATATTCCACGTCGACCGGCGGATTGGCGACAAATATGGTCCCCGTGAACTTCAGGTGCGCCGGGGCACGGCCGGTCCATGACTTCGGATTCACAACGGTCACCACCTTTGTCACATGTCCCATTTTCGGCTTTATCTGACGCTTCTCCTGCGCAATCGCATCCCCTCCCATGAGCGCCATCGCCATCAGGACGACAAGCAAACAACGTAATGTTTTCATCGTTCGACCTCGTGTGATGTGTCAGGATATGCCGGCCGCCGGACGTCCGAACAGGACGCCGGTGCCGGATTGGGTGGACCGGATGAAGTATGGACAACAGACAGCCAAAGCAAGATCATCAACAGAGAGCAATTCACCGATCATATATACTTCTTTACGCGCGGCCACAGGAGGAGAAGTGGCTGCACGGGCTTTCTGACGACAAAGAGAGGGAGCCCATTGTACATCGGCTGGACATACTCATCCCGGAATTCGGCCTTCTGCGTCACCTCATCAAAGTATTTCCTCAGGTCGCGTGCGTTCGTTCCGACGATTACAAGCACATCCCCGGTGTACCCCCGGGTTCCCCAGAGCCAGTAGGAATTGTGGCCGCTCATCGCGTTCGGCAGACCATACTTCCTGCCATAAAAGTCCACGGCTCCGGCAAGCGCGTAGTTCTCACAAAATATGCCGCACTTCTCCCTCTCACCGGGCGGGAGTGACCGGTACACCGAGTCAACAAGGGCCACAAGTTTCTCCGCGCCAAGCATGCTCGCGAAAAACGAAGGGAGCCTCCCCTCGGCGATCTTTTCTCCGCTGCCCGGACGAAGCCCGATCGCATCCTGATACCTGATGAACTGCTCCACGGGGAGAAGGGGCATCCCGAGTGGCGCAGTCAGCACGCCGGCGGCGATCAGGACGACGGCAAATGCGGTTCTGATCCGCAGGTCTGAGAACCACCTCTCGATGACAATCGCCCCGGAGGCGATGAGGACCGGATATATCGGGACGAGGTAATACGGCTTTCCCCCCTGGAGGACAAAGAGCGCGAGGACGGCGAGATAGCACCACCCGAACAGGCGGTATCTCGCGAGCGGCCGGTATATAAGAAGCGCAATGAGGCCCGTCCCCCAGACAAATACCGACAGGGGCTGCATAAGCATGAGTTCTTCAAAGAGGTACGCCGGGAGGGACATCGCCACCATCTTGTGGGCGCGGGCGTTGCCGATGAATTCGAGCGTCGGCCATCCGTTTCGGATCTGCCAGAGAATGTGCGGAATCATCAGGAGGAGGGCAACGATGGCCGCCGGCCAGATCCAGCGTGTGAGAAGCACCCGCCTCTCTTTTGTCAGGAGGAGGCCGACGCCGAGCCCGAAACAGAGGAAGAGAACGCTGACCTTGTTTTCAAACCCCACACCGATCACGATACCGAAGAGGACCCAGAGCACGGGTCTGCCGCCGTCAATCAGACGGACAATGATGTACAGGGCCGCTACCCAGAAGAGGACGTCGAATCCGTTCATCGAGTAGTAGTGGTTCAACGCCAGGTACACGGGTGCGATGAGAGCACAGAATTCCGAGAGAATCTGGCCAAACATGCCCGCCCCCATCCTGCGCGCGAGGAGCCCGGTGAGAAATACTGCCAGCGCCCCGCACACTGCAGGAAGGAGCCGGATGGACAGCATCGAGTCGCCGAAGAGCCCCCGCTGGATGTGCAGAAGGAAAAGGGAGAGAGGGGGCTGATCGACATACCCCCAGTCCGGATGTTCGCTGCATGCCAGGTAGTAGAGTTCGTCCCCGTGCAGTCCCCACCCGTTGACAAATATCAACTGGACCAGGAGCTTCACAAGGGGAACCACGAGAAGAAGGGGTAACCCCGTCGTCATCCGCGGCCCGCCCGGTGCAGCCGGGCGGGGACGATCGTTGCTTTCGATCATCTGCTCAATGTCGCTGCAGTCGTTTTCAGCTCAAGAAACGTGTTCCAACAAAAAAAGCCTCCGTCGCCGAATGACGAGGAGGCTTCTCTCAAAGACCGGGGATCCGGTACGGAGCAATAAGCGTAACAGCAACATAGTAGCGATTTTCGGGCACATCATCAAGATGCAGCACAGAGGCTGCGTGCCCGGCGCTTCCCACCGGACCGGGTGGACGGGGATCGCGGCTAAATTCCAGAAACCGCGCTCGCACGAGGACAGGTAACAGCTCCTTTGACGCCGCCCGCACCACTCCGCTTTTCCCCCGCTTCCCAGTATCAGACTGACCCTCGCGCCGGGATATTCCGGTCGGAACTTCAGACCATTCCGGACCGTTGACTATATGCAGCCGGGAGGCTATATTTTCGTGTTTGGCCGGTTCTTTTCAACTCACAATACCGGAGTGATTCCTTGACTTTCCAGACCGGCGGTCTCAACCGACTGCTCCCCCCGATACACGCGGCAGCACGCCAGATTGACCCTTTCCCTTTCGGCGACTGATGCTGCCGGAGCGCATTGAAACTCCCCGCCCCGAATCACCCCGCCGGTGCGCGAACTGAAACTCGAACGATTTCATATCCATTCAGGGATGAGGAGGCGGGCGATGCACGACATTCAAGTCCGGATCAAAACTCACCTGCTGACAGTCACACTGTTGATTCTCCCGTTGCTGTCACCGGGACTTCGCGCGCAGTCGGATGATCCCGATCTGCCGAAATTCCTCGACGGGCGGACGAACAAGCAGGACTTCATGAGAATGCGCGACGAGTATATCGCCAGGCTCCGCGGACTCCCCCACAATCTTCCTTACGATCCACGGCTGAAAGCGATAACCGAGATGCAGCGAAGCACAACCCGTTCGCTCGCCAAGGTGACGAGCACGGCGTGGACGCCGCTCGGACCGGCCCCGATACCGAACGGGCAAACGCAATCAACGACGCTGTCCGTGAGCGGGAGAGTGACCGCCGTCGCGATCCACCCCACCAATCCTAATACCGTCTACGTGGGGACTGCACAGGGGGGAGTCTACCGGTCTGTCGACGGGGGAGCCCACTGGACGCCGATATTCGACGGAGCGCAATCTCTGGCGATCGGCGCTCTGGCCCTGGCCCCCTCGAACCCGACGATCCTGTACGTGGGGACGGGCGAAGCAAACTATTCGTGCGACAGCTACGCCGGCGTGGGACTCTACCGCATCGACAACGCCGACACTTCGCCGATACTCGTCGGACCGATCAACCCGGCGTACAGCGGCGTTCCGGGGACGACCGCGTTCGGCGGACGGACGATCAGCAAGATCCTCGTCCACCCTTCGGACCCCGCCACGATATTCGTCGCCACGGGCTCGGGCGCCATCGGGATGGGCTGCGACGCTGCAGGGGGCGGGACGTATCCGCCGCTGGGACCGAGGGGACTCTGGCGCTCATCGAACGGCACGTCGGCCGCCTCATCGGTGACGTTCACGAAACTCACGGTCACGACCGCGGCGAGTGAAACGGATAACACGGGGAACAGGAACATCACCGACATGGTGCTCGGGCCGGGGAATCCCGACACGATCGTCTGTTCCGTCTTCGGATTTGGGACGAGCGGCGACGGGGGGATATACCGTACCACGAACGCACTTGCCGCAACCCCGGCATTCACCCAGACACTGGTTCTCGGGACAACGACTTCGGCAGTGCGTGTCGCGTTCGGAATCTATACCCGCGGCCCGTCGACGGTCGTGTATGCCGCGACCGGCGAGGCATCATCCGGCACCGGGTGCACCGATGCGACACAGGAGGGCGCACTGAGAGTCTCGACCGACGCCGGGGCAACATGGTCCGGCAAGCTGGCGGGCGGCGGAGGGTTCTGCGGCGGGCAGTGCTTCTACAACACGGCCATCGCCGTCGTCCCCGGCACATCAACTGCAACCGATACGATCCACATCGGCGGACAGGTGAGCTCCTCGAGCTGCTCGAGGATGCACGCGATTTCCGTCACAGGCGGAGCCTCGTTCACGAATTTCGATGCGGGTCTCCATGCGGACACGCACGCGATAACGGTGGCTCCTTCCAATTCACAGATCGTCTACCACGGGAACGACGGCGGCATATTCAAATCGACGGACGGCGGACACACCTGGACGAGTCAGAACGTGGCAGGGTTCAACGCCACGCAGTTCCAGAGCATCGCGCTCCACCCGACCGATCCCAATTTCTCGATCGGCGGGACGCAGGACAACGGGACGAACATGTACACGCCGCTGGGCGCATGGAACCGGATCGATTTCGGCGACGGCGGGTACACGGCGATCGATCAGAATGCGGGGACGGACGTCGTCAACGTCACGATGTACCATACCTACTATAATGCGACGGGGAGCCTTATCGCGTTCGCGCGCGTCACAAACGTCGGGTCGGCTTCGGACGGGCTCTGGACTGTTCTGGGATGCGGCGGAACCTCGAACGGGATCGGCTGCAGCGACGCGGTCCTCTTTTACGCACCGATGGCACTCGGACCGGGGAACCCGAACATATTCTATTTCGGAACAGACCGGCTGTACCGATCCACAACTACGGGCACAACCATGAACGTGGTCAGCCAGGCGCCACTGATCACGGGCACCCCCATCTCGACCATCGCGATATCGCCCCAGGACGACAACTACAGGATCGTCGGACTCGACAACGGGGCTCTCTTCTACACAACAACCGGCTCCCCGGCGATGACGACGCTTGACCCTACAGGGAGCGGGGGCGTGATCCCGGATAAATACATCGGCCGCGTCGCATTTGATCCGAGGGACAAGACCACTGCTTACGTCGCGCTGGGGGGATACATGGGAGGAACCTCGACGTCGCAATCGCACGTCTGGAAAGTGACGAACATCGACGCCACCCCCTCCATTACATCGATCAACAGCGGACTTCCCGATGTCCCCGTCAATGCATTCGTTGTCGATCCCGCGAACTCGAGCACTCTCTACGCGGGGACGGACATAGGTGTGTATGCCTCGACGGACGGCGGGGCGAGCTGGAATGTGTTCGGATCTGGTCTCCCCATCGTGGCGGTGTTTGACATGGCATTTCAGTCGAGCACGCGCGTACTGAGGATCGCGACGCACGGACGCGGGTTGTGGGAAAACTCCGGACCCCCGCTGCCGATACAGCTCGCCTCGCTCACGGGGACGGATGTCAACGGACACGGGGTGTTGATTCAATGGTCGACGCTCAGCGAAACAAACGCATACGGGTTCGAAATCCAGAAGTCGGCCGTGCAGACCGGGGGATACCAGTCCCTCCAGGGGAGCTTCGTGAGCGCTCACGGCACAACGACGGTGCCGCAGCGATACAGTTACACCGACGCCGCCCCGGGAACCGGAACCGTCTATTACCGGCTCAAGCAGCTCAATCTTGACGGGACATTCCTCTATTCGGACGGCATTGCCGTCAACGTCGCTTCGGGCGTCGCCGGAGAGGGATTCCCCACCGAGTTCTCGCTGAGCCAGAGCTATCCGAATCCGTTCAACCCTTCCACGACAATAAAGTACGGCCTCCCCCAGAAGGCGTTCGTTACGCTGGAGGTATTCACGACGCTCGGTCAACGGGTGGCAACGCTTGTCAGCGAGCAGGAAGATGCGGGGTACCACGAAGCGTCGTTCAACGCATCAGGGCTTGCAAGCGGGGCGTATTTCTATACGATCACCGCGGGAGACTATCATGCCTCGAAGAAACTCGTTCTTTTGAAATGAAACGACCTCCCGAACAGCCCCTGATTGCGACAATCGCATTCTGTTTTTTCTGCACCGCGCTCTCACCCTCCCGGCCGGCAATCCCGCAGCCCCGTTCATTTCCGGACAGCATGACCTGTACCGTGAGACCGTATTACAAATACCGCGCGGACGGAAAACCGGGAAGAGTGGTCCTCCTGAGGTTTCTGAACTCAAAGGTACGCGGCGCGGCCAGGCTCGACATCTTATCCGACAGGGAGTCAGAGACAATCTCGTTTACGGCGGAAGGTGCAGGATTGGATTCCGCTTCGGTCCTCCTCCCGCCGGACGCAGGGGTCAAGGAAGCGTCGACTGTACGACTGACGCTGCGACAGAACAGGGACTCGCTCGCGGAGACGGTAGAAGTCCCTCCCATGCGCTACTGGACTGTGTACGTTTATCCGCACTCGCACGTGGACATCGGCTACTCGAACACGCAGGCAAACGTCGAGTTCATACACAAAAGGAACATCGACCAGGGGATCAAGCTGGCGGAAGCCACGCGCAATTACCCTGAAGGGTCGCGGTATCTCTGGAACACCGAAGTGATGTGGCCGTTCGAGCGGTACTATGCTTCTGCCTCACCCGATCAGCGAAAGAGGCTCATCCTGGCGGTCCAGAGGGACGAGCTGTGTCTCGATGCGGCATACGTGAACGAACTCACGACCGCAATGAGCGACGAGGAGATGATTCAAAGCCTGAGACCGGGAAGAGAAGCGGCAAAGCTGACAGGCAAACCGATCGATACGTACGTACAGGTGGACGTGCCGGGAATGGCATGGGGGCTCGTGCAGGTGATGGCGCACGAAGGGATCCGCTATGTCATGATGATGCCGAACGGCGGGCGCGGCAACGACAGCATGGTTTCCCGGTTTCGCTACAGACCATTCTGGTGGATGGGACAGGACGGCAAATCAAAGGTTCTCTTCCTGAATGCCGGCACGTACGGCGCGGGGATGGAAAAAGGCGGAAAAACCGGCCGGCCGTGGTTCGGCCAGAGGGACCGTTCAAAGATTCCCGAAATCATCACGACCGCCGATCCGCGGGCCGATTTCCTGGACCCCCATCTCTTCCGCGAGCTGCCCGAGCTTGAGAAAGCACAATATCCTTATGACATGTTCGTTGTATCATGGGCGATGTGGGACAACGCGCTTCTGGACGCGGATCTCCCGGACGCAGTGAGGTCCTGGAACAACGAGTACGCCTATCCGCACCTCGTGATATCCAGCGCGCACACAATCATGGAGACGCTCGAAAAGCGGTACGGCGACAGGCTCCCCGTTGTAAAGGGTGACTTTAGCGATTACTGGACGGACAGCTTCGGCACCTTCGCGAAAGAGACCCGCATGTACCTGAACTCCAGGGAGCGGCTTGTGCAGGCAGAAATCGCATGGTCCATGCTTCACGCCGGGGAGTCGGCGCCGCGGGCAGATTTCGACGAGGCCTGGCGCAATATCGTGATGTGCACGGAACACACATTCGCCGCCGAAAACCCCGGCGAGCCCTTCTTCCAGAATGCCATATGGAAGGCCAAACAGCGCTATTTCCAGGAGGCCGATGACAGGAGCCAGGCGCTGCTTGACGACGCGCTCGCTCCTGCCACAGACAAGTCCAACGGCGCGCTCGGACCCGCCGAGGGACCGTCGCACGGAGGGATAGCGGTGCTCAATACGAATTCGTGGCCTCTGGGGGGGGTTCTAACCCTGACGCCGCAGGAGAGCCAGACAGGCGAACGCGTTGTCGATGACGAGGGAAACGAGATGCTTTCCCAGAGGCTCTCGACAGGAGAACTGATTTTCATGTCTCCGGATGTGCCCGCATTTGGCTCGCGGCATTTCAGGGTCGTGCCCGGCACACGTACGATCGGCGGGCACTGCGCGTTCACGGATACACTGCTGGATAACGGGGTCGTTCAGGTTTCGCTGGACCGGAGAACGGGCAATATCGTCCGGCTTGTGCATGACGCCTCCTGGAGGGATTTTGCCGACACAAGCGTCAACGGCGGACTCAATGCATTCCGATGGCAGCCAGCCCGGGGCACGGGTGAAGCCAGACCCGACACGGTCACATCAATCGTGCTGAAGGAATCCGGGCCGATCGCCGGAGAAATACAGGTAACATCCAGAGCCCCGGGATGCCGCTCGGTTACGCGGTCGGTCAGATTGATATGCGGCCAGCCGCAGGTCGAGATCACCGACGTCGTCGACAAGCTTCCGCTCCTGGCAAAAGACGGCGTTCATTTCGGATTTGGTTTCGCCGTACCGGGGGCAAGGACGCACGTCGATGTCCCGTGGGGGATAATGCAACCCGATCTCGATCAATGGGAGGCCGCGAACCGGGCGTGGATGACGGCACAGCATTTTGTGGACGTCTCCAACGATACGATGGGCGTGACATGGTGTTCGCTCGACGCCCCCCTGATCGAGTACGGGAGCATCACCGCGAACAACACGGCGGGGTGGGATGGGAAAGGAGACGTGTGGCCCGCGAAGCTCACACCGAGTTCCACGATCTATTCCTGGGTGATGAACAACCACTGGTTCACAAACACACCCCTGACGCAGGATGGACCGGTCGAATTCCGTTACAGGATACTGCTGCACGGAAGATATGATGCCGGAGCCGCAGGCAGATTCGGCACGGAGCACTCTCAGCCTCTCATTGCGCTTGCGGCCGACAGGAATCGCATCACGGAGCCGATTATTGCCCTGGCGAGTGGCCGCGTCGCAGTTACAATGGTCAAGTCGACGGATGACGGTAAGGCGATCATCGTTCACCTGCGCTCGCTCTCAGAAAAGAGCGAAACCGCGACCCTGTTGTGGCCTGCCAGGCAGCCGATGTCCGTCACCATATGCGACACGGGCGAAGAGCGCGGGAAGACCGAAGTGGGAAGCCAGGTGACAGTGCCGGCGATGGGATTCGTGTGGCTGAGAGCGGAGTGGTAGACGCAAATATGAGGACCAGAGGATGAGCGACGTACACTGCATGGACCACGCCGGGGAGAGGATACTTCTCATTGACTTTTCGAAAGGGAGCGGAAGATCACACCACAGGGTATTCAAAACAAAAAGGGAAGGCCTGGATTGGCTGGCGAAGAACTGATTCCCTGACGTGAACCACTATCGGGGGGACGAGAGAATCTGCATCGATCGCCGGATCGACTTTTCGTCAACCAGCCGGTCTGTTACGAATTTATGTAGAATGCTCGAAATCAAGGTCTGATACGGTATCCCTGTCACTATCTTCATCTCCGGCTGAGCCGGACGCCAAAGACGACAACTCCCACGAGTATTCCCACAAGAAGCAGGATAAGAGCCGCTGTGCCGAAGACGTTTGCGCTGGAGTAGATATGGATACGGATCTTCTTATCCTCTGAATCCACCTTCCTGTTGCTTGCAAACGCCTCGGTTTTTATCGTCGTTTCGTAGTCGCCGACGCTCACGTCGCCGGGAGGGATTATCGTGACGGACACGGTCTCCTCCTTTCCGGGGAGAAGAGAGGGGACAAGGTCGGGGAGGATCGTGGGGCTCCAGTTCAGGGGCGACTCCGCCTGCACCTTGATGTTATCCAGCCTCCGCGTGCCGTCGTTGTAGACCGTGAGGTTCATCTGCACACGCTCGCCGGGCTTCAGCTCCTGGTAGAAATTCGCCGCCCTCACTTCGATCCTCCCCACACCGCGGGGGACGAGCTCAAGCCTGATGTAGCTTATGTTCATCCGGTCCAGGTCTGCCGCCATGAACTTCTTCTCTTTATCGGCAACGTTCTCGGCCTGGGCGCGCGGTATTGCCGCTGCGTAAAACGCGATCGGCGCGTCGATCATGAATGACGTGCTGTCGTACCTGTCGGGGAGGTATACCGCAAGCGCAATTTTTCTTGAATTGACGTCCTGCGAGAACTTGACCTGCGAGAGCCGGGCGTTCGTCGGGTCCTCCAGGAAATCACAGGCGATCTGCCGGGGGAGGTTGAACACGTCCAGCTTGTAGACGTTATCGGAGCTGGAAAAGAGCTCCAGCATCAGGTTGTAGTTCGCCCGCGCGCCGAGGTCCGCCTCCTGGGAGAACTGGTCGGAGCTTATGAGAACCCTGTTCGCGGATTCGTCTTTCTGAAGGTAAATCTTCTTCTCGTCGGTTTTGTCCCCGTACACGCATTTCACGGTCACGTTGTCCAAATCCTGCAGAAGGAAGAAGTCCAACGCGATCGGCTTGTTGAACGGCATCGATTCGACTTTCGCCTCGTACGGCTTGCTCACGATCGCCTTCGTGTCGTTCAGGAGCGAAACGTACACGTTCGCTATCCTGTCGGTCCTGATCCCCTCGAAATCCTCAAGCTCGATTTTCCTTCCCTCGATGAGGCCCCCCGTTGTATTCCGCAGAGTCAGCCGGACCCGCTTTTTCCCGTCCTTCCCCTGGTATTTGACGCCGTTGTCGATCGAGATGTGCGGCTGCTCGAACGCCAGGGAGAGTATGGCCTGCTGGTAGGTGATCTGCGCCGCCTTGAACGACGCTTCAGACTGGCTGAAGTCCCGCTCCGAGATCAATCCCTTGTCATGAAGGAGCTTCTGACGCTGGAAGTCCTGTTTCTGCATCCTGTAGTCGCTCTGGGTCTTCTCCAGGTACAGGGACTTGAACCTCTCATCGTTGGGGTTATACAGCATCTGAGCGGCCGCCAGGTGGGCAACCACGAGAGCGAACGCCAGGCCGACAAATCTTCCCATCATACCTCCCTGTTAACGGACGTCATAGCGCAGAAAACTCACAAAAGCGGCCACAAAGAAAATAAGATTGAACATGGCCAGGACGCCCCACTGAACCAGATCGGGAGCCGCCCTTTCCATCAGACCCGCCGGCCGGTACTGAAACCGCGGGCGCGCCCGGAGGTCCAGGTAGTCATCGAAGGTGAAGGTCGGATCCTTTTCGACCGCCTTTTTGAACTGCATGTCTGCGTACGCCATCAGCTCGTGGCTGTACTCGCCTGACACCCGGTCCCAGTAGTCATCAGCCGCGAGCCCCGTCTCAGTCAGGTCTGTTGCGATAAACACGAGATTCGAAAGCGGGGAGGCAGAGGTCAGATAGCCTGCAAGCTTCTCCTGAACGCGCGAGCGCTGCAGAAAAACTTCCTCGAGTTTTTTGAACTTGCCTGCCTGCTCCCTGTTCGTCACCTCGATGATTTCGTCGAATCCTTTCGCATACAGTCTGTACCGTTCGTCCAGGGAGGGGTCCGATTTCAGCTTATCCTGAAGGTCGCCCTGGGGGAGATCAATGATTCCTTTAAGGTCTGTAAACTTCTCATTGATCAGGGCATTTCTCCTCTGCCAGACGATCGCGTCACGTTCCCTGTCCTCGATCATGTACCGGTCCTGGGCAAGCTTCGTCGCAGAGGGAATCGGGTAGAACTGGGCAGCCAGAAAGGGGGCGGCGTTCGGTATCACCAGAACCAGTACCACCCACGCAAAGAGCGATTTCAATAATGCCTCACCCGAAGTCTGCGAGCGGGTCGAAAAGAAGACTCCGATGGCGTAAAACACGGAAACGTAGAGCCAGGAGGCGGCCAGCAGAAGCGCAAACACGGAGAAGTCCGCCGGCTGAATCTGAAGCGAGGGGTTGAGCGCAAGGAACAGCATCCCGGCAAGGACGCTGACCGTAAAAGGTATGAGCAGGCTGACCAGTCCACCCGCAAATTTGCCGGCGAGAAGCGCATTCCGGGAAATCCCCGATGCGAGTATCTGCCTCAGGAGCCCCGCTTCCCTTTCACCGCTTATTGCGTTGTAGGAAAAAAGGAGAGCGACAAGGCTCATGATTACCGTTACGATCGCAGAAAAATCCAGACGGGCGAGGAGCACGGGGACGGGGTTACTTACGAAATTGTCCTGATGGGCCTCCCTGTCGACCCCCAGAACGAGGGCCTGGAGCTGTGACGGTCCCCGTGCCACCACGGACATCCACCCCAGCCTGTTGACGTGTCCGTACTTGTCTATAAACTCGTCCTGTTGACGCACCCTGTCCTGGTAATCCCGCACCTGCTCTTCATGGCTCCGCGTGAGCACAGCGATCGAGGATATCATGAGCACGAGGGAGACGCCGCATGCCGTTATGAACCGGGTGTTCTGGAAATTCTCATGGAGCTCTTTGCGTATCAGATGCGGAATCATGCGGATCTCTCCTTCAATCTTTTTGCCGGGCCTCCTGAAGCCGGGTATCTGTTACCGGGGATCGTAGCGCAGGAATGATCCTACAGCCAGCGCAACGAACACCGCCGGCATGATAAGCAACAGAAGAGCATCCGGAAGCGCGACGCCGGCGATCTGATCTCCCGGAGTGGCCGCGCGGTATTCAAACTGCTCCACCTCCCCTTTTTCAAGCCCGCCGAACTTGTTGAAGTTCCTCTCCACGAACATCCAGATTGCGTCCTTGACCCCCAGGTCCCTGCTCAGTCCGGTGTTCGAGATCTCCGTGGTGAAAAATCCGAGCGCGCCCGCAGGAGAGCAACGGACGATCGACCTCGTCAGGGAAATGAGCCTGTTCAGCTCCGGCCTGTACGTCTGGAGCACACCGGTGTTGGCTTCCCGAATCTGTTTCATGATCCTGGAATAGTCCCTCTGTTTGGAGTTCTTCATCGACTGCTGCGTTTCCACTATCGATTGAATGATCGCCAGACGCGTCTTCATCTCGACCCGGTCAGCGGGCGGAACTTCCCCTATCGCCTGCGCCACAGTCGCGCCCAGGTTCGGAACAACAAACACCAGGAGGACCCAGAACGCAAGCGCGACCATCATTGACGTCGCGCTTCTGTGGACGAACGAAGAAATTACCGTCCCGAGAGCGATGAACGAGGCGACGTAGAGGGCGGACCCCGCGAGGATAATTCCCAGCCTGGTCCAGTATTCGCCAACGGCATGCACGTCCGGAAGAAGCGACACGGCAATCGCGGAGAGGCTGAAGAGGACCGAAAAGGGGACGATCACAAGCAGATACCTCCCGGCCAGCTTGCCGAGCACGACGGACGCCCTCTTCGTGCTTCCGGCCAGCAAGAGCTTCAGCGTCCCCTGTTCCTTTTCTCCACAGATCGCATCAAAAGAAAAGAGGAGCGCAACGAGCGCGAGTATGACCCGCGTGACAAAGAGCATGTCCGGCAGGCTGAAGAGCGACGAGACCCGGTTGATCGACTGCTGACCGGGCTGCACATCAATACCGCGAAACGAGAGCTGGTAGAGCCGTCCTGCGTTGGCATCGAGCCCCCTGGCGAATATCGAGAGCGGTTCCGGCGGGAGTAAGATTCTCTCCCTTTCTTTGGGTCCGGGGCGGAGTATGTTGTAATTCTCCACGCGGAGATGGTAGTCCCCGTACGAGACAATGATGCTTATGAGCATCATAGAAAACATCAGCCCCGTGAGTATATAGAACCTGTACGTTGTCAGGTTCTCGAGTATCTCCTTCCTTGCGATATCTCTCATCGATGCGGACTCCTGATTAAACTCGAGAGGTGCGCTCAGGTCCCCGGTGCGGGGGCGACGTCCTGCCTGGCGAACCGCCAGAAGGCAACCGCGAACGCGATGATCGTGTACAGGAGAAGCATGAGAATATCCCAGCCGGCCGCGGAGAACCCTTCCCATGCCCTCGGGAGGGTATCCCGGAACACCTTCGCCGGCCCCGGGTCAACGGTCAGCATGGAGAAGTGGCTGCCGCCGCACCACCAGGGGACATACCGGTGATCGCTCTTCGGGTCGCTTTTGTCCGCCTCGATGATCGCCTGCAGAAAACCCTGCCGGTAACGGACGGCGTTGTCCACAAAATGCTCGAGCCGGAACGTGCCCCCCCCGACGATCCGCTCGGCGGCCGACGAGAAGACGGCGGCGGGAGACACGCGCGTCAAATTCCGTCCGAACTCGACCTGCGCCACGAGCGACCGGAGGTATGAAATGAGAAGGTTTTCCCGTGCACTCTCGCGCGCAAGTTTTGTCGAGGCAACTTCGCCGGCGCTCATCGAGGGGGTGAGCGTATACCTGTCGGGGATTTCCCTTGCCGCCTCGCGCACCTGCCGCGGAGTCTGCACATTCCCGGCGAGGCCAGCCAGAACCCCGCCCAGGTTCGGAATCACAAATATCAGCGTCATCCAGACGAACAGGAAAGCGACGGCGGAGAGGCCAGGACCCCGCGTGAAGACCGAACACAGGAGTCCGGTGAACACGAACACGGAGAGGAAGAGCAGGCTCAGGAGGACGAACAGCCCTATCTTGATCCAATCATCCGGACCGAGCGGCACACTTCCCAGCAACCCCAGCAGTATGACGCCGGCAAGCAGCGAGGCGATGAAGACCGTGGCAAGCGCAAGCAGTGCGGCGAGGTATTTTCCCAGGAGGATGACGGCCCTTGAAACAGGATTGGCGAGAACGAGCGTAAGCGTGCCGTCGCGCCGCTCCCCCGATACGCTCTTGTATGTCAGCAAACCCGCCCCAAAACTGAGGAGCACGGTAATCACGTACGTCCAGTCAGTCCCTCCGGGGGTGTTCATGATATCTCCCGGCTCGACCCCCCTCTCGAGCGACGAGATGCCGTGAACCGCCATCACGGCCCTGTCGGGAAGCTCGTGTTCGCCCGCGGCAAACATGAATCCGAGCTGCGAAGGGATTGCGTTAACGTTGCCGCCTCCCTGGCAGGCGATCCAGCCAAGATTCACTTTGCCCGCCTGGTCCACGAACCCCTCAACACGCTGAGGATATTCCTTCATTTCGCGGGCGTAGTGCGCCGAGAACACCAGGACGGAGATGACCATCAGGAGAAACGTCATCACGAACAACGCGGAAAATCTGAAGCTCATCAGGTGGTCCAGGAGCTCTCTTTTGACGACTATCCAGAGCATTGCGCTCTCCGTTCGTAAGAAAACCTTCAGTTCAAGGGATAACTACGCACCCTGACGATCGACAGGGTGACAAACACGACGCAGCCCGCGAAGAGCAGCACCGCGTCCAATAGAGCGTGCGCCACCCGCCCCGCAGCCGAACCCGTGCCTGCGTAAGGGGCGGGCATCGATGAAAGGTCGAGCGCCGCAATCCTGTCCCAGCTCAGGATTCTCTCGACAGCACGCTCCCCCTCCTTCTCTATGAGACTCTGCCAGTACATCTCGTTTTTGTCCGTGGGCTGGATATCAGGATACTCGTGCACCCTTGTAAACCATGCCGGGGTCCCGACCTTCGGCAGGAGATATGCCATCATCGCCTCCCGGTAGAGCCGGGCATTCCGGACCACGTCATCAAAGCTGTCGACATCCGTCCCGGCGACGGCCCTGACGACATTTCCGTATTCAGCGCTCAGGGAAGGACGGATCAGGTTGTCCCGGATCCGCCCCCATCGCCGGAGGGCCTGCGCGTATGATTCGACGACACGGAAACGATCCCCGGCGTACTGGAACTTCATGGGGAACGCCTTCTGATTGTATGCAAGCCTGTTTGCAGCCTCCTCCATCGTGATGCTCAGGAATGATTCACCGCGAAAGGGATCCGTGCTCACATTGTTCCACGATCCGACCTGATGGTACTCCACGCGGTCAAGGGCCTTTAAGAAGTCCGCGCTCGACCGCTCCGCGTCGGCCACCATGTTCTCCCTGAGGCCTGCCGGACGGAGACAGTCCGCGATGAATCCCCCCGCCGCCGGAATCACAACAACGACCGTCACCCAGGCAAGGAGCAGGTACATGAGGCAGGAGGAGGATTCCCTTGCATACAGGGAGAGAAACATCGCGAGCGCGAGAAAGCTGCAAAGAAAAAGGAGCGACGCGAAATACACGAGTCCCGCTCCGGCCCATACAGACGCATCAAAGGCAAATGAGGGGTGGAGGGCCCAGAGGATCATCACCTCCAGGAATCCCACAGTGAGGGGGATCGCGAGGGTCACAAGCGCGCCGAGGAACTTGCCGATAAGCAGGTGGCCGCGCCCGGTGGACGAACTCAGGAGGAGCTTCAACGTCCCCTGCTCGCGCTCGCCGCTGAAACTGTCAAACACGAGCAAGACCGCGAAGAGGCTGAGTATCGTGCTTATCACGAACCCGAGGTCGATGGAATTGAACATCCTCAAAAGCGGGTTTGTCGGCTGACTGCTCGTCCCGTTCAGGCCGATCGAGCCGCTCCCTCCCCCCTCGTCGATCAGCGAGGGAACGTGATACGGGGAGACCGTGACGGACGCCGGCACGTCCTGCGAGGCCCGGCTGAAGACGGAAAGGGGCGAGGGAGGAATGTCGACGACGACTGAGATCGTCGAGTACACCTTCACCTGGGCAAGGGCTTCCCGGTGTTCCGTCACGTCAGCAATGTACTTCTGCTTCCTCGCGACGTAATCTTCGACGAGGACGTATCCCACAATGCCCATCATGAGCGCGCTGACAACGAGCCCGATAAGGAACCTCATGCTCTGGAGATTGACAAGCAGCTCCTTACGAACGATGTGACCGATCATTACAGCACCGTTATTCTGTGCGCGTGGTCCCGGGCGGGACTGCGGACTGATGAGGCCCGGGGTGTCGTCAGCTCACTTCCATGTACTTCAGGTACAGCTTCTCCAGGTCCTCGTACTTCAGGTCGTCTTTTGTCTTCTCCATGATCAGGACCCCCTCCTTCATGATCCCGACGACGTCGGCAATTTCCTTCGCACGGAACACGTCGTGCGTCGACATGAGTATCGCTTTCCCCTCGCCGCGAAGCTTGAGAAGCAGCTCCACGAACTCCGCACCGGCCTTGGGATCCAGCCCCGACGTCGGTTCGTCAAGGAGCAGCGCCGGAGCCTGCTTGAGGATCGCGATGGCGATCCCGAGTTTCTGCCTCATCCCCTTGGAGAACGTTTTCACACGCTGTTCGAACGCGCGTTCGGGGAGGCCGACCTGGCGCATCACCATGTAATACTCCTCCTTCCCCAGGTTCTTCCTCCCCGAGAGCTTCGTGAAGAAGTCCAGGTTCTGCCGCGCGGTGAAATTGCCATACAGCATGACATTCTCCGAGACATACGCCGCGAATTGTTTCGCAAGGAGGGGCTCCTTCGTGCAGTCCTTCCCGTTCAGGAGCGCCGTCCCGCTCGTCGGCTCGATGAAATTGAAGAACAGGTTTATCGTCGTCGTTTTGCCGGCCCCGTTCGCCCCGAGGAGACAGTAAATCTGGCCGGGCAGAATGGAGATGTTGAGGTGGTCGAGCGCGAGGAGCCCGTCCTCGTAGCGCTTTGTAAGATCGATGGCTTGTATCATGGCGTAGGGTGCTCCAGGGTGTTTGTGTGTTGCCGCGGATCAACGGGCATGGGCGTGCAATCTCCGTGCCGCCGGTTGTAATCACGGGAATAACAGAAATGAAACATGAGAGGGGAGAAGACCGGGTAAGGCGTTACACGGGGATGGGTAGCTTCTTACACATGGAGCCGACTTCACAAAGATCTTGATTTGAGGATATTACCTCCTCCGACGACGGTCCCCCTCACGATACATTTCCGTGACCTGCCAGGAGATATCTATCTCCACGCACTGGTCACCTCTCGGATGACCGGCGTTGACTCTTGCCGGCCCGCAGGGTAACTTGTGGGGTGTGGAAATGAAAGGAGCGTTCGAATGAGATCTTCAGGTTTCTGTTTTGCTTTGCTCCCGGGCATGGGAGGCCGATGATGCGCCTGCGAATGATCATACTGCTGAGCGCCGCTTTTGCGACACCGGGGTGCCAGTCGAAGGAGCCTTCGGGGTCTCAGACCTCCGAAAACATGAATGGTCCCGATACAACGCTAACAGTCCATAAAGGGGATAAGACGTGGCGCGTGCGAATACCCAAATTGGACCGGGCTTACTTCGACGGCCTTCAGGCCCTGGTGGACACACTACGTTCGCCGGCAGATTCCGGTTCGACAGAATTCACGGCCGACGTCACGGGCGAAGGAATCCCCCAGCGCTGTGTGTCGACATGGAAGCTCAACGACTCTGGTGCGGTGCTCCGCCGACTTGTGATATCCCGGCAGGGACTCATCTGGAGCGATAGCATGGCATTGTCAGATGAACACGCGTACTTTCAGGCGTGGGACCAGGACAGTTCCTACTACGACATGAAGCCGTATTCAACCGTGTTTGTGGCAGAAAAGGAACTTGGAGGGTTCATCGGAGATTCGGTGGACCAACACATCCTCGAAAACGGAACAGTCAGGGACTATCTCTTGAAATACCATACCCTTGCCTACTGGCAAAACTACATTGCACATTTCAAAGGCAGAGCCATCAGCACACTCGGAATGGAACCCAGGTCATTCATATGGGACAAACAGCGTCGAAGATTTATACTCCTCTTCACGTCATAAGAAGCTGGGGACTCCCCTGCAAACCCCCGAACGAGCGTGCGTCAGACTGCCACGACTTCTTTGAGGCTTCCGGCGGACCGCAGACGCATATTCGCGAGATCCCCGCACGCTCAGCGCTGACGAACGGGTCTGAGGAGGAGGTCCTGGAAATCAAAGCTGAAGTCGGTTTCCGGTGATGCGGCCTTCAGTGTGACCCGATCGATGGATCCCTCCGCGTTCAATGAAAATGTGACGAGTGCGTCTGCACGGAGCTCCGGATCCTTCCAGCGGACGAGAAACGTGTCATACTGCCAGTGCTCCATATCCCCTTCAAGCGCAGGAGTGTGCCCGAATTTCATCGACAGTCGGCCGTTCGCGCACGTCACGTCGATCGGACCGTACCATGCGTCTTCGTACCGGCCCGCGTACCATTCCAGGGGGAGCGAAGGATGCGATGACGCGACGCGGCCGGAGGCGGCGAGGCTCACCGTAGCGGCATTCAGTGAATCGTCGCGGCCCCTGGTCAGGCGGAACGCTTCCTTCCAGTCAAAAGCCGGAGCACCCATATAGTAGTCGAGAATCCTGAGCGTCAGCGCATTGAAGGCGTCTCCCGACTCCTGATTCGTCAGAACGACGACGCCGAGCTTTAGAGCAGGTACCATCGTGACCTCGGAAACATACCCGGGGAGTCCTCCCGTGTGCTGGACGATTTTCATCCCCCTGTAGTCGTGCACGCCGAACCCAAGGGCATACCCGTTGAAATTCGGCTTCAGGGCTGCGAGCGCCGGAGGGGGCTCAGCGATGCGGATGGGAGTGACAAGCGTCCAGAGCTCGCGCGTCGTCCGGGGCGTGAAGAGGCGCGATGCGCCTCCGGTCCGGCCGGAATCGAGCTGGACGATGAGCCAGCGTGCCATCTCCGCCGCACTCGAGTTTATCCCCCCGGCGGGGTTTGTATTGTCGCTCGTGAACGCCTGCACAGGTCTCACGTCCCCGTTGATCCGGGCGTGCGGCGTCGCAGCATCGGACCCCTCCCCTGCCGAGGAGTGCCGCACGGTCGTGCGCCGCATTCCCACAGGGGCCAGTATCCGGCTCGATATGAAATCTTCCCATGAAAGGCCGCTCACGGATTCAATGATCTCCCCGGCGACAAGGTAAAGAACATTATCATATGCATACGCGCTCCGGAAACTCTTCGCAAGAGGGATCGAGCGGAGGCGCCGTACGATCTCCTTTCTGTCGTACGTCGACGCCGGCCACCAGAGGAGATCTCCGGCACCGAGCCCCAGCCCGCTCCGGTGAACGAGGAGGTCCCGCACGGTCATCTCACGCGTCACGTACGGGTCTGAGAGCTCAAACCAGGGGAGATAACGCTTCACAGGCGCGTCCCACTCCAGTTTTCCCTCCTCAACAAGCATCCCGATGGCCGTCGCGGTAAATGCCTTTGTGTTCGATGCGATGCCGAACAGCGTGTTCTCGTCGACGATTCCCGGCTTCCCGAGCGTTCTGACGCCGTACCCGCGTGCGACGACAACTTCTCCGTTCCGCACAATTGCCAGACCGATCCCCGGAACGTCGAATGTCGAGCGGATGCTCTCGACGTACTGATCGAGTCCGGGAGGGTTCTCCGTCTGCGCACCGGCGAGCGAGAAGCGTGATACGAATCCTGCAATGAAGAGAAACCTCAGCGTGGAACTCATCCGGGTGTCCTTTCCTGAATGCATTGTCGCCGCAGGGCTTGAATGTCCGAACCACTTTGACGGCACGAGCACGCTACACACAGCCTATCGCCAGGTATTCCGGAAGGCAATCAGCCGCCGAAACTCACCGTCGCCTTTCCCGGATCCCGGACTCCACCGCAGGCTCCGGTCGGGATCAACGCACGATCACGAGCTTCTTCGTCTGATTGAAACTCCCCGCCTGCAGTCGATAGAAGTACACGCCGCTTGACAGGTTGCTGCCGTCGAATCTTACGTCGTGGGTTCCCGGTGTCCTGTTCTCATTCACCAGCTCGGCCACTTCGCGGCCGAGGATATCGAAAACTCTCAATGTCACCCGGGTCGTACTCTGCAGGCTGTACGTGATCGTGGTGGTCGGGTTAAACGGATTTGGAAAATTCTGGGAAAGACTGCAGCGGTCCGGAACAGCATTCGCGGTCTGAATTGACGTGGTCGGCCACGCGGCGGCATACTCATCCCAAACATAATCATGACTTATCTGATTGTATTCCCATAGACTGATCCCCGGATAACCGTACGCCGTCCGGGCCAGAGTGGAGAAACCCGCGACGTCGCCCGGTACGACGTCATTGCTGTAGCCAAAGTATTCTCCCTGACCGAGCGGCATGATCGGTTTTGCGGCCGCACTGTCACCCTGGCTTACCCAGCCGGCGGTAGCGGAAGCGAACTGGCCGTTCATCAGGCTGAGCTCATTCTGCGGCGTCGTGGGGCGGGCAGCCCAGTACGTCTGGGGCATGTTTACATCGACACGGTCCAGGAAAGACTCCCACGGAAATGTTGCGTGGCCGTTGATGCGCGCCCATGACGTGAGGCCGACGAAGCTGCCGGGGTGATGGACCCGGACGCTGTCGCAGTACCCCCGTGCCGAAGCCACACGTGTCGCCAGCGTGTCGTACTCTATTTCCGCGTCGATGAGAAGGCCATCGATGCCTTTCACGTCCAGGATCATATTCGCGACATCCGTCTCGGAAACGGGGTTTCCCCAGTGATTGGGTACGCCGTATACGTACTGGAAGGCCAGGAGCTTGATGCCGTTCCGGTGCAAAACGGAGACGACGCTGTCCATGCTCCCGTAGTTCGCGACCACCCAGTTGAACAGCGAGTGGTCGGGGCTGTTGTAATAGCTGTCCCCGTCCCCCATTTTGGTGACCATCCATCCAACGCCAACATGGTGCAATCGCGCAATGATTGAATCCAGATTGCGGCCTCCGCCGTTCGTGGTCCAGAGTTGCCAGAGATACATCCCTTTTCCCCCGATGGAAAGGGAATCCCGGGCAGAGCATTTCTGAGCCGGCAGGATCCCGCCTGCAAGCATGAACACGGCAGCAAGGAAGCAGCGGGCCGAATGTCGCATCGGGATCATCTCCGGATCATTGGCGGGTAATCTGTACGGAGGAGAGGAGCGCGGTGAACCGGGTGACGATTTCGTCTGTTGAGTCCCGGAGCGAAGAAAGGAGTTTCAGGTTCATGTGCTCACCGGCGAGGGGAGTGCCGTCTACCTCCTCTCCGGGTTTGCCCATCGGCATGGTTTGATCGAGTGAGACTATGTAGTACCGTCCCCCCACGAGTGCATAGCAGTTGATCGTGGCTTCCCACATTCCCATGCCCGCATACACCGTCCAGTACTCCCGGCGGAACGTGGAGCCGCCCGCGCTGACCGAGTCAACCAGGACTCTGGACCGCAGAACACGGGATGTTGACAGCCCCTCAAGATACACCCTGCCCCCGTAGCTTGCCGGCAAGTCCACAAACAACCGGTCACTTACGGCGACCTCGGCGAGCGCGTTGTGTGACGCTGAGCGTGATGAGGACAGCCACATCATACAGTAGGTCGCGCTGTCGCTCTTTTGCATGCTGCCCACGGGATTGAATGCAATTCCAAGCGCTTCATCCACAACGCGGGGAAGCGCCGGTTGCTGGGCGCGACACGTGCTCACGATGGGAGAACAGATGATCAGCAATGCGACGACCACCAGCGTCGGGGCAGACCGGGCCACCATGTTCATTGTTCCTTCACGTTTCCTGTACGAGGACAACGTACGGGAGAGTACGCCAAGAGTCAACCGGGCCTGCCAGTCGTCTCGTCACCGCCCTTTGAGTGCCAATGCGGTATTTGCTTCATCAGACCGGGGATTTCGGTCTCCGGAGATTGTACAAGAAGGGGGTTGCTTCCCGGATCGAGCCAGCGCAGGAGTGCCCGCATATTCGTCCTAGACATCGCCGTGCAGCCGGCCGTCGGGGAATCCGGACTCTCCCAGACATGCAGAAATATTGCACTTCCTTTTCCTCTGACAGTCGGTGACATATTGTGATGGACCACTATGCCCAGCTCGTAACAACCATCATTACTCCTCATCCTCTCCGCCGAACGCCAATGACGATCCGGATCATTGGCAATGCTGTCGGGCAACCGAACCCACTGATTGTACTCCCGGGAGAGTGAGTCATCCACATAATAATCACGATCAGTGATGCTGCAGTACGGGAGCCGGGTGCCGTCAGGTGGTTCCGCAGAGTAGCCAAACGATGGCCCCAGTGAAAAAATCCCCGCGGGTGAACATCCATCCCCCTCGACCTTTTCCACTCCGGATGGAGGTCTCTTATGCAAGCCGATTCCCCAGGCGAGCCCATTTCGGCCGAGAACAACCGAAATTCTCTCTCCACATGGAATCCATTTCCCGTGGGATCTGGAATACAATTGCAGCGTGCCTGTCCTGCTCGCCCACGAATGTGTCGACACAACTGCTAGTTGAGTGGTTTCGAGAGGATGATCGATCGAACCGCAGAGACCCGGGCTGATCAATTCAGCAAGCGCGGCCAACACTACCGAATACACTGTGCGCATGGAGTTCTTCTCCAGGTTGCAGAGCCCAAGGAACGCGGGTGCCCCTCTCTGGATTTCCCGCCGGTCTTCCTGATGCTGTGAACCGATGGTTTCCGGGGTGTCCGGGGCGGTGATGAACGGGGGCGGGCGTGTGACGCCTGATAGCAGCCGGGCCTTCCTCCACCCGGAAGCGTCAGGAGGGTCAGGCAACCCCGGCCAGTCCGTTGAATCCCGCTGCAGACGATGTTGTGCAGTTTTGTTTCGGCGAAGTATGGTCCAAGACGCGGGTCGGCCCGGCCAGAGACTCTCCTGGTCTGGTGAAGACGTCTTATACTCTCGCCACGTTGCTGATCCTCCCCTCCTGGAAGTACACCCTGAACTTCTTAAAGCAGTTTTCGCAGAGAACCCGATTTGACCCGCTGAGTTTCAAAGGGGTCGGCCTCAGGCAAAACGGGTGGTCGCCTTCGCTGTAACAATGAGGACACACTATCGTCACGGTATTCATGCGAGATTCCTCCGGGTGCCCAACACAGAATCTGGAGTTGATCGAAGCGCAGCAACAGTGCCGACGCCTGACGCTCGTTCAATCGCAATCCGGATTCGACTCCGAACCACGCGCCCCTAAGCGTCCCTGTGAACGGTGAACGCGGACCAGCCGAGCATCCGCTTGCAGCGCTCTCGAATTTGCTCTATAACCGAAGATTTGCCTCCAAAGAACAGAATAGCATTTGCGGAAACGAAGTATTTGAGCATTTCACCATTGTATGAGGTTATTGCAGGGTGGTCAATTATTATGCGAGTGTGTGTGTCAGACGTCACACAGGGCGACAAAGAGGAAGGGATGTATGCTCAGACATTCCGGCTCATTCACCCGGCCGAATTCGAACCGGACGCGCGTTCGCGTCAAGATCCAGTTCATTCTCCGTTCATTGAGCGGTGTTCACCCTCAGGTACCTATTGAAGAATTCGACGATCCGGGCTTCATACTCCGCGCCACCGACATTTCCAATGTCCGAGTGTCCGGCGCCTTCAACCAGATACCATTCCTTGTGTTCCGAAGCCAGATTGTCGTAGACCAGCCTGCCGTACCGGGGGGAAATCTTGCGATCGACCGAACCGTGAACGATCATCGTCGGCTGAGTGATCTTCCTGGCATCGTTTTCGGGACTTATGCTGTCCACCTGAAACCGCGCAATTTGCTCGGAATTGACGAGAGCGGCGTCCGGGATGAAGTTCAGGGGGACATAATACATTTGCTGAAAATAATCGTGGATCACACCACGCAGCGTGGCAAACGGGCTTTCTGCAATACCGCACACGAGCCGTTTGTCCCAGGCCAGAGCCTGAATTGCCGTAGCGGCGCCGAACGAATCGCCAAGGACTCCGAACGGCGCGGATCCGGGATAGCGGATAATGGCTGAATCTATGTACGCCGAGAGATCCCGCTTTTCGTAATACCCGAACGTGCAATTGACCCCCCCGCTCTCACCATTGGCACGTGCGTCATACAGGATGCAGTTAAACCCGTTCCGGACAAAGAGCTTTGCCAGTGAGAGCATCGTGATTTTGCAGCTCCCGATTCCGTGGAGCAGTATTACGGTGCCCCTGTTTTCGCCGCCGGATGCAAACACAAACCAGCCTTTCAGGCGGATGGTATCCTCGACGGTGATATCGAAGTTCTCCCAGTGACTGGTGAACGCCGCCGGAGTGAGAAAATCAGGGGAAGAAAGGGCCATCTCCCCGACAGTGCACCTGTGCGGGCGTATGGCGGAATACGGAAGGACATTCTCGATTGCGTAGCGCAATCCCAGGCCCAGCGCTATGACAAGGAGGGGAATGACGACAAGAAGAACGCGGAAGGTCTTTCTCATTGCATTCATACGGGGGTGTGATATGCAGAGAAGGACACGGACACGTGATGCAACGCCGGGAGTCGGCCGGATTCCATCGGTCCGGAGCTGCGCAAGGTCGAGTCAATCATGACCGCCCGGCCTTTCCTCTATACCGTATTGCTGCATCTTATTGAAGAGAGTCTTCCTGCTGATCCCGAGGTTCTGTGCGGTCGCGGTTCTGTTCCAGCCGGTCTGGCCGAGCGATTCAAGTATGATTCGCTTTTCGGCCTCTTCGGAGAGGGATTTGATATAAGGTTCAAGCCCCACAGAGGGATCCCGGGGCACAGCACTCCGGCCACCTGTTTCCCCGGCGAAACTGACGTCGGCCTCCTGTAGTGTGTCCCCCGAAGCGTTGAGCAGGCCCCGCTGGATGACGTTCTCGAGCTCGCGCACGTTGCCGTTCCAGGGAAGCGATATGAGAACGCGGAGGGCTTCTGCCGATATCCCTGAGACCCTTTTCCCGAAGATAGTTCTGTATTTTTCGATGAAATGCCCCGCATAGAGCGGAACATCCCCGATATGTTCTCTCAGCGACGGCATTCTCAGTTTAAGCACGTCGAGCCTGTAGAAAAGGTCCTCGCGGAATTTCCCCTCTTTGACGCGCGATGCGAGATCCTTGTTCGTCGCAGCAATGACACGCACGTCCACGCGAATCGGGCTGGAAGAACCGACACGGGAGAATTCTTTCTCCTGCAGGACTCTCAGGAGCTTCGACTGTGCACCCGTGGGCAGTTCCCCGATTTCGTCGAGAAACACGGTCCCGCCGTCCGCTTCTTCGAACGCGCCTGTTTTCTGCTCACGGGCATCGGTGAATGCCCCTTTCTCGTACCCGAAGAATGAGCTTTCCATGAGCTGTTCCGGGATTGCGGCACAATCCACGACAACAAGGGCTTCTTCGCTCCTTTTGCTCTCCCTGTGTATCGCGCGGGCGGCAAGCTCCTTCCCGGTGCCGCTCTCCCCGCAAATGAGAACCGTCGCGTCGGCCTCCGCGATTTTCTGAATCCTGGCGCGCAGATCCCGCATGAGATCTCCTTCACCGAGAAGTGCGCGCAGTCCCTCCTGCGGCTCCAGCCTGGCCTTGAGTCGTTCCAGCTCGGTCGAGATCCTCACCAGGTCGCCCGCCCGCCGGACGACCATCAGAAGCTGGTCGTTGTCGAACGGCTTGGTCAGGTAATCATACGCCCCCCTTTTGATCGCCTCGACAGCCGACTGAATTGAGCCGTGAGCAGTCAGTATGATGGCGGCGGCGCCCGGGACCCTCTCTTTGAACCGGCTTATGGTTTCTATGCCGTCCATCCGGGGCATCTGAAGATCGACGATAAGGACGTCCGGACCGAACGTCGTTCCCCGTTCGAGGGCTTCAATGCCATCGGCTGCGGTTTCGACCTGATACCCTTCACCGCGGAGTATCGCGGCAAGTATCGTCCGGATTCGCTCCTCGTCGTCAACAACCAGTATTTTTGTTGCAGGGGTTCGTGTCATTGTGCGACGCAGGTGGATGCGGGGCCTTCTGCCGTACCTCAGGGGCCGAACGCCAGTTTTTTTGCTTTCCGGGGCAAACGGATCGTCACGCTGGTCCCGTGTGAAGAGGAGTCAGTCTTGCTCACGATGTCGATCTCTCCCCCGTGCCCCTGGACGATGCCGTACGTGATCGAAAGCCCCAGCCCCGTTCCGTTTTCTTTTGTCGTGTAGAAAGGGTCAAACACTCTTCGTATCGCTTCCTCCGGGATCCCGGGTCCCGTGTCGGACAGCGTCACCCGGACGGAATCGAGTGATTCTTCTTTCCTGCCGTCGGGCCGGTCGGCCATATGGACGGTAATCGATCCACCCTGAGGCATTGCCTGTATGCTGTTCAGAAGCACGTTGAGGAATACCTGTTTTACCTGTGCCTGGTCCGCCTCTACTGTCGGATCGACGATACTGATCTCCTGCCTGACGGCGATCCCGTTCCTTTTCATCTCGGGGTCGAGAAGCAGGAGAGTCTGCTGGAGCGCCTCGCGGAGATCGACCCTGCTGAGCTGCAGCTCCGAGGATTTGCTGAGAGAGAGGAGCCCCCTGATGATTCCGTCGATCCTGTCCACCTCCTCGATGACGCCGTCCACGTAGCCGTGCTTCTCCGCCGGGAGGTCTTTCTTCAGAAACTGAACAGTGCTGCGGATTGACGTGAGGGGATTGCGGATCTCGTGCGCAGCACCCGCAGCGAGCTCGCCAACGGTCGCCAGCTTGTCCGCGTGGAAGAGTTTCTTGAGCCTCTCCTCCTGAAACTGCGTCATCACCGCGTTTTCCACGGCAAGCGAGGCCTGTCCGGACACCATGAGAAGGTTGTCGATTTCGGCCCGCGAGAAGACGGCTCCGTCCTCCTTGTCGGAGAGGAAGAGTATGCCCGTGAGCCTGTTCAGCGCAATCAGGGGAACAACAAGCGCAACCCGGTGGGATTCGAGGACCAGCTTCTCTTCGGGCGACAGGTAATCAAAGACCCCCCTGTCGGTCCGGACGTTCAGGAGCGACTGGTTGACATTGAGCCATTTGACGAGGGGATTTGACTCGAAGAAACCGAACAGCGCAGCGCTCCGCGCGTCGGACCCGCGGGCCATCATCCCCGCGTAACGCCTGGTGATGGGATCAAACAGCGAGATCGTCACCGTCCCCGAGCCGAATATTTCCTTCAGCCGGACACAGAGGATCTCGAGAAGCTGGTCGAGGCCGACAATGAGGTTGAGGGATTTCAGGAGCTCGACGGCGGCAGCCTGGAGATCCCTCCTTCTCCGCTTCCCCCCCGCGCCCCTTCCCACGTCTTCGACTGATTTCATGACCTGTCACAGACGAGTAAACCGTGCGGATAGTCTACTTGTCTTCGCGTTCAATGTCAAGCTTCCGCCGGGGGAGAAGCCAGGAGCGCAACCGGAGGGAAAGGACGTCGAATGAAGATCATCGGACCAATATCATTTGTTTCGTCTGAACGAAGTTCCCCGCTTGAATGCGATAGTAATAGACCCCGCTCGCCAGGGTCGAGCCGTCGAATTTCACCTCGTGGTTGCCCGCGTCGACGTCACCATTCACCAGCGTCGACACGTGCTGGCCGAGCATGTTGAAGAGCGCGAGAACTACATGCGCGCGACCCGGCAGAGCATAGCGTATGATTGTCGACGGATTAAATGGATTGGGATAGTTCTGAGAAAGGGCGAACGCGGACGGCAAGGAATTGCCGGCTCCTCGGACCGACGCCACGCCGGTGCGACGATAGTGAAGTATCAACCCCGAATCCCCCACAGCCCAGCCGTTTATCTGGGAACCAGCCGGAGAGAAGGTCAGCGCATTCAGGGGGGCAAATACCCCCCAGTGACCCGGTGTGGAATACATCCAGGTCCGCCCGGCGTTGTTCGTGTATGCGATACTCCTGCCGGTGGTGGCCCAGAATTCGTTCCCCAGCCCGGAAATACACGTTACCGGTTGAGCCCCTGCTCCGCTCGCGGTATCCCACAACACCCCCCCGTTTGCAGTGCTCCGGACTACATCGCCGATCAGCCCCCCGGAGAGACCGGCAGTCGATGAATTGAAATGGAGTGCACCGAGGTAAACAGCACTCGTGCCGGTCGACCATGTTGTGCCGAGATCCGTCGAACGGTATACGGCACCGGAGATACTTCCGAACCAGAGCGTGCCGCCGAGAACCTGCACGCCAACGGGACGTACAGGATACGGTCCGTAGTAGCCCAGTGCCAGAGCCGTCAGACTGTCCTCCGCAGGGGCCGTCGCAAGGCTGTTCCAGGTCCCTCCGCCGTCAGTGGTCTTGAGCACTGTCCACTTCGATCCCGACGGGGTGCCTACGGCATACCCTTCCAGCGAAGTCCTCATCTGTATCCCGCCGATGGCGACACCGGTCTGGGTCGAAACGGTTGACCACGACGAACCGCCGTTTGACGTCCTGAATATCTTCCCGGTGTTGTTTGAAAATACGGCGACAAGGGCATTGCCGGCATCACTGGCTTCGACGGCATTTACTGTCCCGGTCCCGAGCGCTCCACCACCCGCCGAACTCCATATGCCGCCGCCGTTTGTCGTCAGGAAGACTCCGCCTTTCATGCCGGAGGCCCAGACGACATTGTTATCGACCGCCTTCACCGCGAGAAGCGTATCAGCGGTACCGCTGAGTTGAAGGGACCAGGTTGTGTCAATGGCTGTGGGGTATTTCCAGATTCCGATCCCGCCGCCGTAGAGCATCTCTCCGTTTATGCACAATACGCCGGCCGTGCTCGCGCTGTCAACGGGCCATCCCGTGTCCCACCACTCATTGCCATTGTCCGTCGACACATAGACGCTCGGAAATGCGGCGGCAAAGATATTGCCCGCGGTCCCGCCAGGGCCGGGGCTGGCCGCGAATGCGTCGACATACAGCGCGGGGCCGAAGCTTGTACCTTCCCACACGAATCCGACGTTCGCGGGGGCCCAGCTCGAGCCATTGTCCGTCGAACGATAGACGCCGCTCCCGTACACCCCGGCGAACAGGTCGATATTCAGACCACTCCCCGTACCCGGTGTCGCAGCGAATGAAGAGACCTGTCCCGCGGGTAACCCGTTCGAGATGCGCGTCCAACCGGCACCTCCGCTTGCGGACATGAATGCTCCTCCGTCGGTACCGGCATAAAGATATGTCGTTCCGCCCGATGTAATGGACGCGAAACTACTGATGTTGGAATCGGCGGCAGTCGCGAATCCTGCATTGCTTCTTGTCCAGGTTCCGCCGTCATCGTCCGATCGATACACGCCGTTATCCGGCCCCGACTGGCGAACCCCGGCAACGATCGTGCTTCCAGCGACCCCGAGCCGAAATATGCTGTAATCGTGCTGGCCCAACACTCCGCCCGGGTAGACCCATTCCCAGCTATCACCGTCATCAGTCGAGCGCCAGACGCCGCCTTCTTCCATACCCGCGAAGAGATTCGTCCCAACCCCCGACGACGAAGGAAGGACGGCCAGGGAATAAACGTAAGCCCCGTAAAACGGAGCCGGGAGCCCATTATTGACCTGTTCCCAACTGCCGCCCCCGTCTGTTGATCGATATATACCGTACCCCCATGTTCCCGCAAAGAGGTTCCCTTCTTTCGCCACCAGGCAACTCACCGTGGACAGCGGATATTCGGTCTGTACCCACTGAGCGCGAGACAGGCCTGAACCAAATATCAGTGCGGTGATCAGTACGACATTGCGGAGTGTCTGCATATTTCCCCTGTGCTTGAGAAACACTCACCTGATCAAGAGAAGCCGGCGAATCTGCGTAAAGCCTTCAGCCTGGAGCCTGTAGAAATAGACGCCGCTCGAAAGATTGGTCCCGGTGAACACAACCTGGTGAACACCTCCCTCTTCGGTGCCGTTTACCAGCGTAGAAACGGCCTGGCCGAGAGTGTTAAACACGGTCAGGTTGACCTGCGAGCGCTGAGGCAATGCATATCTGATGGTGGTCGTGGGATTGAATGGATTCGGGTAGTTCTGGCTGAGGCTGAATTCCGCCGGCAAACCGGTGGACGGCTGTTCAACGGAGGTGGCAAAATCCGAGAGCGGTCGGCGCATCACCCCGGTGCTGTCGCCGCCGGCAAAGAGATACCCCCCCAGCACGGCAAGAGCATGGATTCCCATGTGATTCAATCCCGTGTTGACTGCGCTCCAGGACGTTCCGCTGTTTGTTGACATGTAGACCCCGGTGCCATACGGCGCTGCAAAGAGAGTCGTCCCGCTTGTCGCAAACGAAAGGATCTGATAATATATTGCGATGTTCTTGGCGAGCCCGGTGCTGACGGAACCCCAGCTCGATCCGTTATTCGTCGAGAGAAAAATGCCGGTTTCGTACGATCCGGCGAAGACCTTCGTGCCGATGGCGCCGAGCGCGTCGATATACCCGTACGTAGTCGACAGACCCGTATTGATTGCGGTCCAGACCGCACCGTTGTTCGTGGAGAGAAACATCCCAGCACCGGACGTTGCGGCGAAAAGATTTGAACCGATCGTGAGAAGCGCATTGATGCGACCCGGCGTTATGCCCGAGTCGACAGGTGTCCAGCTCGTCCCGCTGTTGGTGGAGAGGTAGACGCCGTGGAGCGTCCCGGCAAAAAGATTGCCGCCACTCCCGGCGAACGTGTAGACATATAACTCCGAGCCCGAGTTCGGAGTCACCTGCGTCCAGCTTGCACCGTTGTCCGTCGAGAGATAGGCCCCGCCGTCATCGATTGCCTGCAGGAGATTCGACCCGACCGCAGACAGCGCGGTAACTATCCTGACAGGCTGGCCCGTACCGAATCCCGACCAGGTTGCGCCGTTGTCCGTCGACACAATCACCCCGCCGCTGTCATAGCGCGCGTTGACACCGGCAACAAGGTTCGAACCGCTGACGGCGAGGTTCGTGACATTGATCGCCGCCCCTCCCCGGACCTGCACCCACTGGGCAATCAACGGGTTGAGATGGCACAGGCAGATTGCGAATATCAATGTGATACTGTTTCTTCGAAAACTGGCGCGTTCCATGGGATACTCCTCTCCTGAGGTGATTCCTGCAAATCGGGGACCGAAGGTATCAGCGAGAAGTGCTGAGGGTCCTTTGTTGTTCATGCGAAAAAAAGCGTGAAAACCCGCAGTGCATCCGGGGCTGAAATGCTTGATTTTTTGGTTTTCTGGCGTTATTTCATTAGAATGGAGTGTTAATCAGTGTCGTCCTCGTGGTGTCTACGCCCGGTGAAGTAACGCAATTGCTCGTGAGTGTTCGGGCTGGAGACCAGTCCGCGCTCAACAAGCTCCTTCCTCTCGTCTACGACGAGCTCAGGAGAATAGCCTCGTCGTACCTTTCCCAGGAACACACGCAGCGCACAATCCAGACCTCGGATCTCGTCCACGAAGCCTATCTCAGGCTTGCGGAAGCGGACGTTTCCTGGCAGAATCGGGCCCATTTCTTCGGGATCGCTGCCCGGTCCATGAGGCAGATTCTCGTGGATTACGCCCGCAGGAGGCATGCGGACAAGCGCGGGGGCGGCATGACCCGTGTGTCGTTGAATGAGAGCGTGCTTGTCATGGACGAGGACTTCAGCCGTCTGATCATGCTCGACGACGCGCTCAAGAGGCTCGAGCAGATCGACGCGCGGCTCTGCAGGGTTGTCGAACTGCGTTACTTCAGCGGGCTGACGGTGAAGGAGACCGCGGAGGTACTTTCAGTCTCGGCGCGCACCGTCGAGAACGACTGGAACCTCGCGAAGGCGTGGTTGTTCCGGACGATGAGCAGCTAGTTTCTCCGGCCCGCGGGTCCCACCCAACCTTCCAACCCATGAACCCGGCTTTGTGGCGCAGAGTGAGAGAGGTGTTCGCGGAAGCCCACCGGCTTCCCGCCGGCGATCGGCCGGCCTTCCTCGACAGCGCGTGCGGCGCCAACGGCGAACTCCGCAACGAGGTCGCATCGCTTCTCGCCGCACTCGAAAAAGCCGACGGCGTGTTTCAACCCCTCCCCCAGACCCTCCTCTCGACGGCAACGAACGATGCGTCTACTGACAGGCGGATCGGCACAGTGCTCGGGAGCTACAGGATACTGAAACAGATCGGCGCCGGGGGGATGGGGGAAGTATTCGAGGCCGTGCGGGATGACGGAAAGTTCCAGCGGCGGGTCGCCATCAAGTTCGCACTCTCGACACTCTCACACGGGGAGATGATCCGCCGGTTCGAGGCAGAGCGATCGCTCCTGGCAACGCTGCAGCACCCCAATATCGCACAGCTGATCGACGCGGGGACCACGGACGATGGCATGCCGTACTTCGTCATGGAATACGTCGACGGGAAGCGCATCGATGAATACTGCGACGAACATCGACTTTCGATCCGCGAGCGGCTCCGCCTGTTCCAGAAGGTCTGCGCGGCGATCCGGTTCGCGCACATGCACCTTGTCGTCCACCGCGACATCAAGCCCGGGAACATACTCGTCGACCCTGACGGCACGCCGAAACTCCTGGACTTCGGCATAGCGACGCTCCTCAGGGAAGAAGGCACCTCGGGCGAGCGGACGCACACCACACTCGGATTCATGACGCCCGAATATGCGAGTCCCGAACAACTCAGAGGAGAGCGGGCAACGACGGTAAGCGACGTCTATGCGCTGGGGATGCTCCTGTACAAGCTGCTGACGGGGCAGAAGCCGTACGAATTCCACAGCCCCCTCCCGTTCGACATGTCCCAGACGATCCTGAACACGGAGCCGACAAGGCCGAGCGTGAAACCGGTCGCCATCACCGTCGCGGGAACGTCGGAGGCCAGGGTCCGCAAAATGCTCAACGGGGACATCGACGCCATCGTCATGATGGCACTGCGTAAAGAGCCGGACCGCCGCTACCAGTCGGTCCAGGATTTCTCCGACGACATCGGGCACTACCTGGCCAACCATCCGGTGACGGCGCGGAAGGGGGAAGCCCGTTACCGGGCAGGAAAGTTCATCCGCCGCCACCGCTCGGCCAGCATCGCGTTCGTCATCGTGGTGCTGGCGGTAATCGGGGGCGTCGGCGGGGTCATGTGGCAGGCGAAACAGGCACAGCACGAGAGGGATATTGCGCTCGTACAGGAAAAAAGGGCGACGCGGATCAACGAGTTTCTCCAGCATATGATCGCGGAAAGCGACGTCAACTGGTACAACCATGGCCTCGGACCAAACGCCACCGCCATCGAAATACTCAACGCGGCCTCACTCCGCCTCGAGAACGAACTGCAGGACGAGCCGGCGGTAAAGGCCGAGCTGCACATGACGATCGGGAACACATATCTCGCACTTGGAAAATCGGAGATGGCGGTCCACCATTTCGCCGAATCATTGAATCTGCGACGGCAGTCGCCGTCACCCGACAACCACGAGCTCATGCAAGGCGAGTATTATCTCGCCGGGGCATACAACCAGCTCTCATCAACGGAACCTCCCGCCGCGGACAGCGCTGAAACGTACTACAGGAGCGTCATCGATAATCTCAGCACCCCTTCCCGGCGCAGCGACGTGTACCTGCCGTACGCCTACCAGGACTACTCGGCAATGGTGCTCAGGCAGGGGAGACTGGCCGAGGCGGAGGGCCTCGTCGTGCGCGCACTCCCCCTGTTTGTTGATCGGTACGGCGAAAACCACATCGCGACCGCCTCCTGCTACGGTCTCATGGGGCACATCGCAAGACTCTCGGGCGATTCCGTTCGAGCGGAACGGAACTTCCGCCGGGCATTTAACGGCCTGCTGGCATTTGCCGAGAGGTCACGGACGAACGTCCTGGAGGGGTTGGAACCGCTTGCACGCTGCCTCATCAACCGCGGAGAACTTGATGAACCGGATTCGCTGATCAACGATGCAGCGGCCCGCTGTGATTCCCTTCCGCCCCACGATCGGATATTTCTGGCCAGACTCCTCTGCTGCAAAGCAGAGATCCAGACGCTTCGAGGAGATCTGAACGGGGCAAGCAAGACGGTGGCGCATGCCAGGGAAGCGCTCGACGGAGCCCCGGAGAGCGAACTGAAGAGACTGAACGCGCGCGAACTGATCGCGGTGGAGGAGGGGCGAATGCTGATCGGCCGAAGAGCCTACGCGGAAGCGAGGAAAGTCCTTCTCAGGGCCCGGGCCGACATGACCAGGAGGTCGGACAGGTATGACCGTGTTGCCGAATCATGTGACGTTCTTCTCGGAACCATCCCACGCGGGGGTTGAAGCCCGGAGGCATTTCCGGGAACCGCCTGTTTCCGGCCGTATCACGATCTTTCCTTCCTCATGACGACGTGCCTGCCGGACGCCGGCAGTCTTAAGACTTTTCCTTCCCCTTGACTACCCGGCGCTTTGAAGCCGGCCTTCTTACGACCTTCCCTTTTGCCAGCTTTCCGGGCCGGGCCTTCGTTCGCAGGCGGGGCTGCCGGGCCGCGCGAGAAACCGGAGCCACAACCGGTTCAGCCGGGGGCGGGAGCTCCGCCGGAACCGGGAAGGTTGCCGGAACGGGTGGCGCGACAGGCAATGCGGGCGCCGACAGCGCCAGTACCTCGGGGAACGAACCGGATTGCGGAGCAACGATGGAGAGGTAGAGATGCCTCTCTCCGGCAAACGTCGCAACACGGATAAACATCTTCAGGAAGATTGTCAATTGCTGGACCACAAGCAACACCAGTATCCCTGTGCCGGTCGAAACACTCATCGCATTCTCCGCGAGCAGGTATGCCGCGATGACGCAAAGCGAAACAACAAGCAACGCAAGCTGCAGGCCGACGACAGAGAGGAATCTCCGAACCACGAACCTCACCGCAACCCACGCGGCGCGGATCATGGACCGTGCGTCTGACCGCGCAGTTTCGACCCTCGCATAATCCGACATCAGGACGACGAGCCCGACAAGGAAAAACGTGGCGGCGAGAATGAGCATCCGTGCCCGGATTACATCAACCTCGGAGACAGCATTCCGGTCGATCGCGTCATAGATCGACCCGAACAATGCCGTGGACACGAGGAAGACGAGAAGCAGCACGGGTGCAAAGAAAAGTGTGAGCCTCAGGTATCGCCACAGATACCGGCCGCAATCTCCGAAAAAAGAGGCCAGTGTGAATCGTCGGTCGCCTGAGTTCAACTGACCCAGAATCCCTCCATCAAGAACCGTTGTGAGGACCATAGAGAGTGCCGCCATCCATCCCACCGCGGAGGCCAGCGCGCCCAGTGCCTTGCTCCCGTTCCGGAGAAAGCCAGCATAGACCGTCGCATCGAAACCCGCGAGAAGGCGATCCGTTATCATCGAATTCCCGATCGCGCCTGTCATGATTGCACGGAACCCAAGGGCAGCAGGCAAGGCGATCACGAGATTGAAAAAGTAGAGCACAAGCACCATACGAATGGAGGTTGACGCGGAACGGATTCCGACGAGGATCGCAGCGTTGAGCTTCTTCATGCCGGCCACGCGCAGGATTGGGGATGTAGTTTTCGGAGCCGCCCTAAAAAGGTGAAGCTCCGATCAGTATATTCTGAACCCAGTAGAGCATCTTCACTGTATACTTCCAGAACGGGAGAGGTGAAGGCGCCACCGCTTTGCTGTTGTTGACCCTGTTGACGTCTATGAGGAGGATTTCGCCGGGGTCCACCGACGCCCACGAGATTGTCTCATTCCCCCTGTACGCGAACTCCCTGTATTGCGCGACGCCATCCCAGTGCTCACGCACTTCCCTTCCACCGGCAAAATGCACAAGGACATCGACCGGCATGCGCACCTCGCCGAGCCTGCTTACCAGGACCCTTGAATCAAATTGACTCCCCTCCTGTGAATTCGAGTCACTTCGTGCAGGCTCAGGGATCCCGGCACTGTCGACAATACCTGACACCGCTGCGACCGGCATGTTCGTGATCGAGGTGAGCTCATAGTCGCATACGCCGGTTCCGTACAGGACCTGGTCGAAGAACCAGTTCATGTCCTTTCCGAATTTATCGCCGAGGCGACGGGAGACGACTTCGTTCACCACGTCAACAAAATCCCGGGAACAGGGATGTTTGAACTTCCACCGCTCGAAATACGTTCGCATGATTTCGTCCATGACAGGCCTTCCCACCATGCGTTCCAGGGTTGCGAGAAACAGCGCAGATTTCTCGTATGTGAGGGTCCCGTACCCGCCAGCCTTGAAGTCCCACGAGTTCGTAAACGTCGGGGAGATCCTGGGATTGCTCATCCCCGCGTATGATAAATACGAAGACTCAAGATCGCCAATTCTGAGTCCCTGGAGATCAATCAACGATGTCTTCGGTCCGTAGAGTTCGTTCATGATGCGGGTTTCAGAATACTGATTGATCCCCTCATCAAGCCACGCCTCCTCAAATTCGTTGTTTGCGACAAGCCCGTACCAGTATTGATGACCGAATTCGTGAATCACCGTGGCTTCAGGCATGTACCTGATACCCTCCGGAAGGTGCCACAGGGACAAGCCGGTGAAGAAGGTCGGATATTCCATCCCACCCGCTCTGAGCGCGTTCCACTGCGGGTCAACGATCGTCAGCGTGGGATAGGGATAGCGACCGATCCAGTCATTGAAATACTTCAATGCCGCCTTTGCCGACTGCATGTACCGCCAGGCCTGTGTCGGCACGCGATCGGGCTGCATCAGGAGCCGGATCCTGACATGCTCCCACCGGTCCTCAATGACCGTGAATAACGGGGAGGCCGTCCAGGAAAAATCATGGACGTCTTCCGCATGAAACGTGAGCGTTTTGGCAGTGTCACCGTTCGCAATCTCCCCGACCAGAGACCCCACCGCACCGACCTCGAATCTTCTCGGCACGGTGATCCGGACGTCATAAACCCCGAAGTCGGCGTAGAACTCGGAATTTGCATGGAACTGGTGGCAGTTCCACGCACCATGGCGTTCGTAGCGCATTCCTGGGGTTTCGTACACACCGATCTTGGGAAACCACTGACCGACCATGAAGAAATCGTGATTGTAACCCGTCCGCGCGACGACGGCGGGGAGCCTGGCGGTGAAGTCGATCGAGAGTGTGACGGATGCCCCCGGGCGAACGGGGGTCTTCAGCGGAAGGCGGAAGACCGTCCGGTCGTTCACATTGTCATCATCCGGATGGATGTACTCCATCGCCGGTTTGAGGTTCTCCCCATCCTGCGTTCGTATCGCATCGACGTTAATCCATCCCCTCTCCTCGTCGGGAATGCCGGCAGTCCCCTGCTGCCGGTTCGATTCTGTCATGAACGTCGAGACCGAGTTCTTGAACCCGTTCAGATAAAGATGAAACCTGAGTTCTGAAACGGTCTCCCCGGAAGGATTGTGCCAGACGAGTGTTTCGGCCCCGTGGAGCATTTTCAACCTGTCGTCGAGGGTCACGTCAATGCTGTAATTGGCGATCCGGGGGCTTAATGGCGCCGGGAATATCGGTCTGGGAGGTATTACCTGACCCTGGGCGGTATCACAAAGGAGAAACAGAATACATCCGAATGTGCTCCACTTTCCTCGAAGCATGACTGCCTGCCTGGAATGTGTGCGGGAGGGTGTGAATAACGTGGTTTGTGCCGCTGCGACGAGAAGTGTGGCTATCGCGCGGCCGCCGAACGAACGCGGCACCGCAAACTGGATCTTCATCCATTCAATTCCTCCAGGTTCACCGGACCCAATATACGCTTTTCATCGGTCTTACGTGCAAAGGCCGGGAAGAATCTCTGCCGGATTGATCCGCCCGGCCTCACGCCGATCGAACGAGTCCGAGGAATCGTTTCAGGAGCGCGTAACCGAGAAAGACGCCGGCGGACTCGAGCACGATGAAGACAACTCCCACCAGAAGCGCCCGGCCGAAGCCGGTGCCAGCGCCGTCGCCGAATATCCCGGCAAACGCGATCGAGAATCCCATGAGGAGGGCGATCAGTGCCAGGAGGTTCCACTCGTGCAACCTGGGATTGAAAAAGTCTGTGAATCGTCGAAGTCGGCGTGCGCCGGCTCTTTTCTCAATTGAGTCGGCGCGACGGGCCAGAAATCCCGCCGTTGAGGCGAGATCCCTGAAGATTCCATTCAGGTCATCAATGAGGTCTTTCTCGGGAATATCGGGGCAGGGAAACATGGCCTTCGAGAGGAGCGCCACTGACAAGAACAGAACGAGCATTCCGGCTATCGCGCTGAGTATGGCCCCGGCTATCCCATCCCGCCAGAAGGCCGGATAGAGGCAGAGCAATCCAAAGAGAATCAGGAACGGAACCATCTGCCGCTGGCGCAGCGGGTTCTGCGAACACACCCCCCTCCGCCTGGCCAGGCGGATGAGACAATAGCTGAAGAGCGACGAGAGCAGAAAAAGTCCGCCGGTGATGACCACAAGATCGTTTCCAGCCTCCGTTCCGTTCCACCGCGACGAATAGCGGGCGAGGGCGATCGCGTTTGCAAGCATCACAACAATGATCGCAATCTGGGACACTGCCATCGGACGAATCGTGTACGTGTATCGGTTGGTGAGAGACTCCGTTTTCAGATCTGTCCGGAACGCCCGAAGAGCGGCAAGGACAGCACAAGTGAACCCGAGCTGGATGCCGAATGAGCCGACCGCGTCATAGGGATCTTCCGCGAACGGGTTCACGGCGGCAAGAACCGTATCGTGTTTTGCACGGTTGAAAAAGTGAATACACAACGCCGTCAAGAGGAGCGAAACGAGGGCAGCTATCCTGAGGAGGAGGAGACCCCGCCCTGCGGTTTCTTCGCCGGTGTAGAGCCTGCGGCGTTCTGGCTTTCGATTCAGTACTCGGCCCTCACATTCGAAGTTCCGGTGAAGTCCATTATCAGTATCGACTCATTGGCGGGGTCATACGTCCCTCCCGTGACTTTTACCGGTCTCTTGCCTTCGGGATGAGGAAGGCGGATGCTGACAATCCTGGGCTTGAACCGGGAGTCACATGAGATTGAGGCTTCAATAAACCCCGCTTTTGTGTTCGACTTCACATTGAGTGAAACCGGGCCGAAATAGCTGGCAACGTTATTCAGCGTGATCTGCTTACCGTCTTCCATCCATTTGCGCGGTATGCCGGGAAGGAGTTTCAATGTCTGCCCATCTTCGAGATACAGCATCCACCTCGTCTCCATGAGAAACCACGCCTGCTCATGCGTCTTATGCTGGGAGACCTGGAAGACATGTTCCCAGAACGTGTACGTTTCCCTGTCAGCGAGGGCTGACACAGTATTGTAATACGTCTTCAGGAACGGCTTCACGAGCCCGAGCTTCAGCTGTACCCAGTCATGGCGGCTGTAGTAAGGCTGGCTGAACGCCGCATTGCGTTCATAGAATAACTCGGTGTGATATTCCAGCATCATGCGCGAAACCTGCTCCTCCGGTGCGAACACCTCACCGAAGACCAGGTAGAGCGGACCGAGGAGGACGTCGGGAGTCGTTACGGTACCGTGGGAGAAATACGACTCGGGCTTGATGTGCAGGGCCCTCGGGCCCGTTGCCTCGGTCCAGGGGGGTACCGTGATGGTCCATCGCCCGTCGCCAAGCGGGACGACGGGGGAGCTCGCGATGTTCTGCATCAATGACGCGCGGATGTCATCCTGCCAGTCCGAGGCCGCCTGCGCAAGCCACGTTGAACGATCGCGATCCACGTCAGACAACATTTCAGATACCCTGCTCATACCAAGGTACGCGTACGCGTTGAGCATGTACTGGTGATATGGATCGTTCGGATCGGCGACTTTTCCGGCGATCATGCCGTACCCCTTCCCCTTCAATTCGGGTTTCTTGTTTTCGGCTCTCCAGCGTAGCAGGAACTGGCATGCCCTGATCAGGTTGGGCTCGACGCGTCTCACCCATGCCGTATCCCGGGTATACCGGAAGTATTCGCCCATGCTCCAGAGCGCAGCGCCTGTCTCCACCATGTATCCGCCGAAATTCTGGAACATCCCGTCCGCGTGCTGCTTTTCAATGAAGAACATCAACGACCTCCGGGCGACATCCGGCAATCCCATCGAGTTATAGAACTGGATGATCGGAGAGCTTTCCGTGCCGATCGGCGAGTAGATCCCGATCGCGGGGGTCAGCGTGCTGTCGGGTTCATTGCCGTATGTGATCAGATCCAACTGGAGCAATCCTGACCGGATCATCTCGTTGATTCTCGGCTCGGGAACGCTGATCCGGGCTGCGTTCGAGAGTTTCGCCAGCCAGAACCGCCTGCACTCGTCAAAGCGTACATCAAACGACTGTTGTGATAATTGTACGGCTCTCTCTTTCGCTATGGGGGAGTGAGGAACAAGGAACTCGAAGACCGCCTTTCCGCCCGGGGGGACCATCACAGCGATCTCTTCATCGTGCAGAGGGCGTCCGTTGAGCCTGGAGATTCCATAGACATCTCCCGAGTCGAATGAAGAAAACCCGGTTTCCCTGTCAAGCGAATAGGAAATGTTCATCCAGGCTCCCACGACGGGGCGGAGTGTCTTAAACCAGGCATAGCGCGGGACCAAGGCCCTGTTGACTGCTTCACAACGATAATAGAGGACGGTCGACTCGGTTTTCTTCAATTCAGCCTCTCTGCGGGGCTTTACCAGGTCTTCCTGCTCCTTCGTGAACATGTGACCGATGCTGCAGTCATCTGCCACGAGCCAGTCGGTGCCGAGGAGTGACTGCGCTGTTAACGGGGAGGTTTCCAGGGAGACGAACGCCGTGGAACGATATTCAACGTCGTCATCGACAAGCGTCGAATGCAGTATGGGAAGAACCCCGTCTTCGAGACGCCTCGTTGTATTTACGGCAACTCCCTGTCCCCGCCCGACGATATACCCGTATTGCACGGTCTGGTTGTCGAATTCGGGGAGCCGCACTTGCTCGGATGCATTCCGCGGGGTGATCATATTCATTTCACTTCCGGGATAGGCGCGGTTATCCGCCAGTTCGAATATCCGCATGTCCCGGCTCAGCCCCAGCCATGTGGGACAGGGCTGGTTTCGCGTATGCACTGCGGCCGAGTCAAACGATTCTTCAGGTTCACTCTCGATTTGCCCGAGTTTCGTTCTCCCATTGCGGCTTTTCAGGAAGGATTCGATATCTTCGTACGATCGGTCATCGTCGGATGTCGTGACGGCAACTCGGTATTCCGGGATGTACATCGGGTACTCTCTGGTCACGTCTCTCAGGAAGAAAGAGAAGGGATTACGACCGGTTCTGACCGAGACGATCGTGGGATCGCTCCCGGGATTGTTGTTCACATTGTCGAATGACGCCCGGAGAACGGCACTGCCCTGCGAATCGAATGCGAATGAGTTTCGAGTGACCTTTCCTTCGCCACGGACAATCCTGATCTTCGAGAGATTCCCGTTTAATACATCGATGGTCCCCGCAGGCTGGCCGTCAGGCCATTTAATTGTAATCTGCCGGGGGCCCGGACTCTCAGCACTCTGACCGAATGCGGTGAGAGGCATTGCCGCCAGAATCAAAAAAGTCAGCCGGACTACATTCGATGTGCTCATTGCTTCGGCCTGGCGGAAATGGCTGAGCCTCTATTCCGGGGAGAGGCAGGTCGGCCCCCCTTCTTTACGCGCGGCGCCCGGGATTTCGCCGTCGATTCACTTTTCACATGGTGCGCGCGGGATGCCACCGCAGGCTTGCTCTTCGTGCGCGGGGCGCGGGACGTCGTCGTCAGATCGCGCTCCTTCTCTCCTGTACCGGGCCCGCCTGCTTTCTCAATGACCACCTGTCCATGAGAAATCGTAAGGGACTTGAACTTCGATGCACGGGCAGGCGGAGTCCCCCACTGCGGGTTCGTGATGTCGTCCATGCCCGCCTCGTCCACAAGCTGCTTCACGAATCCCACGATCCCCTGCATGTGGCTCTTGATCTTCATCGTGACAAGCCTGTTCATCACGGCCTGAACCACCTTCTTCACAAGAGGCCGGCCCGCAACGGATGGGAGAAGTACCACTCTTTCCACGTACGGACGGAGCCGGGACCGGATTGACGTGACAGAACGCGAAGGAACGTACGCCTTCCCGTCCGGCCAGCCCCGCATATACCCGGCCCCCCAGTCCTCGATTACAAAGAGCCCTCCCGGCTTCAGGTGATTGTCAAACAGATGCCAGAAGCTCATCGACGTGAATTCGCCGATATGCGAACAGTCATCGATGATGATGTCAAACCCGTCTGGTGCTGTCTCCGCGCGCGCGCGGTCGAGGAGCGCGGCATCCTGCTGAAGTCCCCGGTAGACGTGAATGCGCCCCGAAGGATCGTCAATCCGGATCTCCGATATATCGATCCCCGCAATCGTCCCCTTGCGGAAATAATCACGCCACAGCTCAAGCGATCCGCCGTGGCTTATGCCCAGCTCAAGGAGGTGAATCTCCCTGTCAGCAAGAGGGCCGAAGAGACGCTCGTAGTTGCGGAAATAGTCGTCGTACGAGGCCTTGTCGGTCTTGTAGAGATGCGGGTTGATCGTCTTTTCCATTGTTTGCCCGTGTTATTTGGTGTTGGCGCCGGATATGAACCGGATCCCCCCCGCTTCTTCCTGCGACTGCAATATACTTCCCAATCCCGCCAGGAACAAATTCTGCCTGCCAGGGTGCGATTCTAGCGAGGGATGTTCCGGCGGAACTGATCGACGACGAGGCCGATATTCTCGACCGGAATTCGCCGGAATCCTGTCTTCCAGACCGGGGAAGCGTCATTCATCCGGAAGTCACCTGCGCGTGGGTCTGCGAAGCCGGGATCTGCAAGTATGTTCCCACGAAGCTCAAGCTCGCGCACGACCGAGGTGTCCTCCCGGGTATGCGTCGAAGAATATCCGATGTGGTACGGATCGTAATCGGGGGTCCAGTGTTTCGTACGTACGAGCACCATTGAGTCGCCCACGACGTTGTTCTCCACGCGTATCCGGGAGAGGTCCATCCGTTCGGAAAGGTCAAGCCAGGTTCCGCCGGCGCTGACGTTGCGAAGGACACTGTGTCCGTACGGCATTCCCAGTCCCGCGGAGTCAAGATAATGCGGGAGCAACGGGTAGCGGGTACTGTATGGCGGCTCTGTGTACCGAACGTCGTGGAGCTTCTCGCAGATCTTCCATGCGCCGCCCGGATGAAAGTAGACCTGAAATGGCCATATGTATATGCCCACCGATGGATGGCAATTATAGAACACGTTGTTCTCGACGATGTTGTCCCGCCCGCTGTTGAAGAAGACGCCGATATCCACGTTCGCGACGATATTCCCGAATATCGTCGTGTTGGAACCGGGAAGATCCAGATAGATCCCCCGGCAACCTCCCTCTCCGATCCCGTGTATGTCGTGTATGTAGTTGTAGCGGATGACAGTCCCCATCTCGGCGTAATCTCCGCCGGTGTTGATCCCTCCCACATCGCCGGACTCATGAGCGAGATCATAGAGCTCATTGTATTCGATAAGGTGATCGTTGCCGTAGTACTGGATCGCGGAAAACGGGGCATCGTGTATCCGGTTGTGTGAGACCGTGTCCCCCACTCCCTGCATAAAGATCCCGCCGTTGAAGCTCTGGATTATGCCGCCGTACCTGTAAATGTGGTTGTTGATTGCGTAATTCCCGGCGGGCGTCAGCGCGGCCCTGTCACCGCCGACAATCCGAATGCCCGTTCCCCCCACGTCGTGTATATCACAGCCCCGGACCCCGTTCCTCCTTCCGCCGTCTATGATCACGCTCGTATCGTTGTCGATGTTTCGTATCGTGCAACCGGCGATCATGTTGTCGCTCCCCCCCTGGATTCTTATGGCACTCGCACGGGAGCATTCGAACATGAGCCCCTGAATGCGAAGATGTGAGGCGCCGTCGAGGAGAACCATCGGCTGCTTCATCATCGAGACCATCACATCATCCGGTCCGATAGCCGAGGGGGGCCAGAAGTAGAGAAGCCCCTTCTCAGCATCGAGCGCCCATTCGCCCGGGGAATCAATTTCCTCGAGCACGTTGAGGAAATAGTACCTCTGACCTTTCTGATATCCGTAGTAATGGTGAGGCGGCTGCGGATACACGGTGCGGGAAGCGGTGTCGATCCGTTCTACCTTCTGGTAATCATCGCGCCAGTCCCAGACCCAGTACCCGTGCATCCAGATATCGTGCTGATCCGCCCAGCCGGAAGGCCGATTGCCGTCGTACCTGAACATGCCGCTGTGCCGTCCGGAGGGGAGCCCGTCTTTCATCACTTTCGGGTCACCGGGGTTGATGATATGTCCTTCGACCAGGGGGACTGCGGCGATCGTGAGCCAGCCGTGATTCGGATAGCGGGCGACTGGCATCCGGGATCCCCTGAAGAAGAGATTCAGCCGGGCCGGCGGCACCCCGAAATCCGTGATCCCCTGTCCGTGCAGACTCGTGACGAGAACAGATTCCCTCGCCGCCCGGGTAAGGCGTCCGAGAATTCGCGCGTCGCGGACATGTTGAAACCCTCCGACTGTGATTCCTCCTGTGCAACGAACAGATTCGTCTCCAAACGCGCTCCATAGAGCCGGCCTCTCCTCTGTTCCGGAATCCTCTGCCTCCAGGAGAAGCGTTGAATCAAACCGGTAGATACCCTCCCGGATTCGCACGGAGGGATGAAGTCCCGCAGTGAGGCTCTTTCTCACGACGTCCCGCGCATGCTGAAACGTGGCAAACGGCCCGTCAGACGCGAGTGCATTGGGCGTCGAAAGTCCTCCCGACCACGAATCCCTCCCGTTTGTGGCGACATAGAACACCGGTGAGTCCGGCTCTCCCGACAGGGCGAGGGAAGGAAGCGTGAGAGAAAAAAGGCTCAATACCATGACGAGCAATTGAGGCATGGAACGGCCCGCGGACCCACGCTTCAAGGGTGGGCAAGGATATGCCGGGGAGAAAGGATTCATTGGATTCTCGTGCGAAAGGGGGAGAAGAACAGGGATGGACACGGAACAATATACGAATTCGCTGTGTGTTGTGTATATTAGTCAGCGATGCCGGGGCCGGGATTCGAATCTACCCGGTCGCAGGTCTCTGAGGTTCCGAATGAAAACGAAGGAATCACGTGTGAAGGAGAAGACAAGGAAAGGGAAATCCCCGGGGAAGCCCCCCGGGCTGGCGTGGGTTGTTGCGGCGGACATGGGATTCGGCCACAAGCGAGCTGTGTCTCCGCTTCGGGAGATCGCGGAGGGAGACATTATTTCCGTCGGCGAAAACGATGCCGCGTCTCCCATGGAAAGGACACTCTGGAGAAGGCTCCTTTACATCTACGAGTCATTTTCCCGCGCGTGGAGCATTCCCGTCGTCGGAAGGTACATATTCCGGGTTCTTGATACGTTCCTCAGGATCCCGACGGTCTACCCGCTGCGCAATCTCTCGAAAACCACGTTCCAGGTGGACCTGCTGGAGTCGTTTATCGAGAAGGGGCTTTGCCAGGGGATGCTCGAGCGGATCAAGGAGAAGCGGCTCCCGCTCGTTACATCCTTTTACGCTCCCGCGATCGCCGCAGACAGGAACGGGAGCGAGAAGATCTACTGCATCATCTGCGACGCCGATCTGAACAGGGTGTGGGTCGCACGTGAGCCATCGGAGAGCCGTATAGAATACTTCGCTCCGTGCGGGAGGGCGGCACAGCGGCTGAAAGCGTACGGCGTCTCCGAGGAGAGGATATTCCTGACCGGATTCCCTCTTCCCAGGGAGCTCGTTGGCGGGACGGAGATGACCGCGCTCAAGTCGGACCTGGGGCAGAGGCTTCTCTATCTCGATCCGAGGAAGAGATTCTGGCCGAGGTACGGAGTGAACGTGGAGCATTTCCTCGGTGCAGAGAACTGCACGCCCGGGGACGCCCGCACTCTGACAATTACGTACTCGGTGGGAGGCGCCGGCGCACTCAGGGAGATCGGCGGAAAAATCGCGCGGAGCCTCAAGGAGCACCTCCTGTCCGGGGAGATCCGGCTCAACCTTGCGGCGGGGACCAAGGATTCTGTCAGGAACTATTTCAACCAGGTGAAATCGGCGATCTCAAGTTCCTGCGACAATATACAGGTGATCTCCGGAGAAACGTTCGAGGAGTATATTGCCGCGTTCAACGCCGCGCTCAGGACAACCGATATACTCTGGACAAAGCCGAGCGAGCTTTCATTCTACTCGGCGCTCGGAATGCCGATCGTGATGACGCCGGCACTCGGTTCACAGGAGACATTCAACCGGAACTGGCTGCTTGACATACACGCGGGGATCCGGCAGGAGAACCCGGACTACACACACCAGTGGCTCCTGGACCTTCTGAACAAGGGACGGCTTGCCGAGGCCGCCTGGTCCGGTTTCCTGAAAGCGAGGAAACTCGGTACGTACAGGATCATCGAGGTCCTGCAGACCGGCTCAATGAAGCGCGAACTCTCACCCATCGAACGGTGACACCGGGTCGATGAAGAAGCCACTACTCTTCTTTTACCTGAAGACCGGCGGCGGTCACTTTGCGCCTGCCCGCGCGCTCGCCGATTACATTCACACCACACACCCCGAACTGGCCGTACCGATTCTGATCGACGGCATGGCAAGAGCCGGGAGCTTCGCGCGGTTCATGATCGAGGATGGGTACAGGATCACGCAGGCGAGGGCGAAATGGATATATGAGACCGCGTATGCCGTGACGAAGTTCCCTCCCGCAACACGGGCGAACAGCGTGCTTGTCGCGAGACTGCTGCGGAGCGGGATCGAAGAAACGATACTCAGCCATCAACCGGGGGGGATCGTCATTTCGCATTTCTTTCTGATCGCTCCGATACTCGAAATTCTCAAGAGGCGGAAACTGGCGATCCCCGCGATTACAATCGTCACAGACCCGTACACGGCGCATCCATTCTGGTTTCTGACAGAGGGTCAGACGATTGTCGTATTCAGCGGGAGAATCAAAGAATCTGCAGTGCGACGGGGCATACCCGCGGAGAGCGTTCACGTCTTTCCCTTTATACTGGACCCGAAGTTCTCCAGAGGCGACGGGCCATCGGCGGCTGATTCTTCGAAGGCTGCACTCGGTTTTCGGCCTGACCAGCGCGTTGTGCTTCTCCTGGGGGGCGGGGACGGCATGCCGAGGGGGCTCCGGATCGTCAACACAATACTGAGTCATCTCCCCGGCGTGTGTATGGTACTCGTCTGCGGAAGGAATCAGTCGCTGTTCAAGAGGGCCGGGAGACTGGCGGCAACGGAAAAAGGAAAGAACCTGAGGGTCTTCGGCTACGTGGAGAACATACCCGATCTCATCCGGGCGTCGGACGCCGTTCTGACGAAGGGGGGCGCCTCGACGGTCATGGAGATCACCGCACTCGGGAAAACTCCGGTCATCACGACATACATCTGGGAGCAGGAGAAGGGAAACGTGGAATTCCTTGTGAACGACAACCGGGGGATATACGAGAAGAGGATACGAATGCTCCCGGATATACTCACGGGGATATTTGACGACAGGCCGCCATTCCGGACCATACGTGAGCGGAACAGCTCGTCAAAGATTCAAAGCGGTACGCCGGCTGTCGGAGAATTCATTCTGGAACTTGCCGGCCTTACGCGGCCGGACGGTGCCTCTCCTCCTTCCCGCGGATAAAAGAGATCGCTGCTGCTCCGAGGCACAGCCCGATCGAGACCAAGAATGCGCTCTTGATGCCGACAATGAACGCCTGCATCGGTTCGGAGCCGAGTGAGATATTTGCGCGGACGAGCAACGGCCCGCCCGAATCCGTCAGTCACCGACTATCTCGAAAACGACTTCCCGGCGGCGCGGACGGTTATCACAATCGACAAGTATGATCTGCTGCCATGTGCCAAGCCGCAGTTTGCCGCCCGTGACAGGAACACAAATTGACGGCCCGAGAAGAGCGGCACGGACGTGGGAGAAGCCATTGCCATCACCCCACCTGGCGTCGTGCTCATACTGCATGTTCCGCGGCGCCATACGTTCGATGGCCGCTTTCAGATCGTGCAGTGCGCCGTCCTCATACTCGATTGTTGTCAGTCCGGCGGTCGCCCCCGGGACGAATGCGCAGAAGAGACCACTTTGAACCGGGGATGAGGACAAGAACTCCGCGGCAAGGGGAGTGATATCGTGCATATCGCTGAAGCCCTGCGTCTGGACGTGAACTACCCTGGACTGTGCGCTCATCTGAAATGCTCCTCCGGGAAATGTATCAGGCCACCAGACTGGAAGTCAGAGACTCCATCGCCCGTTGCGTGCGGACACTGCAGGCTCGCCGGCCGTCAGTGAGTGAGACTGGCGGCAGCGGCTTCGAGTTCAGGGTGAGAGGCGGGAGATTTCGTGTGTATGATCTTTGCTCCCTCGAACCCGTTGAATGTCGTCGAGGATGCCGTGCTGTACGCCCCTATGTTTTCCGTGTAGAGATAGTCCCCCACTTCAAGATTCCAGGGAAGCTCGACGGAAAGGGAGATCTTATCGAAACTGTCGCATGTGGGTCCGACAACCGCGCAGATCTCCGATTCGCCCTCCTTGAATGCGTGGAAGTTCGGAATCCAGTGGTCATAGATGACACCGGAGAACGTCTGGTACACCCCGTCATTGATATGATAGAAGACCTTCCCGTCCCTCCGGGCTTTGCCGATGATTTCAGAAACCAGCGTCGCAGCAGACGCCACGATGAACCTGCCGGGCTCAGCGATGATTTCGATGTCATCGGGGAAGAGCCGGGTGATCTCGGAATTCAGAAGCCTGGCCAGCGATTCGAAATGGGGCACTCCCGCGTCGTACGGCGCGGGGAACCCGCCCCCGAGATCGACGAGATTGAGCGGGAATCCCTTCTTCCGGGCGTCGTTCAGGATTGTCGATGCGATGTCGAGCGCCACCGTGTAGTTGTCGAAATTCGTACACTGGCTCCCCACGTGGAAACTGATCCCCTCGACCTTTAACCCCATGTCGAACGCCTGCTGTATGAGCTGCTGGGCGTCTCCGGGCTCCGCGCCGAACTTCGTGGCCATCTCGACCTGCGAGCCGGTGTCGGGCACCTTCAGCCGGAGAACGAGCCCGGCCGTGTCGCAGTGATGCTTGAGCTTTATCAGCTCTGCGTTGTTGTCGTACGTGACAAGGGGTTTGTACTGCTTGATCTTCGCAAGCGTGGTCCGGTCCTTGATCGTGTTGGAGAATATGATCTTGTCCCAGACGAAGCGTTTCTTTTCCTTCCTGTCAAAGTGCTTGATGTACTGGTACACCTGCATGAACTCGTTGTAGGAGGCGACGTCGAAACTCGATCCCTCCTCGAAAAGCGTTTCGATGATCTCCTGCTGGGAATTGGCCTTTACCGCGTAGTAGCACTGCACGCGCGGCAGGTGCTTTTTAAACGTCCGGTAGTTCTCCCGGAGAATGTCGTGATCAAGAATAAAGAGGGGGGAGCCATGCTCCCCCACCAGCCTCAGGAGTTCCTCGCGTCTGTCCACTCTGCTCTCCATGTAAATGGTTACAGGTCCCGGAAGCGGGTCCGACTCAGAGCTTCTTCATGAGGGATTTCAGATCCTCGACTTCCTTGTTGTTCTCAAGATACGACTCGATCAGTTTCTTACGTAATTCATCACCCCGTTCGTACAGCCGCTTCAGCTTCTTTGGCTTCGTCGTCTGCAGTACGTATGCCGTAAGAAGTGGGAATGCCACCGTGACGTCGACGTATGCGGTGACGCTCTGCTCGACCTTCGTGGGGTCGATCTTCCCCCAGGTCACGGCCTCTCCGGGAGGCGCGCCCGAGAGCCCGCCGGTGTCGGGACGCGCGTCGGTGATATTGATGTCGTAGTCCTGTCCGGCTTCAGGGATCATCAGGACTTCCTGTATCTGCGGCTCAGTCTGCAGGAGGAAATTCTTCGGGCTCCCCCCTCCGATGAGAAGGACGCCGGTCTTCCCTTTCTCGTATCTCTTGGCGTTGAGTATGATGGCGGTCGAATCGTTGACGTCGATGCTCGGGTTGATCTTCAGCTTGAACTGACCCTTGAGCCCCGCCGCCTCGGCAAGAAGCTCCAGCCCCGCCACGTTCATGCCGATCGTCGAATCGCCGGGCGAGGACGTAAAGACCGGTATCCCGTTCCTGTATGCCGCCGCCAGGACGCTGACCTCGCCGATCTTGTTCTTCTTCTCGTAGTCATTGAGAATCTTCCCCAGGTAATGGTAATATTCCCGCGTCCCCATCTCTTTCTGAAATTCCGGCCGGAGCATGATCTTCCGCAGTATGCGGTCGGTCGCCATCAGGACGTCCTGGTAGTCAAAAAGGACGTCGTAGATCCTGGTCACACCCTTCTCGTGCAGGTCGACGTCGTCGACCTCGTGCGTGCCGCGGAAGAGCGGCATATTGAGGGCAAAGTGCATATCGTGGTACATGTTGGCCCCCGTCGAGACCAGCCAGTCCACGAACCCGTGGTTCATGAGGGGGATAATCGTGGACGGGCCAAGGCCCGCCGGCGTCAGTGCTCCCGCGATGCTCAAACCGACCGTGACGTCCTTCTGCGAGTATTTTTCGCTCAGCAACTGACATGCCGCCCGGAGCCTCCCGCCGTTGTAGGCATCCATGTTGTCGATGACGCTTGCAACGCTGCTCTTCTTCGTGATCGGTTTGGGAAGGACTCTTTTCCCGGAGAGATACGAATGTTTGTCATGATGGTGCTTCATGGCGTGGTCCATGTCAAATCCTTCGTTGAGTGCAACGTGGTGTGAGGGTTCTGAAGAGCGTAAATCCGGGCCCAGAGTTCATTAGAGACGCAGGGAAAGCAGCCAGAAACAGGGAGTGCGGATCAAATCTAACACAGAATGGCGTCATTCGCAAGTAGTCGATCGGTTCTACGGATCGGGTTTAAGGTCAGGACTGAGGTTGACTCTGGTTGCAGCGCAGGTTAAATTCTGCACGATCATACAAGGATCGACTTGAGACCATCAGCCGGTCAGACGATAAAGTGGCTTCTTGAGGGGGATCCATCGATCCGGTGGCAGACGCTTCGGGATCTGTGCGGAGCGCCGATGAAGATCTATGAGCGGGAAAGGAGTATGGTTGCGCGCAGGGGCTGGGGGGCCCGACTTCTCGCGAAGCAGGGGAAACATGGAAACTGGGCCGGCGGGGGATCGTCGGACGGGGGTCTTTACACACCGAAGTGGATCTCAACGACGTACACGATGCTGCTGCTTCGCGACTTCGGCCTCCCGCCCAAGAACCCGAACGCGCTCAGAGCGTGCAAGCTCCTCATTGATGACGGGATCCAGCGCGACGGTGGGATCAGTTACGGTTCATTTGCAAAACGGACACAGAGGGGCGAGACGTGCATATCGGGGATGGTTCTCTCCATTCTCTCCTATTTCGGTTTTGAGGACGCGCGGCTCGCGACGATAGCGGACTACCTCCTCGAACAACAGATGCCGGACGGCGGATGGAACTGCAGGCGGCCATCCGGCGCAACACACAGCTCGGTGAATACGACAATCTCTGCACTGGAGGGGTTGCGGCACTACGAACTGACCAATCCGGGGCATCCCGGGGTCATACGCCGGGCGCAATCACGGGGGCGCGAGTTCCTCCTCGCGCACCGGCTGTTCCGATCGCACCGATCCGGCAAAGTCATTAAATCTGAATTTCTCCGGTTTTCATTTCCTCCACGCTGGCACTACGATATCTTGCGGGCACTCGACTATTTCCGGGCCGTCGAAGCGCCGCGGGATCCGCGGCTCCAGGAGGCAATCGATATTGTGCGCATCAAGCAACGTGAAGATGGGCGCTGGCTCCTGGGACGTTCGCACAGAGGGAGGGTGTATGTTACGCTTGAACGAGACGGTGCCGCGAGCCGCTGGAACACGCTGCGGGCGCTGCGGGTACTACAGTGGTGGGGGGAAGGATGGGCGCGCGGGGAGAGCGGGGACTGACAGCGTCAGTCACCGCTCTTCCGGCCCAGCGAGTACCAGTTTCCCGAATCATCCTCGAAGACCGCCTTATAACCGTATGATTCGCTCTTCGAAACGGGGTATGGCTGCTGAGGCAAGCAAAGGCCGGGGAGCGGTCGACGTCCCAAGGCGTCACATCTCACGCTGAAAGCTTAGTGTAGACAAAGAAACTACTCCGGCTCGCAGATCCGTAACAGGGAGTGAGGTGACCAAAAGACCCGGCAATCGTCGCCGGACCTCTCGTTTCCAGCAGTGAAACCTCCGATCCGGCGAATTGACAACCCCGTGGTTGGCACGTACATTCTGGCTGGAATGCAAGTGAACTGTCATGCGTGAGGAGAACGGGAGGGCAAAGAGGGATGCTGATGACCACAATGGGCATCGTGATCTGACAACCGAAACACCGGGGCGAACTTGCGACGACGCGGTTTCCCCAGAAGGAAGGAGATCATGGATAAACTGACAGTCCTCGTGGCAGGAGCCACAGGCAATCTTGGCGGGCGCATTGCGCGGGCGTTGCGCGAACGTGGAGCCAACGTAAGAGCAGTGGTGCGCCACGGCACTGCGCAAGACAAGGTTGATCGACTGCAAGAATGCGGCGTTGAAATTGCCATCGTCGATTTGCGGAGCGGTGCCGGGATGACAGCGGCATGCACGGGCATCTCATGCGTGGTCTCCGCGCTGCAGGGAATGCGGGACGTGATCGTGGAAGGGCAGACGGCCCTGCTCGACGCCGCGATCAAGGCCAATGTGCCCCGACTCATTCCGTCCGACTACTCTATCGATTTCACCGGGTTCCCAGCCGGCGAGAATCGCAATCTCGACCTTCGACGGGAATTTCACAAGCGTCTTGATGAGGCCTCGATATCAGCGACTACGGTCTATAACGGCGCGTTTGCAGAGTTGCTTACCGGCCCGATGCCTCTCATTCTCTTCAAACACAAGCGGGTCCTCTACTGGGGCAATCCGGACCAGCGCATGGACTTCACTACGATTGACGACACCGCCGCGTTCACCGCGAGGGCGGCTCTTGATCCATCCACGCCACGCTTTCTACGTATCGCAGGCGATGAACTCAGCGCCCGGGAACTCACAGTGCTTGTGAGCGAGGTAACCGGCGAGAGGTTCAAGCTCTTCCGCGCCGGGAGTCTGGGGTTGCTCGGTGCGCTGATCAGGGTCGCGCGAACCGTCGCGCCTGCGGAAAAAGAGGTTTTCCCGGCGTGGCAAGGCATGCAGTACATGCGCAACATGTTCGATGGCCGGGCGAAGCTGGAGCCGCTTGACAACGATCGCTATCCCGGTATCAGTTGGACGACGGTTCGGGAGGTGCTTTCGGCACGTCGAGTGAGGCAACCCACATACACGGAGTAACACGTGCCGGCTGTTTGAAGGGGGTCTAGCCGCAGGAGAGAGGGACGGGAGAGGTTAGAGACGGGACGTCGTACACTTCGCCAATCATCGAGGAGGGGCATCACTGGAGTTCAGCCAGGGGGTTCAGACGGCAAATAATCGTGTGTCAACTTTGCGCAGATTCAATCTTACTTTAGTGACAGCTCTATGGCTCGAATACGTCCTTGATCACGTATTCAGACGTAATCCCGAATTTGATCGCATTCGGTGGTTGGGTCCCTGAGGGGCGAAGCCCGTACATCGCTTCGATTGTCCTGAGGATATTGACGTGTGTGACACCGTTCCCTTCCTCGTAGTCGCCATGCCTGACATGTGCGCCTGCGAATATTGTCGGGATCCTGTTCTGTATGTCGACATACCTGCTCGAAGGATCCGTCAGACCCGTAAAACTCGTCGGGTCATCGGATTCATCAAACGTTACGATCAGGAGGCTGTTGTGCGTCCTGGCCCACCGGTAGAATGGATCGATATTCTTTTTCAGCCAGGCATCCCCGTTCTTTACCGCAATCTCAGGGTGGTTCCCGGGGTCGTGCATATCGTTGATCAGGTTCGGGACGACGATTGACACTGTGGGGAGCTTGGTGAAATCAGAAGGAAACAGGGCGAACGTGAGATTCGTCGAGGAGTCCGGATTCTCCCCCTGCGGAATATTGCCGAAGCTTATCCATGGAACGTGTTTCCGCGCATAGTGCCCGACTTTTGCGACAGTGCTTCCGACGTTCGGAAGGTCCTCTGCGTATCCCCTGAACGTGAATCCCTTCTCCCTCAACTGTTGTCCCAGGTTGCTCGTCCGAAACGGGTATACCCTGTGCGTCTTCCTGCTCGGGATCACGTCTTTGAATCCGACGGCCTGGTTGCTCCCTGAGAACAACCAGAAGTAGTTCCCCTCGCTGTTGTGTTCCTCTGCGTAGATATGCGTGAGATTTGCCCCCTCTTCCCGCAAAACCTGGTTGATGTAGGGCGCGGCGGCGTTCCCGATTACCTCGTCGTAGTACTTGTTCTCCTCCATGACGATGACAATATGGTCATACCTCGGAAGTCCACCGGACCGTGAGGTGTCTCGAGGCGTCTGACAGCGCACCACCGCCGACAGCATGAGCACAGCCGAAAAAGCGATCACAAACCTTCTCATATGCCCCCTCCAGAGAATTGACATTCCCGTGCGCTTATACCGTCCCCGGCAGGCTAGAACATCGGCGCGGGGACTTTCCACCGATCGCTTCCGGACGGTGTATCCCTGACCTGCAATATATCCCCGGTGTGCCGTTGGACGTCAACAAAGAGGAGGGGCTCCCGCTGATCGTTGATGCGGAAATCGTCATACTGGGAGGTAAGGGGGGGCCCGTTCCTTCGAATCTCAACAAAAATCACACGCCGCTTCATCGCGTTCATCTTGTAGGTTTCACGATTGAGCTTTATCCCGGCGTAAACCTGGATGCGTCCCCTTGTCAAATGAGCAAAGGGGTGCAATATATAGTCGACGATCATTCTGATTGTCCCGTGCGGCTCGTACTGTTTCCACTCTTCCCCCGTGTTTGCAATCATTCCCTGCATCACGTAGTCGATCGGGAGGAAGTATGCAAGAACCCGCCGATCAGGATTGTCCGCCGGCACGGGCAGCCGCGAGCGGACGGCACTGTCCGCAAGGACGGCCGGGACAAGCGTCGCGGCTATGGAAGCATCCACGGGCGATATGCAGATGACGTCGATGTTGTCCACGCGGATCATCGGGAGACTCCGGATCGTATATCCCCTGAGTGTGAATCCGATGGAAACGAAAACAACGCAGAGGAAAGCGAACCCGGCGATCACCTTGAGGAACGGAGTGTTCCCCTTATAGCCTCCCACCAGCACGAAGATAGACTCGACCGGCCGCGGGAGGAACATCCCGGTCCGATTCCTGTAGGCGATATAACTTTCGCCGTATTGCGCGGCCATGCGATGTTCTTCGTCCCTGGACAGAACGTAATAAAAAAAGAGCATACCCCCGAACAGCACGAGGGTGAGAAACCTGGGCCACATGATCGCGAGCCCCATCGCTGCAAGTGCCAGAGAAGAGTATTGCGGATGCCGGAGGATCCCGTAGAGGCCCATCGTGGCGATGCCAGGAGAGAAGATCCTCCCCAGATAGACCTGGGCGGCACATACCAGGAACCCTGTCATCCCCCCGATCAGAAGCACGGAGCCAAGTATGCGTAGTATAATGAGGAACTTGTCGTGCGGGACGGTCATATGAGGGAGGAAGAATGCCGTCAACCAGCGCGTAAGCGGAGACTGATTCAGCGCGAGGAGAACCGGATTAAACAGTGAATAAAAGAAAAGGGCAAACGGACTTATCATTATCAGGATCTCGAACGCCATGATAAACGACAGCGTAATGGCGCCGCCTGATCCATATCGACGGACGAAGTTCCTGGTGCGGTCGACGTGTTTCGGCATATGTACCGTTTCCTCTATTATGAGTACAAGCGCTGACTGTGCTCTACCTGATCCGACCGGGGGCATTTGCAACGCGAGCGACTGATTCTATCGCAATCGCTGCGACTGCGGCGCCGTAGTCAAGGTCGATGTTCGTCATGTTGTCTTTGGTGTCGTGGTATCCGGTTCGATTGATATCGTAGTTCTCCATGAAGAGGACTACCGGTATACCCATGTCTGAGAATATCTGGCCGTCCGTATTAAAGAGAGAGCTTCGCGGATCACGCGGTATCCTGACCTCCCCGGCCAGCTCCGGATGAAGCGCGATATCCGGTATTTTCTTCCCATCCTTGCTGCGCCGCCCGCGGTGTAAACGACACCGGGAGGGGTGGCGGTTCCATTCCCGGGCCCCGGCATTCCAGATCATGTTGGCCACATGGGCCTGGTATGCGAGAACGTAGGACTTGCGGCTCAACCCGGGGGAAATCTGGAATATGTCCCGATGAGGGTGCCTGTTGTGAGCCACCATGTCGAGGACATAGACCCCCTCAATTTTTACGTGCGAAAGATCTATTCGACTCCCCCCCTGTACGCGCAATGTGATCGACTGTTCCACCACGCGCTGCGCGAGGTGCCGCGCACCCATGCAGTCTGCGGGAAACTCCTCACCCGTCAGGTGGACAAGCCAGACGTCGCATTCCAGTTGGCCCGAGCTGCTGAGATCGAGGAAGACGGGGGCGCCAAGCATGAGAGCAGCCGTTGCCGAATGGTTGTCGTCCGAACCGCTTGCGGCAACACGCGCGAGATTACCGCCGCTCTCCCTATAATAGAGATCTTCCATGTATGCTGTATCGTAGTGATCGGCCATTATGACCGCCCGGTTCCTGTCTTTCCCGGGTATCACAAATACAACATCACGCTCGCGCTCCTCCCCTTCCTGGTTCGAACGCCACCCCCCCATCCAGTTGAATTCGAAGTCGGTCTCCCAGCGGAACGGGAGGTCGCCGGCGATGGCGTTTCCTTCCATCCCGTGCTCAGATATCAATTTACGATAATATGCGAGAAGATGGTCCCCGAGCGCTTCAAGATCACGGTGACCGCTCTTCCGCAGCGACCGCGTAGGAGGATCGTTCACGCAATCGGCGTTCTCCTTGTTACGAAACCTGCCGGTGGAGAGCTTTGCGATCGTATTCCAGTAGTTCACCTCAAACCGGCGGTTGGCCGTGAATCTGTACGTAAGAGAAGCAGAGACGGGAACGGGCGAATCGGATTGCGGGAGAACGATCCGGCGAAGCTTCCCGGCAAGGACTCTGGCGTCGGGGGTCTTTCTTCTTGCAATGCTCCTGATCCATCCATCCGATGTTTCGCCCCTGGGTATGGCCAGTATGCTTCGTGCAAAATCAGGCGAGAGGCGCGTGTCTCCCAGAAAATCCGACACCTCTATCAGTTTGTGCGCATTCAGTGAGTCCTGGTGGTCTCTATGTTCGTACTTCTTCCCGTACCCGGTCAAACCGAACATGAGCTCAGGACGTCTCGCGAGCCCGGGCCAGAGTTCAACGGGCGACTCGATGTTGAACGATCTGCTATCATACGCCGTCATATACCCTGACAGGGCGTTCTCGAGGACTTTCGGCCTGTGCGTCGTCGCGTCGATGAACGATACCAGCGGAACGTGCCAGAAGACGTCGTACTTCCCCACCATCATAGGCGGGTAATAGAACCTGTACCCGAACTCGCCTCCTCCTTTCAGCGCCCCGGCCGCGCGAGTCAGCTCTTTCCGTGCGGACCCGGGTCCGTCAAGGAGAAGCTCGTACCGATCTGTCCATATCTGCGAGTTGCGGGCCATCGGCTTGTTGTAGAGATCAATGTCAATCGGTTCGCAACTGAAGAGAACATGGGCCAGACGGTCTTCATCGGCGCGTATTGCAAGCTCGTCTTTATGTCTTTCAACATGTTCCCAGCGGTGCGTGCGCCGGTACGTGTTCATCCACTTGTGAGCTTTCTTCCCAGGAGCAGGACCGCCTTCGCGGGGTTCGTGCAGCCAGCCGGACTGGGGGATGCGTATCCCGCTCGTTCCTTCGTTCCGCTCGCACACGTTGAGAAGCGGAATCTGCATCGCCAACGGAAGCCCCTTCTGAAGTTCGAGGTACGGGGGCGCCCCCCAGAACAACAGGCTCCCGGGAAACGGAATGAGATGAACGCGGCCTGTGAGATATGCCCGCCGGATTGGCTGGGGGAGTATACCGAACGGGCGAAACGTCAGAATGTACTTCACGCTCTCGAGAGTGTCGCTGTCATCAAGAATATACGGGACGGTCCAGCCCGGAAGCGGATCCTGCTGCCAGCGACTGCAGACGCTCTCACCCGAACCGGGGAGTATCCGGAAGCCAGCCCTGCGAAGATCGGCAAGCCGCCCGAGCCTTTCGCCGTACGCGCCCGAGAGAATTCGCCGGATGAAATCCTCGGCGTACTCCCGGGGACGCTCTTTTCCCGGCGCGGTATAGAAGCTTTTCCAGAATGCACGGTCCGGTCCCTGTTCGCTTCCGCCGAAGAGCGTCCAGCGCACGCGCCCCTTGTCGTCCTGTGTCTTCGAAAGTGCGAGAGGCGCAAGCGTAACAAACCTCTCGTGTGGAAGGGGACCATGAAGATCAAAGAGGTCCGGCGGGAAATACGCGTTGCCTTTCAGCTTGTTGAGGCTGATCCCTTTCGCCGAGAGATCTTTGTGAAGACGCTGAATCCGGTGGAGTACCTCATGACCAATGTGTTCAATGCCAGGACGAATCTCCTGGGCCTGTTCGCGCTCGGTTATGAGCCAACCGAAAGGGTCGCCCGGGACGCGCGGCGCAGGCTGAAGCCTGTCGTAGGGGCGCCAGCCGATCCGCGGAGGCGGCATGAACTCTGAGTAAGCCAGAATGGGACCGATGCGGTCGGGGAGATCTCTCAGTAACAGATCCCAGCCCTGAATGGACATTCGAGAGTCTTCTGACAATTGTTCAGGATGAGATGAAGTGGAACTTTATGGTCGACGTGCACTAATTTGTGAAGGTTTCAGGTGACATTCCAATGCCAAATCAATTGATGATTTTGATTCGTTTCATAGCAGTTACTTTCTATAAAACACCTCCCCGTCCGAAAATCTGGTGATTTGCTCGTTTTAGGTTCTCTTAGACCCATCTCGATACCGGGAAGCGGGCTGACACCCTACCTCGCCGAACTTCTTCAGATTATTATCGTATGTTAGTATGATAGACTGACTGCCGAAGCGTTGATGTTGAAGATGCTTGCGGGACCCCTGATTCTCACGAGGGCATGGCCTACCTTTTTGATTGATCGTCGCTGTATCACCCCATCCGACAAGGAGAACACCATGAAATCCTTCCTACGCGCACGAATTCTTCAGGTCTTACTCCTCCCGCTCATGGCGTTTTCGTGCCGTGAGGGGGGAATGCACACCGACGGAAAGCGTGTCGTCCTTCCGGCGGGAGACGTACATCAGGGATGGTATTTTGCCGGCGGGGACAACGTGTACATCGACGGGACCATTAACGGGGATGCGTTCATCGGCGGAGGCATCGTCGAGATCAACGGGACGATCAACGGAGAACTCTTCGTCGCAGGCGGACAGGTGAACGTGAACGGAAAAGTGACAGACCGGGTCATTGCAGCAGGCGGCAACGTCCGACTGGCGGGCAGAACGGACAAAAGCGTCTTTGCGGCCGGGGGAACGGTCGTCTTGACGCGAAGCGCTTCGGTCGGCGAGAATCTTCTCGGGGCCGGAGGCAACCTCATGATCGACGGGACGGTAGCAGGAGATGCCAAGGTCGCCGGCGGGCAGGTAGACCTGGCGGGGGAAGTCAAAGGGAATCTGGACGATGCGTCAGAGCACTTCCGGACAGAGAACGGGGCAGTTATCGGAGCTCACCTGACGGTACTGACCAAAGACAGCACGAACGTCGAAATCGCGCAGGGGACCACCCGGGGAACATACACACTGAAACTTCAGAAAGAGGAATCCAGGCCACAGATTCTCGGCGTCAGCCCCTGGCGCATAATCTTCAAGCTGATCATTATGTTGAGCCTGTTCGTTTGCGCTCTTGCTTTGTCGTTCCTGTTTCCCAAACAGATCACCTCAATCGGAACGACGATACTGGGGCGGCCCGGCGAGAGCGTCCTGGTGGGGTTGGCGACGCTGATATTCGCACCGGTCGTGGCAGTCGTTCTGTTTATTACCGTTATCGGTGTGCCGCTGGGGATACTTTTGATGGGGTATTATTTCTGGCTCATGTACATGTCGCAGCTGAGCCTGGGGACGGCCCTGGGATTCCGGCTCATGAGCTCTGACGGGAAACGGGGATGGGCGCTGTTCGGAACAGTTGCGGTCGGCATGCTTATCATGGATGTTGTTACGTTCGTTCCGTTCGTGAACGTGATCGTCATACTCGCGGGTCTTGTCCTGGGTGTCGGGGCGCTGGCAATCATCACCCGGGAACAATTCCTCTTGTTGCGCAAGGGCTGAGGCGGTCGCCTGCGGCAGGTGGAATGAGAACTATGCCGGGGAGCCCCGGCGTGTGATTCGGGGCTCCCGCGCGGGATACGTACCTCCTCTCGTCCGCGTACGACGGCCCCGGCGGAGATGATGACCCCAGACAGGGAAGATTACTGCATCTCCTGTGCGCCACAAACGTTGGACGCGCTTTCCCGCGTGACGACTGATGGCTTTTGAACCTTCGCCGGACGTCGCTGATCTTCTCCCCCACACACTTCGATCTCCTCCAGACTCATGGGCCTCATCCCTGCCTCTTTCTGAAGAGAATATCCCGGGTCCACGACGTGATTCTGCAATTCTGGTGGTCCTTTTGCAGCAGATGAACTCATGTCTCTGAGGTAGGCGGTTATGTTGACTCTGACACTTGATTTCTCTACTGTATACATACGAAAGATCATGAGTTACGCTTCCCGAAATATCACCCCGACATATCCTCGTTCGTGTTGCCTCTGTCTCTCTTCCATGAGGGGCAGCTGGCGTCCGCCTGAAAAGTGATCCGTTACTAGAGCAGACAAACCAGCATCAGCCCTTCCAGTATGAAGGGCTTTTTCGGTGACGCCCTCCCGAGAAGGACATTTCAACCAATCACAAACATCCATCAGGAGATGCACATATGAGAGCGAACAACATTCTTCAAACGATCGGCCGGACTCCTACGGTCAGGATCAATCGACTTTATCCATCCGGATCCGAGGTCTGGATGAAGCTCGAGCGGGCCAACCCGGGAGGGAGCATCAAGGATCGGATCGCCCTGTCGATGATCGAAGACGCCGAAAAGAGGGGAGTGCTGAAACCGGGGAGCATCATCATCGAACCCACTTCAGGGAATACGGGGATCGGTCTGGCGATGGTTGCGGCAGTCAAGGGATACCGGCTGATACTCGTCATGCCGGAATCGATGTCCATAGAACGCCGCAGACTGATGTCTGCGTACGGTGCGGACTTCGACCTCACTCCCCGCGAAAAGGGGATGAAGGGAGCAATCGAGCGGGCGATGGAACTGGCGAAAGCCACGCCGCAATCATGGATCCCCCAGCAATTTGAAAACGAAGCGAATCCCGAGATCCACCGGACCACAACGGCCCGGGAGATCCTCGAAGATTTCCCGGAGGGGTTCGATGCCCTGATTACCGGCGTAGGGACGGGCGGGCACATCACGGGCGTAACGGAGATCCTGAAGAAGAAATTCCCCCTCCTGAAGGCATTCGCGGTCGAGCCTGCTCTCTCCCCGGTGCTGAGCGGGGGAAGCCCCGGTCCTCACCCCCTGCAGGGAATCGGAGCGGGGTTCGTGCCCGCGATCCTCAAGAAGGAGCTTCTTGACGGGGTCATCCAGGTGACAAAGGATGAGGCATTCACTTATACGACGAGGGCAGCGCGTGAAGAGGGAATCTTCATGGGGATTTCATCCGGCGCGTCACTTGCCGCAGTGGCGAAGAAGATACCGGAACTCCCGTCGAAGAGCAGGATCCTGACATTCAACTATGACACGGGAGAGCGCTACCTTTCGACCGAAGGCCTCTTCGCATGATGCCGTTCACACCGCGGAGCGAAGTCTGTCATATGACGAAGTCGATTCCTCCGTTCGTTTCGTCCGGCGTGCGAACTATGACTTTGACCTCCTGGTAGACGTACGAGAACGGGGGGATGCTCTTTGTCACCCAGGAATTTCCTCCGATCACACTGTCATGGCCGATCACGGTGTTTCCCCCGAGTATGACGGCCTGTGCGTAGATGATCACGTTGTCCTCGATCGTCGGGTGACGCTTCGTGTTTGCAAGCGTTTTTTCGACGCTCAGCGCGCCGAGCGTTACCCCCTGATAAAGCTTGACATTGTTCCCGATCGTCGTGGTTTCTCCGATAACGATGCCGGTGCCATGATCGATGAACAGTGGCGTGCCGATGTGGGCTGCGGGATGGATGTCGACGCCTGTCAACTGGTGGGCGTACTCCGTCAGCAGCCGGGGGAATATCGGGACGCCGAGCAGGTGGAATTCATGGGCGATGCGATATATTGCTATCGCCAGAAACCCCGGATAGGCAAGGACAACTTCCTCGACATTTTCCGAGGCCGGATCCCCCCTGTTGATGGCTTCGGCGTCAAGCCAGAGATTGTCATAGAGCGACGGCAGCTTCCCGAAGAACTGATCGGTGATGTCACGCGCCGGTGCGTTGGGAGCGTGCGGGATCGCTTTCAGCAGGCTGACGATCCGGACCTGCAGGGCGGTGAGTCTCGATTGGATCTCCCCGGGGCCGGAGTGCCTGCCGCGGGAGAAATGGGGGAACAGAATTTCCAGCATCTCCTCCGCGATACGGTGCGATTCGGCTTTCACAGGCAGGATCGGGCTGTGCAGCAACCGTTTCTGACCCAATGAACGTGCAAGTTCCTTCATATCAACCTGCCTCCTTTTCATCGACCGGCTCCATATGTCATTGGGGTCATTTCTTGATTCCTCCAAACGAGAAAGCCCTCCACCTGTCTTCGATGAAGGGCCAGCCCGGTTACGGGCGGATAGCGGACTATTTCGGGGGTTTACGCTTTCCGGAAGTCCGCGCGACCGGGTTCAGAGGACAACCCCCACTCATCGGCTCAGGACTCTTTAATGAGGCGGACCAATGATCCAGGCCGGTTTTCACGGCACAGTGTGTAACGTATCACAAATATCGTGAATGTCAAGGTGGGGGCGAATCCCTCATAGGTGGAAGACAAGGATCCCCGCTGCAACGGTAGAAGAATCAGAAACCCCAGGCCGGATCTCGTTTTGAAGAGTCACATTGTCATCAAGGCGGCCATGAGCGCAATGATCGGGGCTTTGTCGTCTCCGGCTGAACGCGCGTAGAGCCGCGACTCGGGATCAAGCGATGCGCCGGGCGACGGGAGTGGAATCACCTGCCCACCGCTGTCGATTGTCCGGTTGCGGAGTGTCGGTGTAAACGGAGGCGTCGTCCATTCCTTTGGATCAAGGGGCTGACCGTCGTAGTGAGCGTAGAAGACGATTGTGCGCACTGCGCCAGGGGTTCGGATCTCGCCGAAGACGACCGGATTCGCGCCTTCAATCGAAACGAGCCTGGAGGCAATTCCCCTCGATTGCATCATGGCTGCAATGAATTCGGCATTGTGCTGGATATTCCCGCGGTCTTGAGTGATATTCGGAATACTCAAGAACGCGACGAATTCGTCCATGATCGCGCGTTCATGCTGCTGGCGCCACTGACGAGCGGCCTTCGCTGCCGGGTTCGTTTGTGCAAGGGCATTGGCTGATAGGAGAACAGCCAGCAGCATGAGCAGAATCACCTTCATACGTCCTCCTTCTTCGCTGATATGCGTTCACCCAGGGCGAAAAAGAGATCCTCCTGTGCTGTCAGAGCAGCCCCGCGTAGCTGAGCTGCGGTCGAACCGAGGAGCCACACCTCGGATCCTGCGATCTGAAAGCACTGGAGCCCGGGGGTAGTCGACAAGGCCGGGAAGCGGGCCTGAAATGACTGGACGAATATTTCCGGGCTTGTTACAAACGCCAGAATCCTGGGCTGGAGCCTTTCAGCTTTGGCGAGGAATTGCTTGATGTCGCTGTCATCCGGTCTGGCGGCCCAGTCTTTTTCGTTTGCCACAGCTACCCGTCGGTTAAGCTCGGTGAGCCCGATTCCAAGACGCAGCAATAGCGATGACTTTTTCTCTATGAACATCAATCGTACAGGTTCGTTAAGACTCCCCATGGCCACACCTTCCGTCAAGGCCTTGCGCTCTTGAGGAGGGATGACGCGCGTAGGAGTTATTCCCCCCAATTCGAGAAGCTCCCAGAACCGATCCCGAGGGTGTAAATGGGGAAACCCAAGCTTCCCTGACAGCTCCAGCACGGCGGGGGAGACAAATACCGCCTTCATATCTGGTTCCCAGATTTCTTTGGTCACGTGCGCGGGCTCCTGGCTGGTTTCTATATTATTAATGTAGCGGTTCGAAGAAAGGATTTCCAGTAGCCGGAAGACAGGGAGCCAAGGCGACGGAGATACAATGTATCCCTGGGAAGGTCAGGACAATTCGGATGCTCAATGAGAGACTACTAAATGAGAGACTTCACAAGCAATGCAACAAAGACCGCAAGCAGAAGAGAGAGAAGAGTCCCGACAAGAACGTATTCCGCAAATGGACGGTGGTCCATTTCCTTGAACCGCGCCAGCCCCTTTACCGCAAGGACCAGCCCGATCGCCGCGATTTGATCAGTCAGGACCGCGACGTAGATAATGATGCGTTCGAGTATCCCGATCACCCTGCCCGTATTGTATTCGCGCCTGTCAGCCGCCGTCATGGCCGTGCTATCGGCGGCCCCAGCCTGGGGTCCGACACGCAACCCCGCAAGCAGGAACCTGAGCAGGTGATTCGCTTCATTGGAGACGAGTAGACTCCCCATAGTGACGATGGTTGCCCCCGGGCGGCTTATTTTCTCAAGGAGAGTAACGAAGACTGAATACCTGTCGAGTCCAGCCAGTGAGGAGAGCAACGCACTGTTGAACGAAATCCCGATCCAGGGGGAGAAAAACACGCTCAGTAATACGAGTTGGACGACTAGAGAAAGGAGCCGAAAGCCCGTGGTCGGGTTGTGGCCCTTTTCGAGGCGGTGGAACGCATACCCGTTCAGCAACAGGGCGCACAACAGGATTGCCCAGGCAATCCCGGGCTGAAAAACAAGAAGTCCGATAGTCTGAATTGCAAAAAGGAACAGCAGGCCACCGACCGTCAACGGGCCATCGCGAAAAAGATAGACCAGGCGGGAAACCAGGATTACGTTGACCATGAAGAAGAATTCAGGACTCATGGCAGCTCCAAGATTTGCCTGAGACGGACAGTAATTTCCTCGAACATAGGCACGATAGTCCTGATTGCCCCCGCTTCTATCGATTTGTACACTGCCTGCTCCGTGACCCGGAGATCGCGGGCTATCTGCTCGACCGAGTGGTTCTCGGAAAGTCTGTACAATATTTCCAAACGGCTCCGGGGCCATTTTCCGATCGCATGCGAAACGAGGGCAAGACTGTGATTTATCAGCGTGAGCCCGGCTCCATCGGGGCTCGTGATGGCAAACAGGCTATCCGTTTTCTTCAGGCGGTCGATCGTCGCCCTTGCGTCATGGAAAGCCGGCCCGTCCATCCCGATAGCCTGTTTTGTGTTGATGGTCGTGCTGATTTCACCGATTGCGCAGGAGAACCGCACCGCGACCGGATGGAGGGCAAGAAGAATGGTCAGTCCATCCTGGAAGATTCTGGCGGGCGCACTGAATACTGCCTGGAACTCATCGCCAAGCGTGATTGTGTACGGGGAGACAAGCCCTTCTCTCTTCTTCGCGTTGAGCTGACCCAGGCAGACCCTGAGCTTCTCCTGCAGCGCCGATCTCCCGATGATGCTTCTGGAGGCAACGATGTCCCCCACCAGGACGAGATGCTTGATTTGATTCTCTTTGTCCACCTTGGTCTTTCTCCTATCGTGGCCAGCTCAACCATACTGGTTAAATTTGACAAAGTCAATCATTTTGGTTGAATATTAGGAAAACTACCATTTAGGTTGAATCCGTTGCTTGCAACCGCTTTGATTGAATTTAGCATTTTCAGCCAAATCGGTTGACTTCTGCGTTTTGGACCAATATGGGTGAATGAGGACAGCGGAAAGGGTATGTGCCAGGAATGGCGGCGTGACGAGTGACCGGAGGGGAATTGTGGACCACACGCAGGCTCACCCCCGGGGATGTCTATCTGCATCCGGAATGCCCTTGCGCATCTGCGCGAAGAACAACGAAAAGCCCATCACAGCCGCACAATGTGATGGGCTTTGAACCTCGACGCGGGAACGATTTACTTCAGAAGAAGCATCTCTTTCGCCTGTATAAAGCCTCCTGCCTGGAGTCGGTAGAAATACACCCCGCTTGCGAGATTCCACGCATCAAATCTAGCCGTGAACGCTCCTGCAGGTCTGGTTTCGTTCACGAGCGTCGCGACCTCCTGACCAAGCGCATTATAAACCTTTAGACTAACCCATGAAGCGCGCGGCACCTCGTACCTGATACTCGTGCCCGGATTGAACGGGTTGGGATAGTTCTGATCCAGCCCAAATGAGCCCGGGACTTCCGAGGCCGACCGATCAATCGATGTCGTAATCTCCGACAGCGGCCGGCGCCAGATGGCTGCTCTACTGCCTCCTGTTCCGGCGTACAGGTATCCACCATTAGAATAAAGACAGTCGATGTTGAAATATGTCAGGCCTGTGTTGACCGCAGTCCAGGTCCCACCTTCATCAGTCGAACGGTAGATACCACCGCCGAACGTTCCCGTGAACAGAGTCGATCCATTAAGCGCAAGCGCAGTGGTTTGAAGCCCCGACAACCCGGTATTTGCCGAAGTCCAATTCTGACCGTTGTCGGTTGTGCGAAAGATTCCAACGACTGTGGCAGCAAAGAGATGGGCTCCGAGCGCCTGGAGGGCTCCGATACTTCCGGTGAATCCGGAACCGGCCAGAGTCCAGGTTGTCCCGTTGTTCGTCGAAAGATAAACGCTTGAAGACGAGCCTGCGAATATATTCGATCCGTTGAATGCCAGTGTATTGATGTCTGCCTGTGCGATCGAGGTATCCGACGGGCTCCAGTATCCCCCATTGTTTGTTGAGCGTTGAATCGCCCCGGTCGCCCCCGTAAACAGCTCGGTTCCGTTTGAGAGGAGGCACTTGATATTGTGGTTCGTCAGCCCGCTGTCGACCCCTATCCAATGCGTTCCGTTGTCTGTCGAACGGAAGACACCGTACCCGAAGATCCCGGCATACACATCGGATCCGATGACAGCCATGCCGCGGACATCGGTATTTTGCAGAACCGAAGTCCAGCTGTAGCCATTGTCACCCGACCGATACACGCCGGCGTAGGCTCCGGCAAAGAGGTAGGAACCGTTCGAAACAACAGCCCGGATGTCACTCATGAGAGAGTCAGCCGATTGAAGCCACTGGCCATGTACGGCGGTCGAGAAGCAGACCGCGATAAGCAATAAACAAAACAGATTGCGTCGTTTCATGTGCATATCCTTCTTCCCGAAAAAGTGAAGGCCTCTCCTTCCTTTGTTCGGAAAAAGAGGCCCATGCGTCAAAGACCAATAAAGAAAACCGGGCTATCCCGGGAAATTGTTCATCTCTACTAAAGATGCCATTCGATAACGCAGCACATCGTGACTGAGATCACATGGCGCCGGCATCAAGTGTGGCGGGAAAACTCACCTGCATAGCATGAATTGGCCTTCTTTTTGAAAAATCGACACCGGGCTTACGCCCGGTTTTGCCGGATGAGGTAGGGTCTTTGAAGCGCCATTCTCCGACGTCAAGCGCGCACAATGGCATCCACGGAGCGGCTTGCATCTCCCATGAGCGTCAAACGGCGCCTGTCAACGACCTGACGGTTGAACAAACCTACGGCACGATCATCATAGGGTGTGATCCCCCAACCGCGAAGTCCCTGGCGCTGTGCACGTAAACGGCATAATGATATGAGGTGGGAGCGGCGGGATTGACCGGAACCGCCTCCACAGTGAGTTGCTGGTGTGAAGGGGTCTTGCCGTGTCCGTGGGGTATATGCCGCACTTTTGACACTCCATGGTCCGGGATCAGGATATCGATCCTGGACCCCGTCTGGTTGTCCCAAACGATCTGATCACCGGGGCTCACGTGTACCTTGTCCACCCTCATCACCTTGGTCTCCGGATCCTGATACACCCTGATGACCTTCGTAGTAGCTGCCATTGCTGCCTCTCTTGATTATTGGATTGAATGTGCCTCTTCGGCAATTGCCTCAGCGTTGAACCAACTCCTGATATCGTTTGTCAGCGCGCAGATCCTTAAGCTCCGGGTCATCCTCGAATTCTTCCTTCGTGATCCCTTTCTTCAGGCCCTCCCGCATCCAGGAAATCGCCTCCGCGCGCTGCCCGACCTTTTCATACACATCGACAGCTTTGCCGATCACCTCGACGTCTTCAGGGGCAAGAGCCAATGATTGCTTGATAAGCTCGAGAGCCTCGGCTTTATTCCCCACCATAGAATTGTAATCTGCAAGATCGCTCAGGACTGTTGCATCTTTGGGATTAATCGAGCGTTGATCTTCAGCCAGTTTTATCGTTCTCACAAACTCACGGGCGGCGGAGTCACGCCGGCCCGACCAATAGAACGCGGATGCAAGATTTGCCCAGACTCTGTAGTCACGATCGTTTACGGCGAGGGCCTTCTCATACACGGGAATCGCGTCGCTGAATCGCTTTTGCTCGAAATAGAGAGTGGCAAGGTTACTGTACAGCCTGTAGGTTGGTTCTATGGAAATCGATTTCTTGAACGCCTCCTCTGCTTCCCCGTAACGATTTAGCGCGTAATATGCGGCTCCCAACCCGCTGTATCCTCCGGCGTTGTCCGGAGTCAGATCAACCACCCGTTTGTATTCCTCAACAGCGTCCGCATATCGTTTACGGAAATAGTAGTAACTCCCGAGGTCAAGATGCCCTCCCCAATAACTCGGCCTTAGATTGATCGCCCTCTTGTAGGCACGTTCGGCCTCGTCGTACTTTTGCCAGCTCTTATACGTGCCAGCCATTCCCCGCTCGGCATCGACATTTGATGCGTCCTGCGACAAGACAGCCTGATATTCTGATACGGCGTCCTCATATTTTCCGGTCCCTGTGTAGATCAACGCCAGCGTCATGCGAACTTGAGGGAGCTGAGAGTTGAGCTCAACCGCACGGAAGCAGTAACCCGTTGCCCTGCTCGTCCACTGCAGGTCTCTCGTGAGTTCGTACTTTCGCCAGTATGCCTCTCCCAGTCCGGCATATGCCAGTGCATAGGTGGAGTCTTCCTTTGCCGCCTTTTCGAATTGTTGTATCGCAAAATCGATATTCCCTTTCCTGTGCAGGTCGGCAAGATACCCCCGTCCAAGCGTATAAAAGTCATTCGCGTCAGAGACGGTGGCTGCGCCCGGCGAGGCCATTCGCATAGACGCCGGATCCACGGGGACGTTGAGCATGGCAACAAGCAGGGCAAACGTCGAATCCTCAAGGCTGATACGCTTCAATCGCCGGGCATCGATCGACCTGGAATTCAGTTGCCTCAGGTGCTGCGCATCGATGAGGTTTATGATGATTCGCACATGGTCGGTGTCGCGTTTCACAATCCCAGTTATAACGAGGGATGCGCCGAATCTCTGACGCGCTCCTTCAGCGGTCTTTACGGTGTCTCCACGAATTTCACTAGACGGAATCACAGACATTGATGCGCCTGCCTGCGGGCGAAGCTGCATCAGTCCCAGAGTGACGATTTCCGTGAATCCGTCGCAGTACACCTGATCGGTCGCGTCGCTTCCAATGCTTGTGAAGGGAAGAACCGCAATTATGTTCTCCGGAGAAGGAGGGGCGAACCCTGCGAGCCTTCCTATCGACATCCTGATAGGTGGAACTGCGAAGAGAACCAGCAGCAGGACGAGTCCCAGGACGGCGTATTTCACTGAAAGACGCCGCGACTTGCCGACCGCCGCCGGCCTTTGCTGATTTGATCCTGCCGCTCCCTGAACAAGCTCCAGATCAGATTCCAGCTCGGCCGCCGTCTGATATCGCTTTGCCGGATCCTTCTGCAGACACTTTGCTACAATCGCCTGAAGGTTCGCAGGTACCTCGTGTCGGAGTCCTGTGATCGCCGGAGGGTTCTGGTTGAGAATCGAGTAGAAGACTACCTGATCATATTCACCCTTGAACGGCCGTTGACCGATGAGCATCTCGTAGAGCACGACTCCGAGGGACCATATATCCGACCTGTGATCGACCGGATCCCCTCCTGCCTGTTCGGGGGACATGTAGGCGACCGTACCAAGCGTCGATCCGACTGCGGTAATGACCGTCTGACCGCGAAGTTTTGACAGTCCAAAATCGAGTATCTTCGCCACGCCCTCGCCCGTCACGATGATATTTGCGGGCTTTACATCGCGATGCATGATCCCTTTTTGATGCGCTCTCGACAGTCCCCGGGCGATCTGGAGAGCTATCTTTGTCGCTTCTTCAATTGTCAGAGGTCCCCGGTCAATTCTCTCCTTGAGTGTCTCCCCCTCGTAACAGGGCATCGCAATAAACCACTGGCCGTCCTCCGCCTCCCCGATTTCATAGACCGTGCAGATGTTGGGGTGATCGAACGACGAAGCGGCCCGGGCTTCATTCATGAAGCGCTCTTTTGCCTGGACATCGCGGGTCAGATCAGGCATCAGAAACTTCAGAGCTACCAGACGGTCCAGCTTGACGTCCAGGGCTTTGTAGACCACGCCCATGCCGCCGGCGCCCAGTTGCTCGAGTATCGTATAGTGAGAAACGGTCCGACCGATGAGGGAGACCAACGCTATCCTTTTCTACTGAAGAGTGTTGACGGTTCAAGATCGATGTTTGAGCTCGCGAGGGCTGCGGGTATTCCTCGCCGATGGCTGTAACTTCGTAATCAGTCTGTTAATCGAATGAATCGGGAATTGCGGCGAGAGGGGCGAACGAATGATGGCAGTGAATTCGCAGTTGTTCGTCTTGTGCAACTGTGGGGCCTGCTGAGCGTGAGAAGTATTTAGGAAGAACGGCGTCAGAGCCAGGGTGTTGCCTCCCGGATCATAATATGCGGAGTTTGGTTATTAGTGTCAATTGAGTGCAGGAATTGCCCCCCTGATCAACCTGACGGTCCGAAATCCGAACTTCCTGGCCTTAAGCGAAACATACAGAAAAGTCGTTTTCCGGACCCGGATCGCGATTCCTCCGGCTGCTCCTTCGAGCCTTCCTCGGTCGGATTCAAATTCAGGGTGCAAGAGGCCCGGGAGATCGTCACGATCTATCCTTCAATACAAGACTCCGGTTCCCGTACATTCTCCATCCTCGCGATCAATTTGATTATCTTCCCTGAGGAGGCCATATTCCCTTCAGTTCAATTGCACAGTCCACTTCCTAAAATAAGGACGCCCTTTGCCGTTGGATGAGGCGCCACGTTTCATGGCAGAGTAAAGATTCGGGCATCAAGCACTTCCGGAGCGAAGAAATGAATACGCTGCTGTCTCGTCCGTTGTGTCCAATACTCCTGATACTCGCCTTCCTGCCAAACAGCAATGCCAGCTCGCAGAGCGATTCCATCAGAGCCTTTCATTTTGAGAGTGGATACGAAGAGTGCCATTATGGAATTCCGTTCCTTTATCTTAAGGGCACGGATTATGAAGTGGGTCTGCAATATGGGACTTTGCTCAAGGATGAGCTGAAAACCGTGTATTGTGAGTTCGAAGACCTAAAACATGACATGATGGAAAGGGAAGTCAAACATCTTCCGTGGTACCAAAGAATCTTCGCCAATCTGCTCGGCGGGTTAGTCTTTCAGCATAAGATCAATACATATGCGGACCAGCTCCCACAAGATATTGAAGAGCAAATCAGGGGCGCATCAGAGGGTTCGGGTCTGCCAGCATCATTCTACCGAGAAATTCAAGTGATGGCCGATTTGACTTCACGACGATGCGAAGGGATAGTGATCGTACACCGGGACCATACCTATCATTGCCATAACCTGGATCAGCCGTTGCCGTTAAATCTCCTTGCAAAGTTCCCCGTGGTGATTCATTACGCCATACCCGGAAAGGCTCAATATACGAACCTCAGCTTTGCCGCTTGTTTTATGATCACAACAGCTTTCAACGAGAACGGCATCTCCTTTTCGGAAAATGGGAACAACAATCCGATGCCAATCGAGACAGACAACACCGATCTTTACATTCAACGAAACAGATTGATCACGGAAACCCGCAATCTCAGGGAAGTCGATTCGTTGATGAACACCCTGCAACTCTCCATGCCGTTGCTCTTCACGGTCGCGAGCAGCACGGAAAGGCGAGCCGTGGTTTATGATCTCCTGGGCTCAACAAAAGCCGCCACTCCGGTAACCACCTATCAGTTTATCGCGAACAAGACCCTCTCTCCCACCCTTGGGAAGAAGAGTGAATCGGTATACTCCGGCAACTTTCATGATGCTGCAAGGGAGAACAAGTTCGCAGAACTTATCGACACGAATTCCTCTGACTTCGTCGGCCACGCCATCTCCATGCTCAGCAATCAGGCCTTCTATCATTACGACGACTCTATCTCGGTTCATATCGAATCGCTTCACAATTTTGAGACGGACCAATCCGTCATATTCGATCTGGCAGACTCGACGGTCTATTTTGCCTGCAATCGGCACTACGCCGCCTGGAGCAGATGGTTGAAGTACAACTTCGCAACACGCCAGGTGAACATCTATAGAGAAGCAGAACCAAGGTTATCGAGTCCCGCTCTTGCCAGGGTGATGGCGATGTTTACCGAATATGAAACCTGCGACTGGAGAGACAGTTCGAATGTCCGTAAATTGATGAACACGATCCTCCGCTCCGGTATCATAAACTATTTCACCCTCGACTTCCTCTCAACGACGTACCTGAATTACTATCATGCCCCCGGACCGGCAACAGTGTATGCCGACCTGCTGATCGGAAGATATCCGGATGTTATAACGGGCTATTACAACAAGGGGAGGTCGTTGGAAGCAGAGAACAGAGCCGATGAAGCTATTGGCGAATACACGCGCGCCCTCAAGAGCACAATCCAGTGCGATTATTACCTGGCTGAGACAGACGAGCACCTGGCGCTTATGTATCATTCCATCGGCAAGGACACCTTCGCAAGGGAGTATGCGGCCAGGGCGCTGGATCTCAACAAACAATACTGGATACCCGAGTACATGAATGAAAGAATTCAGAAGCTCGAAGCGATAACGGATGAAAACCGTTGACTGAGTATCGTCAGACCGCCCACGCAGGCCGCGAATTTGATTGTCCGGCGCCGTACGAGGCTATGGACGCGGAGCGATGCCCACTGTGATCTACAGACCGGCTGATAAATCCGACATCCCAGCAATGGCGCGAATCAAGGCCGCAGAACGGGGTTCGGAAGAGTTCCTGAGAGGCCGCATTTCCGGGTATCTCGATTTCAAACATCATCCACAGCATGCGCTTGTGCCCCGTGTCATGTACGTCGCCCTGGAAGGTGATTCTCTCGTCGGCTTCATCGCCGGACACCTCACGCGCAGGTACGCCTGCGATGGAGAGTTGCAGTGGATCAATGTTGATCCGGAGCACCGGGGTAGCGGTGTGTCATCGGGACTGATTCGACTGCTGGCAATCTGGTTCGCTGCGCAGAAAGCGTCACGGATCTGTGTAAATGTTGAACCGACCAATACACCCGCACGACGTTTCTACATTCGATACGGCGCTCATATACTTAACGCGCACTGGATGGTCTGGAACGACTTCAACGTCGTCCTCGGAGAGCAAACAAAGCGCTGACCTTGAGAACAGAAAGTCCATCCCTTGGAAAAAGTGCTGATTACTTGAGGAGAATCATCGAAAGCGTCCGTGTGAACCTTCCCGACGTCAGCCTGTAGAAGTATACGCCGCTCGCAAGACCTGTCCCGTCGAACCGGACCGTGTAGCTTCCTCCCTGTTTCTTTTCGTCCACCAGAACCGCCACCTCCCTGCCCAGGACATCAAAGACCGCGAGCCTGACAGGATCGGTTCCCGATACAGTGAAGTGAATTTCCGTTGCCGGATTGAAGGGGTTCGGAAAGTTCTGACGGAGCTCAAACACGTACGCCGTCGCCGGATCGGGCCCGGACACGCCGGTTGCGGTGACGGTTTCAATTTCGGCCTGCATGATAACCTGCGTGTACGGGTTCCATGTGTCCATCGTGAAATAAAACGTGGAGGTTCCTTTCTCGGAATCCCCCGTGGTGAACAGGGAAATGAAATACGGGCCGTAATCCGCCCCTGCCTCGGCGATCCGATCCGGGCCACTCAGGTTGTCACAGGGAGTCGGCGAGAGGGAATCGACGGCGCGATGCATGAAGTAGCAATACCCATGGTCTCTGACGGGGTTGAATATCGTTTGCGGGGCGCTCCATGGGCCCCAAGGCTGTTGTGCCACCCTCATGTAGATCCCCCGAGGGTTCGACGCAGTATTGTTCAGGCAATTGTACAGCATGATCCACCTCTTGACGAACGGGTTCCACTCGACACCCAGCTCGCCCATCCCGTCGGCGACCTCCATCTTCCCCCCTGGCCCCGGAAGGGAATCGTGAAAGAGCGCTACGGCGTTGTTTTCCCCGGCCATCCAGACAGGCGTTCCATCCGGGTTGAGAGCCTGAAGGTACTGCATCCCGGTAGAATCAGCCATGCTCCCGACCAGTTTGCGGGCGAGGAAGGGCGCGCTCCGGCGGTACAGTGAGTCGCCCTGTGTCCCCCAGAAGTACAGGTACCCATCCTGCCCCGTGCCGATCGCGGTGTTGATGAATTTGGCACCCGGCTCTCTTGAGAAATTATAAAGGAAGTGAAATGTGTTCGCATCGTCATCCGAGACACCCACCACCGTGCGCGCCGGATAGCCGAGAGGCTCAGGGGGAGTAGCCGTATCGGTCGGATTGTCGGTGCCGAATATGACGTACATCCTCCCCCCGTCGCTGATTCCGGAGATGGGGCTTTCGTTCGTCCGCAGCTTGATAGCCGGCTTCCCCTGGGCGTTGAGCACGACGGGATTTTTGTACGCGCCGATAGAGTTGAGCGTGAAGTTGAGTTTCAGACAGGGGACTTTGCTCGTATCCGAGACGAATCCGATGGCGTCATTGTCGTCGGCTGTCCGGGGAGTGTCAGTCTGAGTGTTCGAATGATTGTTGAATACGGGAGTCGGATGGGTGTCACCAAAGAGGAAGAACAATTTCCCGTTGTGCTCAAACGAGTAGCCGTGATCGGCCCGTACCAGCCCGAATCGCGTTTGTGTGAGGCTCAACGTCGGCTGGTTGAACTCAAGGTCGGTGTCTCCCGTGACCTGGCATAGCTTCTGAACCGATCCGGGAACGTAAAGTATCGTATTCGGAAGAGAACCTGCACCCCGGGGAGAAGAATCCCATTTGCCGCCGGCCAGAGTGCACCGGGGGAGCGCCATGCACAGGACCAGGAGTGGAAAGAGACACGCAGCGCGAGAACGAGGCGCGGACAGACCCCGCCGGGTCGGTGCGGATGAGGACATTGACTCAATTTGCGTCCGACAGATCCAAGTTAACGAGAACATGCTCCCCTCCGGCTGTTCATATGAGCAACCTCCAATTCCCGCCGACTGCGCTCTACCTTCCTTGCGAACACGAGGTTCACTCCTCATCCGGGATCTCGCCGGTACATCGCGAGAGAACACAGTGCTGCCGACAGGGACCAGGAGTGCGCACAGAACGACAAGTTTGAACTTGATTCGAGATACACACGGTGATGTGGTAAGTGCGAATTGCGTTGGATGAGCAGGGTTGAATCGGCACAAAGAGGTGAGAGAAGGAGGGATCTACCGGCGAAGGGAACGTGATACGGAGAGCAGCGGGAAGAAAGCGCAAGAGTCGGACAACCGGGATATGTAAGATTCATTCTTTGTGTCCGTCGTCGATCGCAGGCGCTTCCACGCACTCCGGCCGGGCAATGGCGGAGGGCAGGAGAGAAAGAAAAGAACAGTAACTATGAACTATGATACTACAAAATCTCTTGAATTCTGTCAAGGGGGTACGAGAAGGAAGCGATCGCGTCACACCGACTAAACTCATAGCCTGGAGCTTGAGATGAGGTGGGCCCAGTATTTGGCTGGATTCGTGACGGATGTAGTAACGATGAACTGCTGCATGCCTATCATCACGGGCGTTGTAACAGGCAACCCCTTTCCTTCGGAACCGCGGCGGGCGCCCACAACGCCCGCCAGATTCCAAGGTATCAGGAACATCCTGACATCTTGTTCAAGCCGCCACGATAATACCATTATGAAATCGACCTGTTGCACGCCATTGTGTTGTTGAATTTGCAGCTCAATAAACAGCGGCTTCCAGCCGAGATTGCATCTCGGGAATGTCAACCAGCGCTGACTCTTCGCACATGCCGGGTGGCGAACAACTAGTCCTATCCATGCGAGGCTTCTGCGGAGATTGTGCGTGCAACACAATCTGGCAATTGTCGATTTTGATTGTCAAACCGGGCGATAGTAATCACCAAACGGTCACATATGGCACGCGCGAATAATCTGTAATTCGGGCCAAGTTATCACGTCGGGGCGTCCATGATTGTTCAATCGAGATTGACTATCCCGGGAATGTGATTTACTTTGACGATCATGACAAGGCGGGTTAGTTGATTTTAGGCTTCCAACCGACGCAGTACCTTCTGGCATCCTCCGTCCGGCAGAAGCCAACCATGGTCTCCTCAATCTTCATCCGCACAGTTTCCGCGATGATCATCACGTCGGGTTTCCGTGCCGGGCACACAACTGTTTGCATCAACGTAATCGCAGACTTCGAAGGAGAAATCGCATGGAACACCCCACTCTTCCCCGGCGCGAGTTCCTGAGGATGCTCGCAGCGGTCTTCCCCGCTGCGGCCATCGACTGGAACGCTTTTCCTGTCGGCCCCGGCAAGGCCAACGACACCGATGAGTACGATGCGATCATTATCGGCTCCGGCCTCGGCGGGCTTTCGTGTGCCGCGGCATTTGCCCGGCAGGGATTCAAGGCACTTGTGATTGAGCAGCATGATAAACCCGGAGGCTTTGCCACGGCATTTTCGCGGCCCGGAGGGTTTCTCTTTGATGTTTCGCTGCACTCAACCACCGTCGGCGAACGAAACGGCGTACGCAATCTCATCAACGGCTTTCCCGAGATTACCGAGGTGGAATTCCTCCCCCATCCCACACTGTTCAGGGAAATCTATCCGGACTACGACATCCGCGTTCCACAGCGGGACCCGGGTGCCTATATTGGCATTCTGAACGGGCTGTTCCCCCAGGACAAAGAGGCAATCGCAGGTATCTTCGCGGATATGCAGGGACTGGCTCAGGACATCGGCCGCCTCTCCGCTGCCCGGGGGAATGTCGACATGAGCCGGTTCGTGGAGGACTTCCCCCATCTGGCCAGGTTCAACGGCAAGACGTGGGGGGAGATGCTGGAGACGCGCGTACGGAACCCGAAGCTGCAGGCAATCATATCCGGGCAATGGGGATATTACGGGCTCCCCCCTTCAAAACTCTCCTGCTTCTACTACGCCCTTCCGTTCATGGGATATCTCACACAAGGAGGGTACTACCCCAGGGGACGTTCACAGGATATAAGCAACGCCCTGGCGAAATATATCGAAGCGCACAGGGGAACAATATTGCTTCGCTCCAGAGTTGTCAGGATTCTCCTGAAGAACGGTGCCGCCACAGGTATCGCAACCGCCGACGGGAAAGAGTTCAAGAGCCGTGTCGTAATCTCGAACACCAATCCCTTCGACCTGTTCGGAACAATGATCGGTGATGAGAAGGTGCTCGCGGGTGAAGAAGCGAAATGGAAGAACTACAGCGTCAGTCTTTCGTGCTTCCAGGTATTCCTCGGCCTCAAGAAGGATCTTGTCAAGGAGCTCGGGATCACGGATTCCGAGATATTCCTGGAGCCTTCGTATGACCCGGAGGCCGGGTACGCCGGAGCCCTGAAAGGAGACGTGGAGCACGGAGGAATCGGTATCTCACTGTACGACAACATCTACCGCGGTTATTCACCCGAGGGGAAGAACACGGTGGGTCTGTTGACGCTTCAGGGGTACGGTCCATGGGAGAATTTCGAAAAGGACTATGCGGCAGGAAACAAGGGGGAGTACCAGAAGGAAAAAGAGAGGATGGCGGAGATACTGATACAGAGGGTCGAGAAAGCTCTACTTCCCGGGCTCAGCAAGTCAATTGAAGTCCGTGACGCAAGCACGCCGTTGACCGTCGTGCGGTACACGGGCCATCACCGCGGCGCGATCTACGGGTGGAACCAGACGGTAAACAACTCGGGTAACATGCGTGTCGGACATGGAACGCCGATCAAGAACCTCTACCTGGCCGGTGCGTGGTCTCGTCCAGGCCACGGCTACGGCGCGGTAATCCCGAGCGGGCTTGAATGCTTTTCGGAGATCATGAAAACCTGGTAACAGACACGGACTTCGGTGGAGCCCGCTGTTCCATGCGGAAACCAGATCGCCGCGCGAAATTACGGCGAGCCTGGCGGAACGACAATGTTCAGGAAGGCCAGTATTGACAGATTGAGCAGATCGACCAGCATGTGACCCAAAACTGCCCAGCGCAGACTCTGTGTCTTACGATAGACAACCGCCCACGCCAACCCCATGATGAATGTGCTGATGAGCACGGCAGGATGACGATTGGCGATCGAGTGGACGCCAACCGTTAGGGGATGGTTTATCGCAAACAAAGAAGTAGAATACAGTACACCCAGCCAGCCCGGCCAGTTCCGGGTGTTATCAAGCAACAGGCCACGCCAGTAACCTTCTTCCAACAGTGGGTTTATGATCGCAAAAAGCAACCAGGCCGATACAATCCAGACCGACGGGAATGAATTCCAGTACCGGAGAAAGACGCCCAGCGGGGTCAAACCAACAACAAGAGCAAGCACAGCCCAACCCCTCGCGCCCTGTGGAGCCCGTAACCAGCGCCTCACAGCTCCATTCCCACCACCCCATGCGATCATGAATCCGAACATCCCCCAGACTATGAGGGTCATGGGTATCCAAACCCAGACGCCAGAAATATCCCCTCCGACCCGCGCGATGAAGTAGCCCAGCGCGATAATGACAAGAGGCGAGAGCAAAACCAGGCGCCGGCGGCTCTCACTGCTCAGTTGAGTCATATTCTCCGTCGGAATCGAAGAAGCGGCACGGTAAAGTAGCTTTCTCGGAACAGCGGGACCGACATCAATGATCGACTTGGTGTAAAGGGAGCAGTTTACTTCCGCATTGCGGCCAGTTTCTTGAACATGTCAACTTCCGCTTCGCTCAGGTTCTGCGGGAGTTGAATCCTCACCTTGACGAACAGATTCCCATGCTCATCTTTCTTTCCGTAGACCGGCATTCCAAGCCCCCTGAGCCTCAACTCAGTCCCGTTCTGCGTCCCTTTCGCTATGTCGACCTTGATCGCGCCCTTGAGTGTCTTCACATGAGTCTTCCCCCCGAGGATAGCGGTGTACAGGTCGACGGGAAGATCACAGTATAGATCGTTCCCTTTGCGTTCAAATTCAGTATCCGGAGAGATCCTTATGGTAAGATAGAGGTCACCGGGCGCACCGCCGTTCATCCCCGGCCCTCCCTTCCCCGGGATTCTGAGATCCTGCCCATCTGCTATACCCGGCTTAATCGTAACCCTTATCGTCTGACCATGAAGGTTGATGAGCCGCGTGGAGCCTCTGTACGCCTCTTCAAGTGTTAGCGTCGTCTCCGCATTGAAGTCCTCCCCCGGGATTGCAGCGCTTCTTCTTCCCCGCCGCGACCCGCCACGCTGTCCGAACAGCAGTTCGAAAATGTCACCCGCGCCCTCTTCCCCGAACATCGCATTGAACTCTTCAGGGTTCATCTGACGAGTTTGCCTCCCCTGGCCGGCCGCGTATTTGGACCAGTCAAATCCTCCCGTTTGTGCCCCGGCTTCCTGGTAGTGCTTCCAGTCCTGGCCGAACTTGTCGTACTTCTTCCGCTTTTCCGGGTCGCTGAGGACTTCGTTCGCCTCGTTGATCTCCTTGAACCTGTCCTCGGCGCCTTTGGCGCCTTTTGTCTTGTCCGGATGGTACTTCATTGCCAGCGCCCGATATGCTTTCTTGATCTCCTCCTGTGTCGCCGTATTCGGGACACCCAGGACTTTGTAATAGTCTTTGTATGTCATTTCGTCATCGCCGGGATCTGTTGAGATTCATATGGTATTGTTCTTACGCTTAACGTTCGGCAACCCGAACCTGCGCAGGCCTCAGCAGTTCATCGTGCCAGAGATAGCCCCGGCGAAGTTCATCAATGATCGTTCCCGGTTTAGCCCGCCTGTCCTTTTTCACTGCGACCGCCTCGTGTAACTCGGGCGTGAATATCTTCCCTTTGCTATCAAAGGGGCGGACACCCTGAGATTCCAGCAATGTAAGCAGTTTTCGGTGAATAAGTCTTATGCCTTCGGCGAGCAGTTCTCCCCCTTCCTCTGCCCGCTCCAGCGAGCGCTCGAGGTCATCGACGATGTCCAGCAGAGGAAGCATGAGTTCACGCTTTCCGGATTCAGCGATCTTCTTGCCTTCGTTCTCCTGGTGACGGCGGTAGTTTCTGAGGTCTGCCAGTGCGCGGATATGCCTGTCTTGTTCCTGACGTACCTGCTCACGGAGCCGCTCGATTTCCGCGGCGAGATCAGCAGCAGGCAGGAGGTTCGGGCCCGATCGCGACTCTCCGGGTGTCGACTCAAAGTCGCCGGCAGGGGAAGAATGTTTTGTCAAGTATTCCTTTCGGGGTTGCCTGACAGGCACGGATGCACTGTACAATGATGAATCCGCCAGAGAAACGCAAGACACAGAGTGAAGTATGGTGCACGAACACTTTTCAGATCGGGCTTGAAATGCACCGACAGAATAGGTATACATAACAGAGCTCTATATCGCTGCGGGAGCTAACCGTTAACGGCTAACTTTGCAATGAAACCGTACACCCCTATTAACCGTTAACCAAACCGGGAGGGACATTTATACATGCTGAAGAGGACGACTTTGCTACTTCTGATGCCTTATGTCCAGTGCTGCCTTGGACAATCCCCCGGTGCGGCCCAAGCCCGAGAGGTCAAACTTGAAACCAGGTCGACGGGCCGGGGATACGCGCTCTGTGGATCCTGTACTGTTCCGAAGGGCATCTCTTCACACGTGCGCCTGACAGGGGAGGGTGAGGCCGGGGAGGCCATTGTTCTATCAGGCACAATCTACAAAGAAGACGGCATCACACCCGATTCCGGAGTGATTTTTTTCCTTTATCAGACGGATACCGGTGGTTACTACCACCGGCCCGAGGAGAACGTTTTTCACCCCAGAATCTGCGGCTGGCTCACGACAGGCCCTGACGGACATTATGAGATTCAGACCATCAAGCCTGCACCCGAGGTTCTGGTGCCGGACGAACCAGCACATATCCACATACAGATCTTCGGCAACGGAATGCCGGAACACTTTGTTCATGAATTCTGGTTCCGGGGCGACAGCCGGATTTCCGCGAAAGACTCGAAACGCTTCACGCGCCTTGGCAAATTCTCCCCCATCATATCACTGGCGAAGGGTAAAGACGGAGTATTAAGAGGCGTGCGAAACTTCAGAGTGCGGCCGGCTGCTGCATGGATGTACGAGGAGGAATGAGGAATACGCGCCGGGGAGTATACAGGAACCAAACTATCTACCAGCAATTTGCCTCTGCAGGCAAATCTTCGTAGAGTGTGCCAACGCATCCAAGCAGGTGCTTATGCCGCAAGAAATGACCGCAGTCCGGTTCCACGAGTACGGCGGATCAGACAAACTGATCGTCGAGAAGATTCCGAGACCCCAGCCCAAAGCCGGAGAAGTGTTGATCAAGGTCCACTATGCGGGCGTCAACCCGATCGACTGGAAGTTGCGGGCCGGATACCTGAGAGATTTCATGCCCATCCAGCTCCCTTATACCCCCGGCATAGACGTTTCGGGAACGATTGAAGAAATCGGACCCGGGGTGACCGGCCTGAAAAAGGGTGAGGCGGTCTTTGGATTGGCCCAGGGAGGCTACGCCGAATACGCGATCGCCATGGCTGCTGCCGTGGCTGCCAAGCCGGACGCCCTGAGCTTTGAAATTGCCGCCACGCTTCCAGTTGGAGCCCTCACTGCATGGCAGACTGTCGAAGACACCGGAGTCAAAGCCGGGCAAACCGTCGTTATCCAGGGAGCTTCCGGCGGGGTGGGGATTTTCGCCGTTCAATTGGCGCATCAAAAGGGCGCCAGGGTTATAGGGACAACTTCGACGGCCAACGTCGATTTCGTCAAATCCCTCGGAGCAGACCAGGTTGTCGACTACAAAAAGGGACCTGTGGGAGCGTCAGTCAAGGACGTTGATGTTGTAATCGACACCGTCGGGGGGGAAGTTCTGGAGAGTTCCTATCAACTTCTCAAAAATGGCGGGGTCCTGATCACCATCGCCGGCATGCCTTCGGAGGAGAAGGCCAAGGCGCTAGGTGTGAAAGCGCTTCGTTCACGGCAGAATTCCCCGATCCATTTGAAAGCCATAGCCGACGCTGTTGCAAATAAGACGCTCAAGGCAGAATCACGCAAAGTGTTCCCCCTGAAAGAGGCCGGGGCTGCGCACGACCTGAGCCAAACCGGCCATGGGCGCGGACGGATCGTTTTGAAAGTGTGAACTTGGAGAAATCCAGGAATTCTGAACGCCTGCCAGGAGACTTTGGGCCGGAAGCGCCAAGACACATTCATGTCCCGGGGTTCAACAAGCCGCAAGCGGAGACCTCAGGAGGAAGACACTGTTCAATGCGGCGCAGGAACGCCAATGAGGGATAGATCGTATCCGGCAATCACGAACATCTTGTAGAAAAGTTCCTTTGACCGTATCACGCCTTCCAGCAAGCCAGACACTACTTGTTCCTGATCTCAAGATGATATACCGTTCTCGACTTTTGACACTCGTCCCGGCTACCAACAAACCCTGCGGGGGGGCTTGTCCGGGAAAGGATCGATCTTTCGGTGCTTGAATGAAACCTGCAGCACCCCTCGTTCAACTCTCCACGTGGAAACACCTGTACGCCGCTGCACAGCGTGTGCAGGACCTCAAGCCCTGGGAACAACTCGACGATCTCGGCCTGGTCGTCGTGCGTGATCCTTCTTCGGGCGAGACCGGCCACGGCGTATTCATGGGAAGCGGAGGCTCGCTTTTCGGGCTGTGCGTGTATCGCGGCACCGCGGGTTTTCGGATGTATCAGGGTTTGGTCGATGGGAATATTGACGGTATGAGTGACGACTACTTTGCGACGATCGATTGTCTGAAACTCGAATTCAGCTCCCGGAGCGAGCTGCAGCCCGAAGATCACAAGGTCATCCGCAGCCTGGGGCTTTCATTCAAAGGTAAACACTCCTAGCCTGAGTTTCGGAGCATGATTCCGGGTTATGCCCCATGGTTCATTTCAGAATCCGAGGCCCGGTTCCTCACACTGTGCCTGCACGCAGGGTGCTATCATTGCGAGCGCGTCGAAAAGGAGGAAGTCGCCGAGTCATTGCGGGAGGGCGAATATCTAGTGTACACCCCGGTTGACCAGGCCGCGGGCTTCCAGGCCTACTGGGAAGCATTGCCGCAGGAAAGCTCAAGCGCGGTCGCGCAGCCGATGTTGAACCTGCCTTTGATCGGAGCCCTCCGATCATTGAGCCCGGCGGCGGATCAGGCCTGGGAGGTGGACGCAATATGGTTCCCGGCGCAGATCCTCGACAGGGATCGCCCTTACTTTCTTCGGATGGGTATTGTGTGTGAGGAATCCTCCGGATTGATTATTGGCACTGAACCTTCTCTCCCTGAAAAGTCGACATTCCAGGTGCTTGTCGATCTCATATGCTCGAGTGCAAAACAGAATAATACACTGCCCGGAACGGTTTTCGTGAAGGGGCCCGAGCAGGTTGCAGCGCTGGCGCCGCTCGCAAAGACACTGGGATTTTTTGTTCGCCGGCGCAAGAATCTCATGGGAATCCGGATGTTCAAAGACGCAGCTCTGGACGAAATGGCGTCGGGGGGCCGTAGGAGACGGGGGAAGCGGTAGGGTACACCCGTCCCTCCGGGGTTGCGCCTCGCAGGAATTGTGCGACCGTTACTCTCCGGATGGATCTTCAAAGCCACGACTCCGTCAAGTGGTTCCTCGAGCTGCGCGCGGCAAAGCGTGATGCGTTGCCATACACCAAGATCAGCAGGACGAGGGTCGACTGCCCGTTTGAAGGCATGAACTACTTCGTCGGCTCTGAAAGAGGGAGATTCGACGGGTCAGGCGGCAGCTGCAAACTCATGATCCTTCCAGTGGGAAACAGGCTTGTTTTGAACATGGCTGAGAGGGAATGAAAGCCTACTTCATCCCGTTTTCCGCCCGGGTTTCGAGGAGGTCATCGCTTACCATAAAGGGAGTCCGGTAACGCTCGATATGCGCAACCATGAGACTTTCTGCTTGCGTGAAGCTGACATGCGGGGGCATCCGGTGGTTGTAGAGCGCCCGTGTCAGATCGCGCGCAAGAACCACATTCATGCCCAGAAGTTTCTGCGCTCGTATGCCAAATGAACGACCGAGAACGCAGAAATTGAGGTGCACGCCCATCATGACAACGATTGTGATGCCGCACTGGCGAAGGAAGCTGTATATTTCCTGTCCGTCATCCGAGAAGCCGTCCCCATCTATGATTTTCAGCGTGGAAACCTGACGAGTCCCCGGCCGGCCCTGCGTGCAGCGGGGCGTATCGTCGCACCCCCCGTCGGAGTCATAAATGTTCGTTATGGTATGTTTCATATCACGGCATCCGACGCGAAGGATAAGAAACAGCATCGAAGGCTACAGGTCAAAGGGTTTTGTAAGGATATTCAAAGCGGATAGTCAATGCCAAGGAACAAACCCACGCGTCGGACGTGATCGGACCATAGCTTCCAGTTGCCTCCGACAATTACTCCCAGAGGTTCAAACCATGGTCCCCAACGAAAACCGAATATGACATCATCAAAGATATTGGCCAGGATATTTGTCCCAAGTGTAAATGCGAAACTCGTAGGGCTTATGGGGAGTCTCGGCGAACGCAAGTACCAATTTCCAAAAATGTACAACTTTGCGTTCCCTGAATCGGGATGAGCAGGATCAAATCCCGGAGTCCGGACAGGCTGGGTAATGCCCACTCCAACACTTGCAGAGACCGGGGAATTGTCGTAGTTGCCAAAATGTGTCTGAACACTTCTAAACGTCCCTTCTTGCGCCGGTGATACAACTATCCGATTGTAGGTATTCAATGCAAGGTTGAACTTGGCAATACCGCCATAGATAATTCCGCGCTTGGAGTCATAGTGCGGTTTAAGTGTCAGATACACCGTGGAGTCCCTAAGGGCATCAGGTGTCGGGGGGAGGCCTGATGCCGATTTGGAAATGAGTTGCAGCAACAACGCAAGCATCCCGGCTGCGGTACTTTCGCTCGATCCACGTTCATACTGCAAGGCCTCCCGCGTCACCCTGAATGAGTATCTTCTGATTTTCATTGTGACAGAGGTTGTACTATCGGTGGTTTCGACTCTTTTGTTATTCTCATCCGAGGGGGACGCGGTCGGGACTTTCCCGGAGGTGTTGTCATATGGTTGCGTCGTATCAGAAATCGAAACTGTATTTTTCCTGGAGAAGTTGATGGTGTCCAGTGCTGTATCATCGCGGATGTAACTTGATTCCGATATCACCAGCACCCACATGCTCTTCTGGCCAAAGAAGACATGTCCCGTGTCGACCCCTCTCGCCATGCCCACTCTTGCAGTGCCCGCGCCATCAATGTAGACAATCATGTCGACGAGATCGCATTCGTGGGTCCCAGAATACCATCTTTCCAACGCCTTGGCCCACTGCCCACTCGTCAAGTCGGTCCTGAGGGCGACAACATCATTCAGGGTGTTTACGCCCTGCGGATAGGTGTCGCAGTCGTTTGTTTGCGAGAATACGAATACCGGTGGACAGACAAGAAAGAACAAACACAAGAGATTCCGCGCTGACTTTCTCATAGACACCTCCACTCTTGGAATGTACTGTCACAAATGCGGGCCATCAGATCCCCCCAGGCAGGTTACCGTGGCGGACCAATTCCCGCGTGCAAAAGCCCGAGTTCTTTAGACTCCTCGTCGGGCATATTGAGTCTCTTTTTCATCCTTTACCGGATTGCTGGAGGGACGGTTGAACAAATATCACTCTGTCTCTGTATTTGATGTTCTTTGAATCATAGTACGGCTCCCACCATTCCTGATCGCCACCCCCACGTTTAAGCGTGAGAGGCTGAGTGTCGGTCGAGTCCTGCATTGCAGCCCGAAAATGATAGTGGTCTACAAGTCTCACAGCTTCGACCGCATACTTGTATGCCACGCCTGAGTCGTAGATCGCGAGAAGATTGTCTCCGTTTGATTGTTCGCCGCCAGCCGCAAGATTCGAAGATCCACAAAACACCACAGGATTCTTATCATTGAAGTCCACCACCACAAATTTGTGGTGTATGACCTGTCCAATCCCACCGCTGAACTCCGCCTGGAAAGGGGCCGGAACTTTGCCCTTCAGGTACGCGAACGGAACAATCAGTCCGTTCGCTTCTCCGGGCTTATACACCTTCAGGCCGGATGTCGTCTGGGTCATTCCGTAGGAGAATATGTTGCGACCTGGAAGGTTCCTCAACTGATCAAGCACTGATCCTCCGCCACCCAGTTCCATGACTGCGAAAAGGACAGAACTCTTGGCCCCCTTGATAGCCTCTGAAACTCTGTCGAGTGACACTGAGGCGGAAGTATGCGGGGAGAAAGCAACGTCGAAAGGAGGAATATCCTGCTCCTGTAGTTCATGCCAGCCATCGGCGATTTCCGAAGTCGCAAACTTCGATTCATCCTGGAAGGCCTGTTCGAAGGCGTCTTCATAGAGCTGTGCAGCTACCTCATCTGTGATAACAACGACGTTGTTCGCCTGAACGTACAACCCGCGGACGGAGAAGTTCGCTGAGCCGGTGAGAACTCTCACCGCCTTTCCTGCAGCGTCTTTCTTGATCAGGACTTTGCAGTGCGCAAATCGGCTGAAATGACCGGTCTTGACGTTGCCCGGCCCGGCAGAGCCTTGCAGAAGTTTTAGAGCCTGCGGCTCGAGTGCGCCGGGCTTTGTGTGGAGCGGGGCATCATCGAGAAATGCCCTCAACCTTCGACCGAGCTTCACAAGTCCCCTGACAAAATCCGGCTCATCAAGATCGAATGCGAAGCAATCGACCGTGCATGTCTGATCGCTCAAACAGTTATTCAAGAATTCAAATATGCTCTTACGCGCGTGATACCCGAGCCATTCGTACTGTGTCGCGTAGGCGCCTGTAGGATAGTCGATACTCTTTGAGGTGGGGCGAATTGGTGCATTATGGAACTCTGTTGCGTACGCCTGTGACGACAGATACCCGCGCGTGAAGCTGACGCCGAACTTTCCCTGGCCATCCCCGGTCAATGTCACCTGAACAGTCTGCGATGCTCCCTCAGTCAGCTTCCCGCCCGAAGTGAAGTACATTGCGGACACCTGGTAGCTGTATTTTCCATTCGTGACATTTGACGGGAAATCGACCCAACGGAATTTCTGAAATGGCGCCTCATTGGATGCTGTCCAGATTCGATCTTCAGGTTTGGTGCCTGTGGTGACCCGGGTCGTGAAATTCAGGCGATTGGGAAGATATGCACTCTTCCCCCCCGGATCGGTCCTCTTGATCGCAAAGCCTGCGAGGTTCTTTGTGAATTTCTTGTCGAGGTCAAACGCCAAGAGCACTGATCCATCAGCAGGATAGGCTCTCACAGTAAGGGGGGGTGTTCCGGCCGCCGCATTTGCCCGGGATTTGGTCTTTGCCATCGAAGTTTCCTTTCACATTTGGGAATTGAGTGACGTCATGGTCTAATAACGCAGCTTGTACCCGAGGCCTATTCCTAACCTAAGATATGTCGGTCGGCCAACGGGAAAATCGACTGGATTGAACTGTCCCGGATCAACATCTGAGAATAAACTCCAGGTGAACTGACCCGCGAGATCGAAATAGAACTGCCTTGTCAGCGGAACCTCCAAACCCGTCGCAAAGGCGATACCCATCTTCATCCGTCCGAGGACTTCACTCCGGACTCGTTCCACGTTGAGCGCCGAGATCCCCGCACCCAGGAATAGCCTCATGTTGGCAAGACATGATATGTTGATGAAGTTGTATCTGAAGAGCAGAGTAACATACCTGCCATGGACGTACCTGTCCCCTTCCTGTTTGCCAAAATCAAAATCGGCGAGCAACTCGTACTGCATAGGCAGGCGATAGTAGATGCCGGAGACTTCAATCCCGTATCGATACATGTTGCCAAGGAAGAGATCTGCCGACGCGGGTATGAACCCTATGATTCCCCCCCGTACGCGAACTCCGCCTGATTCCGTTTCTGTGGTTATCTTGTCGAGCGGCGTGACCCAGTTCGAATCGAGTTCGGGCCACCAGCGATTCAACATATCTGTGGTCAGTGTGCGGACCGTACTATTGAGATCATCCAGGTGCTCAACAGGATACGTTCTAGAACGGGGCGTGTCGTAAGGATTCCACTGATTTGTCAATTTTGTGAACACGCGGCGATCGTGCCCTCCCTGTTCCAGATAAATCGTCCAGAGGTATTCTGTCCTTACCCGGGTGCATATGGAGTCAGGATCCAATTCGGTCTCGAGGTAGTCAGGGCCGAGCTTTGATTCAGCGGAGACAACATCGAGATTGGCGCCTTCACCTTCAAGAGTTCTCAACTTCGCCGCCATTGTGTGCATGATCGACAACGAGAAGAATCTATTCTCGTCTGTCGAGGGATACGGTGGGAGTGCGACTACCGCAATCGACCGGGGATGGTTGGGGACATTGATATCCCTGATATGATTCTCACATTCCAGAGAATCCCCTGCACAGACGGAGGGGAGCAGCATTTTGCGAGACGCCAAAAGGATGCTGTCGATCTTATGGCCCAGGGTTTCCATAGGGACATCAATCTGGCTAAGCCAACGAGTGGGGCTATTGGGGTTCTGAGAGTCGAACAGCTCTGCACCGAGGTGAACTGCTCTGCCGGGCCTGTCACAGTGGATGATCAGAAGCTCCCTGGCGTTCATTTCCGTCGACATGACTGCCTTTTCACAATTTCCTGAGACGAATTTCACCATACTGGACTCCTCGGACAGGACTTCGAGGTTTGTGTTGGCACTCGCCATAGCCCGGAGTTTCCGTGCGATTGTTCTCGCGACGTCCAGGGCCAGAGATCTGTTTTCGGATGTCGGGGGATAGGGAGGAACGGCCACAACGGCAATCGTATGCTTCAACGGGTTGTGCCTGCTATCGTAGTCCAGCTCTATTGCCCTACGCATTTCATCGCCGAGGGCGATGACGTTATCGTAGAGAAGCCGACCGGTTACAGAGTCCACGAGAACTGACTTGCTGAGGACCGAGTGACCGGTTTCGACATCAATGTGGGAAGCTTCGACCCCAACGGAGCGGCCCTGCTGAAAGTAGCTTCCCGTAATGACGTAGTTTGCCGCTTCGCGCCGGCCAAGCTCCGGCAGTGTCCATGCGATGAATCCCTCGTTACGAGAATTCCCCGTGCGGACATCCTTGAGCGCGGTGGTGTCTTGAACGATGACCCGGACTCGTTGGGAGATATTGAGACGGCTACGGAGCAGCGCAGAAATCATGCCGCCCAGGTCCTCAAATGCCTGGGCTTTTCCATAAAACGCAAAAGGAACGATGAGAACACGAATTCGATCGTCCACCTTCGCCTCGACCTGAGAGAGCAGTTGCCGGAGGAGATATTCGTCGAGGCTCACATTATTTCGCATAGCTTCTTTGCCTGATCCTTCCGCATGAATGTCAAACACAAGAGGCTCGTCACCCGGGACAAACATCGGCCGTTTGTACACCTGAGCGTCTACAAAGGCTATATTGGACGTATCATCTGTTATGCGGCCGATCATGTAGTAGTCAACGGCGTCCCGGCTGCAGAGGGTGTCTAGCTGGAACCGGAATCTCTCCCCGTCAAGGCCGGACCGAAGCAGTGGGGTGACGCGTCCCTGCACATTATCGGCGTGAAGGTCGATCGCCTTCGAATGAGTAATCTTGAAAGCAAGTGAACGGGCAAATTCCACCGAATCATTCTGCGGGAACTTGAACGACCCCTGGAATTGAGAGGATACGGCATTTTCAAACGGGAAGATGTGCATTGTCTTTCTTTGGACCTGGCATACACCAACCTGCAGAACTACAAGGCAGACGACCAGAATAGGCGGTATTCGCAGCAAGGGTGACTTCATCGCAACGTCCCTCGGGCTGAGGTTTTCTATAATGGGACTTGCCAATTGTCGGGGAGGTTAGGAGAGGTCATTCTTCCGTCACCTTCAGAACAATCGGGCTCCGTGTACTGTCGCCTGGTAGAGCAAACGGCGCATCATGGACATATCGCCTTCGGAGAAGATCCCAGGGATCCATGGCGACGACGTGAATCCCGTATGTCTTGCCCACTTCCAGCGTAACAGATTCGCCGGTGTGCACCTTGCGCTCGATAGATGTGGAATCATCACGGACTGTGACAGTCCCGGGAATTCCAATGAACTTGCCCTTGAGACCCCGGTCGGCCACAAAAGCAATCCGGAAAGTCTTCCTCACGAGGCCCACCGTCACAGGTATGTCCTCAGGTATCTTGAATGTCCCGGTGCCAGACACGAAACCTCCGGCATCCAGGCGGTAGAAGTACTGCCCCCTCCCCAGTGTTCTCCAACTCTTGTGGTCACGCAGTGTGTCCTCCGTGGCATGGCTACGTCCGAAGCTGAATACGGCGTTGTCGGGAGTCAAACGGAAAATCGTCCTGTAATATTTCAAGCGCAGTGGAATCACAATCGGAGTCTCCCCCGTTCCCGCTTTCAAGTACTGGTCCGGGGAATCAAATCCCATAGTATCCGATGGCAGGAAGCTCACCCGGTACTCAATTCCGGGCGCCAGACCCGGTTCAATGAGAGCATCGGCCGAAAGTGTTACCGACCGCCGCAACAAAAGCGAGTCGGAGTGTCCCTTTGTGCAAGAATACACCGCGAGATCTCCAGCGACCGCGGAAGATTGTTTGAGGGGATATGAAAACGATGCCGTGATAGCAAGATTGGCGCTGAATGTTTCCGGAGAGAAGACGGCAAACAGTGTGAAAAGGACCACGGCAATCGAACCCATGGATATCGTGAACCTGGCGTATCGGCTTGCAAGCAAATTTGAGATCGAGGTGAATCCCTCGGTAAGGACGCTGCGTTTGACGAGACCAAGAAACGCAAGGATCGCCAGAATAATCACAACAACGGTTTTTGCTTTTATAAGCATTCCCTCAAAAATCTCCCCGCGCAGCATGTAACAAACAAGGAGCAGGAGGACATCCGCGTTGATAAGTCGCCAGTACCAGAGCCCTTTTTGGGCTTCGCGGTCATCTAATGAGTCTGACATGAGACTTCCTCGACGTACAATTGTAACAGACGCTCGGATCTGTAGTTGGACCAGGGCCAGGCGAGTACCGTCATCGCGGCACCAGGTTCCGTGCAAAATTGGTGAACAATGGATGCCCCGGGAACGCCTGTTGAAGCTGCCGGTAGTTTACGTCGAGAAGATTGTCCTCCGGAATGATCACACGCTCAACCTGGCCTTTCATGATCGCGTTGAAATCAGTCTCTACCTCGGCGGCATTGGCATACAGCTCAAATGCGGGTGTGGGAAAATCGCTTCCGTAGAGCAGATAATCGACGGGAAGGGTTGCTATCTCACTGAAGTAGGATTTCCTGAACGGAGTGCACAGGGCCGAGACGTCGGCATAGCACTTCCCCGCGGATGAGCCTTTCGCGCTGATCTTCAGCCACTCCTTCACGGCGTCAAGATCGGAGTGTTCAAGAAGGTCGCCGAAAAGGCGCACCGAGAAGTAAGGAAGACCGCAGTGAGCCAGTATGATCACCGCGCCGGCATCAAGCGCCGACTTGAGATTCCTCTCGGTGCCCCTTATATCGGGGGTGTCCCATTTCCCGAACAGATTCTTGATACGATCCAGCCAATTCCAGGAGATGAAATCGTACGTCCATGTCTTTTCATTCGACGTGGGGATGGCGTATTCCGCCCCACAGTGAAGGAGGAGTGGTAGCGGCTTCCCGCCCCTTGCCTTTGCAAGGAATGCGAGGGCCTTCCCCACTCTGTCATCCCCCATGCGGAACTGCTGCGCAGACGGAAGCCACTTCAGAAGCACCGCACCGTCGTCCACGCATTTCGCCACTCGCTTCTCAAAATTGGGATCGAAGGGATGAACGGAAGCCCCGAACAGTATCTTTTCTCCCACTTCCTTTTGCAGAAACCTGACGTATTCGTTAGCCACCCATACGTGAGAAGCGCCTTTCTGTGGTTGTCCGCTGCGGTCATACACATGATCGAGCGCGAGACAGACAACCCTGTTTACGGCAGTAGTTGATATTGCACGGACGGTTGCCTCGTGCAACGTGGTGTCGGATGCCTGGTCCGCCGGAACCCGCGCATACAAAAGGAAGATCTTGTACGTGAGCTGCTGCCTGTACCAATCAGAGAGCCTGCCGAATTCCGGCCAACGGTCTCCAATCACGCCCACGTGCATGTGACAATCGACAACTTCGTTTTCGTTGATAGCCATAATAGTCTCACTCTTCGCTAATCCATTGGAATTGGCGGCTGGAGGCATACTCCGACCAGCGCCGGGTCAACTTTTTGATCGGCTGAGGTCACGTCGACGATTTGCTCCGGAGGAAGGTTTTTGAATAGAGCCTTCAGATCATCCAGGAATACCGGCCTGATGGACGGTGTTCTCTTCCCGTCGCCCCGTTTGACCTCGATGAGGATGCAGCTGAGGTAGCGCGCGACATCGGCATCGGCAAGCGAATCCCGGTCAATGAATCCCGCGATCCTGCCGACCAGCGCCTTGTCAAGACCGAGCCCGGAAACGACGGCACGACCAAATCGCTCATATTCATCCCATTGGTCTTTGGATGGGAATCGCAGCGCCTGGTACGGACCGGGACTGTATCCGTTGCTCTGCAGGTATGCCCCGCCTGAGCCGCAGACCAAGTAGGTCGGGAGCTTGGGGTGACTGGCCTGCCTGTGGAGGATCTCCCTTTCGATGTAGAGGCGGAATGTCTCCCGGGTGTACCCCTGGAAGTTGTGTTCGTGCCCGCACAGAACAAGGCGGACGCAAGGATAACCGGCAAGGATGGAGTGAATAGTACTGAGATATTCCTCTTTCGCGCGCTCCTTCACCAGAGCCGGGATGTGGAACATGATGATGACGTCCCGGTCCATGATCTGGGCCCTTCTCAGCCGCGCGTCCAACCAGACATGCTGCGCTGCGTCGGGATCAATGTGTCTCTTCCAGAACTGCCACCAGCAGTTGTGTCCGTCCAGATTCGCCGTCATGCCTGAATCCAGCCCGATCAAAACGAGGTTTGACACCCCATCGGGATCACTCAGTTCCCAGTACATGCCGGGCTGAAGGGTGTCATGCCGGAGTCCGTATTCCGACCATCGGGCATCGAATTTCCTGGTGCAGAATATGTCGTAGAAATCGCGGCCGTCATTGGTCGAGTAGTATTCGTGATTACCGGGTGTCGCCCATATTGCGCACTGGAAATTCCGGTAGGGCTGAAAAAAGCCCTTCAGGAAGTCGTCGTCCCCGGGCTGACCGCCGGTCCGCCCTGCGGGGTACGCGACATCGCCGTTGATGATCATGAAGTCAGGTTTGAGCGCCCGAAGCAGGGGTAGAAACCCATATTGCGAACGGTCCCCCTCGCCGGTGTCGCCGAGTATGATCAGCTTGAAACCATCTGCCGGGTCTTTCCCCGGGGGCAGGAGATTCCGGAGAGACACAACCCGGTCCGGGGGATCCGCATCACCGAATGCGTACCGCCATTCGTTCGAGTAGTCCAGGCGCATGAACCCCTGCCGGGTCGCCGCGAGATTCACGGGACGCAGCCAGTACCCGACGCCACGGTCGCCGATGAAACCCGGATACCGGATATCAGCCATTGTGATCCTCCTTTTCGGCTCCGGCATGAGGCGTGCCCTTCTGGAGCCGCAGCAGCGCCGATGCAATGTCGTTCCAGAACGGCGCGCCGAACGTGACAAGGATTGCCGTGAGGAAGCATCCAAGCACATAGTAAATGTCGGACCAGACGTCGGACGACCAGATCCTTCCCACCCCTTTCAAACGTACGAGATCGGACATCCACCGGTCGCCGCCGGTCGCCGACGTGTCCGGGACCATATGTTGTGCGATCTTCTTTGCCATCTCGACCTGCGCCGAGACAGAGCTGTCACCTGTCCCTGTTTTCCCGGGTTTCTCCTGAGAGAGTTGAATCACGCTCTCCGCATACTTTGCGGCCGTCTGAGGGTCCAGACGGGCGGCGTTGTCCCAAAGAGTCCCGATCGGCAAATCGCAGAGCACGGCGACCAGGAATGCGAGCGTGCATGTGAGGCGAATGTTGCGCCTTCGATAAGTGTAATCGAAGTTCGCCTGGAATTGCGCAAAATTGTCCGCCGCATGATCAACATCAGGCAGGAAACGTGTGCGGAATGCCTTCAGCATCGCGGAGGCATCCAGGGTCTGCGGCGGCGTCAATTCACCCAAGGCCAGAATCGGGTGATGTCCCGGGTTTGAGCGCTTGCGATCCTTTTGTTTCCAGGTGTGGCCCCATTCTTGAAGGAACATTGCAATGTCGTGCGCACTCCAATAGCCGGAAGTACCTTGTTCTGCTGCCCCAAGCTGACTGGTGAAGGCATTCCAGTTAGGGCTGGGCGAAGAGGCCCTTCCGGACTGGAGCTCTGTTTCAAGAGAGAGCTGGTCGACCGCTCGCTGGACCCATGAAGGTGCGGTGCGCTCAAGACAGTCGACAAGCGTGTCCTTGTTGAGAGGAAGGATTTTCCCCGATGGACGGAGTCTGCGCCATTGCATTGGTCCACGCACGCGTACGTCCGGCATCGGAGACGGACGCATAAGCGCGCCTGCCCAGGGTCCAAGGTAGTCGACAAGCGCACTTTGATAAGCCGTTGCTTTGCTGTTCCGTAGGTACTTGTAAAGCTCCTGGAGAACCTGGACGAGGAGTGAGATCGCAAGGAACATCGCCGCAAGGCCGAGGAGAGTGGTCAGAAGGGGTGATTGAAGGGAGAACATGGTATCTCCTCATTGCAGATGATGATGAATGGATGACTTCGTGCGTGCTTTCACTGTGCGGTCTTCCCGAGTCTGATGGAGATTCAGACCCATCCCCGCAATTGAAACCAGCCGGCCCGGTCGAGAACATCCTTCGAGTAGTCACGCCCTGAGGTATAGAAATCGATGTCGTATCCCGCCGTCAACGCCTTCACGGCGTTCTGCGCCCCCGCGTTGTATCCGGCCAGAGTTGCGCGCATGATCGCGTGCCCCTCCAAGCTCGTCCGATGTTGTATGAAATCGCGACTTTCCGCAAGCGCCCGGCAGCCATAGTAGATGTTCTCTTTCGGGTCCTCCCAGCGCCCTGTTCGGGCAAAGGGATGCGCGTCAAAATCGATCTGCATAAGTCCCCGACCAAACCCCTTGCCGTCCGGAGGGAGCGGACCCGTTCTGAAGGATGTCTGGTTGATCCGTTTCTGAAAGTCCCCTGTTCCTCCCGGTCCCGAAGGCTTCAACGCCAGGCCCCATCGGGATTCGCGTGAGCCAATACCGGCAATGATGCAGACGGGAATGCTGAACTTCCGGGCAGCCGCCGCAATGATCGGCCTGTAGCGCTTCGCATGAACATCTTCTTTCACCAGCGAAGCGTCGTTGGTCGCGTGCGTTGTCAGGAAGACATCGTCCGGATCCGGAGGTTTGGTGTGAAGAAGGGCGGACCATGTGACAGGTCCAACGACCCCATCGTCGTCCAGGCCGTAGTCAGTTTGAAAGCGCTTCACGACACTCTCCGTCTCCGCATCAAACAGCCCCGAATCCTGAACTGCATACCCCCGCGTCACCAGCGTCTTCTGCAATTCGCAGACCTCCTCTTTGAGGTACAAGGAGGTATTCTTGTATCCATCGTACAGACGAAGCACGGGGTGGCTCATATGAACCTCCGCTGGGCGGTATGCGGCAGTCTCATCAAGCAGTGGTTCTTGCCCGGGTCACACGCATCGACGACACAATTTCACCTTTCACATAGCATTGAAATCCCTTTTCGTTGGTGGCAGAATGATCTGCGCTAGGGTGTCAGAAGTTCTATTCTCGCAATGGTGGTCGTCTTCCCGATTATTCCGCCTCTTTCGATCCCCAGTTCGACCACTCTGAACTTCTGGAGCATATCATTGCCCCCCGGTTGCGGAGCCTTCGCAATTGCGTCCTTGATGGCATTGTCAACATCGACACCAGTTCCTGGTTTTCTGCCCTCAAAGATCGATGGTCTGGTGCTGTGTGACTCTTTTTCCATCGGCTCGACGGTATCGTACGTGATTCCTTCGTTAGTAAGAGTTCCCCTGACGATGATCTTCGTGCCCAGGATCTGATGAAGGACAGGATCGTTCTCCCACGGTAGGCACTTCTTGGCCACAACGAGATCCCCGCCCTTTAGCTGTTGCAGGTAATACACTGGACCTTCAAACTTCGAACCAATCGCACTCAACTTGGCATACAGGTAGCCAGTGTATGGGCCGGTTTGAGAGAAGACGCTCATTGCTGATCCGAACGTCAACAAGCATAAACAGAGAAACCTGAAAAGCCGTTGAAGCAGTCCCATGATTTCCTCCCAGGAAGTATAGTGTTTAGACAAAGCATGGAATCATCCGCGCGCGTGGGGGGAAGCCGGAGCAAAGAGCGGTCTGTTTCCCGGGATGTTCATCCATCCGCGGGAGAACAATACAGATCACTCACCTTCCTGCAGAAGCCTGTGCGAATGAGGAGATCAAGGGCATTGCTGACGATCGTCTTCTCCTCCCCCACCCACCAGCGAGCGACTCCCTCGAGCGTGTCCTTCGCCTGCGGGTGGAGTCGCATGTACACCCTGATTTCGGCTGCAACCTCCTCAACGCGGTGGGAAGTGTCACTGTGCTCTTTCATGGAAATGGGAGCAGCTATATACACCCATGCCGGCAAAACACATGCCAACGGAAGGACGCAGCAAAGCACAGAGGTATGCACAAATGAGGCAATCGGCGGGCGTGAAGAAGAGATGTGGGGTGTAAGCGCCTCAGGCGGGGCGCGCGCGCCGCAGAAGAACGAGTCTACCGGGGGCGGAATTCACTCGGATCGACGCCTCGCTTTTTCAGGAGGAGTGATAGGTTCTTTCTGTCAACTTCGGCAAGCCTGGCGGCGCGGGAAATGTTTCCTTCTGTGAATCTCAGGAGGTCCCTCAGATACGATCGTTCGCTCCGGTCCAGCGCCTCATCCCTAACGCTGCTCAACGTCATCGGGAGGAATGCCGTCCACGAAGAAGGGGAAACCATCTGCGAAGGCTGCTCAATGTTCCCTTTGATCAACCATTCCTGGACCCTGTTTTCAAGCTCACGCACGTTCCCGGGCCAGTCACACTGCATCCACTCGGGTAACTTTTCTTCAAACATCAGTTGTGTTGGCTCCCGATCGCAGTCCTGGTTCCGCGCGAAGTGCATCACCAACGGCGGTATGTCAGCTTTGCGCACCCTCAGCGGGGGTATGACGAGGTGGACGACATTCAATCGGTGGTAAAGATCTTCACGGAACTCCTTCCGCCGCACACGATCGACGAGGTCGACGTTCGTACTGGCAATTATTCTTGCGTCGAGCGTCTGATAGGCGATCTGGCCGAGGGGCCGGTATTCTCCTGTCTGGAGCAGGTGAAGAAACCGGGTCTGCATCTGAAGGGGGAGCGCTTCAATCTCGTCGATGTAGAGCGTCCCCCCCCTGGCTTCGCGCAGCAGACCTCGCCAGTTTTCCGAAGCACCGGTGTATGCTCCACGCATGTGGCCAAAGAGCTCATTTTCAACAAGGGATTCCGGGATCGCACCGCAGTCAACTGTAACGAACGGCTTCCCTGCGCGGGAGCCCAGATAGTGAATTGCCCGGGCCACGAGATCTTTACCTGTCCCTGTCTCTCCTTCGATGAGCACGGTCGCGTTCGAGTTTGCAAGTCGGGGAAGGTCTTCGACTATTCTTCGCATCGGCCTGCTCTTCGCCACGATGTTGTTCCCCCTCATCTCCTTGATAAGTCGAAGATGAACCGCATGTGCTGCATTGAATGAGCGGATCCCCTCCAGGATCTGCCTTGCTGACTGTCTCATCTGCGAAGTGTCAATGGGCCTTTGCAGAAACTCCAGAACGCCAAACGAAGCAAAACGGACCACGTCTGCCGACTCGCAAGTTTGCGTAAACGTAATGATGTCCGCGTCCGGGAACCCACGGGAGAGTTTCAGCAGGATTGCGCCGAGGTCTTCCTGGAGAGTATCAGCGTCTACAATAATAAACTGATGGGAATAGACCGCAGCGTCTTCCGGATTGATACTTGCATCCGTGGAGGCGATGATTTCACAATCGGTTTGGGCACGCAGCTCGGTGCAGAGGGAGTCGGAGAAATCGGCTTGTCGAGACAGGATGACTACCCGGTTCATCTGATGGCCTTTCGCGGGGTGCGCAACCGGCCAATACGGAAGAAAAGCGTGCGAGGAGGGTGCACGCCTCCGTTGTCGCAGAAGAATCATTAAGAAAGGAAAACCTTCACGAATATAGCCGGGCTCATTGCGAAAGTCAACACATTATTGCGGTTTGGAGGGCAAAGAGAGGATCCCCTGAGCCTGACATTCGGGGGAGGACGAGGTTGGAGTGTAGACTCCCGGCGCCCGCGCCTGCCGGAAGGGAAAAACTTGCTAATTCGGGGGGATGCATCACCGGAGGAAGATACCTGGTGCTGTTACAGCAGATCGGGAGAAATCACAAGCCGAGAATGCTGAACACTCGGGGATATTGGGTTGAATCCCGTTTGCCCTGTTTCAAAGTGTTTCAGTCGGAGGGAAATCCTCTCGTCGCGCCGTGAGCGTGAGAGCTGCACAAACGGGTCCATGTGCAGTCGGTCACCGAAGCATTCATCAGATGCCGCAGGGCATCCTCCCCGGCAGAGTTCTTTCATGGGCAGTTTGCACGCCTGACACTCAGGGGGAACGGGTCTCCAGAACGATCGAGTATTTCTTCCCCCAACAATCTCGCCGAACGAGGACTTCCTGAGGTCACCCAGAATGAATGAGGAGTGGTTACAGGGTCTGACCTTCCCCGTCGCATCAATCGCATAGTAAGCGTCGACTCCTCCCCGGGGACACCAGCCGAAATGGAGATTGGGATAGTCACCGGGATTGGCTACACATGGAGGGATTGGCACGGAAACAAGGATCGTGATCCCGTATTTCCTGGCCGCCGCATCGGCCTCGGAAAGTGCACTTTGTATCTGCACAGCAGATGGTACCAGTTCGGGAGAGTGAATATACATCCGTCGGCCAAGATTCACACGGTTCAGGAGAACGGCCTGAGCCCCCAGAGCGATTGCAAGTTGGATTGTCCGCGCAACGTCGTGCGCGTTCTTGCTTGTTATGACCGCTGCAATGACAAAAGAGAGACCGGTGCCCGATAACACCGCAAGGTTCCTGATAAGAGTCTCGTATCGCCTGCGCCCGGCCATGGAGTCATGAATGCCAGGATCTGAACTGAAGAGGGTGACTTCAAACACGCATCCCCGAGGAAACCGCCTTAATCGCTGCAGGTCGAGGAGTGATCCGTTCGTGATCACGACCACCCTCAAGCCCATGTCGGCGATGTCTGAGGCGATATCCGGGAGATCCGGCCGCAGAAGCGGTTCGCCTCCGCTCAGAGCGACTTGCTCGACGGGGGCTTCGAGGAGTACCTTTGCCACGAGGCTGCGAATATCAGCACGGGGGAGCGGTCGCAGGTCCCTCCTCTCTTGACCGCTTCCCCGCCAGAAGTTGTAACAGTGAGCACAGTTGTTGTTGCAGCGTTCGGTGACCTCGATGATGAGGTGTCGGACGTCTACATTCATCGCCTCAGATTCCCCTGGAGCATTCGGCCCAGTTGTTTACTCATGATGCCGGCTCTCATCAGGTCAACTATTATCCCCCCTCGAATATTCTCCTGCAAGCTGTTGATAATGCTGTCGGGAGCGAGATAGCACAGCACACATTTGAATATGGGTCTGCCAGCAGTCCATCCCGGCCATTGTCCCAGAGCTACGATCATTGAAGGTTTCTTGCGGGAAAAGGCTACGGCGACGTCCCTGCCAACCAGGGCCTTTGTTTTCGACTCCGGGAGAAGGAAACCCGCCGGGATCACACGCTTCTTCCCGCCAACTGACAGATAGTACTTCCCGGCTGACCTTGTGAGCTTTCCTTTCGCAATCAGTTCAGGCAATGGGACGGTGTCGATCCTCGGCAATTTACGTTTTCGTACTGCTGCTGACATTGGCATCTCCTTAAGGTGTGAGGTTTGTGAATGGCGTGGAGGTGGTCACATCATGCGCTCGGCTGCATCGGCGAAGTTCATCAGGTTTTCAAATGATACCGAATTGACCTTGCTGAGTTTGTCGCGATAAGTCTGTATTGTCTGACTGCAGAAACTATTCCATTGCGGTTGCGTCAGAAGATAGATACTTCCCTTGAAGTGCAAGTGGGCAATCGTCATTCCTCCAGGGAAGCCAGATGGTTGCGGTATGGTGGTCGCATTCTGTGCCTTTGCACTGACTGGAAGCGACATAGCGAGATGCGCCTCCTCGACAGCAGTAATGTGGTTCTGATTGATGAAGGCCTCGATAGCAGGTGCGTGGGCAAGGAAGAACTCAGGATGACGACCGTATTTCATCAAGAGCCACTGTATCGACTCCGTGATGGGTTGTATGTCCTTGATATTCATTGTCGGTCTCACAAGTGATGGCTGGATGGGTTGTCGTTCTGTGACCTACATAGATACTAACCGGTGGTGCTCGAGTGGTTGACATATGATCTTTCCTCCCACGTGCGTTACGTCTGTATATAACAGGATCCCGCAACGTGCTCCACAAACGTCGGACCCAGCCTCTCTTCCAGGAGTGTGAATGCCCTGAAAGCGGCCTGAATCGCTGCCTTCTCTGAAGCACAAAGGAACGGGCCCACCCGGTTGTAGAGTCCGGTCATGAAGAAATTGGAACAACCACACCAGTTTATGCAATAATCCTTGAAGCCGCAGTCAAGACATTCGGCATTGACCGGGGGACCAGAGGACATACAGCACTTCTGTCCGGAAAAGTCCAATCCGGTTGCAAGATGACCGATTCTATGCCGATCGCTGCCGGATGCGCCGATAAGGCGCTCACATGAATAGATAGAGCCTTCAGGAGTGAAGGCCATCTCCCTTCGTCCCATGCTGCATCGTTCCCCCGGTTGATACCCGCCCCTCAGAAGCACTGTGATTTTGCCATCAATCAGACTTACGAACCGGGGATTGTCTTGGAGATGGAAATCGATATACAGGCTCGCCACCTTGTCATAGATTCCCGCAAGCTTCCGCGCATCGTCCTGAGTCCAAGGCGCCGTGAAATCGGGGTTCAGATATATCCGCTTCAGGTTCAACGATGCGAAATAGCGCACAACTTCCGGGAGGGATTCGATTGTATCGGGGCGGTAGACCGCATTGACAAGGACACAACGGAATCGCCGCATTGCTTCGCTGATCGTCCGCTCAACTATGGAAGAAGTGGCAGAGCCGGAAATGAAACACCGGTGCGCATTCTGAACCTTGGGGGGGCCGTCACAACTCAAACAAAAACCTATGTTGTGCTCAGCAAGAAAGTCTGCGATTTCTTCGGAGAAAAGCGTGCCATTGGTAACCACTGCCAGACTGACTCTCTGGCGGCTGAAGCCAGGATGACCCTCGATCAATGCGGTGACGGCTTTCAGCAGGTCGAACTCAAGGAGCGGCTCCCCGCCGAAAAGGCCTATGTCGATATGATCTTCACCCGCGGCATACGAGAAGATGAAGTTAACGGCGGCCCCGGCAACGGAGAGGGGCATGCTGGCCTGCTCTTTCCCAACGTAGCAGTACGTACACGCGAGGTTGCACCTTCTCGTGATACAGAGCGTGAACTTCATCGGCCTGGAGTCCACAGGACGGATGAGATCCGCTGCCTCTACGGAGATCTGAGATGCAACAGGTTCCTGCGTAGTGAATTCGCGCATAGTGGTGCGAAAGGTTGCTCCTTCAGGAAAATGTGGACCTCTCAAGAATGCGTCAGTGCAAGACGCATGCCAGCGTCAATCTGCAAGAAGGGTCAACGGCCTCTTCGAATGGCGTAACAGCGGAGGTGATGGAGAAATGTGGGGTGTGAGCACCTCAGGCGGGGTATGGGCGCCCCAACGAGGCCCAGGTTCGACACAATTGGGAGGTGAGAATATTTCTATCGACCGGGTCTGTCACATTCAATCCGAGGTGATCAGTGACGAAATAGAGATCGGCGCGACGAACGAGATGAATAACCACACTTGATTGGCACATACGTCCTGGATCGCAACATGCAGATCTTAAATGTTGTATTCCGAGGGAACCTCAATTCTCTTCCAGACCCGAGGCGAGACACCCTGGAGCGTGATCTTGAATCGATATACGTGGGGGGGAGGATTTCATGGCTTACTTTCCAGTGTGACTGAGCATCTTTTGACATGGACGAACTCTGAACGATGAGAAACCCCGCAGAAAAACGCAAGACATGGCAGGTACCAGTCAAGCCGAAAGTCGCCTCAAGTCAAGAGGCACGATAGGGACAAAAACTTCCGGTCCAGAAACAGGGTCGCAACTGCTGGGGATAGGCGGCGAAGTGTGTATCCGGCCGCGAAACAGTGGTGCCGCCCGGACGGCATCGGCGCGATGGCGGGGACTTTACGAGTGTGGAAAATCGAGTGGATCAATGACCACGTGGCAAATGTGGGTACGCCTCCATGTGTAAGTAATATGCAGAAATCCATCGGCGCTCTGTATGATCGCCGGGTAGGAGTATTCCCCCTCGCCCCCTTCCAGAAGAAGCGGATTGCTCCACGTGTTCCCTTCGTCTGTGGAGATCGCAATATGAAGGGAGTCCCGTCCATGGAGAAGGTGGTTATACACCAGCACAAGCCGGCCGGCCTTCATGCGAACGACATCAATTCCAGCATTGGGATTCGGCAGAAGTGTGGCACGCCCCGGCTCCCATGTCAGGCCATGGTCTCTTGATGAGGAGGCAACGAGCCGACCGATCCGCTCCGTTGAGCGCATGAGCATCCGGACTTCTCCACTCGCGGTTTCCCACAGTGTGGGCTGTATGACGCCAAACGGTTCCCCGGCCACGGTGATCGGGCCGTGCCTTGTCCATGTCACCCCATTGTCGGTGCTCCTCTCCACCCATCCCGCCCAGCTCTTGTAAGGAGCGACTGCGGGAGAGTCCAGCCGGGAGCCTGCTTCAACGGATGTCCCCGCCAACCATGCTCCGTCGCGAACCTTGATGGGCTTGGTCCGGACAGGGCCCGACAATCCTGCGGGCAGATATGTGACGGGGGTCCAGGTAAGACCATCGTCCTCCGACGTCCGGAATCCTCCAACCCATTCACGTGGACTCGGCCCGATTTTGAAGAAGAGCCACGTCCGTGCGCCATCCTGAAAGAGAACCGGATTCCACGCGGGCATGCCCAGTGTATCTGTCATGGGAATTGGCGGTGACCAGTGCTGTCCGGGTTTCTTGCCTGAGAGCCAGATCCGAACGTCGGGATTTCCTTCTGCAGTCCCGCCGAACCACGCCGCCATTAATTTCCGCGAAGGCGTCTCCACAATCGTCGATGCGTGGGCACTCTTGAAAGGAGCTTCTGCATATATGAACTCCCGTTGCCGAATGAAGTCAGGTTTCGGAGCCGGAGTCTGGGCAAATGTGCTGGCATGAAGCAGCGCCAAGCCGAGTGAAATCCATAAATATCCGGCCTTCCAGCACAGTCTGATTTCGCCGGCTGCGGCAGGGTTTTCCATGAGTACTTCCCGTTAGCTGCATTTCAGGACTTGAAGTGGGAGCCAATGTACCCACCAGAGTTCGATATAGCAAGGAACCGATTTGGAGTAGAAACTTAACTCGTGCAACCAGGGAACAGTAGCTGCTTGTTTCTTGAGACCTCTATACTAACCGAGCAACCTCCCTACTTGACAGCGGATTGAAGATCATGTATGTTGGTTCCGTTCCTTCCGAACTCAAAAAACGGAATTTCCTCCAGTTATGGCTCTGAGCGAATGGATACACCCGGTCCTGATCTGGTTCATCCTCCTCGTCGGTAGCAACGCTTGCGCAGACGGGCCCAGGCAGCCCAATGCCGCCCCTGAAACAGGAGCGCCCAGAATTGTCAACATCATCAATTTCATCCGTCTACTTGAGCCGCGCTCGGCGGAGATCACGGAGGAGGTCCTCTACCAGACCGTCGTCGAGCAGATTAGAACCATGAGTGCGTACAAGCTCAGGGGGACGTTTCTCCTGCAGTATGATGCTCTGATGGACTCTCGATATCAGAAACTCCTGGCAAGCGTCCCACCCTACACGTTTGAGGTCGGTGCCTGGTGGGAAATCCCCCAGCCTCTCGTCGAGCGGGCAGGGATGAAATGGAGGGGCCGCTTCCCATGGGACTGGTACGCCAACGTGGGCTTCTCAACAGGGTACACGCCTGATGAACGCGAGAAGCTTGTTGATGTCTATATGGAGGACTTCAAGAAGATATTCGGCCACTACCCGGCGTCCGTGGGATCTTGGTTCATAGACGCGCACACACTGAATTACATGTATGACAAGTACCACATCACGGCCTCCTGCAACTGCAAGGACCAATACGGGACCGATGGATATACACTCTGGGGAGGATACTGGAGCGGGGCCTATTATCCGAGCAAGCTGAATTCGTACATGCCTGCGCAACACGAGGAGAACCAGATTCCCGTGCCGGTCTTCCGGATGCTGGGGAGTGATCCCGTACGGCAGTATGACCAGTCCCTCACGCCCCACGGGCAGAGTGTCGTTACGCTTGAGCCGGTCTACCAATTCGGCGGAGGGGATTCATCGTGGGTGCACTGGTATTTCCGGCAGTTCCTGAAATCCGTGTCACTTGGATTCAATTACGTGCAGACCGGGCAGGAGAATTCCTTTACATGGGCTGCCATGGCCAAAGGGTTCAATATCCAGATGCCGTTGATCGCAATGCTGAGGGATGAGAACAAGATACGGGTCGAGACACTCGGAGAGTCAGGGAAATGGTTCCGGCAGCGCTACATGGTTACCCCGGCTACATCTGTCACGGTGAAGAAAGATCTGGACGGAAGCGACAGAAAGACGGCGTGGTTCAACAGCCGGTTCTACCGCGTGAACCTCCTCTGGGAACACGGCCGGCTGCGCGTCCGCGACGCTCACCTTTTTGATGAGCGATTCGCCTCATTTTACACGCTCGGAAAGGCGACGTCGAATGACTGTGCATTTTTTACGCTTCCGTTCGTCGAAGGTCATCTCTGGAGCTCAAAAGATGAAACCGCCGGGTTGGAGGTGAAGGCGCTTGTTGGAGGAAAGGAAGTCCCGTTGGAAGGCTCAGACCCGGAATTCTCGGAACCGGAGCCCGGCTTGTTGCGGGCGTTATGGCCGCTAAGGAATGTCTCGGGAACGCTGGTGATTGAGATTGATGAAAAGACCATCAGGATAGAGATGCAAAGCCCGGATTCGGTCAGGTGGTTTCTGGAACTACGCGCTGCGAAAGGTTCAGCGCTGCCATACACGAATATCAGCGGAACGAGAGTGGACTGCCAGTTTGAAGGGATGAAGTATTTCGTCGGAACTGAAAGAGGGAGATTCGACGGGTCAGCTGGCGATGGTATTCTCAGGATCGTTCCAGAGGGAAGAAGTCTTGTTTTGAATCTCGCGGAAAGGAAATGAAGGGAACCAAGGAGTTCAAGCTATCCACTTGAGATCCTTTATGAGATCTCGTATCAAAAGGCGGCCCAATGATGAAAGATGACACAATTGGAGTCGGGCTGGCGGCATTCGGGATGTCGGGGCGGGTGTTTCATGCTCCCCTACTGAAGAATAATCCGCATTTCCGGATACGGAGAGTAATGGAACGAAGCAAGAACGAGGCAATCAAGTTTCTCCCCGGAATCCCCGTATCCCGGTCATTTGAAGAATTGCTGAATGATAACACTGTCCAGGTTATCGTCGTCAATGCGCCAGACAGTTCACATTACTCTTTGGCAAAGAAGAGCCTCGAGGCCGGCAAACACGTTGTTGTCGAGAAGCCGTTCACGCAGACTTCCGCACAGGCGGACGAGTTGATTGAGCTGTCCGCGCGAGTCCGGAGAGTGGTCACTGTATTCCAGAACAGGAGGTGGGACGGAGATTTTCTCACGGTGCAGAAGGTTTTGCGGGAAGGTGTGCTTGGCCGGCTGGTTGATTTCGAAGCACACTGGGACAGGTACCGCAACTTCATACAAGAGGGGACGTGGAAAGAACGGGCCGATTCCGGCACAGGGCTGCTTCAGAACCTCGGGCCCCACCTGATCGATCAGGCACTTCTCCTCTTCGGCCTCCCCGAAGCCGTGACCGCACACCTCCGCGTCGTGCGGACAGGAGGTTCGGTGTCCGACTGGTATCACCTCCGGCTTCATTATCCGAACGTGGGCGTTGAGCTTTCGTCCAGTTACCTGGCCAGGGAGGCTTCCCCACGTTTCGTTCTCCACGGAACGCTCGGGTCGTTCCTGAAACACGGCATTGATCCGCAGGAACAGGCTCTTGCCGCGGGCGGCGTGCCGGGCTCAAAGGGATGGGGCGCGGAAACGGAATCGGCATGGGGGATGCTCACCGCGGAAGGGACGCCGGAAAAGAGAAAGGTCGAGACCGTCCCCGGAAACTACATGGCCTTCTATGACAACCTGTTTGATTGCATCGCGCACTCCGGCGAGATCGCGGTCAAGCCGGAAGAAGGCGCGAATGTCATCAGAATCATCGAAGCGGCAAAGAAGAGCGATGCGGAGGGAAGGACTGTGCCCATTTCCCGCCAGCAAGTCCCCAAGCCTCTATAGAAGCTTCATTCAGATAGCAGAGGTTCCAGGGTAATTGTCCAGAGGCGGTCGCTCACAAGAGAACAAGCGTCCGGTCACTTGTTCTCGTTTCTCTCCCGGGTTTCGAGCAGGTCGTCGATAGCCAGGTGGTAGGATCTGTGTACTTCAGAATGCCTCTCCTCGGGGGGGGGGGGGGAAGAGTCCGTGTGGAATTCACCGTCGTCAGATGAAACGTATCAATTGGCGGGACCAGAGACAAATTCCTCTGCCAGGGCACATTCTGATCCTCCTGGAATCACTGACCTCCCCACAAATGGACAGTCCGGTCCGCAGTATGAACAATATACCTTTAAGGGTATAATGCAATTGCATGGAGACTCTTTTATACCCTAAAGGGTATAGAATGTGTAATACCCTTGACTTTATACCTTAACAGGTATAAATTCACTGGTTATGGAGGATGAAGATGAACCGGGACCTAATTGGGTTCGTAAAAAGCAGGCGACGAGAGTTAAAGATGACACAGCGTGACCTTGCCAGACGCTCGGGAGTCGGCCTGAGGTTCATCCGTGACCTCGAACAGGGAAAGAGCAGTCTGCGGATGGACAAAGTGAATCAAGTTCTGGCGCTTTTCAGTCACACGCTGGGACCAGTGAAAGCAAAACCGGAGGAGGAGAAATGATCAGAGCCGGCCTGGTCTATGTTGATGGAACACTTGCCGGACGGGTATCCGAAGACGAGCGCGGGTATCATTTTCGGTATGACGAGGCTTACATAAAAAGAGAGGACGCCGCGCCGGTCAGTCTGACGATGCCGTTGAGGGTGGATGAGTACTCAAGCAAGAGCATGATCCCTTTCTTTGACGGCCTCATTCCCGAGGGGTGGCTGCTCGACATAGCACAAACAAACTGGAAACTGGACCCCCGGGACCGCATGGGGTTGTTGCTCGCGTGCTGTAAAGAATGCATCGGCGCAGTCAGCGTCGTCCCAGAACCGCAGCAGTAACTCTCCCCTTTAATCATGAATTGTCTTTACTGCTACGAGTCCCTGGCTGACGACGAACAGGACTACCACGCCAGATGCAGCCGGAAGTTCTTCGGTACTACCAATGCGCCCGAGCTACCGTATGAGCTCAATCAGATGTACGAGCTCGCAAATCAGGTTGTGCGCAGCAGCGTCTCCGTGACCGGCGTCCAGGCAAAGCTCTCTCTCGACCTCGAGACGCTCAAGCGAGCCCGCGCGCGCGCGCGATTCACACTCGTCGGCCTGTGGGGCACGTACATCCTGAAGCCACCGACGGAGCACTACGAGTCTCTCCCGGAGATTGAAGACCTCACGATGCATCTTGCCGGCGCCTTCGGGATTCGGACGGTGCCCCACAGTCTCATTCGCCTGAAATCGGGGGAGCTGGCCTACATCACCAAGAGGGTTGACCGTGAAAACGGCCGCAGGCTTGCGATGGAGGATATGTGCCAGCTCACCGAGAGATTAACCGAGGACAAGTACAAGGGATCGATGGAACAGGTGGGAAAGGTTATCAAGAAGTATTCCGACAACGGCGGTTTTGATCTCGCGGAGTTCTTTGAGACGGCACTGTTCTGTTTCTTCACCGGAAACGCCGATATGCACCTCAAGAACTTCTCATTACTTCGTTCCGGTGAACGCGCAATCGCGCTTGCGCCCGCCTATGATCTCGTGGCGACGCGCCTCGTCATCCCCGGGGACAAGGAAGAAATGGCGCTTACAGTAAACGGGAAGAAGAGCAACCTTCGAGCGAGCGACTTTGAATCACTCGGAAAATCCCTTGGAATCAACGACAGGGCCCTGAGAAACAGTTTCTCGAAGTTCGCCGATTCCTTTCGCGACGCGCTCACGTTTGTCGGCAAGAGCTTCCTCAACCAGGGCCTTCGCGAGGCGTATGCATCACTTCTTGACGAACGAGCCCGAAGGATCGGAATCCAGCCGGGGTAAAGTCCGGTCCGGATCGTGTTCGGGCTCCTCTCGCTCCTGATCTCCAGAATTCTCGGACTTGCCGTCTCACGCGAGAGGGAATACCCAGCGCACGCATCCGCCGTGGAGCTGACCCGGAACCCCGACGCTCTGATCAGCGCGCTCTCAAAGATCGAGGCGGACGGGCTGCCGACAAGCAACATCGTCCGGGGGTTGCCCATTCGAGTGGCGCGGATGAAATCGTTATGCGCCGTTTGGGCCGCACTCGTGCGGTTGTTTGACTCTATGTCAGAAATGACATATATTAATACCTAATGGCAACGACAGGTAAACCCCTTATCTGGCTCCATGGGGGAAGAAAGACTCCACCTCTGTCAAGCCAGGCAAGGATTGAAACCGGCTATCTTCTTCGACGGTTGCAAATGGGGGAGAGACTTTCTCTACCCCATTCACGGCCAATCCCAACGATTGGCGCCAGATGCCACGAATTTCGCATCGACGATGCGAGCAGGACATGGCGGATCGTTTACCGGATTGATGCGGATGCCATTGTCATCCTGGATGTCTTTGAGAAGAAAACGCGGAAGACGCCCGATGTCGTGGTCGAGAATTGCAAGCGGCGAATCCGATTGTACGAATCATAATAATACTGGAGAACTTGCATGAATACCGCGAAGAAGAAACGTCTCGTGGCAAAAGGGTGGAGGATCGGTTCGGCTCGGACTTTTCTGGGTCTCTCACCCGAGGAATCCGCCTACGTTGAATTGAAGCTGGCATTGAGCGAGAACTTTCGCGAATATCGCCGGCAAAGAAAACTGACCCAGAAGCAGCTCGCGAATTTGTTGAAATCCAGCCAGTCGAGGATTGCCAAAATGGAAGCAGGAGATCCATCCGTTTCACTTGATCTGCTCGTGCGTTCGCTGTTGACATTAGGCGCTTCACGCAAACACCTCGCCAGGATGCTTGCTTAACTTCGCTGATCCTGTGTTCCCCCCCTCTGAATTGCAGCCTCATTCCGCTTCGGTTCACATCCCGGGACATTCTCCGCAACGAATTGTGAGGCGGTTTATCCATCATGGGGGTTGGCATCACCAGGTTCTACATCGGCGATGTCCGGCACCGGGAGGCGAGTAACCCGGTGGCTGTGCTGAGATCCAGGTCGGCCACGAGTAAGCCCTCTTGGCCGTAGGGCTGATAGCACTGGAGGGTGCCATCCGGGCGTGCGACTGCCGACGTCGTGCCGGACCCTTCACTCGCACAGTTCACCGACACAAAGTAACACGTGTTCTCCGCCGCACGACACAGCATTGCTTTCTCGTGAAATGTGTTGGCGGGATCTGCGAATGTTACAGGGCGATAGCTCCCCGGCTCAGCAATGTGCGCGTGCGGGTGAAATACGACCTGAGCTCCATGGCGCACTGCCCACCGTACCGTTTCCGGGTACCTCCACCCCTCGTGGCAAATCACCACGCCGAAAGTGAGTTGACCAGCGGTAAACACCCGTCGCTCGGTCGCCAGTGCAGGATATGTGATTTCTTCCGACGGGTCGATCTGTCCCTTATCCTGCCACCCCGCCACCTTCCCATCCGGATTGAATACACAGGCGGTGATCTGCAAGCCGCGATCAGTCATGCGTTCGGTTCCCAGGATAACCGTTATGCCGGCATTCCTGGCGGCATCCGCCACATCTGCCCACGCCTTTTCGAGGAACGCGGGATCCGGCGGTGAAATCGAACTGCCCGGCCACCTGTATCCGGGAACAAAGCATTCCGGAAAACAGAGGACGAGTGCGCCTTTTTGGCCCGCCTCGGAGATCGCCGATGTCGCCAGGCGCACGGACTCATTCGAGGTCGCTGGAATGCGGAGATTTGCAAGGGCTACGCGGACAGTACTCATGCCTTCCCCTCGATTGGACAAAAGTACCTCCCAGGCGCTGTTTTCGGATATGCCTGCGCAGAAGCGCGATTGGGAGGTAAATCCTACCCAGCCATATCAAATTCTTTGTGAAACAGTTCCTTTGACCGCTTTGCGCCTTCTTCAGTAAGAACAACCGATCTTGCTTTGCCCCTGGGATCGCTGATCATCCCTTTCTCGTTTAATCGGTTCATAGCATCCCAATCCTGTCCTTTCCAGGCTCGAGTAACGCCGTGGTCTCGGAAGCTTGTCAGATAGAGGAGAGCGAGAACCGCATCATCTATTTTGTCGGTATCGATTTCCATCTCCGCCTCCTTTTGATCAAAGTTAAATATCGGGAGAGTGATGATCAAGCTATGAAGGGCTTTGCCAGGCTCGCAAATGTCGGGCGGGGTAGCCCTTCATTTACACTCGGTAACGGGGCTTGGGAACACAATGCCGTCACTAACATCTGGAAGTTGAAACGGCCTTTGATCATATTGAGAAGTTTCCGGATATTCAGGCCAACCGTTCCCCGATCTTCCCCCAGTAGTTGGCCGATTCGGAAAGTCTGACCCATTGAATCATGTCGAATTCGCATTTGGGATTATCGTATGGCAATCTCCGATACAGTCAAGCACCAGGTAGAGACTCAGCTTCGAGTCTTCTGCGATCGGCGCGTACCTCTCGAAGTTCGCGACAAGGTCAACTTGACGTACGAATTTCGCGGAAATTCTGTAACGCTCGTCGAAAATCGGCCGTGGTATCGAGATCCCGGCAAATGGACCGCGATGTCTATCGCCCAATTCAGGTTTGACCCTAAGGCGGGCAAATGGACGCTCTACTATGCGGACCGGAATTCAAAGTGGCATGAATACATGGACATCGAGGCCACCAGCCGTTTCGATGAACTTCTGAAGGAGGTGGTTTTTGATCGAACCGGCATATTCTTTGGATGAAGGAGAAGGCGCAAGGGATGAAACGGCACACGAGGGCAAAGAGATCGGGTACCACCCATCGGCGAGGAGATCCTGCAGGCCGAAATACTGTGCGCAACATGAACTCAAGCAAACCGAAATCTAAACGTCCTCCACGCGGGGCCTGGGCCGGAATCAAGACACGGCTCAAGTCCATGGATGGGAACGACCTCGTCGATTTGATCCATACGATTTATGAGAGCGATCCCGAGGTTAAACAGGGGCTAGAGATGAGATTCGTTCCATCGGAGGAGTGCATTACCCGGGCCCGGAAACGTATTGTAGATCTCGTTTATCCTGACCCCCTGGGCAGCCGTTCGATTCAGGCTGACAAAGCCTTCAAGGCTATCAAGAAGTTCTACAGGGTATCCGAGGATCCGGTCTCCACTTGTACGATGCTCCTGGACGGAATAGGGGCCGGGACGGCCCAGGCCGAAGATATAGGAGTAGAGGACGACGGCTATTTTGCCGCACTGGACCGGATGATGCGGATGCTGGTTTCGCTCCAAAATGAACTCTCCCGACAGGCCCGCCGACTGAACCTGAGTCGTATGGTCGGGATTCATAAACATGGCAGAAATGTAGCCTACGGTCACGGGTACGGTCTCACAGAGACGCTCGAAGAGTTGCGGCGGCTCTATCGGTAGACCAGGTCAAGACCGACACATGACGTTTGACTATCCTGCACACCCGTGCCTTCAATGACCAGCAAAGAGGAGTATCTCCCCGAGCGTCCGACCCCCGTCAAGTTCACGTTGAAGGATCGAAACCTGATACTCGGCCTCATTGCGCGCTAGGAGGATCTGGCAAGCAGATTCAAGATTGCACGAATCAGGCGTGGAAGAATTTTCGTGCTCCTGAGTGGCTATGATATGTGCGATCTCATGTGCCAGGTTGAGCGGGCAGCAGGTCGTGAAATGAACCCGAAGAAGAGGCGAAACCTCAAAATACTGCGCTCAAAGTTCCCCCTCCTGTTTGATCTGCAATCCTTCCGGACAGCGACTGAAACCGACTACTGGAGTTCGGACGAGAATTGACTAACTGGGAGGCCGTCTGAATCAAGGTCTGACGCGCGCCCCCGCAGAGTCAGCGCTGAGGCGTATTGAGGCTGGAATTTTGACGCTTTGCGCACTCGAGAAGCTGACGCACAGTTCGCCTTTTTAGGACAGTGAAGTGCTAAGCGTGCCCAGACCCGGGGGACGGGAGGTCCAATTGGAGGGGAATATGAGCGATCAGGCTGATGCTCCTTCGACGGGGATCCCGCAAGCTGACTTATCCATGCCTTTTCACCGCCTTCGAACGCCCTGGCGCTCGCGTCGCAACGAACGACGACTCGTCGCCCATATGAAAAAACAATCGCCCCCGAAGTTGCCCTCCGTCGAGTATCGCCCAGGCTCGACCGGACACCTCATCTCCCTCATCATGCCCCTGGAATAAGAACTCGACCGCCGGGAATCCATCACGACGTGCGACTCGATAGTCTAACCAGACTTCAACTGCGATAAACCTCGTCTCACCCTCATGATCTTTCCTCAAAGATAGTGTTGCCGGAGCGACAAGGTTCAGGTCATTTATATCCCACATCTCCATCTCAGAGATGCGCCATTCCCCTATGAAGTCTTTCTCACCAGAAGTCATCCGAACTGCACCTCCATGTTGAGTTGAAGGGGTTCGTGTTCCTGCATCAATATACGCATGAGCTGCCCGCACATCAACCGTGAACATCAATGGCAACGAGCTCAACAGCGATGTGCTGTCCTGCGAATTGCATTTGGAGCTTCAGATTACTCGGACACACTCCAAGTTCGCCTGCATGTCCGTCTCCCACCCCACATCTCGCCGACTTCCCCCGGAGACCTCTGGAATGTGAGTTGGGCGTTGCGCATATTTGTGAATGTGATCATGAGGTCAATCTATGGGACGCGCCATCAATTTCAATGTAAGTCAGTTCATGGACACAAGGGGAGAGATTTCCGTCACGTCCCCCCCTGAACGGTTGACCGCCGCCTTTCTTCGGGGAATCGTTGCATGGGTAACAACGCGCCAGGCGACGATTCCCATGATAACAAACATCACGTGTAGACATGTGCGGCCCCGCAAAATGCGGGGGATTGATTGCAGCGCACATTATGCCGGGCACAAACAAAATCAGATATGTCTGCCAGGAGTGCGGAGAAACAGGAAGGATACTCGGATGGGAAAAGACTCCCTGGAACATGACGGCGAGGAATCACCCGGGGAAGCCGGAGGACAGCACGGGCCCAGTGTCTACCCGCTGACCAGGGAAAAACCCGGTCTTCCGCTGGAATTAGGGAGGTTGGGCCCTATCGAGAAGGAAATACTCGACTATCTCCGCCGATACCCTCGCGCTTCAGATACGGTTGAAGGTATTACCCGGTATTGGCTGGAGGGTGGGGAGGACGCCCACGGAGATTTCGAAGTGCAAGAGGCGCTGGAAAACCTCGAGAGGAATGGACTGATTTCCGTGCGCGCGGGACCCTCGGACAGAAAAACGTACACGGTGAACACGAAGCGGAACAACTGAAACCTGCAAATAGAGGGAAATCCCGTTTGTCGCGCCGCGACGAAATAATCCTTGAGATTACTCGAGAACAGGATCGACTGAGAAAGCTCCGCTCCGCGATCAAGCAGAGCAGCGAATCACTTGAAGCGCTGCAGGCGGAGCTTGAAAGAATCCCGGCGGACGTCCCCGGCATCGAGTTTTCTCCAGAACCGGTGGACGAGAGCTCACCATCCCTTTCCAATTCCGAAAAAGTAAGGATATTCCGGTCGCTCCTCCGGGGGCGAGAGGATGTTTTTCCGAGACGATGGGAAAACTCCAGAAGCGGGAAGTCAGGGTATGCCCCGGCGTGCAGCAATGACTGGAAGGCCGGGTTATGCGAGAAGATCGGAGCAAGAAATGCCGCGAAGAGACCCGGGACCATCTGCGGGAATTGCCACCACCAGGCCTTTTTGCCCGTCACAGATGAAGAGGTAATAAGGCATCTCACCGGCGGGCATGTCATGGGCGTGTACCCCCTCCTCCGTGATGAGACATGCTGGTTCCTGGCGGCCGACTTCGACAAAAAGTCCTGGGACGAAGACGTAACGGCATTCGCGAGAACCTGTGAGGCGCACGGTGTGCAGGTGTCGATTGAGAGGTCACGCTCGGGGAACGGCGCCCACGCCTGGATATTCTTTTCATCGCCGGTCCAGGCATCAATTGCCCGTTCGATGGGTTGCTTTCTGATCACGCAGACCATGGCGCGCAGGCTCCAGGTTTCGATGGATTCATACGACCGATTCCTCCCCAATCAGGACACCATGCCCAAAGGGGGATTCGGCAACCTCATAGCCCTCCCTCTCCAGAAAGCAGCCTGCGAACAGGGAAACTCGGTATTCGTCGATGTATCGCTCGTTCGATATCCCGATCAGTGGGGTGCGCTGAAGGGATTCACCCGAATCGAACCAGCACTCGCCCGGAGTATCGCAAAGGATGCGGACAATTCGGGCAGCCTGTTCGCACTCCGGAGCTCAGAGGGCGAAACAGATGGTGAGCATCCTCCGGTGAAGAGAATATCTATCGAACTGGACTCCGTAAGTGAACCGGTAGGACCGTTCCCCTCGACTGTTAACGCAGTATTCTCACAAAACCTGGTCATCCAAAAGACAGGGCTTCCCTCATCGCTTATACTGAAGATAAGGCAACTGGCGGCGTTCCAGAATCCGGAATTCTTCAAAAGGCAGAACCTGCGGCTTTCCACGGCTCTCACGCCGCGTGTCATTTCCTGTTTTGAAGAATCAGACACGTCGATCGCGATCCCCCGGGGCTGTCATGAACAGGTCGAAGAGCTCTTCCACCAGATCGGGTCGACCCTTAATTTCATCGATGAGCGCACAGCGGGAACACCGCTGGACCTTACTTTCCAAGGCACGCTTACTTCTGTGCAGACTCGGGCCGCCGAGTCGCTCCTGAAACACGACATGGGTGTCCTCGTTGCCCCTCCAGGGTTCGGGAAGACAGTACTTGGGATAAACCTGATTGCCGCGCGGAGGACGAATACTCTGGTTCTCGTTCATCGAAAGGAGCTGTTGAACCTCTGGGTTGTTCAGATTGAGCATTATCTTGGGATTCCCCGGGACGCAATCGGTCAGATCGGCGCCGGTACACGGACTCCCACGGGAAACATTGACGTGGCCATGATCCAGAGCCTCGTCCACAAGGAAAACGTCGATAGCCTGGTTACGGGATACGGCCACATCGTGGCAGATGAGTGTCACCATTTACCCGCCGCGTCGTTTGAGAGGGTCATGGCGACTGCAAAAGCCCGGTATCTAACCGGGCTCACCGCGACCCTGCAAAGACGGGACGGGCACCATCCGATCATCCAGATGCAACTCGGTCCGGTCAGATTCAAAGTGCAGGCAAACAGCCAGGCCGCCCGCAATCCATTCAAGTATCGATTGATCGCCAGAGAAACCACTTTCAGGCCTCCCCCCCACGTGTCTGAAGATTCGGGGATACAGGAAATGTACTCCGCGCTCGCTTCGGATCAGGACCGTAACGACCTCATTTTCGACGATGTGATCCAGGCCCTGGAAGAGAGACGTTCACCGATTCTCCTGACTGAACGGCGGGACCACCTCGAGCACTTTGCAGAGCGATTGCGACGGTTCACGCACAACATGATCGTTCTTCACGGCCAGATGAAGAAATCCGAGCGGTTGGCGATGCTGGCACGCCTGGCCGCGGTCCCGGAAGGAGATGAACGGCTGATACTTGCTACCGGGCGATACATCGGAGAAGGCTTCGATGACGCCCGGCTAGACACGCTGTTTCTCGCCCTTCCGGTTTCGTGGAAGGGAACACTCATTCAATACGCCGGCCGCCTCCACCGCACGCACCCCGGAAAGAAAGAAGTGCAGATTTACGACTACGTGGACCGGAACGTCCCAGTTCTCAAGAGGATGTTTGAGCGAAGAGTGCGGGGTTACCGGGCAATCGGATACAGGCTTGTTGACGGATCAAAGAAGCTCAAGGACGGCAATACTAACACGATAGACATATTTTGCAATTCAGGGACGAGCTCGGACAATGATCGGGGCTAGCACGAGTTCGACACAAATCGGAGATATTCGATGAACCCGAAACAGCGGCGGAAAGTGACGGCCGCTAAGTCGACGGGCAAACCGCGTTCAGCGATTCACTCCGGGCGAAAGCTGGGGAAGGCGTGTCTGGAGAAGCTCATTGATGAGGCCACGATCGACTGCTACAATGAGTCCGAACAGGCAACGGGTTTCTATACGATGATCGAGGACAATCTCGCGTTGCCGTTTACCGTAACGATTCTGGGAAACCAGGTCAGTGTTGAAAAGGTAGACATTGACGACAGGGACAACATTGTTGCAGTGTGTGCAAGCGGCCGCGCGCGGCAGAGGATCCGGATACTTGATCTCCCCCTGCCTGACCCCGCCCCCGCGGGTTCAGAATGGATCGAAGCTTATCGGCACTGGCACAACCCGGGCTAACCCCACCCCAGGCATGGGCTCGATCCGGGCATCATGACCCGCCAAATTGGTTTCTCATGGGCCGTTTGCGGTTCACTCGATTCAACGAGCGGACGATGCAATCCTTAGAATATCTGCGTTCCATTGGTTATGAGCTCGTCATGCGCCCGTCGGCGTTGTTTTCTTCTCTTTCGGCTTATCTGCGTCTTCCTCATACAACCGCTCGATGCGAATCAGGATATTCTTGGTCGGTGTCTTGATTACCCTTGACCCTGAGACTGTCAGGATGTGGACAACCAATTCATTCATGATCGATATAAGCCCTGCCTGCCAGCCTGAGACGAATGCCTCGACAACCATCTCTCGACGTTTGCGATAGGTTGGGTTTCCGATTGCAAGGGCACCAAAGCCCTCGTGCTCCAATGCAGCGTCCAAATCAATCACAGCCTTCATAATAGGTATCCCCTCTCCTTGATGCTATCCTTCAGTTTTGCTGCAATATCTCTGTTAAGGACGTAAACATCATAACCTTCCGTCGAGAGCTCATCAGTTTGCAAGAAGCCAAGCGAAGAGTAGAAGGAGCGAGCTCCAGCCAATGATTCAAGCCAGATCTGGCCTTCGAGATTCACCTCGTAACTCCTTTGGAGCGCATAACCCAGCAAGCATAGGCCAATTCCCTTATAGATCCCATTTGGATCCCGATTGCTGGGGTTGGTGGCCAGATAATCAATCGTCAAGTAGCCATCACCTGCCCGCGATTTGGTGTCTATCGAAATCAGGCCTTCGAGGTTCGACCCAACGAACAATCCATAGCATTCGAGCGGACCATCTGGATCCTGCGAATCTTCAATGATCTTGTCCCAATGCCAGGTTCTGTCTTCATCATTCTTCCTATGAACCCACCGCGCCAATAGCGAAACGTGAGCTGGAGTAACACGCAGAATCTCTCCCTGAACGGGTTTCCCGGTAGGCGTGTGTTTGACTACTACCCTGACGGGAAGTTGCATCCAGCCTCCTCCTATCTCGTTTCAAATATATGTCAGTATTTTTTCAATTCCAACCATCTCTACCTCTTGAAGCTTCCGATTGTAATAGCTTCCGATGTTGAAATTTCCGACATGATATAGGCAACCTGGTGAAGACAGTCCACGGCCCAAGGCGAGCAAGGTGACCTGATGCCCCCTAAGGAACGGTCCAATTCGTATATTAGACAATTGGAAGAGTTGCCGCATCCGGAGTGTCGGTGTCCAAAGCTCCTGGAGTGCTTCCAAGAATGGCCTTTGTTCGTCCAAATTCGGGCCTGCAAGACGACAAAAATGTCGCATGGTGGGATTATTACCCCCTTCAGAACAGGGATGTGGTCGGGGCAGTCCTGATTTACTAACAGTGCTCACAAGGAGAGATCATGATGGAATACCGTGAAATCGGCGCAGGAGGAATGAAGGTTTCTGCGCTCGGGCTCGGATGCATGGGGATGTCGGATTTCTATGCCGGCAGGGATGATGCCGAATCGACTGCCACGATCCACCGAGCGATCGAGCTCGGGATTACCTTTTTCGACACGGCGGACATGTACGGCGTCGGGAAGAACGAAGAGCTTGTCGGCAAAGCACTCCGACCGCACAGGGAGAAGATTGTTCTTGCGACCAAGTTCGGGAACGTACGGGGGAGCGATGGCAGTTTCCTTGGCGTCAATGGCCGTCCTGAATATGTCCGCTCGGCCTGCGATGCAAGTCTGAAGCGCCTCGGGATGAGCGTGATCGACCTGTACTATCAGCACCGGGTCGACCCGAACGTCCCGATCGAAGAGACGGTCGGCGCGATGTCGGAACTTGTAAAAGAAGGGAAAGTACGATTCCTGGGGTTGTCGGAGGCGGCACCATCCACGATTCGCCGCGCGAACGCAGTCCATCCGATCACCGCTCTTCAGACGGAGTATTCGTTGTGGACGCGGGATGTGGAAGCGGAAATCCTTCAGGGTCAAGCCAGGCTTTGGGTTGGAATGTGCAGGGAAAGGAACTTAGATCGGGTATAAGTGTGAGCGGAATGAGGTCCATGTAATCGGTGCTAGATCATGTGACATAGAAATCTGTATTGCTCCGAATTTATTACCACTCAATCCATTTCTTTAAACGATAACCAAACAGGATCGTGAGCACACGATTTGAACCTTGGAGACCGGGGCACACACAGCCCCAATGCGCAGACTTCGGTGTGGATGAGAGAATCTAAGAAAGTTAGCAGACTCCTGCCAACGGTTATCTAGTGATTCCGTCGCAGGAGTGACAGATTTACACGACATTCTTGCAATTCTGCCTTCCAGAGCGTAGATTACGGAATATGCGGGAGTAATTCAGTGGTAGAATGCCACGCCCAGTTTCCTCTGTTTGCTTTTCCCTTCAGAAAACCGTAATCGTCCGTATAATCGATTATCATACAACAGTTTACCCACTCCACATCCTTTCCGCACTTTGCCCCACCTTGCTTGACTTTGCCAAGTTTATGATGCATATTTGTTGCACGATACCCACAGTTCGGAGCCGCCGTGAGCGTCACTCTATTGAAGCGAACCCTCCCCAGCGGAACCACCGTGCTCTCTCTATCGATTTATCTCGATCGGAAGAGAACATTTGAGTCCCTGCACCTTTACCTCACCGACGACAAGCAAAAGAACAAGGAGATCCTGAAGCTCGCGGAAGCAATCCGGGCCAAGCGAGAACTCGAAGTTCATGCAGAGGGACATGGACTGCCGCACTCAGGGAGGAGGAAGCAAAGTCTATTTGTCTACGCCTCATCCGTGTACGAACACAAGAAGCCCCTCACCAGAAGAAATTATGTCAATGCCCTCGAGCATTTGCGCTCGTATGCAGGAGACGATATAACGTTTGATCAGATTGACGCCAGGTTTTGTGAAGGGTTCTTCGCATATCTCAAAACCGTGCTCAAACCCAACTCGGCAGGTGCATACTTTGCCAAGTTCAAAACTGTGCTCCTTTCAGCACTAGAGGAAGGCATTATTCAAACAAATCCTGCCAGACATGTCATTGTCCGACATGCGCAGACTCTTCCGAAATTCCTGACTCTGGAACAGGTGAACGCTCTCTCAACGATCCCATGCGGAAATCAGATGGTTCGCAATGGTTTCCTGTTTTCATGTAACACTGGAATGCGCTTTCAAGATGTCCAGAATTTGAGGTGGGAGCAGATCGAAACAGACTCGATTCGGTTTACACAAAGGAAGACAGGTAGAGAAGAAGTATTACCATTATCCCCTCATGCCATAAACATACTCAACGAGCAGAGGAACCGGGCGGGCTTTAAACCGGGGGAGCCTGCGGTCGGACACGTATTTAGCTTCCCCCGCAGGTCCACGGTGGACAAAGTGCTGAAACACTGGGGGAAGAAGGCGAATCTCAACATCCCGCTTTCATTTCACAAGGCAAGACACAGCTTCGCGACAATTGCATATGATCAAGGCGTGGACCTCTACACGATTTCCAAATTGTTAGGTCACAGCAATCTCTCAACCACGCAGATATACGCAAGGGTGAGGGATCCTAAGAAGCGGCAGGCGGTGAATCAATTACCAGCAATCGGGTAGCACACTCCTCCCGATGTGTCTAATTCATCCTAACCTTGCTCATTCTGTGGAAGTATGCCTCCTGCTTCTCCGGTCCTACCACGAACTCGATAATCAGCACCAAGAACTCCTCCCCGAACTCAAAATCCCACACCGGTTCCAGCATCTTCTCATCATTCAGCCCGCCATCCCGTATGTACTGGCGAATCCGATTCAAGTCCCACCATTCCCATTCGAGCTCTTTTCGTGGCAAAAACACGAAGGCGCCGAATTCTTGAGTCGCCCCCCATTCCTTTTCCCAGAGCTCGCGGTAGTGGGTGAAGTTGGAGTAGAGATAAGAAATGATGGAAGACTGTGTCGTATGCATTATATGTAGCCTTCCATCAGTTGCCGTATAACGATCGCGCAGAAGTTACAAATGTTCAAGACTTCTCTCCCTCTTCAGCCTCACGATAAATCTCGTCCAGCCGTTTGGCTTCTTCGGGATTGAGTAGATAGTTCGTTCTCACAAAGACCTTCATGAGATACATACCCCCCAGCACTGGATCTTTCTTAGCCTGGCCTCTCGTCAGTACAGGGTAGATCAGATACATTGAATCGATGTGGATCTTGACCCGCCATGCCTTGATGTGTGCCCTAGCCTTGTGTTTAGGCGGGTAGAATTCTTCTGCATCAATATCATCTATGAATTGTGGTGATATGATTATCGTCCCACGTGCGATCACTCCTCCCGTCCCCGGCTTCCCGGCATCTGCACGCCACATATACACAGTATCCCCAATTTCCATCATATCTTTGTATCCCCGAGCTTCCCAGATGATATCGGTGCGTGCTCTCAAGTAACCGGTGATGTCAAAGTAGTTCGGATTGCCTTGAAAGATCCATGTTGTCATTACGTATCTCTTCAAAGTATTTGAACAGGTTTCCAGAGCTCAGGGCCATTTCATTCTCTCACTTACCGGTGCACGATGTCACTTTGTCCTCAAGTCATCAAGGAACTCCGAGGCGGGATTAACACTCGTGACCAACAAATAATCCCTTGCGCGGGTGCATGCTACGTACAGTAGGTGACGTTCGGTGTTATAGATCTCTTCTAGGTCTGCTTCATCACCTACCGTTTCGATTCGTCCCTGTAAAGGAATGATCTCGTCATCACATGCCATCACGGCAACTGCTCGGAACTCCAGACCTTTGGCAAGATGCATGGTGCTAATTGAAACATGACCGTTTGTAGTTTCTACATTCTCATCGAGTAGCTTGAATGGTAGTCCTACGTCTCTGACGGCAGCAATGGCTCTGTCCAGCTCTGCTGAAGATCTCACAAAGACGCCCATCTCATGGGGCAGTAATCCTGCACTACGGAGATTTACAATCCATTCGCTTACTGTAGCTTTCTCATCCTCGAGGCTGTTACATACCTTGACGGTCGGGGAAGGTCCGTTGAACACAGAGATTGTGCTACTTCGATCTTCGACATTGCCATCTGCATCCGATACTTGCGGAGACAGTAAACGATCGGCCTGCGTCCGAATTTGATGGAAGTTCGGTAATTGACATTGAGAGTTCGAGCACGACCCCGGATATCGATGCCGAGCGCAAGCCAAGAGAATGGTTGCTGAAAAATGCGTTGGCCGAGGTCGCCAGCAAAGAAAAGCCCATTTCCCCGATTGCCACCCAGTGCAGAAAGGAAGCGTAGATGGGCAACACCAAAGTCCTGTGCCTCGTCCACAACGACAAAGTCAAAGGGCGGATTCTTGCTTTCGGCTAAGACCGATGCCAGTCTGCTAAACATGCCCGAAGGAGTAATTCGGTTACCGGCGGACAGTCGCAACCGCACAATATTGAAAATAAACCAAAGGACGGCTCTCTGCTTCTCTGGGAGACGCGTCTTCCTGCCCAACCGCCTGACATCACGATATGCCTCCCAAGTCTCCAACTGCCACGCATCAACAACCTGCTCCCATTCGGTGAGCAGAAAAGTCAAGCTGAATTTGTGACCACCTACTTCAGCAGCTGCAACCTTCAGGATATCTAGGACCTCGTTGTCCGATGCAATCTGCCCGGAGCCGAGGTGCGACCTTAAAGAGCCGATGACCAATGGCATTGATGGAATGCACTTCAAGCCGCTCGGCCAGACGCGGTTCGTTGCTGATCAGTCGTCTTAGTTTCGTCCGAAGAGTATTGGCTAAAGTGTCTGAAAACGTGGTAAGCAACACGCGCGCATCCGGATTAGTTCGGGTAAGAAAGACCGCTCGGTGAAGAGCAACAATCGTCTTTCCCGTCCCAGCCGAACCAGATACTCTCGCTGGGCCGTCGTAGCTACGTTCGACCCATTCGCGCTGCGCCGGATGGAGGAAGACCGTCCACTTCTCCCATGGATATTCGAGGGCTCGTTCCAGTTCCTCGACATCCTTCATCACCCTGAATCGTCGTTGCGCATCAGGGTGAGCAAATGGATCTGAACCGGGTGCCACGGGTTTCGGCACTTTCGGTTTTCCGCCAGTGGCAAGTTCTAGCAGAGATTCTGCAGCTTCACTTGGTAGATGGTCAGCCAGCTCCAGCAACGTGTCCGCAGTGGCTTGTCGAACTTCTACAAGCCACTCGACCGGCACACCGTATCTCAGAAGTTCGTCGTCGGACAAATCAGCAAATAGGGGCAACATAGGGGGAGAAGGCTGTTCTGTCTGCACATAGACAGGGACCACGACCTCCTTTACCGTTTCCCGAACCTCAACCAGCTGGGCGGCACCAGTCTTTGGATGCGTTTCCAATTTTCGACGTTCAGCCCAGTGGTATGCCTTGTCGTGGTGATCGACATAGCAGAGCAAGAGGCTGGCATCGGTTTTGTGGACAACAAGCCGTATGTCACTGCTGACCCGTACCGACCAGAAGTTCTTGTCTTTGGCCTTGTCGATTTTGTGAAAACTCAATCCGGGACTGGCGGGATTGACCTGTAAATCAAAGGCGGTTGTCTTAGCGGCTTTTTGCTCTTCAGCAGTTAGGCGCGAGAGACTCTCGGTAAAAGTGTCTGCGATTCGAAATTCCATGGTTAGACCGGCCAGAAATAGTGAATCGGCACCAACCAATATTTCGATGGATCCTGTTCACTTGGATAGCGGATAGTACTTAGATCATTCAACCATCGCCCTTCAAACCCTTCACGCGCAGCTATTGCCGAGACAATCGCGTCGCGCTCGTGTTCACCTTCGATCTCCGCTGTTACCATGAACCTCTTGGAGAAAGCACTCCAGCTCTCCGCCTTTGATGCTGCCAAGACGGCTTTGGGATGAGTCTCAGTGACGCCTACGCCTGGAAATAGCACACGAACCCGGTACACGAACATCACGCCTTGCACGAGGTCTGCACCCCGTAGCGAGTTTGCCCCCTGCACCTGGCCACCAGACAAACCATGCTTTGTTCTGAGCCATTGGTCCGCATGACGGCCGCCAGAACGTCCAGATGACCACCACAAGGGCGCATCCACCCCTACCCCAGCGGGTTGAACTCTGACATAGTTCTTGATTGCATCAATGGCCTCGTCAGCGCAGTCGACGAGGAAGGTGGTTACTGACCCGTCGGACTTGAGAATAGCGAGTCCAAATTTCTTTTTACCGCCCGGATCTGCACCAATCCATAGGGTGCCCTCGGAAGTCATACTTTGAACACCTTCATCACCTCATCCCCAAGGTGGTTGATCACCTTCACAGCGATGCGGCCGGACTGCGGTTTGGGAAAGGCGCGTGAGGTGTCGCTGTTGAGCGTGGCCCAGGCTTCTTGGTTTATCTCGGCATTGAGCGTGGTCTTGAGAGCGCTGTAAGGATCATTTGCCCCCAAGAAGTAAGCATGGCGCACAAAGAAGCTCTCTTCGTTGTAATCCGTGTCAATGAACCAGCAGGCGATTCCGTCGGCATTGTCGCTTCGAACTTCACCGCTTTGTGGATGAAAGACATCTACCCCTTTCACCTTCACGCGTATCTTGTCGTCATTGGCTTGGAGTACTTCGATGTCGGGCTCACCAAAGATGACAAGAGGTTCCCTTTGCCGGTATTCTTTAAATCATCGGCCATGTGCAGGTCGGCATTCATTCGGGCCTTGAGGACGGGGATGCGACCAAGTTTACTGAACTCCGTAGCATGAGCCTCATAGTTGAAGGCACAGGCGATCAGCACGTCAAAGTCGGCATCACCTGCTTCTTTTGCGGCCGCTACCAAGTCGGCACGCTGGACAGTGCCGAACTCGGGTCCGATGAAGATAGCGGCGCGTTTTTCCACATTGCCTTCCGGATAGCGACATTCAGCACAAACCAGATCTCCGGGCCACGGATTGAGCGCAGTGAAGATGATCTTGTCCTCCTTGTGTGCCTGTTGAACCCCGGCGGTTTTCAGGTTCTCCAAGATCATCTCGACGAATCCTTGCTTCCCTGCATAGCCCAACTTGGAATCCGCAAGGTTGTCAATCAGCTCATCGTTTTCATCCACTCCCAGCACGCGGTGCGGGGAAAGGCTCTCAACTGTGAAAGGGCCCGCAACGCGCACCTTCCGCTTGTCCTCGTATGGTTTATCGTAGAGATACTCAAACTCTGCTTTGGCACCAATGGACTTGTCGATCTCTTGCTGCCGCGTGATGCGTGCTTGCCACCAGTCCATGTGCAGCTTTTTCGCCACGTCAGGCCACTTGGCATCCGCCTCGCGCGGAATCTCCCAGTCCTCCCAGTTCTTTTTGAGCGCGGCGTTCAGCTTCTCTCGCATTAGCTCGAGCTTCGCCTGCCATTTCTCCCAGATAACATCTATCTCAGTATTGTTTGCAATCGATTTGAGCGTAACATGTGGGAGCCTCTCATTGACAAAACCATGCCGAATGTCTCCGTGTACCGGCTGAGATGAGGGCGCAGTTCGATTAACTTCAGCTTCCTTAAGTTGGCCATCGCGTGAATCAGCCAACAAATAGAAAGGATAGCGCGCTCCCATGATACGGACACGGGCAAGCGCCAATGCCACGCGCGAGGTGTCAATTGTTATCCAGCGCCGGCCCCATTCTTCGGCAACAAAAGCTGTTGTGCCAGACCCGCAAGTCGGGTCAAGCACTAGGTCACCTGGGTCGGTGGCCATAAGAACACAGCGTTGGATGACCTTCGTCGTTGTCTGAACTACGTAGATCTTCGCCTCATTGAACCCGCCTGATTGTGTATCTAGCCAAATGTTGTCCAAGGTCTTCGCAGAGAAAGAATCCCAATACAGTCTGTGATAGATCGTTTTTCCAACTCGCAGTATCTTCCCAGCGCGGGCAACTCTATGCATCCCGTCCGCACTGCATTTCCAATGAGAACTTGTATTCGGTAAGAATTGCTCGCCTTCGAACACCACGGTTTGATCGGTTCCGCTTGCACCATCTGATTGAAGGGGGCCATATCGAAATACACGTACTCCTTCGGGAAGCGGATCCTGCCGAGACTTTTCCTTCACAGTCATTCGCCTAAAGCTGCCATCCGGCAATTCTAGCAGCACGTAGTTGGGATCGTCGACCAGTGGTTCCTCAATCCGAAGATTTATCGGTCGGAACTTGAGCGAATCTGCTGATCGAGCAAACCAGAGAATATGGTCGAGGATATTGCCAATCTTGGACTGGGAAAAGCCACCTGTCTTTTGGATGGAGATCTGAGATACAAAATTCATGTCTCCAAATACCTCATCCATCAATTCCCGAATGTGATGCACGTTTTCATCGCCTATTTGCACAAAGATCGACCCCGATTCGGTTAGAAGGTCCCGCGAAACAGTGAGCCGGTCGCGAAGGTAGGTGAGGTAACTATGGATCCCGTCGCGCCACGTGTCTCGAAAAGCCTTTACCTGCTCCGGTTCGCGAGTGATATTGTCAACCTTGCCGTCTTTCACGTCGCGGCTAGTAGTGGACCACTGGAAGTTGCTGTTAAACTTGATACCATAGGGTGGATCGAGGTAAATGCATTGCACTTTCCCACGTAGTCCTTCGCGCTCCGCGAGGCTTGCCATAACCTGTAAGGAATCTCCGAGAATCATACGGTTCGACCAGTTTTGATCGTGCTGGTAGAACTCGGTTTTATCCACCCCTTTGGGTATGCCGTTGAAATCAGCGAACAAGTCAGGCGTAGTTTGCCCGATTTCGTGCTGACGCTCTCTCGTTTCTCGTAGTAGATCGTCAATCAGTACTTTTGGGTGGACCTTTTCCTGAATGTAAAGCGGTGGGGCATAGACCACAAGGTCTGACCAGTCTTGCTCATCCTTGCCACGCCAGACAAGCTGAGGGTCGAGATCGCGATTGCGTCGATCATAGGCCAATCGGACTGGGTCTTGCTCAGACTTCCGTACAACAGCCTGGTATTCAGCGGTGGGAATGTTCTTCCGCTTGTCCGCATCATGTTTGAGTGCCTCTACAGTCTTGAGATTGGGAGATTTCTTCGCCATGAAATTTATGTCCCTGTGGTTGAGATGCCGCTGTCGCGGGCAATGTCTTCGCTAAGCTCCTCGCCTTCTTCAGGTCCACCCACCACCTCGTTGACTACATGTCCGGTGGCATTGCTAATGAGAGTCAGTAAGGACTTGCGCCTCTCTTTCATGAAAGATTCAAAGTCGTCGGCGCGCAGGTGTTTTGGCGAAATGCAGTGCGATGCCAGATAGCTGTCGAGGTCAGCTTGGGCGATTGGGGGATTCTCGATCTGGCCATCTGCTTTCTTCTTCCCAAGCTCCAGCTTCGCCAAATACCTGGATGGAGCGAGACCTCCGATGATTCGGTTTGTGCGGTAGCTGAGCGGTGTTTTGTTGATGACTGTGTCGTAGATCTTCACGTCGATCTTCTGTGCCTTGCACCATTCTTCCGGAAAGATGTGGTGGATATCCACGCCTTCATCAAAGAATACGGTCAGGTCGTAGCCCTGCCCGCTGCGGAAGTCCTTTGCCCCTTCCCGCATGAGCATTGCATGTATGCCCTTGTAGGCAGCAGAGAGGCGGGTTCGCATAGTCAGCAGGCGATCCGCTCGAAAGACTCCCTCACTGACAGTGGCTGGTTCAGGGCCACCATCGAGCCACGAAGGAACTTCAACGATGTCCTTCGCAAAACGACTTTCAACGGCGCCCCCGTATAGTTCGCCAAATATTCCACACCAGAACCACCGGGCGATCTTGGCCATGTGCCCGGCATGTTCAGCTTTGCTGCCAATCTCAGCAAAGATTGCGGCGAGTGGCACCAACTGTGTCTGGTAGGGAAGATCAATGACCCGATGGATATCCTGCTGCCTGAGAAATTTCGCGGCCTTCTTGAAGCCATCCTCTACGCTGTCACGGAATTCGAGGTAGGCTTCCAGTGGCAAATCCAGCAAAGACTGGCGGGTGGCACGCACTGCGGGAAGATCGTTTTCTTTCACGCCACTGGCGACCTTGTCGGCCCTGACCTTCTTTGTATGGCGCAAAGCAATAGCCTGGAGGACATCTGTGCTCGCTACCTTTGAAAGCACACCGACCGTTTGATCTGCTGCGCGACCAAATTCGACAAGGCGAGCTTGTAACCCCTTTTTGCCATCAGCGCCAAACCAGTCATCTCGCAGTTTGTGCCCGCGCGCAGCATACATCGCAGTTAACAACTCAAAGGCATCGAGCGGCTTGCCGCCAGTGTTCACCTTTTCGAACACAAGACAGACCGCTTCATGCGATGTGTCATGATCGAGCGTAATAACCGGCACGTGGTAAGACTTGAAATTCGTCAAGACCTCGTTCTTGAATCTCTTGAAAACATCGCGCTTAGCGATTTCCCCCTTCTCGATCCAGTAGTCCCCAAAACTCTCCTGCCATTCGTCCCAGTCGAAAACCCGATTTAGCGGGAACATGAGGTTTTCGAACTCGAGCTTAGGTTGCGACAGATCGAGGACGATGTCTTTGTCGAAGTTGGTCTTGATCCGGCGATCCTCGGGAACGGAGAAGATAGCTTCGTCGCGATCTGCCTCTGCCCGCAATGCCCTACAAATGTCGATATAGAACCATCGCTTTACCATTTTGTTTTTCGGCGTGATTGTTTCAACCACCATCCGTCTCAAGCACGCCTGGTAAAGAGATGTCATCCGCTGCTGGCCATCCAACACCAATTGCTCAGGGGCCTTTTCCTTGGCAATGAGTGGAGCGCCCTGAACAGGTCGTCGGGCAAAGACATCTGTGGAATCTGGTTTGGATGTCAGCGTCATCAATGCGCCGATAGGAAAGCCGCGGGAAATAGAGGTTATGAGGCTTAAGATTCTATCTTCTGCCCAAACCCAACTGCGCTGAAAATCTGGCAATTGAAGTCTGCCTTCATCGCATTGACGAAGCAGCAATTCCAAGGAAACCGGATTAGTTGCAAACGTGGTCTTTGGCATCAGCCTTCCTTTGTTGGGGAGTAGGCGCTAATCATCTCGTTGAATTCGCTTTCGACCTTGGCCTTGAAGTCGGCCTCGATCTCATAGACGTCGCGTAAATTCAGCAAATTCCCAGCGTCCGAATTGGGCGGTGTGATTGACGCCGGGCACCCAGTAAGTCTCCATCGTGGATTTCTTTTCCTTCGCATCCTCACGTCTATAACCTTTAATTTCGATGATGATGTGCAGCAGATCGTCCTCGCCGTGCCCGTCATCAACCAGCACAATGAAGTCGGGAAAATACTTGCGCATCTCCGAGCCGTAGCGGTATGGCACCTCAAGACCCAGATTTTGGTTTTTGACATACGCTCGCACACACGGGTGCGATTCGACCACACGACAAAACTCTCCTTCCCAATCGCTGTCGAGGATGACCCAATTCACGTGACAGCGACGTGAGTCCGTCTCCCAGCGAGATGGTTTTGACGTGTTGAAATTGACGTGGGCAGTGGAACCAGTGGGATTGTATGGATCAAGCACTGCCATGATCGGCCGTTGGCCCACGAAGGCGCGTGTAATACCCGCTGTGATACGCTCACAAGCCATGTCTGCGAGCATCTTATATTTGAGCTGCGCGGGATATGTGCCCCCCTTGCACACAAGATAGCCATCAAGCCATTGGCGAGAGATACGCTTTAGCTGGCCAAAGAGATGGAGTTTTGGGTCCTCGCCCGGATCGCGCCATTTCGTCAAGACCAAATGCGAGACCAATTCATACAGGACCTGCGATGGCCGAACGTCGCCTGTGTGGACGAGATTGAGATCTACTTTCTCTCCAATAATCCCCGAGTTTTGGGTCTCAGTTGCACCGACCAGGTCCGGTGTCAGCTCCAGTACCGAGTCATCGTTGAATTGAGCAGTCAACCGTTCCGTCGGCAACTCAACACGATAGCCCACAACGCGTGGAAAGCGAATCTCAAGTGCATCGCGTTCGGGACGCATAGCTCTGACGTGGACAGTTTCACGCGGAGGCTGTGGAGGAGAGATCACCGGTTTCGCCGTAAAGTCAAAGGGGATTCCCAAGTATGTCTGCATATTCGACATTGAAGAGCCCTTTGTTCGGTCCGTCCTCATTCAGATCGTAGGACTGGCGACGGAGGGCGCGGCCAATGACTTGCTCGCAGAGGAGCTGCGTTCCGAAAGCCCGGACACCGAGCACGTGCGTAACTGTACTCGCATCCCAACCCTCTGTAAGCATTGAGACGGAGACAACGCAACGGATTGCCCCGCCCAATTGACTGTGCTTCCCGACCGTGTTCATTACTTCTCGAAGGAGGGTTACGTCATCGAGCTCTTTGCCCATCTTGATTTCATCGGCCAACTTCCCCCCTCGCTCCAGAATTTCGCGCCTGAAGCGTTCAATTTCATCTGAAGCCATGCTGCGGAAGTTGTCATCCAGCCCTTCTCCGGATTCCAGTTGCTCGCTGTCGATAAGCAATGTGTTGGGACGGGCATAAGGTTCGCCATGTTCGTCAAAATTGCGGAACAGCGCCAGACGGCCGGCAATTGGGGTTTTGGATCCATCTTCATTTTCGCGCAGGAAGCCAGAGATGAAGTCGTAAACCAGTTTGGAGATCGAGGTGTTTTGACAAACCACGATGAAGCAGGGTGGCACCCGGATGCCCGCCTTGTCCCAAAGGGCGTAGGTCTTTTCATAATGGCCGTACAGTGCTTCGAGGGCGGTCTGGAGTTGTGGCGGCAGACTGAGTGGATCGAGAGTGTCGGACTTGCCACGTCCCTTCCTGGGCATTTTCCCCCGGATGTGTTCCCACAAGTTCCTAAACATCGGCATCTCTTCGCCGGGAATATTGTCGGCCACTGGAACGCGCGGCAATTTGACAATTCCGCACTCGATGGCGTCCATAAGCGAGAAATCGCTCATCGTCCAGGGGAAAAGCGTGCCCTCGGCATAACCCGAACCGCTCAGGAAGAAAGGCGTAGCAGAAAGATCGATGACGCGTGCGATGCCCAGTTTTCGGTTTACCGCCTCAAGACCCGAAATCCAGACCCGGGCGGCCTCGGTATTTTTCTCGGCCTCCTTCTTTTCGTCTCCTTTCAAATCCTCGTCATCTTCTGCAACTGGCTTTTCTCGGTAACAATGATGTGCCTCGTCGTTCAACACCAGGATACTCTTCATGCCCATCAGATCAGGCATCACACGCTGCAGCATCTGCCCTTCGGTTTCGAGAGTGTTCAATTCTTCCCCACGACCCTGCAACAATGAACGCCCTCCCTTCGAGATATCAATCCGTTCTCGAAGCATGAATGCATGGTAGTTGGTGATGACGATCTTCGAGCGATTTATATCATCGCGCATGTCAGGGGGCACGAGTTCACGACTGGCATAATAGCTGTCTGGGTCATTCGGCTGGAGAACTCGAAGGCGATCTTTGATCGTCAAACCGGGGGTAACAACGAGGAAGCCACGCGTGAACTTCTGACTCTGAGGTCTGCGGACAGCATTAATCGTCTGCCAGGCTATCAGCATGGCCATCACGGTGGTTTTTCCCGCACCGGTGGCCAGCTTTAGGGCAAGCCGTGTGAGCCCCTGGTTGGCGTCGTTGTTAGCGTTCCCCAAGTGATCAAGGAAGGATTTCCCAGTCTTGCCAATATGGGGTGCTACTTCGGTGAGCCAGATGAAGGTTTCGACAGCTTCGATCTGACAGAAGAAGGGTCGGATGTCAGCGAATTTGTGGTGTCTCCAGTATTCCAGGAGTCGTGCCGTCTCAGGAGTGACATGCCAATCATTCGGGCTCTGAAGGCCCCGCCACTGGTCCACCTCCTTGCGAAGTTGGTTAATTATGGAAGTCGGGTCATAGAGTTGTTTCTCGGTTGAAAGACCCTTGCCTTCATCGAACACCAACTGGGACTGGTTTTGTGACTCTTTGCGCTTCCTTGGCTTCGGAATGGGTGTGATGAAATCTGCCCGGCGTCGCCATTCATTTACCTTTTGGGTGGGCTGACCATCCTTGTCAAGCTCCCAGTGACGACCTGGGTATTCGTACGGCGAATTGAGGATCGGTTGATCGAAGAATGGATTGGACATTTGATGTCCCTGAGTTTTCCGTGGCGCTTGGCGTTCTGGAAACAACTAACCCGTTGGTCGGGATCAACTCGGGAGAATCACCATCCAACGGGCTCAATTGTCAAACAACAGTAGTTTGTACTTACAGCTATCGCCCTGATCTGTGTGAGTTTCTCCTGAATCTACCCCAATTGTGGTGGAAATGCAATCTTGGGGCAACCCCAATAGAGGTGGAAAAATCCCAAAACAAAAAAAGTAAAAGATCAAATCCGCCACACCCCCGTACAACGCCCCCCCCCGACACTTATCCCTTCGCTAGCTCATCCTCCAACTTCTTGATCTCCTCCTCCAGTGGCTTCAGCTTGTCCCCCAATAGAGTGAATTCTGGGCGATAAAAGGGGCTGAAAAGGAAAACCAAAAACAAATCCATACTTCGATTTTCCCTCCTACGAGGTACTGCCTTCCTGCAGATATCCGCTCGGACCCCAGATCGGTGTTTCGATTCGCGCATGGACGAGCAGATAGGTACTAAGGATACTTCAGTAAGCAGGAGGTAGCGTTGAGGCTCTGCGGGTCCCATATTTGGGTCCCCTTTTTGGTATAAGAGCATGTCATCTCTCGATCGGGTAAAAGAGAGAGCTCTCGCTCTCCCTACCTTTCACAGAAGATGAGCGACAGCTTTGGATTGTAACGATCGTCGAATCGAGTTGATGCAGGAAATCGGAATGGCGTTGCGAGAAGAAACTTCTTTGAGCGCATACCCTGAAGCCAGAGCATCGAGGAGTATGCGTTCATCACCCGTTAAGTCATCGATGAACATCGACGAGATTGTGTGGTTCAATGGCGTCGTCGCGGTCCGCAGGATCTGATCTGATGCCGTATTTCCCGAATTCGGATACGGACGATCTACATATACCAGCTCTTTGCTCCACGCATCGATTGCGCTTTTCCCGACTTCCTTACACGGAAATGCCGACCGTTTGTTGAGCTCTTTCGACCGGAAGTGCATTGCGGATTTCATCAGCTTCAGGTTGCATCTCTTTCCCAGCTTCTCCCCTTCTTTCCACGCCATGGTTATCAGCTCGCTCCTCTCCAGCGGATCCCTCGTAAATCGCTCTGAGTAATGCCAGAGATCCTCGTATTCCTGATCACTCATAAATCCTCCTGTGGTATGATTTATCTCTTCTTATACCGCAGGATTCCTGTCACTCATCAAGAAAGGCACACTTCATGGCACGAATAGCGAAGTCCACCTGGATCCTCATTGTGACAATAGCACAGGGTGCAATCGACGCGGCGAGAATCGCCCTCAGTACAGAAGGGCGAAGGGGATGAACTACGGGTAGAGTTTATCGGAGAGTTTTGTTGTGGAGTCGGAGGCGGGAGAGGAATATCACAGTCCTGAAACAGGAATGCCCCAGGATCGGGGCATTTTGTTTTCGTGGCTCACGAAAGGAAACGGACGGGGAGCCACATTTTAACCACAGGCACATTGAAACCGAGAATTGGCACACGCCGAAAATTGTAGCACCTGGTCCGCACCTACCAATGTCGTATTCCAGCTCCAACATCAAATCTAACGGGGAATTAAGCAGGCGTCGTTGATACCGTCCGTTCAAGCCGGAGAATGGAATCGAACAGTTTCTGATTGAAGGAATCCCTGTCGGCCGAGAGGTGACATCGTCTATGGCAGTTTGGGCAGAGTGCTACAGCATTTGCAACAACATCGGGTCCAGCGTCAGCAAGTGATCGCATGTGGTGAACTTCCAGGTATGGCAATCCCCCTACCAGACTGAACGGGGACTTCTCCTTACATGCCTCACATCGGCCACTTGCATTCGAAAGTACCCACGATCTTACAAGTGGGCTTCGCAGATAGACCTTTGATTGACGGAACGTTTCTTGCGGATTGCGAATTCCAATGGGGAGCTTTGAAAGTGCCACACGGAAGGAACGGTCTAATCCGACCGATTGCGTGCGGCTGCCATTGGAGGATAATTCTGACTCAACCGAAATCTGTCCAAGTGCGAGCAGTGTTTTCTTTATCTCATTTGACACCTTGGCACCAACGTTCTTTGCCGGGAGGTATCCCACTATGCGGGGTAAATTAAGACCTTCAAGAACTGCACTGATGTTTTGCATTCTGTATTCGACGGAGGATTTCGACCGTAGTGACAGAACATTTTTACGAAGTAGTGCATTTACTGCGGCTTTGCTGTACTTGGCGCCCAATGCTTCTTGTGATAGCATCCAGACGTATGCCTCCACTGTGGCTTCAATCTCCCGGTCTGACCAATCTGAACTCATCATATTTTGCTCGTGTGTGACCAAAGCTTTCGGGTAGTGCCGATTTCACGTAACGGCCGCCTTCAGGATAAATTCTCTCGCAAGTGCAAAAGGTGCCTTCCCAATTCTTCGGCTAACAATACTGGAACGGCGTTGCCAATTTGTTGCGCAATGTGCTTGTTTGATCCAAAAAAGAGATACCCATCCGGGAATGATTGCAGCGCAGCAGCTTCCCGCAAAGAGATGGCTCGGTCCTGTGTAGGGTGGCCATATCTCCCATTTGAAATGCTGTGACAGCGACCCGTTAGGGTGGGTGATGGGAAGTCCCAGGCCATGCGACCATACACATCCGAATGACCTTCGTAATCCCCCTCGTGACACTGGAGCCAAAGATGGTCAGGCCATGACCTCCTGTCGCCACCATCGTCTGGAGTGCAGCGAAGTCGTTCAAGGTTCAATGGAGTAATCGAAGCGGCTACATGATTTGGGATTTTTGGGTCCGATTGTCCGGCCGAAATTGGTGGAAAATGCGAAATTGCTTGCCGAACGGTTCGAAATGGTAATCCCTTTTTCCCATGTTTGGAAATCGGTAGTGTTGGCTGCTGCTTGCGCACTGCGAGCAGGAGTAGACGACGACGGGTCTGCGGAACACCCAGTTCCTTGGCGTCAAACGTTCTATAAACATAACCGTACCCATTACTCTTCAAGGTAGAAAGGAAACGTCGAAAAGTGCTGTTGCCTTTTACCTTCACCATCCCGGGCACATTCTCCATTAAAACGTATCGAGGATGTGCCGAGGCTATTATTCGCGCAAACTCGCTCAGTAATGTCGCATCGCGCCAATTGGTGACTTCGTTGACGTGATTGCTGAAAGGTTGACAGGGTGCGCAGCCCGCAAAAAGCATGTCATCAAATGACAGCCCCCTTGTATGCTTCCTAAGATCAGAAGTCGAAAGCTTCCTGATGTCCTCATTTACAAACTTCGATTGCGGATTATTGTATTGATAGCTGCGCTTGCATTCTCCATCGGAGTCAAACCCAGCCGCGACATGGATTCCAGCATTCAGCAAACCCCGCGTTAGCCCCCCCGCGCCGCAGAAGAAATCCAAAGCCAACAATTTGTCTTGCATGTATTTGCCCTTACTTTATGGCATCAGTTATCTCACTTACCCAAGCATCAAAATCACGATCGGGTAGCCCAGGCCGACAGGCTATTTGCAGATAAGCCCACGAGATTAGTTCCCTGAAAGGACTGTCTAACGAGGCAACGCGCACGTATTTGGCCGACGCCCCCTCTCCAATCTCATTCAGGGGGAGGAGCTCAAGCATTTTCAGATCCGCAATCATGGAAGGGATCCTCCCCTTGAGCAATGGGAAAGGAATGAACCTTTGATAGTATCCTTGTGTTAACACTATCGCGGACAATGACGCGAGAAGTCTGTCCCTTTTTAAATTGGTAGCCATCTGGATCGCATCTATCCCATCTTTGGTGGGGATGCATTTCGCCACGAGTACGTTATCCACTTTGGGTTTGCGGCCATCGGTCGTTACCAAGTCGCAAGATGGTGTCAAGACGATGCGGAAATGAGATGCATCAGCGGGATTGCCCTTTGTGAGCAATAGGACATCACCAATGGTGAGGCTTCTTGTCACGACGGGATGTACGTAGGCCTCCCAGCTTGCTAACTTACCCGCAATCTGTTCCTCATCCATCATGGCAGCCAATCTTCTTCTTCCGCTCCTAAGAATAGCCTCAGCACGTTCAGGGTCGGCACTAAACGAATCGAATGCGACTGGGGCTACGTCTCTCATTGCCGAGGTGAAGACATTTCCGATTGCTTCTTCAGCCTTTTGAAGTGCTTCGATATGGGGTCGGAATTGATTTATTGCCGATTCTACTCTTACCTCACTGCCAGCTCCCTTTTGAACGAATTCTACGAATGGGTGTCTTGACCACCCTCCTTCGGCCAACAATCCTTCATGAGCGGAATAAATCACGAGCGGACAAAAGTGGGATGCCCAGACGAATTTAAGGACTTCGCTACCAGCTTGCTTATCAGCGCCGGCTCCAACATCATCAACCAGATCCAAGATAACAACATCGGGTTGTGTCGTTTTGAATGCTTCTTCGGCAATGTTGAACCCGACGACCTTACAATCAAAATGCGAACGTCCCTCTCGTAGCTGTCGGAACCCGAAATGAGTACATTCAATCGGCTTTTTCAATGCATTCAAGTGGAGTATGACCGGCTCGACGCTGGCGGGTTCATCTTCCACAAAGAGCAGTCTTAACATGCGCCCCACCTTTCGATTTCGACTATTGTCTCAATGGGATATCAAAGCTGAACGATGCTCCTTTAAGTAAGGGGGCAGAGTCACATCGCATCTTGCCGCCATATTCAGCGACCAATTCAGATGTAACGGTCAGACCCATGCCAATGCCACCCGGCTTTCTTGTAAAACCTGGCACAAATACGTTTTCAAAATCTTCCTTGGAAAGCCCAGGTCCATTGTCATGCACTGTGACTACTACACGCCTCCCTCCCGGCAAACGGGTTATTTGGAATTTCATCCGTCGAGTTCGATCGACATTCTGCCCAAGCCAATATGTTGAATTTGTAATTAGATTTAGGAGGATGGCATCGAGTTCACCTGGATCAACAGCAACTGCCGTGTTGCCGTCTGGGACATCACATTCGATATCCTTTCTATCAAGCTCACCTCTTTGGAGCAATATGCAGGCCTTAATTCTCTCTTCAAGTATTGAAGACCGATTGCGGCGACGGAATCCGCGGCTTGCCAGAGGCGCGAAGGTATCCGCCAGCCTTTCGAGGGAATCGACAGCATCACGTGTACCTTGATACGTAGTCAGTTCTTCCGCTTTCTTGAATGGACCAAAGCGGCTTTGAACGAAGGACAAAAAGAGACCTATAGCCGTTGTCCTGTTCCGTATTTCGTGGACCAGGATCTGCGCGATGGTACCAACGGTCGCCAGACGGCTATAGTACACAAAACGTTCTTGTATTGCCTTCCTTGTAGATTCTAATTGTGAACTATAGCTCTTGACTACCGGCACTGCGTCGGACGCATCCGCCCCATCTTGGACCAACTCAGCAATGTCGGAAACAAGTTGTTCAGCGGAAAGTTGTCCGAATAGGTCCTGCAAAGGATTCTGGCGGTCAGCCTTGATACGATCTATATCGCGCTCGTTTTCAAGCAAAGAGACGATGGACTTTAGGAGTTCCTCAAATTCTGATACGGCAAGGCTTGTCGCTAATCTTTCGCGATCGCTTGTGTCCTCGATCAAAGGATTGTCGGCAGCGGAAAGGCCGACATATCCGACCACCTGACTTGTGCTCAATCTCGTTCCGACCTTGCTCACCCTTCGCAGATCCAAGCCAAGCCAGTCCCTCGCATTTTCTGATTTTGGTAACACTAGAATTGAATCACGGTATACTGAAATGCCCTTATGCGCCTTAATAGTCTTCCGGATCTTGCTTTTCTGGAAATCAAACTTTTCGGCGATTTCACGAGTGTCTTCCGCAGAAATATCCCATGCCCTGATCTCAAAAGAGAATGGCCCACAATGGGTGCCTTTTTCGGAAAATCGCTGGCGCTGGGGATCTTGAACTGTGTCGTACACTTGCTGCCAACTATAGGAGAGTTTTTTGGCCCTTCTCCTCCCCTCCTTGATTGGCTTATGTATATAAACAGCTTTGATGTTCCCTTTCTTGTCAACGCGACCCATAATGCGGTACTTTGGTTTGCCGAGAAAGTCCGGGGATTCGATTTTTACCGGTTCGATCTTTTGGGTAGTTGGTGCGCATAACAAGATGCTGAAATTACTTACTCGAGAAAACGGGGAGATAAGTCGCGCAAGATTATCCTCGAGATCGCTTACCCGCGCATCATCCCAGATTCCTTTTAGGCCGAATATGCGCACTCGTGTCCCTGAAGTTGAAAATGGGCTCTTCTCGGGATAACGTCTAACATTTGCGTAGCACGACGACAAATCATCACTGGCCGCAACTTGGCTCCAGTTCACTTCCACCTCCCAGCACTTATCCCCTGGAGCTTGCGTCAGCATGTGAAGACGGTCACCGAGTCGAGCGGCGGACAACCTGCCAAGTCCCTTCTCCCCTGCAACTCTACGTTGCTTTTGGCCGCTTCGACTGTAAGGGTTGTTCTCCTTGTATGGCGTAGCCACAAGGCACCAAACATCCTCTATTATCTCCTTGGTCATACCGAGTCCGTCATCTTCAATCTCTATGTAGTCGCCTTGGTCTGGATCTGTCTGAAACCTCACCCACACTTTGGACGCGAAGGCGTCATAGCAGTTTTTGACGAGCTCAATGACTGCGACAACGTCGTTTGTCACCAGATCTGCACCCAGAGCTGCGAAAATGCGTGGATGCATTCTGAACTCGATTGGTTCGAAGGCATGGTCTATTGTGCCGGTCATCGCACTTCAGTCTCCAGTTCTTTTTTCACGAATGGTCGTGATAACTTGCCCGGAAATCTCAAGTTCCTTTGTTCGCGACCGCAAGAACCGTACAACACGAGTCGCGACGGCATCGAGAGCTTGTTCTCGCCTCGCACGTGCAAATCTGTAACTGCACTCCCAAACTGTCATTACGCGCCATCCAGCTTTCCGCAGTTTCCCCGACACCTCAATGTCTCGCCTGCGATTTCTTCTGAGTTTGTTTCTCCACCATACTCGTCTGGTTTTTGGCAGGGCCCCGAATCTGCATTCGTGATTGTGCCAGAAGCATCCATTGATAAAGACAATGGCCCGGTAGTGGGAGAAGACCAAGTCGGGCCTCCCTGGAAGATCGCGCTTATGCAAGCGGTATCTATAGCCCAGTTGATAGATTCGGTGGCGGATGTCAATTTCAGCGGTAGTGTTCTTCGATCTCACAGAGGACATTATTCGGGATCTGGTACTCTTGTCGACGATATCCATTTCTTAAGGGCCTTTGGCTACTCTGAATCAGCACGAGGACAGCGGACAGAGCCCATGGGATCTCGTTTCCGATGTTCTTGGGCCCGAAGAATTGAACAGAGGTTCTGCAAATGTAGGGAATTGAGAAAGATGATGCAATCCACCTCACCGCCAAATCCTTTACTCGACTCTGACTGTGAGCGAATCATGATTTCGCCCAGTCTATGCTGGATAGGACGTTCCGTCTCTATTTCAAGGAGAGGACTGGCACCGTTGGTTATGTCCGTGATTCTGACTTACTGAATGAACGGCCGGTTGTCGCTCCTCACGCGGCATCACTTGTCGAGGCTTGCTCTTTCCCCCCCTCGCTGGTCATGCTCCAGCTCCTGCATCTCGTTTGGTTCGCACAAGAATTTGTCTCCTGTATCTCCTCCAACAGGTCCCGCCTCATCCAAGTTTTCCCGGTCCATTGCTTACAACATCCTCTCGCGATTCCTGGGGTCGTTCAATCGGGCCAGTATTCTCTTCGACTTTCACGAACCTTATTCTCGAGCCCGCTCTGCTGAAAAGGAAATGCCCCAGGACATCGGGGCATTTTCTATATATTTGGAAAACTGAATTCAAGAGTAACTCCCAGTTACGGTGGAAACTTAGGGGATCTCAGTCGCACATATGTTCCGTTCGGCCAATTATCAGGGGCGCTTGCAGGGTTACCAACGATATTCAATATGTGTTTGCAATGGTTCGAACCACAATTGATGAGCAGATTACACTCCAGTTGTCGGTCAAGCCTTTCCTGAAACAGTGACAGTACAAAATTCCTGGACCGGCTGATATTAGCAGGATGTTCGGGTCTTTCAGCCGGCGCAACTTCACAATCCAGTACCATATGATATCCGTTGCTGTCTATCCCAACTACAGGAACGCCAATCGAATTTACCCCTTGGGCAAATCTAATTTCCGACCCAATTGGGTCTACTCCTGATATGTCAGCGCGGTCCGGTGATTCATCCCAGTATAACCCTCCATCATATGGATCGATCTTTGACGAATAGTTCTCTACGCCTATGAGCCCTACATTTAAGTGCTTGACCAATAGTTTTGCGATTTCAATATTATCAAGGATGGTTGGGTAACTTGGATGAAACTCATCCAGGAGGAAGATGAAGGGTCCGCGATTGCCATACTCATGAACTTCACACTGCCAACCTTTAAGCCAAACGTACTTCGACGCGTCAAACACCATCGGGCCCCTCCATATCCTTTTGATCCAGCCTAGGATCTCTCTAATCAAGCTATGTATTGGCAACTCAAATGCCCCATGAACAATTCCGGCATCCTAGACACAATCTCTCTAGCCCACCCGCGGATTGTGTCGTCCTCATGCAATTTGGTCTTGGACACGGCTATCTGATTCGTTCGAACCGAAGAGCGAATCGAAACTCTTCCTGACGTGCTTGATAAATGGGAATCTGAATCCGCTGACTATCGATGATCTCCAGCAGGCGTCTACTATTATCAGTTGAAATGCGACATCCAAAGATTACCTCGGCTAGTCCAGCTTTCCCGATCGAGATGGCAGAGTCTGCGTTATCCCATCTTATCAATCGATATTCCTGCTCGTAACTCCAATCCTTCGACTTCGTTGTTACAAGAGTCATCAGGTTATCATCTCCGTGTCCAGAGAGCATGGATTCAAAGAAATTCAATCTAGGCATCTCTTCGGCATAAAGGACTTCATACAAATCAAGTAGATCTCGATGTCTGGCTCGTTCATTCTGTAGTTCATTTACTACGTTCATATCAATCCCGACGCAAAACCCCTTATGCTCATCTGCATAGTGCGCCCACATGAGTAAGTTATCCCGAAGCGGTGTGAGCGAGCACATCCCGAATTTGTTAAAGTTGGTTTGAATGATATTGTCCTTGAACCAATCGGCGCGTTCAGGATCTGAACGAATCTCGGTCAATTGATCTCGCAGCATGTTTAATTGTTCCGCTGGTGAGAGGTGAGCGAACTCACGAGAGATGAAGTCTTTAACCCATGCCTCACCCAATTCGCCGTCGTAGCCGGCAAGATCGAAGTGTAGAGATGAATCGAATGGATCGTTAAAGTGCCGCGCCGAGGGGAACCAGAGTTCGGTGTTATTGATCATCCTAATGTGAAATCCGTCCGGCTCAAACTCGCGGTACTTGTACAAGATCCGGGGTGTCTGGTGAGGTTGTGGAATTCGAGTTGTCATAGCTCGGAAAATGGTGAGCAACTTTGCACCGATCGTCCAAATGGGCGATTTGTACTTCCGGCGAACGCCGCCATTGCGTTGGTGGTCCAGATATCCAGATCTCTTCGTTCCCATCTATCTTCGGCTCCCTTACTTTTGCTTTACTCGGTTCCAGGGATTGCAGGCGACGAAGGTGGGGGGTATATTTCGTTCCGTAACCCTGAAGCTTGGTCATCTGGAGTTGATTGATGGCCTGAACTACGCTACGTAATTAAAGGAAACTTCGATGACTCCGGCCAAGTATCGAATGTGGCGTACTCCTGATTACCTTCACCAATTTCTGTCCTTGCTCTTTCTAATGAGATTAGTTTTACCTTCTTGATTTGTTTCCGCCAATCCAGAGAATAGTCCTCGACTTCAAATCTAGTGTCCGGCTCTTCATCATCCTTTCTCAATTCTGATTTGACACCTCGTTGTATCCATTGAATGTCCTTCTCCTTGTCGACAAAGGCATGAATTCGCGGTTTCATGTACCCACGGGCTGAACTCCCACCAGCAAAACCCAAGGGGAAAGCAGGGAACTCAAAAGGGTTGCCCTGGTTTGCGGACCATCGCCATTCACGCTCATGACTCCAATCTAGTGGATCACCGTGTCGGTTTGGAGCGAATGCAACGTATCTATATTGTTCCATATACGGGAGATCGCCAGATCCGAGTAGACGGCGTTCTGGATCAAAATCCGGGTCCCCTTCCTCTATCAAATTTGCTCCACCAAGCCCGTATATGACTGGCAATCCCCCTGCAGCGTAGACGTAATGCTTATGGACTAAAACCCCGTATCCTGACATCGCATTATTGTTGCGTCGAACCTTCAGATAACAAAGAAAGCTCTCAATCGGTTGTTCTGTAAAGCAGACGGCTGGGTTTTTCCCATAGATGGTGCTTTGTGACCTTTCTCCTCTTTTGGCAAATCCAGGTCGAAGTACGCCCGACACAAGAATTCGTAAAAGTCTCTCTCGTGCTGTCTCCTTTAACGATGCACGCGTGAAATGGATCAACCAATCCGTCATATCTCGGCGGCTTGCCAATAGATCTTGATATATTGATGCCATCCAATCTCGCTGTGTTCAAGTCATGGGTCAGTTTAGAATCGAATCAGTCCGTCTATTCGTATCTTAAGAAATGCGAGCGGACCGCTATCGCACCAAGGAGAATTAATGAAGTCTACTACCCAAGTGGAAGATTGTAGACCGAAGCTTCTTTGGTAGATCGTTGGACGTTGACCATATTCACAAAAGACCTGACAGATCGCGCGGAAGGTATCGAATACTTGTGGCCCCGGACCGCACTCGAAGGCCGAAGAGGTACCTAACATCCAGATGTTTTATCCCGATCAATTCTCTCCCGCTTTCACTGAAAAGCACGATCTGTGGTTGGCCTCCCACTGCGGTCTCATCGGGATCATCAAGCACCGAAATGAATGCTTGGTACGCAGCCAAAGGATCTCCTGAATGCCGTCTAAATGAATCCTCGGCTTGAGCCACTGGGTCATGGTCCCCATTTCCTAAGAAAAGGACACCCCTTTCTTGCCATATGCGAATTTCTTCGACATTAGTATTTGTCCATGAAATGCCGCCGCCCGTGGGTTGTTCAAACCGGAAGATCACTTCTTTCCCTAGTCTTTTTGACCAGCCTACAAACAGAAATGAGCAGCGGGTCTGCAAGTCGTTGAATAGTCCTTCGGAACTTAATCCATTGTACGCCTCGGAAATATCCTTGCAGATTCTACTGGCAACCGCTACTGGGTCCGAGACACTTTCGTTGCCCAAGTAATCGCTATTGTTAATAAAGTTGAACGCGTTCAAGAATAACGGATAGGCAATTTCTGTGTCTCCCTCAAAAGTCAGTACAGAATCCTGCCGATTAGATAGCAGAAATACTTTTGGCCCAGTTGGCCATCGGTAACCGGCTCCCAGCATCGAGTCAGTTGCCAGGAGAATATGCGGTTGGGATTTGATATCCAGTTTTTGACAGCAGATTAGCGTCATGCGACAGTCCCGCGGTTTTCCGGCAATTCATTTTGTCAAGACGTTATGAAAACGTCTAGGATCCAATCGGAATCTCTGCTTAACACTCCATTTTTTTCCCTAGGACTGACAGGGGAAACCACCACGGGCTTCAATTCGGAAATTCAGGATATGGATACCTGCGCTTTGCGCCCGAGCATTGCTTCAAAACGGCGGGTCAGAAGTTCTTTGAGCGAGGTAGTGTTCCTATATTCAGGAACGTTGTGACCTGCGAGGTCAAAATGGAGAGGGGTTCCCTCCGTTCGAAACAAGATCGGCCTTTTTCCGATGGCGTGAGCGTATCCAATTTCATAGTACACGTTAGGCCTTGCGCCCGTTAGGTCTGCGATTAGAAACTCAGAGTCTCGAATTGCTTTAAGAACAACATCAGTTATGCTTCCCGCATGTTCAATATCATCGGCACGGCGAGCCGCTATCCCAAACATAGCACAGACTTCCTTTATTGCAATCCCGACATCCTGCAATCCGGGATACCTTCGCTCATCCATCCACATCAATATGAAAGCCGTATTCGGCACGTGATAACTGGGTCCCGATGGAACTGCCGCACCATACTGAGCAGTTTCATCACCTGTCCCAATAGTCCACGTTATAGTCCCGTTTTTGTTCGGAGCTAGCTCAGCAAAGTAGGTAGCTAAGGTAGGTGCAATTTCTCGATATCTGAAGTATTTATTGAATTCTTTTTCGCCTCCAATTTCTATCTTCACGCCAAAGTCGTCTGTTGGACCACTCATGCTACTCCACATTCTGATCCGACCCATAAGGTTAAGGCACTTGGCCACTTTCGGTTCGTCAGACTGGAGCGCTTGAGCAATTTCTTTAGAGGTAAATTCGATCCTGTCCGGATTCTCTAGTAACTTTTGCCGTATGTATGTAATAATCCGATGGGTCGCCGCGAGCCATGGACTACTTCGATCCAGCAACCAGATCCCGAGAAGTGTAATCTCAGTCCCCTCATGAAGGATCCGAAAATCAATGCTGTAAGGATCAAAATCTGACGGCAATTCATCTGCTAAGGCTACTCGAAGGGTTCTGATACTTGGTTTCACGGGTGAATCAAACCGAGAATAGACTTCTCCGACCCAAACTTTTTGGTCGCTCGTCAACCCAAGGTCGTCGAATTCATTTTTCATTGTCTGAGCCTTTCTTCTCTTTCAACGAAGAGAGAAGTCTCAAACGCGGTGTCACCTCTTTTTCTTTGGTCAAGTAAAGTGAACGAAATTCGTCTTCGTGGAGGTTCAGAAGTGCCGTAACTTGTTCAATAGAATATCCAAGCTCTCCCAAATGTGACGCAAGCGTTGAAGTGAGAAGAGTCGGACTCTCCTTTGGGATGCCGTACTCGATTGGTTCATTCAACCTATACCCATACTTGCTCATCTGCATCCATAGGAGGCGTTGGTGACCATCGTCGATTTGGTGGAGAGTGTGTGCCCTCGTAATTAGGGCGCCCATCGATACCTTCCAATAAAGTTTCAAAGCGGGCAAACGATCAATTGTAATTCTCGTCAGTTGTGAACGAATCTCGTTTGCTGGCATCAAGAACTCTGAGGCAAATCGGTCAGCCTGTTCTTCCATTGCATCCGTCAGAGTTCGGTGCATTATGATGTGCCCGAGCTCGTGTGCGAGAGTAAAGCGAAGTCGGTCACCCGGCATATCTCCGTTGACAAAGATGATATGGGACCCTAGATTTGTTATCGTACTCAAACCAGAGAAATACCGCGTCCCAAACGAACAGGGGATAATAATGATACATGCATCTTCAAGGACCGTGGTGAGATTTGTGATCGGTCCTTTTTGAATTCTCCACTCTTGCCGAAGTGCAGCTGCAACTTTCTCCGGCGAGCCAAATCGATCTTCCTCAGGATCCCAAACGGGGACAATTTTCGGATGTTCAATAGACACCGAGCGTAGGAGCGATTCGATCTCGGTTCGTCGAATATTGACAAAGGCCTCGATTCGACGGATTGTTCGCTGGTCTATCCCTTTATTCTTGCGGTAAAAATTTAGCCCCAAGGGATAGATGTCAGCATTTTGACTGAAGAACTGTTCGGGATAGTGCAAGACATGCGAAAGTTCAGCAAGAAACCCGCTTGAGACTGAAAGAAAACCGCTCTCGACCTTCGATATCTTGCCTTGAGTGACATGCAGTAGGCTCGCCAGCTCCTTTTGCTGGTATCCCCTCGACTCCCTCGCCAGGATTACCATATTGGGGTTAACCTGTGCTTCGGGCATTATGAATACCTCCTATTTATTCTGCTTTTTTGATCTTCGCACGGACACGCGAAGAAGTTGAGCTAGTAGATGTCTCTTCGCTATGTTTTTCGCCGGGCGTCGCTGGTGAATGCGCCGACAAGTCGAGCACCCATTCCACTTCGTTTCCATTGATATAGGTGATGAAATAGCTAGCTCTGGTCCACATACGGTCGGGCATGTAGCCTGCGTTCACGTAAACGGAGCGGGGCATCCCCTCAAATTCCAGTTGATTGTCGAAACAAAACGATTGTCTCGTTGGGATGTTAGAGGGCCGGTAATTCGGGCGGAGTTTCTTAAACCGTATTGCGAATTGGTCAACCTTGAGAATAAAGAGGTTGGGTTTGTCGATAAGGTAAACGGTTCGGTCTTCCTGATAGCGAGTGCGGATCTTCTCTCTCACGACGTCATTGACTACGCAGGCACGTGTGCGCGCGGACAAAAACGGTCGTTCTGTGAGTATCTCCCTCCACTCTCTGAGTCCGATTTCGAACGCGTATCGAATCGTCTCGTAGTGAGGTTCTAGAATCCGCTGGGCCCTTCCTTCCGTAGGATGCATACAGCTCTCCAATAAAATTCGACATGATATGATTTGAAACAATATAACACCCCAAAGAGCAATTGTCAAATATATATTCCAGTCAATATTCTTGCGACAAGTCTCTACATATTCCGACTGGGACAATGAACGAGAAACCTCAGTGAATTCACCGTTTACTTATGAATCGACAACTGACAGGATGGAAGAGCTGCTTCAGTCTATTTCCGAGGGTGGCCATGTAACATTCGCGTTTTCAATGATTTACTGGGTTTATGGGTCGATTACTAAGCAGCAATCGAGGCCAGACGGGGATTAAAAGTGAACCTCCGTTTTTCACCCCCTTACCGTCCGGATTCCCTCAACCGTACTCGGAATCGCGATGTTTGGACGAGTTTGCCGGTTAGATCCGACCAGACAACGGGCATGTTTTTGATCGTCTCGATTTTGTTCCGCACCTGGGGCCGGATCCAATGAAGCGTCCCGCGTCTCCTACCGGGGACTAATGGCCTTGGATCAAACTCCCGTCTGCTTTTCGTTGAGTCCCAGATTTGATCCTCGGGGCTGCTGTGACCTTTCTTTGGGGGTGAATACCTCGGATCACGACAATTGTGGACTCTTCCGAGTGCTCCAGCCCCTCCGGTTCAATATCTCCAATGAATACATGGGTTCCCCGCACATTCCGGTCATTATTCGAGGATGGATTGGGGAAGATTTGGGCTCACAGGAAAAGTTGTCAGGCGTGGGTTGGTACCAGGATCAATTTCGGGGGATGGACCCGCAAAATAAAAAAACTCGTCCGCCTTCGGCGGGCTCACTGAATGTCATGGCGTTGGGGTAAGGTGGGCTTATTTTTTTGTTTTTTGCCGGTGTGGTGAGTAGAAAAGGAGAAGTAGAATAATTTCTTCTACTTGTATTATACTGGAGAATGGCGGTAGAGGAATTTCTTCTACTTCTACTCTTCTACCGCCTCTCCTCTACTTTATACTACCTCCGCCTTCTTCTCCACCATCGAAATCAGCTTCGTGGCGGGGTCAAACGTCAGGATCTTACTTTTCAGGGCTTTCTCGATCCGCTTATAAGCTCCTGGTTGCGACAGGTGCTCCTGATCTTCCAACATTTTCACCAGGGCACTCTTCGGTAGCCCTGAAGTGCCTGCAAGATATTTCTCCAATCCTTCCTGTTTCTTCATTGTTTCTCCTTTCAAGTGTTTCCATTCATTCGTCTCTCCAGTCGAGATCGTGAAGAACGTGTTCGGGTCAAAGTACCCGCCCTCGCATCGCTTATCCTCGTCTTCACCATTTCTCAGCTTCGTCCACTTCCAGAATCTCTCTGAGGGGACCTGCATATCCTGTCGAAACTCCATAAGCGACTCAACCATTGCTGCCATGGCCGCTCCTCGGAAATTATCCGAGTGGAGCTGTTTGTCCTCGATATGTTTCGTCGTGTGATGGATGATCAGAACGCAAGTCCCGTATGTGTTCATGAGCTCTTGAAGTTGTTTCCCCAATGCCCTCATATCGGTATTCGAATTCTCGTCCTTCTCGTGTCCCAAATAGAAAGAATCAACCACTATAAGTGCGGGACTCCACAAAGCGCACACTTTTTTCAGTTCATCGGAGAGAGCCTCAAGAGTCGGAGGGTTTTCGATCGCGTGAAATCCTTTCATCTCCTCCGGAGTCAAACCGATGGCTCTCGCCATTTTCTTATATCTCTCTTTGAATCTTTTGCGACTACCTTCATATCGGATGTAAACCACAGCCCCTTTCCGAATGATCTTCTTCCCCAGCCACTCCAACTGGTTGCCGCTCAGGACCTTCAGGCACAGCTCAAGTGTCGCCATGCTCTTCCCATGTCCAGGAGGGCCGTAGATCGACGCAAAAGACTCCATCTCCAGTACACCCTCGACTATCCACTCTATCGCCTCGTCGGGCTCGATAAAGAGCTCATCACCGGATGTCCAGACGATTTCTCCAATGTCCACGTGCCTCTTCTTCGCGGGCGTCGCCTTTTCAACGGGGGGAATCTGAATGCCGCTAAATTGCGATAGTATCTCAAAAACGTTGTGCTTATCGATCCCGTCCAGTTTCGAAAAGTCATAATCGCCATACACGAGGAAGGAAAGCGTTTCAAAGAGCCCCCCACCCTTCCCTTCCCTCATCCAATTCGAACAGTGTTTCTCATCGTTCCAAAGAAGCGAGTTGTGCCCCTTTTCATACTCTATTCGCACCTGGTGCTGGGCGTCTCCCTCCTCCCGGAAAGGGATGCGTTGAGCCCGGAGGAACTCCCGCATGTCAAACGCTTCAATCGCCTTTTCAATTTCGGGAATCCGGTTTACGGGGGTGGCTGGTGACGCAGGAGTAATCGCTGGCTTTTCCTTCTTCACCGTGAACACATCCCAGGCTTCCATTACCTGCTTTAACCGAAGCTCTACAGGGCCTGAACGCGGATGATCGTTTTTCCAGCAATAAGACTTCCCGTCTGGAAGCCCGTTCTTATCATAATGCGATGATGGAGGGACCACACTGTAACAGCCTTTCCACCGCAATTCAAGGTGATCGCATCTGCCGGTAACGCATTTTCCGGATGTCACCGTGAGCGGGTTATCCTCATGACAGGAGAAGAATACCTGGAAGCCATTTCCGGTTCTCTCGATCCACTCATAATCGGACGGGAGGCCAAGCTTCGCTATCAACTCGGAAAGGACCATTTCATCATTGACATCATCAATGTCTATTGCGTGGATATCATTCATACCGAGGATAACACTAATCCCGGTCGCATCTTTCCAGTTGTACCCGTTTATTTCATCCAGGGTCTGGCGATGCGTTTGCAGTCGAGTCCATTCGACAAAGGTCTTCTTACCGGTGACGGGGAGAACATTTATTCCGTGGCTACACATGAAGTACGCCTCTTCAATCAATTCGACTGACGAGGGTGTTGGGGATGGGATGCTTCGTAGAAGGGTTCCTACATTTTGCGAATCGGACTTTACTCCGACGACAGTTTCAGTTTCATTCATGTTTCTCCAATTGTGATGGTTTCATTTATCGCGATACATGATGCTTTTCAAGTTCTTCGTTGCATTGGCAAATAATATTGGGTTGACCAAAGCTTTGAAGGAAAAGTATCTATCAACAAGTTGCAGCAGAGCTGGCGACTCATCAAAAACAAAAACAGATGTGCCGTTGCTCTTCTTTTCACACTCCACGAGCGGGATATCCTCACAGAGAAGATAACTGGCCAGTGGCATATCTTTCGTTCTATATTTATTCATATTCATCCTTTGTTCTATTAACCGCTGGAAGTTTCAGGAGCGACCTTACCCTTCTCAGAACAGGCTGAGCTGGGGGTCCTGGTCAGGAAGTTCCTTCCATTCCCGTCCATCCAGTTGTCGCCCAAGGGGTCGAGGATCAACTGCGGCATACTGCATGAAGTTGAACATCACTCCGGCCGAGATGCACTGATCCCGGATCTCTCTGGCCCAACTCGGGTCCATTCTGCGGAAGCCTGTGCCAGATTCGCCACCGACCAGAACCAGGTCAATGTGCTTCATGTTAATCTTACCCACAGGTCCGAGAAGCGGTTCAAACATGACGAACCTATGACTTACGGGTACGTTCCTCAAATCATCAATCCTGGAAGTGTACTTCGCATTCTCGACGGTCACGCCCATCCAAATATTGCTCGTCCATTTCAGGTGGGGGGCACATTCGAGCATGCGCGAGGACCGCTTTGTCAAGGCGAAGAACCGATGCCTGGAGCATTCATTCATTGTCCGGAATAACTCCGTCAGGAAGCTAATTGGGACTTCGTCATGGAAGAGATCGGCCATATTGTTCACGAAAAACGACGCTGGCCTCTTCTTCTTTTTCGGTACATCGAGGAGATTCTCGTGGCAGGTAACCCGGCCACCATTTTTATACTTCTCACTCTTCATCAACGGAATCAGCCGGTCCAACGCGTAACAGTGTGCGCATCCATCTGAGTACTTTGTGCAACCGGTGATCGGATTCCATTTCTTTCCTAATTGATGTAGTCCTTTACCCATTATTTTGTGTTGGTCTTGGTGAATCGGGATTCATCTCATGCACTTGCAGTTTGCAGGCGAGATTTATCGAACGAAAGGGTCGTTCGCATTTCAACAGTGGATTACTTACGTGCTGCGGTTGGAAGGACAAGGAGGAATAACGCGGGAGGGCGTCGATCAAACATCCACATCTATAACCAACATTTCATTGCCGATCGAAGATCTGGCGGCAATATTATTATATGAAGAATCCTTGACTAAGTCAAGTATATTCACTATTATTTATACTGACAGACATTTTACCCAGACCATGCGCAAAATCATCGAAAACGACGATATTTCAGGCATCCAGCGCCTCATTCAGCGCCTCTCCGCAGCCGAGGGAATCTCGACCTACGAGCTCGCCGAGCGGAGTGGCCTCCACCCAACCACCCTCTACGCCATTTTGAAGAAGAAGCCCAGCACCACGAGAAGACCGGTCAGGCGGGAGACGATCAAGGCTTTGGCGGAGAGTTTGAGGTATCGAGCAACATTTGATCCGATCAGGAAGATGGTCATTTTCGAGGAGTCGGAAGAAAAGCCTCCGAAGAACGACATCGAAGAACTGCTCGAGGGGTTGAGAGGAGTGCTACTGAGATCAAAGAGACGGGAATTTACTAAGGATATGAAGGAGCGTATCCTGGAAGTCGTTAAGGTGCTTTCCCAGTAGTTTCTTTCTGGACGCCGCCCCCATCGATCACAGGGAAACTCGCGCCAAAATAGGCCGACCCTTACTGCTCTATCCTTCCTGGTTTCCGTTGGTCCTCGGGCCATTTGTTCAAGTTGGTTCGACCGGTGTTTCCGCTGCCCTTGGGGGAGGTTCCGGGGGTTTGTAACCGGACGCCTCTATGTTCGTATCCAGTTCCTTCCGATCGCTGAGTTCCTCCCGTTCGATTATCTGCCACGACGGTCGGTCAATGCAAGACTCAATGCATTTCTGCACTCTCCGTCGCAATTCATCGGCAGGAAGGGCATCAAGTTCGTACACACGGTTCCCGTGGAGTTTTTCGAAAGCCTTGGCTCTCGTGTCTCCCTTCTTTTCTGAAGTCCCCTTTTTCAATGGACCTGGGAGGAGATTGAATTCCACAATATCGCTTTTCAACAGTCCGGCTACCTGGAATTCAAATTCAGCCCCGAACGATCTCAACTCCTCCTCAATTGCCTGTGGGATGTGTATGCCCGTGCTGTCAAAGTCCCCGAAGTAGAAGACACGAACTCGCTTTCCAAAGGAATTAAGTACCCGTATCTCCATTGCCCAGTTATGCAGGAAATCCAGAGAGGGGTATCCGCGCGTTACGGCAAGCGGAGCCGCGAAGCTGTCGACAACGTTCTCGACGATCCCCGCCAGAGCGTCCTTCTCTATTCCAATGAAGGGCACCATGTTCTGATTCTGCCAAGGGTCGCGTCGGTATTGATTCTTCAAGGAGAAGTATGCCTCCCCCAGGGTATCCCAAGTTGCCACGCGGTGCATGGATCGTGTCCGGTCCACGATTCTTTCATACGGGATCGTACCATTCCGCCGGAGCAATACAAGTAGCCGAGCAACCTTGCCATATCCCGATTCGGTATTTTCAACTGCCTGGCGCGATACGCATTGGTAGAAAACTTGGCGAGTGCTCATCGGCCCCTGAATCCGTTGAAGCGCCTCGAGAATGGCGTCCGCGAGAGGTTGGGTGCGCACCGTCAAGTAACCAGAACGTCTTGGTCGCCTTTCCCTATAACCTTGTGTAGACTGAGCTTTAGCGCGTTTCTGCGCCCGGTTCGCCTTTCCACTCCTGATCCTCCTGCCCCTTTGGACTTTGCCGGCCCCGTCCTCCTTACGCCTCACCTTTTTCTTCATCTTATCTCCTTCGCGGCCTTATTCTCGGTACCCCTACGCCCGATCAGTCGCGCGGTTGGGTAGAATTGCTCCGCATGCGACACATCACGGATTCGCAGTTATACAATAAAAAAGGCCCTCAACTGCGGAGAGCCTATTCGCGCGAACGGACTAACGAATGAAATATATGCAAGGCTACGCAGGATCGCAACTGCCAGCGGGTGAATCAGGCATGGTGTATCCGGATGGCGTCCGCAGAGCTTCCCATCTGTCTGCGGCTTTGTTTCTTCTGACAAAACGTATGAGTATCTTCATGCATTGGAAATAGCCGGGGCAATCCATTGATGAGCCTCTTCCTCCCAAAACGTCTACTCGTCAAGCCGCAATCAAAGCACTCCCGGAAGACTGCTGAAATCATCGAACGCGCGAAGAAGCTGGATCCTGCAATAGCCGTCGAATACCTCCCCTCCCCGGATTTCACGTATCCCGTCAGCTCCCCTCGCGAGAAGTTTCTCTACATGAAGGAATCGGCGATAATCTCGGAGCGAACCGAGGACTTCATTCGGACCTTTGATTCTCCTGGTAACATCGTCGAATCGCTCACCACGGTCCTCAACCTTTCGTGGATGTGTGCCAACAACTGTGAATTCTGCTATCTGCAAACCAACCAGACCCCAGAGCATCACTTCTACACCAATCTCGAGAAGGCTGAGCACGAGATCGCCAGTTCACCGGCAGCTCATACAGCGGTACTTACCCTCTGGACACATCTTTCGCACTACTTCGACCACCGCCTAATCAAGC
>CAWIOS010000013.1:0-1191156 GCA_963837815.1 Ignavibacteriota bacterium
GGCTTTGTCCAACAGCGGCGGCCGACGGTCGCGTCACATCCCGCCGGCCGCCGCTTCGATCTTTCATCCAACAGGGAGGTTCACGACGTGAACGCCGACCAACTGCGTGCCTTGCAGGCTCCGCTCAAGCAGCGTTATCGCGAGACCCCGCAGGACGCCCTCATCCCGGCACGGGCGGAAGCAGGTCTTGACCCCGACGGTATCTCCTGCGTCGTGCCCTCGTGGCGCGGCGACGCACTCGCCGGGCTGCACCCGGCGACCGGCGGCACCGGCGAACTGGCATGCTCGGCAGACATGCTGCTGCAAGCCGTGGTGGCCTGCGCCGGAGTGACCTTGCGCGAAGTCGCGACCGCGATGGGGATTACGACTACGCCATGGCCGTGTCGTCGCCGAAGGCACATGGGACGCCCGCGGCACACTCGGCATCGATCGGCAGGCGCCCATCGGGCTGACTGACATTACGGTCCGCTTCGAACTCGATGCGGATGCCGATCCGGGCGAAGCTCACGCGCCTGGTCGAGACCGCGGAGCGCTATTGCGTGATCCTGCAGACCCTGCGGAACCCGCCCCGGATCACGATCTCTCGCCCAGGAGACGAAGGCGCATAGCGGATCGCCGAAAGCAGAATATTCCGTTCGCTTGATCGGACCTGAATGGCAGGTTCGGTCGGTCGTCAAACATCAGGGGCGGCCACCCGCCCGAGACGAAGCAGCCAAGGATGCCTGCGAGCCTGCTCCGCCAGTAATTGTCCCATTAAGATTGTTTCCACTTGTGTCATTCGAATTGCCATCGAAGGGATATGACGCGACGAGCCCCTGGTTAAGTGAAGTCCATCCGGCCTCATGATAAAGAGAAGCAATTTCTGTGTCCGAAAGTGCACGGTTGTAGATACGGATATCGTCGATGGTTCGAAGTGCAGTAACGTATCCTGAATAGCCAATCCCTCCGATGACAAGGTTTGCACTCCCCTGCTTTAGAGGACCCTTCGAATAGCTACTGCTTACCAGAATGTCATTGAAATAAAACTTGGCAGTATCGGCAGAGTACACACCAACATAATGATTCCAGGTTCTGATCGTTGCATCTGCAACTGGTTGTAAAAACGCATCGGCTTGCCCTGTCGCGGTGTTGAAGAACCATCTTGAATCATAATTACCTGGTCCGTCATAGGTGGCATCCTGATTCATGTCCAGGAAATAACCATCAACATTTACAACGCTTTTGCCGATTATCGCCACTGGATGATTCGCCCAGGATGAATCAAATTTTACCCACAGCGAAATCGTCATTGCGCCGGTAGGGCTTAATGAAGGACTGTTCGTGACCCGAATTTCGCTCGTAACGGTGTTGAACGCGTATGCACTGTTGGGGTTTCCGAATCGATCGGTTGCCAGTGTGGCTCCGTTCACTGTGCCGTCATTCCCAGACCCACTCGCATCTAACGCATTGCCATTGAACGGATAGTAAGCGACGAGACCGTTAGTTGGAATCTGAGCGTCTAAAACCAGTGGAATACAAAGAAGAGACGCAAACAGTATGATTTGGCAGCGCATAGTACCTCCGGGTGTTCAGATGGCTGGCCGAATAATGGCTTTTTAGATCGTTGCGGGAAAAACAAAAAAAGTCAAATCTGCCCGATGATAGTGGAGAGTTCAACTCTGTGAATATCTATGAAAACTTAGCATTGAATGAAGCTAATGTCAAGTGCCGTCGGGTTCAGTGTCGCGAATCAGGCCGAACCTCCTCGAATCCATGGGATTCAGCCAAAGGGCCAGCCGCTACCAGTTCAAAATCGTCTCCCGGCTTGCGAGCCACTTTGACATGTGTGAGTTCGACGAGATGTTTGTGACGCAGGTTGCGGCGTAGATTCGCAACCGGTGAGCCATAGCACGGTATCCAGCTTGGAATCGAGTATATTGTACGCGGCAAATAAACGGCTCATGTGCGGCGAATAAATAGGGGGGGGAACACGTAATGTCACGATCAGGAGATTGGGACAAGGTGAAGATGAACAAGGTGAAGGCTCCATGTCCGACGTGCGGGACGATAGCGTGGAGGGATATAAACGGGCTGTGTCCGGCCTGTTCGATCACGATTCCCAAGGTGATGGAGCTACGGGGCCGGATCGAGGCCCACAGGGATCAGATGCAGGCGTACCTTGTGGCCACGCCCCCGGCGTTCCGGGAGTTCACGGACACGATCCACGGCGAGGTCGAGAAGTTGACGGCGTGGAAATTCTACGAGCTAATCCAGAGCATCGCGCTCCGACGTGGAAAACGATGGAAGCCGGGGGAGCGTTCGCCTGCAAGAACTACCTCCCGGCCTATCACCACGCGGTCAAGGAATGGCAGATGGTATTGATTCCGCGAGACATGGCGGAAGCGCTCCGGAGCGCCTACATCGAGGCCATGGAGGAGTTGCGGGCAAGGCTGTCGATAGAGTTCCTTGAGGAGAACCGGTGTAACCGGTGCGACAAGAAGGGCCAGAAGTGCACGATATGGCGGTATCACGCCCGGATCAAAGAGGCACAGAGGGAGACAGACGTGGAAGCGATCCACGCCGGGACAAACGAAGGACTCAAACTCATGGAGGCTTGCGGTGGAAGGAAAAAGCAAGAGGCCGCGTAAAGACACGGCTCCGCTCAAATTGGAAGTGATCCAAGTCCGCGTCAGTCAGGCGACGCTGGCCAAGCTGGAAAAGCTGGCCCACGACGACAACCGGAGCCTGTCGGCGCTGTGCCGAATATGGATTGAAGATCGGTTGCAGAAGGAGGGGAAGTGAGGCCGTCGAGGGCGGTGCTTCACCCAGCATCGCTCCGCTCCCCCGCTCTGTGTTCTTATATATTCTTCTTTATTCTATTGCTATAGGGTCGTTACAAGGTGGCTATAGCGACCCTACGACGGTGTGCTATAGGGTGGCTATGGCGACGCTATCAATGGCTGTTACAGGGTGGCTATAGCGACCCTATACAACGATAAAGAAATTGTCACTTACGCGCCAAAATCTTTTTGAAATCAGGTCAAAAGACTTGACAAGCGCATAACGAATGTTGTATATTGGCCCACACTCAGTTACGATGAACCTTACATCGTAGCTTAACACCTACAGATTACAGCACCCGGCCTCCGCGTTCGAGGCTGAAAGACAGATAGACACAAAGGCGATGGAATAGTCCACGCCTTTTTCGTTTTCTGGACTTTCAGCGTGAGCGCACAAACCCCAGTAAGTTTCCGCGATTACGACACGGCCCAGCAGATCAAGATTGCGCGGGAGTGTCACCGGCTTATGGATCGGCTCCGCGAGGAAGCCAAGACCGACCCCACGCGCTCCGCAGTACCCTCCATTGCAGCAAAGCATTTCAACATCACAGTCGCGGAAGCGATTGACCTTATTGACTTCACGATCAATGACCTTGGCGAGATCGAGGCGGAGCATATCCACGATCAGGTTCAGGCGTTCGTTGACGATACCGGCCATGTTATCGACCCACTTTCACAAATAGAACTCTAAACAGGGGGAAATCCATGAGCTACGCGAGCAAAGTCAGGGCGGCGCATAAGAAACACGAACAGGAACGCGATCAGAAAATGGCCATGTACGCGGCGGCAATGAACGCGCTCGCGTGGTGGGAGCAGACGAACGGCAGGGCGGACAGCGCAATCAACGCCGGGATTCAGGCGGCGGAGCGGGTGTCCATGCGAAAGACGACTGTGGCGGAATGGCTGAAACTGTCACCCGTCGGGTTCGTCGCGACGCTGGCCGGGAAGCTCTCGAAATCCCCGGTGAGGCTCGCGCAGGACGTGACCGAAGCATACGAGGCGGCGGAAGTGTGGCAGGTCGCCGTCATACTCGGGGGGCAAGGAGCACCTTGGCCCGCAGGACATTGCCAAGACGCTTGACCTCCCGGTGGATCGGATCAATCAGATTCTTAAAGAGCTTTCCGAGGAAGCGAAGCGAGAATTGCAGGCCAAGATCGACGCCGAGGTTGCGCGACGTGACCGGCAGGCCCACGTCAAGGGCGACGGGACGCTGTGCATGGCGGAAACGGAATGAGACGCTTCCAGCGAAGCATAACCCGGAGGCCGGTGCTGTTCGTGTTGCTCGCGGTGTGGGCGTATTGTGCCGTCCTGATGATGGGGCTGGAAGCAATGTACTGGAAACTATGAGGGGGAGGGGGTTGGAGTTCGTTGCCACCCGTAAGAGCAAACGACCCAACCCGCCTCCTCTCACCTATTGAGGGGGATCAGATGAACGAGAACGCGAGTTTTTCGTACGAGTTTATCGACAAACTTGTGAAGGCCAACCAAGCGGTTGCCGAGGCAGTTGAGACAGACCCGGAGATGCAGGAGCAGTATCAGGCCGACATGGGGAAGCTCGCGGGCGTCAAGCACGACGTTGACACGCTCATTGCCACGCTGTTTGACCAAGTGCCCTACGGGACGCGGGACGAGGACAGATACCGCTACATCGACCGGCCCCTTGGCAAGTCGATCCTCCTCCGCAAAGGCGGACAGACCGAGACGCCCCGGATGATAAAGAACCTCCGGCGTTTGCAGTTGACCGAGTTCAGCGAGCTTGCGGCCTCAAAGAAGTACGGCAAGGAGATCGGTTTCACGCTCGCATGGAGCAATCCGGACTACGAGCCGAGCGAGGACGAGGAGCAGAAGCGCGTCTATTTCGAGCAGAGGATCAGGGAGAGCTTCTTTTTCCCGGCAGGCGAGAGCACCCCGTCGCTCGCAAAGTTCCTTGGCGGTATGTACGAGGACTTTTTTGACCTTGACGACATAACGCTGGAAATCCACCGCGACCCCACGTTCCAGCCTATCGGAATTCACATCACCGACCCCTCTCTGTGGTTCCACACGATCCCCCGGCTGAAACAGTATAGCCGGTTCGACCGCGACCTCCTCCAAGACCTTGACGCCGGGGCCGAGGAGGAGATTTTGGACGTTCCGGAATACGAGTACGTGATGCGGAAAGACGACGTGACCTTGAAGGGCGTGACCCGCGACGTGGTGTACAAGAGCCATTTCTTCACCCGTTCGGATCACTCGCTATGGCTCCGGGGCTACGGGATCATGGAGCAGGCGGCGACGAGCGCGACCATTATCCTGAACGCCGTGACGTTCAATAGCTCGAATTTCAGCAACAACCGTATGCCGCAGGGGATTCTCGCGATTGAAGGCGGCATGACGAACACAAGTCAGATCGAGCGCTTGAAGAAGATTCTGTGGGCCAACATGAGCGGCGCGGCCCAACAGCGCAGGCTCCCGATTGTCGGCTTGCCGAAGGACGCGAAAGCTCAGTGGGTCAGTATCCATTCGACCGCCAAGGAGATGGAGTTCTACACCGGCTTGACCCTGTTTATGAGCATTGTGTTCGCGCTCTCCGGGACAGACCCCAACGAGGTAGGGCTTGCGAATTTCAAGGACGCGATCAAGACGGGCGGGCTGAACGAGGCGGCGGCGGACGGCGTATGGAAGCGCTCGAAGGACAACGGCCTCCGGACGTTCCTCAGCCACACCGAGGCGACGCTGAATACGGTCCTTACGGACGGCAAGAACGTGTTTGAGCAGGCGACCGGCCTCCGGGTCAAAGCCGAGTTCAAGGGCTTGGCCGAGGAGGACGTGAAGGAGAAGGCGGGCGTCAACAAGGCGCGGCTGGAAGTGGCCACGTCGATCAACGAGGTTCGCAAGGAGAACGGCGAGGAACCCGCAGAGTACAAGATCGGGAGACGAATATCTATGACATAGTGGGAATCAGCAACGCGGGCGTCGCAGGGTTCATTCGTCAGGATATGCAGGCGAAACAACAGGCCGAGATGCAGGAACAGCAGTTGCAGATGCAACAGCAGGCGGCGGCAGGCCAGCAACAGGGCGGCGAGGAAGAAATGACCCCGGCGGATCAGGAGCTTATCGCCAAGTACGGACAGCCCGAAGGGGCCGAGGGGCAGGGCGGACAGCCGCAGGGTGACGGAGAATGACCCGCCTCCTGTCGATAGCGGCGCTCCTCAGCGTCCTTATGTTCGCGACCGGGGCCAAGGTCAGCCCGTCGCAGTACAAGCGGGCCGAGGTCGTGACGTTTGAGGAGTTCCTTCACGCGAGGGCCGCGCACTACGGGATAGCCGACAGCGTAGCGTTCGGATTGATCCGGACGGAGAGCAATTGGAAGGTGTGGGCGCGGGGGAAGGCGGGCGAGGTAGGGTTGACGCAGTTGCTTCTCTCGACAGCCCGGAAGATCACCGGGAATCACAAGCTAACGAGGAAACAGCTATTTGATCCCTTCACCAACGTCGAGCTTGGGCTGTTCTACCTTGCCAGCTTGCGTGACAAGTTCCACGGCAACATGAAGCTCGCACTTGCGGCATACAACCAAGGGCCGGGGAAGGTGATGCGAGCGCGGCGGGCCGGGGAGAGGGTTTCGATGCAGTACGCGAATCTTGTGCTCAAACACGCAACGCAGGCGAAACGGGCCGGATACCCCGTACCCGTACAGATCGAGGGAACCTTTATCGCGGGGGCAATCTAATGGGAGCCATTACGACCTATCAGCATCACGGAACGCCGGTCAGCGTGGACGGCGACTTGAAAGGGTTGCACCGGGAGCATTGCCTGTGCTTCCGCAACTGTGCCAAGTTCAAACCGTCCACCCCGCAGAATTGCCCGATAGCGGCGGCGACGTTCAAGAATTGCGTGAAGTTCAACACCGTGACCCCGGTGTACGAGTGCCCGGAGTTCGAGGAGGGCACGTGAGACAGTTCTTCGAGGACTATTGGCGGGAGATGGGATTGCGGCGGGCGTGGTGCTGGCTCAGTCACGACCCCGCGAAGTTCACGCGGGTACGGCGCAATTCAACGATGGGAGAGTGCCCCATGTGCGGCGAGCGCTGGATTCAGTGGGAGGAGTGACGCCATGAAACGACAGATCGGGATACTGTTCGCAATCGGCGCGGCAATCGTGGCGCTGGCAATCGGGTGCTCGAAGGCCGAGGGCGGCGACGTGCGGGCGAACATTCCCCGGAGCCTTGTGAGCGACGAGGGCGTGACCGTCAGGATATTGGACGGGAAGAAGCATCACAGCGCGGCCTACTATGAAGCGCTGGCCAAGGTCGTGCAGGCGGAGTTCGGCCTACAGACCGCCGAGGTTCAGCACCCGATTCGCCTTGTGTTCATTTCCGACAACATGAGCCGGTCGATCAACGACCACAACCCCGACATGACGGGCGAGCATTGGTGCGGCCTGTTCGTCGCACCGTGGGTTATTTTCGTGACCGACGAGGGCGACGATACGTTCATGCACGAATATATGCACGAACTCAATTTCTTCAACGACATTTTCAGGGACGTGCCTCGCGAGCAGGTTCACCCCTTGATATACATGAACGAGCACCTACTGATTGGAAGCGACGCCTATTTGCGGTTCCTGAAAGCAGGGCTATGATCCGGGACTACGCGAAAATGTTTGCCGGGGGCTTCCTGTGGGACGCCGTTATCACGCTGGACGTGCTCTTTACGGCGAACCGGCAGTACATCGCGGTCGCGGCAACGACGTTCGCGATCACGGTCATAAGCGCCACGCTCTACGACAAGGTGCTCCGGCGCGACGGGCTGGACAGGGGCCGGATGCTCGCCCTTGCCACCGGCTCCGGAATCGGCGCGGCTCTCATGGTTCGGTTCTTTTGAGGAGACAATGGAAGCGATCCCGAAGTGTAGCAGGTGTCACGGATATATGCCCGACGGCATGGAGGAATACGCGGCCATGACGAAGGCGCAGAGGGCGAACACGTGCAGTTGCAACCGCTCGCACCCCAGCCGCGGAGCGCCGACACAGAAGGCCAAGCTGGACAGTACCTACGAGCAGGACTACACGCGCACAAAATACGATCAGCACGTATGAGCACCGAGAAAGCACCACGCAAGCGCACACCGAAACCGGAACCCGTACCTGAAAAGTGGTGCGGGTGTCCGGTTGCTTCCTGCAAACCCCTCAGCCCCAATTCTTACAACGGCGGGCGGGTGATTTTCTGCAAGAAGCATAACAAGCTGGCCAACACCATAACGGAGGGGCTTGAGTGATGGACGTTCACCCGGACACGATCAGCACGTTTGCGGTCACAATGACCGTCGTATTCTTTGGGGCAATCGCCCTTGGCAGTTGGCTTGAAGGGAAGATCGACAACGAGAAACGCAGAAGGGAGAAGAAGCGATGAACCCGATAGGACAGGCAGTTGCGAGCGCGTGGCGCAGGATCAACGCAAGGGAGCTTGTGATGCTGTTTGTAATCGCGGTATTCGCGATAGCGTTCTTTGCCGAGCGGAACCGGCCCCAGCACGCACTTATCAAGGTCGCACCGTTCGATTCGACCGACGTAAAGCGGATCATGGCCGACTATCAGCGCGTACTCTCCGAGAAAAGCACACTCCTCGAAACGATCCTGCAACTCCGGGCGCAGGTTCACGCCACCGGGGGCGCGGCATGGAACCCCCCCGTCTCCCCCCTGTCGCATGACACGGTATTCATTGTGCAGGAACGACCGGCCAAGGGCGACACAGCGCCGCCCCCGGCCTACACCGTCCACGTGTACCGGCAGGACGTAGCGTTCGCGGTGTTCGCCACAGGCGGCAAGGTCACAATCGCGACGATGAACCCCTACTATCAGGCCACCGGACAGCCCTACGTCAAGACCTACGAGTTCCCAAGGGGAGGCCGGGACTTCCAATTTGCCAGCACCGTACCGAGCGGCCCGGAAGCGCTGGACGGGATCAAGTTTGACGACGTGCGGAGGCCGGTCAGCTACGAGGGCGTGTGGATCGGCGGCGGCGCTCTCCTCCCCCGGCAATTCTACGGGAGCATGAGCGTTGTGTTCGAGTTCTACGAGCGCGTTCAGATCGTGCCAATGGCTTCGACGCTCCCGGCGGTAGGGGTCGAGGTTCGCTACAAACTTTTCCAATAGGAGACGCGATGCCGACCTACGAGTACAAATGCGGCGAGTGCGGGGCAGGGTTCAGCGAGCTCTTCCTTACGCTTGCGGCGGTCGAGCGCGAGGAGCCGGAGACGAAGTGCCCGCATTGCGGTTCGATGGAGAAGGAAAGGCTTATGGCGACGCCGACAGCGCGGCGATTCAAGGGGCGAGGTTGGACACGAAAGAGGGGGGCATGATATGTTCTTCTCATTCGGGATCGGCAAGATGGGCGACAAGCAGGCGGGCTTTTACTTCGAGAAGCAGAGGACGCCGGAGGAGATGCAAGCCCGGAAGCCCCACCGTGGCGGCGACACATACACCAATTGCGCGTTCGAGCGCCCGTTCGTCGTGGAGTTGCCCGTCGCCCCGCCTCCGCCGGTCAAGGGGAACCGGGAGGAAGCAATCGACAGGGCGCACAATTTGACCGGCCTTGACCGCGAGATCGTGGAGCGCGTGTGGGACGAGATACAGAAATACTACAAGGACAAGAACGCCCCGCCGAGGGAGGGCGACGCCGAGTGACACACGTGAGCTTCTTTTCGATTGACCGGACGGTGACGGTGACAAAGATCGACGTGACGCTCCTCAGCGACGACGTGGACAAGATGCGGGCGGTCGTGAAGGACGGAAGGGAGCGGACAATCTACCCGCTCACGCTGGCCGAGTACAACAGGCTACGGATTGAGCTTACAGGGGGGCGAAGTGAAGCGGGCAAGTAACGCGGTTCCGAAATACGAAGTTGGCGGGATCAGCCACCTTGAGCAGTTGCGCCAGCTTGAGAGGTTTTTTTACGACAGCCTCGACTTCGAGCGCTTCTATGCCGACATAACGAAGTTCGCAGACGAGAAGCTACACCTTGAGGACGGAAGGCCGCTTGCGCTGGACGACCTGCGTGAGATTGACGGGTTCGTGCGGCGGTTCTTTGAGAAGAAGTTGGCCGACGTGGAGCTATGGGTTGTGCGGGGGTTCGTGCTGGGGAAACTCATTGAACGGGGGGAGCAGGTTCCAGCGCTCCGGCCTATCCGTATCGAGGACTTGCCGACGAAGGTACGCGAGGCGGCGCGGGAGTTTAGCTTGACGGCGCGGGAGACGCGGGCGCTCGAATGGGCGGTTAGCCATGGAGCCGAGCACCTTACCAACGCGACCAACGACACAATCAACACGGTTCAGCAGGCCATATTCGACAACACGAAGAACCGGAAGGGCTACCGAGCGCTCCGCCGGGACTTGGAAACCGCGTTCTTCGACAACGACAGCGAGCTTAACCGCAATTGGAAGCGCGTCGCGATCAGCGAGAGCAACAACGCCTTCAATCAGGGCTATATCGCGCAGATGAACGGCGGCGAGTGGGTGTGTGGGTTCAGCCTCCCGGATGCTTGCCCGCAATGCCGCCAGCTTATCGACGGCAAGGTGTATCCGGTGATTCGCCCGGAGGCGGACATGAGCTACAGTCACCACGCTCCGGAGAGCCACGAACGGGCGAAGTACGAATGGCTGTGGGAACACGCGATATGGCTTGAGAAGGACAATTTTGGCCGGTCAGGTGCGGAGCGGAAGCGGATCAACAAGGACTCCGGCAATCAGCCAGAAAACCTCCTCCCCCGCGAGCACCACGAAAAGTATATGCCCGCGATCCCGATGCACCCGTATTGCCGGTGCAGGTGGGTCAGGTTGAACCCGGAAACAATGTACGTGGCGGGCGGCGAGATGAAAATGAGAGTGATGAATGAGGCGGCTTGGCGGGCGTGGCACGATAGCGTGATTTTGCCACTGCAGGCGGGCCTTGCACAATACGCGGTATAATCGACGGGGGGGGAAGATGGTAACGGAAGCGCACAAGCTGGAAATCCTGAGAATCAAGGGATTGATTGCGGCGGAGAGGCCGCAACATGCGAGCAAGACGAAGGTTCAGTTTTCGCGGGACTTTCTGAAAGCTCACAAGGACGTGAAGCTCTCATTGATCCGGTTCAAGCAGTACGTCGAGGAATACGACCGGAATCCCGTCGCCCCGGCCCCCGATGTCCCAGCGCCGCCTCCGCCTCCCACGACCCCCACGGAGAGCGAGCAGATCATACACTTGCGGAAGGCCAACGGCGCACTCCTCAGCGCGATTGCCACGCTGAAAGAGAACAACGGTTCGCTGAAAGAAATGAGCGACCTGATAGCGGAATCCGTAAAGCAGGCGGAGCCGTTCGCGCCCTACAGCTATCCGCCCGCCGAGATGAAAAGCTCGCCCGTCGTCCCGGTGTTCAAGTGGAGCGATTGGCACATAGGCGAAGTGATCCGGGCCGAGGAGACGGAAGGGTTCGGGGAGTTCGACTACGCGATTGCCGAGGAGCGGCTTTTCGGAATGATTGAGGACTTCCTGCAGTGGATCGAGGTACAGCGCCGCGCTTACAACATAACGACCTGTACGATTTTCGGAGAGGGCGACTACGTGAGCGGCGACATTCACCCGGAGCTTTTGGCCACCAACGAATTTCCACTCCCGGTGCAGACCGCGAAGGCGGGGCTTTTGATGGGAGAGGCGATCCGGCGCATAGCCCAGCATTTCGACACCGTGACCATGATTCAGGTCAACGCCGACAACCACGGACGCTTGCAGAAGAAGCCGCAGGCGAAGCAGAAGGGCGACAACAACATGGGCTATTTGGTTCACACGATTGCGAACCAATACGCGGCCAAGATTGCCAACTTCACCCCGATAATGAGCGAGGGCGCGAAGTTCCTTGCCACGGTCAACGGCTACAAGTTCCTGATTGAACACGGCGACAGCTTCCGGGGCTGGATGGGAATACCGTACTACGGGATGATGCGCTCCCGCCACCGCGAGGCCAACAAGCGCATGACGACGGACAAGGGATTCCACTATCACAGTATGGGCCATTGGCACGTCCCGGCGCTTGTGGAAGGGCAGACCATCGTGAACGGGGCGCTCTCCGGAACCTCTGAGTTCGACCACATAGCCGGACGCCACGCCGACCCCGCGCAGGTGGCGTTCCTTGTCAATCAGAAACACGGAATCTTCAACATCGTCCCGTTCGCGGGGAGATAGGGGGAGCCATGCGGGTAGCAATCGACATAGACGGAGTGCTGAGGGACTTCACGAACGCGGTCAAGACCGTGTATCTGGAAGAGTTCCCGCACCACAAGGTCGAGGAGATCACCGAATGGGGGATACACAAGTTCTATCCCATCGGAGAGGGAATCTACGACTTTGTGTTCAAGCTCCATGCCGAGGAGATATTCACTAAGGCGCAGGCGTACCGGGGCGCGGCAGCGTTCATGCGGGCGCTGAAAGCCCGAAAACATGAAGTGTGGGTTGTGACCTCACAGCCGATGGGACAGGAGCCGTTCACGCTTCAATGGCTGAGAGACAACGGGATCGTGTACGACAGTATCGCGTTCACGGTCAACAAGCCGGTAGTGGATTGCGACATATTCCTAGACGACGGGACGCACAACTTGACCGCGATCAGGGAAGCGGGGAAGTTCGCGGTTGCGTTCGACCGGCCTTGGAATAGCGGCTGGACGGGGTTGCGGGTCAAATCATACAAGGGGTTCACCGACTTGCTTAAAGGGGGAGTATGAGCACGTTTGACAGAGTGCAGGATTCGGGCGAGCGCCGGGAGTTCACGACCGGATCAGTCAGGGACAAGGCGGTGGGCAAGGGCCGGTTCGACCTTATCCCGGAGTATTGCGAGCAGAGGTTGGCCCGCCACTACGAGAACGGCGCGGTCAAGTATGAGGCCCGCAATTGGGAGAAGGGGCAACCGCTCTCCGTCTATCTGTCGAGTTGCCGGAGGCATTGGGGCAAGGTGCTCCTCAATATGCAGGACGAGGATCACGCCGCCGCCGTCGTATGGAATATGTACGGCTATATGTGGACGCGGAACGAGATCGAGACGGGCCGACTCCCCAAGGAGCTTGACGACCTTGGACACACGATGAAGGCCAGGGAGCCGAAGCAGACCGCTAGCCCGAACGAGGCGGAGCGCGTGTGCCTGAACTGCAAGAGGCCGATATACAAAGACCCCGTTGCGGGCGTGTGGCGTCATTCGGACGACTTCCGGTTCGTATGCGAGGTTTACGACAACGGCGACCTTTCGGTTGCGACTCCCCTCCCCGTTGCGGTCGAGGATCAGAAATGTATCGAGAAGTTGACCGGGAGGCGCGTCCGGGAGACAACCGCCGAGCACAAGGCCAAGGTGCTGGCCATGTTCGAGGGCGGGCCGGTCGTGTGGACGGAGGCGACGCCGCCCGGAATGGAAACAGAGGTTGATGCGCAACTGAGGGCGTCATACGAGGAGCACTACGGGAAGCCGTCCGAGAACGGCGCAAAGCTCGCGGAGTTTATCAGGCGGGTTGAGGCCGACGCCGCCCGGAAGGAAGCCGCAGACGCGGAGCCGCCCGCGTCCCCCAAAAAAGGATAGCGAGATGAAAATTCAGAACGTGTACGCGAAGCCGCAGGGTGACGTGTTTGTGGCGGGAACGCCGGTCGAGATGGAATGGAGCGAGGGCTTGGAGCCGCTCGCGGTCAGGAGCTATGAAATCAGGGAAATCGGGCAGGGCCGTTACCTCCTCCGGGTCAAGTGCCGGGAGCGCATGATCGGGCATTCGATAGTCCGCAAGAGCGGGCTGTCGGTTCAGTATTTCGATGATGGCGAGGGGAACATTATCGGGAGGTATGGCGATGGCACAACGAAAATTGAGAATTGGCTGGCCAAGGGTGTACATACCAACCGTGGCGAAGTTGTTGACGTGGGAGATGCTTTTGTGGCTGTACGAGTGGCGGAAGGAAAGGTCGTTCTATGCGGGAAGGATAGCCTCCTCCCGGCTGGAAACGATCAAGCAGAAACAGCGCACGTGCAGGAAACGCGGGACACTCTCCGAGAAATCCAAAAAAGCATTGAAGCGGGTCAGGGCAAGAAGGCTTCGGAAGCAAAATCGGCGCGTGTTCAGATTCTTAGGCTTTTGAAGGGGCTGAACTTCATGCCCCAGGCCGATACGACCGAGCACAACGAGGGGGAAACGCGGTCATTCGGCCCCAACGATATGCGAACCCTTATGAGGGCGCAGGGCGGGGAACTACGCTGGATGGACGCGGACGAAAAGCAGAAGGAGCTACAGCGCCGGACAGGGGAGGCGCAGGCCAAGACGAACGCGAAGCCGCCGACCGGGGGAACGGGCGAGGCCCAGCAGAAGCCGGACGCGCAGAAGCCCCAGCCGAAACAGGTCAAGGTAGGCGACGTGACCGTGGGGGGCGCAAAGGTCATTGACCACGCGGACAATATCGTGGCGATCAAGAAGCCGGACGGGACGACCGGGACGATGCGCCGGGAGGACGTGGACAAGAAGCAGATCCGCGAGCAAGACATGATTGCCATGGCCCGCGAAGATAAGGTGAGAGCGAGCAAGGAGAAACACGCCAAGGACTACGGAGCGGTCGCGGACGAGCACCTACAGGAGCGGCAGGCGGCGGAAGATCGGAAGTTCAACCCCGACAAGACGGCAATCGGGGAAACGTACATGAGGGAGGTCGAGGCGATCCGGCAGGAGGCTAAGGGTTCGCCGGAGTTTCAGGCGTTCGCCAAGACCGTCGAGGGCTGGCACAATTCGGGCGGGCTGTCGTTCGAGCAGACGTTCAAGGAGAAGATCGGAGACGACGTAACCCGGAACCGGACGATGCGGAAAACGTGGAACCCGCAAGAAAAGCGGGCCATGTTCGAGCTTGACGACCGGAGCCTCCGCATGACGCTGGACGGCAAGGAATACGAGGTATCGGGCGCGAGTGACGACCTTGGCAAGTTCACGCTCCGGGACGAGGACGGGACAGAACAGGAAGTCGAACGCCACCGGCTCGACAAGTACCGGGGCAATATCCGAATTGACGAGGACGGGAACGCCTACATAATCAAAGGTGACAAGGTTGCGGGACAGTTGAAAATGGACGCGGGGATCACGCAGGAGGACTTACTTTCCCCCGGCACAATCGGGATCGTGAATGACGAGGTATGGAAGGCAATCCAGGAGGCGAGCGGCGCGAAGTTCACCGACCTGCACCTTGGCAGAGTGCAGACCGGAATTGTCATGTTCAAACACGGCAACGACGCCGGTGTGATCGACGGTTCGGGCCGCACCTACGGGGCGAACAAGCGAGTTGCCAAGCGGGACGTGCCGACTGGGGCGCTGGACGCCGAGACGCGGGAGATGCAGAAGCGCGTCAAGGATATGCAGGCCAAGATTGACGCCGAGCACCGGGACAGGCTCGACCTGAACCTTGCCAAGACGATGATCGAGAGCGGACAGGCGAAGCCCCACGACGGGAGCCAGCCGGGACGCAAGGGATTGGACGCCGCGAAGTACAACGACGTGTTTGACACCTATTTCGCCAGCCTTGGAAAAGACGCGAGCGCGAGGGTTGCGGGAGCCTACGGGACGGAAGAATGGGGCGCGAACGTCAAGGCGCTTGGCGAGTTGATGAAGGTCGAGGACGTGAAGCGGGCACAGCAGATTGAAGCCGTCAACGCCATGAGCAAGTCGGGCGTCATGTTTGACGTGCCGAAGCCCCGCCCCATCGAGGACTACATGGCGGCGGCGGATCAGGTGTTGCGCCAGAAGCGGAGCGACTACAGGGCGGAAGCGCGGGCGAACCGGAAGCAACAACTCCGGGAGAACGACCTGAAAATGACCTTTCAGAGCGACGAGGACGCCGAGATACCGACGAGCGCCAAGGCCGTGGCCAAGGACGTGCAGACGATCCGGGACAGCAAGGGCCGTCAGTACCGTGTGCAGTACGCAATCGTTCCCATGGAGAGCGTGATTCAGAGCCACGATGTAAGCGGCGCGACGAACCCGGAGCACCCCGCCGAGCTACAGGCCCGCAAGCGCGAGGGCGCGGTGAGCGTCCGGCAAATGGCCAAGATCGCCGCCGACATAAACGATTCCGTTGTGCAGGACAACGCCGACGCCACCAACGGCGCACCCGTCGCCTACGCGAAGGGTGACAAGGTGTATATCAGCCAAGGCAACGGCAGGGCGGCAGGGATCAAGGGAACCGAGGGGGATCAGAGGAAAAAGTATTACGGGATGATGGTTGACAAGGCCCGGAAGCTGGGACTCCCAACCGAAAACCTGAACGAGAACGATATGTTGGTACGGGTTATGACGCCCGACCACACCTATCAGGACGCCCGGAAGCTCGCGGCGTGGGGGCAGGCGAGCGCGGCACTCCCGTACACGTCGGTCGAGAGCGCACGTGCGTATCAGATCGCGCAGGACAGGGTATTTGACCATGGCGTGAACCTTGAGGGCGTGGGAGCGCGGGCGATTGACGAGCGCAACGTCGCCACGTTCATTTCCAAGAACCCGGAGCTTTACAAGAAGATCGCGGAGGACTCAGGCTACAGCGCCGAGCAGGTGGAAGCGCACCCCCGGATACAGGCGGAGCTTATCAATACCGCGCTTGCTCGCACAGCTACGGCCCAAGTTCATTGACGACATGGCGGGCCGGGACGACCGGACGCACCTTGCCGTCTCAGCCGTTGCCCCTATCCTTATCGACAACAAGAAATTGGTTGACGACGGGAAAATCCCGAAGTCCGCCGACCTTGAGGATTTCATGGACAAGGTCGTGATGGACTACAGCACCTTGGACAGCGCAACCAAGACGCTTATGAACGTGAAGAACGGCCAGAGCGCATTCCTTGACGCCACCGACGCCAGCCACCCGAAGGCGCTCCTCCGGCAGATGAATCAGGAGGATATGTTGAGCGCTCAGGCCGGGGAGCAAAACCGGTTCCGTGATCCGATGCACGTCATTGGACTCATGGCCTACAGCGATTCCATGCAGAAGCGCACCGAGAACGAATCCGCGCAGGCGGGGGCGTCGCGCTTTGCACTCAGGCTCCGGCGGTTCCACGAAGCCATTGCAGAAGCGGCGAATCAGCCGGACGATATGTTCGGAAGCTCCAAGCTGGACAACGAGAAGGTAATCAAGATCGCGGAGCGCACCCTACTGAACAACAAGCCGTGGCGTCAGGGCGAGGAACAGTTGACGCCGGAGGAGGCCGAGGACGCGGCCAGCAGTAACGACCTTTCCGTGTACAAGCTGATGAAGGAACACGCTGGGAGCCGGGGGTTCAAGCTCGCGGGTGAGGAGGCGGAGAAGTCGATTGCCGCAAAAGTGATTGGATTCCTCCTCAAAGGCGTCGCGTTCATGGGCGGGATGGAACACGGCAAGGGTTCGGAGCGCGTCGGTCACAAGTACATACGCCGGGAAGCGCAGGCGGGCGGCGGGTACAAGTATATCTACAAGGACGCCGAGGGGAAAGAGTATTCGAGCGACGAACAGGGCGGCAAGGCGCTCCCGAAGGCCCACGCGAGCCAGAAGTACGAGGCGCAACAGCATCACCAAACCGTCGCGCTCGAAAGGCTGAAAGCGGGCGACAGCGTGAGGTACAAGGGCGACAAACGGCAGGTCGCGGAAACGTCCGACAACTACGCGGTGCTGATTGGCGGCGAAGGGCTGATTTTCGTGAACAAGGCAGACCTTGAAACCGAGGCCAACAAGCTCGCCCCGCCCCCCACGCAGGGGGAGCTTTTCGAGTACGAGCAGAAGATGAGGCCCTACGAGAGCAAGACGCTGGACGAACTCCGGGAGAAGGGCGTGAAGATTCCCCCGGCGGTCGTGGCGGCGGCGATGGAGCGGCCTACGATCCAGCGTTACAAGGACGCGACGGGCAAATGGGAACCCCGGCGGGCGATCCTGCACGACAGCTTTGTTGCCGAAAAGACAGCGAAGCCGCCGAAGAACGTCCCGGACGGACAGCGCGAGTGCATCATACTCGCGGGTGGCGGGGGATCGGGCAAGTCCACGGTATCGAAAGCGCTCTTTGGAGACTTGTTTGGCGACCCGGAGAGCAAGAACACGCACGTATGGTGTGACCCGGATCAGGCCAAGGCCATGCTCCCGGAATACAACGTGCTGTGCGCGGCGGGCGAGACGATAGCCGCAAGTCTCGCGCACGAAGAAAGCTCCCACATGAACAAGCGCGTCCGGGCGGAGGCAATCAAGAACCGGCAGAACCTTGTGATTGACGGGACGCTTGCGAATCAAGAGAGTGCCGTCAAGATGATGAAGGAGCTACAGGCCGAGGGCTACCGGATCAGGCTTGTGTTGGTTGACGCCGACATTGACATAGCCACCGGCAGGGCATTGGAGCGGGCGACCGGGACGGTTGACGGGAAGAAGAAGGGGAACGGCAGGCTCCCGAATTTCGGCATATTGGCGGACGCCAACGAGAACGCCCCGGTGTCGTTCTTTGCTGTCTCCCGTATGCTCTCGAAACATGACGAAGTGTACGCGGTTGACAACAACGGGAAAATTCCGCAACTTATTTATGAGCGCAAGGGCACGAAGGCGCGGGTAGTTCACGAAGAACGGTTTAAGTATTTTCTCCAAAAAGGGAAGGCGGAACAGTATGAACAAGAGTATCGCGGAAGCGCTGAAAAAGCTCGAAAGCCTGTCGCCGGAGGAGTGGCAGAAACTCCGGGAGAAGATCGAGGCGGACGACGACAAGGAGACGCAGGAAATGAGCAAGAAGGTGCTGGCGAAGTACGCCGCCGCCCGCAAGCCGCAGACCCCAACCAAGTAGGGCTATTCCGCTCCCTCCTTGCGAGCTATTTCTTCAAGTCGCAGGGAGAGCTTTTCGCGGGCGTTCCCAAGCCCACTCCCACCAAGCAACCCTCACTATTCAGCAACGTCAAGGGCGTTGACTTTTCCCGGATGAACGGGGAAAAGCCGGGGCACAAGTATATCCGCAGGTACAAAGGTAAATCCGGCGGCTGGGAATACGTGTATCGTGACGCTCAGGGCAAAGAGTTCGCGGGCGACGAGGCAGGGCAAGCCGCTCCCCCGTCACCGCGATTGGCAGGAGGGCGACGCGGTACACATCGGAGACAGGGACGCGCACCTTGTCGGATTTGCCGACACCATGGCCGTTGTCCGGGACACCAAGGGCGAGACGTTCACGGTTCCAATGAAAGAGATCGAGCACTCGACAGAACGACAGGCGAGGCTCCGGGGGAAATCTACGCTCCCGTCCAAGTGGCAGAGCGTCGTGGACGAGCACGACGACGACTTGGCGCAGGGCGAGCAGACCGGCAAGTACGAGCTTGGCGACAACAAGGGCGAGGTCATGTTCAAGCGGAAGCTCGCGGCAGAGGAGCGCGACCGCAGGGCCGAGGAAGGCGATCCGGAGGACGGCGAAAGCTACGCGGATCAGATCAAGCGCGAGCCGGAGAGCCAGCCGGAGCTACCGTTCGGGCGGGTTGCGGAAGCGAAGCCGCTCTATCACGGCACAAGCCGGACGCTGGAAGGCAAGCTACAGGTCAGGAAGAACGACAAGGCGGGCGTGGGTTGGAATAGCGCTACGCTTGGGAACGCCGTCTATTTGACCGAGAGCGATCCCGCTGCGAAGCTCTTTAGCCACGTGTCCGAGCAGAACAGCTACCTCACGAACCCCGACCCGGAGGCGAGGACGGAGGGCGCGAACAACGCGGGCCTTGGGAACGTGTACAAGGTCAAGCTGAAAACGGGCGCAAAAGTGCTGGACGCGAGCGATCCGTTGCCGGTTGACAAGGTGAAGGCCGCGCTGAAAGAGGCAGGTTTGCGGGAGGACACTATCGGTTCATTCAACGACAAGGAAATCACCGATTTTGAACGAGTGATGGACTTGCTCCGCTACGCCCACGACGTAAAGAACGGGCCGGAATACCTCACGAAGAAATTAGGCTACGACGCGCTCCGGATCAAAGAGGGATCGTGGCAGAATTGGGCCTATTTCCCGGAGCACCTTGGCCTTGGGCCGGACAAGTTCAAAGAGACGCCCACGACCGTAGCAGTGTACAACGAGGACGCGATTGAGGGCTACGAACCGCACAAGATGAAGAAGAAGGGGGCGAAGGGGGCCGAGAAGTCCATGGCGGCGTTTCTGTTCCGGCTGTTCAAGGGGGCACAGATGGCGCTATTCGGAGACGGGCCGCAGGTGGGCGACGTGAAGATGCAGAACGGGGAGACGTACAAGCTCGAATCGCGCAAGACGTGGAACCGCCCGCGCTGGATTAAGCAAGAGACGAATAGCAATACCCCGGAGCCGAAAAAGATGGCGGAGGGAAAACGGCGAGGGAAGTTGAACATTGCTTCCGTTCCATTGGATCACAAGCCGGAGCCGGAGGTTCCAAAATCCGAGACTTCCCATAATAAGGAAACAGCCGAGAAAGTGGAAAAGAAGGAACCGCCGAAGGATAAACGCGCCGGACTCCCGAAGCCCCCGAAGGACGAGAAGGAGTACGTCAAGTCGTCCGAGTACCACAAGAAGCTCGCGGCGGACTACTTTGACGAGAACGGCAAACAGGTTGCTTCAAGCCGCACCAAGAAGGCGTCACCGACCGGCGTGAAGGTAGGGGATTGGCGGATTGACGACAAGTACAACGGCGTGTACGGGCGATGGATCGAGCAGGTCGTGGAGTTCGACCCCTCCGAGCTTGTGCCGTCCGAGGACTCGCTTGAGCGCATGGACGACGTGGAGCGCTACGCCGAGTGGAACAAGGAAGGCACAGAGCCGCCGCCCATTAACGTCAATCAGGGCGAGGACGGCAAGTTCATTATCACGGATGGACACCGGCGCTGGCTCGCGGCCAAGCGCTCAGGCAACAAGGTCAAGGCGTGGGTAAGCTGGACGCACCCGACCGGCAAGCTGGACTACGCCGGGAAGCCGATACTCACCGGCCTCACCCATGAGCTTGCGAACGCCCCGGAGCCGGAGGAGGCCCGCAAGCAGGTGAAGGCCGCGAGGCCCACGGTTCCGGAGAACGTGCAGAAATACATCGAGCACGAAATTGCGGCGGACTTCCCCCGGAACATCATGCACGAAATTGAGACGGCCTACCTCAGCCGCGACCGGGGCGAGATTCCGGCCAATTGCTACCGGTACGTCAGCCTCTACAGGCCGACGTTCGGTTGGCTCAAAGCCAGCGACCTTAACGCCGGGGAAGTGGCGGCGCGGGAGATCGACGGCGGACGCAAGACCGTATTCTTCACCACGAAGCCGATTTCGATTGATAAGCTCACACGGTACGAGTTAACGCCGGAGGGCAACCGGACGCGGGGCCGGATGGTACTCGACTACATGGAGGCGCGGGGCGAGCAGGCGGCGGAGCTTGTGAAGTACGACGGCGACAGCAAGCCGCGTGTGGCGGTGTATCACAAGAGCGCCAAGCCGGAGTACAAGTGCGTCGTCGGATACTTTGACGAGCGCGGGCCGTTCAGCGACGACTACGGCAACGACCCGGAGAAGATGATCGGAGAGGCGTTGAGTTCCGGATACAGGGAGTGGAATCCCGGTACGCTGGACGCCATGGCCCCGGACTTTGACGCCGAGCTATTGGCCGCGATGATGCGAAAGAGTATGTCAAGCTGGATCACACGCAGGTTCTAATCAACGGGGGAAGCAATGGGAACGATTCAACGGATATTCGCGGGGCTGTTCAAAAAGTCGCAGTTGGGGCTTTTTGGGGGAGAGGAAGCACCGGCGGCGACAGCACCGCCGCCCGCACCGGCTCAGGCAAAGCCGAAAATCAGCTTTGACAAGATCAAGGGAGGCGACCCGTTCAAGAAGAACGCGCCCGCGCCCAAGGTGGGGGATACGAAGCAGGAGAACGGCCACACCTACATATTCCTCGAAACGACCATCGGCAAACCCCGTTGGCACACGAAAGAGGAGATCAAGGCCGCGATCAAAGAGGGCAAGACGATCCCGCAGGGGATTCTCGCGGCACACCCGGACTTGAAGGAGGGCGAGAAGAAGCCCGCCGCCGACAGTTTCAGCGAGTTCATAAAGCAACACGTCATTGTCGGGCGTGTCGGGGGAAAAGAGGAGGAGAAGAAAGCTCCGAAACTCACCGGGGAATCGGTGATGCAGACGCTATACGGCAAGCCCAAGAGCGAGGAGGAGAAACGAGAGAGAGACGTTCTCAACGCGGTCGGAAACAGGTTCGCGGAGGATAACCGCAAGGAGCGTGAGGCGGCGAGGGCCAAGAAGGAGGAGAAGCCGGAGCCGAAAGACAAGCTCTCCGATGCCGTCAACAAGGCGGCAATTCAAGGAGAAGGGCCGCAGGGTCAAACCGGCGTACAAGGAGGACGACCTGTTCAGCGCAAGCTCCGCATTGAACGGCGACCGAGAGCGGAAGGATATGCCGCAGGTCACGCGGGCCGACTTCGACCGTATGATGGACGCTTTTGTGCGGGACGGCGTGACGTTCGAGCATACCAACGCCAAGCTCGCGGAGTTGAAATCGACGCAGAAGGACATTATCCCGGAAAAGCTGGAAGCGGTCAAACGAGACTTAAAAGACCATGAGACCGACGTGAAGCCTTTTGTCATATCGAACGACGACTACATTCTGGACGGACACCACCGGTGGCTCGCACTCAAAGAGTTGGGGAGAGAGAGCGCCCCGGTTATCCGGATCGACCTCCCGAAAGAGGAAGCGCTGGCCGCGTTCGACAAGGTTTCCAAGGAGATCAACGCACAGAAGGAGGCGGAGGGCAAGCAGGACGAGTTCGGCGTCAGCGCCGAGGTCGTGGGGTTGAGGAAACAGCGCGAGGAGTGGAACCAACAGGCGCTTGCGATTCTGGACAAAGAGGACGACGAGATCACGGACGAGGACAAAAAGGTTCTGGCAAAGTACAGTGGCAACGGCGGAACCGATGCGTTCAGCCTTAACGAGTTCTACACGTCAAAAGAGGTCGCGAGGCTTCATGTGGAAGATGCTCGCAAAGTTCGGATTCGCGGGCGGGGAAGTGCTCGAACCGTCGTGCGCCACCGGCGTATTCGTCCATACCAAGCCGGAGGATACGCTTGTTACCGGCGTGGAGTTAAGCGAGATCAGTTCAAGGATTGCAACGCTCCTCCACCCCAACGACGACATACGGAACGAGAGCCTTGAGAAATTCGCAAGGGTCAACACGGACAAGTTCGATGCGGTCATAGGTAACGTGCCGTTTGGCGCACGTGGCGCGAGCGCGGGCGACCACAAGCCGAAGATTCACACGGCAGAGGAATACTTTGTCGATACCGCCTTGGATCAGGTCAAGGGCGGCGGGCTTGTGGCCCTGATTGTGCCTACCGGGATCATGGAAAACAAGTCATTCGCGCCGTTCCGGAAGAATCGTGTGCGAGCGAGCGGAGTTCCTTGGCGCGTACCGTATGCCAAACACGGCCTTCAAACACGCAGGTACAACGGTTACGACCGACATGATTTTCCTCCGGAAGCACCCGGACGCGGTGACGGACAAGCTCCCGGAGCTTGACACGAACGACGCGGCGATTGAGGCGGCGGGCCTGTACAACCGCGAGATGATAAAAGGGGAGTATTTCGAGGGATCGGGCAAGGAGCACGTGTGGGGAAAGGCGGAGCTTGGGGGCCGGTTCGGAACAAGCGTCGTCGTCAAGGGGGAGATCAACGACGAGCAGTTCAACGCGGCGCTTGCCGAGAAGCCGGGGCCGGGGCTGGACTACAGCAAGATCACGGACAACGCCGCCATTGCGAAGCGCGTCCTCCACGTGGGCGACCGGATATTCAAGAACGGGCGCGAGTACGTGCTGAACGAGAACCACCGGTGGGAAGCGGTCAAGGAGTTGAACCCGGAGGAAGCGCGGGCGCGGAAACTCAACGTGGACTTCAAGACGTTCGGCGTGGGCGACAGGGACGAGTTCCACCGTCATCTTGCCGACCCGTCGCTCCGTTCCAAGCTCTCGAAGGAGCAGGCCGGGGTTGCGCTCGACTACCTCAGCGTCGTGGGCGACGACGAGCTTCCGGGATGGCAGGACTTATACGGCACGATCCGGGCCGGTCAGAGCTTGGCCGAGGTCGCGAGCACCCCGGAGGAGGCGGAGAAGTTCTACGCTGCCGGTGTGCTGGGAGCCGAGATTATGATTTTGCAGGACGCCGTGACCGGGGGCCACTTCCCGGATTATCAGCGCTTCGAGCAGATGCTTTTGCTTCTGGACGAGTTCCAGAAGAAGTACGGGAACCCCGCCAAGGACGCGGACTTGATCCGGCTGGGAGTTCAGTCCCGGCCCCTCTCCCGGCTTGTGGGAGCGGTGCAGGACAACGGGCAGGTATCCGACTTCATGCTCCACCCGGAGAACTACGGCCCCAAGGAAACGACGCCCGACGGCTACGACCGGACGAAACTGAGTTCCATCGTTCAGCACCTTGACAACATCGGTGAGAAACCAGACGTCAGCACCGTGGCGCGGCTGTGGAAGGACGCCAAGGGCATGAAGGACGACGACATATTTGCCGTCCTCCTCCAAGACGAAACGATAGGCTGGGACGGGGAGAATTTCGCCCCGCTCTCGCGGCTACTTTCCGGGACAGTGTATGACAAGCTGGACGCATGGGACGCCCGGATCACGGCGTTGCAGGCGGGGAACGACCCCCACAAGGACGCCGAGATTGCGAAGCTGGAATGGCAGAAGGAGCAGTTGAAGCAAAAAGCCAAGTTCCGGACGATAGAGGACACGACCATAAAGCTCACGTCCAAGTGGATTCCGCTCGAAATCGTCAACGAGTTCATGGAGGAACAGGGCTGGCAGGGCTTCACCTACGATCAGGAAAAGAACGTGTGGGACGCCGACTACGGGACGAAGGGGAACAAGCCGGACAAGGAGAATTTCCTGAACGACTTGATCCGAACGATGAACAACCTTGGCCTCACCCACGGCGTACAGAACAAGGCCCGCGAGGAGGCGGTTGCGGAGTTCGAGAAGCGGTTTGCAAGCTGGATTCAGACGAACCCGAAACGGGACGAGCTTGAAAACACGTACAATCGTATGTTCAACAACTACATCGCGGAGGAGTTCAGCAACGCCCCCCTGAAAATCGACAAGATCGCGGACGGGTTCGACCTCAATCAGTACCACTACAGCGCGATCCGCAGGCTTGTGGCCAAGGGGAAGGGGATCCTTGCCTACGGCGTCGGGCTTGGCAAGACGTATGCCGCGATTGCGACGCTCCTTTACCGGAAGCAGATCGGGGAGATCAAGAAACCGATGATCGCGGTTCCCAAGTCGGTGCTCGCCAATTGGGTACAGGAGATCGGCAAGCTCACGGCAGGCAAAGACGTGAAGCTCATGGTTGTCGGCATGACGGCCAAGCTGGACAAGTACGGCGTCCACGAAAAGGACGAGAAGGGAAACCTCCGGTGGAGCGAAGACAGCTTTGAGGAGATCCAGAAGAAGCTCCAACAGGTCGCGCAGAACGACTACGACCTTGTGCTTATGACAAGGGACAACCTTGACATGATGACACTCACCGAGGAGCAGACGCGGAAATACCTTGACGAGATCATTGATAAGCACATAAAGCGGTCGCTCTACGAGGGCGACGACGACGATAAGAAGAAGGGGAAAAAGCACGACATTGAGAAGGCCATTGCCAACCTTGAGGCCAAGATCATGGGCCGGTTCAAGGGCGGGCACGAAAAGGTACTCAATACGACCTTTGAGGAGCTTGGCATTGACTGTATCACGGCGGACGAGGCCCACAGCTACAAAAACCTGTTCGGGTTGACCGGCAGGCCGGTGAAATGGGCGCTTACCCAGCCGGACACGCAGCGGTCGATCCGTATGTATATGTTTTCCAATTGGCTCCGGGAGCGCACCGGGGGGAAAAATATGTACTTCCTCACGGCGACGCCGACGACAAACAACCCCCTCGAAGCGTACAATATGCTCCAATATATCGCCCCGGAGGAGTACGAGAAGCGCCACATATTCAACGTCAAGGACTTCATGGACACGTTTGGCGACGTGCAGACCGTCCGGATCACGAACACCGCCGGGGCCATGGAGGAGACGCAGGGGCTTGTGGGCTTCAAGAACCTCCCGGAACTCCGGCAAATGTTCATGGAATATACGGACATGAGGAGCGCGAAGGACGTAGGCTTGAAGATGCCGGAGGGGAAGAAGGACTACGTGTTCAGCGACATGACGCCGCTACAGAAGCGCGTGTACAACGAACTCCGGGACAGGGCCGCGAACCTACTTGCCGGGAACGGCGAGGAGGACGAGGCCGCAGACAAGAAGGATCACCTTTTCTCGATCCTCTCCGATATGCAGAAGGCCACGATTTCGCTTGACCTACTCCGCCGTACCGGGAGCCATTTCGCCCCGGTGCTCACGGAGGAGGAAGTCGGCAAAGACGGGATCAGCCCCAAGATGCAGGGGTTCGTGGACAGGGCGGTGAACCGCTACCGCAACGGCGAGAAATCGCTTGTGTTCACGGAGTTCAAGGAATCGCAGGAAGAACTCAAACAGGCGCTTCTCAAAGCCGGAATCAAGGAAAGCGAAATGTACGTCGTCAACGCGGACACGGTTGCTTCCCCGGCTAAGCGGCTGGCCGTCTCCAAGGCGTACAACGAGGGCAAATACAAGATCGTGATTGGCAACGCGACCATGGGCGAGGGGATGAACTTCCAGATCGACACCAAGGCGATCAGTCACCTTATGCTCCCATGGACGCCCGCCGCTATCGAGCAGAGGAACGGGCGCGGACTCCGGCAGGGGAACAAGTCCTCCGAGGTCGCGCTGGAATATCACCTTACTCGCGGGACGTTCGACAGCTATATGCAGAACACTCTCGACCGGAAACAGGGCTGGCTCTACGAACTGTGGAAAGGCGACAGCGACAGCCAGAGGAACGAGGACACAGGCCGGAACTTCTCGCCGGAGGAGCTACAGATCATGCTCTCCGACGATCCGGAAGCCGAGCGGATCAGGGTCGAGCAGAACGCCAAGAGCGCGGAACAGAAGATGGTGGAGACGTACAAGACCCGCGCCCTCAGCGCCTTCAATCAGTATCAGAACACCCTGATTCAGTACAGCAAGCTCTCCAAGGAGGAGAAGGCGGGCGAGAAGGGCCAGCAGGTCAAGAGCCGGATCGACACCGCCAAGACCAACCTCATGGCCGACAAGTATTTTGAGCACAAGGGGCTTTTGGAGGGCAAGGAACCGGCCTACATCGACGCGGAAAAGAATACCGTCGTCCCGGTAGGACACTATTGGACGAAATCGGACGGTGATTGGCGCACACATGGGATATGGCAGTTCGTGAGCGTCGATCCGGTCAACCGCAAGGCGACGATCCGGTGCATACTCCCCGGAGGCGAGAAAGGCAGTTACACGCGCTCCGTTCCGACCGATTCCGGCGAGACGCAGAATGTTGAATATGGGGAATTGCGGAAGTATTTTAACTATGGCGTCCTCCCGGTCAACGTCCCAGCGGAAGAAGTCGAGAGCAAGCTGTACGAGGCGGCGGACTCATGGGCCAAGATGCGGCTCCTCAAACCCGCGACCATCGCGGCCAAGAAGATGGAGCTTTTGGCCAAAATCCACAACGCCCCCGGCTACAGCCGCTACGGTGACAACTTTGTGCCGGTCATAAACCCGAAGAACGGCAAAGTCGAGTTCGCGCAGGAGCGGGATTTCGAGGAAACCGAGGACTACGAGTACAACAAGGCGGGCGAGTACAAGAAGGTCAAGAAGGCCGCAAAGCGGAGCGCCGACGACATATATTTCCCCATCGAGCCGGAACGCTGGGAGCGCGACATTCTGGAAGCCGCACAAGCCGCACAGGACGCCCGACCGTCATGGCAAAAACAGCCGAGCCACAGGAGCGGAAGGCGGCGCGGCTACGGGCACACTGACTATACGAGCGATGCCGCCAAGTTTGCACGTGAGGCGTTCGGCTGGCGATGGACGTATGAGGCCAAACGGATACTCAATACACCGGCAGGCGAAGGCGACGAGCCGGAAACAGATCAGGACACCGACACCGACGAGGAGGCCGCATGATCGACAGGGAAACGGTACAGGACGAATTGAACGACAACCTTGAGGAAACGTCGCAGAGCGAGGCGCAGTTCGTCCGGCGCGTGGCGGAGGCTATCGTGAGGCTCCTCAAAGAGAACAGCCCCGATTATTGGAAGAACTACGGGGCTTATTGGTGGGGCTTGCAGGAAGTCCTCAAGCACCACGCACCGCGAGCCTACCGGGAGTGGGTTGAAGCCACCGGGGGCAATGGGGCCATCGGGAGCGACCCGGAGATGCAGAAGGCCCACGACTACGGGAGCGACGGCCTGAACATCACCGCCGCGCAGATGTACCTTCTGATGCGGGCCGAGGAGGGGAAGATGGGGGCCGACGCCCCCCACGTCGTCACGCTGGACGGCGACGACCGGCTCTATATCCCCGGCGTCGGGTTCGTGGACGACAGGGAAGGATAAGCGCCACCCCGCCCGACACAAACGGTGAAGGGCGGGCTTCACATCACCGACAGATTACATTTCCAGACAGATTAGAGGAGCCCTATGAGACGATATGCCGCAGTACAGCGATGCGACCAAGGACGCCATCGACGGCGCTTTGGAGGTTGGACAACGGGCAATGCCCGACGCTAAGACGCGGGTTCTGTTCTGGAAGTCCCTGTGGGAACGCATGAACATTGACGAGGACGGGAAGTTCTACCTCCGGCCCGTCATGGTTGCGGAGCGCCGCAGGGCCGTGATGGAAATGTTCGACGGAACGAACGCCAAGGAGATAGCCAAGTCTTTGGGGTTCAGCCTCAAGACCATCGAGCACGATATAGCCGACTTCTACGAGAGCAACGCACCGCCGGAAGCTCCCAAGCCCCCCGAAACACCCCCCAACGCATAATCCCCGCTATTCACCCGGATAGCGGGAAAACGCGATTGTACCTTGAAACCACATTCGAGGAGTTCAACCGCGTTTTCCGATGGACACACAGTTCAAAATATACGGCGAGCTGATTCTTGAGAAGTCCCTTGCCAATGCCCCCGAAGGGCAGGCGCAGGCGGACGAGTACGTTATCAAGGGCCGCGTCCTGAACGCGGTTAAAGACCTCTCCGGCGAAACGCCCATTGTCGCGGAAACCGATTGGAGCTATTTCGATAAACACGGATACGTGAAATACGAACACGATCCTATCGAGACGGTGATCGGGGCCGACGGCAAGTTGAAGATGCAGAAGTCCCAGCCGGAGCCGGAGAACATTATCGGCGTTCCCCTCCGCAGGACGACCAAGGGCAATTCTGAGGTTTTCCTTGAGGCCGCACTTCTTCCCCGCATGGACAAGGCGCAGAGCGTCGTGAAGCTGATGAAGGCGCTTCGGGAGCACAACGAGAAGTATCCCGACGCCAAACGGACGCTTGGCTACTCGATTGAAGGCGGATACGCAAGGAAGTCCGCCGACGGTCATTACGTGGCGCGGGTTATCAACGTGGCCATTACTCCCATCCCGGTTGATTGCACAAGCTACGTCGAGCAGACGACCAAGGCGAACAGGGCGATGCAGAAGTCCCTTGCCGCCGGTTACGCTACTTCACCGGAAGGGCAGGCGGACGGGGGAGCACTCCGGAAACAGAGCATCGAAGGCGCAAAAAACAACATTTCCCAAGGGGGTAGCGAGATGGAAAAATTCGGATCGAAAGACGAGTGCTACAAGCATCACGTCACAAAAGGGCTTGCCGCAGAGGAAGCCAAGAAAAAGGCTGAGGAGTGGGAAGCGGCGCAGGCTCAGAAAGCCACTGTTGAGAACGCCGCCGCCGAGAAAAGCCTTGCCGCCGTTGTCGATCAGTTCCAGACCTCTATCGACTCCGCGACCGAGCTTGTCAAGAACCTTGACGCCAAGGCCGAGGGCATGACCCAGCTTGACGTTCAGATCAAGAAGTCGCTCACCGCCCTTTCCGCGAACGAAGCGGTTGACGGCGCGGAGCTTTTCGCGAATCAGGGCAAGGCGACGATGGAAGTTGCCTCCATGACACGCGACGGATTCACCGCCCTTGCCAAGTCGATTTCGGCTCAGGCTGAGGGTATGCGGGCACAGAACGAAATCGTCAAGAGCCTTGTCGCCAGCGTCAGCGCCATTGCCGAGCAGGTCAAGGGTGTGATCGAAGGACAGGCCAAGCTCACGAACGGTATCAAGAAGTCAGTCGCCGCCACCACGCCGGACGCCGCGCATCTTCCGGTTGTCGGAGTTGAGGCGGACGAGCTTCGCAAGGTTGTGACGCCGCTCGCGGCTGAGGACTTCCTTGTGGATCGGGCGATTGCCGAACGCGAGAAGAATCCGCAGGCGTCCGCAATGTACTTCGAGGCACAGAAGTCGCTCCGGCTGGACGGATTCGCGTCACTCAGCAAGTCGCTCCGGGACGAGATCACGGCGAAGTTCGGGAAGAAGTAACGCAGTACGGTTGTGGTAGCGGGTTGTACGAACAAAACATCATTCAAAGGGGGGTAGCATCATGGAAGAAACAGTTGTGGACGTGAGCGCTGAAACCGGAGCCGGAGCCGCAGGTATGGGGCAGGTTATCGGGATCAACGAAGTGTTCGCTTCGCAGAACCCGCTCGCAGAGCTTCGCAAAGCGCTGAGCGCGGGATACATCACCGACACCGGGGCAATGGTGGACGGCGGTTCGCTGAGGATTCAGTCGCTTGAACCGACGCTGAAAAACCTCACCTTCAACGAAATGAGCACCACGCTCGCCAATGACTTGCTTTCGAGCAAGAAAAAGGCGGAGAGCACCGTTGAGGAATACTCGACCATCGACGCCATTTCGGAAGCCTTCACGTATCAGGAAGGCGGGCTTCCGTCGCAGGAAGATGATATCCTACTGCCGTAAGTTCGAGCTTGTGAAGTACATCGGCGCGGTCGGCATGGTGACGAACGTCATTACGTCGGTCAGAACCCTTGTCGGCGCGACGTGAAGCCGAGATCAAACGCAAGACGCTGGCGATCAGAAGTCAAACTGAACAAGTCGGCTATTTCGGCAACGCCGCCATTGTTCCACGGAGTTCAACGGTATGGCGACGGCAGTGAAGAACGCCAACCTGTCGGACAACGTGATCGACCTCAAAGGCAATGCGCCCACGCTCGAAAACTTCAACAGCGCGGTCAACGTGATCGAGAACATTTCCGGTTACGCGGCGAACCTCCGGCTCTACATCAGCCCGAACGCCCGTAACTTCTACAAGGCGCAACTCCTCAAAGACAAGCGCTACCTTGTGGGCGGAGATCATTCGGCGGAAGTCGAAGGAATCAAGGCCAACAAGGTTGTGTACGACGGCGGCGAGTTCCCGATGCGGAAGGATATGTTTCTGAATCCTGTGAAGTGCCCGCGCCGGGATCGCGCCAACAACGCCTTCATCGCGACCGGTTCCACGCCGCCCGCAGTTCCGACGATCACCGCCGGAGCGGGGGAACCACGGAAGTTGTCGTTGACGCGGCCTCCACGCTTCCCGCCGCGACCTACGACTACGCGGTTGTCGCGGTCAATCAGTTCGGCCAGAAGTCCACGCCCGCCACGACCAACGCGGTCGGTCCATGGCTGTCGCGGCAGGCTCACTCCGTCAACTTCAAGATCGCGGACGGCGGTTCGGTTTCCGGACAGGAAGCCACGTGCTACGAGCTTTACCGCCGGGTTAACGGCGGAGCCGACACGGATTTCCGCTACATGGCGACGTTCGCGGCCGGCGCAGGCGTCACGTACACGCGACAACGGCTCCGATATTCCCGACACAAGCGATATGTTCCTTGTCGAATGGGATCACGGAGCAGGTGTTGGCGTACCATCAGCTTCTCGACATGGCGCTCTTTCCGCTCGCCAACGTCGTTGACGCACAGCGCTGGCTCCAGAGGCTGTACGGAACGCTGATCGTGTACAACCCGAAAAAGATCATCCACTTCGTCAACGTCGGGTCGAAGCTGGTTTAACCCGGCTTCTGGAGGCAGAGATTTCAACGGGGGGCGGGGGCACACAAGCTCTCGCCCCTCTTTCGTTCAAGAAAATCCAAGGGGGATAGAGACATGAAACAGTCAATCGTTGCAATGATCGCGCTTTTCGTCGCGCTTGCTCGCCGTCCCGGTGAAGTCGGACGCGCGGGTGATCCGGATCGAAAAGTCGATAATTGGTTCTCTTATGAAGCGTCGAACACGTCGCTGTGATTCGTTCAGCGCTGGTCCAGATCAAGATTCGTCGATCCGTCGGTTCCGAGGGCCGCACACCTTGAGCTTGCGGACGCGATGCCGGATTCCGTCAGGGTTTCGTGGTACACGAGACTCAAGAGCGACACGAATACGGGCAAGGACACGCTCGAGGTTCAGGTTTCGTTGCTGGCGCATCAGGTCAGGCGCACCCTACGTTACCGCCGTTCTGGACACCATTCAAGGGGCACGAAGCAGATTACGTCACGATCCCCGGCGGAACGTTCGCCAGCTCTGACGAGTTCGGGATCGCGTTCACGGCGCTAATACCGGCAACGCGGTTGTGCCGAAGAACAGGCAACGCTTCTTTGTGCGGGTCGAGTGGTTTTTCCACGAATAACCGTCCCGGCGTCTCATACTACGGTATGAAAACGCCGGTGCGTTTTTAAGCCCAAGGCCATAAACAAATCCACCCAAGAGGACAAGGTTATGAAAATCCAACATTTCACGCAGAAACCCATCCGGCTCACAACCGTCATGGGCGTTGTCGAGTTTGGCAATCAAGGGATTGCCGAGGTTCCCCGCCCTATTGGTAACTTCCTCTGTGATTCAGACTTCGGCCAGCCCGCAGGCATGGCGTTCTGTACGCTTCTTGGCGATCAGGGCGCGGGGCCAGCCGACATGACCGTAACACAGTTGAAGGCGATGCTTGCGGAACGCGGTATCGAGATTCCGGCAGGGGCGAAGAAGGCCGGGCTTGTGAGGTTGATCGAGGAATCGAACGGCACTCCCACAAAGGGAGAGGGTTGCGATGCTGAAAAGCAGGGAGGGTAACGTGAGCGTAACGGAGATAGCGGCCTACATCGTAGCGCCATTGCTCACGGCGCTGAACGGCGTGTTGCTTTGGAACTATCGAAGCCTGCAAGGGCGGGTTGCCGAGGGGGAGAAAACGTCCCGCGAGATCAAGGACAACTACATTTCGCGGTTCGAGAAGGTTCACGCCAAGATCGGGGAACTGAACACGGAACTGAAAGTCGAACTCGCGAACACCAAGGGCGAGATATTGACGGCGATCAGCGGCCTACAGGTCAAGATGGGCGAGACGTTCATTGCGAAGGCCGATTGCGAAAAGAACTGGACCGCTCCCTGGAAATCGGGGCGGAGGGGCCGATGAACTTTCACCCGATAGCGGCACCATAAGCGCGATCCGTTGGTTTATCGGCGCGTTCACCGACACCGACGGCAAGGCCAGCTACAGCCGCATGGCCGGAACCTACGTTCTTATTAAGATCGTGGAGCGGGCCGAGGGGCCGACGCCGGTTCAGGGGATCATGTGGGACGCCTTTATGATCCTTGTCGGGTATCAGCTTCTTTCCAAGATGCTGAACGCCTGTCACCGGCGGCGCTGGACATAGCGAAGTCCATGCTTCTCAGGGCACAGGGGTTCGATAATGCAACCCCCCACCAAGGAGGGATAGCGTATGAAGCGCCTGAGCACCGACAGGGCCAACGTGTTCTACGTTCGACGGGCTGGCAACGCCGACGGACGCCCTGAAAGTCTTTGCCACGGTTGCCGGGGAGAACGGCGCGCCGCTCAAAACGGATACCGGCGTTGAACTGTCGAACATTTCCAACGACGCCACCGGCCCCGGCTCCAAGCTCCTCATAATCGTACAACGGGACGACCAAGAAGTACACGGTCGCGTTCAACCTCGATCCCGCGACCAAGCCGCAGTACGGGCGTATCTTTTGGTATGCCACGGCTCGCGGCGTTCCCGTTGACCTTACCGCGGACTTCCAGCCGGAGGACGTGCGAAATTGCGGCCAGCTTACAAGATCACTCAGGCGACCAGCCAGATCATGCCGGTACAGGTGTTCCTCGACCGGTTCATCGCGGCAGACGCCAAGATGGACGCCAAGTACAAGGCGGCGGTCAATGCGTTCGTCGCGGCCAGCCGGAGCTACATGGCGCAGGAGCTTTTCGCCGCGCAGGGCGACCTTGAGCGCGAGATCAAGATGAAGTTCTTTGCCACGCGCCGCGCACATGGAACGGGACTTCTTTCAACAGGAGTTCCGGAGCGAGTTCTGGCTACAGCAGGTGGACTATAAGCCCATCATTTCGGTTGACCACTATTTCGTCAAGTACGGGGCTACCGAGCGTATGGAGATCACCGAGGACATAGCGGACAAGATGCTGATTGAGCCGAAGATGGGAACGATTGAGTTCCTACCGACGACCGTATCCGGCTCGCTATTTGCCGCGCTCCTCACGAACGTCTCAGCGCTGGGGCTGTCGATCATGGCGGACGGGGGCTACAGCCGCGTACCGTGTCTATTCCGGATCGACTACACCCACGGCCTCGACTTCCCCAACCTCTCGAATCAGGAACGGGAATCAATCCGCAACGCCGTCGGGCGCAGAGCGCTTATCAACGTCCTCCCGAAGATCGACCCGCTTGTGCGGGCCACGTCGGAATCAAAGAGCATCGACGGAGCCAGCAAGTCCAAGACCGGGGGGATCAAGGACTACCTGAAAGAGTACAAGACCGAGGACGCGGCTTGGTGCGCCTCCATGCAACGGGAGTACGGTTCCGGGTTTGAAATCGCGGTCGTCTAACATGGACACGGTTCAACACGCGGTTGACGGGTTCCTGATTACAGAGTGTTTCGCCCTTGCCATTGGGGTTTCATGCCCTCTTGGGGCGGCATTGGGGGGTGCGCTTGTGGGGGCACTCCCTGATGCCGTGGGCTACGCGGAGAAGGTCGTGAAGCGCGACCCGACGGCGTGGACGTGGTACGTGTCAGCCCACACCGGCAAGGTCGCCAAGGTGTTGGAGTGGATTCCGCAGTACGGCTACCACCTATTCAAAGACCGGCACTCGCACGTCGAGATGGGAGCGCCCCGCGATTGGTTTCCGGCCAAGGGGCTGGGATTTTGGGCGTCGGTCAAGGCAATGGAAGTTGATTGGATCGGATGGGCGACCACCGGGGCGCACGCCGCAACCATAGGAGCGATACGGCTATGGGCGTAATATGGGATCAGTACGACATACAGGACATGATGGACGAGTTCGGGGTTGATTGCCTGTACTATCAGGCGCGGCTCTCCCCGGAACTGAAAAACTCCGTCTCCCCGCTCGATACGGCGGCGATCCGGGGCTTTATCTACGCCAGCCCGCAGGCCGTCCGTGTGCAACGCACGTCGATCAGCTACAAGATTATTAGCCAGCCGGAAGGCCGGTTGTATCAAGGGGGCGCGAGGTTCACGATTCCCCCGGTCGCGCTTGACGCCAACGGCGTGTTCCAGCCGGTTCCCATGTACACGACGCTGTTTAAGGGTGACGTGATCGTGGTGAAGGACAAGCCTATCCGCGACTACGACGTACTCACGAAGGGGAAGCGGGACAAGCTCTATGCGTTCGACGTTATCACGATCCTGTCAGTCGCGAGCGTGGACAGCGCCAAGGCCGAGCACCTTTACACCTACGGGACGGACTACGAGTTGAAGGTGAACGGAACGGCCTTGACCGGGATCGCGAAGCCGGACGGGAGCGTGGGGATCGTCCTTACCGCCGATATGCCGATAGTCTCCGACATTACGTTCGAGTGGCTTGACGGTGGAGCCGCCCCCCCGGAGGACGCGGATTACAACGTCGAGTTCATTTGCTCGCCAAACTACATCGTGTGGGACGACATGGCCAAGGCGCGGGGAACCCACGACAACGACCTCCCCAAGATGATTATGACGGTCAAGCGAGCCTACGTCAGCAAGGCCAGCAATCCGGTTGACAAGGTTCCGACGACCGACGACACCCTGTTTGAGAGCTTCGACCAACACAAGGACTCGCTACTGTAATGGGCGCTTTGTTTGAAATCAAGTTCGACATTGACCTTGCGCCGCTTGTGAACATCGGCAGGTTCCTCAGCCCGGAGCGGGAGGGCCAGCTACAGGCGGCAATCCAGAGCGCCGTCAAGGACACCGGCGACGCCCTTGTGGGGAATTGGACGCGGGAGGCCATGAACGCGCTAAAGACCTACGGGGGTTACACACAGGCTATTATAGAGGGTACGGAATACCCTTTTGACGATGATCCTCTGCATTTCGTTGTCACGAACCGACATAAGGCCGTCCGCTTCTTGGAGGAGGGGATTCAGGCGTTCGACTTGAAGAAAATGCTCCAAACGAGCGCCAAGGTCAAAACGAGCAAGGCCGGGAAGCGCTACCTGTCAATCCCGTTCGAGCACAGCCGGGAGAGCTTGATAAAAGCCGGGATCGACCCGGAGGAGTTCGGGAACCTTGCCGGGAGCGAACGAGCGGCCCGCCTACAGGCCAGCGATCCCAACAAGTACCGGTGGGGCGAGCGCCTACAGGACATGGGCGACCTTGGCAAGCGGCGCAAATACTTCATCGCCAACCCGTCCGTCCGGGCGCTGGCATCGAGCCGGAATTGGCAGGCGCGGGGGCTTGTCAGCTACGAGTGGAAAAGCTCTCCGTTCGAGAACGTGTATAGGTTTCAGGACAGCAAGGGCAAGACGAGCGGCTACACGTCGTTCCGGACGATCAGCGAGGCGTCGGACGAGAACGCTTGGATTCACCCCGGTATCCGGGCCATGCACATAGCGGAGAAGGCCGTCGGGGAGGTCAAGCCCATGTTTCAGAACCGATGCGCCGAGGCGGTACAGAGCCGCGATTCAAGAGGCGTTTGGCACATAGATTCCCCGCTATTCACCCGGATAGCGGGAGAATCAGGCGATACATTTGTGGCGAAGTGCAGTTGTGCGCTTCGCCACTTGCAATTTTGCACCGAACCTTTTGCGACCTGAATTGTGTCCCTAACTCTGTTTTCGGCAACGGTTGATCCTCATGGCGGCGAGGTCAGATTGGCGTGGGCTTATCCCGAGCGATCAGACCGGCAAGCTTACGATTTTCAAACGTGCGGAAAACGCAGTTACGGACGCCGAGATAGCCGCCTACGTGGCGGGCACACCTGAGCGACGTGCAACTGTCGAACACCGGAATATATCGTATTCCGGTCGATCCCGGCGAACGCCAGCGCGATCACGGATTTTGCGGTCGAGAACAACCGGCCCTACACCTACCGCGCCACGTTCATTGACACGGTTGCCAAGACCAACGACACGATACTGAACGCCAGCGCGACGCCGAGGGCTGAGGTATGGGTCAACGTCGTGGACGGCAAGAGCCTTGTTGTCCGGGCGGTCGAGAAGGTGTTGGACGCGGCGAGGACGACCAACGGCGGGAACCTCCCCTACATCGTGAACGCGACCGTCAGGGTTTTCAGGGACTACGGACGCCGGAAAGAGGAGGAGAGCTTTGTCGTCGTACAGCGCACAGCCGGACAGTCGGTTGAACGGTACTTCGACAGCCTGATTGCAGAGTACGGCGATCAATCGCTCCGGGGCGAAGTCGATATTGACACCCTGCAAGTCGAGTGGGTGTGCATTGGCGACCCGATGCGCCGGGACAAGTTGACGCAGATTTTTCGGGTACTCCGTCCGCTCCTCCGGCGCTACATCATGCGATCCGGCAACGGGCTTGTCAGGGACGTGCGCGTGACCATGAGCGGCGACGGCGAGGGGCAGTATCAGGGCGAGGCGGCGGTCAGGGGAACAATGGTTGTGGCGCTTGTGATCGAGAATCAGATGCAGGTTGCCCGCGAGGGCGTCCTTTTTGAAATCGTGGGGGAGTAGGGCGATGGCAAAGACACGACGAGCACAGAACAGGCGGTCGAACCGGAACCCCGCGTCAGTACGGAAGTCTTTTGCTCGATCAACGGGTATCCGGAGGGGATCAGGCGCAGGCTCTATATCTTCCTCATGGAAGCCGGGGAAGTCGAGCACAATAAGACCGTGAAGAGAGTGGGAAGTAATTTACGAAAGTGCGATGAACCGAGTTACACAATAACCAAAGGGGGGTAGTACCATGGGACTCAATCTTGACGGCAAGAGCTTTTTCGTTCCCGGCGCGTTCGCCGTAACGAAGATTCTCCAACTTGGAGGGCAAAACCTCCCGGTGTTCAACGTCGGTGTCATTATCGGGAAGCAGATGAAGGGCGCTCCCTACACGCAGGGAACCGGGAGCACCCCGGCCCAAACCGCAGACCTGTTCATTCAGCCCTACAGCGACGCGAACGACCTTATTGCCGACTACGGCGACGAGGGCGATTGCGACATTACCGCGTTCTTCAATCAGGCGAAGAAGCAGGGCGCGGGTACGGTGTTCGTGCTGGGCGGAGCACCGACGACGAAAATGAGCGGCGGGGTTGTCCCGAACGCCGACGCGGTTACGGCGATCACGGTTGCAAGCCGAGGATTCGGCGCTCAGTTCAACGACATACAGCTTACCATCGCGGCCTCAGTCCACACAATCATACCCCCCAAGAACGTCACGTTCCTTTCGGCGGACTCCGGAACCGGCACGACGATCAGCGTCAAGAACGTCAAGCCCTACCACGTCGGGGAGACAATCTACCTTGTGGACAACGCATATGCGGCCCCGGTCGCCAAGGTCATTGACGGGATCGACACCCTGAACTCCGCGCTCACGCTCCATACGGCGGTCGCCGCAAGCGCGTTGGTTGCCAACTACGCCCGTATTTTCCAGATGGATACCGACAATCAGGAGGTCTCCGGAGCCCTTACCACGGTTCCGGCGGTTCAGAATTTCTACGCGAACAGCGCGAACCTCAGCGCCGTGTGCGGGCAGGCATTTCCCTTATGCCTGTCACGCTGGCCGCGACATTCGTGGGCGACCTTACAAGCGCGATCAAGGCGACCTCCCCGGCAATGACCGCGACCGATTGGCAGGCTATCGCCGCCGCGTTCCCGCGCTGGAATGAGGAATTTGCCATCGCCAACAAGTTCTATATGAGGGTGATCGGCCTTGTGACGAGCGACGCCGCGAATCAGGCGTCTTTCTCCGCCCTTGCGGTGACGATGCGGACGAACGGCAAGCCGGTTGCAGATCGTGACCGGTGCGGCCCTTAGCGTCTGCGGACGCATCGGTTCCGGCCCTCACGCTCGCACTCAATTCCGACGACGTACAGTTCGCCGCACGTGGACTCGATGGCGTTGCGGCCTACAAGTCGCTCGCCGGTCAGCTTTTCGGTATCCGGCTCGCGAACTCCGTAGCCCACAATCAGACGAACGACGAGATCGTGTGCTCGACGGTCGAGAAGGCGTACAGCCAGTCCTTGACGCCGCACTTACGACCCTGTGCAACGCGGGCGCGGTCGTTCCGGTTATGACCAAGACGGGCTACAAAGTCTCGCAGGGACTTACGACCTATCAGGATCATTCGACCACGTTCAACCCCACGTCGCGCAAGACCTACCTTGTCATGTGCCGCGACCTTGCCGACTTCTCGCTCCGGGCGACCCTCGAAGTGCTGGACGCGCAAGTGGGGGCGGATGGCGTGACGGCTCCGATTCTTTCGGCGGTCGTCCGACAGGTGCTTGAAACCCTGAAAAGCGACTACGGGTACATTCTGGACTACAAAATCAACCGGATTTACAAACAGGGCAATGCGTTCGTGGTGGATCGGAGCGTATCAATCGACACGCCGACCGACTTCATCGGCCTGATTGACACCATCATCGTATCGTAAGCGAAGGAGAAACCAACACCATGAAACCGACAATCAACGTCACCGACCCCAAGAAGTATTCGCAGGGGTATAACGGCCAAGCCCTCAAGGTTATTATAATCAAGGGGGCGGTCACGCCGGGGGGCACAATCGACGCCGCCAACATCGCGGCCCGCGCCCACGGATTCAACTACTCTGTCGCGACGCCCATCACGCAGGCCGACGAGATCAACACCCGTACCGTCAGGGAAACGAACTACGGGCGTCAGGAGATGGGTACAGGGCGGTTCGACGTGGTTTTCAATCTGAAAGCCAACGACGCGCTTCCCACGTGGCAAACCCTCCGGGACGAACCGGAGATCACGATTCTCGAAGTGACCGGCGACGACCACCCGGACACCGTGGACGGAGTGCCGGTGATCCTGAACGCCTTTGTGGGCGGCAGGATTATCAACAAGGCGTCCGCCACGATGGTTAATCAGCAGAAGGTGCTGAACGTGGACGTTGCGTTCCGCGAGCATTCAACGGCGCGGAATGGAAGAAGCTCGCGGGTGATGCGTTCAACTATCCGGCGAACGTGTCCTAAGCGAGACTGTAGCGGATCAGGCCCGACTCCGATTCCCCAAGGGTCGAAGTCGGGCCTTTCAATCTAACCCAAGAGGATTGAATCATGCAGAACAGTCAGAATGTTGTCGAGTTCGAGATTCCCGGAATCGGGAGCTTCAAAGCCTACAAGGAACCGCCCGTCGCGGCGTTCTTCTTCGACCGCAGGACGGAGCTTGCAAAGCTCCTTGGCGGACGCACCGAGCTTAGCAAAGCTGGAATCCATTGTCCGGCTGTGGCGCAATTCCACCGACCCTCTCGAAAAGGAAATGGCCTTTTCCGCTTCCCTCGAAATCTTCCGAGCCGACGCTATCCTCATGATGCGCGAGTGCATTATCGAAATCCCCAAAGGGTTTAGCCTGTCAGCGATGTCAAGCGATCAGTTTGACTTGCTGTACGCGGCGCTTGAGAAAGCGAGGCATCCCTTTCGTCCGGGAGACGGAGCGGAGACAACGCCGACTTCTTAGGCTCTACGAGCTTGCACCGGACGAGCAAATCAAGTCCAAGGTGTTTCAGGTGCAGGTCAAGCGGGCCAAGACGATAGCGGCGTGGTGGAAACGGAAGTACGGGTATTCCGCGAACGATCCCCGGCTCCTCAGCGCCACCTTTACGCAGATACTTACGGACGCGGTAGAAGATCGGGCGTTCGAGTATATACGGGAGTTCGAGGGCTTCGACACCGAGACGAACGAGTTTTTGAAACGCAGGGCACTTGATCCACAGGCCGACGAGAAAGAGGCTGAGCGCTTGGCGGAGCAGTTGAACAAGGCAATGAAGGCAGACCGGCAATGAGCGACAAGCAGGAAATAAGGGTTGACGTAGTAGGCTCCGTTGATCCGAAGCTACAGCGCGACGTTGACGGCCTTACCCAGCGCGTGAAAGCCAGCTTTGTTGACGCGAACAAGGATATTCAGAGCCTTGGACGCTACCGGCATGGGGCAGGCCGGGAGCCTTGGACAAGCTCCGGACAAGGATATTCTTGACCGCTATACCGTCAAACAGCAGATGCTTAAAAACGCCATAGATCAGTATGGCGGCATGGGAGCGGGCGAGCGGCGGAACTATTCGAGCCAGATCAAGAGCTTGATGCGGCAGGTAGGGGCGGAGCCGGAGGAAGCGGCCCGGAAGCTGATATACGAAACGTCGGACGCAATCGAGGCGGCGCGGGGGATCGGCGGGGCGAGGGGCCAGAGGGCAATCAGCGCGACGAACCGGTGGGCCGAGAGCGGAATCCGAGCGCGTGGCCGGTATGCAGGCGGATTCGGATATGATCCTTGGCCGCGCAAAGGAGTTGATGGGCGAGGGGGGCGGGAAGGGCGGGCGTATGCTCCCGGCCTACATCGGAACCGTCATTAACTCGCTTGGCAACCTTGGCGTCATGGGCGCGGGCCTGTACCACGCTGAAAAGACCATGTGGGACATTAACTCCCCACAGGCGATGGCGAATCAGATGATCGCCAAGGACATATACGAAACCCGGACGATCACCAAGGGGCTTGCCGGAACCATCGGCTCCGTCGGCGGCGGGATCGTGGGGGCAATTGCGGGCGGCGGGGCCGGGAGCCTTGTCGGGAGCTACCTTGGCGGTCAGATCATGGCCCCGATTGGCGAGATGGTTGCGACGTTCCTCACGGCCAGCAAAGAGGCCCAGCAAAAGCTATTCAATACGATTTTCGGCAAGGCGCAGGGCAACGTCGCGTGTGTTCAACGCGGTTCAATCGCTCGAATACACGCTTGCCGCCAGAGGCGGCGGCGGCATGAACTTCCAGGGGTTCGGGGCGAAGTACGGACTCTCGCCCACGGAGGCGCGGCAACTTGGCACTCAGTACATGGAGGCGTCGGGCGGGGGAGACGAGGGCACGTTCCGGGACTTGATTGAGTACGGGAGGTCGCACCGGCTTGACATGGGGAGCGTGATGGGCCTCAGCCGTCTCAGCCGCTTTACGGGCGTCAGCATGGGCGGCGGCGAGCTGCGACAAGATGGAAGCCGTAATGGGCGCGATGGGAATAAACGACGCCACGCGGCAGGAGTTCTATACAGAGATTCGGCGGCGGATTCAATCAGGCGGCGGGGGTGCTGTCGGCCCCGGAGGACATCTACCGCGCCGGTTGGAGCGTCAATATGATGCCGGAGGCGTTCTACGGGGCCGGGAATATCAGGCCGGGGAGTTCGGCCGAACAGCCGAGGGCGTACAGCAGATTCAGAACGTGTATTCGGCGCTCGCAACACCGGCGAACGACGCGCAACGGGCGTTCATGTTCACGGCGTTCCGCAAGGCGCACCCGGAAGAAGGATTCAATGAGCACGATGCTCCGTATGCGGGAGGGTATGTTTGGCGACGGGAACCTGTCCGCGATCATGCGGAACATTCCGCCGCAACTCCGGCAGGAATATATCCTTGCGCTCACCGAGGGGAAGAACGTCAACGTGGGCCTCACGCGGGACATGATGAAATCAGCGCAGACCGAGGGCGGGTGGAGCGATTTCATCGGCAGGTGGAACGACGTGGAGGCGCAGGCGCGGGATAGTGGACTCTACCGGCGACGCAAAGCAGAAATTCGTAACCGAGGGGTTGCGCCGGGGCGCTCCGCTCTCCGAGACGGGGGCAAGCGACCATCGCGGAGGAGCAGGCGGAATCGGGCCGCAAGATACAGGGCTTTATGACCAACCTTGCGGTCGAACATGAGAAGTGGCTGAACTACGTCGTCTCCACGAAGGAAGCTCAGAAGGAAATGAGCGAGATATTGACCGGCGTTCGGGACGAGGTTATGAAGGTGCTGTGGGACAACGACGCCCCCCTTGCCGCTGCCGTCGCGGGCCACTTCCAGAAATCCGGGCCGCAGGTTCCTTTCTTTGGCGGGAGCGCGAGCGACTTTCAGGCGGCACAGGAGGCACAGTCGCAGGATATTCAGATGCCCCCCGGTATGATGCCGATAAAGAACAAGAGCGGGCAAGCATTGTCGGGCAGATGAAATTCTCAATCGTGATGGACGATTCGACGGACGGCGGCTCAAAGAAGCTGGGAAGGTAGTATGTTCGAGCAGAGACAACCACGACCGATATTCCGGAACCTGAGCGCACAGGCGCAGAATCGCCCGCAGGGGAGCGACCTGAGCGATTACGTCCTCAGCCTCCACACGCATAAGACCCTTTCGTAGCCGGCGGGCACGTGGGAGGTTCAGCTTGTACCGTTTCCGCAGGAAGGCGGTTACGGTGTCACGTCGGACAATTGGGAGAGCTTTATCTATAGGACGTCAGGCCTATGGACGCCGTTACGCTGGGGGTCAACTGCGTCGATCAGGCCGGGAAAGTCCGGGATCAGATATTCATGTTCGGGTTCGTGGACTGCGTGTACAAGACGAAATCCACGTTATGGCGACAGGGTGCAGAGGGGAATCACGGTCAGGGGCCGGGACGCGAGCAAGCTCTTTATCGAGGATCAGGTAGCCAACGCCCCGGAGCTTGCGACGGACGAGCGGGTCATGTCGAGAAGGCGCTGGGAGCGAAGCGGGCACAATTCTTGGATTTCATCCGGGGAATGGTGGGGAAGGGAGACAACGCTAAGAACGTGTTTATTGGCTCGAATCCGCCGGAGGCGATCAAGTGGGTGCTGGACTATATGCCCGCCATGCGGATAGCGCTCCCGTACAAGAGCGGCCTCAGCGAGCCGCATGAGATTTTCAAGGTATCGCTCTCCGCCTACGCGGACGATACGATTTTTGACGAGCAGATGAATATGTACGCCGGAACCGTGATGAACTACTTTGCTCAGTTGATCGACCCCATGTTCTACGAACTGTGGATCGACACGCTTCCGGGCGACTCGCCGCTCAATGAAGGGGGCCACGGTCAGGACAGGCCGATTATCATTTGCCGCCCGAAGCCCTACGACCACAAATACGAGGTCGATAGCTGGGAGCACCCGTTACGGTACGACGCCATGCGGTATGATCCGGCGAGCGGGACGACCGGCATAGTGCTCAATGCGCTCCCGACGTGGGAGGAGCTTACGTCGCCCATCACCGGGGAACGTGTCCACGATCCCATGAGTGAGGAGATTCTTGAAAAGGGGCTGGGGGTCAGCGACGAAGAAGTATTCACCATGTACAAGCTCTTTGGGTCCAAAGACCCTATCGCGGTATCGACCATCGGAAAATATGGCTTCTACTTCCCCCTCCTCGATACCCTTATGACGCAGGTGTACGGCCTCCGGGAGCTACAGGGTCAGAGCCGGATGATCGGGTTCGCGGGCGATTGGGTACAGAGGACGCAGAGCAACCCCAAGATCGTGGACAGCTACAAGATCGGCCACGGAGCGTTCAATATACCCCTGATAAAGCAAGGCCCGATGGTGCTCACGTTCGAGCAGGTGCAGGACATTATCCGGGGCGAGATATACGGCGACATGAACACAACCGGCGTGGCCGACTTCCTCACGCGGGAGAAGCGCGACCGGCTTTGGAGATGGAACCGGTACAACCATATCCTCGAAAGCGGAACCGCTACCGTGATGGGGCGACAGATATTCGTCGGAACCAAGGTGATTCTCCCGGAGGAGACGCCGAGGCCGAGCGACCACTTGAAGAACCGGAACACCTACGCGGGCATGGAGTTCTACTGCACCGGCGTCGAGCAGAGTTACAGCTATGGCTCACCGTGGACGACGCGGCTCACGCTCCCGCGAGGCCACAACCCCCAAGCGCTCCAAGACTACCACGATTTCCGGCAGTTCGGCAAAAAGGCGGGGCCAGCGAACTACGTGTACAGCGCCAATAAGGACAGAATGTTCTAATGGGAAAAATCGTCCAAGACGGTTTCGTGAGCGAATACAGCTACGAACCCCACAAAGGAGACTACGACCGGATATACTTCCCGGTGACGGGTCATTTCGTGATGGTTGAGGGGAAGCCCGAAACCATGAAGCTCTACGACGACTACGCCCGCGTATTCCACCGGCTTGAAAACGTGTCGTTCATGTGGCCGGTGTCGAGCCAGCTTGAAGGCAAAAAAAAGTTCCCCCGGCCCTTCATAATGAAACAGGTGGACGGCGACACGCAGGGATTGGGAACCCAGCTTGTGAGCGTCGGGGAAAAGGTCAAGATCAGCTATATAGGCGGCGAGCTTGCCAACCCGCTTGTCGAGGGGGCGATTGAAAACCTCATTATCCTGAATCAGCACCAATTCCTCCGGCTTGACGGCGCGAACCTTGACCGGCAGGCCGAGCGGTACGAGAACGACGACTATCTGTTCGGAGTTCGAGAACAACGGACACGGCGACTTCACAACCCGGATCGTGGCGCAGGGCAAGGGAACCGGCAATATCACGCTTGACCTTACGGGCCTCAAGGGGCCGGGAACGTCATGCTCCGGATGAACGGGACGCTCTCGCTTGTGCAGGTGGACAAGGACGGGAAGCCGGTGCAATCGCTCACGATAGATAGCGCGGCGGGCGTCCGGGTGCAGGCACAGAAGGACAACAAGCGGGAACATTCGGTGTACGGGGAGACGCTACGGGACAAGCTGAAAGCGCTGATTGCCGCGATCAAGGCAATGACCGTCCCGACGCCCTCCGGGGTATCCGGGATACCCAACAACGCGGCGGACTTCCAGAAGATAGCCGACGGGCTGGACGAAATCCTTACGAGGTAGCGATGCTGAACACGGCGACACTCAAAAGCGCAATCAAGTCCGCGATGCTGAACGCGGCCAAGCAGACCGACCCGCAGAAGCAGACCGACAGCGTGGACGCGCTCGCCGGTGCGATTGCAAGCGCGGTTGAAGCGTTCGTGAAGTCCGGCGACGTGATGCCGGGAATATCGGTAGCGACGACCGGGACGGCGGCGGCTCAGACCGGGGCAACGACAGGAACGGGGAAGATACAGTAATGGCAACCCTCAGAATACAGCAGGCGGACGCTATCGTGTTCCAGCTTATCCGGAAGGATCAGAAGGCCGGAACCGATTGGCAGGAGGTGGCGGTGTTTGCAATGGCCGTGAAACCCACAACGCTCCGGTACGAGTACGGGAGCCGTTCCGTGATCGCGCAGACCGTCCCGGATCAGGGATTCGTGGACAGGTTCGGCTCCAAGCTCACCCGCGTCAGCATGACCGGGACGTTTGGGCTACAGCCGCGCCGTCAGGGGATCGAGATTCAGGACGGCTATACCCGCCTCCTCAATTTCCGGGACGACGTGTTCAAGCGGCTACAGCAGGCGAGGCCGGAGAAGCAGGACGGCGAGAGCAAGTACGTCTATAGCCTGAACTACTACGATTTCATCTACGACGAACGCTTTGCCGTCAACCTCGAAACCTTCATCCCGGAGGTCAGCGCCCGGAGGAACCCCTACGAGCCGACCTACACGCTCACGTTCACGTCGATAGGGCCGGTTCAGACCGTGGACACCAAGGACGGGATGCTGTCCATGCTTCTCAATTTCAGCTTCATGCTCACGAAGGCGCAGGACGGGTTGACCGGGGCGGTTGCGACGTTGAAGGGGATTCCGGCGATAGGCGCGATATTGCAGGGCGCGGGCGCATACGTCACCGCAATCGACACCCTCAGCAACTTGGCCGGGAGCTTGGCGGGGCTGGCGTCCATGTACGGGAGCGCACTCGCGGGGCAGACAACCATGGCGGCGGGCACGATTTCGAGCAAGGTCAATAGCTTCATCGGTGACTTGAAGGGATAGCGATGGAAACGACACTCTCACAGTATTACGCTCAGATCGCGCAGGCAATTGCCGCGTTGGAGCAGATGCTTGCGACCCTCCTTGTCAACGCACCGGCGGGGGAGCTTGCCGACTACGACACGACCAATTGGAGCGACGCGGTTTGGCAGGTGCAGAACGCAATCAACCAACTCCGGATCGCGGGGGCGGCGGACAAGTTCGAGCGGGTGACGCGGGAGCAGATGCAGACGATATTCCGGGCCTACGACGCCGGGGAGCCGACGGGCAAGGTTGTGATTTCTGTTCCCCACGTGCGCTCCGACCGGGACACGCTCCGGCTTCTGGAATACCGGTACGGCGTCGCCTACGACACGATCCTGCAATACAACGGCCTCAGCGCGAGCGCCTTCTACGCGCTCGCACCGGGGGCCACGATCCTGATTCCGGTCGAGGCCGACGTGACGACCGCCAAGGACATAGCGGTATTCGGGGATCAGTCCGGGCAGAACATATTGGGCCGCGACCTCTCCAACGCGCTTGCGGCGGGGCCGGACGGTGACTTACAGGTGATGGAGCCGGTCGAGACGTTCCAACAGGCCATGCGGAACCTTGCGCTCTCGATCCGGGGCGACGTGCCGTTCTACGAGACGTTCGGGCTTGACCTACAGGCCGGGGCCGACTATCCCCCGGAGGCAATCCTATCGCTTGTGCAGGTCAAGGTGCTGAACGGGTTTATGCAAGACCCAAGGGTAAAGAACATCAACGTACTGAGCGTGACGCGGGACGGCAATAGCCTCAGCGTCGGGGTACAGGTTCAACCACTACAAGGCGGATCGGTGTTCGTGCCGGTCACACTTTAAGGAGCAGAGATGAAAACGCAGGGACAGATTGAGCAAGACCTTGTAACGTCGGTTGCGGCAGGTCAGAGCAAGGTGACAAATTTCGTCGTCGGGGGCGTCGCTCGCTCGATCCTCACGGCGGTCGCGGGCGTGTTGGCTGAAGCGTGGAACGACTTGACGGGCGTGAAGCGCTCGCTCTTTATCGACACCGCCAAAGGTGCGGCGCTGGACATGATCGGGAGCCGCAGGGGGGTTACGCGCAAGGGGAAGTCCGGGGCGTCGGTCGTCGTCGTGTTCACCGGGACAGTCGAGCAGTATCATCCCGGCGGGCACACAGATACGGGCGCAAGATCGGTAACACGGTGTACGAGACAAAGTACGACGTTGTGATCGGGGCAAAGAACGTCGCGATGAATGGCTTTGCGATTATCTGTTTCACTTGGCGATAGTGTAGTAGCAGAATCACTACTTACGGGGTCGCAGGTGAAGGTTCCGGCCAATACAATGACACAGCTTGTCGTGCCGATTTCGGGCGTCACGGTCACGAACCCCGCGCCCTCCATGGGCGGCGAGGACGCCGAGAGCGACGACCTGTACGCGGCCCGGATGAAAAACATCATGGCAACGCTTGAATCAGGGAACGCAGGCGTTCTACGAGGCGACGGCCAAAGAGACAGACCCGACGGTACTCCGGGCGCTCGCGCTCCGGGATACGAACACGCGGGGCGTCCGGATCGTGCTCGCAAAGGATAGTGGCGCGGCCTACAGTAGCGAGCGACCTTACCGCTATCGCGGCAGGAATAGCCGACGCAGGCCGGAGTCCGCCGACATTGTGACGTGCGAAAACATCACCTTTACCGGTATCACGGTAAGCTACAGCACCAAGCTCTCGAGCTCGGAGGGTCGACCATTGCGGGCATCTTCCGGGCCGTCGCGGACGCGATTGCCAGCTACCTTGATTTCCGGGTGTGGCCGTTCGGTCAGGGCGTCGCGGACGACAGCCTACTTGCGGTTATCAAGGGCGTGGCGAACGGCGGCGACATTGACCTCTCGACCTTCACGGTCAACGGAGTGCTCGCGGACGCGCCGCTGGGAAGCGAAAGCCTCCCGCGTTTCGTCAGCCTCACGATCACGGATACCGGGACGAGCACGACGGAAGGCAACAGTCTCACACAGAGCTACGCGCAAGGGCACTAAGCCATGAAAGCGAAACTGATAGCGTACCTTGCCAGCTACATTGATTCGACCGTCGAGATCACGGACGCGATCCTGAGCGCTATCGGTGTGAAGCTACAGGAGCTTGCGGACGCGATCACGGCGCTCCCGGACGCCAACCATACGGGCCGGGGCTTGCAGATGGAGGCGGACGAGTGGCACATACTCCGGAGCGGCAAGGAGACGGACGGGACGCTACAGACCTTGCTCGCCAGCCGGTACGGCTTACACGCGGCGCGGGGCACAGAGGCGCAGGCCACGCTCGACGTGAAGCGCTTGAGCGGCGATACCACGGCGTCCGTCAGCTTCCAGACCGAGGAGCAAACGGGTTGGTGGCTTGAGGGCACGTTCCCGGAGATCGACAGGACGTTCCTTGACGCGGGAGCCATGGCGGAAGTCACGATGGAGAACAAGAGCGGCAAGACAGACAACGAACTTCAAGGGTTGATCCGGCGCGAAGTGCTACCGGTTCAGGTCACGGTATTATTCTAAGGGGGAAGCAATGGGACAGGTACAGGTAGCGAAGGACAATCTTTACATCGGGACACCGGAGCTTGCACAGTTGCAGACGCTTCTCGATCAGAACCGGAGCGGCGTGGACGCTTCATTCATCGCGGCCTACGGGCTTGGTGATGAACCGCGTGTCTCCGAACGTGTGGAGCGGCGATTGGGCCGTGAGCCAGCAGCGGGAGCCTCTCCGTCAACATCCGGCGGGCCGCGCTATCGTGCTGGACACCAACCGGGGCGGTCAGGGCGATTGTCAACCCCGCCTCATTGAGAACGTCGCGATTTCGGCCACGGCCGGGACATACAAGGTCGCGATCCTCTACGGGACGAACAACTACGAGACAGGAACCGCCCATGTGACCAACGGGAGCGCCACCGTCACCGGGCAACGGGACAGCGTTCACCAAGGTATTCAAGGCCAACCGGACGCTCATTGTCGCGGGCGCGAGCTACGCGGTCGCAGAGCGTCAGAGCGACACGTCCCTTACGCTCGCGGCTCCGTTCGGCGGCTCCTCCAATACGGTTGCACAGTTTTCCGTTGGGGGATGGTTTTCGACTCCTCCCGGAGCCGTTGCAGACCGGCAGATATACCTCTACGACACGTTTTCCGTCGTGATAACGACCGGCGCCCTTGCCTCCGGCGCGTTGCTTCTCGCGACCGTCACGCGTGGCGGGCGGCAACATAAATAGCGTCGCGGACGGCAGGGCGACCAACGTGTTTCAGCCTCCACGATTCCGGCGCAACGCTACAGGGAACCACGTGGCCCAGCTTCCGGGTAGGGATCGGGTCAATGGGAGCCGGGAACGCGGGCGTGTTGGTAATGACCGAGGGTGACGTACCGCCCGCTCCCCGGAACCTCCGGGTTGTGGACGTTGTGCCGCAGACGGAACTCCCGTACCTACAGAGCGACATGACCGCGCTCATGGCCTTCACGTCGAAAAAAGGACTCCTCACCCACAGGGCCGACGTGCGGATAGCGTGGAATTGGACGGACATACAGGGCACAGGCGGGGCCGGTCAGTTCACCGTCAGCAATAGCTCCGGCGACAAGGTGTTCACGTCGAACGAGCTTGCGGGCTTCAATCTTGTCCTCCCGTCGAACGGGGGAACCTACCGGATCACGGCGAACGCGGCCACGTCGGGCGGAAGCTCCGTCCTCACGGTCACGAATACGGATGGAAGCGCCGCAGACCTCACCGGCTTGAGCGCGTCGTCCGGGACACCCGCCGCCATTGAATCGGGCGTGTCGAGCTACGAGATCAGGGCGATTCCGGTTGACACGTCGTATGCGAATCAGCCGAGCAAAACGCTTGAGCAGATCGTCGCGGGAGACGACTATTCGGGCGGGTTCGTGACGCCGACCTGCATCATGGGCCTTAACGTCGGGTTCCGGTACAAGATCAGCGTCAGGGCGGTGCGTGGCTCGCTGAAAAGCGCCTACGTTGACCTTGCGACGGGGAGCTATGCCAAGACGACGCCCCCGTATGCCAGCGCGTCCTATACCTACATGGGCGACGCCCACCCGTTCCTTGTCAAGCTCCCGGCGCTCGCGGCTCCGGACGCAGGCGCGGTGACGGCGAAATCAACCCCCATGGGATTCAGCATCACGATTGGGGCGGGCGCGTGGACACCGGCAACAGACTTCGAGATAGTGTACGTGGCAAAAGACACCCCGGACTTTACGGACGCGGCACAGACGAAGCTCATAACGAGCGACCGGTACGTGGAAATCAGCGCGGCAGGCGGGAACTACGGCGTTGCGGTCAGGCCGCTCATGGCAGGGCAGGCGGTCGATACGGCGGTATCGTTCGACGTGACCTCCGGGGTCGCGGGCGCACCCCCGGCGGAAGCGACGATTACGCAGAACGTCAGCCTCCAAACCTACAAGGGAACGCTGTCGGCCCGGATCGGCGGCAAAGCTCGGTTCATGTACTCGCTCTCCAACCTTGTTTCTCCGGCGAATCAGACCTACGGGGGAGGCACAGGGGAGTGGGATAGCGGCTTTGGAACCCCGATTATCAATCAGCTTATGGTTGATTCGAGCAATTCGGAATCGCAGATCGAGGGGATACAGGGAGCCGATACCGTCATTATGGCCGACACCGACCTGATTGCCGGAACCGTCACGGTCAATACGACCAAGAACGGGCGGCGCGTGTACTATGCTCCGAAATTGGGCCTCGACTATCAGATTTACAAAGTCGCGTTCCAATGCGATACGCTCAATCCGGCGGGCGGCAATGCGGTGATCCGTTGGTATCAGGAGAGCAAGGAGAACCTTGCGGACGCCATTATCGTCAACGCGAGGGGTATGTTCCCGAAGTCAACGGACGTGCGGATCACGGGCCTACAGGGCGACCGCAACCTTGTCGTGGATTTGTTTGACGTGGCGGTGGGCGGAGCAATGAACAACGCTTGCGTGACCGGTACGATCACGATTTACATGAGGCCGATAGTCGGATAAGGGAGACGTGAGAGATGGCGAGCTATAAGGTCGAGGGAAGCAACGTCATAGTAAGCGGCTACAAGTACGATCCGGCAGGGCAATCCGGCGATCGCGGCCTATGCGATGCTGTTTGACCCGACGGGAAACACGGTGCTGGCCCGCGTCAGCACCGATGCGGACGGCGGCTATGCGCTGAAAACGCCGATCGCGTCGATCACGACCGGCACGTATCAGGTGCGCTTTTACGAGAGCGGGACTTCTGAACCGGCTTGCTCCGGACGGCGATTGGGAGGAAATCTATATCAACACCGCGTCCTCCACGCCCGACATGACGCCCCGGACGAGCATTAAGTTTTCCGGGACGGCCAACGGGGTAGGCGTCCAAGGATCAACCCAACCGAATCCGGATGGTGGAACGGGAACGTCACTGCACGCCTCACCGCCCCCACGTCCTGAGCGGGCGTGCCGCTACGATCAAGTACCGTTGCTATTCACCGACCCGCGAGCCCGGGGGCATGTGCAGCACCTACAGCGCCCATTTCAGCATCACGGCGGACGGGGCTTGGTACGTGGAGTTCTATTCCGGGTACGGCCCCTCGAACCACGAGGCGTCGAATATCGCAAGGGTGAACGCTCGATAAGACCGCGCCCGCGTGGACGCCCTCACAGACCGGCATCACCGGGGGGTACGGCAGGGTCGATGCTCTCGCTCGATCGTCGGACCCAGCCCACGGACGCCAGGAGCGGCATCGCCCGGATCGACATACTCCGGCAGTTCAACGGGAGCGCCACGGTCGCGCCCGGTCCCCCGGCCCCCACGTTCCTGAAAATCGGAACCCGCGCCCGTCACCGCGATTCTGGACTCCAGGTATCGCAGGCGGAATATCCGTGGTACTATGCGGTCGTGACCGACAAGGCCGGGAACGCAAGCGGCCTGATTCAGCTTAACAGCACGTCCGCGCTCTCTGTATCCCCTTTGAACCGGCAGACGTTGGCCGGAGCGCTGGGATTGGCGGACTATCAACAAGACCGCCAGCGAGCGGAGCGTCCGATACAGCGTCCCGGTACAGCTTCGCAAAATCTACTTCACCGTTGGCGACGGTCAGACGATCACGATTGATTCCATCGGCTACTCTCAGACCGCAATCCTCTCCGGGGCCGTCACGTTCATGCCCATCACGGCAGGAATCAAGCTCGACGGCGCGGCCTACACGTGCGGGACTTCGATTCCGGCGGGCAACCACGTACTCGACCTCACGACGCCGATTGCCAACGCCTACGCGGTCGCCCTCCGTCAGTACAGGCGGGACGTTCGGGGCGCTCGCGGCCAACATCACGGATTTCCGGGTCAGCACGTTCCTTGCCGCCGACGAGATCGACGCGGGGCGTATCCGGGTCGAGAAGGGTATCAGTATTTCAGCTTGGCGGAACGAGCGGCGTTTTCATCGACAATAACGGGATTCTTGTCAAGGACAATACCGGGGCGACCGTTATTCAGCTTAACAACGTCGCGTCCGGCGGCTACTATGCCTTGATTGCGGGATGGGGAGTAGGGCCGCAGAGCCTTACCAACCTGAACGGATCGAACAACGGGGTTGACATACGGGTTGCAGGCGCAAGCGCGGTCAACAACGGTATCCTGATTCACACGGACTCGGACGGGTCGTTCCATTCGGCTATCCGGGTGAAGGTGGGAGGGGCGGACAAGGCGGTGCTCGGATACCTTGGCAACGACGGCCGCAGACGAGTGGGGCGTATGGGGAACCGTGGGAGGGTTCGGGGGATCGAGCTACACTTGGCGCGCCGGTACGCCTTTCGGGGAACGGCGTCATAATGCTGGACACGGACGGGACGGCCCGCGTGACGCTGGGAACTCCGCAGTACAACGGCATGACGAAGGCCCAGCTTACGACCGCCGGGATCATAACCGACTATACAAGCCGAATACAAACCCCGACTTCGAGAGCGCGGTAGGGGCCGAGTGGACGATAGCGGCGGCGGGGTTCGGTTCGCTTGCGGGCGACAACGGACGCACCAACGCGCAGGCGGAGAACAAAGCTACAGCTACAAGCTCTCCGTCACGACCGGCAGTTCGCTTATCATGTACGTCCGCCGGCGCGATATTGCCGTGGGGGTCGATGAAGCGGTCAATGATCCTTTCGTCGTCAGGGACGGCCCGGAACTACGCGATTGAGTGCTGGGTTCGGAACGGAACACCGGTCACGACCTATGATTCGATAGCGGGGATAGAGGTTTATTCGGATTCCGGCTACACGCACCCTCATAACGTCGTCCACCGTCTCGATCAGCTAACGGCAGTTCGGCGTGGCAGAAGATCAGCGTTGCGTTCAACACGTCCGCCGCGACCGTCTATATTCGGGCGGTTCTCGCGACAAGGCGGGCTATGTACTCACGACGAACCTTTCCGCCTACTTCGACAACTTCACCGTCTATTCCACCAAGAGCGCCGTCGAACTCAGTTCGTCCGGCCTTTGGATTTTCGACTCGCTCAGTAGCTATATCCAGCAGACCGGAACCGGTCCCATAAGCCTTGTCGGGGTCACGATGGACGCGCAGGACGTGACGATCCGGGGAAGCTGACCGTATTGGGCGGGATGAACGTTGCAGTTCCAACGATTGCGGCGGTTCCTCCCGGATTACGACCCGACCGATTGGGGCGCGGCTTACACCCATTCACAGGACGTGACCGGGCGGCAGACCACGGAGCCACGAACGTCAACAGCGCCAATATGATTATGCGCCGAGACGCGAGCGGCAACGTAAGCGTTGGGGTAGTGACGTTGACCGGCATCCTCTTTGCCGCACACAACACCTACGACCTTGGCGCGTCGGGGGCAAGCGCTCCGCGAGACGTGTACGTGGGGCGAAATCTGTACGTGGGGGGCAACCTCAATATCACCGGGGAGATCACGGCGGTCAGCGCCACGCTCCTACAGGTGACGGATAAGACGATTGAAGTCAACGTAACAGGAAGCGACGCAAGCTCCGAGGGCGCGGGCCTTGAGATTGTCCGCACCGGAACCGCAGGCTCGCTTATCTACGCGAACGCGGCGGCAACGCGGTTCAGGATAGGCGACCTTGGCTCCGAGAAGGACGTGGCGGACGTTTCGAGTGTCCAGACCTTCACGAACAAGACGTGGAACGGGGCCAAAATCGGGAATCCGTACGGCGGGACGAACGCGGACTCCTCCGGCTGGACAGGGCTTGCCAAGGTAGCATCGGGCGTATGGAGTGCCGCTACCCTTGTGGACGCCGACGTTGCGGCAGGGGCGGCTATCGCATGGACGAAGATCAGCAAGACGGGGAGCAACCTCACGGACTTGGCAACGCGGGATCATTCCGCGCTCTCCTCCATCGGAACCAACACCCACGCGCAGATCGACACCCACATTGCGGCGACGGGCGCGGTTCACGGAGCGGTATCGACGGCTACGGCGTCTCAGATTGTCCTCCGGGACGGATCGGCGGGGATCGCGGTCGCGGCTCTCACGGCCACGACCGGAGGGTTCTCCGGAGCAGTTACCGCAGGGGTCGCGGAAATAGGTACAGTGAGCACCTATGCGGAGTTCGCGAACTCGGCTATGTGGGGAACGTCGGGGTACGCGCTCCTTCAGGGCGGCGACGGCTCGACAATGCTCAACGCGGCCACCGGCAAGATACTCTCTTTCCGCATTAACAATGCCGAGCAGTTCCGCCTCAATGCGGACGGGACGACGAGCTTCTTACAAAACTCGCAATTCGGCGGAACCCTTGGCGTCACCGGGGCGACGACGCTTTCGAGTACGCTTGGCGTCACAGGCGACACAACCCACAGTGGCAACATTACAGGGGCGACAGGCAAATATCTGAGAACCGCCTATAGTCACGGCGTCTTTGGCGGCGGCTATACCGTGGATCAGAACGTCACGGTTGCGAATCAGTCGTACATGGAGATCGACAACCTCAGCGTTCGGGGAACCTTGTTCGCCAATATCTTCCAAAAGAACGTAATCAAGGCCACGAACGGGATGCTGTTCGTTTCCGATTCGTCAAACGTGATGGGCGGGCAGACGGTATTCGGGCAATCGAGTGCTCCCTACGGCCAACTCAATATCAAGGAGCCGAATTTTCAGGACGACGACATTATCGAGATTTCCGACCTTGCGGTAGGGGCGGGGCTGTCGGTATTGAATTTCTTTGTCAGGGCAATGCACCAATCGGAGATCACCGGCGTTTTGGGGGGCGGTCACACCCAATGCGAGGGGAACGGCGCGGGCGGCTATGCGCTGTACTACGCGAGCTACGACAACCCGGATCACGTTATATCCCAAAACGCTACGTGTGTGCGGGTAGGAAACGCCGCAACGAGCGGGGCCGGGTTGCTCCGGCAGGGCGCTATCTTCATGGACGCTTCGACGTTCGCCGGACATCCGATAATCGACATATACGACAACAGGAACACGACCGCAACCGTAGTCCCGCAGGTCAGGGTTGGCTACCTTGCAGGAATCACCGACGCGGCGTTTGGGGGAGCGCTTGTTGGCTATGGAATGTACGCCCAAAACGTCTATCTGAAAGGTGGAATTGTCGCATCCTCCGGGACAATCGGGGGTTGGAGTATCGGCTCCGACGTTTTCTACGGCTCCACGTCTTTTACGGGCGTAGGAGGAGTGGCGTCCTCAAACATGGGACTCTATAAGGCGCAGGCGTCGGGCTTCTTTGGGCCGGGATCACAGTCCGGCTTTAGCTCCAATACCAAGTCCCAAGCGCCCTCTATTCGGTTGTGGGTGTACGACACGCCCAACAAAACAGAAATCACAATTGGGCAGTTGCACTATTCGGGCGCGTGGCAGACGCAGACCGGTATCGCATTTTGCGCCGATTATGGGAGCGCTCCCGTCTTTCAGGTCAGCCGAAACGACAACACCGGAACCGTCACCGCTCAGATAGCGGGATGGAATTTCGACAACGCGCAGATCACGTCCACACCCTTTACGATAGGAACAGGCGGGAACGGAGCCTGCACGACCGCAGGCATCTTGATAAATTCCGGGGGATGGATCAGCGCCCCGAACTTTGCCCTTGGCACCGCTACAAGTACGATTGCCGGATGGGATTTCTCCTCCACGACACTCAAAAACGGGACGAACATCGTCCTCGATTCCGGCTTAGCGAGCGGAACGCCCTACGTCGGGGTTGCAAACGGAGCGGCAAAGCTCTATTACAACGGTGCCAGCGACTACGGGTTTAACGTAGCCTATTCGAGCCACGACCGTATCAAGATCGGGATCAACAGCGCCACCCCTCCCGACACGTCCGTAGATCAGACCACGACCTACATCACCAACCCGACGTTTTCGGGCGCGTCGGGATGGCACAATACGGTCAGCAACCCCTCCGGTAGCACCCTCCCGACCTCTCAGCTATACGGATGGTGGTATGACTCCACCTACCCGAACTATGCGGAGTTCTGGACTTCCACAGGCAATAGTTTCGACAGCCTCATGCAGACGCTTGGAAGTCCGAGTAGCCTTTGGGGTAAGACCATCTACCTCTCTTTCACCATTTCCACGCTGTCGGGCGGAGGAGCCAATTCGCTCCCGCAAATGACCTTCACGATTGACGACGGCTCAGGCTACATATTCTATCAGGAAAACCTCACCGTTCCGGCTGTCAACAACAGTTCGACCATCGGGCGGTTCATTTCATTCCCCGCGAGCGCGACCTCCGGAAGCCCCCGGATCAACATTGCCGGGAGTGCGACAGGATCGAGCTACGCCAAGGTATTTGTCGGCGCGCTTCACGATCAAATACCTATCCTGATACCTTTGTCTATGCGAATCAGTCGGGCATCAACGTGTACAAGTCTCCGGCTGAACAGCTTGCGATTATCAACGGCGTCTTAACGCTCAATTCTCCGAGTGTCAATATCTACGGTACGCTTAATCTCCTGCAAAACTCCGGTATGCAGTTGAACGGGTATTGGAAGATTGTGGACATGATCACCGGGGCGGGCGAACTACCACACGCTTGGATTCTACGAGCTTGTGGCGAATCGTGGACGCTCCGGTGCTGGATGAACCAAGGGGGAACCGGATCGTTCCCGAACGCGGGCGGCGGAGGCGGAACCGTGTACTCCGTTGGCCTCTCGATGCCGGGAGAGTTCAATACCGGGAGCGCCGTAACCACGTCGGGGAACCTCAGCGCAACATGGGCCTCGAGGTGCAGAACAAGGTGTTCGCGGGGCCGCAAGCGGGTCGAGCGGGGACGCCTACATTCCGCTCGCTTGTCAATGGCGACCTCCCTTCAAGCGGCGTGAGCGCGGGAACCAAGTCCGGGATCACGGTCAACGCGCAGGGGATCGTGACCGGCATGGCCGCGCTTGGAAACTCCGACCTCCCGGCGAGCGGGGTCAGCGCAGGAACCTATCAGGGCATCACGGTCAACGCGCAGGGCATTGTCACCGGGGCGTCGAATCAGAGCTACTTGATCGGCAACCAAAGCATTTCGCTTGGCACAGACCTTTCCGGCTCAGGGACGACCTCCATATACGCCTCCATTGTCGCGGGAGCCGTCACGCTCGCGAAGATGGCGAATATGACGGCGTTAAGCGTCATTGGAAACGTCAGCGCGGGCGCGGCCACACCCTCGACTATCACGTTCACCAACCTCAAAACTCAACTTTCATTGGTGAAGGGCGATGTTGGCCTTGGAAACGTCGAGAATACCGCGCTCTCGACGTGGGCCGGTACATCGTACATCACGACCGTTGGAACCCTTAGCGCACTCACGGTAAGTGGCGCGACCGTTATCAACAACACCTTCAATATCGAGGGTACGCGCTTCACGACGAGCGGCGACACCGCGACCCTGTACCTTGGCGGCGTCGGTTCGACCCTGAACTACATACAGGCAACCTACGGGGCGAACATTGTTATTCACACGGCGGGAATGACGACCGGGGTAGTGTTTGCACAGAACAACGATTGGTTGGGCGTGGGGAAAGTCCCGACCGTCGCGCTGGACGTTAATGGCGTGGGAGCATTTTCGGGCAATGTTTTCGATCACAGGCACGACCCTTTTCCTTGGCGCATCGAACTATAACACCATATACAACGGTGCGGACGGATACCTACGGCTGAACAACGCCGGCTCCTATACCAACGGCATCTACACGCCGGGGGTGTTCCGGTGTTCGGGAGCCTTGCAATTCGATTCGAGCTTGGGGGTTCTCAATAAGGCCGCAGGCGCGATCCTCACGCTTGGCGCAAGGAACACCACAGGCGCGGAGGTCGTGTACGACCTTTCCTACATCGGAGCGATCAACAACTCCGGGGTTATCACGGCAACGGGCGGGAGTTCGACGGCGTGGGGAATTGGATCAGCGAACGCTCTCAGGTTTACCGGTTCCGGCTATGCGGCGGCGGGCGCGGCGGGCGCGGTGCAGGCGGGCGACAAGATCATTCTCTTTGACGACACTACGCATAAGTACGCAATCGGCATTGACGCCGGATACTTTTGGTTTCAGGCCGGGGCAGGCGGGAACGGGTTTAGGTGGTATCAGGGCACGACTCAGACAATGTTGCTCGACGGATCGGGGAACCTCTCGCCGCAGGGATACGTCCAATACTCCGGGAGCTACAATGCGGGGAACTACTACCTACTGAACAAGGCGGCAAACGGTTGGTTGGCATTTGCTACCCGCGACACAGCCGGTTCAGAATCGGTATTTGACCTTGCCTACGTTGGGACGGTTGGTTGCGGGGCCATTACTTCGACGGGCATTGTCCAAGGAACTTCCCACGTATCGACTTCCGCGACCGTTGCGAGCGTCTTTGAAGCGGGTTGCTCGACCGCAGGAAGCCAACCGGCCTACGCTCAGATTCGTTTGGGGTACAACGGAACGAGCGGGTACGCTCAATTTATCACGTCTCAGCACTACGGCGGGCAGGCGGCGAACAACGCGATAGGCTTCTGGACGAGCGACGGAACGAACGCAGGCACATTCCCGACCAACGCGATATTCGGTATGTGGATCGAGAACGGTTCCGTCAGGATCGGGGGAACCGGCGTCACGTCGAGCGCAATGCCCTCACCGACCGCAACCCTACAGGTTGTCGGCAACTGCGTGATTTCAACCGGTTTCGGTTGCAACAGCAAGACGCCGCAGACGGCATACGCATCGGGCGGAGCGCTCGCCTCATATATCGCAGGGTCGAGCGGCTTGTCGTCGGGTACGAATATGCAGGCGCTTGTCAACCTTGCAAACAGTATCCGGACGGCGCTTGTGAACAACGGAATAATGTCATAGGGGGGCTTGCACAGAGGGTATTGCTTCCCTAAAATGGGACGTGCTGAAAAACCAACAACCCAAGGGGGATCAGATGAAGCTCGCAGAACTCGCAGTAATCAAGGCCGCGCTGGAAGGGCTTGGCAAACAGAAGCTACCGATATGGTACGAGATTGCCAAGAACCTGAAAGCCGTCAACAAGGTGCTGAACGACGCCAACGAAGTCCGGCAAGACCTCTGGAACAAGTACGCCGACAAGGTGGAGGGAACCGAAAGAGGTCAAGGAGTACATGGGCGAACCGGGAACCCCGGAAGCCGGGAAGCCCTACACCAAGATCACGGACAAGGCCGACCTCAAAGAGTGCATGGCGCAGATGAAGAAGATGGACGAGGACGACAGCTACGAGGTCAAGTTCCACAGGATTCTCGCGAGCAGGGTCAGCGCCAAAGACCTTGAGGGCGTGTACGCGGAGCCGTTGATCGACGTGATTTTTGTCGAGACGGAAGCCGAGTTGAAGGCTGTAGCGCCGCCCAAGGCGGAAGCACCGAAGGCGGAAGCGGCATAGAGAAAGGTAACACGAAAGGGGGAGGCGGCTCCGGCGACCGGTTGTGTCCGTCCGGGGCCGCTTGTTGTTTGATCCTAAACTACGGGGGATAGCATGGGAGCACAGGAAAACAGATTCTTGAAGCTGAATCCGGAGAGTTATACTCACGCCGGTAATTGAGCCGGTGATCGTGGCTTGCGATCCGTTCTTTGAAGCGTTACCACGGTACGTGACGAGCGGCCTCCGGACGCCCGACAGCCAGCTTGAGGTTGTCCGGCACTACGCGCAGGAGCTACAGGTCGAGTTTCCGGAGTTGGCCAACACCGGCGTCCATAGCGTCGTGCAGATCAATATGGACGGGGTGATCCGGTCGCTGTACGGCTGGCAACGGTCGTGGAGCATGATACTGAACAAGGGCGACCTTGTGGCTCCGCCGCTTGACGCGGAAGCTCTGTTTGACTACATTAGCAACGCCGCGAACAAGAAGGGCCGGTCGATCCCATGCTCCCCGCATATCAAGGGGCTCGGCGTTCGACATAGGGTGCAGGGGAACGACGCCGGAGGTAGTTTCCGCAATCATGTTCAAGGCGCTCGCCGCCAACGTGCCGGGGCTTCACAGCGTTCAGGTCGAGCACAATCAGGGTTGCGTTCACGTCAACTGTCGGGTCGCGGAAGCCTAATGTAAGACGTTCCTTTCGCAATCTTTCATCGCCTTTCACCCATTTTCTCCGTAAGCCTAATGTAAGATTTGAGGAGAATAAAGGGGTCAACGCAGACCAAAAGAGGCGAAAACAGAGAGCATTGAATATGCAATCTGCCTGTCACGCAGGAGGCCGCGGGTTCGAGTCCCGTCCGCCCCGCTTAAAAGCTCCAGAAATGGAGCTTTTTTGTTTTGGGGGAGAGGAAACCTATCGTGAAAATGGCTATAGTTCTTCGCGATCTGTTGGCATATCTGTTGGCAGCTAACTGGTGCAAATCGGGGCAAGTGTGAGAGATTAGTTGGCTTCTTGAGGTCTGAGACGCCCCCTGCAAATCATTGAATATCAGTCACACGATAACAAAAAGGAAACCCTCGCGCAAGTGTGCGGGATCAAGATGGACAGAGCGGTACTTCACATCTATGCTACTCTTCTTTCGCTGATTCTGATTTTCTATCCCCTCGTTTCTTTCTCCCAATCCCTGCCGCTACAATCAAACCAATAATGCTGAAGAAGAACCCGATGTAAAACCAATGGGACATATCATATCCTTTTGAGCGACCCAGCCAACCCGCAGCAGCTCCACAAATGAGAGCCGATGCGAACAATATATTAATCACAATACTTGTAATCTCTTGTGCCATAATTTCCTGCCGAGAAACTGTGTACCCGTGAAGTTTTTCTTTCGGTGGATTTAAGAAAGGAGAAAGATCCAGGTACAGCATGAAAACGATTGACAGAAATGTCACAGCTACCACACCCCAGTCCACATCTGTCCTCCTCTTTCTCAGTTCTTTCTTTTCCTTGTCAGACAGGCTATTCCACCAAGCGTCGTGAGATTCTATTTCCATACGTCCTCCATCGTGTGAAGGAGTGTAGGTAAAAAAAATCCCCCACGCAAGTCTCTGCGTGAGGGATCAAATTGCAAGAGTAACTTGACCTATTTTACAATGTCCCCCTCAACCGTGAGGGTGAACGGATTGTAAAGCTCGAATGTGATGAGGTTCAGAAGTCCATTGACGAATGTCATTTGATACGTGATCTTGACATTCACTGCGGCGGTTCCACCTTTCAGCTTCACCTGATTCGCGATCATCTTGGAGATGTCGGGGTCACTTGCATTTACCAGCCCATCAATGAAATGATGAATCCACATTGAGTGCTCAAAATGCCCAATGACACTCTGATTGCTTGCGTTGGAAAGCTGTACTGGAACATCGGTAGGGCTATTGACTGTTTCAAGTGTGTAGCATGCTGGAAGAACTAGAATCACAGCAACGAGAAGGAGCGCGAGGGTGAGGCTTCTCATATGAACCTCCGTGGATAGTGGAATTGTACGCGAATCATGGCGGAATCCAAGCCAAGAGTCAACCGCAAGGACAAACATCACAGCAATCGTCAGTTCTTCACCTATGATCTCAATTCGAACCAATTTGGCCTTGAATGCTGTCAAAGATTGCATTGAACGCATCCACGGCCTGCCCCTCAGTCATTGTCGCCTCTTGGTACGTGCCGAACATGCCTTGACTCTGAGCTGAGACTGTTAGAACGACTCGCGTCCCCTTCCCGTCGGCAGTCTCCTTTAGACCGAAATTGATCTTCGCGCGTTTGTTCCCAGTAAAGAACTTCGATACTCCAGAGTTTTCCTTCCAGTCCGTGTTGACGATGCCGAGGTCCTTGTCGGCCATAATGATGGCAAAAGATCTCTCATTGCAGTAACCAACAACTGCCTTGAACACTGTCTTATAGTCGGCATTGAAGACCCGAGTTCGTTTATTAACGTCAATGCTCTGCATTGTCGAGCATCCTACAAATGCAAGCAGGATTACCATGACCCATCGGAAAGCGAGATATTGTCTCATTCGGTTTTCCTTTCAGTCCGTTGATGGGGCGGACGATGGTGGGTTGGGAGGGGAAAGAGCAGTGGGGCGCGCTGGATGATAGCTAAAAGTGATCCCCCAAGCAAGCTTGTGAATTACCCAAGTCGTGTTGCCTACTTAGGGTGGTCGGGAGGATCACGGCGTCGTCAAACGGCTTAGAGTGGGGCAATTGACAGTATTTGTATGCCCTGGGTTGGACTATGACGGTTGGCCTTGATTGATGATGCCCAAGGCGATACCTTTCGCTGAGGAGGCCCTACAATTTGGCTTCCCTAACAAATCTGTGTTCAAGGAACACTGAGGTTTCCTGAGGATCATCAATTCGAAACCCGTTAAGCCAGAACATGAGTGCAACAACGCGAGGTGAATCTTGGTAATGCATAATTGGAGACGATCATGGACATGGAAATCGTAAAGCCAGAGATAATCAGTCTCAAACAACATCCGCAGATAACCGAGAAATGGCTTCAAGACAAAATCGAGGACGACCCTTCGATATTGGGTCTCGGAGACCTCACCGTCTACAAAAGGGAGCGGAAACAATCCACTGGGGGCAGGATAGATCTTCTTCTACTTGACACTGAGACCCAAACGATGTATGAAACGGAAATAATGCTCGGCACTTTGGACGAAAGTCACATCATTCGAGCGATCGAATATTGGGATATCGAGCGAAGGCGCTTTCTCTCCAAAGATCATGTCGCAGTCATCGTCGCAGAGGAGATCACTAACAGATTTTTCAATGTAATCGCATTGCTGAATCGAACCATTCCAATCATCGCCATTCAGCTGTCGGCGATCAAGTATGATAACAAGATGATACTTAACTTCACCAGAGTCCTAGACATCTACGAAGAACCTGAGGAAGAGGAAACCGAAGCTGCGGAAGCTGCCGATCGCTCTTACTGGGTGGATAAAGCCAATGAACGGTCGATGGCCGTCTTCGACCATGTCATCAAGATCCTCGGGGAAATGGGCTTCCAGCCTCGCATCACCTATAACCGCGGGCACATTGCTATCGGTACTTCACGAAAGAACTTCGCGTGGTTTCATCCGAGGAAGAAGGAGTCGTATTGCCACTTCGACATCCGCGTTGGAGAAGACAATGTGGACAAGGTGAAGGAGCTACTGGAGAATTCAGACATCGTCTATACCAAGAAGAAACGTCTTGATACGTTTGGTGCCCAGCTCAGGCTCGACGACATGAAGAAATCAGATGCCATTAATCAGCTACTTAAGTTCGCTTGGCACGCATACGAATGATTCAGGATCTGATTGCAACATACAGTATTGCGTCAAACACGCAGCACAACACAGCTCCATTCGTAGTCATGAAGTTTTGTCGTCGCTCCTATTCATCATATGGTGCCCTAACATGCTGATCGGAAAAAATTGAGACATTCATCTTGGGCTGGAATTGAGGAATCAATGTTGGTCATCTAGAGCGAGATGAGAAAGTAGAGGAATTCCTTGCGCAAGCTCTAGCTTGAGGCCCTAGTTACAGAAGGAATCCAAGGATGGAATACTTGACAACCCGACAACTGGAATTGCAGGGGGAGGAAGTGGTAGTTACGGCGAGCCTGGCGGAGCTAGAGCGGCAATTAGCCAACCTCAAACGTCTGGGTTATTTAACCCGACAACATAGGATAAGGCTCCACGGGTCAGCATGTTTCCATCGCATAGGAGGTAAGTTGCGCCACTCATCGATAAATGAGGAATCGCAAAGTGAGTCATCGTCCTTGCGCTTACTCTGATTGGTCTCGCATTGTATTGCGACTCATGCAACAAGGGGAGATCCCGTCAGCGAGCAGCCACTATGACCCGTCTCACGGTTCAGTTCCGCGAGTGAAAAAAGAAGGACCTTGCCATGACCGAAGACTTTCCACTTTGCCCAAAGTGCGGACGATACTTGAAAAAGGATGTTGTCATTTGTCCGCATTGCAAGCACGACCAGAGAAAGCCGCTGCAGAAGGGGACCACAGATGTAGGTGAATTTGCCAAGGGCATGTGGGTTTTCGGTTTCACGGCCGCTGAGAACGATGCTCGCGGCATTGCAAAACACGAGAACAACTCTTTCTGGGTCAAAAAGGCAGCTGTTCTTTCGGTGCGTAAGGAATTATTAATCAACTACTTTGCCATAGAGTACATCTTGTGCTGTAAGCATTTTAGGCACCATCCTCAACTTGATGAAATCAGGCAATATTTTTCGGCAGTAGTGGCTACTTGTTGGGAGACCTTCTACCGCAACGAAAAGGAGGCTTTGAACCGCGAAATGAAGATAAGGGTTGAAGAATACAATCACTGCTATGATGCGAACGAAGTTGAATGGGAGTTGACTAAACTCTTCAAAGCTCATATGGAGGCTGCCGCGCGCAATACTCCTTTCATCGGCGTGGACTGGGGCGTTCCGAGCGCAGACTCAATGACGTTCTACAGTGAACTCGCTAGTTCGTTCATGAACCAGTTCGTCCTTTTTCTAGACCGATGGGACATTGTAACAAAAGGGCTGTGATAGCTATGATTTATGGTAAGGAAGTCCCTCAAGCAAATGGCCTGGTGATTTGCGTCAACTTGCGTCATCCGCAAGATCGTGGCAAGAGATTAATTAATTAATCGGCATAATCGCCCCAAGGCCCCAGCTCACGACCATAATTGCATCTCTCCCGCCATTCCCGTAGCTTGTTGACACGCATAAGGTTATGGTAGGATGACCACAAGTCAGCAATAGTTCCGTGTATGGCCCGCATGGGGAGAACGATCCGATTCCCTCGCGGGCTTTCTGTTGTTTGGTATTTCCCAAGGGTTTGCCTTGCCTGATAGCGCCCAAGAACTTGAATGGCAGACCCGCCGCGAGCGGATCAACACTAGGCTCACCAGCCTCCCGCAACCCTGGCGGATCGTCAAGTATCACGATGGGCTTGACACTTCGCGACTTGACCATACCGCAATCGAGGAGTACCCCACCAACAACGGACCCGCTGATTATGCCTTGTTCGTCCGCGGGCTGGTCCTCGGCATCATCGAGGCCAAGAGGGTCTCCGTGGGCGCGCAAAACGCTGTAGAGCAGGCAAAGAGGTATTCCCGTGGCGCTGCGAGCGGTCCAGGCAACTGGGAGGGGTTCCATGTACCCTTCTTGTATGCCACGAATGGGGAACGGGTGTTTTTCGTGGACGTCCGTGACCGCAGAAACGTCACTCGTGAGATCTTCAGCTTCCATACGCCCTCCGCACTGCAAGAGTTCTACTCCACCAATCACCGCTACCTCGCTCAAGTTGTGAATGAGCCGCCGCCATTCTACCGCATCCGCCCATACCAGGAAGACGCTATCAAGGCGATAGAAGCGGCCATTCGGGGCCGCAAGCGTTCAATGCTGGTGGCCATGGCAACGGGCACTGGGAAGACATTTCTCACGGTGGCGCAAATTTACCGCCTCTTGGAAATGAAACTAGCTCGCCGAGTCCTCTTCCTTGTGGACCGCAGGGCGCTCGCAGCACAGGCGGTCAGGGAGTTCTCCTCCTTTACCACCCCGAGACAGAATAAGTTCAGCCAGGAGTATGAGGTTTACAGCCAACGGTTCCAGAAGGAGGACTTCGATGCAGACGAGAAGTTCGATCCCAAGGTCCTCCCAAACAAATACCTGACCGACCCCCAGCCGAATCATACCTTTGTTTATGTTTCAACCATCCAGCGCATGACAATTAACCTTTTTGGATGGGAAGGTGCGTTTCCGCAGGATACCAGCGACCCAGACTATGAAGACGATACGGATAAACTGGACATCCCTAACCATGCTTTCGACCTGATAATAGCAGATGAATGCCACCGCGGCTACACCGCGAGCGAAACGGCAATCTGGCGGAAGGTCATGGATTACTTTGATGCCGTAAAGATCGGCCTCACGGCAACTCCCGCAGCCCACTCGCTGTCATTGTTCCGAGAGATCGTGTATCGCTACACGACCGAGCAGGCGATTGAGGAAGGCTTCCTTGTAGACTCAGAGGCAGTCAAGATCAAGTCGGGAATCCTGATGAAGGGCGCGTTCCTCCATGAAGGAGAACACGTCACACTCGTCGACACGAGGACGGGGGAGAGGGTGTACGATGAACTGGAAGACGAACGGGCGTTTGCCGCGGAAGATGTCGAGAGACGGATCACTGTTCCAGACACAAATAGGAAGATTGTCCAGGAACTCGCCAAATACGCCCGTGAGCACGAAACGCAGACTGGACGTTTCCCGAAGACCCTAATCTTCGCAGTGAATGACCTGCCCCACACGTCGCACGCGGACCAACTGGTGGCGATCTGCCGCGAGGAGTTCGACATGGGAGACGCCTTCGTCCAGAAGATCACTGGGAGCCCCAGTGTCGACCGCCCTTTGCAGCGTATACGCGAATTTCGTAACCGTCCAGAACCAAAAGTGGTTGTTACAGTGGACATGCTCAGCACGGGAGTGGATATTCCGAGCCTGGAGTTCATAGTATTTCTTCGCCCCGTGAAGTCCCGAATCCTCTGGGTGCAGATGCTGGGGCGCGGCACCAGACTGTGCCCAGACATCAACAAGACCCACTTCACGATCTTCGACTGCTTCGACGGAACGTTGATTGAGTACTTCAAAAACACCACTGATTTCCCGATCGAGCCACCCGTCAAGGAGCCCGTGTCAATCGCTCAAGTCATAGAGAACATATACCAAAACGTCGACCGCGATTACCACACAAAGGTGCTAGTAAAGCGGTTGAGGCGGATTGGTCGCGACATGAGTGGCGAGGCCCAAGAGAAATTTTCTGTGTTCATCCCCGAGGGCGATATGGGGAAATTCGCGGGAGAGGTGGCTCAGAGACTTCGACGGGATTTCACGGAGACGATGAAGATCCTGCGTGATAGGAACTTCCAGGAGTTACTGCTTAACTACCCCAGGGCGAAGCGGTCCTTCCTTGTCGCCCCAGAGCAAGTTGATGAGGTAATCTCAGAACGACTCGTAATGGGCCAAAAGCCCGAAGACTATCTGGATGCATTCGCCAGATTCGTTCGAGAAAATCCCGAGCACATCCAAGCCATTACCATCCTCCTCAACAGGCCGAAGCAGTGGAAGACCGACGTCCTTAATGACCTTCGTCAGAAACTCCAACGGAACAAGTTCCCTGAACGCGAACTGCAGCGTGCACACCAGATGGTGTTTCACAAGGCACTTGCAGACATCATTTCAATGGTAAAACACGCCGCGAGTGCGCAAGAACCCGTTCTCACGGCGGAGGAGAGGGTGAGCTTGGCGCTCTCAAAGGTCCTTCGGGGAAGGAATTTTACGGATGATCAACTCAAGTGGCTCAGCTATATCGGTGAACATCTGGCGACCAACCTGACCCTTGACCTTGAGGACTTTGATATGTTGCCAGTGTTCAGTGACAGAGGCGGTAGACAAGCGATCGAAAGTGTCTTTGGACAGAACCTAGGGGAGTTGGTAGCAGAAGTCAACTACAATATGGCAGCGTAGATACAAGAGGATATTTAATGGTCGATATGACGACATATCGAGCGTGGTTATTTGCAGAATCTGCACTTTCTATGGGGAGCCCTCGCCGTGTAAGGTTTCGAGATCACGAGGTTCTTATTGCGGATAGACTGCAACACCGAGAGCCAGTTCGTCGGGATGTTCACCTTGGCCTTTGGTTCCGCGTAGATGTGGAAGCCCAGGAACCAACGGCAGGAATGGCAATTGCCTTTCAGGTGGCTTCACTCGCCAGCGACCTTATGTCGCTCTCTCACGCTGTGGCGACTCATTCCCCTCAGCCACACGTAATCATGGACACCGTGGCGTCATCACCCGATCGACAATTTGTGCAATTTTTTCGAGATCTCCCTTCACCAGTCCAGCAAAAGCGAATTTTCAAGGAGGCTCAGTTTCGCCCGATTCTTGAGTCTGGATCCGTCCCTCAGACCGTCGATGAGCAGAATCGAGTACGGAGGGCGCTTCATCTACTCAGGCGGAGCTATGTTGAGACTGATCCTATGGATCAATTCCAAGACATATGGGTTGCCTTGGAGTCGATAAATCCGCTGATTACGATAAAATTCCATTTGCCATCGACTGTTTCTGGACCACTGTGCCAGAATTGTGGAACACGAATTCGGGTTGCCGAAAGTTCTGCGGGAATCAAATATTCCGTGATGTCACTCGCGGGTGAGACCGAAGAACAATGGAAGGTTCTCAAGAGGACTCGTCGTGATGTAGTTCATGGATTGGGCTCAAATGCCGACTTGGGTTTAGCAGTTTCTCGAGTTATCGAATCTGCACGAGTTGGTTTGATTTGTGGCCTCTTGGAGTTGCTGGAAATCCCGAAGAGCCAGTGGGCTGTATACAGAAAAAGGCCTCACGTGTTGTCGCTTGCCGCACCCCTTGTTATTTCGAGCACATTGAGAGGTTTCGCCGCTTCACGTCTGGATGCTCTTGAAGATCCGCCGTGTTTTGAGGTTTCGGTCACAGAAATATCGTCGGAGGGGAGGCCAGGAATACCTGGGCGCAAAAAGGTCTCATTTTCGTTCGACTTTGTAATGCGGAACACGGGAATATCTCATGACAAACCGACGATCATTGCGTTGGGTATTCCCGTTGATCCTGAAGACAAAACCGTTGCAATTACGAACCCATAGATTCTGTTGGATTCGCAATCGCGCTCCTACACGTTCGAAGCTTTCAAGAAAAAAAAGAGCATGATCATGTGGGGAGAAACCAACTCATAATATCGAACCCAATGTCCGATATCGTCAACAAACTCTGGGGCTTCTGCCACACGCTGCGTCATGACGGGATCGACTACGGCGACTACATCGAACAACTGACCTACTTGTTGTTCCTGAAGATGGCTCACGAAAAGAATGCCAAGGTCCCCAAAGGATACGATTGGGATAGCCTAAAGAAGCACTCGGGAACAGCTTTGACGGATCACTATGCCGACACTCTCCGCAATCTGCGTGACGCAGGCGGGCTTCTTGGTGACATCTTCGCACAGTCGGAGAGCCGATTCAACAATCCAGTCAACCTCAAACGGGTGATCAATCTGGTCGATGACGAGGAATGGTCGGCTCTCGATGTGGACGTGAAGGGTGCTGCGTTCGAGGGGCTGCTTGAAAAAGCAGCGAGTGAAGGGAAGAAGGGGGCGGGACAATACTTCACTCCCCGATTGCTCATCAGGTCCATTGTAAAGGTAATGAAGCCCGATCCGCGGGCAAGCCTCGATTTCACGATCTGCGACCCTGCGTGTGGAACTGGCGGATTCCTCCTTGAGGCCTACGAATGGCTCTTATGTCAGACCAAAGGTGCATTGGACAGGAAGGACGCAAAACGCATCAAGGAGAAGACGTATTTCGGCCAGGACCTTGTGCCTCGACCGCGTCGGTTGGCTTTGATGAACCTGTACCTCCACGGCCTTGAACCGAGGATTTACCTGGGAGATTCCATCTACGAGCCTTCAAGGGGCGAGAAATATGATGTCATCCTTACAAACCCGCCATTCGGGACCAGGGGGGCGAATCAGGCGCCCGAACGAGAAGACTTCACGATTGAAACCAGCAACAAGCAACTGAACTTCGTCCAGCATGTTCTCACGACCCTGAAACCTGGCGGCCGCGCGGCCATGGTGCTCCCCGACAACGTACTCTTCGAGGATAAGGCAGGGGAGGTCTTTGAGATACTGATGAAGGATTGCAACGTCCATACGGTGCTGCGACTACCGCGTGGCACCTTCACGCCGTACAGCCAGGGTGTGAAGGCTAACGTTGTCTTCTTCCAGAAGGGGATGCCAACGGAGAACGTCTGGATATTTGATGCCCGTTCAAATGTCCCAGGTATCACGAAGAAGGACAGACCACTCACGCCCGAACATTTTAAGGAGTTCGAAGTCTGTTATGGTGCCGACCCAAATGGGCAGGGCAAGCGCAAGGATCTTGGAGAGGAAGGCCGCTTTCGCAAGTTCCACATCAGCGATGTGAAAGAGCGGGGATATAAACTCGATATCACTTGGCTCAAGGATGAATCAGTTGAAGACAGTGATGACCTTCCCGAGCCACAGGATCTCGCCACTGAGGCCATCACCGAGCTTGAGGCTGTTGTGGATGACCTTAGAACGATTCTGAAGAACCTTGATGATCAGGGAGTATCACGGAATGGGTAATGGGCTTCCAGATGGTTGGACTTTTACGACTCTTGGTGATTTGTTCGAACTCAAATACGGCAAGGGACTCATCTCGGAGAAGCGACATTCCCGAGGATCTCAGCCCGTCTACGGTTCGAATGGTGTTGTCGGGAAACACGACGCCACGATTACGTCTGGACCGACGATTGTAATTGGCAGAAAGGGTTCGGTCGGCGAAGTACATTTTAGCCCAATCGGTTGCTGGCCGATCGATACTACATATTATGTGAATGATTTCCCTGGCCAATTACCGCCTGAATTTTGGGCACTTTACCTGAAATCCCTTCATCTCGGACAGGGAGAACGGTCTTCCGCAATTCCTGGCATAAATAGGGATGACATCTACGGTGTCGAGGTCATGCTTCCCCCTCTCCCAGAGCAGCGCCGTATCGTGGCGATGTTGCAAGAACTGTTGGCCAAGGTCGAGGCGTGTCAGAAGCGGCTGGATCGCATACCGCTCACGCTCAAGAGGTTTCGAAAGTCCGTGCTGGATGCAGCAACTGCGGGAACCCTCACGAATGATTGGGGGCATGGATCGTCTGAAAAGTCGAATACGGCGAAGGACTTGAACGCGTATATCGGCAGAAGTCTGGTTAGCAAAGCGAAGAAGCAACCCGAACAAACGGAAGGCCATGAACTACTCACAAAGGTTGTACCTGCTTCGTGGATGACTCCAAAGCTCGATGACATTTTTGCGTTCATTGACTACCGAGGGAAGACACCTAAGAAATCCAAACAAGGCAAACGATTAATAACCGCGAAGAACATCCGCATGGGTTACCTTTCAGATGCCCCCATCGAATATGTTTCAGAAGACTATTACAAGAAGTGGATGAATAGAGGGTTTCCTAAGAAGGATGACATCTTCTTTGTTACCGAGGGCGCAACAATGGGGTTCTTAGCTCTCAACTCAAGGGACGACGAATTTGCGGTGGCCCAGCGAACAATAACACTCCAACCGTTGTCGCCTATTGATACGCGTGCTTTTCTATACTTCATGATGTCATCGTATTTTCAGAAGCTTGTCCAACTCAATGCGACTGGGTCAGCGGCGGTGGGGATCAAGGGGGCTAAGTTCAGGGGATTGCCGATTCCCTTTCCACCCATCAAAGAGCAACTAGAGATCGTCCTTAGGGTAGGAGCACTATTTGCACTCGCCGACAGAATCGAATCGCACTATACCAAGGCCAAGGCCCATGTGAAAAATCTCACACCTTCCATCCTCGTCAAAGCCTTCCGCGGCGAGCTGGTGCCGCAGGACCCGAATGACGAACCTGCAACGGAGTTGCTGGACAGAATCAAGGCTACCCACAAGTCAATACCGCACGAGCCTCGCAGGGGCTCGAAACGTCAAGGCTGACGAGCATTCATTGCGTTCAAGCGCGTTGCCATTCAAAATACGGAATGTATTGTGGTCAAACAAGAGGAAATAGACCTCTCCACCCTGACGATCTCAGGGCCAAAGTGCTCGAGCGGGCAGAGATCGAGCTGCGAATGTACTTGTGCCTGTTGAAGATGCGAGAAGAGGAGCCACCCTGGAACACAAATCTCCGAGGGCGGTGGGTGGATCGCTAGAGAAACTTGTGATGGGTCTCGAATCAACAACTACTATTGGGACTCGATAAACCCAAAGCTGATTTACGATTCCTCAGTTTGGGCAAATCAATGATAAACAAGAGGTCACAACTCATGAAACGACGAGATGAAGCGGCGTTCCAATATGACGTCTGTCTATCATTTGCGGGCAATGATCGAAAGTACGTTAAAGCAGTGGCAAAGGCCCTCGTGAGATTCGGTGCGCGCGTGTTCTTCGACGAATACGAGACGGTCGGCCTATGGGGCAAGAATCTTTTCGTGCATCTCGATGACATCTATCAAAACGCTGCGCGCTTTTGCGTGATATTCGTATCTAAATCGTATGCAGACAAACTGTGGACAACCCACGAACTCCAAAGCGCTCAAGCGCGCGCCTTCAAGACACACGGAGAGTACATACTGCCTGCGCGGTTCGACAAAACGAGCATCCCAGGACTGCGTGATACAATTGCATATGTTGATCTACGAAAGATCACCCCGCCTCGGTTCGCTGGCATGATACTGAAGAAACTTGGACGCCGAGAGCCCTCCAATTATTTGCCACCAGTCCCTGATCGCCTGGTAAAACGTGTACATCCATCGACGCAAAAGAACAAAACAATTGCAATATCCCGTAGTTCACATTTGTTTGAAGCCTTAAAGCGAATGACAGTCGATGAGCGCGAAGTTGTATTCAATGCTTTCTTGAACGCTTGTCCGATGGGCCTCCCCAAGGAGGCCCACCTGAATATCGACCTTCTTAGTAGGTATACTGGTTTTCCGATCAGCAAGATCAAGAGGCTATGTGGAGCCATATCTTCGCTCGGATTTGAGACAACGATTCGTCAACACGATGGGTGCGACGGGCATTTAGGCGATGCGAAGATTCTCGCGCTGCAGTGGTATGACCTGTCGGTGGGGTCGGCGGGGGGGAATGCCACCGATCTCGCCATCCAGATGTTGGACTGTGCCACGGAGAACTTCTGCCCTGATTGCGGGATGGATGCGCTTCGAAGGCTGGACTTTTCGCAGCTTTCATCTGCGACGAAGTCCTCCGAGGCGCTCCACCCAAAGGCAGTGAAGTGAAGTAAGCATGAATTCTGATTCCATGGCATCCATGACACGCTGTATTGTCGTTGCTCAACAATGTTCAGTCGGGCGTTGAAACGCGCTGACGATATTCGATCATCAAAATGGGGCAAGTCAATGATCAATCATCTTAACGAATATACGATTGGAGTTGTCTATGGTGTCAGGTACCGAGCCAATTTTGCCATCGAAGATCAACTCGGCAAGATCGTCGACCAGATTCTCTATTCGAGAGATTCATTTTTTGGTCCCGAGATGTTCCCACTCGTGCAAAACGGGGTCAATGAAAAAGTCCTGATCAATGAGGAGACACAAGACAAACTCATCATCAACAATTCCACGGTTGTTCTGGAGGTGAATTTGACGGAAGACTTCACCACGGAAGATATTCCAGAGATTTCGAAGCGATTCAACGAACAAATCATAGGGGGGGTTCTAAGGGACTTCAGAGTTACCGAGATAAATAGAATCGGCCTCGTCTGCCGCTATCTCTTTCAGATGGAGGAATTGGCCGATAGCTTCATCAACAAGACCATCGGAGCCACACTTGAGGGGATAAACGACATTAATCTAAGGTTCTCCAAGAAACTTCCACTCCCCGAGGCGCTCGCTCTCCGTGACATCAATGATTACTTGAACGTCATATTCAATATCATAAAGCGAGCCGACAGAAAAGAGCTTTTTGTGTCCATTGACTTCCAACATTATTTCGATCCATTCCTCGAATCGTCTTCCCAAATTCATTTCATGGAATTCATCGATACTGCAAATGCGTTCAACACACAACGCTTTTTGGATTGGCTCAATACAAACTATGGAGTACTCAAATGAGAGGGACGAGCCATGTTGGCAAGACTCGGGTGGCGCGAGATTACTACTCCAAACAAATCAAGAATCTCGAGGCCGAACCGACTGTGGATGAGACCATCAAGTTTGCCGAATCAGATGACACGCAGCGAGACTTTAGCCAACAGACGTCCAGAAGGCGGAGGCCTACCCCCATATCTCAGCAACTTGGTGACCATTTCAAAAGTCATTGGCTCGAGTGGGTCTTAGGCATTATTCTTTCACTGTTGGTGTTTTTGTCAACAGATTCTCGGATTTCGATGGCCCGTCTTGAAGAAACGGTGAAAACCACTCGTGACGACGTAAGAGACCTTAAGGACGCCGACCGAGAGACCAAAAACAAACTTCAACAACAACAGCTTGATCTACAGAGAAACCAGATACGAATGGACAATCTCGAAAAGGTGCAGGAGGGCAAGGGGAGGAGATAGGAGCTAGTATTGGTCTTGGTAGACGAGGCCATTGTCATTATTGCCCTGCCTGCCGATTGGCTAAAGGACCCGCCATCATCGGTGGACTGTCCCCACTGCGTGCAAATGACGATTGTCAGATAGTTTCTCGGCGCGGGCGGTCGAGATGTGTTGCTATGATAAGAACGAAAGCCCGTCTTGGCTGGTGGGCTCTTCGTTTTGCATAACACCTCTTGAGAGGTTGCGTGGGATTAACCAGCGCTTCTATCCCACATTCCCATCCCCACGGTTGCCTCTAACCTCCACAGAGTAAGCCCAAGCGATACGTGCTGGCCTTTGCGCGTGTTGAGGTGGAGGCTGAGAGTAAACAAATAGAGGACGCGGAGGTAATACCCCCGCATCCCCTTTCGCTCGATTACCACGATTTCAAACATATTGTCCTGCCTGCTTGATTTGTAGCGTGCGTTCCTCCCTTTCTGAGTATCCCTCTGGGACATTACCCGTGCGCTCGATGTAGCCAGAGATCACCTTCTTGTCGGGTGAGTACTTCGTCCGAACGGCGTTGGGGATCTCATTCCTATGTGCGAACGCAACGAGCACCTCATCCTCGGGCCACTCCTTCCTTGTGATCGTCTTGAAGTATGCGGTCCCCTCGGGCGTGGGGATCTTGGTCTGGCCCGTTGCGTCCATGTATCCCGCGATCTGCTGCATGTTGAATGCGATCCGTTCGTTGAACCTGAGCTGTCTCCTCTCATACCAGAGGCGGTAGAAGTTCAGAACTTCGACGGACTCCTTCTCCAGCGCGTCCCGCTTCTCCTTCCAGTACCTTACGCGCTTCTCCGCCTCGATGACATGCACCAAGCCCGCGATCGGCTCGTCTTCGCCAGGGAGCGGGGGGAAAAGCTCCTCCCGCTCTTCGGTCGTTATTTCGGATGTCTCCATGAGAATCCTTTCCTTGATTGAACACATTGGCGCTGGGGCCCTCAGAAGTCTTCTACCCTCGCCCTGACGGGTTCCAATCCGTTTACTGAGGGGTGAGGAGGCGCGATCGATGCGGTATTTCCCGTGGAGACCGATCTCTCGCCCTGGGCAAGTACGGCGGGGTTGTAGCGCCGCACCTTCGGGTCCCCGAACTCCACGTCGCCCCTGAACTGCCTCACCAGACCGTCAGGATCCTCCGACGCCGCCGAGAAGTCGCCATAGCTGTTGTAGAACGGGTAACCCTTGTTCGAGAGCCCCGAGACGTACTCGATCCAGTAGATCTCCTTCCCGAGAAGCCCTTTGACAGCCTTCGGATTCAGCTCGCCCTCGTCATTGACCGCCACCCCCTTGAAACCCGCCACCTTCGTGAGGAGATCGTCGACACGCTTGGCACCGCCGAATCCAGTGATTGCCGTCTTGTCCTTGTTCCGCCGCGGGAAGCCGCTGATGATCAGCTCCTTTTGCCAGTCGAACCCCGTGTCCATGTAACAGACGACACCGATCAGATCGGGCTTCTTCTCGAACCGCAATTCGGCCTTCTTGAAATCGACGGCGTTAATGATTGCGCTCTTTCTGAGATACACGCCAGGCATGATCTGTTTCCCCTCGGCGTGAGCTTCACTTGTTGATTGTCCAGATTGCAGAGCCATGAGATCCCCTCCGTATTTTCAGATGATTTGAATATGCTATGCCGCGTCCTTTGAGCTGAGCAGGGGCAAGCGGGCCGTGAACTCGGCGAGCTGTGCTTGTGTCAGATGCCGAGCCCCATCGACCTGGAACTCATTCTTGAGGACCTTCTTGACCTGTGCGGTGCTGATCCCCAGCTCCCTCACTTTGTCGACCAAAGTGAAATACTGTGCATCGGTGATGGGGGAGATTGTGGTGCCTTCCTCGGGGCCAGCGGGTACGCCCGAATCCAGCCAGGACTTGAAGATGCCCGCCACGTCTTTCCCCGCCATCGGAAACACCCTATTCGCGAGTTGTGGACAACGGCTCTTGGTAATGACCAATGTGTGCTCCGAGTCCACATCTCCCACCACGTCGAACTCGTACTCCATCCCCTCACGCTGGATCGGCTGCAAACCGACCTTCTTGACTGTTGTGCGGCCATCTGGGCCCTTCTCCATGACGTATTCCATCTTCGAGCGCATTGTTACAAACAGATGAAGCTTCGAGCGGATCATTTTGTCGATCAGCTTGTTGTGCCATGGTGTGACTTCCCGCCAGGCCGCAAAGTTGTTGCCCGATTGCTGCCGTTTGGCTACCGCGTCCACCATCTCCAGAGCTCCGCCCTTGCCCGCCCACGCGTGAGAAAGGGAGTCAATCAGGAGGCCGTCGTACCCCGCCTGTTCTGCCGTCTCGATCAGGGCGATGTAGTTCTGGGGAGAGAACTCCTCGAGTTCAAGCACGTCGAAATTGAATATGTCGGCGTACTTTGAGGCGCTCTTGGACTCCGTGTCCCCGACTGCGAGCCTGTTGCACATTGACGAGGCGATCGCGAGCCCCGTGTATGTCTTGCCGCCCCCTGTCTGCCCGATGATGGCAAACCGCCCGAAGAGTTTCTTTTTCGTTGCTTTGACGAATTGCATGATGTCCCTTTCTGGTGATTGTTCAGTCAATTGAAGCGTCGATGAGATCCTCGAACTTGTGTCCGCAGAACCGACAGAGCTTAGCCTCAGCTTTCACTTTCTCAGCGCACATGGGGCACTTCTTCTCACGGGCGGGGGTGTTCACCTTCTGCCCTGGCCCAGGGAGCGGATCGAGAAGGTAAAGCAGGATCAACCCGAAGATCCCGATCGCGAAGCCGATCAGCAGCCAGGCGAACTCATTGCGGTTCTTCTTTCCCGCCTGGCTTGCGCATATTACCCCGCTGACAATGGCTCCGATTGTCCACATGGTTTCCATGCCTGTCTCCCTCAGTTTAGAGTTTTCCGCTTTCCGCGAGCGACGCAAACCTATCTCCCGCGAAGATGATATGGTCCTGAATTGGAATCCCGAGGAGCCTTCCTCCGTCGACGAGCTGGCGGGTGATGTTCAGGTCTTCCTGGCTTGGATCGGGATTCCCACTCGGATGGTTATGGGCGACGATGAGCGCCGCGCCCACTCCCAGGATCGCCGCACGGAAGACCTCCCGCGGGTGGACAAGACTGGCGTTGAGCAGCCCCTCGGTGATGATGTCTATTGCCTGCGGCGCGTTGGCGGCGTTCAGGACGATGACCACAAAGCGTTCGCGTGACTGATTGTCGAAGAGGAATCGAAATGCCCTGAAAACATCTTCAGGGCCTCTGATCCGATCACGGCTGAATCCTTCGGGTACGTCCGTGACGTCCCGAAGCTGCCACGCAAGCTCTTTGAGGATCCCCGTCGGATAGCCGATTCGCTTGAATGTCTTGATGGACGGCATTGTACTCCTTCCGTTGGTTGATGAATGGGCGTCTGAGAGAGGGGAGAGGAGCTGCGTGGCTTCAATATCCAGCCAGCAGTCGTCGCATCTCCTGGTCATGCTCCTCGAAGCGCCGAGCAAAACGCTCGCGGGCCTCGTCAATAGACGACACCTCCAGCTCCTCGGTCATCATGGCGGGATTGTTACGGGCAAGCAGCTTGAACTCGTGGGTATCGGTCACGAGCCGCAGTCCGCGGGAACGTGCAGGAACGTTTGGTCGATATATGGCAAAGATTGTCATGGCTTCACCTGGCAGTGGTTGCGTATGTCGTATCGATTGACTTGAAAGACACGCTTCCCGCTCCTCAGATCGCGGAACCACCCGAATATCTCGTAACGATCATTCAGGAGTCGGAAGTATTCCTCTCCCCGCCTTGTCCCGATCGGGTGGACTTGCACCAACAGGCGCAGGCGACCTGCTACATTGCGGCTCATGATCTCGATGAACTGTGCTGTTTTCATGTTGTCATTTTCCTGTTCTGATGAAGAGTTCAAGGATGGCGAACAGCAGGGCGAGGACGAGCGGTGGGATCATGACGATGATTGCACACCCAATAGCTGTTGGCCAGTGAATCTGGAACCTGTTGATGATCATTCACGCTCCCTTCATGTCGTAAGTGATTCGTACCTTCGATTCATACAGATTGCCTATGGAGCGGCGGAACCCAGCGACGACCTGTTCTGGTGCTCCACCGCGTACCGCCCTTCGCAGGTTCGTGTCAGCGTCGGCCAAGGCTTCAAATCCCTTGTCGCGCAGGTTAAGGGCGAAGAAGCCATGTGCGACGAGTATCCGCTCATGGCAGTCCATCAGGAACTTCTCCCAAGGCTTCACGGTGACCTCCTTCGGTGTAGTCATGAAAAAGCCTGGGTGTGGCGGCCCAGGCTGTGGTATTCGGTATTTGCTCGAAACGAAAAGGGGTTACACGGTCAAAGTCTGCCAACCAAATACGATTGGGCAGCGATTGCCCGTCAATGTCAAGTGCAGTAAAATGACATATTTTTGGTTGCCTGTGGCCTTAAATCAACGAAGTTGTATGTGTGGTATGTGAGTATGTGTGTTATTATAGGAATCGGATGCGGACGCGGTGGGAATCGATTCGGGTCGAACTGCCACAGGCAGGGGCGAACGCATCCAAGGCGCGCGCACACTCGCCCGTTGTTCCTGAAATCGGGAAAAGGAGAGAGTGCACGATGCCCTGTGCACTCACACACCCTACGCGTTGACGCTGATGGCCGTGTACACCCTGTCCTCGTATGTCCACTGACTGACCACAGCCTGTCCTTGAAGCTCGTAGGAACTGAGAGCTTTCTCGAAATTATCCAGAAACGACGGGTCGATCACGTCGTCCTTCAGCACCGCAGGCGGGACAATGGCATAGACCCGCGTGATGACGCCGTCTGCGTCATGGCTGATGCGAATGGCGGGCAGCTTCAGAGCGTCCGCGACCTTGAGACCCTTCAGGTGAGCTATCATATGACCTCCAACGTGGATGGAATATTTCAACGGGGTTGCCTACTGGTGCCCCGAAGTCGGAGGGGGTGGGGTTACTTGATGACTGCCCGCCCGCACTACGGACAATTTTTCCAGATCGACTGCACTACTGACTCAGACGACTGTCGAGCTCCAGAGCGTCCCTTATAAATCAATGACTTACGGCGATCTGAATAGCCGTAGATCGTTGCTGAGGGCCGATCTGGTGAGGGGTGGTGTTCCCACACTGCCGAGCGATCGGCGGCACCTGTAGCCGCCGTTTGGACTTTTCAACCGCTTTTCCCGCGCGCTGTTTGTGCTCCAGCCCAGACCCAGGCCCCTCGCCTACATTTTTTTCAGAATCTTTTTGACTTCTGCTTTTTCATTTCCTTGATTCGCGCCCGTCATGGACTCACCTACGTGCACAGTGGTCATGTTCGCAAAATTGGTTAGGGGCGCTATCATTCGATCCGACAGTCATGCACTCGGATGTATGACTGTCGCACATATGAATTTTCTAAAGATTTCTACTTGACTTCCCTCGACTTTTGTTTTAGGTTCGCGCCGTCGTTACACAACTACACCATTAATAGACTCGAAGAGGATGTGACCGATGATCGAGACATGGCCAGCGAGTAGGCGAGAAAGTTACCTCTACACCGACTCGCCGACGGTTGCCGCGTTCGTCAAAAGAGACTTCCCACAGTGCGCGACCTACGAAGGGGGAGGACGGGTCTTTGCCTGGCAGTTTCTTCTGCCGAACCAAGTCTTGAAGGTGATCCTCCCCCGCCTGGAGCGCGAGGAAGCGCAAGAGCAAATCGCGGCTTGACGCACTACGCCCGTCTCACATTCTCCCCCCATAGGGGGGGAGAATGGTGAGAATCTGACGCAACATGCCTGTGGACAAGAATTTACGAGTTTCACGATACGGGCATGCTATTGAGCAGTGAGATGATTCGGCGGGTGAAAATTCTCGGACGGAGGACACGATGGTTACGGGGGGGGTAACGCTCGAGAAGTCCGCTCAGATATGATGCACGAATGTTGGACGAGGGGAAGAAAGAACAGTTGGTCCAGCGTGGACCGACATATTCCACACTTTCTAGAAAGGCATCACGTTATGAGTGCTGCACAAGATGTAAATGCTTCACCCATGGGATCCAGTTCGTTGCCCCAGGTCGCGGTGGGCGTCGAGAGTGCGACACCAGACCCAACCGCACCGCCGATGCTGGACACTGTTTCCCTCGCAGATATGATTGCTGACACCTCTGAACCTCCGCCTGCGATAATCGAGGGGGGGGTTCTTCCCAGGGGCGGGTTGTGTATCGTCTGCGGACCGCCCAAGGTCGGGAAGTCGTTCCTGGTCGCAAACCTGGGGCAGGCCCTTGCTGCGGGCCGCAGCTTCGGTCCCTTCATCATCCGTGATGCTCATCGGGTCCTTCTGCTCTCTGCGGAGCTCGGTTACTACCCCCTCCGCGAAAGACTTAGACCGATGGCTTCGCGATTCCCACAGTTCGATGCCAGTAACTTCCGCTCCAGTCGAGAGCTCAACATCAACCTCAACAGCAGCTGGGACATGGCCAAGATTCGGGCCACTCTTGCCAGATGGCGGCCCGATGTTCTGTGTATCGACCCGTTGGTGAGGTTCCACGACGGCGACGAGAACTCTGCCACCGACATGGCGCAGGTGTTCGGGCGGATTCGTGCCTTAATGGAGGATTACGGTCTGTGCGTAATTCTGGCCCATCATACGGGAAAGGATTCCGCTCGTGGACCCCGCGGTTCCTCCGCGATCATGGGGGAGTACGACACCGCGATATATGTGACAGAGACCGATGATGGACTCTCCCTCCACTTTCAAATGAGGCACGCCGAACCACCGCCAGATACTGAGTTGAAGTTTAACCCTGACTCATTCTGGTTTGAGCTGGCTTCAGAAGAAGCGGTTGTCAGCGTTCTGCGTGAGTCGAGTGCCGAGATGTCAGGAGCGGAGATCGCTCGCGAGTGCGTTAGACGAGATCTCTGCTCGCGTTCTACCGCCTATAGGCAAATGCAGCAGGCGCTTGCCAGGGGCGCGATTCGAGAAGTACGAGAGGGGGTATTCATCTGCGCGAATTAGCCCTGGACGGTCATTTGTATGTGGATCCCAGGTGAAATCAACTGGGATCCGCGCACGCTGACATATGCGCAGCTCTAAGAGGATGCTCCCCACGACTGCGCGCCACTTTGCTGTGTTGAATCGATAATAGACAGTCCCCGTCTTTATTTGTCGTGAACGGGGCGATGGGGGAGGCAAATCACAATCCGCCTCAACCAGTCCGTCCTTTGTTTGAGAACTCTGAAATTGGTACCTTCCCATTGAATGTTAGCCACCGACGAAGGCAGAGTGGCATCTTTTACGAAGGAAGACGCAGGCCCATAGAATCTGAACACTAGTCATGACAGCCGAAGATACAGAGCAATCGAACTCCACGGTGACCCTCTCGGTTGACATTGCCGCCGCGGACGCCGCATACAAACCATTTCCTCCTTTTGAGAAATGGCGATCACTGAGATTTGCTGTGTCCCGCCTTGACCAGTACCAGGACTTCCTCGGTCACCGTGAGGACATCGATCGTTCGACGCTGAGCAAATCTATCGAGATCGTCAAGAAGACTGCCGCAATTGAAACGGGTGCGATCGAACGTCTATATGAAGCTGATCGAGGGTTCACGTTCACGATGGCCACCCAGGCGGGCGCCCTTGAACTGGCGTTGGCTGGAGAAGATCACAGGCGATCAGCGATGATAGAGGCTCAATACAAAGCGTATGACGCGGTCATCGACTTTGCGACGAGGGCACAACCGATCGGTGAAGCGTGGATTCGGGATTTGCATCGACAAATCTGTCAGGCGCAGAAAACCTATCATGTTCGGACCCCGATTGGCGATCAAGATCAAGAATTGCCGCTCGGGGAATACAAGTCGCACCCTAACCACGTCCGAACTATCTCTGGAGAAATCCATTCATATGCCCCAGTGGCGATGACCCCCCCCGAGATGACAAGGCTCTGCGGCGAACTGGCGGGAGAGACCTTCTTGGGCGCTCACCCCGTGTTACAAGCTGCCTATGCTCACTACGCATTGGCCGCGATCCATCCATTTGCCGACGGTAACGGTCGCGTCGCAAGAGCGCTAGGTTCTGTGTTCACCGCGCGAGCCTATTCGGTGCCCCTCCTGATTCTTGCTGACCAGCGAGAAGAGTATTTCCGTTGTTTGGAGGCAGCCGACAACGGCGACTACCAGACATTCCTTGATTTCATATGCGAACGCAATCTCGATGCACTGCAGCTTGCCAGGGAGAGCATTCGGGCTGCTAAGGCGCCGCCTGCATCGCGCCTGTTCGAAGATCTTCGTGGCCTTTTCCGCACGAGGGGTGGATACACTCACGCGAGCATTGATCACGCGGCGGATCAGTTGGCTAATTTAATTGCTGACGAATTCCAACGCGTTGCACAAGAAAGGAATGACCCCGAGACATTCACACTTACGGTGGGCAGGGCGGGTGTGAGCCCGCCACAATCCCACGCTGAAGACTCAGACTTCAGGTCCCCATTGTCGGGCGTAGCTAATACGATTCAAATATCCCTTCACTCCTCACCGCCTGCATCAGCTCAGGTCACGAGACAGTTGACGATATTAGTGCCTCGGGACGCCGAAGGCACAGATAGTATAAGAATTCGAGATTTGAGTTCTGGCGAGCTCTTCGAAGCCAGGATCAATGAGTTGACACCCAAATTGAAGAACGAGGTATGGATGCGCGCCAGGATGTGGGCAGAGTCCATCATTGGGGTATGCATGGATGAATTGGTCGCACTCGCGAAAACAGATCTCGCGAACAGGGGGTTCGGTCGGTAGCTCTTTGGATTCAAGATATTGGAATATCCTGCCCCTTCAGGGGACGGTTGCGGGGACCGTCAATCGTAGGATCTCAGGGTGGCTGGAATAAACCGAGAGCGCAGCATATAGCCACGGTGATCAGAGAACCCGCACAGATTTTGCTCGTCGTGCAAATCCGCGTGATAAGTATGATACTATGTTGGCAATCGGCGCGGAGAGGCCCGCACGGATTATTTCGGGTCTGCTTTGATCCAGGTCAGGTAGAGCTTCAGGTCGGTGAAGCCGCATTTCTCGAGTCGGAAGAAGTCTACCAGCGCACAGAAGGCTCCCCAGAATACGAGAGCGCACCAAAGCATGAGTAGAAGTACAGCCGTCGGATCTTCAACCATGGGAGCAGCAGCAAGATGTCCCTTTCCACATTCGACGAGTATATACACTGGCATCGAGTAGATCGGTGTGTAGAACATGAATGGATAGAGCTTGGATCTGCGTGGCATGGGTGCTCCTGTTTGAGAGATACGCTGTGTCCTGGATCGTTGCATGATCAACCGCACTCAGTTGGAACTCGGGGGCGGAGTTGGAACTGAGCCAAGAGGACCTACGTCCAATCCAAGTCGATTGACTTCCGCGTGAAGGTTCTCTGGCGAAAGGGCGGCATAGTGTTGCTCGGTAACCCTTACGCTGCTGTGTCCAAGAAGCTTTGAGACAGCCAGGATGGGTACTCCCGCCTGAACGAGATAAGTTGCGTGAGTGTGGCGAAGAGAGTGCCAGTGTAATCGTCGGTCCAATCCTGCAGCACGAACGCACTTCTTGAACAGATGCCCGACGTAGTCCTTGGCGATCGGTCTGCCGTGGTATGTAAACACGAGATTGTTACGTCGCTTGACGGCCTTCGATAGAAGGAGGGTCGTGACAGACTCGTTCATCGGAATGGATCTCCGCTTGCCCGCTTTTGTGGTGAACGTCTGCCCGCTTTGGATGTGAATGAGTTTCCGAGGGAAATCTATGTCCTGCCATGTGAGATTCAGAATCTCGCCCTGTCGCATCCCAGTCGAAACAGCGAAGAAAATGAGTTGTTTGAACCACACGTAGGGGACGGCGGCGAGAAGCCTGTCCAGCTGGTCTCGCGCGAAGAAAAGGGGGAGGGTGTCGGGGGCACGGAGCTGACGGACATCGGCGAAGGGGTTGGATGCGAGTAGCTTCCAACGCACGGCGGTGTTCATCGCGGCCTTCAGCGCCTTTACCTCTATGTTGACGGTGACGGGCGAGTGGCCGACTAGGCGGGCGACTTTGTACATGTCGATGTGTTGTGGCGTCAGGGATGAGAGGGATACGGGGCCGACGAGCGTTTGGAGGTGCATGAACGCACGCCTGTACATTTCAACCGTACCAGGTCTGAAGGTCGCCCGCCCGTATGCGAGGATATCGTCAACGAACGAGCTGAGCGATTTTGGGATGAGTTTTGGCTTGGGCAGGTGGCGGAACTGGGTCAGAGCTTTCAGCGCCTCGGCCTTGTTCGTGCGGCCCGTGGACTTCCAGTAGGGGCGACCGTTTCGATGATAGATGATGTAGTAGACGCCATTGTTGCGGCGGAAAAGCGAAAGACGTGATGGGTCGGACATTGCCTTTTCCTTTCATTGGCAATTCCGTTTGCACCAGTTTGACAACCGATCGCATCATAGCCTATTCACGCCCTTTTCAGCCCTGTCACGCAGGAGGCCGCGGGTTCGAGTCCCGTCCGCCCCGCAACAAAGTGCCCTATTTGAAATGAAATAGGGCATTGTTGTTTCGGTGAAATACTTCATTTGAGAATCATTGACATGATGATCGGCAAGATAAGATTGTGACGTCTTGATCTTGTGTAGCTCTGGATGCCGATCAGGTCTGTGCACCTGAAAAGTACTTCCTCTGAAAAACCAACGATACATTCACCAGGCTGATAAGAACGGGTACCTCTACCAACGGACCAATCACTGTCGCAAAAGCCTCTCCAGAGTTGATCCCGAAAACTGCTACAGCCACTGCAATTGCCAATTCGAAATTATTGCTCGCTGCTGTGAACGACAGCGTTGCGGTCTTTGAGTAATCCGCCCCGATTTTCCTCCCCATGTAGAACGAGACGAAGAACATGATCACAAAGTAGAGCGTCAGCGGGATCGCTATGCGAACGACGTCCAGCGGGATCTTCACGATGTACTCTCCCTTCAACGAAAACATCACGAGAATCGTAAAGAGAAGGGCGATGAGTGTGATGGGGCTTATCTTCGGGATGAACTTCTGTTGATACCATTCCTTCCCTCTGAAGCGCAACAAAGAGAATCGCGTTATAACACCGGCAAGAAAGGGGATCCCCAAGTACACGAAAACACTCTGCGCGATCTGTCCGATCGTAATATCAACTTTGAATGACTGAAGTCCGAGCCAATCAGGGATAACCGTAAGAAATACATAGGCGTACACGGAAAAGAATAACACCTGAAAAACTGAATTGAAAGCGACAAGTCCTGCAGCGTATTCAGTATCTCCCTTTGCCAGTTCATTCCATACAATCACCATGGCGATGCAGCGCGCCAGCCCCATCATGATGAGCCCCGCCATATAGGCAGGATACCCTTGCAGAAACACTACTGCGAGCACGAACATTAAGATAGGGCCGATAATCCAGTTCTGGACGAGTGAGAGCGCCAACACCCGCGTGTTTCTGAATACGTCCCCCAGTTCTTCATATTTCACCTTGGCAAGCGGAGGGTACATCATGAGGATCAAGCCAATTGCAATTGGGATGTTGGTCGTTCCACTCTGGAATTGTCCCCAGAAGTCGACAACACCTGGTGCGAGGTAACCCCACAATACGCCGACCGCCATAGCGGCAAAAATCCACAGTGTGAGGTAGCGGTCCAGAAATGAGAGTTTTCTTGGGGCTACTTTCATACGATTCCTTTGTGGTCTGAATGAAATAACTTATGGATTCAGTTCGTGGACCCAGGCCTGGATCTTTTCCTTGATTTGGTCTCGCACTGTGATTGTTCTGGCAAGTTTTTCTTCTTGAGTGCCGGTGAAAGTCGCAGGGTCGTCAAAACTCCAATGAAGACGTTTCGTGACGCCAGGGAAAATAGGACAGCGTTCGCCGCTTGTTTCATCGCACACAGTTATGACGTAGTTGTAAATTCCTCCTTTTCTCCAAATATCAAAGACATCACGGGTGCCTTTATGCGATATATCGATATTCATCTCTCTCATTGCGGCGACTGCGAGCGGGTTCAATTTTCCCGGTTCAATCCCCGCGCTTTCCGCTTGAAAGCGATCACCATCCAAGTGATTCAAGAGGGCTTCAGCCATCTGGCTTCTCGCACTGTTTTGAACGCAGACAAAGAGAACCTTCGCTTTTTCCATATTCAACCTCCTGCATTAATGTGTGGTTACTTCGTCATGTAACGAAGTGATTGCGGAAAAAAAATCACATGCCGCAGATTGAGTTGCGGTCGACCTTCTGCAGCTTCTTCTTGTCCAGTGACACCTGTTCATCATCTGAAAATGAATTCTTGACCAAGGCAAGTTGTGATCGGACAAAGCTGTTGTTTGATCGTTCGTTCAGCCGGTAATTGACCCATTTTCCATCTTTCCGATCCAAGATGAGGTCGGCATCACGTAAGATAGAAAGATGTTTCGACACTGTGGAGTTTGACAGATCGAGGACTTCTCGCACCTCACAGACACAAAGCTCTCTGGCTTCGAGCATTTTTACAATGCGGATGCGGTTCGAATCCCCCAGTGCCTTGAAGACCTTGACGGTGTCGCGTTTCACAGATACCTTATTTCGTTATCCGACGAAATATAGTCGTCACCGACTTCAATAGCAAGTACTCCACATTCCTTGATCACGAGCAAATGTCCAGAGATGGCGCGTCAGCCAATACGGCCGCCGATCACAATCAGTATCGACGAGCCGGTGAAGATGAAAGAGCAGAGCTTGAAAGGCAGGAACGAATTCCGGAAGCCTGTGAACAGAGAAATAAGCGAGAGTGTGTTCAATGCGCCAAAAACCGTCCAGTACACCACCTGCGTGATGGGGCTTTGGCGGTCCCAAAATGCTACGATCGCAGTGAGTGTACCGAGAAAAATTAGGAACACGCCTTCATTTATCCACTCCATCGCAATGGTTCGTTTGTTGTCCGGTGAAACATCGCCGAATGATCGAACGACGTTGCGCGTCGGGAAAAGGTGTGCGATTCCCCAGCCGAATGCAAGGAATGAGCCAATGTATGTTAAGAGCGTGCCATTCATGATCTACTCCATGTTTCTGAATTGTAATGCACTCAAGACGTCGCCTAATTGATTTCGTAATCTGATTATTGATTGTCAAGAGGTCCAGGGCGAAGGGATAGTGCGGGAGGGAGGGGGCCTCTACCTCGTGGGGCTGCCTCCCGGCCCAAATAGCGCCATTTTGACCACCAGCAGGGTTCGCTGCGACCGCCGTCCGCCCCGCCAGAAGTGCCCGGATCGATTCAGATTCGGGCATTTTCTTTTTGGTCGATCCATTTCGATTGAGCAGGAGTCATGTTATTTGTACATTTCCTTCAACACCATATTCAACACTTTGCTCGTCCGCCAGGCTGCTGAACGAGGTGCGTGTTAGCCCCATAGCGTTTGTTTCACACCATTGAATCTTGTTTAGATATACCATAGAAACTAGGAAGAGGAACTTATGCAGAATATCGTGTTAAACAACGGCGTGAAATTACCAATTCTGGGGTTTGGTGTCTTTCAGGTGACTGATGCTAACGAATGCGAAAGAAGCGTATTAGATGCAATTGAAACAGGTTATCGGCTCATTGACACTGCCGCATCCTACCTTAACGAAGAAGCAGTTGGCAAAGGAATAAAGCACAGCGGTATTGCCAGAAAAGAACTGTGTATCACGACTAAACTCTGGATTCAGAGAAATGGGTATGAAGGAGCAAAGAGAGCATTTGACAACTCTCTGAAACGGCTTCAATTAGAATTCGTTGATTTGTATCTGATTCATCAGCCAATTGGGGATGTTTACGGCGAATGGCGTGCCATGGAAGAGTTCTACCGGGAAGGCAGGATTAAAGCTATCGGAGTATGCAACTTCCCGCCAGATCGCTTCATGGATCTGATGGCCCACAATGATATTGTTCCTGCCGTGAATCAAATCGAAGTAAACCCTTTCAACCAGCAAATTGACACACAAAAGTTCTTGCAGGAGAACAACGTTCAAGTTGAAGCATGGGCTCCGTTTGCAGAAGGGAAGAACAATATATTCAAGAATGAGTTGTTGCTTTCCGTCGCCTCGAAATACAAGAAAAGCGTCGCCCAGGTAATTCTTCGTTGGCTTTCACAAAGGGGAATAGTGGTTCTTTCAAAATCGGTTCGAAAAGAAAGAATGCTGGAAAACATCAGTGTGCTTGATTTTGAACTAAGCCCGGACGACATGACCTCAATTACATCGTTGGACGCTAAGACAAGTTCCTTCTTTGACCATCGTGACCCGGCAATGGTGAAATGGCTTAGTGATAGAAAGCTCGATATCTAACAATGGTTTCGAGATGTGAAGACAAGAATTGCAAAGGGTTTCGATACAGAGGTCGCGGAGGTGCTTTCATTAGCTGTGGGCGGCTCAGTCCTTTACGCCGGGACTTATGGGGGGGTCATTCATTCCACAAACAATGGCACAACCTGGAGCCGGGCAAAGGTTGGCAATGTTCCTGTAACGTTGTGCCTCACGGTCTCCGGCGCGAATCTCTACGCGGGGACCTTTAGCGGCGTTTATCTTTCCACAGATAGCGGCGCAAGTTGGACTTCTTTCGATACAGGGTTGACGAACGGCACTGTCCGATCTCTCGCTGCAGCCGGCATGAATCTTTTTGCTGGGACAGATGGCGGCCTCTTTATTTCGAGCATTAACGAGGCTTGCTGGAGTGGACAAGGCTTAACGAACAGCAGCGTGTACTCTCTCGCCGTCTCCGGTACCTATCTTTTTGCCGGGACAGATAACAGCGGAGTGTGGAGGCGTCCGCTTTCAGAGATGATTACTTCGGTGGCTTCGCCCTCGCCGAATCTGCCTGGCGCATACAAACTCGACCAGAACGATCCGAACCCCTTCAACCCCTCCACGACCATCCGCTATGCGTTGCCTCAGCGTTCACACGTGACCCTGTCCGTGTTCAATACCCTCGGCCAGCAAGTCGCAACGCTGGTCAACGAGAATGAAGAGGCAGGGTATCGCGACGTGCGGTTTGACGGCACAGGACTCGCAAGCGGTGTCTATTTCTACCGATTGCAGGCGGGGGAGTATGTGGCCACCAAGAAGCTCTTGATTTTGAAGTGAGCCCCAACCAGGCCGAGCGGTGAGGTCCGGGACTGAACGGAGCCGGGAGTGAATCGGGGGGCCGTTGACCACTCAAAAGGAGAGTAATCGCATAAGTTCAACGAATGTCAAAGACAGGTCACTATTATTGCTTGGCATCGGTTTCGTTGCTGGAGTGGCCATTGCCGCTGTGGATTGCTTTGCGTTCGGTGGTGAAATCAGCCCACTCGTTATCGTCGCCATGCTGTTTGCAGTGACGGCCACTGCCGGCTGGACCTGGGGTTGGCGAGGATGGCGAGCGTCCGTCGTGGTGTGGTTGTGTGTCCCGTTGGCGCACCTGGTCAAACACATGCTACGTTGGCCGGATACGTTGCAACCAAACACTTTCGCTTCGATACTGATGCTGGCCGCTTTCACGTTCGCCGTTTGCACAATCGGCACTGGATGCGGTGTCTTGCTACGCAAATTTACGATTTCAGGAAAGGCAAGTCCGTAAACCGGTCAACCGCTTCACAAAGAACGGAGTCAAGCAAAAAAAAGGCCTCCCATTGCGTATCAAGTGGAAGCTTCGCTTCACAGTGGGTGTGTTCACGACCTCCCAGGACAATGCCCGCGGGTGCGAGGGGGGATGAAAGCCCCGACAGGTGATGCCGGGGCTCTCTGTCACATCCTGTGAGCCCCAAAGCCCTCACCTAAAAAGCGTATGGTACTTTTAGGACGTGACATTTTGAGCGGGGCTGGACAATCACGCGTAAGAGCTTCTGCGTCTGGGGGCTCGGCCACCCTTCATCCTCCGTTGAATCTATGACTATGCGGTAGTACATTGCACCCGCGAAAGCGGACCGGGCATTCGTATGCCTAATGATCATTGCCCGCGTGCCGGCACGAATTGATCTCCATGAAAGGGTGATATGATGAGTAAGAGCTTCCTTGTTTGTCTTGTCGTCATTGGAATATATCCTTCGTCGTCGTCAGCTCAACACAACGACAGCCTCCTGATTCGCAATGTCGGTGTTAACGTTCTCGCGAATGCGATACTTGGAGATACGCTCTCAAACGGGAGCCGGGCAGACGTGAACCGGGTGTATGTACTGATAAGGGGGGAAAGGTACGTTAACAGCAAGACGATCACTACAAAAGGCTCTCATCTGCGAATTTGCGGTCAGCATGCTCCGACTGGTGGAGCCGATCCGGGTCCCGCAGCCATCCAATTCGCTCCGGAGTCATTACACATCTACATCGACCACGTCTTCGATGACCGAATCACAGACCTGATCATAGATGCTCATGGGGACCTGACGATGTCAAATGTGTGGATCCTCTCCTGGACCCCCTCCGGGACCCAACTCTGGGAGCCTATAATCGAGCAAGAGGACAGTACAAATATTCGGATCGACCACTGCATATTCGAGTGGATGACTGGTCCTGCCATACACGTCGACGGTAAATGGACAAAAGTCGTTCTTACAAATAATATGTTTCGGAACGCGGTCTACAAGGACGAATGGTGGGCGGGACGGGTCATTTACTATACTGCCCCCGCAGACACGCTCGTGGAAATCAACAATACTGTGGAGAATGTGGGTTTTGGTCTGGTCCATACACAGGGAGTCGGGCTCAATTATTACGTTTGTGATCATAACACCGTCGTAAATTGTGCCAAGTTCTGCTGGATGGAGAGTTTTTACAGGAAAGCATACATTGCGAACAATCTCTTGGTGAATTGCCACTTCACCGGCGAGCGTATCAAGGACCGTAAGAGGAATGACCCAGACCTTCTGTTATACGGCCAGACATTGAATATCGACACGCTCCAAACCCAGGGGCGGAGATTAACTCTCGCTGAATCGTGGAAGTACTTCGGAACTGATGCATTGATTTTCGTCGATCGAAAGACATTGAGCGCGACAGACCCTCAGGAACTCGGCCGGGTCATTGTCTACTGCAACAATGCAAGTTACTTGGATACTGCCGTGTTCTATCCCTTCTACAGGAAGTACAATGAGACTGTCTCTTCTGATTCCGGAAAGATTCTTGCTGAACCCGTTACGAACTCACGTACGCAATCGATGTGGGCGTGGCATCCTTACATGATCAACAAGGGGTCTATCGACGGAGTAGACCCTCAATTCAGGTCTATGCCAGACAACATGCCACTGATACTCGCGTTTCTCAAGGACAGATATCTGCCCAAGCCCACGAACAGCGTTATCTGGGGTTACGATCCCGACAATCTGAATGATCCTGCGGCAGCCAGAAATATGACCGTGGTCTGGAAGAACTCATCTCATGGCAAATATCCGACCAAGGAAGATTTCGCATTTGGCAATCGAACGCTTCTAAAAGCGGGTCTCGATGGGTATCCCGTTGGCGATTTGAATTGGTTCCCTGATGAACTCTTAAGATGGAGGGCCGAACGAGATATGATTCTTATGGGAGAACTGCTGCCCAATCGCAAGTGAACTCTTTGGCCGATCCCGACCGGCCGCGGTGACGTCCTGAATTGTAGCGTCAGGAGGGTGAGTATTCAGGCATAACGCACGTCCGTGATGCAACATTGTTAACAAGTGAGCCCATAAAATGGCCCCCGTGGTAATTCTAACCGGGACTTGCGGAAGCGGTAAAACAACAGTTTCGACGCTGCTTGCAGAGACGTACGGTTGGAGAAGGATTTCCGAAGACGACATTTGGAAATTGCAGTGTGGGAAGAATCGAGGGACATTTGGGTCGGAAGAACACCGGCTTAAGCGGATGCGAGTTCATGATGTTGTTTTCGCAGATGTCCTTGCAGCTTACCGAGGGGACCAACGGGTGGTAATTGATGCGACGGTGCATGAGGCCCCTCCAGCAGCATATCTGGAGTATAAGGCATTCTTTGAGGCACATGCGATTCCCTGGTGTGTGCGAGTGCTTCATCCACGATTGGAGGTCGCGATTGCTCGAGACTCACAGAGAGCGGGGTGGGTAGCAGGTCCAGAGAGGGTTAGACAATTGCGAGCAAAGTTTAGTGGGAAAGTCTTCAGCGCAGAATGCTTCATCGACAATTCGGATGATATACCGGAACAAACCATGTTGAGTGTCCTGGCAATCGGTGGTTAATGATTCCGTCGAAGGGGAGATTGTCATACGACAAGATTCGCCCCGTTGGGATTGTCGATCTCGACCAGGCCGTGCGGTGACGTCCGGGACTGTAGGAGGGGCGGGTGCACTATATGGAATGCATTCTGTTGAGTATTCGGAGGGATTCACAAATGATAACCCGACTAGCAACCATAACCCTGATGGCATTTCAGTGTTTCGGGTTCTGTTTCGGTCAAGATTCTACAGGAAGTGCGCGGTGTCCAGCTTTTGGCGACCCTTTCACCTCCGTACGCGAAATCATGCGGGGAGCGCCCTACGATAGCGTCAAGCAACATTTCTCGCCCGAGGCTTTTGTGATCAGTGGAAGAAGACAGGAGTCTATCACAAGTACACTGAATGGGAAAGATAGATCGGCGATTCTGAACGAAGATTCTACGCGGCGCATAATTTGGATGGACGTCAAGGGTAATGATGCCGGCGACGCTCTCTATGTCGTTTTGAAAACCGTCGGGGCTCACGAAGATCAACCCCACCTTCATTCGTTGGTACTCTACAAGAAGCCGACCGGCGGATGGCAGATTTGCCTGTGGCATGTGGGATCTTGAAGGCATGGTCATTGGGAGGTTATATCACCAGATCAAGGCTGAAGTCCTAAAGTGTCTGGACAGTGAATATCGATCCCCGAGCCCGACTGGCCAGCGGTGACGTCTGGAGGTGCGGGAGCTGAATCGGTTGCAGATCTCAACCAGGCCTGCGTTAAGGTCCGGAGTGTAGAAGACGCGGGTGAGGCGCAATACCAGGCGACATCACTCTTCATTGAGAAAGGAGAGATATTATGATTATCGGTGCACACTCAATAATCTACAGTTCCAATCCAGCAGCTGATCGTGCCTTCCTGCGAGATGTGTTGAAGTTCCCTCATGTTGACGTTGGCGAGGGATGGTTAGTGTTTGGGCTTCCACCATCTGAAGTGGCTGTGCATCCTTCAGAGAAGAACGACGTTCATGAATTTTATCTGATGTGCGACGATGTCGAATCGCTGATGACTGAGATGAGGCAGATGAGCATAAGCTGTAGCGAGATCCAGAGTCAAACGTGGGGATTGCTTACTCACCTGACTCTTCCCGGTGGTGGAAGGCTCGGTATTTATCAGCCCCGACATGCACGTCCGGAGGGAGTAACCCCAATATCAAAGCGAAAGAAATCTCTACGCCGTACTATTAAGACCGCCGCAAGAATCAAGAAAGCGAAAAAATCATCCAGCAAGACGAGACGTAGGTAAGTTCTCTTCCGTGCGAGCTTTCTTACACAAGGAGGTTGTTAAGGAAACAGAGACCTCCCGTTGGAGCCGAGATCCCCGACCCCAAATAGGCCGCGCGGTGACGCCGGGACTATGGAAGCAGCGGGTGAGCCGCATCGATTGTCGATCTCGACCAGGCCGTGCGGTGACGATCCGGGACTGTGGGAGGCGCGGGTGTGCCTCACTCCATCGGGTAAACAGAACATCAACCTGGGAGTCCATCAATGAAACCGAACCCCTTCGGCGTCTTGTTCCTGCTTCTTCTCATCATTTCCACCTCGGCCAGTTGCCAAAGAAGAAATGCTGGAGTATATCAGCTCATCGAAAGAACATCTGGAAGGGCAGTATGTTGGGGGCTCATAATTCAGCTACACGAACTGACATTTGAAGATTCTATCTCCAGAAGTCAAATCAGAGTCGTGGAGGCAAAGCATAATCGTGATCTCATGGACTTGATGGAACTGGTCCTGGATCATCGGCACAAGATGCTCACGTTGAAGTTCAATCAAGGGAAAGGCGGCTTTGGATCGGGAGATGACGTCGAGATAACTATCAATGGTACAGCCTTTATCGGTGCACCGCAACAGACATTTATGTGGTCAATCTCCACGGATCCAATGTGACGATGTGACAAGTGTGGGGCTGCGTCCGATCCCAACCAGGCCGCGCGGTGACGTACGAAACTGTGGATCGCCGCTTAGCTCCGGTCCGTTAAAGCGCTCCAACAATAAGGGACAAAATACGCTTACACGCTAGAATAGATCTCTATGAGAACACGACTAAATATTCTCTTCTGTTTCCTATTAATGTCGTCCGTAAGCTGCAGCTCTTCTTCCAATAAAGGATTTAGCAAAAGAGAGGTTGTTTTTCATAGTAAAGCTGATGGCATATCGTTGTCAGGCACCTTGACACTGCCTGATAATCAAGATGGAGTTCCTGCTGTAGTTTTGATTCATGGCTCTGGCCCAGAAAATAGAGATTTAGAATTCGGGGAACATAAGCTATTCAAGGACTTGGCAGAATATCTATCCAGTAAAGGAATTGCAGTTCTTAGATATGATAAGAGGGGAGTTGGTAAATCGAAAGGCCAGTTCATACCATATGATCTAGACAATTACAAAAATGACGGTATTTCAGGTATCGAGTATCTAAGAACGATTAGGGAGATAGATGAATCAAAGATAGGTGCAATTGGGATTAGTGAGGGTGGCATAGTGGTTCAAATGATGGTGAACACTTGCCCAGATATAAGATTTGCTATTCTCCTTGGTAGCCCCGGCGTTTGGGGTAAGGAGTTTTTTTATGCTTCACAGTTAGCAATGACAAAGGCGGCAGGCTTTAATCAAAGTGATATAGCTGAAATGACGGAAGCTTTTGACAAACTCTGGCCATTACTTGCAAAAGATCAATTGAACGCTGATGAAGAGAACGAAGGAAAAGTGTTGTTAGAAAAACTATGGGATTACATAGATGTTGAAAGCAAAAGAGATTTTGGATATACAGATGGTAACATCGATTTCTGGTTCAATCTTTACCGGAGCGATATGGTCAGAAAGTATTACAATTACAAACCACGCGAAGTCTTATCGCAACTAAAGTGTCCTGTATTGGCTCTGAACGGTGACAAAGATGTTCAGGCGGTTTCACGGATAAACTTGATGGCGATTAGGGAAGCGCTAGAAAAAGGGAAGTGCAAAGAATTCAAAGTGCTGGAACTAAAGAATCATAACCACATATTCCAGATTTGCAAAACTGGTAAAGTTTCGGAGTATAAGGACATCAAAGGGACGATGTCCGATGAATCATTATCAATAATTGGGAATTGGATAATCTCAACTATGAAGACAAAAGATTGAACTGTCTGTCGTCAACCGCTCCCACGCCCTCTCGGGAAAATGGACGCGGGTGCGAGGGGAGATAAACCTCCCGCTCCATGACCACCCAAGAGCCTCTTCCTTACCTCCTGCTTACTGAAGTATCCCAAGTACACATCTGCTCGTCCATGCGCGAGTCGAAACTCCGATCCAAGGTCCGATCGGATTTGTAAGGGGAGAATCGATTTCCGAATTTCTTTTGGGCTTATTTTTCTGCCATATTGGTGTTTTCGGAGGTCTCGACGAGTTCAACGGGTCAACCCTGGACGACGTTGGCCCAGTCGGTAGCCAGAATCAGCAGATGCGTGTGTTTAACGAAATGAATGAGTTCGACGAGCAAGCGGAGCGGATTATTCGGGAGGCAATGCCAAGATCAGTGTGATGTGATCTGGTGGTCAGATCTTATACGTGCACAGAGAGCTTTAGCACAACATTCCGTCGATCTTCCCAGCTTGCTCCGGTTGCGCCAGGGGGCACATCACATACTGCGTGCACTGGGTGCGGGGGAGCACCGGCGCCATCTTGCGCCCGTCATGGAGGCGCTTGAAGGGCCCGAGCCTATAACGGCCCTCCCCGTAGCCGCGTTCAACGCTCTGGAGGATCTTTGACTACAATTCCTAATTGAGGACAACCTTCTCGGATTTGCCGTCAGCCCGTTTCATGGAGGCCTCCCGAAGCAGTTCCACGTGGCGCATCGGCGGTTGCCCGAACAGCCTTCTGTACTCCCGGCTGAACTGCGACGGGCTTTCATAGCCCACCTGAAAGGCGACGCTCGCCGCATCCGTGGTCTCGATGCTCAGGAGCCGCCGGGCTTCTTGAAGCCTGATGTGTTTCTGGTACTGCAGTGGACTCATGCTCGTGACTTGCCGGAAATGCAGGTGAAAGGCCGAAGGACTCATGTTAGCCATGTGCGCGAGTTCGACTACCCGCAGTGGCGTCGCATAATCCTTTTGAAGGAGCTCCACCACCTTCCCAATCCTCTGGGTCTTGCTGCCGACCACTCCAAGCTGTCGTATCATTGCGCCGAACCGGGAGCTCATCAACCGGTAGTGGATCTCCCGGACGATGGATGGCGCGAGCACCTTGAGGTCATTCTTGTTTTCCAATGTCGCCATCAGGCGGGCAAAGGCCCCCGCAAGTTCCGGCGTTACCTTCTCCACATAAAACCCTCCCTCAGCCTCGCCCGGGCGAATTTCGGAAGGTGAGGTCTCCTGCAGTATCTCGTAGACTGTCGAGGCCTGAAGCTCAAGCTTAAGGCATATAAAGGGATGGTTTGTCGATGCCTCGACTACTTTAGCTATTGCCGGGATATCGACGCAACTCACAAGATAGTTTGTGGGATTGTAATGGTACTCCCGGTTTCCGGTCCACACCGCTTTCTCACCCTGGAGGACAAAGCAGACTTCGGGGCGGTACATCCCGGGTGTGGCATGAATGGTTCTGTTTCGCCTGACCACCGTGAGCCCTGCCAGCGGTGTCGGATGTATACCTTCGCCGAGGCAGTATTTCAATGCAGCGGACAGCAGTCCCCCGGCCAGGGCCGATTCGGATTTCTTCATCATAGTTCTCTCCAGTGTTCCGTTCAAGATACCCATTTCCGCATTGAGACTCCAGATTCCTGGAGGATTAGGCAATCTTCCAGTAACAATAGGATATCGTCCTCACGCCGAAATTCCTATATTTATCATCAAAGAACATGGCGACGGGTCAAAATAGTCTGACACTGACGTCCGTCGACCGGCGTGGAAACGGTTCCCTGTGGATTCAACAGCAAGTGACGAGGCAACGCCAATAGTCAAAAGGAGAAGCTATGGAGAAGCGCAGACTCGGAAACAGTGGTCTGGAAGTATCGACCATGGGCCTTGGTTGTATGGGTATGAGTTACGCATATGGCGAAATTCCGGGCAAAAATGAGATGATTTCTCTGATTCGTACGGCTGTCGAACGGGGGGTTACATTATTTGACACCGCCGAAATGTACGGACCGCATACAAATGAAGAGTTGCTGGGCGAAGCCCTGGGACCATACCGGAAGCAGGTGGTGATTGCCACAAAATTCGGTATTAAGATCCAGGACGGAAAACAGGTTCAGGACAGCAGTCCCGGGCAAATCAGAAAAGCCGTGGAGGGCTCAATGAAACGTCTGCACACGGATATCATAGATTTGTACTACCAGCATCGTGTGGATCCCACCGTTCCGATCGAGGAAGTCGCGGGCGTGATGAAGGATCTTATTGAGAAGGGCAAAATCAAACACTGGGGGCTTTCCGAAGCGGGGGTGAAGACGATACGCCGTGCACACGCAGTGCAACCCGTTACCGCTGTCCAGAGCGAATATTCCCTTTGGTGGCGACGCCCCGAAGAAGAATTGATCCCCACACTCGAAGAGCTTGGTATCGGCTTTGTTCCGTTCAGCCCGCTCGGTAAAGGGTTCCTCACCGGGACCTTTAACAAAGACTCCAAATTCGCCAGCGGGGATTTTCGCAACATAGTTCCCCGGTTTTCATCCGAGGCGCTCAATGCCAATCAGGGTTTGGTCGATCTCCTGAAGCGGGTGGCTGAACAGAAGAAGGCCACGCCCGCTCAAATTGCTCTTGCCTGGATCGTCGCCCAAAAACCGTGGATCGTGCCCATCCCGGGAACGACCAAACTTAACCGCCTTGAAGAAAATATCGGTGCGGCGGACATCACGCTGACTTCCGAAGAGTTAAGCGGAATCAACTCCGCGCTTGTAAAGATCAAGGTGGTGGGAGACCGCTATCCGGAGGAACTGGAGAAAAGGACAGGGCTCTAACAACGGAGATGAATTATGAATACTTCAGAAGATCAAAATGCCATCTTCCCACGTGGTGCAAAAGCTCCGGCGGAGTATTTTACCGGCTCAGCATGGGTGAATATCCTTGTCCCGAAGGATGAAACCGGACATTATGCAATAGGCAATGTCGTCTTTGAGCCGGGATGCAGGAACAACTGGCACAGACATCCGGCAAGGCAAATACTGCTTGTTACCGGCGGTGAGGGCTATTATCAGGAGAAGGGCAAACCTGCGAGGTTTCTCACGAAAGGCGATGTGGTCGCTATCCCGTCCCGTGTTGAACATTGGCATGGAGCTGCCCGGGATAGCAGCTTCACCCATATCGCCATCACCAACGACGCCCCGAAAGGGGCAGTGGAGTGGCTGACGCCCGTGACTGACGAAGAGTACGCCAGTTGTCAGTCTGTGAGGACTGCGGGAGGAAAGAAATGAGCCTGACTGATGCTGCAATCAGAAATCACGACGAGCTGTTCCCGGGCCACAAATCAACACTGAAAATATCAGACCCGGAGCTGATCGAAGCGTTTGACAACTTTGCGTTCGATGAAGTGTTGAGTTACGGGGACCTGGATGCGAAAACGAGGGTCATGCTGATTCTGGCGTCGACCATCGCCAGTCAGGCTTTGGGGGAGTACAAAGTGATGCTCGGCGGAGCTCTTAACGTCGGCGTAACGCCTGTTGAAATCAAGGAAATCGTGTATCAGTCGGTACCCTATGTAGGAATTTCAATAGTCCTGGACTTCATCAACGCGACAAATGAAATATTGCTGAGCAGAGGTGTAACACTGCCGTTGGAGAGTCAATCCACAACCACTCCCGAAACGCGGTATGAAAAGGGAATAGAAGTGCAGAAACACATTTTCGGGGAAACTATTGACAAACTGTACAGGGAATCTCCGGCCAATCAAATTCACATTCAAAGATACCTGTCAGCCAATTGTTTCGGCGATTACTACACGCGGAAGGGGCTGGATATCAAAACACGAGAGCTGCTGACACTTTCCATGCTAATTGCTCTGGGCGGAACCGAACCTCAAATCAAGGGGCATATTCAGGGGAATGTGAATGTCGGTAACGACAAATCGACACAGTTGAGCGTGATAACGCAGCTGTTGCCTTACGTGGGATACCCGAGGACTCTCAACGCATTGAGATGTTTAAACGAAATGATACCTGACTGAGTAAGAATCAATCCCCTCCTCGGCAAATCAACGACGCTTTTGACTGCCTGGCAAAACGAGATGTGCATTACCGGTTCGCAAGAGATACGGCCTCAAACAAGGAATAAACCATGATGAACGTAATAGTAATCGGCGCTGGCGGGACCCTGGCAAAATACGTGATCAAAGACCTCAAAAACCTAAGCGGAATTGATCTCACGCTGTTTTTGAGAAACCGGCGCAATGTTGATGATCAAGATGCGCACGGTTGCAGGATAGTTGAGGGAGATGTAATGGACTACGAAAAGCTAAAACATGCAATAGAGGGAAAAGACATTGTTTATGTCAATCTTGCGGGACATCTCGAAGCAATGGCGATAAACATTGTAAAAGCAATGAAAGAAACAGGCGTTACCAGAGTCATTGCAATCAGTTCGATTGGCATATATAAGGAACCCGTGAAGCCAGCATTAGTCCCTTATCGCAGGTTAGCCGATGTTGTCGAGGCCTCAGGATTGGACTATACCATTCTCAGACCTGATTGGTTCACAGATGCGAATGAGGTAGACTATGAACTCACCAGAAAGGGTGAACCGGAAAAGGGAACCGCAATATCGAGAAAGAGCATAGCTCACTTTATCTCAACAATCGTTGAAAATCCGGAGCTACATAGAAAAGAGAATCTGGGGATCAGCAAACCACACTAGCCAAGTCTTCCCAGGGAATGTCTTCGGGGGGAATAGCCTCTCCCATACGTATCCGAAATAATGAAAATCTAAGGCAAAGCCTCAGTTGAGCGTGACAAGGCTGTCTCGGTCGGCGTAAACGAATACTTCCACTGAGACTGCAGAGCCGTTGTAGACTTCGTGCCCGACGCCCGTGATGACGAGTAAGGCGTTCGACCCGCTTCCGGCTCCCGCAGTCTCAATGAAGTAGGACCCGTTCGCGTTCGTCGGCTTATTCGTCAAGAGAGTGATCGCACTGGTTGTCAGCAGGTCGAATGAGTTCCCACCACCTCCGAGCGATGTCGGCCGGCGATAGAACTGCTGTGCCCGTGATGCCAGGTTCACCAGGTCGTTGCTCAGCGCATCACGGTTTGCATTGATGGCGCTGTCAGAGAACATCGTAATCCCCACTGCCACAGCGATACTGACGATGACCACGCCGACAATGATGAGCAAAAGTTGCTGCTGCCCCATTTACTCCCCCACCAATATGTGGTTGATCTTGGATGCAGGTAAGTAAAGCGTGACAGAATCACCCGGACTCTGCCGGCAAGGACAGCGTCTCTGTGAATGTTGTGTGGGGGAAGGGGGTGCGATAAGAGCTTCGTCCTTGCTGGTTCATTATATACTAGGTGGCGCGTATACGACATCATAATGCGCACAATCAGCCCTGCCTGGAGTAATTCTGAGGGGCTGGCGTGCCGCTGGTCACACTGGAGTCGTCAATGTGTGCAGACATCGTAAACACATTTCGGCTCCTCTTGGACAATGGACGCGGGTGCGAGGTGAGCTGAAGTAGGCCAGCAGCAGGAGCAGATCATTCGGGCAGCTTTCCGAAGATCAATGGGTTGCAATATTCCGACGATGGACAGATGTGTCCGCCATGCTTCTGCAGATGTCTGGCCCGTCTATAGGAGCCCACTATTAGACAAACAGGAGGACGGGGAAATAATATTACTCGCTGCACTTGGCGTGAATTCGTCCTTCGCACAGCGATATCCGACGTTAAAGCATGTCGACGTAAGAGCTCGCGTGACTTACGATTTCCGGGATCACTTCTTCTACTATTCTTACAGTTTAGCAAATGGTGTGGAGAGTATTGGAAGTGTCGAATCGTTCAGAATAGACCTCGCCGGAACCGCCAATACGATTCAGTACGACAGTATCGGACTTCGTTTTGCAGATGACGATTTTGTTGAGGGGGAATTTAGAAAGAACTATTCCGCGCTTAGCAGGGAGACCGTACTCGTCGGGTTTCAATCTCTGCCCTCAGGTTGGTCTGTTCTCTGGGGGCAGCGGCTAGCAACCATTTCCAAAGACACAGAGTTCATTGCGCCCGGCCACAGCGTCGACGGGATCATCATGATGAGCAGGTCATTGCCTGGGATTAGGAAGTGCGTTGTTGTCGAGGGCCATCACAGAAAAGCCCACCTTGCGTGGGCTTCGCTGTTTTCGGTGCGTGACTACCGGAGTCAATTCCGAAGCTGACGCTGAAACTCCGTCGGACTCAGTCCCACCTCTTTCTTGAACAGGCGGGAGAAGTACGGCGGGTTCTCAAAACCCAGCATGTAGGCAATTTCAGCAATAGTCTTCTCCCCACCGACCAGCATGTTCTTAGCTTCGGAAATGATGTGTAGATGGATCAACTCCAATGCCGTCTTGCCCGTCTCTTGCTTCAGGAGGTCGCTCATGTATTTGGGCGACAGATGAAGTTGTGAAGCCATAGAATTTACGGTCGGCAATCCTTCCTTCGCTGCAGCATTTTCAAAATACGCACTCAGCATCTCGTCGACCTTCGTAACCATCTTTCCGGAGAGCGGCTTGCGGTCAATGAATTGCCGCTTGTAGAACCGCAGGCCGTACTTTAGCATCGAATCAAGATGCGAAAGGATAATGGATTTGCTGAACTCATCCGGATTGTTGTGGTACTCTGTTTCCATCTTGTGGAAGAGAGACCACATGACTTCCTTTTCCCTTGGTGAGAGATGGAGCGCCTCATTCGTCTCGTAGTCGAAGAAGGTGTATTTCTTGATCTCCGTAAAGAGAGGATGTCCGATCAAATAGTCTTCGTGAAGGTGGATGGCAAACCCCGTTTCCGCCAGTTGGAGCTGATGGACGACTATCACCTGCCTTGGCCTCGTAAAAAACATGTGGCCTGTGCTGTGGTCGTATTTCGTCTTGCCATACCAGAGTTCGCCTGATTTGGCCTTCTTGAAACAGATGATATAGCAATCAGCAGTGAACTCGGCGTCTCTCAAGGTCGTCGGTCCATGCAGCAAGTTCAGACTGAACAAAGGATGCTCCGGAGGGGGAAATCCGTCTGCCTGATCAAGCTCAGCAATTGTCTTGAAGTGTTTCATAGGATGCTTATGGTATGAAATGTTCTCGTTTTCTACAAATCCTCGGCGCCATAGCCGGGTTTCTTATAAATCTGGTCTGGCTTCTCCAGGATATCGGGCTTGTAGACCTTCTCCGCCCAGTCGTTCGATTTGACTTCTTCAAAGCCGACCGAAACCGACTCTTCCCCGTAGTTCAAAGTACTCATTACGTCCTTTGTGATCAGCTCGGCGAGCTCCTGCTTTTGCGGTTCCGATTTACCCGGCCAGAGTTTCACGATAACGTGTGGCATGCCAGTTCTCCTTCACCTTCCGTTGGGTTTACGGTACTGCTCGTCTGTAACCTGTTCCATCCAGTCAACCACCTTGCCATTGAGCGCCTCTTGAATGGCGATATGGGTCATGGCAATTGTCGCAGTCGCACCGTGCCAATGTTTTTCGTTTGGCGCAAACCAGACAATATCACCTGGACGAATCTCCTCAACTGGACCGCCCCAGCGTTGCGCCCACCCGAATCCAGAGGTAATGACCAATGTCTGGCCAAGCGGATGCGTATGCCAGGCGGTGCGGGCACCCGGCTCAAACGTGACGCTGGCACCGTGAACACGCGCTGGTTCTGGTGCGTCGAACAGCGGATCGATCCTCACGGTGCCGGTGAACCACTCCGAAGGTCCCTTGGCAGAATGTTGCGAGCCTGCTCTCTTGATTTCCATTTTCCTCACTCCTATCGGTCAATGATCTCGTTATTTCTTTCTTTGGCTGATCGGGGCGTAACCTTCACCGTCGCCGAACGTGCGCGCGCACCGATCATCGGTCCGAGATACGGGCTGCCATGGTATTTCGCTCTGTAGGCGTCGTCAATGCGGCCGTTAATCGCATCGTCCGCTGGTGCAAAAGATACCTCTTTAGTCAAACCCGCCACCGTGATGCGCCCGGCCTTCTGTCTTACCGCCGCCTGGTACCAACTCGACTTCTTCCCATTGTAAGGACGCACATAGAGAAAATCGTCAACAACCACCGACCAGATCCACGTCAGGGTCCCATATGTAGATCCATCTTCGCGAAACGGTGCGATGTGCAGGTCATCCGCCCCGGCGATCCTGCGTAGCTCTTCTTTTAACCATGTTCCCATTCTCCGCGTTCCTTAGCTTGGACGTAGCAGCGTTTTGATTGCACGGCGTTCATCCATCGCACGGTATCCTTCTGCGACCTGTTCAAGCGGCAGGGTCAGATCGAAGACCTTCCCCGGATTCATCTTCCCGTTCAGCACGAGTTCGATCAGGTTGGGCAAGTAGCGACGCACCGGGGCAGGTCCGCCATGCATATGAACATGCGAGTAGAACAAGTGCTCCCCCTCGAGTGAGACTCCGTGTGGGACGCCGACGTAACCTATGTATCCGCCGGGGCGCGTCGAATTGATCGCCTGGATCATCGACTCCTGAGTGCCCACACATTCTAGCACGGAATCGGCACCAATGCCGCCAGTCATCTCTCTGATGCGCGCAATCCCCTCGTCGCCTCGCTCTGTCACAATGTCGGTAGCTCCAAACTCGCGGGCGAGCTTCTGGCGAGTTGCATGCCGGCTCATTGCGATAATTCGCCCCGCTCCCATCTGTTTCGCGGAGAGCACGCCAAGCAATCCCACCGCGCCGTCACCCACAACCACAACCGTCCGACCGGGTTTCACGTTCGCGGCGTCCGCAGCAAACCAGCCCGTGCCAAGTACGTCAGATGTTGCCAGTAGGCTTGGGATCAACTCTTTGGGAGGTAGATCGCTTGTTGCCACCAAAGTGCCGTCAGCATGAGGAACGCGCAGCAGGGTGGCCTGGGCGCCGCTTATGAACTCTCGGTGGACACACGAGGACTGATAGCCGTCCCGGCAGATCGCGCACGTGTTGTCCGAGGTTGCAAACGAGCCGATTACAAACTCGCCGGGATTGACGTTCCTGACCTCGGCGCCAACCTCTTCGACAATACCGCAATACTCGTGGCCGAAGGGGGTCGGCCCGCTGATAGGACTAATGCCGCGGTAGGGCCAAAGATCGGAGCCGCAGACACACGTAGCCACCATCCGGATTATGGCATCAGTGGGTTCGATGATTCTCGGATCCTCGCGCATTTCGAAACGCACGTCGCGCGGGCCGTAAAGAACGGTTGCTTTCATGCTCAGATTCCTGGTGATTGATAAAACTCTGATGTAAATATAACGATGCGGGCGCTGGCGGGACGTATACAAATGGCGGGAGTATGGATACAGTTTTCCTTTAAGCAGTTCCGCAGTCAGCTACAGATATGAAGTCAGTTTCAAATGGGACGACAGGCTGCGGGTTGCTCAATCATCGCTTTGCGAATCGGGAGGTTCTCCATCTCCCCCAGCCCACTCAGGATCCGGGTCGAGTATTCATCGCTAGAACGTAATCATATGCATCATGAGAGGCAACAAGCCGGTTTGTTTGCAAATCCGCGAGCAGGTCGGAATGCCTAAGGTAATCGCGTGATCTACCTGCAGCGTGAAATTGGGAATCTCTATCTCCGCAGGTTAGCCCCGGCCGTTAGGCGGCACAAACTAGAACATGATAATCTCATTCATACTATTGTACCCTATTATGTTCGTAGCAGAATTGTCACTTGGTCTTTGGCTCTTGATCAAGGGTGTAAAAAAACAAGAGCCGGAATCAACTGGGGCCAGCGAACGTGTGCCGCCTAACCAGTGAGTCAAGCTGACGGCAAAGGTGATGAGGAACGCAAACAAAAGGCTCGGGAAGATTGCGCGAACGGAGATCTTTTGGGGTCAGTGGAAGGTCCAATCGAGTGGATCAATAGCAATGCTCGCCGCCCTGGCCGCTATTGATTCGAATGAAGCATGGGTTGTCGGTGACAACGGAACTGTCCTGCGCAGGATTCAAGGAGGGATGAATTGGGTACTCTTGAAGATCTCGACATCACGAAATCTGACTAGGGTGGATAATGTAAACCGCAATCTCGGGTGGATTGTCGGAGATAGCGGCACGATTCTCCGCTATCACAATGGTGTGCTCGGCGAAATCCGAGAGCTTCATTCAGCAAGACCGCCCCCCGACTCGTACTTGGGGCAGAACTACCTGAACCCGTTGAACCCCACGACGACGATCCGCTAAACATTGCCGCAACGTTCATGCGTGGCGGTCATATGAATCCCCTCCGGTACGGTCCCGCACACAAGAGCGCTTAAACCCGAGACTACTGTCGCTTCATTTCCTTCACTCCGTCAACAAACTTCCTGTTGTTGAGGAATCTCTTGAACTCGTCTTCCTTCATAGGGTCGGGAAAGGTGTAGTGCGTGTCCCAGTTCGTCCTGTATTTGTAGGTCGCGCGTAGAAATGCGAGACAACTGTCCACGTTGTTCCGCGCGCCGTAGAGGCAGGCCAGGTTATACCAGGTCATCGATGCCGTGGGATCTCTTGAAAGCCCATAGCGAAACACCTGCTCGGCGCTGTCCAGCTTGTGCATCGCGCCGTAGGCACTCCCGAACCAATTGACCAGCACGAAGAAGTCGTCCTTCGCGAGCGTGGGGTTCTTCTTTTCGCGGTCAAAGCAGGCCCGGAACCAGACGACCGCCTGCTTTACATTCCCCGTGAAATAAGCTGCACCTCCTTTCTGATAGAGGTCCAACGTCACTGAGTCGACCTTGACGGTCTGAGCGAAGAGGGCGGGCGCTGTGAGATAGCACGCCGTGAACAGGGAAACGAGAAAAACAGAAAGACGCCGCATGATTGTTTTCCCACCGAGGTGTGTTGAGCGGATTTTCATGGAGCTGGTACGCTGTCCCACACAAAAAATCGGCGACCATCCGGGGACAGTGCCGACTTCATTTGAAAGATCACAAATGCAAAATACTGACCTATAAGCAGAGTGTCAAATCCACACTTGTCCGAAATATATAGCCATGAACATAGGCCGGAGGCGATTAACGTATCTTCGCATTCGATGATTATTAGGCGCAGACGACTTTTGCGACACGATGTCGACGGGGCGATGAGGGTGGTAGGGGAGCTCGCTCACGTGGCGCGGCTGCCCGTTGCCCCGCTAAGGGCCATTTTGACCACAATCAGGGTTCGTTGCGACCGCCGTCCGCCCCGTAAGAAGTGCCTGAATCGAAATGATTCGGGCATTTTTGCTTTTGTGTCATCTTGTACGATGCCGTCGCCTCTGGCGGCAGTAGTTAACATAGGACGTGAGGCGTGACTAGAGACAGCGCAGGACATCACTTTGGCTAAGTTGCTTTGGCCGGTAAAGCAGGTGGTGAGGTCTTATCGTCCTTCCTTTGCCCCTCAAGAGCTCAATTCCTATATTGTTGAAATACGGTGTGTAGCCGTACCCTTTCACACCTTCACGCACGCAGCGATCACGCAGTCTTACGATCAAGAGATTGCCGATGAACGCACCATGGTTCACCCCGAACCGTCTGAAGAAGGATCTCCGGGCGGGAAAAACCGCGGTCGGGACGATGCTGATCGAAATCCGTCAGCCCGCGGTCATGCAGTTTCTTGCCAACGCAGGGTTCGACTTTGTTCTGATTGACAACGAGCACGGGCCTTTCACGATCGAGACAATCGCCGACCTCAGCCGGACCGCAAGGTCGGTAGGGATCACCCCGATTGTCCGGATTCCCGAATTGACCTACGCCGCCATTACCCAGCCGCTCGATGCCGGGGCCCAGGGGATCATGGCCCCTCGGATCACCAACAGTTCCGAAGTTCTATCTGTGCTTCAGATGATGAAGTATCCACCCGTCGGAAAACGCGGGAGCGTCTTGGCCAGGGGACACACGAATTTCCAGTCCGGACCCGTGGGGGAGGCCATGCAAGCAATGAACGACGAGACTCTGCTTATCGTTCAGGTGGAGACCCGCGAGGCCCTCGAGCACATCGAGGACATTCTTGCTATTCCCGGCGTCGACGTTGCGCTAGTCGGGCCCAACGATCTCTCCATCGCACTCGGCAGGCCCGGGAATTTGGATGATCCGCTGTTCATCCAGTCCATCGAGCGAACCATCGCCTCCTGTCGCAGAAGGGCCGTTGTTCCTGCAATTCACGTCAACGACCTCGAGCGGGCGGCGTTATGGGCTCGAAAGGGGATGCGCATGGTCAGCATCAGTTCGGAAGCGGGTCTGATGGTCAATGCCGGAAGTCATGCCTCAGCAGCGGTAAAAAAAGCCCTTGAGGAGGACCCGCAGTGAACGGCCGGGAACTTCTGTTGATCCCGATTCGAAATCTCAAGGCGAGCTCGCCCGTGCTAGGCTGCTAGAATTCCCTCATTTGCGGGGAATTTTGACGACGACTAGGGTTCTGTGAGACCCCCGTCCGCCCCGCTTAGGATGGTTTGAAGGTTATGACTTCGAGGCTTTTGCATTCTAGGTGCCCACCCGAAAGTCTTCACTGGTTGCCCTTGGTCGCCCTCGTCTCTATCCGGGGGCGGCCCTTCTGTCGTCGCTACGTTTCTATCTCGCGGTGGGGGGTGCGTCTCTCTCGCCCGGTCGGGGGAGGCGTTTCAGCTGCTGAAGTCTGAAGGGTCACGAAGAAGGAGCCGAGATCTCTGAGCTTTGATGAAGTTTTTACATACTCGCGATCGTGATGCTCTCATAACCGGTCAAATTCGTATATTGGACCAACGAGCGCTTGAGGCTGGCGGAATCTCGGTCCAAGCGCCGGAGCGTAAAGGAGAGGAACCGAATCGTCGAGCTTGAGTCAAGGATCCTGCCGGAAACACCTGTGGGATTGCAGCGAGGGTCGTCTAATGCCGATGGCCACGCGACATCGTTCACTCGTGTACCCTCTTAATTGAAGGATTGACAGTTAGCAGGATTAAACGTGGAAGTTCTCATGACAGGAGGTCGATACACCCTCGCGGCAGGAATTCTGGTCGGTCAATGCAAAATCTCCCTGGTCCGCTATACGGCTCCATAATGGAAATACACTGATCTACGGCGATGCCCGGTATACACGGGAGGTGACTGACAGGCGAAACCGTCTGGGAGTTTACCAGAGAGGTGCCCGTTTACATAGGCATACACAACCGCAACAGACTGGAATGGCATACGGTCATATGCATTGGATCGCCGGAATCCAGGCAGAGGATGGCCTGGGACCGTTCAGTCTTTGAGTAACACCGGACAAGAAATAGTTGGGTACTATCTCGTGGGATGACCCGGACCTGGGTCCCGCACAGACATCCATCTGCTCGATGAACCCTGAATCCGGTAACGGTGAACTGCAGCTGTGGAACGACTGCAACATCAGCGCCCTGGAGGCTTCAAGGGTCCTTAGGCCGGTGCCTTTCCGAGCACACATTCTATGGGAATGATCGGGTTATGCTCTCTGTGCTTCTTGCGCTGCATGATGGGTCTCTATGCTCACCTGACACTCTCGCTACCAACCAGCTTTTGCGGTGTTCGATCGGGCCTTGTTCTGCGCACGCCGAATCGGCATCGTCTGATCAGAGGCTCGCTTTCTCTCGCAGGAGAATGATCCTTCCGCCTGTGCATTTTGTTCGCTCTTCTGATGCCTGTCCGCCGAGGGGACCAGAACTGTCTCTGTGAGGGAGCGACTGATTTTTCTCCTTTGCTCTCCTGCTACGACCCAGGTTTCGATCTGGCCGTACTTCTCATACTTTGCAAAACGGGTATGTGACGTGGCCGCATCTACCAGGATTCTATGACGCGGGTGGCGGACTCTTGAACTCTGCCGCAATTGGTGTTCAGCCCTCATGCCGACCGAACCCTGCCGCTACAGCCTGAACGGCTTCAAGTGCCTCAGCGCCCGAGAAAAGCTTCTTACCGAGTCCTTTCCCATTTTTGGCAACGTTCGTTGTCGATTCGATGTTCTTCGGAATTCATCGTGTGGGTCAATGGTTTCTATCTTGCCCGATACAGCGGCTACGCGGTTTCAGTTATGACATTACCGATTATCTCATTACGGCGGGGATATGTCTTGCCGTCCGTGTTGACGCTACATGGAGAGGCTGGTTCTATGAAGGAGCCGCTCTACCGGCATGTGTGGCTTACAACACAGTCTCTCTTCATGTTATCAAAGACGGCACATTTGTTCGTCTGCCGTTCAGCCAGAACCCGTTCCCGACGCGACTTCCTCGACTTCTTCTCATTTGCGCCGGTTCCAGAAGTGTCCGAAAGCTGCGGGGAGGCTAAAGAATCCCCAGTCAAGAATTGCCCTCCTATACGCGATCTGAGCTGAAGGTTTCTACGCGGGTGACTCTGAATCTTCTGGCGGGCCGCATCAGCTCTTTCGACGGATCTTTGCTCCGTTTTCTTTGCCTCGCGCCCGGAGCCTTACCGGTCCTTTCCCCCAGTTCGTCTGCTTCCCGGCTGCGGCTACCTCCCCAGTCAAGAGCCTGAAGGTTATGACATCCAAAGCTTGTCGGCGGGGCCCGTTCGAACTGGGCCTTGACAGATCACTCTTCAGCACGCTATCGACCGCGATTGAATCGAAGACTCTCGAAAGAGACCTGATAATTGGTGAGCCGCAAGTTGAACCTCTCCAGCTTGCCAGGTCGTTCCATTGTTGCGCCTTCGAGCCACGCTATCGACCGGTCATTGAATCAGTACGATTCTCGCAAAGCGAGACCTGATAATTGGTGAGAGGCAAACCATCCGCAGTGAGCCGGTTATGTCTCCAAGCTGCCGGGGCCGTGCGAACTGGGCGAGCGTCGACCTTGTCGCCGCTGTCCGACCGAACCGAAATAATGTACAAAGAGCATATGACAGGAGTTACGAACGCATACGCCCACGACCCCAAGCCCGAAACAGACCAGCGCGGCGGAAGAGAACCGCCACGACGCCAAGCGAAAGACGATTGGCCTCTTGTCCTTTGGCAAACGCGAGTCCAAGCAAAGCCGCTCAATGAGCGGTATTTTGACCACAATCAGGGTTCGCTGTGACCGTCGTCCGCCCCGCCAGAAGTGCCCGGATCGAATTCAGATTCGGGCATTTTCATTTTCAGTGAGAACCTTTCGTTTGAGCAGGTGCCATGGAGGCACGCGGGACTGAACGTCGCGCAGCACGCGGGCGCCTGCGGAGGAGCGCGAGAGCACGGAGGCGCGAGCAGAACGAGCGCGGGGAGGCAAACTCCAGTCAAGAGCGAGTTATAGAGCGTGGGGGGCGCGGTGAGAGGACGACGCGAGACAAGACTCCGAGGAAGGTGAGGCAGGGCGAGGCGCCGGCGAGAGAACAACACGCCGCGAGCGACAGACGAGGCCGCCGACGGAAGAAGCCGCCGAGGGTGACCGGGCGCGCGCCCCCGAGAGGCCAAGACAGATGGCCAGGAGCGGAGCGAGGGGGGGTTTTACAGATTTCTTTCAACACCTGGCTCGCCCGGTTTGCTGTTGAATGCGGTGATTGAGTCGGCTGCCCTTAGGGGTCAGTCCGTCGGGCGAGTCGCGCGATTAAGCAGGAACGTACGTCAACCGAATCAAGTCATCGGCGATTAAATCGCTGGCCACCAGGTGGAGCGGCGGCCGGGGGCCGGCGAAGAATGGCTGTGCCACCACCAAGCACGACGGGGCGGAGGTAGAGTCGATACTCATCGATGAGACCGGCCTCGGTCAGGCTTTGCGCCAGGACTGGTCCGCCAACGTGAATCTCGCCAGCCAGCTCGGCCTTCAGCCTGCGTATCACCGTCTCGAAGTCATCCGCGACAAGCGTGGCGTTGGGGCCAACTGACTTGAGGGAACGCGACACGACCCACTTCGGCTGGCTCCGCCACGCCACCGCGAAGTCGCGGTCCTCCGCGTCCCAATCAGGAAGATCTTCGTCCCAATAACGCATGATCTCGTACATGCGGCGACCGTAGATGAGGCCCGTCAGGCCACGCACCAGCTCGATGAAGTGACGGAAGGCCGCGGGCGCAGGCGGCCCAAGCTTCATGTGGTCGACGTAGCCATCGAGGGACTGGCTCAATCCGTAGACAAGTTTTGCCATGCTGCAAATCTCCTTCCCACGTTCTTCAGAATAGCTTGAGCCGACGTCACGTGAGTGAGAAAAAAAAGGGAGGGATAGAAGGGGGGAAAAGGGGGAGGGGTAGGAGGTACAGCAAGGGGATTCCTTGGTCAAATCGAGATTCTGGTTGAAGAATCAGAATCAGTTTCGTATTGTTCATACACTCAATGTACTTGACGATCACTACAAAAACGGATTGATGAGAAAACGACTGAGTGAAGCGTCGATTCTTTTTGTGAGCGTGTTGAAGTGGTTTGCTCTTGCCTCTGTGGTCGGTGTGCTTGTCGGCGGGTCAACAGCGCTCTTCCTATGGTGCCTGCGGTTATCGACTGATGGTCTTGGTGGGATTGCGTATCATTATACTCTCCTTCCGATTGCGCTCTTCCTATCTGCGATCATTGTCATATACCTCGCTCCTGACGCCAAGGGTCATGGTACCGAAAAGGTCATCGAAGCCATCCACCAGCGTGGCGGAGTAATCAAGCCCCTCGTGGTTCCCGTAAAGCTCCTGGCAACTGTCGTAACGCTGGCTGCAGGGGGATCGGCGGGGAAAGAAGGCCCTTGTGCGCAGATAGGCGCCGGCATCTCCTCCACGTTGGCCGGCTGGTTTCACTTTGATGAGACTGATCGGAAGAAGCTTGTGATTTGTGGCGTCAGTGCAGGATTCGCCACGGTCTTTGGGACTCCCGTTGCCGGCGCACTCTTTGGAGTGGAGGTCCTGGCGATCGGGCAGCTCCAGTATGCGGTGCTCTTCCCTTCCTTTGTAGCAGGGATCGTCGGGTACCAGATCTCCACCGCCATGGGGACAACATATTTCCACCACCCAATCAATTTCATCCCAACATTCAGCGAGCTTTTCTTCTTCAAGGTGGTTCTTGGCGGCGTGGCATTTGGTCTCGTGTCATTCATCTTCATTGAACTTCTCAAACTCACGGAACGGCTGTCAGAACGACTCCGTTGGTGGACACCGCTCAAAGGGTTACTCGGCGGTGCACTGCTCCTTATCACGCTTCTCATCGGAGATCGGTATCTCGGGCTGGGTTTGACAACTGTCGAATCAGTGCTTAATGGTAAGAGCGTCGGGACGGGATATGATCCGTTCATCAAAATGGCCGCAACAGCCATCACTCTCTCATTCGGAGGTAGTGGTGGAATCGTCACGCCAATTTTCTTCATCGGTGCGACCGCCGGGAGCTTCCTGGCATGGATATTCGGGCTCGACCCTGCAACAGGTGCGGCGCTGGGGATGGTAGGGACACTTGCCGGGTGCGCAAACACTCCGATATCAGCAAGCGTTATGGCGATTGAACTCTTCGGTGCAAGTCTGAGCCCTTACGCGGCCGTGACCTGCGTCGTCAGCTTTCTGATGGTCGGTCACAGAAGCGTGTACCCGAGTCAAATCCTCGCCGTTGCCAAGTCTTCCTCGCTCAGCCCTGACATTGGAAATACCGTTGAAGGAATGGAGGAGGTCACGATAACCACACGTGACGTGTCGGCGTTCGGGCTCGGGAGGAAGGCTGTGGAGAGACTACGAAGGAGGCCCCAAAAATAGGATCGCTTGTTGATTCACTTACCGATTCTGCTCGGCGATCAACCTCGCAATCTTTACCTCGGTCTCAGCATATTCTCCCTCCCCGATATGTACGTAGCGGATTGTCCCCCTTTTGTCGATCAGGTATATCACCGGCCAGTATTGTTGGTGGTAAGCATTCCAGGTCGTGTATTCATTATCGGTGACGATTGGCCAGGTGATGCCGAGTGATTCTGTCTCCCTCCGGAGAGCGGAAATATCCCTCTCCCGCTTGAGCTCTGGCGTGTGAACTCCAATGATCTCGAATTTGCCTCCCGCGCGAATCGCATTCCACTTCCGTAGGTAGGGGAGTGTGTTGCGGCAATTCGAGCAGGCGAACGTCCAGAACTCAAGGAGAACCACCTTACCCCGAAGTTCACTCAGATGAAGGGGCGGGGAATTGAGCCACTCGCCTGCGGATAATTCCGGTGCTGGATGACCGATCCACCCTGACTCGTCCTGCGGGCGTCCCTCGGCCGGGAAGGCTACCAGCATGGCAGCACTCCCGGTCAGGATAAGAATTGTCCTGACACACGCACACACTGCGAGAGTCCCCAAGAAATGGACGATGGTTTTCACTTTTGGTCGTCGGCCGGGACAAATGTCAGCGACGCGGAATTCATGCAATACCGAAGCCCGGTCGGTTTCGGTCCATCATCGAAAACATGCCCGAGATGGGCCCCACAGCGGGCGCACGTGACCTCAGTCCTCGTCATGAAGAGGCTGTTGTCGGTTTCTTCATGAACGTTCTCGTTCGCCACCGGCGCATAGAAGCTCGGCCAGCCGGTCCCAGATTCGAATTTCGTGTCCGACGTAAAGAGATCCGTCCCACAGCATATGCACCTGTAGAGCCCCTTCCGGTGGTTGTTCCAGTATTCCCCCGTGAACGCTCTTTCCGTCCCCTTCTCCCTCGTTACATCAAACTGGAGCGGCGTGAGCTGTTTCTTCCACTCTGCATTGTCTTTTTTCACCCTCTCAGCCATGACATACTCCCGTTGTTCCACAGAATACAGCCTGAGCATATTGTCCCCCGCGCCTGCGAGCGACACGCAGGCCAGTGACATCGCGACGAGTCCGGACAGTTTCATCGGCTCTCTCCCCGCTCTTTTTCGTAGTACTGCTGATGATATTCCTCAGCCTTCCAGAACGTCGAGGCCGGGACGATCTCTGTGGCAATCGACCTGCCGTACCGGTGGTCTTTCTCAAGCTCTGCCTTGTACGCGAGCGCTTGTTCTTTCTGCTCAGGCGTAGCATAGAATATCACCGAGCGATACTGCGTCCCGACATCAGGCCCCTGCCGGTCGACAGTCGTCGGATCATGAAGCTCGAAGAACGCCTCAAGCAGCTTCCGGTACGAGACTTTTGCCGGATCATACGTGATCTTCACCGATTCCGCATGGCCGGTCCTGTCTGTGCAAACGTCCCGGTATGTCGGATGGTCGAATTTCCCTCCTTCAAACCCCACCTCCGTCGATACAACCCCTTCGACGGCCCTAAAAGTGTCCTCGACGTGCCAGAAACAACCCGCAGCAAACGTTGCGGTTTCGAGCTTCATGCCATCCGTCCTTTCTTTCAGCGTACTCGCCCTTTTACCGCCGTCCTCGGCGAACGCCCTGGTCAACAGAAATAGCGAAATGACCATCAAACCGGCTCCAAATAGGGTCCTGCCTATCATGCTGCTCTCCTCCTCATATAGGTTGGTTCTTGCCGCCCTTGGCTCTTTCCCTGTGGCTTGGGTGACCCATAATAGCAATGGATCGTCACGAAAGTATCACGCAGATATCACTTTTCGGGACTCAGGTTATTCTATTTGAGAGCCCTCCGTGATATCCTTGTGACATTTCAGATGTATATTCCGCTGGTCATGCTTTTCTAAAGGGGATTTCATATGTTCAGCAAAACTGCACAGATCTGGGTAACCCAATAAACGGGCAACAGGAAATGAACCAGCGGGTACTTGTAGTTGAAGACGACAGGGACATCGCCCAGCTTGTTGAGCTGCACCTCAAAGACCTTGGCTGCCGCTGCGATATCGCCCGTGACGGGGAAAAGGGGCTTGAGAAGGCACTGAAGAACGAGTATGAACTCATCATACTTGACCTCATGCTCCCGGGAGTCGACGGGATGGAGATCTGCAGAGAAATCAGGTCCGAGAAGAACTACACCCCGATTCTCATGCTGACTTCCCGTTCAGAGGAAGTTGACCGGGTGCTCGGGCTCGAAATGGGTGCCGACGACTACCTCACAAAACCTTTCAGCATCCGGGAGTTTATTGCACGTGTCAAGGCGATATTCCGCCGTGTCGAGTTGTTAAAAGAGGACTCCTCGCGCGAAGATGATGCAAAGGAGATCATCCGCGCCGCATTGGCCATCGATCGTGTGAATAGGAAAGTAACGTTCAGGGGAAAGAAGATTGACCTGACCCCCAAGGAGTACGATCTCCTTTTGTTGTTTGCTGCGCATCCAGGCCGCACCTATACCCGCGAACAACTCCTGAACACGATCTGGGGGCCGCAGTTCCAGGGATACGACCACACAGTCAATTCGCATATCAACAGGCTCCGCGCAAAGCTCGAGGAGGATATCGCACACCCAAAATACATTCTAACCGCTTGGGGGGTAGGATACAGGTTTGCGGAAGGAGAAGAGCTCACTGAAGACTGAACAATCCTTGAAAGTGAAGACTCCTTTTCGGCGGTTTGCGAGCTTATACTGGCGCCTCTCTGCGACGCTGCTCATCCTGCTGGGAGTGCTGGCAGTCGTGTACGTGTACATAACGGCATTTACCGCAGATATGTATTTCCAGGAGGCGACACAGCGTCTCAATGCAATGGTGGCTCCGTACATTGCCCGTGAAGTACATCCATTCGTAGATGGAAAGATCGACAAGGGAGCGCTAAAACGGATGTTCGATGCTGCAATGGTTCTTAACCCGAGCGTCGAGGTGTATCTTCTTGACTCCCTGGGAAATGTCATCGCCTATTCCGCTCCTGACAGCGTCATCAGACGGAAGTCTGTTTCGCTCAGTCCGGTGCAAACATTTCTCAAGGACCGGGGGACCTCATTTGTGTTGGGAGATGATCCCCGGAGTGTGGAAGGACAAAAGTCTTTTTCGGTGGCTGCGATTGGGGACGGTCAAAACACCCAGGGCTACCTATACGTCATACTCGGGGGCGAGGAATACGATTCCGTTACTCGGTTCTTACTCAGGAGCTACATTCTGCGCCTCGGCGTCAGGACGATGGCGCTAACCCTGATCGGGGCCGCGGTCATCGGTCTGATCGCGTTCCGTCTCATAACGCGGAGCCTTGGGAAGACAATTTCGACAGTGAGGCGATTCCAGAATGGGGACCTATCAGCCCGTGTTGCGCCCGGTTCGAGCCTCGAAGTCCGGGAACTCGGCGAAGCGTTCAACGACATGGCAGATAAGATCGTGGCGCATATCGAAGAAATTCGGACAATGGACGACTTGAGGAGAGATCTCGTCGCGAATGTCTCCCACGATCTCCGAACACCCCTTGTATCAATTCACGGATATGTGGAGACGATACTGATGAAGGACAAGTCCCTCTCTCCGGAGGATCGGGAGAGGTACCTGAGGACCGTCCTTCAGGGGACAGAAAGACTTAAGAAGCTTGTGGAAGAGCTTTTCGAACTCTCCAAACTTGAAGCGAAACAGACTGCCCCGTCATTTGAGCGGTTCTCACTGGCGGAGCTCGTCCAGGATGTCGTCCAAAAGCAACAGATCCTGGCAGAACAGGAACATGTGCGCATCCAGACGGCTTTTCCCCGGGACCTGCCGTTTGTGGTCGCCGATATCGCACTCATTGAACGAGTATTTCAAAATCTTCTTGAAAATGCGATCAAATTCTCGGGCGATGGGGGAACAATAACCGTAACGCTGACGCCTGAAGCCAGGGGGGTCACCGTCAGAGTCGCTGACACAGGGTTCGGAATCCCCGTCGAGGAACTGCCGCATATATTCGAACGGTACCACAGGGGTTTGCGGAGCGCCACAGTTGACCGCAAGGGTGCCGGACTGGGGTTGGCCATTGTCAAGAGAATATTGGAAATACACGGGGTCGCGATTGAAGTGTCAAGCAAATTGAACGAAGGAACCACTTTTTTCTTCCAGCTTCCCGCTCAATCAAATTGACGGTTACCGCTGAAGAAGGAAAACTGCCACCGTGATACTTTTGTGATGCATCTCTCTGTTCAGACGCTTATTTTCGATACAATATCACCATATCCCGTACAACACATTACAAGGAGAATAGCGATGAAACAGAGAGTGTTTCTGGCGGCCGGCATGATCTTCCTTTGCGCTACCATCACCCTTGGACAGGAGACGATGGGAATGAAAGCCGACACCATGGCTCACAAGGGCATGATGATGCAGAAGAAGGGAATGATGAAGGATGGTTTCATGATGAAAGACGGAAAAATGTTGATGATGAAAAACGGGATGTCCTCGCCGATGGACAAAGAGATGACGCTTGCCAACGGCACCAAAGTCATGCCGAGCGGTAATGTTATGATGAAGGACGGCAAGAAAATGATGATGAAAGAGGGAATGATGATGAGCATGGACGGGAAGATGATGGGATCCGGGAAGAAGATGGTGGACAAGAAGCCGATGATGGAGAAAACGGACGATATGATGAAGAAACAGTAATACATTGCTCCGAGGAGTCCCGAATATATGCCGATACATTCGCTTTCCCGCAGACAACTCCTGAAACTCTCTCCCGTGCTGCTACTTGCCGGTTGCGACAGTGCGCCTGAGGGAAAGACAGAGTCCTTTCTCCGTGCGTTCCAAGGGTTCAATGATTGGATGCAATCGAAGGTCTTTAACCCGGAGAGACTCGCTCTCGAGTATTCCGACAATGAGTTGACGCCAGAGGAAGGATTCCGCGTTAACGGCAAAGACGCTGAAGCGCCCGACATTCAAGTGGATAACTGGGAGGTAACTGTGGATGGTCTGGTTGACCGCCCGGGTTCCTACCCGCTTGAGACGATCCTGCGTCTCCCCAAACGCGTAATGAACACACGACACTGCTGCGTAGAGGGTTGGAGCATGATCCCCAGGTGGGGGGGGACACCCCTCCGAGGTCTTCTGGAGCTTGCAGGCTTGAAGCCGGAAGCGAAGTACATTGCCGTCGAAAGTGCGGATGATTATACGACATCGTACGATATGCCAAGTGCACTCCATGCGCAGACGCTCCTCTGCTACGAAGCATACGGAAAGCCACTTTCCATTGAGCATGGCGCCCCTGTTCGGATTGTCCTGCCCACAAAGCTCGGTTACAAGAGTGCCAAATGGGTGCGGAAGATCGTCGTGACAAATGATAAGCCGGGAGGCTACTGGGAGGACCAGGGATATGACTGGTTTGCCGGCATTTGATTGAGGTTTCCTATGCAGTGCGCGCGCTGGGCCGTTTGCCTCTTTGTGTTGATTGTGCAGTCCGGCTGTTCCGGCGCCGGACATAAGGAGGTTTTTGCGATCGAACGAACGGGGACATACCACCGGAGCGAATGCCCTCCCGTCCACATGGCCCGGACCTTGTTAATGTCGCTGCAGGAAGCCAGAGCTCTTCATCTGAAACCATGCCCTGTGTGTAAACCAGACCGCCCTTGAACCATGGCGCCGACTAAGGAATACCAGCACCCGCTCATCATCCGTTTCACGCACTGGATGAATTTCATCGCACTGGGGATCATGGTAACGAGCGGTCTGAGGATCTACAACGCCTCTCCTCTCTGGGGCTTTCAATTCCCCTCGGTCCTGACGCTCGGTGGTTGGCTGGCAGGCGCCAGGATGTGGCATTTTTTTGGCATGTGGCTTTTTGTGGTAAACGGAATAACCTGGTGTGGATACAATCTCTTAAGCAAACACGGAAGGAAAACTACGCTATTCCGCGGCAAAGACTTCTCGGGTGTGCTCCCGATGATTCAGTACTACCTCCGGATTCGAAAGGCACACCCCACCTCCGGGAAATACAATGCCCTCCAGAAGCTCGCCTACACGACAGTTGCAATATTCGGTGTTGGTGCGATGTTGACCGGCATGTCACTCTACTGGCCTGTTCAATTCGGTTGGATCGCTTCCGTATTCGGTGGCTATGATACCGCGAGAATCTGGCACTTTATGTTCGCCAGTTCATTCGTATTGTTCCTCAGCGGGCATCTTGTTATGGTCATAACCGCCGGCTGGTCGAATTTCCTCTCCATGATAACCGGTTGGAAGAAAATTGATCTCCAGGAGAAAGCGACACGGGGCTGATGGACACGGTGCATTTGAGCGCATGATTGTTCCACAATCATCCGCGTAGCCACTATCCCGCTTCCTGCGAGCATTATCTGCTTCCGCCCCGATGAGGGGCCTGCAAATAGTTATTTCCCTCCCCCGTATCCCCGATTACGATTTCCAAACCGATGGTAAGATTGTTTCACACTATCACAATCCTGCTTGGTAAACCGAAGCCGTTGAGTTCAACAGCGTGACTGTTTCGTGACACATCCGTGATTCATTCGCAATATTCCAGAACTATCTTGCTCTCCATTTCTATTTACACCAACTACACTATGGAGGGTTTAACATGAAGCGTGCCGCGATGTTGTGCGTACCTGCCGCACTCCTTGGTCTTGCCCTTACCGGCTGCCAGGACAAACAGGGACCTGCAGAGATTGCCGCACCTGTGAGTCGCAATACAGCCACAGGGATCGAGCAGAATGGTATTCCGTTTTCCGAAGGCGGTGAGCAGGGGGCGGTGTACACGATCTCAAACGAAGCCTCGGGCAACAACGTGATTCGATTTGCCCGCTCTTCGGCAGGGACTCTCACGCCGGCGGGGAGCTTCGCAACGGGTGGGACCGGGAATGGTGGCAGCCTGGCAAGCCAGGGTGCGCTTTTCCTGGAAGGACGGTACCTCTATACAGTCAATGCAGGTAGCAATGAGATATCGGTCCTGGAAACAGACGGAGGAGGGCTCCACGTTGTCAGCAAAGTGCCATCGGGAGGCACGCTCCCGGTCAGCCTGACGGTACATGGCGATTTGCTATTCGTGCTCAATGCAGGCGGATCCGGAAATATCGCGGGATTTACCGGCGCGGCACGCGGATCACTCTCGCCTCTGACAGGCTCCATAAAGCCTCTCAGTGGGCCGGCGGTCGGCCCTGCCGAGGTTGCGTTCAGCCCGGACGGTGAGACACTTGTGGTCACAGAAAAGAACACACAGAAGATCGATACGTACAACGTCGAGGGTCACGGCAGGATTTCCGGCCCGAAGGTCCAGAATTCTGCCGGTCAGACTCCCTACGGGTTTGCGTTTTCCGCGCAGGGAGAGCTTGTTGTCTCGGAGGCGACACAGAGCTCCCTGTCATCGTATCGTCTGGTTCGTGACGGTGACCTCAGGCTCATCTCGGGGCAGATACCGGATCATCAGGCGTCGGCATGCTGGGTGGCGATTACCGGAGACGGGAAGTTTGCTTACACGGCAAATGCTGCCGCCCATAACGTTTCCGGATACAGGCTTGGCCCTGGCGGGACGCTAACGCTGTTCGGCGACGGAGGAATAACCGGGACTGGTGTCATGAAGCCCCTGGACATGACGACAGATGGGAATTCAGATTTCCTCTATGTGCTCGACGCCGGCGGCAATTCGATCACGGCGTACAGGATCAATGGTGGGAATGGAAGCCTCTCCTCTCTCGGTAGTGTTGGAGGGCTCCCGGTGAGTGCGGCCGGAATCGCCGCCAATTGAACACCCGATACTTCGGGCACGATACAGATCTTTCGAGTGGCAAATTGAAGGGAAGGCGCGTGACGTAAGAGAAAAGGGCTCGATGGATCCTCATCGGGCCCTCGCTTTATGCGACGCGGCCGGACCAAGCCCTCCCCAGCAGTTGTCACTTGAGCGTCGCAACATCTGCGCTTGCTACAATGTGGATTTCCCAGGCGCACGGTCCAGGAGGCGGGGAGATCACTACTGCCCCGCACCTCGGACAAGCCTGATGAGCACTATAGGCGCCAGGAATGTGGTCGCCATGACGACAATAACAATTGAGGAGTAAATCCCCCTCGACAATGCTCCGAGTGCGAGTCCCGTGCCTGCGTAGATCAACTGAACCTCCCCCCGCGGAATCATCCCGACTCCGAGCACCCAGCCATTGGCGCCTTCCCCTGCTGCCAGTCCGCACAAGAGCTTGCCTGCCACTGCGATCGCAATCATGCCGAGCGCAATGATGATAGACTGAAGGGAAAGCATCGCGGAGAGATCCATGCTGAGTCCTGTCATCACGAAGAATATAGGAACCAGGACTTTTCCGAGACGGCCAACGAATCGTTCGGTTTGATTCCACTCGAGATCCAGAGTATCGGTATCCTTCCCTCTAAACCTCCTCCGTTCGAGGATGAGTCCGCCTATAAAACAGCCGATAATGGGAGGGAGGTCTGCCGCGAGGAAAGCGAGTCCGAAAACCACGAAAAACAGCAACGCCGTGACAAGGGTGCCGTTGAGCATTCTGAGGACCCGGGCGAGTAGACGGGGTACAACATGGGATGCGAGTCGTCCGAGGAAAAGTGCGCTGGCGATGCAGAGGGCCACCTTCAAAATGGCAAACCCGACCGGGGCTCCGACAATCGGCCCGGGGCGAATGAGCGTCGTCATCAGGACCAGGAGCACAAGGCCGATGACGTCGTCAATCACCGCGGCTCCGATCACGATCTGCGACTCTCCTGGACGGGATTTTCCGAGATCCTTGAGTATCCGCGCCGTGATGCCGACAGAGGTGGCCGTAAAGGTTGCGCCGAGAAATGCGTAGGTGGCGGTTCCCAACCCGGGAATCAGCAGGGGAAAGAAGAGAAGTCCTAGGAGAAACGTTCCCGAAACGCCAGTGAGTGCGACGAGAAGGGCGCGCAGCCCCACATGTCGCATTTGTACAATCGTTGACTCAAGACCGATCTGGAATAGGAGAAAGCAGACACCGATCTGTGAGAGTGCATTCAGGAGTTCACTCTGTTTCATTGGCTCGAAGAGTGACATCTCAACCAATCCCAGATTGCCGAGGACGACCCCGCCGAGCAGCTCTAACACGGCAGGAGAACTGGTCCTTGGTGTGATCCACTGTGCGATGGCACCCACTGCGAATACTGCAGCGAACCAAAGAAAGTATTGGAAGACTACTGAGCTCGGCACGGAATTGTCTCAGAGGGGTGAATCAAATCGTGTATCGAAAAATGTAACAACAGATTCCCGGTGGTGCAAGAAAAACTGGAGAGGTGAATCCCGACCCTGACCCACAATATCGCTTGGGACCTGGATCATAGGATCGATGGGTAGACTGAGGCTTTTACTGAAAAGTGCTGGAATGGTTCTATGGAAAGGAGAAACATGTCGAAAACGATTCAGGAATCGTTCGCCGCCCGCATATCACGCAGGAGGCCGCGGGTTCGAGTCCCGTCCGCCCCGCAACAAAGTGCCCTATTCGAAATGAAATAGGGCACTTTCATTTATCGTAAGACGTTTCTCGAAAAAAGTCAGCTCTTCTTTAGCTACCCCTCTACGTGTTGCCCTCCTTTCCGGATGTATTGTGCGGTCAAGAACTTTCCTGTAACTAGCTCCCCTCCTCATCTGCGAATTCGGAGATCTTCATGTCTATCCGGAAGATTCATAATACATCTTCATCTTAGAGTATTCGATAGAATACAACGCCACTGAGATGTATAGCCACTTCCGGCCAGAGCACCTCCACGGCATGGTGAACAACATAAATGTGCGCATGACCTCCTCAGGATCATGGCAAATGACAGGAATAATCTCGACTGCAGGGAAATGTGACGGATGACGTTGACTGTTCCCCAGAATGCGGATACATTACACTTGCGTTCTTTCAATGTAGGTGCTATCCCCGGACGGTGACCGACCCTCGTCATTCATCAAGTCGCAGTTGTTGCTTCGTGGACAGTTTCAGTGAGATCCACCCACAGGAGGAAGAACCATGAAGGCCATTGTCCTCCCTTTGGCAACCTTCGCAATTCTCCTTGCTTCAATTCCACCGTCAACTGATGCCCAGTGGGTTCATACGAATGGTCCTTATGGGTGCGGCATCAATGATATGACAGCCAGCAACAATAACATTTTCGCGCTTGCCTCTCCCGGTCTCTTTCGCTCGACGGATCAGGGCAGTAGTTGGATGGTCATTGGCCAAAATGTCGCGGGATTTACGATCGTTGCGGATGGTGACAAACTCTTCATCAGTCCAGGAGTCAGCCTCTCCACGGATGGTGGGGTCACCTGGAATGGTGCAATTACTGGAATTCCTTCGGACGGTGGAGTCGCGAAAGTGGCCATCGTGAACAAGACACTCTTTGCATGTGTGCTTGAACAATGGATTGGCACCACCCCGTATGGTATTTATCGATCAACCGATGATGGCGCACAGTGGCTTGCTGTGTGGCGAGGAGGAAATTTCAACTGTATGACTGCTGATGTTACTCCTGCAGGAGATACAGTTCTTTATGCCGGAACAGGGAGTGGTGATCTCTCTAACAGCAATTCGGGGGTATTTCTTTCGACTGACAATGGCGGGTCATGGAGCTCCATCGGGTTAGGGGATATGGACGTTCAGGCGATACTTGCCTTCCACCAACCGGCGGGAGCGTCAACAATCCTTGCCGGCACACGGGGAGGCATCTTTCGATCGACCAATAAAGGGCTGAGTTGGGATTCTGCGAACGTCGGGCTGGCAGATTCGAATGTGAGTGCGCTGGCAGCGCTCTCCGGCGATTCGGCAGGCTCGACAATCTTTGCTGGTACTCCAAGAGGTTCTCTTTACCGTTCAACGAACGGAGGTGAGCCATGGTGCAATGTCGGCAGAGGCCTCCTCTCGAACTCGTTGGGGGGATCTGTCTCTTCGATCAAAATCCTGGGAAGCGACGTCTTTGTGTGCACAAGCGCCGGGATTTTTCGCTCGACGGATGACGGCGATTCGTGGACGCTCCAGACGGAGGGTATGCCATTTGCGTGGGTCAATGCTCTCGCTGTTCATCCCAACGGGACCGAGAACGAGAGCATTTTCGCGGCTGCCTGTGGAGTGTTCCGAACCACCGACAACGGAGAACACTGGGTCTCAACGAACAACGGCCTACAAAGCACTTACGTCAATGCGTTTGCGGTCAGTGGTGACAACATATACGTTGGAGCTCAAACGGGAGTTTACCGTTCCACGAATGACGGAGCTAGCTGGACTCTCGGCAACTCCGGCATGACAAATGATTGGATCTTCTCTCTCGCTGCCTTCGGTTCGAATGTCCTTGTGGGGTCGGGTGCAGATTGCATTTATCGGTCGACAGACTATGGCTCGAGCTGGAGCCAGGTCTATTCAGGAACATCAGGGAACAGTAATGTCCTTGGTTTCGCAATCATTGGCGCCAACGTCATTGCTGGAAGTCAAGATGGGATGTTTCGTTCGACGGACAGCGGGGCAACCTGGACCAGAACTGACCGCGGAGTGCCTTACCTGACCAGCTTCGCTGTTTCTGGAACGACTATTTATACGGGAATAGCCGGCTCCGGGGTGTTTGCGTCAATGGATTATGGAAATACTTGGGCCTCGATCAACAGTGGGTTGCCGTTGCTGAATTCCTATTTGTTTGCAGTGTCAGGTACAGATCTTTTTGTCGGCGGCAGCGGTATCTTTCTTTCGACAAACGCCGGCGACAGTTGGACCCGAGTCGACAGCACGCTGACCGCACAAGCCCTTGTAGCCTCCAACACCAATCTGTTTGCCGCGGAAGGTGGTGTCTGGCGGCGCCCTTTGTCGGAGATGTCCGCGGTGCATGAGGTTACATCAACTGTTCCGAAGACGTTCTCACTCAGCCAGAACTACCCCAACCCCTTCAATCCGTCTACCACCATCCGGTATGCTCTGCCGGGGAGGGCACATGTGACGTTATCCGTCTTCAATACTCTCGGCGAGCTCGTCTCGACCCTCGTAAACGACACGGAGGAGGCAGGCTATCACGATGTGATGCTTGACGGCACCAATCTCGCCAGCGGAGTCTACTTCTACCGACTTACCGCGGGGAGCTTCGCTCAGACGCGCAAGTTATTGATCGTCAAATAGAATCAACCGATTGGCAATCGAATGGGCTCGGAACGTTTCGGGCCTTCGCGAATTTGCTCAATTAACACCTATTGTGACCAGGATCAGGGTTCGCTGCGACCGCCGTCCCCCCGCAATTCGAGCTGGTTTAAAGGGTCTTAGGAAGTCGAGAAGGCCACGAAGCAGCGATCGTAGCCCTTTTGATTGACAGTTGATTGACAGATTCTCTCGGTACATTCCCCCGCACCATACCCGAGTCATCGCCCCTCCGCGGAACCGCCACCCCTTACTCCGACTGAGGGTTGCAGAGTAGGAGATCGTGTCTTAACGTCTTCTCCATGAACCGATCTGGGCCCAGTCGAATGATCTGAGCGCGATCACGGTGTTGCCAGGTTGGCAATCGCACGGGATGTAGGTCCTTCGCCGAGATCAATTCGGCGATACTCGATTGATATCGAATGTTGGGTTTCTCGGAGCCATCCTTGTCAGAAATGAATTGACCACCAGGGGGTACCCTTGCGGTTGCCTCAAGCGTCTTTTTGCTGATTGCGACAATGCCGTTCCCGACCAGTTCGACAAGCTCGCCGTGATGAATCGTCTTCACATAGATCGTGTCGTTGGTTGCCATGATCTCAGAAACCGAGTACTCGCGTAGTGCGGGATGGCGAAGAAGTCCCGCTCGATGGGTCTTCACGTCGTAGTAGCCGATCCCGCCTACGCCGCGAGCCCCTTCTCCCGAGTAAAAACCGAATCCAACCCAGACTCTGTCGCGATCGACGCAGGCGGTTGCGATGAAGGTTTCTTCGTCGAGGTAGTTTTCCGTATCGGCATCAGGAAAGTAGCATAGCAGCATAGAGACGGACATGCACGGGAAAACTGCAACCGATTCAGCTCTGGCTTCAAGCAACGGTCCCCCATCTCTCGGTACGAAGCGGCTCGTTAGAACGAGTCCCGCGAATGAGTAAGCCCGTCCATCCAGGCGCAGCGTTGTGTCGATCTGCGCGCGGCACTCGCTGGAGGCGAGCGCGAAGAGTACGTAGGCAACGAACGCGAATCGCGTCAAAGATGAGACGGTCGATCTGATCATTCGGCCTCCTCCGTGTACTCGTTCAGCACCGAGTCCGACAAGTGAGTCAAGTGATTCTCGGCATCAAGTTCCCGCAGACTTTCGTACGAGAGATACGTGCACATCTCCGACAGTGGCCCACGCTCCAGAAGCGAGAAGATTGGCCGTCAGAGACCTCACGCAAGAAGAGCCGCTCCCGTACCATACGGAGAAGGAATCCTTGGTGCAAGTGTGCGCTGGAGACGCGCCTTCCACGACGTGATCTATTAAGCGTCGAAGACGTCGGAATATCAGGTTTCTATACGATTGCGCTCCCGTGTGACCCGCAGCCTTGACAGTTGGATGGCGACGGAGTAACTTGCACCTGTGTTCCTTGACAGTCGGCGCTATCCACGGATGGTGGCCGACTTCTGTCTTTTCCTTGTCCAGAGAATCTCTTGATATGAAACCCTCTGTCCTGACTTTGCTCGTGGGAACCACTGTGATATTCGCTGGTCGATCAGAATTGCGAGCGCAATGGGTTCAGACAAGTGGCCCATCCGGAGGTCCTGTCATGGCTGTTTCGTTCAAACCAAATGGGTACACCACCGTCTCGCCGTACTTGATTGCCCAAGGCGCTCAACAAATAATCGACTTTCTTAAGAAGACCTTCGGTGCTCGTGAATTGCAGCGCTTCGATAAGCCAAACGGCTCTGTCGCCCATGCTGAAGTGCAGATAGGTGATACTGTCGTGATGATCGGTGATCCGGAAGCGAATTGGCCACCCGTTTCGGCGCACTTGCATGTCTACGTTGAGAATGTTGACGATTGTTATCAACGAGCGCTTGAGGCTGGCGGAGTCTCGGTCCAAGCGCCGGAGCGTAAAAGAGAGGAACCGAATCGTCGAGCTGGAGTCAGGGATCCTGCCGGCAACACCTGGTGGATTGCAACGAAGGTCGTCTAATGCCGATCGCCAGGCAACATCGTTCACTCTTGGTACGCTCAGCATGGAAGGATTATGCAGGTAGCTAGGACAAATGTGAACTACTCTTGACAATGGAGGTTTGTGATGAGACGACTATATCTGGTTGTGCCTCTTCTGTTGTTCTGTGCAGTGTCTGCTGGCGCTCAGACAAGGAGTTCAGCAGGAACATTGCCGGGCAAAGGATTGGGCCAGCATCCGTTCTTGTATGTTGGAGAGTGGGATACGCGTCATCCGGAAGCGCAATCAATGTTCCTCGTGAGAGATGGAAGAGTCGTATGGCAGTATTCGATTCCGCAACGTACTGAAACAGGAGGGATCCAGGAGTTTGATGATGTTACCATGCTTTCCAATGGCAATATCGTCTACGCATGCATGTCGGGTGCGGGAATCATCACTCCCGAAAAGAACATAGTGTGGGAATTCAAATGTCCCAAGGGCACGGAAACGCACTCGTGCCAGCCTATTGGCAAGGACAGCGTGCTAATGGTGCTCAATGCCAATCCTCCCAAAGTGTTGATCATCAATACAGCTTCCGGCAAGATCCTGAAGGAGATTCTGATCCCCACATCATCCACCAACACTCATGGGCAGTATCGCCACGTGCGGATAACTCCGAACCGCACAATCATGGTGGGGTTAATGGCAGAAGGCAAGGTGGTTGAGTACACCCTCGAAGGTAGGGAAGTCTGGTCGGTCAATGCAAAATCTCCCTGGTCCGCTATCCGGCTTCATAATGGAAGTACACTCATCTCCGGCGATGGCGCCGGGTATACGCGGGAGGTGAACATGAGGGGCGAAACCGTCTGGGAGTTTACGAGGGAGGATGCGCCGTTTACGATAGGCAATACGCAAACCGCAAACAGGCTGGCAAATGGCAATACGGTCATATGCAATTGGATCGCCGGAAATCCCAAGACTGAGGAATGGCCTGGAACCGTTCAAGTCTTCGAAGTAACGCCGGACAAGAAAATAGTTTGGGAACTATCATCGTGGGATAACCCCGACCTGGGCCCCGCAACGTACATCCAACTGCTCGATGAACCCGGAAATCCGGATAACGGTGAACTGCAGCGGTAGGAAGGACTGTAACAACAAGGGCCCTGGGAGGCTTTCAAGGGTCCATGAGGCCGGTGCCATTCCGAGCAAAACAATTCTATGGGAAAAATGAATCGGGTTATGGCTCTCATGTGCTTCCTTGCGCATGCAATGATGGGTCTCTATGCTCAACCTGACACTCTCAGTTACCAACCAGAGCTTTTGCCGGATGGTGTCGATCGGGCCCATTGGTTCATGCGCAACGCACGAAATCGGCAAATCGTCTGATCAAGAGGAGCATCAGCTGTTCTCCCAGCAAAGGAAAAGAAAAATGAAATCCATTCCCGCCTGTGCAATGTTTGTATCGCTCTTCATGATGGCCTGTCCGGCGAGGGGACAAGAACAGTCCCCTGCGAGGGAAAAGCGACTGATGGATTTTGGCTGGCGCTTTGCTCTCGGGCATGCCTACGACACCAAAAGGGATTTCGATCATGGCAGTGGATACTTCTCATACTTTGCAAAAACGGGATATGGTGACGGGGCCGCATCAAAGGATTTTGATGACCGCGGCTGGCGGACACTTGACCTGCCGCACGATTGGTGTGTTGAACTCCCATTCGACGAACGCGGCAGCTACAGCCATGGATACAAAGCAATGGGGCGGAACTTCCCAGAAAACAGCGTTGGCTGGTATCGCAAGACCTTTTCCATCCTGGAATCTGACTTGGGCAAACGTGTCGTTGTCGAATTCGATGGTGTCTTCCGGAATTCCATCGTGTGGGTCAATGGTTTCTATCTTGGTACCGAACACAGCGGCTACGCAGGTTTCAGTTATGACATTACCGATTATCTCAATTACGGCGGGGATAATGTCATTGCCGTCCGTGTTGACGCTACAATGGAAGAAGGCTGGTTCTATGAAGGAGCCGGCATCTACCGGCATGTGTGGCTTACAAAACAGTCTCCTCTTCATGTTATCAAAGACGGCACATTTGTTACGACGGAGTTCAGGGAGAACACCGCAGTGATCAACGTACGCACTACAGTGATCAATGAATCAAACAAGAACGCGACGTTCGACATCGAGGAATCTGTCATTGATTCATCAGGGAGAACCATTGCGGCCGGTTCCCGGAAGAATGTGTCTCTCAAACCTGGCAAGGAGGAAGAATACACCAGTCAATACATCGTTGCCCATCCAAAGGTCTGGTCCCTGGATACGCCGTACCTGCATAAACTGAAAACGGTGATTCGCTCCGGCAAGACGATCGTGGACACGTATGGAACGACGTTCGGCATACGTACCGTTCGCTTTGACCCCAATGAAGGTTTCTTCCTTAACGGAAAACATCTGAAGATCCTGGGCACGGCCGACCATCAGGATCATGCCGGAGTCGGTATTGCCGTTCCCGATGGCTTGCAGGAATTCCGCATCAAACGATTGAAAGAAATGGGCAGTAACGCGATCCGGACCGCACACAATCCGCCTGCGCCGGAATTGTTGGATGCATGCGACCGCGTCGGGATGCTTGTCCTGGATGAGAACCGGTTGATGGGTATTAACAAGGAACACCTTGATTGTTTGGAACGATTCATGAAGCGCGACCGGAATCATCCGTGCGTTGTCCTGTGGTCGCTCGGTAATGAAGAATGGGCGATTGAAAGTAACATCAAGGGGGCCCGCGTAGGGGCCACCATGCAGGCGTTCGCACAGCGCCTTGACTCATCACGCGCGATCACGGCTGCTATAAGCGGCGGCTGGGATAACGGCACTGGAATGGTTATGCAAGTGATGGGATATAACTATATCCTCCAGGGTGATATCGACGAACATCACAGAAAATTCCCCCGGCAGTCCGGAATTGGCACGGAAGAAGGTAATACGTGCGGCACACGAGGCACGTACGTATCGGACGATTCCAGGGCGCACATGGCTGCCCGGTCGCGCGTGAATGAGGGTACTGAGATCGGCTGGAAGTTCTATTCTGCCCGTCCCTTTTTGTCTGGACTCTTCTATTGGACCGGTTTCGACTATCGGGGCGAGATGAATCCGTACGACTGGCCTGCCATCAGCTCGCAGTATGGCATTCTTGATCTGTGCGGCTTCCCCAAAGACATTTTCTACTACCTGAAATCCTGGTGGGGAAAAGACCCTGTGTTGCATATTGTTTCTGACTGGAATTCCAAAGGCCACGCAGAGGAGCAAATCACAGTAACTGCCTATAGCAATTGCGAACAGGTCGAGCTGCTGCTGAACAACAAAAGCCTTGGTAGGAAAGACATGCCGCAAAACGGTCATCTTGAATGGACGATGAGCTACCAGCCGGGTGTCCTGTCAGCTCGCGGCTACAAGGCAAACAAGACAATTCTGGAAAGCAGAATTGAACTGTGCGGACCTGCAGCGTCTGTTCAATTGGTTCCCGATCGCACCGGCATCAAAGCTGACGGCGAAGACGTTTCGGTCATCACCGTGCAGGCCACAGATCTTCATGGTATCATTCAGGCTGACGACAGTAGCCAAATTTGTTTCACATTGGACGGACCAGGAAGGATCATCGGAGTGGGCAACGGTGATCCTTCGAGTCACGAGCCCGACCGGTTCTTCGAAACAGTACGAATCTCGCACATTGAGAACCTGAAAGAACTGGTTGTGAGTGGTCTTAACGGTCGGTCCGAAGTAGATCCGGGGGTTGATGTCTCGGCCTGGAAGCCGGCCCTGAAGAGCAAACGCAGCGACGATTGGCGCGCCTATATTGACACGCTCCTCGTCGTTCGGGGGACCTTTGTCCTGGACGATATCACGAACGAAACCGAAATTAACCTGTTCACAAAGAGCATAGTTGAGAATCAGTGTGTCTACGTAAACGGACATTTGCTTGCCTCCAATATCAAGCGTGATGCTCCAAACCAGTCCTTCCGGCTCGACCACAAGATGGTCAAGCTTGGACAAAATGTGTATGCTGTTGTTGGGAAACGGTTCAGGAGGACCCACCAATGGGATGAACCAAATACAGATCCGGGTTTGGTCCAGACAGTCTCTCCGTCACCCCAATGGAAACGTCGCTTGTTCCACGGTCTGGCTCAGGTTATCGTGCAATCGACGAGACAACCCGGAGAGCTGATTCTGCGAGCAACGGCGGAAGGATTGCAGGAGGCAGTGACGCGGATTCAAACTCAACCCGTCACTCCGTGTCCTGCTGTTCCCGAAAAGTGAAGGGATGGGCCCGGGAGGATAGTAGTGCCATGCGAGATCATGGTATGGTTGGCCAAGAGCTTGCTTCTGTTCCATACTATTCCGAGGCATCTGTCTGCGTGCATGACGTATCGGAGAGTCCCGTCCGCCCCGCCAGAAGTGCCCGGATCGATTCAGATTCGGGCATTTTTGCTTTTGGTGGGAGCCTTTCAATCGAGCAGGTGCCATGGTTTTGGATATTCCTTTCAACACCTGGCTTGCCCGGTTTGCTGTTGAACGCGGTGAATAAACAGGCTGCGCAGCAGTGAGTCAGCGGTGTTGCCTGGCCCAAGCTGGACTGCAAGCAATACTTTTTTGCTGAAGATCTTATGTTTAGAATCAACTCGCGTTTCCCATTTCAGTCCAGCGCCGACAGCCATTTTTTCCAGCGCAGCCCGTCGGGCGCGCCGCGCGATTAAGCAGGAACGTATGTCAGGCGAACCATGTCATCGGCGATGAGATCGGTGGCTGCCAGGTGGAGCGGCGGCAGGGGGCCGGCAAAGAATGGCGTGCCACCGCCAAGCACGACGGGGCGGAGGTAGAGTCGATACTCATCGATAAGACCGGCCCCGGTCAGGCTTTGGGCCAGGACTGGTCCGCCAACTTGAATCTCTCCGGCCATCTCAGCCTTCAGCCTGCGTATCGCCTTCTCGATGTCAACTGCGATAAGCGTGGCGTTGGGGCCGACTGACTTGAGGGAACGCGACACGACCCACTTCGGCCGGCTCCGGTACGCGACCGCGAACTCGCGATCCTCCGCATCCCAATCAGGAAGATCTTCGTCCCAATAACGCATGATCTCGTACGTGCGGCGACCGTAGATGAGGCCCGTCAGGCCCCGCACCAGCTCGATGAAGTGACGGAAGACCGCGGGGCCAGGCGGCCCGAGCTTCTTGTGGTCGACGTAGCCGTCGAGGGACTGGTTCAATCCGTAGACGAGTTTTGCCATGCCGTCAATCTCCCTCCCATGTTCTTCAGAATAGCTTGAGCCGACGTCGCGTTGCAGGTGAGACTACTGACCAAGGATGCGCTTCCCAACCCCTATTGCTCCCGCCTCACTCCGTGAAGGCCGCTGCCGCCGCAGATTCTCTAACACCACTCACATAACGGGCGTTCCGGGTAAGACTGTGACTTGGATGTCCCGGCGGTACCCCCCTCACCGCGTTTGAGTGTGGAATGCCCGCCACACCGTGGACAACCGTATCATCGAAATAGTGCCTCAAGCATAGATATTAACCGTTGGTACGATAGTTGATCGTATTAAGTCATCCCTTCTGCGCACATGTATGTCTTGCCACACCCACACTTCCTTGCGAGGCAATTTATGAAAAAGGTCACCAATTTAGTACGAAGTAGAAACCCACCGCCTTTGGCGGTGGTGGTTTAGTACTCTTGCAATCATCCCGATTTCCCTCCTCGGGGGAGAGATGGTTGCGGCGACAGTCACATCGACGCAGTCCGGAAACTGGAGCTCCACCGCCACATGGGGTGCAGCCCTGTGCCCGGTGCCGCTGACGTCGTCATTATCACGGGGGATTTTACGGTTACACTCGATATCGCGAACGCGACGTGCTCGATCATTCAGCTCGGCTGAACGGCCTCGGGGGCGGGAAACGGTATACTCACATTTATCGCTGGAACGCAGCTTGCGGTGGCCGGCGTCGTCACCGTGGGTGCCGCCAATAGCAAAGGAAGTATCAACATGGCGGCCGGGGGAACGCTCATCTGCCAGGGATTTGTCAATCACGGCGTTGGCACGTGGACGCCGGGGACCGGCACGGTTGAGCTTGCGTCGTCCTGTTCCGGCTCCACGTTGGTCTGGGGCAATAGCTGCGAGTGCGGGGTGAGATGATCAAGCTAGGCGATGTGCATGTTGAGTTTGTAAAAAATTCCTTGCATGTTCCAACCGAGTCGGATTATCCGTACCAGCCGTCAAATCCATTTTCTTGGCACCCAGTATCAGCTTCACAATGAAAATGTGAACAGAGCTATTGATGCGCTTAATTATCTGATGCAACAATTCTGTGAGCGACGGGGTTATGGGTTTATTGATCTTCGCCCGGTGCTATCGGTTGATGGGGACATGATCCCTGCGTTGACGACCGACGGCACGCGCCTGAAGCCGGAAGCGTACGGCCTCTGGGGCAAAGAAGTCCAGAAATGGCTGCGAGAGCACGTGCAGTGACCTCGCCGTTGCAGGACGGCGTGCCCCTGACCTATCTCCCACTTGTCACTGCCAAACCGGAAAACGAATGATACCCGCGAGAATTGGATTACTCTCTCTTGCCCTCACGGTGATGGTCTCTGCCCAGGAAAAGCGAACGCCGGCGGACTACGTCAATGTGTTCACAGGGACGTCGAATTCACGCTGGATGCTGTTTCCAGGCGCGACATTGCCGTTTGGAATGGTCAAACTGAGCCCTGATAATCAAAACAATGTGTGGAATGGCGGATATGAATACACCGTCAGCAGCATTTCAGGATTCAGTCATTTGCATGCCATGAGCGTGAGTGGTGTCAGTCTAATGCCCGTAACCGGGAAACTGGACCTGTATCCGGACTTCGTCAAGGTTTTTCCCGGTGAACCGGATGGTCCATTCGGCGGCATGTGGACAGCCGGTTACCGTTCGCGCTTCAAGAAAGACACTGAAGAAGGAAGCCCCGGGTATTACGCGGTGACACTTCTGGACTACGACATCAGAGTTGAGCTGACGTCGACAGTACGGTGCGGGATGATGCAACTGACGTATCCGGAATCCAGGCAGGCGCATATTATCATGAATGCCAGTTTCCCCACAGAAGAACATTGCACAGTATTTGAATCATCCACAAAGAAGGTCAGTCCTGTTGAAATTGAAGGGTATGTCCGGCAGTCAAACCAGTATGCCGGGAGATTCACAGTCTATTACGTCATCCAATTCAGCACTCCGTTTATTTCGATGGACGGGTGGACAACTGACGAGAAAAAACCGATGGAGAACATCTATGGCACCGAATGGCGGAAACCGCGTTCATTCGTCCGTGACGTGAGTGAGTTCAATGACTCGTCCGGCTCAGGCATTGTTCTGAATTTTGAAACCAGGAAAGACGAATACATTGTAGTGAGAACAGGGATCTCTTTTGTCAGTGCCGAAAATGCGAGACATAACCTTGAAACGGAGTTGCAGCCATTTGGCTGGGATTTCGGCGCGGTTGTCAGGAACGCCCGCAAAATCTGGAACGAGCTGCTTGGCAGGGTCGAGGTTGTCGACAGCAGTGAAATCAACAAGGAGAAGTTCTATACGTGCCTGTATCGCTCGTTTACGGGCAAAAGCATTTTCAGTGATGTAAACGGGCAATATCCGGACATGTGTGGAAGGACTCAGACACTCACCAACGGTGCGGACGCGGTGTACAGCGCGGACGGCTTCTGGGGCGGGCAATGGGACCTGGCACCTTTGTGGACGTTGCTCACTCCGCAGTATGCTAGCTCATGGACAAAAGCTTGGCTGGAACTGGCGGACAGAGGCGGTTGGATTCCCGAAGCGCCAACCGGGTTGAAATATGCGCCCATCATGGGAGCGCAACATCACAATGCGCTGATTATCAGCAGTTATCAAAAGGGGGTGCGGGATTTTGACGTCGGGAAAGCCTTCGACGACATTAAACACGATCTCACGACGCAGGGCATCGCCCATCCATGTGGCGGCTTTGCGGGCAACCGTCAGATGAAGGCATATATGGACTACGGATATGTGCCTGACGAAGATGGGCCGGCATCCAACACTCTCGAATATGCGTATGATGATTGGTGCGCCGGTCAGCTGGCCCTGGCACTGGGCAAAACAGATGATTATCGTTATTTCGATAAACGGTCGCACAATTTTCGCAATATCTTCGATCCTGAGACACGTTATATGAGGAGAAGACACAGAGATGGCACCTGGGTCGAGCCTTTTGATGCATTTGCATTCGGCACTAGGGGGGGATGGAACGGGGCTGGTTTCATGGAAGGCAACGCGTGGATCTACACGCTGTTTGTGCCGCACAATGTAGACGGACTTATTGAATTGATTGGCAAAGAGAGATTGAACGCGCGGCTTGAGGAGGGATTCCAAAACAGCTATGTCGATGTTGGCAATGAACCGAGTCTGGCAATTCCGTTTCTTTTCAATTACTCCGGCAAACCCTGGCTGACGCAAAAGTTCTCACGGTACATACTCAATAATTTCTACGATACTTCTCCGTACATCGGCTGGGTCGGTGAGGAAGACGAGGGTCAGCTCAGCGCGTATTTTGTGCTGCTTTCGATGGGCTTATTCGAAGTGGACGGCGGCTGCTCCATGAAGCCGTATTATGATGTGACCAGCCCCTTGTTCGACACAATTGTCATCCACCTCGATCCTTCATATTATAGCGGAAAGACATTCACGGTGGAAACCAGAAACAACTCCGCAAGAAACGTGTATATCCAATCCGCGACACTGGACGGCAAACCCCTTGAAAGGCCGGTGCTCTTGCACAGTGATCTTGTGAAGGGCGGACATCTTACCATTGAGTTGGGACCTGAACCGAACACAAAGTGGGGAGTCAGTGAGGGGCCCGCAGGCAAATAGAGATACGACGCGAATTTTCAATTCTCCTGTCCCCTCTTGAGTGTGGTGTCGGGAGACGGCTTCATGACTCATCCGAAGCGGCAGGGGCACATTTGGGACGTTGGGTCACAGGGAAACCACGGGGATTCAAGAAAGAAATTGTCTTCACCCCGCTCCAGCTTCTCTTGGTCAGGGACAATGGATACGGGTGCGAGGCTAGAATGCTCCTCTGCTTCAGTGTATGCGTCTGATCTGTCTTCTCCGCCATGGTGCCCCTCCTCTTGCGATGGTTGACAGTGCTCAACTCATCTATAACCTCTTAACCCCAAGCTGTCCAAGGGGCGCTGACACTACACAAAGTTCGGCGTATTTCGTATCTTCACGCATGCCTAACATTTCCGGGAGGATCGATGAAAACGTTCATTGCTCTCAGCTTCGTCTTTGTGATGCTTGCGGCATTACCGCAGGACGCTCGCACGCAATTCAAGAAATATGACATCAAGTCGGGGATCATCACCTTCGAGACCGTCATTGAGATGGGGACAATGAAGATGAAGCACAAGATCATGGTCTATTTTGACGATTACGGCATGAAGGAATGCCATGAGAACTACAACGGAGAAAAGCTCGAGAATTCATTGTTTAGCGACGGCCAAATGGAGTATGTGGTCATGCACGGAGAGAAGACCGTGGAAACGCGTGGAAAAGCGTTCCGCGGGACGGAGCCTCGTTTCGACTGGACCGAAATCTCGGAGAAGGACAGGACAAGCGGAAAGGCGAAGAAGCTCCCGAACGTCACCGTGGCCGGGAAGAACTGCGAATCATTCATGGTAGGATCTTCCACGGATAAAACCGTGTACGCGGGATGGGGCCACGTTTGCCTGTTGATAGACGTCTCCAGCCCGACGATGCGGAGCCTGATCAAAGCCGTGACATTCGAAGAAAACGCGAAGGTGCCCCCCGAGAAATTCGCGGTTCCGGCAGGATACAAGATGAGGTAATCAGACAACTACGTTTGCATCGACCATGTTTTTGATGGCCGAATCACAGACCTGATCATAAATGCCCTTGGGGACCTGACGACGTCAGATGTGAGGATTCTCTCTTGGACCACCTCCGGAACCCAACTCTGGGAGGCCATAATCGAGCAGAAGGACAGCACAAATGTTCGGATCGACCACTGCATATTCGAGTGAATGACTGGTCCTGTTATACACGTCGACGGTAAATGGACAAACGTCGTTCTTCCAAAGATCCGGTTCGAGGAGCTTTCGCCCGAAGAGTACCGGCTTTAGACGGCGGGTCATTGGCCGGGTCCCGTTGTCGACATGCTGCTCGCCGCGTGGGGTGCGACGCTCGGACGTCCGGCATAGGTGACTTCCACCGTGGCCGACGTCGTCGGATCGCCGCCGCGCGCCTCCCGCCAGTGGGTCGCCGATCACGCCAATGCGTTTCGGAAACCCCCAACGCGACTCTGACGTCTTCGAATCCTGCGGTCAGTATACTGTACTCCCATATAATACCAAGGCGCGAGCAAGTAGAGCCGGAAGAGGAGTGATTTTCGCGGGGGATCCACCGCCTGCGCCGCTTCGCCGGACCAGCTGCGGAAGGGCCGTGAGCGAGGCGGGAGGCGTCATCACCTCGAAGGGCTACTCTTGGAACCATTCTGCGGTTTCATGACCACAATCAGGGTTCGGTAAGACACCCGTCCACCCCCCTTCGCGTTTGATTCTCGCATTTCCCTTCGGTATTATTCGCCGTGCCGCTGGATCCTTCGTGCCGTAGCGATTGTCCACGCCCGTGGGTATCTTCAATGATCGGCAAGACCATCTCCCACTACAGAATCCTCGAGCGCGTCGGCGGCGGGGGCATGGGCGTTGTCTACAAAGCCGAAGACACCCGCCTCAAGCGCACAGTAGCACTCAAGTTCCTCCCTCCTGATCTCACACGGGACCCCGAAGCCAAAGAGCGCTTCAAGCATGAAGCGCAGGCCGCTTCCGCCCTGCAGCACCAGAACATCTGCGTGGTTCACGACATCGATGAGGCCCCGGACGGGCAGATGTTTATCTGCATGGAGTACCTTGAGGGAGAGACGCTCAAGGAAAAGATCGAACGTGGGCCGCTCGCAATCGGTGAGGCCGTCAACATTGCGATTCAGGTGGCAAAGGGTCTCACCGCGGCTCACCAGCACGGGATCGTCCACCGCGACATCAAGCCCGCCAATATCCTGATCACCTCCGCCGGCGTGGCCAAGATCGTCGACTTCGGTGTGGCCAAGCTGAGCGGGCGGACATTGTTGACCCGGAAAGACTCGACACCCGGTACAACGGGCTACATGTCGCCAGAACAGGCGCACGGTGAGCCTGTGGATCAGCGGACTGACGTCTGGGCGACGGGGGTGGTGTTGTACGAGATGCTCGCCGGCCGGCATCCGTTCGCTGCGGAGTATGAAGAGGCGATCATATACCGGATCCTGAATGAGGAGCCGGAATTCGTGACGAAGATCCGCCAGGACGTCCCGGGAAGGCTCGACAGGATCATCCAGCGGGCGATAGCGAAAGACCCTTCAGGACGTTACCAGACCGTTGATGCGTTGTGTGCTGACCTCGAGGCCGAATCGGCAGACCGCGCGGAAGGCCGGCGGGGGAGAGCGATAGTTGGCCGCCTGGGACGGCGCCAGAGGAAGCTCGCGGCGGTGATCCTGCCTGCGGCTATCATCCTCATCGCCGTCACCGCGTATGTTCTGCTGCGCGGAGGTCATAATTCGGGACCGGTCCCGATCGTTCTCCTGCCGCTCGAGAACATAGCACATGATGAAGGGGAGGAGTGGTTTGCCGAGGGGATGACCGATGCCCTGATTACGAGTCTGGCCCGGATCAACGGCCTGCGCGTGATCCAGAGGTCGTCCGCGATGAGGTACAGGGGAGCCAACAAATCAGCATCTGAGATCGCCGCCGAGCTCGGGGTGTCGTACGTTCTGGAGGGATCGGTCCTGCGGTTAGCGGACCAGGTGAAGATCACGATCCGGCTCATTGATGCGTTGTCAAACAAGTATCTCTGGGCAGAGGAGTACTCGCGCGAATTCACCGGGCTCCTTGCCCTGCAGGGGGAAGTCGCGAAGGCAATCGCCGCGCAGGTTCAGGTCAGGCTCACACAGAAGGAACAGACTCTCCTTACGCAGGAGAAGCCCGTCAATCCCAGGGCCTACGAGGCCTGTCTGAAGGGGAATTTCTTCTGGAACAAGCTTACGCCGGAGGCGATCGGAATAGCACTGCAGTACTACGAACTCGCAGTCCGGATTGATTCCACGTATGCTCCCGCGTACGCGGGCATTGTCCTGGTCTGGCAGGGGCGGGCGCAAATGGGCTACGTTTCGGACAATGTCGCAGCCATGGAGAGCGGGTGGGCTGTAGCGAAAGCGCTTGCACTGGATTCTTCACTTGCGGAGGTGCATTATGTGGTTGGCGTCCGGAGAGCTTGGGTTGAATGGAACTGGGACGGCGCGATGCGCTCGTTGCGCAAATCAATTGAGCTCAACCCGAATATGGCGGAGGCGCATGCATACATCTCTCATCTGCTGTTTTACCTCAAGCGTCCTCAGGAGGCAATCGAACACATTGATGAGGCATTGAAACTGGATCCATTTAACCCTCTGATTCAGAGTCTGTACGCGATGGACCTCATGTACGTTCGGCGGTATGCTGAGGCTATACAGCTGTTGCGCAAGACGCTGGAAGTCAGCCCTGGGGACCCGATCGCGTTATCCACGATCCGCTCCGCCTACCATCAGATGAAGATGTACGATAAGGCGCTGGACGCATGGAGGCGCTCGTATGAGGCGAAGGGGGATAGCCAGGCCATCCGGGCACTACACCACGGGCTTACCGAAGGAGGATATTCCCGCGCCTTGCAGAGGCTGGCAGAGATGCTCATCGAGCGATCAAAGACGTCGTATGTGACCCCCTGGCAGGTGGCCACGTTGTACACCAGGGCCGGGATGAGGGAGGAAGCCCTTGACTGGTTCGAAAAGGCATACCAGGCGCACGACCTGAATATGCCGTATTTGAGCGTCGATCCTGTCTTTGACGATCTGCGCGATGACCCGCGCTTCCAGGCCATGCTGAAGAGAATGGGATTAGACAGATAAGGTACGCTTGTGCATTACATGCGCACCCCTGGTTCACTGGAGATATGGATATATTTGTCGCACCCACCGAAACTAACGCTCGCAAGATTATACAAGCCCTCACAGACTTTGGCTTTCCGTTTTCGCCACTGACGTGGGAAGACCTCGCGTTGTCAGGAAAGGTGATCCAGCTGGGTCATCCGCCGTGTACATCGACATCATGACCAGAATCAGGGTTCGCTGAAACCCCCGTCCACCCCGCTTGATAAAGCCCTGGGGGCTGATGGCCTCCAGGGATTTTTTTTGGGGAGGGAACTCAATTTTAGATTTCCGACTGACTCGTTGTGTCTAGAATCATGGTCCCATCACGTTCCGGTCCCGAATCATCATAGACGATGAGCTTCTGATCGGGCGAAAGATCGAAGCGACTCGTTAGGCCGCAGTTCGCGGCCGTGAGTACGAGCGTGCTCATTGGCCTTGAGGCGGCTGCCATAGCTCGACCTTGTTTCCCTCTGGATCAATGACCCAGGCAAACTTCCCATACTCGGAGTCGTCAATCTTCTCGAGCACATTGCACCCTTCTTCCTTCAAGACCTTAACCAGAGCATGGAGGTCTTCCACCCGGTAGTTGACCATGAAGGGAGCAGAGCTCGGAGCAAAGTGATCACTTTCTTGCGGATCGATGCACCAGGCAGTTGTGCCTGCAACCGGCTTGCCCTCAGCGTCGGTCCAATCGAAGGCAGCTCCGCCCCAGACTTGGACATCGATTCCCAGGTGTCGCTTGTACCAAGCCTGGAGTGATGGAGCGTCTTTGGCCTTGAAGAATATGCCGCCGATCCCGGTGACTCGTTTCATGTGACCTCCGATGCGCGGTGGTGATGAGAGGAATGTTTCTGCTGCGGCCTAACCATGATTGGACGTCAATTGTGTTACACAAAAAGGAGCCTCTCAGTGCAGTTGACTGAAGTGTAAACGGAAAATGTGGCGAAAAATAGTATATATTTCTTCAGTTGTCAATAAGTATTTTGCGAAAATCGTAGATTTGATGCCGTGTGCGTGGAGAGATCATCCAAGATGCAAAGACACCAATCGATCGCCTCGAAATGAAGAACTGGGTCTCCCATTCTGAATTCCCGGCTCAGATCTCTGCGGAACTGCTCGTCCGCGATCTCCGACATCCTTCACTGAAGATTCATCGACTGAACGGAGAATTGGTGTCTTTTGCAAAACGTTGCGAAGATCCTTGCACCATACATCCTTCAGAGGGTCAAAGCGATGGGGATGCTGGGCAGTTTGGGAGCCGATCAAAGGCCTGCGAAGTCGTCACCGAGGAAATCGAAACGGGTACAAGGAGATCCGGGGCAGTCCATGCTCGATCATGACGTGCCACGGTGGGCCGACATTCTCCCAGGTCTGCATGAGTCCTTGTTTTCGGTCTGCCTTCCGACTACATTAGAGGCATCTGTTTGAATCACCGAGGTAACCAGTGGACCAGAGTATTCTTATTCCAATCGGCAGGTTGCAAATGCCTGATCTTGAGCGCTTCAGGAATGCCCCGTTCGAGAAGATGATAAAATTCGCAGTGGATGTGCGTCTGCGGAAAATCGCATTGGGCGGCGAAATGCACTCGGATGCCGAAGCAGAATTGGTCAGGGGAGGATCGAATCAGTCAGATATCTGGGGGGGGAACATCTGGCCGTGGGAGCACCCGCCAAGAATCGAGTATATCTCATTGATAAACATTCGCCCGTCTGCGGAGAACCGCGGCATGGACATACTGATTGATCATGTCCGGAGTGCGGCTCAGGAAATTATCAACGAGTGGGTGGACCTGCAATGACCGTCTGGCACAAATCGATGGATTCTGAGAAATGGAATCAATTTGCGCTGGACAGGCAGATCCTTATGATCGGGAGTGAGTTTGCGCGCGCAAAGAACCTCCGTCGCGATAGTGTCGTTGGCGAAGTGATCCAGTGCTACGAACGAGCATTCGAGCTTCTTGACCTTTGCGCGATGGATCCCAAGTGGCACTCCAGGTTGAGGGAGCTCCTCAGATTCAGGGAGATGCTTGGTGAGCTCTTTATGAATGCATCGAAGGACGACCAGGAATTTATGATGATGTACCGGACGTTGATGAATTGGAGCGTGTCCACGTCACGCGTCGAACTGTAATTCAATGCGGCAACGTCTCTCGGTTCTGAATCACAGGTACTCACACGCAATCACAACAATCATGACACTACCCTCAGGATCGCCTCACGCCTGATTTACGAGATAGTTCTGCACCCCCATGTGCTGTATCTGCGCCCGCTGCTGCTCCGCCCAGGAGACATGTCCCTCCTCCATCTTCAGGATGGTTGTCAGCAAGTCTGCTGTTGCCTGATCGTTCAATTCTCCTGAGAGACCAATCGCTGCATTGTACGCGGCCACCGCCTCTTGCTCGGCGCTCTGATCGGTCCCTATAATCTCTTCAACATTCTTACCGATGCGAATCGCCTTCAGCCGGGAAACGACCGGAGAGCCCTCCAGGAACAGGATGCGCTGTATGAGCCATTCAGCGTGGTGCATTTCATCGACGGCTTGCTTTTCGATTGCTTTATGGAGGTTGCCGTAGCCCCAGCTCTCGCACATCTCCGAGTGAACCATGTACTGACTGATGGCAGTCAGTTCATCTGACAGCAGATCGTTGAGGACTGTCAGAACCTTCTCATTGCCTTTCATAGTTTCCTCCAATTCGATAGGAACAGACCCTTTTGTTATATCAAGACAAAGCTCGGGAACAGCTATCCCCTACCTCCCAATGTATTGCACGTGGACGTACACTCCGGTATGGACGTTATAAAGCATATTCCAGCCCGGATGGTCGGGGTCGTCGTACACGACGAAGTCATCACCGCAGTTCCAGCACCAGTCTTCGCAGAGCGGCCAATCCCATGAGGCCACTTCGAATCCGCCATTCGAAAACCAGAACCGGTGGAGGTTGACGTCAAACCGGGTGACACGGTAGCGGTATGTCGGTCCCAGATGCGCAAAGCGGCCATGTGAAAACGGATGGTCCATGTGGAACCGTGCGTCGTTCGCCGGTTCGTGGCCGAACCATTGATCGTGGTTGACGTGCGGCAAGTCGTTGACATGGCCGGTGCTCAGATGCTCTGCCTGGCGCGGCTCGGCAGGGTTGCTTCTCGCCGTCGGAGCCTTTGGTATACGTCCCTGGTTCGCGCGGGGTCGAGTTTGCGCCGGCCTGGCACCCCGTTGCGTCGTCTTACCACCCCCCTGGGCCGTTTTACCACGCTCTTGCGCCGTGGCGGGAGTGGCCAGCAGGAGAGCAGTGGATAGAACGAAAACCGATGCAGACAAGATAGATAGATTGGTTTTCATGGATCGTTCCTTTCCTCGCGCAGGTCCGTAGCCTGCTGTGACAGTGCATAATATCAAATGACATCAGGATGAGCCAAATATACAGATAAGCGAGTAGTCTGTCAATTCAGATTTGCTTGAACTGCACGATGTGGCGATCGCCTATTGCGCTTCACACGAAAAGGTAATACGTTTGAATGTTCCCGCTGCAAAGCAGCCCCGGTCATACCATACACATTTCACCCAACACAACCTACAGGAGCACTCTAGTGAAAAAACTCATTCCATTCCTCATCCTGGGTGCAGCCTTTCTGACGGCCCAAATCCAGCCCGTTGCACTTGCTCAGGATACGACAAAAACGGCTGCAATCAAGTCCAAGGCGAAGAAGCTCAAAGAGAAGGCGTCGAAGGAAAAAACTGCAGCGAAAGAGCAGGTAAAGAGCAAAGAGGCCAAAGGAACAGCACTGAAAGAGAAGATGAAGGGGGCGGCCGCCAAGGCGAAGGAAACTGGTACCTCGACGGCAACAGGAACAATGGAATCTGCCACAAAAGAAGGAGCTGCGGCAAAGGAGAAAGCCAAGTCAACGGCAGGGGCGATGAAAGAAAAGGCAACGGGGATGAAAGACGAGGCAGTGGGAAAGACCGCTGACGGCAAGACGGTCTTTGCCGGTTCGCGCGGTGGACACTATTACCTCAACGACAAGGGGGACAAGACCTACGTCAAGGACTTTGTCGGTGCGAAGATCGTCGGCAAGACCAAGGACGGCCAGGACATCTACGAAGGTCCGCGCGGCGGGCATTACTACTACAACAGCAAGGGAAACAAAACGTACGTTTCCAAAGATACGAACTGAGGCGCATCAAAACGCTCAGTCGCTGCTCCTGTCAGAACTGCGGAGTCACACTCCCGTCACTTTGTTCCTGTGATGTGGTAGTCGACGACTTTTGTTGCTCCACTCGATGGCTGAAGTCGGAGTTCCGACCTCTGCTTTCCCCCTCGGAAAGCCCTCAGCCATAAAGATCTCAGTTGGAGTCCGTGTTGTTCGGGCCATAAGAACAACGCTCGAGATACGAATGTCCATCTCAGTGAGAGTGATATTTCCAGTTCTTGCAGCGGTGGACATGTGCTCAGTTCACGCAACGGCGCAGAGATCCCGCGGTTGCGGGTCGAACATAAGCGTGCCGTGACCTTGTGATCAGACGTCAGACATGCACAGAAAGCTTGAACACGACATTACGTGGTTCTTCCCAGCTTGCTCCAGTTGTGTACGCGCCTTTGAGCAAATGGGAATGATCAAGGAGATTCGTGATATATACCGACGGCTCGAAAGTCGTCTCCCCCGATAAGTGGTAGGTGTGTCCTCCACCGAGATTCAGTATCGTTGAAGGAGCAGTATGGGCGGGTGTATTGAAATCAAAAAGTCCCGTCTTGTAAATTGGAACATCAGCAGGGTACCCGTTTGAGAGTCCGGAGCCATAGATCGCTTCAAGGTTTACAAACCAGTCCTTCGGCTGGTAGTTGAGCCCCGTCGCGACGGAAAGCCTCTGATCATGATCGAGGTCAGTTGCAGGTCCATCACTGCTCGGTGGCAGGAATCCGCCGGTGAGGGCTCCGGAACCAACGGCATGTATAACCGACGAATTCACATATCCTGAGAAGGGAGTCGAAGGTGCGTTGTACGACACGGCCAGTTCGAGTCCATTTGTATTGACAATCGCTATGTTAAAGGGGGTCTTGATCGCACTGGAGCCCAGCGTTGCGTCGTCGGTGAACGGTGAAGCGTGTTTGTGGAACGCCGCCAGCTTGATCCTCAGGCCGAAAGGGAGGCTCTTTGTGTACACCGCCTCGAAAAATGCATCCCGTTCCGCGAGTGCAGGCGTGACAGAATTACTCACGTTTCGCGCGATTGACCTCAGTCCTTCGATGTTCGTCGGCATAAAGAGCCGTCCGTAGTATACATAGGCGGAACTTAGAGGATCGATAATGAGATTCCACCGGATTCTCGGACTCACCTGTCGTTGCAAGGGGGCGTCCGGTGCAATGTGTTGATCATATCGAACTCCGAGGTTAAAGGAGGTCCAATCCAAAGGCTGCCACTCTGTCTCTGCAAAGACCCCAAAATCTGACCCTGCAAAATCCGTGACAATTGAAGGACCGGGGTCGTTCAACGAGTCACGCGATGTGAAATTCTCTCTCCCTCTCGTGCCGCTAAGAGTTAATCCGGCCTTGTACATGAACTCGTGTGAGAATCTGTAGTCGTATGTTGAACGCACACCGACCGAATTGAAATTTCTGTCCTCTGCCAGGAGGTAGTTCCTTCCGGGATTGTCGACGAATTGAAATGTCGGCGGATCAATATCGCCGGGGGTATACTGTAGCCCCCCCTGGCGATCGTAGCCGCCAATAAACAGGTTGGACTCCTGGTCAATTTCCGAGCTGAGTGAGCGGAAATATGACACCGCCTGAAAGGAGTTGGTGGTCTCCTGAATGTCCGATGCAACCTGCACCGCAGGATCATAGGGAACCTGAGTGTAGGTTCTACCGAAATTCAGGTTGCAGGTGAGGTAATCAATATCGCTCAGGATATAATCGAACTTGCCATAAAGGAAATAGTCGAACCCGTGATCATGGAACAGTCTGGGAACCGGCGTGTCGATTCGCCGGTCCGTCTCCTGACGTGATCCTGAGACATAAAAGCCGAGCTTTCCTATGTGATCACTGAGGGAGAGGGACTCCCCATTTGAGTTAAGAGCGCGAAACGGACCGACGCGTCCGCCAAGAGTATCACCCGGGACGGAGCTTGAAGGGCCGGACTGCACCTCCTTTCCGGGTGAAAAAGGTCTGGTCCCATTGAACACAAGATAGCTTCCGGCGTATGTCGATGCGTCCAGATGAAAGGCACCTGTCGGAACACGATTGTTCAGATCAATGACTGCAGACATCTGGCCGCCATATTCAGCAGGAAAACCTCCTGTTATGAATGTTGCGCGTTCGATGACTGCAGGGTCTACAACTTCATTCAAACCTCCAAAAACTCCCAGCGGGACCGGGAGGCCATCGACGTAGTACGTAAACTCTCCGTGCTGACCGCGAATGTGGACTTCTCCGGTGGGAGCCCGGGCGGCTCCCATTACGTTTTCCTGAATGAGTGTCGTCATGCGAGCACTTGGAGGGACGTGATAGGTCTCGGATTCAAAGACCTGGTTCCCGCTCCGCGGATCGATATGGGACATGGCAAGTTCCCTGTCGGCAAGGACCTCCACTTCCTGGGCCGTCGTACCCTCTGGGTGAAGCGCTATTTTGAAAATGGTGTGTTGTGCGTCGATCTGGATAGAGTCCGTATATGTTTTGTAACCGACAAACCAAGCTGTGATATTGTATGTCCCTTCTTCGATATCATGAAAGCGGATTTGCCCGGAAGGATTTGTGGCATCGTCCGCAACGAACTTTCTTCCCCGGCGTAGGACGACGTGTGCGAGTTCAATAGGGAGCTTCTCACCAGCGTCAACTACGGTTATTCGTACCTGGAGGCCGCCAGGCCTGCGGGGCCGCAGAGGGCGATCCCGGGCAGCTGCGGGACAGCTTGCCTCGAAAAGGAGGAATCCGATGGAAAGCAGAGACATTGCAGTTGTTGCAACTCTTCCATAATTGTGGTGTCGCAGCATCGCTTTTCCCTTTTAGGAATCTGCTCACTGTTCAAGGGATCAAGAGGTTTCAGGACCTCTGCAGGCCGTAAAGACCCGGTTCCCGGTTGCATCTGAAGCTCAAAGTTGATATATCTAATATGTATAATTAGGATAACCTAATTATTACATTAAGGATAATCCATTACATTGTCAACATGAAGACAATTACATTTACCGAAGAGAACTATTTGAAGGCCATCTATGTGCTCTCAGGCGAGGCAAGTGGCCGCATTGCCAATCAGGCAATTGCCAACAAATTGGAGATTAATCCTGCTACGGTTACTGAGATGCTCCGGAGGTTACGCGACAAGAAATTCATTGAATACAGCCGATCTGATGGTGCAAGCCTCACGAGAATGGGGAAGAATCTGGCGTTGAAGGTGGTCCGAAAGCACAGATTGTGGGAGACATTTCTGGTTCAACGAATGGAGTTTACATGGGCTGAGGTGCATGAGGTCGCCGAACAACTGGAACATCTGCGATCCGACAAACTCATGGACCAGCTGGACAAGCTCCTGGGCTACCCGCAATTCGACCCGCACGGGGAACCGATACCTGACAAGAACGGGAGACTTCCAAATTTGAAAGCAATCCCCTTATCAGAGAGAAATCCCGGGAGGAAATACAGACTGGCAGCTGTTGCTGACAAAAGCCCGGGTTTTCTCGCACTCTTGGATAAACTCGAACTTGCGCTCAATGATACCATTGAGATCCTGGAGATTCAGGATTTTGACAAATCAATGAATGTCGTGCTCAAGAGCAAGATCAAGGCCACGCTGAGTTGGGAAGTCAGTCACAATCTGTTGGTGGTCTAGGATAGGAGTAAATCGGAATGGGTCTTCACCGATAGGGGCGTGAGGATTGTTCTGCTCTCCTACACAATATCGGCCTGGCGGCAGAAGAGTGTTGGACTGAAGATGGTGTTTTGTCTCTTTGAGAGAATCCAGTTGTGTTGAGTTGATTTTCCTGTGAAGGGCGCCGGAACGGAATACTTGGCACCCGGGACGTTTAGCCGGACCAGCACTCACCACCTCACAAGACCCATGAAAACGATCTTCCTGCTTTTTCTTCTCGGTCTTAGCTTTCTTGACTGCTTCAATCAGCGGGTCAGGAATCCATTCATAAGTTGAAGGAGCATTAGTCCAAGAGATTGAATTTGCGAAGAAAATCATCTGCAACCTTGAGTATTTCATCATCAAAGTACCGTGAATATTTTGGGTTTCCCTCTCCAAGATAATGCCTCATACCCTTATATGTATGCACTTCGAAGTAATTGCCTTCCTTATTCATGGCTCTTTCGAAGAATTGTACCGTCCAGATAGGAACCTGTTCATCATACTCGCCATGGAACTCGATCATCGGAGGCATTCCTCTCTTTATATTATGGGCTGGAGAGATACTCCATATCTTATCCCGTCGGTTAGCCAGCAAACGGTCGCACCAGCCTTCCACCGCATTTACGCATGCAGAAAACAGGAGAATCGCATCCGGGCGGCAGCTTATTCTGAGATTGTCTGATTGTTCATTGTAATCATCAATCATAGCTGTGCATAATGCCAGGTGTCCTCCGGCGGACTGACCTGCAGCAACTATTTTGTTTTTGCCGATATGGAATTGTTCAGCGTTTTCCCGAACCCATCTCATGGCCGATTTTGCATCCATTACAGATTCGATCGGGCTGATTGATTTATGGGGTGTTACTCCATTTTCAATAGACAAGCGATAATCGACAGAAAATGTGACAATCCCCATTCTCGCATATCGTTCACAGGTTGTAAAGAATTCACTCGGGGTACCGAAGGCCCAACCACCGCCATGAAAGAAGACAATAGCTGTATTATTGTCTCTTTCGAACGATTGATTTGTATAGAAGATATCAATCTCAAGTTTGAATGTGTCAACTGTTTTGTAAACTTCCCGTTTATGGATGACCTTGTCATCGTTTTCAACCTGATCAGTCGCGGTCCGCTCTCCTTTGATGACAGCATGTGTCAAAAAAGTTAAGCACAGGAAAATGACAGTGAAGAGACTTTTCATGGAGGTTGAGGTTCTCTCGTTGTTGATTATCAATGATTAATGAGGTCTGGGGGCTCTGGGAATTCAGTTGCGAAAACGTACGAGTCCCGGAGGGCAATGTCAAGGAATTGAATTGCTTCGGTGTTGTTGTAGAGATTGTTCCCGTCTGCGGACCCCCGAACGCCGACAGCGGGTATCCCGTTTGAGAAAGTCGTCTGTTTCCGAACCGCCAGAGCAGGATCAGTTCCGCGTATCTTCCCCCGCAACTCTCATCGCTTGCTATCACCGGGTCATCCAGCCACTTCCAGCCCGGCACCTCCATTGCACGGTGAGCAGGACTACCGTGTCCATGAACTGAGGGAATTGATAGAATTATTCCGTCATCCTGTTGGTTGTGTCGCGATTCCTTGACACTCGGACGGCAACGGCGTACTTTTGACAGCCGCGACGTTCCCCCTGTGGACAGATGCACAGTGGAAGCCGCGGATGAGCCGGCAACCGTCAATTTGCCAACATTGGAGGTAAGCCGATGAGTAAAGTGCCTGATTCAGTTGCGGCATTTCTGGCCGGCAAGCGCATTGCGGTCGCTGGAGTATCGAGAGACTCCGGCCAGGTGGCTAACGCGATCTTCCGAAAGCTACAAAAGTCCGGCTATGAAGTCACACCCGTAAACCCTCACGCTTCCGAACTTGAGGGGGTTCAGTGCTACCCCGACCTTGCGACAATCCCTGTGCAGATCGATGGCCTCATGATTGCCACGCATCCTGACGTTGCATTAGAACTGGTTCGACAATGCGCCAAACGCGGGGTCCGGCAAGTCTGGTTTCATCGATCCTTCGGCAAGGGAAGTGTGTCAGACGAAGCGGTTCGTGAAGCCAAAGCGCTCGGAGTCCATTGCCTGGTAGGAGGCTGCCCACTCATGTATTGTGAGCCCGTAGACCCTTTCCACCGCCTTATGTGTGGCTGGCTGCGATGGCGCCGCCGGGTTCCATAGCGGGCAACCACCATCGATAAACTCATGTAGACGGGTGGCAATCTGCGATCCCGACCAGGCCGACCGGTGACGTCCGTGATATTGGCAGTCTTCGATACCCTCGGCCAGGCTGTTGCAGCGCTGGTCAACGAGATACAAGACGCAGGATACCACGACGTGCGCTTCGATGGGAGCGGTCTTGCGAGTGGGGTGTACTTTTGCAGATCCGCGTCCTCAACCCCTCCCGGGACAATGGACGGGGGAGGGGATTTAAGCACATAGGAGATCCCCATGTCTGTCCCAACCCAAACCCGGGATATGCGGCACTTCAATGAGTGGGCGGCCACCTACGAGCGCTCGAGTATCCAGAGGTACTTCGACCGCGTTCACGAAGCGATGCTCGACCTCCTTCCCGCAACCTTTTCTCCCCGGCACATCCTCGATGTTGGCTGCGGCACCGGACGACTCATCCGCCGAGCCCAGGCCCGATGGCCCGGGGTCAATGGGAGCGGCGTGGACGCCGCCGAGGGAATGGTGACTCGGGCTCGGGAACTCACCCCCGGAGCCACCTTCCATATCGCCTCCGCCGAAGCGTTGCCCTTCCCGGCTGCCTCGGTTGACCTGGTGGTCAGCTCGGTTTCGCTCCACCATTGGATGGATCCTCGGAAGGGCCTGGAGGAGGCCGTCCGGGTCCTCGAGCCGGGGGGGTGGATCTGCTTGGCGGACATTGCCGTTCCTGAATGGCTCGCATGGCTTCCCGGTTCCAGGGCTCAAAGCCGTGAGGGCCTGCGCCGGCTTCTGACGACCGCCGGAATCCCGCGTCTCAAACAGCGATCGATGCTCGCGTATGTCATAGTGATTTTCGGAGGCAAAAAGGAGAGCTGACGCTGCCGTCCGGCAACCGAGACAGATAATACCATGGAGTTTCCGAATGTCCCGGTGGAGGAACAGGAGCCCCGGCAGGTGATGCCGGGGCTCGCTTGCAGCAGTCTGTACGAGGCAGGAACAGCCTTCTCAGGTGACCTGTGGCGCTATTTCTGGTACACCATTTTTGTCGTTTTGGAAAAATCCCCGGCTTGCATTCGGCAGATATAAACGCCGCTTGCCAGGCCAGTAGCGTCCCAATTCAAATCATGCTCGCCCGCAGGGACGACACCCTCGACAAGAGTCTCAATCTGTTGCCCGGTTATCGCAAAGACTCTGATGCTCACATGTTCCGCCGTCGGTAAGTAGAATATGATTCTTGTCGATGGGTTAAACGGGTTAGGAAAGTTCGGATACAACTGGAATCCACTTGGCTGCTTTATTGTGTTATCAGGTCGGACGGATGTGATCAATCCCGCCCCGTCGCCGAGAATCTCAATTTCGTTGAGTTGATTCGTTCCGACGCCACTCTTATTGAGCAGATAGAGATAGTTATCGCATGTCCCTCCGCCAGGCAATGGAAGAGAGGTGGCTTCGCAATTGAGGCCCATGAGGTAGGCTCCTATGCTGTCGGTTGCCACAGGATCTTTTCCTGCAAACAAAACATGACTTTCATACAGCTGAAAAGTCGGGATCCACACGCCTTCTCCGCCCTTTGAGTTTTTGATGCCATCGACAACCGCAAGGTTGACCGGGCGGGCGGCATTCAAATCACAAATGGACTCGGGAAGGTACGAAGCCGATGAACCGCCTGTCGGGTTATGAAGTTCCTGTCTGCGACTCGTATTGGTTGGTATCGTGTAAAGCGACTTGGGAACAGTGCCGACCTGATTTTTTAGCGAGCACGTAAGACCGGCCTCGGCGTGTTGCTTCAGTTTTGGAATCGAGACATAGACATCAACATCAGACAGAATCTGATTCATCGAGAATGATTGGAAATTGAAAGGTGTCCCTCCAACATTTGTAGTGGCGAACGCCGCATACGGAGACGGAGTATTCAGATCCACCAGTGTGGCGCCCAGTGCTTTCTGGACATCAACATATCCGAAGTTGTTGAATGACGCTGCATCCCATAGAGCGTCAACGATATAGATGTCGCTTCCGTTCACACCGGCGTCGATGAGTAATTCACCGACCGCCTGGAGAACCGTCGGGTGGGTCCACATGGCTTCAGTGATAGGCACCCCGTTCAGCAACGGACTTGCAGCATTGGCAGAACCACCGGTCAGGTTTATTTTGATTGCGACTTTGTTCCCCTTCTTCACTATATCGGCAACCCCCCCGAGGGTATCGAAAAGGTATTGTACTTTGTCTTTCACGGACGCCGGATCATAGCTGTCGGCCGGTGTGTTGAGGGTCTGTGTGATGGCAACCTGGGCAAGGTATGACGACGCAGCCTTGTGTCTGTATGCGTAAACCCCGGAGGGCTTTAGATATGGGAGACCAACCAAACCGGCAGTTGTTGCAGCCAGCGTCTTCAGGAATCTTCGTCTCGAAGAATTGGCGTTCGCAATAGTGTTCGCTCGCATGCTGTTCATACAGTCTCCGTTTCACATCATCGTTGTCGGCAAATGACCTGAGAACGATCCGAGTTGCGCGGGTCATCCGTTGCATTAGACAGTAGCCCTCGCCAAGAATGAAGAAGCGGCAAGGAAATATGCTTGATGCGGAAAATCATGTGACTACTGACCATTCTGAACCTTCCTTCATTCCTATAAGATAGCAATATCAAGCGAATTGACAACGTGCCCGATCTCTTAATTGGTCAGCATCCGGCTACAGACCGGTACAATTGACGCGGGCCGCGGTGGCATGAACTTCATGATCAGGATTGACCAGTCTGCAGGATCGATCCGACCCGGGAATATGGGAGACCCTTTCATGGACTGCTCCCATTTTCTGTACCACGTTTGGTGTGTTTTTTTCAAGCTTCAGGGATCTCGGTGACAGAAGTCCGGCATTTGTCTTTTTGATCAGGGATCACAGAGGTTTAGGATAGCAGCGCGGCACTCCTGATTGAATTATTGGATATCAACCATTATGTTGACTCAATGTTCGCCCGTCGCGCGCGGTCTCCTCTCTCACTATCTCACGGAAGCTCATATGAAAGCCTTCACGTTCCCCCTTGTTCTGGCGATCTGTCTTGTGACTGCCCAGCTCCAGGCACAGAACTTCAAATCATATGTTCCGGTCAACATACGCAAGGCCTATGAGAAAGGGACACGCTCTTGGGACGGAAAGCCCGGGCAGAAGTACTGGCAGAACCGATCGGAATACGCCATCCGGGCGGAGCTCCTTCCCGCAAAGAGGCTCGTGCGGGGCAGCGAAGACATTACCTACTACAATAGCAGTCCCGACACCTTGCGCGAGTTGTACGTTCGTCTTTACGCGGATATCTACCGGAAGGGGAACCCGCGAGATGCCCAGATCGACCCTGCGGATGTGACGGACGGTGTCGATCTCGTCAACCTCACCATCGGGGGCAGAGAAATTGATCTTGACGGAGAACTGTCCCCGACGATCCGTACGGGGACAAACCAGATAATCAAACTGGTTGAGCCCCTGGCGCCGGGACGGGTGCTGCATATTTCTGCCAGGTGGCGTGAGATACTTCCGCACATCTCGACGATCCGCACGGGCGCATACACCGATTCCTCTTTCTTCGTCGGTTACTGGTACCCTCAGGTGGCTGTCTATGACGACATTGACGGATGGGACCGGTTCAACTACACCGGGACCCAGGAATTCTACAACGATTTCAATTCGTTCGACGTCCAGATTACAGTGCCCGACAATTATATGGTCTGGGCGACGGGCGTGCTCCTCAATCCAGAGGAAGCGCTTCCCGGAAAGATTCTTGAGAGATACCACACTGCACTATCGTCGGACACGGTGGTCCATGTCGTCACGGCTGCAGATTATTATGCTCTTCGCCCCATGAAATCGACGGGGACCACGATCTGGAAGTACCGGGCCGAGCATGTTCCCGATTTCGCATTTGCTTCCTGCAAACATTATCTCTGGGATGCCGTGAGCATTGTGGTCGATCCGGCGTCGGAGAGACGGACGCTCGTCGGGGCCATTTATCCCGAGGATTCACCCGACTTCCGGCAAGTAGCGCAAATCGCGCGTGAGATTCTCCGGCTGTATTCCACCAGGGTACCTGGAGTGCCCTTTCCGTATCCGGGGCTTACCGCCTTCAACAGCGCTCGCTCCGGCGGGATGGAGTTTCCGATGATGGTCAACGACGGTTCATCCACCAGAAGATCCCGTACGGTCAGTCTGACGGCGCACGAGACCGCGCATACGTACTTTCCGTTTTACATGGGGGTGAATGAGAGAAAATACGCCTGGATGGACGAAGGATGGGCTGTCGAACTGACCTACGATATTGATGCGGCGCTCTGTCCGGACTCGGTGGCGACTTCTCCCGGAATTACGGCCGCACGATATTCCGAAACCGCGGGGAGTGAATTTGACATGCCGCTGCTGGTGCCTTCCGTCGAGCTCACCGGTTCCGCTTATCGCAGAGCCTCCTACGACAGGCCGGCCGTCGCGTATGCCTTGCTGCGCGAGTATCTGGGAGAGGAGGTGTTCGGCAAAGCTCTCCGGCAGTATATGGAGCGATGGAATGGCAGGCATCCTCTGCCGTACGATTTCTTCTTCACGTTCAATGAAGTGGCCGGAGAGGATCTCGGGTGGTTCTGGAGACCGTGGTTCCGTGATTTCGGTTTCCCGGATCTCTCTCTCAAGGACGTTCACACTGCGGGTGATAGCACGCTCATTGTTGTAGAGAAAACCGGCACGATGCCGCTCCCGATCGCGCTCACCGTCACGTATGCGAACGGAACAAAGGAGACACTCAGGCGTTCGATGGGTGTGTGGAAAAGCGGCGAGCCAACGGTGAAGTTCCGGATCCGGGGAAAAGCGGTGAAGGTCGATCTGGGAGGTGAGGATATCCCGGATGTGAATAAAGAAAACAATACCTGGCCCGATTCAGGCCGGCGTTGAGGGTGGATCTCGGGTCTGCGGCTTTGCTGGCAATACTATGGCGGATCAGGATCGCATTCCTCCCCGCTCTCTGCAATGCCGGGCAAGTTCATCCTGAAGCTTGTGCTGCGCATTCAAGAACAGGATGTAGGCAATGAAGACGATACAGGTGAGCGAGAGGAACCCGATGCCGACTGCGGGTGCCATTGCGACCTCTCTGTTGATTTTACGAAGGCATTTTCCCTGGTGGAGTCTTTCCGAATCAGCGCCTGGACCACGATAGGAGCGCGAAACTGAGCCGGTCAGCAGTCGTCATCTGAACGTGGGTTGTCACAACAGAGACTTGTGAATGACTGCCCTTCTGTCCTGCATCGTAGCTCCACCCGTGGCATCCCACACTGCATCCTCGGATTCCAGACTGTGATATACAACAAAGAAGGTGCCAGGGATCACAGGACGAGGGAACCCGTTTTTCATATCTGCTTTGTGAAGTGTGGACAGACAGCCGCAGGTGGTAGAGTAGTATCTACTGCTTTTCAGTGGAATTTACACGGGACCTTAGTTGAACTCCTCGGTGCTATTGAGCCATGGGTTCTTCTTCCAACCCCTTGATATTCGAGGCGTTTCGACATCAAAGTCAACCACCCGCTCCTGATCGACGATCTGCAGAAAGTCCCCCATGATCACGCATCAGAATCAGTGCTTTAATCATGCGGGCATGCACCATTCAAATGTTGACCTGAAATCATTGCATGTCGGTATGCAGACCATGAAGCACTGGAAGCCCTGGAAGCGCTGCGACGGCCGTCCCCATTGGGACTTCATTTTGCTCAATGCGCCCAGAAAGATGCTGGAAGAAAGCAAGGATGAACTGCCGGCTCTGCTCCGGATCTTATGCGATGCTCATTTGCATCTTCGCAGACACTGCCTCCTTATGTTTGCTTCAATCAGCAGCTGCAGAGCTCGATTCATTACATGCCATGCTCGGAGGATTTGAAAGATCGCCGCCTGCTATCCAGCCATAGGTGCTGACTTCTACCGGGATGCTGTAACGTGATCCACGAGGGGCATGGGCAAGTCCGTCACTATCGATGGGCCTTTGTATCGGACATATCAGCGCCACCGCAGTTCACTGCGTTCATCGGAACAATGGAGACCCTGGCTTCTCTGATTTACCAAGAGCACGCGCCGTGGAGAGGCCTTACATACCGGTTCGTCCTTGATCGGACGACTGGGCCTCCGCGGAGCACAAATCCCCTTGAGAAATCAAGGGGATTTGTTTTGCACGCCCAGCCGGTGTGCCGGCAGCTCTGTCCCTGATGGCTCGAATGACCGCTGCCCGGCTCAATGCATCCTTCGCACCTTTTCAGGATCATATTCCGTAAGGAGAACTACGTTTGCCTCTCCGCGAAGAAACGTCGGCACGCTCATAATCGCCTGGGCCTTGTTTTCCGCCTCAATGATGGCCCAGCCGGTGTGCACATTGTCCTTGCACCCCCACTGGAAATGGGTGAGATACCCGATCGCAAGCGTTTCCTGGAGAGCCTTGATGCACTCCGCTCCCGTGTGGTTTGAAATGACGATGTATTTGGGCATCTGTGCAGCTCCTTTCGGCAGGTGCTCTGGTCAACTTCTCACACAGTGTCAAGATACTTGTGGATCGAATAGATGGCGGCAGAACCTTCCCCGACGGCGGCAGCGACGCGCCTGTTCGCCCCCGCCCGAACGTCCCCGGCCGCAAATATCCCCGGCACGTTGGTTTCAAATATGAACGGATCTCGATCGAGAGGCCAATCCCGCGGTTTGCCGTTTTTCCGGGGAAGATCGGGGCCCGTAAGTATGAAGCCCTTCTCATTGAGATCAAGCAGTCCGGCAACTAACCCGCTCCGTGGTGCAGTTCCGATGCAAATGAACATTGCCGCCGATTCGAGTGTGCGTTCTTCCGCAGTATCGATATTCCGGAGCACAATCTGCTCGAGTCGCTCGACGCCTCTGACCCCGGCAACCTCGATCCGGGGAATGACGTCGATATTCCCGGTCACATTGATCCGTTCGACAAGATAGTGCGACATTCCCGGGCTGAGGGCCGCAGCGCGGGCGAGAATCGTTACCCGGCGAGCGTACCGTGAGAAGAAAAGAGCCGCCTGTCCGGCCGAATTTGCCGCCCCGACAATGCAGATATCATGATCTCGATATGTTACCGCCTCGCTCAGCGCGATCCCGTAGTACACCCCTGATCCCAGGAGCGGCTCGATTCCCGGCACCTCAAGCCTCCGGACCGACATCCCCGTCGTGAGGATGACAGCATATGCCGATATTTCGGTCCCGTCTGAAAGCTGCACAATCCGGTAGGGATCTTCGCGCCTGATCGCGAGGGCCTCCTGCGCGGTGAGAATCTCCGCGCCGAATCGCCTGGCCTGTGCGCTGGCCCGCTGCGCAAGATCAGCTCCGGTTATTCCATTCGGGAAACCGAGGTAGTTCTCAATCCTCGAGCTCGTCCCCATTTGACCCCCGGGGGCACTCTGTTCGATCAGCACGACCTTCATCCCTTCCGTGGCTGCGTAGACAGAGTTTGCCAGACCGGCAGGGCCCCCGCCGATGACGGCGAGATCATAGAAGCGTCGCTTCGCCTGCGTGCGAAGCCCGGCTCTTTCGGCAAGTTCGTGAGTCGAGGGGGCGCTCAGGTATGTGCCGTCGGGGAACATTACCACCGGCAGCTTTGCAAGCCCGCCGGGGTAAGCAGAGACCAGGTTCCGCATCCCGGCATCCTTATCGATGTCGATCCACTGATACGGGACCTGATTGCGCGACAGAAAATCCCGGATCTCGTAGCTTTGCGGCGAGAAACGGGCTCCGGCAATGCGAATGCCGTCGAACGGAAGGTGGGCCCGCATCTTCCATTCGGACAGGAGATCATCAAGCACGGGATAAAGCTTCAGCTCGGGGGGATCCCACGGCTTCATGAGGTAGTGATCGAGTCCGATCTCGTTTATGCTTGCGATTGCCGCTTCGGTGTCGGCATACGCCGTCAGCAGGACTTTGCGTGATTCAGGGTGGAGTCCCATCACAATGGAGAGAAACTTCGTGCCTGTCATCTCCGGCATCCGCTGGTCCACGAGGAAAAGCGCGACGGGGGTTCCCCGCTGCTGTAGCTGGCGGGCGGCGTCAAGTGCCTCCCCCGCGGAGCCTGCCTTCAGCACCCTGTAATCGTTCCTGTAGTGCTGTCGCAAATCGCGCTCGATTGCGCTGAGCACTTGCGGATCGTCGTCCACGCTCATGATGACCGGTTTTGGCACCCCGAAACCCCTCTTCTCTGGAAGTAAACCCGCGTCAGCATTCAGACATTTGCCAACCATAGCCATTTTCCGAATAATTCGCAAGGAGTAAAGGCAAGCGTAGACAGGCTGATCACTGATTGACTTTCAGGAGTTCCCTCACTACACTGTCCCGACCTGAAGATTGAACGGGCAGCCGGTGACAACGCCTCGGAAATCGCCGCACCGGCGTTGACCAACCAGATGAGCACGCCAATGTCTGCAGATGAAATCATCGAGCTTCTCTCCCGTCACCGGACGATAGGGAACGCCCCCCGGGAAGAGCTCGCCTGGATTGCGGCACACGGTACCCTTCGGAGTTACAAGCCGGGGGAAATGGTCTCAAAACAGACCGAGGTCGTCGACGGCCTCTATATCCTGTTCTCCGGACGGATGTCACACCACGTGGACAGAGGTGCCGGCCGGAGGAAAGTGATGGAATGGGTCGGCGGCGAGGTCACGGGCCTTCTTCCGTACTCGAGAATGACCACTCCACCCGGCGATACCATAGTCGATGAGCCAGCGGAAGCATTCCGCATTCCCCGCGAGGAATTCCCGGCGTTGATACGCAACTGCTACGAAGTAACGGCCAGCCTGGTGCACGTCATGACGGACCGTGCCCGGCGATTCACCTCCACCGACCTCCGCGACGAGAAGCTGATCTCGCTCGGCAAGCTTGCTTCCGGGCTTGCCCATGAGCTGAACAACCCTGCTTCCGCCGCAATGCGCAGTGCAAAATCGCTGGATGGCGCCCTTGGAGGGGCAGAAGTTGCATCGCGCGAACTTGCCGGTGCGAACCTCACCCCTCAACAACTTAGCGAGCTGGATACGGTGCGGGCGCTCTTCCTCGATGCAACCAAACAACCTTACCGGTCCGGGCTTGTCCTGGCGGACAGGGAAGAAGCCTTTTCGCAATGGCTCGAGGATCATGACGTCGACGGCGTTCCGCCGGAAGACCTTGCCCGGACGCACGTCACGACCGAAGTCCTCGACAGGCTCGCCAGGACACTTCGCGGGGACAGCCTCGGGGCGGCACTCCGGTGGCTCGTCGGGGGGGCGAACGCGCGGTTGCTTGCATCCGATATTGACCGGGCGGCGACGCGCATGCATAGCCTCGTCTCCTCCGTGAAGGGGTTTACCCATATGGACCGTGCTCCGGTTGCGGAGCCTGTTGATTTCCTCCGCGGGCTGGGTGACACAGTCGCGATGCTTGATGGGAAGGCCCGCGGGAAGTCGGTTACGATTACTCTGGACGTTGCACCCAATCTCCCGGTCATCCGCGGCGTTGGCGGCGAGATCAACCAGATTTGGATGAACCTGATCGACAATGCCATTGATGCAGCGCCGGAAAAGGGGCGTGTAAACGTGACGGCGGCAAAGGAAGGGACAAGCGTCGTCGTTCGCGTCATTGACGACGGAGGAGGAATTCCGGCGGACATCCGGGAGAGCATATTTGATCCCTTTTTTACCACAAAGCAAGTCGGTAGCGGAACTGGGCTCGGACTCGACATCGTCCGACGTATCGTCCAGTGGCACGGCGGTGAAATCGAATTCGACTCACGTCCCGGGCGAACGGAATTTCGCGTGAAGTTGCCGACGCGACGAGGTGTCGACCTCCAATAGGCGCGGTACAGGATTGGAAATTGCCTGAATGAACTTGTTTCGCATTCAGCAACCTGCGGCGTCTCGTCGCCGCAGTGTAGTTGCCATCCGCACTTTCCTTTTGTCTTGCTCTTTAATACAATACGGTCAAAGAGCGTTTGGCGTTCCCGGCATTCGTACATCGAGCACAGCACGACCAGGGCAGTCACATGAAAAGAAAACCGCCGGTCAGGTGGCTCAACAATCCCCAGGCACAAGGTGTTGTGGCTGCCGGGTCCTACCCGGGCCTGTTGAATGTCCCTGGAACAACCGCCAGGCTCGTCAATAAGCTGAGGCATTCTCGAATGTCGGAATTCAAAGCAAAAGCCGCCCTCGGAGTTCCGGGGCTTTCGTTGCGTGGTATCAGCAACCCGCACGTCGAGGCGGACAGGTTGACCCGACAACTGCAGCAGCGAAGCGCCCTCCGTTTTGCGGCGCTCCTTGTCCTCCTGTTCTATGCCGCGACAGGCCTTGCTCCGGGCCAGCAGCCCGGCGCTCTTCCCAGAAGCACTCCCGAAGAGGAGGGTGTTGCTTCTGGTGACATCGTGAGGTTCCTCGACGCCGCGGCTGTCAGCGGTCACGAATTCCATAGCCTGATGATTCTGCGCCATGGCAAGGTGATCGCGGAGGGATGGTGGGCGCCATACCGGCCTGATCTCCGGCATTCACTGTATTCAGTCAGCAAGAGCTTCACCTCCACGGCTATCGGGTTCGCCGTCAGCGATCACCGGCTTTCCGTTGACGACAGGGTGACCACATTCTTTCCCGCCGATCTCCCCGACTCAATCTCTCCCTATCTCGCCGAACTGACTGTCAGAAACCTCCTTTGTATGGCGGTGGGCATGGACCCCGAGCCGACAATGTCCATACGGAACAGCAACGGCAATTGGGTCAGAGCCATCCTGAGGACACCCATTCTCAACCAGCCGGGATCAAAATTCCTGTACAATTCACTTGCGACGTACCTCCTTTCAGCTATAGTCCAGAAAGTGACCGGCCAGCGAGTCATCGATTATCTCACCCCGAGACTGTTTGCGCCGCTGGGAATCACCGGGATGGACTGGGACGTTGACCCGCAGGGAATCAACACGGGAGGCTGGGGCCTCCGCGTGAAAACCGAGGATATGGCCAAACTCGGACAGTTGTACCTGCAGAAAGGGATATGGAACGGCAAGCAGATTCTTCCCGCTTCATGGGTGGAAGAGGCCACAACGGCAAAGATCGATCAGGCGCCCGGGGCACCACAATCAAAGCGGGATTCGAGCGACTGGATGCAGGGATACTGCTACCAGTTCTGGCGATGCCGGCACAACGCATTTCGGGCGGACGGCGCGTATGGTCAGTACATCGTCGTCATGCCCGCGCAGGACGCAGTCGTCGCAATCACAGCGGAGTCTTTTGACCTGCAGGGCGAACTCAATCTCGTGTGGAGCCATCTCCTTCCCGCGTTCCGGAGTGGCCGATTTCCCGCGGATGCGGAAGGCGCCGAAGCTCTCCGCCGGAGGCTCTCAGCGCTGGAGCTACCGCCACACAAAGCGGGTTACCCCTCGGCGATCACGGGGAGCGTATCAGGACGGACATTCTTGTTGGACACGAACAGCGCTCCATTGAAGGCACTTTCGTTCTCCTTCCGCGGTGACACCTGCAGGCTTTCGATCACCACGGAGACGGGCTTCGATTCGTGCTTATTCGGCGCGGGAAGATGGCTGGCAGGATCGACGCGCCGCCGGGTTCCATCCCCCATTCTGTCTGGAATTGGCAACAATGGCGTGCAACAGAACCTGACGATGGGAAGCTGGGGATGGATCGATGAACGGACCGTCGAACTTGTGCTTCGGTACATCGAGAGTCCGCACGCGGAAACCATCAGGTGTCGGTTTGACGGTACGGGAGTGACAGTGACAATTCACGCAAGCGCTCAACCCGTAGATAAGTTCCTGAGGTTGACCGGCGTCGCAAGGGAATAGACGAGCAACTGCCCCCAGGGCCCGTCCCAGTGAACGGCAATTGTCAGATATTCCCGTGCTTCCTTTGTCCGAATTCCCTTCTGTAATCCCGTTCCTTGACCTTGCCCGGCGGGTAAGGTAGATTTCGAGTGCCATCTTCAAAGGGTCGCCGTCCCCGGGGGCGTTCGTCGACTATTGTGGCTCGAGAGTGTACTCGCCTGAATATATAAAAATGGCTTCAGGGAGATCTGGTCGGTCCGGGCTGAATACTGTAACAGGGGAAAAAACACCATGGCGCCATATAGCAAACTCTCTGCATCGTTAAGACTCGGAAAATACAGTCCCGTCGCGATCATCCTCACGGATGAAAAGCCGGACAAAGCTCTCCAGTTCAAGCAGGGGCGGTGGGGCTGCGTGGCAGCGATGATCGTCGCAGCCGCGAAGGGAAAAACAGCCGTCTTTGACAGAGAGACGTACGGATGTGCGGGGGGAGGCATCGGGCTCGGGTTCGGCAACCCCTACAGGGAATATCCGATTGAGGAGTTGCTCTCGACCGGGGATGGAGGGGCCCGTCGAGTATGGACCCGCGGATCCCACCTCGCGGAAGGGGAAAGGTATTTCAAGACCCCAGAAATTGCACGGAAATTTGTGGAAGCGCTTCCCATTCGTGAAGTTCCGACAAAATATGTCGTCCTCAAACCGGTCGCTCAACTGGCCGAAGGGGAAACCCCCTCGCTGGTGATGTTTCTGGCCAATGCCGACCAGCTCTCTGCGCTCTTGGTGCTGTCCAATTACCACCGGGCGATCAGGGAAGGTGCAATTGCTCCCTTTGGCGCCGGCTGCCATACGATACTCTATGGCTTCGCGGAAGCAGAGAGAGACCACCCACGGGCGGTGATAGGATTTACAGACATCACTGTTCGGAAGCTCGTTGAGAGGGACATCCTCTCTCTGACGGTACCGTGGGAGTTGTACCTGGAGATGGAAAAGAACGTAGAGGGGAGTTTCGTCGAGAAAGATCAATGGCTCGACGTGGCCACATTGCACTCGATCCCTTGCATAAAATCGCCGAAGTAGGCATCTTGAGTGTACGTGTGCCTGATCTTTCTGCTATCTCCCCGCAACGCAGGAGGCCGTTGATGCCCGTTGAATCCACCCCCACAGCGAGCAGAGCCGAGGCCGCGGACCTCGCAAGAGCCGTGCAGCCATTCACCCGCCCGGACATGAAGAAAGCGATCTGGCAGATCATCAACACGTTGGTCCCGTTCTTTGCCCTCTGGGTGCTCATGGTGGTGATGGTCCGGCAGGGTTACCCGTACTGGTCGGTCCTTGCCATCTCTGCGGTTGCGGCCGCATTCCAGGTGCGCATCTTCGTCCTATTTCACGATTGCTGCCACGGTTCGTTCTTCGGTACGCCACGGGCGAACAGGGTCCTCGGATATGTCACTGGCATCCTGACATTCACGCCGTTCGAACAATGGCGCCGCTCGCACGCCATGCACCACGATACCGTTGGAGACCTCGATCGTCGCGGTGTAGGAGATATCTGGACACTGACCGCCGGGGAATTTGATGCCGCCCCGCGATGGAAACAGCGCGTCTATCGACTCATCCGGAATCCTCTTTTCATCCTGACCTTCGGCACACCCATCGTCTTCCTGATTGGTCCGCGATACTTCCACGGGCAGGACAGAAAACGAGAGCGCTGGAGCGTGGTTGTCACCAATATCGCGCTGGCTGCAATTATCAGTTTCGCCGCGATAACCATAGGAATCGAAACCTATCTGATGATCCAGGTCCCATGCACGTTAGTAGCGGGCGCGGCGGGATTGTGGTTGTTCTACGTCCAGCATCAGTTCGAAGGAACGTACTGGGCGCGCCACGAGAACTGGGACCCGATGAAAGCGGCCCTGGAGGGGAGCTCGTTCTACGACCTGCCGGGAGTGCTGCGGTGGTTCACCGGCAATATCGGATTCCACCATGTTCACCACGTGCAGCAGCGCATCCCCAACTACAATCTGGAGCGGTGCTACGATGATGTGCCGTTGCTCCAGAAGGTCAAACCTCTGACGTTCCTCGCAAGCTTGAGGTGTGCCCGACTGCATATCTGGGATGAGGGGAGCCAGAGGCTGACGCGTTATCGCGTGTCGACCGGGTAAAGTGATCTGGACGTTGTTGTGTCACACTGAATCCCGATATACTTCCTCACGTTCTCATCATTGTCATTTTTGGTGGCTCTGTTTGACAATCAATAATAACAAAGGGAGTAATTATCATGAATGAAGAAGTTAAGCGCCCGGTCACGGGCGGTGCCCACAAAAACACGCCCGGTGGCGGCACGACGAACCGGGACTGGTGGCCGAATCAGTTGAACCTCGATATCCTGCGCCAGCGTTCATCCAAGTCCGATCCGATGGGCGAGGGCTTTAACTACGCCAGAGAGTTCAAAAGTCTCGACCTGAAAGCCGTGAAGAAAGACCTCCGAGCGCTGATGACGAAGTCGCAGGACTGGTGGCCGGCGGATTTCGGCCACTACGGGCCGTTGTTTATCCGCATGGCGTGGCACAGCGCCGGCACGTACCGCACCGGCGATGGCCGTGGCGGCGCAGGCAACGGCAGCCAGCGTTTCGCGCCCCTCAACAGCTGGCCCGACAATGCGAACCTCGACAAGGCGCGCCGGCTGCTCTGGCCGATCAAGCAGAAGTACGGCCGGAAGATCTCCTGGGCCGACCTGATGATTCTTGCCGGCAACGTCGCTTTGGAATCGATGGGTTTCAAGACATTCGGTTTCGGCGGAGGGCGAGAGGACATCTGGGAGCCGGAAAAGGACATCTACTGGGGCTCCGAGGATAAGTGGCTGGCTGAGAAGCGCTACGCGGGCGACCGCGATCTCGAAAATCCCCTCGCTGCCGTACAGATGGGGCTCATTTACGTCAACCCGGAAGGCCCGAACGGAAAGCCGGACCCTATCGCAGCGGCGCGGGACATCCGCGAGACGTTTGCCCGCATGGCAATGAACGACGAGGAAACTGTGGCCCTCATTGCGGGTGGCCACACATTCGGCAAGACCCATGGCGCCGGTGACGCGAAACACGTCGGGCCCGAGCCCGAAGCGGCCGGCATCGAGCAGCAGGGGCTGGGGTGGAAGAGCAGCTATGGTGAGGGCAAAGGGGGCGACACGATCACCAGCGGCCTGGAAGTCGTCTGGACCACGACGCCCACGAAGTGGAGCAATAATTTCTTCCGGAATCTGTTCGGCTACGATTGGGAACTGACAAAAAGCCCGGCCGGCGCACAGCAGTGGAGGCCGAAGGGCGGCGCAGGTGCCGATACCGTACCGGATGCGCACAACCCGTCAAAGCGTCACGCGCCATCGATGCTGACAACGGACCTGGCTCTGCGGTTCGACCCTGTCTACGAAAAGATTTCACGGCGGTTTATGGAAAATCCGGATCAGTTTGCGGACGCGTTTGCCCGGGCGTGGTTCAAGCTGACGCACCGCGACATGGGTCCGCGTACACGCTATCTCGGCCCGGAGGTTCCGAAAGAAGAGCTCATCTGGCAAGACCCCATCCCTGCCGTCAATCACAGACTGATCGATGCAAAGGACATTGCCTCCCTTAAGCGCAAAATCCTGGCTTCCGGCCTCTCAGTGTCGGAGCTGGTTTCGACCGCCTGGGCGTCGGCGTCCACCTTCCGTGGCTCCGACAAGCGAGGCGGTGCCAACGGTGCCCGCATCCGTCTGGCCCCGCAGAAAGATTGGGAAGTCAACCAGCCTGCCAGGCTTGAGAAGGTGCTCAGGACCCTGGAGGGAATTCAGAGTGCATTCAACAAGGCGAAGTCTCGCGGCAAGAAGGTATCGCTCGCTGACCTGATCGTGCTGGCAGGTTGCGCGGGCGTAGAGCAAGCGGCGAAGAACGCCGGTCATAAAGTGAAGGTTCCCTTCACGCCGGGTCGGATGGACGCCTCGCAGGAGCAGACCGATCCCGCTTCCATCGCGGTGCTCGAGCCGATTGCGGACGGCTTCCGCAACTACCAGAAGGCCCGCAACGGCGGATCGGCCGAGGAATTGCTGGTTGACAAGGCGCAATTACTGACCCTGACCGCACCCGAAATGACGGTGCTCGTAGGCGGCATGCGCGTCCTGAAGACCAGCTTCGGAGGGTCCCGGCATGGCCTCTTCACGAAACGGCCGGAGGCACTCACGAATGACTTCTTCGTGAATCTGCTCGACACGAGCACGACGTGGAAGGCAACCGCGGAAAACGCTGACGTCTTCGAGGGTCGTGATGGGGCGACGGGCGCGCTCAAGTGGACCGCCACACGTGTCGATCTCATCTTCGGTTCGAATTCCCAGCTCAGGGCCCTTGCGGAAGTCTACGCATGCGAGGACTCCCGGGAGAAGTTCGTGCACGACTTTGTCGCAGCGTGGAATAAAGTAATGAACCTTGACCGTTTCGACCTCTCCGGATCGTAGGACGAACGTCTCCGACAGCTTCTGCATAGGGGGGGAGGGTGGTGCGGGAAAGGCACGAGGACACTGATGATCGTGGGTCGTGTCTGTGTCCTTATTTCATCAGAAGCAGCTTTTTTGTCAGCACAAAGCTTCCGGCCTGTAATCGGTAGAAGTACGCGCCACTCGCAAGATTCGAACCATCGAACTTGACTTCATAAGTCCCTGCTTCCTGTGGTCCCTGAACCAGCGTGGCGATCCGTTGCCCGAGGGTGTTGTAGACCGCAAGGTAAACCTGTGTGCTGTGCGGCAATTCGTAGCGGATCGTCGTCGAAGGATTGAACGGGTTGGGATAATTCTCGAGAGTGGCGCGGGCGGGGAGAGCGCCGGAACCGGTGAGCGGTGCGCCCAGGCTGTTCAGAACGTAGCGGGCTTTGAGTGCCTGTACCCGCTGGTATGAGTCGTTGATTCTGCTCACCGGGATGGTGCCGGACTGGACCTCTGCCTCGATCGTGTCGACCATATGGCGGAGGAGCGACGTCCCGTCCTCGAGGATGTTCGAAACATACAGAAGGATATCCGCCCCTGCGTTGATGGCGAGAGAGGCAGCCTCTTCTCTCCCGTACAGGTCGGTGATCGCTTTCATGTTGTACAAGTCGTCGGTGATGACAACCCCCTGGTATCCGAGCGTGTCCCGCAACAGCCCGGTGATCGTCCGCAGGGAAAGCGAGGTCGGGTAAAGACTGTCGATGTGTGCGTTGTACAGATGCCCCACCATCACGATATCCACACGGTGTGAGGCGATAAGCGACCTGTAGGGGATCAGCTCCGAATCGGCCCATGTCGCCGTGATGTCGGGGAGCTGAAGGTGGGAATCTGTTGTGGCGCTCCCGTGCCCGGGGAAATGCTTCAGGGTTGTCATGAGTCCCCGGGCGTGGAACTGGTCGATGAACGTCTGTGAATGCAGAGCAACCGTCAGGGGATTGCTCGAATAGCTCCGGCCGAGCGCTCCGATCGCGGGACTCTGGGGGTTGACATCCACATCGACGACGGGGGCGAAATCCGTCGTGAATCCGCTGGACAGGAGCCAGGCGGACATGGTCGCCGCCTGGTGTGCCGTGGAGTCGGTTGAATGCCACACGGTCCCGAGCTGGTATTCGCTCGCGGTCGATGAAAACCCGTCGGTGCCGTTGAGCCGGGCGACCAGCCCCCCTTCCTCGTCAACGGCGATGAACGGAGCGGTCGGGGCAAGCGACCTGACCGCAGCAGTGAGGCTCTGGATCTGGACGGGCGAGACGCAGTTCGCCCCCATGAATATGACTCCGCCAAGATTCCTCTCCGCGAGGTCCACGCGTATCGTATCGGAGATCGCCGTTCCGTTGAACCCCAGAATGAACATCTGGGCGATCTTCTGCCTGAGGACGTCATCGGAAAATGAGGAGGAGAGTGTGCAAAGCGTCAGGAATATCAGGAGGGGCGGAGCGGCCTTGTATCTGACATGCATCAGTCGGGTCATCCTTTCGCTGTCGTGATCAGAAATATACAACTTCCCGCTGATTCATGCTCGCGCGCTCCGGCATCGCGGTGGAGCCAATTCATCCGCACCCGGATCATACACCCCCGGAGGGAGCCACCCCGACGATCATGCTCCTTTCAGAAATCGGAATCGCAGGTGGGTTCTTTCCTGAAAGTGAAACGGATATCCGCCGAGTTTTGAATCTGGTCCCTTTTCGTTGAAATTCCCAACGTTGCAGAATTCACGAATTGGCACAGGAATTGACGATTGAATACCCGCCTTGGGGGAGGAACCGCTCTCAATTAGCCCAGAGGTTGAAATGGCTCTCATGTTCGGCGTCGGCTTTCTTGCGCTTACCGGCATCATCTTTGTTGCCTACATTGTGTTCTTGGTTCAACAGCAAAAACTCCAGGATGAGCTTGCCCGGCGTTTCACAGCGGGGGAGGAGGGAGCCGGGAGAAGGGGAGGCACGGCTATTCTAAAATCAGCCCTGAAGGACTACGCGGACCAGCCCGTACGCCCGGCCACCTTTTGAGATGGCGTATCGATTCACGGCCTCTTCGCCCCTCTCACCCGTTCTCTGATCCGCAATGACCCCTCCGGCACGTCCGATATTCTTCAGTCCAACGGGCAGGCGCTGGACGCGGTTTGTCTGGCTTGCCAGGCTGCTGGGCTTCTTCGCCGCCCTGGCGGTGATCGTGGCTCTTGTCGCTGTCGCCAGGAAGACTACGACGATCCTTCCGAAGCTTGTGAATCCCAACGAGGTATACAAAAGGGTCCTGAATCACGAGGACCCCCTTATCCTCACATCAAAGCAAAACGCGCAGTTCCAGAGTGCCGCGAAACGTCTGGCAAGGCTCGATTCGCTCCGGCATACCCGGCACGTCGCCGTTTCCCATGGCCCTTTTGGTGATGAGGTGCGGGCGGGATTCTACGTGAACTGGGACGCGGAGTCGTATTCCTCTCTCCGGAAGAATATTGACCGGATGAACATCATCTTTCCCGAGTGGCTGTTTGTCGCCGATTCCGTTGACACCGTCGTGCCGGAGATTGATATCACGGCGCTTGATCTCATGCGCCGTCACGGCGTACGTATTCTTCCTATGGTATCGAATTACTTCAACGAGCGCTGGAATGGGGCGAATGTTCACAGGATCATTGAGTCTCCGGGCCGCCGCCTGCGATTCATCCACAGCATCCTCAATGTCCTTGATCAGAACAACATGCAGGGTGTGAATATCGACTTTGAGGATCTGAATGAAACAAGCGACGAGCATCTTGTCGCATTTCAAAAGGAACTGTACGACGGGGTTCACCGGCGCGGGTATCTCGTCACGCAGGACATCCCGCCACTCAATCCGGACTACAATCCGCGGAAGCTGGAGAGGTACAATGACTATCTCGTCGTCATGGCGTATGACCAGCATTTCTCTGAGGGCTCTGCGGGTCCGGTGGCGCAGCATGGCTGGGTGGAATCGATCGTCGACCGCATGACGGCGGTTATCCCGCCGGAGAAGCTGATTCTCGGGATTGCCGGTTATGGCTACGATTGGCCGTTGGGAAGCGAAGGAAATGACGTGTCATATCAGGAGGCGCTTGTCACCGCGGCGGAGTCGGAAGGGAAGATCACGTTCGATCCGGCGGACTACAATCTCACCTACACGTACTCTGACGACAACGATTCGCTCCACACCGTGTGGTTTACGGATGCTGCAACGGCGTTCAACGAAATGCGTACTGCAACCCGCTACGGCGTCGGAGGCTTTGCGTTGTGGCGTCTTGGATCCGAGGACCAGCGTCTCTGGCAGTTCTTTGCGAGAGATGTAAGTGACAGCGGCCTCGCGCACACCCCGTTCGATGCGGAGTCGCTTCGGACGCCGGCTTCGTCCGCGAACGTGGATTTTGTCGGTGAAGGCGAGATCCTCGACCTTGTTGCGTCACCGGAGCCGGGGAAGATCGATGTGACGTTTGACTCGAAAGAGAACTTCATCACCGGGCAGGAGTATGTCGATCTCCCATCGTCGTTTGTTATCAAGAAATTCGGGAAAGCTGACAGAAAGGTCGTGCTGACCTTTGACGACGGACCCGACGCAGCGTATACGCCTGAGATTCTGGATATCCTGAACGAAGAGCACGTTCCCGCGGTGTTTTTCCTGATTGGCATGAACGCGGAAAACAATGTGCAGCTCGTCAAGCGGATTTATGACGAAGGTCATGAGATAGGCAACCACACCTTCACACATCCTAACCTGGCCGAGGTCAGCCCGGAGCGGACGGAACTTGAGCTGAACGCGACAAGGCGGATCATCGAGAGCCTGACGGGTCACACGACGTTTCTCTTCCGCCCTCCCTATAACGCTGATTCTGAGCCGGAAACGTTTGAGGAGCTTGTGCCGGTCGAGGAAGCAAAGCAGGATCGGTACCTTACTGTCGGTGAGTCGATTGATCCCGAAGACTGGCGGACAGGGATCAGTGCAGATACGATTCTCGGGCGGATCATTGTGCAGCAAAGTCTCGGGAATATCATCCTGCTTCACGACGGAGGTGGTGACCGGTCACAGACGGTGGCGGCTCTACCCCGGATTATCCGCTATTTCAGGGACAGGGGATTTGCCTTGACAACGGTTTCCGGCCTCATCGGCAAAACCCGCGATGACGTGATGCCGCCTCTCGCGCTCTCGACAGATCGGGTCATTGCAGAGGCAAACTGGTGGATTGTCGAGGGTGTCTATTGGGGCACGCACCTCCTTTTCGCTCTCTTCCTTGTCGGTATCGTCCTCTCCGTCGGAAGAATGGTCGCCATGGGAATTCTCGCGTCTCTGCAGCGGAAAGCCGCATCGAGGGACAACGCGGCGGCGTTTCCCGGCCAGCCTCTTGTCAGTATTATCGTTCCGGCATACAATGAGGAAGTCGACGCTGTCAAGACCGTTCATGCCCTGTTGAAGACCGGTTACCCCAACGTCGAAGTGGTATTTGTCGACGACGGTTCCCGGGACAGGACGTACGCCCTGGTGAAGGGTGCGTTTGCCGCCGACCCCCGGGTGAATGTCATAACAAGGAGTAATGGAGGCAAGGCGACGGCGCTCAATCATGGAATTCAGGAGTCAGCAGGCGAATACGTCCTGTGCGTGGATGCCGATACGAATCTGGACGTCGATGCTGTTGGCATCATGATGAAGTACTTTGCCGATCCCTCCGTCGGCGCAGTTGCCGGCAACGTCAAGGTAGGGAACGAATCGGGCCTGATCACCAGATGGCAGGCTATTGAATATATCACAAGTCAGAATTTTGACAGGCGTGCATTTGATCTGCTCAATTGCATCACCATAGTGCCGGGTGCAATCGGCCTGTTCAGGAAGGCCGCAATCCTGAAGGCGGGCGGCTTCACGGATGATACTCTGGCGGAGGATTGTGATCTCACGATACGCCTGCTCCGGTCGGGTCTGAGAGTCCGATACGCCGGCACGGCAATCGCGCGCACGGAGGCCCCTGAAACGATCAGGATGTTTTTCAAACAGCGATTTCGCTGGTCGTTCGGCATCATGCAGAGTCTCTGGAAGCACCGCGATGCGCTCTTTAACCCGGCGTATGGTTCACTGGGGCTTGTCGCCCTTCCGAACGCCCTCCTCTTCCAGATCGTCATGCCGTTTCTTTCGCCTCTTGCGGATGCCGCTATGATCCTGGCAATGATAACCGGCAACGGCCTTCAGGTCCTTGAATACTACCTCGTTTTTCTTCTGGTGGACGCGATCGGAGGGATCGTGGCGTTCAGCTTCGAACGGGAAAGACCTGGAAGGTTGTGGCTTCTTATCCCTCAGCGATTCGGCTACAGGCAGTTGATGTACTGGGTGTTGTTCAGATCCATAGGTGCAGCGCTGAGGGGGCGACTGGTCGGCTGGGGAGTATTGAAGCGAACGGGGAGGGTGGGGGAAGTCCCGGCATAGGCTTCACCGGGCGATCTCTCGCCGGCATTGTCGTAGACGGCAAAGAACACTGAAACGATCGACCACTCCATCGGGTAATCTGAATCATGGATCTTCGGGCACATTGTGTCATCCGCCGCGCCGGCCTGCTCACGGCCGGTTGCATCATGCTGGCAGGTGTAGCGAGAATGATGGCACAGAACACCGCCTTCACTCTGATGAATTCCAATCAGGGCGTCGACTGGAAAATCATCCCGCAGTCGGAGGTAGGCGGTGACAGCCTTAGGCTGTTTGCGCCCGGCTGCAATACGGATGCGTGGGTCCGGGCCTCAGTTCCGGGCACGGTGTTCGGTTCCTATGTCGAGGCGGGGAGAGAAAAGGATCCAAACTACGCGGACAACATTTATTGCGTCGATAGGGCGATGTATGACCGGAACTTCTGGTACAGGACGGAGTTTACGGTGCCGGACGGGTTTCCCCGGGAAAAACTCTGGTTGAACTTCACGGGTGTGAACAGAGATGCCGACGTGTTCCTGAACGGCATGTATCTGGGATGCATACGGGGGTTCATGCAGCGCGGCACATATGACATCACACCGTTCGTGCAGAAGCGGTCGAAAAACGTCCTCGCGGTTCTCGTGCACGTCCCGCAGTACCCGGTATCAAACGGCGCCAGTCCGACATATGGCTCAAGCGCCGGGTGGGATTGGATGCCGCGGGTCCCCGGGTTGAACATGGGTATCACCGGCGACGTTTCGCTCAGTACGTCGGGTGTTGCGACGATTGTTGATCCGTGGATCACATCAGATCTGCCGAATCCTTCGCTGGCGAACATCTCTCTGCGCATGGAAGTGCAGAATCACTCTCAGAGCCGGCAACATGCCGTCGTGAAAGGGGTCATCCGGCCCGGGGATGTTCCGTTTTCTCTTGATCTCGACCTTCCTCCCGCAGATTCGAAGAGGGTTCTGATCGACTCTCACGGCTTCCCCCGGCTGTCGGTGCTGAATCCGAAACTCTGGTGGCCGAACGGTTACGGACCGCAGAACCTCTACACCTGCGAGCTGCAGCTGAATGTCAACGGCAGTGAATCGGATCATGCCGTCATCCCGTTCGGCGTGCGCACGATCGTTGTCGACACTGCCGGCAGTGTGATGACAATGCGTGTGAATGGTGAGCGTATCTTCATCAAAGGCGGAAACTGGGGCATGTCCGAGTACATGCTGAGGGTCCGGGGGAAGGACTACGACACACGGATCAGGCTTCACAGGGACATGAATCTGAATCTGATCAGGAACTGGATGGGCTCAACGACTGATGAGGATTTCTATGCCGCGTGTGACAGGTACGGCATACTGGTGTGGGATGATTTCTGGCTGGATTCCGGTGGCGGGATGCCTCGTGACCTCAATGTGTTCAATGCCAATGCCGTCGAGAAGATCAAACGGTTGAGAAATCACCCCTGTATCGCCCTGTGGTGCGGGATGAATGAAGGGTATCCGGATCCGCCGTTGAACGACTGGCTCCGCGCAGACGTCGCTGCATTTGACGGGCGCCACTACCATCCCAATTCACATACTGACGCCCTCTCCGGGAGCGGGCCCTGGTACAATCTGGATCCGGAGGAGTACTTCATGCGTGCCGCTCCGGGACACTGGGGGGGCACAGACACCTGGGGAATGAGGAGCGAGATCGGGACCGCGGTCTTTGTCAATCTCGAAAGTTTCAAACAATTCATACCCCCGGAGAAACTCTGGCCTCGGAATGAGCTCTGGGACAGGCATTTCTTCGGTCCATCGGCACAGTATGCCGGTCCCGGAACCTATGAAAAATCCATAGCAGAACGCTACGGCACCCCTTCAGGGATAGGTGATTTCTGCAGGAAATCTCAGCTCCTGAATATTGAAACGGCAAAGGCCATGTATGAAGGATGGCTTGACAATCTCTGGAATGATGCGTCCGGCATTGTGATCTGGATGAGCCAGAGCGCGTATCCTTCGATGGTGTGGCAAACCTATGATTACTACCTGGACGCCACCGGTGCATACTGGGGTGTCAAGAAGGCGTGTGAACCTGTTCACATTCAATGGAATTCCGCCACCAATTCCGTCAAAGTGATAAATACGACACGTCAAGACTTGAAGAATGCACGAGCGGAAGCCCACATATACTCAATGGACGGTTCTGAAGTGCCCGGGCTCCGGAGATCAGCGACGGTGAATGTTGCGAAGGATTCCCTGCAAGAGTGTTTCACCCTGATCTTCCCGGGTGCGGACCTGGCGCGCGGAAGAAACACTGTCGCTTCCTCGGTCGGCGTGAAAGGAGAAGAATCGTCCGCCGCAGTGGATGGGTCTGACAACACGAAATGGGAGAGTGATTTCGGACTCCAGCAATGGATTGCCGTCGATCTGGGGAGGACACGGACGCTGAGCCACATCAGGCTGAATTTCGATTCCCCGTATGCAAAGACGTATAAAATCCAGCTTTCGAATGATTCCCTGGCGTGGAGGGACGTCTACTACACCTCGGAAGGTAAGCCCGGGATGGCTGACATACGCATCAGCCCGGACACGGCCCGGTTTGTGCGCATGTACTGCATCGAAAAAGGAACGCGGCTGAGGGTCGCCCTCTGGAGTTTTGAAGTATATGATGACAGCGAATCGCAACTGTCCGACACTCACTTCATCGTGCTGCGATTGCACGACGGAAAGGGGGACCTTCTGTCGGAAAATTTTTACTGGAGGGGTCGTACCCGCCTTGACTACCGGGGACTGGCGTCACTGGCGTCCGTGGATCTCACCTCGAACGTGCGAACGTCCAGAAAGGACGGGAAATGTCTTATCGATGTCCAGATAACAAATCCGGAATCATCGGCTGCAATTGCTTTCGCAATTCATCTGTCCGTCGTCCGCGCGCACGGGGGCGAACGCATCCTCCCCGTATTCATGACCGATAACTACTTTTCGCTGTGCCGGGGGGAGACAAAGAAGATTCGAATCGAATGTGACGAAGGACAGCTCGGAAACGACCAGCCGAGAGTAATCGTCGATCAGTTCAATCCCGTCCGGTAAACAAGAGGACACGTCATGGAGCGGACGCCACGAATGTCCTCCACATTCAACCCGGAGGCCGTCAAGGACTGCCGCCTGGGCGGGATCGTGCTGGACCAACCGGAATACTCAACGGGAGCCCGTCACCGGGACTTCGTGTGACAACAGAACGCCATGAGTGGGAGTAAGACACTATATTGCGTCATCATCGTAGTCCTGGTGTTCACATGTTTCATGTGGAGGAATAGGGTTCTGTTTGGAAACGTGATCCGGAGCGGGTATTCGACGAATGACAAAGGCACGACAGAAGTGATGACTGCGGAATATCGTCGACAGCTAAAACGCGTCTACGAGGAAGCGGCAAGGAATGAAGGGACGCACCATATTTCAATGCGCGAAATCGGGAGTCAATTCAAGAGTTGCCCTGACTGGTGTATCGGCCCTATCTCCCTTGAAGGAAGGCTCACCTTTCGAAAGACAAGACAGTGGGATGATCCGAGCAACATTGGCTGGAAGAGCGGTTCGTTATTCAATCCCTCGGTCATTGAACATGACGGAAGGCTTTTCATGTATTACCGTGCCGCGCCGCAAAAAGAGACGCTGAGTTCGCGGATCGGGTTGGCCGTATACACGCCCGGTTCGGGCTGGGAAGACTACAGGCACAATCCCGTGATATGCTCAACCACCGCGGACGAGGTAATCAGCGTGGAGGATCCCAAAGTCTACGCGCGGGAAGACGGAACATTCATAATGTTTTACAACGGAGTGTGCCCCGTCACCGATGAGATGCGCGCCGATTGCGCGGCAACCGGTGACGAAGCGCCGGGAGTAGTGTGCACGATCAAGGCTGCCATATCGAGTGACCTTTACCGGTGGGAAAAAATCGGAGCGATTGTGCCTGCGTCCATATCAAGGTACTGGGCGAAAGCCGCGGTCATCCCTCGTGACCCGTCCGGTCATCCAGTGCGCATAAACGGCAGATACATGATGTATCTAAGCGAGGGCTGTGGGGGCAAGCAGTATGTTGGTTTCTCAAGGAACATGGTTGATTGGAGATTTGAGCAGCACACGTATCTTAAGATCGGTGACATGGGAATCGTACGTGAAGTGGCATGTGCGATAACCCGCTATCAGAGCGATGACAAAGTGATGTTACTCGACTTTTTTTACAGTGATAGGACGGGGACGCCGTGTGCGGCGCAGGCGAAATACTCTACCGACAGGCCTTTCACTCAACTGGCGATAAATCAAGGTGGCACGCTCAGCTGGGGCGGAATCATACAATATGACGGCAGGTGGCTTTTCGCTCAAGGGTGGGATGCGGAACCAAAAACCGAGGAAATGTACTTCTACACGGCGCCGATAAGAAAATGACTGTGGAGCCCGACGTCAGTTCACGACCCCGATCCGCTTACCACGCTTTCGGATCTTTCGTTCATGCCGCTCCTCAGTGCTCCAGAAACAGATGCCGATCAATGGATTCACCCATCTTCCTGTAACCCGCCGCATCCGGATGCAGACCATCGTTTTCATATGTCGACACAAGTCTCGTTGAATCCTGCGGATCTCGCATCGTCGCATCGAAGTCAATGCACCCGTCATAATTGCCCCTGGCACGAATCCAGCGGTTTACCGTATTTCGGCATATTTCACTGTACTGATTATAATAGCCATTCCCATTGAAGGGCAGAATGGTACCGCCGTAAATCCTGATTTTTCTACTGTGGGCTTTGATAATCATCTCCCTGTAAGCATCAATAAGATCGCTGGCAGTCGAAGTGGCCGCAGATGCAGAGCGGACCCCGCCAATATCGTTGACCCCTTCAACGATGATTGCCCAGTGGACCCCCTGTTGACCAAGAATGTCCCGATCGTACCGGCTCACTCCGGTCGGACCTGCACCGCCTGAAAGCAGGCGATTACCTCCGATGCCGAGATTAAGCACACCTACATGCTGAGTTGTCGAGTCTTTGAGGAGCGATTCTGAGAGCATGTCGGGCCATCGATTTTGCAGGTTGGTTGTTGAACCTCGACCATCGGTAATCGAGTTGCCGAGAATTGCGACACACGCTGACGCGGACGGTGCCAGTACATCAATCGTAGTGATGTTGTACCAGTGATCTGCCGTGGCAGCGCCCGTGAATTCGGCCGTTGTCGTCGTGTTTCCGGCCGTAATGTACGATGTCGTGCGAGATCCCGGATGCCCGGTCACCGTTGCGGAGGTGCGGCCGTAGCAGATGGTGATCGCGACGTTCATCCTTGGTGTCAGGAGAAACGCAACTGGATCCGACGTCACCGCTGCACCTGCATTCATTGTAATCTCGGTGTTCCCGTTGAATCTCAATTCTCTATCGGTGGGCAGGCTGATCGCACCACCTCCGGTTGACACGGCAATGTGTACGGACTGCATTGTGACGGGGCCGGTGCTGAATTCATTGGAGAACCTGACACGCAATGAATCTCCGCCGATTGACACCCGGACGATCTGCCGCAGCGTGTTGCCGGTCAAACCCGGTGACGGAGGCATATTTGCCGGTTCCACAAGCTGTGGTGCCGCACTCCATGTTCCAACCCATATGCGAGAAGCAGTGGAAACCCCCGCAGTTTGACTGGAGCAAGAGGAAGAGAAAAAGGCATGTGCGAGTACTATGAGAAAAACCATTCTTCTTCTCATTGTGACCCTCCTCGCGACGTCATTGAAGCTGCCGAATCCTTCCGGGACCGGAATAAACGGTCTGTTACGTTGTGCAATGATAACGACTTCGATAACGACTTCCAAAACCAGTTCAAGCAGTGAGTCCATGCACGAGATTCCGAAGCAGGCCCGCTCAAGGGACTGATCACTGCGTTGGGGTGCGGGAAAAACTGATCAGGAGTGACTACGGTCATCTGACCTTGAATGTCAGGGAGGAATGTTGTAAACTATGGTATGTTCCTTGTGAATCGGCGCTATCTGTGGATGGCGGCCGATTTTTTTTGGCCGGCCGGCCCGGGGTATTCCTGCGGATCTTCCCGGAAAGCAAAGAGAGTCTCCGGCGCGGTCCTGGCCCGATGTTTTTGCTGGCTGCATGGCGGCGTTTGTTAATCGTGAATGTTGTGACGAAGTAACTCTTGTGCTGAGGGTGTAAGAGCGTCCTTTGAATGGAGAATACATGAATCTGAGACCCCTGGTTTCCGTAATCCTCTATTCCTGCCTTGTTTCAATGGCGTTCGCGGATGACAGTATTCGGCTTACGGCATCAATTTCATCAAACGATGAGCTGGTTGTGGTGATAGACCATGCTTTGCATCTTCAATACGGATGTCTCTATCCGCTGACATACCAGGTTCGTATTCCGTCGGGGTCCCGGGGGTTACAGGTACACGAGAAGCATCAAAGAACAGAATCATCATGGATGCAGGTTGGAGAAAAGACATCGGCCGATACCTTTAATGCGGTCGAAGCAGTCCGGTTTGATTACGCAGGGAACCGCGCTTACGTCTCAGCAGCATTTTCGGGCGTGAGCGACTCTCTCGTCATCCAGATAGTCGATTCACTCAACAACCCCGTCTCGATAGCGTATGACGGGATGAGCACGTATTATGACAATCGGAAGGCTGTCGTTACCGCCACATTTGACGACTGGGCAGATTGGATGTCAACAGAGGGAATACCGATTATTCATCTTTTCCGGTCACATGGTCTCTATTTGACGGGTGGGGTCATTACGTCATACACGTCCGCACCGACCTGGGCCTTGATCCAGGCGGAGCTGGATTCAGGATTTGTGGAGGTCGCGTCGCACAGCCGCAACCATCTTCCAACTCCCTACGACACGACGATCAACGGGGTGCAGTATAGCTCGGTGAGTGAGATCGGCGGGTCCGCACAGGATATCAGAAGCGCACTCAGATTCCCGTCGCTGTTTACGTTGAACGGGACAAAGTATGTATACACCTGGATTGCTCCTGACGGAGATTATGACCCGGTCGTGGATTCGTTGCTTGGTGTCTACGGTTATCTTGATGCCCGCCTTTACGCAAATCTCAGCACGGTACCTCCGCGCGAGTACGTGTATGGTGATTCGACGCTTCAGACATGGGACGGCGTTCACAATCACTTCAAGCCCTTTCTCCCTACGGTGGAGCTCGGAGCGCCGTCGTGGGGCGGAGGGGACACCAGCCTGAGCTCTCTGAATGGACTGTTTGATGCGATTCTCCTCAACGGAGATGTGTACCACATGATGTGGCATCCACAGGTTCTTTATACAGACGTCAACCAGGGTTATCTGCGTTCCCATCTTGATTATATCAGCGGCCGTACAAACGTGTGGTATGTAAACCTCGGGCATTTATATCTTTATCATCTGCTCCAATCCGGGAGCGCATTCGGAACAACCTCGGTTGCAGCGTCCCGCCGCGATCCCGACAGCTTCAGGCTTTTCCAGAATTATCCGAATCCCTTCAACCCCTCGACGGTCATCGGCTATGATCTGCCGAAAAGCTCCCTGGTGGTTTTGAAGGTCTTCGATGTTCTCGGAAGGGAAGTCATGACGTTGATCAATGAACAACAGAGTGCCGGAATCCACAGTGTGAGATTGAGCGCCGCCACTCTGCCAAGCGGAACGTATTTCTACAGGATCCAGGCCGGGGGTTTTACTGCGACGAAGCGACTCCTGGTTTTGAAATAGTATCCGTTGCCCCATAGCTGACGACAACAGCCGTCGGTTCGGCTTTTCTGACATCGTAAGTCTTCGCAGTTCAGGGATTTCTCATATGTTCCATTCGTATAAATCTGCGAGGGCGTTAAACGTCTGTCGGGATGTAATTGTCAAAGTGCGGGAGACAGATCCGTCACAGCAATTCACCTGACCGGCGGTGCAACGTGTTATCTTCGTGCGGAGTGTGTTGTTGACGACGGTAGCCGCCGGTCTGCCTCCCTGACGCTGTTCCTTCTCAAACCTCTCTTCACAATTCCGGAAACCGGATGAAAACTCAGGTGATGGCGGTAGTGTGCCTCGTATGCTCCTGTGTACAGGCGTTTGCCCAAAGGCCGGCGTCTGAATTTCCATATGTGTCCCCCCTTCCAGGATCCGTGCTTGTGTCATGCACGACGAATATCATCGTCCGGCGGCACACCCGCACGGAAGGAAGCAGGCTCTCCGATCTCGAGCGCGCGGTGATCACCGGATCGCTGAGCGGCGTCCATGCCGCCGGATGCATACTCGCCGAGGAGGGTGCAACCGCCATCTGGACCCCGACCGTTCCCTTCACTCCGGGGGAGAAAGTGACCGTGGTCCTCCCGGGGTGGTTTCACGACAGGTCATCGGCTCCGGGTTCCCCCTCGTCGTGGTCATTCGACGTCACGCCGGGGAACAGTGCATCGTCGGCACTTGCCGCCGTTGCGCACACCTCTCCGTCATCCGTTCCTCGTGCCTCGTCAGTTGCAGGGACACGGAGCAGGACGCCGGCAGCCGCCGGGTCGGCAGTGTGGTTTCGTCCTGACAGTGTTCCTTCCACCGTGCCGGCTCTTACGGTAGGCACCGCGAACAACCCGGCCGCCGGTGCGCTCTTTCTCGCGGCCGCCAACACGGTCGCAGGCACCGACTACTACGCGGTGATTTATGATAACAACGGGACCCCCCTCGCGTGGAGGAACACAGCCCCGTTTTCCTGCGACGATTTCAAAGTGCAGCCCGACGGGTTCCTTTCGTATGGCGTTGTGGAATGGCTTGCAATCTCTGCGGGGGTTGCGAAAACGGTGCACTTCATTCTGGACAGCACGCTTGCTGTTGTGGATTCCTTCCAGTGCGGCAACGGTTACATCGCGGATCTCCATGAGTTCCGCCTGTTACCGAACGGCCATGCGATCATGCTGGCGTATGACCCCGAGGTGATCGATATGAGCCTGGTGGTTCCCGGGGGAAAACCGGACGCTGTTGTGTACGGGTCCATCATCCAGGAACTCGACGAACAAAAGAACGTGGTGTTCCAGTGGCGCAGCTGGGATTACATCCCGATCACGGACTGCTACGACGACCTGACGTCGCCTGCACTCGATTACATCCATGTCAATTCCATTGACGTGGACGTGGACGGCAATTTCCTCGTCTCGTGCCGCGAAACCTCGACCGTTCTGAAAATCGACCGCTCCACGGGTAACGTCATCTGGTATTTCGGGGGCAAACACAACCAATTCACGTTCACGGGGGAGCACGCCGCGAATGCCCCCACGTATTTTTCCTTCCAGCATGACGCCCGCCGCATCGCGAACGGGGATATTACGCTCATGGACAATGGAAACCAGCACGCCCCGCAGTACTCGCGCGCCGTGGAATACGCGGTCGATGAGACAGCCTTGACGGCGGCCCTCGTCTGGGAATACCGTCACACTCCCGATGTCTTTGATCCCGCTGCGGGTTCCGTCCAGAGACTCTCCAACGGGAATACGCTGATCGGCTGGGGGAACGCCAACCTGCTCGGGACCGGGAACGTTGCGCTGACCGAGGTCCGGCCCGATGGAGGGATTGCCCTTGAGATGTCGCTCCCGAAGGGAGTGTTCAGCTACCGGGCTCTGCGGTTTCCGTGGAAGACCGAACTCCCTTCCGCCTCCGTCAGCCTGCTTGACATGCATATCGGCGTAGCCTACGATTTTAACGCCCCCGGGGAGATCACGGGCGTGTCGATTTCCCTGGCGAGCGGTGATGCCCTGTACAGCCGGACGACGGCGACGGAATACGCTTACGGGCCGCTGGCGCCGGCGTTCAACGGGACGGCACCGGCGCTCGCTCCCGTCAGGACCACCATAGTGCAGCAGGGTTTCAACGTATTCAGCGCGGTCGTTACGTTCGACAGTTCCTATGTGAAGCTCCTCCCGTTTCCCGCACAGGCCGTGGTCTACGCCCGGGGGACAGAAGGAAGCGGCACGTTCCTCCCGCTGACGACGGCATACGACGCCCTCAATCGCACGCTCTCGGTAAGCACGGCCTCGTTCGGCGAGTATGTTTTCGGGTGGCCGTGGGGTGATGCGCTCCCGGCATCACCCGCGCTTGTCGCGCCGCCCGCCGGCGGGTTTGTCAACCAGCGTGTGCCCGTGAGTCTCGCGTGGAGCGCCCGCGGGAGGGCTGCCGCGTTCAGGGTTCAGGCGGCCGGCGATTCGTCGTTTACCGCACCCCTTGTCAACGATTCGACCGTTTCTCCGGAATACGTGATCGCCTCCCCGGTTCACGATGCCGTGTACTACTGGAGGGTCCGGGCGATCGGTGATTCGGGTGCGGGGCCCTGGTCCGGTGTCTGGAAATTTACGACGCGCGCTCCTTTCATCGGGTTGACATTTCCCGCGGGAGGGGAGACGCTTGACTGGGACTCTTCATATGTCATCCGGTGGCGGACGAACCAGGCAGGCGCTGTGCGTGTGACACTTTCGAACGGGAGCGGCACGGTCACAGCGATTGCGGATTCGGTTCAGAACACGGGGGCATTGCTCTGGATTGTCCCGGAGTATGTTGCGCCCGGAACGACGTACAGGCTGACGATAAGAAGCCTCGCGGACACGTCCGTCGCCGCGGTGGATACCATCCCGTTTGCCATAACCAACGTCGTCCTCTCTCTGGCTGCCGGTCAGGCTCCTCCGAAGACATTTGTCCTGAGCCAGAATTATCCGAATCCGTTCAATCCGGTCACACAAATCCAGTACGGGCTCCCCGGTCGCGCGGCTGTGGTCCTGGTTGTCTACAATACGCTCGGCCAGCAGGTCGCGACGCTCGTGGATGATACGGAGGAGCCGGGGTTCCACGAGGTACGGTTCGACGGATCGAACCTCGCGTCCGGGGTCTACTTTTACAGGTTGAGTGCGCGGACGTCCGGAGCAGTGCCTGGTGCATTCACGGAGACAAAGAAGCTGTTGCTCATTCGCTAATGCCGGCGATGAATTTCAGCCGGATCCAAACAACCAGAAGAGGGGGGCACATGAACCGATTCAGAAACTGCTTTCTAGCCGCATGCGCAGCCTCGGCGTTCACCCTGCAGGCGTTCGCGCAGGTCACGGTCACCGGCGCCGACGTGACATCGGATTTTGCGGTCGGGAACGTCATGTCGAATCAGTATGATTCGACGGTAACTTCGCTCAACATCGGGAATCCCGGATCGAGCTCGTGGGATTTCAGCGGCCTCCACAGGAGCAGCGGTGTCACGCTTACGAGCGTTGCGGTCCAGGGGACGCCGTTTGCATCCCACTTCCCCTCCGCCACATTCACCCTCCAGACGAATATTCTCTATCAGGGCATTCCGGCCGTCGCCTATATCTATTTCCAGCTCGGCACCAATTTGCTCGATCTCGGGCAGGCGGCGGGAGTGCAGAATGGAGCGGCGACGGTCGTTGCGACGAATACCCCCTCACAGGTGCTCTACGCTCTACCTTCGACATACGGGACGTCATGGACGGCGTCGTACCTCGACACCACGATCGTTTCACTGGACGGTGTCCCCATGACGGGGTCGGGTGTCAGGCATGCCGCCTCATTTGTTGTTGATGGATACGGCTCGATGACGATACCCGGCGGGACGGTTCATCAGGCCCTCCGGATCAGGAAAGTCGACAGCACGTTCACAACCCCGGCCGGCATCGGTGCAAAAGTCGTGGGATACATCTATCTGGCAAAGGACGGGACGCTCGTCCAGATGAATGCAGCGAGCGCGGGGGCCCCCGACAGCGGAATAATCAGCATTGCTCCGCCCGTCTCCTGGCAATCCGCGGTTCCTACATCAATCGAAGCGGTTCCGTCTGTTCCACTGGCATATGCGCTCGGACAGAACTACCCAAATCCGTTCAACCCCTCGACCGAAATTCCATACAGTCTGCCGGGGAATGTGCACGTGACGCTTGCTGTCTTCAACGTCCTGGGTCAGCAGGTCGCGACACTGGTTGATGAATATCAGGAAGCAGGCATACATACGGCGCGGTTCGACGGGAGCTCATTATCCAGCGGGCTCTATTTCTACCGGCTCCAGGCGGGGAATTTTCTGCAGACAAGGCGGTTGACTTTGATCCGATAGCGCCATTTGTCCCCCCGTGGGAGAGGGTCGCGGTGGATGATCCATCACGGGGGGGACGCCGCGCGCTTTGTATCGTATTCGGCAGGAGCGGGTCCGGGGGTCGATGGATTTGACACTCGACCTCTCGCTCACAGGCTTCCACCCGCCATAACCAACGGAGTCTGGCAATGGAAGCGTGCCGCGAAGTAGCCCGCGTGGTGCGAATGTGAGATAAATGTAACCTTTGTGAGTGCAAGCCGGGTTGACATTCTCCCGAATTATAATATTTTTCACACCAGACGTACAACAGGTCAATCCTCCCACACTGAAGCGTCGCCCCGGGTCCGACTGATACGATAGATTGCCTGACGCTTACTGTCGGTTAACCAGGCGCACGCCCATGCCCGCCACGCGAAAGAACTCACGCAACAGGCTCCCGCAGTCTTGTGCCGTCGCAGGTCTGCTTGTGTTCGCTCCACTCGCCGCGCATTCTGTTCTGCAGGTTGCCGATACGTCCGGGTACGTCGTCGGGAGGATATTTATCGAGCAGCGCCCGGTGTTCGACGAAGAGGATTCCACGATCATCGGCGGGGTCGAGAAACTCTCGCGGCCGCTGAGCCAGCTCGGCCAGACTGCCCGAAAGGTGGCAAACGACGTCCACGTCCAGACACAGGAGGATGTCATCCGGAGGGAGCTGCTCGTGAAGGAGGGGGACACGTACGATCAGAAACTCGTGGATGAATCCGCGCGGCATCTCCGGGCGCTCAGGATCATCGGCGATGTCAGCATAAGGTCTGATACGCTTCCCGACCACACGATTGACCTGACGGTCCGCACGCACGACAGGTGGACGCTCAACCCTTCGATGTCGGCGCAGGTGGGAGGGGGAGTGAGCGGTTTCGGGGTCGGTGTACGAGAGGATAATCTCCTCGGTACCGGTCAGAAAGCGCAGGTCGGCTACAATCGACTTTCGGACAGGGTCCATCCCGACGGCGGCCAGGCTGCGTTCATGGAACCGCGGCTTTTCGGAAGCTGGTGGAGCACATCCGCGCAACTCAGCAAGGCCGATGAATTGAGCCAGGCCTCGCTCGATCTCTCTCGTCCGTTTTTCGCAGACGCCGCGGACTGGGCGGCCCGGGGCTATGCGGGAGTGGGCCGCGTGAGGATACGGCAGTACCAGGACGGGAATGTCCTTGCAGACGGCTATTTGAATCAGCAGAACGAGATCTTCTGGTTCGCCTCTTCCTTGGGCGACGACACGAAACTCCAGATCGCCGGATCGTATTACAGGATGAGATCCACGGCGGACTCGATGAGCGTACGCCCGTTCGATAACGTTGACCTTATCATCGCCTCCGTAAACCTGCTCGGGCGCCAGTACACGAAGGGACGGTATATCGAAAATTTCGGGAGGGTGGAAGACGTGCCCCTCGGATACGAGGTGGGAGTCTCCGCCGGGAGGAACCTGCATTTTTCGGACGCGGGGTCCGTGGACTATTTCCTGCGCGTATTCGCCCAGGCGGCCGGCGACCTGGGAAGCGGGCTTTCCGGGAACTACAGGGCTTCGCTCAGTTCGTACATGATCGGCAACGTCCCCGATGAAATGACGGTCTCCGCGAGCGCGATCCACTACTGGCATATACTGCAGGATCAGACTCTTCTCGGAAGGGTCGCCACCACGATCGGATCGCACTGGGCGCCGACGAGTCAGCTTTCGCTCGGTTCGTTCACGGGTCTCCGGGGATACAACACCTACGAGTTCGAGGGGGAGAGGATGCTTGTCATCAACCTCGAGCACCGGGTCTTCTCGCTCCTGAACGTCTGGTTCTTCAAGCTCGGGACATCGTACTTCTTCGACTCCGGGGTGGTCTGGCACGAGGGGGAAGGGTTCGGCGGCCAGAAATTTCACTCGTCGGCAGGCGTGGGTCTCCAGATCGAGAGCGGGAAGAATCTGGGAAACGGGATCTTCAGATTGGACTTCGCCTACAACATGGACCAGCGACGTGTTGCGCTTGTCTTTTCCACCGACCAGATATTCCGTGCGTTCTCCGGAATGGAGTTCATCCCGCCGGTCCCCGGCGCGGAACAGGATCAGAGACCGGGAAGACAATGATGAATTCCACCGGTGGAATTATGGGATGAAATCCTGTACGTTATTTTCGCCAAGCCCGTTGACCTGACACAAATACAGGAGCCCGGCATGAAGAACTTCTGGCCACTTGTAATGATTCTGTGCACGCTCGGCATCGCGGCGGGGCGCGGACAGTCGACCATCAGCCCGACTGCACGCACGACGGCGGAAAACCCGCGCGATCGGCTCGCGTTCCTCGTCGGGAGCTTTACCACTGAAGTCCATATTCTCCCCGGCCGAATGATGAAGAAGGAATCCGTGGGGAAGGGGACCTCGGAGATCACCTGGGCGCTCGATTCGATGTTCATTGTTGTCGATGAGCGGAGCGTAAACCCGGTGCTGGGCGCTTACAAGGGTTACGGACTTCTCGGATACGACCGGCATGACAGGGAGTACGTGCTCTCGATGTATAACAACTTCGGTGACCATCCCCAGTACCGGGGATCATTTGTCGGGGATACGCTTGTCCTCGGTGCGCGGATTCCTGCGCCCGGCAAAGCGTTCGACCAGCAGGTGCGCTGGTACTCAGAAGGAGATGTCATCCATCTGGATGTGCTGAACGACACCGGGGAGGGATTCGTGCCTGTTTTGACCCAGGTCGCCCGCCGTGTCCGGCGCAGCAACGCGGGAACTTCCGGGCACTAGAGGCGGCGATGTCGATCATGATCAGGTGAACCAGCCACACGGGAGAAATGCGATGATGAGCAACCTTCATATTGACAGGGAGAAAACGGCATTCGTTTCCATTGACCTCCAGAAAGGGGTCGTTTCAAGATCAACCGCTCCCTATGCGCCCGCGACCGTCATACGGAATGCTGCGGGGATCGCCGATGCGTTCAGGAAATCCGGCATGCCCGTGTTCCTGGTGCGGGCAAACCGGTCTCCCGACGGTAAAGACGCATTGCGTCCGAATGCCGATGCGGCGATGCCTGTGCAGACTCCCCCGCCGGACTGGGCGGACATTGTCCCGGAGATGGGCCCGAAAGAGGGGGATTTCGTGATCACCAAGCGGCAGTGGGGCGCGTTCTACGGCACGGAAGTAGACCTGGAATTCAGAAGAAGAGGAATAACGACGATGGTTCTGTGCGGCATAGCGACGAATTTCGGCGTCGAAAGCACCGCCCGGTTCGCTTTTGAATACGGCTATCATCAGGTGTTTGCAGAGGATGCGATGTCTGCATTTTCGGTTGAAGAACACGTTGCGACGGTATCAAAGATTTTTCCCCGCATCGGCCTTGTAAGAAAGACGGAAGAAATAGTGAATGCCCTTCCTCATGTTTGAATGAGGCCGGCAATCCTCCGGGTTCATTCTTTCCTGAACCTGAAACCAAGGAACTCCAGTCTGAGAATCCCACCGGATCTCCCTCCTGGAAAGCCTTTCCACGGGCGCATGATCGGCATCAGTTCCTTCTGTCTCTGAACAGCGTGTGGCCTTTCACAAGCCACGATACACCGAACGCAAAGAGCGCCACAGACTCAAGTATGAGCACCGGGTTAATCGCGGCGATGAACGTGCCCCGGAAGAAGAAGGTATAGATTGTTATGCATGCCAGAGCGAGAATCATGACGATGCCGCAGCAACGGTAGATCACGTTCCTTCGTCTCTTTTCCTTCCCCATGACTCCCGGATGACGTCGCGTAAAGAGGAACAGCGAGTTGAATGACAACGCAAGAAAAAACAAGGCTCCGAATGTCAGGTGGATGTTCTCGGATATGTTGTCAGGTATCATGAACATGCCGACTCTCACAGGTTTGCCGGAGAACATCGATGTGGGAAAGAAGACAATGCCGAGCGCAAACAGCCCGCTGATATTCGCGACGATGTCGTCAATCTGTTCGTAGCCTCTGTAGGAGATGAGAAACAGGGCGACTCCGCACAGTATCCCTACGAACAAATCACGCATGTTCGTGTAATAATAGCCGCTTATGGAACCCTGCAGCCCGGGCTCCCCCTGTGTGAATCCGCCGAGGACGACGATAAACGGGAGTGATATTCCAAGGATGCCGATAAGTCTGCGCATCGTGAGATAGGATGTAATCAGACTCCTCTCTCTGTTTGTTGACATGTCTCAGCCCTGTATTTGTGGAAAAGGATCGGTGGCGGCGTTCGTCAATCAGGATCCGCCGGGGAGTCGTCTTGTTCGGGCACCGTGTCGTCCTGTGGAGATTTCATAGGTATGCTACCGGCGCGCTCCGCCCGATTCCGGCCGGCCGCGCCGGAAGTTCGGACGTCACGTCGCGGCACTTATCGTCCCTTTTCTATCCTCGCGGCCCAGCCGCCTCCGGGAGCGATGTGGATTGCAATCGGATCCCGCGCGGAGACCGGAATAATCTCTTTCGTATAGTCCGTCGCCTCGCGGTCTGCATTGATGCCGTCTTTGAATACCGTCGCGTGATAGATCCCGTCACCGAGGAATGACAGGTCGAGCGTCAGATCACGTCCATCCCAGTCGGTTATTGCGCCGACGTACCAGGTGTCACCTTTTCTCCGTGCAAGCGCTGCGTATTCTCCCACTTTTCCGTCCAGGGCAACAGTTTCATCAAATATCGTCGGCACCGAGGTGATGAAATCCGTGCATTCCTGCTCTTTCATGTACGTGGTGGGGTTGTCAGACAGCATCTGGAGCGGCGCATGGAACACGACATACATGGCCAGTTGCGCGCACCGGGTACCCTGGCTCATCGGATTATCGTTAATGGGCCTGAAATTGGCTCTGACGGCATTTCTCATGGCGCCGGGAGTGTAGTCCATCGGACCCGCCATCATCCGGATGTAGGGAATGCTGGCGACATAGCGAGGTTGATCCTCGACCGCCCATTTGTAGTTCTCCAGACCCTTGACCCCTTCGAAGCCGACGACGTTCGGATACGTTCGCTGCAGGCCGGTCGGTTTGAATACACCGTGATAGTCAACAATCAGATGATACTCAGCCGCTTTTCGGGCGATGTCATAGAGAGAGGCCACGGCCTTCTGATCGTCCCGGTCGACAAAGTCTATCTTGAAGCCCTTTACTCCCATTCGTGAATACATGGGAAAAATCGTGTTCATCTGCTGCGTCACCGCGTACCATGAAGCCCAGAGTATCACTCCCACGCTTTTCTGCCTGCCGTACTCCAGGATTTCGTGAAGGTTTATCGCGGGGACCACCCGGGTGAGATCCAGCATCTCGGACCAACCTCCGTCCATGATGATGTACGGTATTCTCTTGGCGGCCGCGAAATCGATATAGTATTTGTACGTCGCCGTGTTGATGCCGGCTTTGAAATCGACGTGAGAAATATTCCAGTTGTTCCACCAGTCCCAGGCGACCTGTCCCGGCGCGATCCATGAGAGATCGGAGATCCTCGGCGGCGAGGCCAGTTTCTGCACGATGTCGTTGTTCAGCAGTTCCTTGTCCCTGCGGCTGAGCGCAACTGCGCGCCAGGGGAAATTGCGGGTTCCGCTTGTCCTTGCGATACAGGTTTCTCTCTTTGTCGGGATATAATTGATGCCGCCGAAGCCCCCCAACTGTGCCTGCAGGGGATAGGGTGCATACACCCCCGTGAACCCGTTCCGTGTTTGATTGACGTTAAGGTACATCCCCGGATAGTCCTCCAGGTCCGCTTCCAGAATGACGACCTTCTCATTGTTGCCGGCGTCGACAAGCACAGGGAGGAACGCGAGCGAATCGTGCGGGAATTCGGAAATCATGATTTCCCTGTACAGCGCTTCAAAAGAGGAATTGAATTTCTCGCCTCCCCTGTAATCCCACATGAATGGGAGAAACGCCTTCCGATCACCGGAGAAATTGAAGTTCGCCTCCTCGTTCTCCACGGTGATCTCCCCTCTTTTCTTTGAAAAGAAACGGTATGCCACGGCATCATTGTACACCCTGAATATCACGCCGTAGTCATTCTTGAAGCGTATGGAGAGAATGGTGTAGTCGTCAGGGACGCTCGCTTTGACATAATTGACCGCGGCAAAAGCCGAACGGACATTTTCTGTGCCGGAGGAGGCGACTGTGGCATGATTGCCGAGCGTATCGCCCCCTTCCAGAATCAGCGATATCGCCGAGGGGGTGATAATCAGGGCTCCATCGTGCCGCACGGACCATTCAAGTTTCGCGCCCGCCCTGACGGTCACGCTCACGGTTCCGTCGGGGGATTTTGCCTCGAACTCCTGGTTCCTCTGCGCGGTGAGCTGCTGTCCACCGAGGAGTACGACTGAAAGCACTCCGGCGAGAATGCCGTTCATTGATTTCTGAACCTTCGAGACTTCGTATGTCATATTCCTGCGTTTCATGGTGTTTCCCCGTATCAGTACAACCCGTGTCTTATGCATCGCTCTTTTCGGCACAATTGTGCCACCCTGTCGGCGCGTCCCTTTTACAGTGGAATGACAAGCTTTGTCCCCGTGTACGTCGTTGTTCTGTCAGGGTTTGGGCAAACCTCGATCCCGGTGCCGTGTTCTGCCCCGACAAGGACAATATTGAACGTCCGCGATGCCAACATTCCCGGAAAACCTCCTTGCCGGTCGGAGATCGTCAGTGTTCTGCGGGCGTCATTCCAGTCGAACGTAATAGTGGCGAAGATCCCTCGTTCGTAATTCTCGTTGTCGTTTTCATCCTCGTAGAGAGTAAAATGACCGTCAGCGCCGGCGTAAATTCTCAGTTCAATGGGATCGGGCTGCTTCTCGGTCGTGTACTGGAGGAACGGGCCCAGCGGGATAATTGATCCGGCCCTTATGAAAATGGGTATTCTGTCGATCGGCGCGTCTACCGTCAGCGTTGTATCCCCGGAACATGTCCTCCCCGTCCAGAAGTCCATCCATGATGTGCCCGCCGGGAGGTAGACGTTTCGCACCGCTTCCCTGGCCTGCCGTTGCTGTTCTGCGGCGAAAATCGCCGGCGTTTTCCAGAACAGGCGCATTTTCGCCGCTCCCGTCGACCTGTTTTCCGTCTCAAGAACAAAGTCGTACGTTTTCCCTTTTTCGAGGTTCACCGGCACCGTGTACTGCTCGACGCTCGAATACGCCATCCGCAGCGTGTCGCCGTTCAGGATGATGCGTTTCGGATCGTAGCTTATCAGGTGGAACTGGTGTTTCCCGGATTCTTCCGGCACGAGCTTTCCCCGCCACGTCACGGCGTACGCGGAATCCGTCAGGTATTCCGGGCGGCCGGTGTACCACGTAAAATCGATGTCGGGGTCGGTCTGCTCTCTGCCCGGCGACGATCGGGCCGGATCCCTGTAGTACGTTGCAAGAAGACCGGGCTTCCCGTCGGGCGTTCTGAAGTATTCCGGTCCGATGAGAACCGTCGGTTCAGGCGGCCGGTGATACATATACTCCGTGACTGGGCATACCATCATCGAGGGACCGAACATGTACTGATCGTCGATAGATCGCGTCCGTTCGTCGCCGGCAAAATCCATCGGGAGTCCGCGCATGATCGTGTAGTCGCCGGCTGTCACCTTCCATGCGAGGGAGTAGATGTACGGCATGAGCCGGTAGCGGAGATTATCGGCCTTCAGGATGGGCTCTGTGAATTCTCCCATTTCCCATATCTCGCGCGGCGTTTCCGAACCGTGCGAGCGGAAAATGGGGCAGAATGCGCCGAATTGAAACATGCGTGTGTACAGCTCCTGGTAGGCGGGATCTTTCCCGCCGTGTATGAACACGCCGCCGTAGGATCCGAGGACAAACGCCCCGATGTCGAAGGTCCAGTAGGGGATGCCGGACATGCAGTGGTTCAGCCCGGCGGCAATCTGCTGGCGGTAGATCGCCCAGCTTGCCCCGATGTCCCCCGACCATGTCGTGGCCGCGTTGCGCTGCTGTCCCGCGAATGTCGACCGGGTGAGAATGTACGGGCGCCTGGCGGAGGTCTCCTCTCTCCATTCCCTGTAGAGAGCGTCGGTCATCACGAGAGAATAAGAATTGAGATACCGGGCCCATGAGCCGATGTGGTTCCGGCCCATTTTCTTCAGCTCGTACTCGCTCGATTCCTCCGTGTTCGCATTTATCACGTCGGGTTCCGTGGAATCGACCCACCACCCGTCGAGCCCTTTTGCGAATATCCCCTTCTTCAGGTAGCGCCAGTAGAGCCTGTTTGCCGCCGGGTTGTACGCGTCGTAGTACTTGAACCCGCCCCACCCGACGGGCGGATAGAGAAATCCGCGTTTCTCCATGTCGGCGTAGATCGCCGTCGCGGGTCCCAGCGCCGGCCAGATCGAGATGATGATATGGAAATGCATCCTGTGAAGCTCATCGCACATTTCCGCCGGCTGCGGGAAGAGCGTGCTGTCGAAGAACATCCCGCTCCAGTTCCGCGCGCCGTTCCAGTAGTCCCAGTCCTGTATGATGTTGTCGATGGGCATTTTGAGCGCGCGGTATTTCGTTGCCACGCTCATGAGCTCATCCTGCGTCCGGTAGTGCTCCTTGCTCTGCCAGTAGCCGTACGCCCACTTGCCGTACAGGGGTGCTTTCCCGGTCAGGGTGCGATAGCCGGAGATCACCTCGTCCATATCCTTGCCGGACACAACGTAGTAGTTTATGTTGTCGGCGATGTCGGACCGGAAGGAGGCTCCGCCGGCATTGTCCTCGAAAACGGTCATTGAGTAGTTGTCCCAGAGTATCCCGTACCCCTTCGTTGATACCAGGAAGGGGTTGGCCGCACCGACGTTGGCCTGCGCAAGGACGACCCTCTTTCCCCGGAAGTTCATATACCCGTGCTCCTGTTCGCCGAGACCGTAGACGCCTTCTCCGGGGTCGAGTTGAAATCCCTGCTGCACGGTGAATCCCGAATCCGCGTCATAGACGACGGGCGCGAATGAGGCGCCCCCTTTTTCACGCAGAAGCACGATGTTGCCGGCCGACAGGATTTCGACGCTTCCGTCCGCCGTCGAAATCCGGGCGGTAAGCTTCTTCGACTTCAGAAGAACTGCGTTGCCGGACTGGACAAGTGTGATGCCGAGATCGGGTGTGCTGTCTTCAATGACGGAGAGACTTCTCCCGCCGGCAGAGCCTCCCGGGGCCCATTTTGTGACCCGGACAATCCCTCCTTCATAGAATTGAGCCTTGAGATGGAGCGTTCCTGCATTGAGAACAACGCCGTTTCTGATCGGCGTGACCTGCGCCGCGGCGGGGGAGAGCTGCAGAATCAGGAAGAGAGCAGTACCGGCGGGTCCGGTAAGAGGAATTTTTCTCATTGGAGGATTCTATCTTGCCGGATTTCTTTTGACCGTGATCGCCGTCCCGTCATACGAGATCGTGGCGTCCGGACGTGTTTCCTCTGAAACGCCGGCGCCGTGACCCGGTCCCACCCATACGATGCGGAACGTTCTCCGGGTCAGCATGCCGGGGAATTCCCCGTGACGGCTGCCGATGGTGAGCGTGTTCGCACGTTCGTCCCACCTGATCGGAACCGTCGCGAATGACCCCTTCTCATAATTGTAGTTGTCGTTTTCATCCTCGTACAGTGTGAACTCGCCGTCGGCTCCCGGGTACACGCGCAGTTCAACCGGGTCAGCAGGCTTTTCGGCGGCATACCGGAGAAACGGACCCATGGGGACGATGGATCCGGCCCTGACGTACAGGGGGAGAGTTTCAATCGGCGCAGGGGTCGATATCGTCCGGCCTCCCGCCAGGAGATCCCCGCTCCAGAAATCGAACCACTCCGCCCCCCGGGGAAGATAGACTTTCCTCGAATTGTCCGGCGGGATGAGACCCCTGCTGGTATCCGCCGGCCCCGTCACCGGGTTGACGAGAAAAGCGGGACCGAACATGTACTGATCCCGGATATTCCTGACAGACGCATCGGTTCTGAAATCAAACGCAAGCGCGCGCATCATCGTGTAGGCTTCGCTCGTCACCTTCCATGAAAGAGAGTAAATGTACGGCATCAGCCGGTAACGGAGGTTGTCGTACGTTAACAATACCGCCTTCGTCTTTGCGTCCCAGTTGTCCGAAAAAAGGGCCCGCTCACCCTTTCCGTGTATTCTGAAGACAGGGCAGAACGCGCCGAACTGAAACCACCGCACAAAAAGCTCCCTGTGAAGAGGCGTCGACCAGTCCGGAGAGTCCCATTTCAGGTGATACCCCCCGATGTCGGAAGTCCAGTACGGAATCCCGGACGCGCATGCGTTGATACCCTGTGGAATCTGAACGGCATAGGCATCGAACGTGCACGTGATGTCGGACGACCACAGGGTCGCGGCATTCCGCTGCTGTCCGGCGAACGCCTGCCGTATGAGGAAGAACGCCCGCTTCCCGGGGATGTCAGCCCGCCAGTTCTTGTACAGGCCGGTCGAGTGCATCAGGGAATAGGTGTTGAAATAGTCGATCCCCCTGCCGGTGGCAAACGTACTCTGCCTTCGTGCATCAAGGAGAGTGCCGTTGTCCGGTTCGCACTGGTCCACCCACCATGCATCCCATCCGTCGCGCACGATGAGACTGTCCCGCGCCTGCTGCCAATACATGTCACGGGCTTTCGCGCTGTGGGCGTCGTAGTACCTGTCGAACGTATGCGTCATCACGTTGTCCCACGTGATCGACGTGAGATTGCCCGCTTTTGCCATCGCATCGTAGTCCCTCGTCCCCTTTGCAAGAACGGGCCATATGGATATCATCGCATGGAGGTTTGCCCTGTGCAGCTCATCGACCATCCCCCGTGGATCGGGATACCGTCCGGGCCACATGACATGCGATCCGATGAGATCCGGCTCCCAGTAAAACCAGTCCTGCACGATGCAGTCAAGCGGGATGCCCGCATTCCGGTACCGGTCTTTCACCGATAACACTTCAGCCTGGCTCTTGTACCTGTCCTGTGACTGGAAGAGTCCGAACGACCACTTTGGAAACATCGGAGCCTGTCCGGTGGCGGTCCGGTAGAGTGCGATGATGTGATCGAACTCCGGTCCGTAAAAGAAATAGTAGTCGACACACTCGCCGCTTTCCGACACGTATTTGAATTTTGTATTCCCGGCTTCGGCGCCGTAGAAATTGGATGCGGAATAATTGTCCCACATGAGCCCGTAGCCGCGGGTGGAGAGGAGAACGGGGATGGCGCCTGTCATGTACCGTATGGCCATGTCCTGGTTGCGGCCCTTGTAGTTCATCGCGCCCCGGTCCTCGGGATGGCATCCAAGGCCGAACAGCCCTTCGGTCACGGGAGAGACGAACTCCGTTTCGCACTCGTGCGTAATGATTCCCGCGACGGTATCCGCGGCCATTCTTTTCCCCGCGGCGCCGTCCTCGGCGAGAATCGTCACGCCGCCCGTATCGGCGTACGTGATCGAATGTGTCGCCTTGCTCACGGTGATTCTGAGCCTGGCTGTCGAAATGACGAATTCTCCCGGGCCTTCTGACACCTGGAACGGAGGTGTCTTCTCCCACTTTTCAACGACGACAAGCGAAGCCCCTGAAGGGATGTCCCGCAGCGTCGTGTACTGGACTTCCACGATGTCGTCTCTGCAGATTTTCACTCTCATCTTCCCCCTGTCCAGCATAAACGTCATGCCGTCGGAATCCTTGACGGAGGAGACTATGGAAGCCCGCGCTCCGTGCACGGTTCCCCAGGAGGCGATTGTCACAGCCGCGATCAATGCTGCCGCCCTCGTTATTGTCATTGTTCGTCCCGGTCGTTCGGAATGTGATTTTCGGAATCGGGCGTTCCTTCTTTTGTCGCCGTTATCCAAAGACGGCATAAGATAGCGAATCCTTTCATTCCTTCCCATAGAGGGGTTTCCGGGCGGTGGTACCCGGGAGGTCACGCCTTTCCGACTGATGTCTATTCGGGTGATCATCACAGGCCCGGGGATGGGCAGTTTCCTCTACAGCATGCCTGAGCATGCCGGAATTTGCGCTATTCCCGGGAAAGGACTGTGGCACGCGGATTGCGGAATCTGAACACGAATGCAGTTTTGTATCACTCAAGAGGGGGAGCAATTGGCATGAAAGCTCGCAACGTCATTCTCATCGCCGGGGTCGTCCTCACGCTTGCGGTCGCGGCACAGCCCGCGCCTGCGCAGGTGCACGTGGGAATCGGGATCCAGATCGGTCCGCCGCCTGTCCGGGCGGAGGTCGTCGCCCCCAGGCCTGCGTACCCGGCCGAGTGGGTCCGCGGGTACTGGATGTGGGACCCCGCGGTCCATAGGCATGTCTGGGTGGAGGGGAGGTGGGTTCGGGCCCGTCCGGGATACAGGTGGGTCGACGGGGGATGGAGGCGAGGCCGGAACGGATGGGTCTGGACTGAAGGGCGGTGGCGCACAACCGGGCGCGGCAGGGGCCCTTCAGCAGGTGAGCCCGTCCCGGAGCGGGGTGGGGAGAGACGTTAATATTCAACGTCTCGCAGTGATGGGATTCGAGACATGGACAGTGGTGGGGGGCGCCGGTGATCGAATAGCCGGCGCCGCTTTTTTGGTGGGTGCGAAAAAAGGGCTCGCGGTGTTTGGCCGCGAGCGCCGGAAGCAGCCTCAACTGCGGGACCCATCGCCGAAAAGCCACCGGCTTCCTGCAAGCATGATCACTGAGATAAGAGAACGTGGAACAAGACATCCCCGTTACACGTCAGACAAGGGTGTCCGGGACTTGACTTTTATTAGGTGAAGCATTATAATACTCTTAAGAACGAAGGGAATTGTGCGAGACGCATTGTTGTTACTAAGGATGTTCCCCTTGTTCGCCCAACATATGTAGGCCTATTGACAGGGAACCTGACATGAAAGATTCATCAGAAGGAATCCAGGAAGCGCTTCGGTGCAGGCGCGCGGAAGTCGAACGCGTGGCGGAGTCCGTGGGGGTGGCCGCGCAGGCGGTCGGGTCCGCGTCGCTTACCGATGAACAGCGTCATCTGATTGCGTGCGGGCTCAGGGACGTCCAGGGAGAACTTCACGACCTGAGCGACGTTCTCAAATCGCTTGCAGGGGAGAGACAGCCGCAGGAAGTGTAGTCCGCAAGGTCACGAGAATACGGGGGCCGGGAACGGCCCGTCAGATGCCCGGAGTTGACTTCATCCGGGCATTTTTGTCTCTTCTCCGCTCAGAGAACGCCCTGGAGAAAGAAGACCACGCCCACGGCGCCGAGCGCAAGGCTTGCGAACCAGAGCCATATCTTCTTTGTGAGCGCCGAAATGGCACCGAGGGCGATGGCGATCTGAAAGACCGTGACTGCTCTTGCGAGAATCTGGTGCGATGCGAGGTTCTCTGCCGAGGAATTCTCCTTTTCGCGGGCTTTTTCCTCTATCTCCTTCTGCTGATTTCTGTACTCGGTGACTTTCTCTTCGTCCTTCGCTTCCGGCTCTTTACCCAGCGTGCGGAGCAATTCCATTTTGCTTTCGAGGACTGCCGACTTGACACCTTTCGCCTGGTAGTACGCCCACTGGTCGGATGCCTGGATCTGTTCAATCATCGCCTCGTTGGCGCGGTGCCCGGCCAGAAGTGAGCAGGCGGCCGCAAGAACGGCAAGCAACGCGGAACTCAGTGCCACAAAGAGAATCCATGTTTCGCCGCTGTGGTGTGCGGCATGTTCCATCTCTTCGTGCAGGTGTTCGGTCGGGACTTCCAAATCTTCAGGCATGCCTACCTCCGGGGTGGATTGGACATCAATGTTGTGCGCGGCGGGCCGCAGGAATGTATATACTGATCAGAGAGCTCGATTGCAACCCTTCCCCCCCCCCCGTGCGCGGCTTTTTCCGCCCCCTTCTTGCCTCTCTCGGTGCGTTTCACTAGGTTGGATCAGGTTCATTCCCGGGTTCCCGGCAAATCCTCTCCTGAACCCGCGATCGACCCGGCTTTCCGGCCCCCAATTCCGCCGGCCGAATTCGGACACGGCCACTCCAGGAGGACTCATATGAAATCGTCGAACGCCGTTCTTCTCTTCATCCTCGGTATTTCTCTCCCGCTGCTCCCGGCACAGTCCGCGTCGGCGTCGTGCCGCCAGGAAGGCGACGCCGGCCAGGCGCCCAATGCGCTGAGCCCGAAAGAAAAGGAGGAGGGGTGGAAACTTCTCTTCGACGGGGTCACGATGAACGGGTGGCGCGGAGCGTACCTCGATACGCTTCCGGCCAGGGGGTGGGAGGTAAAGGACGGCGTCCTCTCCGTCCAGTCGTCCGGCGGCAAAGAGGCGGCGTTCGGCGGCGATATCGTCACACGCAAGACGTTCGGGAGTTTTGAACTCGTCGTGGATTTCAAACTGACGGAGGGGGCCAACAGCGGCATCAAGTACTTCGTCATGGAAGAACTCCCCAGGACGCCGGGGTCCGCCAAGGGGCTCGAGTACCAGCTTCTCGACGATGCGCGCCATCCTGACGCAAAGCTGGGGATCAACGGGAACAGAACGCTTGCCTCGCTGTATGATCTCCTGCCGGCGACAAACAAGACCGTCCGCCCGATAGGCGAGTGGAACCATGCCAGGATCGTGGTGCGGGGTACGCACGTGGAGCACTGGCTCAACGGGAAAATGGTCCTGACCTACGAGCGGGGCGGGAAGGAGTTCCTGGCGCACAAGGCGGTGAGCAAGTTCAAAGACCTGAAGGGATTCGGGGAGGCGCCGGAAGGGCACATACTCCTTCAGGACCACGGCGACAAGGTGTCGTTCAGAAACATCAAGATCCGCACGCTGTAATCGAACCGCACATTCCCCGGAGAACATGCCATGACATCATTCACGCGACGCGGTTTCCTGAAGGTTGCCGGTCTCGTCCCGGCCGCCCTTGCCCTCCCATTGCCGGGCGCGCGGGCACGAACTATCCCTCAGGAGAAGCGACGACGCGCCTTTCCATTCGCCCTGGGGATTGCGTCGTACTCGTTCCGGGCGTTCACGCTTGACCAGACAATCGCGATGACGAAACGGCTCGGGATTACAAGGCTGGGCTTGAAGGACGTGCACATGCCGCTCACGGCATCCGCCGGTGAGATTGCCGCCGCGATCGCGAAAGTGCGGGACGCCGGTCTGACGCTTTCGACGTGCGGAGTTGTGTACATGACGACCGAGCCGGAAGTCCGCCGCGCCTTTTCCTACGCGAAAGCGGCGGGGATCAAATTTCTTGTGGGGGCGCCCGACGAACAGCTCCTCCCGGCAGCGGAGAAGGCCGTGAAGGAGACAGGCATTGCGCTCGCCATACACAATCACGGGCCGACCGATAAGAGGTACCCGTCTCCGGAGAGCATTTACTCGCTCATCGCGAATATGGACAGGCGCATCGGGCTCTGTGTCGACTGCGGGCATACGCAGCGCCTCGGCCTCGATCCGTCCGACCAGATCGAGCGGTACTTCGACAGGGTCTTCGATCTTCACGTCAAAGACGTGAGCGCCGCAAACGCAGAGGGGACAACCGTCGAGATTGGCCGCGGCGTCATCGACATCCCCCGGCTGCTCGGGACGCTCAACCGGCTCGGGTATTCCGGGACGCTCCATATCGAATTCGAAAAGGACGAGACCGATCCCCTTGCGGGGGTCGCCGAATCCGCCGGGTATCTGCGCGGCGTTCTCGCGGGAATGTGATCTGACACCGAACGGGAGTTTCCCATGACAACACGACGTGATTTTCTGAAGAAGATCGGCGCCGGCACGGCGGTCGCTATCACAGGGATGAATGCCTCGAGCTACGCCCGGATCATCGGTGCAAACGACCGGATCCATTGCGCCGTCATCGGACTGCACGGGAGGGCCTACGCGCACCTGGAGTCCATCCATGCATATCCCGACGCGGACGTTTCGCACGTGTGCGACGTCGACAGCAGGGAACTTGACAGGTTCGCGGAGGCGGTGAAATCGAAAACCGGCAGGAGCCCGGCAAAGGCAAAGGACTTCAGAACCATACTGGAGTCGGCGGATGTGGACGCCGTCACGATCGCGACCCCGGAGCACTGGCACGCGCCGATGGCCATCCTTGCGCTCAAGGCGGGGAAACACGTCTACGTGGAAAAACCGTGCAGCCATAATCCCCATGAGGGGGAGCTCCTTGTGCGGGCACAGAAGAAATACGGGAAACTCGTTCAGCTGGGGACGCAGCAGCGCTCGTCCCCCCATACGATCGACATCGTCAGAAAGATCCATGAGGGGCTCATCGGAAGGCCGTATTTCGGCAAGTCGTGGTACTGCAACACAAGGACCTCCATCGGAACGGGAAAACAGGTTCCCGTCCCCGGGTACCTCGACTGGGAGCTGTGGCAGGGGCCTGCGCCCCGGCGTCCCTATAAAGACAACGTCCATCCGTACAACTGGCACTGGTTCTGGCACTGGGGAACGGGAGAAACGCTCAACAACGGCACGCACGAGGTGGACGTGTGCAGGTGGGCGCTGGGCGTCGATTTCCCCGCAAGGGTGACTGCATCGGGGGGACGCTACCATTTCAGGGACGATTGGGAGTTTTACGATACGCTTGTCACGAGCTTCGAATACGACGGGAAGATGATCACCTGGGAAGGAATGAGCTGCCAGGGGAAAGAGTACTACGGGAGGAGCCGGGGATCCACGATACACGGGACTGACGGCACTGTTCTTATCGACCGCGACGGGTACGAAGTCTATTCTCTGGATGACCGGAAAATCGACGAGTTCAGGGTGGGGAAGAAAAGCACGAGCCAGGACCTGGTAAGCGCCGACGCGATGACCGACGACCATTTCCGCAATTTCTTTGACGCCATCGGAAAGGGCGAACCCCTGCACGCACCCGTCGCGCTGGGAAACGTCAGCGTCACAATGCTGCAGCTTTCCAATATCGCCTGGAAGACCGGCCGCACGCTTGCGCTGAATGCCGGGGACGGCCGCATTACAGGCGATCCCGCCGCCATGGAGCTCTGGCAGCGGGAGTACGAAAAGGGATGGGAGCCGGAAGTGTAGGCTCCGTGACCCCCGGAGCATGCCGATCACATCTTCACACCCGGAGAGCATCACAATGAAACCCCCGGTCATCGTGATCCTGGCGATGTGCGCGCTGACCACGTGCGCGCCGTCCGGGCGCGCATCACAGGACACCTCCGGAGCCCCCCCCGGGGAACGGACGAGAATCATCATCGACTCTGACGCCAACAACGAGCTTGACGATCAGCATGCAATCGCCTATGTCCTCCTGAACCCGGCCACGTTCGATGTCGAGGGGATTACAGTCAACAAGACGTTCGGTGGCGGGTCCATCCGGGAGCAGGCCGCAGAAGCGGAGAGAGTCGTGAAGCTCTGCGGGCGGTCGCCTGGCGTCAGGGTCTACGAGGGGGCGACGGGCGACTTCAGGGGGATACGGGAGAACCTGGATCGGCCGTCATTCGACGGATCGGCGGCGGTGAATTTCATCATTGAGCGGGCTGTAGCCCGCGACAGCCGCACGCTTGTTGTACTCGCGATAGGGAAGCTCACGAACGTCGCCCTTGCGCTTGCACGGAACCCCGCTATAGGAAAACGGATCCGGATCATCTGGCTTGGAAGCAACTACCCGGAACCGGGTGAATACAACTTCGAGAACGATACGGCCTCGGTCAATTACTGTCTGGCCCTGAGCGTCCCGATGGAAATCGCCACGGTCCGCTATGGCGCATCGACGGGGACCGCCGCCGTCCAGGCATCGGTGGACGAGATACGGGCGCGGGTGAAGGGGAAGGGTCCCCGCATCGCGCAGAGCGTGACGGGGAGGCACGGAGGGGAGTTTACGTGTTTTGGAGACTATTCCATCGACCTCTTCGAGCACGTGAGTGAAAAGACCCGTTCCCTGTACGACATGGCCGCCGCGGCGATTGTCAGGAATCCCGGATGGTCGGACGCCGTTGTCATCCGCGCGCCGAGGTTCCAGGACGGCCGCTGGATTGACCAGCCCGGCAATCCCCGCACGATCGTCATCAGGGAGAATTTTGACAGCGGGAAGATCATGCGTGATTTTTACGCTACAATGGATCGGCGGTGATTCGTGCGGCGCCGCATCGACCGGTACCCTCCCCCCGCACGTAACGGAGCCACGTCATGTATATAATAAGCGCATACCCTGTTGCTGTCGCGTTCTGCGTCGTCACAATGCTCTGCTGGGGTTCCTGGGCGAACACGTCCAAGATCTCGGCAACGGACTGGCCGTTCCCGATGTTTTACTGGGACTATTCGATCGGACTCATCCTGGCGGCGCTTCTCTTCGGGCTGACGATGGGAAGCACAGGCACCGGCGGGAGGAGTTTTGTGAACGACCTTCTCCAGGCGGACGGCGGTTCAATCCTCTCGGCCTGTATCGGGGGGGTTGTCTTCAACCTCTCCAACCTTCTCATCGTCGCTGCGATATCCGTCGCAGGGCTCTCCGTCGCATTTCCGATCGGCGTGGGACTTGCGCTTGTCATCGGCGTCATCGTCAATTATCTGAAGGAACCCCGGGGGAACCCCCTCCTCCTGTTCGGCGGTGTTCTGCTTGTCGTCCTTGCGATGACGGTGAACGCCGTCGCCTCTGCGAAAATGAAGGGATCAACGAGAACCTCCCCGGCAAAAGGGATCATCCTGTCGGTACTCGCCGGGATCATCATGGGGTTTTTCTACAGGTTCGTGGCGGACAGCCTCACGCAAAATTTTGTGACTCCCGAGCCGGGGAAACTCACCCCCTATTCGGCAGTTCTTGTTTTTTCCGTTGCGCTCTTCCTTTCGAACTTCGTCTGGAACACATGGTTCATGTACAGGCCCGTCGACGGGAGCACCTCAACGTACAGGGGATACGTCGCGAACGGGACGCTGAAGCGGCACCTGATCGGCATTGCGGGGGGGCTGATATTCAACACCGGCTTTCTCTGCAACCTGATCGCCTCGGACAAAGCGGGGCCCGCGATCTCCTACGGGCTGGGGCAGGGAGCCACGATGATCGGCGCGGCATGGGGCGTCTTCGTCTTCAAGGAATTCAGGGGTGCTCCCCCCGCGGTCTCCCGGTACCTTGCGATCATGTTCATAACGTTCATCATCGGCCTGGGACTCATCGTGGCCGCAAAACTCTGACCGTTTGCCTGCGCGAAGGAATCATGGACAAGAACATCGTTGTCATCGGGAGCTCCAATATCGACTTCATCATGAAGATGCCGAGGCTCCCCGCCCTCGGCGAGACGGTCACCGACGCGGTCTTCATGCAGACGTTCGGGGGAAAAGGGGCGAACCAGGCCGTCGGTGCGGTCCGCGCCGGCGGGAGCGTATATTTCGTCAATTGCATCGGCGACGATGACGGCGGGTCGCGGATGCTGGAGCATTTCCGGAACGAGGGGATACATACGGACTTTGTCTTTGCGGAGAAGGGGATCGCGAGCGGGGCGGCGCTCGTGATGATAGGCGAACAGGGCGCCAATTATCTCTCCGTGGCGCCCGGGGCCAATTACAGGCTCACCCCGGGGCACATCGACAGGGTGGAGGACCTGGTACGGAACGCCGCAATTGTGGTCCTCCAGTTTGAAATCCTCCCGGAGACGCTGAAATACGCCCTCGACGTCTGCAAGAGGCACGGCGTGCGTGTCCTGTGGAACTGCGCTCCGGCGCGGGAGATCGAGAGGGACTATCTCCGGAAGGTGACGATTCTCGTTGTCAATGAAACCGAGGCCGGCATGCTCTCCGGCATCCCGGTCGCCGGGGGAGGGTCGGTGGAGAGCGCGGCGAAGGAGCTTCTCCGTTCAGGGTGTGAAACGGTCGTCATCACGCTGGGCGCGGAGGGGGCGTATGTCGCTTCGCGCGGCGTGTCCGACTGGATCCCTGCATTCCCTGTCGAGGCGGTGGACACAACGGCAGCGGGCGACGTCTACTGCGGGTGCCTGGCGGTCGCCCTTGTGGAGGGGCGGACGCTTTCCGAATCTGCGCGCTTCGCGGCTGCGGCGTCGGCGATTTCCGTAACGAGGCTCGGGGCGCAGCCCTCCGCACCGTTCAGGTCTGAAATAGACGAGTTCAGAAGTCGTCAGCCCGCTCCCGTGCGGGCAGGAGGCGTGTGATTATGTCTGCGAAATCCAGGACCGCAGTTGTTCTTGTGTTCATCCCTCTCTGGTTCGGTGCGGGGCTGATGTTCGCGGCGGGACCGAATCGTCCCGTGGGGGATGCGCCGCTGCGCGTGTGCGTCGCGGGGCTCGTGCACGGCCACGTGGCCGGTTTTCTTGACGCCGCGCTCCGGCGCACCGACATGACGATTGCCGGAATCGCTGAGCCCGACACCGCGTTGCGCGGGAGATACGGGAAGGCCTTCCGGCTGTCGGGAATCCGGATGTACAGGTCGACGGAGGAGATGCTGGGGGCGGAACGGCCCGAGGCGGTCGTCGTGTTCACTTCCACGTTCGATCACCGCGCAACCGTGGAGCTCTGCAGCCGGCGGGGAATTCCGGTGATGATGGAAAAACCGCTCGCCGTAACCCTGGAGGACGCACGCGCGATCGCGAAAGCCGCCCGCGACGGCAACATCACCGTCCTTGTCAACTACGAGACGACCTGGTACCCCGGCACCCACGAGGTGTACCGCATGACGCAGAAGAACGCGCTGGGGGAAATCCGGAAGCTTGTCGCGCACGACGGCCACCGCGGCCCGAAGGAAATCGGCGTCGGACCCGAGTTCCTTGCCTGGCTCACCGATCCCGTCCTGAACGGGGGAGGAGCGCTGATGGATTTCGGGTGCTACGGGGCGAACCTGTTCACGTACTTCATGGACAACCGGCGCCCGCTCGCGGTCACCGCCGTCACGCAGCAGTTCAAACCCGGGATTTACCCCCGCGTGGACGACGAGGCGACGATACTCCTGACGTACCCCCGCGCCTTGGGGATCATCCAGGCGTCATGGAACTGGCCCGCCGGCAGAAAGGACGTCGAGGTGTACGGGACCTCCGCCTCCGCGTGCACCGTCGGACGGGATCGCGTTCTCTTTCGTCAGGGAGATGAACCCGAAAAGGAGATTGAGGCCCCTCCCCTTGCCCCGCCCGCAGATGATCCGCTCTCGTACCTTGTCGGCGTCGTCCGCAGGAGGGTGTCCCCGTCGGGACTCTCATCGCTCGAGAACAACCTGGTCGTGAGCGAGATCCTTGATGCGGCGCGCCGCTCGGCGGCGGGGGGCTGTACGATCCGCCTCGGCGCGGACCCGGGTGAAAGGTGACAACGATCTCCTTCCTTCGGCTGGCGGAGCTCTCATGATCGCCTCACTCATCGTCCCGTTTTCACTTTTCACGGCATGCGTTCTTGCCGCTGCGTCTTTTCCCCCGCATGATGACGCGCCCGGGGCCCGGAAGGAGCCGGGCAGGACCGCCGCCGCCGGAAATGGCGTCTTTGACGTCAGATCCTTCGGTGCGGCCGGCGACGGAAAGACGGTTGACGGTGGCGCCATCAATCAGGCGGTCGAAGCCGCTGCAGCGGCGGGGGGCGGGACGGTCTGGTTCCCGGCAGGACGGTATGTTTCCGGCTCGATACGGCTCAAGAGCAATGTCGGACTCTATCTCGGCCACGGCGCCGTTTTGGAGGCCGCACTCCCGTCCGTGGCGACGTACGACACTCCGGAGGCGAACATTTGGTCCCTCTTCCAGGATTTCGGCCACAGTCACTGGCACAACAGCCTGATCTGGGGTGAGGAGATCGAAAACGTCTCCATCACGGGTCCCGGCCTCATTGACGGCAGGGGACTGAGCAGGGGATTTGCAGACGGGAAATACGGCGACCCGCCCGCGGGGACGGGGAACAAGGCGATCGCGCTGAAGAACTGCCGCAACGTTACGCTGAGAGATTTCCGGGTTCTGCACGGAGGACATTTTGCGATTCTCGCGACGGGTGTCGACAACCTGACGATCGACAACCTCCTGATCGACACGAACAGGGACGGCATGGACATCGATTGCTGCCGTAACGTCCGTGTCTCCGGGTGTTCCGTGAACTCTCCGTGGGATGACGCGATATGCCTCAAGAGCAGCTACGGGCTCGGGCGTCCGAGGGCGACGGAAAACGTAACAGTGGCAGACTGCTACGTCACCGGGGGGTACGTCGAAGGGACGCTCCTGGACGGAACGCTGCAGGCGGCCCCTTCCGGATACGCGGGATTCACGGGGAGGATCAAGTTCGGCACTGAATCGAACGGCGGTTTCAGGAACATCGCGATTGCAAACTGCGTTTTTGAAAACTGCGGTGGTCTCGCAATCGAGAGCGTCGACGGGGGCGTGATCGAGGATGTCACTGTCGACAACATCACGATGAGGAACATCGTGAATTCCCCGCTCTTTCTCCGGCTCGGAAACCGCGGGCGCGGTCCAGGTCCCCCCCTCCGGGTGCGGTCCGCCGGGTTGCGATAAGCAATGTTGTCGTCTCCGGCGCTCACCCGCGGCTCGGGTCCATCATCAGCGGGATTCCCGGCCGGCCCGTCGAACAGATCAGCATACGCAATCTCCGCGTCCTCGCCGGGGGAGGCGGGACCGCGGCCGACGCACAGCTCCGCGTTCCCGAAAAGGAAGCCGACTATCCGGAACCGGACATGTTCGGGACGATTCCTTCGTTCGGTTTTTTCATTCGCCACGCTGCGGACGTGGAACTCTCGGACGTGGACATACAGACCGGGACCCCCGATCTCAGGCCGGCGTTCGTTCTCGAGGACGTGGCCGGGGCGGAGTTTGTTCATGTCCGCTGGAGTCACAGCCCCTCTGCGCCGTCGTTCTCCCTCGAGGGGGTCACCGGATTCACGACCCGGTTCTGCACCCCGGCCGCCGACGTGCACCTGGACCGGGTGGAGAAGAAACAATTCTAGTACACAGAAAAGAGGCATGACGTGCACATGCGAATCCCACTGCTATGTACACTTCTCACCGTTCTCTCCGTGCCCGTCGTCCGGGCGCAGGCGCCCGACCACCCCACGCTTCCGCTCGGCTCCAGGGCTCCCGACTTCAGCCTTCCGGGTGTGGACGGGCGGACGTATTCGCTCGGTGACTTTACGGGCGCAAAAGTCCTTGCCGTGATATTCACGTGCGACCACTGCCCCACGGCGCAGGCCTACGAGGAACGGATCAAAAGGCTTGTGACGGACTTCGGCGGGCGGGGGGTCGCATTCGTCGCCATCAATCCGAACAACCCTGCGGCCGTCAGGCTCGACGAGCTCGGCTACACCGACCTTGACGACACGTTCGAATCGATGAAGATCCGCGCGTCGGACCGCCACTTTAACTTCCCGTTCCTCGACGACGGCCCGACCGAATCGGTCTCCCGGCTCTACGGGCCTGTCGCCACGCCTCACGTCTTCCTGTTTGACGCAGCACGCCGGCTCAGGTTCCAGGGACGCATCGATGATTCCGAGCGCGAAGAGCTGGCGAAGAACTTTGACACGCGCAACGCGCTCGAGGCGCTCCTTGCCGGCCGGGAGCCGGCCGTGAAGGAGACCATGGTGTTTGGCTGTTCTATAAAGTGGGCGGAAAAAGCCGGATCGAACCGGCAGTGGGAAGAAAAGGTCCGCGGCGAACCCGTGACGCTCGAAACCGCCGACAGTGCCGCCCTGAGGGAACTGTGCGCCGGGAAGTCGGGGAAAATCCGCGTCGTCAACGTGTGGGCGACGTGGTGCGGGCCGTGCGTCGCGGAGTTCGACGACCTCATGGAGACGAACCTGCGGTTCCGGCACCGCGATTTTGAACTCGTGACCGTTGCGGCGCAGTTTCCCGATGAGAAGGAGAGGGTGCTGAAATTTCTCCAGCGTCATCATGCGTCGACGAGAAACCTTCTCTTCGGCGCGAACGACAAGTACAGTCTCATGGCGGCGCTGGATCCCGAATGGACCGGCGCCCTTCCCCACACGATCGTGATCGGGGCAGACGGAGAGGTGCTCTACCGTCAGACGGGAGAGCTGGACTTCCTCGCGCTCCGCCGGGTTATTGTCCCCGCCCTGAATGCCCTTGCCCCGTGGGGCGGGCTCAGCCCGGTCAGGTGAACCGGGCATTCTTTCAGGGGGGGAATCTTCGTCAACACCATATTTCGGGAACGACAATGAACCAGGGTCACGCCATGTGGAACCGCTTCATGCGGGCATCTGCCGCACTGACGATTCTCTCTTTTCTCGCAACGATTCACGCGGCGGGGGGCGTCTACGTCTTTTTCGAAAAGGGATTCCCCGCCATCGAGAACGGCATGATCTCCCGCGCGGCGCTTGAACGCGCGCTTGCTCCGCTTGGTCCCAGGTTCATCGGGCTCGGAGATCTGCAGAAGGGTGCCCGGCCCGGGGAGGGGGACCTTCTCATCCTTCCGTACGGTTCCGCATTTCCGGCCGACGCGTGGACGGCGATACGCCGCCAGATCGACAACGGCAATCTTCTTGTCCTCGGGGGTCGTCCCCTTGCGGTGCCGGTCTTCGGCGACAGCCTCGGATGGCATGCGGATCCTCCGGCGATTGCCTATGCGCGGAGCGCGGGGATCGAGGACTCGTACGAGGCGCCGCAGCACGGACCATGGACGATCCGGTGGGATGAGGACGCCGTGTTTTTCGAAGGATGCGCGGTGAATCCCCGGCGCGTGTTTGTCAACGCGGGGCGGGGCGGGAGGTATCGCGGGCTCGGCCTTCTTGTCGACGCGCGCGGGAACAGGCTTGCCGCCCCCGTCGTTGCGGACGACATCGTCGGGCGCGGACGTCCCCCGCACAGGAGGGTGTACCTCAGTTTTGACGCCGGCGACGACTACTGGGAATCGCAGGACGGCATCGGGCTGATGGGCCGGGCGGCGCGCTACGCATCGCTCGGCGGCGTCCGGCTCTGGCTGGACCTTCAGAATCTCACGGTTCAGCCCGGCGAACCCGTTTCGGGGGCGGTGGATCTTGTCAGAAGGGGGGGGGCTGCCCGTCTCACGGTCGATTTTCTCCTCGGCACAAAGGTGCTCTCTTCAAAGACGTTCGACTGCGGGAACCTGCTCCACGAGGAGGTTCGTTGCGAATTCCCGGGGAACGCGCACGGTCTCATCACTGTCCGCGCCACGCTCTTTTCGGGAGATACGCTTCTCGAGCGGTATACCTCCGGTGTCACCGTCCGCGATGCTTCACTTCTCCGGTCGGGAGCGCACCTCGAGCCGGGACGCGACTACTTCCGTCTTGACGGAAAACCGTATCTGATGGTCGGGACGAACTATTTCTCCACGGACCTCTATACGCGGTCGTTTTTCGTCGGCGGAAGCATCGGCGGAAACGCGTGGGTCTGGGAGCGTGATCTTGCGGACATGGAACGTCTCGGGCTGACCGCGGTCCGCACCGGCATCTGGCTTAACCGCGAGCGATATCTGGACGTTGTAAGCGGATCTGCGGATGAACGGCTCCTGCGGGCCATTGAATCGTACCTCCTGGCGGCGGCCCGCCATCACATGCAGGTCATATTCACGTTGTTTGCATTCGACCCTCAGCTCGAATTGCACGAAGGAGGGGAGGGGGACGGTGAGCGTCACACGCCTGTGCCCAATCCCTTCCTTGACCCGGCGGCCCTTGAATCGGAGGGGGCGTACGTCCGCGCCATCGCCTCCCGGTTCAAGGGCGTGCCGTTCCTCAGCTACGACCTCATCAACGAGCCGAGCGTTTCCAATCCGGGGCGTCTCTGGAAAGGGAATACCCCCAACGGGGACCCGGTGGAGATCGCCGCCTGGCACGAATGGCTCGTGAAGAAATACGGAACAGCGGAGAGTCTTGCCGTTGCCTGGCACACCACCCCGGCGGAAATCGGCGCGCCGGACAGGGTTCCCCTTCCCCCGTTCGCCGACCTTGACCCCGCGCGCTCGGGGAACCCGGATCTCGTGAGGGCGCTCGACTACAATCTCTTTGCGCAGGAGCTCTTCTGCAGGTGGGCCGACACGATGATCGCGGCGATCCGCTTTGCGGGATCGCGACAGGCTGTCACCGTGGGACAGGACGAAGGGGGGGTGACCGACAGGGTCCTGAATCAATTCTGGGCGTCGTCCGGCGTCGGATTCACCGTCGACCACACATGGTGGAGGGATGACGCTCTTCTCTGGAATTCGATCGCTGCAAAGACGCCGGACAAGCCCAATATCATCGGCGAAACGGGGCCGCAGCCCGTCTGGGGGATGGACGGGGCCTGGCGCTGGGATGACGTGCAGGGGCTCGGGCTGGAGGAGAGGAAACTGGTTTTCGGCTTTGCGGCTGCGAACACCGGGATACTCCACTGGGATTGGTCGCGCGACGAGGATTACAGCCTCCTGCGGCGTGACGGTTCATACAAGCTCTGGCTGGATGCGCTGGCCGGGATCGCCGCGTTTGCCCGCGCCGCGGAGCCCTATGCATCGGAGGCGGTCCGCCCCGACATCGTTCTTGTCCTCCCGCAGTCGCTTCAACTCTCCACGTTCGGGAGCTGGGGACTGGCCGAGCAGCAGAACGCTGTCCGGGCACTGTACAATTACGCCAGGGGGAGCGCCGTCGCGGCCGGCGAGTACCAGCTGGGGAGGATGCCCGACGCGAAGCTCATCATCGTCCCGGCACCGTGGGTGATGCGCCAGGAATCATGGGATCTCCTCATGGCGAGAGTCCGCGCGGGGGCGACGCTCCTCGTGTCGGGGAGGATAGACGCCGACGAACACTGGAGAGGTGTTCCTGCACGAACGAAGGACTGGAACACGGAATACCGTCCGGCGGCCCTGACGGCGAGGGAGGCCGGTGTGGCCTGGCCCGGGGGGAATGCGCGGCTCAGTTACAGCGGGGACAGGACGACGTATGCAGAAAAAGGGGTCCTGGGCGGGGGACGGACATTCGCGGAGATTCCGCTCGGCGCAGGCCGCATACTCTACTTTGCGGATCCCCTGGAGCTCGCAGATCAGACCGACGCGATAGGGCGCATCTACGGGTACGCCATGAAGCGCGCAGGAGTCGCCGCCCCGTACGAGACCGCGTGCGATGACCCCGGGATACTGATCTGTCCCACGAGGCTCCCTGATGCCACGCTGTACGTACTGGCATCCGAGAGTGCGGTAAGTCAAAGCGTGTCGTTCAGGGACAACCTGAGCGGGACGAACGTCAGTGTGACAATGCCACCCGGGAGGGGCGCGCTCCTTCTCGTGGGGCGAGACGGACGCATTGTTTCTTCGTATAATGCGAAGTAGCGCGTTTCAACCCCCGTCCCGCGTGGATGCGCGACGCGGCGGGATCCCCTTCGTGTGGCAGTCGAGACAGCGCACGAAGTGTATGTTGTGGGGGCTCCCCTTCTCCGCAAACGACGTGTGCATTGTTGTCACGTCGAGCCCGCAATTCGAGATTGCCGGGTGGCAGTTGATGCAGCTCCCCCGCGCATCGTTGCTGTGCCCGTCGTGGCAGGCGAGGCAGCTCAAGCCCTCATGGACTCCCCTGGGGGTCCGGTCGTCCGCGGTTCCGGCCTGGTGGAACGCCCCGGGGGCATGGCACTGAAAACAGATCCGACCGCGGGGGTCGTCTGAGACCTTCACTTCCCGCGTTCCCTCCCGGAGCCTGAGGACGGGGAGTGCGGATGCACGGATGTAGATTTTCTCGTAACGGTCATAAAAGGCGGCCGCCGGGTCCGCCTGCTTCCTCGAGTAGAATATGTTCCCGGGATCGTCGTACTCCGCAGCCGAGGCGGGCGACCCTTCGGTGTGAATCCTGTGGCATGTCAGGCACGGAATGACGGGCTCCGCCGATTGCCCCGTCTGTCTGAGCGACCACGGGCCCTTCCGGCTCACCGGTGTCACGAGGCTGTCGATTGTCCCGCCGTAGAACATCCCGTGGCACCGGAGGCAGTCCGCGTTGAGCTGCTCCGCCGCGTTGTGTTTCCCGTTCAGGAATACCGCGCCGTACGTCGCCGAGTGTCCCCCCGAAATCCACCGTGCATATTCGGTTCCGTGGCAGCGCCTGCAGTTGTCCATCATCTCCAGGACCTGCCGCTCGTCAAGCGTGATGCGCCCGGCAGTGGATTCCGTAAAGTGGTGGACGAGCATCATGGTCTTTTCCTTCAGGCTGTGCAGCCCCCCCCCGAGAGCGGTCCCGTGACACTCCTTGCAGGGGAAATCCCTGTGGCCGCTCCGCGCCCACATCGCCGAGGAGCTCTCTATTTCATGGCAGGATTCACAGGTCGATTGCGGGGACGCATCGACCCAGTACCAGTACGCGCCGGTCGCCGCAACGAGGAGAAACGCGAGTGCGAACGTGAGTATGCGGAACGGTCTGGGAGATTTTTTCACAGTACGGCCTTTGTGCGGAATGTGGTTATGCCCGGAGATCACGTGAACCGGTTTCCTCTCTCCCACTCTGATGCAATGTGCTCCCCGACCCAGTAGCCGAGTGCCATGATCGTCAGCGCCGGGTTGAAGCCCCCGTTTGTCACGTGGAGGCTTGCATCGGAGATGAAGACGTTCGGGGTGTCATGGACGCGCCCGAATCTGTCTGTGACGGACGTTTGGGGGTCGTTTCCCATCCGGCATGTTCCCGCCTGGTGCTGTCCGCCGCTCAGTCCTGGCCCCGGAACGTGCCGCCACGTGCGGAACGCCCCGGCTTCCTTGAGTATCATCTCCGCTTTCCCCGAGAGGAACTCGCACCCTTCGGCGTCCCGCGGGTGGCGGTGGCCGGAGAGGCGGACGACCGGTATCCCCCACGCGTCGCGAACCGCCGGGTCCACCTGGACGCGGGAATCGAAGAACGGCATCTCCTGGACCGGTCCCACGACCTGCACGTTCCGCCTGAAATACTTCCTCTGAAATTCCTTGTGTTCTTCCCCCCAGAGGGGCGCCCCGGGCGGGCGGATGTTCGAAAAGAGGTAGGGGAGGCGTGTGAACTCGTTCGCAAGTATCCCGCCGCCAGTGATGCCGGGGTTATGATGGCTGAAATCGCTTATGGCAAGCGTGGCGCCCGGACCCACGTCGTCGAATATGTCTTCTTCGAAGAGCCCGAAGGCTCCCGTGTAGGCGTGCCCCTGGAGGTTCCTCCCCACCCAGTCGAAACGGTTGCCGACCCCGGCGGGGAAATGTTTTGATGTCGAGTTCAGCAGGAGCCTGGGTGTCTCCGTCGCGGAGGCTGCAACGACGATGATGTCTGCGGTCTGCTCCTCTTTCGCGTTCTCGCCGTTGAAATATTCCACCCCGGTAATCTTCCCCGATCCGTCGATCATGAGCCTGCTCACGACGGAGTTCGTTCTCAGCTCGCAGTTCCCCGTCGAGAGCGCGGCGGGGATCACGGTGTTGTGCGTCCCGCACTTTGCGTTGATGGGGCAGGCGAATCCGCAGCATGTCCGCCTCCTGACGCACGCCGGCCGTCCGCTGTACGGCACCGAATTGCGGAGCATCGGGATCGGAAACGGATGGAGGCCGAGTCTCGTCATCGCTGATTCCAGGAGAGCGGCCTCCCTGTTGTACGCGAACGGCGGCATCGGGTACTGCTTCTTCCGGGGAGCGGCGAACGGATTGCACGAAGAGTCTCCGGCGACCCCGATTTCCCACTCCGCCCGTTCGTAGCAATGCTCGAGGTCCTCGTAGCGTACCGGCCAGTCGTCGAGCGTGGAGCCCTCCACCGCGCCGTACGTTGTTTTCATTTTGAAGTCTTCCGCCATGAACCGCCATGCCATCGCTCCGTAACTTACCGTTCCCGAGCCCACGCATGCCGCGACGTTGTTGTACGCACCGTCGCTCGGGTAGACGATTTCCGTGGAGCCGTCATCGTTGATCACGACGCGGCGGTGGCGATCGTCGTCGGGGCCGAATGCGTTTCCGAGCACGGTGGTCCGCTGCGAGAGAAGCTCGTCGTTGTCGTGATCCTCGAACGACACCCAGCCTCCCCTCTCAAAAAGGACGACCGAAAGCCCCGCGCTGCTCAGCACGCTGGCAATGACGCCGCCGCCGGCCCCGGCGCCGACAACAAGTGCATTCACATGTTTGTTTTTCACGGGTCAGAGCCTGTACCTGTTTTGTCCGATCAACGGTGGATAGTCGATGCCCATCATTTTGTAGCTTGCATAGCCCGGGTTTCCGCCGTGACGCGGGCTTCCGTAATATGCCTGCATGACGTGACTGCGGAGCATCGCGAAGAATTTGCCGCTGGAGACTCCTTTCCACGCCCCTTCCCTGAGAGTGCCTGATTCCATCTCCCTGAGAAACGCATCCTGCTCCTGCGGGGAGAGGGATTCGAATCTCTTGCCGGATTTTTCGAGGCAGGTTGCCGTTATCGCGTCGAGGCCGGACCGGTAGTCGCTCCGGAACCTGCGGTATGGTCCCGCAAGCTGGGCGTCGATGAATGTCACGGCGCCGTTCTCCTTCCCCCCGGGCCACGCGTCTGGCGGAATGATCCGGTCGGCGACTGCTCCCAGCAGGTCTGCGTCCGTATCCGACAGGACGGCCCGTTCTTTGCCCCGCGTGGGAGCGCACCCGGCGAGAAAGCCGAGGCTGCCGGCGCCAAGAGCTGCCAGTTTTATGAAATCTCTCCGCGAGAGTCCCGATGCTCCCGGCGCGGGTTCACCTTGCCGTCGTTTCTTCATGTCGTTTTCCTTTCCCCGTCGAACCAATCCGGGCAGCATTCGTTGATGCCGCGGCGGGAACTGCACGGGGAAAATCTACAAAGAACAATCCGCGACCGCAACAGAATTTTCGTCTCTTTGTTCCGCAAATATCTGTAGTTTTTCCTGAACCCGCGGAGACAGGGTCGGCCGCGTCGATTGGCCCGGGAGGCAGTTCTTTTTCGGTATGAGCGCCCGGCAATGAAGGGCGCGACACGCGCCGGCGGGCACCGCAGCTTTCGCGGTGCCCGCCGTTCGGTGACATGCACTACGGGAGACCTTTGTTACATCAGTCCCCGTTTCTTCTTCTCGATAAACACCTGAGCGTCGACCGGGGCCGAGCAGAGAGGGCAAACGTACTTGCGGGTGGTCTCGTTGAAGTCCGGCTCGCGCGTCTGCTTGCAGTTTGGGCACCGGACCGTGAGGGGCCTGTCATCTTCCCGCTTTGCCATCGAAGGTCGTCTCCCGTCAAAAACTCACTTCATCTCCTTTTTTCCCGACTCCGCCGCCTGCTGCTCTGCCGTCCACGGCGGGACGACGCCGTTCATCCGGGCATACGCGATGGACTGTCCGAGGTGCTCGTGCAGATGGCCGATGGCCGTGATAAGAACGTTGCGATAGGACATCTTGTTGCCGAACATTTCTGCGGTCTTGTCGAGGTCCTTGTCCGAGAGTCCCATGACTGCCTTGCGGAAGAACTCAAACGAGGGCTTGAACTTTGCGGCGATCTCGCTCTTGTCTGTGACCGTCTTCTCCATGTTCGGGTCCATCGGCATCGGCGGTTTGACCCCCACGAACGTCATGAAGAAGTAGTTGGCGCCGATGACGTGCATGTATACTTCGCTGACCGAGCGGACCCCGTCCGCCGGGCGCCATGAATATTTCTCGGCGGGGACTGCCGCAGCGAGGTCCTCGATCCGTTTTTCGACGAAACTGATCTGCCCGAGTATGTCCGCGCGGAACCCCTGCTTGGGCGCAGGGGAGTCCTTGCCGGGTGCCTTCTCTCCCGCCCGCGCGATAGTCGCGCCAAGCGAGAGGACAAGCAGAGCGATGCCGATCTGTTTCAAGAAACCAGCCATGGAAACCTCCAGATTGTGATGGTGAATGTGTGAAGCGGTGAACGTACGGCGGTTACGTGGCTGACATCTGGCCAGTGGGTAGCGAGAAGATAGGAAATATACGTGTCAATGTCACCTTAAGGCATAACCAAAAATACCAGATTTTTCTTGATTGTCATTGCGGCCTCTGTTAATATTGAAAATTGACTTCCGGAAGTCCATTATCACCATTGCCGCGTCAGCTGTTCTCATGCCCGGCCCGGCCGCAATACCGCCTCAGAACCCGGCTTACGACGCAGGGAATGCCCCGATGATACCCAGTGTGTGCAGAGCTTCGGTGTTTCTCCTGGTTCTCGCCCCGGCCGCGGCATCCGCCGGGGAGAACAGGCCGGCATTGTCACCCCCGCCGGCCCCTCCTGAGAGCATCATGTACGTCCCCGGTTCGACGACCAGGGTGTGCCAGTTTACGGGGCAGACCGACAAAGAGTTCAACACGCCGACGGCCAGCCAGACGGAGAAGCGATACGGCCTCATCGGGACGGACGAGGGGCATTCGTTCGAACACAACGGCGTCACCTATTTCCTCTTCGGTGACTCGCAGCCGACCGCCACGTTCAACGGGGCGCCGAATGCGCAGACAGATTCCCCCCGCACCGCGGACGACAATGACGCGATAGGATGGGTCTCCGACACGAGCGCGGGTCCGGACCTGAAACTGAATTTTGTTGCGTACAGCAACGGTGCATTCAAGAACCCCGTCGTCCTGGACTCCCGCGGGAATCCCGCCATCACGCTCAGAACGAATGAGACGCCGATCGCGGGGATCAGTGACGGCGGAAGGATATTCGCCATGTTCGGCACTGACAATTTCCTCAGCAACCCGGTAGGCGGGCCGGCCTCGCCGGACGGCGCGGCGACGCGTTCCGTCATGGCGGTGTCCGACGACAGCGCGCGGACATTTCACTACCTCTATAATTTTTCGGTGGCGCCCGGTGCGAAGTTCATCATGACCGCGATCGCCCATGGATCGGACGGCTACGTCTACTTCTGGGGGACGATGGGGGATACGATCTACAGGCACAGCCCGCCCTTCCTCGCGAGGAAGCCCGCGGGGATGCTTGCCGATTCCACGGCGATTGAGTATCTGAGCGCATTCGGAGCGGGCGGGAGTCCCATTTTCACCAAGGGAGAGGCCGGTGCCGTCCCTCTGTTCCACGATTCCCTCCCCGGCCCGGGGGGGACGATGCAGGTTGCAGATTGCATGGGGGAGCTCGGCGTTGAGTGGAACCCGTTCGTTCACCGCTGGGTGATGCTCTACAACAGCACGAACAACTCTGTTGCGACTCCGCGGGGGATTTACATGAGGGTGGCCGCTCAGCCGTGGGGCCCCTGGAGCCCGCCGCAGACGATATTCAATCCTGTCAGGGACGACGGATTGTGTTATTTCATACACAGGGCGGTTACTCCTTCACAGCCGGCATGCGACTCTCTCAGCGGGCCTTCCCGGCTGGATGTAGAAGGCGGGTCGTACGGCCCGTACGTCATCTCGCGGTTCACGTCCGGCGACTCCGTGCGGGGGACCTCCACTTTCTTCTACGTGATGTCCACGTGGAATCCCTACAACACGGTGATCATGAAAAGCTCGATTCAGCTTGCGGGCGTCACCGCGATCTCCCCGGCAGGCGCGGGCGTTCCCGTGGAATGTGCACTGGAACAGAACTTTCCCAACCCGTTCAACCCGTCGACGGTGTTACGGTACCAGACCACCGGGTCGGGGACGGCGACACTGGACGTGTACGACGCCCTTGGACGGCTCGTGGCGGCGCTCGTACACGAAAAGAAGCCGGCGGGAAGCTATTCGGTGACGTTCGACGCATCGGGACTCGCAAGCGGCGTTTACTTTTACAGGCTTCGGGACGGAGGCTTTGTCAGGACGCGGACGATGCTCCTCCTGAAGTAATCATCCCCCCACAGGAGGCATGAAATGACTTTCGCTTCGCCCGCACGTACGTGACAGGGAAAAGGGAAAGCAATTCGTACCTCCGCATCTGGCGCACGGTCACGCGCATCCCCAGGGGGAAAGTCGCATCGTATGGAACCGTTGCGAAACTCAGCGGGCTACAGGGCCAGGCCCGGATGGCGGGATACGCGCTTCATCACCTCCCCTTGGGGACTGAGATCCCCTGGCACAGGGTCATCAATGCCGGTGGGAAAATCTCACTTCCCGGGAAGAGGGGCCAGGAGCAGGAGGGGCTCCTTTCCGGGGAGGGGATAGTCTTTTCACGGGGGAGGATTGACATGAAGAAATTTGAGTGGAAGGGAAGCACCCGAAAGGGAAGAAGAAAATAGTGATAGTGGGTTGATTTCACTTGACAAATTTAATTTATATGTGTATATTTCATTCATGAATGATTTCGAGGCCTGTCCCACAGAGGGCGCTCTTGGACTCCTGACTCTGCTGATTAAGAGCGGGCGCTTTGCGGAATCCCGGCTGGACCAGGCGCTCGGCTCTGAAGGGCTAACGTTTGTAAAGTGGCGAATGCTCGATGCGCTCGTGAACGCGGGGTCCCCTCTCTCGCTGGGAAAGCTGGCGGAGCATCTGAATTGCGTGAAATCGAACATCACACAGTTGACAGACAGGCTGGAATCTGAAGGGACTGTAAAAAGGGTCTCAGATCCCGAGGACAGGAGGAGCATACTCATGGAGCTTACGGAGTCCGGAAGACGCTCTCACGTTGCGGGTCTGGAGGCACTCCGGTCAACGACACAGGCGCTCTTCAGGTCATCGACCGACGAGGAAAGAAACTCACTCAGGCGCCTGCTGGGTTTGCTGGGGAAGGCATAGGACGTGATTCCCTTTTTTGACCGTATAATTCACCTCTGTACTTTTCGTTGATGAACAACTGCTCCCGCAACGGAGCGCAAAGAAAGGAACAATGTATGATTGGCACAGGACTCCTGATTGCAAGGCTCATAGTGGGGCTGGCGATGGCCGCGCATGGCGCACAGAAGGCATTCGGCATATTTGGAGGACACGGGATCAAGGCAACGTCCGGGTTCTTTGAATCTCTCGGATACAGGCCGGGCGTCTTATTCGCTGCACCCGCTGCGTACGGTGAGATAGCGGGGGGTGCGCTGACGGCGCTCGGGCTCTTTGGTCCGGTCGGTCCCGCTTTGATCGTTCTGGTTATGATTGTCGCCGCAGGGACAGTGCACCTCAAGAACGGGTTCTTCGCATCAAAGGGCGGGGTCGAGCTGAATGCATTCTATATTGCGGCATCACTCGCGCTGGCGTTTGCAGGTCCCGGCGTTTTCTCCGTTGACAACCTTGCCGGCCTCGATACGTACTTCAGCGGTCAAATCGATGCGCTCGTGATCGGTGCCGGAATAGTCGCCGGGGTCGCCACGCTGGCACTACGGAGGCCGATGACAGGCGCCGCGCCCGGTTCGGCCCCACGTCCCGGAGCCTGAGCGCTCCGGCCTCTTCTCCCGATCTGCATCCGATCTCAGGATTGAATGGGAATCGGGACGGACGCTTGCTCAGGGCGTCCGGCCAATTCCCGGTTGAGTCTCGCATTCCGCTTTCGTACCTTATAATTCCCGGATGAAACCGGGGATGCCCGTATTCCGTCCCACGGTCGCCCGAATCTCAACTGAAGGAACTGAATGGAATCGCAGATCCCGCATCACGCCCTGCATGAACCGGCAGCACGCGTTTCCCGTCTACTGACAGGCTCTCTTTCCCAACGTGTAACCGCACTCCTCTCGCTGGCCGCACTCTGTGTGGCTTCTGTCTCCGCCCAGTGGGTGCAGACGAACGGCCCGGGGGGGGGGCACGTTTTTACAGTCTACGCGGGATCTTCGCGCCTTATTGCCGGGACAACCGACGGGCCGTATGCCTCGACGAACGGCGGGGCCGTGTGGGTTCCCGTAAACTCCGCGATACAGGGAAGATACGTTTACACGCTCGCAGGGACCGCATCCGGACTGCTCGCGGGAACTGACATGGGAATTTACCTCTCCACGGACGGAGGGATTACCTGGACGGAGTCTGATTCCGGGCTCGGCAGAGAATCTACGGGTGCGTTTGCCGTGTTTGGCACGAGCGTGTTTGCCGGCACGGCGGGAGGAGGAATATTCATTTCGACAAATGCCGGAGGACTCTGGACTGCGGCCGATTCAGGTCTGACGTACAGGGACGTCAGTGCGATCCAGGTCCGCGGGACAACGCTTTTCACGGGGACCAGCGGGGGAGGGGTGTTTGTCTCCACGGACAGCGGCACGAGCTGGGCGGCGGTGAACTCGGGACTTTCGGAACTCGTTGTCAATGCGCTCACGACCGTCGATACAAATCTTCTTGCCGCCACGGAGATAGGAGGGCTTTTCTATTCAAGCAACAGCGGGGCCGCGTGGACGACGTACGGCTCGGGGCTCCCGGTGCCGCATCTCGTCGCGCTTCTCTCCTCGGGTTCAAATCTTTTTGCCGGAGACGACAGCGCGGGAGTGTTCATCTCGACGGACAAAGGAAACACGTGGTCCCCGGTGAACACGGGGCTGACGGACACAAGGGTCGTCACGCTTTCCGGGGGGGGCGCGGCGCTCTACGCGGGGACGGAATTCGGGGGGATGTTTGTGTCGATGAACAACGGATCGTCATGGTCCCCCATAAACGGGGGGTTGCGGAGAACGTATGTCAACGTCCTGTATCCTGACGGGTCCGCGCTTTACGCCGGGACGAGCGGCGCCGGCGTCGCATCGTCCACGGACAACGGGGCCACATGGGTTCCCGTTAACCGGGGGCTGACATCGTCCGACGTGTTCGCGCTTGCATCGGATGCCGCGAACCTGTATGCGGGAACGTACCACGGGGGGGTCTTTGTGATGCCGAGATCCGGCTCCGCGTGGTCACCGGCCGGACCGGGGATCACGAACAGCGACGTCAACGCTCTCATCACCACGGGCGGCGTCCTGCTGGCCGGGACGGGCGGCGGCATATTCCGCTCCACGGACGGCGGACTCCACTGGTCGCCGTCAGGCTCGGGGCTCACGGTTTCTTCCGTCAACGTTCTTGTCCCGGGGCAGGGGTTGATATACGCCGGGACGTACGGCGGGGGCATCTATACATCGACCGACAACGGGCTGAGCTGGAAACAGGCGCCGGGAGGGATATCGGCGTACGGAGGAGACATCAACGCGATCGTCGTGTCGGGCGCTTCGGTCTTCACCGGGACTCCGCTCGGCGGGATTTACGTGTCACGGGACAGCGCGAAAACGTGGACCGGGGCAGGGTTGATAGACACGTGCGTTACTTCGTTTGCCGCTTCCGGCCGGACCGTATTGGCAGGGACACTTGGCGCCGGCGTTGTCCTCTCAAGCGACAGCGGGGCGTCATGGACCGGGACCGGGCTTCCGAGCACCGATGTCCTTGCGCTTGTCCTGAGCGGAACCAATACGTTCGCGGGCACGGGAGGCCAGGGGGTCTGGATGCGTCCGACGTCCCAGCTGACTGTCACAGGCACGGGTCCGTCAGCGGGGTCCGGACCGGCGGCGTTCAGCCTCCGTCAGAACTACCCGAATCCGTTCAACCCTTCGACGACGATTGCGTACCAGGTTCCTTCCGGGGGGCACGTTACGCTCAACGTCTATGATCTTCTCGGCCGGGTTGTGGCGACGCTTGTCGACGAGAGGAAGGATGCCGGTTCGTATACGGTGCGCTTCGACGGCCACGCGCTCTCGAGCGGCGTCTATATATACCGGTTGACGGCGGGGCAAAACACGCAAACGCGCAAGATGGTCCTGACAAAATGACCGCTCCTCAGGTCATCACGCGAGCCTTTGTGGCCGCATGATAACAACAGACTCCCGTTCCCCCTTCATGAAAACTCGCACAGTCGCGTTCCTCGCTGCCGGAGCGCTCCTTTCAGGCTGCGGCACACCCTCGCACCGTCCCGCCGGGCCGGAGCATTTCCTTGCCGCCGACATCGATACGACGGTCTCCCCCTCGGTCGATTTTTCCCGTTATGCGAACGGTGCATGGCTCAGGTCACACCCGATACCTCCAAGTGAGCGTGGATGGGGTGTGGGGAATCTTGTCCAGGATGAGACGTACGCCCGTTTGAGGGGCGTCTGCGAAGACGCGGCCTCCGATACATCGTCTCCTCCGGGGAGTCCGCGCAGGAAGATCGGCGACTTCTACGCTGCGGCGCTCGACACGGCGAATATCGAGAAACAGGGGATAGCTCCGTTGCGGGCTGACCTGGACATGATCGACGGGATACGGGATGCCGGCGGCGTGCGCGACGGAATTGCCCGTCTCCAGACATACGGGGCTGACCCGCTGTTCGCCGGGTTCGTCGTGCAGGACGAAAAGAACAGCGCAGCCTACTCGTTCCACGTCTGGCAGGGAGGGCTGGGGCTTCCGAACAGGGACTACTATTTCAACCTGGACGGCCGGACTGCAAACATCCGGCGCGAGTATGTTGCCCACGTGAGAGCGATGCTCATGCTCCTCGGCGAGAGCGGCCGTTCCGCGGAGCGGCACAGCGCTGCGGTCATGGCGCTTGAGACCCGGCTCGCGAAGGCATCGCGGAAGCTCGAGGATCTGCGGGATCCGTACAGGAATTACAACAGGGTGTCCCTGAAGCGGCTGGACGGCATGGTTCCCTCGATGCACTGGGAGGGGATGCTGCGGGCGATGTCCGTGCGGAACGTCGACTCCGTGGTAGTCGGACAGCCGGAATTCCTCGGTGAGGTGGAATCGCTCCTTCGCGAAGAGCCGGTTGAAGTGTGGAAGGAATACCTGCGCTGGAACCTCGTGAACCGGTTTGCCGCAACGCTCAGTGCGCCGTTCGAAACGGAGCACTTTCATTTCTATCAGACGGTCCTCTCCGGCGTGAAGGAGCCCCGGCTCCGGTGGAAGCGGGCGCTCGACGCGGAGGAGCGGTCGGTGGGGGACCTGCTCGGGGAGCTCTTCGTGGAGAAGTTCGTCCCTCCGTCGATGAAGGCGCGATACACCGGCCTCGTGGACAACATGTTTGCGGCGTACGCGGAACGGATCAGCAGACTCGACTGGATGTCGGACGCGACGAAGGAGAAGGCCCTGGCAAAGCTCCGCGCGGTGACGCGGAAGGTCTGTTACCCGGACAAATGGAAGGACTATTCCGCGCTGCAGATCGACAGGAGTTCGTTCTGCGCGAACCAGATGCGGGCGGACGTGTGGGACTACAATTATCACGCCTCGAAGCTGGGGAAGCCCGTCGACAGGACCGAGTGGGACATGACACCCCAGACATACAACGCGTATTACAATCCCTCGAATAACGAGATCGTCCTGCCGGCGGCGGAGCTTATGATTCCCGGCGTCGCGGATTCGCTTGTCGATGACGCGATCATCTACGGGTATGCCGGGGCTTCGACGATCGGGCATGAGGTGACGCACGGGTTCGACGACGAGGGGCGCCAGTTCGATGCATCGGGGAACCTGCGTGACTGGTGGACGAAGGAGGACGCCGAACGGTTCAACGCGAAGGCAAAAGTCATGGTCGACCAGTTCCAGCACTACGTCGTTCTCGACAGCCTCCACGTGAACGGCCGTGCGAGCCTGGGTGAGAACATCGCTGACCTCGGCGGCGTGGTGATCGGGTACGAGGCGTTCAAGAAGACGCATGAAGGGAGTACGGACACGCTCATCGACGGGTTCACCCCCGACCAGCGGTTCTTCCTTGCCTACGCGTATTCGTGGCTCGGACAGATACGGGACGAGTCGCTCGCGCGCCAGGTCATGACGGACGTCCACGCGCCGCAGTTCCTCCGCGTGAACGGTCCGCTTTCCGACGTTCCGGAATTCTACAGGGCGTTCGGCGTCCGCCCCGGCGATCCGATGTACCGTCCGGACAGCCTCAGGGTGAAGATCTGGTAAGGCAATAAAGCCTCCAATGCGGTTTGTTTTCCGGGATTTTTCGCAATTCCGAAAATTCCCCTTGACAGAGTGCGAAGAAATTGTATTCTTGGTATCAGACATCATCACCATGGGAAACAGCATACATACCGCGGCGCGTCCAGGATCCCTCTCCGGAATCCACAGCCCGGCTCTGTCTCTTTCCCTGATTCTCAACCTCCTGCTGCTTATTAGCCTCCCGAGCGTTCTGGGGCTGTTGATTAACAGCTAACCCGACGCCGGAGGCCAACCAGCACATACCCCTCGTTTCACATCAGCGGTCAAGCATGGTTCTCCTCCGGCGGGCAGGTGCATTGTTGTGCATGTTTACGAGGACTGAACCGACATGGCCGATACGGAATCTCAAAACTACCGGAGCAGGACAATAACCCAGGGAGTCCAGCGGACCCCCAACAGGGCGATGCTGCGCGCCGTGGGTTTCGGCGACGGCGATTTCACGAAACCGATCGTCGGCGTTGCGAGCGCGTACAGCACGATCACGCCGTGCAATATCGGGCTGAAGGATCTCGCCGAACGCGCGGTCGACGCCCTCCGCTCCGCGGGCACGATGCCCCAGATTTTCGGGACGATCACCGTCAGCGACGGCATCTCGATGGGCACGGAGGGGATGAAATATTCCCTTGTGTCGCGCGAGGTGATCGCGGACTCCATCGAAACTGCGTGCAACGCGCAGAGCATGGACGGGGTCCTTGTTGTGGGGGGGTGCGACAAGAACATCCCGGGGGCGATGATCGCGATAGCTCGCATGAACATCCCGGCCGTCTTCGTCTACGGCGGGACCACAAAACCCGGACACCTCCGGGGAAGGGACCTCACCGTCGTCAGTGCTTTCGAAGCGGTGGGGGAATTCAGCGCCAACAAGATCAGCGAGAGCGAGCTCATGGATGTCGAGCGGAGCTGCTGTCCGGGGGCTGGCTCCTGCGGCGGAATGTTCACCGCCAATACGATGTCTTCGGCGATCGAGGCGATGGGGCTCAGTCTTATGTACTCCTCCACGATGGCGGCCGAAGATGCGGAAAAATCTGATAGTTCTGCCCGTTCCGCCGAAGTGCTCGCCCGTGCAATTCGCGACAGGATACTCCCCTCACACATTCTCACGCGCCACGCTTTTGAAAACGCGATCGCCGTCGTCATGGCGATTGGCGGATCCACGAACGCCGTCCTCCATCTCCTGGCGATTGCCCATGCGGCAGGAGCCCCCCTTTCGATCGATGACTTTGAATCCGTCCGCGCGCGCGTCCCCGTTCTCTGCGACCTGAAGCCTTCGGGGCGGTTCGTGGTGACGGACTTTCACAGGGCCGGAGGAGTTCCGCAGGTGATGAAGATGCTCCTCGCACACGGCGTTCTGCACGGCGGCGCACAGACCGTGACGGGGGAGACCGTCGAGAAACTCCTCGGGAATGTTCCTGAGGCGCCCCCTGCGGGACAGGAGGTCATCCGCCCGTGGGAGAATCCCCTGTACCGCGAAGGGCACCTTGCGATCCTCAAGGGGAATCTCGCAGCGGAAGGGGGAGTGGCAAAGATCACGGGGGTGAAGCAGCCCTCGATCACGGGTCCCGCGCGCGTGTTCGACTCCGAGGAAGCCTGCCTTGAAGCGATACTGGGGGGGAAGATCAGGAAAGGGGACGTGATCGTCATCCGGTATGAAGGGCCGCGGGGTGGCCCGGGTATGAGGGAAATGCTCGCACCGACCTCCGCGATCATCGGTGCGGGACTCGGTGATTCGGTCGCCCTGATCACCGACGGCCGGTTCTCCGGGGGGACATACGGGCTTGTCGTCGGCCATGTCGCCCCGGAGGCGTTCGTCGGGGGGGCAATCGCGCTCGTCCGCGAGGGGGACCTGATTACAATCGATGCGCGGAAACGCCTTCTTCATCTCGACGTCGGCGAGCCCGAGATGAAGAAGCGGAAAGCCGCCTGGGTGCAGCCGGAACCCCGGTACAGGCGCGGCGTGCTTGCCAAGTATGCGCGCCAGGTTTCGAGCAGCAGCACGGGGGCAGTCACGGATTGATCCATTCATATTCTTTTGTTGTTTCACATTCACGAGCGGAGGGTTGACGATGTCACGACAGGCGCACGAGGAAGAAAGCCCGGCCGGACCGGCGGGGCGGCTCATGACCGGGGCGGAGATATTCGTTCGCAGTCTCATCGCCGAAAACGTCGAGGTCCTCTTCGGCTATCCGGGGGGGGCGACGATAGGCGTCTACGACGCGCTGCACGATATCTCGGACATCAACCACGTCCTGACGCGCCACGAACAGGGGGCGACGCACGCCGCGGAAGGCTACGCCAAGGCGACGGGGAAACCAGGCGTTGTCCTCGTGACGTCGGGACCGGGCGCGACGAACACGGTCACCGGCATCGCCGATGCGATGATGGATTCTATACCGCTTGTCGTCTTCACAGGGCAGGTTCCCCTGCGCCTCATCGGGAACGACGCGTTCCAGGAGGCGGACATCGTCGGCATCACGCGTCCGGTGACAAAGCACAACTACCTTGTGCGCGACGTCCGCGAGCTTGCGCAGACGATCAAGGAAGCCTTCTACATCGCCGTGAGCGGGCGCCCGGGGCCGGTCCTCGTCGATCTCCCGAAGGACGTGATGGCCCAGAAAACCCACTTCGCCTATCCCGGGAGCGTGACGCTGAGAAACTACGCCCCCATACTCGAAGGGAACGTCCGGCAGATCAAGAAAGCCGCGGAGATGATTAACGCGGCGAGCCGGCCGGTCCTGTACGTGGGAGGGGGGACGATACTCTCCAACGCGGCGCCGGAGCTTACGGCACTCGCGAGGAAGCTCGGCTGCCCTGTGACGACGACGCTCCACGGGCTCGGCTCGTTCCCCGAGAACGACCCGCTTGCCATCGGGATGCTCGGCATGCACGGCACGTGGTATTCCAACATGGCGGTCCATTTCTGCGACGTCCTCATCGCCGTCGGCGCCCGGTTCGACGACAGGGTCACCGGAAACGTGGACGCATTTGCCGCGGAGGCGAAGAAGATCCATATCGACATCGATCCTTCCGCCATAAGCAAGAACGTCAAAGTCGACGTCCCGATCGTCGGCGACGTGAAGCGGGTGCTTGCCGCGCTCCACGATCTCGTCGTCCCGCTGGAGACGAAGGACTGGCTCCGGACGATCGACGCATGGAAGGACGAGCATCCCCTCCGCTACAGGAACGGGGAGGAGATCCGCGCGCAGTACGTGATACAGAAGCTGGGGGAGATCACGGAGGGGAATGCGGTCGTCGTCACGGACGTGGGACAGCACCAGATGTGGGCGGCGCAGTTCTTCAACTTCTCTCATCCCCGCACGCACATCACCTCGGGGGGCCTCGGCACGATGGGGTTTTCTCTTCCCGCGGCCATGGGGGCCGTCTTCGGCCGCAGGGATCTCCCCGTCATTTCGATAAGCGGCGACGGCGGCTTCCAGATGAACAGCCAGGAGATGGCGACGATCGTCGAGCACCGCCTCCCGCTCAAGATATTCGTCATCAACAACGGCTTCCTCGGCATGGTGCGGCAGTGGCAGGAGCTGTTCTGGCGGCGGCGTTACTCGCAGGTGGAGCTCGCGAACCCGGATTTCGTGCGTCTTGCGGAGGCGTACGGGTGCCCGGCCTTCCGGGCCACGCGCACCTCCGAGGTGGAAGACGTCCTGCGCAAGGCAATGGCGCACACCGGAGGGCCGGTATTCGCCGAGTTCGTCGTCGCGAAGGAGGACAACGTCTACCCGATGATCCCCGCGGGGCAGACGATCAATGAAATGATCGACACTCCCGATCCCGTCGAGGCCGGCCGCAACGGATCCGGAGAAGGGATCGTCACCGTGGAAAAAGGCAAAGCCAGAAAGGTCAGCGTCCATGCCAACGTCCCAAGCAATGCTTAACACGCAGGCGCCCGGTCCCGCCGACGAGAAGGCCAAGAGACACACGATATCGATTCTCGTCCAGAACAAGTTCGGGGCCTTCAACAGGATCGCCGGACTGTTCGCGGCGAAAGGATACAACATCGACAGCCTGAGCGTCGGGCCGACGGAGGACGAGGGGGTGTCCCGCATGACGATCGTTGCGCGCGGGGACGACCAGATCATTGAGCAGATCACAAAACAGCTGAACAAGCTCATCGATATCGTCAAGGTGATCGACCTGACGTTCGAGAGCTTCGTCGACAGGGAGCTTGTCCTTGTCAAGGTGCATTCGACGAACGACACGCGTCCCGAGATCATGCAGATCGCGGAGATCTTCCGCGCGAAGGTTGTGGACATCAGCCCGAAGACGCTCACGCTGGAGGCCACGGGGAGCCAGCAGAAGGTCGACGCGATCATCAAGATGCTGAAGCCGTTCGCCATCAAGGAGATGGCGCGCACGGGACGCGTGGCCCTGAAGCGCGAGTTCCAGGGGGAAGTATGATCATCGTCATGCAGCCGGGGGCCTCCCGGGACCAGGTCGAGCACGTGTTCGAGCAGGTGCGCACGCTCGGGTACCAGGTGCACCCGATCTACGGCGAGCAGAGGACCGTGATCGCCTGCGTCGGCGACGAGCGGGGAAAATCGCGCCTCCAGGCCCTCGAGGTCCTCGACGGCGTCGAGAGCGTCGTTCCCATACTGAAGCCCTACAAGCTGGCGAGCACCGACTGGAAGCCGGAGCGGACGACGATCCGCCTGGGGGCGGCGGGATCGCCGGGTTCGGTCACGATCGGGAACAATCACTTCATCGTGATGGCCGGACCCTGTTCGGTCGAGAGCCGCGAGCAGATACTGGCGGTGGCGGAGGAGGTCAAGAAATCGGGGGCGAAGGTCCTCCGGGGAGGGGCGTTCAAGCCCAGGAGCTCCCCCTACAGCTTCCAGGGACTCGAGGAGGAGGGACTCCGTTTGCTCGCCGAGGCGAGGCAGAAGACGGGCCTCTTCATAATCACCGAGGTGATCACGCCCACGGACGTGGCGCTGGTGACCGACTATGCGGACATACTCCAGATCGGTGCGCGCAACATGCAGAATTACGCGCTCCTGAAGGAGGTCGGCAAAGTCCGCAAGCCGGTCGTCCTGAAGCGGGGGATGGCGAACACGGTGAAGGACCTTCTCCTGTCGGCGGAATACATCATGTCGCAGGGCAACTACGAGGTGATCCTCTGCGAGCGCGGAATACGGACGTTTGAAGACTATACGCGGAACACCTGCGATATTTCGGCGGTCCCGGCGGTGCACGAGACGAGTCATCTCCCGATCATCGTGGATCCCAGTCACGGGACCGGCGTGCGGAGCCTCGTCACCCCCCTGGCGAAGGCCGCGGTGGCCGCGGGCGCGGACGGGCTGATCATCGAGGTTCACCCGAAGCCCGAGGAGGCGTTTTCCGACGGGGCCCAGTCGCTGACCCCTGCCCAGTTCGGCGAATTGATGGCGTGGGTAAAGAAACTCATCGACGTAGAAGGCAGAATACTCTAAGGAGAGCACTCCCATGAACGACCGCATCATCGTGTTCGACACCACGCTCCGCGACGGGGAGCAGTCGCCGGGGTGCAGCATGAACGTGGACGAAAAACTGCGCATGGCCAGGCAGCTCGAACGCCTGAAAGTTGACGTGATCGAAGCGGGCTTCCCCGTCGCCTCTTCCGGCGATTTCGAGGCGGTCCGCATGATTGCGGGGACCGTCGAACGGTCGTCGGTCGCGGGACTCTCGCGGGCGATGGCGGGCGACATCGACAGGACATGGGAGGCGATCCGCGGCGCCCGCAAGCCGCGCATCCACACGTTTATCGCCACGTCCGACATTCACCTGGCCCACAAGCTCAAGAAGACGCGGGAGCAGGTGCTGAAGGATTCGGTCGAGGCGGTGAAGTACGCACGGAGCCTCTGCGGCGACGTCGAGTTCTCCTGCGAGGACGCCTCGCGGACCGACATCGGGTTCCTGTGCGAGATCGCCGCCGCGGTCATTGCGGCCGGCGCCACGGTTCTCAATCTCCCCGATACGGTCGGCTACGCGATCCCTGCGGAATACGGCGCCATGTTCAGGACGATCCGGGAGCGGGTGGGAGATCTCGGCGGGACCGTCCTCAGCGCCCACTGCCACGACGATCTCGGCATGGCGGTGGCGAACACGCTTGCGGCGATCGAGAACGGGGCGCGCCAGGTCGAGTGCACTGTCAACGGCATCGGGGAGCGCGCGGGGAACGCGGCGCTGGAGGAGATCGTCATTGCGATCAAGGTGCGTTCCGAACGCCTCGGCGTCGTAACCGGCGTCGACGCGGAGGAGATCTACCGTTCCTCCAGGCTCCTGTCGAGCCTCACCGGCATGCAGGTGCAGAGGAACAAGGCGATCGTGGGAGCGAACGCGTTTTCCCATGAGGCGGGCATCCACCAGGACGGGATGCTCAAGAGCGCCATCACGTACGAGATCATGACACCGCAGTCGGTCGGCATCAGGCACAGCACGCTGGTGCTGGGAAAACACTCCGGACGCCACGCGCTCAGGCAGCGCTATGCGGAGCTCGGGTTCGACCTGGCGGACGCCGAGCTCGAGAAAGCGTACGCCGGGTTCACGGCGATCGCGGACCAGAAAAAGGAAATATTCGACGAGGAGCTTATCGCAATCCTCGACGCGGGGACGCACGGCTCGGAGCAGGGCTACGAGCTGGTGGGGCTTCACGTCAGCACGGGGACGAGCGTCCGCCCCACGGCCACCGTGGAGCTGAAGACGGGTGAGGAACGGATTGTCGATTCCGCCACCGGGGACGGCCCCGTGGACGCGATGTACAGGGCCATCGAACGACTGACAGGGATCGTCGGAAAGCTCCTCGAATACTCGCTCAAGTCGGTGAGCATCGGCCATGACACGGTGGGGGAAGTATTCGTGCGCGTGGAATTCGACGGGGTCCAGTACAACGGCAGGGCGGTGAGCACCGACGTGATTACCGGGAGCGCGCGGGCATACCTTGAAGCGATGAACAGGGCGCTGAACGTCCGCAGGCGACGGGAGGGGCGGGCAAAAGAGGCGATCGCGCTGGCGGCCTCGGTCGTATGACGATGATCTCAAGGGGAGGAAACACGCCGATGAATGCGCCGAAACCGAAGACGTTGTTTGAGAAGGTATGGGAGTCGCACCTTGTGCACCAGGAGCCGGAAGCTCCCGCGATCCTCTACGTCGACCTGCACCTGGTCCACGAGGTCACGTCCCCCCAGGCGTTTGCCGGGCTCCGCGCCCGCGGGCTCACGGTGCGGAAGCCGGAGCGGACCGTCGCGACGGTCGACCACAGCATCCCCACGGCGGATCCGTCTCTCCCCATGACAGACCCCCTCGCCTCGAAGCAGATCGCGCAGATGGAGGAGAACGCCCGCTGGGGGGGTATCCGGTTCTTCGGGATGTCGAGCGCCAGGCGCGGCATCGTGCACGTCATCGGCCCCGAGCTCGGTCTCACCCACCCGGGAATGACCGTCGTCTGCGGCGACAGCCACACGTCGACGCACGGGGCGTTCGGCGCCCTCGCCTTCGGGATCGGGACGAGCGAGGTGGAACACGTTCTTGCGACGCAGTGCCTCCTCCAGCGCCGCCCCGGCGTGTTTGAAGTCCGTATCGAGGGGAAGCGGGGGCCCGGCGTCACGGCGAAGGACATCGTTCTCGCGCTCCTCGCGCGGATCGGCGTCGGAGGGGGGACCGGCCACGTGTTCGAGTACGCGGGGTCCGCCGTCGGGACGCTCTCGATGGAGGAGAGGATGACGATATGCAACATGTCGATCGAGGGGGGCGCACGGGCGGGAATGATGGCGCCGGATGACACGACGTTCGAGTACCTCGCCGGGAGGGACTTCTCCCCCCGCGGCGCGGAGTGGGACCGTGCCGTCGCCCGGTGGCGCGCGCTTCCGACGGACGACGGGGCCGTCTTCGACAGGTCGCTGACGCTCGATATTTCGGACCTGCCGCCGATGATCACGTTCGGGACGAATCCCGGCATGGGGCTCCCGGTGGGAGGCCCCGTCCCGCGGCCTGAGGACGTGAGCGACCCTGCGCAGCGCTCGGCGCTCAGGAAGGCGATCGAATACATGAACCTGACGCCGGGCGAGCCTCTCCTCGGCCGTCCGGTCAACGTCGTCTTTATCGGGAGCTGCACAAACGGGCGGCTCTCGGATCTGCGTCTTGCTGCGTCGGTCCTGCGTGGGCGGAAGGTCGACCCCGCCGTCCGCGTTCTCGTCGTTCCCGGATCGCAGGCGGTGAAGCGCCAGGCGGAGGCGGAAGGGCTTGACAGGATATTCACGTCCGCCGGGGCGGAATGGCGGGAAGCGGGATGCTCGATGTGCATCGCGATGAACGGCGACCAGCTCTCTCCGGGTCAGTACGCCGTCAGCACGAGCAACAGGAATTTCGAGGGGCGGCAGGGAAAAGGCGGAAGGACGTTTCTGGCTTCCCCCCTGACGGCGGCGGCAAGCGCCGTGACGGGCACAATCACGGACGTCCGGACGCTTTCATAACAAGGAAGGGGATCATGGAGAAATTCACCCGGTTCACGTCGCGCGTCGTCCCGCTTCTCGTGGACAACATCGACACCGATCAGATCATCCCGGCCCGGTTCCTCAAGGTGACGGACAAGCAGGGGCTGGGAGACAACCTGTTTGCGGACTGGCGGTTCAACGCCGACGGCACCCCCCGGCCCGGGTTTGTCCTGAATATGCCCGCCCACCGCGGGGCGCAGGTGCTCCTTGCGGGGGACAATTTCGGATGCGGCTCGTCGCGCGAGCATGCCCCCTGGGCGCTCGCGGGATTCGGCTTCCGCGCGGTGATAAGCACCTCCTTTGCCGACATTTTTTCGAACAACGCGATGAAGAACAGCATCCTCCCGCTGAGCCTGTCCGCGGACGACCACGCCAGGCTCGTCGCGCTCCTGGGCTCCGATCCCGGCGCGGAGGTGACGGTCGACCTTCCGTCGCAGACCCTGCTCGTTCCCGGAGGAGGGGTGATGCGGTTTCCCGTCGATGGTTTCGCAAAGACATGCCTTCTGAACGGCGTGGATGAACTCGGGTACCTGTTCCGGTTCATGGAGGAGATCCAGGCGTTCGAACGTTCAACATCGCGGAGCTGAGAGATGCGCGTTCAGGTGTACGACACGACGTTGCGCGACGGCACGCAGAGGGAGGGGATTTCGCTCTCGTGTGACGACAAGCTCAGGATTGCAAAAAAGCTTGACGACCTGGGCGTCGCATTCATCGAAGGCGGTTGGCCGGGCTCGAATCCCAAGGACGTCGAGTTCTTCTCCCGCGCGAAGGACCTCTCCTGGAATCACGCCGTGATCACGTCGTTCGGCTCCACGTGCCGCGTCGGCGGCCGCCCGGAGGACGACCCCAATATTGCCGCTCTCATCGATTCGGCGACCGCCGTGTGCGCCCTCGTCGGGAAGACGTCCCTGTTCCACGTCAGGGAAGTCCTGAGGACCGATCCGAAGGAGAACCTCCGGATCATCCGGGAGAGCACAGCGTATCTGGCCGGGCGGGGACGGCGTGTGTTCTACGACGCCGAGCATTTCTTCGACGGGTTCAAGCTCGACGCGGAATACGCGCTGGAGACCCTCCGCGCCGCCTCCGGAGGCGGCGCGGAAATCCTGGTCCTGTGTGACACAAACGGGGGGACGATGCCCTGGGAAATTGCGGAGATCGTTGACCGCGTCCGGGAGTCTGTGAACGTCCCCATGGGGATACACACGCACAATGACGCCGAGTGCGCGGTGGCAAACTCTCTTGCGGCGGTCCGGGGGGGGTGTACACAGGTCCAGGGGACGATCAACGGCTACGGCGAACGGTGCGGCAACGCGAACCTCGTGTCGGTGATCGCGGATCTCACGCTCAAGCTCCGCGTGGAGTGTCTCCCGGACGGGAACCTGGCGCGCCTTACCGACACCGCCCACTACGTCGCCGAAATCGCGAATCTCTCGCCGGACGCCCACCTTGCGTATGTCGGAAAGTCGGCGTTCGCCCACAAGGGGGGAATCCACGTCGCAGCGATACGGCGGAACCCCGATTCGTACCAGCACATCGATCCGGCCCTTGTGGGAAACGCGATGCGGGTCGTCGTGTCGGAGCTCTCCGGGCGCGCGAACATCGTCAGCAAATCGGAGGAGTTCGGATTCGTCAACGTGGACACGGCGAGGATAAGCCGGGTCCTTGACCAGATCAAGGCCCTGGAGGCGAAAGGCTTCTCCTTCGAGGCGGCGGAAGCCTCCGTCGCGCTCATGATGCAGCGGCAGCAGGAGAACTATGCCCCCCCCTTCGCGCTGATCGATCTCACGGTCAACGTCGAGCACAGGGACGGGAGGGGAATATTCGCGGAGGCGACGGTCAAGCTGAACGTCGGGGGGAATGTCCTCCACACCGTGGCAGAGGGGAACGGCCCCGTGAATGCGCTCGATACCGCGGTCAGAAAGGCGCTGACGCCTGTCTATCCGAAGCTCGCGCAGTTCCGGCTCGCGGACTACAAGGTGAGGATCCTCGACGGCGGGAGCGGAACCGCGGCAACGACGCGTGTTCTCATCGAGACGAGAAATGGCACGCGCCGGTGGAGCACCGTCGGCGCGAGCGCAAATATCATCGAGGCGAGCTGGCGTGCCCTTTCCGACAGCATCGAATACGGGCTTACGACGACCTCCTGAACTGACGGCAGATGAAAGCAGCGATCATACTTCTCCCGGGGGACGGGATCGGTCCGGAGGTGACCCGTGCGGCCCGCAGCGTCCTCGACCGGGTCGCGGGTCTGCGCGGGCATGAATTCAGCTATGCGACCCACCTCATCGGCGGATGCTCCATTGACGCATCGGGTGTCGCGCTGGCAACGGAGGTTCTCGACTCCTGCGCGCGGGCGGACGCCGTGCTTCTCGGTGCCGTCGGGGGGCCGAAGTGGGACGATCCCGCGGCGGCCGTCAGGCCCGAGCAGGGGCTCCTGGCGCTGCGCAAGGGGCTCGGGCTCTACGCGAACCTGAGGCCGGTGAAGCCGCACGCAGGGCTTTTCGACGCATCTCCGGTCAGGCCAGAACGCCTGAAGGGGGTTGATCTCCTTGTGCTGAGGGAGCTGACCGGGGGACTCTATTTCGGGACGCCGCGCGGCAGGGACAATGCGGGGGGGCGGCTCCGTGCGTTTGACACGATGGAGTATTACGAATACGAGATCAGGCGCATACTGGTCCTGGCGTTCCGGCTCGCGGAAGGAAGGCGGAAGAAAGTCACGTCGGTGGACAAGGCAAACGTCCTCGAGACGTCGCGCCTCTGGCGGGCGACCGCGGCCGACGTTGCACGGGATTACCCCGGCGTCACGCTCGAAAACATGCTCGTCGACACGGCAGCGATGAGGCTCATCTCTGAGCCGGCCGGGTTTGACGTGCTCGTGACCGAAAACATGTTCGGCGACATACTGACGGATGAAGCGTCGGTGCTGGCGGGGTCGATGGGACTCCTTCCGTCCGCCTCGATAGGGGAGTCCGGCCCCGGTCTGTACGAGCCGATACACGGTTCCGCCCCCGATATCGCCGGAAAGGGAATCGCCAATCCCGTCGGGGCGATACTGAGCGCAGCGCTCCTTCTCCGGCATTCCCTCGGTCTGGAAGCGGAGGCGGCGGCGGTCGAACGGGCGGTGGACAGCGCAATCGCCGACGGCTGCCGGACGGCGGATATACGGGGCCCGGGGAGCACCGAAGATGTGACCCGGGGGGTGGTGGAGAGAATAGCATTCAGTTAGGAAGGCGGTCCAGTTGCATCCACATCACATGTCAGGGAGAACGGAAGAATGGCGCTTATCGATTTCGGCGGTGTCCGGGAAGAAGTTGTCACGCGCGAGGAGTTCACGCTCGCAAAGGCGCGGGAAGTGCTGGGGAAAGAAGTTGTTGCGATCATCGGGTACGGTCCCCAGGGACACGGCCAGTCGTTGAACCTCCGCGACAACGGCGTGAATGTCGTGATCGGCCAGCGGAAGGGGGGGAAGGGCTGGAGCGACGCGGTTCATGACGGCTGGGTGGAGGGAAAAACCCTCTTCGAAGACATCGAGGACGCCGTGAGGCGCGGAACGATCGTGCAGATACTGCTTTCCGACGCAGGGCAGAAGGAACAGTGGCCGAGGATTCTCAGGAACCTGAAAAAGGGACAGGCGCTCTGTTTCTCACACGGGTTCTCGGTCGTGTTCCGCGATCAGACCGGCGTCATCCCGCCGAAGGACGTCGACGTGTTCCTTGTCGCCCCCAAGGGGGCCGGACGCACCGTGCGGACGAATTTCCTGGCGGGGAGCGGGATTAATTCGAGCTTTGCGGTCTTCCAGGATGCCACGGGGAAGGCCGCCGACAGGGTGACCGCGTTCGGGGTCGCCATCGGTTCCGGGTACCTGTTTCCGACGACCTTCGAAAAGGAAGTGCTGAGCGATCTGACGGGGGAACGGGGGGTCCTGATGGGGGCGATTGCGGGTCTTATGAAGGCCCAGTACGAGACGCTCCGGGCGATGGGGCATTCCCCGAGTGAGTCGTTCAACGAAACCGTTGAGGAAGCGACGCAGTCCCTTTATCCGCTTATCGGGGCGAACGGCATGGACTGGATGTTCGCCTCCTGCAGCACCACGGCGCAGCGCGGTGCGCTCGACTGGTCGAAGCGGTTTGAGACCGCGGCACGCCCCCTGTTCGAGCTTCTGTACAGGGACGTGAGCGCGGGAGTGGAGTCGCGCCGGGTCCTCGACACGTGCAGCGCGCCTGACTACAGGGAAAAGCTCGAGGTGGAACTCGGGGCCTGGCGGAATTCGGAGATGTGGAAGGCCGGGGCTGCAGTCCGGTCCCTCCGGCCCGAAAACTGGAAGAAAAAAGGGTAGGGTGCGCGACGCGGGGAGCGGGGCGTCCCGGGCGGAGCCGGGGTTATGCCGCACTCCCCGCGCGTTCCACCTATGTAACGCCCTTTCCGCCCTTTTCGGCTGAACGCGGGCTTGATTCGATTCCGTCTTTCCTCTATCTTCTTACCATCCGGCTCCCGGAACGAGCACGGCCCTTTTCGTGACCGGCATCTGGCACGACCTCGTCAGTTCCCTTCCTCACATACCATAACATCCTGGAGGCATCATGAATATCGTGGACAGGGCGAAAAACATCATGTTGACGCCAAAAACGGAGTGGCCGGCGATCGCCGGTGAGGAGCCGGTCGTCGGGCAGATTATTTCCGGCTACGTGATTCCTCTCGCGCTCATTCCTGCTGTTGCCACAATGCTCGGTTTGGGCCTGATCGGCCGGGGGATGTTCACGTCGTTCACTACGGGGATCGCAATGGCGATTGTTTCGTTCATCGTCGCCGTGGCGGGGGTCTACCTGACCGCCTTTGTCATCGACTACCTTGCGCCCAACTTCGGATCCCAGAAAAGCTTCGGGCGGTCGATGCAGCTCGTCGCCTATTCGTACACACCGGCCTGGGTTGCAGGGATCCTCACGATCGTTCCCGTTCTCGGCGTTCTCGTCCTGATCGCAAGCCTCTATGGCCTGTATCTCATGTATCTCGGGATTCCCCACACAATGAAAACGCCGCAGGACAAGGTTGTGGCGTACATGGTGGTGTCTATCATCGTCCTTCTCGTCATCTACTTCGTCCTGACGGCAGTGCTGACGATGATCGTGTTCGGGATATTCGGACTGAGCGCGATGTCGATGATGGGGAGCTGAGACGGGGGATCGATCGGGGGAGAACAGGAGCTGTACGGCGCGGGGCCGCGGGGAGCGGCCCCGCGTCATTTCAGGGGAGAGGGAGGCTCCTCATTCGACGCTGACGTCGCGCAGGAACTTTGCGCTCACCTCGGGAATCGCCGTGTTGATGTACATGCCGCTCCCGATTTCGAACCCCGCGGTCCGCACGATGCGGGGGATGATTGTGAGGTACCAGTGGAAGTACTCCCTCTGGCCCTCGCGCGCCGGTATTGACCGGATGGAAAAATTGTAGTCGGGATCGTTCAGGCCGTGATACAGTTTCCCGAGGACGGTCTTGAGCGTCGCTGCCAGGTCCGTGATTTCATACTCCTCGATTTCGTCGAACGACGAGCAGTGGCGGACGGGAAAGATCCAGAGGTGGAACGGTGAAAGCGCGGCGTAGGGGATAAATGCGACGAACGAGTCCGTCGAGGCGATGATCCTGTGCCGGTCCGCAAGCTCCCGCCTGAGCGTGGTGCAGAACACGCAATCCCCGGTCTCGTCGAAGAACCGTATCGCCTCGTCCATCCTGTGGCGTATCTGTGTCGGGACGATGGGCGTGGCGGCGATCTGGGAGTGAGGGTGCGCCAGCGACGTCCCGGCGGACTCGCCGTGGTTCTTGAATATGATAATCGCTTCGACCCGCGGATCTTTCCGCATCTGCATGTAGCGTGCGCGGTAGGCGCCGAGTATCGTCTTCAGCTCTTCCACGGAATACAGCGCGGGGGAGAGATCATGGCGCCTGTTCTCGATGACGACTTCGTGAAATCCCACGCCTGACATTGAGCGGAATACCCCGTCGACCCGCCGTACCCGGTCCCCTTCCTGCGACAGGGCGGGGAACTTGTTCCCGACGACCCGCACCTTCCATCCGTCCCGGTCCGCCACCCTGTACGTCTCCGCTGCGCTCAACGCCTCGTTTCCCGGGCAAAAGGGGCACCCGGGATCGAACTGCGGAAGGGGGTCCGACTCTTTTTTCGGGCGGACGAACTGGTCCGGCCTCCTCGCGCGTTCCTTTGCGATAATCACCCATTCGCGGGTGATGATGTTCTGTCTGAGCTCAGGCATGAAGAAACAAGCTACGCAGGGGGTCCGTAAAAGTCAATGTTTCCTCCGTGGGACCGCCTTCAGTGCGCCGGGTCGATCTGTGCGAGCACCTTTTTCACGTCGACGGTCTTCACCCACGGCTCGATCTCCGCGGGTGGACCGGTCACGTCGATCGAGATGTTCAGAACGAGCGTCCTCTTTGCGACGCCTCCTTCAGGCTGATTCAATTCCACGCGTGAAAGCTGCTTCGTGTCCTTCAGTGACACGGGATCACAATAGACGGCAATGCGTTCCGATCCGTTCTCGACGCCGGACCTCAGCGCGATGACCCCTGGATGCTCGAAGACGACCATGTCGGGATCGATAACCGCGCCCGGATTGCTGTTGAACGAGATGGAGACCAGCACGGGGTCTTTGTGCCCCTCGGTGGCCTTGAGCTGCATCTGGGCCGACTTCTGCTGCATCTCCATGGCGATCCTGGACATCTCCGCGTAATCGCCCTTTGCCTGCGCCTCTGCGATCTTCTTCTGGTACTCCTTCTGCAGATCTTTGCCCTCCTCCTCCGTCTTCTTCTCCGTCCCGAACCGCCTCTGTGCGGACCCGCCAATCAGGCTGTACTTCCCCGTCGTCGAGTTTTTGTACGCCTCCGTGGGGAGGCTGAATTCTTCGTGTTCGATGGAATATCCCGCAGGCTGACCAAGAGCCTCGAAGACCGCGGTCATTTTCTTTTTGATGACTGAGACCTCGTCGCGCGTGAGCGACCTGTCGTCCTGCGCCTGTGCCGGGTTCACCCCGGGCCGGGATGACAGCAAGCCTCCAATCGTGAGAAGAGCAACGACGGAATTTGAGCCTGGACGGAACATGGTGGTCTCCTTGAGGGTGCGCGGATCGGTATTGAGGTGTGTCAGGTCAGATCAGGCGGCGGGATCGTCGCCAGGCTCGTGATCCGGTACCGTCACCGCCTCGGGGTGGGCGATAAAGAGCTTCGAGCAGAAATCGCCCGAAAATCGCCCCTTTTGTTTGCACTGTGCAAGCGTTTTCCGGATAGCAGCGAGATCGTCGACTCCCTCGGAGAAACAGAAGTTCTCCAGCGTCGCGCCGCATTCGGTGCAATACACCTGCTCCGCGGCAGTTCCGGAGATTCGTTTCTTCTTCGGTTTCACTGTCGGCGGTCGTTTTCGTCCCGGCTTTCGGTCTCCGGCTTTCACGAGTTCACCCGGAAATGTGTCATGCCGGACGCAATATAGAGAATTGTCCTTAAATGAGAAAGCCCCGCCCGGAGCGTTCGCTCTGCCGGGCTTGCGGTCCGTTCTCCAGGGGGCAAAGACCGGCCAGGCGATCGAAAACCCCGGGAAGTATGCCGGCGCGCGCCCGGGGTCACGGAACGTCTATGACGGCCCGAGGAGGGGCTTTGAGAAAGGCGGCGCCGGGAAGGGTGGGATCGCCGCGTACCAAAAGGCGCTCTCCCTGTGCAAGGACAGGTGAACGGGGAGAGAATCGGCGGAACCGCGGCAATGCTGCGGCCGCACCGGTTGTCCGTCAATTCGTGCGGGGACCCGGCGCGAGATGATCGGTCAGGTATTTTGTCAGGAGTCCGTACAGGTGCCGTGTCGTCCCTTCCCCCTCATAAATCCCGTGCGACCGGTTCGGGTATGCCATCATCGTGAACTGCCGGTTCGCCCTGACGAACGCGTTGATGAGCCGTTCCGAGCCCTGGTAATGCACGTTGTCGTCACCCGTCCCGTGGACCAGGAGGAGGTTTCCCCTCAGGCTGTCGGCGAACGTGATGGGGGAGCCGAGACGGTACCCTTCCGGGTTCCCCGCCGGGAGCCCCATGTACCGTTCCTGGTACGTGGCGTCGTACAGGCGCTGATCAGGGACGGGTGCAACAGCCATCCCCGTCTGGTAAAGTCCGGGGTACCGCAGTATCATGTTGAGCGTCATCGATCCCCCGCCGCTCCATCCCCATATGCCGATGCGCGTGGAATCGACAAAATCCCACCGGCGGATGGTGCGCATGGCCGCCGCCTGGTCCTGCGACGACAGGATTCCTATCTGCCTGTATACCGAGTGGCGCCACGCCCGCCCTCTCGGAGCGGGTGTGCCGCGGTTGTCTATGCTGATGACGACATACCCCTGCTGCGTCAGCATCAGGTGCCACAGGTACGTGCTTCCTCCCCATCTGTCGACGACGGTCTGTGCGGCCGGCTCGCCGTAAATCTCTTCGAGGACGGGATATTTCTTCGAGGGATCGAAATCCGGGGGGAACATCCTCCACCCGTCCAGAACGATCCCGCCGCCGATGTCAACCCGGAAAAACTCCGACTTCCCTCTCTTCAATCCTGCAATCGCCCCTTTCAGTCCCGCGTTGTCCGCAAGGATCTTCCGCAGACCGTGATCGGGGAGGCTGACGAGTTCGACGACAGGGGGGACGCCGAACCGTGAACAGGTATGGAACGCCCATCTTCCGTCCGGGGAGACGTCGTAGCCGTGCATTCCCGGTTCGCCGGGGGGGGTAATCCTCCCGCTTTTCCCCTCCCCGTCCATGGAGAGCCTGTAGAGATAGCGTTCGCAGGGGTTCTCGGGGGAGGCGATGTAATAGACCCATCGTCCGGCGGAATCCGCCCGGACGATGTTCTCGATGTCGAATGCGCCCGGCGTGAGAAGCCTCCTGTGCCCCCCCGCGGCGTCGTACCGGTACAGGTGTCTCCATCCGTCCGACTCGCTGAGCCAGGTGAACGACTCTCCCCCCCCGAGCCAGCGAAGGTCATCGACGGCCTCCACCCACGTGCTGTCCGAGTCTGTGAGTATCGTCCTGACGGCGCCGGTCCGGGCGTCTGCGAGCATGAGCCGGTTCGTGTCCTGGAGCCGGTTCATGTACTGGAACGCAACGAATCTTCCGTTCCCCGCCCAGTCCATCCGGGGGATATAGTTGTTCCGGGGATCCCCGTCGGTCGGGAACCAGGTCGTCGGTCCTCCGGAAGCGCTCACGACCCCGGTGCGGCACGCCGAGAGTGTCGTCCCGACCTTGGGATACTGCACGGGTGTGACAAACGAATAGAGCGAATCGGTGTCGTTGATGAGGAGATAATCCCTGACCCCCCCCGCGTCGAGCTGCCAGTACGCAATGCGGGTGCCGTCGGGGCTCCAGCGAAACCCGTCGTGAAGCGAGAATTCTTCTTCGTACACCCAGTCGAATGTCCCGTTGATGACCGTCGTCGAGCCGTCCGATGTCAGTTGTACGATTCCCCCGTGCGCCACGTCCTCGACGTAGAGATTGTTCCCCCTGACGTAGGCGACGCGCGAACCGTCCGGCGAGAACTTCGCGAACATGAGCGTTGAAGGCGCGGCGTCTCCTCCGAGCCGCTTCAACGTTCCGTCACGGAGCCCCGCAATCCAGTAATCGCCCCGCGTGTTCGTCCTCCAGACGCGGCGCGAGTTTGTGAATATGAGGACGTACCTGTTGCCCGGAGAGAGCTCGTAGTGTTCGATCGGAATCGGCGCTGTGCCGCCGGGAGGGATGAGCCGGTCTGCGCCGATGAGAACGCTCCTGGCGCCGGACTCCGTTTCGTAGCGCACGATGTCACGTCCTCCCGCGGCTGACGCGGACCGCTCCAGCGCGGTGTAGGCGGTCCCTCCGTCCATCCACTGGAACGGCCCGGCCCTGCGGGGCGCGAACTCCCTGGAGGAGAAAATCCGGTCGAGCGAAAGGAGCGTTGAATCCGCTTCTCCTCCCCGTGCCGCCGGGGTGAGGGATCCGGCGAGCGCGGCGATGAGAACCGTTCTGTGTATCCGCATGGAGAACTCCCGTGTCATGTCGTTGTCTGTGATCTTGATGGCGGGAAAAACTACCGTTTCCATCCGCGAAAATCAAGGCCGGGCCTTTGCTTTCGGACGTGCCGGTGATTATCTTGGAAAGGACTTTCGCCCCGCCTATCCGCATCACATCAGAAGGAAGCAGGTATGAGCGTGCCGCGTACCGCCACGATGCTCCCCGTTCTGTTCGCCTCCCTCTGCGTCCGCGCGTCCGCCCAGCCGATGGCCGGATTCGACAGCGCGCATGCCGTGAGCGAGCGGTCTCTCGAATCCAGATTCGACGCCTCGCTGAAAGCGGTCAACATGCGGGACTGGATGAAACAGCTTTCCTCCCATGCCCATCACGTCGGGTCGAAGGGGGACGCGGAGAACGTGTCGGTGATCGCGTCCCTCTTCCGTTCCTGGGGATACGACACGCATATCGAGGAATTCACCGTCCTCTTCCCGACGCCGAAGCTCAGGCTCCTCGAAATGACCCGTCCCACGTCGTACCGTGCGGTCCTTGCTGAACCTCCCGTTCCCGGGGACACAACGTCCGCCCAGACGGCGGAACAGCTCCCGCTGTACAACTGCTACTCGTGCGACGGCGACGTGACCGGCGAGCTCGTGTACGTCAACTACGGGGTCCCGAAGGATTACGAGGAGCTTGCGCTGCGCGGGATCGACGTGAAGGGGAAGATTGTCATCGCGCGGTACGGGGGCGCCTGGCGCGGGATCAAGCCCAAGGTTGCGGCGGAACACGGTGCGATGGGATGCATCATCTACTCCGATCCCCGTGACGACGGGTATTTCCGGGGAGATGTGTACCCGGAAGGCTCGTACAGGAACAGGTTCGGCGGCCAGCGGGGATCTGTCGCCGACATGCCGTTGTATCCGGGAGACCCGCTCACCCCGTTTGTCGGCGCCACGAAAAACGCGAAGCGGCTTCCGCTGAACGAAGCCCGCGTGCTGACGACGATACCCGTACTCCCGGTATCGTACGCCGACGCGCTTCCGCTTCTCTCCGCGATGGGGGGGCCCGTGGCGCCCGAGGAGTGGAGGGGGGCACTCCCGATCACGTACCACTGCGGGCCCGGGCCGGCCGCCGTTCACCTGAAAGTCGAGTTTTCTTGGGATATGGCGCCGATTCGCGACGTGATCGCCTCGTTGAAAGGGAGCAGGGAACCGGGAGAGTGGGTCATACGGGGGAATCACCAGGATGCATGGGTGTTCGGCGCGGGGGATCCCCTGAGCGGGCTGGTTTCGATGATGGAAGAGGCCCGGGGGGTGGGTGTCCTGGCCTCGGGCGGCTGGCGTCCTGACCGGACGATTGTTTACTGCGTGTGGGACGGGGAGGAGCCCGGCCTGCTCGGCTCCACCGAATGGGTGGAGACGCACGCGGAAGAGCTTGCGGCGAAAGCGGCCGTGTACGTCAATTCCGACGGAACCGGAAGGGGCTTCTTCTCGGCCGCCGGGTCGCACACGCTCGAAATGTTCGTTAACCAGGTGGCGCGCGACGTGACGGACCCGGAAACCCGTGTGAGCGTGTCGGAACGTGCACGGGCGGTGCAGTTACTTCACGCATCCGCCGCGGAGCGAAAGGGGATACGTGAACGGGCGGATCTGAGGATCGGGGCGCTTGGATCGGGATCCGACTTTTCCCCGTTCCTGCAGCATCTCGGCATAGCGTCGATGAACATCGGCTACGGCGGGGAAGACGGCGGGGGCTCCTATCATTCCGCGTACGATTCGTTCGACTATTACGCGAGGTTCGGCGACCCGGGTTTCGTGTACGGTGTGACGGAAGCGCAGACCGCCGGCAGGATCGTGCTTCGGCTCGCGGATGCGGATGTGCTTCCGCTTGATTTCGGGAACTTCACCGAAACGATCGGGCGGTACGTCGGAGAGGTGATGAAACTCACCGACGAGATGCGCGACGCGACCGAGGAATTGAACAGGAAGATCCGCGAAAAGACGTTCGATCTCTCGGCGGACCCGAAGGAGCCCCGTGTCGCACCGAAAGGGGAAGACCCCGTTCCGTACATCGATTTCGCGCCGCTTCAGAACGCCCTGGCGGCTCTCGAGCGGAGCACGCAAAAGTTCGGCGAGGCGTGGAAGGAGGGCCGCCCGGCCGGCCGGTCTTTCCCCGCAGAATCCGCCCGGTCTCTCGACAGGCTGTTCATGGACTTCGAACGGACCCTGACGACGAAGGAGGGGCTTCCCGGAAGGCCCTGGTACGTTCATGCGATCTACGCGCCCGGACGGTATACCGGGTACAGCGTTAAGACGCTCCCCGGTGTGCGGGAGGCGATCGAAATGCGAAAGTGGAAAGAGGCGGCCGATCAGATCGGGATCGCGTCCGGAGTGCTGGAACGCGCCGCGGCACTTATTGACGGCGGAACGTCGCTCCTGAAAAGACAGTGATTGCGCTCCAAGCGCGCTGCAGCAAGGCATCCGTTTCCTTCACCTGATCCAACAACATCAGACAGGTATACTTCCATGCGCCGTTCATTGCTTCTCTCTCTGCTCCTGGTGCTTGTGCCGTTCATTTCGCCGTCACAGGCGCCCCCGGCCTCCTGGCCGATCGATATCATGATGAACTGCACTGTCACTCCCAACGTCGTCTACTCTGTTGCGAACAACTACGAATGCAGGCTCGACGTGTACACCCGGAATCCCCGCGGTACGATCGCTCCCACGGTGATCATTATCCACGGGGGAGGCTGGGTGGGCGGGTCGAAGGAAGAGAGGGTGTTCGAGACTCTTCCGTATCTCGACATGGGGTTTCATGCGATCAACGTCGAGTACCGGATGGCGAGGGTATCGCCTCCTCCTGCCGCGGTCGAGGACTGCCGGCAGGCGCTCCGCTGGGTCTATGAGCACGCAAAGCAGTACGGCTTTGATACGACGCGCATCGTCGTCACGGGAGGTTCCGCGGGCGGGCACCTGGCACTGATGACGGGTATGGTCGATGGCTCGGCGGGATTCGACGCATCGAAGGAATGGGATGACGCGCTTCCCGCCATGAAGGTCGCCGCGATCGTCAACTGGTTCGGGATCACCGACGTGAACGAACTCCTCAGCGGACCGAACCGGCAGAGTTACGCTGTGAACTGGCTGGGAAGCCTCCCCGAGAGGGAGAAGGTGGCGGCGCGCGTTTCGCCGCTGACGTACGTCCGCGCCGGTCTCCCCCCCGTGCTGACGATTCACGGGGATAATGACCAGCTCGTCCCGTACACGCAGGCGGTGCGCCTGCACAGGGCGCTCACCGCGGCGGGGGTGCAGAACAGGCTTGTGACGATCCCGGGCGGGAGGCACGGGGGATTCACGCGGGATCAGATGCTCTCCGCGTACGCGGCAATACGGGAGTTCCTGGATCAGGCCGGAATCCACCCGGCGAACAGGTAGGTGAACACACACGGGCGGCCCCGCTCGCCGCGGCCGCCCGGATTCAGGCAGTGCGGCGGGTCTACTTCCTGCCGCTCCGGGCGAGCATACCGGTCCCCTGCGCTCCCGTCCCGTTGTTGTACACGGGGACGCAGTGCGGCCGGTAGCGGACCACGCGCCCGCGGACGATGTTGAAATACAGCTCCCTGAGCTGTCTGACGACATTCCCCATCTTTCCCGTTCCGATCGGCCTGTGGTCGATCCGGGTTACCGCGATCACCTGCACCCCGGTCCCTGTGAAGAACACCTCGTCGGCGAGGAAGAGCTCCGTTCTGTCCACCGACCGCTCCTGCACTTCCATCCCCAGTTCGTCCTTGAGAATGTTGATGATCGTGCGCCGCGTGATCCCCTCCAGTATGTTCTCCGAAATCGGGGGGGTGATTGCGACGCCGTTCCGGATGAGGAATATGTTCTCCGCCGACCCTTCCGAGACGTGGCCGTCCTGGCCCAGGACGATCGCCTCGTCGAACCCGGAAAGCTGCGCGTCGGACTTGGCCAGTGCGGAGTTTACGTACGCTCCGGCGATTTTTCCGCGCGCGGGAATCATGTTGTCGTCAACGCGCCGCCAGGAGGAAATCGTGCAGTGGGCGTTCTCGTCGTTCTCCACGTAGAGCCCGAACGGCACGGATGTGATCGCAAGGCGGGGGGTGAGGTTGTGGAGCCTGACGCCGATGATTTCGTCACCGTAGAACGCAAGCGGGCGTATGTAGCAGTCGGTCCTGTGTCCCTCGGTGCGAAGAAGGTCGAGCGTGCCGGCGGCGAGCGCCTCAGCGGTATATGGAAGTTCCATGCGGAGGAGCCCGGCGGACTGGAGAAACCGGCGGAAATGATCAACCGGACGGAAGACGAAAAGCTCACCTTCATCGTCGTTCCAGTATGCCCTGATTCCCCCGAAGACTGCGGTCCCGTAGTTGAGCCCGTGTGTGAGCACACCAACTTTGGCTTCCGCGTACGGAACAATCTTTCCGTCGAGAAACGCATAGCCCGGCAGATTCATTGCTGCTCTCCCTGATTTTTTTTGGTTGCTATTCGACTGTCGTCGAGAGTTCACTTTCGCTCTTTTGAATGAAGATACGACCCCGCGGGGAAAAAGAAAACACCCCCCGCGTACAACGGCGAATAATCGCAGGAGCGCGGTCCCCCGGGCCACGCACATCGGTGCGTGCTTTTTCGTGCTGCGCATCAACGCACGCATCGGACCGCAAGAACAACCGTCTCCGCACTTGACATTAGCCGGACGTTTCGTTATGATTATGAGGTTTTACTCAACTGTTCTTTATCATTCCAGTTCCGTCGAGCGTGCCTTTACCATTGGCCTTACATCTGAACAAGACCACGCCGATACCCCATCGTATGTTCGGAGGCACAACTGCGACGGATATGTACTCTGCGTCAATTCATAAGAGCGATTCTCCGTCGCTCTTTTTTGTTTTATCCGCCGCGCCGCTTCGTCCCCGTATTCCTCTCCCGATACCCCGACGCTTACAGATCTCCCGCGCATTACGCTGTCGTACCAACGAGGCACTCACCATTTGAATAACTCTCAGGGGGAATCAACGATGAATACACGCACACGCTTTGCGACCGCCGCACTCGTCATGGTCCTTTCGTTCAGTGCCGCAGACGTCCGGGCCCAGTCGATAGAGGTGACACCCGCAACGCTTGCCGCCAGGTCGGATGTTGTTGCGGTCGGAAAAGTCACTGCGCTCGTCTCGCACTGGAACGAAGACCATTCGAGGATACTCACAAGCGTCACGCTCTCCGTCGACCAGTATGTGAAGGGGGGGGCTCCGGGACAGCCTCTCACGATAGTCGTCCCGGGAGGAGAGGTCGATGGCGTCGGCGAATTATACAGCCACATGGCGACATTCCAGCAGGGAGAGAGCGTGCTCGTATTCGCCGAGAAGGACGCGCGCGGGAACTACAGGGTTTCTTCGGGACAGCAGGGAAAGTACACGGTCAGAAAAGACGACGCTACGGGAAAGTTGACGGTCGGGGGAAACATGACGCTCGAGGGGATGACCGCGCTCGTGCAGAAGGCGAACGTTGATCAGAAACAGAAGTGACGGGACGTGCTGTCCGCGAAACTCTCAACCTTTGATAAACACAGGGGATGGATCATGAAAAACCGGTTTACCGATTTCGGGGCCGTACTGGTTCTTATGGCAGTCTTGCTTGTTCAAACGGTCACTGCAACCCAACGCGTCATACACTTCAGTGGGACAACCGGAGGAGGAAGTCCATTTATTGCGACACTGACATACGATGATTCCCAGGCTCCCAGCTTCACCGGTCCGACTCAGGCGAATTATCCCTCCTATACTTTTGTCATTGTTATCAGTCCGGGAGCCACGACGAGCCCCACATACGCCACATATGTCCAGGATCCGAGCTCGACACTGACCGTGTATTATAAGGATCCAACCTACGGCAATGCTTTCTCGACCAACGGTACGAACCCGGGTTTTGCCAGTTTCAATCTCACGGACGGCTCAGGCGCAGTGTTCAATTCGACAGCCTTGCCTGCTACTCTGCCCACCATCTCATCTTTTAGTTCCAGCTCTGTCGCAATTGTGGGTGGAACAGCGCTCGGAAATATCACTCTGATCGGCAGGCAGAATGCCATCGTCGCACCTTACCTGGCAACCGGATATAAGTACCAGCAGTTCGCTTCCGCGGATTCGTTTCCGGCCAACTATCAGACTTCCGGATTCGATGATTCGCAGTGGGCAACCGGGAATGCCGGTTTCGGCTCAATTCTTGGCGGCTGCGATCTCAACAATCCGACATACATCAAGACAAATTGGGATGTGTCAACCCAGATACTGTTGCGGAAGCACTTCAGTCTCCCCTCCAGGGCCAACAATCTTGCGATAAGCGTTGCGATCGACAATGATGTCCAGGTGTTCGTCAACGGAACTGATGTCTCCGGTGGGCTTCAGCTCCACGAAAATTGCCCTACCCGTGCAAGCTTCGTTTTCCCGGTTCCGGATAACATACTGATTGCCGGAGACAACCTCCTCGTAGTGCGGGGGCAGGACCGCGGAGGTTCCTGCTATCTTGATGTCCAGGTCGAAGCAAACCTCCCCCCGGATTTTGTCACCAATGCGCTTGACGCCGGGAACGGATCGCTGCGGGAGGCGATCGTGAGAGCGAATTCTCATCCCGGTCCCGATACGATAAAGTTCCAGATCCCCGGAACGGGAGTGCAGACCATTCCCCTCTCCTCATCCCTTCCACAGCTGACGGACCAGGTGCTGATCGACGGCTACACGCAGCCGGGCGCGAGGCCGAACACGCTCGCAGTCGGAGACAATGCGTTGCTTTTGATCGAGCTCAACGGCCAGGGGACGGTGTTCCGCGGGCTTGTGCTTCTGGGAGGAAACAGCGTGGTCCGGGGATTGGTTGTCAACAGGTTCACGGACGCCGGGATCGTCCTGGAAACGGCCAACGGCGATACAGTGCAGGGAAACTTCATCGGAACCGACCCGACTGGCGCCGTGGCGAAGGGAAATGGAGCCGACGGCGTCTACATCGCCAATGGAGCTGCTCCCGGGACTGGAAATTACAATGTGATAGGGGGAAACACCCCGGCGGCGCGGAACATCATCTCCGGGAACGGCCGGAACGGCATGACGTTCGACCAGACAACCGGAAGCAAGGTGTATGGGAACTATATCGGGACGAATGCAGCCGGCACCGGTGCACTCGGCAATGTCCAGGCAGGAATCGGCATATTTGTCGGAGGGGGGCAATTCACGATCGGCGGGCCGGGCAGCTACGGGAATGTCATTTCAGGGAACGGGACGAACGGCATCCAATTCCAGTCGTCGTCGAACAGTATCCGCGGGAATCTGATAGGCACAAACGCGGCAGGGACCGCAGCGATCCCGAATGCAAATGACGGAATCTGGATGGCGGGAGGGGTCTACTATGGTGTGACCGCGCTTACACAGAACAACCAGATCGGAGGTCCCGGAGCGGGTAACGTCATATCGGGAAACGGCAACAATGGGATCGAGATCCTGTACGATGTATCCTATAACGGGATCGCTCCCGGTGGGAATTCGATTCAGTCCAATTATATAGGCTCTGACATTACCGGCGTTTCACCGGTCGGAAACGGCGGCCACGGTATCAAGTTAAGCGGTGCAACCAACAACCCGATAGGTGGTCTGCTTTCCGGTCAGGGGAACATCATAGCGTTCAACAGCGGGGCAGGTGTGTGTCTCGAGTCCAACGAGCCGTTTTTCCCCCCCTCGCTGGGAAATTCGATACTCTCCAACTCGATATTTGGAAATCTGAAGCTCGGTATCGACAGGAGTGCGGACGGAGTCCTGGGCGGAGACGGGGTCACGCCGAACAGGGTTCCGGCCCATCCGACGCCGCAACCGTATCCTGCGAATCCGGATACTATATATGCGGGCCAGAACTATCCTCTGCTCTATGTCGCTGTCCCCGAATCGACGATCATACGTGGTTCTATCGTGAGCTGGCCGGCCACACCGTTGACGATTCAGGTGTTCTCGAACCCGACCGGCGACGCATCAGGCTACGGTCAGGGGCAGACACTCATCGGGACGACGACGGTGACGACGGACGCCCTCGGCAATGCGGTATTCTCGCTCACGCCGACTGCCCCTCTCATGCCCGGTCAGTACATCAGCGCCACATCGACGGACCCGGGGAATAACACGTCGGAATTCTCACCCGATCTTATCGCGGGGACGAAGACCAAAATCTACGGTCCTCACTACGTCGTCAACACGACACTCTCGGGGATCCCGCTCCACTGGCCGGGAGGGAAAGCCTCGTTCCAGATCTGCAACAACGTAATCGCCAACGCGGCGATTGCAAACGCTCCCGGGCTGGTCCAGGCCATACGTAACTCGTTCGCCACTTGGGGGACCGTGAACCCCATCGCTTATACCGAAGTCCAGGGTCCTTCGCAGGCGGTGTCCACATGGGGGGGGAATCCGGACGGAATCAACAACGTCGTCTGGATCACCGGGTCAAACCCGGACAGCACATGGGAAAAGATAACCGGGGCTCCCTCGCAGGCGATCGCGGTCACGCGCGTGAGGTACAACGCGCTGAACGGCGAGTTGACGGATGCCGACATGGCTCTGAATGCGCAGTACTATTCATTTACCAACGTGACGACGCCGACAGGCACCAATACCGCTCCGAAGGATATGCAGGACGTTACCACGCACGAGGCGGGGCACTTCAGCGGGCTCGGGGATATCTATAACCCCGGTTATGCACCCTACATACCGTTCATGGGGACAGGAAACGATTTCGTCACGATGTACGGGTACATCGTCTATGATGAGATCACAAAGAGAGTTCTTCAGTCCCCCGACACCGCGGCGATCGGGTACATGTACAGGAATATTCCGGCGAACCGTGTTGACCTGGTCCTTGTCGTCGACGGGTCATCCCAATTTGCGGCGACATACGACGGATTCACCCCCTCCGTCAATGCCGCGTCCGAGCTGGTAAACAGGATGAGACCCGGCGATCGCATCGGCGTGATTGAACTTCCCACCTCGGTCATCGTCGGACCCCAGCTGGCAATGATCTCCGATACTACCTCAAAGCAAGCCATCATTGCGAAAATCAAAGCGATGGCGATCGGCGGGACGAGCGCTGTCGGTCAGGGGCTTCAGGCGGGCACATCACTCTTGACGGGCACACCGGCCCTTGCGAACCAGGCACGGGCCATGATCCTCCTGAGTGCCGGGGAAGAGACAAGTTCTCCGGCGGCGCTCAGTCCCACCGTGATCCAGGGTCTCCGGTCGTCCCTGACCCCCGTCTTCACGCTTGGCTTCGCCGGGAGTGTCGGTCAGGACATTTCGAGCCACCTTGCCGACTCAACGGGAGGGGCGTATTTTCTGGCTGACAGCACGACGATCGACCGTGACGTCCAGCAGATCTGGGCAGATCTGAGCGGCGAGCAGATACTTGCGGATACGACACTTGCATCGAACTCTCCCGGGTTTCAGTGGCAGGGGGGATTCCAGTACCAGGGTGGATTCCAGTGGCAGGGAGGTTTCCAGTGGCAGGGAGGTTTCCAGTGGCAGGGAGGGCTTGTGGATCCGGGGACCACGACAATACTCCCCGGGTTCCAGTGGCAGGGAAGCACGGGTGAACTCGCCCTCGTCCCCCCTCAGAACGGCCTTAGTCTTCCGGCGCCGGGTACGTGGAATACCACGACAACCTTCACCATTCCCCCGGGCTTCGCGGTGATCACACCCGAGAATCTGTCGAGCATACCCGTGCCAAACCCGTTCTTCACCAGCATTCAGTTTGTCAGGGGCCCGACGTATAATTTCTACCAGATTCAGAACCCGGTTCCAGGCCGGTGGGTCCTGATACCGGGGGGGACGACGACAAACTCGCCGACACAGGAGACGCTCGGTCTCTCGATTTCCGCGTTCGCCGATGTGACGATGAAGGTGACATTCAACAAGGCGTACTACCTCCCCGGCGATTCGATACTCGTTCAGGCCTCGCTGACGGCCGGGGGGGCCACACCCGTGCAGGCGGCGGGCGCATCAATCCCGACCGTGGCCGGCGCAATTACCGATGCGACTGTGAATGCGACGATCACGCTCCCCAACGGGACGCAAACGACACTGCCTGTCGTCTCAAAGGGAGGTGGCGCATATGGCGCGACGTTCAGGATACAGACTACGCCGGGAACCTACCCGGTCATAGTGACTGCCACCGGGAACATACCTGGGACACAGGTTCCCTACACGCGGCAGTTCCGGCAGTCAGTGTTCGTGCAGGCGCCGTTCCAGCCCGATGCGGTTCTGTTTGCGACAAACAGCATAACGATCGCGGACAGCACGAACATCAACTCGGGGAGCGTCATCGTCAACAACGCTCTCCCGGCGAATACCAAGAACCCGGCTGCGGAACTGACACTCGGGAAATACGACAACGCCTCCGGCGGGTATAATCTGAAAGCAAACAAGGTGATACTCGGCACCGGAGACAACATACAGAGCAACATCCTGTACAATAAGCTGACAAACAACGGTGCATCGATCACAGGGAATCAGACGTCGTCACTGGCTCTCCCGGTTGTTACATCGCTGCCTGCGTTCAACACGGGTACCGCCGGAACCAAATCGGTCACCGTCGCCACCAACGGTCAGACGACGCTCACGGCGGGGAACTACGGTACCGTCACGATCTCTGACGGCGGGACTCTGACGTTCAAAGGGGGGACGTACAACATCAACTATCTGCTCGCGGGAATGAACACAAAGATGCTCTTCGCCGCGCAGAGCGAAGTGAGGGTCGCCGGACAGATCGTCACTGTCTGGAATACGACTATCGCTCCGGCGCTCGGTTCGGGCATCAACGCGTCGCAGATTATGTTCTATGTCGCGGGAACGGACGGTCCCATATTAGGCCTGCCGAAAGCCGTTACGATAGGCCCGAAGAGCACAGTGTATGCCAACATCTATGTGAAGAACGGCACACTCTGGCTCACCGGCGCGTCGATAGCGACCGGCGCATTCCTCGGTAAGGACATCATCGTCGGGCCCGAAACGCAGGTGAATCTCCGGACAGCCTACGCGGGGATCCTCCAGAAGGGTTCGGATGGTGAGGAGATTGCGGCCGCGCCTGACGTCCCGGCAACGTTCGCACTGGACCAGAATTATCCGAATCCGTTCAATCCCACGACGACGATCACATACAGGCTTCCTGAACAGCGGGAGGTGACGCTTGTGGTTTATAACATCCTCGGTCAGGTGGTCAGGTCGCTTGTTCAGAACGTCCAGCCAGCGGGTTCGTACACCGTGCGCTGGGACGGGACGAATGATCGCGGGATGGGAGTGAGCAGCGGGGTCTATATCTATCGCCTCAAAGCCGGGAACTTCATCCAGAGCAAAAAGATGATGATGCTCAGATAGAGAATCGAAGACTCCGGAGAAAGCTATAGAATCATTCTTGCGATTGCGGAAACTATCTTGCCAGGCTCTTCGGGATCAGATCCTGGAGAGCCTGGCTTTCATTTTTCATGCGCACGCCGGAAGATCATTCATGAGAAGAACCGGAACGCCTCGCGGATTCGTCGGACTTATTTCATCCGCCTTTCTCGCCCTGGCCTGGCCTGACACAGGAGTCGCGCAGGAGAATGCTGTGTTCGAGCATCTTTCGGTCAAGCAGGGGCTGTCACAGGGGGACGTGAATTGCATACTGCAGGACAGCCGGGGCTTCATGTGGTTCGGGACGCAGGACGGGCTCAACAGGTACGACGGCTATGGTTTCAAGGTCTACAAGCATGATCCGGGGGATCCCGGATCGCTCGACGAAAGCTGGATCGTATCCATCGGGGAAACTCCCGATGGCACACTCTGGGTGGGGACCAGGGGTAACCCTCGCTCTCTTAACCGGTTTGACGGGCTGGCGGAGACGTTTTTTCATGTATCGATTGACAGCGCTCCGCTGAAGGAGATGCGGATCAGCGCCGTTCGCCCTTCCTACGAGGATGCGTACGGCGATCTATGGTCAGGAACGCTCGGCAGCGGTCTCACGGTCCGCAGTCACGGTTCGGGCGTACTCACTTCCTACAGACATGACCCTGCCAACCCGTCGAGCATCGCAGACGACAGGGTCTACTCCGTGTACGGTGATCATCTGGGAGTGATATGGCTCGGGACGCATGAAGGGCTCGACCGGTTTGACCGGAAAACCGGGTCTTTTGTGCATTACAGGCACGATGAGAAGAACACCAACAGCCTGAGCGACAGCTGGGTCTGGCCGATATTCGAGGACAGAACGGGGATACTCTGGGTCGGGACTGTCCGGGGTGGATTGAACAGGTTCGACCGCGTAAAGGAGCGGTTTGTCCGGTTCACTCACGAGGAGCTTAACCCGAAGAGCATCAGCAATGACAGGCTCTATTCCATTTACCAGGACGCCTCCGGTTTGATGTGGGTCGGGACCGCGGAGCATGGCGTGGACCGCTTCCAACCCGGACTGAGCGCATTCTCACGCTACGCGCACTCACCATCGGATCCATCGAGCCTCATGAATAACGATGTGGTTTCGGCATGTGTGACGCGATCCGGCGTTCCCTGGATCGGGACGCGGGGCGGGCTCGAGAGGCTGGACCCCTCGACACATCGATTCACGCATTTCATAAACGATCCCTCCAATCCCCGGTCGATTGCAGACAACACGGTCGGGTGCATTGTCGAAGACCGATCGGGACTTCTGTGGCTGGGGACGTTCGCCGGCGGTCTCGATCGGTTCGATCCGCGCACCGGTCAGTTCACGCACTTCAAGCACGATCCGTCCAATCCAAAAAGCCTGAGCGACAACCGGGTATTCGCTCTCTGCGAGGACCGTTCCGGAGCCCTCTGGGCGGGGACGTATGGAGGCGGACTGAACAGACTTGACCGTGCCTCGGGATCGTTCATGTGCTTCGCACACAACGACTCGATCCCGGGGAGCCTGGGCGCGCCCGGCGTGTTCGCACTGTGCGAGGATCATGAAGGGGTTCTCTGGGTGGGAACATTTGGGGGGGGGATGGACCGATTTGACCGGGAGTCGGGAACGTTCGCGCATTTCAAGCACGTCGAAAAGGACCCCGGGAGTCTGAGCGACGACGTTGTCGCGTGCATCCATGAAGACCGCGCAGGGACGCTCTGGGTGGGGACCGCGGGGGGACTGAACCGCCTCGACCGTGTGACGGGGAAATTCAAGAGGTACACGCAGAAGGAAGGTCTTCCCAACGACGTCATATTCGGCATTCTGGAGGACGGACACGGAAACCTCTGGATGAGCACCAACAGAGGACTCTCCAGGTTCGACCCGCGCAAGCGAAATTTTCAGCAACTTTGACGACAACGACGGCCTTCAGGGGAACGAGTTCAACCAGGGGGCATACGGCATCGATCCGCGCACCGGTGAGATGTATTTCGGCGGAGGGAACGGGTTCAATCTCTTTCACCCGGACAGCGTCCGGGGGAATCAGAACGTTCCACCGGTAGTGTTCAGTTCGTTTACCCGGTACAACAACGACGACAAGGAAGGAAAACCGATCGAGGAGAAGGGGATCAGCGCAAAGCCCGAAATCGTCCTTTCCTATAAAGATAACGTTGCCATCTTTGAGTTTGCTGCGCTGAATTATTATAATACGTTCAAGAACCAGTACGCCTACCGTCTGGAAGGGTACAACGACAACTGGATCCGGCTCGGGACAGACCACCGGGCAACATTCACAAACCTCGACGGCGGCAGGTACACGCTGCGGGTGAAAGGATCAAACAACGACGGCGTCTGGAACGACGAAGGGGCCTCCCTCCGGCTGATGGTCATGCCGCCGTGGTGGAGGACGAAGTGGGCGTACGGGACGTACATGGTGTTCATCCTTTGCGCCCTCTACCTGATACGCCGGTTCGAAATCAACCGGCAGGCACAGAAAGCGCGTGTGAGGGAATCCGAGCTGCGGGTAAAGGCGACCGAGGCCGAAAAACGGGCCCTCCAGGCGGAAAACGAGCGACAGACCAAAGAGCTGGAGGATGCGCGCCTTCTGCAGCTCTCGATGCTTCCGAAGGAAGTCCCCGATTTTCCCGGCTATGATATCGCCGTCTACATGAAGACCGCGACTGAGGTCGGGGGGGACTACTACGATTTCAGCACCGCGCCGGACGGGGCTCTGAACGTTGCGTTCGGCGACGCGACGGGGCACGGCATGCAGGCCGGCACGATCGTGACGCTGATGAAAGGGCTCTTCCTCTCGGACGCGTCCCGGTTCGACATACAAATGTTCTTCAACCACTGCAGCAGGGCGATTAAGGAGATACGGCTCGGAAGGCTTTTCATGGCATTCACGCTCGTTCGACTGAGGGGGAAGAACCTCTCGTTCTCGAGCGCGGGGATGCCTCCGCTGTTCCTGTACAGGCAGAATGACGGCTCGGTGGAGGAGATACTCCTCAAAGGGATGCCGCTGGGGGCGATGAAGAATTTTCCGTACGTTCTCCATGAGGCGGATTTGCTCCCCGGCGATGCCGTGCTGCTGCTGACGGACGGGCTCCCCGAGCAGAAGGACGCCGCGGGTGAGATGTTCGACTACGCACGCGTGCAGAGCGCGTTTGCCGACTCGGCAGGAGGATCCACACAGGAGATCATCGCACGGCTGGTTCAGGAAGCCGAACGCTGGTTGAAGGGCGTGTCACCGGATGATGACATCACATTGCTCGTTATCAAAAAGAAGGCCAACGGAGAAAACTCGGAAGGAGCCTCATGACCGAAGCGGTCACATTGAAGATGACTCTGCCGAGAATCCCGGACATAGAGCTCGTCGCGCTCGAAGGGCTTGACAGGCTCGCCCGGCATCTCGGCATTGCTGAAGAGAAGATCGGGGAGGCGAGGATACTTGTCACCGAGGCGGTCATGAACGGGCTGGAGCACTCCGGGGAGAAGCATCCGACTGTTCGGGTCGAGTTCACGATGACCACCGCGGATCTCTCCATATTCGTCCAGGACCATGGGAAAGGATTCGACCCCGGATCCGTGAAAGCCCCGGATATCAAAGACAAAATCGGATCGAAAAACAAGCGCGGATGGGGCCTCAACATCATGAAATCGTTGTCCGACGATTTCCATATCGAGTCGAACAGGAACGGGACGAAAATCACGATCAAAAAGCTTCTTCGCTGAGGCAATACCATGGAACAGCCATTCAGCCTGACTTCAGAAGTGCGTGACAACTGCCTCGTCATAACGACAAGGGGGTACGTCAACAACGCCGGCGGTGAGGCGATCGCGGCCGAATTCGCCCGGTATTTTGAGAAAGGGACGAAACGGGTCGTGATCAACCTGGGGCAGTCCAAAGTCGTCAACTCCGTCGGAATGTCGTTCCTCATCGAAATCATCGAGCGGCTGCAGGAGGTGGAGGGGAGGCTCGTTTTCACGGATCTGGATCCCGCCGTGGAGAAGATGCTCTCCATCATGGGGCTTTTCCAGTACGCGGGGAAAGAAAAGACCGTTGAAGATGCACTCGCATCGCTTCCGGGTGGGGAAAAGGGAGGCCGATGAAGGGACGGACAATCGCAGGGGCGAAACCCGGAGGGGCAGGTGAGCCGGTCGCGGCGCTCCAGGAAGCGTTCCGCGTCCTCTCGGTCGGCGGAACGCTCAAAGAACAGTCCGCGCGGTTTCGTGACGTGGTCGGCAGGTATTTCAGCGGCGATGAGTTGACGCTCCTCAGGCGGACTGCCGGTGACTGGGAGAATATGACCGGCGGACCGGAGGGTGGATCCGGAGGCCTCCCGGCTCCGGCAGCCGGCGAAGAAGGCGCCTCTGCACTGGAGAGCCAGACCATGCGGGTCGTCCGGAAACTCCCGGACGGATCCGATATCGGAATAATCCTCCTCCGCCGCGGAGCCGGGAGGGCGTACACGGAATCCGATCTGAGCACGCTCCGCCTCTTCCTCACCGTTTTCGAGAACACCTGCAGGGAGATGGCTGCCCGCAAGAACGAGAAGGACCTCATATTCTCGCTGAATCACAGAGTCCTCCAGCTGAACAGCCTAATCGATACGGGGATCGAGGTTTCCAGGATCGCCGGGTCAGCGCTCCCGCATCACCTGGCGCTTGAGCGCGCGGCGTCGCTGACTAACGCGTCAAAAGGCGTGCTTCGCGTTACGCGCGGGGGACGGATTGAGGAAGAAGGGTGGTTTCCCCACGGCGGTGCGCCCGAGGGGGCCGCTCCCCGCAGCGGGGGAATCTCCTCCGCGTTCGATTTCGGCGGGGAGACCTACACGTTCCAATTGTTCGACAAAGAGAGCCGGAAGGGAGTCATCCCTTTCGACGAAACGGACCAGCTCCTCCTCGAAGCGCTTTCGAAGCAGGTTCATGCTTCGCTGGAAAACCTGTATCTCCACCGGGAGGCGCTCGAAAAACAGAAGATCGAGCAGGACATTGCGGTTGCCGCGTCCATACAGCAGCGCATACTCCCGAAATCGCTCCCGGTCATAGAGGGGTACGACATTGCGGGGATCAATATTCCTTCGAAATCCGTTGGCGGGGACTACTACGACTGCATCCCGCTTCCCGACGGGCGCTTCGCGATGGTGATCGCCGATGTCGCAGGCAAAGGCGTTCCCGCGGCACTGCTCGTCAGCAGTTTCCATGCATACCTGACCGCGTATCTGGAAGCCGGGCTCCCCATGGTGGAGCTCGCCAGGAGGCTGAACAGGGTTATTTCCCGGGCCTCGACAGAGGACAAGTTCATCACGGGATTCTTCGCGTTCCTTGATCCTTTGTCCGGCGGGCTGGAGACGCTGAGCGCAGGCCACAACCCCGTGTTCGTTCGCCATGCGGACGGAACGCTGCGGGAGCTGATACTCGGGGGAATTCCCCTCGGGATGATCGACATGGATTTTTCCTACCAGAGCGAGACGCTCACGCTGGGGAAGGGGGAGCGCCTGCTCCTGTACACTGACGGGATTCCCGAGGCGACGGACAACAGGCAGCGGCTGTACGAGGAGGATTTCCCCCTGAAGGAATTCATGACCGGTCACGTGCCTCCGAGAGCGGAAACGTTCATCGCGGATCTTATTGCTGACGTCAAGAAGTTCACCGGCCCCGCACCCCAGAACGACGACATTACCGCCCTGTATCTCCTGAAGCACTGAATTCCCTCACAAAAAAAACGAATATGCGAACCGTCCCCCTCCTGATTCTCGCCGCGATTGTCGCCGGCGGCCCGCCTTCCCGGGCACAGGGCCTTGAAAGTGACAGCCTGGCCCGCGAGGTCAGGGCGGAGTTCCTTCACACGTGGCGTTCGTACAGGACGTACGCGTGGGGGCACGACGAGCTGAAGCCGCTTACACGGACGTACCACGACTGGTACGGCGCCCCCTTTTATATGACCGCCATGGACGCAATGGACACGATGATCCTCATGGGGCTGAAGGAGGACGCGGACAGCACCCGTGAATTCATCGCGACGCACCTCTCGTTCGACAGGGATGTGTACGTCAAGAACTTTGAGTTCACGATCAGGTTTCTCGGCGGTCTCCTCGCCACCTACCAGATGACGGGGGACGCCAGGCTCCTACACCTCGCCAGGGATCTGGGAGACAGGCTCCTCCCGGCGTTCCGATCGCCCACGGGGATGCCATACGTGGAGGTGAATCTCAGGACGGGCGCGGTCAGGGGGACGAGGAGCAACCCCGCGGAAGTGGGGACCCTCCTTCTTGAGTTCGGGACGCTCAGCAGGCTCACCGGTGACGCGCGGTACTACGACGCGGCAAAGAGGTCCCTCACCGTTCTCTTCAGCCTCCGCTCGCCGGTCGGTCTCGTGGGCGAGTCGATCGACGTCACGACCGGGAAATGGGTCGGTACGGACAGCCACGTGAGCGGGTGCATCGACTCGTACTATGAGTATCTTGTCAAGTGCGCGCGCCTCTTCGGCGATGAGGATTGCGTCCGTATGTGGAAGGCGTCGGTCGGCCCGCTCAACAGGTGGATAGCGGACACCGTGCACGGAGGGCTCTGGTACGGGCACGCGGACATGGCGACGGGGAATCGGTCGGCGACCCTTTTCGGTTCTCTCGATGCCTTCTTCCCCGCGGTTCTTGCGCTTTCCGGCGATCTCCGGAGGGCGGGAGAGCTTCAGGAATCATCATTCAGGATGTGGAACAGGTACGGGATAGAGCCCGAGCTCCTCGATTACGCCGCAATGACCGCGCCGGATTCCAGCTACGCCCTCAGGCCGGAGATCATCGAGTCGGCGTATTACATGTATCACTACACGCACAATTCCCGGTACAGGAAGATGGGGGAGGTGTTCTTCGACGGGCTGAGAAAGTACTGCAGGACCGATGCCGGCTACGCGGCCCTTTCGAGCGTGATTTCGAAGAAAAAGGCCGATTCCATGGAGAGCTTTTTCCTTGCGGAGACGCTGAAATACCTCTATCTTCTCTTTGCACCCCCCGAGACGCTGGACTTTGACGCGGTGACGCTGAATACCGAAGCCCACCCGCTCAGAAGGACCTGGTGAACAACCGTGAGGACGAGATGAAGCCGCTAGGATATTCGCTTTCTTCATTCGGTGACATGAGCGCACGGGCCGGAGCCGTACGGCGGCAGGAGGTTCTGCCCGGAGACAGCATCATGGTGCGGACACAAAACTCGGTGTACTCGCTGAGGCTGGGGGACGACGGTGCATTCTCGGTCTCCGGGGGATGGTTCAGGAAGAAGGGACGGGAAGATTCGCGATTGACGATCACCGGGTGCTCACTCGGTGGCGCCATGATTCGCATCGACACGATCGTTGCGTGCGGGTTTTCCATTGAGTTCGGCAACCGGCTTGTCACGAGCCCGGTGAGGAGTTTCTTCGTCCTTCGCAGGGGCTGGATCAACTGACCGGACACTGGTCGTGTCCGGCGGATCCGGACTCCCGTGAGTCCGGACTTGACACTCTCCCTCGAATGGCGTAAATTTTTCGGTTCCTGTTTTTTCGTTCATTGACCTGAGACTTTACCTGACCTCCGTGCATCCTGTGCACAACGCAGCGACGTTTCTCCTCCGTCACGTCCTCCCCGGAAATCCGCCCTCCTCCCCGGCTCATCTCGCAGAAAACTTTGGATTCTTCTCGCGTGCCTCCGGGCACATCGCATCGGTCCGCCCGTGAAGAAAATAGGCAAATACGAAATACTCGAGGAGCTCGGGCGGGGGGGCATGGGGGTCGTGTACAGGGCCTATGACGCGAGCCTGGAGCGGGACGTCGCTCTGAAGGTCATCCAGCAGATCGCCCTGGACGTGGCGGACACCAAAGCGCGCTTCTACAGGGAGGCGCGCATGGCGGCCAGGCTTTCCCACGATGCCATCGCGGTCATCTATGAAATCGGCGAGGAAGCGGGAGTTCCGTTCATCGCGATGGAATACATTCCCGGGACCGATCTGAGGGCGGTCATCGAAAAAAAGGAAAACCTCAGCCTGGACCAGAAACTCGATTACGCCCGGCAGATCTGCCGGGGACTGCAGTATGCCCACGGCAAAAACGTCATCCACCGGGATATAAAGCCCGAGAACGTAAAGCTCCTCGAGGACGGGCGGGTGAAGATCATCGACTTTGGTATCGCGAAGCCGTACACGCCTACCGCCTCCCCCGAAGACAGGAGCACGAGCGCGGTCCTGACACGCATGGGAATGCGCATCGGCACCCCATGGTACATGTCCCCCGAACAGGCAAGGGGAAACCCCGTGGACAGGAGGACGGATATATTCTCGTTCGGCGTCGTCCTGTACGAGCTCCTCACATACGCGAAGCCGTTTCAGGGGGACGACACGACGGTTCTCTACAAGATCCTCCACGAAGAACCGCCGCCGATAAAACTGGAGGAGAGCGGTCTGAGGGACGACCTCCAGAAGATACTTTCCCGCTGCCTCGCCAAGGATCACGAGGAGCGGTACGCGGACTGCTCGGAGATCCTGAGGGATCTCGTCGCGCTCACTGGCGGTCCGTCGACCGACCCCCGCGTTCATCCGCTTCTCACGCAGGGGATCGCACTTGACAAGGCCGAAAAGTACGATGAGGCGGCGGCGAAGTTCAACCAGATTCTTGAGATCGACCCTGAGAACCCGCAGGCGCGGTCGTTCCTGAAACGGCTGGCCATCCGGGACAGGGAGTCATTCATGCGGCGCGTCCTTGCGGGGAACGTCATAGGGACGGTGATTTCGCATTTCCAGATCCTCGACAGGATCGGGGGCGGAGGGATGGGAGTCGTCTACAGGGCTGAGGACATGTCCCTGAAGCGGATCGTCGCACTGAAATTCCTCATGCCGGACCTCGTGCGGGACCCCACCGCGAAGAAACGTTTCCTGAAGGAGGCGCAGGCCGCGTCTGCGCTGGACCATCCCAATATCTGCACGATACACGAAATCAGTGAAACGCCGGAAGGGCTCCTCTTCATCTGCATGGCGTTCTACGGCGGGGAGAACCTGAGCGCGAGGATATCACGAGGGCCGCTCCCGGTGTCCGAAGCGCTCGATATCGTTATACGGATCGGCCGCGGTCTCGCCAAAGCGCACGAATACGGCATTGTCCACCGCGACATCAAGCCCGCAAACGTCATCATCACACCCGACGGCGAGGTGAAGATTGTCGATTTCGGGCTTGCCAAGCTCTCGGGAGGAACGCAGATCACGCGCGTCGGCGCCCGGATGGGAACGCTGCCGTTCATGTCCCCCGAGCAGATACGGGGGCTTGAGCTCGATCAGAGGACGGATATCTGGTCGCTCGCGGTTCTGCTCTTCCAGACATTGACGGGGCAGCTTCCGTTCCAGCGTGAATATGAGGCGGCGGTCCTGTATGCGATCGTGACCGATGATGCGCCGCTCCTGACGGAGGCGAAACCCGGCCTGCCGGCGGACCTGGAAAAGGTCATCTCGAAAGCCCTCAAGAAGGACCCGAACGAGAGGTACGCCTCGGTTCAGTTGATGGTCGAGGAACTGGAGAGGATCAAGTCCGAGGCGGTCCAGACGAAGGAGTTCGCGGTCGGGCGTACGACTGAAGGGGAGTCGCTTCTGCGCGAGGCGGGCGCCCTGATGACGCAGGGGAAATACTCCGAAGCGCTTGCCAGGGCCGAGAAGTTCCTTGAGGTTTCCCCCGCGGATTCGCGCGCCAGGGACCTGCGTGACGAGTGCAGGAGAAAGATCGAACAATCTGAGCAGGTGACCGTTCTGCTCAGGGAAGGGACCGCGCTCTTTGACAGGGGGAAATTCCGCGAGGCGCGGGAGGTCCTGCAGGATGTGCTGAACGTTCAGCCGGCGCAGCCCGATGCCACGCGGATCATCGGGCAGGCGAACGACAAGCTCGAACGGCATGAGCAGGTCGACAAGCTCATCGCCGAAGGGGAGATTTCGCTCAAGCACGGCAAGCTGGAGGCCGCGGCGACGGCGTTCAGGCGCGTCCTGGATATTGCGCCTGAGAACAAGGATGCGCAGCGGGGGCTGAAGAAAGTGGAGAAGGCGAGATCCGGGGGTGCCGCGACCGGACACATCACACCCCGTCCGGGGGAGAGCGGCGGCGGGGGGAAGAAGCCTCTGTGGATTGCGGCAGGCGTTGTGGCGCTCGCCTGCATCGCCGCCGCAGTCTTTCTCTTCATGCCGAAACACCCTCCCGCCCCTCCGGTGGGCGTCGGGGAGGGGGCGGCAGCGGACTCGTCGGCCTCCGCGGCGGTCGCGATGAATGACATGCTCAGATTGAAGGACGTTGCGAACAAAGCAGGGGCTCCCTCAGCCGCACGGGAGAGGTTTGACGAAGCGGTCCGGCTTGAGAAGCAGGGGGAGGAGGAGTACAAGGCCCGTTCGTTTGCTGATGCGAAGAAGTCGTTTGACGGGTCCGGCGTTCTTTTCAGGAAATCGACGGACGAGGCGAAGGCCGCCGCCGCTTCAACGTCGGACCTCGCCGGTCTGAAGGAGATCGTTAACTCGGCGAAAGAGGAGATGGCGGACGGGAAGGCTGCCGCTCAAAACGCAGGAGCGGAGAAATTCGCGGCGGACGAATTTGCGCGGGCCCGCGGCCACGAAAAAGACGGTGACCGGACGCGCAATGCGGGAACGAGGGATGGACTCCAGGCCTCCCGGAACGCCTACCTTTTGGCGCGCGATGAATACAAAAAGGCGGAGGATGTATCCGCGGCCGTCACGGCGCGGAAGAAAGAAGCCGATGACAGGCTTGGAGCTATGACGCAGGCGAAGAAGAACGTTCAGGGGGGTGAACAGGAGAAGAAGGGGAACGGGAAATACCGGAGTGGCGCGGAAGCGGAATCCGCGGCCAGGAATGCGTACGGGGCGCAGGATTACACCGCGGCGCGCGAGGGATTTGAAAAGGCGCGGGGGCTGTACACGGACGCCGGGAGCGAGATCAGGGCGGCTGCCGCCGCAAAGCCCGCGCCGCCGGCCGCCGGAGAAGGAAGATCCCCGGAGAAGAAGGATCCCGCTGCCGAGAAGGCGGAGGCTGCCAGGCGCGAAGTCCTCCGGATGGTGGATTCCTACAAGGGTTTTATCGAAAAGGGTGACCTGCAGGGTCTTTCGGATCTCCTGAATCTTACGGATGCTGACAGGGATATCTGGTCGAAGTTCTTTGCGCTGTCGGAACAAAGGTCATTAACGATTGTTGAGGTGGAACCGGACCTGAACCGTGATGATCCTCTCGTGATATTTAGAGAGAAGATGTCGTTCTACAACACATCGATGAGGCAGAGTGTAGGCGTGCCGGAACAGAAGAGAACCTGGGCTCTGCAGGGGGATCATGGCGTCTGGAAAATAATTTCGTACAAATGACCTCACTCAACCGATGGAGGACCCCGATGTTTCCAATCTTACCGCGTAGGTCGCACGCCGTATTGCTTGTCAGCTGCCTCGTAGTGTTCATTCAGTCAGCCCCGGCTCAGCTTAACACGGTCTTCAGTGATATATTCAACGAGATTCTCGAAACCCGACTTGAGCTGAGTCCGGGGAGACACGCCAACCACTTCGTTCCGGCTGCCAATCAAGCAAATGCGGAGCTTGTGCCTGCGTTGAACAGCCTGATCACGGGGGATATCTCTTCATTTCCGCTCAGCTCGACGAGTCCCAGGGTCGGGTTCGATTTTTCATCCGGAAGGCCGGTCTCAGTGACCGAAAGCCTTGGACCGATCATGTCGGAGACTGCAGAACCCCTGGGGAAAGGGAGGCTCGTCGTTCAAGCGAGCTACACGTACCTGGATCTCAGCCAGTTCAGGGGTCTCCCAACCGATCAGATGGAATTCACGTTCACCCACGTCTCGGTTACACCGGGAGAGCCTGCGCTCGGAGAAAATACGAATGAGAGCGACCTGATCAACATTGTCATGGACCTTCACACGACTGTAAGCATCGGCGCCATCATAGCGACATACGGGGTCTCGAATAACCTTGATCTCAGTGTCGCCATCCCGGTTATCAGTGTCCGTATCAACGGCACGGCGGCTGCCACGATCGACAGTTACACATTTGCTTCCGGGGGTGCCGCGCATCATTACTTCGGGGGCGATTCTCTGAACCCGGTGCTCACGACGAAGGTGCCGTACGATCAGAGCGCCAGCGGGATCGGCGACGTGGCGCTCAGACTGAAATACAACCTCGCGCAGGGTGAAGGGATGAATGCCGCTGCGCTCCTCGACCTCCGGCTTCCATCCGGCAAGGTGGCTGATTTTCTCGGATCGGGAAAACCGACATACCGCCTTACGGGCATACTTTCCTCGCGCCTGGGGGGAATGACGCCACATCTCAATCTGGGGTACACGCACAAGGTGGCCGACCTCCAGAGCGACGCGATCGAATTCCGTGCCGGGTTTGACAGCAAGCTCTCATCGAAACTCACGTTCGCTTTTGATGTGCTCGGGCAGATCGACGTCGACCCGAGCAAGGCGATTCACCTGGCCCCGGGATCCGTCACGATAATCGACAGGATCGATTCTGTGCGTGACAACCCGAGTTCAGGCCGCCTCCCGAACGTACAGGCCATCAGGAACGTCCCCCTGAGCAATATCCCCGATCTCAGTAACGACGACGCGTTCTCCCTCGCGGCCGGTTTTCGCTATTCTCCCTCCGAGGCGATAATGCTCTTTGCGGACGTCCTCGTCCCGCTGAACACCAGGGGACTGAGGGCTTCCATGGCGCCGACAATCGGTTTCAGCGCCTCACTGTAAGCACGTGTCCCGGGGGTTTCCGGGGGCGCTGCTCTTCCGCTTTGATTCTCTCCCCGGGAACGGTAAGTTTGCCCGGAGACAAGTCGACCGGCATAAATTCTACGATGGCAAAAGACTACGATCCGCGGATGCACTCCGCCGAGCACATACTCAACCAGACGATGGTGCGGATGTTCGGCAGGGGAAGGTCGTTCAGCGCGCACGTCGAAAAGAAGAAATCGCGGTGCGATTACCATTTCGACCGCGACCTGACGCCGGCGGAGAGTGAAGAGCTCGAGCGGCGGGTGAACGACGTCGTTGCAGCCGACCTTCCCGTGCAGGAGGAGATCCTGACGCGGGCGGAGGCGGAGCGCGCATTCAACCTCTCGCGGGTGCCGGCGGATGCGGGGGAGACGATCCGCATCATCCGCATCGGCGACTACGACGCGTGCCCGTGCAGGGGCGAACACGTGGCGCGCTCGGGTGAAATCGGCGGCGTTCGCATCATCTCCACAAGCTTCGAAGGCGGCGTGCTCCGCATCCGGTTCAGGATCCGGGAGTAGTACCCTCCGTTCTTTCCTCCGCGGCATTCCATGTACTTCATCCGAAAGGAAGATTCCCATGAAAGAGTGGGTCGTCATCGCATCTCTTCTCGTTCTCGGTCCGGCGGCGTTCGCCGGCGGGGATCCGTTCGACCGTTTCTTTACGGGCGGTACGTATCGCGTGGACCTGTTTCACACGGGGACGAAGGGGGAGGAGCGTTTCACGCTTGACAGGGTGGTCCTCGAGGGGGCGTGGCCCGGGCACAGGATCAATCTCGTTGATACGCTGAATCTCGGCGAGTACCTCCTCAGCGTGACCGACCGCGCGACGAACCGCCTCCTGTATTCGCGGGGGTTTTCATCCCTCTACAACGAATGGCAGACGACCGACGAAGCACTTGCCGGCGTGTACCGGACCTTCTCGGAAAGCGTGCGGTTTCCCGCCCCCGCGCGCGCCGTCCGCATGGCGCTTGCCCGGAGGGACAGGAGGATGGAGTTTCACGAGGTGTTCTCCGCCGTCATCGATCCCGCCGACCCCGTGCAGGTCATGCGTGAACGCGCACGGCCGCTGTTCCCTGTGGTGCCGGTGATCGAGAACGGGCCTTCCGCCGTCAAGGTGGACATTGCCGTGCTGGGGGACGGGTATGCCGCCTCCGACATGGAGAAATACCGCAGGGACGTCCGCCGGTTCGTGGACGCCATGTTCCGCACGCATCCATTCCGCGAGCGGAAGAACGATTTCAACGTCTGGAGGATCGACGTCGTGTCGGACGAGAGCGGCATCGACGTCCCGGACAGGGGCGTCTGGAAAAGGAACGCCCTGGGGACGAAGTACAATACGTTCGGCTCCCCCCGGTACGTGCTGACGGAGGAGAACAGGACACTCCGCGACATCGCCTCGGCCGCGCCGTACGATTTTCTCTGCATCCTCGTCAATGATTCGCGCTACGGGGGAGGGGGGATCTACAACCTGTACTCGACGGCGTACACCAACGAATCGGTCCCGGGCGTCGAGTGGCAGATGGACTACGTTTTCGTGCACGAGTTCGGGCATTCGTTTGCGGGGCTGGCGGACGAGTACTACACGTCGTCGACGGGGTACAACGATTTCTATCTCCCCGGCGTGGAGCCCTGGGAGCCGAACGTGACGGCGACCGCGGACCGTGAGCGCGTCAAATGGAGAGCGCTCCTGAGCCAGGGGATCCCCGTCCCCACCCCCTGGGAGAAGGCATCGTATGACAGCGTGGAGGCGATCCGGGGGAAACTCGACAGGCTGGCACCCGACTACTACGTGAAGAGGGAGCCGCTGCAGAACAGCGCGATGGAGATTCTCAGGAGGTCACCGTATGCGGGGAAGGTGGGAGTCTTCGAAGGTGCCGGGTACGTGGCGCAGGGGCTCTACCGCCCCTCGGTCGACTGCAGGATGTTCTCGCTGAGTCTCGCGGACTTCGACCCGGTGTGCAGCGCGGCCATTGAACGGATGATCGATTTCTACGCAGACCCGGGGGGAAGGTGACCCCCCGGGCCGGCAGGAATCATTCCGCGGGGGCGGGCTGGTCCGGGCGTTTCTTCTTCCGGAAGACGAAGAACCAGACGAGGCCGATGATCACGAGTATCCCCGCAATGTAGGCGACAAACGTCGTATCGATCGTGTCCCGCGTGAGTTCGCTGACGAGCTTGTCGAGCGCCGCGTACTCCGTCCGGCCGAGCATCGCGTCCCTGGAGAGGCCCTCGCGCCAGTCCCTGTCGATCCTCTGTTTCCAGAGCGCGTTGACGAAGGGCTGCGGGTCCTGCCTGCTTGCCGCGAGCGAGGCGACCTCCTGCCGGATGCTTGCGGAGAACGACGGGCCGTCGTTGAACGGCGCGACGGAGATGTCCGCCTGCGTGAATTCCTTCTGGAGGCCTCCCCAGAATCCGGCGTTCAGCTTCGCGCGCCATTCCGCCAGCGCGGAATCCACGTGCCCCGCCTGCGCGGTTGCGGTTTCAGACGCGCCCAGGAGTTCCCTTGTCCCTCCGCGGACGACGGGCGTCTTCGTCGTCCCTTTTCCCGTTGATTCCGTGGGGACCGCAGCGCCCGTGGCGGCGACCTCCGTCATTTTCTGCTTCAGCCCCGCCCAGCGGCCGTTGAACGCTTCGTACTGTTCGATGAGGTTTCCGTAGTCTCTCCCCTGGAGCTGTGTGGCGTCGAGGAATTTCACGTTGTCCGCGGCGATCTCGTATACCCGTGTCAGGACGTTGGACCGCTCGAGCCGCTGGCCTATTGCTTCTTTCTGCACGTCGGCGGCCTGGCTCAGGTCTTTCCCGTAGGGAAGGAATATGGAATCCACGATGGCGAATATGAGCCGGTCCTTGGCGCCCAGGTTGGCCGTGAGCCGCCTGACCGCTTCACGGAGCGCGGAGAGGGACTTCTTGCTCTCCTGGAGCTCGCCGAACAGCTGGTCGCGCTGGGCGGTAAGCGAGTCGAGCCTCGACGTGAGCGAGGTGATGCGTGCCTCGAGCTCGCTCAGCTTCACTCCCTGCGTCCGTATGAGATAGACACGGTCGTACGTGAGGACCTGGAGCGAACGGAGCCTCGTGATGCTCTCGCCGAACGTGAGCGGGTAGAGCGCCCTGTCGAGGAACTGCTGGTGCGGGGCGTACTCGGTTTCGAGTTTTCCGATCTCATCCCTGAGGGAATCGATCTCCTGTGTTGTGGAGGCGGAATCCAGGCGGCCGGAAATCTGCCGGTACCGCTCCTCGAAGTCGCTCTTGAGCGCAAAGTCCGAATGCTGTGCCGTGACGGTGGCGCAGAGGGCGGTGCTGAGGAGTGCGGTCAGAAGGATGCGGTTCATTTCTTCGCCTCCATGATGTCGTCGGACGTCAGGAGCATGCGCAGGGCGTCGCCGTCGAGGAGCTCGACGTACGGGGGGCGCTGGTTCAGCGCGGGGTTACGGAGCCCCCCTTCCGAAACGGGTATCGCCTTCGTCAGTGTCAGGGACGAGGGACCGGCGGCAAAGACATACACGTGTTTGAATTTCGCCCCGGTGAGGAAATAGTAACCTTCAGAACTCCTGAGGAGCCGGAGCCGGGCTCCCCGCAGTGCTGTCGAGTCCTGGAATTCCTCCTGCGCGAGGGGGGCGACTTCGGCCCTGACGGAGTAGCGGAGGTCTTCAATCATGTTCGTGCCGCTGACGGTGACAACGCTTTCGACGGGCCAGCCGAAATCGACGCCGTCCAGCCTCAGGCTGGAACATGATGCGACGGCCATCAGAACGGCGGGGGCAAAGCAGAGCTTCGCGAAACGGTTCATGGCGGGATTGGCTCTCCTGACCTGAATTGAGTGGTGTGCGACTCCAAATCGCCATAAACTAGTGATAAATTAAACTTAACGCAACCCCCGCAAAGAAGGCCCTGCGGCGGGTGTGGAGACCCCTTTCGCGTGTCCGTGCAGAAGCAGCCGCCCCGGGGAGGGTTGATTTAGGGCGCCGCATGACGTACCTTCAACAGGTTAATGCATCCTCCCTCCCCGGTGATGTCGTGCCGGCAAGGGTCACTGACATCTCATTTACCACGCTTATGCCGAAGACCCCTTCGAGCCCCGCGCGCCGGTCCATACTCATCGTTGAGGACAGCACGGATTTTTCGAACCTCCTGAAGTTCATCGTGGAAGACGACGGGTTCGCCGGCGTTCAGTTCCCGCTGAACAGCGACGATATCGTGGGATGGGCCCGGGACAACCAGGTGGTTGCGATACTCATGGACCTTGCGCTGGGAAGAAAGGGGGGGATGGAGTTCATCGAGCGGCTCAAAGCCGATGAAGAGACCGCCTCCATCCCGATCGTCATCATCTCCGGGCGCGACCTCCCCCTGAAGGACGTGATGCAGTTCCAGTCGCAGGGGATCAGGTACCTGCGGAAGGGGAGAGTGGAGATGGATGAAATCCGGGAGGCCATCAAGGATGCCGCCGGGAGCGCGGCCGGAAAAAAGAAATGAAGGTGTATTGTCCGGCCCTCCTGAGCGGGAAGTACATTCCGAACAAGTGTGCGCACCGCGGCGTGACGGGAGGCCAGAATGTCTCTCTCCCCGTCTCCTGGGGGGACGTCCCTGCCGCAACGAAGTCATTCGTATTCTCCGTCATCGATTCGCACCCCGCGGCAAATAACTGGGTCCACTGGTTCGTGATCAACGTTCCCCGGTCCGTCCGCGAGATCGCCGAGCGCGCGTCCGGGACGCGGGAGAAAATGCCCCCGGGATCCCTCGAGCTTCGCAATTCGTTCGGCGGGCTTGGGTACGACGGGCCGATGCCGCCGAAAAACTCCGGACCCCACGGGTACGTGATCACGGTGTACGCGCTCAGCGTGGAGTCGCTTCCCGTGGGACCGTATTCGACGGTGGAGGAGTGCCGGGAGGAGATGGGGACAAACATCATCGCTACGGGGACGGCAGTGGGGATATTTCAGCGCTGAGCGTCCGGGTCCGCCCCCGTTACACCCACCCCCTCAGCTTTGCGGCCTCTGCGACCCGCGCGACGCCCACGACCATCGCCCCGAGGCGCGGGTGGACGTGCTTCTCCCGCACCGCCTCCTGAACCGCATGGTACGCCCGCGTGAGCTTGCTGTCCAGCCGCGCGTGCACGAGTTTCTCCTCCCAGAACCAGGAGTAGCTGTCCTGGACCATTTCGAAGTATGAAACCGTCACTCCACCCGCGCTTGCAAGGATGTCCGGGATGACGTGTATCCCCTTCCTGTTCAGTATGATGTCCGCCTCGGGGGTTGTCGGACCGTTCGCGAGCTCGCAGATGATCCGCGCCCTGATATTCGGTGCATTGTCCGCGGTGATCACGTTCTCGAGCGCCGCCGGGTACAGCACTTCGACGTCGAGTTCGAGGAGGGCTTCCTGCGGTATGGGCTTTGCCCCCGGAAACCCGAGGACCGAGCCGCTCTTCAGCTTGTGCATGACAAGCTCTTCGGGATCCATCCCCTCGGCACGGTAGATCGCACCGCGCGAATCGCTCACACCTACCAGCTTCCCTCCTCCGAGGATCTCCCGGTGGAGGAGCGCCGCCCGCTGTCCGGCATTCCCGAACCCCTGGATGGCAAATGCCTTCGCGGGATCCGCGCCGACAGCGGAACACGCTTCACGCACGGTGATGACCCCTCCGCGCGCGGTCGCGTCGCGCCGCCCCTCGGTCCCCCCGATCTGCTGTGGTTTGTCCGTCAGAACGCCGGGGTGATGCCTCCCCGTAATCGTCTCGTATTCGTCCATCATCCACGCCATCGTCTGGGGGTTCGTGTAGACGTCCGGTGCCGGGACGTCCCTGTCGATCCCGATCATCGGGTGGGTGGCACGTATGTAGGACCGCGAGATGTTCTCCAGCTCGTGGGGCGACATCGTTTTCGGATTACAGCAAACGCCTCCCTTCGCGCCTCCCAGCGGGAGATCGATGACGGCGGTCTTCCACGTCATCCATGACGCGAGGGCGCGGATCGTGTCCACCGTCTCATCGGGGTGGAACCGTATCCCTCCCTTCGCGGGGCCCCGCGCGTAGTTGTACTGGATCCGGTACGCATGAAAATTGTCGATCCTGCCGTCGTCCATCCTCACCTGGAGCGTGCACCGGAATTCGCGCTGGGGCCAGGAGAGAAGTTCGACGGTTGCCTTGTCAAGGTGGAGGAGCCGGGCGGCTTCCCTCACCTGATGCTGTGCGACCTGGAAGGAGTTGTATGATTCCATCGGCGTCATTCCTCTGGTGTGGCGGTCCCCTCTCCGGGACGCACCGGTTTCGGCTCGTAGACGTCGGCGATGATCCTGTACCAGCAGTTCTTGCACATGAGCGCCCTGTCGACGCTCAGGAGGACCTGCTGCCACGGGCTCAGCTTTTCCCCGCAGTGCGGGCAGGCGTCGGGCGTGCGGTCAGGCCGGGGGGGATGCAAGGGCATTCTCCGGTTTCAGTATGACCCCTTTGTTCGCATGGCCGTTGATCCTGATCGTCAGCGGCTCCGCAAAGCGTACGTGACGCGTGAACGTGAGCTGCTCCACGGGCTTCTGTGCGAGCAGCCAGTCCCAGTCGAGATACCCCTGGTGCGCGTGGAGGTCGACCGTGAAGTATCCCACCATGAACGACGTGATGTTCTGGAAGAAATGGGAGCCCTGGGACGGCGTCACCGGCATCTCCTTGAATCCCGTTTCGACGATCGCCCTCGCTCCCGCAATCTGGTCCCAGGTGACGGGGATCCCGAGCCAGGGATCGAGTGAGCCCCATCGCCCGACGCCGATGAGAAGATAGGGCCTGTTTTCTCCCACGAGGCGCGTGTTGAGCATGCTTACCTCGCGTGCGACATCCCGGCTTCGCGCCCTGTCGAACAAATGGAAATCTACGACGACGGCGTCCCGGATATCCTCGATGGCGCCGTTCCCGAGGACACTGTCGCTCTGGCAGAGGAGCTTCCCCCTGTCGAAATCTTCGACGTCGAGCTGTTCCTGCTCCCTGTAGACGACGAGGGGGCGCATCTGAAGCATCCCGAACTCCATCGCCGCCCCGGCCCCCCCGAGGAGGTTTCCCGCGAATTCGATCTCGACGGGGGTTCCCATTCCCCACGGCCCCATGTCGAGGAGGAGTTCGAGGATCTGGGGGAGGGATGAGGTCCTGTTCTTGAGAAGCGGGCCGAACGTCACAACGCGGATTCCCTGCCGCGAGAGACCGTCGTACACGGCGTCGTTCTCCGCGGAGTATGTTCCCCCCGCAAAGTGGAGCGTGCCGTCCTTTTCGGCGACCTCGAGCCCGTACTGTTTCGTGAGCACGTCGCGCGTCCCTCCGTCGAAATCGGAGCTCGCGTCGAGATCCAGAGCGAAGAACGTCCGCTGTGTGTTGTCAAGTGTCTCTTTGACCGAATAGAACTGTATGAGGTCGGTCGGGTATTTCGGCGAAAAGCGTATGCTGTTTCCCCCGTCGACGACCGTCTTCCCCAGTCCCAGCGCAAGCGAGACGATGCCGTCTGCGGACTTCTGGGGAGGATGCGGGTAAAAATTGTACGACCTGGCCACCCCGGAAAAGTCGGGGTAAAACCGTCCGCCGTGGGGCGTCCCCACCATTTTCTGTATGATGACCGCCATCTTCTCTTCCTCCAGGCGGTAGGAGGTCATCCTGATGTAGTCCTTGGCGCTCTGGTAGAACGTGGAGGCGTAGACCTTTTTCACGGCGTTTAACAGGTCGTTCAGCCGCACGAGCGGATTGGGATGCCTGTTGGGGAGCATGTACGTTTCGTAGACCCCCGCGAACGGGTGGTACTGGGAATCCTCGAGCAGGCTCGATGAGCGGACTGCGAGCGGCTCACGCATGAGATCCAGGAACGCGGCAAGCTCCCCCAGGACTTCTTCGGGGAACCTCGCGGCCTCGGTGAACCGGCGCGTGATCTCCCTGTCGTCGCCGCACGTGAGCGCGAACTGCCGGAGGCCGTTGTCGTCCACGAACTGGTCGAACACATCCGTCCCAACGACCACGGCGGGGGGGACGTAGATGACGACGCCGTCAAACCTGTTGCGGACGCTGTAATCGTTCAGCAGCGTGCTCACGAATCCGAGTCCCCGTGCCTTTCCCCCGAGCGATCCGCCGCCGATGCGGGCGAAGCTCGAGTCGGAGTCGAACGTCTCCTTGGAAAAATCCGCGATGATCCCGCGCTGCCGTATGTTCCTGTAATTGTGGAGCGACTGGATCAGGTCCGTCCGAAGGGCTTCCGTCGACGGATAATCCGTGACCTTGCGCGGGCGAAGCTGGTGCGCGAGCCAGAACTCGGTCCGCGCCTTCAGCCAGTTTGAAAAATGATTCCGCTCCGCGTGGTACAGGATGCTCTCCTCGGGAACCAGGGAGAGCTGTTCCTCGAGGCTCCGCAGGTCGGTGGCGCGCCCCACCTCCACTCCCTCCCTGGTGCGGAAGACGAAATCGCCGAAGCTGAACGAATGCGCCATGAACTGGCGGAGCTCGTTCAGCATCATCGGGGTATCCTTCAGGACGAAGGAGGCCCCCGCGTCGCGCGCGTCCTTTTCGTTGGCGTGGACGTTGGACATGAGGAGGACCGGGATGTCCGCCTGCTGTTCCCTGACCGCCCGCGCAAAATCGATGCCGGCGCGGGGGTCCTGGATTCCCTTCCGGGGGAAATCGACGTCCGAGATGATGCCGAGCGTGAATTCCCGGTACTCCTCGAAATACGTCCAGGCCTCTTCGTACGAGAGGCAGAGGAGAATCTTCGGCCTCGCCCTCATCCGGAGAAATTTGTGGGTCAGGTTGATCCCCTCGGAGATGAGGCGCTGCGACTGCTTGAGGATCTCGGTGTAGATGATGGGGAGGATGGAGGAGTAGAACCTGACGCTGTCCTCGATGACGAGAACCGTCTGCACCCCCACCATCCTTGTGTCGTGGTCGACGTTGATCCGGTCTTCGAAGGACTTGATGATCGCGATGATGATCCTGAAGTCCCCCTGCCAGATGAACACCTTGTCGAAGACCGAGGTTTCCCCTTTCAGGAGGAGGTATTTGAGCTCCCTGTTGTCGTGGGCGAGGAGGACGATGGGGATGTTCAGGCCGGATTCCCTGACAAGCTTTGCGAACTGGATCGCCGGCATGTCGTCGATGTGGAGCGTGGTGATGACGAGGTCAAACCGGCGCTCTTCCTTTGCAAGCGCGATCGCTTCCGTCCCGCTCGAGACCCGCGTGAGCTCGGGGGAGTGGCTCAGATTGAACCCCTGGTACTCGTTCCGGATCAGCTCGTAGAGCCGCCCGTCCTCCTCGAACAGGTAGAGGTCGTACAGGCTGGAGACGAGGAGCACGTCCCGGATGCGCAGCCGCATGAGGTTTTGAAACCCCTGGAACCGGTTTCCGTACCCGTGCTCGACGAGAAGCGTGTCGAGCGTCTTTGTAATGCTGTCGATGTGCTGATCCACGTGTCTCTCTGAAGGGGCGGGTATGCAGCCTCATGTGCGGCTGCAGGGGGCCCCGTGACGGCGGTCCCTGCAGTCGCCCTGGATCGGACCCCTCACGCCGTCAGACGACGCCCTGGTCCATCATTGCATCGGCCACCTTCAGGAACCCGCCGATGTTGGCGCCGTTGACGTAGTTCCCGGGCGTCCCGAACCGTTCCGCCATCTGCACGCACGTGGCATGGATGCTCTTCATGATCATCCGGAGCCTCGCGTCGACCTCGTCGCGCGTCCAGGGGAGGCGCATGCTGTTCTGCGCCATCTCGAGTCCGGACACCGCGACGCCGCCCGCATTGGCGGCCTTCCCGGGGCCGTACAGGATCTTCGCGTCGAGGAACACCCTGACGCCGTCGAGCGTCGTGGGCATATTCGCCCCCTCCGCCACAAGGTAGGCGCCGTTCCGGACGAGATTCTGGGCATCCTTGCCGTTGATCTCGTTCTGCGTCGCGCTCGGGAATGCGCAGTCCGCCTTGTGGCTCCAGAGAGGATTGTAGTCGAGTTTCGCATTGACGGCCGTGTACGTCGCCGTGCGGAACTTAGTCGCGTATTCCTTGATCCGCTCCCGCCGGACGTTCTTCAGCTCCATGATATAGGCGAGCTTCTCACTCGTGATCCCCGCCTCGTCGTAAATGTAGCCGTCGGAATCGGACGCGGTGAGAACCTTGCCGCCGAGCTGGAGGATTTTCTCGATCGTGTACTGGGCGACGTTGCCGCTCCCGGAAACAAGGCAGAGTTTTCCATCCAGGGTTTTTCCCCGTGTCGAGAGCATCTCGGCCGCGAAATAGACCGCGCCGTACCCCGTGGCTTCCGGGCGTATGAGCGATCCCCCCCAGTTCAGCCCCTTCCCCGTGAGGACCCCCGTGAACTCGTTCCGGAGCTTCTTGTACTGGCCGAACAGGTAACCGATCTCGCGCCCGCCGACCCCGATATCCCCCGCGGGGACGTCCGTGTCGGGCCCGATGTGCCGTGCCAGCTCGCTCATGAACGCCTGGCAGAACCGCATGATCTTCAGATCGCTTTTCCCCTTCGGATCGAAATCCGACCCCCCTTTGCCCCCGCCCATCGGGAGCGTCGTGAGGCTGTTCTTGAACACCTGTTCAAAAGCCAGGAATTTCAGTATGCCGAGAGTCACCGACGGATGAAAGCGCAGCCCTCCCTTGTACGGGCCGATGGCGCTGTTCATTTCGATGCGGTACCCGCGGTTGATTTTGACATCCCCCTGGTCGTCCACCCACGGCACCCGGAACATGATGACCCGTTCCGGTTCGATGATGCGTTCGAGTATTCTCGCCGTCCGGTATTCGGGATGACGTTCGAGGACGAGGGAAAGAGACTCTGCGACCTCCTGAACGGCCTGGTGAAATTCAGGTTCTGCGGGATTTTTCGCCTTCACCTCCGCTATGAGGTCATTCACGTACTGCGACATAACTTCCTCCGTGTTGAAGTGAGTCTTTCTGATGTGCAGCAGACGTAATCGATGAGATTACGTTTCAACTCGTCGCGTCAGCGGCCCGGTTTCAGGATGATGCCGATGTTCTTCCTTCCGTTGATCTTTGCCACGATCGGTTCGTCAAACTGCAGGTGCCGCGTGAAATGCAGCTCTTCCGCCGCGGGTTGCTGCCTCAGCCAGTCCCAGTCGATGTACCCGAGATTCGAGAACGAGTTCACCGTGAAGTACCCGATGCGGAAGGATGTGATATTCTGGAAGAAATGGGAACCCTGTGACGGGGTAACGTTGAAATCCTTGAATCCCGATTCGACGATGACGGACGCGCCGGCGATCTGGTCCCATGTCACGGGGATGCCGAGCCAGGGGTCGAGGCTCCCCCAGCGTCCCACGCCGATAAGGACGTACGGGCGTTTCCGCGCGATGAGATCCGTGTTGAACATGCTCACTTCCGCCCCGACGTCCTTGCTCCGTGACCTGTCGAACTGCTGGATGTCGACGACGATGATGTCATGGATGTCCCTGATGACTCCGTTCCCGAGCACCTGCTGGCTCTGGCAGATCAGGTCCTCCTGGCCGACGGAATCGACCTCGAGCTCCTCCATCTCAAGGCTGAGGACAAGCGGCCGGATCTGCAGCAGCGCGAACTCCTTGGGCGTGCCGGGAGGGACCGTCATGTTGACCGCGAACTCGATCTCCACCTGCGTTCCCATCCCCCACGTCCCCATGTCAAGGATGAGCTCCAGGATCTCCGCGAGCGGAAATATCCCGTGCTTCAGGATCGGGGCGAACGTGACGACCCTCTTCCCCTCGCGGGAGACGCCGTCGTACACCGACTCGTTTTCCGGGGAGTACGTGGAGCCGACGTAGAAGAGTGTCTGGTCCTCCTCGGCCTTCGTCAGATCATACTGTTCCACAAACGCCTCGGGGGAGGCCATCGCCGCCCCGTCGCGTCCCCGCGCCAGGTTCAGGGCGAGAAAATCCTGCTGGGCGTTCCTGATCGTCTCGAGCGTTGAGAAGAACTGGAGGAGGTGCCGCGGATACCGGGGGGAGAACCGGACCGCGTTCCCGCCGTCGACAACGGTTTTTCCGAGCCCGAGGGCGACCTGCACGATGCCGTCCGTGGACTTCTGGGGGGGGACCGGGTAGAAATTGTAGGACTTCGCGACCCCGGCGAAGGCGGGGTAGAACCTGTCGTGATGGCGGGCGCCGACCATCCTCTGTATGATGACCGCCATCTTCTCCTCCTCCAGCCGGTAGGAGGTGGCCTTCATGTAATCCTTCGCGCGCTTTGAAAACGTCGAGGCGAACACGAGCCTGATGCTCCGGAGCAGCTCCGAGAGCCTGACCTCGATGTCGGGGTCGTTGTTCGGGATCATGAACGTCTGGTACACGCCGGCGAACGGCTGGTACTGCGAGTCCTCCAGGAGGCTGGACGACCGCACCGCGAGCGGTTCCCGCATGATCTCGAGAAAATCCCTCAGTTTCGACGTCACGTCCGCCGGGAAGCGGGGCGCCTCGAGGAACCGTCGCTTCACCTCCTCCTCGTCGGTTTCGGAGAGCGCGAACGACTCCATGTGGTTCTCGCCGAGGAACCTGTCGAAGACGTCCGTGGCGACGACGATCGCCGAGGGGACGGCGATCTCGACGTCCGGGTACTTGTTCCGGAGGTTGTAGCTGTTGATGAGCGTGTTGATGAATCCCAGCCCGCGTCCCTTCCCCCCCAGCGATCCCATGCCGACACGCGCGAAACTGTTGGCGGGGTCAAATGTCTCCCGCGCGAACTCGGTGATGACGCCCCGCTGGCGCACCTCCTGGTACTGGTGCAGCGAGCGGATCAGCTCGCTGCGCAGCTCCGCCACCGACGCAAAATCCGAGACCTTCCTGGGCCGGAGCTGGTGCGCAAGCCAGAACTCCGTCCTGGCCTTGAGCCAGTTGGAGTAGTGATTCCGTTTGGCGTGAAAGAGGATGCTCTCGTCCGGGACGTGATGGAGCTGCTCCTCGAGCGTCTTGAGGTTCGTCGCGCGCCCGACCTCTTTCCCGTCCGGCGTCCTGAACACAAAGTCGCCGAACCCGAAATGATCCATCATGAACCCGCGGAGTTCGTGCAGGAGGCGTGGGGAGCCTTTCTGGAGGAACGCGACGCCGAGCTCCCGCGCCTTCTCTGCAAATTCGGCGTTGCTCGACTGGAGAAGGATGGGGATATCCTCGTGCCGGCTCCTGACCATCCGGGCGAACGTGAACCCCCCCTCCGGATCCTTGACGCCGTTGTGCCTGAAGTTGACGTCCGAGATGATCCCCAGGATGAAATCCTGGTACTGCTCGAAATACGCGAGCGCCTCCTCGTAACTCGTGCAGAGGAGGATCTTCGGCCGGGCGCGCATCCGCAGGAATCGGTGGGAGAGGTTGAGTCCTTCGGAGATCAGGCGCTGCGACTGGAGATGGATTTCCGTGTAGATGATCGGGAGGTAGGACGAGTAGAAGCTGACGTTGTCCTCGATGAGGATGATCGACTGCAGGCCGACGCTCAGCGTGTCGCTCTCCACGTTCCGCCGGTCTTCGATGTGCTTGATGATGGCGATGAGGAGCCGGTAATCCCCCTGCCAGATGAATATCCTCTCGAAGATCGACGTGTCGTAGTTGCTGACAAGTTCGCGCCGCTCCCTGTTGTCGTAGGCCAGAAGGACCATCGGGACCTCGATCCCCGACTGGCGGACTTTTTGCGCGAACCGGACCACGTTCATGTCCTCGATATGGAGCGTGGTAATGATGAGGTCGAAATGGTCCTCCGACTGGAGGAGGTCGATCGCCTCCGCGGCGCTCGTGACGTGCGTGATCTCCGGCGGCTGGCTCAGGTTCAGGACCTGGAATTCCTGTCGTATCAGCTCGTACAGCCGTCCGTCTTCCTCAAAGAGATAATTGTCGTACAGGCTGGCGACGAGAAGGATGTCGCGGATCTTGAAATGCATGAGCCGCTGGAAGGACTTCAGCCGGCTTCCGTAGATATCCTCGATCTGGAGATGGTCGATTCTGTCCATGGAGAAGCATTCCAGGTGCAGGTATGGCTGGGCGCAAAAAAAACGTATCCGATCCTCAGGGAACCCTTCTCGGGAAATCTCTCTAAAGAACCCCGGTCAGATACGTCGACGTCATTATACGGCAATACGGGCTCAGCTGCAACACTGCGGGCCGAAGGTGGCACCGGTTTCCGGTGCCACCTCAGGCGGCGCCAAGAGGCGGCGCCGCCTTCGGCTTCCGGGTCAGACGAGGCCCTGATCGAGCATTGCATCGGCGACCTTGAGAAAGCCGGCGATGTTCGCTCCGTTCACGTAGTTCCCGGGCGTTCCGTATTTCTCCGAGGTCTCCACGCACGTCTGGTGGATGTTTTTCATGATCTGGTGGAGCCTGTGGTCCACCTCTTCCTTCGGCCAGGGGAGCCTCATGCTGTTCTGGCTCATTTCAAGTCCCGACGTGGCGACCCCGCCCGCATTCGACGCCTTCCCGGGGGAGTACAGCACGTGCGCATCGAGGAACACCTTCACGCCTTCGAGCGTCGTCGGCATATTTGCTCCTTCGCAGACGCACTTGCATCCGTTCTTGATGAGCTCCCGGGCATCCGCGACGTCGAGCTCGTTCTGCGTGGCGCAGGGGAGAGCCACGTTGACCGGGACGCTCCACGGCCGCTTTCCGGGGTAGAAGGGGACGTTGAATTTGTCTGCGTAGTCCTTGACCGCGTCACGCGCGCTCGCCCGCATCTTGAGCATGTAGTGAATCTTCTCGCCGCTGATGCCGTCCTTGTCGTGTATGAAGCCGTCCGGCCCGGAGAGCGTGATCACCTTTCCGCCGAGCTCCGTGACCTTTTCGACTGCTCCCCAAGCCACGTTCCCGAATCCCGAAACGGCCACCGTCGAGCCCTGGAACGAGAGTCCCCTGGTCTTCAGCATCTCTTCCGCGAAGTAGACCACGCCGTACCCCGTCGCTTCGGGGCGAATGAGGGATCCTCCCCAGTTTATCCCCTTCCCTGTGAGGACTCCCGAAAAGTCCCTTGTGAGGCGTTTGTACTGTCCGAACAGGAACCCTATTTCGCGTCCTCCGACCCCGATGTCGCCGGCGGGGACGTCGACGTCCGGTCCGATGTGGCGGAAGAGCTCGGTCATGAAGCTCTGGCAGAACCTCATCACCTCGTTGTCGCTTTTCCCCTTCGGATCGAAGTCCGATCCCCCTTTTCCGCCACCCATTGGCAGCGATGTGAGGCTGTTTTTGAACACCTGCTCGAATGCGAGGAACTTCAGTATGCCGAGGTGAACCGACGGATGGAACCGCAGCCCTCCTTTGTAGGGACCGATCGCGCTGTTCATCTGTATCCGGAACCCGCGGTTTATGTGTACTTCTCCCTGGTCGTCCGCCCACGGGACGCGGAACATGACGACGCGTTCCGGCTCCACCATCCGCTCGAGTATTTTTGCCGAGCGGTATTCAGGATGCCGTTCGAGCACAAGATCAAGCGACTCAGCGACTTCCTGAACGGCCTGGTGAAATTCCGGTTCACTGGGATTCTTTGCCTTCACCTGAGCGATCAGGTTCTTCACGTACTCAGACATGCCATCCTCACGTAATGACTGGATTAGTTGTGACGCGAAGGGAGAAAGTGCCCAAACTACGACGTTTCATGAGATTCTTCGACACGAATGTCGCCCTTCGCACTCAGAAAGCCGAACACCATACGGAGAAGCACCCCTCGTGCCAGATTCAGCCCCTACCCTGCTTGTTGCGTGAAATGCTGAAATGGGGTTTAAATGATTTAAACCTGACTTTCCCGATGAGGCATTGAATACGATGCCCTCCGGTTACACTCTGCGGCGGCGCCATTCCCAAATTTAGAAACCGGTTTGAGTTTTTGGGACACTTTGTCCCTGAAGTGCCGGGAAGTCTATCCTGTCTGCCGGCAATCGATGAAAATGACATAAGTTCGTTCGGTCCGGAATACTCAACACCTGGTTGCCAATTGCAACATCGCCATGCATTAATTCAACAGCAAGACTAATCCTTTTTGATTCAATAGGTTGCGATTACAGAGTGCAGGTCCTTGTGGGTTCGATGTTGCATATTTCAACCTCGTTGATTCTGTCGAATGTCACGCAATTTGGAAGAATTTGCGCCGGTTCACCTTAACTCTTTGTCCCGTACGGAATTCTCGAGTAGCAAAAATCAACACCCAATATGCGAAGAACGTGGCACGAATCCTGATGAGATCAGGGAGAACAAGGAAACTCAGGACACAAGCGGAAAGGACTCGATCATGTCAGCAATACTTGCTCTTACCACGGTAATCGTTCTGATGGTCAGTCGGTCTCATCCGCCGGTCCGGCCAGCGTTCTAGAGCCGTCACTCCGGTACTCGTGAAGCGCTACATCCATCCGGGGCACACCTGGGCGCGCGAGACGGAGGACGGAGACGTGATCGTCGGCGTTGATGATTTTGCCCAGTCCCTGATCGGGAGCGTGGAGGGGGTCGAACTGCCCGGGTTGCTCAGGCGTGTCGAGCAGGGGAAGGTCGCCTGGACTGTCCGACACGGCGTGCGCGCCGTCCCCATGGTGTGCCCGGTGAGCGGAAGGGTGATCGAAAAAAATGAAATGGTCCTTACGAATCCGGGGCTCGTCAATGCCTCCCCCTACGGCGACGGCTGGCTGATCCGCGTCAGGCCCCGCCGGTTCCCTGCGGAGATTCACAATCTGATTACCGGCCGTTCGGCCTCGCAGTGGGTTGACGGCGCGCGGGCACGGCTCGCCGGGTTCTTCTCCGGTGCCCCGGTGCTGATGTACCAGGACGGTGGGGTCATGCTGACGGACCTTGCGGACCGCTGTTCGGACGAAGAGTGGGATCGGCTGCTCCATGAATTTTTCCTCACAGACACGACAACGAAACAACACTGACGGGGGAGACGACAATGACGGTTCTCTTGATGCTCTGCATGATCGTGACATTCCTCGCCGCGGACAAGATCGTCAGGACCGTGCGGGAGGCGAAGGCGCGGCGGTCGGCTGAAGTCCGTGCGGGAGTGGCGGTGAACCCGCCGGCGGGGATCTCGTTCGCGTTGAATCACATGTGGATGAAGATGGAGAAGGAGGTTGCGGTGATCGGGATGGACGAGTTCCTCGCCAGGATGCTCGGCGCGGTCGAATCCGTCCTCCTCCCCGGCGTGGGAGCCGCGGTGGCTCCGGCAAACACGGGAATCTCCCTTTCAAGCGGCGCGCGAAGAATCCGGATTGCCTCGCCGGTCGAAGGGCGTGTACTGGAAGTCAACACGGGCGTCCTCCGGGACCCGGCCATTGCGCACCGTGATCCGTACGGAAACGGCTGGCTCTTCAAAGTCTCGCCGGCCGGCCGTGCCCCCGCTTCCGGTTTGCTCTCCGGCGCAGCTGCGGGGGAGTGGCTTCGCGCACAGATGGAGTTTGCAAAGGATTTCCTCACCTCCGCAGGGCGGAGCGGTGCGCTCATCACAACGCTGCCGGACGGCGGCGTCCCCTCCGACGGCGCGCTCATGCACTGCGACGCGGCGGCCTGGGAGGAGTTTGAACGGCGTTTCACGACGATCCCGGCGCCTGAAGGGGCCGCACACTGAGAGAGGGGAGGGGGACAATGTCGAAATCGAAAGCGCTGCTCATCGATATCACGAAGTGTGTGGGGTGCCACGAGTGCGAGAGGGCGTGCACCGAGGCGAATCATCTGCCGAAGGATGACGTGCCGATCACGGACCTTTCCGCGACGCACTACACATACCTGAAAAGCTTCAACGATGAGACCGTGTTCGTGCGCCGGCTCTGCATGCACTGCATGCAGCCGACCTGCGTCTCGGCGTGTCTTGTCGGCGCATTCACGAAGACGGAAACCGGGGCGGTGCTCTACGACGAATCGAAATGCATCGGCTGCAGGTACTGTATGCAGGCGTGCCCCTTCGAGGTTCCCCGGTACGAATGGGGAAGCCTGGCGCCGAAAATACAGAAGTGCCGCCTCTGTTACGAGCGGATCGCCGCGGGAGGGCAGACCGCGTGTGCGGAAGCGTGCCTTGCCGGGGCGACGGTGTTCGGCAGCAGGGACGACCTGATACGGGAAGCCCGATCCAGGATCGACGGCAACCCGGGAGCGTACGTGGACTCGATTTACGGGCTGACCGAGGCCGGGGGAACGTCCGTCCTGTTCCTCTCCGCGATCCCGTTTGAAAAGCTGGGGTTCCCGATGAACATCCCGAACGAGCCGATACCGGACCTTTCGTGGCGTGTTCTTTCGCAGGTTCCGAAGTACGCCGTTGCGGCGGGCGTCACGCTCTTCGGCATACGCTGGATAACGGCGCGGCGTACAGTGGTTGCGCGGTTTGAAGCCGAAGAACGCCGCAGGGCGATCACCGAACAGCGGGAGGGGTGACCGGATGAATTCCAGGGGGATGTTCAAACTCACGTTCTGGAAGGCCGTCGCGATTGTGCTGATGGCCTGCGGATTTGCTGCCGCGGTCCAGCGCTACGCGCTCGGCCTCGGTGCGACAACCAACCTGAAAGACACGTTCCCGTGGGGGATATGGATCGGCTTCGACATACTCGTCGGGGTCGGGCTGGCCGCGGGAGGGTTTACGATCGCGGCGACGGTGTACATATTCGGCATCGAACGGTTCCGTCCGATACTCCGCTCCACGATACTGACGGCGTTCCTGGGGTACCTCCTTGTGATCGCCGGGCTGATGGCCGATCTGGGGCGCCCGTGGGCGATATGGCACGCCATGATCATGTGGAATCCCCACTCGGTGATGTTCGAGGTGGCCTGGTGCGTCATGCTGTACACGACTGTGCTTGCGCTGGAATTCAGCCCCGTCGTTCTCGAACATTTCAAGCTCCGGCGGACGCTGAAAGTGGTGCGGGCGATAACGGTCCCGCTTGTGATACTCGGGGTGATACTCTCTACACTCCATCAGTCGTCGCTGGGCTCCCTCTTCCTTATCATCCCGGGACGCATGCATCCGCTCTGGTATTCCGGCATCATCCCGTTCCTCTTCATCATTTCGTGCGTTGCGGCCGGGCTTGCCATGACCATTGTCGAGTCGTTTCTTTCTTCCCGGGCCTTCGGGCGGGAGGTGGAGCTCCCGCTCCTTTCGGAGATTGCCAGAGTCATTGTCGTCGTCCTCGCGCTCTACTTTACGGTGCGCGTCCAGGACCTGATGAGCCGGGATGCTCTCCGGTACGTCTTTATCCCTTCGTACCAGAGCGCCATGTTCCTCGTGGAAATCGTGCTGGGGGTCGTGTTGCCGTTCTTCCTCCTTCTTTCACCGAAGATCCGCGAAAGCAGGCGGGGGCTGTTCTATTCGGCCGTCCTTGTTCTTCTCGGGTTCGTCGCGCACAGAATGAACACGGCGATCACGAGCATGGAACACTGGCCCGACAGGATGTACATCCCTTCGGTCCAGGAGATCTCCGTAACGCTCGGCCTTGCGGCGTTCGGTTTTACGGCGTTTGCGTTCGTCTCCCGCTACTTTCATGTCTTCGGTGAACCTTCCCACAGCGTCGATGGGGATCACGCCGGTGAGCCGTCGGTGCTCGGTCCCGCTGCTCTCGAATAGGGGCGATGCCGGTCGATCATTCAGGGGCGGCCCGCGTGCGGTGCGGACGCCCCTTCCTTTTGTTCATAAATGCAACACTCCTTCCTAGCCATGAGAATCGACACTCTCACACCAGTTTGGCCGGGAGATCCGGTGTCGAAAAATCTGACATTTTCGGGGGCGGCAAAGACTCGTGGGTGGCATGATTTGTGACCTTTCACAAGTCGAACCAATAAGGCTCAGATATTCACCCGATGAGAATCCTCAAATCCATCGCGTTCAGGCTTTTCCTCCTGATCGTTTCCGTCCAGACGCTCGTGCTTGCCCTTTTGACAGTCGCCGTCGTCAGGGTGCAGGAATCAAGCCTCATGGAGAACGTACAGTCGAGCGCGGTCCGGGTGAGCGAAATGATCCGCCGTGCCACAAGCCACAGCATGATGGAGAACCGGAGCGCGGACGTCGACGGGATCATCGCCGAGATGTCCGGCGAGCCGGGGATCGAAGGAATACGGGTTTACAACAAGTCGGGTGAAATCTCCTACAGCACGATCCAGTCCGAGGTGCACTCGAAGGTGGACCTCAACGCGGAGGCCTGCGTCAGCTGTCACTCCGGAACCGGGCTCGAGAACCCCCATCCGGCTTCGGTGGACCTTTCCAGGATATTCACCGCGCCCGACGGGCACCGCGTTCTCGGCCTGATCACACCGATACGGAACGAAGAGCGGTGCTCGGACGCCGGGTGTCACGCACACCCTTCGTCCCGGACGATACTCGGCGTCCTCGACGTGAAGATGTCGCTTGCCCAGGCCGACCTGAGGCTCGCGGACGCAACACGGGAACTCCTCTCCGCGTCGGTCGCGGCCGCCCTCGTCGTCGGCCTCATCTCCGGCGGGTTCATATGGTTCGTGGTCCGGCGGCCCGTGCGCCGGCTTGCGCGCGGCATGCAGATGGTCTCCACCGGCGACCTGTCGCAGCAGCTTCTTGCCACGTCCCGGGACGAGCTGGGAGAGCTCGCGGAAACCTTCAACAGCATGACCCGGGAGCTCTCCCGCGCGCGGGGGGAGATCACCGCATGGTCCGAGACGCTCGAGCAGAAAGTCCGCGAGAAGACCGTGGACCTGGAGCGCGCGCACCGCCAGATGCTCGCGGTGGAAAAAATGGCCTCCCTGGGGAACCTGGCGTCGAGCGTCGCGCACGAACTGAACAACCCGCTGGAGGGAATACTCACGTTTGCCCGGCTCCTGGTGCGCCGCATACAGCGGTCCACCCTCTCTCCGGAGGAGGCGAAAACGTACGTCGACGACCTTACGCTGATGGCGGATGAGACTCTCCGGTGCGGCAACATCGTCAAGAATCTCCTCGTCTTTGCCCGGCAGCGCGGCGTGTCAGTTCAGCCCGTGCACGTTGCGGAGGTGATCGACAGGTGCGTGCTCCTCATGAACCACCATGCAAAGATGCACAACGTCGTCGTGAAGACATCCCGCTCGGGCGACGACATCCTTGAATGCGATCCCGATCAGATCCAGCAGGTGCTCATCGTCCTCATGGTCAACGCGATCGAGGCGATGGGGGCCTCGGCGTCGCGGGAGGAAGGAGGGACGCTCTCGATCGACATCCGCCGGCAGGACGAACGCGGTACGATACGCATCGCCGTCGCCGACACGGGGATCGGGATGAGCGAGGAAATCAAGGCGCACATATTCGAGCCGTTTTACACGACAAAGTCCGACGCAAAGGGGGTCGGGCTCGGTCTCTCCGTCGCGTACGGGATACTCGAGCGGCATCACGCAGCGGTGGAGGTGGAGTCCGTCGTCGGGAAGGGGACGGTCTTCACGCTCACGTTCCCCGTCAGCCAGCCTGTCCCGGGCGCCCGCCAGTCAACGTCATCTTCGGTCGAAGGGAAGCACGCATGAACAAAAGCGAGATCGGCATACTCGTGGTGGACGACGAACTCATCGTCCGCGAGTCGCTCAGCAAGTGGTTCCGTGAGGACGGTTTTCGCGTCGACGCGGCGGAGAACGCCGCCGCGGCGCTCCGGAAACTCCAGGCGGGGTCGTGGAACATCATGCTCGTGGACATCAAGATGCCCGGTATGGACGGCATCGAGCTCCTCCAACGCGTGCGCCAGACGAACAAGGAGGTCGTCGTCATCATCATCACGGCGTTCGCCACCGTCGACACCGCCGTCAGGGCGCTGAAGGAGGGCGCATACGATTACATAACGAAGCCAATCGATCCCGATTACCTTGATCACATGGTCGAAAAGGCGCTCCAGCAGCAGATGCTCCTCCGGGAAAACCAGAAACTGAAAGACACGGTGAGCGAGCTTTCGGGGGCCGGCGAGATCGTCGGCGAATCTCCCGAGATCAGGAAAGTCCTGGACCTCATCCGGACGGTGGCGCCGACGGACACGACGGTGATGATCCGCGGGGAGAGCGGCACGGGGAAAGAGCTCGTCGCCCGTGCGATCCACGGAGGGAGTCCCCGTAAGTACTTCCCGATTGTCACTGTCAACTGCGGCGCAATGACGGAGAGCCTCCTGGAGAGCGAGCTCTTCGGGCACGAGAGGGGGGCCTTCACGGGGGCGCAGTACAGGAGGAAAGGGAAGGTGGAACTGGCGGACGGGGGGACGCTCTTCCTCGACGAAGTCGGCAACATCGACACGAAGACACAGATGGATCTCCTGCGCGTGATCGAAACGAAACAGTTCACGCGCGTGGGGGGGACGGAAAACGTCCACTCGGACTTCCGGGTCGTGTGCGCGACGAACAGGGACCTGGAATGCGCCGTGCGGGAAGGATCGTTCCGGGAGGACCTGTACTACCGGCTCAACGTGTTCACGATCGATCTTCCCCCGTTGAGGGGACGCCGCGGGGATATCGCGAAACTCGCACACTATTTCCTCGGAAAATTCGCCCGGCAGATGAACAAGAAGGTGGAAGGGTTCAGCCCGGAGGCGATGCTCGCGCTCAAGGCGCACGACTGGCCGGGGAACGTCCGCGAGCTTGAAAATGCGGTGGAGCGCGCGATGGTTGTCGCCCAGGGTGATCTCATCGAGCGGGATCACCTTCCCCTTCACGCCGTCGTCCAGGGGCAGAAAGACGGCAGGCGGCTGGAGGACATCGAGCAGCGCCACATCGAGCAGGTGCTCCGCGAGAACGGGTGGAACGTGAGCCGGAGCGCGGCGATCCTCGACATCGACAGGGTCACGCTGTACCACAAGATCGAGAAATTCGGACTCAAGCGCGCGCAATGAAAGCCATACACGTACTGCCGCTCGGCGGGGCCGATCCAGCGCTCGCGGAGGCGATCTCCGGGCCGCTCCGCCGGACGTTCCGGACCGACGTGGCGGTGCGCGAATTCAACATCAACCCCGAGCAATTCTTCGACGACGGCCGCGGCCAGTATAATTCCACCGGGATTCTCCTCCACCTGAAGAACGAATACCCTCCCCTGAAAAGCGGGCCCGACGTCTGCACGCTTGCACTCGTTCCGTTCGATCTCTTCATCCCCGTGCTGACGTACGTCTTCGGAGAGGCGGAGGTCGGCGGAAACGTCGCCGTGGTCTCCTACCATCGCCTTGCCCCCCAGCGATACGGCCTCCCTTCCGACGACGCGCTCCTCAGGGAGCGGCTCACGAAGGAGGTCATACACGAGATCGGCCACATGTTTTCGCTTATCCACTGCTCCGAGCTGGCGTGCGTCATGCACTCTTCCTCCTACGTTGAAGAGATCGATATGAAAGAACACTCGCTCTGCAGGATCTGCGTTTCTGAGCTCTCGCAGAGGAGCTGATCCTCCCCGCCCGTTCCTCCCGCCCCGCGGCTTGACCATTCACCGTACAATTCGTACGTTTTCGGATATTCCTTCTGAATTCCCGGAGTCCCATGATAAGCGCCGAGAGGGCTCTTCGTATAATACTCAGTGCAGTGCCGCCCCCCGGGGAGGAGACCGTGGACCTCCCTGACGCGCAGGGGCGGACCGCCGCAGAACATATCGTGGCCGGCGAGGACATCCCCCCCTTCAGAAACAGCTCAATGGACGGATATGCCGTCCGTTCTTCTGCACTGCAGAGGGCGTCATCCGGAAACCCGGTCACGCTCACCGTGGCGGGCGAATCGAGCGCGGGGCACCCGTTCGCCGGCAGGCCGGGGAAAAGGGATGCGATCCGCATCATGACGGGGGGAAAGCTCCCTCGAGGGGCGGATGCGGTGGTCCCTGTCGAAAAGACGGAGGGGAAAAGTCCCCACGCGGTCACGTTCCATGAGCCGGCAAAGCCCGGGGACTTCGTCCGTCTCCCGGGGGAGGATATCCCCCGCGGGCGGCGCGTCATCGCAGCGGGAGAAATTCTCACGCCGTACCACGCCGGGGTACTCGCGGCGACCGGGCACGATGAGGTCCGTGTCTCCGTCCGCCCCCGCGTGGGGATCCTTGCCACGGGTGACGAACTCGTCAGGCCCGGCCGGGCGCCCGGCGAAGGGAAGATCCGGAACAGCTCGTCGTATGCCCTCATCGGGCTCGTGCGGGAGGCCGGCGGTCGAGCCCGGTTCCTCGGCATCGTGCGCGACAGGAAGAAGTCAATCCGGAAGAAGATCAGTGAAGGGCTCGCGTGTGACGTCCTGCTTCTGACGGGGGGCGTGTCGGTCGGCGCGCATGACTACGTCAGGGAGGCTCTCCGCCGCTCGGGGGTCGACATCAGGTTCTGGAGAGTGAACATCCGTCCCGGGAGCCCTCTCCTTTTCGGCGTCGCGGACGGGACGCTCGTGTTCGGTCTTCCCGGGAACCCCGTCTCAACCGCGGTGACATTCCTCCAGTTTGTCCGCCCTGCCCTCAGGAAAATGCTCGGGAGGAGGGTCCTTTTCCCGGTCCGCGTGCGCGCCCTCACGGATGAACCCCTGACCGTGAAGGAAGGGAGGAGATGCTACATAAGAGGGATCGCCCGCGAAGAGGACGGCGTCCTCCGCGTGAAGACGACGGGGAGCCAGAGTTCAGGGGTGATGACCTCGCTTCTCCGGGCCAACTGCCTTATCGTGATCCCCGAAGGGACCCGCTCGGTGGGCGGGGGATCCCCGGTGGAGATAGAATTTCTCAATGATCCGTTCTGAAGCCGAACCCGCACGATTCACCGTCAACAGGGAAAACCCATGCGCGACGTTTCAAGAAAACCTCACACGCTCAGGACCGCATCGGCCGAAGCGACGCTGAAGTGTCTCCGCGCCACCGTGGAGGCGGTGCGCACGGGGAATGTACCGAAGGCCGATCCCCTGCCGGTCGCCAGGGTGGCGGGAATCCAGGCGGCAAAAAACACGAGCTTGCTTATCCCGTACTGCCACCAGGTTCCCCTTGATTTTGCGGAGGTGGAGATCACGCTGCGGGAAGATACCATGTACATCGTCTCGCGGGTGACGGCGGTCTGGAAAACAGGCGTCGAGATGGAAGCTCTCGCGGCGGCATCCGGCGCGGCACTGACGCTCTTTGACATGCTGAAGATCATCGACGGAACGATGGAGATCCTCGACGTGCGCCTGACGGGGAAGAAGGGGGGGAAATCGGACTTCAGGCCCCCGGATGAACTGAATGCCGTCGCGGGGGTGCTCGTGCTTTCCGACAGCAGGTCGAAGGGGGAGGCGGAAGAGAGGTCCGGGAAGGCGATTCGTGACAGGCTCGCGTTGCTCGGCGTCCCCGTCGCGGAATTCGCGGTCATCCCCGATGACGCGGCGCAGATTTCCCGGGAGCTCACGCGATGGGCGGACAGCCTCTCCCTTGATATCGTCATCACCACGGGGGGAACCGGGATCGGCCCCCGGGACGTAACGCCGGAGGCGACATCCGCGGTGATCGAGCGCGAACTCCCCGGCGTCACTGAAGCGCTCCGCGCACACGGCCAGGAGCGGAACCGGAACTCGATGCTTTCACGGGGCATCGCCGGGGTGAGGGGGCGGACGCTTATCGTGAACCTTCCCGGTTCCGAGCGCGCAGTGAACGAATCGCTCGACGTGATACTTCCCTGGATTCTTCACTCGATCGGCATGCTCCGGGGCGAGGGGCACAGGGGGGGCTGAGCGGCGCTATTTCTGCGGCTGCTGTCCCTGCGTCTCCCCGCCGCGCGGAATGTGGTACAGGATTTTCTTTCCGCCTATCGTCACAATGACGGAATCGTCCCTCATCGCATCCACACGCGCGCGCTTCATCTCGTTTTCGTCCACGAGCGAATCGAGGTACATCGTCAGCGTCGTCCTCTCGCCTTTCTGCTCGACACGGGTCGGAATCCTGGACCGATCCCCGGCCGATTTCTCCCTCCCGGGGGGGAGTGCGCTCGACGGCTGCTGCCGCACGAGGAATACACCCTGCGCGGGCGCCGGCGCGTCCTTTCCCGGAGCCGCCACGTTCCGGGCGGCATCACTCTCGAAGAAGAGAGACTTTTCTTCCGCCTCCGGCGCCGATTTCTTCGCCGCCGCGGCGCCGGCCAAACCCTCCCCCTCTTCCACGATGCCGTCCGACCAGAACCCCGCGTTCTCCCGGACCGCATTCACTGCGGCCCCCGTGCGTGAGATTCCACCGGTGACGCTCTCTTCCTTCAGAGAATTGTCTCGGCCCGCGTGGAGTGTCTGGGCTAATGCCTTCTGATTCGATTCCGCGTGCCGGTATGCCGGCGACGGTGCGGCGGCGGGGGCAGGTAGGACGTTATCCGCAGTCCCGCTCCGGGCAAGGCCTTCCGGCGGGGCGCTTCGCTCGTTCTGAGCGATCTCGCCGGACGTTCCCGCTGTCGGGGGTGTCCCCGCATCTCCCGGTGCGGGATTTTCGCTCCGGCTCAAGAGCGCATAGTACGTTCCGAGTCCCGCAACAACGCAGAGCGCCGCCGCGGCGGCTGTAATCCGGAGCCAGTGTGCGGGGGCGTCCCGCGCGTCGATCCTCTTTTTGAGATCCGCCTTCAGCGTCTCCCGGCCGAGCTTCCGCACGCCGGCGGCGACGAGAATCTCACGGCGGAGAGACGCGGCGCACGAGGCACAGGACGCGGCGTGGCGGTCGATCCTTTCACGTTCCGCTTCCCCGAGTCTCCCCAGCACATAGGCGGAAAGGATCTCCTCGTCTGTCCCGAAATGTGTGCCGCTGTCGTCAATCATTTTCAGGCATCCTCTCCCGGACAAGCGCCTCGAGGGCCTTTTTACACTGGTATTTCCTGGATTTCACGGTATCGGCGTTCGCCATGCCGAGCGCGGCTGCGATCGATTCCATCGATTCCTCTTCCCAGTAGAACAACAGCAGCAGTTTTCTGCACGGCTCCCCCAGACGCTCAAGCGCGGAACGGACGATGGCCGATTCCTCCTCACCGATCATCACGTCGAGCGGTGAAGGGTCTTCCGCCGCGGGATCGGTCGCGTCGTGCCGGACTTCCTTCCGTGAGCGGGCAAGGCGCCGGAGCCACATGTTCCTTGCCGTCGCGTACACAAATGTCCCCGGTCGGGCTTCGAACCGGAACTTTCCCGTCCTGACGCGCTCCCAGAGTGTCACAAGCGCCTCCTGCAGCATGTCGTCCGCGTCCTCTTCCGTCCCGCTGTTGCGCAGTATGAGCGCGCGGACCGGCCTGCGGTTGTCCCGATAAAGCTCGACAAGCGCCCCCTCATCCCCTTTCCTGATCCGGTCCAGTATCGCCGCATCGGTGTCCGCGAAAAGAGGGGTGGCGCTTTTCATTTACCTTCCCGGAGTTGATGTCATTAACGGTCACAAGGTGAACGGCACAAGGTACAATAAAGAGCAAACCTTATCAATCAACAACCCGCTATTCATGCCAGTTACGTTGACCGACACATCAGAGGAGGTGCTCACGTGAAAAAGTCAGGTGCGTTGTTCTCATGCGTTCTTCTCGCAGCGGCGCTCACGACGGGTGCGGAGGCGATGTCGTTTCCCGGGAGGTCGGACCTCATTCAGATCCTGGGTTCGATGAACTGCCCGGTCGTCCCCCCGCAGGGGGGGCGCGCGTTCCTCCAGATCACGCTGAAGGCTTCCGGGGGGGAACTCCGCAGCCGGAAGCCGGTCAATCTCTGCGTCGTCCTTGACAGGAGCGGCTCCATGGGAGAGGAGGGGAAGATCGTGAACGCAAAAGCGGCCCTGGACGCGCTCATCGACAGGCTCCTGCCGGACGATATATTCTCGCTTGTCATCTACGACGACGTAGTGGACGTTCTCCGGCCCGCCCGGTGCGCGGGAGACAGGAGAGAGCTTCATGATCTTGTCGAGGGGATACAGCCGAGGGGCTGGACGAACCTGGGGGGAGGGATGATGGAGGGCTTTGCGCAGGTCGGGCGGTATGCGGGAAGCCGGTACGTGAACAGGGTCGTGCTCCTGTCAGACGGCCTGGCTAACCGCGGGATCACCGATCCGTGTGAGCTCGGGAGGGAAGCGCGGAGATGCCGGGAGCGCTCGATATCGCTGACGACGATGGGCGTCGGGCTCGATTACAACGAGAACCTGATGACGTCGCTTGCCGCGGAAGGGGGAGGGAACTACTACTTCATTGAAAGCCCCCGTCATCTTTCCTCCATACTCGGAAGGGAATTCGATCGTCTCGGCTGCGTGGCGGCCCAGAACGCGGTCATCGAGATCTCCACCGGCCGGGGAGTCGCCGTTCTGGATGTTGTCGGTGCGGAATTTACGAACGTCGACGGCCTGGTCCGGATTCCGGTGGGTGACGTGTATGAAGGCGACGTGCGCGAGTTTACGCTTGAGATCACAGTCCCACCGGGACGCGGGACGCTCGTCGTCGCGGAGGGGGTTGTGCGCTTTGAGCCCGTCCGGGAGAGGGGGTGTGTTGCCCGCCTCCGGGGGGTGGAGGTGAAGTACAGCGATGACGCCGTGGAGAGGGAGTCGCGCAGGGATCTCAGGACCCAGGCAAAGGCCGACGTCGCCGTCTCGACGAGAGGCGTGGAACGGGCAATGCATGCCCTCGACGAAGGGAAAGGGGAGGCCGCAATCGAAGAGCTGGCCGCTGCCCGCCGGGTCCTCATGGCCTCGCCTGCGGCGTCCTCTCCTCTCTCCGGCGGGGCGATAAAGGAGCAGGAGGCGAAGCTCGGGTCATACCAGCAGAAGCTCAAAGACGGTCCTGACTCGCTCCAGCGGGCCAAGAAGACGATTCAGTACGACAATTACAGGACGCAGAGGGGGGAAGAGAAGTAGGGGCTACCTGGATGCGAACCTGAACGGGATCGTGAGCCAGGAGGCGACCGGTCCCGTTGTCATTTCCGCAGGGGCGTATTGTGACGCCATGACGGCGTCGACCACAGGCTGAATCAGAAGATCGTTCGTGCATTTCAGCGTCACGATCTGTACGGGTTTCCCTGTCTCATCGATCCGGACCTGTACGACAATCTGCCCTTCGATGCCGGTCAGGAACCCTTCAGACGAGACTTTCGGCTTTTCCAGGCGTAGGATGTGCGCCGGCTTCTCGATGGCGACGAACGGCGCCGGTGCGGCCGTGTCTTCGGTTCTGGGAGTCGTCGCGGAGGGTTTCAAATCGGGCTGCGACTGTGTCGCCATCACCGGAGGAGAGCTTGCGGGGTTCTCCCGTTCGGGGGCCGGGGCGGCGGGCGGGGGGATCCTGTTCTCCCGGGGAGCGGCTCCTTTTGACGGCCCGGGGCTCTTCTTCGTTTCCGCGTCCGGCGACGCCGGCGGAGACTCGTTCACCGCGAGCGCGGTCACTTCCGGGGTTGCCGAAGCGGAGTCGCCGTTGAAAACGAGGAAATCCTGCTCGGCGGTCTCAACCGGGGCTCCGATGAATTGTTCGGATGTCGGCGGCGGGAGCGACGTGACCGCCGTTTTCTTGTAAACGTTTCGCTGGTAGTAAATGTACAGGAGCGCCGCCAGCACGCAGAGCGCGAGGAGAATAAGGGCGATGAGGAGCGTGCTTACTTTTCTGCTCCCCTTTGGTTTTGCCTGGACCTGCGCACGGTGCGCGTTGCGCTTGACCTCCCTCGGCGACGACCATTCTTCCGTAAGCACGGGCGTCGGCTCGATGGATGCGGCGGCGGAGCCGGAGGGAGCGGCTTCCGGCGTCTCTCCCGCGCTGATTCCCTTCCCGGGCGCCGCGGCGGACGGATACACGCGGAGCGTCTCGCCCCGTCGCAGCTGGGCGAGGGCTTCGAACTGCTTCTCGAAATCACTGGCGATGGCGTTCGAAGGGTCGATAATATACACGCGCCGGATTTCGGCGAGAGCGTTCTGGTACTCCCCCTTGCGTATGTACTCGTGGGCGTGCTGGAAGTACTGGTTCTTCAGCCATTCGAGCGCCGCGGCTTTTTCCTTCTTGTCCTGTGTCGCGCCCGCGCCGGCTTTGAGGGCCGTGATGTCACTGAGCGTGCCTGGGGAGAGGGAGGATTCGATCGCGCGTTCGATGATGGCGGGGATCGACTCGAGGATGTCTGTCCGCTGCTCTTCGGTCAGTGTTCCCGCGGTGTCAAGCTCGATAAGCTGTTCCGCCTGCTTTTCGAATGCAAGGACGTAAACGTTTTTCGGGGCGAGGGATTTCGCCTCACGCACAGCCCTGACGGCGGCTTCGTACTCCCCTTTGTCCGCACGCTCTCGCGCCTCGGCCAGGTGCCGCTCTAGATGAGAGGAGTCAAGGTTGTTCGGTGTCGGCATAGAGAGAGCGACCTTAGGTTCGGGGAATATATTAAATGAAGTCGAGAATTACAAAACTGTGCAGACGCTCAACGCATTCCCCCGTCCTGCTCCTGCACGACGACGTCGATCGTTCCGCGGGCGTCGGGGAATGTCACGAGAACCGACTTTTCCGCGGCGTCGTAGTCCCATACGGTGCTCCCGGCAGCGGCCTGCCTGCCGGCGCGGTCGACGGTCCGCGAGCCGATCCGGACCGCCGACGGCGGAGCGCTGCACAGCCGGAAGCGGACCTGGAGCGAACGCGGCGGGGGAACGTAGCTCCCCTCGACGGGGCTGATCCTGATCGTCCTCGTCTTTCCGTCGGCGCTCTGGAGGAATGTCCGCCGGTAGTAGACACCTTTTTCGTATGCGAACGACGTTCCATCGTCTTCGTAATATGCAGATGCGGTTTCTCCGTGAGGCGGCGGAGGGAACGCGATGAGCGTAAGCGGCGCAATCGGCGCCTGCGCGGTGTACTGGACGATCTGCTGCGTCGGGATCACGGCGCCCGCGCGGGCGAAGAGGGGGATCCGGTCGAGGGGGGCCTGGACGGTGACTTTCCCCCCCCCCGCGGCCGGAACGCCCGACCAGAAATCGCACCACGTCCCCGCGGGCAGGTTGACGCTTCGCTCCCGGTCTCCTTCGGTGATGACGGGGGCAACGAGAAGATCCTCTCCGAACATGAATTCGTCGGCCGACTCCCCGAACCGGGGATCCTCCGGGAATTCGAACACCATCGGGCGCATTGCAGGGATCCCGGTGGAGGATGCCGCCGCCATCGTCGTATAAATGTACGGCAGGAGCCGGTAGCGCAGATTGATCGTCTCGCGGTTGATCGCGGTGTACTCATCACCGTATTCCCACGGCTCCTTGTTTCTCTCGTTGATCACCGAGTGCGCCCGCATGAGCGGCGTGAACACGCCGAGCTGGAGCCAGCGCGCGAACAGTTCAGCGGACGGGTGCCCGATGAAACCGCCGATATCCGACCCGACGAACGGCTGTCCTGAGATCCCCAGGTTGAGGCACATCGGTATCGCCATGGCGAGGTGTTCCCACGAGGAGACGTTGTCCCCGGTCCAGGCGGCGGAGAACCGCTGACCCCCCGCGTACGATGCGCGGGTGAGAACGAACGGACGTTCGTTGTTCATGAGCCGCCGGACCCCTTCATACGTCGCCCGGACCATCTCCATCCCGTAGATGTTGTGATTCTTCGCGTGCGTCGTCACCTCTTCCCCGTCGTCGTGGAGGGCGGTCAGGTCGATCGTGTTGCCGGGGACGTTGAACACCGAGGGTTCGTTCATGTCGTTCCAGAATCCCCGCACACCGTCGGCGACGAGCCCCGCGAACTGGTTTCCCCACCAGGTTCGGGCCGCGCCCGAAGTGAAATCGGGAAACGCGCAGACGCCGGGCCAGACAGCGCCCCGGTAAATGCTTCCGTCGGCGTTCCTGACGAAGAGCCCCCCTGCGAGGCCCGACCGGAACGCCGCATACGAGGAATCCACCTTGATGCCGGGATCGACGATGACGGCAATCTTGAATCCTTCCGATCCCAGGTCCCGGATCATCCGCGCCGGGTCGGGGAACGACTTCGGATTCCAGGTGAATATCCTGTAGCCGTCCATGTAGTCGATGTCGAGGTAGATCACGTCGCAGGGGATGTTTCGCGAGCGGAATCCCCGGGCGATCGCGCGGACCCGTGACTCCGGCGTGTAACTCCACCTGCACTGCTGGTACCCGAGCGACCAGCGGGGGGGAGAGGCATGCGTCCCACAAGCTCCGTGTAGCGTGCGAGGATCTTTGCCGGGGCGGGCCCGTAGAGGAAGTAATACGTGAGATCCCCGCCCTCCGCGCCGAACGAGTAGCGCGACCGGGATTCCTTTCCCATGTCGAACGAGGAGCGGTACGTGTTGTCGAAGAATATGCCGTACGCCTTCCCGTCGCGTATGCCGTAGAAAAACGGGATGGATTCATACAGGGGATCGATCGAACCGGAATAGGCCGGTATGTCGGAATTCCACATTGTCATCGCCGCGTTGCGTTTCCGGATTTCCCCCGCTTTTTCGCCGAACCCGTAGTACTGTTCGCCGGCGGGCATGGTCTTCCATGCGCGCACCTCCGGGCCGTTCCAGCTCATCCCGAGCGAGGAATCGTCGGAGGCGATCACCCTTCCGGCACTGTCCCGGAACGTGAGCCTGAGCGGTTTCTTCCCCACCGTGAGCGAGAGTTCCGGCGTCGTTATGCGAAGCGATTCCGGGCCGTCGTGCATTTCCGCGTCCGGGGCGGGCCACCCGGTCTTCACGACCGCCCATGAGCGGCCGGGCGCATCGCCCGGCGAGCTCTGGAACTGTATCCGGACCATGTCGTCCGTGATCACACGGATCGTCAGGACCGCGCTCCCGGCGCGGAGCCTGGCGACAGCGTTTCCGGACAGCGCCGTCGAATCGACGTTCCCGGCGGACTGCCACCCGGCAAGTGCGGAAGGTGAGAGGAGAAGAAGCAACACTGCGGTGCGGATCGTCATGCGGGTTCCCGCGTTCTTAGATGCTTTGTTCGCTGCCGGTGTCGAAGAAATGCATCTTGGACGTGTCCACGAGAAGCTCGTGCGTCTTGCCGACGTCCGGCGAACGGTCGCTCGCAATCCGTGCGACGTAATGCGTTTCCGCCCCCGTGGAAAAATAGACGAAGATCTCGTTCCCCACCGGCTCGATGACGTCCACATGCGCCGTGAACGGGGAGAGGGTCGTGATGCCGCTCGGCCGGAACGCGTAGATGTGCTCGGGCCTGATCCCCAGCGTGACGTTCGCCGCCCGGGGGACCTTCTCCCCCAGGGACGCCGCGACGGGGAGGCGGAACTCCGATCCCGACTGCCGGAACGTCCAGCCGCCGTTCTTCGACACTGTGCCGGTGAAGAAATTCATCGTCGGGCTCCCGATGAACCCGGCCACGAACCTGTTCGCGGGATGATGATAGATGCTCAGGGGCGTGTCGACCTGCTGCACGACCCCGTCCCGCATCACCACGATCCGGTCGCCCATCGACATCGCTTCGATCTGATCGTGCGTCACGTAGATCATCGTCGTCTGGAGCTGATGGTGAAGGCGCGAGATCTCCGTACGCATCTGGACCCGGAGATTCGCATCGAGGTTGCTGAGCGGTTCGTCGAACAGGAACACCTTCGGCTGGCGGACGATCGCCCTGCCGAGGGCGACGCGCTGGCGCTGCCCTCCCGAGAGCGCCTTCGGCTTCCTGTCGAGATACGACGAGATCCCGAGTATCTCTGCTGCATGCTGCACCCTCGAGGCGATCTCCGTCTTGTCGTATTTCCTGAGCTTGAGGCCGAACGCGAGGTTGTCGTACACGGACATGTGGGGATACAGCGCGTAGTTCTGAAACACCATCGCGATGTCGCGGTCTTTCGGGGCAACGCTGTTGACAACCCGCCCGTCGATGCTGACCGTGCCGGTGGAGATCTCCTCAAGCCCGGCAATCATGCGGAGCACCGTCGACTTCCCGCAGCCGGAGGGGCCGACGAGAACCACGAATTCCTTGTCCCTGATCGTCACGTCCACTTCCCGGACGGCCGTGACCTTGCCCTCGTAGATCTTTGAGACACGTTCAAGTTTGACTTCAGCCATTGACGCCTTCTTTCGGTCGTGAGATTGGGTTACGGCGGATAAATCCTGAAAATATAGACACGGCGTTCCTCAAACACAAGAAATCCCCCGGATTCAGTTCTGGGGCCCCCGGAGGGGGGTAGCCATGGAAGCCCTTCACTGAAGACTCATACGAAAATGCCAAAAAAACACTTGACTTTCACGTCCGACTTCTTATATTCGTGGAAGCGCTTCCACCTGTTCATCCTCCAGACAATCCGTTTCCCGTACGTAACCCATGAGTGTGACGATCTACGATCTTGCACGTGAGGCAGGAGTCGGCATCGGGACAGTCTCCCGTTGCCTCAACAATCATCCGAGCGTTTCCGCGGAGACGCGTGCCAGGGTCCTCGAGGTCGTCAAGCGGCTGAGTTACCAGCCGCATGCATCCGCCCAGCGTCTCGCGTCGAAGAAGACGAACACGATCTCCGCGATCATACCGTTTTTCACGAACTACTTCTTTATCCAGGTCCTTCAGGGCGTGCAGGACAAGGCCGCGGAATTCGGGTTCGACCTTATTCTCTACGGGGTCAACAACACTTCGCAGGCGGAGTATTATCTCCGTCGGTCGCTCCACAGGGGTCACGTGGACGGCGTGATGTTTTTCTCGATGAGGCTCCCCGAATCGTACGTCGCGAAATTTCAACAGATCCGTCTTCCCCTCGTTCTCGTGGATGCCTACCATCCGGAGTTCGACTCGATAAGCGTCAAGAACCTGGAAGGGGCGACGATGGCGACGCGCCACCTCCTGAAGCTCGGCCACACGAACATCGCCATGATCAATGCAAGCCTGACGACGCAGCCCGCCCGCGACAGGATGGAAGGATACAGGATCGCGCTCGAAGAGGCCGGGATTCCGTTCCGGCACGACCGCGTCTTCGTGTCGGAGATCGGGAAGCAGGACGGGTTCAACAGGGAAGCGGGCCGCGCGTCGATGGAAGAGCTGCTGGGAAAGAACACGGGGAAGGACCGGGTCACCGCGGTCTTCATCGCCAGCGACGTCCAGGCGATGGGGGCGCTTGAAGGGGCGGCCGAGCTCGGCGTCCGGGTCCCCGACGACCTGGCGATCGTGAGCTTTGACGACATCGAGCTGGCGCAGCACGCCCAGCTGACGACGATGCGGCAGCCCATGTACGAGATGGGGGTCCTTGCGCTGGAGAAACTGTTCGCCCGCCTGAAGAACCCGGATGGACCGCCGTCGCTGACGACGTTCCTTCCGTCCCTCATCGTCCGGCGGTCGTGCGGTGCACGCATCCCGTCCGAACAACTCGTCTGAAGGGGAGCGCGGCGATGCGCAACTGTCTGCCTACACCTGATACAGAACGCTAAGGAGCGAACACCGTATGAAATCACTGCTACCGCTTCTGTCCATCCTCCTGCTCTCTGTCTCTTCAAATGCTCTCGCCGGGAATACCGGGAAAATCGCCGGGGAAGTCAAGGATAGTCAGACCGGAGAAGCCGTCGTCGGTGCGAGCATCCAGATCCAGGGGACGTCGATGGGTGCCGCGACGAACATCGACGGCTACTACGTGATCCTGAACGTCCAGCCGGGCACCTACATCCTCACGGCCTCGGGGGTCGGGTACAACAAGAAAACCGTGTCGAATGTGCAGGTCTCCCTCGACCAGACGACGACGATCGATTTCAAACTCGCATCGACGGTCGTGGAGGTCGGCGAGGAGGTGGTGACGGTGGCCGAGAGGCCGCTCGTGCAGAAGGATCTTACCGCGTCGACGGCGACGGTGAACGGCGCCCAGATCGCGGCACTCCCGGTGACCGAAGTGGGGCAGGTACTGAATCTCCAGGCGGGTGTTACGGTCGATGCAAGCGGCGGCCTTCACCTCCGCGGCGGGCGGACGGGTGGCGTGTCCTATTGGATTGACGGCGTCCCGATCACCGACGCGTTCAATTCGTCGCAGGTTGTCGAGGTCAACAAGAGCATCGTCGAGCAGGTGCAGCTCGTCTCGGGCGCATACAACGCCGAGTACGGCGAGGCGATGGACGGCATCGTGAACATCGCGACGAAGGAAGGAAGCTCGAAATTCGCAGGGAGCCTGGGCACGTATATCGGCAACTACCTTCCGAACAACGACGGTGCAAGCAAGGCGCTCTACACCGGGCTCTACAGGGACAGGCCGTTTGATATCCGCAATTTCGAGGGGAGCCTGAGCGGGCCCGTCACGGGAGATGACCTGACGTTTTTCGCGAACGGCAGGTACATCTACTTCGGCGGGGATGAGTATGGCATCAACCGGTTCAATCCGCAAAACATCTCGTACACCGACAGCACGGGCCGGTTTGTCATGTACCGCGACCCGCAGGGAAAGGGGGACAGCTCCATCGTCCCGATGAGTTCCAGCGAGCGCTCGTACGCCCAGGGGAAGCTGACATGGCACATCTCTTCCGTCATGAAGCTCACGGCGAATTACATATTCGATCACACGAAATCGCAGCCGTACAACAGGTTGTTCTATTATGATCCCGAAGGGAACGGGGACGACTACAATTTCAGCAACACGCTGATCACGCAGTTCTCGCACACGCTCGGCGCCTCGACGTTCTACACCGTGGGGGGGTCCTACTACCGGAAGACCTTCGAACATTACCTGTACGAGAACCCCTACGACCCCCGGTACGTCCACCCGAACCTGTTCCTTGTCAATGATCAGTGGAGTTTCTACACCGGCGGGACCGACATGAATCACACGAACCGCTGGGACGAAACTGTCGTGGGGAAACTCGACGTGACGAGCCAGGTCAACGAGCACAACCTTATCAAGGCCGGAGCGCAGTACACGCACCACAGAATCTCTTACGACAGCTACACGCTCCAGCCGATCCCGTCGGAAACGGCGATCAACCTGGCCTACGCAAGCCCCTTCATCACGACGTACATCCCGGACATTTCCTCCCCCTTCCACGATCAGTACTTTCATCGTCCGGTCGAGTTCTCCGCGTACCTTCAGGACAAGATCGAATTCAAGGATCTTATCATCAACATCGGTGTGCGGTATGATTACTTCAACCCGGACGGGGTCACGCTGGCCGACCCGAGCGATCCGGACATCTACAACCCGATCAAGCCTTCCAACCTGTTCTTCGATTACAACGGGAACGGCATCCAGGATCCCGGCGAGCCCTCGAAAACGCTTGCCGACAGGGAGGCGTACTGGTACGTCAAATCTCCGTCGAAATGGGCGATCAGTCCGCGGCTCGGGTTCTCGTTCCCCATCACCGCGCGCGGCATTGTGCATTTTTCGTACGGTCATTTTTTCCAGATACCGACATACGAACAGATGTACACAAACCCTGGCTTCAAGATCGGCCAGGGGACGGGGAATCAGGGTCTGGTGGGGAACACGGATCTTCAGCCCCAGGAGACCGTCAAGGGAGAGCTCGGCGTCCAGCAGCAGCTCTCCGACGACATCTCCATGGACGTGACCGCGTTCTTGCAGGACATTCGCAACCTTATCGGGACCAGGTCGAACGACATCGTCGTGTTCGGCGGCGCGTCGAGCTATACGCAGTACCAGAACACCGACTTTGGATTCATCAAAGGCATCACGCTCAATCTCGACAAGCGGTTCTCGGGGGGCCTCACCGCGAGCCTGCATTACACGTTCATGGTGGCCCGCGGGAGCGCGTCCAACCCCGATGATGCACGCAATGCAATACTGGGGGGGTCCCTCCCGGAGGTCCAGCTCAATCCGCTTGACTGGGACCAGCGGCACAACGTGAATGCGCAGATCATCTATACCGCAACGCACTGGGGGGCAAGCGCGAATATGACGTATCAGACCGGACTTCCCTATACGCCCACGCGGGTCACAGACATTACCGCGCTTCTGACGAACAGCCAGACGAAGCCTGATTACGTGAACGTGGACCTCCAGGGGCATTACGATATCCACTTTGATCCCATGACGCTCGTCATCCTGCTCCGTGTCTACAACGTTCTGGACATCCGGAATCAGATCAACGTCTACGGCGACTCGGGTTTGGCGGGCGTGACGATAGATGAAACGAACGGCCTCCTGACCAATCCGCCGCAGCGGATCAACACGCTCGACCAGTACTACCACACGCCGACACAGTACTCGGAGCCCCGGCGCATCGAATTTGGCATGAATCTGGAGTTCTGACATGGATACGATAAAACAGAAAGTTGTTCTCTCCGCGCTCTTGTGTGCCGCATCATTCACGTTTGCATTCGGCGACAGCGGGGATCAATACCGCCGGTATGCGATCATGAATGCCAACCAGGTCCGGACCGTCTTCGGCAACTGGGGCGTGATCGCCCAGCCGGCAACGGCGGGTCATCGCGGTGCCTGGCGGAACGACAACGACGGCTATATCGGAGACGTCAGCATATTCGTGGGTACCGAGCTGAACATCGGGGGAACCGTATTCCATACCGTCGCCACCTGTCCCGTGGACCGGCCGACACAGCTGACGGACACGGACCCCGCTACGGGAAAGTACTGGACATTCGAGCCTGTCGGCGGGTACTTCGCCGCCGCGCCGAACGAGAAGGTGGCCATAAGCACGGATCCGACGACGTGGCCGACGTTCTGGCCCGACAAGCAGTCTGACCCTCTTGATCCGGGGTGGAGGGGGAAATGGAACGGGTATTTCGGCAAGAACAAATTCAGCGCGGACGAAGAGACGTACTTCGTCATGGATGACAACAACGACGCCCGGTTCAATTTCGTGAACAACAACATCTGGCACGTGGCGTTCAAGCCCGATTCAACGAATCCCGGGCGCAACGGGATGGGGCTTGTCGTGACCGTCAGGGCTCTCCAGTGGGCGCAATTCCTTGCAAAGGACAACATATTCTGGCTCTACGAGATCACGAACACGGGAACCACGAACTACAACAAGATGGTCTTCGGCATGCTCGTGGGAACGTACGTCGGCGTGACGTCCACGGAAGACTACCAGGAGTACGACGACGACTGGTCGTTCTACGATCCCACGCTGAACATTACGTACACGGGGGATTTCAAGGCGATCCACGGGCTGCCGATGAAGAATCCCCTCTGGGTGGGGGGAACGGGGCTTGTCGGGTACGCATTTCTTGAAAGCCCGGGGAACCCGTATGACGGCATCGACAACGACGGTGACGCCGATTCCGCGGCCGCCGGCCTGGCCGCCCCGAAATTCGTGCCTGCAGACTTTGACTCCGTCACGCTGACGGTGGGGAAGCAGGTGGTCCTCATCAACGACGATTTCTCGAGGGTCGTCTACACGATACAGGCGACCGATACCGTTCTCCACACCCGCGGCCTGACGTTCAGATTCCAGCCCGGCGTCACGAAGGTCGTGGAGGGAAATCAGCTGTACGACGCGTCGCAGAACCCGTACGTGAATTCCAACGCGTACGACGGCGTGGACAACAATTTCAACGGCCTGATAGACGAAAACTACAGGATTCATTACCGCCAGGTGAAAGCGAATCCAAAGGATCCCAACCACCCGTTGTTCGATATACTCCGGCCCTTGCGGCACAAGGATTACATAGCCGGGGCGGGGACCAGTCCCTACAGCATGATCGACGAAGCGCGCGACGACAGGATCGACAACAACCTGAACTGGAACATCAAGTACGATGACGTCGGAATCGACGGTCTCGATGACGGGGCATACGGTGCGCACGACGGCCTGCCGACGTCCGGCTACGACATCAATTTCCACGACACGGGCCTTCCCGGGGAGCCGCACGTGGACAAGACGGATGTCAACGAATCGGACCAGATCGGGCTGACGAATTTCAGCTACTTCACCCCCTCGAGCCAGATCATACTCGGGGACAAGGAGAGTCTCTGGCAGAGGCTCATCCCCGGGTTCTTCGATGTCCCGCTGTCAATCGTGGGAGGGGTACCGCAGAACGGCGAAGACGGAGACTTTGTGTACGGCACGGGGTACTTCCCGCTCCTCGCCAAATCCACGGAACGGTTCTCGCTCGCGCTCGTTTACGGGGGAGGCATTCTCGGAGACGAAGGTCTCGACGCCGACCTTGCAGACCTCCTGAAGCACAAACAGACCGTCCAGAAGATTTACGACGCAAACTATCAGTTTCCCCAGCCCCCCGACAAACCGACGCTCACCGCCGTTCCCGGCGATCACCGCGTGACGCTGTACTGGGATCGCAAGTCCGAAGCTTCGGTTGACCCCGTACTCCTCACGAAGAATTTCGAGGGGTACAGGCTTTACAAGTCCACGGACCCCAACTTCAGTGACATTTTCACAATTACTGACGGGTCGGGATCCCCCCAGGGTTACAAATGGCTTCAGGAGTGGGATCTTGTCGACGGCATCACCGGCTACTTCGAGGCGCAGTCGCAGCAGTTCCAGGATGCATCCGGGTTCACCTACTACCTGGGGAGCGACAACGGGCTTGTCCACACGTTCGTGGATTCCGCGGTCGACAACGGGAGAAGATATTTTTATGCGCTTGTCGCGTACAGCAAGGGGGATGTGACAACGGGGATATTCCCCGCAGAGAATACGCACTTCGTAACGATTACGCCGAGCGGACAGGTTGTCCATGACCAGAATGTCGCCGTTGTGGTCCCGAACGCGAAATCCGCCGGCTATGTCTCGGCGGCGACGGGCATTCCCCTCACGCACGTGGTCCAGCAGGGGGTGGGATCGATCACGTACCAGCTTGCGGATCCCACGAAGATCACCGGGCACAAATACCGTGTGCAGTTCCTCGACACCGAAGTCGACAGCCTGACCGCCGCCGGCGCTCCGGTCTACTCGGCGGACTCCTCGACCTGGCAGCGGATCACGACGTCGTATTCCGTTCTTGATCTGAGCACGGTCACGGAACAGTTCACGAGCCACGACACGCTGATCATCACGTTCCAGCACCAGAATCTCGTCCCCTCGTCCGTCGTCGTCCTGAATGCGGCAGGAGCGGTTGTTTCCCCTTCGAAGTACATACTGAATCCCGTCCTGGGGTCGATCCGCGGAACGCTGGCGGGCTCGCTCCCCGCGGGGGCGTATTCGATTTCGTACCAGTATTACCCGGTCTACAGGAGCCCGAACATCCTCGGATCGCCGTTTGCTGCCGAAACAAAGGATGCAGACATATTCGACGGCCTCCAGCTGGCATTCAATAATAACTGGCTGACTCAGGTCATCGACAGCTCCTCCGGGTGGGTCGGTACCCCTGCGTACGTCTGGAGCCTTTCGCCTGTCAATCTTGCCACGCTCGGCATCTACGGGTACCGGCGCCCCGCCGACTACGAGTTCCAGTTCTCGACGTCCGTGGTCGACACCTCCGTCCCCTTCAACGGCGTGCTGTCGTTTCCGGCAACGCCGACATTCTTCCGGGTCTACAACAGGACCGACAGCACGTATCTGAAATTCTTCTACTTTGACGTGTCGGGATACGGCCAGGGAAGAATTGCTGCGGACGTTCAGGTGGTGTTCCTTGAGAAGAACCCGACGGGGGCCCTCAGCCCCACGTGGTCATCGTATTTTACCGTGTACGGAGCCAGGATCGATACGATCATCACGCTGACGACCAAGGACAAGCTCGTCATCAGGACGACGCAGCCTTTCCGGTACGGTGATGTGTTCGAATTCACCCCCTCGGGCGCGACCGTAAGCGCTCCGGCGGCGAAAGCCGATCTTTCACGGGTCAAAGTCGTTCCCAACCCGTACGTGACGCAGTCCCAGTTTGAGCTCCCCCTGAATCCCGGCATCACGAGCGGCCGCGGCACGCGGAAGATCGATTTCATCCACCTTCCGGCGGGTGCGACTGTGAGGATATTCACGGCGCGCGGGGACTACGTCCAGACTCTCAAGCAGGACGGGAACATCGAGGACGGCGCCGTTTCCTGGGACCTGAAGACATACGAGAACCTCGATGTCGCGTTCGGTGTGTACTTCTATGTCGTCGAATCCTCCGTCGGCAACACGACGGGAAAGATCGCCATTATCAAATGAGACATCCATGATGAGAACGACTCTGCACTGCAAAAAGGGGTTGCTCCTGCTGGCGCTTGTTGCCGCGATTCTTCCGGGCGCCGCACGAGCCCAGTCCAAAGTGGGAACCACGGCGGCCCAATTTCTCGGAATCCCCGTCGGCGCCCGGGCGATCGCCATGGGGGGCGCGTATGTCGCCTCAAATCAGGACGTCAGCTCGATTTACTGGAATCCCGGCGCAGTCGTTCAGACCGGGGCGAGCGAGTTCGCGTTTGTGAACACGGACTGGCTTGTCGGAACAAAATTCCGGTGGTTCGGGCTCGCCCTGAACCTGGACGGGGACAACACGATCGGCGCCAGCGTGACCGACATGGATTACGGGCAGGGGGACGTCACAACGGTGGCCAGCCCAGAGGGGACCGGCGAAACATGGTCGGCCGCCGATCTCGCGGTCTCGCTCTCGTACAGCAGGCGGCTCACCGACAAGTTTTCCATCGGCGGATCCGTGAAATACATAGACCAGCGGGTCTACAACGAGACGGCCAGCACCGTGGCATTCGACGCCGGACTGCTGTACGTGACGGACCTGAACGGTCTGCGCATCGGCATGTCGATGTCGAATTTCGGCGGCGACCTGACGCTCTCGGGGCGCGACCTTCTTAACCGCGTCGACACGGATCCCAACAACGCCGGATCGAACAAAACGCTTGTCGCGTATCTCAAGACCGACCCCTGGCCGCTCCCGCTTCTCTTCCGCGTCGGGGCGTCGATGGACGTCGTCAAAAACGACGATATCACCGCCACGGTCGCCGTGGATGCGCTCCGTCCGAATGACGACTTTGAATCGATAAACATGGGGGCGGAGATCGGCTGGTGGAACACGCTCTTCATCCGCGGAGGCTACCAGTCCATGTTCAAGGGAGGGCAGGCGCCGCTGAGCAGCGACAAGGGGCAGGAGGGACTCACGCTCGGTGCGGGACTCCACTACCACTTCGAGGGGTTTGCCGCCCTCTCGTTCAACTATGCGTTTGAGAAGTTCGGCATTTTCGGCAACCTGAACACGATCGCCCTGTCCATAGGGTTCTGACATCGAATTCACTGATCCGATCACTTTCCTGACACGAAAGGAGGCAAGGGGGGGCACACAACACATGAGCGTTGCGAAATCTGCGGAAAGTTCACACTGGTTCACACACAGGAGGTCCAAATGAAGAAGCCATTACTTCTTATGCTCGTCGTCATTGTCGTGTTCGGGCTGCTTCTGCCCGTCGCGGCCCTGGCGCAGCAGAAGAACATCACGTTTATCATCAACACGGCGACGGTTCCCGACACGGTAAAGGCCGGCGCGTCGCTCTCGATCACCGGGGCGGCATCACACGATACGAACGACTCGAAAGCTCTCACCAACTGGGGCACGGGTGCGCTGCTGACAAACATCGGCGGAGATTACTGGAAGGCGACTCTTGCGCTGACGCCGGGCGATACACTCTCCTACAAGATCCGCATATATCCCACGGCCCAGAACAGCGGATGGGAAGAGAACACAAACGCCGCCAACGGCAACCGCAACCTCACGGTCCCTGCCACGGATTCGACACTGTTGCCCGAGTACTGGAATAACGGCAACTTCCCCTTCGGGAAGGACATCGACGTGTTCACGAAGCCCTGGACGGCGGCGGCGGATTCGTTCATGAGCATCTACGTCCGCGTCAATATTAAGGGCGTCCAGGACGGCGGCACGTACGGGTACACGAGTGCGGACAACGACTCCGTCTGCGTCCTGGGTGGCGGTACCGCAAGCGCGGGAGACGATCTTGACTGGGGAACACCGTTCTACCTGACCCAGGAAAAGGACGCGACAAACAGCGAGACCGCGTTCGGCATGCCGTCCAACACGTTCTTCTCCGGGCGCATACGCCTCCGGAAATCGGCGTACGCCGCCGGATCGGATATGCCATACAAGTTCCGGTTCGGTTCCAACTGGAGCTACGGCTCCCTGCAGCGCTCCGAGCAGGGGCTTCCCGGGGATGGGAACCGTCATTTCTCGATTCCCATCGGGCAGAAGGACACGACGCTCCAGTGGGTCTACTTCGGCAACGCCCAGCCCATCCCGAGATCGAATCCTGACACGTGCATTGTTACATGGAACGTCAACCTTTCAAGCACGATTTCCAAAGGCGGGTACACTCCCGGCGATACAGTTGACGTCCAGTCCGGATTCTTCAATACGGCGGTGGTGAACCCGAGGACGACATACCTCCGCCAGGTGATCGGCGCTCTCTACACTGCGACGGACACGGTCATCACGAAGGTCGGCAGTCTCCTCGACTACCAGTACTACACGCACAAGTTCGGCCAGGACAACCGGGAGAACTACTACAACTTCACGTACGCTGGACCCCAGGCCAGCGAAGCCGAACGTCGCCAGTTTACGGTTCCTTCGAAGAAGTTCACTGTGTACGACACGAGCAACAGCGTCGTCTCGGCGCGCCGCGTGCCGCTCTTCCCGAACACGCGCGTGCTGGCACGGCATGTCCGCGTCACGTACACCGTCGACATGCGGGCTGCATACTACAACCTCAAGGGGGGCGATTCGCTTGTCGCCATCCAGGGGAACACAAGCGTGTACCCGTCGCAGAAGGACTCCATATTCAAGTGGGGAGTCTGGATCAACGGTCCCGCGGTCGACAACTGGGACACGTGGGGTCTTCCGCTCGTCCAGGATACCGCCCACAAGATGTGGGATGACGGCACGCATGGAGACAAGGTCGCTCATGACTCGATCTACTCTGTCCAGGCGTACTACTCGCCGGACAGTGTCGGCATCGGTGACAAGGGCGTCGTGGGCCAGGTCTTCAAGTTCGGCATCTACGGAAGCGACAACGAGGGCGGTTCCGGCGGCTACGGCAACAACCACGCCGAGAACATCGTGGACACCGATACAACGTACACGATCGCGAGCGACTTCGGGAGCATCAATCCGGCATACTACAAATACTGGAACTATGATCTCCACGCGCCCCAGACGCCGACCGGCATCACGCAGCTTCCGGGCGTGGCGAAGACGTTCAGGCTCGAGCAGAACTACCCGAACCCCTTCAACCCCTCCACGAAGATCGAGTTCTCGATCCCGGCCGCATCCCAGGTGGAGCTGAAGGTCTACAATATTCTGGGCCAGGAAGTCGCCACACTCGTGAGCGAATCGCTCAAAGAGGGGAACCACGTGGTGACGTTTGACGCCTCGCGTCTTGCGACCGGCGTCTACCTGTACAGGATCAAGGCGGGTTCGTTCGTGAGCACGAAGAAGATGGTGCTGTTGAAGTAACGGTTCCTGCGTCCTGGAGGATTGTGTCCGGGAGAAATTCCGGCTCCTTCATGACGTGATCCGGCTGTGAATCAGGAGGGGCGGTGCCCGCAAACGGTGCCGCCCCTTTTTTGACGGGGTGCGGCGTTAACGGGGCTGACCGAGTATCTGCGCGCGGAGATCCCGGGCGGGTGCGTACGAGGGGCAGGCGTGGAGCGCCCTCTCAAGCCACTCCAGGGCCTTCTGTGTCTCTCCGGTGTTTGCGGAGACGGCCGCTAGCCCGTAGCAGATCTGCGCCCGGGGGAGCGGGAGGTCCTTTCCCTCGGTCAGTTCAAGCGCTCTCGAGAGACGCGCGCGGGCCTCGTCGAATTCCCCCGTGTTGTTGAGTATGAGCCCGAGGTCGATGAGCGGGTACGGATACGACGGGTTCAACGCGATCGCCCGCCTGTATTCCACGGCCGCCCCTGCCATGTCGCCGGCGTCCCTCATGAGCGCCGCGCGGCGGTAGCGCGGGTAGAATTCAAAAGGGTATTCCTCGACGAGCGCACTGTACGTCCGGAACGCCTCGCGGGGGCGCCCCGCGTTCTGTTCGTATGCGGCAAACTGCAGGCAGGCGTCCGTCCAGCCGGTGGTCTTCATGTACACATCCGTGACGATCTTTCGTTCGTTCGGATCCGCCGAGTCAAGAAGGGGGGAGGGGGATGAGAAATCCGTGAACGGCCATCTGCCTGTGAGCGCCCGCACGGAGATCTCACCGTAGGCGAGATCGAGCCACGAAAGGCTCAGGCTGTCGGCGTCGAACGGAAGAAGCGCGGGCGTCACCGTTCGCGCCGGGACGGCGCGGAGGTTCAGCATTTCCCCGACGAACTCCCTGGATATCAGGTCATACCCCCGCGCGGTGGGATGGAGGTGTTCCCAGAAGAGTGTCCCTCCTGCGATCCCCCCGGGAGAGTGTGCGGCAAAGAGCGAGTCGACGGCGATGCAGGGCACCCGTTCGTGTGCGCAGACCTCGCGTATGACGCTGTCCGTTTCCGACGGCGCGCGGAACTTGAGGAGATCCTCATCCCGCGCCCTCCGGAGCTCCCGCGCCCCCTCCGCGGTGTCTCCGAGGGCGACGTCCGCCCGTCCGAGCCAGTAGTCCGTAAATGCATTCCCCGGTTCGGTTTTCCGGAGGAGCCTGAGGCGCAGCCGGGCCTCCTCTGCGTTTCCCGATGCGAGGAGCGGGGGGATATCCTCGTGGGTCGCACGGGAGATGAAGGGGGGGAACATGAGGTTGGATGTCACGTCGCTTGCAATCACCTCTGTCCCCCGGTCGCGGAACGACCGGATGATCCTCCGCATGTTCTCGCGGAATCTCCCGAGCACACGCGTTTCCTCGGGGGAGCCGGATTGCACCGTGGCCCCCCGGGAGACCTGTTTCATCAGGTTCCGTTCCCCTTCCGGCGTGCCGCGACCGAGTTTTGCGAGACCCCGCTGCATGAGACGGACGATCCTGAGCGAGCGGGCGCGGTACTTCAGGGGAGTGAGGAACGGGAATTGCTTTTCGATCCAGGGGGCGCCCACGCCATCCGGGCCGTAAAATTCGTTGTGTCCGAGATACAGGAGGACGACGTCGGGCTGGAGTGCGGCGAGATCCGGGGCCATGTCGGCGATCACGTTCGAATTGATCGCGGAGGCTCCGAAGTTGACGACCTCGATCTCCTCCGCGGGAAAGAGATGCCGGAGCTGCTTGCGCACCAGCGCGGGGATCGTCGCCGAAAGTTCGTACGGGGTCCCGAACATGGACGATTCGCCGATGCAGAACACCCTGAACGTCCCCTTTCCTTTCCGTTCCCTGATGAGGCTCGGCTTCAGTTCAGGCACCATGGGCGCGTCCGCCGGGAAGTATCGCTCCAGGTATGCGCGGTTCACCTGGAACATCCGCGCGGTGTCCGCGGCCGCCTCGCGCACGAGAGGCGCGTCAAGCGACGGTGCAAAAAAACGGAGCGACATCTCCAGGAGGAAAAGGACGACGAAGGGGAAGAGGAGCGTGAAGAGCGTGAAGAAGAGGCGTTTTCTTCCCGAAGGCATCCCGCAATCTAGAAAACCGGGCTCTCATCTGCAAGGGCCGTTCCCTTGTGGGGGGGGTCCGCTTTCCGTATATTTGTCATAACGACACGGAGAATCGCAACGCGCACATGAAGACACCCGGGATGAATCTCGCCCTGACCCTCGCGGCTCTTTTCTTCCTTGCCGCCGGAATCACCCGCGGCCAGGAACAGGCATCGCCGCCGGAAAAAGTGATTGCGCGGGCGGGGGACTTCTTCATTTCGGAGAAGGAGTTTCTCGAGCGCTATGAACTGCTCCCCGGGTTCGGCAGGCATGCGCGCTCGCATGCCGAGGCGTTGAAGACGGAGGTGCTGTACTCCATCATCGCGGAGAAGCTTCTGGCTCAGGACGCCGCCGCCCGGGGGCTGGACAGGGACAGCGTGGTCGCGCTTGCCGTCCTGGAGACGCGGAAACTCCTGGCGCGGGACGCGATGTACAAGCGCGAGGTGATCGCGAAGTCCGCGGTATCCCCGGAGGAGATCTCGACCGGGATTGCAGAGGCGCTTCTCGAGCTCTCCCTCCGGTACATCTATTTTGAGAAGCCTGAGGATGCGGCATTTGTCCGCGCACAGATGCGCCGGTACGAGGACTTCCGCGGGCTCCGGATCGATTCGTCGTTGCATGCAATCCGTGATACGGTGACGCTGGTCTGGGGCGAGGGGGATCAGGCGATCGAATCGGCGGCATTCCGCCTGAAGAAAAATGAGATCTCTCCAGTTGTCCGCGCGGGGGCGGGATATTACATACTTGCCGTCTCCCGCGTCCGGCGCAATTTCACGTACGCCAGCCTCGCGTCCGACGTTCTCCGGGAGAAAGTCGTGACGACACTCCGCCGGAGGAAGGAGAAGGCGCGCCTGGAGGAGTTTGCCCCCGGCGTCCTCCGGGGGAAGACCGGGTATGCCGCGCCGGTCCCGCTGAACCGGCTCATCGCGGCGTTCGAACATGTGTTCCGCGAGGGACCCCGCGACTCGATACTCTATCTGACCCCGGAGCGTGCTTCGGCGGTCGACAGCATATGTGCCTCATCGCTCGGCGACACACTTGCGGTCGCGGGGAGCAGGGTCTGGACGACGGGTGACGTTGTCGCCCGCCTCACGGACCAGGGGTTCGGGGTTCGCAGGACTGCGCTGAAGAGCATTCCGCTACGTCTGAACACGGAGCTCGAGGGACTTGTCCAGCGGGAACTGCTGGGGGAGGAGGCCCTCAGGCGGGGATTCGACACCACCGCGGACGTCCGTCACGAAGTGGAGATGTGGCGGGAATCATTCCTTGCGGCGATGGACAGGGAGCAGATCGCCGGGGAGACCGGCGTCACTGATGCCGACGTCTGGGCCACGATGAAGTGGCGCGACTCGACCGTCACGGTCCCGCAGGTGCAGCTGCGGGAACTGCGGACCTCCACGTTTGCGCAGATGCAGTCGGCGATGGATGATCTCGCTCGCGGGGCATCGATGGAGGAGGTCGTGAAGAAATGGTCAACCGACCCGGAGGCGAGGAGAACGGGGGGACTCACCCCCTACTTTCCCGTTACCGACAGGTCACCGCTGGGCGCGATCGCGTCCCGCCTCGGCCCCGGCGAACGGTACGGTCCGCTGAACCTCCCCGGGGGACCAGTCTATTTTGAAGTCGCGGGGAAAAAAGCGGCGCCGCTGGACCGGGACACGTCGCTTGCGCGGCGGTTCGCCGAGGCCAGGAAGGAGACTGCGGGGATGAAACAGCGGAGGGCGGTGACGCTGCGGCTCGCGGCCCTTGCAAAGGAGAAGGGGGTCGACGTCTACGCGGACCGGCTGAAGGTGCTTACGGTCAGCCCCATCCCCATGATGACGTTCCGGATACTCGGATTCGGCGGGAGGATGCTCGCCGTTCCGTTCGTTATTCCTGAGCTGGACTGGCTCGGCGTCGACGCCGGAACGGACAATACCGTTCCGTAAAGTCCGCTGCGCGTTATTGCGTCCCGCCGATCCGTTTCAGGAGCTCCGCCGCCGGCGCGTAGTCGGGCTTCAGCGCCAGCAGCCTTTTCAACTGCGCCCGGGCGCTGTCGCGCGCACCGGTCTGCGCAAACGCGAGGCCCAGGAGATACCCGTTTTCCGCCTGTTCATCCCCGGATTGCGTGAACGCCAGCAGCCGGCGGTAGTATCCGATGGCGTCGGCCCCGTTTCCCTTTCCGAGGGCGAGATCCCCCAGCGCCCGGCAGGCGAGCTTCGTCGGCTCCACCGTGAGCGTCGCGAGGAGTTCGCTGCGCATCTCTTCAAGCCTTCCCCTCTCCATGTAGAAGTGCGCGAGGCTGAGCCGCGGCCTGATGTCAAGCGGCGTCTGGCTTATGATCGCCCGGTATTCCTCCTCCTCGGAAACGTGATCACCCCGCCTCGTGTAGTACGCAAGCGCCTCCTCGTGCGCCCGCTCCCACGTCCAGCGCGACCGTGTCACCATTTCCACGATCTGCCCGAGCGTGTCCGACGTGCTTATGGCGGGAACCGTGGGGACGCCTTCCCTGAACGGCCAGCCGGAGGTGAGAATGGCGACCTTGCGTGCGGCCATCATGTCGTCGAGCCGCGTGATGGGGCGCTCCTCCCACAGCCGCTCGTCTCCCGTCGTGTCACGCGCGCGCCAGCTTTCCCGCGGGGCGAGAAGCCCCATCCCCTCCATTGCGCGCGCGTAGGCCTTCGCCATCAGGAAGTACCCGCGCGCCGTCGGATGAAGGTGCTCGAATATCATTTCGTTCCCCACAATCGAATCGGGAGACGCCGCGGCAAACAGCGCCTCCATGTCCACAACGGCCACCCGGCTCGCCTCGCGCATGGCGCGAATCGCCGCGTTGAAATCGGAACTCGCGCGGAACCGGAGCTGGTCGAGATCACGCGCACTCAGGTACGCGCTCCGTGCGGCGTCTGTCTCCCCGGCGGAATCAAGGCACCGGGCGAGCGTGAACTGCACGTCTGCGCGGAGGGAGTCGAGCGCGAGCGCGCTCCGGAGGCGGGGAACCGCCCCCCGCACGTCTCCCCGGGCGAAGAGGGAGATGCCCGCCCCGAACGACGAGTCGAATTCCCTCCTCTCTGCCGCCGTCATCCCGGGGCGCGGCTGTGAAACGAACGGGGGCTGTCGCCGCACGTTCGAGACCTGCGTGCCGAGTATGAGCGGTATCCCGCGCGCCGAACAGAGTTCCGCGGTCGCGCGGAGGTTTTCCCGGAACGTTGCGAGCGCCTCGTCGTAGAGCCGGCTCCCCGCCGGGATGTTCTCCCCGCGGGCCAGCCGCTCCATCATCGTCCCTCTCTCGTCCCCCGGGGGCGACGGCGAAAAGACGCCTGAGATTTTCAGGTACAGGTCCCTGATGAGGCGGTACGTCCTGAACCGGAGCAGCCGCAGGGAGAGGTCCGTCAGCCACCGTGCCCCCGCAGGCGATTCGCGCGATGCGACGCCGAGCGCGCCGTAAAACTCGTTGTGGCCGTCGTACGCGATGATGACATCGGGGCCGGCATCCGGGAGTTCGCGCGCGATGTCGAGAACGGTGAAGCTGTTCGTTGCGGTGAGTCCCAGGTTGATGACTTCGATGGAACGGTCCGGGAAGAGGGCGTGAAGCCTGTCCCGGAGGAACGTGGAGAAGGCGGCGTTGAACCAGTACGGATAGCCGACCGTCGTGGATCCCCCGAGACAGAATATCCTGAACGTTCCCGGCGGCTTCTCTCTCTCGAATGCATCGAGCGAAGTGGCGGGTGAGAATTCCGTCCCGGGGAAGTACCGCTTTCCCACTCCCGGGTTCATCACGAGGTACGCCTTCCCCCCGGCTTCAATCGGCGTGAAGAGGGAGATGTCAGGGCCGTACCGGAAGAGACGGAGCCCGAGCTCCAGAATGACGAGAAACGCGACGGGGAGGATGAGCGTCACCGCGGTGAATACGCGGCGTTTGAGACCCCCGGGGAGGCCGTTCTGAAGTGTTCTGTGCGGTTGTGGCATGGTCCAATATATTATCTCCGCGTCTCGAATCAAAATCGCGGGATCCCCTTCCATGGAACAACGCGTGCTGGGCGTTCTTCTTGTTCGCAGTTCGGAATTGCCGGAGCGGCTCCGTTGCTTTTTCCTCGATGATTGAGTATTATTTGTCAACCAGCCTCGTTCTCACTCCCCGGATTCGAACATCACGCCACATGATGCAGGATATCTCTTGAAAAACTTTGTTTGCCATATGACATTGATTGCAACCCTGCCGCTGACAATCGGCGCGGAATCGCTTCCGGCTTCCGGAGGCGTGCATTCGTTTGCGCCGGAATGGGTGCAGGACGCGGTATTTTACCAGATTTTTCCCGAACGATTCTGCAACGGCGACACATCAAACGACCCGCCCGGGACCGAGCCGTGGGGGGGGAAGCCGTCGACGCGGAATTTCTTCGGGGGGGATCTCCGGGGGATCGTGAGCAGGCTCGATTACGTCGCGTCTCTCGGAGTCAACGCCCTGTATCTCAATCCCATATTCATGTCCGGGAGCAACCACAAGTACAACACGGGCGATTACCTCAGGATCGACCCCGCATTCGGCGACGAGGCCGTGTTCAGGGAGCTCGTGGACTCGTGCCATGCGCGCGGCATCCGCGTCATCCTCGACGGGGTGTTCAACCACACGGGTGTTGACTTCTTCGCGTTTGCCGACCTGAAGAAGAACGGCGCGCGGTCGCCGTACGCAGGGTGGTACAATGTCCGCAGTTTCCCTGTCGGTCCCGTGACGAAACCGAATTACGAGTGCTGGTGGGGATTCGGGAGCCTCCCCAAACTCATGACGGGGAATCCCGCGGTGAAGGAGTACCTCTTCGCGGTGACCCGGCACTGGCTTGCCGCGGGAATCGACGGCTGGAGGCTCGACGTCCCGAACGAGATCCCTCATGAGTTCTGGATCGAGTGGCGACGGCTCGTGAAATCGATAAACCCTGATGCATACATACTCGGGGAGATCTGGGACGACGGGACCCCCTGGCTCGGCGGGGATCAGTTCGACGCGGTCATGAATTATCCGTTCCGATCCGCCTGCGCCGACTTTTTTGCGGCCGGAAAGGCGACAGTATCGCAATTCGATTCGGCGCTCGCCCGGCAGAGGCGATCGTACGCACCGGGAGTCACGTTCTCGCTCTTCAATCTCCTGGGAAGCCACGACACCGAAAGGTTCCTCACGCTGTGCCGGGGGGACGTGTCGCTCTGGAAGCTCGCGCTCCTGTTCCAGATGACGTACCCCGGTGTCCCCTCGCTCTACTACGGTGATGAAGTGGGAATGACGGGGGGGAAAGACCCGGAATGCCGCGGGACGATGGTATGGGACCCGGCCAGGCAGAATGCGGAGATGCTCCGCTGGACGAGGGAGATTGTCGCGCTCCGAAAGGCTCACAGGGTGCTCAGGCGAGGGGGCTTTGCCCCGCTTCTGCTCGATGACGGCGCGCGTGTCTACGCGTACGTGCGGGACGATCCCTCCTCGGCCGCGCTCATCGTCCTGAACCGGGGGGCGAAAGACGCCCGCGTGGCCATTTCCCGGGCGCACGCGCCCGCAGTCCGTTCGTGGAATCGAATTTGGCCCGGCGGCCCGGAACAGATGCACGCCGGCGCGGATTCACTCATCGCCACGATACCAGGAATGTCCGGGATCGTTCTGGAAGGAGAGAAATAACGTGAAGAAGAAGAGGATGATGAACAACAACAATCAATCGCGTGTGAAGAACCGTGCGAGCGCGGTCATTGCCGTTCTGCTCGCCGGGATGTGCACACCGGCCCTGGGGCAGGATAGCATCGACGTCACGTTCCGGTACACAAACCCGTCGGCGGGAGGCGTGAACCTCGTCGGAGATTTCGAGGGGTGGAACAACTCAAACCCCGCCTACGTCATGGCGAACTCGGGCGGGGGGCTCTGGGTGAAAACTGCGCGTCTTCCCGTCGGCGGAATCCCGACGGGGACGCTCCCGGGAACATGGCAGTATAAGTTCTACCCCGCGGGGACGACCGGGAGCTGGCCGAATGACCCGCTGAATCCCCACGTGAATGCCGCAGACAATGGCAATTCGTTCATCTATGCAAAAGACCCTGCGATCTACCAGGTGCTTCCCAACCAGCTCCAGCCGGTCCAGACGACGGCAACGCCGGCCCTGTCGGCGTACATATTCCCGAAGGTGGGCGCCACCGTCGATACGTCGACGCTCAGGATCATACTCGACGGCGTTGTGATCTCCGGAATAGGGGGATACTTCGATCCGGTTTCGGGAAAGCTCACGTATACGCCGCAGTCGCCGCTCGCAAACGGACTCCACACGTTTATCATACGCGCCTCGAGCTCGGCAGGCGCGTCAAACGGAGACACGGTCACATTCCATACGCAGGGCGGATTCGTGCAAATAACGAATCCCGGCGGGTATTCGACCAGGACGTCACAGAGGACGCTCTACGGCCTCGTCCAGTCGATGACCGTCACGCAGGTCAGGATCGTCCGGAACGGCGCGGACACGACGACCGTCCCCGTTTCCTCCGGGGCGTTCAACGCAGTCGTGGCGCTCGCCGAGGGAGTGAATACGTTTCGTGCCTTCGCGGACTCCGCGGGGACGCAGGTCGCCTCTTCGCCCGTCTCGTTCACCCGGCTCGTCAACCATCAGCCGAATGCCCTCATCACGTTCGCCGACCACGGCTCGATCGATCTCGTTGCGACGGGGAGCACATCGCCTGATTCGGGCAGGACGCTCGAGTTCGTCTGGGGGGAAGACCCTTCGAACCCGGCAGTGATCGGCGGGATCAACGGCATGACGGCATCCGTCCTCACTGTGCAGCGCCCGACGGTGCAGGGAGAGTATTACTTCTCCCTGGTTGCCACGGACACGAGCGGAAACAGCGACACGACGCGCAACTATTTCACGCTCAGGCCGACCCCCCCGATCGGCATTCCGACGGCGGCGAGCGTCCCCGGCTGGGTAAATGCCGGAAGGATGTACACGATGTTCTTCAAGATGCACACGCAGGCGGGGACGATCAATGCGGCGCTCCCTGATCTGCACAGGATCGCCGCGATGGGATACAATATACTCTGGATCCTCCCGGTCATGAAGAACAGGGATCCGATAAACAACGGCCCGGGACCCGGCTACGAGATCACCGACTTTTACACCGTCGCGCCCGAGTACGGGACGAACCAGGACATGAAGAATTTCATCGCCGCGGCACACGCGCTCGGAATGAAGGTGATACTCGACATTACCCCCAACCACACGAGTTCTTCCCATCCGTTCGTTCTTGACGCCCGCACGTACAGGGAAGCGTCCCAGTACTGGACGTACTACCAGCACCAGGAGATGGGGACCGGGAATCTGACGCAGTCGATGACATCCGACGGGTTCGTCTACTACAGCGGGTTCAGCGACGCACTTCTCAACTATAACTGGGCGGACGTCGACGCCCGCGCGTACATGATCGATGTCTACAAATACTGGATCCGGTCGATCGGCGCCGACGGTTACAGGTTCGACGTCTACTGGGGTCCGCACTCAAGGGCGAACGGCGGAAACGGCGGCGAGGGGGAGATGGGCGATCCGGTCCGGGCCGCGCTGAAACATATACGCCCCGACATCGCGCTTCTCGGGGAGACCGCGGGGACGGGCGTGGGCACCGAAGTGAACTTCGCCGACCAGGGGGGAGGACTTGACCTGGCATACGACTGGATTCTGATGGGGACGGTGGAGTTGTCGAACCTCTGGACAGTCGATGCTGGCTCGCGCGTGAATTATCTCGACGCGAGCCTCAGGAACGGCTCGGGCACGGTCGGCATGGGATATCTCCCCGGTCCGGATTCGTATTTCCTCCGGTTCCTTGAGAATCAGGACCAGGACCGGATCGCGTATCTTTATTCTGTCGGTGCGCCGGACGCCGCCACGGCCCGGGCCCGGACGATGCCCGTCGCGACCGCGGTGAATCTCGCGGTCGGGCTCCCGCAGGTGTACGCGGGGCAGGAGGTGGGGCGCGGGCCGGGGATCGCCGATCTGGACGTGCGCCGGCGCGGCGTCGTCAACTTCGCCGACACGGCGGGACTCATACTGATGCCCCATTACCAGAAACTTGCACAGATCAGGAAACAGTTCTCCTGCTTTACGACGCAGTCGATGGTCCGCGTGGGGACCGACGCGGCCGGGGTCTATGCGTACTCGCGCCCGTCCACGGCGCTGAACGGCCTCGTCGTCGCGAATATAGACGGCGTTCCTCACAACGCGAACGTCATACTGTCGATTGCCGGAAGCCCGGTGCAGTTTCTGGGATTGTCAAACGGGACCTCGTACGTCGCGTCGGACCTGTACAACGGCACGACGACGCAGGTCGTGTTCACCGGGGGGATCGATACGCTGACGGTTGCGCTCCCCGCGTTCGGGACTGCCGTGTACGTCATAGACAACGTTGCGCACACACTTGTGCTTCCCACGCTGACCGGGATTGCGCCGGATCCCGCCTCTGCGCTCCCCCGTGAGTACGCGCTGGGCCAGAATTATCCGAATCCATTCAATCCGTCAACGGTGATCACGTTCCAGATCCGGACTGCAGGCTATGTGACGCTCCGCGTCTACGACATTCTCGGCCGGGTCGTGGCGACGCTCGTCGACGGGTACCGCAGTGCGGGGACGTTCGCAGAGACGTTTGACGGATCGCGGCTCTCGAGCGGCGTCTATTTCTACAGGCTCCGGGCCGGGTCGTTCGCGGGCACGAAGAAAATGGTCCTTTCAAAATAAGGACGCTAAGAAGAGAAGCCGGTCTCTCTGAACTGCAACTGCACGAACGGCGGCGGGAAAGGGGAGTGGATTCCCGGCGGGGAAATTCCCGTCCGCCACAGGTCATACACGATTCCTGCGCCTCACCGGCGGTCAGGATCATCTAGGACATATCCGGTCAATAGCTGCCCATGGAGAACGTCACGTCACACGCAGCACTTACCGTGCTCGAGCGCGCGCTGGAGAACGCCCGGAAGATCTACCGGGAGAGGAACAGGGAAAAGAAGTTCATGTATGCCGTCCCCGGACTCTGGGTCTCCGCGGGAGGGGGGGGCAAGTCCGTCAGCGTCGATCCGTTTGAATTCTTTCTCGGTGCGGTGAGGCACGCGGTGAGCGCGGTTCCTCCGCCGCGCCCCGCCCCTTCGGCGGGAGAATGGACCAGGGACGCGGTGATCTACAACATGTTCGTCCGCACGACCTCCGCGTTTGACCACGACGGGAGCGGAAAGCTCGAACTGCCTGCAAACGGAGACGGGTTCCGCGAGACGGGGACGTTTCTGAAGGCGATCGCGATGCTCCCCTACATCAAGAGGCTCGGCGCGGACACCGTGCATCTCCTGCCGATCACGTCGATCGGACACGACGGGAACAAGGGAACGCTCGGGTCTCCGTATGCGATACGAAATCCCTATGAGATCGACGAGAACCTCTCCGAGCCGCTTCTGGGGCTCGATGCCAAGACGGAATTCCGGGCGTTCGTCGAAGCAGCGCACAGGATGGGAATGCGCGTCGTCGTGGAGTTCGTCTTCCGGACTGCCGCCAAGGACGCGGACTGGGTGAAGGAGCATCCCGAATGGATGTACTGGATACGGGACTCCATTCCCCTGAGGGACTCGCAGCACCCGGACGAGTCGCGCTACGGTTCACCGCTCTTCACACCGGCGGAGCTCGAACAGATCCACAGCGACGTCAAGGCGGGGAATCTCGGCAACCTTCTCCCCCCGCATGAAATCTACAGAAACTTCTTCACCGCGCCCCCGCCCCCCGCCGGCGTGACGAAAAAGGACGGGCGGTACGTCGGCCGCGTCGCGGACGGCACTGCGGTCAAGATACCCGGCGCGTTCGCAGACTGGCCGCCGGACGACAACCAGCCCCCCTGGGGCGACGTGACGTACCTCCGCATGTACACGCACCCCGCATTTAACTATATCGGGTATAACACGATACGGATGTACGACACGCGCCTGACGCAGCCGGAATATGTGAACCGCCCCCTGTGGGAAAAGATCGTCGGGATCATACCGTATTACCAGAGCGAGTTCGGCATTGACGGGGTCATGATCGACATGGGACATGCGCTCCCGATGCAGCTCAAGGCCGAAATGGTGTCGAGGGCGCGGTCGAAGAACGGCGATTTTGCGTTCTGGGACGAGAATTTTTCGATCACGCAGAAGAGCAGGGAGGAGGGATACAACGCCGTTTTCGGGTATCTCTGGGTCGATGAACACCATACGGAGAAGATGCGGGAATTCCTCAGGAGGCTCTCGACGGAGCCCTTTCCCATTCCCTTCTTCGGTACGCCGGAAAACCACAACACGCCGCGCGCCGCCTCCCGTCCCGGGGGAACGTCATACTCCCGATGGGCACTCGTCGTCAACAGCTTTCTCCCTGCGGTTCCCTTTATCCATTCCGGGTACGAGCTTGCGGAGCGGTACCCGATAAACACGGGGCTCGATTTTACCGTCGAACAGATCAGGCAGTTTCCCTCCGAGCGTCTCCCCCTCTTCAGTGAATACGGGTACAACTGGCTGAGTGCGGAGGAATTCACGCCGTTCGTGAGTGCCGTGATGGCCCTCCGGGCCCGCTACAGGACGCTTATCGTCGATTCTTCGCCCGCGACGTTCCGCGCTCTCCAGCCGGAAAGCCCGTCGGTTCTTGCGTACGCCCGCGTATCCCCGGGCGGGGGGGTGAGGATCGCAGTCGCCGGCAACGCGGATTTTCAATCGCCGGTCTCCTTCCGCATGCACTGCGGGACCGGGAAGCCGCTTGTGACGGATCTTCTGCGGGGCGTTACGATCGGGGTCCACGACGGCACGATCGCCGCAACGCTCGGACCTGGAGAATCCCTTGTGTTTGAATACTGAGATCAAACCTGACTCCCCTCACTTCCAGAACACGGGCGGCGGACGACAATGCGCGACATGCAACGCACACTCTCGGGCGGATTCTACGCGCTCATAAGCCTCCCGTCGACCGCGATGGGATTCGCGCTTTCGATCCAGATCTCGGCGCTGAGCTGGATTCTCACGACGCAGTACGGGCTCGACATCCACCAGGTGGGGATCGTCTGGGCCGCGGGGCCGCTGGCCGGGATATTCGGCCAGGTGATCATCGGGTTGATAAGCGACAGGGTGTGGTTCTGGGGGGGGAGGCGGCGTCCGTTCATCATCATCGGAGGGGCCCTCGCCGCGATGATGCTCTTCGCGCTCCCCAATATCCGCGCGATAAGCGAAACGCTCGGCGTTGCGAGCCTCCTTGTTGTTGCCACGGTGATCGCACTGACGCTCGATCTCGCGATCAACGTCAGCTTTAACCCGACCCGCTCCGTCATCGCGGACGTCACCCCCGAAGGGGAGGCGAGGACCAAAGGGTACACGTGGATGCAGACGATATCCGGTTTCTTCGGCGTCCTTGCGTACGTCATCGGCGCCGTTGCGGGGAACTACGTCCTCATTTACGCCGGGGTCGGCCTCGTGCTCATGTTTTCGGTGGTTCCGATTTTCTTCGTCGAGGAACCCCGCGAACTCCGTGACACTGCGGAACAGAATCCCGGAGAAAAGGGAGGGGGGACGCAGTGGGGCCAGCTCTTCCGCCTCTACGGGGCGCACGCCTTTTCGTGGATCGGCGTCCAGACGATGTTCGTCTACATCATCGCGTTCATACAGCAGAAGATGGACCTTCCCTCCCCGCCGGCCGACGCCGCCAGGGTGTCAGGCCAGGTCATCTCGATTTCGTTCGCGGTTCTCAACACCGTCGGATTTCTCCTCCCGGCACCCGTGCTTGAGCCGCTTGCCGTCCGGTTCGGCCGCGTCAGGGTCCACGTGGGAGCGGTCGCGATCATGGCGGCGGGGTACTTCGGCGTCGTCGCATTCGGCACCACTCCCCTGATGCTGTACGTCCTGATGGGCGTTCTCGGCATCGGGTGGGCCTCGATCGTCTCGCTCCCGTTCGCCATCATGACGGAAAAGGTCGACAAATCCCGCACGGGGTTCTTCATGGGGGTATTCAACCTCTCCGTCGTCCTCCCCCAGCTTTTTGTCAGCCTCGTGCTCGGGAAGATCATACTCGACGCGCCTGACAAATCCCTGATATTCATCGTCAGCGGATGCACGCTCGCACTCTCCGCGCTCGGGTGGCTTTTCGTCCGCGAAGGGGGACCGTCTCGTGCCGCCGGCGCCTCACCGGTGCGGACACACTGAGGGGCCCTGAACGCATAACGGTGGAACAAGCGAAAGGTCTCACGTGAGCAAGCCGCACCTGTCGTCTCTGCAGATCTGGAACATGAATTTCGGGTTCTTCGGAATCCAGTTCGGGTGGGGCCTCCAGATGGCCAATATGAGCGCGATCTACCAGTATCTGGGGGCGAAGGAGGAGGACATCGCGTGGCTCTGGATCGCCGCCCCGCTCACCGGGCTCATCGTCCAGCCGATCGTCGGCTATGCGAGCGACAGGACATGGACGAGGCTCGGACGGAGACGGCCGTATTTCCTTGTCGGTGCGCTCCTTTCGACGCTTGCGCTGATTGCGATGCCCAATGCCCCCACCGTATGGATGGCGGCGGGACTCCTCTGGATGCTCGACGCGAGCATCAACATCACGATGGAGCCCTTCCGTGCGTTCGTGGGGGACATGCTCCCTCCCGCGCAAAGGAAAACCGGATTCGCAATGCAGAGCCTGCTCATCGGGCTCGGTGCGGTACTTTCCTCCGCGCTCCCCTGGGTGCTGACAAACTGGCTCCGCGTCTCGGGCGCGGCGGAAGGGAGCCTGATCCCGCGCACGGTTCATCTTGCGTTCACGATCGGCTCGGCGGTATTCGCTCTCGCCGTCCTTTACACAGTCCTCATGACGCGGGAGTATCCCCCGGACGATCCCGGGGCGTTCCGGGCGATGAAAGAGTCCTCCGCGGGAGCCGGAAGGGCGTTTCGTGAGATACTTGGCGGCATACGTTCGATGCCGAAAGCGATGCGTCAGCTCGCCCTCGTGCAGTTCTTCACATGGTTTGCTCTCTTCTGCATGTGGATCTACTTCGTTCCCGCGGTGGCGACGAACGTGTTCGGCGGATCGCCGGGTTCCCCGGCGTTCCAGCAGGGGAGCGAGTGGGGGGGGCTCTGTTTCTCCGTGTATAACGGGACGGCGTTCGCGTTCTCGTTCGTGCTTCTCGCGCTCGTGCGGAAGTTCGGGGCGCGGGAGATACACCGCTGGAGCCTGATCGCGGGGGGGGGCGGGCTTGTTCTTGCGGTGGTCCTCAGCAACCAGTACGCGCTTCTCTTCTGCATGGTTCTCGTCGGGATCGCCTGGGCGAGCATACTCTCGATGCCGTACGCGATGCTCTCCAACGTCATCGCGGCGGAGAAGATGGGGTTCTATATGGGGGTGTTCAATTTCTTCATCGTCCTGCCGCAAATCCTCGCGTCCGCGGGACTCGGGCTTCTCATGAAGCACGTTCTCGGGGGCAACCCGATGAACGCGATTCTCATGGGAGGGTGCTCGCTCGGCATCGCCGCGGCATGCACGTTCCTGCTTCACGACGGGGGCGACTCCCCCGCCGCGGGCGCAGTGACCGCCTAGGGAGGGCTGAAACCCCGCGCAAGAAACCCGCCGTCGACGGGGAGGCAGGCGCCGGTAATATAGGACGCTTCGTTCATGCAAAGGAACGCGACGGCCGCAGCGGCCTCCTCGGGCTCTCCCACGCGTCCGAGCGGGGTGTGGGCAACGACCGCTGCGAGATAGTCCGGTTTTCCGAGAACCCCTGAGGCCAGGGGAGTCCGGATGTACCACGGCGCCACGGAATTCACGCGTATCCCCTCCGCGCCCCATTCCGCCGCAAGCGTCCGCGTCATCTGCATCATCGCCGCTTTGCTCATCGCGTACGGGGTACCGGTGCCGACTCCGGTCACACCCGCGACCGACGCCACGTTGACGATGCTCCCCCCTCCCGCGCTCACAAGAAGCGGGTAGGCCTGTCTGCACATCTCGAATGCCGACGTCATATTCGTCAGCATGAGCTGATCGTACTCTTCCGTGGTGTACGCGGGCGTCTTCTTCCGGATATTGGTCCCTGCGTTATTGACGAGTATGTCGAGCTTTCCCCACTGTTTGCCGACGCGGGCGAGGACCGCTTCCCGGAGCCGGCCGTCGCCGATGTCTCCCGGCATTCCCCGGGCTTCCCAGCCTCTTGCCGTCCACTCCTCGACGCGCGCGTTCACGTCGGGCGCGGAGCGCGCGACGATGAACACCCCGGCGCCGAGCGAGAGAAATTCCTCCGCAACGGCTTCGCCGATCCCTTTCGTTCCCCCGGTGATCAGTGCCTTCTTCCCCCTGAGCGTCCATTTTCCCGCTGCATGTCCGGTCATTGTTGTGTTCCCCCGCCTGCCACAATCGTGTCGTATGTGTTGGGATCGCCGGGGCGGAGTTTTCCACCGCCGTTCCATTCCCCCCGCTCCCTGTTCACGGTCCTGAATTCTCCGAGTCCCGAGCCGCCGTGGTCATCCTGCGCGCCCGTGACGACGGTGAACGTCCACGATGTGTCCGGACGCCCGAGGAGCGCGAGCGGAAGAGCGAATCGCACCGTCCCTGACTGCGCGTCGCCGAACGGGCGGATGGCGTCCTCTCTCAGAGGAACATACGCGGTGAGTATGTTCCCGCCTGCGTCTTCCACCTGTATCCCCCCGCCGACGTATATGATCTTCTCGTACCAGTGCGCGCTGTCGAGAACGACCCCTGCGTTCCTCCCGATCCGGCTCCCGCCCGATCCCGGGACGCCGTCCTCATCAATGGCGATCGCGGCGAATGTAAGCTGGAACCCGTACTCGGGGTGCCAGCCGGGATCGGAGAGGGCTGCGAACCGCAGCATGAAGTACGCGTACTGGCTGTCCGTGCTCACCGCGAAGCGGCGGAGCGAGAATGAGCCCGGGACAAAGGCCGGGTTACGGGGATATGAATAGGCCGGCGTGTCCGCTCCGGCTGCGTGGCGCGCGTCCACGACGGGCCGGGCCGCCGGGTTTTTCTTCATGATGACGTCGTGGGGGAGCAGGGGATAGCCGGGCCCCCTGAGCGCCTTCAAATTCCCCGCAATGCGCGGCCGCGCAAATCCGGGGGCCCTTCCCGGACTCCCGGGGATGATCTTCCCGGCCACGCGCACCGGCCATGCAGCCCCGTTGCATGTCACGCGAAGCGTCGCGCCGGCGTAGATGATCTCCATATGTGAACGGGGGGGGAGACGGGTTTCAGCCGCGAGGTATGTGCTCCCCGATACGCGGATGAGCGCATGGAGTGTCGTCGTGTCCGATTTTCCGGATGAGGAGACTCGCAGTGCATCCCCGGGCCCCGCGTGTCTGACGTTCACCGCGAATTCCTCCCCCGCCGCCGTGATGCGGGCGTTGACGTCCCCGAGCGCAGCGGGGAGCTTCGGTTCCACGGAGAGCGAACGGGTGAGCCGGTTGAACCTGAGACCGAGATAATCGTCGTAGAAATTCCGCACGAACTCCGCCAGGCTCCATGCCTGTGAGAACGTTCCGGAGAGCCCCGGTTCGGACTGGCCCGGTCCCGGGACTGCATCGAGAAGCTCCGGGAGAGTCCCGGCGGCCCCCCGGTCCAGAATCTGGTGAACGGAATTCCGCGTCATCGTCCATGCTGTTTCCTCCCTCCCGGCGGCGCACAGGAGCGAGATGAGAGGACCCTGGAGCCACGTCCAGACTGTGCCGTTATGATACGCGGCGTCCTTCGGGTAGAACGGGGGACGGTCGTGCCATGGATGAAAATCAGCGTCGTCCTGCGAGAGGGAGGCGACGCCGTATTCATACGTGAGCCGGGAGACGACGGTGTCGATCATCCGGCTGCGGGTGAGCTCATCCAGGAGTTCCGCCGTGAATACCTGGTTCGGCCGGAGTGTCATGTCAGGCGTGCCGTCCGCGCGAAGCCTGTCTGCGATCCCGCGGTGCGTCACGAAGGTACGGAGGAAATTCCCCTTCAGGCGGAGAAGTTCATCGTGCCACCTCTGCGCGGACACCACGTCCCCGACGAGTGCCGCAAAATACTCTCCCGCCCCGAGCTGTCCGGCCCAGAGCGCCTGTATGTCATTCGCCCTGTTCCCTCTCGGGCTCCAGGGGCCGTCGGGCCCCACCGCGTCCATCCACGTTTCGGCGTCCCGGTGAGTGAGGAAACCGAGCGAATCCGTGTGATAGCGGATCGTCCCTTCGATGGAGCGGAGGACCACCGGGTACATCGCGAGCGCGAAATGCATGTCACCCGAACGCTCCGCATACTCCTTCACCATCAGCACGAACCGCGGTGTCCCGTCGGCGGTGTTGTATGCCGTGTCGGTCGCCGTCACCCTGTTGGGGATCCTCCCGTAATCAGTGGAAAGGGAATCCCGCTGCTGGAACGAAGCGAAGAGTGCGAGTATCCGGCGCGCCTCCTCGAAGCGGCCGGTAACCAGGGCCGCACCCGGAAGCGCGATGAACGTGTCACGTCCCCAGTAGTCTGCGAACCACGGGAGTCCCGCGTATATGCCTCCTCCGGCGACGGTGAGCGCATCAAGTGAGAGTTTCGCCCAGGAAAGGGCGGCATTGAATCTGCCGTCCGACGTCAGCACCGGCGTCGTGCCGATGAGACGTTCCATCCTTGCCCTGCGGCGCAGGGCAAGGCCGGGCCCCGTGGACGCGGCAAAACGGGCCAGGGCGAGCGACTCCCCCCGCGTGTCTCCCGTCGCCGCTGCAATTGTGTGCAGTGTTCCCCGTCCTGCGACGAGTGTCCCGGATGATTCTGATCCCGGTCCGGCGCGGGAGGAGAAATCCGGAGAGAAACCGGGCGCATACAGGGAAATCCAGACGGGATAGTTCTCCTGCGGAGTCCGGTGCATGTGGCTCTTTCTCGCAATCGAGATCGACGACTCCCCGGCTTCTCTCATCAGATCCGCGGTCCCCTCCCCGCCTCCCGGGAACGGTGTGAGTTTCACCTCCACGGGGCGCGGGCTTGAGAGCGTGACGACAAACGCCGCGATGCTGTCGGCGGGCCTCAGCTCTTCGATGAGCCCCCCCGGGTACTCCCTCCTCAGGAAGTCCGGGAACACCGTTGAGAGGGCAGCGCTCCTGTCGAGCGGGACGCCGTCGATCTCGAGTGCGTAATCTTCGAGAAACCTGTGCCCTTCGACGGTGAACCCTTCCCAGCCGGGTCCTGAACGCCGGTCGGTCTCCCCGTAGAAGAACGCCCCGGCCCGGTTTGTATAGCAGAACGCGCGGGGCCCGCCGCGGCAGACGATGCCGAGCGTGTCGAGCGGCGATCTTCCCGCAGGCCCGCCCCGCGTGAGCCCGCACGAAATCGCGACGATGAAGCAGATGAGCACAGGCGATCTTCTCCTCATCGGGTCCCCCGGAATGTCCTGAGTATGTCTGCGAGCCGGCCGCGCCAGTTGAGCCAGTTATGCGATTCCGGGTATTCCCGGTACGTGATGCGGTATCCTTTTGCCGTCATCACATCGCGGAGTATGCGGGATCGCTCCTCGGCGTCGTGTATCGTGCCGGTGCACAGGTACATGCGAAAATTTCTCCGGGGTTCTCTCCGGATCATCGCGATGAGCGTGTCGTTCTGCCACTGGTAGGAGGGAGACTGCGCGGCGCAGAGGCCGAAGACACCCGGCTGCGTGAATGCCGCGTACGTCGCTATCAGCCCCCCCATCGAGGCACCCATGATTGCCGTGTTCCGCGGTCCATCCATCGCCCTGTAGCGTTGCATGACAAGGGGGCGCAGCTCCTCGCACACGGCGCGGACGAACCTGTCGCTCAGCGCGTAGTCGCTCATCCGGGTATTGGTCCGGGGGTCCGCCGGATCGGACAGGGGATCGATGAACACGGCGATCAGCGGGAGTATCCCGCCGTCAGCGGTGAGGTTGTCGATGACGTTGTTCATCCCGGCGCGGCGCAGATACTCGCCGCCGTCCGTCACGTACAGGACCGGGTACCGGACGGCCGAGCCCCGGTAGCCGGGGGGGAGGTAGACGTAAACAAAAACCCTGCGGGCAAGGAGTGCGCTCGCGAACGACGTGGTGTCGATGGTTCCGTGAGCAGTCCCCGTGCGCGGGAGCGATTCCACGGGATACCGGTACCGGGGCATCCTCACTTCCGAATTCTCGCCGAAACCTCCCGACGCCCTGAGAGGATTCAGCGGATCGAGTATCCACGAGGAGTCGACAACAAATTTGTATTCGAACCGGGCGGCGGGATCCTCCTGCCAGCGCCGGACGAAAAGGTCCGTGCCGGGAACCCGCAGCATCTCGTCCCGGGCGGGGTTCCAACCGTTCGGGTCGCCGGCGATGAACACGTGCCGCGCATTCCCCCGGAAGAGGAACGTCACGGATGAATCGTCCGTCATGACCCCCCCGGCCCGACGGGCACGGGCAAGAAGAGAATCTGCCCCCCGTTCGCCCGGGGCGCTGTCGGCAACCGGGATTGTCAGGGCGGGGGCGCCGCTGAACGTCTCCCCCTCCGTTCCGCGCGCACCGTGATCCGCGGGATTTCCCGGGGGGAGAGCCTGCGTGAGGGCAAAGAGAAGTGCGCCCTGGAGCGCCGCCGATATGTGGGTCATCGGAAAGTGTGGATTCATCTCCGCCCGGCGGGGCCGTCCCTTCTTCCGGCGGCGGGAGCCGCCGTCTACAGATGGAAGAGGATCGGGAGGAGGATGTACGCCGCACTCATCCCCGCGATGATGAGGCAGATCATCGATCCCGCGGCCCAGAAGAACATCCTGAGATCGCCGTCACGCAACCCCGAGACGCGGAGCGCCTGGCGAAACGCCAGGAATGCTCCCGCCAGGGAAATGAGTGAGACGGAGCCAAACGCGGCCAGCAGAATGAGATCGAGCTTTGCCATGCCCGAATATAGCAAAACCTCCGGCGAAATGGTACGGGCTTCCTTGCAGTTCTTCCCGGCAATCTCTACATTTATTGCATCGGAGCGCTGGGGATCAGGGACTTCTCGCCTCTCCCTCCGGCGTCCGCAACCGTCACGGGGGGCTGCGATGCCAGAGGCGGGGAAGAGGGGCGTTCTCGTTGTCGAAGACGACACGGATCTCCGCCTGCTCTTCGGACTCATGTTGAGCGCGGCGCACTTCGAAGTCTACGAAGCGGCGGACGGCATCGCCGGCCTGAAGGTCCTGGAAGACCACCCCGGTGCCATCGATCTCGTCCTCACGGATCTCGGCCTCCCCGGTCTGGGGGGCGTTGAGCTCATCTCGCGGGTGCGTGCGGCGCGACCGCTGGTGAAGATCATCGGCACAAGCGGCCTCGGCTCCAGAAATGTGCGCGAAATGGTTCTTCGTGCCGGCGCGGATGAATTCTTCTCAAAGCCCTTTTCGATGGGAGAGGTCATCGAGAAGGTCAAGACTATGACGCAATGAGATTTGCCACCGAGTATCTCTGGTTCGACACTTCACAGAAGCGCGAGTACATCAATATCACGGAGCGGGTCCGCGAGGTCGTCCGGAAAAGCGGCATCAGGGAGGGGATGGTTCTCGTCTCCGCCATGCACATCACCGCCGGCGTGTACGTCAATGACGCGGAGTCCGGCCTCATACAGGACATCGACAAGTGGCTCGAACAGCTCGCGCCGTTCGACGCACACTACCGGCATCACCGCACGGGCGAAACGAACGGCGACGCCCACCTGAAGAGCCTCCTTGTCCACCATGAAGTCATTGTCCCCGTCACCGCGGGAGATCTCGATTTCGGTCCCTGGCAGCAGGTGTATTACGCCGAATTCGACGGCAGGCGGAAGAAGCGGGTCATCATCAAGGTGATGGGGGAGTAGCGGGAGAGCTTCCCGCGCCCGGCGCGTACATTCCTTTAACGAGAGGTGCCATTGAACACTCCACGGTTACTCCTTTGTGCCGCTGTGCTCATCGCCGCCGGGAGCGGCGGGTCACGGGCGCAGATCCTTCCGGCGAAAGAACGCCTGCGCCTGACGCTCGACATCGCCCGTTTCCGGGGTGCGGATGACAGCACCGCGCTCGTCGAATTGCACTACTCGATCAACAGGGGCGCGCTCACGCTCCTCCGAGACAGCGCGGGCTGGGGCGGGGCGGCGGACATGCTGCTGATCGGGAAATCCGGGGACTCGCTCGTCTTCGGCGACCGGTGGCTTGTCCCGGCAAGGCTCGCCGACACCGCGGGGGTGAAAAACGGGATGAACCTTGTCGGGGTCTACCCGGTCCAGCTCAGGACGGGAATCTATGACGTCCGTCTCGTGGCGAGGGACCGGGCGAACGCCGGCAGCCGCGACAGCATCAGCGTCCGCCTTCCGGTGACGCCGCCCGCCGTGGACCGCCCGGTGATGAGCGACATCGAATTTGCCGCCTCGATAAAGCCCGGCGCGAAGGAAAGCCCGTTCACGAAGAACACGCTCGACGTCATACCGAACGTCGGAGGCGTGTACGACGAATCCAAGATGTGCTATTTCTACCTGGAGGCGTACAACCTGCTGCTGACGGGAGACCGGAGCGACATGACGATGACATGCACGGTGTATGACGCTGTTGGAAAGGACGTCCTGAAGCGCGAACGGCAGAAAAAACGCGCGGGAGAATCTGCGGTCCTTGTTGACCAGTTTGCCGCGAGCAGGTTGAAGTCCGGCACGTATTCGCTCACGGTGGCGCTCCTGGACACGGCAAAACACGAGCTGACCCGGGCGTCGAGGAAATTCTACGTGTTCAACCCGACGCTGGGTGTCGATTCGACGCTGCTCTCGCTCGGATCGGGCCTTCCCCTGGCGGTCTACAGCACAATGGAGGAGCCCGAGCTGGACAGGGATTTCAAGTGGTCACGATACGAGGTCACTGACCCGGAGCAGGCGCAGTACAAGCAGCTCAAGGGGGCGGACGTCAAGAGGAAATTCCTGAGCGATGTCTGGCGACGCCGTCCCCCGGGCGCCAGGGAGCTGTACATGGCCCGCGTCGCATACGTCAATCAGAATTTCGGCATGATGGGGCGCGAGGGATACAGGACGGACAGGGGACGGATCTACATCGTGTACGGCTCCCCCGACGACATCGAGCGCCACCCGAACGAATCGGACACGAAACCGTACGAGATCTGGACATACAACAGCATCCAGGGGGGGGTGGAATTCGATTTCGTCCAGAAAGTCCAGGGTTCGGACTATGAACTTGTCAACTCGACTGTCAGGAGCGAGCTTCACGACGACAACTGGATGCAGCAGGCACAACAGTCGAATTGATCCTGACCGTCGCAGCAGGTGCTCCTGATGGTCCTCCGGACGCTGAAAAACCTTGTCGAGTACGCGCTCTTTCTCCCGGTCAATGCGCTCGCGCGCAGGATGTCCTTCCGTGCGGCGGGGGCCCTCGGATCGGCGCTGGGGGGATTCGTCTGGCGCCGTGCGGGGTACCGCAAATCGATCACACTCGACAACCTGAGGAGAGCATTCCCCGGGATGCCGGAGCCGGACATCCGGACGATCGCGCTGGGGGCCTACCGCGGATACGGGCGCGCGCTCATGGAGATGCTCTGGTCCGGCGGGGCGGGGGAGGACGAGCTCCGGAGCACGATGACGCTCGACAACCCCGGGGTTCCCCTTGATGCGCTCGCGCGCGGGAAGGGTCTCATACTCCTGTCGGGGCATTTCGGTGCGTGGGAATTCGTCGTAACGTCCATGAGCCTGCTCCTCGGCCGCCCTGTCATCGCCATCGCCCAGTCGCAGCGAAACCCCTATGTCGACGCGGTCATCTCGGCGAACAGGAACAGGTTCGGGAGCGGCACGGTTTCGATGCACAAGTCGGTCCGCGAGGTGATGAAACTCCTCCAGGCCGGGAAGATCGTCGGTATGCTGGGGGACCAGAGCGGGCCGAAAGAATCGCTCTTCATCGACTTCTTCGGCCGCCCCGCCGCAACACACCGCGGCGCTGCTGCGTTCAGCCTGAGGTTTGACGCTCCCATCGTGATGTTTTTTTTCATCCGTCAGGCGGACGGGACGTACAGGACCGTCTACGAGGAAGTGGACAGGGAGGGACTCTCCGGGACTCCCGAGGAGAACATCGTCGAACTCACGAGGCGCCACACGGCGGTTCTCGAACGGTACATCCGGAAATATCCCGACCACTGGCTCTGGATGCACAAAAGATGGAAGCATACGGAGTACTTTGAATCGCTCCCCCCCGGGGCCAGGCGTCACGATCCCGCAGGCGAGAGCGTGCGATGAGCGGTCCCCGTTCAATCCTCGTGGTTCAGACGGCGTTTGTGGGTGACGTCATACTCGTCCTTCCGCTCCTCGCGTTTCTCCATGAGATGTTTCCCCGATCGAGGATCACGGCCGTCACGATCCCCGCCGCGGCGGAACTTCTTGCCGGGCATCCCGCCATCCACAGCGTGATCGTGTACGACAAGAGGGGCGGGGACAGGGGTTTGCGGGGCCTCCTGGCGACGGCGGCACGGATCCGCGCCGCCGGCTTTGAGGCTGCGGTGATTCCGCACCGGTTTCTCCGGAGCGCGCTCCTCTGCCGGCTGGCAGGGATCCCCGTGAGGATCGGTTTTGACACGAGCGCGGGGCGGTTTCTTCTGACGCACACCGTCCGCTACGCCGGGATCGATAGTGAAATCCGGCGCAACCTGTCGCTCGCCGTTCCGCTCGGCGTCCCGTCTCCTCCATTTGCCCTCCCGCGGCTCTATCCCTCTCCCCTGGACGGAATCGTCGTCGACGGTTTCCTGCGCGGGAGTTTCGGAGAGGATCCCGTTCCCCCCGGAGCGCCGTGTGTGGCGGTGGCGCCCGGTTCCGTCTGGAACACAAAGCGGTGGCCCGAGTCGAAATTTGTCTCTCTCATCAGGTACCTGCTGGATGATGGAACCCGCGTCGTCCTCATCGGGGGAGCCGCGGACAGGGACCTGTGCGCGCGCCTCCGTGGTTCTCTTCCGGGCCGCCGTCTGGCGGACGCATCGGGACGGCTCTCCCTCCTTGAATCGGCGGAGCTCATCTCCCGGTGCGCCGTACTCGTCAGCAATGACAGCGCACCCGTGCACATGGCCGCCGCGATGGGAGTTCCCGTCGTTGCCATATTCGGCCCGACGCTCCCGTCGTTCGGATTCGCGCCCCCCGGGCCCGGGGACCGGGTCGTCGAAACCATGGATCTCCCGTGTCGTCCCTGCTCCATGCACGGGGGAACCCGGTGCCCGACCGGGACGTTCGACTGCATGAACCGCATTTCCGCCGAGAGGGTCCGCGTCGAGGTCATGGCGCTTGCACGGCGGGAATCGTAATCGAAGCCCACAAGGAAAAACCCGGAGACGAACATGGCACTGAGACTGAACGTCGACGCGCGCGACCCGGCAGACAGGGCGCTTGTCCTCGCCGCGGAAGTCGTGCAGGCCGGGGGAATCGTCGTCTATCCCACGGAGACGCTCTACGGTCTCGGCGCAAACGCATGGAACCCGGAGGCGGTGGAACGGGTGAACATGCTGAAAAAAAGAAAAGAGGGGAAGCCCGTTCTCGTCCTCGTGCATAGCGCCGGGGCCGTGCCCGGACTTACCGACGACATTACGGAGGCGGGCAGGACGCTGATGGAGTCTTTCTGGCCCGGGCCGCTCACGCTTCTCTTCCGGTCGGGGGTTCATGTCCCCCGGGCGGTGACGGGGGAGTCAGGCAGGATCGGGATCCGCCTCCCCTCGAGCAGGGTCTGCGTGCGCCTCTGCGAGTTGAGCGGCTGTCCCCTCATCTCGACGAGCGCGAATATCTCGGGGGAACCCGTTCCCGGCAGCGTTCCGGAGATCGAGCGCGCCCTGGGGCCCGGCGTGGACCTCTTCGTCGACGGAGGCGTTCTTCCCCCCGGGCTCCCCTCCAGCGTCGTGGATGTTTCCGGAAGGGCCCCGCATCTTGTGAGGGAGGGGAGGATCTCCTTCGGAGATCTCAAACGCGTCGTGCCAACAATCACCCGGTGAAATGACCATGTGCAGGAGAATGCTGCTGCTTTGCATCACCTTGTTTCTTCCGCTCGTGCTTGCCGCGCAGGAGCAGCGGGAGGATGTGCGCCAGGCCCTTCTGGACCTGTCCCAGGATCGCGTCCTGATGGACCTCTCGGCGCATCCCGACGACGAAGACGGTGCGTCGCTTGCATACTACAGGCTGAGGTTCGGCGTCCGGACCTACTCCATTCTCTTTACGAGGGGGGAGGGGGGGCAGAACGAGAAAGGGCCGGAGCTGTACGAGGAACTCGGGGTTCTCCGTTCGCACGAGACGGAAGAGGCCGGCCGGGTGCTCGGCGCCGAGGTGCATTTCCTCAATTTCCTCGACTTCGGATACTCGAAGACGGCGACGGAAACGTTTCAGAAATGGGGCGGGGAGATGGAGGCGCTGCGGCGCCTCGTGTACGTCATCCGGAAGTATAAACCCGACGTCATTTTTACAAACCACAACACGATCGACGGCCACGGAAACCACCAGGCGGTCGCCATCACTGCGATCGCCGCGTTCGACGCGGCGGCGGACTCCGCATTCTTCCCGGAGCAGCTCCGCGAGGAGGGGATAACGCTCTGGCAGCCGAGGAAGCTCTTCTTCAGGGCGTTCGGTCGGTCCGAGCCCGTTGCGGACGTTTCCATCGACATCAACGCGACGGACCCCGGGCGGGGCAAAACATACCTCGACATTGCCGTCGAGGCGCTCCGCAAACACAGGACGCAGGGGATGGAACGGGCGAACCTGCGCGCGTTCACAAGGGGGAAAAGCCTCTACAGGTTGATGCGCGCCAACAGCCTGTACGAACAGGACAGTACGGATTTTTTCTCCGGCATCGACCTGTTCCGCGACCCGTCCGTGGCCCGGCTCGCCTCAATCCGCCGCGAACTTGACGGGCTGCACCAGGGGATGCCGAAAGATTCGATGCTCGGCATTGCGGGCGCGGTTGTTGCCTGCTGCGATTCCGTGGAGCGAACGCCGGGGCTGTCCGACCTGGCCCGCAGGATGCTGGACCACTGGGTTGTCGAGTCGGGAGAGCTGGCATCGGCGGTCTGCGGGATCACGGCGGGAGTACGCCTTCAGGATTCCGTCGTCGTCCCGCGCCAGAGAGTCGATTGTGATCTTACCGTCTCCACGGACGGCTGCAGTCTGGGAGAAGTCCGGTGGCACGTGCACACGCCGGCCGGCTGGGTGATCGACCCGGACCCGGACATCCCCCGGGTCTCGAACGCGTCGTCGGATCGTCGCGTCGCGACGCTTACCGTCGGTGAAAATGCGGTGCAGACGCTCCCCCTGTCGGTCACGCAGTACAGGTCGATCGAAGGGCGGGACGAGGTGCGCGCGGTCGTCGACCTGCTCGCAGACGGTCACCCGGTGCGTCTGACGGTCAGGCCGTTGTTCGAGGTTGCGCCGCCTCTCATGATCGACGCCCGGCCCCGCTCCGTCGCACTGCTCCGGTCGCGTGCCGGGGAAGGCTTTGTCCTCGGGTACACGGTCCGCAATTTTCTTCCCCACAAGACGGCCGGCCGCGTCGGCATCCGCGCCGCCGCCGGCTGGACCGCCGAGAACCAGCCGTTCGTCATAGAAGCGGAAGACAGTTCCGCCTCCGGGACGCTTCGCGTGCGGCCTCCCGCGGACATCCCCCCGGGTGCGTACACGATTCATCTCCGGACGGAGCTTTCGAGCGTTCCCGTGACGGTGCACGTCATCCCGGCAGCTGTGGACCCGGGGATCCGCCTCGGCATCATCAGGAGCCAGGACAATACGATGGAGTCGGCTGCGGCGACGCTCGGTGTGGACTATGCTCTCGTCTCCGATGCCGAGCTCCGCGGAGGATCCCTTTCGCGTTACACGACGATCCTCGTCGACATCCGCGCGTACCTGCTTCGCGATGCGCTCAGGGAAAGTAACGCGAGGCTTCTCGACTATGCCCGGTCGGGGGGGAACCTTGTCGTGATGTACCAGAGGTCGCAGGAATGGAAGCCCGAGTACGCGCCGTTTCCGTTCGAGATCGGCGGGAAGCGCGTGTGCGTCGAGGAGGCCCCGGTACGCGTTCTCGCTCCGTCGCATCCCCTGCTGACCGTTCCGAACACGATCGGCGACTCCGACTGGACGGGATGGATACAGGAGCGGGGGCTCTATTTCCCCGCCGGCGTCCCCCCGGTGTACACAAGGCTGCTCTCCACCGCCGACCCGGACGAGCCGCGGCTGGACACGGGGTACATCGTGGCGCCGTTCGGGAGGGGGTCGTACATCTACACGTGTTACGTCTGGTACAGGCAGCTGAAAGAGGGGAACCCCGGGGCATTCCGGTGCTTTGCGAACATGCTCTCGTACCCCCTCCACAGGTCCGCCGCCCCATGAAGCATCTCTTCGTGATCGTGGCCGCTCTCTCGTGTGCCGGGTGCGCAAAGAGCGGGGTGACGCCGGTTGTCGTTTACTCTCCGCACGGCAAGGAGATGCTCACGGCGTTTGCCGTGGCCTTCGAAAAGGAACATCCGGCCGTTGCGGTGCAGTGGCTGGACATGGGGTCGCAGGACGCGTACGACAGGGTTCGCACGGAACGCGAGAACCCCCAGGCGGATATCTGGTGGGGGGGACCGATGACCGCGTTCTTCCGCGCGGAGCGTGAGGGACTCCTCGAGCGCTACGTTCCGTCGTGGGATAGTGCGTCCGTTCAGGCGGAAAAGAGCGCGGGGAATTTCTGGTACGGAACGTTTCTCACCCCCGAGGTGATCATGTACAACAGTAACCGGATCACCGCTGACAGGGCGCCGAAAGACTGGGACGACCTTCTTGATCCCGCCTGGCGCGGAACGATCGTGATACGCTCCCCCTGGCGTCCGGGACGATGCGCATCATCTTCTCGTCGATGATCGAGCGTGCGCGCGAAGGGGGAGGCGGGATCCGGGCGGGATTCGACTGGCTCCGGAAGCTCGACGCGAACACGAAGACGTACGCCGCCGATCCGACGCAGCTCTATATCGCCATCGCCCGGGAGGAGGGGCTTGTGACGCTCTGGGATCTTCCCGACGTCATGCTCCAGGTGGAGTCGCATCACTATCCATTCGCGTACGTGATCCCCGCGTCGGGGACCCCCCTTATCACCGACGGGATCGCCATTGTCCGGGGGGCACGGCATCCGGAGGAAGCAAGAGAGTTTTACGAGTTTGTCACGTCGCGTGCGAGCATGATCCGCCAGGCGCGCGAGTTCTACCGTATTCCCGCCCGGCAGGACATCCCGCGCACGGCGCTGCCTCCGTGGATGCAGTCTCTTCAGATCCGGCCGCTTGCGGTCAGTTTCGATACGGTCGCCTCACACGAGAGGGAGTGGATGAAGGCATGGGACGAGGGCGTCAGGGGACGTGGCACGAGACACGGCGGGGGAGTAAGGCGGTGGCCGCGCTCAGCCTGAGGGGCGTTGCAAAGGACTTCGGAGCGTTCTCCGCTGTCCACCCCACTGACCTTGAAATTCCCTCCGGCGAGTTCTTTGCCATACTCGGGCCGAGCGGATGTGGGAAGACGACGCTCCTGAGGATGATCGGCGGCTACGAAATGCCGGATGCGGGGAGCGTGTTCCTGGGAGGGACCGATATCACGCGGCGCGGGCCCCAGGAGCGCGGAATCGGGATGGTGTTTCAGAATTACGCCCTCTTTCCCCACATGACCGTTTTTGACAATGTTGCGTACGGGCTCCGTGCGAGGAACGTTGCCGGAGACGCCCTTCGCAGCAGGGTCATGGAGGCGCTGGAGAGCGTGCGGCTCACGGCAAAACACGCTTCCCCCGTTCCGGCGCTGAGCGGCGGGGAGCAGCAGCGTGTGGCGGTTGCGCGGGCGCTCGTGATCCGTCCGGTGCTCCTCCTCTTCGACGAGCCGCTGAGCAACCTGGATGTCGCGCTCCGGCTTCAGACGCGGGAAGAAATCCGTCTTCTGCAGCGGTCGACCGGGATCACGACGGTCTACGTGACGCACGACCAGGGGGAGGCGATGAGCCTGGCGGACAGGATCGGCGTCATGCGCGGCGGCCGGCTCGAACAGTCGGGGGAACCCGCGCTCCTGTACGGGAGTCCGGCGAACACCTTTGTGGCGGAATTTCTCGGCGGTGCTTCGCTCGTCGATTGCGAGATCGGGCCGGCGCGCGACACACTCGGCTGGCACGGCGTCGCGCTCCGCATTCCCCCCGGGCGGGACGTTCCTCCCGCCGGACCCGCGGTGCTTGCGATAAAGCCGGAAGGACTTTCGTTTGCAGAGAAGGGGGACGGTACGGCATTGCCGGCGACCGTTCGTTCGCGCGAATATACGGGCTTCACAACCACGTTCGGACTCCTCGCGGGAGACCGCGTTCTGAAGGCGCTTGTCGTCAGCACGCCGGAGACAGGACGCGTCGGGCCCGGGGAACAGGTTTCGTTGCACGTCGACTGGCGTCACTGCCATCTGTACGGGAGCAGGCGATGAAGAACCGTCCTCTCCGGGCGATCCTCACCGTTTCGCTTCTTGGCGCAGTGTTCCTCGTCTGCGTTCTCTACCCGCTCGGCGTGATGGCCGTCCGGAGCCTCGCGGAGGACGGGAGGGTCTCGCTCGACCGCTACCGTCTCCTGCTTGACATGTCGAACAGGGGGAACCTCGAAGCGATCCTGAATTCCGTTTCTGTTTCCGCGGTTTCGGTCGTCGCGAGCGGCGTGCTGGGGCTGTTTCTCGCGTTCGTCTTTACGCAGGTTCGTTTTCGCTTCCGTGCCCCCCTTGCCCGGCTTGCGGTCCTCCCGGTGGCGCTTCCGCCGCTCGTGGGCGTCATTGCGTTTCTTTTTGTCTTCGGCGACACCGGCATACTTCCCAGGGGGCTGCAGATCCTTCTCGGGACCTCCACTCCCGTACTCCCCGCGGGGGGCATCGCCGGGGTGATTCTCGTCCACGTCTATTCGTTCCACGTCTATTTCTATCTTTTTCTCTCCGCCGCCCTCGGCTCCCTGGATGCCTCGCAGATCGAGGCGTCAACCGGGCTCGGGGGGGGAAAATGGCGCACGTTCGTCCGGGTTGTCCTGCCGGAGCTCCGGCCTGGCCTGCTTGCCGCGTCGGCGCTCACCTTCATGTCGAGTATGTCGTCGTTTACCGCGCCTCTCCTGTTCGCGGGGGGGAAACACTTTCTGACGCTCGACATCTACGCTTCCAAGCTCAACGGGGACATCGATCTTGCCGCCGCGCAGTCCGTCCTTCTCACGGGGGTTTCGCTCGCATTCTACCTTTTCCTCACGCTCGGTCCGGCGCGGACGCAGGGATACGCGAGGAAAGGGGCGGCGGCGGCCGGCCTCCTCACTCCCGGCGTTGCGGCCCGCCGGGTGATGGTGGCGCTCGCCGTCCTGGTCCTTGCCGTGGAGATACTCCCCGTTCTTGTGATCGTCGCCCTCTCGCTTGCCCGCGAGGGGTCGTGGACGACGGGGTGGCTCCCCTCGTCGTACACGGCGGGGAACTATGTCTCGTTGTTCACCGACGCCTCTCTTTTCCGTCCCGTCGTCAACAGTCTCGAGATGGCTCTCCTTGCGCTGGCGGGATCGCTTCTTTTCGGCGTGACCGCGGCATTTCTCGTTTCGCGGCGGAGGAACCGCGTCGTGAGCACGTGGGCGAACGTCGCACTCACGATGCCGTACGCGGTACCCGGCACCGTCGTCGCGATCGCCCTCATTCTCGCGTTTAACAGACCGCTTCTTCCCGGGATCCCCGTGATCCTCGTGGGGACGTTCTGGATACTTCCGCTGGCGTATTTTGTCCGTGAATATCCCGTCGTCATCCGCGGGGTCGGGGCGTCGCTCGAAGGGCTGGACGGCTCGCTGCTGGAGGCCGCCTCCGGGCTCGGCGCGGGACCGTTCCTGCGGTTCCGTTCGGTCGCGCTTCCGCTCCTGCTCCCGGCGATACTCTCCACCGGGGTTCTCGTCCTCATCGGGGCGCTCGGCGAATTTGTCTCCTCAATCCTTCTCTACACGTACGACAGCCGCCCCGTTTCGGTGGAGATTCTGGCACAGCTCCGACTGTTCAACATCGGGGCGGCGTCGGCGTACTCGGTCCTCCTCATGCTTCTCATACTCGCCCTCCTGCGCGTCTCCGGGGGTTTGCTTGCATCAGACCGCCGTATGTCGTATATTTTATGATGGGTTAGACACGCCCGGGATCAGCGTGATCGTCAACCGTGCCCGCCCCACCGGTGGAATATATCGATCCGCGGAGAAAGACTGGCCGCCGGCGGATTCTTGCGTCCGTAGCTCAATTGGATAGAGCGTTGGCCTCCGGAGCCAAAGGTTTCGGGTTCGACTCCCGACGGGCGCACGACACTGCTCCGCACGCACTCACATAACCGGCAAAGGACCGTTCAACGCGATGCTCCGTCCGAAAAAGAAAATTTCCCGAAGAGAACTGAAAGAAGACGCCCTTGTAGCGACGTACGTGAAGCTGACGTCGTTTTACGAGGAAAACAAGAGGACGATAAGCATTGCGGTCACTGCCGTCGTTATCGCCGTGTTCGCCGTCGTCATCTACGTCAAGAACAGGGCCGACAACAACGAGAAGGCCATTACGGCGCTGGGGTCCATATTCGAAACGTACGACGCGGGACGGTTCCAGGCCGCCGTCGACGGGATACCCGAGAAGAACGTCATGGGCCTCAGGGCGATCGTCGACAACTACGGGAACTCGGCGGCGGGGGATCTCGCGAGGTTTTATCTCGCAGGCGCGTATGCGCACCTCGGCAGGTACGACGAGGCCCTAAGGGAATTTGAAGACTTCAGCCCCACCGGGGAGCTTCTTGCGGTTGCGAGGCTCTCGGGAATCGCATCCTGCGAAGAGTCCAAAGGCATGTTCCGGGAAGCGGCGGTCTCATTCGAGAAGGCGGCAACGCAGTATCCGAAGGACATCAGCGCCGCCGAGAACCTGAACAACGCCGCGCGGGACTACGGACAGGCCGGGGACAGGGAAAAGGCCATCGATCTCTACAGGCGCGTCAAGAAAAACTACCCGAACACTGCCTTCGCCCGGGACGCCGACAGGTTCATCGCCCAGCTTTCGGTCTGACTCTCACGCCTTTCTGAGGCGTGCTCAGCGATGGCGCCGCCTTCACACAGGAGAAACGTCGTTCTGCCGACCTCATGGGCCTCCTACCGGATAAACCACTCACGCGCAATGTACTGAGGATTTCGGCGCCCGCCGTGGCCGGGCTCTCGGCACAGATGGTCGTGTCCGTGGTGGACACGGCGATGGTCGGGAGGCTGGAGAACACGTCCGTCGTCCTGGCTGCGATGGGACTGGGCATGCTCGCCACGTGGGCCATCACGAGCGTGTTCTCAAGCCTCGCCACCGGCACCCACGTCCTTGTCGCCCGGCGCACCGGTGAAAACGACCTCGTCGGGGCGGGGAGCGTGCTCAACAATTCCCTGCTCCTGGCGCTCGTCCTCGGGCTGGCTTTCGGCGCCCCCGGGTACTTCTTCTCCTACAACGTCATTGACTTCTTCTCGAGCGATCACGCGGTGGCGGTCGCCGGGACGGGATACATGCAGTGGCGCTTCGCCGGGCTCCTCTTCTTCCTTTTCGTCGTTTCCTACCGCGGGTTCTTCAACGGCATCGGCGACACGCAGGTGTTCATGTACTCGGCGATAATCATCAACGTCACGAACATCGCGCTCAACTATGTGCTGATTTTCGGCGCTTTCGGCATCCGCCCGATGGGTCTCGCCGGGGCGGGCGCCTCCAACGCCATAAGCAACGTCGTGGGGTGTCTCTTCTTCATGGGTGTAACTTTTCTCCGCCGGTATCGAACAAGATACAGGTACTATTCCCGCGTGAAGATCAGCAGGGACCTGATCCGTCAGATTGTCAGGATCTCGACTCCCGTGTCGTTCCAGAACATCCTGATCCTGCTCGGTTTCCTCGTTTTTGTCTCGATCACCGGGATGATCGGCACCATACAACAGGCTGCGAGCCAGGTTGTCATCACGGCGCTTTTCATGTCCTTCCTCCCCTGTTTTGGATTCGGTGTGGGGGCGCAAACGCTTGTCGGCCAGAGCCTTGGGAACGGGAAACGCCAGCTTGCCCGGAGGTACGGACTTGAAGCCGCGCGGTTAGCGACCTACTTCACGATATTCCTCGGCGCCGTGTTCATTCTTCTTCCCGACGCCGTCATCATCCTCATCACGACAAACCGCGAGGTGACCGAAATCGCCCGGCCGATTCTCCGTATCGCAGGAGCCGCGCAGGTCGTGTATGCTTCGGGCATCGTCCTTGCGCATGCGCTCCAGGCCGCCGGGGCGACGGTCTACGTGATGGTGATCGAAGTGCTGACGCACTGGGTTGTGTTCCTCCCCCTCTGCTACGTGCTCGGCGTCAGGCTGGGGTTCGGTCTCGCGGGAGCCTGGTGCGCACTCCCGGTATACATCACTTCGTATTCGCTGTTGATTTACAGGAAGTACAGGAGCGATTCGTGGCTGACGATCACGATATGATACCCCGGGGAGCCGCGGTTACATGAAACTCCGCAGGCTTTTCCTCCTGGGGGGGGCCTTTCTCCTTGTGATCTTCAAGTTCGCGCTCGACGTCGTGGAAAAGAACGTCGAGCTCGACCTGATGGGGTTCGGGCTGATCCGCGAGCTGCTGATCATCGCGTCCCTGTCGCTTCTCTACGTCGTCATCGACACACTGGCTTCGCGGCGGGAGAGCACGCCCCTCAGGAAGCTCGGGGTCGTCCTCATCGCGATGTGTGCGATGATCCTCATTTCCATCGGATTGTCGGTGTCGGGGGTCGGCGGGTTTGACTCGAAGAACCAGGCGCTGGTTCCCCTGGACTACCCGAGCATCTTCCTCGCGTCGCTCGCCGCGATTGCTTTCGGGATATTCTCCATCGTCGTGTTCCGGCTGCTGCGGGATCTCATCCTCATCAACCGCAAGCCCGCCGCGCGGCGCAACTGGCTGATCTTCTCCGCGCTCCTCCTGGGGACGTCCCTCTCGTGCCTGACGTCGCGCCCGCTGGATTCCTCGGTGGCAACGGCGATCCTGTTCGGCTTTTCGATCCTGTTCGCGGTCATGAATTCGTTCCGCCTTCCATGGATCGTCTACCTGACGAAGCGGGAAAAGCTCTTCAGTCTGGCGTGCGGATTCTTCCTCTTCGGAGGGTTCACCGCGCTTGCGGTCCAGATCGGCAGCAGTTCGCTTCTGAGGAAATCGCTCCTGTATTATTCGCACCCGCTGTTCCAGTTCATACAGCTCGTGGCGATCTTCGGGGCGCTCTACGCGGGGATGGCGTTCGTGAGCACGCTCTTCCACCTGCCGACGGCGGAAGCGTTCGACAGGAAGCGCTCCGAGGTGTCGTCGCTCCATACGCTGAGCAAGCTTGTGACGCAGGTCTTCGATTTCAACGAGCTCGTGGACAACGTGACGTCCATGACCCTGCAGGTCGTCGGCGCCTCGAGCTGCTGGCTGGAAATCATCACGGCGGCCCGGACGGAGGACGGCGGGGAGCCTTCCGACGACGGCTCCTACGCCGTCCACGTGGCGGCAATGAAGAACATCGCGCAGGAGGAGATCGACATGCTCGTGTCGGCGGAACGCCGCGGGATCCGCGACACCGTCGTCAACGAGCGGAAAGCGATCGTCGTGGACGACATCGAACACGACGCCCGGTTTGTCCACCTGAGGAAGCGGCGCGGGGTGGCCGGCTCGCTCGTCGTTGTCCCCCTTGTCGCGCACACGGGGCTCGCCGGAATCCTGTACGCGACGAAGAAGGAGTCATTCGGCTTCGTCCGGGACGACGTGGACGCGATCTCGGCGTTCGCCGACCAGGCGACCGTCGCCATCGAGAACTCGCGGCTCATCAGGGAGTCGCTGGAAAAAGAGCGGCTCTACAGGGAGATGCTTGTCGCGCAGGAGATGCAGAAGCGGCTCCTTCCGCAGCATGTGCCCGCGGCGCCTACGATCGATCTCGACGCGATGTCGACGCCGGCGTTCGAGGTGGGGGGGGACTACTACGATTTCATGGAACTCGGCGAGGGGAGGATCGGGATTGCCGTCGGGGACGTGTCGGGCAAGGGGGTTTCTGCGGCGTTCTACATGTCGGAAATGAAGGGGATCTTCCAGGCGCTCGGGAGGATCTGCGCATCGCCGAAGGAGTTCATGGTCAAAGCCAACGAGGCGCTCGCCGATTCTATTGACAAGCACTCGTTCGTTAGCTTAATTTACGCAATCCTGGATTCCCGCTCGGGGCGACTCACCGTCGCGCGGGCGGGACATTGCCCCATGCTGCACATCAGCGGGGAGAAGGTGGCCTACGTCCGGCCGAACGGGCTGGGCATGGGACTGAGTCGCGGGCAGACGTTCGACGACGCCATCCAGGAGGAAGTCATCACGCTTGTCGCCGGTGACGTCTGCGTGCTGTACACCGACGGCGTAACGGAGGCGCGGTGCGGGGATGACGAGTTCGGTTACGAGCGCCTGATGGAAGCGGCGAGGGGGGCCAGGGAAAAGACCGCGGCCGGCATCAAAGAGGAAATCCTGGAGGCCGTGAGCCGATTCACGGAGCAGCGGGCGAACGACGACGACCTGACGCTCGTCGTCTTGAAATGGAACGGAGCCGAGAGGCGCGGTTAACGCGCGATTTGAAACCGGAGGACCATCGATGAGTGAATTCAAGATAGGACAACGCGAGGCGGAGAACATCAGCATACTCGAGCTCAAGGGCTACCTTGATGCCCACACGGCGCCGAAGCTGGAGGAGGCGTTTCAGAACCTCCTCAAAAGCCAGAAGTACCGGATCGTTGTCAACTGCAGGGACCTGTCCTATATCAGCAGCGCGGGACTCGGCGTCTTCATGGCGTTCATCGAGGACGTGCGCAACAACAAGGGGGACATCAAGCTCACGAACATGTCGCCGAAAGTGTACAACGTCTTCGACCTGCTGGGATTCCCCCTGCTGTACGAGATATTCAAGGAGGAGAAGGAAGCGGTTACCCGGTTTTTCGACAGGGCCAAGTAGCGCGTGAAGACCTCGAGCATAAAGGTCGAGAGCCGGACGGAACGGCTCATTGCCGTCCGTGATTTCGTCTCGGAGGCTGCGCGGACCTTCGGGTTCGGCGACGAGGACATCAGCAAGATCGCCCTCGCCGTCGACGAAGCCTGCACCAACATCATCAAGCACGCGTACCGGTCCGACCCGACGAAGATCATCCAGGTGAACGTCAGCGCGGAGAACGGAACATTTGTCGTGGCGATACGGGACGAAGGGATGCGCTTCAATCCCGTGCAGGTGCAGCCGCCGGACATGAAGGAGTACCTCACGCATTTCCGGCGGGGAGGCCTGGGGGTGTATCTCATGAAATCCCTCATGGACAGAGTGGAGTATGCCGTCGTTCCGGGCAATGCAAACGAGGTCCGCCTGATCAAATACCTTCCCCGGTAATCCCCCCCCATGGCACGACCCCGCAGTGCTTCTCCGAAAGCGGCCGCGGCCGAATCGTACGAAAGCAGGTTTGAAAGCGCGGCGCTCTTCGAATTCAGCACCGTCATCAACTCTTCGCTGGAACTCCCGTTCATCCTGAGCCACATCCTCCTCACGATCATGGGAAAGATCCTCGCGACCCGGGGCATGGTCATGCTCACGCGGTCGAAGGGGGAGTACGCCGTGGAGATGGTGAAGGGCTTCCCCCCGCAGCTTCAGGGGACCGGGGTCAGGCTGGGCGCCGTGCCGAAGACCGCGTTCGACATCGGGGCGCTTGACGCCCGCCGCCACGCATGGGTGAAGTTCTTCCGGGAGCAGGGGGTGACGCTCGTCCTCCCTCTGGTCATCGCGGACAGGACGATCGGGGTGCTCGCCTTCGGCGGGCGGGTTGCACGGGAAAAGCTCTCGGCAAGGGAGGCGACCTATCTCCGGTCGCTGGCGAACATCTCCGCGACGGCAATTGAAAAGGCGAAGACGATAGACGAGCTCCAGCGCGTCAACAGGCAGCTCGACCAGAAGATCCAGGACCTGAACACCCTGTTCGAAACCGGTAAGGAATTCAGCGCGCTTCTCGATCCCGAGAGGCAGGTCAGGCTCCTCGAGCTTTCCCTCCTGGGCAGGTTCCTTCCCGGCCGCTACATCATCGGTCTCCGTGACGGCGCGGACATGAGGATCGTGGCGTCGAAGACCTCCGGTCAGACGCCGCAGGGTGAGCTCCTTGCCTCGCTCGCGCGGATCAACGCGCCGGTGCGGGTCGCGGACATGGTCGTCGAAGGGACCGTCGACGCGCGCGCCGCCCTGGCCGCGCTCGGAATCACCGTCGTGGTCCCGATACGGCTGCAGGGAGAATCCCGCGGGCAGATTCTTCTGGGTGAAAAGATGAGCAGGGAGGCCTTCAGCCAGGCCGACCTGGAATTCGTCTCCTCGATCGGGAACCTGGCGATCATCTCGCTGGAGAACGCCCGGCTCTTCAAGGAGGCGATTGAAAAGCAGAAAATGGAAGACGAACTTCTCATCGCGCGCGAGATCCAGAAGGGACTCCTGCCGAGCGTGCTCCCCGACGTCCCCGGGTTCCGGATGGCGGCCGCGAACATCTCCTCCAAGCAGGTGGGGGGTGATTACTACGACGTTCTCGGGCTCCCGGACGGCAGTTTCATCATCGCCATCGGGGACGTCTCGGGCAAAGGGTCTCCCGCCGCCCTCCTGATGGCGAACCTGCAGGCGACGATACGCGCGCTCGTGCCGCTCAACCTGGATCTCGCCGAGCTCACCGGGCGCGTGAACGACCTCATGTGCGAGAACACGGGGGGGAACAAGTTCGTCACGTTCTTCTGGGGGACGATCGACAGTTCCCGGAAGTCGCTGTCGTACGTCAACGCGGGGCACAACTATCCCTACCTCCTTCACGCCGACGGGTCGATGGAGCGGCTTGACAGGGGGGGGATGATCCTCGGCGTCATGAAGACCACCGTCCCCTACGACGGGGGGGTCGTAGAGTGCAGGAGCGGTGACACGCTTGTTCTCTTCACGGACGGCGTGAGCGAAGCGATGAGCACGCGCCAGGAGGAGTACGGGGAAGAGCGGCTCGAGCGGGCGCTGAGGAACGCGCTCTCCGGGACGGCGCAGGAGATCCTCGATGCGGTCCACCGCGATGTGCTCGCGCATACGCAGGGGGCGTCGCAGTCCGACGACATCACGATGATGGTCGTCAAATTCCTCTGAGGAGCCGCTCCGTTGCGGCCCTCCGTTGCATTCTTCGCTTCGAATCGTTAACTTCTGTTATTGCACTCCATGGCCCGCACCTTCCATACGCGCTCGGGGCTCCCTCCCGGATCCCTGGCGAAGCACTATGACGGATTCCTGGCAAGCCTTCGGCGCGTGCGCCCCGAGACCCGCGGCACGTACGGCAGGGCGCTCAGGGAGTTCGTCCGCTGGTTCCCGCCCGATCGGGGGGAGAGGATCACCACCGCCGACGTCGAGCGCTACAAAAAGCACCTGACGACCCGGAAGCGGCTGAGCGCGGTCTCGGTCTCCACCTACCTTACCGCCCTGCGCCGGTTCTGCGGGTATCTGGTCCGAAGGAAGGTCATACGGGAGAACCCCGCCCTTCCCGTGGGCGGGAACAGCCGGCCGAGAGTCCATTCACGGGCCGCGCTGACATGCTCCGAGGTCGAAATACTGCTTTCGGTCGTCGACCGCTCTGATGAACGGGGTCTGCGTGACTATGCGTTCATCAAGCTGATGCTCGGATCCGCCCTGTCCGAGATCGAGATCATCAGGGCGGACGCGGGTGACCGCATCGCGGGCCCGTCGGAGGTGAAACTCCGCGTGCAGGGGAAAGGGCGGACCCGGAAGGATCAGGCCGTCCTGCTCGCGCCTGACGTCGCCGCCGCGCTCGATGCGTACCTCCTTGCCCGTCCGGGGCTCGCTTCCGGTGATCCGCTGTTTGCAAGCGCAGGCAACCGGACGCGGGGTGAGAGGATGACGACGCGCGGAGTGCGCGACAGGGTGTCCCATTACCTCGTGCGTGCGGGCTTGAAAGGGGACGGACCGAGGCGGATCTCCCCTTATTCGCTCCGGCACACCGCTGCGCTCCTCATGGCGCGGGAAGGTGCCACCGCGGACGAAATCCGCGACCGCATGCGCCTGGGAAGCCTGGCCACGGCGATGCTGTATATCAATCAGTCCAGGGAACAACTTTCCGGATCGTAAGGATGCCTTATCCATTTTCGACAATCGAGCCGCACTGGCAGAAGTACTGGGAAGATCACGGCACGTTCCGCGCGGAGGACAATCCGGCGAAGCCCAAGGCGTACATCCTCGATATGTATCCCTATCCTTCCGGCGCGGGGCTGCACGTCGGGCATCCCGAAGGCTACACGGCGACGGACATTCTGTCGAGGTTCCGGAGGATGCAGGGGTACAGCGTGCTCCACCCCATGGGATGGGATGCGTTCGGACTTCCCGCGGAGCGCTACGCGATGCAGACGAACGTCCACCCCCGCATCACGACGGAGCAGAACATTGCAACGTTCCGGCGCCAGATCAGGATGCTGGGGCTCAGCTATGACTGGTCACGGGAGGTCGATACGACCGACCCCGGATATTACCGCTGGACACAGTGGATATTCCTGCGGATGTACGATTCGTGGTTCGATCCCCGCATACGCCCGCGCCGTGCCGGTCGCGTCCCTTGTCAGGGAATTCGACGAAAAGGGGTCCGCCGGATTGCCGGCCGCCGGGGAATTCTCTCCCGGGGAGTGGCGCGCCATGGGTCCGGTCCGGCGGCAGGAGATCCTCTCCCGGTTCCGTCTCGCCTACGTTGCGGAGATCCCTGTCAACTGGTGTGAAGGACTCGGTACCGTCCTTGCAAACGAGGAAGTGGCGGAGTGGTCGGAAAAAGGATACACGGTCGAGCGCCGGCCGATGAAACAATGGATGATGCGGATTACGGCGTACGCCGACAGGCTCCTCGATGATCTCGCCGACCTGGACTGGCCCTCGTCGACGCTTGAGCAGCAGAGGAACTGGATCGGCCGCTCGGAAGGGGCGGAAATCTCCTTTCCGCTCCCCGGCGCGGGGGGGGACATCAGGGTCTTCACGACGCGGCCGGACACGATATTCGGCGCCACGTACATGGTCCTTGCTCCCGAGCATCCCCTTGTGCCGTCGCTGACGGACGGGGCGATGCGGGATGCCGTTGAGTCGTACCGGGCGAGTGCACGACTGAAGAGCGACATGGAGCGGGGAGCCGAAGTCGAAAAAACGGGCGTCTTCACCGGCGGCTTTGCAATCAACCCCGCGACCGGGAGAAAGATCCCCGTCTGGATCGCGGACTACGTCCTTGCGGGATACGGGACGGGGGCCATCATGGCAGTCCCGGCGCATGATGAGAGAGACCATGAATTTGCGTTGAAATACTCGCTCCCCGTTGTGTCCGTGGTCAGGGGAGGGGAGACCGACGAATCCGCTTTCACGGGAGACGGCGTGGCGGTGAATTCGTCCAACGGCGAAATCTCGCTCGACGGCCTCCCCACGGCGGATGCGAAAAAGGCGATCGTCCGGTGGCTCGAATCAAAACACCTCGGGATCGGTGCGGTGCAGTTCAAGCTCCGCGACTGGCTGTTTGCGCGCCAGAGGTACTGGGGTGAGCCGATTCCCATCATTCATTATGAAGACGGGACAATGGAGCCTCTTCCGGAGAGCGCTCTCCCCCTCCTCCTTCCGGATCTGAAAAAATTCCAGCCGAGCGGCACGACCGAATCTCCTCTCTCCCTTGCGACGGACTGGGTGAACGTCGTCGACCCGGTCACAGGACGCCGGGGGAGGCGTGAGACGAATACAATGCCCCAGTGGGCAGGGTCCTGCTGGTACTTCCTCAGGTTTATCAGCCCGAAGGACGACCGGGCATTCTGCGATCCGAATCTGGAGAAGCTCTGGATGCCGGTTGATCTCTACATCGGGGGCTCGGAGCACACCGTGCTCCACCTCATGTACTCGAGATTCTGGCACAAGGTCCTCTATGATCTGGGCTATGTGAGCACAAAAGAGCCCTTTTCGAAGCTCCGGCACCAGGGGGTGATACTCGGGGAGGACTCAAGGAAAATGTCGAAATCGCGCGGGAATGTCGTCAATCCGGACGAAGTGGTCAAGCTGTATGGAGCGGATTCACTCAGGCTGTTTGAAATGTTCATGGGGCCGCTGGAAGAGATGAAACCCTGGAGCATGAGGGGGGTTGAAGGTGTATACAGGTTCCTGAACCGCGTCTGGCGTCTCTTTATAAGAGAGGATGACACGCTTGATCCGAATCTTCAGACTATTCCCATAACACTGCAGATGGAAAGCAGTTACCACTTTACGATAAAGAAGATTGGGGATGATATCGAGGCCCTGAGATTCAACACCGCGATATCACAGATGATGATATTCGTGAACGAGGTGATGAAATCGGATGCCCGGCCCCGCCAGCTCCTCGAGCCGTTCGTGCTTCTTCTTTCGCCGTTTGCCCCTCACATCGCCGAAGAGCTCTGGCACAGGCTCGGTCATGCACAGACGCTGGCGTACGAGCCCTGGCCGTCCTACGATCCCGCCATGCTCCGCAAATCGGAGGTCGAGATCGTTGTCCAGGTGAACGGGAAACTCCGATCGAAGCTCACCGTTCCTGCGGACACGCCGGAGGCGGCACTCGAATCGCTCGCCCTTGCTGATCCGGACGTTCAGAGGCACCTGGAAGGGAAGAAGCCTCTCAAGGCAATTGTCGTAAAGAACAGGCTTGTCAACCTCGTGGTGAAATGAACAATGGAAAGAGTCAGCGTCGTTCTTGTGACACTGAATGAGGCGCGCAACATCGAGCGCTGTCTCGGGAGCGTTCGCTGGGCGGACGAGATCATCGTCGTGGATTCGTTCAGCACGGACAGGACCGTGGAACTTGCCCGACGGTACACGGACCGGGTCTACTCGCACGAATACCCGGGGACGAGCAGGCAGGTGGAGCGGGGAATCGGCTACGCCACAGGAGAGTGGATATTCGTCATCGACGCCGACGAGGAGGTCTCCCCGGAACTTGCCGCCGAAGTCAGGGAGGTGCTTGCCGACAGCAGGGGGTTCGCGGGTTTCGAGTTCATCCGGAAGCCGGAGGCGTTCGGCAAATGGATCGAACACGGGGGCTGGTTCCCCGACTACCAGTTCAGGTTCTTCAGGAAGGACTCGTATTATCCGGAACATCAGGAGATCCACGGCGGATTCAACACGCGCGGGAAGAGGGGCCGGCTGAAGGGATTCCTCTACCATCATACGTACGGCACGATCTACGCGTACGTGGAGAAGATGAACGAGTATACGTCGCTTCACGTTTCGAACCGGCTGAAGGCGGACCGCGGCGGTGCGCCGCGGTGGTACACGATCCTGTTGAGCCCGCTGTCGCATTTTCTCCGGATGTTCTTCTCCCGGAGAGGCTACCGGGACGGTTTTCACGGGTTCATACTGGCGATCCTCGACGCCAACTATGCGATGCTTATGTATGCAAAACTGTGGGAATACAGGATGCGCGAAAAAGAGGGAAAGGGGATCCTTCCCCCCATTACGAACTCTGCGTTGAACTCCCTCAAACGGAAACAATGACAACCTACGCACGGATACTGGGCTTCATCCGGCCCTACAGGCTCACGCTTGTCCTCTCGATCGTCTGCTCGATATTCTTTTCCATATTCAGCGGCGTGTCGATCTATCTCATCATTCCCCTCCTCACGACGCTCTTCGACCCGGGGAAAACGACGCCCGCCGCGGCGGTTGCCGCGCCGGGCCCGTCGTTCATGCCCGGATGGGTCATCGCGGCGAAGGACGCGGTCACGGAGGCGTTTCATCACGCGGTGTTCCGGGCCGATCCGGCGGATTCCCTTTTCAATATATGCATAATCATCGTCTCCGCATTTTTCCTGAGGAACCTGTTTTCGTACCTGCAGTCGAACCTGATGATTTACGTGGAACAGGGGCTCACGCGGGATCTGAGGGATTCCCTGTACAGGCACATCCACGAGCTCCCGCTCGCGTATTTCACGAACGAACGGACCGGGAACCTGATCTCCAGGATCATGAACGACGTGCCCGTCATCAACACGGGGATCTCGGCCACGTTCCAGACGATGATCCGGGAGCCGCTCCTTCTCCTTGTGTACCTCACGATCTGTCTCGTCCTGAGCTGGAAACTGACGCTGATATCGTTCGTCGTGTTCCCCGTGGTGCTCCTCGTGATCGCAGGGGTGGGGCGCCGCGTCCACAAGGAGAGCGGGCTCGCGCAGGAGCGGATCGCGGACCTGACCTCCGTGCTCCACGAGACGATCTCGGGCGTCAAGGTCGTGAAGGCGTTCGGGATGGAGGAGTTCGAGAACAGGAAATTCGCGCGGGAAAGCAACAGCTATTTCCGCACGATTCTCCGGGTGACGAATATCCGGAACCTCGCATCGCCGACGACCGAGTTCCTGAGCGCCGCCGCGGGGGGCGTGATCATCTGGTACGGCGGGCTCCAGGTTCTCGGCAGGAGCATGGAGGGGAGCGAGTTTCTCGGGTTCCTCTTCGCGATGTTTCAGCTCATGCCCCCCATCAAGGAGCTGAGCAATGTGAACAACAGGATCCAGGAGGCCTCGGCGGCGGGAAAGCGCGTCTTCGAGGTGCTTGACACGGAGCCCAATATCAGGGATTCCCCCGGTGCGGTCACCCTGCCGGCGTTCACCTCGGACATCCGGTTCGAGGGGGTCTCCTTCCGCTACGGCGAGGGTGAGACGGTCCTTGACGGTATCACCCTGAACATCCGGAAGGGGGAGGTCGTGGCAATCGTGGGCCCGAGCGGCGCGGGCAAATCGACGCTGATCGACCTGGTTCCCCGGTTTTACGACCCCACGGGAGGCCGCATACTCATCGACGGCGTCGATCTGCGCAACGTCCAGCTCCGTTCGCTCAGGGACAAGATCGGGATCGTCACGCAGGAGACGATCCTGTTCAACGACACGGTCAGGAACAACATCGCGTACGGGCTTGACGACTGTCCCCTCGAGAGGATCGTGAGCGCGGCCAGGGCGGCGAACGCCCACACGTTCATCAGTGAGATGCCGCAGGGGTACGACTCGGTAATCGGCGAGCGCGGGGTGAAGATTTCCGGGGGAGAACGCCAGCGGCTGGCGCTGGCGCGTGCGATCCTCAAGAACCCGCCGGTCCTGATACTCGACGAAGCCACCTCCGCCCTTGACACCGAGTCGGAAATACTCGTTCAGGAGGCAATCGAACGGCTCATGACGGGCCGCACGTCGATCGTCATCGCGCACAGGCTTTCCACGATTCAGCACGCCGACAGGATCGTCGTCATCGAGGGGGGGAAGATCGTCGAAGCGGGGAAACACACGGAGCTTATCGGAAAAACGCGCGGCCTTTACCGGAAGCTCTACCAGCTCCAGTTTCGGGCCTGAGGATGGATCAGGACGGAAATCATGCCCGCCCGGGGGCGGATGCCGGGGAAGGAGGCGCTGTGCGAGCAACGCTGACAGTCATCACGCTGACGAAGAACGAGGAACGGAACATCGTCGGGTGCATGGAAAGCGCCGCCTGGGCCGATGAGATCATCGTCCTCGATTCCGGCAGCACGGACGCGACCGTCGAGCTTGCTCGCCGGTTCACGCCCCACGTGGCAGTACTCCCCTGGCGGGGGTACGGCGCGGCGAGGAACGAGGCGCTGGCGCGTTCGCATTCCGGGTGGATCCTGTGGCTCGACGCCGACGAGCGGGTGACGGAAGAGCTTGCCGCGGAGATCCGTGCCATACTCGCGGAAGACGACAGCCGGGTGGCCGGGTACGAGGTCGCGCGGCGGGCGTATTTCTGCGGAAAGTGGATCAGGCACGGCGGGTGGTACCCGTCCCGGGTCATCCGGCTCTTCCGGAGGGATCGTGCGAAATTCAGCGAAACGCGCGTCCATGAGCGGCTCCTCCTCAGCGGGCCTGTCGCGCGCACGCGGCACGACCTCATTCACTATACCGACCCGGACCTCGACCACTATTTTACGAAATTCAATTCCTACACCTCGCTTGCCGCCCGGGACATGGCCGAGGCGGGGAGGCGGTGGTCGGTCGCCGATCTCATCCTCCGGCCCCTGTTTCAGTTTTTCAAAATGTACGTCCTGCGGATGGGGTTTCTGGACGGGATCCACGGTCTTATCCTCTGCATCTCCTCCTCCGCGTACGTATTCACGAAATACGCAAAGCTCTGGGAAATTCAACAGACCGCAAAACACTGAAGGACGGACCCATGGACGCCTCGGAGAAACAGACCCTCCTCTTCGCACGGCTCGTGGTGATGCTTCACGCCGCGACAATGCAGTACCTCGGAAAAGTCAAGAATCCGCTCACGGACAAAGTCGAGCGCGATCTCCCCGCTGCGCAGGGGATGATCGACACGCTCGACATGCTTGAGCACAGGACCCGCGGGAATCTCACGCAGGAGGAGTCGCGGATGATCGCGCAGCTCCTGCAGGAACTGCGGCTCAATTACGTGGACGAAGCCCAAAAGCCCGGGCCGGTCCCGGCGCAGGACGGGGGAGCGACTGCATGAGATTCGCGATTTTTGGCAACGCGGAAAAGCAGGGCCTGAAGGAAGCGCTTGTCGTCCTGCTGGAGAGTCTCGAGCATGCGGGGATGGAGTATGCGCTCGACGAGGCCCTCGCCCCCGTTGTCCCGGCAGGCTCCGCCCGGACGTCAGGCAGGCTGAAGAGCCGTGAGGCGTGCCTTGAAGGCGCGGACATGCTTGTGGCGCTCGGGGGAGACGGAACAATTCTCGCCGCCGCGCGGGCCGTCGGCCGGAAGGGAACGCCGATCCTGGGCGTCAATCTGGGAACGCTGGGATTCCTCGCTGAGCTCGCTCCCGGAGAACTCGCCAGGGCGGTCGGCGACATTCTTGCAGGAAGGTACGTCGTTGAAGAACGGCTCGTTATCGAGGTCAGGACCACTGCGGAACCCGACAGGGTATTCCCGGCCATGAACGACATTGTGCTCGACAAGTCACGGTCGTCGCGCGTGATCGATATCGAGACGCATATCGACGGGGCGTTTGCCGTCACCTACAGGGGCGACGGCGTCATCGTGTCGACTCCCACGGGATCCACCGCGTACGCGCTCTCGAACGGCGGTCCGATCGTCACACCGGGGAGCGACGTCATCGGGATAACCCCGATCTCGCCGCACTCGCTCAGCGGGAGGCCGCTCATCGTCCCCGTATCCAGCGTCATAAGGATCGTGGCCCACGCCGAGAGCGCCGAGATACTTCTGGCGGCGGACGGTCAGGAGGTGGCGTTTCTTCCTCCTCCGGCCGAGATCATCGTGCGTAAAGCGGGGTATACCGTCAGGCTCGTCAGACGGAAGGACAGATCGTATTTCGACCTCCTGAGAGCGAAGCTGCACTGGGGGAGGGACGCGCGTACGTCGCGGTGAGCGGAAGGGGGGAGACGTTCAGTTGTTCTTTGCGCCTTCGACGATCCAGGCACGTATGCCGTCGATCTGATTCTGGTTCAGGGGGTACTCGCCGGGAGGCATCCGCGCTCCGACGCTTCCCGATATGCGGAGCACGAGGACGCTCGCGTCAGGCTTGGTGGCAACGACAATGCCCGGAATCGTCAGTACCGCCTGGCCGTACGATGCGAGGACCAGCGGGTTTGACTGTGTCCCGCTCCCGTGACACGCCTGCTGGTTGCACGCCTGATCAAACAACGGCTGGACCTGCTGGGAGTAGCTGATTCCGCTCATCGGGAATATGATATCGGATGGACTGTTGTCCGGTCCTGTCGGCGCGGTCCCCTTGCAGCTCCATCCGGCGAGCGCCGCAATTACAATCCCCGCAAGTGCCCCTCTTCCCATCTACTCAACGCTCCGTTCCGCCGGCAGTTCAAGATACAGGAGGCCGTGCATCGCGGCCGTGACGAGGTACACGTAGAACACGGTAAACAGCACGCCGATGATAACAAAGAGGAGGCCGACAAAGGCGAACGATTCGATCCCGATGGAGATCAGTGCCACAACAACCGTGTTCTGCCAGCTGACCCGGAAGTCCCTGAAGATCTTTCCCAGGTCGATCGCGTCGCTGATTTTCTCGCGGAGCGCAAACCTGTACGCGATGACCGGGAATATCGCGGTGAGGAGGAGCGAGTAGGGTATCACCAGGAGCGTGAACCCGAACATGTAGACGATGGTGAGGACTCCCACGAGTTCAGGCGCATCGGTCGTGCTCGTGGCCGCGGCCAGCCCGATCACCGGGATGACGAGGAGGATCACCGGCACGAAGTAGATGAAATACACGACGCAGTACTTGAATCCCAGCACGAATTTGATCCCGATATCGTTCCACTCGGGAAGAATGTGCTCCTCCCGGCGTATCACGCGCTGCGTGACCTGTATGAGGTATCCCACAATGATCGGAATCCCGATCCCCAGGAGGCAGAGAAGCATGAACAGTCCGGCGAGCAGGAACTTGGGCGCCCAGGAGGGATCCTTGAACGGGAGACTGAATGCTTTTCCTATGTCTTTCATGTTCCGGTGCAGGAAGTGAAGAGGCGTATGCTCACTGTAACATACAGAATGCGCTCCGGAGATTCAAGCGGCCCGGAGCCGTTGACTTTAGGGTCCCCAGTGGGTATATTTGACACGCCTTCTGCGGGGCTGTAGCTCAGCTGGGAGAGCGCGTGAATGGCATTCACGAGGTCAGGGGTTCGATCCCCCTCAGCTCCACTCCGGTCTCCATCTGTCAATCGCCGTCTGACGATTGACAGTTTTTTTTAACGGAACCGCACTCCGTCACGGACTGTTCAATCAGCATGAAACTCCTCTACGGTTACCTGCGCGGATACTGGAAACTTGTCCTCCTCGCCCTGTTTCTTGCGACCGTCAACCAGGTCTTCTCCCTTCTCGATCCGCTCATCTTCCGGCACGTCATCGACACGTATGCAACCAAATACCGCGATTACACGCATGCGGAATTCATACGCGGCGTAAGCCTCCTCCTTGCCGCAGCAGTCGGCGTTGCGTTCGTCTCCCGCGTGGCAAAGAACTTCCAGGACTACTTCGTCAACGTCATCACGCAACGCCTTGGCGCCAGGCTGTATTCCGACGGCCTCCGGCATTCGCTCGAGCTCCCGTACTCGGTGTTCGAAGATCAACGGAGCGGCGAGACGCTCGGAAAGCTCCAGAAGGTCCGGCTGGACGTCGAACGCCTGATCCAGGCGTCGATCGGCACGCTCTTCACGACGCTCGTCGGGGTTATCTTCGTCATGATTTATGCGTTCACCGTTCACTGGATCATCGCCCCCGTGTACTTCGCCACGGTCCCCCTTCTCGGGATCCTGAGCAGCGTCCTGAGCAGGAAGATCAAGACGATCCAGAAGGTGATCGTCGCGGAGACGACCGCGCTTGCGGGATCCACGACCGAGTCCCTGAGGAACATCGAGCTCGTCAAGAGCCTGGGGCTTGCGGGACAGGAGATCGACCGCCTCAACAGCGTGACGGGGAAGATTCTCCATCTGGAGCTGAAGAAGGTCCGGTACCTGAGGAGCCTGAGCTTCATCCAGGGAACCTCCGTCAATTTCCTCAGGACGACGATCCTCTTCGTGATGCTGTACCTGATTTTCGCGCAGCAGATAACGGTCGGCCAGTTCTTCTCCCTGTTCATCTATTCGTTCTTCATCTTCGGCCCGCTGCAGGAGCTCGGCAACATCATCAACGTGTACAGGGAGACCGAGGCCTCGCTCAAGAATTTCCAGGACATTCTGGATGCGCCCGTCGACGCGAAGCCCGTCTCGCCGGTCCACGTCGGCCCGCTGGACACTCTCGCATTCGATCACGTGACCTTCCGCCACCAGTCCGCGTCCGCCTCCGCGCTTACCGACATCACGTTCGAGGCGCGCCTCGGTTCGACGATCGCGTTTGTGGGACCTTCCGGCGCGGGAAAGTCCACGCTCGTCAAGCTCCTCGTCGGGCTCTACAGGCCGCAGGCGGGGCAGATCTGGTATAACGGCATACCGGGGAATGACATCGATCTTGATGAATTCCGTCAGCGCATAGGCCTTGTCACGCAGGACACGCAGCTGTTTGCCGGAACGATCCGCGACAATCTCCTTTTTGTCAGCCCGGGGGCGTCGGACGCCCGGTGCATTGACGTCCTGGAAAAAGCCGCCTGCCAGAGCCTTCTGGCGCGGGCCGACCGCGGGCTCGATACGCTGATCGGCGAGGGGGGTGTGAAGGTGTCGGGGGGCGAAAAACAGCGCCTCTCGATTGCGCGTGCGCTCCTCAGGAAGCCGAACCTCCTTGTGTTCGACGAGGCGACGTCCTCGCTCGACTCCCTGACCGAAGAAGAAATCAGCGAAACGATACGGAATGTGTCCGACCAGGAGAACCACATCACGATCCTCATCGCGCACAGGCTCTCCACGATCATGCACGCCGATGTGATCTACGTGCTCGAAAAAGGGCGGATCGTCGAATACGGCGCGCACGATGCGCTTGTGGATGCGAAGGGGCTGTATTACGCCATGTGGCGGCAGCAGATCGGAGAGGCGCGCGAACCGGTTGGCCCGTCGCTTGTCGGCGAGAAAGACCTCATCCTGAAGAACTGAGGAGTGTTCCACCACAGAGTGCCGCACCCCGATGGCCGTTGAACGCACACCGAACCGCCTGGTTCGCGAGAAGAGCCCCTACCTCCAGCAGCACGCCCACAATCCCGTCGACTGGTTTCCCTGGGGTGAAGAAGCGTTTGCCGCTGCCCGCACGCGGGATGTTCCGGTGTTCCTCTCGATCGGGTATTCCACCTGCCACTGGTGCCACGTGATGGAACGGGAGTCGTTCGAGAACGGCGCGATTGCGTCGCTCCTCAACGGGAATTTTGTGTGCATCAAGGTCGACCGGGAGGAACGGCCGGATATTGACAGGATCTACATGACCGCACTCCAGGCGATCGGGCAGAACGGCGGATGGCCGATGTCCATGTTTCTCACGCCGGAGCGGGAGCCGTTCTACGGCGGCACGTACTTTCCTCCTGATTCACGGTTCGGGAGGGCGGGATTCCCCGATGTGCTGAGGAAGATCCGCAGCATATGGGACACGGACAGGGCGAACGTGAACGAGTCAGCCCGGAGCATAACCGAATTCCTCCGGGATGCCGCCGGTGCGGTCCGGCCGGGCGGGGTTCCGGGGCCCGGGGTGATCGACGCCGCCTGGAATTCGATCTCCCCGACGTACGATCCCGTTCACGGCGGATTCGGCGGCGGGCCGAAATTTCCCCGCCCCGTAGTGTTCGATTTCCTCCTCCGGTATCACGCGCGGACGGGCTCGGCCCCCCCGCTTGCAATGGTGGCGCACACGCTCAGAGCGATGGCAGCCGGAGGAATCTACGATCAGATCGGTGGGGGATTCCACCGCTACTCCGTGGACGGACAATGGCGCGTCCCGCATTTCGAAAAGATGCTCTACGATCAGGCCCAGCTTGTGCAGGCCTACATCGGTGCCTGGCTCTGTACGCGGGAACGGGTCTTTTCGACGGTGGCGCGCGAAACACTGGAATACGTCCTCCGCGACATGACGGATCCGGAAGGCGGCTTTTACTCCGCGGAGGATGCCGACAGCCCACGTCCGGAAAACCCGGAGGAATCGGGTGAAGGGGCGTTTTACGTCTGGACAAAAAAGGAGATCGCCGAAGCCCTGAAGGAGGACGCATCGCTCTTTGCCGAATGCTTCGGTGTCGATGAGTCCGGGAACGCCCCGGTCGATCCGCAGCATGAGCTTACGGGCAGGAACATACTCTACGTGCGGGCTTTGCCGGAAGCGGTAGCCGGCAGGTCCGGGCTGAATGGCGGTGAAGCGCGGATGCGTCTTGACGCGGCGCGCGCGAAGCTGCATGCCCTCCGCGCAGCGCGGCCGCGGCCGCTGAGGGACGACAAGATACTGACGTCGTGGAACGGCCTCATGATCGGTGCGTTTGCACGGGCGTCCACGGTGTTTGGAGAGGAACGATATCTTGCCGCCGCGACGCGCGCGGCGGAATTCATCCTGGCGCACCTGAAGGGGAACGGGACTCTTCTGCGGAGGTACCGGCAGGGGGAATCCAGGATCGAGGCGCACCTTGATGACTACGCCTTCCTTGTTTCCGGGCTGATCGATCTCTTCGCATCATCGGGAGAGGGACGCTGGCTTGAAACTGCCGTCGTCCTCACGGAGGAGCAAATCCGGAAATTCCATGATGCGGGAGGAATCGGGTTCTTCGACACGTCGGGGAACGACGCGACCGTTCTTGTGCGGATGAAAGACCAGCAAGACGGCGCGGAACCGGCGGGGAATTCCGTGTCGGCGATGAATCTGATACGGCTCGCCAGGATCATCGACCGCCCTGCGTGGGAGAGACTTGCGGCCGAGACCATCGGAGGGTTCGGCGAAACGCTTCGCACTCACCCCGGTGTTCTTCCCCTTATGGCGGCCGCTCTGGATTATCATCTCACGGCCCCGGGACAGGTTGTTATTGCAGGGCCCCGGGGCGATTCCCGTTCCCGGGAGTTGGCGGGAGTTCTCGCGACCCGGTATCTCCCCACGACGGAGACGATCCCTCTGGATCCGGGACCCGCAGGAGACATGCCCCGGATGCTGAACCCGTTCCTGCGGAACTTGACACCCGGCGGAGGAGAGCCGGCGGCGTACGTTTGCCGGAATTTCATGTGCGATCTGCCGGCGAGAACTGCGGATTCCCTTTCAGCGCTCATCGATCGGGAGAAGGCTGTGCCGGACTGAATGGAGAGCGATGCCGGCGGTATTTTGCCGGCACCGTCATGTGTGAGGTGTAACTGAAGAATCCCTAGCGCCTGTGCCCCCCGCGTCCATAGAACGCTCTCCCGCCGTGCCGGTAACCCCACCCGCCGTAGAACCGGTTGTAACCGGGATGCCGGACGTACCATCCTCCCGGCGCCCAACCGCAGCGCGGCCCGTACCATGCGCGGTGCCCGGCGACCCAGAACCACCCCGGGTGTGCCACGATCACTTCATGCCGGGGTCCTCCCCTGTATCCCACCCAGACCCCCGCATGTGCATCGGGTGACATTGCAAGAAGCCCCCCGAGCGCCAACCCTGCGAGCCAGAGTCCTTTTCGTTTCATTGTGTCCCTCTCTTCCGACTTTGATTGCCGTTTCCTGGACATCTTCAGGCCGGAACATACGAATACAACCCGCGTGCCAGAGTGACACACCGGGGGTGATTGCATCTCTCTCGCTTTTTTGTCACAATGAGGCGGAAATTCAGAAGGAGTTTCCTGTGCGGGGAGAGTTTCTCTGTCGGATCGTCGAGAAAAGTGTACGGTCCGGGCGGAGAGTGAATAGAGAGGGATACAATCCTGCACGCGAACCGGCCGGCACGGAATCGGCCGGAGCTGAAGTCAGTGGACAGGCCTGTGAAGCGTCCACCCCGGTTTCCTCGTCCGAAGGTTTTCGAGGCCACTCCCGCTTCCGAGGTCCGATGCGACCTGATCGGCAAACCGGGCCGCCTGGACGCCGTCAAGAAACCAGTCCGAGCTGAGCGTTTTCCTGAAAAGGAATCTGTTTCTGCTGACGCGAACGACCCACGTGGTTCCGAGGCCGTCTGTCTGATCGACGCTGATCGTGTACCCGTTGACGGATTTTTCTGACATGGTCGCTGTTGCTCCGGAAGTACTATCATAGTACGCAGAACGGCAGAGAAGTTCAACATGGCGGAATTCATCGAGATTGACGACAGGCTCCGGATACCGGAAAGTGAACTTTCGTTCTCGTTTGCGCGGAGCGGGGGTCCGGGAGGTCAGAACGTGAACAAGGTTTCCACGCGCGTTGAACTCCGGTTCGATATCGGCGCATCACGGGCTCTTGATGCCGCGCAGAAGAGCATGCTCTTCGCAGCGCTCGGTCAGAGGGCCGTGACCGGCGGAATCCTGCGCGTGAGGTCGGACGCTTCACGCAGCCAGTGGAACAACCGCCAGGATGCGGTCCGGAAATTCGTCCGGCTTCTCACGCGTGCGCTTGAACCGGTGAAGAAGCGTGCGCCGTCGCGCCCCACCCGTGCCTCGCGCACGAATCGGCTCGAATCGAAGAAGAAAGCGGGCGCGGTGAAACGGATGCGTGGGCGTGTGAGGGGGGACGAATGATCGTCACCTTGCGCGGGCGGTGAATTTTCCGTACCTTGGACGGGCAATTCTGCAGCAATCCCGTACCACGCTCCCCGCGGCTTCGTTCTCATCGATGTCACTTCACTCAAAGGGTCAGCATTTCAATGAAAATCGACGCCATCCTGCACGCGCTTCTGCCGAAAGACGACAGTTTCTTCAACCTGTTCGAAAAAGACTCCGCCAACCTCCTCCTGGCGGCGGCGACATTCAGAGACATGATGTCCAACGGCATATCCAAAGAGGAACGGGGACAGAAGATACGGAAGATCGAAGAGATCGAACACCGGGGCGACGAGATAACACACCAGATATTCAAGGCGCTGGGGACGACGTTTATCACTCCGTTCGACAGGGAGGACATTCACATCCTCGCCTCCAAGCTCGATGACATACTCGATTACATCCAGGGAGCGGCAACGCGGATCGTCCTCTACCGGGTGGAGACAATCTCGCCGGAGGCGGAAAAGCTCGCGGCACTCGTATACGACGGGGTCGTCGAGTTGAACAAGGCGATCCCGAAACTGAGGGACCTCCGGAACGCGGATGCGATCAACGAGAGTCTCGTCAAGATCAACAGCATGGAAAATGAAGCCGACGACATTTTCGAGCGTGCGATCGCCAGCCTGTTTGACACGTGCACGGATCCCATACAGATCATCAAGCTGAAGGAACTTCTCGTCAGCCTTGAAACGGCGACCGATCAGTGCGAGGATGCGTCCAACGCCATAGAGTCCATACTCGTCAAGCACGCCTGACATGGTCACCATCGTTCTGAGCGTTATCGGACTGGCCCTCGTTTTTGATTTTCTCAACGGCTTTCACGACGCTGCCAACTCCATCGCCACGGTCGTGTCCACCCGCGTCCTTACGCCGAGAAAAGCCGTCGTATGGGCCGCATTTTTCAATCTCGTCGCCGCGCTTGTCTTCGATGTTCACATTGCCAGGACGATCGGCAAGGGGCTCGTGGAAATCGAAGATGTTACCGTGTACGTCATCATGGCCGGGCTCCTTGGTGCAATTGCCTGGAATCTGATCACCTGGTGGTTCGGGATTCCATCGAGCTCCTCGCATGCCCTGATCGGCGGTTACGGCGGGGCGGCCGTCGCGAAGGCGGGGTTCGGCGCGATCATCATGTCCGGATGGATCAAGACGCTTATGTTTATTGTCCTTGCCCCCATCCTGGGGATGGTCCTGGGGTACTTTTTGCAAGTTGCGGTCCTCTGGATCGTGAGAAAATCCTCGTACGAGAAGGTGAACGTGGTTTTCCGCAAGCTTCAACTTGTCTCTGCAGCGCTCTACAGCCTGGGACACGGGACGAATGACGCGCAGAAGACGATGGGGATCATCACGGGGCTCCTCCTGACGGCCGGATTTCTCCATGAGTTTCAGGTTCCTCTCTGGGTCATCCTGATGTCGCACTGCGCGATCGCTCTCGGCACACTATTCGGAGGGTGGCGCATAGTGAAAACCATGGGTTCGAAAATCACGAAATTGAAGCCCTCGGACGGTTTTTGCGCCGAAAGCGCCGGTGGAATCACGCTCCTTCTGACGGCGTACTTTGGCATCGCCGTCAGCACGACGCACACAATAGCGGGCGCCATCATGGGGGTCGGGGCCACGAAGCGTCTTTCGGCGGTCCGGTGGGGGATCGCGGGGACGATGCTGTGGGCCTGGATACTCACGATCCCGGCGTCCGCACTCGTAGCGGCCGCCTGTTACTATGCAATTGTCGGCGTTCAGACAATCGCGCGCTAGGATTTCTCTTGACAGAGCGGCGTCAATTGCCTATATTACTATATTATGATCAGGTCTGATTCCACGAAGCGGCACCATTCTCACCATCACGCGCACCATGTGCGCGGATATGCGTATTCCGATGGGGTGGCAGCCGGCTGATGGAGTGAGCGTCAGTGATCAAGGAAGCCCTTCCCGGAATACGGGACGGGCTTTCATCGTTTCTGGGGGTGTTTTTTCATTCGTCACACCAATAAAGGGCGAGCAGGATGAACCGCGATATCGTCGGGCTGCCGGCGGGATACAGGGATTTCATGTTCCGGGACGCCGAAATGCGCAGGCGGATCGAAAATGAATTTGCGTCGGTGTTCACGGCGTCAGGATTCAGGGAGATCATCCCTTCCGCGGTTGAGTACCTCGATCTCTACACGCGCGGCAATCAGGGCATCCGGGAGAGGGCGATGCGGTTCCTTGACAGGGAGGACAATCTCCTTGCGCTCCGTGCAGACTTCACACCGGCCGTGGCGAGGATAGTAACGGCGCACCTCCGCGACATGCCTTTGCCCGTCCGTGTATGGTACAGCGGTCCGGTGTTCAGAAAGACGGACCGCCACAGGGGGCAGTACCAGGAATTCAGCCAGATAGGGGCCGAGCTTATTGGTGGGAGTCCGGCTGCGGCCGATGGCGAGATACTCGACGTCGCGCTAAACTGTCTCTCGAAGTCGGGGTTCCCCGACGCGTCGGTTCATGTCAATCACGCGGGGATATTCCGCGGCATTGTCAACGGGCTGGGACTCGGGCAGTCGGAGCTGGCCGAGGTCCGATCCGCGATCGACAGGAAAGACATGCGTGCGCTTGGGTCGCGCCTGGAGGAGCTCGGTGTCGGGGGATCGGTCAGGGGTCAGGTCGACACGCTTTCCCGCTGCGTGGGGGATTCGCGCGCGCTTGCCGCGGCTGCATCCTCGATCGAGAACGAAGAGTCGCGGGAGGCAATCGCCTCGCTGGAATCGCTTGCCGCGCACCTGCCACAGTGGCGGGAGAGGATAACGTTTGACCTCACCGAGATTGATGAGATGGAATACTACACCGGCGTCATGTTCACGTTTCTCAGCCCTGCCCATTCCGTCGAGCTGGGGCGGGGGGGGAGGTACGATTCGCTCATGCGGGAGTTCGGCGCAGATCTCCCCGCGGTCGGCTTCTCTTTCTCCATGGACTCACTCGGCGGGTGCGCATGAAGAACTGTGTCCGCATCGCCCTCCCGAAAGGGAGACTGTATGACTCCGGCACGGCGCTCCTCGCCAGGGCCGGGATCGAGATTGCCGCCGCCGACGGATCCCGGAAACTCGTCTTCACCGATACGGACGGGAGATTTGAATTCATCCCTCTCAAACCGATTGACATTCCCGTGTACGTCGAGTCAGGGACCATAGATGCCGGGATTGTCGGGAGCGACATACTCCGGGAGATCGAGGCGGACGTGTATGAGCCCGTGGACCTCGGCATCGGCAGGTGCCGTCTCGTCCTGGCGGCGGCCTCGGGCCTCGAGCTCCCCGCCGCCGGCTCTCTCCGGGTTGCGACGAAGTATCCGCGGACCACGGAGCGCTTCTTCAGGGGAAAACAGCTTCATGTGCACATCGTGAAACTGGACGGCTCCGTCGAAATTGCGCCGCTCCTCGGTCTCGCCGACGCCATCGTCGATCTCGTGGAAACCGGGAGAACGCTCAGGGAAAACGGGATGCGGGTTGTCGAAGACGTGGCCCCCGTCAGTGCAAAGCTCATCGTCAACAGGACGGCGATGAAGACCAAATCCGTGGATATCCGCCACCTCATAACTGAACTTGATACGGTTGTCTATGAAAATCCTGGACAGCAGGACTGAATCGCGGGCAGTGGCGCGGCTTGCCGAACGCCGGCTCGAGCCCGACGGGGCAGTTGAAGCCCGCGTCCGTGCGATCGTGGAAAGGGTCCGCACGGAAGGGGACGAAGCGCTTACGACGCTCACGCGGCAGTACGATTGCCGGTTCATCGATTCGCTCGGGCTCCGCGTTTCACGCAAAGAGGTGGAGGGTGCGTACGAATCCGTGAGCACAGGGTTCCTCAGGGCGCTCCGCGCCGCCGGAAAGAACATTGCGCGTTTCCACAGGAAGCAGCTTCCCCGGTCATGGGAGATCAGGGGAGGGGGGATGCGCCTCTCGCAGCGATTCAGTCCCCTTGCGCGGGTCGGAATCTATATCCCTGGGGGGAAAGCGGCGTATCCATCCACCGTGCTGATGAACGCGCTCCCCGCGCGCATTGCCGGCGTCGGAGAGATCGCCATGGCGTCTCCGGCCGGGCCGGACGGGCGGCTCCCCGCTGAAGTGCTTGTCGCGGCCTCGGAATCGGGAATCACCGAGATTTACAGGATCGGCGGGGCGCAGGCGGTCGCCGCCTTCGCATACGGGACGGAGTCGATCAGGCGCGTTGACAAGATCACCGGTCCCGGAAACGCATACGTCGCCTCCGCGAAGAAGATCGTCTTCGGTGATGTGGGAATCGACATGATCGCGGGCCCCACCGAAGTGGTCGTCGTCGCCGACTCCACCGCGCGGGCGGAATTCGTCGCCGCGGACCTCATGGCCCAGGCGGAACATGACGAGCTCGCATCTCCCATCTGCATCGTGCGCTCCCGTGCGCAGGCCGAGAAGATAAGCCGCGAGGTCGCCATCCAGCTCGAGGCCGCGCCGAGGAGGGCGATTGCCCGCAAGGCGTTCGAAGACCAGGGGGTCATCATCGTGGCGGGTTCGGAAAAGGAGTCCGCGGATATCGTCAATACGCTTGCCCCCGAACACCTCGAGCTCATGGTGAAGAATCCGCGCTCGTATGCGCGCCGGATCGTTAATGCCGGATCGATATTCCTTGGGTCCTGGTCCACCGAGGCCCTCGGCGATTACATTGCAGGACCGAACCACACGCTTCCCACGTCGGGGTCCGCGAGGTTCTCATCCCCGCTGGGTGTTGCGGACTTCATGAAGTTCTCGAACGTCATTGACGTTTCGCGCTCCGCCCTCAGGCGGCTTGCGCCTCACGTGCGGGAGCTGGCGCGGGCGGAGGGACTGTTTGCTCACGAGAAGTCGATCATGATACGGGAGGAGGGACGGTGAGATCACTTCTGCGCCCGCAGATCGCCGGCATATCGGAATACACGCTCGAGCACCGGGAGTGCCGGATCAAGCTGAACCAGAACGAAAACCCCTACGATCTTCCCGAAGGGATCCGGAGCGAAATCCTCCGCCGGGTTGCCGCCGTGCACTGGTCCAGGTACCCCGAATTCGTTCCGTCGCGGCAGATGGCGAAGGTCGCCTCCTTTGCCGGGTGGAGGCCGGAGGGAGTTCTTCTCGGGAACGGCTCGAACGACCTTCTGCAGCTTCTGTTTACGTGCGCACTCGATGAAGGACGCGGGCTCGTCATTAGTCAGCCGACGTTTACGCTCTACAGGCTTCTCGCCGAGGCGCTCGGAGCTCCCGTGCGGGATGTCCCGATGACCCCAACGTTTACCGTGGATGTCGACGCGGTCATCGAGGCAGTGAACTCAACGGGGGCCGCGATGCTCGTTCTCTGCTCGCCGAATAACCCCACCGGGGGCCAGATTCCGGTGGCGGAGGTCGAGCGGATACTCGCGTCCACCAACGCCCTCGTTGTGCTGGACGAAGCGTACGTTCATTTTGCCGGGACGTCCGCGGTGCCGCTGCTCGCGCGTCACGAGCGGCTCGTCGTGCTCCAGACGTTTTCAAAGGCGATGGGAGCGGCGGGACTCCGGTTCGGGTATGCTCTTCTCTCCCCCGATCTCGCCCGGCAGCTGACGAAGGTCAAGCTCCCGTACTCGGTGAACATTTTCACGCTCATCGCTGCCGAAGTGTTTATTGACCGGTGGGACAGCCTGAAGACCTGGATCGGCGCGCTTGTGTCGGAACGCGGCCGCCTCTTTAGCGCCCTCCGGGCAATGGAGGGGATCAGGCCGCATCCTTCGCACGCGAACTTCCTCCTTTTCGAGTCTCTCCGGAAGTCCCCTGCTGCGATATTCTCGGCGCTGCTTGCACGGGGGATACTGATCCGGGATGTCTCCCGGTACCCGATGCTTGAACGCGGGCTCCGCGTCAGCGTGGGGACACCGGATGAAAACACGCAGTTTATCGACGCACTCCGGGAGGCCCTGTGAACCGCGAAGCGACGCTTGAACGGAAGACGGCGGAAACATCGATCCGGCTCCGGCTCGACCTGGACGGAACAGGTGTCTGTGATATCGCGACCGGGATCGGATTCTTCGATCACATGCTCACCCACATCGCCAGGCACGGGCGGTTCGATCTGACGATCGCGGCGACGGGGGATCTTTACGTCGACGACCATCATACGGTTGAAGATGTCGGAATCTGCCTCGGGAAGGCGATCACGGAAGCCCTTGCAGAGAAAAGAGGCATCGAGCGGTTTGGCGCGGGGTTTGTGACGATGGACGAGGCACTTGCACGGACGGTCATCGACCTGAGCGGCCGGAGTTACTTCGTGTTTCTCGCCGGCTTCTCGCGCGAATCGATCAACGGGTTTTCGCTGGAGCTCGTGAATGAGTTCTTCAGGGCGGTCGCCGTGGAGGGAAAGATGAATCTCCATATCGCCCTGTTGTACGGCGCAAACGCTCATCACCAGGTCGAAGCCATATTCAAATCCTTCGGACGCGCGCTGCGCGCGGCGGTCGAGAAAACGGGAGGGGACGAGATCCCGTCGACGAAAGGAGTGCTATGATCACTGTTGTCGATTATGGAATGGGGAATCTTCGCAACGTGATGCGCGCCTGCGCGGAGATCGGCGTCAGAGCCGCGGTGACGTCCGATCCTGAGGTCGTCCGTAAGGCCGGGTGGCTGATACTCCCCGGCGTCGGCGCCTTCGGCGAGGCCATGAGGAAGATCGAGGAACTGGGGCTCCGGAGCGCAATCGTCGGTCACGCACGGGCAGGCCGTCCCCTCCTGGGAATCTGCCTCGGCATGCAGCTCCTCCTCGACTCAAGCGAGGAATCCCCCGGCGTAACGGGGTTGAAGCTTATCTCCGGCGTGGTCCGGAAACTCGACGGCGGCGTCAAAGTTCCCCATATCGGCTGGAATGATGTTGTTCCGGTTTCCCCCTCTCCTCTGTTTCCCGACGCGGATGACAGGCCGGTCACGTACTTTGTCCATTCCTATTATGTCGGGATGATCCCTGAGACCGTTGCCGTGACGGAGTACGGCGTGCGCTACTCTGCCTCGGTCCGGAAGGGGAATGTGTACGGAGTCCAGTTCCATCCAGAGAAATCACAGGTCGCCGGGCTGAATCTGCTCAGGCACTTCACGCTCGTCAAACCTACCGCCTGGACCGAATGATGGAGGTCATTCCGGCAATCGATGTAAAAGACGGCAAGTGTGTCCGCCTGAGACAGGGGCGCGAGGATTCAGGGACAATCTATGACGCGGATCCCTTCGATGCGGCCCTCCGGTGGGCGGGGGAGGGGGCGAAGCGGCTCCACGTTGTGAACCTCGACGGAGCATTCGGGCGGGAATCCAGGATCACGGATCTCCTCCGGAGGATCTCGTCACTGAAGGGGGTGCGCGTTCAGTTCGGCGGCGGCCTCAGGTCCCGGGACGCGATACGGGGCGCGTTCGACGCTGGCGCTTCCGCGGTTGTGCTGGGGACAGCCGCTTTCGAGAACGGCGATCTCCTGGCTCGGACACTGCGGGAATACGGTGAGGGGAGCGTCGTCGTCGCCATCGACGCGCTCAACGGGAATGTCGCCACGAGGGGATGGACGGAGCTCACCGGGCGTGACGTTCTTGGGGCGGCGCAGGATCTCCGCAAAGCAGGGATCCGTGAGATCCTTTGCACCGACATCGGTCGTGACGGGATGATGAGCGGCCCCGATCTTTCCACGCTCGGCAGTTTGTCGGGGAGTGGACTTTCGGTCATTGCTTCGGGGGGGATCTCATCTCTGGATGACCTCCGCGCACTCCTGACTCCGGAATTTGAACACGTCACGGGGGCCATCATCGGGAAGGCCCTGTACGAAGGAAAGATCGATCTCGGGTCGGCACTCGCACTTGCGGGGGCCGGCCCGGGACGGGTAACACCATCGTCGCCACATTAGCGGAAAGCATACTCATGCTTCGAAAGCGGATCATACCGTGCCTTGATCTGAAAGAAGGGAAAGTCGTAAAAGGGGTCAAGTTCATTGACCTGGTGTCGATGGGTGACCCGGCCGCCCATGCACTGTATTACAACAACGAAGGGGCAGACGAACTCGTCATTCTCGATATCACGGCTTCCCACGAAGCACGCGGGACTCTCATTCACGTCGTTGAAGCGGTGGCGGAGAATCTGTTCATTCCGCTGACTGTTGGGGGGGGCGTGCGGACTGCGGATGACGTTCGGGCGCTGCTGCTTGCAGGTGCTGACAGGGTTAGCCTCAACACATCCGCGGTAAGCCGTCCCGGGCTCATCAGCGAATCCGCCGAGCGATTCGGCACGCAGTGCGTCGTTTCGGCGATCGATGCCCGCAGACGGGACTCCGGTGCTCCCGGATGGGACGTGTATGTGTACGGGGGGAGAGAGAACACAGGCAGGGACGCAATTGAATGGGCCGCCGAGGTGGAGTCCCGGGGCGCGGGGGAGATACTCCTCACGTCCATGGACAGGGATGGAACGCAGATCGGCTATGACTGTGAGCTTCTCCGGGCCGTGACGGAGGCTGTGTCGATACCGGTGATCGCGTCCGGAGGTGCGGGTACGATGGAGCAGTTTGCCGATGCATTTACGCTCGGCGGGGTGGACGCCGTCCTGGCGGCGTCGCTGTTTCACACGCGCGCAATGACGATCAGGGATCTAAAGAGCTTTCTTTCGAAGAAGGGGGTGCCGGTTCGATGACAATACCGTCCATGGAGAATCTCCGGTTCGATGAGCGGGGGCTCATTCCCGCGGTGGTCCAGGACGCGGAAAGCGGCACCGTTCTGATGCTCGCCTATATGAGCCGTGAGAGCCTCTCGCTGACACTTGAAACGGGTCAGACGCATTTCTGGAGCCGGAGCAGGAACACGCTCTGGCACAAAGGGGAGACTTCCGGAAACGTCCAGACTGTCCGGAGTATCAGGTACGATTGCGACGCGGACGCCCTTCTCGTAAAGGTCGATCAGAAGGGGCAGGCATGTCACACCGGAGAATACAGTTGTTTCTATTCTTCACTTGGCGAGGTGGGGGCCGGTGCGGCTGGGTTCGGTGAAGTCATCGGAAATCTCTCCCGGGTGATCCACAGGCGCAATCTCGAGAGGCCGGAGGATTCCTACACGGTGAAGATGCTCGACGGCGGGATCGACAGAATACTGAAGAAGGTGGGTGAAGAGGCCGGTGAGGTCATTATTGCGGCGAAGAACCACCGTCCGGAGGAAATCTCCTGGGAAGTCGCAGATCTCCTGTATCACATTCTTGTGATGCTGGAGTCGGAGGGAGTGCCCCTGTCGCTGATAGCCGGGGAGCTGGAAAAGAGGGTGGGGCAGCGGAGGCAGGAGAAGTAGTGCCAAACGAGTCACATTCAGCTGTTCATAGTGTCCGCCGAGGTTATTGACACTGTGTCTTTTTTTTGTTATTGTACATGGCGTATTCCGCGATAGCTCAATGGTAGAGCATGCGGCTGTGAGGTCTGCAGGAAGAACGCTTGGAGTGCTGTTGGTTTGAACTTCATGCAGGAATAGCAGCTTACCCGAGTAATCGGGTCTGACAATCGGGTGAATTCAGGGAAACCTAAACTCCGCAGTTTACGCGGAACAAGGCAATCCTGAGCGAAGCCTCGCAAAGAGCAGTCAGGTAGCGAGGAACGTGCAGAGACTAGGGGATGAGGAACTCACCAATAAGCCCCATGAGCGCCCGACCCCTTTGATGCACAGCTGCTTCTTGAGGCAGCATCGGAGGGTGATGAGATAGTCCGGACCGGAACGAAAGTCCCGGAATCTACCGTAACCGCAGGGTTGCAGGTTCGAGTCCTGCTCGCGGAGCCAAACTACATGAGGACTCAAACCAGTCGAACAGGGGCTGGTTGAGCCCTCTTTTTTTGTGGCCTCCCCCCATTGCGCCTTTACCGATCCATCCCCGCGCAGCGTATAGAGGATTTCTCCAGTGTCCTCCCCGCGTTTAACAGAGTGAAGCAACCGCAGGTTGTCATTTTGCTTTCCAACGATGGATTGCTTCCGCGGGCATAAATTCGATCTGGCTACCAACGTACGACCTTGCCGAACTGATCGAGGTACTGAAGGCCACTCTTATTAGCCTGAGCATTAATGGTGTCCACTACGCGAGGGATGGACTCTTCGATTGAATAACGAGCGTCCGGTCCGCCCATATCTGTTCTCACCCAACCCGGAGCCATCAGGAGTAGAGATCGGTTATCCTGTGAATGTCGTGCGGCAAAGCTGCGCATCAAGGTGTTCAATGCAGCCTTGCTTGCGCGGTAGACTTCGAAACCTCCCTTCTCATTGTCGGCAACACTTCCCTGACCGGAGGACATCACCCCAATGATTCCATTCGCGGCAACATTCATTTCAAAATTCTCGACGATCCGCATAGGAGAAAGAGCGTTTGTTACCATCACCCTGACAAACTCTTCTGTTGCAACATCACCGATCGTTTCATAGCGATCATTGGCGACTCCTGCATTTACAAACAAGAGATCAAACCTTCTGTTTTGCAGCCGACGCTTGAGAACCAGGATTTGACCGGTGTCGGTAATATCCAGCCTCTCAACTTCCAAATGACCAGAAGAACGTTCGGCGAGTTCATGCAACGCGCTTCCGCTCTTTTCACGAACTGTCGCGACAACTTGCCATTCTCTGGCCAAATACTCTTTCACCAGAGCGAGACCGAGACCTCTTGATGCTCCTATGATCAGCGCAGTCTTCTTTTCCATGTCACGTTCCTTTCACAAATCTCTTCGCCGCAGATGACTCCGGAGCAATTGTTCACGTTGACGGAGCTGGCTGGTAACACGTCCAAAGCGGAGTGATTGGAGAGATTGGAGATGCTTGGGGGGGATCCACTCCTTGACCAGAGAACAATATCGCGCTTTTTCCTGCGTCGAACAAATACACCCCGAGCTCGCTCTCAGCTTAGGGAATCATGAGTCGACGGCAATGACGTTGTTGCAGTGGGTTCTAATAGTCCGCAGGGATCAGATGCTCAAGCCGTGATTCTGTGGGACGCCTGGAGTTGAGAATTGACCGGTCCTCAATGAGGACTGTAATCTGAGGAAAGTACCCCCTGTCCCAACCGGCCCCGCGGAGAGGTTCGGGTGCGTGGGAGCAACAGGCTCGTCTGTCCGTTCGCTATTGAGATTCACAGATTATTCGTGGCATTCCCTGATATGTGAGCGGTGAGATTGACAGTCGAGGTGCCCGGAGCTAAATTGCGAGCGCGTTCCTTGTCGTGAAGGACAGAAGGTATGAATCCCTGCATGAGATGTTATCCGCTGTTCCCGATCTGCATCAGGGCCTTATCCCTGGCCTCGTGTGAACATCCGACGCAACCGCAGAATACGGTTCCGATTATATTGCCACCAGGTCAACAACTCGATTCGCACTGGAGTGACTTCTATCGGTTGAGGGCGGGGGGAGCACGTAGCAATGAAGAGAGTGGTTGTTCGAGGATAGGGACATATCGATCGGATTGTGAGGCTGAGCTCAACATACAGACCGAATGACACCTGCTCCCCCCCCGGCGTGGAATTGCAGAATTCGGAGTTGGGTGGCATATTCCTTCTGTCATGAACTTGAGATGAGAGCTGATCACATTCTGAGGCATTGCCAAATCCTTCTGGCCTTCGTGAGGAGAGTTCTGTGAACTCGTGCCGATCCTCATTTTGCGGGTTGCTCCTTGCAGTCGCCGTCGTTGAATGGACTGCCCATGCGTTCCCGGGCTTCGCTTCTGACCCCCACTCCACACGGTCGCTCGCCAGCAACGATGTCTATCATCCGTTTCTCATCAATCAGGTATTCAACTACTACGGGAATAACGGAGATGGATCGTGTGATCACTACCGATCGGATAACGAGGGATTTGAGTACACGAAGGGAACAGGGAAAACCCTGGTGTATGAAGACGGCGTGATCTGGGGAGGGTTCCACAGGGGAGTCCCGGAGCCCAAAATAGGGGGGTCGACCTACAATCATGGACTCCAGGCCGGTCCCATCATCACGTACGGGACAGTGACGACTGATCCTGTTGCGGCTGACCCTTCCGATCCGGCGTACCGCTTGTTCCGCGTAAGACCGGATATCAATCCGCATGTCCCGTTCTCACTCGTGCAGGTACGACTTGATTCGGGAGAGGTGGCCTTCATCTCGCGCTATGAGAGAATCACTGCACAGGACTTGTACAATCAATACGTCAAAGATTGGAATGAATGGCCTGCCGCTGAGGGTGCACCATTCCAGTACGGTGTCGATCTGAGCGGCAACCCGCGGCATGCTCCCATGCCGTATGACCCGAATCTCGACATCCCCGGAGTGCCGGGAGCCGACCAGACCCTGTGGTATATCGCCAACGACATGGATGCCGCTCGCGTTGCCAATTTTTCGGTTTCGCTTCCGATCGGCGTTGAAATGCAGAAGACCATATGGGGATACAACAGGGCCGGAGCGCTCGGCAGCACTATTTTCATCAGCACGCTTCTTATCAACAAGAGCGGTGCACCTGTCGACTCAATGTATGTCGGACAATGGAGCGATCCTGATGTAGGATACGCAGGGGACGATCTCATAGGCTGCGACACGACGCGTCATATCGGGTTCGCCTACAACGGCCCACCGATTGATGCTGAGTACGGCAGTGCCGTCCCCGCAGTGGGGTTTGTGATGCTCGAAGGGCCTATGGTCCCTTCTCCCGGTGACTCGGCGATATTCAGATGGGCACGCCGGTTCGGATATAAAAACATTCCGATGACCTCGTTCAGTTACTCTGTTCCGACAAATGGGCCCCCCGATGCGTACCCGCCGGAGTATACTTATTCCTACTACAATATGTTGCGTGGATTGAACTCAAACTCGGGGAGTTCCGTAATCGATCCGACGACGGACAAACAGACACGGTTTGTGTTCCCGGGGGATCCCGTCTCACGGACTGGCTGGCTCGACGGGACCTCCTCTTCACCCCCCGGGGATCGGCAGATGGTCATGGGGAGCGGGCCGTTTACGATGGCCCCTGGCGACACGCAGGAGATCGTCGTTGCAAACCTTGCAGGAGTGGGGAAGGACCACATTTCCAGCATCTCGGTCCTCCTCTGGTATTCGGATGTTGCCCTGACGGTATACAAAGACCTCCTTGTCGTTCCTTCTCCTCCCCCGCGGCCGAATGTAACGTTCGCGGCTCTCGACAGGGAGATCGTCCTTTCGTGGGGCGACACCTCCTCGGTCTCGCTCGAGTCGTTCAATAGCCTCGGCTATAGATTCGAGGGATACAATGTCTACCAGTTCCCCCGGGCTTCAACCGCGAATCCGGCTCTCGTTGCCACGTATGACAAGGCAAACGGCATCACGATAGTCTTCGACAACGTGTACGACCCGAGCTCCGGGTACGTGATCAAGAAGCCTGTGGAGTTCGGTGGCGATTTCGGCATCTCACACAGCATCGACCTCAGGAAGGACCTGATCAACAACACGGGGCTCCTGAACGGTTCGAATTACTATCTCGCCGTCACCGCTTATAGCGTCAACTCCGCGCCGGGAGCGGCCCCGGTTTACCTGGAAAGCCCGGCACAGATACTCAAGGATGCGCTTCCCTATACGACGGGTATCATGCCGCATTCCACCAATCCTGGTGTCAGGCTCGGCACATTCTATTCCGACACGATAATGGCGGTTCATACGGCAGGGGTTGCCGACGGCGGACCTCTGGTCACTGTCATCGACCCGACGAGAATCCCCCCGGGTAACTTTGAAATCCAGATAGTGGTAAGGGATTCGGTCATGAGTGACGGTCTTGTTGTTCCGAACCCCAGGTGGCAACTTGTTGACCTCGGTTCCGGTAAAGTCGTCATTCCCCCTACACTGGACTTTACGACCGGCAGGCAGAATCAGATGTACCTCGGAATGCAGGTCGGGCTCAGCGCGATCCCGCTATACAAATATGGAAAGGAGTTGAGTTCGGTCACGTGGACCGGTCCATCGCCCTGCAATTTTACCGCGGTTCCCGTTTTTGTGGTGGGAGTAACCAATCCAGGGATCTTTGTCGGCAATGAATTCTTCGGGGAAGGAATTCTCGGACCTGAAGAGATCAGGACGGATGTCGAAGTCGAATTCGTGGCACCGGGGCAGGGACAGTTCGCCTATGATTTCGTCCGTGACCAAACCGGCTCCACAGGCGCCCCTTACACAGGGTTTTTCCCGCAACCCTGTAACGTCTGGGAGCTGAACCCCGACGGATCGCACAAACGTCGGATCGACTTTGTGTTCATGGAGAAAAAGGGATCCGCATATTGCGACAGCATCTGGGCCCCGGGTGCCTCTGCCGACGACCGTGAATACTGGTTTATCATTGATGAAGGCTACACATCAACCGCTAAGGCAAAGTATGCCTCCGCGACACTTGGAACAGCTCTCGCTGCGGACAGCATACTCTATTCCGGCTGGTTCACACTGACCGATCCAACAAAGCCTGCATACGTCCCGGGAGACAAGTGGACGATCAAGGCGACAAAAGTCGTCACGACGGCCGACAGATGGGACTTCGGGACCGCCAGTCGGGCGATCTCGTATTCCGGGACAGATGCAGTGGCTGAAGTGTCGAGGATTAACGTTTTCCCGAACCCGTACGTCCGCTTCAGCGCACAGGAGCTGAATGGAAACGGCAGCTCCGTAACGTTCACACATCTACCCATCAGGGCTACAATTAGAATCCTCACACTGGCCGGTGTTCTCGTCCGAACAATTACGAAGAATGACGACACGCAGATGTCTCAGTGGGATCTCAACAACAGAAGCGGCCATCCTGTTGCCGCTGGCGTCTATATTGCGTATATCGATATGCCGGACCTCGGACTGACAAAGACACTCAAGCTCGCGGTCATCCCCTGACAGCAGAACCTTGATAGAGACAAATGAATGAGGTCAGTTAACGTTCCTGAGACTCCCGGAGGGACAATTCATGGGCCGACGAATAGCATCTTCGTTCACTGCTGTCCTCCTTTGTTGTGCATTCTCCAGTTGTTCCGGCATTGTGAATGTAGAAGGAACCTGGAAGGGGAAAATGATTCAACCCGAGGGGCCGAGAGGAAAAGACATGTATGCAATGATCTTTACTCTTGAACAGAAAGACTCACTCGTGTCCGGAACATCGAGAATCGAAATCCCCTCAACAGAATACTACGGGGTGATGAAGGTAACAGGAGTGATGAGAAAAGATACTCTGTTTTTCAAGGAGACGGATCTGTTGGAGGGCAAAGAAAGGGAAGGTGTGCGCTGGTGCCTGAAAGAAGGAATGCTCATGGCAAAGGAGGAAGGTAATCAATTAATAGGTGCATGGACAGCACCATATTGTGCTCCGGGAGAAATTGATTTGGTGAAGGTCAAATAGAATGCACTATCATGCCGGGCATATGACCGTCTGCACCCGACGTCATGGTCGATCCCCGATCCCGACCAGGGCTCGCGGCGGAGTCCGGGCCCCTGGAAGCCGCCCGTGACTGCAAACATGGGAGAGCACCATTGAGGGAGGATATATGCGACACTTGCCGATGTTGTTGGCCGTTCTCTTTGTGATCAGTGGATGTGATCTCCAGAACTGGGGGGAGGGACCAATCACACGATGGCCAACTCCACGACGGACCGTCGGAGGACAGAAATCAGCCGTCAGCTGTTTCCGAGATAGCATTCTCTACACGTTCTCAGTTCCGGGAGGATCGCTTGATATTCGTGACACAATGGCCGCGACATTGACATTGAACAATGAATCCTCGGCAACGGATACACTGATTCTTGCGGGGGGGAGGCTTTACTTTACAGGTTTCTGGTGGTTGACAAATGCGAACGGACAAACGGTACTGTCTCAGCCAAGAGTCCCAACTCCGGCTCCGGTTCGTGTTTTGCTGGGTTCCCGTCAATCATTGAGCGAATTGGTGGTGTACCAATCACTTGTGGATACTTCTGGGGCACCACAGAGGCCGGGCCTATACACGCTTCATGAACAATTCGGCGGGCTGACGTTTGCTCTCGACATTGTTCTCGTCCGGGGTAATCCGTTGAGTCTCAATCGCAGTCCTGGCGGTGGCCGCTCTGCTCGTAGCTCCTAACCTGAATCAAGACGACCACCGCTGTTTCCGGAGCAATTCGCGAAGAGCTTCCGCGGTCACCGATCCTGACCAGGCATATGCTGAAACGGGCCGATGTATCCGCGGCATTGTTTTTCCCCCGCGATTGGTTTAGATTATGAATGTAGCGTGGTTCTTTGAGAGCCTCTTCAGCTATCTTGTCACACAGGATGGGGGAAGGGGCTTTCGTATGTGGTCGAAAGAAGTGCGTACGTGGAGGTGGGGGTGTTGACAAAGAAGACCTTGGTATCTGTTCTCGCCTTCTCGTTTCTGCCCGCAGTGAGTGCATCGCAGACAATCGATCATTGCGTTGCGCTTGGATCTGCTGTACCCGAAACGCCGCTGGAGAATGTTCTTCAGCCAGTGGTTCTGGTTCTTGTCGATTTTCCCGACGGGCGGCTCCCCGACGGAAGCCTGCCGACTCAGGATGCTGACACGGCCCTGGTTGCGAACATCGATGCGGTCGGTTCGATGGGTTACACAGATCCGAGGACAACCTGCAGGAAAATGATACGAAAGTACGTGTATGAAGACTACTGGAACATGTTCTTCTCGACAAATACATACAGCGGACCCGGTATCCACCCCGACTATTCAACGCACAATGGATATACACCGGCTCAGCAGGCACCCGGAGAGGTGGAGCAAATATTCGACCTGACCGTCTATGGGAGCGTCCGAGACTATTGGGCTGAAGTGAGCTATGGGAATTTTCAAATAGAGGCGTCTCAGACCCATTCCGGACCAACCGATATGTATCACACCGGGATCGTAAACAACGTGATTGCGGCAAATGGGAAAAACTACGTCAGCTGGATTATGATTCGATCAAACAAGCCGGCGTACCACGTCGCAGATTCCACCCTCAGATCAGACATCTATGCAAAGTTAGATCAGTTGCACGCGTTGCCGAAAAGCGATCCCGGGTACATTGAATTCGATCGTTCGACCTTTGCCGGCAAGATCGGAATTATCACAGCCGGAGGACAGCTTGGAGGATGGGCATATCTGGGGGGAACTGAATTTTTCGCCTGTGAGAAGCTGTGGAACGGCACCAATGTCAGTTGTTCGTGCATTCTGAACGGGATCACGGAACTTGCCCATGAATTCGGCCACACGATCGGTTTCGAACACATGGCTGTCGGTTCATACGACATCATGCATTGGGGAGGGTTTAGTGACCGGCGGTATTATTTCTGCCCGCCTCACATTAATCCTCTGGCAAAACTCAAAAGGCACTGGTTGGATGCTGCATACAATGTCGTCGGGATAACATCATCCGGTGCGTTTTCCATTGCTCCAATAACCTCCGGTGAGCCCCAGGTTGCGATTGCCACTATTTATGGAGACCCCGGCAGAGATGGCGACTGGAACCACAGTGAGTATTATCTCATCGAATATCGGAAGCGCGAAAAATTCAACCGGTTCGCGGGAGGACCTGATCATCAGGGATTTGGCGGCGGGGCTTTGATCTGGCATTATTCGAGATATGGGACGTGCAGGTCTGCTTTTACTGCTGCGGACCAGAGTGCATCTGGCATTGATTTCAGCCTGGCGCTCATGGTTTCAGGTTACGGAAGCGGCTACAAGAGCAATTCAGGGGATCCGTCAGATCTGTTCTATCCTGGTCACTCGACGCTGGATGCGACTTCGACGCCAAATTCGAATTCGATGAACAACTATGCAACTGGCATCTCGCTGAATAATTTCTTATCCGGCTCTGCATTGACCTTCAATGCAGCGTACAGCCAGGGTTCCATTCCGCCGTATACGTATTTCTTCAGATATGGGGACGAATTCCCGAGTGATGGATCCTTTCCTTCAGGAGCCGTGTACGTCGAAGGCTACAGAAACACTAATACGCTGATCATAGGAAATGGGGTCTCTGTCGATTTTGGCCCGCAGGGTGGTTGTGGACTGATGACTGTCAACTCATCCGCAGCGTGCTTCAGGATATATGAAGCAGGGTCGGTTCGGTTGTATAAATCCTGGTATCAATCCGTGCCTCTTGCCGTGTCCGGCGGCACGACGGTGATGTTCACTCCTGGATCACAACTTGTTCTGGGAACTAATTCGACTCTCACGACTTCAAGCGGCACATCGCTGAATTTCGAGCCTGGAAGCGCTGTCCGCAGCGGATCTGGCAGCAGTCTGATCGTGTCCGGCACCCTTAGCGCCAACGGCAATTCTCTCCTGCCGATCACATTTGACAGAATCGGAAGCTCACGTACGTGGGGAGGCATTCTGTTCCGGCCGAACTCCCAGGGGACGCTGAGCTACTGCAAGATCAGCAACGCAACGTATGGGGTGTATGCGGGATTCGGAGGCAATGGAGATGACCAATATCCGGCGCCGGCCGTCCAAAACTGCACGATTGACAATAATATGATTGGTCTCTACTTCGATGGATTGGGCAATTTCTCCTCTCCAATCCAGAACGATACTATATCGAATAATTCCTCACATGGTATTTACCTGTACAACTCATGGCCCCGATCAATCTCCGGGAATACCATTTCAAGCAATGGGGGCGACGGAATTAGCCTGAGCAACAGTGGAGGCGGAATTGCCGGCAACACGATTTCCGGTAACGGGATGAATGGGATTTACTGCTATAACCGGAGCATCCCGAGTATTTGGGACAACATCATCCTCGCCAATCGCGGGGCCGGAGTGAAATGCGACTACTATAGCCCGGCCACACTCCTTGCGGCTCCTTCCGGGAACGGCCGTAACGTGATCCGCCGCAATTACGTCAGCGTCGGGGCAGATTATTCGAGCAACATGATTGCAGGATACTCCTATGACGACGGGTTGAACAGTATGTATGAAGAGGGGATGGTGAACGTGGAAGCCGGGAATCACAGTCACGTGGAGGCGGAGCGCAATTATTGGGGGGACACGCCGACCCCATCCACAGACATATACAGCGGAGGGACGCTCGATTGCGGGAATGCCCTCATCGACGATCCGAACGCTGGCACGGTGAACATCAGCGCAAGTATTGGCCACGTGACCAGGGAGCCACAGAACCACATCACCGGGACAGGAGCATCGTTCGCCAATAATTCATTCTTGGACCTTCATCTTGTTGCCATGTTGCATGCAATGCTCGATGGAAACTGCGCTGCCGCCATTCCTCAGTATAGCCAGCGATATGAGGTGGAGAAGGACTCTGCAAAGAAGCAGTATATATTGACCCAGTTGGGAGAATGCTACCTCAACACACCAACAAGCGATTTCGTGGGCTTCCTTAACTCTGCTGTGCTGCCAGGTCTGTCGCATGACGATCCACTTTACGCAACGACACTGGAGCTGGAGAATTTCTTCTTCATCCGGGACGGTAGATACGATGAGGCAATTGTCAATTTTGAAACACTGGCCGGCCGCTTTGCAAGGGACACTTCCGCGGTCAAGCACGCGTTGTTTGGCTTGTGGAGCCTCTATGCTCAAGGGCTCAAGGACACCGAGAATGCGAAGGAATATCTTCAACAACTGAAGACTGGATTTCCGACGGACGATTTGACCTGGCACGCACGGTTGCTCTCCGGTGAAACTGAAAGCATTTCCGGCCCGGGAAAGTCAATGGCAGTTTTGCCCGGCAGGACTGAATTGCTGGCCAATTTTCCAAACCCGTTCAACCTGTCGACAACGATTCGATATGGTTTGCCTCAGAGATCACCCGTGACTCTTGTCATCTATAATATTCTCGGCCAGCAGGTGGCCGTCTTGGTCAACGGGGAACAGGAAGCCGGATATTACGATGTCAAATTCGACGGCACCAATTGTGCATCAGGGCTGTACTTCTACAGGTTGATCGCGGGAGATTTCGTTCAGACCCGCAAGCTCCTGCTTCTCAAATAGTATCTGGCTAAAGTGATCCTGCTCTTGGCGGAGGCGAAGGCGCTCTGCCTCCACGTGGCGCTGAAGCGCCACGTGGGAAACCCACCCCGGCCCTGAAAGACCCGACACAGTTGCCTTCTGACAGCTCCAAGACCTCCTGCAAACGATCGCTATGGGTTGAAAAGATCTTTGCTCCCCTCGCGGAATTGATGATTTCAACCGGGATCCTAAGGGATATCTATTCGAGTTCCCGTGTGTTTCCCGGAGCGCAAGGAACCAGTTGTCCGGATCTGCGCACCTGGTTTTCTATGAGAGGTCGGTGAAAGCGGCACGGGCGTTGTTGGTATTGTCAAACTGCGAGCGGGCGGATGGAGCTTGATGGCAATAGGGGAGACCACGTATGAGCCTCAGAATTACGCGTCGTGATTTTCTCAAGACGCTCGGCGGCGGCATTGCAGGCAGCGTCGCAGCCGGCAGACTCTTTGCCGGAATCCGGCTTCCAGCATTCGCCGGCAGTGCAACACTTTTCGTCGGCACATACACGAACGGAAAAAGCGAGGGGATATATCGCCTCCGGTTTGATGTCGAATCGGGAGAATTGAATGTCGAAGCCGTTACAAAAGGCGTTACGAACCCATCCTTTCTCGCGGTCGACAGAAATCGAACCCGGCTCTTTTGTGTGAACGAAACTGCCGAGTTCGAAGGGAAGCCGGGCGGCTCCGTGAGCGCGTTTGCTCTGAATCCAGAGAATGGCGACCTGCGCCTCCTGAACAGGAGTTCTACGCATGGCGCTGATCCGTGCTACATTACGGTCGCTTCTGATGGTCGATTCGTGCTTGTGGCCAACTATACGGGGGGGAGTCTCGCGGTAGTACCGATCCGCAATGACGGATCCCTCGGGGAGGCAACTGATGTTGTTCAGCACAAGGGATCGAGCGTGATGCCCCGGCAGCAGGGGCCGCATGCACACTCGGTAATCCTCGATCCATCCGGTCGGTTTGCGTATGCAGCGGATCTTGGGCTCGATAAGGTGATGATATATCGGTTTGATGATCAGCAAGGCAAACTTCTCCCGGCAAACCCCGGTTGGGCTCTTCTGAAGCCCGGCGCGGGCCCGCGTCATATCGCGTTTTCGCCTGACGGTTCAAGAGTCTATGTCGTCAATGAACTCGATTCAACACTGGCGGCTTTTTCAGTCGACAGATCAACCGGAGCCCTGGAGCACCGACAAACTCTGTCGACCGTACCATCCGGTTTCTCCGGCGAGAATTTCCCTGCGGACATACAAATCGCCCGGTCAGGAAGATTTGTCTATGCCTCCAATCGCGGGCACGACAGCATTGCGGTCTTTGCTGTTGATACGAAGAATGGTGACATGTCGCAGGTGCAGCACCAATCGACAGGTGGAAAATGGCCGCGCAATTTCACAATTGATCCGGCGGGGCAGCACCTGTTGGTTGCCAACCAACGATCGGACAATATTACCGTGTTTGATGTTCACCCGGTGTCGGGGACGCTTGCTCCGATTGGTCATGCGGCCGAGGTCCCCTCACCTGTTTGCTTGAAATTCCTCTGACGACCAGCTATCATCCTCGTCACGTTGTATATCATCACCGTCACGATGGAATTTGTCTTCACCTGAACGTCCGACGCCCTGCAACCGCACATTTCCTGTCACGCGACGGTGCTTCGATTCACAACGGCGCAGAAACGGGGAACGCTTCGATTCTGTCGTGCGTTCCAGTCTATGATTCCCGCATTCAATTCGCACACAGTTGTTCGTATCAGCACTTGCATGGAGTACAACAATGAGTGAAGCAAAGCTCGGCGGCCGGATTACTTTTCCCGGCACGTCGTTGACGATCCAAAGGATAGGCTACGGCGCAATGCAGTTGGCCGGTCCCGGTGTGTGGGGGCCACCCAGGGATCCCGACGGTGCCGTCGCAGTCCTCCGCGAAGCCGTTGCGGCTGGCGTGAACCATATCGACACGTCTGACTATTACGGTCCTCATATAACGAACCAGATTATCCGGAAGGCCCTGCACCCGTACCCTGCGGGGTTGGTGATCGTCACCAAGCTCGGAAGTCGCCGGCCGCCCGACAGGTCCTGGCAGCGGGCTATCTCGCCTAAAGACCTTGCCGATGGCGTCCACGATAACCTTCGCAATCTGGGTCTGGACGTACTCGATATCGTCAATTACCGCGTGATGGGTTCGGGCCACGGCACCGAGGAGGGCTCGATCGCCGAGCAGGTGACGGTGCTGGCCGACCTCCGGCGCAAAGGGCTGATCCGCCACATCGGCCTGAGCAACGTCACGCCCGCCCAGGTGGCTGAAGCGCAGGCGATCACAGACATCGTGTGCGTACAGAATAACTACAACGTGGCATACCGCCATGACGACGCTCTGATTGAGGACCTGGCCAGGCAGGGCATTGCCTACGTGCCATTCTTCCCTCTCGGCGGTTTCACGCCGCTGCAGTCGTCAACTCTGTCGGATGTCGCGGCCCGGCTCGGGGTCACCCCGATGCAGGTGGCGCTAGCGTGGCTGCTGCACCGGTCGCCCAACATCGCGTTGATTCCCGGCACGTCGTCGGTCGGACACCTCCGCGAGAACCTGGCCGTCGGTCTGTTGACGCTATCGACGCAAACCCTGGCCGAGTTGGACGGGATCGCCGCCACGGCAAAGGCGGGGAAGCACTGATGAGGCAATGCACATCGCCAATCCCTCGCTGGTAGTCCCGAGCTTCTTCTGAAGTGTTCCCATCAGCTCTTCCTCCTTGCCTTCCTGGAAAAGCAGATCATCACCCGTAAGGTTGGCATACTTTTGCTTGAGCGATCCTGAGATTTCCTTCCAGTTGGTATGTATGAGCTACGCTTCCAGCCCTTTGGCCGATTCTTTTCTGGCCTGTGAGGAGAGCGACCAAACCCGGTGGATGGCGGTGTTGCGTGGACCCGAGCCGTTCCCCCCGGCTGGACCGGTGACTTCAGAAACACAGGCATCGCAGAGTCCCGTTCTCTTTCCCTCGTTGTTTGTCTTCGTTGGATCACGCTTCTCCGCTGCCGCGACGCTCGATTCATTCCATCGCCGGACGGATATGGAAGGAACGTGAACATCGGTTTTTTTTTCCGCCTGCCCCGAAAGACGGGCATATTCGCCTCCCCGTCGCGCGAAAAACCTCCCATTTTGGGCACAATGGTACTGGCCTGACAATTGATACTGAGAGGAGAGGATGGAGCTCCATCTATAATGCCGGAGCACGACATGAACTCTCAGGTTGATGAGGCTCTCTTGGAGGATCGGCTTCGTGCAGTCTATGATCTGACCGAAGCCGGTGACTACGAAGGCGCACTTGCGGATCTGGAACGAGCACGGTCTTCCTGCCCGTCCAGTATCTACATCCTCGCCCTCGAACGCCAGCTCAAAACTCTCATGGAGTTCCTTGACGCCCAGGAACTCGGCGAAGCCCGACGCATGGAATTGATCGAGCCGATGCCGGGCCTGATTGAGTGCGCGGTCCGGGATTTGAAGAAACCAAATCACATATTCGAGCCGGATTTGTCTCAGTCCGGGGCCGGGCAGAGCGAACCGGAGCCTGCCCCTGTCGCCGAAACAGAGGATCCGCGACCGTCCGAACAGATTGTTGACGCCCGGAGCGGAAAGGCAAAGAACGACATTGAAGCGGTAAAGCTCCTGCACTTTCAGCAGGCCACCGTGTTAATGGCAAAGGGACAGTACGAGCAGGCCCTTATTGAAGTTCGTCGGGTGTTCGAGGTGGATCCCGATAACGCAATCGCACAGGAATATGCGGCCCGGGTCGAACGAATGCTCGCCCAGCCTCGCCGTTCAACGCTATTCTACGTCCAGCCTCCGGAAGAGTCTCCGGCGGCTCCCGCGTCAACCCAAGTTCGAACAGATGAAACTCCGCAGGTCATTCGAAGCGCGGTTGCGGAAACCGGCCGCGATCCGCGGAGTGTTGCACCGCCGAAGAGCGAGAGGTTCCCTGCGAACGAGGATCGAACAGATTCGAAGAGGATGCAGTCTTCGGGAAGATACAATCCCATGCCGGCTCAAAGAGTGCAGGATCAATCGAGGGACGACGGGCCGGTCAGTCAGTCGTATCGACCACCCGCAATCGACCACCCGAGGAGAGGTACGCACGAGCCACACAGGTTTTCAACAAGAATGATCGTTGTCACGATCATCATGGGTGTGGTCGTTCTCGCGGGTGCCGCTTATGCCGCATTTCTCCTCAATCGTGACAGTTCCGCGAGCGCGGCATCGCGTGTCATAAATACCGGTCTGCCGGAGGACCGGGCGATCAGCGCGGCTTCTGCCGCCACATCACCGGTGGAGTCTTCTCAGACCCCCGTGCAGAAAGTCTCCGGGGAAGCACCCGCGGAGTCATCTCCCGTGCCTGAAAAATCCGCGATTGAACCGGTCAAGGTTCCCGCTCCTCCCCCTTCAGCACAACGTGAGACGAGTGATCCTGCGACACTCCACCCTGTAAAACCGGAGCCGGTTCGAAACCCGGTTCAGAAGCCGGTTCAAGGGGCTGAGACGAATGAGAAGCCGAAAAATGCTCAGCGCTCTCAATCTCCGCCCGTCATCCCGGCGTCTCAATTGCTGGCGACAAGCATGCCGGAAAGCAGGCCTGCCGCATCCGGAGTTCCGGTGACAGAGACAACCCCAGCTTCCGCTCCCGAGTACGTCCCCACGCAAAAGGAGCCGCAGATCGTCAAACTTGAGAGACCCGAGATACCGGATTACATATGGATGTCTGGAGTCGTCGAAAAGGTCGTCATCAAGGTGTTGATCGATGTTGACGGGAAACCGGTTGATACGCAGATTCTCATGAGTTCGAAATCTGCCCTCGAGAAGCCGGTGATCAAGGCGGTTATGAATTCAACGTTCCTTCCCGGCCAATCTGCAATCGGGCCGGTAAAGACCTGGCTGACGATCCCGTTTAGAATAAAGACCTCGAAGTAAGCGGCAATGCCCCCCACGGCCGGACCGTGACGCACCGTGCCTTTCGCAGCAATCCACGCAAGTTCCTCGCGCGGCGCGCCGCCAGGCGTGCGATGAGAGGCCGGAAGACACACCAGCGTATCAGTTGTCATTCGTTCAGCGGGGGAAAGGAGGAGGCATTCCACGAAGTGAACCGGACCCGAGGTGGGAAAATCAGGCGTTGGCTTGCGGCTCGGATGAAAATTCCTTATGGTCGGATACGTACGAACAGCAGCTCACCGGCACGACGTGCTCGGGAGAACAAGAATCCATCCCTCACAAGTTGAGTATCCCGACCTTCAGTAAGGCGGAGAACCGAAGAGGGGACCGAATCGACGGTCGGGCTCGGCGGGACGTACAAGGACATCAACTTTGCCGATTTCAGTCAATGGAACGACACGGATATCGGGAAGGCCGCGCGCGAGGTGATCAACGAAACGGTCGATCTGATCACAAAGAACATGGCGAAGATTATCGCAGGATCCGGGCTTCAGGCAGGCGACTTCGTCCGCGAGCTGAAGGCGGATTAGTCGAATGCGCGCCCGCGCGGCGGCGGCCTCTGCCGGCGTGCCCGACCGCGGGCTGACAATCCGGGCCACGGTCGCGGTCTGCATCCTCTCTGTGCTTGAGCTGCGGGGTCCCTCTTCAGGAAAGTCGTAAAGCGGGTCGCCCCCGGCGGCGCGCCGGACGGGGTCCGGGATGCACCGGGGGTCCTGCGGGGCTACGCGCTTTCACAGAACTCCCCGAACCCGTTCAGTCCCGCAACCACGATCCGGTACACCCTGACGCAGCGATCGGCCGTCACTCTCGCCGTCGTCAACATGCTCGGAAAGCGCGTCGCGACATTAGTCAACCCTTACCCGTCATTGGCACATGAATGCTCAACATGGTACCGCCCGCGGCCGCGTTCGACCAGGCCGTCGACGAAATCTCCGGGATTGCCCGCAGATTGATCGGCTCGCTCACAACGCAGGCACCGGGGTCTGCGCGTGGAGCGCCGCTCCGCCGGTGCCGAGAATGAGAAGCGTGGCCGCGGTTATGAAGCTGGTTCTGATTTGAGTCTCCGGAAGATGACAAACCTGCTCCCGTGTCGGAACGGCCGGCTGATCTCCCCCTCTTTCAGTCCCAGCAATTCATTCCTCAGGAGGGCGGGATAGACCGATATGTCGACGGATCCGACGAAGGCGTCCCGGTCCCCCCGCGCACGGGGCGACTGGCGGAGGAGGCTGTCGAAGTCTGCTCCGAGCACGAGAAGAGCATAAAGCGAATCCGCCTCGCGTTCGTTCACGCACGCGATCTCCGCAAGAGTCCTGAATATCGGATTGCGGATCTGTACGACCAGGGGCTGGCGGATCCAGACGTCCACCGGGGTCCCGTCCCGCCGGCCGGCGATAAACCGCCAGTTCTTTATGGAATCGAGCGCAAGTGAATCCCATGCCGGTACCGCGTCTGACTGGAGGACCTTCACTTCGCCCACAGTCCCGTTGCTCATCACGTGAATCATCACTGTGAATTTCATCCCTTCCCCCGGGACGACGTAGGGAACGGGAGGGAGCGATGTGCTCGAAACGAGCTCGGGGACTTCGACGGGTGCTTCAGAGGGGGGAATTGCGGAGCATCCGGCGAGCAGGAAAACGAGGAGAATCAGGTTGCGCATCATAGGTCGACTCCTTTGCCGGCCGAGCCGGCACCTTATGAAAACGCGTACAGGCCTCCCCCCGCCAGTGAAAGAAGAGACCTGTTCCAGAGAGCACTTGTATCTTTCATAAAAAGATACCATCCTCACATCACAGAAGCAATAACGGAGAACCCCCGTGCCACACGGAAAAAAAACGGAGGCCATGAAGCCTGGCCGGCCGCCTGACAGCGGTCCCCTCAAGGAAATCCGCCCACTCAAGCTGCCTGCGCCTTCGCCCGGCGGAGGCACATCGGTGAAGCGGGCATTGCAGAAGAGGAGGACTACCCGCGAAATCAGCGGGAGGAAAATCCCCCTTCGCATCCTTTCTGAGCTTCTCTGGGCGGCCAACGGGGTGAATCGGAAGAAGGGCCCGTTCGGTCTCCCGGGAAGGACAGCGGCATCTGCGAGCAATTCACAGGAAATTGACCTGTATGTTGTCGTAAGTGAAGGCGTCTACCTGTATGATCCGCTCGGTCACTCGCTGGTCCCCGTGCTTGCGCGTGACATCCGGCCGCTGGCGATAAGCCGCGGACAGTCCGGAGTGATGGATGCTCCTCCTCTTCAGCTCCTCTACGTTGCGGATATCGACAGGTTGTCACATACAGCCGGGTATCAGGAACCGGGTTTGCAGGATCCTGAGGTTCAAAAATCATACTACTATGTTGATACGGGTCTCATCGCCGGAAATGTCTACCTGTTTGGAGCCTCCCGGGGGCTGGCTGTCTGGTTCCATAATTGTGACAGGGCGGGACTCGCAAACGTCCTGAATCTGCGCTCCAGCCAGCGGATACTCTTCGGCCAGACCGTTGGATATCCCCTCGCGCGTGGATGAACCAAAAGTTGCCTTTCTGTCGCATCTCCTTTACATTAAAGCCGTCAAGTTCTTTTCGTATAACCTCTTCAGTCAGACTCTGTAAGGGAGTGGCTCAAGAGGTTTTTCATTGAAGGAGTGTGTATGGAATCAATGGACCGAAGGCGCTTTATTCGAAATTCCGTGGCCGGGGCATCCCTGGCGCTTGTTTCTTCGCCGGCGCTTGCCTCGGCCGTGCGCATGTCAGTCGCGGCGGAAAAGGAGGGCGCGAACGTCATACGGCGACGGCTCGGAAAGACGGGGATCGAGCTCCCCGTGGTGAGCATGGGGGTCATGCGTGCAGACAATCCCGCGCTTGTTCGCGCCGCTCTTGGGGCCGGAATGAAGCACCTGGACACGGCCCACGTCTACCAGGAGGGGAACAACGAGACGATGCTCGGCGAGGTGCTCCGTGATTACGCGAGGGACAGCTTTGTCATTTCGACAAAGATCCCCCCGGCGCCGAAGGATGCCTTCCTGACTACGCTCGACCTGAGCCTGAAACGCCTGCAGATGGACTACGTCGACCTGCTGTACGTCCACGGGCTCACCGACCCCGCGGATGTCCTTTCCGGTCCGACTCTTGAAGCGCTGCAATCAGTGCGCAAATCGGGAAAGGCCCGCCACATCGGCGTTTCCACGCACAGGAACGAAGCGGACGTAATTCGCGCCGCCGTTCGGAGTGGCGTGTACGAAGTTGTCCTCACCTCGGTGAACTTCAAACAGGACCACTACCCTGACGTCAGGAAGGCGATCGCCGAGGCTGCGTCTGCAGGAATCGGCATCGTCGCCATGAAGACGATGGCCGGGGCATTCCACGACAGGGAGAGGACGAGACCCGTGAACTGCAAGGCCGCGCTCAAGTGGGTCCTGCAGGACACGAACATCACAACGGCGATACCGGGAATCACGACGTTTGATCAGCTCTCGGAAAACGCCTCGGTGAACGCCGACATTGCGATGACCGAAGAAGAGAAGGCATCGCTCCTTCCGGGAAAATCCGAGGGGGGACTGTACTGTCCCGGGTGTGCGGGCTGCTCCGACCGCTGCTCCCGCCGTCTTCCGGTTCCCGATATCATGAGGGCGTACATGTATACGTACGGGTACAGGGATGCGAGGAAAGGGAGGGAACTCCTCTCCGCGTTGAATATCCAGACTGACCCGTGCTCGTCGTGCCGGGAGTGCACCGTCGGATGTCCCCGGCGGTTCGACGTCCGCGGACGCATACGAGATATCGCACGGCTTGGTTCCGTTCCCGAAGAATTTCTCGTCTGAATCCGTCATGAAGGCTGCCAGTATCACGTTCCTCATCGCGCTCCTGGCCGGGGGAGCCGGGCTCCGCGCACGGGCCGGTGAGGACTTGCTCTTCCCGGCGATCCCCGGCTGGACGTTTGCCCCCCCGCCCGGGGGGAGCGTGTACACGCCTGACAATCTCTGGGACTGCATTGACGGTGCCGCCGAGCTCTTCCTGAGCTACGGCTTTGTCGACCTCCATATCGGGGAGTACACGGATGCGGCGGGGACGGACGTCCGCGTCGAGCTGTACAGGCTCTCCACGAGGGCGAACGCGTTCGGCATATACAGCCAGGAAAGGAACCCCGGCTACCACTTCGTTGAAATGGGGACGCAGGGATACGTCGAGGAGAAGGTCCTGAATTTCCTGTGCGGCGTGTACTACGTGAAAATGTCTAGCCACCGGGAAGGGAAGGCGGGGATCGACGCGATGGAAGCCGTCAGCCGGCACGTTGCCGATGCTCTCCGGCAGGATCCCGGCTGGCCGGAAGCCCTCTCTCTTCTTCCCGCGGCGAAGAGGATTGCCAACACGGAATCGTATTCGGCGGAGAACTACCTGGGATACGCCAGTTTCCGCTCAGCGTACAGCGCGCGGTACGATGGGAATGTGAGGCTCTTCCTGATGAATTTCGGGTCCCGCACCCGGGCACGCGCCGCTGCGGAGGACTATCTGAACCGGGCCGCCGCCACGGAGGGACTGCCGGAGGGAACGATCACGGATGTTTCTGATCCCCACAATGGCTCCGTGGCGCTCCTCCTGGAGGGGAGGTTTGTCTGCGGAGCGGCCGGCGGAGAGAAGGCTCCGGCGCGCGCGTACCTGGAGCTCCTCAGGAGCGGACTCCCTCTCGTGAACCCCGGGGGAAACGGAGGTGTCTACCGGATTACGGACTACGGCGCCGTACCGGGTGAAGGATTGGAGAACACGGGAGCGATACAGGATGCCGTCGATGAATGCAGCGCGCACGGTGGCGGGACGGTCGTGGTCCCCGCGGGGGAATTCGTGACCGGGACGGTCAGGCTCAGGAGCCGCGTGCACTTCGCTCTTGAATCCGGAGCGGTTCTGAAGGGAACCCGCCTCATGTCAGGCTACTACGTGTCAGGGATCCGCAGGGGGATGTTGTTTGCGGACGATGCCGCGGACATCACGATATCCGGCGCCGGCTGCATCGACGGCAACGGGACCTCATTCTTCCGCACGGACAGATTGAATCCCGCGGGGATCGACAAGCGGTTTACACGCCAGGGGGAAGAGTACATGGACCCGAAATTCGGAGGGGGGGAAGGCCCCATCGCCTGCGATGCAAGGCCGGGGATGATGGTCGACTTTCTCCGCTGTTCGGACGTTGCCATCCGGGACGTGACGTTGAAGGACTCTCCCGAATACTGCGTCAGGATAGGCACGTGCGAGAACGTGGCGATAAGCGGGATCACGGTGGCGAATAACCCGCTCATCCCGAACAACGACGGAATACACTGCACGGCATGGCGATTGACAGTTCCTCCGCCGTTGACATACGGCGGTTCAGGGGGACTCACGCGCCGGGGGCTCAGGGCGCGAAGTCCGTTGAATCCAGGGGCTCGACGCGAATCACAATAAAAGAGTAAAGCTCCGGCTTTCGCTCAACCGCATGACGAAAAAGGAAAAATTCGGACGTCTTCGCGATGGAAAGCCGGAAATCTCGTCGGCCCTTTTCCAGCCTATCCTGATGCACTTCGCGGCACGGTGCAACGGGAGCACGTATGCGGAGTTTGCGTCGGATCACCGCGTTCTTGTCGAGTGCAATCTCCGGGCGCTTGACCTTTTCGACATGGACATGGTGGGCTTGATCTCCGATCCGTACAGGGAGACTTCCGCGTTCGGCGCGGCGATTGAGTACATCAGGGAAGGGGTCCCGCGGTGCCTGAAGACGATCGTCGCCTCGGTGGACGACGTCAAATCGCTCCGGACGCCTGACGTCTATGCATCGGAGCGCACGCGGGACAGGATCGATGGGGCGGCGCTGTACCAGGAAAGGTTGAAAGGGACCGTCCCCGTGTACGGCTGGATAGAGGGGCCGCTTGCGGAGGCGTGTGATCTTGCAGGGATCGGCCCCATGCTGACCGGGCTCATGGATGATCCGGATTTTTCCCGGTCCCTGATGGACCGGTGCATGGTGACGGGAAAAGAGTTCGCCCGCGCACAGATCGAATCGGGCTGCGACATTATCGGGATCGGAGACGCGATCTGCTCGCAGATCAGCCGCCGCACGTACGACGCCTACGTCAGGGAACGCCACAGGGAAATCATCGAATACATACACGAAAAGAAGGCCCTCGTGAAGATGCACATCTGCGGTGACATCACGCACCTGCTCCCCTCCCTGAAGGGCCTTGGCATCGACATACTTGACCTCGACTGGCAGGTCGACATCACATCCGCGCGGGGTGTGGTGGGCGAGGGGGTGATCCTGAGCGGCAATATCAACCCCGTCGACATTCAGGACAAACCCGAAGGGGATATACGCGGGATCGCACGGGATCTTGTGGAGCGGGAATCGGGTAAGTTATTTATACTCTCCGGCGGGTGCGAAATCACCGTGGAGACCCCCCGGGCGAACCTGCGCGCACTGCGTGACGCTTCGCTTCCGGCGGGCGCGCACGGGAAGGGGGAAAACGCCTGATGGCGGACATGACAAACTCCCGGAAGAAAGGCGCACGTCCGTCAGGGCGGCATCGCCGCATCGTGATCGTAATTGCCGCAATCGCATCGACCGGCGGGCTCCTGTTCGGATTCGATACCGGCGTCATTTCGGGGGCCATTCCGTACTTCCAGAACCGGTTCCAGATCGGGAATGACTGGGTGGAGCTGATCACGACCGCAGGGCTTCTCGGGGCGGTGATCGGCGCCCTGTTCTGCGGGAAAATCGCCGACATGATCGGCCGGAAGAAGGTCATACTCGCCGCCGCATTCGTGTTTGCCGTTGGTGCTCTCTGGTCCGGCATGGCAGGGGACGCGCGTATGCTCATTGCGGCGCGGTTCTTCCTGGGGAGCGCGATCGGCGTCTCCTCTTTTGCCGTCCCCCTCTACATCGCGGAGATATCGCCTGCCCGTACGCGCGGCATACTCGTCTCCCTTTTTCAACTCCTGATCACAATCGGCATCATGGTTTCGTACTTCAGCGATTCGGCGTTCGCCCTCCCTGAAGGGGCTCCCGGGTACGCCGAATGCTGGCGGCCGATGTTTTACGTGGGGGTGATTCCCGCGCTCATCATGTTCATCGGGATGCTTTTTCTCCCCGAATCTCCCCGGTGGCTCCTCCGGAGCGGGCTGGAGGAGGAAAGCCGCAGTGTCCTTGCACGTGTCGAGGATCCGGAGGTTGTCGGGGAGGTGATCGCCAGGATGAAGGAGGAGATCGCCCTCGACGCAGGAAACCGCCTCCGGTGGTCCGCGGCACTGCAGCCCTGGCTCAGGACGCCGCTCATCATCGCGATCGGCATCATGTTCATCCAGCAGTTTACGGGGATCAACACGATAATCTACTACAGCCCGAAGATATTCCTGATGGCCGGGTTTGAGGGGGCGCGCGCCGCGATCGCGGCCTCAATTACCGTGGGGATCGTGAATGTCGCGTTCTGCATCGTGTCTCTTTTTCTCGTGGACAGGATCGGGCGGCGGAAGCTGTATTTCACCGGCGTCGCCGGCATGGTGGCGGCCCTTGCGGTGCTGGCTTCATGCTTTGTGTTCCAGGCGGATCTGGGAAACATGGTGAAACCGTTCACGGTGGCGCTCGTCTGGATCTACTGCGCGTGCTTTTCGGTGAGTCTCGGACCGCTCGGATGGCTGATCATTTCGGAGGTGTTCCCGCTGAATGTCCGTGGAATCGGGTCAAGCATCGGGTCCCTCTCGTGCTGGCTTTTCAACGGGGTCGTGGCATTTACGTTCTTTAAGATCGTGCGCGCGCTCACGATCCCCGGAACGGACATCGTTATCGGCGGGGACAACCTGGGGAACCCGGCGGGGGCGTTCGCCCTGTACGCGCTGGTGGGTCTGGGAGGCCTTGTCTGGGGGTATTTCTTCATCCCCGAGACGAAAGGGAAGTCCCTCGAGCACATCGAAGAGCACTGGAGGGGAGGGAAGTCCCCCCGGCAGCTCTGACGTTGAATTCCCGGGGACGGAGTGTAATTCTCCACGGTCCATGAAAGGCGCGCCGTGTTCCGGCGACTCATACTCCTGGCTCCCCTCCTCCTTGCCTCCTCACCGCCTGCACAGGGACAGGCTGACGCTGCCGACAGCACGGCGCCCATTCACGGTTTTCCCTATGTGTACTACACTCCTGAAACAGACTGGGCTTTCGGCGGCACTGCCATCGTGACGTTCCGCCCGGGGAGGGATCGCATGCTCAATCCCTCCAGCGTGACGCTCGACGCCTACTATACCATCCTCAAACAATTCCGGTGCTCCGTGCAGCCCGAGATCTATCTCGGCGGGAACCGCTGGCTCGTTTCGGGATTGATCGGGTACGGGAAGATCGTGGACAGGTACTGGGGTGTCGGCCCGCGCACACCGGATTCCGACAGCACGAAATATGTGAAAGGGCTGTTCCAGGTCCAGGCCCGCGGCGAGTTGCTCCTCGTGGAGAACATCAAGTGCGGTCTCCTCGTGGAATTCGAGCGGGTCTGGATGATCACCGACAGGGAGAATGCCCTGCTTCGTGCAGGGGGAACGCCGGGAAGTGACGGCGCGACGTCATGCGGTGCCGGAATCGCATTCTCGCGCGACTCGCGGGACAACATATTCTATCCGACTCACGGGTCGTTCCACCAGGTGGAGTTTACGGTGTTCGGAGGGGCGCTGGGCGGGAGCTGTTCCTGCCAGAGGACGGTCGTCGACCTCCGGACATTCTTCCCGGTTGGAGATCAGGTACTCGGCATGCAGATCTACGGGATGGCCGTGGGGGGGACCCCACCGTTCTGGCGGCTCGCCCTGCTCGGCGGTGACTACATCATGCGGGGCTATTATCTCGGCCGATACCGGGACAGGATCACCATCGGCGCACAGACAGAATTCCGGGCGATGATCCTCGGTCCCTTCGGCGCCGCCGCATTCATCGGCGGGGGTGCTGTGGCTCCGGCGCCGGGGGAGTTTCGCCTTGGCGAAGTGCTCCCCTCGTACGGTGCGGGGCTCCGGTATATGCTCGACAGGACAGAAAAGCTGACACTCAGGATTGACGCCGGTTTCGGGACCGGCTCGAGCGGGATTTACGTTGACATACGGGAGGCGTTCTGAAGCGACTCCGTGGCCATCGGGTCCGACCCCGTCGTGAGCAATCTCTCCTGTGGACAGCACCGCGGTTCTTTCCGTTGGCTCGTATGCGCGGAGGAGTGCGTCGTGCGGATGCTGATCATCGTGGACATGCATAAGGTTGCGAGAAGAAAGAGAGGACATGCTGCAAAAAGTGAGCCCCGCGGAATCGCGGGGCTCGTTGTCTACGACAGCCGCAGCATAACCACCACGCCAGTGCAACGGAAGCATGCGCCGGGTGAATCACGAGGTCGAGATTACTTCAACAGGACCATTTTCCTGGTGCTCGAGAAATCCCCGGCCGTGATGTTGTAAAGGTAGACACCGCTCGCCAGACGCGACGCATCGAAGTCCACCGAATGGACCCCCGCCGTCAGAGTGCCGTTGACGAGCGTTGCGACCTCCTGCCCGAGTATGTTATATACCCTGAGCGTAACGCGTGTCGCTTTCGGAATCGTGAATTGTATCGCCGTCGTCGGGTTGAACGGATTCGGGTAGTTCTGTGCCAGCGAGTATCCCTGCGGCATCTGTTCGGCAGACGATATGCCGGTCAGCAGCCATGCAGCTTTCTGGGTCGGGAACCAGTTCAGGTCTCCCAGCGCGAACCCGTCCGTCCCTTCGTGCTGCATCGTGGTATTGGAGTACGCCAGGTTTTCAGGCAGCGGCCAGACGGGCGCGAACAGGTGCCCGTTCGGATTGAAATACCAGAGATACCCTGTTGATGTGCCAAGCCGGATCCCGGTGGCGAATTTGATGAGACTGTCAATCTGTCCCAGGACCGCGGCAGGGAAGCCCGGATCGTTTGTGGTGTCGTTGTTGGCGATGAAAAAGTACGGGTAGGCGGTTTTATTGCTGAACATCCCCGCTGTCCTCACGTTCAGGAACACGGGCGGGATCAGCGTATCCATGAGCGGGGTCTGCCAGAACGTCTTCAACTTTGCGGGCCAGTACACGCTGTTATTCAGGACGGTGATATGGCGCGCGGATTCGGCGACGGGGATATGGCTCGGCGCGGTGTTCAACGAGTCGAAGCTGATTGTCGAAGAAGGAGAAATCGAGTTCTCAAAATAGTACTGCTGGATTTCTGCGTTCTCCTGGGCGTTCCCGAGCGTCCCGTAAAATATGTTGTTCTTGTATGTTGCGTTCGTCATGACGAAATCGTTGAGCGGGTTGACGCAGTTCAGAAACACGGTGTTGTGCTCGAATCGTGAAAACAGCGTGTAGTCCACGCTTGCCTTCGCGTACGAGTTGTTGCAGAACATCGTGTTGTTGAGCATTACCACGGTGTCCGTTGTTATCCCCCCTCCGGAAAGGAACGCTTCGCCCTTAAACCATGATGAGTGGTGCATCATGTTTCTGAAGACGCAGTCGGTGATCAGGAGTTTGTTGTGGTTCCCGCTGTTGACCTCTATCGCACCCCCCCAGCTCTCAAAGACGCAGCCGGTGTACGTTGAGCTCGTGCTGTCGCTCGAGTAGTTGATGCAATTGTCAAAAGCGTCGCCGAGGGTGGCCTGGTCGGGGCGCACGCCCGTCAGGTACACGTTCTTCAAGACCAGGGTTTTCGTGCCCGAGAATATATTCAGGAACGCCGAGGGCGAAGAATTGTCCGCGAGGATCGCGGGGGCGATGACCGGGGGCCGGTGCGTGCCGGGATCAGCGACGATCCAGAGCGGGAAGGTGACGTTGATCGCTGCATTGAAATAGTATATGGAGTCGCGGTAGAGCCGGTAGACGCGTCCGGGGTTGGCGCGCTGACCGTTGGAAAGCGTGTCCCCCTGTATGACGACGTTGATGTTTCCCGTCGGGCTGGCGTTCACGTTCAGCGTGTCGGGCGCCGCGAGCGCGGGTCTCTCCGCGGGAAAGAGGAGTGCCAGGAGCAGAAGAAGAATGCTCACTGTCGCCGATCGAACAATCGTTGCATGGTTCATGGAATACTACCCTCCGATGTGGTTGTTCTCTGTGGGGTGGCCCTGCCCGCAGGCCAGTGCGGGGTCCGGACCACAATGTGCGTATACTCTTTCTTTGTTTTGCCGGGAGCCGTCCACCTCCTTTCGAATGATTCCGCGGCAACGTGGCGTTTTCAGAACCGGAGACGGAGTCCGACGTCGGCCGTCAGGCCGTAGTATTGCTCTGCCGTCGGATAACCGGATCCCTGGTTCACGTCGACGTCGCGGGCGTTGTTGAAATTGTTGAGATCAAAATACACCTGGAGCCCGGAGACGGGGAGGGCCTGTTTCACCGAAAGGTCCCACCGCAGATACTTCGCGGTGTTGACGCGCAGTTCGGGCCAGAAGTTGTCCCCTTTGAATATGTCTGCCTGATAGAGCATGGACACCCGCGTGGAAAAGCCGCTGTAATCGTAACCAAGAGCGAGATTGACGATGTTATCGGGCTGGTCGATCAGCCGGTCCTCGTAGTATGTCTCGGTGTACGTTGTGATGACGTACGGGTATTGCTGGAGGAGGATGGTGTTTTTTTCTACGAGAGGATACTGTGCTTTGGAAAATATGTGGGTGAAGTTGATGCTCATGACGAGTCCGGAGAGTGGACCCGGAAGGTACCAGAAATGGGTCTGCCAGTCGACCTCGATGCCGATCAGGTCCACGACGTATGGGTCGTTGAAATAGGTATTGATCTGATATGTTGCCGGGCTTGCGGGAGGGCCCGGGTACTGTGCAGGGTCGATCACGTATCTGCTGATCGGGAATATCAGGTTGTCAATCTGCTTGTAGAACCCGTCGACGGAGAAGAGCCCGATGCCGTTGTCGTACACCGCAACGACGAGATCATAATTGGAAGAATGAGAATCCCTGAGCGCGAAGTTGTTCCATGTAACAGAGCTCGTGCCGACGTCGATTTTAGGCGTGATGGTATTGTAATCGGGATATGCAAGCGCGTTCGTGTATGCAAAACGTATCTGCAGCCAGCTCGACGGTCTGTACATCAGGTGGGCCATCGGAAGCCAGCGTCCCTGCGTTTCGTTGATCGTCGTGTCCCGCGGGTTGTAGTTGAAGTGGGAAGTATTCGTTTCCTGTCCTCGCGGGGCGGTATACGATGTTGTCAGCACCTGATACCGTGCACCGGCCAGGACCGTGATCATATCTCCCACGTTTGCCTTGAACATCGCGTACGCAGCATCCTGGTGCTCGTACCCGTGATAGTCGTTCGTGATCGACGCGAGCGCGTTGTGCGAATATGCCTCGAGCGATCCGTACTGGCGTGCGATATCGATGACGGGCTGGAGGAGTGCCAGGTTGATCGGGGCTCCCATCGCGTAGTCTCCGCCCAGGAACTTCCCGTACGAAAACGCCCCGTCCTCGAAGAGCGTGATGGGGAGGGGTGCGACGCCCGTCGGAACCTGCGCCTTCATCCATGGGAACGCGTCGAGTATGTCCTGGCGCAGCCCGCCGCCGCTGACAAGAAGCGCCCCGTCCGACTGATCATAATCGTACGACCGGACCCTGTACTGGAATTTTCCGCCGAATTTCAGCGAACCCGAGATCTCATCAGAAACACTCACCGGTGATGTGATGTCGAGTGATCCGACGATTGCCCGGTCCCGTGAAAAACTGCTGCTCGCGGAGAGGCTCTGAAGTTTCGTCGCGCTCAGGTCGTCGGTCGCCAGACCGGGGATCAGCCGCGGGTCAAGCCGTTGATAGGCGGGACCGCTCACGCCGTCGTTGTTGTCGATGAAATTCATCGAGATATCGTTCGGGTCGCGGTTTTCCGAATAGGAGTGCGAGATCCTGGCATCGACGACAAAGAGGGGGAACGCCTGCTGATATCCAAGCATGCTCGTGAAGACGTTCAGCTTGTTTTCCGACAGTGTTGCCGTGTACGTATGGGATCTTCCCAGAAAGACGTCGTAGCTCTCACCGCGATCCTGGATTTTTGTGTCCCCCGAACTGAACATGTTGATAAGCGAAATCTTGCCTTCGGGTATCCGGTAGTCCGTCACGAGCGTTCCTCCGTACCTCTGCCTGTCCCGGAGGATGTCGTCAAGGTTGAGGTTGGTAAGGTACACCGGATTGACCGCCCCGAGAGTCTTGTTGGGGAGCTCGTAACTTCCGCCGAGCTCGTTGGACGTGAGGTTCTTCCTCTCTGCGTCGAACTCGGCGAAAACTCCGAACCGGTCGTCGAAGAACCGGTTTTCCACGTTGCCGACGACCTTGTAATTGTTGTATGTCTTTTCAAGCCCGTTGTACGCACCCTGCGTCAACACACCGATCGTCGGGACGCCGGTGGCGGTGGCGCTTGCCTCCTTGAGCGTGAAATTGACTGTCCCCCCGAGGACCTCTGCGTCCATGTCGGGCGTAATCGCCTTTGTGACCTCGATTCCTTCAAGCATGTTCGAGGATATCATGCTCAGGTCCGTTCCGCGGTCTCCCTGATCGGTGGGCGCCATCGCAACGCCGTTGATCATGACCTCGTTGTACTTGGGAGAGAGTCCGCGTATGACGACCTGGTTTCCTTCGCCCCCCGAGCGCGTGACGGAGACCCCGGGGAGCCTGCCGACGGATTCAGCGGCGTTCGCATCGGGGAGTTCCTGTATCCTGGCTGATGAGACGACGTTGACGATCTGGGAGGAGGCGAGCTGCTGGTTGATCGCCTGGTTCTGCCCGAGTGCCTGCGCAGTGACGACAACGGTCTGTCCCTCGATCGTCACGGCATCAAGCTTGAAGTCGTGCGTGACTGTCTCCCCCTCCGCAACGCTGATGGCGGCGCTGGCAGCGGTGTAGCCGACGTATGTTGCCCGGATCGTGTATGAGCCCGGCGGGACGTTTCGAATGGCAAATCTGCCCTGAATGTCACTCGAGTTTCCAAGGCTGGTTCCGGCGAGCATCACGTTGGCGCCGGGGAGGGGCTCCCCGGTCTGCGCGTCCCTGACAGTTCCTTCGATGGACGCGTTCGTTGCCGGAAAAGCGCACTGTCCTGCGAAAAGGAGGAGTGTCGTCCAGGCTGCGGGTGTCCACTTGAGCATTATGCACTCCTGAACCCTCCGGGGGAGCCGGGAGAGCTCTTCCAGTAAGCGTTGCAATTTGAGAGCAGGAAGTGACGGAATATGAGTATAAATTGAATAGTTTGCAAGCAATACCAACGGGAACCGTCGCAGGGTAATACTGGTTTGACCATTGAACATGCCTCCAAACAGTGGATCCAATGCGGGGGAGTGTCAAACTATCGTGAGAGGTACTTGCATGAAAAGGCAGCTTCTTGGTCCGGGGATCCTCTTGGTCCTGACGTCAATCCTGATCTCCACGTCGCATGCGTTTGCGCAGGCCCTCTATGCCGGCGTAAAGGGGGGGCTCAGTATCCCGAGCCTTCGGGGAGGCAACTCGGAGATTTCCGAGGGGTATTCCACACGGATGGGTCCGGATTTCGGCGCCTACGTCGGGGATGAAATTTCGAACGCATTCGCCCTGCAGATCGAGGTGCTCTATTCAAGCCAGGGGGGGAAAAAGGACGGGATGCAGCTGATTCCCGACGGAACGCTTCCCGCCGGGATGGTCCCCCCGGGTTTGAACCTCTACGCGAATTACAATAATGAGACCGCACTCAACTATCTTGAAATCCCACTTGTCGTGCGGTACACGTTCGATCTTTCCGGCACGCTGGGGTTCTCAAGAGTGTATGTCGACGCGGGGCCGTACGCCGGGTTCCTCCTCAGTGCGAAGAACACGACCGGGGGGGTGAGCTCCATTTATCTTGACAAATCGGGAACGCCGCTCCTCCTCCCGCCGGCGGGCCAGTCTCTCCCTCCCGTTGATTTCACGGCATCAACGGACGTCAGGAGCGACATACAGAAGGTGAACGCAGGGATCACGGGGGGGATTGGAGTGGCGAGAAGCTTCGGCCCCGGAGATCTGACACTTGATGCGCGGGGCGCGTACGGGCTGAGGGACATTCAGACGGACCCGAAAAACGGAAAGAACAACACGGGAAGTTTCGTCGTCGCGGTGGGGTACGAGCTGAGGCTATAGGTGATCAGTCCGGCCGATCCAGTTTGACCTGCTCGCATGCGGTTTTCAGGTCGTAGAAAATCGGAATGAGCGTATTGACAAGTGTCCTGTCGAGGACGAGCTCAACGACTTTTTGAGGATTGAAGAGGACCATTCTTCCGCCCCGGAGTTTCAGCGTCTTGTAGCTCCGGACGAGGACGCCTATCCCCACCGAGGCCATGAAATCTACCTGGGAGAGGTCGACGACGACGTTGGCCTTCTCCACCGACGTCTCGGCGGAAAGCCGGAGATCGATCTCGTTAGTCCCCTCGATGTCCATCCTCCCCCTGAGCGCGATCCTCTTTATCCCGTTGTCGAGTCGTTCGACCGTCATGTCCATGAGATGAGCTCCTCCGAAAGATCATTTTCGTCCGGAAGAAGAATACGAATCCCCTGTTACCTGAAGGTTAACCGCGTGTTACGAAATTGTTATTCTTCCCCCGCTTCGAATCCGCACCGGAGTTCACGTTCCCCAGTTCAGCAATGCCGGACTCCCGGGGGGAGGGAAGAGCACGACCACCGTCCATGAATTCGATCGGGTCGCTGAACAACCGCCGGGGGGGTGATCCCGCTACCGCGGTCCCTTTGCGTCTGTTCTTTTTCGCTGGAGGCTGTCGATCGGATAGTGTGTCCGCATGGTGTCCATCATCGCCTGGCTCCAGCCGATGATCTCACCCTTTTCCACAGGCGTAAGCCGGGCGTACCGGTGTATCACCAGGTACGATCCGATCGGCATCTCATCTCTTGTGAGCTGCTCGACAATATCCCTGAATTTGCCGTACTGCCTCATCGGCCGGTAAAGGGCGAACCTGTCGAAGTTGATGCCGCGTTTTCCGTCCCGGATATGAGAATTGAGCCACCACCCGACAGGCTGTATCTCCGCGTACCAGGGATACACCGTGCTGTCGCTGTGACAGTCATAGCATGAGCGTTTGAATATCTGCATCACGTGATCCGGGACGGGAAAATGTGAATTGATTCCCGCGCCGGGAACGGGCGCGGCAACGTTCTTTGCGGGCCGGAAGAGCTGGAGGGCGAGAAGGGCGGCCGCCGCGATCGCCAGTGCAATCTTCACATACTTCATGCTGCCCCTCAATTTGTATTGTACGCGGAGAATTCTTCAAGAGCGGGATCCCCTTGAGACTCCGTCACGCGGAGCCGGAGTGCCGTGGTCTTCACCTCGCCGAATCTCCCGATAAACCTGTGTCCCACGGACGTCCCTGAACAGACCCGCACCCAACCCCCCCCGATGAGCGCCTGCACCTCGAATGCGCGGATCCGCTCGCCGCGGGCAATCGCTTCACGGAGCACAACCGTGTTGACCCCCACGGGGACCGCACCGAGCGTCAGCCCGGCTGCGGGACCTGATGCGGCCGTGCGGGCGAGAGGATGAGCGAACGCCGCCCTGATCCGCTCGCCGAGTCCCGCGAGCGCGGCGGAGTCGGCCGCCGGGACGGCCCCCGATGTGTCGATCACCATCCCGATGAGCATGTTCGCGTTCCTTCCCACGCTTGAATAATATCTGTCGTAGAGTTCGGACGGGGGAAAGACAAGACTGTCTTCATTCGCCCTCCAGAGCCATCCGCCGTTCCATGCCGACTGCTTGCGACCAGGGAAGTCCGCCTCGGCGGGGCACCAGGCGATCCCGTCGGGATTTCCATGCGTGTCGGCGATGGCAAACGTTCCGTTCGCGGCCGCCGTCACGTCGGCGCGGCTCCAGTGAGGGTAGGGGGCCCTTCCGTCCTCGTTGCCGACCCACCGGATCAGGTTCCCGCACCGGGGGGGGCCCTGGAAGAGGACCGCGCCCGGCTGATGCTTCGCAATCAGGGCCCGCACTTCGTCGGCGATCCCGCCGCACGAATCCGCGATCACCCCACCGTCGAACCAGATTTCGGATAAACTGCCGTACCCGGTCCAGAGTTCCGTGAGCTGATCGAGGACCGTCCTGTTATAGGATTCCCGGCTCACCCGGCCGGAGACCCCCACGGGTCCCGCGCCGAGATAGGTGTTGAGGTTTGTGTTGTAATAAATCCCCGGCCTGAGCCCGAATTTCCTGCACGACGCTATAAAATCGCGGACAATATCTCCAGACCCGTTTCGCCACGGTGTGTGTGCCACGCTGTAGTCGTACGACCGGGTCGGCCAGAGACAGAACCCGGTGCCGTGTTTTGCAACCAGGACCGCGTACGCCGCGCCGGCGTTCCGCGCCGACGCGATCCATTGATCGGTGTTCAGTTTCGATGGATGAAAAACCCGGAGGGGTGGAAGCGTCTCCCGGCGGGCGTAGTCGAATGTCCCGGGTGCGAAGATGTTGATGTCGAGGTGTATGATGACGCCGATTTCCGCGTCGGCCCAACGGATCTGGTTCTGCGTCGGAAGAGGAGACAGGCTGTCACGTGATGCACGGTCCCCTCCGAGTAATGAAACCGGGAGCGTGCTGAGCGGAAGCGTGACGAGTATGCAGAAAACGAAATTCCGGCGCATGCGGTTATTCCAGGCGATCAGGGGACGAATGGGATTGAATAATAAACCACATTTGTCCGCAAACCTCAAGAGTCCATCGATCGGTCGATTGAAGTTACGCGCACCGTTCGCTACATTGGGGACATCCGAAAAGCAACCCTGCCGGATACGTCGCCGTCTCCTTCACATGGAAATCTCATGACGCACAGAGAACGTGTTCTCGCCGCACTCGAACACCGGGAAGCGGACCGGGTCCCGATCGACTTCGCCGGCCACCACAGCTCGGGCATTGCCGCAATCGCGTATGCGAAGCTCAGGGCTCACCTGGGGCTTCCACGCCTCCCCATCCGCGTTCACGAACCGATACAACAGATCGCGATCGTCGACGAGGACGTCCTGGACCTCTTTTCCGTTGACACGACGGAGCTCGGACGGGGCTTCGCTCTTGAAGAAAAGGACTGGGCGGACTGGGTTCTTCCCGACGGAACGCCATGCAAAATTCCGTCGTGGGTGAAGCCGGAGCGGGAGGGAAAGCGCTGGATCATCCGTTCTGCGAGCGGGCGGATCATTGCGCAGATGCCGGACGGCGCTCTCTATTTCGAACAGACATATTATCCGTTTGCCGAGGGGATCCCGGATCACAGGAGAATCGCCGAGGCGTTCAAGGAAGGGATGTGGGGGGCGATCTCGTCCCCTCCCGGTCCTCTCGCGGAGGGCCCGGAGAGGAGGACACTCCTCGCCGCGGGCGCAAAACGGCTCCGGGAGAAGACCGACAGGGCTATCGTGGGTCTCTTCGGAGGAAACCTGCTGGAGATGGGGCAGTTCCTGTACAGGAACGACAATTTCTATATGCTCATGGCGGAGAATCCCTCCGCGACGGACGACTTCCTGGACAATCTCGTCGAAATGCATCTCCGCAATCTCGAGGAATTCATGACGGCCGTCGGCCCGTACATCGACGTCGTCAACTTCGGCGACGATCTCGGGATGCAGACCGGCCCGCAGATATCCCCCGCGATGTACAGGAGATACTTCAAGAGCCGCCACGAACGGCTCTGGCGGCGGGCGAAGGAGCTCGCCGGTGTCAAGGTCATGCTTCACTGCTGCGGCGGGGTCAGGGAACTGCTCCCCGATCTTATCGACGCCGGTCTCGACATCATCAATCCCGTGCAGGTTTCATGCCGCGGGATGGATGCGGCGGGACTGAAGAAGGATTTCGGCGATGCAATCGTATTCTGGGGGGGAGGGTGCGACACGCAAACGGTCCTCTCCGGCGGAACTCCGGAGTCCATCCGGCGGCACGTTCGTGAACAGATCCGGATACTCTCTCCCGGCGGAGGATTCGTCTTCCAGCAGGTGCACAACATCCTTGCGGATATTCCCCCTGCGAATGTTCGCGCGATGTTTGAATCCGTGATTGAGTGAAACGCGTGTCCGGGGACATCCGTTTCCCCGGCACAACCGGGCAGGCACCGACTTTGTGAATATGAACATCCCATCCCTGGTCCGGGCAACGGGAGCCGGCTTTTTTCTCCTCCTCACCTTCCCCGCGCTCACTCCTGCACGGGAGAGAGCAGGTGTCGTCTTCTATGTCTCCCCGCGTGGAAACGACGGCAGCCGGGGGACGCGTGCGAAGCCGTTCGCGACGCTCGAACGGGCACGCGACGCGGTGCGGAGTGTGAGGTCCGGGCCGGGCGGACAGGACAAAACAGTCACTGTCCGATTGCGGGAAGGGAGATACGTACTCCCCCGCACGTTCGTTCTCGGCCCCGGTGACGGAGGGTCCCCCGGTCACAACGTGACGTACGAGGCGGAGAAAGGGGAGAGTGCATTCTTGAGCGGGGGGACACATATCCTGCATTGGGAAACGATCAGGATGAAAGGAATGCGCGTGTGGAAACACACGTTTCCGGGGGGAGGATCCGAAGTACAGGACATTCATGAACTCTGGGTGTGCGGAAGGCTCGCCCGTCAGTCAAGGTTTCCGCGGGAAGGGTTCCTGGCTGTGGAGACCGTCCCGGGCGTCACGTCCCGGACAGAGTGGCTGGAAGGGCAAACCGCGTTCAGTGCGCCCGGAGGGTCACTCCCGGAGGGGGAGAAATTTGCCGGTGCCGAGGCGGTGGTGATGAACCGGTGGGTCGAATCGAGACTCCCCGTATCCGGGTTCGACGCGGATTCTCATCTCTTCAGGTTCAGCAGGATGAGCATGTTCCGCCTTGAAAAAGGGGACCTCTTCTATCTCGTGAACGTGAAGAGCGCACTCGCAGAGCCGGGGGACTGGTACGCCGACAGGGACTCGGGAGCGATCTACTATGTTCCAAAACCGTCCGACGGCGACCCGGAAGGGGGTGGAGGCGGGGAATGGGTGGTCCCGCGGCTCGCGACAATACTCAATATCGAAGGGATGCCGGATTCGGGAAAGTTCGTCTCGCACGTGACGTTTCGGAGGATGACGTTCGAATATGCGGGGTGGTATTTCCCCGCCGGCATTGATACGTCCCGCATCCTGCCCGGCGGTTTCCCGCAGGCGGATATAGGCGTCCCTGCGGCGGTAACTGCGAAGGGGGCGCGATCATGCCTGTTCGAGGGATGCTCGGTGACGAACGTGGGGACATACGGCATCGAGCTCGGAGAAGGATGTAAAGAGAACGTCATACGGAACTGCAAACTGTCCGGACTCGGAGCGGGAGGGATCAAGATCGGCGAGACGGTCGTCAGGGATAAGGAAGAGGATCGGACGTCAGGGAACAGCGTCCTCAATTGCCGGATCAGCGACGGTGGCCTCCTGTTTCACAGCGCCATCGGCGTCTGGGTGGGGGAGAGCGGGTTGAACCGGATCGTGAATAACTCGATTTACGACTTCTACTATACGGGAATCTCGCTCGGCTGGACATGGGGGTACGGGCCGTCCCTCGCACAGGGGAACTTCATCGCATTCAACAACATCCACAACATCGGCGTGCGCACAGACCGGGACGGACCGATTTTGAGCGACATGGGTGCGATCTATACGCTGGGAAATCAGGAAGGGACGCTCATCTGGAAGAACATCATCCACGACGTCGCGGCGCTTCGCTACGGGGGGTGGGGGATATATTTCGACGAGGGGACCACACACATTGCCGCAGAGGGGAACCTCGTGTACAATACGACGCACGGAGGGTTCCATCAGCACTACGGGAAGGAGAACAAATTCAGGAACAACATACTGGCGTTCGGCCGCGATCTCCAGGTCCAGCGGACACGCCTGGAGACCCACACGTCATTCGCGTTCGAGCACAATATCGTCTTCTGGGACAGCAGTCAATTCATCGGGGGGAACCCCGGCGGCGGGAACATGATATTCGATTACAACCTTTACCGGTTCACAGGGAAAGACTCGCTTCTCTTCGACTCGCTCTCATTCGCCGGGTGGCAGTCGCGCGGGAACGACGTTCATTCCCGTGTCGCGGACCCGGGGTTCCTGGAGCCCCGTGACCGGAACTTCGGGTTCAAAGGCGGATCGACCGCCGCCGCCCTCGGGTACGAAGAGCCCCCGCTCGAGAAAATCCCCGGCGGCATGCCGTTTGCTGGCGTTTCAGCGGAGAGGCCCGGGCACTCCCGGCGGAGAATCCTGTACAACAGCGACGGTTCGAACATATTCTGGCGGAAAACGTTCTCCCCCGACGACGTGTACAGGAGCGTCGATGAGGCGGCGGATGCCGGCGTCACGACATTTCTCTTCAATCCGAACCCGTGTCAGAAAGGGATCTACCCGGGTGGAAAGGCCGGCATGTTTTCGTACGACTTCCCGGCATCTGCCGGACATGCCCTTTCTGAGAGGGACTCAATGTACCGGCATTTCAGCGAGAACCTGCAGCTCTTGCTGAGAGATTCGCTCGACCCGGTGGGGATGATTGTTGACAGGGCGCGTCTCCGCGGGATGGAGGCGTTTCTGACAATTAGAATGAACGAGCTCCACGACGTCGACATCCCCGGGAGCCCGCTCCTCGGCGACTTCTGGAAGTCGCATCCCGAATACCGCCTGGGAGGCTATGATGGATGGGGAGCGTACGCGCTTAACTACGGAATCAGCGAGGTCCGGGAGTATTATTATGCCCTCATTCGCGAGGTGTGCGAGAGGTATCCGATCGATGGGATCGAGCTGGATTTCATGAGGTTTCCGTACTACTTCCCCCGGGATTCGGTGAACTCACCCTCCTGCGCATCGCTGATGACGCAATTTGTAGAACGGGTCCGGAGCATGACCCGGGACGCGGGGCGACGGAGGGGAATACCGGTACTCCTTTCCGTTCGCGTTCCGTCATCCCTCACAGCCAGCGCGTACGTGGGGCTCGATCCAGCAGCATGGTGCAAACGGGGACTTGTCGATTTCATCACCGTAGCCCCCTTTCTCTCTACCGAGCCTGACATGCACATTGCCGGATACAGGAAATCGTGCGGAGACATTCCGCTGTACGGGTGCCTCGAGTTTACGTGCGGGGACAGGATGATGACGGTGGAGGAGATGCGCGCTGCATCCGCGCTCTTCTATGCGGCGGGAGCCGACGGGATATACTCGTTCAATTATTTCTGTGCGCGGGAAGGGGGACAGGAGCCGGCGTTCTCCGTATTTCATGATATCGGAGACCCCGTTCCGCTCGGAAACATGGACAAGGTCTACACGCTCTCCGGGGCGAAGTATCCCATCCCGCACGTGAGCCTTCCCGCGCCTCTCCCCGTGCGGGTCCGGAGGGGGGAAACACAGACAATGTCGCTCACCGTATCAGAACCGGTTCGTCCGGCCGGCGTCCGGCTCCGTGTCGAATGTGCGGACACGGTTGACGGGGGGAGCATCGGTCTCGCGTTCAACGGTGTTCCGCTCCGCCCCGGGCGTCATCCTGCACGCCGGTTCGTGACCCTGCGCGAAGTTCTTTACGATCCGCCGCCGGTGACTTTTTCACTTGAATTCGACGTCGATCCCCGCACGCTGCGGAGCGTCAACACGATCTCGCTCACCGGTCGGACCGACGTGACCGTGAACTGGATCTACCTGGCAGTGAGTCATTGAGAAACCGTCGCGGGCCGCGCAATTGATTGTTCGCGCGGGGTTCGGTATCATTGTCCGCCAATGCAGAAGGCCAGGACCACTCCATCATGAAATCGATAACCACCGCCCTGCTTCTCCTCGCCGTTCTTCTCCCCGGCTGCGCGAAGAAACCCGACGGGGCCGGGCGAAAGAAAATCGCCGGCATCGTCTTCCAGGAAGACCAGTTCTTCCGCCTGGTCCTTTTCGGCATGCGCGATGCGGCGTCACGCAATGGCGCGGAGCTCCTGGAAGCCAACAGCGAGGGGAAACCCGACAAGGAAATCCAGCTTATCAACACGTACATCGAAGGGGGCGTGGATGCGATCGTGGTATCCCCGCTGAGTGCGAAGGCTTCCGTGATCGCGCTGGGGCGCGCCCGCACAGAGGGGATCACGATCATCACGTACAACACGAACGTGGAGGGGAACATCGCGTCCTCCTACGTGGAGAGCGATCAGACGGCCCTCGGGAGGTCCACGGGCGCGGCCGCCCGCGAATACATCGAGAAACGCCTCGGGGGGAGGGCAAACGTCGCGATCCTGGCATTCCGCTCGCAGGCGCCCGAACCGAGCACGATGAGGGTGAACGGATTCAAGGAGGAGATCCTGAAGCTTCCCGGCGTGAATATTGTCGCGGAACAGGACGCTTGGCTTGCGGAGCAGGCGGTGAGAAGAGGGGGGGACATGCTGACGGCGCACACTGACCTCGATATTCTCTGGGGCGCGAATGAGGGTGCCACGGTGGGGGCGGTCATGGCGGTGAAGAACGCCGGCCGGGCGGGGCGCGTGGCCGTATTCGGAACGGACACAGGCGAGCAGATCGCGGGATTCCTCCTGAGCGACGACGGGATACTCCAGGCGGTGACCGGGCAGCAGCCGTATGAGATCGGTTCACGGGCCGTGGAGTCGGCACTCGGGGTATTGAAAGGCGAAAGGGTTGAACCGAAGCAGTCCCTCCCCGGTGTGCTCCTCTCCCGCGGCGATCCGGAAGGGGTTCGGAGGTTCGCCGCGCGCCTGAAAGAACTGAACAGGTAAGATGGCACCCCCTCCCCATATGTTTGCCACGGACCGCCTCCGGAAGGAGTACCCGGGAACGATCGCCCTCCGGGACGTCTCGATGAGGTGCGAGGGGGGACGGATCAGGGCACTGCTGGGGAAAAACGGCGCCGGAAAAAGCACGCTCGTCAGGCTCCTCTGCGGCGCCGTTCAGCCAACGTCGGGAACGATGCTCGTCGACGGCGCCCCTGTGTCGTTTCGTTCGCCCCGGGAGGCGCTGGAGCGGGGGATCGCTACCGTCCATCAGGAGCTCAGCCTCATACCGGGGCTCTCCGTCGCCGAGAACATATTGCTGGGACGGCTCCCGCGCCGCCGGGGGCTTATCGACTGGAGAAGTGCCGGGAAGATGGCGGAGAACCTCCTCGAGGATCTCGGGCTCACGATGGACGTACGGGTGAGCGCCGGGAGCCTCGGGCTTGCCGGTCAGCAGATGGTGGAGATCGCAAAGGCGATGTCGCACGCCCCGGCGGTCCTCCTGCTGGACGAGCCGACGTCTGCGCTTGCGCCTCGCGAAACCGACAGGCTCTTCATTCTCCTGAGGAGGCTTGCCTCGCAGGGGGTGGTTGTCCTCTATATTACGCACAGACTGGAGGAGATCAAGAGGATCGCCGACGACGCATCGGTTCTTCGGAACGGAGATCTCGTCGGGACGATTCCGATCGCGGAAGCGACGCCCGGGGTCATCGCCGGCATGATGTTCGGCGAGACGCCCGTGCGCACGCGTGCAGGGGCGGTTCCTCTTTCGGGGCAGCCGGTCATGATCGTGGACGGGTTTACGCGGGGGGAGGCATACCGCGACGTCTCGTTTACGCTCCGCCGGGGGGAGATCCTCGGGATTGCGGGGGTCCTGGGGGCCGGGAGGACGGAACTCCTCAGGGGGCTTTTCGGCGCCGATCCGCACGATGCGGGGACGGTCACCGTCGGAGGCCGGCAGGTCGTCCCGTCATCCCCGCCGCAAATGAAGAGACTGGGCCTGGGGCTCGCCCCGGAGGACCGGAAGGCCGACGGTCTCGTACAGATACTGAGCGCGCGCATCAACATCAACCTCGCCGGTTTCTGGCCCCCTTCGCTTCACTGGATCACAACGGCCGCGCGTGAACGCGCCGTGGCGTTCAGGTACGCCGGCGAAATGGACATGGCCATCCCGTGCGTGGATGATCCGGTTTCCGCGCTGAGCGGCGGGACGCAGCAGAAGGTTGTCGTCGCCAGGTGGCTTGAAACGGCGCCGCAGGTGCTCCTTCTCGATGAACCGACAAGGGGAATTGACATCAGGGCGAAGGAGCAGATGTTCGAGATCGTCCGGAATCTGAGCGCACGGGGGATCGCATCCGTCGTCGTCTCAAGCGAGCTTGAGGAGCTGATGGAAGTCTGCCACAGGATACTCGTGCTCAGGAAAGGCCGGATCGCCGGCGAAGTGTCGCCGTGCGATATATCCCTGGCGTCCCTTCTCGGAATGTGCATGGAATGACACGCATCCGCTCCCTCTTCTCGTCCGCGGTCCTCGAGATCATCCTGTCGGGACTCTGCATCTTCCTCGCGGCCGCCGCGCCCAATTTTCTCAGCGCCGGAAATCTTCTCAACGTCCTCAGGAACGTCTCGATGCAGGGGTTGATCGCACTGGGGATGACGCTCGTGATCATCGCCGGGGAGATCGACCTGAGCGTGGGGTCCATGGCCGCCTTCTCAGGCTGTCTCACGGCCTGGGTCGCGGGGGCCCTCGGTTCCCCGGGATCCGGGCCGGGGGGGGTGCTCGCCGTCGGTGCCGCGATACTGGCTGCACTCCTTGCGGGGTTCGCTTCCGGCGCGCTCGCAGGTGCGCTCCGCAACAGGTTCGGCGTCCCGTCGTTCATAAGCACGCTCGCGCTCCTGACGGCGCTGAGCGGGGCGGCGGAGCTTATCACGAACGGCTTCCCCCTGACCCCGTTCCCCTCCTGGTACAATTTCATCGGGGGGGGATATCTCCTCGGCATTCCGTTCCCGGCGCTCCTGTTCATTCTCGCGTTCGTCGCAACGCATCTGCTCATGAACTACACGGCGTTCGGGAGGGCGGTGTATGCCGTGGGCGGGAACGCCGAGGCGGCGCGCCTGAGCGCAATCAACGTCGCGTCGGTCCGGATTACCGTCCTTGCGCTTACGTCGACGCTTGCCGCGGCGAGCGGCGTCATGCTCTCATCGGAGATCATGTCGGGGACCGCCACGACGGCGAAAGGGTGGGAGCTTGACGTGATTGCCGCCGTGATCATCGGGGGAACGAGCCTTGCGGGGGGAGTGGGTCGCGTCTGGGGGACGATGGTCGGCGTCGTGTTCCTGGGGGTGATCATGAACGGCATGACCCTTCTGAACGTCAGCGAATACTGGCAGCACGTCGTCCGCGGGGGACTGATACTCCTTGCGGTCCTCATCAACAGAATGGAGCGGAGGGGAAAATGAACGGCAGGGAGCGGATACAGTGCGCATTGCGCGGGGAGCGGCCCGACAGGGTCCCCGTCATGCTTCATAATTTCATGATGGCCGCACGCGAGGCCGGGTTCACAATGCGCCGGTTCAGGAGCGATCCCGGGGCTCTTGCCGCCTCGTTCATCCGTTCAGTGGAGAGGTACGGATTCGACGGGATCATCGTCGACGTGGATACGGTGACGCTCGCCGGGGCCGTGGGGGTCCCGGTGGATGCGCCGGAGGATGATCCGGCGCGTGCAAGGGGGGGACTCATCGGATCGCTGGAACAGGTCGCCGCTTTGCCCTCCGTCGACATACGGGCGTACCCGGGCGTGCAGGTCTGGCTCGAGGCGGTGCGCCTCCTGAAACGTCATTTCGGCGACGAAGTCTACATCAGGGGGAACTGCGACCAGTGCCCGTTCACTCTCGCAAGCCTCATCCGGGGAATGGACGGGTGGATGATGGACCTTCTCGATCCGGAGAATGAGGAGAACGCCGTCGCTCTTCTTGAATACTGCGCGGGCGTGACGACGCAGTTCATCCGGCTCATGGGGACGACGGGGGCGGACATGACGTCGAACGGGGACAGCGTTGCCGGCCCGGAGCTTGTCTCGCCGGCGCTCTTCCGCAGGTTCGCGCTGCCGTATGACCGCCGGATCGCGGAGGCATCGCACGCCGCCGGGTTGCCGTACGTTCTCCACATCTGCGGGAATACCTCCTCCATACTGGAGGACATGATCGCCACGGGTGCGGACGGGATCGAAATCGATTACAAGACCGATCCCCGCCTTGCCCATGACAAAACGAAGGACCGGGTGGTGTTCCTGGGGAATATCGACCCGAGCGGCGTCCTTGCGCTCGGAACGCCGCGCCTTGTCGAGGAGAAGACATCCGAGATCCTCGGCATTTTCGCCGATACGCCCGGGTTCATATTGAACGCGGGATGCGCGCTTCCCCCGTCGACCCCGCCCGCCAATCTCGAGGCGATGATACGGACCGCCCGGAATTTCCGCCCCTGACGGTGTTGATTATGCCCCTTTTTCTCTTTACTCTGGCAGTGCCTCATCATCCCCTGTCCGAGAGCAATTCCGCCGGACCCGTTCATTGAGCCCTGACGCTGCCGCGACACTTCCCGAAGTGAATCACACCCAATACAATGGAGGATTCCGTTATGACAGATAAGCGCGCTGACCTGGCCGGTCCAGGTATCGGCAATTATGACGAACTTGAGAAAATACTCCCGTCGGATTATCACTCGCTCCTTTCCCCGCGGGACACGCAAAAAGCAATTTACGAAGTGAAGGGGTACATCGAAGACCATCTCTGCAAGGAGCTCCGCCTGATGATGGTGCAGGTCCCCCTCATCGTGGACGTCGAGAGCGGCGTGAACGACCTTCTCGACAGGGACGGGTCGCGGACCCCGGTACAGTTCCACATTGCAAACGACTACGACAAGCATCCAATCGACGCCCAGGTTGTTCAGGCGGCGACGAAATGGAAACGGATAGCGCTGAAGCAGTTTTCGATGAAGCCGGGGGAGGGGATCTGCACGGACATGCGCGCGGTCCGGAAGGACTATTTCCTCGACCACGACCACAGCTGCTACGTCGATCAGTGGGACTGGGAGCGGGTGATCAAACCCGGACAGAGAAACGTCAGGTTCCTCAAGGAGATTGTCGGAAAGATCTGGAAAGTGTTCAAGGGAGCCGAACGTCACGTTCAGAAGGTCTATCCGAAACTGAAGAACAGGAAGTACCCGAACCTCCCGGAGGAACTCACGTTTCTTCACGCGGAGGAGATTCTCGAGATGTACCCCGACCTCCCCAGGAAGGCGCGCGAGACCGAGATCCTGCAGAAGTATCCGGCGGTCTTCATCATCGGCATAGGTTGGCCGCTGAAGGACGGGTTTCCCCATGAGAACCGCGCCGCTGACTATGACGACTGGGTGACGGAGACGTCGTCGAAAGGCGGCAGCACGTTCCACGGTCTGAACGGCGATATACTCGTCTGGAACCCCGTAACGCGCCGCCGGCACGAGCTCACGTCGATGGGGATACGGGTCAATGCCGAAACTCTCAGGCTCCAGCTCGAGATGGCGGGGCAGACCCATTTCCTGAGCCAGCCCTATCACAACGGCATCGTGACGAACGAGCTGCCGCTCAGCGTGGGCGGAGGAATCGGACAGTCGCGGACGTACATGCTCCTTCTCAAGAAGGCCCATCTCGGCGAAGTGAGCGTCACTGTGTGGCCGAAGATCCTCAGGGAGATGTGCGCGAAGAAGAAAATCTTCGTTCTTGAGTAGGGGAACAATCATCCCCGGGAACCCTGTTCGCAGCCCGCCCGTGCCGCATTTCTTTCCGCGGCAGGGCGGGCTCCTTTTTGTCCGGCGGGAGGGGTACGATTGTAAATGTCCGGCGGAATTCGCTAATTGACGGAGTCCAACCCGCGTATCCCCTATAACACAACATTCGACAGCATGCCTTCGGGAGCCGATCGTAAACAGGAATTTGTCAGGGGCCTGCGTCAGGCATGGCTCGACGAGATGAGGAGCGCCCGGAATTACCGCGCCCTGGCGGCGCGCGAAAAGAACGCGGAGCGCCGGGCGATACTCGAGCGGATGGCAGAAGCGGAAGACCGCCATGCGGAGAGGTGGGCTCTCAAACTCCGCTCCCTGGGAGCCGATCCGGGAGTGTACCGGGAGTCCGTTGTCGACCGGATACGGAGAGCGATTCTCCTGAGGAGCGACACGGCCGCCGCCGCGGGCATACTCGAAGCGGGCGAATCCGAGGCTGACAGGCTGTACGAGACGCTCATGACGTCCGCCCCGACCGACGCCGACCGGCGCGATCTTACGGCAGCCGCGCGTGAAGAACGGGCTCATTCCCGCGCACTCGGCGAGTTTGAATCCGGCCCGGGGAGCATACAGGGGAAACTCCAGCGGATGCTGGGCCGGGAACGGTGGCATGTCCGTGGCGGGGGATGGATCGGCCAGGCGATTTACGGCGTAAACGACGGCCTGGGGGCGGCATTTGGCGTCGTCAGCGGTGTCGCCGGGGCGACGCACGCCAACGGCGAGTTCGTCCTCCTGAGCGGGCTTGCGACTGCAATTGCATCGGCCCTTTCGATGGGGAGCGGGGCCTACCTGGCGACGAAATCGGAGCGGGAGGTGTCCGAAGCGGAGCTTGACAGGGAGCGTCACGAAATAGCGAACAACCCTGAGGAGGAAAAGGAGGAGCTTGAGCTGTTCTACCAGCTGAAAGGGTTCACCCCCGCCGAGTCGAAGACAATGGTGGACCGCCTGTCCCAGCAGCCCGGCCAGCTTCTGAAATCTCTCGCGCATGAGGAGCTGGGACTTTCCGAACAGACGTTTCCGAACCAGTGGGTGGCAGCCTCGAGCGCCAGCATCAGCACGGCGATAGGCGCCGTCATCCCTGTCATTCCCTTCTTCTTTGCCTCCGGCATGACCGCGCTCGCGATATCATTCGCGGTGAGCACGCTGGCGCATTTTGCCGTCGGCGCATCCAAGGTTCTCGTCACAGGGAGATCATGGATGAGAAGCGGGACTGAAATGACGCTTATCGGCCTGGGGGAAGCCGGCGCAACGTATCTCCTTGGACTCCTGATTTCACCGTTCGTAGGATAACAGTGAGACGCAAAATCTTACGATTGGATTCGGGAGGATCCTGATCGAAACATGTGCGCCCGATTCATGTGAAGGGCATCACGATGTGATGCAAGTCTCGTTGCGTTCCCTCCGCATTCTCTACAATGGTGCATACCGATTCAAAGATGTCACCATAAAGGGGGAATGTATGCGTGCTCTGCTCGCTCTGATTGTTGCGTTTGCGTGCGGCTCAATCCTGGCTTCCCGCCTCGATGCGCAGGACAGGAAATACGACGTGAAGTCGGGCGTGATTACGTACGAGACGATGACGCTGGAGGGGAGGGTACAGATCGCCGGCAGGGTCGTTCTGTATTTTGACGAGTACGGCCGGCTCGAGTGCAAGGACACGTACGTGAACGGGATGCTGAAGGAATCGGTCCTCTGCGACGGCAAGACCGTTTATACGCTCTGGCACGACAAGCGCGTGGTGTTCAGACGCGGACCAGCGAGCCGTGGTACGGAAGTTCGGTTCGACTGGGACGCGCTGCCGGCGAGCGAGAAGATGGAAGGCCACATCAGGAGAATTCCCGCGATGACGCTTGCGGGAAAGGTGTGTGACGCGTTTGAGCGTTCGACGCAGGGAGGTGTCGTGCGGTACGCGGGCGCCGACCACATACTCATGTACTGCGAACGGAACCTGAAAGGGGAGAACTCGGTGATGAAGGCGGTCTCAGTCGACGAGTCGAAGAGCGTCCCCGCATGGAAGTTCGTTCCGCCCCCCGGATACGTCGAGCAGGAAACTCATTTCTGATCCCGGCGCAATCCCGGACGGAAAGCGCTTCCGTCCGGGATTGCGGGGGATCGTCCTATCCCGGCGTCTGCAGCTTCGCGATCTCCTTTCGCGCATTTTCCTCCGTCGTTTTCTGGAAATCGTAATCGTCGAACGTAAGCACCCTGTTGAACGCGGCGCGGGCGTCCGCCGTTCGGCCGAGCTTCTCGAACGCGGTTCCCAGCTCCAGGAACCCCTGAGGGATCAGCCACTTTTCGGTCTCAGGCTCCAGTGCAGTCAGCTCCTCGCCGGCGCGGAGAGCGGACGCGTAGTTCTCGCGGGCGATGTAGAGCTGTTCGAGCCCCAGGAGCGCCCGGCCGCGGAGATCCGCTGCCGTCCCCTTCAATTCCAGGACCTCTTTGTACAACGCTTCCGCGCTGTCGTATGATTTCCGTCCGGCGTCGTTCCCCCCGCGAATGAGAAGTGCCTCCGCAAAACCTATCGGCTCCTTCAGCCTGCGCAGTGCCGTCCTGTACATGTACGACTCGCTCGCCCGGTCCCTGTCGTCGACCTGTTTCAGCCGCCTGTACGACCCGAGCGCCGCGGCCCGGTCTCCGCACATCTCCTCGGCCACCGCAAGCCGGTAATACGTCCAGTTTGTAATATAATCTTCCGAGGCCGCCCTCCGGACGTATTCTTCAAGGTTCACCCGCGCGTTCGCGAAGTCGTTCATCGCGTAGTAGATCGCACCCAGCGTGCTGTACTCGAATTCCTCCCCGTAGCGGACGCGGCTCCTGGCGTTGATCTCCACAGCCCTGCGTGCTGCGCGGAGGGCGACGTCCGTGTTTCCGAGTCGTGACTCCCACGATGCGTACGTGATGACGAAGAGCGCGTTGTCCGGGTACCGGGCGATGAGCGTGTCGAGTATCGGCAGCGCCTCCTCGCTCTTCTGCTCCGCGAAGAGAAACTGGGAAAGATAAAAACTGGCCTCTGTCCTCGTGTAGAGCCCGTGTTCGGCAGCGCGGCGGACCATGGCGAGCCCCCCTTCCGCGTCTCCGCTGAATCCGACGATGCTCAGTATCCAGCTGAGCGATTTCGGCACCTTGGCCACAAGGTACGTGAACAGTCCGAATCCCATCTGGGCATCGTACAGATCGGGCTTCAGCTTTACCGCCTCCTTGAGCGAGAGGTATCCCTTGCGTCCCTCGGTGACCGCCTTGAACATGGAATTGTGCGCCTGGTGCGCCAGCCCCCTGTAGCCGTATATTCCCCCCAGGTAAAAGAGGGACACCGCATCCGTGTCGCTGACGTCGAGAAGGTTTTCGCACACCGTGATAACATCGTCCGACTTCTCGAGGAACGTCCGGTATTCCTTTTCGTCCCGTGTCAGCGTGTAAAGCCAGAAATGAACCATGCTTCCGAAGAAGTAGCCGCGCGGGTCGCCGGGCGCCATCCTCCGGACTGAATCAAATGTGGCGGCCGCTTCTTCGATCCTCATGTTGTACAGCCTGTCGATCCCCCGCATCGTCGCCGCATGCACAAGGCTCCAGTCCACTTCGCCCGCCCGGGCGGAAGAAGCACGGCAGAGGAGCACTCCGGAGGCCATCACGATATAGCGGATCATGCGTGTCATCGCACTGAAAGATACCGTGCGGGCAGGCGAGAGGCAAGTACGGGCCTCCGCCCGGTTCATCTCCACTGCATGTCCGCCGGATGCCCGGCGTATGCCGTTGTATGATTGACTTCGTCCCCTTCTGTGCGTAGTATTACACCTCACCTGATTTCTCCTCCATCGTTTCAGCACCAACACGGGAGACGCATATGAAACAGATACTGTTCTGCCTTGTTGTCCTTTCCGCCGGCCGTATCCTGGCCGGACCCGGCTCCGAGAGCGCCGCCGACCGCGACGCCAGGATGCAGTGGTGGCGGGAGGCCAGGTTCGGACTCTTCATTCACTGGGGGCTCTATGCGGTTCCGGCGGGGGAATGGGGAGGGAGGACGGACTACGGAGAGTGGATACGGGAGAACGCGAAGATCCCCGTGAAAGAATATGAAAAGTTCGTCGCGCGCTTCAACCCCCGGCGGTTCGATCCGGATGCATGGGTGAGCATGGCGAAGGATGCCGGAATGAAATACATCGTCATCACGACGAAACACCACGACGGGTTCTGTCTCTTCGGGACGAAAGAAACTGAGTTCAGCGTGATGGGGACGCCGTTCCACAGGGACGTCATGAAGGCGCTCGCCGAAGCATGCAGGAAGCAGGGGATGAAGATCTGCTGGTACTATTCGATCATGGACTGGCATCACCCGGATTATCTCCCGCGCCGGGCGTGGGAGACCGACCGCCCCGACTCGGGCGCCGACTTCCGCCGGTACATCCGGTACATGAAGGCGGAACTGAAGGAGCTCCTGACGCAATACGGACCGATCGGGGTCCTCTGGTTCGACGGAGAATGGGAATCGACATGGAACACGACGGAGGGGCGCGATCTGTATGACTACGTCCGGGCGCTCCAGCCGGGAATCATCATCAATAACCGTGTCGGCGCCGGGAGATCGGGAATGGAAGGTTTCACGAAAGAGGGGGAATTCTCGGGGGACTTCGGGACGCCCGAACAGGAGGTTCCGGCGACCGGTCTCGCCGGTGTCGACTGGGAAACGTGCATGACGATGAATGATCACTGGGGATACAACAGCCGCGATACGAACTGGAAATCGTCGAGGGAGCTGATCCGGACGCTTGCGGACGTCGCATCAAAAGGGGGGAACTTCCTGCTGAATATCGGACCGACTGCCGAGGGCGTGTTCCCCGCCGCGTGCATCGGGAGGCTAGGGGACCTGGGGGCATGGATGAAAAAAAACGGTGGATCGATCACCGGGACGACGGCGAGCCCCTTCAGGGCGCTCCCCTGGGGGCGCTGTACGTCGCGCCGTACGACGGCGGGGACGACGCTTTATCTCCATGTTTTCGACTGGCCCGCCGGCGGAAAGCTCGTGGTTCCGGGATTGTTGAGTGACCCGCAGAAAGCGTACCTGCTTGGGGACGGCACGCCGCTCACGCTCGCCAGGAGCGAGGACGCGCTCGTCGTCTCTGTTCCGCAGGCCGCTCCGGACTCCTGCGATGCCGTTGTCGCACTGGAGATCGCGGGTCCGCCCGACATCGGCAATCCTCCCCTCATAATCGCCGCCGGGAACATATTCATCGATCGCCTCCCCTTCACGATAACGCCGGCCATGCGCAACACCGTTGTCAGATATACGACCGACGGATCGGACCCGGGCGCGCACTCCCCCGTTGCCGAAGGGAACCTGGTTCTCCGGGAGAGCGGAACCGTGAGCGCGCGGGGGTTCCGGGACGGGAAGCCCGTCAGTCCGGTTTCGCGGATGGAATTCACAAAGGTGGCGCCGCTCCATGCGCAAAGTGCGGAGGGGCTTATGCCGGGGATTGCATTCAGGTATTACCAGGGGGAATGGGATACGATTCCTGACTTCGGGAGAATGGCACCGCTGAACGAAGGGAGCCTCGGGAACTTCGGAATATCCTCCCCGCGGCCCGAGAACTACGGATTCCTTTTCGAAGGGTTCATTGCCGTCCCCGAGCGCGGGGTCTACTCGTTTTTCACCGATTCGGACGACGGGAGCAGGCTCTTCGTGGATGAAAGGTCCGTCGTCGAGAATGACGGTCTCCACGGCATGACGGAGAAGCAGGGGGCCGTCGCCCTCGAAAAAGGGCTTCACGCTCTTCGCATCGCGTATTTCAACAGAACGGGGGGGTCGGGACTTGAGGTCTCCTGGAGCGGGCCGGGGTTTGCCAAATGCCGCGTGCCGGACAGCGCCCTCTTTTTCCGGAGGTAGGAGAACCTTCCGGGACGGACCCGGGAGACCGGATCGTTGCGTTTTCGACGGATTTTGTTTTCTTACGAGTCTTCATAACATCACCCGGAACAATACCAGGGATCACAATGAATTACGCACGCCTGCTTCTCTTCGTCGTCATCCCCCTTGCAGGGGCGCTCGCCCAGCAAAAGTCGCAGGAGGAAATCGATCGCGAGAAACGGTACCTCGAGCAGTCCGCGAAAGCGAATGCCGACACCTCACAGCACTATGGATGGGCGCACACGGCGTCCGGGGCGCTGAACCTGACCCAGGTTTCGTTCAAAGACTGGGTGGCGGGAGGTTCGAACACGCTCGCGTACACGGTCGCGCTCCAGGGTTCTTCGGTCCTGACGTCCGAGCGGACCGTCTGGACAAACAACTACCATCTCGCCTTCGGCCAGGCCCGCCTCGGCGACCAGGGGCTGCGCAAAACGGATGATGATATCTACATCGAGAGCCTGCTCATCCTGAAGACCGGTGGATCCGTCAGTCCGTACGTTGCGGCGACCCTCCGCACGCAATTCGCCCCGGGGTACAACTACAGCACCGTGCCGGAGACGCAGGTGTCCAAAGTATTCGACCCTGCGTACGTGACACAGAGCGCCGGCGTGGAGTACAGGCCCGCCGCGTGGTTCACGACCCGCGTGGGAGCCGAGGTCCGGGAGATCGTCACCTCGCAGTTCAACCAGTATGCGACGGACCTGACGACGCACACCGTCCACAAGGTCTGGACGAGGGGAGGGCTTGAATCCGTCAGCGAGCTGAACGCAAACATCGCGGAGAACATACAACTCGTTGGGCGGCTCGAGCTCTTCGCGCCGTTTCAGAGCATGGACAGGATCGTCGTGCGGAACGACTACTCGATCGTGGCAAAGGTCAACAAGTACATCTCGACCGGGCTGACGTTTAACCTGATCAACGACGTCAACGTCTCGGCGAGAACGCAGATGAAGCAGGCCCTCTCGCTGGGGCTTGCCTATACGCTTTTCTGAGGATTTCGCGCTCCACACCCATTACCCAACAACAACCGGAGATACACATGAGCGTCGTGAAGGAATTCAGAGAGTTCGCCATGAAAGGGAACGTCGTCGACCTGGCCGTCGGTATCATCATCGGCGGTGCATTCGGGAAAATCGTCTCATCACTTGTCGGCGATGTCATCATGCCCCCCCTGGGAATGCTGATCGGCGGGGTGGATTTCCGCGATCTGTCACTGACCCTGAAAGCGCCCCTTCTCGGGAGCGCCCCGGTCGCGCTCCGGTACGGTGCGTTCATACAGACATGGTTCGATTTTGCTATTATCGCGTTCGCGGTATTTCTCCTCATCAAGGGGATCAACGCGCTGAAACGGAGAAAGGAATCGGCGCCGGCCGAGCCGCCTGCTCCGCCTGCAGACATCGCGCTCCTGACCGAGATCAGGGACCTGCTGAAAAAACAGGCCGGGAAGGCATGATCCTCAACGCCGGCATCATTCTCCCCGCCCTCCTCCAGGTGCTCCTCCGGGGAGGAGCGGGCGACCCTGCCGGCGTGATCCGCTCCGGAGACGAGGCGTTTGCACGTATCGACTACCCGGCCGCAATAGCGCTGTATGAAGAAGCGCTGAACGGGAATCCCGGTGACACGGATGCGCTCTGGCGCATTGCACGGGCCTCCGTTTGCGCAGCGGAAGTATCGGATGGGGATGCCCGCGCCAGGCTCCTTGCAGACGGGGAAAGGTACGCCCGGCGCTGCATTGCGGCCGATTCGATGCGGGCGGAGGGACACACATGGCTTGCCGGGGCGCTTGGCTATATCGCGCTCGATGCGGCAACGGAACGGAAACTCGCAATTTCACGGGAGCTGCAGCACGAGGCGCAGCGCGCAACGGAGATCGATCCGGAAGACGATGCCGCCTGGTCGATCCTCGGATCGTTTTACAGGGCCCTGGGGAACATCGGCTGGCTCGAGCGGACGCTTGCATCCGTGTTCGTCGGATCCGTCCCGCACGGGGGCTACGAGGAGGCCGAGACGGCGCTGAAGAGGGCGATCGCGATCGCCCCGGACATCATGCGGCACCGGTACGAGCTCGGGATCCTGTACATTGACATGGGGCGGAAGGAGGAGGCGCGGCAGGCGCTGGAGGAGGCGGCGGCCCTCCCCGTGCGAACGGGGATCGACCGGCCGCGGCTCCTGAAAATACAGGAGCTCCTCGCCGGACCGGACTTCCGGTGACGGCGCGGTGCTCAGACGTACAGATGGCGCTTGATTTTCTGCGTCGGCGTCTTTTCAAACGGCTCGCGCTGCTCGACGAGCTTCTGAATCCTCGAAAACGACGCGAGCCGGGTGTTGATCTGCCTGCGGAGGTCGTCGAGGAGGGACCGCATTCTCTCCCTGATCTGCGATTCCGTGAGCTGCACGCGCGAGAACAGCTTGTCGAGCTCTTCGTAGTTGAGGTGGACGCGGGCGGCGAGCTGGTTCTCCTCCTGGAAGACGAGCGATTCGACGACGATGTCAAACTCGTTTATCGTTGATTCGATCTCCTCCGGGTAGATGTTCTTCCCGCTCGGTCCGAGGATCAGGTTCTTGAGCCTTCCCTTGATATAGAGGTACCCGTTCCTGTCGAACATGCCGAGGTCCCCCGTTCGGAACCAACCGTCAGGCGTCATCACCTCGGCGCTCCTTCCCGGATCCTTGAAGTACCCCTTCATCACCATCGGGCCCTTGACGAGTATCTCTCCCTCCCCCGTTGCCGGGTCGGGTTTGTCGATCTTGATGCGGGCCCCGGAGACGGGGTAACCTGTCGACCGGAACTTCGTCGACTCCGGAGGCGATCCGGCGACAAGAGGCGCCGTTTCCGTCAGTCCGTACCCGATCGCGTAGGGAAAGCCGGCCTCGCGGAGAAACAGCTCGACGTCCGGGGCAAGCGGTGCGCCGCCGATCGTGAATATCCTCAGCCGCCCCCCGAACGAGGCAAGGAGCTTTTTTCCCGCGGCGGCGTGAAGCCGTTTCCGGAAGAACGGGATCCCGTACAGTCCCCGGACGACGGGATTCCCCGTCAGCTTCGGGTGTATCCTTCCCTTGAAGATCTTCTCAATGACGAGGGGGACGGAGAGCATCACGGTCGGTCGGACCTTCGCCATTGCCGGCATGAGAACGCCGGCGGACGGCGGTTTGTCGAGGTAAAACACCGTGGACCCCAGCATGAACGGCGCGATCAGCCCGAGCGTGCATTCATAGGAGTGGGAGAGGGGAAGTATCGAGAGGAACGTGTCTTCTTCGTTCACGTCCACGAGCTCCGATGTTGCGAGCGCGTCCGAGACGAGGTTCCCGTGCGTGAGCATCACCCCCTTGGAGTGTCCGGTGGTTCCCGACGTGTAGATGATGGAGGCGACGTCCTCTTCGCGGACTTCAGGCGCGATCATTCCGGTCACCCGCATCGCGACCTCTTTGAGGCGTGAGAGCTCCCTGCTCCCCTGGTCCACCATCTGCCTGAACCTGTCGGGGGACTCCCCGGAGGGGACGGGTGACAGGTCGTCAAGGAGTATCCGCGTTGTCATGTGCGTGAACTCCTTCTCTTCGAGCGTGCCGAGGAGCTTTCTCGACACGAAGAGCGCCTTCGACTCCGAGTGCCGGAGGATATGCTGGATTTCGTTCGGATGAAAGTCGGGGAGGATGGGGACGGCGATCGCCCCCATCGTGGTGACGGCGAAGAAGGCGACGCCCCAGTTCGGTCTGTTCTCCGAGAGGATGGCGACCCTGTCGCCCGGGATGATCCCCCGGTCGTGAAGAAGCCGGGAGAGTTCCTCCACCCTTTCGCCGAAACGGCCGAACGTCATCGGATCCCCGTCGACGCTGGAAAACGCGATCCTGTCCCTGAACCTGCTGGTGCTCCGCCTGAGTATACCCTTGAGTGTGTTGCTTTCGAGTGCGATCATGATCTGTCGTGTGGCGTTGGTACAGCAATAGTACAAATCCCGCGGCGAATATCCAAGGGCCCCGGAGTCCTCCGCGGGCGCGGCGGTTTCGGAATTCGCGCATTCTTCGTATATTCACACCCATCGCACAATCAGGGAACCCGCATGCATCCCCTTCTCAGAAAACCGATCTCCATCCTCCTTCTTCTTCTCGCATGTACCGCCGCGGGGAGCCGGTCCCAGGAAAGGACGCTCACGATTCTCCATACGAACGACATCCACGCGTCGTTCATGCCGCACGAAGCGTACTGGGTGAAGGAATCGCCTCCCCCGTTCGTGGGGGGGCTTGCCGCGCTCAAGTTCATCGCCGACAGCGTGCGCGCGTCGAAAGGCGCCACGATCATGCTGGATGCCGGGGACGTGATGACGGGGAACCCGATCACCGACCGCCGTTTCGGAGGGGCGTACGGAGGCGCTCTCTTTGCCATGCTCGACTCGATAGGGTACGACGCGTGGTGTCCGGGGAACCACGACTTCGACGTTTCGCAGGATAACCTGCGAGCGCTCGTCCGCATCGCAGACTTCCCGACGATCTGTGCGAACCTTGTCGACACTGCGGGGCGGTACCCGGTCGGAAACGCCCCGTACGTCATTCTTGAGCGGGGTGGACTCAGGATCGGGATCATCGGGCTGATCGCGCAGGAGCTGTATGAGCTTGTGAACCAGAACAACCTGACCGGGATCAGGGTCCTCTCTCCCGTGGAAACGGCGCAGAAGTTCGTCGATGAGCTCAGGCCGAAGACGGACATCGTCATTGCGCTCACCCATGAGGGGGTGGACGCGGATGCGCGGCTTGCCGCCGGCGTGCACGGGCTGGCGATCATCGTCGGCGGACATTCGCACACGCGGCTCCGTCATCCGAAGGTCGTCGACGGCGTGCTCATCGTGCAGACGGGATCGAACGCGGAGAACCTGGGAGTGCTCGACATCACGGTGGAGGAGGGGCGGATCACGAAGTACGACGGCAATCTCATTCCCCTCTGGGCCGGGGAGAGCCGCCCCCGATCGGGCGTCTCCGCGATCGCGGATTCCATGCAGAAGGAGATCGACAGGGAGTATGACAGGGTGATCTTCAGCCTCAGGGGAGACTGGCTCCGCAGCGAATCCCAGAGCGCGATCGGCACGTTTCTTGCGGACGCACAGCGTGAAGCGGCCGGGGCGGAGGTGGGGTTCATGAACAACGGGGGGATCCGCCGCGACGTCAAAGCCGGACCGGTCTCGAAAAAGACGCTGTTCGAGGTCATCCCCTTCAGGAACATTCTCACGACGTTTCAACTGACCGGGAAGCAGCTCCGGAACATCATGGTGTATAACATCGAGAAGAGGCCCGGGATACAGATCGCCGGGATGTCCGGCCGCTGGAAGAGGTCGGCGGACGGCGGCGTCGTCTTCGCTTCGATCGATGTCGGGGGGAAGCCGCTTGACCCGGCCCGCTCGTACTCCTGCGCGGCGAGTGATTTCTTCGTCGGTGACTGCAAGAAGTACCTGGGGGAGGAGATCCCCTCGAGCATCTCACTGAAGACGACAGTGTTCGATGCCGTCGAAAAGATCGTGCGTGAGCGGAAGGAGATCGTTGCGGGGGTAACGGACGTCATCGAACAGGTGCACTGACAACTTGCGGAGCCCCGAATGAATCCGGTCAATTTTCCCGTTCTCATAATCACCGGCCGGCCCGCGGCAGGGAAGTCGGAGGTGATCGCGTTCCTGAAGTCTGCCCCCGCGGCCGAGCGGCTCGGGAGATTCCGGATCGGCGAGTTTGAGGAGCTCGACGATTTTCTCTACGTGTGGGAGACTTTCGAGGTTGATGATATGCTCACGAAGCACGGGCGCCCGAGGCTCTGGACGGACGAGAAATACTGGTTCCGGGACGAGTTCGTCTGGGACCTGTATCTCGAGCGGATCAATCTCGAATACAGGAAGAAGATCGCGCGGGATCCCGCGTATCACGACGGAAAGACGACGCTTATCGAGTTCGCCCGGGGAGGCGAGAGGGGAATCGCCCACGCGCTCGACTGCCTCCACCCGGACATCCTCTCCCGCGCCTCGCTTGTGTACATCAGGGTTTCCTACGAGGAGTCCGTCAGGAAGAACCGTGCCCGGGCGCGCAGGGGGGAGGAACATTCGATCCTCTATCACTCGCTCCCGGATGAAAAGATGGAATATTACTACAGGACGAACGACTGGGAGGAGATCGCTGCGCGCGATCCGTCGTACATCAGCGTGAAGGACTACAGGGTCCCGTACGCGGTATTCGATAATGAGCCGGAAAAAACGGACGATCCGGCCCGGATTGCGGCGGAGCTCGCCCGCGTGACGGAAAAGCTGTGGGCCCTCAGGCGACCGGGGAACCGATGATCGGCCGGAAGGAGGGCGCGGTGAACGCAGACCCGGAAATCTCCGCGGGGGGAATTGCGTACCCCGGCGCCGGTTTCCGGCGGCGGCGGATCGTCAACTGGATGTCGCTGGGGATACTCTACGCGTTCTTTTACGCGACGCGGTATAACTACACCGCGGTCGCGCCTGTACTCGCCGACATATTCGGATGGAAGAATACCGATCTCGGTGTTTTCGAGACGATGATGCCTTTGGTCTACGGCCTCTCCGTGGTCCTGAATGGTCCGCTTGCCGACCGGATCGGCGGAAAAAAGGCGTTCCTGGCCGGGGCCGCGGGGGTGGTCATTGCGAATGTCCTTTTCGGGCTTGCCGCGCTTGCGGTCGTGAGTCCGGCTGTGTGGGAGGGGACGGGCCCGTCCCGGCACGTCGTCGCACCGGCAGTCTTCGCATTCGGGTTGTCCGGTGGAGGAATCCTGACGCTGATGGCGGTCGTCTGGGGGCTCAACGGGTACTTCCAGTCGTTCGGCGCCCTTTCGATTGTGAAGGTGAATGCGCAGTGGTTCCACGTGCGGGAGCGCGGGACGTTTTCCGGGATATTCGGCGTCCTGATCCGGATGGGCCTCCTTCTGGCGTTTCAGGGGGTCCCGCTCGTTCTGCTTTTTCTTCCGTGGCAGTACGCCTTCTGGATCCCCGGCGCGTTTGTCTGCCTGCTTCTCGGCGTCAACTACGTCTGGATGGAGAATTCCCCCGCCGACGCCGGGTTCACCGGGTTCGACACCGGTGACGGAGCGGAGGACGATGCCTCCCCCTCGTCCCTCGGGTACGTGTTCGCCAGGGTGTTTGCCTCCCGTGTGACATGGACGATAGCGCTGGGCTCGATGATGATCGGGTTCGTGCGGCGGAGCGTCGTCGATGCCTGGTGGCCGAAGTATTTTGTGGACTTTCACGGCGCCCGTTCGGCGTCGTTCGCAACGTACGCGCCGTACCTTGTGGCGACATGGGGAATCGCGCTCGCCGGGATTGCGGGCGGGTTCGTCTTCGGGATCACGTCCGACCGCTCGTTCGCCGGGAGGAGAGCCCCGGTGATTCTCTTCGGCTTCCTGGGGATGGCCGTCATCCTTGCGCTGTTCGGGTTCTCCGACATGATCGGCCTCGGGCCCATGGCCGCCGCGTGCTGCCTTGTCGCACTGTCGTTCTGCGTCAACGGGGCCCACGGAATGATCGGCGGTGCGGCGTCGATGGATTTCGGGGGAAAAAAGGCGGCGGCGAGCGCTGCGGGGATGTTCGACGGCATGCAGTACCTTGCCGGGGCGTTCGTGGGAATGGGGGTCGGGTACATCACGACGCGCTGGGGATGGGAGGCATGGCACTGGGCGCCGATTCCGTTCGCGCTGGCCGGCGCCTGGCTGATGTCCCGGCTCTGGAACACGCTGCCGAAAGGGAGAATTCAATGATCGTCATGAAATTCGGCGGGACCTCGGTCGAAGACGCGCGCGCGATGCGGAACGTGGCGGCGATCGTGCGGAAGAGCCTCGTGCGGCGTCCCCTCGTCGTGGCCTCGGCCTGTGCGGGGGTGACAAACGCGCTCCTCGCGCTCGCGCGCGGCGCCCGCGAAGCGGGGAAGGAAAAGTCCCTCGACCGTCTGGAAGAGCTCCGCGTCCGCCACCGGAAAATCGCCCATGATCTCTTCGAAGGGGAAATCCTCTTCACCGTCCAGTCACAGGTCGACGCCCTCATGGACGAGCTCCGCGACCTTGTCAAGAGCATCGCGATCCTGGGCGAGCTCACGGACCGTTCCCTGGACACGTTTGCGGGGTTCGGCGAGCGGCTTTCCACGCTCCTTCTGTACCATCACATGAAACAGAAGGGGATTCCCTGCGTTCTCGTCAACGCGCAGGAGGTGATGGTGACGAACGCCGAATTCACGCGCGCGGTTCCCCTGTTCACCGAGGTCAACCGGAGGTCGCGGGAGGTGATCGGAAGGCGGCTGGAGAGCGGCCAGGTTGTCGTCACGCAGGGGTTTATCGGGGCCACGGCGGACCGGATCCCGACGACAATAGGGAGGGGAGGGTCCGACTATTCCGCCGCCATATTCGGCGCCGCGCTCGACGCGGAGGAGATACAGATCTGGACCGACGTGGACGGGGTGATGACGTCCGACCCCTCTGTGATCCCGGAGGCGCGCGTGATCGACGAGATGACGTTCCGCGAGGCGGCGGAGCTCGCATACTTCGGCGCCCGGGTGCTCCACCCGGCGACGATTCTCCCCGCGGTGCAGAACGACATTCCGGTCCGCGTCCTCAATTCAAAGAGGCCGGACGCCCCCGGAACCGTCATCGTCGCGCGCGGAGCGGACAACGGCGGCCGGGTCGTCAAGTCGATCGCCTACAAGGAGGGGATCTCGCTCATCACGATCACGTCGACGCGCATGCTGATGATGCACGGCTTTCTCGCGCGCGTCTTCGAAGTGTTCGCCTCGCACGGCACAAGCGTGGACGTCATAGCGACGTCCGAAGTGAGCCTCTCCCTCACTGTCGACTCGCGCGCCCACCTCGACGCGATCGCGGAAGAGCTGAAGAAAATCGCGGAGGTCGAAGAGGAGCACGACAAGGCGATATTCTGTGTTGTCGGGGAACGGCTGAAGAAGACGCGGGGGATCGTGACGAGCGTCTTTGCCGCGCTCGACGCCGAAAACATTCCCGTGAGCATGATTTCGCTCGGCGCGTCCGAGATCAACGTCACATTCGTTGTCGACGGCAGGGACATACAGCGGACAGCGCAGACTCTCCACAGGGCATTTTTCCCCGAGTGCTGAATCCCGCGGAGGCTTGCATAAGTCCCGGGATTGTATAGATTACACTTAAGCGCTTCCGGTCCTGGAGCGTCTGAGTTTTTCCCGTTTCTCCAGCTCATTGTATAGCCCGTTCTTCGAATTCGCGAGGACGGGCTTTTTTTTGAACCTGCACTGCCCACAACATCTTCCGAGGACACTATGGATGCACCGCTGAATCATACCGAAATGTACCGGCTCCCCTGGACGCTCCCCGACAACGCCATCAGCTGGCTGGAGCCCACGAGCCAGTGCAATCTCGCCTGCGACGGCTGCTACCGGAAGAACGAAACGGACGGCCACAAATCGCTGGATCAGGTGCGGAAAGAACTCGAGACGTTCAAGCGGCTGCGCAGGACCGACGGGGTGTCGATCGCCGGGGGAGATCCGCTCATGCATCCGCAGATCGAGGAAATCGTCGCGATGGTCGCCGCGAACGGGGACAAGCCGATCATCAACACGAACGGACTTCTCCTCACGCCGGAGAAGCTCCGCAGGCTGAAGAAGGCGGGGGTCAGGGGCTTCACGTTTCACATCGACAGCGGGCAGAACCGGCCCCACATGAAGGGGAAAACGGAAATCGAGTTGAACGAGCTCAGGCTGACGTACGCCCGCATGCTTGCGGATGCGGGGGGCATCTCGTGCGCGTTCAACGCCACGGTATACGACAATACGCTGAAGGACGTCCCTGCCATACTCGCGTGGGGACGGGAGCACATTGACATCGTCCACATCCTCGTGTTTATCGCATACCGGGCCGCGCCCATCAAGAGGGGTTTCAAGTACATGGTGGGCGGGAGCGAGATCGACATGACGCCGATCGCCTATGCGATCGACGAGGACAGGAAGATCTCGATCATGTCCAACGACATCGTCGACGAAATCAGGAAATCAAACCCCGGATTTCAGCCCTGCGCCTACCTCAACGGCACCGAACGGCCTGACCACTTCAAATGGCTTGTCACGCTCCGCATCGGCACGAAAGAGAAAATTTACGGGTACGCAGGCCCGAAGCTCATGGAGATGTCCCAGACGCTCCATCATCTGACAAAGGGCTCGTATCTCGCCTACACTCATCCCCGGGTTCTGGGGCGGGCAAAGTCGATGCTCGCACTCTCCGGTCTGGATTCCGGACTTGCAGGGACCGGAGGCGCGTACCTCCGTGACGTCGCGCGGTCACCCCTGAAGGCGTTCAAGCAGCTCCACATGCAGTCCGTGATGATCATACAGCCGGCCGACATGATGCCCTCGGGCGCCCTGAGCATGTGCGACGGCTGTCCGGACATCACGGTCTATGACGACAAGCTTGTCTGGTCGTGCAGGATGGAGGAGCTTATCAATTTCGGGGACTGGATTCGCCCGGTGCCTGACAGGGAGCCCGTGCACTAGCAATGCTTTTCCGTCTCCGGGCGGCAGGGACGAATTCGGTGGAAGGAGGGGGATACCCCCCCGCTAGGGTTGGAGTATCTGGTGCCTGAATGCAGCGACGTCGATCCTGTCCATGAGCCACGCGCCGAGACCCATGCCGTACTTGTTCATGTAATACACGGGGGAAAGTTCTCTCTCCTGAAGGCTCCCCGACGGGAGGAGCCCTGATGCCGCCTTTTCGATCTGCCGTACCGCCGTCTCGTTCCGTCGTTTTTGAGCCGCGACCGCCTTCTCTTTGAGAACGCCGATATTGATGTCGATTTTCGAAGCGACGTTCTCCAGCGCGCCGAGGAGCGTCGGGTCGACCTCGTTCAGCCCGAACTTCAGTTCCCCGAGCGCGTCGTGCATGTTCTTCGATGCGTCGGCAAAGAGCGCGTCAAGCTTGATCTCCGATATCTGCTCCACGACCTTTGCGGTGACCTTCCCCGTATCCCCCAGGAATTCGTTCAACTCGAGTCCGTACTTCTCCATGGCGCGGAGGAGACCCGTCTGGACCAGCGAGACGCTTGCCCGGGGATAGATGACGGGCTGTATGACTCCGAGCTCGTTGTAGACGGGGCCGAGCTGCCCGTGGTATGCGATTTCTGACGGGCCGCCGACGTATGCGACCGTGGGGAGGAGCATGTCCTGGCACAGGGGGCGGAGCACGACGTTGGGGCTTATCTGCTCCGGCGACCGCTCTGCGATCTCGAGCAGCTGTTCCTTCGTGAAGAACGCGCGGGTACCCTTGAGGCTGAAATCACTCTCCCGCGGTTCGATCAGGTACCGTCCCCCCCTGTGGAAGAGAAAGAGATTGATCGATTTTGGTTTGAGCTGGGCGTGGTATCTTCTTTCCAGCTCGGCACTTCGGGTGATTACCGTCTGGGAAATTCCGGGGAATTCCCGGATCTCCCTGGCGAAGAGGGGTGAGAGAAGTTTCTTGAGCCGCGGATCACCGGGGGAGATGAAAAGGAGCCCGGCCCCGGGGAGTAGCCGGTTCATCCACGCCTGGAATGCCCTGTTGAACGTCACACCCGGCGCGTAACACTCCTTCAGGGCGGCGATGAGCGCCGGAGTGTATTCGGTCCGTCCGAGCGCTCCCTCCAGCTTTTCGATCGTCCCTCCGAGCGTCTCATCAAACACCATATCCCCCACGGCGCCGACGTTCCTCTCGGGCATGACTCCTCCCGGGAGATACTCGATCCTGACCGGGGCGTTCTCTCCGTCAAGGACGGAAACATGGTTCATCTCCTGAAAGTCGTGGTCCTCTCCCTCGATCCAGAAGACCGGGACAAAATTCTTCCCCGGAAACTTCATTGAGAGTTTCTGCGCCAGCGCAACAGCCGTGATCGCCTTGTAGAGTGTGTAGAGCGGTCCGCCGAATAAGCCGACCTGCTGTCCGGTGACGACGGCGTACGTCCCGGGCTTTCCGCTGAGCCTGACGTTCTCTTCCGTCCGTGGAGACTCCTTCCCGGTGGAATTCTGCGCGGCCAGAACCTCGTGAAGAACGCTTCTGTCCGCAGCCGCGGCGTCGATGCGGCTGATCACGGATGCAAAAGAGGATGTCTCCCGGAAATCAGACGGAAAGAACGCGCGCACTTTCTCGAAGTCGTACAGGTAGTCGAAAAAGAGGTCCGAGAATCCGCCTGCTGCAGCAGGGAGTTGCCTGTAGTCGAGCCATTCCGTCATTGTGCACTTCCAGGGATTGTCGAGTCCGGCGTGAAATCGGGCTCCAATATACCTCATTGGCACAGGAGAAGCAAACGGCGTTGAAATTCTTTACACTTATCGGGATTTCAGAGACTCTCCATGAAGATGGCGTCATTATCTGTTGACTTTTCGTTTTGGTTTTCGTACATTGATTCACTGTTTCATTGGAATATGCTCCTGCGGCGCCGGAATCATGAACATTTGACTCTGTTTCATTCAATGTTTCATTCTGTACCGTTCTCTTCACTCCGTTCCCACCCCGCGCGCGCCGCCCGCACTCACTGTAACCCCGTTTGCTTTTTGTCTCTTCCGACAAGTCCACCGGAATTTCGCGCGAAATTTCATTCGAACTCTTGTCATCGGCGGCTCGCGTCCGCCCATTCGCTGAGGTTTCTCCATGCCTGATGAACCGATTCTCAACGACCAGACCCCCGTCGTGCCTCCGCCGGCCGTTCCCCCGGCGGTGAAGCCTCCCGCACCGGAAACAAGAAAGCCCAGGCAGGACAAGCCGCCGGAAGACGACAGGGGAATCTGGCGGATGAGCAGGAAGAGTTTCCTGAACGTCGCCGGGTGGTTCGCATTTTTCACATTCATAGGGACTGCCACAATAGGCGCTCTCCGCCTGATGGTCCCGCGTGTTCTCTATGAACCTCCGGCCGCGTTCAAGGCGGGATTCCCGGACGATTTTGTCGTCGGTGAGGTGAACGAGAAATACAAGGACGATTACCGGGTGTGGATCGTGAGGGAAGTCGACGGGTTTTATGCGCTCTCCGCGATCTGCACCCACCTCGGGTGCACCCCCCGGTGGCTCCCGGCAGAAAACAAGTTCAAGTGCCCGTGTCACGGAAGCGGATATCACAAGGACGGGATCAATTTTGAGGGTCCTACCCCCCGCCCCCTGGAGCGCCTCAAGATCACGCTCGATGACGACGGACAGATCCTGGTCGACCGCAACACGAAGTTCCTCTACGAAAAAGGGGAGTGGTCGAAACCCGGCGCATTCCTGAAATACAACGGCTAGACGAGGAGGAGAGACGCCCGATGTTCGGCATATTCGATACGCTGCGCGAAAAAATGCGGAAAACGGAGGTCTATAAATCCGTTTTCCGCCACAACTACCAGGACACACAGAGGAACAGGGCGCTCCAGATCGTCGACAACGTGTTCCTTCATCTTCATCCCGTCCGCATTACCCGGCACGCGACAAACGTCGGGTTCACCTGGGGGATGGGAGGGATCACTTTTCTCCTTTTCATTGTTCTCACGGTCACGGGCGTCATCCTGATGTTTTATTACCGGCCGGCGGCGGAGTACGCGTACGACGACATGAAATACCTGATGAACGACGTCGCGTTCGGCCCCCTGATGAGGAACATGCACCGCTGGGCGGCGCATGCGATGGTTATCACCGTGATGCTCCACATGTTCCGCGTGTTCCTCACCGGTTCCTATAAAGCGCCCCGCCAGTTCAACTGGGTCGTCGGCGTCATTCTTCTCACGCTGACGCTCTTTCTGAGTTTCACCGGCTACCTGCTCCCGTGGGACCAGCTCGCCATATGGGCGGTGACCGTGGGGACGAACATGGCCCGGGCGACGCCGTTCCTGGGAAGCGAGGGGCCGTTCGGTCCCGAGCTCGGCATGAAAATCAACAACGACGTCCGGTTCGTCCTCCTCGGCGGGACGCAGGTGGGACCGCCGACGCTCCTGAGGTTTTACGTGCTTCACTGCATTTTTCTTCCTCTTGTCGGCGCCACGCTGATGATCGTCCATTTCTGGCGCATCAGGAAGGACGGCGGGATCTCCGGCCCCGACCCCGGCGCACGGAAAAACTGACGCAACGCACATACACAGACGCGCGTACCGACCATGCACCATCTGCTATCGATTCTCTCGAAGCCCGACAACGTCCCGATCGTCCTGATGCTCGTGCTGACGATCTTTTACACCTGGTATTCGATGTCCAGGGCGGCAAGGAACGACAGGCGGGGATCTCCCGACGAAGCGATGCTCTCCGACAAGGTGCAGGTGTGGCCGTATCTCGTCAGGGTGGAGTTTCTTGCCGCCCTCCTTGTCATGGGGCTCCTGACGGTGTGGTCCATTTCGCTGAACGCACCGCTCGAGGCTCCCGCGAACCCGTCGCTCACGCCCAATCCGTCCAAGGCCCCGTGGTATTTCCTCGGGCTCCAGGAGATCCTTGTCTACTTTGATCCGTGGATCGCGGGGGTCACGATCCCCTCGCTCATCATCCTCGGGCTCTGCGCGATCCCCTACGTCGACATCAACCCGAAGGGGAACGGCTACTATACGTTCAAAGAACGGCGGTTTGCGATCCTCACGTTCTGCTTCGGCTTTCTCGTCCTCTGGGTCTCGCTCATCGTCCTCGGGACGTTTTTCCGGGGTCCTGGGTGGAACCTCTTCATGCCGTGGGAGGAGTGGGACACGCACCGCGTTGTGGCGCTGACGAACGTAGACTGGTCGGAGCTCTTCGGCGTGCCGACGCGGAGGGTCGATGACTCGCTTAACCCTGCGGCGATGGCGATAGGCACGGCGACGGTCCTCGCCTGGTTCAGCCTCGGGTTCCTGTTCTACGCATGGAAGCGGAAGAGCGACATCGTGAAGAAGCTGGGTCCGCTCCGCTATTCGATCGTCGCCGGGCTGTTCCTTATCATGACGGCCCTCCCGGTCAAGATCATCCTCCGGCTGACGCTGAATATCAAGTACATTCTCGTCACCCCCTGGTTCAATATCTGACGTGTCACTGAAGGAGAGAGGCGTGTCCACAAAGCGCGCATCGCGCCCCATCGAGGAGCGCAACTACAGTATCTATTATGTCGCCTTCGCCGGGTTCCTGTTCCTGGGAACGATGTGGGCGGTCGTCGACGAGGTTGTCACGCGCCGTCCCTGGAAGGACGTGCAGGGGGAATACCGGGAGCTCGCGGCGCGGAAGATGCAGGACCAGGAAGACAGGGCGGTGGCGGATTTTGATTCCTCCGCGTACCTGGATCTGACTGCGAAGCTGAAGGCGGCGCAGGATTCGCTGTCGTCTCCCGTGTACACTGGGGCTCTCACCGCGTACGACCGTGTGCTGGAGTCGCTCGCAAAGGAGAACCGGCGGTTCCAGTTTGCCAAGAGCCGGGGAGACGAGGCGTACTACTTTTATAAAAAGTCGCTGCGCGAAGGGTCTGAGGACGCAAAGGAGAAGGACCTCCTCGCGAAGAATGAGACGGAGATGGCCGCGCACCAGACACTGATCACCGCCCTCGAAAAGGAAAGGGATTCGGTTCTTGCCGTCATGAACACCTACCGTCAGGAGGTCAGGAAGAACCAGAACGCACTGACAGACCTCCGGAAGAAAATCGACAGGTGGGACGCCAAGGTGAAGAAGGCCGAGGGGGCGCCGATCGAAATCAAGCAGGTAATGCTCCTTGATTACGACAAGAACCCGTTTAACGATCCGAAGGCCCGCATCGACAGGTGCCAGACATGCCACCTGGGGTGGAACGAAGACGTGATGGACAGTGCCCCGCCCCCGTTTACGAAGCACCCTGACCCCGCCCTTCTGGCGCTGCACAAGCCCGAGGTCATGGGGTGCACGACGTGCCACAGGGGACAGGGGCCTGCTCTGACCGCGGCAACAGCACACGGGGAAGGGGATCCCTTCTGGGAGAACCCGATGCTGAAGGGGATCGACGTCTGGGCTTCTTGCACGACATGCCACGAGAACGAAAGCCATCTCGACGGCGCGCCCGTCTATTCTTCGGCGCGGAGGCTCGTCATCGAGTCGGGATGCTTCGGTTGCCACGAGATCAAGGGGTACACCGACCTCCAGCGGATCGGGCCCGAGCTCGGCCGCATCGCGCAGAAGACGAACCCCGGGTGGATCTTCCGCTGGGTGCGGAACCCGAAGGACTACAACCCGCACACGCGGATGCCTGATTTCCGGTTCACGGACGACCAGGCGGAAGCCGTTACCGCCTATCTCGTTGACGTCTCCTCGCGCGCACCACTGGCGATGGCCCGCGGCGCGTACGCGGGGGGAAACGCGGCGAAGGGGAAAGAGATCGTGGAGTCGGTCGGCTGCCTGGCGTGCCATGCGATCGGCGACGAGACGAAAGTCCGCGCGCTCCGGGGAACGAGCTACGACATCGCCCCGGAACTGACGCGCGTAGGGAGCAAGGTCACCCCCGACTGGATATACGACTGGGTGCGCAACCCGCGCCACTACAACCCCACAACGAAGATGCCAAACCTGCGCCTGACGGATGCCGAAGCGCGGGACGTCACGGCGTACCTGTCGTCGATGAAAGACAGCCGGGTTCCCGAAGAGAAGACGCTTGACCTCGCGTCGGCGGCGACGATACAAAGGGGAGAGGGGCTCATCAAGGAGTACGGATGCAGCGGGTGCCACGTGATTCCCGGCATGGAGAAGGAAAGCCGCGTGTCGGTGTCGCTCTCAAACTTCGGCCGCAAGCGGGTTGAGGAGATGGATTTCGGCGATACGAACGTTCCCCACACGTGGCACGACTGGGTCGCGAACAAGCTGAAGAATTCCCGGGTGTTCCAGACGGACCGGATCGCGCAGAAGATGCCGGTATTCGCCTTCAGCGACGATGAGATCGCGCGTCTGAGGCTCTTTCTCCTCTCCGAGACGAAGGACCAGCCCGATCCCCGGTACATACAGCCCTTCGACGCGAAAGAGCAGCAGATCGAGGCGGGGCGGAGGATAGCGTACCAGTACAACTGCCAGCAATGCCACCAGATTGAAAACGAAGGGAGATTCATCGCCGCCGTTATCGACGATCCCGCGTACCTTCCACCGATCATCACCGGGGAGGGGAAGAAGGTCCAGGAGCCGTGGCTTCACGATTTCCTCAGGAGTCCCTCCGTCGCCGGATCGCCCAACACGATCCGGCCGTGGCTGAAGACAAGAATGCCGACGTTTTCGCTGACGGACGACGAGATCTCCGCGCTCACGAAGTACTTCCTCCGGCTGAGCAACCAGGATCTGGAGCTGAGAGACTACAGGGCGTACCGGCCCGACCCGGCCCTTCTTCCGGTCGGGAAGACGATATTCACGGAGTTCCAGTGCCTGAAGTGCCATCCCGCGGGAAACGCTCCCCCGTCAGCGGGCGGCGCATCGACGTCCGATCTTGCACCCAACCTGACGAAAGCGCGCGACCGGCTGAAGCCGGAATGGATCGTGGAATGGCTGGCGGATCCGAACAAACTCCAGGAAGGGACGCGGATGCCCACGTTCTTCCCCGACGGCCAGTCGCCCCTCTCGGACGTCCTGGGTGGCGACGCGCACAGGCAGATGAGCGCGATCCGCGACTACGTCATAAGCATCGGGCAGCCCCCGAGGCCGCAGGTGGGCGCGCGCTGATCGGAGTACGCCGGCGCGGCAACGAGTTCAGAATAACACCATACAATCACTCATCTATTTTTCTGGAGGGAGCATGATGAAGTCTAAATTCCTGTCGGTGGCGGTACTCCTCATCGCATGCGCGGGCGTGTCCGCGGCCGGTGACGTGACGGGGAAGGTGTCGTTTTCGGGAACCGCCCCGAAAATGACGAGGATCATGATGAACGCCGACCCGGTGTGCGTGAAGCAGCACGCGACACCGGTCATGGGCGAAGAGGTCGTCGTCAACAAGAACGGGACACTGAAGAACGTGCTCATCTACGTCAAGGAGGGGCTCGGTGCAAAGTCGTTCAGCCCGCCGTCAACAAAGGTGGAATTCGATCAGAAGGGCTGCCAGTACTGGCCGCACGTCGTCGGCATACAGACCGGACAGGAGCTCGAAATCGTGAACAGCGACGGGACGCTCCACAACGTCCATTCGCTCTCGAAGGAGAACGCACAGTTCAACGTCGCGCAGCCGATGAAGGGAATGAAGCTGACGAAGAAATTCGACAAGCCCGAGGTGTTCAAGGTGAAGTGCGAGGTGCACACCTGGATGGGTGCGTACATCGGCGTCTTCAGCCACCCGTATTACGCCGTGACGGGCGACGACGGCTCCTTCTCGCTGAAGAACCTCCCGGCCGGCGACTACACGATCGAGGCGTGGCATGAGAAGTACGGCACGCAGACGGTGAAGGTCAGGGTCGCCTCGGGCGGCGCCGCAGCCGCGGACTTCACGTTCGCGGGGAAGTAAAGGGCCACTGCAGCATACCACGCATACTACGCGGAAAGGGACAACACACGTGAGCGAAGCCGCACCGGGCGCACAACGGGTGGTCCACACGGACCACCACGCGCCGCAGGGTTTCTGGCGGACGTACGTCTTCTCGCAGGACCACAAGACGATCGGGATACAGTACGCGATCACCGCCCTGCTCTTCCTTCTCTTCGGATTCACGCTGATGATGATCATGCGCTGGCAGCTCGCGTATCCGGGCCAGGCGATCCCCTTCATCGGCAGGCTCTTCGGCGACTCCAGGGCGCCCGAGGGGATCATGCTCCCCGAATTCTACAACCAGCTCGGCGCCATGCACGGGACGATCATGGTCTTCCTCGGCGTGGTCCCCCTGGCCGTGGGCGCGTTCGGCAACTACGTTATGCCGCTCCAGATCGGCGCGCCGGACATGGCCTTTCCGAAGCTCAACATGATGAGCTACTGGATCTACTTCGTCGGCGGCGTCACGATGCTCTCGAGCTTCCTGATGCCCGGCGGCGCCGCGGCCTCGGGATGGACCTCCTACGCCCCGCTGTCGGTGATCGCGACGGTCGGGCAGACGGTCTGGCTCTTCGGGATGATCTGCCTCATCACGTCGTCGCTCCTGGGCTCCGTCAATTTCATCACGACGATATTCCAGCTCAGGGCGAAGGGACTCTCGTTCATGCGGCTCCCTTTCTTCGTCTGGGCGCAGCTCGTGACGTCGTTCCTCCTTCTCCTGGCGTTTCCACCCCTCGAGGCCGCCGGGGTTCTCCAGCTCATGGACAGGCTCGCCGGGACGAGCTTCTTCATGCCGAGCGGTCTCGTCGTCAGCGGACAGCCGCTGGCGAACACGGGAGGGGGGAATCCGCTCCTCTGGCAGCACCTGTTCTGGTTCCTCGCGCACCCCGAGGTGTACGTCCTGATCCTCCCCGCGATGGGGATCGTGGCGGAGATCATCGCCAACAACACGCGCAAGCCCCTCTGGGGCTACCGGTCCATGGTGTATGCCACGATCTTCCTCGGCTTCATGTCGTTTGTCGTCTGGGCGCATCACATGTTTCTCACCGGGCATGGGGACCGTCATCAGTTCGTTCTTCCAGGCGACGACGATGATCATTTCGATCCCTTCGATCATCATCCTCACGGCGCTGTTCCTGTCGCTCTGGGGTGGATCGATACGGTTCACGACCCCCATGCTCTTCGCGCTTGCATTCCTGCCCATGTTCGGGATCGGGGGGTTGACGGGGCTCCCGCTGGGTCTCGCTCCCGCGGACATCCACCTGCATGACACCTACTACGTGATCGGCCACTTCCATTACGTCGTGGCCCCCGGGACGCTCTTCGCACTCTTTGCGGGACTGTATTACTGGTTCCCCAAGGCGACGGGGAGAAAGATGAACGACACGCTCGGCAGGATCCATTTCTGGCTCTCCTTCGCGTTCATCAACGGCGTCTTCATGCCGATGTTCATCCAGGGGCTCGCAGGGGTCTCGCGGCGGCTGTACGACGGCGGGGCCATGTACGCGCACGCCCAGGGCGTCATCCACCTGAACGTCTTCATGTCCGTGTGCGCCTGGTGCCTGGGTCTCGCGCAGATTCCGTTCATCGTCAATTTCTTCTGGAGCATCCGGAAAGGAAAAAAGGTCTCCGACAACTACTGGGACGCCACGACGCTTGACTGGGCCGCGACGACATCACCGCCGATGGCGCACGGAAATTTCTCCCGGGTGCCGGAAGTGTACAGGGGACCGTACGAATACAGCATTCCGGGCAACGGCAGGGACTTCCTGCCCCAGAACGCACAACCGGAGGTCCACTAGCGATGGAAATACCGTTTACCGTCGAACCGCGTCCCGACACCGGGGTCTACAACGCCAAGCTCGGGATCTGGCTCTTCCTTGCCTCGGAGGTCATGCTCTTCGGCGCGCTCTTTTCCTCGTACGTCCTTCTCCGTGTCGGCGCGACGACGTGGCCGCACGGGTACGAGCACCTGAACATCCCCCTGGCCACCGTGAACACGGTCGTCCTCATCACGTCCAGCGTCACGATGGTCATGTCGTGGGCGTCGCTGGCGATGAAGAACATCCGCCGGTACCGACTCTACATGGGAGCGACGATCGCCCTTGCGTGCGTCTTCCTCGTCATCAAGGGATTCGAATACGCGGCGAAGTTCGAGCACGGGCTGTATCCGAGCGAGAGCACCTTCATGGCGATCTACTTCACGCTCACCGGTCTCCACGGGCTTCACATCGTGGGGGGGGTGATCGTCAACACGTACCTGCTGGGTCCCGGGAGCAGGATGTGGAAGACCGACCCGGCGCGGTTCACGAACCGCGTCGAGGTGGCGGGCCTATACTGGCACTTCGTGGACCTCGTCTGGATATTCCTGTTTCCCGTCCTGTACTTACTCTAGGAGACCGCATGGAGACTGCAAGCGCCGAGGGCATCCGGAAACACGTCAGGGTCTACGTGACGGTGTTTGTCGCGCTCATGGCACTCACGCTCATCACGGTGACAATATCGACGCTCCACCTCGACACGCCGGTGGCGATCGTTGTAGCGCTCTGCATCGCGGGGCTGAAGGCGTCGCTTGTCGCGGCGTATTTCATGCACCTCATCTCCGAGAAGAAACTGATCGTCGCGGCGCTGACCCTGACGGCAGTCCTCGTTCTCGCGCTGATGGTGCTCCCGGTTTCCCACTTCGCGGACAGGGGGCTCTGACATGTCGCTCAAAGCGTTTCACCTTATTTTTGTCGCAGCCTCCGCTCTCCTGGCATTCGGATTCGGGGCATGGGGCGTCGACGCGTATGCGTCGCGGGGGGAGGGAGGGAGCCTCGTGCTGGGGATACTCTCGTTCCTTTTCGGCTCCGCACTCGTCGTCTATGGCATACGTGTCCGCACAAAACTGAAAGGAATAGGTGCCGCATGAACAGGAGTCTGTTCCGCATTGCCGCTCTTCTGGCGGTGTTCACCGTTGTGGTGCTGGCCCGCGCCGGCGCATGTCCGGTCTGCTACGGGGCTCCCGATTCCAGCTCGACAGAGGGGTTGACGGCGGCGGTATTCAGCCTTCTCGGCGTCACGGGGGGAGTCCTCGCAGCGTTCGCGGCGATGTTTCTCCGCATACGCAGGCGCACCCGGTTGATCCTCGCACAGGCCGCGATGGGCGCTCCGGCCGGGACTACGACAGTCAGGGAGGCTGAATCTCATGGGTGAATTCCTCGGTCTTCCGTTCGACGCTTCCGCGAACGGCCCGCTCATCGACAGAATGATCATACTCGTCCATTGGCTGATGCTCGTTCTGTTCGCCGGCTGGGGATCGTATTTCGTGTACGTGCTCTTCCGGTTCCGGAAGGGGAGGAACGCCACCGCGGATTACCGGGGCGTGCGCAACCATGCCTCGAGCTACATCGAGGGGATCGTCGCGGTCATCGAGGCCGTCCTCCTGATCGGGTTCGCCATACCGCTCTGGTCGATGCGCGTCAACGACATCCCGCCCGAGAGCGACGCCACGGTTGTCCGGATCGTCGCAGAGCAGTTCGCGTGGAACGTTCACTACCCGGGTCCCGACGGGATCTTCGGAAAATCGGACATCAGCCTCATCACGCCCGAGAATCCGCTCGGCCTTGACAGGAACGACCCTGCGGCGAAGGACGACATCGTGACGATCAACCAGCTCAATCTTCCGGTCGGGAAGCCTGTTATCATCCACCTGAGCTCAAAGGACGTGATCCACAGCCTCAATCTCCCCCTCTTCCGGGTGAAACAGGACGCGATTCCCGGCCAGAGCATACGGGTCTGGTTCACGCCGACCGTCACGACCGCTGACATCCAGCGCACGATGGCGAAGAGTTTTTCCCTCAGCTCTCCCCACGTGCCGGATGAGCTTGCAACACTCGTGACCCTCTCCGATTACACCGGGAAAGACGGGCAGGTGATACTCGCGAAGGGGTCGTCCCTGACGGACGACGTCCTCCCCGCGCTCAGGGATGCCGGGATTGCCGAGGTGACAGTCGCACCCGATACGCCGACGGAAATCGCATGCGCCCAGCTCTGCGGGCTGGGGCATTTCCGGATGCGCGGCTTCATCACCGTCCAGACGCCGGAAGAGTACAGGGCCTGGATCGCCGACCAGGAATCACAGAACGCGCAGAACGCCCAGTGACTATGCACTATAATCCGTCTCTTCACAGGTTCGCGTTTCTTACCGCCTGCGCGACGTTCTGTCTCGTAATCGCGGGAGGGCTCGTCACGAGCACCGGATCGGGACTCGCTGTACCCGACTGGCCGCTCTCCTACGGCCAGGTGATGCCCCCGATGGTGGGAGGAATATTCTATGAACACGGCCACAGGATGGTGGCGTCGTTCGTTGGTCTGCTCACGGCGATACTCGCCGTCTGGCTCTGGCGCGCGGACGGGCGCCGCTGGGTGAGGGTGACGGGAATCGCGGCGCTCGGTGCGATCATCGTTCAGGGCGTCCTGGGCGGTCTGACCGTGCTGTTTCTCCTCCCGACTCCCGTTTCCGTCGCCCATGCGACGCTTGCGCAGTCGTTCTTTTCGCTCACGGTGTTTCTCGCACTTGTCACCTCCCGGCTCTGGATGGAGGGCGCTCCGGAATCTCTTCCGTCGGCGGGGAGAACCCGCACTCTTCTCCTTGCCGCTGCGTGTGCCGTGTTCGTCCAGCTGATCCTCGGGGCCTGGATGCGGCACAGCGATGCGGGACTTGCGATACCCGATTTTCCCCTCTCGTACGGCAGTCTGGTCCCGCCGGGGGGTCCGGAGGGACTCTCACAGATTAATGAGCAGCGGCTCAACGATTACGATCTTCCCCCGGTTGCCGCATCGCAGGTCTGGATCCATTTCGCGCACAGGGCGGGCGCGCTTCTCACTGCGATCGCCGTCCTTGCCTGCGGCCTGTACATACTGAGGACCTGCGGGGACGACAGGCGATTGCGGGAGCCCGCGATCGTCATGATTATGCTCGTTCTCGTGCAGATACTTCTTGGTGCGCTGACGGTCTGGACGGGAAAGGGGGTCCAGGTTGCGACGGCACACGTTGTGACGGGGGCGCTGCTGTTTGCCACGTGCATATTCACCGCCGCCCGTTCGTTTCATCATTATGTGCTGCCGGCGGTCGTGGCGCGAGAGAACGCGCCACAGGTGGCGCGAGAGAACGTGGCGCGAGAGAGCGCGCCACAGGCGCCACAGGCGCCACAGGTGAGCATCTCCCCACAGCCGACACGGACATGAGAACAGAACTGACACCGCGGGGAACGATTGTACTCGAACGTTCCCGTGCGATGGACTACATCACGCTCATGAAACCGGAGCTGACATTCCTCTCCGTCCTTACGGCGCTGGCCGGGTATTATCTCGGCGCAGGGGGCGTCATCGCGGGGGCGGGACTTCTTCACACGCTTCTCGGCACCGCAATGGTGGGGGGAGGCTCCGGCGCCCTTAATCAGTACATCGAGCGCCGGTATGATGGCCTGATGAGGCGGACCGAAAACCGGCCCGTCCCCTCGGGGCGCATCGCGCCGGTGGAGGCGCTTCTCGTCGGTCTTCTCTTCTCGGCAGGGGGGATTTTCTACATTGCGTTCTGCGTCAATGTCCTGACGTCCCTCCTGGCGGCCGTCACCTGCGCAACGTACGTCTGGCTCTATACGCCGCTCAAGCGGCTCACGCCGCTCGCAACGCTGATCGGGGGAATCCCCGGCGCCCTCCCGCCGGTCATGGGATGGACTGCTGCTGCGGGGGAGATCAACGGGGTGGCGTTGATTCTCTTCGCGATACTCTTCTTCTGGCAAATGCCCCATTTTCTCTCTCTTGCCTGGATGTACCGGAAGGACTATGCCCGGGCCGGATACCGCCTTCTGGCGGTTCAGGACGAAGGGGGGAGAAGGACGGCGTCACAGGCGCTTCTTCATACATCGGTGCTGATTCCTGTTTCGCTTCTTCTTGTCGGAAAGGGTGGAGCGGGGATCATCTACGGCGCTTCGGCGGCGCTCCTTGGCGGCGGGTTTCTCTTCTTTGCGCTCCTCCTCTTTGCGCGGCGATCGAGCGGCGCGGCCAGGAGGCTTTTCTTCGCTTCCCTCATCTACCTGCCGGCGCTGATGCTGGCCATGGTCATCGACAGGGTACTTCGCTGAACATAGCAGTGAACGTGCACGACCTTCCTCTTCTCAACGCCATTCTGAACGGATCAAGCGCGATCTGCCTTCTCGGCGGGTTGTATTTCATACGCAGGCATGAATTCCGGAGCCACCGCGGCTGCATGATCGCCGCGCTTGTCTGCTCGACCCTTTTTCTGACCTCGTACACCGTCTATCATGCGAACGTGGGGAGCGTACCCTTCCCCGGCGTCGGGGGGGTTCGGGCGCTCTACTTCACGATCTTGATTTCGCACACGCTGCTCGCCGCCGCCGTTCCGCCGCTGGCGATCATCACGCTCGTGCGGGCACTGCGCGCCAGGTTTCGGAAACACCGGAGCATAGCCCGGTGGACACTTCCAATCTGGCTCTATGTCTCCGTGACTGGTGTCGTGATCTACCTGATGCTCTACAGGATATATGCCCCCGCCTGATCACGACGGGGGAAGCGCCGGGGGAAGAGACGAGGAATGTGGCGTCAACCGCTAGGAATAGAAGGCTTTACACTGCCCCTTGTGATATACAATCTGTCAGGAGATTCGAGAATCTGATCTTCACTCTCCCGGCAACCTCGGTCACTTCCTCATGGTTCAGTCTTGCCCCTCCGATCCCCGTGGCCTTGTTCGTAATGCAGGAGATACCGAGGACCTTGAGCCCCAGCAGTGAAGCCAGTGCGACCTCTTTCACTGTCGACATCCCGACGGCATCCCCCCCGAGCCGGTGTATCATCTCGACTTCCGCCGCGGTTTCGTATGACGGCCCTTTGACCGCGGCGTACACGCCGCGCCTGACGGGGAAGCCCCTGCCGGCGGCGAGCCGGACCGCATGCTCCCTCAGCTCTCTGTCGTACAGGTCCCGCTTCTCTCCGCGCTCTCCCGGAAGCCTCTCCGGATGCAGCGTAATGTCGATCTGGTCTGTAATGAGCATGAGATCTCCCGGCTCCAGGAGACGGTTGATCCCCCCCGCAGCGTTCGTCACGACGAGCGTCCCGGCGCCGAGGGCGGCCGCCACTGCAATGGGGAAGAGGACTGTCGCAAGGTCGTTGCACTCGTAGAGGTGTATCCTCCCCTGGAATGCGATCACGTTCCTCCCGGCCATCCGGGCAAACACAATCTGTCCCCTGTGTCCGGGGACCGTCGACCCGGGATACGACGGGATCGCTCCCGACGGAAATATCAGCCTGTGGGGAAGCGACTCCGCGTAGTCCCCGAGGCCGGAACCGAGGACGAGCGCGATGTCGGGAGTAGACGGGAGCTTCGACCGGAGAAACCGGACCGATTCGTCAAACGGGCGCTTGCTGAAGAATCTCTCGATTCCTGCGGGAATCTTCTCCATGCACGCGGCTCCGGTCACGGTTTCGGGGGCTGAAAACAGCGCCTGCAGCGGGCTTCGTACGAGTCCTTTGCGCCTACGAGCACCCGTTCGCTTGCCGAGGTGGTCCGTTGCGTCCTGTCCGCGGGATTCCCGCACACGACGCAGATGGCGAGCGTCTTCGTGATGTATTCGGCGATCGCGAGGAGCTGCGGTATCGGCTCGAAAGGCTTCCCCCTGAAGTCCTGGTCAAGCCCCGCGATGATGACTCTCTTCCCCCTGTTTGCAAGTTCTTCGGCAACTTCCACGAGCCCCATGTCGAAGAACTGCCCTTCGTCGATCCCCACGACCTGAGCCTCGCCGGCCAACCGGAGTACGTCGGCCGAGCCGCCGACGCTCACCGACTGGAGTTTTGATTCGCTGTGCGAGACGATGTGATCCGAACTGTACCTGTCGTCGATCCCCGGCTTGAATATTGCGACCCTCTGACGTGCTATCTGTGCGCGCCGCATCCTCCGTATGAGCTCTTCGGTCTTGCCGCTGAACATGCAGCCTGCAATGACTTCGATCCACCCGGTATCCCGGGGGGAATCGTGGGCCGTGGGTGCTGTCATGTGAGATGTTCTTCCGGTGTCTGGCGGTATGAGGGGACGAACGGAATCAGGATGGGAGGAATCGAATCCCTCCGTTCCAGCGCAAACATATCGAAAATGGTGGGGAGAAGCAATAAGATCGAAAGTGAAGGATGAGGAAGAACCTCGCGGCATTCGCGGGCCATCTCACCGCAACAGAACGGAATTCAGGAGCGCTACGCGTGCGGGTCCGCTTCAGGGACGTCTGCGGCGCGCCTCAGCGTGATCCTTGTGATTTCCGGAGGGCAGTTGATCCGCATCGGAAGTCCCACCGTCCCGATCCCCCGGGACACGTACATCTGCGTGTTCCCCCGGCTGTACCGCCCCCAGACGTACGGCGACGCGAGTGCGGCGGGCGTGAGCGCGACCGGGCCGAGGTGGCCGAGAACGATCTGCCCGCCGTGCGTGTGGCCGCTCAGGACGAGATCCATTCCCTGTGACGAGGCCTGTTGGAGATAATACGGACGGTGGCACAGCAGGATGCGGGGAAGCACGTCGGGAACGCCCCGCGCGGCACTCTGCATGTGGGCGGCGGCGCGGTCCGCACGGCCGACGTCGTCGATACCCAGAAGCGCAAGCCGCGCGCCGTTCTTCGCGATGATCACGTTGTCGTTCCGCAGAAGCCTGACGCCGCACCCGTCCACTTCCGTTGCCACGCGCTCAGGATCCGGGGCGTAGAAGTCGTGGTTTCCCATGACCCCGTAAACCCCCCCGGGGGCGTGGAGCGCGCTGAACGATTCCGCAAACGGGTACACCTCCTCCGTCTGGCTGTTCACGAAATCGCCGGGAATGACGATGATGTCGGTGCCGAGCGCCATCACCGCCTTGCAGTACACGTCCATCTGTTTCTTCGTCATGAACGTGCTGGAATGGATGTCGCTCAGAAGTCCAATTGTGAATCCGTCAAGCGCTGGGGGGAGCCGGGGGACCGGGATCGTCGCCTCCGTGAACTCGTAACCTGTCCTTCCCGACACCATTCCGTACGCGGCTCCACCGAACGAGACCACGGCGACTCCCTCCATGCCACGGAGGAGAAAAGCGCGCCGTGAACCGTCGAACCGGACGACGGCGGGGTGGGCGGCAGCCCGCTTGTAGGCCGGGGCCGTCAGCGGGATCCGCTTGAGGGCCGCGCCGGCGAGCCTCACCGGCGCGGCGAGGAGCATCCCCGCGAGAATCACGAGCCCCAGCATGATTGTTCCCCCTTCCCATATGTAAAAAGGAGGGGCGGTGGCGTTGATCAACCAGGCCGGGAAATGCGACGCGACCGGTCCGGCGAAGAGTGTGGCGATAAGCCCCGCCGAAAAGAACACGAACGGCGCCGCGAGAATAACGCTCGCCTTTGTGCTCCCGGGGAAGCGCTGGCGTGCCCAGCGCAGCGCCCTCGTGTAGAGAAGGAACTGGAGACCGGAGACGATAATGAATACTGTCAGACGGAACATTACGAGTGTTGCTCCCTTGACTGTGTGTGAATCCTGGCGAGGCGCGCGAACGTTGAATCGGGGACTCCCCGCGCGATGTGCACCGGCCCGGAATCTTCGCTGACAATAACGTCAGCGGTCCGGAGAACCGCAAATGCCTTCCCGGCATGCTGACGTTCACCTGCTCATCGCTGCCGAGTTTGATCTTGTGAATTCAGGTTTGTTTGACTATATTTGCGGACCCGGAACTCAGCCATCGAGGTATATGCCACTCAATTTCGTCCAGTTCGCCGCCAGGCCCTGGGTACGCAAGCTCCTCATTGCTGCAGTGGCGGCGCTGGCCCTCTTCTTCCTCCTGAACGATGTTGCGCTGCCACTGTACGTAAACCACGGAGGGACGCTGTCCGTTCCCGACGTTTCCGGGCTTCCGCTCGCAGACGCCAGGTCCCAGCTCGAGGCTGCGGGGATGCAGCCCGTGGAAGCCGATACAAGGCCTGACCCCGACCATCCGACCGGTACCGTGATCTATCAGAACCCGCCGGCGCAGGCGCTCGTCAAGCACGGGAGGCGGGTGTACCTGACGTTGAGCGGCGGCGAGGCGGTGGCGATCGTCCCCCAGCTCCGGGGTCGATCGATGAGGGACGCGAAATTCGCCCTCGAGCGGTACGGCCTCCAGCTCGGCTCGATAGGCTTCGAGCCTTCAACGGTCTACCCGGAAAACACGATCGTGGCCCAGTCCCTTCTCGCGGATTCACGCATCGCCAGGGGCTCGCGTGTGAACATCACCGTGAGCAGCGGGGGCGGGACGGGGGGCGGCATCAGCGTTCCGAACCTCGTCGGGAAGACCGTGAACGAAGCGGAAAAAATACTCCAATCGCAGGGTCTGAACATCGGCAACATCACCTACCAGCTCAGCTACGAGCTGATCCCCAACACGGTCGTCGAGCAATTCCCCCGGGCGGGGGAATCGGTCACGGGGGGACAGAAGATCGATCTTTTCGTCGTCAAGGTCGGCCGCCCCACCGAGGAAATCCAGGTGCCCCGGAACTGAATGTCCGCTTCCAGGATCACAATAGCGCCCTCACTTCTCGCCGCCGACTTTTCGGACCTCAGGGGGCAGATCGCCCTTGCCGAAAAGGGGGGAGCGGACTGGATCCATCTCGACGTGATGGACGGCCACTTCGTCCCCAACATCACGATCGGTCCTCCGGTCATCCGTTCTCTTCGCGCGCACACGTCGCTCCCGTTTGACGTCCACCTGATGATCGAGGACCCCGACCGGTATCTCGAAGAGTTCCGGAGTGCGGGGGCCGACTCGATCACCGTCCACTACGAGACCTGCCCCCACCTGCACCGGACCGTGCAGAAAATCAAGAGCCTCGGGGCAAGGGCCGGCGTCTGCGTCAATCCGGCGACGTCCGAGAATCTCCTTTCGGACATCATCGCGGACGCCGACATGATCCTCATCATGTCGGTGAACCCGGGGTTCGGTGGACAGACCTTCATTCCTTCGTCGGTCGACAAGATCCGCAGGACCGCATCCATGGCGCTCCGTGCGCACCCCGGCATCGCGCTGGAGGTCGACGGGGGGATTGATGAAACGACCGCCCGGTCCGTCGTGGAGGCGGGGGCGACCGTCCTTGTGGCCGGGAAGGCGGTCTTCGGCTCCCGCGACATCCCTTCCGCGGTCAGGGCGCTCCGCGCCACCGCCTTGGGGGGGTAATCCCGCCGCGATCCCCCCCGGAAGAAAATGCTTGACAATTGCCCCGCGGCACCTTATATTTGAAGTTAGTAGAGAGCTTATTCCTTATTTATTTAGGACACTTCACAGGAACCTCCCCCTGCTCCCCCGGCAGCGGCGTTTACCCCCCCTATGGTCCTCGACGACATTGATGCGACAATCATGGATATCCTCCAGAAGAAGGGGAGGACCCGACGGAACGACCTTGCGGAAGCGGTCGGCCTTTCCCTTCCATCGGTAAGCGAGAGGCTTCGCAAGCTCGAGGAGAACGGCTTCATTACGGGCTACTACGCGACTGTTGACCCACGGAAGCTGGGGAAGGACATCTGTGCGTTCATTTTTGTCACCGTCGATTCCTCGAGGCACTACCCCGGTTTCCTCGAGCACGCGCACGCGACGGACGAGATACTCGAATGTCACGCCATCACCGGCGAAGGGTCTCACCTGCTGAAAGTCAGGACCGCGAACACGGCGTCGCTCGAAAAGCTCCTCGCGAAGATCCAGGCCTGGTCGGGCGTGCTCAATACGCGCACGAACCTTGTCCTCTCGACCTCGAAGGAATCCATGCGCATACGCGTCGAAGCCTCGAAATGAGCGGCATCACCGGATCATCGAACAACTCACACTCCATACCATCACAAAAGGACGTGCTATGGCAAAAAGCTCCGGATCACATCTGACCCGCGTCTTCAAGCTCATCAAAGACGAAGCGGTCACGATGATCGACTTCAAGTTCATGGACTTCCCCGGGCAGTGGCAGCATTTCTCTGTCCCTGTCGACAAACTCGAGGAGTCGTCGTTCGAGGAAGGCTTCGGATTCGACGGCTCGAGCATCCGGGGATGGAAGGCGATCAACGAAAGCGACATGCTCATCATTCCCGACCCGTCCACCGCGTTCATCGACAGGTTCATCGAGGCGAAGACCCTCAGCCTGATCTGCGACGTTCACGATCCGCTGACGAAGGAACGGTATGAACGCTGCCCGCGGAGCATAGCCCGCAAGGCGGAGACGTACCTGAAATCGACGGGAATCGCGGACACGGCGTATTTCGGTGCGGAGGCGGAGTTCTTCATATTCGATGACGTCCGGTTTGACACGAACGAGCACTCGAGCTACTACCATGTGGATTCGGTGGAAGGGCGATGGAATTCGGGGAGGGACGAGATGCCGAACCTCGGATACAAACCCCGGTACAAGGAAGGCTATTTCCCGGTGCCGCCGACGGACCACATGCAGGACCTGCGGAACGAGATGACGGCGAACCTTATCGCCGCCGGGCTCGACGTGGAAGCCCAGCACCACGAAGTGGCGACCGCGGGGCAGTCGGAGATCGACCTGAAATTCGCGCCGCTCCTCAGGAGTGCGGACGCGATGCTCATGTTCAAGTACATCCTGAAGAACACGGCGCGCCTGCGCGGACGGACGGTGACGTTCATGCCGAAACCGATATTCGCGGACAACGGGTCGGGGATGCACGTCCACCAGAGCCTCTGGAAGAACGGGAAGCCCCTGTTCTACGGCAACGGGTACGCAAACCTGAGTGAAATGGCGCTGTACTACATCGGGGGCCTGCTCAAGCATGCGCCCGCGCTCTGTGCGATCGCCAACCCGACGACGAATTCTTACAAGCGCCTCGTCCCCGGCTTCGAGGCTCCCGTGAATCTTGCCTACTCGCAGCGGAACAGGAGCGCATCGGTCAGGATCCCGATGTATTCGACGAACCCGAAAGCAAAGCGGGTCGAGTACCGCTGTCCCGACGCCGCATGCAATCCGTACCTTGCGTTCTCGGCGCTGATGCTTGCAGGGCTCGACGGCGTCATGAACAAGATCGATCCCGGAGAACCGCTCGACAAGGACATTTACGACCTGTCCCCCGAGGAACTGAAGAACGTTCCCTCGACACCGGGATCCCTCCAGGAGGCGCTGACCGCACTGGAGCACGATCACGATTTCCTTCTCCGCGGGGACGTCTTCACGGAGGATGTCATCGAAGGCTGGATCGAGTACAAGATGGACAAGGAAGTCAAGCCGATGGCGCTGCGGCCGCATCCGTACGAGTTCGGTCTCTACTACGACGTCTGAAACCCCGGCTCCCTCGCTTCAGGCGGCGTCCTTTCGCGCAAGCGGTGAGCGGGAGGACGCCGCGGCGTACTCAGTGCGCTCTCTTCGGCTTGTGTTTGCGGGGTGAAATCCCTATTTTCGTTTCATGGATTTCACCCGGATCTCATACGAGCGCGTCGACCGGCGGGCAACGGTCACGCTGCGGCGTCCTGACAAGAGGAACGCGCTCGACGACGTGATGGTGCAGGAGCTGACAGCGGCGTTTACGTCGGCCGGGCGCGACGCCGGCGTGAAAGTGATCCTCCTTGCGGGTGAAGGCCCCGCCTTCTGTGCGGGCGCCGACCTCGAATACCTCAAGCGCATTGCATCGTACGATCTTGAAGCCCACAGGGCCGACTCACGGCGCCTTGCCGTGTTGTACCGGCTCATCTACGAGCTCCGCAAACCGGTCATTGCCGTCGTGCACGGGCCGGCTCTTGCCGGAGGATGCGGGCTTGCGAGCGTCTGCGATTTCATCGTGGCATCCCGGGAGAACGCGTCGTTCGGGTACACGGAGGTTCACATCGGATTCATCCCCGCCGTGGTCATGGTCTTCCTCATAAAAAGGGTGGGGGAGGGAAAAGCGCGCGAGCTTGTGCTGCGCGGGGCAATCCTCGGCGCCGAGGAGGCGAAAGAGGCGGGGCTCGTCAGCATCGTTGCCCCGCAGAAGTCGCTCGCGGCCGTCGTCGAAGCGCTCGCCGGTGAGCTTGTGACCGGGAACAGCGCTGCGTCGATGGGGCTCTGCAAGGACATGCTCGCCAAGCTTCACGGCATGAATTTCCTCGATGCTATCGATTTTGCCGCAAACATGAATGCCGCCGCCAGGATGACGCCCGACTGCAAACAGGGGATCGAGGCGTTCCTGGCAAAATCAAAAATCACCTGGTGAAATGGAGCACTACCCCGATTTGCTCGCCGCCGTGCGGACAGTCCCCGACTTCCCGAAAAAGGGGATCATGTTCCGCGACATCACAACGCTTCTGAAGAACGGCGCCGCTCTCCGCCGCGCGGTGGACCTGTTTGAAGAGCGCTACAGGGAGGCGGGGATCGGAAAAGTCGTGGGGGTGGAATCCCGGGGATTCATCCTGGGCGGCGCGCTCGCATCGAGGCTCGGCGCCGGGTTTGTCCCCATCCGCAAACCCGGGAAACTCCCCGCCCCGGCGATCCGTGAAACGTATGAACTGGAGTACGGCACCGACACGGTGGAGGTGCATGCCGACGCCATCAGTCCCGGGGAGCGGATCCTGATGCATGACGACCTCCTGGCCACGGGGGGCACGATGCGCGCCGCCTGCAGGCTTGTCGAGCGGCTCGGGGGGTCCATCGTCGGCGTTTCGTTCCTCATCGAGCTCCCCGCGCTGAAGGGGAGGCTTTCCCTTGCGGGGCGTGACGTTTTTTCCCTCCTCAGTTTTGAAGGGGAATAGGAACGCGGGGTGTGAAACGCGTTTTCGTCCTCCTGGCCGCGGCCGGCGCGGCGCTTGCCGCCTTCGTGACGGAGGAATCTATGGGACTTTTGCGCGTCGGGGACAGGGCGCCCGACTTCACCGCCGTCCTGAGCACTGGGGAGAACGTCTCGCTTTCCGACTACAGGGGAAAACAGACGCTCGTCCTCTTCTTCTATCCCAGGGACGAGACGTCCGGCTGCATCGCCGAGGTATGCTCCTACAGGAACAGCTACGGTGCAGTGCGGACCCTTGGCGCCGCTGTGCTGGGGGTCAGCCTTGACGGAGCGGACTCGCACGGACGGTTCATCGCCCATTACGGGCTCCCCTTTCCGCTCATCGCCGACACGGGAGGTACGCTCAGCAGGGCGTACGGCGTGCTCCGGCGGGGGGGACCCTGGCCATTGTTGAAACGCGTCACGTACGTCATCGACAGAGACGGAATCATACGCGGCGTCTTCCACCACGAGATCCGGATTTCGAAACACGTCGGCGACGTCATTGCCTGCCTCGAAGGAAAGTGACGTCCCGTTCCCCCTCCTCCACATGACGCCAGGTACTGTCCTTCCATGAAGACAATCATCGAGCCCTTCAAGATCAAGTCCGTCGAACCGATCCGTTTCAGCACACGGGAGGAGAGGGAAGTTGTGCTGCGGCGCGGGCATTATAACCTCTTCCTCGTCCCCGCCGAGGATGTGACGATCGATCTGCTCACCGACAGCGGCACCTCCGCGATGAGCGCGGCCCAGTGGGCAGGGATGATGCAGGGGGACGAATCGTACGCCGGGGCGAAGAGCTTCTACAGGTTCGAGGCGAAAGTGCGGGAACTCACGGGCTTCCGCCACATCATCCCGACACACCAGGGGCGCGCGGCGGAGCGGATCCTCTTCGCCATTCTCGGCGGCGCCGGAACGATCATTCCGAACAATTCGCACTTCGACACGACGCGCGCGAATGCCGAGTTCTCCGGCGCAGAGGCCGTGGACCTCCCGGCGCCGGAGGGACTCGATCCCGAGCTTGTCGCGGATTTCAAGGGGAACATGGACACGGGGGCCCTCGGGAATCTCATCGCCGGCCGGGGGGCGGGGAAGATCCCGGTCTGCATTATGACGATCACGAACAACTCGGGAGGGGGACAGCCTGTCTCGATGGAGAACATCCGGACCGCCTCCGCGATCTGCCGTGCCCATGGAATCCCGTTCTTCCTCGATGCATGCAGGTTTGCGGAGAACGCCTGGTTCATCAAGAAGCGCGAGCGGGGCTATGCGGACGTTCCTCTGAAGACCATCGTGCGGGAGATGTTCGCCTGTGCGGACGGTGCGACGATGAGTGCGAAGAAGGACGCCCTCGTCAACATGGGGGGATTCCTCGCCCTCAACGATGACGCGCTTGCCCTGCGCGCGAGAAACCTCCTCGTCATCACGGAAGGGTTTCCAACGTACGGGGGACTCGCCGGCCGCGATCTCGAGGCCATCGCGCAGGGCCTCGACGAGATCCTCGACGAAAACTACCTTCACTACCGGATCCGGTCCGTCGAATACCTGGGCGAGCGGCTTATCGCCGGCGGCGTTCCGATTCTCCGCCCGCCCGGGGGGCATGCCATCTACCTGAACGCCCGGAAGTTCCTCCCCCACGTCCCCCCGGCCGAATTCCCCGGGCAGTCCCTTGTCGTCGAGCTCTACAGGACCGGCGGCATCCGCTCCGCCGAAATCGGAAGCGTGATGTTCGGAAGGAACGACGCGGGGGGTGACTTCGTCCCGGCCAGGATGGAGCTTGTGCGGCTCGCCATCCCCAGGAGGGTGTATACGCAGAGCCACATCGACTATGTCATCGAAGTTGTCCTTGAGTGTTTCGGGAGGAGAGAGTCCATGAAGGGGTACCGCATCGTCGAAGAACCGCCGATGCTGCGCCATTTTACTGCGAAATTTGCCCCTGTGGACTAGTTTCTCCCTGAATTCCGCAAAATACCGTTGCTTTCGAGGGGGGAAAATGGTATACTTGTAAATATATGAATTCCATCAGGTTACAACGCGCATGATCGCCTGCAGTGTGTGCGGAACGCAGAACGACGAATTTGCGGTCGTATGCGCGTCGTGCAAGAGTTTCCTTCAGATGAAGGTGGATAACCTCAATCTATTTGAAACTCTCTGGGGCCTGATGGAGTCGCCGCGGGTGGCATTCCGCCGCATTGCACTCGCCCGTCACAAAAACTACGTCATCCTCCTGAGCTGCCTCCTGGGGATGGCGCTCGTGTATTCGGTCATCTGGTTCAAACACCTGGGGACCCGGTATCCCGACTTTGCGCTGCTCGTGGGCGCAGGATTCATCATCGGGCCGTTTGCAGGCATCCTCTTTACATTCCTGTTCAGCATTCTTGTCCACCGTGCCGGGCGCCTTCTCGGGGGGACCGGTACATTCAGGAACGTGCGGGCTGCGACGGTGTATGCATCCGTCCCGATCGTCTATTCTCTCGTCCTTGTCTTCCCGATTGAGATTGCGATATTCGGTCCCTATTTCTTCTCCGACAATCCTCCCCCCTCGTCATCGACCCGGTGGCCTACATCGTGTTGCTGGGATTTGACGGAGCGGCCGTGCTCTGGTCGCTGGCGCTCCTCATCGAGGGGACGGGCGTGGTGAACGGCTTCAGCAGGGTGAAGGCCGCCGTCCTTGCGGCGATCATGGTGTCCCTGACGTCGCTGGCGGTGTACAGCCTCAGGTTCGCGTAACATGGACCGTGAGGAGTTCGAGAAGGTCGCAGAGGAGGTATTCGATCTGCTCCCGGCCCCTTTTCGCGACGCCATCGACAACGTCCACGTTGTCGTAGAAGAACGGCCGTCCCGGGAAAGGGCCGGAGGCTACAAACCGGGAACGCTTCTGCTCGGCCTGTACGAGGGGATCCCGCTCACGAAGCGGGGGACATCGTACGGGATGTATGCTGTTGTGCCTGACAAGATCACGCTGTACCGCGAGAACATCCGCACCGTCGCCCGCGGGGACGAGGAGGTCCGCGCCGTCATACGGGACACGCTCATCCACGAGATCGGACATTATTTCGGGATGAGCGAACGGCAGATCCGCGCGGCCGGATACTGAATACAGAGTTCATCATCGAAAGGATGCCACGCAATGCCCAGAGTCATGTTCACGATCTCCTACGCGATCAAACCGGATCTGCGGGACGCCTACATTGAGCACGCCCGCCAGATGAAGGAGCATTTCACGGCGGTGGGGAAGAAGAACTATGCGGTCTTTGAGACGCGGGGGAAAAAGAATCATTTCACCGAAGTGTTCATCACGAACAGCGTGGAAGAGTACGATACGCTGGAAGACAACCAGGATGAGAAGACGGAGGCGTTGATCGGGAAACTCGACGAGTTCATCGACGAGAACGGTATGAAGTATTCAACGCTCCTGGAAGCGCTCTGATCAAGACCCGACAGTGGCAGGCAGACGGCACATCGATCCTATCGCGCGGTTCATGCAGGAGCACGACGAGGCGCTCGTCCAGCTTTCTGCGCTGAAGAAGGCGACGACCGCGGTCGCGGAATCGGGATTCACAATGGAGGCCTACGAGAAAATCCTCCGTGCCGTGGAGTTCATCGAGGTCGAGGTGAGCGTCCACAATCGGAGCGAGGAGGAGGCGCTGTTTCCCGTCCTCGAGCGGTACGTCGAGGGACCCACGGGACTGATGAGAGAGGACCACAAGGTGTTGAAGAAGGAATTCCGGCGGCTCCGGCGCGCGGTGGACCGGCTCGGCGCCCGGCGGAAGGACAGGACGGCGGCCGCGGACCTGGCCTCCGTTTCCCGGGTCCTCGTGCAGATATTTGTCAATCACATTCACAAAGAAAACCACATTCTGTTCCCCCTCGTTCAGAAGTTCCTCACGAAGGACGCCCTCAGAGAAGTCGCCCGCAGGATGGTGTAAACAGACGATGACGCTTCCGTGCACCTGACACAATTCAAACAGCGGCCGGACGGGACGATAGTGATGTCGTGGGACGACGGCCACGCGGGCCCGGTCTCGCTCCGCCGGCTGCGGGATGCCTGCCCGTGCGCCGGCTGCATGGGGGAGACCGTCCTTCTCAGGACGTACACTCCCCCCCCGAAGGATACGGGGGCGCCCGGGAGATACGTGCTGAAAGCGGCGTCGGCGGTGGGGAACTACGCCCTCCAGTTCCGCTGGGGGGACGGCCACGGCGAGGGGATATTCACGTGGGAGCTGCTCCGCTCCCTCTGCGAGTGCCCTTCCTGCTCCTCCGGCAGGGCCGGGGCGGAGGGAGCAAAGCGGTGAGCGACAGGGAGACCACCGCACGCGTCCTGGAGCTGATTCCCTACGGGCTCTACGTCCTCGGCTCGCTGAACGGCGCGGTGCCGGCCGCCATCGTCGCCAACTGGGTGACGCAGGTTTCCTTTTCTCCTCCGTGGGTGGCGATCGCCGTCGAGGCGGGTTCGAGGATGCGGGAGAACATCGCGCGATCGGGGGTGTTCTCCGTAAACCTGATCCCCGCGGGGGGGAGGGACGTCGCGAAGGCGTTTCTGAAAGGACCGGAAGCAAAAGGGGAGACGATCGGCGGCGAGAGGTTCGAACCGGCAAAAAACCGGACTCCGTTTCTTCTCACCGCCGCGGCATCGTTCGAGTGCCGCGTGAAGAACGCACTCGAGGTTCCCGATCACCTGGTGTTCATCGGCGAGGTTGTCGACGCCGTCCTCAGGGACGGGGGCAAAGGCATCCTGACGCTCCGGGAGACCGGCTGGCACTACACGAGGTAAGACCCAAAAACCGGGAGCACGACAATGGCAGCACGTGACCTGTTTGAATCATACGCCGCATCGCTCCCGGACCGCGACAGGGAAGCGCTCCGGGAGCTCATTGCCGCGCGGAGAACCGACATGCTTGCGGCCAGAAGCGAGGAAGCGCGCGTGAGGGTGGCCGAGGACTTCATACGGGAGGCGAGAAGCGCCCTGAAGACGCAGAAGAAGTAGCCCTGTATTCCGCCTCACCCGAACGCCGCATCTTACTTGCGTGCAGCCATTTCCGCCGTACAGGTGAAGGGTTTTCCGTCGCGCATGACGACAATCTCCACCCTGTCTCCGCCCTTCAACTTCCCGAGCATCTCCATGTAGTCATAGATGTTCACAATCTTCCTCTCGCCCATCCTGACGATGATGTCCCCGGCTTTCAGCCCCGCCTTCTCGGCGGGTCCTCCCGGGCGGACGACGCTGATCTTCATCCCGTCTCCGCCGCCGTTGTAATCGGGGATAATGGCAAGCGTGGTCCTGAACCCCCGCGTGTCCCCCCCCCGCCCGGGGATGGAGAGGCCGTCCTTGTGAACGCCGGGCGATCGGGATTTTCATCGATTGACTCCGCGATCCGGTAGACGTACCGGACCACGCTTTCCTCGCCTTCGTAGTTGATCTTGTCCCAGGTGTCCGAGGGCCTGTGGTAGTCACTGTGCGTCCCCGTGAAGAAAAACAGGACGGGGATGTCTTTCCCGTAGAACTGGGCGTGGTCGCTCGGCCCGAATCCGTCGGGGACGCTCTTTATCGTAAACGTCGAGTCTGCATTCTCCCGTGCCAGGAGCGCATTCCATCCCGGCGACGTTCCCGTCCCGTATACCGTCAGCTCCCTGCCGGCGAGCCGTCCGACCATGTCCATGTTCACCATCGAAGCGGTCTGCGAAAGGGGGATGGGCGGGTTGTTGACGTAGTGCGCCGAGCCGAGCGTTCCCAGCTCTTCCCCCGAAAAGAACGCGAACACGAGACCCCGCTTCAGCGTCGTCCGCGCGGATGCGAACGCCTGTGCGAGTTCGAGAAGTCCGGCCGTCCCTGATGCGTTGTCGTCCGCGCCGTGGTGAATGGCGATCGTGTCGGGCTGCAGCGAGCCGGATCCTTCACCGCCCATCCCCAGGTGGTCGAAGTGTGCTCCCAGAACCACCACCTGGTCTTTCAGCGCCGGATCGGTTCCCGGGAGGTACCCGATGACATTGGCAGTCGTCGTCATCAGCTTTTCCACGTCGGACGTGAGCGTTGCCGTCACCCCCGCGATGGGAAATGCGACGGGAGAACGCCGTGCCCTTATCGAATCCTGTATGGCCCTGAGCGTCCAGCCCGATCCTGCGACGAGGGGTTCGAGGAGCGACCGCTTCATGGAAACGGAGGGAATTCCCGCGTTGCCGAAACTCTGGTCGAACCTGAGCCGCATCAACGCGTCCTCGGGCTCGTCGGCGGGACCGGTGACGACGATGAAGCCGGCGGCGCCGTGATCACGCGCCGTTCGTGTCTTGACCGGAAATCCGCTGAACTGCGTCAGTGTTCCGTGCGGGTCGGTTCCGTCCGGACTGTACCGGAGGACGACGATGATTTTTCCCTTGACGTCGAGATTCTTGAAGTCGTCATAGCTTGAGTCGGTCGCCGAGATGGCGTACCCGGCGAAAACGAGCGCCCCGGTGACCGTCGCGTTTGTTGTGAAGCCAAGCGGACGGAAATCCCGGTCGGGGACGGCGTTCAGGACGCCTCCCGCAACGGGCTTCCCCTCGAAGCGGAGCGCATTGGCCGATCCCGCGCGGACGTTCGCGATGAACTGAAAGTGCTGGTAGTACGTTCCGCTGTCACCCAGCGGCGCGATGCCCCACTCGTGAAGGTAGCCCGCGATGTACCGGGCCGCCGATTCATTTCCGGGAGACCCCGAAGCGCGCCCCGCCAGCTCGTCGGAAGCCAGATAGCGGATGTGCGTCTTCAGGTCGTTCGCCGCGATCGCGGTGACGAGCGTTTGCGCGGCGGGGAGGGAAGGGATCAGAAACAGGAATGCACAAGCGAATGTCGATCGGGAGCGCATTGCGGATGTCCTCGAATGGCGCGGGATGGGTGGTTTATTCTTTAGAAAAAAATGTACATTGAATCCGGCTCAACTTCAAGATAACCGGAGAACGCCATGAAGACAGCGATCGTCACCGGAGGGACCGGCGCGCTCGGGCGCGTAGTCGCCTCGGTACTCCTCAACAACGGCATCCGTGTTGCAATTCCCCTCCGGCCGGGATACCGGGGCGAACCCCTTCTCCCGCCCGGGGAAGGCGACAGGCTCTTCCGGCGCGAATCGGACATCACGGTGGAAGAGGGCGCCTCCGCCTTCGTGCGGGAGACCGCGGAGAAGTTCGGAGAGCCTGAGATACTCGTCAACTGCGCCGGGGGGTATGCGGGGGGGAGAAGATCGGCGAAGTCTCGTCCGCCACGCTTGAAGAAATGCTCACCGCGAACTTGAAGACGGCGTTCCTCATGTGCAGCGCCGTTCTCCCTTTCATGCGGGACGCGAAACACGGCCGGATCATCTCCATCGCCGCGATGGCGGCGCTCGCCCCGGCGGCATCGCGCGGCGCGTATGCGATCGCGAAGAGGGGGGTCATAACCCTCACCGAGACGATCGCCGAGGAGGTAAAGGGAACCGGGATCACGGCGAACGCGATCGCGCCGAGCATCATTGTGACGCCGGCAAACCGCGCCTCGATGCCCGCCGCGGACGTGTCGCGATGGGTGACACCCGAAGAAATCGCGGCGATCGTCCTGTTCCTCTGTTCCGACGACGCAAGGTCGGTCAGCGGGAACGTTTTGAAGGTGTACGGCGGGGTTTGACTTTCAGGGAGAAAGTGACTACTTTTTGAGAACCGGCGGACAGGTGTGTCGAATGAAAAGGCGGGAGCGTACCACGCTGTTCCTGCCTTTTTCTTTTCGTCCGTATTGAAGGAGAGAAATGAACCTGAGGGATCGCATCAGCGAGGATCTGAAGGCCGCGATGAAATCGGGGGACAGGATCCGTCTCGAGACACTCCGCACAATGCGCGCCGTCCTTCTCGAGAAAGAGATCGAAAAAAGGGGGGCGGGGCCCGGCATGACGGCCGAGGACGAGGTTGCGACGCTCGTGTCGGCGGCGAAGAAACGGAAGGAGTCGATCGAACTCTTCACGCAGGGGGGGAGGCCCGAACTCGCAAGGCAGGAGGAACAGGAACTTGCAATAATACAGGAGTACCTTCCGCGCCAGCTCTCCGCTGAGGAAATCGCGGACGTCGTGAGGCAGGCGATCTCTCAGACAGGCGCGGCGGGTCCGGCGGATTTTCCCCGGGTGATGCCGCTCGTCATGAAGCAGGTGAAGGGGAAAGCGGACGGGAAAATGGTTCAGGAGCTTGTCAAGAAAGCCCTCGGCGCCGCCTGATGAAGTTCTCGTATATCGACATATTCATGATTGCCGGACTCGGGATCGGGGGATACCTGGGATACCAGGGGGGCCTCGCCCGGAAGCTCTTCAACATCCTCGTGCTTCTCTTCTCGGTCGTCATAGCGTCAAAGCTCATGACGCCGGTCGGCGATTTCTTCCTTGAAGCGGGCGTGCTCGGCGACACCGCGGCGTACGCCGTCGGGTTCGGACTCGTCATGCTCGCCATCATGGTTCCCGCAATTCTCATTTACAGACGCTTCGGCAAGACCGGCGCCGCCAAGACCACGGGGAACACCGTGGGCATATTCCTCGGCGTTCTCGAAGCGGCCATGGTGATCAGCTTCATCCTCCTCGGCCTGCGGGTCCTCGACTTCCCGGAGCAGGACGACAGGCAGCAGTCACTCCTCTACAAGCCGCTCTTCCATTTCGTTCCGAAAACGTTCGAGCTCCTTCAGGCCTACTTCCCGGGAGCGTCCGAATTCAAAAAACAGGTCTCACTCAAGTTCAGAGACCTGGAGATATTCTCCAGTCCTCCTCTTCCCCCCGGGAAACCATGAACGGGTGGGACCACGCGCTCCGGAAGCTGGAATTTGACAAGGTGCGCCAGCGGGTTCTCCGGTATGCAGGTTCGGATCCCGGGCGCGAATCGCTCCGGACGATGAGCGTCATGGTCTCCCCCCGGGAGATCCGGGAGGAGCTTGCACGGGTCACCGAGATCAAGAGGCTCCTGGAGCAGGAAGAACCGCTCCCGATCGACGGTATTCACGCCATTGGCGAGGCGCTCAGCAAGACCGCCGTCGAGGGGATGGTCCTCCTTCCCCGTGAACTTCTGCACGTCTCACTGACGATGAAGGCCGCCCGGCTCACGCGGTCATTCGTTTCGAGAAGAAAAGACGGTTTTCCGCTCCTGTGGCAGATCGCGGAACCCCTCTGCGCGGACAAGATTCTGGAATTCAACATCGACCACGCGGTTGACGAGAGCGGCGCGGTGCGGCCGGATGCTTCCCGGGAGCTTCTCGCCATCCGCCGCTCCATCGCGGACAGGTACGAAGACCTCCGCAGGAGGCTCGCGGGCATACTCCGCAACGTCGCGGAGCTCGGGTTCAGCCAGGATGACATCATTACAACGCGGGAAGGCCGGATGGTCATTCCGGTCAAGTCGGAGCACAAAAACCGCGTGCCGGGATTCATCCACAGCGCGTCGGCGAGCGGTGCGACGGTGTTCATCGAGCCCACCGAAACGCTGGAGCTCAACAACGACATCCGCAGCCTGCAGTTCCAGGAACAGCGCGAGATTGACAGGATCCTGAAGGCCCTGACGCTGCAGGTCGGAGAACGGAGGGAGGTCCTTGGAGCGGATCTCGAGATACTCGCCGTTCTCGACGCGCTCCAGGCGAAGGCGAAGTACTCCATCGAGATCCTGGGCGTCGAACCGGAGCTCAGGGCGGGCGGACCGCTCACCGTAAAGGGCGCACGGCACCCGATTCTCCTTCTCACGCACGGGTATGACCGGACCGTACCGCTTGACCTGGAAGTAGGGGGAGAGTCGACGACGCTCCTGATAAGCGGGCCGAACGCCGGGGGGAAAAGCGTTGCGATGAAGTGCGTGGGTCTTCTCGTCGCGATGGCACAGTCAGGCCTTCACATCCCCGCCGCGGACGGCACGGCGCTCCGACTGTTCCGCTCCTGCTTCGTGGACATCGGAGACGAACAATCGATTGAAAACGACCTGAGCACGTTCAGTTCGCACCTTGCAAGCCTCAAGACGATCGCCGAAGAGGCGGACGGGGACAGCCTGGTCCTGATCGACGAAATCGGCGCGGGGACCGACCCGTCGGAGGGGGGGGCAATCGCCGCCGCGCTCCTGGAAGAGTTGACGCGAAGGCGCGCCGTTACAATCGCGACGACGCACCAGGGTGCGCTGAAAGTGTTCGCCCACGATACGGAAGGAGTCGCCAACGGTGCGATGGAATTCGACCTCGCATCGCTCACGCCGACGTACCGCTTCCGTGCGGGAGTTCCCGGGAGCAGCTACGCGCTGGAGATGGCCGAACGTCTCGGCTTTTCGCCGGCGCTGATGGAGCGTTCCCGCTTGAGGCTGGGGGCGCAGAACACGCGGCTCGACAGCCTGATTATCGAGCTCGAGTCGGCGGCGCAGAAGGCCCGGCAGGAACTGGAATCAGCGCGGGAGGAAAAAATCCGGCTGGAGACCCTGACGCGGGAATACACGGAAAAGCTTGGTCGCATCGCCGGCGAGTCCAGGGAGATGAAACGGAAGGCCATCGAGGAAGCGGCGAGGATCGTTGAAGGGGCCAATGCGGCGATCGAAAAAAGCATCAGGGAGATCCGGGAGGCGAAAGCAGACAGGGAGTCCGTGCGGGAGGCCCGGGGCGAAGTTTCGCGCGTCCGGCAGGAGATTGAGGCGGGGCGGGCTGAAGTAGCGCGCGATGAGCCGCAGGCGCAGGGGGGCGGGATCGGCCGGGGGAGCCCCGTGACCGTTGCCGGGGGGAGCGGTGTGGGAGAGGTAGAGGCCTTATCAGCCGACGGCCGGCAGGCAACTGTTGTTTTCGGGGCGGTCCGGATGCGGGTCCCGGTGACGGATCTGACCCCCGCGCGGAAACGCGCCGCTGCGGCGCAGACTCCCGTTGACAGGGGGATGGAAAAACCCGAAGCGGTGAGGCAGGATCTCGACATCAGGGGGATGACCGGTGAGGAAGCACTCCCCCTTCTTGATAAATTCATTGACGATGCAATCCTCTCAGGGCTCCACCGTGTCGATGTCATACACGGAAAGGGGACAGGGGCTCTCCGGAAGAAGGTCGCCGATTTTCTTTCCTCCCATCCCCGCGTGAAAGGATTCCGCCTGGGGGAGTGGAATGAGGGGGGAACCGGAGCCACCGTCATCGAACTCACGGAGAACTGATGGCCTCCCGCCCGATACGAAAGATCCTCATTGCGAACCGGGGCGAGATCGCTCTCCGCGTGATACGGACGTGCAGGGAAATGGGAATCCGGACCGTCGCGGTGTATTCCGCGGCCGACAGATCCGCTCCGCATGTGCTCGCGGCGGACGAAGCGGTCCCGATCGGTCCCGCTCCCTCCAGGGAGAGCTATCTCGCGGTGGACCGGATACTCGGCGCGGCGGCCGCCTGCAGGGCGGACGCGATCCACCCCGGGTACGGGTTTCTTTCCGAGAACGCGGGGTTCGCAGGGCGCGTGCGGGACGCCGGGCTTGTTTTTGTCGGACCGTCGCCCGAGTCGATCGCGTCGATGGGGGACAAGACCGCGGCGCGGTCGCTTGCCGCCGCTGCGGGAGTACCGATGGTTCCGGGCACATCCGGTCCTGTCTGCGCGGGGTCTGAAGCTCTTGAATTCTGTTCCCGTCACGGTTACCCCGTCCTGGTAAAGGCCGCGGCGGGGGGCGGCGGGAAGGGGATGCGCATCGTCCGCGAGGAGAGCGAGCTCATCCCGTCGCTCCGTGCCGCGGCATCCGAGGCAAAGTCGGCGTTCGGCGATGAGAGAGTGTACATCGAAAAGTACTTCGAGGAGCCGCGGCATATCGAGATGCAGGTGATCGCTGATGGGCACGGACACGCTCTCCATCTCGGCGAGAGGGAGTGTTCGATCCAGCGGCGTCACCAGAAGATCGTGGAGGAGTCCCCCTCTGTGATCGTGGATGAGGAGATGCGGCGCAGGATGGGCGAGACCGCGCTGATGGTGGCGCGGGCATGCCGGTACGTCAACGCCGGAACGGTCGAGTTTCTCGTCGACAGTGAAAAGAACTTCTATTTCCTCGAGATGAACACGCGCCTCCAGGTAGAGCACCCCGTGACGGAATTGAGAACGGGGCTGGATCTTGTTGCGCTCCAGATCCGCATCGCTTCCGGGGAGGATCTCCCCCTGACGCAGGAGGAGGTGGTTTTCAGGGGGCACGCGATCGAGTGCCGGATATGTGCCGAGGATACGGAGAACAATTTCCTCCCGTCGACGGGAACGATCACGCACCTCAGATCTCCGGCGGGACCGGGCCTGCGGGAAGACAGGGGGGTGGACGAAGGGGACGAAATCGGCGTGCACTACGACCCGATGATGGCAAAGCTGATCGCGTGGGGGCCGTCGCGTCCGGAGGCGGTCGCACGCCTGGTGCGGGGTCTGCGGGAGTACGAGATACTCGGCGTCCGGACGAACATATCCCTGTGTCTTTTCGTCCTGACGCATCCCGCGTTCGCCGCGGGGGATATCTCGACGCATTTCGTGAACAGGTATTGCGCTCCCGGCGCATCGCACGACGGACTGGAGCTGGAAGAGGGGGCGGCGGCGGCGGTCTGCGCGTTGATTGCCGGCGAAGGAGGAGAGAGGGTGCCACCCGGGGGCGCACCGCCGGGGGATCGCAACTGGCGCGACCGTCGGAAAGATTTCCTCGGTAACCGATGAGGACGTACTACGTCACGGTAAACGGCAAGGAACTCACGGTCCATCTCGGCAATGACGGCCTGGCGAGCCTGGAAGGGCGAAACGGGACACTGAAATTGAAACGCATCTCGCCGGTCGCATTCTCCGTGATGGCGGGGGAGCGGCAGCTAAAAGTGGTTGCGGGTTCCGACGCCGGGGGATATGAGGTCATCGCCGGGGATTTCCGGGGGCGCGTCACGGTGGAGTCGGAACGGGACAGGCTGCTCCGGCGTTACGCCCGGAGCACGACGGGGCCGTCCGCCCGTCTTGAGGTTCATGCACCTATGCCCGCGATGGTCGTCAAACTTGAAGTGCGTGTCGGTGATGAAGTTCGCGCGGGGCAGCCCCTTATCGTTCTCGAAGCGATGAAGATGGAGAACGAGATCCTGGCCCATGCACCCGGCCGCGTGAAAACAATTCACGCGGTGGCAGGTAAGTCCGTTGAAAAAGGCGAGTTACTATTACTCCTCGAATGAGAACTCCGGTATTACTTTTCAGAGGGAAGGCACTCCTTCTTGCGGCACTCTCCCTGTCCGTCCTGGACAGCGCGCGGGGGGGCGGTTTCCAGCTTGTCGATCAATCCGCCCGGGCAATGGGGATGGGCGGAACTGTGGGAGCACTGAACGGGGATCCTACCGCGATGCATGCAAATCCGGCGCTCCTCTCGTTTCTTGAAGGCCCGATATTCAGCCTGGGTGCGACAGTGATGGTCCCCGATGAGATGTTTGAGGGGGTTTCACCATCGACGGCACAGACAAAGATGCAGGCACAGGTTTTGTTCCCCCCGAGTATTTGCCTGTCGTACACGTCCCCTGGAGGCTTCGGCGCAGGCATAAGTGTCACGGTCCCATTTGAGATTCAGACGGAATGGGATCCGGACTGGGTGGGGAGCCGGCTCGCCGTCAAGTCGGATCTCCGTGTCGCGATGGTGACGCCCGCCATAAGCATGAAATTCTCTGATGATTTTTCCGCCGGGATCGGAATTAATCTCGGGCTCCCAAGGATTCTCTATGAAGAGAGATACCCGCTTGGACCTGCGGGATATTCTACGCCCCAGCCCGACGGTGACGTGACATATGACGGGAGCGGGAATGTGTGCTACGGCCTCTCGATCGGCGTCTTCTACCACGCGGGCGATTTCATCTCTCTCGGTGCATCATACAGAAGCCACATGAATCTCGCCATTGACGACGGCCGTGTGCGGTACAGGGGGACCGACAGTGTCGTGCTCTCCCCGGAGGGGAGATTCTCGACGGCTCTTGTGCTTCCGAACCAGTTCCTCGCCGGAGCTGTGATCCATCCGTTCGGATGGCTCAACGTGGCGGCCGACATCGAATATAGCCTCTGGTCCGAGTTTAGCTCGGTGAGGATAACATATACTGACCCTACGCTTCCCGACGTTGTCATGAACCAGGACTGGAGCAACACCTTGAATGCAAGGTTCGGGATCGAGGCGGCGTTTTCGGAGATCTCCATACGCGCAGGAATACGGTTCGAGAAGAGCCCTGTCCCGGACGCAACACTTTCACCCGGTCTCCCTGATGCAACCGGCACCGGGTATTCACTCGGGTTCGGCTACAAGGCGGGGGAAGGTCTCATTTTGGATTTTGCCTATTCTCTCATGCGGTACAACGACAGGCATGTGACGGATTCCTCGATCATGGTGGGCCCCTATGCCGGCGGATTCAACGGTGTTTACTCCTCTCAGACTGCTTCACTTGCAATCAACGTAACTTATAGCTGGAAATGACATGACGCCTGCGTTAAAGGGACAAAGTGAACCGGAAGTGAACGTCGATCTGGCGCGCAAGCACGGGCTGACCGATGAGGAATACCGGAAAATACTCGAAATCCTCGGCAGAACCCCGACGTATACCGAGCTCGGCATCTACAGCGTCATGTGGAGCGAACACTGCAGCTACAAGAACTCCATCGCGGTGCTGAAGACGCTGCCGCGGGAAGGGGGGAGGCTTCTCGTGGGAGCGGGGGAGGAGAATGCCGGGCTTGTCGATATCGGCGACGGAATGGCCGTCGCATTCAAGATCGAGAGTCACAACCATCCTTCAGCCGTGGAGCCCTACCAGGGAGCAGCAACGGGGGTCGGCGGGATCATGCGCGACATATTCACGATGGGAGCACGCCCGATTGCAGGATTGAACTCGCTCAGGTTCGGCGATATCGCGGACGCAAGGACACGCGGCCTCCTCAGAGGTGTGGTCAGGGGTATCGGAGATTACGGAAACAGCTTCGGCGTCCCGACCGTGGCCGGAGAGGTGTATTTTGATCCATGCTACCAGGATAACCCCCTTGTCAATGCCATGTCGGTCGGGATCGTAAGGCAGGGGGAATGGGCAAGCGCAATAGCGTCGGGGATGGGAAACCCCGTGATGATTGTCGGCTCCTCGACCGGGCGGGACGGCATACATGGCGCGACGTTTGCGTCCGAGGAGATCTCCGAGGCATCGGAATCAAAACGCCCCTCGGTCCAGGTGGGCGACCCGTTCACGGAGAAGCTGCTTCTTGAAGCATCACTTGAGGCGATCAGGTCGGGCGACATCGTGGGAATCCAGGACATGGGGGCGGCGGGAATCACCTGCTCCACTTCCGAGATGAGCGCCAAAGGGAAAAGCGGCATGCGCATCGACCTCGACAGGGTCCCGGCCCGGGAGACGGGGATGAGCGCATATGAACTGATGCTCTCCGAATCGCAGGAGCGAATGCTCGTGGTAGTCCGCCGCGGGAAGGAATCTTCGGTGAAGGAGATATTCAGCAAGTGGGATCTTCACGCAGAGATCATCGGCGAGGTTACCGGTTCCGGCCGCCTTGATATCACGTACAGGGGTGTGAAAGTGGCGGACATCCCCGCCGACACACTCGTCCTGGGGGGTGGTGCTCCCGTGTATATCAGAGAATCCAGGATGCCTGAGTACCTGTCATCCGCGGCTTCGTTCATGCAGGAATCACTTCCGGATTCCGGCCCGGCCGGCGAAGTCCTCGTGCGGCTCCTCCGCGCTCCGAACATCGCAAGCAAACGATGGGTCTACGAGCAATACGACAGCATGGTCAGGACGAATAACGTAGTATTGGCTCAAGGTGACGCGGCCGTAGTCCTTCTAAAAGAAACGGGTAAAGCCCTGTCACTAAAGACAGACTGCAATGGCCGATATGTCTACCTCAACCCCAGGCGGGGCGGGATGATCGCGGTGGCCGAATCAGCCCGTAATGTCGCATGCACCGGCGCCACGCCGCTTGCAATCACGAACTGTCTGAATTTCGGGAATCCCTATAAACCCGAAGTCTACTGGCAGTTCAAGGAAGCCGTTGCCGGCATCGGCGAGGCCTGTAGGTTCTTCAACACGCCTGTCACGGGTGGCAATGTAAGCTTTTATAATGAAAGCCCTAATGCCTCCGTATATCCTACGCCGGTTATAGGAATGCTCGGACTTCTCGACGACGCGAGCCGTGCGGTGACCTCCCAGTTCAGGACCGAGGGCGACGTGATAATACAGCTCGGACGGACGACGGGACATATGGGGGGCAGCGAGTTCCTGGCAGTGATACACGGCAAGGTCGCGGGGGATGCTCCGGCACTGAGCCTGGACGAAGAAAAGCGGCTTCAGAGCGTCCTTATCGAATGCGCGTCTGCTGGCTTGCTGAAGAACGCGCACGACTGCTCGGAGGGCGGAATGGCCGTGGCGCTCGCGGAGTGCTGCATAGGGACGGGAGACAATCTCATGGGGGCCGAAGTGGAGCTTGTCGGGGACAGCCCCCGGACCGATTTCATTCTATTCGGTGAGGACCAGTCGCGGGTTGTCGTGTCTGCGTCGAAATCAAACGGTCATGCGGTGATGGAGATCGCGCGCAGGAACCGGATACCCGCCACAGTCATCGGGCGAGTCGGTGGCGACAGGCTCGTGATCGGGAAGGATATAGATCTCCCCGTCAGAGTGATTGCTGACGCCTACACACATGCCATCGGGGAGAGGATGGAGCGGGAGGAATCAGGCTTGTTCTAGCTTTACATAATATACATTATTTGACATTCGCGTCAACCGAGAATGCCGCATTGCCGGGCCTTCTTCATCGGCCGCCTGCCGTTTCGCCTTGTCCGGACTATGCTCCAGACCTCCTCTTTTCCGACCTCAGTCTCATCCTGTTGACAATGTACGCCAGTCCCGCTATCAGGATGAGTCCTGACGCGAGAACAACAAGCCTGTCCTGTACAGCCGGAAACGTCAGCATCCCGCATCCCTCCGGTCGGTCACGTGAAATATCCCGCCAGCAGAGTCCCGGCCAGGTATATGATTATGCATATCCCGATCATGGTAAAGACGGGGCTCTTCAAGCCCTTAGCCGACTTCCTGTCAACGAACGGAACAAGAGCCCATAGCGCTATGAGCAGCACCACGGCCCCGTTGACGACAAGTTCCCCGTCTGTTCCGAAGAGGTTCGATGGCACAATCCGGAGCGTCTGATATAAAGGCAGAAAGTACCACTCCGGTTTTATCCCCACGGGAGCAGATGCCATTGCATCAGCTCTCTCCCCGAGTTCCGTCGGGATAAGCGTTGCAAGCGCGATCAGGACAGCAAGTCCCGCAAGCCAGGCAAGCACGTCCCTGTACACAAAGTCGGGAAAAAACGGCAATGCGGGTTTCGTTTCCGCCGTCCCCACGGGGATGGAGACCCCGGAATACTGATTATGCAGAAGGTGAAAAGCGATGAAGAATACAGCGGTTAGCGGGAGTATGATCACGTGAAGTGAATACATCCTGATGAGTGTTTCTTCCCCTATGTGGTCGCCCCCCTTGATCATCCTGACACCCCAGCTCCCCATGAGCGGAAGAGATTTCGGGACTTCGGTCCCGATGAGCGTCGCAAAGTACGCCTTCGTGTCCCACGGGAGCAGGTAACCCGTGAAGCCAAACCCGAGCACAATAAGGAGCAGCAGGACGCCCGACAGCCACATCATCTCCCTGGGCTTCCTGTAGGCCTTCATCATGAATACGCTGAACATGTGGAGAAGCAGCATTGCGACCATCAGGTGCGCAGACCACGCATGGAGCGACCTGATGAGCCAGCCCTGTGGTATTTCGTTCACGATGCGGCGTACGCTCTCGTACGCGTGATCCGGCACGGGCTTGTAATACAGCGAGAGGAGTATGCCGGTCACGAGCTGTACGGCGAAAAAAAAGAGCGTCATTCCGCCGAAGTAGTACCAGAACGAACGCCTGTGCCGGGGGACTCTTTTGTCGGAGAGAAACGCACGAATGTCCCCGAGAGGCGATCGTTCTTTGATCCATCTTCTCATGCTCAAACCATACAGGCGATCCATCCAGCCTATCATTGACATGCGCCCCTGGAGTTAAGCGTTTGAAACATATACGGATGTGCCGCTAAGTATGACACGGTACGGAGGGAGAGGTTTCGGCGCGGGTCCGGATATGTTGACGCCGTTCATATCAAACTGGCTCCCGTGGCAGTTGCAGCCGAAGTGCGGGACGGGTGAGTCCTGGTACTGGACGACGCATCCGAGGTGCGTGCAGCGTGCGGAAAGCGCGCGGAACTGGCCCGTGGGCGTATGTATCAGGAGCACAGGCTCACGGTTGAACCGGATGATCTTCACGGATCCTTCCGCGAAATCTCCAGACTGCCCGACGAGGACAGACTGCCGGGATCCGGCTTTCTCCGCTGCGGGTGTGACATATTGAAGAATCATGCCGAGAACAGGGAGTGCGCAGAGCGCGCTCCATGCTCCCAGCGCGAACTTCAGTATGTCACGACGTCCTCTCTCCGGTGCGGCGCCCCGATTCATCATTGTCCGGTGATATGACATTGATCTGCGATGTGTGAATGCCGATCTCGACCCGCCTGACATTGGCGCCCACAATTTCTCCGTCGGCATGCACGTAGAAAGGTTCCGCGGCAAATATAGATAACTTCTTTTCCTTGAAGAACTTGACCCCTGTGACGTTATGATGCCTCCCCCGCATGACCCTTGGCATGAGGCTCAGTATTTGTATGATGTTCTTGTCGTCCACCGAGCAGACATCGAGGAGTCCGTCATCGACAGTCGCATCCGGAGTGAGATAGAATCCTCCGCCGGCGCATTTTCCGTTGCCGACCGCGATGAGAAGCCCCCGTGACGTTCGCGTGAAACTTCCCGACAGAATCGTGAACTCGGGCGGCACGTACTTTCCCAGCGTCTGCAGGACTGCGAGAATATACAGCGGGGTTCCCGAAAGGAACGGTATCTCACGCGTACGGGCGGCCACCGCGGCGTCAAACCCCGCGCCCACACCGTTAACAAACAGGCGCGGCTCGAAGTTGCCTCCCCCCTCCTGCGATTCCGTGCAGTGGACGTGCCCGAGGTCAACAGGGCGTTTGATCCCCGTCAGCAGGGCCTGCAGTGCGGAAAGAGGCTTGCGGGGAAGGCCGACGGACTTTATGAAGTCGTTCCCGCTTCCGGCCGGGATGATGCCGAGGCACTTTGTGCACCCGGCGAGCCCGTTGACGACTTCGTTGATCGTTCCGTCCCCACCCACGCTTACGACGGTGGGAGTCACGGCCCCCCTGGCGGCGACGGTGGCATGCCCTGGTCCGGTCGTCTCGACAATGTCAAACTCTATGTTCCTTTCTTCGAGTTCTCTTTGCAGGGACCGGAAGATGTGTCCTCCCGCCCCTTTGCCGGCCGCCGGGTTGACGATGAACGTGAACTCCTTCATTGAATCAGCCGGATTGTGGATTCATCCTGGTTGTATAACAGTGTGCCGCTAAAGAGCATATGTGCGCTCCCCTCGAGGAATACCTCTGTCCATGTCGCTGCAGTCTTCTTGAAATGAACCTGGAGAGATTCACCGCTCCGCACGCACACAGTCACCGGAGAATCGAGATTGTGAATCACTGAGCTGACGAGCGCCGATGCCACGGACCCCGTTCCGCAGGCAAGCGTCTCGGATTCCACCCCCCGTTCGTACGTGCGGATCTCGATCGTGCTCCCGCCTTTCACACGTGCAAAGTTGACATTCGTCCCTCCCGGGAGAAACATCGGGTCATTGCGTATGGCGCGGCCTGACTTCGTGACGTCGACGTTCCCCGGGTCGATCTCGAATATGACAACGTGGGGAGAACCCGTATCGATGAACGATCCCTGTTTTCCCCCGCCGGGGCCGGTGAACGAAAGGCCACGCTTGAAATTGACCGGGTCCTTCATGTGCAGCCTCACGGAATTGATGCCGATCTCCGCTTCATACACGTGATCGAGGGCATCGAAGCGCTGTCGTGCTCCTGCAATCCCCTCCACGAACGCAAACCGCGCAATGCACCTTCCCCCGTTGCCGCACATCCCTCCGTAGCTTCCGTCAGCGTTGTAGTACAACATCGCAAAATCGGCGCGCGCGCTCCGTTCGAGAACGAGGAGGCCGTCCCCGCCCACACCGAAGTGCCTGTCACATGCTGCGCGCGCGAGCCGGGGATAGTCCGTGCGGATCTCACCGGAGATGTTGTTGACGAGGACGAAATCGTTTCCGGCGCCGGAGGCCTTTGTAAAACGGATGGGAATATTCATCGGGTTCTAGGTACCAAGATTCATGCAGAGTTGCAATCGGTTCCATACGCACAAACGCCCCCCCGCAGTGCGGGGGGGCGTTGACAGCGTGGAGATGGCGGGAGTCGAACCCGCGTCCGAAGTAAAGACCATCGGGATCACTACATACATAGTCAGTCTTTTCTGCTTCGCCCCTCCGCAACCGACAGACAGGTCGCTGGCGGGGTAACCCCGGAGGCCCGGGCTTTCACCCGGATTCGCCCGCTCCCTCCGGGGGGAGAAGCGGGCTATCCTGCCGGTATTCGGCGCCTCTTTGGGGCCTGGCAGGCAGGGCCCCTGGAGACGGGCTACCTAGTGTTTAGTTAAGCAGCCAGTGCGTAGTTGTAGTCTGCACTTAGTTTTTTCCGCTTTATTTACGTGCAACTCGGAGAGCACGGTATGCGATCCGGACCATCTCTGCCCCGTCGAATCCAGGTCATCCCCTCTACCCGTTCAAGGTAAAGAACAGCCGGGTGAATATCAAGGTTCCTCTCCCCCCCGCCCCCGTTTTCCGTCGGTTTCCTCCTTTGTCAGGTACGTGGCGGTGAGGAAATTCCTGAGATACTTGAACGCTTCCTGCGGCGTATCCATGAAGCGGAAAAGCCTGAGATCGTCCCTCGAGATCATGCCGTGAAGGACGAGTTCATCGAAGTCGATCACCTTCTTCCAGTACTCCTCACCGTACATGACAACGGCGACGGGCTTTTTCACCTTGTTTGTCTGAATGAGCGTAAGAACCTCCATAAACTCGTCCAGCGTGCCGAACCCTCCCGGGAAGACCACGAGCGACTTTGCAAGGTACACGAACCAGAACTTCCGCATGAAAAAGTAATGGAACTCGAAATTGAGGTCCTTTGTCACGTAGTCGTTCGCATATTGTTCGAACGGGAGGCTGATATTGAGCCCGATCGATTCCCCCTTTGCAAGCGCCGCCCCCTTGTTTGCCGCCTCCATGATTCCCGGCCCCCCTCCCGAGCAGACGACGAACCTTCGCGGTGAAGCGAATTTCTTCGCCCACGTCGTGATCAGACGCGAAAGCTCCACCGCATCCTCGTAATACCGGGACATTTCGACCTGTATCTCGGCGTCACGCAGCGACGTGAGGAGGTGCTTCGTGGGTTTCGTCGTCCTGCGAAGGATGGCTTCGACGTTCCTGAGCCTCGCGAGCGTGTCGATGCGGGGCCGGATCCTCGCGGATCCGAACATGACGATCGTGTCCTTGATCCGGGCCTGGCGGAATCTCCTCTGCGGTTCCAGGAACTCCGAGATCATCCGCACGACGCGGGCATCTGGGCTGTTGAGGAATTCCAGGTCCTTGTACGCTTTCGGCGGTTTTGGATCGTGGCGTTTCATGAGTCCCTTTCGGTCAGACAGTAGTATCGGTGATCCTTCCCTTCGACCCTGATCCCCGTCGTAATGATCCCTTCGCGGACGAGGCGGCCGAGCGTGTGAAATATGGACTGCCGGTCCCACCGGAACATCCGCGTGATCGCCGGAACGGACGAGACAAGCTGGTTCCGGAAATACCGGGTGAGTATCCGCTCCCTGGCGCTCTCCGGGCTGACCCGGCGGGCACGCTGAACCTGGGCGGGAAACGTCTCCCTGAGCGGGGCCCAGACAAAGGTAAACGGGTCGTCGAGCTCGGCAACCTTGACGATGAACATCTTCTCCTGGAGCTCGGCGATCGCCCGGTCGAAGTGCACACGCGAGCTCTTCCCGTGATTCCCCGTTGCGAGCTTGAGTCCCCTGGTGGTCTGCGGGGATGAATCGCCGAGGGCGTCCATGATTGCGCGTGCAGTTGCGGTAAGCCGTCCCTTGATGAACTCCTTCTCGTATTCCGTCTTCAGCCCCGTCCTGTGCGAGAGGACGTAGAAATAAGGCAGAAACTCCAGGGAGACCATCATCGGCCGTCTCTTGAGGAGCTTTCCGTAGTAGATCTTCCTTTCGGCCGGAAGGACGTTCTTCATCTCCCATACGAACGAGATGCCGGGATCATGGTGCGTGTGCTCGGGCATTACGGGGTCGCGCGTGCCGCATGCCGCGTGCCACAGGCAGGGGAGCTCGGAATTCTCCGACTTGAACGCGAAGCAGAACCCGACCTCATTTACAAAGGCAAGTGCCTGCCGCTTCGTTGAAACCGCCCTTGACGGAATCCGCCTGTGAACCCGGTCCCGCCATTTTTCAATTTCTTCAAGTGTATAGCTGAGTTTCATGTGTCGTTCACGCGCCGGGAATGGTGCCGGTGACGAGGACCTCCGGTGCGGCCGGTCCGGCGTCGAGCCTGTCCCCCGGGCTGGCGATGTCGCTCCGGAGGATGGCAAGGCCTGGGTACTGTCCGCCGAACGGGAAATCCGTCGTGCTCGTTAGCAATCCTGCTTCTGCCCCGCCCTTCGTGAGCAGGACGGGCAACGGGGCAGTCACTGGCTTCGCAGATGCGACGCGAGCAAGGTGCCGCCTGGTTTTTCCATACGTGTCGAGTCGCGCGATGACCTCCTGGCCGATATAGCATCCCTTTGCGAAATTGATCGAGCCGCGCAGTCCGCATTCAAGCGGATTATACGACTCGTTGAGTTCTCCCGGGCTTGCGGGAATGCCCGATGCAATCCTGAATCCTTCGTACGCCTTCCCGCCGATCCGGCGTGCTCCCGGGATCGTGCCGAGGAACGAGGCCAGATCGCGGGCCCCGTCAAGCGGGGCGATGACATCCGCCACGTGGGGCGGCGACCCGGGCCGCCGTGCGAATACAAACCCGTTCTCCCGGTCAGCATCCCCGCCCCCGTGTTCACGCAGTTCGAGGTACAAAGAAATCATCCGAGCACCGATGAGCGAAGTCATTACGGTTTCGCCGGTTATGATCCGGAGCCTGATGTCTTCTGTGATGGTATGCTTGTCGATCCACTTCACGAGAAACAGCTCGCGTCCCGGCGACGTTATGAGCATCAGGCAGTCCTGCCGCGCGCAGACGGTCACACTGTCGATCACGCGCCCTCTGTCGTTGACGAACACGGTCGTTGAAACTTCTCCGGGTGCGAGCCGCGAAATCGCGTTTGTGGAGAGCCTGTGAAGGAGGTCAAGACGGTCTTTGCCCCGCACTTCGATCCGGCCGAACGCCGAGCTGTCGGTGATCGCGTTGCCGCCCACCGCCGCCTGGAATTCCTCCTCGAGACTCCCGTATGTGCGTATCTCCGGCATCAAATTGGGCATCAACAAAGATAGTGCCGCAGGGGTGTAAAGTCAAACCACCGTTCGAATAAAACCTTAACCGGGGCAACGAGATCACCACCCCGGGTGCCTGAAGGGGCGCACGGAAGATTCCGTTTTACTTGCATAGTCGCCGACATTTGGACATATTATGAAAATCATGAACAACCCTGACGCGGAGTACCCCCCGATGCGATCAAACCTTCTTCTCGCGCTCTCCCTTTCGCTCCTTGCGGGTTGCGCAACCTTCAAAGAGCTTCAGCCGAAGCCTGAACTTTCGCCTCTCGAGAGGGGCTACATTGAGCTGAAGAACGACAAGGAGGATTTTCAGCTGGACCAGGGGAAACAGTATTTCATACGTTTTCCCCGTCCCCTGAAGGACAATTTTGCCCTCGTGCTGCAGACGAACGCAAAATGGTACATCGACACGTATCTCACGAGGACGTTCGACGACGGCAAGGGGCAGATCGTGCGGATTCCGGACGAGGCCCCGAAGGAGGATTCCTCCAGCGTGTATGCCGTCGATCTCGCAAGCGGCACGTATTTCTGGGTGATCGACACCGTGCGGCAGGACATCATTCTGCACATGGACTACCGGTACGTCCCCCGGTGGCGGTACACGTTCGAAAACGACTATGTCTCCTTCAAGCAGACGCTTTCGTCCAGCCTCGTCGACCGGTCGACGTACCTCTCCGCGCCGGGAGCGGCCCCGATCGAGTCGGTGGACTTCACGAAGCAGCTCGACTATGTCGGCGGCCGCACTGCGAAGCTTTCCGCGATGAACGAAACGCTGAAGAAGGTGGCCGGTCTCTTCCCACCCGACATCGCAGCGGCCAACGATACGGCGTATCAGAACTACAAGACGCTTCGTGCCGCCGTCGAGGACGAGATTCAGTTCCAGCAGAACTATGCGGCGGCGCTCTCCATATTCCAGAGAGAGAAAAACGCCGGGGGCAACACGGGCACGTTCCTTGCCGATGCATCCGTATACGCCGATTTTCTGCGGCAGCATGACCGGTATCCGGCGCCGGTCGTTGAGAAAGTGAGGAAATCGGTCATGCTCAGGCTCAACGACGCGGTCCCCTTCTACGAGGCACAGCTCAGGGATAAGAAGGACGTGAAACCGATCGTCCTCGACCCGCCGCCGGAACCGGTGCAGAACCTCTATGTGGCGTCGGGGCGGGAGGTCCCCCCCGCCTTCATTTCCCTCCGCGCGTTCGTCGACAGGTTCAACCTCGAATCCGCATCCCTCCAGACGGCAACGGCCAGGTTGAAAGAACTTCATGCGCTCCTCGACCGGACGGTCGCCTCCCCGGCCGCGTCGTTTTACGGGACCGTCGAGGGCTCCGCGCATGACATACGAGCGGCGATTCTTCCCGCCCAGGCGGCGTCGAACGACCGGTACCACGGACTCCAGGCGGCGTCCCTGCTCGCACTCGAACTCGGGAAGGCGGGCGAACAGGCGGACGATTTCCAGGCCCTTTTCGAAACAGGTTCGAGAATATCGGCAAGCATCGCTTCGCGCTCCTGGTGGGCGGCGGAATCGGCAACCCGCGACCTGTATCTGGGGAAGGACGGAAGAACGTATGCAGGCCTCGAACGGCACAGGGACAAGCTCGTCCGGTGGTTTGAGGCGGACATCTTCAGCGGCGTCCGCAACGCCACGAGGGAACGGCTTGACGCGTTCGTGAAGTTGAACGAGTCGTCGTTCATGAACGTCCCCGGACTCTACGCCGATTCGGCATTCCAGCCCGCCTACACGCTGACGTTCAGCACGGGGGGGCAGTCCGCCCTGTCAGAAAAAAAGACGCAGATCGACGACTACATCAACAAGGTCAGGCATTTTCAATTTCCGGAGGCGGCCATCCGCGCAATCTATGCCGACTTCACGCGCGACATGAACGTGCCGGAGGGCGTCGACAGGGCCCGCGCCGTCGTCGACCACGGCAAGGAGTACAGCGGGGCCGACAAGCAGGTGGCATCGATCGTGACCGAGTGCGATCCGACGGCCGCGAAGTGGATCGTGCGTCCGAAGGAATACCGCCGCATTCTCGCGCTGCCGGTGACGGGCAACAGGAAGGGGGTCAACGAGTACATGTTCCGGGTCCGGCTCCAGATCCCCTCCGACGCGCAGTTCCCGGTGTTTGACATCAACATCAAGCTCCCCCGCGAGCTCGCGGAAAGCGCAGGGAGGGAACAGTGGTATGATCTCATTACGATAAACGACAAACCGATAAAGAACGAGGGGCGGTTCCGGATCACCTCTCCCACGCAGGATAACGGCTACGAGTCGCAGATCACTCCCGTGCAGATGGACAAGGAGGGGCGGAACATTCTCGAGGTCCGATTCAAGAAGGCGTCGTATAAAGTCTATGAAATCAGCGCGATGGCGCAGGTCCCGATCATGAAAAAGAACTGAGGACGGAACAGAATGAAGAACAAGAGGCTCATCACAATCCTGGGGGCGGTTGCAGTCGTCGCCGTCGGCGTCGTCGTGTACCTTGTATTCCACCGGCCCGATCTTTCCAGGAGCATCGTCATCCCGTTCATTGCTCACCAGAAGCCCGCGATTGACCCGCACCTTCCGGGGCCGACGCCCCTGTCCGACAAGCTCGACGAGGTGCAGTTTGACGGCCTGTTCGATCTGTCGGCGAACCCGAGCGGCGTCGTGTACCTGGACGGCCTCGGCGAGCTCGTCGGCGTTGACCAGGACAACGTCGTCACCGTGCGTCTGAGACCGAACAAGCGCTGGAGCGACAGCTACCTGATCACCGCGAAAGACGACCAGTACACGGTGTCGAGATCGCGCGATCATTTCTTTTCGGCGGCGGATCTCCAGTTCACGATACGCAGGATCATGACGCTGGGAAGCCTCTCCCCCGATTATATCCTTCTCATCCAGGCGATGGAATCGCCCGGGTTCGAAGGGCCCGACGACAAGGGGAACATCCGCTTCCGGTTCAGGCAGAACAGGATCTGGAAAGACGCTGACATCAAGGAGAGCCTTTCGTTCAAGATCATTCCTGAAGGTTCGGCGATGAACGCCCTGAACTACATCGTGGGCACCGCGGCCTATATGCCGCTCCCCCCGAAGGACGGGGTGTCGAACTACTGCAGCACGCCGGACGGCGGGGCGACGATCCCGAGCCTTGTCCTTGCTCCCTTCATCGACAACAGCACGTACACGACGGAGTTGAGGAACGGTTCGATCAACGCCCTCCTGGAATCCCCCTTCGGGGCGCTCTCCCCCATCCTGACGGACAGCAGGAAGTACTTTACAAAATCCAACATCAGCACCGCGATGTTTGCGGTCCTGTTCAACACGGGGCGCCTTTCCCGCGACCAGCGCCTCCAGCTCCGGCGTCTCCTGGACAGCAGGGCGATCGCCGACAGGTTCTTCAACGTCGGGACACCGCAGCAGCGGCACATACTCGATTACAAAGGGAACCGGGACAACTACGCGGACTATGTCAACCGCAGCGTCTTCCCCACCTCCTCGTATTACATCGAGGAGAAGGTCGTCGAACCTGCGCGCGACGACGCGCCGCCAGATCTTTCCCTTCTTCCTGACACCGTGCGGATCAGGGCGAGCGCGAACTTCGGATTTCGCGAGGAGTACTCGGATCTCGCCGACATCCTGAATGATCCGGCCCTTACAAGGGGAAAAGTGAAAGTGATGATCGTGGGGAACGAAGACATACAGCGGCAGGACTACGACGCCGTCCTTGTTGCGTTCACCGGGTACCGGAGCAACTTCCTCTTCGACCTGTACGACATATTCCTCCGCCAGCCCGACCTGGAGAACTACAGGATCAATCTCGAGGTCGCGGAGGACGCCAGGGGAGCCCAGATTGTCTCTCCGGGGTCATTCCGGAAATCCAACAACTTCTTTGGTCTGGATGCGGCCGCGGACACCCCCGACAGGGCCGACGTGAACCAGTTCCTGGAGTACGTCTACGGATTCATGTCGACGCGCAATATCGGCGACAAGCAGGAGTACGCACGCCGCATCGACCAGCTGGAGCACGGGCTCAGCCTTGGGTCGTGGCTCTTTTCGGTCCCGTCCCTCGCATATTTCAGCACGCAGTTTGACAGCACGAGCATAAGTCTCTACGGCGTCGCCTCTCAACTTTCGACGATCAAGCAATGGCGGGAAACCCCGGATCGCTGACCGGAACGAGGAGGCAGCGGAGGCCGGCGATCATCCTCGCCGGCCTCGTTGTTGCTCTGACCGGGTCCGCGCCTGCCGCGGGGCCAACCGCGAGCGTCCTCCTCGTCGAACACCCCCGGGCGCTTGTCATATTCAACAAGTATCAGCAGCGGCTCGGCACCGACGACGCAGCACGCCTTCCGCCGTTCGTTCCGATTGTCATCCTGCGGGAGCGCGACCTTCTGGGGGACGGGTTCACACCCTGCGCATCGGTCGAGATCGACCGCGAGCCCTATTTCCTGCTGCGGGACCCGGGGGGCGGACTCTCCAGCCGCGGAGAGCCGGGAAAAACGGAAACCTTGAAGGACGTGACGCTGTACGGGGACACCGTCGTGCTCCTCGCGGGGAAAGCGCTCCGGTTGAGGCCCGCGGGTGAACCGGGGGAGATCCAGCTCAGGCCGGGGACCAGAGTTGTCCGTGTTTTTGAGAACCGGTCAGCATCGTACGTGCGGCTTCCCTCCACTCCCGGAAAATTCGGTTGGGTGAATCTCTCCGCCGGAAACGGCTCCCCTGATTGGCGCGAGGCGACGCAGGAGTCACGTCCGGAGATATCAGAGGGCGAACTTCTCCTGCGTGTCCAGCCCGTCGTCGACGAAGCCAACACCGCGCTTCGCCGGATCTATGCCGTCCTGACCGCGGAATCCGGCCGGGACGATTCCCCCCCCGTCTTCCGTCTTGTCCGTTCACGTACGGAGATCAGGTGCGGGATTGAACCGGCCCTCCTTTCCCCGTCGTTTGCCGCGAGCACGAGGGCGCTCCTGCCGGCCGTGGAACGGGCCCTGGGGGGGACGGGCCTGCATGCGGAAATCACGAACGGCGCGATACTCATTCCATTCCGGTGACAGAGACGTGCGTCCGATACCCGCGGTAATGCTCGAACACTTTTCGGCCGTCGTCATCGTGGGGGTCGCCCTCGTTGTGGTCTCTGCGTTCGTGCACCGTAGCGAAGAGGCATCCGCGCCGCGGACCGATCCCCGCATTGACCGGTATCTCGCCATCGATTCCGTCGATCTGTCGCGTCCTCTCGACCGGGCCCTGTTCCGCGATGCGCTCGGCGCCATCCGGCCGCCGGGGGTTGTCAACGTCGACTCCCTTATGCGCGCGATCGAGGACGCAAGGCTGGCCCGGTTCACCGACCCTGCGAGAAAGACGGGGGGAGGGCGTGCGGTCCTCACGTGGGAGACCGGGACGGCGATGCTCCCGATGTATCTCGTCTTTCTCCTGGCCTATCTCACGGTCATGGTGCTGACATATTTTGCCGCGCGCGCGCTTGCCGTCTGGAAATTCATCGCGTGGAAACAGGGGCGTACTTCGTACCTCCGTCGCTATATCGCGGCGATCGAAACCGCGGGGCCCGGGGGGGGCGTTTTCCGTGCCGCCCTTCTTCTCAAATCCGCGCTGAAGGGGATTGCTTCCCTCCTGCTGTTTGCGCCCGCCTATGTGATCGCGTACTCGTTCCGGACGAGCCTGGACACCGAAAGCATCTTCTTTCTCATACCGCTCGCGGTCATCTCCAACGGGGTCCTCGTCAATTTTGCAAACCATCTCTATGCGCTCCTTGTCACGGAGAGCCGGAAGGGATACATCCAGACCGCGATCGTGAAAGGCGTCTCCTCGTCGTATGCATGGGACGGCCCCGGGGCGATCCGCCGCACAGCGCTCCTCTTTCCCGTCCTCGGTGCCCGCAACCACGTCTTCCGCGACATCTACAGGAATGCGCGGCTCCAGTTCATTCCGTCATTGAAAGAGCATGCCGCCTTTGTCGTAACGGGAATCGTGATCATCGAAATGGCTCTGAATATCAAGGGGCACCTCTGCTACGCGCTGCTCCAGCATTTGCTCTTCCGGGAATTCGATCTTGCGATCGCGATCATCTTCGCGATATTCTTCACGGTCAAGCTCACGGAAGCGTTCGCCGATCTGTGGCTTCTTCTCGAATCGGGGAAATATGACAACCCGGGATGAATTCCGCGACACGGGCCGTCTTTTCTCCGGATTCATGGCCGGGAGGAGAGATCTCCTCTGGGGAGTCCTCTGGCTCGCGGGACTGGCGCTGACATGGGGCTGGCTCGGGCTGTACCTCAATGCGCCGGCGCGGGCGCTCGTCGGCCACGCCTGCGTCAACACATTCGAAGGTGCCTTTGCCGCCGTGGCGGTCGCGCTTGTCATCGGCTGGGGCGGCGCGATCGTTCTCCATTTCCTCGAATCTTCACGGCGCAGGGGCGCCTACCTTGCCCTTTCGTTCCTCCTGAATCTGCTCCGGTCCGTCCCCCAGATCGTGGGGATGCTCATCGGGTACGTTGTCATTACGGCATTGACGTTGAGCAATGTTCTCGCGTCCGACACGTCGCGCATACTTGCGACGTCGGTCGTCACAGCGCTGCTGATGTTCCAGGAGGTCGTGGACCTTATCCGCGAGCGCATCCGTCATTTCGAGTCGCTGGAGTTCGTGAGCGCACTCCTGGTCTGCGGCGTCCCCTCCCGGGTCATCATCAACAGGGAGATCCTCCTGAAAAACAGCGTGCCGAATCTCGTCCAGAAATCGGTCGCCCTGTTCGGACGGGCGATATTTCTCATCTGCAGCGTCGACTTCATCGTCTCCGTGGGGCTTTCCGCGGAGGTGAACCTCTCCAACCTTCCGGTCACGCTGGGAAGCATGCTTGCGAAGCTCGACAGCAAACAGGACATCCTTGCGATCGGCACCGCGCTGACCGACGTCAGGGTGATACCGACGCTCTTCGTCGAGCACCTCCAGGGGATCAGCGTGGCGTTTCTCATCGTCTACACGCTCCTCTGCGTTTACAGAGTCGCCAACGGGCTCATGGAACGGTACAGGCTGTGACCGTGTCCCGGTTTGACATACGCATCGCCGCCGGGGATCGTCTCCTCGTTGACGCCGAGGGGTTTCCCGTGGAGGACGGTGCCATCACGTTCCTTTTCGGGGAATCGGGGATAGGAAAATCGCTGATCGGCAAAGCGCTGTTCGGCATACTCGACGAATCGGAATTCCGGATCCGGATGGGCGGAGCGCCGTACGCTGAGTACCGGGATTCTCCCTCCGCACGCGCGGCAAGGAACGGAGGCTTCTTCATGTTCCAGGAGCCCTCCTCCCACCTCAACCCGCTCCTGACAATTGAACAGCAGATGAAGGAGGGGACGCTCGCAAGAGCGAAAGATCCGCTCGGGGCCGCGATGGAACTCTGGCGTGACGCGGACAGGGGGACACTCCCACTGATCCTCCCCGTCTACCCGCGGCCGCACCGGCCCAGCGGAGGGGAAAAGCAGCGGATTCTCGCTGCGATGGCGTTTTCAAAAATGGATATTGCGCTCTCGGGCGGGGGAAGATCCCCAGGGTTGTTCGTGTTTGATGAACCGACAGGGAGCCTGGACCGTGATGCGCGCGACAGGCTTCTTGACAGGCTCTTCGCACGATTCCGGCTCAGGCACGAGACCATTCTGCTTATCACGCACGACTACGGGATGATCTCGTATGTCCGGTCCCGCCACAGGGACATGGAGAAATCGTTCCGGTTCATGGAGCTCTGCGTGAGCGGCGGGGTTGCCCGAACGCGTGAATTCGACCCCGGGCGCTTCCTTTCATGGCTCGGCGGCCTCCACGAAGAGCCGGCGGCTGAAGCCTCAACCCCGGTGGTCCGCGTGGAGGGGGACATCCGCGTTTTCAGCCGCGTTCTCCGTTTCACGAGGCCGGGGGCCGGAGGCCGCACCGGGCCCCTCGAAATCAGGCCGGGGGAGCTTGCGTACCTCAAGGCGGGGAGCGGCATCGGGAAGACGACCGTCGCCAAGATCATCGTCGGCCTCCTGCGTGCGGAGTATTTCCGGTTTGAGATCGACGGCGTCAGGCTGGGTGAGGTCTCACCCCGCTCGTACTGGCGGAAACATCTCTGGGGAAAGAAGCTGACAATGGCGTTTCAGCATGCCGACGAATCCCTGAATCCCATGGCGGGAGTAGGGGATACGCTCCGCATACTCGGGAAACGATCGCTGCGCGGGTTCGGTGCCATCGATTCCGCACTGTCGCGCCTCTTCGATCCCCGTGAGGCTCCGGAGCTCAGGAGGAAAAAAGTGTGGCAGCTCAGCGGCGGGCAGAAGCAGAGGTTGAATCTTCTCCGTGCGTTTGTGCTTGAGACTCCTCTGATCATACTCGATGAGCCGCTGAGCGCGCTGGATTTTGAGAGCATCGACCGGGTCCTCGGGCTGATCAGGGATGCGCGCGCGGAAGGAAGGGCGATACTTCTGATCTCTCACAACGAAGACATATTCGACAGGATAGTCCCTGCCGGGTCCGTCCATGTTCTGGAGTCAGCGGAGCCTTCGGAGATTCTCTCTTGACATTGTCCCGGGATTCTCTATGTTTGCACCCATCAGACGTCCCGGATCTATCACCATCAGTGGAGGCTGACTTTGCGCTATCTACCTGTTTTGATTGTCACTCTCTTCATATTCGGGTGCGGCAAAAAACCTGTCAGTTTCCGTGATCAAATACAGCCCATACTCAACGCCCGATGCACGCAATGCCATGGAAATGTAGTGTCCCGCGGCAAGATCGTGCTGATGTCATACGCGACGTTCATGAACTCGCACACCGTGTCGGGAAAAGAGCCTCTCGTTCTCCCGGGCAACCCTTACCAGAGCAGGCTTTACATACTCTGTGAGACGAACCAGCCTCACTTCCGTATGCCGCCGGACACGTCCAGCATCACTCCCCTCCCGGCGGCCGATCTGGAACTGCTCCGGCACTGGATCACCGAAGGGGCAAAGGACAACTGAGTGGCGGAGCGCGGGCGATGTGAAGAGAGTTCATCACGGGCGAGAGCCGCGTGTTGATCTGCAGCGGTCATCACGCGAAAGAGCCGCGTGATGAACTGAGAAATGTCCCTATCTTACGAGGAGCATCTTTATCACACTCATGGAGATTCCTCCCCTGAGTGCACAGATGTAGACTCCGCTCGGAAGGCGCGACGCATCGAACCTGAGCGTGTGAATGCCGGAGTGCATCATCCCCTCCGCCAGATCCGCGACCTTCTCCCCCAGCATGTTGTATACTCCCAGGCTGACTCTGCCGTCTACAGGGATCTCGAACCGTATCGTTGTCGCCGGATTGAACGGGTTCGGATAATTCTGATCGAGCGCAAACAATCCCGGATGAACCGGGCCGGTTCCCTCCACTCCGGTTGTCGTTCGTGCAAAGACCCATGCGGCGCCCGCGCCGGAGTTGTCGGCAGGGCCTCCGGCAATGAACGTGGTCCCGTCACCGGAAAGTGAGACCGATTCCCCTCCGTTCGGATTTCCAGCCCCCCCTGAGGCCACGATCTTGCTCCCGGATTGTGCCCACGTCCCCCCGGAACGTGTGAACACCCAGATCGCCCCTTCTCCTCCGGCGTCATTCGATCCCCCCGCAAGAACCGTGTTCCCGTCCGAGGAGAGGGAAACCGCTCCTCCGAGTCCCGACGACGGGGCTGCGTCGCTTCCGGTGAGTTTCCGGCCCGACTGAGACCAGAAGCCGCCGGCGCGGTCAAACAGCCAGATCGCCCCGGTCCCCGAGTTGTCTCCGGCTCCCCCAACCGCCGCGCTGTTCCCATCAGACGAGAGAGAGACCGATATGCCCTGGCCCGCATTCCCGGTTGCGCCGGTACCGGAGATTTTCCCCCCCTGTTGCGACCACGCGCCGGCTGAACGGACAAACACCCAGCAGGCGCCTCCCCCGCCGCTGTCGGCCGGCCCCCCGATGATCGCCGTATTACCGTCAGCGGAGAGTGAAACGGACTCCCCCTGCCCCGCCTTTCCAGCGGCGCCCGTTCCGACAAGCTTCTTCGCCTGCTGCGTCCACCCGGCAGCAGATCGGGTGAACACCCACGCCGCTCCCGTTCCTGCGCTGTCGCCGGGCCCGCCGATAATAAGCGTGCTCCCGTCTTCCGAAACGGAGACCGACTGGCCCTGACGGCTCCCGCCTGTTCCGTTTATGCCGCCGGCCCCGACGAGCCTGGTCCCCTCCTGTTGCCACTCCGGCGAGCTTCGCGCGAAGACCCAGGCTGCGCCCGCCCCGCCGCTGTCGCCCGGAGCCCCGATAACCGCTCTGATTCCGTCTGACGAGAGCGCAACCGACGTAGCCTGAAAGCAGGTCCCGATCCCCCCCGAGCCGACAAGTTTGCTCCCCTGCTGGCCCCAGGTCCCATTTGAGCGTGTGAACACCCATGCCGCGCCCACACCGATGCTGTCGTTCGGTCCCCCGATAATCGCGGTGTTTCCGTCCGAGGAGACGGAAACGGATTCCCCCTGCTGCGCGTTGCCGCGCGCGCCGGAGCCCACGAACTTCGCTCCCTGCTGACTCCACAGGGTTCCGTTGCGAACGAACAACCACGACGCCCCGGCGCCGGCGTTGTCCATCGGCGCGCCGACCAGCCCGGACTTACCGTCCGATGAGAGCGAGACAGCTCCACCCTGGTTCGAACCGTAATCCCCGTTGACGCCGCCGCTTCCGACGAGCTTGCTCCCCTGCTGGCTCCAGGTTCCGGCATTTCGCGTGAAAATCCAGGACGCGCCGCGTGAGAGACTGTCTCCGGGTCCCCCCAGCATCGCGGTATTCCCGTCCGTGGAGAGTGAGACAGACTGGCCCTGGGCTGAAGACCCCGAATACCCCGCCCCGACGATCTTACCACCCTGCTGGCTCCAGACTCCGTTCGTTCGCAGAAATGCCCATACAGCTCCCGTCCCGCCGGCATCTCCAATTCCCCCCACGACAGCGGTGTTCCCGTCGCCGGAAAGCGCAACAGACCACCCCTGGTTTGCCCCCTGTGTCGCGTCGATGCCGTAGAGCTTGAAACCCTGCTGCGTCCATGTCCCGTTTGCGCGGACAAAAATCCAGGCCGCTCCTGCGTTGTTAAGATCGTAAATCCCGCCGACAATCGCCGTGCTGCCGTCTCCTGAGAGCGCGACAGACCACCCCTGCAGAGCCTCTCCTACGGCCGTGGAGGCTACCAGCTTGGCTCCCTGCTGGGTCCATGCCCCGCCCGATCTCGTGAAGATCCAGGCTCCCCCGGCGCCGGAACTGTCGAGAGGTCCGCCAACAATGGCCGTGTTCCCGTCGCCTGAAAGGGAGACCGATTCCCCCTGCCGGGCCCCGATGAACCCGTCGACGGCGCCGGATCCGACAAGTTTGTTCCCCTGTTGTGTCCACACGCCGCCGGACCGGACGAATATCCACGCGGCGCCCGCCCCGGAATTGTCCCCGGTGCCCCCTATGATCGCGGTGTTCCCGTCGGCCGAAAGCCCAACCGATGTTCCCTGCCGCGCCCCGAACATTCCGTCTATGCTCCCGGCGCCGACCAGCTTTCCGCCCTGCTGCACCCAACCGACCCCGGTCCTGGTGAATACCCACGCCGCGCCGGTCCCCGAGCTGTCGAACGGCCCTCCAATGATTGCCGTCTGCCCGTCACCAGAAATCGCAAGTGACTGACCCTGGTTGGCGATTCCCAGCGCTCCCCATCCGATGAGCTTCCCCCCCTGTTGCGCGTATTGACCAACCGCCTCATACACGGATGCTGCCGCAACGAGAACCAGAACAAGAATGAAACGCATCAGAACCCTCCCGCTTGCATTTCGATCGTACGCCCCTGTCGCTCCAGGTCGCGACGCACGAAGTCGATTGATAAACACCCCGGGAGGGACGTCTGGTTCCTCCTCCTGGTTCTGACCTCTCCATCCTGTTGAACCCCGCCGCAAGGTTTCGTATGATCTGACGTCTAACGTTCAGGAAGAAAACTCCCATTCATGGAAGACAGAGAACTCGTTCAGGAAGTGTTATCCGGCAACACCTCTGCATTCCGGGCACTCGTGGAAGAGTACCAGGGGCGCGTGTTCAACGCATGCCTGAACGTTCTGCATGACAGGGAAGACGCCGAGGACGTTTCACAGGAGGTCTTCATGGAGGTGTTCGATTCCCTCCGTGCGTTCAGGGGCGACTCGAAGCTCTCGACGTGGATATACCGGATCGCGGTCTCGAAATCGCTCGATCTCGTGCGGTGGAAGAAGAGGAAGAAGCGGTTTGCGGTCGTTCGGTCTCTTTTCGATCCGGACGCGGGTGAGCCCGAGGATCCCGACCGGTCGGGGCATCCCGGGATCCGGCTCGAAGACAAAGAACGGGGGGCGATACTTTTCGATCAGATCGACCGGCTTGCGGAGAACCAGCGGGCCGCCCTCCTCCTTTACTGCGCAGACGGGCTCAGTTACAGAGAGGTAGGTGAAGTCCTCCGGATAAGCGTTTCTGCTGTGGAATCACTGATTTTCCGGGCCCGCACCGCGCTGAAAAAGAACTTGAACGGATTTTATGCGGACAACATGTGAGGCACATCATGATCAACGGCGACAAACGGGAGAACGAGGTGCGGAAAACACTCGACCTGCTAAACGGGATAGAGAGGGTCCCTCCCCCCGCATTTCTTGCGGTCAACGTGATGCAGGCGCTCGCGGGCCGGCGCGGGGGACGCGCGCGGAATGTTTCCCGGGGGCTCCGCTTCGCCGTCGCCGGTCTTGTGGCACTCGCGGCGCTCAACGTCCTGACGATTGTCCATGCCGGGACGGCCGCGGGCACAGGGATGCCGGATCCGGCCGCGGCGGCTGACTCACTCGCCCGGGCGTACCGGCTCACACTCACAGTCTATCAGGACGCGGAGTAAGGCCATGGATCTGCTGAGCAAAAACAGGGCGTTGACCGCGGGGGTCCTCCTCCTCGTCATGCTGAATATCGCGACGCTCGGAAGCCTCTGGTGGCAGGCGGGAAGGCGCCCGGAAATGCCGCCACCCGGCCGCCCCGGGCCGGGGGAAATCATGGAGGAGACGCTCAATCTGAGCGGCGGACAGAAAGCGCAACTTGAAAACCTCCGGTCGGAATATCAGCGGGCAACGGGGCGCGTCGTGGCGGACCTCATCGCTTCGAGAAGGGGGCTCTATGACGCGTTGAAGAGCGGCGACACTTCCGGGGCGCTGATTGTGCCGGAGATCGAGAGGATCGGCACACTGCAGAAGAATCTGGAGCTTCTGACAATCCGCCATTTCCAGGCGATTCGAGTGTTGTGCGACGAGGAGCAGCGCGGGAGATTTGATCGCCTCATGCGCGATGTGTTCGAGAGGGCGTCCGGGATTCCTCCCGAGCAGGGTCCCCCCGGCGGACCGCAGGGCGACCGCATGGGTGAGCCGCCCCCTTCTCGCCCCGACGGGTCCGGACCTCCGCCGCGCTAGGACCCCCCTCCGCAAGTTTCTCGTGCGGGAGGCGTCTCACCGGTTGAATCAGATATTGTCAATCACGTGAGAAAGGGATTACAATGATTAACATCCGCATCGCAGCACTGCTGCCCGGACTGGTCCTTTGCATGATGCCGATTCATGCGCGGTCACAGGAGCGGAGTGCGCTCCCTCCGCCTCCTCCCGGGGGAGGCCGCGTCGCCATGCATCAGACCCCCGGGGGAGACAGGGATATGCTGAATCTGACCGATCAGCAGAAGGACCAGATACGCAAACTGAACTTCGCTCTCGCGGAGAAGACGCTCCCGCTTCAAAACGAGGTTGCGGAAAAAGAAGCCCGCCTGCGGACCCTTATGACCGCTCGTGAGCCGGACCGTGCCGCTGTCGACAAATCTGCGGAGGAGATAGGAAACCTGAGGACGGAGCTGTTCAGGGCCCGGGTGGCAAATGAGATGAAAATCAGGGACGTGCTGACCGTGGAGCAGAAGGCACTGCGCGACATGCGGCCGGATGGCCCGGATGGGCCCCCTCCCCCGCGGGGTGAGATCGAGGGGCAGATGCACTGAGGACCGGGGGCGCTGTCGCGCTGCCGGGGGCGAATTCCCGACGGCGGGCGGTTAAGGCCGGAACCCCGTCTTCACGCTCTTCATCGTGGAGGCGGGGGTTCCGCACCCCCCTGTTTTCCCCTGTATTCAAGAAGTGTTTCCCATTCATCACTTCCGGGGTGCTTTGCGCAGAGGGAGATCGTCCCCGGCCGGATTGTGACGTCCCCCTTCCACTCATCCCCTGCCTGCTTCAGGAACGTCCACGATTCGTTTACGATGACAGCCGCCCGATCTCCGGGGGGTATCACGATGCGGAAGGACTGCACAGTGCCGGCGGAAAGGTTGCCGGTGATCGGTTCAACGATCCGTGCATTTCCCTTGTCGAACTCGCTGAATTTCCGGGGATAGGCCGGGAGACCCTGTGCCCGATTCCTGGACTCGATCCTGTAATCAAGTATCCAACCGTAGGGACCTGCCTCCGCGGCGCCCCTGGCGAAGAGGCGAAGCGAGTAGACTCCTGTGTCGGGCGGCGTCACACGAACGACGAGACTCGTGCGTTCATTCTGAACGAACGCGCAACGGTCGTCGCACGACTTCTCACTCTTGAAGAGAGCGGCGATCCCCGTTACGGGGCGCGTCAGCCCCAGGCGCAGAACGACCTCTCCGTCCGCGTGGAGCGTTCCTTCGGTGTTCGTGCCGAGTGAAAGGCCGAGGTTATAGAATCCCGATTTGACGTGGACCGAACGTTCGAAGTCCTCGCGTGACCTCGGAGAATTGAGGAGCTGCCAGGATTCATTCTCGGGGAAATGGTCGAATATGAATTCCCCGGGGGGTGTGCAGAAGAAATGGGGATCGAACGCGCGGTGAAACGACCTGTCGTCGCCGACATACCCGGCGCCCCACGTGCAGTCGATCAGCCGCCAGCGGCCTCCGATGCGTACTGCGTTCCATGCGTGGTTTGGCACTCTGCCGATCGGTTGTCCGGGGGTGTACCCGTATCCCTTTGCATAGCCGGTGATCGTGGCGGCCTCAATCCCGGAAGCTTTCGCGAGCTCCGCGAAGAGGCCGGCGTATCCCTCGCACACCCCCGATCTTCTCCTCAGGGCTTCCCCGGCATCTCCGGAGGGCGGATCACCCGCGAAAAACGCGTCGACGTCGTACCTGATGTTCTCCGTAATCCAGCGGAATAGTGCCCGGGCCTTTTCTTCATCGGATCGGCAGGGAGCGGTGAGCCACGCGGCAAGGGTGTTGACGGAGGCTCCCGCAGACGCCGGAGCCGCAAGCGCATGCGCGTCGATCGCCCTGTAGGCGTCATCGGAGGCCGGCTGCGCCGGCGCCCGCAACGTGCTTCCGGTGAGGGCAAAGAAAATGAAGAGTGCGGGGAGCAGGAGACGGAACGGGGCATTCTCACTCATTCAGAAATTCCGCCGCGACTGCGGGATTATGATCGGGGATACCTTCCTGACGCTCAGATCGCCGGGGAGGGGATAGCCTGCAGCTCCAGTTCCAGTTCAATTTCACGGAGCTGGACTGCGATGATCTCACGGTACCGTTCAGTCTCACTCACCATCCTGGGGACAAGTGAGCGGTAATATGCTATGCCGTCCTGAAGGTTCTTCCGGAACGTCGTCAGGTACCGGTGTTCGTTGGCCGTGAGGGAGCCCAGCCTCTTCTGTGTCGCCGTCCTGAGATACTCGACGTACAGCCTGAGCTCGTTGATGAAGAGATTCGGCCGGTCGGAGACGGTCATAAGCTGGATCCGGCCGTAGATATGCCCCACCATCTCTTCAAGCGTGGCAATGCGGGAAAAGTATGCGAGGTTGGGACCCGGACATATCGCCACGGCCTGCGGGGCGGGAGCTTCTTTTCTTCCGTCGGACCTGGAGGGAACGGGCGCGAGATCTTCACAGAGGCACGATTTCCCGACGACGTCGTGTATCAGTGTTCTGAGGTCCTCTTCGGGAAGCGCCATCCCTTCGAGCTGCCGGAGCTTCAGTGACTGGTACTGACGCGAGGCCGTGCATATCGGCTCCTTCGTGAACTCGGTGTTCGTGACAAGATACTTCTTGGTGCACGGGCTTCCCGGCTTTCCATCCCCGACCCGCCGCCGGAGCTGTTCTTCGCTCGAACTCCCCCGCAGATTGTTGAACGCGATGCCGAGCGGCGACGCATCGCTCATATAGAATTCTTCCGTGCCCGCCGAGGCGAGTTTCGTCCGGGTACTGTCGTCGAGATTCGTCGCCTCGGGGACGAGAAGAAACGGGGATCCCCACCCGGTGCCGTCAAGCTCAAAATAACCGCGAAGAAATTCGTCTTCCGCCGCGGTCCCGATTCCGCCCTGGACCGTTACACGGACCGGCCGCGGGTCCGCGGGTGCACTCCGCCCTTTCGAAGCGAGAGCGGTGCCGTACAGGCCGTGAAGCTCCGACGTAAGGGAATTTCTCTTCTCCTTGAACTCCTGGAGTATCGGCCCGAGGAGAAGGCCGTCGGTGGCGAACGCATGCCCGCCGCAGTTCAATCCTGATTCGATGCGGAACTCGGAAATCCAGATTCCCTTCTTTGCGAGGATCCTCCCCTGTATTGCAGCCGAACGGTAATCACTGACCTTCAGGATCACCTTCTTCGATGCCGTGCCATCCGGCCCGGGGAGGAATTCGGGGCACCGCTCCATGTAGCTGAAGAGGCGCGGGTTGAGTCCCGCGGAGAGGATGACGGATGAGTCGAGGTCGCTTCGAACGAAGCCGCGGAGGGCGGCCACGGCGTCCGACGAGTCAGGCAGGGGTTCCGCTGTAGGGGCGGGACGGTTGATCTTGTCGAGCTTCGTCATGATGTTCACGTCGATCGCCCCGGGGGTGATCCGGGAACGGAGCTCGGACTCGAGCGTCGCGCGGTGCGCGTCACGCGCATCAGTCCAGCGGCGGTACAGGTTCTTCAGGGGGGAGCGCTCGGCAAGCATCTCGAAGTATTTCACGATCTCGCTCCCCTGCTCGAACGGCGCGCTCTTCAGTTTCTCGGCCTGTTCGTGGACGATCTGATTGACGAGATTCAGGTAGGCGGTGATCCTCCGTGCGCGGTGATCCTCCTCCTTCGGGTGGATCGGGGCATAGGGCCTGCCGTACAGGTTCGAGTAATGCTCGCGCATCTTCTCGATCAGGATGTCGTCCACGATGGAAATCACCGAGGCGATTCCGTAGCGGGCAACGCGCAGGGGTGTGTCGACGGAAAATGAAAGCCCGAGGACGGGAATATGGAACGAGTGAACGTTGTCTGTACGCAAATCGTACGCTCCGCACTGATCGGAAATCATACCACTGAATGTACTATCAAGATACGATTTTTCCGCGCCACATACCCGAAATCGGATCCGGCTCAGCGTGTCTTTTGTGCGACCACGTCTGAACGTGGCGGGGTGCTCCGCGCGTGACGGAGGATCTCCCGCGGTGATCACTCCGTCAGCCTCGAGCGCCCGTGTCGCTTTCACCGGGGCAAACCTCTTCGAGAATCGCAGTGACATCCCTTATGCATTCGAGACAGACACTTGAATAAAGGCGGGAATCGTGATATTCCTTCCTCCCCTGCTCCGTGTTCAGGTCGCATCCCAGGAGCTCCCTGCACTCGGTAGTCCGGTGCCTCCTCTCGAATTCGCCCATGAATGCGCTCACAATCCTGTACGTCTTCTCCTTGTCTTCATCCGTCCGACTCTCGTCACGTCCGTGCATCATGCCGATCACCATAATCCCGCCGGTTACCGCGCCGCATGTTTTCTGCCGCCGGCCCATTCCCGCTCCAAATCCGCAGGCTATCCGGTACGCCGTCCTGTCGGGGAGGTTCGTCTTGTTCACCGATGCCGCAAGGACGGCCTGTGCACAATTGAATCCGTCTTTGAATATGTTCAATGCCGATTCACCTGTTTCCATGAAGGGTTCCTTCGCAATGTGTTTGGAGAAATCACTCCGGCCGTGGAGCCGGAACGTGATGCCCTGGCTAATGTACCTCCCGGGATGTTTGGCGGATCGGTAGCTTGAACTGCCTTCCGTTCATTTTTGCCCGAGGTTTTTGTACGCTGCGTCGTACCCGCCTGCATTCTCAATCGAGAACTGATACCGGGTTTTCGTATTCAGATCGCCCGACAGAGTGAACTGAACCTTGCCTCCTTTCATGAGTATGTCGTGAACAGCCCTTGCGTCCGACTTCTCAAAGGCGACCCTGTCTGAATAATTCATTGCCTTCAGTGTGTGGAGAAGGCCGTCGGCGTCCTGTATGGAGACGGTGTAGCTCTGAGGCGAGAGCGCTTTCACGGGAGCATCCCCGGCATTCTCAAAGAGCTGCAAAGAAATGCTGTTCGGGCTGAATATCAGAAACCTGACGCTAAGCGGGGCGTTGGAAGCCGCCGCATTGCTGAAACTGCCGGAGATAACTTCCCTGTTTCGAATGCAGTCCCTGTCGCTTGTCTGGCCCAGTTCGTCGGTGTACGTATCATTTTGCCAGATCCCCGTTCCTTGCGAAATCCTTGATTCCGCTTCCCCGGTTTGCCCGGAACCGGCCTGTTTCGGTGACGGGGAGTCACAGGAAACCATGAGAAAAGACAGCATCAGGAACACGGCACCGGTCTTCATACGGTCTCCTTTTGCGGACGCTTTCGCTGTCCTGCTTTGAATGCACTCGCAAATATCTTCTGCAGGACCACTCCATTGACATCGCCGAGGGATTTGATATACAGGCACCCTTTGCCCGTCTTGTACTTCCCCAGCTTCGCAAGCTTGCTTTCGATTGGTTTCAATCCTCCCATCAGGTAAATGCTTATGTTTTCTTTTCTCGGCGAGAATCCGATAACGATGGTGTCGCCCTCCCGTCCGCTCTCATACACGTAGTGAAACGTTCCAAAACCGACGATCGCGGTTCCCCACATGACGGGTTCCAGCTTCGTGGCCTTCTGCATCATTTCGAGTATGGCAAAACAATCGTCACGCAATTGCTTGTTGCTAACCCTGTTGAGGAAGGCAGCCACACTGTTTCTTGACGGTCTGGTCTTGTTTTCTGCCACTGCAATGTTCCTCCTCTATGAATTGCACAACGTTGGAGACAACTCAGGCAAGTTCGCGCAATTGGTTCGGGAGACGGTCGAGGCTCCCTTTATTGCCACTCGCATAGCGATTGCACGTAATCCGCCGACCCGTCTCTCAGCCACCCGTCCATCTGCGCCGGTTCCTTCAATTGCTGGCCGCGCTCCCGGGGGACTACGACGTAGGAGCATCGAAGTTCAGGGAGCGCCGTCATGTCTCCCCAGAGTTTTTCATACTGGAGCGTCGGATAAATATCCTCCTGACCTTTTCCCCAGCGTTTCTTCACGTTTTTGAGCGTGATATACGTCGGCATCCGCGATGCCAGAGAACGTACGGCCTCCGTCACGGTCTTGTGGTTGTCTAAATCGCCGCGGCGAAGTCCGAACACGCCGAGTACTCGATCAAGATCGATCCAGTATGTAGCCGAATTGTAGTAGGAAAGAATGAACTCGTACTCTTCACGGGGGAGAGCGAGTCCCTCGATCAGCCGGAGCCTCCCCTCCGTTCTCGCCAGTCCGCCGCCCCGGTCATCCAGCCGTCGCGTGATCACTTCAACGGTCATGCTGGCTTTGCTTTGAATATGATGTCCAAGGATGGCGGGATCGAGGTTTGCCCCCACCGTGTCCACGTTATGCACGAGGATATGTTGCAGGTCCGGATATGCCCGGAGGAGTTGCAGCAGCACGCCGTTGCGGAACAGGTTCGGTATCTCGTACCAGTGTCCGACGGGGTGGACGCACTGCACGGGAAGATTGTCGGTATAATCACTTGCCTCGCCGCCCCGTTCCGCCCAATCCATCAAGGAGGCATGGAGGCTTTCGAGGACTTTCTGAGCCTGTTCATCCAGCAATTGCTGGGGCATTTCCAGCCAGGCGAATCGGAGATCCCGTACTGTCGGTATCAAGCGCAACCCGATGCTGCTACCCGGAGAAAGCAGGACATCACCCTCGTAGCCGTAATTGCGCGCGTCCTCGAGATGCTGCTTGATGGCATCGTGAGTGAGGTATCCGGTTGAAATAACGTGGGGGATTGGCGCCCCAAATTGTTTCATCGTGCGGCGGGTTTTTGCCAGATGGGTCTCGAGAAATGTCCGGTGTACCCCGCCAATCCGGCAATAAGGATTCAACGCTTTCACAGTTCCCGCGCCTTTTGTCCATCGGCTTCCGGCGCCTGCGGCAAGCGTCAGCACGGCTGCCGTCCCAGATGAGATGGCCGCGGATCCGACAGAGTAATTCCGGGAGGAGGGAGTCCCGTCAATTTCTACAACGTCACCTTCTTCCGCGTCGACAATTGTCGTATTGATCGGGAGGCGGTTCTGCGAGAGTCCGATGCGGCCGCTCTGCAGGTCTGCTTTGATCTGTGCATGCTGGATCCGATCGAAACCGTACCGGTCGAGCAGCTCGTTCAGCGAGAGATGCTGCGGTATCTGAGTTCCTCCGTCCGGAAGGATACACTCAAAGATTTTCTGGAGCATGCCTTCGAGAGCGGGATCGAACCTGCAGGCGGAAGAGAAGTGCTCCAGTTCATTCCGTTGATGCAGCGACAGCGTCCGTGGATCCCGACGAAGGAGCGGTGGAATAATCAGGGCATAATACGGTTGAGGCATTACCGTGTTCATGCCACGAGAAAATTCTGCCGACGATCCCTGCTCGTTCACCGTGAAATCATAGACAACAGGTTCCATGGCGAACGGAATGCCGTGTTCGTGGCGTTGTTTTTCGGAACGCATGATTTCCCACAACCGGTTCTGCGCCTCCGGTTTTCGCGACGGGTGGAAAAGGAATCCCATCCCTCCTCCGGACATCCCCCCGAGCATCCAGAATCCCCAGAAGTCATTGCCAAATTCCTCTGTGACGCGCTTGATGATCGATTCGGTGTACAGATTCGACGCCCACGGAATAATCGTCTGTATCGGCCCCAGAAAATTCCTGTGCGTGGACTCCCCTATCGCCCGGATATCTCCCCGTTTCAATTCCGCCACAATCTGATCGAACAATGCAAGGGCCTCCCGGCGCCCCTGCCATTCAATCTCAGAACGAAGCAGATAGCGCTCCGTCACCATTTCCAGTATCGGACCCACATCCTGCGCCATCCCGCCGTGGACAAGGATGAGACTGTCCTGGAGTTGTTCTCTGGAGGCAGGAGAGACATCCTCTTGCGTCAGAACGGTGTGACGGGGCAGAAGACACCCGCGACTTACCCCATATTCGATATCGCCCTCTGCACTGCAGACGCCCTCAATGATCTTGATACCGGGCCAGACGCCTCCGGAATCCTGCCAGCCGCCCCCTGAACCGCTGAGCCATTCGCCCAGGATGGCACGGGAAGCGATCGTTCGTCGCTCGTTCTCTGTCAATGAACCTGAAAGAGATGCGGTCTGACCTGTGGCACGCATGCACACGGCAATGATGGAACCGAGGAGGGTTGTTGAAACTGCAAGCCGGGAGCCCTTCGGGATGTTGTTCACCTGGCTCACAATCTCGATCCCCAAACCCGGTCCGACCAATTCTGAGAGGAGATCTGCCAGTGGCTGGGTTGCACCTTCCATGCTGGGCGGAACGATTCCCGAGGCGATCACGGCACCTTTGAGCAAACCGAGGTAGTCCGCGGCATAGTCAAAAATCTCCGCCAGGGAGGTGATTTCGGCGAATGCGCCAAGATCGGTGCTCACAAGCCGGATCATCGGCGCGTCGATGACCCGGAAGTATGCTTCGACGGGAGGTCGCGGTATCTGTTGAACGTTCTGATCCCTGACGGCGAGATTGATGGAGATATTGAGGACACGGGCGCCCTCGGGAAAATCCATTCCCAGAAAGAATATGTCGCTCCAACCGCTATGCGACAGATCCATCCTTACGGGAGTTCTTTCATGAAGAAGAGGAAAAGAGCCGTCGGTTTTTCCGAGCAACTCTGGAACGACACGCAGAGGGTGGTCAGACGGATGTCCGGCCCTGAACATCCACTGATTCCCCCGCACCGAACGAACACTGGCGCGCACCTGATTTGCCAGCGTTTGGAAACCGAGACCCCGGTATGCCGCCGCAAGGGCGCTTGAGATTCCGTCATGAGGTCCATCCTGAGACTGCGCTTCAAGAAACCGTTCAATCGCCTCCTCAAACCGGCGATGCAGCAGGTCGTCGTATCCTTTGAACGGAATAAGTCCCCGTGACCTCAGTCCCTTTTTTGTGGGCAGGTGGAATCGATGAATCGCGTAGAGAAAGAACAGGGCCCGGACCTGCTGGTACAGGTTTGAGCTCGCGTGACGAAAATCCTCAAGGGACCGGCACTCCACAAGCAACTGCTCGACGGAAGCCGATCGGCAGAACGCATCCAGTGCCTGATCACGGGCGCTCTGGTTCTCGGCCGTGATAATGGCGGTCAGCGCGCTCATTGCCGGCTCCTTTCGCCGGCATGCCGTTCGCGGAGCAGGAGCATCTCCATGAGCATCGTAATGACTTCATCACGATCCTTTCCGCTCAGTGCAAGAGCCAGCTGCGCGTTGAGCAGACCGTATTTTACGCCGACGTTGTACCGGTAGTCCTGCATCTCCAGGCCAAGATACTTCTCCTTGTGCGCCAGTTGATGCAGAGCACCGGATATCGTGCCAAGGCGCCCGTCCGGTGCGTTCTCGATTTGATGTTGGAGAATCTGCATAACGGCCGGTGTCAGCACGTGGATCCCGAAAAAACAAAGATAGTAGCCGGCGCGAAGCCCGGGGACAATCAACCGCTGCTCGGCCTCCGTAGGCGTCGGTTTTTCAATGACAGTCTCAATCGCATAGAGATCATTCCGCCCATGGATGCGCTTGCCGCTCACGGCGCCGAAGTTCGGCAGGTGCCCTTCGCGCGTCGCCTGTACTGCTGAAACCGAACAGGATTCCGTCTCCGCGGATTCCACAACGCGCTGCGCACATCCCTTCTCCATCCTGCTGACATAGAGATGATCCCCGACAAGGTGAAGGAACGGTTCCCCCCTGGCGAAATCTCTGGCGCACCAGATTGCATGGCCGTACCCCCGGGGCTCATCCTGATGGACAAACGAGATGTGTCCGGAATGATCGCCCGCGACGGACCGGAGGGCGGCTTCATCATCGGGATGAATCACAATGCACGTATCATTAATACCCGCCCGACTCACTTCCTCGATAATGACGCTGAGGACGGATTTCTGTTCACCATCACGGTCAATAAGAGTTTGAAGGGGCAGACGCCGCTGTCCTTTCCCCGCTGCCGTGATGATCGCCTTTCCGACTTTCATAGTGTGTTCCTCTTGATGAGAGAAACCTGGGGGGCCTTCCCGGGATCCCGGCGGCCCCGATTACATCGCCGGCCCCCCCCCGCCGCGTCAGCTCTCCAGGCCGCACGCAGACAGGTTCCCCGCTATGGCGGATTTCCCGGAAACCGGGACCGTTCGCGCGGGGAGAGTGTAATCCGGCGGGTATGAAGGAGAGCTGGATGGACCTGGATGTCAAGTTGGACACAATGTCTTCAATCGGAGGGTCAATATCAATCGTTCGGTCGCCCCGGGTCTATGAACGGGAGAGCCTGATTTCAGCCGAATGCCGGAAGAAATCTCAGGACAACTGCAGTGTGGTCTGCAGGATTATCGCAGCCGGCGTCAATACGGTGAAGCGGGTATGAAAAAAGAGGCGGGATAGAGAGCTGTGCTACAGGTGGACGTTTGATTGTGAGGCAAGCGTGCGCTATCTTATGGCATGAGAGAGGTCGACACGTGACACCAGCAATTGAAATCCACAACGATCGAATATCCGAATTCTGCGCGCGGCACAGGATCCGTCGGCTGGCACTCTTTGGTTCCGTCTTGCGTCCGGATTTCCGGCCCGAGAGCGATGTTGACGTGCTTGTCGAGTTCGAGCCGGGAGCCGCTATTGGCTTTTTCGGACTTGCCCGGCTTGAGCGTGAGCTTTCCGCTCTTCTGGGGGGCAGAAGGGTTGACCTTCGTACACCACAGGACCTCAGTAAATACTTTAGAAACTCTGTCGTCGACCACGCCTACGTCATCCATGGACCAGGCTGACGTTATCCGACTCCAGTTGACCCCTAACTGGTTTCCAATTACGTTGAGGTAGAACAAGGAATGGACACAGGAACATGTTGACAGATTTGATGACAAGGAGGGTGGAAAAGGGAGCCGGGTTCAATGGGATGCGAGTGGATACCTCACCGCACAAAAACACCGAACCCCTTCACTTGGAAGGGGTTCTCTTGAGTGCACCCACCAGGACTCGAACCTGGAACCCACTGATTAAGAGTCAGTTGTAAGTTGACTCCAAAACAGGAAGTGTGCGATCTTCCTCAGACAGAATGTCGCTTGGTGAAACGCGAGTGTTGTATAGTAGTCAGAATCAGTTGCACAGTCAAGAAAATAAAGTTGTCTCCCCCACTACCAAAAGTCTGGCTTTGGTTTATTTATTGAAGACAGACCCTAGGAGACAGACATGGAAACTTCAAGACAAGAAATGCGGGAAGCTTACCTTTGCTTACGCGGCGAAGTGGTAAGCGACAGTAAGCGTTTTCCCAATGAACCCTCAGACCTGGGAAAACTTGATGCCGTAGCACAAGGTTTGGGGATCAAGACTGGAATTGAAATTGGAATTGAAGACAGGAAGGGCGGCTAACATGGAACACAGAACAATTCAATTACCGGGCGGCAAACGTATTGACATTTCAATTTACCCCAGAGCGCAGAAGATCACTTTCAGCCAGACTACGCCTGAAAGTCCGTTCCCCAGAATGTCCACAGCAGACCTTTGGGGTGGAATTACTCCAGAACGAGCGATTGCAGACTACGTGAGCACACAATGACCGTACTTCTGGCCCTGGCTGGCTTACTCCTGGCTGTGGAAGGGCTTTGGCTGACATTAGGACGGAACTACCTATGTAGGAAAGAAAGCCGTTCCTGACGTATTCTGGAGCGAAAAACGTTGAATATACGGAATGCCACAGCCAAAGTCAAGAGCTAACTTGCGTTTGGTGAAAATTTTTTGTATATTGAGGTAGTGATGATCGATCACCGTAGTGTCTACTTTTGTATACACTACGGGGGTAGATGATCGATCATCAAAAGTGTCTACTTTTTGACACACTATAAATTTCTGGTATGCGTTGCTATATTTTAGGTACCAAGGACAAGTCCCAAGTCACGGGACTCTAAACAGAGTGGCAACCTGAGAAACAACATAGATTCAGTCTTGAGACAGCCTACAGTTTTGTAAGCCAAGTTTCCAAGAGTTGTTATGAACCTTCTACCGTGTTTCTCAGGGCACGGTCAGAAGGTTTTTTTTTGGCAACTACGATCACAAACTAACCTGAGAGGAAACACAATGAACAACCTAACCGACACATACCGCGCACAAGTCAAGAAACTGGAAGCAGACCTGAAAGCAGCCCAAGAACAGCTTTCAAATTTGGAGATTCGCGAACGTCAAATGAACTCGTTTCTCGCGCTCCGTCCACAGACCATGACTGTCCAAGACTCCGTTCAGCTACGTATGTTCCTACAGTCGATGACCCCAGAGGAAGCAGAGCAGCGGGTGATCCTTTCTGAAACACTTACCAGTTATACGACACTGGACGCACTCCGCAAGAACCGGAAGCAGGAAAAGCTCGACAGGATCAAGTCCAGTCTTGACACGATCCACCAGTCAATGTCTGAGAGTAGAGCACTCCGCGCCGGGTTTGTCACAGAAAGTTTTGAACGTGATCTGGGGAAATGCGTTTGCGGCATTTTGTCTGAGGCTGAAGTGTCAATGGAAGAATACTACGCAGACGTTGAACGCCTACTGGAAGCCAGAGAACGGACAGCCTTCAGTTCACTCAAACGCGCCAATGACTCAGAGTATGCCAAAGAACTTCAGGGAGTGGCTTTCACTGGCTTAGGTTTGTCAGGACAAGACGAGTGGAAGCTGAGGGACGAAGCACAGCGGAACAACAAAAAACTGGCGTGGCGTGATCTGTTAGAGTCAGGCTTAGGGCTGTCTTCTTTTTCAGTGTCAGTCCGTGGTTTGGACTCACTGTATGAGCAATCACTGAGGGACGCGGAAGTAGCACGTAGACGCGAAGCGGGAATGGCTGAAGAGCGCAAGAGAAAGCAGGAGTATGACCAAATGGTTTGGGAACACAAGAACCCAGGACCACTCCCTGGACGTATGTAATCAATCACTAACACACACTTAGAAAGGCACTACAATGAACACCGAACCACGTAAAACAAAAACGATCTGCCAGCCTGGAACAATCGGCTTTGAGCCAGTCCGCACACAAGGCGATCCCGTAGTTCCCCCTGAGCTAAAGGGATCACTTGACGGTGGCAAGAACATAAACGCACAGTCTGACGCTATGACTGAGGGCTTATATAAAACGATCCAAGGCGCTGAGTCTGGCCAGTTCTCCCACAAGTCAACGGGGATCGTGGCGAAGATTCAAAATATGTTCAAAACGAAATAAGCTGGCACTCAATAACACGGACGGTCGGAGCACCCCACCTTTTCGGCTCCCTTCAGCAAGGAGAACTAAGACGGGACTCCGACTTGTCCATAACCGAAAAAGGTAAAATATGTCAACAAGAAACGATGTCGTAATAGAGCAAGAGTCAGACGTGATGCTACCGCCTGACGATCTCACTACACAACCCACCACAGTGGAAGTGAGCACCGAGCAAACTTCCCCAGAGAAGCTTTTCATTTCCATACACCCACTTGTCATAGGCAAAGACAAAGAGACAGTCAAAGCACATAACGACAAGTGGACTCCCCACGAACGCGGATTTTACACCCCTGAAGAATTTATTCAGCAAGTGGCTATTGAGGGACACGCCTTTAGCAGTGTCTTTGATAGCAACTACCGAACAGGCAAGAACTTCCTTTGGAATAATGTCTGGTTTCTGGACGTGGACAATGAACGCCCTGACAATGCGCTTACGTTGAACGAAGCCCTGGCGCACCCCTTTGTCAAAAATAATTCCTGGTTGGTTTACACTTCCCCCAACCACCAAAAAGAGAAAGTAGTGGGGGAAAGAACACTACCACCCGCAGACCGCTACAGGATCATATTTGTGGCGGAAGAGGAAGACGCAGCCAGAACAAAGGACGAGTTTGAATTGGTAGTGCGTGGACTGATGGACATATTCCCGCAAGCAGACCCTTCAGCCAAAGACGCGGCAAGGTTTCTTTATGGAACAGTCAACGCCGCTGACGTGCGCGTGGTGGGATCTATATTTTCCAAGGAAGCACTGGCAGACTGTAGAAGTAGGGGATCAAAGAAACACCCACGGAGTGGCAAAAACAAGACTGTTCACATAGTCAATGGCAGCGGGACAGTCTCCAAAGTTGACTACGCCGCACTTGGGGTGGTTGTAAACGGCACACACGCCTATGAGCGCCTGGTATTGGGGCAACCGATTGAAGTGTCAACGGGAGAACACGCACACGCAGCGTTAGTGTCTCTGGCAGGACTTCTGAAGACGAAAAGCGTTGAACGGGAAGCAGCCAGAGCGCATATGCTGACAGTCAATAAGACGTTATGCGTCCCGCCGTGTCCTGTCCCGGACATAGATCAGATCGTAGACTCGGTATACAACAACTACGAGAACGAACAGGCAGACAACGCAAGTCCCGCAATTGAGGAAGTCAACAAGACATACGCCCTGGCAAAAATTGGCAATGGCGTGGTTATACTGGACGAGACGGACAAGGAGTCCATACGATTTCTGAAAGTCTCCGCGTGGCAAACGTTCATGGCTAACCGTATGGTGGTGAATTCCAAAGAGACAGACGATGGCGGAACAAGAATTGTCAAAAAACCGCTGGCGCAAATTTGGCTACAGCACTCCTTACGTAGACAGTATGAAAACATTGTCTTCAAAATTGGCGGCGACAAACCAACCGAGTATAACTTGTGGCGCGGACTGTCTGGACCTGAAGCCAAGGAAGGCCAATGGCCCCATATTGAATACCACCTGAAGGAAGTCATTTGTAGCAACGATCCACAAACGTACCCCTACCTCATTCAATGGCTGGCGCACTTGCTCCAGAAACCACAAGAGAAACCCGGAGTGGCACCTGTTATGCGCGGCAAGCGTGGAGTGGGCAAAGGAGTGTTTGCCAACAACATAGTGCGGGAACTAATTGGCGGCAGGAGTTTTGTTGGAGTGGAGAAGCCAGAACACCTTGCGGGGAGATTCAACCAACATTTGGCACACGCACTGGTTGTGTTCGCAGACGAAGCGTTCTTTGCGGGGGATCACCGGGAACAGAAAGCGATCAACAACTTCATTACGGAGCCGAGAATTCTTCTGGAGCCGAAAGGTATAGACGTGTTTGAAGTGGACTCGTACCACCGTGTGATTATGGCAAGCAATGAATGGCACGTTGTGAACGCTGGAAAGAACGAGCGCCGTTTCTTGCTCCTGGACGTGTCAGACAAACATATGCAAGACCCTAAATACTTCACGCCTCTTGTCTCAGCGATTGGCGTAGAGCTTCCCGCCTTTCGCTGGTATTTGGAACACCTGGACTTGTCAGACTTTGATCCACGAAACGCGCCCAAGACTAAAGGACTGGCAGAGCAAGTTGCCTTTAGTGGGGACTGTTTTGAACGCTGGATGGCAGAAGTAAGAGACAGAAAGAAGATCACCCTGAGAATGTCAAACCAGTTTGGCGACACAGAGGAAACGATTGTCGATTGGGACGCTAAACTCCTGGTTGGTGGCAAGGACGCGGTATACAACGCCTTCAGACAGTTTGCCCAAGACCAAAGAGACCCAAGACCCATGACCAACGTCCAGTTTGGCATACGTTTGCTGAAGAAGACTTTGCCTAACGGTGAACCGTGGGTGGTGAGGGGTAGACGGAGAACGGCGATTGGACTGGAAACAACCTATGTATTCAACACTGGCAAAAAGTAGGTATTTTGGCCTGTTCATAGGTTGCCAACCTATGAACAACCTATGAACACGATTCCGATCAATAGTACCAAGGGTTGTTCACACTTTGATCATAGTTCATAGGTTATATAGAAGATCAAGGCTATAAAGGACAGGTTTATAAAAAGAAGTAGTCCTAAACCTATGAACACCCGTGAACGTGTGAACACCCTTTGGTACTACTACACGGAAACGTGTTCATAGGGTTGAGGCTGTTCATAGGTTGACCCGTGAACAAGACCGGAAACGTTCATGTTGACATGAACATTTGACTGGCAGTCATACCCCGGGGCGGTATGAGTGGCTTGGCAGCGATCCAGAAAATGAAAAACGGAAAAACGGATTTTGACCCCCCTTTTTTAGTAAAGTCCTATATAGAGAAATTGTATAGGGACTTTCTAGAATTAGGGGGGGTGTTTTCCGTTTTTCCGTTTCAACTGGCGAATCTAACTCATTTTGAGGCATGACATTTTTGAAGGAGAAACATTATGCACACACCAAAAGACGTTGAACGGTTGTTTCCCGCAGTTCCAACTTCATACTGGGCGCTCTGGGAGCAGTTGATTCTGGCAGAACCCTACCTGGAAAGAGTCAGACAGGAACTACTCGAAGTCAGGCGAAAGAACCTACGTCGAAAGAACTTTTGCGCCTTATTTGGTTGGTTGCAGTTGGGGTATGAGAACCGAGTCAAGCACTTAGTTGGCTGGGATCTCGCGGCAGACAAGCCCGACATACTCAAGTCCCAAGAGGCATACCACTGTGCATATAGCATACTGTGGGAAACACTTCCCGACTGTAGACACGATGGCAAGGACTGTATGGAAGTCAATCACTTACAGTGGGACTTGTATCCATAAGACGCTGACCTGGCAGTCATACCGCCAGGCGGTACGAGTGGCTTGGCAGCGATCCCGCAAGCGGGGGGTACGGCACTCGCGGGTCCTCTCACAGCGAGTTATACCCTTGCGCCGGGTCGCAGGGCCAGAGAATTCGGCAGATTTTGGCTCAAAAAAGTGCTTTACATTCTTTACTTTCAACATATTTTCCCCACAAGACGGAGTAGTTGCTATGAAAACGAAGCGTAAACACGAAACCCCACCCATTTTTGAAGTTGTCAATAATCGAGCAGTGGCAAACGCCGTAGCACTTGGCCTGGTATTCAACGTCAGCAAAATGACCATTACAAATTATGTCCGCAAGGGAATGCCCTACTTGCCAGAACGCGGAAAGTTTGATCTGGCGCTGTGCACAGAATGGTATGCCAAACACGCCTTCAAAGACTATGACACACTCACAGCCTTGACAGTGGAAGAGAAGCGCCTGAAGAACGAACGCACGAAGCGTGAGGATCGAAAAGAAATGGGGCTGTTAGTCAACGTTGAAGGCGTGTGGCGCAAGTGGGGCGACCTTGCGTCCATTACAAAAAACCAAATTCAGGCTATCCCCCGGCGCTATGCAAAGCAATGTGAGGGACTTCAAGCCGCAGAAGTTGAAGCTATCCTACAGCAAGCTACGTATGAAGCACTTCAGGCAATTGAAAGGGAAAGTGAACGCCTGAACGAAGAGGAAGAGAAGACCAACAATCAACAGGAGATCAAAAATGAAAAAGCAGCCTAAGAACGAAAGGAAGCGGAAGCCGTATCGCAGACCAACTCTAAAGCAGCTACGCAAACGGAACGCCAAGAACTTCAGCGTGGAAGCCTGGGGTTTGTTCGCTAAGGCTATGAGACCCGATCCAGTATGAGCCGCTATCCCACAAAGAAAGAACAGTTGAAACTCTTGGAGCAGGCGGTAATGAGTCCGCCTGGGCAAGTGGAAACTAAACAGTCCACACTTCAAGTGGACACACTGCGGCCTGATTCCCCGCAGTCTCAAACCCCGGTGGCGGCTGATGTTGCGCCATCGGGGAGTGTCCCGCCTTCAGTGGAAGCACGAAAGCCTACGCAAGCGGAGATCGAAGACTGGCACTGGAAGCGTTTGCTTGCGGAACACAATGAGAAGTTGAAACCCAAACCTTGGGCGCTGAACTGGTAGTCAGTTTGAGCCGCAGGAAACGGCGACATGCATTTGATGATCGATCATCACTTTTATGTCGAATATGGATCAGAAACGCCAAAACGAGTTTTTGTATCGCAATAGGCTGCGAATAGTAGTAGTCGGTAATGTTCTCGGTACCGAGAACATTTGCAGGAACACACAAAAGGAGAAATGACATGACAACCACGGAAGCTGAGAAACAGATCGCAGAGGAAGAACGCCTGAAGAAAGAACTGGAAGACCTTCAATTGAAGGAAGCCGCTACACTTCGCAGACTGGCAAAGAAACGCGCCGCCCAACAAAAGAACGCGAACAACCCCTGGAATTCTTTCTGGCGGCAATTTGACAATGACCTGAAGTCGATCAAACAGGCGCAGGACGCGGCATACGCGGAACTGTATGGCAGCAAACGACCAAAGGAGTGACAGCCTATGACGTACTTAGTAGTGCGCCGGGTGTTCAGCGAGTGTGGCGAAGAAAGCCGCGTCCAGTCGTTCAACTCATTTCAGGAAGCTTCAGGGAGTGCTTCCTGTGGTGGGCGCTGTCTCTACTGCGGTCCTGAGAGCGTTTTCAAGGCCCGTAGAAAGACGCTGGGCTTTGGAAGTTTGCCAAGACTGGTAGACGACTTTCCGCCACTCTCGGAGCAGGTAGCAATTGATCCTGAAACGTATCCTAACGTGTCTTCAAAGGAATAGAGCCAGTCGGAATTGGCAAGTGCAAAACGTCAGCCTGGAGATTGCTTGGCGCGAGACTCCCATACATTTTTTGGGTAAGAACAACGGACGAATGACCAAGAAGTGTGCTCACGTTTAGGATCGGAACACCTTTCTGGACTAACCACGAAGCACACGTTCTCCGCAGACCGTGGAACGATATCCCGTAGACCTTGGCGCGAACTGCGACCTTTGTGAAGTGGTGAGACACAGCGCCAACTGTCCGCTGTCTCTCCCAAACTGAGTCTCTACCCTTGGCGGCAATTTGAGCGTGTAGGAAAGGCTCACGCAATTCAGGGTGAACAGGAATTGTCAAGCGCCTTTGTGTCTTCTGTTGGACAATGAGCAGCGTCCAATTCCTGAAGTCAATTTGTGAGAACTTCAAAGCAAGTATGTCAGACAAACGAAGCGCCGTAAGTAGCGCGATCAAGAACATGAAACGGTATTCTGGAATTGTCTCTGTCTGCCATATGCGTTTGAATTCGTCTTCTGACAAATACCTAATCTGCTTGTCCCGCACACGAATGAATTCCAGAGTAGCAAAGGGATTGTCAGCGGAAGCCAGTTTGTGTTTTGCCAGGAAGCGCCCGAAAACTTTCAGCGATCTCAAATGCATATTCACGCCTGAAGGCTTGCGGTATGCCAACTGCGATTGGACGAACTGGAGAATGTCAACGGTGGTGTAGGATTCCAATTCACGATCCCCAAGAACTTTTAGCAAGTTGTTCTTGGCAAACTTGTCCACGCCTTGGGAAGTGGACTCCGCTACATAGCCTTTGCGTAGCGAGTCGAAGAGAGACCACGCTTGGGAGAATGTCATAAGTGCACCTGATGTATGGTGAGAAGCCAACTGCTTTCTCACGTTTCACCTATGACATTTTGTTAGGAGAGTGCACCCACCAGGACTCGAACCTGGAACCCACTGATTAAGAGTCAGTTGCTCTACCAATTGAGCCATGGGTGCAGTTAGCGCGTGCGCTGCGAGTTCTCATTCGCGGGTTGCTCCGCAACTCACTTCGCAGGCGTTGCGGGGACGGGCGAGGGATTGGACGGCACGCCACCTGCCGGTGCGGGTTCGGTCCCCGGAAGCTCGGTAGGCGGAAGCTGCGGCGTCACGGCGTTCTTCCCGCCTCCCTTGGAGAGGACGCTCTCGACGTTCGCCGAGGTCCTCGAAGGGAGGAAAAACACGTTGATGACAAGCGCCAGAACAATGAAGGAGGCAGCGAGCACCTGGGTTGCCCGGATCAGGAAATCGGCCGTGCGCCGGACTCCGAAGACCATGCCGACATTTCCGCCGCCGAATGTCCCGGCAAGCCCTCCCCCCTTGCTCGACTGCATGAGTATGACAATGATCAGGAGGATGCAGATCAGGATCTCAAGTGACATCATGACTGTGAACATGGGGTACTCGCTGTGGAAGAGACTCAACAAACATTATATACTACGAAAATAGCGGATCTGATGCAAGGGATAGTTAGATATTGTACCCCCAGGTCCGCAGTTTCTCGGCGGTGATGCTTCCGGAAGCCGTCTCTTCCTTTTGCCCCTTCTGCAGGCTCTCTACGTACTTCCCTATCAGGTCGAACTCAAGGTTCACGCGGGTGCCCTTCCGCGCACGAGAGAGCGTCGTCTTGCCGAGAGTATGCGGTATGACGGACACGGCGAATTCATTCGTAACGCCGTAGGCGATTGTAAGGCTGATTCCGTCCACCGCTATCGAACCGACGGGAATCACATATTTTGCGAAAGCCGCGGGGTATGAAATCCGTATGATGCGACTGCTCTCTTTCACCTCGACATTTTCGACAGTGCCAACGCAATCGACGTGCCCCATCACGAGGTGCCCCCCCAGGCGGTCATTAAACCTGAGGGGAAGCTCAATATTCAATTCGGTGCCGGGCACAAAATCGCCAAGCGTCGTCTTCCCCAGCGTCTCTTCGACCGCCTGAACGGTGAATGTAGTCCTCGATCCCGCGATGACGGTCTGGCAGGCGCCATTGAGTGAAACGCTGTCGTTGACGCGCAATTCTGCTGCCGCCCGGGCCTCCACGGTGAGGAGGACTCCGCCGCCGCTTCGCTGAACGCCCGAAATGCGTCCGATTTCCCCGATGATCCCTGTGAACACGCCCCCTATCCCCCCTTTCCGGATCGCGCGGTGAAGAGGATATCGCCTCCCGTGCGATGAGCCTTGAAATTTCTGAACCGTTGCATGTGCGACATCCCGTGATCTCTTCCGCCGAATGCGGGAACGCCCCCGCCAAGGATCAACGGGGTGACAAATATGCTCAGCTCGTCGGCGATCCGCGATTCGAGGAACTGAGTGAATATGCTGCTTCCCCCCTCAACAAGCACGGAACCGATCGAGAATCTGTAGAGTGCCGAAAGAACGTTCCCGAGGTCCAGCATGCCGCCTGTCGCGGGGAACCTGAGGACGACTATCCCCCGGGCTTCGAGCCGTTTGACCTTCTCACGCTGTGCCCCCGCGGCGTGATCAGAGACGCAGAGAAAGACCCCCCGTCCACCGTCACGCTTCAACGCGTTTGCGCGCTCATCGATCGATAATCGTCCATCGATGACGATGACGTGCGGATCGTGCCCGCGGGCACGCCGGACCGTGAGACGCGGGTTGTCGGCATGAACGGTCCCCGCACCTACCAGAACGGCATCGTGCTCCGCCCGCCATCGGTGGACCAGCCGGAGCGAGGGGGGCGAGCTGAGGTACCGGGGCGCACGTGCTCCCGCGATGAACCCGTCAATGCTCTGCGCGATCTTCACGTGGACGTACGGCATCCGGCGGGTGATGTGCTTGACGAAGACTCTGTTAAGCTGCTTCGCTTCGGATTCCAGAACGCCGCATGTCACCCGTATCCCGGCACGTTTGAGCGCGCGTATTCCCCTCCCCGCAACAAGCGGGTTGGGATCCTTCATCGCGATGACGACCGATCGTATCCCCGAGGCAATGATGCTCTCCGTGCACGGAGGAGTCTTTCCGTAATGCGCGCATGGTTCGAGGTTTACGTACATGGAGGTTCCCGCTGTCCTTCTGCCCGAGCGGCGAAGGCAGTCGACCTCTGCATGCGGACCGCCGAACCGGCGGTGCCAGCCGCGGGCGACGATCTTCTCCCCCCGCACGAGAAGGGCGCCCACGAGTGGGTTCGTGCTGACGCGCCCCTTTCCGCGAATGGCAAGCTTCATGCATTCGCGCATGAACCGCTCATCCCTGGAAGGATTCTCCGGCCATCGCGGTTTCATTCTCATCGCTTCAACGTGAACGTGAACCGGCTCCCCTTCCCCACGGTGCTCTCCACGCGAATGACTCCACCGTGCGCTTCGACGATGTGCTTCACGATCGCAAGTCCGAGCCCCGTTCCACCCACGTCGCGGGAGCGGTCCTTGTCGACGCGGTAGAAACGTTCAAATATCCTCGTGAGATGCTGCGGGGGGATCCCGCTCCCGGTATCCGCCACTTCCACGCACACCCAGTCCGTCCCCTCGCGCCGCGCGATCACCGTGATGGAGCCGCCGTCGTCCGTGTACTTGATGGCGTTGTCGAGAAGGTTGATCATGACCTGCTTCAGCCTGTCCCTGTCGGCATACACCTTGTCGTCAGCGGATTGCCCCGCCTCCATCGAGAGAGTAAGGTGCTTCTTCGCGGCCGCGGACGACATCTCGCCGGTCACCTCCCGCAGAAAATCCGCCAGGGGCATGAAACGGAAGCTCATCTTCATTTCCCCGGATTCGATCCGGGAGATCTCGATGAGATCGTTCAGCAGCGCGTTGAGGCGGCCGGCGTGCTTGTGCGCTTTCTCGAGAAAGTCCCGGTTGACGGACGGATCGTCCACCGCTCCGTCGAGAAGCGTTTCAAGAAATCCCTGCAGCGAGAATATCGGCGTGCGCAGCTCGTGCGAGACGTTGCCGAGAAATTCGCTCCTGACCCGTTCGAGCTTCTTAAGCTGGGCAATGTCGTTCCCGAGCTTCTCCGCCATATCGTTGATGGAGGAGGCAAGCGTGCCGATTTCATCCCTGCTCGTCACCGCGATGCGGCGGGACAGGTCGCCGTCCCGGATGGCGCGTGCCGCCGAGGCGATATCAAGTATGGGCCGGGTGATCCCGCGGGACGCACGCGAGCTGACGAAGGCGATGACGATGATGGAGAGGACGCCGATGGCCCATATGATGATCTGGACCTGCCGGTCGAGCATCTGTATGTCACTGAACGGCCGGGCCACCCGGACGTATACCGTGTCAGCGCCGCCGGGGGCGGGGAGAAGGACCAGTGTCGCCGAGTAGAGAAATTCCTCGTGTACCGTGGCGCTCTCCCTCCGGTTTACTCCGAATTCGCCCGAGCGGCTCGCACTGATCTCGGGGCGGAAGAAGTGGTTTTCGACGTGCGGGAGGGAATCAAGCGGGATTTCGGAATCGAAGAGCACAACCCCGTCTTTCCGTACGAACGTCAGCCGCAGGTTGAGGGCCCGGGCCACGCGGCGGATTGTCGTCTCATGGGACGCAAGGGAGTCCGGGGGAAGCTCCCCGCCGCGGACAAGCGCGGCGACGGCCTGCACGTGGGCGTTGAGCTCGGATTCCGCGCGGCGGTCAAGGTACCCCTTGAGCTGCCACGAGGCGAAAATACTGAAGACCGCAACGCCGGCGATCGTCAGACCGATATAAGTCGCGAGGAGTTTTGCGCGAAGGGTCACGGGTTCATTCTCTGAATTTGTAGCCGACGCCTTTGATAGTCTCGATGGACAGGGCGTCCTCACCGAGCTTCTCGCGGATCTTGCGGATGTGGACGTCGATGGTTCTGTCGATCACGACGACGTCGGAACCCCAGATCGATTGCAGGACCATCTCCCGCGAAAACACCTTTCCCGGGCTCGAGGCGAGAAGTGCGAGAAGTTCAAACTCCTTGCGCGGAAAGAAGACTTCTTTCTTCCCGATCTTCACGGTGAACGTCGTTCGGTTGATTTCGAGGCGCCCCGCCCTGATGACCGGAGGTTCCGCGGCATCCTCCGGTGCTGGGCCGGATCTGCGGAGGACCGCCTTCACGCGAGCGACAAGCTTCCGGGGGCTGATGGGCTTCTGAATGTAGTCGTCGGCGCCGAGCTCGAGTCCCAGAACCTCGTCGACTTCGCTTGAGCTGGCGGTGAGAAACAGGACGGGGACGGCGGAGGTGCGGGGGTCGCTCTTCAGCTTTTTGCAGGTCTCGAATCCGTCGAGGACGGGCATCATCACGTCGAGGATGACAAGGTCGGGCACATTGGCTGCCTTCTCGAGCGCCTCCCTGCCGTTGTACGCGGTGGAGACGTCGTACCCGTCCTTGATGAGGTTGTACTTCAGGAGGTCGACGATATCCCGCTCATCATCGACGACAAGAATTCTCTTTTTCACGCTGGGTCAGGGAAAGACGACTTCTTTGCCGGTTCTGGCCGATCGGTATACTGCGTCTACGGTTTTCATGCGGTGCACCGCTTCTTCCCCGGTCGAGATGACCGGGTGGATATTCCGCACCGCTCCGAGGAAGTGCTTCAGCTCATTTTCATACGACCGCCTGAACAGGTGCTGGGGCGGCTCCATCCTTGCCGGGGCCAGGTTGACAAGGCTGCCGTGAAGCTCTTTGTTCACGCGGAGCGGGTTGAGGCTCGCCGTCCCCTCCGAGCCGAACAGGTAGTAGTAATAGACGTCGTCGTCAACGATCATCGACCAGCTGACTTCGATGTTGACGACCGATCCGGTTTTGAGGCCGATCGTGACAAGGGACGTGTCTTCGACCTGTTTCGTTTTGTGATGAAAATTCGAGGCGCTCACGCGACGGACCTCCGGGTATCCCATGAGCCAGAGCGCGAGGTCAAGCATCACGATCCCGAGGTCGATGAACGCTCCCCCGCCGGCCTTTTCTTTCCGGGTCGCCCAGGAGCTGTCAGAGCTCCTTCGCCTGAGCCAGGCGGTCTTTGCATAGTAAAGCTTCCCGAGCTCTTTTCCTTCGATGAAGCTCTTCAGGAGCATCGTATCGGGGCGGAACCGGTGATTCATGCCGACCATGAGCTGGCGCTTCGTCGCTTTCGCCATCTCGGCCATCTCGACGGCTTCCGCGTAGCGGCGGGCGATCGGCTTTTCCACGAGGACGTCGCATCCCGCTTTGAGGGCGACAAGTGCGGCCTCCCGGTGCGCATCCGTCGACGTGGCAACGACGACGGCGTGGAGCCCTTCGTTGGCGAGCATCTGCCCGGCATCCGTGTACGTTCGCCTGACCCCGAATTTCTCGCCGACGAGTTTCGCCCGGGAGCGGTCGCGGTCGCAGACGGCGACGATTTCAGCCTCGGGCAAACGCGTGAGAATGGGCAGATGGACCACCTGCGCCACCCAGCCCAGCCCTATCACACCTATCCTTACCTTGTCCATCGAGCACGCCGGGGAAGTTTCACGATGCGTTCCTCCGGGCTCCGGCCAGGAACGCGGTCACCGAACGGGCCACGCCCGGGGGATCAAGGCCGAGGTCCGCGTAGAGCTCCTGGGGGGCGCCGTGTTCGATAAACCTGTCGGGGAGCCCCAGGGAGAGGACGCGTACGCCGGTAATGCCGTCGGCGGCGAGAAATTCGGTGACGGCGCTTCCGAAACCGCCGATCGTCACGTTATCCTCGAGCGTCACGAGGCGCGGTATGCGCAGCGAAACCTCCCGGAGGAGATCGCCGTCGAGGGGCTTGACGAACCGCATGCTGACCACTTCCGCCGAGACCCCCGTGCGGGCGAGCTCTTCGGCCGCCGCCAAGGCGACGTTGGCCATTGTGCCGATCGCAAGGAGGGCGACGTCCCCGCCGGCACGGAGCTTCTCCCCTTTGCCGAAGGGGACCAGGTCGAACCCCTCCTTCAGGGAAACGCCCGTGCCGTTTCCGCGGGGATACCGGAGGGCGACCGGGCCTTCCTCGTGCTGCACGGCGGTAAAGAGCATGTCCCGGAGCTCGCTCTCATTCCTCGGCGACATGATCGCCATCCCGGGAATCATGCGGAGGTAGCTCAGGTCAAACGCGCCGTGATGTGTGGGGCCGTCCGCACCGACGAGCCCGCTCCTGTCGAGCGCGAAGACAACATGCAGGTGCTGGAGTGCCACGTCGTGTATGAGCTGGTCGAATGCGCGCTGGAGAAATGTCGAGTAAATCGCCACGATCGGCACCGCGCCCTGCGTGGCGAGACCTGCCGCGAACGTGACGCCGTGCTGCTCGGCGATTCCCACATCGTAGAAGCGGTCTGGCATCGCCTTCTGGAGCTGATCGAGGCCGGTCCCGTCGGGCATCGCCGCGGTGATCGCCACGATCTTCGGATTGCTCCGGGCGAGCTGGACAACCGCGCCGCCGAAGACTTTTGTATACGCGGGGGCGGACTCAGGCTTCCTGGGGGAGACTCCGGTCACCTTGTCGAACGGCGTGACGCCGTGGAGCCGTTGTACGTCCTCCTCCGCCGGCCTGTAGCCTTTCCCCTTCTGCGTTATCGTGTGAACGAGGATCGGACCGTTGTACCCCTTCACTTCCTGGAATATCCTGACGAGCTGGGCGACGTTGTGCCCGTTAATCGGCCCGAAGTAGCGGAAACCGAGCGCCTCGAAGAGCATGCCGGGCGTCACAACGACTTTTATCCCCTCTTCCACGCGGGCGGCGACCCGCCGGAGCCGGTCACCCCATACGTCGAGTTTCCCCGTCAGCTCGTAGACATTCTTCTTGAACCGGTTGTACGAGGGATGGGCGATCAGCTCGGTGAAGTAGTTCGAAATCGCCCAGACGTTCGGGGCGATTGACATGTTGTTGTCATTGAGAACAACGATGAAATCCTTTTTCATGATCCCGGCGTTGTTCATCCCTTCGTACACCATACCCCCCGTCATCGATCCGTCGCCGACGATCGCCACGACGCTGTAACGGGCCCCGGCGAGCTCACGTGCGGCCACCATCCCCAGCGCGGCGGAGATCGCCGTGCTGGCGTGCCCCGCACCGAACGTATCATACTCGCTCTCCGTGCGCTTGAGGAATCCGCTGAGTCCCCTGTATTGCCGGATCGTGTTCAGCCTCTCCTTCCGTCCGGTGAGTATCTTGTGCGGGTAGGCCTGGTGGCCGACATCCCAGACAAGTTTGTCCTCGGGCGTGTTGAACACGTAGTGGAGTGCGACCGCCAGCTCGACGGAGCCGAGACCGGCGCCGAGGTGGCCTCCGGTTTTGGAGACTGTCTCGATCAGAAAATCGCGCACGTCCGCGCAGAGGATCCTCAGCTCGGAAATCGAGAGCTTTCTGATGTCCGAGGGAACCGTCACCCTGTCAAGGCATGCATACCGCTGCTCGCTCATTCCTTCTCATCCAGTAGTGAGAAATTCCCTTCCGCGTCCTTGCTGAGCCGCTTCAGGACGAGCTCCGCGCTCTTCAGTTTCCCGGCGCAGTCGCGCGAGAGGACCAACCCCTCTTCGTAGAGCTGCATCGCCTGTTCGAGGGGGACGTCCCCCTGTTCGAGCTTCTGGACGATTTCTTCCAGTTTTCGCAGGGCGTCTTCAAACGTTCCCGGGGCTTCTTTTTTCTTCGCTGCCATGGGCGCGTTACTCTATTGTGGAACGCACTTTGCCGTCCTGAAATTCCAGATCCACCGGGTCCCTGGCGTGCACCTGCCGCACGGAACTCACGACGGCCCCCTCTTTCCGGACGATCGCGTAGCCGCGCCTGAGTGCCAGCCGGGGATCAAGTGCCTTCAGCCGTTGTTCGAGCGAACCCTGGCGCGCTGCCGTCATGGCGAACGCATGACCGGCCACCCTGTGAAGGGCACGGAGGGTTTCGTCTACGTGCTGACTGTGCTGCCTGAGGAGGTCGACAGGCCGGTTGAATGCGTAACTGTTGAGGAGGTTGTGAATGCGTTCTCTTTTGTCGCTCAGGATGCCGAGAACCGACTGTTGGATACGATACCAAGAATCTGAAACATTTTCAAGGATTTCCCGGCGGTCGGGAACGACAAGCTCGGCGGCGGCCGACGGGGTCGGTGCGCGGACGTCGGAGACGAAATCGGCGATCGTGTAATCGGTTTCATGCCCGACAGCGCTCACCACGGGGACGCGGCACCGCGCGATGGCGCGGGCGACGATCTCTTCGTTGAATGCCCACAGGTCTTCCAGCGACCCTCCGCCGCGGGCGACGATGACGAGGTCGAGCAATGCGTACCTGCTCAGGTCGTCGACGGCCTCTGCGATCTCTTCGGCCGCGCCCGCGCCCTGCACGCGGACCGGGATAAGGATCAGTTCAAGCCCGGGGAACCTCCTCCGGAAGACGTTTTTCATATCCTGCAGCACGGCCCCGGTGGGCGAAGTGACAATGCCGATTCTCCGCGGGTATTCCGGGAGCGGGCGTTTGCGCGCAGAGTCGAACAGCCCTTCCCCCTCAAGTTTGTTCTTCAGCTTCTCGAATGCCGCCTGCAGTTCGCCTGCCCCGATCGGGCGTATAGCATGGACGTCGAGCTGGTAGCTTCCTCGCACTTCGTACACGGTGATCCGCCCTGAAGCGATCACCTTCACGCCGTCCCCGGGCATGAAGGAGAGCACTGCCGCCCGGGATCGCCACATGACGCAGGGCAGCTGCGCGGCATCATCCTTCATCGTGAAGTAAAGGTGCCCCGAGGAATGGCGTTTGAAGTTGGAGATCTCCCCCTGGACGGCGATGGAGGGGAATCCGGACTCCAGGATCTGCTTGATCTTCCTGGTCAGGTCGGAAACGGTGAGCGCCTGGCGGACGTTCTGCATGCGATAAATATACGATTATTCGTCCACAAGGGCACTTTTGCCTTCCAGAAAAGTTCTGCCTATATTTTCTCAAAATCGCACAGGAGCCATGAAGCTGGACATTCTTGCCATAGGGGCCCATCCGGACGACGTCGAGCTGTCCTGCGGGGGCACGATAATCAAGCTCGTCAAACAGGGACGCAGGATCGGCATCCTCGACCTGACCCAGGGAGAGCTGGGAACCCGGGGCGACCGGAAGACCAGGGCGCAGGAGGCCTCTCGTGCGGCTGCCGTGATGGGGGTCGCGCAACGCGAGAACCTGAAACTGCCCGACGGGAACATCGCCTCCTCCATGGAAAACCGGCTCAGGCTCGTTCGCGCGATACGTGCATGGCAGCCCGACGTTCTTCTCTTCCCGTACCCGGTCGACAGGCACCCGGACCATGAGCGCGCGCATGTACTCTGCAGGGAAGCGTGGTTTACCGCCGGCCTTCAGAAGGTAAGAACCTCCGCCGGGGGGAAGAACCAGGAGCCGTTCCGCCCCCGGGCCTACTATCACTTCATGCAGTGGTACGAGTTTGTTCCGTCGTTCATCGTGGATGTTTCCGCGGAATTCGAACAGCGGATGGAGACGATGCGCGCGTACCGTTCTCAGTTTTACGACCCGGCAAGCCGGGAGCGCGGGACCGTGCTTTCCACGCCGGAATTCCTCGAGATGATCCGGACCAAGCTTGAGTACTATGGAGACAGGATCGGGAAGAAGTACGGGGAGCCGTTTTTTTCCCCCGCATCGATCGAAGTAAAGGACATGCTCACACTCAACACCTGATCATGCCGAACATCCACCCGGTGCTCGTCCATTTTCCCATCGCCCTCCTTTCCCTGTCGTTCCTCTGTGAGGGCGCCGCACTCCTCTGGAACCGTGAAGACCTCTCCTCCGTCGGATGGTGGACGCAGCTCACAGGGTCGATCGGTCTGGCGGCCGCAGCAGTGTCGGGAATGCTTGCCGGGGATTCCGCGGGCATCCCCCCCGCGGCGAACCCCTACCTGGGGACGCACAAGCAGATCGCGTTTGCGGCCGCCTCGGCATTTGCCGTCCTTTTTTTCTGGCGCATTGCGTCCGGGACAAGACGCCCCCCCGGGCGCGACGGGCTGTTCCTCCTCCTCTTTGCCGCGGGCATCGTTGCGCTCTGGGCGGGCGCATGGTACGGCGGAGAGATGGTCTACCGGTTCGGCGCCGGCGTGCAACCGCCTCCCGTCCCCTGAGCGGCGAATCCCGAAAAAGTGACACCCGGCTTCCGGCCGGGTGCGCTCGAATTCGATGTCATCCCCTCCTCACGGCTCCCCGGGGGCCGACACCCCGGCGGGGAGCGCTGCTTCCTGCCCCCGCCGCACAATCGTGACGAGAAAGCCCACAATCACGATGATGAGGCCGGACCAGACCAGGTTGATGAACGGCTTCACCGATGCTTCCGCCATCAGGACATCCCCTTCCGACGCCGGGTCGATCGACGAGGCGGCTTTCAGGTCCCTCACTCCTATGTCCACGCGCGAGTTCTCCCTGGCCTCGCGGTCAGGGTGAAGCGCGGCAATGGAAAGTTCGTAGTCGCCCCCCACGGTTACCGTCTCATCCCTCTGAACCCCGGCCTTGATCACCCTGGCGGGAGTCACGGGCTCTTCCTTCCCACTCCCTTCCCGCACGAGGAGCTTTGCCCCGATGCGGACTTCCTTTCCCTCGAGCATCGCGGCCTTCTGCATGACGGGGAAATCAAAATCGACGAACGTGACCCTGAGCTTCCCTATCATCCTGGTTTCGCCCCGCCTGAGCTCGACGGTCTGCCCGTTTGCAAGCGAATCGCTTTTTTGTTCCAGGGACAGAGGTGCCAGATAGAAATCCTTCGTGTACATGTTCGCGATGTCCGGATTCCTCATCAGCCCGTCGTTGTACGAGGTGTAATACATGATCGGGGCCACCGTATAGCGCTGCTCCCCGTTCTCCACGTTCACCTGGAAGGCGTAGCGGTCCTTGTCGATCGAATGGTATCCCGTGTACGTCAGCGTGTAGCCGAGCGTGTGCACGGGCTTTCCCTGGGCGAGCGCTATTGTTTCCTTCCGGTCGTATTTCGAGGAAGCGATGAAGCCGAGGAACATGACGGCGAGACCGATATGGGCCACCGACCCTCCGGCGAACTTCGGGTTCCCGCGCGCGATCTTCAGGCCGACCTGGAGGTTTGCGAAGAGGGAGAACGATGCCGCGTACACGAAAAGGCCGACGAGGGGTTCCGGCACACGCACGAGAACGAGGACGAGCGTCGCCCCGGCCGCAAGGAGCGCCGGAGGGCGGAGCGTCTTCCAGAATCCCGGCCCGCTTGATCTGTTCCACCAGAGAAGCTGGCCGACGCCCGCCAGGAGCGCGATGACGATCGCGAGCGGAAGTATCGTCGTCACGTAGTACGAGGTATCCACGGCGCTCTTTTTCCCGTGAAGGATCTCGGTGATGATGGGCGACGACGTTCCCGCGGAGATAAGAAGCGCTGCTGCCACGATCGCGGTCGAACCGATAAACAGGGCCATTTCCCGCGTGTAGAAGCTCTGGCGGGTTTCCGGCCGCGGGATCTCCTTCCGCCTTCTCCAGAGAAGGACCGCGGAGAGCGATGCAAACGTCACGATCATCCCGATCAGGAGCCAGTATGTCCACATCCCCGGATCAACGAACGAGTGCACCGAGGTATCCCCGAGAACGCCGCTCCGCGTAAGGAACGTGGAGTACAGAACCATGATGAAACATATGATGGCCAGGACGAGGTTTGTCCGGACAAATCCGCCGGACTTCCGCTGGGCGAGCGTCGTGTGAATCGACGCCACGCAGAAGAGCCAGGGGACGAGCGACGAATTCTCGACTGGGTCCCAGCCCCAGTATCCCCCCCACCCGAGCGTTTCGTAGGCCCAGAACCCGCCCATCATGATCCCCGTGCCGAGGATCGTGGCCGCAAGCACAAGCCATGGCGTCGCGGGTCGTATCCAGTTCCTGTAGTCCTTCTTCAGGAGGGCCGCCATTGCGTACGCGTACGGTACCCCCATCGAGGAGAACCCGCTGAAGAGCACCTGCGGGTGGATAACCATCCAGTAATTCTGGAGGAGCGGGTTCAGCCCGCGGCCGTTCACGGGAACGAACCCCGCAACGACCTGCCCCGGCCAGCTCTCCCATACGAGGAGGAACGGGTTCTTCACAATCAGCATCAGAAGGAGTGCGAGCTCGATGAGACCGAAAAACGTCATCACCTCGGGCTCGTACCCCCTGGCACGGGAGTGCAGCACGAGGAAGATGCCTATCAGCGACGTGTACATCGTCCAGAGCATGAAGCTTCCCTCCTGTCCCGCATAAAACGTCGAGACAAGAAGGGGCGTGGAAAGCTCACGCGAGCTGTAGCTCCAGACATACGTGTACTGGAATTGATGGGTGAGGATCAGAGAAAGGAAATACCCGGCGGTTGTGAATACGGCGGCCACGGTGAAGAAGTACGCCAGCCGGCCGGTGGTGAGGAAGATTTGCTTGCCCCGCCGGTGATACTGGAAGTAGCAGAGGACCGACACAAGGCAGGCGGCAAATGCCGCCTTGACAAGTATGCCTCCGATCATGCGATTTCCCCCTATGGTGAAGAACAGTATCCGCGCGCGGCGCCTCTGGCGGCACCTGTGGCGCCGAAGGCGGCACCTGTGGCGCCGAAGGCGGCACCTGTGGCGCCGAAGGCGCCAGGGTCAACAAAGCGCAGCGTCAGCTCGTTTTCTTCAACTCCGACGGTTGCGCCTCGTACTTGGAGGGGCACTTGGTCAGGACTTCGGTGGCGTGGAAATATCCTTCGTCCGTGAACCTCCCCTTTGCGACGACGCTCGTCGCGAGCTCGAAGTTGTTCGGCGCGGCTCCGTCAAGGACAACCTTGCACTCTTTTCCCGAGTCGTCCACGAGCCAGAACGTGAACTGGGCGCGTGCTGCATCGAACGAGGCGTGCTTGTCCTTGTTCCAGGAGCCCTTGAGCTGCACCTTCTTGTGCTTTGTCATCGCCCCCGCGATGTCGGTATACTCGACGTTGCTCTGCATGAACGAGTAGGAACCGAAGATGAGAAACGCAACGACGACAAGCGAACCGATGATGATTTTTGGTTTCATAGAACTCCTTCCCCTGCGCGAAGCGGTTATTTCCTGGTCCGGTTCTCCAGTTTCTTCACCCTGCTGTCCAGCCGGAACAGGTACGTATAGATGCCGAGCCAGATGGCGAGTACGATGATCATGACGATGTAGAGCTGGTTCTGCGCAAGAAAATCCACGTGTCAGCCTTTCTGATGATTGTACGACTCCAGCTCCGCGGTACGGACCTTCAGCCTGAACATCCAGTAAAAGAGCATTGTGAACGCAATGAGCGAGGTGAAAAAGATGACGCGCATGTTGGGGGCCATCTTGAACTCGACGACCGGTCCCGCTCCGTCCGGATCCCCCTTCGCGCCGGGATGCAGCCCGGTCATCACGCGGGGCATGATGAAGATGAAGAAGGGGACGGTGACAGCGGCGATGATCGAATAGGCGGAGGAGAGGGTGGCACGCTTCTCCTCGGTCTCCACGGCCGACCGGAGTGAAAAGTACGCACCGTATATCAGGAGCAGGACGAAGATGGAAGTCTCCCGCGGGTCCCAGTTCCAGTAGGAACCCCAGTTGAATTTCGCCCACACCGCGCCCGTGATCGTCGCCAGGATGCAGAACATGAACCCGAGTCCTGCCGCGGCGGAGGACCTGATGTCGCAGGCGAGATCGCGCTTACGAAGGTACTGGATTGCGTACACCATGCTCGTCAGGAATGCAACGACGCTCAGCCAGGCGGTGGGGACGTGAAAGAAAATGATGCGGGCTTTCTCTTCGAGACCCGGAATGACCGGCAGTTCGTACCATGCCTGCGGATGCGGGGACATCGGCAGCCCGAAGCCGGATACTATAACGGCGGTCAGGAGGACTCCGAGAAGTATCTTCAGCACCATGGGTCAGTCTTTCCAGATATAGTCAAAGAGCATGGCAGAGGAAACGATGACGACAACAATATACGAAATCAACAACTGAAATTCACCCGCCGCCTCCCCGAAAAAGGCCCCCTCGGAAGCCATGCGCGTGGCCTCGATCACGCTCAGAAGGAGCGGCAATACAATGGGAAACGAGAGGACCGGATACAGGGTTCCCCGGGTGTTGGCGCGGGCAATAATGGCTGCAATAACCGTCGCGGCGGCTGCAAATCCGATGCTTCCGAGGATCACGGTAACCACGAATATCGACATCGTCCGGATGACAAACCCGTTGATGAAGGCGGCATAGAGGACGACGGTGACCGCGTTGACCCCCGTTACCAGGACGAGGTTGAAGAGCAGTTTTCCGAAGAAGACCGCCCCGGGGGAAGCGAGGAGCTGGAGCGTCAGCGTCGTCCCCCTCTCCTCCTCCATGACGAACGTCCTCGACAGTCCGGACATGGCCGCGAAGAAGACGACGACCCAGAGCATCCCCGAGAGCGCGTCCGGCGAAGCGCCTTCGCTCCCGAGAGAGAAGAGGATTATCGAGATCGTGGTGACGACGAACATGATGAGCGCGCTCACCGCGTAGCGCGTGCGGAGCTCTGATCGGAGGTCCTTCAGAAAGACCGCGCGGGTCGATCGGAGAAACAGACGGAAGGCCGGCCTATCGGCGGTCATTGAGGTCGATCCTTCCGTCGTATGAATCGATGTCCGACATGTCGTTCGTGGCGACAACGAGAACGCCGCACCGGCGCTGTTCCGCCATGATCCCGCGGACCACCGCCGTGCCGTCCCCGTCAAGATTGGACATCGGCTCGTCCAGTACGAGCACCGGGGGCGCGTGAAGAAGCGCGAACGCATACTTGACGCGCTGCTTCATCCCGGACGAGTACGTCCTGACCGGATCGTGCCGCCGCGTGTACATCGCCACGCGCTCGAGGAGGGCGTCCGCAGCGGCCGGGTCGAACGGGAGTCCCCTGATCCCCATGGCAATCGAGAGATTTTCCACTGCGGAAAATTCCTCGAACAGCTGGAGGTAAGGGGAAACGAGCCCGAAGAGATTCCGCTCCTCGCGCGGCAGGGCATCCCGGTCACGGGTGACGGTGAGCGTGCCTCCCCCAGGGGACAGCACGCCGCAGATGATCTTCACAAGCGTGGATTTTCCCGAGCCGTTCCTCCCGGTGACAAGGAGTGTCTCCCCCGCCGCGGCGGAGAACGACACGTCGTGGAACACGGGACGGCGGTTGAACTCCTTCCTGAGATCTCTTCCGTCGATGCGCAGTGTCGTGCTCACCGGCGCACCAGCGCGACTTTCCCGGTCACCGTCCGGCCGGGAAGCGACAGCACAAAGATGTAGACGCCCGTCGGTGCCACGGTGTTCCTGTTCGTGAGTCCGTTCCACGTGAATACCCGCTGGCCCAGCCGGGATTGCGTCTGGAGAGACCCGTTATACACAAGTTCCATCCCCGATGAATAGACCGCCAGCGTTCCCTCGTCGGCGTTCGCCGGAAAGAAAAGGAGACCGCCCCCCCCCGGGTTGAACGGGTTGGGGAATGCACTCCCCTCCCCGCCGGACGCCGTGCTGGGGCCCTGCCTCCCGATCGACCAGGCGATCCACTGCGATGCGTTCGTCACGTCGAGCTTCAGGTAGAGCCCCCCCGCGATCCCCCTGTAGGTGTCGTCGGGCTTGTTCCTGCTCACGGTGAGTGTGAAGGGGGACACGGTCGTGGCGCCCGCCGGACATCCCGTGTCGAGATTTGCGAGAGCGACGGTGACGGTGTCCGTTCCCGACGCAAACCCGAAATACGCTCCCCCGAGACACGAAAGGGAGCCGCTGATCTGCTGGGTCGGGCTTATGAGGTCAAAGTAGGATTCGGCCATGACCGGAAACAGGGCCGACTCGGTGTAGTAGTTGACCGTATCGGCCTGCGGACCCGTGTAGTAGTTCCAGAGCGTCCATTCGGCGAACGCGACGGAAAGCGACGACGCCTGCGACGGGATCTGTCGCAGCGTCAGGTCGATTGCCGGAAGGGGCGGCATCCCGTGGATGTTCTGCCAGATGTGGAGCATCGTGCTCGGGCCGAATCTCTTCGTGAAGTATTTCCCGAGAATCCCCCTGCTGTACTCTATGAAATCGTTCGTCGGCAGGGGCGTTCCGGGCGACGTGAACTGGCTGGGGCCGAAGATGCCGTCCACGTAGTTCAGATAGTCGTTCTCGCCGTGGTAGACGACGTCTTCCATCCACACCGAGGTGACCTCATGAAACCAGACATCGCTAAACCAGTATCCGTATGAACCGATCTGGATTGCGTGATGAAACTCATGCGCAAGCGTGACCCGGAGCGAGGGGATGCCCTTGTTCGCTGCGGGGGTCACAAACGAAAAGTCACAGTCAATATCTATAAACGTCGATGACGTATCACCGTTTCCGGCGGCGTAATCCGGCGTCGTGAACCCGTAATCGTCCGGGCCGATGTGCGAGATGTAGATGTCGTATTCGGGTCCGCCGCCGAGCATCCCGTCGGAGGGAGGGGGATGGAAGCCGAGCGTGCCCGTCTCGTACGCATAGACATGCGTGATTATCGCGATCGCCGAATCGACGAACGCGCGGGCCGTGCCCGCGATCCGGTTCCCCGACGCGTCGAGGAGCGCCGGCGCATCCGTTCCCGTTGTGTCAAAATGAAACTTGAAGCGTCCGCTGTCCCCGATCACGCTCGTCTGACGCTCCGTTCGCTGCAGAATCGCCCCCAGTGCTGACCGCTCGTCCGGGTTGAGTGTGGCGCGCGAGCGGATCGCCGCGGAAAGAAGGGGGAGTCCGCACTTCTCGGGCAATCCTGATCTTGCGGACGTTGAGAAGCGCGCGGAGAGAATTCTCATGGCGTCGCGGCGGGCAGCGGCCCGGTTTCCCGCCTGCTGCGCCTGCGAGGGCCCGGCACCGACAAGGAGAGTCGCAAGTATTGCGGCGGCCGTGAACGGCCCCTGGAGAGTCATCGTCTGAACGGATCGAAGAGGATTGAGACCGTGCCCTCGTCAGTGTGCGAAAGGACGAGGTCTTTCGCCCTGCGGGAGACAAGGGGGGCAATGGCGATTCCCCCCACGCCTGCCGCGCTGCATATCCGCGTGGCGTCGCCGAATCCGAGCGCACCACCGTAAAACGTCTCTATCGACTCGGAAGATTTATCGCGCACCGTGATGTCAGGCCGGCCGTCACCGTCGACATCGTCGACGATGATATCGTCGTCGCCGGACACGGAGACGTTCCTGATCCATTCGGGATCGCTCCTGAGCGTCCCGTCCGCATTGCGGTACACAAGGAGGAGGGCATTCACCGGTTTTCCCATGACGACGATGTAATCGCCTCCTCCCTGCCTCAGTGTTGCCGGGATGATCCCGGCCGCCGCCGCGGTCGAATCGCCGAATGTCAGCCCGGGCCTGACGGTTCCCGTCGCAAACAGGGGTGTCACCTCGGCCGACTGGAGAGAGGACGCACGGAGCGCGGCGCTCGTTGTAATGTACGTCACGGTGTACCCGGTGCCACCCGCCGACTGTTCCATCGTTGCCGCGGCGATCCTGTCCGGCAGGCTGAAGTGCATGCTCCGCTCAAGGAACTGCCCGCCGCTTATCTGTTCAAAGAGGGAAAGTGAAACGGCGTTCCTGCCGTGGGGCACGTACCGGACAAGCATCCTGAGGGACGCGCCGTCGGTCCACGCGTGAAGAACGAATGGCTCCTTCCCCGTGGGAATCGCAAGGGCGGAAGCCCTCAACGGAGAATTCTCCAGGCTCACGATCCCGACCCTGTCGGCGGACGTGTGTGACGTGACAATGGCCGGCGGCGATCCCGGGCCCGGGGAGGTGCACGTCAGGCGGGATGGACTCTCGGAAACTAATGCCATCATGCCGCCTGAGAACCTCCCCTCCCCCCTGTTGAAGAGAATCGTTACGCTGGAAGAATTCGAATTTGCCACGGCGATATCCACGCGTCCGTCCCCGTCGATATCCCGCGCCAGGAGCCCCCCCGGCCTGCTCCCCGCCGCGTAGGTGGACGGCCGCGCCCCTTCCGCGGCGTGTCCCGCGTTGGCCATGAGGACAAGACGTTTCGAGATCCTCCCCGCGGAAGCGAAGTCCGTACGCCCGTCCCCGTCAAGATCCGCGAGCACCCACCCGGCAGGCGCGGCGCCGGGACCGAGAAGCACCGGCGGGTTGAACTCGAACGGCCCCGCGCCGGTGGCAACGATTGTCCCCTCTTCCGCGGGAGCCACCATGTCGGGGTACGCGTCGTCGTTCAGGGAGGTGAACCCGACGCCCGCGGGGGTGCCGGGGAGATCCATCACCGCATCGATGCCGATGTCACCCGACGGGGTCGCCCTCAGAAACAGGATTTTCCGCCGGGACGGCAGCGCCACCGCCACGCCGAGCGTCGTGTGGCGGTCGAGCCACGTGCAGTCAAGCGCCTCAGGCTCTCCGGGGAGATCCGCGGTCACCTGCTCGGAGAACACCATCCTGCTGATCCCGTAGAAAAGAACAAGGCGGTTGGAGAGCCAGTCGCAAAGGAGCACGTCCGGGATCCCGTCGCCGTTGATGTCCGTCGTCCTGAGATCGCTTATTGAGATTTCGCTGAAGAGTTCCGGACCCTGAACGTATCCCCCCCCGGCTTTTGCAATGAAGGTCGAGATGCCCGCCCTGCTCTTCCCGAAGAGGAGGATGTCTTTTCGGCCGTCGCCGTTGATATCCGCAAGCACGATGCGCTGTGATTTGACGGAAAGGGGCATCAGGGTCTCGGACCAGGTGTTCCCGCTTTCCCTGATGAATGAAATCGCAGAGCCGTCCGACGTGAGAGAGAGGTAAGCGGATTTCCCCCCGTCATCCGCCGGGGTGAGTCCCACCCTCTCGCCGGCAAGCGGGGTCGATCCGAGGAGCGAAATCGAGCCCGAGTCGCCGGCCGCGAATATGTGAAGCCCGGGAGGGGATTGTGAGAGGACGGCGATTTCCGCGCGTCCCGCTCCGTGGCGCTGGCGTACCGCCAGGCCTGAGGGGGTGAAACCGAGCATCCGTTCGGCCACCTGGCCGAATGACGTGTACAGCCGCTGGGCATAGAGGACCTGCAGCCAGAGCATGTTGACGGTGCAGAGGCCGAGCATCACCCGGCGCCGGGGGCGGAGGAACAGGAGCGAGTCCTGAACGTAGTGTGGGAAAGGACGAGCCGTTGCGATCCCCGTTTATGTGCTTCTGTGCGCGAGCCGGCGCTCCCGTCGGACGAGTGCTTCCTCGTATCGCCGGATCTCGTCCGGACTCCCGGGGACGGCAGGCGGAACTTCGACGGGCCTCCCCGCTTCATCGATGGCCACGAACGTCAGATACGCGTTGTTGGCGCGCCGGGCGTCGTGGCCCGATCTTGTCTGCGCCGTCACGACGACGCCGATTTCCATCGACGTGCGGAACGCACGGTTGACGGAGACCTGGAGCGTGACGACGTCGCCGAGCCGGATCGGATGATGGAAATTGAGTTCGTCGACCGAAGCGGTGACGCAGACCCGGTCGGAGTGGCGCTGGGCGGCGATTGCGGCCGCGATGTCGATCCAGTGCATGAGCGTCCCCCCGAGGAGATTCCCGAGCTGGTTCGTGTCGTTGGGGAGGACGAGCTGCGTTGTGATGACCTGCGAATCAGCGACGCGTTTCGGCGCCATCATTCGACCCGCGGCGATGGGGGCACCTCCGGGAGCGCCGCGGTGCCCATCCCTGTCGTGGCGGGGGCATTTTTCAGCTCTTTAGCTAGCCGCGCCTGAAGTTCATCGGCCCTTCCACGGAGAACATTGTTTGGATAGCGCGAAAAGAACTGGGAGAGGTTCGTCTGCGCCTCGACGAATCTCTTCCGGGTGATGAGGAGGTCGACCTTGTCAAGGAATGCCAGGGGCGCCCAGTCCGTGTCGTGGTATTGGTCAATAACGTCGTCGAAATACCGGAGCGCGGCGATATAGCGCTGAAGGACGACGTACTGCCGGGCTGCGTCGTAGACCTTCCGGGCGAGTTTTCCGTCGAGTTCCTTGATCTTTGCGTCTGCGTCCGCTGCAAGCGGGTTCGTCGGATAGTATTCGACGAACGACTGGAATTCATCTATCGCTTTCCGCGTATACTGCTGATCCAGCGAGGTACGGGGAGAAAGCTGGTAATAGGACATTGCAAGTTTGTACTGGGCCTCGGCGACCCGGGAGCTCGCGGGATAGCTCCGCTTCACGACGCCGTATTCGAACGCGGCGAGAAGATACTCACCGCGGTTGTACCGGCAATCCCCCAGGTAAAACTGGGCGTCGGCGGCGTGCTGGCTCCCCTGGTACTGCAGCGTGATGATCGTGAATTCATTGATTGCGTCGAGGTATTCCTGTTTCTCGAAAAGCGCCTTCGCTTTCTCGAACCGTTGATCGACGGTCAGCGTCTCCGTTTCTTCGCTTGAGCCGCAGCCCGAGGCAAGGATCGCCATCCCGGTGAGGAACGCAACAAGAGCTGTTTTTACCATGTCAGATACTCCTGAACATCCTGTGATGATTGGAGCCGGACGTGGTCCCTGATGCTGTCGGCATCACTCCCCGGGGGGAGGAACTCCGGCTGAAAACCCGCCCGGAGCGGGAGCGCATGAAGCGAACGGATGCGCGTTCCCTTCGCGTCGCGGACGATGTCGAACGCAAGTGCGAAACTGTGCCGGGTCCAGTAGCGCCCCGACTGCATGAAGACAAAATTGCCCAGCGAATGCGCCGCCACTTTTTTCCCGTCGGTCTCGATGCCGTACGGTATGTGCGGGTGGTGCCCGAGAACGATGTCGGCGCCCCCAGCGAGAACCTGTCGCGCGAACCGGCGCGTTCTCACCGAGGCCTCCCCTGCGTATTCAACGCCGCCGTGAAAGCTGACAACAACCAGATCGGTCGTATCCCTGACGGCACGGATTGCCGGCAGAAGCCTCCCCGTGTCAGCAGAGGCAACAAGGTCCCTCCACGCGACCCCGTATCCGTTCATCAGATCCGTGACGGCAAAAAACGCGAGCCGGATTCCCTTTACGGTCATGAGGGCAGGACGGTAGAGATCTGACGACCGCTCCGCTGTGCCGCAGTGGGCGATGCCTGCATCCTCGAGATAGCGTATTGTCTCGTTCCGTGCCGAAACGCCGAAATCGAGTGCGTGATTGTTCGCGTCCGACACGACGCCGACGCCTCCCCTCCTGAGGGATTGCGCCGCCGCAGGGGGGGCGGTGAATATCATGTTGTTGCGCGGATCCTCCGTGCGCCCCCGCTGGTCAGAAATGGGTGACTCGAGATTTGCGAAGACTATGTCATACCTGTGCAGCGTGTCCGTGACACGCGCAAAGGGATACAGCGTGTCCCCGGAGAGGATCACCTGTCCCACTCTTCGGCCGAGGTTGACATCCCCCACCGCAAGAAGCCGGATCTCGCGAGGCGTCCCTCCTGTGTCCGCCGGAATGCCCCCGCTTTCCCGGAGTGATCCTCCTCTTCCGGAAAGTGAGAGCAACGCAAGGCACAACGCAAACACCGCCGCCCGGGCGTTCACTACGTTCCTGTCGGGTCGACTGATCATCAACTCCGCACGGTGAACAGGAGGAAAACTGCCACCGCGACGGCTCCCACGATCACGAGGGGCTCGACAAGGCCGGAAAAAAAATCCTCAGGAGGAATCGTCCCCCGCGTGGATGGAATCGCCGCCTGTTCGAGGCTCTCAACCTGAGAAAGCGCGACCGTATCGGAGAATCCGGCCTTCCGTTCGCCCGTCACAATCACCGTCCCCAGAACCCTGTCCACAAGCCGCAGCCGGACCTGGAGGACGACCGCCCTGTCGAGGACCCGCGCACCGAACATGCTTTCCCTCCGGAGGTTCGAGTACTGCACTTTCATTCCTGTCGCCCCGAACTCCACGCCGAACCGGGCGGAGTCGTTTCCGGCGATGACGCAGTTCTTTGCACGAAAGGGCCGCTCGACTGCGTCCTGAAGGAACCACGCGATGTCCGCAGGAGCGGTTTTCACCGAGACGCGCGGCGAGTCGGCTGAGGGAACCAGTGTCGCGAGCGAGTCGGCCAGTGATGACGCAAGTGATTGATAGACCCGCAGGTTCGTGGCCGCCGCGGACGACGAATCCTGCGCGTGAAGCCCGCCCGCGAGCCCCAGTCCCGCAATCAGAACGGCCAGAAACTGCCGCAGTCCATTCATCCTTATTCTGGAGTCAATTCCTTAACCTACGCAATTAGCGGCTGATTTTCAAGGCAGGAGAGGAGGGCGCTCAGAACGTCTCCACGACGATCCGTTTGTACCGCCGCCCGCCGAACAGATAGGTGATCCGGCGGATGTCGGCAATCGGGCAGGAAAACGTCCGCCTGTCGGTCCCGGATTGCCTGTGGAGGATCATGGTGTCGTCGCTTACGTCATCAAGGACTACGACGAATCTTTGCGTTGAATCTGCGTCGGCGAACTGGAGAGAATCCGAGGACATGCTTATAAACAGGATTTCCCGGCCCGTGTACTGAGCGAGAAACGTACGGAATTCCTGCGGTCTTTTCTGGGCGATTGCAGGACGCGAGAGCCCGGCCGAAAGCAGGAATATGAGGACGCATGTCCCCCGGAAGACGGATCGTGTGTGGCGGGGCATGAGGTGCGGAAGTCTGTGGAACCGGAGAATGACCTTCCTGATCTTGTCAGGCCTGCTTCGGAGGTTCGGCAACAGCCGCCGGCGCATCAACCCTTGGTGCCGGCTTCCTGTACATGATCCCCAGGGGGATGACGACACAATATCCCGTCACAAGCAATATCGGAGAGAGCACAAGCGGCAGGAACCCTTCAACGGATCCCTCGAGCATCGCGATGTATCCGGCGACGATCACGAGAATGCCCGCTCCGAGAATCATGTAGTTTTCCCGTCCGAGTGGGAGGGGTTCGCTGCTGAGAGATCTGTGCTTCTGGTCGGTTTTGCGGACCTGTTTACGTATTGGTTTTGCCACGGTTCTGGCTCCTCATATGCCGCGTGTAATAAAAAGCCCAGCGTTGGGGGGAACGCCGGGCTTGACCATGTTCCATACAACAGTCAGGGGAGAAACTGTCGTAAAGGTCACTTCCCAATCTACAAGAATTCCGGATATTGTCAAGTCTTTTTTCATTTAATGTCCGCGGATGACCCCGTCGGCGATATGGATGATCCTGTCGGCCTGCCTGGCAAGGGATTCATTGTGCGTGACGACGATGAATGTCTGCCCCCTGTTTCTGCTCAAATCCCATATCAGACGGTGCAAATTGCGCGCATTTTCGCTGTCCAGGTTCCCCGAAGGCTCATCTGCCAGTATGACCTTGGGCGAGTTCATGAGGGCGCGGGCGACCGCCACTCGCTGCTGCTCTCCCCCGGACAGCCGGGGCGGTTTCTGATCGATCCGTTCCTCGAGACCCACTTCCCGGAGAAGGTCCATCCCCAGCGCCCGGACCTCTGAGAGCTTCTTCCCCTGGATAAGTGCGGGCATGGCCACATTTTCCAGCGCGGTGAATTCGGGGAGCAGGTGGTGGAACTGGAATATGAACCCGATTCTCCTGTTCCGGAACCGGGCGAGCTCTTCATCCCCCATCGCGAACACGTCGGCACCTTCGTACACGACGCTCCCCGACGTCGGCTTCTCCAGCGTTCCGATGATGTGCAGGAGCGTGCTCTTCCCCGCGCCGGACGCTCCCACCACGGCGATGATCTCTCCCTTGCGGACGTCCAGGCTTATCCCCCGGAGGACCACGAGCTTTCCGTCCCTCCCCTCGCCGGAGGCGAATGTCTTCGTCACCTGCCGCACATCGATCACGGATTCGCCTGGCTGTTTCATTGCGCTACTCCCAGCGGATGGCATCGACCGGGAGGAGCTGTGCGGCTCTCCGGGCGGGGTGAAGGGACGCGAGCGTGCTCAGCGTCATCGAGGCGAGAACGACGGCCACAAAATCCGTCCACCGGAGCTCGACGGGTATTGCGGGAATAATGTAGACCGTCGGGTCAAGAGGAAAAAGGCTGTACTTCATCTGAAGCAAACAGACAACAACGCCGATAAGCACCCCCGCTGCGGTGCCGAGCAGCCCCACGAGTATCCCCTCGAACATGAATATCCGGATGATGCTCGTGCGGGTCGCCCCGAGCGCCTTGAGTATCCCGATGTCGCGCCGTTTTTCTATGATCCCCATCGTCAGGGATCCGAGCACGTTGAACGTCGCAACGCCGACGATGAGACAAAGGATGATGTATGCCGTCCACCTCTCGATCTTCATTACCGAATAAAGGTCCCGGTGCAGGTCATACCAGGTCGAGACCGCATAGCCGTCCCCCAGCCAGGCCTGGAGGGCCTGCTTCACGTTGTCCGCCTCCTCGAGGTCGCGAAGCCTGACCTCAATCCCGCTGTACCGGTCGCCGAACTGGAAAAGCTGGCGCGCCGACTCGAGCGAGATGTACGCGTAGTGCGCATCATAGTCCTTGTTGTTGGAATCGTAGATTCCCGTGACGGTGCACCGGCGCGTGAGAGGCTGGCCGAACTGTGTCATCATCGCATCAACTCCGACCGGGCTCACAATCGTCAGTTCCGAGCCCACCATCGTCCCCAGCCTGTCCGCGAGGGCAAGCCCGAGCACGATTCCCCCCGATTCCGGGGTGTCGCGGAGGCGGAAGGCGCCAAGCACGGTCCTCTTTTTGACCCCGGAAACCATGTCGATTGTGGAGTCCACAACCCCTTTGACGAGGACGACGCGGTTCACGTGCGCCGTCAAGAGGAGAGCCTTGCTGGCGATGTAGGGCGCCGCGGCGGCGATACGGGGGTCGGATTTCACACGCTCCAGCAGGCTGTCCGTCACGGACATTCCCTGCCCCCGCGCCGCCTCGATCCTGATGTGCGGATCGAATCCCACAAGGACGTTCGTTACGACGCTGTTGAACCCGTTGAACACCGAAAGGACGATCGTCAGCGCGGCAACCCCGACGGTGATCCCGATGACCGACACCATCATGATGATGTTAATAAACCTGAGCTGGCGTTTCGACCGGAGGTATCGCTGCGCTATGAATCTTTCGTAGCCCATGTCAGGAGAACCTGATGGCGGAAACGGGGTGAAGCCGGGAGGCGAGCCTCGCGGGGAGCAGGGAGCTCGCCAGGCAGAGCAGGAGCGTGGCGCCCGACACGAGGAGAAAATACTCCGGGCGCAGGAGGATCGGCACGGACGTCATGAAGTAAATGTCGCTCGGGAGCGAAAAGAATTTGAACTCCATCTGCGCGTAGCAGAGCGCGAACGCAAGGGTGTTCCCGAGCGCCGTGCCTGCGACGCCGATTGTCATCCCCTGGCGGACGAATATCCGCGTAATCCCCCACGGGGATGCCCCCATTGCCGCGAGGACGCCGATCTCACGGGTTTTGTCGAGGACCATCATGAGGAGCGTGCCGATGATGTTGACTGTCGCGACAATGATGATCAGCCCGAGGATAATCGGGACGGGGCGCTTCTGGAGGTCAATCCAGCTGAAGAGGTTCCTGTACGTGTCGAACACGGTCCTGCCGAAGTGGGGATACCCGAGGAGGTCCTGCACTTCGTCGGCGACCGCGGCTGCGCTGTCCACGTGCGTCAGAAGAAGATCATACCCCGAGACTGCGTCGCCGAGCTGGAAGAGGGTCTGCGCGTCGCTCAGATCGGTGAACGCGTACACGTCGTCGTACTCGGCCATGCCGCTTTCGTAGAGCCCGGTGACGCGGAACCGCATCACACGGGCCTGTCCCTGTTCCATGAGGCGGCTGATCCCGAATACCGTCACCCTGTCGCCCACGTCGATGGAGAGCCTGGCGGCAAGCTTCTTCCCAAGGACGAGCTTGGCGACCCCTCCCTGCTCCTTGTCGAGATCGTACTTTCCGGCGACAAGGTAGCGCCGCGTCGTGGAATTGTCGCGCAGGGGATCGACACCCTTCAGGAGTATCCCGTCCACCCCCTCCCTGGACCGGATGAGCGCTTCGCGCGCGACAAACGGCGCCACGGACCGGATCTCCGGGATCTTGCGTTCCATGAGCCATGTGTTCTCCTCGGGATGCAGGAGGGGCTGGTTCTGAAATCCCAGGACCTGCACGTGGCTCGTGAAGCCGACGACCTTTTCCGTGATGTCCCTCTCGAAGCCCCCGAGGACGCTCAGCGCGATGATAAGCGTGGCGGTCCCCAGCATGACGCCCAGCGTGGCGATGGCGGTGATGAACGAGAAGAACCCGTCGTTCCGCCCCGACCTGAGATAGCGCCCCGCTATGAATGCGACGTAGCTCATCGGGGGGTCAGCCGCCCTTTCCGGAGAATTCCATAAGGTAGGCCTTGATGAAATCGTCGAGGTCGCCGTCCATCACCGCCTGCACGTTGCTCGTCTCGGCGTCCGTCCTGTGGTCCTTCACCATGTTGTACGGGTGAAACACGTACGAGCGGATCTGGCTTCCCCATTCAATCTTCTTTTTCGTGCTGTTGATTGCGTCGAGCCTGGCTTCTTCCTCGTCCTTCCGCCGCTTGTAGAGCTGCGACTTCAGCATCTTGAGGGCGCGCTCCTTGTTCTGGAACTGCGAGCGCTCCTGCTGGCATGCCACAATGATGCCGCTCGGGATGTGCGTGATCCGGACGGCGGTCTCGACCTTGTTGACGTTCTGTCCCCCCTTCCCCCCCGAACGGTACGTATCGACCTTCAGGTCGGCGGGATTGATCTCGATCTCCACATCGTCGTCGAGTTCCGGATAGACGAACACGGACGCAAACGACGTGTGTCTGCGCGCATTGGCGTCGAAGGGGGAAATCCGGACGAGCCTGTGCACGCCGTTCTCCGCTTTCAGGTACCCGTAGGCGTACTTTCCTGTCACCTCGACGGCAGCGCTCTTGATGCCTGCGCCGTCCCCGTCCTGCCGGTCGGCGAGGGCGACCTTGAACCCCTTCCCCTCGCACCACCGGAGGTACATCCGCAGGAGCATCTCCCCCCAGTCCTGCGCCTCGGTCCCTCCGGCGCCGGCGTGTATCGTCAGGATGGCGTTCCGTGCGTCGTCATCGCCGCTGAGCATGTTGCGGAATTCGAGGTCCTCGATTCCCCGTTCCACGCGTCCCAGGTCCGCGTCGATCTCCGTGGCCAGGGATTCGTCGTTCGATTCCTCGGCGAGTTCGAGGAGGGACTCCGCGTCGGCGAGCGTCGCCCGAAGGGCGTTCCACCCGTCCACCCATTCTTTCCGCGCGCTGATCACCTGCATCACCTTCTGGGCCGCGACATTGTCGTTCCAGAACTCCGGCGCCTCGGTCTTCTTCTGGAGCTCCCCTACTTCCTTTTCCTTGGCATCGATGTCAAAGATACCCCCGGAGAGAGTGAAGCCGGTCCTTCAGACCCTTGATGCGCAGTTTCTGGACGTCAAACATTGGGTTCACCTCCTATGTTGAGATGTTCTTCAATTTCAAATTCCATCCGCAGCATGGCGCTTCCGAGCGTTTTCCCCTGCGCGTCGTTTTTCAGCGAGAGCGTCCCGCCTCCTCCCAGCGCGTTGTGCAGAAGGAAATTGAGCGCCCCCAGGTTGGGAAGCTCGAACCGCTCGACCCGCCCGAGGACGAGTCCAGCGAAGTGGGCGCTGACGCGCTCCACGGTCAGGTACTTCACAAGGACCGGGTAATATGCAGGACGGCGCGCGATCACCCCAATGTTGGCGGTGTCCCCCTTGTCCCCCGAGCGTGCGTGCGCGATGTCAAGAAGACGGATCTTCACGGCTTGGCCTCAGTGTGATTCGACGATGACCTCGGGATTCACGGCGCTTTTCGGAATAAGGGCCGGCCAGTACGCGATCACCTCGCTCGGCTTCGGCCTCCCCCCGGCGAACCCCGTCACGGAAGGGGGTCCCGTCAGTATCAACGGCGCGATCTCCTTGCCGAATCGTTCGACAGCGGCAAAGTCCTTCCCCCGTACCCCGATCCGGAGGACCACCTCGTTGACCTCCGCCGGCGCCGGAGCGATGGGACCGTGGCACGAATTGTACCCGACGAACTCCGTACGGATCTCGTCGAAACGGAGTCCGAGGTCCTGCAGGCGCGTCCGCAGTATCGTATCGGCCGCCCGGCACTTCTCGAGCGCACCGGGCCAGGTGTATGTCAGCGTTCCCGAGGCGGTGTAACCGTCGAGGTACGACATGGAGACCTTGTACGTCTCCGTCGCCCTGCGCCCCTTCACCCCCGTCACGCGGACCCGGTCCGGCCCGTCGGGGCTCAGCCGGATTGTCGTGAAGTCCGCGACGCAGTCCGGTGTGATGTAATCGACCGGGTTGCCGATTTCGTAGAGGAGCTGCTCCTTGACCGTCTGGACGGAGACAAGTCCCCCCGTCCCCGCGTGTTTCGTGATGACGACACTCCCGTCCGGCGAGGCCTCGGCGATCGGGAAGCCGATGTGCGCCAGATCGGGGACGGCGTGCCAGTCGGCGGAGAAGTTTCCCCCGGTTGCCTGTCCCCCGCATTCCAGTATGTGCCCGGCGACGGTTCCGGAGGCGAGCCTGTCCCACTCCCCCTCCTTCCAGCCGAATTCGTGCATCATGGGGGCAAGTGTCAGCCCCGTGTCGGTCGTTCTTCCGGTAATCACGATCATGGCTCCCCGTCCGAGCGCCTGGACGATCGGTGCGGCGCCGAAATAGACGTTCGCGCTCATCACACGGTCCATCACCGCCGCGAGGTCCTCTCCCGTCTCCATGTTGTTCAGGGTCATCCCCCCTGAGCGCAGGTCACCGAGCCTGCCAAGTATGTCGTCGCCGAGCACGACGCCGATGGAGAGCCCCGAAATCCCGAGCCGCCGGGCGGCGTCGAATATCGCATCCCTGCACGCCAGCGGGTTCACCCCGCCGCCGTTCGTAATGACGCGGATGTTCTTCTTCACAAGGAGCGGAAGGAGCTGCTCCATGAGGGGGACAAGATCCCGGGCGTAGCCGAGCGAGGGGTTCTTGCGGCGCTGCTTCTGGAGGATGGACATTGTCACCTCGGCAAGGTAGTCCATCACGAGATAGTCCACCTCTCCGCGGGTGACCTGATCGCGGGGCGCGGTCAGCAGGTCGCCCCAGAATCCCTGGCCGCTGGCGATCCGGATCCGTTCTTTCATCACACGATCCTGATATGAAGCTCGCGGAGCTGTTTGTCGTCGACGGGCCCGGGGGCATCATCCATGAGTGAAACCGCGCTTGCGGTTTTCGGAAATGCCATCACTTCGCGGATCGACTTCATCCCGGTCAGGATCATCGTCATCCTGTCGAACCCGAACGCGATCCCCCCGTGCGGGGGGGCGCCGTACCGGAAGGCGTCGAGAAGGAATCCGAATTTCACCTGCGCCTCTTCTGCGTCGATGCCGAGAAGCGAGAAGACCCGCTGCTGCATCGCCCTCTCGTGAATGCGCATGCTCCCCCCGGCGATCTCGTTCCCGTTCAAAACGAGATCGTAGGCCCGGGCCCGGGCGCTCCCCGGATCGGCGTCGAGGATCGCGAGGTCTTCCGGGTGCGGCGCGGTAAACGGATGATGCATCGCGACGAACCTCTTTTCTTCCTCGCTGTATTCGAACATCGGGAATTCCGTGACCCAGAGAAGCTCGTGCCTGCTTTCGTCAATCAGGTCGAGACGGCGTCCCATTTCCAGCCTGAGCGTGCCCAGCACCGTGTAGGCTTTTTTCCACGCGTCCGCGACGAGGAGCAGAAGGTCCCCTTTCGACGCCCCCATCGCGGCGGCGATCTGTTCCACGCGTTCCCGCCCGAGAAACTTCTCGACGGCGGTCTCGAGCCCGTTTTCGGTCCACTTGATATACACGAGCCCGCCCGCCCCGAGACTCCGCGTGTAATCGACGAGCGCGTCCATCTGGTTGCGCGTGAACGAGGCGGCCCCCGGAACAACGAACCCCGCGACGGCCCCCCCCTTCCTCACGACGTCCGCGAACACCCGGAAGGGGGAATCCTTCACGACCTCATTCACGCACGTGAACGTGAGCCCGAACCGGGTATCCGGCTTGTCGCTGCCGTACCGTTCCATGGCCTCACGGTACGTCAGCCTGGGAAGGGGAAGCGTGATGTCGATCCCCTTGATTTCCCTGAAGAACCTCGCCATCAGCCCCTCGGCGACCTCCTGAACGTCCTCCTCACGTATGAACGACATCTCGACGTCGATCTGCGTGAATTCGGGCTGACGGTCCGCCCGCAGATCTTCGTCGCGGAAACACTTGACGATCTGGACGTACCTGTCAAACCCCGCGACCATCAGGATCTGCTTGTACGTCTGGGGTGATTGCGGGAGGGCGTAGAATTTCCCCGGATGAAGGCGGCTCGGCACGAGATAATCCCGCGCGCCTTCAGGGGTGCTCTTCATCAGGACCGGGGTCTCGATTTCGATGAACCCGAGCCTGTCGAAATAGTCGTGCGTGATCTGGTACATCCTGTGCCTGACCATCAGCGACCGCTGGAGGACGGGCCTGCGCAGGTCGAGGAACCGGTACTTCAGCCTGAGGTCTTCCCCCGCTTCGGTGTCGTCGTTCAGCGGAAACGGAGGCGGCTCGGCTTCGCTCAGGATTGTCAGCTCGGCCGCCCTGAGGTCGATCTCGCCCGTGGCGAGGTCCGCGTTCGTGGTCCCTTCCGGACGCCGTTCGACGGTTCCCGTAACGGAGACGACGAATTCGCTCCGGAGCTGTTTTGCCGCGGCGTGTGCCGCCGCGTTGTGCTGGGGATAGAATACGACCTGCGTCTTTCCGTACCTGTCCCTCATGTCAATGAATATCACGCCCCCGAGATCCCGCCGGACGTCCACCCAGCCGTTGAGTGTGACGACGCTGCCGATATCCGATGCCCGAAGCTGGCCGCACGTATGTGTCCGTTTTGTGAATGGCGACACGTCTGCTCCCGATGGGGTGGTGAATGGAATTCACTCATAATAGGAAAAAAATGAGGACTTTCAAAGGGAAGGGTCGTCGCAGGAATGGACGTTGCAGACGCTCTCCATGCGGGCGGCACGAGCGCCGACTTCACACTCGTGCGCTGATCGGGAGCGCGCTGTCAGTTCCTGACGACAAGACAGCCGGCGATGATGTCGTGGAGGGCCTGTTTCTGCCGTGTAAACGCTGTCATGATAAATCCGAGGAACAGTATCGCAGTCGAAATCAGCTTGCCGAAATAGCGGCCCGAGGCCCTTCCGAACCCGATCGGGTCGCCGTTAAGATCGACAACGCGAAGCCCAAGAGCGATCTTTCCCAGCGTGGCGCCCTTCGCGGAGGATTCCATCAGGGCGAAGTAGAGCCACGCTGCGACCGCCACGGCTAGCATGCTGATGAGATACGTTGCCAGAAACGCGATCATGAGTCCCCCCCGACGGAGTCTGCGTCGGCATCCGTCGCGCGCGAGACAGCGGTAAGCCCCACCAGCCCGAGGAACGGAACGAGTATGATGATGTTGACGATCGCGACAAGGACACCGTCGATGATTGCCGCAAGAAGCCGCAACCAGAATCCTGCGTACGCGTGCCGGGGCTGTTCCATAGGACTTGCCTCTTCCAAAAGTCGGGGGAAGTGGAATCAGCGTACGGTAAAGAAAAATTGTGATGTTCGCAAACGGTGAGTATATTACACAACCTCGTTCCCCCCGTTCGACATTACGCGGAGATTTCATGAAGACGGTCCGATGCACTGCGCTGTTCATTCTCGCCGGTTACCTGTGGGGCTGCGCCGGCGGATCACCTGTCCTCCTCCCGGGGAAGGTCGCCGGGGGCAGAGTCCGGCTCCCGAACGGCTGGTTTCTTTCCCCTGCGGGGGTGCAGGTGGAGCTGGGAGAACTCCCGCTGAACATGGAGGTGACGCCGGATGAACGTTACGTCATTACGACGGACGACGGGACCGCCGTGCAGAATCTTTCCGTGATTGACGTGGCATCGTGGACCGTGGTCCAGAAGCTCAATGTCCGGAAGGCCTGGGTGGGGCTCCGGCTCATCGACGGGGGGCGCCGGCTCCTGGTCTCCGGAGGGAATGACAACCGGGTGAACGTCTACGACTTCGCCGGCGGGAGACTCCGGTTCGCCGACTCGCTCGTCATCGCCGCACCCCGTCCGGGCGCGCTCGTCTGGGTGGCGGGGGTCGACTATGACGCCGGGACAGGCCTCGTGTACGCGGCCGGCAAGGAGAATCGTTCGCTGAACATACTGCGCCTGGCGGACAGGACGCTCGTCCGGACACTGAAGCTCCCCGCCACACCGTACACGTGCCTCGTCTCCCGGTTTCATCCCTGTGTATTCGTGTCGCTCTGGGGCGGCTCGGCCGTCGCATACATCGACAGGAAAACCGGCGACATCATCCGCACCGTGCACGTGGGCGACCACCCGTGCGACATGGTGGAATCGCCCGACGGAAAGAGGTTGTTCGTCGCGAACGCGAACAACAACTCGGTGTCGGTCATCGCCATCGAAGAAGGAAAGGTCCAGGAAACCATCAACGCCTCGCTCTTCCCCGGGCTCCCCGAAGGGAGCACGCCGAACGGCGTCGCACTCACGAAGGACGGCGGAACGCTCTACATCGCGAATGCCGACAATAACTTCCTCGCCGTGATCGACGTCCGGCGGGAAGGGTCCGCCCGCTCCCTCGGGTTCATCCCTACAGGCTGGTATCCGACGTGCGTGAAGGTCCTCCCGTCGAGCGGCAGGCTCATCGTGACGAACGGCAAGGGGGGAACCTCGCTGCCTAATCCGGGAGGCCCCAATCCGTCGCAGCCCCGGCAGTCAAGCGAGTATATCGGTTCGCTCTTCACCGGATCCCTGTCGCGCATTGACGCTCCCGATGGGGACGCGATGCGCGCCTACACCTCCGCCGTGTACGCGAACTCCCGACTGGGCAAACCCTCTCCCGTTCCGGCGGGCACTCCCGTCATCCGCACGGCCGACGGGAAGCAGCGGATCGAACACGTGTTCTACATCATCAGGGAAAACCGGACATACGACCAGGTGTTCGGCGACATAGGGAAGGGGAACAGCGATCCGTCTCTCTGCCTCTTCGGGGAGAACGTGACACCGAACGCCCACGCCCTCGCCCGGCAGTTCGTCCTCCTCGACAATTTCTACGCCGATGCCGAGGTGAGCGCGGACGGGCACAACTGGACCATGGGGGCGTATGCCACGGATTACGTCGAGAAGACCTGGCCCACGTCGTACGGAGGGCGCGGCGGAGAATACGAATACGAGGGGGGGTATCCCGACACGTATCCCACCGCCGGGTTTCTCTGGGACGATTGCCAGCGCAACGGCGTGAGTTACAGGACGTACGGCGAGTTCGCGCAGAACCCCGGAGAGAAGGGGGACACGGCCGTCGGCCTGCTCCCGAGCCTTGCCGGGCACACGGCGCCGTACTGCCACGGGTGGGACCTCGATTATTCCGACATACAGCGCTACAGTGACTGGGAGAAGGAATTCACCGCCTACGAGGCGAACGGTCTCCTGCCTGCGTTTCAGACGATAAAGCTTCCCAACGACCACACGGAAGGAGCGCGCGCCGGGAAGCGTTCCCCCCGCGCGTTCGTCGCACAGAACGATCAGGCCCTCGGCATGATCGTCGAGCGCATTTCCCGCAGCCCGTACTGGCAGACATCCGCCGTGTTCGTCGTCGAGGACGACGCCCAGAACGGGCCCGATCACGTTGATGCGCACCGCACCGTCGCGCTCGTGATAAGTCCCTGGACGAAGCGGGGATACGTGGACAGCGACCTGTATTCGACGAGCAGCATGGTCAGAACGATGGAGCTCATACTCGGCCTCCCTCCGATGTCGCAGTACGACTCGTCCGCGACCCCGATGTTCAGCTCGTTCACGATGGTCCCGGACACCTCAGGGTATCTCTGCCGGAGGGCGTCGATCGACATCGAAGAGAAGAATCCCCCGGGAGCGTTCGGTCAGATGAGGAGCGGAGAAATGGATTTCAGCCGTGAGGATGCCGTCCCGGATCTGGAGCTGGGTGAAATCGTGTGGCGCTCCGTGCGCGGTCCGCTCTCACCGATGCCCGCTCCCGTCAGGAGCGCCTTCGTGCGCGTACGGAGGAACGAGGAGGGAGACTGAGGAAGCGGAACGCCCGTTTCCCGGCTCCCTGTAGTCGAACTCGGAACCGAAGAGACTGTGCGGGATCATGAACACCGCGAGCGTGATCAGCGCCGCTGCAAGCGCCCACAACGCCGGCCGCCGCACACGTTTCCTGACCATGGCGACGGCGACCCACGCGGCAAGCGCCGCAACCGTTTTGTTGTCCGTGAGATCCGTGCCGAACGGCCACCCGGTCCAGTACGCACCGAAGGCGTGCTTCTGGACCACAGGGCCGAGCACAAATCCTCCGGTCACGAGCAGGGTTATCGTGGCGATCGTGAGACCCCCTGTTTCGTCTCTCCCCGAGAAGACTGATAGCCCCGCCCTGGTGGACGTGAGCATCCCCGCGAACATCAGGAGAATGTGGACGGCAAGAACGGCCGGCGGAACATCTCCCTTGAACCTGATGAGGGCCGGTTCGTCCGCCGGGATCGCAAGCGTGTCGGCTCCCCGGCGGAGTATGACGCGGTACTGGAGTTTCCCCGCCGGGGGCTGGAGCGGGAGAGTCCCCCGGAGAATCCCCCCTTCCCTTTCCAAGCGTTCGAACCTCCACGGATCGTCCGTTCCATACCGCCGCAATTCGAGGATCCCTGAAACTGAGGTGTCTGCCGCCGCGATCGACACCGGGGCATCCGACTCCCCGCCGTGGCTCCTCTCAAGCCGCCAGGGAAGCTCTGACGCTCCAAGGCGCGCGACGCCGCTCAGCGGGTACGTTGGACCCGTGACGCGCTGGTACCAGGCCGACGCCGCCGTGATGAGAAATGCAGCTGCCCAGAGGATGAGGGTCTTGCGCATCAGGCTTTCTGAGGATCTGATCGGGATTGTGCGACCGAATATACAAAAAAAAAGCCACCCCCGCTTCTCCCTTGATTCCAAAATCAAATTTGCCTACAATGGCTCGAAGGCAGCGCGCCCCCTGAGATCCCCTGCCCTGCCCCTCCGGATTTCAAGTACACTCATCCATTCCGTTCTTCGCAATCGACGAATCACGTTTCTCGTCCGTGACCCGGGCGTCATCCTTTCCCTCAACCGGAGAAGATGGACACTATCAGAAGGAAGCCTCTTCCATGAGTATAAGCCAGCTTGCTCGGTCGATCGCCGAATCACCGACGCTGAGCCTGAATGAACAGGCCCGCGTCCTGCGCGAGAAAGGCGAAGCGGTTATCCACCTCGGTGCGGGTGAACCGAAGAACAGGGCGCCCATCAATGCCATTTTGACTTCGGCGGCGAAGCTCACGACGGGAGACATCAAGTACACGCCGACGGACGGGATCCCCTCCCTGAAGAAGGCAATCATCCGGTACACGGAGGAGAATTACGACAGGGTCCCCGCCGCGGAGAATGTCATCGTGTCGGGGGGCGCGAAGCAGTCGCTGTACAATCTCCTGTACACGCTTCTCAATCCGCAGGATGAGGTCATCGTCCTCGCCCCGTACTGGGTGAGCTATCCCGAGATGATCAAGATGGTCTACGGCCGTCCCGTCATCGTCACGCCGGAAGACGGCGGGTTCATCCCGCGGATGCAGGAAATTGAAGAGGCGGTGAGTTCCTACACGCGCGCGATCATCGTCAACAGCCCGAACAATCCCTCCGGCGTCGTATACCCCGAAAGCCTGATCGCCCCTCTCGTGGACTTCTGTGAGCGGAAAGGGATTTACCTTATCATGGACGACATCTACCACAAGCTCGTCTTCGACGGGAAGACGGCGGTCTCCGCATACAGGTACACCCCTCAAGACATCGAATCAACGAAGGTCATCTGCATCAACGGCATTTCGAAGCTTTACGGCATGACGGGATTCCGTATCGGATGGGTGGTGGCCTCAAAGGCGCTCACGGACGTCATGATCAACGTGCAGGCGCAGACGACGTCGTGCACGTCCGTTCTCCTGCAGGCAGCCGCGGAGGGGGCCCTCACCGGACTGCAGAGCCCCGTCGAAACCCTCAGGCTGACGCTGGAGAACAACCGCAACGTGATGATCCAGGAGCTTCAGTCGTTCGCGGGGATCAGGGTCACGGTCCCCGGCGGAACGTACTATTGCCTGCCGGATTTCAGGGCGTACAGCAACAATTCCGTGGAGCTCTCAAAAATGCTCCTTGCGCGTGCGCTTGTCGTGACTGTTCCCGGGAAGGAATTCGGGATGGAGGGACACCTGCGGTTGAGCTATGCGACGACGGTGAAGGACGTGAAACAGGGGGTCGAAAGAATCAAATGGGCGCTCGACCCCTCATCGCCCAGAGAAATCTACATCGGCGAACGAAAACTCGTGCGTGACTGGCTATGAACAACATACTCGACATCCGGACACCCGCCCAGGGAGAAGCACAGGCGCTGAAGAGCGATTACGGACTTGACAACCACGGGCTGACGAACCTCCGCATTGCGTACTGGAACCTCCCGACCGAGGCCCTCTACGAGGAGATCGCCTTCCGCCGGGAGGCGAGAATCACGCGCATGGGACCGCTCGTTGCGAATACGGGAAAGCATACCGCGCGCGCCGCCACGGACAAGTTCGTCGTGCGCGAGGCGAGCACAGAGGGTCACGTCTGGTGGGGCGAATACAACCGACCGTTCAGCACCGAAAAATTCAACGATCTGTACAACAGGATTCAGGGCTTCCTCCAGGGGCGCGACGTGTTCGTGCAGGACTGTTACGCCGGCGCGGACCCCGAATACCGGATGCCGATCCGCATCGTCACCGAACTGGCATGGCACAGCCACTTCGCACGGAATATGTTCCTCCTCCCGGAAACGCGGGAGGAGTACCGGCGCCATGTCCCCGATTTCACGATCCTGTGCGTCCCGTCGTTCAAGGGGATTCCGCAGATCGACGGGACCGCGACGAACACGTTCATCGTCCTGAATTTCGCCGCACGGATGTGCATCATCGGGAACACGGCCTATGCGGGCGAAATCAAGAAATCGGTCTTCACGATACTTAACTACCTGCTCCCTCTTGACGGCGTTATGCCCATGCACTGCTCGGCCAACATCGGGAGCGGCGGGGACGCGGCGATATTCTTCGGCCTTTCCGGCACCGGGAAGACGACCCTCTCCGCGGACCCCGGGCGGCGTTTGATCGGAGACGACGAACACGGCTGGAGTGACGAGGGGGTCTTCAATTTTGAAGGCGGGTGCTACGCGAAGGTGATCCAGCTTTCGCCGTCCGCCGAACCGCAGATCTATGCCTGCACGCGGAGGTTCGGCACGATACTGGAGAACGTCGTGTTCGACCCGGTCACCCGGATGATCGACCTGGACGACGAGTCGATCACCGAGAATACCCGCGCGTCCTACCCGCTGGAGTTCATCGCCAACGCGGTCCCGGAGAAGCGGGGCGGGCATCCGAAGAACATTATTCTTCTCACGTGCGACGCTTCCGGTGTGATGCCCCCGATCGCGAAGCTGACGCCGGACCAGGCGCTGTACCAGTTCATTTCCGGATATACGTCCAAGATCGCGGGAACCGAGGTGGGCCTGGGGAAGGAGCCGGAGCTGACGTTCAGCACCTGCTTCGGCGCCCCTTTCATGGTTCATCACCCCTCGTTCTACGCGGACCTCCTGAAGCGGAAAATCCTGAAATACGGAGTCCACTGCTGGCTTGTCAACACGGGCTGGATCGGCGGGCCGTACGGCATCGGCAAGCGGATAAGCATACGGTATACACGCGCCCTCCTGAACGCGGCGCTCGGAGGACATCTTCTTGACGTGAAGTACGTGACCGATCCGGTCTTCGGGTTCTCCGTCCCCCAGTCGTGCGGCGACGTCCCGGCGCACGTCCTGAATCCGGGGGAATCGTGGCCCGACAGGGCCGCGTACATGCAGCGCTACCGCGAGCTCGCATCCCGGTTCATCGAGAACTTCAAAAAGTTCGAGGCGGGATGCCCCCGGGAAATACGGGACGCGGGTCCCCGGCGGTAAACGCTAGAGCCAGACCGTCCAGCCCGCGGACGCCGACAGTTCGTTCGCGCCGTTCCGGGATCCCGCACCCGACGGGTTGAGCGTGATCCGGAGGAACTGGATTCCTATCGTCAGCATCCCCCTCTCGGTGACCGCGGCCTTGATGCCGGCTCTCCCCCCGAACGTGAACCCGGAGCTGCTCTTTGTCGACCCTGTGTGGATAATGGACGAAGACGTGAGTCCGGCAAGCCCTTCGACGAACGGCGTCACCATCGTCGGCGTGTGGAAATTGTACGACGGCGCAAACAGAATCCTGAGCTGCACCGTCGTTGTATCCCCCGCGCTGCGGACGTTGACCCCCCCGGGATTCAGCCCGAGCTCGAACCCTTCGATGACGAAGTATCCCGCGTACGGGAGCATTGTGAAGTCATACACCCAGGCTCCCGTGCTTCCGCCGGTCACGGGCTGCGACGCGGCGAACGTCGTGCTCCCCCCGAGTTCCACGACCCCCGGCGAACCGAACCGTCTTCGTTGCTGAGGACTCTGGGCGAATATGCCGGAGGCGCTGACGGCAGTGACAAGCACGAGCGCCGCCAGCACGCGTCCGCGGGAATATCCTGATCGGGTCATTCACACTCCGGAAATTGTTGGACGCCCAAATATAGGGACAGCCGGAGTGATTTCCAATGCGTCCGGGCGACCCGCCGCCGGCCCGTACATTCCGCGACTGCACACCCCCCCCCGAATCTCCAGGGCACAGCCGGTTGCCTCAGTCAGGGTTCTGTTCGAACGGCGGTGGGAAAACCCTTCGGAATTTGGTACATTGACCGCGTGATACTATCGACGATTCGATCGCTCTGGGTCTGGGGGGCGGTGATTGCGCTGATCCTCCTCTGGCTCCCTCTCCTTGCCGTGATCCGGCTCTTTGACGCCGACCCCGTCTGCTATACAACGGGGAGATGGTTCCGGCGTCTCGGCGTTGCGATGACGAAGGTCAATCCCTCCTGGCGCGTGCACAGGGACGGGGAAAAAGTCGCCAATCCCCGGCACCCCTACGTCGTTGTCAGCAATCATCAATCGCTGGCGGATATCCCGATCATTTCTCACCTCCCCTGGGAGATGAAATGGATCGGGAAGGAGGAGCTGTTCCGGATCCCGTTTGTCGGCTGGATGATGAGGCTGGCCGGAGATATCCCCGTCGACCGCGCGGACAGGCGGAGCGGAGCGCGCATGCTGCTTGCCGCCCGGCGGTCCCTGCACCTGAAATGTTCGGTGATGTTCTTTCCTGAGGGGACCCGCTCTCCCGACGGCCGGGTCTGGAAGTTCAACGAAGGGGCGTTTCATCTCGCGGTCAAGGCGGGGGTTCCCGTTCTCCCGGTCGCAATCGAGGGGACGCGAGACTGTCTTCCCAAGCGGAGCTGGAAGTTCGGCCCTCCGCAGGAGATCCGCCTCCGCGTCCTCCCTCCCGTTGAAACGGCGGGGATCGGCCCGGAAGGGGTGGCAGATCTCACGGAGAGGGTGCGGCGGATGATCGTGGAACAGGTTGCTTCGTGGCGCGGCCAGGCCGCGGCATCGGTGGACGCGCTCAGCGCGGGGCCGGCACCTGAAGCGCCCGATGACGCGGCGCGCCCGGCGCCCGGCGGGTAGAAAAGGGGGCCCGGCGATCTGCATCGTCAGGGCACTTTTCAGATGCCGTGAAGGGTCACCCCGCGGCGAGGTGCGGGGTGACTTTGTCCAGGAGGTTGCGTTTGGGAACCGCACCGATGATCTGTTCGACGACGTTCCCTCCCTTGAAGATCATCAGCGTCGGAATGCTCCGGATCCCGTATTTCAGCGGGACTTCCGGGTTGTTGTCGACGTCCACTTTCCCCACCTTGAGTTTTCCGTCATACTCCCCGGCGATTTCTTCGACGACAGGCGCGATCATCTTGCATGGTCCGCACCAGACCGCCCAGAAGTCGACGAGCACCGGGAGGGACGACTCGAGAACCTCTTTCTGAAAGTTCGCATCGGTGATCTCAATCGGCTTCATGAAAGCTCCTTCCTTGAGCCGCGGCCGGCAGGACGGCGGCAGTGATTAAGGGAAATCGGTTCCGCCTTACTGGGCCGTGAACCGGATACTGTGGGGTCCGAGCATCTGGCGGACCTCGTCGACGAACCCGCCGGACGCGTCCACGCTGAACCGGCGGGTTTGAAACATCGTTGTTGAGTGGGCGTTCCTCACGCTGAAATAACACGGACAGGGCCCGCGGTGTTCCTCCATGACCTGCCGGAGCCTGACAATCGTGTTCTCCTTGATATCGTTCACGTCGATTGTGAGAATGATCCCCTTCGTGAATTTCTCGCGGACTTTCTCCATGGGATGGACTTCGTTCACGATGATTTTCAGCATGTCCCCGTTTGACTCGCCCTTGCCGATCACCATCACCATGGCATCGGACTGGAGCATCGACTGGTACTTTGCGTACGGATCGGAGAAGACGACGCACTCTCCCTTCCCCGTGAAATCTTCGAGCCCGATGAACGCCATCGTGTTGTTCCGCTTGTCGATCTTCTTCTTTACGGAGGTGACGATACCGCAGGCGCGCACGGTACTGTTGTTCCTGAATCCCGAGAGGTCTCCGAACCGCACGTTCGCGAGTTCCTTGATCTCCTGCTCGTACCGGAGAAGCGGGTGGCCGGAGACGAAAAAGCCGAGGACCGCTTTCTCCCGCGCCAGTTTTTCCGATTCGGGCCACGGCGGAGCCGGCGTCATTGCCGGATACTGCACGCTGGTTCCCCGGGACGTTCCCCCGGTGTCAAACAGGCTCGACTGGCCGTCAAGTTCCCTCGCCTGGCAGGCCTGTCCGAATGCTGCGGCCCGCTCCAGGTTCTCCATGTATTCGGCCCTGTGGGATCCCATGGAATCGAACGCCCCCGCCTGGACAAGACTCTCGAGACATTTTTTGTTCACAAGCCGCAGGTCCACGTCACGGCAGAAATCGAAGAGATTCTCGAATGAGCCCTTCTCGCTCCGCGCCCTGATCACGGTATCGATCGCGCTCTCGCCGACGTTCTTGATTGCGCACAGCCCGAACCGGATCCTCCCGTCCACAACCTTGAAATCCAGGCCGCTCTCGTTGACGTCCGGAGGAAGGACCTCGATGCCCATCTTCCGGCAGTCATCGATCAGCTTGACGATCTTGTCCGTGCTCCCGATTTCGGACGAGAGCGTGGCCGCCATGAATTCGGCCGGGTAATGGGCTTTGAGATAGGCGGTCTGGTAGGATATTACCGAATACGCGACGGCGTGGGATTTGTTGAATCCGTACGAGGCGAATTTCTCGATGAGGTCGAAGATCTCCCCGGCAAGCTCCTTCGGCGTCCCGAGGGACGCGGCGCCGTCCACGAACTCTTTCTTCATCGTCCCCATCAGCGCCTTGTCCTTCTTCCCCATCGCGCGGCGCATCAGGTCGGCTTTCGCGAGCGTGAACCCGGCGACGTCGCTCGCAATCTTCATCACCTGTTCCTGGTACACGATGATCCCGTAGGTTTCCTTAAGGATCGGCTCGAGCTTCGGGTGGATGTAGGTGATCTTCTGCGTTCCGTGCTTCCGGGAAATGAAATCGCCGATCATTTCCATCGGCCCCGGCCTGTACAGGGCGTTCATCGCCACGATGTCGGACATCGACGTCGGTTTCAGTTTCCTGAGCCAGTCTGCCATGCCGGAACTCTCGAACTGGAACACGGCGACGGTGTCCCCGCGCGCGAAGAGCTCGAACGTCTGCGCATCGTCCTCCGGGATGGCGTCGAGATCGATCGAGTCGCCCCGCGTTTCCTTTATCATCCGGAGACAGTTTTCGAGGACGGTGAGCGTCCGGAGGCCCAGGAAGTCCATCTTCAGAAGGCCCGCAGTTTCCAGGTCCTTCATGTTGTACTGGGTCATGACCTCGGTCTGGGGTGTCCGGTACAGCGGGACGAAGTCGCTGATGTTCCCGGGCGCGATCACGACCCCGGCTGCGTGCATCCCCGCGTTCCGGTTCATCCCCTCGAGCACGAGAGAGGCGTCGATGAGCGTGCGCATCCGCGGATCCGGGCTCTCCGCGATCCATTTCAGGTCGGGGACGGTCTCCAGCGCCTCCGCCAGCGGTCGGACCTTCCCCTGCTCCACGGGGATCTGCTTCGTGATGGATTCGAGCGTGCCAAGGGGAATGCCGAGGACCCGCCCGACGTCCTTGATCACGGCGCGCGATGAGAGCGTGCCGAACGTAATGATCTGCGAGACCGAATCCTGTCCGTACTTTTCCCTCACGTACCGTATCACCATCTCCCGCTTGCTGTCGGAAAAATCCACGTCGATGTCGGGCATGCTGATCCTGTCCGGGTTCAGAAACCGCTCGAACAGGAGATCGTATTTGATCGGGTCGACATTCGTGATGCCGAGAGAATACGACGCGACGCTCCCGGCGGCGCTCCCGCGCCCCGGACCGACGTACACCCCCATCTCCCGCGCGGCGCGGATGAAGTCCTGGACGATGAGGAAATATCCCGCGTATCCCATCCGGGCGATGACGCTGATCTCGTGCTCCAGGCGCTCCTTCAGCTCCGGCCCCGCCTCCGGGTATCTGCGCGCGAACCCTTCCCGTGTGAGATTCTCGAAATACTGGTCGAGCGTCGCGGCGCCCGAACCCTCGGGGATGGGGAACTGCGGCATGTGATTCTTGCCGAGCTCCAGCTTGAGATCGCATTTTGCGGCTATCTCAAGGGTTGATTCAAGGGCCTCCGGGTACTCCTTGAAGAGAGCATGCATTTCCGCCGATGATCTGAAGTACGCCTGGTCGGTCTGATACCGGAGCTGCGTGTAGTCGGGAGCGCTCGTGCTGCTGGCGTCGGGGATGAGAAGCATGATGTTGTGGGCGAGCGCGTGCTCGTGCTTCAGGTAGTGGACGTCGTTTGTGCAGACGAGCTTGAGGCCGAGGTCCTTTGCCAGCCGGGGCGCTTTTTCACGTATCAACCTTTCTCGATCGATCCCGTGGTTCTGGATTTCGATGTAGAAATCCTCGCCGAAGATCTCCCTGTAAATCCGGGCCGCTTCGTACGCCTCTTCGTCCCTTCCGGAGGCGAGATACGCGGAGACGACCCCCCCTGCGCACGCCGAGAGCGCAACAAGCCCTTCGCTGTGCTCCCGGAGGACGTCCGCGTCAAGACGCGGCTTGTAGTAGAACCCCTCGAGGTGGGCAATCGTCGTCAGCTTGAGCAGATTCCTGTAGCCTGTCAGGTTCTTGGCAAGGAGCACGATGTGGTGATAGCTCGCGCGCTTTCCCCCTGATTCCGTTTCCTGGCGTGACTTTTCGAAACGGCTCCCTTTCGTCACGATGTAGGCTTCGACGCCGATGATCGGCTTTATTCCGGCTTTTGTGGCTTTCTTGTAGAATTCGACGGCCCCGAACAGGACGCCGTGATCCGTGAGCGCAACGGCCGGCATGCCGTCTTCGACGGCGGCATGGACCAGGTCCTCGATGCGGCATGCCGCGTCGAGAAGGCTGTAGTGAGAATGATTGTGAAGATGGACGAACTGTGGCATCGGAACTCACATGTGACGCGTCATTCTAGAGAAGCCGCAAGGAAAAATCAAGAGCCGGAGGGGACGACTTTTGAACAACTTGTTCAGCGGGACGGTCGGGCAGCTCTCTGCTCTCTCATGACGCGGCTTAAGCGCCGCGCGCAATCTCATCGTGTGCCGGGGATTATTGCGTCCCCGTTCACGAAAAATTGAGGGCAAGCAATTTCATTTCGGTCATTTCTTCAATCGCGTAGCGGACCCCTTCTCTGCCTATCCCCGATTCCTTGACTCCGCCGTACGGCATGTGGTCGACCCTGAACGAGGACGCGTCATTGATGATCACACCGCCGACCTCCAGCTCCCGGTACGCATAGAAGATGTCAGAGGCGCTGTTTGTGAATATACCCGCCTGGAGGCCGTAGGCGGAGGTATTCACCCGTTCGATGGCATCCTTGAAATCCGAGAACCGGTCGATTGTGAGAACGGGCGCGAAGACTTCCTGGCAGCTTACCTTCATTTCAGGAGTCACGTCCGCGAGCACGGTTGGCTCCAGCACTGCTCCCGCCCTGCTCCCCCCGCAGAGGACCCGTGCTCCCCCTTCCGTCGCTTCCCGGATCCATGATTCGATCTTGCGCGCCGCCTGCTCGTCGATCATGGGGCCGACCACTGTCCGGGGGTTGGATGGATCACCCACGGAGATCGATTTCGCTAGCTTGACAATCTGATTTGTAAAGCCGTCCGCGATCGATTCGTGGACGAATACCCGCTGTACCGAGATGCATGACTGCCCCGCGTTCCCGAATGCTCCCTGCACTATGCTCTTGAGGGCTTGGTCGACGCTGGCATCCGCGCACACGATCACACCCGCGTTGCCTCCGAGTTCAAGGACAACCTTCTTCCTCGTGCAGCGAGCCTTGATCCCCCAGCCCACCACGGGACTTCCTGTGAAGCTTATGAGCTTAACCCGTTTATCTGTAATCAGTTGCTCTATTTCGCTTCCCATGCAGGGTACGACGTTCACGGTCCCCGGAGGGAGGCCCGCCTGCATGAAGAGCTCGGCAAACCGAAGCGCTGTCTGAGGGGCGTTTGACGAGGGCTTCAAGACGACCGAATTCCCGGCGGCGATTGCCGGTCCGAGCTTGTGCGCCACGAGGTTCAGCGGGTAGTTGAACGGGGTGATCGCCCCCACAACGCCGAGAGGAAAACGCCGGATGATGGCAGCTCGGTTGCCTGAACCCGGAACCACGTCGAGCGGGAGCACGTGCCCCTCCATCCTCCGCGCTTCCTCCGCCGAAGTCGCAATCGTGAACACGGCCCGGTCGGCCTCGGCCCGGGAAAATGAAATCGGCTTCCCTGTTTCCGCCGTGATCAACTTCGCGAAGTCTTCCTTCTTTTCCGCGAGAAGGCGGGAAACCGTATCGAGAGCACGGCCGCGTTCATACGGCGTGAGATTCTTCGTCAGGTGGAATGCCGCTTCCGCACACCGTATGGCATCATCGATGTCGCGCGAGGTTGCCTGGTACACTTCACCGATCGCCTTGTTTTCAAACGGGTTGAATACCTGTCTTTTGAGGCTGGTCTGCCGCCACTCCCCGTTGACGAGCAGCTTCATGGCTTCCATGACTGGTCCTTTCAGGAAAGCATCTTCCGTATCGTTTGCACGAGATCCTCCTTCTGCACAAGCGTCCGTGTTCCGGTCTTTCTGTCCTTGATCTCGATCTTCCCTGCGGCAAGGTTCTTTTCCCCGACGATCACCTGGTAGGGCATCCCCATGAGGTCGGCATCCTTGAATTTGAATCCCGGGCTTGTCTCTTTTCTGTCGTCGTAGAGAACGTCCACCCCGTTCCGACCGAGTTCACTGTAAAGCGCTTCAGCCGCTTCCGTTACCTGGAGGCTCCGTGCGCTCACAGCGATGAGGTGTACGTCAAAGGGGGCGATCGCCCTGTCCCATACGATCCCGTTGTCGTCATGATTCTGTTCTATGTGACAGGCGATGATCCTCTCGATCCCGATGCCGTAGCTTCCCATGATCACGGGAGATTCTTTCCCGTTTTCATCCAGGAACATCGCCCCCAGTGCGTCGGAGTATTTCGTCCCGAGTTTGAATATGTGCCCCAGCTCGATTCCCCGAACGATCCTCAGTCTCCCGCCGCCGTTGGGTGACGGTTCCCCCTCCTCCACGGTGCGGAGGTCATGGTAGCCGCCGACGACGCAGTCCCTCTCCAGGTCGATGTTGCGGAGGTGAAAGTCGTTCCTGTTCGACCCGCTGATGAGCCCGTTGGCTCCCTTCAGACGGTTGTCGGCGAGTATCGTGAATCCCCTGAGGCCGACGGGACCGATGGACCCACCGTCGGCCCCCGTGAGTTCCCGCAGCTTCTCCGCTTCAAGGGGACGGACGTCCGAGCCGAGGACAGCCATCAGCTTTGATTCGTTGAGCAAGTCATTTCCCATCATGAGGACGAGGACCGGAGCATCCCCGGCGCGGTACACGACGGATTTCGCCAGGAACCGGGTCTCCACGTTCAGAAACGCCGACAGCGCGTCGATTGTCTTGACTCCCGGCGTGTGGACTTCCTCCATGGAAGGCTCGCCGGGGACGCGGCCGGCCGGGGGAACGACGGAGGTCGCGACTTCCAGATTCGCCGCGTAGGAGCCGTCTTCCGAGAGGGCAATAACGTCTTCTCCCGACGGTGACTCCATCATGAATTCCTGCGACCCCGTCCCTCCCATGGCCCCGCTCGAAGCGCCAACAATGAAAAACCGGATACCGCACCGCGAGAAAATCCGGCTGTACGCATCTGCGTGCAAATCGTACGCCCTGTCAAGGCCTTCCCGGGAACGATCGAGGCTGTAACTGTCCTTCATGAGGAACTGCCGCCCGCGAAGGACGCCGGACCGCGGGCGTGGTTCGTTCCGGAACTTTGTCTGTATCTGGTACCATATCTGCGGCATCTCTTTGTAGGAAGAGATATGATTCCTTGCAAGCCAGCAGACGACCTCCTCGTGGGTCGGCGCGAGCACAAGCGGCCGGTTTTTCAGGTGAAAGAGAGTGTCACCGAATGCCTTGACGCGGCCGGTCTGTTCCCAGAGCTCGACCGGACTGAGGGCGGGAAGGAGAAATTCCTGTCCCCCGATTGCATCCATCTCTTCCCGGACGATGCGCATAACCCTGGCCATGACTTTCTGCGCCAGAGGGAGATAGACGTAGACGCCGGCCGCCAGCGCGCGTACCATCCCCGCGCGGATCATAAGCTGGTGGCTTGGGATGGTGGCATCAGCCGGAATTTCTTTTACGGTGGGGATGAAACCCTGACTCAGGCGCATGAAGAGTGGTATTCTGTGGGCGTGGAGAACCGGGAATATATCAAGATACGGAATCCCGCAGAGAGAATCCAGACGGGCGGCGCCCGCCGGCCTACTCCTGCGGGGAAGCCGGCTCCTGCTTCCGTCCGGAGAGCGGCCCTTCGTTCGGCTGCACGCGCCAGTACATCCCTCCTCCTCCTTCTCTCGCCATGAAGCCGTGTTCCACGAGCGAGCGGCGGAGGGTCGCCGTATCGCTGCTGTACCGTGCTAGTATCTGGTTCACGCGCTTCTCGGTGTACCGTATCCCAGGCTCGAACTCCCCCAGGATGTGCCTCAGGATGACAAGAAACTTCTTCTCCTGGACGGGGAACGCTTTGATGCGGCCGCTTGCGTCGGAGAATGTCGAGAGGACTTTCCTGTCGTAGGCGTCAACGTCCATGCCGAGCGCAAGCCCCGGCAGCGCTTCTTCGTGGAGTATCTTCTTTGCCATCGCCGCAAGCGCCCCTGTATGAAGCGCGTAGATGCTGTAATAGCCCTCGGCGCGGGCGGAGACAAGACCCGCGTCGCCCAGCTTCGAAAGATGGTGGGAGACCGTCGATTCACCGATGCGAAGCGTCGTCGCGAGCTGTTCCACGGATTGCGGCTTCTGCGCAAGAAGCCCGATGATCCGGAGACGGTTCGGCTCGGCGAGCGCCTTGAAGAAGGTGACGAGTTCGTCGACCTGGTTTTGCATGATTCCTCCTCCATAGAACTACTTTTATGAATATAGAATTAAATTGGCGCAGATGCAACCCCCCCCGCCGGTTGCTTCTCGACGGCGTATTGCATTCATTTACATGCAACCGACGGTCATGCACGCAGTATCATAATCCGTTTCCAGCCCTCTCCCGATGGATGTCGCCGCTCCTGCTGCCCGCACCCCGCAATCGCGCGGCCCCCTGGTCTTCGAGCTTGTCGGTCGCGTCACGGTTTCGTTCCTTGAGCACCTTGGGATGTACTTCGGGCTCATCTGGTGGATGATCCGCAACATCCGGAACGCCCGGGAGTCCAGCACGAACTTCTTCAGCCAGATGGTGCAGATCGGCAACGACTCGATTCCGATCGTCATCTTCGTGTCCACGTTCGTGGGGATGGTGACGGCTGTGCAGTCCGCTTACCAGCTCTATTCCTGGATCCCCCGCTCCGTCGTCGGCGGGCTCGTCATCAAGTCGGTCCTCCTGGAGCTCACCCCGCTTCTGACCGCCCTCGTCCTTGCCGGGAAAGTCGGTGCCACGATCACGGCGGAAATCGGGTCGATGCGCGTCACGGAGCAGGTCGATGCCCTGGAAGCAATGGGGTTTGACTCCGTGTCGTTCCTCATCACCCCCCGGATCCTCGCCGGGATCGTCATGTTTCCCGTCCTCGTCGTCTTCGGGGACCTCCTTGCCGTCCTCGGAGGACTTTTTGGCGCGGTCATCGTCGCGCATATTCCCGCCGGCGCATTCATTGCAGGGATGAAGTCCTCCTTCCTCACGCGCGATGCCGTCTTCGGCCTGACAAAAGCGACGATATTCGGGTACACGATCACGTCGATCGCATCGTACCAGGGGTATTACGTCGTCGGCGGATCAGCGGGGGTCGGCAAGGCCACGATGGCGACCGTCGTCTACACGTGTCTTGCCGTTGTCATCCTGGATTTCATACTTGCCTCGACCCTCCTCTGAATGATCACCATACGGGACATCCGGAAAAGCTTTGACGGGCGGCTCATACTCCGGGGAGTGAACATCGACGTTCGTGACAGGGAAACGCTCGTCGTGCTCGGTCGGAGCGGGGGCGGAAAAAGCGTCATGCTGAAGATGATCGTCGGGCTCCTCAAACCGGATTCGGGATCGATCAACGTGGACGGGAACGACGTGCTGTCGATGACGTATCCGAAGCTTCGTGAACTCCGGTTCAAGTTCGGGTTTCTCTTCCAGGGGGCGGCGCTCTTCGACTCCCTGACCGTGGGGGAGAACGTTGCGCTCGCCCTCCGCAGGGGGAGGGCGAAGGACGAGCTCGAGCTGACGGAAAGCGAAATCGCCGAGCGGGTGGCGTTCGCGCTCGAGGTGGTCGGGCTGAAGAACACCGGGGCGGTGATGCCGTCAAATCTGAGCGGGGGGATGAAGAAACGGGTAGGTCTAGCCAGAGCCATCGTCCCGAGGCCCCGGTACATGCTCTACGATGAGCCAACAACGGGTCTCGACATGGAAACCGCGGATGAGATCAACGTTCTCATCAACGACCTTCGTACAAAACTCGGCGTGACCTCCATCGTTGTCACCCACGACATCCACAGCGCGTTCGTCGTCGGCGACAGGTTTGCGATCCTCAACGACGGGAGGACGCTCATGACCGGGACCCGCGCAGAAATCGAAAACAGCACGGACGAGGACGTCCGGAAGTATATAAGCAGTTCCCTCTCAACTTCAAGGACTCGACTTACATGAAATGGAGCAACGAAGCCCGGATCGGCCTCGGTGTGCTGGCGGCCGCACTCATTTTCATCGTCGGCGTGGTCTACCTCCGGGGGATCGACCTTCGCTCCAAGCAGTACGCGCTGAACGTGTTTTACCGCAACGTCAACGGGTTGAAGGAGGGCGACGTGGTGACCGTGGCGGGGCTATCGATAGGCCATGTGGGATCCATGGCGATGATCGGGCGGAGGATCGGGGTGAGCCTGGAAATACAGACGAAAGTGCACCTGCCGAGGGATTCCAAGGCGATTCTGAAGAGCGAGACGATCATGGGGGGGAAATTCATCGAGATCGCACCGGGGTCCGATCCGGCCATGCTCGCCAACGGGGACACGCTTGCGGGCCTCTACGAGGCGGACCTCTCCGAGCTCACTGCAACACTCTCCCCCATTACCTCGAACGTGCTCGGCATTCTCGAGAACGTGAATTCGACGTTTGACGAACCGACCCGGAAGCGGATTCAGAAGATCGTCTTCGACCTCCAGCGCTCTTCGACGACGCTTGACGAAGTCATCCGCGGCGGGGGGAAGAGCGCCGATACGACGTTCGCGCAGATCACGGCGTTCTCACGCGACCTTGCCCGCTTTTCCCGAACGCTCGATACGATCGCAGTCGCCGAACGGTGGAACATCGATACGAGCGTCACGTCGTTTGCCCGGTGGTCGCGAAACATGGAACGGGTTTCCGTCAAGCTCGAAACGACGACGGAATCGCTCAACGCGGTCCTGGCGAGGATCGAGAACGGACAGGGAACGCTCGGAAAACTCGTTCAGGATGACCGGCTGTACAATCACATGGACTCGCTCTCGATGAACCTGAATCTTCTGGTGAAAGACCTCAGGGAAAATCCGGGGCGGTACGTCAAACTGAGCCTGTTCTAGAAAGTTGCTCAATGCGAGGCATTCCAGAACGGAAGCGGGACTTCCTGGCCGGCCGGTGGAAGTCACAGGCTTCCCCTGAGAGCCGTGATTTCAGCATCTCCTCGCCCTCTTCCTCCAGACACGGCTCACCCAGTAGCCCATCGCCCCTGCAATCGCCGCTCCAAGTATCCAGAACGCGATCGTCGTCATCGCCTCCGGAAACGCCTGCCAGCTGTTCCCGAGGTAATACCCGGCGCAGATGAACAGGCCGGTCCAGAAGAGCGCACCGGAATATGCGAAGAGCGCGAATGTCCGGTATTCGAGACCGGAACTCCCCGCCACGACTGCAATCACGTGCCGGATCCCCGGGATAAAATACCCTATCGTCAGTGTCCAGTGCCCCCACCGGCTGAACCACAGATGGACCCGGTCCACGGCCTCCTGCCGGATATGTAATCTCCCCCCAAACCGGTGTATAAACCTCGCCCCCCCCACTCTCCCGATGATGTAGCTGATTGTTATTCCGCTCATTGTCCCCAAAAATGCACATATGAAGCCCGGTACAAAGTGAAGAGTCCCTGAAAATATCAGATATCCCGTCAGTGTAAGGAGTGTTTCATCCGGGACCGGAAGGCCCACAATACCCAGCATGAGAAGGACGAATATGGCTGCGTAGCCATATGTGGATATCCAGACCATGAATTCCTGTAGCGGCATCGGGAACTTTTGTCCCTATTTATTTGTATTTATTCGCAAATTTCTGTTGACAATATCCTCGGAAATCGATAGTATGCCCAAAGCGGCCAGCGTGATTCGACTGTAGAGCTGGCCAGACTGGATGGAATCCTGTAGTTCTTCAGCACCGGGGGAACAAAAATGGCACCCACCAAAACCGCGCTTCGCCGCGTAATCCTCTCCAATCTCTTTGACCACCTCAAACTCAATTACGATTTCGAGCGCCCCGCCGAAACGTTTTTGACAGGCCAGATTTCCGACCGGGAAATTGACATCCTTCTCTCGTACAAAAGCGACCACAGGCTCGGAGAACTCAGAGAGGCCCTCGCGAGAATCGAAAGCGGAACATACGGAACATGCATCGGGTGCAAGCAGCCGTTGAGCCGCGCCGACCTGCAGCAGGACCCGGCCAGGAGAATCTGCAGTGCATGCGAGCATTCATTCAACATGAGATCCCCCGTAATGCACGCACCTGTTTTCTCGGGCGGATCGCGCTAGAGGCGACTGTCATCCGGCCCCGATCGTGCAGCCGGTCTCCACTTTTCCCCGTCCCTCGAGGCGAAGCACTACAGGAAGGCCCGGATGATCCGGGCCTTTGACGTTACAACAATCCGGAGAATTCGCGAGGGCTGCCGGGCAATCCGGGCGAACAGAGACACAAAGGCGGGTGCGGTGGCGGTCAACGGTACCGGTATCCAGTGGTGCCGGTATCCAGTGCCCTCGGCGTGAGTCGAACACGCGACCTGCGGTTTAGGAAACCGTCGCTCTATCCATACTGAGCTACGAGGGCGTCTATTTTTCGAAACGTGAAGCCGTTCAATCGCCTCCTCTCCAATAATAAGGAAAACCGGACCGTCAATCAAGGTGTTATTCCTCCCCTCTGTACAGGCGGTACCGCCCTATGTAGCGGGAAACCGAAGGTGGGACCAGGTAGCTTATGGAGAGCCCTTTTCTCACCCTTCTCCGGATTTCGGTTGCCGAAATGTCGATGGAGGGGACGGTGCACTGAATGACGTCGGCCGGGAGTCCCGCATCATCCGGAACGGAGGAAAACCCGGGACGGTTTATCACGATAATCGTTGCACGCTTCACGATCTCTCCTGGCTCTTTCCACGAGCGGAAATCCCGCAGGTTGTCCGCTCCGATCAGGAAGAACAGCTCATCCTCCGCGTGCCCCTCCGCAATCATGCGGAGAGTGTCCACGGTGTATGATACCCCCCCCCTCTCCAATTCCGCGTCCGACACCTCAAAGAACGGGTTCGATTTCACGGCCTCCCTGAGCATCGCAAACCGGTGGATGGCCGGCGTGACGGGGATGTCGACCTTGTGAGGAGAGATCATCGTCGGTATGAACAGGACCCGGTCAAGACCTGCGCGTTCCCGGACGTACTCGGCCACGATGAGGTGGCCGTGATGCACTGGATCGAACGTTCCGCCAAATATGCCAAGCTTCATTCCAGTGACCTGTAAACGTTGATTGTCCTCTCGGCGCAGCGGTCCCAGGAAAAGAGCTTCGCCCTCTGAAGCCCTCTTTCACGGAGAGAATCACGGAGAGACTGATCCGAGAGGACTGAGCGGATGGCGCCTGCCAGATCCTGTTCTGATTGCGGGTCGAACAGAATGCCCGCATCACCGATCACTTCGGGAATCGACGCGGCGTTCGAGCCGATAACCGGTGTCCCGCACGCCATCGCTTCAAGCACGGGAAAACCGAACCCCTCGTACAGTGACGGAAGCACGACAACAGCCGCCGCCCGGTACGCGGCGATAAGATCATCTTCGGGAATCCATCCCAGGCTCAGAACGCGGCCGCTGATGCCGCACTGCACGCAAAGACTCTTCAGCGCGGCATCCTCATCCACACGTTCGCCGATGAACACGATTTGAAGTTCCGGGTCGGAGCCGAGCCCGGCGAATGCCCGCAGGAGGCACGGGACGTTCTTGTGCCGCTTCAGGCCCCCAACGTAGAGGAGAAACCGCCTCCCAACCCGGTATTTCCTGGTGAATTCCTCCGGCCCGGAATGTCCTTCCCCCGGGGTGAAGCTCCCGGATACGCCCAGGTGAATGACATGGATCTTCCCGGCCGGACAGGCGACATACCGGCGGAGCTCTTTCCCTGAAAACTCTGAATCCACGATGACGGCGTCGGCCGCCATGCACGCGTGAGAGATCAGGAACCGCGCGTACGCCCGCTGAAGCGGCGAGAAATATTCCGGAAACCGGAGATGGATGACGTCGTGGATCGTGACGACGCTCCTCATGGAGAGGCAGTACGGGAGCGTGTAGTGCGGGGCGTGGTACACCGAGACCCGCGCCCTGTGTGCCTGCACTGACAGCGAGAGCAGTTCTCCCGCGGAGTATTTTCCGGAACGGTTGACAATCGTCTCTCCGCGGTGGGTCTTCCGGATCTCTGCGGCGTGTTCCGGGGCGGCAAAGTACGTGAACGTATCCCCTTCCTGCGTGTCAAAGCATGATGCGAGATTCCTGATATACGTGCCAATCCCGAAGTCGTAATACTTCCGCACGTCAATGCCGATGTTCACGGGCCGGGCTCACAATCCTGGAGAGAACGTGCGACGCCACCTCGCGGCGGTCCCTGCCGCCCAGAACGCGCTGCGGGAAAAACCTCGCGAAGAGGTAGGCCCGCAGGAGAATGTTGTCGAGGACGGAGGAGTACAGGGAATAACAAAGAATCTGGGAATTGCGGAATTCCTTCTCTACAAAAACGGGTTTACCCCCCGCCTGGCTTCCTCCTCCGAGGTGTTCAACGCTTATTCCGGGGATGTAATGAATTTCGTGGCCCGCGCTGCGGATTCGCGCGCAGAGGTCGACGTCCTCGAAGTACATGAAGTACCGCTCGTCGAATCCTCCCACCTCTTCAAAGACCGTGCGCCGCGCAACGAGCGCCGCGCCCGAGACCCAGTCCCTGAGAACCGGGTCCGGCGCATGGTAGAGATACTCCCGCCGCCGTGTGTTCCAGATGGACCAGAACGTGGGCGTCTTCCCCGTGGAATTCTGGACCGTGCCGTCAGGGTTGAGCAGCGTGAGACCTGCCGCCCCGCAGCGGGGGTTCCGGGCAAAATATGATTCAATCCCGGGGAGGATATCCCCGTAAACCAGCGTGTCGCTGTTGAGAAACAAGATGAGGTCCCCCCGGGTCGCGCGCGCGCCGATGTTGTTCGCCGCTCCGAACCCGAGATTCCTTGCGTTCTCGATGGTCCTGTAGCGGCTCCCGTCTGCGGCGGCATGATTCCCGCCATCCTCCGGTGACCCGTTATCGACGACGACGACATCGACGTCAGCTTTCGAATGCAGCCTGAGGGATTCGACCGCACCCCGGGTTAGTTCCGGATGCCCGTACTGGACGATGATAACGGAGGTCATCGCGTCCCCGGTGGAATGTCTTCCAGCGTCCTGATTCCCGCAAGTCGAAAATACTGTCGGGCACACCTGTTGAGCCACCTCCCCGGCAGACCTTCCCCGTTTGTCAGGTCGGACGTCATCCACGTCGTCACGTCATACTCCGGCACGCGGACGGCGCCCCTGATCGCGCGGCGTTTGCGCCCAATCAGCCCGGGATGGAAAAGAAGCCATGCGTACGCACGCAGGAGACCTGCCAACGAATACCTGCGCGAGACGACCGACGCCCCTGTCTTTGCACACGCGTTCAGCAGGTACAGCGGGATCAGCCTGATAAGCGTCGGCATGCTGAGGAACAGGATCATCGTGAGAAGCCGGTTCCTCTCCTGGTACATCGTCATCCGCGAGGCCCTCTGCGTGCGCGTGGTCTCCCGTCCGAGGTGGCGCACGCGTGACGCCGGGGTCTGCACGACCCCCCAACCCATGAACCTGGCGCGCATGCTCAGGTACACGTCCTCGATGTACAGGAAGTAATCCTCATCGAACGGCTTGCCGAGTATCGCGCGCTTGTAAATCAGCGACGCGCCGCCGGCGAAGAACGTATTCTCCGGCCGCACGAATTTCCTCATGATGTTGTGCCCGAGGAAATTGAGTGACCCGTTCTTCTCGTAGTACCGGCCGGGGATCCCTTCGGTCACGATGAGCGAACCCGCGATCGCCACGCTGTCGGGGGTGACGGCGTCGACAAGCGCCTGCAGCCAGCCGTCCGCCACGATCGTGTCATTGTTCAGGAGGACGATCATGTCCCCTTTTGCATTGCGGAATCCCTCGTTGTTTCCCCCGGCAAATCCCCTGTTTGACCCCGCTCTGACAAGCGTGACCCCGGGAAACGCCGATTCGATGTACGAGCAGCTTCCGTCGGTCGACCCGTTATCCACGACGACGACCTCGAACCGGCCGTAGGCCTGTGCAAGCACGGAGGTGAGACAGTCATGAAGAAGGTGCTTCCCGTTGAAGTTTACGATGATCACCGAACAGAAAGGGAGCACGTCGTTCAGTCCTCCCGCCCTCGTTCCGGAGCGGAAACGAGCGTGAACGTGCCCCCGCGGTGCAGAGCTGTTTCCAGCGCTGCCACCGCCCTGCTCGCCGGACGGCCCGCAAACCGGCGGGCAAGCCGCCCGGCGAGCGACCCGTTTGCCGGCAGAAGCGGGATGATGCTCCCGAGTATCCCCGCCCAGTTGTGCTCGGGAGACCTCTGATACTCGGCCCTGACGTCGAACCCCTCTTTTTCAAGGAGATTCCGGAGGGCGGCGGGCGAAAAATGATAGAGATGACGGGGCACCTCAAGGTGGTACCAGCGGGCGCGAAATACTCCGGCCTGGATGCTGTTGAAGTTCGGAACCGCAATGACGAGGAGGCCGCCGGGTGCCAGAAGCCCCCTTATCTTCTTCAGGGTCGCGACGGGGCGGGGCAGGTGTTCCAGCACGTGCCAGAGCGTCACGATGTCGAATGACCCTTCGGTATAGTGTGCGTCCAGGAAGTCCCCTTCCGTGAGATTGCCCGCTCCCTCCCTCCTTCCGAATTCGACCGCATCGTGGCTGAACTCGATCCCCTCGGCGGAGAAGCCTTCCCGTGATGCCTCCCGGACAAAAAAACCTGCACCGCAGCCCACGTCGAGGAGCCTGCCCGACGACCGGAATCGCCGGACGATGGCGAGCTTCGCGAGCTGGGCGGGCCGAACTCTCCGCCTGTAGTATCCGGGATCGAATCCGCCGGTGGGATAATACGGCGGGGGATAATACCGGTCCAGCACACCTGCCGGGGGCTGCGGGAGTGTCTGCGCAACGCCGCACGAGGTGCAGCGGACAATGGAAAACGATTCATCCGTCGTGTGGAAATTCACGTCCGTAGCCGCAAACATGAACTCCCCCTCGTTTCCGCCGCAGATACCGCACTTAAATGGTGACGCCTGCTGATTCATTCGCCCGTTTTCGCAAATGGAAAAAATATAGCACACCCGACGTCAAAATGCCAACCAACCCGCTCAGCGAAAACGCGATGGCCGCCCCGGGCGCGCCCATGCGCGGGACGAAGAATGCGTTCCCCGCGATTAGCGCTGCGATCCCGGCGCCGGAGATAATGGGAAAGACCTCGGACCGCCCCCAGGCGAACAGCGTTGCGTTCAGCGGATAGCCGCCGACGATGCAGAGCAGGCCGACGCACATGATCCGGATCATGGTCCCCGTGCCGGCGAATTTCGGGCCGAAGACGATGTCCACCGCGATATCAGCTGTCGCTCCCAGGAGGAGGATGCCGAGGGCAAAGAGTGCGACGATGAGTATGGAATGCCGCTGCTTCTTCCGTATCGCGTCCGGGGTGAGCGCCGACGACAGTTCCGGAAGAAGGACGAGAAGATACGAGTTGGTCACGATCACAACGACCGACGCGATCTTCGAGGCGGCGCTGTACATACCCAGCGCGTTGGCGTCTGCGAGACCGCCCACAAAGAAGAGGTCCAGCCGTCCGCCCACGAGATTGAGCAGGTAGTACACCGAGAGCCACTTGTTGAACGAGAGCATCCTGTGCCTGAGCCGGGGATCCGCCTTCCGAAAGGAGAGAACGCGCCGGGGTGCGCACAGGTAGCATATGAGAAGAAATCCCCCCGTCGTTCCGATCTCGATCCAGAGCGCGTCCCCCACTCTGAGCGAGGGGACGACAAATCCATAGAGGTACACGACGAGGACCGCAACCTTGATCAGCGGCTGTGAAATCGTCACGGCGGCAAGCGTCCGGAAATGCCTGTGCGATTGAAAAATCGGCGGAAACAGAGCCGCAAGCATGCCGAACGCGGCCGCGACGAGCGACATCAGGAAGTAGACGGTGATGCTGCTGTCCACGTGCGTGAACACCATAGCCACGATCGGCTTCAGGAATATCACGGCGCCCGCGATCACGACGGCCGAAAGTGCGAGCTTCGCCTTCAGCGCGACCGACAGAACCGACCGATACCCCTCCTCATTCCCGCGGGCGATCATCTCCGATCCGAACCGGACGATCGATCCCCCGATACCGAGGTCGGAGAATGCGACCATTACCGTGACGATCGAGATGATCAGCGTCAGAACGCCGTATTCATTGACGCCGAGCGTACGCGCGTACAAACCCGAGGTGACAGCCCCGAGAAGGGCGCCCATGGCCGAGGCCGCTCCCACCCAGAATGTGTTTTCCACCGTCTGGGAATGCCAGGCCTTCTTCATGATGTTCCTGATGCGTCCCATGATTCCCGTCCCGTCACTCATGGCGGGCCGGAAAGAGAACGGGGGTCGGCAGGAATGCCGGCTGGCCGTTCAACGCTGTACACAGAGCATATGTCCGAAAACGGAAGGCGGGATTGATGGGTTAGTTTCTCCTGTCGAAAGAGGCCCGAACCGCGGCGATGTGCTGTTCAAGTGTCCCGGCGCTGCGTTCCCACGAAAACGTGGTCTCGACGAACTGCCGTCCGGCTTCGGAGAGCGCGCGCCAGTTCTCTCCGCGGAGAAGTGCGACGACGCGGGCGGCAAATGTCCCCGGATCGTCTTCCACCCACATCTCTAAGCCGGAGCGCCCCCGGATGCCGCTGTTCCCGGCGTTTGTCGTCACCACCGGCGTGCCGCACGCGAGTGCCTCCAGGATCTTCGTCTGGCACCCGATCTGAAGTCTCACGGGGCACACGCTCACAACGGCCCGCTGCAGATGTTCCGGCACGCTCGTTACCCTCCCCGTGACGACGACATGGTTCCCGAATTGCGCCGCCGCCCGGCGAATCCGGACGTCGGGATCCGCCCCGACGATCCAGAACACGGCATCGGCATAGTCGCGCAGGACGCCCGGGAACACGTGCCGCAGGAAATGGAGAGCACCGTCGACATTCGGGAGGTGGAACATGTTCCCCGAGAAGACGATCATACCCCGGGCGCGGTCACCGAATCCTGGTATCGACCCCTCCGGCACTTTGTCGATCCCGTACGGGACGACTCCCAGGTTCTCAAATCCCCGCTCTTTCTTCATGTCCTCCATGTCCGCCTGGGAAAGGAGAATGACCTTCCCCATGCCGGGGAGATAGCGCTGTTCATACCGCCGTGTTATCACCCTGATAAACAAAAAGCGGAGCTTCTGCCACGCCGGCCATATCGGCAGTTTCATGAACCTGCTGAGCCTGATTGACGGCGGATCCTCAATGTTCACGACGATCCTGCGGTACCAGGATGAGGGGCAGTGCTGTATCGCGTTCATTTCGAAAAGGAGTACCGCGTCAAAATCCCCCTGTTCCAGGACTGCATGAACCCTCTTCCTCATTTCGTGCGATTTCACATCGCTGAATGACGCGGGTGTCCCGGCCAGAACACCGAGACGATTGCGCCACTTTCTGACGAATGGCGACAGGACCTTTCGGGAAACAAATTCCGCCTTTTCCACGAATTCCGGCTGTCCTGCCTGATCGTCATCCCCCTGGCTGCAGAGAAGCGTCAGGGCATGATTTCGTGAGAGGTATTTCATGCTGTTGTACGCGACAACGCCGCTTCCCGTGCGGGGAGGAAAAGGCGTGTGGCTCATGACGACGAGCAATTTCATACATTCCAGGCCATTGCTTGATTGTCTCGTCCCGGGCGGTCCGCCGGCCGTTCCGTCTCCGGGCTCATTTCTTCTTCATGACGATCGCGGCAAACGTGTACCGGAATTTTCCGAGGTAGCTGAAGTCCGGCTCGGGGCAATCCCACTGAGGCTCATCAACCGGCGCGCAGCCTTCCATCAACGGGAGGAGACGGTCTCTCAGGTCATGCTGCGTGTAGAACCGCTGATTGCCGGTGGGTATCGGCTCATGAGGTTTCCATCCCTCCTTGTAGTCGCAGGTCAGCACGGCAACCCCCGCGGGCGCAAGCAGATCGGCGATGCAGCGGACGAACGATTCGTCGTCCGGATCATGCTCGATTACCGACGTCGAGAGAATGACGTCGTAGGAGTGTTTCCTCGTGGATGGCTTTGTGACAAATTCCTGCAGGGAGTAGTTCACCACGGGATCGATTTCCTCGATTGCGAACCCCAATTTCATGAGCGCCATCGACGCAGTATCCTCATGACTTCCGACGCAGAGTACGCGGGAATCGCTGCGCGACGAAAGGAGCCGGACCACCGTATCAAAGACGAACGCCTGCTGGACATTGGCACCGGCAACTTTCTTGCTCATGGTCCGGGGCAGCAGCTCTGTGAGCGTGTCAATGGCCGGCCTGTACAGTTCGCGCGCGCTGTTGTCGAGTATCCGGTTCAGTGATGCGCCGGAAGGAAGACGAACGGGCCGGTACGGGGGATGCCCCCCCGCCGTGAGGTCGTCCTCCCGGACGTTCCCTGAACTTCCCAGCCACGTGAACGTCCTGACCGGCCTTGAGAGCGCCCTGTTGAACTCCGCCCGCACGATGCCCGGGATACCCCTTCCCGGGTGCCGGGGCGACGGCTTTCTCGCAAATACGGAGTTCATAATGCGTTCGTACTCCCACAACAACGTCTCCGCGCTCCATTCGTCGTAGTGCTTCTGCAACGGCGCGAACCCGTTGGCGATGATCGCCGGGAGACTGTTCCTTGTGACGCGGATGGAGGGCTCAGCGTCGAACACGTGACGGAACATGACGGCGTCCGACACGGCGACCGGCCGGCGGACCGCAATCGCATTGTCGACGGCACTCGACAGTCCCCTGCTCCCCGTGTCTTCATAGAGGAACACGTTGATCGTATTCCGGGCAAGATAATCGAGCATCGCTTCGTGATCCATGAAGTCGTGCGTCACGATGAGCTGAATCCCCGGCTTCGTAATCAGCGCCCTGCACCGGGCCGCAATTGCCCGCGCGAGTGCACCGTCCCTGTCGCCGAAATCCGCCGGGGGGATGTTGAGCCTGATGACGGCTTCGCCGAACTGATCCTGTACCAGCCGGACGATGTTTTCGAATCCCTTCTTCGGGGTGCCGAACCCGAAACTGCCGATAACCGTCTGCGCGGGGCGCGGGAATCTGTTTTCATAGGGAGGAACCAGCCTCCCCGTTTTGTAGACAAGGGGATTTTGCAGCAGGAGCGTCGGATCCGGCGCGATGTAATAGTCGAACAGCGAGTTGATGACCTTCGCCCCTCCCGGGACGTAGCGGTTCCTGTACCCTGTCGCCATATCGGCGACGTGCTGTGTGACGTCATGAATGATTCCGATTTGCGTCACCGGGATGGCCGCGATATTGTTCCTGTACACCTTTGGAGCAACCATGGGCGCGATCCAGGGGAAGACCGACGGCATGTAGTTGTAGAGGAGGGCATCGGGCGCATGCACGACCACTGCGGCTTCCAGTTCGGCCAGAGAAGAACATTCCACACGGATGAATGCGTACCGGCCGGATTTCTGCAGGACGTCGGTGACGCGTCTGCCGTATTCGTAGACGCCGCACCGGGCCTTCCTGTGAGACACGAAGAGAATCTTCTTCTGCATGCGATGGTTCCTGCCGTCCGGATGTGAGTCAGGCGCGCCTGAGGCCCGCCAGATGCGTGAACAGCCACGTCCGCGATACCGGTGTCGCGATGCCCACGACTCCGAGTGTCACCACGGACACGATGCCGAGGTTCACAAGCGTCATCAACTGCGTTGTCGAGCCGCCCGTGATGTACCTTCCCGCGCAGGCGACGGCAAAGGCCGCGGCCAGCGGGGCGCTGACGTCCTGCAGGTACCAGCGCCATTTTTCGTTTCGCAGGAGCCTCAGGTGCATTATGGGAATTTCAACGAGGAACATGCCGATGTTGAGAACGAGCCACGAGACTGCCGCACCGGTTGCGCCGTAATGCGTCGTCATGTAGATGATGAGCGGTACGACAAGAATCACGGCTATCAACGTTTTGAAGAACGAGAGTCTGGTCCAGCCGAACGCCAGTTGGAGCGCATACGGGGGATTCATCAATCCGTTGATTGCCGTGCCGGAGATCAGGATGCTGACAAGGAGATGGGTTCTCTCGGCGGTCTCCTGGTTTTGCGTCCAGAACAGGATGAGGTCGTACGAGTACAGCGCGATGATCACCGCGACGGGAAGTATCAGGACCGCCATGAACTGGGAACACTTGTGGTAGAGCCGGGCCAGTCCGTCCATGTCGCTGACGGACGCAAGCTGTATGAACCTGGGGTAAATGCTGAAGAACACGGGGGTAAAAAGGCGCGCAAGGCTTCCCGCCACCACGCTGGCCAGCATATAGTACCCGAACATCTCCAGCGGGAGCACCTTGCTGAGTATGACTTTGTCGAGCTGGGTGAGAATTGTCGAAAAGATGGATATCCCGCTCATGCCGGCGGCAAACCGCCATGATTCTTTCAGAAGCCGTTTCTCAAATGCCGATCGTTCCCCGCTCCGGGGGACGGAACGCCACAACGACACGGCAAGCGTGAAGGCATGGAGAATGCTGATCGCAATCTGCCAGAGAAAGAACGCCTGGATCGTCGGAGACACGAGCCACAGGATCAGGACGGCGCCTCCGCCCCGCAGCGTGCTCATGCACACGTTGATCACGTTGAGCAAAACCTGTTTCTGCAGTCCCAGCAGCCCTCCGGAGTAAAACCCGATCGGCATCTGGAACACCATCAGGAATCCCATGATGAACAGCGCCTGCTCGACGGTCCCCGGAGACAGCTCCCCCGCCTTGACCCAGTGATGGGCGATGAACGGCGACGTCGAAACGACGGCGACCCCCACAATCAGGGCGACGCTCCAGTAGATGGTTTCGAGCGTGCGGACGAGATTCCGCATTTCCTGTTCTTTGTCCGGCAGGGCTGAAAGACGCGCCATCCCTCGCGTAAGCGTGCTTCCCAGCCCGAGGTCCAGGAGGCCAAGCGTGATCTGCAGCGTGGAGAAAATCCCGATGAGCCCGTAGGATTCGATCCCCATGAACCTGATGTACAGGGGAACGAAGATCAACCCCATGAGCGCCTGCCACAATGTCCCCGCGAAATTGGCCGCAATGTTCCCCTTGAGCGAAACAGGGGAGCTCTGCGCGATTGTCGCCGGTCCGTCTCTCATGCGCGTCTCTGTGCCGGACACGGGCGGGTCAAGAATTCACGCGGAAGAAGGCGTCAAGCGCGCGGACAATCCGGCCGCTGGCTTTTCCGTCACCGTAGGGATTGTGTGCCCTGCTCATCCTGAGATATGCCTTCCGGTCCGTGAGAAGCCTCTCAACGTCATTGACAATCCTCCGGGAGGACGTGCCGACAAGGCGGACGGTCCCCGCCTTTACCGCTTCGGGCCGTTCCGTGTGGCTGCGCATCACGAGCACGGGCTTGCCCAGGGAGGGCGCTTCCTCCTGCACGCCGCCGGAATCCGTAAGGATCACCGAGCTGGCATCCATGAGAAAAACGAACGGAAGATACGGTTGCGGGTCAAGAAGATGAACGTTGAAGAGGTGCCCCAGGAGGGCGCGGACGGGCTTCTGGACGTTCGGATTCAGGTGTACGGGGTACACAATCTCCACGTCCGGGTGCCGTTCCGCCACTGTCCGGATGGCACGACAGATGTTCAGGAATCCCTCTCCGAAGTTTTCTCTGCGGTGCCCCGTCACGAGTATCATCCGGGCGGAAAAATCGATCCCGGAGAACATGCGCGCAAACTTCGCGTGCGCCCGCCTGACTCCCGAACGGACATGAAACAGCGCGTCGATGACCGTGTTCCCCGTAACAACGATGCTGCCGGGGGCGATTCCCTCGCGGAGCAGGTTCCTCCGCGATTGTTCCGTCGGGGCGAAATGCAGGTCCGCCAGGTGGCTCGCGAGGACGCGGTTGATTTCCTCGGGAAAGGGGCTCCGCTTGTTCCATGTGCGGAGTCCCGCCTCGACGTGCCCCACCGGTACGCCCGCGTAGAACGCGGCCAGCGCCGCCGCCATGACCGTCGTCGTGTCGCCCTGCACGAGCATGATGTCCGGCCTCTCCCGTTCGAGAACGCCTTTCATGCCCAGGAGGACGCGCGACGTGACGTCTTCCAGGGACTGTCCCGTCCGCATGATGTCCAGATCGTGGTGCGTCCTGATCCTGAAAAGGGTGAGCACCTGGTCGAGCATTTCCCTGTGCTGGGCCGTGACGCAGATGCGGGTTGCATACCGTTTCGGAGACGCCTGGAGCCGTTGTATGACGGGCGCCAGCTTGATCGCCTCGGGGCGCGTGCCGAAGACAACCAGTATCCTCTTCCGGCGTGTCACTGGCGGTCCCGGGGGATGACGGTGGGGAGAACATCTGCGTCGCGCTTGCGGACTTTCACCTGGCGGATCCGGCGCTGGCTTTTCTTCATGACTGTGAAGGAGAGGTTGTCATGAAGGATCTCTTCCCCGATCTCCGGAATCCTCCCGGAAAGCTTCTGAAGAAGGCCGCCGACGGTTTCATAATCCTCGGCCGGCGGAATCTCGGCGGCAAAGCGCTCGTTGAATTCTCTGACGGGCATGCGCGCGTTGACAAGGTACGTCCCGTCCGCGGACTGTTCGACGTCTTTCAGATCCTCGTCGTATTCATCGTGGATTTCTCCAACGATTTCTTCCAGGATGTCCTCCATTGTGATGATGCCGGAGGTCCCCCCGAATTCGTCGATCACGATCGCGATGTGGATCTTCCGCTGCTGCAGCTCGCGCATAAGCTGGCTGATCTTCTTCGTCTCGGGGACGAAATATGCCGGCCGGATCACGTCCTGCAGGATGATAAGATCACGGTATTCCATCAGGCCGAGGAGGTCCTTCGTGTAGACGACCCCGATGATGTTGTCAATCGTCCCCCGGTAGACCGGCATCCGGGAATACCCTTCCTCGAGGACCGTCTTGATGATTCGTTCGCGTGACATGTCCACTCTGAGCGCGACGACGTCCGGCCTGGGAATCATGACCTCCTTCGCCGTCGTGTCCGTGAACTCGAAGATGCTCCCGATGAGCTCCTGTTCCGTCTTGTCGATGACGCCCCTGCGGGTTCCCTCCTCGAGGATGAGCTTGAACTCTTCTTCGGAGATGCCGGACTCCCCCGCGGTCTGATGATGCCTGAGCGGGAGAAGAAGCGCGTTGCTGGCCACGGTGAGAACCATTGCAGGATAGCGGAACGCCTTCTCGAACATCCGGATGGCGGGAGCCACACGGAGAGCGACGCTGTCGGCCGAACGGAGGGCGAGAGACTTCGGCAGGAGTTCCCCGAAGACAACAACAAGGAACCCTATCGAGACAACGATAATGCTCAGTGAAAGCCATCCGCTGGAATCACGGACCCAGGAGATGCTGAAGTCGGAAAGGGACGGGACGAGGTGTTGTGAACCGAGGATCGCGCCCAGGCCGGACGCCAGGATCAGGGAGAAAACGATCCCGATATGCACCGTTGCGAGAAAGCGCTCGGGAGCTTCCTTGAACCCGAGGACGAGAAGCGCCCTCCGCTCTCCCTCGTCGGCGAGCGCGCGCATTCGGCTCTTCCTGCTCGAAAGCACCGCGACCTCGCTGGCGGAAAAGAATCCAACGATGGCGATCAGGAGGAGAACGCCCAGAATCTCGATCCAGAGGGTATCCATCAGGCCCGCATTGGGGTAGTGTTATCTCGCCCGACGGAGGAACTCGAGACGTGTCTTTAGCCGGTCGGTGGACATCAGAAGCTTCTCCTTGCCGAAGATCGCATGCTCGGTGTTCCGGAAGACAAGCTCATATTCGTCGCTCATGATTATCGCTTCCTCCGGACATGCTTCCTCGCAGAATCCGCAGAATATGCACCGCAGCATGTTGATCTCGAACCTGACGGGATATCTCTCCTTCGGAAGCTCGGTCTCCGACGCCTGGACTTCGATGGCAAGGGCGGGACACACGCGCGCGCAGAGGCCGCACGCCACGCACCGTTCGACGCCGTCTTCCTCCACGAGAACGGGGCGCCCGCGGAACGACGCCGGGGGGTTCCATCGTTCCTCGGGATACTGCCGGGTGAATTTCGGGCGGAAGACCTGTCTCAGCGTGAGCACAAGACCCTTGGCGATCTCCAGGATGTACATCCTCTGGAGAAACGTAAGATCCTTGCCGCGGATCTGCTTCACCTTGTCGTCTTTCGAGTTCACCATTCGGCACCGGTCTCCTTCATTTCGGCACTGTCACCCTCAGCGGAGGAAGAGCAGCCAGGTTCCCGTGACAGCGATATTCAGAAGGGAAAGGGGCAGCATGACCTTCCAGCCCAGGTTCATCAGTTGATCGTACCTGAACCGCGGTATGGTCCAGCGAATCCACATATAGAACACGAGCACGAATCCCACCTTGAGAACGAACGCGGCGACCTGGATCAGGCTCACCGCCGTCGAAGGGAGCCCCGATTCCGTGAGAAACGGGACCTGCCAGCCTCCGAGAAAGAGCGTCACAATGAGCGCGCTCGAGGTGATCATGTTCGCGTATTCAGCAAGGAAGAACGTGCCGAATTTCATTCCGCTGTATTCCGTGTGATACCCCCCGACGAGCTCCGGCTCGGCCTCGGGCAGGTCGAACGGGAGCCGGTTTGTCTCGGCGAACGAAGCCACGACGAAGGTGATGAAACCGATCGGCATCCGCCAGAAATTCCAGTACATGCCGTTCTGCAGCTCCACGATCCTGTCGAGACGGAGGGTTCCCGCCACCATGATCACGGCGACGACCGAGAGCCCCATCGAGAGTTCGTAGCTTATCATCTGCGCCGACGAACGCAGCCCGCCGAGAAGAGAATACTTGTTGTTTGAGGACCAGCCGCTCAGCGTTACCCCGTACACGCCCATGGAGGTCATTGCGAGAATGTAGAGAACCCCGACGTTGACGTCCGCGATCATGAGCTTCACGTCTGTTCCGAAGACCGTGATGCGGTCTCCAAACGGGATCACGGCGAACGTCGTCATCGCAACCGTTATCGAGATGATGGGCGCCAGGGCGTGTATCGCCCTGTTCGCCTGGAACGGCACGATGTCTTCCTTTATGAAGAGCTTCAGGACGTCTGCGGGCGCCTGGAGAAGACCCCATGGCCCCACCCTGTTCGGTCCGATCCTATTCTGGATGAACGCGCTGATCCGCCGCTCCGCATAGACGAGGTTGGCAACCGTGGTGAGTATGATGAGGACCACCAGGACGATTTTGACGGTCGAGATGACGATGAATTCCATGGGACTCTTGATCTGATTGTACGTCCCCGCCTCAACAGGGCGGGCGCGTTACGCGGGCTGGTGAACCCGCATTTCCCTGCCGGCTTTCAACAGCATTCCCTTGTTCCCGATCCTGCGGTACGACATCCCGTTGAACGCGTCGACGTGAGACGCGATGTCCGCAAACACGTCTTCTGCTGTCTGATACCTGAACCTGGCCCCCATAAGGAGGGCGATCCCGGCGATGATCCGCCACGTCGGGCGTGCGTCCCTCTTGGCCCCCTTCGCCCACCGGTCAAACTGCGATCCCAGCTTGTCGAGCCGGCTCATCGCAAACCCGTCCAGGGCACGGTCCTGCTCGAGAGTTGCCACGGAGGGGCGGATGCGCTGCACGCGTCCCTGGAGGTTTGTGAACGTCCCGTTCTTCTCCGCATACGTTGACGTGGGAAGGACGATGTCGGCAAGCCGCGTGGTCTCGTTCTCCACGGAAGCAAGGACCACGAGAAATTCCAGGCGCGAGAGAATTTGCGCCGTTTCGGCGTCGGCGGCGAGATTGTCATCGACGAGGATCAGGGACTTGATGGATCCTTCCCGTACTCCGCGGACAATGGCCTCGACGTTTGACCCGTGTTCCCCCGGCAGCAGCCCGACTTCCACCGCGCCGCGTGTATTCGGCGTTCTGTCCGAAGAGATCAGCAGCCTGTCTTCCTGCCCCGGTGCCGTGTGACGCTTGAAATCCAGGTTCCGCGTCTGGAGGACTTCGCGCGCAAACCGCTGGAGGGCGTAATTGTCCTCGTTCGTATCGAACGCCGATCCGATGACGGCGATTTCCCCCTTGCGGAACGACTTGAGCTCGGAGGAGACGCGGACGACCGCTTCATCCCAGCCCACCTCAACGATCCCGGTATCCTTCCTCATGAGCGGGCCGCGGATCCGCGTGTCAGAGTTTACCTGCCGCAGCGTCTCAAGCCTTCCCCAGTCGCACATCCAGGACTGGTTCACCTCGGGGTTGTGCCTGGGGGTCTGCCTGAGGATCTCGTTGTTTCTCACCCAGGTGTTCATGTTGCAGCCCCGTGCACATCCCGGGCAGATCGTCTCTGTTGCGGACATTTCCCAGACGCGCGCCTTGAAACGGAAATCGCGGCTTGTCAGCGCCCCCACCGGGCAGATGTCGATCACGTTCATCGAGTATGGGTTATCCAGTTTCTCCCCGGGAAACGTCGTCAGCTCGACATGGTCTCCCCGCTGTGTAAACGTCAGCTGGGGTTTGCCGGCGATCTCGTCGCAGAATCGGACGCATCGGGAGCACATGATGCACCGCTCAGTATCGAGCATCACGTGCGGACCAAGTTCGACCCGTTTGGGCTTGTGGACCTTCTCCTCCTCAAACCGGCTGTAGCCGATGCTGTGGGTATAGGCATAGTCCTGGAGCTTGCATTCTCCCGCCTCGTCGCAGATGGGACAATCCAGCGGATGATTGATGAGGAGGAACTCCATGACCGCCTGGCGGGCCTGTACCACGCGCGGGCTCTTCGTCTGAACGACCATCCCGTCCGCCACCTGCGTCGAACACGCGATGACGAGCTTGGGCATCTTCTCCACTTCCACGAGGCACATGCGGCAATTGCCCGCGACGGAGAGCTGCGGATGCCAGCAGAAGTGCGGAATGTCGATGCCGTTGTTCCGCGCCGCCTGAATGATCGTCAGGTTGTTCTCGACCTCGAGCGCGTTGCCGTCTATGGTGATCGTCGCCATGCCTGTCCCCTGTTCACGCCTCCGTCAGTTCCCGGACGTATCGCTGGTGAAATTTCCTGAGTTTGACAACAAGCTGCTCTATTTCGTCCTTCGGCGGAAGGAACGTCGTCCTGAAATGAAGCGTCCCCGGCGCCTGGCCGAACCCGCTTCCCTGCACGACGCATATTCCCGTTTCCTCGAGAAGAGCAAGACAGTAATCGGTGTCCCGTTCCTCCTCGTACGCCGCGCGCCGTTCTCCCGTCAGGACCGGCGCATTGTCCCTTTCAGGCAGTTCAAACCGGACGAACGCATACATCGCACCCCGGGGAATCTCGACGGACATTCCTTCGATGGCGTTAATCCCGTTCCCCAGGATCTCCGCCTTCGCCTTGAGATCCGCAAGGACGCCCTCCCTCTCGCGCTGGTACAGGAGGTAGCTTTCATCTCCCGCAGAAGGAGGCGCAACCATCATGTAGGTGGCAATCTGTCCCACGATGTTCGCGCACAGGCTGATCGACTGCAATTTGACGAATTCGGCAAGCACATCGTCCGGCAGATTCCGGAGCTCGAGGTACCCCCCCCGGTGGCCGCATTCGCCGAGAAACCCTTTCGAGACGGAGTGAAGGCTGAAGAGCGACACGTCCCGCTCCTGCATGCCCCACATCACCCTGGCAAATGATTGAAACGAAAGGGCCGAATCGTACACGTTTTCCTGGTACACCTCATCGGCAATGATCGCGAGCCCGTGTTTCCGCGCAAAGCCGATCACCATCCGTATGTTTTCCGCCGAAAGAACCGCCCCCGTCGGATTCCCGGGATTGATGACGACGATTCCCACCGGGTTCACCCCCTCCCCCCTCGCCTTCGCCAGGCTGTCGTTCAGCGACTCTTCACTGAGCTGCCATCCCGACTTCTCGTCAAGGTAATAGCCGACCTGTTTCCCCCCGTACAGCGAGAGGGATGCACTGTACAGCGGATACTGGGGGATCGGGATCATGAACCCGTCCGACGGTGACCGGAGGAGTGCCGTCAGAACGGCCTGGGCTCCCTTGCTGGCCCCGTCCGTCAGAATCACATGATCCCTGTCCGCCGGGATCCCGTCCCGGCGCGTAATGAAATCGGCGACCGCCTGACGAATGAACGGAATGCCCGGGCTCTGGCTGTACGCCCCCGTTCCATGCGGGTGCCTCTCGAGAATCGCGCCGGCCCTCATGACAATGTCGCCGGGGTACAGTCGTAACGTTTCCGGATGTTTGAGAAGTTCTGGATACTCCACGAGGCTCAGGAGCTGGCGCAGAAACGTCAGGGGCTTCTGCTTGAGCGCCTGTGGATTGCCGATATTGCAGTATGTGATCTTACGCCCCTGTTCCTCGAGCTGCTGGGCCCTGAGAACAATCGGCCCCCGCACGGCATACTCGGCGGTGAGCAACCGGGGATTCAAAGCGTCTCTCGACAACATGGCAGCACAGTCTTTGAGGATGTTCCGTGAATTACGACGGGCGGATGATAACGGTCGAAAACCGGCTGAGATCGAACAGGTCGTTTGCCACCTTCTGCATCTGCGCGGATGTCACGGCATCCACCTTCTTCAGAACGCTGTCAAGGCTGATCGACCGCTGGTAATAGAGCTCGGAGCTCCCGAGGCGCATCATGCGGCTCGACATGTTTTCAAGGCCAAGCATCATCGTGCCTTTGATTTGCGACTGCGTCCTCTTCAGTTCGGCCCCCGAGACGGGGGTCTTCGTGAGACGGGTGAGTTCCTTGTGGACGAGGGAGATCGCGTTGGCGATGTTCTTCCTGTCTGTCCCGATATATGTCCCGAACAGGCCGGTATCGGAGAGGAGGTTCACGAACGAATACACCGAGTATGCGTACCCGTGCTTTTCCCTGATCGTCTGATACAGGCGGGAGCTCATCCCTTCGCCCAGAAGCGCGTTGAGGACCATGAGCGGGTAACGGTCCCTGTGGTGGATGCTGTAGCCCACGGTCCCCATGCATATATGAGCCTGATTGATGGGCCTGGGATACTCTTTCTTGAGAGGCCGCACCACGCGCGTGGGCCCCGGAGGGCGGCTCCGCTCGGGATGTCGCCCACCCGCCTGTGTGAAGTTCTTCGCAGCCAGCCTGACAAGCTTATCATGATCGACATTGCCGGCCGCCGCGACGACGATTCGCGAAGGCTGGTAGTGAGCCTTCAGGTGAGAGAACAAATCTTCCCTCCTGAACCCCCTCAGGTTCTTCTCCGACCCGATGATCGGAAATCCGAGCGCGTGGTCGGGGAATAAGGCCTTTTCGAAATAATCGTGTATGATGTCCTCGGGGTCGTCTTCGGCGTTCTTAAGCTCTTCGATGACCACCAGCTTTTCTTTTTCGAGCTCCTGTTCTTTGAACGTAGCGTGCATCACGATGTCCGAGAGGACGTCCAGTGCCTCCGGTACGTTGGAGTCGAGAACCCTCGCATAGAAACACGTTTGTTCCTTTGTCGTAAACGCGTTCAGGTAGCCCCCCAGGGATTCAAGGCTCTGCGCTATGTCCCTTACGCTTCTCTTCTTCGTCCCCTTGAACACCATGTGTTCGATGAAATGACTGATCCCATTCTGGCTCAGCGTCTCGTCACGGGAACCTACATCGGCCCAGACGCCGATCGAAACCGAGCGCACATGAGTGATCGTCTCCGACACGACACGAATGCCGTTATCGAGTACAGTTTTGCGGTAAAGGGGGGTGACGGCCTGCGAGGGTCTGGACATGTTGGAAATATATCCATTTCGTGCTGGATAGTCAAGGAATCGGGAAGTGTCCACCGCAAAGGACACTCGGAGTCATGAATTGCATCGACGGCTTTTTTTGGCTACTTTTGATTCATCTCCAATCACGCCGACCTCCGTACCGCCTCATGATTGTCAATCTGCTTCTCCTCTTCGGCGCCATTTACCTGGTCATGATACTGTTGTTTGCCTCGGCCGCCGCTTCATCCGGCTCCCGAATGGACCAGGGGTTCCGGCCCAGTGTGGCGATCGTCATTGCCGCACGGAACGAAGAGGAGCAGATCGGGGCTTGCCTTGAATCCATTGTCGCGCTTCGATACCCGGCGGAATTGCTTGACGTGGTCGTAGTGGACGATCGATCCACGGACAGGACGGCACAGGTTGTCGCCCGATTCACAAAAGATCACCCACACATACGATCACTCCGCATCGGGACGGAGACTGAACTCCCTCCAGGGAAAACAAACGCCGTTATGAGCGGGGTCGACCTCTCCAGGGGGGAGATCATCATGTTTACGGACGCTGACTGCGCTGTCCCCCCCACATGGGTCGAGGATACCGTATCCCATTACTCCGACCGGTTAGTAGGGGTGGTTGCCGGATTTACTTCGCTCGCCGGGGAGTCACGATTCGAGCAAATGCAGGCGCTTGACTGGTTTGTCCTGACCTCCGTCGCCGCGGCGACGGCCCGGCTTGGTTTTCCCGTCACCGCGATAGGGACGAACCTCTCTGTGCGCCGGGAGGCCTATGATTCGGTTGGTGGCTATAGAAGGATCCCATTCAGCGTCACTGAGGATTATGCCCTCTTTCACGCTGTCACTGCATCGGGGAGATGGAGGGCCCGGTTTCCGATGGACGGTGGCACGCTCGTACGGAGCACCGCCTGCCGGACTTTACAGCAGCTTTTCAGTCAGAAAAAGCGGTGGTTTACGGGGGGGAGAGGCATGGATGCCAAGAGTCTTCTCATATTCTCGTTCCCCTATATGTTCAACTTCTTGTTGCTTCTGGGAGTGTTTACCGCCCCCTGGTGGGCGGTAGTTCTTGCCCTGGGGGTGAAGCTCGTTGTGGATCTGCTTCTGTGTCTCCCGTCTCTCCTCAGGTTCCGGCGGCTATCACTCCTATCTGTATACCCCCTCTTCGAGCTCTACTATTATATTTATGTCCTCCTTTTCCCCCCCCTTGTCATGTTCGGCAGTGAAATAACGTGGAAAGAGACAAAGTTCCGGAGCTGACAATTGATCTGGACGGCCCGGTAACGCAGAAGCCCCCGGGGTTGTCCGGAGGCTTCTGATTGAACCGGGATCAGTATGCGCGACTACGCCCTTGCGCGCGCGCTCGCGATGCCGAGCCTCTTGAGCTTATAGCGGAACGTCTGCTCTGTCATCCCGAGGAACGCGGCGGCCTTTGACTGGTTGAAGCCGAACTTCTCGAGCGACCGTTCGATGATTCCCTTTTCAATGACATCCAGTGATTTGTCGAGGACAAACTCCTGGCCTGCCATGATGTTGTTGATCATCTTTACGACTTCCGTCTTCTCGTCGACGAGCTCCGGCGGGAGCATGAACCGGCCGTCGTTGGAGAAGAGGACGCACTTGTCGACAACGGCTTTCAGCTCGCGGATGTTTTCGCGCCAGGGTTGCCGGACGAGGACATCGATTGCGTTGATGTCTATGACGAGGTCCGCCAGGCCCAGCTCCTTGCAGATTTCACCGGCAAAGTGCTTCACCAGAAGGGGTATGTCCTCGGGCCGCGTCCGGAGCGGAGCAACGTCGACCTTCTCAAACTCGAGTATCTTTCCGTACAGGTCTTCCAGGAGCTTTCTCTTTTCGACGAGCTCCGCCGGGTCCGCCTTCATCGTCACGATCAAACGGATGTCCACGGGTTCGCCCGTCTCGCCGCCGATGCGCCTGGTCTTCCGCTCATTCATGAAGTTAAGGATCTTCATCTGGTTGCGGAAGCTCGCTTCTTCTATCTCTTCAATGAGAACAGTCCCGCCGTTTGCCAGTTCGAAGAGGCCGCGCTTTGAGGTATAAGGAAGCCCCTCAACTCCACGGTCGAACCCGAACAATACCGCTTCGAGCTCCTTGTCGTCCAGGACGGAGAGGTTGATGGACATGAACGGCTGCTCGCTGCTCCCCGTCTTGCTCTGGAAGTAGATGTTCTTGGCAATCGCGCCTTTCCCGACGCCCGCTTCACCGATAACAACGACGTCTTTGCGCGTCTTGGCGAGACGGCCGATCTGTTTGATCAGCTGCTCGACCGACTTGCTCTTCCCAACGATCGGATAGTCGTTGGTGGAAGCCGTCTTTTTGTCTTCGGATTGCTGTGCCTTATGTTCCATCAGTGCCTCGTTATGGTGACAATCGTTATGCCGCGGAGGCGGCGTTTCTCAACTTGAGATTATTTCCTGTTCGGAGCGACAAACATCCTTCCCAGAATCAGCTTGCGGTTGAAGAACTTCTCGACCACAAGGTTGTCAAGCGAGTCCCTCCACCTCGTAACCGCAGACGGACTGAGCGCAAGCTCCTGCTCGTAGAATTCACCTTTGACCGAAGTTATGAATCTCAGTCGCATTGAGAAGGCTCCGGCAAGCAATAAGAGCACGACATTCGAAACGTTGAGACCTACACTCCAGATAGAACTTGCCGCAGACCACTCGACCTCTTTCATGGCCGTCCAGAGATGAAGAGCCTCGAGGCTGCAAGACACCAGGAATAAGAACATTATCTTCTCTATGTAAGCCCCTTGCGGAGGGTCCTTCATGTAGAGATATCCAAAGAAGAGGAGGACGAAGCCGATGCACACGACAGACATTTTTAGCGCGTCGGCATAAAGCGGCTTAAAGACGAGTACCGGCCAGTTGTCAGGCAGATAGCTGTAAAGGGCGCTCGCTCGCTCTAATTTTTCCGCCGGGTACAAGACCCCAGTCTTGATTCCATTTTTCCAGGAATACATCTCGGTAATCTCGGCGAGAGTCGCCGGAGAAGGAGCAACACCTACCTCATTCACCCATTCTTCGTAGCTAGCATCAAGTGTCTTGAAATCAAGAACATCTGCAGTGTGGTGAAGATACTTGGAATCGCTAAAGTAAGGGGCGTAGTAGAATCCGAAGAACAGGAGCGCAATGCCAAGACTTATGACGTACTTCTGATATGTCTGAAAGTCCCGGAACAACACATCGATCGTCAAATAGATAAGAGCAAACGACAGCACAAGAAAGTACGCGCCATAAAACAGATACTGACTGAGAAATAGTCTGAGGTATTGCTGCTCAGCGAAGAATTCCCTGCCGGTACCAACAAAGAGGGAGAAGTAATCAAGAAATACTACCGAAAACAGCACTGCGAAGTTGACGAATATAAACTTGTTCTTGCGAATTGGCTCGTGACGCACAATGTAAAGACAGATGATGAACAGGAGGGCCTGGATTGAAAAACTGAAAAACGAAGCCATCGACCATCCTTGGTTCTTAAGGCACAACAGAGATCCCACAAAGACCGCCAGAACGGCGGCCCACCAGCACAGGATTCTTCTAGATAGTCTCATGTTCAATTTGGCCCTATTGGTTCCTTAGCACGTTTCGAATATATGCACCAAGGGGTGTGAAGTCAATATCAAACGCAGAATCTTTTGAAAAAACGCTGTTTTCGTGCCGCATATCACAATTTCATGGGGTGTGGTACTTTGAAGAATCTTCATTTTCTGCTTGACATTGAAATATGCGTTGGGTACATTTTTAGCGAAAACAGTGGTGAATCCGCGGAATCCGATCTTTCAAATCCAAGTCACCTCTAAGATCCATAGTGGAGGTCGAAGAGATCCTGCAGTAGCCAGCGGTCGATGACGGAGGACCGTGCCACAGACGAGTTTCGTAGTCCCTCAGATGTCAGTTTACAATTCCAATTCGAGTTTGGGCGAATCCTTCGATCATTGCATGCCCAGACAGTCCGAACCAGAAAATTGAACCCCACTCATTCAGGAGATAAGCCAATGTCACGCACAGCGAAGCGAACAAGCTCACTTGTGATAACCATCATTGCCATCGCCGTTACGAACATCGCGATATCATATTCGAGCGGGATGCCCATTATGCCGGACTCGCCGAAGCCGAAGAGCGGGGTGCCTATTATGCCGGACTCCCCGAAGCCGAAGAGTGGAGTACCGGTCATGCCCGATTCTCCGAAGCCGCGGAGCGGGATGCCCATCATGCCGGATTCTCCGAAGCCATAGGTTTGTCGATCTTGGCGCGATATACGCGCTGATTCAAGCGGCAATCTGAATGAGAACATGCTCACGGTCGAAGACCGTGAGCATGTTTTTTGTTGTTGACCCCACTCTCCCCAATCGACGATTATCCCCTGGAATCCGAGTTCCCCCCGAATCCGGCAGAATCCGGTGATTCCAACGCGGGAATTCATTATCTTGAGGAATAACATCAACGGAACTATCGATTAGATGAATATCAGGACTCTCTCCCTGCACGCCGGATTGCTTATTTTGACCTTTGTGACCTTGACGTTTGCGGGAGTCCAATGGCTGAACAAGGATCCCTTCGAGCTCGCGTCATTCTCGCTCGGGCTCACATACGCATGGTTGACTATCGTGTTCCTGGGTGCCCACGAAATGGGGCATTACATAGCGGCAAAGATACACGGGGTGGATACGACACTCCCCTACTTTCTCCCATTTCCCCCCTTTTTTGGCGTGATGCCCTTTGGGACCCTGGGGGCGGTCATCAGGATCCGGTCTGAACTCAGAGACAGAAAAACACTCTTCGACGTCGGTGCCGCCGGCCCTATATCCGGGTTCGTAGTCTGCATAGCGATCCTGGCATGGGGGATGACTCACCTCCCGTCGATTGAGTACCTCTACGGGATACATCCTGAATACCGGAACTTGGATCAGATCCCGACAGAGGGCCTGACGTTCGGGAAACCGCTCCTCTTCAGCCTGATGCAAAAATTCGTCGCGCCTCCCTCTTCGTTCCTCCCCCCCATGAACGAGGTGTACCATTATCCTTTCTTGTGCGTTGGCTGGTTCGGAGCGCTTGTCACCGCGCTCAACCTGCTCCCTGTCGGTCAACTCGACGGAGGGCACATTGCCTACGCAATGTTCGGATCCCGTTCGCATATGCTAGCCCAGGTAGTCCTGGTCGCGCTGGTGGTTCTCGGAACGGCGGGCATTCTGCCGTTTCTCGGTATTCAGTTCAATTTCGGCTGGGCCGGGTGGCTGATCTGGAGCATGGCCCTTGCACTCCTGCTCAAGAGCAAGAGGTTCAGACATCCTGCATTGGAAGACGTGGAAGACATCGGCTCCGCCCGGGAGCTCACCGGATGGATTTGCGGGCTGATATTCATCCTGTCGTTTACAGTAGTCCCTGTCTCGCAATAGGAGCGCCGCCGCACTTAGAAATAAGAGCCTACTGATCGCTCTTGACCCTTCTCAGTTTATTGAGAAGAACAACACTGCATATCAGTATCATCATCGATCCAACGATTGCACAGACGCCGGCGATTACGTTGTGGGAATGCAAATCCTCCGCGTCAAGTGCAATGAGTCCCTCATCCCCGCATAATACGAAAGCCCCCCAGTAAAAAGGGTCCGACCTGCCGCCGCGCATCATGTCGAGCTTCGCCAGCCTCAGTGACTCTCCCCTTGGATGACCTGCCGTAAGATAGGAATAGAATGACTCCATCAACTGGGCCGTAACCTCGTCGTCGACATTCCACAGGCTCGCGACGACCGTCGGGACTCCGGAGAGGATTATCGAACTCGTCATCCCTGACAGGTCGGTCCCGGAAGAGATTCTTCCAGTATTGCATCCGCTCAACACCACGAGGTCAGCGTTCAACTCCATCGAAAGGAAATTGATGGCTCGAAATCCGCCGGACTGCGGTCTGAGCCTGTCCGGCGACAGGATAATCAAAGAGTAAAGCGGCCTCGAATCATCAAACTCGACGTGCGCCGCGATATGAAGAATACGGTAATCAGGCGCCTCAGACTGGAACGCTCCCGGAGTGGCATCCCCCTGTGTAAGTATATCCGACCTTGCGCCGAATATCCGCTTGATTGCAGCCAGCTCACGGTGGACACCCGGGAACGACGGGGTGTATTTCTTATGCACACCGGATGCGGATTCGTCGTCCGAAGCCCCGGCAATCTCAGTCTTGGGAGGTATTGCGATTGCATCTCCAATCGCCAGCATTATTTTGCCGGCGTGGTGAACATTGTATCGTGCCCTCAATGCCTGGGATGCGGACAATGCGTAGTTGATTTCAAATGCCTCTATCAGGAACGCGGGATCATGGTTCCCGGCGATGTCGTGATTTCCGGCTCGCCTGGTTACCATGAGTTCGAACGGAAAGTTCAGGAGAACTCCATCACTGACTATCGTAAGATGGTCGGCATTTCCGACAAATGGGAGTGCGGGTCTGACCAGAAGTTGAAACGCGGAGTGTAGTGCATCAAAATTGAAATCAGCAATTGCAGCGTTCATTATCGGGATCCTGCTTTTCCCTTCAACAAGCACCTTGCTGACACGGCTCATCAATTGTTTTAGATTGTGGTCTGAAATGCTCACCTCGTAACTTCCGATCGTGTCCTTCCCTACCACGATCACTGACGTGCTCTTCTCGCCCACGACAAATTCGATAAGAGCCGTCTTCGGACCCGTGAGTGTCTCCTGGATTTCCCGGGCTGAGCACACGTTTGGCTTGAGAAAACTGTACAATCGATCGTTGCATGACCGCAGTGTATCGAGCGTCCGTTGAAATGACATTTCAAGATGATTCAGCCTGCTTATGAGACTCAGTGAGGAGTGCGCGGTGTTGGCCGGCACAAGAGGCGCCTTCTCCGATGCCAAAAGGCAGTGGAGGTTTATGATCTCCTGTTGAAGGGACAAGAGACGGGATCTGATCGGGTCGGAGCCCGAATAGTTCTTTTCAACCTGCGGGATGTTTACGAGCTTTGTATATGAGAGGGCTTTTGCTCGTTCCGCTGCTTCCAATGCCCTGTCCGGCCGCCGAATTGCACAAAGAAGCCGGACGTATTCGTGATAATCCCGGACCAACTCGCGATCGATGCACCCCAGCGATATCAGCCGTTCATGCCATAGACCCATCGATTCTGTCGTCGCGATGGCCTTCTCCCGCCACACGACAGCCGCACCGATCCTGTGATCGCTCTCGGCGAGCATTGACAGTCCCCTCGCACAAATCAGAATCGAAGGTAATTGGCCCAGCCGCGAGCTCAGTTCATATGCCTGCTCAAGGAGATTCCGTGAAAGGCGGTTCTTTCCCTCTGCCTGATAGAGCAATCCCAGATAAGCTTCGGCATAACACACCTCTCGGTCATACCCAGATCGAGAAGCAATTGCCAGTTGTTTGTTGAGATGTTCCTTTGCTTCTCTGAACCTCTTTAGCTTGATGAGCGTTCGGCCCAAATGACCGTGACATACTGCAATATTCCTACTCCAGAAATTGTCGATTGGAACCAGTTCTGTGGCCAACCTGAAATGTCGAACGGACTCCGAGTACGATTCAAGGCCTTCGTATATGAGGCCAAGACATATATGAATTTGATAGGGTAGTCGTGAGTCAGTTCTCAAAGTTTCGCTTTTTCCCAACGCTTCGATAGCGAACTCAAGCGCAATATCGTCCGACCCCACGTCATGAAGAGCGCAGGCAATATCAACGAGAGGTCGAATCCGCTCTGTTGATGCCCCCAACTTTGGATAAACTATTTGTTCCTGATAAGCAGCCTCCAATTCATTATAGAAGTCTCCCATCTCACTGTAAACTTCAAATTGCCTGTCAAGAGCCGCGATAAGCAGTTCTTCGTCTCCCACCTTCTCAGCGACCATCGCTGCCTGTTTTGAGAATTGAATCGCAAGTTGGTACTCCCCCATCAAGAATCTCACATCTGACATCCTTTTGTAGCCCCACCCTAACCACCTCAAGAACCCATATGTTTTGCCGTCACTTATGATCTCCTCTATGGTTTGGATCGCTGAGGGATATCGGTCTCGATTGAAGTGCCCTACAGCGACAAAGGACTTCAAGAACTCCTTTCCAGTGAAGTCGAGATCCTCGGAGGCATTCGCAATTAGCCCGTTTATCATCCCTGAGACCGAATCGGTCTCGCCTCGGAGATATGCGGCCGCAACCTGCGCCTGTATGTACCGGCGCTCGCCGGGTCTCTGTGCCAGGGCCTCGTTTAGACAGGACTTAACCCGTTCATAATCCTGCCTTGTCCAGTAAGCAAGTGCTAGCCCGTACCAGTTGTTTCCGTTCCTGGGATCGCGGTGACAGAGCAAATTGAAGTACCGTGTCGCCGCGTCGATCCCTTCCAGCTTTTCGTATGCGTATTCAAGGCCGCGGTAACATTCCGCCGTTGTGTTTCCGGCTTCAATGGCATTGTTGAAATAGACGACAGCCGTCCGGTAATCCTGCTTACTGTAAAACGCCGTCCCCAGTCCATAGTACACCAACGGGAGTTCCGTTCCGTCCTCCACGCGGGATTCCAGGAACGTGACCGCGCGATCAATGTTCCCGGCGTACTGCGCAATCTCGGGCAACGTCTCGTAGAGCGAAAGCATATCAGGATGGTCCCGGATCAGCTCAATGCACCTTGACATTGCCTCATCGTATCGTTCCTGCCCGATCATCCGGCGAAGAGCCACATAGTCATCGGCAGGCGAAGAAAACGAGGCAGCGGTGCACAGGAGAAGAAATGCGGTGACGGCGTGCAAGCGAGCGCGCAACATGTGAGTTCCTCTGCTGGGAGGTTCAGGGGGTAAGCGCGTGTATCCTTTCAATCATCTGCATCGCTTCATCGCATCTCGGGCCGTTGAGCGATCGGACGGCATCGAGTTCCACGATCGCCTCCGAGGGTTTGTTGATCATGAGAAACCCCTTTGCCCGCAGGAATCTTGACTCTTCGAGCAGTCGCCGATTTGTCGACCGGCCTATGGCTGACGAGAGATGCCGGAGCGCCTCAGAGACGAGAGCGGCATCGTAGGTCTGAAACAGGGCGAAGTAGCGTCGTTTTGACGCGATAAGGCAGACCGCTCCGGCGGTATAGTGAACGTACGGCGCGAGATCGTCACCCGGTTCCAATCTGAGGTGTCGATCGAGCAACGAAAGAGACTTCGAATACTCGCCGTGCGTAAAGCACACATACGCCCCGGCAATATCCGAGTTGTCCGCACCCCGGGCGTTCCAGGAAAACGCAGTCCTGTCAATCCCCGTAAGCTCATCCAGCCTGTTTCCTGACACGATGTTAATGGATGCAATGATCCCCAGTGCCGCGACGAGGGAACCAAACGCGCCGGCAGGATAAAGAAACGGATGGCTCCCGATTCTCTCAATGATCGATCCCACGGCACGGGAAAGAAACGACTTCCTGTAAGTGACGGGCGTTTTGAACATGCTGCTCTGCGGGTCGGCCGCCTCATTCATCAGGTCGACAACAAGATCGAGTTCCTCCGACGCCCGCGGATCCTTCTCAATGGACTCCAGCAACCCGAGGGATTCCGCAGGCGTAAGTTTTCCGAGCGCGAAATCGATGATTGTGCTGCTCTGAATTCGCTTTGCCATTGGAGTCACCGCTCCTGTGTATGATCGATATGGTTCAACGAATGTTGAAGTTCAGAATCCACTGCGATGGAGTTTCTTCCTGATCTTCCTCAGAATTGCATCTTCTCGGCTCTTCACGGTCGATATCGGCATGTCAAGGAACTCGCCCACCTGCGCGAGCGTGAACCCGGAGAAAAAACGCATCTTGAGTATGTTGAAATCTTTCCGGGTAAGGCTCCCCACCGCAACGCAAAGGGATTCTCTGAGCCTTCCTGCATCCCCGGCATATTCGTCCGGCAGTATCGCGAACCGAACCTCTGTATCCTCCTGCCAGGCCGTTTTCCTGCCGTTGCGGGCTCTAACCACTTTCACCCTGTTGAAGACACTTTTCGCGACATAGTTTCTGACGTGATCCAGCGATTCAAACTCCCGCCGGGGCTCGCAGAGTATCCCGGCGATGATCGACTGGACAACGTCCTTGGATTCGTCTTCCGAGAGTCCGGAAGTTTTTGCCAGGTTTGTCCAAAGCCCGAAATACTTCCGATATGCGGCTGACCACATCGCCTTTACCGCAGGGAGCGGCTCTGGATCCCTCGTGGGAGTTTTCTCAAACATGCGCACCGCTCTCTTAACCGGATTCGGGATCGAGAGTTTTCAGGATTTGGTTTTGCCTGTGAACGCTGCGGGATGATACGCAACAGTATTTCCACAAACAACGCTTGCCGTTGCGGAAACCCTTCTATGGCGGCAGCCTTGACATTCGTCCTCCATTTTCTTATGATTAATAGATAATTCTTCTCCCCTCCAACCTGGATAACGGCTATCGAAGCGTTGGTACTTATAAACCCAGTCCACGTATAAGTCTTACCAACGTTTCCGATGCATTCAATCCCGCGAGTCACCAAACCATTTCTCAACCCGGTTTGGCTCACATCCTCAACCCTGTTGCACACCGCACGGGGGATCCTCCGCCTTCAGTCGCCCCTAACGCGATTGATCGCGCCGTTGTTCGCGCTTGCCGTAATCGCCGGATGCACAAAACAATCTGGAGGCGTGATCGACCCGACAGGTGCTCCCCCGTTTATGAAGGGTGCGGCAGTGTCCCCGGACTCAGTCAGGATGACGTCACTCCCCCAGTCGAACGGAATCCTCACCGTGACAGTGCGCGCCCGGGCCGCCCTTTCCACCCCCCAGGGTGGGAGCGGCATTGCCGCCGTGAGTGTGGCGGTCATACCTTCGGGTGCCACTGACCCGCTCCTGACTGTCACAATGCACGACGACGGCGTTTCTCCGGACTCGATCGCCGGCGACGGCATTTATTCGGCCCTTGTCCAATTCACGATCCCCCGGTCCGCATCCGGAATCTATATCCTGAAATTTGTTGCAACGGACAACCAGGGATTCGAAAGCAATACGGAGGAAGCCGCCCTGTTCATGATCAGGGACAGCCACGCCCCGGTGCTGTCGAATCTCGTTGCGCCCGATTCTGTCCTGGTGCCCGTCGGGGGGAGCGCAACAATATCGCTTTACATTAGAGCGACGGACGTTGATGGCCAGGCAGACATCAGCCAGGTGTTTTTCCGCAGCCTGGATTCCAGCGATCCCACGCAGAAGTTCATAATGAACAATGACGGATCCGCTCCGGGCTCAGTTCCCGGTGACAGCACGTATGCGATTATCGTCAAGGCAACGGACAGTCCGACTATCCGAAAAACGTACAGGTTTGCGTTTCAGGCCGTCAACAGCTTCGGCGACACAAGTGCGACGATCCTCCACAGTGTCACACTGTACTGAACCATGAAGAGATTCCCTCCAATAGTAATACTCCTCTCCCTCCTCTTTTTGCGACTTTTTTCGACGGAGGTTTGCGCCCAGACCAGGCTGCTAGCAACCCCGTCACTCTCGGCAAAGACCGACATCACGCAATCTCAGATTCCGAGCAACTCCGTTTCACAGATATTGACCCGGGGCACGCTCCTCTGGATCGGCACGGGCAAAGGCGGCGCGCGATCCTTCGACGGCGGGAGAACGTTTGTGAGCTACCGAACCGTGCCTCAATTCGCGCAACCCGGGATCTATGCCATGGACGTGAAGGGAGATACCGTGTGGTATGCGACGGGATACGTCGAGCAGACCGAGGCGGCGGGGAACGTACAGACAGGGGCCGGGTACACTTTCTCCTTCGATAACGGGGCGACATGGCACTCCGCCGGGCAGCCGCTCGACAGTCCATCTGACTCCATCGTGATGTACGGCGCGAATCGGATCAACTTTCTCCCCATTACGGTGCCTGAACAGAATGTGACGTTCCGCATAGATGTGGCGGACAGCGCGGTCTGGGTGGCAAGCTGGTCGAGCGGACTCCGCAAAACAACCGACAACGGGGCAACGTGGAAACGTATCGTCCTTCCCTCCGATTCGCTCGGCAGCATCTCGCCGAACGACTCGCTGGCCGGCTACATCGTCGATCCGCGGCTCAACAACAATTTCCTCCTCTTTTCCGTGTATGTCGAGAGCCCTTCGGTTGTCTGGGCAGGGAGCGCGGGAGGGATCAACCGGTCTCCCGACGGAGGGGTGAGCTGGTCGAAGTTCACCGCCACGAACGAATTGAACCATATGCTCGCCAACTGGGTCATCGCAATCAGGGGGCAGCGCCGCCCGGCGGGTACGCGAATCTGGACTGCGAATTGGCCGGCGGCCACGACGGGCGAGACCTATTCCGTGAGCTTCACGGACGACTCGGGGCAGACGTGGAAAAATTCGCTCATCGGCATTAAAGCGTACGATTTTGGGTTCAAGGACTCTATCGTGTACGTTGCCGCTGATCAGGGGCTCTTTCGCTCCTCCGATGGCGGCGTTTCCTGGGAGATGTCGGGATCAATTGCAGACCCGGTGCGTGGCAATGTGATTACCTCCACATCGTTCTTTGCCGCCGGCGTCATCGCGGACACTGTATTTGCCGGAAACGCCGATGGCATGGTCAGAACGGTCGACAACGCTTCAAATCTCTTCGGCGAAAAATGGGACGTGCTCAGGACCAGTCAGCCTGTCGGCTCTCCTGCGTCGACATATTCCTACCCGAATCCGTTTTCGCCGAGGCGCGAAATCGTGCGATTGCACTATAACATCGGCCAGCCTTCGACAATCGTGACGATCGAGGTGTTTGACTTCGGGATGAACAGGATCAGGACGGTGCTCCGGGATGCTCCGCGTTCCGGTGCGCAGGAACGCGACGAGGTATGGGACGGACGCGATCAATCGGGGTCGTTTGTCCCCAACGGAGTCTATTTCTACAGGGTGACAGTCGGCGGCGGCGATCCTGCGTGGGGGAAAGTGATGGTCATACAATGACACGCCGCCTCGGGACCTCGATGATAATGACGCTGATCGCAGGATCCGCCGCCCTGGCCCAGATCGGGGGAGCACCCGGTTCATACAGCCGCATGGGATTCGGTGCGCGCGGCATGGGAATGGGCAATGCCATGACCGCAGTCATCTCCGGAGACGTGAGCGGGTATTACAATCCGGCGGTGATCCCTCTTGCCCCGTACCGCGATATTTCCGGTTCGTTCGGCCTGCTGAGTCTTGACAGGAGCCTTAACTTCATCGGGTTTACGGAGACTCTCCCTCCCGATGCCGGAGTTTCCGCAGGCCTGATCAATGCCGGGGTGAGCAATATCGATGGGAGAGACGAGGACGGCGTACAGACCGGGTTGATGAAGACCTCAGAGGATCAGTTGTTTCTCGGGTTCGGGCTGAAGTTCCAGAGCGGATTCAGCTTCGGCCTGAACCTGAAAGTCCTTTATTATCACCTGTATACTGATTTCACCTCTGTCACGGCGGGTCTGGATTTCGGCGTGATGTACCGCGCGAACAGCGCATTGACGTTCGGGGTTACGGTGAAGGACGTTAATTCGAAATACAAATGGGATTCGACTCCCCTGTATTCAGACCAGGGAACCACGTCCGAGGACCCTTTCCCGCTCCTCGTGACCGGCGGGGCGGCGTGGATGCTCCCGGACAGCATCGGGCTCATTTCGTCGGACATCGAATTCAGCAATGTCAACACCGCCTTTCTCCGCGTCGGCGCCGAGATACCGGTAGTCCGCGAGCTGACGCTCCGCGCAGGAATCGATCGGATCGATCTGAAACAGAAAGGGACGGGAGCCAGCCCCGCATTTGGATTCACGATAACGCGGGCGCTCGGTGACTGGACTCCGTCGGTGACGTACGTGTACGTCGTGGAACCGTTTGCGCCAAGCGGTATGCACGTGATAACACTGGGCGTCATATTCTGAACAGACGTTGACAATCGCCATGCGCCACATAGCCAGGTCAAGCATGCTGTTCCTGCTCCTCGCAGGCCCCTCCCTCCTGTCCGCTCAGCCGGGTTCGTCGGGAATGGCATTTCTCAAACTCGGCATTTCCGGGAGGGGAACCGCCATGGCGGATGCCGGAAGCGCGATCGCCTCCGGAGCGGCGGCAACGTACTACAACCCTGCGGGTCTCGTTCCCGAAACAGCGGCTCCGGCACCTTCAGAGCTCATGTTCATGCACAGGGAATGGATCCAGGATACGAGGATGGAATTCCTGGGATCCTCCATCTCCTTTGGTGACGACAATGCACTCGGCGCGGCCATCAACACCACGACAGTATCGGACATCGAGGTGAGGACGAGACCCGGGCCCGCCGACGGCACGTTCACGTCCCGTGAGTTTTCCCTCGGTCTTTCCTATGCACACCGTTTTTCGACTGACCTCCGCGTCGGGGTGACGGGAAAGTTCCTTTACCAGAAAATATTCATCAACGAGAATTCCGGATATGCCGCGGACATCGGTGCGATCTGGCAATCTCCGCTCGACAGCCTGACATTCGGAGCGGCGTTCTGTAATCTCGGATCGATGAGCGTGCTGAATGCCGAGAGGACGACTCTCCCTTCCCTGTTCCGGTTCGGACCGGCATACACGTTCCGGCTGAGTCAGGATCAGATGGAGGCCACCGTCGCCGCGGATTTCGTCCGCATCTTCCCGGAGGAGAGAAACTACCTCAACGCGGGAGCGGAACTGAATCTGACGACGATGTTTGCGGTCCGGGGGGGGTACCAGTTTGGGTCCGAAGGAAGGGGCCTGACCCTCGGGATAGGGCTGTCGTACGGGATACTCGTTCTCGACTACGCGTATGCGAAGATCTCCTCCGATCTCGGGGACGCGCATACGCTCTCACTCGCACTCAACCTCTGAGTTTCTCCCCCGCATAGCGCTGCACTTCCCGGACAATCGCGTCCAGATTGATCATCTGGATGCACTCGAGGTTGTACGGGCATTCCCGCTTCCAGCACGGAGAACACTCCAGCCCCTCCGGAATGAATTTCATCCCGCGGTCGAAAAGATCGATCTCCTGGGGGCAGCTCACGCCGAACCAGACGATCACGTGTTTTCTGAGCCCGATTGCCGCGTGCAATCCGAACGAATCCCCCGTGATGACAACGTCACACAGGTTTTCATAACAGAGGCCGCGGCGGAGGCCATCGGTTGTCGGCGTGCTGTGGACCGCGCCGCCCGCCCGCCGAGCTATCTCGGCGTTCCTGACGGTATCCTCCGGCCCACCCAGAAGAACAAGCTTAATCCCGGGGACGGCGGAGAGCCTCCCGATAAGATCCCCGTGCTGCTCAATCGTCATCTTCTTGTTCGGGTACAGCTCCGAACATCCCGTGTTGAATCCCACGATCACGTGCCCCGCTCCGGCAAGCCCGTGCTCCGCCGCATAGCGCAGGCAGAAATCCTCCTCCTCTCCCGTCAGGGCGAGCATGTATTCATCCCTCCGGTAGGGAAGCTTGAACTGTTCGCACTGGAGTTCGGGCACCGTCTTCCGGTTCTTGCGGAACTTCAGATCGTCGTCGAGCCCCATCCTGTAGCTTGCATGCGCCTCTTTCGAGAGGGGGATAATCTGTCCGGCGGCATTCATGCCGAATCCGAATTTTGCTTTCGCCTTCACTGCCATCGCGAGTGAGCCGGACCGCCGCGATTTGTCCACGTTGAAGAGGACGTCAAACGTCATCTGCTGAAGAATGAGCCAGTTTTCCGGCTCCCAGGCAAAGATCCTGTCCACGAGGGGATTGTGCTGAAGAAGAGGCGCCGTACGTTTCTCTGTGATCCACGTGATCGTGCTTTCAGGGTACTTCCGTTTGATCGCCGGGAGAATGCTTGTCGTGACGAGGACGTTCCCCATGGCGTCAAGGTTCACGAGGAGTATCCGCGTTCCGATGGGATCGAGGTCCACGCACCGCTGATCGCACCGGGTTCCGGGGAAACAGGGCCTGTAACCCGTGAAATGCTTGCAGCGCGGGGGGTCAGTCGGACGAGCGGAAGACCTGCGGCGCCCTGTTTTTTTCATGATGTAATCCTGTTCTTCACAAGGAGTTGCCGCACCCCTTCGAGCACGGTGTCAACGCTGAGGCCGAGCATGCAGGGATGACCGATCGGGCAGGCCGTCAGATTGCATCCAAGGCAGTCCAGGGTCTCATTCCGCACGACGACGTTGTTGTCGCCGTACGGACCCTGGAGAACCGGATCTGTCGGACCGTAGATCCCGAGCACGGGCGTGCCGACCGCAGCGGCAATGTGCATGGGTCCGGAATCGTTCGTAACGATAATCGAACATCGTTTGATGAGTGCGCCGAGCTGACGGAGCGTCGTGGCCGGAGGGATGAACGCTTCCCGGGACATCCTGTTCCGTATCTCCTCGGCCTCCGGGAGCTGGCCGGGCCCCCAGGGAATCACGATGCGGGCATTGAACTCCTCCGCAAGCCTGTCCGCCAGTGCGGCAAACCTGTCCAGTCCCCACCGTTTCGTGTACCAGCCTCCCCCGCTGTTGATGCAGACGCGGAGCGATTCCCCGCCGAACCCGGGCGGGAGAAACCCGTCGACGTACCGGGCGTCATCATCGTCAAACGAAAAGTAGATACTGCGGTCCTGAATTGCAATTCCGAGCGGAGCCAGGGCATCAAGATTGAACTGCGTGTTGTGGACCCGGTTACCGCGCGGCTCGGCCAGGACGTTATATGCGTACCGCCGCCAGCGAAAACGGAATCCGGCCCTCAGGCGCGCACCGCTCAGCCTGGTCAGGAGCGCCGTCCTCGGATTGCCGAAGAGGTCGATCACGAGGTCATAACCGCCGCGCCGGACCGCGAGAATCAAGTCCGCCCCGCTCATCGACCTTCTGTCATACTCGAGAACCCCGTCTACGAAGGGATTCCCCTTCAGCACTTCCGCGCTCGGAGTCTCCGTCAGAAAATGTATGACCGCCCCCGGGTAGGTAAGCCGGAGGTTCTTTGTTACGATCGTCGAGAGTATGACGTCGCCGACCGCGCGAAGCTTGATGATGAGTATCCGCCGCGCCGGCGGGGGGAGAGTGGAATCGGTCATCATGAGACGTTGTCCAGAAGCATGAAGTCCCGCCTGCCGGGCAAAGGTGCGTTCTTCGCCCCTCCCGGCGGGGTTTTTCCTTCGAAACAGCACGCGTCGTAGAGGGGACACTCTGCGCACCGGGGATTGGACGGGCGGCAAATAGTGCGGCCGAACCTGATGAGATTCGTGTGCAACGAGTGCGCCTTACCGGGGGGTACGAGTGATTTCATCGCTTCGAATGTCTCCTCCGGGTTCCTGCTCCCGGGGGCCAGACCCAGACGCGTACAGAGTCGATGGACATGCGTGTCCACGGGAAAGGCGTCGCGGTGGAGCGAGAACAGGAGCACGCACGCCGCGGTCTTGACGCCGACACCCTTCAGCGCGGTGAGACGGCGCATGATCTCCTCGCTCGGCAGCTTCCTGAGCGGACTCAGATCGTACGTTCCGTACATGTGCAGGACGGAAGCGAGGGTTTCCCTGATCCGTGCGCTCTTCTGGTTTGCCATCCCTCCCGTCCGGATTGCCGCGCGGATCGCTGCCGGCCGGGCACCGGCAACAAGTTCCCACGTCGGGAACCGGCGCCTGAGCTCAGAATATGCACGGTGGCTGTTCCCGTCGCTCGTGTTCTGGGAGAGGATTGTGGCAATAAGCATGTCCAGGGGGGGCGCGGGAGGCGATTGCCTCTCCGGGATGCCCATGTGCCCTTCGAGGAGCCGGGAGATGGCTGCCGTTTTCCTCCGCAGCACCGCGGGGGACGGCGCCCGGGATTTCTCAGTTGAACGGGACGTCGAACGCATCAGGGTAGTCCGGCGAAGCGAAGAATTCCGCGTGAAGGCGGTTGAGAGCGTCTTCGAGAGCATTCACGTCCACGACGAGTGTCAGGCTGTGACCGGAGGCGCCGTAGGCGATGAGGGAAGTCCTGACCCCCGCCAGCGCCCCGAAAACGCGTCCGGCGAACTCCGGGCACTCCCGTATGCCCTTCCCGACGATACACAGACTCGACTGCCCGGGAGAGATCGCGACCTCGCCAAATTCCTCCAGCGGCGGGACGACCCCCGCAGCGTCAAACGGGCCGGTTACGGTGAACGCCATCCGGAATTCCGACGTCGCGAGTGATTTCACCTCGATGCCCAAGCGGGAGAGCACGCTGAACACCCCCTCCCAGAAGAGATACTGGTTCGATCGTTTCCAGGGAGTGACGGAAACGACCGACACGTCCGGGGAAAAAGAAATGCACTTCACAACCGTTCGGGCGCCCCCCTGCTGATTCTCCCGGTCGATGACGGTGCCTGTCCCTTCTCCGTTCCGCGAATTTCGTATCTCGACGGGAATATTTTCCTGCATGAGCGGAAGCATCGTGTTCGGATGAAGAACCTTCGCGCCGAAGTAGGAGAGCTCGAATGCTTCCTCGAATGAGAGGCGCCTGATCTTCCTCACGTTCCGGACCACCCTCGGGTCCGCGGTGAGTATGCCGTCGACGTCGGTCCATATCTGAACGCACACGGCGTGGAGCGCCGCGCCGATGATCGAGGCGCTGTAGTCGGAGCTCTCGCGACCCATCGTCGTGTACGCGCCGGCCTCTGTCACCCCTATAAATCCTTGTGTGACAGGCACTTGCCGCCGTTCCAGCAGTGGCACAACAACCCGGCCGAGCCGGGCAGCGACATGCTCCATCTGCGGGAGGGCTCGGCCGAAGTTCGCGTCGGTCAGCATGAAATCCTTTGCGTCAACCCAGACCGCATCGACGCCGCTCTCCGCGAGTGCCGCGGCGATGAGTCGAGAGGATAGCCGTTCTCCGTACGAGCAGATGCCGTCCATCGTACGCGGCGTCAGTTCGCGCAGTATGGCGATCCCGTGAAGAAGAGCTTCCAGCTCATTGATGTAGCCGGCGAACGCCTCGCGCAGATCTGCTTCCCGCGCCGGGTTCCTGACGATCGCCTTCATGATTTCGAGATGACGGGAATGGAGCCTGCGCAGGATTTCCACTCCGGCAGCGTCGTCGCCGGCGGCGGCCGCACGCGCGGATGCTTCAAGGTCGTTCGTTGCGCTAGCAATTGCAGAGATGACGACGACGGGACGTTCCGGAATGTGCGAGGTGATGATCCGGCAGACATTGCTCATCGCGGCGGCGTCCCGGTTCGAGGTGCCGCCGAATTTCATGACGATCATGGCTCGCGGAGAGCTGGAATGAAGAAAACCCGCCTCCGGAATCCCGGAGACGGGTGGTGTGTGAGCCCTTCTAGCGGCGGGGCCTGTTATGCCGTTCCCGGTCCCTGCTCTCCGGCGGCCGGTCCGACCCCTCCGGAGCGTCGCCCGCAGGCGCGGTCGCGCCGCCGGCCATCAGGACCTTCCTGCTCAGTTTGTAGCGTCCCTGGTCATCCTGGTCGATGATCTTGACGTCGAACGTATCCCCGACCTTGACGACGTCGGAGGGCTTCTCGACACGCTTCACGTCGAGCTGGGAAACGTGGACAAGCCCCTCTTTCCCGGGGAGAAACTCGACGAATGCGCCGAAGTCCATCACCTTCTTCACCGTGGCATGATAGACCTTGCCAACCTCCGGCACCTCCGCGATTTTCTTTATCGCGTAGATCGCCTTGTCGGCCGATTCCTGCGACGTGGCCGCGACGACGACGGTTCCGTCGTCCTCCACGTTGATCTCCGCACCGCTGTCCGCGACGATCGAGCGGATGTTTTTCCCGCCCGGACCGATGAGCGCACCGATAAGGTCGATGGGGATCTTGAAGGACGTGAGACGGGGCGCAAACGGGGAAAGGTCCGCACGCGGTTTCGCGAGCACGGCCTCCATCTTCCCCAGGATGTGCATGCGGCCTTCCCGTGCCTGTTCCAGGGCCTGGCGCATGATGTCCAGCGAGATCCCCCGTATCTTGATGTCCATCTGGAACGCGGAAATCCCGTTGCTCGTCCCCGCCACTTTGAAGTCCATGTCGCCGAGGTGATCCTCGTTGCCGAGAATGTCGCTCAGGATTGCCACCCTTTCCCCTTCCTTGACGAGCCCCATCGCTATGCCGGCGACCGGCCGGATCAGGGGCGCGCCGCCGTCAAGCAACGCAAGCGTGGCCGCGCACACCGTAGCCATCGAGGAGGAGCCGTTCGATTCGAGTATGTCGGATACGATCCGGACGGTGTAGGGGAATTCCGGCTGGGGCGGCATCAGCTTCTTGATCGCCCGCTCCGCCAGGTTGCCGTGTCCGATCTCTCTCCTGCCCGTGGTGCCGAGACGGCCGACCTCGCCGACGGAGAAGGGCGGGAAATTGTAGTGGAGCATGAATCGTTTCGTCGAATCGGGGAGGAGCCCGTCGATCACCTGTTCGTCCATCTTCGTGCCCAGCGTCAGCGTGGTCAGACTCTGCGTCTCCCCGCGCTGGAACAGCGCCGAGCCGTGCGTCCTCGGAAGGAGCCCGACTTCGATCACGATGGGCCGGATCTCCTTGAGTCCGCGTCCGTCAAGCCGCTTCCCCTTTCCCAGGATCATCTCGCGCATCGCCACGTATTCCATGTCGTGGACGATCTCGCTGATCTTCTTCTCCTGCTCGGGGTATTTCTCCGCGAGAGCTTCCTGCGCCTTCTTGTATATCGCCTCGGTGCGCTGCGCCCGTTCCTCCTTGAGCATCGGCGTCCCGGCAAGGACGGTGATCTCCGTCCCCACGATGCCACGCACGTCCTTCACCATCTCCTCATTCGAGACGGGAGCAGGAGCCTGGCGGTTCGGCCGGCCGACTTCCTGGGCGAGTTCCACCTGCACGCGGCACATTTGTTTGATGTACTCGTGCGCGAACCCGAGCGCCCCGAGCATATCCTGCTCGCTGATCTCCTGCGCATCCCCCTCGACCATGACAATCGAGTCCTCCGTGCCGGCTACGGTCACGTCCATGTCGCTCTTCTGGAGCTCGGAGAACGTGGGATTGATGACCATCGTCCCGTCGATCCGGCCGACACGCACTTCGGCGATCGGCCCTTCGAACGGAATATCGGATATCATCAGGGCGGCGGATGCCGCAACGGCGCCCAGCACGTCGCCGTCATGCTCCTGGTCCGACGAGTAGACGGTGACAATGACCTGTGTCTCGCACTTGAACCACTCGGGGAACATCGGCCTGATCGGCCGGTCAATAAGGCGGGAGCCCAGGACTTCCTTTTCCGAAGGGCGGGCTTCACGCTTGAAGAATCCGCCCGGGATCTTCCCGGCAGAAGCGAATTTCTCCCGGTATTCAACCTGGAGCGGGAAATAATCAAACCGGTCGCTCTCCTGTTTGCTCGCGACCACCGTTGCGAGGACCATCGTGTCGCCGAACCGCGCCATCACCGCACCGTCGGCCTGCTTTGCAAACCTTCCGGTTTCGAGCGAAAATACTTTCCCCCCGAGGTTGATCTCTTTTGTTACCTTCATTGTAGTTTTGCTTCCTTCAGACAATCCCCCCGCGCGCGCACACGTCTCTAGTGACGTCGTGCCGCCGCAGAGCGTTACTTCCTGATCTGGAGCTCGGCGATGATCTTGCGGTATCTGTCGATGTTCTTCTCCTGGAGATAGTCAAGAAGACGACGGCGTTTGCCGACCATCTTGAGCAGACCCACGCGGGAATGGTGGTCTTTGCCGAACTTCTCGAAATGCGGCGTGAGGTCGTTGATCCTCGCCGTCAGAAGAGCGATCTGGACCTCCGGCATGCCCGTGTCTTTGCCGTTCTTGCCGTACTTTGTGACGATATCCGACTTCTGTTCCTTGGTGATTGCCATTGCACTGCTCCTTCGTGTATCTGACAATGGATCGTTTAGTTGATTGCTATCGCGTCCCCGGCCGGCTCAGGACCGCGTGCCGGGCGTTTTCCCTGTCTTTTCCAAGCTGCCGGACGAGATCGGAGAGCGAATCGAACTTCTTCTCGTCCCGCAGCCGCGTAAGAAACTTCACCGAAATCCGTTCGCCGTACAGGTCCCTGTCAAAATCGAACAGGTGGACTTCCAGTGTTTCCGCGGGGGCCGCCGACACCGTGGGGCGGACCCCGATGTTCATCATCCCGAAGCGCTTCTCGCTGCTGGTCCGGACTCCCACGGAGTACACGCCGCGCGCCGGGATGACCTTCGAGGGATCGCCGGGCCGGATGTTGGCGGTCGGAAACCCGATCGTCTTTCCCCTCCCGTCCCCCCGGACCACAGTCCCGCCGAATCCATACGGCCGTCCCAGGAACCTGGCCGCCCTTTCCACGTCGCCGTCGCCGAGAGCCTTCCGGATCAGCGTGCTGCTTACGGTTTCCCCTTCCACCGTGAACGGGTGCACGGCAAACACCGAGAACCCGAACTCCTTCCCCATCCTCACAAGTTCCGCGATCCCTGCCGTCCTGTCCCGGCCGAACATGTGGTCGTAGCCGACGATCACCTCATCGACGCCGGTGCCGTCGACGATGTAGTCGCGGTAGAAATCACCGGGGCTGATCCGGGAGAACTCGTGCGTAAAGTCAAGAACGAGGAGAACGTCGACCCCCATGGTCCCGATGATCTCAACCCGCTCCCCGATTGTCGAGAGGAGCTCCACCCGGGTTCCCGGCGGTCCCACCACCTGCTTGGGATGCGGATCAAACGTGACGACAATGCTGCGCCCCTCGCGCATCCGGGCCCGGCTGACAACCTCGCGGATGATCTCCGCGTGTGCAAGGTGCACGCCGTCAAACGTGCCCACGGTGACAACGGAGCTCGCGTCACGGGGCACCTCCCTCACGGAACGGACGACAATCATGTCGGCTTCGCTGCCAGCATTGTCCTGTACGCCCCCAGCTCTTCCAATGTCACCGCATCCGCAAGCCGGAATGGACCGATCCGCGTTCGCTCCAGCGCGGAGAGATACGCGCCGCAACCGAGCCGTTCTCCCATCTCGCTGACAAGGCTCCGGACATACGTCCCTTTTGAACAGGTGACCCTGAACCGGACCACGGGCACACGGACGGAGAGCGGTTCGATCGCGTGGATGATAATCTCGCGGGGAAGGCGATCCACCTCCACCCCCGCCCTCGCGTACCTGTACAGCCTCTTCCCCTTTACGCTGACCGCCGACCACATCGGCGGCAACTGGAGACGCGGGCCGGTGAATTCGGCCAGGACTGCGAGGACGCGCTCCTCATCGATTCCCCCGGTGCTCCGGGTCTCCACAACCGGCGTCGCCCTGTCGAACGACTCCGTCCGGCCGCCGAGCACCATCTCAGCTTCGTATTCCTTGTCCATGCCGACGAACCCGGCGATCGACTTCGTTTTCTTCCCGGTGCAGACGATCAGGAGACCCGTCGCCAGGGGATCCAGCGTACCGGCGTGCCCGACCTTCTTCACGCCGGCGATTTTTCTGATCCTGTGCACGACGTCGAACGAGGTCCAGCCCGCGGGCTTTCGTACGAGAAGCGTCTCCCCTTCGGCGAATCGGAACTCACGGCTCGGTTCCATCATGGATTTTCTTGATCAGGGTGTTGATCCGGTCAACATGGTCAAGCGTGTCGTCCAGATAGAACTGAAGGGCCGGAGTGAATTTCATCCTGAGGTGCGATCCCACTTCCCGGCGCATGCTGGCCCGGTCGCGCTCCAGGAGCGCCATTGTCGCCTGTTGCGCTGCCGCGCCGCCGAACACGCTGAAGTACACCCTGGCGATCTTCAGGTCCGGCGTCATCTTCACGTCGGTGACCGTCGTAAACCCGTGCGACGGATCCCGGTACTCGCGGCTCAATATGGCGCCGATCTCCTCCTTGATAAGCGAGGCGACGCGCTCCGTGCGTATCGACATTACAGTTTCCTCTTGGCCTCGACAATGCGGAAGGCCTCGATCGTATCACCGACCTTGATGTCGTTGAAGTTTTCGAGACCCAGGCCGCACTCGAACCCCGCTTCGACCTCGCGCACATCGTCCTTGAAGCGCTTGAGAGAGGAAATCGAACCTTCGAACACCTGGATCCCGTCCCGCACAAGCCTGACGCGGTTGTTGCGCATGATCTTGCCGTCCTGGACGTGGCAGCCCGCGATGTTCCCGATCTTCGGAACCTTGAACACCTCGCGCACCTCCACCGTGCCTACGATCTCTTCCTTCCGTTCCGGCGCCAGGAGACCTTCCAGCGCCTTGTGGATGTGGTCGATGGCATCGTAGATGATGTTGTACGTCCGGATCTCGACCTTTTCCTTCTCCGCGAGCCGCCGCGCGTTCAGGTTCGGACGGACCCGGAATCCGATGATGACCGCTCCGGAGGCGGCGGCCAGGATGATGTCCGATTCCGAGATCATGCCAACGCCGCTGTGGATGACGCGGAGCTTGACCTCCTTGTGCTCGATCTTCATGAGCGAGTCCGAGAGAGCCTCCACCGATCCGTCCACGTCTCCCTTCACGATCACGTTGAGCTCGCGGACCTGGCCCTCCTTGATCTGCTGCGAGATGTCGTCGAGTGTCGTCAGATGGATCTGGCGGAAATCCTGCTCGCGCTTGAGCTGCTGCCGTTTCAGGCTTATCTCGCGCGCCTCGCGGTCGGTCGCCATCACGAGGAACGAATCGCCCGCCTGCGGGAAGCCGTCGAGCCCCGTGAGCTGCACGGGCGTCGAGGGTCCGGCCGCCTCGAGGCGGTTACCCCGCTCGTCAAACATGGCGCGCACCTTTCCGCTGAATATCCCGGCCAGGAACGGGTCGCCCACGCGGAGCGTCCCCTTCTGGACGAGAACGGTCGCGGTGATGCCTTTCCCCTTGTCGAGCTGCGCTTCCACGATCGTGCCGAGCGCGAGCCTGTCAGGATTCGATTTCAGGTCGAGCACGTCGGCCTCAAGGCCGACTTTCTCGAGAAGGACGTCGACGTTTTTCCCGGTCCGCGCCGAGAGCTCCACGCACTGGTATTTTCCGCCCCACTCCTCCACAAGAATGTTTTTCTCTGCGAGCTGCTGGCGGATCCTGTCGGCGTTCGCTTCGGGCTTGTCGATCTTGTTAATAGCGATGATGATCGGCACGCCCGCCGCCTGCGCATGGCTGATGGCCTCGAGCGTCTGGGGCATGACGCTGTCGTCTGCTGCGACAACAAGGATCACGATGTCCGTGATCTGGGCGCCGCGCGCGCGCATCGCGGTGAATGCCTCATGGCCCGGCGTGTCAAGGAACGTGATAACGCGCCCGCTCGACGTCGTCAGGTTGTAGGCGCCGATATGCTGGGTGATGCCCCCGGACTCCCCGGCCACGACGTTGGAGCGGCGGATGTAGTCCAGAAGCGATGTCTTCCCGTGATCGACGTGTCCCATGATCGTCACGACGGGGGGACGGCGCACAAGGTCCTCCGGCCGGTCTTCGCCTTCCGTGTGGACTTCTTCCTCGGTCACTTCCTCGTAGAAGCTGATCGCGAAGCCGAACTCATCGGCGACGAGGGTGATCGTATCCTTGTCCAGCCGCTGGTTGATCGACACCATGATCCCCAGCTCCATGCATTTCTTGATGACGTCCGCGACGTTGACCCGCATCAGGTTGGCGAGATCGTTCACGGACACGAATTCGGTGACCCGGAGTTTTCCTTCTTCCTTCTGCGCCTCCTCGGCCAGACGCGCGACCTCCTCCTCCCGCTCCTTTTTCTTCCGTTTTTTCAGGACGGCCCGCCCCGTCGCCGGGGTATCGTCCATGGCGGCAAACGTCCGGCGGATTGCATCCGTCACTTCCGCCTGGTCAATTTCCTTGTGACGGATTTTCTTTTTCTTCTTCTTCTTTCTTTCGAGGTCGTCGACCTCGACCGCTTTCGTCTCCGGAACGTCCTCGCGGACCTTCTTTTTCTTCTTCTTTCTTTTGTGCTCCTCGGTCTCTGCGGCGGTCGGGGTGGCGGCGCCCGTGCCGGGTTTCTGCCCCCGGACAGGGGGCTTTGACCGGACCGTCAGGTCCATTTTCCCCTTGATCGTGAGGCCGACCTTCTTCCGGTGCTCCTTTTCCAGCGGGGAAAGGAGTTCCTCTCCGCGGGGCTTCCTCGGCTCGACATTCTCCTTTTGCGGCGACGGCTCGGCGGGCGGAGCGGCGACTTCCACCGGGACGGGGGGCGCCGCAGACGGAGCGATCTCCGGCCCGGCGGATTCCACGGCAACGGGCGCAGTCTCCTCCCCGGCGATGGGAACCTCCTCCACGGGGACCGGCTCCGCGGGAGGCGGCTCTGGCTGCACCGGCGGGGCGGGAGCGGCAGGCGCGGCGGCGGCCGGTGCCGGCTCCGCCGTTTCGTCGACCTTTCGTTCCGCCCTCTTGCGCGTCTCGCGGATCTCTGCAATCTTCCGCTGATGCTTCTCCGCGACGTCCTTTTCCTTTTTGAAATGGACGAGGATATCCTTCATCATGTCCTCGTCCAGCGAGGACATGTGGCCTTTGATTTCGTGCCCCTTCTTGCGCAGGAATTCTATAAGCGTTTCATGCGAAAGGTTGAGCTCGGTCGCAACCTTGTAGAGTTTTTTCTTTTTTTCTGCAGTTTCTGCCATGACCACCCTTTGTTCAATCGTCAGAGGAACATCATCGACAATACAGCACTAGTCTTTTGTCGGTTCCTCCTTCGATCCCGCGGCGTGTTCGCCGCCCGGTGCCGGAGCCGCAGGAGGGGCCTCTTCCGCCGCAGGTCCCTCGACTGCCGTGCCCGCGGCTGCGTCCGCCTCCAGCACATCCGCGGCCGGCGTCCCGGCGGATCCCGCCTGTGCACCCGCCTCTTCCTCCTCCTCCTCCTCTTCTTCCTCCTCCTCTTCACCTTCTTCCTCGTCGTCATCCACTTCCGCTTCTTCAAGATCCCGTTTCATCATCTCGCGAAGCTCGTGGATCTTCTCTTCCGTCAGCCCCTCAATCGCGAGGAGGGTGTCCAGCTTGGCGTTGATGACGTCCTTCGCGGTCTCGAGCCCCGCGTCAATCATCTTGAGGTACAGTTCTTCTCCGAGTTCCTCCTTGAAGTCCACGAGCTCGATGTCGTACTCGTCCTCTCCGCCTTCCTTGATAAGATTGATCTCGTAGCCGGTCAGCTTTGACGCCAGCCGTATGTTCTGCCCGTTGCGTCCGATGGCGAGCGAGACCTGGTCGGCGGCGACCAGGACGTTTGCCGTCCTGGCCTCGTCGTTGAGCTCTATGGTCTTGAGCTTCGCCGGGGCGAGCGCCCGCTGGATGAACACCTCGGGCTGTTCGCTGTAGTTGATGACGTCGATATTCTCGTTGTTGAGCTCGCGCACGATCGTATGGATCCTGACTCCCTTCATCCCGACGCATGCGCCCACGGCGTCGATCCTGTCGTCGTGGGATTCCACCGCGACCTTCGCGCGTTCCCCGGGTTCCCTGGCGATCTGCTTGATTTCGATGATGCCGTCATAAATCTCGGGGATTTCGAGCTCGAAGAGCTTGGAGAGAAACTTCGGGTCGGCACGGGAAACGACGACGACCGGATTGCCGGCGTTTTTGCGGACTTCCTTGACGACCGCCCGGATCGTGTCGCCTTTCTTGTACCGCTCCTTGAATATCTGCTCGCTTTTCGGGAGGAGAAGCTCGTTGCGGTTGTGATTGATGAGAATTTCGTTGCGCCGGATCTGGTAGATCTCCCCCACAACGATATCGCCGATGGCGTTGCTGTACTCGTTGTAGATGCTCTCGCGTTCGATTTCCTTGATGCGCTGGTTGAGGTTCTGTTTCGCGCTGACGACAAGCCGCCGCCCGAACGTCACGAGCGGGATGACCTCGACGAAGTCCTCTCCCACGCCCAGCTCTTCCCCGGATATCTCCCGGGCGGTCTGTGCGTCGATCTGGGTCACGGGGTTTTCGACGGTTTCCACGACCTCGCGCTCCAGGAAGATCTCGATGTCACCCTTGTCCATGTTCACAACGACGTCGAATTTCGCGTCCTGCCCGTATTTCTTCCGCACCATCATCGAGAAGACGTCCTCGACGATGCCGGTCAGTATGTCTTTGTCGATGCCCTTCTCCCGCACCATCTGGGCAAAAGATTCGACAATCTCCGAATTCATCAGAACCTCCGAATAAAATTTTACTCCAACCCTGAACGGGTCACCACGGGGACTTGACGACGGCCTCTGTCAGGCCCTCAAAACGGAATTCCTCCGGCGCCTTTCCCTTTGCCGTCTCCAGCATAATCCCGCCCTCCCCCACCGACGCAAGGCGCCCTGTGTGCTCGACGCTCCCCCCCGGCGATTCCACTTTTACGGTGAGAATTCTGCCGACGTGCTTCCTGTACTGCCAGGGAAACCTGAGCGGCCTCCCGATGCCCGGTGATGAGACGTCAAGCCGGTACGACCCGTCTATCCAGCCCGAGCGGTCAATGAGATCCGACGCTTCACGGCTGACCGTGGAGCAGAGATCGCTCGTCACGCCCTGTTCCGCATCAATAAATATCTCGACAAGTGTCTTGCCGCGGGTCCCGCGCACAACAAGTTCGATAAGATGAGCAGAGAGACGGGCGACGCAATCGTCGATTGCAGCCCGCATTTCATCGTTCAGCATTGTGGTGTGGGTCATCCCAAACAAAAATAGCCCAATTTGGGCTATATCTACAACGCCAAAAGATACATACTTCCAGCGTGAAAAGCAAGGAAAATGTAAACTGTTGCCCCGAATAAGCGCTATTCTGGCCCTGGAAGCCCCTCCGGCCCTTCGTACGAGGCCACATGGTGCCTGAATTCGTCCGCGACCGTCAGCCCATCGTCTCCCGTATGATGCGCGCAGCGTGCTTCACGTCGTCCATCGAGACATCGAGGTGGGTGACCGCCCTCAGGCCCATGTAATTCCCCAGCGTCAGAAGGACTCCTTTCCTCTTGAGCGTCGAGAGAATCTCCTCCGGCATCTTCCCGGTCCTTTCCGCCCCTATGATGATGATGTTCGTCTGGACGGACTCCAAATCGATGTCGAACGTCTTTACCTGCACGAGCTCCCGGGCAAGGAAAGCCGCCTTCTCATGGTCTTCTCCGAGCCGGCCGGTGTTGTGTTCCAGCGCATACAATCCGGCCGCGGCCAGGATTCCGGCCTGGCGCATCCCGCCACCGAATATCTTCCGGTAATGGCGCGCATCGGCGATGAATGCCTTGCTCCCCGCGATCACGGACCCCACCGGAGCCCCCAGCCCCTTGGAGAGGCACACGGAAACGGAATCGAAATACGAAGCATACTCCTTTGGCGTTATGCCGGTCGCGGCGCTTGCGTTCCAGAGCCGGGCCCCGTCGAGGTGCAGACGGATATTCTTCTTCCCGGCAAACGCGCTGATTTCACGGATACGTTCTATCGGGTAGATCGTGCCGCCCGCCCGGTTGTGTGTGTTTTCGAGGCAGATGAGACGGGTCTTCGGCATATAGTAGAGGTCGGGGCGAACCGCACGCTCGATCTCCGCAACGCCGAAGGCGCCTCTTTTCCCCTCGACGGCGTGGACCTGGGCACCGGAGAGAAACGCGATCCCCCCGGTTTCGTAGTTGAACACGTGCGCACCCTTCTCGCATATGACCTCGTCCCCGGGCAGCGTGTGGACCTTGATGCATGTCTGGTTCCCCATCGTGCCGCTCGGCACGTAGAGCGCTGCTTCCTTCCCCAGAATCTCCGCCACCCGCTCCTGGAGACGGTTCACCGTCGGATCTTCTCCGAACACATCGTCCCCGACTGCCGCCGCCGCCATCGCCTCGCGCATGCCCGGCGAGGGGCGGGTGACCGTGTCGCTTCTCAGATCTATGTATGTTTCTGCCATGATTCCCTGTGTCTCCTCTCAGTATATGTCTGCCCCGCGAGAGCCGCCGCAAACAGGAGGCCCACGAGAAGCGTGATCTCTCCGAGCCAGTCGCCGTGCGCCGTGTAAAACGTCAGCGCGCTCTCCGTTCCGATCATCCTCGAGAGCGTCGCCTGCGTGAACAGCTCCGTATCATCGTAGCTCCTCCCGTACGGATCGATGAAACAGGAAATCCCGCCCACTGCGCACCGCGCGATCCAGCGGCGGTTCTCCACAGCCCGGAAGACGGCAAACTGCCTGTGTTGATACGCACCGGACATTTTCCCCCACCAGCTGTCGATCGTGATGAGCGCGATGAACGACGCCCCCCTGCGGACAAACGTGGCGACAAATCCCGGGTACGTGGATTCATAGCAGATGATGGCGGAGAACTTCACTCCTGTCTCCCTGTCGGTAAACACGACCGGGCCGGGGCCGATCTGCCAGCCGCCGATCCCGACTCCCCAGCGCATGAAATCCAGGAACGCGAACATGTCGGCATACGGAATCCGTTCGGCAATCGGAACCATCTTCATCTTTCCGTACCAGGGGATTTCCCCGTCCCCCGGTTCGATAAATGCGGCGGCATTAAACGTGTCGAACCGTTGTCCCGAACGCCGGGATCGGCGCGCGCTCGGCGGCGCCTTGGAAGAATCGGCGTAACTGACCGCATGGGCGATCCCTGTAAGGACCGACACGTGCATGCTGTCGATATCCGACCGCAACCTGTCGAGGAGAGGCCGCGAGAGGGGGAGGAGCGGGTACCCGGGGATCGCAGTCTCCGGCCAGAGGACGACCTGGGGCGGATGAGCCGGATGTTCCGCAATGAGTCTCTTCGTGAGCCCGGTGTACAGGGACGCGAGATCGGAATCCGAGCTCTCCCATTTTGCCCAGGGGTCGACATTCGACTGTACGATGCCCACGGTGACCGGTTTTCCGCTTCCCGCGGGGTCCCCCGGGGGAGGCGCCCCGGAGAGGATGTACGTACCGACCGCGGAAGGGAGAAGATAGAGGACCGTCAGTGCAGCCCCCTGGCGCATCACCGCGCGTGGCCGCAACTGTTCCGGGGCGCATGCGAGTTTCCTGTAGAACACGTACGCCGCAACATTCACGGCAAGAATCCATAGCGACAGGCCCCAGATCCCCGTGAACGTGATACACTGGATCCGCGCGAGATTGTACGACTGGCTGTTCCCGATTGTCAGCCACGGAAACGACCATTCGGACAGAGAATGGGAGTATTCATACCCGACCCAGAGAAAGGGGAGCGACACAAGTCCCGCCGTCTCCCCGAACTTCCTCTGCACCAAAAAATAGAGTCCGAGCGGCACACAATAGAAGAGCGGATGAACGATCATGGTGATCCCGCCGGCGATCATCATGTACGGGTCGTTGCCGTGCACGTACCCCCCGGTCCAGTTCAGCGTGATCACGTGGAAGCCGAGCATGGCGATGTAGATGAGACCGAGCGCGCTGCGCAGCGTCGCGGCCCGCGCAAGAGCGATCAGGAGCGGGACGATGCCGAAACACGCAAGTATGCCCAGCCTGAACGGCGGGAACGAAAAGCCGAGCATGATGCCCGAAAGAAGGGCGAGGGCGTAACCCCGCCGCCCAGGGAGCCCCTGCGGCGCCCCCTTCGCCCCGCCCCGGAGGGGATTCATCGCGCGCCCTCCTCCGTGGCATCGACGGCGATGCGGGGGAAGTACCTGCGGGACGTCCACGTCCAGAGGGCGATCACGGCGATCGACACGCACACGCCGATCACCGCGCCGCCCAGTATGTCCGACGGGTAATGGACGCCGACGGCGGTACGGGAGAGCGCGACGAGCGCCGCCCCTCCAAAGAAGGCCGTACGCCACCGGCGGTAGTAGTACGAGAAGAGCGTTGCCACGGCGAAATTGTTCACCGCGTGCGAGGAAGGAAACGACTTGCCGGGGCCGCAGCTGACGAGGAGGTGGATCCCCCGGACGGCCGGCGTTCCCCCGATCTCATGGCAGGGACGCGCCCGCGAGATGAATTCCTTGATAAGCGCGCTGCTCAGTTTGTCGGAGCAGAGAAGGACGGCAATCAGGAGAAGCGCGGCCGTACGTCCCCTGGCCCCTCCCCTCACGATGAGGAGCAGCCAGACCGCAGCAAGGAGTATCTGGACGGGGAGAAACCTGTTGTAATCGGTGATCAGCGGCCAGAGGAAATCACCCACCGGGTTGGCAAGCGTGACGTTGATGAAGTGAAAGACCGCAACGTCGATGGAATAGAGGAATTCGATCACCGTATACTCCCGCAGGCGGTCCGGTCCGGGGAAGGAGGCTGTGCGGTCATTGGGCCGTGATGATCGCTACCGCGTGCGCCGCCGCCCCATCGCCGCCGCCGATGAACCCCAGCCCCTCGTGCGTCGTCGCCTTCACGGAGATCTGTCCCGGGGGAATCCTGAGTGCGTCCGCAATATTCCCTTTCATCAGATCCACGTACGGGGCGATTTTCGGGGCCTCCAGGACCAGCGTCGCGTCGACGTTCCCCACCGTGAAACGGTGGCTCGCGAGAAGGTCTGCGACATGGCGCAGGAGTATGAGGCTTGATATTCCCTTGAAGCGAGGATCGGTGTCGGGGAAGTGTTTGCCGATGTCGCCGAGCGCCGCGGCGCCGAGAAGCGCGTCCGCAACCGCGTGGACCAGAACGTCGGCATCGGAATGCCCGTCAAGACCCTTCGGATACGGGATGTCGACGCCGCCGATCGTCAGCTTCCTGCCTGCCGCCATGCGGTGAACGTCGTAGCCGAAACCTATGCGGGGAGCATGCATCACAGCATCACCGGATTTCGAATTGTGATCCGGGGTCCATCCCCGGCGAGTCCCACTCGATCCTCATCTCCGTCACGTGGGCGGAGCGGGGGCCGATCTTCAGATCGCGTATCAGTTCCTCGAGAAGCGATCGGTCGCCGGACGCCCGCACCTCGACCGTCCCGTCATACAGATTCCGCACGTACCCCCGTACCCCGAGCGCCCCGGCACGGCGGGCGGCATACCAGCGGTAGCCGACCCCCTGGACAAGACCCACGACGATGATGTGCACTGATGCATCCATTGGCAGCTCCCGGGACAGTGCGCGTGCGCGGCCCGGATATGATACTCCGGGTCACGAAGAAAATCAAGAATCCGCGGGGCCGAACGTCCGGTTCAAAAGCGGGATCCCTTCCGAAAGCTCGGAGAGAAGAACCCCGCCGACGATGAGGCTGCCGCCCACCGCGCCGCCGACGCCGATCTGCTCTCCCAGGACAACGGCCGCCCCCGCCGCCGCAATCACCGGTTCGAGCGTGAAAATGATGACGGCGCGCGTCGGCGTCGTCTCCTTCTGGTAACGCGTCTGCATGAACGTCGTCACTAACGTCGCAAATATGGTGAGGTAGAGAACGCCCGCGACGGTACCGGGAGGAAACCGGGAGGGCATCGTGTCGAATGCGAGCGTCGCCGCAAGAGCAAGGATCGCGTTCGTCGCCATCTGCAGGAACGTCAGCTGCATCGCGGACATGTCGTGCGCGATCACGTCTATGTAGACGATGTAGATTGCGAAGAGAACCGCACCGAGGAGCGTCAGGGCGTCGCCGGCGTTGAACGACGACCCGGAAGGGGACGTCAGGAGCCAGAGTCCGGCCGACACAACCGCCACGCCGGCGATGTTCCCGATCTTCGGCGGACGGCGCTCGATGATCACCTGGAGGAGGGGGACGAAGACCACCATCATCCCCGTGATGAATCCTGATTTTGACGCCGTCGTCAGGTTCAGACCAACGGTCTGCGCGACGAACCCCAGGAAGAGGAATATCCCGAGGATCGCGCCACGCACCATTTGCGCCCGCGTGACGGGAAAAATCCTGCCGGAGAAGAAGGCGAGCAGAAAGAGGGTCGAGAGAACGAACCGGAGCGCGATCATCTGCAGCGGGCTGATGTTCTGCATGACGATCTTCCCGACAACAAACGTGCTTCCCCAGATCAACGTCAGGCACAGGAGGACTCCCTCGGCGCGGCTTTTGACGGTCACGGCGGCCCGTCCGCCGGGGCGTGTTCACGGCGCTCCGCGTACTGCCGGAAGAGTCTCCCCCAGGGCGTATCATCCCGCCACCGGCGGAAGACCCGGCCGTCCACGAACTGCCAGCGGTAGTAATCGTGGTACGCCTCCGACCCGAATATGAACGCGTGGACCAGGGGGGTCCGGAAGAAGAGGTTCTGCATCCCCCTGAGCGGCCCGAACCAGGCGAGGTTCCCGAACAGGCTGACACCGTTGTTTCCCACGGTGAACCCCCACGATTCCCCCGCAACGTCGTCGCCGACGATTTCGATGTCCCGGGTGTCCCCGGTGCCCAGTCCGTCGTCGTGCGCGATCCGGATGTACCCGATGGAAAGAGGATCGAACCCCATCATCTTTGCTGCGACCGCGTCAATGGCGACCTGGTCGGCGCTCGCAAGGATCAGGTTCTTGACGACGGGGATCATCGTGCGAGGGCCCGGCCCGTTGCCTGCCGTCGTCCCGTCCATGACCGCGAATATCCCCGGGTGGATCTCTTTCTGGATGGCGAGAAGGTCCGCGAGCGTCTCGTGTATCCAGGAGTGCGTGTAGTGCCGCCTCGTGTTGAGAAGCCCGCCAAAAGCGTTTTTCATCGCTCCCGTTGTCGTCGTGTAGATATGGCACTTGACGGTCGGCAGGTGGACGATGTTCTTCCCCTCGAAATAGTCCGGGATCCGTATTCCGTCCGGGAATATCCTGTCGAGCACGTGCATCGACGCCTTCGGCCTGTACGTAACCCACGTCATGTCCCCTTCCTGGAAATTGAACCGGACGGGGATCCCGTATTTCCGGAAGAGGGGCACGTAGTGGTTCAGATCCTCCCCTTTAAACGCGTCGGTGACGACGGTCTTGTTCTGGACGCAGGCGATGTCATCGAACCCCGCCTTCCTGAGTGCAAGGATCGTCCCCTCCATCTGCCAGGGTGTGGTGTTCGCTCCCGGGAACGGGAAATGCCATGAGATATTGTCCTTCAGAATTGTCGTCGCACCCCTGCGCAGCACGGAGTGCATCCCCGCAATGTCGGTCAGCCGCTGGTAGTCCTCAAGGACGGTCTCAGGAGAGGTCCTGAGAACGGCGACACGGGATCTGGCCATTGATGCTCCTGTATGTGGATGTCAGGATGTGATTGCCGGCGTTCGCCGCAATCCCCGCTCAGAACACGGGGGCTTCCTGGTGCACGCCGAAGACTTCCGCAAGTTCCAGGCACATCTCCCCGAGCGTGACGTATGCCCTTGTACACTCGAGGAGCCCCGGCATCAGGTTCGTGCCGTCGTGCGCGGCCTTCTTCAACGAGGCGAGCGCCGAACGCACGTCCGCCGCGCTCCGCGAGCCGCGGACGGCGGCGATCCTCGCAGCCTGTTTCGCTTCGACGCCGGGCGGGATCTCCAGTATCGGAATCCCGACGACCTCCCCCTCTTCCACGAAATCGTTGACGCCGACGATCACTTTCTCTTTCGCGTCGAGCTCCCTCTGGTAGCGGTACGCCGCGTCCGCGATCTCACGCTGGAAAAAGCCGGCCTCGATCGCCGGGATCACTCCTCCGAGGGCGTCGATCTTCCGGAAATATGATTCCGCCTCCTCCTCCATCCTCGTCGTCAGCGATTCGACGAAGTAGCTCCCACCGAGCGGATCGACGGTGTTCGTCACTCCCGTCTCATGGGCGATGATCTGTTGCGTCCGCAGGGCGATCTTGACCGCCTTTTCAGAGGGAAGTGCGAGCGTTTCATCCATCGAGTTCGTATGGAGGGACTGGGTTCCCCCGAGCACGGCGGCGAGCGCCTGGTACGCGGTCCGCACGATGTTGTTCTCCGGCTGCTGGGCGGTCAGCGTGCAGCCTGCCGTCTGCGTGTGAAACCGGAGCGTCAGCGAACGGGGACTCTTTGCCCCGTACCTGTTTTTCATCCTCTTCGCCCATATGCGCCGCGCCGCCCGGAACTTGGCGATCTCCTCGAAGAAATCGAGATGCGAGTTGAAGAAAAACGAGAGGCGGGGGACGAATTCATCGACGGCCATCCCTCGTCCGATGCCCGCCTCGACGTACGCAAACCCGTCGGCGAGCGTGAAGGCGAGCTCCTGGACGGCGGTGGACCCCGCCTCGCGTATGTGGTAGCCGCTTACCGACACGGGGTTCCACCGGGGCATCTCGCCGGCACAGTACTGGATCATGTCCGTGACGATCCGCATCGACGGGCGCGGGGGATAGATCCATTCCTTCTGCGCGATGTATTCTTTCAATATGTCGGCCTGTATTGTCCCGCGGAGGTCCGCCGCCCGTGCTCCCTGCTTCACGGCGACCGCAACGTACAATGCAAGCATCATCGCGGCGGGCGCGTTGATCGTCATCGACGTTGAGACGTCTCCCAGGGAGATCCCCCGGAAGAGCTCCTCCATGTCCGCCAGCGAACTCACCGAGACTCCGCAGATTCCCACTTCCCCTTCGGACACCGGATCGTCGCAGTCGCGTCCCATCAGCGTGGGGAGGTCAAACGCCACGGAGAGACCTGTCTGGCCCCGTGCAAGGAGATAGTGGTACCGGGCGTTCGTGTCCTCGGGCGCTCCGAAGCCCGCAAACTGGCGCATGGTCCAGAGCCTTCCCCTGTACATCGACTCGTGGATGCCGCGCGTATAAGGGTATTCCCCCGGGTACCCGATCTCGGAAAGGAAGTTGATGCGCGCAACGTCGTCAGGAGTGTAGAGAGGGGCGATCCGTTCGCCGCTGACCGTCGTGAACCTGACCTCGCGCCCGCCCGGCGCGGAGGCGCTTTCCGTGCCCCCGTCCGGCCCTTTCACAGGCCCCTTCCCGTTGACCTTCATGCCCTCTCCCTCCCCGTGATGAATGCCGGTGACATTCCCGCGCGTAAAATCGGAAATTGCGTCCTCTTCTTCAAGATGTGCGGCCGAACCGCCTGTCGAGCTCCTCGATTGAAATCCGGAGCACAATCGGGCGTCCGTGCGGGCACACGTACGGCATGCGTGTGGCAAAAAGCTGATCGATGAGCGAACGCATTTCCGCTTCCGTCAGGCTGTCACCCGCCTTGACCGCCGACTTGCAGGAGTAGGATTTTGCTATGTTGTCCCGCACCTGCGTCGGGTCGTTCTGCCTGTACTCCTTGTAGAGACCGAGCATCTCCTCGACGATCGTCCCTTCGCTTCCGGGACGGGCGTCAGGGGGGACCCCCTCGATCACCACGGTGTTCTTTCCGAACGGCTTGATGTCAAAACCGAGCACGTCGAATTCCGGGAGAAGCTCCGCCAGGAGCGCGTAATCGGCGGCGGAGAGCTCGAGCGTGACGGGAAAGAGGAGCTGCTGCGTGCTCCTGAGGTTCGTGGAGAACCTGTTGAGCGCTTTTTCGTACAGCACGCGCTCGTGCGCCACGTGCTGATCGACGATGAGGAGCCCGTTCTTGATCTGGGAGAGTATGTACTTGTTGTGGAGCTGCCAGATGAGCGTCGAACCGCCCGGTTCGGGCCGTGCGCCGTCGTGCGGGAGCAGAGCGCCCGGGATTCCGGAAAGAAGTCCGCTGTTCCCACCACGCTCCCCCGGCGTTTCAAGCAGTCGTGCCGCAATGGCGGCCCCTTCCGCCACCCCCGGGGAAGGGACGAATGGAAGAATCTCGCCCGTCCTTGTGTCAATCTCTCCCCGCTCGGGAAAATTCCAGAGCGTGCCGGTGCCGCCCGCGGGCCACGCATGCTGGCGGAGCGTAAACCGCGTGGCGACCGTTCCGGGCTCTCTGCCGCCGTCCTGGATTGTGAGCGCGGGGACCGCGTCCGCACTTCCGAGCGCGCGCCGGGCGACGGACGAGACGATCCGGTAGATCGACTGCTCGTCCTCGAACTTCGCTTCGAGCTTGGACGGGTGGACGTTCACGTCCACCCTTTTCGTGTCCACGTCGAGAAAGAGGAGGAAGAACGGGAACGTCCCCTTGTCCAGAAGGTGCTCGTAGGCCGACGTGACGGCGTGCGCAATCGTGCGGTTCACAATGTAGCGCCCGTTCAGGAAGATGTACTGCCCCTGCCTTGTCCGGGCGCCGAACGCAGGTTTGCCGATGAACCCGCGCAGGGAGACCGCCGGGGAGTTGTCCTCCACGGGAATCAGCCCCTCGTAGCGCCGTTCCCCGAGCACGTCGGACAGCCGCTGCATCACCGGGGCCGGCTTCAAGTTGAATACCGTATCCTCGTCGTTGATGAAATGGAGCGCGATGTCCGGCCTGCTTATCGCGATCCGCTGCACCTCGTCGTATACGTGACGGAACTCTGTCCCGGCGCTCTTCAGAAACTTTCTCCTGGCGGGGACATTGTAGAAGAGATTCTGGACCACGAACGTCGTTCCCGGCTCTCTCCCTTCGCGGGAGAGTGCCGGAGCGCCGCCCCCTTCCACGTTCACGACGGCGGCGGACTCGTCCTCCCTCCGCCGGGTTTTCAGCGTGACGCGGGCGACCGCTGCGATCGATGCAAGCGCCTCACCGCGAAAGCCGAACGAGGAGAGCGACTCGAGATCCTCAAACGAGGAGATCTTGCTCGTGGCGTGTCTCAGGAACGAGGTCCGGGCGTCCTCTTCGTCCATCCCGGTCCCGTTGTCCGTCACCTGAATGAGCGCGCGTCCGCCTTCCCTGACGACGACGAGGATTTCCGTTGCCCCCGCGTCGAGCGAGTTCTCGATGAGTTCCTTGACGACCGAGGAGGGACGCTGAATGACCTCTCCCGCTGCGATCTTGTTTGCGACATGGTCCGGAAGGACGGCGATCCTGCGGCTGGTCATGATGCAAACAGTGCCTCCACAAACGACGCGCGGTTGAACGGCTGGAGATCCCCGATCCCCTCGCCGACCCCGATGTATTTCACGGGGATGTTCAGCTCCCGTGAAATCGCAAGGACGATCCCCCCTTTTGCGGTGCCGTCCAGCTTCGTCAGAATCAGCCCCGTCACCCCCACGGAGGCCCCGAACTGCCTGGCCTGCTGGAGCCCGTTCTGTCCCGTGGAGGCATCGAGTGCAAGAAGCACCTCGTGCGGGGCCGCCGGATCGTGTTTCTGTATCACCCGCCGAATTTTCCGGAGTTCTTCCATGAGGTTGACTTTCGTATGGAGCCGTCCCGCCGTGTCGATGATCATTACGTCCGCCCCCCGCGACGCGGCGGCACGGACCGCGTCGAATGCGACGGCGGCGGGGTCCGCCCCGTGTTTCTGCTGTATGAGCGCCGCCCCCGCCCGTTCCGCCCACACGCCGATCTGCTCGTTTGCCGCGGCGCGAAATGTGTCGGCGGCCGCGATCATCACCTTCTTCCCGGCGCGGACGTACTGGTATGCAAGCTTGCCGATCGACGTGGTCTTCCCGACGCCGTTGATCCCCACAACCATGATCACCCAGGGCCCGGCCCCGTCGAGCGCAAACGGGTCGGCCGTCGGGGCCCCGTTCCCCGCAAAGAGCCGGGCGATTTCCTCCTTCAGGAGGGGGAGCAGCCCCGACGTTCCCGGGAGCCCTTCACGCTGTACACGTTCCCGTATCGCGGCGATGACCTCGGTGGCGGTCGCGGTCCCGATGTCCGCCCCGAGGAGAATCTCCTCGAGGCCTTCGAGCGTCCCGGCGTCAATTGCATCCCTCGTGCTGACAAGTCGCACGACCTTGCCGACAATCCCCTCGCGCGTCCTCGTCAGCGTTTCCCTGAGCTTCTGTATGTTGTCAAAGAGTCCCATGCGGGCTCAGGCCCGAGCCTCCCGGACTGCACCGAGAAACCGGGCGACGTACAGGACGAACGACACGAGAAGCCCCGCGGTGCACGCCGCCAGGAGTATCCACCGCGCTTCAGGCAGCACGTTCATCAGGAAGACGAGTATCGTGAACGCGATGAGCGTGGCCGTCCATTTTCCGGCGAGATTCGACGGGAGAACGACGCCCCGGTTGGACTTGAGGTACATGCCTCCGGCCAGGATCAGGAGGTCCCGCCCCAGAAGAGCCGCCACAAACCAGAAGGGGATGTCCCCGAGGTTCAGGAGAACGAGCGACATGACGGCGACGCAGATCTTGTCCGCGAGCGGATCGAGGATCCTGCCCCACTCGGTCACCTCATCCCGCCGCCGCGCGATGTCGCCGTCGAGCTTGTCGGTGAGCGCCCCGAGGAGGAGAATTCCGACGGCCCAGGAGCGGAGCGGCGCCGCGGGGAGAAGCATGACCAGGGCAAATGGAATCGACAGAAGGGCGCGGAATATGCTCAGCAGGTTGGAAACGGTAAGGAACTCACGCTTCATGCTCTTCTTTCGACTGGTTCGCGTCGATGGGAACCGGGTAGCGGCCGCTGAAGCAGGCGGAGCAGTAATGTTCCCCGTGTTCCCGGGGGGCGGACTCCAGAAGATCGTCGATCGTCAGGTAGCCGATCGAATCGACGCCGAGCTCCTTTCCGATCTTCTCGACGTCCCCTCCGCACTTGTTGGCGATCAGCTCTTTCGGGGTCGGGAAATCCATCCCGTAGTAGCACGGGTGCATGATCGGCGGCGACGTGACGCGGAAGTGGACCTCCTTCGGTCCCGCCTGCCGCACGAGCTGGACGAGCTGCCGGGAGGTGGTCCCCCGCACGATCGAATCGTCGACGATCACGACGACCTTGTCCTTGAGAACGCCCTTTACCGTGTTGAACTTCGTCTTCACCTTGTTCTCGCGGACGAACTGGTCGGGCTGTATGAACGTCCTGCCGATATAGTGGCTCCGGATGAGGCCGATTTCCAGTTTTGCCTTTCCCCCGAGCTTGTTTGTTTCCTGGACGTATCCCATCGTGGCCGTGTTGCTCGAGTCGGGCACGTTGATGACGATGACCTTGTCGTCCGGGCTCTTCGCCGGGACGGGTCTCGAACGGGCGAGATTCTTCCCGAGCTTCCGCCTCACCTTGTCGACGCTGTGGCCGAACACCCGGCTGTCCGGGCGGGAGAAATAGATGTACTCGAAGATGCAGTGGTGCGGCTGCGCCGGTCGGTCGTCGATCCGCAGGGACGTCACCTCGCCCGACTCCAGGCTCGACCGGTCGATGACGACGATCTCCCCGGGCTGCACGTCGCGGATGTACTCCGCGTCCATGATGTCGAAACCGACCGTCTCGGAAGCGATGACGAACGCGTTGTCTTTTTTCCCGAGCGCGAGCGGACGGAACCCCGCGTGATCGCGCGCGGCAATGAGCGCGGTGTCGGTCAGTATCACGATGGAGAACGCCCCCCGGACGGCCGCAATCGCGTCACGGATCTGGTCGATCTGGCGCTGGTGGGGGCTCCGGGCGATGAGGTGCAGTATCACCTCCGTATCGGAGGTTGTCTGAAAAATCGTCCCCGCATCCTGCAGCTTCTTCCGGATCTCGCGGAAATTCGTCAGATTCCCGTTGTGGGCAATGGCGATATTGCCCCCTTTGTACATCACGGTGAACGGCTGGATGTTGGCCTTGTTGTTGGAGGCCCCGGCGGTGGAGTAGCGGTTGTGGCCGATCGCGCTGGATCCCTTCAGCACGTCGATGAGAAGCCTGTCCTGGCGGTAGACGTCGTCGACTAGACCGAAGTCCTTGTGGACATGAAAGCGGGTCTTTCCGGGCGCTCCGTCACTGTCCGCGGTGACGATGCCCGATCCTTCCTGGCCCCGGTGCTGCTGGGCGATGAGTCCGAAATATGTCAGTTGGGCTGCGGCCGGCGATCCGAAAATTCCGAAGACCGCACAGTGGCAATGGGGCTTGTCGATCTCGCTTGTGCTCATTCCCTCGCTGTCAAAAGAATCCTCACAGCCTCAAATATACGATTCCCGCCGCGAATTTCCAACACCGCGGGAGGCGGGATGTGCGGCACGCCGCCTCATTCATCGATGACGGAATCGCGGAGGAAGTTCACGTCGTCGCGCTGTCGGTAATCCGTCGTGACGTGGAGGCCGCGGCTTTCCTTCCTCTTCATCGCGCACCGGATGATCAGCTCCGCGCAGAGCGCGATGTTCCGGAGTTCGATCAGCCCTTCCGTCACCTTCGTCTTCTTGTAGAACCCCTCGACTTCGTGGCGGATCAGGTCCATGCGCCTCCCGGCGCGTTCGAGCCGGAGATCGGACCGGACGATCCCCACGTAGTCCCACATGATCTGCTGGATCTCGCGGCGGTTGTGGAGGATGAGTATCCACTCTTCGCTGTTGAACGTCCCCGTGTCGTCCCATTCCCGGACTGCCGGGACCGGGGAAGTCCGGCCGCGGAGGTATTCCGCGGAGGAGCGCGCCGCCCTGTCCGAGAAGACCAGGGCTTCCAGAAGGGAATTGCTCGCAAGGCGGTTCGCTCCGTGCACTCCCGTCATGCTCACCTCCCCGGAAGCATACAGCCCGTGGATGCTCGTCCGTCCCTCGATGTCCGTCACGACGCCGCCGCAGGAATAATGGGCGGCCGGGACGACCGGGATCGGCTCCTTCGTGATGTCAAGCTTGAACCGCGTCAGGCATGTTTCGTAGATATGCGGAAAATGTTCGCGCAGGTCGCCGGCCGGGAGGTGCCTGAGGTCCAGGAGGACGAAGTCGTCCCCCCTTTTTTTCAGCTCCGTGTCGATGGCGTAGGCGACAATGTCGCGGGGGGCGAGCGACTTCCTCTCGTCGTAGGCCTGCATGAATTCCTCGCCGTTGCGGGCCTTGAGAATGCCTCCGAAACCCCGGACCGCCTCGGAGATCAGGAACGAGGGACTCCCGGAGTTGAAGAGCGTCGTGGGGTGAAACTGTATGAACTCCATGTTCGCGATCCGGGCTCCCGCCCTGTACGCCATCGCAACCCCGTCACCGGTGGCGATCACCGGATTCGTCGTGTGGAGGTAGACGTGGCCGAGTCCCCCCGTCGACAGCATCACGACGCTCGCGGTAAACGTCTCCACACGCTTCCCGGCGGTGTCGAGGGCGTACGCCCCCCAGCAGTGGATGTTCTTCCTGTCGATGACCCGTTTTTCCGCGGTATGGTGTTCCGTGATGAGCTCGACCGCGACATGGTTCTCGAACGTCGTTATGGCGGGGTTTTCGGAGACCGCCCGCAGAAGCGCCCGTTCGATTTCGCGCCCGGTGAGGTCGTTTGCATGAACGATCCGGTTCGTGGAGTGTCCCCCTTCCCTCCCCAGGTCGAGCGCCCCCCCTTTATGCGTGAACCGGACGCCCACGTCGATCAGCTCGCGGAGCCTCTCGGGTCCCTCCCGCACCATCACCTCCACCGCATCCCTGTGCGAAAGACCCATCCCCGTGGCGAGCGTGTCCTTCACGTGGAGATCAAACGAATCCACCGCGGACATGACCGCCGCGACCCCCCCCTGCGCGTAATTGGTGTTCGACTCCGCTTTTTCCTTTTTCGTGATGATCGCGACGGTCCCGACCCGGGCCGCCTTGAGCGCGTAGGAAAGCCCGGCGATACCGGTGCCGATGATGAGGAAATCGTATCGGTGTATCATGAGGCGCGGCCGGTTCTGTGATGAAACGTGGAATGAAAAGGGGCGGTCCCCCGTGTCGTGGAGCCGCCCCTCGAAGTCAGTCCCCGCCCGGTCAGTCGAAGCAGTAGCTTGCCGTGACGTAGCCGAACGTGTTGATGTTGTCCTGCGCCCCGATAAGCCCGAGGCCCCGCCGGATGGCTTCGTCGCTCACTGTACCGTCGAGCGCGAAGTTCCCGAACCGGAGGCCGAGTCCCAGCGTGACGAGACTGTTGTCCGTGCCGGAGTAGCTCCCGATGAGCACGTTGCTGTTTCCGGTCCAGGTATCGATGGTGGTCGTTGATCCGCCCGCAGGCCGCTCGATCTTCGTCCCGGTCGACTGGAATGTGCGGTAGTACCCCATGCGCCCCGTGAGCCAGTCAAGAAGCGTCCACTCAACGCCCATATTGATGACGGGGAACTCAGTCGCCGAGTTCGTCGTCGTGGTCGCCCCGATAATCGGCGGCGACTGGGGGGTGACTTCAGACTTGAGGTGAGACGTCTTGTAGCTCACCCCTCCCGCAAAATAGAAGTTTGAAATCTTGTATTCCATGCCTGCGCCGACGGAGAGAAGCATTGCGGTCAGATTGACGCTTCCGTTGTACGCAACCCCGCCCGTCGGCGGGGCATCCTGCTTCGGCGATCCCGAAATGTTCCCGAATGCGACGTACGGTATAAAATTCACCTTGTTCGACATCTTGAGCTTCAGCCGCCCCTGGACCTGAATCTCGGTCGCTGACGCCGAATAATCGCCGGCGTTTGCAGGCGCTCCTGTCGCACTGGTTCCGTCTTCATTATCCGTGGCCTTGTCCATGCGAACGGCGCCGCTCGCGTCGAACGCCGATCCGCCCCCGAGGTCGAAGAGGATCCCGAGCCGGAGCCCGAACACGTCCGCGGAGAGCTCTGTCGATGAGCTCGCCGGCGGAACGGGGGCCGTCAGGTTCGTCGCATCGTTCTTCGCCCACCCGTAGAGTATCCCGGCACCCAGCGTGAATCCCCCCATGTCATACGTGCCGGTTACTTCGAATACGTCCACGGGACGAAGTCCGGTCTGCGCCGTCCTGAACTGTCCGACAAAGCTCGCGAGCTGATTTACCATCAGATTCGCCACCGAAGGATCGTAACTGAGCACGGTCCCGATGGTGAACTCTTTGCCGAAAGAGAAATTCGTCCCCGCAAACTGTTTGCCGTACCCGTTGTCGGCACCCGTCGTCCCCCCCGTGACCGCCCCTCCAGCGATGTTCATCCAGGCATAGTTTTTATACATCTGCTGGTATGCGGGATTGAGAAGCATGATCGTCGGATCATCGTAGATGAACGGGTTAAGCGCAATGCTCTGACCGTATCCGCCCGGGGCGAGCGGACCCCCGCCGAGCGCCAGTTCACGCGCGAGTCCACCGGGATGCGCTCCTGCGAACAACGTGCCTGTAATCAACATGAATGCCATTGCGATAGTAGCAATTCGCGTACTCATGTTTCCTCCTTGATTGTGATGTGAGCAGTGCAGCAAAGAATGGGAGGGGCACCCTGACCCTGACATGCCCCGGTAAATGCGAATATAAAAAAAGTGACTCCCCCAATCAAGTCCCCGGACGAGCTCCTTTTCGATCGGCAAACATGAGGGACAGGACCGTGTCGACGAACGTCACGCGCAGTGCGAGCTCTTCTTCGGTCCCGTTGTTGTCGATCACGAAGTCTCCCCGCTGCGTGGAATCGGCAGGAGATATCTGCGCCCGCATTCTCGCGGCGACGTCGGCCGGCGGGACGTTGTCCCTGCGCACGACCCGCGCCAGGCGGACCTCTTCGGGCGCAGTCACAACAACCGTCGCGTCCAGGTTACTGTCCATTCCCGATTCGAAGATGAGCGCGGCTTCGACGATAGCGTACGGCTTGCCGGCGGACGCCGGGAGCCGCGCGAGCGCATCGTTCAGGGAGGAGAACACGACGGGATGGACGATGGAATTCAGGGCCCGCAGCCTGGCGGGATGCGCGAACACGATCCGGGCGAGCTCGCTCCGCCTGAGCCCCCCCTCCGGTCCGTATATCTCCTGACCGAATTCGCGGGCTATGGCACGGCGGACGCCGGCGTTACTCTCCGTGAGATCCCGTGCAATGCCGTCCGCCGAAAGGACGACCCTGCCGAGCTGCTCGAAGCACCGGCAGACGGAGCTCTTCCCGCTCCCTATCCCCCCCGTAACACCCACGAGAGGGAAGAGCCTATTTGGCATAGGATACCGATCGGTATTCCCGGATCACGGTCACCTTGATCTGTCCCGGGTACTCCATCTCGGCCTGTATCTTGGCCGAAATGTCATGCGCGAGCTGGTCCGCCATCGCGTCGTCCACCTTGTCCTGCTCGACGACGACGCGGACTTCACGTCCCGCCTGTATCGCATAGGTCTTTGCGACCCCCTGGAACGACTGCGCGAACGCTTCGAGCTTCTCGAGCCGTTTGATGTAGCCCTCCACGGACTCCCTGCGGGCGCCCGGGCGGGCCCCGCTTATCGCGTCCGCCGCCTGCACCAGGGCGGCGATGGGCGACTCCATGGGGATATCGTCGTGGTGCGACCCGATGGCGTTCGATACGATCGGGTGCTCCCCGTATTTCTTTGCAACCTCGTACCCCAGGAGCGCGTGGGGGCCTTCCAGCGACTTGTCAACGCACTTGCCGATGTCATGAAAGAGCCCGGCCCTCTTTGCCAGGTTGGCGTCGAGCCGCAGCTCGCCGGCCATCATGCCGGTCAGAAACGCGACCTCGATGCTGTGCTGGAGCATGTTCTGGCCGTAGCTCGAACGGTACTTCATCCGTCCGACGAGGCGCAGGATTTCGTTATGGGCCCCGTGAAGACCGACCTCCAGGAGCGTGTTCTCCCCGATCTTCAGGACTTCCTCCTCGAGCTCCCCCCGCACCTTCTCCACCACCTCCTCGATCCTCGCCGGGTGGATGCGTCCGTCCGCGATGAGCCGTTCGAGCGAGAGGCGTGCGATCTCCCTGCGGAACGGGTCGAACGCGGAGAGAATGACCGCCTCGGGCGTGTCGTCGACGATGACGTCCACGCCGGTTGCCGCCTCGAATGCGCGTATGTTTCTTCCCTCCCGGCCGATGATCCTCCCCTTCATCTCATCGCTCTGGATGTTGAGAACGCTCACCGTCGTCTCCACCGAATGATCGGCGGCGGTCCGCTGGATCGCCTGCACGATGAGCTTCTGTGCCTCCCGCCTGGCCTCATCGCGCGCCTTGTCCCGAATGTCCTTCAGCATGTGCGCGGACTCGGCGCGGGCCTCGTTTGCCAGGTTGTCCATCAGGATCCGTTTCGCCTCGTCGTGCGAAAGTCCCGACGCCCGCTCCAGGCGGATGTTCTCTTCCTGGATGAGGCGTTCCAGTTCAGACCTGTGGACCTCGAGTCCCTTTGCCTGATCATCCAGGCTCCGTTTCAGAATCCCCTGCTCCCGTTCCTTCTTCCCCAGGAGCTCGACCCTCCGGTCGATGTTTTCCTCGCGGACCTCGATTGCCTTTTCCTGTGCCTGGAGCTTGGCGCGTTTGCTCTGGACGTCGGCGTCAAACTCCTTCTTCTTCTGGTACCATTCGTCCTTGACTTCGAGGAGTTTTTCGCGCTTGAGTGTTTCCGCCTCCTTTTCGGCGTCGGCCACGACTTTCCTGGCCTGATCCCTGGCGGAGGAGATCCTGTTCTGGCCGGAACGCGTATTGAGGTACCATCCGAGGAAAAGGCTTATGCCGCAGGCAAGCAGCACGATGGGGATAACGATCTCAGGTTGCATACTGTCTCCGCATGCTCAGGTGGCGCGGACAATAAAAATCCGCACACGTCAACCGTCTCAAAGAAAAGGCACTTATGAAAGAACCCTTCCAACACAGTGGGTGCTCGCCTGGACGTCTTTTACTTCCACCCTCTCGCTCGTCCCGCCTTGCGGCGGGATGTCATCGCAAGAATCCCGCTGAACGCGGGATGAGGCATGTAATCGACGCCCACGAGTCGGGCTCCCATTATAAAAATGTTGGTTCTTTATAATGTGTGTGAGACGACTGACGGTGCGGAATTTTCCGAACGCGTCATGTACCGAGATGCAAAGAACGGCAACCGAACGGGGGAAACCTCACACCTCCCTGAGCGAGTTGTCCAGATAGTGCGTGATCTTCCCGATTTCCCCCTCAACGAGAGCGGACATGCTGCGGACCTTTTCCCGCTCCTTGAAGAGATCTTCTGTTATGTTCAATGCTGAAAGTACCGCCACGGTGAGCGTGGGCTGCTCCGGAAGCTTCGCGTGGATTGTATTGATCATCTCATCCACATACGTCGCAACCCTGCGCGTGAACTCCTCGCTCTCTCCCCGAAGCGGGTACTCAGAGCCGAATATGCGTACTTTGATACTCTTCTTGTCGGTGTTCATCTGCCGTAAGCCGTGGTTCATACTTCACTGCATCCCGTCTCACACATACTCCGGGCGCGCGGGTCCTTTCTCAGAGGTACGCGTCCAGTTTCGCGATCAGGTCCTTCACCTTCGCGGCGAGGAGGTCGCGTTCCCCCCCGCCGAAATTTGTGCCCCCCTCCTGGACATGGTCCGCAGCCTGTTTTCTCATCTGGGCCGCGTCCGCCCGTATCTGCTGGAGCTCGCGTTCCAGCCGGGACACATGCGCCTGCAGGGTCTGCTTTTCCTCCCGCAGGCCGGCAATGACCTCGGCGGCCCTGCGCGCACTTTCCCACAACGCCTTGATGTTGCTTTCAACGGATCTGACGTCTCCCGCTGGGAGCGTGCTCTCGTCGACAGCTTGAGGATCCACGCTGCTGTTCACCTGAGACCCCGGATCGTTAGCGCATGCTCCGCAGCGCGGCGCCGTGAGCTTTCTCAACGCCCGCCACCACGCGGCTGACCGCAGCCTCTGTTTCGGCGTCGGTCAGCGTCTTTTCGAGCGACATGAACTCGAGCGTGAAGGCGACGCTCTTCTTTCCTCCGGGAAGCTGTTCTCCCTGGTACACATCGAACACTTCCACGGACTGCAAAAGTTCAGTCGCTGATTCCCGGATAGTTGATTCAAGACTCGCCGCCGGGATACCCGCGTCGACCGTGAATGCGACGTCCCGCTTCACCTTCGGATAGCGGGGCAGAGGGACAAACTCTCTGCGAGAGTCCCTGCGGAATCGTTCCACCCCGATTTCCGCGACGAAGACCTGCCGCTCGAGGCCGAACAGTCCCAGAACTTCCTTCGATACACTGCCCAGATAACCCGCGTAACTTCCTTGAATTTCAATGGCTAGCGTGTTATCAGTTAAACCATTGCTGGTAGAATAAGAAATAAACCGACTTTTGTCAAGGGCAAACTTGGCGAGGAGGAACTCCATATCTCCCTTCAGGTCAAAGAGATCGACGTCTCTCCTCGGCCCGCTCCAATGGACAGGGGCGGAACCCCCTGTCAGCATGAGACAAAGCCTTTCCTCTTCGAGATAATTCTCGACGAGCTTCGGGGCGGGACCGTCATCGACGCGGAATACATGCCCGACCTCGAACAGCCTCAGGTCGAAATTCCCCGCGTTGTGGTTCCGCGCCGCGGCATCAAGGAGTCCCGGGACCAGGCTGGTCCGGAGAACAGCCATGTCCTGGTTCTGGGGGTTCAGTATCCGCACCGGCGTCCCTCCCCCTGTCGCAGCCTTCTTCGGCTGCTGCATGGGGTTGGTGATCGCCTCCTGGTACCCTCTTCCCGACATCGCATCCTGCAGCGTCTGCTCCCGGGAGACCGCCGGGAACGGCTGCCTGTAGCTGAACGTCCCCCCCGGGCCGGATTCGATCCTGTCGTACCCGTACACGCGTGCAACCTCCTCGATGAGGTCGATTTCGCGCTCCACGTCGACCCGGAACGTCGGAACGCGGAACTTCACCGTTTCGCCTTTCACACCCGACTCGCTGATGCCGATCAGGCCCAGTGTGCGGACAATTTCAGGCTTCTTCAGACTCGTCCCGAGGAGCCGGTTCACGCGCGAGACACGAAGCGGGACGGTGCGTTCACGGATTCTCCGCGGGTACACGTCGATCACCCCCTTCAAAAGGCTCCCTCCCGCCAGTTCCAGGACCAGCGCGGCGGTCCGGTCAAGCGCGTAGCGAACGCCTCCCGGATCGGCGCCCCTCTCGAATCTCTGCGATGCATCCGTGCTTATCCCGAGAAGCTTCGCCGTCTTCCGTATGCTTGACGGGTTCCAGCAGGCCGCTTCGATGACGATGTCCGCCGTCGTATCGCTGATCTCGGAGTTTGCGCCTCCCATGATCCCCGCGATCGAGACCTCTTTCTCGCCGTCGCACACCATGACTGCGCCGGCGGGGAGCGCATGGTCTTTCCCGTCCAGCGTCGTGAACGGCGTCCCCCCCTTCGCGCAGCGCACGACGATCCGCCCGCCGCGCAGGAGCGCGTGATCGAATGCATGCAGGGGCTGCCCGCATTCATACATCACGTAGTTCGTGATGTCGACGACGTTGTTCCGCGGCCTCAGCCCCGCGTTACGGAGGGCGTTCTGAAGCCACCGCGGGGAAGGACCGATCTTCACCCCCCGTATCATGCGGGCTCCAAATCTCGGACATTCCTCGCCCGCCTCCACAGTCACGGAAAGGTGTTTGGCGATCGGCTCGGGGGACTCTTTCAGTTTCACGCGGGGGAGCCTGGGGAGCACACCGGTGAAAACGGCGATTTCGCGCGCCACGCCCACATGGCTCAGCCAGTCGGGCCGGTTCGGCGTGATTTCCAGGTCGAACGCGACGTCGTCGAGCCCGAAGTACGAGGCAAGGGTTTCCCCCGGCTTCGCGTCCCTGTCGAGGACCATGATCCCTGCAGAGTCCTTCCCCATGTCGAGCTCGAACTCGGAGCAGATCATCCCCGTTGACTCCACTCCCCGTATCGCCACGCGCGAGAGAACGAACGGTGCACCCGAGGGATCGTGCTGGTTGCGGGGAACCGTCGTGCCGACGAGCCCGACAGCGACTTTCTGCCCGGGAGCGACGTTCGGGCCGCCGCACACGACCTGCAGCGTCTCTCTCCCGGTCCCCACCGTGCAGACGGAAAGCCTGTCGGCCTTCGGATGCTTCTCCTTTGTGAGCACCTCTCCCACAACGAACCCGTTGTAACGCGCGTCGAGCCTCTGGACGCTCTCGAATTCAAGCCCCAGCATCGTCAGCCGCTCAGCCAGATCGTGAGGGTCGAAGGAAAAATCAATATACTGCTTCAGCCACCGCTCGAGGATTCTCATTGCCGGAACTGATTGAGGAAACGGATGTCGTTGTCAAAAAAGAGCCGGATGTCGTCGATCCCGTGCCTGAGCATGGCGATCCGGTCGATCCCCATGCCGAAGGCGTATCCCGTGTACACCTCGGGATCGTATCCGACAGAGCGGAACACGTTCGGGTCCACCATCCCGCACCCCAGGATTTCAAGCCACCCGCTCTGTTTGCACAGCCGGCATCCTTTCCCGGCGCAGATGAAACAGCTTATGTAAATATCAGCGCTCGGCTCCGTGAACGGGAAGAACGTGGGTCTGAACCGGAATTTCAGCCCGGAGCCGTAGTAGCGTGTGATGAACTCGATAAGCGTCCCCTTCAGCTCCGCGAACGTAACCCCCCTGTCCACACAGAGCCCCTCTACCTGGTGAAACATGCAGTAGCTCCGCGCACTGATGGCTTCATTCCTGTACACCTTTCCCGGCATGATGACGCGGAGGGGCGGCTGATGCTCTTCCATGACGCGGACCTGCACGGGGGAAGTATGCGTGCGCAGGAGCGCACGGGGACCCAGGAAGAACGTATCCTGCATGTCCCGCGCCGGATGGTCGGGAGGGAAATTCAGCGCCCCGAAATTGTGATAGTCATCCTCGATCTCGGGACCGTCAGCGACGCCGAACCCCATTGACACGAATATCGCCCTGATCTCGTCGAGTGTCTGCGTGAGAGGGTGTTTCGAGCCGATGAACCCCCGGCGTCCCGGAAGGGACAGGTCCGCCACCTCCCCCCCGGCGGGGACGGCGGCCTGGATGGCGCCGGATTTCTCGTCGAGCATCTGCTGGACCGCGGAGCGGAGCTCGTTCAGCATCCTGCCGAGCGGGGGACGTTCCTCCGGGGCGACGCTCTTGAGCTTTTCGAACAGTGCCGCGATGGAGCCTTTGCGCGCAAGGAACCTGACGCGGAATTCGTCGATCCCGCGCGCATCCGTGACGGTGCGAATCGCGTTTTCCGCCTCTTCGCGCAGCGAGGCTATTTCGGAGTGCATGGAGGTGCCGGAATAGAGGACTTCCCATCCCCGGGGCGGAGCGCCCGAGGACGCCCGCACCGTGAATGGGAAGACGTTGATCGGGTTATGCGAGGGCGAACTTCACAACCTCGGCGAATGCGTCGGGGTGGCTGACAGCCAGCTCCGCGAGGATCTTGCGGTTGATCCCGACCTGTTTCTTGTCAAGCCCGGCGATGAGCCGGGAATATGTCGTGCCGTGCAACCGGGCTGCGGCGTTGATGCGCGTGATCCAGAGCTGACGGAATGTCCTCTTTTTTGTCTTGCGGTCGCGGTAGGCGTACTGAAGCCCCTTGTCGATGTGGTGCTTCGCAACCGTCAGGACCTTGCTTCTCGCACCCCAGTAGCCTTTCGCACTCGCAAGTATGCGTTTGCGGCGGCGGTGGGAGGCAACTTTGTTCTGCGATCGAGGCATAGTTGCTCTTGTCCCTGATGTGGATTATGAATGTCCGGACGTTCCCCCCCCGGGGGGCGGCGCCGGCGTGAGTGTACAGTCTCAGACGTTCAGCATCATCTTGACCGCCGGCGTGTCCTGCTTCGACACGTAGTGTCCTTTCCGGAGCTTCCTCTTCCGCTTTGTGGACTTGGAGGTCAGGATGTGGCTGCGGTACGCGGTCCCGCGCTTCACCATCCCGGATGCGGTGAGCCTGAACCTTTTCTTGGCGCTGCTTTTCGTCTTCATTTTCGGCATGGAGCGCTTCCCCTTCGTTATGCTTCCGCCGCCTTTTCTTCGGGTTTGGCGTCGGGTTTGGCGATTTTTTTCTTCTCGGGAGTGAGGATCATGATCATGCTCCTCCCCTCCATGTGTGCTGCCTGATCGACTTTCGAGATATCGGTGAGCTGCTGCACGAGCCTCGTGAGAAGCACCTCCCCTTTTTCCTTGTATGTGATCTCCCGCCCCTTGAACACGACAGTGGCCTTCACCTTGTGCCCCTCGCCCAGGAACCGCCGGGCGTGCCGCACCTTGAACTCGAAATCGTGCACGTCGGTGTTCGGGTGAAACCGGAGCTCCTTGAGAAGCGAGACGTGCTGGTGCTTCTTCTGAATCTTGTCCTTCTTGGCGAGCTCGTATTTGAACTTGCCGAAGTTGATGATCTTGCAGACCGGCGGAACGGCCGTCGGCACAATTTCAACGAGATCCGCGTCGCGTTCCTTCGCGAGCGCTATGGCGGCCGCCGGCGTCATTACGCCGAGCTGCCCGCCGTGCTGATCGATCACGCGCACTTCCGGCACGCGGATCTCATCGTTGATGCGAGCCCGTTTTTCTTTGCTAATGGATATGCCTCCTAGGTGGTGAGTCCTTTGCCTGCGATTTCGCCCGTCAGTTTCCGGAGCACCTCTCCACGCGGCATGGGGCCGAGGTCCCCTTTCCTGTGCTGGCGGACGGCAACGGTGTCCGCATTCCGCTCTTTCTCACCGACGACGAGCATGTAGGGAGCCTTCCGCACCTCCCACTCCCTGATCTTGTAGCCGATCTTCTCGTTCCTGTCGTCGAGTTCCGCGCGCACGCCCGCGGATTTCAGATCTTCGTGAACTTTTCTCGCATAATCAAGCGATGCGTCGGTGATCGGCAGGACCGCGCACTGCACCGGCGCGAGCCAGAGCGGGAACTCCCCGGCGTAGTGCTCGATGAGCACCCCGATGAACCGTTCCATGGATCCGAACGGCGCGCGGTGGATGATGACGGGCCTGTGCTTCGCCCCGTCGCTCCCGGTATACTCCAGGTTGAACCGCTCGGGCATGACGTGGTCGACCTGCACGGTGCCGAGCTGCCAGGTCCTCCGGAGCGCGTCGAGGACCATGAAATCAATCTTCGGTCCGTAAAACGCCGCCTCGCCGATGCCGACGAAATAGTCGAGCTTCATCGCGTCGGCGGCCTCCCGGATTTCGTGCTCCCCCTGTTCCCACTGCTCGTCGTTCCCGCCGTATTTTTCGGTGTTCTTCGGGTCCCGGAACGAGAGCCGGGTCTTGAAATCCCTGAACCCGAGCGTGCTGAACACGAGCTGGATGAGATCGATGACATCGCACAGCTCGTCTTTCAGCTGGTCCTGCCGCACGTACATGTGCGAATCGTCGACGGTGAACGAACGCACCCGGGTGAGCCCGTTGAGCTCCCCCGACTGTTCGTACCGGTACACCGTGCCGAATTCCGCGAGGCGGAGCGGAAGCTCCCTGTAGCTCCGCGGCCTCGCGAGATAGATCTGGTGGTGGTGAGGACAGTTCATGGGCTTCAGAAGGTACTGTTCCCCTTCCATCACGATCGGCGGAAACTGGCTGTCCTTGTAGTACGGGTAGTGCCCGCTCGTCCGGTACAGATTCAGATTGGCGATGTGCGGGGTGATGACGGGCTGGTACCCCCGCTTGCGCTGTTCCTCCTTCAGGAACGATTCCAGTGTCTCGCGCAGGATCGTCCCTTTCGGCAGCCAGATCGGGAGTCCCCCTCCCACCTTCGGGGTCAGCAGGAACAGCTCCATCTCCTGCCCGATTTTCCGGTGATCCCGTTTCTTCGCCTCCTCCAGCCTCTCGAGATGCTCGTCAAGCTCTTTCTGCGTCGGAAAGGTCACGCCGTAGATCCGCTGGAGCATCTTGTTCTTTTCGTCCCCGCGCCAGTACGCCCCCGCGACGCTCAGGAGCTTGACCGCCCGGATCAACCCGGTCGAGGGGATGTGCGGCCCGAAGCAGAGGTCGGTGAAATTCCCCTGATGATAGAACGTGATCTCTTCCCCCTTCAGACCGTCGAGAAGCTCCAGCTTGTATTGGTCCCCCTTCGTCCTGAAGTACGCGACGGCGTCGTCCCACGGTTTGGCTTCGCGCCGGTACGGCACGTCCCGCGTAGCGAGTTCCGCCATCTTCTTCTCTATCCGCGCAAGGTCGTCCGCGGTGAGGGAATGGTCCCCCATGTCGATGTCGTAGTAAAACCCGTTTTCGATCGCGGGACCGATGCCGAACTTGGTGCCGGGGAAAAGGGCCTCCACGGCTTCCGCCATCAGGTGCGCGGAGCTGTGCCAGTAGGTCCTCTTCGCCTCGTCGTCCTTCCACGTGTGAATCCGGATCGACGCGTCGTTCCCGATCGGCCTGAGCAGATCCCACACCTTCCCGTCGACCGAGATCGCCAGCGCATCACGTGCGAGGCCGCGGCCGATCGCGGCGGCGATTTCCTTCCCCGTCACCCCCCGCGGGAATTCCCTTTTGGACCCGTCGGGGAGAGTTATCGTAATAGCGTCCATGTCGTCGACATCACAAAAAAAAACGGAGCAGGCTCCGCTTCAAGCGTTCATCACTGTGGGCGATACAGGAGTCGAACCTGTGACCTCTACCATGTCAAGGTAGCGCTCTAACCAACTGAGCTAACCGCCCGTCGCACTTTCGCCGTCGCACCGCCCCCTGTCAGAGTTCTCGCCGCATGCCGGCCTGATTCGTGCCGAGGGCCGGACTCGAACCGGCACGGGCCCTGCGGCCCTCAGGATTTTAAGTCCTGTGCGTCTACCAATTTCGCCACCCCGGCCCAGGATTCCGGCGTACTCTGGAGGCTTCCCGGCCGGGAGTGCCGGCCGGCTGTCTGCAACCGCGGTTCAGCGTGGTGAATATGGTACGGATTTGAGGAAAAAGATGCAAGGACATTCAGGACCGTTCGCCGGGAAATGCGCGGTGCGCGCGCAATACGGAAGCCCTGACATGAAAAAGCCGTGTCCTCCCTGCGGAGCGCGGCTCTGGCGCTGTGCGAGCACCATCGTTGAGGCGACGACCGGATTCGAACCGGTGCATAAAGGTTTTGCAGACCTCTCCCTTACCACTTGGGTACGTCGCCGTAAATGCTGGCTCTTCCGGGATCACCCTACCCCTAAAAAAAAGCCCCGCCACCTGGTGGGATTGGGGGCGGCGGGGCCACTTTAAAGAGAAGTGTATTTACAGAGACGTTCGGTGCGATTACCGACCATCCCCTGCCCCGAAGGGCAGAGCGGGAAACGGGATTCGAACCCGCGACATCAACCTTGGCAAGGTTGCGCTCTACCAACTGAGCTATTCCCGCATTGGCAACAGCAATGTAAGGAACCAACCCTGAATTTGCAAGTCACGCAGCCGACAAAGAGCTGATTCCGTTTACCAATGCGTCGTGAAAAAATATACCTCGGCGGCAGGTGAAAGTCAAGTGCCCGGGGAAATTCTTTTTGAAAGATTCTTTGTGAGAGATGTTCTTTTTGAGAGAATCATGTCGGAATACGAGGCTTTCACGACGCTGTCGTCCGCGATCCCGAATGCATTCCTCAGGTCTTTCATCGTCGCAACGGACGCGTCGGTTTTCCCTCCGGTCACCTCGAACTCCACGAACGTCCCCAGTCCCTCCACCTCGTCGATGTGAATCCGCGCGTCCCGGAAAAGGTAGAGGTCCCGCCGTTTCCGCACGACCGCAAGGACGCCGAATGCGTCTGACAGGACACTCCTGAGCCCCGGGGCATTCCCCACGGTTTCGCGCGTGAACCTGCTCCATCGCTCCATGTCATTCTCGGGACGGTCGTAGAATATCAGCTCCGTTTCCGCCCCGTCGATCTCGCGCAATTTCAGTCTTCCGTGAGGAACGCGGAAATACGTGTCCTGCTGAATGAGCGTCCCCCGGCAGGCGGCCCCGCAGGCGGCGGCGCACTCTCTCGCGCGCGCGGGGGAGGCGATCCGCGCTTTCAACTCGAGATTGACGGGCATCGTTGTCGGGGGAGGCCGGCGGGAATTCTCAGCGGGTGACGTCGATGATCTTGTACTTCAACTGGCCCGCGGGAACCTTGATATCCACCGTCTCCCCCTTCACTTTTCCGAGGAGGGCCTTGCCGATGGGAGACGTCACCGAGATCTTGTTGTCCTCGAATTTCGATTCCTCCGGCGAAACGAGAAGATATTCGTGGATCTCGTCGGTCTTGAGGTCCTTCAGCTTCACGCGGCTCAGGATGTAGATCTTGTCGTTCGGCAGGTCGCTTGCCTGGATGATCTTCGCCCGGGAGAGCGTCTGCTCCAGTTTCGCAATCTTCAGCTCGAGGTGCTGCTGTTCTTCCTTCGCGGCATCGTATTCGGCATTCTCGGAGAGGTCGCCGTGCCCGCGCGCGTCGGAGATCTTCATCGCGACGGATTTGCGGCCGTTCGTTTTCAGCTCCCGCAGCTCCTGCTCGATCTCCACGAGCCGCTCGCGCGTGAGGTAGACTGCCTCCGGAATTCCGTTTGACGTCATGATGCACCTCTGACTGAAGAAAAGGACAAAAAGAATAGCCATCATCCGCGCTGACGAATGGTGGCTACCCGTTGACAATCGTTGAATTAACTCCCTCTAAAGTACACAAGCGCCGGGGTCAAAAGCAAGCGGAAAATGCTCATTCCGCCTTCGTGTGCTGGTCGACCAGGATGAGGTGCCCCATTTTGTCCCGTTTCGTGCGGAGGTAGCGGGCGTTGATCTCGTTGGCGTCGATTTCCAGGGGGACCCGCTCGACGATATCAAGGCCGTACCCGTGAAGGCCGACAACCTTTTTCGGGTTGTTCGTCATGAGCCGCATCTTCCGCACACCCAGGTCCCGCAGTATCTGCGCCCCGATGCCGTAATCCCGGAGGTCCGCGCGGAATCCCAGTTTCTCGTTCGCCTCGACGGTATCGAGCCCCTCGTCCTGCAGCCTGTACGCCTTGAGCTTGTTCACGAGCCCGATCCCCCTCCCCTCCTGCCTCATGTACAGGACGACGCCGGAACCGGTTTTTTCCACCATGAGGAGCGCCGCCATGAGCTGCTCGTTGCAGTCGCAGCGGAGGGAGCCGAATATGTCCCCTGTGAGGCACTCGGAGTGCACGCGCACGAGCGTGGGGACGTCGGGGAGGATCGTCCCCTTGACGAGCGCGATGTGCTCCTTGCTGTCCGTCTCGCTCCGGTAAAGCGAGATGTCGAATGTCCCGTATTTCGAGGGGAGGTGTGTCGAAACGATCCGCTGGACGAGTTTCTCCCGGGTCATCCGGTACTCGATGAGGTCGCGGACGGTGACGATCGCCATGGAGAACTGCCGCGCGATCTTGAAGAGATCCGGGACCCGCGCCATCGTCCCGTCCGCGTTCATGATCTCGCAGAGGGCGCCGACGGGCGTCAGACCCGCCATCCTGCAGAGATCGACAACAGCCTCCGTGTGTCCTGTGCGCCGGAGGACGCCGCCATCGAGAGCCCTCAGCGGGAAGATGTGGCCGGGGCGGGCAAGGTCGGGGGGTTTCGTGCCCGGGGCCGCCAGCGCGCGCACTGTTGCCGCCCTGTCGGCTGCGGACACCCCCGTCGTCGTCCCGTGCGTGTAATCCACCGAGACCGTAAACGGAGTCTCGTGGAGCGACGTGTTGCTGTCCACCATCAGATCCAGCCCGAGTTCCTTTGCGCGTGCGGCGGTCAGCGGGGCGCAGATGATCCCGCGGCCGTGGGTCGCAAAGAAATTGATGACGCCCGCGTCAACAAACTCGGCCGCGCACGCGAAGTCGCCCTCGTTCTCCCTGTCGTCGTCGTCCACGACGATCACGGTCCTGCCGCGCCGGATTTCGGCGATGGCGTCATCAATGTCGTTGAATCGATCCATGCGTTCAGCGCTCTTTCCCACGCGTACCCCGCGCTCCGGAAGTTGCCGTGTCTACTTTATCTCTTTGACGGGCGTCGGCTCGCCGGTGCCCTCGCTGACCACGGAGGTGATCGACGAGCGCTCAAACTTCATCTTCACGTTGTCCGCGACCTGCACGAGGACCGTCTTCTCGTCGATCCCCGCGATCGTTCCGTACATTCCGCCTGCGGTGATCACCTTGTCCCCTTTCTTGAGCGCGTCAAGGAGCTTCTGGCGCTCTTTCTGCCGCTTCTGCTGCGGGCGGAGGATCATGAAGTAAAAGATCCCGATGATGAGGGCGAACATGAGCAGCGTGCTGAAGAGCCCCTGCCCTGCGTCTCCCCCCGACGGTGCCATGAACATAAACACTTGTGATGTCGTCACTTGTTCCTCCGGTTCGGTGTCAGTGATTTACGTGATTGTGTCCGCCGGCCCGGCGGACAGTCGAGCGACCATCGCGTCCTTCCAGGAGGCGAAGGTTCCCTTCAGGATCTCCTCGCGCGCCCGCGAAAGAAGCCAGACGTAAAACGTCAGGTTGTGGACGGACGCGAGCTGCAGTGCGAGTATCTCCCCCGCCCTGAACAGGTGGCGGAGATACGCGCGGGAGAAATTCCGGCACCCGTAGCATGCGCACTCCGGGTCGACGGGACTGAAATCCCCGGCGTGCACGGCGTTCCGCATGTTCAGCTTTCCGTTCCGCGTGAAAAGGACGGCGTTTCTCCCGTTGCGCGTCGGCAGAACGCAGTCGAACATGTCCACGCCGCGTGCGATCGCCTCGAGCATGTTCTTCGGGGTTCCCACCCCCATCAGGTACCGGGGCCGGCCTGCCGGAAGCACGGCGGTGCAGACCCCGGTCATGCCGTACATCGTTTCTTCCGCCTCCCCCACCGAAAGTCCGCCGATCGCGTACCCGTCAAAATCCATTCCTGAGAGAGCGAGCGCCGACTCTTCGCGGATCCTCCCGTACGTGCTCCCCTGCACGATCCCGAACAGAAACTGGTCCGTGCCGTATATCGGCGAGGTCTGCTCCATGCGGTTACGTGCGCGTCCGGCCCACCGGACCGTCAGGTCGTTCGACCTGCGGGCGTACGCCTCGTCGCACGGGAACGGGGCGCACTCATCGAGAACCATCATGATGTCTGACCCCAGCGCCCGCTCGATGTCGATGACGCCTTCCGGCGTAAAATGATGTTCGGATCCGTCGATGTGCGAGCGGAACCGGACACCGTCTTCATCGATCCGCCGGAGCGCGGAAAGGCTGAAAACCTGGTAGCCGCCGCTGTCGGTAAGTATCGGCTTCGGCCAGCCGATAAACCTGTGGAGCCCCCCCGCCTGTTCAATTGCCGGCGTTCCGGGGCGGAGGTACAGGTGATAGGCGTTTCCCAGGATCACCTGCGCCCCGATTTCTTCAAGCTCCCTCTGCTCAACCGCCTTGACGGAACCCTGCGTTCCCACGGGCATGAACACCGGGGTGGCAATTTCCCCCCGGCCGGTCACCATGACGCCGGCCCGTGCGTTTCCGTCGGTCTTTGCGATCGAGAACTTCAAGGAAATAAGGTAGGTATTCGGGGACGGAAAATCAACGCGACGCGCCCGGAGCTGAGGTCCCCCGGAGGGATATGCCCGAGAGCGCCGCGGGGATGCACGCGGCGATATCGGTTGCGATCATGCTCGCAGCGCCGAATCGTTCCGCTGCAATGTCCCCGGCCAGTCCGTGAACGAATGCACCCGCGCATGCCGCCAGAGGCGCGGCCATCCCCCGGGCGGCAAATCCCGCGATGAGTCCCGTCAGTACGTCGCCGCTGCCGATCGTCGCCATCCCGGGATTCCCCGTGGAGTTCACGTACGCGCTCCCGCCGGGATCGGCGGTGACCGTGGGGGCACCCTTCAGCACAAGGACCGACCTGAATCGCCTGGCGGCATCCCGTGCGGCGCTGACGCGGAATCGTTCGGCGTCCCCCGCCGTCCCCCCGGCAAGCGCCGCAAACTCTCCCGTGTGCGGCGTCAGGATCACGGGAGACGTTTTTTTCTTCAGGAGGGCGGTCTCGCCGACCAGTGCAAACAGGGCGTCGGCATCGACGACGACCGGTTTGTCCAGCTTCAGAAGCAACTCCCGGACGAACGCGATGGTCTCCCCCTCCCTCGAAATCCCCGGCCCGAGTGCCACGGCGTCCGCCCACGAGGCCCGTTCGAGAACCCCGGCAACCGAATCCGGGCCGAACGAGCCGGAACCGGATTCGCGGACCGGCGCCATGATGACCTCGGTGACTCTCCGTGCAATCGCATGCTGTATCGACGACGGGAACGCCAGAACGACCGCTCCCGCTCCCGAGCGGAGAGCGGCTGCCGCGGTCATGAGAGGCGCACCGGTGAACGCCCGCGAACCCGCGACGACGAGTACCTTCCCCGCACTGTATTTATGAGCGGTGCGCGGACGGGGCGGCAACATCCCGGCAACGTCCGCTTCCAGGACCCGGAGTACGGCGTCGCGTCCGACGCGAATCAGCGACGGCGGAAGACTGATATCCGCGACGTGCACCGCACCGCTCCTGTCGCACCCCTCGCCGACGTAGTGCCCGATCTTCGCGAGACCCATGGCAACGGTGAGGTCCGCCTTCACCGCCGCATTCCCGACCGTCCCCGTCGACGCATCAACGCCGGAAGGGATATCCACCGATGCCACGAATGCGCCGCTTCGGTTTATCCATTCCACGGCGGCGAGTTCCCTGCCGGCAACGTCTCCGGAAAAACCGGTCCCGAATATCGCATCGACGACGATCTCGGGCTGCGGGGGAAATGTCGGATTCCTCCCCGCGGCCACGACCGCAACGTGCATGCCCGAGCCACGGAGCCGGGCCATCCGGAGTGCCGCATCGAGGTTTGTTTTCGCATCTCCTCCCACCGAACGCCGGCCTGACAGGAGGACCGCGTGAACTTCCCCCCCCCTGTTGGCGATGTGACGGGCGATGACGAACCCGTCTCCGCCGTTGTTTCCCTTCCCGCAGACAACAACGGTCTTCCTGCCCGCGAGCGGTCCCCTCGTCCGCTCCAGGATCTCGACGAATGAGCGTCCGGCGTTTTCCATGAGGAGAAGTCCGGGAATGCCGGCAGTCGTCATTGCCGCCCGGTCGAAGCCTCTCATCAGTTCCGCCGTCGCGAGAATTTGCATCCGAGTGGTTCCGGAAGATTGTGATGCGTGAACAGCGGTCCCGCGCCTGTCAGCCGCGGGACGCTAGAAGCAGCGGGCGGTGATTCCGAGAAGGATCGAGGGGAACACGCCGAACCCCGCCAGGGCGATCGCCGCGACGATGAGCACCGCAAGACCGAGAGGCCGACGATCTGCGGCGGCGCTTCCGGGCTTTTCGTTGAAGTACATGACGACAACCAGCCGGAGATAGTAGTACGCGGAGACAACGCTCATCAGGACGCCGGTGATCGCAAGCCACGTGTATCCCGCCTCCACCGCACCGGTGAAAACGTAGTACTTGCCGAAGAATCCCGCAAACGGCGGCACCCCGGCAAGGGAGAACATGAAGACCGCCGCCAGCGCGGCAAGAAGCGGCGAACGCCGGGAAAGTCCCGCGCACTCGTCGAACGTCAGCATCGTCCCGTCCTCTTTTTCGAGAATCGACACGACGCCGAACGCCCCCGCGTTCATCAGCGTGTACGTCATGAGGTAGAAGAGCACGCCGTTTGACCCTGCCGGGTTTGCCGCGACGACCCCCGACAGTATGTATCCGGCGTGGGCGATGCTTGAATACGCGAGCATTCTTTTTACGCCGGACTGGGCCACGGCGATGACGTTCCCTGCGATCATCGAGGCCGCGGCAACGACCGCGAGAACGTCGCGGAGCGCCGGCTGGGCGATGAGGACCGCCGGTGCGAACACGATGAGAAACCCGGAAAACGCGGCGGCTTTTCCCCCCGTCGACATGAACGCGCTCACCGGCGTGGGCGCCCCTTCATAGACGTCGGGGACCCACATGTGGAACGGGACGGCGCCGACCTTGAACATGAGGCCGATCATGACGAGCGCGAGCCCCGCAAGAAGTATCCGCGGCTCGTGCAGCCCCCCCGTCAGGGACGGGAATCCCGAAAGACCCGTGGAACCCGTCGCCCCGTAGACAAGCGCGATCCCGTAGAGAAGGAAGCCCGTGGAGAATGCCCCCAGGAGAAAGTACTTGAGCCCCGCCTCATTGCTCGTCATCCTTCCCCGGTCGAATCCGGCGAGAACGTAGAAGGACAGGGACATCAGCTCCAGACCGAGGAAGAAGACCACAAGATCCCCTGCGGACGCCATGAGAATCATTCCCGATATTGCAAGGAGCATCAGCGCATAAAATTCCCCCTCCCCGTGCGCGGCGCCGCGGCTGCGGGAACGGGCGAGGAGGGCGCTCAGAAGACCCGACAGGCAGAACACAATCGTCAGATAGGACGCAAAGCCTCCCTCGCGTATCATCCCTCCGAAGACGCCGGACGCCGGCGCACCGCCCCCCGTGAAGAATGCACATGCCGCCGCCGCGGCAAGTCCCGCAGCCGCCATGAATGACGCCGCACTCCGGCCCCGCGCAAACAGCGCATCGACGAGTATGATGACAAGCGCGGTGCCCGCGACAACAAGGAGCGGCACGATCGCCGCCCAGTCTCCGATCGGGGGAGTCATCGGCGGTCTCCTTCCCGCGACGCCGCACCCGGCGCTTCAGAGGCATGCGCGTACGAGCCGCGCCGGGTCTCCTCGATCCTGTGTATCAGGGATTTCGTCGAGACGGCGCTTTTCTCCAGGAACGTGGAAGGGTACACGCCGATCCAGACGATGAAGAAGACCACCGGGAGGAGCACGGCGATTTCGCGTCCCGTCAGATCTGAAAGCGACTGGTTTTCCGGACGCTCGTTTTTGCCGAAGAACACGCGCTGGTAGCTCCAGAGGAGGTAGACCGCCGCCAGGATAACGCCCGCCGATGCGGTCACCGCGTACCAGGGACTGCCGAGAAACGCCGAACGGAACGATCCGAGGAGTATCAGGAATTCCCCCACGAAGCCGTTCAGCCCGGGGAGGCCGATGGAGGAGAGCATCACGATCATGAAGAATGTCGCGAACACCGGCATCGGACGGGCGAGGCCCCCGAAGTCCTTTATCATGCGCGTGTGCCTTCTGTCGTAGATCATCCCGACGAGAAGGAAGAGGGCGCCGGTCGACAGTCCGTGGTTGATCATCTGTATGACGCTCCCCTGCATCCCCTCTTCCGTGATCGCAAATATGCCGAGCACGACAAACCCGAGATGGCTCACCGACGAATATGCCACGAGTTTCTTGAGATCGGGCTGCACCATCGATACAAGCGCGCCGTACAGTATCCCGACGATGCCGAGCCCCGCCAGGTACGGGAGGAACCTGAACGTCGCATAGGGAAACAACGGCAGACAGAACCGGAGGAGCCCGTACGTCCCCATCTTCAGGAGCACGCCGGCAAGTATGACGCTGCCGGCGGTGGGCGCCTGCACGTGCGCGTCGGGGAGCCACGTGTGGAGCGGAAAGAGCGGAATCTTGATCGCGAAACTGAGCGTGAACGCCAGGAACATCCAGACCTGCACCCCCATCGGTATTCCCGGCGCGATCGCATACAGGCGGAGGAGGTCCGTCGTGAACGCACCCCCGGGGAGCGACGCCGCGTACGCGCCGAGCCAGATGATCGCCACGAGCATCAGGAGGCTCCCCGCCATCGTGTAGAGGAAGAACTTTATCGCGGCGTAAATCCGTTCCTGTCCACCCCAGATCCCGATGATGAAATACATCGGGATGAGCATGAATTCCCAGAACACGTAGAAGAGGAAGAGGTCGAGCGCCATGAACACGCCGAGCGTCCCCGCTTCAAGGAGAAGCATGAGCGCGACGTAGCCCCTGAGCCGGACGGTGATGGATTCCCACGAGGCCAGAAGGGCGAGCGGCGTCAGAAACGTCGTGAGGACGATGAGGAGAAGCGATATCCCGTCGATCCCCGTGTGGTAGGAAACGTCGATGGAGGGGATCCATGAGACTTTTTCGACAAACTGCATGTCGCCCCGCGACCCGTCGAACGCAAGGAAGAGCCAGACGGAGAGCAGGAGCGCGGCAACCGAGAAGACCATTCCCGCCGTCCTGATGAGGCGGGAGGCACCCTGCGGGAGCAGCACGATGACGATCGCTCCGGCGACCGGCGTGAAGAGAATCAGGCTCAGGATATGCTGTTCCATTGCACCGTGTCAGTTTATCGAGTCAGGAGCCAGCCGACGATGAGGACGACTCCTCCGAAGAAGACGAGGACATAGTTTTCGACGACCCCCGTCTGCATGAGCCGGAGTCCCCGCCCGGCGGCCGCGGTAACCTGCGCCACCCCGTTCACCATCCGGTCGATAACGCCGACGTCGATCCCCTTCCAGAGGAGCACCTCCGATCCCCTGACCGCAGGCCGGACGACCGCCCCGTCGTACAGCTCGTCGACGTAGTATTTATTGAGAAGCACTCGGTATACCCCCGGCACGCGCTGCACGATGCGGCCGGGAATCTCTTTCCGCCGTACGTACCAGAGCCGGGCCAGGTACCATCCGCCGACCGCCACTCCGACGGAGAGCCCCATGAGCACGTACTCGGCGATCTCCCCCTGCGGGCCCGCGGCGGCGAGCTTCTCGTTCGCCGGGGCGAATACCGGCTCCAGCCACCGCTCGAATGCGTTCCCCCCTCCGAGGCTCGCGGGAATCCCTATGAAGCCGCCGCATGCGGCAAGGCATGCAAGTATGACAAGGGGAACCGTCATCGTCGCCGGCGCTTCGTGGGGATGGACCCCCTTGTCCCACCGGGGCTCTCCCTGGAACGTGAGCGCAACGAGACGGAACATATAGAGCGCGGTCAGTCCTGCGCCGGCAAATCCCGCCAGCCAGAGCACCCAGGAACCGCGCGAAAATGCCTCCCAGAGTATCGCATCCTTGCTGAAGAACCCGGAAAGGGGCGGGATCCCCGCAATGGCAACGGTCCCCACGAGGAACGTGGCGTACGTGACCGGGAGCTTCCCGGCGAGCCCCCCCATCTTCCGTATATCCTGCTCGTCGTGCATCGCATGGATCACGGCGCCGGAACCGAGAAAGAGAAGCGCCTTGAAGAACGCGTGCGTCATGACGTGGAATATCCCCGCGCTGAATGCCCCCACGCCGAGCGCAAGAAACATGTAGCCGAGCTGGCTTATCGTGGAGTACGCGAGCACTTTCTTGATGTCGTTCTGGACGAGACCGATTGTCGCCGCAAAGAGCGCGGTCGCGGCCCCCACCGAGGCCACAACGCCCATGGAGACCGGCGCCAGCGCGTACAGGACCGAACAGCGGGCGACCATGTAGACGCCGGCGGTCACCATCGTCGCCGCGTGGATCAGGGCGCTCACCGGTGTGGGTCCGGCCATGGCATCGGGGAGCCAAACGAACAGGGGGATCTGGGCCGATTTGCCCGTGGCGCCCAGGAAGAGCGCAAGCGTGATGAGGAGGATCGCAGGCACTCCCGCGGACATGGTGGCGGCCTGCGTGAAGACGGTCTGAAACCGCAGTGAGCCGAACGTCACGTACACAAGAAACATCCCGGTGAGGAATCCCAGGTCCCCGATCCTGTTGACGATGAAGGCCTTCTTCGCCGCGTCAGCCGTCGTCCCTTTTTCGAAGTTCCTGTCATACCAGAACCCGATGAGAAGGTAGGAGCAGAGGCCGACGCCCTCCCAGCCCAGAAACATCAGGAGAAAATTGTCGGCCAGGATCAGCGTGAGCATCGCGAAGATGAACAGGTTGAGGTAGGCGAAGAACCGGGCAAAGCCCGGGTCACCGTGCATGTAGCCGGCGGAGTAGACGTGTATCAGGAAACCGACGCCCGTCACGATGAGCATCATGACGATGGAGAGCTGGTCCACCTGGAATGCCACGTCGGCATGGAAGGCCCCCGCGGCGATCCACGTGAAGAGATCGACCGTCACCGTCCTCGACTCCGCGGGAAGTCCCGCGAGCTGGAAAAAGCCGAGGCAGGCGACGACGAACCCCGCGCCGACCGTTGCGCACCCGACGGCGGCGGCGACGGCCTCGCTCTTCAGCCTTTTCCCGAGGAGCCCGTTGAACAGAAACCCGATGAAGGGGAGGAGGACGGCGTAGCCTGTGAGCTGCAGGGGGGTCATGCGCACGTCACCACTTCAGGATGTTGATTTCATCAATGTTCACGGTCTTCTTGTTCCTGTAGATCGCGATCACGATTGCGAGGCCGACCGCCGCCTCCGCGGCAGCGACCGCCATGGCGAAGAACACGAGGGCCTGCCCGGTGATCGATCCGAGAAACGACGAAAAAGCGATGAGCGTCAGGTTGACGGAATTGAGCATCAGCTCGATGCACATGAAGACCACGATCGCGTTCCGGCGCGTGAGCACCCCCGCAGCGCCGATGACGAACAGGGCTGCGCTCAGACAGAGATAATACGGAAGGGGGACATCCATGACCGGATCAGCCTTTCTTCTTTGCGAGGACGACGGCACCGAGTATCGCCGCCAGGAGGAGGAGCGACGTGACCTCAAACGGGAGAAGGTATGTCCCGAAAAGGGCCCCTCCCATGCTTTCAACCGTCCCGAGCGATTCGGCTCCGGCGGCAACGGAAGGACCGTGCACCGCGGTTCCTCCGGCAAGGAGTGCATACACGACCTCCACAAGGAAGCCTGCCGCGAGAACCAGCGTGATCCAGGTCCGCAAAGCGATCCGGACGCGGGTGCGCGACTCGTCCCCCAGGTTCAGGAGCATGATGACGAAGACCACGAGAACCATGATCGCTCCCGTGTACACGACGATCTGGAGAACGGCGAGGAGCTGCGCACGGAGGAGGAGATACAGCGCCGCGAGCGCGAAGAAATTCGCGATAAGGTATATGGCGCTCACGAGCGGGCTCCGCTGCAGCACCATAAGCACTGCGGTTGTCACCGCAAACGCCGCAAGGAAGAAAAAGACGAGGGATTCCACGGTCAGGGACGGATCAGAGAATCAACGATGGTGAAGAAACATACGCTTTTTTTCACGAGAATCAAACCCGCCGTCAATAGAAATAGTAGTGCATGCTTACCTGCGGAAGGGGGAGGACGTTTCCATCGGAGAAGAACGTGAAGAGAAGCTCACCGGAAATGTGGAAGCCTCCCTGCACCGGGACCTCCCCTCCGATCCCCATGCCGATCCGGCCGGGAGCTTCCAGGTCGTTCGCTCCCTTCCCTCCCGAATAGTAATACCCGGCCGCCGCCGCGGCGAAAAACCGGACTCCCTGCCCCCTGATGAAATCGTACTGGAGTTCGCCTCCGAAGTCGTACGACGTTTCGCTGTCGACTTTGATGATCCCCCCGATGAGCTGATAGCTGACATAACCCGGGAAATGCTGCCGGAAGCTGAGCCCCACGCCGGATGCGGCCCCGAGAGCCAGCCCGAGGCCGTACACGTTTTCGCTCAGCCCGCCGTCATGACCACGCTGGGGGAGAACCGCCTGGGAACGGACGGGCACAGCAAACGCGACGATAAGAAGCGCCGTTGCTCCACACCGTAATCGATTCATCGGTCTGTCATCCTTCCCTCGCCCAACGGAATATGTCGGCGATTTTCGGGCTCTTGCCCGTTGAGAGAATCGCAATGCGGAATATCCGCCCTGCGGCGACCATTGCGAAGACGATGGAGACGATCATGAGGAGGATCGTCGCCAGGATTTCCCACACCGAAGGCATCTGTATCGGAATGCGGAGCGCCATCATCGTGGGGGTGAGAAACGGTACGAACGAGAGCACCTTCAGCCAGGTCGCGTCCGGGTTCTGCATGGCCGGAAACGCCAGCGCGATCGGGAGAACAAGGATCATGACGAGATACGACGTCACCTGCTGCGCCTCCTGCTCCGTCGTCAGCGGAGATCCGGCGCCGATGAAGACGGCGGCGTAGAACAGGTACCCGAGGACGAAATACACAATGAGGAGCGCGGCGATCCCCGGCGTCACGAAGATGACGCCGAAGAAGAGGCTTGCCGCGGCTCCCATGAGCGACCAGAATCCGATCTGCGTGAACCCGAGCGCGCTCAGCCCGAGCACCTTTCCCGCCATCAGCTCGGTCGACGAACACGAAGAAACGAGGACTTCGACGATCCGGTTTGACTTCTCCTCGAGTATGCTCCGGACCAGGAGCTGGCCCGAGGTCACGATGAGGAGAAAGAGCATGAACAGGAAGACGTACGCGGTGAAGAACACCCGGAGGAACCCCGAATCCTCCTTCTCCCCCGTCTTCGAGAGCTTGACCTGTTTCAGGTCCACCCTGACGTTCAGCGCCCGTATCACGACCGTATCAAGGCCCATCGAAAGCCCTTTGCGCTCCGACAGGACGATCCGGAGCGCCTGCTGGAGGTTCTCGACGAGCTGGATATCGCCGACGGACTTCGACCTGTACTCGACGACGGTATCGGCCTCGGGGGACGGGCCGAGAAGGCAGTACCCTTCGATGTCGCCCGCGCCGGCCTCGCTGTCCGCTTCGGCCGCAACGGCTTTCACATCGGCCGCGGATGCTGCCGTCAGGGGCCGGAGGAGATAATTCGGCTTGCCGTCCGCGAGCCGGTAACGCGACTCGAGAAGTTCGGCGAGGGGGGCGACAACCACGCCGCTCGGATCGATAACGCCGATGACTTTCGTCCTCGTATCCGCCTGCGTGATGAGAAGCGTCGGGACGACTCCCATGCCGATCATAAGCACGGGGGTGAGAAAGAGTCCGATCAGGAACGCCTTGCTCTTTACCTTTTCGAGATATTCCCACCGGGCGACGGAGGCCACCTTTCCAATCATCCGGCCTCCCCGGCCGCGGATGCGGCATTGGATTCGCCCACGGTCTGCAGGAATATCGACTGGAGCGAGGGTTCGACAAGCTCGAACTTCGTTATGTCGACCTTCCCGTTCATGGCCCCGATGAGGGGCGGGATCTTCGCGCCGGGTTCCAGCTCGAGCTCCGCGGCGTTGCTGTACAGGAGGGCGCGACGGACTCCGGCGAGCGTTTCCATGAAGGCGCCGTCTCCCGAAAACTCGACCCGGAGGGAATTGGTCCCGTATTTCTTCTTCACGTCGCGCACGGTCCCCCCGAGAACGACGCGCCCCCTGTTGATGAGACAGAGCGTGTCGCTCAGCCTCTCCGCCTGATCCATCTGGTGCGTCGAGAACACAACGGTCTTCCCCGCGCCCCGGAGCTCGTGAAATATGTCCTGCAACAGGATCTGGTTGACGGGGTCGAGCCCCGAGAAGGGCTCGTCGAGTATCACGATGGAAGGATCGTGGATGACCGCGCAGATGAACTGCACCTTCTGCTGGTTCCCCTTCGAGAGTTCTTCCACTTTCCTGTCGCGATACTGGTCGAGCGAAAACCGGCTCAGCCAGCGGAGAGCCTCGGCCTTTGCCGCCGACCGCTTCATCCCGCGCAGCCCCGCGAAATAGAGTATCATGTCGAGGAGCCTGCTCTTCCTGTAGAGCCCGCGCTCCTCGGGAAGATACCCGATACGGTTCCGCACGTCGTCCGAAAAAGGCGCGCCGTCGTATGTGACGGTCCCCCCGTCAGGGACAAGAATGTTCAGGATCATCCGGATCGTCGTCGTCTTCCCCGCACCGTTGGGGCCGAGAAGGCCGAAGACTTCCCCTCCCGTCGCCCCGAACGAGACGCCGTCCACGGCGACGACGGATGCAAATTCTTTCCGGAGGTTCGAGACGTTGAGCATCGTCTTACGGGGTAAGCCGGTAGATCATGCGCGGGAAGGGTATCGCCTCGCGCAGATGATCAAGCCCGCAGATCCACGAAACGGTCCGCTCGACGCCGAGCCCGAACCCGGAATGCGGGACGGAGCCGTACCGCCGGAGGTCGATGTACCACTCGAACGCCTCCCGCGGGAGATTCTCCGCCTTTATCCGTTCAAGAAGGGCGCCCAGATCGTCCTCTCTCTGGCTCCCGCCGATGATTTCGCCGTACCCTTCAGGAGCGAGCACGTCCACTGCAAGCGCGAGCTTCGGATTCTCCGGATCTCTCTTCATATAAAACGCCTTGACTCCCGCCGGGTAGCGGTGGACCATCACGGGACGGTCGAACTGAGCCGACACGGTCGTTTCATCCGTTCCCCCGAGGTCGTTTCCCCACTCGAATTCCACGCCGTTCTTTCTGAGGATCTCCACGGCCTCGTCATAGGTGATCCGGGGGAGGGGGCGGCGCACTTTTTCGAGGACGGCGGTATTCCTGCCGAGCGTCTCGAGGTCGGACCGCCTGTGCGTGAGGACAGACTGGACGACGTGCTCCAGGAACGCCTCCGCAAGATCCATGTTGTCGTTGAGGTCGTTGAACGCGACCTCGGGCTCCACCATCCAGAACTCCGTGAGGTGGCGGCGGGTTTTCGATTTCTCCGCGCGGAACGTCGGACCGAACACGTACACCTTCCCGAACGCCATGGCTCCCGCCTCGCCGTAAAGCTGGCCGGACTGCGTCAGGTACGCCTTCCCCAGGTCAAAGTAGTCCGTCTCGAAAAGCGTCGAAGTCCCCTCGCACGCGGCCGGTGTGAATATCGGGGCGTCGAAGAGCACGAACCCCCGTGAATCGAAGAACTCGCGAATTGCACGGATCACCTGGTGCCGGATCCGCAGGATCGCGTGCGTCCTCGAGGAGCGGAGCCAGAGGTGACGCCGGTCCATCAGGAAGTCGATGCCGTGCTCTTTCGGGGTGATCGGATAGTCGGTGGCGGGGGATATGATCCGGAGATCGGTGACGTCCATTTCGTACCCCCCCGGGGCGCGCGGTTCCTTCCGGATGCGTCCCGTCATGGAGAGGGAGGTCTCCTGCGTGAGATTGTCGAACAGGTCGAACACCCCGTCGGGGACACTCCCCTTGACGATGACCCCCTGGAGATACCCGGTGCCGTCGCGGAGGACGGGGAAGCGAATCCTGCCGCTGGATCGTTTATTGTACAGCCAGCCGCTGAGCGAAACCGTTTTTCCCTCATGCGCCGGCAGGTCTTCTATGTAGATGCGGTCCATCGCTGTCGCCATCTGGGGTGGGGGGAGGAACATATCCGGGGAATATACAAAAGAGAACGCACAGGTTCAAGAAAACGCGGGGCGACGCGGCGGAAACGATCAGCTCATGGCGAGCATGCGCTGAATCGGCACGAGCGCACGCTCCATGATGGCATCGGGGAGAAGAATTTCAGGCGAGCGGTTCTTCATGCACGCGTACAGTTTTTCCATCGTGTTCAGCTTCATGTACGGGCAGTCGTTGCACGCGCAGTTTGCTTCGGGCGGCGCAGGGATGAATTCCTTGCCGGGGGCGGCCTTCCGCATCTGGTGCAGTATCCCGGACTCCGTTGCGACGATGAACCGGGTGCCGGGCGAGCTCTGGACGTACCGGAGGAGCGCGCTCGTCGAGCCGATGAACCGCGCCCGCTCAAGAACAGGCTCTTCGCATTCGGGGTGCGCGATGAGCTCGGCTCCCGGGTTCTCCGTCTCAATCTGTATCAATTTTCTCAGGCTGAACGTTTCGTGCACAATGCATGACCCCTCCCACAGCAGCATCGGCCGGCCGGTCTTCTTCACAAGGTATCTGCCCAGGTTCCTGTCGGGCGCGAAGAATATCTCCCGGTCCGGCGGAATCTGGCGTATGATCTTCTCGGCGTTGCTCGACGTGCAGATGATGTCACTCGCCGCCTTCACCTCGGCCGAGCAGTTGATATAGGTGATCGACACGTGGTCAGGATGACTCCTGCGGAAGGCATCGAATCTGTCCGCGGGGCACCCCTCGGCGAGCGAACACCCGGCGTTGAGGTCGGGGAGGAGCACCTGCTTCCCCGGATTCAGTATCTTTGCCGTTTCCGCCATGAAATGGACGCCGGCGAAGACGATAGCGCGCGCATCCGTCGAGGCGGCTCGCCGGGCAAGTTCGAGGCTGTCCCCCACGAAGTCGGCGACATCCTGTATCTCCCCTTCCTGGTAATAGTGCGCCAGTATGACCGCATGCATCTCTTCTTTGAGGCGGAGTATCGCCTCCGCGATGTCCGTCTCCGCAGCAGCCGCATTGATTGTCATATTCCATGCTCCCGCGGGAGCATCCCCTGTCATTTCATTCTCGGTCTTCCATGCTCAATCTTCCATACTCATAAAACCAATTCTCCCCTCCACTGGTGCCCTGCTGACAAAAGAACGATCAGATCCAACGACTGAATTGAGTTCGTTTAGTGTATTCACTTTTAAGGAGTTGGCCCGAATCCATTCATGCCGTCCCTATGTTCCGGCAGGCTCCCGGCTCGTGCGAATCGGGGGGAAATGGTTCAGGGAGCTTTCGGGGGGTCGTTCCCCTGCTCCTTCGGGGTGATATCAATGAAATCCGCGTCTTTGATATCCTTGAAGTCCGGGATGTGGGGCTCAGGCGGCGGGGTGTGCCCGGTGGAATCGTCGTGCCTCCCCGTCGGCCGCACCCTGCCCGCAAGCTGGACGACGCGATAGATGAAGTAGCCCACCATCACGTACAGGATCAAGCGGAAAAACATCGCCGTGTCCTCCTCACTTTTTCAGTATGGGGTTGTAGTATTCTACGGCTGCCCTGTTCTGGCGGAAGATCTGGAGAAGCAGATCCCTGTAGTGCCCGGGATTGTTCACGAAATCGAGATCCGCGGCGTTGACGATGAGGAGCGGCGTCGCTTTGTACCGGAAGAAGAAATAGTTGTAGGCTTCGTTCAGGTCCCGGATGTAGTCTTCCGACAGGGATTCCTCGATCGGGCGGGCCCTGTGTCTGATGTTCTGCATGAGCCGGGGAACGCTCGACTGGAGGTACACGACGAGGTCAGGCTGGACGATGTTGTGCTCGATGCTCCCCACGAGGGTCTCGTAGAGCTTGAGCTCCTCGTCCTCCAGGTTGAGGTACGCGAAGATCTTGTCTTTTTCAAATATGTAATCGGTGACGAGAAAACGGTGAAACAGGTCGGCCTGGGAGAGTGAGCGCTGCTGCTTGTACCTTGTGAGGAGGAAAAAGATCTGCGTCTGGAACGCGTACCGTTCGGGATCTTTGTAGAAGTCCCTGAGAAAGGGGTTCTCCTCGAACTGCTCGAGAACGACCCGGGCACCGAGCGTTTCCCCGAGCATTTCGCACAGCGTCGTCTTCCCGGCGCCGATCACCCCCTCGACTGCAATATAGCGCATCTCGGTCTGGGCGATGAGCTCCTGGAGAGCGTCCTGAGTTTCCAATTGATCTCCGGCCGTGTGCAGTGTTATGCTCGGATGTGATGCGCCGTTTTCACGACTCGAAGGCCGTCACGGCAGGCGTCAGCCATCTCGGTTACCGTCATGCCGTTGACAGGGTGAACGAGATCGGGAGCAATCTCCCTGAGCGGGACGAGAACGAATTTCCGCTCTTCGATCCCCGGGTGCGGCACGTGAAGCCCGTCGCGTGAATGCACAAGCCCGTCATAGATCAATATGTCGATGTCGATTTCGCGCGGACCCCAGTGTCCGGAAGGGGTCCGCCCGAGAAGCGTTTCAATCCGCTTTATCTCCGCCATCAGCGCGGGGGGCTCAAGGACGGTCTCGATCTCCGCCGCCGCATTGAGAAATCTTCCCTGATCCGTGTTGCCGTACGGATCCGATTCATACACAGAGGAACACCAGATCAACCGGCTCCCGGGAATGCGCGCGATCTCCGCTGCCGCCCGGTTCAGGTAGTCCTGGCGCACGCCCAGGTTCGAACCCAGGCCCAGGAACACGCGGTAGTTCATCGTGATTGCGTGATTTCCACCTCCACGAAGTCCACGACCCCCTTCACGGGAGGATGCGGTTTGCGCAGCCGGACGGTGACGATCTCGACATTGTAGAATTCCCTGATCAGCCCCCGTGCGATGGCATTGGCCAGCGCCTCAAGCAGGTAATACTTCTTCGAGAGAACGGTCGCCTGTACATACGCATACACCTTTTCGTAATCGACCGTTTTCTTGAGCGAATCGCTTTCCGCGGCCGCCGAAAGATCGCAGTGGAGGTCGACGTCCACCTCGAATTTCCCCCCCAGGTTCTGTTCGTCGGCCATTACCCCGTGATACGCGTAGAACGATGCGTTCTTCAGGCGGATCACGTTCAGTTCTCTCATGCGAAAATATAGAGAATGGGGACCCGAGAATCAACCGAGGGCGGAGAGCCCTGTCTCGATCCTGCGGAGGCAGGTTTCCTTTCCGAGGACCGACATCAGTTCGAACAGGCCGGGGCCGAGCCCGACGCCGGTGACAGAAAGCCTGAGCGGGTGTATGAGCGACCCGGCGCCGACCCCCGAAGCCTGCGCCGCTGCGCGCACGACGGACTCGATGTCCGCCGGGAGCCACGAGGTCACGTCCCTGAATCCCGCGAGCGCGCGCCGGAGATGATCCGCCGTTTCAGGCTTCCAGTGCTTCTTTTTCGCCTGTTCGTCGTACGCCGGCGGATCGCGGAAGAAGTACATTCCCGTCGAGAGGAAGTCCGCGGGCCGTTCCACGCGTTCCTTCAGAAGACGGATGACGTCCAGGAGATACGAATCGGGCACCCCCGTGATGCCTGCGGCCGCGACCGCCGGCCGGACGAGTTCAAGGAGCGAGGCATCCGGCGCCCGGCGCATGTGTTCCGTGTTCATCCAGTTTAGTTTCTCGATGTTGAACACCGCGCCGGACTTCCCCACCCGTTCAAGCGTGAATTCCTTCTCGAGCTCCTCCAGTGTGAATATCTCCCTCTCGTCGCCGGGATTCCAGCCGAGAAGCGCGACGAAGTTCACGAGCGCTTCCGGGGAAAACCCCTTGCTCCTGTACTCTTCGACGGCAACGTCCCCCTGGCGTTTGCTCAGTTTTGACCTGTCGGGGTTGAGAAGAAGGGGGAGGTGCGCAAACCGCGGAAGATCCCACCCGAAATACCGGTACAGGAGCACGTGCTTCGGTGTGCTCGGGAGCCATTCCTCGCCGCGTATCACGTGCGTTATCCCCATCAGGTGGTCATCCACCACGTTCGCAAGGTGATACGTGGGGTAGCCGTCGGATTTCAGAAGGACCTGGTCGTCGATCCCGTCGCTTGAGAACCCGACACGCCCCCTCACGATGTCGTCGAATGCGACGGTCTCCCCTTCGGGAACCTTCAGCCGGATGACTGCCGGGACGCCCGCGGAGAGTTTCCTCTTCACTTCCTCCTCCGGAATCCCGAGCGCGCGGCGGTATTCCCTGACGGGGACCTGGAGGTTCTCCTGCCTCTTTCGCATCGCCTCGAGCTCCCCGGGGGTGTCGAATGCATAGTAGGCGCTCCCGGAGGCCACAAGAGTCGCCGCATGAGCCCTGTAGGTTTCGAGTCGTTCCGACTGGATATACGGCCCCGAGCCTCCCCCCTTCCCGGGCCCCTCGTCGTACCTGAGTCCGGCCCATTCCAGCGTGCGTATCAGGTTCTCGACTGCCCCTTCAACGAGCCGGCTCCGGTCGGTGTCTTCGATGCGGAGAATGAACGCGCCGCCGCTGCGGCGGGCAAACAGGTAATTGTACAGGGCGGTGCGGAGGCCACCGACGTGGAGATAGCCGGTGGGACTGGGGGCAAATCGGACCCGGATAGTGGACAATGCGCGATCCCGAGGCGAGAAGGAGATGATGGACAGCCTGAATGTAACAAAAAGAGGTGAACAATTCCACGCCCGCGCCTTGTCACTGCTTGAATGCGAACGCGCCCGGTATGATGCCGACGTTGAACTGATTCATGAGACTACCGTCCGGCGCAAATACCGACACCGTTCCCGGCTGCGTGTAGTCTTTCGGATCCGCCAGGTACACGTCCCCCGAGGCCTGCTCGACGCCGACCGCATCATAGATCCCCTCCCGGAATACGCCGGTGACCCTGTGCACGCGCGTATCCACGCGGAGGACCTCGCTTGTCGTGGGAAGATACCCGATCCCGTCCGCGCCTATGCCTATGTCGGTGGCATGGGGACCGATGAATACCGAATCGGTCACCGTGTCTGTCGACGGATCGATCACAATGATCCGGGCCGGGGTGTCGTTTGCCGGGTTCGCGAAGTCATATGCCCCCGTGCAGACAACGTACACCGCGCCGAACGGCGTGATCTCGACCCCCGAAGGATTGTCGGTGACGCCTATCGTCCCGGTCACCGTGAGGCTCGCCAGTGAGACGACGGATACGGTCCTCCCGGACCCGAACCCGGAGTTCGAGACGTATGCCTTCCCCCGGGCGACGGCCAACCCTGCGGGGTTTGCCCCGACAGGGATCGCCCCCGTGACACGGCGGGAGGAGACGTTAACGACAAGAAGCTGGTTCGCGTACAGATCCGTCACGAGCGCGACCGAGTCGTTGACGAACGCCATCTGGCCGGGACTCGATGCGCTCCCGGTGGGGATTGTCCCCGTATTCAGATTCGTCGCCAGGTCGATGATCTCGATCTTCTGCGAATTATTGACGACGATGTATCCCGATGCCCCGCGGACCGTCATTGACTGCGCCACGTCCCCGAGGTTTTTCCCGTTCACGGCGGTAAACACGTCGTTGTAAACCCGGAACGATGCCAGGTCGTAGTACGACAGCGAGGAATTTCCCCTTCCGAAATTCCCCTGGTTGATGATGTACACCCCCCGGGCGGAGGGGACGGGGACCTCGAGAAGCGCTGAAACGGGATCCCTGACGCACCCCGCGAGGGATGCGACAACAGCGAACACGGATGCGAGAGCGAACGGTCGCGTTCTCATAGCCGCGCCTCCAGCGTCGCACGGAACTCCCGGAGCGGCATCGGATAGAGCGCGATAACCTGGTAGGAAGTGTTGAACAGGTTGTTCACTTCCGCCTTCAGGGATGCATTACCTGGCGCGATAGGGAGCATGAACCGGACTGCCGCCGATTCGAGAGAATAAGCGGGGAGGAACCTGTCGTTCACCTCCGTCGTATACCGGTAACTGATCCAGGAGTGCCGGAAGAGCAAATTCACCGGGCCGCAGCGTGCCTCCGCCACGGCATTAAACGTCTCTTCCGGTTCGTAAATCAGCCTCTTCCCCTCCGTGGGGTCGCCGGGATAATCGGCGCTCGTCTTGATAACGTGCGTCAATGTCCCGTTCAGCGAAATCCGGAGCGCCCCTTCCAGTCCGGTCCAGGCCGCCTCCGCTTCCGCGCCGCGGGACGTTGCGGAGGAGATGTTCTTCGGCGACCAGAACGTCCCGGAAGAGGGAACCCACACGATCCTGTCCCGGCTGTCAATGGAGAAGTAGGAGGCGTCGATACGGATCGAACCGAGAAATTCGAAATCGCACCGGAGGCCCGCGTCGAACGAAAGCGCGCGTTCGGGCCGGAGCGCCGGATTCCCCCCTTCGATCCAGTACAGGTCGTTCAGCACGGGAACCCTGAAGCTTTTGCCGTAGCTCGCCCGCAGCCTGAGCCCGGGGTCCTTCAGGAGGCCGATGTTCAGCCCCAGCCTGGGGCTCACGTCCCCGGCGACGTCCGAATAGGAGTCGTACCGGACGGACGGGTACATCGCGATTTCAAACGGCGCGCTCCACGGGAGCGGAAACACGTTCTCCGTGCTCAGGAACGCGCTTCGCTGGATTCTGACCGGACTCTCCGTCTCGCTGCTCTGGAGCGATGCCCGCGCGTACTCCACCCCCGCCAGGCCGGAAAGCGCGGGCGATACGGTAAAAAAAGCTTCGGGTGTGATGATGTCGTCATGATTCGCGTAGAGGCTGTGGAGCGGGGACCCGTTCAGCAGCTGCCCGGGATCGTCGTACTGCTCGACGCCGTGGTGGGCGGAACCCCTTACGCGCAACGAAAGGGTCTCCGTGGCATCCCAGTCGACTCCCCCCCTGAGGAATTCGAGCCTGTCCCAGAGCCTCCCCCTCCCCGAAGAGGAGATATCCGTCACAACTCCGGGACTCCCCCTGTCCGCATCTGTATAGGAGAATGACGCGGTGCCCCGGACCGCAGGGCTGATCTTCCAGTCCGCGCGCGCGTCTCCCGTGACAAGCGCATAGTCCTCTCCGCTCCGCCTGAGGGTCGTTTCGGTTACTCCGTCGCTGAACCTGAAATCATAGTCCTCTCTCCCCTGCTCCTTCCGGAGAGAAAGGAGAAGCCCGGCATCATCCGCTCCTCCCGAGACGGAGAACCCCGACCCGCTCGAGTGATTCGAACCGAGCATCGCGGAGGCGGAGCCGTGTATCCCCTCCCCCGGGGGCCGTGTGATGACGTTGATGACCCCCCCGACGGCGTCTGCGCCGAACAGCGCCGAGGAACCTCCACGGACGATCTCGACCCTCTCCACGGTGGACGAGGAAAGAATCCCGAAGTCCGCAAGCCCGTTCTGAAACGAATTCTCGCGCTGCCCGTCCACGAGGACGAGCGTGTGCTCGGGGGACATCCCGCGGAGCGAAATTGTCTCCACTGACGCCCCTCCGCCGTACGACCGGAGAGACATCCCGGGAGTCCATGAAAGCGCGGAGGCCAGGAGCGTCCCCGGCATCGCCTCGATCGCTTCACCGCGGATGACAGTGACCGCCGACGGGGCGGACGCAGAGCTCACCTCGCGCAGGGTCGCGGTAACGACGATTTCGTTCATGGTGTAGCTGCGGGCGCTCGTGTCGGGCGGACTCCCCTCCTGCGGGTGAGTCCGGCTGCTGTCAGGGTCTGACGCGAGCGAAACGTGCGTGAAAAGGAGAGGAATGAACGCTGCGGCGAAACGGAATGCTCTCATGATCGTCCTGAAATAATTGACCCCGGCATTCACGGAGAATGACCGGGGTCCAGGACGCCGCTTGCGAGGCACGCCAGATCCCATCCTTCCCGCGAAGGCGTACAGGGAGAGTCCGGCAGGTCTCCTGGCTCATGGCGTTGTTGCACGCGGCGCCTTCCCGTCCAGACGATCGAGAGGACAGTGGCGGTCGCGCAGTGTGCCATTTACAGTTGCGGGGCAGCTTCCGGTTTTAACGGAATTCCCTTTTCATCCCGCCTATTGGCGGGACACCGAACTGAAGAAAAGACTGATTGACAATGGAAGATTGAAGATCGAGAATCGAGGATCAATCGTCGATGAGGAATATATCATTACAGACGGGTAATGTCAAGGAGAGAGAGAAAGAGAAGAAAGAGAGACAACATCACATCGCGTCGAGCGCGTCGCGTATGGAGCGGACCCATGCGGAGATCCCGGCTGCGGATTCTCCCCGTGCGATCCGGCGGATGAGCGCAGATCCGATGATGACGCCGTCGCTCAGCCTTGCGGCATTGCGCGCATCCTCCGGCGTCGAGATGCCGAATCCCACAAGAAGCGGATTCCTCCGGGCGTTCTTCCGCACCCTGGCGAGAAAATCATCCGGACTCCCTTTTCCCGCGCTCCCGGTGACACCCGTCGTCGACACACAGTAAAGAAACCCGCGTGACGCGGCGTCGATCGCGGCAAGCCGGTCGTCGGGCGTGGTCGGAGCCGCGAGAAGAATCTGGACGAGACCGCTCCGCTCCATGTCGGACCGGTACCGGGCGGACTCTTCAAGCGGCAGCTCGGGGAGTATGACGCCCTCAACGCCGGCGGCTGCGCCGTCGGTAAAGAAGCGGTCTGCGCCGTACGCGAGTATCGGATTGATGTACCCCATGAGGACGATCGGCACCTGCGAGTTTGTCCTGATGTTCCGCACTCCTTCGAATATGCGGGGTATCGTCACCCCGTTTTTCAGGGCGGCAGAAGAACTTCCCTGTATCACGGGACCGTCGGCAAGCGGATCGGAAAACGGCATCCCGATCTCGATGAAATCCGCCCCCCCCTCTTCGAGCGAACGCACGAGACCCGGCGTTGAATCCGCCTCCGGGTATCCTGCGGTAAGAAACATCCCCAGCGATTTTTTTCGTCTCTCCCCGTGCGAGGCAAGGAGAGCCGTGAGCCGGTTCACCGCCTGCGCATCACGCATTGCTGGCCGCATATGTCTCCATGTCTTTGTCCCCCCGCCCGGAGAGGTTCACGACAACCACGTCGCCTGACCGGGTTTCGGGCATCAGCGATTTGAGATATGCAAGCGCGTGCGCGCTCTCCAGCGCGGGGATTATCCCCTCGAGGCGCGATATGAGCCGCGCGGCCTCGAGCGCCTCCGCATCGGTCACGGAGACATACCGGACTCTCCCCGCATCCTTCAGCGCGCTGTGTTCCGGGCCGACCCCCGGATAGTCCAGCCCCGCGGAGATGGAATGCGCGAGAAGGACCTGCCCCCCCGGGTCCTGGAGCAGGTAACTGAACGAACCGTGAAGCACACCCGGGCGCCCCTGCGTGAGCGTCGCCGCGTGCCGCCCGGTATCAAGCCCCTCACCTGCCGCTTCGACCCCCGTCATTATCGCTCCCGATTCCAGAAACGGATGGAACAGCCCGATCGCATTGCTCCCCCCTCCCACGCACGCGAGAAGGTGATCCGGGGCTTTCCCCTCCGCCATCTCGATCTGCCGGGCGGTTTCCCTCCCGATGACCGACTGAAAATCCCGCACCATCAGCGGGTAGGGGTGGGGGCCCACAACAGACCCGATGATGTAGAACGTATTCTCCACACTGGAGACCCAGTCCCTGATGGCCGCGCTTGTCGCGTCTTTGAGCGTCCTGCTCCCGGAGCGGACGGTGATTACGGCGGCGCCGAGCATTTCCATCCGGCGGACGTTCAGGTGCTGTCGGGCGACGTCTTCCTCTCCCATGTAGACGCAGCATTCGAGTCCCATCTTCGCCGCGACCGTCGCCGTGGCGACGCCGTGCTGCCCCGCGCCGGTCTCTGCAATGATCCTCTTCTTCCCCGACCTGAGCGCCAGCAGTATCTGTCCGATTGTATTATTGATCTTGTGCGCACCGGTGTGGCACAGGTCCTCCCGTTTCAGGTACACCTTCCCCCGCCCGTAGTGCGCGCTCAACCTGCGCGCGAACGTGAGCGGCGTCGGCCGTCCGGCAAATTCATTCAGCAGCGAGAGGAATTCGTCCTGGAACGACGCATCCCCCCGGGCCGACGCATACATCGATTCGAGGTTACGGAGCGCGGGGATGAGCGTCTCGGGGACGAACTGTCCCCCGTACGAACCGAAGTACCCCCGGGAGTCGGGCCAGGTCCGGGGCGTGACCGACCCGTTGCCATCAGGCGATTTCTCGGCCGTTGTCCGAATTCTGACGCTCATCGGGAGGCCTCCGCGGAAAGTGTGCGGTCGACGGCCCCGGCCACGCGGCGGATCTTTTCCATCAGTTCATGGAACCGGCGCGGCTTCAACGACTGGTATCCGTCGGAGAGCGCTTCAGACGGATGGGGGTGGATCTCGATCATCAACCCGTCAGCACCGGCGGCGATCCCTGCCATCGCCATCGCCGTCACGCCGTCCCACATGCCGATCCCGTGGCTCGGGTCCACGATGATCGGGAGATGCGAGAGCTTCTTGATGACCGGAACGGCGTTCAGGTCGAGCGTATAGCGCGTCGCAGGCTCGAACGTCCGTATCCCCCGTTCACAGAGTATCACGTTCAGGTTCCCGCGCGCGAGTATGTACTCGGCCGCCATCAGAAGCTCTTCGACCGTCGAGGATATCCCCCGTTTGAGGAGGACGGGGATCCTGAGATCTCCCACGGCCTCCAGGAGGCTGAAGTTCGTCATGTTGCGCGCGCCGATCTGTATGACGTCGGCCACCTCGGCGACCGCAGGGAGGGTGAGCATGTCCTTCGCCTCGGTCACTATTTTCAGTCCCGTCTCCGCCTTCGCCTCCCTCAGGAGCACAAGCCCCTCCTCCTTCATCCCCTGGAACGCGTACGGGGACGTCCGGGGCTTGAACGCCCCGCCCCTCAGGAATCTCGCCCCCGCATCCTTCACGGCGCGCGCCGTCTCGATCAGCTGATCCCAGCTTTCCACCGAACAGGGTCCCGCGATGACGGCGATCTCACGGCCGCCGATCGTCTCCTCCCCGACGCGTATCTCCGAGTTCTCGTTCCTCGCGTCGCGTCCCGCCAGTTTGTACGGCTTCGTGACGGGAATCGCTTCCTCAACGCCGGGCATCGTCCTGAAGAGTTCCGGGTCGATCTTCCCGTTGTTCCCCGTGATCCCGACAGCCGTTCGATGTGCCCCCGGGATCTCGTGCGCACGGAGCCCCATTGTTTCAATCTTCTGCCTGATGCGAATCAGGTCTTCCTTTGTCGCGTCTTTCTTCATCAGCACAAGCATGAGTGCTCCGGTGCGGTGGAAGTTGAATTTCTCATCTCAGGCATTCCTGCACTCTGCCATCAGTGCCCTGATTTTGGTTCTGTCTTTTATCCCGGGAGATCTCTCCACTCCGCTGCTGACGTCGAGCGCGTATGGCCGGGCAGCGTGGATCGCGGAGAGCGCGTTGTCGGGGGTGATCCCGCCCCCCAGTATGATGCGGCCGTACTGCGAGGCGTCCCGCGCGAGGGACCAGTCGAATGTTTTCCCGGTTCCTCCGCGCATCCCGGGGACCGATGCATCAAGAAGCCATGCGGGACCGGGATAGGACGTGATGATCGCCGGGTCGAACCGGTCTCCGACCGCAAACGCCTTGATCACAGGGACCGGGTAACCGGCGGTCTCCTCCGGGGTCTCCTCGCCGTGAAACTGGATGCACCGGATCCCCGAGCGCGCGATCGCGGACATGACCTGAGCCCGCTCCTCGTTGACGAACACGCCGACGGGGGTGACAAACGGCGGGAGGCATCGTATGATTTCCCCCGCCTCATCGGGTCCGACACAGCGCGGGCTCGAGCGGGCAAACACGAAACCGACGGCCGATGCTCCTTCCTCCGCCGCGGCGAGCGCGTCGTCGAGACGTGTGATCCCGCAGATCTTGACGATCATGATGACGTCTCCCGCGCGCCGCGGATCAATTCCGCAAGCGCATTCCCGGGATCATCCGCGCTCATGAAGTGTTCCCCCACGAGGAACGCGCTGATCCCCGACTTCCTGAGCCGGGCGATGTCCCGTGTCGACCTGATCCCGCTCTCGCTGACCCCCAGCGTCTCCAACGGAAGAAGCGGGCCGAGCGTTTCGGAAAGCGCAATGTCCGTCCTGAACGTGACGAGGTCCCGGTTATTGATGCCGACGAGCGTCAGCCCCGCCCCCGTGAGCGGCGCGAGCTCCCCGGGCGAATGGATCTCGACGAGCGCTTCCATGCCGAGTGCGCGTGCTTCGTCACGGAGGGCGACGAGATCGCGGGGGATGAGGGCCGCGGCGATGAGGAGTATCGCGTCGGCTCCGGAGGATTTCGACTCGTGCACCTGGTACGGATCCAGTATGAAATCCTTCCTGAGAAGCGGTATCGACACGGCATGGCGCACGGCCTCCAGGTCGAGGAGTGAACCGAGGAAGTACTTCTCTTCCGTGAGGACCGATATTGCTGCGGCACCGGCGGCCATATACCCGGTGGCAATGCGGTACGGGTCGCAATCGTGACGGATGACACCGCGCGACGGGGAGGCCCTTTTGATCTCGGCAATGATCGCGGGGGACGATGCGCGGAGAGCGGCGGAAAGGGAGAGCGGCGTCCTTTCGTACAACGGCCTCTCGCGCAGCCGGTCGAGCGGGATGCGGACTTTCCGTTCCTTCACGGCGATGCGCGTGGTTTCAAGTATGGCGCCCAGAAAATTCACGGGAGGTTCGAGTATTCCACAAGACGTTTGAGTGTTTCCATCGCCCGCCCCGAATCGATGGACTCCGCCGCCTTCGCGCTCCCCTCCGCGAGGTCTTTTGCCTTTCCGGAAACGTATATGCCGACCGCGGCGTTGGCGAGGACGACGTCCCTGTGCGGTCCGCGTTCTCTTGCAAGGACGCGGAGCGCGATGCCGGCGTTCTCTTCCGGCGTTCCCCCCACGACCGTGGATCCCGGGCGATCCGGAAGCCCGAACGTGCTCGCGGAGATGGAATAACTCCTTGTCGGCCTGACGCAGTCCACCTCGAACACGGACGTCTTCCCGGAAACGGCCACTTCGTCCATCCCGTCCTCGCTGTGAACGACGCAGGCGCGTTCGGTCGAGAGCCGTCCGAGCGCCTCCGCGAGGCGGGACGCCGTCTCCGCCCTGTACGTCCCCACGAGCTGCTTCGTCACTCCCGCGGGGTTCGTGATCGGACCGAGAAGGTTGAATATCGTCCTGACACCGAGATCGGCCCTCGTTTTCGCGGCATATTTCATCGCCGGGTGGAACAGGGGTGCAAAGAGGAACGCCACGCCGACCGCGTTGAGACATGCCCCCGCCCGCTCCGGTGGGAGCGATATGTTGACGCCGAGCGCCTTGAGGAGATCGGCGCTCCCGCTCCGGCTGGAGACGGAGCGGTTGCCGTGTTTTGCCACGGTCACCCCTGCCCCCGCGGCGACGAGCGACGCGAGCGTCGATATGTTGAACGTGCCGAGACCGTCGCCGCCGGTTCCGCACATGTCAATGGCATGCGGGTCGTCCGCTTTGACCTTCACGGATTTTTCGCGCATCGTGCGGGCGAACCCGACGAGTTCATCCACGGTTTCCCCCTTTGCCCGCAGGGCCACGAGAAGACCGGCAATCTGGGCTTCCGACGCCTGGTCCGTCATGATGAGCTCGAGCGCGGACGATGCCTCCTCCGTCGTAAGATCTTCCCCCTCGAGGCATTTTTCGATGAACTGTTTCATTGTCATGATCCCGCCTCCATCCAGTTACGCATCATGATCTCACCTTCGTCCGTCAGTATGGACTCCGGGTGAAACTGAACACCCACGGTGGGATATATCCTGTGCCGGACCGCCATGATCACCCCCCCGGCGGTCTCCGCAATCCGCTCCAGATCGGGGGGGAACCCCTCCTGCGCGATGACCAGGGAGTGGTACCGCGTCGCCGTGCATGGGTTCATCACTCCCCGGAACAGCGGATCGCCGTTATGGTGGATCGCGGAGGTCTTCCCGTGCATGAGCGAGGGGGCGTGCACGACGCTGCCGCCGAACGCGAGACCGATGGCCTGGTGCCCGAGGCACACGCCGAGTATCGGGATGGAGGGGGAAAATTCCTGTATGAGACCGACGGTGATCCCTGCGTTCTCCGGCCTCCCCGGGCCGGGGGAGAGGACGATGTGCGACGGCCGGAGCGATGCGACGCCTGCGAGAGAAATCTCGTCGTTCCTCCGCACCTCGATTTCGGGGCTGATCCCCCCCAGGAGCTGGACAAGGTTGTACGTGAACGAATCGTAATTGTCGATCACGAGTATCATCGCGCTTCCTCCTCGTGCTCTCCGGGACCGGTCATCTTGAGCCCGCCTGCAGCGCTCCTGATCGCTTCCAGGAGTGCCCGTGATTTGTTCAGCGTTTCCGTGTATTCGCTCTGCGGGACGGAATCCGACACGATCCCCGCCCCGGCCTGGATCGAAAGCGTCCCCCCGTGCCCGACGATCGTCCTGATGGCGATGCACGTGTCGAGCGATCCGTTGAATCCCAGGTATCCCACTGCACCGGCATAGACACCGCGGGAGACCGGCTCGAGCTCATTGATGATCTGCATTGCACGGACCTTCGGGGCGCCGGAAACCGTTCCCGCGGGGAAACATGCCTTCAATGCGTCGAGCGCTCCCGAACCCTCCTTCAGTGTTCCGCGGACTTCAGAGACGATGTGCATCACGTGCGAATACCGTTCGACGCGCTTGAAGACCGGCACGTGTACGCTCCCGAACCTGCTTATCCGGCCGACGTCGTTCCGCCCGAGATCTACGAGCATGACATGCTCGGCGAGCTCCTTCTCGTCGTGCAGGAGGTCGATCTCCATCAGGCCGTCCTCCTCTTCCGTCTTCCCGCGGGGTCTCGTGCCGGCGATCGGCAGCACTTCGACGTTTTCTCCCGCAACCCTGACGAGAACCTCGGGAGAGGATCCCGCAAGCTGCGTCTCTCCAAAATCGATATGAAAAAGGTAGGGGGAGGGATTGATGATCCTGAGAGCGCGGTAGACGGCAAAGAGATCCCCGCTGTAGGGATAGCTCACGCGGCGGGAAAGGACGACCTGGAATATGTCCCCTTCCGTGATGTATTCTTTGGCCCTGGCGACCGAGGCACAGTAGTCTTCACGGTCCGTGGACTCCGACGAAGACCCGGTGTCGCACGAGAATGCCGGGAGCGAGGGGACGGTCCGGAGGAACTTCAGCTCCATCGCATCGAGAGCCTTCCTCCCGGCATGATATTCCTCCTCCGGGGAGCGTTTCCCGTCAAGCATCACGTTGTGTATGAGCTGGACGATCTGGCGGCGGTGATCGAACCGGAGAATCGATCCGAAGAGTCCGAACACGGCCTCATCCTCCGCTCCCGGACCCGGTTTCCTGAGCTCCAGCCTCTCGAGCCTTGCCACCGCCGGATACCCGATGTATCCCACAAACCCCCCGAGGAACCCGTCGACGCCCGGGACCACTGCCTGCCTGAACCGTCCTGATTCCAGCGCCAGGACGTCGAATATGCCCCCCTCCCGTTCCGGTGCGCCGGGGATTCCCGTCACCGTGACGTTCCCCCCCTTTACCCGGATCACCATCAACGGGTCGACACCCACAAACGAAAACCGGCCGATCTTCTCATCCCGCTCGACGCTCTCGAACAGGAAAGACGCTCTCCCGATTTCACGCAGGGCGAGATACGCGGAGACGGGGGTATGAAGATCCGCCAGCCTGGAGCGGACGAGCGGTATCACGTTCGCCGTCTTCGCGTATTCGTTGAACTCATCAAGTGTCATCATCGGCGGTGATTGGAGTTCCTGATAATAAAAAACCCCCCCTGGCGAACCAGGGAGGGTTGAAATTGGGGCGTAGACGGGTATCTTCAGGTCCTCACTGCTTCACCGGGAAATTCCGACATGCGCCACCACCAGCCGGCGTTCGTGGAGACAGATGCGGTATGGAATCCTGTGAGAACCATGGGTAACAATATAATCTGCCAAAGGGCGTTTGTCAAGGACTATGGAGTTTTTTTTTTGCGCCGTGTTTTCTAGTCGCGGAGGCGGGGCACGCACTTGAAATACAGCTCGTTGACGTCCGTCCCCCCGTCGAGTATGCCCTTTGCGCGCGAGCTCCCGGTCTCTTTCCAGTACCGCCCGATAAGCTCCCGGAGCTGGTCCCTGTCACTCTCGTCAAGGTCGCGCGGAACGATATACCCCGTGTTGATCATCGAGGCCTGATCGCGGCGCAGATAGACCGACCCTCCCGTCATTCCCGCCCCCACGTTGTGCGACACCGGGCCCAGTATGGCGATCGTCCCGCGGGTCATGTATTCGCATGCATGGAGTCCCGTTCCTTCCACGACCGCCACCGCACCGCTGTTTCTGACCCCGAACCTGTCCCCGGCAAGGCCGTGAACGAAGAGGGTTCCGCCGGTCGCTCCGTAGAGTGCACAGTGTCCGATGATCGCGCTCTCTCCCGGTTCGTGTGTGGAACGGGGGTGCGGCCGTATCACGACGCTTCCGCCGGCCATGGATTTGCAGACGGAATCATTCGCCTCTCCGTTGAGAACCACGTGGATACCGTCGACGAGGAACACGCCGAACCCCTGACCGGCACTCCCGGTGAATTCGATGTGTATGTCCGCGGCCGGGCTCCCGGGAAGTTTTCCCGCACGGGCGCGACGGCGCGCGATTTCTCCCGAAAGCGTCGCAAGAACGCCCCGGTCAGCCGTCGTGATGGGGTACGCGAGATGAAGAGGCGCACCGCTCCGCAGCGCAGGCGCCGCGTCGCCGAGTATCCGCTTGTTCAGGACGCCGAGCGGGTCGGCGTTTCCCGGCACACGGTCCGGGAGCGGAGTCGGAGGACCCGAAAGGAAGAAATCCAGGCTCAGCTTCCGCTGTGTGACGAATTCTGCGTGCGCGGCGGAGACGCGCAGGAGATCGGTTCTCCCGGTGATCTCGTGAAGGTTCTTCACACCCAGGCCCGCGAGAATTTCGCGCACATCGTCGGCGATTGTCGTCATCATCCGTACGACGTGTTCGGGGCTCCCCTTGTACTTCGCCTTGAACTTCGGATCATGCGTCGCGATTCCGGTCGGGCACGTATTCTTCTCGCATATCCGCGCCATGATGCATCCCTCGGCAACGAGAAGCAGTTTCCCGAAATCGAATCCTTCCGCCCCCAGCACGGCGGCCATGACGACGTCGTTCCCCGTCACGAGCCCGCCGTCCGTCCGGAGCTCCACGCTTCCGCGGAGCCCGTTTTCGCACAGCGCTTTGTGCGCCTCCATCAACCCGAATTCCCAGGGGAGTCCCGCATGTTTCATCGAACCGAGAGTGGCGGCTCCGGTTCCCCCGTCCCCCCCTGCAATGTAGATGACGTCCGCACCCGCTTTGACGACGCCGACGGCAATCGTGCCGATCCCGTTTCCGGAGACGAGCTTCACGCTTACCTGTGCGGCCGGGTGGATCTGTTTCAGCTCGTAGATGAGCTCCTTCAGATCCTCGATGCTGTACACGTCGTGCAGCGGCGGGGGTGAAATCAGGTCCACGTGCGGGAGTGAATGGCGGGCCCGCGCGATGTCCGCGTCGACCTTCACGCTCATGAGCTGCCCCCCCTCGCCCGGCTTCGCTCCCTGGGCGATTTTGATCTGCAGCTCCCTTCCGGTGATCAGGTATTCCGCCGTGACACCGAACCGTGCGGACGCGACCTGCTTCGTGGATGCGGCGATCCCCTCTTTTGCATAGTAGGGGTTCTCCCCCCCCTCCCCGCTGTTGCTCCTTCCGCCCAGCTCCCGCATCGCCAGTATGACGTCGCGCTGGCTCTCGGCGCTCACCGCTCCAAATGACATCGCCCCCGCGCCGAACCGCGCAAGGATCTCCTTCCGGGGCTCCACTTCCTCCGCACCCAGCGGAGGCCCGGCCGGCCCGATCTGGAACAGGTGCCGGATGTTCACCGGCTCCGCCTCCCGCCCCATTTCGACGAACTGCCTGTACAGACCCCGGCGTGCCTCGTCGGACACGCCGTCCCGCACCATCCGGTGGACGACCGCGGCGCGCGCCGCAGTCATCGCGTGTTTTTCCCCCATTGTCCCGCGCACGTGCTCGCGGAACTGGTACGTGTGGAGCAGCCTGTCGCTGTACTGCGGGTCCGCGGCAAGCGCGGTCTTCTCCAGGATGTCCTGCGCAAGTTCTTCGTAGCCGATCCCCCCCAGGGGCGTCGGCACGCCCGGGAAGAAGTTCTCCATCAGCTCACTCCCGAGTCCGATCGCGGTGAAGAGCTTGGCGCTCATGTAGCTCTGGACGACGGAAATCCCCACCTTCGACATGATCTTGAGGAGACCCGATTCGAGGGCGTTCAGGTAGTTCCGCTCCCTGATCTCGGGAGAGAGGCGGCGGAATGACTCGCTGTCGTCGTTCCGGACAATTTCGAGCGCAAGGTACGGACAGACCGCGGAAGCGCCGAATCCTATCAACGCGGCGATATGGTGCGGTGTCCGCGCCTCCCCCGAATGCACGACGATGGACGTCTGCAGACGGAGTCCCGATTCGTTGAGGGCCCGGACGACCGCACGCAGCCCGATCAGGCCCGGGATCGGAGGATGCTCGTAGTCCGCCGTCTCGTCACTCAGCACGATGACGCTCGCACCGCGCTCGACACCCTTCAGGACGGCTGCAGCAAGCGCATCCACGGCCGGCCGGAATGCCTTGATCCCCCCTTCCCGGTCGAATATCATCGGGAAGATCAGTGGGACGATGTGCGACTGCGACCGGCGCTTGTGGCTCAGCGCTTCAATGTACCGCATCTGCCCGAGGCTGAGGACGGGCCCGGGAAGCTCAAGCGCTTCCTCGAGGGGGAGGAGGTCCTTCGCGAAGAAAATATTCGGCCTCCGGCCGAGGAATACGCGCAGGTCGGTGATGTTCTTCTCGCGCAGGTAATCCAGCGGAGGGTTCGTCACCTGCGCAAAATTCTGGTAGAAATAATCGAAAAACGGCCGGGGCTCGGAAGAAAACACGTTGGGCCGGGCGGTGTCTCCCATCGAACCGATCGGTTCCTTCCCTTCCGCCGCCATCGGGTAAACGATCTTTTCAAGCTCCTCCTGTGTGAGCGTGAAGAGCGTTTTCCTGAATTTCGTCACGGGCTCGCCCCGGTCCGCCGCCGTCACGCTCCCCACGGGGATCGTCCTCGGATCGAACCTGGCGTCGCGGTTTTCACGCGAGAGGCTCGGATCACGGAAGTGAATCCGTCCGTTCGTCAGATCCACCTTCACGCCGGTGCCGGCATGGAGTATTCCCTTCCCCCGTATGCGCGACTCGTCTATCGCGAATGAGCCCGCCTCCGAAGAGAGATAGAACGTCTCATCGGTAAGGACCCACCGGGACGGGCGGAATCCGTTCCTGTCCAGACGGGCGCCGATGCTTCTGCCGTCCGAGTACATGATGATGGCCGGGCCGTCCCACGGCTCCATGGCGCGGCTCCAGAACTTGTAATAATCGTTCTGCCCGTGCGCGGGGGGCATCATGATGGCGAGAAGATCCTCTATCTGCGGGATGCTGCTCCGGTACATGAGCGCCTCGACCATCTCGTTAAGGCTCCCGGAGTCACTGATGCCTGCGTGGGTGACGAGCTGATCCTGGGGGAGCCCGAGTGATTTCTCCCTGGAGAACGCGCGGGAGCGGTTCCCGGCGATCGTGTTGATCTCTCCGTTGTGGGCGATGAGCCGGAAGGGCTGTGCCTTGTCCCACGAGGTCCGCGTGTTCGTGCTGAACCGCCGGTGGAAGAGCGCAAACCGCGTGTGAAACCGGGTGTCTTTCAGATCGAGGTAGAACCTGTCGAGTGCGTCGGCACGCGTGAGCGCCTTGTATACAATCGTCGTTCCCGAGAGGGAGGTGAAATAGAACTCCTTGTTGATCCCCCTCTCCGACTGCTTGCGGCGGACGGCCTGCTTGGCCGTGTACAGCAGCCTGTCGAACGATGCATCGGTCCGGCAGTGCCTGGGACGCCTGATGATCGCGTGCTTCATCGAGGGCATGGAACGTGCCCCCTCATCCCCCAGGACCGAGCGGTCGATGGGGATGTCGCGGTAGCCGATGATCTCCAGGTCGAAAAAACCGAACGTGCTCTGGAAGATCTCGAGCGACAGGTTCATCCGCTCTTCCGCGCGCGGCATGAACAGGGAAGCCACGGCCACTTCCCCCCTCCTGTAACCGAAAAGGTCGAACGGGATATCGGCCATGATCCCCGCGCCGTCCCCCGTAACGAGGTCGGCTCCGCACGCTCCCCTGTGCTCAACGCAGCGGAGGGCGTTCAGAGCTTCTTTGAGGACTTCGTGGGAGTAATCGCAGGTGCGCGTGGCAACGAAGCCGACGCCGCAGCTGTCATGTTCCTGACGGTCAAATGGAGAGGGATTCATACAAAGAACGCTTTTATTATCAGTACAAAAAAACCCGGCGAGACGCAAGCAGGCAGAGCGGACCGGTCGCGGCGGACTCCGTGGGCCTGCTTCCCGGGGACGCAACACGCCCGAGGCTTGAAGGTTCCCTTTTTTTTGGGTACATTCAGTCCGCTCGACTCGAAGGAGAGGTGGCCGAGTGGTTGAAGGCGCTAGTCTCGAAAACTAGTATAGGCGTAAGTCTATCGAGGGTTCGAATCCCTCCCTCTCCGCAGATCTTCTGTATGCCCAACATTTCCAATAGCTTACCGATCACCGACTTGTCCGCGTGTCCAAATCGTGCCCATCTTTCAGGGATATACAGGGAAAGGTAGGGTAATCGGATGGCCACTCCAAGAGTCACACTCAAGTCAAAAACTTCCGCCCGAGGATTCAGGACGTTCTATCTCGACTACCGTGTCAACGGGAAGCGAATGCGTCCCAACGTGGGATCGAACAAGAAGGACGCAGAGTTGGTCCGCGCCAAAGTCGAACAGGAGATTGTTCTCGGCACCTATCAGCCGAACCCGACAAGGAAATCAGTCTCACTTTCGGGTCTGGAAGATCTCTTGAACCCATGCAGCAAGAAGATTCAAAGGTAACAATCGACGCCGAAGAAAGGCTCGTCAACTGAACAATCACACACTGCCTGGGTTGACCTTGGCTTTTTCCAATGCTATATTTGCAGCATCAGCTCTTTGCGAAGGCGTTCTGTTCTCTCGTTAGAGATAACAGACGCCTTTTTTCGTTCTTCCCGGGGAGACACTGATATCTTGGGACCCGACGACAAATCCTCGGTTTTTATTCGCACAATATTCCTCCCTGTCCCCGGTCTCTCCATCGCCTTGTCAACGGAAGTACCAGGCCAGGCCGACGATATTGCATTGGATAGTCTTCCAGTCGAGCAACGCCTCTCGCAATCATCGACATATGCCCCATCCCAGGACTGAAGGGGTTCATGCATGGCAATCTCTCAACTCATAGATTGCACTCCGCTGCTGATTCGTCAGATGCTCATAGCTTCCTGTCGAGTGCCGGGCTCCATTCGTTCCGCCATCTATTTCTCAAAACGTCCCCGAGGTGTCAAATGAAAAAGAGCATCTCCCTCTGGTGCATCCTGTCTGTCATAATGCCTGCCGCTACAAGTGCACAGTGGGTAAGAAGTCTCAATGTCAGCTCTCCTGTGGTGAGTTTCGCAGTCCGGGGTTCCACACTTATTGCCGGTACCACTGGCCGTGATAGTGCTGTTTACGTGCTCAGCGACTCGGCGCACTTTGCACCGTCGATCTATCTTACAACAGACGGCGGGGGGTCGTGGATCGGTCCCGCCGGCGGAATTCCCCTGGGCGGCTGTGTGAATTGTCTCGCGGTGCAGGATTCAACAGCATATGCCGCAATTGGCCCCGCGCCGGATAAGTATACCGATATCAATGGCGAGACCAATATTTACTATTCCAACACGCTCAGCCATTTTGCCGCATGGTCGAAGGTGCAAAGCCCCACTCCGGAATTCTACTATATGGATTGGAGCATGCTCCCCACTGGATCGGGTCTCCTCCTTGGAGGCGCAGGAGGACTCTATCGATCAAACAACGGCGGTGGCAGTTGGAATTACCTGGGACAAAGCGTCGACCTGGTGAGCTGTCTTCTTTCTCTCCCCGATACGAGTCTGGTCGCGGGGACCTATGCCTACGGCCTGGATCGTTCCACCGACGGTGGCGCGCACTGGACAGCGATCGATTCGGGGATCCCGAACGACTTCAGCTCCAGGGTGATCCAATGTCTTCTCTCTTCGGGACCGTATCTGTTTGCGGGGACGCAGGCAGGCATCTTCCGCTCCTCGAACAAGGGAACGAGCTGGACCAGGCTCAGCAGCGCCCTGGTGGATACCAATGTTACCTCGTTCGCTCTCTCGGGAACAACGATCTTTGCGGGATTATCCTCACGCATTATTGATTCGGCGTATTTCTATGGTGGTCAGTACTACTCTGCTCTCGTGGGAGGAGGAGTGGTCAGGTCGACCGATAATGGTGAAACCTGGCAGCAAGCCAATGCCGGTTTTCCCTCTCTTCAATCGGGTGTCGGACCAATCTACGATATGGATGTCCAGGCGCTTGCGATCGCGGACGGCAAGCTCTTTGTCGGGTCGCTTTACGGGGGCGTGTGGCAGAGGCCCCTGTCCGATTTGCTGCTGTCCGTCCGCCCTGAAGCAACCGACCTGCCGGAGGCGTGCCGGATCGAACAGAACTACCCCAACCCCTTCAACCCCACTACGACCATCCGTTATGCGCTGTCGGCGAGGACACGTGTCATACTTACGGTGTTTAACATCCTCGGCCAGGCTGAAGCAACTCTTGTGAATGGCGAACAGGAAGCAGGCTATCATGAGGTGAGATTCGATGGGAGCAATCTGGCGAGCGGTGTGTACTTTTACAGAATTCAGGCTGGAACGTACATAGAGACGAAGAAGCTCTTACTGTTGCGATAAGGACATTTGTCCTCCCACTTTTGCCCGATTTCGGGGGCAGAGCTTTGTACAACGGCCCCGGCATCACCTGCCGGGGCTTTCGCTTGTCAGTTCTGCATCTCATCTCGCACACGCGCCCATTGTCTCAGAGGGGCCGGAACGAGTGATGATGTAAATGCAAGAAGAAGGCCCGATAAGATTTCACCGGGCCCTTTATTCCATTCAACCGCGGAAGCTGACCAGCAAGAGTTTCTTGGTTTGCGAAAAACTCCCTGCTTGAATTCCGTAGAAATAGACTCTGCTCGCAGCATTGGTACCGTCGAATTTCACTTCGTGGTAGCCAGCTTCCTGAAGTTCATTCACGAGCGACGCAATCTGCTGTCCGAGAGTAGTGAAGACGACAAGCGAAACGTTTGATTTGTGAGGCAAGCCGTAGCGAATGGTGGTCGAGGGATTGAACGGATTAGGGAAGTTCTGCGCTCACTCATAATTCTCAGGAGCCGTCTGCACCATCTGTTGCTGACGGCGGATTGCGTTTCACCCCTTACTGCGGTATTATGGTGAATCGCCGCAACCAACGAAAGGGTCGAACCGGAGATGAGATTCCCAAGAAGGCTGGCTCTGCCACTGATGTCATCGGTTTTCGCACTCGTGAGCTACGGGCAGAGTCCGGCCCTCCCTTTTTCCTTCAGGGTCACAGAGCGGAGAGATCACCTGCCGGAATACGTGTCTCCGCCGGGCCCGAATCTGTACAACAATTCTCCGGCGTTGAAAGTCGGATGGGGCATCGACTCCCCGACCGGCTTCGTCGTGATGGACGGCGAGATCTGGGTGATTTTCAACAGCGGCAACCAGTACGGAACCACGGTGAAGGTTGCCCGTTACAAGGGGCCTGATTTTGAACACACGGAGCGCCAGCCCGACGGAATGATTCTGGTTGAAGGAGGAGTCTCGACTCACTTTTGCGGCGGGCTGTGGTACGACGCAGGCGCGGGGAAGCTGTACGCTCCTATCCACTGCGAATATGAACGGGGAATCTCTCCCCCGGCGGGATGGACAAGGAAAAAGACCCGTCTTGCCACGAGCACGGACAAAGGACTGACCTGGCATCTCGAAGGAGACATACTGACGGATTGTTTGCCCGGAACGGGGGACTGGCTGAGGTTTTCGGGTTCGTATTTTGAGGCAGGTCCCGCTGATTTTGACTTCTATGCCGACAGCCGGGGAGGGTACTTTTACATTTACTCATGCAATGCGTACGCGCCCAAGAACGGCACGATGAACAATTTCCTCTGGTTCAATGAAGTCGCGCGCTGCGCCATTTCCGACAGGATGGCGCCAGGAAAATGGCACAAATTCTGCCGCGGCACATGGACCGAGCCGGGACTCGGGGGAAAATCGTCGAAAGTCTCCATGGGCTCGTACGGGATCTACGGCAGGGTGATATACAGCAGGTATCTCAGGAAGTATCTGCGCATCGGGGTGAGCCTCGGCGTCATCGACAGACGCTTTACTAATCTGGGGCTGACCGATGGGTCAATCTACGTGTCCACCTGCGATGATCTTTCCAGTCAGCAATGGACCTCCGCGGCGAAGGTCCTCGACAGGCCGGACAATGACAAATTCGGGATTACACTGACAGACGGGGCATTTCAGGACCCTTTCGCGTGCGGCCGTTCGCTCCACATCTACAATTACTGGCTTTACAATATTCCCTCCCGGGCGCTCGACGTCACGTTCGGACCCGGGACGACTCCTTCAGCAGGATTTCCCCGGTACGGATCATACGCATACGAACCGCTTCCGGAATCAGGTGACTCACTCGTGAGCCGGCAGACGAGAATTGTCGGATGCAGGAGTCCGGAGACCTTTTTCGGCGGTGCCGAATGGACGGTGAAGAAGGATCCTGAGTACTTCCAAGGGGAGTCCAAGGAGTGCCGCCTGCCCGGGGGGTACGTGCAGTCTTCCTTCTCCGGGTCCGGCATGTACTGGAGGGCGATCGCCGATACGGACGGCGGCATGGCGGACATTTACATCGACGGCAAACTCGTTGACAGCGTGGATTGCTACTACAGGCAGGCGCTCCCCTTTCAATATGCATTTATCAAGACCGGGCTCAACCCCGGGACCGGTCATTTTTTCAGAGCCGTAGTCCGGCCCGACAGGAACCCATTTTCAACCGGGACCGTCATCCGGCACATGGCGTTTGAATACACGGCGGAGAGCTATCGGGCCTCGGCCGGCTTCTCCGGCGTGGCGGGAAGGAACCAATGGCGTTACAGGAGATGGGACGGGAAAGACTACGGTGATTTACAGTTCGTCGATTTCGCCGGGGAGGTCGTTCACGACGCGATAGCCGGCCGGCCCGGCGAGCACCGGCCGTTCGCCAACGAGTGGGGGGATGAGGATAGCTGCAGGGTAGGCAATAACTACCAGATCCCGGGCGACCATCCGGCCGTTCGGACATGGATCTCGCCTCACAAGGGAAGGATCCGCGTCGAATGGACCGTGAGTTTTGAGACCGGCAGGAGGGACGAAGTGAAGACGTCGATCGCCCACAACAGTCGCGTGGTCTGGTCATATCCGCCGGCCGGGGCGGATTCTACAAGCACGTTCGAACTCTCGATCGACGTCGACAGAGGGGACACAATCGATTTCATTGCAGAACGAACGAAGGGAAAAAACCGCCAGATAGTGGTGTGGGATCCGGCGATCACCTACGATGACAGGTAGCACCCTCTGACATTCGCAGGCCCCGCGAACGGGCGCGTCCGGCTCCAGTCAGGTCTTGTTTCTTTTCAAGAGTGCAAAGACGAAGCCGAACATCAGGAAGAAAGATCTTGATGAAGCGCTTGAGAAGGATGCCATAGGGAAGTTCACCGTCAGGAAGCCGCGGACACGAAAATCGAAGTCGGCTTGACAATATGGGTCGGCAAGGTATCATTGATACGCAAACAAGGCCACTCCGTGTCCAAATCGTGACCAGTTCCTAAGGAAATATACGGATACACAAGGAGATGGAGGGCAATTCGACAGACTCAGAATCCCGGAGAACATTTCGGAATCGATGATTTTGCCCTGAGTGTGTCGATTCACAAAAACTCCTGTTCGAAACCCTCCCTCCGCGCAGGATTTCTCCTCCCCTCATGCGCGGTCTTCGTTCCCCCTGCATACCCTCCCGTCTCTCAGCCTGAGTATCTGATCGGCACAGGCTGTAAGCCTCTCGTCGTGCGTCGCAACAATGACGGACGCCCCCGCCTCGCGCGAATACCGGTGGAGGATTTCAATGATCTCGAGACCATGGGAGGAATCGAGGCTCGCCGTGGGCTCATCTGCCAGGAGGAGCTGCGGGCGGTTGGCGACGGCACGGGCGATTGCCACGCGCTGTTTTTCCCCCTGGCTGAGCTGCGACGTGGGCTGCGCAGCGATATGCCCGATCCCGATATCCGACAGTATGGCCGCTCCCCTCCGGAGGGCCTCCCTCCTTCCCGAGCCTGTGAACCTGAGGACAAGCGCGACGTTCTCCAGCGCGGTGAGCGCGTCGATCAGATTGAAAGACTGAAACACGACGCCGATGTTCCGCGCCCGGAGCCGCTGCACCGCGGCGATGGAAAGCATGTCCAGCCTTTCTCCTCCGATCGCCACGGTGCCGGACGACGGCGCGACGAGACCTGCCATAAGCGTGAGCAGCGTTGTTTTTCCGCTTCCGCTCGGGCCCAGGAGGAGGATCAAATTCCCCCCGAACGCGCGGAGGGAGACATCCGTGACGCCCACCGTTCCCCGGCCCGCCGCCCTGTACGTCTTTCCGGCTTCCGAGAGTTCGAGCACGGCCCCGTTCATGTGAATGCCTCCAGGGGATAGATTGACCTGAGCCGACGCACCGCAAGCAACGCGCTGAAGAGGGTTATCGCGAGCACAACGAGAGACACCAAGGCGGTCTGAAGAAGCGAACCCCGCGCGCTCACCTCGGGTGAAACAAACTCCATCGCCGACGCGAGCAGGGGGAACATGACGACGGCTCCCGCGATCCCGGCGGCCGAGAGGACGAACGCCTGTCCGATGACGACCCCCGTCAGAAACATCTCCGGCGATCCGAGCGCGCGCATCACGGCGAAATCGTGACGGGATTCGAGTATGATCACCGAAAGGAGGAGCGTCAGGATCGACGTGAGGACGACCGCGCCGATCGCCGCGATTGCATAGAGGATCGGCATGAACCCCGATTCCATCTCACGGACATTGTTTTCCAGGAACTCCGCGTTGCCGTACACCGACACGCCGGGAACGTCGTCCGTGATCGCGCGGCGCACCGTGTCGGCGCGGGCCCCGGGGGCAAGTTTCAGGATGAAGAACGAGACGATCGTCGGAAATCCTATCAGCGCCCGTGCCCTGGCGAGCGTCACGAACCCGTACTGGATAACGAATGCGTTTGTGCCGCCGCTGAGCCCCGCCACCCTCAGCGTGTCATCCCTGACGCGGATGTTCTGACCGACCCGGATCCGGAATTTTGCCGCAAACGAACGGTCAAGGACGATATCGCCGTCGCCGGCGACCGGGCCCCCTTCGACGATCTCCGGCGGCCCTCCGGCGCCCGTGGAGGGATCGTATCCCGCAAGGAAGAGCGTTGAATGGACGTCCTCCTTCCACACTGTCGTCAGAAACATCAGGACCGGCGACACCTCCGCAACGCCGGGGGTTTCTCTGAGAAGCGTTCCGTGAGAGAGGCTGAGGAGCGACGACCCGCGGAGTATGTTTGTCGCGTTATTCTGGAGTACCCAGAGATCGGCGGGATTTCTCCGAATGTACTCCACGGATCCGTCGGCAACCCCGCGGTACACCCCCAGGAGGAAGAGCATCAGGACGATGCAGAGAGCGATCCCTCCGATCGCAAGCGCGGAGCGGACGGGCTGGCGGAGGAGTATCCGTATGGCGTACACGGGGGGCCTCCTTCAGTCGAACATGGCGACTTCCGGCAGCAGATTACCGCGCACGCGTGAAAATATCTCCCCGAGCGAGGTGCCGGTGATCGTCAGTCCGTGGTTCTTCAGACCGACTGCCCCCCTTGCCGGGTCCGGGACTGAAGCGAGAAGCCCGGCGACCTCGGCGGCAAGCTCTCTCGTCCCGCAGGGGTAAATCTGCCGTGTGCACGGAACCCCGTCCATCCAGGCATGGGCATGGACGATCGCCCCGACGCCGGGATACGTCCTGTATATCAGTTCGTGCTCCACCGCGTCCACCGAGACCCTGGCGCGTTCGTCCGCGCCGGGGGGGCGGGCGACGAGTGCCGCGCCGCGGACGCTGTCAAAGCCCCTGACGAGGTGAATATCTTTCCCGACGAGAAGCAGGTTTGACTTGTCCACCCCGCGGCCTGTCATCCAGAACGTGCACGAGCCGCACTCAGGGACATCCTCCCGCGCGCTCAGGTTGCCGTAGCTTGCGCCCGTGATGCCGTAGATCTTGTAGAGCTGCCGGCGGGCATCCGGGGTCAGGACATCCTTCAGGGGGAACGGGACGGGGAGGACGCCCATCGCGTCGAGCTCCTGTCCGTACCGGCGGATCTCCCGGGTGATCGGACTCCCCGCCCACAGCCGTTCGGGAAGATCGTCCGAGAATACATTCTCCGTGGCAAAATGCGCCGTCGCGATCGGGCAAAGCCTGCCGTACACCTCTTCCGGATCGAAGGGAATGTGATAGAATCCCGCCTCGGGGGTCGTGAAGTAGACCTCCGGCGGGCCGTCCGGGGCACCGGGAACGACGCAGAGCAACATGTTGGAGAGGCTCCTGACAAGCGCCGTATAGCACCGGGACTTGAACCCGGGGCCGGCCCCGTCATCCTCCATGATGGAAAAGACGAATACCGACTGTGCCTTTCTCCGGAAATGGCGGGGAGAGTCCCCGCAGACAAGGTTCAATGCAAAATTGACGCCGTCCGCTCCGCTCACGAGCGAGTCGCCGTGCGCGATGCAGGTCTCCACGAGTGCGGCGGCGGCCCGGTCACGGCGCGGCTGCTTTCCGTTTGCCACTATCGCGAAGTTCATTGTGTCCTCCTTTGCAATCCCATTGATTCAGTCAAGCACGTCCCTCGAGACCATGTCGTCGAATGTTTCCCGGGCCCGGACCAGACGGCACGACGCACCGTTCACGGCAACAATCGCCGGACGCGGAAAACCGAACGACGATTCCATGGCTGTGAAGTACGCGCCGCTGTCCATCAGCGCGAGCACGTCCCCCGGCCCGACCTCCGGCATGAGCTTGTTCCTGTATATGACGTCCCCTGCAAAACAGGCGGGGCCCGTGATCGTGGAGCGGACCGTCCTGGGGCGGGTAACGTCGTTGCAGAGGAACATCTCGTGATACTCGTAGAACGTCGGAAGTGTCACGGTGCTGAGCCCGCCGTCAGCGATGAGCCAGCGCCCGGCCCCCGGGCGGTCTTTGACGTAGTGCACGGTCAGAAGAAGGAACTGGGCGGCGCTTGCGATGCACCTCCCCGGTTCGAATATGAGTTCGGGAATCTCATCCGCTCCAAAACACCGCTCGACCGCTTCGGCGATCACCGAAATGAAGGCTTCCGGGCCCGGGCACGCATGGTCCTCCGGGGGAGCCGGGAGAATGCCGAACGCCTGGTACAGGAGAAACTCCTTCGTACCGAATTCCCGGGTGAACGGCGCGGCGAACCCTCCGCCGGCATCGATAACCTGCACCCGGAGGCCCCGCTCCGCAGCGATTTTTTTCAACAGACCAAGACACCGGAACGCACGCGCGTAGTCGCCGGGATGCCGGACGCCGGTGCCGATGTGCACGTGGAATCCGAGGAACCGGATACCCTGCAGCCGCGGGAGCTCGTCCAGCGCACCCTCCACTTCGCCCCCCGTGAGATCAAAGCCGAACGCGCACCCCCGCCTGCTTCCGGTGGCGGTTCCACGGTTCATCCCGCCGGGTGTGTAATCCGGATTGACGCGCAAAAGGATGTCCATGCGCGCGCCACGCTGAAGCGAACGCTCGTCGAGCGTGCGCATCTCGGCGATGGAATCCACGATGACAAAACGCACGCCGGCCTCGACGCACCGGTCGAGGAACCGGGGCGTTTTGCAGGGTCCGTTGACGATGATACTCCCCGCCGGGCAGCCGAGATGGAGCGCCAGGAGGAGTTCGTATTCCGTCATCACCTCGAGCCCGGTCCCTCCGCGCAGGACTGTGTCGACGACGGCGGGGACGGAGTTGCATTTCATCGCGTAGCAGACCGAGGACCGGCCCCGGTACGACCGGAGCGCCGCCGCGCTGAACGCCCCCGCATTCTTCATCAGGAGCTTTTCATTGATGACGTGGAGCGGTGTCCCGTATTCCTCTGCGAGTCCCGTAAGGCAGTGGTTGCCGATGGCAAGCTCCCCTCCCGGGAACGCGTGCTGTCCCCATGCTTCCGGGCACATGATATGATTCATGGCAGCATGCCTCCTTTCACGGCAATCACCTTTTCGTACATCTGCAGATGCTTGTGCGGGGCGAGTCCCACCCGCGAAGCGGTGGCAACGCTCATGACGTTGGCGGGATGCATCCAGGTGCACACCATGACGTCAAATGAGTCCGCCATGCGCCGCATGCTGTCCAGAAGAAGCGTGAACACGCGCGTCCGCATGTATGCTTTCCGGATGCCGACGGCATAGACGACGAGCGTGCGCAGGCGTCTCTTCCCCGCAAGGAAGCGCAGGTAGCCAACGGGTCCCGCGCGGCCGTTCATCCGGCGGAGGAGCGGATTGATGTCGGGAACGCACATCAGCACGCCGACAGGTTCTCCCCTGTGCTCCACGATCGTCACAAGGTGCGGCGCCGTGATCTGTCCCAGGTATTTCGCGGCAAACCGGTGCTCATCCGCCGACGTCGGGAGGAAATGCCAGTTCGCGGAGAATGCATCGTTGAAGACTCCCCTGATCTTCTCGAGATCCTCCTCTCTGCGTGCGGGGTTGAACGCCCGCACGACAAACCCGCGCTGAGAGGGCGCCCCGGAAGGGGGAGGACCGTACCGGCCCCGGAGCCAGGCCCGGACATCGCCGTTCCGTCCCGTGAAAAGGGTAACCCCCTTATGAAATCCCGCCCCCGCCAGGAGCCGGTGATAGTACCCGGGGTTGTACGGCTCAAAAAATCCCTGGTCCTCGTCATACCGGTCAGCCAGCAGCCCGAGTTCGGCATAGTGGTGTGGATTGAACGGTCCTTCGAGGAGCGTGACGTTTCGCTCGCGGCACCGGCGCTCCAGGGCCGCGAAAAGAATGTCGACGGCGTCCTGATCATCCAGCGACTCGAAAAACCCGAAGAATCCGGCGCGCTCGCCTGCTTTCCTGCAATGCGCCTCGTTGACGACGAGCGCGGCGCGCGCCACGGGAAGGCCGTCCGACGTAACGACGTACATGTCGAGCGTCGCATCGGCGAAGTACGGGTTCCCCGCAGGATCCAGCGTCCTTCGCACTTCCGACGACAGGGGAGGCACCCGGTGGGGGTTTCCCCTGTAGACGCGGAAGGGAAGGCGCAGAAATTCCCTCATCGTGCGGCGGTCAATGACCGTTTTGACAGAGTATGCCATTGCACTTCCCGTTTGTTGATCCGTTCCACGACGTAGTTCCGGTATATGAACGCCCTGTCCCGCACATGAAGGGCCTCCGCGAGCCGACGGTCCGGCACGACCATCTTCTGCAGCGCAGGGGGGCGCTCCCTGAAGACCAGGAGGTTCCTGTAGGTCATGACCGCACCGTGGGACGCAACGCGCCATGCCTCCCGCAGTAGCCCCTCGCACGCCTCTTCAGACATCCACTCGAAGATGTTCGTGAAGTTGAATTTCTGGACCGAGGAATCGCGCATGCCCGCGAAGAATTCGCCGCACGTCCCCGTGACGGGGTGCACGCGCGCGAGGCGTTCGCGAATGACGGAGAAGTTCTTGCGCATCAGGTACGGCGGAAGGTGATCTTCGTCGAAATATCTCCCCAGGAGGATGTACGACGCGAAGTAATTCTCCCGGAGCGGCATCTCCGTGAGCGCGCGCTCGACAAGGCGGGCAAAATGTGCGCCGAATGAAAACGACCCCTCCACGTACCGGAAAAACTCCCCTGTAAACAGCGCGCTCATGAGGCCCCTGCTCAGGAATATGCGCGTGAAGAACCTCCAGAGCGGTGTGTCCCACTCCCGCCTGTAGAGCCTCACGCGTTCCGCCGGGTCGTCCGTCTCGAAGAATGCACGGATCAGTCTCTTCCCCTTTACGCTCTCGAGGCATCGGCGAAGGAGCCGCATATACGATTCATACCTTCCTGCATGGATGATCCCACCGTCGACACTGACCTGCCGCGCGTCCCAGTAGGTCCGGCTCTCCTTCCCCAGCGCGCCGCGCACGCGGCCGTACAGGTCGCGCCGTCGCCGTGAATCCCGTACCCCGAGAAGCTCGAGCATTTCGAAGTACGGCAGCACTGCGAATGCTCCCATCTTCAGATCCAGGAGGTAGTTCTGGCGGGGATTCACATCAAGGGCGTAGACTGAACGGGGGTTGTCGATGAGAAACGTCAGGACGTTGCACCCCCCGGAGGTTATGGAAAAAACCGTGTCGTCAGGCCGGATCTGCAGTGCCTCCCTGTCACTTTCAGGGTCCTCCCAGCACTGCGCGTATATGACGTCCCGGAATATGCCGGGCGGATTCTGTCTCATCGCCGTACTCCCAGTTTTGTATGAACGATGGCCCAGTCCGCAACGGACGGGAGGCCTATCCCGGCGGCAACAAGAAAATCCCCGGTCCACGCCGCCGCGATGAATCCCGGTATAAACAGGAGGTAAAGCCCGTTGTGCCTGACTCCTTCCCCGGTGAGCCGGAACTCCCTGAATGCCCCCGGCATCCTCCGCAGTGACGAGAGTGACGGGAACAGCCGGGGAGTCACGGCCGCATATGCTGCAAATTCATCCCTGAACCCCGGGGCCAGGGAAAGCTCTTCATATGCGATGAGCCGTTCGTAGTGAACAAGGAACAGCAGCGGCATCAGGAGGGCAACGGGCGGGAGTCCGAGGGAAAACGCGCACATCGCCGTGAGGTCCGCCAGGTAAATCGGATTCCGGACGACTCTGTACGGCCCCTCCCTGTGGAGCTCATCGGTCTGAACCCGGAATGCCATGACGCGCGGCGCTGTCAGCACCGTTCCCGCCCACATGCGAACAACGGAAACAAGAGTCATGACCAACGCGAGGAGGAGACATCCCGCCCTGAGGGATTCCTTCCTGGTCCAGCCGGCGATCTTCCCGATCACCGCCATTGTCGGCGGGTCGTGGGGGGAAATGAATGCGGACGCGGCGCACACCGCGGCGACAATCCCCAGTGAAACAAATATCCTCCATTCAAACTCACGCTTCAGCATGGCGTGCCTCCCTTTCCCCGGTGCCGGTTCCCGGTGACCGGTGCGGCGCGCGGATTTTGAACGCACGTTCCAGTATTGATATCGTGCAGGGGAGAGTTCCGATCAGTTCCCCGTCTGCGGCGACGGGGAGCGGACGGGGCGCTGACACCATGCACCGGTGCATCGTGCGGTAACTGAACCCCCGGGCGTCCACGTGCCTCCCCGCGTAGATCTTCGGAAAACTCCGCAGACGCATGACAGGCGAAAGTGCGTGTATCGTGAGCAGGTTGAGCAGGCCGTCGTCGGGTTCCGCCCCGGGCGTCAGTAACATGCCCCCCGCGGTGACGTCTCCGTTTCCCACCGCGATCCCGAGGAGCGGACCGGAGAGTTCCTCCCCGCCGTCGAAGAAGAGGCTCGCCTTCACATTGGGACTGAGAAACAACGCGGAGAGCGTTCCCAGTCCGTACCCGAGGAGCCCGCCCGCGGCTTTCCACCTGCCGTGCGCACAGCTCACCACGTCCGCACCGATCCCGATCTGGCACTCGTTGACAAAGTAGTGATCCCGCATCCCGGTCCCGGCGCGTTCCCCGAACGAGACCACACCGGCATCGAGGGACCGGGGGGGACACTCTGCGATCGCACGAACCTGTTCGTCAAGCGACGACGGAAGCCTGAGGCTCAGTGCGAGCCCGCACCCGCTCCCGCTGCTTATGAGTCCGACGGGACACGCGGGGAACCCATCCCTCTTTGATTCGAGAATCCCGTTCACTACCTCATGGATGGTCCCGTCCCCCCCCACCGCTATAATGAGCGAAGAACATGCGCGCACGGCTCCTGCCGCCAGGCCGGAGGCGTCCCCGGGTCCCCGTGTCTGCGAGAACGCGCAGCGATGCGGGAACCTTCGTTCAAGGGCGTCGATGATCGCGGGAATCCTCCGGAGGGTTTTCCATGCGGCGGAGGCGGGGTTGATGATGACCTGTATGTCGGCGTTCGGCGTCATGACAAACGCCAACATACATCATGGAGGGGGGAGAATTGTCAGAAATATGTCATTGTCAGGTCAAAATTCGGCGCGGACGCGGTGAACCTCACCTGACCAGCTTGTATCCGGCGGTATGCACCGTTACGAGGTGCTCCGGGTTGGCGGGATCATCTTCGATTTTCTTCCGGAGTGAGAGTATGTAATTGTCCACTGTACGCGTCGTGGGAAAGTGCTCGTATCCCCAGACGTCGTCGAGGAGCATGTCCCTCGTCACGACCTCCCCCTCGTGCTGCGCCAGGTACTTAAGCACTTCGAATTCCCGCACGCTCAGCTTGACTTCCGTCTTTCCTTTCACCGCTTCCTGTTTCCTGAAATCAAGGTGGATGTCGCCGATCGCGTACTCCGCGATGTCCTTCGGGAGATCGCGAACGCGTCGCAGGAGCGCCTTTACGCGCGCAACAAGCTCCCGCGTGCTGAAGGGTTTCGTCATGTAGTCATCGGCGCCGATTTCGAGACCCATGACCTTGTCCATCTCCTCCCCTTTGCTCGTCAGCATCAGTATGGGGACCGTGACGCCGTTTTTCCGCAGGTCGCGGCAGATTTCTTCGCCGTTCCGGTCGGGGAGAACCAGGTCGAGCGTTATCAGGTCGACGGACGTCCTCTGTGCGAGGGCGTAGCCTTTTTCCCCCGTGGCCGCCACGTGGACCTTGAAGTGTTCTGATTCCAGGGCAAGCTGTATTCCCCTGGCAATCGACGGGTCGTCCTCGACAACAAGTATTGTGTTCATCGGCGGTTCCCTTTCCCTGGTGCGGCTTCGGGCTCCGTTGCAACAGGAGCGGGAAAAACGAGCGTGAACGTGGTTCCCTTCCCCACGGTGCTTTCGACTTCCACGGACCCCCTGTGAGCCTCCATGATATGATGCACGAGCGGGAGACCGAGGCCGACCCCCTGGATGTCGCGTCGGACGTCGGGAACCCTGTAGAACCGTTCGAAGAGATGGGGCAGGGCGGCCGGAGGTATCCCCCTGCCCCTGTCGCGAATGCTGCACGCCGCGGCATCCCGGCGGCGCGTGAGCGTGACCGCCAGGTACCTGCGGCCGGGAGAGTACTTGATCGCGTTGGCGATGATGTTCACGACCGCCTGCACGACCGCATCCGGGTCGGCCAGTATGTGAAGAGGCTTCCGGGGCTCGGTGAACCGCACGACAAATCCGTGCTGCTTCAACTGGTAGCACATCGCGCCGAGCGCTTTCCTCACAATCTCCCGCAGGTCCCCCCGCACGGGCCTGTATTCCTTCACCCCCTGTTCGATCCGGGCCGAATCCAGTATCGTCGTCACCATCCGGCCGAGCCGGTCCGATTCCCCTTCGATCACTCCGATATACTCCCGGGCTTTCCGCCCGAGCCGCACGCGGCCCGATTGAAGTATCTCGGCAAACATCTTGATGGAGGTGAGGGGCGTCCTGAGCTCGTGGCTCACGTAGGATACGAAGTTGGATTTCATCTGATTCAGCTCTTCCAGCCGTCGCGACGTCACCTGCTCGAGGAGAAGCTGCCGCTGGAGACGTATCCGCCCGAGCGCGAGTGCGGATTCCGCGGCGATCTCCATCAGGAGATCTGCATCTTCCGCCGTAAAGCGGGCGGAGGACCGTTTCGGACCGAGAGCGATGCAGCCCAGGACGTTCTGGTTTTCATCCGTCAGGGGGAAGACGGCAGCAATGCCCGGATCTCCCGCAAGCTCCGCGGGAATTGTACGATGGGCGATCCCGGGTTCGAACGTCCGGTCGGCGGCGAAAGGCCCCCGCACGCCGCCGCCTGAATGCAGCGGGAGCTTCGCGCGCCTGAGCGCTCCCCTCTCCCACCCCCGCCCGGCAAGAACGTCCAGCGTGTCACTCCCCGGGTCCGCAACGACGAGCGCGATCCGTTCCACGGGAATTACTTCATCCGTGCGGCCGACAACAACCTCCCCGAGCTGCCGCTCGTCGACTGCGGACGCCACCGCCTCGAGTATGCTCCTGCCCGTCTGCCGAACGCGGAAGAATCGCCGGTCCACGAAATGCTGTACGCGCCTGCGCAGCGGCTCGAACGCGATCGCCACGCCGACGGCCGCCGCGGCGTTAGCCTGCGGGACAAACGATCCGGCGATCGCGCTCAGGAGACCCACCGCGGCCGTGTACAACGCGAGAACAACGCCGAGAACCACCGCGTACGCCGTCGTCCTCTTGATAACAAGTTCAATGTCCAGGACACGATACTTGAGGAACGCGATCGCAAAACTCGCCGGTATCAGGAGGAAGAAGACGATCGAGAGTTCCTCCGGTATGATGTCCTGCGCCTCGAAGAGGCCGGGGAGGACCACGAGGATGAGAAAGGGAGTCGGTCCGAATGTGAGTCCCCAGAGGATCCACTCGATCTTTTTCCGGTCCATCCGCGTTTCCGAGCGCCGGTAGGAATCGACGATGCTGATCAGGCCCATCGCAACGTCGAGAATAAGAACGATGTGGAAGACGTCGTACCAGCGCTGGAACGAACGGAACATCAGGAGCGAATGCTCATGCAGGCTGTGAAACAGCGTCACGGAGAGAATGACGAGGAGTATGCTCACCGGGACGAACGCGGATACAGCCTTCACCCAGAGGGGGCCGGGCCGGGGCCGCGGAAACATCGACGTGAAGAAAAGGAAGAGCGACGGGACGCCGAGGTACACGACGAGAAATATCCCGCGGGCCAGGTAGGGAAAGAACCCCCCGGGGACGATGCTTCCCCAGGTCATGATCGTGCTCGCGCCCATGCACACGAGAGACCAGTGCAGTGTCGCAGTAACGAGTCCTTGCGGCCCCGCCAGGAGCACGAAGACACCGAAGCTCCAGGTGAGGAACCCGACGAGAAGGATGATCAGAATGTACAGACCGTCGTACGATTTGACGCACACGCAACGGCTCTCCCGTCCTCCTTCGAGCGTCAGCACAACCGTGTCCCCCGGTGCATGGTACGAACGGAGGAATTCGAGATCGCTTATCGACCCGACGTTCTCTCCGTTCCACCGCATGATCCGGTCCCCGGGGACTATCCTCCCCGCGGCTTCTTTGTCCGTGATGGAGACAACCTGCAGGTGATCGTCAACGGCGAGCGCGGCAAAAGGCAACCGCGCCGATTCGATGAGAGCGGGGATATATGCGATGCAGACGGCAAGGAGGGCGGCGTCGACGGCGAGAAAGAGTGATGTCCGAAGCGTGGGCGGCTTCATGGACCCCTTCTGCAAACGTGGTCTGCGGCGGATGGTGATCAAAGATACTAAACACATTGCCAAATGCCACAGCGGATATCCGGCGGCCGCCAAGAAGGTGAGAGTGATTGACAGGTTTTTCTTCAGCAGCGTCCCGATTGAAAACCCGTCGATAATTCCGTATGTTAAGAGCCTGAACCAGCAAAAACGGGGAGCATCATGCCTCAGGACGAAAAAACCGACTTCATTCGCGACATCATCGCGGAAGACAACAGGACGAACAGGTACGGAGGGCGCGTCCAGACGCGCTTTCCCCCCGAGCCGAACGGGTATCTCCACATCGGCCATGCAAAGTCGATCAACCTCAATTTCGGCATCGCACAGGAACACCCGGGAGGATTCTGCAATCTCCGGTTCGACGACACGAACCCCGAAAAGGAGGAGCAGGAGTACGTCGACTCCATTGTCGCCGATGTCAACTGGATCGCCGGAAACGCCGCGGGCAAGGTCCTCTTTGCATCCGACTACTTCCCTCAGATGTACGGCTGGGCCGTCGATCTGATTCGGAAGGGGAAAGCGTTCGTGTGCGACCTGAATGCCGACCAGATACGGGAAACGCGGGGGACGCTCACGGAGCCCGGCCGGGAGAGCCCTTACAGGAACAGGAGCGTCGAAGAGAACCTGGCGCTGTTTGAGAGAATGAAAAATGGGGAGTTCCCGGACGGCGCGAAGACACTCCGGGCAAAGATCGACATGGCATCGCCGAACATGAATCTCCGCGATCCGGTCATGTACAGGATCGTTCACGAGCGGCACCACCGGCAGGGGGATGCGTGGGCCATATACCCGACATATGACTGGGCGCACGGCCTCGAGGATTCGATAGAGGGGATCACGCATTCCATCTGCACGCTGGAATTCGAGAATCACCGCCCCCTCTATGACTGGTTCCTTGAATCGCTCGGCATTCACCATCCGCGGCAGATCGAGTTCGCCCGGCTCAACCTGAGCTACACGGTCCTGAGCAAAAGAAAGCTCCTCCAGCTCGTCCAGGAACACGTCGTGTCCGGATGGGATGATCCACGGATGCCGACGATTGCGGCGTTCAGGAGGCGCGGCTATACCCCGGAGGCCATCAGGACCTTTTGCGAAAAGATCGGGGTATCCAAGAAGGACAGCATTATCGACGTGGCGCTCCTTGAATGGAGCGTCAGGGAGGACCTGAACAGGAGGGCACAGAGGGCGATGGCGGTCCTGCGACCCCTGAAGGTCGTCATCACGAATTACCCTGCGGACGCGTCGGAGGAACTCCCCGCGATGAACAACCCCGAGGACGAATCGGCGGGGACACGCATGGTCCCGTTTTCACGCGAACTGTACATCGACCAGGAAGATTTCCGGGAGATCCCTCCGCCGAAATACCACCGCCTTTCTCCGGGCCGGGAGGTCAGGCTCCGCGCGGCGTACATTATCAGATGCGAAAAAGCGGTGAAAGACGCCTCGGGCAACATCACGGAAATCCACTGCACGTATGATCCCGATACGAAGAGCGGCGGGACGGCGGCAAACCGGAAAGTAAAAGTGACGATACACTGGGTGTCGGCGCGTCACGCTGTGGACGCGGAAGTGCGCCTGTATGACAGGCTCTTTCTGAAGGAGGACCCGAACCAGGCGGATGCGTCGGGGAGCTTCCTCTCAAACATCAATCCGGAGTCGCTCCAGGTCCTGAAAGGCTGCAAGGCCGAACCGATGCTCGGGGATGTCCCCGCGGGGGGAAGATTTCAGTTCGAACGCGTCGGGTATTTCTGCGCTGACGCGCAGGACTCGAAGCCCGGCTCCCCGGTATTCAACAGGACGGTGACGCTCAGGGACACCTGGGCGAAAATCGAGCAGCGGGAAGGGGCATAGATCGACCCCTGTCGCCGGGCGATGGCCTGGTCACGAGGCAGGAACAAAATGAACGCCGCAGGCATGGGGGCCGGGCGACGACCGGCTGGAATTGCAGGAATCTACGGTGCATGGTTAAAGAACTGGTTTTACAATTCGCCCTAAGCCGCATACGCGAAGGGGCAACGCGTGTAAAATGTAGAATCACCATGTAGAATAAGGAAGAAACCGGACTTTGCATGCCGGCTCTTTCCTGCTGTCAGTCTCCCTCGGCGGGGAAGAACTCACGATTGGGAACGGAAAACTGCGTTTCCCATCTCCCTACATCCCGTGGGGCCGGGGTATTCGATCTGGCACACCCGATGATGCTTAATCCGGCATGGAAAACCAAGCCGATTTGAACTACTCGAACACCAGTCCATCGCGACTGACGCAGAGTTCCGACGAAGCCCTGCACAACGGATCGCTTCATCCCCGCCTCGCCTGGATGATGGCGTACCGGGAGACCGGCAATGCCCAGGCGGTATGCAACAGGTTCGGGATAAGCAGGAAGACGTTTTACAAGTGGTTGAAACGCTACCAGGAATCGAGCGGTGATTCAACCAGCCTGTGCGATCGTTCGCGCCGGCCGCATCACTTCCCCCGCGCCACGCGCCCCGAGCATGTGGAACTTCTGAAACGGGTGCGCGAGGAAACGGGATTCGGTCAGCGGAGGCTCAGGGCATACCTTGAGGAGAAATACAGGGTGAGCCTCTCCGAGCGCACGATATGGAAGCTGCTCAAGCGTGAGAATGAGGACGCAACGGCGCTGGCGGGACAGGGCTGAAATCTCCGTGCGCCTCTGCAGGCATAATTACGCTCACCGCACCCTGGCGATCTTCCCGGTGGCGGTGAGTGTCTTCCCTCCGCCGGTGATCTGGACCTGGTAGAGGTAATAGCCGTTTGCGACCTCATCCCCCTGCGCGTCGCGTCCGTCCCAGTAGATCCTGTTGAACCCCACCTGGAGTGACCCCGGCTCGGCCCTGATTTCGCGGATCTTCCGCCCTGCCGCGGTGTACACGCGTATCGTCAATTGTTCCGGAGGCGCATCCCCCGTAATGACAAACGTGAACCACGTCTCCGCGCCGAACGGGTTGGGATAGTTAAACATCTGCAGTATTCTGTACTGATCGGTCACGTTCACGATCAGGCTCTGGACAACCGAATCCACTCCCCCCGATGCATTCTGCTCCGACACCCGTACGCGGAGTTCGTGTGTCCCGTTGGAAAGAACGGGCGTGAACGTCGGATCGTCGAGAGCACGGACGACCGCCTTCGCGGATCTCAGGGCAAGCGCACCGGCGGGGCCGCCGATCAGGACGTTGTCGACGAACAGGTCGACCGTCGGCGGGAGGTTCCCCCCGCCGCTCAGATCGACCAGGTGGACCAGGATTGTCGGCCGTGCGGCCACGTAGTCTCCGTTCATGAGCTGCACCCCGTCCGCGAGGATTTGCACCTTCGCACTCAGCGGCGGGCCGGACTGGACCGTAAAATTGAAGAGTGTGACATTGTTCTCCCAGACGAGTTCCTTGTCGGGGCCGGCGGGCACTACGCGCGCCTGGAGGGTGAATTGCGCGGGGAGACCGGCGGTCGGAAAGCTCACCTGCACCGCGCGCGACCCGCCGGCCGGGATGCTGTCGACGCTCGAGTAGGCTACCGCCCGGAGCGAATTGTCGGGAAGTATGTACGAGAGTATGAGCCTGGCACTGTCGGCTGTCCTGTACCCGATGTTGTACACGGTCACTGTCACGCTCCCCTGTACCGCGCTCGGGATGTGGATCTTCGGAGAAGCTATTGTGCGCGAGGTGACCGCGAGGTCGGCGGGGGGCTCGAAGTCAGCCGACCAGTTCCGCAGCACCGGGGTGGCACGGCCGTCGGCGCTTGTCAGGAGCGACACGGCCATGAAACCGACGTACGACGGGTCCGCGGTCGTTGCGTTCAGTCCCGTGAGGTCGGCCGTGCTGCTGTCTTTCGGGATGACACGGAGGGTATCTGACGCACCCGTGGAACGTATCCCCAGGATCGCCGCATGCGCGTCCGTCGACCCGCCGGCTCCCGCCGCGGCGGTCCACCGGAATGTCCGCAGGCGCTGGGGCATCGGGAGGAGGTCGCCGGCAAACGTCCCCGAACCCGCACTGTATGTGTTCTGCAGGAGGAGACTGTCCGCCGTCACGCCTGCCCGGCTCCAGTGCTCGAGGGGGGTCATGCCTCCCCCCGAAAGCCCGATGATCGACCAGGCATCCCCCGGCTGAACGGAGTCGATAAGCGTCGACCCGAGTGATTTGATGGCGGCCCTCAGTCCGGCGGTCACGTTCGTCCTCCCGTCGTAGATGACCGAGAGGGCCACGTAGTTCCCCCGGGGAGTTGAACTGATGAAGCTCTGCATGCTGTCCGCCTGTGCGGCGTTTCCCGGGACGTCAAACGCGTGAAATACCGGGATCCTCGCGACAGGATCCACGCTCATCGCGAGGAATCCGGTCCCCTGGACCCACCAGAGCCCGAATATCGTCTGCTGGTCCACCTGCAGTATGCTGTAATAGTCCGTGTTGGCGTTCGCGCGGTATCCGAGTGAACGCGCATAGAGCCGCGTCGGGGGGAGGCCGCTTATCGTCACCCCCGAATCGGTCACCGTCGTCCGCACCGCGGTCCCCTGGAGAAATTGTCCCGGCGAGGATTCGCTCCAGCGCACGAGGGGTGGAAGCGGCAGAGACGATCCCGTGCGGAACGATGAACTGGTCCATGCGTTTGTCACGGACGCGGAAAACGACCTGGCGCGCCAGAAGTAGAGCGTCCCATCGGCCAGGGGCGGGGTCGTCCATTCAACACTCGCGGGTCCCGGCATGACCGCCGGCGAACTGACGAGCACCGGGGAGGAGAATGACGCGGACGTGTCAATCTGGAACGCCACCTGCATCGTCGCCGAGTCGACGCCGATGGGCGTCGTGACCCGCAGCAGCTCGGGCCCCGGAGCGACAACCATGTTGACGAGCGGGCGGACGACGTACAGGAGATTCGCGTAGACCTCTACAACCACCGATGCGACGTTGTTTGCCTTCGTCACTTCGTCGATCCGCCCCGCAGGGTCCAGCGTCATCTGGAACGTGTGCATGCCGATCTGCTTCGTCCCCCGCCACGGGACGACGAGCGAATCCCGGAACCGCGTCGGCCCGATCAGCGCGTTGTTGAGCAACGGGGTCGTCTGGCCGTTGTAGATGTCGGTAAGGAGCACCGTCTCGCTGTCGGAGGGGACGAGACCGTAGTTGTGGACGAGCGCCGTGAGCGACAGGACGCTGTCCGACGGGGTTGGAAGTTTCGAACTGAGGTACAGATCGGACGGGCTGACCGCCAGGTCCGGCTTCACTGCGAGCGCAAAGTGCGACAGCGGATCTCCCAGCAGCGGCATGAGGTTGAGCGCGGCGTTCGCGATGTACGACGGGCCGAGGGACTCCCACACCTGAAGTCGTGCCGTCGTGGTGAGCGCCCCGAAGCCGCGGACCGTGTCCACGGTCATGTCCGTGAAGAATGAGTTTACGAGAGAGGATCCGACGTCTGCATAGGCGAGCGAGGCGGACGCCCACACTCCCGCCGCGCCCCTGTTGTCGGCAAGGATGAAATCCTCGGACAGGACGTTGCTCGACGGTTCGGAGAACGCGCCGACATTGCAGCTGACCGAGGAGACGAACGGGAGCATCCCGGTCGTGTTCTGGAGATCATCGGGGCTCCCGATGTCCACCCCCCAGACCCTCCCCCCGGAATGCCCCAGGAAATTCACGAAAACGACCCCGTTGTTGACAATGTCCTGCAGCTGCTGTTTGTGTTCCCCGTCGATGGCGTCAGGCGTGGATTTGTACACCCTGTAGGTCATGCCGCCCACGGGAGGCGGCACGACGTAGGTGTTCGCAGTGTAGTCGCTCTTCCCGTTGAAATCGACCTGTTCGGCGGGCGTCGTCCCACCTGCGATGAACAGAAAGGTCTTTGTCCAGTCGGCCGGCGCGGACGATTCGTACCCGATCACTTTCGCAACGACGTTTCCGGCCTGCACCGAATCCTGGACCGGGAGCCTCCCGATCAGAAGCGACGGGACGTACGGCGACGTCGAATCGAAACACGCGTACCAGTTGTCCCCTCCCGGCACGCCGTACGCGGGGACGTAATTCACCATGACCGTCGTCGGCAGATAATCGTGATAATCCCAGCTCGCGTCACCGAACATGAGGAGGTACGCCGGAGCCGGCGGGGCCCACGAGGTGAAGGCGTAGCGGAGGAACGGCTTTATCGCTTCGGCGTTTAACATGCCGTAATTGAACTGGTCGTAAATGTCCTGCACGTCGACGACCGTCACGCGGAGATTGTTCTGCGCCCGTCTGAACGCGGCGATCTGGCGCGCCGCCGTCATGAAATTGCGGTGCGTGATGATTATGTAATCCGCTCCTCCGGGGTTGGTGCGTATGTCCGAAAACACCCTCCGCGTAAGAAAGGGGACCGTGCGCCCCTCCCCCGCCGCGATGACCGCATATTGACGCGCCACGGTGAACGTGTCGCTGAACGCGATGGAGTACCCGGCGCCGGCGGACCCGCTGACGTTCCCCCCCCCGATCCGCCGGCCCCCCTTCAGATCATACACCTCGATCGTGGGACTGCGGAACCCCGTGACGGTGAAACTCGCGTTCCCTCCCCCGCTGGAGGAAGGACCGGTGAACACCGCCTGGTCGCTGTCGGCATGCAGCATCCTCTGGTAATCGACCTCGAACCAGTCGAGGTAGAACTGATTGACGTTGGATGACGGGGGCGGATCAGAAAGTATACTGAGCCGGTTTGTCCCGTTTACGAGCCATGTCGCCGGGAACGACGCGATGAACTTCCCTTCCGTCCTGACGGGGATCGAGTTGAACGAGAGGGAACCGAGGAGAGAGTCGTTCATCCAGAACCGGGCAGTGAAGTTTGTCCCATCGGTTGTGCCGAAGAGCCTGACGCGGATTGCGGCGGTCGACGCAGCCGGGTCGATGCTGTCGACGGTGAACGTGTGCGTGTACTGCGTCTGCGGATAGTAAAACTCCCACACCCAGCCCTTCCCGGCAACGGCGCCGCTGTTCGTAAGTTCCGACTCGTCCGTTCCCTGGTAGAGCGCCGTGTTCTGCTCCTGGTGATTGGTGGTGAGGGCGGACCGGAGCGTCACCGTCAGCGGAGAACCCGCCGGATACGAAGAAACGTACCGGGGCCCCGGTGTACCACCCCAGGTGAGCCAGTATGAGCTGGTGTCGGTGTACCAGTCGTCATACGTCGAGTCCCCGTAGTTTTTGATCGCATAAAACTCCAGCGAGGCATCGTTCCGTACGACGACGGGGACGGCTTTCCCCCTGTACCACAGCGCAACCGTCGAAGTATCGAGCGCCCCTGCCCCGGCGTTTGCAAGATCCGATTGCGATATCCGGTACCATCCGTCCGCGACCACGGGAATGCGGTAGTAGGTTGCGCCCGGCGTATACCAGTCGCGCGTCGGATCCCCCTTCGTTGCTGCGCCCCCCGCCGGCATCGCACGGCGCCATTGTTTTGCCTGATCGTAGTTCAGGAGGAGTCCCCTGTATGCCCCCTCAAAATGCGCATCCGCACCGGAGGGAACACCTCCCTGCGCCGTTTTCACCGTGGCGGCGATCGTCCTGACGCGGACCTGGCCGCTCACGAGCCGCCTCAGAATTCTCCTGAGAGGATTGTAGAGGACGGGGGCGAAATGAATCGTGACAATCTGCTGCCCCCGGAAGACAAACGGACGATCGCTCCAGAGTGTCCGCACGGGGAAGAACCTGTCCGTGCTATACGCGGCGGGACTTTTCACGTACGACGCTATCCTTTCGCCGGATGCGCTTCTCCGGAAACCCGGTACGGGAGCCACGAGCTGGTCGGGTGTTTCCTGGTATACCGGGTTGAGAAGCTCGACGCTCACTGTCGCGCCGAAGGGGATGCCGAGACTGGCTGTTTCGATCGGAAGCCGTGGCGACCCGGAATCCGCCGGGAGGGCGGCGGGGGCCGAAGTGAAGAGGATATGCGAAGAGCCGTCAATCGTCACCGAGGAGGCCGGAATGCGCGCCTGGTGGAATGTGAGCGTCCAACCGTCCGTCTCGGTCCGCACGGTGAACGCACCGTGTGCCGGGGCCGTCACTCCGGCGGAGAAGAGTGATGTGTGCAGGCAAGACAGGGCGGCGGCGGTCAGCAACGTTCTTGTCCGTCGCATCACATCCTCCCGAACCTGAGGCGCCGGGCGATGACACGGAGCATGAACAGAGGGTTTCCCAGGAGATACCGCTTCCAGAGCCGCCGTGGTTCCCTGAGCAGCCTGTAGAGCCACTCGAGTCCGCTGTTTGCCATCCACGAAGGCGTGGCCCTCTTTTCGCCCGCGATGTAGTCGATCATCGAACCCGACGGGAGAACCACCCCGGCGCGGAGTGAACCGAGGTTTTCGTCAATCCAGTATTCCTGGAGCGGCATGCCGAACCCGACAAAAAGAATGTCCGGGGATGCGCTGTTTATCTCCTCAACGACCTTCTTCGTTTCTTCCCCCTCCTTCCGGAAGTATCCGTGATGCCACCCGGCGATTTTCAGTCCGGGGAATCGCTCACGGAGAACGGCGGCCGCCTTTGCGACCACCGGTTCGTGCGCTCCCAGGAAATAGACCGAGAGCCCCTCGCGTTCCATGAGCCTGCACAGATCCCACACCCAGTAGGTGAGCACCGTCCGCGGAGGCAGATCCCTTCCCAGCATCCGCGCGGCTACCCTCACCCCCTCCCCGTCACAGTACGCCACCGAGGCGCGGTTGATGATCTCTCTGAAGCGTGCATCGGTCCGGGCCAGGTTCACCGCGTGGACGTTGACGTAGGCAAAGAGCCTTGACTGCCCGTTGCGGACGCCTGAAAGGATTGATCGTTCGAGTCCTGATCTGTCGATATCGTCCACACGGACATCCAGCACGCGGAGCTCATCCATGAATGGCGACCGATCCTGCGCGAGCCCCGCCGAGGAGCCCGCTTGCGACGTCGAACACTTCCTGAACGGCGATCCGATTCATGCAGGAATTCCCCGGCATCGCGCATGTCGTCTGCGTGCAGGGGGAACATGCGACCTGCCTGTACATGAATACGCCGCGCGAAGCGAACGGGGCAGTCCTTTCCGGAGGCGCCGGCCCGAACAGTCCGACGACGGGAACGCCGAGAAGAGCGGCAAGGTGCAGCGGTCCGGAGTCGTTCCCCACGAAGAGCCCGGCACCCTGGATCATCGCCGCGGTATCAAGCACGTCGGATGACGGGAAGAACTGCACGCGTCCTGAATCACCGAATGCGTCCTTCAGCGGCCCGAGCATTCCGGATTCAGCCGTGCTGCATATAAACACGACATCGCATGAATGTTCCTGGAGCATTTGCTGCGCGAACGACAGAAATTCCGCCAGGGGCCAGGAGCGGTATTCCCAGCCGGAAAACGGGTGGATGACGATGTACTCCCGGTCCCGCCCCGGTGGCCTGATGCGCGCCAAGCGGTGCGGTTCGGGCTTCCATCGAGGAAAGCTGAACAGCGGGTCACGCGGCGTGTTGAGACCGATGGACTGGAGGACCTTCCATGGACGATCCTGTATGTTCTCGCTCGTGAACGTGACGCTCCCCCCTCCCGTGAATCCGATGGACTCGACAGGGGTGACGCCGAGAAAGGGTGTCAACGAATCCGTGCCGTTGAGGTACCCGACGATGAACGTAGCGCCGCTGGCAAGGGCCAGTGCCGCATTCCTGTTGGAGGGCCCCATGCTGCATACGAGGTCGGGTCTCGTTTTTCTGACGGTACGCAGTGCGAAAAGAAAACCGGCAAGTGAACCGGGTTTGTCGACGGTGATGGCATCTATGCCGGATTCACAGAGCGCGAGAAGGGGGGCGTGGGCCTTCGAAGTGACCACGATGACGCTGGCGGCGGGAAAACTCTTCCTGATTGCCCTGAGGGGAGGGAGAATTGAAACGAAATCACCGAGCCGGGTCAGTTCGACCGCGATGACGGTGCGAACACCTGCAGGGAGAAATGTAGATTTTCGCGAGCGCCGGGCCCTCCATCGGAGCCATGACACAAAGAGCTTGAGCATTGGATGCGATCCCGACCCCAGTCGTCATTCGATATCCTGCGAAAATGTAATAATATCCGCACAAATATCCAACGGCGGCCATATGTCACTCCACGAGTGAACGGAACAGCCGGAAATACCTGGGGGTGACTGAGGCAACCGAGTACTCCGCCCGGACGCGCGAAAGTCCCTTCTCAATAAGTCCCTGCCGCAAAGCGGCATCGTCCCCGATTCGTTCGATTGATTCCCTCAGCCTGTGGACATCCCCCTCGGGAAACACAAGTCCGGCATCCCCTATGACACCCGGTATTCCCCCTGAATCCGATCCAATCACCGGGACGCCGCATGCCATCGCTTCGACGAGCACCCGGCCGAATTGCTCCTTCCACTGTTTTCCCGTTTTCGACGGCAGGACGAGCACGTCCATTTCGTTCAAGAGTCCGGGCATCCGGCGGCGAGAAACCGAACCCCGCCACTCAAGGCGATCGCCGATTCCGATCTCGACCGAACGCCTGCGAAGGCCGGCCTCTTCCGCTCCTCCTCCCGCGACGATGAGCCTGTACCCCGCGGGAAGCCCTGCCACGGCATGGAAGAGCGTATCCAGTCCTTTAAGGGGATGGAACCGTCCCGCGTAACCGACGGTGAATGTGTCCTTCACACCCGCCCTCGCCGCGTTTGAAGGGGTAAACACCGACGTATCCACATCAGGCGGAATCCACGAAACCCCGGGAAATCCTGCCCTGGAGAATATCTCCCCAGCCTCGGGAACGAACGCCACCGCATGGTCCGCCCTGCCGAGGACTATTCGTTCCGCACGCGAGTGAAGTGCGGAGAAGCGGTACGGAAAACGGCCCCCGGCATAATTGATGTTCCGCCAGGTGGAGAAGACGAATTTTATGCCCGGAGATTTCCGGAGGGCGAGCGCACACTCAAGTGTCTGGAAATTTTCCGGCTCCGCATTCACGTACACAATGGCGGGGCTGAACTCCCTGATCCGGGCTGCGATCCCGCGGTAGACCAGCCGGTGCGCCCTGGAGTGAAAGAACGTCTCGAGCGGCATGACCTGAAACCTCCCGCCGTCCCGGACCGGCTCCGCATGAACGACATTGAAGTTGTCAAACCAGCGCGAAGGAACGATCAGGCGGAGCGCGATATCATCCTCCCTCGAGAGCTCACGATAAAGCGCCCGGGAAAGAGGGTCCGCCGCGTTATGGTCCACGACAAGGATTCTCATTGAGCGGCTAATTCTTCATACAGCGCGATAGTTGCACGCGCCGCGCTTTCGGCATGAATTTCCCTGATCCTCAGAATCCCGCTCGCCGCAAGACGTTCGCGCTTCCCGTCGTTCCCGGCCAGTTCCCACATGGCCGATGCAAGCTCTTCCGTGCTCCGCGGATCCACAAGAAGCACGGACGTCCCTCCTATTTCCTGAAGGGAGGTGTTCCGCGAGGTGATCGTCGGAAGCCCGCTGGCCATCGCCTCGGCAACCGGTGAACCGTACCCCTCATAGAGTGAAGGATACACGAAGAACCTCGCCAGCCTGTAGAGCGACATGAGGTCTGTATCAGGGACGAAATGGAGCCGGCGAATCCGCGATCGTTCGACGGAGAGCGTCGCCGCCCGGACGGTTTCTTGAACCAACCACCCGTCCCGCCCCACGAGAACCAGATCGAGATCAATGCGATGCTGTACGTGCAGGCGTTCGAATGCCTTGATGATTCCAACGACGTTTTTGCGAGGCTCGATCACGCCGACAAAGAGGGCAAAAGGAACATGGAGGTTATATTTGTGCTGTACTGCTTCATCCCGATCGGCCTCCCGGTGGGGGGAGCACTCCCTGTGTACGGGAGGACGAATGAGCTTGATCTTTCGCTCGTCGACACCCAGGAGATCGATGAGATCTGCCTTTGTATGAAGCGAAGGAACAATGACAGCGGCTGACTCGCGCACCGATCGCCGCACAAACGAATCACGGGCAAGGACCCTTCGCTCGAAGAGCTCCGGATGTTTCAGGTACGCCAGGTCATGCACTGTTGTTATCCCGTGTGCATGAAGGACCGGCGGCAGGAGCGGCTCTGCACTATGAAAAATATCGAATCGGCCGATGAGCCTCTGTAGCGAAGGTGCACGAAGCCGGTTCCAATAGAGACGCTTCACGGGACCGGGGATCCGTGAAATGGAAGACCGCACATTCTTCCTTCGGAACAACGCTGTTGTATCCCGGTCGATCTTGAGCGACCAGCCGTGGAGGATGTACTCGTTTTGTGTGTCGATGTCGAGCAGATCTCTGAGGAGCCCGATCGAATACCGGCCTATTCCCGCTGCCCCCTTCTGAATATAGCTGACATCAAAAACGACCGTCATGGAAAGGTCCGTATATGACGAAATGCGGATGGCCGACCATCAGGGGTCTCTCGCTCCCCCCTGATTCGGAGTAGTGAGAGAAAAACCATTCCCGGTCCTGAACGGATCTGAATATGCCGTCGCCGTGTCCCAGAAACAATTGATTCTCTTCAAGTTCGCGCGACCGGAGCACGATGTACGTGGGTTTGGTATCCTCGATGTAGTCCAGGAACCACGCGTCGGACCCTTCGAACCGCCGTCTGTATTCAATGACGCGCGGAGAGACGAGGCCGATCTCATCGTGTACGTAGAGCTTCGAGAGCCAGCCCGTGACGCCGATCGGCTCAAGCAGTACGCCGGAGCCGGGCCGTGCGTTCGCTGCAAGCCACGTTCCGACTCTCACGAGCTCTCCCTGAAACCATTCTCCCGGGTCCTTCCGCCATCGGTAAATGCCGGCCGCAAGAAGCAGCACAAGGACCGGAATCAGCGTACGGGTGAGTATCCGTTCAATTGACTCTCTGACATTCCCGACTCCGTTTCGGGCGAAAAGCCACGACCATGCGATTGACAGCGATACCGCATACGCGATCCAGGCGGGAGGGTAGTACCAGTCAGCCATGACGACTCTCGCCGCAGCAAACACGCCATTGTAGAGGAGGAAGAAAAATGGGAAGATGATTTTCGGATCACGCCGGCAATAGAGAGAGGGAAGAATCACTATTGCCGGAAATACGAGAATTGCGCAAAGGATGCCCCTCACCAGAGGCGGAACGTCGTGCAATCCGTGGAAAGGGAAATAACCGACGAGTACTCGCTCGGGTTCGAACGCCCCAAAGAGATGGTGCCAGCTCACAGCCTTTGCCTCGACAGCGTGTGGAACCGGTGATCCGAATGTCGCTATAGCGAAGAGCACCCAAATCGAAACCGGCAAGAAAAATGCAACGAGGGCGCGAATCGAAATGCGCTTTCTTTCCCATACGATCATTCCAAGAACGAGCGCACTCCACAGGATGGTGTCGACCCGAAGGAGAAACAACACCCCCAGGGCTCCGCATGCCGCCGGGATTTTTCCCTTGTTCTGGAGGACCCAGGAGGCAATCATCAATAACACGACGAGCGGCGATTCCATGCCGAGAGAAAAGCAGAACACCAGCCGGGGAAAGAGAGCGAACAATGAGGCAGCAAGGAGCTGGGCAGCACTGCCAAGGGGGTCTGTCACTTCCAGAACAAGGAGTACGGTACACGCATCTGCAACGACCCCGATCACCCGCGAAGCCCATGGTATCGACTGAGGTCCGAATACGAGGGAGAAACCGGCCAGGATCACGGTAAACAATGGCGTACTCGTCCCCTGGACAGATTCACCCGGATTGTACTCAAATCCATGGCCCCCGGCAAGATTCTCCGCATACCGGTACGTAATAAAAGCGTCGTCTGCTGAATACCCTGTCCCGAGAAACATGGCAATCCGGGCGGCGATAGTCAGACCGAGCACAAGGAAGAACGTCCTGTAGTTTCGCGTGCTCACGTCGCTTTACCTTTTGGGTTTCTCTGCATGAATCATCAGGTTATAGCTCAATCTCCCCCAGGAAATGTCATTGTCCCGGTCTCCTATCCGTCGGAGAACATCGGAAGCGTCAACGCGAAAATGTTTTCTAAGGAAATTGGCGGCGCCGAACGTAATCGGATAAAGAAACAGGGATCCAAATCGTATTTTCCGGATGAGAAACTTTCCATCCAGGATGCGCTCAAGGGAACGGACCGAGTAGTGCCGGTGATGACGTGACTTGTCCCTGTCACCCCGAATCCATGCGCTCATATTCTGCGGGTCGAGAAATTCGAACATCCCGGTATGGGGCACCGAAAGAAGGAACGTCCCGCCCGGACGCAGTATCCTGTAGATTTCCTGAACGACGAGATTTTCGTCCGCCACGTGTTCCAGAACGTCGAGGCAGAGGACCGTATCCACGGAACCGCTGCGGAAAGGCAATTGGGACCCTGATGCGCGCATGAGATGCGCCCCGGGATCACGCTGCCTCGACCTCTCAAGAGCTGCCGCATCCACGTCGACAGCGATCGCGACCCTTGACCCGTCGTCAAGCAGCCGGCAGAGCGTCGAATCCGATGAGCCCACATCGACAACGATTCCCCCGTCGGGCACGTTGGCATATGCCCATTTCTGCCGGTCGGTAAGACCGACGGGAATACGATCCCGTCCGGGACCTTCAGGCCAGGGCCGGGAAAAAAGACGAACCATTGAAGCCATTCTGACACTGGTTTCATTTGCATGCGCAAGATCCGATGCATTAAACGGCTTTACGATAAGAAGAAGGAGAATGAAAACGAAAAGAAAGGCTGGAAGCAATCCGTAAAGACCAGCCTGGGGGAGCAGGGAGGAAACGGCCGCGGCGCTGAGTGCGGCCACGAGGCTGACAACGCTGATTCCGAAACCGAATTTCCACGGAAATGTGACCCCGGTGATGGAGTACACGAAACGCGCATGCATCGATGCTATCATGAGCGTTCCGGCACCCGTGGCAATGACGGCCCCCATGGGGCCGATGAGCGGTATGAGAAACACGGCAAGAAAGAGGTTCGTGGCGCCGCTGACAAGGCTTGACCGAAGGATCAGATCCGTCCTTCCCAGGGCACTCAGGAGATTCGCGGCAAGGCCTCCCCCCAGCATGCGAGTTGCAACGAGTGTCACTGCAAAGATGCGAAAGAAAACCACTCCTGAAAGAAAATCAGAAGAGTAAAGGGCCGGGATGATCACGTCCGCGTTCACAATGACAAAGACGAGAAGAGGCACGACAAGGACAATAACGACGCGGGCAAGGTACTCCCAGTGTCCTTTCAGTATCGCATTGTCACGACCGAGAAGTGATGCAAACGAGGCCGTCGCCACTCCCATGAAGCCCGCGGTCATGCCGGCATTTATTCCCTGTGCGAGCCCCAGCGAAGCGTCGTACCTCCCGATGGAATCCCGACCCACGAGAAAAACGCCCAGCAGAACGACATCAGCCTGACGTCCGAGTATGAATTCCATGAGTGAGCTGAGCCAGAATTTTCCTCCCATGCCGATGATTCTGGAACTCTCCGCGCGACCGCCGGCGCTGCGCGCGTGAAACATTCCGGCCCCGGGTACGAACGCTGCAAGTTGCAGCCCCGCTATCACAGTAATGAGGACAAAAACCTCCGTGAGCCCTTTTCCCATCGACAAAAGGACAAAAACTCCTCCAAGTTCCAGAATGCGCGCAGAGACAGTAACGATGGCCATCCACCTCGTGGTCAGCGTTGAGATCAGGATTGCGCCGAAGAAACTGATAAGGTTGCGAAAGAAAAAAAGGATGAGGAGAATCATCAGATACTGGAGGAGCACCGGCGGGATCGGAACGAGACTCACCCCAAGGAAAGCAAACGCGAGAACGCCTGACGAGACTATCGCAATTCCGACCCCCCGGACAAGAAGCAGACGGAAAATCGGACGAACGGCCGCCGGTCCTCCTTGCTCATTCCTCGGGAAGTTTGCGACTATCGACGCCTCAAGCCCGTAGGATGAAACAACGATGAGCAATTGCACGGCACTCAGGAATACGGCGTACGCGCCGTATGTCTGTGCCCCCAGAAAACGAGCAAGAACAACGGATGTGATGTAGGAAAGGAGGTATTCGCCTGTGCGGGCGAAGTGGTTCCACGCGAATGCAGACGCGGTGCGGGTGTGGAGTGACATATCCCTTGATTTTTCCTTCGCTGAAGTTAGGAAGGAAAGGGACAATATCAAAACTCAGGCCCCGTTCATTGATTCTGAATCCGATTCCGCGTACATTAACCCAAAATGGAGAGGTGCAGGAGCGGTTGAACTGGCCACCCTGGAAAGGTGGTATACCGGCAACGGTATCGTGGGTTCGAATCCCACCCTCTCCGCGGAACTTCGTTATGCCCCGCATTTCGAATTGCTTTCCGATCACCGGCCTGGCCGCGTGCCCAGATCGTGCCCCTGAGCATCCCTCCTTTTCCCTTTCTTGCCAATCAGGCTGCATATTGCTAGCTTTTGATTACATACGCTCTGTCAACTGCGGATATCGCATTTCCGATCGATAGCACAAAGGCCTCTATGGTTCACAATCACTCCCATTCGCACCCGCACCATCGTCTGGAGAAGAGCCTCTTCGTGACCATGTTGCTCAATTTTCTCATCACTTTCGTCGAAGTCGTCGGTGGGATCCTTTCCGGAAGTCTTTCCCTGCTCTCCGATGCGATTCACAACTTCAGCGATGGGATCGCGATGGTCGTCAGTTATGGTGCGATCCGGCTGAGCAAAAGACCCCGGACTCTGAAATACACATTCGGCCTGAAGCGGGCGGAGCTTCTGGCGGCGATCATTAATGCAAGCACGCTCATCATCATCAGCTTTTTCCTCATTAAGGAGGCCATCGGGAGATTCTCTAACCCCACGCCGATCACCGGAACTCTCATGCTTGTTGTTGCCGGCGTGAGTTTGCTCGCCAACATCATTGGAACTGCGATAATCCGCCCCGGCTCGCAACAGAACATCAACATGCGCGCCGCGTACTTCCACCTCTTGAGCGATGTCGTGTCCAGTTTTTCGGTCATCGTCGGCGCGGTTTTCATTATTGCGTTCAACATTACATGGATTGATCCGGCACTCACAATCATCATTTCCCTCTACATCCTCAAGGAGGCTTTTGAGATTGTGAAAGAATCTGTTGATGTCATTCTCATGTCCACACCTCCTGAGATCGACATCACCGAGATCCAGCGGTCACTGGAGGCGGTTCCGGGAGTGAAGAACATTCACCACGTCCATCTCTGGAAAATGAACGATACCGATATTCACTTTGAAGCTCACATTGACGTGGATGATATTCCGGTGAGCCGCACGGCCGGTATCCGAACGGAGATCGAGCAACTCCTGCACAGGGCGTTTGACATCAGCCATACGACACTCCAGTTCGAGTGCGATTCATGTCAAACAAAGAGTTTAATTTGAGCAAAGGCTTCGTTGAGTTGGGCGGCAGGACAGATCCGAAGGCGTTGCGGAGAATCGAAGAGATTACGACTTCAGTGGAAGGGACGGGTCACACGATCGGCATAGTCGATGACAAACTCCATCAGGCTGGCAGTTGGGCAGGAATCCTTTTCCTGTTCACCGTTGAAGGGAGAGAGGTTTATTGGGATTCGTGTTTTGTCATTCGGAGTCGCTACCATCCGACCCGTGTCGTGCGGCCTGAAGGAATCCGAGTGTGAGCGCCCGTTTCGCCGCGATATCCCTGGACACCGCTGCGAGGTCATCGGTGATTCCAAGTGTCCGTACGTACGTGGCCCGGCACCGGGGATTCACGCATTGGAACACAAACGTCCGTCTGCTTGAAGTTGCACTGATCTTCATGTTGTATGTCCGGCATTCTCTGCATCGCGCCATGGTCTTCCTCCCGTCGAGCCAAACATAAGTGCGCGCAGCGCGCTGCTGCGGCGTCAACCGATGTCAAAGAAAAGCGTGAGATACGGGCGTGATCATATTCCGTCCAGAGGAGTGGAGCAAAGAATATGCCAGCATGTTCAAACAGGACCACATTCGCAGCACAACCCGACTTTCCCCCCCATAACCGGACCATTCCCTCACACTCGCCTGATTCAGCGTCTTTGAAGAACCGCGGGGGCTGGCCGATTCCCGCACTGTGAAACACGAATCCCGCACTGAGCTTGGCGCTATGGCATCACGCCTCACAATCGATTTGGCGAGAGGTGTCATCGATGCGCAACGATGACGTTCTATCCGGACTTTTGTGTTAACAGGAAGAGTATGCGTCCCGGCGTCGGGACGAGCGGGAGAGCTGATTCCATGCAGGGTGACGCAGAAACGGGGAGGGCATGGTCAGGCAGAACAACCAATGACGCAATCAATACAGGGTGGATACATCGTGGCGATCCCGGAGACGAAGCGACGGACGTATCCCGAGCAAAATGCCGCCCCCGGACCATCATGCTGTGGCAGGGGAGCAACCGCAAAAGTTTCAGGGGACGACCGGCACGATCAACGCCGAGGCGTGGTCGCGGTCGTGATACACCACGTTGGTGGCCTTTTCCGCCCGCGCGGAAGAGCTTCCTGATTCGACTCCGGTGTTCAGGTTCCGGTCAAAGCGCGGGAAGTTGCTGCTCGACACTTCCACGCGCAGCCTGTGGCCCGCAAGAAACACGTTTGACGTGGAACAGAGACCGATGGTGAGCCTGTAGATCTCGCCCGGATTCATTAGCGCGGGCTTTTCGGTCGAATTCCGATAGCGCGCCCGCAGTATCCCTTCGGTGAGATTCTGTGCAAATCCGTCAGGGGAGACGTCAACAAGCTTTCCCGTGAAATCCGTATCCACCCCCGAAGAGCTGATGTAAAGTTCAAGTGTGACGGGCCCGGTCACCTCCGTATCATGCGTGAACGCGGGCGTCGTGTATACCAGGACGTCGCCGCGGCTTTCGACGACACGCTGGTCGAAGGGGCCGGGAATCCAATGGGAATCGCCGAATGCCGGCCCTCCGTGTGTCGGGACGGGGTCCCCGGGATCATAGACATACCTGTCCGCGGTTTCAACGGCCGGGAGAGTGGTACTCAGCACACCATCGCCGGAGAGCGTGTTGGCCCTTCCCCCGGAGTGCAGGTAGTAGCGCGTCTCTGCGGCCCGGGCAGGCGGCCAGTCGTCCTCATCCCGCCAGACATTTTTCCCCATGACGAAGATCCTCACAGGCTTCTCTCCGGCAATCCCGTTGTCAATCCCTTTCAACAGATAGTCGTACCAGCGAAAACCGAGCGCCCAGATGTCAAGGACGGCATCCTTGCCGAAGTCGACTTCTCCGATCTTCGGCCCCGGGCCGGCGTGTCCGCCGGCTATCATCACAAGCCTCTGCCCCTTCCGGGCGGCCTCGCTCCCCCCCTGCCCTTGATCCCCAGATAGTTCCTCACCGTCCCATCCTGAAATACGTCGTACCAGCCGCCAATGTGGAGAGCAGGAACGTTGATACGGCCGAAGTGTTCTTCGATCGACCACTGCTTCCAGTAGTCGTCATACGCGGGGTGCGCAAGCCATTCAGTGTAATAGTCGGCCAGCCCGGCTGCCGAGCCAACCTCCAGCATCGGGTATTCGGAAGGCGGTCGCTTCATGTCCCAGTGGGAAGGCTGGGCATCCCTGGCAACGCGACGCTCGAGTGTGTTTATCGAAAGCGCGGTGGACCAGGCCTGGTTCAACAGCTGCGCGAATGCTCCTCCCTGATAGACCCAGTGTTCATGAGAGTTGGAGGCGGTTACATGAGGCATGATGCCCGCAAGGTGCGGCGGGGCGGCTATCGCAGCCAGCATCTGCGTGGCCCCGACATAGGATCCCCCCCACATTCCGACTTTGCCGTTGGAATACGGAAGAGCAGCGGCCCACTCGATGCAATCGTACCCGTCGTTCGATTCATGCTTGAGCGGGTACCACTCGCCGTCCGAAGCCCAGCGGCCGCGGACATCCTGAACAACAAAGACGTAGCCCCTTCCCGCCGCTTTCCGCCCCAGCTCCGCTTCGGCACGTTTGTCGTACGGGGTCCGTTCAACAATAACGGGGAACGTGCCGCCGGAACCGGGCCGGTATATGTCGGCGCGCAGGATCACGCTGTCGCGGGTTTTCATCGTCACATTGTTTTCAACGATAACTTCCTGCGATCGCCCGGCCGGAACGCACATTATGAGCGTCAGGGCAGCGGCGGGCAGAGTGACGTACAGGCGATGAGAACGCATAGGAAAACCTTTCTTTCAGGGTAATACCAGAGTATTTTCGCCGGCGTTATGGCGCGTGTCGTCCTCCCGCATTCAGGATCATGTCGTTCCCCGTGCACTGGATTTCAGGAGGGAGATCGTTCCCGTCCCACGGAATCGGGTACGGGATGCCGGGAACGAGGTCAAAACAATTGTCCGCGACGGAGGATTCGCCCCCGAGATCAATCGTCGCTCCCCACACGAACACCGGGGAGGAACAGATAAGGCTGTTTCGTTCCCGGAAGATTCTGACCTGAGGCCTGTTCCAGAAAAGATCTTTGAAGCGTTCCAGAAACAGCCTGTGCTGGGCCACCATGGCCCCGTCACGCTCTTCCAGAAGCGCAAAAGCTCCGTGAGTCTTTGTGCCAAGCGCCTCCCAGTCGGAACGGTCGAGCTCCGCAAGCCGCCTCGAACAATTCGAGGGAATCAGTGCGGTCTGCCTGGTATCTGACGGCAGCCCGCCGGAGACGTTGAACATGCCGTACCGGACCGTTCCCTGCCAGTCCCGGATGGAGTCATTGACGCCGTAGATCGCGATCTTCCGTCCATCTTCGGCAACCACGACGGTGACGGGCTGAAACGCCCTGCGGACAGCGTGGTACGCCACTTTTTTGCGGAGGAAGTAGTCCACGATGCTCCACCCATGCGACACAGGCCAGGAATCATTGTACATCCAGAAGATGGCCGCGGAGCTGCTGAACATGCGGCGCCGGTAATTCGTGATATATTCCGTCAACCCTTCCGCCTGGAGCAATGCGCTCGAGAAAGCGTAGTGTTCCAGATCCATTCCGGCATACTCCAGTCCCATCCAGTACTCCAGCATCGCGTACGTGATGCCGGGAGCCTCAGTCCAGAAGTTCACGGCATTGTCATGATGCTCCCAGGCGAACGACCGGATCGCCTGCTGGTGCGCGGGCAGGAATTGTCTGAGCGTGACTGAAGGGCTGGCACCCAGTATGCCGCCTTCATTGGGGAACCGGTCCACATAGCGGCGGTACGCCCGGAAATCAGGGCCGTCGCGCCCCAGGCTCACTTCCCAGGGATGCTGGTCGCCGGTCGTGGGATCGTTTGGAAATTGATGATCAGGTGAAAAAGGGGAGCTTGGCCAGTAAGGGCGAAGTGGATCTTCCTCACGCATGATCACCGGAATCACGTGGTGGTATAAGGCATAATCGGGGAGGCTTCTTCCATTCGTGTCATAGCCCCAGCTGAATGTTCCGAGTTCCAGCTCATTGTTCCCGCACCAGGACATCAGCGAAGGATGATGCGAGAATTGCCGGACCGCCCAGGTCACTTCACGCCGGATTTCCGCGAGGAATTCGGGGTGGTCGCCCGGATACTTCGCGCAGGCGAAAAGGAAGTCGTGCCAGACCATGATGCCGTGTGCATCACAGAGATCAAGCAGGACATCACCGGCAAATGTGCCCCCTCCCCAGATCCGGAGAAGGTTGAAATTTGCGCCGACAGCCAGTGCCACCAGCTGCCGAAGCCGGGCAGCCGTGACACTGCTGCTGATGAGATCCGGTGGAACCCAGTTCCCCCCTTTGCAGAAGACGGGACGCCCATTCACCCGTACCGTGAAGTATTCTCCGGTCTCGGGATGAGGTGAGCGATCGATTGCCACGGTGCGAACGCCGAAACGCCGGGAGGCGGAATCAATCACCTCACCGCGGCAGATCACACGCACCTCCAGCGTGTATGTGTCCGGATCTCCGTGGCCGCGCGGCCACCAGAGCCGTGGCTGCAGCATCGTGACCCGGACAGTGTGAAGCCCGATCCCCCGGCCTGACTGGATGTCAGCGGACGATTCCTCCCCCGTCTCCAGCACGCGCACGCGCAAGCTGGCTCTGACGTGTTCCTGCAATCCCTCGAGGAAAACCCTTGCCGTCACCGTGGCACTGGCGCGATCTTCGGACGGATGAGCCCAAACAGCGATCTGATCAATCCGGCATTCCCTTGCCCATTCCAGAACAACCGGACCCGTGATCCCCACATTGATGAGCCGCGGGTTCCAGTCCCAGAGAAACTGGTACTGCGGCTTGCGCAGCCAGTGGCGCTTGTTGAGCAGGGCATCCAGGCCCGCCGAATACGGAGCGCCTTCCCGCTCGGCGACAGCATAGAGTCCGCTCTCGATCAATACTGTCAGCCAGTTTCCGGCGGGCTTCAGTCTGCCGGTCACTTCCGCCCGGCAAGGCCGGTGGGCGTTCTGGTGGCCGGCAATACGTTCTCCGTTAAGGAAAATGTCGGCGTTGAGATCCAGCTGTTCGAATACCAGCCACGCGTTGCTTTCCAGGGCCTCTGCCGGGGCATCAAAGTACGTGGAGTACCGCCAGTACTGCTCACCCACCCAGCGGGCCTTCAGCGAGTTGAGCCCCAGATTGGGATCGTCGATAAGTCCCAGTCCCTGCAACGCGCAATGCAATTCCATCGGGACAGGGACTTTCAGCACGCGCCCGGGATCCACGGGTCTCTGCGAAGCAAACGCCTCCAGCGATTGAGGGCCGTGCCCTCCTTCCGTCCAGACAACTTCCCACGTGCCGGACAGATCCTTTCTTTGCTTTTTCACATCCGGGCCTTCTTCCTATTTCTGACCGGGGGCATAATTCATTGCTGAAGGCGGAGCGTCTTCCTCACGACTGCCCCATTGCCTGTTCGGCTCGTTTCCCATCACCAATTCCAGTGTTCCTCCGCCCAGCAGATCATCGTGCGTGAACCAGGGTCTTGTGAGGGGCCTTCCATTGAGCGCGGCGCGCTGGATGTATCGGTTCGTCGCCGAGTTGTTTTTCGCAACGACGGAGAATTGCCGGCCGTTTGGCAGGTGTATGCTGATTTTGTCAAACACAGGACTCCCGATATTGTACGCCGGTATTCCCGGCGTTACAGGGTAGAATCCCATCATCGAAAAGACAACAAATGATGACATCCCGCCGCCGTCTTCATCCCCCGGGAACCCGAAGAGATTGTCGGTGAACCACGTATCCAGCAGCATGCGAATGCGTTTTTGAGTCTTCCACGGAGCTCCCAGATAGTTATAGATGTATGGGATGTGAAAGCTGGGCTCGTTCCCCATGACAAACTGGCCCACCAGGCCCGAAGCATCGGGTTGCGTGTACCAGAATTTGAACTTGGGGAGACCCAGGTCTTCTCTGAACAGTTGATCCAGTTTTGCCTCGGCCGGTTGCCGCCCGCCCATGAGTTCGATCAAACCGCGCAGGTCGTGTTTCACCTGCCAGTTGAACGTGTACGCGTTGTTTTCCGTGAAATACTCGCGCCCCGCGAGCTTCGGATCAAAGGGCTCTATCCAATCGCCCTGCGCGTCCTTCGGCCACACGAACCCTCTCTCGACACGGAATACGTTCCTGTAGTTTCCAGCCCGGCGCAGAAACAGTTCCCGGTCTCCCGGAGAATCGCTGAAGGCCGCAAGCTGGGCAATACACCAGTCGTCGTAGCTGTTTTCAAGCGTGACCGATACCGCCTGCCGTTTTTCCCAGTCGTCATGCACTTCCTTCACAGTTTCCTTTTCACCGGGCCGCAATCCCGGCATGTAGCCCTTTGCATTGTAGAATGAATCGAGTGATGTTGCGGGCCCGTTGTTCCAGGGGAGAAGTGTCGCTTCGAGGGAATTCTTCTTCAAACCTTCATAGGCCTTTTTCATGTCGAAATTCCGGAGCCCTTTGAACCAGGCGTCCGCCATCCATGCAGCGGCGTGGTTGCCGGTCATCGCAGGCCAATCCCCGAACACAAGGGCGAACGACGGCATCCACCCGCTCTGAGTGTACATCGTGACATAGGATCGTATTTTCCCGGTCTCCATCCCCGGATTCAGTATCATCCACAGGGGTTCCAGAGCATTGTATGTGTCCCACAGCCAGTTATCGACAAAAAAAGGCTCGCTCGATTCATGCACGCGGTGGTCATACGCGCTGTAGTATCTCCCGTGCTCGTTGATGTCCACCATGCGCTCGCAACAACGGTACAACGCACTGTAAAACACGCGTTTCTGTGCCAACGTCCCTCCCACGACATCAATCTGCGAAACCGCAGAATCCCAGACCCTGCGTGCATTGTTCTTCACTGCGTCAAAATGCCATCCGGGGATTTCATACAGCAGATTCTGTCGTGCCTGCTCGACACTTATGTATGATATGCCGTAGCGCAATGACACAGTCCGCGGCCTGTTCCCCACGCAGACAAGAACCAGCTTTTTGTCGGAGGGACTCCTGTACGTGACTCCGGAAATGTCTGCATCCACATCCCCCCAAAAATACGCTTTCATCCCTGAGAACGTCTCCGACCCGGTAATGACTCTCTTCCCCGGGACATCGATTTCGCCGTCGCCGTTGATCACGCCCAACCGGAGATAATGCTCCCGATCATCAGTGAACGTGAACCGGAAATATCCGCTTCTGGCGCCGGGGGTGAACTCCAGTATCGTGCCTGTTTCCAGGAACGACGTCCTGTAATAATAGGGGGTGGTTGTCTCCCGGTCATACACGAGGCGTTGAGTCCAGATGCTGTCGCGTGCAGTTCCACTGACAGGCAGCAGGGCAAAAACGGAGGAGAGCCGGTGCGATGTGAGCGTCAACGGAAAGTAGCTGATCTGGTCGTCCAGCTGGTCCTTTCGCATGGGAAACGTCCGCACCATGCTGTTTGGCAGATGCACGGTCGGGCGGGTGGGTTCCAGTATGACCCCAACGCCTCCGATCGTCGGATCTACGTATGCGAGATGAGAGTGTTCGTTCCCGGCAACCGCCGAATAGCAAATGCACAGGAAACAGAGAAGGATACTGATGGCAGCGTTCACGCGATTATCCCCCGCGGCATTTCCCGTGATGATTGATAGTTCACCTGCGTATCTCCTTGATGGAATTCCCTTCGAGTGTGATGTGCCGCATTTGACCGGCGGAGATCTCTATACTGCGAACCACGCGGTCGTTCGTGTGGTTGAGAATCAACACACTGCTGTCCAGTGCGGCAGTGTACACCCGGTCGATCTTTCCATCCGGGACGACGATACCGTGCTTGTTCAGAAATTTCGTCGCCGGGTCAAACAGCACTAGCTGGTATTGTTCACAGGACGCTTCCTGCGGCTTCTCATCATGTTTCATCTCGCGGACAGGAGTAATTTCCCTGACCGTCGACAGTCTCTGGGGGATATACAGGGTGGCTCCATTCCCGATCTTTCTTTCGCCGCCCCCGGTGTTGAACAGCCGGGGGAAGTAGTTCCGGCCGTCCTCGAGCGAACAGAGGGAATCCGTGCTGCAGGCGATCAACAGGCCCCCGCGTTCAACCCATCCGGCGATCTTCTCCAGCGATGGCTTCCTGAACCAGCGGGCATCGAACACGATCATCCACTTCGCCTGCTGCAGCAGGCCGTCCCCGATCAACCGGTCATCGGCGAAATAGATGTCGGAATAATCCCTGAGCATGGAAACAAACGGGACCAGGTCCCGGAAGAAATCGGTGTTTCCCAGGACAAGATCAAGATCGGGGTAGAGCAGCGCACCTTCTTTCGACGGAGTCGCCGTCCTGATCAGTGACGCATAGGTGAGGAAAAGATCCATCCTGTGTTCCGTGTCGTATATGTTTCCGCCGTACGTCATGAACTCGTTGACGCCGGCAGCAGCCGCGTTGTATATCCGCGACACGACACCCTGATCCAGGATTTTCCCAGCGGGTTCAAATCCAAACTGGTTGCCGTAAAGATGAGAGGCCGTCGTTACCCAGTTCGTGCATGTGAAGTTCAATCCAAAGTCGCTGGTCTCATTCGTTATACGTATCCCGCCGTGATGATTGGCAGCCACTTTGCATTGATCGGCGAAGTTGGAACCATGGCACGGCTCCGCGTCCCCGCCCGTGCACAGGTAGACCGGGATGTCCGGGAAGTGTTTGCGGGCCAGTTGCATCCATGTGTCGGCATGGCGCGTCATCGACTCCCTGTACCAGTCGATGAAGTCTACCCACCTCCTTCGATCCTGCGCCGTGTTCACCCTGAACTCCCCTTTCGGCGTGAGCTCGTCCACACGGAAGCCCTCGATAAAGTCAGTGGTCACCGGAGGCATTGTCACGGCCGCAAAGGACCTGAATGACGTTCCCCATGCGGCATTCAGCGCAACAATGTCGTTGGCGAACCTTTCCTTCATCTGCTCGATGAACGCCGTCCTGGCGTACGGATCGTTGCACCAGTACCCGGGGTGCGAATGATAGAGCCCGGAGATCGCGGGGGGCCATCCTCCGTGCCACACGGGATAAATGGCTTCGCCGAAGTCTCCGCTGATCCCGAGGAGGACCCCTTCGAGCGATCCGGAGCCCCTGTAGTGGCCGGCAACCCGGCCAAGGAAGCGATCGACATACCTGTAAAACGACGTGTCCCAGAGTGTATTGATCCTGCTCTCGATATTGTGCTCGAGACACCGCAGACCGACGAAGTCCTTGCTTTTTCTGTACCACGCCGGAAGTGAATACGCGGGGCCCGCGATGATAAATGCGGTCCATTTCAACCCGGCTTTTTTCAGAATTGCCACCTGCGCGTCCCAGGCCGAAAAATCCCACTGATTCTCCCCCTTGTTCTCCACCGACTCCCATGTCAGATAGAATTCAACGCTGGAAAAGCCCGCATTCCTGAAATGACGGGCCTGTTCAGGAGTGATCTCATTGTACGCGCCGAGGCAGAGGCGCAAGCCGGCCGGCGTCGGCATCCGGGGCACATCCAGTTTCCGCCTCCAGTCAGTCGATGGCGCAACCGGTGTTCCTTTGTCCGCCGGAACGGCGGTTATCCCCGCGGAACCGACGGTCTCCACGTCCCTGACACAACGAAAGCCGATCGAAAAAAAGGAGGAGCCCGAAGGTTGAAGCCGCCTGCGCGCCACACGAAGATCGAAGGCATTCGAATAGAAGCATCCGCCCCGGACAACCTTGCTGGCTCCCCAGCCGTCCTCGAACCGTGAAGTGTCGTGCACGGTGTCGTCATAGCGGAAGAACCAGTCGGTTGTCCATTGATAGACGTTCCCCGCCATATCAAACAATCCGTACCTGTTGGGCGCGAATGAACCTACCGGCGCGGTGTATTTCCACGGCGTCGCAACACGAACATCCCGCCATTCATAATCGAGGTTACGATCGGCAAACTTCGCCCTGGACGCATCGGGCGTCTCATTCCCCCAGGGGTAGGAAGGCTGGTCAAGCCCTCCGCAGGCGGCGTATTCCCATTCTGCCTCGGTGGGGATCCTCTTCCCGGCCCACGCCGCGTATGCCGAAGCCTGATCCAGCGTGACATTCACAACGGGATACTCGGGATAGCTGATAAAGTAATCGGGCATTTCTTCCCAGCGGGGATTCGCCGGGTAGGGTGTCTTCGTTGAATCGCAGTACACCCTGAACTCACCGTTGGTGACCGGTTTTATGTCCATGTAAAAGCTTGACACGTGTACGGAATGAACAGGCGCCTCCTCCCGGTACCCTCGCTCCGAGCCCATGCGGAACGTCCCCCCCGGGATAAGCGCCATCTTCTTTCCGTCCCTGGCAATGATCGTATCAGCGGCAGCCGGGTCACTTTCCGGGAAAAGGGTTAACGAGGCGATAAGTGCGAACTGGAGGATGCTCATTCGTGAGGTCTCCGTGGCAGGGGCGCGAATCCGGGTTGCGTTGCATCAGACGAGGCTGACGGAATTTACGTCTGTCCGGGAAGAATCGCAAGTGCTGACCCGGGGGTCCGCAGAGAGTGTGGGTCCGCAGAGAGTGTGGGTCCGCAGAGAGTGTGTTCGCAGCGAGTGAATCGTCTTCTGTCTTGAGCAATCAGTCGCCGCTGCGAGTAAGGGGGAGAAGAACTCTCCGCAACCGGACGAGTGAGGGAAGAATACCGTACAAGAAACCCGGCAGCTCTGTGCGCTGCGTGAGGAACGAACCCGAACGGGCGGCACAGAAACGTGATACAGGCAAGGCCGGTCCGAAGAATACCAGGACGCGACGATCGAAGGCGGCTTGACAATCAGGGCGCGGAGAGGTATCATAGATACGCAAACAAGAGCACTCCCGTTCGTCGATTCCCCCCGTTCCGAAAGGAACCGTCTGTGACACGTCACGCGGCGATACTCCTCCCCGCTCTCGTTCTGGGCTTTCACCTGAGCGTCACGGCGCAGACCGTCCAGGTCATCACGGTCGATGCAGCAATATTCCCCGCGTCCGCCCAGTTCATCCACGAGTCTCTGCAGCGCGCAGCCGACCGCGGGGACGAGTGCGTCATCATCCGGCTGAACACCCCGGGGGGCCTCCTCAAATCGACCCGGAACATCGTCACCGACCTCCTGACATCGCGCGTCCCTGTCGTCGTCTACGTCTCCCCCTCGGGGGCACAGTCGGCGTCGGCGGGCTCATTCATCACGCTGGCAGCCAACATCGCCGCAATGGCCCCCGGCACCAACATCGGCGCAGCCCATCCCGTAGACCTCCAGGGGGGGGAGAAGGACTCCATCATGAATGAGAAGGCGACGAATGACGCCGCCGCGTTCATACGCACGATAAGCGAGAAGAGGCACAGAAACGTCCAGTGGGCGGAAGATGCGGTCCGCAAGAGCATTTCCATCACCGAGACGGAAGCGCTTCGGGACAGCGTTATCGACCTGATCGCCCCTTCAATCCCGGAACTCCTCCGCGCCATCGATGGCAGGCACGTGACCGTCGAGGGGGGCGACAGGGTGCTCCACACGGCCGGCGCCGCTGTGACGGAGGAGGGGATGAGCTGGAAATTCCGGCTCCTGGACATCCTCAACGACCCGAATATCGCCTACGTGCTCTTTCTTCTCGGTCTGTACGGCCTGCTGTTCGAGATCTATAACCCGGGTTCCATATTTCCCGGAATCGTGGGGGTCATCGCGATCGTCCTGGCGCTCTACTCCATGAATACACTCCCCGTCAATTTCGCCGGACTTGCGCTCATCGTCTTCGGCGTCGTCCTGTTCCTTCTCGAGATCAAAATCACAAGCCACGGCCTTCTCACCGTCGGGGGGATCATCTCCCTGCTGCTGGGATCGGTCATGCTCATCAATCCGGAGTCATCATTGGAAGTCATCGCCATTTCATGGGGAGTCATCATCCCCGCGGTGCTCTGCACGGCACTCTTCTTTCTGCTTGCCGTGGGCCTCGGCATCCGCGCGCAGAGGCGGAAACCCGTGACCGGCGTCGAGGGAATCGTCGGAGAACCCGGCGAGACCGTGACGCCCCTCTCCCCCGCCGGGCAGGTCCGCGTTCACGGCGAGCTGTGGAACGCCGTCACATCCGGCGATCCCCTCCCCGCAGGCTGTCCCATCACGGTCGTAGCCGTCAGCGGTCTGACACTGACCGTCCGTGTCCCGGAGAAACAATCCAACTGAAAGGATCAGCACATGGAGATCTTTGGCGCCTTCATATTCGTCCTTGTCATTTTTGTCGTGATCATCGTCAGCAACGCCGTGCGGATACTCCGGGAGTACGAACGGGGGATCGTGTTCCGCCTGGGCCGGCTCATCGGCGTCAAGGGTCCGGGGATCATATTCCTCTGGCCGGTCGTTGACCGGATGGTCAAGGTCAGCCTGCGAACCGTCGTCATGGACGTCCCGCCGCAGGACGTTATCACGAAGGATAACGTCTCCCTCAAGGTCAACGCGGTCATCTACTTCCGGGTCGTCCAGCCGGACAAGGCCGTCGTCGAAGTCGAGAATTACCTCTTCGCGACATCACAGCTCTCGCAGACGACGTTGCGGAGCGTACTCGGCCAGTCGGCACTGGACGATCTCCTCGCCGAACGGGACAAGATCAACAGCGAGCTCCAGAAGATCATGGATTTCCATACCGAGCCGTGGGGAATCAAAATCTCGAACGTCGAGGTAAAACAGATCGATCTCCCCCCCGAGATGCAGCGCGCGATGGCGAGGCAGGCCGAGGCGGAGCGGGAACGGCGGGCAAAGGTCATACACGCCGAGGGTGAGTTCCAGGCGTCACAGAAGCTTGCCGACGCCGCTCAGGTGATCGAGGCGCACCCGATCGCGCTCCAGCTTCGCTATCTTCAGACGCTCACGGAGGTCGCCTCCGAAAAGAACTCCACGACGATCTTCCCTGTCCCGATTGATCTGATCGCGCCATTCCTCGAGGCCTGGAAAAAGAAACAACAATAGGACGGATGAACCCGGTCCTCTTCGGCCATTCTCCCGATCCGCGCATCGTCGCCGCCCATCAGGCCGGCGACGGTGCGATGCGGGTCTTTCTGCGGGGCGTGGAGAACATCACCTCTGAAGAACGCCCCTTTTTCCCCTTCTTCTTTCTTTCCGCACCGAAGCTTCTTGAAGGTTTCCGCAGAAAACACTGGGTGCGCAGGCTCGAGGGCCCGGGCGCGTACAACCATCTCTGCGTCTTCGAGGAATGGCCCGCGATGTGGGACGCGGTCCGGCACGTCCTCGACGCCTACAACCGCCATGCCGTGGAAAAGGTCGAGGCATACCAGGACCTTGACGTCATCCACCTGATCGCGGATCCCGCCACGCAGTACCTTATGCAGTCCGGAAGGACGCTGTTCAAGGAGCTCGCATTCGACGACATCCGCAGGCTCCAGGTCGACATCGAAACCTACACGACCTCCGGGCACCGGTTCAGCAATTCCTCGCGGCCCGGGGACCGCATCATACTCATTGCGCTCAGCGACAGCACCGGGTGGGAGCACGTCATCGACGGGAAAAAGCTCTCCGAGCCGAAAATGCTCGAAGAGCTGATCCGCCTTGTGAGAGAACGGGACCCCGATGTGATCGAAGGGCACAACATATTCAATTTCGATCTTCCGTACATACTGACCCGCTGCGCCCTGCACGGCATCACCCCCTCCCTGGGGAGGGACGGGAGCGTTCCGCGGAATTTCGATTCCCGCACGTCATTCGCGGAGCACCCGTTCGAATATACCGCCGCCGAGATCGCCGGCCGCCACATCATCGACACGCTGATCCTTGTCCAGACCTACGACGCCGTCCGGAGAAACATGGAGAGCTACGGACTGAAGTATGCCGCGCAGTACTTCGGTCTCTCCCCCGCCGGGCGGACGTTCGTCCCCGGCGAGAAGATAAGCTGGTACTGGGACAATGAGCCGGCGACGCTCATGGCATATGCCCTTGACGACGTACGGGAGACCCGCGCGCTGAGCGCCCACCTCTCCGGCAGTGCCTTCTACCTGACGCAGATGCTCCCGTACGGCTTCGGGACCGTCGCGCGCATGGGGGCGGCGGCGAAGATCGAAAGCCTCCTTGTGCGCGAATACCTGAGACGGAAGCATGCCCTTCCCCGCCCGACACAGGGGGTTCAGACGACGGGGGGATACACCGACATCTTTCTGACCGGCGTCCTGGGCCCTGTGGTCCATGCCGACGTGGAATCGCTCTATCCCTCCATCATGCTCACAAGGGGAATCGCCCCCGTGTCGGACGATCTGGGCGTCTTCCTGGGGCTTCTCAAGGACCTCACGGCGATGCGTCTGGACACCAAGCGGGCGATGCAGAAGACGGAGGAGCCCGTCTCGCGGTCCCGGCTTGACGCGATGCAGGCGTCGTTCAAAATTCTCATCAATTCGTTTTACGGATACCTGGGGTACAGCCGCGCGCTCTTCAACGATCACGGGAAAGCGGATGAAGTGACGAAGACGGGGCAGAAACTCCTCCGGACGATGATCACGGAAATCCGGGGAGAGGGGGGAAAAGTCGTCGAGGTCGACACGGACGGCATCTTTTTTGTCCCGCCGGTCGGCGTGGATACCGCGGCACAGGAGACCGGATTTGTGGCTGCCCTGAGCGCGAAGCTCCCCGAGGGGATTACCGTGGCGGTGGACGGCAGGCACAGGAAGATCCTGAGCTACAAGAAGAAGAACTACGCGCTTCTCGGCTATGACGACAAGATCCGCATCAAGGGCTCCTCGCTCGTCTCACGAAGCATGGAGCAGTTCGGCAGGACATTCGTCCACCAGTGCATCGATTTCATACTCCAGGGGGATTTCGACCGGCTCCACCGGCTCTATGTACAGTATTACAACACAATCCTGACACACGGATTGGACGTCAGGGATTTTGCGCGGGTGGAGGCGCTGAAAGACCCCATCGCGGTGTACGAGGAGGATGTGAGGGCCGGCCGGCGGAACCGGAGCGCGGCCTACACCGTGGCGATCGCGTCGGGGCGGCCGTTGAGGCCGGGTGACAGAATCGCATATTATATCACGGGAAATGATCCGAGCCCCAGAGGTTCCGATTTCTGCAAAGCAGCGGAGGACTGGGATCCGAATTTCCCGGACGAGAACTCGGCGTACTATATCCGGAGATTGAACGAATTCTCAGAAAAATTCATGGTGTTCTTCCAGCCGCAGGACTTCCGGGCAATTTTTTCCGCCGACGATCTCTTTCCATTTGATCCTTCGAGCGTTGCATTACTCATCAGTGACGTCGTCGAGGAACCCTCTCCGGAAGATGACGAGCCTCGTCCCGGTTCGTTCGGAATATGGCTCGAAGGGTAGTCCCTCCCCTTGCGTTTTTCATTCCGGTTCATTACAATTTCGCGACAGGTCGTCCACCGAGGTCGATCATCTTTCCGGAAAGGTATCCCGGCATGGAAAAGGGAACCGTGAAGTGGTTCAACAACGCCAAAGGCTACGGATTCATCACGCGTGAGAGCGGCGAGGATCTTTTTGTGCACTTCAAATCAATCGTGGGGGAGGGTTACAAAAGCCTGAAGCAGGGTGAAGCGGTGCAGTTTGATGTGGAGCAGGGTACAAAAGGCCTGCAGGCGGTCAACGTGACAAAAGTGGGCCCGTAGTCAGTGTCGTGCACCATCCGTTGCGCAGCACGTTCTTCCCGGCTGACGGGTGAAGGAATTCCGCGTTGACGTCAGCCCCGGTGAGCCCCAACCCATTCCCGGACATACGAAACGATTGTCTGCGTTGATGCCCCCGGGGTGAAGAGGCGCCCCACGCCGATCTTCGCCAGTTCGTCGATATCCTTGTCCGGAATAATCCCTCCGCCGAACAGCAGAACATCGCCGAGTCCCTTTTCTTTCAGGAGCGTCATGACGCGCGGAAAAATCGTCATATGCGCCCCGCTGAGTATGCTCACGCCGATGGCATCGACATCCTCCTGTACCGCCGCCTCGACGATCACCTCGGGCGTCTTCCGCAGCCCGCTGTAGATCACCTCCATCCCCGCGTCACGCAACGCGGCGGCGACGACCTTCGCGCCGCGATCATGGCCGTCCAGTCCGACTTTTGCAACGAGGACGCGGATTCGCCTTTCCATCTTCGTCATTCCTTTGTGATTGAGCGATCGGTGCCAAATTCCCGGAGTGCCGTGTGGAGTTTCGACAGGGGAAGCCCGACAACATTGTAAAAACATCCTTCGATGCGCGTGACGAACACCGCTCCGTAGTCGTCCTGAATGCCATAGGCGCCCGCTTTGTCGAGCGGCGAACCTCCCCGCACGTATTCCTCGATTTCGCTCTGCGGGAGGCGGCGAAATGTGACTTCTGTTCTCTCCGTCCCCGTCACGTGGCGCCCGGACGGCCGCTCGACAATTGCGAACCCTGTAACCACCGAGTGCGTTCTCCCGCTCAGCAGATTAAGCATCCGGACCGCATCCGCGGGGCTATCCGGCTTCCCCAGCATCATTCCATCCAGTATCACGATCGTATCCGCGCCGATGATAACCCCCTCACCGACCTTCCCGGCGATGCAGGCCGCCTTCCGCAAAGCGAGCGACGCGGCATTCTCTTCCGGCGTTCGTGACGAATCGAACGGCTCCGGAATATCGCACGGCATGACAATCGGATTCACGCCGATCTGTTTGAGTAGCTGAATTCTTCGGGGAGAACGGGAGGCGAGGATCAAATTCGTGCGCGGATCCATCAGCGGAATGAAAAAAAAGGCGACACTTCAGTATCGCCTTTCAGATTCTTGTACGAACAGCAGCGCGAAACGCATCAACGGAACATCGCCTTGATGCTCCCCCAGGTCCTCCTGACGCTGCTCACCGTGTGACTTACGCCGATTTCATAAGGGTCGGAACGCGCGCCGTTCGAATAGAGCGCCGTGATCCTGTATTTGTAGAACGTCGCAGTGGTCTTGAACGCGGTCTCATCGACGAAGTCGTAAGACTGGTCACTCCCCTTCGCCTTCAACAACGGAACGAGGACAACGTACTGGCCCTCCCAGCCGACCATGCGTGCAATCTCGTACCCCACGACGCCGGTTTCGTCGTCACTGTCCCAGTGAATCGTGATCGATGATCCGTCGCTCTTTGCCGTCGGTTGACCCTTGAGCACAGCGGCGGATGCGACTCCGGCGACGCAGAGGGCGAACAATCCGCCCATCAGGAGAGATCGCTTCAAGGAAGGATGCATGGGTGAGGAGTCTTTAAGATCAAGTGCGGAAGGCGGGACTTGAACCCGCATGCCTTTTGGGCGCCACCCCCTCAAGATGGTGCGTCTGCCAATTTCGCCACTTCCGCAGGGAGTCGCTCCTGGCACAGTATGAACACCGTGAGACAATATAGAAAAGTGGTTTGTAATGCGCAAGAGAAAATCGCAAATCCGGGTCAGTTTTGGCAGTCTGACGGCTCCGGATGCATTGGAAGAGCCTCCGGGGTTTCCTGCGAATGGACGCGCTTCTTTGCCACTATCCGGGAGCCGGACCGGACGTTTCCCTCTTCATCTCCCGGCGTTCGTGCCGGCTATTCTCCCCGGCCGACACCTTGGGGGAGCAATTCGAATACGCGTGACGTATACGCAAACCTCACCCGGGTGCCTGTGAAATCCTTCAATACGCAGGCTTTTCCAGGTCCTTCGCGGTCTCATCCTTCATCGTCTGGATCTGCGATACGACATCTGCCCGGTCGTCTTCGGGGCCAAAGCCGTTCACAACGATGAACCAGCCCAACTTCTTCACGAGATCCGTACCCAGCGAATCAGAGAGGAACCTCTCATCGAACAGGTGGTACCCCCTGCCGCTTCGTGTCAATCCCCAGTACACACAGGGATACCCTGTGATGCAGACATTCGATCCCGGAGGAATTTCCGCCGCGATTTCCCCCGCAAATGCCGTATAGTCCGTTTGATCACGCAGCGCTTAATGAAATTCGTAGTTGAAGAACAGGAAGTACGCCGCGAAGTTGCAGAGGATAGCAATTTCCCAGATGTATGCGAACCGAGTCACCGCCTTTCCACCCGGCGACCGTTCGAAGAACAGGGCACCCGCAATCCCAATGTATGGCAGACAGCAGGCGCGAGAACAAAGACGCTTGCCGGCAGTGCCCCCTTTTTCCCGCGCAACCCGCTGATGAGGTCGCGCACGCCGCTACTGCAGCTTGAAGCACACGCGGTTAACAGCTTCAGCGTTCTGGCCGTAATTCGGAATGACCCGGTAACCGTTTTTCTTGTAAAGTCGAGCGGCTTCCGGCTGCCTCTTCCCAGTCTCCAGTATGCACTTTCCGCATGAGAGTTCTCTTGACCAGTTTTCCAGCTCAGTCAGGATTGCCGTCGCAATCCCCTTTCCCCTCTTCCCGGGCAGTACGTACATCCGTTTTACTTCCATTGTGCTCACACCGTACGGCTTTATTGCCCCGCAGCCCACGGGGTTGTCACCGTCATAGGCAAGCACAACGTGTTTTATCATGTCAATCCTGTTGTACCGGGCATAGAAGCATGCTCATCGCCGTCCCGTTCAGCGAGGTCCAGGTCAAGCATCCGGACGAGCTCCCTGAAATGGGAATTGTCAGCATTTGTTCGTGTGATCGTAATCATGGCCATGCGACAGGGATGACGCCGCTCTCCCACGCGGGACGACCGCGGCAGAATTGCCCGGATGCAAGATAGAGTTCCTCATCCCGACTGTCAACTGACCAGCGATTATCAAAGAGCATCGTATCAAAGAGCATCGAGATCTTCTCTCGAGAATATGCCGCTGTCACGCTTCGCCATGTTCCGGGCCTTCACAGGACACCCGATTCGACGCCCCCCAACAACGGAGGTGCATAATGGGAAAAAAAAGTCCGCTGCTGCGGGCTCCCCTGCCTCATCTCCCGGTTGCCTGCAGGTAAGCGGCAATCTTCGTTCTGAATCCCGCCTGGGCGTCCTGGAGCTGTTCGCGCGAGTGCTGCACCTCTGCCTGCGCTTCAAGGAGATCGGATACCGGCGTCATGCCGTTGTTGTAGCTGTCCTGGTTGGCGGCGAGGTTATCCTCCGCCTGCGCCAGCGCCTCCCCGCCCAGAAGCACCTGCTGGTGGGATTCGGTGAGATCGTGCCACGCCTTCTCCATCTGCAGCAGGAGCAGCTCGGAGTTCTCCTTGAGCGCATTTTCTGCCATCTCTTCCCTGAGGCTCCGTTCATTCAGCGTGTGTGATGCTTCCCACCACCCGGAGAGCGGGATGGACACCGTGCCGAAGACCATCCCCACCGTCCGGTCTTTGTTCTGGTCGAATTTCAAATAAAGCCCGCTCACACCGACGCCGAGCTGCGGCAGGTACTCGCCCAGTTTCATGTTTGACTGCAGTTCCTCCGATCTCACTGCGGCCCGGAGCAGCCTGTACTCGGCCCTGGACTTCAGCGCCTCGGTGTTGTCCACGTAGTACGACTCGGGAAGCTCCCCGGCTGACAGCGAATCGCACAGCGTGAGTGTCGAATCGTACGGTATGCCGATGTGCTGACACAGCGCCATTGTCGCAAGCGTGGTGGCGTTCCGGAGCTTCGACTTGTTGAGCAGGACATCGCTGCGTTTAAGACGCACTTTGAGGACATCGCTCTTCGTGACGAGGCCGGACCTGTATGCGTCCTCCACCCGACGCAGGAGGCTGTTCAGCGTCTCTTCGTATTTGCTGATCGTTGCGAGCTTGCCATGGAGTGACAGCACCTGCCAGTACTGCTCTTCCGTCGTGAAGAGCACCTCGTTCCGGGAAATCTGGTCCCTGTATTCGCTCACGTCCTCGCCGAGCGAGGCGAGCCTGTTCCCGGAGATGATTCTCCCGCCGGCAAAGACCGTCTGGACGGCGGAGACGACCCCAATGGCTCCCGACTGCAGCATGCCGGTCGTGGCCCCCGGAAGGTAGGCAAACTGCGTCGCAAGAGGGATATGCACGGGGTTCCCGTCATAGACGGGAAGGTTGCCCCCCTGCGTGCTGATCTCCAGCAGGTCCTCCTGGGCCCTGAACATCAGGCCGTCCGCGGCTATCGTCGGGAAATACTTTGTGAATGCCGCTCTGCTTGCCTGGTGCGCGGCCCTGATCTCCAGAACGCTGTTCTTGATCTTCGCATTGTTCTGCAGCGCCAGCCGTTTGCTCTCCTCCAGCGTCAGCCCCTGCTGTGCCGGCAGGGCGGGGGGGAACACCAGCGAGGCAATGGCGATCCATAATTGCGTCTTGTTCATGTTTCTTCGCTCGCTTTGGCGATGTCGGGTTCGTTGCGATGGAAATAGTAATAGAGCACCGGAAGGACCAGGAGAGAGAGGATAAGTGCAAAGACCAGTCCGAAACACACGACGGTACCCAGGGGCCCCCATAGGGAGGAACCGCTGGCGATCATCGGTACAACACCCACTGCTGCTGCGGCTGACGTAAGGAAAATCGGACGCATCCGGCGTTTCCCTGACGCGATCGCCGCTTCTTCCGCCGTGAGCCCGCTCTCTCGCCGGAGCTGTTCGGCATACGAAACAAAAATGATGCCGTTCCGGACGACGATACCCATCAACCCGATGAGCCCGATAAATGCCGTCACGCCGAACGGGTAGCCCGTCACCAGCATGCCGACGGCGGCACCGAAGATCGTCAGGGGGAGGGTTGCCATGATGAGAAGGGATGCGCTGATCTTCTTGAACTGGAACATCAGGATCAGGAATATGACCGTGATGCTCACCGCCAGCGAATAATAAAACGGGGTCATGTAGTCCTGGCTGTCGGCATAGTCTCCGCCGTACGATATCGTCACGCCCTCGGGGAGCGGCAGCCTTTCGATGAGCGGTCTGACCCCGTTGAGGATCGTCGACGAGTAGATGCCCCGCTCTACTTCCGCGCGGACCGTCACCGCGCGGACGCCGTTACGCCGCACGATGGCGCCTTCGGTCCAGCCGGGCCGCAGGCTTGCCAGCTGCCGGACCCGGACCGCGGAGATGAGGAACGGGGTGGTGACGTACTGGTCCATGATGTCGTCCGCGGGTGATCTCTCCGCGCGGTCGATTTTGAGCCGCACGGTGACGGGGTAATCGCCTTCCCATATAGTCGCAACCGGAAAACCCTTCGTCCCGATCATGAGGGAGTATGCCAGAAGCGTGTTTGATATGCCCAGGCGGGTGGCTTCGTCCTTTCTGACGATCAGATCGGCGGATTCCAACGGCTGCCCGTAATCTGTCCGGACACACTCGGTGCCTTTTGCCCGTTGCACGATATCCGCGACACGTTCCGCCACCGCCTTGATCGTCTGAATGCTGTCTCCGGAGACGCGGATCTCCAAAGGTGCGGCGGCGACGGCCATGACCAGCTGCTTCCACTTGATGTCGGCGGCGGGGTAGCGGTCTTTGAGCTCCCGGCTGTACCGGTCCAGGAGTGCCGTGGTCGCCGCATTTGACTCGGTCAACACCACAAGCTGTCCGTAATTCTTTGCCGGGAACCCGGGTGCGTAGAGCGTGTGGAAGCGCGGCGAACTGGTCCCTACGAACGAGGCCACCACCGAGACCCGCGCATCGCTCCTGAGGATCTGCTCGATGGACTGCATCACCGTGTCCGTCCTCGCAAGTGAGCTCCCCTCCGGGAGGGAGACCTCGACGGCAAACTGGTTCCGCTCGATCTTCGGAAACGACTCCTGCGGGATGTTCAACAGGATCAGGAGCCCGACGAGGAACGAGCCGGCGCCCGCAATCAAGACCAGTCTCTTTCGCCTGAACGAAGCTTCGAGGAGACGCTCGTACGCGGCCTGGATGGCCTTCAGCCGGCCGGCCTTGCCGGGTGCCGCACCCTGCGTCCGTATACCCGTCTTGATGTATCTGTAGCTCAGCAGGGGGATGATGGACACCGACAGAACGAGCGAGCTGAGAAGGGCATACGTGATGGCGATCGGGAGCGACCGCACAAAATCGGCGGCGACTCCCCTGAGGAAGAACGGCATCGGCACGAAGCAGAAAATGATGATAAGCGTGGCCGAGACCACCGAGCTGAACAGCTCCGTGACGCTTTTGGATCCCGCCTCGAAAGGGGACATGCCGAGATCGAGCTTCTCGACGTAGTTGTCGAGGACGACGATGGCATCGTCGACCGTGATGCCCAGGACGATGATCAGACCCGCCAGCGACACCGTCTGCAGATCCATCCCGCTGATCCACATGAGCCCGATCGCCGAGAATATCGATGCGGGGATGGAGAATGCGGCGATGCGTGCCATCCGTACGGGCAGCAGGAGCATGGTCACAAGTATCACGGCGACGACGGCGATTGCAAATTCCTTGAGGAAGTTTGCAATCGCCCTGGACACTGCACCGGGGATGTCCGAGATCGTCACGACCGAAACGTCCGCGGGGAGGGCCCGGCCGAAATTCTCGATGGCCCTGCCGACGTCCGCCCCGAACTTCACAACGTTGTTGCCGGGCGCCATCTCGATCGAAACGATGAGGCACTTCTTTCCGTTGACCCGGATGTAGGATTCCGGCTCCTCGTACTCCCGGACGATGCGCGCCACGTCCCCCACGCGGAGCACATTGCCCGGGGGATCCGCGTAAATGATCTGACTGGCAATATCCCGCTCGGTCGTGAAGGCGGGCGGGATGTGGACCGGGCGGACGAGCGTGCCGTCATCGATGTCCCCGGCGTAGTCAACGGACGCCTGTGGCTTGAGCGCGGCCAGGACCTGCATCGGCTTGATGCCATAGTGCGCGAGCCTCGCGTCGTTGACGTAGACGCCGATCTGTTCATGCTGGATGCCGTACCGCTTTACGCGTGAGACGGACGGGACCCTTCGCGCATCGTCTTCGAGTTGCCTGATGTACTGTCCGAGTTCCTTGTACGACTTGGTGTCGGACTGTACCGCGAGCAGCAGCGTTGAGGTGTTGCCGTAGTCATTATCGGCGGTGAGGGAAAGGACGCCTGCCGGCAGCCCCCCCTTGAGCTCGTTCAGCCCGTGGCGGAGCTTTGCCCAGAATGCCTGAGGGTCCTTCTCGTCGTCGGCGATGTGAACGTAGATCACCATCACGTTTTCTTTGGAGACGGAGTAGGTCTTCGACCTGTCGATGGACCTGTACTGGAAGAGGTACTTCTCCACTTCCGTGGTCAGCTGTTCTTCCACCTGCTGCGAAGACGCGCCTGGGAAGACGCCTACGATGAGTCCCACCGGGACGTTGAACTGCGGCCATTCGTCCCTCGGCATGAGGACGAGCGCGGCGACCCCGAGCAGGATGGCGCAGAGAATGAAGACAAACAGGACCTGCCGGTAGCGGAGCAGTACTTCAAGCAGCGATGAGTGCACGTTCATTGTCGTCGTCGGCTCCGCTTAGTGGTTGACCACACGCACGGGCGTACCCTCGGCCAGCTTGTGCTGGCCGGCGACCACGACCGGCTCGCCGCACTGCAGTCCGGCGAGTATTTCGATGCCGTTGTTCAGAAGAGCGCCGGGCGTCACGAGTTTCCGGACCGCCGCGCCCTGTGCGGAATCGACGATGTACACATAGTGCCTTCCCGACTCGTCCACCATGACTGCGGGACCCGCGACGACCACGCCGCGGAATTGCCGGACCTGGTGTATCAGGACGCTGCAGATCATGCCGGGTTTGATCGCCAGTTTCGGGTTGGCGATGCCTATTCTGATCTTGTAGGTGTGTGCGAGAGGGTCGGCAAGTACGCCGATCTCCTCCACCGTGCCTTCGAACTCCGGGTCGCCGAGTGCGGCCACCGTGATGGACGCACGCTCCCCCTTCCGTATGAGTGCGATCTCGCGTTCGGAGACGGGCACGCGCGCATAGACCTTCGCGATCCGCACGATGGTGATCGTCGTGATGTTTGGGAGTGCGTTCATCCCCGGTTCGACCGATCTCCTGCCGACGATCCCCTCTACCGGTGAGCGGAGCGTGCAATCCTCGAGGTTCTTCCTGGCAATCGTGGCGGCGGACCTGGCCCGCTCGAGGTCGCTCTCAACCTCCACCAGCTTTACCTCCGGGAGGTTTCCGTTCCTGTACATCGGCTGCAAACGCCTGCAGGCGTCGTCGGCCTGCTTCTCGCTTGCCAGCGCCATCTCGTACGTGTTCCTGTAGCTTTCCTCGTTCAGGAGCGCCAGCGGCTGTCCTTTGTTCACGAAGTCCCCTTCCGAGACAAGAACGCGGGCGACGCTCCCCACGACCGCGAAGCTCAGCGGAATGGATTCAGATTCTTCGATGGTGCCGCTGTATGCGAAGGCCTGATCCTCATCGGCCGCCTGTACCCTCTGCACCTCGACGTTGACCGGGGGAATGCTCCCCCCTGTCCCGCCGGAATTGCATCCGGTCGAGACGAATGTTGCCCCCAGCAGGAAGGGGACGAGGACTGATGACCTGTTGGAGTTCATGAATGTACCCCTTGTGCGTTTGGACGAATATGGTTTTATGGTCGACAACGATGCAAAAAAAATCATAGCCCGTATGCAATCAGCCTGGCCGCCATGTCGACGTGTTCACTGTTGAAGCTCTCCAGAAAGAGCTGCAGCTCCATCGCCCGGATTATTTCCAGGATAACAGTGGCCGCCATTGCCAGTTCCTTCTCGCCCGAAAAAGAGTAGAGTGACTGCCGAACGCCGAGTGTGAGTATCCCCTTTATGAACTTCACCTCCCCCGCTTCGAACTTCACCCGTACATTTTCCAGGAAACGCGGATTTCCTCTGATTTCCCCGCGGACGATATCATACAGGATCGCGGTGTTTTTCATTTCGGTGATGGACGCAATGAGGTACTTCTTCAGCTTTTCCTTTGCCGAGCTCACATTCTGCACCGATGCCTTTGCTCTCGCCAGCAGGGCGCCGATCTCGATCTCAACAACCGTGTCGAAGATCTCGTCCTTGCTTTCGTAGTAGTAGTAGAGCGTGCTTTTTCCCTTGCCGGCTTCGCGTGCGATGTCTTCCATCGTGGTCTTATTCAATCCCCATTTTTGGAAGACACGCCTTGCAGCCTGGAGAATCGCTTCCCGCGTGACCTCGTCTTTGCTTGTTTCTGGCATTTTCGACCGTTTTCGTTTTACGGTCGAAATATAGTCAACGAAATTCATGAAGTCAATAGCGGAGTTCAGAATCTGTATCATAAGCGGTTGTTTAATGGCGCCTGTGATCGGCAGGCGGCCGGGAGGTGCTTTTCAGACAAATGTTGATAAGTTTGCATGGAGCATTTGCGCTCAGAGGAGATCGTCTATCGGCGCCCCTGAACTGGAAACAGAAGCAGAACAGTGTAATCGGTACAACCCTGGCACAACCGGGGATCGAGGACGAACACAGGCGGGAATGTCGAGCGCGTAAGGCCTTCAATGTGATGGTCTTACAGCGTGAGCGCGGGTGGGCTCGAACCACCGACCCTCTGCTTAAAAGGCAGATGCTCTACCCCTGAGCTACGCGCCCTTGAACCGGGTACGGAATACAATCGCACCTGAAACAGCCGGTCGAAAACGAGCAAAAAGATACAAAAAACGCCGGCGCGAGTCAAGCTGGAGATCTCGGCGCCTGCGGCGCCGAGATCGGAAGTCCCGCCGCCGTTTGGCAGGGCCAACGGTCCCACCGCCGTTTGGCAGGGCCAGCGGTCCTGCCGCCGTTTGGCAGGGCTGGAGATCTCGGCGCCTGCGCCGCCGCAGGCGCCGTTCTCTGGCGTAACCGAAAGTGGCGCCGATTTTTGGCGCCACCGAACGCCGCTCTTTGACGGGAGGAGCGGATCACTCACTTCAATCGAAGAAGACAGATGACAAACTTCGGCATTTTGGCACGGCGCCCGCGAATGAGCGCGCCGGTCCGGCATGTGCTGCTGCGTGCCGTGCTCGTCACGATCACCTTCGGCGGGGCACACGCGGCATTTGGAGGGGAGAGTCTTGACAGCCTGGTCCGGAACGCGATCAACATGTCTCTCACGCATTTGAGACAGAGCTTCACTGAGGTCCGGGACAGCACGATGTATCCCACGTACGGAACAAAAGACCTCAGGTGGCAATTGCGGAACGCCGGCGACTGGGTAAGCGGGTTCTACCCCGGATGCCTGTGGTATGCCTATGAGATGAGCGGTGATACGCGATTCGAACTCAGGGCACGTGAATGGACAGCTCATCTGGAATCCGAGAAAGCCGACACGGGGACTCACGACCTCGGCTTCAAGTTCATGTGCAGCTACGGGAACGGACTCAGGCTGGGGAAGGGGCCCGCATACGCAGGCTACACGGCGGTCATGCTCAGCGCGGCGAAGACACTCTCCAACCGGTATAATCCCGTCGTCGGAGCTCTCGGATCGAACTGGGACTCAAAGCCGTCCGGGAAGTCCTTCCCCGTCATTATCGATATCATGATGAACCTCGACCTCCTCTTCTGGGGTTCAGAACACGGAGGCGGGGCTGCCATGGAGGAGCGCGCCATTCGCCATGCGGAGACGACATGCCGCGATTTCGTGCGTGCAGACGGCGGGACGTATCACGTTGTGCGGTACGATCCCGGGACGGGGAGGGTCATCAACAGGGGAACGATCCAGGGGGCCGGGGACAAGACAACCTGGTCGCGCGGACAGGCATGGGGCATCTACGGCATGGTTGTGGCGTTCCGCCACACACACAAAAAGTTGTTTCTCCGGACTGCGATGCGGCTCGCGGACTATTTTCTCGCACATCTCCCCCCCGACCGCGTCTCACCCTGGGACTTCCAATCGGAGATCAGGCTGAAGGACGTCTCCGCCACGTGTATAGCCGCATCGGCACTCTTCGAACTGATCCGCTACGTCGCAGACGATTCGCTGCGCGTACATTACCGGAGCGAAGCGGAGGCAATTCTCAGATCGCTTTGTTCCGCTCCGTATTTCACCGGAACCAGGAATACGCCATGCATTCTCGATCACTCCGTGCAGCATCTTCCGGCAAAGAGCAACGTGGATGTCCCTTCGATATTTGCCGACTACTATTTTCTCGAGTCACTTCTCCGCTATCGCGGCCAGGAGGGCATCGGGAGAGAGCACGGATCAACAGGGAGGCGGTAGTCACCCCTTGCGGCGGATCCTCCTTAATTCCCGTTCCACGAGCGATGGATCGTCATCGAGAAAATGCCTGGACAGCCGCCGCGCGCGGCGAAGCTCGTTTTCATCGATGTCCGCGATGATAAGGTCCTCTTCGAAGAGCTTCGCGGAGGCAATGCAGCTTCCGTCCGGACCGACGATTTCCGAGCCGCCCCAGAAATTTACGCCGTCCTCAAAGCCAACCCTGTTGCAGAACGCGACGTACACCGAGAGGAGTCTCGCGAAGGCGCGGTGATTTTCCGCATTGACCGTCGCAATACCGGGCGTTTCTTCCTTCCCTGAAATCCGGGTGGGGCTGGCGACAAGCGTCAGTATGATCCCCGCCCCGTCCTGCGCCAGGATGTACGGGAGGGGCAGGTGCCAGAGGTCCTCGCAGATCAGGACTCCGAACCTGCCGTACACGGAATCAAATGCGCGGACCTCGGTCCCGCTGCTGAAATACCGGTTCTCCTCGAACATCCCGTATGTCGGGGGATACGTCTTGCGGTGGGCTGACCGGACCCCTCCTCCCTCAAAGAAGAACGCGGCGTTGTACAGGCCGAACGACGACCCCTCCTCCACGCCTCCCGTCAGTATGGAGATGCTCTTCCCCTTCTCGATGAGGGGGGCGACCGGCCTCATGTCCCTGCGGAGGTTGACCGCGAGTTCCCAGTTCATGTCCTTGATGGAGTACCCGGTAAGCGCAAGCTCCGGAAACAGGACGACGTGGGCGCCGGCCGCCGCCGCACGGTCCGCCATGGCAACGTGCTTTGCGACGTTCGCCTGGACGTTGCCGAGAACGGGGTCAATCTGCGCGAGCGCCAGTCTGAATTTCATGCGGCAGTCCGGAGGGGTGAGGGGGGAAGATCACGAGCCTGAAAGATCGAGCATCCTGATGTCCTTGATATACGGGACGGTCCTGTCCGTCTTCATCTCCTTCAACTGGGAGATCTTTTTTTCGATGCGGGCAAGGTTGTCCCTGATGATCGTCAGGTACGTCGTCATTTGATCTCCGGCATGGGCCCGGGAAAGACCCTCGATCGTCACGCGTATTTCGTCAAGCGGCTTCCGGATTTCCTGGGCGATTGTCGGCACCATCCCCTGGATCGTTTCGAGCCGCTGCTGGGATATTTCGAGCGACGTGAGCTGGTCCCTCAGCTTCTTCCGCTCTATCACGTTCAGGATTGTCCTGGGGAGCACCGGCGTCGAAATCTCGTCCTTGACAAGGTAATCTTCCACCCCCAGTTTCAGCACCTGCACGGCGAGGTCGAAGTCCTTGTTGACGGTAAGAAACACGACCGGGATTGTGATCCCGCGCGACTGGAGCGCCTTCGTGGTCTCCAGGCCGTTCTGCCCCGGGAGGAAATAATCCATCAGAATGATGTCGAACTGGGTCCCGGTGGCCAGGTCTTCGAGCGCCGCAATCCCGCTCTCGCGCCAGAACACCTCGAATTGTCCCTTGTCGTACTTTCTCAGGAACACCTCCACGAGGTTTGCAAAATCGCGGTTGTCCTCCACAAGCAGTATGCGGATCGCGCCGGAGTCAGTCATCCGTTCTAATGAGGAATTGTGAAAGAGAACTTCGTGCCTTCGCCGACGACAGAATCAACCCAGATGCGCCCCCCGTGGTTTTCAACAATTTTCTTGACGATCGTCAACCCCGCACCCGTCCCCCGGAAGTCCTCCGACCGCTGGAGCCGCTGGAAAATCACGAAGATCTTGTCGTAATGCTGCCGTTCAATCCCCACGCCGTTGTCCTGCACGGACACGGTATATCCCGCGTCACCGGGGGTCACTTCGATGTCCACCCGCGGTTCCGGGCTCCTGTTGAATTTTATCGCGTTGGCGATCAGGTTCCGGAAGACCATCCCGAGCTGGATCCTGTTGTAGCGGACCGTGGGCAGGTCCGGTGGGACGTTCACCGTCGCCTTGCTTTCGTGCAGCGTGAATTCAAAATCACGCAGGACCTCCCGGACCACGTCGCCGATCGGAAGCGATTCCTCGGTTTCCGTCACCCGCCCGAGGCGCGAGAGTGTCAGGAGATCATCGATGAGCCCCTTCATCCTCTTCCCGGACTGGACGATCGAGGTCAGGTATCCTCTCCCCTCTTCGTCGATCACGTCCCGGTAGTCGTTGAGCACGATCTTGCTGTACCCCTCGACGGTGATGAGCGGTTCCTTCAGGTCGTGCGACACGACGTACGTGAAGTCGTCAAGCTCCTTGTTCCTCTCCTCGATTTCCCTGGACTTGGCAACGGTGTCCTCGTACAGTCCCGCCCTGTCAACCGCAATTTCCATCAAATTAGCGATACTGGCCACCAGACGCAAGTGAGCGTCGGCAAACAGCGCACCCGCTTCGCGCCCGACCGCGATGATGCCGATGATGGCTCCCTTCGACCGGACCGGAACGGCGAGAAGGGCCCCCCCGTCGGGAGAATAGCCGAGAAACGGCTCGCCCGACATCGCCTTCAGGACCCCCGGCATCTCCGGCGAGAGAGGGACTTTGCCGGAGTTCAGCCTCTCGCGGTGAAACTGGATCTCGAGCTTCCCCGTGGCGTGGGAAGGAGCGAAGTATTCGAACGAATCGAACTGGAGCGCGTTCTCCAACCCGCTGTGGATCACCGTCAGCACGGACCGGGTGTCAAGCGCCCCCGTGAGCCCCCTGCCGATCTCATAGAGGAGCGTGATGCGCCGGACCTGGGACTGGACTTCGCTGTAAAGCTGTGCGTTCTCGAGCGCGGACGCAAGCTGGTTGCCGACAAGCGTGACGAAGCGTTGTTCCTGATCGCTAATCGTGTGTTCCTCCTGGAACGCCACGACGAGCGCACCCAGGACCCGGTCCTTCGATTCAAGGGGAATGCTCAGCAGGCTCTGCGTCCCCAGTTCGCGGAAGAGTGCCCTGCCCGGTTCGCTCAGCCGGGCGTCCCCGGCAAGGTTCGACGCGATGATGATCGGATTCCGGCTCAGGATGACGCTCCCCGTGGCGCTCGCCGACACCGGGAGCGACCCGATCATCCGGGCGTGCGTCTCCCTGATCCCCCTGTGGGCGGCAAGCGTGAGCCGCTCATGGGATTCGTCCGGGAGGTAACAGAGCACGATGTCGGCCTGCACGAGGGAGCGGATTTTCTCGGCGGCCACCCCGAGGACCTCGTCCGGATTCAACGAGCTGTTTATCGATGTCGCGATGGCGTTGAGCGCCAGGAGCTCCTCGTTCCGTCGTTTGATTTCTGCTTCCGTCTTCTTGCTGTCCGTGATGTCCGTGTAGGTGAAGACGAGTCCGTTCACCCTTCCGTTCATCTCCAGAGGCGTGACCGCAAGCTGGAATATCCGCCCGTGATCCCCCGTGCCGATCGAAAACTCGTGAAGGTACTCGCGGAGGGATCCCTCAAAGAGGCGCGCGGTGGCGGATATCAGATCTTCCCTGAGCCCGGGGAAGGGGATGATCTCGTGCAGGTGTTTCCCGATAACGTCCGCCTCGCTGCGGAGTTCGGGAGTCCCCTGCAGGGATGCAAACTCCCGCCACGCCTTGTTAACCTCCCGTACGACGGAGCTTCTGTCGACGGTAAACACAACGCTTTCGATGGAATCCAGGAGGTCGTGAATGTAGGCGCTGTCAAGGCTCACCCGCTGGAAGAGCATCGTCCTGTCGATCAGGGCGCCGATCTGGTCGGCGATCGGCTGGAGATACGTCAGGTCGCCGACGGTGAACGCACCCGGTTCGGCGCTGCAGATATCAAACGTCCCGAGAATCCGCTCGTTGAGGAGGATCGGGATGGTGATTTCCGACCGCATCCCCGCCCTGGCAGGGAGAAGGTCGCCTCCCAGCGAGGGATGCGCCGTGATGTCGCCGATCACGATCCCCCTTCCTTCGGCGATGGAGAGCCTTGACACGCTCTGCTGCAGCGGGATCTTTGCGCCGACGGGCGGACAGCGCTCTTCCGCACCCACAGTCGCGTGCACGGCCAGGTTCTGCCCCCCGTCGACAAGAAGGGACACGCTCAGGTGATCGAACACCGTCATCGTGCGCACCTCAGCAGCGATGACCTCGAATATGCGGCTGAATTCCGTGCTCGAGTTCGCGGTGCTGATGATCCGGTTCAGCATCTCGATCTGGCGGCTCTTGGCCGCAAGATCGTTCGCCAGTCCCCTCCTTTCAGAGATATCGCGGGCGATATTCAGCATCGCGACAGGCTCGCCGGAGGCGTTGCGGAGCAGCGTCGTGTTCAGGCTGATCGCCACCTCCGTCCCGTCCTGCCGCTTCCATGTCATGTCGAAATCCCTGAGGAACCTCTTCTCGCGTAGCGCGGCGAGCCAGACGACGAGCCGGGACATCTCTTCCTCGATCAGCCAGGGATACGGGAACATCATCCCTATCACCTCGCTCCGGACGTACCCGGTGAGCGCGGAGAACTCCCTGTTGACTTCCCAGACCTTCCCCTGGAGGTCGCTTATCATGAGCGCGTCCCCCATGGTATCGATGACATTCCGGAGCGTCTCCTCGGATTCGCGGAGTTCCCGCTCGAGGCTCTTCCTGTGCGTCACGTCGGTGATCGTCCCGACGATGCCGGTTGTCGCCCCCGCAGCGTCGCGCAGCGGGGAAAACCTGCACCAGAGGAGCGACGTGTTCCCGCTCCCCCGCGGGGTACAGCGGACCTCCTCCGAACTCACCGGCGTCCCTTCGAGCGCGCGGGAGAGAAGATCGGGGAAGTCGTCGGGATGGAAATGCGGGCCTCCCTCGAAAGCGTTCTTCCCGATCACTTCCTCGCGCTTGAACCCCGTGATGTTCTCCATCTCCCTGTTCCAATCACGGTAGCGGAACTCCCTGTCAAAGACGACGACCCCCTCCTGCAGGCTCTGGAGTACCTCATCCCGGAAACTCACCCCCGCCGCGGCGGCGTGCGCGGTCTCGACCCGGGTTGTGATGTCCGCAACAACCCCGAATATGCCCGTCACATTCCCTTCCGTGTCGCGGCGGTAGCGGACGACGTCGCGTACCCAGCGGTACGAGGCTTTTCCCTTCGGGAGGAGCCGGTACTCCTGCTCGAATTCTCCCTTCCCCTCTCCCTGGCCGGAGATGCGCTTCGAATACTCCGTCCGCTCATCGGGATGGATGAGCGTTCGCCACAGGTCCGGCATGCGGATGATCTCTTCGGGAAGGTATCCGGTAAGCTCCTGCACCCGCGGGCTGACAAACAGGAACTGTCCTCCCGGGGCGCATTCGTATACGACGTCGGCGATCGACTCGATCGCGTTCCTGTATGTCTGCTCTGAGCGTCCGATTTCTTCGTACCGGAGCGCGTTGGCGAGCGCATCGCCCGCGTGGTGCGCGATCGCAGTGCAGAGAACTGTGTCCCGCGCGGCCGGGCCCGCCTCCTTCGGGGAACAGAGGAGGAGTATGCCGTTCACGGACTCCCCGGCGACCAGCGGCAGGTAGAGCACAGAGCGGACCCCCTCGGATTCGAAAAGCGATTTGTAGGGGAGGTGGGGAGGATACTCCGTGACGTCAATCAGCAGGGGCTCGGCGGTCTTCCACACCAGTCCCGTGACCCCCTCGCGCGCGTCCTGTGCAGAGAGCGTCGACGCAATCCGGGGAGTAAGCGTCGCGCCGGCTGAGAGCGTAAGCGTTGTCCCGTCCCTTCCCGCCCGGTACGTACCGCCCGATTCGAAACCGAGCCATTTCATCGCCCCCAGCATCGCCCCGGAGAGGACATCCGCGGGGTTCAACGACAGATGGATCTTTCGTGCCAGGCTGTCGAGTATGGATTCTTCCCGGGACTTCCTGCGGAGTTCGTCCTCCGCGCGCCGGATTCCCGAGACATCGCTGTGATGGATCAGCACCGCGGTGGTTCCGGCAAACTGTATAGTTGCGCACTGCGCGTTGATTGTCTTCACCGTGCCGTCCGGGCACTTGAGCGTGTATTCAATCGAAACGCGTGCGTCGACCCCGCCGGAGGCTTCTGCAATCGCGGCCGTCACGGATTTGCGGTCCTTCCCGGCGACAAGGGAAGGGAAGCTCTTCCCCGCCAGATCAGCCGGGAGGGCTGCACCGAACAGGGCTGAACATGCCGCATTGGCGAAGACGATGACTCCGTCCTGCAGCACGCAAACAGCCCCCCCCTGGCGTTCGCAGATCTCCCTGTACGTGCGCTCCGATTCACGGAGCGAGTGTACCGCCGCATTGACCGCAGTAACGTCCGAGAGTGTGAGATACCACGCCTCTTTTCCGTTCCACACGGTCCGTGACGCGGAGAGAGCGTATTCGCGCCGTTCCCCCTCCGGCGTCCTGATCACGACCTGCTCACGAACAACGGCCGGAGACTCCGCGCCGGCCGGATCCGACCCGGAGAGGTCACGGACCAGCGCGGCGTTTTCTTTCCCCAGGAAGTCGCGGAGTGTGTGCTCGCCTGAGGCAATGTCGATCCACGGGAACGCCTTCCGGAAGGCACCGTTTGCATGCACCAGTTTGCGGGCCGAGGCGAGAACCTGCGGGTACGGAGATCCCTCTGCCAGCGCGGAAAGACGATCCCTCTCTTTCTCCAATTCCCCGGTACGGCGGACATCCCCTGAAATATCGCGAAGAAGGAGGACGCCGCGCGACGATCCGATGAAAGACGCGGCGAATGCCGCCGTGAACCTTCGGCCGTTCTTCCGGAGAAGGTCCAGCTCGCCGGATGCTTTCCGCTTTTTGCGAAGGATGGAGAGTGCTCTGAGCGCGCTCCGGTAGAATGGCGGGCTCACGATCCGGGAAAGCGGAACCTCCCCGACCTCGTCTTCCCCGTATCCGAGGAGTTCAACAGCCCGCGGATTCGGTTCCGTGGCGTGTCCTTCAAGATCCAAAAGCACGATGGCTTCGGGCGACGCGCGGAACATGTCTCTGTACGGGACCTGGAGAAGATCCAGGACGACGGCGGGGAAATCTGGTCCCTGAGGAACGCGGGATTTGAGCGGCGCAAGACCCGGGAGAACAGGAGGGGACAGTGTGAGATCGGGATCGCCGAGGGCGATCCTTCTCGGCTGGAAGAGTCCCGCCCCGTAGATCCCGCGTGCCGTGATGCACTGGGAATACAGATCGGATCCTGCGGGAATGCAATCAATGAAGAACCACGGACGGTCCTTGAGCGCGCCTATCCCTCTGTCAGACAGAGCGCTCTTCCGCACGACCCAGAGGGAGCGGATGCCCTCCTTCTTCAGAAGGGGCGCGAACCTGTCATAGAACTCGAGCACACCGCGCTCGCCGGAAAATCCCTTTCCGTGACCGGAGAGAACGTCAACGACGAGAAGATTCCGCGTTGCGAGTGAAGCAACCGACTTCCGGGCAATGGCAAGCGCAGCCGCAGTATTCGACGCCTCGAACACGGCGTCGGGGAGAACGGCGGCGAGGGACCACGCGCCGGCCGGCGCCGTGAGCGCCAGCGCCGATGCGTCATCCGGCACACCGAGAATGATCTGTTCCCCTTTCGGGAGGGCGGACACCAGCGATCGAATGGACGAGAATTCGCTACCAGCCGCCACTGGCGCCCCCTCCTCCGAACGACCCTCCTCCCCCGCTGAATCCGCCTCCTGAGCCCCCTCCCCATCCCCCTCCACCGCCGAGCCAGGGTCCGCCTCCCCAGAAAAACCCTCTCCGCCTGCGCGTCAACCGGATCAGAACGAGGGCGATCATGATCACGGCAAACAGGACAGGCGACGATCTTCGCCCCCCCTGGGGCGCGGGCTCGGCGTGGTATTCGTCTTTCGAGGCGGCGATGATCGCCTCGGCGCCGGCACGCAATCCGCCGTAGTAATCTCCCTGGCGGAAACGGGGAGCGATCTCCTGCCGTATGATCTGGCCCGAGAGAGCGTCCGTGACGCTTCCTTCCAGTCCGTACCCGACTTCGATCCTCGCCTTCCTGTCGTTCTTCGAGACGAGAAGGAGAGCGCCGTTGTCCTTCCCCTTCTTCCCGATCTTGTTCGCCTCCGCAACCCGGAGGGAGTAGTCTTCGATCTCTTCTCCGTCCAGCGAGGGAACCATCAGGACGACGACTTGCGTCGACGTCGACCTGTCAAACGACGAGAGGAGCTGATCGAGCTGCGACACCTGTTCCGGCGTGAGCGTCCCCGAGAGGTCGGTCGCATAGTGATTCAGCACCGGCACCCTGGTGTCCCCGGAGGCGTATCCTCCCCCCGCGACGGACAGCAGCGGAAACACAAGGCAGACGCCCGCGATGACCCGGCGGAGGTCTGCGCTGATCGAATGTCGGCGGACTGCCATGGACGTTGCCCGGACCTCTCCGTTCAGAATTTCACCTGCGGTGCGTTTTCGGATCCTTCCTTCGCCTGGAAGTAAGGCTTCTCATGGAATCCCCTGAATCCCGCGATCATGGAGACGGGGAACTGGCGGATCGACGTGTTATACGATTGCACGACGTCGTTGAACCGCTTCCGTTCGACCGTGATCCTGTTTTCCGTCCCCTCAAGCTGAGTCTGGAGGCTCAGGAAGTTCTCGTTGGATTTTATCTGCGGGTAGTTCTCCGACACGACGAGAAGGCGGGAGAGGGCCGACCCGAGCTGGTCCTGCGCGGCCTGGAATTTGGCGAACGTCTGCGGATCGTCGAGAACTTCTTTCGTGACGGTCATCTGGCTCACCTTCGCTCTCGCCTCCGCAACGCCGACGAATACATCCTTCTCCTGCGTGGCATACCCTTTCACGGTCTCCACAAGGTTCGGTATGAGGTCCGCCCGGCGTTGATACTGGTTTTCCACCTGGCTCCATGCGGACCGGACTCCTTCATCGAGCGTAACAAGCCTGTTGTTGATGTTGACGCCCCACATGAACACTCCTAGGACGATGACTGCGATCGCGCCGAGAATGACCGCTGCGATCAAACACCCGCGGGATTTCATGGTTACTCCTGGTTGTTGAATATGGACTTCGGGAACTTTGAAGAAAGCCTGCGCATCGATCCGTTCAGCATGAGAGAATCGTTGCCGGCAGGGATGCTTGCCCGCCACCGGTCAATCCTGACCGGGATAAAAGCGTATTTCGGCCCGCCTGGAACGAGGCGGATCTCGAAAAGCCCTGTCGTGTACGTATCCCTGTCGTTCCCTCCGAATATGAAGTTCCCCAGCGAATACGCAATCACCCCCCTGCCATACCGCTCGATTCCCTGGAGGACATGCGGGTGATGCCCGATGACGGCATCCGCCCCCGAGTCGATAAGGGCGTGGGCAAACGTCACCTGAGCCCTGTCCGGGGCGGTTGCAAGCTCGGTCCCCCAGTGAAGTATGACGACGACGTACGGTGACTTCTGTTCAATCCTGACTTTCCTGATGTCTGCGCAGACCTGCGCGAGGTCACGCCGGGCGACCCCGGGAGCCGCCTTACCCGCACCCGGGGCTTCACCCCCCCCATAGTACGCGAGAAACGCGATCTGACGCCCGGCGAGAGTATCGACAACAGGCCGGTGAGCATCCACCCAATCCCTGCCGGCACCCACGTGACGTATCCCGAGAGAGTCAAGATACGAAATTGTGTCCAAAAGTCCCCGGGGACCGTAATCGTATATATGATTATTGGCAATGCTGACGATGTCAATCCCCCCGTACTTCAGGACCGAAAGGAGGGCGGGAAGCATCCTGAAATTGAACGGCTTGGGGACTCTTTTCCCACGTGTCGTAACCGGTCCCTCAAGGTTCACCACAGTCGCATCCGCGCCGCCAAGCCGGTAAAGACGGCGAAATGTCTCCAGGGGGCTCGCCAGCATGTCGGATTCGTAGTGGGACGCAAGAAGCACGTCGCCCGCGAACCTGAGTGTGACGGGATGCTGATCAGGAGGGACGGAGGTGTGGCTGCTCGTATCGACGCCGGCCGGCGCGCAGATGAGCCACAGGAATAGGGGGAGAACGACGCTGCTCATTGATTGATCGGCCTGCTCCAGGAGTGCCTACAAAAAAGGGGAGATGCTGAGCATCTCCCCCGTTCCTTCAAACAAGTGAATCGGCACTAGTTCAGCTTATAGCTCACTCCCAAACGCAGGAAGCCCACGCCGTAGCCGACTTCGCCCAGTACCGCAAACTTCGGGGTGAAGTAGTAGCGTGCGCCTCCGAACACGTCAAAAATCATATAGCTTGCAGATGCGCTGTATTGCCCGCCAAACAGGTTCTGGTACGTCGGGTCGTTCCACGTCACAGAGGCCGAGACAATGTTATAGCCCAGGCCGACTCCGGCATAGACGTCAAATTTCGGATTGTGTTCGAGGAAATGATACGCGCCGCGGGCTTCAATGATGATATAGCTGTATTTCCATTTTCCGTACCCGAAATCTTCCGACGATCCGGAGTACGAAACGAGCCCACCCAGCGTAATCTTGTCAGCGACGCCCGTCTCAAATGCGACAAAAATCGGCGGCACGCTCGATGTGCCATATACTCCCTCCAAGCCGAGGCCAAAACCGCCCGAGATAACCATGTCCTTCTGGTGCCACGCATTGTCCTGTGCATTTGCAGTGCCAGGCGATGCCACGGCTGCCACCAGCAGCAGAATAGCAGAAATTGTTAGAAGGCGTTTCATTTATGGTCCTCCCTTTATTGATGATGGTGTTTGGCTTCAGTATTGCATCTCTTGGGATGCTCTCTGTCGTCAAGCGAGAAGAGACGATGAGAAGGTGGTGATTACGCCGCAGAAGTATACGTAATCACCACCCTAAAGTCAAGTATTGTCCCCTTCGCTCGTTATTCAATAACTGTCAAGCAGATTCGGACGAAAATTCGCTAACCAGTTGACCGGACATAGGTTCCAGCCGGACTTATTCCCCGGCTTTACAGTATGTGAAACATCATCCCTGCAAGTATCTGGAATCCAGAAGCCTTGATTGTCGTGGTTGATCCAGAGACGTTGTTGAGGTTGGAAAGGCCGATTGAATATCTGATATCCATCGTAATTCCAATTTTCGGGGTGACATTGTATTCCGCCCCACCCCCAAAATCAAGGTCGAAATCAACGGAAGACGTCTGCGATGAAATATCCGTGTTCTGCCCACCTGTAGTCGCAGTGGATGAAAGGACAAAACAGAGATCCGGACCTGCGAAGGCATAGGGACGAATGACGCCTTTCATGAACTTAACTTTGAAGTACGCCGGAAAATCGAGCTCATCAACCGCAAGCGTTGTGGTCCCCACTGATCCTCCCTTACTGCAATAGGTGGGCTCCAGGACAATATAGAACATTTTGCTGAACCCCAGCTCTGCCTGTGCGCCGATCATGAATCCCGTGTGTCCTCCCGTCGAAATCTGGGGAGAGGGGCTGATGGATAGCGTACCGAAATCCAAGCCGAGAATCGGCCCAAGTCCGAATTCCACCTGAGCCATCGCCTGAACGGAAACAAACGCCGTGAGAACAATCAGCATGCAGACAGCCAAAGACGATCTTTTCATGTTAACTCCTTTTTTGGATTGTGAGGGGTGTTTGGTTCACGGCCTTTACTTTCAGGATACGAAGCCCGGATACCCGTCCCGGCCTCTACGGCAAATGCCGTCTCTTCGCAAAGGAATACTGAGCAAAACTGGAGGTCTGTATGCATCAAGGGGCTTTCCGTCAGCGGTTAACACAACGTAGGATCGTTTCACCTACGGAACCTCCATGAAGAATGAAGGAAATGTTGACAACGGAAACAGGGGTGAAACGTCAGAGTGAATGATGCGAATATAGTCATCCGCATGTACTTTAGCAACAATACAGCGATGAGAAGGCGGGTGACCTTGCGCTCGGTCACACTCCGTTGATTCATCGCAGAAGGGATCTTGCGATGACTATCCGCTGGATTTCCGACGTCCCTTCGTAGATTTCGGTGATCTTCGCATCGCGGAGATAGCGCTCTACAAGGTATTCCCTCACATACCCGTAGCCCCCGTGGATCTGTATCGCTTCCAACGCGCTTTCCACGGCCGTGTGCGAAGCGAAAAGCTTCGCCATCGCGGCATCGGGTCCGAAGGGTTCTCCCGCGTCCTTCATCGCCGCGGCCCTGAGCGTCAGCATCCTCGATGCGTCAATGTTTGTGGCCATGTCGGCGATCTTGAACTGTATCGCCTGCAGCTCCGCGATCGGCCTGTCGAACGCCTTTCTCTCTTTCGCGTATTTCACCGACGCGTCGAGACAGGCCTGGGCGATCCCGATCGCCTGTGCTGCAATCCCGATCCTCCCCCCCTCAAGGGTCTTCATAGCAAACCTGAACCCGTCCCCTTCCGCACCGATCCGGTTGACCGCCGGCACCGCGCAATCGGCGAATGAAAGGGAGACCGTGTCGGAGCTCCGTATCCCGAGCTTCTTCTCTTTTTTCGCCACGGTGAACCCCGGCGTCCCCTTCTCCACGATGAACGTGCTGATCCCCTTTGGCCCTTTCTCCCTGTCCGTCGCGGCCATGACGAGGACTACGTCCGCTGTTGATCCGTTGGTAATCCAGTTCTTTGTTCCGTTGAGGATATACCTGTCGCTGTCGCGGCGGGCGATCGTGCGCTGGTTCGATGCGTCGCTCCCCGCTTCGGGCTCGGAGAGGGCGAACGCGCCGAGCTTCCTGCCGGATGCGAGGTCCCTGAGGTAGCGCTCCTTCTGGTCCGTCGTTCCGTCCTTGTTCAGCCCGTAACAGACGAGTGAGTTGTTGACGGACATGATCACGCCGACCGAGGCATCGACGCGCGAGATCTCCTCGAGGGCGAAGACGTAGGTCGGAGTATCGAGCCCGATCCCCCCCCATTCCTCCGGGACCATCATCCCCATGAACCCGAGCTCCCCCAGCTCCCTGACGATTTCGCGGGGGAATTCCTCCTTCTCGTCCCGTTCGATCGTCCCTGGAGCAATCCGTTCCTCCGCAAATTTCCGGGCCGTTTCCCGGATCATCGTGTGCGTTTCGCTCAGAGAAAAATCCATTCCGTACCCGCCGCGTGTGCCCGGTGATGGTTTGATTCCTATTGCTGCGCGTAGTCGTAGAAACCGCGCCCCGATTTCCTGCCGAGCCGGCCCGCGGCGACCATCTTCTTCAGGAGCGGGCAGGGCCGGTATTTCGTGTCTCCGAGGCCGTCGTGCAGGACGTTCATGATTGCGAGGCAGACGTCAAGCCCGATGAAATCCGCAAGCGCAAGGGGTCCCATCGGATGATTCATCCCCAGCTTCATCACCGTGTCGATGGCCTCGGGCCTGGCCACCCCCTCCATCACGCAGTAGATCGCTTCATTGATCATCGGGAGGAGTACCCGGTTCGAGACGAATCCCGGGGCGTCGTTGACTTCCACAGGGGTCTTGTCGAGCTTTTCGCAGAGCTCTTTCACAGCCGCAAACGTCGCATCGGAGGTAGCCAGGCCGCGGATGACTTCGACGAGTTTCATGACCGGGACCGGGTTCATGAAATGCATCCCGATCACGCGGTCAGGCCTTGTTGTTACTGCGCCGATTTCCGTTATCGAAATGGATGACGTATTGGAGGCGAGGACGACGCCGGGGCGGCAGGAGGCGTCGAGGCGGCGGAAGATCTCTTTTTTCGTCTCCGTGTGTTCCGTGGCGGCTTCGATCACAATATCGGCTGCCGCGGCCGCGGAACCGAGATCCGTGCCGGGGGAGATCCTTGAGAGCGTTTTCCCCTTCAGCTCTTCCGTCAGCGCTCCCTTCCGGACCTGTCGGTCGAGATTCGACGCGATCGTCGCCATGCCGCGGTCGAGGAGATCCTGCCTGAGATCATTCAGCGCAACGGCAAACCCGTTCTGGGCAAATGCGTGGGCGATGCCGTTCCCCATGGTGCCGGCTCCGACGACACAGACACTGTGAATATCCATGACAGGTCCCGGGAGGGTGATGGTGGGCTTCTTAGATGCGTTCCACGATGACCGCGCTTGCTTCTCCACCGCCGATGCAGATCGAGGCAAGCCCCAGCGCGGCATTCTTTTGCTCGAGGGCATGAAGGAGCGTCACAAGGATCCGGGCACCGCTGGCCCCGATGGGATGGCCGAGCGCCACCGCCCCGCCGTTGACGTTCACCCTGCCGGGATCGAGACCGGCGATGCGCGTGACGGCGATTGCGACGACGGCAAAAGCCTCGTTGACCTCGAAAAGGTCGATATCCTTCAGCGTCATGCGGGCCTTCTTCAGCACGCGCGCGATGCTGTCCGCCGGCGCGGTCGTAAACCAGACAGGATCCTTTGCGGCGGAGGACTGGGCGACGATCCGGGCGATAGGCGCGAGGCCGAGCTCGGCGGCCTTCGCCCGGGACATCACAACGAGCGCGGCGGCCCCGTCGTTGATCTTGGAGGCGTTTGCCGCCGTTACGGTGCCGTCGCTCACAAATGCCGGCTTCAGAAGCGGTATCTTGTCAAAGTTCGTCCTGAAAGGCTCTTCATCGTCGACGACCGCCGAAGTCGTCCCCTTCCCCGCCGGGACGTCGATCCCGACGATCTCCTTGCGGAATCGCCCTGCCTTCTGTGCTTCCTGCGCACGCCTGTAGCTCAGGATCGCGAATTCATCCTGGGCTTCCCGGGGGATGCCGCATTCCTTCGCGCAGACCTCAGCGGCGTTCCCCATCATGGAGTTGTTGTAGACGTCCCTGAGCCCGTCCCGTATGATGACGTCCACCAGCTCGGCGTTCCCCATCCGGTATCCCTCGCGGGCCCTGTCAAGAAGGTACGGGGCGTTCGACATGCTCTCCATCCCCCCGGCAACCACCGTGTCGGCGTCACCCGAGACGATCGCCTGCGCCGCAAGCATCACCGCCTTCAGTCCCGATCCGCAGACCTTGTTCACGGTCATGCATTCGACGGAGGTCGGAAGTCCCGCAAAGATCGCCGCCTGCCGCGCAGGCGCCTGACCGACGCCCGCCTGGAGCACGTTCCCCATGATCACTTCCTGGACCGCGGCGGCGGGCACGCCCGAGCGGCGGATCGATTCCGCGATCACCGCCGCGCCGAGCCGTGGAGCGGGGAGCGCAGCGAGGGCGCCGCGAAAACATCCCACCGGCGTCCTGCATGCGCTGACAATGACTGGTTCGTTCAAGGGACCTCCTGCCAGGTCTGTGAGTGCGACAGGGGCGTCGAGATCGGCGCCCCTGTCCGCGGGAGGAGATATCAGCTGCTCATGGAGCGGAGGAATTCCTTGTTGGACTTTGTGCCCCGCATCTTCTCCAGCGAGAACTCCATCGCCTCGACCGTGTTGAAATCGGAGAGGAGTTTCCTCAGTATCCAGATCCGGTTGAGGTCGTCCGCGTCGATAAGAAGTTCTTCCTTCCGGGTGCCGGAGCGGTTGACGTCCATAGCGGGGAAGATCCGTTTGTCGCTCAGCTTCCTGTCGAGGATGATTTCCATGTTGCCGGTCCCCTTGAACTCCTCGAAGATCACCTCGTCCATGCGGCTTCCCGTCTCGACGAGAGCCGTCGCGACGATCGTCAGCGACCCCCCCTCTTCGATGTTGCGCGCCGCGCCGAAGAACCTCTTGGGCTTGTGGAGCGCATTGGCGTCGACGCCTCCCGAGAGGATCTTCCCGGAGTGGGGTACAACCGTGTTGTGCGCCCGCGCGAGGCGCGTGATGCTGTCCAGGAGAATGACGACGTCCTTCTTTGCCTCCACGAGGCGTTTCGCCTTTTCAAGGACCATGTCCGACACCTGGACGTGACGTTCGGGCGGTTCGTCAAACGTCGAGCTCACGACCTCCGCGTTCACCGAGCGCTCCATGTCCGTCACCTCTTCCGGGCGCTCGTCGATGAGGAGAACGATAAGCTTCACTTCCGGGTGATTGCGCGTGATGCTGTTGGCGATCTTCTGCAGGAGGATCGTCTTGCCGGCTTTCGGCGGGGAGACGATCATTCCGCGCTGTCCCTTGCCGATCGGCGCAAGAAGATCCATGATCCTCATCGAGTACTCCCCGGGAGCCGTCTCGAGCTTGATTGCGGAGTTCGGATAGAGCGGCGTCAGGTTGTCGAACAGGACGCGCTCGCGGATCGAGTCGGGGTTCTCGTCGTTCACCGCCTCCACGCGGAGCAGCGCAAAGAACCTCTCCCCTTCCTTGGGAGGCCGGACCTGCCCGCTCACCGTGTCGCCGGTGCGCAGGTTGAACTTCTTGATCTGTGAAGGGGAGACGTAGATATCGTCGGGGGAGGGAAGGTAGTTGTAGTCGACCGACCGGAGAAATCCGTATCCGTCGGGCAGGACTTCCAGGACCCCGCGGCTGAACGTCAGCCCCCCCTGCTCCGTCTGCGCCTCCAGGATCTTGAATATAAGTTCCTGCTTCCGGAGATCGCTGTAACCGGAAATGTTGAGATCTTTGGCAATCTGGTTAAGCTCAGCGATTTTTTTGGACTTGAGCTCGGAAATGTCCATGGGCATAGAGTAAAAACCTTTCTACGTGTGCAAATAGCCGATCATCACGCGTCGCCTTTACCCGCAACACACTGAAGCATAGAATCTGAATTGGCCTGAGTAAGGGGATTTAACGGATGGAAAACGGTACCAGTACGGATGAGTTTCGAACAGGTGGAAATGAAGAGATGTGGGGCGGAGAGAAGCCTGCCCCCGGGGCTGATAGTCCAATATAGCTGTTCGCTCCCCCAATGTCAAGCAATTTCGCCCTGAATGGCCCTAAGTGCCTCTCCGACCACGTAATGTGACCCCGTCACAAGTATGGCCCCGCGTTTCTTGATCCGGACGGCCTTACGGACACCGGAGGCAACACTTCCCCCCTTCATCATACTGACACCGGCTTTTTCCCCCGCCCGGAACAGATCCCCCGCGGGCAGAGCCCGTTTCTGAAGAGGCGCGACGGCGATGATCGTGCGGGCGGAAGAGGATAGCTCCCTGAGCATGCTCGAATAGTCCTTGTCCTTCATAACCCCAAAAACGGCTACAAGGTTCTTCAATTTGTGTTTTTTCAGCTCTCCCGTAAGCGTCCTCATCCCCGCCGGGTTATGCGCGACATCCAGCATGATGGTCCTCCCCCCTTTGCGCAGCTTTTCCAGCCTCCCCCTGAGCCCCGTGTTTGCAGCCACCCGTTCAAATGCGCGTCGAACGACGCGGCCTTTGAGGGCCCCGAATGCCCGCCCTCCGGTTCTCGTCCCGAGGAGCGTGTCCAGCGTGCACAGGGCAAGAGCGGCGTTCTGTACCTGGTGCCCTCCCGCCAGGCCGGGCGCAAGCCTCCCGGGTGCAAGCCGCGGGGAAGTGAGAGTGACATCCCTCCCGCCCGCATGCCGGACAATCGAAACGACGTCCGCGGACCGGCGGAGCCGGACGCCGCACCGCGCAGCTCGCCTGCGCAGCACGTCGAGCACGCTCCGGTCGTCCGAACCTGTGACCGCGGGAACGGACGGTTTGATAATCCCCCCCTTTTCGCGGGCTATCGCGCGCACGGTGTTGCCGAGGATTTCCGTGTGCTCGAGCGAGACGTTCGTGATAACGCTGACCAGGGGACGGAGCACGTTCGTCGCGTCGAGTCGACCCCCGAGGCCGGTCTCTATGACGGCGATATCCACCTGCTCCTCTGCAAAGTACAGGAACGCAACGCACGTCGTCGCCTCGAAAAACGTTGCGCCGGTCTTCTCGATGATCGGACGCAGCCTCCTGACATACCCCACCAGGCGGTCCCCGTCGATTTCTTTCCCGTCGACCCGGATTCGTTCTGTGAATCTGACAAGGTGGGGGGAGGTATAGAGGCCCGTCCGGTACCCCGCCTCCGTGAATGCCGACGCGATGAACGCGGACGTCGAGCCTTTGCCGTTTGTTCCGGCGACATGAATGGACGGGTACGCGCGCTCGGGATGCCCCGCAGCGCGGACGAGCGCGCGGATATTCCTGAGGCCGAATTTCATCCCGCGGTATTCGAGCGCGTACAGAAAGCGGAGAGTATCACGGAAGGAGTTCACAGCCAGCTGTCGAGTATCGACACGCCTTTCCCGGCATCAAGGGAACCCACGAGCGAGCCGACGTCGGCGATCCCGTTCTCGTCACAATACCGTTCTATCCCGGCGGCGGCCTTTATCCCTGCGGCGGGGTCAATGAAATTCGCCGTGCCGATCTGCACCGCCGACGCCCCTGCAATCAGGAATTCGAGCGCGTCGGAGGCGCTGGAGATCCCCCCGATGCCGATGACAGGGATCCTTACCGCCCGTGCCACCTCGTACACCTTTGCAAGCGCGACAGGCTTTATGGCCGGACCCGAAAGGCCTCCCGTGACGGTCGAAAGAACGGGCTTCCTCGTCCTGACGTCGATTGCCATGCCGATAAGCGTATTGATCACGGAAACCGCATCTCCTCCCTCAGCTTCGACACCACGGGCAAATTCAGCAATGTGCGTCACGTTCGGCGTAAGCTTGACGAGAAGCGGCTTCTTCGTCAGCGGCCTGAGCCGGCGCGTGATGTCAGCGACGGCGCTGCAGTTCGTGCCGAACGTCAGCCCCCCCTCCCTCACGTTCGGGCAGGAGACGTTGATCTCGAACCCGTCGATCCCTTCTTCCCCCTCAAGTATCCTGAGCACTTCGCAGTACTCCTCGACCGTGCTTGCGGCGATGTTCGCGATCACCGCGGTATCGACGGTTCTCAGGAACGGGAGCTTTTCCTTCACGAACATGTGAACGCCGATATTGGCAAGACCGATCGAATTCAACATCCCCCCCGCCGTCTCCACGATGCGGACCGGCGGGTTTCCGGCCCGGGGTTTCAGAGAAAGCGATTTGGTGATCAGCCCTCCCAGCTTCGCCGGATCTGCCGTGTCGACGCAGTCGCCGCCGTAGCCGTACGTGCCGGAAGCGACGAGAACGCGGTTCTTCAGTTCAAGTCCTGCGAGGAGAAACGAAGTCCGGGCCATTGTCAGATCTTGATCGTTCGGATGTCGAATGTCGGACCGTCTTTGCACATCAGCACGTACCGCTTCTCGTCACCGGCGGACTCGACAGGACATCCCTGGCAGATCCCGATGCCGCATCCCATGGGCCCCTCAAGCGACACCTCGCACGGAATCCCCTCCGCGCGGGCGAACGCCGCGACAGCCCTGAGCATGGGGGTCGGGCCGCAGGCGAATATCCTGGGGCGGCTGACCGGATGGGCGCGAAGCGTAGCCGAGGCAAGGTCGACGACTGTCCCGTGGAAACCCCGGGTCCCGTCATCCGTCGCAACATGGGGGTCCCTGAGGTACTCCGTGACGAGTGCCGCCGACGTCCGGGCGCCCAGAAATGTGACGACCTTCTTCCCCTCTTTCGTGAGGGAGGAGGTCAGGAGGGGAAGGGGCGCAACGCCAAGCCCTCCCCCGATCAGAATTCCCGTGTCATATCCGGGAAAGGCGGTGTCAAACGGCCTGCCGAGAGGGCCCAAGACGTCGATTCGATCGCCTCTCTGTTTCTGCCGCATCGCGGCGGTGCCCCGCCCCACGACATTGAAAACGATCTCGATGACGTCACCCTCAATCCGGTACGCACTGAACGGGCGCCGGAGAAGCGGATCACACGACTCCCGGACCCTGAGATTGAGGAATTGTCCCGCGCGGATGGAGCGGCTGATGGACGCAGAAGAAAACGAAAGCGCAAAGATCCCTTCTCCCGCGGTCCGCACACCTTCCACCGGGCAGAGTTCGATCATCATCCTGGAGTGGTCATTCATTCCCGACCATCTTGTGGGGAGGGTTCAGGAGGCGCTTCTTGATGGCCGTCGAATCCACCGCTCCCGGAGCCTGTGTGGGCGCGGGAAATCCGACCGCTCTGCCAAGGCTGTCGACTGCGGGAACGGCTCCCGGTGGGCGAATCCCACCCGGTCTTCGGAGGCTGTCGGCCGCGGAAGCCGTTCCGGGTGTGCGAATTCCACCGGGTCTTCCGAGGCTGTCGGCTGCGGCGGGCCGGGAAGCCAGTCGGGCTTTCTTCGCCGCGAGGGAATCAGCGGCCGCAGCCAGCTTCTGCTTCTGAAACTGGGCTACTTCGGTAATCTTGGGAGACACGCTCGTTGCATACGTCGACGTCGGGTACAGGGCAATGAGCTTCTGGTAGCTGGCTATTGCGCTATCGGGATTAAGGAGCCTGTTCTCATAGACCCATCCGGCGGCGAAAAGTGCGCGCGAGGCACTCGGCGACCTCGGATACTGCTGAGCAACCTTCTTAAAGTCTTCTGCGGCGCCGGCCGAATCGCCCTTCACGAGGAGCGCCTCCGCACTGTCATAGGCTTGCTCGGCTTCATCGACAACCGGACCCTCGGGCGGAAGCCCCAGAGATGCCCGGGCCTCGGAAGCAAACGGAGACCGGGGGAATTGCCGGACGATCTCCCGGTACAGCGAGTCCACGACGGGTTTTGACGCTACCGAATCGCGCCCGGAATAGATCTGCGCGAGCGTGTAGAGCGCGCGCGGGACGAAACGTCCTGAAGGATATTCTTCCAGGACCTGCCTGTACCAGAATTCCGCGGAGTCCGGGAGCCCGATCGTGGCAAAAAACAGACCCGCAAGCTCGTTCTCGGCATTCTCCCGTCTTGCGTTCACCGTGTCGATCGAAATGACGGGCGGAACCGTCGGCGAGCGGAGTGGAACTGCGGCGTGGACTGTATCAGACCTCCGCGCGATGGCCGAGCCGGGCGACATGTCCGCCGTCCGGGCGGGCCCGGAGGTGCGCGCGGTATCAACAGTCCGTGCAAGACCCGCCGAGCGCACCGAGTCGGTTGCTCTCAGAGTTCCCGGTGTGCCGGCCATATCCGGGGATCGGGAGTTCTCCGCCCGTGAGCTGTCCCGGGGCGCCCTGAGAACCTCAAGGAGTGTGTCGTCCTTCAGTATTTCCTTGTAAAACTGGAAATACCTCGTAAGGTAGTCGGACCGGCGGACGCACAGCTTCGTAACGTCGGCCATCGGGTATTCGTTTTTCCCTTTCGAATACGCCACGAGGGCAGAATCATAGAGGAACAGCGTATGTTCATACAGATCCCCGAGGGCGAAATACGATCTGGCGGAAATGTCACTGCGGGGGTATGCCGTGTCCACGAGCGTATAGTGATTTACCGCGATCGGAAGGTTCCCTTCATCGCGATAGGTGTTCGCGATCTCCAGCTCGATCTCACCGAAGAATTCCTTGTTCTTGGCATCCGAACGCAGGAGCCTGAGCCCCGCAAGGGCTTCGTCGTACCGCCCCTGCTTCTCCACCATCCTGAGAGCCCCGATACCCCCCCTGTACTCGCCCTGATAATTGTTGCTCGCCTTCTGCGCCCTCCTGTACGCGTCCTCCGCTTCACGGTACATCTCCATCTTCCTGTACATTTCGGCCGACATCAATCCCGCGGACGATCGCTGCTCCGGCGTGGATCCGGACTGCGCCGCCTGGTCGAAATACTGCCGTGCGGTTCCGTAATCCCTGTCCTCCTGCGCCATCTGTCCGAGAACAAGAGATGACCGGGCGATCATGCCGTCGTTCCCGCTTTTCTTCGCCATGTCTTCGACCATCTTCGCGGTCGTCCGGGCGTCGTCCCGGGCGTTCATCCTGTACTGTGCATAGGAAAGCAGGAGGCGGGCCTCCACGGCACAGGAGCCGTCCGGATAACCGGCGATGATCTCGTTGAATTTCCGCTCCGCCTGGAGGTTGTCGTCCTCGTAGTAATATGCCTTTCCGATCATCAGGAGGGCATCGTCGACGAGCTTTGATTCGGCGTGGTACTGGAGCAGTTTCGAGCATTTCACGATCACCGCATCAAGCTTGTTTCTGGTCCCCGACTGGATGGCGAACGTTGTGAGCCAGGTCCGTCCCCCAGGTCGGCTGTCCAGCTGGGCCATCACTTCGTCTTCCGCCTGGCCGAAGAGGATCTGGGCGTTATAGTAGGTATTGAAATATGCCGAGACGAAATTGGTGACAACGCAGGAGGAGATTACGCATGCTGTGAGAGGGATCAAAAAGCAGAGGACGACGGCGCGGATGCTCGGTACATCGATAGACTTCGCGGAACGTATTGCCAAGGCAGGGCTCCAATTACGCACTTCCGTAGTAACATACCCATTCTGCCGTGGAATGTCAACTCCGCGGTTAAACCGCCGGGAGTCTGCGTGGGTCCAATTATGCAAAGAGGGCTCGTCAACATTCATAACGGGAAAGGTACACCGATGCGGACTTCAGCAGCGCTTCTTTGTGCACTGATCATCGCCGGGGGGTCGATTGCGATGTCGCAGCCCGATCCCGCCGCCCACCGTGCTCCGCCTCCCCAGCGGGGACGAAGGGAATTTATGGATAAGCTGGGGTTGACCGACAAGCAGAAAGCCGACATGGCGGCTCTCCGCACCGAAATGGAAAAGTCGATGGTCGGGATACAGTCCAAAATCAAGCTGGCGCGCATCGACCTGAAGGCACTTGCCGCGGCGGAATCTCCCGACAAGGCGTCGATTGAAGGGAAGCTGAAGGAGATCAACGATCTCCAGTACCAGGAGAAGAAAGAGACCGTCGATCACCTGTTTGGGGTCTACGCGCTCCTCACTCCGGATCAGAGGAAGACATTCAGGAACCAGATGATGGCAAGGCTCTCAGGCGGTGGGATGGGGCGGATGGGCAGGCGATGGCAGGGTTTCCACAGGGACACGTCTGAACATCACGCTCCGAACTGAGAACGCACGAAGAGGGGCAGGGAGGATGCTCCCTGTCCCTTTTTGATGCAGCCGGTTATGCCGGGTTTGTCGGCCTGAGGTCGATCTCACTGAACATGCTTCTCCCCGGCGCTGTCACGGCGAAAATCACTACGGATGCGACGTCCTCGGGCTGTGTAATCTGGGCTCCCTTTTTCCCCGTGGATGAGAAGTCCGTATCCACGGACCCCGGGCAGATCGTCACAACCCGGATGTTGTGCTCACGAACCTCCAGCATGAGCGATCCCGCAAACCCACGAAGGGCCCATTTCGTCGCACCGTATCCCGCCCCCCCTTTAAATGTATTCTTCCCCGCGAGCGATGCTATGTTGACGATTGCTCCGCTACGCGCCCGTATCATCGACGGGAGGACGCTCCGCGTCGCCAGGAACACCCCCCGCATGTTGACATTCCACATCGCATCGAAATCGGACACCGCCATGGCGACCACCGGCTTGAACACACCGATACCGGCGTTGTTCACAAGTATGTCCACGGCCCCGCTGATTTTGAGCGCCCCGGCCACGAGCTGTTCCACCTGGCGCTCGTCGGTGATGTCCGTGCAGACCGGCGTCGACATTCCTCCCGACGAGCGGATCTCGCCCGCAAGGCTCTCGATTTCAGACTGCGTCCTGGAGGCCAGGACGACGTGCGCGCCTTCCGCGACAAGAGCCCGTGCGATCGACTTGCCTATCCCTCTGCCGGCGCCGGTCACAATCGCAACCTTCCCGGTAAGCCTCGCCTCCGCCATCGGGAAACGTCCTTCTTAGAGTTTTGAAAGTTCGCTGCCGATCAGGTTAAGGAACTCCGATCGGGTCTTGACGTCGTCCCTGAACGTGCCGAGCATGGCGCTCGTCGTTGCGACGGAATTCTGTTTTTCCACCCCCCGCATCATCATGCACATGTGCCGTGCCTCCATCACGACGCCGACCCCTTCCGGGTTGAGTGCGTCGAAGAGCGTCTGCGCGATCTGCTGCGTCAGGCGCTCCTGCACCTGCAGGCGGCGGCTGAACACCTCGACGATCCGCGGTATCTTGCTCAGGCCGACGATCCTCCCCTTCGGGATATAGGCCACGTGTGCCCGCCCGAAGAACGGGAGTATGTGGTGTTCGCACATGCTGAAGAAGTCGATCTCCTTGACGATGACCATCTCACTGTATGTCTCGCTGAATATCGCGCCGTTCAGGACCTTTTCCACGTCCTGGCGGTATCCATCCGTGAGGAACTCCAGGGCCTTCGCCACGCGGTGGGGAGTCTGGAGGAGACCCTCCCGGTTCGGGTCTTCGCCGAGTTCGGAAAGCATCTTCGACACAAGGCCTTCCAGTGCACCGCGCTTCAGAAGAACCTTTTCCATGGCCTCATGCCCCCCGGTATTCAACGATGTTGTTTTCCGATTCATAGAGCTTGATCGAATGGAGCTTCCCCTCGGTGATCTTCGGTGAGAGGATATTCCAGAATGCAATCGCGATGTTTTCCGCCGTGGGGATCGTTCCCTTCATGAAGTCGACGTCGAGGTTGAAGTGCTTGTGGTCAACCCTCTCGATCAGCTCCTTTTCGATGATGTCGGCAAGGACCTTCAGATCGATCACCATCCCGCTGTCCGCGGGCGGATTTCCCGCCACGGTCACCTCAACGGTGTAGTTGTGCCCGTGGCCGTTCGGATTGTTGCACTTTCCGAAGACCAGGTTGTTCTTTTCATCGGACCAGGAAGGATTGTACAGCCGGTGCGCGGCGCAGAAATACCCCTTGCGGGTTACATAGACCATTGTTTCCCTTTCAGTCAGACCACCGTCAACCCAGCAGGCCGACGAGCTCCTCCACGTGACCGCCGACCTTCACCTTCGGGAAGATATGCCTGATGATCCCCCGCCCGTCGATGACGAATGTCGTCCGCTCGATCCCCATGAATTTCCTCCCGTACAGGCTCTTCTCTTTCCAGACACCGTATTTCTTCACGAGGTCCCTCTTCTCGTCGCTGGCGAGGGAAAACGGGAGATCAAATTTGTCCGCAAACTTCTTGTGCGATGCAACGCTGTCGGCGCTCACCCCCACAACCACTCCCCCCTTTTTCTCGATCACCTTGATGTTATCCCTGAAATCGCAGGCCTCTTTCGTACATCCCGACGTATTGTCTTTCGGGTAGAAATAGAGGATGACGGTCTTCCCTTTCAGGAGCTTCAGCGAAACGGCCCCGCCGTTGCCGTCCGGGAGGGAGAAATCTGGGGCTTTCGAGCCCACGGAAAGTTTGGGCATGATAATTCCGGTGTTCAGGGAACGTCAGTGCGAAGAGAGCGCTTTTTCGATTTCGCCGTACGGGGGTTCCACGCCGGGATTGTCCGTAATCCAGGCATATTGCACGATCCCGCCCTTGTCGAGTACGAATACCGCCCTCTTGGACGCGGAGTAGGATTTCAACCCGGCAAACTCCGCGTAGAGGCCCCCGTAGCTCTTGCTCACTTCCTGGGTGAAGTCGCTCAGGAGGGGAAACGTGATCTTGTTCTGCTCGGCAAACGCCTTGTTTGCAAACGGGGAGTCGACGCTGATCCCCACGACATGGGCATTCAGCGATCCGAGCGAAGCAAGAGAATCACGGAACGTGCACATTTCCTTCGTGCAGACGCCCGTGAATGCACCGGGGTAAAACGCCAGGACGGTTTGTCGTCCCAGAAATTCGCTCAGCGTCCGGGGTTTCTTCTCCGTGTCGTAGAGGGTGAATGCCGGCGCCCTGTCTCCCTTTTTCAATGCCATAGCCTCCTCCTGTTCTTGTCATCAGGTATGTGACGGGCATGACGGTTTACCCTCCGCAGGCCCTTGTGTTCGCTCATCAATGAACAAGCACCGGACGGCAGAGGTTCCGTTGAAACGAGCTGGCGCGGCGGAGCGGGCCGCTGCGTTACCTTATCTGGTTTCTGAAGTACTCGATCGTTCTTCGCAGGCCTTCTTTCCTGTCAACCTTCGCCTCCCAGTGCAATACCGTGCGGGCGCGCGTCGTGTCGGGTCGCCGGACTTTCGGATCATCTTCGGGGAGCGGCCGATGGACGATTCTGCTCTTGCTCCCGGTGAGGGCAATGATCTCCTTTGCAAGCTCGAGCATCGTGATCTCGTCTTCATTCCCGATATTGACGGGGTCGGGCTCGTCCGAGAGGAGAAGACGGTGGATCCCTTCGATCAGGTCATCGACGTAGCAGACGCTGCGGGTCTGCCCCCCTTCGCCGAACACAGTGACGTCTTCACCCCGGAGGGCCTGTGCGAGAAACGCCGGGATAGCCCTGCCGTCGTGAAGCCGCATGCGGGGGCCGTAAGTGTTGAATATCCGGACGATCCGCGTCTCGGTCCCGTGATACCGCCTGTAGGCCATCGTCATCGCCTCGGCAAACCGCTTCGCCTCGTCGTACACCCCGCGGAGCCCCACCGGGTTTACGTTTCCCCAGTACGTCTCCGGCTGAGGGTGCACTAGAGGATCGCCGTAGACTTCGGACGTCGACGCCAGCAGGAACCGGGCACCTTTGGCCTTGGCGAGCCCCAGCGCCTTGTGCGTACCGAGCGAGCCGACCTTGAGCGTCTGGATCGGCAGTTTCAGATAGTCAATCGGGCTCGCCGGCGAAGCGAAGTGCAGTATATAATCGACAGGCCCGTCGACATACATGAACTCGGTGACATCGTGCTTGATGAATCTGAATTTCTCGTTACCGAACAGGTGTGCAATGTTCTTGAGTTCGCCGGTCACCAGGTTATCGATTGCGGTAACCCTGTGCCCCTCTTTGAGGAATCTGTCGCAGAGATGGGAACCGAGGAACCCCGCACCTCCCGTTACCACGGCGTGCTTTTCCGTCATGACGGTCATAGAAGTTCCCGAGATAGATACGTGAATTTACTTGGTGACGCCACCCCGCCCGATTCCGTAATATACGAAACCCCTTTCGACCATGATGCGGGGATCATAAATATTCCGCCCGTCGAATATCACGGGCTGTTTCATCAAGGACTTCATCCTTTCAAAATCCGGCCGCCGGAAATCGTTCCATTCCGTGGCAATAATGAGAGCGTCGGCTCCCTTGAGGCATTCGTAGTTGTTGTCAAAGTACTTCACGGTGTGCCCGATCTTTCTCTTCATCTCCTCCATGGCCTCGGGGTCGTGCGCACGGACCGTGGCTCCTCCCTTGAGGAGGGCGGTGATGATCGAGAGCGAAGGCGCGTCACGCACATCGTCGGTATTCGGCTTGAACGACAACCCCCAGAGCGCCACGGTCAATCCCTTGATCTTGCCCTTGAAGTGGTTCTTGATCTTCTCGGGGATGACAAGCTTCTGCCGCTTGTTCGCGGATTCCACCGACTGGAGGATCTGCAGCTCGTGGCCGTACGAATTGGATGTGTTCAGCAGGGCGGCCACGTCCTTGGGGAAGCAGGAGCCTCCGTACCCGATGCCGGCAAAGAGGAACTGCGTCCCGATTCTCGCATCGGTTCCCATCCCCTTACGGACCAGGTCCACATCGGCACCGACCTTCTCGCACAGGTTCGCTATCTCGTTCATGAACGTGACTTTTGTCGCAAGGAACGAATTCGCGGCGTACTTCGTAAGCTCGGAACTCCTCTCGTCCATGACAATAAGCGGATTTCCCGTCCGGATAAAGGGGGAATACAGCTCTTCCATCATCGCCAGTGCCCGCGTGCTTCGCGTCCCGACCACGATCCTGTCGGGCTTCATGAAGTCATTGACCGCCGCCCCTTCTTTGAGAAATTCCGGGTTGGAGACGACGTCGAAATCAAACGCCGTTTCTTTCGCGATGATATCCCGGACCCTGTCGGCAGTTCCCACGGGGACGGTGCTCTTGTTGACGATCACCTTGTAGCCGTTCATATATTTGCCGATCAGCTTCGCCACGGCGAGAACGTGCTGGAGATCCGCCGACCCATCCTCGGATTGCGGCGTGGGGAGCGCCATGAATATGATGTCCGTCCCGCGGACTGCTTTTTCAAGGTTCTCGGTAAAAACAATTCTGCCGTCCGAGAGGTTCTTTGTAAGAAGGTCGGAGAGCCCCGGCTCGAATATCGGGCTCTCCCCTTTCTTGAGAAGGCGGAGCTTCCGTTCATCGTTGTCGACACAGATCACGTCGTTGCCGCTCTCGGCAAAACACGTTCCAACCACGAGTCCCACGTAGCCGCTGCCAATGACACTCAGTTTCAATGTTGGCCCTCTCTAAGTGAAATGAAATGAACAGGTAATCGGAATATAGCAAAAAAGGGGATTATTCAAAAACGGCGGCTGAAGGTCGGGCACGTCGCCGCCGGGACAAATTGCCCGCCGGCGAACCGGTCAATATGCTCCCTTCCCGAAGATTACGACGGGGAACGTCTGGGCGAGGATCTCGATATCGAAGAGGAGCGATTGTTTCTCGATGTAGTAGAGGTCAAGGAGAACCATGTCCCGGAATCCCAGGTCGCTTCTCCCCGATACTTGCCAGAGACCGGTTATCCCGGGTTTTGCTTTCGCCCGCTGACGGTAGTATCCCCCCATATGCTCCCCGTCCTCAAGAAGCGCAAAATCACCTACAGGAAGCGGGCGTGGCCCGACGAGGCTCATCTCTCCTTTCAACACGTTGAAGAGCTGCGGAAGCTCGTCAATGCTGAACTTCCGGATGAACTTCCCGATGCGGGTTAGCCTCGGATCATTTTTCAATTTGAAGAGCGCCCCGGTTGATTCATTGTGCTGAAGAAGCGTCTCCCGCATCTCATCCGCAGAATCATGCATGCTTCGGAATTTATAGAACTCGAAAGGCCTGTCCTGGTCGGTGAGCGAGCGTTTCTGCTTGAAGAACACCGGTCCGCGCGATTCGAGCTTCGTCGCAATTGCCACGATAAGAAAGATGGGAGACGTGAAGATTAACCCGAAAACGGCACCAACGACGTCGAATATCCGCTTGATCCAGCGTTTGACGGAGTCGGTTCTTCTCCTCATGGGGGTGAAAAGAGGGATGCCCGCGATGTCATGGAGCCGGGCCCTGGAGAACAGATAATCCGATTCGGGAGAAACCAATCGCATCCCGATTCTCCTGAGCTTGCAGAGCTCCTCAAGCTGATCGAACGAACCGTTCAGGTTGGGCGAGGAGAAGACTATCAGGCGGATTCTCTTCTCTCTCACAAGTGATTCGACCTGGTCTGCCCGGACATGCATGGCGCCATCATCGCCCGGCTCATGAGGGACCTTGAGCACGCTCACGATATCGTAGCCAAGTTCCGGGTACTCCTCTACCTTGTGGATCAGGCGGTTCAATGCCGGTTCCGCTCCGATGGCGAGCGTGTCCCATCTGCCGTATCCCTTCTCCTGCGCTATATTCACCAGGTTTCGTAATACTACCCAGCCAGTGAAATAAAGAAGCGGGAGAATTGTGAAGAGCAAGAGGATGAAGTACCGGGAGTACGAGAGGCTCTGAGCGAGGAACAGAGAGCTGAGTATTATTGCACTTCCGATGAAATACCCCTTCCCCGCATTGAACATATGTCGCTGGAAGGAGGAGTTGGAAATTGTCCGGTAAAGCCCTACGGCGGTGAAGGAGGCGATGTAGACGAAAAGCGAATAAACGAGGAGGTGACTGTGTGAGACCAGAATGCCAGAGAGCGTTTCATACCTGTGTTCGAGCCTGGCCGCAATGATGTAGCTGACGCAAAGGACAAGCACGTCTGCAATCATTGCTCCAACAGCATATGTAGACCGCCAGTTGCGGCGAACGAATCCACGAAGCACGGTTACCTCGAGATGCTGCCCGGCGTTCCTGTACGCCCCTTTCGCAAGGATAGACGAACGATAGCAAGCTATTGCTTCGTGGGTTCAATAGCAACCGAGTGTGATTTGCATCACTGGCCTTGGTATACGATTGTTGAAGTAACCGATTACATAGCGTCTCTTAGGAACAGGGGTTCTTTCAGGAGTGAGGCCTTCTTTACCGTCATATTGCCCCACCTCCCACCAGAATGGAATAGACTCCGCATGCAGGCAAAAAAGGGATCCATCGAATGATACGAATGCTCGAATCGAGCATTTCGTGCAGAATGCGATCTGTTTCAATAAGACGGGGGCAACGAAGGAAAGCGAGTGCCACGCGGCGTAAAGGAGGTTTACCTGTCCTCCCCTGGAATCAATTGAACAGTCCGGATTTGCCCACGTAGGGACTATCCTCAAAGCGCGGAATATAACTCGGTTAGTCTTTCTACTGCAGATTGAGCGTCAAAGTGGGATTTAATCCGTTCGCGACCCTTCTTGCCGAACGATACCCGTAACTCCGGATCTTGAAGAAGGGTGGAGAGATATTCCACCATCGCATCATCGTCATCCACCTCAACAAGAAACCCCGTTTCTCCATGGATAACTAAATCCGACAACCCATCTACCCTCGTAGCGACCACTGGAATCTCCATTGCCATTGCTTCAGCAACCACATAGCCAAAACTTTCAAATCGAGACGTGAGTACCACCACAGTCGCGGATTGCATAATCCCGCGGTTTTCTTCGGGCGGCAACCAGTCCAGTATCGATACTCGTGAAATGAAGCCGGATCTGCCAAGCTGGTCCCGCAACGTGTCGCTTTCACTGTCATGGTAACCTGCACCTATCATGAAGATTCTGAGGGACGGAAACTTCTCGAGAAGTCGAATCGCAACTCGTAAGAACATCTGTGGGTTCTTCTGGTAGTTAAGTCGGCCGGAGAACACAATGCGCTGCCCATCCTCTCCGTTTGATTGATCTTCCCGTGAAGGAAGATCTTTGAGAATGACGCCACTCCAGGCAAGAGCCACTCGGGCGCGAGGGAGATTTCTTTCGAGGGTGAGTTTTTCAGTTTGGCTCACCGCAACAATCGTGCCTACCCTTGAGAGCGCCCGCTCCAGCCAATAAAAGAAGTGAGCTTTCATGCCTCTGAATCCGAGAAACGAGATTGCATTTGGGGTATAAAGAGTCTTCTCGGACTTTCCAATGAGAATCGCCACAATTCTGCCGTAGGCGCCTGCTTTAGACGAGTGATAATGATAGATGTCGTATTGATGCTGACGACACCAACGCATCAGGAAAATCGTAGCCGCCAGATCCGAGAAAAGATTTATCTCCCTCTTGAAATCATATTCAACGACGCTAATGCCTAGTTTGCGTGCATCCTCGACAAGCAGGGAAGGCGGGGCAACAAGTGTGAATTCAAATCGATCGCTCGCAAATCTCAGGATATGCTCTATGTGCGTTGCCACGCCACCGAGTGCCTGAGTTACAAGAAGAACATGAATTTTCGACTCCATCGAGATTTACCAGGCTTGAGGTGGGGAATCTGTAGCCTGGTCCCTTCTTCCATCCAAAGCCGCACTTACTGCCCGCCAGACCTCATCGACGGTAATTGTGTTAATACACCGGTCATCGTAGTTTTGGAACCGACCAAATGAATACTTAGGAGTTCCTGGGCATGAGGCTCGGATGGCATTATGCAATTGAGTAAATGGCCCACACCTTTCCGGTCGGGTGATCCCAAACAAAGCAATCACAGGGAGTCCAACAAGGTCAGCCAGATGCATCGGAGCTGAATCGTTCGTAAGAAGTAGATCTGCATGTTCCATTAGGCCCGCTAGGTCTCTAAGCCCCACCTTCCCGCACATGTTTCGGGCAGATCCGATTCCAGCCACAATCAAGATCCGCTCAGCAAGTGCGACGTCGTCTTTCCCGCCAATGAGAGTTACGTCCACGTGCACTTCATGGAGTTTTTTGACAATCATGCCGAAGTTTCGGTAATCCCACCGTTTGAATGCACGATACGATCCGGGCGCCACGAAAACAGATTTTCGATTTCTCTTTTGGGTTCGAGATCCGCCTGAATCTCTCTGAACTAGGCCTGAAATCGATAGTGGAGCAGCAATTTCGTTAGAAGGTCTCGCTTGAAGCAGTGCATTAGAGAACATGTCCCTATATCGATCCACCTCGTGGATATCCTGATAACTACTCATCATCAATGGTCTGCTGAGCAACCATCGGAGCACTATTCCTTCTGTACATCCGATTATCGTGCTCACTCGTGCACATCGACAGGCCACGCCAAAAACGAGAATTGGCCTCCATTTGTAGTCGAGTATCACAGCTCGTTTGCACCCAGACTGCCTCAGGAAATTCATGATGCGTGGAATCAATAGCAAAGGGCGAAGAATACCACCCAGGTTGGGCTTGGCCGTTGATTTGTCTATGACAAGCAGGGGCGAATCAATAAAGCACGAACTCACAACGTCTGATGAGTCGGATTTGCAAATCCAGGCAATATCTCCCTCTTCGCCGCGATAATAGCTAATCGCCCGAAGCGCCATGAGAACATCGCCAATTCCCATATACGATAGGATCGCGGTGCGCGACGGTCCGACCTCCATTTAGTACTCCTCAGATGCTTGGGACAACCCCGAGTCATCCAGTCGGCATTGATTCATTGATCGGGATCAGCAAAATCCCATAGCCACGTGATCGAACACACCTGATTACCTGGGATCCCGAATACCAAATCGAAATGGAGCAGTTTACCTTGAAAAACTATCTCAACTCTGTCACTTTCCTAGCATAGACCCCAATACAGCCTACCGAATAACGTCCCACCCGAATTTTGCCCAGTCCCTGTCGTCCAAAGAGCCGCAGGCTATTATACTCTGATGCAATGCGTAAAAAATCGAGTATCGTTAAGGCTTCACTCCCCGTTCTTCGAACGAGCTTGAATCCAGCTTTGATCAAAATTAACTCCAGAGTTTGGAGACTGAAATAATACAGGTGAAACTTCGGAGCGAAATAATACCATTTTTCCTTACGAATCATGGCTTCTGCAGAACTTAAGTTCCCGGTTGACAACGCCACTACACCCCCCATCCGCACTATTCTATTGACCTCACGTAGAAATGTCAGAGGATCATGGAGGTGTTCGATGACCTCAAAAAATGTGATTGCGTCAAATTGCTCATTCTCAAAATGAGCCTCCGCTAAAGTGGAATTTGAAACACGAAGGCCGCGATTTCGTCGCGCAAAATCAGCTGACCATCTCGCCAACTCCACACCTTGGACTTCGAATCTCCGTCTAGCCTCATTGAGAAAGATACCGGTAGAACATCCAATGTCGAGAAGTCGAGAACCTCCCGTCATCTTCCATAATCGTTCCGTGATCCGACGGGCTTTTGCAGACTGCAGCGGGCTTTCTTTCTCGAATTCGTGATACGACTCTTCATAAAATGACATCAGTTCATCGAGATTGTATCGCGGATTGGTGTAGACCAAATGGCAGCGCGGGCATCGAACAATCGAAAAGCCATCTTTCTCGAGGAACTTCTGGCCCTCACTCGAACCACAGATATTGCAATCCGTTCTCTCCATTACTTCATTTTAGATTGTCTAGAACACGTGACATCACTCCCGCGGAGCGGTTCCATTGGAATTGTTTTACCCGCTCAAGTCCCCTTGTTCGATACGTCTCTAATAGTCCCGGACTCGCAAGCATCGTTTCCAACGACCCGGCGATATCTGCGGGGTTTCTGGGATCGAACAACACACCGCTGTCGCCAACTACCTCTGCCATCGCCCCGATATTCGAGGCGGCCACCGGAGTACCTATTGCCATCGCTTCAATTAGAGGAATGCCAAATCCTTCATACAGAGAAGGAAGGACGAGAACTTCAGAAGCTGTTAGGAGACACTGATACTGTTGAGGGGTCACATATCCCGTAACTCTCACCTTGGCACGTAATCCCAGCCGAGAGATTAGGTCTTCGAGTTGCGCGGTGTGCTTTTCTTTTTTGCCAATGAGAACAAGTGTCGGCGGATCTTGCTTCATGCTCACTAACAGTCTCTGGAACGCTACTAGCAGAGTCTGCAGATTCTTGTAACGAAGATGATTGCCGGCATACGAGATTATCCTCCCCTTGATATCTAACTCTTTTCGTGTTAGTGCGACCAAGTCGTCTGGTTGATGGTGGATTGCGTCTGACACACCCGGATAAACAATATGGATCTTTGCAGATTCCGCCCCGTAAAACTTGATTAGATCATCCTTGGAGGATTGCGAGATCGTAACAATTGCATCTGCACAGCGGAGCGTTCGCGGAATGAGGGCATGGAGAATTCTCCTCGTCTTCGAATCAAACTCATCGCGCACGTGCATGTACATGATATCATATAACACAACGAGATTCCGAGTCTTGCTTCCCGACGAAAAGAAGGGAAGCATTGATTCGCCATAGATCATAATGTCAGGATGGAGATTGCGAACGGCGCCGGGCAAAATGATTTGACACCAAGCAGTGTATGAGTTCAGCGCTATTGTCGATGTGAGCTGAATTCCGGGTGCATCGATCCACTCGGGAATTTTACCCCTACCGCGAGGATAGATCCCAGTTATCTGGTGAGGTGTACCCCCCCTGGACAATTCCCGAATCAGCCCGTGAATGTAGACTTCTTTGCCAGTATAATGTTGGCGAGTAAGACCATAACAATTGACCGCGATAGATTTCATAAGTTCGCATGGACGTGTGCCATCGATACCTTGGCACTAACAAGGGAACTTTGCACTGTCTCGCGTTTCAACAATCACCTCAAATCTGAATGGGACCGGAGCTCAATGTCGCCTGGGACACAGTAGACCTATTCCTTCCAATGGGTGGGTCGAATTTCAAGACATTTTCATAAAGAGCAATCGTCGATCGATCATCCGCTGGGGAGTATACAATTGGGCACGATCATATCCCTTTCGCCTAAGAGTCTCACGAAGTTGATTATTATTGGCGATACTGACGATTCCCCGCTCAATATCCGTTCCATCGGTTGGATCAACAAGAAGGGCTGCATCCCGGGCGACCTCAATCAGAGAAGAATTATCAGAGCACAAGACGGCAGTTCCGCAACAGAATGCTTCCACAACGGGAAGCCCAAATCCTTCGTAGAGCGACGGAAAGAGGAGGGCGGTAGCAAGGGAGTATAGGCCGACCAGCTCCTCAGTGCTTGTCCCAGAGACAATATGGACCCGACTCCCGACGCCGAGCGCAAAAGCACGAGAGGTAATCTTCTTGACCTCCTCAGTAGTTGATGCACCGGCAAAGATCAGATCATGGGAAACTGATGAACTCACATGGGCAAACGCCGTTATGACACGATCAGCATTCTTTCTGAAATCAAGGCCGCCCACGTAGAGGAAGAACTCCTGTGGAAGCAATAGCTTCTCACGGAGTTCCTGACGCGCAATTGGATCCTCAAGACGCCGGAACACGTTGCCGTCGACCCCGAGCGGGATCACGGTAATTGGCTCCCCATCAATCCCAAGATGCTCAATGCAGTCTCGTCGTGTTCGCTCCGATATTGCAATCAAGTGGTCTACACGGCGCAGTTGGCGCAGGTAGTATGAGTATGACACCTTTGCGTTTATCCTTTTTGGCCGAAGGTAGACATCGTAGAATATGAGAGGGATAAGATCATAGACGACAGCCAAAGTCTTGAATCGGGATGATATTGGAAGATTATACGGATGCGTGGAATGGAAGAGCTTCACCCTTTTCAATTCGAGAAATCGGCGGAGGAGCAAACCACTCATCATCCAAAGGTATCTTTCAGAGCACCAAGCTAGAGGAAAGACGATCTCAGAGTTATCCGACACTTCGTCGTGATGCTCGAGTCTCAGAAAGGACAGATCATTGCCTCCTCCGTAATGTTGACGTAGTCCATGTTCCAGGCTCCGAGCATAGGTCCCGATCCCACGGTTCTTTAGAGGCTGGTCGAGAGGGGTGACGTCCACACATATCCCCCCCAGGGGGCTATTTTTTTGAGCTGTCGTTGTATCCGTCGGAGGCAATTCTATCCGTGTTCTTTCTGTCCTAAGAGCCCTAACCGTTCACGTATCCGAAGACGACGTTTAGTTCGTGCTAATACATACTTGAAGTTAAATCGCATTAACTGAACGCCGATTGTAAACTCACGTGCCGTGCGCGATTCGTCAACAAAATCGCGTTCCCGCTTTGAATGAAGTTCTCTGGATTCGTCGGAGGGAAAATGATCCCCCCATTTCGCTTTGAACTTAAGAAAATCAGCACGCGACTTGTCGTAATTTGATTTCCTTGTTAATATGTCAGCGTGTGTGGAATGTTCCACATACGAAGTGGGGCTATCTAGGATCTTGTATCCTTTCTCCCAGAGTTTTAGGGCCACATCTATATCACCATAGTAGAATACATATGAATCCTCATCTAAGTATCCAACATCCTCGAGCGCCTTCTTCAGATATAGCCCGTGATCTATAGAAATTGTTTTGTCCAAAGCCACATGGACATAATAGCGTTGCTCCTCAGGATAATTCCTCATATAAAAGGCAACGCCGCCCACCCGCTCTCCCTGGCGCACGTGCGCTTCAAAGAACGCCAAGCCTTCTCTGATTGCACCAGGCACAATTAGACAGTCGTCACTCAGCATGCAAATGTACTTCCCGCGCGCAGATTTGAAACCGAGGTTCATGAAATAACCCCAACTTTTTCGTTCAATCTCCTTTCCCCGCCAAGTCCCTCGATTATGCTGGACGACGGTCAATACATCTTTTTGCTTCAACAGCCATTCCAATGCACCATCCGTAGAACCACCATCGACAACTATGATCTCGTGGGGGATTTCATGCACTTCTTTACGGATAGAGTCCAGCGTTAATCGGAGCATAACTCGGCGGTTGAATGAACCCAAGACTATCGAAACGACTGGAGGGACCATGGGAAAACTAAGTTGGGTTAGCTAGCGGGGCTGGTTCGATCAGTGGTTTTCTTTGATCCATGACGTCTGTTTCCAATAGACGCTCCAAGAGCGCGAGCGCTAAAATGAAACAAACCAAGGGCTCTGTGCCGCGGTTGAACACGCCCTGAAAGAAGTTCAAGATCAATTGCTGGATCAGAAATACGGCAAGCAGAAAGCCAAGGGTGTTCGCCCACAATGCGCGAACATTCGTGGCGACCATCCGCAACACCGCGAAAATAAGGGCAGACCACGCTATTACGCCAACGATGCCGTAATTGTAGAGAATACTGACATAACCATTATGGAGAAGCACTGTCTCCTGTTGTCCCTCTGTGGCAAGGGGATTAAGGAATCCGTCTGCGTAACCAACACCAAACAGCCATCCTCCGGTCTCGTCGAGCTTTGTCAACCCCATGTCTGCCTCCAAGACTCGGTATACCAATGAGGATTCCTCCCCTTGATCCGATATCGTATCTTGATCCCTCTGGACGGTATAAGCATAGACGACAAAAAGAATGGGGAGAACGACTAACGCCGACACCACAAATGAATGGGCCTTTGTCCCACGGCAAACCGCTCGAAATGCATATAGAGCAAGTAATAAAGCAGACATTATCATGTTGGCACGGTATCCGCTCACAAATACTGCGACGAAATTCAACACGAGAAGAACGGAGAGACACGCAGTGCGGAACGAGAATCGTTTCAAATGACTCATCCGAAATAACACGATGACGATGGCGAGTTGGCAAAAGATGTAGAAATTCGATCTTAGCCGCACGAATGAACTCCCAACATCAGAAATCAGGTCTTCAGCTTTCACCGATCCACCCGTGAAGTCTAGAAGGCTCGGGAATGCAAGGAATAGTAGACTAATGACGCTCCCTAATGCGGCAACGAGGAGGATTCTATTGAGGAACTTGTCGCTGAGCAGTTCGATCTTGTTCCGACGAAATATGAAGTAGATGCTGTAATAGAGTCCGAACAAAGCATGTAGCCTATAGAACCCGATCATCGAAGCCTTGGGAATAAACTCGTCTTGAATTTCTCTCAGAACGACAACCAGGAGAATCAAAAGGACAGCCATTCGGAACCGACCACTCGTCTTTTCCCGTGGGGGCCTATAGATCAGTGGAAGTAGTATTGCTGCAAAAAAAACAAGCAACTGTTCGTAGATTGTCGGAGGTATCAATCCGCCTAGAAGCAGTCTTATCGGATTTAATCCGGAAGATAGGAAAAGCACTACATACCAATAAGATTTCAATCCCTCCAACTTAGACTGAGCTCCTTTCAAGCTACCTGCTTGTGGGAAACGACCAGAGTAATAATGCTCTATCGCTTGGGCCCTAACAATTCCACGACAGCATTAAACACTTGATCTACTGAGATCCTATCTATGCAGGGGTAGGGTGAACCCGGAGAAAGAGCATAAATACAACGCCATCTGCAATTATAGCAGGACATCAATTCCTTCACTACCACTGGCTGAGCAGGATGCAGATGCACTTTGGGATAAGGTACAAACACTCCAAAATGTCCGCCTCCGGTAATGCTAATAGACCGAGTTCCCAAAGCGGCAGCAAGATGTATAGCTCCGGTTTCATTCGCAACCACAAGACTCGAAACCCGAACGATTGCACATGCTTCACGCAGAGTCGTTCTCCCGGTCAAGTTGATTATAGTGGCGCTCTTATTTTCCGCGGAGAGGTTTAGATCGACGGGGAGAATTCCCAGAATAACAGCGTGCATTTCCGGATATCGATTCAAGACTCTCGCGACCAACCTTGCAGACGCTTCAGCCGGCCATGATCTGTGGGGGTCAGACGAATCTACGAAAAATGAAACAATCCTTTTCCAATCGTGTCCCCCCAGGCGTTTGTCGACTGCAAGGGCAGTTTCCCCCTCAGTCAGCCATAAGTGGGGCCATTCCGGGTCATTGTCAACATCAAGGGAGTGCAAAAAGTACGAATTCATCGCCAGCTCGTGAGTCCCTTCTAGTTCCAACGGGTATTTGACCAATTGCGAGTAGCAGCGGTCTCCGAGTAGTTTTTCCAATCCCCACATATTTGGATGCCTTGTATCGAAGCCAATTCTCTTCTGCGATGAAGTCCAAGCCACCATCTGGTCTCCCTGAACTTCACGAAAGCTCATAGGATTTAGGACCATACCGTATCCCCCTCCACGGATCCTCCACAAAAATCTCAACCTATAGAACAGATTGCGTTTAAACGATTTGTGCCGAAAGGTAATTACCTCGTCGACATACGGGCAATCCTGGAAAAGCGCGCCGGCCAAGTCTCGAACCACGAGCGAAATCTTATGAGAAGGAAATGCACTCCGAAGGGCCCTTAAAAAAGGAATGAACAAAACGAGGTCGCCAATTTGATCTGTCCTAACGATGAGGATTCTTGTCGGAGACGTGTTCTTTCGCCCGATCAACACGACAAGTCGGCCTGTAATGAGCCCAAGAATACTCAACAAGAAGAGTAGCGTATTTTGGATAATGACAATCATACATTCACATTGCGGATTGTCAACACAGATCAACAATCAGTGACATCTGATACCCGTATGTTACGCGAAGCATCCGCTGCCAGACGACCAGTAAACGAAACACAAATAGCATACCTCTCCCGAATCCAATCAAGAACATACGACTGTCCGATGTATCACCCTCTGCTCTATGCAAGTACTTCAATTTATCATCTCCGTTGCCATTTTGATCTCGTGGCACGACCTCTAGATATTGGCTAGAAATCAAGGCCGCTGAAAGAAGCCGCTATTCTTGAGACTCGGTTAGTGAAACCAACTCAGAAACAGTCACGACAAGAAGAGCCTATGGCTTGAGGAAATGGATTATCGGATCACGAAGGATAGTGCCGACATCACGATCCACGATTTGATAACCCATCTCCTCCAGCATGGTGCAAGTGTTCCCAATTCCGGCATTGTACCACCTCCCTGCAGATGGTACACCGTTTTCGGCAAGATCAACGAGCCGTGGTCTAGTTTTCCGTATCAACTGACGGTAAATCGGATCTAAGAAAGCGTATCGCCGCCTCTTTGGCCGAAGGACACTGAGAAAGCTGAGCGCCTCTATATCCGTGATTGCACGGTTATATTTTTCATAATCCGCGATCATCCAAAAACAGTTGCTGCCAGGGACGAGTTTCGCGAAAATATTCCGCGCATATTTTGAAATGCCTTCAAAAGAGACATGACACAAGCAGCCGAACGAAAACATATATGAAAAATGATTGTCAGGTAGCATTGCACAATCGAAATCATGCACTTGGTAGTAGTGAACATTTGGAGGATTGCCCAGGTATTCATAGAACTTATTGTGTTCTTCAGGCAAGGCATCAAGAGCGTAGATTTCTTTGGATCTTAACATTGTCTTTGTCCAAGCGCCCCTCCCCGGTCCAATCTCTAACGCAACAGTCTGTGGATTAATGTAGGGCTTGATGCATCTCAAATAAGTTGCATGCAATACACTCATGTAGCCGAGTTGTCCGTATCCAGACCTGCCGATCGGATCGAGAGGATTACCTTCATAAAATCCCCCCTTCCAGAGATTGGCAAAACTTCCCAGTTCAGTTGATAATTTCGTTGTCAAGGCGAGTCCTTTCAAAGTCAATTGGATGAGACACTTTGCATATTAAGATGGTTGTGTCCCAGAACCCGAATTGGGAGGCCCGGACCACTAAAGAGTGTACCAAACTCTCGGACAATCCAGAAAGCAAACAACGAACCACTCGCCACAAAATATCTGGCTTCCTTACCTGCCCATTAGTTGCAATCGCAGGATAGCCTCCAAATTCCCCCTGTACTTTTCAAATGAATAGCCCTCGCGAACATGCGATTTGGATCGCATTGCGAGACTTTGAACACTCTTGTTATCAAGTCTAGTTGCTTCATTGATTGCGTTCTCGAATCCGCTAATAGTCGGACCATCAATTTGCCAGCCGAAGTCAGTCACATCGAGACCAGTAGTTTTCGTTACGATTGGAATGAGGCCACCATTTGCGATTGCGTTTAATATGGCGGCGGCTCCCCCTTCACTCACCGAAGGGGACAAAACGTAACCACACGTATCCATGATTTCCCTGAATGATTGAGACTCCAGCTTGACGAAGCCGTGATTCATAATGTTTCTAGACCTAGAGATACTTCTCTGATAATAGTCGAAGAACCCTCTTTCAGTCTCCGGCGCACCACAAATATGCAAATAGATGTCATCTCGATCGCTGAATATATCCAACAAGACATCCAGCCCCTTGTGAAGCAATCCACCACTTCCAAACCACAGAAAGTGTTTCTTTGCGGACTCGAAGTCTTTGTGGGCAAGATCGATATCGTAGCAGTCGTGGTAGAATGCGTCCAATCGGTGATATCTCCCAACCCCCTGTGGGTCAAATTGTGTATATGTGTTTAATACGAACTGATTGCCGAGAACGACAACCACGTCCGAAAGGAGGATTTGGGCCATCTGGGAGTCCTTTAGAACCCTGCTTGATTCCATCAAAAGTTGTCCGTGACGTAGACGAAATTCTCTGACTTTCAGGGTGGTGTGGACATTGGAATAAATTGGATTGCATCCTGTAGCATAGAATATCCGTAATACCCGAACGTCATGCCCGCCATAGAATGATCTCTCGAGAACAGGTCCCATTCCGTAAATAACATTGTACCGAGAATAATCCACCTCCCTGCTCGACAAGTAACTAATCACATCGACACAGTAGCCCAATTCATGAAAGATCTTTGCCGCTGTCGCACATTCTCGAAAGCTGGAATGTGCATAACTCAATCCAGCTTCAAATGGGGCCGTAATATACGACAGGAGGACCTTTGCTTGGTAATTCGACTTAAAGACATTCTTCAGCCAGTGATCATCTCTTAGAAAACCAACCATCAATCGTGGGGTCAACAGTGATCTAAGAACCCGGTGTCTCATAGAATTATTTAGCATCTAGCCGAAGTTGGACAGTTTGATTGAGAAAATGGTTGTTCCGGGTCGCATTCGGCACTTTTGTCCAAAAGTTTGCACTACATTTTGTGTTGCATTGCCAAGCGCAGCGGCGGCCGCAAGTTCAGTTGATCGAGAAGGATTGCCAGATGCTTCTCCGGTTTCATGACACAACGCAGCCGAAGTTCGTTCCCGCTCTTTATTGGTAAGATGATATCCGCCAAGTTGAGCGTGCTGATTTCGTCAAGCACTTTTCGCGGTTCGTCGCCGAGCCCGGCACTCTTGCACATCTGGCCGAGACATTTCCAGAGCACATAGGCGAGGAAGCAGACCATGATGTGTGCTTGCACGCCATCGGCTCTCTGGTGCCAGACAGGCCGGAGCTCGAGATCCTGTTTGTGGATGCGGAAGGCCGCTTCCGCGTCCGTCAGCGAGATGTAGACCGTCCAGAGATCCTCCGGCGTCCAGTCGCTGACATTGGTGCGCAAGAGATAACAGCCCTCACTCAAGCGCGCCCACTCGGCGTGCTTGCTGCGCCGGCGCCAGTGGAGCACGGGGCGGTTTCCCCGGGTCTTGAGCTTGATGTCAAAGAGAGCCGCGGCACGACTGTTGGCCTGGAGCAAGCGTCCGACGCGGGTCCAGATCTGCGCCGGATCCTTGGGGCGACCCCGGAGGCAGCTGGCCTGGAGGTTTGTGAGGCCCTTGGCCAGCCGCTCGCTGAAGCGCTCGTGCATCGCCCGTTCTTTTTGCTGCCGCACGGCGCTGCGGCAGAGGATGAACGTCTCGTCGGGGCCGTCGGGTGAGGGGCAGAGCTTGACTTCGAGGCCCTCGTGCACTTCGTGCCAGCCTCTGCCCGCCAGGTGCTTCTCGAAGGCGCGTAACTCGTTTTTGGCCGTGCCGATAATGTAGCGGCGGCCCTCCTTGGAAAGGAGTTTGAGGTTCTCGTCGCTGGTCATACCGCACTCCATGATCCAGACGCGGTCCGACTTGCCGTAGAGAGCCTCCATTTTGGCAATGATGGTCTTGACGGTTTTCGAGTCGTGCCGGTTTCCCTCGAAGACCTCATAGCCCAGAGGGATCCCTCCCTTGGTGACGACCAGGCCGATGCAGACTTGCTTGCAGTCCGGACGGCTGTCGCGGGAGTAGCCCCGCTTGGCCTGCGGGTTTTTCTTTTCCTCCCCCTCGAAGTAGGTCGAGGTGACGTCGTACAGGAGGATGTCGTAGCTGATAGCAAAGAGCTCGCCGAGGCGTTCTTTCAAATGCTTCTGGACCGCATCTTTGTGCTCCACGAGTTGGTCCAGTGCCCGGTAGAGCCGTTGAGGGTAAATCTCCTCATCCGGGATGCCAAGCAAATCAGCCAGCGCACTCGACTGGTAAAACTGTTCCGCGATATGGAGCTCACTGGATGGCTCGCAGAACCGGGAGACGACCAGCACTTCGGCCAAGCGCGCCCAAGGGATTTTCGGGTGAATGTCCGGCAGCAGCTTTTCCCAGAGCTCGCGCAGACCGAGCTTCTGGATCAGCTCCAGGGCGAGCCAGACGTCGCCGAAGCGCCGCGAGCGTTCCATGCGCACGCGACTGGAATCGACCTCGACCCAGGTAGGAGCCGGCGTCTCTTCAAAGAGCTATCCCTGGACTCCCGGGTGACCCAGCGCAGCCTGCAGGACTCCGAGGCGGCCAGCGTCATCCGTATCGCCGAGGTAGGAGACAATCCTCTGGCGAGGACCGCGCTCAGTGCGGACAGACTCGACGAGGGCCCAGTAGTTATGGCGCGCCCTGTTCTTCTTGATCGTGACCTTGCGCAGGAACATGAAGCAAATATACAACAGCGCACAGGCCGAGCGCAAGGGGTCGAGTTTGCACTACACGGCACTTTCAAAGAGATGTGCGTGACCGGTTCCGCAATCGCCAACTTCGAGCGACAATTGGTCAAACATATTTTTCAACTGTCCAACTTGGGCTAACTGTAAAAGAATAGCCCATCTAATTCAAATTGTATTCTATTTCTCATACGGTTTCCTATACGACGTTAACAACTGCTAACATAAGTCTGTCCATTGCTCTGTAATACCATCGACAGATCCTCAAACCTCCAATCAGCGGGAACCTGCATGAATCAGCGGCATCTCAGCTACACCTTGAGCACATTCTCCCTTCGCCTATTCATTCCGATTTCACATGTGATGTTCTGTACTCTCTCCTCAAAATCCTGCCCCATCTCGTCTCCGAAGCATTCCAGCAACATCCCGAAGGGGCAACGTACTTGATCTTAGCACTATTAGGACATGAAGAGCCAATCCGATTCCACCGACGACGTAACAGTAGATCTCCCAACGGGGGAAAATAATCTGGGAAACAAATGAACTCAGTGAAAGGGTTCCGGGAAGTATATGGATTCGAAATACTGTTCCCACATAGTTGAGCAGTGGAGCTTTCAGTGATCGTGTAGCCATAAATAACACGAGAGTTGAATTCACGAGAGTTGTAATGAACATTCCGACTGCTGTTCCCTGAACTCCGAAGACAGATGTGAATAGAGGCAGTAAGATACCGTACGAGACGACAGCGAAGCTACCGAACAGTGCGATGAGCTTCGTTTTGCCGAATCCCATAAGCATAAGATTTGGGACGGCGGTGAACCCGCCGACCAGGGAACTCAAGGACAAGATGCCCAGAACTATCCAGCTCTTCTGAGCAAAATCAGCTCCCATCCACACCCAAAGGAGAGGCTTGGCAAATACTGTAAGGAAGAGTGCAGGTGGAACCGCAAGAGCTGCAAACACGCGTGATCCCTTGATAAAAGTTCTTCGGAGCTCCTCGGGGGTTCTGGTAACACTTATTTGCGAGGCAAACGGAAAGACAACCCCTACTCCTCCAGCGAGCAACCCCCCAAGTGCCGAAGTGACCTTGGTCGGAATCGCAAATTGGACCACTGCCGCGGGGCCGAGGAAGTATGAGATCATCAGCTGTACGATGTACTTTGTAATCAAGTTTGATACTTTTGAGACAAACACGTACCCGCTGAACTGAAACATTCTCTTAACCTCTAGAAATCGCAACACAAACTTCGCTCGCCAAAACGGGAGTAGCTTCTTCACCTTCACGAAATAGATTGTTGTTGAGGTCAAAGTCATAAACACGGAAACGGAAATTGCTACAAGCAAACCAAATCCGCAGAATGCAACCGCGGCGAGAGCTAAGTTTAGCCCTCCATTGACGCCGACATCAACTCTGGAAGAGATATCGTATCTTTGCAGACCCATTATGACCGCCGAGAATGTACCTCCGAACATCGAAGCCATGAATCCGAATGCACAAAGATATACCCCCAGGTGGGCATCCGCTCTATACTGATCACCTATTCTTAGTAAGTTCAAAAGCCAATCGTTAGAAACAATTAGTAGAAGTGACCCAACGAGTCCCATCGCAGATTGGACAACAAGAGCCGAGTTAATAGAACGGTAAATTCCCTCGTCATCGCCACGCGCACTGTACTCTGCGACAAATTTTATTATTGCCTGGCCTAGCCCAAGGTCCGCGATAGCATAATATCCTACCAAGCTTGTAACAACTAGGTACACTCCGTACCCCCCAACTGTCAGCCCCTTGACGATAATAGGAGTAGTCAACAACGCGATTACGCTGATCAGAACGAAACTGCCAGAGCCAAAAAGCGAATTGCGGATCAGGTCCCTATTCATTGTCGGCACGTGACAAAAGTTGAGGCGGGTGGAATAGCAATACCGAGCCTAAGGCAATACGTGGCTTTCACGAATTCCAACGGGATGAGATGAGACCTGGAAATCATCCACCCTCGACAAGGCGCATTTCCTCAGAATCCGCGAGTGTGCGACCTATTAGATTCTTGGATCTAAATTTCGCGATGCCGAATCGAGATAACCTGAGCAAGAGGGGAAATGCAGTGCGGGGGAATCGCTTTTCTGAAATGAGATGAAGTGACACGCCATCGGAATAGAAATTCAACCCGAAACGATCGGCGATGACCCTAAGAGACGAAAGCGAGTAGAACGAAATATGCTGCCCATGCTCGCACCCATAATACCACCATTCGTTCGGACCTGGCGCTGGCTGCGGTAGCAAAAGAGTCGAAAAGAGAACCGATTTCGAATACTCTAGCATTTCGTGAATCACTTCAATGGGGTCCGGGAGATGTTCAAAGACTTCGAATCCAGTGACAAGTTCAAACTGTCCCTTGTCCAATTGAGCTTCAAACCCCACCGCGAACAAGTTCTGTGAGTACTTGTCATGCCAGTAGCAATCAAATCCCTTATCCCGCATTAGGCGAGTGTACACACCATACCCACCTGCGAAATCGAGAATTTTCCCGTTGGAGTCGAATAAGTACGCAAGCAGGGTTTCGGTTTTATTAGCACACTCAATGTTGCGTTGAATAAGCCCGGTGTCAGAGAGATTGATGGGGCGACGGTATGCCTCTTCGAGCCAATACGGCTGCTCCGTTTGAATAAACCCGCACGCATTGCAATGGAAATACCTAACGTCGTACTTCCGTAGTACTGTGGCCATAAATCTGAGACGTGTGGGGTTTCCGCAAATCCTGCAATCCATAAAGATCTGCTCCATCGGTAGACGGTCCTATCACCCGACGCATAGCATTTCCAATGCTAGAGCTAACGCGCTGATTGCTCCCCGTCCGACAGGCGTCTATAAGTAAGCATCATTAGGTTAGAGGGGGACAATCGAGGGGAGCCAGCCTATTTCGTTCGTTCTTTGGTCCGAAACGTCTCTTCGTACCATGAAACAGTTGCGCTCAGTCCTTCTTGAAATGAGGTCTTCGAAGAAAAGCCGAAGCGCTCCTTTGCCATGGAGGTGGACAACATCCTGCGAGGCTGGCCGTTTGGCTTCGAAACGTCCCACAATATCCTGCCTTCATACTTCGTCAGCTTTGCTATGAGGAGGACAAGATCCTTTATCGAGATTTCAAATCCCGCACCCACATTTACGGGGTCTGGATCATTGTATTTTTCCGCCGCCAGACACACCGCTTCGGCCGCATCATCGATATAGAGGAACTCCCGCGTTGCGTTTCCGTCACCCCAGACCATAATTTCCTTTTTGCCGGCGACTTTTGCATCTACACACTTCTTGATCAGAGCCGGTATGACGTGCGATGAAGAAGGATCAAAATTGTCTCCTGGCCCATATAAGTTCACAGGCAAGAGGTAGATTGCGTTGAAGCCATATTGTTGACGATACGCCTGAGCCTGCACAAGCATCATCTTCTTCGCAAGTCCGTAGGGAGCGTTCGTTTCTTCCGGATATCCGTTCCAGAGGTCGTCTTCCTTGAACGGAACGGGGGTATGTTTTGGATAAGCGCAAATTGTTCCCACACCTACGAATTTCCCCACGGCGTACTGGCGCGACAACTCCATAAGCTGAATCCCCATGATGGCATTGTCATAAAAGAATTTGCCTGGGTTTGCCTGGTTGGCCCCTATCCCGCCGACAACCGCTGCCAGGTGAATGACCAGTGTGGGCTTCGCCATGTCGAACAGTCGGCGGATATCCGACTCCTTGCGCAGGTCGTATTCTCGACTTCGCGGAACAACAATACTGTTGTAGCCTCGCATCGTGAGCTTACCAACAACAGCCTTTCCGAGGAAGCCATTGCCTCCCGTGACAACGATAGAATGAGACTCCCAGGATTTCATATTGCATCTATTGTACTATAAATTGGGCGTTTCGATTTCTCGTGGAATGCGGGTCACTTATGAGCCGACTCCGTATGGCATCCACAAGCTCTCTAATACCATCTTCCACCGTTATTTCAGTTTTGTATCCCATCACCCGTTCAATTTTGTCGAAAGACACCTTAATGTCGCGCATATCGCCGTCAAAACTCAGGTCTTTGAGTTGGATGGTGACTTCAGGAACGTATTTCTTGATCAGATTAATTACTTCTTCTTTTGAATAGTTCCCTGAGTTAGAGCCAACGTTGAACACTTGATTCCCAACCTTGTCTAGGTCAAGCTCCATCGCCATGATCAAAGCTTTGGCAATGTCCCGGATGTGGACAAAGGATCGATTATAGTTCTTTTGGTAGATGATTAATTGATGTTTTTCGATTGCTTCAAGAACAAATTGATTGATGATGAGGTCAAACCTCGTCCTTGGAGAAATCCCGAAGAGAGTCGCAAATCGGAAAAGGACGGGGACAGTGCCCGATCTTTTTCCTTCTTCCATCAAGAATGTTTCTGCGGCAATCTTCGTCTCAGCATACAAAGATTGCGGGTTCAACGGCGAATCCTCTGTGACCGCCGCATTTCCATCTGCAATTCCATAATTGCTGTATGTCGAGGCAAAAACGAACCTCTTTACGTTGTTCTTCTGAGCAAGTTCATATGTGTTCTTCGTCCCCTGCAAATTATAGAGCCATGCGACTTGGGGTCCGACCTGACGACAAGCTGGAAACCCCACCAGCGCTGCAAGGTGGACTACGTGATCAACGTTCCTAAAGTGGGCCTGGATCGAAGCTTTTTCGGTAACGTTGCCTTTGTAGAACCTGAAATTCGGGTGCGTTAAATATGCGAGGAGAGAATCACCTCCGAACAAGAGATCGTCGACGACTACGACAGAATAGCCTCTTTGGAGAAGGACGCCAGTGAGTAGCGAGCCAATGTAGCCCGCTCCTCCAGTAATGAGTACTTTCATATCTTTTCCTGAATTAGGTGAAAAACAAGAGCAATCTTATGTCAGCGACTTAATATACTTCCCGATTCTCTCGCCATAAACTGATCGGATAGCAAAGAAGCCCGACGTTGCTGCGAACATTAGCAAAAATCCAATAACAGCATTTGTGCCACGCTTGGGCCTCTCCTTCTTGACCGGTTCGCGGCCCTCGTCAAGCACGTTTATGTTTGTGACTAACTTTATTTCATCTATCTTAGCGATTTCTGCTTGCTTGCGTAATTCCAGATCAATCGTTCCTTTTATTTGAACTTCGCGAGCAAGTCGATCTTGTTCCAGAAGAAGCTGAGGTGAATTCAATACCTGTCTGTTCTTCTCCCGGAAGTTCTTTAGAGCTTCTTCAGCGATCCTAAGCTCCACATCAACCTGAGCCAGCCGAGATTCAATCCATTTTCTCTGTTCTGTAGCGCTCGTCGATTTTTTTTCCCTCAGAAACAAATCCAGCTCGTCGATTGCTGCATTCAACACATCTGCAGCAAGGCGGGGCTCAGGCATTTCAACACTAGCGCTTACGACACTAGTTTTCGTGTCGAAATTGACAACTAACAGCGCTTTAAGTCTGCGCAGAGCCTCATCAAGATCCTTGGCGGGGGATCCTTCATCCAACTCCATGTACTGGATCAGGTTCACCGAGTCCTTGAATCGTACCGTCGCATATCGCTTCTGGATTACGTTTGTGAGGACCGACTCGCTGGTGAGGATCACGGGATAAAGGCGGGAAAGGTCATTCCCAGAGACATTGACTCCGGCCAATGAAGCTAAACCTGCGAGCGAACTCATCGAGCTCAGTTTGTTCTTGTCGGTCTCTGGAAGTATCGTTGCGTCTGCCTTGTAGTACTTGGGCAGCAGAAAGTTGACTCCGAGCGTCACAATTCCTACCGCGAATGAGATCAGAAGCACCCGCTTCCTCTCCGCCCACACAGGAACGAAGATATCCCGGAATGTCACATCCGGCTTTGTTGTTGATGTCGAATCAGGCATGGGAATTTATTTCGACACTTGAATCATGGCCACAGTTAACGCTGCGAGGCTGGCAAGTATAGTCACAACGTCCCTTAGAATTGGAAGAGTGTTATCGACCTTTTCTATCTTCTTCGGGACATATACTGAACTTCCCGGCAATATGTCCTGGCTCCCAAATAGTCCTCCCCCATCCCATTTTTTTCCACCTGGGAGGAGGACGACCACCCGGTCCTCGTCCGCCTCTTCCTTCATCCCGCCTGCCTGCTCCAGATAGAAATCGAGATTCGCGCCCTTCTTATAGAGAACGGGAGACGGTACGATGACTTCCCCGGATACGTAGACTACATCCTCGACAACAGCAACGTTGATTGAGTCTCTGTCATACAGGATCACGTTATCACGAGACGATTCGTCCTCCAGGGCTTTTTTGAAGTCGATGGGGACGAGTCCGGCGTTATTGAATTTTCTGAACAATCTCGCCCCTTCGATGTAGGCTCCGACACGTAACCCGCCAGCTCGTTTGAATAACTCGGCCAGACGTTCTCCTGAATACCGGATAGCATATGTCCCGGGATACATCACGTACCCGGTAAGAACAACCGATTTTGGGACAGTGATTTTGGGATTCTCAGGAATAGAGACTATGTCGTTGTCGTTCAGAAAGAAATCCTGGGTTCCGGTCTTCCAGTAGTCATCAGGAAGGTCAACCTTGAATACCGTCGTGTACCGCCCTACCTGTGTCGTGTCCATTCGCGCCACTTCAATGCCGGAGACCTGGCCCAGTTCCGTCAAACCCCCCGCCATGACAATGAGATCGCCGATAGTGAGTTGTTCCCTCCTGGGATATTTCCCGGGAATCCGGACCGCGCCGGCAATTGTCACCATCCTCTGGGGATAGAAGAGGCTGTCCGGGTACACGAAGACGCTGTCTTCGTTCTTCAGAAGGAGATTATTCGCTTCTTCTCCGCCCAGCGCCATGCGGATATTGAACGTGAGGATTTCGCGGCGGAGGTTCGGAAGGACACGCGAGATTGTGCCAAGCTCGGAAAACGTGCTCCGCTTCAAGCTGTCCGCGCGCATTATCAGATCCGCCACGCGCATCCCCGGAGTGAGGCCGTATCTCCCCGGCTTGTACACGGGTCCGGCGATATCAACCCGGTTAACCTGGTCAAACGCGATCTCGAGAACATGAACCAGGTCTCCGTCTTCGAGCCCCGCTTTGCTCGCCAGCATCTGCTGCGCACTGTCAAAACTCAGGTCGATCTGAAGGATCTCTTTGTCATACATCTGCCGCTCCCTCAGCGGGACAATGCGCTCGAGGTGGATGCGCTTCGTATATGCGAAGAACCGGAGGCCGCCGGCCAGTTGCAAAAGATCACTCAGCGTTTCGCCGTCCTTGATTTCGTATATCGCGGGGCGGGTCACCTGGCCGGTGATGGCAACACGGCGCGTAGCGGGAGGAATGTACAGTACATCGCCGTCCATCAAGGATACATCGTTCGACTTCTTCAGCTTCTGGATGTACGAGTACAGGTCGGCCGGGGGTATCTCCTCCCCTCTCCGGAGAATGCGGATATTGCGCATGCTGCCGCTGATTGTGGGCCCACCCGCGGCGTACATCGCAGAGAGCACCGTCGACAAAGCCGGAATCGCGTAGCCTCCCGGCCTGTTGACTTCTCCCGTGACGTACACCTGGATTGTGCGCAGCTTTCCAACGGAAACATCGAGGAACGTCCTTGCCCGGGCGCCGCCCTGTAGGCTGGAATACACCGATGACATCCGCTTCAGAAGCTTCTCCTCAAACTGACCGAGCGTAAGCCCGTTGGCGCTCACAGGCCCAACCTCGGGGACAACGAGATTTCCCTCCCTGTTAACGGAGAGCTGATAGCTGAGCCTCGTCTCCCCCCACACGCTCAATGTAATCTCATCGCCGGGACCAAGCTGGTATGAAGGCGGAGGAGGAGTAGCTGCGGATGGTGTGAAAAAAGTTGACGGGAACTGGAATATGTCGAACCCGTACGGCTGCATCAAGCTGTCGGCGCCAAGTCTCACGCCGAATCCCGGGACAGGATACTTCTTGACCATCTTCAGCGATTTCAGCGATACGGTGTCCAGATCACCCAGAAACCTGTAGCTCGGCTTCTGGACGTCCAGCCGGGGATCTCCTCTGAGCGGACTGGCACTCCTGCCGAACACCGATTCGCCGCTCTCTGACGCCGGGACGGGTCTGAGCCGGGACAGATAATCGTCGAGGCTGATCCCGTACTCTTTCGCCTTGGCGATGGCCTCTTCCCGGGTCATCCCAAGCTCCTTCAGCTTTGCATCGATGTCGGCGGGGGTCATTTTATCGAGCTGGCTCTCCGCCTCCGCCTTGATCTGTTCCCTGGATTGCTCCTGTGCGGGCGCGACTCTATGGTCGAGGGCGAGAACAGCAAGCAGGCACCCGAGAAGGGCGATGCGTTTTACAGTTGCCTTTCTCAAAATCATCTCATTTATTGTACAACCATTAATCATCTACGCCCCCGCATGCTCATTGCTGTTCTCTCCGATATCCACGGCAACCTCGAGGCCTTCAAGGAGGTTTTGAAGAAAGTCGAGGATTTGAAAGTTGAGACCGTCTATTGCCTTGGAGATACCGTAGGCTACGGACCATTTCCGAACGAGTGCGTGGATCTCGTGCGCAAACATTGCACGGTAGTGTTGAAAGGTAACCACGACAGCGGGCTTGTGGGAGATACGCCGCTCGATGATTTCAACCACTATGGGGTCAGTGCGATTCAATGGTCAAAGGGCGTTGTGACAAAGGAGAACTGTGATTATCTCCATTCTCTCCCTTTCACGGCGGAACCCAATGGGCTTACGCTCGTGCACTCCTCACCGGAACATCCTGACGCGTGGAGCTATATACTGACGATGCGGGCGGCCCAGGAGAATTTCGCGGCGTTCAAGACCGCTCTCTGCTTTATTGGGCACACTCACGTCCCCATCATCATCGGTGAAGACGGGTCCATCAACAAGTTTAAGCCCGGAGCCCGGCACATCATCAACGTGGGAAGCGTCGGCCAGCCTCGTGACGGAAACCCCGATGCCGCGTTCGGACTTTTTGATACATCCACGGGTGACTACAGCCTGATACGCGTGCACTATGAGGTGCAGGTGACCGCGCGCGCCATCCGTGATGTGGGACTGCCCGAATTCCTGGCGCAGCGACTTTTCCAGGGATCGTAACGGCTTACGCCGTTAACCGTGCACGGTCAACAGCATGCGCCGTCAACAGCTTACGCTGTTGATATGGTGCACAACATGCAAAAAACAGCGTAAAGAATCAACCTGAAACGCGAGACCGTCTCTTGTTTCGGGTCCTCGAATTTCGTATCATTGTAAAGACTTTTCGTCTACAACCCGATTCCGAACCTGGAGGGGTGGGTGAGTGGCCGAAACCAACGGTTTGCTAAACCGTCGTAGGGGGTAAACCTCTACCGAGAGTTCGAATCTCTCCCCCTCCGCGAAAAATCAAGGGCACCTTCACGGGTGCCCTTTGTCTTTTTCGGCCCTGCAGGGGTGATGGCTCAGAAGTCAACACGGAAGGTCGTCCACGCGATGTTGTCCTTGAGGGTCCGGGACTGAGCGGGGTAATCGAAATACCGGAAGAAGTATGTGAATTCGAGGAAATACTGCCTCACGGGCTGCCAGGTGAACCCGATCGTCGCCAGGAAGCGGTTCACCCTCAGCCCTTCCAGGAACACGTTCGGGTGGACGTTATCCCCCTCGCCGTTGAGAAGATCAGACCCGGCGTTGAACAGGATGTCTCCGTTCGCATCAACGATGTTCTCCCCTGTCCTCTGAAACTGGAGCTTCCCGCTGACACTGACGCGCGGGCTGACGTCGTATTCCGCAAGGAGCATCCATTCATCGGAGTTCGGCTGAAGCTCCTGGCCAAGCGGCAGCCCCCAGTTCGCATACGAGCTTACGATCTCCCTGTGCGCGCCGACAAACGGGCCTATCCGCGTGTATTCCACGGAAAGCGCTAGGTTGCTGGCGGAAAATGCATCCTGCCAGAGTACCCCCCCCTGCCAGCCGAACTTGTTGTCGTCTCCTGCGACGCCGGTGTTGCCGATTGTCCCGAGGTCCAGGTCGTCAATCATCAGAGTCCCGTTCAAGCGGACTTTCCGCAAGGGAAAAGCCTCCGCATCGATCCAGATGTGTTTTTTGTGCGCATTATCGACCGGGAGCTGTATCGACTGGTCGGTCGACGTGAGGAACGCAAGCGGGTTCATGAGCGCAAGCGACGGGGGCTGCCTGCTGTACACGATCGCCTCGCTCAGGCCGAGCCTGAACCGCGACCCGATATTGAACTCCACCCTGTGGGTGGCGATGTACTTTGACGAAAGGGTGTGCCCGTTTGTATCGGCGCCCACGAGGCTCCCGTGCAGAAACGTGTAGCGGAGGCTGCCGCTCCTGAGGTCGAGCCGGATGAAATCGAACGGGACGGTGTTGTCCGAAAAGACGAGCCGGTCGCTGTATCCCATCCCCCAGAGAATCTGCTCCCGGCCGACCATCAGCGTCAGCCAGTTTGCGTCGTATCGCATGTACCCGTTCGTCAGGTCAAAGTAGCCGCGCGCGTCGGAATTGAACTTGTCGTTTGCAGCCAGGCGCGGATCCATGAGTGCGAACTGGTGAGATCCGCTGAGGAGCTTCCCGTTCGACGCCTGGAGGTAGTAACCCAGATGATCGAAAAGGGTCCCGCGCACACGCACGCCGATTTCCCCCAGCGAGGCGAACGTCGATCCGGTGGAATCGCCTCTCGCCGCCCTGTAGCTGTAGGAGCCGAATCCGTCGACAAATACGGAGGCGGTCGAATCAGCATAGGCATAGAGATACTTTTGCCTGTCGTCGTCAAAGATGGAGGTCAGGCCTCCGTCCGGCAGGATCGCCGTTGAACCCGACAGCGAGTGCGACATGTCGTACGAGAGTTTGACCTTCAGGTCCCTGAGTATGCCCCTGTCCGTCGCGGAGAGCGAAGCGGACCTGTCAAGGGAATCCAGGAACCCCGAGATCTCACTCCGGGAAAGCGGGAGCATCCCCCAGTGAAAACCGTTCAATGTCCCGTTCAACTCCTGCCTCAGGAGGAACTTGTACACAGGGTCGGATGCGGGAACCAGGTCACGCTGCGCAAAAAGGTGTGCCAGGGGGAGGCAGGTGACCGCAAAGGCGAGAACGAGACATCTGGAAAGTCGCATGGGGATCGGGATTCAACATGGATAGGAAGGCCGGCGGGCCGGAACACCGGCTGTGCCCCAAACTACAACTACGATCACTCACAGTCAACTGAAGCCCGCCCGGGATGACGGGGCGTACCTGGCCGCGTCAGTCATGCTATTTCTCCAAAGTGGACTTGCATTCATCTCCACGCAGGGCTACATTGCCCGGGAATCACCATGATCCTGAATGATGCCGGAAACGCACAATACGCTTGTCGGGCAGCTTGTTGAGTATCTCAGGGCGGAGGGGATCGAGATAAAGGGAGCCCGGGGAATCGAGGGGATAGGGGCGCCACCTCTGATTACAAACGATGGATTCGGTTCTTCACGCCCCCGCCGGCCGGACGTCATCGGGTTCGACCCGGAGAAGCGGCGCATCGTGTTCGGGCTCGTGGTGCCCGACAAGGAGAGTCTTGACAGCGAGGACGCGCTGGAGGCGTACAATGTCTTTTTGGATCACAATGCCGGGGCGGGTGAGAGGGCTTCGGCGCTCTACGTGATCATCCCGCAGGAACTTCTGAACGAATTCACGTCACTCGTCACACACTACATCCACAGGGAGTACTGGCACCGCGTTACGGGGGTGGCCGCTACTGCCGGGAGTCCGACGCCGTGACGTGGATGATGAGCTCCTGGCCGGCGAATATCCTGTTTCGCGTAATGTCATTCCAGCTCTTCAGGTCCCGCGGCTCGACATTGTGCGCCTTTGCAATATCCCAGATCGTGTCCCCCTTCTTCACCTTGTAGACAAGGACCTTGTCCGCGCCGGCTCCGGATTTCGCTCCCTGGACGGACGCGGGTTCGGTTGCAGCCGGAAGCTTCCCTTCGTCGTGAATGACAAGCACCTGGCCCGCAACGATGCGGCTCGTCCGGAGGTGATTCCACTGCTTGAGTTCGCCTACCGAAACCCCACGGTCCTGCGCGATCTTTTCGAGGACGTCCCCCTTCTTCACCGTATAGCTCTTCGAATCATCCCCCCCGCTCTCGTCAGCCGCCGGGGTTTCTGTCTTCTGCGGGAGCATCGCCTGCTTCTGGGCAAATGTCATTTCATCGACCTTCTCGTACTTTGTCACCTCGCGCTTATCGACCCAGATCGTCAACTCAGCGCCCGTACGAATCGGTCTCCCGTAAGGGATGTCATTCCAGTTCCGGATATCCGCCGCCCTGCAGCCGTACCATTCGGCGATGTTCCCGATCGTGTCTCCCTTTTTCACATTGTACTTCAACCGCTTTTTATCATGCGTGTCTGCCGGAGGATGCGCACGGGCATATGAAAGCGCCCTTGCGATTTTCGTTCTGCCGTCAACATGCCTGACGGAAGACGCGTCCATGCTCATCATCGACGCCTCCGCCCTGGCGGAACTCGCCACAAGACCTGCAAAACGCTGGGAGCCCCGGGGGACGGGGATCGCCAGGTTTTTCCCCACCGGGAGTTTTCTCGAAGAGGAAATATGATTTGATTCCTGAATAATCTCGGCAGGGATTTCGTATTTCTTCGCTATGGAGGCCAGTGTCTCGCCCCGGTGGATCGTATGGACTATCCAGTCCCTCTTTTTGTCATCAGGAATCTGCGCGTAGCGATCCCTGAAAAGCTTTGAGGAACCGACGGGTATCCGCAATTCATAGCCTTTGAGGCCCGGCGGCGTGCACCATTGAACGAGTTCCGGATTCAGGATCCTCATCATGTCGGGGTCCGTCCCCGCACATTCGGCAAGGACGTCCAGGTCCACGCAATCATCCACTTTCACTTTTTCGAACTTCAGCGGCTGCTCGGGGGTCACATCCGTGAATCCGTACGAGGAGGGATTCAACGCGATGAGCGTCACCGCGATATACTGCGGGACGTAGTTCCTCGTTTCGCGCGGAAGCTTCCGTCGCATCGTCCAGAAGTCCGTCGATCCGCTCCTGCGTATCCCCCGGTAGACACGGCCCGCGCCCGAATTGTATGCCGCCAGGGCAAGATACCAGTCGTTGAATTCCGCGTGCAGGTCCCGGAGATGCCTGGCTGCAGCACGCGTCGCCTTCTCAAAATCCCGCCGCTCGTCATACCAGAAATTCCCCCTGAGCCCGTACAGCCTCCCGGTTCCCTTGACGAATTGCCACATGCCGACAGCCTTCCGCCATGAGCGGGCGACGGGGTTCATGCCGCTCTCGGGCATTGTGAGGTAAATAATTTCTTCCGGGACATTTTCCTCCCGCACCACCTGTTTCAGGAGCGGAGCATACCGGCCGGCGAGCTGAAGCCACCTTTCCATGTGGAAACGTCCCCTCCCCTCGAAGAAACGTATGTTCTGATCCACAAGGTTGTTGATCACAAGCGGGATTGTCGTCCCTTCATGGATGACCCTCTGTGTCCCCCTGCCCCCGGTCGAATCTGCAACTTCAGTGATCTCATTGAGCTTTTCTCGCAGCGCGAAGACCGAGGTCTCGGGACTGAGGCTGTCGATGTGCGCTATGTACTGCTCGTAGTCCTCGATGACCGCCTTGCTCAGGTCATTGAAGTCCCTGTTGTTCTCAATATTCGGAAAGTAGCTCAGCTGGTTCAGCGTGGCGATCGCTTCTTCGAACTGGGCGGCCGAGCGGGTGGAATCGTGGTTCTCACCGGCCGCAATGGCGGAAAGGTAATGCTGACGGGCAGATTCGAGCAATGCGGAAAACGCCGAATCCGAGGTTACTTCTTCGTCGCTCTCAGCAAGATCGAGAAACTGGGAGGTATCGGCGGTAAAGTCCTCCTGGAGTGAATCAGCCCGGGAGTGTACGGTGGAATCGATGTGGGGTACGGCGGCAAGGGGGGTCCTGCGATGACTCACCTGTTCGGATGAGCAGCCCGCAATGACGAGGCACAGACAAAAAACAGTTCTCCTGAGAACGCTTCGGCTCATTCATCCCACCCCGCATTTTGAATGTATACATATGCAATATATGCAGTTGATGGGGGACATTCAAGACAAATGTGAGAGTTTGCCCCTTCCGGCCTACAGGGGTATGTTTCCGTGCTTCTTTTTTGGATTGCCGTCGACTTTCTCCCGCAGGCGCTCGAGCGCCCTGATCAGACGGGGTCTTGTCTCCGACGGCTCTATCACGGCGTCGATATATCCCCTGCTCGCCGCGAGATATGGATTTGCAAATTTCTCCCGGTATTCGGATTCCTTCTGGGCGAGGGCCTTCTCCCTGTCGGGTGACGATTCGATCTCCCGCTTGAATATGATCTCCGCCGCCCCCTTCGGGCCCATGACGGCGATCTCCGCCCCGGGCCATGCGAAGTTGAAGTCACCCCGGATGTGCTTCGAGTTCATGACGTCGTACGCCCCGCCGTAGGCTTTGCGTGTTATGACCGTCAGCCGCGGCACTGTTGCCTCACAGAATGCGTACAGGAGCTTCGCCCCGTTCGTGATTATCCCTCTCCACTCCTGGTCCGTTCCGGGGAGGAACCCGGGGACATCCTCGAACACGACAAGCGGGATGTTGAAGGCGTCACAGAAACGGACAAACCTCGCCCCTTTCCGGGAGGCGTCGATGTCCAGAACTCCTGCAAGCACAGCGGGCTGATTCGCGACGATCCCCACGGATTTCCCGGCGAGACGCGCGAAACCGACGACGATGTTCCCCGCGTACGCCTCGTGGACTTCGAGGAAGACCCCTCCGTCCACAACACGGGAAATCACCTGTTTGATGTCGTATGGCTTGTTCGGATTCTCCGGAACGAGCGTATCAAGCTCCCCGTCGAGCCGGTTGCTCTCATCGGTCGGCGGGATTGAGGGCGGATCATCCATGTTGTTGGAAGGGAGGTACGCAAGGAGATTCCGGATCGTCTGAAGACAATCGACCTCGTTTTCGCACGCAAAATGCGCGACGCCGCTCCGGCTTGCGTGCGTGACGGCCCCCCCGAGCTCTTCGGCGCTGACCTCTTCGTGCGTCACCGTCTTCACGACGCTGGGTCCGGTGACGAACATGTAGCTTGTCTCTTTCACCATCAGCGTGAAATCCGTTATGGCGGGGGAATACACCGCACCCCCCGCACAGGGCCCGAGCACCGCGGAAATCTGGGGGACGACACCCGATGCCAGCGTGTTCCTGAGGAAAATGCCGGCATACCCGCCCAGGCTCACAACCCCCTCCTGGATGCGCGCGCCCCCGGAGTCGTTCAGGCCGATCACCGGGCATCCCACCTTCATCGCGAGGTCCATCACTTTTGCTATCTTCTCCGCGTGGACCTCCGAGAGAGATCCGCCGAAGACCGTGAAGTCCTGGCTGAAAACGCAGACGAGCCTCCCGCTGATCGTACCGGTTCCGGTGACGACCCCGTCCCCCAGGTACTTCTGCTTGTCAAGCCCGAAATCGCTCGTCCGGTGTTCGGCAAACATATCCATCTCCTCGAAGCTTCCTTCATCAAGGAGAATCGTCAGCCGCTCACGGGCCGTGAGCTTCCCTTTCCTGTGCTGGTCCTCGATCCGTTCCCGCCCGCCGCCGAGCAACGCCTGTTCGCGGAGCCCGCGCAGATATTCGATGGAATTCCTTGACATGGGGACCCCCTGCCTTGCAAGTGTGGATTCAGCGCTTCTTTTTCAGTATACCGGCGGCGACGAGCTTGCTCCGCTCCCAGTAGACCTGTCCGACCACGCCTCCGAAGACAAATATCGCGCTCGAGATGTAGATCCAGATGAGAAGCACAAGCAGGAACGCGTACGGACCGTAGATCCTGCCGATGATGGACCAGTCCGAGATGTACACGGCGAACACCCTGCCGCCGATGATCCAGAGCACCGTTGTCGTGAGCGTTGAAATGGCGGCAGCCATGTGCGGCGGGCGCACATCGGTGATGTACCTGTACACGATGTAAAACATGATCGCGGTAAGAACGACAATCGTCAGCGTCGGGAGTGCCCTGGTGTATCCCGCGTCGACAAATGACTTAAGGGGGGGGACATCCATAGCCAGGGGCCTGAGGAGTGTGTACATCCAGATGGCGAAGTTCGTGGAAACAAAGAGGATGAAGGCGAGGACAATGAACCCGATATCCCGTGTAAGGCTCGAGAGGAGACTGCGCGTCCGCTTGAGTTCATAGACCCTGTGCAGCACGGTCCGCAACGCGTTGAATATCGAGGTGACGGTCCAGAGGAGCACCGTGAGTCCGACCGCGCCGATCGACCGGCGGTACGTGATGATCTCCGACACAACGGACCGGATCGACGCCTTGATCTCCTCGGCGTAGGGCTGTTGCGGGAAAATGGCGTCCAGGAAATCATTTACGCGGTCAAGGCTGGTGGCATCCGAGTGGAGGAGCGTCCCCACAACGGCCGCCGAGAGAAACAGCATCGGGAGGAGCGTCAGTATACCGTTGAATGCAAGTCCGGAGGCGAGAAAGAGGATGTCGTCCTGTTTCAGCTTCCGCCAGATGAGCTGGGCATAGTAGTAAAGAATCTCGATCTGCCTGACGGTCACCTGCGCGGCGCGGAAGATGAGATCTGTCATCAGGCGGCCGGTGTGTTACTGGGGACGGAGGTTTGCATATTTCAGCATGAGGTTCTTGCGTCCTATGCTCTCAAATTCCACGACGGCGCGGGCGTTCTCCCCGGTACCGTCGAGCGCAAGGATCCGCCCTTTGCCGAAGGATTCGTGGATGACGCGCGAACCGACCTTCGCGTGGAACGCGTCCTGCGATTCGTTTTCGTACCCCGGCGTGACGTCGGAGAAATATTTGTCAGTGTCGTCGGATGCGGCCTTCTGCCGGCGCAGCGCGGATACTCCCGCCGCCGCGACCCCCGGCCGGCGGTACGGACGGGCTGCAGTCCCTCTTCCACCCTCCGGACGGAGGAGCGAGGGGTCGATCTCGTCCAGGAACCGGGACTTTGACGAGTATGAGAGTTCGCCGTACCTGTACCGCGTGACCGCCCAGGAAAGATACAGTTTTTGCTTCGCACGCGTTACGCCGACGTACAGCAGCCGGCGTTCCTCTTCCAGTTCCTTCCGGTCGCTTTCGGCACCTCCGAGAGGGAAGAGCCCTTCTTCGAGTCCCGTGATGAAAACCACAGGAAATTCCAATCCCTTCGCGGCATGCAGCGTCATGAGGGTAACGGCATTGCGTCCGAAATCCGCCGTGTCCACGTCCGACACAAGCGAGGCTTCCGCAAGGAAATCTTCGAGCCTTGCCTCGGGCTGCTTGTCGCTGAATTCCGTCAGGGCGGAAACGAGCTCCTGGATATTCTCTCTTCTGTTCAGCGACTCGGCCGTGTTCTCTTCCTTCAGATCCTGAAGTACGCCGATCTCGTCCACGAGCGCGCGGGCAAGCTCTCCGACGGATATCTCCCCTTTGAGACCGATGTACTTCGTCAGAAGGGAATGGAACTGCCTCACGGCTTTCAATGTCTTGTCCGCGATCACCCCCTCGATGTGGCGTGAAGGGAGGAATTCCAGGAGAGGCGTGCGGTGCTCATCGGCAAGAGATCGGATTTTTCCGACTGTCGTTTCGCCGATTCCCCTTACAGGGACGTTGATAATCCGGAGAAGGCTCTCCGTATCGGAAGGGTTGGCGATGACACTCAAGTATGACAGGATATCCTTTATCTCTTTCCTCTTGTAGAATGCCACACCTCCCACGATGATATACGGGATTCCGTTCCGTCTCAGCGCGTCTTCTATTGAGCGGGACTGGGCATTGGTCCTGTAGAGAACCGCAAAATCCTTCAGGTCGAGTTTCCTGCGGAGCGACTCCTCCTGCACGGCGGAGACCACTTTGTATCCCTCGTCCCGGTCGTCTTCGCACGTCTGAAGCGTGATAAGATCACCGGCATCGTTGGAAGTCCAGAGTTTCTTGGGGATCTGATCGACGTTGTGACGAATAATCCCGTCCGCGGCCGCCAGGATGGTCCTCGTGGAACGGTAGTTCTCCTCAAGCCGGAAGACCTTGCAGTCGGGATAATCTTTCTCGAAATCGAGTATGTTCCGGATATCGGCGCCCCGGAATGCGTAGATGCTCTGCGCATCATCGCCGACGACGCAGATATTGCGGTGATGGCCGGCAAGTTCCTTCAGGAGGAGATACTGGACCCTGTTTGTATCCTGGTACTCATCGACAAGGAGGTACCTGAACCTGTACTGATACCGTTCCAGGACGTCTTTGTGGCGTGAGAACAGCTCGAGCGGCTTCAGGAGGAGATCGTCGAAGTCCATCGCGTTCGACTTCTTGAGCCGTCTCTCGTACTCCTCATAAATGAGGGAGGTTTTCTCCGCCATCGGGTCGGCGCTCTTCTCCCGGTACGCCTTCGGGGAGATCATGGAATTCTTCGCCAGGCTGACGCGCGAGCGTACCCCCTGGGGACTGAACTGCTGGCCGGGGATGCCGAACGAGTTCATGATGGAACGGATCAGGGAGAGTGAATCGTCGGAGTCGTAAATCGTGAAGCTCCGCTGATACCCGATCCGCTCGGCCTCGAACCGGAGCATCCGCGCAAAGATGGAGTGGAACGTCCCCATCCAGATTCCGCGGCTTCCCTCTCCGACGAGCGACACAATCCTCGTCTTCATCTCTCCGGCCGCCTTGTTTGTAAACGTGAGGGCGAGGATGGACTGCGGCGCGATCCCCTGATCGATGAGATGAGCGGACCTGTACGTGAGAACGCGCGTTTTGCCGCTGCCGGCACCGGCCACGATGAGGACGGGACCGTCGACTGCGCTTACCGCATCGCGCTGGACAGGATTGAGTTCCTGAAGGAATGACATCGTAAAAGTATAGCGAAAAACGTCGCAGAAGGCAAGAAAGGGCGGAAGAGCGGGAGGCTAGATGAGAAGCGAGCCTTCGAGCTTCAGGAGGAACTCCTTCGTCTTGAGGCCACACGAATATCCGACAAGGGAACCGTCGGTACCGAGAACGCGGTGGCACGGAACGATGATCGGGATGGGGTTTGCAGCGTTCGCGCGCCCCACCGCCTGGAAACCCTTGCTCGTCCCCAGACGCTTCGCGAGCTGCTTGTAACTTATCGTCGTACCGTACGGAATCCTGGAAAGCTCCTTCCACACGCGCGTCTGGAAGGGCGTGCCCAGCATGTCGACGCTGCAGGTGAATTTTGCAAGCTTGCCGCTGAAGTACCTGTTGAGCTGATCGATCACCTCGCGGTTGCGCGACCGGTTGTCGACAACCTGGTTGTCGTCAAAATTATCCCGCAGCCAGCGAAGGAAGTCCCGCTTCGTCTGCCGGGGAACGCTCACCTTGCACACGCCTTTGTCGGTCGATGCAACGTAAATCAGCCCAACTTTGGATTCGAATGAGGTGCAGTACACCATGGGATAGCTGATTGAATGTCGCAGCGTGAGAGCAGGTGTCTCTCCCTGAGAAGCGAAACGGGGGTAGGTGAGTATAGAGAATTGGGTCCTGAAAGGCAAGTAAAATCAGAAGAACGCGCGCACCTCCGCCTTTGCCGTGTGAACCGGAGGGGCGCCCCCTTCGGTCCTACCGTCGTACGTCGCAGAGGCCTGGACGAATTGTGTCACGCGATAGTCGAAGCCGAACCTCCAGACCCAGGTTTTCCCTGCGACCCTGCCGCCCGTCAATTCGTAGGGGTATGATGCGATCGTCCGACTCAGAATTTCCTCCTCCCGCGACGCCTCCACCCTTGCCTGGCCCGCTCCCTGAAATGCGTAGACAAATCTGACGGTCTGCTCGTTCAGCGCTGCGCCAAGATCAGGCACCTGGAACCTGTCGACGGATTTCGCGAGATCGAATTTCATTCCAAGTTCAACACTCTGCTCCGGCCGGTACGAGACGTCAAAACTCACGGAATTCGAGAGGATGTCATGGACGCTCGTCGAAACCTCCTGCGAGGAAACCCGGTCGATCTTATTGACGTAATCGAGTTGATTTGATATTTCCGGGACAAGCTGCCAGCGAATGCGAACGGACTTCTCCCGCCCGTACGTATGCTCGATCCCTCCCGCGAAGTTCGTGAGCCCGTATGTCTGCGAATAGCGCCCTCTCATCGAGAAGAGGCTCTTCCCCTCGAACAGGTAGACATCCTGCGTAAAAAGTTGAGTACCAGCCAGTGTGGTCGAATCCTGGAGAAATCGGTTGAGGTTGAGGAGGTAAATCTGTTTGAGATCATGCTCGCTGCTCTTTTCGTCAATCCTGGCGTATGTCTCCGTGGAAATCGCGGATATAACGTCGCCCGGGAACCCGGCACCGCGCTGTATGAATTTCGAGGGCGTAATCCTGATCCGCGTGCTGGTTTTCAGATCGATGATGGGGTACATTGCATCCGTCGGCACCGTGATCGCGACGTAATCGCCGTCAAACAGGGCGGGGGCGAACTCTTCGGGGTCCTGGATCCCGTTATGGTTGAGGTCTCCAAGGTACATGTAGTTCCCCGACCCGGGGGCCACGTGAACAAACAGGCGTTCCAGCTTTGACGTCCGTTCCGTCGAAACCTCGTAATAGAAGTCGGCATCGATCCCCCTGTTCAGCGGGGAATAGTGGGACTGGCTCCTCACGAGAACCGTCTGGATGTTCGAATTCCCGAGCTGCAGGAATTCGGGTGTGAATTTCTTGCTGCTCAGCGTCACGTCGAGCGCCGTCGTAAAATTACCCGTCTCGGACATCCGCCCGGAGTAGGTTTGCGTGAAGGATTCCGATTCACGGAGGAGTGCGCCCGCGTTGGCGAGATCGTCGTTTCTCCAGAGGTATTCAAACGAGAAGAAGAGCGGCCCGAGCCCTTTCAGGGCCAGTTTCGGGCCGAACTGATCGAATGCCAGGCTGCCGTCCTTGAACACGCTGCTGTCAACCGGCGTTATTTTGCGCCGCTCCCCTTCGTAGGAGAACGCAGGGACGAACTTCCAGAGAGAATAGGACACGCTCCCGCGCTGTCGCAGCCACCTGCTCACGTCATCGAGAGAGATCTGCGTCGCGTCGACGTTTTCCACCGTGTATGCCACGACGGGGAGATAGGGCTTCTGAAGTGAGAAGTCCCCCTCGGTCCGGGTCGAACTCATGTCGTCCCCCCTTGTGATGCGCCCGTAGCTCCCCCCCACCGCGATACCGGTTGAAGGAAGATAGTGAAGGTTTGCCTCCCGGATCTCTTCGTCCCCCGTCGAGAGGGAATCCACTCCCCACTTCCTTGTAAACTCGATGTCGTTTGTCCTGTCGATCGGCGTGAAGAGGCTCCCCACGCGCCGGTCGTTTAACTGGAGGTCGAACCCCCCGATATCCGTGCCGCCGACCGTGACATTGCGGGGTGAGTATGAGAGACCGAATTTCGTTGCGGCCCCCGATGTTATTACTCCCGGGAGGTCCGAAAACTGGTTTGCATTCGACTGGCTCGCAGCGTATTCCGCACTCACCTTCAGGCTCTTGACCGGTTCGACGTTAACGGAAAAATCCATCACCTGCTGCGACTGCGGGAGCGGGAGATAGACGATCGGGAGGTAGTCCCCGCCCCCCGCCCCTTTCCAGATGAATTCGCCGACCTGCTGCCGGATGTATTCACCCAGTCCCGTACCGACAAAGGAAAATGTCACGAGGTATTTTGCGGTGGTATCTCCCGGCGCGTACCGGTAATAGGTGACCGGACCGCGCCCCGCCACGACGGTATCAACACGGACATAGATCCCTCCGGTGTCCACCAGCGCAACGCCGGATTGTATCGCCTTGTTCCTGTCTCCTCCCGCCTGCTCAAGAACCTGCCGCGCACTGTCTGTGACCGTGAAGTCGATCGGTGAATTTGGATCGTCCGCCTCACGCACAAACGTGAACGTGAACTTCGCCTTCCCGTCCAGGAACGATGTTGCAGACTGCGCCGCAACAAGAGACCTGGAATACTGCCTGTCGGTGAATTCATAATCCACGGTAATCCTGGAGGCGGAGGTGATAAGCCGCCTCGGCATGAACGTCAGCTCCCCCGTGGTGTAATCGATCGTATAATCGTTGGTCTCTCCGCGGGTCTGCACCTCCCCGTTGACGTAGACCTTTTCGGTTCCCGCAATGACGATGATCGCCCTCTCGCCGTTCTTTCCCGTGAGGAGATACGGGCCCTGCACGGCATCAACGCCGTTGAACTGCATCGTATTGAATTTCCCGCGCGTCACCGCCGCAGCGACGACGGCCGACTCACCCGTGCTTCCAAATTTGTAATCCGCGGTCCCCATTGCTCCCTGGAGCTTCCGGCTCAGCTGTGAAAACTCCTGCCCGTTCAGATCCAGGACAAAGTCGCCGAGCGTGGCGGAGAGATTCGTGCTGCGGATTTCGACAAACACCTTGTCGAACTCCTGCAGCGTCTGTGTCGTCCCCTCGGGCTGAATGGGCGTGTTGTCATCGGTCAGCGTGGCCGAGATATCGATATCCGATCCGAGCTTTCCCGAAACCTGCATGCGGAACCCTGAATTCAGCGAGAGGTCCCTGTTCGATCCGACGGTGAATCCGCGAACAATCGACCCGCTTTTCTGAAGGTTTGCCCCGAATATATCGTCGATCGAAAAACCTCCCCGGGGCCGGGCAATCCTGAGCGAGTCTTTGCCCGTGCTGTCCCTGAGCGTAATAAGTGTGCGGCGGGCGTAGAAGGGCTGGAAATTGAACGGAAAGTACTGATACCGCATTGTAAGCACGTGGCCTGATGGCGAGGGCCCGCTGAGTATGCGATACAGAAATGAGGTGTCAATCCGAACGGCACCGAACCTGTACGAGAGAGAGTAGTCGAATCCCCGCCTGAGAACATGAACGCTGTCCAACATCAACGTGTCAGTGCCGGCGGCGATGAACTCATCCGGGAGATGGATCACTGAATCCCTGAGCGCGGCGGTCAATGCGAAACGGAATGAGTCGGCGGGAAGAGAGGGAGACACCTGCCCCCGGGCCGCCTGGTGAACCAGCGACCCGGACAGGAGGACGAAGAAAACAGCAATGCGGAATTGCGGTATGTGACTGCGCCGGCTCATCTTTCGAAAAATTTACACGAAACTGGGAAGTGAGTAGCGATGAGCCGGGTTGGGTCGCCTCCTTTAAGTCTGGATAGAATTCCTCACTGTTAAGTTAAGCCAATGCCGTCATTTAATCAATATGCCCGCATAGCAGATTCGTCCCGGTTGCAGAATCCCCTCCGGGACATTCCTCTTCCGGGAATCCTTGCAGCGCAGGCAATTTCTCCGTACAATATCACCGGCGAACGCGTTCGCCCTGCTTCGCCGGCCTCCCTGCACTCGCCAAAGTGGCGGAATTGGTAGACGCGCTGGACTCAAAATCCAGTCCCCGCAAGGGGGTGAGGGTTCGAGTCCCTCCTTTGGTACAACGACAAGTTGAGAAAGTCCAGAAAACCTCACTGGACCTCGTGAGAATCTAACGAACGAGGGCCAACCTCCGCGTCTGCACATAGTCCCCCGCTTGCAACCGGTAGAAGTACACTCCACTTGCCAGACCGTTCGCATCGAACCTTGCCTCGTGGTCCCCCGCATTTTCGCTCTCGTGTACCAGAGCGGCGACTTGCTGGCCAAGGGTATTGAACACTGACAACGTCACGTAAGACCTGTGTGGCAGTGCATAGCGTATGGTGGTGGAAGGGTTGAAGGGATTCGGATAGTTCTGCATGAGCTGACACGCAGCCGGGATCTGATCGCGTGGAGGCGCGACCGCCAGAGGCACATACTCATCCATGGCAACGCCGATCCCCCAGCTGTATCCGCTAGATCCGCAGTACCAAAGATCGAACCTCCCGTTGATCCAGACCAGCGTCCCGGAACCGATCATGTAGGAGTCCCAGGACATACCGGGGTTCTTCACGGGGTTCCCGGGGTACTTCCACCACTTGATCCCATCGGCAGATGTCGCGAGTGAGAACGCCATCCTGCCTGCGCTGTCGATGCTCCGGTAGATCATGTCATAGAGGGTGTCACGTTTCGCGACAGCCATTACCCCTGCTTGGGTGTCATCGAGAGACCCGGCCACGCCGTGGCTGAGTACCGGATTGGCGGCGTTTTTTATCCAGACGATCCCGTCAGCTGAGGTTGCGAGGCCTGTGCCAAGCTTTACCCCGTCATACCCGCCGAACCACATTCTGTATACGCCGTTCTCGACACCGGTCAGTTTGGCGCCGCCGACGCTGCGGGAGTCCCATGCGCCGGGGCTACCCGGAGAGAGGACAGGGGTTCCCGGGTTTTTTTGCCAGTGTCTTCCATCCTGGGACACGGCCCGCCCGATCTTCAGTGTCGTCCCGTCGGTCGAGGCCGTATAGTACATGAGATACGTCCCTGCGTTCTTGATGACACACACGGCATGTATGTTCTGATCAAAAGAACCGGGAAGACCTGGTGAGAGCACAATGCTGTCACCGACGAACCAGTTGAGCCCGTCGGGAGATTCGGCATCCATTACTCCATTGCCAAGCTGAATGAACCACATACGGTAGAGCTGACTGGCACTATCAAACACGACCGCGGGTTCGATGGCCTGGGAAAGCACGGGATTGCCGGCGTACGAATACCATACGGTCTGGGCGGAGAGCGAGCCGGCACACAAGGTGATGACCACGAAACTTGTCAAAGCAGCCGCAAAGAGAGTCTTCATAGGGCCTCCGAACATAAGTCGTGACGAACGCCAGAGTGCTGAACGATCGGGAGAGAGTCGAGCGGAGACTGGTTCGAAAGAACGGAAGGTCATGACATGCTCGGCGGGGGGGGGACTCCGTCACCATCCGGGGATAGCGCCGACAGTCTGTGAACACGACTCAAATGTACGCCGTCGCCGTTCTACTGTCAAGGAATCTCGTCACAGACAGGGGGAAGCACAAAAAAAGCCCCGCCGTCTCCGGAGGGGCTCTTACTGCAAGCGTGTCCTGTCGAATTCAGTCTGTAAATCTGTATTTCTTCAGGGTTACAATGCTCTCCTGGAGGACGACCTTTACGAATCCCGTAGCCGGAACGGCCAGGAGCATCCCCAGCATACCGAAGAGCTCCCCTCCGATGATGATCGCGAGAAGGACAAGGAGCGGATGAAGATGCACACCTTTCGCGACAAGGAGCGGCTGTACGAGCATGTCGTCCGTAAGTTTCAGTATGATGAACGCAAGTATGATCTGGAATCCCAGCGTGATATCCCCCCTGTCGAACAGGGCGACGGCGACGGCGGGAAGGGCCCCTGCGATCGGACCGACGTAGGGAATGAGATTCGCAAGTCCGGCAAACGCGCCGATGAAAAGGAAGTATTTTACCCCGAGAAGCCAGAGTGCCGTCGTTGCGAGGACTCCGAACACTACGGCGTCCGTGAACTGGCTCCGGAGATAATTCCCGAGCTGGACGTCCATCTTGTACAGCAGGTCGAGGGCGAATTCAAAATACCGGTTCGGAACGATGCTGATGAAGTGTTTCTTCATCTCGCGCCCGTCCTTGAGAAAGAAGAAAACAAGGAATGGTACGGTCACGGCATACAGGACCAGGGAGAGCCCTTCATGCAGGATGAAATCGAGTATCGTGTCGCTCAGGTACCCGGTGAGCTGCGAGAGCTTCTCCTCGAGGTTCACGTCCCCCAGTCCGATGAATCCCAGCTTGTCGCGGACCACGGACTGAAGCTTGAGAATCACCTGGGATGTCTGCTGCGAACCCGCCCCGCTCCGCATGGCAAGTATCTGGTTGTATACCACGGGGGCAAGCGCGGCAAACAGCCCCCATGCGATCAGGATGACGAAAAAGAAAAACACCAGCGTGCTTGCAGTACGGGAAAGCCCCCGGAGCTCGATCGCAGTCACGATCGGGTCGAAGATATAGGCAAGGAGAAACGAAACCACGACCATCTTCACGACGCCCGGGACGAAAATGAACAGGAGGACCAGTATCGCCAGTGCCGAGAAAGCCAGCCAGCGGTTCAGGACGAGCGACCGTGCCTGGTTCATGGGCGCCTCGAGTGTTCTTCAGCTTTCTTGTGGCGGGGGCGCTGTGCAGCCGGGGCGGCGGCCGCTCCTTCGGCAAGAAGCGTCTGGACCCGCTCGTTCACCGCGCGGAGACGCATGCCGATGATCGCCGCAAGGCTCAGGACTATCTTGACGCCGAGCCTCGGGTCGCGCTCGATGAGGCCGAACAGATCGGGCTGGAAGAACCCGAATATGCGGCAGGGAGTCTTTGCAACCGCCGTTGCAGACCTGCTCCCCCCGTCGAGAAGCGGAAGCTCGCCGAAGAACTCGCCGTCGCCGAGCTCCGTCATGTTGTTGAGCGCGTCGTCGGTCAGTATGCTCACCCTTCCGGATTCGATGATGTACATGCCGAGACCGGGCTCGTCCTGGCGGAATATGACCTCGCCCGCCGAATATTCCCTTTTGTGGAGTATTCTCTCCACCGCCGCGAGTTCGCGGCGTCCAAGCTCCGAAAAAATGGGGATGGAACGAAGGGTGTCTCTGAACCTGACTTTTCTCCCATCGTGCTTCCCCAGACCCAGGAACGACAAGAAATCCATAGAAGAGACTCCTGTATTTACTTGAGGATGTCGCCGACTGATTGTTTTTTGTACCCGGCAGGGAGTGAGAACAGGTCATCCGGCAGCGACCGTTTTTCGATCCTCACAACTTCCTGCGACTCGACCACCTTCCCCTCGATCCTCGTGTTCGCCAGAATCGGATAAATTCCCAGTCTCGTAAGCTCGTCATTCCACGCTTCGCCCTGTCCGGCCCGTTCCTCGCCCAGCGCCCGGGCAAGCGCCGAGGAGAGCCCGCGGAGGTCTTTCGTCCCCCAGATCTCCGTTTCCATCTCTTCCTGGCGCATCACGTACTGGTCGCACCTATACCCGAGTATCTTTTTCGTTTTCCCGGTTTTCCTGATCGCCGCGGGCTTCCCCCCCTCCCCGGAGTCTTCGTCCTTTGACGTCCCCTGCGGCACTTCGAAGAATGTCTTGTTCTCGTCATTCAGTATCCGGATCACCCTCAGGTCCGAGCGGTAGATCATTGTGCTTGCCGGCGTCGCGGGGGTAGCGGTGTTCGTGATCTTCGCCATCGACCCCTTGATCCACATCGTCATCACGTAGTGCTGCTCGGCGCCGGTTTCATCCGTGGTCGTGTTGCTTGTTTCGATCACGCCCTCGAACTGGGCGCGCAGCGTGCCGCACGTGAAGAAAAGGATGAGAAGTAGTCGAATCATGGGATCAGGACAAAGGAAACACTTCCGGGGAGCCTGCCCGCAGGTGATCTGAGGGCGTCCCGAAGATAGAAAAAATCGGCGCAAGAAAAAAGGATCGGCGTCACAGCTTCCGGAGAATGAGAAAAACCGGAAGAAGAATCGCCCCCGCCACAAATCCGCCTGCGTGCGCCCACCAGGCGACGCCTCCCATGGCGGCATCTCCCCCCGCCGACGCGAGCGCCCCCTGGAAGAACTGCAGAAGGAACCAGAACCCCAGGAAGAAGAACGCGGAGATTTCCACGACGGGAAAGAAAACGAAAAGCGGTATGAGCGTCAGGATCTTCGCCTTCGGATAGAGGAGCAAATACGCGCCAAGAACGCCGGAGATCGCCCCGCTCGCCCCGATGAGGGGCGCGGTGGAACCCTGCTGCGCATAGACCTGCACAAGTGCGGATGCGGCGCCGCAAAGGAGATAGAACACGAGATAGGAACCGTGGCCGATACGGTCTTCAACGTTGTCCCCGAAAATGTACAGATAGAGCATGTTCCCGAGCAGGTGCATCCAGCCCCCGTGAACGAACATGGAGGAAAAAAGCGTGAATGCCGGGCGCGCGGCGAAGTGCCCCCTGAGGAGGGACACGGAGACATCCGACGCCGTGACACCCGTCAGCCGGATGAAGTGACCAACACTTGCGCCGAGCGAAAGTTCGTATAGGAACACCACCCCGCAGAGTGTGATGATCGCGTAGTTTACGAAAGGGACGGTCCTTGACTTGATCGTATCCCGGAGGGGGATCATCGGCGGGGCCTTGCAGGGGCGGCATGTGTCATGTGATGGCAGGAATGGTAACATTTCAACGCCGGATTGTCAAGGAACCCGCCCCCCGCGATTCTTGCATTTCCTTCCCCGGTTTCCTATCTTCTCGCAACGATTCGTTCTTTCACCCGTTACTCTTCCCTGTGAGGCTCGTTCCACCCTACATAGAATCCCTGGAACCCTACAAGCCGGGGAAACCGATCGCCGAGCTTCAGAGAGAACTCGGCATCACGTCGGTTGTGAAGCTGGCCTCCAATGAAAATCCGCTCGGCCCTTCCCCCCTCGCCATCGAAGCGATGTTCCGCGCCGGGGAGGATCTCCACCGTTATCCCAACGGCGGGCTGGAACTCCGCGAGGTTCTCGCCCGGCAATTCCGCCTGAAGGTCGGCAACGTCATCGCCGGGAGCGGGTCGGAGGGGATCATGTCGAACATCATCCGGGCATTCCTCTGTGACGACGACGAGGTTCTCACGTCCGAGGGGACATTTGTCGGCTTCTACGTCCTTGCGCGTTCCCGCGGAACAAAGCTCGTCACCGTCCCGTTGAAGGAGTACCATTTCGACCTCGCCGCGATCGCTTCGCGGATCAATCAGCACACGAAGATCATTTATCTCGCAAATCCGAACAACCCCACCGGCACCATATTCACAAAGGCGGATTTTGACGCCTTCATCAAACGGGTGCCACCCCATGTCCTCATCATCCTTGACGAGGCATACTTCGAATACGCGCAGCGCAGCCCGGACTACCCGGATTCCATGGCGTACAGGTACGACAACGTGATCACGCTGAGGACGTTCTCCAAGGCCTACGGAATCGCAGGGATACGAATCGGGTACGGCTTCGCCCACGACTCGCTGATAGCGAACCTGCTGAAAGTGAAACTCCCTTTCGAGCCGAGCACGCTCGCACAGGCGGCCGGCATCGGCGCCCTGCGCGACGAGGCGTTTCTGCGGAGGACGCTCGATGTCAATGAAGAAGGAAAACGGACGCTGATTCCCCTTCTCCGTGAGGCCGGACTTACGATCGTCCCCACAGAGGCGAATTTTGTCTGCGTCCCCCTTGCGGGGGAGGAACCGGCCGATGCGCTGTACCGCGGGCTTTTGTCGCACGGGGTCATTATCCGCCCCCTGCAGGCATTCGGGCTCCCCCACTGCGTGAGGATCACGATCGGGACCGCGGAGCAGAACCGGATTCTTCTTGACGCGCTGCGGAGCGTCATTGCTTCGATGGACCAGGCAGCCGTAATTCCCTAGAACACTCCCGGCGGCGGATCAACTCCGACGGCGGAAAACCAGAGCAGCGGAGAATCTTCAATGCAGGATTTCCTCCCGATCCACGGTACGGACTACGTCGAACTGTACGTCGGCAACGCCAGGCAATCGGCCCATTTCTACCGGTCGGCGTTCGGCTTCTCCCTCGTCGCCTATGCAGGACCGGAGACCGGGCAGCGGGACCGGGCATCCTACGTCCTCCAGCAGGAGAACGTCCGCCTGGTCCTCACGACCCCCCTGAATGACGAAGGCCCGATCGCCGCTCATGTCCTCCGCCACGGCGACGGCGTGCGGGACATCGCGCTCCGGGTGGACGATGCGCGCTCCGCGTACCGGGAGACCACCGCGAGGGGAGCAAAGGGGGTTCTTGCGCCGGAAGTGATGAAGGACGGTCTTGGTGAAGTGACCCGCTCCGCGATCGCGATATACGGGGAGACGATTCACACGTTCGTGGAACGGAAGAATTACCGGGGTGTATTCCTCCCCGGGTACCGTCCCGTGCCGGGTCCCGACACGGTGGCCCGCCCCGCCGGGCTCAAATACATCGATCACATGGTCGGAAATGTCGGCCGGGACGACATGAACCGGTGGGTCAAGTTCTACGAAGAGGTGATGGGATTCAGCCTCTACCAGCATTTTGACGACAACGACATCAGCACGGAGTACTCGGCGCTCATGTCGAAAGTGATGGCGAACGGGAACGGCCGCATCAAGTTCCCGATCAACGAGCCCGCCCCGGGGAAAAAGAAGTCCCAGATCGAGGAATACCTGGAGTTCTACCGGGGCCCCGGGGTGCAGCATATCGCGTGCGCAACGGACAACATCATCGCCACGGTCGGACAGCTCCGCGCGCAGGGGGTCGACTTCCTCAGGGTTCCGTCCGCCTACTACAGGGAGATGACGGCGCGCGTCGGGAAGATCGACGAGCCGGTCGAGGCTCTCGAGCGGCTCGGGCTCCTTGTGGACAGGGATGACGAGGGATACATGCTACAGATATTCAGCAGGCCGGTCCAGGACCGCCCGACGCTCTTCTTCGAAGTGATACAGCGTAAAGGGAGCAGGAGCTTCGGGAAAGGGAATTTCAAAGCCCTGTTCGAGGCGATCGAGCGGGAGCAGGCCCTGAGAGGGAATCTCTGACAAGGTCCGAATGAAACTCTGCACGTTTGAAGTGTCGACGAGCCTCGGAAAACACCGGCGGCTCGGCGTCGTCATCCCGGCGGGGATCGTGGACATGAATTTCACGTGCGCCTGGCACCTTGCCCGGAAGGGGGAGGTGCGACCGGCCGTGCTTGCCGATGTCCTGGTTCCGCCGTCCCTTCTCGAATTCATCAGGGGGGGCGATACGTCGATGGGGTTTGCGAGAGCGTCGCTTGGCGCCCTCGACGAAGAGTGCGCCCGGGGAGGGACACTCCCCGCGGGCCCGGGAGACGAGACGCTTGTCTATCCCGCGAAGAGCGTGCGGATGCGCCCGCCGCTGAACGAACCCCCCTCTGTCCGAGATTTTTGTGGGTTCGAAGAGCACGTGAAGAAAGGATTCGAGAAGCGGGGGGAGCCGATGCCCCGGGAGTGGTACGAGATTCCCATGTACTGCACAAGCGGCCGGCAGAGCATCATCGGACCGGAGGATGACGTCCTCTGGCCATCGTTCACGGAGAAATTCGACTACGAGCTCGAGATTGCGCTTGTCATCGGGAAGACCGGACGGAACATCACCGCGGACCGGGCCGGTGAGTACATCGCCGGGTTCACGGTGATGAACGACTTCAGCGCCCGGGACATGCAGCGCCGCGAGATGTGCATGCGGCTCGGCCCCGCCAAAGGAAAGGACTGGTGCACGGCCATGGGCCCCGTTCTTGTCACGCCCGACGAGATCGGCGATCCCTACAATCTGACAATGAGCGCACGCGTCAACGGTGAGGAGTGGTCCCGGGGGAACACCTCCTCCCTCCACTGGAAATTCGAACAGATGATCGAATTCCTCTCGCGGGACCAGACAATCCACCCGGGCGACGTGCTCGGGTCGGGCACCGTCGGCACGGGATGCGGGCTGGAACTCGACAGGTGGGTCAAACCTGGAGACGTGATGGAACTCGAAATTGAGAAGATCGGCATACTTCGCAACAGGATCGTCCGGGGCTGACGCTGAAGTCCCGACCGGCTGCATGCGTTCGGCCGTACGGGAGGATCGACATATGCGAGCACGACAGGCAGTTTTGCAATGACCCGTCCCTCACCCGGGGGGGATGAAGGCATAGAGTGCGTGAGAGGAATTTTACCGTGAGGAGGCCCGCATGTCCGATCTTCCCCCCCCCGTTCTCGAAAATATTCACCATGCGCGCAAGGTCGGCGAGGTCCCGTTTACCGAACCCCTCGTCCCGTACGCGAACATCGGTGAACTCCTGTCGCGGCAGGCGGAGGCGTACGAAGACAAGGCCTACGTGATCTTCTACACCGACGAGGGAAGACGGACCGAGTTCTCGTACAGGGAATTCCACGAGGAGGCCTGCAGGACGGCGAACTTTCTCCAGGCGTCGGGAATCGTCCGCGGGGACAGGATCGCCACGGTGTCGTATAACCACTCCGATACCGTCATCCAGTACTTTGCCGCGTTCCTCCTCGGCGCCGCGGTCGTCCCCGTCAACCCGGGGGAGGATGACAGGCGCGTCAGGTACGTTCTCGGGAATTCGGGGGTGAAACTCGCATTCGTGCGGGACGAGTTCGTCGACAGGATCGCGGCAATCGCGCACGATCTCCCCGGACTGACACAAATCGTGGAGACGGGGGAACACCGACACGCAGACCTCACGCATTTCCCCGCCGCAGTGCGCAAACACTCCGGGAAATTCCGCCCGGCCTCCGCGCCGGATCTTGAAGACGTCGCGCTCATCGTCTACACCTTCGGGGCCACGGGAAACCCGAAGGGGGTTGTCCTCGTCCAGTACAACCTCCTCGTCGAGGCGATGGGGATCGCCGAGTGGCACAGGATATCGGACGATCAGAGGATGATGTGCGTCCTCTTGATCCGCCACGTCAACGGCATCGTCGTCACGCTCATGACCCCCCTGTATGCCGGCGGGGGAGTCGTCCTCAACCAGAAATTCCATGCCGACCGGTTCTTCGAAAGGATAAGCATCGAGCGGGTGACTGTCGTCAGCGTCGTCCCCGCGCTTCTCCAGTTCCTCCTCCACGCCAGGCTCGACATGGAGGCGTACAAGCTCGCCCGGTTCCGCCACCTGATATGCGGGGCGGGTCCGCTCACGGTGGAGCTCGCGCAGAAATTCGAGAATACGTTCAAGATCCCGATCATGCACGGGTACGGCCTTTCCGAAACGACGTGCTGCTCTTCGTTCCTCCCTATCGACCTCTCCAGGGCGGACCACAGGGAATGGATGTCCGCGTACGGCTTTCCATCGGCGGGTGTTCCTCTCCCGATCAACGAAATGACGGTACACGACGAGAACGGCAGTGAGCGGGCCGAGGGAGAAAAAGGGGAGATCGTCGTTCGGGGACATAACGTCATGGCCGGGTATTTCCAGGACCCCGCGGCAAACGAGGCGGCGTTCACGCACGGCTGGTTCCGGAGCGGAGACGAGGGGTTCTACAGGTACGACGACCAGGGGCGGAAGCTGTTCTTTATTACAGGCAAGATCAGGGAGATCTTCATCCGCGGGGCGGGTGAATAATCCCCCGAAATTGTCGTCTTGGAGGGAGAGAGCCCGGTGACATCGACCGTGACGTATAAGCGTTGCAGGTGCAAAAACCTGCTCGGGGAGCGGGAGGGAACCCGTTTCAAGGAAAAGAAATAGAGACCGGCCCGAATCGATGCACGCGGCGGGCCTCCCCCCTTTCCCCTGTCAGAATGTCCCGACGAAGAGCCCCAGGTTCACCATGAATCCGTTCCCGTTCACGTTCGAAGGAACTCCCAGGAGATCATAGTTCGAGTCCACCTTCCACGTCGGAGCGACCATCCCGACGTAGCTGGCACCGAGCCGGAGGGCAAACCACCCGGTCAGCGCGTATTCGAACGCGACGGAGGGGACGAGGATGTAGAACGAGCCCGTGAGGATCCTCGTCACGTTGGCCGGCGGCGAACCCAGTTCCGCACCGGACGCCGTGTAGACGTTTCCCGCGGATCCGAGATAGCCCTGTTCCCCGGTCCACGTGTTGGAGCCACCGTTGCTCTTCCGAAGCGTGAGGTCCATTCCCCCACCCCCCAGCATCGTTCCGAACGCAAAGTCAAGGTGCGCGAATATCGGCACGACGTATTCGACGGTCATGCCGCCGTACCCGATTTTGAGCTGGACGTCCCGCTGGATGTTCGTGGCTGCGTCAAGCGACGCGCTGCTGATCGAGCCGCTCATCCCCACCCCTCCCACGCGGAGGTTGGGAACGATCATGATGTACGCGGCTCCGGCCCCCCCGAGCATGAACACGCCGTTGGTTTTCAGCGGAGCCGCACCGCCCGCCTGGAGGAAATCGTTGATCGGTTTGACGTCGGGGAATATCACGCCGGGCGTGAAGCCGCCGAAGAGCCCGACTTTCGCCATGTGCGAGCGCTGGGGGGGGATTGGTTCGTCCTGCGCACATCCGAGGGAAGCGCAAAGGGCCACCACCGTCAGCATCAGTACCGTAGTTCTCATGCGGGACTCCTCTCGTGAGAAAAATGTGCAGCAAATGTACGCAGGAATCGGCTCAGATTCAATCATCTCTGATGCATGGGGCTTGCATCTCCGCTCCCCGCTTCGCTTCTTAGCACTGTCATAATCTCATCTTCCCCGCATGCGAATACTATTGCTCTGCACACTGATCATGTGCACCGCCGCCGGCTCACCGGGGCAGACCGAAAATCCCCAGCCGGCCGACGGGTTCCTCTTCCTGCCGGGGGGAACTCTTTTTCCCCCGCTCCGCGCGAACTACGAAGAACCGCGCGTCGGCGTCAGAAAAGAAGCAGGGACGTCGCACCTGAAGCTTGACATAGGAAGCAGCATCGACTTCTTCGAGTACGATTCCGATTCATCGGCGGGGAGGCTTCGCGCCGGGGCGGATTTCTTTACGTACGCGCTCACCACGAGCGCGGAGGGATTGAGGCTCCAAGTGGATGCGGTCGACGGCTTTTTCGGCGGGCACGTCGTGTATGCCCCGCCGGGGGAGGAGAGCCGCCTACTCATCCGTCTCCGCCTCCTGCACATAAGCGGTCACCTGATCGACGGGCACTGGGACCCATCCACGATGCAGTGGAAGGACGGTAAGCTCCCGATTCCATATACGCGCAACTTCGGCGAGCTGACAGGGCTATTCACGTGGCGGGGGAGGATCGCCGATCTGAGCGCGTACACGGGATTCAGCTATGCGACGCTTGTGCGGCCGGCCGACCTCGCGCGCTGGTCGACGCTCCACGGCTTCGAACTCCACACCACGGGCCTGCTCGGGCCGGCGGCGGGAAAGCCGTTCAGCCTGTACGCCGCGGACAATCTCGCCATTACGGGGATCCCGGCCTATTACGGTACAAACAACCTGGAATTCGGGGTGAAGTTCGGAGAGTGGAACGGGACAGGGATACGCCTCTACGGCAGCTATTATCACGGGCTGGAGGTGTTCAGCCAGTACTATTACGTGCGGACTGACCAGTGGGGGCTGGGGTTCGCATTCGACGCCTGGTAGATCTTCCCGCCGGAGGGCTATGCCAGGCCGAGGTCCCCGGCGATGGACTGGAGTGCGCCGACGACAACGGCGATGTGCTCATCCATGTTCACACCGAGCTCCTCCACCCCCTTCGCGATCTCCTCCCTGCTCACCGCCCGCGCGAAAGCCCTGTCTTTCAGCTTCTTCTTCACGGACGACGCCCCGAGATCCGCCAGCTTGTTCGGGCGGACCATCGCGCAGGCGACGATGAACCCGCACAGCTCGTCGCACGCAAAAAGCACCCTGGCGAGATCGGTGTCGCGGGGGACATTGGTGGCGGGAACGTGGCCCAGGATCGCCCTGCGCATCGCCGGGGGGTAACCGCGCTCTTCAAGGATGGCTGAGCCTTTCAACGGATGGTCGGGATAGGCGGGATACATCTCGTAATCAAAATCGTGAAGGAGGCCGGTGATCCCCCAGAGCTCAATCTCTCCTCCTCTCTTCGCGGCATACGCCCGGAGCGCGGCTTCGACCGCCAGGGCGTGTTTGCGGAGGCTGTCCGTTTTCGTGTATTCATGGAGCAATGCAAGCGCTTCCTGTCGTTGCACGGCGATCCTCCGGGAGTGGTGCGGAAATCCGGGTCAGGGTTTCTGCGGGCAACCGCTACGCGGCGTGAAAAGCGTGAAGATCCTCTTCGATCATCGCGATGAGATGGGGGATGTTCTTCACGACCTGGTCAGAGAGGCCGATCCCCTCGCCGAACTCCTTCCCCTCGATGCCGTAGAGTATCATGCGGGGAGGGAGCAGTTTGAGCTCTCTGGCCATGGCGACGGCCTCCGCCACGCCGAAGGCGTGGCTGGAATAGTGGAACAATCCCCGCGGAATATCGTCGTGCGCCGCGTCGAGCCGGTGTATCACGCCGGGGGCTCTTCCGGAAAAAATGGCGTCCACGACGATGACGAGTTCCGCGCCCGCCCACGTATCCATCAACGCCGTCCCCTCCCCCGAACGTTCCACAACGGTGATCCCCGGAAAGTCCCTGCGGTGGATTTCACGCGCCACGAGTATTCCCAGGGCGTCATCATTGCGAAATTCGTTCCCCACGCCGACAAGAAGGGTGTTGATGGCCGTGCCGTTCACCCGATCTCCAGGCTGACAAAGTGCGTCGCGCAGGAAATGCAGGGGTCGTAATTCCTCACCGCCTGCTCGCATTTCCAGGTCAGCTCCTCCCGGGGGAGGCCGGCGAATTTCGTGACGAAAAGCCTGACATCCTCCTCGATCGTGGGCTGATTCTGGGCGGTCGGGGGGACGATCTTGGCGTCCCTGATGAGACCGTCATCGGTCACCCTGTACCTGTGGTACAGCATCCCGCGCGGCGCCTCGCTTGCCCCGCAGCCTATCCCCGCGGTGACGGTGACGGCGTGCGACGGGGAAGCGGGGACCTCGTACGCCCGTATGATCCGGAGGGCCTCTTCGTATGCGTAGACCGTTTCGATTGCGCGCACGATGATGCTCTTGAACGGGTTCTTCACGACGGGGCCGAGGTGCACGTCGGCGGCGACCTGGCGTGCAAGCGGCGAGAGACGGTCGAAATTCAGGTTGAATCTCGCCAGGGGCCCCACGGCGTACCGGCCGTGTCCCCTCTCCAGCCCGTGCAGGGCGTTCGAATGGGGGACGTGCCGCTCTTCGAAATGGAATTCGTATTCGCGGATGCTGATGTCGAGCCCGCTGCTCGTCACGATGCGTCCTCCCATGAGAGGATACTCCTCCGGGTGGCGGAGCGACACGAACTCGTACTCGGTCTCGAAATCGGGGAACTCGAACGTCGACACGAGCTTCGCGGTATCGATCGCCTGGTCCAGTCCCCACTGAAGGCGGTCGATGAACGGTGCGAGCTCGTCCTTTCGCGGGGAGCGGTAGAAGCCTCCGACCCGGACGTTGACCGGGTGGATCTCCCGGCCGCCGATCGCGGTCATGAGGTCGTTGCCGATCTTCTTCATCTTGAGCGCGCGGGCGACAAGTTCGGGCTTGTCCTTCGCCAGGAGAAGGGCGTCCTCGTACCCCAGGAAATCGGGCGCGTGGAGCATGTACATGTGGAGCACATGGCTCTCGATCCATTCCCCGCAGTAGAGGAGCCGGCGAAGCTGGCGGATCTGATCGTCGACGGTGAGCCCCATGGCGTCCTCCATGGCGAGGACGGAGCTCATCTGGTAGGCGACGGGGCAGATCCCGCAGATGCGCGCCGTGATGTCGGGCGCCTCGGTGAATTTCCGCCCGCGGAGGAACGCCTCGAAAAACCGGGGCGGCTCGAATATCTTCAGTTTGACGTCCGCGACCTTACCGTCGCTCATCTTGACGATAAGGGAGCCCTCCCCTTCAACGCGCGCAAGCTGGTCGACCCGGATGACCCTGTTATTCATGAGCATCACTCTCTTTCCTGAACGCATCGGCATAGGCGTTGAACTTGCGGAATGCAAGCATGATGTCATGCCGCGTCTGCCCGAGCCCCTCGAACTGCGCCGCAAGCGCGCTCGTGTTCGGGTTTTCCATCGGCCCGAAGCAACCGTAGCACCCCCTGTCGAACGTGGGACAGATCGCCCCGCAGCCCGCCATTGTGGCGGGACCGAGACAGGGGATCTGCTGCGCGACCATCACGCAGACCGAACCGCGGAGCTTGCACTCCATGCAGACGCTGTTCGTCGGGATCGTCGGCTTCCGCTTGTTCAGGTAGGCGTTCAGGACCTCGAGGAGCTGTCCCTTGTTGATCGGGCAGCCACGGAGCTCAAAGTCCACGTGCACGTACGAGCCGACGGGCATTGAACGGTCGAGTGTGGAGATATATTCCGGGGAAGCGTACACCGTGCGCGTGAATTCCTTCACGTCCTTCCAGTTCCGGAGCGCCTGGATCCCCCCGGCAGTGGCGCAGGCCCCGATGGCAATGAGGACACGGCACTGTTTTCGTATTTCGCGGACCCGCTCGACGTCGTGCGGGGTCGTGATGCTCCCTTCGACAAGGCCGACGTCATAGGGCCCGTTGACAACGCGGCGGCTGGCTTCCGGAAAATTGGCGATGTCGACTGCCCCCGCGACAAGCAGGAGTTCGTCTTCCGCGTCGAGGAGCGAGAGCTGGCAACCGTCGCAGGAGGCGAATTTGAATACGGCGACCTTCGGTTTCTTCAGGGGCATGTCACAGCTCCTTCCTGTCGAGCAGGTGGCGAATCCGCGGAAGCGCGAACACCGGTCCGTCCTTGCATATGAACTCCGGACCGTACTGGCAGTGTCCGCAGAACCCCACGGCGCATTTCATGTTCCTCTCCATCGAGAGAGTGATCTGGTCTTCGGCGAGACCGCGGCGCCCCATCTCGTCGATCGTATACTTCATCATCGTCTCCGGGCCGCACAGGTATCCGACCGTCGCCCGGGCGTCGAGCTTGATGTACGAGAAGAGCGTCGTGACGACGCCGATGTACCCCTTCCACGACGAATCGCCCCGGTCGACGGTGACAAGGACTTCGACGTTGTGCTCCTTCGCCCACTCTTCAAGCTCCACCCGGTACAGGATGTCCAGCGGGCTGCGGGCGCCGTACAGGAGTATGATCCGCTCGAACGCGGTCCGCTCGCGGAGCATGGCATACATGACCGGTCGGAGCGGGGCGAGCCCGATTCCCCCCGCAACGATGCAGACGTCTTTCCCGCGTGCGGCGGCAATCGGCCAGCCCGTGCCGAACGGGCCGCGCAGGCCAATCACGTCCCCCCTCTTCATCTGCGCCAGGCCCGATGTGACCGTGCCGACCCTGTGGATCGTGTGCGCGAGCGTCCCCGTCTGCGACGCATCGGAGCTTATCGAGATCGCGGCTTCCCCCAGACCGAACACGTAGAGCATGTTGAACTGCCCGGGAAGGAAGTTGAACGTGCTGCCCAGCGCCCCCAGGTCGATCTGGAGCGTGAACGTGTCGTCCGTTTCCCAGATGACCTTCTTCACCGTCACCGGGTGCAGGCGTACTCCCTCGCGGGGAGCCGCGGGAGCGTGAATGGTCTCGTGCGTCATACGCGGGCTCCGGGGGAAGTTGTGTACAGATCGAGGAGCTGGATCCGCGTCGCCTCGAGCCGGTGTTCCATCACCTGCGAGAACCGGGAGAGCATCTCATACCCGAAATCGTGGTCGTCTTCGCATTTCTTCCTCAGGCATTCGCCGTCGAGCGCGACCGCCCGGACGTCCGCGACCGCAAGCGCATTGAAGTGCCAGCGGAACGGAGAGATCAGCCATGACCACCCGAGAACGTCTCCCGGGCCGACAGTCTGAATCCGGATCTTCCCCCGGGCGTTGACGTCGGTCTCAAGGGCGATCCGACCCGTCCGGACGAGATAAAACTTGTTCGCAACCTCCCCCTCGTGTATGAGCGGGGCTCCTTCGGCAAACCGTACGTTGGACGCGCAGCCGACGAGGACCTGCATGTGGTCTTCCGACAATCCTGCCAGGAAGGGATGCTGGCGCAGGATATCCGTAAGGTTCTCTGTTTGCATGTCTGCTCCTTATGCGTGGACGCCGTTTCCGCGGATTGCATCGACTTCCGCGGTGAGATCGATTCCCGAGGGGCACCATGTGATGCACCGGCCGCAGCCGACGCACCCCAGCATGCCGAATTGACTCTTCCAGTTTGAGAGTTTGTGTGTGAGCCACTGCCGGTAGCGCGCGCGGGTTGAGGGACGGATGTTCCCCCCCGCCACTTTCGTGAAGTCCATCGTAAAACAGGAATCCCACCGGCGCGTCCGCTCCGCGTGCGTCCCGGACAGATCCGTCGCGTCTTCCACGGTGGAGCAGAAGCAGGTGGGGCACACCATCGTGCAGTTCGTGCAGGCGAGACACCTTTTTGCCACGTCGTCCCACCGCGCATGTTCGAAGTTGTCGTTCAGAAGCTGCGGAAGGTCACGGATATCCATCCGCTTGACCTGTGACACTGCCGCGTGCGCCACGGCATCGAGTCCCGCCTTCGCCTCCGGCTCCGTCGCCGCCCGTGCCGGGAGGGCACCGAGGACTTCCTCTCCGCGGGGAGTCCCCGCCTCTGCGGTGAAATAATGTTTCTTTCCCTGCAGGATCTCCGTCAGCGCAATATCGAACCCCTCCTTCACGCCCGGGCCGGTCCCCATCGACGCACAGAAGCAGTTAGCGCCGCTTTCGGTGCAGTTGACGGAGACGATGAAGGCATTGTCGCGCGCCTTTTTGTACGCGCCGTCAACGTACGGGCCCCCCGTGAACACCTTGTCCTGTATGAGTATCCCGTTCAGTTCGCACGGCCTCACGCCGATGAACGCAACCCTGGGGCGGGGCTCCGTTTCTCCCGGAGCGATCGTGAACCCTTTTCCGGCTTTCGTCGCCCGGAACATCGTCAGCCGCGGCGGGTACAGGAATTTTTTCCAGGAGACGGGACCGACGCTGTATCCGAAGAACATGTCGTCGTCGCGGCGCCTCAGGCTGTATCGGGCCGGCAGTTGTTCATCGCCGACGCCGCGGGGCATGTCCTCCGCGGAGCGGATCTCATCGTACACGATCGCGCCGCCGCGGACAGTCGGGCCGATCAGGAGATACCCTCGTGAGATGAGCCCCTCCAGCAGATGGTTGAGCTCTGTGGACTCTATGATGACCATGAAGACCCTTGGCAATGGAAGGAACAATCCGGAGAATACCGCTCTACAGTTATGGCATAAGGTATGCCAGAAAGAAGATGCGGGTATTGTCGGAGAATCTACTGGAATCCTCCGGTCGGTACCGGGGGGATTCCCAGTGATAGGAGGCGGAGATTGAAGCGTTTGCAGATTTGAAAAAGGATATCAACTGTGTATATTTGCTCTACAGTCTCGACCCTCTCTCATCAAATCGTTGAGCCCCCTGACATGACAGTTTCGATACTGGCGGTCCTCTTCCTTGCGACGATGCTTGCGCTTGCGGTGTTCGGGTTTCGTGCAATCATCAGGCAGGGGAATGCGAAAGAAGACGTCAACAGAGAGCGCTGCTCGATCTGCCGGACGCAGTACAACAGGTCCCAGCTCATCGAACGGCAGGTGGGCGATTACCGGCTGCTCCATTTCTGCCAGTCGTGCATCATCTCCCTGCACAACGAGGTGATATCGAAAAACTGAAGGGACTTCAGACGGAGGAAGAGGGACAGCGGTCGTTCACGGGACAGGCCGGACAATCCGGCCTGCGCGCCTTGCAGGTCTTTCTTCCGTGAAGGATCAGGAGCGAGCCGAGCTCGATCCAGTACTTTTCCGGGAAGACGCGCATGAGGTCTTCCTCGATCTTCTCAGGGGTATCTTCACGTGTGAATCCGAGCAGCCGCGACAGCCGGTGCACGTGCGTGTCGACGACAACTCCCGATGTGATGCCGAACGCCTGCCCGAGAACGACGTTCGCGGTTTTGCGCCCCACGCCCGGCAGGGTGACAAGATCCTCCATCGTCTGCGGGACATTCCCCCCGAAACGCTCCACGAGCGCCCTGCTGCAACCGATGACGTTCTTCGCCTTCATCCTGTAGAAGCCCGTCGACCGGATTTCCTTTTCCAGCCCGGACTGCGGGAGCGACGCGAGATCCGCCGGCCCGGGATATTTCCGGAAAAGCACCTCCGTCACCATGTTGACCCGTTCGTCCGTGCACTGCGCCGAGAGGATCGTCGCAATGAGGAGCTGAAACGGATTCTCGTGGCGCAGCGCGGTGCGAGCGGAGGGGAACGCCTTCCTGAGCGTTCCCGAGTATGGAGATTCCCCTCGAGCGGATCGCCCGGGGATCCTCCTTCACGGGGGACATTCTTTGTCCGGCTGCAGCCGGCCGGTGCATGCGGGGGCTCATGACGGACGGGGGTGGAAGAGTTCTTTCACGAAGAGACCGGCTTCCTTCCCGAACGTCTCCTTCGCCAGCACGGGATCGTCCGCTGAACGGAGAGCTTCGAGGAGAGGAAATGCGGCGCAGACGCTCACTGGAGCGGCCCCTTTCTGAGGGGGAGCGGGAGGATGGGAAACTGCATCTGCGCGGGGGCATACCGCGGGTCCCTGATGAGGAGGCGTTCTATCACCTCGCCGTTCAGCACCGTCCGCTCGACGATCTGCGGAACGTCTCCCGGCGTGACTCTCCCGTACCAGATCCCTTCCGGATAGATCACCATGCTGACCCCGTGCTCGCATGCGTCGAGGCACCCGGACGCGTTTGCCCGCACGATACCCGACACGCCGAGCCGCTTGATCTCGGATTTCAGCGCGGCGCGGACCTCCTCCGACCCTTTCCCGCTGCAGCATCCTTTGGGATGACCGGCGGGTCGTACGTTCGTGCAGACGAACACGTGGCGTGCGAATCTTCCCATTCTACCAGTACCCTGTTGTGACAGTGATGTCGCCCGCGACCTTCGCAAGACATGCCGCCCTCTCGTCCGGCGCGAACGCGCACGCGGTCATGAGCTGACGCTCGAGCGACGTCGGCGCGCTCAGGTTCTCCATCCCGTGCAGGACTTTTACCCTGCACCACCCGCAGATCCCGTCCCCGCCGCAGGACTGGCCGATAGGAATGTCGGCCCGGTTGGCGGCAGCGATGATCGTTACACCCTCCTTCACTTCTTTCGTTCTGCCAGTGGGGACAAACCTCACCGTCGGCATTTTTCCCGGCCCGTTACTGCCGGACATCGATGTCCCCGAGGACCTGCGACACCGTCAGGCGGAGCCTCTTCGGCGCGCTGTCGAACCCGGGAGTTGTGATCCTGACGGAGGGGGAAAACCCGCTCCGTTTCTGATCAAGAACGGATATGTCCCCCGCAAGCGTGTGGGCCGTAATGTCGAGCGCCGCGCCCGGCGGAAGGATCACGGTTGCATCACCGAAGACGCCGCTCACGGAGAGATGGTGTTCCCCGTCAGCCAGGCCTCCCTGGTGACAATCCACCCGGATGTCCCCGAATACCGTCGTGGCGGACCCGCCCGTGAAGGCGGGAGACGTCACACGGATGTCGACGTCACCGAAGACGTTGGATCCGCCGAGGCTCTCCCCCGCTCCGGACCCCGTCACCGTCGGGGCAACCGGGGGCGGCGCGGCGTCCTTCCGCCTGAAGGCGGGACGCCAGAGCATCAGCGCACCCCACAGGACGAGAAGGAGCGGCCAGTAGGTGCTCATGAGGTCCCCCATTTCCACAACTCCCGTGGAGTCGAGGAGGAATACGACGCCGACGATGATAAGAACGAAACCGAGCCACCTGCCGCGTGATCGAGCCATGGAAACACCGTGTCATTGTTTGGCGAGATACTGGAGGATACCGCCGAGAGGGCGGGCGTTCAACACATCCTTTTTTCCGAGCCACCCCTTCCGCGCGATTCCCACCCCGTACCTGACGTCGTTCAGCCCGTCAACCGTATGAGCGTCGGGATTGATCGCGATCATGACCCCCTTCTCCCTGGCATACGGGCAGAGGCGCCAGTCAAGGTCGAGCCGGCTCGGGTGCGCGTTGATCTCTATTGTGCGCCCGTAATCGGCGGCCGCGTTGATGACATCCGTCATGTTCACCGGGTACGGATCGCGCGCGAGAAGGAGCCTGCCGGTGGGATGGCCCAGCATCGTCACGTGAGGGTTCTTCAGCGCGCGGATGATCCGTTTCGTCATCTCCCGCTCGCTCATCTTGAAATTGCTGTGGACGGACACGACGACGTATTCGAACGTCGAGAGTATGCCGTCGTTCCAGTCCAGCGTCCCGTCGGGGAGTATGTCGCACTCCGTCCCCTTCAGGAGGCGGAAGCCTTTCAGGCGGCCGTTCAGCGAATCGATCTCACGGAACTGCGCCTTCAGTTTCTCCTTCGTCAGCCCCCCCGCATACGCGGCCGCCTTGCTGTGGTCGGCAATTCCCAGGTATTCCCAGCCCCGGTCCTTCGCCCCCGCGGCCATCTGCTCCAGCGTGTTCACGCCGTCGCTGTACGTGGTGTGACAGTGAAACGTTCCGCGGATATCTCCCTCCTCGAGGAGCGTCGGGAGCCTGTGCGCGATCGCGGCCTCGATTTCACCCCTGTTCTCGCGAAGCTCCGGCGGGACGCAGTCAAGCTCGAGCGCCCCGTAGATCCCTTCCTCGTCGTCGCACCGGACGACCTTCTTCGCCTTCCCCCTCTTCTCTTCCTCTCCCAGGTGCGAGAACCCGTACTCGTTCAGGCTCAGTCCGAATTTCTTCGCGCGCGTGCGGAGCTCGACGTTGTGCTCCTTGCTCCCGGTGAAGTAGTTCAGCGCAAACGGGAATTCGGCGTCGTTCACGATCCTGAGGTCGCAGTTGATTCCCGATGCGAGCGTGACGCTCGATTTCGTCTCCCCCTGCGCCACGACGGCCGCCACGTCCGGGTGCGCGACGAAGGCCTGCATGAGCCGCTTCCTGTCCGCATCGCGCGCGCTCAGGACGATATCGATGTCGCCGATGACCTCCTTGCGCCTTCTGAGGCTCCCGGCGATCTCCCCCCGGATCACCCCCTTTTGCTTCATCAGCATGTCGTACACCGGACGCGCGGAATCCTGCGCGGTGGAGAAGAGGTGCCTGTCGCTCCGCGAGCGGAGCGCCTGGATGCCCGCGAGTATGTTCTCCTGGGATTTCTTTCCGAACCCCTCAAGGGAGGCAAGGCGGTCCGCTCTCGCGGCGGCCTCGAGCTGGTCAAGCGTGCTGATCTTCTGCTTTTCGAAAAGTATCCGCACCTTCTTCGGACCGAGCCCCTGTATGCGAAGCATTTCAAGGACGCCGTCGGGAAACCCCTTGCGCAGGTCCGTGTATTCCTTCGACTTCCCCTTGACGACGAGATCCGCGATGATCGCCGCAATGCTGGTCCCGATCCCCTTGACCTCCGTCAGCTTCCCGGAGGCAACGACCCCCTGGAGGTCGTCCGTGACTCCTTCGAGCGCGCGGGAGGCGTTATGGAATGCCCGGGATTTGAAGGGGTTCGCCCCCTGCAATTCGAGGAGGGTTCCCATTTCGTCGAGGATGGCAACGACCGATTTCTTGTCCATGGCGTGGGAAAAAGAATACCAAAATAGGCAGTGACATTCAACCGGCCGGCGGGCGCGGCCGGTTACAGCCAGAGAAGGAAGAGCAGGTCGACCGACTGGTTCCGGATTGTAAGCGAGGGAGCGGAGAATGCACGGGAGAAGCCCGGGCACCATCTCCCCTCGAGCGATACGAGGGGCCTCCGGTGCGCGACGATTTCGACACCCCCGCCCAGCGCAACGCCCACGTCCGACCTCTTGAAGTTGTCAAGAAGGTGGGAGGGGTCCTGAGCCCGGCCGACGAGGAAGTCGAATCTCGGCCCGAGCACAGCGTACGGGACAAAGCCGATTTTCCCGGCGCGCAGTTTCACGAGCACCGCTGCGTGGACATAGTCGAGCCTGGGGGTGGCTCCGGGAGGCCCGGTGGAAAGCCCGGGGGTCTGAATCTGAGACGCGGCGACCTCTTCGGCCGTGACGGTCCTCCCCCGCTGGGCGTACGCGGTCTCGAGGACGAGGCTCAGGGCGGGCATGTTCAGAAACTCGACGAACGCCCCGGCGGTGAATCCCCACCTGATGACGTGAGGGATGGAGGGAACCTGTGCCGCGCTTGTTATCGACAGGAGCTGGTATCCGCCCGATGCCCCCCCCTCGATCCCCCAACCGCGGACCATCTGTGCACTGCCCGGAGAGGGAAGAGCGAGGAGAATGAGAAAAAGAATGCGATGGGGCTTCATTTTCCGGGGAGACTGTCCGATCAATAAGCGAAGAATCGTCCAGTTTTGCAAGACGACCGCGGGGGGCACCTGCCGGAGGAGAACGGCTCCTTCGACGGCAAGCCCGGGTCCCCTTCTCTTCCCCGCCGGATGAGAAAATCACTGCCGCGGCGCCGTCACCGCCGATGGCGTTCCCCAGGACCGTCCCCACGGAGTCGTCGATATGATAACATGCAGAACAGACCTCGACGGTCACCTCGAGCGCCTTCCGCCCGGGTTACACCGTCTGAGGCCGGGGGGAGTAGAGCTCGAGGAATCTGGTGAGGTGTTCGAATATGGGCGCGGCTTCCGTGAATTGCATCAACTCCATGCGGATGCGCGAGACATGAGGGAGCCCCCGCAGGAATCCGGAGTAATGCTTCCGGAGTTCGATGACGCCGGCCCGCTCCCCCTTGTACTCGACGGAGAGCCGGAGGTGTTCGCGGAGGAGGTCGACCCGTTCCTCGATCGACGCATCGGGGAGAATCTCTCCCGTCGCGAGAAAGTGTTTTGCCTGCCGGAATATCCACGGGTTGAGAACTGCACCGCGGCCGATCATCACGGCGTCGCACCCGGTCGATACGAACACCTCGCGGACGTTCTCCGCGGTCATGATGTCCCCGTTGACGATGACGGGAATGCTGACGGCCTGTTTGATCTTCGGGATCCATGAATAGTCGACCGCGCCCTTGTGTCCCTGGTCGCGCGTCCGGCAGTGAACGGTGAGCGCGGCGATCCCGGCGTTTTCACACATTTTCGCCACCTCGACGATCCTGATGCTTGCCTGGTCCCATCCCAGCCGTGTTTTGAGCGTAACGGGGATCTTCACCGCGTTCACGACGGTGGAGGCGATCTTCTCCATTTTCGGGAGGTCGCGCAGGAGTCCCGCACCGGCACCCCGCATGGCGACGTCCCTGATCCAGCATCCGCAGTTGATGTCGATCAGGTCGGGGTGGAGGCTTTCGGCAAGCCGCGCAGCCCCTTCCATCGCCGTGATATCCCCCCCATAGATCTGAATGCCGATCGGACGTTCCTCCCCGGCAAAAAACATCTTCTGCTTCGTCTTCCGGGAACCGCGGACGAGTCCGTCCGAGTTGACGAATTCCGTATAGACAATGTCCGCCCCCATCCGCTTGCAGATCGACCGGAATGGGTAGTCCGTCACGTCCTCCATGGGCGCGAGGAGTATCCCCTCGTGCAATTCGATGTCGCCGATTCTCATATGTGAAATATACCCAAAACGGCCCGCAGATTCAACGCGCCGCGCGGCCGTCAGAGGATCTCTCCGTTCCTCCACATGTAAATCATCCGATCCCAGATTGTCTCGTATGCCGACTGCCGGTACAGGAGATAATCCTCGACCGTAAGCGCCATCGTCTTCCTGACGACGTGCTTGAAGGCGTAGGAACTCTCCCCCCCGCCCCCCGGGAGGTCGTAATACCACGTCTGGGTATCGAGCCGGTTTGTGATCTCCGTCGGAGGGCCGAGCACGACGTAGAGCATCCCGCGGTCCGTCCTCCATCCCTCCTTGACGTTCGTGAACAGCCTGTTCGCCTCCTCCACCCTGCCGTAATAATTCCTTATAAGCGTTGCTGCCTTCAATGGGTCGCCCGCGAGCGAGAGCCAGAAATTCTCGAACCTCTTCCGCTGCTCTTCCGTCCCCCGTGCACTCCGGAGCGCCTCCATCTCCCTTGCCGTGGCGATGTACACGGCCGCGTCGATGAGCTCGGCGTACGTGACCGGGCGCGGAAAACCGGGACCCTTGAGCGAATAATAGCGTGACGCGTACAGAAGCGTGTCGGTCCCTCCGGAGGTTTGCGCCAGGGCCACGCAATCAATCCTGTACAATCCCTGCGTCAGCGGCGGTATCCGGAATTCCACCGTCGCAATTCTGCGCGACGGGCGCAAACTCAACTCCGTCCGAAAGGCGGTGTCGGGACTGCCGAAGTCGACGAGCGAATGTCCGGACGGGAGCGTGAGCGTCGGGTAGTAAAATGGAACCACCGCGACGCTTGTGTCGGCGGGATACCGGAGAAACTGTAACCCGACGTGCGAATCGGCCGCGGTGGAAAAATCGTACGTTCGTACCGTGCAGTGAATCGAATCCGACCGCACGGGGACGAAAAACGAGATCTGCGGAATTGAAGTCCCGTCCCGCCGGACATCAATCAGTGAGATGCGTCCGAGCGCCGGTCCCGATACCGAGGGATCCCGGATCGCCACGCTCTGCGCCCTGGACGTCTTCCGGCCGTCGACGATATCCTCGAGCGTGACGTCGATCCGGTACGAGCCGGGCGGCGCCGCGATCCGCTTCATCCGGATTATCGGCTCAAACGACTGTGTGGCTTCGTAGCGCTGGACGAGCGTGGTTTCCGCCCAGGCAACTTCGCCGGAGAGTTGACCTGTGAGCCGATCGGTAAGCCGCGCGGTGACTTCACAGCGGGACCGGAAGCCGGCCGCCGTTTTCTCAAACATGAGCGACGGGAAGGGGATGCTCAGGTACAGATCGACAGCCGTAAGGGAATCGCCCTCCGCGGGAACGGCTTCGATGTCGAACCCCCGGGAGCCGGACTGGTACGTCGTGGTTTTCCCGGCATCGGATTGATCGATCGCAGGGGTTCCCCCGCATCCCGCGCAGAGGAGGATCAGGGGTGCGGGCCACAGCCAGGAAGAACGTCCGTGCACCATGTGCTCTCCTTCGCAGTTCCCACCCTACGAACGGCCAAGGTGCTTCAGTATCCGTGCAAAACCGGCAAAATTATACTTCAGCAACAGGTACAGCCGGTAGGGTATGAGCGGCCCGAGCGCGGGGAGCGATCCATTCCCCGATTCCCTCTGGGGAAATTCGACAAAGTCTCCCTTGCGGGCAATGATGACGCTCTGGGACGTTATCCCGAGCCGCGGTATTTCGGTCATTGCGTGCGCGACGGCAAACCCGGCTCCCCGGAGAAGCGCAAGCAGGTCCCTCCCGTACGTCCTGTATGTCAGCGTATGTCCCCCTCCGCCGTGATACTCCGGCTCCATCAGGAGGACGTCTTCGGTCCCGGAGGTGTCAACCCTGCGAAGCGTGGCCGGCTCTTCATGCCTGTACGGCACCGTGAGGACGAAGCGTTCCGCCGGGCTTCAGCGTTCTGTATATCTCATTGTAGCCGGCGGCATCGTCCCGGACATGCTCGAAAACGTCTGATGCGATCACGACATCAAACGTGGAATCCTTGAAATGAAGTTTCTGAAAATCAGCGAACGACCGGGGCTGATCCCCCGCCGCGATTCTTGCCGGATCGTACTCCGTTGCATAATAGTCAAATTTGTCGCTGAGCATCACGGGATAGGATCCGCGGGCGCTCGATTCGAGTATCGCCACGGACTTGTTGCCCGGCCAGCCGTGCAGAGGGATGCCGTCGTTTCCCGTGACTTTCCCGAGCCAGTACGTGACAGCCCGGAGACGCGAGGAGGATGCGCAGTTGCCGCAAAGCATCCCCTCCCGTCCCCCTTCGGGGTGCAGGAATTCTCCTTTCCATCCGCATATGTTACACTGACCGGCAGGCATATGATTAAACTAACAAACGCCGCCCATTTTTTCAATGCCGAGGGGCCGCCCTTTATTGGCGGCCCCGAGGTGGCGCCGTTTTCTGGCGCCTTTGCGCGCCCGGTGCTGGCTTTTCCGGGCCGAATTAAGGATATTGGCCGGACATCAAAACTCCGGGAACGTGAACGTACGCGCAATGGACGGTGCGGGACAGCTCCAATTCGAACAGCATACGCTCGCCAACGGGCTGACCGTCATACTCCACCGCGACGGCTTCTCCCCCGCCGCAGCCGTCATGGTGATGTTCCATGCCGGCTCAAAGAACGAATCGCCGGGCCGCACCGGGCTCGCACACCTGTTCGAGCACCTGATGTTCAAAGGCTCGGAGCACGTCGCGGACGGAGAGCATTTCCGGCTGCTCCAGGAAGCCGGCGCCACCGTCAACGGATCGACCTCGGAGGACAGGACGAATTACTATGAAGTCGTCCCGTCGAACTATCTCGAGCTTGCACTGTTCCTTGAGTCGGACCGGATGGGATTCCTCCCCGGCGCCGTCGACCAGGCGAAACTCGACAACCAGCGGGAGGTTGTGAAGAACGAGCGCCGCCAGAATTACGACAACGTCCCGTACGGAACCGCGTACGAGACGCTTGCACGCGAAGTCTACGGCCCCGGCCACCCGTACAGCTGGCCCGTGATCGGATCCATGGAGGATCTCTCGGCCGCCTCGCTGGAGGATGTGAAGGCGTTTTTCCGCACGCATTATGCCCCCGCCAATGCATGCCTCGTCGTGTCCGGGGACTTCGTCCGCGATCAGGCCCTGGAGTGGATCGGGAGATACTTCGAGTCTCTCCCCCCCGGGGTTCCCCCTGCACCCGTCCCCCCCGCTCCCGCGCGCCTGGCGGAGGACAGGCACATTCTCTCGGGCGAGAACGTGCACCTTCCCCGGCTGTTTCTCTCATGGCCGGGACCCCCGCGTGGAACGCGCGACGACGCTCTCCTTGACGTGCTTACGACGATACTCAGTACCGGGAAAAACTCCCGGCTGTACCGGCCACTCGTCTTCGACAGGCAGATCGCGCAGAGCGTGTCCGCGTTCACGGACGGGAAAGAGATCGCCGGAATGGTGACGATCGATGCAACCGCGCGCCCGGGAGAGAACCTTTCGGAAATCAGCCGGCGCATATTCGGTGTGATCGAACAGCTTCTCGCACAGGGGGTGACGGAACGTGAGATCGAAGCGGCGTACAACGGAAAAGAGGCGCAGATCGCTTCGCGGCTGACGACATCGCTCGGAATCGCCAACGGACTTGCGACCGCGTACACACTGACGGGTGATGCGGGAAATTTCAACCGGGATATCGAAAGGTTCAGGGGGATTACACCTGAAGAAATTCTCAGGGCCGCACGGAGCGTGTTCTCCGGCCACCATGTCTCACTCAGCATCGTCCCCCGGGAGAGCATCTCCCCTGCGGGGGCCCCGGAGCCGGAGGCTTATCCCCAGGCGGGCCGCACAGGAGCCCGGAGATCATGAGCGGACGTCCCGCCTATCCCCCTGTCGACCGAATGAATATTCCGGCGCCGCAGCCTGTTCCCCATCTCGTTCTCCCCCCCCTGCAGAAAGGGACCCTCTCAAACGGCCTTCCCCTCTGGCTTGTGGAGCAGCACCGGAATCCCCAGGTCGTCCTGAGCATTGTGCTCCAGAGCGGGTCGTTCCTTGATCCCGCCGGCAAATCGGGAACAGCATCACTCACCGCGGAACTCCTCGAATCGGGAACCGCGTCGCGGGACGCACTCGCGATCTCCGAATCGGTGGAATTCATCGGGGCGACGCTCGGTTTCCGGTCAGGCGCCGACGGCACGTTCGGGACGCTCCTGACACTCAGCCGGCACCTGGAGGCGGGAGCCGGGCTTTTTGCGGATCTTCTCTTGCACCCCGTCTTTCCGCAGCGTGAGTATGACCGGCTCCGGAACCAGAGGCTGACCTCTCTCATTCAGATGAAAGACCGGGCGGCGACAGTCGCGACAAACGCATTCATGCGCGTCGTCTACGGTGATGAACATCCCTACGGAAGGGACCCCTCGGGAACGGAAGAGTCGGTACGCGGACTGACCCGTGAGGACATTCTCCGTTTTTACGGCGATCACTACACCCCTTCGAGCGCCACGCTCATCGTGGTGGGCGATACGACGATGGACCAGATCGTCACGCTCCTCGAAAAAGAGATCGGCACGTGGAAAGCGGGATCGGCCCGTGTTCCTCCCGCACCGGTACCCGCGCCGGCATCCCCCGGGGGGGTGTACCTGATCGACAAACCGGGCGCTCCGCAGTCGGAAATCAGGATTGGCCGCCCTGCGCTGGCGCGGAATTCTCCGGAGTACTTCCCGGTCGCGTTGATGAACCGGGTGCTGGGAGGACAGTTTTCAAGCCGGATCAACATGAACCTTCGTGAAAAAAGGGGATACACATACGGCGCCCGGTCGTCGTTCATATTCCTGAAACATCCGGGCCCGTTCATGGTGAGCGGCGCATTCACCGGGTCGAAGACCGGCGACGCCGCGGAACAGCTCTTCCTGGAGATCGATGCGATGCACAGGGAAGGGGTGACAGGCGGAGAGCTGGAGTTTTCCCGGAAGGGGCTGACCGGCGCGTTCGCTCTCAGTTTTGAAACACCGTACCAGGTCGCCGCCGCGATGCAGAACATCGTGCTGTACGGCCTTCCGGAGGACTACTACGAACGCTACATCGGAGACCTTGCGGCGGTGACCACCGCGGACGTCAGCCGCGCAGCCAGGTCGACTCTCGATACGTCGGCCATGGCGCTTCTTGTCGTCGCCGACGCAGGAGAAGTGCGGAAAGATCTTGAGTCGCTTGGAAGAGGGGCGGTTGTGGAGCTTGACAGCGGAGGCGCAAGACTCAGTTAAGGTTCCGGATGATCTCCCCCCCATCTCCGTCGTCCCGACGGGGGCGCCGGGGTTGAGGTCGCGCGTCACGCACCTCCCCTCGGACAGCACGCGCGCCACGGCCTTTTCGATCCGGTCTGCGGCGGCGGTCTCGTTCAGGTGCCGGAGCATCAGAACCCCGGCGAGTACAAGTGCCGCGGGATTTGCAAGATTCTTGCCGGCGATGTCCGGCGCGCTGCCGTGCACCGCTTCGAATATCGCCGCGTTGTAGCCGATGTTGGCGCCGGGTGCGAGACCGAGGCCGCCGACAAGCCCGGAGGCGAGGTCCGACAGGATGTCCCCGAAGAGATTTGTCGTGACGATGACGTCGAACTGATGGGGATTGATCACCATCTGCATCGCCATGTTGTCGATGATCTTGTCCTCGGTCTTGATGTCCTGATACTCCGCCGCGACGGAGCGCGACACGTCGAGAAACAGGCCCCCCGTGTACTTCAGTATGTTCGCCTTGTGCACCGTCGTCACCTTTTTACGCCCGTGCCTGCGCGCGTAGTCGTAGGCATAGCGGACAATCCGCTCCGAGCCCGTGCGCGTCACGACGCCGATAGTCTCCGCGGCGCTCCTGGAAGGATCGATGTAGTGCTCGATCCCCGCATAGAATTCCTCCGTGTTTTCCCGCACGATGACAAGGTCGACGTCCCTGTACCGCGAGGGGACCCCTTCGAACGAACGCGCCGGGCGCACGTTGCTGTACAGATCGAATTCCTTCCGGAGCGCGACGTTGACGCTGCGGAACCCCGACCCGACGGGGGTCGTCAGGGGCCCTTTGAGCGCGACGCGCGTGCGGCGGATAGACTCGATGACGTGTTCCGGAAGGGGGTCCTTGAACTTGTCGATTGCCGTCATGCCGGCTTCGACCCTCTCCCACTGGACATCGACACCCGCCGCCTCTATTACGCGCACGGCGACGTCCGCGATGCTCGGCCCGATGCCGTCGCCGGGTATCAGGGTTACTGTGTGCATGCTCCCCTTTCCTTCAAAGGTTAAGTAAAGTAGTCAAAAGGGGGAGGAGATTCAATCTTCCGATTCCGGACGCGGGGGCTTCGGCGCGTAGAGGACAGCCGCCTTCTCCGCGGACGTCACAATCCCCCGGATCAGCGCGGAGCTGAACCCGTGATGTTCCATCTGGTTCAATCCCGTGATCGTGCACCCCTGCGGCGTGGTGACCCGGTCCACCTCCCCTTCAGGGTGGTTCCCCCCCTCGACGAGGAGGGAGGCCGCCCCCAGGGCGGTCTGTGCCGCCATGAGGAGCGCGTCACCGGCATGGAATCCGATCTCGATCCCCCCCTGTGACGCGGCGCGAATCGCGCGGAGGAAGAACGCAATCCCGCACGCGCAGAGGGCCGTTGCCGGTATCATGAGCGTTTCGTCCACGACCAGCGTACGCCCGAGGGCGTCGAACATCGTTTTGACGAGAGAGAGCGCCTCCCGCGCTTCGCGCGCTTCCCGGTCCGTGGCAAGGCACGTCATCGACTGGCGGATCGCGATGGCGGTGTTCGGCATTGCCCTGATGACGAGTACTCCGGTCCCCAGGTGTTTCCGTATTTCCGCGATCGTCGCCCCGGAGACGACGGAGACGACCGTGTGCCGCCGGCTGTCGACGGACTCCTTGATCTCCACGAGAAGGGAATTGAGTTGCTGCGGAGTCACGGCGAGGAACACGAGCCCGGCGCCGCGCACGGCGCGGACGTTGTCCGTCGTGACGTCAAATCCCTCCGAGCGGAGCGCCGCGAGGCTCTCCTCGTTTCTCCTTGTCAGCGTAATCCCCGGGGCGGGGGCGATCCCTCCCGCGACGAGTCCCCGTGCGATCGCCGCACCGATGTTTCCTCCCCCCAGAACCGCAATGTGCGTGCTGCCCGATGGCGCCATCATTTCCCTCCCCGAATTGTCATTGATCACGACTCCATGAGAAACGCTTTAAGCTCGTTGAAACCCGAGGCGAGCCTTATCGAGTTCTTTTTCCCCCCGAGGAGAACCTGCAGCCGTTCGGGAACCGTTATCGATTCCCGGACCGGGCTGTCATACACATCGATGAATTTCGCGGGATGCGCCGTCTCGAGGACGATTCCCGCGAACGGGTCCCCCGCCAGGGCGCGATAGCGGGCGAGCGCACGGTACCCGACGGCACCGTGGGGATCGAGAACATACCCGTATTTCCGGTATGCCTCGGCAATCGCCCCGCGCGTCTCGTCATCCGAGACGGAGGTTGTAAACACCGCCGAGCGCATTGCTTCGATGTCGTCATCAAAGAGGGCGCGTATTCTTGGAAGATTTCCGGGATCTCCGACATCCATCGCGTTGGAAAGCGTCGTGACGGCATTCCCGGGGGAATACACGCCTGACGCAAAGTACCGCTCCACCACGTCATTGGCGTTCAGAGCGGCGACAAACCGCACGACGGGAAGTCCCATTTTCCATGCGATAAGTCCGGCCGTCAGGTTTCCCAGGTTGCCGCTGGGGACCGAAAAAACGATCCCGCGGTCCCGTTCCCCCAGACGCGCAAACGCATTGAAATAATAAAACGTCTGCGGGAGAAGACGGGCGATGTTGATCGAGTTGGCGGACGTGAGATTCCGGCGCGAGGCGAGCTCACGGTCCGCGAACGCACTCCTGACAAGCCCCTGGCAGTCGTCAAACGTCCCGGAAATCTCCAGGGCGGTGACGTTCCCCGTGAACGTCGTGAGCTGGCTTTCCTGAATCTGGCTCACCCTCCCCGAAGGGTAGAGCAGCACGACGGAGACACCCGGGATCCCGTGGAAGGCGCTCGCGACCGCGCTCCCCGTGTCCCCCGACGTCGCCACGAGCACCGTGTACCCCGCACCGCCGTCACCGCGGGCGTACGACATGACGCGCGCCATGAAACGCGCCCCGAAATCCTTGAACGCAAGCGTCGGTCCGTGGAAGAGTTCGAGCACCGCCGTCGTTTCATCGAGCCGCCGCAGCGGGGCGTCGAACGTGATCGCTTCCTCAATGACGTTCCGGAGATCGTGGTCCGGGATCTCTCCTTCAAGCAGGAGCCGGGCGGCCTCGAAGGCGATCCCGGGAAACGAAAGGCTGCCGATGCCGCGGAGAAAATCGGCGGAACAGCGCGGAATCGACACCGGGATGAACAGTCCCCCGTCTCCGGGAATCCCGCGGCGGACCGCTTCCGCGAATGACACCGAAAGCCCGCGGTCCAGTGTGCTGCAGAGCCTCATGAGATGATCCTCGCCCCGTTCCCGCCGACACGGGAAACGAGCGTGGTGCAGGACAGGCCGGTCGCCTTCAGTGCGTCCTCCATCGCCGCGGCGACCGCCGCGGCTGCGGCGCGGGATGAGGCGAACGCAAAAAGGGACGGACCCGAGCCTGATATGCCGCAGCCTATCGCACCGTGCGCGAGCGCGGCTTTCTTCATTGCCCCGAATCCCGGGATCAGGTGCCGGCGGGCCGGTTCCGCAATGACGTCCTCGAGCGACCGGCTGATCAGCGGGATGTCCCCGGTGAACATGCCGGCGATGAGCCCCGCCGCGTTTCCGGTCTGCGTGATGACGTCATGAAGGGGGATCTCTTTCGGGAGGATCCTTCTCGCATGATCGGTCCTCACTTCGATCATGGGGGAAATCACCGAACACCAGAGCAGATCGGGGACCTTAATCCGGACGATGTCGATGGGGTGATATCCCCTGACGAGGACGAACCCGCCCCAGAGGGAGGGGGAGAGATTGTCCACGTGGACCGCGCCGCTGGCGATCTTCTCCCCCTCGATTGCCAGTTCCAGGAGCCTGTCGCGGGAGAGCCCGGTCCCGAGCAGCGCATCGGCCGCGACAACCGCCGCCACGGCACTCGCGGCGCTCGATCCGATCCCTCCCCCCACGGGGATCCCCTTGCATATGTCGATCTCCACGCCTGTACCCGGCGCGCACTCCCTGAGGAGCGCCAGCACGGGCGGTCCGGCGGTGTTCGCGGAGGCATCCGCGGGGAGTGGAGACCTGCAGCCCGTGATCTTCCCGATCTGCACGCCGGGGGACGCGCTGAGCCTTGCGGTGACGGTGTCGCCCGCCCCCTCGAGAGCGAAACCCATGATGTCAAACCCGCACGAGACGTTTGACACAGACGCCGGCGCGAACGCCGAGACTTCCTTCCCCATGTCAGCCCTCGTGAAATGATAGTCGGATGATGTCCGCAAGCACTCCGGTTGCGGTGACATCGGCCCCGGCGCCGGGCCCCTTGATGACGATCGGCTGGTCTTTGCAGTTCGCCGTCGTGAGCGCGATGATGATATCGCTCCCGGAGAGCGCGTAGCAGGGATTCCCGGGGCCCACACGTTTCAGGGAGACTTCCGCTTTCCCGCGCGAAAACGACGCGATGTAGCGGAGGACTTTCCCCTCCCGGAGCGCGTCGTCCCGTTCGCGGGCATAGGCGGCGTCGAGCGCCGGGAGCTCCTTCATGAACCGCTCGACGCTCCCCGCCCTGCGGAATCTCCCGGGTATCAGCGGCCTGACGCTGATGTCCTTCAGCTCCAGCGGGTGCCCGGACTCCCGGGCGAGTATGAGGAGCTTCCTCCCGACGTCAAGCCCGTTCAGATCGTCCCTGGGATCCGGTTCGGTGTACCCCTTCCGGCGCGCCTCGGCGACGACCCCGGCGAACGAGCGCCCGGCGGTAAACGTATTGAACAGGTAGCTGAGGGTCCCCGAAAGAACGCCGTCGATCCGGAGTATTCTGTCCCCCCCGGCGATCAGATCGTTGATCGTGTTGATGATCGGGAGTCCCGCGCCGACGTTCGTCTCGTACAGGAACCTGACGTTGTGCCTGAGCGCGGTCCTGTGCAGCCGCTCGTAGAGCGTGTAGCGTCCCGCATTCGCCTTCTTGTTCGGCGTGACGACGGAGATGCTTGATTCGAGTATCGTGTTGTACCGGGCGACAAGCGCGTCGCTTGCGGTGCAGTCGACGAAGACGCTGTTGGGGAGATTCATCTCCCTCATCCGCCGCACGTACGACTCCAGGTGCATCGCGGTCCCGGCCGAGGCGAGCTTCTTCTTCCACTCCCGCCCGAGCGATCCGCCGCCGTCGAACATCATCTTTCTGCTGTTGGCAACCGCCTCGACGCGCACGTCGAGCGACTGCGCGCGGAGAAGGAACTCCCGCTGGGCGGCAATCTGCCTGAGGAGGGCTCCCCCGATCAGCCCCGTCCCCACGATGAAGAGGTGGAGTGATTTTGTCCCCGACAGGAAGAAGGCATCGTGGAGCGCGTTCAGCGCCTTGGCCTCGTCCGCCTTCGAGACGATCGTGGAGATGTTCAGCTCGGATGAGCCCTGGGCGATGGCGACAACGTTGATGCCGTTCCGCCCGAGGGCCTGGAACAGCTTTCCCGATATCCCCGTCTTCTTCCTCATGTTCGCACCGACGACCGCCACGGCGGAGAGGTCCCCCTCAATCACGACACTTTCGATCTGGTGCTCACGTATTTCGAACCTGAGCTCGTGTTCGATGAGCCGCTTCGCGGCCGCTGCGGAGCCGGGATGGACGGCAAGGCAGAGCGAATATTCGGAAGATGCCTGCGTGACCATCAGGACGTTGATCTCTTCCTGTGCGAGCGCGCTGAACACGCGCCTCCCGATCCCGGCGATCCCCGTCATCCCGCTCCCCTGGATTCTCAGGAGGGCGATTTCGTCGATCGAGGAGATCCCCTTGATGAGGAACCCGGCGGAGGAGTCCCGCCTGCCGATGAGCGTCCCCTTGAATTCAGGATTAAACGTGTTCCTGATCCGTATCGGGATGTTCCTGTCGAGCGCCGGCTGCATCGTGGGGGGGTGAATGACCTTGGCGCCGAAATGCGACATCTCCATCGCCTCTTCGTACGTCATGCGGGGGATGGAAAAGGCCTTTTCGACTTTCCTGGGGTCGGCTGTCATCACGCCGTCCACGTCGGTCCAGATCTCGATCTCCCGGGCACTGAGAGCGGCGCCGAATATCGACGCCGTGAGGTCCGATCCGCCCCTCCCGATCGTCACCGTATCATTGTCGGTCGTCGACGCGATGAACCCGCCGGCGCACTGGAGGCCCCTGTGTTTCTGAAAATACTGCCGGATGAGGTGCGACGTCAGGTCATACCGTACTCTCCCCGCCCCGAACGTGTCGTCGGTCTTGATGAGCGTCCTCGAGTCGATGTACCCGCAGGGAATCCCGGAGGCGTTCAGGGCATTCGCGATGATGAACGTCGAGAGGATTTCGCCGAAACTCATCGTGTAGTCCAGCGTCCTGTCGGTCAGTTCCTCCGTGAAGAGGACGCCGTGGAGCACGTTCGAAAGGTCGGCGAGCTGTTCGCGGACGAACCGTTCGGCGCTTCTGCGTGCGCGGGGAGGGACGAGATCGGCGAGCGCGCCCACGTGCCGGTTCCTGATCTTTTTCAACCCGGCGAGGTACTTCCTGTCCCCGCGTGCGGCGAGACGGCTCGTGGCGATGATCTGGTCGGTAATCCCCCCGAACGCCGAAAACACGACGACGAGGTTCTTCTGCCGCGCCCGCTCACGGGCGATGATATCAATCACGTTCCGGATCCTGTCCGGCGTGCCGACGGAAGATCCGCCGAATTTCATAACATGCATGGGTGTCCCCTGAAATGAGAAAGACCGGCTTCACGTCGCTGAAGTCGGTCTTCCGGATTGAAAACAGGATGAGCCAACCTCAACCGTCCCCCGTGAGGAACGTGGGCGTTGTCGTCGTATGCGTCTGAGGGAGGCCGTATGTACGCATGGGAATCATGGGAATAACGTAGCACATTGATCATTCATTGTCAAATCCGGGTGTCGTCGAACAGGTTCCGGTCCAGGCTCCTGTACTGGATCGCCTCCCCGATGTGTTCGGGACGGATCTCGTCCGATGCCGCGAGATCGGCGATCGTCCTCCCCACCTTCAGAATTCTGTCGTACGCACGGGCCGAGAGCCCGATCTTCGTGATCGCCGTCTTCAGGAGTTCCTCCCCCGCACCATCCAGCAGGCAGAACCGGCGTATGTCCCCCACCTGCATGCCTGCGTTCGCGTAAAGCCCCTTTTTCCCCCTGAACCGTGCCCCCTGCCTTTCCCTCGCCCGCGCAACCCGTGCCCTGATCTCCGCGGACGTCTCCGACTGGTCCCTGCTTGCGAGGTCACGGTATTTGACCGCGGGGACCTCGATGTGGAGATCGATCCTGTCGAGGAGCGGGCCGGAGATCCTCGAGAGGTATTTCTGGATTTCCCACGGCTGGCAGGTGCATTCTTTTGCCGGGTCCGTGTAATACCCGCACGGACAGGGATTCATCGCGCAGACGAGCATGAAACTCGCGGGGAAGTCCATTGATCCCTTCAACCTGTTTATCGTCACGTGCCCCTCTTCCAGCGGCTGTCGGAGCACTTCGAGCACGTTCCGTGCGAACTCCGGGAGCTCGTCCAGGAAGAGGACCCCGTTGTGGGAGAGAGAAATCTCCCCTGGGCGGGGGGTAGCGCCTCCCCCGACAAGCGCGGCATCCGAGATAGTATGATGGGGGGACCGGAATGGGCGTCTCGCGACAAGCGCTTCCCCGGGCGGGAGCACACCTGCCACGGAGTGAATTTTCGTCGTCTCCAGTGCCTCGTCAAACGTCATGGGGGGAAGTATCGTCGGGATCCTCTTTGCCAGCATCGTTTTCCCTGATCCCGGAGGGCCTATCATGATGATGTTGTGCGCCCCCGCCGCGGCAACTTCAAGCGCTCTCTTGACGCTTTCCTGCCCCTTGACGTCTGCAAAGTCCGACGGATACTCCTGCTGGCCGGCAAAGAGGGCCGACGCATCAACGCTGAGCGGGGAGCGCCCCTTCCCGCCGCCGTTGAGGAACGAGACCACTTCACGGAGCGTCGTCATCGGGTAGACGCCGATTTCGCGCACCATGGAGGCCTCCCTCCCGTTTTCCGACGGGACCAGGAGACCCGCAATCTCCCTTCGCCTGGCTTCAAGGGCGATCGGCAGAATCCCGTGCACGGGACGGAGCAAGCCGTCGAGTGCGAGCTCCCCGATCATGACAAAATCCCTGAGCGAGAGGATGCTTACCTGCCTGCTTGCGGCAAGTATCGCCACCGCCATGGGGAGATCGAACGACGAGCCTTCCTTCCTGATATCCGCCGGCGCGAGGTTGACTGTCAGCTTCCGCGGCGGGAATTCGAACCCGGAATTCCGCACTGCCGCCTCAATCCGCCCCCTGCTCTCCCGAACGGCGCTGTCAGGGAGGCCCACGATCGAAAACGCCGGGAGGCCCCGCTCAAGGTGCGTCTCGACCTCAACGACGTAGGCGCTCACCCCGTATGTCGCCCCGCTCAAGACTTTGGACAGCATCAGGGGCCCTCTCCTGTACGACGATGCCGGAGGACAGAGGGACCGGCCTCCGTCCCGCCTGTGGTGCGGAGTACAATCCCGTCTGTTCCCGGCATCATGTTCCTCGACTGTACGGGGTCCCTTTCGGTTCATACACGGGAGGACCTGGATTTACGACGGGAGGAGGAGAAATGTCCTGCACCGGACGCGGAGCGGACTACCGGTGGGGATGGCGGTGCTGGAGACTGTGCGGTTTTTCGAGACCGTGGGCGAGCATGAGGGGTTCGTTGGAAAGTACATCCAGGACGGGTCCGGACGTGACGACCTCCCCCCCGTCCAGGAGGTAGACGCGGCTGCAGAGTTCGACGACGAGTTCCAGGTCATGAGATGCAATCACGCGCGTTGCCGGAAGACGGCCGATAAGCCGGGCAAGGTCCCTGCGTCCCCTGGGGTCGAGATCGCTCGTGGGCTCGTCAAGGACCAGTATGCTGGGGCTGCATGCGAGGATGCCCGCCAGGCAGACGCGTTGTTTTTCGCCTCCGCTCAGGTGGTGAGGGGATCTCCCTTCGAATCCCTCGAGCCCGACCTCGCGGAGCGCATCCCGGACGATCCGGTCAATCTCCGCAGGAGGAAATCCAAACTGCTCCGGACCGAACGCCACGTCCTCGCGGACCGTGGGACAGAAGAGCTGATCGTCGGGATCCTGGAAGAGAAGCCCCACCGTCCTGTGCACCTCGTGGAGGTTGCCGTTTGTGAGCTGACTGCCGCAGACGACGACCTCGCCGCGGCGGCGATCGTCGGAAGGGAGTATGCCGTTCAGATGGAGGAGGAGCGTCGATTTCCCCGCCCCGTTCGGCCCGACAATGCCGACGCATTCCCCTTCCGCGGCGTACATCGCAACGTTCTTCAATGCGGGTTTCCCGTCCGGGTACGCGTATGAAAGTCCCCTCACTTCGAGCGTGTTCATCAGCGCCAGCCCCTGGCCGTCATGGCGGAATAGATCCGCTCGGCACGCTCCGTCGATCTGATGAAGAGATGTCCCACGATTCCCGCGGCCGTTTTCCAGCGTCTTCCCCTCCGCCGGGAGAACGTCCTGCTCCTCCTTGCGCGCGCCATCCGTTCGGACTGGTCGATGAGAAGGAAGACATATCTGTACATCAGCGCAAGCACGGTGATGAGGAGCGGGGGGAAACGGAGTGCCCGCAATACGCCGAGGATGTCCGCGAACGGCGTCGTGTTCGAAAGGAGAACCATCGCCAGGAGGCAGATGTTGCTCTTGACGAGTATCCGGATCAGAATGAGAAGGCCGTCGTGCTGCACAATGGAGAGGAGCGCAACGCCGGCAGCAACGGGTTCAAGCGTGAGCAGCCTCACGCCGACGAATCCGGCGGGGAGCCGCCCGGCGATCATCACCAGGACGAGGAAGAGCGCGGCTGCGACGAAATACGGCACGGTCGAAATGGGAACGGCTGCAGTCGTCACGACAAGCGCAAAGGCGACGCCGAGCTTCAGCGCCGCGGGGAGACGGTGAACGGGCGAATCGCGCCGTGCGTAGCGGTCGATATAATCATGTCTCACCGCGGGCTCCGGCGCGTCAGGACGCGCGCAAGAATGAATCCGCCGGCGAACACGATGCACGTCCCCGCGAGTCCCGCGATCACCGTTGCGGCAACCGGTGACCCGAGGCCGGGCATCGTGTACCCCTGGAACGGGGAGGAGACGAGCGGGCGGGCGACCGCGGCGCTGGCAAAACCGAGTCTCGAGGCGACTGATTCAAGCCCGTCAGGCCAGGTGGAGGCGAACGGTGAAATGAAGAGAAAAAGTCCGATCGCGATCAAAGCTCCGTACAGAAACAGGTCCCGTCCCTCGTGCACCGGGGCGGTCGCCGGATCCTCGGCGACGATATCGGGGCGCGCGGCGGCGATTGCCGCGAAGACGAGCGAGGAGATGACCGCTTCGCCGATGGCGATCAGCATGTGCAGGTCCGTCATCGCGGGAAACGCAAGCGACCAGGACACGGTGCCCGACCATGCCAGCTCGCCGGCGCAGCATGCCGCGGCAATCACCGTCGACACCCAGGCGGCAACCATGAGCGCAAGGAGGCGCCCGCTCTCGTTTCTGAATATCAGCCTCATCCCCCTGTAGATCGCGTAGCCCCCCGCCGATCCTATCACCCCCATGTTGAACACGTTCGCCCCGAGAGCCACGATCCCGCCGTCGGTGAAGAGAAGGGACTGGATGATAAGGACGGCGGAGATGACCACGACCCCCGCCGCCGGCCCCAGAAGGGCGGCCACGAGCACCCCGCCGATGAGGTGCCCTGAAGTCCCCCCGGCGACGGGAAAGTTCACCATCTGCGCGGCAAAGACGAATGCCCCCGCAAGCCCCATCAGGGGGACATTGCGTCTCGGGAGGCTCCCGTTCAGCCGGCGGAGGGAAACACCGAGCGCCGCAGCGGAGAGGGCGCCCGTCGCTGCCGCCGTCTTTAGATCAAGGAATCCGTCGGGGATATGCATCGTCGGAGGGGATCAGTGCCTCTGGAGGTCGGCAAGGCGCTTCTTTGCAAACGGCAGGTGTGCCTGGTACTGGACGGGGTTGAGCTCGATAAACGCCCGGTAGGAGATGACTGCATCACCCGGACGCCCGAGACGTTCCTCCACGAGCCCCTTGTTGAGAAGCGCCGACTCGTTCTTCGGATCGATATCCACCGCTTTCACAAGGTCCGCCAGCGCCTCGGCGTACCTGCCGAGCGTGTACAGGCAGTTTCCCCTGTTGCTCCAGGCGGACGCGTTCCGGCGATCAAACTCCGTCGCCCTGTCGTAGCACGCGAGCGCCTCGTCGAGTTTCCCGAGCTTCCTGAGACAGACCCCCTTGTTGTTCCAGGCATCCGTATTTCCGGGCTCGAGCGCAAGGACCTTGTCGTAGTACACGACCGCCTCATCGAGGTGCCCGAGCGACGAGAGGCTGTATGCCTTGTTGTACAGCTCCCACGCCTCCAGGTTGTCGCGCCCGCGCGATTCAACGATTTCCCCCCCCTGTTTCCTGAGGAGGGGTTCCAGGTCGAGCCTGAGCTCGTGGAACGTCTGGTACCGGCCGCTCGGCTCTTTCTGCAGGCAGCGCTGAATCACGGGAAACAGCGGCGAGGCCAGGTGGACGACGTACCCTTCCGTGTGGAGCCGGTGCATCTCGCGCCAGACCGTCGCGGCGCTCTTGTGCATGTCGTGCGCGCGCAGCTTCGTCTCGTACGGGAATCTCCCCCGCGAAGCCATCTGGTAGAGGACGACGCCGAAGCTGTAGATATCACTCCGCTGGTCGCACCGCGCGGCGTTCTGGAACTGCTCGGGGGGCATGTACATCGGCGTGCCGAATCCGGAGAATTCCGTGAGGGCGCGTTTTCTTCTCATCAGGGGATCGGTGGCGTGCCGCGCGCGCGTGTGATCGATGACCTCGGCGAACCCGAAGTCGGTGATCTTCACGACCCCCTCGCGCGTGATCATGATGTTCGCGGGTTTCACGTCCCTGTGGCACCGTATCCCGCAGTCCTGCGCGTGCTCCATCCCCAGGCAGAACTGGATGGACCAGCGGAGCGACTGCACGAGGTCCGGCGGCCGGCGGCCGAGGTACCCCTCGAGGGAGTTCAATCCCTCCTCGTCCGGCTCGATGTACTCCATCCCGATGTAGATGCGCCCTGCAAGCTCCTCGATGAAATACGCCCGGACAACATAGGGATGCCGCTCGAGATCGACCCAGACCTTCGCTTCCTTGCTGAACTGCTCGCGCGACTCCCTGTCTTCGAGGAATTCGTCGCGGAGCGTCTTGAGCGCGTAGACGCTCTTGGTGTCCCTCGAGTAGACGAGGTAGACCACGCTGAACCCGCCGAGACCCAGGACCCCGAGGACCCTGTAGGAGGTCCCGATGAGGTCACCCTTCTTGTAGACCGCGCCGGGGTGATCGGCCTTGACGCGGATGGTCGTGCCCCCGGGGAGACGGGTCGTCGACATCCCGAAATGCGATTCGTCCGGAGGAGTCTCCCTCAGCAGGTCGCCGAAGAGTTTCGTCAGCCGTCCCATACGGACCTAGTAGGTGACTTCCTCGAGGAACAAACCCTGGGGCGGTGCGGCCATTCCCGCCTTCCTTCTGTCTTTCGCGATCATGATATCGTGGAACGCGGACACCGGGATGAATCCCCTCCCGACGTCGATCATGGTCCCGACAAGCGCGCGCACCATCCCGTGCAGGAACCTGTTGGCGCGGACCTCGTACACGTACATCCCCGGCACCTCCTTCCACACCGAGCGGCTCACGACGCAGCGGTAATGGCGGACATCCGCTTCGTACTTGCAGAACGACTCGAAATCGTGCTCGCCGACGATCTGCGAGGCCACGGCGTTCATGGCGGCCAGGTTGAGATCGTACTTGACGAACCACTGGTAGTGCCTGCCGATGGCGGTGGGCTTCATGGAGCAGTAATACCGGTAGAGGCGCTCCCGCGCGTCGTACCGCGCGTTGAACCCCTCGGCAACCTCTTCCACCGCGTGGATGTAGATGTCTTCGGGGAGTATCCCGTTCAACCCGCTCAGTATGGAGCCGACCCCGAGGTGGGAGTTCGTGCGGAAGCTCGCGACCTGGCCCCGGGCATGAACCCCTGCGTCCGTTCGGCCGGCGCCGATCAGGTTGATGGGCTCCTGGAGGATCTGGTCCAGGACCTTGGTGATCTCGTCCTGCACGCTCCTGCCGTTGATCTGGGATTGCCAGCCGACGAAGTTTGATCCGTCATACTCGATGAGAAGCCTGATGTCGCGCATGTCGTCCCGTGTCAGAATCCGCGTGAGAGAGTGATCAAGATGCCCCGGGGCGCCGCCGGATCGCCCGCAACCGACGCGCTGAAACGGAGATCGCCGAGGAGGTTGCTGAGGGCCGAGTTGTGGGCAATCGCCGCCCGGGCCGCATTAATCGCGCTGGCGACGTGATTGATGAGTATCGCGGCGCCGACGAATTTCGTGTCGTTGAACATGTTCTCGCTGCGCACCCTCAGATCCCTGAACGTCTGGCGCTGCGCATCAGACCCCCACTGCCAGCCGTACCCGGCGGCGGGATCGTAGACCAGGTTGGGGGTCCTGTCACGGAGCTTCTTGTCGTTGTAGTCCGCCGTGTTCAGGAAATTTCCGACGTCGACGAAAAACTGGTCGTTCTTTCCCGCTGCGATGACGCCGGCGTTGGCCACCGCGTAGAGGCGCGCGTCATCGCGCACGGCGTTGCCGTAGATTTCGAAAGCGGCGTACGTCAGCCAGAGGAGCCCCTCGCCGATCAGAAAGTACTTCCCCGACGAGAAGTCGCCCGCATACAGCTCCCCCGCCCCGGGAAGCACAAGGGAGAAGACCGCGGCCAGCCCCGGCGCCCTCCGGCTTTCAGCGTCCGCCGCCCGGACCGCGCCGGCGATCCCCGAATCGGAAAAGGCGGCACCCGACGACGCGAGAATTTCGCGGCGAACATCGGCAAGCGAGTGACGTACGGGGAGGGGTGAATCCGCCCTGAGAGGGGAGGCAAGGAGAAGACAGCCTGTGAACAGCCAGCGCATTGTCGCCATTGTCAGACCTTCGTAGTGTGTTTCGAGGCCGCTCGAGTCGTGGACGATGGTAACAATTGCCGGGTACGAGTTCTCCTTGTTGCGTTCTTCAGGAGCCGGAACACAGGGTCCCAGCTCCCTTCGAACATCATGGCAGGGACGCGAAGCCGATCCTCGACGTTTGCTATCGTCTCATCGTCAAGGAGAAGGCCGTCCCCGTTCAGTATATCGGGGGGAAGAAGCAGGAGGTCGCCCAGGCTCTTCCCTTCAAGCGTTGAATATAGACATTTTCCCGAAAGAAGTCCAGCAACGGTGACGCTTCTTCCGTACAGGACGTTCGGAACGACCTCCAGGCGCACGTCGAGCCCCGCGATCCGGCGCAGCCGCGGGAGTATCGACGACTCCATGAACGGCCGCGCAAGCTCGCCTGTCGCCAGCGTGAGCATCCGGCGGGGACGGATCCGGGCCGGGAAATCCGCCGACTGCCTGCGAAACTCCGCGAGGAAATTCCGGACGATCCCCACGCCGTTTTCGATCTGGGGGAAACCGTCGTATGCGGACGAGGGGGGTATCCGCCTCCCCGCGACGATATAGAACTCATCGGAAGGGTACACGAACCCCCTGCCGGTCTTCCTCCTGAACTCCTTCTGCCACCGTTCCGTCCTGTCGAGGAGGGCGTTTGCGTAGGGCGCGTCCACCTTTGCCAGCGGCGCGAGCCCGAACCTGTGGTCCGTCAGCCCGACCGGCACGACGGCAAGCGAGACAACGCGCTTGCGGAAGCGGAAGAGGTCCCGTACCGTCTTCTCGAGAACGTCCCCGTCATTGATCCCGGGGCAGAGGACGATCTGCGTATGCATATCGATCCCGTTGTCGTGCAGCAGGGCGATCTTCGCGAGTATGCCGTCGTCCTTCTTCAGGCCCATGAGCCGGGTCCGGACCGCAAGATCGGTGACGTGGACGGAGATGTACTGGGGGGAGAGACGCTGATCGATGATGCGCCGGAGGATCGCGGGACCGGCGTTCGTCATCGTCGTGTAGTTTCCGTACATGAACGAGAGCCTGTAATCGCCGTCCCGGAAATACAGGCCTTTGCGGAGCCCCTGCGGATTCTGGTCGACAAAACAGAATATGCAGTCGTTCCCGCAGGAGAGGACCTTCATCTCCTCGAAATCGATCCCCAACGTCTCCCCTTCGTCTTTTTCGATGTCGAACACCGTGACCTGTCCGTCACGCGCGACCTTGAGCGACAGCCGGGAGTCGCTTTCCTGGAACCTGTAATCGATGCTGTCGAGGACGCGTCTGCCGTTGACTTCCAGGAGCTCGTCCCCTTCGCGGATACCGAGTTCTCCTGCGATGCCCTTATGTTCCACGGCCGTTATCCTCATGCCCACTCCTTCGCGCGGACCCGCCCCGTGCACCTGTCACCGCGCAGCCCTGTGATTGACACGTCCACGAGAGAATTTCCCGGCGCCTCGTCCGCGGAAACGGCCACCCTCACGTAGTTGCCGGTGAACCCGCACCTGCACCCGTCATCATCGTCCTCCTCCAGGAGGACGGGGACCGTCTGCCCCACCATGCGGCGGTAGAACTCCTGTTTCTTCGCAAGCCCGATTCCCCGGAGTATCCGGCTTCGTTCCGCCCGCACGCCGGGGTCTACCGGGCACGCGGCGCGCGCGGCAGGCGTGTCCTCCCGCTCCGAATACGTGAAGACATGCAGGTAGGAAACCGGAAGCCCGGCCACAAATTCGCACGTTGCGCGGAAATGCGCGTCGGTTTCACCCGGGAATCCCACGATGACGTCGACGCCGATCCCGCAGTCAGGGATCATCTCCGTGACGGCCCTGATCCGCGCAGCGTACCGTTCCGCCGTGTAGCGCCGCTGCATGAGCCGGAGCACGTGATCGGATCCGCTCTGGAGCGGAACGTGGAAATGCCGGCACAGCGATGGATGCGACGCGACGAACGCAATGATCTCGTCGGTAAGGAGGTTCGGCTCGATAGAACTGATGCGGATCCTCTCGAGCCCGCCGACGCGCACGAGATCCCCGAGGAGGGTGACAAGATCCGTCCCTGATTTCCGCCCGTAATCCCCGACGTTCACGCCGGTGAGGACGATTTCCCTGTACCCGGCGGCGGCGAGCCCTTCGGCCTGTCGAACCGTTTCACCGACCGCCTGGCTCCTGCTCGTGCCGCGGGCGAGAGGGATCGTGCAGAAGCTGCACGAGTAGTCGCATCCGTCCTGCACCTTCAGGAATGCGCGGGTCCTTCCGCCCGCCTCCGACGACCAGGCGGGTCCGAAACCGTCACCGCTCCCGACGTCGCTGACGCGGACCTGCGGCGACGACTGCTTCCGTACCGGCCCGAGAAGCGAGGCGACCGACGACTTCTCCCTCGTCCCCAGGACGAAGTCCACCCCCTCGATCGAGGCGACCTCCTCCGGCTTCAGCTGTGCGTAACATCCGGTCACGATGACGACGGACGACGGCGATGCGCGGAGGGTCCTGCGGATAAGCTGCCTGCACTCCCTGTCGGCCCGCGCAGTGACGCTGCACGTGTTGATCACCGTGACATCGGCCGGGAGACCGAACTCTACGGGCGTGTACCCCATGTCCGCGAACTGTCTCCCGATCGCCGAGGTCTCCGCGAAGTTAAGCTTGCAGCCGAGCGTTGTAAGCGCGATGGTTGGCATGGCCTCTAATGAAAAGGAGCTGCCCGTTCTCCGGGCAGCTCCTTTTCCTTTTCGCCTCCGGAGTTCAGTTCTCCGTCGGTATCGACGTGTCGCCCGAGGGTGCCGTTCCCGTGATTGTCGCCGAGTCCCCGATCGTCGACGGGGCCAGCCTGTGCTGCGCCACGTAGTCCTCGACGATCTTCGATTCTTTCCCCTTCAGGAATTCGACGGCGGAGAGAACGATCTTCTTCGTGTCCTTGTCGAACTCCACCACCTTCAGGGGGAGCGGATCGCCCACCTTGAACTTGTCGGGGATGTTCTTGACCTGCGTCGTCGAGAGCTGCGACACCGGCACGAACCCGTCAACGCCGAGCGGGAGCTCGACGATCACTCCTTTTTCGATGATGCGGACGATCTTCCCTTCCACTTCCGTCCCGACCCTGTACTGGTCGCCGAAGCGGTCCCACGGGTTTTCCTCGATCTGCTTGTGGCCGAGGGAGATGCGCCGCTGGGCGACGTCCACGCCGAGGATCACAACCTCGAGCTCATCGCCTTTCTTGACGATTTCGCCGGGGTGGCGGACCTTCTTCGTCCACGACAGGTCGGAGATGTGCACGAGGCCGTCGACCCCCTGCTCGAGTTCGACGAACACGCCGAAATTCGTCAGGTTGCGGACGATCCCCTTGTGGCGGGAGCCTTCCGGATACTTCTGCATGAGCGTGAGCCACGGGTCGGGCTCGAGCTGCTTGATGCCGAGCGAGAGCTTCTTCGCGTCCTTGTCGAGACTGAGGATTATCGCGTCCACCATCTGCCCCATGGAAACGACCTGGGACGGATGCTTGATGTGCTGGGTCCAGCTCATCTCCGAGATGTGGATCAGTCCCTCGATCCCCTTCTCGATCTCGACGAACGCGCCGTAGTCCGCGAGCGACACGACCTTGCCGACGACCTTCGTGCCGACGGGATACTTGTTTTGTATGTTCTCCCACGGATGCGGCTGGAGCTGCTTGTAGCCGAGCGAGATGCGTTTCTTTTCCTGGTCGAAGTCGAGGACGACGACGTTGATCGTCTGATCAAGCTTGACGATCTCGGACGGGTGGTTGATGCGTCCCCAGGAGAGGTCGGTGATGTGGACGAGACCGTCCACGCCTCCCAGGTCGACGAACACGCCGAAGTCGGTGATTGCCTTGACCGTGCCCTCGAGTATCTGCCCTTTCTCAAGGCTCTCGATGATCGCTTTCCGCTGACCCGACATCTCTTCTTCGACGAGGATCTTATGGCTGACGACGACGTTCTCCGACGGGTGATTGATCTTCACGACCCGGAAGTCCATTGTCTTCCCGATGAACGCGTCGAAATCGCGCACGGGGCGGACGTCGATCTGCGAGCCCGGGAGGAATGCATCGATCCCCAGGAGATCCACGACGATGCCCCCCTTGATCCTTCGCACGCAGCGGCCCTGGAGGACCTCCCCCGTCTCGAAGGACTTCGTGACCCTCTCCCAGATACGCATGAAATCCGCGCGTTTTCGGGAGAGAACCAGCTGGCCGTCCTTGTTCTCGACGCTCTCGAGGAACACCTCGATGACGTCGCCGATCTTGAGCTCGTCCCTGTTCTTGAATTCGGCAAGCGGGACGTTCCCCTCGGACTTGAACCCGATGTCGACGGTCACCTCGGTGTCGCCTATTGCGACAATTCTTCCCTTGACGATCTCCCCCTCGCTGATCTTCCCGAGGGTTCCTTCGTACATTTTCACAAGATCGTTGCGCTCGGTGTCGCCGTATTCGTGGTCACCGATCGCCATCCTTCGCGTAAGACCGCTCATCCCCTTCGTTGCTTCTTTCGTCGCGTGTGCAATCTCAGCCATTCATCCTCCTGCTGTGTGACATACCGTCCCGCCCGGTGGCGGGACTTTGCCTTCCTCCTCCGCTCTCGCACGCCGCCGCCGTCATCGATCCGGCGCCGCCCGGGGCGGGGGGGAAACTTCTTGTTGATTGATGGGTATGGTTATTTGGCGATGACGGTTTGTTCCTGCATCTTCTCGATTGCGTTCTTCACGTTCTCCATGAGCCACCGGGGGGTGGACGTCGCCCCGCTGACCCCCGCGCTGGACGCTCCTGCGAACCAGGCGGGCTGCAGCTCGCGCTCGTCCTCCACGAAATGCGTCCTCGGGTTCGCCTCCCGGCAGATGTCGAAGAGAACTTTGCCGTTGGAGGAGCTTTTTCCGGCGACGAACACAACGACGTCGTGGGCGCGTGCAAACTCCCTCAGCTTCACGTCGCGGCCGGATACCTGGCCGCAGATCGTGTCCTTGGCATGAAACTCGATCGCCGACTCCTCGAACGTCCCGACAACAAACTCCCGGATCCTCGAGCGGAGGACATCCGCCACGGCCGCGAACGTTTCCCGGTCCATCGTCGTCTGCGAGAAGAGGACCGTTTTGCGCGACGGGTCGACCTGTTCCGCTTCCGCGCGGTTCCTGACGACGACCGCTTCGTTGTTCGTCTGCCCCAGGAGACCGACGACCTCGGCGTGATCCTTCTTCCCGAAGATCACGATCTGGAACCCCTGCTCGTAAAACTTCCGGATCCGCTCCTGCACTTTCGTCACCACCGGGCACGTGGCGTCGATGATCGTGACGCCGTGCGCGCGCGCCGCGGCATAGGTGGAGGGAGGCTCCCCGTGCGCGCGGATGAGGACGCGCTTACCCCTGAGATGCGGAAGATCGTCGAGGCCCACCGTCTCCAGCCCCATGTCACGCAGGCGGCCGGTCTCCATCGGATTGTGAATCACCGGCCCGAGGGAATACAGCTCCGGCGACTCCTTCAGTTCGTCTTCCGCGATGTCGATTGTCCTCACCACCCCCCAGCAGAAGCCGGAGTGTTGATCCACGGTGACTTTCATCACGCCCTTCCCTCCGCAATCCTTCGCACCCTGTCCACGACCGTCCGCACCTGCTCTTCTATCGTCAGGTCCGACGTGTCGATCTCGACCGCGTCGCCGGCTTTTTTGAGCGGACTCTCCTCCCGCGTCGAGTCCAGCGCGTCCCGCTCCCGGATTTCCTTCATCAACGCATCCAGCTCCGGTTCGGCGCCCGCCCTCCGCAATTCCTCCGCCCTCCTCTTTGCACGCGCCTCGATCCCCGCAACCATGAAGAACTTCACATCGGCGTCGGGAAACACAACGGTGCCGATGTCACGCCCTTCAAGAACGATTCCACCTTCCGCACCCATCCGCCGCTGCTCGCGGACCATCGCCTCGCGCACGGCCCTGTGCCTGCTCACGTTGCTGACCGCCCGGGTGACTTCCATGGTCCTGATCTCCTCCGTGACGTCGCGGCCGTCCAGGAGAACCCGGGTCACGCCGCCTTCGCGGCGGAGCGCAACGTGCGTTCCTGCGAGAAGCTCACCGATCGCCGCCTGATCGTCCGGGGGAATCCCCGCACGCAGGACCTTCAGCGTCACCGCGCGGTACATCGCCCCTGTGTCAACGTGAACGTATCCAAGCTTCTCCGCGGCGAGTCGTGCGGTCGTGCTTTTTCCCGACGCCGCGGGTCCATCGATGGCGACGACAAGCTTCCCTGGGCTCAACTGTGAATCGCAGAAATGGAACATGAATATACGCATTTCGGCACGGCCGCGCAAGGGCTGGAATACGGGGCCCCGCGTGGCTATATTGGGGGGTTTTCCACAACGAACGGGGGCCACTATTGAGAAAACTGTCGCATGAGGAGCTCCTGGCACGAAGCATCCCCCCCGGCGAGGCCCGTACCCGCGAACGGACGCCGGTTTCGGGGATGCTCGACAGTATCAGGAGCCTCTACAACGTGGGTTCCATGTTCCGCACGTCCGACGGCGCATTCATACGGACGCTGTACCTCTGCGGCTACACACCGGTCCCTCCCAGGCCCGAGATCGCGAAGACCTCGCTCGGGGCGACCGAAACGGTCCCCTGGCTGCATTTCCGGGACCCGCTCGACGCCGTCGCCCACGCGCGCCGGGAGGGGATGACGATCTGCGTCCTCGAACATACGACGGAGAGCGTCCCCGTGTACACGCTGACAAAGGATGTCTTTCCTCTCTGCCTCGTCGTGGGGAATGAGCTGACGGGGGTTTCCCCGAAGGTCATCGACGCGGCCGATCTCGCCGTCGACATTCCCATGTACGGCGTCAAGCAATCGCTGAACGCCGCCGTCGCGTACGGCGTGGCACTGTTTGCGCTGATGAAGATCCTGAAGTCGCCTACTTGAAGACGTCGTACGCCAGCGTGAAGAAGTCGCTCTTTTCGAGCGTGTGGATCCTGACGACCCCTGCGCGGACGAGGGAGACGAGGATCCGGGAGGCCCGCTGTTCGGAGATGTTGACGAGATGGGAGAACTCCCTCGCGGTAATGCGCTCGTGTTCATCGAGGTAGCGGAAGAGCCTCTTTTCGTTTTCGCCGATTTCGAAATGCATCGGAGGAGCGTCGGGGCGGCCGTCGCGGAGGATCTTGACGACCTCCTTGCTCGCCATGATCGTTTTGTCGTTCACGCGGATGAAAACCTTGGTTTCATCCTCGCTCTGCGTGCTGCCGTTGGAGTTCCCCGTGAAGTAATGCGGCTTGTCGCGGCTCTCCGCAACGTAGACCACGATGACGTCCTTTCCGTCGAACGCGACGATGTCGATCGCGGGCTCGATCCCCGGGAGACAGAAATCGCCCGCCGCCTGGCGGATGAGTTCGACCTCGCTTTTCTCGCTTTCCACGCCGACGATCGATCCGTCGTCGTCGACCCCGAAGAGGATATGTCCCCCCCGTGTATTTGCAAACGCGATCAGCGCACGGGCGATCTTTTCCGGCGTCGTCACCTTGCGCTTGAATTCGACCTCAAAGCCCTCGCCTTCCTCGATGATCCTCGTGACATCCTTATAATCCATGTGCTTCCCCTTCGTCGATCTCCGTTGTATCCTCGTCCGCCGGCGCACTTTCGCCGCCCTTGCCGGCGCGGAGAGAATCGCCCGCCGAGTCCGTCCCGGCGGGGACGGCAATCATGTTGCGCGCTTCCATGCGCTCGAGGACGATCCCCGTCCGCCGCACGACGTATCTCCCGTCGCCGTCAGGCCTGTGCCGCAGCGGGCTCGGGATTACCGCGGCCAGCCGCGCCGCCTGGTCGAGCGTGAGATCTTCCGCATGCCTCCCGAAGTACGCCTCGGACGCCGCCTCGATGCCGAAGATCCCCTGCCCCCACTCGACGATGTTCAGGTATATCTCCAGTATCCGTTCCTTCCCGAGTTCCTTTTCCAGAAGGAGCGTGATCGCGAGCTCCTTCAGCTTGCGCACGGGGTCCTTGGACGTCGAGAGAAAGAGGTTCTTCGCGAGCTGCTGCGTGATCGTGCTCGCCCCGCGCGCCGCGCGGCCTTCATGGATGTCCTTTGCAATCGATTCGCGGACCTCGAACCAGTCGATCCCCCCGTTCGTGAAAAACGTCCCGTCCTCCGCCACGACAACGGCGTCGACGACCCTCTTCGGAATGCGCGAGAGGGGAATCCACTTCTGCGTGATCCTGTACGGGGTCCCCGCGGCCTTCGCCTCGGCGATACGCTGGCGCATGAGCGCCGTCATGGCGGGGTTCCCCGTTTTCAGGCCCGCGACGCCGAACCACGGAATTGTCGCAAGTTCGCCGAGAACGAGTGCCAGAAGAAAAAGGAGGGTGGTGTAAACCTTGTGCGCCCGCATCCATCCCGCCGCCCGCCGGTGAAGCGGAAGATGTGACCGCAAGCCTGGAGCCTGATGGGCGGGATCCGCCGGATCCGTCTGTCCGCCGCCCTTGATGGTCTCAGCGATTGTGCGTGCTCTCCATGTATCCCTGTAAGAGGAGCCGTGCCGCCATTTCGTCGACGCGTCCCTTTTCCTGCCGCTTCCGTTTTTTCATCCCGCCTTCGATGAACGCCTGCCGCGCATCCACCGAGGTGAAGCTCTCGTCCCACACCTCCACGGGGACGGAGATGCGCGCCCTGAGGGTCTCGATGAAGCGGCCCACTTCCTCCCCCTTGGCGCCCGGGCCGCCGTCCGGGGCGAACGGCATTCCCACAACGACGAGAACGACCTGTTCTTCGCTCACCCGCCCGGCGATCGCGTCGGCGAGAGCCGGCGTGTTCTCAAGCGTGCCGATCCCGCGCGTGACGATCCGGAGCGGATCGCTGACGGCAAGGCCCACACGCCTCGTCCCGTAATCGATCCCCATCAGTCTGCCCGGCTCGGAGCCCATCGTTCACTCCTCGAACCGTTCCGCCCGTTTCATCCCCTTCACCTTGCGGACCTTTTCCAGGACCCGCTCCAGGTGCTCGGTGTTCTTCACCTGCAGGATGAACGTCCCCTCGAAAAACGAATCGTGGGAATCGATGTTGACGCTCCGGATGTTCGTGTTCAGCGTCGTGGAAATGGCGTGCGTCAGGTCGTTCAGAAGTCCGGGACGGTCGTCCCCGGAGGTCTTGATGCCCGCGACGAACATCGTCACGTCGTCCTCGGGCCAGCGGACGTCGATGATCCTGTTGCTCTGGATCTGGAGCATCAGGCGGATGTTCCGGCAGCTCCGGCGGTGGATCTTCACCCCTTCGCCCGTCGTCACGAACCCCACGACCTCGTCCCCCGGAATCGGGTGGCAGCACTTCGCATAGCTGTGGAGAAAATTGTCCTGCGTCCCGCCCAGCACGATGCCGGTGGCGATCCCCCGGGCCGACGTGATGAACCTGTTGAACAGCCCGTCGATCTTCCCCTCCTCCGTCACGACCGCGGAGGGGTGCTTCTGCTCGTCCTGGATTATCGCGATGATCTCGTCGGGGTCGATTTTTCCCTGCCTGATCCCCAGGAAGAAGGAGGCGGCGTTTTCGAGCTTCTTCTCGTGCAGGAACTGCTCGAGGTCGTCGTCGCTCAGCGTCAGCTTTGATTTCCTTACCCGCTTTTCCCACATCTCCTTCCCTTCCTCGACCGCCTTGCGCTGTTCCTCCTTGATCCAGCGCCGGATGTGCGACTTGGCCTTGTGGGTGACTGCGAACTTCTCCCAGTCGGGATTCGGGGTCTGGTTCTTCGACGTCAGGATCTCGACCTGGTCGCCGCTCTTGAGCTGCGTGTCAAGCGGGACGATGCGGCCGTTGACCTTCGCGGCAAGGCAGTGGTCCCCCACCTTGGAGTGGATGTCGTAGGCGAAATCGATCGGCGTGGCCCCCGTGGGGAGGATCTTCAGTTCCCCCTTCGGGGTGAACAGGTAAATCTCGTCCTGGTACAGGTTCAGCTTGAAGCTCTCCATGAGCTGCTGCGCCGGGACCTGCCCTTCCGCGGCGTTTTCGAAGATCTCCCTCACCCAGATCACCCAGTTCTGGAGCTCCTGGTCGACCGCGGGGGAGTTCTCCTTGTACATCCAGTGGGCGGCGACCCCCTTCTCGGCGACCTCGTGCATCCCCCGCGTGCGTATCTGGACTTCCACCATCTTCCCGTCCGGCCCCACCACGGTCGTGTGGATCGACTGGTAGCCGTTCTTCTTCGGAACGGAGATGTAGTTCTTGAACCGCTCCGGGTTCGGGATATAGATGTCGGAGATCAGTCCGTACACTTTGAAGCAATCGTTGTTGTCCTGCGTGTCCAGAATGAGGCGTATTGCGAACAGATCGTAAATCTCCTCGAGCGGCTTGTTCCGTTTGAGCATCTTGTTGTATATCGAATACAGATGCTTGGGCCGGCCGCTGATCTCGAACTTGAACCCCGACTCCTTGAGCCGCTTCTCGATGGGGGCCGAGAACTTGCGGATATAATGTTCGCGTTCGCGCCTCCGCGACTTGAGATCCCGCGCTAGGGCGTCATAGGATTCCCGGTAGAGGTACTTGAAGGCAAGATCCTCCAGCTCCCATTTGATGTTCGCCAGCCCGAACCGGTGGGCAAACGGGGCGTAGATGTCGAGCGTCTCCTTTGCCATCCTCTTCTGCTTGTCCGGCGGGAGGTATTCAAGCGTCCGCATGTTGTGGAGCCTGTCGGCGAACTTCACGAGCATGACGCGGATGTCGTTGACCATCGACAGGAGCATTTTCCTGTAGCTCTCTGCCTGCGTCACGTCGTGGCTCTTGAAAATGTCGGAAATCTTCGTGGCACCGTCGACGATCTCCGCGATCGTATCCCCGAACTCCTCCCTGATGTCGTTGACAGTGTACTCGGTGTCCTCCGCAACATCGTGCATCAGCGCGACGGCGACGGAGACGTCGTCCAGCGGGATCTCTTTTGCGACAATCTTCGCAACTTCGTACGGATGGTCGAAAAAGGGCTCTCCGGAAGCCCGGAGATCGTGGCGGTGGGCGTTGAAGCCGAATTCGAACGCGCGGCGGATCAGGTTCTCATCCATTTTCGGGAGGTTCTTCTGGCAGATGACCAGGAGGTCCTCGAGCTTCTTCTTATACTTGAGATTCGTCATCGTTGGATAAGAACAAATGAACACTTCCGGGCCGCGGAACGGTTCCGGCTGACGGGGAGATGCTCTCAGAAAATATATCGGGTTGGGGCGGGATTGTCAAGAAACCGCCGCGCAACACGGTCTTCGCATCCGGGTACGGCGTCGATTTCAATGGCACCCAAGAGCGTCGCCACTCTCAGGCACGACAGGAAACGGCGTGCTTCTCAATGGCGCCAAAGAACGCCGCCACTGCCGGGCATGCCAGGAAACGGCGTGCTTTTCAATGGCGCCAAAGCGCGGCGCCACTGCCAGGCACGCCAGAAGGCGGCGTGCTTCTTAATCTGTGCCGAATATGCGATCCCCCGCGTCCCCCAGGCCCGGGAGGATGTACCCGCGCGCGTTGAGCCGCCTGTCGAGGACGCAGGAAAACACACGCACATCCGGGTGTGCGGAGGTCACCTTGCGGACCCCGGCCGGCGCAGCGAGGAGCGTCACGAACCGAATCCGCCGTGCCCCCTTGTTCTTCAGGAACGTCAGCGCGGCGGTCCCGCTTCCCCCGGTGGCAAGCATGGGATCGAGAAGCAGGACAAGGCTCTTGCCGAGCGACCTCGGGAACTTCGAATAGTAGTCGACGGGCTGAAGCGTCTGCTCGTTCCGGTAGAGCCCGACGTGCCCGACGCGCGCTTCCGGGAGGAAATCCAGAAAGCCCTCCACGAGCCCGAGTCCGGCCCGGAGCACGGGAACGATCACGATGTCATCAGCCAGTACGTACCCGCGCGTCGTCTCGAGCGGTGTCCGCACAGTGTGCGACCTGAGCAGGAGGTCGCTCGTCACCTCGAACGCCATGACGGAGGCGATGCGGCGGAGCGTCGTGCGGAAGAGATGATTGTTCGTCCGGCGGTCCCGGAGAACCGTCAGGTCGCGCTTGATGAGCGGATGGTCTATGATTTTCAGATTCTTCACGGGTCACCGAGCTTTTTGTGCATAGCGTTCGCAGCGACAAGAAGAGGATCCCACAGGGGCGTGAACGGCGGGCTGTACGCGAGATCCCACTCCTGCATCTCCCCGATCGTCACCTTCTGCTGGATCGCCGCCGCGAGCGTGTTGGCGCGGAGCACGGCACCTTCACGCCCCCAGACGTTCGCCCCCAGGAGCCGCCCGGTCTTCCCGTCCGCAATCAGACGGACGGAAACACGTTCGCTCCCCGGCATCACGGCGACCCGGGACCATCCCGTAATCGTTTCGGACACCGTCCTGAAACCCGCCGCCCGCGCGTCCTCCTCGCTCGCCCCCACCCGGGCGACCTCGAGCCCGAACACGCGTACCGCGATGGCGCGGATTGCGCCGCGGAATACGGCGGACCCGCCTGCGGCATTCTCCCCCGCCGTCCAACCCGCCTTGCTCGCAATTGTGGCAAGGGGGATATACACCTGCCTGCCGGTCACCAGGTCCTTTACTTCGCAGCAATCCCCCGCTGCGTAGATATTGTCAACCGACGTCTGCTGCCGCCGGTCCGTCTGGATCCCGCCGGAGGCGCCCGTGCGGACGCCCGCTGCGCGCGCAAGATCCGCGTTGGGCTCCACGCCAATCGCCACGATCACAATCCCGGACTCAAACGAGCCGTCGGACGTGAGCACATGCGTGATCTTCGCGTCGCCTCCTCTCACGAGTCCGCCCGTCTGAGCCGGACCGACGAACCGGACGCCGTTTTTCTCCAGCTCATCACGCACACTCTCGCGCGCCTCCCTCTCGAGCCCCTTCATGGGAAGAACGGCGTTGTGGAGGATCGTGACATCGATCCCGAGAGACCTGAGGGCGTCGGCCATCTCCATACCGATGTACCCGCCGCCGATGATGACGGCGGTACGGGGATGTTCCTGCACGACGAATTTCCTGAGCGCAATCCCCTCGTCCAGGGCTTTGAGCCGGAAGACGTTGCGCAATTCCTCCCCCGCCATGCCGAGACGGCGCGGGCGCGACCCCGTGGCCAGCACAAGCCTGTCGTATTTCTCTTCCGATGTCGTGCCGGCGGCGAGATTGCGTACCCGCACCATGCGCCGGTGGGGCTGTATCTCCTCGACGCGGTGAAGCACCCGCGCATCGATCCGGCGGGTAGCGCGCAGCTTTTCAGGTGAGAACGGCGCAAGGTCCTCCGCTTTCACCTCGCCCGAAATATGGTAGGGGATTTCGCATATGCCGTACGAGACGGCGTCCCCCTGCTCGAAGAGCACGACCTCGGCGTCCGCGTTCGTGCGGGCCGCTTTGCTCGCGGCGCTCGGCCCGGCAGCCAGTCCGCCGACAACAAGGATCCGACGCCCCATTGACCTATTTCTGCTTGAATGTGAGGATGACGGGGACGCCGCTGAACGTGAAATGTCCCCGGATCTTGTTTTCCAGAAAACGCCTGTACGTGTCGTCGATGAGCTTCGGCTCGTTGCAGAAAAACGCGAACACCGGTGGCTTCGCGCGCACCTGCGTTATGAATTTGATCTTGATCTCCTTTCCCGATCTGCTCCGCGGCGGGAACGTCGCGATGTCCTTCCCGAGGAGCTCGTTCACCTCGTTTGTGGCGATGCGCTTGTTCTGCTCGGCGTCCACGGTTTTGACGAGATCGATCACCCTGTAGATCCGCTGGCGCGTGAGCGAGGAGATGAACATGACGGGAATGAAATCGAATATCCTGAGTTTTTCCTGGAGCGCGCGTTCATAGGCCCGCGCGGTTGTGTCGTCCTTTTCGATGAGATCCCACTTGTTCACCGCGATGACGATCGCGCGCCTCCGCTCCATCGCCGTGTCGATGATCCGAAGGTCCTGGTGCTCCAGTCCCTGCGTCGCGTCGAGGAGGACCACCGCGACGTCGCACCGTTCGATGCTCTTCAGGGTGCGGACCGTGCTGAAGAACTCGACGTTTTCCTTGATCTTGCTCTTCCTGCGGAGCCCCGCCGTGTCTACGAGAAGGATCTCCTCGCCGTGAAACCGGAGTATCGCATCGATCGGGTCGCGCGTGGTGCCCGGGATCTCCGTGACGATGTGGCGCTCTTCCTGGAGCAGGGCATTGACGAACGAGGATTTTCCCACGTTGGGCTTCCCGATCACGGCGATCTTGAGCCGCGGGTCGACCTGCGCACTCCCCTCGCCGGGGACGTCGCGCATCACGATGTCGAGGAGGTCTCCCACCCGCCGGCCGGCAAGGGCCGATACGGGGATCGGATCCCCGAGTCCGAGCGCGAAGAAATCCGCGATCCCCCCCGCGACCGAGTCGCCGTCGAGTTTGTTCACCGCGAGGACGACCTTTTTCCTGGCGCGCCGGAGGATCTCCGCAATCTCGTCATCCGCCGGTATCCTCCCTTCCTTCCCGTCGACGACAAAGAGGACGATGTCGGCCTCCTCGATCGCCATCTGGGCCTGTTCCCGTATCGCCGCCTCGATGATGTCGTCGGACGCCGGGACGAACCCGCCGGTGTCGATGAGCGTAAATCGCTTCCCGCCCCACTCCGTCTCGGCATAATGCCTGTCGCGGGTCACGCCCGGCGCGTCGTCGACGATGGCGTCCCGGTGGCCGACGATCCGGTTAAAAAGCGTGGATTTGCCGACGTTGGGACGACCGACTATCGCAACGAGCCAGGTGGACATACGGTATGCTTACCGGGAATGAAGAGTCAGGGCTTGCGGGGAGACGCAAACGTGTGGACGTTCGCCAGGGCTTCGTTCAGTTTTTCAAAACCGGAGGACTTCGAAATGTAGGCGCTTGCCCCGGCCTCGGCCGCGAACGCCATGTCCTCCTGCCTGTTCGAGGAACTGACGACGACGACCGGGATGTCCTTCAACAGCGCATCTTCTTTCATCATTTTCAGAACCTGCTTGCCGTCAACGCGGGGGATATTGAAATCCAGAAGGACGAGGGAGGGCCGGGGACTCAGGGATTCATCGGAAAACTTGTTTTTTCTGTACAGGTAGTCAATGGCCTCCTGCCCGTCCCGCACGACGTGAATCTCCCCGGGGACATTGTTGCGCTTGAGGATATACGTCGTGAGCTTGAGATGCTCGTGATTATCTTCCACAAGAAGTATGTCAAGGGGCTGCGTCATAGCTCAACAATCATAGGCAATTCGACGGGCAATTACAAGGGCCCTTCCCCGATCCGGCGGCGCGTCAGAGCGGCACGGACCGCCCGTGTTTTCGCAGCCAGCGTTCGGACTCGCGGAAGCCGGGACACATCTTCTCCACAAGCCGCCAGAAACGGGATGAATGATCCAGGTATTGAAGGTGAGCCAGTTCATGGCAGATCAGGTAGTCGGCCACGTGCGCCGGCAATATCACAAGCCGCCAGTTGAAGCTGAGATTCCCCCTCCGCGAACAACTTCCCCACCGTGTCCGCTGGTTCCTGACGGCGATATTCGCGTAACGGAGCCCCCACGGCGCGTTCAACTCGCTCACCCGCCGGGGAATCACTGACGCGGCCTGCGCTCTCATCCAGCGACCGAGAAGCGGCCTGATCTCCTCCGGGCTCGCGGGAGAGAGACGCACGATGATCTCCGACTCCGTTGTCATGATCGACGGTCTCTTCTTCTCGCCTCTCTCAACGCGCACCGTTCGCTCCGTTCCGAGAAACAGGACGCGGGATCCCTCCCCGAACTTTTCATGTACGGCGCCCGCACGCCGCAGCCGCTCGAACGTGCGGAGTATCCATGCGGCGTGCCGGTGCAGAACGGTCTCCGGGTGAGGGAGCACGTGGCGGAAGGGGACAATGACCTCCACGAGACCCGGTTCACGGATGCGCAGGGAGATGCTCCGGGCCCGCACGCTCGGGCGCACCGTATACGGGATGTCGCGCTCCCCCAGCCTGATTGTTGCGGTCACGGCGTTGCCATTTTGTGGAATTCTTTGTACCTATAGACGACCACGTACTGTGTTCTTCCCATGCGAATTGCCATCCATCCGGTCAATCCGGAACCACGTCTAATCGAGAAAGCCGTGGAGGTCCTGCGGACAGGCGGGATCGTCATCTATCCCACCGACACCGTCTACGGGATCGGATGCAGCATCGAAAGCAAGAACGCCATCGAGAAAATCCACCTCATCAAACACCAGAAGGAAGAGAAACCGTTCAGTTTCGTCTGCTCGGGGCTGACGCACGTCAGCGAATACGCGCTCGTGAACAACATGGCCTTCAAGACCATGAAGCACCTCATCCCGGGGCCGTACACGTTCATACTCCCCGCGGCAAAGATGAAACAATTTCCGAAGATCCTCGTTTCGCGGCGGCGGACGGTGGGCATTCGCGTACCGGACAGCCCTATCGCGCTCGCCCTTGTCAGGGAGCTGGGCCATCCCGTCTTGAGCACGAGCGTGACGGTGGACGACGGATCGATTCTCAACGATCCGGACGAGATCGCCGGGCACTTCAATAACAGGGTGGAAATGATCATCGACGCCGGGGTGTTTCACACAGGCCCCTCGACGGTGATCGACCTCACAGGTGATCAACCCGAAATCATCCGCCAGGGTTCCGGCGACGTCCCGACGCTCTCCTGAACCGCTCCGATCTGCGACAGCCGCGCTGCCGGCTGTTTCCCCCTACTTCACTGATATGGACGTCACCACCGGAATCCGCGGAGGACCAGGTTCAACTCTTTGAACGTCGTTCCATTCAGGGAAGAATCCGTCGGGCCGTACGTTGCCGAGTGGTACTGTACGTCAACATGATCACCGATGAACGCAACCCAGGAGGTCCCTGCAATTTCAGGGCTGGCAAACTCCAGCGCCCTGACCAGCCCTCCGAGACATATGCTGTAACCCGAGGTCGAGTAGTCATAGCCGTCTCCTACCGTCGATCCCCCGCGGAGGTAAAGAAACTCTGCGGCACCGATCTCCCAACCCTTCCGGATCAGGACGAAGCCCGTAGTTCTGCCGACGAGAATGTTCTCACCGATCGACAGGTCACCCAGCCCCCCTTTGTAGTTAAATGTCCCGTCGTTGTACCTGTTGACGAGAAGATCTTCCGCCTGGCGTACAAGCGCGAACGAAACTATCCTCCAGTCTGCATTTCCTGCCTTCGCGGATAACCCTCCCGCCGCACCGAGCCCGACAACGGCAGTTCTCGGTAGCGGATCCGGCTGCAGGTAATCCGCGTATGTGACGTTGCCTCCGACGTTGGATTTCACATAGGCCGCGCTGAGGTTTACAAACGGTTCGATTCCTTTCGTAACAGTGAGCCGCTCCGCGAGGACCCTCGAGACAATTTCCACTACAGGAATATCCAGAAGGACCCCGAAGTCCGTCGCACCCGGGGTGGCAGACATCTCTCGAAGAACGCCGTCAGCTCCGACGCCCGGCATCGTGGAGGTAATCCTCTTGAAGTTCATCCCGATCCCGAGGCTGACGACGTATTCCAGTCCAATCCCCAGAGTGTAGTTGACGTACGTGTCGTTCAACGACGCGACACCTACCGGCTGAGGACTACTTGAATTTGTCACCGTGATTGTCCCCAGATCCCAGTATGTTCGCGAATAGCCGAATCCCACGCTTGCTCCGAACGGAAGCGACAGGAGATCTTTCAGATTGAGCCCCGCATTCAGAGCGCTTGTTGTGATGGTAGGTTCTTCTGAGAACCCACCGAAGATAGCCGGGGCCCAGTTTGTCTTCGGCGTATAAGTCGATGCACTGAAGAGGTTGTCGAGGCTGAACAGACCGAGTTGCCCGGGGTTTGCGATCGTGGAGGCGGCGTCAAGTGACGGAAGAGACGCCGTCGCTCCACCCATCCCGTTTCCCCAGGGGGAAGTCGGAATCGTCAGGCCCGGAACGGCGGTCGTGCCGGGTTGTGCGCTCAGAATTGGCGTGTACAGCACTATACCTGTGAGAACGGAACGTATCGCAGTTCGTATGCTCATTGCCACGCCATCGAGAAGTGGAGGTTGATGTTGAATCCCCGGCAAAAAGGAAACAGCCTCCGATCCATCAAGGGAAAGGAGGCCTGTTTCAAAGAACGCGCTGCGTATGGATGGGGCAAGATACTCCTGTGCTACACCAAATGCAATTTGAGATCACCCGTGGCACGAAGTGGCACGAAGTTTTGCAGAGAGGATACGGCAAAGAGATTGTCCGGCGATTGAACTCCGTGGAATGGTCAGGCCTCCGGTGCAATGAATATCCGGACGTCGCCGAATTCCATGTCGACCCGGTGAACCAACGAGGCAGGCCCGCCTTCGGCCGGCTGCACCATGGAAGGAAACGTCAGTGTGCGTGCGCCAGCTGCCGTGGCGATGACGGTTGCCGCATCATGCGTCCCGTAGACAATATCCGGCCTGTCGCTCCAGAGCGCCACCCCGGCGTCAACCGCGAGTCCGCGGAGAACCTCTACCGTCAGCGGGGCCGCGCCGACGTAGACTGATGTCCATCCGTTTTGCGCCTTGCGGGCAAACGCGGGACGGCCGTTGTCGATCCACTTGCCGAGCACCTGGACGTCCGAGTCGAGCACGGCGAACCGGGGCCACTGCGGCTTTTTCGTTCCGAAAACGGACGAGTATCCTCCGTCAGGCTTCCCGACCCTTATCTGCATCGGACCGGGCTCGCGGAGGACCTCAAACCGGAACCCGGTCAGCCGTTCCATCTGGGACAGGTCGAGTTTCTCCGACGAAATAAATCCCGGAGCGTAGTACCAGACGGCGGTCACCCCACTGCCTTCAAGCATCTTCCTGATGCGATCGACTTCGGCGCCATCCATCGTGAAGAGGTTCACCATGAAGAGGAGCCGGTAACGTTTCATATCGGCGGGGGTAAGATCAAACCGGTAGATCGAATCAAACGGAGCAGACATGCGCGAGAACGTTCTCTGCTGGCTGTTGATGAACCAGTGATTGAAGTGGTCGCAGACGGTGATGCCGTAGCCGGTCCACGGCTCCTCCGCCTTCCAGTGTTCGGTGGCAAAAAACGCCTTCGGATCGTATACTGCTGCGATCTTCGCAATACTGGAAGTATCCATGCGGGCCCGTTTTTCCCCCAGCGTCACGAACGGCCGGATGGCTTCGATCAGCGGAGGATCGTCGTACCAGCCATGTTCGGCTTTGTAAGGTGGGCAGAGATGGCCGAAGTCGAAAAACCAACCGCCGATACCCCGCGCGAACATCTGCCCCAGGTCCCTCCGTATAATCCTCACCGATCCCGCCACGGAGTCGTGCCCCGATCCCCCCTCCCCCGCTTTCTTCGGCTCGATGTATGTCGTGGGATCAATTTCAACGAAGAAGAGCTTTCCGTGCCTGTGTATGGATTCGACGAGAACGCGGTACCCCCCGTCGGCCCCGACGCCGCGGGCGCGCCCCAGCCAATTTCCCGCGTCGTCCACCATGTCGCTCTCCCAGCGTTCCTTGGACGGCAGCATGTTCGTATGCTGGTACGAGTAAGGAGATGCGAGAAAATCGATGTCGCCGCTCGCGAGCACCCGTTCGGGTGAGAGGTGTCCCCCTTCCTGGATATGGACGTTTTCGAGAAGGTATCCGAAGAACGCGCCGCACAGGATCCGGCGCTCCGTTGTTTCTTTCGTGATTGCCGCAAAATGGAGGAGCGTATCTGCGATATAATCATGATGGCGGCCGTAGAACGCGATGACATCACGTTCAAGTTCGGGATCCCGGAGGAGTCCTGCCTTCGTCGTCATGCGCGCGGCCGGATCGGGGATGGGGCCTATGGCTTCACGCATCGGATCGCTGTAATCCGGGAGGAACCGCATTCCCGTGTAGTGCCATTCGCCCGTGTGTCCGTAGGCTACCTGGTAACCGATCATCCTTGAGGCAAGCGGAGAAGATTCCATGTGGCGGAGGAACGAGACGAGGACATCCTCCATCTCGGCGCGCCAGATCTTGGAGGCCCAGGAGGCGTCATTCGGGTCGGAGAGGCCGTTCCAGTTGAGTCCCGTTTCGCCGAGCCGCTCCGGAAGGCGATAGAGCGAAGGATCGGGGGTCAACCCGCATTTGACGAGCTCGCCGGGGTGAGCCTCTTTCCACCACGCGGGGGGGTTCAGGTGGAGCCTCGGGAGGAAGTACGATGCAGGCTGAATTGCCAGCATCCGGGCGAAGAAAAGGTCGAACGCGTTCCAGTCATACGTCCCGGGGGCTTTCCACGCTGCGTTGAGTCCGAGTATGGGAGTGAACATGGATATGCCCGAGTCGCGGTATCCGTCCGCCGTTTTGAGGAGTTCGTCACTGAGGGCAAGGAAGGGATACGTTTCGCGGTCGTTGACGAAGAGCCTCGGACCTCCGCGTTCGACACGAATCTGTGCACGGCATTTGCTCTCCCCCCGGAGACGGCTGAATGCGGACTCTATTTCATGCTCGCCATCCTGATCGACGTTCAGCAGTTCAGGAAATTCCAGCGACCGCGGAAGAAACGCAAAAGCGCCTGCGGATGCGCCGAGAAGCTCAAGGACAGTGCGACGTTTCATGGTCTGCCTTTAAATGGGATGTCTCAGGAGTGATTCACGATTACCGAGTTTTGGACTGGACGGCGGTCAGACTCTCAAGGTACCGGGATATTCCTCTCGATTTGATTCGTCGTTCCTGCCTCACTGCCTCGGACCTGGAACCGAATTCCTCGACATGAACTATATCCCAGGGGACGCCGTGTCGTGTAGACAGGCATTCCCCCGAGTTATGCTCGTTCAGTCGATTGGATACGTCTTGCGTGGAACCTACATAGTAGAGGTGGGTAGTCCTGCTCTGCAGAATGTACACGTACATGATGTCGGGGCGCCGGGATTCGAACCCGGGACCTCCTGGTCCCGAACCAGGCGCGCTAGCCGGGCTGCGCTACGCCCCGATGTTTTCCACAACTGATCTCTACATCCCCGGGACCTTGGCGCCTTCGGCGCCACGCGCTAGCCGGGCTGCGCTACGCCCCGATGTTTTCCACAACTGATCTCTACATCCCCGGGACCTTGGCGCCTTCGGCGCCACGCGCTAGCCGGGCTGCGCTACGCCCCGATGTCTTACAGAACTCGTCTTCAGTGATCTTGAACCCGGGACCTTGGCGCCTTCGGCGCCACGCGCTCGCCGGGCTGCGCTACGCCCCGATGTGATCTTGACGACCGGAAAATGTACAAAAAACTTCACTGTTCTGCAAGCCGGCGAACATTATCGGGCGCACCGCGAAAATCAGCTGCAATCCAGGCGGCAACGTCCCCGAACACGGATTCGTCTTTGACCGGAATCCACAGGATCCTGTCGTCCCGACGGAACCACGTCAACTGCCGTTTGGCATACCTGCGCGTGTTCTGTCTGAACTTCTCGAGCATCACCTCCGGCGAAATCTCACCGTGCAGGCACGCGAATGCCTCTTTGTACCCCACCGTGTTGAGTGCGTTGAGATCCCTCCCGTACCCGCTTCGCTCCAGACCGGCGGCTTCGTCAAGGAGTCCCCCGGAGACCATATTCTCGCAGCGCCTGTTAATCCGCGCGTAGAGGGCGCTGCGTTCCCACAAAAGGCCGTAAAAACGCGGCTCGAAATTCACATCCGTCTTCCAGCCGGATTGAAGGGAAGAAAGCGGTACGCCGGTCGAATGGAACACTTCGAGGGCGCGCACGATCCGCCTCGGCTTGGTGGGATCAATTCTCGACGCGGAGAGCGGGTCAACGCGTCGGAGTTCCTCGATGAGCGCCGGAAGTCCACCCCGCCTGATCTTCTCCTCGAGCATGTCCCGGTATTCCGGATCGGCACCCGGGCCTTCAAAAAAACCGTCGACAAGCGACCTGATGTAGAGCCCCGAACCCCCGACGATAAGGGGGGATTTTCCGCGGGCGAAAATCCCCTCGACGGCTTCCCTTGCCTTCTCGCCGAATTCGCCGGCATTGAAATCGACGCCGGGGTCGACGACGTCGATGAAATGGTGCGGGACCTGTTCGCGTTCGCGTTGTGAGGGCTTCGCGGTGCCGATGTCGAGATGCCGGTACACCTGGCGGGAATCGGCGGAGATGATTTCCGCCCCCCCGAGGCGTCCCGCAAGGAGAAGGGAGACCGCCGTCTTTCCAGAGGCGGTCGGTCCGACGATGACGGGGACCGCCCGGCCGTTCACTGCCATCCCATTTTGCCTATGAGAGGGACGAATTTGAATCCTTCGATCTCCCGGCGGATGAGCTCTTCCCCCTGCCGCGTGATCACGATGAGAGCCTGGCTCTTGCGATCCCCGACGGGGATCACGAGCTTCCCTCCGTCGGCGAGCTGCTTCGTGAGCGGGGCGGGAACCTCAGGAGCACCGGCAGTGACGATGATGCCGTTAAACGGGGCAAACTCGTTCCACCCCACCGTGCCGTCCCCTCCCTTCGTGGCAACCCGGTACCCGAGCCGGTCGAACATTTTCCGCGCGGAGGCGAGAAGCTCAAGATCCCGCTCTATCGAAAAGACATGGGCCCCGAGGACGGCGAGGACGGACGCCTGGTACCCCGACCCGGTCCCGATCTCGAGTATCCTGTCCCCCGCACGCACGCCCAGGGCCTGCGTCATGAATGCGACAGTGTAGGGCTGGGAAATGGTCTGCCCCTTCCCGATCGGGAGGGCGTTGTCCTCGTAAGACCTGTTCGTGAACGGCTCGGGAACGAACAGGTGACGTTCCACGGCCCCCATCGCCCGGAGGATCTTCTCGTCGGTGATGAGCCTGTCCCGGAGGAGGCCGATCATTTCACTGCGTTCTTCGTCGAACCTGCCCACGGCTATCCCTGCGCCCCAGTCTTGAGGACGCGCCACACGGCTGCGGCGGACCGGTCTGCCTCGACGTTGAACCTTCCTTTCAGTTCCTTCCGGAGAACGGCGGGTGTCAGCCCCCTGTACAGCGTCCCGTTCTCCGCAATCGAGACCATCCCGGTCTCTTCGGAGACGATCACGACGATGACGTCGGCCTGCTCCGAGATTCCGAGTCCGGCGCGGTGCCTCGTACCGAGGAGCTGACCCTCCCAGGCCGTGAGGTTGGAGAGCGGGAGCGTGCAGCGCGCCGCCTCGATGACCCGGTCCTTGACAACTACCGCCCCGTCGTGCAGCGGGGACCGGGGATTGAAAATGGAAAGGAGGAGTGACCGGCTGAGCTGCGCATCGAGCTTCGTCCCCGTCTCGACTGCCATGCGGATTCCCGACGCCCGCACGAAGACAATGAGGGCCCCGATCTTCTTCCGCGAAAGCTCCGTGACCGTGGCAACGACTTCATCGATGGACTCGTCGACGTCGATTTTCAGGAACACGCGGATGATCGGGCTCCGGCTGATCAGGACGAGGAGCCGGCGGAGTTCAGGCTGGAACAGGATGATGAATGCGAGGACCCAGATGTCCGAAAGCGTGCGCAGAATCCACGTCATGGCCTTCAGATTGGAGGCCTGTGCCACGAAGGAGAACGCAAGGATCAGGAGCAGCCCGGCAAAGATCTGTATCGCGATCGTCCCGCGCATCGCGACGTACAGCCTGTAAAAAATGAACGAGACGAGGACGATGTCGATGACATCGGAGAGACCGACGGAGATGAAACCGATCCTGAAGAATTCCATTTGCCGCTCCCTTGGAAGTAAAGAGCCTGGTCCTCAGCGGGAGGCCCTGCGGACAGCATCGGCAACTGCGACGGCGCGCCGTGTCTCCCTGACGTCGTGGACGCGGACGGCGTGTGCGCCGGCAAGGACGGCCGACGTCGCGGCTGCAAGAGAGGCTTCAAGCCTGTCGTGAACGGGCAGACCCGTCGCAAGAGCAAGGAAAGACTTTCTGGACGGACCCACGAGGACGGGATACCCGAGGTCGGCGAATCGTCCGAGGCCCGACAGAAGGCGGTAGTTGTCCTCCGCCGTTTTTCCGAAACCGATCCCGGGATCGACAAACATCTGCCGCACGCCGTGCGCCTCGCCCTCCCGCACCGCCGTACCCAGGGACGCGTGGATCTCGCCGAAGAGATCATCGTACGCCGGGTTGCTCTGCATCGTCTTTGGCGTTCCCCGGATGTGCATCACGACCGCAGTCGCTCCGGATTTCCCCACGGTCGCCGCCATCGCGGGGTCGAACCCGAATCCGCTGATGTCGTTCACGATCGACGCCCCGGCCGCAAGCGCGGCGGAGGCGACGGACGCCTTGTACGTGTCGATCGAAATCGGCACGCTCACCCGGCGGGAAAGTTCCCGGATCACGGGAATCACGCGGTCGAGTTCCTCCTGCGCGCCGAGGGGATCCGCCCCTTCACCGTACGCACTTCCCTTCGGCCTTGTCGACTCCCCCCCCACGTCGATGAAATCCGCCCCCTCTTCCGCCATAGCCAGACCGCGGTCCACCGCCTTCCCGACGGAGAAGTATTGTCCCCCGTCGGAGAACGAATCAGGAGTCACGTTCAGTATCCCCATGACGTGGGTCCTCGAGGAGAGGTCGTACCTGCGCCCGGCAAACATATACACAAGCGCGCCCTCCGGCTGGCGTTCATTGGCCGCATGCATCATGGATCACCCCCCTGATACGGAACGAGGTGACTCGCCGGTCACCTCGGTCACACTCACATCTTTTTCTTCTCCAGAAGGGCCCGTCGCTTCGCTTTGGCCCTTTCGACCGCCTTCTTGTGTTTCTTCCTCACCTTGACAGTTTTCTTGTTCATGCATCCTCCCGGTGAACTGCGGGCACGCTCAAATGTACCCGTCGTTTTTGATGACCCGCTGTAATTCTTCCGCCCGTTTGAGCCTCGGGAGAAGTTCCGTCAGATATTCTTTCAGCATGCGCAACCGTCCGTTCTCCCCGGGGATCTCCAGAAGCTCCTGCCGGCGCGCGAGATCCAGCCCGGCCTTCTGCGCCATCACAAAAGAGAGACCGGATTCGCACCTGTCCAGGCCGATCAGCGTGCCGCTCTCTTTGTACGCCGCAACGATGAGCGCGTTGTACAGCTCGATCGTTCCCGCGGCCAGAGCCCTGTCGACATCCTCGTCGGGTTCGCCGAAGTACCTGATCTCCCCCATGAGATACGGAGCCCGACTGCTGTCGTACCCGAGAAGGCGGTACCGTGACTCGCCTCCCACCACGATGTCCATCCTCCCGTCGTCGTACCGCCGGGCCACCGATCTCACCGTCGCGCTGCATCCCACGTCCGCGGTCCCCTTGTCCCTTGCAAGGACGACGCCGAAGGGGGCCCCTCTTCCGATGCACTCGTTGATCAGCACCTTGTACCGCTCCTCAAAGATGTGCAGCGGAAGAGCGGAGCGGGGGAAGAGGACAACGTTCAGGGGAAACAGCGGCAGCCATGTTTCCGGCATAGGCACTTACGTGCTGTACATACCGATGATAGCCATTTTCGGGAAGAACGTCAAGAAGGCGGGAGCCCTGCGGGCGGGGAACGGCACGTCAGGGGGACGACTCTTCGTACCACGCGGCAAGTATCGTCTCCAGCTGCTCGTCGGTTGCGGCATCCGGTTCGTCTTTGAATGACGGGAGCCCGAGGATCATGTCGTGAAGCCGGCGGAGATCGATGCCGAGCGGATCCTCGCCCGGGAACCTCGCTGCAAGTTCCCGGGCAAGGCCGTCCACGTCACGCCATGTGAGTGTCAAGGGAACGTTCCCTTTCAGCGCGCGTACTTTTTGTAGCGGTCGTTGACGCGCCCCCAGTGGAGGTTGGCGATGAAGTTGTCGACGTACGCCGCCCTCTTCGGGCCGTCTTTGTGGTAGTAGGCGTGTTCGAACACGTCGACCGGGATAAGTGGTATCCCTCCCCAGATCGCGCCGTAGTGGTGCTCGTCGACAAGGACGTTCAGGAGACGTCCGGAATAGAGCTGGTCATAGACGAGGACCCCCCACCCGCTGAGCTTCGCGGAAAGAGCCGCCGCCTTGAAATCAGCCTTCCATGCGTCGAACGTGCCGAATTCCTTTTCAATCGCCGCCCGGACTTCCGGTCCTTTTGCGGTGTTTCCATCTCCCCCCATGACCTCCCAGTAGACGTCATGGAGAACCGTTCCGGCGTGATTCCACGTGAGACGCCTCTTCAATTCGCCGATCTGGCTGTAGTTGCCGTTTGCGCCCGCCCGGTCCGCGGTCTCCAGCCCCTTTTCAATTGTGTTGAGCGCGGTGACGTAACCCTTGTGATGCGTGTTGTAGTGCCAGTCCGTTGTTTCTGCATCGACGACGGGGGCGAGAAGTTTCTTTGCTTCGTCGTCGGAGTAGGGACGCGGTTTGAACTTCCATTCGTAAGCCATGCACATCTTCTCCTTGTGATTGATGAATCGTGAGTGTGCGGTGTCCGGCTGCCCGGTATCAGACGCCGAACGAACTTCCGCACCCGCAGGTTTTCGTTGCCTGCGGATTGTTGAAGACAAACCCCTTGCCGTTCAGGCCGTCGCTGAAATCGAGAACCGTGCCGCTCAGGTAAAACAGGCTCTTCGGATCGACGAACACCGTCACCCCGCGCACGGTGAACACCCTGTCTTTTTCGGCGGGCTTTTCGTCAAACCCGAGCACGTAGGAGAGCCCCGAGCATCCGCCCCCCTTCACGCCGAGCCGCAGCCCGTGTTCGGCCGGGATGTTGTTTTCCGCCTTCACCTTTGCAACCTGGGCCGCCGCCTTTTCCGTGAGCATGATCTCTTCGCTGACCTCCGGGACCCGCTCCGCTGCCGTCTCCGCCATGTTGATTCCCTCCTCTGTGTTAATTCATCCTTCCGTGATCTCCGCCGCATTCCCTCTTCTACATCCCGAGCTCCAGCCGCGCCGCTTCCGACATCATCGACGGGTTCCACTGGGGATCCCATACAACGTTGACCCTGACCGCCGTGACGCCCGGGATCTCCCGCACCTTCGCCTCGATCTCCCGGGGAAGAGATTGCGCCGCCGGACACGAAGGGGACGTGAGTGTCATCGTGATGAGGACCCCGCCGTCAAGAGCAACCCTCACGTCGTAGATGAGCCCGAGCTCGTAGATGTTCACGGGGATCTCGGGATCGTAGCACGTCCTCACGGCCTCGGTCACCTGCCCTTCGATCAGTTTCTGCTCTATGGCGCTTATCCGGTTTCCTTCCGGTACCGTTTCCATGGGATTATTCCGTCGTAATCGGTTGTGAATTGCCGCCAAGCACCGCATGGAGCGTATGCCAGGGGAGGCTCGCACATTTCACGCGGGCGGGAAATTCGCTCACACCGGCAAATGCCGCGAGCTTTCCCAGCCGTTCGATCTCCTCCTCCGAGGCCTGCGTCCCGGTGACGAGCCCGTGAAAATCCCGGAACAGACGCTCCGCCTCCTTCCTCGTTTTTCCCCTGAGAACGGAGCTCATCACCGACGCCGACGCCTTGGAGATCGCGCAGCCGGCTCCCGTGAAGCTGATGTCGGCGATCCTGTCCCCTTCGAGCCGCACGAACACGGTGTAGTGATCCCCGCACAGGGGATTGTAGCCTTCAATCTTCCCCGTCGCGTCCGCCATCTCCCTGAAATTCCTCGGGTTGCGGTTGTGATCGAGGATCACCTGCTGGTAGAGCTCGCGGAGGGCGGACATCAGGCAAGCACCTCCCGGACCCGGTGAAGCGCGGCAAGGAACACGTCGATCTCCTCTTTCGTGTTGTAGAACGCAAACGACGCGCGCGCCGTGGCGGGGACGCCGAACCGCTGCATGACGGGCTGCGCGCAGTGGTGGCCGGTCCGTATGGCGATCCCTTCGTCGTCGAGTATCGTCCCGATGTCGTGCGGGTGTATCCCGTCGATGACAAAGGAAAGGACCGCCGCCTTCTCCCTGGCAGTCCCGATGATTCTCAGCCCCGGTATCTCCTCCACGCGCCGCGTGGCATAGTCGAGAAGCTCGTGCTCGAACGCCGCGACGCTTGCGAGGTCGATTTCATTGATGTAGTCGATCGCCGCGCCCATGCCGATCCCGCCACCGATGTTCGGGGTCCCCGCTTCGAACTTGTAGGGAAGGTCGTTGTAGATCGTCTTTTCGAACGTGACGGACTTGATCATGTCCCCGCCGGCCTGGTACGGGGGCATCGCATCGAGGAGCTTCGTGGCTCCGTAGAGAACCCCGACGCCCGTCGGTCCGAATGCCTTGTGTGCGGAAAACGTGTAGAAATCGCATCCCAGGTCCCTCACATCCACCTTCATGTGGGGAACAGCCTGCGCACCGTCCAGGAGAACCGGGATGCCGCGGGCGTGGGCCATCGCCACCATGACCTTCACCGGGTTTATCGTCCCCAGCGCATTGGACACGTGCGTGAGCGCGACGATCTTCGTGCGGGAGGTCAGCAGCTTCTCATACTCCCCGAGCTCGATCTCCCCCCTGTCGGTGATCGGGATGACGCGGAGCTTCGCGCCTTTCTCCTCACAGAGGATCTGCCAGGGCACGATGTTGGAGTGGTGCTCCATGGCGGAGATCAGGACTTCATCCCCGGCCCCCACCGACGTGCGCCCGTAACTGTGCGCAACGAGGTTGATCCCCTCGGTGGTCCCGCGGACGAATATGATCTCTCTCTGGTGCGCCGCGTTCAGCAGGTGCTGGACCTTGACCCGGACCCCCTCGTATGCCTGCGTGGCGCGTTCGCTCAGGTAGTGGACTCCGCGATGAATATTCGAATTCTCTTCCTCGTAGTACCGGAGCGTGGCGTCGATCACCACCTGCGGCTTCTGGCTCGTCGCGGCATTGTCGAAGTAGACGAGCGGTTTCCCGTTTACCCGCTGGCGCAAAAGCGGGAAGTGATGCCTGCATCCCCGGATCGCCTCAAATCTCTCGAGAAGCTCCCTGTCGGACGCCGGAGACTTGGCGTGCTGAATCGTCGTTGTTTGCATCAGACCTCCAGTGTCACCCGTCCCTGACGGAGGCGGGTATGAAGAAGGGCGTCCAGTTTTTCCCGGAAGGCTTCGACGTGCACCCTGTTGATGACGTCCGTGGCGAAGGCGAACGTCAGCAGATCGCGCGCCTCCGTCTCTCCTATGCCGCGGGCGCGGAGATAGAACACCTGTTCCTCGTCGAGCTGCCCGACAGTTGCGCCGTGCGTGCATTTCACGTCGTCGGCGAATATCTCGAGCTGCGGTTTCGTATCGATCGTCGCGTCATCCGAGAGAAGCAGAGTCTTGTTCGTCTGCTTCGCGTCGGTCTTCTGGGCATCCTCCCGGACGAAGATCTTCCCGTTGAACACCCCCCGCGCGTTCCCGTCGAGGACCGACTTGTACAGCTCGTGGCTCTCGCAGTGCGGGACGGCGTGATCGATGACGGTATGGTTGTCAACGAGCTGCGACCCGGTGGCCACCGACAGGCCGTTCAGTGTGCATTCGGCGTGTTCGCCCGTGAATCGTGCGCTCACGTTGTTCCGCACGAGCGCGCCGCCCAGGTTGATCGTATTCGACGTAAACGATGATTCCTTTCCGAGCGCAACACGGGCCGTCCCCACGTGGTAGGAAGCCGGGTTTTCCAGCTGCAGCTTGTCATGTTCCATGGCCCCCCCTTCCCCGACGACGATCTGCGTGAGTGCGTTCGTCAGGCATATCCCCGGACCTTTGCCGCCGTACGACTCGACAACCGCCACCCGCGCACGATCGCCGGCGATGAGCAGATGCCGGGGCTGGACGAGGAGCGGCGCGCCTGCGGACGAGGAGAGGGAAAGTATCTGGACCGGTTCGTCCAGCACAACGTCCGCGGCCACCCGCACGAACGCGCCGTCGACAAGGAACGCCGTGTTCAACGAGGCGAAAGGATCTTCCCCCGCCGTGTCGGGCGCAATGTATCGTGACACCAGCGCCGGATCACCGGCGAGCGCCTCCGCGAGACTCCCGACGTACACCCCGGCAGGGAGCGCCGGAATCGACGAAAGTGCTCGGGAGAAGTGCCCGTTAATGAAAACGAGGAGTATGCTTCCCGCGCGCGCAAGGATCCAGTCACTGAGGTCGCTCTCCATGACGCCGGACTGGTCGTACGCGAGAACGGGGGTGAACTCCGTGGAGGCGATCGGCGCAACGTTCGTGAAACGCCACTCCTCCTGGTCCGTCGTCGGAAACCCGGCCCCGGCAAACGCAGCGATCCCTCCGCGCCGCAGGGCATGAAGGGGGGATCCCGACGCGCCGTTGAGTCCCTCTTCGAAGCGCCTGAACCTGACTTTGTACCACTCCATTGTTTCGGCCGGGACATTCATTTCGGGCCTGCCTCCTGCGCGAGGGCCGGGACGTCGCCCGATTCCGACCTGATCCAGTCGTACCCTTTTTCTTCGAGAACGAGCGCGAGGTCTTTCCCCCCCGACTTCACGATCTTCCCGTCGATGAGGACATGGACGAAATCGGGAACGATGTAGTTCAGCAGCCTCTGGTAATGGGTGACGACGACGACCGCATTCTCGGGGGACCGGAGCCTGTTGACCCCTTCCGCGACGATTCTGAGCGCGTCGATGTCCAGGCCGGAGTCGGTTTCATCGAGAATGGCGAGCGTGGGGTCCAGAACCGCCATCTGGAATATCTCGTTCCGTTTTTTTTCGCCGCCCGAGAAACCCTCATTGACGGGCCTGTTCAGAAGGCTCTGATCGAAATCGATGATTTTCATCTTCTGCTTCACAAGCGAGAGAAACTCCATCGCGTCGAGCTCCTCCAGGTTGCGGTGCTTTCGTATCGCGTTCAGGGCGGCTTTCAGGAAGTACATGTTCGTGACGCCGGGGATTTCCACGGGGTACTGAAACGCCAGGAAGAGGCCTTCGCGGGCTCTCTCCTCGGGGGAGAGCGCGAGAAGGTCTTTCCCCTGATAGGCGACTTCCCCCTCCGTCACAACGTAGGCGTCACGCCCGGCGAGGACGCCCGCGAGCGTGCTCTTCCCGGATCCGTTCGGCCCCATGATGGCGTGGATCTCCCCCTTTTCGACGCGGAGGTTGATTCCTTCCAGTATTGCGTTCCCCTGAACCCCCGCATGGAGGTTCCGTACCTCGAGAAGACTCATATGCCTTTGATCTCCATTTCCGTGAGAAATATGCCCCGGCCCCTGACCACCCTCATCCAACGCTCCCCTCGAGGCTCACGCCGAGGAGCTTCTGTGCCTCGACCGCGAACTCCATCGGGAGCTCCCGGAAGACTTCCTTGCAGAATCCGTTGACGATCATGTTGACCGCGTCCTCCGTGGAGAGGCCGCGCTGTTTGCAGTAGAAGATCTGGTCTTCGCCGATCTTCGACGTCGAGGCTTCGTGCTCCACCCTGGACGTGGTGTTCTTCACTTCAATGTAGGGAAACGTGTGTGCGCCGCACCTGTCCCCCAGGAGGAGTGAATCGCACTGCGAGAAATTTCTCGCATGGGAGGCGTTCTTCTTGACGTCGACGAGCCCGCGGTAGGAGTTCTGCCCGTGCCCCGCCGATATCCCCTTGGAAACAATCGTGCTCTTTGTGTTCGCCCCGATATGGACCATCTTCGTCCCGGTGTCGGCCTGCTGGCGGTTGTTCGTCACCGCAACGGAATAGAACTCGCCGACCGAATTGTCACCAATGAGAAGCACGCTCGGGTATTTCCAGGTTATCGCGGATCCGGTCTCAACCTGCGTCCAGGAGATCCGCGAATTCCGACCGGCGCATTTTCCCCTCTTCGTCACGAAGTTGAAAATCCCCCCCTTCCCCTCCTTGTCCCCCGGGTACCAGTTCTGCACAGTGGAATATTTCACCTGCGCATTCTCAAGCGCGACAAGCTCGACGACGGCCGCATGGAGCTGGTTCGTGTCCCGCATGGGAGCGGTGCACCCCTCGAGGTAGCTGACGCAGGCGCCCTCATCGGCAACGATGAGGGTCCTCTCAAACTGGCCCGTGTCCGCCGCGTTGATCCGGAAATAGGTCGAGAGCTCCATCGGGCAGCGGACCCCTTTCGGAATATAGCAGAACGAGCCGTCACTGAAGACCGCGGAGTTGAGCGCAGCGAAGAAATTGTCCCCCGCGGGGACAACGGACCCCAGGTACTTCTTCACGAGATCGGGATGTTCACGGACAGCTTCCGAGAAGGAGCAGAAGATGATCCCCAGCTCGCCGAGCTTCTCCTTGAACGTTGTCGCGACGGACACGCTGTCAAACACCGCGTCGACCGCCACGCCGGAGAGACGCTGCTGTTCGCCGAGAGAGATGCCGAGCTTCTCGTACGTCTTGATAAGCTCGGGGTCGACCTCCGAGAGGCTCTTGGGGCGGACCCTGGCACGCGGTGCCGAATAATAGATGATATCCTGATAGTCGATCTTCGGGTACCTGACGTTCGGCCAGACGGGCTCCTTCATCGTGAGCCAGTTCCTGTAGGCCTTCAGGCGCCACTGGAGAAGCCACTCCGGCTCCCCCTTCTTTGCAGAGATGAGCCGGATGATGTCCTCGCTCAATCCCCTCGGAGCGGCGTCGGCCTCGATATCCGTCACAAACCCATACTTGTATTCCCGGTTTGCGAGTTCCTCGATATTGCTTGTCTCTGTACTCATGCGTTCACCCGTTCTCCTGTTCCGATGGCGCCTCTGGCGCCACAGGTGCCGCCTCTGGCGCCACAGGTGCCGCCTCTGGCGCCACAGGTGCCGCCTCTGGCGCCACAGGTGCCGCCTTTGGCGGCGCGACAGCAGGCGCCGGCTTTGAGGAGGGCGTGCGGAATTCCGGGTAGTGAAGCGCCCAGCTCTGTCTGTCGATCGCCACAAAGACCCCCTCCCGTTCCAGGAGGGAAACAAATTCGCGCGCGATCCGTTCAGAGTCGGGGTACCCGGCCTTCATCCCTTTTCGCTCCAGGAAGAGCCGGATCCCGTACTGTATGTCCCGGAAAAAAACGTTCGACCTGTCGTAGAGCGGAAATCGCGTTTTCAGGAACGCGAGCACATCCGTCTTGCGCTCCAGTATTTCTGATGCTTTATTCATAGGGCGTTCGTGCGTGTAGTGTCAGTGGACGGGAACGGCATGCGTCCCCCGTTGTGCTATCTTCATCACTGTCTCGGTCACCCTCCCGATGGCGTAGACGATCTCCTCTTCCGTGGTGAACCTGCCGAGCCCGAAACGGATCGAGCAGAGTGTCTCTTCACGGCCGAGACCGATCGCCCTGAGGACGTGCGAGGGTTCCGGCGACGCGCTGCTGCATGCCGAACCGGAGGAAACAGCGATATCCTTCATTGCCATCATCACCGCATCGGCGCGCGCCCCGGGGAAAAGGAGATTCGCGTTGTGCGGAAGCCTGAGCGTGGGATGGCCGTTCAATCCGGCACGCTCAACGCCCCCGGTGATCCCCTCGACAAGCCTGTCGCGAAGCCCGGAGAGACGCCGGGACTCTTCGGGCAATGCCGTAGCGGCAATTTCCGCCGCGACCCCGAATCCGGCAATCCCGGGAACGTTGAGCGTCCCCGGCCGGAGTCCCTTCTCGTGCCCGCCACCGTCAAGAAGGGGGACCAGCCGGATGGACGGCCGCCCGGCACGGACTGCCAGCGCACCAACCCCTTTCGGCCCGTGCATCTTGTGCGCGCTGAACGACAAAAGATCAATGTGCATTGCGTGTATGTCGACGGGAATCTTCCCCGCGGCCTGCGTCGCATCGGTATGGAAGAGAACTTCCCGCTCCCTGCAGAGGGCCCCGAGCGCCCCGACCGGCGCAATCGTTCCGATCTCGTTGTTGGCGGTCATGATCGACACCAGAATAGTCCCCGGGGTCATGGCGCGCGCGACGTCATCGGGGTCCACCATGCCGAATCCGTCGACCGGGACGCGGATGACATCGAATCCCTCCTCTTCGAGCCTGATGCACGTATCGAGAACGGCCCGGTGTTCGGTCACGGCGGTGATGATCCGGTTTCCCTTCCCCCGGAGACTCCGCGCGGCCCCCTTCAGGGCGAGATTGATCGACTCGGTCGCCCCGCTCGTGAATATGACCTCCTCGGGTTCTGCGCCGACAAGTGCGGCGACGCGCCGTCGGGCCTGCATCACGGCGGCTTCCGCACGCCAGCCGAACTCGTGCTGTGTGCTCGACGCGTTTCCGTAGATCTCGTCCATCAGGGGAATCATCGCATCGATGACCCGCCTGTCGACCCGCGTCGTCGCCTGATTATCAAGATAGACCGGGATGTTCATCGTTTCAGACAATCTCCGAGAGCGTCATCGTGCTGAACGCCCGTTCAATATTCGCCTGGACCTTCGTGAGTGGTGACTTGATTGTGCATACCGTGAAGACGGTGCAGGTTTGCGGTCCCTCCGACATGCACTGCACGATAGCCTGCCGGGTTCCCTCGATCGCGTTGATGATGCCCGAGACAGGTATCTCCACCGGGGGCCTGGCAAGCGTGTACCCCCCCCGCATCCCCTGGTGGGATGAGATCAGTCCTGATTTCGTCAGTTTCTGGAGCACTTTCGAAAGAAGCTCGTACGGGATCCCGTACGTGTCCGCGATCTCTTTTGCGGTCACGATTTCCCCCGCCGGTTTCGTCGCAATATGCCGGATGGCAATCAGACCGTACTCCACTTTCTTGGAGAGCCGTATCATGTGATGCACCCCCCTTCAGATTCATGCACTCCGGACACCCGTAACGCACGGCGGTAATGTACGACCGTACAAGTCCAACTTTTGGCCAAAAAAAAACTCTTTCCCTCATCCACTCGTATAAACAGCGCAGACCGCGCTCAGAGTTCCTCACGGCAGTGAAATATACAGGTTTACAGTCACTTTGTCAAGGAATTGATCCGCCGCATACCCGGTTCCGGTTTCCTGCTGTCACGGAGGGAGCGCTTTGCATTGTAATCCCCTTTTAACTACTTTCTTCCCGCACAATTCCAGAGGACTATGTTTGCCATCGAGTCAGAAGAACTCTCCAAGGTGTACAGGAACGGGATTTTCCGGCGGCAGGAAGTGCAGGCACTTACCGGGTTTTCAATACAGGTCGCGCCCGGGCAGATATTCAGTCTCCTGGGCCCCAATGGGGCCGGAAAGACGACGTTCATCAAGATGCTCCTTTCGCTCGCCTCCCCGACATCCGGGACGGCATCCATACTGGGGAAGAGGCTCCCGGACGTCCGCGTGAGGGAGAGGGTGGGGTACCTTCCCGAGAATCACCGGTATCCGGGTTACCTGACCGGGGACCAGGTCCTCCGCTACTTCGGTGAGCTGGGAGGAACTCCTCCCCGGGCGATTCGCGGGAGGATTGACGCCCTCCTGGGTCTCGTCGGGTTGACGCAGTGGCGGACGATGAAGGTGAAAAAGTACTCCAAGGGGATGCTCCAGCGGCTGGGGCTCGCACAGGCGCTCATGAACGAGCCGGAAGTACTCTTTCTCGATGAACCGACGGACGGCGTCGATCCGGTCGGAAGGAAGGAAATACGCGAGATACTGAAGGACCTGAAGCAGAGGGGGAAGACGATCTTCCTGAACTCGCACCTCCTGTCGGAGGTCGAACTGGTGTCCGACAGGGTCGCGGTGCTCGACAGGGGGCGCCTTCTGAAAGTGGGGACGGTGGACGAGATGACCGCAACGGGACAGGCGTACGTGATCGGCATCAGCGGAACACTTCCTGAGGCGGTGGCGGTCGCGGCCCGCGCCTTCGTCATGGGACTCACGCAGCAGGGGGAGAACATCACCGCGGAGTGCCGCACGACGGCAGAGCTCAACCGCGTGATCGACCTCCTCAGGGCGAACAACGTCGAGATCACCTCGGTGACGCGGCAGCGCAACACGCTGGAGGAGTCTTTCATCTCCCTCATCGCGAAGGAGACCCGCCCGTGAAGATCATCACGCTCGTCAGGGGGACGGTACGGGAACTCGCCGCGAAGGCGACGCTGTACGTTCTCGCGGGGATTTCGACGATCATACTCATCGCCGCGGCGCTCGCCGTGGGGGCGGATTCCACCCCCGACGGCATGACAATCACGTTCTTCGGCAGACAGGCATCTCCCCCGGTCACAAGCGAAATGCTGGCGACACTGGCCGGCACGCTCGAAGCGGGATTTGCCAGCGGCCTCTTCCTGGGGATCGTGGTGTTCGGCGTGTTCGGCACCGCGGGGGTAATCCCCGATGCGCTCGAGAAGGGGACCGTCGACCTCTACCTTTCGAAACCGATCGCGCGCTGGCAGCTTCTCCTGGGCAAATACACGGGGAGCGTCGCGGTCATATTCCTGAACATCATCTACTTCATCGGCGGTCTCTGGCTTATCGTGGGACTGAAGGTCGGGGTGTGGAACGGGCGATTCCTCCTCAGCGCCCTTCTTCTGACGTACGTGTTCGCGTCGCTGTATTCGGTGGTTGCATTCTTCGGTGTGCTTTCGCGAAACATGGCAATCGCGATCATCGCGGGGATACTGTACCTTGTCCTCGTCGCGGGACCGCTTGACAGCAGGCAGACAGGGCTCTATCTCATTTCGGACAACGGGATCTACCGCGGGATACTGGACGGGCTGTTCTACTTATTTCCCCAGATTCCCGCCATGCAGTCGGGCGCCATGCACATCATCGCCGGGGAGCACGCGGAGGCGGCCCCCTACGCGCAGTCGTTTCTCTCCTCCGCGGGCATCCTCTGTCTGTCCGCCTGGATGCTCCACAAAAAGGACTTCTGATGCGGCGCGGCCGATTGCTTCGCGCCGCATTTCTCGTTACATTATGACGATAGGCAGTGCCGGCCCGCACTGGCGATCCTTTGCCAGAGCGCCGGGCCGGTCCCGCGTGTATGTTCATGTCCGTTCTCTCCAACCCCGGATCCACTTCAGAGAAGTCACACCCCCATCAGCGCGGGAAGAGGGTGCGTTCGGGCGCCGTACTATGTCTCAGCAGAAGCAGGGGATCACAGAATGGCTGAAAAACTGAAATTCGAGGACCTGGAGTCATCCATCTCCTCGAAACACAAATCGGACGACAAGTTCCAGGCAGTGGGGGTGATCGGCCTCGGCGTGATGGGGCACGGCATCGCGCAGACCGTCGCGAGTGCGGGGATAGAAGTGATCGGCGTGGAAAAGAACGCCGACAGCCTCAAGGCGGGGATCGAGGGGCTTTCCCGCGCGATGGACCTCGAGATCAGGCGCTGGGGGATGACGACCTCCGAGAAACGGGCCGTGATGAGCCGGGTGCACGGCACCACGGACATCGCGGAACTGAGGGGATGCGACATCATCATCGAAGCCGTCGACGAAAATCTTGAGCTCAAACGTCAGCTCATCGAAGCCTATTACTCGGTGGGGAAGGAGGACGCGGTCTTCATTTCCAACACCGCGACGCTCTCGCTGAGCAAGCTCTCCCAGGCGAGCAGGCGCGCGGACCGGATCATCGGGATGCATTTCCTCAATCCCGTCCCGCAGACCCCGCTCGTGGAGATCGTCAGGGGAATGCAGACTTCCGACGAGACGTTCGAGCTCGTCAAGTCGTTCGCGCGGAGGATCGGAAAGACCCCCGTGGAGGTGTTCGAATACCCGGGGTTCATCACCACGCGCACGATCCTTCCGATGCTGAACGAAGCGATGCACGTGCTCATGGAAGGGATCGCCCGGCCGGAGGACATCGATACCGCCATGAAACTGGGGTACGGCATGCAGACGGGTCCCCTGGAAATGTCGGACACGATGGGACTCGACGAGGTTCTCATGTGGATGGAGACAATGTACCACGAGCTCGGCGAATCGCGCTTCAGGCCGTGCCCGCTCCTGCGCAGGATGGTACGCGAGAGAAAGCTGGGGAAGAAGGTCGGCGAGGGATTTTTCAAATACAACGAGGACGGGAAACGGCTATGAACATTCTCGTTCTGAACTGCGGAAGCTCGTCCGTCAAGTACCAGATGATCGAGGCGGAGAGCCGGAAGACCCTCACAAAGGGGAGCGTCGAGCGGATCGGCATGAGCGGCGCAACGCTCAGCAATCTCCGTCATGACGGGGACGAAATCCGCATCGCGGGGGAAATCGTCGACCACACGCAGGCCATCGAGTATATTCTCGCGGTCCTGCTGAGCAAGAACCACGGCGTCATCACGGACAGGGGACAGATCCGTGCGGTCGGGCACCGTGTCGTGCACGGCGGGGAGTCGTTCTCCGGTTCCGTCCTCCTGACGGATGACGTCATCAAGATACTCAGGGAGAACATCGAGCTGGCGCCCCTCCACAACCCTCACAATCTCCGGGGGATCGCGGCGTGCGACGTGAGCCTCCCCGGCGTCCCGCAGGTCGGCGTCTTCGATACCGCGTTCCACGTCAAGATGCCCAAGAGGGCGTACCTGTACGGGATCCCGTACTCGCTCTACACGCAGTACAAAATCCGCAGGTACGGGTTTCACGGCTCCTCCCACCGGTACGTCGCGGAGCGGGCATCAACCCTGCTTTCCCGGCCCCCGGAGGATCTCCGGCTCGTGACGTGCCATCTCGGCAACGGGTGCAGCATGGCCGCGGTCGACCGGGGCTCGTCGGTGGACACGAGCATGGGCTTCACTCCCCTGGAAGGCCTCCTGATGGGGACGCGCTCCGGGGACATCGATGCATCAGTCATCCTCTTTGTGATGGGAAAGGAAGGGCTGACGCTGGGGGAGGCCACAACGCTCCTCAACAAGCACAGCGGACTTCAGGGCATTTCGGGGATTTCGAGCGACATGCGGGAGATCATCTCGGAGATGAAGAACGGCGACAAGAAAGCGACATATGCATTTGACGTGTTCACTTACAGGATCAAGAAGTACATCGGCGCGTACGCCGCGGCGATGGGCGGACTCGATGCGGTCATCTTTACCGGGGGGATCGGCGAGAACAGCACCGACGTGCGGACGGCCTGCTGCGGCAACATGGAGTTCCTCGGGATATCGGTCGACGAATCGAGGAACTCCTCTGCGGAAAAGGAGAAGTTCATCTCACCCGCCGGGGCACGAACCCCGGTGCTCGTGATCCCCACGAACGAAGAGCTCGTGATCGCCATCGACACGATGCGCATCGTCTCGGAGATGGGGACCGTCAGCGCCCGGTAAAACGGACCGCCCCGCCGGTCCCCTCGATGAGCGCGGTGCGGAGGAGAGAGGTGCGCGCACGGCGGATCTCGATCTCCATGCGCACGTCGTCTCCGTACTCCGAGGAGGTGATCCGCCCCCCCGCTCCGGCGACGGCGCGCATCACAGATCCGACGCAGGCGTGGGGAAAGGTGAGCGCGAGCAGATCGCAGAGGATTTTCGTCAGCCTTTCCCCGGAGGCGAGTGACTCTTCCGCGGCGCCCCGGTAAGCGCGTCCGAGGTTGCCCGTCCCCAGTTTCGTCCCCCCGAAGTACCGCGTGACGACCACGATCACGCCCACGAGCGCCGCCGCGTCAATCGCGGCCAGTATCGGCTTCCCGGCGCTCCCCGCGGGCTCGCCGTCGTCGTGCGTACGGAACTGCGTTCCGTCCGGACCCAGCCGGTACGCGTAACAGTGGTGCGTCGCGTCGAAATACTCCTTTGCTCTCCCCTCCAGCACTTCCCGGCACTCGTCTTTTCCCGCGACGGGAAATGCCTCCGCAATGAACCGCGATCCGCGGACCGCCAGCGTTGCGCGCGTACGGGCCCGGAGCGTCGTGTATTCATCGCTGCAACCGTCCGGGGAAATGTCGGCGGGTTCGCTCATCGGACAACAATAGAGGTTTCGCGCCTATATTGCAATCCCCCCCCTTGCCGCATCAATAAATCGACTCTGACGGTGGTCCGTCCCCTTGCGTGTCACTTCCCCCTTCTGTATCTTCCTCCCCTGACATACACATGACACTATGAAAATCGGCATCGTCTGTTATCCCACATACGGCGGCAGCGGCGTCGTTGCCACCGAGCTGGGAAAGGCTCTCGCGGCACGCGGCCACCTGATCCATTTCATAAGCTATGCGCAGCCGATGAGGCTGGACGAGTATCTCGACAACGTCTCCTACCACGAGGTGGAGATGGCAAGCTACCCGTTGTTCGAATTCCCGCTCTACACGCCCGCGCTGGCGAGCAAGATCGTCGAGGTGGCGCGCTTCGAGAAGCTCGACCTGATCCACGCCCACTACGCCATCCCGCACGCGATAAGCGCATTTCTCGCCCGTGAAATCCTCCGCGGCAACCTGAAGGTGATCACGACGCTCCACGGGACCGACATCACGCTTGTCGGCCTCGAGCCGAGCTTTCTCCCGGTGATGCGGTTCTCGATCGAGCAGAGCGACGGCGTGACGGCGGTCTCCCGTTTCCTGCGCGAAAAAACAATGACGAACTACAGCATCACGAAGGACATCCGCGTCATCCCGAATTTTGTGGACACGGCGAAGTACCGCAGAGTCGAACAGCCCGATGTCCGCGCGAAATTCGCCCCACCGGAAGAGCGCATACTCATCCACGTCTCGAATTTCCGGCTCGTCAAGAGGGTGCAGGATGTGATAAGGATATTCGGCGAGGTGCGGAAGAAGGTCCCGTCGCGGCTCCTCCTCGTGGGGGACGGTCCGGACCGGTCCGCCTGCGAAATCCTGACCCGCGAGATGGACCTCCAGCAGCACGTGCGCTTCCTGGGAAAGCAGCTCGAGCTCGTCCCCATCCTGTCGTCGTCAGACCTCATGCTGATGCCGAGCCAGTCGGAGAGCTTCGGACTCTCCGCCCTCGAAGCGATGGCCTGCGGCGTGCCCGTCATTTCGTCAAGCGTCGGCGGGCTTCCCGAGCTCCAGGTCCACGGGGAAACGGGGTATATCGCGGAGATCGGCGATATCGAGAGAATGGCAAAGTACGCGGTCGACCTCCTGACCAACGACGCGAAACGCCGGGAATTCGGCAGGGCGGGACGCACCCGCGCCGTGGAGAACTTCGACGCAAAGAAAATTGTCTCCATGTACGAGCAGTACTACATTGAATGCCTCGCCGCGGCGCCTGCAGTTCCGGCGGGATCGTAAAGGACAACAACTATGGCGAACGTGATGATGGACGTCGTGCGGTGGCAGAGGGGGAAGAAACCGACCCTCGATGAATTGAAGAGGATCCTTGCGAGCGAAGGGCTGGAGTCGGAGCTTTACGCGGACAGGCCCGGCGTGAAATACGGACGCCACAAGCACGATTTCGACGACTTTGTCGTCATCGTGGATGGCAGCATGAGAATCGCCACCGACGAACACGAATGGACGCTCCGGCCCGGGGACCGGCTGGACATTCCCGCGAACACCCACCACCGGGCGGAAGTCATAGGAAAAGAAGAGGTCAGATACCTGTCAGCGGCAAAATAGAAGATTCAGCTCCCCTCCGCATCCCCTTTCCCCCCCGCGGGCGCATCCTCGCTCTTTTTTTTCTCCTGGCGCGCGAGCATAATCCGAAGGACGATCCGTACCGCAAAGAGGGCTGCCGCGACGTAAAAGAGGGGGAAGTAGAGTCGGGGAGGCACCACCCGCATCCTGACGAGGACAAGCATCAGCAGCATCGCGCCGATCGCGACCATGCCGTAGATATTGACAGCCCTGGCGTTGAGAGTCATAGGTTACCCCTTCGTGCGCCGCACCTGAACGGCCCGCCGGCCTGACACAGGAAACTTCCGGGAGCGCCGCCGGCGCGCCGCAATCGCGGACCTACTCCAGGACCGTCTCGATGATTCCGCCCCCCACGACGTCGTCTCCTTCGTACAGCACGACGGACTGGCCCGGCGTGATGGCCCGCCGCTTCTCCAGGAATTCCACCCGGAGGCGCCCGTCTCCCGTTTCCCCGGCCCGCGCCTCTCCCCCCTGATCCCGGTACCGGATCCTCGCGTCCACCCGGCGCGGGACACTGCAGTCGGCGTACTTGACCATGTTGAGATTCCGGGCGATCAGGGCGCCATGGAAGAGATGTTCCTTTCTTCCGATCTCGATCCGGTTTGCGGCGGGATCGATCCCCGTTACGTAGAGGGGTTCGTGTCCCGCAATGCCGAGTCCCTTTCTCTGACCGATCGTGTAGAAGGGATACCCGCGGTGCGTTCCCACGACCTTCCCCTCCATGACGACCTCACCCCCCTGTACGCGATCCCCGAGACCGGGGACGCGCTCCTTCAGAAACCTCTCGTAGTCGTCGTCGGGGATGAAGCAGATTTCATAGCTTTCCCCCTTCCCTGCAACGCCCAGGCCGTACGCGGCCGCCCGCGCGCGGGCGCCCGCTTTTGTCATCTCCCCGAGAGGGAACATCGTGCGGGAGAGCGACTCCTGCGTCAGCCCCCAGAGCGCGTACGACTGGTCCTTTGCGCCGTCAATTCCGCGGGAGACGACGTACCTTCCTGTCAGCAAATCCCGGCGGACCCTCGCATAGTGCCCGGTCGCGATGCACTCGGCACCGAGCGCGTCCGCCTTTTTTATCAACTCCTCCCACTTGATCTTCCTGTTGCATACAACGCAGGGATTCGGCGTCCGGCCGTTGAGGTACTCCCTGACAAAATCGCCTATCACCTCCGCCCCGAACGGTTCGCTGAAGTCCAGCACGTAGTGAGGAATCCCCAGCCGCGAAGCCACCGCACGCGCGTCCTGTATCCCGTCCAGCGAACAGCAACTGCTCTCGTTTCCGGAGTTCCCCCCGACATCCTCGTACCTGTACGTCTTGATCGTGAGCCCGATGACGTCATACCCCTCCTCCACGAGGATCCCCGCCACAACGGAAGAGTCCACCCCCCCGCTCATCGCAACGACAACCCTCTTCTTCGAACTCACCCGATCACCGATTCAGAATGAACATGTACGCACAAACCAGATCCAATATACAAAACAGCCGCGAAACCTCAAAAACCCCCCGGGGGGGGCGAACGCTTCAGACGAGATCCGCTCCCCCTGCAAAAAGGGCGGGCGTTCCCCCCGTGTGCCAGAAGAGAACCGTTTCATCTCTCGTGAATTCCCCCCGGGAAATCATGTCAATCAACCCTCCCATCGCTTTCGCCGTGTAAACAGGGTCGAGGAGCACCCCTTCGAGCCGGGCCAGAAGCTTCATCGCCTCCCGTTCGCGCGGGCCGACAACCCCGTATCCATCCCCCGCGAACCGGCGGTCGAGGGTGACGGGAGGTGCATCGACAATGAGATCGGCCGCCCCCACGAGCCCCGCGCACCCCCGGGCAATCGCGATGATCCCCGATTCGATCTCACCCTGCACCCCCTCCCCCTTTTCGACGCATACGCCTATGATCCTCCCGCGGTATTCTGAGACAAGCCCGCCAACGATGAGACCGGCGTGCGTCCCACCCGAACTCGAGGCGAATACAATAGCGTCCATCCTCCGTCTCTCGACGGCAATCTGACGCTCGGTTTCTGCCATCGCCATGACGTAACCCGCCGCGCCCAGGGGCGAGGATCCGCCGTAAGGGATGACGCAGGGCCTCAGCCCTTCACTGTTGAGGGCCCCGGCAATCTCCCCGAGGTTTTCCCCTTTCCTGTCCACCCCACCCCAGTGAATCCGGGCCCCCAGGAGCATATCCAGAAGGAGGTTCCCCTCGGGGGAGCGGGGAGCAGACCCCCCGAGGAGAAGATCGCATCGCAGTCCCGCCTTTGCAGCCGCCGCGGCGGTCTGCCTGCAATGATTCGATTGCGCGGCACCTGCGGTGAGGAGCGTGTCGGCATGCATGCCGAGGGCGTCCGCAACGAGGAACTCCAGCTTGCGTGTCTTGTTCCCGCCAAGCGCAAGCCCCGTCATGTCGTCGCGCTTCATCAATATCGCCGGGCCTCCAAGGTGAGCGGAGAGCCGCTCGAGCGCGTGGATGGGTGTCGGGAGATCTGCAAGGGGGAACCGGGGGAGCCTCTGGATTTGAAATGGGGCCATGGCAAAGTGTGTCGTGCGTACAGGGAGGACGGAAGGCGCGTCGCGCGTGCAGAGTGCAGGGTATCGAAAAGGAAACCGAAAATCAATAAAGCCATTCCCCCGGGGATGGGGCCTGTTCAGGGGAATCGAATGTCGGCCTGGACGCTGATCTGGCCGGCAGCATCGCCGGGGATTTCGAGGAACGGCCCGGCGGCGGACACAGAAGATTCCCTGACGGTCTGAGCGTACCTGGCCACTATTTCCCCCCACTCCCCCGGGTTCCAGCGGAACCGGGTGTACCATCTCACGCCGTGGCCGTAGAGAGGAGGTACTGATGCGAGCCCGGGGAGCCCCTGCTCAAAATCGTAGAGCCGTGCTCCGTACCCGTCCGTGTGGAAGAGTGAGAGCCGGGCGTCGAAAGAGGTGTTCCTGAGCATCGCGAGCGTCGCGCCCCCTCCGATGTTCACGCCTTGGAGGATGTCACCGGCCGGCTGACGGACGCGGGCAAATTCAACCGTTGCCGAAAAGCATGCGAGTTCCCCTCCCCTGCGGGATATCTCGAAGCGGAGATGATCCTCGCCCGTCACCCCGGCACTCTTCACGTTCCTCCCCCATGCGTCCGTTGCCGCGACCGGCTCGTAAGAACAATTCCTCGAATACCGGACCGAGAATTTCCCGCCGTGAGGGAGGCCAGTCTCGCCCGTCACCGTGAGGGCGGTCCCCCGGCGAGGCATCGGATCGAGCGCGGTCGGCCAGGGATGTTCGAATGCATCGAGATGACATGCGATAATGATGCCGCGAAAGGGGTGCACCCGGAAGCCCGCCGAAACACCCCGTTCGTTTCTCGTTTCGCCGTTCTCTCCTTCCCCCGACGAATGCGGGTTGTCGTACCCGGGTTGATAGTCCCTGCAGCGTATCAGCAGCGTTTCGTCCTTTCCCGGGGCAAGCGTCAGGGTCCAGAGGAGCGCGTGCGAACCTCCGCTCATCAGCGCATATTCACCGGCGAGCGATACGGTTCCGATCCGGCAGCTCATGTCCAGGCTCCCGGCGTCGATCCTGTCCCCCGAGAACCGCATTCTATCGGCCGGAGCAAACCACCTGTCGAAGACCGCCCTGTAGGCTGTGCAGCCGGCTGTATACAGGCCGGGCGAAGTGAAGCCGACGTGGAAGCCTGCAAGCCGCTCTCTCAGCGCGTCCCTTTTCGGGATGGACGTCACGGTCGAATACTCCCCGCGGAAGAATCCCGTCGCCTCTCCGGTCGTGTCGACGTTCGCGCCGTACGATCTGTCGGAAAAGAAGAGCGTTCCGCTCCATCGTTCAGAAGCGGAGAATGCGACGGCAAGACCGCGCAAAAACCGGCTCTCGTCTGAAGAACGGTTGGGTACGATTGCCAGTCCTTCCCCTGGGCGGACCCTCCAGAAGCTCCCTGCTGCGAAGGGGCCGCGCCAGAACAGCAATCCTTCTCCCGATTCAAGCTCGTAGTCCCCTGCAAGGATCTCTCTGACACAGCCGAGGTTCGTCATACGGGCATAGGCCGAGAGGAACGCATCATCCGTCCGCTCACCTCCCCCCTTTGCAAAGAGTGTCCCCGCTTCAACGCCTCCGTACTCCTCGAGGAGGAGACGGGAAGAAAATTCCAGGGGGGAGCCGGGAGTTGAGGCCGCAGCCGGGAAGTGCCGGACGGCGCGCGTGCGCAGCGACGCCCTCCGGCCACCGGAGACGGATCTCCGGCGGATGCAGACGTACGGGGCGAGCGCACTGTAGAGGCTCTCGCTCCCTCCCGGAATTGTGAGGAGGTCTCCCGCGGCATCAAATTTCCCCACCTTCTCCCTGTAATCCAGAATTGCACGCGCCTCAGGGAGCGTGACGCACGGAATGGAGAGGAGTTCTGACAGGGAAACGCAGTTCAGGTCGTAGGGGTGCAGCCGGATCCAGTCCAGGGTCTCGAACAAAGCGTACCCGTCCGGGTCCTCCCTCACATCGCCAGTGATCTCGAGCGGGAACCTGTCGTCCTGCCAGGCGGGAAGGCGTGTGGTGTCCTGCGGAAGCCCTTGAATGAATACCAGGCCGGCAATGAGGGGGAGCGGCACTCCTTACAGGCCCCCGAGCCGGAGCGAGAGTCCGAACCGGTTTGTGAAGCCGAGCTCCTGATGGCGGGAGAGCGCATATTCGACCTCGACGGAAGAAAACCTGACCGCGATCCCTGCCGAATAGACAGACGGGTAAGTCGATACGCCGGCACGAACCGAGAGGAACACTGCCGGGCTCCACTCGGCGCCGAGGCGGACCTCCGCCGGGAAGCGCACGTCTTCAGCAACGTCGCATGCGAGCAGAAATCCTCCGGGAGGGGCATATGAAAGTCCCGCCTGGAACGTCCGGGGAATTGTCTCAGGCTGTTTGCCAAGCCGGGGGGCATTCAGGTTTGACGCGGATGCCCCCGCCTCGAGCCCGCCGGCGATCTCCCAGGTCACACCCGCGTCAATTCCTGCACACGAACAGCTGCCGTACCCCGCGATGGAGAGGTTGTTCAGCGTGAGAGCCGCTCCCGCGCGGATCCCCCTGCCGCATTCGACCCCGCACCCCGCCCCGATCGTGATTTCGCGGTAGAGCTCAAAACCGTAGCTGACCGCGCTGACAGCCGCCGTAAACCGGCCCATGGGCCGTGCGAATGCGCAGGCGGTTCGTCTCAGTTCCCGGAGACCGAACGGTGCGGGTGAAACGGCCACGGCGATCATCGGCTCGGTAGTCCCCGCAAGACCTGCCGGGTTCATGAGTCCCCCCCAGACGTTCCCGCTCCAGGCCACTCCCGAGCCTCCCATCGCACAGGACCGGACCCCCTCACTCTGACGTTCGAACGCAGCGGTGGCCCCCGGGGCGTATGCGAACACCATAGCGACAATCACAAAGCCTGGAAACCGGATCCTCACGAATGCCAACCATTCTCCCCGTCCTTTTCATGATACAGCGGGAAGAACCGATTTTGCGAACGGGTGGACTCCGCTGGCGCCAACAGCGGCGCCACCTTCGTCGTTGGCGCCCAAAAGCGGCGTGGGCTCCGCTGGCGCCAACAGCGGCGCCAGCTCCGTCCCCGCTGGAAAACGCGGGGACTCCGCCTTGATACACTTTGTGAAAAGGCGTATATTGGGCGCACTCCCACAACAATGGTGGCACACATGAACATCATCCGCCCGGCAGCCGTCGCGCTCCTCCTTTGCATGCTCCTTCTCCCCCTCACCGTGATCGCACAGCAGATCGATGTCACGGTGCTTGTCAACTACGAAGGGATCCCGACGACGAACAAGGATCTGCTCAGGGATTTCGCGAGCGACGTCAGGACATACATAAGTAATTACAACTGGGGTCCCGGCAGCCCCTCCGACAAGGTCAAGTGCACGATCAACATTTTCATTCAGAGCGTGATCGGGGACAACAAGTATTCCGCGCAGGTGTTTGTCGGCAGCCAGCGGGAGATCTACAAGTCCGCCCAGAGCACCGCAGTCGTCAGGCTCTTTGACAATCTCTGGCAGTTCACGTACGTGAAGACGAAGCCCCTGAACCACACAAATAATACGTACGACGATCTCACGAGCTTCCTCGATTTTTACATGTACCTCGTCATGGGGTACGACTACGACACGTACGAGAAGCTCTCGGGAACCCCCCTCTTCCAGAAGGCGGCGGACGTTGCAAGCCAGGGGAGATCGACGGGCGACCAGGGGTGGCAGCCTGCGACGTCAGGGTATTCGCGGGTTCAGCTTATCGACGAACTCATGAGCGCCGTCTACAAGCCCGTCCGCGAGGCGTCATGGTATTATCACTTCGCCGGGCTTGATTCGCTCTCGATAAACAGGGATCGCGGCTGGCAGAACATGCTGACGGGGATACACAAAATCGTCGAAGCAAAGAAAAACGCCGATCCCCGCAATGTCGTGATCAAGTCGTTTTTCGAGGCGAAAGCGAAGGAGCTTGCGGAGATATTCGTGGATTATCCCGATCCTTCCGTCTATGCACTCTTCGATGCCGTCGACCCGAACCACCAGCAGGCATACGAAGAGGCCAGGGCGAAGCACAAGTAGGACGCGGGAGGAGGCGCACCGGGCGGAGAAGGATCCGTCACTCGTCCGGCGGTTCCGCCCCGGGGAGTCCGAGCAGCGCGTCGACACGGGCCGTCACCTCGTCCACGGTGAGTGCCCTCATGCAGAATGAACCATACCGTTCCCCGGGGGGGAGTGTGTTCCGGCAGGCCGTCGCAGGGCAGGCGGGGCACCTCTCTCTGCTCTGCATCGTCCCCGCCCCCCTCTCGTCCGCATAGATCTTCCACATCACGTCGTCAAACCGGGGAATGAGCGCAAGCGAGGGGACTCCCGCGGCGACGGCAAGATGCCGCGGCCCCGAGTTGTTTGACACGCAGAGGACGCACTTCTTCAGGAACGCGGCAAGATCCAGCACCCCGGCAGTGAAGACAACGAGCGGCGACGTTGTGCAATTCCTGCGCACCTCCTCGAGCAGCCCGCGGTCGAACACGCTCCCGATAAGGAGCACGGGGATCTTCGCGCGCTGGAGGTTGTCGATGAGCGCGGCGTAGTTTTCCGGGGGCCATATCCTGTACGCGCCGCTGGCTCCCGGATGGACAGCCACGACCGATATCCCTTCCGCCAGACCGAGCGATTTCCATTGCACGTCCACCCGCTCGGCGTGTTCGCGGGGGATGACGACCGTCGTCCTCCTCGACCGGATCGTCGCCCCGGCCAATTCGGCGAGCGCACAGTAGTACGCGAGCACCCCCCCTCCGCTTTTCGTCATCCTCATTCTGCGCGAGAGGAGCCCGGAGAGTGTCTTTCCCTCCTCCCCGGCACGGACACGGGCACCCGAGAGGAAGGCCCAGAGGTAGAACCTGTCCTGCGGAAAGGTGCAGACGACTGTGTCGAACTTCCCCTTTCTCAGCCAGCGGACGACCGTGAGCTCGGCCCGGAGGCGCCGGACCCCGCGGAGAGCGCGGAGGGCCTCCCTGTCGACCTCGGCAACGCGGTCCACGTGCGGGTCCGAGCGGAGCACCGCCGAAGTTCCCCCTGCCGGGTTCTCGACAAGGACCGGTGGGACGTCGGCGTCCGGCTCTTCGTACGATCGGCGCTGGATGACGAGAACGGTGAGCGCGGCGGCGGGAAACGTCTCCTTGAGGGAGCGGAGCGCCGGGGAGAGGATGAGGAGATCTCCGAGCTGCCCCTCCGCAATGACGCATATCCGCTCCGGTGTTTTCACGGGTTCGAAGCCATGACGGAGTCGTGCGGGAGGCCCATGTCGGTCAAAAGAAGGGGCGTGTGTAGAAATTCGCGCCGATCTCCTCCTCGACAAACCGGCGCGCCTTCTCCCTGTCCACGTCGTTCAGGTCGACGATCGTAAGGACGACCCGGGGGAGGAGCCGGACGGCTTCCCGTGCGAATTCCACCATCGCCGGGAAGAATTTCTCCCCGTCGATCCTCATAAGCGCCCCGTACTGCGCGGGATCCGTCGAGTTCAGGCTTATGGAGACCGCATCGATGAGCCCCGCGAGTTCGGGGACGATATTTCGCTTGTTGATCACGCTCCCGTGGCCGTCCGTGTTGAGCCGTGTCCTGCCGCCGCGCAATTTTACCGCAGCGGCGACCTCCTTGAGCGCGTCAAGCCGTATCGTGGGCTCGCCGTACCCGCAGAAGACAATCTCGTCGTACCGGAGGGGGTCGCCGATCGCATCGATCACCTCGCGCGCGCCGGGCTCACGCTCGATCCGGAGGTTGTGTCCCTTGATGACCGCCTCCCCTTTCCTGTCGCAGAACACGCAGTCCGCATTGCAGCGGATTGTCAGGTTGACGTACAGCGAATTCTTGAGCCTGTAGACGAACACGGGTTCCCCGGGGGCTCCGATGCCGAACATCCTGTAGGCGCCGTAAGACGTGGTCCGTGCGATGTCGTCGACATTGAGGTGCTGGAGCTCCGCGATCCTGGCAGCGATCAGCGGGATGCGGGCGGGCTCGTTCCTCGTCCCGCGGTGGGGAACAGGCGCGAGATACGGACTGTCCGTTTCGAGGAGAAGATGTTCTGCGGAGACTTCACGTGCGACGTCGGCGGCGTGCCCGGGGTTCTTGAACGTGACGATCCCGGGGAGCGACACGGAGAACCCGAGGTTGACGAGCTCCCAGGCCTTTGCCGGGTTGCCGGGGAAGCAATGGAAAACGCCCCGGGGGGCGGGAAACCTGCTCCCCGGTGCGGCATCCCGGCTGCGCCAGAGGGGAAACTTCTCAATCGCCTCCCGGACGATGCGGAGGGTCTCTTCCATTGCGTCGCGCGTGTGGATGATCACCGGAAGATCGTGCCTGGCGGCAATCCCGAGCTGCGCGCTGAAGACCCGTTCCTGCGCGTCACGCGGGGCAAAGTCGTAATGAAAGTCCAGCCCGATCTCACCCACCGCCACGACCTTCGGCTGCGTGCAGAGGTCCTCCACGCCCCGGAGGGCTTCCTCGCCGGCACCGGCCGCTTCGTGCGGATGCACGCCCACGCAGGCATGGACGCAGCTCTCCCTGTGCGCAAGTTCGATGGCGCGGCGGCTGTCGTCAAGCCCGGTCGCGGGATTGACGATCGCATTCACGCCTGCGTCCAGTGCCCGGCGGATCACTTCGGCCCGGTCCGCGTCGAACTCGCCCGAGGTCAGGTGCGCATGTGTGTCAATGAACATGGTGCCCCGTTTCCCTCATTTCACGGCCGCGCCGCTCGGAATCTCCGACCCCGGCGATACAAGAACGAGCTTCCCGTCGGGTGTGGAGGCGGCAAGAACCATCCCGTGCGATTCCTCCTTCATGATCGTGGCCGGCCGGAGATTGGCGACGACAACGACGAGCTTCCCGAGAAGATCTTCCGGGCGGTAATGGCGGGCGATCCCCGCGATAATCTGCCGCTGCTCGGACCCGATCTCGACCTGCAGTTTCAGGAGCTTTTCGGATTTCGCGACGGGCTCGCACCGGAGGATCTTCCCCACGCGGAGATCCGCCTTCCTGAACTCGTCTATCGTGATCTTCTCCACCGCCGGCTCCGCCGGCGGCGCCGTGGGTACAGTCCCTTCCGACTCGATCATGCTCTCCTCTATTTTTGTGAACAATATGCCGGCCGTCCCGAGCCGGTGCCCGGCTTCGAGAGCGCCCGTGCGCGCAGACTCCCAGGAAGCGCGCGCCGCCTCCCCCGGGAGGCCGAGCATCCGCCAGATCTTCTCGCACGAACCGGGGATCACCGGGCTCATCAGTATCGCAAGCGCTCGCGCGAGCTGGAGGCTGATGTTGATTGTCGTGGCGCACCGCGCGGGATCCGATTTCGCGGTTTTCCACGGTTCGCTGTCGTTGAAATACTTGTTGGCCGCCCGCGCGAGGTTCATGACTTCCATGAGCCCGTCGCGGAACCTGTAGCGTTCGTAGAACGAGGCGGCGGCTCCCGGTGTCCGGTCCATGAGCGCGCGCACCCCGGCGTCGAGATCGCCGTCAGGGCCCGCCGCCGGGACCGCGTTGCCGAACGTGCGGGAGGCAAACTGGAGCGTCCGGTTCACGAAATTCCCCAGTATGTCGGCAAGTTCATTATTGTTCTTTGCCTGGAAGTCCCTCCACGTGAAATCCGAGTCGCGGTATTCCGGCAGCCCGGTCGCCAGCGTGTACCGGAGCGGGTCGACCGGGTATTTTGCGAGGAAGTCCTGCACGTCGATTCCCCACCCCCGGCTCTTGGAGAACTTCTGTCCCTTGTAGTTCAGGAATTCGTTCGCCGGAACGTTCGCGGGAAGGACGTACTGATCCCCCCCCCCGTCGTTCCACGCCATGAGCATCGCCGGGAACACGATCGTGTGAAACACGACGTTGTCTTTCCCGATGAATGCGACATATTTCGTGTCCCCCCCCAGCCAGTACTCCTTCCACGCCTCCGGGCGCCCCTTCATGAGCGCCCACTCCTTTGTCGCGGAGATATATCCCAGGACGGCGTCAAACCAGACGTAAATGACCTTGGTCTCGTACCCGGGGAGCGGGATTTTCACCCCCCATGCCAGGTCGCGCGTCACCGCACGGTCCTCGAGACCCTCCCTGAACCAGCTCCGGCAGTACTGGAGGACGTTCTCCTTCCAGCCGTCCGCCCTGTCGCTCCGGTCGACGTACTCCTCGAGCCTCTTCTGGTACGCGCCCAGGGGGAAATACAGATGGGTCGTTTCGCGCACGACAGGGGCGTCCCCGGTAATCTTGCTCCTGGGATTCAGCAGCTTCATCGGGTCGAGAAACGTGCCGCACCGTTCGCACTGGTCCCCCCGCGCGTCCGGATTGCCACAGACGGGGCATGTTCCCTCGACGTACCTGTCGGGGAGAAACATTTCCGCTTTTTCGTCGTAGAGCTGTTTCTCCTTTTTTTCCTTCAGTATCCCCCGGCGGTGGAATTCCAGGAGAAATTCCACGGCAGTTGCGTGGTGGAGCGGAATCGACGTGCGCGAGTAATTGTCAAACGACATCCCGAACGCGGCGAACGCCTCCCTGTCCATCGCATGATACCTGTCGACGATCGCCTGGGGGGCGACCTTCTCCTTGTCGGCCGCCAGCGTGATGGCGACCCCGTGTTCATCAGAGCCGCAGATGAACAGGACGTCGCGGCCCCGGAGCCGCTGGAACCGCGCGTACATGTCCGCCGGGAGATACGCCCCCGCGAGGTGCCCCAGGTGAATCGGGGCGTTCGCGTAAGGAAGGGCCGCCGTTATGAGTATCCGCCGTGCGTCGCTCATACGCTCTCTGTCAGACTCCATGTGAACCGTGCGCGGCGGCCGGCTTCAGGACCGCGATCCTGAGCCGGACCGCCAGCTGCGCAAGAACGAGTTTAATATAGGTATATCGATCGACAAGGGAAATCGCCCTCTCCACGTCGCCCACGGCGCGCGCGAGGTCCGCGCCGGGAAAACGCGAAACAAAACTGCCGAGTTCCGTCATCTGGTCCACATTGATGACTTCCCTGCCGTGGCGGAGGACCAGGGCGTCTCGGAACCAGAGAAGCGTCAGCGTCAGGAAGCGCGTGTGGACGTCCCTGTCCTTCGTTTCCGCCATCCGCTCGATGAGCTCGATGAGCTCGAGCGTCTTCCCCCCGATGGCCTTGCGGATGAAATCCAGGACGTCGGCGCGCTGCGCCATCAGGTCGCTCCCGGCAAGCTCAAGCGCCCTCGTGTAGCTCCCGCCGGCGAGGCGCGCCAGGAGCGACGCCTGTGCCCCGTCGATGTGTCCCCGCTGCGTGAGCGCACCGCGTATCTCCTCCTCGGTCAGCGGGTCAAATCTGACGTTCTGGCACCGGGAGAGTATCGTCGGGAGGAGGGCCTCCCGCCGCGACGTTGTCAGGATGAACATGGTGTCCCCCGGCGGCTCCTCCAGGGTCTTGAGGAGCGTGTTGGACGCCGCGTCATTCATCGCGTCAGCGCCGGAGATTATGAATATCCTCGTCTTTCCTTCCGACGTGCTCATCGACGATTCCCGGCGGATCTCCCGGATGCTGTTGATCTTGATAACGTTCGCCCGGGGGATCTGCACCCGGTAGTACGGGTCGGCCCCCTTCAGCCGGAGCTGCTCCTGCACGATGCGGACGTCCGCCGGCACAAGTTTTGCCAGCGGCTCATCGTCGTCCTTCTCCTGGGCTCCCCGGGGAAGCGCCACGATGAGACGCACGTCGGGGTGCTGCATCGACGCCATACGGAGGCAGGAGGAACATTCCCCGCACGCCTCCTCCCACCCCCGCTCACACCGGAGAACGCGCGCAAGCTCGAGTGCGGCGGCGTCCTTTCCCACGCCTTCCCCCCCGTAGAAAAGGTACGCATGCGGGAGCCTGCCGCCCCGCCAGGCGGCGAGAAGCGCCTGTTTCACGCGACGCTGGCCGATGATGCGGGGCCAGAGAACGTGCGCGGGAACGTGTCCGGGATCAGAAGGCATTGCCGATACCGAAATTGAATATCGCTTCCTTGAACGTCTGTCCGAAGAGCTGCCGCTGCGTGATCCACTGCTGGCCGGGCGGTCCGGCGGGGTTGTAGACGCGGAACCCCCAATCGATCCGGAACGGCCCGAAAAACGTGTCATAGCGGATGCCGATCCCCGCGGCGATCGCCGCGGTGTTCAGCCGGAAATCGCTCATCTGTGTCCAGACGTTCCCGGCGTCGATGAATTCGACGAGCCAGATCTTGTCGAATATTCCATCCCTGAGCGACTGGAGGATGTTCGTCCGCAGCTCGATGCTCGCCTCCAGGTCGAGGTTTCCGCCGAGCTGTCCCGCGAACGGCGAGTTCCCCCCGGCAATAAGATCGCGCGAGTTCCATCCCCGTATGCTGTTCCCCCCTCCAGCGTAGAACCGGTGGGTCTGAGGAATGACGATAGAGGTGTCCGAGCGGGCCCCGCCGTATTTGTCCTCGAAACCGCCTTTGAGCTTGAATGCAAGAATCGAGAACCTGTGCGGGGCGGCTTCCGTGTACCATCTCCCGGTGAGAATGACGCGGTAAAACTGGGAAATGGGGAGGTTCGGAAACACCCCCTGGAGGAGGAGCGGGAAGAGCCCGGCTTCATCGAACTCGGCGGAAGTGATCGACCCGTCGGACGGGGAGAACAGGTCGTTTGTCACGTCCCGCTGTATCGTAAACGCGAGTATCGAGTTGAATTGCTGCAGCTGCAGGAGGCGGATCTGCTGCTGCACAAGGGGATTGCTCGATCCCACGTAGAAGCTGTCGTTCTTCGCAGAGGTGACGGATTCCAGCGTCCAGTCGAGGAATCCGCTCGTGGTCTCCGTGAATTTGTTCGTAAACCCGAACTTGTTCTGCAAAATCTTCTGCAGGTATGGGATCTCTTTGTCGACAATGTAGGAAAACGACCAGGAACCCTTGATCCTGTTGCTGAACACGTACGGCTGGACGAGTTCAGAGGTCAGATCGAGGTTCGACACCGAGTAGTTGTTGAGCCCGAAATAATCCGGGAACTGGCTCAGCTTCTGCGTCCGGAACCGGAGGCTCGTCGTGAACTGGCGCGCGCCGCCGAGAAAGTTCCTGTGCGTGTACCCGATGCCTGCCCCCAGGTTGAGCGCGCCGTCCTCGTCGCTCACGAAGAACTCCGGGCCCAGCTCGTGCTTGTCCTTCGGCCGTACCAGAATCGACGTCGGCACCGTCACGGCGGTGTCGGAGCGCCGCGGGATTTTCATGTCCATAGAACGGAGGTCGAATATCCCCAGGCGGTTCAGGTTGCTCGCACTCGAGACGCTGTCTTCGATGCTGTACCGTTTCCCCGGGACGAAGGTGAGCTGCTGGAGAAGGATCTCGTCGGTGATGTCGTCGCGGAAGCCCGGGGACCGCACCGAATCGATCTCCTGCCGTACCGTGACCGGGCCGAAAAAATACACCTTTCCAAGGTCAAACCGAAGCCGCACGCAGCAGTTGCCCGTGCTCGCATAGCGCGTGGCGCGAGAGCTGTCCCGCAGGTACCGGGCGTTCGGGTACCCGGTGTTCGCAAGGATCTTGAGCACCCGCACGACCTCTTCCTCGAGGAGCTGTGCGTTGTATGGATCCCCCTCGACGATTTTCGGGGAGGAGTGGATGATGTCCGTCCATATCGTCCCGGGCCCGTTGACGATCCCTTCGTACCGGAGCGTATCGATAAGCGCCCGGTACCCCTCGGCAATCCGGACGGTGATGTCCACGCTCCCCCCGTCCGGGTGGTACGACAGCGACGTGTCGATTGCCGCGCCGAAGAAGCCCCTGTTCTCGTAATACGTCCGGAGCCGGCGGACATCCCCCCCCAGCGTCAGCGTGTTCAGGTACTCGTTCTTCCGTCCGAGCTTTTCGCTTATCGTGTTGTGGAGGAACTTGTTGAGAAAACCGGGCGTGACACGGGTCGTCATCTGCGCCAGGAGTTCATTCTCCCCCAGCGTGCGGTTCCCTTCAAACCTGATCGCGGTGATCTCGTATTTCTGGGCGGCGGGGGGGGATTGAGCACCCGACAAAGATGCGGCCGTCACGGCGAGCGCCGCATACAGGAACCACCGCCGGGCGCGCACGACCGGGCACGCCAGGCGCAGGAGGAAAAAGGACCGTTCGGGACGGAACACGCGTGGTGTTGGAATTCGGATGGCCGGTGAACGTAACAAAAAAAGCCCAGCCGCACCGGCTGGGCATGAAAGTTACGCAATTCTCCGCAGAGAATCAACGCGGATCCCGGGTCCCGCCGCCCGGCGGGGAGTCCCCGTTAATACTCCCCCTCGTCCTCGAAAAAGAAGTCCTCACCCGTCGGGTAGTCCGGCCAGATCTCCTCCATGCTTTCGTACGGTTCTTCGCTGTCTTCAAGCTCCTGAAGGTTCTCTACGACGTCCACCGGAGCGCCTGTCCGGATCGCATAATCCACAAGCTCTTCTTTCGTTGCGGGCCAGGGAGCGTCATCCAGATAGGAAGCAAGCTCCATTGTCCAGATCAATTATCACCTCGTCCAGTCTTGGCACTGACAAGCTGTGAGCGGTACCGCGCCGCATCGATGTCGTCGAAAAAGTAATCGACGGGGTTCTGTTTCCTCCCGAGGTACCGCACTTCGTAATGGAGGTGCGGGCCGCTCACTAATCCTGAACGTCCGCTTTTCGCAATGAGTTCCCCGCGGTGCACCGACTGTCCTTCGCGGACGAGCGTCCTGCTCAGGTGCGCGTAGAGGGATGAATACCCGTATCCGTGGTTGACCTCCACGACCATCCCGTACCCTCCGGTCGTCCGCCCGACGAAATGGACGACGCCGTCACCGGCCGCGTAGACGTTCGATCCCACGTCGCTGACGATGTCTATCCCCTCATGCATTTTGTAGACATGGAGAACCGGGTGGATGCGCATGCCGAAGCTGTTGAGTGAATACGGTCCCGCCATCGGCTTGATCGCCGGAATATGCGCAAACAGGCCCTTGTTGTATTCCATGCGCCGCGTAATTTCCTCGTAGCTCGCCTGCTGCAGCTTCACTTCCCGTTCCAGCTTGTCAAGAAGGGAGGATGAGCCGGAAAGGACCTCGCGTGCTTCGCCGGAGAGGAAAGCGTTGACCGCCGGAGGGACCGCCCCCCCGATCGCCGCGGCCCGCGTGTCGTCGTCGATCCTGTTGAGGTCGACCGCCGTGCGGAGTTCGTTCCCCCGGTCCGAGAGTTTTTCAAGGGCTTTCTGCACAACCGCGATCTTGTCGCCGAGCTGGCGCACCTGGTCCTTCAGTATCCTGTTCTCCGCAGTGAGCATCGACATCCTGTCGATCCCGAGACCGAGGATGTCTCCGCCCGCATGGTTGAGAACGAGAAGCGCGGCCATGATCCCGAGTCCCGCAACTGCTCCGAAACCGATGACCTTCGACTTGAAATGCGTGACTTCTTTCAGATCAAGCGATCTGTGTGAGAAGACATATACTTTCGTATGGCGCAGCATGGTCGACACCTCTCAGATCTTAAGGAGCGGACGTTGTGCCTCACGATTCAATCTCAAGCGAACGACAACGTGCAGAGACACTACTCCCCTTGCACGCATTTTATTCGCAAAATACGGTGGAAGTATAGAGAATTATCGGTGTGTTGTCAAGAGTTTTCTTCGGGCGGGGAATATTTGTTGCCGCACGTCACTCGAAATCATGTTCGAAATAGTTAATGGCCCGGCTCCCCTTCTTCTTCTGACCGATAACACCCTCAAGACGCTTGGAAAACTCCTTTGCGGCGTCATACCCGTAGTGCCTGAGGAGATAATTGAGCGAAATCACTTCAGTTATGACGGTGACATTCTTCCCGGGGAATATCGGGAGTTTTACCAGTGGAACGTCCACGTCAAGAAGCGTCATTGTGACGTCGTCGAGGCCCGTGCGCGTGTAGTCCCTGTCGGGCTTCCATTCCTCCAGTTCCACGACGAGTTCGACGCGCTTCTGGTACCTGATCGCCCTGATCCCGAACATGCTCCGTACGTCGATGAGTCCCAGCCCCCGGATCTCCATGAAGTGTTTCACGAGATCGGTGCCGGCACCCATGAGTATTCCTTCCCCCTTCCGTGTGACCATCACGACGTCGTCGGCAACGAGCCGGTGTCCGCGCTCGATAAGATCGAGCGCGATCTCGCTCTTGCCGATCCCCGACCTCCCCGTGAGGAGCACGCCGACGCCATACACGTCGACGAGGGAGCCGTGGACGACGATCTGGGGGGAGAACTGATCGTCGAGAAAGTCCGCCAGGAAATAGGAGATCTTCGTGGTCTCGAACGGAGTGCCGAAGACCGGTATGTTCTTTGCCGCGGCCGCCTGCAGGAAGTCGTCGGAAATCAGGTTGCCGTTCGTCAGGATCACGCAGGGGATCTTGAATTCGAGGAGGGATGTGAACGCGGCCGTTCTCTGGGGGGGACGGAGTGAATTGAGATAGCGTATTTCCGTGTTTCCCATGAACTGGACCCGGTCGTACGTGAACAGCTCCAGGTACCCGGCGAGCGCGAGCCCGGGGCGGTTCAGATTCCTGTCCTTGATCTGGTTGTCGAATCCGTTCTCGCCGTTGAGCTGCTTCAGCTTGAAGCGCTCGTGCGTCTGTTCGTACAGAAACCCGACGGTAATGCTCTTCTTGCGCGTTTCGCGCGTGCGGTCGTTTTTCATCGATGCTCCTGTGTCCGGGCGAGCAGGACCCTCTCCGGGCGGTTCACACCTTTTCCTTGATCTCCCGCACTTTCTCCTTGTCCTTGCTCCGCCGCTTCGTCTTGTACTTCGCAAGCTGCATCTGGAGCTTCTCCCCCGTCGCGTCGAGGGACTTGATGAAGTCCTCGGATTTTCCCCGCGCCGAGAGCACAGCCCCGTGTACGCGGAGATTGATTTCCGCCATCTTCACGCTCTTTGTCACGCGTTCATAGCTCAGAATGACTTCGGCGGAGAGGATCCCGTCGCAAAACCGGTCGAGTTTCCTGACCGTCTCGACGGCATGCTCCCTGATGTCCGGGTGAGCCCGGAAACGTCGCGCGGTAAATTTCACGTTCATGGCCTGGCTCCTCTGTTGAACATGCGGGCTGCTCAGGAGGCTTTGGGGTGGGCCTGAGCATAGACTTTGCGAAGATGATCGACGCTGACGTGCGTGTACATCTGTGTTGTGGAGAGGCTCTCGTGACCGAGGAGTTCCTTCACGGCCCGCAGATCGGCCCCCCTGTTCAGGAGGTGCGTCGCGAACGTGTGACGCAGGACGTGGGGACTCCGCTTTTCTATTTCCGACACCATGCCGATGTACCTGTTCATCAGCCTGTTGACCCCCTTCGGGCTCATCGGCATGCCGCGGGCGGACAGGAATGCATTGGAGACGCCGCTTCCCCGCGCGGCGAACTCTTCGCGGACCGCGAGATAGGCGCGGAGCGCGGAGCGGGCCTTTGCCCCGAACGGGATGATGCGCTGCTTGCTCCCCTTCCCGGTCACCTTTATCGTGCCGTTCTCAAAGTCGATGTCCGCAACCCTGAGCCCGATGAGCTCGGAGAGACGGATCCCGGAGCTGTACAGGATCTCGAGAAGCGCCGCGTCGCGGGCTCCCTCCGCCCGGCTCCGGTCAGGCTGGTCCATCAGGCGCGCGACGCTCCCCTCGTCGAGCGTGCGCGGGAGCCTCCGTTCGAGCCGGGGAGAAACGACGGTCGCCGCCGGGTTCGATTCGACGACGTGCATTTTGCGGAGGTATCGGAAGAAGGATTTCAGGCAGGCGAGTTTTCGCGCAATGCTCCGGCTTGCGAATTCCCCGTCGTGCAGCCACGCCAGAAACCGGCGGATCGCCCTCCGGTCCACCCCGCCGGGCGTCATGGGTCGCCCGGGGAATTCGCTCTCCCAGAACTCCAGGAACTCCCGCAGGTCGCATTCGTAGGCAGCGACAGTGTGCGCCGAGTAGTTGCGGCCGGTGCCCAGGTACTGGAGAAATGCGCTGATGTGGGTCTGCATGAATTCGGGACCGTCCCCCCGGAATTCGGGGCTTCAGGCGGCGCGCGCGTTCAGCCTGCCGCCTGCTGTACTTCATCCCGCGCAACCTCCGCCTTGCATGCGGGGCAGAGATGGTACTCTCCGCGGTTCTGGTTGTATTTTTCGACCATGTAGGCGTTGCCGCACGTATCGCACGCGCGCGCGACGGGTTTGTCCCACGATGCGAAATCGCAGTCGGGGTACCGCGAACAGCCGTAGAAGACCCTCTTCCGTTTCGTTTTCCGCTCGATGACGTCCCCCGTCGTGCACTTGGGGCATTTCACCCCGATCGACAGGGGGCGCGTGTTCTTGCACGCCGGGTAGTTGGAGCAGCCCAGGAAGGCGCCGAACCGCCCCCCCTTGACGATCATGTCGCCTCCGCAGAGATCGCACTTGATGCCCACCGCGTGCGCGGCAAGCGCCTGCTCCGCGGGGAGGGGCTTCGTATTCTTGCACGAGGGGTAGCCGCTGCATGCCATGAAGCGGCCGTTCCGTCCCCACTTGATGATCATCGGCCTGCCGCACAGCTCGCACTCTTCGTCCGTCGGCTCCTGGAGCGATTTCTTGATCGCGGCGCTGTTCCTGTCGACCCCCTCCAGGTCGCTGATGAAGGGATTGTAAAACTCCTCCATCACCCGGAGATAGGTCTGCTTCCCGGAGGCGATCGTGTCGAGTTCCTCCTCCATCTTCGCCGTGAATTCCACGTTGAACAGGTGCGGGAAATTCTGCACCAGGATCCGGTTGACCGCGATCCCCAGGTCCGTCGGGTACAGGCGCCGTTCACGCTGTTCGACGTACTTCCGCGCCTGGATCGTATCGACGATGAGCGCGTACGTGCTTGGCCGCCCTATGCCGAGCGCCTCCAGCTCCTTGACGAGGCTTGACTCGGTAAACCGGCCGGGAGGTTTCGTGAAGTGCTGGTTCGGGATGACGTTAAGGAGCACCGCCCCCGCGTCGATCCGGAGGTTCGCGGGAAGCTTCGAGACGGGATCACCGTCGTCGGCGGGCCTGTCCGCTTCCTCCGCGACGTCGTCGTACACCTGCAGGAATCCCCTGAACTGGGGGATCGAATCGGTCGCGCGGAAGACGTAGTCCCCTCCCCTGACGTCCACCGTCGTCTGCTCAAAGACCGCCGCGCTCATCTGGCATGCGAGGAACCTGTTCCAGATCAGCTCGTACAGGTCGAACATCTCCTTGTCCAGGTACTTCTTGACCGCCTTCGGCGAGTGCTTCATCGAGGTGGGACGGATAGCCTCGTGCGCATCCTGCGAGGACTTCCCCTTCCTGAAAAGGCGCGGCTCGTTCGGGAGGTACTCTTTCCCGTAGTTCTCGTAAATGAAGGCGCGGACCTCGTTCACCGCGTCCTCGCTGAGACGCGTGGAATCGGTCCGCATGTAGGTGATAAGCCCCACGCGCCCTTCCTCGCCGAGCTCGATCCCCTCGTACAGTTTCTGGGCGAGCATCATCGTGCGTTTGGCGTGGAACCGGAGCCTGCGCGCCGACTCCTGCTGGAGCGTGCTCGTGATGAAAGGGGCCCCCGGGTTTCTCCTGACCGGCCGCTTCTGGATATCGGCGATCGCAAACGTCTGTTTGCGGATGTCGTTGACGTACCCTTCCGCCGTCGTCCCGTCCGCGATGACGGGATCGTTCCCCGCCACCTTGAAGAGCTTTGCGAAAAACGGCTCGCCCGACCCGGCCCGGAACTCCCCGATGACCGACCAGTATTCGTCCGGGATGAACGACGTCACAGCGACCTCCCGCTCGCAGATGAGGCGGACCGCGACGGATTGCACGCGGCCGGCCGACAGCCCGTAAAAGACCGTCTTCCAGACGAACGGAGAGATCTTGTATCCGACAAGCCGGTCCATCACGCGGCGCGCCTGCTGTGAATCCACGAGGTTCTGGTCCACCTTCGTCGGATGCTTCATCGCCTCGGTGATCCCGCGCTCGGTGATCTCGTTGAACATCACCCGGAACACGTTCCTGTTGTCCGGCTCGATCTCCCGCGCGATATGCCAGGCGATCGCCTCCCCTTCACGGTCGGGATCCGTCGCCAGGTACACGCTTGTCGCCCTGAGCGCGTGGGCGCGGAGGCGGGTGATCACCTCGTCCTTTCCCTTGATCGTTTCGTATTCCGGAACGAACCCGTTGTCGACATCGATGCCGATCTTGCTTTTCGGCAGGTTCTTGATGTGCCCGACTGACGCCTCGACGATGAAGTCTTTTCCCAGGTATTTGTTTATTGTCTTCGCCTTCGCCGGCGATTCGACGATAATCAGCGACTTCCCCGTCGGGTCAACGGCGGGAGCCGCCCGGCGTTTCGGCCGCCTGGCAGGGCGCGCAAGCACTGCAGCCTCCCCCTCCGGATGTTCCGCCGCCTCTTTTCTTTTTCTGGCCATCAGTGTATTGTGTCCCCGCTTGTGAGCATCGAACGGTTCCCCGAGGCGTCGTCTCCTCCCCTGGCAAACAACACCGAGGCGACAATTTCCCGGAGTTCCTGCACGGAGAGTTTTTCGTACCCGGCCATCATCGCCCGTTCGATGACCGTCTCAAAGTCCTTTTCGTCAAGAAGCCCGAGCTCCCGGAGCTGGATCAGGTACCCCTGGCTTTCGATGCCAAGGACTGCCTTCTCCGCCTCGTGCAGGATCCGCCGCGAGCCCTCCCCCGCGGGGGCGCTCGGCGCCGGGCGCTGCTGATTCAGCTCGCTGTTCTCGTAAATCCAGCTGAAGGCGGCGCTGATCTCCGAGGGGGTGTACCCCCGGGTCTTCAGTTCGGCCAGATCGATGTCGCTGATCCGCTTGTTGTCCTGGATCTCCGACATGATATAAATGAGGAGCTCGACGACTTTTTCCTTCATGGATTCCCGCTGTCCTTCCGCGATGCGAGGATCTTCACGTACCGGTCTTCCCGCCGTTTCATGGAGCGCGCCAGGGGCGGGGTTCTGTCATCGTACCCGAACAGGTGGAGCGTCCCGTGCACGACGAGCCGGGAAACCTCCTCGGAAAACCTGACACCGTACTGCCGCGCCTGCGCGCGGGCCCTGTCGAGATTCACGTAAATTTCGCCTTCGATCCGGCGCCCCTCCCCCAGGGGAAAGCTTATGACATCGGTGCCTCCGGCGTGTCCCAGGAACCTCCGGTTCATCCGGGCCGATGCCCCGTTGCCGACGAACACGACCCCCACCGCGGCCTGTTTCCGCCGTTCCCCTTTCGCGACGCAGGCGACCGCCGCTGCGACCGGCGTGCGACGTATCCTGACGGACCGGTGCGCATTGAACACTGCAACATCGATCACGAACGCGCACCGGTCTTTGTCCGCCGGGCGCGGGCAGGCCGCCTCCGCGGCGGTTTCTTCTCCGCCTCGAGCACGGGCTCCGTGAGCGAAAGCGCAACCCCGGACATCATCACCTCGGGCGAAAGCTGTGTAAAATCCCCGGACAGGATCGCCCGGTCAACATTGGCGAACAGCGTGCAGCCTGCCGTCCGTTCTATGATCAATCCGGAGAGTTTCCCCCGTGCTCGCCGACAAACGTCGCCTCGCCGAGATCCTCGCTGATCACGAACCCGGAACAGAAGTGCATCTGGAGATGCGCGGCTTCGGTGTACACGGAGATCAGATTCCCCTTCCTGCGCCCGATCCTGACATCGGGATAGATTTCCAGGGCAAGCTTCCTCACGGCGCTGCCGCCGGACTCCTGCGCGGCGATCTCAAACCTGTAATTGGACCCCATGCTCCTGGCGGTGACGCCGAAGAGGGATTCCAGACGCTTGATCGCTGACGGGGTGAAGATTGTTCCCATGCGGACGCCTCAGGAATATCGTGCTATCGGGTGCGGGGCAGGGTACACGAAAGCCCCGGCTGGCTGCCCGCTCCTCGCGGAGGTCCACCGACCGGGGCTCGCTGACATTGGTAGTATCCGGCCCCCTGACGCCGGGCCGGACTTACATTCTCGTTGCCCATCCATTGATGCGGATTCGACTGGAGCTCCTCCCCCGGAAATATAGCCAGCACAGGATCGATTGTCAAGCGTTCACCATTCCAGCTCCATTCCTTCCGCCGCCGCGATGCACTCGAACCGGTAGTTCCGGGTCCGGATCTCGCGGAGGCACTTGCTCAGAATTTCGTCCACCTTGTCGTCCGTATGCGACTGCTCGTGATGGAACAGGACCAGCCGCTTGACGGCCGCCTCGTCGGCGATCTTCAGCGAGAACAGGTAGTGGGAATGCCCCCACCCGACGTGGTTGACGTACTCTTCCGGCGTGTACGTCGTATCGTGAATGAGGATGTCGGCACCCCGCGCGAAATCGAAAATGCGCTGGTTCGGATCCCCTTTCACCGCAAGGTACTTCTCGACGATGTTCTTGTCGACGTTCTTGACGGAACGCGCGACCTCCCTGTCGAACGGTTCGTTGTCGCTGATGTAGACAAGGGATTTCCCCCCGACGTTCAGGCGGTACCCGAGCGCGAACGCGGGATGGTTGACGTAGATAGAGGAGAGCGTCGCCTCGAACAGCGGGATCGTCTCCTCGCGGACCGGGTGAAACCGGATCTTTGCCTTCAGCTCGTTCAGCTGGATCGGAAAGTAGACCTTGTCCATCTGGTCGGAGATCATCTGGCGGAGTTTCAGGTTCCTGGACTGCGCCCCGATAATCGTGAACTCGTTCCCCGAGATGTAGAGCGGCTTGAAGAAAGGGAAGCCGTGGATGTGGTCCCAGTGGGGGTGGCTGATGGCGAGGAACGCCTTGACGGACTCGCCGGTCGCCATCAGTGCGTCGCCGAGACCCCGGATCCCTGTGCCGGCGTCGAAAACGACGAGGTTGTCCCTGTGGAGCCGGACCTCGACGCAGGGGGTGTTTCCGCCGTAGCGGACGGTATCCTTGCCGGGGGTGGGGAGGGAACCACGCGTTCCCCAGAATTTGACCTTCATGCGCCTGCTCCCTGACGGACGTTGCTTGTTGAGCTTGCGGCATACGCGACGTAGTTGGCCGCCGACTGCAATATCGCCTTCCGCTCCTCCACGGTCAACCCGCGCACGACTCTCGCCGGCACGCCCGCCGCGAGCATCCCGGCGGGCACGACAAAATTCTCCTTCACCACTGCACCGGCGGCGATAAGGGCCCCTTCGCCCACCGCCGCGTTATCGAGAACGACCGCGTTCATCCCGATAAGCGAGCCCCTCCCGATCCGGCACCCGTGGATCATCGCCATATGCCCGACTGTCACTTCCTCGCCGATCTCCACGGGGAGCCTTGCAGTGACATGGAGCACGCACCCGTCCTGGATGTTCGACCTCCGTCCGATGCGTATGGCATTGATGTCGCCCCGGAGCACGGCGTTATACCAGACGCTCGCCTCTTCCCCGATCACAACGTCGCCGATGAGCCACGCTCCTTCCGCGACAAACGCCGTCGGGTGCACCGAGGGGGCGACGCCATGATGGACCACAATCCCCACGCCTACCCTTTCGCCCTCGGCGGGTTCCAGCCCGGCCGGTTCCATTTCATAAGCTCCACCGTGACGCTCCCGATGATGACCTTCATCTTGGCCTGGATCGGCACACGGGCGTCGTCGTTGGAAAACCACCCTTCGAACCCGCCGGTGAGCCCGTAGATGCCGACGAAATCCATGTTTCCCTCAAACCGCACGACGTCCACCGGATAATCGACCGCATCGAGGTCAACGGACGTATGTTCACCCTTGAAATCGATGTACGTGCTGACCTTCTGCTCCTTGATGAGCGTGGGGACGTTGAGCTTTTCCCCCGAGTAGAGCATGGCGCGCGCGAAGTAAAACAGCGAGAGCCCGTCCTGGTACCGGCCCGGTATGGGGAGCGTGTCCCGTCTGACGATGACGGAATCGTGATTTCCCACCTCGATGAGGACGCGCTTCCCCGGGTAGTCGAAGAAATACCGGGAGACGTCCCACTGGCCTTCGTCCTTCTGTTTTCCCACGAACTTCCTGGAATACATACCGCTGTCGACAAGGCTTTCATAGACGGCGTGAAGGTCGACAAACGGGACTTTCGGGTATGAGTCGATGTACCCTCTCCCGTTGTATGCCGGCGACGACCCGCCGCGGACGGATCCCAGGACCTTGATCCGCACCTGCCCGAGATCGAAGAACCCGTACCGGACGTTGTACACAAGCTCCTCCCCCTCCACGAACACCCTTTCGGGGGGGGGAGGCGGTGACTGCGAACGGACAACCGCCGGGGTGAACGCCGCCGAAGCGGCAAGGAGGACAGCGAGGAGCACCGCGCGCGCGCCCGGAGGACGCGCGGCGGGGGAAGACCCGTTTCTCATCATTTAAGGCTCGAGAGATTGCTCAGGATGCGCTCCGTTTCCGGGAAGAGCGCCATCGCCTTCAGGAACTGGCTGTCCTCCCGCAGCATGACGCGGGACGAGCCCTCATTCCCCCATATGCCCCGGGCGATGAATGCCTTTGTGAACGCCTTAATATAGTGAAGGTCCTTGTCATACTCCTCCTGCTTGAACGGCGCCCCCGCGGCCTTCGCGAGCGACTGGATATCCGCAAGCATCGCCCCGTTTACGTCGAACTCCTCCGCAAACCTGGAGGGATCCTTTCCGTACTGCGATTTCAGTTCCGCGCCGTGCCTGTCCAGGTATTTGTCCGCAAACTGGAGGAAGACATTCCGGCTCCGGAGCTGGACCGTGTATTCGGTCAGGTGGTCGGATTTCACGATGTAATCGGGCGTGATCCCCCCCCCGCCGTAGACGATGCGCCCCCCCATGGTCTTGAAAACCGGGCGCGTCGAGTCCCGTTCCTCACTGTGCGTCACGTTGTCCCCCTCGACCTCGTGGCGCTCGTAGGCGGCGCGGGCGTATTTCGCCTTGTCCTGATCGTACGGCCGCTGGATGAGCCGTCCGCTCGGCGTGTAATAGCGGGCGGTCGTCAGGCGGAAGGCGGAACCGTCCTTCAGGTCGAACTGGCGCTGCACGAGGCCCTTGCCGAACGTCGTCTCGCCGACGACGAGCCCCCTGTCCCAGTCCTGTACCGCGCCTGCGACGATCTCGCTCGCCGAAGCCGAGCCGGCGTTGACGAGGATGATCAGCGTCACGTCCTTGAACTTGCCGGCGCCGGAGGAGACGTATTCATCGTCAAACTCAGGCCTCCGCCCCTTCGTGTAAACGATTTTCCGCCCCCGGGGCATCAACTCATCCACGAGCTTGTACGCCTGCTCGAGGTACCCGCCCGGGTTGGCGCGGAGATCGAGGACGAGGCGCTTCATCCCCTCCCCGGAGAGCTTCGTCAGTGCGGTGAGAAACTCGTCGTGCGTTTTGGCCGCAAACCGGTTGACGCTTACGTAGCCGGTCTGCCCGTCGATCATGAAGGAGGCGTCAACGGTGTAAATCGGAATTTTGTCGCGTGTGATGTCGAAATCGAGAAGGCCCCCCATCCCCGCGCGGACGATGGAGACCTTCACGCGGCTCCCCTTGGGTCCGCGCAGCTTCTTCTGCACTCCCTCCTGGGTGATCCCGATCGCGGAGCTGTCATTGATCCGGACGATCTTGTCTCCCGACTGGATGCCGAGCGCCTCGCTCGGCCCGCCGGCGATGGGCGCAACGACGAGGAGCGTGTCAGCAAGAACCTGGTATTCGATGCCGATCCCTTCAAAACTCCCCTGGAAATCCTCGGTCACCCGCTGCATCTCCGACGCGGGGATGTACACGGAATGCGGATCGAGCTGATTCAGGAGTCCGCTGATCGCGGCCTCGGTCAGTTTGCCCGTGTCGACGTCCTCCACGTAATATTTCTCCGTGTAGTTGAGGACGTCGCCGAACTTGTGAAGCTGATCGTAAATCGTATCCCCTGAGATCAGCTGGTTGAGCATCGAGCCGGCGATGACGCTCACCACAATGAGGAGGATCACCGTTCCGAGCGAAAATCGTTTCTGCATGAACACGTTCCCTATAAAGTGTCGAGAGTGCTGGGTAGTGTATCTAATAACAGCCTGAAAGTCAAACATGGTTCCCTCCGTGTTCCGGCCGGCGTGCCGCACGTCACCGAACTCTCCTCCGCGTCACCGAACCGGTTTCCATTCGCTCAGAATCGACCTTCTCAGGAAAAAGACCGCGAGAAAATTGACGAACCAGGAGACCGTGACGTACAGATACCCGTACCGCCGGTAGCGCCGCGGCGACTCGTAGACCGTGATGCTTTCAAGGAACTTCACGCGCCCCACCTTCTCCAGCCGCCGGAACATGTCGTAGTCTTCGCCGGCGGCGATCCGGTCGGCGTATCCGCACACGGCCTCGAAGACCTCCCGCGTCATGATGTGACATTCCCCCCGCCCCATCCCCATCCCCACCCTGTTCATCGCCGCGAAGAACCAGTTGTAGAACCCATGAAACGCCCTGTCAGCAGGGCGGCGTTCGTCGGGATAGACCTCGACCCTGCACGTGAGCGCGGCGCGTCCCGCCACGCCGATCTCAGCGGCGACAGTCGCGAAGAACGCCTCCGGGTTCCCGATAAGCGTGTCGGCATTCAGGAAGACGAACACGGCGCCCTTCGCACCGCGCGCGCCGAGGTTCCTCCCCATGGCGATCGTCTGCTTCACCCCCGCGGCGTTCGTGACGACGGTGTGTGCGTGCGCCGCGGCGATCGCGAGCGTACGGTCGGTGCTCCCCCCGTCGCTTACGACGAGCTCGATCCCGTACCGGGCGACAAGGTCGGGGGTGAACTGCAGGAGCATCCGTTCAAGGAGCTTCTCTTCGTTCAGTGTCGGAACGATGACGCTTATAGTATATGCCGGAGTGTTCACCGAACCTCAAACCGGAGTGTGGCGGAGGAGGGTCCGATCGTGCAGGAGGGAACCCGCCTGAACACGCGCACGGTATCGGACATTATCACCTGTACGGGGTCCGAAATCCTGCAGGGTGCCTGCATGTCGTTCGTTGTTTTCATCGGAATCTTGTCCCCCCCGGCGCGGCCGGGGCCGCAGGAAGGCGAGGAGACGGATACGAAGGCACGTTCTCATGCGGTCCCCGGGAGGGCCGGACTCAGGCGTTTTCGCCGGATTCCGGTTTCATCTGCGGAAAGAGGATCACGTCCCGGATGGATTCTTCCCCCGTCAGCAGCATTGTCAGCCTGTCGACACCTACCCCGAGCCCGGCGGTCGGCGGCATGCCGTATTCCAGTGCGCGCAGGTAGTCCTCGTCCAGCGGCTGGACTTCCGCCTCCCCCCTGGACTTCGCACGCATCTGCTCCTCGAATCTGGCACGCTGATCCAGAGGATCGTTCAGTTCGCTGAAGGCGTTGCAGATCTCGTGGCCGTTGCAGATCGCCTCGAATCTCTCCACGAGCCCCTCCTCCGAACGGTGCTTCTTCGCCAGAGGCGACATCTCCATCGGGTAGTCGGTGACGAACGTCGGCTGGACGAGCGTATGCTCGACCCGTTCGCCGAATATCGCGTCGATGATCCTCCCCGCCCCGTCCGTTTCCTCGACCTCCACGTGAAGCTCCTTCGCGACCGCGCGGAGTTCCGCCTCCCCCCTGCCGCGGAGGGAATGACCGGTCCGCTCGCGGATCGCGTCGAACATCGTGATCCTCTTCCAGGGGGGCTTGAAATCGATTGTCGTGCCGCGGGCGGTCACCTGCGTCGTCCCGTTCAGCGCGAGCGCTACGCCGCTGATGAGCTCCTCGACGAGCGTCATCATCCAGAGGTAGTCACGGTACGGGACGTAGACTTCAAGCATTGTGAATTCGGGATTGTGCGAACGGTCCATCCCCTCGTTCCGGAAGTCCTTGGCGATCTCATACACCCCGTCGTACCCGCCGACGATGAGACGCTTGAGATACAGTTCGTCGGCAATCCGAAGGTACAGGTCGATGTCGAGGGCGTTGTGATGCGTGACGAAGGGACGGGCGAAGGCTCCCCCGTACTGCGGCTGGAGGGCGGGGGTCTCCACTTCAAGAAACCCCCTGGCATCGAGGTCGCGGCGGATCGATGAAACGATCGCAGCCCTCTTCCTGAAGACCTCCCGGACATGCGGGTTCGTGATCAGGTCGACGTATCTCTGCCTGTAGCGGAGTTCCCTGTCGGAAAACGGATCGAACACCGTCCTGTTCCCGTTCTCATCCACCTTCTCCTTCGGCACCGGGAGCGGGCGGAGCGATTTTGAAAGGAGGACAAGCCGGCGGGAATGCACGGACACCTCTCCCGTCCTTGTCCTGAACACAAACCCCTCGACGCCGACAATGTCGCCGATGTCCATCAGCCGGAACGCGTCATAGGCTTCCCCCAGATCGTCCCGCTTCAGGTAGACCTGTATCCGGCCCCGAGAATCCTCGAGGTGAAAAAACGACGCCTTCCCCATCCGGCGCAGCGACATGATGCGTCCTGCCACGGCCACCTCGCGCGGCGGTTCCTCCCCGGTGAATGACTCCCTGATCTCCGCGGAAAACGCGTTCCTGTCGAACGAGTGCGGATACGGGTTGATGCCGTGAGCGCGCAGCTCCGCAAGTTCCTCGCGGCGCCGCAGCATGAGATCATTCAGTTCCCGGGCATCCGATTGCTGATCCACCTTCTTCTCCGTTCTTGCAGTGAATGTGTACGCCCGCGTTCAGCGTCCGGCAGGCCGCCGCGTTCGCGTCTCGCCCTCCTGCGGGCGGCGCCCGGCGCTCCCGGCGCCGAGATGTGACGCGAATTCCGGGAACTTCGCGATCACGTGCTCGAAGCTCTCCTTGTCGAGCCTGTACAGGTCGCAGTAGGTGACGGCGCGTATTGAGGCCGAACGTCCGCGGTGCTCAAGGAGTGCGATCTCCCCGAAAAAATCCCCTTCGCGGAGCGTCGCGACAATCGTGGCCCCGTCGGTGCCGACGACCTCGCAGTGTCCGCGGGCGATGAAGAACATATCGGTGCCCGGCTCTCCCGCCCGGAAGACGAAATCGCCCGGCGTGTACACGACGGGATGCATGACGAGGGCGATTTCCCTGATCAGGTCCTCCCCCGCCCCCTTGAGAAAAGGGACCTTCTGTATGATGTCCCGTTTCAGAAACAGGGAGACCTCCACGAGGAGCCCCGGCGGAAGCCCCTGGACGATCGACGTCTCGTCATAACCCAGGCGGTGCTCCCACACGTATCCGTAGTAATCCCTGATCCTGCGCTGCATCGCCGGGGGAATCTCCCTGGAACGCATGAACGCACCGAGTTTCTCCATGTTCGCAAGGTACCGGGTCCGCGCGGGCTGGAGGTTCCCGATGATCGTCGAGATGTTCGCGATCACGTAGCCGTACATCCCCACGCCGAATATCATCACAATCATGGCGTACACGATCTGGGCGTTGTTCGCGGGCGTGATATCGCCGTACCCGATCGTCGTGATCGTGGAGATGCACCAGTAGAGCGAACGGAGGTAGAGCGTCCACCTGTCGGCTCCCTGCGGGATCCCGCGGAGCGCCAGCCACCCGGTGGCGAGCCAGTGGACGGCGATGGCGAGCCAGTAGATGAAATAGACGAGGCGCAGCGCATTCCAGCGATGCAGATGCTGCGCGCGCCAGAGGCTCATGGCTTTCCCCACCCGGAGGAGCTTGAGGAGCCGGAGGAACAGGAGCCACGGTGGAACCGGGAGGAGATAGAAGGGGACAGCCGCGATGATGTCGGAGGCAAGAAGCCTCCGGCCGTACGGGAGCCCAGATCTGCGCGACTCTGCGGCATTGACCGCAATATCCGCCGCGAACAGGAGGGTCAGGAGTCCGTCCAGAAGAGCGGCATGAGGGATCAGGTCCGCGCCGAGAACGACGCGGAGCGGGGCGATGATCGCTCCGACCGTGACGAGCGCGAGGACAAGCGCGCTCCAGATGCGCACGGCCTGTCGCTGTTCCCCCCCCGGGAGAACGGTGCGGCTGAAGAATTGCGAATGCGCCATTCGGGAAGGGCCCCTCAGATGCCGACCTTGACAATCGCTTTGCGGAGAAGTCCGGTTCCTCCCAGCGGAGCGTGCGCATCCGACGGGAAAAAGAGGGCGAAAGCCGATCCCGTCACACGGCTCCACGCATGGGGCTTCTCGCCGTACAGTTCCACGTCCTTCGAGGGGTCGTACCGGGCGATCACGTCCGGGCATTCCGCCGCAGGCCTCCACCCGATCATGTCAGTCCCTTCGACGACAAATTGAATGTCAATGTACTTCCTGTGGGATTCGAGAACCGCCCCGTCCGTTCCTTTCCCCTCCTCGTTTGTGATCACGAGATACAGACGCTCCCCCTCGATCGGGTACCTGCCGGCGGGAAGCGACCGGAGATCCGCGCGCGCGAGCGCATCAAACGCCCGCGGGAAAAGCGGGTGAATCTGCGTGTACCGTCCTGATTCTTCGAGCCGATCGAGTATCACTGAAGTCTCCGTTGATTCTGCATGCCACTGCTTCCCTTCACCAGCTCCCTGACGCGCCCCCGCCGGAAAACCCCCCGCCGCCCCCGGAGAACCCGCTGTCGGATGAGGAGGACGACCCGCCTCCCGACGACCAGGAGGTCCCCGATCCCGATGAGGTGCCTCCAGAGGAAAGGGCGCCGAAAAAGGGATGCGCGGAAAATCTTGAGAGGAGGGCTTTTCCCCCCGCGGTCTTTGTCGTCCAGAGCCTGAACACGGGGACCAGAAGCGCGTAACAGCAGAACGCGGTCACTCCCGCGGTGACGCCGATTATCGCCACCGGAAATATGAGCCAGAACGGGAGCAGGAAGAGGTACAGGAACCACGCCTGCGGACCGCGGATGAAGAGAGCGAAGAGCGTAAAGAGCCCTACGACGACGGCGAACAACGCCCCTGCCATGATCCTTGAGCCGCCGTCGAAGACCGCCGGCTCCTCCTCGGGAGGAGAATATGAGCCCGCGAGGGAGGCGAGTATCGCTTCAACGCCCGCAGTCACCCCCCCGTCATAGTCCCCCTCCTTGAATTTCGGGATCATCACGTTCCTGATGATGCGTCCGCACGTGATGTCCGGGAGGTTCCCTTCGAGCCCGCGCCCCACTTCAATGCGGACCTTCCTGTCATCCCGCACGACAAGAAGAAGCACACCGTTGTCTTTTTCCTTCCGGCCGAGCTTCCAGGTTTCGGCCACGCGCATGGAATAGGACTCGACCGGCTCCCCCTCGAGCGAGGCGATCGAAAGTACCGCGACCTGGTCCGACGTGGAGTCCTCGTGAGCCTTGAGGAGTGCAGCGAGCCTGGCAGAGGTCTCCGCGGAAAGCACGCCGGCGTTGTCCGTAATCCGTCCGGTCAGAAGGGGGACGTCAGGCCCGCCGCGCGCGGCGGTGACAAGGAGGAGAGAGACGATGCAGGGAACGAGAATCCGGCTGAAAAGAGCCATCATTCTTCCCTGATGCGGAGATTGTCGGGGAGCTGGTCCCTGTCCCCCGGCGAACGGCCGACGCCGTGTGCGGCGAGAAGCGCGCCGGAGCGCCGGATCCCCTCGACGAGACCGTCGGAAGGCTTCCCGGCCCGGATGGCGTCGACAATGAGGCGTATGATTCCGTGCCAGTCATCCTGGCGGACCTTCGCATGTATCCCCGAGTCGCCGATCACAAGGACCCTTCGCTCAAAAATGCTCAGGAAAATGAGTATTCCTGTCCGTTTCTCCGTCGCGAACACTTCCTCGCTCATGAAGGCTTCGGCGGCACGCTGTTCGACGCGCCGATCCATCAGGTGACGACCGGCGAAGAGCCTCTTGAGCGGGGAGAGGAACCTCACCGCCAGCATCGCTGCGCCGCCGGCAAGGAGCGTCACGCCCCCCGTCATGACCGGATCGTACCTGCTCCAGTCCCCCGTCGCGTACCGGAGATACGTCATCAAGACGAAGGCAACCGTCCCCGCAACGGCCCCTGCGCGCCACTCCGCGGCTTCGTAGTGGTCGCACCGGTCAACGACATACGGGACGATCTCGCCCGACGTGATCTTCTCCGCCTCGCGCACGGCGGCGGCGATCTTTTCCTGTTCTGACTTCGGGAACAAATCCATGAACCTGGGGGGCATGCGGTCTCCTGTGTCACCGTAATGTACCAAACGGAGGGACAATCTACAAGGTCGGGCGGTCGAGAGCCAGCTCCCGGTCAGCTGACCCGGGATGGCGGCGCTTCCCGGCGCTGCGGGAATTCCCTGAGGATCGAATAGCTGCAGCACTCCCGCGGTGCGCCGCCGATGTTGGGAAACACCGCCCGTGCGAGCGAAGGCCCTTCGCGCGTCATCCCCGCCTTTTCGAGAACCCGCACCGATGCCAGGTTGTCGGCCGCGCAGACGGCCCAGATCCTGAAGACATCCGGCTCGGCTTCAGCCCACGCACAGACCGCTTCGACCGCCTCCGTGGCGAATCCCCTGTTCCAGCACGCACGTGCGATCACGTAGCCGAGGTTGACCATGTACGCGTCGATGCGCGCTTCGATCATCCCGAGGAACGAACCGTCTTCGCGAAGCAGTATCGACCAGGCGAACGCGTTCCCCCCCTCCCAGTTCGCCAGCGTCCTGGCGAGAAATTGTTCCGCTCCGCGCAGGCTCCCGTCCGGGCGCCACTGAAGATAGCGGGTGACCTCCGGGTCGCCTGCGTACGAAGCGCAGATCTCGCGCGCATCGCCGGGGACGGGCTTCCGGAGCAGAAGCCGCGGTGTCAGGATCCGTTCGGGCGCCGTGATCATGACTCAGATCAACTCCTTCGCTTCCCGGCCGGGGTTAGGAAATCCGGCGCTCATTCCTTCAGCTCCCTTACCATCATCGCGCGCGTGTACGCCACGGAGAAGTGCTGGCGCTCGACATTGCGCTGCGAGGCGCTCCCGGGCTTCGTCAGCGTGTACGCCACGTCGCACCCTCCTTCAACGGCGCGCGCAAGGAGGGCGAGAATCACCGCCTTCTGCACCCCCCGCCTCCTGTACGAGGGGAGCGTGCTTGCGCCGTAGAGCGCGGCAACCTCCTCGTGCATCGCGAGCGCGCCCCCTCCGACCGGGCGCCCTTCCAGCCACGCGAGGTAACATATCGAATCGGGACGATGAAACAGGCTTTTCAGGACGAGCATGTTTTCGTCGGAAACAATGAGGTTTTCGGCGAACCCCTGTGCGACGGTCCCCGCCCAGAGGCTGTCCTCCGACGGCATGCATTGCTGGACCCTGAGCCCGTCGTCCACCGGGGGACGTTCACCCCCCTCCCTGAGCTGCCGCACGAGCATGTTGCTGAAGTCCCTGATCCGGTAACCCCGGACTCCAAGCTCTTCAATGATGGACGGGTCCGCAAGGGGGCAGAGATCGACGATCGTGGGGGAACCGCGGACTTCGAAGAATGCCTCGAGCCGGTCCATTTCGGGTCCCGTAACGGGCCCCTTCATCCCGAGCCCGGTCGCCTGCGTCAGCGGAGAGCCGACCCCCGTGAACACCGCGTATCCTCCCCCCATCGGCTCGGCCAGCGCGCCGGACTCCGGGTGAAGCTGCGCATGGATCTGGGCGGAGAGCACGCTCACCCAGGCATCGGTCGATTCGAGCCGCCGCGCCAGGAGAAGGTCGGCAACAAGCGGTCCCTTCTGCGCGTCGGGCATTACGGAGCGGTATGCGATGTCAGTGTCAGCGTCACGCTGTATCCCCGTGAAGCAAGATCGTTCCTGTGAGTCTCGATGAACTCCAGGACGGTTTCGACAGGGACCGCCTGGACGATCCCGTACTCGATCTCCGACCGCTTCTGGACGTAGACATCGCCTGTGTACGGCGTCCCGGTGTCGTAGTCGGGCGTCCCCTCCTCCGCGGGAGGGGCGAGAGTGTACGTCGTGCGCCCCGAGACGAGCTGCACGAGGCCGACGAGTTCGAAGTTCGGCACACCGTCCCTGACGGCAAGTGCGATCCCGCCGCTGAACCCCGGGGTGAGGACGGCGTCGACAAGGAACGATCCCTTCCTGTCCTTGTTCGGACTGCTCACGATCGCTTTTGTCACCATCTTGTGCCCCGTCGGGTACCCGAAGAGGTACACGAACGTTCCCCACTCCAGCTCCTTCGCCCGTCCGGCCGGGTACTTGAAGACCCGGGGCTGCGGGAGAGGGTCGCTGTCAAACGTCTTCCCCAGGAGCACCACGTCCTGTTCCCGGTCAATCGCGAGGATCTCGAGCTCTCCCCCTTCGGGAAGCATCGCGACATAGTTCGTCTGCCGTTCCTTGATGCTTACCGTGTGGACGAAGCCGGTCGACGCGCCCCCGGGGGTGAGGTGGAACGTGGTGAGTGTATCGGGGAATCCGACGACGTGGGCGCATGTGAGTATGACAACGCGTCTGTTCGCGCTGGCGAGGACCGTCCCGGTGCCTGACGCCTGGCTTGTCGCCATCGCGGAACGCGGCGCGGAGGATCTGAGGAGTTCAGCCGTCACGCCGGCGGGCCTGACCTGTTCCTCCGCGGCGAACGTGTACGTCCGGTAGTAGGCGATCGCGCTGACCATCATGACCGATTCGCCGATCTCCCCGAGCTCCGTCGAACAGCCGCGGTACGGGAACTCCGAATCGTATTTCCCGTCCATGAGCTGGGGATAGACTTCGCGGTAGACGGACGGGCCGCATGACAATCCCGGGAGAGCCGCCAGGAGGAGGAAACGGATCAACAGAGGTGAGCGTTTCATTGGGAATTCTCCGGATGGTGCAGCCCTACCGCCCCGACAGCAGTTCTTCCTCGGTGTATCCCGCCATTTCCTTGAGAGTCCGTATCTCGCCGCGCGTGAGGCTGCGCGTCCCTCCCCGCGCAAGTCCCTCCTTCGTCACCGGCCCGTAGGCGACCCTGTCGAGCTTCAGGACGTCGTACCCCAGGAATTCGAACATCCGCCTCACCTGGCGGTTTCGCCCTTCGTGGATCGTGATCCCGATCTCCTTCCCGCGCCCCTGCGGGATATACTGCACCTCGGCCGGGGCGGTCTGCCCGTCCTCGAGCTCGATGCCGCTCCGCAGGCGCGCCAGGTCGGCCTGTGAGAGCGCCCGGTCGCAGGACACCCTGTACGATTTCGGGACGTGGAACCTGGGGTGCATCAGCCGGTGGGCGAATCCCCCGTCGTTCGTCAGGAGGAGGACGCCGGTCGTGTTCCGGTCGAGCCTCCCCACGGGGTACACGCGCTCGCGGGTGCGGACCATGCTCATGACGGTCGTCCGGCCCCGCTCGTCGCTCAGCGTCGAGATGCTGTCCTTCGGTTTGTTGAGAACAAGGTACAGGTGACCCTGCACCGGGAGGGCCTGCGTCCCGCCGACGAACACTCTATCGCGCGCGGGATCGACGCGCGTGGCGAGATCGCGGACGACCGCGTGGTTGATCTCCACTTTTCCCGCCAGCACGAGCTCCTCCGCCTTGCGGCGGGAGGTTATTCCGCACATGCTGAGAAACCTGTTGATACGGATTGGTCCCGGCTGCGCGACAACAGGGAAGTTCCCCGGCATATGCACCGCCACGGGTTTTCCCTTCCCCGGCCCATGCGCCACGGCGGGTTTCCCTTTCCCCGCCCTGCGGACCGGGGCGGGTCTCCCCTTCCCCGGCACGCGCCCGGGCTTCACGCGCGGGCCGCCCGTCATTTTCCGTCGGCGCTCAGGAGACATCCCCGCCCCCGTCCGCTCCTTCCTCTTCGGTGCTCCCGGCTTCGTCTCCGGCCTCCGCACGTCGTTTCGCCTCAAGCTCCTGCAGCATGCGTTTTTCCACTTCGAACTCCGCCTCCGCCATAAGTTCATCGATCTCCCGGGGCTTCGGCAGTTCCGAGAGGTCATTCACGCCGAAATGTTTCAGGAATTCCTTCGTCGTCCCGTACAGGAGCGGCCGTCCCGGGGTGGCCGCCCGCCCGACAATGGCGACAAGGCTCCTCTCGAGAAGCGTGTGCAGCACGTAGTCGGCGTTCACGCCCCGTATCGTCTCGATCTCCGGCTTTGTCACCGGCTGCTTGTATGCGATCACGGCGAGCGTCTCGAGTGCCGACAGGGAGAGCTTCCGCCTGGACTTCTCCCTGAGCATCTTGCCGAGCCAGGGGGCGAACTCCGGTCTCGTCGCGAACTGGTACCCCCCCGCCACCCTGACGATCCGCACCGTCCGCCCGGTCCGCTCGAATTCTCCGTTGAGCTGTTCGATCAGGGAAAGCACCTCGTCCGGTGTGACGGATGACGGCTTCTCCCCCTCGTCGAGGATCCCGAAGATCTCGATCACCTGACGCACCGTCAGCGGCTCATCGGTGGCAAAGAGGAGCGCCTCGATGATCTCCTTCGTCCCGGGCGGGTTTCCCGTCGGCTCTTCCGCGCTCATGCCGCAACCAGGCTGATCGCAACGTCGTCGCCGGCCGCAGATGCCGCCAGCGCGATGACTTTGTTCTTCGTCAGCTCAAGAAGCGCGATCACGGTGACGATGATCCGCACCTTTTCGGTCATGTGTGCCACGAGCGTGAGAAGCGTCGTCGCGCCCCGGACACGGAGAAAATCCAGGACGAAGCTCATCTGCTCGTCCACCGACACGTTGGAGAGGGCGACCTCGTGCACAACCTTCCGGGGCATGTGGTCCATCGCGCTCTTGAATGCCGCGATGAGATTGAACAGCGACACGTCGGCCAGCGTCTCCCCGGTCCCGGCCTCGGGCTGTTCGTGCGCGTCCGCGGCGAAGAATTTCCTGTAGTACACTTTCCGCTGCTCCTCTTCCATGCTCCCCATGTTCTGGGCGAGCTCCTTGAATTTCTTGTACTCCATCAGCCGCCGGACGAGCTCGGCCCTCGGGTCTTCTTCGTCTTCCGCGTTCTCGTCGCGCGGCAGGAGCATCCTCACCTTGATCTGCATCAGCGTCGCCGCCATGACGATGAAATCCCCGGCGATTTCCAGGTCGAGCTGCGCCATCACGTGAAGGTATTCGAGGAACTCCTGCGTGATCCTCGCGATGGGAATGTTCTCGATCTCCAGCTCGTCCCTCTTGATGAAAAAGAGGAGGAGGTCGAGCGGACCTTCGAAATCTGTGAGCCTGACCCTGTACACCGTCATCGTCCCCCTGTCAACCCAGGTCCATCGCGCGCCGCACGTCGGCCATCGTGGCCTGCGCTCTCGCCCGGGCCCGCGTCTCCCCCTCGGCAAGGATCTCCCGGACTTCCCCGGGGCGCGATTCCAAGTGCGCGCGGCGCTCGCGCATCGGCGCGAGCCCGTCGGCAATGATGCCGGCAATCCGCGTCTTGCACTCCACGCACCCGAGAGCGCCCGAGCGGCACCCGGCGTCGATGTCCGCCGCCCCCGCGGGATTGAATTTCTGGTGATAACGGTAGACAAGGCACACTTCCGGACGCCCCGGGTCGTTCCTGCGGACCTTCAGGGGATCGGTGACGGCGGTCTTCATTTTCTTCAGGATCTCCTCCGGGGGATCGGCGAGCAGGATCGTATTCCCTGCGGATTTGCTCATCTTCCTGTCGAGCCCGTCGAGCCCGGGGAGACGGGGGAAATGCGTGAGCTTCGGCTCCGGTTCGGGGAACACCGTCCCGTACTGGTTGTTGAACCGTCGGGCGATTTCCCGGGCGATTTCAACGTGCGGCACCTGGTCCTCGCCCACCGGGACGAGATCGCCCTTATACAGGAGTATATCCGCCGCCTGCAGGACCGGGTATCCCAGGTGTCCGTAGCTGACGTTCTCAATCTGCAGGTCGCGCACCTGGTCCTTGACCGCCGGGTTCCGTTCGAGCCGGGCCGCGGTGATAAGCATAGAGAAGATCAGGTGGAGCTCGGTATGCTCCTTGACCCGGGACTGCCGGAACACGGGACTCCGCGCGGGATCGATCCCCGCGGCGAGCCAGTCCACGAGCATGTCCATCGAGTTCTCCGCGATGCGGGAGGAATCGGGATTCGTCGTGAGCGCGTGATAATCGGCGATCAGGTGGTAGTTGTCGTACTTTCCCTGCAGGGCGACCCAGTTCTCCAGCGCTCCGACAAGGTGCCCGATGTGGAGTTTTCCCGTGGGGCGCATCCCGCTGAGTATCGTTTGCCGTGAAGCCAAGTGTGTTCCCCCCGGAGGATCGGGTGCCGGTTGATGGAAGAGAGTCACCCGGGCGCCGCAGGCGCCGTGACTCAGTGAAGGAAGAGGTAGGGTTTCCAGCGTTCGTCGAGAGAGCCCATGACGTGCCGTATGAACGTCACGTGATTCGGGCGCATCGGCTTTCGCCGCAGCGGCATCGACGATTCGTCCGGCGTCCGGTCGCCCTTCCTGTTGTTGCACTGCACGCATGCGCAGACGAGGTTTTCCCATGTGTCCTCCCCCCCCCGGGACAGCGGGAGAACATGGTCGATCGTCAGCGAAAGATCGGACCTGCCGCAGTACTGGCAGCGGTGTCCATCCCGCCGGAGGATGTTTTTTCGGGAGAGAATGATTTTCTTGAAGGGAACCCGGACATACATCGAAAGGCGGACGATGCTCGGAAACGGCATGCTCGCCGACACGGACCGGATCCTGTGCCCCGCATGCTCTTCAATGAGCTCGGCCTTTCCCAGATACAGGAGGACGATTGCCTTCTTTGCGTTGATGACGCTCATGGGCTCGTAGTTCTGATTCAGAATCAGAACCTTGGCATTCAGCCTCCCGGTGGCACCCTGTGCGTGAACCTGCGCGCTGAAGTCTTTCTAACCTCCTTGCTGTCGGTAAAAATGAACGGTTCGCCGTTACAGAATAACATGAAAATATACCGCAAGACCCCTACATTGTCAAGACGCAGGTCGCGCCGTCTCTGGCGCGACCGAAGTTGGCGCCGCTCTTTGGCGCCAGCGAGGCACCGCTGCCGTTTAGCGGGGCCGAAATGGCGCCGCGTTCAGTTGCCGCTAAAAAGAAACGGCCCCGCCTGAATGGAGGAGCCGTCCCGCGCAGCAAAAGCGGATAGAGATTCTATTTCTGGATCTGTACTGCGACGAACGACGTCCCCCGTTCGCTCTTTACCCTCAGGAGAACCGAATCGCCGGGCTTCCGGGCATCGATGACCTTCTTCAGGTCGGCGGGCGTGTTCACCTGCTTCCGATCCGCCTCGACGATCACCATGTTCTTGCCGATGGCGCGGTTGAACGCTTCGCCGTACGGTTTGACGTCCGCGACGATGACCCCCCGTTCAATCTCCATTTCCTTCTTCTCGTCGGGCGTCATCGAGCGCACGGAGAGCCCCAGGCTTTCGAACTTCACGATCTTCGGTGATTCCACAGACCCTTCTTCCTCATCCTTCATCGGCTCCGAGGCGGTGACGACGGTCTTGTCCTCATCCCGCGCCCTGAGGGTGATCGGCTTTTCGATAACCGAGCCGTCCCTGAACACCTTCAGCATGACCCTGTCCCCGGGATGGTGGGTGGCGATGTAGCTCTGGAGCTCGTTCCCCGCGTTTACTTCCTTGCCGTCCACCGAGAGGATGACGTCCCCTTCCTTCAGCCCTGCGGCCTCCCCGGCACCCCCCTTGACCGTGCTCTGGACAAGCACCCCCTTCGCGTCCTTCATCCCGAGTGCATTGGCCATCGTCTGGTCCACCGTACCGATCATGACCCCGATGTAGCCGCGTGAGACCCTCCCGCTCCTGATGAGGTCCGCGGCGACGGTTTTCAGGATGTTCACGGGAACGGCAAACCCGTACCCCTGGTACCGGGCGTTCGTCGTCGCGATCGCCGTGTTGATTCCAATCACCTCGCCGCTCAGATTCACGAGGGCTCCCCCGCTGTTCCCCGGATTGATCGCCGCATCGGTCTGTATGAAGTCTTCGATGCTGTAGTTGTTGTCGCGAATGATGTTGATGCTCCGTCCCTTGGCGCTGATGATCCCGGCGGTGACGGTTGACGTGAGTCCGAGCGGATTGCCGATCGCCAGCGCCCACTCGCCCACCTGGACGTTGTCGGAATTCCCCAGCGCGGCGGCGGGGAGGTCCTTCGCGTCGATCTTGACGACCGCAAGGTCAGTCGAGGGATCGGTGCCGATGAGCTTCGCCTTGTAGCTGATCTTGTCGTTCATTACCACCTCGATGCCGTCCTTCTCGGCGTCATCAACGACGTGGTTGTTCGTTACGATGTACCCGTCGGACGTGATGATCACGCCCGACCCCATTCCCTGTTCAGGCTGCGGCTCGGGCGATTTGAAGTCCGGTCCGAAGAAATGGAAGAAGTCGTGGGGTGCTCCCTTGTCCGCCTTCTTTCCCGTCGTCGTCACCGTGATGGCAACGACGGAAGGGGTGACCGCCTTCGCGACGGCGACGAAATTGTCGCTTATCGCCTTCAGGCCCGGACTCTGGACCGCAATCGGCGTCGGGCCGCCCAGCTTGACATCGCCCCCGCTGCGGGCGAACGAAAGGTCGACGCCGCCGCTGAAATTCGAGACAAGGATGGCGCCGAAGAGGATCCCTACGGTCACAAGCGCCAGGGATGTCAGAATGGTTTTCTTCATGAAGAAATTCTCCCGTTGTGTTTTCGATACTCCCGCAGCCCGCGGCGGCCAGAAGCTCCGCGGCGGACTCCCCCGGGAGTGATATCATACCATTGATGAGAACACGGATTCCGACCGGAGAGTTCTCAGTCCCTCGACGTGGCCGAGGAGGAACCGGCGCAGCACCCCGGCGATCTCCCCCCGTACACGTGCGGTGAGCACCATCCGCGTCGCGGAGGCGGGATCGGCAGCCTCCTGGAGCCTCTGGATAACCGCCAGCGCAGTCTGCGAGAGGGTTTCCAGGCCCAGTCCCTTCGCCGCACATCCTGCACAGAGTATCCCGTTCCGGCCCAGATGAACGTCCCCCCCGCCTCCGGCGGGAGTCGCGGGATTGCGGCAAATCGTGCACTGCCGGAGGTCCGGCCTGAATCCGATGATCCCGAGAAGATGCAGTTCAAAGTAGTATAACGCATTCCCGGGCTGTTTTGTTGCACGGCTGACCGCGTCAAGCGTCGACGAGAGGAGATCGAAGAGCTCCCCGTTCGGTTCGTCTGCCGGGCTGACGGCGTCGGTGAGCTCGACGGCGGCCATGCCGGCAGCCATCCTGTCGAGGTCGGTGCTGAGCCCGGGAAACGACCTGGCGGTGTCGCACTGGGTCAGAAGCTGGAGGTCGCGCGATTCCTTCATGTAGAAGAGGACCGCGACATGGTTCATCGGCTGGAGTGCGCCGCCGAGACGGCTGCGCCCGTCGCGCGCTCCTTTGGCAATGACGGAGATCTTCCCCCGTTCCCTCGTATACAGCGTGGCGATCCGGCTTGTCTCGCGGTACTTCATCGTGCGGAGGACGATCGCCTCGGTTTTCACGATCATCGGTCGTTCCCCCTGTTCCCGGCGTTCTCTCCCTGCAGGATGCCTGCAAGGGACGCGGCGTAAGGGGGGCGCAGGATGCCCCGTTCTGTGATGATCGCGCTCACGAGGGAGCCGGGAGTGACGTCGAACGCGGGGGCGAACACGCGTACACCGGGGGCGGCGATCCTCACGCCGGCAAACGTCGTGACTTCCGCCTCATCCCGTTCTTCGATCGGTATGTGCGATCCGTCGGGGAGCGCACGATCAATCGTGGACGTGGGCGCCGCGACGTAGAAGGGGACGTCATGCCGGCGGGCAAGCACGGCAAGCGGATAGGTTCCCACCTTGTTGGCGGTATCGCCGTTCGCCGCGATACGGTCCGCCCCGACGATGACCGCGCTCACCTCGCCGCGTGCAAGGACGCTTCCCGCAGCGCTGTCGGTGATGAGCACCGTTTCGATCCCCTGCTTCACGAGCTCCCAGGCGGTGAGCCTCGCTCCCTGGAACAGGGGGCGCGTCTCGTCGACAAATACGCGGACGACGTTCCCCCTGCGCGCAGCGGCGGCAACGACCGCGAGCGCCGTCCCTTCCCCTGCCGTCGCCAGTGCACCCGCATTGCAGTGCGTCAGGAGCGAAGAGCGGGGAGGGATGAGATCCGCCCCGGACTCGCCGATGGTTCTGCACGATTCGATGTCCTCGCGCTGTATCGCGAACGCCTCGGCGGAAAGCCGGTCCAGGATCGCCTGCACGGACATCTCTCCGGGCCCGCGGGCGGACCGTTCCATCCGGCGCATCGCTGCAAAGAGGTTCACCGCGGTAGGGCGCGTCGCGGAAAGGTCGCGCACCGCTTCATCAAGGAGGGCAAGGAGCTCTCCGGAACCGGCAACGGGCTTCCGGCGGACGGCGAGAAGGACCCCGAACGCCGCGGCAACCCCGATAGCGGGTGCGCCGCGTATTTTCAGCGTGCGGATCGCCTGGCAGACGGTCCGGTAGTCGGCCGTCTCGACAATGACTTCCTTCGCCGGGAGGAGCGTCTGGTCGATAAACCGGAGTCTTCCGTCGGCCCACTCGAGCGTCGTCATCGGACGGTCAATCTTCGTCGAACCGGGAGATCTCGCGGAACTGCCGGAAGCGATCCTGGATCTGAAGGTAGGTGAGATCGGCGAGACCTTCGACGCCGAATTTCTCAACGGAGAACGAGGCGAGGGTGCTTCCGTAGATCACGGCGCGCTTGAGGTTCTCCTCGGACATGTCGTCGGTGCGCGCCAGCCATCCGACAAATCCGCCGGCAAACGAATCCCCCGCTCCCGTCGGATCGAATATGTTCTCCATGGGGTACGCCGGTGCGGAGAAGACCATCTGATCAGTGAGAAGGAGCGCACCGTGTTCCCCCTTCTTGATGATCACGACCCCGGGGCCCATCTCGCGGATCACGCGGCCGGCCTTGATAAGGTTCGGTTCGCGGGAGAGGAGGCGTGCTTCGGAATCGTTCAGGATGAGGGCGTTTATGGATTTCAGCGTTTCTTTCAGTTCCGCATTCTTCTTCTCGATCCAGTAGTTCATCGTGTCGCAGACGATGAACCTCGGCTTCTCGATCTGGTCGAGGACGCGCCTCTGGAGCACGGGATCGATGTTCCCGAGACAGACGACGCGGCTCCTCTTGTATTTCTCCGGGATTTTCGGGTCGAACCGTTCGAACACGTTCAGCTCGGTCAGCAGCGTATCCCGCTCGTTCAGGTCGTAATGGTACCGGCCGGACCAGCGGAACGTCTTCCCGTCCGCCACGACTTCGAGCCCTTCCAGGTCCACATTCCGCTCCTCCAGGAAGGAAAGCCCCCGCTTCGGGAAATCCCCCCCGACAATCCCCACGATCCTGATCGGGCTTACAAAGTAACTGGCCGCCGCTGCGATATACGTGGCGGACCCGCCGACGGCGTCTTTGACCGAGCCGAACGGCGTTTCAATGGAATCGAGGGCGAGGGAACCGACAACCAGGACGCTCAAATGGGTCTCCGGAATGACATGGCGAGTCGCAGGTGAGGGATGTGGAGAAATGTACGGAAGAGGGGGATGATCCGCAAGGTTCGGTTCACTCAGGACATCCTGAGGAGCGTTCCCGCCTCCTCCCCCCCGAGTATGTAGCGCCGGACGATGTCCATGCAATTCCTCTGGCCGGGCCAGACAAGCCGGCGGGCCGCCGCGTCAAACGTCGCCCAAACGTGCTCTACGTGTTCCGGGGAGAGCCGCACCTCGAACCCCGGATCGATCTGCGCGGCGAAGAGGGGAACGAGCGTTATCCGGTCCTCACGCGGGTCATAGAACGAATTGACCGCCGGCACGACCCAGAACCTCGCCGGGACGGCGCCCGTTTCCTCTTTCAGTTCCCGGAGCGCCGCGGTGTATGCCTTTTCCCCCTCTTCGACGCGCCCAGTGACAAACTGCCAGAGCCCGGGGTAAAGCGATTCCCCGGGTGCGCGGCGGATCAGGAGGAATTCCGGGCGGTCTCCCCGGATCCTGAACGGACAGACTTCGATGATCCGTGACGTGACCTCAGGCATCCCCCGCCTTCCCTCCCGAGAGCAAATCGATTTCCTGTCTTGTCAGCGTGCGCGTCTCCCCCGGTTTCAGCGTCCCGATCTCCACCGGGCCGATCGCGATGCGGTGAAGCGAGAGTACCCGGTTGCCGAGAGATTCGAACATGCGCCTGACCTGCCTGTTCTTTCCCTCCGTAATTTCGATCCGGCACCGGCACAAGTCTCCTTCGATCGTCACGCGCGCGGGGCGGCAGCGGGTCTCACCGTCAATGAGCACGCCTGCGGCGATCGCCGCCGCACCGGCGGCGTCGAGTGGTTTCTCCAGGAGCACGCGGTATGTCTTCGGGACCTTTCCCGACGGGCCCGTCACCCGCTCGCCGAACGCCGTGTCGTTCGTCAGCAGAATGAGGCCCGTCGAATCCCTGTCAAGCCGGCCGACCGGGAATATCCAGGGGAGCCCCGGAGGGAGGAGATCGTACACCGTGCTCCTCCCCTTCTCATCGGACCGCGTCGTCACGACCCCTTCAGGTTTGTGCAGTGCAATGTAGATCCGCCGGATCCGCCCGAGGGGTTTCCCCCCGCAGGCGATGACGTCCGAGGCCGGGTCGACCCACGAATCGGGCGTCGTGACTTTTGCGCCGTTGACGCTGACCTCGCCGGCAAGTATCAGCCGGCGGCCTTCGGAACGGGAGCAGACCCCGTACTTGGAGAGGACGCGCGAAAGCGTCACGCGCCCCCGCACGGCACGCCTCCGCGGCGCATGAGGCACGCCCCGGTTCACGAGAGCACCCGCGCGAGTATGAATCCCGCAATGAGGAGGAGGAAGAGGATTGCCGAGACGGCGGCAAGATGGCGTTCCAGGAGCCGCCTGACCGACGGGCCCCCGGTGACGATGACCACCGCCAGGAGATAGAACCGGAGAGCCCTCCCCATGCTTGCGCCGGTGAGAAGGGTCATTGCCGGGAGCGTATGGTGGAACCCCGCCGCGATTGTGAACACGCTGAACGGGATCGACGTGAACCCGGCGAACAGGAGCGTCCAGAGCGCGTTCTCCCTGTAGAGAATGAGGATGTGCTCAAACGCGCCGGCCACGCCGAGCGCGGCGACGAACTTCTCCCCGACCGAGTCAAAGAGCGTTGCGCCGATCACATAGCCGATCATCGCTCCCGTGATTGAGCCGGCAATGCAGACGGTGGCGATGAGGAACGTCCGGCGCGGCCGGGCGAGCGCCAGCGGAATCAGGAGCATGTCGGGGGGAATCGGTACGAGAGAGGCCTCGACGAGCGCAACGGCGAATAGCGCGGGGAGCGCGAGGGGATGCCGGGCCAGCGCGGCGAGCCGGTCCTTCCATCCCTGCATGTGCGCCGTGAGAGAGGTCATCCTGAACTGCTCTCCCCGGCCAGTGTGACAGCGCGCCGGATCGCGAGCGCGGTGGCCTGCACGGCCATTTCGGACACGAGATCGATATCGGCCATCGCTTCCCCGGAGGCGACGCAGAATACCGTGTCCCCGTCGTACGATGTGTGTGCGGGCCTCACGGCACGCGCCATCCCGTCATGCGCGCGCATCGCAACCCGGTTGGCGCCCACCTTCGTGAGCCGCGCGTTCGTGAGTATGGCCACAAGGACCGTGTTCGCGCCGGTTGGCCTCCCGGCCCCCCCCGGAAGCCGCCGGAGCGGATCCGATGCGCTCATCCATGCTCCGTTCCCGTCGCGCGCACCCCGGAGGACCTCCCCCGATTCGCCCACGATGTCCCCGAGCGCATTCACGACGGCCGCAGCCGAAACGGTGACGCCTTCGTGATCCAGTGACGAGATGCCGAAGCCCCCGGGCATGGAGAATTCGGGTCCCGCCCATTTTCCCACGGTTGCCCCGGTCCCGGCGCCGCACGCTCCTTCGGGGATCAGTGTGCCGGATGCCGAAAGCGCAGCGGCGTATCCTGATTCCCGCGTGGGCCTCACGTTCGCGGACCCCGTGCCGAGATCAAATATGACCGCCGCAGGGACGATCGGCACAACCCCCCACGGCGTCCGGTACCCGGTTCCCCGTTCCTCGAGAAACCTCATGACCCCGTCGGCGGCGGCAAGACCGTACGCGCTTCCGCCGGTCATGACAACTGCGTGAACCTCCTCAATTTTCTTGTCGCTCTCCAGGAGCGCGGTTTCGCGCGTCCCGGGGGAGCAGCCGCGCACATCGCATCCCCCCGTCGTCCGGGGGGGGCAGAGTATGACCGTGCATCCTGTCCGGGCCGCCGCATCTGTCCAGTGTCCTATCGAGAATCCGCGCGGTATCATCGGGGATCGAGGGGAGTCATCAGTGAAAGGAGTGGCAGCGGCGGTATGCGGCGAGGAGTACGCCGCAGGCCACGCCGACGTTGAGGGATTCCGCACCGCCGAAACGCCGGATTGCCACGCGCGCATCCGCGACGCGGGCGAGCCCGGGCGAAATGCCGTGGGCTTCGTTCCCGAATGCGAGGAGAGAGCGTTCCGCAAAACGGAGATCCGCATCGAACAATTCCGCCGCGGGATCCGCGACGTACACGGTGTAGCCCCGCTTCCGGGCGCGTTCCGCCTCAAGGGGGAGATCGGCCCCCGAGGCAACGGGCACGTGGAATATCCCTCCCATCGTCGCGCGGACCACCTTGGGATTGTACACGTCGACGCTGGAGCGTCCCAGGAGAATTCCTCCCGCGCCGAACCAGTCGCACGTCCGTATGACCGTCCCCAGATTTCCGGGATCGGCAATCCCGTCGAGGGCCACAATGAGGACGGGAGGCGGGACCCGGTCTACAAGGTCCGCCGCGCTCTCCGGCTTCTTCACGACAAGCGCAAGAATCCCCTGCGCATGCACGGTATCGGCGAATCCGGCAAATTCACGGGCGCTCACCCTCTCGCACGCGGTCCCGCGCGCCCGGAGAGCCCCGGCGAGGTTCTTCCCCCCGGGCGTGGCCTCGAACTCCGGTGTGAAGAACGCTTCGGGGATCTCGAACGCGGATTCCGCAGCGTCCTTCACCAGCCGGAGCCCCTCGGCGACGAATATGCCGAGCTCGTCCCTGACTTTCTTCTGGGAGAGCGAGCGGAGTTCGAGACTTTTTTTCCGGGTGAGAGGCATTCCCTATTCCGCGTATTCTCCCCATACGCCGCGGAGCGTATCGGAGATTTCGCCGACGGTCGCGTAGGACTCCACCGCGCGGAGTATATGCGGCATCAGATTGTCCTGCGCCCCGGCTGCAATCCGCACCGCCTCCAGGGATGATCGCACATCATGATCCGACCGCTCCTCCCTCACCCGGCGGAGCCGTTCGATCTGCCGCGATGCGGCGGATTCGTCGATCCGGAGAAGCTCCGGCTGGGCCGCAGGTCCGGTTTCGTACGCGTTGACGCCGACGATCGTCTTTTCATTCTCCTCGATCGCACGCTGGTACCGGTACGCGCTTTCCATGATCCGCGTCTGATAAAATTTTTTCTCGATCGCCCTGACCGCCCCTCCCATCTCCTCGATCTGCTGTATGAGGGCGAGCGCCTCGGACTCGATGCTGTCGGTGAGGGCCTCCACGGCGTACGAGCCTCCGAACGGATCGGCGGTCTCCGTGACCCCCGATTCAAACGCGATGATCTGCTGCGTCCGCAGCGCCAGCACCACCGACTCCTCCGTCGGGAGGGCGAGCGCCTCGTCGCGGCTGTTCGTATGGAGCGACTGGCAGCCCCCCAGGACGGCGGCGAGTGCCTGGAGCGAGACGCGGACCACGTTGTTTTCGATCTGCTGTGCCGTGAGCGTCGCGCCCCCCGTCTGTGCGTGGAACCGGAGTTTCATCGTTTCGGGCCGCTTCGCGCCGAACCGCTCCTTCATGATCCTGGCCCACATCCGCCTGGCCGCCCGGAACTTCGCTATCTCTTCGAGGAAGTTGTTGTGCGCGTTGAAGAAAAACGAGAGCTGCGCGCCGAACCCGTCGACGTCGAGTCCCGCGTCGACCGCCGCCCGGACGTACGCGATACCGTTCGCAAGCGTGAAGCCGAGTTCTTCGGCCGCGGTGGATCCCGCCTCCCGGATATGATACCCGCTTATCGAGATCGTGTTCCACCGGGGAAGTTCCGCGCTGCACCAGCGGAACAGATCGGTCACAAGCCGCATGGAGGGGGCCGGGGGATAGATGTGCGTCCCGCGGGCGATGTATTCCTTCAGGATGTCGTTCTGCACTGTCCCGGAGATCCGTTTCAGGTCCGCCCCCTGCCTCCGCGCGATGGCGGCGTACATGCACAGAAGCACCGCCGCAGTCGCGTTGATCGTCATGGAGGTCGTCACTTTTTCCAGGGAGATGTCCCGGAAGAGGATTTCCATGTCGGCGAGCGTGTCAACGGCGACCCCCACCTTTCCTACTTCGCCGCGGGCAAGCGGGTGATCAGAATCGTATCCGATCTGCGTCGGGAGATCAAAAGCGACGGAGAGGCCCGTCGTGCCGTTCCCGAGAAGATGGAGGTAACGGCGGTTCGATTCCTCGGCCGTGCCGAATCCCGCATACTGCCGCATCGTCCACAGCCTCCCCCTGTACATCGTGGGATAGGGACCGCGTGTGAACGGATATTCCCCGGGAGATCCACTGTCGCGCCGGTAGTCCCGTTCCACGGGCGTGTAAAGAGGTGCGATGACGGTCGGGGGTGCCGCGCTGTGCGTATCAGGCATGACATCCTTCTTCACTGTGGCGCTCGTGCCGCGTTCGAATGTTGTCGCTAATAATAAACAGAACCGAGCGGAGAATCAACCTTACAGGTGAACGCTCACCGCCAGGAGATCTCCCGCACGCTCTTCCCGTCGGAATCAACAAGCACCGCGCCGTGCACGTCCGTGCGGATGACGCGCGCGCCGGCGTCGCGCAGGCGCCTGAGAAGCGCCGGCGACGGGTGACCGAACCTGTTGTGAAGTCCCGCCGAGACGAGAGCGAGCGCCGGGTGCACCGAGCGGAGAAACTCCACGGAGGTTCCGCTGTCGCTTCCGTGATGGGCGACTTTGAGCACGTCGGAGCGGAGAAACGATCCGTACGAACGGACGATGCGCGACTCCGCACCCTTCTCCGCATCCCCGGTGAACAGGAACGAAACGCCGCCGTACACAAGTTTGCACACGAGCGATGCGTTGTTTGACGGCGAGCCTCCCCGCACGGCGGCACCCGCCCCGGCGCGGGGAGGCCAGAGCACGTAGAGCCTGGCACAGCCGGGGACATCGACAATCTCCCCTCTCGATGCCGGGGAAAGGGGAGATCCCCTTTCGCGCGCAGCCGCCTGATACGCACGTGCCGCCGCCGACGCACCGCCTCCGGCGCTCTCTATCACTCTCCCGACCGGAACGCCCTTCACGATCGACGCGGCACCCCCCGCATGATCTGCGTCGGGGTGCGTGACGAGGAGAATGTCAAGAGCGCGTATCCCTCTCATCTTCAGGAACGGGAGAACGGTCTTCTTCCCCGCGTCATGCGTTCGTGTCACGGGTCCTGCATCCACAAGGAGCGTTCCGCCGCGGGGGAATTCGACAAGTATCGCGTCCCCCTCTCCCACGTCGATCATGCTCACCCTCAGGAGACCGTTTGCAGCCGCCGCCGGCGACGGCGCGCGGAGCACGAGCACGTTCAATGCCGCGAGAAGGACCGCCAGGGACCGCGCGGCCCATCTCCCGTTCCTCCGGCGCGTCAGAAAAACCACTGCCGCATACCAGGCGACCGTCTCAGGCGGACCGAATGCTCCCGTTTCGATGGAGGCGAACGGGAGGGACGCTGCAACGAGCGAGAAGCGGATCGTCCATCGAATGAGAAGGCCGTCAAGCGCGGCGTATGCCGCGCCGGCCGCGGCGCTGACCGCCCCCGATGCGAGAGCGATCATCCCGAGTATCATCGCGGCCCCTGTCGCCGGAACAACGACGATGTTTGTCAGCACGCCGATGATCGAGACGCGGCCGAACAGGGCCGCGGTGAGGGGAAACGTACCGAGCGAAACGACGACGGAAAGTGAGATCGAGCGGAGTATCCGGCGGGCAACGAGGCGGGGGAACCCTCTCCCGGACGGGAGCATGAACAGAGCCCCGCTCCCAGGCATGAAAAGGAGCACGGCGAGCACCGCTCCGAACGAAAGCTGGAACCCGGCATCAAAGAGCTCACGGGGGTCCCACCCCAGGACCAGGAGAGCCGCCACGCCGAGCGCATTGAGCGAACCGGCCCTCCGCCCCGCAGTGCGCGCCAGGATAAAGACAATCGCCATGACCGTCCCCCGGACCACCGGGGGATGACACCGCGCGAGCGCCATATAGAAGAGGAGCGCCGGGACGGCGAGAAACGGGCGAACCGGCCGGGGAATGCGCAGGACGCTCATTGCAGCCATGATCATCCCGGCGAGTATGAGAACCCTGTAACCCGAAACGGCGAGTATGTGAGCGACCCCGGCGTCGACCAGGGCCTCCTTTGTCTCACCCGGAATACCGGAACGCTCACCGAGGAGAATGTCTTTCAGGAATTCTCCCTCGGGGCCGGCAAGGAGCCTCCCCGACCGGCTGAGGAGCGACCGGCGGGCAGCCTCCGTGAAGCGTGCGAGGGCCCCGGCACCCGCCGGGGAATCGCGTATGACGATGCTGCCGCTCCCGCTGACATCGAGCATGCCGGAGATCCCCCGTGACATGTCATACCGCCGCGGGCTGAACTCCCCGGGGTTCCCCGCCCCGGGGGGCGCTGAGATCAACCCCCTGAGGAGGAGAGTCATGCCGGGAAGGACCGGTGTGGAGTGGCTCCCCGATTTTCCCGTCCGATCGATCACCGTGATGACCGAGCGGAACATAAACCCCCGCATTCCGGCGTAACAGGAATCCGCGCGGAGGTCGAACCTGATCCGGCTCCCGGCCTCTGAAGGGAGAGTGAGTACCGTCCCGGTCACAAGAACGCGCGCCGCAAACGGAGGATCGGGAAGATGCGGGGTATCAACGGCGCCGGCGGCAAATCTGAATGCGCCGGTCGCGGCAAGGAGGGCACCCGCGACGAGTGAGCGGGCCGGCGGAGGTACCGCGGCGGCCGCAAACGACATCCCCGCGAGCACCCAGAGAAGGGCGCATGCCAGGCCCCACGCGTGCGCGCCGGAGGGAGATTCCGCACCGAGGAGTATGCCGGCGGCAAACCAGAGCGCGAGCCGGAAGGCGGGGGCGGGAAGAAGCGAGAATGGTTCCCCGGCGGAAGAGCGGGTCATCAGGGTTCTCCCGTGACATCCCCCGGGGAGTGTCCGGCAGTTCTACATGGTGCCGGCGATATACTCGAGAACAAGCGGAGTGACGGCGGTCAGATCGGCGTCCCGCCCGATTCGCGCGGCAAACGCCGGCGCATCCGCCCCGTACACAATGAGCGGCACGGGATGCCGCGTGTGCGTCTTCGTCGTCATCTCTTCGATGTTGCCGTGGTCGCTCGTCAGGAGAAGGAGCGTTCCGGCCGGATCGAGTGTGTCCAGGATCCCTCCCAGCATTGCGTCGAACGTCTCGAGCACGCTGACCGCGCCGGGAAAGTCCATCGCATGCCCCGCCTTGTCGGTTTTCCAGTATTCGAACAGAACGAAGTCGTACCTCCCTGCGAGCCCTGCGAGGCGCGCTCCCGCCTCTCCGGGGTGTATCACCGGAATCTCCGGGTGCCCGAGGTCGTGCCAGCCCGCGTTCGTGATGTCCGCGGAGACGGCCCTCCCGCGCGCAAGGTCTTCCGTGCGCAGAAGGGGTACGCCCGAGGAGACGCAGGAAAGCGTCGTCACGGACATCCGGTTACGGTGCGACTCCACATACTCGAAGAACCGCTGCGGGAACGCGTTTGCAAAAAGGGGGGTTTTCCCGGCGTCGAGGAGCCGGCGAAATATGCTCCGGCCGGCGATGACCGGCTTCAGCGTCGAGTACGGGTGCGGCCCGAAATGCTTGCCGGCAATGGCGGCCCCGTTTACTCCGGTAAAGAGGGACGTCTGGCCGGTCCCGCTCTGCGGCAGCCCCGGAACGCCGAGCGTCGCGTCAAGTGGGAGGACGCGCGAACGGGCCGTCCCGGCGCGGCGGCGGCCGAGAGATGGCAGGTCGCCGCCGGCGAGCGAGCGGAGCACGGGGAGCCGGGCGGCAAACAGAGGATTGACGCGCGGATCCTTCACCCCGATTCCCACCCCGTCAAGGAAGAGGAAAAGAACCCGCCTCACACGCTCACCCCTTCATCTGTTCACTTGAACGACGCAGTCCGGGACGCGATGTACTTGGCCCAGCCTTTTTCCACGGCGGGATATTCGTCTTCGAAGACCTTCTTGAAGACGCGGTCCACTGTCGTAGTTCCGTCGAACTCGCGGTAGAGCCGGAATGCCCTCTTCTCACCGTATTTCTGCACGAAGTACGTCATCGTGCTCGTGAGTATATAGTGCACGTCGTCCCGCTGCGGCGGATTGGCGTATTCCTGTATATCCTGGTTAAGGTCGGAGAACGCCGTGAGCCGGGCCCCCAGCGGAGGGGTCATGCCGGCGGTTTCCCCCGAGTAATACGAGGCGAACGCCTCCTCGAGCCACCGGGGACATCCCTTCTGAGCGCTCTGCTCGAGAAAGGCGAGCGCCATCTCGTATGCCATGGCCTTCTGGAACTCCTTGATCGACCCCACCGCGGAGACGGGCTGGAGGTGGAGCGTCCCCCGAAGGTACAGGGCGGTCCGCCACGGCCGCGACAGCGCGGTTTCCTGGAGGTACTTCCCCACCGATTCGTAGATGCGGACGTCGAGCCTTGTTTTCGGCTCCATCCCGAGATCCGCCGCGAGCGACTTGTACTCCGTCTGCAGATAGTCCATCACCCTGCGGGCGTCCTCCTGCGGCACGCCCCGCTGGTACCTGACGTCAAGGTGCGCGCTGCTGAGTGTCCCAAAAGTGTCCTGTGCGGACAGCATCCGCGGCGCGAGGGAGGTGGACACCAGAAGTGCGATCCCCGCGTGGCGTACACGAGTCAGCATGGTCATGACAATGCGCTCCTAGGCTTGTTGTGAGTTGGACATTCGATCAATACCGTGACCGGACCGTCATTGACGATCCTCACGCTCATCATCGCCCGGAACTGTCCGCTCCGGACTTTTTCTTCTCCCAGTATCTCCTTCATCCGTGCGACGAACGACTCGTACAGCGGCAGGGCCTCCGCCGGCGGGGCCGCATCCGAAAACCCGGGGCGGTTCCCCCGCCTCGTGTCCGCATAGAGCGTGAACTGCGACACGATGAGCGCGCTTCCCCCTGTCTCGGCAAGGCCCAGGTTCATTTTCCCGTCCGCGTCTTCCATGACGCGGAGTCCGGCGCATTTTGCCGCGAGCGCGAGCGCATCGGCGGCCTCATCCCCCTTCCGCGCGCAGACGAGTATGACGTACCCTTTTCCGATCCGCGCGAACTCACTCCCCGCCACATCGACGGCCCCCTCGCTGACCCGCTGGACGAGGGCTCTCACTGCGACAGGCTCCCCCCTGCGGCGAAACCCGAAAGAATCCGCCCGATCCCCGCGAAGTCTTTTTTCACGCCGACTCCCTCCAGTCCGGAACTGCGGGCGATCGCCCCGGCGGCGTCGGCCTGCCCGTCGGCGATCTCCATGAACATTCCTCCCCCGGGGCGGAGGACTCCGGATGCGAGCCCGGCGATCCTCCGCACGAACACGAGGCCGTCGCGCCCGCCGGCGGTGGCCATGCGCGGCTCGAAGTCCTTTACCTCCGGCTCGAGCCCGTCGATTTCCGCGTCGGCGATATACGGGGGATTCGACACAACCGCGTCGAAATTCCTCCCGTCGAACGCAGCGGTGAACACATCCCCCTGGAGAAACTCCACGTTCTTCAGTCCGTGCCGGTCGCGGTTCCGGCGCGCAACATCGAGCGCATCGGGGCTTTTTTCAAGCGACGTGACGCGGAGGCCCGGGAGGAACTTCCCCAGCGCGACGGCGATGTTCCCTGAGCCCGCGCCGATCTCGAGTATCACCCCCGCTTCCCGGCGCGACCTTTTCAGCCAGGCGAGAACTTCGCCGACGAGCTCTTCCGTTTCCGGACGCGGGATCAGCACCGCCCGGCTGACTTCGAGTCGGAGCCCCATGAACTCCGTCTCCCCGAGTATGTACTGCACCGGCTCGTGCGTCATCCGCCGCAGGAGAAGCCCCTTGAACTTCGCGATTTCTCCGGGCGCGAGCGGCCTGTCGAACTGGAGATAGAGGCCGAGCCGGGGCAGACCCAGGGCGTGCGACAGGAGCAGTTCCGCGTTCAACCGCGATTCCTGGAACGCACGCTCCCGCAGATACCGGTCCGACCACTCGAGAAGCGACAGCACGGTCCACGCCGGCCGCGGAGTGTCCTCTCTGTCAGGCACCGGCGTCGTCATACAGGCTCCAATATATCACCACCGTTCGGGAAATGCAATCACGCGGTTCCCTCTCTGGCATCCCCTTCCTGCGGGAGAAACGAGCGTGGTTCGCTCACCCTCCGTGCGAGATAGGCGATTCCCGCCGTTGAAAAAAGAGCGCCGATGAGGAAGAGGGCGGGAAGCCCGAACCACTCGCTCAGCATGCCGCCGATTATCCCTGAAAGGTAGAACGGGGCGAGGAGCGTGTTCATGAGCCCGACATATGTCGACCTTTTTCCCGCCGGGCCGTACTCGATCGACATGTTGAAACGCGCCATCAGCTCTGTCCCCAGGTTCACGCCCAGGAAGAGATACACGATGCGGAAGATGCCGAGCGTCGGCGCCGCAAAAGCCGTGATGCTCGCCCCCAGGAGGCTCACCGACGCGACGATGAGGGAGGATTTGTTTCCGTACCTGTCCGCAAGGTAGCCGGTGACAAGCGAGCTCACCACCTGGATCGCCACCATGATCAGCGTGAATTCTCCCACCGCCGATTCGTCGGCGTGAAACCTCCCGAGCGCATACACCGTGAAGAAACTGACGGGCATCGTCGCAAGCGTCAGCAACGCGCACGCGGTGATGAACCGCCTGAACGGAGGGTTGGACCGGAGGATACCGGGGAGCTCCCCGAGAAATGCGAAGAACGGACGGCGGGGGGCCACCGTGCTCTGCTCCGCTTCGTACAGGCCCGTCTGCGTGACGATAGACCCCGCCTGCAGCAGGAATGCCGCAAAGAACGCGACCGCGAATGAGGCGGGAAACGGGATGTCCGCCAGGATCCACGTCAGGCAGAGCCCGCAGACGAACGCGCCTCCGCCTCCCAGGGAATTGCGGAGTCCGACAAGCCGTCCGCGCCTCCGCGGGGGGGTCATCCTGGCAAAGAAGTCAAACCACCCCGGTGTTGCGATGCCGATGAGAACCTGCATTACCGCGTAGAAAAGGAGGAAGAGCCAGAGCGCCAGGAACGGCCTGTCGGATCCGAAGAGGAGTATCGCCAGGGCCATGACGAGAACGAACACCCTGTGCGCGGCGCCGAATCCGAGGGCCCATCGTTTCTTCCAGGGGAGCGTCTCGACGTAGCGCGCCGCGAAAATCTGGGGGACGTATACCCCGAAGTAGACGAGCACGCCCAGCGCCCCGACGGCGACGTTGGTCCCCCCGAGTCTGTTCACGAGCGCCGGCAGGACAGTCTGGGGGTTGATGAACGCCTGCGACGCCACGAACAGCGCCCCCTCGACGGTGTTCAGGAGAAAATTCTTCCGGTCTGCGCGCGATTCGCCGGGAACCAGAGTCCAGAGATCTGTCAATGCGCCGGGCCCCCGCCCCCCCCCTCGGCATCGTACACGACCTCCCCCGCAATGATGGTCTTCTCAACACGCGTCCTGAGTATCGCCGGAGGATCGATCGTCATGATGTCATCACTTAGTACAACAAGGTCAGCCCATTTTCCGGATTCGATCGTCCCCTTTTCTTTCTCCTGGAAAGCCGCGTACGCGCCCCAGAGCGTGTAGGACCTGAGCGCTTCATCGCGGGTCATCCGCTGGCCCGGGTTCCACCCTCCCGGCGGTGACCCGTTTCTGTCCTGTCTTGTGACGGCGGCGTAGAACCCCCAGAGGGGGTTGGGGGACTCCACGGGAGCGTCCGAGCCCCCGGGGAGGATATTCCCATCTCCCAGGAGTGATCTCCATGCATATGCCCCGTGTATCCGCCGGGGGCCGAGCCTCTCCTCAGCCCACGGCATGTCCGACGTACAGTGGGAGGCCTGCATCACGGGGATGACGCCGAGCGCCCTGAACCTCGGGATGTCCGCGTCGGCCAGGACCTGCGCATGTTCGATTCTGAACCTGACGTCCCGCCCCTTCGCCCCCCTGGAGGTTAGGGCGCTGTCGTACGCATCGAGGACCACCGCATTGGCCCTGTCCCCTATGGCGTGCGTGCAGATCTGGAAACCCGCGTCGAGCGACTGTTCGGCGGCGGCGCGGAGAGCACCTTCCGACATCAGCGTCAGCCCCCTGTTCCCCGGATCGTCCGCGTACGGCTCGATGAGCGCCGCCCCGCGCGATCCGAGCGCGCCGTCCGCGTAGAACTTCACCGCCCGTATTGTCAGCTTCCCGCCGAACCCCCCGGTCACGGGGCCTGTTTTCCTGCACGTTTCCCAGAACTCTCCCGCCGACCCGGCGATCGCCACGTAGACGCGGAAAGGGAACCGGCCTTCGGCGATGAGGTTCCTGTACGCCGCCACTCCTCCCGAGTCGACCCCCATGTCATGAACCTCGGTGAGCCCCGATGCAATGCAGGCACGCACCGCCCTTCGCAGCGCCTCCGCCCGCTCCTCCGCGGAGGGGGGAGGGAGCACGCCGAGAAAGGCGTCCACGGCGTTGTCGATGAAGACGCCCGTCGGCATTCCTGACCTGTCCCGTATGATCCTTCCCCCCGGAACGTCCGGGGTGCGCGCGTCGATCCGGGCGATCTCCAGGGCCCGCGTGTTGACCCACACGGCATGGCCGTCCACACGCGTCAGGAACACGGGAATTGCGGGTGAGGCGCGATCAAGCGACGCCCGCGTGGGGAATTCATGCGAAGGCCACCGGTTGTGATCCCATCCCCGGCCCCTGATCCAGCCCCCCCTGACCGTGTCGCGGACGGCGCCGGCAACGAGCGATGCGGCCTCGTCCTCGGAACGCGCGCCTGTGACGTCGAGATTCATCAGGGCCGCCCCGAGGCCTTCCATGTGCGCGTGCGCATCGATGAAGCCGGGGTATACGGGCTTCCCCAGGAGATCAATCGTCCGGTCCGCGCGGAACGACGAGGTGATCTCGCGGTCCGATCCCACGCCGACGATCCTGTCCCCCCTGATCGCCACGGCGGTGGCGGCGGGCTTCCGCCCGTCGAGCGTATAGATGACGCCGTTCACGAGTATCATCGACGCATTCCCGGGTCGTGAGAGGAGAAGCATGACGAGGACGGCGGTGCCGAGCACGAGCGCCGTCACGGCGAGCTTTGTTTTCATGGACTTCTCCCGGCAGAGGGCGGCGATTGGCCGCAAAAAGTGGGAATCAATATAGACAACCGGGCGTTGAAATTCCAGCCGCATTGCAACTCAGCGCCGGTTTCCCTACGTTCCATCTCATTTCCCACGGAAGGGTCGAGAACATGAGCGCCGAACGCCGATACGCCGCCGCGCCGCTGCCTGCGGATGAATTCCGCCGTTTCGTCGGAATCATCAGGACACTCCGCAGGGAATGTCCATGGGACAGGAAGCAGACCCACCGATCGCTCAGGGAAAGCCTCCTCGAAGAGACCTACGAGGTGCTCGACGCGCTCGGGAGGAGGAACACGGCGGACCTCGCGCAGGAGCTGGGCGACCTCCTTCTCCACGTCGCGATGCAGGCGACGATCGCGGAAGAGAAGCGGGAGTTCACGTTCGCAGAGGTCCTCACCGGGATCAGCGACAAGCTCGTGCGTCGGCATCCCCATGTCTACGGCGCCGTCAAGACGAAAGGGGCGCGTGATGTCCTGAAGAACTGGGAGCAGATCAAGATGAACGAGGGACGCCGCTCCGTTCTCGAGGGGATCCCGCGCCACCTTCCCTCGCTCCAGAAGGCGATGCAGGTCCAGCGCCGCGCCTCCGCCGTGGGATTCGACTGGAAAAAGAAACCCGAGGTTTTGCAGAAGGTCGCCGAGGAGGCACGGGAGGCGGGAGCAGCCCGCACGAAACGGAGGCGGGAGGAGGAATTCGGGGATCTTCTTTTCGCACTTGTGAATTACGCACGATTCACCGGCGTGAATCCCGAGCACGCGCTCGAAGGAACCGTCGCGAGGTTTTCGCGCCGCTTCCGGTACGTCGAACGTCGCCTCGCCGGGCGCGGCATCAAACCCGGCCGGGCATCGCTCCGCGCAATGGATGAACTGTGGGAAGAAGCCAAGAAAAGGGAGCGGACTGGAAAGCCGCGCTAGAACAGGCGCCGGAAGTCCTTTCCCCCGCGCTCAGCCATCCTCCCCTTCCCGCGTTCCGCTTTCCGTGTACCTGTCGTACGCGTCGATGATATCCTTGACGAGACGGTGCCTGACGACGTCGTTCCGGTCGAAATACACGAACGAGATCCCCGTGACGTCCCGGAGCACCTCCTGGATCTGCACGAGCCCGGAACTCATCTTCCGCGGGAGGTCGATCTGCGTGACGTCCCCCGTCACGATCGCGCGCGAGTTCGGGCCGAGCCTCGTGAGGAACATCTTCATCTGGAGCGCCGAGGCGTTCTGCGCTTCGTCGAGTATCACGAATGCGTTGTTCAGCGTCCGCCCCCGCATGTAGGCGAGCGGCGCGATTTCGATGATGCGCTTCTCGATGTACCCCCTGAGTTTTTCGGCGGGAAGCATGTCGTCGAGCGCGTCGTACAGGGGACGGAGGTACGGATCGACTTTCTCCTTCAGGTCCCCCGGGAGGAACCCGAGACTTTCTCCGGCCTCCACTGCGGGGCGCGTCAGAACGATCTTGGTGATCTCGTTGTTCTTGAGCGCGGCGACCGCGAGCGCGACGGCCATGTACGTCTTCCCCGTCCCCGCGGGGCCGATGGCGAACACGATGTCGTTCTTCCTGACCTCGCGGACGTACGCCCGCCCGCCGGGCGTCTTGGCGCGGATCATCTGGTTCCGCGTGAAGAGGATCAGCGAGTCGAGCTCGTCGCTGCTGAGCGACGAGGCCACCCCGCGCGGAAGCGCGGGCTCGCCGTTTGCCGTCACGAGGTCGATTACGGTGTCCACGTCGTTGACCGTCAGCGACCCGTTGCGCGTCAGGAGGAACATCAGCTCCTTGAAAACCCGCTCGAGCTGATCCACCTCCTGGGAGGTCCCGCGCAGAGTGATGGCGTCCCCCCGGACGACGACCGTCGAGTCGAATCTCTTCTCGACGATCTGCAGGTTCGCGTCATTCAATCCCAGGAGCGCCAGGGCGTCAACCCCTTCGATCCGTATCTTCTTTTCAGTCACGCGCCGCATCCCTCCTCGTTGACAAACACACAACCCCCTCCCCTGTACGAGACAGGAAAGGGGGTTGTGTTTGGTGCGCACCCGCGCGTGCGGGAAGCGCTTTCATCGTTTGCTGAGGCCTGCCGTTACTTTTCAGCCTTCTTTGCGTAGTATTTCTTCGCAGCGGCCTTCTCTTCGGCGTTGAGTTCGTTCCCCTTGGGGATTTTCAGCTTCTGTCCCTTGTGGATCACGTCGGGGTCCTTGATCTCGTCGCGGTTTCCCTGCCAGATTTTCGGCCAGAGCCACGCGTTGTCGTAGATGTCCTTTTTCTTGGAGATGTTCCAGAGGCAGTCCCTGTTCTTCGCCCATGTCCCGACCGTGTAGACCTTCACCTGGTTGGCGAGCGTGGCCTGAAGGCTCTTGACCTTGTCGTTGAGGGCCGTCAGGCGGTCCCAGAACTCGGGGATGAGGGAGAGCTTGTTCTCCCAGAGCCCCTTGACCTTTCCGGCGAGCGCGTCGACATCGGTGCTGCGGGCGACGAGGTCCGCGTCTGAAAGGCGCGAGAGTTCATTGGCAGTATTCTCCGCGGACTCGATGTCGGACCTGTATGCCGCCGCCTTGGAGGCGTCGGAGCCGACGAGGCCGTAGAGGCCGTCCATGCACTTCTGGTAATCGGCGTCAAGCCGGGTGGACTGTGCGTTCATCGACGTCAGGTCGTTGTCGAGAGCCTTCGCCTTCGCGCTCAGATCGTTCCGTGTCGCCGTGGTCTTTGTGATTTCCTGCTGCCACTGATCCTTCGTCATCTCCTGGGCCATTGCAGCTCCCAGGCAGAACACGAGAAGAGCGGCAAGCACGACGTATGCTGATTTCAATTTCATTGGATGAGACTCCTGGTCGTTGTTCTTGCGTTTACTTTGCCAGCCGCGTCTTCACGATGGCCTGATCGTCATTGCATTTCTTGAGCTTTGCGTTCTTTTCCGCGATCTGCTTCTCCAGATCGCTCTTCTGAGCTTCCTTGGCAGCCACGTCCTTCTGGAGCGACGCAACCTCCTCTTTCAGGTCGTTCAGCTGCTTCATCTGCGCATCGTCAGGACTCGACGAGCAGCCGACGAAAGCAACTGACCCCGCGAAGAGGATGGCCAGCGCCCGGGCGGTGACCGTCCTGTTAATATTGTTCATTGGAACCCCTCCTCAAGTTGATGGGTGTTAGGAAAAGCTGAAGATTCCGCGGTAGAAACTCCGGTAACAATACACAAAAATGTCCTTTTTGTCAATAGACCATAGGGATGATCCCCGGAATACTACGGGGCTCACGGAATGTGCCCCCGTTCCGCAAGGCTGACGTAGCCGTTTCCCGCGATAATAAGGTGATCGTGGAGGGGAATTCCGAGGATTTTTCCTGCGCCGGCAAGCTGGTGCGTGATTGCGATGTCTTCGCCGCTCGGCTCGGCGTTGCCGCTCGGGTGGTTGTGGACGACGAGGACGGCTGCGCCGACGTAATCAACGGCCGCCTTGAACACCTCGCGCGGGTGGACGAGGCTTGCATTAAGCGTTCCGTGCGACAGCTCCACGGTGGCAATGACCGTGTTCTGCGTGTCAAGTACGAGGACGGCAAAAACCTCGTGCGTCAGATCGCGAAAACGGGGGATCAGGAGCCTCGCGGCGTCCTCCGGCGTCCGCAGGGGAACACGCTTTCCCCCGCAGTCCGCCTGCAGCCGGCGCCCGAGTTCGAATGCCGCAAGTATCCCCAGCGCCTTGGCCGTTCCGATTCCTTGAACGCGCATCAGCTCGCGTGCGTTGCGCCTCGCGAGCCCCGTAAGCCCGCCTTCCCTGTCGAGAACGCCGCACGCGAGATCGAGCGCGGTCCGCGCCCGGTTCCCCGTCCGGATCAGGATCGCAATGAGCTCCGCCTCGCTCAGCGTGTGCGCCCCGTACCGCAGGAGCTTCTCCCGCGGGCGTTCATCAGCCGGCCACGTGCGTATCGCCCCGCGGGGTTCCGCACGCTCCTTGACCGCGTCAGCGCCTGAGCCCCTCACTTCCCGCTCCTTCCTCCCCTGGCCCGGCGTCAACGGTCCCCACTTCGTGGATTTCATCCTGTTCGTACCGGAGGACGGTCAGCGCATCGTTGACCCGCTCGGGGCCGAGGACGATCCTGGAATGCACGCCGCGATAGTCGCGCAGGCCGGCCAGCGCCCTCTCGAGCGCCTCGCGCGTCACCGCCCCGTTGCCGATGAGCCGGAGCATCATGTCGGCGGTGTCGTACCCGAAGAGGGCGTTTTTCGAGGGTTTCTTGCCGAACCGGACGGCGAAGCTGTCGGCAAACGCCGCGTACGCCCCCCCGGTGGTATCGATGGAGGTGTCCGATTCGAACACGATGCCGTCCGCGTAACGCCTGTTGGCGTTGAGCTCGGCAAAACTGTCCCATTCCCCCGAGCCGAGAACCTGCGTCTGAAAATGGAAATAGACGATCTGGGAAGAGACGATCCCGATCTCGTCGGCTCCGCTGATCGGCGCATAGAGCGCGTCGATGGTCTCCACGGGGTATTCGAGACTGTCGACCTGCGACTCATCGTACACGACGGGGATCTCCATCGAGTCGAGGAGCGCGCGGGCCCTGGGGCCGAGGAGCTGCTTTGCGCTGATGACGCTCGACCTGTTCATGAGGGAGTCGATCCGCTTGAGGGGAATCCCGAGGTCGGCGAACTTCATAAGCGTGGAGGGTTTGACCTTCCCCCCGAACGAGAGCTTCGCGTCAGCCCCCTCCAGCATCCCGGCGCGCCGGATCGCAGCGAGCTGCGGCTTCATGTCCGACGTTCCCCGCTGATACCACTGGACCGAGATCAGACGCGCCCCGAGGCGCGTCGCTTCCCGGACAAATGCCTCCGCCAGGAACCTTGCGTATGTGTCAGAGGGGGCGAGAACCGCGAGCGTGCGGAAACCGCGCTGCCGGACAGCGTAGCGGGCCATGGCGCGCCCGCGGGTCTCGTAGTCCGGGTTCGCCTGGAATACGTACTTCCCTATTGCCGCAATCCCGTTCGCATTCGCCGTCGGCGTTACAAGGGGGAGCCCCCTCGCATTCGTCACCGCGGCGGCGGAGGTCACCTCCGGGGAGAAGACCGGACCGACGACCCCCACGACCTCGGGAATGTCGGCAAGCTCGCGCGCCGTGGCCGTCGCAACCGACGGATCCCGTTCGGTGTCCCTGGTTTCGCTCGTCACCGCAATCCGGCGCCCGGGGTCGCGCCCGTACCTCTCAAGGGCGAACTGCACCCCCTCGTAGACCTCGCTGCCGACCTCCTTTGCCGCCGACGGTTCCGCCTTTCTCATCAGGGGGAGGAGCACCCCCAGTTTCACGCTGCTCCTGGCGGTGAGGCGCGCGCGGAGGGCGGCCGCTTCGGCGCCGAACCGGTTCCCGGGATAACACGCCGTGAGCGTGTCGAGCGCGACGGCCGAGGCCACGGGATCCCCGGCGGACGCCTCGCGCTGGGCGATCTTAAGCCAGAGGTACGACCGCTCGGCGGCGGTCCCCGCTTTGGCCAGAAATCGTCTCAGAGGGGCGGCGCCGAGACGTGTCTCCACGGTGGAGTCCATTGCAGCCTCGATCCCGGCCACAAGGCGCGGCGGGGCAACCGGCGTCAGCGATCTGAGCGCGGCGAGGAACATATCCATCCCTTCTTCAGGGCGTTCGATCCTGACGTAGATCAGGCCCAGCGTGAGCTCCGCGTCGGGAACATATGTGCTCGCGGGAAAACGGGCGAGAAATGCTTTGAGCGTTTTCGCCGCCTCCAGGTTCTCCCCCAGCCGGTAGAGAGACTTCCCTTTCATGACGTACGCGGCGGTGATCCGGTGTCCCGCCGGAAATTCCGCAATGCACCTGTTGAACCCGACCGCGGCTTCGCGCACGCGCCCGGAATCGAACCGCGCGACCGCTTCGCGGAACACCGACTCGTCGTTTGCCGAATACTCGATTCGGACCTGGCCCGCCAGGGGCAGGGGGAGGAGGAGCATACCGGTGATAAGCAGTGTCCAGCGCGGCACGTGAGTCATGGGTGAGCAGGTAGTATGACAGTAAAGAAGTCCGGGGAACGGTTCAGTAGTCCCTGCGGAGCGTCGCCAGTCCGACCCCCGTCGAGCCGGCGAACACCACGCCGGTCAGTATCCCCACCGCGACGATCGGAATCAGGAGCCACCCGGGGGCCGTTGTCCCCCGGATAATGAGAATTTCGAAATACCTGTTGAGCGGAACGACAAGGATCGCGACGACCGCCCCGAGGTAGACCATCCCCGCGAGAAACGTCAGCGACGCCCCCTGCGATGAGGCGATCCGTATCGGGTTCTTTTCCCGGAACGTCGCGAAATACGCGCCGGCCCCCAGGTTCAGCGCCGTGAGGCCAAGCGCAACGAATCCCGTGCAGAGCGATCCGACAAGTATGAGAAACGGAGAATCCCTCAGCATCGACGTGGACGCCACGGAGAGGATCTCCGCCGTCGTCACGAGAAGGAGAAACGACCCGATGAATTTCTGCCAGTAGAGCTTCCGGAGGTTCACCGGGGCGGAGCGGACGCACCAGAACGAGTCGCCCTCGAGGCTCAGCGCCGGAAACACAAACCGGAGGGAAATCGACGCGACGAGGAAGCCGTCGAACAGGAAGACCACGAGATAGGAGATCGTCTGGAGGAACGGCTGCGTCAGCCGCAGCTCCAGCGAGCTCATCGAGACAAGGAACACGCACAGGAGCACGAACATGAGCAGGAGATGGAGCCACTGGCTCGGCTCGCGGAAGAATCCCCAGAAATCCCGCCGGAGGAACGCGTCCGCCGGGCGCGGGAGCATTCCCTCCCGTCCGAACTCCATGAACCGGACCGGCAGGAACCCGGAGCGCCCGGAGCCGGGGGAACGTGCTTCCGACGCGCTCATCCAGCTCTTATAATAGTACGCGCGCGCGACCATCCACGCCGTCAGGAGAAGCGTGACGAGAATGCAGAAAAGCGTCACGAGATGCCAGGTCGCCCGCGCGGGCTCTCCGCTGACGCTCCAATACAGGAATTCCGATACCCAGTGATTGGGAAGATAATGGACGAACGGGGGATCAAGATAGCCGAAGTAGGCATTGACGTCGGGATAGTGCTTCATCACTTCCTGAACGAGGTTCACCGGGTTGACGGCCGAGAAGTAGATATAGATCGCCGAAAGATAGACGATCATGATCCCGGCAAGGAGCCAGCGGATGCCGACGCGCGAGGCGATCCGGATGAGGAGCATGAGGACGATGACGGCGAACACTCCCGCCGTGAGCATGAAGGGGAGCAGGACCGCCGCAAACGTGAAGAAATAGAACCAGGGGGACACCCCGAAGTACGACCCGTATCCCAGCAGGAGCGCGAGCCCGAGGAGAAGGAGCGTGCTGGAACTGTAGAAGAAATTGTCGATGAACTTGACCGCGAAGATCGTGTGGTGCGGGACCGGCAGCCCCATCAGGAAGGTCACCTCCTCCGACTTGTACAGCGTCGCGTAGCAGACGATCATGTTCCCCAGGTTCACGGTGATGAAGAAAACGTAGAGAAGCATCGAGAGAAACCTGTGGAACAGGAAGAGGCCGATGTGCGCCTGCGTAAGGAGGTAGCCCGTCGCCGCGCGCGACAGGAGGAAAACGCCGACGGCGACACCGCCGAAAATGAACAGCGACGAGAGATTCTTCAGAATGCTCTGGGGGCGGAAATCGGTGACGCTCTTGAGGAACGCACTCGCCTTGACGTTCAGGAGCAGGATGAACTGTTCCATCCGCGGCTATTTCGTCAGTTCCAGGAACATGGTCTCCAGCTCGCCGTTGGACCTCCGCGCCCCCGTCTGCGACTCCTCGTAGATGATCCGCCCCTGCTTGATGATCGCGATCCTGTCGCAGAGCTCCTCCACGATTTCGAGAAGGTGCGTGGACATGAACACCGTGAGGCCCTTTGTCGTCTTTTCCTTGAGCGTGTCCTTGACGAGCCGCGCACTCCGCGGATCGAGCCCCACGAGCGGCTCGTCGATGATGAGGACGCCCGGGTCGTGGATCAACGCGGCGGAAAGGACGACCCTCTGCCTCATCCCCTGCGAATACTCTTCCGCGCGGCGGTCGATGAAGTCGCCGATCTCGAACACTTCGGTGTACTCCTCGATCTTCTCCCTGACGAGCGCCGCGGGCATGTTGAAGAGCCCGCAGACGAAGTAGAGGAATTCCCGCCCCGTGAGCTTCTCGTACAGGAACGGCTGGTCGGGGACATACCCTATGGCACGCTTGGCAGGAAGGGGATCGCGGTGGACGTCATGCCCGTTGATAAGGCACGTCCCGGACGTCGGGGCGTACAGCCCCGTGATCATCTTGATCGTGGTGGTCTTCCCCGCCCCGTTCGGCCCCAGGAACCCGAAAAATTCCCCCTTGCCGATCGACAGATCGAGGTCGTCGACGGCGACGAACGGGCCGAATTTCTTCGTGACGTGGGAGATCTGGAGCGTCGGGTTCACAGGTGTTCCCCGGATAGTGCTGACATAGTCACGTAATTACTTCAATAATGTGCAGAATATCAAACGCGACCGCCGGTCCGGCCGAGCAGCGCACGATGCGATCGGAGAAGCGCGCGCGCCGTGCGGGCGCCGTACGGGTTGTACCGCCACATGTCCGCAAACAGCCGGTCCGAGTCGCTCCGGGCGGTCCTGACGAGCGTACGGAGACTCTCGTACGAAGGGGTCGACCAGGACCTCAGGGGGATCCCCGCTTCCCCTGGAAGACGCCCGATGTACTGCGTCAGGAGAAGGGTCTCCGCCATCAGGCGGTCATGGGCCTCCGGCGTCATCACGTGAAGGAGGACGCCGTGCGCGCGCGCGACGGCCCGTACCGTGCGAAGCCATCCTCTCCCCTTCCTCCCCGGCGTGACGACGATCCTCTGCCCCGCGAGCGTCCCGGTATCGCTGTCCGGGCCGAACAAGGGGTGCATGCCGAGGAGGGCGACAGACGGAGGAAGGATCCCCGTCATCCACTCGAGCGGACGCGTCTTGACCGCGCAGACATCGACGACGAGCGCGCCGGGACGGACCGCCGGCCGCATCGCGCGGAGAACCCCCTTGAGCGCCGAGACAGGGACCGCGAGTATCACGACGGGCTGCGACGCGGCCCCGGCAAGCGACGCCCGCCGTATGCGGCCGGATGAGGGAAGCGCGACCCACGGGTCGTGGACAAGCACGACGGCCTCGCGCGCGCAGTACCGCGCGGCAAGCTTCCCGAATCGTCCGTACCCGATCAGGCCGACGCTCCGCGTCATGGATCGACGATCCGTTTTTGCGACGCCCGCGCGAGGCCGAATACGTCCATGAAAATCTTTTCGATCATCTCCTCGTCAAGACCGAGAGCGCGTGCGCCGGCGCGCTGATTGCGGAGAACGCTCCTCTCCCGTTTGGAATCGCGGACGTTTTTCCCTCGCCGGCGCTTGACCGCACCTATCTGGCGGACAAGGCCCTGCCGTTCGGCGAGGAGGAGGAGCATGTTGCGGTCGATCAGGTCGATCGTGTCGCGCAGGTTGGCAAGCACGCTCCGGGAGGCGAGGAGCTTCTGGCGCATCAGGTGGTCGATGAGCGTCAGCGCCACCATCGATTCCGCCACCGGGACGACGCGGGGACAGATGCACGGGTCATGCCTCCCTTCGACGGAGATCGTCGCCGGCTTCCCGCTCACGGTGACGGTCTCCTGTTTCTTCCTGATGGAGGAGGGGGGTTTGACCGCGATCCTCACGACGATGTTCTCGCCGTTGGAGATCCCCCCGGCGATGCCGCCGGCGTTGTTCGTGCGCGTCCGGACCCGCCCGGTTTTCTTTTCCATGTACATGGGGTCATTGTTCCGGCTCCCGCGGAGCCGCGCGGCGGCGAAGCCGTTACCCACCTCGAACCCCTTGATGGCCCCGATGGACATCAGGGCCTTGGCAAGGTCCGCCTCAAGCTTGTCGAAGACCGGGTCCCCGAGACCCGCGGGAGGGTTCGTGACAACGACTTCAACAATCCCTCCGACGGAATCCCCCTCCTTTTTCATCCTGAGTATGAGCTTCTCCATCTTTTTCGCCGCGGCCGGATCGGGCGTGCGCAGGGGATTCTTCTCGATCTCGTCCCTCATGAACCGTGAGGCGCGTATTCCGCCCGCCTCCAGGGTGTACGCGTAGACGTCGATCCCGCGGGACGCGAGGAGTTTTTTTGCGAACGCGCCCGCGGCCACGCGCGCCGCCGTCTCCCTCCCCGACGACCTCCCTCCACCCCGGTAGTCGTTGACGCCGAATTTCGCAAGGTATGTGTACCCCGCATGGCCGGGCCTGAACATATCCTTGATCTTCTCGTATGCCTGGGGTTTCTGGTCCCTGTTCCAGATCAGCATGCACACGGGAGTCCCCGTTGTCCTCCCCTCGAACACGCCGCTCAGGATCTCGACCCTGTCGGATTCCGCGCGCGAGGTCGTGACGGCGCTCTGCCCGGGGCGGCGCCGGTCGAGCTCGTGCTGGATGAAGTCGACATCGATGGGAAGGCCCGGGCGCACGCCGTCGATGACCGCGCCGATGGCGCGCCCGTGACTCTCGCCGAATGTCGTGATGCGAACGTACGAGCCGAATCCGTTTCCTGCCATGGGTTATCGTCCTGTGTGAGAGCTCTCTTCAAGCAACCTGTCCAGCTCGTCCCAGAAGAGCGGGAACGATTTTTTCACGCACCCGGGATTGTCGATCTTCACCCCGGGGACGCGGAGACCGATAAGCGCAAAGCTCATTGCGAGACGGTGATCGTCGTGCGTGGAAAGGAGTTCCCCGTGCAGGGGCGTCGGCGTCACGTTCATGACGTCCCCCTCGATCCCGATCCTCCCTCCCAGCTTCCCGATCTCCCCGGCAAACCCCTCCATCCTGTTGGACTCCTTGTACCGGAGCTGTCCGACCCCCCGGATCGTCGTCGGACCGTCGGCAAAGAGCGCCGCGGCGGCAAGCGCCGGGACGGCATCAGGCATGGAGTCCATCGAAACGTCGATCCCCCGGAGTGCCTCTCCCCGCGCAACGCTCATTCCCCCGTTCCTCGACTCCACACGGCACCCCATTTTCGAGAGAATTCCGGGAAAACCAGCGTCCGGCTGAAGCGACGCTGGAAGAACCCCGGGAACGAAGACCGCCCCGCCGGCGATTGCCGCGGCGGCGAACGGATACGTTGCCCCGGAGGCATCCGCCTCCACAGCAAACTCCCCGGGGAGATACCTCACGGGGGAAGCGACGGCGTATCGACCGGATCCTTCCGCCCGGACCGTGACGCCGAATCTCTCCATTACGTCGAGCGTGAGCCGCACATATTCCCGGGACGCTACGGGACCCGGGGCGAAGAGCGAGCACGGAGTCACGGCGTACGGGGAGACGAGAAGGAGGGCGGAGAGAAACTGCGAGCTCCTGTCGCTCCTGATCGCGATCTCGCCCCCGGGGATCTCTCCCCCGGTAACCTCGAACCGGGGAGATCCCCCCTCGTGACGCACATGGAGCCCCATCCCCTTCAGCGCGTCGACGATATCGTCGTTCGGGCGTTCAGCCATCCGCGGGCTCGTGTCGATTGCCGTGGTCCCCCGGGCAAGCGCTGAGAGCGCCAGCAGGAACCGGAGCGTGGTCCCCGCGTTCCCGGACGGGATCGGGAATTTCGGGGCATGGAGGACTCCTCCGCCCCCCCGGACCTCGAGATCCTGTCCCTTCTTCAGCACGAGTATACCGAGCTGGTTCAGGCCGTTTGCAAGGAGCGCAGTGTCATCGCTTTCCGATGCGTTCGTCAGGACGGAGGTCCCGGACGCGAGCGAGGCGCACACGAGCGCCCGGTTTGTGAGGCTCTTCGAGCCCGGGACACTCATCCGCCCTGACAGGGGCCCCGACCTTTTCGCCTCCCGGATCATGGAAGTGAAAACTCGTAGTCGACGACGGCTTTCGCCGACTGAACCGGGCGGAGAAACGCGACCACGGCCAGATGATCGGGGTGGCGCTGGTACGCCTCGAGCGCCGCGACCGAGGCAAACGTCCCGTTCAGCACAAGGTCGTATGACGCATCGGACTGTGTAACGTCGATTCCCACTTCAAGAGAACCGATGCCGGGGATCTTCCCCGGGAGCGATTCGAGCATTGTCTTCGCTTTCCGCAGGTTCTCCGTCTTCGTCCCCCCCTCGGCACGGGGGAGAAATTTCCAGCAGACGATGTGTCGTATCATGGTTCGGTCTCGACTTCCGTAAGGAGTTTTTTCACGATCGGGATGTCGGGGCGGACTCCCGCATACAGGGCGAACTGCATCGCCGCCTGGTTAACGTACATCTCCGTGCCGCGGACAATCTTCGCCCCGGCCCCCGCGGCTTCGCGAAGAAGCCGCGTCATCGGAGGGGTGTAGACCGCGTCGAATACGGTCCTTCCCCGGAGCATCGGGGAGGGGAACGGGGACTCATGCGTGCGCGGGGCCATCCCGACGGGCGTCGCATTGACGAGTATCTCCGCATCGACGTCCCGGATCTCCCCGAGGGGGACCCAGTCGACGCCGAATTCCCGCGCAAGATTCCTTGCGGCGCGGGCCGTACGCGAGCTTACGATGACATGTGCACCTCTGCGCGCCCCCTCGTACGCGATTGCCCTGGCCGCTCCCCCGGCTCCCAGGATCAGCATCCGCTTCCCCCTGACCGGGGAGAGATGCTCGATCGCATCGAGCGCCGCCACGGCGTCCGTGTTCGTCCCTCTGAGCTTTCCCCCCCTCCGCGTCACGGTGTTCACGGCGCCGATGGCGCGGGCGAGAGGATCCATGAAATCCAGGTACTGCCCGATCCCCACTTTGTGCGGGTGCGTCACGCTGAACCCCGAGAGGAGGGGGACAATGCTCGAAACGAATTTCTTCAGATCATGCACAGCGAATCTGCAGTACACGCCGTTTTTCTCCGCGCGCGCAAACAGGGGATTGTGAACGCGTATCCCACGGCTCTGACGGACCGGGTTCCCCACGACGCCGAATATCTTCGTCGAGCGGTTGAGCCGTTCCGTCCTGTAGAGCCGTGAGAGCACGCTGGCCGCAACCTGCCCCGGGGCCGCCTCCTTCCCCGATTCCGGCGCCGCGTACGTTCCCCATCCCCCGAAGACCCTGTAGAGGACCCTGCTCGGTTCGCCCGCCTCCCCCATTGCAACGGCGACCGCGCGCTGACCGTCGCGCGATGCGCGGAGGAGAAAATCGAAGGCGATCCGGTTCTCCCACGCATCCCGCGCATGAAACGCGAACTTCAGAACGTCCGCCTCCGTTCCCTTCATCCTCCTGTAGATCCCGGGAACACCGGGGCGGGAACCCGGCGGGGCGTGATACGAGACGATAACGCCGCTCTCGCGCCGGCGGCCCAGAAACTGGCGGAGCGCCCTCTTCCCGGCGCGCAGTTCGATGTCCACATAATCCGCCCCGAGGAGAGACGCCGCGGCAAGCATGTCGAGCCGCTCCTCTTCAGTACCCCTGAATTCCCCCCCCTCCCAGACCGGGCGGCATGTCGCGACGACAGGTTTCCGCGTCGCGAGAAGGAGAGCGGCGATCTCCGGCCTGCGGATCATATCGAGACGAAACTCGAACATGTCCGCCCACGGATCCGATGCGGAGACCTGTTCAAGCGCCTCCGACATCCGGGGGCCCGTAATCGAGACGATGATCATAGGTTCTCCGGCGGAACGTTGAGCGGGGTCCGCCCTCGCGCGCGCGCGTCAGCCATGCGTACTCTTCTTAGAGACGAAACCCATCGTTTTCCGAACGAGATCGGCCGGCACGGAAACGCCCTGGGCGCACTCCCCGATCCTGCGCAGAAGGACGAACCGGGGGCCCGAAACGTCTGATTTCTTGTCGAGCGCCACCGCGGCCATGAATGCGCGCTCGTTGATTCTCCGCGGCGGATCGACAGGGAGGCCGGACGCCTCCAGCATCGCCGTCAGCCTCCTGCAGTCCTGGGCCGGGAGGAGGCCCATGGCCAGGGCGATGCGCGCCTCGGCCGCCATGCCAACGGCGACCGCCTCTCCGTGTCGCATCGCGTAGCCGCCGGAGGATTCCAGCGCGTGCCCGATCGTGTGCCCCAGGTTCAGGATGCGCCTGAGGCCCGTTTCACGCTCGTCCTTTTCGACGACGGATGCCTTGAGCGCCACCGAGGTCTCCACGATCTTCGCATTGAGCGCGGTATTCTCCCGCTTGATCCTGGAAACGTTCCGCTCGATGAGCGTGAAGAAAGGAGGGTCAAGCGCCGCGGCGATCTTGATCACTTCGGCGAATCCGTTCCTGAATTCCTCGACAGGGAGCGTCGCGAGCGCTTCCGGGTCGATGTAGACCGCCGAAGGCTGGTGAAATGCGCCGATAAGGTTCTTCCCGGCGGGATGATCGATCCCGACCTTCCCCCCGACGCTGCTGTCGACCTGCGCCAGGAGGGAAGTGGGGATCTGCACGAGGCGCACGCCGCGCAGGACGGTGGCGGCGAGGTACCCTGCGAGATCGCCGATCACCCCCCCTCCGAGAGCGATGACGATGCTGTCGCGCCTCACGCCCCCCCGGAAGAGGCCCGTGTACAGCCTGTTCAGCGTGGCGGCGCCTTTCGATTTTTCCCCCGCCGGGACTTCCAGGAGCGTGACGTCGCACCCCGCCGCCGCGAGCCTGCTCTCAAGCATGCGCCCGTAGACCCGAAGCACGTTCGAGTCGGTGACGACAAACATGTGCCTCTTCCCTTCCGAACGGGAAAGGAGAAGGGGGACTTCGGCGAGAATTCCCGGCCTGATTTCGACGGTGTACGACCTGTCACGGGTCACGTCAAGGCGTACGCGGATTCGGGGCATTGCCTTTCGATTGCTGTGGAGGTAAGAAGCGAAATAAAAAGACCTTCACCGTTCCCGGATGAAGGTCAGGCTCTCTCGGCGCCTCATAAGAGTATACACGAATCATCGAACAATGTCAATACGCCGGCGGCGGCGCTCCGTCCCCCCGCCCGGGGAATCCGCCCACTGCGCCGTTGGAACTCATGTTCACTTTTCGTACTTTGAGGTTCACGTTTCGGAACACCACGGTGCAGAAGCAGCACGTCCGATCACTGTTCGATTCCATCGCCCGCCGGTACGACATTCTCAACCATCTGCTGAGCGCAGGGATCGACGCATACTGGCGGAGGAGGGCGATCAGCCGCCTGCGCCCCTGGACCGGGGGGAGGATACTCGACGTCGCGACGGGAACAGCCGATTTTGCGATCGCCGCCGCCCGCCTCGCACCGCGCGAGATCGTGGGGGTGGACATCGCGGAGGAAATGCTCGCGCTGGGGAGGAAGAAACTTTCCGCGCGGGGGCTCTCCGGCCTCGTCGCACTCCGGAAGGGGGAAGCCGAAAGCCTCCCGTTCCCGGACGGGTCTTTCGATGGGGCGATCGTCGCATTCGGCGTGCGCAATTTTGAGAACCTCGACGCGGGCCTCGCGGAAATGCGGCGCGTTCTGCGCCCGGGGGGGAAACTCCTCGTTCTCGAGTTCTCGCGCCCGGGGCGTTTCCCCGTCAGGCAGATTTATATGTTGTATTTCCTCCGCGTTCTCCCCTTCGTCGGGCGGCTCATTTCCGGAAACGGCGAGGCGTATGCGTACCTTCCCGAGAGCGTCATGGCATTTCCCGAGGGAGCGGAGTTCCTTGCAATACTTCAGGGGGCGGGATTCACGAACGCGGCCGCAGAGCGGCTGACGTTCGGCATTGCCTCGGTGTATACCGCAGAGACGCGCGCGGAGAACAGCACTTCCGACATCGCCAGGACCATGACACGATGACAGACCGCATAATACGCGTCGGGCACAGTCCCGACCCGGACGACGCATTCATGTTCTACGGGCTCTCGAGCGGGAAGGTGAAGCTGCCGGGGATACGGATCGAGCACCTCCTCGAGGACATACAATCGCTCAACGAGAGGGCGATCCGGGCCGAGCTCGAGGTGACGGCGATCTCCGCGCACGCCTTCGGCGCGGTCGCCGACAGGTACTGGATCATGAGGACCGGCGCAAGCATGGGGGAAGGGTACGGACCCGTGCTCATTTCCCGCCGCTACAGGTCGCTGGAGGAGCTCCGGGGGAAGACCGTCGGGACGCCCGGACCGCTCACGACGGCGACGCTTCTCTTCAGGACGTTCACCGACGGGATCAACAACGTGGACATGCCCTTCGACGCGATCATGGGTGCGGTCGACGCGGGAACGATCGACGCCGGCCTTCTCATACACGAAGGACAGATCACATACAGGTCGCTCGGGTACCACAAGGTGATCGACTTCGGGGAATTCTGGCAGGAGAAAACGGGGGGACTCCCCCTTCCTCTCGGGCTTGATGTCGTGCGAAGGGACCTGGGGGAGGATACTGCAAGGAAGCTCTCGTCGGGGCTTCGCGAGAGCATCGCCTACGGATACGCCCACCAGGATGAGTCGATCCCCTATGCGCTGCAGTGGGGACGGGGAATCGACAGGACGCTGGGAGAGAGGTTCGTGAAGATGTACGTCAGCCAGCTGACGATCGACATGGGGGAGCAGGGCCTGCGTGCGCTCGAACATCTTTTCGACGCGGCGCATGCGCGCGGGCTCCTGCCGCGCGTCCCGCCGATCACGCTGTACTAGGGCATTCCCCCTTCACGCTGCGGCCGCCGGGAGTTCGTATACACGGAGGATGTCATAGACCGTGTTGCGCTGGGCGGCCGCGAACCCGGCGTCGTGAATCATCGCGATGCACTCCTCCGTGCTCGTCCTGTTCACAAACCGCGCCGCGGCGTGAACGTTTTCCTCCTGCAGCGTCCCCCCGAAATCATCCGCGCCGAAGTGCAGGGCGATCTGGCCGGTCTTCTTCCCCTCGGAGAACCATGACGCCTGTATGTGGGGGACGTTGTCAAGGTAGATGCGCGCAATTGCGATCATCTGCAAGTAGCGCACCGGCGTCGCATACACCGGGATGATCTTCTCCAGCGGCGTGTTCCCCGGTTTGAAACTCCAGGGGATGAACGCGGTGAACCCGTGCTCCTCGTCCTGCAGGGCGCGGACGAGCTCGAGATGCGTGATGATGTCCTCGTCGGTCTCCAGGTGCCCGTACATCATCGTCGCCGTCGTCTTGAACCCTATCCGGTGCGCCTCCCTCATCACTCCCGCCCAGTCGGCGCTCGTTCCCTTCAGGTGGCTGATCTTCCTCTTGACGCCGTCCGCAAGTATCTCCGCTCCGCCCCCGGGGATCGTCCGCAGCCCGGCATCCCACAGCCGCCGGAGAACTCCTTCCGTGCCGAGACCGGAGACCCGCGCCATCCCGAGTATCTCCGACGTCGAGAAGAAATGGGGCGTGACGCCGGGGACTTCCCGGACGGTCCGCTCGACGAGCTCCAGGTAGTACCCGAACGGGAGGGCGGGATTCACCCCTCCCTGGAGAAGTATCGTCGTCACCCCGTTGGCCGCCGATTCCCTGAACTTCCCGATCATCGTCTCCACGGAGTGCGTGTATGCCCCCTCCTCGCCGGGATGTTTGTAGAACGCGCAGAAGATGCAGTCGACGTTGCAGATGTTCGTGTAGTTCGGGTTCGTGTCGACGTGAAACGTCACCCGGGGAAGGGGATTCATCCTGAAACGGATTTCATTCGCGGCGGCCCCGAGGTCCAGCAGCTCGCCGTGACGGAGAAGTTCGAGACCCTCCTCCGGCGACAGCCGCACGCCGGCGATCGCGTTGTCGCACAGCGATTGGATCGTCATCGCGCCTCCATGTCTTGCCGTGCTGCACGGTTCCCGGACGGCGCGGACGGAAGGAGGCGCCGGAACACGGCGATGGCTTCGCGCTCCCGTTCGCCGAGCGTGTAGTTGAATCCCGAGAGGTATTCCTGGGTTTCCGCGTCGGTGAGACCGATTCTCCTTCCGTGCCGTCCCGCCACCGGTATGAAATCACCCCCCACCGCCCCGAGTGCCCCCTCCAGCAGCGCGCCGAGATCCTCCTTCTCCCGCGCCGGAACCGACCGGCGCACCGCCCACACCGCAAAGACGAACGGGAGTTTCTGCCACTCGTACCACTCGCGTGCAAGGTCGTACACGAGTTCGAACCCGTCAAGTCCCTCCTTGTTCCTCCGGAGCGCCTCGTCGCCGATGAGAAGCACTGCGTCAAATCCGTCGTAGGCATTCACCCCCTGGTGGAGCCGTTCGAGCTTCGCATGCACGCCGTATTTCTTCTCGAGAAGGACATTCAGGAGCTGCACCGATGTTGCCGTGTCGTCCGTGATCCCTATTCTGCGCCCCTCGAGATCGCGCCATCCTCCCCTCGAAAAGAGCATGACGCTCTTCACCTGGTCGCGCGTGGCGATGCACCACCCCATGAGATCCATCCGCTCTTCCATTGCCAGGTAGTCCATGAGGGAAAACGGGCCCGCGTCGATCTCCCCGAGAGCGCCCAGCATCCCCATCCTGCGCGGCACGACGGGGAGTATGCGGAAGTCCCTCTTCTCCAGGAGCGCGTAAAACGGGACGGAATTGAGATACGGGATCTTCCCGACGACTTTTGTTCCGTGCACGTGAAGAGGGTTGTAGTACGCGTCCCGCTCCACCGGGATCTTCCCCGCGGCGCGGATCAGCCGGACGATTCTCTCCCTGGCGAGTGCCATCGGGCTGACCGCACCCGCGTCGTGCGCGATCTTCTCCCCCCCGACGGTTCCCTCCATATCGTCCGCACCGAAGTTGAGCGCGACGGAAGCGACCTCCTCCGTCAGCATCACCCAGTACGCCTTGATGTGCGGTATATTGTCGAGCATGAGACGCGCCACGGCGATCGTCTTCAGGTCGTCGGCGGCGGACGTGAACCGGTTCGCGGGCTTGATCCCCGTCGCTCCCGGCTGGAAGGCGAGGGGAATGAACGTGAGGAACCCCCCCGTTTCGTCCTGCAGCGCGCGGAGCCGGATCATGTGGTTCAGACGTTCCTCCATCGTCTCGATGTGGCCGTAGAGAAGCGTACTGTTCGTCGGGATCCCGAGCCTGTGTGCCGTCCTGTGTATATCGAGCCACGCCTTTGCGCCGATCTTCTGGTTGAAGAGGAGCCGCCTGACCCGCTCGGAAAAGACCTCGGCGCCCCCCCCGGGCATCGTGCGGAGACCGGCGGCAATGAGCTGGCGGAGGATCTCTTCAACCGGCATCCGGAATTTCTTATGAAAGAAATCGATCTCCACGGCGGTGAATGCCTTGATGTCCGCTTCCGGCAGCCGCGCATGCACCGCGCGGACGATGTCGAGGTACCGCTCCCACGGCCAGTCCGGGGGCATCCCCCCGGTGATGTGCACCTCGCGGATCTCCGGGGATAGCTTCGCCAGTATCTCCTCCACCGACATCTCGTAAGCGCGGGGATCCCCGCTCTTCGCGGCGAAGTCGCAGAACCTGCACGCGAGGACGCAGACGTTCGTGGGCTCGATTTTCTGATTGAGGACGAAGTACACCGCGTCCCCGCTCCGTTCCTTCTGCATCGCGCCCGCCATGGCTCCCAGGCCGATCAGGTCGCCGGAAGCGTACATTGTCAGCCCGTCTTCGAGCGTCAGCCTTTCACCCCGTTCGAGCTTTTCCCGGACCGGGATCAGTTTTTTGTCACGTATGTGCATGCATCTCCTCCTGGAAGAAAGGTCCTGCGGATAACCTAACGCCAGTACGCATCCCAGCGTTCCTCGACCCTGCGCCGTATCTTCTCCGTCATCGCGAGCGGGGCGGGATAGCCTTCCTTCCACGTCGCATCGATCCCCATCGCGCCGCCGTACACCGGGCCGATGCCGATCAGCTTCCGGGAGGCAAACAGCACGTCCCTCTCGCAGTCGAACCGCGTGAATATCCCCCAGAGCGTATTCTCCCTGTCGCGGAGATCCACGTCGTCGCTCACGGTGGCGATGAGCGGGTATTTCCCCAGGGTGGGGTGGCGCAGAAGTTTCGCGAGGACCTGCCTCCCGTCCCTGCGGACGCTGACGACGAGAAGCGTCCCGTCGATAAGCGTGGAGTCCACGATCCTCCTGTCGACCGGCCTGAGCGGCGGAAGCGCGCGCCGCTCCCCCCGCCCCCCCGCCGGGGTCCGGGGACGCTCCTTCCGCGTGGCATCGAGTATCATTTTGCTCCCCAGGTTCATCGCGGCGCTCGTGAAATCGAGCGTGTCCAGGGGAACGCGGGGGATCATGACGAAATCGTAGTGCGGGTCGTAGTGTGCGCGCACCTCGTGGAGCACATCGGTGAAATTCCGGACGTCGACCCCTTCGCTGACGAGTATTATGCACTTCGTCAGGGCAAGCTGGGACATCCCCATCAGTCCGAGCGCGGTCTTCATCGCTTCCTTCCCGTACCGCTGGTCCACGGCGACGACAAGGAGGTTGTGGAATCCCGCCTCGTAATACGCCCACATGGCGGTGACCTCCGCGTGGAGGAGCCTGACCATGGGGGAAAGGATCATCTGCGTCGCATCCCCGAGGAACTTGTCCTCCATCGGAGGGATCCCCACGACGGTGGCGGGGTAGACGGGAGTGCGGCGGCTCGTGAGCGCGCTCAGGTGAAAGACGGGAAACGGGGCGGCCGACGAATAATGGCCGAAGTGATCCCCGAACGGCCCTTCCATCCTCCGCTCCCCGGGCTGCACGATCCCCTCGAGTATGAACTCGGCTGAGGCCGGGACAGCGATGGACACCGATTTCCCCTTCACGAATTCCGTCCGCTTCCCCCTGAGGAACCCCGCGAACATCGCCTCGTCGATATTTTCGGGGAGGGGGGCGACCGTCGCCAGGAGAAGCGCGGGGTCGGTCCCTATCGCCACCGCAAGCTCCAGCGGGCGCCCGAGTTTTTCCGCCCTTGCGAAGTGGAACCCTCCCCCCTTCTGTATCTGCCAGTGCATCCCCGTGGTCCGGCGGTCGAACACCTGCATCCGGTACATTCCCATGTTCCGCGTCAGGCGGACCGGGTCGTACGTGACGACCTGCGGGAGCGTGATGAAACGCCCCCCGTCACCGGGCCAGCAGGTCAGAACGGGGAGCGCATCCAGGTCGGGCGCGAGAGAGAGTTCCTGCGACGGAGCGATCCGCACACTGCGCACGGGCGCGTGCAGGAACCGCGCGGCGGTCTTCCTTCGCGCGAACAGCGCGGAGAGATGCGGCGGGAGCGCGTCCTCGATGAACCCGGCGAGTTCGCGTCCGATCTCCCCCGGGTGCTTCTGAAGGGCGAGCTCGCACCGCCTGTCGCTGGCCATGGCGTTGACGACGACCGGGTAGACAGACCCTTTCACGTTCTCGAACAGAAGCGCGGGCTTCCCCTCGCGCAGCGCGCGTGAGGCGATCTCCGTGATCTCAAGGTACGGATCGACCTCGAGCCTTACGCGGTGAAGCTCCCCCACGGACTCCAGATACCGGGAAAAATCGCCGAACGAGGTGAACGTCACTCCAGCTCCTCCGCACGCCATCCCCGGCCGGTCCTGACGCCGATCTGTGCGAGGACCCTGTCGGTAAACGTCCCCACCTCCTCGGCGATCGTCTGCGGACCGAAATACAGCGGGGGGGAGACGGGCATGATGACCGCGCCGTACGAGGAGAGGCGGGCGCACTGTTCGAGCGTGAGCGTGGAGAGCGGGGTTTCCCGGACGCACAGAATGAGCCGCGTGCGCTCTTTCAGGCAGACCTGCGCCGCGCGCGTGATGAGCGTGTCCCCGATGCCCGATGCGATCTTCCCGACCGTGGACGTCGACGCGGGGATGATGACCATCGCGTCGATCGGGTTGGACCCGGAGGCGACCGGCGCGGCGAGATCGTCGTCGGAAAACGTGCGCGTGACGAACGGCGAGAGATCCTTCTCCCCCATCGCGAGCTCATCCCTGAGGAGCACCTTCCCCCACCGGCTGACGACGAGGAATTTCTTCCCCGGGCATTTCTTCAGGAAATCCAGCGCGTAGACGGCGCCCGACGATCCCGTGACGGCGACGACGACGTTCATGCGTAGACTCCGATGAAGACCATACAGAACACCGCGAACCCCGCGACGGCATTGATCCTGAAGAAGGCGAGCTGGACGTCTTCCGCCTTCTTCTGTTCCAGGTACAGCAGGCCCCCGGTCAGGAGAAGCAGCGGCAGCGCAAGGAGGGACATGACCGAATGGAGGAAGAGCGCGACAAGCATGAGGAACGCGATCGTGTGAAAGACCGCGGAGATCCGGAGCGCCGTCCGCCTCCCGAACCGGGCGGGAAACGAGTAGAGCGATTCCTTCCTGTCGAACTCCTCGTCAAGCGTGGCGTAGATGATGTCGAACCCGGCCACCCAGAACAGCGTGAAGAACGCAAGGAGCGCGGGGACGGAGAGATCGTGGAAGGAGGGAGAAACCGCAAACCAGCCCCCGAGGGGACCCATGGCCAGCCCGAGCCCGACGCCGAAGTGGGCGAGCGGCGTGTACCGTTTCATCGTCGGGTAGACGATGAAGACCGCGAGGGGAATGGGCGCCATAAAAAAACAGAACGGAGAGATCAGCAGCGCGGATCCGAAATAGAGCGCCCCCCCCGCGATCGTCACCCAGGCGGCGTCCCAGAGCGTCATCCGTCCGCTCGGGAGGTCGCGCGCGGCCGTCCGCGGGTTGCGGGCGTCGATCTGCCTGTCGATGATCCTGTTGAGGGCGAATGCCACCGTCCGCGCCCCCGTGGCCGCCGTCAGGACAAGGATGAGGACGCGGAGCGGAGGCGCGGCATTTCTTGAGGCGAGCATCACGCCGCTGTAGATCAGCGGGAGCGAGAAGAGCGTATGCTCGATCTTGACGAACGAAAAATACCTTTTCAACCGTTCACCCCGTCACTCATTCCCATTCGATCGTCGCCGGCGGCTTCGAACTGATGTCGTACACGACCCTGTTGATCCCGGGGATCTCGTTTGTGATCCGGCCCGATATCGCCGCGAGCACGTCGTGCGGCATGCGGAACCAGTCGGCCGTCATCCCGTCCACGCTGGCAACCGCGCGGATTGCGACGCTTTCGCCGTACGTCCTGCCGTCCCCCATCACCCCCACCGAGCGGACGGGGAGGAGGACGGCGAACCCCTGCCAGATGTCGCGGTAGAGCCCCGCCCGGCGCACTTCCTCCACGAATATCTCGTCCGCCTCCCGGAGGAGCGCGAGCCGCTCAGGCGTGACCTCGCCGAGTATGCGGACCGCAAGCCCGGGACCGGGGAACGGATGGCGCCAGAGGAGATCGTCGGGAAGACCCAGGTCCGCGCCGACGGCGCGCACCTCGTCTTTGAAGAGCTCCCGGAACGGCTCGATGAGCCGGAGGTTCATCTTCTCCGGGAGTCCGCCGACGTTGTGGTGGGACTTGATCGTCACGGACGGCCCCTTGAAGGACGTCGATTCAATCACGTCCGGGTAGAGCGTCCCCTGCGCGAGGAAATCGACCCTCCCGATCTTCGCCGCCTCTTTCTCGAAGACGTCGATGAACAGCTTCCCGATGATCTTTCTCTTGGATTCGGGATCGGTCACACCGCGGAGCCCTTCGAGGAAGAGGGCCGAGGCGTCGACGTATTCCAGGCGGATCGCGTACATGTCGCGGAACGTCTTCACGACCGCTTCAGATTCGTTCTTCCGCATCAACCCGTTGTTGATGTGGATGCATGTCAGCCGGTCCCCGAGAGCCCGGTGGAGGAGCAGCGCGGCGACCGAGGAGTCCACCCCGCCGCTGAGCGCGCAGAGCACCTTCCCCCCTCCGACGGTCCGCCGGACGTTTTCCAGCGCCTCGCCGATGAACGCCGAGGGGCTCCACGTCCCCTCGCACCCGCAGATCCTGTAGAGGAAATTCCGGAGTATCGCGCGCCCCTTCGGCGTGTGGACGACCTCCGGATGGAACTGGACGCCGTAGATTTTCTTCCCCCGGTGGCGGATCGCGCAGACGGGGGCGTTTGCACTGTGGGCGATCGATTCGAATCCCGGGGGCATCCGGGTGATATGGTCCCCGTGGCTCATCCAGACGCTCAGCCCCCCCGGCACGTCCGGCTCGACACCCGCGAAGAGGTCCTCCGCGTCGTCGACGGTGAGAAGCGCCTGGCCGTATTCCCGCCGGGCCGCCCTGTCGACCTCTCCGCCAAGCTGGTAGGCGATAAGCTGCAGCCCGTAACAGATGCCGAGGACGGGGATGCCGAGGGAGAACACTTCAGGGGACGAAAGCGGCGCCCCCTCGTCGTATGCGCTGTGGGGGCTCCCCGAGAGTATTATCCCCCGGGGATTGAGCGCACGGATGCGTTCGACGGGGATCGTGCAGGGATGAAGTTCCGAGTAGACTCCCGCCTCCCGGATGCGGCGGGCGATGAGCTGGGAATACTGCGCACCGTAGTCGAGGACAAGAACGAGCTCGTTGTGGATCATCGGGAGGGATTCGGATTCCGGATTCACCTAATATAGGAATTTTCTCACGATTCTCCAACGTCCCCCTGCCGTCACCCCTTTTTCCCCTTTCCGGCCCGCCGGCGGGGCGCCCTGAGGAACTCGTCGAGGATGGCCGGGATGTCGGGCCTGGTCCTCTCCTGGAGCGTGTAGCTGACGCGGACAGACGGCTTGTTGATCTTCAGAACGCGCCGCAGGTCAATCGGCGTCCCGATAACAACCGTGTCGCAGGGAACCTTGTTTATCGTCTCCTCCAGGTCGGCGACCTGTTCCCCGCCGTACCCCATCGCCGGGAGGACCGGGCCGGTCCGCGGGTATTTCGCGTATGTCCCGGCGATCGAGCCGGCCGCGTAGGGCCGCGGATCGATGATTGAGCGCGCGCCGAACATCTTTGCGGCGATCGTTCCCGCGCCGAACTGCATTTCACCGTGTGTCAGCGTCGGCCCGTCCTCGACGACGAGGACGTTCTTCCCCCTGATGAGCGATTCGTCCTCGACGGTGATATTCGAGTTTGCTTCAACGATCACCGCTCCCGGGTTGATCGCGCGCGAGTTTGCGATGACCGCAGCGACGTTTTCCGGCGCGGCGGAGTCCACCTTGTTCACGACGATCACGTCGGCAAGCCGGACGTTCGCCTGTCCCGGGTAGTACGTCAACTCGTGTCCCGGCCTGTGCGGATCCACGACCGTGATCGTGAGGTCTGATCTGTAAAACGACATATCGTTGTTCCCACCGTCCCACACGATCACGTCGGCCTCCTTCTCCGCCTCGCGAAGTATCGCCTCGTAGTCCACCCCGGCGTAGATGATCGTCCCCTCCACGATGTGGGGCTCATATTCCTCCATCTCCTCGACGGTGCACCTGTACTTCACGAGATCGCCGAGCGTCCCGTAGCGCTGGACCCGCTGCTTGACGAGATCGCCGTACGGCATGGGGTGCCGGACCGCCACAACCCGCTTCCCGCGGCTCCGCAGGTAGGCGCACACCCTGCGCGACGTCTGGCTCTTCCCCGATCCCGTGCGGACGGCGACGACCGCGATGACGGGGATTTTTGAAGGGAGCATCGTGAGGCGGCCGCCGAGGACCGTGAAATCCGCGCCAAGGGCCATCACCATCGACGCCCTGTCCATCACGTAGTTGTTCGATACGTCGGAATAGGAAAAGACGACCTGGTCCACGCGGAGCTTCCGGATGAGCGCGGGGAGTTCGGATTCGGGGTAGATGCGGATGCCGCGGGGGTACCCGGGACCCGCGAGCTTCGCGGGGTACTTCCTCCCGGCGATGTTCGGAATCTGCGTCGCGGTGAACGCGACGACCTCGACGGCGCGGTTCCCGCGGTACACCGTGTTGAAATTGTGGAAGTCCCTCCCCGCCGCCCCCATGATCAGTATACGAGTTTTCGGCATTCGTTCTCCTTGTACGGACAAGTGTCTGTTAACGGATGATATGCGTTCCGCCGTCTCCCGCGACGGCGTCCATCAGGTGTTCCGAGTTCGTGATCACGGCCTGTCCGCTCCCGCGTGCCAGGAATATCATCGCCGCCCTGATCTTCGGCCCCATGCTCCCTTCCGGGAACTGCCCTTCCGCACTGAAGCGGCGGCACTCCTCCACCGTCAGGCGCGGCATTTTTCTCTGCGACGGCTTCCTGTAATCGAGGCAGACCATCTCCTCGTCCGTGTCTATGGCGAAGAAATCCGCCCCCAGCTGCGACGCGAGTATCGCGGAGGTGTGATCCTTGTCGATGACCGCCTCCACCCCCTTCGTGATGTCGTGATCGTTGAAGACCGGCACGCCCCCCCCGCCGCCGGCGATTACGACAAGTCCCCTGTCGACGCAGGCGCGGATCGCTTCAAGCTCCACGATCCCCTTCGGCTCGGGGGAGGCAACGACCCGCCGGAACCCGCGGGAGGAGTCTTCCACGATGTCCCAGTTGAACAGGTCGCGGTAGCGGTCCGCCTCGTCTCTCGTGTAAAACGGACCGATCGGCTTCGTGGGGCGCGCAAAGGCGGGGTCGTTCTTGTCGACGAGGACCTGCGTCACAAGCGAGACGACCGGCGTCATGTGCCCCTCCGCCTGGAGCGCCTGCCAGAGCGCATACTGGAGGACGTAGCCGATCTCCCCCTGAGTGGAGGCGACGCAGCAATCCAGCGGCATCCTGTACGCGTGCGCGGCCGCGAGTTCGGAACGGACAAGCGCGGCGCCGACCTGAGGGCCGTTCCCGTGCGTGAGAACGACCCGGTACCCGGCGTCGATGAGCCTGACGACAACCCCCGCCGTGTCGACGGCGTTCTGGAACTGTTCCTGCGCGGTCCCCTTCTGACCGGCCCGGATGAGGGCATTCCCTCCCACGGCTATGAGGACGAGCCCGCCCATGCGTTCAGCCGCGCATAAGTTCGAGCATGATCGCCTTCTGCACGTGAAGCCGGTTCTCCGCCTGCGTGAAGACGACCGAATTCGGAGAATCAATGACGTCGTCCGTCACTTCCTCACCGCGGTGTGCGGGGAGGCAGTGCATGAAGAGCGCGTCTTTTTTCGCAAGCGCGAAGAGGGCGCGGTTCACCTGATAGGGGGCGAACACGGCCCGCCGTGCGTCCGCCTCTCCCTCTTGCCCCATGCTCGCCCACGTGTCGGTATACACGACGTCCGCCCCCCTGACCGCACCGGCGGGATCCTCGCACCAGTGCACGGCGCCCCCCTCCTCCCGTGCCAGAGCCTCCGCGCGCTCCGTCACGGCCGGATCTGGTCTGTACGCGGCGGGAGTGCCGAGAAAGAGCGTCGCCCCGAGCTTGGCGGCGGTCAGCATGAGCGAATGGGCGACGTTGTTTCCGTCCCCCACGTACGCGAGCTTCAGCGGACGGAGGTTCTTCCTCAATTCGAGTATTGTCATGAAATCGGCCATCGCCTGGCACGGGTGTTCATGGTCGGTCAGGCCGTTGATCACCGGGATCCGCGCGTTCAGGGCCATCGAGGTGCATATCGCATGAGCGAACGTCCTGATCATGATCCCGTCCACCATTCTCTCGAGGTTCTTCGCGACGTCATAGACCGATTCCCGCTTCCCGAGGCTGATATCGGCAGGGGTGAGGAGGATGGAATCTCCGCCGAGCTGGCTCATCCCGACGGTGAACGTGGTCCGCGTGCGGAGGGAGGGTTTCTCAAATATAAGCGCCATCATTTTCCCGTCCAGCGCGCGGCGGTATTTCTTCGGATCCGCTTTGATCGCGGCCCCGAGCCGGAGGAGGGCCGTGATCTCTTTCGTGGAGCAATCATCGATGGATATGAAATCTCTCCCCCTCAGTCCCTTTCCCGCCGCAGGCGGAGCGGTTTTCTTTTTCACGGGTGAACTCCCTGTGGATTCTGTACGCACGTTCGTTGTATATTATGAATGTACGGAGATTTCATCTCCGGTTCAATGAACCCGCCGGCGCACCGGGGAGAAAGAGCCGGGCGCCTGCACACGCAGAGAGGAAACGATGAATGTCGCATTCCAGGGGGTCCACGGAGCATACAGCGAGGCTGCGGCCCGCGCGGCGCTCGGCAAAGAGATTGCGACATCCCCCTGTGAAACGTTCAGCGAGGTGTTCGACAGGGTGGAACGCCGGCAGTCGGACCGCGGCGTCATCCCGATCGAAAACTCCCTCGCCGGGAGCATACACGAGAACTACGACCTTCTCCTTGCGCACGGGCTCCATATCGTGGGAGAGATCCACCAGCGGATCGAACACGCCCTGCTGGCCCCTGCCGGCAGCACGCTGGGCCGCCTGACCTCCGTCCGCTCCCATCCCCAGGCGCTCGCCCAGTGCAGCCTGTTTCTTCTCGCCCACCCGGCGATCAGGCCCGTCCCGTTCTTCGACACCGCGGGCGCCGCTCACGCGGTCGCCCGGGATGCGCGCACGGACACGGGCGCGATCGCGGGAGCCCACGCGGCGCGCCTGTACGGGCTCAAAATACTGAAGAGAAACATCGAGAACAGCCCGAACAACTTCACGAGATTTCTCGTCCTCTCGCGCGCCCCGTGGAAATTCACGCATGGCATGAAAACCAGGTCGAGCATCGTGTTCACGCCTGCGGCGAACCGGCCGGGAATGCTTTTTCACATACTCGGCGTGTTCGCTCTCCGCGAGATCGACCTCCTCAAGATAGAATCCCGCCCCGATCCCCGGTCGCCGTTCGAATACCGGTTCTACGCCGACATTGCAGGTGGTCCCGGAGAGGAGCGGGTCTCCCGCGCGTTCGATCATCTCCGCGAGATCGTCTCCCAATTCCGTCTCCTCGGCACGTACCCCGCATCGGCGGGGCCTCCCCGGCGGGGCCGTACCGGGGGATGAAACGCCCTCTGAAGGAACGGGGCCACGCCGAACAGGTTCGAAGCACTCCACCGCGAGATCTTCACGGAGATACGCAACCCGGTGAGCATGAACACCATGAACCCGCTCATGCCCGGGGCATCGACATGCTCCGCGGTATGGCGCGTCCCAACATTGTCCGCGTCATGCTCTCCATCACGAGCCTCGACGGCGGACTTCAGGCGGATCTCCGGCGGACAGCAGGAACCGTCCGATCGTTGAATGTGAGGCGCAATCTCCGTATTTTAGGTTTCTTTCCTGAGGGAGATCCGGTTCATGAACAACGCACATTCCGATCCCATTCCATTTTCACGGCGCCATATCGGCCCCGGGGCGCTCTCACAAAAGGCGATGCTCGATGAACTCGGGTGCGCGTCGCTCGGTGAATTCATTTCCAGCGTCGTCCCCGCGGCGATCCGGAGCACGCGCGAGCTCGCCATCGGGGAGGGGCGCACGGAGGAAGCCGTCCTCGCCGCGCTCGCCGGCATGGCCTCGAAGAACATGGCGTACCGCTCGTTCATCGGCATGGGGTACCACGAGACCATCACCCCCCCGGTCATACTCCGGAACGTCCTGGAGAACCCGGGGTGGTACACCGCGTACACGCCGTACCAGGCGGAGATCGCCCAGGGACGTCTCGAGGCACTCCTGAATTACCAGACCCTCGTCACCGACCTCACGGGGATGGACATCGCCAACGCATCGCTTCTCGACGAATCGACTGCGGCTGCGGAAGCGATGACGATGTTCCGCGCGGTGCGCGGTACGGGCGCCGGCGGCGTGTTTTTTGTGTCCGACGAGTGTCACCCGCAGAACATCGAGGTCGTCCGCACGAGGGCCGCGGCGCTCGGCATACGCATTGTCGTCGGATCCTGCGCCCGGTTCGAGTTCTCCGAGGACGTTTTCGGCGCTCTCGTGCAGTACCCGGCCACCGACGGCGCGGTCGAGGACTACGGGCCGTTTTGCGACAGGGCGCACGCCGTCGGCGCTCTTGTCGTCTGCGCGGCAGACCTGATGAGCCTCCTGCTTCTCACCCCCCCCGGAGAATTCGGCGCGGACGCGGCCGTGGGGTCCACGCAGAGGTTCGGCGTCCCCCCGGGGTACGGAGGGCCGCACGCCGCCTATTTTGCGACGAAGGACGCGCACAGGCGCCACATGCCCGGACGCATCATCGGCGTCTCCGTCGACGCGCAGGGGAACCGCGCGCTCCGCATGGCGCTCCAGACGAGGGAACAGCACATCCGGAGGGAGAAAGCAACGTCCAACGTCTGCACGGCGCAGGTGCTCCTTGCCGTCATGGCGGGGATGTACGCGGTCTATCACGGCCCGGAAGGGCTCCAGGCTATCGCCCGGCGGATCCATGAAATGGCGCTCACGCTCGCGCACGGCGCGCGCGCGCTCGGCCACGGCGTGGTCCACGAGGTGTTTTTCGACACCGTACGTCTCCGCGTGAAAGAGGGATCCCTCCGCGGCATACTTCAGGCCGCGTCCGGGGCATCGATGAACTTTCGCGCTTTCGGGGACGGGACGCTGGGGATCGCGCTCGATGAGCTGACGGACCGGGACGAGGTTACCCGGATTCTCGCTGTCCTCGGACGCCCGGAGAACGCAGGTCCCGTTCAGCCGGAGGCGGGGGGGCATGCGGGAACGCTCCGGAGGACATCGGCTTACCTCACGCATCCCGTGTTCAACAGGCATCACAGCGAGACCGGCATGCTCCGGTATCTCCACAGCCTGGAATCGAAGGACCTCGCGCTCAACGTCAGCATGATCCCGCTCGGATCCTGCACGATGAAACTGAACGCGACGACGGAGATGATCCCCGTGACATGGCCGGCGTTCGGCAGGCTCCATCCGTTCGCCCCGCCGGAACAGGCCGCGGGCTACCACGCGATGTTCAGTGAACTCCGGTCATGGCTCGCGGAGATCACGGGGCTCTCCGCAGTCTCCCTCCAGCCGAACGCCGGCGCGCAGGGGGAATACACCGGGCTTCTCGTCATCCGGGCGTGGCACCGGTCGCGGGGAGAGGGATCGAGGACGATCTGCCTGATCCCCTCGTCGGCGCACGGGACAAATCCCGCGAGCGCCGTGATGGCCGGAATGCGCGTCGTCGTGGTCCGGTGCGACGACGCGGGAAACATCGACGTGGATGACCTGAAGGCGAAGGCGCGGGAGCATGCCGGAGGTCTTGCAGCGCTCATGGTCACCTATCCTTCGACGCACGGGGTGTTCGAGGAATCGATAAAGGAGATCTGCGCGGTCGTCCATGCGTCGGGGGGACAGGTATACATGGACGGGGCGAACATGAACGCGCAGGTCGGACTCTGCCGCCCGGCGGAACTCGGTGCCGACGTCTGCCATCTGAATCTCCACAAAACGTTCTGCATCCCGCACGGCGGCGGTGGTCCGGGGATGGGACCGATATGCGTCGCGGAACACATCGCCCCCTTCCTCCCCGGCCACATTGTCCCCGGCACCGGCGGGCCGCGGGCCATCGGGCCGGTGTCCGCGGCGCCCTGGGGAAGCGCGGGGATACTCGCGATCTCCTGGGCCTACATTGCGATGATGGGAGGGCGCGGGCTGAAGGAGGCGACCGAGATCGCGATACTGAACGCGAACTATATGGCGAAGAGACTCGAGCGACATTATCCGATACTTTACAGGGGGTCCGGCGGACGCGTCGCGCACGAGTTCATCATCGATCTCCGTCATTTCAAGGAGAGCGCAGGCGTCGAGGCCGAAGACGTCGCCAAGCGCCTGATGGACTACGGGTTCCATGCCCCGACGGTTTCTTTTCCCGTGGCCGGGACGCTGATGATTGAGCCGACGGAGAGCGAACCGAAGGAGGAGCTTGACAGGTTCTGCGATGCGCTGGTGGCGATACGGGGCGAGATACGGGAAATCGAAGAGGGAGCCGCGGACAGGGCGATGAACGTGCTGAAAAACGCGCCGCATACCGCCGCAGCCGTCGCGAGCGACGCATGGACGATGCCCTATCCGAGGGAGAAGGGGGCGTTTCCCACACCGTACGTGCGGGCGCACAAGTTCTGGCCATCGGTCGGCCGCGTCAACAACGCCTACGGGGACAGGAACCTTGAGTGCACCTGCCCCGCTGCCGGGGAATACGCGGAGGTCTGAGCCTCCGCGGGGACAGGGGGGCGGCCCGGACGGGCGCCCCTTATTTTCCTATCAGCGACCGGTAGGCGGCCGCATCAAGAAGTCCGCCGGCCTCCGCGGCGCTCGAGAGCTTCACCTTCACCATCCATCCCTTCCCGTACGGATCCTTGTTCACCGCTTCGGGGGACGCCGCGACGGCGGCGTTTACGTCAGTCACGGAACCCGACATCGGCGCGAAGAGGTCCGAGACCGCTTTCACCGCCTCGATCGTTCCGAACACCTCGTGCTGTTTGACCGCCTTCCCCACGGGGGGGAGCTCCACAAACACGACGTCCCCCAGTTCCCCCTGCGCGTAGTCCGTGATCCCGATCGTCCCCGTTTCTCCCTCGATGCGGATCCACTCGTGGTCTTTCGTGTATTTCAGGTTCTCAGGAATGTTCATTCTGGAAAGTCCTTTCGTCGATGGCAGTTGGAGAATCCTCGCGGCCTCACGCGCCCGGTGCTTCGAACACAAACGTCTCGAGAAAGCTCGTGTCAAACCGGCCGCTGCGGAATTTTTCGTTCTGCATCACCTGCCGGTGAAACGGGATGGTCGTCCTGATCCCCTCGATGACGAACTCTTCAAGCGCCCCCGCCATCTTGTTGATCGCGCCTTCGCGCGTCTGCGCGTAGACGATGAGTTTCGCGGTGAGCGAGTCGTAGTACGGCGGGACGGAGTACCCCGCGTACGCGTGCGTATCGACCCTGACCCCGAACCCCCCGGGCATGTGGAAGTCGGTGATCTTTCCCGGCGACGGGCGGAAATCGTGCGCCGGGTCTTCCGCGTTGATGCGGCACTCCATCGCATGGCCGCGCTGAACGATCTTCTTTCTGGGGAGGCGCTCCCCGGCCGCGACCTGGAGCTGGAGCTTGATAAGGTCGTGCCCGGTCACCTGCTCGGTCACGGGATGCTCCACCTGGATGCGGGTGTTCATCTCCATGAAGTAGAAATTCTGTTCCCTGTCCACAAGGAATTCGACGGTCCCCGCATTGACGTAGTTGACCGCCCTGCACCCCTTGATCGCGGCCTCCCCCATCTTCGTGCGGAGATCGTCGTCGACGACGGGAGAAGGGGATTCCTCGATGAGCTTCTGGTGGCGGCGCTGGACGGAGCAGTCGCGCTCCCCGAAATGCATGACGTTCCCGTGCTCGTCGCCGAACACCTGCACCTCGACGTGCCGGGGCTGTTCGATGAATTTTTCAAGGTAGACGTCGGGGTTGCTGAACGCCTGCTCCGCCTCGTGGCGCGCGGTGGAGAAGGCAGTGTCCATCTCGGACTCCTCGCGCACGATCCGCATCCCGCGACCTCCCCCCCCGGCCGAGGCCTTGATGATCACGGGGTACGCAATCGACCGGGCGATCTCGCGCGCTTCGTCCGCGCCGGCGACGACGCTCTCGCTTCCGGGGACGACGGGGACCCCGGCCTTCCGCATCGTCTCTTTCGCCACGGCCTTGTCCCCCATCGCGCTGATCATCGCGGGAGTGGGTCCGATGAATTTGATTCCCGAGGTCGTGCAGATCTCGGCGAACCCGGCGTTCTCGGCGAGGAAGCCGTACCCGGGATGGATCGCATCGGCGCCCGTGATCTCGGCGGCCGCGATGATCCTGGGAATTTTCAGGTAGCTCTCGCGTCCCGGCGGTGGGCCGATGCAGACCGCCTCGTCCGCGAACCGGACGTGAAGCGAGTCCCGGTCCGCCTGGGAATAGACCGCGACGGTCTTGATCCCGAGCTGCTTGCAGACCCGGATGATGCGGAGGGCAATCTCCCCCCGGTTCGCGATGAGGACCTTCTTGAACAACAGTGTCTCCTGGATATCAGACCTGGTGCCGGGCTTGTTCGACGAGGAAGAGCGTCTGGTCGTACTCGACCGGCTGGCCGTTCTCGACCATGACCTTCACAATTTTTCCGTCGACGTCCGCTTCGATCTCGTTCATGAGCTTCATGGCTTCGACGATGCACAGGACGGCCCCGGGACGGATGACGCTCCCCACCTCGACGAAGGGGGCCGCGTCGGGCGCGGGCGAGCGGTAGAACGTACCGACGATGGGGGACCTGATCTCGTGAAGCGTTGCCGCCGGGACGGGGGGCGTGGCGGATTCCGGGAGGGCTGCCTGCGGGGCGGGAATTCCGGCCGGGGGTGGGGGGGCCTGCGGGGCCGCGAACTGCCCCTGGTAGACGGGTGCGGGGTGGGGGTTTTTCGCGACGCGGATCTTCTTCCCTTCCTCTTCGATCTCAATTTCATCCACTGCACTTTCGGAGAGAAGCTTCACGAGCTTCCTGACGTAGTTTAGATCCATGCGGTCTCCGTTGTTGTCAGGTGATCACCGGTACACAGACGGGCGCACACACGCTCCAGGCACCGCCTTCATGCCTTGACGCGTTCGATGTAGTCGCCCGTCCTGGTGTCGATCTTGACGACGTCCCCCTCGTTGATGAACAGGGGAACGTTCACCGTCGCCCCCGTCTCAACGGTGGCGGGCTTCGTCCCCGCATTGGCGCTGTCCCCCCGGACCCCGGGAACGGTTTCCGTCACCTTCAGCTCGACGGTGATCGGGAGCTCGATCCCGGTGATGTCATTCCCGTTGAACAGGATGTCCACCGACTCCCCGTCCTTCAGGAACTTCGCACCCTCGCCCACCTGCTCCCCCTGCACCGACATCTGTTCATAATCCAACTTGTCCATGAACACATACCCGGTCCCGTCCCTGTAGAGAAACTGGAATTCCTTCCGTTCGATGCGGATCGTGTCGATCGATTCGCCCGCCCTGAACCTGTTCTCGATGACCTTCCCGCTCTTGATGTTCTTGAGCTTCGTGCGCACAAATGCCCGCCAGTTGCCCGGGTTCACATGCTGGAACTCGATGATCGTCCAGAGTTCGTTGTTGTACTTGATGACGAGACCGGGGCGGAAATCTGACGTTGAAGGCATACACCCTTGCACGATGATGGGAAAATAGCGAAATGACAAGAAATATACTGATCAGGGGGCTGAAAGTCAACCCGGAGCACGGCGGGAGCCTCAGACCGTTGAGTATGAGGCGCGAAGTGACGATATTCAACGCACACAGCACTGCAACCGTCGATGCGCGCCGCACACGTGCTCCTCCTTCTCCAGCTCCTTCTTCCGCTCCCGGGGTGCTTCAGTCCCGGAGGCGGCCAGGCCTCTCCGGCGGGCGGGAAGACCGCGCGGATCCTTGCGTCGCTGATCGAGACGGCGGCAAGAAGCAGGGAGGCGGGGCTCGATCCCCGGGCCGCGGCGGCGGCGGCGGATTCTGTGCTGAAGAACGAATCGGTGACCCGCGAGGAATTTCGCGCGGCGGTGCGCGCGCTCAACGGGGACGTATCCGACTGGCGGCAGGTGAGCGAAGAGGCATCGCGCGTCCTCGAAGGAAGACTGGCCGCGCGGGGCGGGGCGCACTGACGCTTACTCGAGCGTCGTGTCCGGGTGCGCTTTTCTGACCGTGAAGGCGAACGTGCTTCCCTTTCCCACCTGGCTCTCGACCCATATCTGTCCGCCGTGTGCTTTCACGATCTCCCTGCAGATCCAGAGTCCGAGTCCCGATCCCTTGATTTCCTTCGACTGCGGCGTGTCGACGCGAGAGAATTTCTGGAAGAGCTTCCCGATCTGATCCGCCGGGATCCCGATCCCTTCGTCGGTCACCGCCACGACAAGCTGTTCGGGCGAATGGTGCGCCGCGCGGATTGTCACCCTGCCCCCCGCGGGGGAATACTTCACCGCGTTCGAGACGAGATTCTGCAGGACCTGCCGTAGCTTTGTCGGGTCTCCGCGCACGTACCCCGCCCGCGGATCGAGGTCATACGTCACGGTGTGCCTGCCTGAGACCGTCACCATCGAGATCGTGTCCTTGATGAGGCGCTCGATGTTCACCATGTTGAAGAAGTAGTTAAGCTGCCCCGCCTCCATTTTCGTCATCGAGAGCGTGTCCTCCGCAAGCCGGATCAGCCTGTTGGCCTGGTCCACGATCACCGTCAGGTACTCCCGGAGCCGCCGCCCGTCGACCGCATCCGGCCTTTTCAGGAGCGCGCTTGCCGCAAGCACGATGCTCGCAAGCGGCGATCGGAAATCGTGCGAGACGATCCCGAGGAAATCCGATTTCATTCTGTCAAACTCGGTCAGCTTCGCGTTTGTCCGCTTGAGCCTGTCGTACAGCTGCGCGTTCTTGATTGCGCTTCCGAGCTGATCGCAGAGGGTCTCCAGGACGATGGCGTCGGTCTCGTCGAACGCGTGCCGGCGCTCATCCTCCACGTTCAGCACGCCGACGATCTCGTGTTCCACGCGGATCGGGATCGACATCTCTGACCTGGTCTCGGTGTAGAGGTTCGCGCTGTACCGGGGATCCTCCGTCACGTCCCCCGACATCACGCGCTCGTCGTGGCTTATCGACCACCCGACGATCCCCTCGCTGAATTTCTGCCTGTACCCCGCCGGCAGGAAATCCGCGTGCGTCCCGGAATGAGCGACAAGATAGGCCTCCTGGCGCGGGCGGTCGACGAGGAATATTGACACATCGAAGAAGTTGCAGGTTTTCCGGATCGTCTCGGCGGCCGCAGAAAGGAGCTGGTCAAGCTCCAGCGTGGAGGTAAGGTCTTCGGCAAGCTCGTTCACAAGTTCGATCTGCGCGATGCGCCTCTGCGCGTCCTCGAACATGGCGTTGTGCTGGAGGGCGATGGCAACCTGGGTGGCAAGCATCTGTGCAAGCACGATCTCGTGCTCCCCGAACGCCCCCTCCCCCTCCGCGGCGAAACCGAGCGTCCCGATCGTTTCGTCTCCGGTGCGCAGGGGGACGACGAGAAGCGAGCGCATCCCGGCCCGCTTCAGGACGTCCTCCGGGAGCTGCTCCGCGGCGCCGTCCTGCGGCGGGGCGGTCTCTCCGCGGGATTCCGCCGGGTCGAGACACAGGGGAGACTGATTCATGATCACGGTACCGGAAACGCCGGCGCCCGCAGGGTGCCTCGTGCCGTCATTCAGCGCGGGCTCCTCATGAGGCGAGAGAGGGATGACCGTGTATTCGGAGTGGAACGTGTTCAGCAGGCATGCGAAGCAGACCCGGTGGCGGAGGATCCACTTCATTTCGTTCCGGAGCACGCGCAGGATTTCGTCGTTGCTCCGCGCTGCATCAATCTGGAGCGCGATCTCATGGAGCGTGCTGACCCTCCCCGTGAAGCTGTCGGGCGGCACGATCGAGGGACCTTTGTCGCCGGGCGCAAGCTCCTTCGCCGCCGCGTCTTCCGCGACCGGAGCGGCATCGGGACGGGTCTTATTCTGATCTGACATTGTCAGGGGTCGGATGGGAATTCACGACAGTCTAGCGGACTTCTCCCAGGAGCACGGCCGGCTCCTTCCTTCGTTTCAGGTACGCCAGGACACCCCCGGCCTGCCGTTCGGGAACGACGATCACGAGCCCGATGCCGAGATTGAACGTGCGGCGCATGTCATCCTCCGGGACGTTCCCCGTGCGCTGAATGAGCGTGAAAAGGGGCGGCCTCTCCCACGCGTCCCACCGGACCGCAATCGAGCGGCCGCGGGGGAGAATCCGCGACGTGTTGCCGACGATCCCGCCCCCCGTGATGTGCGCGAGACCCCGGATGTCGAACCTCTCCAGGAGCGGCCGCACAACGCCGAGATACGACCTGTGCACCGCGAGAAGAGCCTCGCCGAGCGTCCCGCCCAGCTCGTCGACGTGATCGTCTGTCGAGTACTTCCCCAGGAGGGCTGCACGTGCGAGCGAGAAGCCGTTCGTGTGGAGACCCGTCGATGAGAGTCCCAGGAGGACGTCCCCCTTCACAATGCGCCGGCCGTCGATGATCCGGTGCTTCTCCGCGACGCCGACGATCATTCCCGCAAGATCAAATTCGGCCGGCTCATAGAGGCCGGGCATCTCCGCGGTCTCCCCCCCGATGAGGGAACACCCGTTCTCACGGCATGCTTTCGCGAACCCCCCGATCACCTGCGCTGCGCTCTCGACGTTCAGAGATCCCGTTGCGTAGTAGTCGAGAAAGAAGAGGGGACGGGCGCCGCAGACGAGTATATCGTTGACGCAGTGGTTGACAAGATCCTCTCCGACCGTGTCGAATTTCTTCATCATCCCGGCGACGAGAAGCTTCGTGCCGACGCCGTCGACGCTCGAAACCAGGACGGGGGATTTCATCCCCCGGAAACGTCCATCAAAGAACGCTCCGAAATGGCCTATATCCCCCAAAACGCCCTTCCGAAACGTCGAACGGACAGATTTTTTTATCTGCCTGACAAACCTCTCCCCCTCCGGTATGTTGACTCCCGAACCGGCATATGTCAATGTCACGGATAAGCCCCTTTCGTTTGAAGCGAGAACATGATATTGAGGATTTTGACGAATTGCAACATACCGGCTGTCGTTCGCATTTTTTTTCAGATTATCCAGATAGAACTTGATAATTATGATCGGGGGGAGTACATTTGATCCGTTAGGAGACTACCCGGCCACTCCATATGAAGTCTGTTCGATTTAGCGACGGGGAGTCCTTCCAGGTGGGAAAAATCCTTTGTCTTGGAAGGAATTACCCGGAACACATAAAGGAAATGAAAGCCGAATCTTCGGGCGTTCCCGTTGTGTTCATAAAACCGTCGACGGCGATCATCGGGCCGGGTGAAAGTGTCGTTATCCCGCCGGGTTCGGGCGACGTCCATCACGAAGTGGAGCTCGTCGTTGTGATCGGCCGGATCGGCAGGCACGTTGAACCCGGAAAGGCAATGGAGCATGTCGCCGGATACGCGGTCGGGCTCGACATGACGCTGCGCGACGTGCAGGCGGATGCAAAGAAACGCGGGCTCCCGTGGAGCGTTGCAAAAGGTTTCGATACATCGGCGCCGCTCTCGGCGCCGGTGCGGAGCGCCAGTGTGAACGACCCGCATGTGCTTCCGATCGAGCTGCGGGTCAACGGCACGGTCCGTCAGTCATCGAACACGGCCCGGATGATCCACCGGATCCCGGAGATCATCGCATACTGTTCCACGGTGTTTACGCTCGAGCCGGGAGATCTGATATTTACGGGAACGCCTGAAGGGGTCGGGCCCGTCGTCGCGGGGGACAGGATCGAGGCGTCGATCGCGGGTGTCGGTTCGCTCACCGTCGGAGTCGTGTAAATGGCCCGCATCATTTCGGTTGCGCTCCCGAAAGGGGGAGTCGGCAAGACGACAACCGCGGTCAATCTCGCGGCGAGCCTCGCCGTGGCGGAACAGCGTACACTCCTCATCGACATGGACACGTTCGGCGCCTCCGCTCTCTCACTCGGGTTCACCGAAGGATCGATCCGCGCAGGCCTGTACGAAATCTTCAACTTTGTCACCGGGATCCAGAACGCGATCCACAGGACCGAGCTCAAGTTTCTCGATTTCATCCCGGCCAATGTGCGCTCGATGCAGATGGAGGAGCGGATCATCCGCGTGGCCGATAACAGGGGGATTCTCCGGAACGCGCTCCGGAGCATCGCACAGCAGTACGATTATGTGATACTCGATTGCCCGCCGTTCCTCCGCGGTCTCTCCGCCAACGCGCTTGCCGCCTCGGATTCCGTCCTTATCCCGATCAAGTCCGGGCATTTCGCACTTGACGCGGTCGACAGGATGTTCAAGTACCTGGAATGGGCCAGGGAGGTTTCCCACAAGGCCATCGAGGTCGAAGGGATACTCATTACGATGCATGAACCCAACACGCGCGTCACGGACATCACGCTGCGCGAGTTGAACGCAAAATACGGCAAGCACATGCTCTCCACTTCCATTCCGCGGAACACCGCACTCAGCGAAGCAAGTTTCTACGGCAAACCCGCCATCCTGTACGACGTCCACTGCCGCGGCGCCGCCGCGTACCTCAGGCTCGCCCGCGAGATACTCGCGAGGCATGCAGGGACAGCGCCGGCGCTCCAGCCGACCGTGATCCAGCTCAGCCGCCAGGCATAGAGGGATGGTTCCATGGACGGCGCTCCTCCTGCTCTTCCTCCAGACGGCGCCCGTCCGGACATCGGACGCGGCAGGAGTCTCCCCGCCCGGACAGATACACACCGACTGGAATGACTATGCCTGGCCGACGGAGGCGGGGAGGATCGTCACGTCCACGTTCGGGGAATACAGGGCCTCCCACTTTCACGCCGGCATCGACATCTCAAGCGGCGACGTGCAGGGATACGGCGTCTTCGCCTCGCGCTCCGGATACGTCTCAAGGATACGCATAAGCCCCACCGGGTACGGAAAAATCCTCTACATCCGGCACCCGGACGGATTCACAACGACGTACGCCCATCTCGAGAGGTTCTCTCCCGCGCTCGACGCACGCGCATCGGCCGAACAGCAGAAGCTCGGGCACTACCCGGTGGACATCGCCTGCGCCCCCGGGGAATTCCCCGTGCGCAAGGGGGACCTTGTCGGAAAGACCGGGGAAACCGGTGCGGCGTCTCCCCATCTTCACTTCGAGATCCGGGATCCCGCGGGCGATCCCGTCAACCCGTTCCTCGCACCCCGGCTCCGCGTGCGCGATGACATTCCCCCCACGATTACGCGGATCGCCGTTTCCCCGTTGAGTCCCGACGGAACGGTCGACGGAGCGCATGCCGCCCGGATCTACAGGCCGCAGCCCCCGGACCGGACCGGGCTCTCCGCGCGCATCCCCCGGCCGATCGTGATCACGGGGGAAGCGGGCTTTGCGCTGGAATCGAGAGACAGGATCCCCGGCAGCAGGTTCCGGAACGGCGTGTATGCGCGAACGCTGGAGATCGACGGGAGGGCGGCGTACAGTGATCGTCTCGACAAGACACCGTGGGATGAGTCACACGAGATAGAACTCTGCTATGAGCACGGCCTCCCCGGGGGGGGACGGTTTGCACGGCTCTACATGGACTCGCCGAATCACCTCGAGTTTTTCTCACCGCGCGCGCCTCACGCCGGCACGATCGACTGCGCGGCGCTCCTCCCCGGGCCCCACACGTTCCGGATCGTGAGCGCCGATTTCCAGGGGAACAGCGCGGAAGTGAGCGGCGTCCTTATTGCGAGCCGGGTCCCGGCGGGACGCGCAGAGCGGATCGGCGACACGCTCGGTCTCCGGCTCTTTAATCCGGCGGATGTCACGCGCATCGACGTCGCGGTGCAGACTTCCCGGGGCGGATGGTCCGTCCGCTCTGCCGGCGCTCCCCCTGGCGGATTCACCGGGACGTTCCTTCTCCCCCTCACACCCGGTGAACGTGAGCCCCTCTTCGTGACGCTGGAAAACCGCTGGGGAACCCGATCGCACCCGATCGTTCTCCCCGCACGAGGGCGGGAGGAGAGGCCGATCCCGGCGATTCACCTCTCCTTCGAGGAGGAGGAAGAATACGTGCGCGTTCGCGTCACCGCGGACGGGATACTCCCCTCCCCCCCGTGGTGACCGTCCGGGAAGGTGCAGGCCGGAGCACCGTCGTCATGACCGCCGACGGTCCCATGGCGTACGCGGGATGGTTCACTCCCCGCGACGAGTACCGGGGCGCGCGCCGCATACTGGCGTCCTGCACGTCCGGCGCAGCACACTCCTCTGACTCCGCGGCGGTCGACATCGAGCCGGTCCTCCCCGGGACATCCGGCACGATCGCCTTCGACGGCGGCAGATTCCTCGTTCGCTACGATTCACTTTCCGTCCTCAGGACGCTCTTCCTGCGCGTTGAAAAGACGGCGGGCGACAACGACCCGGTCTACGCGCTCGGACCCGCAGGAACAGTTCTCGGAAGCGGATTGCTCGTCACGGTACGCCCGGAACCGGGAAAGGCACACAGGGGATTGTTCGCCCGCACGGGGGGAAGCTGGCAGTTCATCGGCGGCTGCGGAGAAACCGGCGCATGCACAGGGCGCGTGACGGGAAGGCTGGGAGAGATAACCCTCATTGCCGACAGCACCGCACCGGCGCTCCTGCGCATCTCCGTGGCACGCCGCGCGGGGACGGGCCCCGAGGTGACGGCAAGGTTCCGCGACGATATCTCCGGCGTTGAATATGACAGCCTAAAAATGTATATTGACGGCAACCTGGTGATACCGGAAATCGACGGCAGACGCCGCAGGGCGGTCTACCGGGCGCGTGACATCCTCGGGCGCGGCCGGCACCTGTTGACGGTGCACCTCGCGGACAGGATGGGAAATTCGAGAACGACCGAGCGACAATTCGTCCTTCCGTAGCGCCCTCTCCCCTTTTTTTCACATCTCCCGGAGTCCCCGATTTTGCCCGACACAGAACAGACCCCCCCCGCGCCTTCCAGGGCCTATTCCCCGCGGGACGTCGAATCAAAATGGTACGCTCTCTGGGAGGGGTCGGGATTCTTTCACGCCCGGGTGAACGCCTCCAGGGCGCCGTACACGATCGTCATCCCCCCGCCAAATGTCACGGGGGTCCTCCATATGGGGCACATACTCAACAACACGCTTCAGGACGTCCTCATCCGCTACAAGCGGATGACCGGGCACGAAGCCTGCTGGATCCCGGGGATGGATCACGCAGGCATCGCGACGCAGCACGTCGTCGAGCGTTCCCTCCGGAAGGAGGGGAAATCGCGTCACGACATCGGCCGGGAGGAATTCGTCCGGCGCGTGTGGAAGTGGAAGGAACAGTACGGCGGCGTCATCGTCAGGCAGCTCAGGACGCTGGGGGCATCGTGTGACTGGGAGCGGGAGAAGTTCACGATGGACGAAACGCTCTCCGCCGCCGTCCGCGAGGTCTTCGTGAGGCTGTACGAGGACGGGCTCATCTACCGCGGGAAGTACATCGTCAACTGGTGTCCCAACGACCATACGGCCATAAGCGACGACGAGGTCACGTACACGGAACAGCAGGGGAAACTCTGGTACATCCGCTACCCCCTCGGCGGAGAGAAGGCCGGGTTCCTGACTGTCGCCACAACGAGGCCGGAGACGATGTTCGGCGACACCGCCGTGGCGGTCCACCCCGACGACCGGCGGTTCGCACATCTCATCGGCCGCACCGCGGTCATTCCGCTCACCGAAAGGGAAATACCCGTCATCGCAGACGAGGGGGTGGATCCCGCGTTCGGCACCGGGGCCGTCAAGGTCACGCCGGCGCACGACCCGAACGATTTTCTCATCGGAGCGCGGCACGGGCTCGGGCAGATCACCATTTTCGACATCTCCGCAAAGCTGAACGGGGAGGTCCCCGCCCCCTACCGGGGGATGGACAGGTACGACGCGCGCAAGCGGGTCATCGCCGACCTCGCCGCCTCGGGTCTCCTTGAACGGACGGAGGAACACCCCAACAGGGTGGGCCGCTGCTACAGGTGCGACACGGTGATCGAGCCGTACCTCTCCGACCAGTGGTTCGTCCGGATGGCGCCCCTTGCCGCGCCCGCGCTTGAGGCCGTCAGGAACGGCACGATCCGTTTTTACCCCGACCGGTGGACGAAGGTGTACGAAAACTGGATGACGAACATCAGGGACTGGTGCATTTCACGCCAGCTGTGGTGGGGCCACCGGATCCCCGTCTGGTATTGCACCGCCGCGGCGAACAGGACGGAACGCTGCGACAGCCCGATCGTCAGCAGAACCTCACCCGCCTCATGCCCGGGTTGCGGCGGGAAGGACCTGAAGCAGGACGAGGACGTCCTCGACACATGGTTTTCCTCCTGGCTCTGGCCGTTTTCCGTCCACGACTGGCCGGCTCAGGATTCCACCGGGAAGGCGGACGACCTCCGGTATTTCTACCCGACAGATACGCTCGTCACCGCCCCCGAGATCATATTCTTCTGGGTGGCGCGGATGATCATGGCGGGACTGAAATTCGGGCCGTCGTTCACGGGGACCACAGACCCGGTAAAGAACGTTCCGTTCCGTGACGTCTATTTTACGAGCATCGTGAGGGACATGCGCGGCAGGAAAATGTCGAAGTCGCTCGGGAATTCCCCCGAGCCCCTCGATCTCATCGCCGAGTACGGCGCCGACGCCGTGCGGTTCACGATTCTCGCGCTCGCCCCCGTCGGTCAGGACATCATCTACGCAAAGGAGAAGAACGAGCTCGGACGAAACCTGGCGAACAAGATCTGGAACGCCGGCCGGTTCCTCCTGATGAACCGCGACCAGACCGGGGAAGCGCAGCGGAGCGCGCAGTTCATGGCCGCCCACTCCGATCTTGCCGACCGCTGGATACTCTCCAGGCTTCATTCGACGCTCAGGGACGTGAAGGAATCGATCTCCTTCTTCGAATTCAACCGTGTCACGCGGCAGCTGTACGATTTCTTCTGGCACGATTACTGTGACTGGTACGTCGAGATGATAAAGTCCCGGCTGTACGGCGCGGAGCCGCTTCCGGTGAAGCAGTCCGTCGTGACGCGTGCACTCGACGTGTACGATGCCGCGCTCCGCCTTCTCCACCCCGTCATGCCGTTTGTGACCGAGGAGCTGTGGCAGACGATACGTGCGCGGGAGGCCGGCTCCACGATCATGCGCGCGACGATCCCCGCGGCGGACGCCGCGTTCATCGACGCGGCGGTCGAGAAACAGATGGCGTACGTCCAGGGGGTGATTGAGGCGGTTCGCACGATACGGGGGGAGATGTCGATCCCCCCCTCCCGGGAGATCACTCTTCTCATGACGGCGGGGGATGCCCACCCGGCGGAGGAGATCCGGAAGTACGAAGGGTACATGTCCCGACTTGCGCGCGTCACCTCCCTCTCCATCGTGGAGCCAGGGCTCCGGCACCCTTTCTCTGCGACGGCGGTCGTCGAAGGGGAGGAGATATATGTCCCCCTGGAGGGGATCATCGATCTCGACAGGGAGCGCGCGCGGCTCCAGCGCGAGGTGGACAGGGTGACGGGAATGCTGAACGGGATCGGGGCGAAACTCGGGAACCCGGCGTTCACGGCAAATGCCCCACCGGAGGTCGTCGCGAAAGAGAGGGAGAAACTGGCCGCGTTCGAGATTAACCTCGGAAAGCTCCGGCGGAGCCTCGCCGGGCTCTCCTCCGGAAGGGAAGAGTGAATGAGCAGGGGCATGAACCGGGTGACCCCTGAGATCGCCGGGCTGCTCTCGCGCCTGTGCGGCGACGGGAATGTCCTCACCGGGAGGGAATCGCTCGGGGCATACGGCCACGACGAGACCGAAGACCTCGTCTTCCTCCCGGACGTCGTGGTCCGGCCGGCGGACTCCCGGCAGATCGCGGAGGTGCTCACGCTTGCCTCGGCGCACGGGATACCGGTAACGCCGCGCGCGGGGGGGACGGGGCTCTCGGGGGGCGCGCTCCCGGTATTCGGGGGGATCACGCTCTCGCTGGAGAGACTCGACAGGATACTCGAGATCGATACGGCGAATCTTCAGGCGGTCGCCGAGCCGGGGGTCGTCACTCAGACGTTCCAGGAAGCGGTGGAGGAGAAGGGTCTCTACTATCCCCCGGACCCCGCGTCCCGCGGAAGCTGCACGCTGGGAGGGAACCTGGCCGAGTGCGCCGGGGGCCCCCGCGCCGTGAAGTACGGCGTGACAAAGGACTACGTCATTGGAATCGAAGCAGTCCTCCCCGGAGGGGCGATCATCAACACCGGCGGCCGGGTGCTCAAGAACGTTTCGGGGTACAATCTGACACAGCTCATCGTCGGGAGCGAGGGGACGCTCGCGGTGATCACGAAGATCATATTCCGGCTTATCCCCCTCCCTGCGCACCGCAGGGTCATACTCGTCCCGTTCGGCTCGCTCGAATCCGCAGCCGAATCGGTTGCGGACATATTCCAGTCCGGGATCACCCCTTCCGCGCTTGAATTCATGGAGCGGGCGGCCGTGCGGGCGGCGGAGGAGAGGCAGGGGAAGAAGTTCCCCGGCGGTGAGGCCGAGGCGCAGCTTCTTGTCGAGGTGGACGGGAACAGCGAAGATGCCCTGGACGCCGATATCGAGGTCATCGCCGGGGTCGTCGCGCAACACGGCGCGGGGGACGTGCTTCTTGCCGATGACAGGCAGAAGGTCGCGGACGTCTGGGCTCTCCGGCGGGGACTCGGGGAAGCGGTGAAGTCGATCTCGGCGTACCGGGAAGAAGACACGGTGGTCCCGCGCGCCCGCCTCCCCCTCCTCGTCAGGGGAGTGAAGGAGATCTGCTCGAGGTACGGGATCACGTCGATCTGCTACGGTCACGCCGGTGACGGGAATGTTCACGTAAACCTCCTGAAAGGGAAACTCGGAGACGCGCAGTGGGACGCGGGGATCGAGCCTGCGATAGAGGAGATATTCCGTCTGACCGTATCGCTCGGGGGAACGATTTCCGGGGAACACGGGATCGGCTACACGCAAAAGAGGTATCTCCCCATTGCGCTCTCGGAAACGGAAATCGGCCTGATGAAAGCTGTCAAGCAGGCGTTCGATCCCGCGGGGATACTCAACCCGGGGAAGATATTCCCCTGATTTGTATTTTCCCCGGTTGTCGCTATATTCCCACAGGCGAACGGGAATCGTCACACACGATGACACAATGAACCGGGCCGCGATCGACAGGCTGATCGACGAGATACTTGCGGAAAAGCTGAAGGGATGGGTCCGCACCTCTCATGACTGCTGCAGGGACGGCATCTGCGCGGACACACTGTGCGTCGTGCACAACAAGGCGGGGGTCCGGGCCATCATCGGCAACGGCGCCTCCCGTGTGTCGGCCGGCGTTGGAGTGGACGCCGCCGGGGGAGTCGAGCCCGATCTTGCGGCGCTGATCGACCACACGCTCCTCAGGCCTGACGCAACCGTCCGCGAAATCGAAACGCTCTGCGCGGAAGCGCTGAAATTCTCATTTGCGAGCGTCTGCATAAACCCCGGATACGTCCCCCTCTGCGCCCGGCTCTGCAGCGGGAGCGATGTGAAGGTCTGCACCGTGATCGGTTTTCCGCTCGGGGCCACGTCCACGTCCTCCAAGGCATTTGAAACCGAGCAGGCCATCAGGGACGGCGCGCGGGAGGTGGACATGGTGATCAACGTGGGGATGCTCAAGTCCGGCGATCATGCCTACGTCGAATCCGACATCGCGGCCGTGACCGCGGCCGCCCGCCGCGGGCACGTCCTCAGCAAGGTGATCATCGAGACGGGGCTGCTCAGCGACGAGGAGAAGATCCGGGCATGCGTCCTCGCCAAACGCGCGGGAGCAGATTTCGTGAAGACCTCGACCGGATTCGCAAAAGGGGGAGCGACTGCCGGGGACGTTGCGCTCATGAGGCGCGTTGTCGGAAGCGCGATGGGGGTCAAGGCATCGGGAGGGGTGCGGAGCCGTGAGGACGCGCTTGCGATGGTCGCCTCCGGAGCGGACCGGATCGGCGCAAGCGCGAGCGTCAAAATCGTCAGCGGCGACGCCGCATCGCCTTCGAAAGGGCCACGGTGAGGGTCTCCCCGCTTGTGATTGTCGCATCTGCGCTCGTGGTGTTCATTCCAGGCTGCGGGTCGACCGGAGAACAGGCCGCCCCGCCCTCCCCTCAGGTCCCTGCACCGCACACGGAGCGCCCGGAAGGGGTGCAGTTCCGTACCCGCGCGGACACCGTGACGGCGTTCCACGCGGCGGAAGCGGGGACTGTCGGCGCGCCGGGGAGAGCCGCGCAGGTCAGGTACATGGTTCAAATCGGCGCGTTCAAGGATCCGAAGCACGCGAGCGCGGTGCAGGCCGCCGCCCGCAAGCGGTACAGGATGCCTGTTCTGAATGACTACCTCTCCGGACCCGGCCTCTACCAGATACGGATCGGATTCTTCGAATCGCGCGAGAACGCCCGCGCATTCAAGGAGCAGTTGAAGCGGGAGCACCCGTCCGAATACGATGATTCATGGATCGTCCAGCTTAAACGGCAGTGACAATGACAAGAGAAGCACTACTGATCCTCCCGGCCCTTCTTCTCTGCTCATGCGGCGCGGGAAGAGAGAGCACACGCGAAACGGCGCAGCAGGATCCCCTGGGCCGTTATGAATCGGACTTCCGCCCGTCGGATCACGACACGCTCCCGGCCGCGCCTGCCACCGCGGGGAGAGCCGAGACGGGCCGCACCGGGGACAATGCGGCGCTTCCGGCGCCTGCCGGAGGGGAAGGCGATCTCGTCCCCGGTTTCCGCGTCCAGATATACTCAACAACTGACATCGACGCGGCGAAGGCAAAGAAGGAGGAGGCGGAATCGGACTTTCCGTCGGAGTGGTTCTACCTCCAGTATGATCCTCCGACGTACAAGATCCGGGGGGGGAATTTCATACAGCGGTATGAAGCGGAACGGTTTATCAAGCTTGCGGTTGAAAAGGGATTCACGGAGTCCTGGGCCGTCCCCGAAAAAGTCTACAGGCAGCCCCCCCCTCCCCAGCGCACCGCGCCGCCGCAGTGACCGCGCGGCGGAGCCTCACCTGAATTTCACGAGCACCCCTTCGACCCCCCAGCGCGCCCTCACGCGGATCGTGTCCGGACTGACGGTAAACCTGTCCGAGGGATGAAACGGCGCGGGGAGGCCGAATGCATAGACGCCCGTCCCCGCCGAATCCCTGAACGCGCTTAACGTGTACTTCCCCTCCGGGAGTTCCTCGAGTGCAAACGGCCCCGGGACCGCGAGACGGACAGTCGAGGAACGCGCCGGGGTGAGATTGATGCTCGAGGCCGTCAGGACGATCTCCCCCTTCCCGTTACGCGGATCCCGCACAACGCCGGCAATGCTCCCGGTCCCCCGCAGGTCGAGCGTCTGGAAATGAAACCTGAACGTCGAATCCCTGTACGTCCGCCCGGTGAGGCTCCTGACGGAATCCATCGTGACACGGAGTGTATACCATGAGTTCGAGCGGAGGCTCACGCGGGGGATGAGCGCGAATGACGCCGGTCCGGTCCATGCGATCCTCACCGGGACCGGCTGTTTCGCGCTGTCGCTGAGCCCTGCGGCCGCTCCCTGGAGCGCGAACGGGATCACCGGATCGCTGAACCGGACTTCGATCGCCGAGTCGGGGGGGACGGCGCGCGCGCTGTCCTTCATGTTCCAGATGCTGATCGAGGGTCTGACGGTGTCCGGCACAAGAGTCCCCTCAAAGGTCTCTCCGCGCGCGCGCTCGTCGATCAGGTTTCCCGAGAGATCTGCCACACCGCGTACACTGAGGCGGTAGGCCGCGGGACTGTCGAGCGGCGCGTCCGTGAAGAGTTCCGCAAGCGCAGGCTGGAACCTGTCGCGGGCGGCAAGACGGAGAGGAACTTCACGGGTGGTCGCTGTGTCCGTCACGGTGAATGTGCTCCGGGTGAACGACGAGGAATCGACGGGCTTGCTGAACCGCACCCCTATCCGGTACCGGTCGCGCGCTTTCACCCCCGCAACGAACGGGCGCGTCGTATCCTCTTTTGAAAGCCTGTACCAGAGATCGTTGACAACGGGCTCACGGCCGGCGAGCATGAAGTCCCCCTGCGCCACGCCGAACTCGTCGATCTCCCTGTCATAGAGGAGGTTGTGATACTCATCCCTGATCGCAAACACCCTGTAAGGACCGAGCGCGAGGTGCGCCAGGGAGAACATCCCGTCCTTCCCTGTCTGGGTGACGTAGTCGGGCTTACTCCGGGAGGGATCGAGCGTATCGGGAAGAAGTCCCGCAAGGCGGTAGGCGAATATCATGACCCCTTCAGGCTTCCCGTCAAAGACCCTTCCGTTGATATACCCCCTGTCGATGGAGTCTCCCGTGGAGAAGGCGAGTGCAAACGAGGAGGCCATCCGGTTCCGTTCGCGCAGGTCCGAGACATCAGTCCCCACAGTGACAACGTACGTCGTGTTTTCCCGCAGTTTTCCCCTGTACCTGAAACTCACCTCTTTCCCGCTCCAGTCGTATGCGAGCTCCCCCAGCGGCGGGGAGATGAAAATCGATTCCTCCACGCTCCTGTGGTCGACGTATTTGCTGAATTCAAGCCGTATCACGGCAGGGCTCACCCGTGTGGCGGCGCTGTCAGGCTCAGTGTGGACGATGACGGGGGGGACGACGTCCCTTGGTCCCCCCTCGGGGGGGACCTGTCCCGCACACGCGGCAAGCACGGCGGCGATCGCCGCCGCGGCAGGGACCCGGAAACTCGTCTTCAAAGAAGGAACCATTGTCGGGCCGGTGACGTTCTCATGTGTATGAATTCCGGTCAGGTCTTTGCGGAATCTGCCTGATTGAACGGGGTACCCGGGTGTGTGGTTGGCTGTGATGCGTCGCTGGTGGGTGGTGACGTTGATGGCAAACCCGGGTTACCCCTTTTTTTTGAGTCCTTTACAGAACCCCCCGTCCCGCCTTTTGAACGGCACGCGCCCGTCTCCCCCGTTTGTAAATCCCCACGTAGTGAAGATGTTCGCCGTACGTCCGGGAGAACCAGTGTCCGCCCCTGCCGTTTGCGACGAAAAACAGGTATCCGTTCCCCTGCGGGTAGAGTGCCGCGAGGATTGACGCCTTCCCCGGGTTGTTCACGGGGCCGGGGGGAAGCCCGGCGTGCAGGTACGTGTTGTACGGCGAATCGGATCTCAGGTCGTCGTATCTAAGCCTCCGGGGCCCGTCCTCCAGCGCATACTGGATCGTCGGGTCCGCCTCGAGCCTCATCCCCTTCCTGATCCGGTTATGGTAGACGCCCGAGATTATCGCCCGTTCCTCCTCAAGCACCGCCTCACCTTCGACAATGGATGCAAACGTCACCGCCTGGTGCACGTTCCACCCGAATTCCCCGCACCTGGCCCTGAGCGAGTCGGTGAAGAACCTCTGGAACGACTCCACCTGCCGCCGCACGATCTCCCGCTCATCCTGTTCCCAGAAGAAATCGTATGTGTCAGGGAGCAGATACCCCTCCAGCGACGGTTCGTCGATTCCCAGCGAGCGGGCATACGCAGGGTCGAACGCCAGGCGAGCGTACCGTGACGAGTCGATGCCGAGCGTCCTTGCAAATATCCTGGCCTGCGCGCGCACGCGAAGCCCTTCGGGGATCGTCACCTGTATGAGCAGGTTCCCCTTCCCGGAGCGGAGCATTGTGAAGAGCTCCCCGTTCGAGATGCCGCTCCTGAAAGCGAATTTTCCCACCTGCACCTTCTCTGACCCTCCCAGCATCCGCGCGACGAACATGAAGAGCGACCGGCTCCGGACGATCCCCTTCGATTCGAGCGAGTCCGCAACGGCGCCGAACGTCTCCCCCTTTGAAACAAACACAACCCTCTCTCCCCCCCCGGAGAACGCATTCGGGCCGAAAAACACCCAGAGGAGGAGAGCGGCCGCGGCCGCGATAAGCGCGCCGGCAACGGCCAGCGCACCCCGGTAGCGCTTCCATCCGCCGGCGGTCATGTCGTCCGTTTTCCGGGAAATGCCATCATGAGCCCCATCGCCGCAATCCCCGAAAGCGTGAGGAGGAATCCCAGTGTGACGCTTGCCGGGCGGAACATGAACCGGACCGTGTGCGTCCCGGCTGGGACGACGACCGCGCGCATCGTGTGATTCGCCCGGAGGAGGGACGCAGGGGCCCCGTCAACATCCGCCCTCCATCCCGGGTACCAGGTGTCGGAGAGAACGAGTATCCCCGGTGCGGACGCCCGGGACTCGATCGCGACGTCATTCGTCCTGTATGACACGATCCGGGCGGAAGAGTCGAGCGAATCATGCGGAACGATCCCCGGGTTCTCCAGGAGTATCGCCTCGCGGGAAGGACGGAACGCGCCGCCGGCGAGGAGCGAGAGCGACTGCGCTTCGTCGCCGGCGATCCTGTACGACCCGACGACAAACGCCTTCGGGAGGACGTCCGGATTGTCGTAGAGGCGCACCTGCCCCACGATCCCGGAGGGGACGAACTGCTCGCCGATGATGGGGAGGGGGCTGAGTATCGTCTTCACGTTGTGGAGACTCAGGAGTTTTTTGAACGGCGGCCTGACCACAAAGTATCCCCCCGCGGGGCGCGAGAGCGCGGTGAAGAGACCCGGGCCGTTCTGGTCGCCCCACACTTCGACGACATAAGCGGGGGTAAGCTGGGCGTACCCGTTCGGCGTGCAATAACCGAAGAGGACATTGAGGCTCGGCTGAAGGAACTCACGCTGATCGACAAACGGCGCGAGGCTCCCCTCCCACCCGGCAGCCCGCTGGTAGGCGCTTATGTGCGTCTGCTCGGCGCCGAGCGTGAACACCCGGTACGCCGCGGAATCCGCACGGAGCATGACGGCGGTACGGGGGGTGGACTTCCACTTCCCGAGAGGGGCGATTGCATTCTGCCTGGTCTGGAAGAATATCAGGTCGGCCACCGCAACGCAGAGGATCACCGCAGCGGCAATCTGCGCGACGCGGCGCGCCGGGGCGCCGGGCTTTTCCTTCGCACGGGGCGAGACGAGGTGGGTCAGTCCCAGTCCCGCCATCACCGCGAGCGAGGCGTCGACAACGAAGAGGAGACGCGTGGGAAAACGGAAATATTTCATCATCGGGACAGCCTGAAACGCGATCCCGTAGAAGGGGGTGTTCTTGCCCAGAACCATCAGGTAGGCCGCGACCGCCGCCGCGCCAAAGAACCGCACGTACCATGACCGGGAGAGTTTGAAAAGCGCGAGTGCGGCGAGGAGAGCGGTGACGATCCCTGCATAGCCGTAGTCTTCCCAGAACACCCCGTCCCCCGTGTACGTCATGCGGCTTGGTTCGCCCCGAGCCGCCGGATAGAAGAAGGTCCAGAACATCCCCGTGTCGTACGGGTAGTCCGAGGCGTACGAGACCGATACTCCTCCCGCGCGTTGCGAATGCTGCACGAGTTCGTACGTCGGCACGAGCTGGAGTGCGCTCATCAGCGAGCCCGCGGCCATCGCAGCGGCAAACCAGACAACGAGCCCCCGACGCGCAAGCGCACCGGAGGAGCGTCCCCCGGGCTTCATCCGCTTCCAGACCGGGTAGAGCCTCGCGCAGTAATAGGCGACGTAGACGAGCCCCGAGTAATAAGCGATCTGCACGTGTCCCGAGAGGTTCTCGAGCGCGAACACGACTCCCAGCAAAAGGAGCGCCCTGATCCTCCCCCGCCTCCCTCCGTCGCCGTCACGCAGAGCCCGTTCGATCGCAAGGAGCCCCAGGGGGAACCAGCATGCGCTGTTGACCATGCTCAGGTGCTTCAGGTGGGAGACCATGAAGCCCGAGAACGCGAACGCGAATCCGGCCAGGAGCGCTCCGTAGAACCCGGCCCCGATCTCCCGCACATAGAAGTACATGCCGGCTCCCGCGGTGAGAAGCGTGAGGAGGATGACGGCGTTCAGCGCCACGTACGGATCGAGAAGCCAGAAGAGCAGAATGTTCGGGGGGTAGCAGATGCCCGCTTCGGCGCGTGCAAGAAGGGGGAACCCGCCGTAGACGCACGGGTACCAGAGCGGAAGCTCTCCGGCCTTCAATGCTTCGCCAAGGTAGAACCTGTAGGGGAACCCGTCGTTCATGATGTCGCTGGCGAATATATCGTCAGTGATCAGGACCCCCTGCATCGTCGAGAGCTTCCAGTACGAGCCTGCAATCACAAGGGCAAGCACGGCGATCGCGGCGATTGTCTCGCGGGGGGTCCGGGAGGATCTCTTCATGAAACAGTCTCCGCGATCCGGAGCCGCGCAAGGGGGGGGACGTCAAGCGGGGAGGTCATCCCACGGGCGAAGCGCATCGCGCCCACATACGCGATCATCGCACCGTTGTCCATGCAGTATTCCAGCCGTGGGGTACGGACGTTCAGCCCCCGCTTCCCTGCCTCTTCCTTCAGCCTCCGCCTCAGAAGGGAATTCGCCGACACACCCCCGGCGAGTGCGACATCCCTGACGCCGGTCCGCCGCGCGGCCTCCATCGTCCGCCCGACGAGGACGTCCACAACCGCGGCCTGGAAGCTCGCGCATATGTCGGCAAGCCGTTTCTCCCCCGCGTGCTCTCGTGCGGCGCCGGGCTCACCGAGCCCTTCCCTCCTGAGAAAATAGAGAACAGACGTTTTGATGCCGCTGAAGCTGAAGTCGAGCGTGGATTCGCCGGGAAACGACCGGGGGAACGTGATCGCGGAAGGGTCCCCGTGTGAGGCAAGCCTGTCGATTGCCGCTCCTCCGGGATACCCCAGTCCGAGCATCTTCGCCACCTTGTCGAACGCTTCACCCGCGGCGTCGTCGAGCGTTTCGCCCAGAAGCACGTGCGTGAAGGGAGACTTCACGTGAACGAGGAGCGTGTGCCCCCCCGAGACGATCAGCGCGACGAACGGGTAGGCGGGGGGGGGATCCTCCAGGAACACGGAATAAAGGTGCCCTTCCATGTGGTTGACGGCGGTAAACGGTATGCCGAGGCCGAACGCGAGCGCTTTTCCGAAACTAAGCCCGACAAGGAGGGCGCCGACGAGTCCGGGTCCCTGCGTCGCGGCGATGCCGCCCAGATCCTCCTTCCGCACCCCCGCCGTTGCAAAGGCTTCCTGCACGACCTGTATGATCAGCCTCTGGTGCGCGCGCGAGGCGAGTTCCGGCACGACCCCCCCGTAGCGTGCGTGTATGAGCTGCGACGAGATCACGTTCGAGGCGACCCGGCCGCGGACGAGGAGGGCCGCAGATGTTTCGTCGCACGACGTCTCGATGCCAAGCACGGTTATGTCTTCGCGCGGAATGCTCATTTTCTCATTGTACGGAAGTGTGGCCTGAATTTCAAATCGCGGTGTTGCGAACGATTGTTTTATTCACTATCTTAAAAGCCTCAACTCTCATGATTGGACGTCAGTATGGCAAAGGTGTGCGACATCTGCGGAAAGAAGCCGGTCACCGGCAACAACATAAGCCATGCCCACAATCTCACACGGCGGCGCTGGGAACCCAACCTCCAGAACGTCCGTGCGAAAGTCGACGGCCGAACGAAGCGCCTCCGGGTGTGCACGACGTGCATCAAGTCGAACAGGGTGTTGAAGGTCGCGTAAGACCCCGCAAGGGAACTCCATCCTCTCACTGCCTGCCGGAACACCCCTCGGGATCGGCCCTGTGGTCCGGCGCGCACTGACCCACCGCAGGAAACTCCTGTATGGCAAGGCTTGAAATACAGCTTACGCTCCCCAACCAGCTTACGCTCCTTCGGATTATCCTCACTCCGGTGTTCGTCCTTCTCCTGATGTCAGGATCCCCGCTCTACCTCCAGCTCTCCCTCGTCGTCTTCGTGATCGCGGCGCTGACGGACTGGTACGACGGCTGGATCGCCAGGAAAATGGGACACAGCTCCAGGTGGGGAAAATTCCTCGACCCGCTGGCCGACAAGATACTCTCCTCCGCCGCGCTTCTCACGTTCGTCGGGCTGAACCTCGTCGACGGGTGGATGGTCTGGATCGTCATCGCGCGGGATTTCCTTATCACGGGACTCCGGAGCTATGCCGAGTACCTCGACAGACCCATCGTGACGACAAAGGGTGCACAGGCAAAGACGTTCGGCCAGTTCGTCGTCATCTATTATATCCTGATCCTTCACGTCGCCCGGAGCGTCCCCCCCGTCTACCAGGAATTCGGCCCCACGATCGACACGCTCATGCATCCGAAGGTCCTTTTCGGCATGATGCTCCTCGTGACGCTTTCCACCGCGGGGACGGGGATCGCCTACGTGTTCGACAACAGAAAGGTCCTTCGCGAGCTCTATGAACGGATCCGCCCGGCAACCTGAGCCCCCTCGCGGGGGACGCGTCCCGTTTGCTGTCCGGTTCGTCGCCACGGGATTTTTTTCGGGGTACATCCCGTGGGCATCCGGCACATTCGGTTCCGTCGTCGGCCTCCTTCTGATCCTGATCCCCGGGGCGGCCTCCCCCGCCGCGCTCTCCGTTCTGATCGTGTTCGGATTCGTGATCGGCGTCTACACGTCAGGACGGGTGGCGGAGGCTGAGGGGAACGCGCTGACCCGCACCGCGGCGGCGGCGAAGGCGATGTTCCAGCCCGGCGGTCACGCGCAGGCCGATCCTTCCATCGTGGTCATCGACGAGATCGTCGGCATGTGGATTTCGCTCGCAGGGATAGCGATCGCGCCCGCGGCGTGCATCACGGCGTTCATACTCTTCAGACTTTTCGACGTCCTGAAGCCGGAGCCCGCACGGTCGCTCGAACGGCTGCCCGGCGGGTGGGGGATCATGCTTGACGACGTCGTCGCAGGCGCGTACGCGAACATCGGGACCCGGGGGATCCTCCTTCTCTGGGCGCTCATGGGAAGGGGGACGGGATGACTTGAACGCGCACATACTCACGGTCGGGGACGAACTCCTGATCGGACAGATCATCAACACGAACCAGGCGTTCATCGCGCGGAGGCTGAATGCGATCGGCGTGGACGTCGCCGGGATGTCGACGGCGGGGGACACGCAGGGCGGTCTGCTCGGCGCGCTCCGCGCCGCCAGGGACTCCGCTGACGTGACGGTTGTGACGGGGGGACTCGGGCCGACGCACGACGACGTCACGCGAACGGCGCTCTGCACGTTTTTCAACACCGACCTCGTTCCCGACGACGGCGTGCGACGCCACATCGCCGCCCTCATGCAGAAGCGGAATTTCCCCTGGACCGCCGCGGCCGAAGACCAGGCGCTCGTCCCGCGTTCCGCGCACGTCTTCCCCAACCCGCTCGGTACCGCCCCGGGACTCCGGTTCGAAGAGGAGGGAAAATTCGTGTTCGCCCTCCCCGGCGTCCCCTACGAAATGGAGGCCATGATCGATGAATCGGTCATCCCCTTTCTCGCTCCCCGCTCCGGGCCGAACGTGATCCGGCACAGGACGCTCCTGACGACGGGAATCGCCGAGAGCTTCCTCTCCGCGCAGATCGGGAACCTGGAGGGAATCCTCCGGGGGAGGGCGACGCTCGCGTTCCTCCCCTCCCCCGCAGGGGTCCGGCTCCGGATCACCGTGCACGGGAGCTCCGCGCCCGAAGCCGACGGCATCGTGCGCGACGTCGAGTCGGGCATCCGGGCGAGAGTCTCGCGGTACATCTACGGAACGGACGAGGAGGACCTTGAGACCGTCCTCGGGCGGATGCTCGCGGAGCGGCATCTCACGATCGCCGTCGCGGAGTCGTGCACGGGGGGACTCATCGCACACAGGCTGACGAATGTCAGCGGGAGCTCGGCGTACGTTGAGCGGGGGGTCGTCACCTACAGTGACGCCTCCAAATCGGAACTCCTCGCGGTGCCCGCCGGTCTCATTGGTGCGCACGGGGCGGTCAGCCGGGAGGTGGCCTGTTCGATGGCTGACGGGGTCCGCCGTGCCGCCGGAACCGATATCGGGCTCTCGACAACCGGGATCGCCGGCCCCACGGGAGGAACCCCCGACAAGCCCGTGGGGACGGTCTGGATCGGCATCGCGGACCGGGGAGAGACGCTTGCACTGAAATTCAACTTCGGCGAAGGACGCACGCGCGTGAAGGAACGCGCTTCGCAGGCCGCGATGGAGCTTGTGCGCAGGCGCCTCCTGAAATTCGAGTAGCCCTATGGATCGCCTCAGGCTGTTCATCGCCTTCGATACGCCCGCGGACGTGAAGCGGAGTCTCGCCCGCCTTGCGGAGGAACTGGCGCGCGCGTCGAAAGGGGTCCGCTGGGAAGCGCCGGCGAAATTCCACTGCACGCTCAGGTTCCTCGGCGACGTCGACCGCTCGCGTCTCGTCGCGCTGGAAGAAGAGACTCGACTGGCCGCGGCTCTCCCTCCCCTTTCGGTCGCGTACACGGGTTTAGGATTCTTTCCTCCGGCCGCGCGGCCGCGCGTCGTCTGGGCCGGGATCAGCGACATGCACGGAGATCTTCTCAGGCTGCAGGAACGGGTATCCGCCGGGCTCGCCCGGCTGGGATTCCCCCGGGAGGAGCGTCCCTTTCATCCCCACGTGACGCTGGGGCGCGTGCGCGACGGGGCGGACATCCGCGGGTTGATTGACATCGTGGAAACGCGTACATTTGACAGCCCGCCGGTGATTGTCCCCGCTGTGGAGATCATGCAGAGCGTCCCCGGACCCAGCGGGTCCGCGTACGCTGTTGTCCGGTCGATCCCCCTTTCGGGGGCGCGCGGAAGCATGCCGGACCCGTCGTAATACGCCGTCATCCCGAGTATATACATCAACAAGGAGCTCCACATGTCCGAAGAGAAGGACCCGAAATACCAGGCATTGAAAATCGCCCTCGACCAGATCGAAAAGCAGCACGGGAAGGGGAGCGTCATGCGGCTGGGCGAAGGGCCGATAGCGGTCGTGGACGTGATTTCGACAGGATCCGTTTCGCTCGACGCCGCCCTCGGGATCGGCGGCATCCCGCGCGGACGGGTGATCGAGGTCTTCGGCCCGGAGTCGTCGGGGAAAACGACGCTCTGCCTCCAGATCATCGCGGAGGCGCAAAAAACGGGGGGGATCACCGCGTTCATCGACGCGGAACACGCGCTCGATCTCGCGTACGCGAAAAAACTGGGGGTGGACGTCAACAACCTCCTCCTCTCGCAGCCGGAATTTGGCGAGCAGGCGCTCGAGATCGTGGAAACGCTCGTCAGGAGCGGAGCACTCGATGTGATCGTGATCGATTCCGTCGCGGCGCTCACCCCCCGGGCGGAAATCGAGGGGGAAATGGGGGACCCGAGCATGGGGGTCCAGGCGCGGCTTATGTCGCAGGCGCTCCGGAAACTCACCTCCGCGATAAGCAAATCGAAAACCTCCGTGATATTCACGAACCAGCTCAGGATGAAAATCGGCGTCATGTTCGGCAACCCGGAGACGACGACGGGCGGGAATGCGCTCAAGTTCTACGCGTCGGTGCGCCTCGACGTCCGGCGGATCGAAGCGATCAAGGACGGGACTACGATCGTCGGGAACAGGACCCGCGTCAAGGTCGTCAAGAACAAAGTGGCTCCCCCCTTCCGCGAGGCGCAGTTCGACATACTGTACAACGAAGGGATCTCGCGGCTCGGCGATCTGGTGGACACCGCGGTGGAGCAGAACATCATCGCAAAATCAGGTTCCTGGTTCTCGTACGGCGAGGAGAGGATCGGCCAGGGGCGGGATGCCGTGAAGAAGTACCTGCAGGAGAACGAAGCGCTCGCAAAAAAGATCGACGGCGAGCTCCGGAAAAAGCTCGGCCTTGCCGCCGCTTCCCGGCCCGCGCAGGGGGGAAACGGCGAAACTGCGAACGCGAAGCGCGAACCGACGCCGGCCAGGCCCGCGGCGGTTCCCCCCGTGCCGAAGGCCGCGGCCCCGCCTCCTCCCGCTCCCCGCCCGGAACCCGCGAAAAAGAAGTAGCCGTCACTGCATCTCACTCCCCCGCGCCGCCCTGCGGCGCGGGGGATTCTTCTGCGCCGCTCCCGGATGAAGATCACAAGAATCGAGCCCCAGAAAAAGCGCCCCGGCAGGAGGTCGATATTCGCCGACGGCGAGTTTCTGATCGGCGTTGCGACCGACACGCTCATCCGGTTCGGGCTCAGGACCGGGGACGAAATTTCGAGCACACTTCTCGGGGAGATCGAGCATGCCGAGGAGATTCTCGGGGCGAAGGCCGCGGCGCTCCGGTCTCTTGCCGTCCGTCCCCGGACGGAGCGGGAAATACGCGACACGCTCCGCGACAAGGAGTTCAGCGACCAGGTCGCCGCAGAGACGATCGCGGCGCTGAAGGATTCGCGCCTCCTGGACGACGCCGGGTTCGCACGCTCCTACATCCGCAACGCGCTCACGCTGAGGCCCGCGGGGAGAATGCTGCTGAAACGGAAGCTTCTCCTCCTCGGCATCGCGAAGGAGCTGGCGGATGAAGCGCTCGACGAAATACTGGGGGGAATCAACCAGGAGGAGGAAGCGGCGAAGGCCGCTTCGGCGTTCGTGGCAAAGAAGCCGCGCGCGCGGCGGGAAGAGGGGAAACTGCGACAGCAGCTTACGGCGTATCTCCTCCGCCGGGGGTACACCTGGGACGTCGTGCAGCAGGTCGTCAGGACCGCATTGAAGGGGGAGCGGAGTGAAGGGGAAGATCTCTGAAGTCGTCTTCGATATTTTGACACTCCCTTCCCCGCAGGGAGCCCCTGAGGAGACGGAATACGCTCCCCGAAGCGTGCGTGAGGGGGATGACCCGGCGGACATCTTCCGCCGGATGAGCCTCGCTCCCCTGACGGCGCGAACGCTCTCCGTTGCAATGCTGAACCCGGAAACCGGGCGGGGGATCGTCTGGTACGAGCACCCCGGGGGAACCCTGTCGCACTCCTCGAACGGGCTCATCACGCTGGTGCCGGCGGCCGAGGAGAAAATGCTCGAAGGGTTCTGGGATACCGTGACGAGATTTCAGAGGCTGATCACGTTCAACGGCAGGTCGTTCGATTCCCCCTTTCTCATGCTTCGATCCGCCCTCCTGGGGATCCCCCCCGCGCGCAATCTCCTCCCCTACCGGTTCAGCGCCGTCGAGCACTGCGACCTTCTGGACCAGCTGACGTTCTACGGGGCGACACGAAAATTCTCGCTCGACGCGTACTGCAGGGGTTTCAGGATTTCTCCCCCGGGGGGCGGGGAGGGGCGGCCCGACATTCCGGACCTCGTCTCGTGCGGACGGCACAGGGAGGTCGCGGAGCTCGCCGCCCGCACTGTCAGCGCCACCGGGGAACTCTACCGGCGCTGGCAGGGGTACTTTTCATTTTCCGCCGGACGTGAGCTCTCCTAGCGGCGGTCCGGATTCTCCCGCGTCTCCGCGGGGAGCCTTTTCCACCGTTTCCCCAGCTCGTAATAGATCATCGAGGCCGCGGAGAGCTTCAGGATGTCCCACCAGCTGAATATCAGGACCCCCGCCGTCAGCGCCGTCGATGCACTGTGCGTGGTGAAGACCGAGAGCTGGAGCGCGCCGATCGCAAACACGACGGCGAGCCCCGCGGACATCGAGAGAGCAATCCAGGGGAGCGTGTGGCGCTTCCGGACCACCTGTCCGACGATGAGTGCGGCAAGGGGAAACGCCATGAGGTATCCCCCCGAGGGCCCGAGCAGAACGGCGAGCCCGAACGCCCCGCCGGCGAAAACCGGGAGCCCGAGAACGCCCGCGCCGATGTACGCGACCTGGCTTAACATCCCGTTGCGGCCGCCGAGAAAGGCTCCGGAAAGGAGAACCATCAGCGTCTGTAGCGTGTACGGGACGGGCTGGTGGGGGATCTCCAGCCGGGCCGAAAGCGTCGTCCCCGCCGCGAAGAGGATAATCCAGAACATCTGGACGAGCGCCGCCGGGATGTCCGAGGGCCTGCTGAGAGCAACCTTCGTCGAATCGTTCATACTCCATCGCCTCATTGGGTGTGATACCGCAGTTGTGCGGGGGGGGTGCGCCCCGTTCTCTAAAGAAACATGTGAAACCAGCGTGCCGTCAATTCCAGTAGTTGGTCCACCGCGGCGCTTCCGTGCCTGTAGGGATGCTTTGCGCCGAATGCGTGACCCGTCCCCTCGATCACGACGAGCTGCGATTTCGAGCGGTCCGAGGCGTCGTACAGCGACTGCGCTTCGGCCGGCTTCACGGACACGTCCGCCGATCCGTGTACGATGAGGAGGGGAACGTGCAGCGTCCGCACGGCGCGGAGTATGTCGTATGCATCCCTGTTCGCTTCCAGGTCACGGAGAACATCGACGCCGAACCTGAGCCGCGTCCGCATGCCGCGGACCGTCACGGGAAGGAACCCGTCCCGTTCCCACGCCTCGCGCTGGTGCGGCGTGTACCTGTACAACGTTGCGACACTCCCCCATCCCGCAACTCCCCTGATGCCGGGTTCCCGCGATGCCGAGAGTATCGCAATCCCGCCGCCGCGGGAGTGCCCCACGATGCCGATCCTTGAAGGATCAGCGATCCCATGGGCGAGCCCACCTCCGCCGACGGCCCCGACAAGTGCCCGGACATCCTCCAGCTCTTTGCCGATCGTGTTCCGGGAGAATTTCTCAACCTCGTTGAATCTCCGCGAGCCGGAACCCACGCCGTTGTGGGAGAAATTGAAGACAACCGATGCGAACCCGAGGGCGGCGAGCCTCCGGCCGAAATAGGGAAAAGGTCCCCAGTCCTTGTGCGCGGTAAACCCGTGGCATACGATGAGGAGGGGGAGCCCCGTCCCCCCGTCCGCGTAGCGCAGGTCCCCCGCCATCCCGTCCCCCGACGCATTGCGGAGAGTGAAGGAAGACTCGATCACGGCACGATCGCTGCTCGGGGGGAATTCCGTGGAAGGCATTGGGTGTGCAAAAAATATTAAAATCCGGCCAAAATGTCAACAAAGAGGAAAATTGGCCTTGCAGGAAACGCTCCTTTTTGTTATCTTTACGGGCTTCGATTTCAATCGGATTGTATGGGCATCCTGAAGGTTTTTTCCGGCCGGTCGAACCGTCCCCTGGCACTGAAGATTGCACGCGATCTCGGCACCGAGCTGGGCCAGTGCGAGATCAAGACGTTCAGCGACGGCGAGATCTGGGTCAAGTTCACGGAGAACATCCGCGGTTCCGACGTCTACATTGTCCAGTCGACGAACCCGCCCGCGGAAAACCTCCTTGAACTCCTGATCATGATTGACGCCGCACGGAGGGCATCCGCGCGGAAGGTGAACGCCGTCATCCCGTATTTCGGCTACGCGAGGCAGGACCGGAAGGACCAGCCCCGCGTTTCGATTACGGCGAAGCTCGTCGCCAATCTCATCACGCAGGCCGGTGCGGACAGGGTCATCACGATGGACCTTCACGCGCCCCAGATACAGGGGTTCTTCGACATCCCCGTCGACCACCTCTATTCCTCCGCCATCCTTGTAAAGCATTTCAAGAAGATGCGGCTGGGGAACCTGGCCGTTGCGTCGCCTGACGTGGGGGGGATCAAGATGGCCCGGGCGTACGCGAAGCGGCTTGAAGCGGACCTCATCGTCATTGACAAGCGGCGTCCCCGGCAGAACGAGGCCGAGGTCATGAACATCATCGGCGAGGCGCGGGGGAAGAACATACTCATCGTGGATGACCTCGTGGACACCGCGGGGACGCTCTGCAACGCCGTGAAGGCGCTGAAAAGCGCGGGGGCGAAAGAGGTGTACGCTGCGTGCACGCACCCGGTTCTTTCCGGGAGCGCCGTGGAGCGGATCAACGCCTCGTCGCTCACGCAGATCGTCGTGACGGATTCGCTCCCGCTCCCCACCGGGTCGACAAAGATCGCGGGGGAATCAGTGGCCCGGATATTCGCGGAAGCGATAAAGCGTACGTTCAAGTTCAAGTCGATAAGCTCTCTCTTTGACGTCGACAAGGGTTAATTGCCAGGAGCACTTTCAGGAAAGGTAGACAATGTCTGAATTCGTGTTGGAAGCCGAGATCCGCGAGCTGACCGGAAAACGCGCCAAGCTCACCAGGCTGGCCGGGATGGTGCCCGGCGTGTTCTACGCGCGGGAGGAAAAGAGCCTGAATATCCAGGTCCCGAAGCCGGTCCTCGACCCGCTCGTGTTCACCTCCGAGATGCACGTTATCGACCTCCGGTTGAAGGACGGAAGCTCCCGCAAGTGCATACTGCGCGACGTGCAGTTCGACCCGGTCACCGACCGGCCGGTGCACTTCGATCTCCAGGGGCTGAAGGAGAACGAGAAGGTGACGATCGAAGTCCCTGTCGTTCTCACCGGCGGCATACCGCAGGGGGTGAAGGACGGAGGGATGATCCAGCACATACTCCACCGCGTGAAGATCGCCTGCCTCCCGAAGGACATTCCGGAGAAGATCGAAATCAACATCTCGGACCTGGGGATCAATCACTCGATCCACGTCCGCGATCTGAACATTCCGCATGTGACGCTTCTCGAGAACGCCGACAGCGCCGTCGTCGGCTGCATGCCGCCGACGGTCGCCAAGGAGGCCGAAGTCGCCCCCGTGGCGGAAGAGGCGATCAAGGAGCCCGAAGTCGTCGGCAAGGGGAAGAAACCCGAGGAGGGTGAGGCGGCCGAAGGAGCGAAGGGGGAGGCGAAGGGCGCAGGCAAGGATGCAAAGCCGGCGGCCAAGGACGCCAAGCCCGCAGCCAAGGATGCGAAACCGGCACCCAAAGAGGAGAAGAAGAAGTAAACAAGGGGTCCCCCGCCGTGGACGTTCCTCCGGAGTCCATCGTGATCGTCGGGCTGGGGAACCCCGGCCCTGAATACGAAGCAACGAGGCATAACCTGGGGTTCATGGTCGCCGACGAGGTCTCGTCGCTTCTCGGGGTCCGCTCCCGGTCGCGCTCCGCAGCGTTCGAAGTCGCCAGCGCCGGCCAACAGGGACGGGCGATACACATCGTGAAGCCTCTCCTCTACATGAATCTGAGCGGGACCGCGGTCCGCGAAGCCCTGGCGATGACGGGAACCGCCACGGAGAGGACGCTTATCATTCTTGACGACTTCCAGATTCCTTTCGGGACGCTCCGGCTCAGGCCGGCCGGGAGCGACGGCGGGCACAGGGGGCTGGGATCGGTCATCGCGTCGCTCGGGACGGAGGAGATCCCCCGGCTCCGCTGCGGCATCGGAGGGGAAACCCTCCCGCCCCCGCCAATGCGCCGCGATTTCGTTCTCGGGAGATTCACGGCGGAGGAATCGGCGGCGGCACGGGAGATGATTATGCGGGCCGCCCGGGCGGCCAGAGCATTTGCAATATCAGGAATCCATCGCGCCATGACAGCATACAACACACCGTAAACCACAAGAGGAACTCCTCTGCCCTTCAGTTCACCGCCAGGTGAGTACTGGGGGGTCACGCATCACGCACCGTCCACAGGGAGATCGTCACAATGGAAAAACCAAGGCTGTACGAAACGACATTCATCGTCAACGCGTCGCTCGACGACACGCAGGTGGATGCCGTGATCGGCCGCGTTCAGGACGTCATCGTCAAGAACGGCGGGAGCGCGAGCGCGCTCAACAAGTGGGGGCGCAAGCGTCTCGCGTACTCCATCAACAAAAAAACGAACGGGTTCTACGTCAACCTCGAGTTCACCGGTCCGCCGCCGCTCCTTGCCGCCCTCGAGCGCGCGTTCCAGCTCGACGAAATGATCCTGCGGTTTCTCACGATCCAGCTTGACCAGAAGGCGATCGCCGCCCGGGCCGCGGCCGCGGCAGCGGCCGCAGCTCCCCCGCCGGCGGACCCCGCACCCGTCCAGCCGCGCGAGCCGCTCTTCAAGGAGCCCGCACCCGACAGGAAATCATAACGCCTCACACACCACGATTGCCAAGGGAGACGCACACAGTGATTACAACACGAAAGCCACGGCGCGACAAGGAAAGCCAGATGCCCCGCAAGAAACGGACATGCCGTTTCTGCGACGCAAAAGAGGTGTACATCGATTACAAGGACGACAAGCGGCTGTCGCGCTTCGTCACCGAGCAGGGGAAAATCATTCCCAAGCGCATCACCGGAACCTGCGCGAAACATCAGCGACAGCTCGTCAAGGCCATCAAGAGGGCGAGGCATCTTGCGATGCTGCCGTTCGTTTCCGATTCCATCCGATAGGACTCTCGAGAGGACACTCCATGAAAGTGATACTTCGCAAAGAACACGACAAACTCGGGGCCGTGGGCGCGGTCGTCGACGTCAAGAACGGCTACGCGCGCAACTTCCTCATCCCGAAGGGGATCGCCTACCCGGCGAGCAGCGGCGGCATGCGCGCGCTCGAGGAGGAGAAGAAACAGGCCACGCGGCGCCACACAAAGGAGCTCAAGGGAAGCGAGAAGCTCGCGGCCGACCTCGAGAAGCTTTCGATCACGCTCCAGATGAAGGTGGGCGAGGACGAAAAACTCTTCGGCGCGGTGACCTCGCAGATGGTCGCCGACGCGCTGAAGGAGAAGGGGTTCGAAGTGGACAAGCGGATCATCGACCTTGAAGAGCCGATCAAGGCGCTCGGCATCTACACCGTCGGCGTGAAACTCCCGCAGAACGTCGTCGGGAAGGTGAAAGTCTGGGTCGTCCGCGAGTAGCCGCCACCCGCGGAACCCTGGACGCGACGCCGCGTGTTCATACAGCATAGACGGGGTACAGTCATGGCAAAGAAAGTCCAGACTCTTGATGAAGTGACGATCCGGTTCGCCGGCGATTCCGGCGACGGGATGCAGCTCACCGGAACGCAGTTCACGAACACGGTCGCGGCGCTGGGGAACGATCTGAGCACCCTTCCCGATTACCCGGCCGAGATACGGGCTCCCGCGGGGACCACCTACGGCGTCAGCGGGTTCCAGATCAAGTTCGGCAGCGTGGACATCCTCACGCCCGGGGACACCTGCGACGTGCTTGTGGCGATGAATCCGGCGGCGCTCGTCACGAACCTGAAACTCCTCCGGACCGGCGGGACGATCATCGTGAACGAGGACGCGTTCACGGAAAAGAACCTGCGCATGGCGGGGCTGACGACGAACCCGCTCGATGACCACTCGCTCGAGCGCTTCCAGGTCAACGCGATCGGCATCACGCGGCTGACGACGAACGCACTGGCGGACATGAATCTCTCCACCCGGTTCGTCGACAAGACCAAGAATTTCTTCGCGCTCGGACTGATGTACTGGATGTACAACCGGCCGCTGGACCAGTCGGTCCGCTTCATCGAGGAAAAGTTCGGCGTGAAGGACAAACAGGTCGCCGAGGCGAACCTGCGCGTTCTCCGCGCGGGGTACAATTTCGGCGACACGACGGAGGTTTTCACGACGCGGTTCGACGTGCGGCCCGCGAAGCTCCCGCCGGGACGGTACCGGAACGTGATGGGGAACGTCGCGACCGCCCTCGGCCTCGTGGCGGCGGCGCGGAAATCGGGGCTCCAGCTCTTCCTGGGGACCTACCCGATCACCCCGGCGAGCGACATCCTCCACGAGCTTTCGAAGCTCAAGGAATTCGGGGTGAAGACATTCCAGGCGGAGGACGAGATCGCCGCGATCTGCGCCTCGATCGGCGCCTCCTACGCCGGTGCGCTCGCGGCGACGACGACGAGCGGCCCGGGACTCGCGCTGAAGACCGAGGCACTCGGGCTTGCGATCATGCTCGAACTTCCCCTTGTCGTCATCGACGTCCAGCGGGGCGGACCGAGCACGGGGCTGCCGACAAAAACCGAACAGGCGGATCTGCTTCAGGCCGTTCAGGGGAGAAACGGCGAGGCGCCCCTGTGCGTGCTCGCGGCATCCTCCCCCGCCGACTGCTTCCTGACGGTGTACGAGGCGGCCCGCCTCGCGATCAAGTTCATGACCCCGGTCATCTGCCTGACGGACGGCTACCTTGCAAACGGCGCCGAACCGTGGCTGATACCGGACGCGGATGCCCTTCCCCCCATTCCGGTCTCGTTCGCGAAGGACCCCGCCGCCTTCCAGCCCTATGCGCGCGACCCGGTTACGCTGGCGCGCCCCTGGGCGATCCCCGGAACTCCCGGGCTGGAACACAGGATCGGCGGGCTCGAAAAGCAGGACATCACGGGGAACATCAACTACGAGCCGGACAATCACGACAGGATGATCCGCCTGCGCGCCGAGAAGATCGAGCGGATCGCCGCGGACATCCCCGAACAGACCGTGGACGGCCCGGCATCCGGCGGCGTCGCGCTCGTGGGGTGGGGAAGCACGTTCGGTTCGATACGAAGCGCCGTGACGGGACTGAGGGAGTCGGGACACAAGGTGACGCACATCCACATCCGCCACATCAACCCGTTCCCGCGCAACCTTGGCGACCTCCTCTCGGGATTCAGGACTGTCATCGTCCCCGAGATCAACAGCGGACAGCTCATCAAGCTCCTCCGGGCGAAATACCTCGTAAACGCCGTCGGGTTCAATGTCGTCAGGGGACTGCCGCTCCGTTCGGAGGAGATCGAGGAATTTGTGGAGAAACAGATCGGAGGGAATCATGGCTGACACCGCACAGGTGACGCCTGCAAAGCTGACGATAAAGGATTTCCAGTCGGACCAGGACGTCCGGTGGTGCCCGGGATGCGGCGACTACTCCATCCTGGCGCAGGTCCAGAGGGTGTTCCCCGAATTCGCCCACAAGAAGGAACAATACGTCGCGGTCTCGGGGATCGGCTGCTCCAGCAGGTTCCCCTACTACCTGAATCTCTACGGGATACACGGCATACACGGCAGGGCCCCGGCGATCGCCTCCGGAGTGAAGATGGTCAATCCCTCGCTCGACGTCTGGGTTGCGACCGGCGACGGCGACGGCCTTTCGATCGGCGGCAACCACATGATCCACATGCTCCGCCGGAACCTGAACATCAAGGTTCTTCTTTTCAACAACCAGATCTACGGTCTGACAAAGGGGCAGTACTCGCCAACATCGATACTCGGGCAGATCACCAAGTCCACGCCGGCGGGCGTGATCGATTTCCCGTTCATCCCCGTGTCGCTGGCGCTCGGCGCGCAGGCCACGTTCGTCGCACGCGCGATGGACAGGGACCCGAAGCAGCTGCAGGAGGTCGTTCGCCGCGCGGAAGCGCATCACGGCGCGGCGTTCGTCGAGATCTACCAGAACTGCAACGTGTTCAACGACGGCGCGTTCTTCCAGTTCACCGAGAAAGAGACGAAGGACGATCACATCGTGTATCTCGAGCACGGCAAGCCCCTCGTGTTCGGGAAGGACCGGAAAAAGGGGATCCGGCTCAACGGGTTCACCCCCGAGGCGGTGCCGCTGGACGGCGGGAAATACTCGACAGGCGATCTCCTCGTCCACGACGAGAAGGACTCGACGCTTGCGTTCATCCTTGCGAACATGATTCACAACCCTGATCTCCCCCGCCCCATGGGAGTGTTCCTTGCGCTCGATCACCCGACGTACGAGGACCAGATGTCGGACCAGATCGCACGGGCGAAAAGCAGGAAAGGGGACGGAGATCTCCAGAAGCTTCTGAACGGCGAAGAGACCTGGGTCATCAAGTAACGGGATCGTGAGTGCTCACCCGGCGGGAAAGCCAGAGGCTCCACACGAGGAAACCATAGACGCCACCGCGGCAATCCTCGATCTCTTCCGCGCGCGCGGCCGGTTTGTCCTGACGACGCACATCAATCCGGACGGCGACGGGATCGGATCGGAGATCGCCCTTGCCTCCTGGCTCCGCGCCCGGGGGAAGGATGTCCGCGTCATCAACGCCGGCGCACTTCCCGCGGTCTACCGGTTCCTCGATCCCCGCGGGATTGTCGCAACGTTCGACCCGATCCGTGACGCCGCGGCGCTCGCCGGGGCGGACGTGATCGTCGTCCTCGACACGAACCATCCGGACCGGCTCGGTTCCATGAAAGACGCCGTCCTCGCCAGCCCCGCCGTCCGGGTCTGCATCGACCACCATCTCGACCCCTCCCCTTTCGCGTCGCCGCTCCTCATCGACGACAACGCCACTTCCACCGGGGAGATTCTCTACCGCCTGCTCTACACCGGGGGAGAGGAACGCCCTTCCGCGGAGGCTGCCGCGGGACTCTACTGCGCGATAATGACGGACACGGGTTCGTTCCGGTACCCCCGGACCGGACCCGCAACGCACGAGATCGCCGCCCGGCTGATCGCATGCGGCGCCGACCCGGTCGGCATCTATGCGGAGGTTTTCGAGCGATGGTCTCCGGGGCGCATCCGGCTTCTCGGCGAAGTGCTCGCGGGCCTGGCCGTGGAATACGGCGGGCGGCTCGCCCACGTCACCGTCACACGGGAGATGCTCTCGCGGACCGGCACGAGCGAGGAGGACACGGAAAATTTCACGACCTACCCGATGTCCGTCGCCGGGGTCCGCGTGGGGATCCTCTTCCTTGAAATCGACGGAGGGGTCAAGATCAGCTTCCGCTCGAAAGGGGCGATCCCCATCAACGCACTCGCCACGAAATTCGGCGGAAACGGCCACAGGAACGCTGCGGGCGCGCGCGTGACGGGGACGGACACGGCGGAACTCCGCTCGCGCGTCCTTGCGGCCGCGGCATACTACGTCGGAGAGGACGCATGATACATATTGGCGTGCGAAGCGGAGCGGCCCGGGACGCATCGGCCGACGTTCTCGTTCACATGATGTTCGAGGGGTGGCAGAATTCGAAGGAGGAATGCCGCGTGCTCCGGTCGCTCACCGGGGGGGATCTTTTCCCCGGCCAGGGGACGGGATTCAGTGGAAAGGAGCGGGAGACGCTCCTCCTGTTCCCCAGGGGGCTCGCCTCGGCGCGGCTCCTCCTCGTCGGCGCAGGTTCCCGCGATGCATGGAGCCCCGAGAGGCTCAGGAGAGCCGGGTCCGCCGCCTCGAAAACGCTCAGGACAATGGGAGTCCGCACCGCGGCCGTTGTCGAACCGGAGAAGCGGATGACGGCCCTTCTCGCCGCGCGGGGCGAGGATCCCGCCGAGGCATACGGGTGCGCGATCGCGGAGGGGATGTTTCTCGGCCTGTATACGTTTGACAGGTTCAGGTCGCAGAAGACTCCGGGGCTCCCCACCGCCGTGACGCTCCTTGCAGGCTCCCCTTCACGCGGAAAGGGGATCGAAAAAGGGGTCCGGTACGCCAGGATCGTGTGCGGCGCGACGTGCTTCGCACGCGACCTTTCCAATGCGCCGGGGAACGAGATGTATCCCGGAACGCTCGCCGCCGCCGCCCGTTCGGCGGGAAAGCGGAGCGGGTTCTCCGTCAGCGCGCTTGATGAAAAGAAAATACGGGCACTCGGTATGGGCGGGCTCACCGCCGTCGCCGCCGGGAGCAGGCGACCCCCTCGGCTCATCGTGATGGAGTACCGGGGAACCGGAAAACGGTCCCGTGCGCCGGTCGTCCTTGTCGGCAAGGGGGTCACGTTCGATTCCGGCGGGATCTCGATCAAGCCCTCGGCCGGAATGGCGGAGATGAAAATGGACATGGCGGGAGGAGCGGTCGTTATCGCGACGCTCGAGGCGGCCGCCCTGCTGAAGCTTCCGGGACGGGTCATCGGCATCGTCCCCGCGGCGGAAAACCTGCCGGGAGGCTCCGCCCTCAGGCCCGGCGACATCCTCCGCCACCATAACGGGATGACGTCGGAGGTGGACAATACCGACGCGGAGGGACGCCTGATACTCGCCGACGCTCTCTCCTATGCGGGACGCTACGATCCGTCGCTCGTCATCGACGTTGCGACGCTCACCGGAGCGGTCGTCGTGGCGCTGGGACACGTGACAACGGGCATGATGGGGAACGACCGGGAAGCGATGAATGCTCTCAGGGAATCCGGGGAACGGACGTATGAGCGGGTCTGGGAGCTCCCCTTGTTCGAGGAATATGATGCGCTCATCAAGAGCGAGATCGCGGACGTGAAGAACGTCGGCGGTCGATGGGGCGGCGCGATCACGGCGGCCATGTTCCTGAGACGATTCACCGGGAAGTGCCGCTGGGTCCACCTGGACATCGCGGGGACCTCCATCCTGGAGGAGCCTGCCGAGTATGCCGGGCGGGGCGGCTCGGGGGTCGGCGTGCGGCTCCTCGTGGATTTTCTGCGGCGGCGCGGGCACGAACGATGAGCCTGACAACGAAAGGAGCGGATACAGTGCGAACGAATATGAGACGTGCGGCCCGGGTTGCCGCGGCGCTTGCCGTGTGCGGCGCCGTGTCGACGGGACAGTTCCTCCCCTCGAGGAGCGAACAGGGACCCCGGCTCCTCTACTACGAGGCCCTCCCGCTTCCCGGGGACTCGCTCCACGGGGGAGTCGACATCCACTTCCGGATTGACAGGGAATTCTTCGTGCCCGTCAGGGACCCGGACGCCCGGACCCCGTTTCACCGGAGCGGCGAACTCGTCGTCGAACTCGCCGACTCGGCCGGGGGAATCGGCGCGCGCTCGATGCATCCGATCGAGATTCCCGAGGAGGACGCCGACAGGCAACCGGCGGGCGAACGGTGGGAGCAGGGGATATTTTCGCTCATCGTTCCCCCGGGGAAATACAGGGTACAGATGACGCTCGAGGACGGAGAATCGCGAAGGACGGTCATGGACAGCACCAGGTTCGTCCAGGTCCCGCCGCACACCGCCTCCGGACTCGCGACGGCCTCCGTTGTGTCCGTCGCCCCGCCCCGGGCCGGGAGGGGCATCCCCGCCGAACTGAGGCTCATGAACTATGCGGGGGAGATACTGTTCGGCCGTCCCGCGGCGCTCCTTGTGACGTGGATGTCCCGCGCCGCGCAGGACACGCTCCTGACCGTGAAGTACTCGCTCGCCGAGGAGCCCCCCGCGCCCGAGGACACTCCCTTCCTCCCCCCGGACGGGTCGGTCACCGTGCCGGTCTACCGCGGGGTGACGCTCGCTCCCTTCACGGACAGTGCGGGCGCCGGGTACATGCTCACCGCGGACGCTCACGCGGCGGCGTACGCGGCAATCGTTCCCGTGCCGTTCGCACGCCTCCTTCTCCGGTCGTACAGGATGACGTTCACGTTCACCTCCGGGACGGACAGGGAGGAGATCGTGAGGAAAGGGAGGGCGGTATGGCCCGACATGCCTTTTACGCTCAAGGACATCGACAACGCGCTCGACGCACTGAAGTACATCACAACGGAAGCGGAACTCGACTCGCTCAGGCGGGGAAACCTGGAGGAGCGCCGGGCGCACCTGGAGGGGTTCTGGAGGGGGAAAGGGGGAAAGCAGGAGACGGCGTTCAACGAGGTGATGACGGAATACTACAGGCGGGCCGACCACGCGACGCGGAGCTTCGGAACGCTCAGGCAGCCCGACGGATTCCGTTCGGACAGGGGAAGAATCTACGTCCTGTACGGCCCGCCGAGCTCGACGGACAGGATGCTTGACCCGGTGTCGGGGTTCCACGAGGTGTGGACATACACCCGCCTCAGGAAGAAATTCCTTTTCGTCGATCAGAACAAATCGGGAAACTACATCCTGGTCTCGGCGACGGCATTATGAAACCCACGATAGCGATCACGGTCGGCGATTACAACGGGATAGGGCCTGAAGTCACACTGAAGGCGATCGCCTCGCCGGTCCTGCGCCGGATCTGCACCCCCGTGCTCGTCGGACCGCAGGAGGCGTTCGACCGGGTCGCCGGGCGGTCGGCGCTCCGGACGAGGTTTGTCCCGTTCCCGTCGCCGGATGACGGAACAGGGCGCGCGGTGCAGCTCCTCGAGCCTCCCGGGAACGACCCGGTCCGTTATTCCCCGGGGAAGCTCTCGGCGGACGCCGGGGCGGCCGCGGGAGCGGCCATCCGCGCATCCGTGGATCTCGTCCTCGGCGGCGGCGCCGGCGCGCTCGTCACCGCCCCGGTCTCGAAACACGCGCTCCACCTTGCCGGGATCAACTCACCGGGACAGACGGAGCTCCTGCAGCGCCTGACCCGGTCCCCCTCCGTGGCGATGATTCTCGTCAGCGGTCGGTTCCGCGTCGGGCTTGTCACGATACACACGCCGGTGAGGAACGTCGCCCGCGAGCTGACGGCCGGGCTTCTTTCCGAGCGCGTCACGGTGATTCACCGCGCCCTCCGAACGGACTGGAGGATCCACTCCCCCCGCATCGCCCTCCTTGCACTCAACCCTCATGCGGGCGAGCATGGGGACATCGGCAACGAAGAGCAGCGCGTGATCATCCCGGTCACCGCCGCCCTCAGAAAAAAAGGGATGCGCCTGGAGGGCCCGTTTCCTGCGGACGCATTCTTTGCGCGGTACAGCCCGGGCGCGTACGATGCCGTGATCGCGATGTACCATGACCAGGGGCTCATTCCGCTGAAGATGACGGCACGCGGCCGCGCGGTCAACGTCTCCGCGGGGCTCCCCATTGTGAGAACGTCACCGGATCACGGCACCGCATTCGACATCGCGGGACGGTCGATCGCGGACCCGGCAAGCATGATCGAAGCGATACGCACCGCGGTGACGCTCTCGTCGTACCGCCGGCGCACGGCCCGGGAGGAATCACGATGATATCGTTCAAAGGCGTGTCGGTGGACTTCGGCGCACACACGCTGCTTGACAACGTGACGCTGCAGATCAGACCGGGGGAGTTCGTGTTCCTCGTGGGGCAGACCGGTTCGGGGAAAAGCACCGTGCTCCGGCTCATTTACATGGACATCCTCCCCTCGCGGGGGACGGTCTTCGTCGGGAAGCACTGCTCCGCCTCGATACAGCTCCGGGACATCCCGTACCTGAGGCGCGAGCTCGGGGTTGTGTTCCAGGATTTCAAGCTCATGGAGGACCGGAGCGTCTACGACAACGTCGCGTTCACGCTCCACGTCACGGGAACTCCCTCGGCGGAAATCAGGAAGAAGGTCATCCTCACGCTCGGCGACGTCGGCCTGAGCCACGCACGCAACAAGATGGCCCACGAGCTTTCCGGCGGAGAGCAGCAGCGCGTCGCAATCGCACGGGCGCTCGCAAACAACCCGAAATTCCTTCTTGCCGATGAACCCACGGGGAACCTCGATCCCGCCACGTCGCTGGAAATCCTCAAGCTTCTGAAGGAGATCAACATGAGGGGGACGGCGGTCGTGATGGCGACGCACAACTACGACCTTGTCAGGAAGGCGAACGAGAGGATACTGAAAATCGACGAGGGTTCCGTGCAGGAGGTGGACGTCCCCGCCTGAGCGTCAGCCCGCGACGGCCTCCACGCGCTGGATCTCGGGGATGTCGCGCATGAGCACGCGCTCCAGTCCTGCGCGGAGCGTCATGGCGGACATCGGGCACGTCAGGCACGTCCCCAGCCACTGGAGCTCGACGGTCCCGTTCTCCCTGAAGCGGAGGAACTTCACGTCCCCGCCGTCCAGGAGGAGGAAAGGACGTATTGTCTCGAGCGACCGTTCGACCCGGCCCGCAAAGTCGTTCATCGCGCCTGCCCCCCCTCCATGAGCTGTATGTCCACCGCCGGGGATCCCGCACTGGCGGCGTTGCGTATGCTGACCTGCGCGGCGACGTTCCGGGCGATGGAGCGGATGATACCGGCCTGCACGGGCGCCTGCGGGTCCGCGACGATGGGCGTTCCCCTGTCTCCGCTCACACGGATGTTCGTGTAGAGAGGAACCTCGCCGAGGAAGGCCACGCCCAGTTCCTCCGCGGCCTTTCTCCCCCCCCGTTGTCGAATATCTCCTCCCTGTTCCCGCAGTGCGAACAGATGTAGTAGCTCATGTTCTCGACGACGCCGAGCACCGGCACGTTGAGCTTGTCGAACATCCTCCAGGCCTTCAGCACGTCGGCGAGCGATACGTCCTGCGGGGTCGTCACGATCACGGTCCCCGTGAGCGGGAGAGTCTGCGCGAGCGTGAGCTGGATGTCGCCGGTCCCCGGGGGGAGATCCATCACGAGGTAATCCAGGTTTCCCCATTCCACGTCGGCCATGAACTGGCGGACCGCGCCGCTGACCATCGGACCGCGCCAGACAACCGCCTGCATCGGGTCGACGAGGAACCCGATCGACATGACCCTGACCCCCCAGTTCTCTATGGGGAGAAGCTTCTGACCGTTCATCGAAGGACGGCGCTTGATCCCCATCATCAGGGGCATGCTCGGACCGTAGATGTCAAGATCCGCGAGGCCGACCGTCGCGCCGTCCATCGCAAGCGACACCGCGAGGTTCGCCGCGATCGTCGACTTCCCCACCCCCCCTTTGCCGGAGGCGACCGCAATCGTGTTCCGGACCCCCTGAAGCATGGCGCTCCGCTGCGCGTGATCGTGCTGCAGGACATTGGAGGTCATCGTAACGCTGACGTTGCCGATCCCCGGGAACGCCGCTCTGACCGCGCCGGCGGCGGACGACTTGAGCTCCTCCCGCACGGGACAGGCGGGGGTTGTGAGCTCGATCGTGAAACTGACATCGTTCCCCGTGATCACGACGTCCCTGACAAATTTCAACGTCACAATATCCCTGTGGAGATCGGGATCCTTCACGGTCCCGAGCGCCTCAAGGACGTTCGCCTCGTTCAACTGCTTCATACGCGTATCGCTTCCATGGTTGTACGCTGACAGAGTCCACAGCTCAAACACCCGCACATCATATCAGGTTCATCTTTTTTCCCACTTTTTCAAATGCGCCCAGGGCCCTGTCGATGTCCTTCCTTCCGAGCGCAGCGGAGATCTGCGCCCGGAGGCGGGCCTCCCCCTTCGGGACGACCGGGTACCAGAGGCCCCGGACGTAGACTCCGGCCTTCAGGAGCGCCTGGCTCATCTCCTGGGCGACGGAGGCCTCGCCCACCATGACGGGGACGATCGGATGTTCCCCGGCCAGTATCCTGAACCCCAGCGCCGAGATCTTCTCCCTGAAATAAGCGGTGTTGGCCGCGAGCTTTTTTACGATCGACCGGTCCTTCATCAGGAGCGTGAACGCCGCGTCCGCGCCGAAGACGATCGGCGGCGGAAGCGAGTTCGAGAAAATGTACGTCCGCGCCTTCTGGCGCATGAACGCGATGAGCTCCTTCCTGCCGCTGATGTATCCCCCCGCCGCGCCGCCGATCGCTTTTCCCAGCGTCCCGGTAAGGACATCCACGCGCCCGTGGACCCCCCGCGCTTCCGGCGTCCCCCTCCCCGAGCGCCCGCACACGCCCACTCCGTGCGAATCGTCGACGAAAAGGATCGCGCCGTATTTCCCGGCGATCTCCACGAGCTGGTCGAGCGGGGCAAGGTCGCCCTCCATGCTGAACACACCGTCCGTCGCGATGATCCGGAGCCTGTAGTCCTTACCCCTGTCCTCCTCGAGCGCCCTGGCGAGGCCGTCCGTGTCCGCATGAGCGTAGATTTTCCGGTCCGTCGTTTCCGCCCGGCACAGCCGCTGTCCGTCGATGATGCTCGCGTGATTGAGGCGGTCGGAGTATATCACGTCCCGGTACGTCTCCATCCCCATCTTCTCGTTTGTCAGTGAGGCGAAGAACGCCTCGTTGGCGGCCCAGCACGACGAGAAGAGTATTGCGTCCTCCGTCCCCAGGAATTTCGCGATCTTCTTTTCGAGCGCGATGTGGATGTCCTGCGTCCCGCAGATGAACCGGACCGACGCGACGCCGAAGCCGTATTCCCGTATGCCCCGGATGGCCGCGGCTTTCACGGCGGGATTGTTCGACAGCCCGAGGTAGTTGTTCGATGCAAGCATGACCGCTTTCCTGCCGCCGACCCGGACGACCCCGTCCTGGGGGCCCTGGAGCGGCACCTCGTGCTTGTACGTGTTCGATGCTTCGAGCTGTGCGAGTTCCTGCGTGACGAGTTCCATGACGTTCGGTGTCATTGCATTCTCCGTTCAGGTGGCGTGAGTTCTGACAAGCCTCGCGGCGAACGAGCCGTCCATGCCGTGGCGGTGGGGGAACGTCTCCACGAACCCGGCGGCGTTGACGAGGTCGGGGCTGACAAAGGAGGCGGCCGATTCCAGCGCGAATTCCGGGTGGCGCGCAAGAAACGCCGTGACGATCTCCTCGTTTTCATCCGGCTCCACGGTGCAGGTGCTGTACACGAGCACGCCCCCCGGTTTCACGAGACGCGCCGCGTTCTCGATGAGTCCGGCCTGGATCTTCGTGAGATTCAGGATGTCGGCGACGTCCCGCTTCCATTTGATGTCCGGCTTTTTCGCGAGAACCCCCAGCCCCGAACAGGGGGCGTCAAGGAGGACCCTGTCGGCGGGCCCGGTCTCGAGTGTCGAGGAGTCCGCGGCGAGGAGCGAGACATTGGTGAGCCCCAGGCGGTCGCACGACGCCCTGATGAGTCCCAGCTTCGCCTCGTGCCTGTCAACCGCGACGACCTCCCCCCCGTTCTTCATGATCTCGGCCAAGTTCGTCGTTTTCCCCCCGGGCGCGGCGCACAGGTCGATGACGCGGTCCCCGGGGCGTGGGTCGAGAAGAAGGCACGGAAGCGCGGCGCTTTCATCCTGGACCGTGAACATCCCTCCCCGGAAGAGATCCATCTGTCCGATGCCTGAGAGCGCCTTCACCCTGACAACATTGTCAACGCGGCTCCCCCCGGTGTACGCGATCCCCTTCTCCGCCAGGATGGCGAGGAACTTCGCGGGCTCGATCCTCAGCGTGTTGATGCGGAGACAGAGGGGGGGGCGTTCGTTTGCCGCGATAAGGAACCGTTTCGTCTCCTCGACGCCGAACCGCCCCACCCAGCGCCTGACCATCCAGTGAGGATGGGAGTAGTACACGGCAAGATGCTGCACGGGATCTTCCTCGACAGCGGGGTAGCGGATGCCGTCGATGTTCCGGATGATGTTGCGGAGGACTGCGTTCACGAGCCCGGCGGGTTTCTCCCCGCGGATCCGCTTGATGAATTCGACCCCTTCGTTGACGGCCGCGGAATGCGGAACGCGGTCGAGAAAGAGGACCTGGTACAGCGCGACGCGCAGCGTGTTCTTGATGTTGATCTCGGACTTGGCGAAGTTCCCGTGCGAGAACCCGTTCAGCACCCAGTCGAGACGGTTCTGCCAGCGGAGGACGCCGTGGACGATCTCGTTGAGGAGCCCCTTGTCGAGATCGCTCAGGTCGCCGGATTTGAGTTCGACGTCCAGCACCTTGTCGAGGTAGGAATCCGTCCGCTCGACCCGGTTCAATATCCTGACGGCGGTCCCCCGCGGGCCGCTGTACAGGTTCTTCCTGGGCTGTGCGGGGATGGTATCGGGGGGGAGAGTCTCCACGTCCGTGCGCTCGCGTGAGTGGGGTGAATGCGAAGAAAACGGCAACGTTCCGCGGCGCGACATCGCCCGGCGGAACGTTGATTATGGCGCGGTGGCGGCACGCCCGGAAGGGCGTGCTCGTTGACCGTTGGAAGACCGCACGGCGCCGCTACGCAGCGGGCGCCTCGGCCACCTTCTTCGCATACTTCTTGTTATACCTCTCCACCCTCCCGGCCGAATCGACAAGTTTCTGCCGCCCGGTGAAGAACGGATGGCAGGCCGAGCAGATTTCGATCTTCAGGTTCCCCACCGTTGAGCGGGTCTCGAACGTATTCCCGCACACGCAGGTGACAACCGATTTCTTGTAGTCGGGGTGTATGCCTTCTTTCATCCGCGTTCCATCCTTTCAGGGACCAGTGCTTCGACAATAGTATATAAATATACCGATATCCCCTGACAGAAGCAATTTCGCGTTTTCAGCCCTTTTCCCGCGACAATGTGCGCGATATGCAGGTTGATATTGGAAACCCGATTCGATACATTCATGTGAATATGCTCGCCGCTCTCACATACCGGCGGACGTCCGCCGCACTCCCGGCACTGCTTCTCGCGCTTGTCGCTCCTCCTGCCGCAACCGCTCAGGAGACGACCGCGTTTGCATTCCTCCGGAACGACGTCGGCGCACGCGCCGCCGCCATGGCAGGGAGCGTCACGGCGGTCACCGGCGACCCGACGCTCATGTTCTACAATCCCGCATCGATCGGGACGCTCACAACACCCTCGGGCTCGGCAGGTTTCTTCAAGCATCTTCTCGATATTAACGCGGGATACGTCGCCTACGGCCAGGAGATCGCCGGATTCGGCAGCGTCGGCGCCGGTGTCATCTACACGAACTACGGTTCATTCGACGGGGCCGACGACTTCGACAACCCCACGGGAACGTTCTCGGCATCGGACCTCGCATTCTCCGCGGGATATTCGAACACGCTTGAAGAAAACGTCTACTACGGCGGGGCTGTAAAATTCATCTACTCGTCGATCGCCGGGTACCATGCCACCGCGCTCGCGGCCGACGCCGGGATCCTCTACAAAATCCCCGCGAGCCGTCTTACGCTGGGGGCAAGCCTCAGGAACATCGGCAGCGAGACGTCCACCTATGACGGGGTGAATGAAACCCTCCCGCTCGATTTCGCCGTCGGGGCATCCGTTGTTCCCCGCGGCCTTCCCCTTCTTCTGAACGTCGACTTTCACCGGCTCAACGAAAATCCCGGCACATTCCTCGACCGGTTCAGCGCATTCACCGTCGGCGGAGAATTCACGCTCTCGAGCGTCTTCCGGGCCCGGTTCGGCTTTAACAACCAGTCGCGGAAGGACCTCCAGACGGGAACCGCGTCCGGCCTTGCCGGGTTCTCCGCGGGGCTCGGGATCACCGTATCCGGCACCGTCGTCGACTACGCGCTCTCGTCGCTCGGCGTGATCGGCAACCTGCACAGGATCTCGGTCAGCACCACATTCTGATTTCTCCTAGCGCATCCCCGACGGCGCGAGGAGCGCCTTTCCCGCCCAGAAGAGGAGCATCCCCCCGAACACAAGGAGCGGGATCACCCTGTTTTTCGAGTGATTGATCTCGGGAATCAGGTCACTCGCGCCGACGTACGTGGAGGCGCCGGCGGAAAACGCGAACGCGATCCCCACCACCCGTCCGCTCACCCCCGAAAGTACGAACACGCTCAGTATGCCGAGCATCGTCGCAACCCCGATGGCAAGGGAGGCGAGGAACGCGGTCTGCCGCTTCCGTTCCGCCGCGAGCATCACCGACGCGATCGTGAGTCCCTCGGGGATCTTGTGGAGAAGGACAGCGAAGAAGATGAGGAGCCCGAGCGTGAAGTTGAATTCCATCCCCACCGAGATCGCAAACCCGTCGAAAAACGCGTGGATGAAAAGTCCCGCGAACGTCGAGAGGCTTGCCGCCGGGGAAACCATCACGTCGGTGTGCGTCTCCTCGCCGAAATGAAGATGCCCCACGATCGTGTGCTCGAAGAAATGAAGGAGGGCGTATCCCAGGAGCATGAACAGGGACGCTTCTCCCCCCACCGAGCGGAAACTCTCCGGAACGAGCTCCAGGAATACGAGCGCAAGTATGAATCCCGCCCCGAGCGCCAGCAGGTATTCCTGGACGCTCCGGGGCCACTGCCTGCGCATGAGAAGGAGGCTCCCGCCGGCGATCTCCGCGGCCGCGGCGACGAGCCCGAACATGATGATCGTGAATGTCATACCGGAGGTTATCCTCTCAGCGGGTGTAGGGTGAGTCGAGATACTGCTTCGCCAGATCGCGCGAATCCTGGTAGTTGGCCATCTCCCTGACCTTGCGGTACTCCTCGACCGCCAGGTCTCTCCTCCCCTCAAGATCGTACACCATGCCCATCTTCAGGTTCGCCATCGCCATGAACCCGGAAGCCTCCCCCCTGTCGATCTGCCGCGAGATCGCGTCGCACCGCTCGAAGTGGCCGAGCGCCTCGTCAAACTTCCTCGCGAGCATCGCCGCCATGCCGCAGTAGTATTCCGCCTCGCGCTCCACGGGAGGCGTGTATCCGCGCATTCCGCTGCGCGCCCGGGCGATGATTTCCGCGAACTCACTCCGCGCAGTCTGCCAGTTGTTCACCGCGACGAATGCCCGCCCCGCGTACCGGTGGAACACCATGTTGGCGGGGAACTTCGCGTGCAGATCGACAGCGAGCGCGAGGGTGCGCGCAAAGTCCTTTTCATAGAAATACTCGATCTGGAGAAGGAAATACTCCGCCTCGACGGAGGCGTACTTTCCCTTTTCGGACGCGGTCTCGAGCTCCCGCAGCCCCTTCTGCCTGTCGCCCGCCGGGAGGAAGAGCGTGAGCGGCTTCACGAAGGGGTACTCCGAGGGGATGACGTCGGCGTAGTAGTCATAGATGCCGGCGCCGAGAAGGACGTCCGAGTTTCCCGGATCGAGGTCGAGCGCCTGGCGCACGAGCGGGAGGGCCTTCTTCCCCGCGCTCGCCGCGCCCAGGTAATCGTTCCGGTGGAATTTCAGCCGCCCTTCAAAACCTATCGCCCCCCCCTTGAAGAATATCGCGTTGACGTCATCCGGGCGTTTCTCGAGGAGAGAATCGCACATCCCGATGACCCCGTCAAGCGCGGCGTAGAACCGGGCGTCGTTCGATTCGTCGTCGATATCGATCATGATCCTCCACCACTCGACCATGGCGAGGAAGAAATACCCGGCGGGGTCGCCGGGCCTCATCCGGGTGAGCTCGCGGAATTCCTTCTCCGCGTTCTCGAACTCGAGGTTATAGACGTGCGCGATTCCGTTCCTTGCAAGCGATTCGAACGGGACGTCGGGGGCTCCTCCCCCCGCCCGGAGAACGGAAGGGAACAACACACTGAGAATCAACACGGCACGGCGGGCGCGTCCGGCAGGTCCGCTCGTCATCACACCCGGCCCCCTTCCCCGTTGCGGGGAACAAGATCTTCGATGGAATCAAGCGTCACGATCCCCGCGGGGGCTTTGAGGAACCCGGCTTTCAATATGTACCAGAGACACGTGACAAGGGCGATCGTCGCCAGCACGCCCCCTTCCGGACCGAACTCCCCTCCGCCGATCCATGCCGGACCCGACTGCGCGGCGCATACGAGCGCACTGCCCGGGTCGAGCACGCCGCTCGTGGGGAGCCCGAACAGCGTCGTCTGCGAAAAATTCCAGGCGAAGTGGACGCCGAAGGGGAGCCACAGGCTCCGGGTCTTCATGTACGCAAACGAGAACAGTATGCCGGAAAGGACGACGTTGCAGAGCGACAACACCGTGAAATGCGGGTTCTGCAGGTGGGCCATTCCGAACACGATCGCCATCAATATCGTCGCCGGAAGAAACGTCACCGCCTGTATCAGCGTCTGAAACGCGTACCCCCGGAAAAGGAGCTCCTCTGCGATCGCTCCCGCGCCAAACGAGAGGAGCGAGAGCCCGGCCACCCCCAGCGCCCGGGCCGGACCGAGGCCGGCGGAGGAGGGGGAAACGTATCCCAGCGCCACTTCAACGGCGTATATCCCCGCCATCATCAGAAACCCCAGAAGGCATCCGGCGCCGAGTTCCCGTAGCGTGCCGTCGTGGATCCAGAGCCCCACGGCGCGCATGGGTTTCATGTTCACGTAGCGGGTGAGCGTCCAGGTGGCGGCAAGCGCGGCGATGAGAAGGAGGAACCGTTCGGCCACAGGGCTTTCGATCCCAGCGGCGCGCAGCGGGTAGACCGCCGCCGTGACGAAAAACAGGACCAGACACATGAACGCGGCGACCCTCCACCCTCCGCGGATGTCGCCGTGCCTGTCGAAGAGAAGGTTCCTCACAATGCCGATCATGCGTAGGGGAGCCCCGGGACTTTTTGAAGCGATATGCGCACCTCGATCGAGCGGGTCGGGTAGCTCCCGCCGGGGAGTATATGCACATGGACGCGGACGTAGTTGATCTCGCCCGTGTTCCCCACCGCTTTCACGTAATAGATCGTATCGTCCGCGATCGTGACCGTACTAAGCGAAAACGTGTTGTCCGCGGGAAACGACGTCAGGGGAGCGTTCAGATCCGTGGACGCCGTGGTGACCGTCGAGAACAGCGTCCCGTGCCACCCCGGGTTGTACTGGCTTGCGGCGATGAGCTGCAGCGGCGAGCCGGCGGGACCCCAGAGATAGAAATCAAGCGTGGAATCCGCGTTGACGTCGGTGAGGCTCACCGCCGTCGGGTTCGACGTGCCCGTCCCCACGTCAACGCCGGGGCTTCCTGTCTGTGCGGGGGAATTGTATTCGGTCACAACGATGGGGACCGCGTCAAAACGCCACGCGGGAGCCCACGTGATCGAGGCGGGGTCGCTCGGAGAGCTCCCTTTCTGGAGCGAACGGATCGAGAACGTCGTCGCGCCCCGCGCAAGCGGCCCTGCGGTCCACTGGAGGGCTGAACGCGGGAGCGTATCGGACACGTTTCCCCAGTACAGGGCATATCCCGTGAACGACGTCTCCGCGGCGGCCGCCGGAGCCGTCCAGCTCAGGCTCACGTGGGCGCTGTCCACGGAGAGTGCCGAGAGATTCCCTGGGCCCCTCAGGAGCGACGTCCCCGCGGGACCCGCGAGATTGTTTCCACACCCCTCGCACAGAATTGCCGCTGCGACAACACCGAGCAGACACTTCATGGTCCCCCCTTTCGCGGTGATTGTTTGTCTCCCGTTTCTACAGGGTCTTCTCCCTGATGTACGCGGCAAGGTCGCTCTCTCCGACGCGTTCCTGAGCCATCGAATCGCGTTCGCGCACGGTCACCGTGCGGTCCACAAGCGTCTGGGAGTCCACAGTGATGCAGAACGGCGTCCCCGCCTCGTCCTGGCGCCTGTAGCGCCTTCCGACGGCGCCGCTTTCGTCATAGAACACGCGGAAGTGGGGACGGAGAGACGCGACGATCCCGCGCGCGATCCCCGGCATACCGTCCCTGTTGACGAGGGGGAAGACGGCGGCTTTGACCGGGGCGAGCCGCGGGTGCAGGCCCAGCACCACGCGCGTCTCCGTCTTTCCGTCCGCGGTCGGCGCCTCCTCTTCCCGGTAGGCGTCAACAAGGAACGCCATGAACGACCGGCTCGCCCCCGCGGACGTTTCGATGATGAACGGCGTGTACCTCTCGTTCGTCTGCTCGTCGAAGAACGTCATCGACTTTCCCGAGAACTTCTCGTGCCGTGTGAGATCAAAATCCGACCTGTTGTGAATCCCCTCGATCTCCCCCCAACCGAACGGGAATTCATATTCGATATCGTACGCGTCCCGGGCGTAGTGCGCCAGCTCCCACGCGTCGTGACGATGAAAATGCATCTTCTCCTTCTTCATCCCGAGCGATTGATACCACCGGAAGCGTTCCCCTTTCCAGTACTCGAACCACTTTTCGTCTGATCCCGGGCGGACGAAGAACTGCATCTCCATCTGCTCGAACTCCCTCGTCCGGAAGAGGAAATTCTTCGTGTTGATCTCGTTTCGGAACGCCTTCCCGATCTGTGCGATGCCGAACGGGGGGCGCTGGCGCGACGCCCCCTGCACGTTGAGAAAATTCACGAAAATCCCCTGCGCCGTCTCCGGGCGGAGATACACGACGGAGGAGGAATCCTCCACGGGACCGATAAACGTTTTGAACATGAGGTTGAACCGGCGCGCCTCGGTGAATTTCCCGTCCGCCTGGCACCGTGAAGCAGGCCGTCCCTTGTACGCCGGGCTGCCGCAGGGGGCGTCGCCGATCTGGTCCGCCCGGAACCGCGCCTTGCATTCCCTGCAGTCGACCATGGGATCCGTGAAATTCTCGACGTGTCCCGACGCCTCCCATACGCGCGGGTGCATCAGTATCGAGGCATCGATCCCCTCGACGTCCTCCCTCGACGTCATCGCCTGCCACCACCGGTCCTTGATGTTCCGGAGAAGCTCGACGCCGAGCGGGCCATAATCCCAGCAGCCGTTCAGCCCCCCGTAGATTTCGCTCGACTGGAAGACATATCCCCGGCGCTTGCAGAGGGAGACGATCTTCTCCATGACTCCCGTTCCCCCCGGACCGCGCGCCTCCTTCGGTTTTCCCTGAGATTTCTCGCTCGTAATGAATGTGCTCCTTTCACGTACGTGTTCAGCGGCCGGCGTCGGGCGCGAACGAAAGGCTTCGTACCGTCACTCCGCCGCAGACGATGTGCATCGTAACGCTGTTTTCTTTCGAACGCTCGGTGGCGACGACCCCCGCCCCGAACGGGGCGATCCCGGAGGAGAGTGCATGGTTGAATTCAAGGCTCCGGAATCCGGGACCGACGGGGATCTTCTCCTCGATCCTCCCCGTCGGCTCTCCCGCCGCGGTCGCTTTCCAGGTCCGGATGAGGCCCCTGTCGATTCCGTAGAGCGGGCAGAGGCTGTCGATCGCCCGTGCTATACCCGCCTCGGCCGACCGGCGGGCGGCGGGAGTTTCCGCGCGGGAAGTCCCGCCGGCGATTTTCCCCGCGGCCGTCAGCGCAAGCGCGCACAGGGCCAGTCCCGACGCGATCAGGAGCCGGCTGCGCAGCGCGGCGGAGAGGGGCGGGGGGGTCATGAATTTGTAAACCGCGGTTTCCGCTTCCCGAGGAACGCCGCGGTCCCCTCCCGGAAGTCGTTCGTCCCGCAGCAGAGGCCGAAGAGAGATGCCTCGAGTTTTTCCCCCTCGCCCAGCGGGACCTCCTCCGTCATGTTCACCGCCTTGAGCGCCATCCTGACGGCAACCTGACCGACGGAGGCGATGACCGCGGCCATCGCCCGGGCGCGGGTCATAAGCTCACCCGGGGAAAAAACGCGGCTCACGAGCCCGCCGGCGAGCGCTTCCTGTGCGTCGATCTGCACACCGGTGAGTATCATTTCCATCGCCCTTCCCCTTCCGACGAGCCGCGCCAGGCGCTGCGTCCCCCCGTATCCGGGGATGATCCCCAGATTGACCTCGGGCTGCCCGAACCTGGCAGTCGATGAGGCGATGCGAATGTGGCAGGCGAGGGCAATCTCCAACCCTCCGCCGAGCGCGTAGCCGTTGACCGCGGCGATCACGGGCTTCCCCAGGTTGGCGATCGCGTCGAACACCGACTGCCCTTCTTCGGAGAACGCCTTTCCGCTTGCGGCGTCCAGCGCCGACAGCTCGCCGATGTCCGTCCCCGCGACGAAGGCTTTTTCCCCCGCCCCGGTGAGTATGACGACGTCCACCGCCGGGTCGTTCTTCAGCGCGGCGAAGCAGTCGCGGATGTCGGCCTTCGCCCGAGCGTCCAGCGCATTGAGCTTCTCCGGCCGGTTGATCGTCACCGTCGCTATCCTGTCCGTCACTTCCGTCAGCAATGTCGTGTAAGCCATGGCCTCCCAGGGACCTCCTGTTCTTCGAACGCCGGGACCCATCCCGGGCGCCGGTTGTACGTCAGACGAGTTCGACCCTGCTCTGATCGCCGATCATGAACCTGTGCACGCGCGGTTTCCCGGTTCCCTCGACGATCTCGACGTCGTTTCCCAGTATGCACCCTTCGAGACGAATGCCGACGTTGGCGACCCGGCAGTCCCTGAGTATGATGCTGTACTCGACTTCGCTCCCCTTGACCGTCGTGTTGTTGCCGATCGAGGAAAACGGGCCGATGTAGGAATCCTCCACGAGACACCCTTCGCCGATGATCGCGGGACCGCGGATGACGCTGTTGATGATGCGCGCTCCCTTTTCGATAACGACCTTCCCCGCCACCGTCGACCGGGAATCGACCTCCCCACGGAGGGCGGGGGTAATGTTGTCGAGAACGAGACGGTTCGCCTCGAGGAGGTCGGTGGGCTTCCCCGTGTCCTTCCACCAGCCGGTGATCTCCGCGTACCCGACGTTCATCCCGTTCCGTATCATGTACTGGTGCGCGTCAGATATCTCGAGCTCCCCGCGCGCGCTCGGGGCGATGCTTCTGACCGCTTCGAATATCCGGCTGTCGTAGAGGTAAATCCCGGCCACCGCATAGCTGCTTTTCGGATGGAGGGGTTTTTCCTCCACGGAGACGATCTTCCCGTCCCTGATCTCGGGGACGCCGAACCGTTCCGGGTCCTTCACCTTCGCAAGCGTGAGGAAGCAGTTGCAGTTGCTCTTCTCGAATTCGTCGATGAACCGTTTCACCCCCCCGACGACCATATTGTCGCCGAGATAGAATATGAACCGGTCGCGGCCGATGAACGGCTCCCCGAGCGCGACGACCTGCGCGAGACCACCGGGAGACTGCTGGGGGATGTACGTGATCGCGACCCCCCACCGCTCCCCGCTCCCTATTGCGTCGGGTACCTCGCTCGAGTCCGCATTCACGACGATCCCGATCTCCCGTATCCCCGCGCTTGCCGCGGCCTCGATCGCGTAGTACAGGATCGGCTTGTTGGCGATCGGGATCAGGTGCTTGTTCCGTGTGTGTGTAATCGGACGGAGGCGCGTCCCGCGTCCGCCGCTGGCGATGAGCGCTTTCACTGAGTTTTCCCCTGGTGATGTGACTCCTCCGTGAACGACAATACGAGGTTTTCAAGCGCTTCGCGCGGCACCGGCGCGAGCGATCCGCCTTCGGCGGCAAGCCGGACGGTCTCCAGCGTCATCCGCGTGAAATACGGCAGGAGCGCCGGGACCGAAACCCGGACGGCTTCCAGATGCCTGCTGACGGTGCCGACCCCCCCGCGGGCGACCGGCCCGCTCAGCGCGGCGGCCGGCGACGTCGCGAAAACGTTCCGGAGCGTCGCCTCGATGATCGGTCTGAAGGGATCGAGCGAGGGCTCCTTCCCTCCGGTCACCGCGGATGTCATCTCCCGGATCACACCGAGAAGGGCGTTCAGGTGATTGGACGCTACAACACACGTCGCGTGATACAGCTCCCTGGACTCCGGGGGGACCCGGAGGAGTCGCCCGCGGAGCGCCCGGGCGAGACGCCCCGCGACGAGAAGCGCCCTCGGCGATCCGTCCGCGCCGTACCAGATGCCGCGCGCCGACGTGACCATTGCCCGGGGAGGAAAACTCCGTGGAAACGTCTGGAGCGGATGGAACGAAAACACGGCGGAGCCCCGTTCCTCCAGGGGCGCGAGGACCGCCGCGGTCAGCATCCCCGAGGCGTGACAGAAACTCGTCCGCCTGAAATCCAGTCCTTCAAGTCGCGCGAGCATCTCCGCAACACCCCGGACCGCATCGTGAGGCGTCGTGATGAACACGATGCCGGTCTCCGGAGGGATCGCATTGAGCGTATCGGCGTACACGCGGCAGCGGAGATAGGATGCGGCCGCGCGGGCGGAGGAGCGGGTGTGCGACACGACTGCGGTGATGCGTGCCCCCTCCTCCGTGAGAACTCTGCCGAGAACCGTGCCGACCTTCCCGGCGCCCACGATTGCGACCCGGAGGCCGCTCTTCCGCCGCGGCGCCATCAGTACGCCACCGCGCTCATGTACCCGACGACACGGCTCCTGTCCCCCGTGACGTCACCCGACGTTGCGTAGCCGGCGACCTCGAGACGGGACGCTCCAAGGATTTTCAGCGCCGTCATGACGGCGACCGCAGGGCCTCCCCCGCACGCCTCAGCCGTCCCGTCCGCAATATGCGACATGAGCGCGCGCGGGTCAAACGCATTCACGTCGCCGATCACCACACTGTCGATCTCTCGCGCCTCCCTGTCGGCGTGAAAATGGGAGAGATCCGTGCTCGCGACAAGGAGTGCATTCCTGCCCCGGAGGACCGTGCCCAGCGCCTCTCCGAGAGCATAGCACGTTTCAGGGGTCTGGTGCCCAATGACAAGGGGGAGGATCGAGAAATCCCCCAGGACAGACTGAAGGAAGGGGACGTGGACTTCAACGGCGTGCTCCGGACCGTGCCCCTTCAGGGAAGCCCGAACGAACGGGGCGGCGGAACAGAGGGCCGTCCGCAGATCGGCGTCGACGGGGACGCTCCCCAGCGGAGTGGCGTAGGCGTCCCCGTCAAAGACGGAGACACCCTCGAAGAATTCCCTGTGGCTCGGCGCAACGATGACCGCGACGTTGTACGCACCCTTTGTGAGTTTCTCGTACGCAAGCGCAGCGGTCGGTCCCGAGTACGGGTACCCCGCATGGGGGGCGATGATCCCCCTGACCGGGGAATCCCCTTCCCCTTTGTTTGCGTGCATCATTCCGGCAATGAGGCGGGCCAGTTCGCCCGGATCCCCCGGATAAAACACGCCCGCAACCGAGGCGGGGCGTATCCTCTCTTCCCGGCGATCACCTGTTCGCATGTTCTTCATTGACAACCTCTGCGGTGAACATGGAGAGTCTTGCTCCGGGTTCTTTCCATGCCCCGGTTCTGAGACCTGCTTTCCTGCACAGGTTCTCGAGGAATTCTTCCCTGTTCCACCCCTCTTCGAGGGGGACCTGGGGGAGAAAGAGCCCGCGTCGACCCCCCGATTCAAGGAGCAGGCCGTGCGTGCCGATCCGGATCTCCCCTGCATCCTGTACCGGTTCCAGGGGAGAGAGAACAGACACCTCGAGCAGGGCTTCTTCGAGTTCGTTCGCGCGGAGGGGGGGAAACCGCGGATCCTCGAGAGCGGATTTCACGGCAACTTCCGCGACAACATTCGCAAGTGGCAGGGGCGAATCGATATATCCTATGCACCCCCTCAGGCGGCCTCCAAGGCGGATCGTCACGAACGCTCCCCCCGGCCGGGCGAGCCTCCCGGTAACGGGTGCAACGCGCGGAGTCGGCCTGTTCCCAAGCGCGACGGCGATGGCGCCGCGCGCGATGGCAAGGAGGAGCCGCTGTTCGTCGTCGGTGACCATGGCCGCCGTTTGACAAAAAAATCAAACGTAACGTAACCAAAACGGGGGTGACTTTCAAGAAGACAACTTTCAAGAAGAGCCCCCTTCCCCGGGTTGATTCTCGCGCATGCCTTAAGTACATTTGGCTCCAGATTCGCGAAATCCTTGAACAGAATCCGGCATCACATGTCTCTGATGGTGAGCATATCGGGAATACGCGGCGTTATCGGCGAGTCTCTTACCCCCGAAGCCGTCGTCCGCTACGCGGGGGCGTTCGGCGACTACTGCCGCAGGGGTCGCCAGTCCCCCCCATCCGTCATCGTGGGGCGGGACGGCAGGAGCACAGGTTCGTTCGTCGTCCCTCTTGTCCGCTCCGCGCTCGCCGCGAAGGGGGTCAATGTCCGCGACATAGGGATCTGCCCGACGCCGACGGTCCAGATCGCCGTTGAGCGGGGAGCCGCAGAGGGCGGGATTGCAGTGACGGCAAGCCATAACCCGATGCAGTGGAACGGACTGAAATTCATGGCATCGACGGGGATGTTTCTGGACGGCGAGGAAAACCGGGAGCTGTGGCAACTGGCGGAAAAAGGGTCGGCGTACGCCCCCTGGCAATCGCTCGGGAGGGAGACTTCCGAGACGGAGTGGCTTGACCGGCACATCGACGCGGTCCTCGGGCTCGATCTCATGAACATCGACCTGATCCGCAGGCGGCGGTTCCGCGTGGTCCTGGACTGCGTGAATGCGGCCGGAGGGGTAATTGTCCCGCGGCTTCTCGAAAAGCTGGGGTGCGAGGTCATCGGGCTTAATTGCGACGTTTCGGGGGTGTTCGCGCACACGCCCGAGCCCATCCCCGAAAATCTGACCGCGCTCGCCTCGCGCGTGCCGATTGAGAATGCGGATCTCGGGATCGCTGTCGACCCTGACGTGGACCGGCTCGTCCTGATAACGGAAAAGGGGGAGCCGTACAGCGAAGAGTATACGATCGCCTCCGCGGTCGAGTTTGTCCTCGGCCGGCGCGCCGCGCATACATCCGGCAAAAAGCCGAACGTCGTCGTCAACCTCTCCACGACGCGCGCCGTGGACGACATCGCCCGGGCGCACGGCGCCTCGGTCATACGGACCCCCGTGGGAGAGATCAACGTCGCAAAACGGATGAAAGAGTCCGGCGCGCTTATCGGCGGGGAAGGGAGCGGCGGAGTCATACTGCCGGACGTCCATCTCGGCCGGGACGCGATTGTGGGGATAGGCCTCCTTCTCCAGCTTCTCGCAGAATCGGGGACCACCCTTTCGGGACTGAAGGCCAGGCTCCCGTCGTACCAGATCGCCAAGGGGAAGATCGGGCTCGGCACCGTTTCCCCCGACGAGGTACTGGCGGCGGTCCGGAAGGCCCACGCGCGGGAGGGGACGATCAACACAGACGACGGGCTCAAGATCGATTTCGAAGAGTACTGGGTGCACCTCCGGAAGTCGAACACGGAGCCGATCGTCAGGATCATCGCCGAAGCGCATACGATGGAGCGCGCGGCTGCGGTCGTCGGGGCTTTCACGACCGAGATCAGAACTCTCGCGGGACTCTCATGATTCTCTGCAGAGTGACCGGGACGATCGTCGCAACGCGGAAGTCGGAGACGCTCCGCGGGAAGAAGATACTCATTGTCCGGCCCGTGGACCTCTCGGGGTCGCCCGGAGGCAGGGAAATACTCGCGCTCGATACGGCCGACGCCGGGACGGGGGACACCGTCCTCGTCGTCCAGGAGGGACAGGCGGCGGCGCAGCTTCTCCGGAGGGACGACGTCCCCGTCCACAGCATCGTTGTGGCCGTTGTTGACGGGATCGACCTGTCGGCCTAGCGCGCATGACTGTCGATCCGCGCGACATTCTCATACTCTCCCGCATCCCCGGAGTCGGACCCGCCCGGCTCCGGGCACTTCTTACGGCATTCGGCGCCGCCACCGCGGTCGCCGCGGCGACTCACCGCTCCCTCCGCCGCATCGACGGCATCGAAGAGAAAACCGCCTCCTCCATCGCGTCATTTTTCCGCTCCCGTGCAGCCGGCGAGGCCGCCCGGTTCGCCGATGATCAGCGGGCGAGGTCGGAGCGGGCCGGGGCGAACGCCGTAACGCTCTGGGACGCGGGATACCCCGAAGCACTCCGTCATATCTACGATCCTCCCCCGCTCCTTTTTGTCCGCGGAGCGCTCCGGGAAGAAGACGCGCGGTCCGTCGCCGTCGTCGGCACAAGGAGACCGGGCCCGTACGGCCTGCTCATGGCGGAACGGTTCGCCGCGTCGCTGGGGGCGGTCGGGCTCACCGTCGTCAGCGGGCTCGCCCGGGGTGTCGATTCGGCGGCGCACGCAACGTGTGTCCGGGGCGGATCCAGGACGCTCGCCGTGATCGGCTCCGGGATCGACATCATCTATCCGGCGGAGAACAGGGGACTCGCCGACAGGATCGCCTCGTGCGGCGCGGTGATCTCGGAGCTCCCTTTTGGATCAAAACCTGACGCGGCCAATTTTCCACGCCGCAACAGGATCGTCAGCGGCATGTCGCTGGCGACTCTTGTTATCGAGACCCCCCCGGGGGGCGGCGCGATGATCACGGCGGAGATGGCGCTCGAACAGGGGCGCGATGTGTTCGCGGTCCCCTCCGCCGTCTCCGCGGCGGCCCGGAGCGGCACAAACCTCCTGATCAAAGAGGGGAAAGCGAAGCTGACGGAGACGGTCGACGACATACTCGTGGAGATCGCTCCGCACCTCCTCCCCCTGAATCAGCCGCTCCGGCCCGGGACGCCGGACGATCTGACGTTGTTCGAAAGGACGCTCCTCGATGCGTTCGGAGATGACCCGGTCCATATCGATCAGATCGCGGCACTGACACGGGTGGCTGCTCCCGACGCTCTTGTCCACCTTCTCTCGCTGGAATTCAAGGGAGCGGTCAGGCAGCTCCCCGGGAAGCGGTTCGTCCGTCTCTGAGGGAGCTTTCTTGTTGTCCGAGAATTCAGTATTTTGTCCATATGATGCAGGGGGATAGGGATGCGCGCATGTTCGTCATAGGGGAAGCGGTCATCGACGACGATGCAGGGCGGGCTTCGTTTTCCTGCGATCTCCGGGCATGCCTGGGCGCATGCTGCACGCTTCCCGGGGGACGGGGCGCTCCGCTGGAGGACGATGAGGTCCTGGAGATCGCCAAGGCCTTCCCCGCCGCCCGGGCGTTCCTCAGCGAGAGGAGTCTCCGGACAATTGCCTCACTCGGGCTGACCGAGGGGGTCAAGGGAGATTTTGCCACTCCCTGTCGTGAGGGGGAGGAGTGCGTGTTTGTCTACTTCGAGGACGGCGTCGCCCGGTGCAGTTTTGAAAGGGCGTACGAGCAGGGGCTTACCGACTGGCGCAAACCTCTCTCCTGCCATCTTTTCCCGATCAGGATACGGCATTTCGGGAAGGACTTCATCAGGTACGAAATGATCGACGAGTGCGCTCCGGGGCGCCTCCGCGGCGAAACAGAACAGGTCCCGCTTCGCGATTTCCTCCGGGAACCCCTGATCCGCCGGTACGGCGAGCAGTGGTACGGGAAGTTCATCGAAGAGTGCGCGCGGCGCGCAGAGCCCTAGACTCAGGGAATTCATGCTGAACATCTCGCTCCAGCATAAGATGATGATGAAGCTGTCGCCTCAACAGGTGCAATACCTGAAGATGCTCCAGCTCCCCACGCTTGCGCTGGAACAGAAGATCAAGGCCGAGCTCGAAATGAACCCCCTCCTGGAGGAGGGGTTTGACGAGGAACAGGACGCCCAGCAGGAGCCGGAGACCCCGGAAGAGGTTGCAGCGGAGACGGCGGAGACGACAAAGGAGGAGACCGCCGCCGACGAGGACTCCTATTCGATCGACGATTTCATGAACGACGAGCTTACAGGCCACAAGGTCCGTGAGCCGTACGACAACGAGGAGAAAGAGGATCTCCCGCTGGCGGACGCCATCCCCATGTACCAGCGCCTCCTGGAGCAGACCGCGCTTCTCAACCTTGACGACGAGGAGCTCCTGACGGGGCAGGAGATCATCGGGAACATCGACGAGGACGGCTACCTTCGGCGCGACCTTGCGGCGATCGTCCAGGACATCAACCTGACGCACGAGACGCACATCTCGCTCGAAAAAGCCGAGGAGGTGCTCCGGAAGGTCCAGCGCCTCGACCCCGTGGGAATCGGGAGCCGCTCGCTTCAGGAATGCCTCATCGTCCAGCTCGAAGCGGACCGGGCCGATCCGGCGCTGAAGGCCCTGGCGCTCCGGATCCTGACCGAGTTCTACGATGACTTCACGATGCGGCATTTCGAGGATCTCGCCAAGAAACTCGGCGTCCCCACCGAGGAGCTCAAGAGAGTCGTCGAGCTCATCCAGCACCTGAACCCGAAGCCCGGTGAAGGGGAAATCAGCGCGCAGGAGAATTACGTCGTCCCCGATTTCATCGTGACGAAATCGGAAGAGGACTTCATCATCACGCTGAACGACAGGAACATCCCCCCCCTGAGGATCAACCGCGCGTACAAAGAGCTGATGTCCAAGCGGAAGAAGAACGGCGTCTCCGCGGAGGCGAAGGACTTCATCCGCCAGAGGTTCGAGGCGGCCAAGTGGTTCATCAGCTCGATCCACCAGCGCCGCGAGACGATGCTGAAGGTGATGCGGACGATCGTGGAAAAACAGCATGAGTTTTTCGACACCGGGGAAGGCCTCAGGCCGATGATCTACAAGGACATCTCGGAGGTGATCGGGATGGACATCTCGACGATAAGCAGGGTTGTCAACAGCAAGTACGTCCAGACCGATTACGGGGTCTTCTCGCTCCGGCACTTCTTCAGCGACTCGATAAGCACGGCCGACGGCGACGAGATTTCAAACAAGGAGGTCAAGCGGAAGCTGAAGGCCCTGATCGACGCCGAGGACCCCCTGAAGCCGCTTTCGGATCACAAGCTCGCCGAGCTTCTGAACGCCGACCGGCTGAACATCGCCCGCCGCACCGTCGCAAAGTACCGGGAAGCGATGCTCATCCCCGTGGCGCGCCTCCGGCGCAAACTCACCTGACGGCCCATCACCCCGCACATGAACGACATCATCCGTTCCACGACAGTCATCGGTCTCACCTACAGGGGAAAAAGCGTCATCGGGTCCGACGGCCAGGTGACCGTCGGCGCGACCGTCATGAAGCACCGCGCGCGGAAGATACGGCGGCTGTACAACGGCAGGGTCCTTGCCGGGTTCGCCGGGGCCGCGGCCGACGCCTTCACACTCTTCACGCGGTTCGAGGAGAATCTCGAGAAGACGCACGGCAACCTGGAGCGCGCGGCGGTGGAGCTCGCGCGTGACTGGAGGACGGACAAATACCTGAGGCAGCTCGAGGCGCTCCTGGCGGTCCTGGACGGCTCGACCTCCCTCGTCATCTCCGGCACCGGGGAGATCATCGAGCCGGATGACGGGATACTTGCCATCGGCTCCGGGGGCAGCTTCGCGCTCGCCGCGGCCCGGATGCTCATCAAGCACTCCGACCTTTCCGCGAGGGACATCGTCGAAGAATCACTCCGCGCGGCGGCGGAAATCTGCATTTACACGAACAACAACATCAGCATCGAAGAACTGTGAACGACGCACCCCCCCCGGCTGACGGCAGGGAGCTGACTCCCCGCGACATCGTCCGCGAGCTCGACAGGTACATCATCGGGCAGGACCGCGCGAAGAAATCCGTCGCCATCGCGCTCAGGAACCGCTGGCGCCGCCTCCAGGTCCCCGCGGGACTCCGGGAGGAGATCATGCCGAATAACATCATCATGATCGGGCCGACCGGGGTGGGGAAGACCGAGATCGCCCGCCGGCTCGCAAAGCTTGCCGGCGCGCCGTTCATCAAGGTGGAAGCGTCGAAATTCACCGAGGTGGGATACGTCGGCCGCGACGTCGAATCGATTATCAGAGATCTCACCGAATACGCCGTGACGATGGTGAACGCCGAGCGGCGCGCGGGCGTCAACGAGAGGGCGAAGGCGATGGCGGAGGAGCGGATTCTCGACATCCTTCTCCCCCCTCCCCGCCCGAAGCAGGGGGGCGGGTTCGACGCTCCCGGGGACGCCGGCGACGACGTGCAGAACGAGGCGACGCGGGAAAAACTCCGCACCCGGCTCCGATCAGGGGGGATGGAGTCGAGGTCGATCGAGATCGACGTCCCCGCCGGGATGGGAGCCGGACCGCTCATGCAGGTGATCGGCCCGATGAACCTTGAAGAGATGGGGGTGAACCTTCAGGACATCTTCGGCAATCTGATGCCGAAGAAATCGAAGCGCCGGAAGCTCTCCGTCGGCGAAGCGCGCGTGATCCTGACGAACGAGGAGGCGGGAAAGCTCATCGACCACGACGCGGCGGTCCGCGATGCGCTCCAGCGCGTCGAGAACTCCGGGATCGTCTTCATCGACGAGATCGACAAGATCGCGGGAGCAAAGGGGCCGGGGCCCGACGTGTCGCGGGAAGGTGTGCAGCGCGACCTCCTCCCCATCGTGGAGGGGTCGAGCGTCACCACGAAATACGGGATGGTGAAAACCGACCACATCCTGTTCATCGCCTCCGGCGCCTTCCACGTCGCAAAGCCGTCCGACCTGATACCCGAAATGCAGGGGCGCTTTCCGATCCGGGTGGAGCTGACGAGTCTGACGGAGGACGATTTCGTGAAAATCCTCACGCTCCCGCAGAACGCGCTCATCAAGCAGTACGCCGCGCTTCTTGCGACGGATGGGGTGTCCGTCGAGTTCACGGAGGACGGAATCAGGGAGATTGCCGCGCTCGCCTCGAGGACAAACGAGCAGGTGGAAAACATCGGCGCCCGCCGGCTTCACACGATCATGACGACGCTCCTGGAAGACGTGCTCTTCGACGCGCCCGACGAACTTCGCGAGAAGAACATCCTCGTCGACAGGACGCTCGTTCGTTCCCGGCTGGAGGGGATCGTGAAAAACACCGACCTGTCCCGGTACATCCTCTGACGCGGCGCGGGGGATCCCCCGCGCCGCGTCAGTGCACCTTTTCGTCGGGCATTACCGGCTGGAACCCGAACCCGCCGGGCCCCTCGCCGTGGATCTTGATCTCGCCGAACTTCATCTCGAATTTCCCGATGTTGTCCTCCAGCGCACGGAGGAGCAGCTTGGCGTGCTGCGCGGTCATGATCACGCGCGCGTGCACCTTCGCCTTCGGGACGCCGGGGAGAACCCGCGTGAAATCGATGATGAACTCGGCGGGCGAGTGCGTGATGATCGCGAGGTTCGAATAGATCCCCTCCGCTTCCTTCTCCCCCAGTTCGATATTGATCTGCTGGCCCTGCTGCTGATCTGCCATTCCGTTCTCCTTTGCGCTGCGTTGTCTCCCGGGATTGTCACGGAAGGAAAGTTTGTTCCCGTCAAAATGCGGCGCCGCAGGCGCCGGGACCAAAAAAGGCCCGCCGAAGAGAGGCGGGACTCGTCCGCCGGAGAGCGGCAGGACGAGCCCGCCACACCCCGGCGGGACCGGCATGTTCGTGAACGGTTATCTGGATTTTGAAAGCTTGTCCGCCTTCTCAAAGGCCGCCCTGGACTTGTCGGGCATGTTCAGTATGGCGTACAGGCGGGCCAGCTGTGTCCAGAGCGCGGCGTCATCCGGCCGGAACTGCACACCCTGCTCGAGATACGGGAGGGCCTGTTTGAATTTTTCCTTGTAGGAGGTGTCCTCCTTGACCTGCTTTGCGCCCTTCTTCTGCCCCTCGAGGGCTTTGTCGGTGGCGGCCTTTATGGAGACCCCCCAGTTGAGATATGCGACGCCGATGTTGTACGCCGCGTCGGAGTACCCGGGGTCGATTTCCAGTGTCTTTGTAAACTGGTCGATCGCGCCGGGGAAATCCTCTTTCCTGAGGAGAAACACGCCGTAGGCATAGCGGAACAGCTTGTTCTTCGGATCGCGCGTGACGGCGTCGCGGGTGACGGCCTCGGCCCTGTCCGACTGGTTCGAGCGCTCGTACGCGTCGATGAGGCTGCCGATATTCTCCGCGTTGCCCGGCTTCAGATCGAACGCCCGCTTGAACAGGTCAGCGGCTTTTGCGTACTCGGCGACCGCGCCGGCGGTGTCTTTTGCGTCAAGCTTCTTCTGGGCGAACGTGTACTGGAGCTGGCCCAGGAACCGGGACGCGTCAAACGAATCCGGGTCCTTCTGGATCGAGAGCTGCAGGTTCGTCCGGGCGCCCTCGTAATCCCCCTTCGCATAGTTGGCGAGCGCGGTCACGTAGTACGTCCCGGGGCTGTCGGGCTCCAGGGAGATCGCCAGATTGAACCGGGCGAGCGCACTGTCGTAGCAGGCGGCCGTGTCCTTCCCGCGGTTGTAGAAGTTCACCCCGTCGTTGTACAGGGTCCCCCACACCGAGAGCCTGTTCCGCAGGATTTCGGCCTTGTGGACGTCCGAGAGCGCGAGGGCGTGCGTATAGGCCTCGTTCATCCCCGGGAAATTCCTCACCTGGATGCGGACCGACCCGAGGAGAAACCATGCTTCCTCGTCCTTGTCGTTCTTCGCGACTTCTTTCAGGAGGCTTTCCTCCGCCTTCTGCCACTGCTTCTGCTGCATGTACAATTTTGCGCTCGTTGTTTCGGCGGAACCGCACTGGAATCCTGTCGTCGAGAGGTAGACCGCCGCGAGGAGGAGCACAACTCCTGGGAGATAACGTTTCATGATGACTCCTGGGAATGGGGGTGGTGATGAAGTGTCCAACGGCGTAAGATACCAAAATCCCTCCTCGGATGCAACAATCTTGATTCTCCGCCCCTTTTTCCCTACCGTAGTATTCCTGCGCCGCCGCCGCAGATCATCCGGAAGGCAAGGAGATCCGATGGGCTGCATTTTCTGCGACATCATCGCCCGCACGCTCCCCGCGGAAACGCTCTTCGAGAGCGAAAAGGTGATCTCCATACTTGACATCAATCCCATCCATCACGGCCACGCCCTTGTCATACCGAAGGCCCACTGCACGGACTTTCTCTCCGTTCCGGAGCAGGACCTCCACGAAGTCCTGCGGGTCACCCAGATCGTCGCACGTGCCCTTGTCAGGACGCTCCGTCTCGACGGCTTCAATATTTTCTCAAACAACGGCAGGATCGCCGGACAATCCGTCTTCCATTTCCACATGCACGTCACCCCCAGATACCCGGACGACGACATCCGGTTCGTGCTGAAACTCAAATCGTACTCCGCCGGCGGCATGGCCGATGTCGCCCGCCGGATACGGGAACACATACCGACATCCGAGACTCCCTGAGGACAATGCCATGCCTGCATACGTGAAGCTCATCCCCCCCGCCGCGGGGGAAAAGATTACACGGAAAGGGACTGCGCTGACGGTCCCCGATCATCCCGTCATCCCTTTCATCGAGGGGGACGGGACAGGGCCCGACATCTGGCGGGCATCGCGGACCGTTTTCGACGCCGCCGTCGCAAAGGCGTACGGCGGCCGGAGGAAGGTCGAGTGGTTCGAGGTCTTCGCCGGCGAGAAGGCGAACGCCGTCTACGGGCCCAATACCTGGCTTCACGACGACACGCTCGAAGCGATACGGGAGTACGTCGTCGCGATCAAGGGACCGCTGACGACCCCCGTCGGTGGGGGCATCCGGTCGATCAACGTCACGCTCCGGCAGATGCTCGACCTGTACGTCTGCCTCCGTCCCGTCCAGTACTTCGCGGGGGTCCCTTCCCCCGTAAAGCATCCCGAGCTTATCGACATGGTGATATTCCGCGAGAACACGGAGGACATTTACGCGGGGATCGAGTGGAAGGCGGGGACGCCCGAGGCATCGAATGTGATCCGGTTCCTCCGGGAAGAGATGGGGGTGACAAAAATCCGGTTCCCGCTCACGTCGTCGATCGGGATCAAGCCCGTGTCGCGGGAGGGGACCGAGCGGCTCGTGCGTGCCGCCCTCCGCTACGCGATCGACAACGGCAGGCGCTCGGTGACGATCGTGCACAAGGGGAACATCATGAAGTTCACGGAGGGGGCGTTCCGCGACTGGGGCTACGAGCTCGCGAAACGCGAGTTCCGGGACTCCGTCGTCTCCTGGGAGGACTGCGGGGGAAAGCCCCCGGAGGGGAAGGTACTCCTCAAGGACGTCATCGCCGACGCGTTTCTCCAGCAGATCCTCACCCGCCCGGCGGAATACGACGTCATCGCGACGCTCAACCTGAACGGGGATTACATCTCGGACGCGCTCGCCGCGCAGGTCGGGGGGATCGGCATCGCCCCCGGCGGCAACGTCAATTATGAAAACGGGTACGCGGTATTCGAGGCAACGCACGGCACGGCGCCGAAATACGCCGGGCAGGACAAGGTGAACCCGGGATCGGTCATCCTGAGCGGCGAGATGATGTTCCGGTACCTCGGCTGGACCGAGGCGGCCGACCTGATCGTCCACGCGCTGGAAAAGACGATCGCCGCGAAAGAGGTGACGTACGATTTTGCACGGCTGATGGAAGGGGCGAAGGAAGTCCGGTGCTCTGAATTCGCAAGCGCGATCGTTGCGCGCATGTAAGGAGGGGCTCCCCGGGGGCGGAAACTTTCTTGCGGGCAGCGGCGTTGGTTTCAGAGGGCGGGGAAGTGTCAAAGCCGCCATATCACATACGGAGGGATGAGTGATGAAAAACGCAGCTCGTGTCATGCTCCTCACGGCGATCGCCGCCGCCGGGGCGACCGCGGCAGCCGGCGAGAAGGCGGCCGTGGATTCGCTGGCGCCCCTGTTCACCCTCAGGGATGCATCCGGGGTGTCCCGCTCGCTTGCCGACTACAGGGGGAAATACGTCATCCTGGAATGGGTGAATTTCACCTGCCCGTTCGTGGGAAAGCACTACGGGAGCGGGTCCATGCAGGAGCTGCAGAAGACAATGACGGCGAAAGGGGTCATCTGGCTCTCCATCTGCTCGTCGGCGCCGGGAAAAGAGGGGTATTACGAGGGGGATGAGCTGAAATCGAAGATCAGGGAAGAACACGCCTCCCCCACCGCATACCTTGTGGACGCCGACGGGACGGTGGGAAGGGCCTACGGCGCGAAGACGACTCCTCACATGTTCATCATCAACCCGCAGGGGACGCTGCTCTACGCGGGGGGGATCGATAACATCCCCTCGACCGACCAGGAGGACATCCCAAAGGCGAGGAACTACGTGAAGGAAGTGATGCAGGCCGTGTGGGAGGGGAAACCCGCGCCCATCAAATCGACGCGGTCGTACGGCTGCTCGGTCAAGTACAACTGACGTTCATCTGACGCTCTACGGGGGAGAAGGGGAGGGCGGCGACCCCGGTGCCTCACCCCCCCTGCTCTCTCCAATTACCTTTCTGCCGGACCCGCCGCAGCTCGTTCGCCGCAGAACTCCTGGAACACCTCGACGAGATGCTGTGAAATCTGGGACGCGTCCCGATTTTCGATCTGATAACGCGGTATAAAGTGCACGAGCTTTCCGTCCTTGTAAAGTGCCATCGAGGGGGAGGAAGGCGGGATATTCCCCAGGTGCTCGCGGACGCGGGCAGTGGCCTCGACGTCTCCCCCCGCAAAAACCGTCGTCAGCTCATCCGGGGTGACGGGAGACTGCTTCAGCGCCATCGCTATCCCCGGGCGCGCCTTTCCCGCCGCACACCCGCAGACCGAGTTGATGACGATGAGGTTCGTCCCCTTCCCTTTCGCGATCGTTTCGTCCACTTCCTTCACGCTCCGCAGCTCACGGAACCCTAAGCGCGTCAGCTCGTCCCTGAACGGCTGGATTGCCACTGGATCGTATTGCATATCTCCTCGCTTTGCGGTGAAATGATTGTCCGCCTCTTTCCTCCCTGTACTAACTCATTTCCGCCGCTTCGAGTTCCGTGACGGGCTGCGCCGCGGCGCCGCACGTTTTTGCTTCTTCGTGCCCGGCGAAGGCTTCTTTTTGCCGCGCGCGGGCTTTTTCCCCGCGCCTGGCCCGGGTTTCGACGGCTTCTTCTTCCAAGACGCGTCCTGCGACGGCTTTGCGCCGTTCTTCCCCTGCGCGGCGATGAGGTTCAGCGCGCTCCCCGCTCTGAACCACCCGATCTGGTTTTCGTTGAACGTGTGGTTAAGGAGGATCTCCTCGGCGGTGCCGTCCGCGTGCGCGAGCGTGCAGCGGAGCGGCCGGCCCGGGGCGAAGCCTTCAAGCGCGATCGTGACGCGATCGTCCTCCCGCACGCGGTCGTAGTCCGCGGGAGAGGCGAACGTGAGGGGGAGCATCCCCTGCTTCTTCAGGTTCGTTTCGTGGATGCGGGCGAAGCTCCTGACCATGACCGCCCTCCCTCCGAGCCAGCGGGGCTCCATCGCCGCATGCTCCCGGCTCGACCCCTCGCCGTAGTTTTCGTCCCCGACAACGACCCACCCCAGGGCTTTCCGCTTGTACTCCCTCGCGACCTGCGAGAACTCCTTCTTTTCGCCCGTGAGGACGTTCTTCCCCGTCCCGGTCTCTCCCGTGAACGCGTTGACGGCACCGCTGAACATGTTGTTCGAGATGTTGTCCAGGTGCCCCCTGTACTTCAACCATTTCCCGGCAGGAGAAATATGGTCGGTCGTGCACTTCCCCTTTGCCTTCAGAAGGACAGGCATCGCGCGGAGGTCATTTCCGTCCCACGCCGGGAAGGGGGCAAGGAGCTGGAGCCGGTCGCTCGAGGGGTCCACCGCAACGCGGATGCGCGACCCGTCGCGCGCCGGGGGAACGTAGCCGCTCTCCCCGGGAACAAACCCCTTCCGCGGAAGCTCATCGCCGGCCGGAGGTTTGAGCGTCACGCTCTCCCCCCGCTCGTTGACGAGCGCGTCACTGAGCGGATTGAACGTAAGCCTGCCCGCGAACGCCAGCGCGGTCACGATCTCCGGGCTCGCGACAAAGGCATGCGTTTCGGGGTTGGCGTCGTTGCGTCCCGCGAAATTCCTGTTGAACGACGTGATGATGGAGTTTCTGTCCCCCTTCTTCACGTCGTGGCGTTTCCACTGCCCGATGCACGGGCCGCAGGCATTCGCAAGGACGGTCCCCCCCGCTTCCACGAGCGTCTTCAGGTGCCCGTCCCGCTCAATCGTCGCACGCACCTGCTCCGAGCCGGGGGTGATCGTGAATTCAGACCGGGCCCGCAGCCCCGCCGCGAGCGCCTGCCGCGCGACGCTTGTCGCCCGTTCGATGTCTTCGTAGCTCGAATTCGTGCAGCTCCCGATGAGCGCCACGCGCAGCTCCTCGGGGAAATTGTTCTGCCGCACCGCGGCGGCGAATTCCGACAGCTTCCACGCCCTGTCGGGGGAAAACGGGCCGTTAATCATCGGTTCGAGCGCGGAAAGATCGATCTCGATGACCTGGTCATAGAAGTCGCCGGGTGAGGTGGCGACCTCCGGGTCCGGCCTGAGGCACGCTGCGACGCCGTCCGCCATGGCGGCAACCGCCTCTCTCCCCGTGGCCTTCAGATAGTCGGACATGCGGCGGTCGTACGGGAATATCGACGCCGTGGCGCCGATCTCCGCCCCCATGTTGCAGATCGTCCCTTTCCCCGTCGCGGAGATCGACTCCGTCCCTTCACCGAAATACTCAACGACGGCACCCGTCCCCCCCTTGACGGTCAGTATCCCCGCCACCTTCAGGATCACGTCCTTCGCCGATGTCCATCCCCCGAGCGTTCCCGTCAGGTGGACGCCGATGACCTTCGGAAATTTCAGCTCCCACGGCATCCCCGCCATGACGTCGACGGCATCCGCGCCGCCGACGCCTATCGCGATCATGCAGAGCCCCCCCGCGTTCGGCGTGTGCGAGTCCGTCCCGATCATCATCCCCCCCGGGAACGCATAGTTCTCGAGGACCACCTGGTGGATGATTCCCGATCCGGGCTTCCAGAACCCGATGCCGTGCCGGGAGGAAACGCCCGCGAGGAAATCGTAGACTTCCCTGTTGTCGCCGAGGGCCCGGTTCAGGTCTGTCGCGCGCGCCCGACTGCGCCTGGATGAGGTGGTCGCAGTGGACCGTCGTCGGAACGGCGACCCTGGGTATCCCGGCGGACATGAACTGCAGAAGCGCCATCTGCGCGGTCGCATCCTGCATCGCCACCCTGTCCGGAGAGAACTCCTCGTACGAACTCCCGCGAACGGACGCGGCTTTCGGCGGCCTGTGAAAATGCGCGTAGAGGTTTTTTTCGGTCAGCGTCAGGGGCCGCCCGAGGACCCGCCGCGCCACCTTCACGCGCCCGGTCGTCCGCGCGTAGATGCGTTCGAGGACTTCGCTGTCAAAAATCATGTCACTTCCTGTCTGTTGTCCCGGAGTTCTTCGCGTAAAATATACGCATCATGCGGAATCTGTGCAAGTGAGTCCGGTTGCAATAATGGCGGTTTTTTGGTAGTTTTTTGTCCTATGACCACGCAACCCCTCCAGAAGCCTGAACAGGACGACGAGGTCCTGACGCAGGATCCGGCCAAGGTGATACTCTTCAACGATGACATCCACACATTCGATGAAGTGATCACGCAGCTTGTCAAAGCCACGCGGTGTTCCACCGCGCGCGCGGAGGAGCTTGCGATGGAGGTCCACACGAAGGGGAGGTCCGTTGTGTTTGCGGGGGAGTTCGCGCGGTGCATGGAGGTCAGCGGCATACTTGAGGAAATCAAATTGATGACCCAGATCGAGGTCTCATGACGTCAAGGGAGACACGGGAGAGCTTTCTCGGATTCTTCAGGGAACGGGGGCACCGGATCGTCCCCAGCGCGCCGGTGATCCCCCACGGGGACCCGACGCTCCTCTTTACGAACGCGGGAATGAACCAGTTCAAGGACGTCTTTCTCGGGACGGGCCGGCGGGACTATGTGCGCGCGGCGGATACGCAGAAATGCATACGGGTCAGCGGCAAGCACAATGACCTCGAGGAAGTGGGCCGTGACACGTACCATCACACGTTTTTCGAGATGCTGGGGAACTGGTCGTTCGGGGACTATTACAAGCCCGAAGCGATCGCCTGGGCGTGGGAGCTCCTGACAGGCGTGTGGGGACTCGAGAAAAAAAGGCTCTATGCCACGGTTTTTGAGACTGACGAGGAATCCTTCGCGCTCTGGAAAAGCGCCACGGATATCGCAGACGGCCACATACTCCGGTTCGGCCATAAGGACAATTTCTGGGAGATGGGGGAAACCGGACCGTGCGGGCCCTGTTCCGAGATCCATATCGACCTGACTGCGGATGGCACCGGCAGGGGGCTCGTGAACGCGGGGGACCCCCGCGTCATGGAGATCTGGAACCTCGTCTTCATACAGAACAACAGGAAAGCGGACGGGGAGCTCGAGCCGCTCCCCGAGCGGCACGTGGATACGGGGATGGGATTCGAACGGGCGTGCGCCGTCCTCCAGGGGAAAGACTCCAATTATGACACCGACGTTTTCATGCCGGTCATCGAGGCCGTGGCCGAACTGACGGGAAGGCCGTACGACAATGAACAGGACCGCGTGGCCATGCGCGTCATCGCCGACCACGTCCGGATGCTCTCGTTCGCCGTCGCCGACGGGGCCGTCCCCGGCAACGAGGGGCGGGGGTACGTGCTGCGGCGGATACTCCGGCGCGCCGCGCGGTTCGGCAGAACTCTCGGAATGAGGGAACCGTTCATACACGCCGTCGCGCCGGCCGTCGTGCGTTCAATGGGGGACGTCTTCCCGGAAATCGCCGCCGGGCAGGAACGGATACAGAAGGTCATACGTGCCGAGGAGGAGAGCTTCAACACGACGCTCGACCGGGGGCTCGAGATATTTGCCTCCGTCCTCGACCGTCTGGGAGACGGTGCGGCGCAATTCCCGGGGGACGAAGCGTTCAAGCTCTACGACACGTTCGGGTTCCCGCTCGATCTCACCCAGGTCATGGCGTCGGAACGGGGTCTCGAAGTTGACACGGCGCAGTTCGACGTTCTCATGGAGGAGCAGCGCGCACGGGCGCGACGTGGTGACGGTGCACGGGCCCAGCCGGACGCCGGGCCCGGCGACGACGTGTTCGCGCACTCCGCCCCTTCCGCATTCGTCGGATACGAGACGATGGAAACGCACGCGCGGCTCCACAGCGTCGCGGGCGGGAGGTTCATGAACCTGGACAGGACGCCGTTTTACGTCCGTTCGGGCGGGCAGGTCGACGACACCGGCGTCATCGAAGGGAACGGGTTCGTCGCGGAGGTGATCGGTTCCGAGAAAAAGGGGGAGCGGATCGTCCACGAAGTGCTCCTGCGGGAGGGGTCTCTCCCCTCCGGCCCGGGGGGAGAGGTGACCGCCCGGGTCGACCGCGCGCGCCGCACAAACATCGAGAGGAATCACTCCGCGACGCATCTCGTGCACGAGGCGCTCCGGCGGGTCCTGGGAACGCACGTTCACCAGCAGGGATCGCTCGTCGGGCCCGACCATCTCAGGTTTGACTTCCCGCATTTCGCCAGGATCACGCCGGAAGAGATCAGGGCGATAGAAGATCTCGTCAACGGCAAGATCGCGGACCGCGTCCCCGTCGTCACCGAGGTCGATCTCCCGATCGAGAAGGCGCGGAAGATCCCGAACGTCAAGATGTTCTTCGGGGACAAGTACGGCGAGCGGGTCCGCGTCGTCATCATGGACGAATCGTACAGCGTGGAGTTCTGCGGGGGAACCCACGTGAAGGAGACGGGACAGATAGGCCTTTTCAAGATCATCAACGAAGCCGGGATCGCCAGCGGCGTCCGCCGCATCGAAGCGGTCACCGGGGACGGGCTCCGCCGCTACGTCGAGGGGCGGGTACGCACCGGGAGGGGAATCGACGAACAGATCGCAAAGCTCATCGCGGAGAAAGAGGCGCTCGAAAAGGAGCTGGGGCTCACCCCCTCGCATTCCGGCTTCACGGCCGGGGCGCTCGCGGCCCCGGCCGGAGCGTTGACCGCCGGGGACGTGGATCAGCTCGCGCGGGAGATACGGCGGAGGGAGGAGGCCGCGGAGCGGCTCGGGAAAGAGACCGCCGACCTGCGCAGGAACCTCTCGCACGTCCGCGTCCGCAAGGGGGCGTCGTCGATCGACGATCTCATCGCCGGCGCCACGAGGATCGACGGGAGCGTACTCGTCGCCGCACAGGTCTCCGCCGCGTCAATGGACGAACTCAAAAGCCTGGGGGACACACTCCGCTCAAAACTGCAGTCGGGCGTCGGCGTCCTGGGTGCCGTCATCGACGGAAAGCCGGCGCTCGTGTGCGTCGTCACGGACGACCTGATCAGCGGGAAGGGCGTGCAGGCGGGGCGGATCGTCGGCACGGCTGCGGCGGCGCTCGGAGGAGGAGGGGGAGGCCGGCCCCACCTGGCAACGGCCGGGGGAAAGGACCCCTCAAGGCTCGGGAGCGCGCTCGGGAGCATCGAAGGGATCGTCCGGACGATGCTGGGCGCGCAGCGCGAAACATGAATCCGGAGAGGATGCAGACGATGGCCAACACAGGAGACCCGGCAACGCGCCGGCAGACATTTGTCGCACAGGAGCTGGCCGCAAGCGCCGAGGTCAAGCAGCGCATCGCGGCATCCTGCACCGGGCCGATCCTTCTCGCCGTCGACGCACTCGTGCGCGCCCTCGGCGCAGGAAAGAAGGTCCTCCTCTGCGGGAACGGCGGGAGCGCAGCGGACTCCCAGCACCTTGCGACGGAATTCGTCATCAGGATGAATCCCGCGATAAAGCGGCCCGCCCTCCCCGCAATCGCGCTCACGACCGACAGTTCCATGCTGACGGCGGGCGCGAACGACATCGGGTACGACAACGTGTTCGCCAGGGCCGTGGAGGCGCTCGGATCGAAGGGGGATATCCTCATCGGCATCAGCACCAGCGGAAAATCCGAGAGCGTTCTCCGCGCCGCGACCGCCGCGAAGGAACGAGGGATGACGACGATCGGGCTCCTGGGGGGGGACGGGGGTGCGTTGAAAGCTCTCGTGGACATCGCTATTATCGTTCCCTCGGCGGACACGCAGCGGATCCAGGAGGGGCACATCACGATCGGGCACATACTCTGCGGGCTTGCAGAGCGCGAACTGTTCGCTTGACGGCCGGTGGCGCGGTGGCAAGAAAACCTCAGGAGACTTCGGGTACCCGGCAGGGGGATCTCGTCATCCCTCTCATACGGGTGGCGATCGACGCCGTCGCGATCGAAGGATCGTTCCTCCTTTCGTACTGGATCCGGTTCCGGACTCCGCTGTTTGAGCATCTCGGGTTCGACGCCGTCGCCCCCCCCCCTATCGAAGGGTACATCGCGGGCTCGGGGGTGATGATGGTTGTCTGGCTCCTGCTTTTCCGGGCCAGCAGGGTATACCGCCCGCGCCGGCGCGTGAGCCTCTCGGACGAGCTTATCTCCATCGCCCGGTGGGGGACCGGCGGAATGCTCATACTGATGAGCGCCGCGTTCCTCTACAGGGGATATTCGTATTCCCGCACCGTCTTCGCCCTCATATGGGTCACCTCGATCATCCTGATACTCCTGGGGCGCGCGCTCGTCGCGTCACTCGAGCGGAAGATGCACAGGCGGGGGAAATTCCTCAGGACCGCGGTGATCATCGGCAACGACGCCCTCGCCAATGACGTCTTCGTGCGGCTGCACCGCCACCCGTCGTTCGGCTTCGATGTTGCGGGGTACTTCGCCGACGCCCCCGCAGGTGCCGGGCTCAGGCTCTCCGGCGTCGAGTATCTCGGCCCGATCACGAACGCGGCGCAGGTCATCGGCGACCGGGGAGTGAGCGTCGTCTTCATCGCGCTCCGCGCCGGGGAGCAGCAGAGGCTGTTCGACCTTGTCTCGGACAGCGAAGGGCTCGACGTCCAGTTCATGATGATCCCGGATGTTCTCGAGGTCCTGACAAGCCAGGTCCGCCTGACAGAGTACGAGGGGCTCCCCTTTCTCACGCTCAAGGGGAACCCTCTCACGGGCTGGGGGCGCGTCGCCAAGCGGATGATGGACCTCATCGTATCGGCGCTTCTCCTCCTGCTCCTCTCCCCCTTCCTTTTTGTCATCGCGGTCCTCGTCCGCCTCAGCTCGCCCGGGTCCGTTCTGTACAGACAGGAGCGGGTGGGGATCGACGGCACGCCGTTTTTCATGCTCAAGTTCCGCTCGATGCGCACGGACGCCGAGGCGGTCACGGGCCCGGTCTGGGCGAAGAAGGACGACCCGCGCAGGACCGCGGTCGGCACGTTCCTCCGGAAGACGAGCCTGGACGAGCTTCCCCAGCTCCTGAACGTGCTGAAGGGGGAGATGAGCCTTGTCGGGCCCCGGCCCGAGCGGCCGTACTTCGTGGAACGATTCAGGGAGAAGGTCCCGAAATACCTCGACCGTCACCGGGTGAAAACCGGGATGACGGGGTGGGCGCAGGTGAACGGACTGAGGGGGGATACCTCGATCGAGGAGCGGATCAAGTTCGACCTGTACTACATCGAGAACTGGTCGTTCGCGCTCGACGTCAAGATACTGCTGCGGACGATCCGCGCGGCTCTGTCATTTGCAGAGGTACACTGACGATGATCCCGCTTGTCGTGTTCTACATGCACATCGTCGCCATCGCGGCGGTTTACACGAGGCGCTGGCAGGAGGAAGGAATCGCGGGGGGAATGCTTGCGGTGTTCTTCATGGCGCTGATTTTCTTCGTCGGCTGGAGCATGGCCTCGTTCGTGATGAAGCTCCTCATGGCCGCGGGAGACCCGGGGGCGCTCCTGAACCGCGACTCCGCATCCCTGCTCCTGCTGACGTCCGCGGAGGCCGTGTTCTATTATTTCTACCTCCGCGGAGAGGAGAGGCCGTCCCGCGGATCAGACGCGGGACGGCACACCGTGTAGTGCTACTTCGCCGCGACCCTGGCAACCCAGATCTGACCTTCCATCGACTTTGCAAGCTGGTCTGCGGCGTCCTTCGCTTCCTTCGAGCTGCCGTACCGGCCGACACGGACCCGGTACCAGTTTTCCCCCGCGATGACCGCATCTTCGACGAAAGCGCTCATCCCCGCCGCGCTCAGCCTCGATGCTTCCTTGTCCGCCATGTCCTTGCTCGTCCACGAAGAGACCTGGACGGTGAAGTTGCCGCTCCCCGAGGGGGGCGGCGTAAATGTCTGCGCGGACGCGGCCTCCCTCTTGTGCGTTGCGCGCGAGGGAGCCGGCGCGGGGGTCGACGTTGAGGGGATCGGCGTCGACGGCGCCGTTGCCGACGGCTCAAGGCTCGGTTCGGGCGTGGGGGCCGGCGTGGCGTCGCTTGCCGCCGGCGCTGCGCCCTGGTCCGTCGCGTTTGCGGCCGTCGCGGCAGCCTCGGGAGCGGGAAGCTGGTCGGTGAACGCCTCCGTGGAGATCTTCGGCGTCCTCTTTCCCCACAGGTGAATGACTTTGAAATAATTCAGCACGAACACTCCACCGACCACGACAACGAGAAGGAGGATGGCCGTGAGGAGCGTCGAACTCTTTCCTCCTCCTCCGCTCACACCAACTTCACGGAGGGTCGGCGGGGGTGCCACAGACTGGTCGGAATCGAGGGGATTGGATTCTTCTTCGAACCCGTCATCCCTGAGATTCAATTTCGGCATGATTGCTTCCTCCTGTAGTTGTGATCACGACAATGTGCCGGGCACCCGTACAGTAGCAAACCGGGCCCATTCCGCCTGTGTCCCGGGACAAACAGGACCCGCAGGCGCATGTACGCTGCGTAGTCGAAGAACTCTTCGTTAAAGTAAACTCTCAAGTACTTCCCCTAGTGGCTTAATTTAGGGGGAAAACCCATTGAAGTCAAGCTGATTCTTCAAAAACGTGCGCATGCGGAGGGAAAAAGCCTCCCCGCCGCGCGCGATTCACCTCAGCGTGCCTCCCCCGTCCGCCGGGCGGCCTGTGGTGTCCGCGCCATGAGACACCGTGTCCTTCCGGGGGACTGACGTATCGGGCTGTGCCAGCACGGAGTCCGCGCCCGGGAAAACGGCTCTCACGGGATGCGCCGGAAGCGAGTCCGTTGCCGCGCCGGGGGCCCGGGGGGTGCGCGCTTCGGCGCGCGGCGTCTCCCTGGGGTGAGCCGCCGGACGCGGCGGTTCCGTGCGCATGCTGTCCGGACGGACGCTGGCCGAAAGCGTATCCGCAGGAAGGGAACGACTCGTCCCGCCGGGGAAAAGGTTCGAGTGGACGAGGACCGCGTAGAGCGCGAACCCGAGAACGGCGAGCGTCACGACCGCGACGACAAGAACCGGCCCGATGGAAATCGGGCGGAGGCGCCGGCGGCGCCTTCGTCCGCCGTGAAGCCTCTGGTGCAGGGCCGACTCAAAGTACCACGGAGCGCCCTGCCGCTTCATGCGGTGCAGCTCCTCCTTGAGGCGCTCGTATTCACTGCCGTTCGACGATTTCCCCATCGGCGTTCAGTCCGTTATCAGGTCGCGCAGGCTGTCACGAAGCACAGCGCGTGCCCTGTTGATCCGCGATTTCACGGTCCCCATTGCGCTCCCGGTGATCGCAACGATCTCTTCGTACGAAAGCTGCTGTATGTCGCGCAGGACGATCACCTCCCGGTACCTGACGGGAAGAGACTTGAGCGCTTCCTGGATCCTCTCTTCCCGGAGCATGCTTTCCGCGGCGCCGTCAGGTCCCGCACCGTCATCAGGCAGATCGTATTCCGGCCCGTCGGCGCGCGGACTGCCGAGGCGGACAAACCGCCACAGGGAGAGCCTCCGGAGACGCGTCTTCGCAAGGTTCGACGCAATCGTGTAGATCCAGGTCGAAAACCTTGACGGCGGGGTGTACGAGTCCCGCTTGCGCCATACCCGGACGAACGTCTCCTGGACGACGTCCTCCGCGTCATCCCTGTCGCCCAGGAACCTCTGCGCAAAGTTCGTGAGATCGTCCTTGTAGCGCTGGACCAGGAGTCCGTACGCCGGCTCGTCCCCCTGCTTGAACAGGGACATCAGGTTCTCATCCGACGGTTCAGTGGTCAGGGCGGTCTCCTTCTGGAGGGCATCTCTTATACTCCCCGGGAAGCGACGAAGTTCCCCTCTTCCGCGCCGCAGAGCCGAAGTATGAGCTCCTCCATCACACGGCGCGGATCCTCGGACCCCGACTTCGACCGTTCGTCCGCCTCCGCCAGCAGAAGGAGCGCCCGCTCGCACGCAGCCGGCGACTGGTGGGCGAGCGCCTCCTGGTACTCCTGGATGAAGTACGGGTTGACCTTTGCCTGCGCGGCGAGTTCTTTCGCCGCGACACTCCGCCGCCGGAGATCGTGAAGTTTCCAGAGGGTCAGGAAATAGTTCGTCATCGTGGCGATGACGAGCGGCAGTGCGCCCCCCGCCTCGAGAATCTCCCCGAGTATCGTCATCGCACGCGACGTGTCCCTCCGGCCGACAACTTTCTGGAGTTCAAACGGCGTGTACTCCTTCGACATGCCGACGAGCGCGGCGACGTCGGCGGCGGTGATCTCCTCACGCACGCCCGCATACACCTCAAGCTTGTCGAGCTCGCTCCTGATTTCACGGAGCGACGTCCCCGCATACGCGGTGAGGAGTTTTGCCGCCTCGGGCTCGATGCGCCGGCCGTCTTTGCGGACCTGGGCGGCGATCCAGACCGGCAGCTGATTCTCGTACAGCCGTCTGCATTCGAGCGCCCCTCCCGTCTTCCGGATCGTCGTGAACGGCTTCTTCCTCATGTCGGGCTTCACGGCGACGAGGATGAGGCAGGCGGAGGGGGACGGCTCCGCCACATACGCAGACAGGATGTCGAGGTCGTGCCCCGAGAGCCTGTCCACGTCGCGGACGACGACCACGCGGCGCCCGCCGGCCATCGGAAACGACGAGGCGCGCGCGACGATCTCCCTGCCGTCAACCTCCTCGCCGGAGAGCACGTCGAGGTTGAACGTCCGGTCCCCCCCGGCAAGCGCGGCCCGGAGTATGGCGTCGAGCGCCTCGGCCGCGAGAAAGTCCTCCTCTCCGTACAGGAGGTAGACGGGCGCCACATCGCCCCGTCCGAGCGACGCAATCAGATCCTGCGATGCCGCGCCTTCCTTTGCCACGGGAGTTCAGTCCTTCGCTGGAGCGGCACCGGGATGCACGATCCGGACCTCCTTCATCACGACGGGGGTCACGGGCTTCGAGGCGTCCGGGCCCATTCCCCCCTTCAGGGGGACACGCCCGATTGCGTCGACGACGTCCATCCCCTTCGTCACCTTGCCGAATATCGTATAATTCTTCGGAAGCGTCCTGTTGTCGTCGAGCATGATGAAGAACTGGCTCGTATTCGTGTTCGGGCCGCGGTTTGCCATCGCGAGGACCCCCTTCATGTATCCCGTTCTATAGGAGTCGGTGGCGGGATTCAGCTCATCGGCGAATTCCGCCCCCCAGATGCTCTTCCCCCCGCTTCCGGTTCCTGTCGGGTCGCCCCCCTGAATGACGAACCCCGGGACGACACGGTGGAAAATCACGCCGTTGAAGTAGTTCTGGCCGGCAAGACCGACAAAGTTCTCCACCGTCTTCGGAGCATCGGCGGGATACAATTCGGCCTCGATCGTTCCCAGCGTCGTCTCAATCACGGCAACCACCTTCTCCTGTTCCATAGGTTTCCCCTTTTCAGTTTGTGCAGGCGGGGGTGACGTGCAGGCCCATTGCACACCCCCCGCCAGTCCGGCAATGATGATGACGGCGAAAAATCTTCCTGCGGACGCGATGCGTTCCGGCATTGTGATGTCCTCCTTCTGTTGTTAGAAGAGATAGCTGGCGCCCAGGCGAGCCCCGGCGCCGAACGAATGCAGCGTGACGGGCAGACCGCTTGAGCCCACTCCCGGGGTCGCTCCCAGCGCGTCCGTGACGGTTCCGACGAGTTCCCAGCGGGCATTCGCCCCCAGGTACGCGTAGAGGTGGTCGCCGAACGCCGTGTTGGCCTCGATCTCGACGACCATCCCCGGGCCCTTTCCCGCGAACGTATCGTTGAGGTAAAGCGTATTCTCCTCCAGGCGTCCGAAATGATATCCCCCCCCGGCGCCCAGCCTGACCGAGTAGACGCCGCGGTCAAGGAGCATGTACTGGAGTATGAGCGACGGCATCTGGTACGTGACGTTGAACGTCGCGGGACCGAACGCTCCCTGCGGCGAGAACGTGGCGAGCGTGTACGCATACTCGAATTTCAGGAGCCACGGGCCCGCCACCGGCAGCGTGCCGGCGCCGAAGAATTCGACCGCCGTCTTGAAACGGGGGACGACCTGCGCCGGGGAGACCGTCGCGTTGATGAGCGTCGACACGTCCGCATACGAGGCATACTCCACGCCCATCCCCGCGGAGAGCGATGCACGCGGCGCCGGATCCGGCTGCGTCTGCGCGTGGAGCTGCGTCAGAGCGCACAGAGAAACACCAATAAGGAATCTCACGCGGTCTTCTCCTCCCTTCCTCCTTCAGATCCTCCCACGCCGGGAACCGCCTTCACCCGGTCCCGTATGAAATAATACAATCCGATGAGCGTCACGCCGATGAACCCCACGGCATGTGTGACCGTCGCGAATCCCAGCGCGACGGACGGATCCACCGCATAGAGGCGGATCAGCGTCTGCGACGTGAACGCATGGTAGCTGCCGGTGCTCCCCGGCGTCGGGATCGCCACGCCGATGCTCGATATCGTCAGAAGAACGACCGCCGCGCGCATTCCGAGGTTCCCGAGCCCGAACGCAAAGAGGGCCACGTACGTCATCAGTATGTAGAGAACCCAGACAAGGACGCCGGAGACGGCGATCACCGCGATACCGGCGGGCTCCTTCAGGAAGAGGAACCCGTCGAGAAACGCGTGCACCTGCCCGTCCACGCGCAGCCGGACACCCGGCGGGAGCACCCACCGGAGGGGCCGGAGAAGGAACCGGTCCGTCCAGTCCCTGCGCACCATCATGGCGACAAGAAAGACAAGCCCCGCACCCGTGACGGCGGTGATGATGAGGCCGGCCCTCTGGAGCCAGGGAAACGACTCGAGGAGCGGCCCGTCGTACACAAGCGGAAGAAGCGCGACAAGGATGAGGAAGGAGAACGTATCGATGATCCGCTCAACGACGATCGTCCCCAGCGCTGAGCTTACCGGGACCTTTTCCGTCCTGCTTATCGCGTAGGGACGGGCGATCTCGCCGGCGCGGGGAAGGACGTTGTTGAACATGTAGCCGATCATGACCCCGGCGAACAGGTTCCTGAACCCGATGCCGCGCCGGATCGGCGAGAGGAGGTATCCCCAGCGCCACGACCGCACGACGTGGCTCGCCATGAGGCAGGCGAAATACGCCAGGATCCACAGATAATTCGCCCCCTGCATCAGGGCGATGAGCCTGCCGACGTCCGTGCCGCGGAAGGCGATCCAGAGAAAGAGCACCGTCAATGCCGCGCTCAGCGCGTACTGAACGAGCCGCCGGCCGCGCGGAAGCGCGGGCCCGGGGAGCGGAGACTCCTGAAGCAACAGCCCTCCTATCGCATGTCGACGACCTCTGCCCCTTCCGGGATCTGCATGACAAACCGGGAGTCGCTCAGGCCGGAATTCAGTTTGATGTCGCTGACGGTGTACGTTGAGACTTTGCCGTTGACGTCGGTCAGCTCGGCCATTCGGACAAGCCACTCCGACGGATCGACCCAGAGGCGCATCGAGCTCACGAGGGATCCTTCACCGCGCGGCGTGAGCTTCAGGACGATGCACTCCGCGTTCCCCGCCTTCTCGCGGCCGGTGACGGCCGCGGCATAGTCCTCCGTCGCCCCGCCCAGTATCCGTTCGGGCGAAAACGACCGGTCTGAGGGCTTGAACCTGTCGATAAGCACCTGTTTGTTCGCCGGGGAGTACGACCAGACCGTCTCGCCGTCCGTGACGACGGTCTGGTCATCTGTCTCAATCCTGTATTTGTGCTCTTTCTTCAGGAACAGCGTCCCCCGTGTCCGCTGTTCCAGAGACGACTCGGGGAACCGGGTGCGCTCCGTGAACCGGAGTTCCGCATCCCGGATCGACTCGTATTTCTTCCTGACGTTCGACAGCGTTTCCTGAGGATCGTCCGACGCGGCGGCGGCGCAGACGGCGGACAGGAGGAGCGCCGCCGCGGCGGCGGCGCGGACGATGCGTGCATTCACAAAGAGTCTCATGAGTTGTTGAGAATCACGTCGAGCTCCGCCTCCGACTCCACAAGGACGTCGCGCGCCTTGCTCCCGTCGAAAGGACCGACGATCCCCGCAGACTCGAGCTCGTCGACGAGCCGTGCCGCACGCGAGTAGCCGACCTTCAGCCTTCGCTGCAGGAGGGACACCGACCCCTGCTGGTGCCTGACGATGAGCCGGGCCGCCTCTTCGAAGAGCTCGTCGCGCTCCCCGTCCCCGGAGCCCTCACCGTTTCTCTTCTTCTCCACGATCGACGGAAGAAGGAACGGGCGGGAGTACCCGGGCTGCGCGCTTATGTGATCGACAACCGCCTCCACCTCGTCCGCGGAGATGAACGCATTCTGGAGCCGCACGGGCTTCGGGCTGCCGCTCGCCAGGTAGAGCATGTCGCCGTTTCCCAGGAGCTGTTCCGCCCCGTTCATGTCGAGTATTGTCCTGGAATCGGTCTTGGAGGCGACCTGGTACGCGATGCGCGCGGGGAAGTTCGCCTTGATCACGCCGGTGATGACATCGACCGAGGGCCTCTGCGTCGCGACGATGAGGTGAATCCCCACAGCCCGCGCGAGCTGCGCAAGCCGGGCGATCGGCTCTTCCACCTCCCGCGCCGCGGTGATCATAAGGTCCGCGAGCTCGTCGATGACGACGATGAGGAACGGCATCTTCGTGTGCGTCACCGTCTCCGTGCTCTTCAGGCGGCCCGAGGCGAGCCTTTCGTTGTAGTCCACGATGCTCCGGACGCCCGCGGCGGCGAGCCTGTCGTACCGCTTCTCCATCTCGATCTCCACCCCCCGAAGGACGATGACGGCGTTCCCGGGCGTCGTGACGATGAGCTCGTCGATGTCGGGTGAGACGGCGAGGAAATGATGCTTGAGCCGGGCGTACAGGGAGAGCTCGATCTTCTTCGGGTCGATGATCACGAGCTTCAGATCGGACGGATGGAGCCGGTAGATCAGGCTCGCCAGTATCGTGTTGATGCCGACGCTTTTTCCCGATCCCGTCGATCCCGCCATCAGAAGGTGGGGCATCTTCGCAAGGTCGTCGGTGAACACCTCCCCCGCGATCGTCTTCCCCATGGCCAGCGGGAGAAGCGCATTCGCGTCGCGGAACGCCGTCGAATTGATCACGCTGCGGACCGTCACGAGCGACCGGTGTGAGTTCGGTATCTCGACGCCGACCGCCGACTTCCCCGGGATGGGCGCCATGATGCGGATCCCTTTCGCCGCGAGCTTGAGCGCCATGTCGTTTTCAAGGCTGACGATGCTGCTGATCTTGACACCGCTCGCAGGAACGAGCTCGTACAGCGTCACGACGGGGCCGGGCGTGACGCTGACACTCTCCAGCTCGACGTCGAACTCCGCAAGCGTCGCACGGAGCAGGTCCGCATTCGCCTTCAGCTCCTCGTCATCCACGTCCTCTTTCCCCGGCCTGGGGGCATCGAGGAGGTCCACCGAGGGGAAGACGTAATCGATCTCTTCCGCGGAGCCGGCGTCAGGGCCTGCGGCCTCATGCTGGAGGAGTTCGCCCGGTTCCTCCCGCGGGGGAACGCGCGCGGGCCGGCTGACGGAGATCTTCAGCTCATCCGCCGGGGCCGGGGCCCTGTCGGGCCGGCGGACCACGGGAACCGGGAGGGGAACCCGCGGCGGTTCTTCACCGGCGGGCTTTGTGATCGTGACTTCCTTCCGGTCCGGCGCTGCCGGCACAACGGCTTCCCGCCTGAGCGCCCGTTCCTCTGCCGCAGCGGCGCGCTCTTCACGCTTCTCCTCGAGCCACGCCGCAAATCGCTGGAAGGCCCCCCGGAGACGCTCCACAGTCTCGTGAACGTCGAGATCGGCCGCGAGGACCGCGGTAAGGAGGACTCCCGCAAGAAGGACGACCGACCCTCCGGCCTTCCCGATCAGCTGGGCGAGCATCGTCGCCAGGGAGTAGCCGATGATGCCGTACCATTCCCTTGCCGGGCCCCCCGGGGCGGTGATGAGCGCGATCATCCCGAACGAGACCGAGACAAGGAGCGCGCTCACGATGACGTAGTTTGTGATGACAAGCGAAGACCGGACGTTTCCCCTGCGGAGGATCGTCCAAGCCCAGAGGAAGACAAGGAGGGGGAGCGCGATGACGGCGTACCCGACAGTGGAGTTGATGAGGAAATCGGAGAGGATCGCGCCGACAAGCCCGAGGCCGTTGTGAACGGTGTCCGCCATCGCCCGGACGTTCTGGTCACCCGTCACGACGCCCGTAAGATCCGACGCGCGGACGTTATGCGATTCGTCGGCCGCATCGTATGTCACGAGAGCGATCGTGACGAGGAGGGCCGCAACGATCATCAGGAGGGCGGCCACGGCGCTCCGCCGGGATCCCCCCCTCCCTTTTCCTGAACCCGATTCGTTACCCCTGGGCACCGATGCTCTCCTCACGTTTCCTGGGGATGAACACCAGGCGCCTTCGAATCCTCTTCATCCCTGAGCTTGATGACGTTCCCCTCGAGAAGCGGGAGAACCGGAAGTGTGTCGACCCCCGAACAGAGTTTCAGGTCCGCCCCCAGCCCGATCTCCTGCAGCCGGCGCCCGTGTTCGGACGACCGGATCATCTTGAGTATTCCCCGGCCGAACGTCCGGTGCAGCGTCCTCGCTACGAGTGCGCCGTCCGACAGCTCCGGCGCTGTCCCTGCGGATGCCGCGACGCGTGAGATCAGCATTCCCGCGCAGACCGAGTCTTCCATCGAGAGCGCGCCGTCGCTTCCGGCACAGACAATCGTGAAATCGCGCGGCGTGCGCCAGAGGGCGTCGGCGACGGTCCCGACGTTGACGAACCCGCAGACGAAGAGCTCGCGGGCGTAGCGCGCCTTCACGAGCGCCTGTGACCCGTTCGTCGTGCTGAATATGATCGCTTTGCCCCTCACCCGTTCCGGCGTGTACTCCGCGGGTGAATTCCCCAGGTTGAACCCGTCGATCATTTTTCCGTTCCGCTCCCCCCCGAGCAGGATCACGTCGCCAAACAGGTTTCCGGAGATCTTGACGGCGGATTCCACCGTGGCCACGGGGATGATCTCCCGCGCTCCGTTGCTGAGCGCGGTGATTATCGTCGTGCTCGCCCGCAGGACATCGATAACGACGACCGTCTTCTCGCGCAGCGCCAGCTCGTCGGTCTGATGCGGGATGAAAAACAGATCGATGCGCATCGCGCTCACTTCCTGATGAAGGGAGTCTGAACGACTTCCGCCGGAACCTCGCGGTTCCTGATGCTGACGGTGAGCGGCGTTCCCGGGCCCGACTGCGCGGAACCGACGTAGCCCATGCCGATCCCCCGGTCGAGCACGGGTGAAAACGTGCCGGAGGTGACGCTCCCCGAACGGGCGCCCGACGCGTTGATGGAGTATCCCTGGCGGGGGAACGCCCTGTCGTTAAGCGCAAACCCGACGAGCTTCCGCTTCACCCCCTCCCGGAGGGCCATGACGATCGGGGCTTTCCCGATGAACTCCCCCTTGCCGGTCTTCGTGATCCAGTCAAGTCCCGCTTCGATGGGATTCGTCGTCTGATCGATATCGTGCCCGTAGAGGCAGAACCCCATCTCGAGCCTGAGCGTGTCGCGTGCGCCGAGCCCAACGGGCCCGATGCCGTGGGGCGCGCCCGCCTCCATGACCGCCTCCCAGATCCGCGTCCCCGTTTTCACGTCGGACGGGAAGTACAGTTCGAATCCAAGCTCCCCGGTGTATCCCGTCCGGGAGATGAGCATGTCGACCCCCGCGACCCTGCCGCGGAGGAAGCGGTAATACGGGAGCGAGCCGATGTCGGCGTCCGTCAGCGCGCCGAGCGTGAGAAGCGATTTCGGCCCCTGCAGCGCCAGAAGCGAATACTCGTCCGTGCGGTCGACAAGCTCCATGTCGGCGGCGGCATGCTCCCTCATCCATGCGATGTCCTTCGCCGTGTTGGCGGCATTAATGACGAGCATGTACCGGTCGCCCAGGTGGTAGACGAGGAGGTCGTCCACGATCCCCCCGTCATCGTAGCACATGGCGGAATACTGCACGCGCCCCTCCGAAAGCTTCGACGCGTCGTTCGTCGTGATGTTCTGTATGAACGCGAGCGCGCCCTTCCCCCGGATCTCGACCTCTCCCATGTGGGAGACGTCGAACAGTCCCACCGCTTCGCGGACCCTGCGGTGTTCCTCGAGGATCCCCGTGTATTGGACCGGCATCTCGTACCCGCCGAACTCGACGATCTTCGCGCCGAGCGCGCGGTGAATGTCATAGAATGCTGTGCGTTTCAATTCCATCCTCTGTCAGGTGCCGTTTCGTTGAATCCGTAGTCTGTCGTGGATCAGTTGAACTGATCGGTGATGTCTTTCCCCTGCTTCGTCGAAATGCAGCGGAACTCGCCGACGTGGACCGCGGGATCCGGCTCCAGGCGGATCAGCATCACGTATTTCAGCATCAGCCTCCGCAGGCGGCTGAGGGTCCCCACCCGGAGCGCATCGGCGAGCTGGGGATTGACCTTGAGAATGATCCTGGACTCCCTGCTCTCGCTCTTAAACCGGCGGATCCACCGTTCAATCTGGTTGAGCGTCGTCGTCCGCGACTGCACGAGCCCCGTCCCTCCGCATGCCGGGCACGGTTCGCTGAAGCTGTGCAGGATGGCCTGCCGGATGCGCTGCCGTGTGATCTGCACAAGGCCGAATTCCGTCATCGGCAGGACCGTGACCTTCGCGCGGTCTTTCCGGAATTCCTTCTTCAGCTCCTCGTAGACCTTCCGCTTGTTCCGCTCGTCGTCCAGGTCGATGAAATCGCAGACGATGATCCCGCCGATGTCGCGGAGCCTGAGCTGGCGGCAGATCTCGCGGGCCGCCTCGAGATCCGTCCGGAGGGAATTCAGCTCCTGCTCCTTCTTTGCCGCGTAGCGCCCGCTGTTCACGTCGATGACGACCATCGCCTCTGTCGGCTCGATGATGATGTACCCGCCGCTCTTGAGCCAGACCTTGCGGCTGAGGGTCGTTTCGATCTCCTTCTCGATCCCGTAGACGTCGAAGATCGGCCGCCGGTCCTTGTGAAGCTCGATCTTGTCGAGAAGCTGCGCGGAAGTGTACTTGATATAGGCCCGGATCTCCTTGTGAAGCTTCCGGGAATCGATGACGACCCGCGAGACATCGTTGGAGAAGAGATCGCGGATGACGCTCGACGTCGTGGACATGTCCTTGTAGAGGAGGCACGGGGCCTTCTCCGACTTGACCGTCTTCTCGACCTCGCGCCACGTGTCGATGAGATCCTTGAGGTCGTTTGTCAGGGAGGTTTCGTCCTTCCCTTCCGCGACGGTCCGGATGATGACCCCGAAGCCTTCCGGGAGGATCGTCTGGACGATCTTCCGGAGCCGGCGTTTCTCCTTGAAGCTCGAGATCTTCTTGGAGATCCCGATCTTCCCGTCGAAGGGGAGGAGAACGAGGAACCGGCCGGCCAGCGAGACCTCGCTCGTCACGCGGACCCCCTTCTTCCCCACGGGTTCCTTCGTGATCTGGACGATGATCTCCTGTCCTTTTTCGAGCTGGATTTCCTTGCGGGGGGGTCGGTGGTTATTGCCGCGGCCGCGATCGCGGTCCTGCGGCGGGGCCGCGGGAGAGGATGTTCGCTGTTGTTCGGCGGGGGTTGTTGTCGTTGTGGAGGCGCCGATGGCGCCACCAGATTCGGCGGCGACGGGTTCCCTGGGCTCTTCCCCGTTCTCGTCCTCGTCCCCGATCATGGCGCTGTATTCCTCGAACCTGTTGCCGATGTCCGAGAAATGCAGGAACCCGTCCTGCCCAAGTCCGATATCGATGAATGCAGCTTTGATGCCGGGCATCACCTTGGCGATTTTCCCAAGGTAGATGTCACCGACCATCTTTTCCTTATTGGCAGTCTCGACGAACAGCTCTGCCAGGCGACCATCTTCCGTAATTGCAATACGGGTCTCGTTGGCGCCAGCGTTGATTATGATTTCCTTCTTCATGCCGTCCTGTATGTACCAACCTTTCTGTAAAGCGCATGGTTGCCACACAGCAACGGAACGAAGCAGGCAGGCTCCCGGGCCAGGACGAGAGACAAATCGTGAACATCATTGGTTGTACGCCTTCGTCGTTTACCGTTCTGCGGGCAAGTGCCGGCGGCGCTGAGCGCCGCCCGATTGTAGTGAACTATATGCGAGTAGTCCCCGTCTCTTCATACGGGGCCTGAACTCTTCCCTGTTAAGCTACTAAATCTTCTCCCTCCATGCAAGACCGGCAGGGAGGGGTGAAAACGCAAAAAAAATGAGGTCAAGCTCCCCTGCGTCACACTTTCCGTAACCGACCGTTGCTTCCTTCCGGACCTGGCGGGGTTGAGCTACATACAGTTGCGCAGGACTTGACCTCACATTCGGGGAATGATGGCGCCGGGAGCGGAACATCTCGTGTGGAGCTGATCGGGTTCGAACCGACGGCCTCCTCGTTGCGAACGAGGCGCTCTCCCAGCTGAGCTACAGCCCCTGCACTGAATGACCCCGTGTCCTCGCCTCCCGGGGAACTCCATTCTTCCGGAATATACGCCTTGGGTGTGTAACAATCAATATCCGGGGGGAGGTTCTGGGGGTTTCGGGGCATTCAGGGGGGAACCTTGACAACCCGCCCGTTTTTGCGTATTTTTTATGTTCGTGTGAAGTACAATTTTCCGGCGGGTTGAAGGTATGGCAGCGGAGCTAAACGAGCGGGAGCGGACGGTCCTCCACTACGTGGTGCGGGACTTCATCGAGACCGCCACACCGATCGGGTCCCGGTACATTTCGAAGCGCCATGAAGACGTCCTGGGGCTCAGTTCGGCGTCCATCAGGAACGTGATGTCGGACCTCGAGTACCTGGGTTACATCAACCATCCCCATACGTCGGCGGGGCGTGTGCCGACGGACGTCGGGTACAGGTTTTACCTTGACAGCCTTATGCGCGTGGACGACATCCCGACCACGGAGCAGCAGGCCATCAGGGAGGCGCTTACCTCCCGCGAGGCGGAGGACGAGCTCCTCCGGGAATCTTCGAGAATCATGGGGAAGATCTCCCGGCAGCTCTGCGTTATTTCGTCCCCCCGGCTCGCCAGCGGGACGCTCGAGCGGCTTGAGCTCGTCCCGATCGCCGGCACGCGCGTCATGGTCGTCATTTCGATAAAGTCCGGCCTCGTGCGGACGATGATGCTTGAGGTCGCCAGCGAGATTGCCCGGGAAAAGCTCGAAGAGATCGCGCGGTCGCTCAACGAGCGGCTTGCCGGGCTGACAATCGAGGAGATCCGCTCGACGTACGCAGAAAGGTTGAGGGACGGCACGGGGGACGATACGGGGCTGATCCGCCTCTTCATCGATTCGGTGGGGAAACTCCTCCCTCCCCCGGGGAGCGAGAAGCTCCACATCGGGGGGGCGGATTCGATCATCGGACAACCGGAGTTCGTGAACCCCTCGGAATTCCGCAGCGTTATTGAACTCATCAACGACGAGGAGATCATCATACACGTTCTCGCCAAACACGAGTCTCCCCCGCCGGGGGTCAGGGTGGCGGTCGGGGAGGAAAATAAGGAGCGGAAACTCAGCCCCTACAGCGTCATCACCGCAAGCTACGCCGCGGGAGAGGTGACGGGAACCATAGGATTGATCGGCCCCAGGCGGATGAACTACGCACGCGTCATTCCCCTCGTCGACTACGTCGCACGCACGATTTCAGAAATGTTCGGTTCAACAAACAAGCAATGACGAAAGACGAGACGAGACCCGGCGGCGAGGAGCAGGAACCCGCGCCGGACGAGAATGCCGGTGCGGAGGCTCCCCCGGAGACCTCCCCGGCAAATCCGGCGGAGCAGCTCCAGCGCGAGCTGGAAGAGGCCCGCAATGCGGCGCAGGCGTCAAGGGACCAGTTCCTCCGGAAAGCCGCGGAATTCGAAAACTACAAACGGCGGACGGAGGCGGAATTCGCGAACATCGTCCGGAACGCGAACGAGGGACTGATTCACGCCCTCCTCCCGATCGTGGAAGACCTTACGCGTTCCCTCAAGTCGGGGAGCGGGGAATCGGACGCCGCGGCGTTTTACCGCGGGGTGGAACTGATATTCCAGAAGCTCATGAAGGTCCTCGAGGCGCAGGGGGTGACGGCGTTCGAGTCGACGGGGAAACCCTTTGACGTCGATTATCACGACGCACTCCTCCAGGTAGCACGCGACGACGTCCCCCCGGGGACGGTCGTCCAGGAGATCGCACCGGGATACAAGCTCAACGACAGGGTCCTCCGGCACGCCAGGGTCATCGTCTCAGCGGCATCGGTGAACGAACCCGCGCCCGGAGGAACGGTTCCCCCGGAGACGCCGCCCCCGAGCAAGGAGTCGACCCGGCACTAATGGCGAAACTCGATTACTACCAGATTCTCGGCGTGGCGCGGACCGCCACCCCCGAAGAGATCAAGAAGGCCTACCGGAAACTCGCGCTGCGATACCATCCTGACAGAAATCCCGGGAACAAGGAGGCGGAGGAGAAATTCAAGGAGGCGGCGGAGGCGTACGAAGTCCTGGGAGACCAGGCGAAGCGCCAGCGCTACGACCAGTTCGGTCACGAGGGGATCCGGGGGACCGACTTCCGCCCGTTCAACGACGTTAACGACATCTTCAGCACATTCAGCGACATATTCGGCGGTGGCGCGGGAGGGTCGATATTCGACGACATGTTCGGCACGCAGGGGCGGAGGACCACGCGCGGGAACGCCGGGTCGGCCGGATCGGACCTTAAGATCCGCCTGAAGCTCCCGCTGGAGGAGATCGCCTCCGGCGTGGAAAAGAAGCTGAAGATCAAGAAATGGAAGCGTTGCGACACGTGCGGGGGGACCGGGGCGCGCTCGTCGGGGAGCATGGCCACGTGCCCCGTGTGCAACGGGACGGGGGAGATTCGCCAGGTGTCGCGCTCTGTGTTCGGCCAGTTCGTGAACATCGCGACGTGCCAGAACTGCGGAGGAGAAGGAAAGGTCATCAAGGAACCGTGCCAGACGTGCCACGGCGACGGCAGGGTCCAGGGTGACGCGACAATCAAGGTCCAGATACCGGCGGGGGTCAGCGAAGGAAACTACATTCCCCTGCGCGGCGAGGGAAACGTCGGAAAACGTGGGGGGCCCGCGGGGGACATCATCGTCGTGATCGAGGAGGAACCTCACACGGTGTTCACGCGGAACGGCGACGATGTCATACTCGATCTCCTCGTGAGTTTCCCGGAAGCCGCGATCGGCGGGGACATCGAGGTGCCGACGCTCACGGGACGCGCCAGGCTCAAGATCGATCCCGGCACACAGTCGGGGCGGATACTCAGGATGAGGGACAAGGGGATTCCCCATCTGAACAGCTTCGGCCGGGGAGACCAGCTCGTGCGCGTCAACGTCTGGGTCCCCACGACGCTGAACGCGCGGGAGAAGCAGGTATTGAAGGAACTCGGCGAGTCGGAGAATTTCCATCCCCGCGAGGGGGACCGCTCGGCGAATTCCGAGAAGAGCTTCTTCGGAAGGATGAAAAAAGCGTTCTCCTGAACGGCATGATCACCCTCACGGACCTTCAGCACCGTTTCGGGTTCACGCGCAACGAAGTCGCGCTCGTTCTTCTCCTGAGCGCGGGGCTCGCGGCCGGGACCGGGATCAGGTGGCTCCGGGGAGAGGACATCGCCGGCGGGGAAATCCCCACCGCCTCCGCCTATGCCGCGTCCGACAGTATGTTCGCCGCCCTTTCCGCCGCGGCGGATGCCGACACGGTCCCGGAGTTCCCGGCCGCCGCGATGCATGCGGCACAGCGGAAACTCCGGCTGGATTCCGCAAGCATCGACATCAACACCGCTTCCGCAGACGACTTGGCGAAGCTCCCGGGGATCGGAGACGCCTTTGCGCGCCGGATCATTTCGTTCAGGGAAGAACACGGGCGGTTTTCCCGCGTGGAGGACCTCATGCAGGTCTCCGGGATCGGAAAGAAGAAATTCCAGGCACTCCGGCCCTTCGTGACGACGCGTTGACAGACTCCCGGTTTTTTTGCATATTTGATGCAGCAGGGGCACTCTCACATAACGGTTCTGGCCTTTGTCACCGCAAGACCTCATTGTAGGATTGAGCATCAGCGGGGGGGGCATTCAGGCCGTCGAAATCGACCGCTCGGGCCCCACGACCACCCTTCTCTCGATCGATGAGTGGGAAAACACACTCCCGGCCGCGTCGACAAACGGCTCGGAGGAAGGGCTTCTGGAATTTCAGCGCCTGTTCGGCAAGTTCATACGTGAAAACCGCGTCCGCGCGGGCCGGATGTCGATCTCGCTCGACACATCGATGCTCTTCCTGAATTCCATGCCCATCGACCAGGGGCTCACGCGGAGTGAAATCAACGACCACGTCAAGTGGGAGCTCTCCCAGTATTTTCCCGATACGCCGACGACGGACTTCATCACCGACGTCCACATCCTGACAGAACGGGCGAACGATCCATACACCGAGGCGTTGAGCGTCTCCGTCCGCCGCCACGACGCCGTCACGATACAGAAGGCGGCGAAGGCGGCGGGGATGGAGCTCGCCATCGTCGACGCGGACCACTTCGCCGCGGATACCGCGCTGAGGATCAACTACCCGGATACGTACCGGAAGTACATCGCGCTGATCGGCGTCAAGGAGAACCGGCTCGACATCAGCCTGATGCGGAACGGCAGTCTGGAATCCTACCGCTACATCATCGTACAATCCAACCAGGAAATCATCCAGGGGATCGCGGCGCTCGCGCGCAAAACACCCGGGCTCTACTCCATGACTGTCTACGGACCCTACCTCGACAGGGACCTCCTGACACAGATCCGGAGGGGATCGCCGATACTCGTGGAAGCACTCAACCCCCTGCGTCATGTCAATGTGTCCGATACGCTCCGTCTCGCCGAGCACCTGACAGTCCCGTCGTACCGTTTCGCCTCGGCGGTAGGCGTCGCCCTCCGCAGGGATTGAACCGATGAGGGTCATCAGCGGGTTGTACAGGGGAAGGACGCTCCGGACAGTAAGGGACATGTCGGTCCGCCCCGCAACCGACAGGGTGCGTCAGACCGTTTTCGACATGCTTATGAACAGGATGGAATTTGACGGGGCGCGCGTGCTGGACCTCTTCGCAGGGAGCGGCAGCCTGGGGATCGAAGCGCTCAGCCGCGGTGCGGGCCACGTGACGTTTGTCGAACACGCGCGCGAAGCGGCGGAATTCATCGAGCTCAACCTGCGGACGCTCGGGTGCGGGGATGCCGGCACCGTCCTGGAATCCGACGCGCTCAGCTTCCTCCGGCCCGGCGTCGGTCCGTTCGATCTCATATTCGCCGATCCGCCGTACGCGTTTGACGGAACCGCGGATATCCCCGGCATCGTGGCCGAAAGCGGAATACTCCGGAGGGGAGGTTACCTCCTCATCGAGCACGCCGCGGGACAGGCGTTCGGAATCGCCCCCGGCCTCCGCACCGGGCCCGTGAAGCGTTTCGGGCGGACGCACGTGACCTTTTTTACGCCGACAGACGGAAGGACCGACACTCCATGACGCAGCGGATCGCACTCTACCCGGGGACGTTCGACCCGATCACATACGGCCACATCGACGTGATCCGGAGAGCCGCCGAGCTCTTCACGCGCGTCGTCGTCCTTGTCGCGCGCAACTCCTCGAAGCGTCCGATGTTCACGGACGAGGAGCGGGCCGCGATGATTCGGGCGGTCTTCCGGCACCACCGCCGCGTGGAGGTTGACTCGTTCAACGGACTTCTCGTGGAATACGCACGGCGGCGGAAGGCGACGGTGATCATCCGCGGGCTCCGCGCGGTCTCCGATTTCGAGTACGAATTCCAGATGGCACTGACGAACCGGAAACTGGCGCCCACGATCGACACCGTCTTCCTCGTTCCGCACGAGAAGTACACCTACCTGAATTCGACGATCGTCAGGGAGGTGGCGCGGCTTGGCGGGGACGTGTCCGGCTTCGTCCCCCCCGGAGTCAGGCGGCGCCTCCTTGCGAAGGCAGCCCTCTGACGCCGGGCATGCCCCATCTCCCGGCAAACATACGGAACCCGGAGGAGTCCCGGACGCTTCTCCTGACGCAGAAGGCCCGCCTCATGCAGGAGGCCGGCGCGCCGGAATACGTCAGGCTTTCGTTTGCCGCATCCACGGGGAACCTTGAAAACGGGATGGACCGTCTTGTCCCTGGCCTCGGGGAAACTCAGTAGAGGAAGGAAATTCATGCCGACATACGAGTATGTGTGCAGACAGTGCGGGCACACGTTCGAGGAATTCCAGTCGATGACCGAGGAGCCGCTCACGAGGTGCCCGGAGTGCGGCACCGACAACCTCGCCCGCGTGATGGGGACCGGGGGAGGAATCATATTCAAGGGGAGCGGGTTCTACATCACCGACTACAGGAACACCGGCGCGTCCGGAAGGACGGACGCGGGGAAGAGAGCGTCGGACAAAAAAGAGAACGCCGCCGCGAAGTCGGGCGGAGAGCCGGGCGGAACCGGGAAGGGCGAAACCGGGAATAAAGAACAGGAGAAGAAGAAAGGGGCAGAGAAGAGCGGACGAGAAAAAGGGACCTCCGGATCTCAGTCCCCCCCCTCCGCGCCGCCGTCAGGGCCGTCGGAGAAGAAGGACTGAGACCCGGCCGGTTCCCCTGAACGATCAGGCTCCCTTCTTCATCATCTTCCCCTTCGGCGCCGGGGCTTCCTTCAGCGACGTGACCGTCATCGTGCCGTCGTCGCCCACGGTTCCCGTCGCGGAGAAATAGAGTCCCTTCTCGCGCTTCGTTTTCCCGATGAGGGCCTTCGCCGTCTTGCACCCGTTCTCGTCGAACCTGTAGTACTTGCCCCCCGAGAATATCCCGAAGCCGCTCGCCGCACACTGGTCGTCAAGCGCGCAGTCCTTCGTGTGTCCTTCCGCCTTCTCCATCGCGTTTTCCTTCATCGCCATCTTTCCCGCGCACATCTGGTCGACGACGTAGCCCTTGAGCGTTTTGGGCTTTGCATCCCCCGCGTATGCGGAGAGGGTGAAGGAGAGAACAACCGTACACAGTGCAGTGAGATACTTCATGGCAGCTCCCTGATTGTATTTGTACATGAGAGAGTGGGTGTCACCGGTGAACAACGGTGTGAGACGGTGAAAAGTTCCCTCCCTGTCTCATTCGTAACGGTCAAGCCTGAATTTTTCCCCCAGGTAGAGTTTCCGTGCCTCGGGGTCATCGGCGAGGCTTTTCGACGTTCCCGCCTTCAGGATCTGCCCTTCGAACAGCAGGTATGCCCTGTCGGTGATCGAGAGCGTCTCGTGCACGTTGTGGTCGGTCACGAGCACCCCGATCCCGCGCTTCTTCAGCGCCGCGACGATCCTCATGATCTCCTCGACGGCGATCGGGTCGATCCCCGCGAACGGCTCGTCGAGGAGTATGAAATTCGGGTCCGTCGCAAGCGCGCGCGCGATCTCGGTCCTCCGCCGCTCCCCCCCGGAAAGCATGTAACCCTTGCTCCGCGCGAGGTGGGCGATGTTGAAGTCCGCCATGAGGCGGTCGCATTTTGCGCTCCGCTCGGCGGACGTCATGTCGAGCATCTGCAGGACGGCGAGGATGTTCTCCTGGACGGACATTTTCCGGAAGACGGAGGCCTCCTGCGGGAGGTAGCCGATCCCCATTCGCGCGCGTCTGTACATTGCGACGTTCGTGATCTCGGCGTCGTCAAGGTACACCTTCCCGTCGTTCGGCGGGATCATCCCGACGATCATGTAGAATGTCGTCGTCTTCCCCGCGCCGTTCGGACCGAGGAGCCCGACGACCTCCCCCTGCCGTACGTCGATGCTCACCCCCCTGACGACAGTCCGCTTCCTGTACTTCTTCACGAGGTTTTCGGCGCGAAGCACGCGCCCCGATTCCTGACCGATCCCGTTCGCCATGGAAGTCCGATTCCGTTCTTAGTTGTCGCGCGACGCCGGGCGAAGGAGGCGCGGCGGGTTCGGCCGCCAGGCAAACCCCGGGAGGGCGTAGTCCGTCTCTTTTCCCCGCACCATGTTTTCCGGAAAATAATCCCCCTCCACGCCGCCGTACACGGTGATCGTCTCCGCCTTCCCACCGGCGAAGACCATCACGATCCTGTCGCCGCTGGTCCTGTTGAGGCCGTTGGCGAGCGTGTCGTCGTACAGGTGGTACAGGCTCAGGGCGCGTCCTTCCACGTCCGTCCGGCTCAACCCCGCCGTGCCGAAGAGCATCGTGAGCCTGTCCCCCGCGATCTGGTCGTACCGGTCGGGGTGAAGCGAATCGCTCCGCGAGACGGCGAATGCGTTCCCCATCACGAGGAGCCGCTCGAGCTTCCGTTTCTTCAGGTAGACGTTGACCGAATCCCCCGCGACCTGCGTGTCCCTGTACCAGATCACCGGCGCGCTGCGGAGCTGGATGCTGTCCGCCGCCGTGTAGAAGCACGCGTACCGGGCGGTCCCCGCGATGTCCCCCCGGACGAGTTCAACGCTGTCGCGAGCGATGAGCCGGCGCGTGGAATCCCTGAACGACTCGAGGACGATGCCGCGCACCTGAAGCGTGTCGAAACGCCCGTCCGCGGCCGAGTCGATCTGCACCATCAGCGGGGAGACCGTCATCCTGCTGTACAAAGCCGCGGCGTCGTGATCGAGCCGGCCCCCGGTGATCGTCAGCCTGTCCGCGGGGCTCCTGACGACGACGTGCCCGAGCGCGAGGGACCGCCGTGTCGCACGCCAGTACAGGAGCGTGTCCGCGGTGACCACGGACGAGGAATCGATGACGGTGACGTGAGTGCGGAAGAACGCCCGCCGCTCCTCCGCGAAGTATTCCCCGTAGGCGGCCCTCAGCCGCGTCGTCCCGTCGTCGAGCGCGACGTCGTCGAACCCCTCCGCGCGGCGTTCCGGGCGGTAATACGCGCCGCGCGGGGCCCGCAGCGTCATGCTGTCATCGGTGACGACGACGTTGCCGTTGAGAAGGAATTTCCCCTCGGCGATGAACTGGAGCGCGCGTTCGCACGTGACGCGCGTCTTTTCCTGCGTCAGCAGGACGTGGCCGATCAGCTCGCGGACGTCCACACCGTCGATCTGCTTTACGTGGAGGGTATCGGCGCTCACCTCCTGCGCGCACGCGGCCGGCGCGAGAAGGGCGAGGACGCACAGGGCAAGCGCGCGGAGCGGCATCGTGCGTTCATTCATGTTTCAGGGCCTGCCCCGTCACGCGGAATATCCTGTAGTTTTTCAGATCCTGATCGCTCACGAGTCCCTGTCCCGCGATGTGCTCCGTGGGCGAGGTGATGTCAACGAACGCGTTCGTGTGGATCGTCCTGTCGGCGTTCGTCCAGCACAGGCTGTCGGTCTTCATCGTCGAACCGCTGTCGGACACGACGACGACGTCCGTGTAGGCCGTGAAATCCTGCGTGGCGTCGTTCACCTTTCCCCGCCGGGCGGTCAGAAGCGACGTGTGGCGCCCCTCCTCGTCGAAAAAGTCGACGTGGACGCTGTCGTCGAGAAGCGTGATCCTCGTCGTCTGGAAGTCCGCGATGTGGCCCGCCCAGAGAACCGCCTTGATGCGTGCGGAATCGGTAAAGTACACGGTGCTCCGCCAGCTTTCCTGGGACGGGAGCGACGCGTCGGGGAGCGGCTGGACGGAAGGATTGATCTTTTCGCCGCAACCCGCGGGAAGGAGAAGCGCCGCGAGAAGGAGCCGGGCGCCCGCACGCCGCGCCCGCACGCTGTCCGTGACCGGTGTTCTCCCTTTCATTCAGCCTTTCCTCCTGAACAAGTGACGCATGGAAAGGGGGGGGTCCGCAGGGAGGACGGTTTCAATCAGCTCGGGTTCCCCGGGGCGTAATGGACGGGGGTACTCCGCGAAAATACGATTGAGACAGGACAGAGATCGGATCGTGATCAGCCCTCGTATCGTGCCCGCCACCTGAGTATGCGGTCGATGAAGTCGCGGACGGCGCCTTCCCCCCCCGCCATGCGCGTGACGTAGTGAACGCTCCGGCGGACCTCCGCGAGCGCGTTGGGAGGGGCAGCGGAGAGCCCGACGGTCCGCAGGAGGGGAATGTCGAAGAGGTCGTCGCCGATGAACGCAAATTCATCGTCGGCGAAACCCCTGCGGCTCTGAATCTCCCTCATCGCCGCGACCTTGTCGTCCGTCCCCTGGATCACGTCCTCGATCTTCAGGACGCGCGCGCGCGCGTCGACGATCGGCGTCGATCTTCCGCTGATGATGCCGAACACAAGTCCCGCTTCCCTTCCCCGGGTGATCCCGTACCCGTCGTGCGCGTGAAAGCGTTTCAGCTCGTGACCGTCGGCCGTGTAATAGAGCCCGCCGTCGGTCAGGACTCCGTCCACGTCAAGGAGGACCATCCGTATCCGGCGGCACCGGGCGGCAATCGAACGCTGTGCGCTCCCCATCAGCCGCCTCCGCAGTCGCTGTGCATTGTGTATTCCAAAACCCGTCCTCCTTCGTGGCGGAGGAAATTACGAAAAAAGGGGACGACAATCAAAGAAGGCGTTTTGCTTTCCCGCACTTTCGGCGTATATTTCACGATTATGGTTTCCACACTCCCCCGGATCGACTGCAGGGCCCACGCCAAAATCAACATCGGTCTCCGTGTGACGGAGAAGCGCCGGGACGGATACCACGAGATCACGACGGCATTTCACCGGATCGAACTTTTCGACGACATCACGCTGACTCCCGCACCCGACGTTACTGTCATTTCGACGGACCCGGAGGTCCCTTCGGGGGAGTCGAACATCTGCCACGCCGCCGCCTGCATGCTGCGGCAGCACATCGGCGGGGAAAAGGGGGTCCGGATCGACATCACGAAGAGAATCCCCGCCGGGGCGGGCCTCGGGGGAGGAAGCGCCGATGCCGCCGCGGTGCTCCGCTCGCTCCCGGCGCTCTGGGGCACGAGCGTCCCCGCGCACGACCTCCGCGCGATGGCCCTGCGACTGGGCTCCGACGTGCCCTACTTTCTCGGCGACGATTCGGCCGTGGGGACCGGGCGCGGGGAGATTCTCGAGTACTTCCGGCTCGACGTCCCCTTCGCGATACTCCTGTGCACACCGCCCGTCCGCGTCTCGACCGCGTGGGCATACGCGCATATCGTCCCCCGGCCGGGACCCGTGGAAGACCTCCGGTCCATACTTCTCCGCGGAATGGCCGATCCTTCCATACTGCGGAGTCACCTCGCCAACGATTTCGAGTACCCCGTATTCCAGGAATACCCCGTGATACAATCGATCAGGGACCTTATGATTGAAAACGGAGCCCTCTTCGCCTCGATGTCAGGCAGCGGCTCCACGGTGTACGCCTTGTTCCCCGACGCCGGAGGCGCGGCGGCCGCAGCGCGCCCGCTCGACTCTCTCAATTTTCGCACGTTCATCACTCCTCCACATTTCCGGCCATAGCGGTGCGACGTCACCCCGTCACTTCCCAGAGAAACCGGCCCGGAACACCAGCCCGCGCCCGGGCGGCGCTCGCGGCATCCCTTCTCCTCGCCCTTCTCCCCTCCGCGGCGCCCGCAACTCCCGGACCCCGGCCTGCACCGGACTCCGCCGTGACGCGCACCGCACACGCCGATTCACTCCGCGGGCGGAGCGCCGCCGCCGACACGTCCGCACGGAGAAGGGCGGATTCGAGCGCCACCGCCGCGCCCGATTCGCTCGGAAGGATGAGCACCCCGTCACTTGTCGGGACGCTCGACCGGTTCGCCGACACATCCCGCGTGAGGACAATGGATGACCTCCACTGGGTGGACTACCGGTCCCTGGGGGGGATCCTCGAAACGTACCCGGGGATGTTCCTGCGCGACCAGGAGAGCGAGGGGCAGTACAGCCAGCCGACATTCGACGGGGTCGACTGGCGCGGTGTCGCATTTCTCGTGAACGGGAGGGGGATGAACGACCCCGCCACCGGCATATTCAATATCTACGACTTCGCGGCCGAATACGCGGACCGGATCGAGGTGATTACGGGGCCCAGGGCCTTCCTCTATGGCCTCAACAGCACGGGGGCGGCGGTCAATCTCGTCACGAAGAACTACAACAGCAACAGGGCGTTCACAAAGCTCAACTATTCCGAAGGAGCGTACGGCTACTCGACCGTGGACGGAACGTTCAGCCAGAACATCTCCAGGAAGACAAATGTCACCGTCGGCTTCCAGCACCAGGTCACGGACGGAAGGTTCTCCGGCGAGGCGGACGACGCCTGGAATACGCGCGAGAAGATCAGGTACAACGTCTCCCATGACCTGAATGTCATCCTTTCGCATACACTCACCTCCACCGAGACACAGATGAACGGCGGCGTGGATATCACGCAGAGCGGCGGAGCGAATGCGTTCGACAATACGCTTGCGGTCGTGAAGCAGGACAGCACGTACGAAAAGGTGACGAGAAACGACGTCGACCTCTCGATGGTGGGGACGTTCCTCGCCGACACGGCGAACGTCTCGACGCTCACACTCTATTATTCGCACGCGCTCAGGGAGTTCCGCGAACGGGAGGACCCGTACCACCTGTTCCCCCCGGAGGTCGCCTCGGACCACGTCTCGTCCTGGATGGGCGTGCAGGCGGGACAGGACTTTGCCGCGGGGTTCCAGCGCTTCAGCGCGGGGGGGAACGCGGAGCTCAGGCAGATCGAAGGGAGCCCGAACCTGGGGCACAGGAGGAACGTGGTGGGGGCGGTCTGGGCCAAAGAGGAGATCGACCCCGGCGGGCCGCTGACCGTCGCGATGTACGGGAGGCTCGACTCGTACCTCCGGAAGGAATACGCCGGGTACGGGGCGGACGCCACTGTCCGCATCGGCCCGGGGTTCAGTCTCTACGGCGGAGCAAGCACATCGTGGCGCGTGCCGGATTACCAGGAGCTTTTCTGGACCGATTCCACGGTCGTCCGGACGGGCGCCGTCGCCGCCGAGCATCACGCGGTCGAGGAAGCGGGAGCATCACTCGCGATGCCCGATGGGGGGACGGTGCGCATCGCCGTTTTCCACAGGACGGTGACGAACCCGGTCATCTACAGCCCCTACAACGGGGCCGCGTCTCCGTTTCCCGGCGCGCTCATCGCCAACGGACCCGTGCTCGTCACGAGCGGCGCCACCGCCTCTCTCGACGTCAGGTACCGCTCGTTCTCGCTCGAGGGGAACGTGGAGTACATCGTCCAGCGATCCGGGGGCGCAACGCTCGGGGCGTACCCGAAAGTCTCGGGAAGCGGCGGACTCTATTTCCGGAGCAGGCTCGTGAACGACAAGCTCGAACTGAAGACGGGATTCAAGGGACGGTTCTCGCTCGGATATTCGGGCTCCGTCTTCAATCCGGAAATTGTCGCCTACGTGACGAATACGGGGACCCCGCTCGGGACAAGCGCGAGCGGCGATTTTTTCCTTATCGGCCACATCGGCGACGCGTACATCCACTTCATGTGGGAGAACCTCGCCAACATCCGGTACTACGGCACGCCGTATTACCCCGGCGGGGAGCGCGCGATCCGGTTCGGCATTTCGTGGGAATTCTTGAACTGAACAGGCAGGAGAACAAACAACGGAGGCGCGCATGAACGGCGCACTGCGGCAGATCCTGCTGAGTGTGGACGAAGCCTACAGCGGAAAGTCGTGGCACGGAACGACGCTCCGCGGAAGCATACGGGGGGTGACCCCGCAGGAGGCGGCGTGGCGGCCCGGACGCGGCAGGCACAACATCCGGGAGGTCGTGATACACGCGGCATACTGGAAATACGCGGTGAGGAGGAGGCTCAGCGGCAGGAAGCGGGGGTCATTTCCACTGAAGGGGAGCAACTGGTTCGTCCGCCCCGCACGGGGGGAGGAGACGACCTGGGCGGTCGAGATCGCGCTCCTGGATTCCGAGCACACCCTGTTGAGGGATCTCATCGCATCGCTCGCGGAAGGGGATCTGCGCCGGCGCACACCCGGGAGCCGCTCCACGTGCGAGAGCATGCTCCGGGGAATCGCGGCACACGACCTCTATCATGCGGGACAGATTCAACTCCTCAAACGTCTCATGAGATGAGCGCTTCTCTGTTTATCACGCGCGCGCCCTGTGTGCGCTTTTCAGCTCGTCACGCGCGCTCCCTACCGCGTGACCGCATGATCGTGTGACCGCGTGATGACCGCGACACGGGAGAGGAACGCGATGGTTTTCTCCGCAGCGTCGTCCCAGTTGAACGTCCCTGCCCACCGGACTGCCCCCTCGCCGAGCCGGACCCGGAGCGCCCCGTCCTCAAGAAGCCTGATCATCCGCCCGCCGAGCGCCCCGACATCCCCGTGAGGGTAGAGGAGACCGGTCTCCCCCTCCCTGACTGCGTCCCTGAGTCCCGGGACGTCCGCCGCAATTGAAGGGGTGCCGCAGGCATTGGACTCGATCACGGTCAGCCCCCATCCCTCCTTCAGCGACGTCGTCACGGTGAACCATGCCCTCCTCAGAAGATCCACTTTCTCTTCCTCCGTCACATACCCGGTAAACCGGACCGCCCCCGCGACGCCGAGCCTGCGGGCGACCCCGACGAGCCGTTCCATGTCGTCCCCCTCTCCCGCTACGACGGCCTTCAGCGCGGGAAACCGCGCGAGTACGGAGGGGAGTGCGGAGAGGAAATCGTCGACGCTCTTGTACCTCTTCAGACGCCCGAAATACACGGCCAGCGGATCAGGGCTCTTTGCGCCGCCGGGAGTGTACCGCACGTGATCGACACAGTTGTGTATGACGGCGAGCCGGCCGGGAGGAAACCCGGCGGATATGAACTCCTCTTCCGTGCTCCTGGAGACCACCATGAACGGCATTCTTCCCCTGTAGAGGGCGAGGGCGCACCGCTCCATCAGATAGACATAGGCGGCGGGGATCAGCCCCGTCTCACGGAACACGCTCTTCCCGAACAGGTGGTGCGCGATCCCCGCGAGGGGGCGCCGGACATAGAGGGGGGTAAAGAAGGGGACTTTGTTCAGGTCCTCAACGACGACGTCGAACCGGCGGGCCCTGAGCCGGGCGATGTACGTATACGGAAAGACATAATTGAAGAGAGGCCGCGCACCCGAGCGGAGGATGCTGATTCCGTCGATTGTCTCTTCAGCCGGGGCTCCCGGATACGATGAACAGCAGAGCGTCACGCGGTGACCGGCGCGGGCTATGCGGGAGAATATTTCGTGGAAGTGGACCTCGGCGCCCCCGGAAAGGGGGTTCCTGATGTCCTGCCAGTTGACGACGAGTATGTTCATCCGCCCCGCCCGATCTCTTCCTTCCAGTACGCATAGACGTCCGCAAGCGTCTGCTCGAGCGGGATCCGCGGCTCCCAGCCCGTCGCCCGGTGCAGCCGCGCGAAGCTCCCGGCGATGAACGGCGCGTCCCCTCCCCGTGCGCGCGAGGCCTCGCTCAGGACGGTGACGCGGATCCCGGACACTTCCTGGAATATTCCGATGAGATCCCGGATGGCGACGATGCGCCCCGAGCAAAGGTTGAAGACCGTGTGCTCCGAAGGGTGCGTCAGGATCGCCCAGTAGGCGCGGACGACATCCCGGACGTCCGTGAAGTCGCGGCGCGCATCGATGTTGCCGGCGCGGATCACCGGCTCCTGCTTCGCTGCGGCGATAAGTGCAAACTGGCGCCCGAAGTCCGAAGAGACGAAGACCGGGCTCTGGCGGGGCCCCGCGTGGTTGAACGGACGGACGACGCTGACGCGGAGTCCGAACGTCCGGCGGTACTCCTGGCCGATAAGGTCGACGCTCGCCTTGCTTGCGGCATACGGGTTTTCCGGCCGCACGGGGGATTCCTCCGAGATCGGCTCAAGGTGCGACTTCCCGTACACCTCCCCGGAACTGACGAGAAGGATATCCGGGCCTGCCCCGGTGGACTGCGCCTGATGCCGCGCCGCGTCGAGGAGCGCGACCCCCCCCATGATGTTCACGTTGAACGTGCCGAATGGATCGCGCAGCGCCGTGGGAACGAAGGCCTGCCCCGCAAGGTGGACGACTTTGTCGGGGCGCAGCGTCGTGAATATCTCCCGGAGGGCCTCCGCGTCGACGATGTCCGTCTCGTGGAGTGTGATGCGTCCCCGCAGGTGATCGATGTTGTCCGTCTTCTGCCGGGGGAAATGCGTCCCGTGCAGTTCGATGCCGCCAAGGCCGATGAGAAATTCGGCGGCATGGCTTCCGACGAAGCCGTCGATCCCCGTGACGAGTACTTTCATTGTCCGACCCCGGGAATGTGGGGAATGAGCGTTACACCATCATGCGCGCCGCGATCTCATCACAGATGAGATACCCGCGGGGTGTCAGACACAGCCGGGGACCCTCGCGGACCGCCGCCCCGTCTTCGACGAGCGCATCAGCCAGCGCGAGCCTGTCGGCGGGGATCCCGAACTCCCGTTCGAGGCTCTCCATGTCCACACCGGCGCTCCTGAGTCCCAGGAATATCCTCTCGTTGTAGAGCTGCGCGCGGCTCACCGATTCGCGGGAGGCGACGGGAATCTCCCCCCCGCGGAGCATCCCGCAGTACTTCCCCAGCGCGCGGACGTTGGACCACCGCTGCGGTTCTTTTCCATCCCTCTCCGTCCAGAACGAGTGGGCCGAAGGACCGAGGCCGATGTAAGGCTCGTGCGACCAGTAGGCGCAGTTGTGAACGCTCCTGTACCCCGGCCTTGCGTAGTTGGACACTTCATAGTGTTCATACCCGGCACGCTCCATCACCCCCATCGTCTGCTCGTACAGCAACGCCTCCGTTTCGAGCGGACTCGGCGACACGAGCTTTGCCGCCACCATCCGCGCAAGGGGCGTGTCGTCCTCCACGATAAGACTGTACGCCGAAACGTGGTCCGGCCTGAGTTCGAGCGCGCGGACAAGTGTCGCCTCCCACTGCGCGGGGGTCTGTCCCGGAAGCGAATAGATCAGGTCGATGCTCAGGTTGCTGAATCCGGCCTCGCGCGCGAGTCCGACGCACTTCTCCGCCTGCGCCGCATCGTGGATCCTTCCAAGAAACCGGAGCTCGTCTTCGTCGAACGACTGGATGCCGATACTGAGCCGGTTGACGCCGAGGGACCTGTAGCCCCGGAGCGTCCCGAGCGAGACCGTGCCGGGGTTCGTCTCGAGTGTGATCTCGGCGTCCGGACGTATCGCGAAGGCTCCGTGAAGCGCACTCATCACTCTCCCGAGCTGCGCGACGGACAGGAGCGACGGCGTCCCCCCTCCGAAGAAAAGCGTGCCGAACGTCATGCCGCGCCCCCGGGGGGCGGTCAGCGCGATCTCCCTCACCAGCGCGTCGAGGAACCCGTCCATCAGCGCGACAGTCTCGATCGAATAAAAGTCGCAGTACGCGCACTTGCGCTGGCAGAAGGGGATATGGACGTACAGGGATGCCATAGAGTCAGATGTCAACGTGAACCGCTACCTGATCACGGTGCCGACGCGGGTCCAGCGTATTCCCGCATGCCCGTCCACCGACCAGTAGACGAGCATGGCGCGCCCCACGATGCTCTCGAAGGGGACGAACCCCCATACGCGGCTGTCAAGGCTGTCGTCACGATTATCCCCGAGGACAAAGAAGTGGTTCTCCCTGACCGTGTAGATCCGGGCTGGGACGCCGTCAAGCAGGACCTCGCCCGACGTCGACCTGGCGACCACGTGTCCCTCGAGCCGCACCAGCGGCTCCCAGCGTTCCGCGTCGGCTTCACGGAGCGTCATTGTCTCTCCCGCCGCGGGAACGGCAACAGGCCCGAAGTCGGGCGCGGTTCTCTGCGATGGCTTTGCTCCCGGCGGAAGTCCCTCCGCGCGGCCGTTCACGAACAGGACCCCTCCGCGGATCATCACGGTGTCCCCCGGGAGGCCGATCAGCCGCTTGACGTAGAGCCTTGGAGGCACACCATCCGGCGCATAGAACACGATCACGTCACCACGCGCGGGAGAGCCGGGGGCGGGAAGACGCAGAATCGGAAGCCTCCTCCCCGTGAGGGGCAGGTAGTGCGGCGTGCAGGGACCGTAGACGAACTTGTTCACGAGGAGGAAATCCCCCGCAAGGATTGTGTCATCCATCGACGAGCTCGGCACGTGCACCGCGTCGACGACGAACGTCTTGATCCCCAGCGCGAGCACGACGGTCAACGCAACGACTTCCGCCGCGTCCCGGAGGCGCCGGGAGAGGCGCTCCCTGCCGGGGACGGGCGTTCCGGCCGGCGTCTGTTCCATGCTATCGGATAAGAGTGCCGATGCGGCCGAGACGTATCGATCCGATCTTGTCGACAATGCTCGCCAGGGGGACATCCGGGTCCCACGACCAGTACACGATCATCGGCGAGCCGACGATGTTCTCCTCCGGGATGAATCCCCAGAAGCGGGAGTCCAGGCTGTTGTCCCTGTTGTCCCCCATGCCAAACAGATAGTTCCGTTCGACGACGTACTTCGTCACGGGAACGCCGTCGACGGCGACCCGCGCGCGGTCGTCAAGCCGCACCCGGTGCCCCTCCCTCCCGATAAACGTCGCCCAGCGCGGGAACGTGGAGGCGTTCAGCTCCAGGACGTCCCCCTTCTTCGGGACGACAACGGGCCCCCAGAAATCCTCGTTGAACGGCGCATCGCGCGGAAAGATCTTCGGGTCGGCGTACCCCTGCGGCCGCGGGTTGAAGTTGTTGAATTTCATGTTGCGCGGGATCGGCGCGGGCTTCCCGTTCACGCAGAGGATCCTGTTGATCACCTGGATCGTGTCCCCGCTCAGAGCGACGCAGCGCTTCAGATAAAACATGAATTCCGGCGACTGGGTCTCCTCCCGCTGCCCGGGGAACTCGAACACGATGACGTCCCCCCGCCTGACATCACGCAGCGAGGGAACGCGGAACCAGGGGAGGCGGACGTTTGTGAACGGGATCGTCCTTGGGGTCGTTCCCCCGTAGATGAACTTGTTGACAAAGAGAAAATCGCCCGCCATGATTTCGTTCTCCATCGACCCGGTGGGGACCTCGAACGAGGCAAGAACGAAGCTGTTCAGAAAGAAGAACGAGACGAGCACGAATACGAGATCTTTCAGGAAATCCTTCACGGGCTCCTTCTTCACGTCCGGGTGCTCCTTCCCCGCCGCCGACCGGTTCGTTTTTGCCATGGGCCTCCTTATTCGTCTTCCATTGAGAGTACCGCCAGGAATGCTTCCTGGGGGATTTCGACGCGTCCCACCTGCTTCATACGCTTTTTCCCCTCTTTTTGTTTCTCGAGGAGCTTCCGCTTGCGGGTAATGTCGCCGCCGTAGCACTTCGCGAGGACGTTCTTCCTCATCGCGGAAATCGTTTCGCGCGCCACGACCTTGCTCCCGATCGCCGCCTGGATCGCCACCTCGAACATCTGCCGCGGGATCAGCTTGCGCAGCTTGACGCACAGTTTCTTCCCCCAGTCGTGCGCCTTGTCCCTGTGCACGATCGAAGAAAATGCGTCGACCGATTCGCCGTTAAGGAGGATGTCGAGCTTCACGAGATCCGATTCGCGGAAATCCAGCAGGTCATAATCGAACGACGCGTATCCGCGGCTCGTCGACTTCAGCTTGTCGTAAAAATCGAAGATGATCTCGCTCAGGGGAAGCTCGTACGTGATGTCCGCCCTCGTGGGATCGATGTACGTCGTGTTCCTGTAGATTCCCCGCCGGTCCATGCAGAGCTTCATGATGTTCCCCACGAACTCCACGGGGACGATCACCTGCGCCCTGACGAACGGCTCCTCCACCATCGCCACCTCCCCGAGCGGCGGCATCGTGGACGGGTTGTCCACGAGCACGACGTCTCCGCCGGTCTTCGTCACCCGGTATTCGACGTTGGGAACGGTGTTGATGATGTTCTGGTTGTACTCCCGTTCAAGGCGCTCCTGGACGATCTCCATGTGGAGCAGGCCGAGGAACCCGCACCGGAACCCGAAACCAAGCGCCGTCGACGTCTCCGGCTGGTAGACAAGCGAGGAATCGTTGAGCTGCAGCTTTTCGATCGCGCTCCGGAGATCCTCGAAATCCTCCGCGTTCGTCGGGTAGACGCCGCTGAACACCATCGGCTTCACCTCCTTGTATCCCGGCAGCGCGCTCAGGGCAGGGCGTGACGCGGAGGTGACCGTGTCGCCCACCTTCGTGTCGTGGACGTCCTTCACGCCCGCGATGAGGTAGCCCACGTTCCCCGCGGCAAGCTCCCCCGTCCGCAGGCGCTTCAGCTCCAGGACGCCGACCTCCTCCGCATCGAAGGGCTTCCCCATGTGGAAGAACATGATCCTGTCCCCTTCGCGAAGCGTCCCCTCCACGACGCGGATGTAGACGACGGACCCGCGGAACGTGTCGAACACAGAATCGAATATCAGCGCGCGGAGCGGAAGCCCGGGGTCCCCCGAAGGAGGGGGGACGCGGCGCACGACGGCTTCGAGTATCTCGTCGATCCCGATGTTGGACTTCGCGCTCGCCAGGATCATTTCGTCATCCGTGCACCCGAGAAGGTCCCTGATCTGGCCGCGGACGGCGTCGACAGTCGCGCTCGGGAGGTCGATCTTGTTGATCACGGGGATGATCTCGAGTCCCGCATCGATCGCAAGGTAGAGGTTGCTTATTGTCTGCGCCTCCACCCCCTGCGATGCGTCCACGACGAGGATCGCCCCCTCGCAGGCGGCGAGGGACCGGGAGACTTCGTAGGAAAAGTCGACGTGCCCGGGCGTGTCGATGAGGTTGAGCGTGTAGGAGACGCCGTCACGCGCCGCGTAATGCATCTGGATAGCATGGAGCTTTATCGTGATCCCGCGTTCCTGTTCCAGGTCCATGTCATCCAGCACCTGGTTGAACTTCATCTCGCGGGGCGTGATCGTGCCGGTCCTCTCGAGAAGGCGGTCGGCGATCGTCGACTTGCCGTGGTCGATATGGGCGATGATGCAGAAGTTCCGGATCGTGTTCATTCAATATCGTCAATAACAGAAAATCCGTCCCGGCGGTAGCGGGGCGGACTTGCTCGGGCGGGCACGCGTCATGGAGTAATATACGTCTTTGGCCCGAGACTTGCAATCTTGCTCTTCCGTTCTTCCCTTCGTATGTTGAGGCACTCCGGACATTCACGACAACGGCATGACAATACTCGACGACCCCGCCGTCGCGGCATTTCTCGGCGCGCACGGCAACCACGATACGGGCCCCCGCCCCCTCGCCGTTTTCGACTGCGACGGGACGGTGATTCAGGGGGACATGGGGGAAGCGATGTTCTACAGGCAGATCGAGCACTTTCATTTCCGGCGGTCCCCCGCCTCGGTGTGGCAGGATCATCCCCGGCGCGACGCGCTGGAGAGGCTTTTCGCCGAACTCGCCCCGCTGGACGCTGCCGGGCGGAGCTCCCGGGAGGCGTACCACGAGTTCGCCGAGATGCTCCTCGGCCGCTATTTCGACCAGATCGCCGCGGGAGCGGTGGAGAAGGCGTGTGCCGATATCGTCCGGCTCTTCGCGGGGTACACCCCGGCGGAGGTGAGGCGCCTTGCGGACCAGGCATGGGAGGGGGAGATCTCGTCCCGGCCGGGGAAGGTCCGGCTCGGCGGCAGGGATCTCCCCCGCGGCGCCCGGTTCATCGCGGAATCGGTCGACCTGATCAGGGCGCTCACCGAGCGCCGGTTCGACATATGGGCGGTATCGGGGAGCAACAAGTGGAGCGTGGAGCCGGTCTTCCGGAAACTCGGCGTCCCCGCCGAACGGGTGATAGGCATAGAGTTGGAGGTGGAGGGGGGCGTGCTCACCGACAGGACCGACGGACCGGTCCCCATACGCGCCGGCAAGATCGATTCCCTCCGGCGCCGCACGAAGACTGTTCCCCTCCTTGCGGCAAGCGACTCAAAGAACGACATCCCCCTCCTCCTGTATTCCGCGGGACTCAGGATCAGGATCAATTCAAGGAACAGGAGCACCGGGGATTTCTTCCGGAGCGCCGGGATTGCGCCCGATCCGACATGGGTGCTCGTGGAATCACCGCACATCATGGAGTGACCGGCAATGGCGGACGCCGCGCTGACAGTCATCGGGGGAGGAGTTGTCGGGCTTGCGATCGCCGCGGAGCTTTCACGGCGGCACGCGCCCCTCTTCCTGCTGGAACGGAACGAACGCTGCGGACAGGAGACGTCCAGCCGCAACAGCGAGGTCATCCACGCGGGGATCTACTACGCGCACGGCTCCCTCAAGGCCCGGCTCTGCGTGGAGGGGAACCGGCTCCTGTATGATCTCTGTTCCCGGGCAGGCATCCCCCACCGCCGCATCACGAAGATCATCACCGCAACGCACCCCGGCGAGGAGGGGGAACTCCACCGCCTGCACGCGCTCGGAACGGGGAACGGCGTCAACCTCCGGATGATGACCGCCGCGGAGGTCCGGGCAATCGAGCCGCAGATCGTCACCGCCGGAGGCCTCTTCTCCCCGGATACCGGGATCATAAGCGCGCACGGTCTCATGGACTATTTCTCCGGGGCTGCACGGGAACAGGGTGCCGTGATACAGACGCGCTGCGCCGTCATGGGACTGGAACGGAGATCCGCCGACTACCGTATCACGGTGAACGAAGGGGGGGTCGTTTCCACGATCACATCCGAACGGGTCATCAACGCCGCTGGTCTGGACTCCGACACGGTCGCGTCCCTTGCCGGCATTGACGTGGAAGAGGCGGGATACAGGCTCCACTACAGCAGGGGGTGCTACTTCGCCCTCCCTCCCTCGCTGAGCGGGTGCGTGAGCCGCCTCGTGTATCCCGTCCCGACGAACGAGACGCTGGGGGTCCACGCGGTCGTTGACCTCGGGGGCCGGCTCAGATTCGGCCCGGACATCGAATACCAGGAAGGGCGCGCGCAGGACTACCGGGTCGACGAACGGAAGAGAACCGCCTTCGGGGCCTCCGTCCGCCGGATACTCCCGCATATTCGCGACGAAGATCTGACGCCCGACATGAGCGGCATCCGCCCGAAGCTGCAGGGTCCGGGGGAGCCCGCAAGGGACTTCGTCATACGGGAAGAGAAGGACAGGGGGCTCCCCGGGCTCATCAACCTCGTCGGGATCGATTCGCCCGGGCTTACCGCCTCACCGGCCATTGCGAAGGAGGTGGCCCGGATGCTGTGAGTGATCGCCGGGAAGAGACATGCCGCATCACTTCCGCTCGTAATGCCCCTTCATCGAAGATTCCGCGATGCTCTTCCCTTCCACCGCCCTCAGGAACGCCGAGAGGAGCGTGTCTTTCCCCAGCGGGAGGGAGGAAACGTCGAGCGCGTAGAGCGTCGCAATGTACGGATGCGGCCCGGAGCCTTTCGGAGGCGCCGGACCGCCGTATCCCATTTCGTTGTATGAGTTGAGGAGTTCTTTCGCGTGCGCGGGGATATCCCTTCCCCCGGACGCCCCCTCCCGGATTTCCCTTTCCTGGAACGGAATGTCGATCATGAACCAGTGGACCCAGTTGTTCGCGACCGGATGAGGGTCCACGATGGAGAGGGCGAACGATTTCGTCCCGGGGGGCGGATCCTCCCAGGTGAAGCCCGGGGAGATGTTTTCACCGCCCCGGACCGACCGGTGTGCGTACCGGAGCGGGATTATCCCGCCGTCCGGATACGAACTGCATTTGAGCCTCAACATGTGACCTCCTGGTGAGATTCTGCGGCGGCGCGGCCGCCGTCAGGATTTTGCAAACGCGGCGGCAAGCGATGCGCGGCACGCGTCGATTGTCCTGTCGATATCCTCGTCCGAATGTGCCGCGGAGACGAACCCCGCTTCAAACTGCGACGGGGCGAGATAGATCCCGCGGCCGAGCATTTCCCTGAAATACACGCCGAACCTCCCGGTGTCCGCCGCCAGCGCCCCCGCGTAGCCGGTGACTCTCTCCGGCGTGAAAAAAAGCGTCGACATCGAGCCCGCGCGGTTCAGCGTGACGGGAAGGCCGAGTGAACGGACCGCGCCCGCCATCCCCGCGGCGAGCCGTTCCGATTTCCGTTCCAGCGCGTCATAGAATCCCGGCTCTTCGGCAAGCATCGTGAGCGTCTCCAGTCCCGCGCTCATCGCCAGGGGATTCCCCGAGAGCGTCCCGGCCTGGTACACGGATCCCGAGGGTGCCACCATTGCCATGATCTCCCGTTTCCCGCCGTACGCCCCCACAGGGAGTCCCCCGCCGATGATTTTTCCGAGCGTCGTCAGGTCCGGCTTCACGCCGTACCGCTCCTGGGCTCCCCCGGGTGCAAGGCGGAATCCCGTCATCACCTCGTCGAAGATAAGGAGCGCCCCTTCTTCCGTCGAGAGGCGGCGGAGCCCTTCGAGGAACCCGGGCTCGGGAGGGACGCATCCCATGTTGCCGGCGACGGGCTCGACGATGATCGCCGCGACTTCCCCCCGGTGCCTGCCGAGAAGCGCGGCAACCGAGGAGAGGTCATTGAACGCAGCGCTGAGCGTCAGAGACGCGACGGCGGCAGGAACACCGGGGCTGTCGGGAACGCTGAGCGTCATCGCGCCGGATCCCGCCCTGATCAGGAATGCGTCGGCGTGCCCGTGGTAGCATCCTTCGAACTTGATGAACTTCTCACGCCCCGTGAACGCACGGGCCAGCCGGAGGGCGCTCATCGTTGCCTCGGTCCCGGAGTTCACCATCCGGACCATCTCCACCGAGGGGACGAGACGCGTTATGAGCGCGGCCATCTCCACCTCGAGTCCGGTTGGCGCGCCGAAGCTCGTCCCGGAAGCCGCTGTGCGCGTCACCGCATCGATCACGCGCGGATGCGCATGGCCGAGTATCATCGGCCCCCACGACCCGACGTAATCAATGTAGTCGTTCCCGTCCTCGTCCCGGAGATGCGCTCCTTCCGCCTTCGCGATGAACGGGGGGGAGCACCCGACGGAGCGGAACGCCCGCACGGGGGAGTTGACGCCGCCGGGGATCAGCCCGAGCGCCCGCGCGAAGAGCGCGGCGGACTTCCGCGTGTCTCTCTCCTCCTTCAACGCTTCCCTCCTCCCTTCAGGACCTGAGTCGCCGCCTTCGCGAAATATGTGAGGATCAGGTCCGCCCCTGCCCGCTTGATGCCGGTGAGCATCTCCATCATGACCCGCTCTTCCTCTATCCAGCCCATCCGGGCTGCCGCTTTGACCATGGCGTACTCGCCGCTGACGTTGTACGCCGCCGTCGGCATGCCGAACGTGTGCTTCACCCGGTAGAGAATGTCGAGATACGGCGTGGCGGGCTTCACCATGACGATGTCGGCCCCCTCGGCAATGTCCTGCGCCACCTCCCTGATCGCCTCGTCGGCGTTCGCCGGGTCCATCTGGTGGCTTCGCCTGTCGCCGAATTTCGGCGTGCTTTCCGCCGCCTCCCGGAACGGTCCGTAGAATCCCGAGGCGTATTTCGCCGCGTACGACATGATCGGCAGGTTGGGAAAATCGTGTTCATCGAGCCCGCGCCGTATCGCGCCGACGCGCCCGTCGAACATGTCCGATGGTGCGACCATGTCCGCCCCCGCCTCCGCGTGAGAGACCGCCTCGCGCACAAGAAGCGCGACCGATTCGTCGTTCACGATCTCACCGTCCCTGACGATCCCGCAATGACCGTGGGACGTGTATTCGCAGAGGCACACGTCCGTGATGAGGAAGAGTCCGGGAACCTCCTTCCGGACCGCGCGGAGCGCCTCCTGGACGACGCCGTGGTCGTCGTATGCCCCCGATCCGACCTCGTCCTTTTCCGCGGGGATGCCGAAAAATATCACCGCGGGGATTCCGAGCGCGTGCACGCCGGCGCATTCGCGGACGATCTGGTCCACGGACATCTGGAAGACGCCGGGCATCGACGAGATCTCTTTTTTCACGTTCGATCCCGGAACGACGAAGAGCGGAAGTATGAAATCCTCCGGACTCAGCTCGGTTTCGCGGACCATCGACCGGAGCGCCGGCGTCATGCGGAGCCTGCGGAGCCGGGAGACAGGATACGGCGCGACGTTCGGTTCAACGAATTTCATGATTGCACCTTCACACTTGTGAGTGATCCTTCTCTTGAAGAGACGCCGTGTCCGGTCCGCCCCGCGGCACGCCGTTCGTGCCGGCAATCCGCCGGGCGAGGCTCTCCCCGGCGATAAGGCAGTCCCCGACGGCGATCCCTCCCCTGTAGTTCCCGCCGAAATAAAGCCCGCGCATGCGATCCTCCAGCTCCCCGAGCTCCGCCATGAGGGCGAGATGGCCGAGTGTGTACTGCGGGATCGCTTTCTGCCAGCGCACAATCTTCGTGTATACGGGATCCCCCCTGACCCCCATGAGCGCGCGGAGCTCGGTGGAGACCATGCGCGTGATCTCCCCGTCGTCGAGTCCCGCGAGCGCCGGTTGCCGGGAGCCCCCCACGAACGTCGTCAGCGCGACATGTCCCTCCGGCGCCCTTCCGGAGAAGAGCGCGGAAGTCCATATCGTCCCGAGTATGTTCCTCTTCTCCCTCTCGGGAACAAGGAACCCGAACCCGTCAAGGGGCCGGCCCATCGACGCGGCGGGAAACCCGAGGAACACCTCCGCAACGGGGGGATAGTATATCCTGCCCAGCGCCTCTGCAAGCGGGGAGGAAAAAGGCCGGATGAGTTCCCCTGCGACATACGCCGGGACGGCCATGACGACCGCGGGTGACTCGAGCAACTCCTCCCTCCCGTCGCGCATGAAGCGCACGAGGAAACCGCGGGCCCCCTCCCGCGGCTCAAACCTCTCCACCGACGTGACGGCACACCGCCGCCTCACGTCAACGCCGGAAAGACGTGCGAGGGCATCCGGGAATGTCTGCATCCCGCCGCGGAACGAGAACATCCGGGCGCGGTCTTTCGCCTTCTCCGCCCGTCTTCTCCGCTCCCCCGCACCGCGCACCATCCCCCGCACGAGGCCGCCGTAACGCTGTTCGAGCGCGTAGAGCTTCGGGAACGCCGCCCTGACGCTGAGCGAGGAGGGGTCGCCGGCGTAGACCCCGGCGACGAATGGATTGATCGCATAATCAAGGAACTCCGGCCCCAGCCTGCGCCGGACAAACCCGGCAACGGTTTCTTCCTCCGCCGCGCGGCCCACAAACGGCTCTTTCAGGAGCCGGAGTTTTCCTCCTGCGCTCCAGAGCGACGAAGCGATGAACGCACCGGGGGACATCGGCAGGGGATGCAACGTTCCGTCCCTGAGTATGTACCGCCTCCCGGCTGCGTCGTCGGCGTAGAGCCGTTCCCCCGTGATCCCCAGCCCGTCGAACATCTCGCCGAAGAGGGGCGTCGTTTCAAGAGCGCTGTTCGGACCGGTTTCAACAAGCCAGCCTCCTTCCGCCACGGTCTTCATCGTCCCTCCGGGGGAATCCCCGGCTTCCAGGACCGTCACCGCGAGCCCCGCGCGGCGCAGGAAGTAGGCGACGGTGAGCCCGGATATCCCCCCGCCGACGATAACAACATCCCTCCGTCCGTTCACGCCCCGATCTCCTTCATGACGAGGTCCCTGAGCGCGCCGATGTATTCCGCGGACGTGTGGAGCGCGGGGGCCATGTCAAAATAGCCGATGCCGAGCCGCTTCGCTTCGAGTTTCGCTTCGATGTTGATCTCCCAGAGAGTTTCGGAATGGTCCGACACAAACGCTATCGGTATGACGATCATGTGGGAGACCCCCTCGTGCGCCAGGTGCTCGATCGTCGCGTCGAGCGAGGGCTCAAGCCATTTCTGCGGCCCCACCTTGCTCTGGTAGCAGAGACGATGGGGGAGGCCGAAATTCCCGGCCCGGACCACGGCCTCGTACGTTTTCACGATCTCCCCCTGGTAGGGATCACCGGCCCGCACAAGGCTCACGGGGGTTCCGTGCGCGCTGAACACGAGATGGACCGCCTTCCGCCGTTCGGCCGGGACCCGCCTGAGCGCGATGCCGATGTTCCGCACGATCGCGGCGATATAGAGCGGGTGCTCGGCGTACCCCGCAACGCGCCTGACGCGAAAGCGGCTGAGCCCCCTGCGCCTGATCTCCCGTTCCCATTCGCGGACGCTGGAACCCGTCGTCGTCTTCGAGTAATGGGGATACAGCGGGAGGAGGACGACGTTCTCGACCCCCGCCTCGACGAGCGCGTCGATGGCGCTGCCGGTCATCGGGTGCCAGTAGCGCATCGCGATCACGACCTTTGCGTCGACATCGGGACGGAGCGCGCGTTCCAGCGCCACAGCCTGCCGCACCGTCAGCTTCAGGATCGGGGATCTCCCCCCGATGCGCGCGTAGAACTCCCGCACGCGGGGGGAGCGTCGCCTGGCGATGATCCCGGCAAGCGTGCGCCGGAAGAGGAACGCCAGCGGGAGATCGATGATATCGGGATCGCAGAAGAGGTTGTAGAGAAACGGTTCAACCGACTCCAGGGAATCGGGACCCCCGAGCTGCAGAAGGACAACTCCCACCGGCTTCTTTCCTGCCATGGCCCCCCTTCATGCTCCCGTGGAATCAAGTGTCCGGCGCACCGCCCCCGCAAGGTCGTCGATCCTGTACGGCTTCTGGACGAACGCCTTCACGCCCAGAGCGAGCATCTGGCGCGCCCTCTCGTCTTCGGAGTAGCCGGTCGAGAGAATTGCGAGGACTCGGGAATTGAGCTTCTTCAGCTTCTCGAATGTCTCCCTTCCTCCCATCCCCGGCATCGTCATGTCGAGTATCACGAGATCGATCTCCGCCATCCGCTCGCCGTAAATTGCCACTGCCCTGTACCCGTCCTCCGCGGCAATGACCCTGTACCCGATCTCCTCGAGTATGTCGCGCACGAGGAAGCGTATCGTCTCCTCGTCGTCCACGACGAGGATCGTCTCCTGCCCCCCTTCGGGGCGCGACTCGATCTCCCGCGGTTTCTCCGCCGTCTTTTCCACGGCCGGGATGTATACGGAAAATGTCGTGCCCGCACCCATTTCGCTCTCGACGTTGATGAACCCGTTGTGGTTTTTCACGATGCCGTACACCGTGGCAAGGCCGAGCCCCGTCCCCTTCCCCTTCTCCTTCGTCGTGAAGAACGGATCAAAGATCTTCCCGCGGATCGCCCTGTCAATTCCGATCCCCGTGTCGGCGATGTCGGTCCTGACGTAAGTGCCGTTTTTCCCCCCCGGAGCGGAACGGAGGAACGCGTCAGGCACGTCGAGCCGCCGCGTTGTGACCGTCAGTGCTCCGCCACCCGGCATCGCATCCCGCGCGTTGACGCAGAGATTCATGAGCACCTGCTGCATCTGCGACGCGTCGGCCTCGATCACGGGCGAGGAGGGATCGAGAACCGTGTTCACGACGATGTTTTTTTCGATCGTCCCGCGGAGGAGTTCCGCCGTCTCCATGACAAGGTCGTTAATGTAGAGCGGTCCGACAACGTACTTCCCGCCGCGCGCGAATCCCAGGAGCTGCGACGTCAGGTCGGCGCCCCTGAGCGCGGAACGCTCTATCGTCTCGAGGTGGGGATAGATCCGGTCCTCCTTCGGAATCTGCGATTTCACGAACGACGCATATCCCAGGATCCCCCCGAGGATGTTGTTGAAGTCGTGCGCGATTCCCCCGGCAAGCAGCCCGATGCTCTCCATTTTCTGGGACTGTATGAGCTGTTCCTCGAGCCTCCGCCTGTCCGTCACGTCTTCCATCATCGCAACAACGTTGACAAGGTTCCCGTTCCGTTCGATGACCGGAAACATGCGCACGTGTACCGTGCATTCGGCGCCCTCGAGGGGAAGTTCCGCCCCGGCGCTTCGCGGGTCGATCGTGATCGCGGGGACGTCGACAATCTCGCCGCGGAACACCGTGGCGAACCCGTCCGCGAGCCCCGCTCCTTTCACGAACGGCGAGTGGAATACGTTCAGCCTGCCGATCACCCGGTCCTTCCCCGGGGCGCCGAAGAGGCGGAGCCACGCCTCGTTGACGTCCACGAGATTCCCGCGCGCATCAAGAACGGTGACCGCGAGGGGGGTCTGGTCGAGTATCCGGTTGAGATTGTCGCGCGATTCGAGAATCTCCTCCTCGAGGCGCTTCCGCTCGGTGATGTCCCGCGCCACCCCCTGTATCCCGATCACGGTCCCTTCCTTGAATATCGGCTTCTCGTTGATCTCCAGGAGCAGCGGCCTTCCGTCGGCGTGACGCACTTCGCAGATGTACGTCGGTGCGGCCACCCCTTCCGTGAGGGCACGGGCGACGTATTCCTTCACGTTGTCGTTGACGGGGTTCTGCGTCAGGAACTCCCTGTAGCGCGACTTCCAGTGTTCGGGTCCGTAGCCGGTGATTTTTGCGACGGAGGGGGAGAGATAGGTGAAGTCGCCCGCCGTGTCGTGGACAAAGAAGAACATGTCCAGCGTCCCCTCAACGATGATGCGGAGGAGCTCCTCGGACGCTGCGAGTTTCACCTCCGTCCTCTTCTGCTCGCTGATGTCGCGAACAATGCAGAGGACGACGTCCTTCCCTCCGAGCCGCAGACGCCGCGCGTTGACCTCCGCGGGGACGGGCTTCCCCTTCCTGCGCAGGAATTCTACGGGGCCGTACTGCGTGAATGCTTTCCCCACCCCGGGAAGCGCGGCGCGGTGCGTTTCCGCAGACGCGGGGGGATGAAGGCTGAACACCGGTATTCCCCTGAGCCGGGGAAGGGGGATCCCCGTGAGCCGCGCCGCCTGGGTGTTGGCGTCAAGTATTGTCCCGTCCGCGGGATCGAGAACGATCACCGTGTCGGCCATCCCCTGGAGAAGCGAGTGGTATTTTTCGGTTTCCTCCTCGAGGTACACCCGTTCCTCGCGCTCCGCGAGAAGCGCACAAACAAGGACGGCAATTGATTTCAGAAAGCGGATGTCCCCCCTGCCGCCGAGTTCCGCCCTCTGCGAGCCGGCGGCGAGAACGCCGCGGAACCCCTCTCCCGCGCCAAGGGGAATGATAACGAGACTTCTGAGTCCGAGTGTGCGGACGCCGCGGGAGAGATTTCCCATCCCTTCCCGTGGAACGACGAGAGCCTTTCCCGGGCGGAGTGCGGAGAGGTCGATCTGAGTGAAGCGGGATGCCGTGGCGCCTGTGGCGCCTGATTTCGTGGCGCCCTTGGCGCCTGTGGCGCCTGTGGCGCCTGTGGCGCGTTCTTGCGCGCCACGTTCTTGCGCGCCGGGAGATTTGCCGAGTGTGCTGACGTCCACGAAATCCAGCCCGGTCGCCCGCTTCAGGGCCGCCGAGAGCCGCCGCGGAAGGCTGCCGGGCACGCGACCGCCTCTCCGCACCTGTTCAAGTGCGGCATACGAGCGGAGCAGGACCTCCTCCGTAAAGTACGCTTCCCGGCGCCCGGCGTTCCCTCCGGACCGGGTGACTCGCAACGTCATCGTCATTTCCCTGGTCAATCATCAAACGACCCTCCAGCACGCCCTGCGCCGTACGTCTAACGGTGAAACGCGGGGCTCTCCTCATGGACCGATCGCACCATCGCCATGGCACTCGCGACCGGGACATCCGGGAGTATGCCGTGTCCCAGATTGAATACGTGCCCCGGGCCGGGGCCGAACCTCCTCAGCACCGAGCGGACTTCCTTCCGTATGTTCTCGGGGGAGGCGTACAGGAACGACGGATCGAGGTTCCCCTGCAGCGCCACGCCGTCTCCCGTCATGCTCCTCGCGGCGCCGATATCCACCGTCCAGTCAAGTCCGACCACGTCCGCCCCGATCGCCGCGATCTCCCCGAGCGCATGCGTCGCGCCCTTTGAAAACACAATGACGGGGGCGTCCTCTTTCCGCATCCTTGAAACAATTTCGAACATGGGATCGAGCGAGAACTTCCTGTAGTGCTCCGGGTCGAGAATCCCGCCCCACGTATCGAATATCTGAATCGCCTGCGCCCCCGCGGCGATCTGCGCTTCACAGTACCGCCGGACGTTCACCGCCAGGCGTTCGAGGAGCTCCGTGAGGAGTGCGGGCTCGTCGAGCATCATCCGCTTGATGTTCTTGAATTCCTTCGACCCTCCCCCCTCGATCATGTAGGCGGCAAGCGTCCAGGGGGAACCCGTGAAACCGATGAGGGGGACGCGCCCGTTCAGCGCCCTGCGCGCCTCCGCAATCGCGTCCATGACGTACCGGAGCCCTTTTCCCGGATCGACCTCCCTGAGCGCGCGCACGTCGTCCGCGGAGCGCACCGGGGGGTCGAACCTGGGACCGCGCGATTCCACCATTGTCAGGTGCATCCCCATCGCCTCGGGGACGACGAGGATGTCGGAAAAGAGGATGGCGGCGTCGACGCCAAGGATGTCAACGGGCTGCAGCGTCACTTCGGCGGCGAGCGCCGGGGTCTTGCACATCGTCAGGAAATCATGGCGCTCGCGCACCGCACGGTACTCCGGCAGGTAGCGCCCCGCCTGCCGCATGATCCAGACGGGGGTCCTGTCGACCGGCTGCCTTTTGCAGGCGCGCAGGAAGAGATCATTTGTCATTTTCATTCACTGAAGAATTCCTCGATGGCGGCGACGAGCCCGCGGGCCGTCGATTCGCGGGCGACGATGTCCGCCGTGAGCCCGAGTTCCCTCACCGCGTCCGCCGTCGTGGGACCGATGACGGCGATCCTCGCGTGTTCGGGAACGGCGGCGAGCTCTTCCGCGCGGAAGAGGGAGCCGAAGTTCGCCGCGGCGGAGGGACTTGCAAATGTGACGACGTCGAACTCCCCCGAAAGAACGCGGCGGACGAAGCTCCCGCGCATCGCCTCCTCCGGCTTCGACGTCACGTACACGGTCACCGTGTCGACGACGGCCCCGTTTTCACGGAGCGATCGGGAAAGCGTTCCGCGCGCGATGTTTCCCTGGGGGATCAGGACGCGCTTCCCGGAAAGCGAGCGGCCGAGCGCCTGCGCCATGGATGACCCGGTGAACTCCCCGGAATTCACGCTCGCGCGAAGCCCGCACTCCCTGAGCGCGGCCGCCGTGGCTTCCCCGACCGCGGCCGAGGGGAGGCGCGAGAGCGAGTCCGGAGAAACGCCGAGCGTGCGCGCCCTTCCCACGAAGCCCTCCACGGCGTTTGCGCTCGTGAAGAGAAGCATGTCGTACGTTCCGAGCCGCCCGATCGCCGCATCGCATTCCATCCACACGCGGGGCGGCTCCGTGACGATCATCGGTATCACGACCGCGAGAGCCCCCCTCGCCTCGATCTCGCGCACCATTGCGCCGGCCTGTTCATGCCGCCGGGTGACGAGGATTGTCCGGCCCCCGAGCGTCATGCGGCGGGAGCGCCGGAGCGGATCTCACGGAGGATCGCTCCCGCTCCTCCGGCGATGAGCGTCTCAGCAAGAGCTTTCCCGATCTCCCCTGATGCGGAGGCGGGCCCGTGCGTTTTCCCGCGGACCACCTTCCCGCCGTCGAGCGACGCCACCATCGCGTCCATGTAAAGAACGTCCCGTTCGCCATCGGGTCCCCGGCGGGCGAAGGCGCCGATGGGGACCTGGCATCCCCCCTCCAGCATCCGGAGAAGCGCGCGCTCCGCTTCAACGGCCGAGGCAGTCGCACCGTCGTTGAGTCCCGCGAGGACGGATGCCGTGGGCTGATCGCCCGAGCGGATCTCGACGCCGATCGCCCCCTGCCCCACCGCGGGGAGGATGACGTCGACGGGGATGATCTCGCCGATGCTCTCTTCCCAGCCCAGCCGGCTGACTCCCGCGCACGCGAGTATCATCCCCGCCCAGTCCGATTCCCTGAGCTTGTTCATCCTCGTGTTCAGGTTCCCCCGGATATCGATGATGCGGAGATCGGGTCTCCGCGCGAGGATCTGGCTCTTCCTCCTGAGGCTCCCGGTGGCGATGCTCGCCCCCTGTTTCTGCGCCAGAAGCGTCCTCACCTCGTTGAGCGGATGCGGGATGAAGACGTCACGGACGTCCCCGCGCCTGCATACGGCACCGAGGGCGAGACCGCCCGGAAGCTCCGTCGGGAGGTCCTTCAGGCTGTGCACGGCGCAGTCGATCCTTCCTTCAAGCAGCGCCTCCTCGATCTCCCGCGTGAACAGCCCCCTGTCACCGATCGCCGAGAGGGGCGAGTCGAGTATCCTGTCCCCCTTCGTCCTGATGACCTCCAGGGAAATCCGGCAGTCCGGCGCGATCCTCCTGATCTCGGATTCCACCCAGCGCGCCTGCCAGAGGGCGAGATCGCTCCCCCGGCTGCCGATCCTGAGAACGCTAGCCTTCATGATCCGCCCCGCCGTTGCCCCGTATCCCGAAGAGATCGCGCAGGGCCTTCACGCGGTGAATGACCTCTTCGGTGTGCGTGCCCGATTCCGTTCCCTCTTTCAGCACCGTCGTGGGACCGTGGAGGATCTTGTTCACGATCCTGCGCGTGACGAGCTCGAGGAGTTCCCTGTCCTCCGGCCTGAACCTGTTGACGTGCTTCTGGACCTCCTGCGAACGGATGGCTTCGAGCGATTCCCGGAATTCCTGGATCGTGGGGCCGACCTCGAGGGCGTTCTGCCACCGGAGGAACGCGACGAGCTCCTCCCGGATGATCCTCGTGACCTTCGGAATTTCCGCCCTCCGCCGGTCCAGGTTGCGGTCGACGATCGTGCTGAGCGCATCGATGTCGTACAGAAACACGTTTTCGATCTTCCCCGCCAAGGGATTGACGTTTCGCGGGAGCCCGATGTCGATGATGAACAAAGGGTTGTTGGAGCGCTGCTTCATCACTTTCTGGACCTCCCCCGGCTGCACGACATACGACGGGCTCGTCACGGAGGAGACGACGATGTCGGCCGAGCGGAGGGCATCGACGATCCCCTCGTAGTCGATCACCGTCCCCCCCATCGCCGAGGCGAGCGCCTCCGCCTTTTCCCGGGTCCGGTTCGCGATCGTGACGTGGCCGATCCCTTTTCCCACCAGGTGACGGAGCGTCAGCTCGCCGGTTTCCCCGGCGCCGATCAGGAGGACCGATTTCTTCGTCAGGTCCGCATAGATCTTGCTTGCCAGTTCCACCGCCGCGTAGCTGACGGAGACCGCCCCCTCGGCAATCGACGTCTCGGTCCTCACCCTCTTGCCGACGTGAAGCGCCGCCTGCATGAGCCGGTTCATCACCGGCCCCAGCGTCCCGCTCTCCCTCGCAAGGTTGAACCCGTCCTTGATCTGCCCGAGGATCTGCACGTCCCCTATCACCATCGACTCGATGCCGGCCGCCACGCGGAACAGATGCTGTGTGGCCGCTCCCGCGTGCGCGGAGACGAAATGCTCCGTCCCGACGGCGGGGGAAGCCCCCTTGAGATCGATGAGGAAACGCCGCAGGCCGCCGTCGTCGACGGCGTCTCCGCCGGCGACGCCGTACAGCTCCGTCCTGTTGCACGTCGAGACGAGAACGCACTCCGCGAGGTGTGTCTGTTCCCTGATGCGCGGAAGGGCCCCCCGGATTTCGTCGTCGGAAAGCCACATCCGTTCGCGGACCTCGAGCGCCGCGGTGTGATGGCTGATTCCGATGGAGTGAAGGTTCATTCTCAGTGGAAACTGTGGAAGCTGCTCAGGTACAGATTGATCACGGTCATGGAGAGGAAGACAAACCCGAACGCCACGAGCGTGATGACCATCGTCTTCCTCCCCTGCCAGCCGAGCTGCCTCTTGGCGCCCAGAGCAACCGCGTACAGGCACCAGATCACGAGCGTGCCGACAAGCTTGGGGTCCCAGTACGAGAAGTCGTGAAACACCCGGGGGAGCCAGATCACCCCTATCACGATCGCCACGCCGAGCAACACGAACCCGAACACCTCCGCCCTGTGGCTCATGGTCTCGAGCATTTCGAGATTCGGCAGCCGGCTGTAAATGAGCCCGAACCTGGAGGACTTGATTTCGTGATACAGCATAAGGTAGAGGAATCCGTACGCGGCGGAAAGGGATATCGCGGTGTACCCCAGGAGCGCCGCGGAGACATGGAATCCGAGGACGACGCTGTGGAGGTACACGGGGATGTCGAACCGGTCCCTGATGAACACCGAGGAGGCGGTCTGAAATGCGAACGCCAAGAAGAGTATGAAAAATCCCGTCGCGCTCGCCCGCGTCCGGATCTCGATATAGGTGTACCCGATCGCGATCGATGCCGCGAGAACCGTCATGATCTCAAAGACCGACGTGATGGGGGGGTGGTCGAACGCAATGGTCCTGACGACGAGATAGACCCAGTGAAGGGCCACGGTGACAAGGAGGGCCGGAGTCCTGAAGCGCGTGAGTCCCGGGAAATCTCCGAAAAACTGGAGCCCGTAGAGGGTTGTGAGTCCCGCGTAAAGCAGGGGGATCAGTATGAGAAGGAAGAGGACTGCAGGCTGCATGATCATCCGTCTGGTGCCTTGTTCCGGTTACGAGCAACGAAAATATAAGGATTTTCCGCGAGAAACTAAACCTCCGGGTTGCCCGGGACACCGCATAATCGTATCTTGAGCCCATGGAGATTGAAACCCCGTTTGTCTGCGTCTTCTGCTTCCAGGTCAACGTCACGCTTGTGGACGCGTCAGGGGGGCCTGAACAGGAATACACGGAAGATTGCCAGGTGTGCTGCCGGCCGAACTTCCTCCGCGTGTCCGTGCATCCGTCGTTCCGCGAGGCGCATATCGAGGCGTCATCCGCCAGGGGGTGACGCCCCGGAAATCGAGAACCCTTTTGAACGTTCCCCGCATCTCACACGTGACAGGCGCACAGCTCAGGACGTTGGCGGAAGGGAAGCTCATCGCCGCCGCCCGCGCGGGGGACGCGCGGGCGTTCAGCGAGCTTGTCCGCAGGTACGAGCAGACAGTCTACCGGTACGCGTTCAAACTCTGCCGCGACAGGGAAAAAGCGGAAGAGACGTTCCAGGACACGTTCATCAACGTGTACCGCAAGCTCGGATCGTTCGACGGCAGATCCCGTTTCTCCACCTGGCTGTACGCGATCGTGACGAACAACTGCCTGATGAGGCACCGCAGGCGGAAAATCCGGGACATCGAGGAATCGCTCGAGGCGCTGGAGTCCCCCGGAACGACGCCGGACGGAAAATTCTCGCATGAGATCGCCCGCTGGGACGAGACACCCGCGGACGTCATGCTCGACAGGGAGCTCCGCGCGCAGATCGAGCGCGCAATCGGGAAGCTCCCCCCCGATTACCGGATCGTGTTCACGCTCAGGGACATGGAGGGTACATCGACGGAAGAGACCGCGCGCATCGTGGGGATCTCGCCCGAGGCCGCAAAATCGCGGCTCCGGCGGGCGCGCGCATTCCTGCGGGAAGAGCTCACGCCGTACATGTCCCACACCGGACGGAGGCACGGACGATGAAATGTTCCGACGTGTACCGCCATATCTGCGACAACCTTGACCAGAGGCTCGGCACGCGCCGGTGCAAGGAGATCAAACGGCATCTCGGCGCCTGCCCTGACTGCAGGGCCTATCTGGCATCGCTCAAGGCTACGGTGAGAATGTACCGCTCACTCCCCTCCCCCCCCTTCACGAAAGGGGCGCACGAACGGCTGATCAGGGCGCTCCGCGAGAGCGGATGTCTCCCCGCGGCGGCGCCCGCGCCGGGAAAGCGCTCCCGGCGACGGCAGATGTAACCCCGCACCTTCCTCAGGACTGCGCGAGACGGCTCTTCCTGTACCCGTACGCAAAGTAGAACACGATGCCGATCACGAGCCAGATCCCGAACCTCAGCCACGTGACCCCGGGGAGTCCCCGCATAAGGAAGAGGCAGGAGAGTATGCCGAGAACAGGGATGAGCGGCACGAGCGGCGTTCTGAACGCCCGTACCCGGTCCGGCTCCCTGCGCCGCAGGACGATGACGCCCGCGCACACGAGTATGAATGCGAAGAGGGTCCCGATGTTCGTCAGCTCCACGATCTCGTTGATGTTGGCGACCGCGGAGACCGCGGCGACGACGACCCCCGTCCAGATCGTTGTTACGTGCGGCGTCCGGTATTTTGGATGGACGCGCGCGAACTGCGGGGGGAGAAGCCCGTCGCGCGACATCGAGAAGAATATCCTGGGCTGGCCATACTGGAAGACAAGGAGCACCGCGCTCATCGACACGACGGCGCCGAACGCCACGATGCCGGCCGAGACGTTCGCGCCGACATACGCGAAAGCCTCCGCCAGGGGGTCGGCCACGCCAAGGTGCGTCCAGGGGACCATGCCCGTGAGGACGAGCGCCACGCAGATATAAATGAGCGTACAGACGACGAGCGACCCGATGATGCCGATCGGGAGATCCCTCGAAGGCTTTCGGCATTCCTCCGCCGCCGTCGAGATCGCGTCAAATCCTATGTACGCAAAGAAAATGAGGCTCGCACCCACCCACACCCCCCGGAACCCGTTCGGCATGAAGGGACTCCAGTTCGCGGGCTTCACGAACTTCGCCCCGGAGTAGATGAAGAAGACAAGGATGAGAAGCTTGATGCCGACCATCAGGTTGTTCGCCCGCGCGGACTCCTTGACGCCGACGACGAGAAGCCATGTGATGAGCATGACGATGAGGACGGCGAGCGCGTTGAATATGAGGGGTACTCCGGCGAAGACCGGGTGCGACACCCACGCCTCGTGCGCCAGGGCGACCGCGGGATCCGTCACGCCGGACTGGATCACGGCGTCGGCTGCCTGGTGGGCCGAGCGGTAATCCACCGCCAGCCAGGCCGGAATATGAAATCCGAGTCCGTCGCAAAGCTGGTGAAAATACGCGGCCCACGCGATCGCGACAGCAACGTTCCCCACGGCATACTCTATAATGAGATCCCACCCGATCACCCACGCCACGAGCTCGCCGAGCGTCGCATACGAGTACGTGTACGCGCTCCCGGATATCGGAACGAGGGAGGCAAATTCCGCGTAGCAGAGGCCGCAGAACGCGCACGCGACCGCGGTCAGGATGAATGAAAGGACGATCGCCGGGCCCGCCCCCGCGCGCGTCGCGTCGCCGGCAACCGCCGTCCCTATCGTTGCAAATATCCCCGAACCGATGATCGCCCCGATGCCGAGCATGATCACGTCAAACGCCCCGAGTGCGCGCTTGAGCTGCCGGTCGGGCGATTCCGCGTCCTTCAGTATCGCGTCAAGGTTCTTCCGTCGGAACAGCTGGTGGGGCATGAAGATCCTCTGTGTGAGAGAGAAAAGTGAGCCGGGAGCGGAGAGGCCGGACCTGCCTGTGCGATGGTTACCGGGGAGGAGATTTCTGAAGGGGAGGGGCGGCACCGTTCCTGAGATACTCGCTCGAGATCCGCTTCATCGCCGTGTTCGCGGAATTGAACGCCCAGATGATGGATCCCCCTTTCGTACCGGCGCTCAGGTCGCCGATGAGGAACATCCCCGGGACATTCGTCTCGTGCCCCTCTTTGACATACGGCTCATCGCCGTCGAATTCGATGCCGATGGTCTTCAGGAAATTCCGCGGGGTCGTTCCGCCGAGGGCATAAAGGACGTAATCGTACGTCAGGGTCCCGTACGCGGGCTCCGCGAACGCGACGGCCGGCTTCCCCGCGGCATCCGCAACCCCCGAGATGTTTGAGACGAAAAGGATCTCGACCTGCCTGCGGTCCGCAAGGGCGAGTATGCTCTCCCTGTTGATGTCGTTCATCCGCGTGAAATCGCTCCCGCGGTAACTGAGCGTCACCCGGTTCCCTTTCTCAACGAGGTACTGGCAGTACTCGGACGCCGAATCGCCCCCCCCGACGACGAGGATGGTTCCACCGGAAACATCGGTCGACGTCACATCGAACAGGATCCTGTCTTTCAGCGACGGAGAGATCCTGTAGGGGGGTTTGTTCGGCTTCCCGAGTATGCCGATCGCGATGACGACAACAACGGTGTCATATTCTCCCTTGTCCGTCGTGATCGTGAACCGCTGCCCGGCCGGATCCTTGTGGATTTTGAAGACCGTCTCGCCGTAGTGAACGGTGATCTCCTTTTCCGCGATCGTCCTGTCCAGGTAGGATATCGTCTCATTCTTTGTCGAATCGACGAGGCACATCACCCCGGTGCAGACGGCGTCGAATCCCTTGTAGTTGGCCGTCACACGCTTGTTGTCGGGGTAGTATTTCTTGATGGAGAACGAGTGTTCCGCCGCTTTCTCAAGGATGAGTATGCCCCCGGGGGGGATTCCGGCGGCCCGCGCTTCGGATGCCATGCTGATGCCCGCAGGGCCTGCACCGATGATTATCATGTCATACACGGGGGAATACAGGTGTGTGCCACATCCCTGTAATTTAGAAGGAAAGAGGAGAACTTCAAACGGCGTGAGGCGAAGGGAATGCAAAAACCGGGTCTGTCTCCCGGGAAAAAGTCGGCCCCTCCCCCGGCGGAATCAGGCAGGGGAGGGGCCGACTATCGCAGAATCGACGCCCGGCAGCAACTACATGGGCTGTCCCACCCAGGCATACGATGTTTTCTCAAACTGGATCGCCCCTTTGACGGTGCGGTGCTCTCCTGCGCGGAGCGAAGAAACCTGCGTCCCCTGCCGCCGGTCGAAGGCGAACTCGACCTGCGTTCCTTCGGAAGACTGGGATGTGCATTCGACGGAACCCTCAAACGTCATGACGTACACCCTTACCCCTGAAAGGATGTATTCCCGCCCCCCGGTTTCCTTGAAATCCGAGAGTTTCAAATTCCCGCGGGAATTGTCTGATATGAGCTTCGCAACGACATGCTGCCCGTCGGATGCGGTGGGTCCCGCAAGGTACACCTTCGAAAAGACCACGACCCCGATCAGCGCGACGATGATGGCGATTGTTCTCATAAGTCCCCCCGGTTTCAGATGTCACCTTTATTGGGCCCTCCTCCTCGATCTCCCGCCTCCGGCCTTATACACTTGACTCCCCTAGATGCAAACCTCGTACCACAACCGGACCGGGTGCAAAAGGCCAAAAACAGGAGCCGAAAGGGGGTTACCGCTCTTAAGGGCACCGGCACAAGGGAAAAATGACACACCGGTTCCTTCCTCCGGGAAGATTCTACAAAACCCAGGATCTCCCTGCTCTGGTGGGAAATGTGTTCAATGAGGACGGCGACTCAGGGAAGGAGATCCGGGTAAAATGCCATGCGCATTGCGGCGCCGGCGGCGCGGAGCGTAAAGGGCTGAAACCCGGCGGCCAGGGAGCCTTCTCCCGTGGGGTCATGGTACCGTGTGACGCCGTACTCGGCGCCAAGACGCAGCGAAATATACCGGGAAAGATCCCACTCGATCCCCCCCTCAAAAGAAAGTCCCCCCCCATTGTACCCCTCTCCGCCGTTGATCGTGTACAGGCCGTATCCCGTCGATACATACGGGCGCACGGGGGCGCCGGTTGTGAAGAAGAGAGTCCCCTCAAGCGAAGCCCCTCCCAGGGGGAGCCAGCCGTTGACCGGCTTTGCGGTGCCGCCGGGTATCATCTCCCGCCCTGTGTAGACCTGAATCGTCATCTGGAACAGAGGGGAAAAATTCAAGCCGAACCCGAGAGAAACCGAGTATCCCCCGTCCGCATACGACGTGGGAGAGGTGTAGTGCGGCGCTACTTCGACGTCGACAATGAGTCCGAATTTCCTCATCGAATCGGCAGGGGCGGAAGCACCGGTGGGTGGACCCGCGCTGGAAAAGGACGGGATGGCAAGAAGGAATAAAGCCGCGCAGACGGGAGCGATGCGGGTCCGCCCCGCAGCGCGCATCATCCCGGACGCCATGGCCCGGGTCACGGGTAAAACACTCCGAACAGGACGCGTTTGCCGTCAAGCCTGATGCCGGGAGCGGGGATGTGGACAAAATCCACGAGTGTGAAGACCGCGTGAAGGAAGCTGCTTTCCGTTTCGATTTTTGAAAAATTAAAATCCAGCGCGAGCGTCGCCTGCCGCCTCCCCCCTCCTTCCTCGTTCAGATCCCTGCCACCCACGCCGAACGCCAGACCGAGCCACGGCGGCACGGCGGAAGACAGCTTCTCCCCCATCACGAAATGGGGATCAACCGCCAGCCACACCGTCGTTCCCTGGTAGTCGTCCAGGAACGCCTTTGCCTGTCCCTCCTTCAGCTCGTCCCTGTACCCGGTGCTCGGCCAGTAACTGTATTTCAGCGTGAAGTTCCTGAGAACGGGGAAAGTCCACTGGGCGAGCGGGATCGTTGCACCCATGATGTTGAAGAACGCGTCCCCCGGGCTGAACCCGTACACCCTGTGGAAACCGTCCTCAACCTCGACGTACATCTGATACGTCAGCCCGAGAACGGACCCATAGAACGTACTTGTGTGCTCGCTGAACCCGCTCCACTCAAGCGAGTATTTGAACATCCGCGAGAGGAGAAACCCCGCATACATATGCCCCAGCTTGTCGACATTCAGCGCGTAGACCCAGTCGTTCTCAAAACGGAACGGCCCCCTTGGACCCTGCCACCAGGCGTTCTGCTGGTAAATATGGACCGGGATCACCGTCCCGAGCGTGACCGCGGAAACGATTGTGAGCCGGAGGGGCTTCACGTCAGAAGTGTCCTGCGCGCGCGCTTCCCCTCCGTACACGAAGAGAACAAGAGCAAGGAGTGCGGGGCCGCGGAGGGGGGAGATCGTCATTATCTCTTAATGTAACGTATTGCACTTCGCCGGTCAACTCGGCGTCAAATATACCTTTTTTTTGAAGAAACTACACCGGCAGCCAGGAGTGCACGCTCCGCGAACACCGCCGGGCGGACTCCAGGATGAACGTAAGCCCATGGATGATCGCCCGCTACGGAGGGATGTGTCACGCCGCACCTGCCGGATTTCTCCCGGCATGGGATTTGAACTTTCCGGACACAGTGAATCCTCAGGGGGGAGCGCAAGGACATGAGAAACTGCATACGGCAATTGCTGAACAGGGGCGCACACGCGGCATCCATTCTCGCCGTTTCGGCGATTGCATTCAACTGCATGAACAAGCCGCTCTCGCCCGTCGCACCGACGTGGCAGACGAACATGACGGTGCCTGTCTCCGCACGGTCCTATTCGCTTGCCGATCTTGTGGCGAAGGACTCGAGCCTCTTCGGGATCATTCCCGGGGGAACGCAACTCGTTTACCGGACGACGTTCCAGGCGAATCCCACGTTCGTGGGAAACCTCGTCAGCCTCTCACCGCTGTCATGCTCAACGCAGGCCCAGATCGGGCCGATCGCCATCAGCGGAGCGTCGTTCACGATCAACGTCCCGTTCCCCGCGGGTTTTCCCACGGGGACAACGACGCCGGTTCCCCCCGTAACGTTCACCACGTCGGCCCTGCATGGGAAGCTCCCCGGGCTCGACTCCGTGTATCTCCAGAGCGGCACGGCCGAACTGCACCTGCGGAACAACCTCCCGGTCCCGGTCACCGTTCACAACGTGATCACTCTGCAGGACGCCGACGGCACGGCGTGCGGATCGTTCGACTTCGGCACATCAAGCACGATACAGCCGAACGCGGAATCGATCGCCTCCATGGACTTAACGGGGAAGTTCCTCACGGCAACCATGTCGCTCACGCCCGTCATGCTGTCTGAACCGGGAAACGGATCGGCGGTCACCATTCCCGCGGACAGCCTCGTCGTGGCGGTCCTCGTCGCGAAGAATCCCGTCGTGAGCAGCGCCATCGTTGATACGATCCCCGCACAAACCGCATCGAAGAGCGTGAATGCCTCGCTCGCGATCAGGGACTCAAACCTTGTCAGCGATCTCTCGGTGAAATCGGGATCGATCACCGTCCATTTCCAGAGCTCGGTCCCGGCGAACGTCTCGTTCATCTACGGCGTTGCCGAGCTTCTTACGCCGGCCGGGTCGGCGTACACGGATATGATCCGGCTCCCCGCGAACGGGACGTTCGACAGGACGCTTGATCTCGCAGGTTACAGGCTCCATTCGCCGACCGGCGGATTCATTTCCGCGCTCGGCGTGACCGGCACAATCACGCTCTCGCAGATTTCCGGGCTGACGCAGGTGAAGATCCAGGCAAGCGACGGCGTGACAATGACGCTCACGTCGACCGCCATCGTCGCCGACAACGTCGTCGGCGTCATGAAACCGACATGGGTTAACGTCAACGCGGTGCTCCCCGTCAAACTCGGGGACCTCACGAAGAAGTTCAAAGGCCTGGTGAACATTCCCGCGGCGAACCTCAGGCTTATCCCGCAGTCGACGATTCAGTTCCCCCTGCAGCTCGACCTGAAACTGCAGGCCGAGAGCGTCGGGGGGCAGCTGCTTTCCGAGATGGACGTTCCCCAGACGACAATGAGCGGCGCGCTCCAGCCGATCGACTTCGTCCCGGGAGACGTCGGGAAGTTTCTCTCTTCGATAAGCGGACAGCTCCCCGATTCGCTCCGCGTGCAGGGCGCGGTGCTCATCAATCCCGATTACGTCACCACGTCGCCGCAGTCCGTCGGAAGCACGAGCTGGTTCGGCGGGCAGGTGCAGGTCTCGTTCCCCCTCACGTGCTCCCTGGCCTCGGGGCAGTTTTCCGACACCGCATCCATCGGAGACACCTCCGGCGGGGGGACGCAGGGACACACGCTCGTCGATCAGAAGAGCGCTTCCGACATGAACGGCATAACGCTCCACGCCGTCATCGACAACGCCATCCCCCTGCAGGTGGCCCTGAAGTTCGGGCTCCTCGACAGGGGAGGCCGGCTGATCATGATGCTCCCGCAATCGGCGGGGGACTCCATCATCGTCCCCGCTCCCGCTGTCGTCGGAGGGGCGGTGCAGACGCCCGCGCACGCCGAGAGAATCATCACGCTGGCAGGGACCGAGGTCCAGCAGTTCAACAACGGGTATTCACTCGCCTACAATATTTCACTCGCGACCGCGGGGACGGGCGCGGTGCAGTTCGACTCGACGCAACAGATACGGATACGGGTCTGGGCGGAACTCTCTTACCAGGTGAACAAATGAACACGACCCGCCGCACTCTCAGCGCGGTCATCGCCGCAGTCGTTCTCGTCTCAGCAGCCGGACCGGCCTCACGGGCCGGCGACAGGACGAACATACGCGGACTCGGGATGGCGGGAACGTCCGTCGCCTCCTCGCGCGGCCTCGATGCCGTCGGCGTGAATCCCGCGAACCTTGCCCTGCCGGACGACGCGACCGTCGAGTTCAGCCTGGTGCCGGTGGGCATCGGCGTCGGAAGCGACTTCATGACGTACGGTCTCTACAACAAGTTCTTCACGGGGGTGGAATCACCGGCCGGCCGGATCGCCAGCAATCTCTCGGAGGGCGACAAGCAAGAATTGATCGACGCATTCCCCGGGGGGATCGGGCGGATCGGTGCGGCGGCCGAAGTGCGCCCTATCGGGCTGGCTATCCGTTTCGGGTCGTTCGCGACGTTCGCCGTCACGGCAACGGAACGCGTGGCGGCGACGGCGGCGATCCCGGCGTCATACGCGAAATTCCTCCTTGACGGGGTGACGCCCGGCTCTTCGTACGATTTCAGCGGCGCGACGGGAAGCGCGGCGTGGACGCGCGAATACGCGCTCTCGGCGGGGTTCGCCCTCCCGTCCGTCCCCTGGTTCATGAGCTGGTCGGGAGGGGTCTCCGTGAAACTCGTCCACGGATTCGCCTACGGCTCCGTTACGCGCGACAACACCTGGCTCGCAGCGGGGACCGACGGCGTGCTTGACGGCAACATCGATGTCGCCGGCGTGACCTCGCACTCCAACCTGGCGGGTTCCCCCTTCCCCGCTCCCGCGGGGAGCGGCATCGGCGTGGACATCGGGTTTTCCGCGGAGCTGAATGACTTCGCCGTCGCCGGGCTCAGCGTCACGGACATCGGCTCTCTCCGCTGGGACGGCGACGTCAGGGAGATGTTCGGACAGGGAGGCATGCATCTTGACGATCCGACGAGCAGCGCCCAGCGGGATTCGCTCGAACACGCCGTCACGGGGACCACCCGGCCGGGCACCGCGTTCACCGTCGGGCTTCCGACGACGCTCAGGATGGGCGTCCAGTTCGAGCTCGAGAACATCCACATGCTGAAGAAGTTTCTGTACGGGGAGATGACGGCGGCGTGCGAGTACAGGCAGGGTTTCTCTGATTTCCCCGGTTCGAGCCGGATCGGCATGCTGTCAGCCGGCCTGGAGTACCGTCCGTGGCAGTTTCTCCCGATCAGGACGGGCGTCGGGTTCGGCGGGGAGGATCATTTCAACTTCGCGCTCGGATTCGGGCTCAGGCTCTGGGCGCTCCAGATTGACGTCGCGTCCGACAACATCGGCTGGCTGTTTTCACATGACTCGTTCTCGCGGGGTTCGCTGGGCGTGGGGCTCACGCTGAAGATGTAGGAACACCTCCCGCGGGCAGACGTGGCCGGATTCAGCCATGTGGCCGTAATTCCGTACGACGACCCGTCGTAGCGGGGGAAGCGGCCGATCCGGGGGCCTGCAGGCTGAATCCGATGCACCGGTACGGCACGTGATTTGCAGTTTGGGAGTCACGGGAGGGGAAGGCATGAAGGTACTTGTTGTTGAAGACGATTACGCGAGCAGGGCCGTGCTCCACAGGCTCCTGATGCCGTTCGGGCAGACGGAGATTGCGGTCACAGGCAATCAGGCCGTCTCCGCATTCGCACTGGCGCTCAAGGGGCGGGAGCCGTTTGACCTTGTGTGCCTGGATATCATGCTCCCGGGAATGGACGGACAGTCCGTGCTGAAGGAAATCCGAACGCTGGAATCGGCCGGGGCGCGTGAACCGCGGAAACCCGTCAAGGTCGTGATGACGACTGCGTTAAGCGACAGGACGAACGTCGTCGAAGCGATCAAGCAATGCGATGGATACCTCGTCAAGCCGTTTGACAACAAGAAGCTCGTCCAGTGCCTGAAGGATCTCGGGTTTGAACCCGCGGCCCCCGTCGCAAAGTAATGTCCGGTGGGAGACCGGGATCCGTTTCAGGGAAGAGCGCCGGAAGCGGTCTGCGCCCCGGCGCGCCGGTCATTCAAGCGCCGAGCAGGAGACGGCGAGCGGCGATGCGATGCGCCCGGCCTTCCGGGCAAGGTATGAATTCCATTCCTCACGAGATGCGAAGTCACCGCTTCGCGTCCATCCTGCTCCGGCGTAATACGTGAACGGTTTCCCCGCGACGGCCCGCCCGAGAACGAGGCAGTGGACCTCATCGTCTGCGAACCGGAGGAATGCGGAGGGAGGAAAAACGACCCCCGTACCGAGCGAGCCGTTGACCGGATCGCCGTTCGTCGCCCCCCAGAGCCCCATCCAGCAGAGAAGGCTGTCCGAAGAGACTCCGGTCCCCGCCCGCTTCACGAGCCCGCACGCCGCCTGGAGCTCGGTTCCCGCGACCGGCGAATCGAACGTCACCGACACCCTGTTCAGGTTCTCCCCCGCATCGAGCGCAATCCGGACCCGTTCTGTGAACTTCACCCCCGCAATCTCCACGGGGTTGTACGTCAGTTCGAATTCCGTTCGCAGCGGGCCGGCGGCGATTGTCTTCCACGTCGAGAAGACGCCGGGCTGGTGCAATTTTCCCCCCTCCCAGATGGCGCATCCCCCCGCCCCCAGCGAACGTCCCACGTCGAAGAAGTCTGCCCCTTCACCTTTGTCGGTGTGGTAGGAATCGTGCCCCGGGGAACCTTCAGCCGCTTCCCGGTACCACTTCGCCACGACGAGGGTTCTGACCCGTTTCGTCCAGACGTCGATGCCGTTGTTCAATTCCGACGCGAACGCCGGGCCGTACATCCGGTACGCGATCCGGTCATTCTCCCACGCATAGTCTTCGCGCGGAAGGACGAACATCCCGGCCACACGGCTCGCGTGAGGCGTGTCCGCGACCTTTACGCCGGTCACGATGAATTCCCTCCGCGCGCCAGGCGCGAAGTCGGACTGGAAAAGAAGCTCCCCCTCCGACGCCTGGGAAATGATGGGAACCGCTGAACCGCGGGCGGTGACAACGAATCCGCCGCCGGGGTTCTCCCCGCTGACATGCATGAGGTCGCCCAGGCGGACCTCCACTGTTTCCCCGGGACGCGAAACCCGGGATGGATTTGTCACGGTGACAAGCGCCCGCTTCGTCTGGCCGGGGCACTGTGCAAGAATGAGCAGGCCGCACATGGCGGCGATTACGATCCGGTTCACCGGTCCCTCCCCTCTTTGTGGAGGACTAACGCTGTATGCGCGCCGAACCGCCCCTGGCAAACGCGCGCACCTGTTCAAGTGTCGCCATCGTCGTATCTCCGGGGAACGTCGTCAGGAGCGCCCCGTGCGCCCAGCCGAGCTTCACCGCCTCTTCCGTCGGCTCACCCGAAAGGAGTCCGTAGAAGAATCCGCTCGCAAATCCGTCGCCACCACCGACCCGATCCAGGACGTCGAGCTCGCACTCCGGCGCCCTGAAGGCCTTCCCCGCCGCCCATGCCACCGCACTCCACCGGTGCCGGTTCGTCGAATGCACTTCCCTGAGCGTCGTCGACACCACCCGGACGTCCGGGTACCGGGACGAAAGCCCGTCGATCATGCCGAGGAAGACTTCCGGGTCGAGCTTCGACGAGGACGAGGCCTTCGGTCCGGGAATGCCAAGTCCCTTCTGGAGATCCTCTTCATTTCCCACGAGCACGTCGACATTCCGGACGATCCTGTCAAGCACATCGACCGCCTTCTTTTCCCCCCCCCAGATGCTCCAGAGTTTTTCCCTGAAATTGAGATCGAAACTCACGACCGCGCCGGCTTTCCGGGCGGCGGTCATCGCCTCGATAATCAGCTCTCCCGTTGTCGCCGAAAGGGACGCGAATATCCCCCCGCTGTGGAACCACCGGACGCCGCTCCCGGAAAATATCGTCCCCCAGTCGAAATCGCCGGGGCGAAGCTGTGCCGCCGCCTCGTTGGCCCTGTTGTAGAAGACGACCGGCCCACGTATCCCGTGCCCCCTGTCGCTGTACACCGTGGCGATGTTCGGCCCGTTGACGCCGTTGTGCCTGAACACGCGGTAGAATGGCTTCACCCCCATCGCCTTCACGCGCTCGGCAACGAGATCGCCCACCGGGTAGTCCACGATCGCCGTCGCAATCCCCGTGTTCATTCTGAAGCAATCGGAGAGGTTGGCGGCGACGTTGTATTCGCCGCCGCTCACGTGTATCTGGCATTCCGCCGCCTTCCGGAACGGGATGATGCCGGGGTCAAGCCTGTGCACAAGCGCCCCGAGTGAAAGAAGATCGAGAGCCCCTCCAGCGGGGCGTATGTTCAGAACGCTTTCCATGTTCCATTCCTTTCTGGTTCGACGCAACCGCCCGGCCTGACCTCAGGCGCCGAGTCTGTACAGGTCCTGCCCGGCATTCTCAACGAGTAGGTCGCCGTGCGATGGATGATGCCGCCACGACGCAATGTCGACGGAGCGGGGATCCCTGTAGCCCAGGTTCACCCCCCTGCAGACCTCTTCCGGTATCCCGGTCGCAAGCGTCACGGCGATGCGCGGCCGTTCCACACCCCCGGTAAACGTGCCAATGCCACGGACGTTCGTGGAATGAGCGAGTATGAGCCTGGGCTCGCCCCGGAAGCGCTCCCACTGCCCGAGGAAAAAATCCCGGACATGGTACCCGATCCGCCGTATCGCCTCCCCGTGGACGAACGAGATCTCCCGGATCTGGGGGCCGTAAATGATCAGCTCACCCCCGTCGGCGACGACCGGCTCGAGCTTGTACATCGCCTTCCCCCCGACCCAGAGCTCCTCGTAAATGTCCGGGGTGACGCCGAGGACCCGTTCGGCGGGGCCCGCGACGTGCCTGATGTGAAGCTTCGCCGAGTAGTCGGCCGCTCTTGACCAGGCTTCTTCGGGGGCGCCGGCGAAAAGGCAGGAGATGCGGTTCCGGTCGTCCACCGCAAACGCGAAACACGTGCGGGGAACCGGAACGAGCGCGGCGGCCCTGTCGATCACCCGCCGGGTCGGCGTATCCTTCACCCCGTTGACCGCGGGGTTTGTGATCACCGCGGCCAGCCAGTGGAACGTCTCGATGATGTCGACCCCGCCGACTCCCGGGAAGAAGTACTTGTTCCCCCCGGCGAACCCCATCGCCTCGTGCGGCACAACGGGGCTGACGATCAGGACGTGGTCGTATTCGAGGACCGCCCGGTTTATCGTCACCGGAATGTCCTCTTCGAAGAGCCCCCCGGTGAGCGCGCGGATTTCTGGACCGGGGATCGTGCCGATGTTCCTGAGTGCAGCGGGATTGTCGTGCTCGTGCGCGATGAGCTTCACGTTTCCGTACGTCGTCCTGTGCTCGCCGGGCGTGATCCCGATGTGCTTGTAGAGCCGCTCGGGTTCCATCGCCCTGTGCGTCCCCGTGGCAACGAGGTAATCCAGGCAGGCGACCTCACGGCCGAGTATGCCGTAGAGCGTGCGGAAAAAGAGGTCGACCGGCGCGTGCCGCGTGTGATCGGGGATGAGGACGAGAACCCTCTTCCCGCGCAGATCGAGCGCGGAGAGCGCTTCCCTGCAGATCTCCTCTACCGCCGCCGCGGTCAGCGGCGTCTCGAGCGAGCCCTTCCCGAAAATTCCGTTCATCCCAGCCTCCTCAGACTCCGCTGTATGCCGAAAACCCGCCGTCGACGGGGACAACAATGCCCGTGACGAATTTCGAGGCGGGGGAAAGGAGCCAGAGCACCGTCCCCAGGAGATCTTCGGGTTCGCCGAACCGGCCCGCCGGCGTATGATCGATGATCTTCCTTCCCCGTTCCGTCAGATTGTTGGTCTCCCGGTCGGTCAGCAGGAACCGGTTCTGGTTCGTCAGGAAGAAGCCGGGGGCAATCGCGTTCACGCGTATGTTCGGCGAGACCTCCTGCGCCATGTACACGGCGAGCCACTGCGTGAAGTTGCTGACCGCCGCCTTGGCCGCCGAGTAGGCCGCTATCCTTGTCAGCGGACGAAACGCGTTCATCGAGGAAACGTTCAGTATCACCCCTTCGGCCCGCTCCGCCATATGCTTCCCCACCACCTGCGAGGGGATCATCGTCCCGAGGATGTTCAGGTCTGACACGAACCTGAGGGCGTCGGGCGGAATGTCGAAGAATGTGTTCCCTCCCAGCGAGGTCGCCCGGGGATCGTTCCCGCCGGCGGCGTTGACGAGCATGTCGATCTTGCCGAACGCGCGTATGACCTCACCGGCCGCCGAGCGCATCGTCTCCGGCTTGAGAACGTCGCCGTAGACGACGATGGCACGGTCCCCCACGGGTTCAATCCGTTTCATGAGCGGCCCGGCAAGCGAAGGGTCCCGGTCGACGACGGCGATCCGTGCGTTGCATCCGAAGAGTGCGCACGCCATTTCCCCCGCGAGAACGCCCGCCCCTCCCGTCAGCATGACCGATTTTCCCGCAAAATCGTAGAGCTTCTGTATGTCTTCAATATTCACGGATGTTCACCCCTGTCAGTTCGAACGCATCAGTCCACGCCGCGGTGATCGCCGCAGTGGTAGCCTCGATCACGGTCGCGGATGGTTTCACTTCAGCTCCTTCATGTCGACGGGGTCCATATCGGAGAATTCCTGGTTCTCCCCCCCATCGCCCAGACGAACGAGTAGCTGTGCGTGCCCGCAGCCGCATGGATCGACCATGCGGGAGAAATCACCGCCTCGCGGTTCCGCACAACGAGCGAACGGGTCTCCTCCGGTTTCCCCATGAGGTGCATCGCGACGGCGTCTGCAGGGAGCCCGAAGTACAGGTACACCTCCGTCCGCCTCATGTGCGTGTGCGGGGGCATTGTGTTCCAGACGCTTCCTTTGTCCAGCTCCGTGATCCCCATGACGAGCTGGCAGCTCCTGATTCCCCCGGCATGGATATACCTGCGGATCGTCCTGGAATTGGCGGCGGACGCCGTTCCCAGAACAGCGGACTCGGCATCCGCGCGCCGGGCAAGCGCGGTGGGAAATGCCGTATGCGCCGGGAACGAGACAAAATAGAACTGCGCGGGACGGAGCGGGTCAGCGCTCGAAAACTGTATCCCCTTCACGCCTCTCCCGATGTACAGAACGTCCCCTTCAGGGAGCACGAAGCGTCCTTCGCCGGTCGCGACGCTCCCGTCCCCTCCCACGTTGACAACGCCGATCTCGCGACGCTCGGCGAAGAACTCCGCCGCCATCTCCTTCCGTGGCGCCTCAAGCGGGAGCGATCCCCCGAGCGGCACCGCCCCGCCGACGATCGCCCTGTCGGCATCGCAGTAGACCGTTGTCACCCGCCCCGGAACAAACAGGTTCTCGAACAGAAACGCCCTTCGCAATTCCGCCGTCGTCATCCGGGCGTAGGTCACGTCATCCGGGCTCGTGCGCAATTCCATCGTGATGCTCTCCCTTTCCTGTCGTCCGCGTTATCTCGCCAGCCATCCGCCGTCCACGACGAGAATGTGGCCGGTAACATAATCGGAGGCCGCGGACGCGAGAAAGACCGCGGCGCCCTGCAGATCCTCCGGGACCCCCCACCGCCCCGCCGGGATGCGGTCGAGTATCGCCCCGGAGCGGGCGGGATCCTCGCGGAGAGCCTTCGTGTTGTTCGTCGCCATGTACCCCGGTGCTATGGCGTTGACCCCTATCCCTTCGGCGGCCCACTCGTTGGCGAGCGCCTTCGTGATCTGCGCCACCGCGCCTTTGCTCGCGGCATAGGAGGGGACGAGTATCCCCCCCTGAAACGCAAGGAGCGATGCGATGTTGATGATCTTCCCGTAACGCCGTTTCTTCATGTCGCGCGCCGCGGCCTGCGCCAGGAAGAACACGGAACGGGCGTTCAGCGTCATCACGTCGTCCCAGTCCTTCTCGGAGAAATCAATTGCTGGCGTCCGGCGGATGATCCCTGCGTTGTTTATGAGTATGTCGACCTTTCCGAATTCCCTGACTGCCGCCTCCACCGCCTGCGCCGGCGCCCCCCGCTGTGCGAGATCGAGCCCAAGGGAGGCCGCCCGCCTTCCCATCAAACGGACCTCGTCCCCCACTGCCCCGCCCGCGGCATGATCGACAAGGAACACGTCCGCACCCGCGGAGGCGAGCGCAAGCGTCATCCCCCGCCCGAGCCCCGTGCCCGCGCCCGTGATCAGCGCGGCCTTTCCCGAGAGATCGAAGAGGCCGATCATCGCCACGCTCCTCCGGCACCGCCGGTCGCCGCAGCCTGCGCGCCGGGAACCGCCGATGCCGCTCCCCGGTCCGGAAATCGGAAATATCGTCGTGCGTTGAAGTAACAGATGTCACGAACAATCCCCCCGACAAGTCCGGCGTCCCCCGGGATGAGTCCCCGGGCCATGTCGTCACCGAGGAGGCTGCAGAGCAGCCGGCGGAAATACTCGTGGCGGGGGTACGAGAGGAAGCTCCGTGAATCGGTCACCATCCCGACGAACTGGCTCAGGAGTCCCATGTTCGAAAGCGCGCCGATCTGCCGGGTCATCCCGTCCGCCTGATCGAGGAACCACCATGCGGGCCCGTACTGGATTTTTCCGGGAACACGGCCGTCCTGGAAATTTCCCGCCATCGCCGCAAACACCTCATTGTCCCGGGGGTTGAGATTATAGAGTATCGTCCTGGCCAGCCGGTTGTCCCTGTCGAGCGAATCCAGAAACGCGGCAAGAGGACGCGCCACTTCCGCGTCGCCGATGGAATCGAACCCCGAATCAGGGCCGAGCGACCGCATCATCCGGGAGTTCGTGTTCCTGAGCGCCCCGATGTGGAATTGCTGGACCCATCCCTTTTCCCAGTCCATGACCGCCATATCGCGGAGGATCGCAGACCGGAGGCCAGGAACTGCCGCCGCATCGGGGTGTTCCCCCCGGAGAAGCCGTGCGAATGCCGCCTCCAACGCCGCGGAGGAGCACTCCGCGCTCCCGATGCTCTCGATTCCGTGATCCGAAAGCCTGCATCCCCGGGCATGAAAGTAGTCGTGCCGTTGTTTCAGGGCGGCGATAAAATCCGCGTACCGGGCGATCTCCGCTCCGGACGCCGACGCAAGCTCCGTGCAGAACCGGGCAAACACGTCCGGCCGTTCCAGTGCAAGTCCCCTGTCGGGGCGGAACGTCGGAAGCACCTGCACGCGCATCGAAGAGTCCCCCGCCAGAAGCGCATGATGCTCCAGCGCGTCGACAGGGTCATCGGATGTGCAGACCACTTCGACGTTCATCTGCGTGAGTATCCCCCTGACGGAGAATTCCGGAGAAGCGAGCTTCGCGTTGCACGCCTCCCAGATCTCCTTCGCGGTGGACGGCCCGAGAAGCCTGTCCTCCACACCGAAGGGGCGCCGCAGTTCCATGTGCGTCCAGTGATAGAGCGGGTTGCGGAGGGTCAGGGGGACGGTGCGGGCCCACTTCTCGAATTTCTCCCACTCGGTCGCGTCTCCCGTGATGAACCGTTCGTCAACACCGGATGCCCTCATCGCACGCCACTTGTAGTGGTCCCCGGCGAGCCAGATCTGCGTCATCGAGGTGAAACGCCTGTCGGCGGCGATCTCCGCGGGGGGAAGATGTGAGTGATAGTCGATGATCGGCAGGGGGGCGGCGTACACGTGATAGAGTTCTCTTGCCTGGGGCGTTCCCAGGAGAAAATCATCGTCGATGAAGTGTTGTCCCATTCTCAGTCCGGGCCGTCCATCCCCGCAAACAACGGGCCGATGTGGCGGCGATAGATATTGTGAGTAACGTTCTCTCCCACGGAACCCGCATGCCGCCGGAGGAGCCGGAGGAAATCCTCTCCCATCTCCGCGGCGATTTTGTACCCGACGTGAACAAGCTGGCGGACGTCAGGGTTATACCGCGGGCTGGAAGGAGCGTGACGCAACGCCGACGCAAACTCCCCCGCGGTCCAGGAGCCCGCCTCCGCGGGGGAAGGGAGGTTCGTCCTGTCGATGCGTATCACCCGGAGATACGGCGCGCAGAGTTCGTCAAACCGTCCGAATGACCGCGCATACACCTCTTTCGCAACAAGGAGTCCCTTACCGCCCGCCTCCGCCAGTCCGATTACCTCCTCCAGCCATGTCGTCCCGGCGGTCTTCAGGTGGAGACCGGCGTCGAATCTCCTCATCGCACCGTGCATGAGGGGGTAGAGGGAAAACTTATCGCTCCCGCTGTGGACGGAGAGCTTGAGGTCCTCTGGAAGATGAAATGTTCGGACCGCAAAAGCAACGACCGCCAGGTTCTGCTCGAATTCCTTCAGAAACACTCCCCTGTCCCCGGCGTAATCGACCCCCTTGAGAAACGCACCGGTGAATTTCGGCGCGATCGTCTGCACGGGTATCCCCTCCGCGGCGATCGCCCCCAGGATGAATAGCAGCTCCCCCGGTGATTGAGGAATATCCGACTCATCGAGGGAGACTTCGGCGACAAACTCCTTCCCCCCTTCTGCGAGAGGATCCGCCTGTAGACGCGCCCCGCCTCCTTCACGGCACGGACATACCTCGAGGCCACGCCGCGGAGAAACGGCTCATCGGCGACGATCGGTCCGTCGATTCCGGGAACGCTAAGGGTCCCGGCGACCGGCGCCATCGCATCGAGAAATGACCTGACGGCGTCCGCTGCCGGGGGGAGGCCGATTTCCCCGGCAACGTCAATTGTGAAGAAGTCACAGGGTTCGATGAACCTGTCCACTGTCGCCCCGCCGATGTGGTCCGCATCCACGCAGTAGGCACCCCCCCACCGGAGATCTCTGACCGCCCTGTCCGCCTCGCGCCGCGTATCGGCGGGCACCGTCCCGGTGATCACGTGTTCACGGTTGGATTTGTTCCAGACGGGGGTGACCCCAACGCCGCTTTCGCCGGCCAACACGACCGCCCTGAGCAGCGGGACTCCCTGAAGACCGAACCGGTCGCCTATTCCTATTGAGTATTTGCCGAGTTTCATATTCGCGCGACCTGGTGGTTCGCACACGGGAATCGCAACCGGGAGGATTGAACGGGACGCCCGGAAGAATCTCCCTTCCCCGTCAAAACTATGGTTGACCCCGCCAAGAATCAACTGTTTTTCGTCCCACCCGCTGAACAACAGAATTTGACCTGATTCCAATGGTTTGCGATGAGGAATTCAGTAGATTACGCGACGGAGAATCTCACACACCCCCGCCGGCACCCCCTGTCGATCAGGAGGAATGTCTCACGGCTCATCCACCGCAAGAGCAAGCTCAGGAAAGGAACCGCCATGCCAGGGAACTCGCTTATACTCCTCGTCTTCATGATTCTCGCCTCACGTGATCCCGAACAATGCACCGCGACGCCCGCCCCGGACGGATCAAGGGCGATAAAGATCGTCCATCTCACGTGTGAGGGACTGACCGACCCGCTCGGGATCGATGCAGCGGCGCCGAGGCTGACATGGCAGATGGCATCGGATGGACGCGGGGAGAAACAGACCGCTTTCCAGGTGATCGTTTCAAGCCGGCCTGAATTCCTCCCGGAAGACCGGGGGGATCTCTGGAATTCGGGAAGGGTGGAATCCGCCGTCTCCGTCAATCTCCCCTACGGAGGGCATCCGCTGGAGTCGGGAGGATTCTGCTTCTGGAAAGTACGCGTCTGGAACATCGAGGGGGAACCCTCGGCGTGGAGCGCACCCGCAACGTGGTCCATGGGGCTCCTCGCGCCCGGTGACTGGAGCGGAGCATGGATAGGGCTGGACGCCGTGCAGACGCGCAGGGATTCGAACGGGAAGGAGGGCAGGCGCCTGCCGGCACGATGGCTGCGGAGGGAATTCGACGCACCGAAGACCATTGTGCGGGGGACTGCGTTCATCTGCGGTCTGGGGCTGTCAGAGCTTTACGTCAACGGGGAAAAAGCGGGCGGCGACGTCCTCTCCCCGGCCCTCAGCCAGTACCCGAAGCGCGACTACTACGTGACGCACGACGTGACCTCTCTCCTTCGCCGGGGACGAAACGCCCTCGGCGTGGTTCTGGGAAACGGCCGGTTCTACGCGCCGAGAGTGACACAGCCGACGCTCACGCAGTCATTCGGGTTCCCGAAGCTCATGTTCCGGCTCCACGTCGAGTACGATGACGGAACCGCGGCCGACGTCGTGAGCGACGCCTCATGGAAGCTCACGACGGCCGGCCCGATCAGGGCAAATAACGAATATGACGGGGAGGAATACGACGCGCGGATGGAGCTCACAGGCTGGGCATCCCCCGGGTATGACGACGCCGGCTGGGAGCCTGCGCACAAAGTCGACTCCCCCGGAGGAGTTCTCCGGGCACAGATGATCGATCCCATCCGCGTGACAGGAACCCTGGCCCCGGCGTCGATAACCGAGCTAAGACCGGGCGTGTTCATCGTCGACATGGGACAGAACATGGTCGGGTGGTGCAGAATACACGTAAACGGGACGAGAGGGACACGCATCGCGCTCCGGCACGCGGAAACGCTGAAGCCTGACGGGACGCTCTACCTCGACAACCTGCGGGGGGCAGACGTCACTGACGCGTATACGCTCAGGGGGAAAGGCCCCGAGACGTATGAGCCGCGGTTCACGTACCACGGATTCCGGTACGTCGAACTCACGGGGTTCCCGGGCCGGCCGGGGCCCGGGGCGATCGAGGGGAGAGTCGTGAATGACGACGTCAGGAGCGCGGGGGAATTCGCATGCTCGCAGCCCGTAATCAACCGGACGTACAGGAACATCATCTGGGGCGTGAGGGGGAACTACAGGAGCATGCCGACCGATTGCCCGCAGAGGGATGAGCGCCAGGGATGGCTCGGCGACCGTTCGGCCGAGTCCAGGGGGGAGACCTATCTTTTCGGCGTCAACGCGCTCTACGCGAAATGGCTGCAGGACATGGAAGACGAGCAGAAGGAGAACGGTAGCGTGAGCGACGTCTGTCCCTCGTACTGGCCTCTCTACAACGACGACGTCACGTGGCCGAGCAGCACCGTGATCATACCGGACGCACTCCATGATCAGTACGGGGACGAGGAGATCATCCGGAAGCACTACGCAGGGATGGTGAAATGGATTGACCACATGAGGACGTTTGTCACCGACGGGGTCATCACGAAAGACAGCTACGGCGACTGGTGCGTCCCCCCGGAGGACCCGAAACTGATCCATTCAAACGACCCCATGCGCAAGACCGCGCCGGGGATACTCGCGACATCCTATTTCTACTACGACCTCCGACTCATGGCAGGCTATGCAGCGATAGCGGGAAGCACCGCTGACAGCCAACGGTTCGAAGCTCTGGCACGGCTCATGCGGGACGGGCTCAACAGAACATACCTGAACGACAGCCTCGGCACATACGGCAACGGCTCGCAGACCTCCTGCGTCCTCCCGCTTGCGTTCGGCATGGTACCTCCGGGAACGCGTGAGCGGGTCTTCGATCATCTCACATGGAAAATCACGCACGAGACAGGCGGACACATAGGCACGGGGCTCGTCGGCGGGCAGTGGCTCAACCGGGTTCTGTCGGACAACGGGCGCCCGGATCTCGTCTACCGGTTTGCGACGGACACGACGTACCCGGGATGGGGATACATGGCGGCAAAAGGCGCCACCACAATCTGGGAACTCTGGAACGGGGACCGTGCGGACCCCGCCATGAATTCCGGCAATCACGTCATGCTCGTGGGAGACCTTGTGCTCTGGCTCTTCGAAGATGTTGCGGGGATCAGGCCGGACCCCGCGCGGCCGGGGTTCAAGCACATCCTGATGCGCCCCACCCCCGTCGGTGACCTTGCCTGGGTCCATGCGACCCATGAATCGCCCTACGGACGGATCGTGAGCGACTGGAATCTGGAGAAGGGGGCATTCGAGTGGACGATCGGAGTCCCCGTCAACTCCACCGCGACGATTTACGTTCCCGCGCAATCGCCGGACGATGTTACGGAGGGGGGGAAATCGGCCCGCGAAGCGGAAGGGGTCACGTTCATCAAAGGGGAAAAGGGGTATGCGGCATTCGAGATTGTCCCCGGAACGTACAGATTCCGGTCAGTAACGCATGAGAACGAGACAAAATGACGCGGGGGATTGCGAGGTGCGAATCCGGCGAAATACGGAGCGCCCCGGAAATTCCCGGGCCCGGGTAACCGGAACCCGGATGGGATTGACAATGTTCTTTTCCTGGAGTACATTGGAATGCTTCAACCTCCGTTCCTGTCACTCATCGCGACACGATGAATCGATTCGTCAAACGCAGGTCGCACCTTTTTTTCTTCGTTGCGTGGGCATTTGCAGCGACTCTGTTTGCCGACGCCGCGAACCTCGACGACATCTTCTCATCGAACTACGTCATTCACGATGATGATGACGCATGTGTTCCCCCGGGTCCGATTCCGACACACGACTGCGGGGCACCACAAACCCAGGGCAAAACCCCTCCTGCACCGGTCCGACTCATACTGGACCAGGACAGCCCGTCGCTTGCGGCGGAGTATGACGCCTCCTCGCTTGTCGGGGAGTCCGTGCTTTCCGCCGAAAAAGCTGTTTCGTACGAGATGGTGTTTGCCGTCGACGCTCTTCACATAAAATTCCGCTCGCTCCTCATTTAGCGTCTGCTTTTCCACACACGTTTCTCCCATGCACGCGCCCGTTCGCTGACCGGCCGCGCAATCCTTTGCGCTGATGACGGCATGCGCGAGGCGCACGAACACGCGTACGCTGATCAACCATTGAGAGAGACTCCTCCTATGCGTCGCATCTATTTGCTGATGTGGTCGCTGTCCACGCTTGCACGCACCGCCGCGTTCTCCCAGCCGGACACGATACGCATTACGCTGCAGGAAGCGGAACAGCGGTTCCTCCGCAGCAACCTGCAGCTCATCGCCGCACGGTACAATATCGACGCCGCCATGGCGGCCGTGACTCAGGCGAAGCTCTGGTCGAATCCGAACATCCAGATCGAACAGAACGTCTATAACCAGTTCACGCGACGGTACTTCGACTTCACGAAAGACGGGAACACCGAGGTCCAGCTCCAGCAGTTGTTCCTCCTCGCGGGCAAACGGGACAAACAGATCACGCTCGCGGAGATCAACGCCCGCCGGACGGAGCACGGATTCTACGATCTGCTCCGCGCAATCCGGCTGGAGCTCCGGTCCGATATGTACGACCTCTATTTCCTCCAGCGTTCGATCTCGTTCTATGACGAAAGCAGCAGGGTCATACGCAATACCGTCGCATCGGTCGAGCACGTGTACGAAAAGCGCTCGGTTCTCCTCGCGGACGTCCTGCGGCTCAAGGCGCTTCTGTTCTCCCTTGACAATGAACGGCTGGGGCTGATGAACCAGATCGCCGACATCGAAGGCGACCTCCACATCCTTCTCCACGACACGACACGGACCGTGGAGTATTACGTCCCCGTGATCCGGGAAGAGTCCCTCGACAGCGTCGTTGTCGATTCCCTTGCTCTCACACATCTCATCGCCATTGCGAAGGAACAGCGGCCGGATTTCAGGATCGCCGACGCCAACGTCCGGTTCGAGGAAACAAACCTCTCCCTGCAGCGCGCCATGGCGGTCCCCGACGTGACGCTGGGGGGGCGGTGGTCAAGAGCCGGGAGCTACATTCCCGACTACTTCGCCGTCACCGTGGGCGTCGATCTCCCCCTCTTCAACCGCAACCAGGGGAACATCCTGGTGTCGGAAAAGACACTGGAGGTGAACAGGGCCCTGCGCGAGAACGCCGAGAGGACGGTCGAACGGGAAGTGACGGTCTCATTCCAGAAGGCTCTTCAGACGGACAGGCTCTACCGGTCATTCGACAGGAAATTCCCCGGTGACTACAGGACGCTGGTCGACGGGATGGTCCAGAATTACCTGAAGCGAAACATGACAATCATCGAGTTTACCGATTTCTACGAATCGTACCGGACGGCAATGCTGCAGATCAACCAGCTGCAGGATGACCGCGCGGATGCCTTTGAGACCCTGAATTATGCCACGGGGTCCGATCTCTACAATCAGACACCTTGAGCACGGAGCAGCCATGACACGAATAATCGCAGCGAGCGTTCTGCTGTGCGGACTCCTCGCCGGAGGGTGCACGGAGAAACCGCCGGGTGAAGGTGCGCCGGGCGACGAGGGAAGGGCGGTCATCACGGATGACGGGCGCACGATCACGTTCCCGCAGGGGAGCCCCGCCCTCGCGCAATTCGGGGTCTCCGGGGTGAAGAAAGGCCGGGCCACGATCTCGGTCGTCGCGCCCGCGAGAATCGTCGCGAGCATCCCGGCGGCGGCCGGAAAGGAGAGAGTCGTCCTTTTCGAGTCCCCGGACATCACGTCGCTCTATTCTTCGTATCGCCAGAGCAGGTCGAACGCAGACCGCGCCAACCGGAACCTGGTGAGGATACAGGACATGTTCGACAACCAGGCAGCCACGGGGAAGGACCTGAACGAAGCGGAAAACGACGCCGCCACCGCGCGTGCTTCGATGGCGGAAATGGAAGGACGGCTCCGCGCGCTCGGGTTCAACCCGGGCGAATTCGACGGCGTGCCTGTCAACACCGTGTGGGTCATCGCAGACGTTCCGGAGACGGATCTGAACCAGGTCCATCACGGCGAACCCGCCACGATCACGTTCAATTCCTATCCCGACGCAGCATACAGCGGCCGCGCGGAGGCGATAGGGGACATTGTCGACCCTGTGACGAGGACGGTCAAAGTCCGTGTCTCCGTCCCCAACAGGGAGGGGAAACTCCTCCCCGGAATGTTCGCCCGCGCTGAGTTCGGCGAAGAACACTCGTCGGCGATCATACTCCCGCTTGCCGCGGTGGTGACCGTCGAGGGAAAAGATCACGTCTTTGTCGAACCCGCACCGGGGGTCTTCCAGCGTCGGGACGTCACGATCGTGAATTCCACCCGCCTGGAAGTGGTTGTCCTCAAGGGGATCGCAGATGACGAGCAGGTTGTGACGAAGGGTACGATGCTTCTGAAAGGGCTGAGCTTTGGCTACTGACATGTACGGACACAGGATCGGAACAGTCCTGCTTCTTGCCTGCGCACTCCTCGCGCTTCACACTGCCCGGTCGCAAGCCCGGGTGGCTTCCCGGGACAGCTCCGGACTTCCCGCCCCGGCGAAGGAGCCCGCTTCCGCGGACACGGCGGGGATGGAAGACTCCCCGGGCGCGGGATGCGTTGCGATCGGCGCGGGGATCGGATCGCCCGCGGGGATCTCGTTCACCGCAGGCGGGTATTTCACGCCGGTCTCTCTCCGCGTTTCGGGCGGATATTGGGGCGTCAGGTGGAACGGGTTCCAGGGGGACATCGGCTTCCTGTTCAACAGTTCTCCCTCCTTTGCCCACGGACTCTCGGTCATCGCCGGAGTGTTCCGCGCGAACCCCGTCCTGGCGGACGCCGCCGGCGGGACCCGGGAGGCGGACAGGAGCGTTCACTACGTCGGCGCCGCCTACGACGCCTGGCTGTCCGGATTTTACCTCCAGGTCGGCATCGCCCGCGGGCGAGGGGACTACCCGAACCCGCAACTCGTGATGCAGTTCGGCTACATGTTCGCACTCTGAATCTCTCCGGATATTCGGGACCTGAAATTTCATGATCCGAAAACTCGTTGCGTTCGCGCTCAGCCAGCGCCTGGCCACGCTGTCGCTTCTCACGTGCGCCGTCGCACTCGGCGTATGGTCATGGATCAACCTCAAGAAAACGGCATATCCCGACGTCGGCGACACCCAGGTCGTCGTGATCACGACGTTCCCGGGGAGGGCAGCGGTCGAAGTGGAGCAGCAGATAACGCTCCCGCTTGAACGGGCGCTCAACGGTGTTCCCCGGGTCATCACACTGCGCTCGAAGACAATATTCGGCCTGTCCGTCGTCATGCTCACGTTTGAAGACGGCGTCGACGATTACTTCGCCCGCCAGCGGGTCCTCGAGAAGCTCAACGACGCCGTCCTCCCCGACGGCGTCCAGCCGGTGCTGGGCCCCCTCACGGGTCCCGTCGATGAGATCTTCCGGTACGTCATCGAGGCGTCCGACGACCACACCCCGATGGAGCTCCGGACCCTCCAGGACTGGGTCGTCACCCCGCGGCTCCTCCAGGTCCCCGGGATCGCCGACGTCGTCAATTTCGGCGGGCTCGTCAAACAGTACCACGTCATCACCGACCCGAACAGGCTCCTGCGGTACGGCCTGACGATTCAGAACGTGATGGATGCGATCACGGCGAACAACCTGAATACGGGGGGGAACATCATCAACCGCGGCGGGCAGGGGATCGTCATCCGCGGGATCGGCGCAATCCATACAATGGACGACATCGCAGACATCGTCGTGGCCTCGCGGAGCGGCGTGCCTGTCTACGTGCGAAACCTCGCGAGCGTCGAGGAGTTTCCCCTCCCCCCCGCAGGGGTCCTCGGCTACGCAATCAGACTCAACGACACCACGGTGACGGACGTCCCGTCGAGCATCCAGGGGCTTATCGCCATGCGGCGGGGTGAAAACCCGTCGGACGTCGTTGAGGCGCTCAAAGACAGGGTCAAAGAGATCAATGATACCGACCTCCCCGAAGGGATCAGGCTCCGCGTCACGTACGACAGGAGCGAGCTTGTCAACTATACGATCGAGACCGTGTCGAAGACACTCACGGAGGGGATATTCATCGTCGTCCTCGTGCTGATCTTCTTCATCGGGAACGTGCGGTCCGCACTCGTTGTGGCGACGACGATACCGATCTCCATGCTGTTTGCATTCACGATGATGAAACTGACGGGCATTCCCGCAAACCTGCTTTCCCTGGGGGCCGTGGATTTCGGGATCATCGTGGACGGTGCCGTCGTCATGGCGGAAAACATCATGCGCCGGTACCGCGACGCCACACCGAAGGACAGGGAGGAAGGAATCATCCGGTACACGCTGACCTCCGCGCAGGACGTGGGGCGGGAGATCTTCTTCTCCATCATGATCATCATCCTGGCCTATCTCCCCATCTTCTCCTTCCAGCGGGTCGAGGGGAGACTTTTTTCCCCGATGGCGTTCACGCTTGCATATGCGATCATGGGCTCGATGATCCTTGCGCTGACCGTCATACCGATACTCATGACGATGGTATTCAAGTCGCATTTTACGTCGGAAAATCCAGGTCCGATCGAATGGCACAACCCGGTCTATGCGTGGATCGAGCGGAAGTATGAACGGACAATTGCGTGGGTGATCCGCCGGCCGTGGACGACCGTGAGCGCCGCCTTCGGCGCTGTTGCCGTCGTCGTTGTGCTCGGGGTGAACACGATCGGCACGGAGTTCCTTCCGGAACTTGACGAGGGTTCGTTCAATATCCGGTGCTTCTTCCCGGTCGGCATCTCACTCCAGGAAGCCAATACGTACTGCGCGACGATACGCAGGGTGATCACGAACCACAAACAGGTTACCCTGGTCCTGACCCAGCTCGGGAGGAACGACGACGGCACGGATCCCTACGGGCCCAACAGGCTGGAGATTCTCGTCGCGCTGAAGGATTATGCCTCATGGACAAAAGACACCTCCAAGACAACGCTTCTGCTCAAGATGAGAAACGAGCTCGAGCAGTCGGTCCCGGGCGCGCTCATATCGTTTTCGCAGCCGATTCTTGACAACGTCACGGAGGCGGTGACGGGAAGCGTCGCGGACGTCGCGGTCCTCATCAACGGCAGCGATCTCAATCTCATGAGGAGCGAGGCCGACACGATTCTCTCGGTCATCAGGGGAATCCCAGGGGCCAGCGAATTCGGCATCGAGCAGGAAGGGAACCAGGCGCAGCTCTCGGTGGATATCGACCGGAGGGCCGTCGCGCGGTTCGGCATCAACGTGAGCGACGTCCAGCGGATGATCGAGGCGGCGATCGGCGGAAAGGCCATCGGGAAACTGTATGACGGGGACAGGCGGTTTGACATCGTCGTGCGGTATTCACCCGAATACCGTGCGTCCATCGAGGCGATACGTAGCATGGAAGTCGCGTCCCCGACCGGAGGCCGCATCCCGATGTCCGAGCTTGCATCCATCCGGCTTGTGGACGGGCCCACGATCATCCAGCGGGAGGAAGGAAAACGCCAGATTTCGGTCAGGACGAACATCCGCGGACGCGACCAGGGCAGCTTCGTGAAGGAAGCGCAGGAGAAGGTGGCGCGGGCGATCACGCTCCCGAAGGGATATTCCATCATGTGGGGGGGCGTATACGAGAACCTTGCCCGCGCCGCCGCCCGGCTTGCCGTCGTCATCCCGCTGACGATCGGCATGATATTCCTCATCCTCTACGCCCTGTACAAGAACGTGAGACAGGTCATCGTCGCCATCTCGACGATCCCCCTGGCCCTGATCGGAGGTATAGCGGCGCTGATGCTCCGGGGCTACCACTTCAATGTCTCCGCCGGCGTGGGGTTCATTTCGCTCTTCGGGGTCTCCATCATGTCGGGAGTTCTGTACGTTTCCAGGACGAACCGTCTCATCGAGGACAACGGAATGACGCTCCTCGACGCCGTGCGCAGGGCGGCCCACATTCAGCTCAGGCCGCGGCTGATGACAATGGCGCTGGCCCTGCTGGGGTTGATCCCGGCGTCGCTCGCGACCGGGATCGGATCAGACGTCCAGAGGCCCCTGGCGACGGTGATTGTCGGCGGACTCGCCTCCGCCCTCCTGCTGACGCTCATCGTCCTCCCCGCCCTTTATCTTCTCCTCTCCCGGAACGGCGCCGGGTCGGGAAACGGAGGAACCCACCCGGATGGAGCACGAACGGCATGAGGACATTTGTCCGTCTTCCGGGGAGAGCTCTTGCGCTCGTCATGTGCGCCGCCGTGGTTGCCGGGCAGGGAATCGCCGCCGCGGACTCCACAGGATCCGGCCGTTCGTCGCAGGCGTTCATGGATGCACAGGCCGCCGCCGACACGACTCGTGTCCCCGTTGGGGATCGCTCCCCCGCTCCGCCGCTTCTTCCCCGGGAGGAGTTCACGTGGGCAGGCAACCCCCGCGTCACGATGGACGGTTCGCTCCCGAACCTCACATCCCGGATCCGCCCTCTTCCCGCTGCAATCGCTGCCGGTGCGTATTTTGGAAGCCTTACATGGCTCCATATTTACCAGGAGCGGACGATCTGGGCGGCCGGCGCTTCGTTCCATGTCGTCGATGACTGGGATGAATCGCTGAGTGCGAACTACGGCGGCCATTTCACCGGGGGGTATTTTCTGTCATACCTTTCAACGGAGATGCTGCTCACCTCGGGGTTCAGTCTGACTGCCGCAGATCTTTTCGGCAGCATGATGGGGTTCGCCTATCAGTGGTACGTGGAAGTCCTGGACGGTTACGGCAGGGACTACGGATGGTCCCCCGGAGAGGTGACGTTTCAGTCGGCCGGGGCGGTGTACTACCTCTGCTCCTGCTATTCGCCGTTTCTCCAGAATTTCATGCCGAAGGCGGACTATTATCCGGCGCCGTGGTTCGGCGACAGGAAGAAATACCTCGCGAAGACTCCGATCGACGACTACAGTGCGTGGACGTTCTGGATGTCCGCGAACGTCTACAATCTTCTCCCCGCATCCGGGAAGAAGTACTGGACGGACTGGCTCAATCTTGCCGTCGGATATTCCGCGCGCGATCTCGGCTACCCGGACAGGTACCGGGTTCTCGTCTTTGCCCTGGACATCAATCTTGCCAGAATCCTCCCCGAAGGGGGAGCGGTGTGGAACTGGTGGCGGCAGACGCTCGGCTTCCTGAAGATCCCGGGCCCGGCGCTCGAGTTCCAGCTCAAGAGGGAAACGCGCCTCTATCTCCTGTATCCGTTCAAAATGAACTTCTGATCGGTTCCTGAACGCCATGGCCCTTGATCACACGCCGTCCGCCCGCGGGTTGTTCCGGGCTCCGTATCTTCTTCTCCTCCTGGCGTCATCGACACCGGCGACACTCGCCCAGGAAAAAGTCACCGTCGGGGTCGGGGTCAGCTTCAACCCTGCGGCAGTTGCGGGGGACAACAGTTCACACTTCCAGATCCCCGGGATGGCGGACTACTACGTGACCGCGCAGATCGGGGACATCCTGCGCACCGAGGTTCAGTTCGGCATTCTCATTCGATCCAGCGATCAGACATACGGTGATTCGCTCGGGGAGTTCAACGGACATACGTCGGGGGTCGTCATGCGGTTTGGTTTCGGTGCGTTCTACACGTGGCGCCCGGATTCGTCGTTCACGGTTTATGCGGGTCCACGCACAGGCGTGATGGCTTCAAGCGACTACCTGACATTCTCACGGACGTCGGCGGGGTACGCCGACCAGAAAACAATTTGGGGGGCGTTCTTCATCAGCGGGTGCTTCGGCGCCGAGTACGCGCTCACGCGTCATCTCTCACTCGGGGGAGAGTTCCAGTTCACAAGCACCGGATTCGGCGTCCCGAACGAAACGCCCCCCGCGACGGGATATCCGCGGGATTATAAAGAGAGCGTCCTGTCGACGGACGCGCTCGTCTTCATCCGGTTCTTCTTTTAGGACAATCCGCGTCGACCGTGGATCACATTCAACCGACCTGCAATGGAGGGTTCCGTGCTTGAAGTCTCGATCTTCCTCGATGAGGATGACCAGTACCAGGGGAAGCGCGCCGACGAGTACATCATGCGCTATCTCATGCATCATGGAATCCGGGGAGCGTCGGTCTTTCCGGCGTTGATGGGATACGGCCGGAAACATCATCTGCATCATACACGGGGACTGGGAAACGTCGATGAAGGACCGATCATGGTCCTGTTCATCGACGACGAGGAGAAGGTGCGGGCGGTCCTTCCCCACCTCAAAGAACTGATCAAGGACGGTTTGATCATTACAAAACGGGTCGATGCGGCATGACCGAGCCGACGGGTAACGGGGCAGAACGCCGCCGGACCCGGAGGAACACCAATTCCGCGGAGGATGAGATGGGTACACGACGAATGTACGGCACGCTGATGATGATGATCCTCGCCGCGGCGTGCCAGGCGGGGGAACCGGGTTCATGCGTCCTGATCCGCGGCGACACTTCCGGAGCGCCGGGGCCCGTCAACGCACGGCTTGACTTCCTGAGGCAATGGGATACCACGGTGAACGCACCTGGGGGAACCGCCGCGACGTCTCCCGGGCGGAAATCCGGCTGGCTCGCCGCGGGCATCTCCCTTGCACTCCCGGGAACCGGCGAACTCTACAGCGGTGACTACCTGAAATCAGCCATTTTCCTCGCCGTGGAGGCCACGCTCTGGGCGTACGCGTACCATTACGAACAGATGGGAAACCGCCAGACGAACTCCTTTCAGAATTTTGCCAATATCCACTGGGACGTCGTAAAGTACGCACAGTACGCACAGGATCACTACAATCCGCCGAATGGACCATACAACTGGCTGATTCCCGGAACCGCGGGGGAACCGCCGTGGGTGAGGGTCAACTGGCAGGAGTTGAACAGGATGGAAGCCGACATCGGTGCGACGGCGGCGGGGAGTTATTATTCGCACCAGCTCCCCTCGTACAACACGCAGTCATATTACGAGCTGATCGGAAAGTATCCGCAGTATGACGAGGGCTGGGACGACTCCGCCCCGACGTTCAACTACGGCGATCATCTGTCGAACGAGTTCCTGTATTACTCGGGTCAGCGCGGGCTTGCGAACATCTATTACCTGAGGTCGAGCCTCTTCGTCGGGATCGCGGTCGTGAACCATGTCGTCAGCGCGATCGACGCCGCGCTCACCGCGGGGTCGTACAACAGGGGGCTTCATGCATCGGTGGGGGCGCAGTCGATTCCCACGGACAGGGGCATGGTGACGGTCCCCTCGCTGTGCCTGAGGTACGGACTGTAGAAGAGGTCAGCAGCGCGGAACGATCTGCATTAATGCACAATCACCTATCAGCAGGAGAGACACGACGATGAAAAACCAGCCGATCGACGGTATCGAAATTCCCTACGCTCTCGGCGCAATCGAAAAGATCGACCCCGGCATTGTGGGCCACGCCACGCTGTTCACGCATCAGGGGAACCTCGTAGTCACTGCCGAATTGCGGGGGAATATCCGGGAGTCCCTGATCGCGGACTACAACAAACGATCACGGGATGCATCTCCGGAGATTATCATGTACAGCGGATCGAGGGCCGCATAAGGGCCCTCCGATCGCCGGTTCCTTGCCTTGGTTATGGTACGTTCAACGTGCGATAACAGCACCCCGCAGTGACCCGCAACACCCGCGCCGCACACCGGCATATTTCCCCTTCAGCGTCGAGCGGATTGTCGGGAATTCCCTCGCATTCACAATCCGTCCTTGATTCTCACCCCCGCAGCGGATACCTTATGTCCGCCATCGGTCCGTCATCCCAACCACAGAAAGGCCCGATCCCATGATGCTCCAGGTTCAGCTTTTCCTCGACGAGGAAGACTCCTTTCAGGATTACCCGTCTTCAGAACATATCCTGCGTTACCTTCTCCACCACAAAATCATGGGCGCGACGATGTTCCGCGGGCACATGGGGTTCGGAGCACGCAGGCATCTGAACGCGCCACGGCGGATCGCCGCGAGCGATGCGAACCCGGTCCTGATTCTCTTTATTGACGAAGAGGAGAAGGTGCACCAAGTGCTCCCCCACCTCCGGGAGGTACTGGGGGACGGCCTGATCGTTTCGCAAAAGGTTGAGCGGCTATGATCCGGAGACTGCTCGACTACTCTCTGAGCCAGCCCCTTGTCACGCTTGTCCTCGCTCTGGGCATCATCGCCGCCGGGATGTGGTCATGGACCACGCTCATGAAGGTGGCCTACCCGGACGTCGGCGACACCCAGGTCACCGTCATCACGATGTTCCCCGGAAGGGCTGCCGAAGAGGTAGAACAGCAGATCACCCTTCCCATCGAGCGTGAACTCAATGCGGTCCCCCGCGTCATCACCCGGCGGTCCAAAACGATCTTCGGGCTGTCGGTTATCATGCTTACGTTTGAAGACGGCGTCGACGACTATTTCGCACGCCAGCGCGTCCTGGAGAAACTCAACGACGTCATCCTCCCGGACGGCGTGCAACCGCAGCTCGGCCCCCTGACGGGCCCGGTGGACGAGGTCTTCCGGTACGTTATCGAGGCGACGGAATCCTACACGCCGATGGACGTCCGCACGCTGCAGGACTGGGTCGTTATCCCGCGGATGCTGCAGGTCCCGGGGGTCGCCGACGTCATCAATTTCGGCGGCCTTGTCAAGCAATACCACGTCATTACCGACCCCCAGAAACTGATCCGGTACAATCTCACGCTGCAGAATGTCATCGATGCCATCACCGCGAACAACCTGAACACGGGCGGAAACGTCATCGAACGCGGCGACCAGGCGTTCGTCGTGCGCGGCATCGGCGCAATTCACTCGAAGGAGGGGATCGAAAAGATCCCGGTGACCTCCGCGGGCGGAGTTCCCGTGCAGATCAGAAACCTTGCCACCGTGGAGGAATCCCCGCTCCCGCCGACGGGCGTTCTCGGCTACACCATCCGCACGGGCGACACAGCGCTCGTCGACGTCAATTCGAGCGTCCAGGGTCTTGTGGCGATGAGGCGGGGAGAAAATCCCTCAGAAGTCGTCGAGGCCCTGAAGGAACGCGTGAAAGAGATCAACGAGAACGATCTCCCCGAGGGGGTGCGCCTCAGGGTCACGTATGACAGGAGCCAGCTCGTCCAGTATACGATCGAGACGGTCTCCCGCACGCTCCTGGAGGGGATCACCATCGTCCTCGTTGTGCTTCTGTTTTTCATGGGGAGTTTTCGTGCGGCGCTCGTCGTCGCCACCACGATACCCGTTTCGATGCTCTTCGCATTCTGCCTCATGAAGCTTACCGACATACCCGCAAGCCTTCTCTCGCTCGGCGCGGTGGATTTCGGGATCATCGTGGACGGCGCCGTTGTGATGGTGGAAAACATCATGCGGCGCTACCGTGACGTCACACCGGAGGAGCGGAAGCTCGGCATCAACCGTTTCACGCTGAATTCGGCCCAGGAGGTGGGGAGGGAGATATTCTTCTCGATCGCGATCATCATACTCGCCTACCTGCCGATTTTTTCGTTCCAGCGCGTGGAGGGAAAGCTCTTCTCCCCGATGGCATATACGCTTGCCTTCGCAATCACGGGCTCCCTCCTCCTGGCGCTCACGGTGATCCCGGTGCTGATGAGCTTCATGTACAGAAAACATTTCGAGTCACAGGTGTCCGGGTCGCTCGAATGGCGCAATCCGGTGTATGCCTGGGTCGCGGAACGGTACGACCGCACAATCGCCGTGCTGACGCGCCGCGCCGGCTGGACGGTCGCCGCGGCGACGGCCGTCGTCGTCGTCGTCTCGGTCGTCGGTTTCAGGAGCGTCGGCACCGAGTTCCTCCCCGAGCTCGACGAGGGATCGTTTAACATCCGGTGCTTCTTCCCCGTGGGGATATCCCTCGATGCTGCACAACGATACTGCCCTGTGATCCGGCGCGTAATCAGCAGCCACAAGCCCGTGGATGTCGTTCTCACGCAGCTTGGCCGCAACGACGACGGCACCGATCCGTACGGCCCCAACCGGCTCGAGATCTTCGTGGGACTGAAGGACTACGCCACGTGGACGAAGGGGACGTCGAAAAAGGAACTCCTCACGCAGATAAAGTCCGAGCTCGAGAATGCGGTGCCGGGCGCCCTGTTTTCCTTCTCCCAGCCCATTCTCGACAACGTGACGGAAGCCGTCACCGGAAGCGTTGCCGACCTCGCGGTACTCATCAACGGGAGCGATCTCGACTTCATGCGGGCAAAGGCCGACAGCATCCTGACAATCATACGCACAGTGCAGGGCGCATCGGAATCGGGAATTGAACAGGAAGGAAACCAGGCGCAGCTCACCGTCACCATCGATCTTGATGCGGCGGCCAGGTTCGGCATCAACGTCGTGGACGTCCAGCGGATGATCGAAGCGGCGATCGGCGGCCGCCCGGTGAGCAAGCTCTACGAAGGCGAGCGGAGATTTGACATCGTCGTCCGTTATTCCCCGGAGTACCGTTCATCCATCGACGCCGTCCGGTCGCTCCTCGTGTTCTCTCCGGTGAAGGGGAGAATCCCCCTCTCGCAGCTCGCGTCGGTCACGCTTGTGGACGGGGCCACGGTCATTCAGCGGGAGGAAGGAAAGCGGCAGATCTCGGTGCGGACGAATATCCGGGGACGCGACCAGGGAAGTTTCGTGGCAGAGGCACAGGCCAGAGTCAACGGCGCGGTGGCGCTCCCCCGCGGGTATGCCATCACGTGGGGCGGTCAGTTCGAAAACCTCTCGAGGGCGGCCGGGCGCCTGGAGATCGTGATCCCCCTCACCATCGGGATCATCTTTCTGATTCTGTTCGCGCTCTTCAGGGACGTGCGGCGCGTCGCCATCGCGATGTCCAGTATTCCCTTCGCGCTTATCGGCGGCATCATCGCCCTGCTCCTCCGGGGCTACAGCTTCAATGTCTCCGCGGGCGTCGGGTTCATCTCTCTCTTCGGGGTGTCCATCATCGCCGGCGTCCTTTTTGTCTCGCGGACCACCCGCCTCATCGAAGACCAGGGGCTGGACGCCGGGGAGGCGGTCCATCGGGCCGCTCTCATTCAGCTCCGGCCGAATCTCATGACGATGATGCTTGCACTGCTGGGGTTGATACCTGCGGCGCTTGCGAGCGGGATCGGCTCAGACGTGCAGAGGCCGCTCGCCACGGTTATTGTGGGCGGGTTGTTTTCCGCGATTTTCCTGGCGCTGCCGGTGTTGCCGTCGATCTACCTTGTTCTCGCGGGGCGCGCGCGGAACGCGGCGAACGGCGCCGGCCCGAGAGTCTGACCGGGGGGGATCAGCGCGTGAACGTGATGCTGACCCTGTTCCCCGGCGTGCCGCGGAGCGTCATCTCTCCCCCGATCTGCTCGCACAACATCTTCACGAGCGGAAGTCCCATGCTCCCGGGCGCGTTCATGTCAAATCCCGCCGGAAGGCCGACCCCGTCGTCCGCGATGGCCAGCGTAATACGGCCGTTCTCCTCCCGCAGTTCAACGCGGATCTCCCCCCCCGGTCCGCCGGAAATGCGTATTTCACGGCGTTCGTCAGGAGCTCGTTCAGGATCAATCCCAGCGGCACGGCCCGCTTGACGTCGAGCGAGACCATGTCAAGCCCGGTGGAGAGGGTGAGCCGGTCGGAGCCGACGACGTAGGTCCGGAAGACCGTCGCGGCGAGTTTGTCGAGATAGCCCCGCAGATCAATGTTTCCAGGATCCCCCGAATTGAAAAGCTGATCGTACAGCGTCGACATGGAATAGATGCGGGTCTGCGCCTCGCGGAACACCTGCTTCGCATTTTCATCCGTGATCCTCCGCATTTCGAGCCCCAGGAGGCTGGAGATGATCGCCAGGTTGTTCTTGACGCGGTGCTGGAGCTCCCTCAGCAGCATCTCTTTCTCGAGCACGGTATTCTGGAGGGCTTCCTCCGCTTTGTGCCGCCGCGCGACCTCCTCCGTCAGTTCAGCGTTGACGCGTTCAAGAACTTCGGTGCGTTCCCGCACGCGCGTCTCGAGACCGTCGTTAATACCGCGGATATCCTCCTTCCCCTTTTCAAGCTGCTTCCGGAGGAAAAAACCTTTCCGCGCATCGCGCTCGATCGAATAGGAGGCGATCATTCCGATGACCGCCACGGCGCCGAAGACGAAGGCATTCCCCAGAAGGACGATCCCCTGGCCGTCCGGCGAACCGGCACCGGCTAGGCCGTACATCAGGACGATGATCCAGGCGGCGGCCGTTCCCCAGATGAACCGCAGCCGGAGCACGGTGCATCCGAACATGACGACGAGTATGAGCCCGCTGGAATACAAGGACCTGGCAGCCGGCAGCGCCAGCAGGATCATGGCGATGCAGCCGGCGCCTGCGATGACGAGGACGGCAGCCTGCGCAATGTGATAGTATTTCCGGATCCCCTTCCAGTACGAGAGGAGAAAGAGGAGGATCGCCAGGGGGATCAGGACCGCGAACCGGATCGTCCATATCGTCGATTTCCCGGCGGGCGCCAGATACGGGTCGACCACGGCGAACAGTGCGATGATCACTGCTCCCAGGACAATGGAAGTCCTGATTTCTTTCAGCGAACCGAGGAAATGGTCTTCAAGGAACTCGTTTTCGAGTATCCCGTCTCCGCCGGAAAATGCAAGAGTGAACGGATTCAGGTGCATGACGGTATGATCGGCTCGGCTCTTGTTGACAGAGAACGGCGCAGACAGTCGTCGTCGTGTAGACATCAAGCATTCACGTGAGAGTGATGGGCGGGAGAGAGAAGAACTGAGTACAGAATATCACAAGGGAATATACGGGAGGGGAGTGCAAATTGCGAGAGAGAATGCCCCGCGCGGCGGTTTTTATTATTGTTCTCTTTTCGCAATTAACTTTGTGACCTTTCTCCGTGCGATGTTCATCGGTCAAGCGACTTCACTGATTTCTGTTTCATCTTCGCGATGAATCGCGCATGGCGGAGGTGACATCTTTCATTCCCGGCACGTTGAGCATGGAGGCGCAGTGACCATTCCTCAATTGTCGTTATGTCACAACCCCGAAGCTGGCAACATCACCACACCTTGATGGGGGCCGCATCCCTGCCGGGGTGCGCGAAGGGCCCCGCCGGCGACCCCGTCGAGTCCCGCTGATTGCCGAAATAGTCCCTGTCGATCTTCAATGGCGTGCCGTCCGGGTTCTCCCAGGGGAGTCCCGGAACCCTCGCCGTGCCGAGTCGGCCGGTTGTCACAGTTGCGGTCACTTGATCACGGACGGCCTGGCCCAATGCAAGTCGAAGATAGACTCGCTCTCCTTCCTCAACGATTGCGGGCCTGGGATCCACATCCCGGAGAATCAGCGGGTTCGATTCCCCGGCGTAAGGGGATGCCCCGTTGAAGTACACGTTTCCTCCTGTATGCAGGGGGAACTGACATGAGTCGTATGCGCAGAGTCCGAACCCGGCAAATCGACGGGGATCGCTGTTGCTCCGCAATACGGAATCCGTCACGCCGGCGGTTCTTAGGAATATGTTGTTGTAGAAGCGGTCGTCTCCCCCCTTGATGTCGCTCATCCCCGCCAGGGCCGTGGAGTGTGCCCGGTGATAGGGTGTAGAACGACCCGGCTCCGGCCATGTCTCCAGCCTCCCCGCAATCAGATTATGGACAAAAGCCCCTCCCTCGGACATATCCCGGACGCTGTAGCCGGAGAGGAGCAGGTTGTTATCAACCAGAAACGGCCCGTGGTCTACTTCGAAGAATATGTCTTCCGTGCTGTTGTCATAGCAGAGATTCCCCGTAATGCGCGTCCCCTGCGCCATCCAGTCCATCCACATTCCACGACCGACGTTGTGGATGCGGTTGTTCTTGATGAGCACGTCGATGGAAGCGTGGATTTTTATCCCCGCCATCTCCGCTCCGCTGAAGAGCCTCCTGTACCAGATTCTGTATATATGGTTTCCCGTGATCTGACTGAAGATGGCGCCCAGGCTGCCAACGATCCCCGCCTGTTCGCAATCCGAGATTGTGTTGTTACGGACGATATGGTGGCCGATCGTCTCTTTATCCCAGCCGTTCGCCAGTGCCCGCTCGATGGTCTTGACGTATCCTTCGGCAGAATTTGCAGATGTATTGTCCCACTCATCGCCGTATTTTCCCAACGAGATACCGGCGCACTTTGAGCACCTGATGACGTTATTTTCAATGATCCACCCTTTGCTCCAGTGAGTTCCAATGACGCCGATCTGCTCGGCCGTGGGAGGAGCCCACGGCGTCGCCGCGTCCTCCATTGTGAAGCCCCGCACAGTGATATAATTGACCCCCCGGGTTGCGGGATAGAACACTGTCCGCCGCACGTTGATCTCGACCATCTGGTCATTGGGGTTGATCCCCGGAAACTGCGCCCATATCGTGGTATTCACACTGTCCACTTTTCCGAACCAGAGCGGAGTCTTGCCATGAGGGTCCAGAACATCGTATAGCCTGACTGCCTCAGTCAACCAGTTGTCCCCGACATACACCGCCCCCGTGTGGTGCTGCCTCCCCATCGGATCGAACCAGTCGCCCCGTATCAGGTCGCTGTAAGGGTTGAACTTTCCGAAGAATGAGTCGGGGATTGTCGCTTTCCAGACTATACCCTGAACCTTCACCCAGTTCTTGATAACCTCTGACCCTTTGATTTCGACATTCTCACCCGGCGCGGCCCGATAGACGATGCGGGCTGCATCGGACGTCCCGCCGCGCACTGGACTGACGCGCTCCCTGTAGACGCCGCTGTGTACAGTAACGATATCACCAGGCATGGCCACCAGTGCCGCTTTTGAGATTGTCCTGAACGGCCTTTGCAATGTCCCATCGGCCGCGTCGCTACCGTTGACGGAAACATGAATCTCTCTCCCATAGACGGCGACCGCTGTGATCAAGAGGAGAAAACACGTAAGTCTGATGCTCATGATACTCGTCCTTTCAGTGAGGCAGTGTCCGAGCCTGGATGGCGGCAGGCTCGGTCTGGCGTGGAGTGACCTTCTGGAACGCCGTATCCCCCAGGAGGGTCTGCCATGGAGGATCGATCCTGAGAAACGGGACCGACGTCTCCGACGGGATCGCGGGAAGATATTGAACCTGTTCAATTGCCAGTCGGGTCTTCTCCTCGGTCCCGGGTAATCAGCCGGATGTCATTCGTAACGCAAAGCATCAATGGGGTTGAGCATTGAGGCCTTTCGTGCCGGATAAAACCCAAAGAAGATCCCTATGGCAAATGAGAACGCGAACGATACAAATATCGACAGGGCCGTGATGATCGTCGGCCATCTCGCAATCCGCGAGACAAAGCCCGACACCGTGACGCCAAGCAGGATTCCCACCATCCCGCCAAGGAGGCTCAACACCAGAGCTTCGACGAGAAACTGCACCAGAATGTCATTCGCGCGTGCGCCGACCGCCATTCGCAGGCCAATCTCCCGTGTCCGCTCAGTGACGGAGACGAGCATGATATTCATGATGCCGATTCCTCCCACCACGAGTGAGACCGATGCGACACTCGCGAGAAGTAATGTCAGGATCTGGGTCGCTGAGGAAGCGGCCGCGACCAGGTCGTCCTGACTCCGGATCGTGAAATCATCCGGGTCATCGGGGCCGAGCCGGTGTCGGACCCGGAGGACGTCTCTGATCTGCCTTTGCGCGACCTGGATGTCCGACGGGCTCGTCGCCGAGGCTACGATCATCCTGAGGTACGGGTACCACGTCAGGCGCCGCTTGACGGTCGTGTACGGCGCGATGACGACATCGTCCTGGTCCTGTCCGAGCGCGTTCTGCCCCTTCCGTGTGAGCACACCGAGCACGCGAAACGGAACATTCCGGACTCTTATCATCATCCCTACGGGAGAGGAATCCGGAAAAAGGTTGTCAGCCACACTTTTCCCGAGGACGCAGACTTTGGATCCGCCTTTCACATCCTGCTCGGTGAAGAACTCCCCGTACTCGACACCCCACTTGCGGATCTCCATGTAGTCAGCTCCCGCTCCTTCGATCACCGTATACCAGTTGAGGTTTCCCTCGATCACCTGGCAGAGTGCACGGGTCCCCGGCGACAGAAGAGCGACCGCCGGACAATCGCGCGTAATGGCCGCGGCGTCCTCTTCCGTCAGCGTCGTTACCGAGCCGGCTCCCACTCGCACCCCTCCAACCTGCTGCGAAGCGGGAAGGATGAGGAGCGCATTTGTCCCCAGGGCGCCGATCTGCTGCTCGACGGCGAACTCAGCCCCCTGTCCGATAGCGAGCATTGCTATCACGGCCGCCACCCCGATGTTGATTCCGAGCATGGTGAGAACGGATCGCATCTTGTTTCTCCGCAGAGCGCGAAACGCCGACCGGAGGACAGTCAGAATATTCATGTCGTTCAATTCAATCAAATTCGATGCGACAGGTGAGTGAAATGCCAAAGAAACCTGAAATAGAGTTTGGTGTCCAGGCTGGCAATGGAAAGTGCTCTCGATCTTCGCCTTGGTCGCCGTCGTCAAGAAAGAACTTAAGTTCGAAGCCTCGCCTTACACAATTCTCTCCATATTGCATGTGGCGCTCTTTGAAAATACACCCACAAATCAAGTACTTACAGACACGCGGCTCCAACTTGAGAACCTCGCCGTTCCTAACCAGCTGTCAAATATTCAGCTTATGGTTGGACAGTGATGAAGAGATATGAACAGGAAAGACCGAGCAGTGTTCGAATCCGTGCAGCTCGGCGAGGATGTTCAGCGGCAAACAAAAGTCGGCTACCATCTCCACGGACAGCGCCGACAGGCAATGAACACGTATGCAATGTAGGTTCAAGCGGCTCAAGTGTCAAACCACTTTGGAGTAGAAACTTAACTGATGCAACTAGACCCGGCGATCACACCCCACAAATAATATGTGATTTCATCACTTATTCACCTCTCACGTGACATGCGTTGGCATGAGCACGCCCTCATGATCGGAAAGCGAGGGGAAAAAAATCCCCGGTGCCTTCCGGAACCGGGGGTTGAGTTCATCAGAAGCATCGGCGATGGGATATTAATACATGTCACCCATCCCGCCGCCGGGCATTGGAGGCGCCTCCTTTTTTTCCTCCGGCTTCTCGACAATCGTGGCTTCGGTCGTGAGGAGAAGCGACGCTACAGACGCGGCGTTCTCGAGCGCTGTGCGGGCTACCTTGGTGGGATCGATGACACCCGTCTTGACCAGGTTCTCGTACTGCTCGGTTGACGCGTTGTAGCCGAAATCGTCCTTCTCTTCTTTAACCTTGTTCACGACGACCGACCCTTCCTGTCCTGCGTTCTGGACGATCATCCGGATGGGCTCTTCCAGAGCGCGCCGGACGATATCGACGCCGGTCTGCTGGTCCTCATCGGCCACTTTCAGGCCGTTGAGCTTTAGCGCGGCACGGAGATACGCGACGACGACGACGGGGACGATGCCTTCCTCGACTGCCGCCCTTGTCGCGTAAAGCGCGTCCTCGACACGTGCCTTCTTCTCCTTCATCTCCACCTCGGTGGCCGCACCGATCTTGAGCACGGCGACGCCGCCGGAGAGCTTCGCAAGCCTCTCCTGGAGCTTTTCCTTGTCGTAGTCGGAGGTTGTCTTCTCGATCTGGGCCTTGATCTCGCTAATGTTCAAGCTCACTCAAACGCAGATCCAGATAGCCGGTTCCTTGCGAACCGCTCTCCGCCAATTGCTGAAGTTTCAGGCCGTTCGGATTGCTTCGGGCGCAATCTAACCATTTTTCGGTGTCTTCGTCGTGCCCGTTCTTGAACAGTTTGAGTCGCTCCAATTGAGCATAGTAAGACCAATAGGCCGTATGGATCAAGCGTTCAAAGCCATTGAGCGACTCTGCTGCCTGCTGGATATTCGGAGAGTTTTCCACGTGCACTTTCTCCACTTCTCGGAAAGCGTCTTCTCCTCATTCAGGTGCGTGATGACTTTTCCCGGGGATGGGGCAACGAGAGAAATGCAAACCTCTACGTAGGACAAAAACCGGAAGGACGGTGTCAGACGGGGGCTATTCTCGGCATACCGAACAAATACGCCAATAGCAACCATTCGATTCGACTCACACGACGAAGGATCTCATCGCCGTCGGATCGCGGATAACTCGGGTGAGAATCCATCGTGCCTCTTGTGATTCATCACAACAAGCCACCTACGCCTGTGAAATCTCGCAGAAGTGAATGAACATCAATCTCCCTGCCCCCTCGGAAGATGGGCCCATGCTGGGCAACATTGCCCCTCTCTTCCTATTCCACTATCTTTCCTTCAGATTTCATCGGGGAAGGGCGGTTCACTGAGACAATCTGCGGCTTCGAAAGATGAGTGGCAACACTGCTTGATACCCCAACGACATTCGTTGCAGGAGATCCCTCTCCCCTCATTCCCAGACATCGGAAGTCCATCATGAAAGCACTGATTGCCTTTCTCTTCATGCATGCCGTACTCTGCATGGCGGCCGCTCCTCCCCGGATACTCTCGACACGGCTTCTGACCGCACAACCCCTGGAGTATGAAAAAACCGAGTTCAGCATAGACATATCGGCCTCGTTCACAAATCCCTACGTGCCGTGTGATATCGCCGTGGATATGCATCTGACGGCACCCTCGGGAAGAGAATTCTCGCTCCCCTGTTTCTTCGGCTCAGGCGATACGCTCGGCTCTCACTGGTTGGCGCGATTTGCACCACAGGAGACAGGCAGATATCTGTATTTTTTCACGGCAGAGGATCACACTCACTCATCGGTCTCCTCAGACACGCTTGAGTTCTCGGCGTTCCCGTCCACCCGGAATGGTTTTCTGCACACTCATGGCTACTGGTGCCTGTCCTTTGATTCGGGAAAACCCTTTCGCGGCCTCGGTGAAAACGTCGGATGGGAATCACGTTCATTTGAAGATTCCCTATGGAGTTACGACTCATTGCTCCCCTCACTCGCACGGAATGGCGCGACCTTTTTCAGGACCTGGATGTGCCAGTGGAACCTTCCTCTCGAATGGCAGACCGTGCGCGCCACGAAAAGATACAACGACACGAAAGAGTATTACAATCCCGGCGGCATCAGAAGACTGGATCGACTGGTGACACTGGCCGATTCGCTCGGCCTCTACATCATGCTCACTCTCGATACCGGTAGCTCCCCGTCAAACCCGTTCTGGTACGACAGCAGTCTGTATCACGGGAGCAACGTCAATCCCGCAGAGTTCTTCCGGTCGGCCGCCATACGCCAGAAGTACAAGGACAAGCTGCGGTATATCGTGGCCCGGTGGGGCTACAGCACCAGCATCGGTGCGTTTGAGTTCTTCAACGAGCTGGATAATATGGCTTTTACGGCGTCACCGCACGACAGCGTGATCATTCCCCATGAGGCAATTACAGAGTGGCATTCCGAAATGAGCAGGTATCTTCATAATACTGATCCGTACCATCATATCATTACTACAAGCATCTCGCACAGGGACATCATCGGGCTGGATGCGTTGCCGTACATCGACATCAATCAAAAACACATTTATAATCACACTAACGCGCTGCAATCGGAATTGGAGCGATATTCGCGTGCGTACAATAAACCGTACGTCATCGGGGAATTCGGATACGAATGGAACTGGAACATCGACTTTTCCACGATCACGACCGGTCTGGAATACGACTACAGGCGAGGCCTGTGGTACGGTCTCTTCAGCCCCACTCCGATTCTGCCGTTGACCTGGTGGTGGGAATTCTTCGACGCTCATGGAATGACAGCGTACTTGCGGAGCGTTCGGGAGATAAGCGACAGGATGCTGAAGGCGGGGAATGGATCGTTCAACAAAATAGAAGTGAAATCAACCACCATTGAATCCTATGGACTTCAATGCGGGGAGACGTTGTTTATCTATCTGCTGAACAACAGCAATTCAGATGTGACGAGCGATCTCACGATTGGATCTGCAGGCAGAGGTCCGTATGCCGTACTGAGTTTCGAGCCGGCGGGCCGGATCTACAAGGCTCTGGGGACATCGAAGAGGATCAGGAACGGGGTATCCGTTCCGACGAGGATACATATGAAATCAAAGCACGAGCTGATTCTCGTTCTGACTCCGGCTCAACGAGGAGCCTAGGCGATCGCTCGTCAATTCGCGGGTTTGCGGAGAGCGAGGGATTCGAACCCCCAAGCCCTTGCGGGCGCCGGTTTTCAAGACCGGTGCAATAGCCGTTCTGCCAGCTCTCCAGAACAGAATCGAGCATTTTGCCGGCGACTCGACTCTATATTTGCCTCACGCAGTGCAGAGTTTAGTGCAGAGTACTCTGGACCGTCGACCGAATAGAAACGCCCCCATCCGTTCGTTCAGGCACTTCCGATGCCTTTGCAATACAGAAGAGGGCGATTCCAAAAAAGAATTTCCTGTCGGAAGTTTCGAACGATTTCAATTGCAGATTTAATATACTATATCGTGCTTGCGAATCCAATACTACCTGCTTGACGACTTCACTTTTTTCTCCATTGCCTGCCTTCTCTACCTTCAAACGCGTCCGAAAGTGCAGCGCTTGGGGCGATTCCGGCTGCTTCGCTATGCCGCAGTCTCTTGCATCTCAATGGAAATCTAGATAGTCTCATTCCAAGCTGATTACCTCGACCATTCACTCGAGCAAAACCCATGAGCTACCCACGCTTGGGCATTTGCCTCCTCTTGTTGCTTTTATCAAGCATAGCCAATTCACAGAACAAAAACGGTACCGTCTATCCATATGGTGGTCGACCCGATAAAGATAGATGGAAGCACTCTATGGCCAAATATCCTCTGAACTTCACTAGGGCCATTTTCCGTGAGGCCATCTTCGGCAGCACGGCCGATTTCCACGCAGCCCACTTCGGCAACACGGTCGACTTTTCTGAAGCTAAGTTCAAGGGGACGTCAAATTTTAGGCTGGCCCAATTCAGTAACGAGGCTACATTCATACAAGCCTACTTTGACAGCTTGGCCGAATTCGACTTCGCCCACTTCGACAGCTCGGCCAATTTCTACAAGGCCATCTTCGGCAGCACGGCCGGGTTTAACGGGGTATTCTTCGACAGCATGGCCTGGTTCACCGACGCCACCTTCAGCAACACGACACATTTCGAAACAGTTGACTTCCATCAATTCGCCGATTTCCAACATGCCACCTTCGACCGTCAGGTCTATTTCAGGGGGACCCACTTCGGCAACGAGGCCTATTTCTGGGGGTCCCATTTTGACGGCATGGCCGACTTCACGGACGCCCAATTCGGCAATGTAGCTACTTTCCAATCTTACTTCGACAGCACAGTCGATTTCTCAAAGGCCATCTTCTCCACGAGGGCCTACTTCTTGGGGGCCCAATTCCACAACCAGGCAACCTTTACACAAGCCCACTTCGGTAGTATGGCCGTTTTTATGCTGGCCCACTTCGACAGCGTGGTCGATTTCTCAAGGGTCACCTTCGACACGTTGGCCGATTTCTCCGATGCCCGTTTCGGTCGACACGTGTCTTTCGATTCCTCTCGTTTCTTTGGTCTCGCCACATTTGTTGGGGCCACCGTTGATAGTTTTGCAGAGGTGGATTTTGCACGTGCTGTGCTGGGAAACGTCATTGAGATTGGTTCTGAGAAATCTGGCTCTGTTCGGAGGTACGACGTTATGAGGGCGAGTTTTCTAGAGCAAGGCGTGTTTTTAGACAATTTAAGAACGACAAGCCAAAATCCCTATGCGTCTATTAAGAGTATCAATACCATCAATTATCCTGGTGCCAAGATTCTTATCCACGGCCCCGTGGACCTCAAAATTCAACTGGAGAAATTTAGATACCTTGAACTGAGCAAAACGCTCGATTATTATTCGAAGAAGGATATTATCACGACGTTGAAGGAAGTCAGCTTCAACGGCGATTCGTACAAGCAAGAGAGATACGAACTCGACTACATTTTTCAGAAGTCAACAATGTATCAGAAGCAATCTACGTCGTTTGAACTCTACACTTGGTGGCAGCCAATCACGTGGTGGCGTTGGACCTATGAGGCCACTATGGGATTGGGGTTTAGGCCTTTTCGGCTGGCTTGGTGGGGTCTATGTTTCATCGCGGTATTCGCTGCACTCTACCTCACCCTAATGCCTGCTGAGGTTAACCGATACCTGACCAAAAAGGAGGCGACCTATCGTCGTAAGATAGCCTTTGATTTCGACTCCCTTCTCAACTGCATTTATTTCAGCGCAATGCTTTTTGTGACCTTTAGGATGAAATCTGATTTGCTTTCTTCTTTCAATTCGAGGCAGAAGAAACTCATTGTAGCGGAATGGCTGCTTGGCTTTCTTTCATACGTGGCCTTTCTAACACTGTCTGAGGCGGGTTCCATCCTCCAAACCCTGAAGAGTCTATTCGTAGGATGAGGACTGGTCGAGCTAGAACCCCTTTCCGATATCGCTACAAGGGAATGTTGCTAAGCGAGGTTTGCCGAAATGTTCTTGAAGTATTCCAAATGCGCACGAGTGGATTTCTCGTCTTGCCAGTGAGTTCCTTGATACCAAGGGCTATTTTGGCAACTCGCATACGTGAGGCCATGACATTCTCTGCAACCGAAGACCTTCGCCCGAGGTGGCAAATAGAGCTTTGAGAGTTTTCGCTGACTCGTATCAAGGGGACACTTAAACCAGTAACGTATTCCTCCGAAGCCTGGAGATGTTGTCTGAAGGGGGAGCTCGGTCAGAACATGCTCGATTTGTCCGTCATTCGAGATTCTGTAGCTCAGGACCAGTCTGTCGCCTTTGCAGGCGAGTGACACTGATGCGAAGACATTTTCACCCAAAGTCCATTGCACTCGCCCTGAGTGTCCCGGCACCAAGTGCCCTTCTTGGCCAAGAAGAAGAATGTCTAGTGAAAGTGACTCATCAACCGTCATCTTGCGGTTAGTGGTCCGCCAAGCCCCGCTGCCATAGCCACCCATCAGCGAGACCCTCTCCAAGAGAGCGTTGTTTTCATAGATGGTATGTTGACCTGCCCGTGGTAATCATAAATGACAAGTTTCTGCAGATTTTGAGATGGCCCTTAATTGAAGAATCCAGCCCATTTACTGAGGATTTCGGATTATCGCAACGGCAGATTTCTGAACAACTGAGCATTTTGAGAGCGTTGTTAATCTCCGAGGACACGGAACCTCGTATGGGCTTTCAACCATCGATTTGCAGGCTTGCGGGTTTAACCTCTTGTCCCAAGACAAGATAGTCCCGCATTTGCTAATGACATCGGTTCCGATTTGTGCACTTACAAGCAGAGCTCAACCTCCTCTGAACCGACCAACCTAGGAGACCTCGGGATACACGTGACATCCAGGAATTACCGTTCCTATGTTCGTCTTATTGGCGGCCCCTATCTATCCATCTATTCCGGTCTTGTGCATTACATCCAGCACCTTTTCTGCGGCTCGTGAGAAGTCTCGGAGAGCTCTGTAGAACTGCTTGAGCTGCTCACTTGACACTCCGTGCTCTATAAACCCTTCAAATGCAGCGCTTGTGAGCTGCTCATCGAGGCTTACGATTTTCTCCACCAAGGTGCTCTCATTGGCCCCCTGCAGCAGCGGGTTCTTTCTCATCAAGAATTTCCCCCGTCCTGAAATCGACCTTTGCCTTCCGTTTTGGCAGCTTTTTCTCACCACTGTCTTGTATAACTGTATAAACCGTATAGTCGTTACGTTGTTCAGCTTGTTGTCCTTTATGGGCAGCAAGGAACTCTGCAACTGCAGTGCGGTGCCTGTCGTCTAATAATATAAACATCTCTTGCGTCCACGTCCTCAATTCCTCAAGTGCAACAACCAACCACACTGCGGATTTGAAGCACATCCTCACGGAGTCACCGTTGTGGTGAATCGTCAGATTGACCGTTGGCAAGAAGTTGCTGTCGGGTGTGTCGGCAATCCAAACCGATGCGGTGAACGTATAATTCGGATTGACCTCAAATTTCTTATGGCGCAAGACTTTCTTAGGGATAAATCTTCCTTTCCTTTTCCTTAGTACAGCATCGTAGCGGTCCTGTTTCATTGGCCCTGCTCCTGAGGGAAACTAAGCTGAAGTTGACAATTTCCCTTCCCTCCGTGGTTGAAGGCGCTGAGAGACAGAAAAACCTGAGGTTCATACCCCGGGAAATTCCGAATCGTCCCTGATTCGACCAGTGCCTTCCTTGAGGCTGTGAGAGTCTCCTCCGGAAGGTGAATGACCCACTGGTCGAAGCTCTCTGAGGCCGCGATGACAGCAGCCAGCCCATAGGCATCAAGTGACCGGAGAAGGTGTTTCCGTGGGTCCCTGCGACAATGGAGAGTCCTACCTTCAAGCCATCCAATTGCATTCAACCCCTTGCCTGGCACTTTCAGGAAAACAGTGCCGGTTGGCGCAATTACCGCTTGCGCTTGGGTAAAAGAATTCGTAACTTGTTTCTGCATGATATACCTCCTGGGCCGCCGGCAAGCGGCCCTTTCTTTTGTCTGCTATCATCCAGATAACAGAGAAGCCCGCTACTGACTGGAACTCTGGTCGTGACTCCTGAGTAGGTCAGTTTTGGGCTTCAAATTGAAAACGCTGTGAGCGAGTTCCTCACCCAGAAGTCACAGCGGGCAATTAAAGGGTGGAATTATGGGGGGAGATTGCTAAGGTGATGGGTGGAAGGTGGGTGGAAATCAACGAGTTATTCCAGGCCTCTTCTGTTTCTTCTTATCCCTGAGCTTTTGCCCCGCATTGCATCGGAGAGAATCCCGCTTACGTTTCCACTCAGGATTGAGTGTTGGTGTGCGGTATTTGGTCTTCTCGCCGCTGAATTGGGTAATCTCTGGAAAGAACTTCAAAACAGCTTGACCCGCAATCGACTGAAGCTTTTCCTGAGGGTTATCCTTTTTCTTTTGTTTGTAAACCCATCCAACAGCATCCCTCGTCCTCTCTCTGTCACTCGCTGACGCCCTGCCTCTACCAACGTCCGGATGTTGTGATTCGACGGCTGTAAGAGGTCGCGTGTCTGCTACCGCTTGCTTTTGTTTTAACAATCCTCGCAAGGTTGGCAGCCAAACCTCATTCTCTCTTTTTTGGAAGTCCTCTCTTGAGAGCTTCGCAGCTTGCACTTGTTCGTCATTAGGAAGTTCGAACTTTGCACCGAATTCGCCAAGCAACCGATTCATGACGTATTTTGTTTCTTCTGATAACCCTCTCCGCCATGTCAACCTTAATTGCTTCAAACGCGCGGCCATGAAAGTCTCACATCGCTTGGGGTTCAACTTCTCGACAAACATTTTGATGAAATTCTCTTCGTTTTCTAAGCACTTTATGAGCTTGTCAAGCGTGAAGAAAGGTTCCACGTCGTTGACCAAAGAGTAGTACACTTCTTTGGGGTCTTCGCTAAGTTGCTTCGCCACATCTTGAATGCTCCGCCATACCTCTCTTCGTAGAAGGGGGATAGTCAGCACGAGAATGTCTTTCACCTCATGACTCAAGGTGTGTAACGAATCTGTCTGTTTGTTCTTGGCCCTCAGAGCCCCCACCAGAATTTCGATTTTTCGCTGTTCGTTTCTCGCTTGTTTCTTCGCCTCAGCCACAGTCACGATTTCCTCTCTCGATGGCAAAGGCATCTCAAAGAATAAATCGAGTCTCCCTTCGTGATGGAATGCAGCATGAATCTCAGAGGTGAGCACTTGAACTCGTAGTGACTCAATCCAACCCTGGAGTTCCAGTAATTGGTCCCCTTGAGCCCCTGGCAGTTCGTTCAATGCGCTCTGAAGTTCTGCTTTGGCCCTATCTGCTTCAGCTTTGGGAAAGTCACATTTAAGTCGCACCCGCCTGATTCTCTTGTATGGGGTAAGATACTCTACTAACAATCCTGTCGGCTCTTCTTCGCGAACCCACAATAAGTAGCCCGCAATCTTCTCCATTGCTCTTTACGCATCAGAAAATAGAAGCGCCTCACCCGTCCAGACTGTTAGCACGGCCTCCCGCTCAAGCGGGAAGGTAAGGCACTTCATCTGGTACATCTTTTACATCTTGTACGCCGATGTCTTACAATAAACCGCCCTCTGACGAAATCATCGTAGTATAGACCTCCCTCCGTTCTCACGAACCAGTACTATCGGACAAGGGGGATTCGAGGGACAGCACCTACTACGTCTTGAATTTGAATGGGTGGCATGATTCCACTGGGGATTGCGAAAAGGAGCGGGAGAGCAGGAACCTGTATCGACGACGGTGGAAGTTAGAAACATGTGAAGCCATAAGCAACAGACCCGTATCTACCGTTTGGCTTTAGGGAGTGGGTTCGCCCTTAAACCCCCATGCATACGAAAAGCCCGCGGAAGACCTATGATTCGACCCTACTATGTAGCTACGATTCGAGTCGTGTTGACTCTCCCGAACAGGGTGGTTATCTTCTTTTTTCTTGCCTTCCCTTTTTCACTTCAACTCCCGAGACACCATGCCTCGTGAGCTAATTCGCCATTCGTCGACTTTAGAACCGACACATATTTCACTCTCTTTCGAGACAGCACTCACATCAACCTCGATGAGCATCCCACATAGGACGCCGTTATGGCCCACATTGTAGAATTCGAAATCCTAGGTCTCGCTGGACGAAAAGACCCAGTCCAATTCAAGTTGAACCGAGACATCAATGTTTTCTTTGGCGCAAATGGAGTTGGCAAAACCTCATTGCTGCGAATTCTAGAGTCCGCGCTCAGCCAAGATGCCGATAGTATAGCATCCGTACCCTTCAAGTCCGCACGGGTACAAATCTATTCCGTCAGCTACGGGAGGACGTTCACGTATACAATTGAGAAGCCTGCCCCAACAACCATACAAGCGCCTGTCCAAGAAATTCAATTGCAACCACAGCAAGAACTGATGACCACCATCCGAACTGGTTGGATTCAGGCGGGGCAATCATATGCTACGCGGCTCTTCGACAAGTGGCATTGGACGTTAAAGGAGTCTGACTTCACTGCAGATGTCGGCGGTGGATGGAATCATGCCTGGCTTCCAACCTCTCGGCTTTACTTAAGTCCCGATGTTGACATGTTTCCCGGTTCAGTTGGAGCCTACTCTACTATCTCGGAATCTGTCCTAGATTCTCAGTTCGGAAAGTCGCTAAGCCGATTGTGGTCAAGCTATTCTGCTCAACTCCTCAGTAACATCAGAAAGGCTCAAGAAAAGGGGCTCACGAACATCTTGCTTGCTGTAATTAATCCGCCGAAGCCAACTTCAATAGAATCCAAAGAAAGTATTCCTCGCGAACGAGCCTACAACCTCCTCTCTGCATTTCTCAACCGAATGGGTGAATCGACGGCTCTCGGAACAAAAGAGGATTTCTTTGCGAGATATAATTCTCAACTTGCTTCGGTATCATCTGACATAAGCAGCGTTGAAGTAGAAATCGAAAAGGCGGCTGCTCCCCGTCGCAGGTTAGAGGAACTCGTTCGCCAAATGTTTAGTGGTCCGAAAGCACTTAAGTTCTCCGACACTGCGATACAGGTGCTAAGCACCGAGGGTCAGGATATCGGCCTTGCATCCCTCTCATCTGGGGAAAAGCATGTTCTTCGTATTTTCGCTGAAGCCCTTACTGTTAACGAGAGTTCTCTGTTAATAGACGAACCGGAAATTTCGTTGCATGTCGACTGGCAAAGACGACTAGTGGCTTCATTAGTACTTCTGAATCCGGGATGCCAGCTGGTTGTGGCTACCCACTCTCCCGAGGTAATGGCCGAAATCCCCGACGAGAAAATATTCAAGATATGAAAGAGAACCGATTGCGGTTTTCGAGGGAGGCTCAAGCTCGGATGCTAGAAATGACGCTTGTCAACGTAGTAATCTACGTCGAAGGGAAGTCCGACCGATTTTTTTACGATAGAATTGCTGCACTTGTCTGCAATCGACTTGGAATCGCATATCAAATCCGCAGCGGAGAAGAAATTGACGGAGCTGCCGGAGGGAAGCAGGTCCTATTGGCTTTCTTCGAAGTGCTTAGAGCTCAGAACAAACTCCAAGGATACATGGGTAAATCCGCGTGTGCCTTCTTTTTCCTAGACAAAGACATCGACGACCTCAAAGGGACTCTGGTCCAATCAGATTATTTGGTGTATACTTCGCCATATCATTATGAGAACTACCTGTTTATGTGGGGAGATGTCCTCACTGCAGCGGCAAGCGTTTCTGATTTAGACCGTGGTACGGTTGAGGAGGCAATTGGTGATACTGCAACATGGAGAAGAGATGCGGCAGTAACGTGGAAAGAATGGGTGGTTTTGTGTGCGCTCTCGGAAACGGCGAACGTGAATGTGGGTGCAGGATATCATTCTACTTCGCGTATTCACCAAGGCGGTTTCGGTGAAATTGACGAGGCGAGACTGGATTTCATCCGCACCGGGTTTGCAGGTGCCTTAGGTATCACGCCTGCAGAATATAGTGCGCGCGAAAAGTTAATGAGGGAATTAGTCGATAGGATATATGAGGCGAACAATTACGATTCAGTGTTCAAAGGCAAGTGGTACGCCAATCTATTGATAGCGAGGCTAAAGAGGGCCCGCCATCCAACAAAGCACAGTATTGACAATATCTCGACACATATTTGCCCTGTGTTACTTGCCACACTCGATTTTTCACAACCCTGGTCAATTCATCTTCGTACTCCTCTGGAGTCGGCAATCGGAAACATCTTAAGAGCCTAGTCTCTCCCAAGGAAGACGTCAGCTCTATGTTGTGGCCTATTCCAAATAGTTACAAATTAATTCGTTGAGATTACTCCACGTTGGCATCAACCAGCCACTAGGTCAATGAGGCTTCTGACAACCCTCAGCGTGAGGAGCTTCTCTGATATTTGTAGTGTCAACGGTGAGCCCTGTTCATTGCGCATACCTGGGTTCAAGCCAATAGCTGTGAACGCTTCGAAAGCGGATTAATTCCCGTTTCCTTCTTTGGGACCGACTACCAGCTTGATGAAAGCCTCTTTTCGTTGCTCGATGGATGACCTGGGATTTTGAGAGACAATCTGTTTGTAAGCGTCGGCTATTTGTTGCCATACTGCGATTTCACTTGCCGGATTCACGTCTCGCCGGAAATTTAGAAGGACCTCTTCAAATGATACTGCGAACAATGTCCCCAATTCACTAAATGTATCAAAGATTTGATGTAGTTGTTCCTCCTGGGAGGCTGGAAGGGAGGCGTGACGGATGGGTCCTTTGCTTATTTCCGAAATTGGATAACGTCCCCGTCTTAATTTTCCCATAGGCCCTTCGTGATGATGTTGGATGGTGCTGGTTGGATTTACGAACCCATTGGGAAATCTCATAATTGAGTTCCACACAGGGGGCGAGACCTTTCTACGCCCAAGGAAACGGGACTCCGGCGAACGGCATTCGCATTCAATTTCGGGTCCTGCGATTCGAGTGCCATCCCTCGCTCTGAATAGTCTGTGTAAACGCAAACTTCTTTCCTAGGTAAGGAGGTGCCTTTCCGGGTTGCCTTGGCAATCAAATCGACGGCTGACAGAGGCTCGTGGTGTGCGGACGCACATCAAAACTAGTTGTCTTTTGCTCCTTCGAGAACCCATACCCGAATACCGCCTATCTGGTTTTGGTTTAGTGGGAAGTAGGCAGAAGGCATTCTCGGACCCACCGCTCCCTCTATGCGCAGTACAAGAGTGCTGGCATCCGGCTTTCCAGGGACGACGACCCCCGGCACAGTCAAAACCGCATGTCCGTAGTCGGTGAGGTCCAAGTCACTCTGGTGCGCTCCATTGTCGTGACACCCTGAGGCAGTGCAGGCCTGGTTGAAGAGCGGCTGGACTTGACCGGAATAGCTGACGTTGTTGTTCGGAAAGACTACATTTGACGGAGATACACTAACCAAGATACTAACCGTGTCACTCCATGGCCCGCTACCGTAGGAGTTAGCAGCCCTGACCCGATAGTAGTAAATATGCCCGAGTGGTTTCGCGCTTTCTTGCACCGCTGTGTCGGGACCAACGTAGTCTACAGTACTCGATGCAAAGGAAGCCGAGGTATCTTCTTGAAGGGTATAAGTTGATGCATTGGCAATCGGATGCCAGCTAACGTGATAGTTCCCCGTTTGGGAAGTGTCCTGTAGAATTATTACGGGTCGGGACAGTGGAAAGGAAAGGGGCGTCGGTTGCAGAATAATATTCGTTTCGTTCTTGCACGAGATTCCTACAATGAGAAAGAACGTGATGGAACCAATGATACGCTTCATCACAGTTCCTCCAATTCTTTCGAAGGTGCAAAAATACAATTAGGAAGGGTCGCCTGGGCCGCGGAACGTGACACTTTGAGTGCACTTCCCACAAGATACCCTCTGTGGTATCCGTAGTCAAGTAAGCCGGTCTCCCCAGACTATGACTCCCCAGACTATGAACAGTACAAACCTGTCAATTGCCGGGATACTTCTCCGGAGAATCGTAGTCCAACTGCGACAAGGGCCTAATATCGCATGACAGGAACGGGACTCCCGCAAACGGGTTTTTCATCCGATTTTGGGTCCTCCAAATCATGGTCGGACTAGTTCGTCGATACGGATATCCGTTCCACCTCTGCCCGCAGTTCGCTCGGCTGCAGATGGGAGTAAATTTGGGTCACACTCGCGCTAGAATGCCCCAGGAGCTTCTGTATTGCATAGAGGGACACTCCGTCTTGGGCAAGCCAACTCGCAAACGTATGCCTTGTGCTGTGGAAGTGGAGCCGATGGTCCAGACCAGCGATGCGGACGCTCCGCTTGAATGCCTTGCTCACCCTTTTGGGGTCGCATGGGGCCCCGCCTTCATGGAAAACGAGTTCCGATTCGACCGACATCGTTCTCCGTCGCTCTGATAACGTCCGGAATAGACCTTCGTTCATCGGAATTACACGCATGCGTCTGTTCTTGGTGGTAAAACGCTCTGAATTCTGAATTGTGAGGACACGCCGGCCAAAATCCACATCAGACCAAGAGAGTGCAAGTAGTTCACCCAGCCTCAGACCCGATGACACTGCACACACGACAAGGTCCCTCAAATCCTGACTTGGGATGGCGCTCAGCAGGACCACAAATTCCGTCCGGGACAGGAAGACAGGGAGAATTTCAGGAACTCTCGGTTTGTCGACCGACCGGAACGGGTTCGAAGAGATATGTCCCCAGCGCTTTGCGGTTTCAAAAGCTGCGGCTAAGGCGATGTAGTACTTCCGGGCCGTCCACGCGGAAGCCTCTTCCCTCTTCCTTGACAGGAAGAGTTCTATATCTCGTACTTCTATCAAGTGGAGGGGTCGGTCCCCGACAATTCGCAGGAATTCCGCCAGAGCGGTCGCGTCACTCTCTGCCGTCTTTCGAGTGTGGATGCTTCGGGTGTGTTCAATGTAGGCACGGGCGAACTCTGAAAGTAATACTCTCTTAAGCTTGGTTTTCCGTTCATGGTCCGCTTGCTTGAACGACTGGAGAAATTTCAGCGCTTGAGGTTTGAGCCGACACCGCGTAGAGACCGCTCGGCGCTTGCCTAGTTCATCGTTGTAGAAGAGGTAATAGATGCCAGCGGAAGATTTGGAAAGGAACATCGCCAACCCCCTTTTCAGGGGTCGGCAGTACAGAGTTTAGTGCAGAGTTTGAGGCTGTGGATTGAGATTTTGCAGAATTGCGAGGGATTCGAACCCCCAAGCCCTTGCGGGCGCCGGTTTTCAAGACCGGTGCAATAGCCGTTCTGCCAGCTCTCCGGGGGAAAAACAGCTCAAAAACTCGATCTATTCGGGCCAAAAATCCAACTAACCACACCATCACGAGGGATTGTTGTTAGCAATTTGTTAGCAATATTCCCTCATCATCACAACGGACTGGAGCAACTCTGATCGAGAATATATGGAAAAATGTTTGCCTCATCAACTCTTCGCCCAAGCTCAAAAAAAAGAAAATCCCTCCCGGAGCAGTCGCGCAGGGAGGGATGTAACAGTATGTAATACTATATAAAGGGGAAATAAATCAGATTCACCCTTGATTTTCCTCGCTCGTTTTGATGTCACTGCTACCGTTAGGGGTAGACTCTGCTACAGTTACAGGCAGACTTTGCGACACTTGGAGGTGGGGTTTCCTCATTGCCTTGAACGTCGAACTGTCCAGATGGAGTCGGTCGAGCTTCTTCACCTTTGCTCCGGCAACGTCTACCTCAAAGTCCTTCAAGTAGCCGATCGTCTTGGCATACTCGTACAGCTCGGTGAGCCTCCTCCTTATTCGGTTGCTCTGTCGGGCGTCCAGTAGCGCTCCCATTCGGAGAGCATACGCAATCAGGATGGATGGTGGTGTGCGACAAATGCCACTGCCAGGTTGCGTTCGGCCTGGAGGTCATGAATTAGTTCTGACCCACGGTCACCTCGCACCCGCGTCCGTTGTCCCGGAAGGGCGGGACTTTCTGATATACAGTTCATCGATTGACAGACTTTTCTCATGGTCTCTCCGGATTCCCGGACATGGGACCCCATTCCCCTAACTGTTTCTTCAGTTTCACATGCTTTCTGTGAGTAGACTATTGATAGTATCAATGCGGCCGGTTACATTTCCCGCAATGCAGATAGGTCGACAAGCGGATGAGCTGCTGTGGCCTCCGTGTCTGACCTGAGAACGTGAGTTCTCCCGACATCTCTCTCGTTGCGCTCCCACGTCTCTCACCGCACCGCAGCCATCGGCATTGGAATAACTCTTTCACGACTTTCGAAATACCGTGACTTGATCTTGGAGTTGGTGAGCCGCCGGGTTTTTGCCGCCATTATCAAAGACTCACTGACCCTATCTCAAGTTGGTTCATCCGGTTCGCAGGTCCACCAGATGGACGTGTGACATGAAAGCGACTCCACTCGTCATTATCTTAACCCTTTTTCTTTTGTGGCAGCCTGCAGAGTGCCAATGGGTACAAACGAACGGACCGTATGGAGGGACAATACTTTCTCTCGCAGTGATGGACTCCGTTATTCTTGCGGGTACTCAATACTGCGGGGCTTACTATTCCACGGACTATGGGGAAAATTGGAGTCCAATCGATGGGATACCGAATACTGCGGATGTCAGTTGGTTCGCAGTTTATGGTCACACTATCGTCGCAGCAATAGAGGATTCTAGTCCACCAGAGCCGCGAATCCTCATATCAACGAATGGAGGTAAGAATTGGCATCCCAGTGCTACACAAGTTTATGGCCCGATAGCTTTTGCCGACTCAATTCTGTTTATAGGAACTTTTTCAGTTGGCATGTCTCTTTCGACGGATTTTGGCGAAACCTGGAATGCGGCGAATAATGGGATCGGACATTTGCAGGCATACGCGTTGGCTGTCGCTCAAGGAACTGATAGCGAAAACGGCAAACGCATTTACGCCGCGACCGACAGCGGCCTCTTTGTTTCCACAGATTTTGGCACAAACTGGGCTGAAGTTGACTCTGGGATGGGGGAGAAATATGTGATTTCTGTTGCGGCCATCGGCATGAATGTAGTCGTAAGTACTTTTCACAGTGGAGTTTTCTTTAGCACGAATGGCGGCACAACTTGGTCGGCTGCGAATACCCAGATGAGTCAATGCGATTGTTTTTCGGTATCGGACTCCACGATTTTTGCTGGAACAGGATCTGGCCTCTTTCGATCAACAGATAAGGGAAATAGTTGGATTCCGGTCAACAATGGTTTTCCAGCATCTTATCAGTCGATTCATGCCATTGCTGTAGTACCAAAGAAGACAAGCAGCGCGACCCCCATCCTCTTTGCCGGAATCTATTACAAGGGAGTTTTCCGATCGACCAACAATGGCGCAAACTGGGAGTCAGTCTGCCATGGTATACTTGCTCATTCAATAGAGTTTGTTGGAACATCGCCTATTGGAAATGGAGGGATGAACCTCTTTGCAGACTGTCTTGATGGAGCCGGGGGGCTTTTTATTTCAAGCGATAAGGGTGTGAGCTGGAGGGAAGATACGACGGCCGTCTCCTCTCAAATTACATCCCTTGCGGAATCTGGCAACAATCTTCTTATCAGCACAGCAGATGCAGGAATTTTTCGTTCCAAGGACTACGGAATAACATGGAGTCCAATCGACAGCGGCTTGGACAATCCGGTGAATATCGGATTGAAAGTGACCTCCTTCACCTCACTCGCTGGTTCGGGAACGGATATCTACGCTAGTAGCTTCTGGGTGTTTCGATCTGCAAATGGTGGCGACAGCTGGACGTGCCAAGGCGTACCTGTTCTCTTCAAAGGGGGATCGTACTACCAATGTGCAGTCACTTCATTAGCTGCTGTTGATAGTGATCTCTTTGCAGGAACCTACAACACAGGGCTATTTCTGTCCACTGATAAGGGCATCACCTGGAGCCCGATCGACAATGGATTTTTGGGCATGTATGTTATCACATTAGCAGCGTCAGGGACCACGATTGTCTCCGCGACAAGCGACGCGGGTGTCTTTCGTTCCACAGACCTTGGTGCAAACTGGACATCCGTGAATAATGGGTTAACGAGTTTGAATGTATGGTCTTTAGTAATATGTGGAAAGGAAATATTTGCGGGGACAATCGGCGGAGGAGTATCCGTATCTACGGTTGGCGGAACAGTCTGGACCCCGGCAAACACCGGATTGACACCGACCGACGTTTTTTGTCTTGCAGCATCCAGCACTGATTTATATTGCGCGACTCGTTTCGGCGGAATCTGGCGAAGGCCATTATCCGAGATGACAGGTGTGGAAACGAAGAGCAATGCGAGCCCGAGGCAGTATGTTTTGCGGCAAAACTACCCTAACCCGTTCAACCCGAGCACGACGATACGCTACGAGTTGCCACACTCTTCACGAGTAAGTCTGAAAGTCTTCAATTTGCTCGGGCAGGAAGTCATAACGCTGGTGAATGAGGAGAAATCGGTGGGGGTCTACACAGTTCAGTTCAACGGGTCAGCACTTGCGAGCGGGGTCTACTTTTACCGTCTCCAGGCCGGCGAATATGTTGATACGAAAAAAATGCTTTTTGTCAAGTGAACTTGGAGGATGCATTGCTGTCAGAGCCCGGGCAGCGTTGTCCGGGCTTTTGTTAATACACCGTGACCTTCGGAAAGTCCTCCCGAATAATCTGTTTCTGTTGTTCACCAAGATCGGACGTTTCGCTCAGGACCCTCATCTGCTGATCCTGGGCGCCTACTGGTCCCACGTCGTCCAGGGTTGACCGATTGAGGTCGCCGATACCTCCGAAAACGCCAATAGGCCTGAAAATTACGACCACAAAAAAATCCTGAGATCGATTTATCACTTTACAAATCCGTTCAGACCCTGCTTCGATGTTTCGACCTGGGCTTGTTCGAGTAGAAGGGTGGTATGGATACTTATGTACCCGGTCGATGTTGAGGCTCGAAACGGGTCCTCTTCCGGGTAAAAGAAGGTGGTTGAGCATCTCAACCTTCTATCGTTCACACCAGATGCTCGATCGCCTTCGATCGCACTTCAGCCTTAATCTTCCTCACAGTCCCGACGTCAAGTCCGAGGTTATTTGCAGATTCCTTTTCAGTGAAACCCCAGACGATCTGTTCGGCTACCATCTGCTCCTCATCCGAGAGATCATCTTCAAATCCCGCCACGATACATTGTCCAAAAGGGTCACGATCATAGCTGGACACGAAAGCACTCAGCGGAGTTTTGTCGTGGCCAACTACGGCATCGAGAGAGACTGGATTGTGATGCCAGACATCCTGCAGGCTCTTTCCTCCGTCATGAACTCCGACGATAGAACGCTTGTTCTCTCGAGCGCGCCACTTCATGTAGTTCACCAGGAGCGGCATTGATGATTTCGGGCCGAGACGATTGCTCTCCTGCCATGCAAGCAAAACGAGTTCATCTCTGTCATCGGGGTCGTTCAGCATCTTCATGGCGTATCGCTGGAGGGTGTGGAACTCTTGCGTCGACATAGCTCTCCTCTGGATTGGGAAGGGATGGGTGATTCACCTTCTCTTATTCCAGATTTCAGGAGAGCTTTAAATGCGGAGAGCCCGACCCTCGCGGATTGGGCTCTCGGCAATCACGTCATGCGGGATCTAGAGAGTAGGAGAAGGAGCGCAGCGCAACGCTGTAACTCCTTCTCCCCTCGTTAAACCGTACGTGAAGTTTTCCCTCATACGGCTTACCTGAACCTTACCACGATGGGCGCATCGTGCGACACCCTCCAAATATCCCGAGGCTGGTACGCTTGGTACTCCCTGAGGGAGAATGCTCGCCCCGTCCATTCTTTAGATGTCTAAGTTCAGCAGAGACTCTTCCTTCCTGTCTGCTTTCACAGACGATCGTAAGTACTGCGGTCTCATCTGCCACCCTGCCAGGTTCCGCCCATTTCGTTTCCTTATAAGGCGGGGTGCTCGCGCGTTACCGAGTGGAGCCTCGGCTCGTGGCCCGGCGAGGGCTTCCCAAGTCCCGTTCCTGTTCTTTCCGTCCATGTCGTCGCTCATACCCCGGAGGCGCTGCGTCGCCGTGTGCTCTCTGTTCTCGGTGCGCAGTCGGAGACTTCGCCCATAAAATAGGGGCTCGTCCACCTCACTGTTCTTTACGAGGCTACCTGTGCGTTCACACTACATTACAACCTGGACGTTTGCGTTGCACCCTTGCAGGTTACGTTGTCGAGTCGCTTAGCATGAGGCCGTTTCCAACCTCACACCGACTCCTCGCTACGTGGCTTCCAGAGTCTCACCACGATCGGGACTTGGAGGCAGAGCGCCCTCGCCTCCGCACCCGACAAGAACAGGATCAGTTTACCTTGGCGCTCATTTCAAAAGCATAAGTTTGACAACTTTGCTAAACCGAATTTGACTAAGCTCGTCAGTCACCGTCAGACGAACGTAATAGGTTCCGCTTGAAATTGAAGACGCATCCCAATTTACAGAGTATTTACCTGCATCGTAGGCTCCACTGACTAGACTCACAATCGAGCGCCCTATATCATAGACAGTTATCGAAACATTTCCGGCTACAGGAAGCGCGAACTCTATCGTTGTACTCGGGTTGAATGGGTTTGGATAGGCTTCTGTTAACGAATATTCCGTCGGGTGCGGGGAACTCTCGATTACCGGCGGAGCCAGCTTTGGCTGACAATTATAATCAACATGGAGCGTTGATGACTTGGTGAGGCCCATCCCATTGTCTGTAAGGTCGCATCTCATGTCAAAGGCATGGCCCCCCATCGTCCGGCTTTGAGATTGAGATGTTCCCAGTGCCACCCACCCTCCGGAATACTGATCCTCGTAATACCACTGATAAGTGAAGCTCTGTGATCCTCCAGAAACGGAGGCGGACCACGTTCCATTTTGCTTAAGCTGCAAGCAGTCAGGGCCCGTGACGTTGATGTTTCCTAACGAATCGTAGTCTATCCCTCTTTGATAGAACGAATTTGCAATCACTTGGACATGCGAGCCATTGTTTAGCGAGCGATCCTGTTCGATTATCTTCTGGCGCGCAATGCTGAATGTCGAGTTCACCGTTAGGCTCGAAATAGAGTTCATCGTCAAGTATGCTGCTGTTGAGCTCAAAGTGCTACGCAATTGCCATAGACAGTACGACCAAAACCCACCAGCGATATAGCGGCCCACTGTACCATTGTGTTGGTTCTTCCAGTTTGTGTAACCGGCGTACGTTGTGAAATCGGGGTTAGTTATATCCCGCATTTGATCAGGCCACGCGCAATCGTTGATCTGTGTGCGATTTGTATAGTCCGCCGCAAAGAAATCAGCCATCCCTTCGGAAATTCCCCCTTGCTCATTATCCTGAGACGATGAGAAATTGACGCCAAGGGAAGCGGCGGCAAAGTGTGAGTATTCGTGGTAAGAGACCTTGTCTTCACGAGCAGGGTCACCACATCCGTCTCCAAGCAAAATGCCCCCACCGGTCCATCCCCCGGCACAACTCCCGCCGCCGTATGGCGCTGTGTGGACATACACACTTACCTGTTCGCTGATCAATGATGACCAATAAGAATGCGCGTTCTCCATGAAATAGTACGCCTGTGCTTCATCGAAATGAGGATCGGACGTGTTATAGCTGAAGTTTTCCTGTTCGTTATACGCTCGAGTTCCACTTGTGTTTACGTATACATAGGTTCACTCGAGTTGCGCATCTCCTGCCAAATCGTGCAACGTTACGCTCGAGGGCGAGTAATCGATGCATGGCGAATGGTTGTACCCTTGAGCACTCCCATCAACCCCGAGGATCTGACGGTATTGATCGAGAATTGCTCCTGTCTTTGCGTCGACAATGTACCTCCAGCTAACGAGCGATGCGGTTTCCGGGATCTGCATGATCCATGCCAAATGGTACATGCTGTCTCTGCGCACAACGCTCAAACTGGATGAGAGGAGGCTGTCTTTCAGTGAGTATCCAAAGGCCACATTGGCTGATGCAACTGATCTCGCTTCTGCAACAGTAATAAGTGGATGAGTGTCAATGTTGATATTCCGGAAGAAGCTTCCTGATGCTGACAACACTTTGGCACCGGGCAGCACTGTGACAACGTACTCACCGCCGTCAACTGGAATCGTCTTGTATCTCTGCTGAAACCTGATATAGGTAACGCCGTTGAATTGAGCCACACGAACCTGCTCCCAAGTGTCGCTCACGTCCGCTTGCACGAGCAGGGCATTCAGAGCGGCAAGAAATATTGACCCAGAACGAACAGGATCCGAATCAAGCGACCGGGCTTTGCCTAATATCACCATGTCTGGAGTCCCAAGTTCGTTACCCCAGTGGACGGCTAAGCCGTTGTTGTATTGGATTTGCAGAGTCTGCAAAGCAGCAAGCTGGCCGGAATCAGGCAGTACAGGTTGCGAAAAGGTCCGTGCAATGAACAGCATAAGAAAGGAAAGAGCTATAGCTAAGAACATGGGCCGTTTCATGTGACCTCCGTTCGATGTTGAGAGGTAGTATCTTAGAGTCTGTGTAAAATGAAAATCGGGTGATCTTCCCGTATATTTTGTTCGCCAGAACGGAATACACGAAGGAGGAACCACCCGATGATACCACGACGCAAACGTACGGAGATCGCTGGAGAAAAGAAAGTCCCCACAGCTGCTGAGCTCCGCAGGCAGACATGGGCATCGATCGAGGGCATTGTTGCCGTCCTGATGAAGATCATGTTTGAGATCCTGCTGGACCGCGCTGCCACCGAGCAGATAGGGGCTTTGCCCTATGAACGGACCAGCAGCCGGAAGAACTACCGGAACGGGAGTTACAAGCGGAATCTAACCACCCGCTTCGGTTCAATCGAGGATCTGCTGGTACCTCGCTTCCGCGAAGGGGCCCTGCTCCATAGCCTCTTTGCCCCCTACCAGCAACGGACGGAAGATGTCGATAAGGCATTGGGGACGCTGTTCTTAAACGGCATTAGCACGCATAAACTGAAGGGGATCGCCGAACAGCTCACAGGCCGGCCCGTAAGCGCCCAGACGGTCTCCACGATCGTCCAGAAATCCGACGAGGACCTTGCTCAGTACCGGACGAAGGCCATCGAGGACAAGTACGAGTACCTCTTCCTGGATGGCATCTACGACAAAGTCCGTGAAATCGGCCTCGAACGTAAGGTTCTCCTCTGTGCCCTCGGCATCACCAAGGATGGCAAGAAGGAGATTCTCTCGTTCCGTCTGGTCGATTCCGAGAGTGAAGCGAACTGGACCGAGTTCCTAATCGACCTCAAAAACCGTGGGCTCAAGGGTAATGCCCTGCGGCTTATTACGACCGACGGTAACCCGGGTCTGAGGTCAACGCTCAAGCGGCTCTTCCCCTACAAACGGCATCAGCGGTGCATCTGGCACAAGATGACCAACGTCCAGGGAAGGGCCAGGAAACGCAACCGCAGGGCGCTCATGGGCGAGTGTAAGACGATCTTCACCGCCACATCGCGACGTGAGGCCATCCATCGGTTCAAGACCTGGAAGAAACACTGGGAAATCGAAGAACCCTCGGCAGTCAAGTGTCTCGCGAAGGACCTCCGGGAATGCCTCACATACTTCGATCTGCCCAAAGAACACTGGAAGAGAATCCGAACGACAAACGTTCTCGAACGCAGCTTCCGGGAGGTCAGACGCAGAACCCGACCGATGGGAGGAACCTTCGTCAACCCAGCGAGCGCTGAACGCATTCACCACAACGTCTTTGGACTGCTAAACAACAACTGGAAGAAACACCCGATTGCATTTACACAGAACTCTTGACATTACCATGTTGAGAGAGTTGATCACTAACAGCACAAGTGCTGGGCCACAGATGATGCTAGCTAAGACTGAATTCCCCCCCCATTGCTTATTATATTCACACTTGTTATCGAGACCAGTCTAACGCATCATAGGTAAGAGAGTTAAGGATGGTCCTCAGTCCAGTACCAGTGGCATTCATGACGCACACGGATCCGGTTTCCGATGATACCGGTGGGTACGTGCGAATGACAAACTGTGATCCGTCCGGCGACCAGCGCGGCCCAGTGAACACCTCTGTTGGCGTGTCACCAATGACAAGTCTCAAACCAGTTGTGTCGATATTCATTGTATAAATTCCGGATAGTGCGAAACCAGTTGTTCCGGACCAAAATGCTAACTTTCTTCCATCGGGTGAAACACTAGGAGATCCAGTGTACCTATTGAAGTATGTCAGTCTTTGGAGGTCAGATCCGTCAGCATTCATAACATAGATTTCTCCACCTGATTGGGGTGGAACACCACGATTGCTGTCAAAGTAAATCTTCTTGCCGTCGGCAGAAAAACACGCGTCATCATCGTTGACCAACAGGTTTCCGGGGTTTGTGGTCAGCTGTCGAAACCCTGTGCCGTCAGCGTTGACAACGCAAATGTAGGAGCTCAAATCTCCGCCGCCATCACATAAGGGGCAGCTTACAAAGACAATTTGTGAGTTGTTGGGTGACCAACCCTTTACAGTTCCGATCACGTCTAGTGAATGTCGATTCTTACCGTCTGAGTCCATCTCAAAGATGTATTCGCCTCCAGTGCTACCATTTTCTGAAGAATTGAAAACTATCCGCAAGGCATCTGACGACCAGTAACCGTTGTGATTGTTGAATGGACCAGTGGTGAGCTGGCGAAGATCTGTCCCGTCTGGACTAATCGTAAAGAGTTGTTCGTTTCCGACACTGCCTGAGGTGAAAAGAATCCTGTTGTGATAGTCGATCGGGAACTCGCCCATATCATCGCAGGACAAGAACAAAGGCAATAGCAAAATGAGCAGAAGGGGAGCACTGCTAAGGAAGGACACGTGCCTGCCGTTAAAAAGAACGCACAGGCTGAGTCGGTTGAATCGATGCAGCAATGAGTGGCTAACCAATGTGTGCCTCGCTGAGGAACGGTTACAGCGGTATGTAGGCTCTATTGCGTGGCTGCTTGGTTTCTTCAGAAGGGGACTCTGACGCATCATTCACAAATACCTTCACGCCAAATCGGGTTTCGTTTTCAAAGGGGAATTGACGGTTTGGGTCGAGTTTGACTACAGGTCCAACTGATCGAAGAGAGTTCATTGAACGCGTATCCTGACTGTAAAGATACTGAGAGGGTCCAGAGATCACAAATCGGTAAGAAATATTGTTTCTTCAATATCTAACATCAGTCAGTTTAAATGTGCTCCGCCATCCACTTCTATAATCGTGCCAGTAACGAATGTGTCCTCCACAAGAAATGCAATTGCCTGTGCTACATCTTCAGGACGACCAACTCTGCGAACGGGCAAATGTTCCGTGGTTTGCCTGAACATATTTTCTTTCATTGCCTTTGGCATTGCATTCCACCAGGGTGTATCGATAACTCCAGGAGAAACCGCGTTTACTCTCGTCGGTGCAAGCTCCTTAGCCAGAGTTGGAACAATTGCTTCAATTGCTCCGTTGATAGCTGCAAGCCCTGCTGTTCCGGGCAAAGCAACTCGCGCACTTCCAGCAGACACGAAGGTAATTGAGCCTCCTGCCTCCAGATTTCTAAGACCGCTCTGTGCCACCGTAAGTTGACCGAAGAACTTCCCTTCCATTCCACTCCGGATGTCGTCAATACTAAGATCTTTGAAGGGACCTGCGCCTTTACCACCACTAAACGAGAGAACGAGGTGCTCAAATTTGCCTATATGCTCAAAAAACTCACTGACAGCTCCTCTGTCAGTTGCATCCACACGTGCGATTTCCACACTAGGGGCAATATGGGCTCGAGCTACTTCAAGGCGATTTTGGTCACGACCGACGATGATGACGTGTAGACCACTTTTTGATAACCGCATTGCGGTCGCCTCGCCGATTCCTGAACTTCCACCGAAGATAATAGCAGTCAACGATTTCATGTAATCTCCACAATTGTATACTAATCGCAAACTATATTGAAACCGACCAGCGGACCGGAGCTAAGCTGCGGCGATCCACAGTTTCGTACGTCACCGCGCGGCCGGTCGGGTATCGAGACCGCTCAAAACGTCCGTTACAGCCGGTTGTTACGCTACCCTCACAGACGAACGATGTGACCTTGTTTCTGCACGCAATTCTGACTACTTCGCCTCGACGAGGTTAGGCAGCATTAATCTATATTCGTGGAAGCGTCTAGTTCTTTGAGCGTATCATGGTAATACACTCCACCTTCACTCCCTGATCGAATATGAGATCGGATAAATTGAATAATGTTTGCACGAACTTTAGCGGCATCAGGAAAGTCCTCATCTGTCCAAAATCGTTTTGTCCGATTAAAGTATCCTATACGCGCAAGGAATGCTGCCCCAAAACTTACGCTTGTTTCTTGTGAGTCATCACTGTCTTGAAGTTTAAATGACCCGTCCGGTTGTAGCGATTCGTTCAGACACCATTTGAGCATTTTCCGAATTTCGACTCGCATAGCTTCCTGTTGATTTGTTGTAGCCTGGCTCCATCCCAAACTGAATATCTTGACAACATCCATATTGTTATGATTCAAGTAACCAGTTCTTTCAAGCCAGCCGAGAGGGTATTGTTTATCTTTCATCGCCAGTGTGGCTGCAATGATCTTTTGCCAATCCGGCACATTTCCGTTGAGATAACTGACAATATGGAATGTGATACTAAGGTCATCAGTCTTCTTGATTCCGCCATCATTTGGCTCGGAGTACCAAGCACCCCAGTAACCGGTCTTAGGGTTCCGCGCGGTATTGAGCAACCAATCCAGTAATGCTGTCTTAAGCCTCGGATCATATACATAATTCTTCGGTTCACCGCGCAAAATCAACCGCATCAAGTCAGAAATCGTTTCATTTAATTCCCGCCGATGGTCTACACCCTCCGTATTCAGATCCGAGATCAATAAATGATTGAGATGCCCCGTCAATTTCTCGGGAGAATTGATCCGGTCCAAAAAGTGCACCGGATATTTTGGTACCTGGCCTTGATTGGCAAGCGCAGTTATCTGGTCATAAGAAGCATCTAATTTGAAAAACCACTCTGTGTACCATCTTCCCCAACTACCATCGATTACAGATTGTTCGTCTATCGCATCTGCATTGGCCGTATCTCTCAGAGCATCGTCCAAGAAACTTGTGTGTTTGCCTATGCGTTGATAGTCATGTGTCGCACCACACAACCATTCAGTCTCATAGAGGATTTGATGTGCAGGCCGGTAAGGCTTTCCCTGTTGTTCGAGAGCAAAGAGCTGTCTTTTTGCCCGGAGAATTCGCACTTCATAATAGGCCCAACGGAGCGTGTTCCACTTCAACGCAAGAACAGCTAAAAGCAAAACAATGATAACGATTCCAATTATTGTCTTGGTTGTCACTATAAATTATACCCGGAAATTAGACTTAGTTCTTTGTTTCAGTCGTTAAAATGAATCTGATTATTGGAATGCTGCCTAACGAACGCTCGCTTGCTGCTGTGACGTGCAGCCAGTTCCACATAACTCACCGCTCGGACTGGTTGGGATCGTGATTAACAAGTCGCGGCTTATACGCGGAAGAGGTTCAAGAGATTCACTCATGAGTGGATTCGGTCGTATCGAGCACTGCCTCGTACAAAAGTCGCATTCGTCGATTCATTATACGATTGAAGACCAAGAATGTAGCATGAACAATCGGAGCGAATCCAACTAGGAGCATGAGAGCGCCCGCCCAGAGCAGCTTGTCCTCGATGGTAAATCGGATTGCCATTACAAAGCACGCGACGGCGGCAACTGCCTCTGCCAGCATTCCCGCGGGAAATAGGAGTTTCGAGTTCGCACCTTCATTCGCCAATCTAATCTTTTCGAATTGGCGGGTTAATCCCATTCTGGTTTCTGCGTTCATATGATGCCTCATTCGATGTGAAGGTCGCTTGCCGAATCGGAGCATGTTCAGGGGAATAAAACGCGTAACCCCTTAATCCGAACGGATACGGGGCCTGTGTGAAGGAGCCATTACTTCGCTAAAGATACCTCCCCCCTCACCGACATGCAATCACACTCGCGTGTGACGGATCACGTTCAGCCGATTGCGCTTCGGTAATATCTGATAGTTAGCGGGGGTTATCGCTCGCATCGAGGGGTGTCGTTGATTCTCGAGGGCGGGCGGGGTATCTTCCGGTACGTTCTTTCGGGCCTCTTCTCGCGGTGGAAAGGAGCGCTGTAGCATTCGGGTCGGATTGCATGCCAAACGAAATTCAGTGATGCACAGTTCATTTACCTTACTCTATTCGGCCTTTCGGCTTGTGCGAGAGACTTCCAATCGATCCGGCATTGGGGTGAATAATGGAAGATGCTAATTCTAACCATAGGTAAGCGCAGCTTATCGCCACGGCTGCGACAAGAATGCCCGAGGCTTTATGCGTAGCTCAATACTTGCAACATTGATCCTAGTGCTCCCTTTGGGATGCAAAGAGACCAGCAATCCGGTTGCTCCGGTTACATCACCATCAAGCATCGGTGAAGTTAAGGATAACGTACTTTACACGTTTTCGGTTTCCAAGGATACATTAGGAATTCTTGACACATTGACCATGACACTGTCAGCCTCTAATCTGGCGCTAGAACCCGACACACTCTATACCAGCGATTATTACTATGTCTGGTCACTGATGAGCGATAACGGGAGAGTTATTTCCTCCGGCCCGACTGTTCTTAGTAATCTTATCCTTCAGGTTCTTTTGAATCCTCATCAATCCGCCGTGCTGTACCGGCTCAACTACCCCATGGCCGACCTTTTTGGTGCACCAATAACGGCGGGCAGCTATGAATTGCGATGGAGTCTCACAATAGGGTTGTCGTTTCAACTGAGCCTCTCTTGCGGGAAGAGCAAGAACGAAATTACTGATTCGTCTGGAATCACTTCTTCAATCTATCCCTTAAAGGTCGGAAATAAATGGACCTTCAGGACAAGCTATATTCTTGGTGATGGAACTGTTCTTGTTGGTGATACGGTGACCCAAACAATCGTTGGGGAAGAGTTGATGAGTGGGGAGAAATGGTTCCTGTTAAGATCCACTGATTTTGTTGATCAATTAATCACGGCAAGACAAAATGGCATTTATGTCTATTACGGAGATATCGGCGCTGCGGTCTTGAAGTACAAGTATCCAAGTACGGTAGGCGAGGGCTATGCTTCAGGATATGAAGAATGGACTGGTGCAGCAGATTCACTCGTCACATTTCAAATGACGGTTGATTCGACAAATGAAGTCGTTTCTGTGCCTAAGGGTCTATATCAATGTTATAAGTATCATGCTCCCGAGGTTATTGCAGTCTTCGGGAACAGTTCGAACGAGATAGGTCCCGAGGATGCATTCTTGTCCACAATTGGACCGGTAAAGAGAATAGACAACAATATCATTCGTGAACTCATATCGACAAATTTCTAATGGCTGAAAGATGTAATCAATCGTACTCTGCGGAGTAAGCAGCGGCTCGACGACCGGCCACCTTTATTTATGGGGCGCCCCAGGACGGTGTTGCGGTCTGAGACGCACGGTATTTGATGATGACGCGATATCTTTGCGAGAACATTCGACCGACAGAGCAGGAATAATGGAAGAGTTAAGAATGACAGTAGGTGTGGTCCATTTCGTGGGAGAACAGGATGGCTCGACAGAACGGGAGTTGAAGGACAAACTTACTCCAATATTCCGCAATAACGGTGCTGTTAAGAAGGCATACCTCGCAAGGGTCAGGTTTGATGACAAGCCGACGGTGGTTGTCTGCCTTTGCATTTGTTTTCAGGGAGAACACAAACACGAGATTGTGTCGTCGGTAGGGCAAGTGTTTTCAAATCTGTTTTCAGTCCGTGAACATCTGGATACAATCTTTCTCAACGATCTCCAGGAGAACGAGCTCGCCGTTGTTTGTAAACCTTTCTTTAGTGCGATCGTGCCTGCCGGGTGACGCGCCCCGGACGGTGTGCTCAGGCACGCCAAATGAATGTTAACCCGAAGATGAAGATGAAACCGGAGATATGGATCGGATTAGTAAGTGTTGTTCCCACGGAACGCAACACATCTTTGGGCGATGGCACAGGAGGGGCATATGTTAATGTCCTCGGGTTTGCTCTTGGCCAAGAGGATTTTGAAGACAAGGTGAAATTTCATTGCAAAGCACTTGGATTTGAGCCCCTCGAGATTGAAGACGCAGAACCGTTCGCCCAAAGGATTTCCCAATGGGAAGTCGCTAACGAATTACATGCGCTCGCAAGAGAAGTTGAAAACACAGGGGAATTCCGATTTGGGACATATCATTCGTTTCCTGCTAAAGGAACTAATTAGCGAGCGGCATGGGGTTCGTCTACTTTAGCTTCGAGTCTCACGCGCCCCACGACGGTGTGCGGTGCGCAAAGAGAACAGATGCGTTAATGCGCATTAAGCTCGACAGGTGGCGCCCCAGGACGGTGATGCGGTCGAGGGGGCGCTCGCAATGGGATGTGAGTTCGTGAAACGGGTTTGTCCTTCCTGTGTTCATTGATACGCAGAATCCAGAAGTGTTGCACATCGGTCTCTTGGTATTGAACCTGTTCATGAACAAAGCTCTAGCAGTCTGATATGGCAAAAGAGAGACTACCGATCGATCTGACAGCAGCGGCAGATGTGCTCTTTGCGTCAGACCGAACGTGTTGCGTTTGCACGATCCCAGGCAAGCCGGCGCAGATTCATCACATTGACGAGGATCCCGGCAACAATGCACCAGATAACTTGGCTGTGCTGTGTCTTGATTGCCACAACGACACACAGATAAGGGGTGGATTTGCTCGCAAGCTCGACGCTGCTCAGGTAGTGCGTTATAGAGAAGATTGGTACCAACGCGTGCGAGCTCGTCGTGCCGAGGCCGATCGTCTCGCCGTCAGCGTGATGGCTCCGGAGGTAATACGAAAGACAACTAGTGTGCCCCCGGATATACCGCGAGATGCACTCCTTCCCTACATCCAATCACTGCCACAGTTGCGCTTGCGTGCGTATCACGCAGTAGAGGCTGGACGTGGGTATAGCACGGCAGAGATGGCGGATTACACCTACAAAATCATTGATGTGATGAAACGAATAATGGTCAATCTCGCCATTTTCTATCCTGACGGGCACTTCGACAATGAGAATCCAGGGGACTACTTCACAGAGTTAATCGCTTCGCGGTTTAGGTGGCATCGTTCCCATCACGCCACGGAAGGGCATCGCTGGAGTGGCACAATAGTCGGAACGATGACGGGGGCATCTGTTATTAGTGATGTGGAACAGATGGTTGCAGATATGGTTGGGTCTCTCGTTTTTGGTGAGACAGTGGAGGGGCGATTTGATTGGGATGCATGGAGGGACGCGTGGAGAAAAAGTCCTTCAGAGGGGGCCCATTCCCTTGAATCAACTGTGTAAACGTGGGGGCCCCTATTGTGATCACTAGGGACAATTCGGGATCGAAATACATCTCTCCCCTCTCGTTATGGGACTCCCACTCGCGGAACGAATCTTTTCACGAACTCATCCTGCCCGGCGTCGAGATCGTTTATGTCCTGAAGAACCCTCACCCCCTCCCCCTCACCGACCACCTGAGATAACGACACGGATCGGCCTGGACTCGTACTACGTTTTTTTTTCGCTCTCCGATCACTTTCTTCAAAGCTGGCGCGGCAAAATCTCACTTTTCGGTCCGGAATCCGGGGAGAGAAGTAGGACTTTTTCCGGAGCTTGATAAAGGATCGGGCTGTGGTGGGAACCACGATCCCTAGAGCCCATCGATAACTGATGCAATAATCTCCGCTTCGCTTTTCACATAGTCCCAGAATTGATCCTTGGGGCTTTGCAGCCATTCTTTGGGATCCGAGGGCTCGATTCGCCTTTTATTAACTGGAGGACCGAACCCAGAATCCATCTCGAAGCATCGAAGCACTCGCGGAGAGATGGATTGTATTAGTATGTACTAATATATAAAGGGGAGAAAACGTGATATCAGGCCCGTCAACATTGAGCGAAAAAAGACGGTTGCTACCGTTACAGGCAGACTTTGCTACAGTTAGGGGTAGACAGTGCTACGGTTAGGGGGAGACCAAATCGTGTCCAGAGAAATGGCATTTCAGGATCTTCCCCTCAGTTTAGCGCTATTGGGATCTTATTGACCTCAGAATGAAGATTCTCGGTTTGGAGATGCGCATAGATCTGGGTTGTAGCAATCGAAACGTGACCTAAGATCTTTGATCTTTCCCTGTTATAAAGGACACGAAGTTAAGCTCCACGGTGTTGGATAACTACAGGAGGAAAGAACCATGGAGCAAGACAAAGCGAAGAAGGCTCGTCGATATTTCGACCAACAATTCAAGGTTGATGCGGTGCGTCTGCTCGCCGAGAGCGGCAAACCCGTCTCGGAAGTGGCCAAGGAATTGGGCGTTAACCGCAACCAGCTGGACCGTTGGAAGAGGTCACTGGGGAAAGCGTCGCCCCAGACTGCTTTTCCGGGTAATGGCAACATCGGTAGCGAGAAGAAAGAGATTGAGGAACTGCGCCGCGAACTTGCCCGGGTCAAGGAAGAGCGAGAAATCTTAAAAAAAGCTATGGCCGTGTTCTCACGACGGCCGTGATGAAGTATGCGTTTGTCAGCGAGTACGCACATGAGCACTCCATTGTGCTCATGTGCAAACTGCTGAAGGCGTCCAGGAGTGGCTTTTACAAGTTCCGGCATCATATTGCCAGTGCTCAGGAGAAAGCCAACGTGAGACTTCTGGAGGAGATCAAAATCGTTTACCACGAGAGTCGTGGCATCTATGGCAGCCCTCGTGTATACCGGGAGCTTATCAAGAGAGGCAACGCCTGCGGACGCCATCGTGTGGCCCGCCTGATGGCCAAGGAAGGCATCGTGGCGAAGGTCCGGCGACGGTACCGCATTACCACACGACAGCGCGAGGGAGCCCGTCCTGCACCGGACCTCGTAAAGCGAAACTTCACCGCCGAGCGTCCCCATCAGGTCTGGACGTCCGATATGACGTACATCTGGACGACGGAGGGGTGGCTGTATCTGGCGGTGATCCTGGATCTCTTTTCCCGGACCATCATCGGCTGGGCAACGAGCGATCGCATCGATGCTCAGCTCGTCAGCACGGCGTTCCAGCGGGCTCTCTCGCAATACCGGCCAGGGCTCCAGGTGATCTTTCACAGCGACCGCGGTAGCCAGTACACCAGCAAAGCGTTTCGCGATCTCTTGACCGTAAAGCCGGGGCGGTTCATCCAAAGCAACGGCTTGAGCTGCTACGACAATGCTGTCACCGAATCATTCTTCCACACGCTCAAGACAGAGTCCGTGTGCTTTGAACACTTCCACACTCGACTGGAAGCACATCAACACCTGTTCGACTACATTGAGGTGTTCTACAACCAGAAACGCCTGCACTCTTCCCTGGGGTACTACACACCATGGGAGACACTGCAGGGAATAAATAAATCAAAGGCAGCTTAACTCTCTGTCTACTGAACCAGGGGAACTACACTTCTGAACAGCGTAGATCGGGACCCCAGCCTGCACCATGAGTGATCCCGCCGAATGTCTCAGCGAGTGGAAATGGAGCCGGTCATTGAGCTTTGCCTTGCGCACGTAGTACTTGAAGACCTTGGAAACATAGTTCTTTGTTAGTTTCTCACCCTTCCGCTGGAACACCATTGAGCTCGTCGTAGCCAACGCTCGCCTACGGAGGAGGCTCACGGCAACGTCGCTCAAAGGCACAATTCGATTTCGGCTGTTCTTGGTGAAGAAACCCTCCTTGTTTTGGACCAGGATTGTTTTTCGCTCCATATCAATATCTGACCATTCCAGTGCACAGATCTCCCCCATTCTCATCCCGGTGAAGATCGCGAGAATACAAAGATCGCGGAATTGTTCATCCCTGATAACTGTGAGTAGCGTTTGGAACTCCGCCACGCTGAAGAAGGTCGGCAGGACTTGCCTCATCCTGGGTTTCCGAACCGATCTCCAGGGATTGTCCGAAATCAGATTCCAGCGTCGAGCGGTCTCAAATGCACTCGCCAAGACTGCATAGTCCTTCCTGGCAGTCCATTCGCTTGTCTCTGTAATCTTCGCTACAAGAAAGCGTTCGATTTCGCGTGGGGTCACACTGTGCATACGGAGATCTCCCGCTAGTCGGAGGAAGTCCTTGAAGCCTTGTTCATATCCAGCTACGGTGCTTGGACGAAGCGTGGTCCGAGCGTAGACAAGAAACTCTTTGGTGAATGAGCTGAACAGAATCGAAGGGCCTCGATCCCTAATCGAATGCTTGAACGTCGTCAGAGCCTTTAGGGCGTCTCGTTTCAAGCGGCATTTGGTCGATTTCCATACGCGGTGATTGTCCTCAGTAAAGACAACGTACCAGAAGCCGTTTGAACGTCTGAAGAGTATGAATTTGGTGGGATCGGACATGGCAACTCCTTGTTCGAGTTGTCAAATCCGTTAGCATGACAAGGCGTGATGGAAAAAGGGTCGAATATTGGGCTGATTCCGAGTGTCGGCGAGCCCCCGGGCCGTTTCAATACCGGTGCAATAGCCGTTCTGCCAGCTCTCCGGGGGAAAAACGCCTGTTCAAGGTGTCGGCAATGTCAGGTTCTTGCCTGATGAGTGCCGAGTTTAGTGCCGACCTCCTCTGACTCTAAAACCGAACTCTTGCCCCACATTTGTGACCTTCTCTTGCTCGTTCAGACTCTTCCGTCGCGCACAGTACCTGAGGGGTCGTCTACGAATACGTCCATACGGAAGTCTTGAGCGACTCAGGCGCTTTGTGAAATTACGGTTTTGCCTCCTGAGAATCAAACTACCACTCCCCCCGCTATCCGCCGCACCCAGCACCGCCTGTGCGTCAACGTCCAGTGAGGATCCATAGTGCCTTGAGATCAGTTGTGTAAATCGCAGCGCCATCGGGTGACAACGCCGGAGATGTTCCGAGTGGGTCGGTGCTGTCGGGTTTCACTTTCCACCGCACTGACCCACCCTTGCCTATTGCATGACGTGTATCCGATGCAAAATAGACCGTCCCTCCATCCCTGGAAATTGTCGGTGTGAATGGTGTGATTCCATTGGGTGCGAATGGATTCGCCCAATTGAGATTGCCACTGCGATCGTGACACACCAGGCATAGTCCAGCCCATCCATATATTGACACGTCACTTGAGATGACCAGTGATCCGCTGGTCGGGCCTTCGGCGATTTCCCATTTCACGGTGCCCGTTGAAGAGACCGCGATCAGTGAACCGGAGAATGTGCTAATGTATACTGTCCCGTCTTCATCAATCGCTGGTGAACAATACACCTCACTCCCCGCATCTACCCTCCATTCCATCGTTCCTGTCTGTGGTCCAGCATAGGGACTTCTTCCCGTATGTTGTGGGTCGTGGAGACGCAATGGCCACGGTGAATTTGCCAGACCTGGCCAAGATATGTTGACCTGCTGCTTTGTGACCCAATTGTTGTTGGACCTGGAGTCAATGATTCTCTCGTTCCTCTCGCAGGAGAATATCGGCACGAGAAGAACTACAAGAATTGCAATCGTGAACAGCGGTTTCATTCGTCGCCTCGACGATGCCAAGTGATCCATTATCATTCACACGCGTCCTCATCCGTCGGAAACAAATAGCTTGGTCAGGACATGAACCCTGGAGAGCAGCAGAGGTAGGAGAAGGATCGCGGTAAGAGAGATGAGTATTGTCGATCTCGAAAGCTCCGCCGGGAGCCGCACCTCGTTCAACAGAGCGGCCAAGCTAAAGCATCTCAGAGAACTGCGTGCAAACAAGGTGGTGAATTGGTCGCTGTTTGTCATCTACGAAGATCCACCAGGCGCGGCAGCTGATTCCCTGCTCGCGAGTTAGTGCTGTCTCCGCCGATCGCCGTTGACCAATAGAATGTCGCCAAAGAGTCGACTGTGACCATCTCGGCTTGAAATCGGCCGGGTTCTTCGTAAAATGGAAAGTGCGCGGAGTTCTCGAACCACGTGAGCCGTTTCAATGGACAGGTTAGCGAATCTAAATACTCCGCTGCGAGTCCAGAAGGGGTGTTGTAGTCGTATCTACCCAAAAAGAAGAAGACGGGTATGTCTGTTTTGCGCACATTGTCGGCCAAGGATCCCGAAATGACATTATAAAGCATCTTGCGATTCACCAAGTCGGCCCCTTTCTTGACGTTCATCGCGTCCGCAAAGGTATATTCTCGTGCGCACAAGCCGCTCAAGAGAAGTGGCCAGAAGCTAGAGGATTCGTGAAGTTCAGCGCCATACCGGAAGAGGTCGTCTTCGCGAATCCTCGCAGAGTCGGATCGGAGATCACTCACGAGTGTGGAATCACCTGATTCAAATGCTTTCCGCGCCAGGAAATCCTTTTGCGCGTCATGTACTTTGCGTGCGCTCATGGAGACCTGGCCAAGCCCGACGTAAGCTGCGTAGTATTCCGGGTGTTCCCTGATTGCCAGCATCCCGAGATATGTTCCCCAAGAGTGCCCAACAAGGTACAATTTCCTGCGCCCGAACCGCGCGAGGAGCAATCGCGTCAGTTCGAACGTATCGTCCAAGGTTTGTCGGACCGTGATCACTCCTTCAAGTCCCGCGGCATAGGATTTACCGGCTCCTCGTCGATCCCAATGCACGATGACGAAATCCTTTTCGAGACCTCGCTGGAAGGCATGGGCGAGATACATGGTCGGCATGCCCGGCCCTCCATGAAGAAACAGCATGATGGGTTTGCATGTGTCCTGTCCCCTAATCAAGATCCATTGTTCGGCACCACCGAGCATTATTTTCTCGAGTGAGGCGACGCTTCTGGGTTTATCACCAATCGGAGGTGTTTGGCCTCTCCGAAAACCGAAATCGAATCCGATTATCCCGATCAGTATGGCAATCAGGACCACCAGAGCGGTCAGATAGCGATTGAAATATTTTCGCATTCGGTTCCCCTTGATTTCGAGAGTGGCTGCACAACAGCGTAGGCCCCGGAACTGGTCAAGCCGGAGTCGGCCCTCAACCATTGGGCATTGGTTGTGGGAAGAATTGAAGCGAGAAGGATGACATGACTGAATAAAGCAAGCGGAGTCAATTTCACAACTCTATCCTCCGTTGACCGTCGCTGCTTGGCTCTCTTCCAACGAGTATGATGTGCCCGGAGAATAAATAAGTCGGCCACCTTAACTCGGGGGCCGACGTCTAAAGAACACGCGCGTAAGCTACGGCCCCGCATAACCGTCCCTTCCTATTGACACAGATCCTCAATTGCACTCTCACTTTCAACCACTCCCAGGTCCATCGCACGCCTGAGGTCGGAACAACCTTCATCGTGGTCACCCGCATAGACTCGCGCCAATCCCCTCTCGTAGAATGCCCACCCGTCAGCGCCGTCGCTTTCGAGAACCCTCGTGAAGTCTCGTATCGCAGCGCTATAGTCCTCCAGCGCCGCATCGGCCAGACCCCTGTCGAAATATGCCCAGGTAGCATCAGAATCCAGATTGAGGACAGTCGAGAAATCGTCTATCGCCCCCTGTGCATCGCCGCAGTCAAGCCTCAACCTCCCCCGCTCTCCGTATGCCCAGATGTTATCCGGGTCGATGTTTATGAGCCCGTAAAGATCACCCGTCAGAAGGATTCGTGTCGTGATGATCCGCATTCGGAGGAGGACTCTGTCCTTGACCAGACTATCCGGAGTCGGGTGCTCCAACCGATCGAGAAGGGCACGCCGGGCCTCCACTCTGCTCCTGAACACAGCATCATCCCCTGGCCGGAGCTCCGCCGCCCTGTCAAAATCCCGGAGGGAGCCTTCGAGATCACCGCGGGTTTCTCTCATCAGCCCCCTGAGATGGTATAGTTCGCCGTTCCCGGGCTCCAGTTCGATCGCCTGACTGCAATCCCTGATCGCACCGGCGATGTCTCCCTGTTCATGCTTCCTCTTTGCCGCATCCACCAGAATTTCACTCCGCGTCTCAAGCAGAGAACACCCCTGCACGCAGAACGCGATGGCGGAACCACAGAGGCAAAGCGATAGAAGGCACGCTCTTCGATCGATCCCGGCGGATAAATGCCAGACCTTCATGGGCTCAGCTCAGGCTCGGAATTCACAACCCGACGTTCCGTCTCTTCCAACGGCATGTGAAGCAATTGCAGTGCCCCTCTCTGTTGTTCATTTCGTGGGATAATTCTCAGGCCGGTCCCGCATTCGGGAATCACCCGTAAGTTACCTCCCCACTCGGCGATATGCAATCACACCGTTCGAATAGAACCTTGACGAATAGAACCTTGACTGAGGCAATCGCGCGTCCGTATGCCGGATCACCTTCACTTGTGTGTCTGGCGATCTATCCCCGCAAATATCTGTGAATCTGGTGCGCACGTTCAGAGCGTGGGACCATCAGGCGAAACGCGGCGGGTGGAGTAGTTTTTTTTGTCATTGGTCATCGTTACGTCGCAGAGTGGAGGCAGACGGATATCGTTGGCCTCCCGGTTTATCTGCTCCGTTGGACGTGACAAAGATGAATCTACGCTGACAGAAGAATGACAGAGCTGTTATGGGGGGGTGAGGAATACACGGAGGGACCGGAAACGGGACGGGGGTCGACTACCTGGAGGTACGCAAAAGGGGAACGAGCACGGGAATTATTGTCTGGACTCCGATCTTAGTCTCTTGAACACAATCGGAAATGCGTCTACGATCATAACGTTAGAAGCATTCTTGGGATCAGCATAGAATTCATCAAGGCCGCTCTTGATTTGATCAACCGTAATCTCAGCGGTATCCGTGTTGCTCCCGTCAATGAATCCCATGATGTATATCAGCTTGTCGGTGCTCCCCAATGCCAGGTACCACATGCCATTCCTGTTCATTGTTGTCAGCAATGATTGCGAAATTGCACAACTGGACATCAGAACGAGCGCAACGGCACTCCCCAAAAGTATCTTCATGGCAGACTTCCTTCGACAAGAGTGATACTGAAAAACCAGCCCAATTCAGCGGCCTTTGCTAATGAAGAAGGACAAGCCCTTCACAAACCCAGTGAGGAGCGCCGACTTCGATCCAGACCGCATTCGATTCGATGGGGCAGCGGGAACGAGATTGTGTCGGGTTACGACTCTCTGCGCCGGCGCATAGCCACCCCATGCCTTTCCATTGACGTATCCGTACACAAAGAAGACGGCGGATTGCCCTTCCTGGGCGTAGACAATCTCACCAGGACCGCGGGCAAGCCAGATATCCTGCGCGCCGTACCCGGTTCCGCCATTTGTGGCGATCAAATACGTCTCATCAAATATATGGACTGCGGGGAAGAAATTCCCCACGGGCGTGGCAACGGAGTCCGTGTCAACGATGGAGTAGTAATCGGTAATCTCAACAAAATAGCCATTGTACGTGAACGTCGCGGTGCGTCCGTATGTCGTATCTGACGGCCAATGCGTGGGGAGGGGAGGAAGGGGACTGTCGAATATTATAGGGGCCTGGCCGCTCAGCTGATACCCTGCGTACTCGAATGTGCCCGTCGTGTACAGCGATAACGAGCTGTCGCTTGAGAGGACGGTGACGTATGCAGTCCCCATGAGCGTGTCAATTCCCGCGTACTTTTGCCATGTACTGTCAGAGAAGACCTTGAGGTAGCCCGGCTCCAGAGCCTCGCCATACCCCGTAAAATCAAAATAGTACCACGAACCATTGGCCGGGCCGGTCGGAGTTGCAGCCTGGTTGCATGCGAGGAGAACGAGTACCGGGAGACAACAGAAGAAATGCTTCATACGAGCCCCTCCACGCTGCGAACAAACACGCTCAGCTTCTTCAACACCACCAAAACACCGGCATTCCCGGGACTTTCGCACCGGTCAATGCGGCCCACTGATGCAATATAGGAAATGCCTGTCATCGTTTCAATCGTCGACGGCCGGCATCCCATACGGAAACCAGACCGGAGGCGGCAAAAGGGATAAGGGCCACCTTCATCATCGTCTGATACCTCGGCAGGACAAAAAAAATGACGACAATGAGGGTGGAGGAGCCAAGGTACAGAAGAAGTATCCAATGCCGCCTTCAGGCCCCCCGGGTGGACATCAATGCTTCGTTCCCATCATTTCACTGTATGCCGCAGCGGTCATCCGCGCAACGTTCTGCCAGAGGTAGTTCTTCCGCACGTGTTCACGCAGCTCGCTCCCCTTTTTCGCTTTCAGGGCTGCGGTAATCCCGTCCCGGATCGATGCCACGGAGCCCGGCTCGACGTACGTGGCGAAGTCGCCGAAGTACTCCTTGGTCCCTCCATAAGGGGTGATGACGACCTTCGCCCCCGCGAGAGCTGCTTCAAGGGCGGCAATACCCGGCGTCTCGAACATCGACGGAAGCACGAACGTGTTGGAGGCGGCGTACGCTGAGGCCAGCATGTCGGAGCCGTGGTCAAGACCGTCAATAAGAAGTATGTGGGGGTGTTTCGCCGCCTCGCGCCGACACGCGTCTCCGTATCCCCCGGAGATGAACCGTCCGATGATCACAGCGGGGTGGTCGATCTCCGCAAGCGCCCTGATGAGGGCGAGGACATTTTTCCTTACATGACCCGTGTGTCCAACATTGAGGATAAAGTCCTTGATTCCGTATTTTTCTATGAACGGCGTCGGATCGGCCGTATAGAATCTCTCATCGACACCGTTGGGGATGATGCGGATATTCCCGGGATCAACTCCAAGACCTTCCGCCACAAGCCCCCCCTCGGCCTCTGTATTCGGGAGGACCCTTGCCGCCCACCGGCATATGTCTGCCGTAATGCCGTAGTCAAACCAGATCCCCTTTCCCGCACGCTGGAGCATGCGCCCCCAGTTGAGGGTTCTCCGGATGAACGCCGGAGAGTGACGGCTGAAGACGATCGGCGATACAGCAAGCGGGATACCCAGCGCGTGAATCTCCCTGGCAAGATGATACGTCCCGATGTTCGCCGCGAAGATGTGAAAGATGTCCGCATCTTCCCTTTTGAAAGGCGACCAGGGATCGAAAAAGCGGACATTCACGCCTGATTTCGGTAGATGCTTTGCCGTGTTTCTTATCTGCGTGTTCGGGCCCCCGTGGAGAATGGAAACCGCCTGGTAACCCGCAATCGTTACATTCATGGAAATCTCCGTTGCAGACGAGTGAACCGGCGTCCGATCTCCCCGCGCAGGTCAAATTCCCTTGTTCGGAGGATATCCGCAGGGGGGGCATAGCGCGGGAGGCTGTGACGTTCTCTCCCCCTATCATCCTCCGTGAGCGGCACGACCACTTCTTCCCCCCCTCTCCGGCTAATACGGACTTCCACGCCGCAGTTGCCCGAGGAGGGCGAATTCTCCTCCAGCGAAGTGACCACTGACCCGTCGTCGACCCGGAATACCGGGCGGAGGGCTCTGCGACATTGCCACCAGGCGGCAAATTCCCCCATCTTCACGGGACGAGCGCCGGATCCAAGAGCGTGTTCGCACAGATCTCGGACCACATCCCAGTTGCGGTGTCCAGGATGATGATAGAAGAAGAGCGGCTCACGCCGCAGGAGCTTCCCCGCGACGACCGAGTGAAAATATTCAGACATCTGGACAGGGGAGTACCCCGATCTGAGAAGGCCTCCGATGGCCACCGGGTGGACCGGTACCTGCAGCGTTCTAAACCGGCCCCCTGCCGAGACGGGGAAATGGGGAAGCGCATCATATGCCCATGCGAACTCCGATGAATACCGGAATCCCGCATTATCGATTGCCCTTCCGAGGTCAGGGCTCCAGAATCCGAACGGCGCGGCAAACGACACAGGCGAGAGGCCTGCCTCGTTCATCGCAACAACTCCCCGCCGGATATTCTCTTCGTCTTTCGCCGCATCGAGATAGATCCGGTGATCGAAACAATGCAGGCCGATTTCCTGCCGCTCCATCTCGGCAAAACGGGCCAGCCATGACCTGTGGCTCCCGGCGTCGAGAAACCACGAGAATGGAACATTCAAATCCCGGGAGATCGCATACAGATCATCGATCTCCGACCTGGTCCCCGCGTCCGTATCAATGCGGAAGGCAAACACACCCGGCGTCCCGGCGGGAACCGGGGAGAGATGCGCAAAGGGAATTCCCCTGCCGTGATGCAGGAACTCCAGGGCCCGGACAACGAAATGCGTCAGCTCACCTTTGGAGACGCGCGAGACCCTCTCCGAGGGAAGGCGCTCCTGGCGCGCGTAGAAGTATCTTTCGACGGCCCTGAAGTCCTCCATCGCTTCCCCCGGGTCGAACGGCGGGACAACCGCAAGCCCTCCCAGGAGCTCACCCGCGAATACCGCATAGACATTTTCGCTTGTACGCATGCAGTTTGCTTCGCGCGGCAGCCAACCCGTAGATTCGACATCAAGGAGCGACAATCCCCCGATTCCTCCCTCCTTCTCCGGGGCAAGGTAACTCAACCTCACGGGGTCTTCCGTCCGCTCGATCAGTCCCTCGAGGAAAAGCGACGAGCCAAGAACCGCCCCTCCCTCCTTCAGGTAGTCCCTCACGAAGTCACGCTCAGCGCCACCGAGAGGCTTCGCAGCCACGATCGCGCTAAACGCTCCGCGGGGAGCATCGGGAGGAACGGGGATGAGAACGGGCACGCCTGCCTGGCAGAGGAGCTCCTCCCATCCCGGCGAACGCCCTATCAGACCGACGCGGAGGTTCATACGAGCCGCTCCCTGAGGTAACGGATCTCTTCGGCCGGAACCCCCTTGATGGAAATCAACACGAAGACAAAGAGAGCAGCCGAGGCGGCAAGCGAAATCAGAGCGGTTGTTTCTGCCAGGACTATGGACGATACACCCATGACGGCGCATGCAATGAGCGGTTTCAGGAAAAAGCGGAATGTGGGAAGGGGCGCCACGCGGATCACCGCCCGTGCAAGAAAGCACAGGATGACAGCCTCGCCGGCAACGATCCCTGCACCGGCTCCCGTTGTTCCGAAGAACGCGGTGAACGCGACGACTGCGGCGCAGAGTATGAGGGCCCCTCCGCTGACAATCATGGAGTATGTGCGTGTCCGCCCGAAAGCGACAAGCGTACACGTCAATATGGAGTTGATGAGCGTCAGGAGGACGTAGCCTGTCAGCACGCAGACAACCGGCGCCGCCCCTTCATAGCCGGGCCCGAACACGAGGCGGATGACGGGTCCGGCAACGATGCACGTCCCGATCAGGACCGGCACGATGAAGACGACAATCGCCGTGAGAGCCGCGGAGAGGAGAGCCGGGATCTCCGCCGGCCGGGAAACGGCGTACCGTGTTGCCGCAGGGAGAAAGAGAGCATTCAGGATTCTGTCCATAAGAAGGAGAAGGAATATCAGCTTCATCCCCGCGCTGTACACCCCCGCGTCCGCGTTCGAGAGAAGAATTCCGATGACGATCGGCGGGAGATTCGTGACACTCTGGGCCAGGAACATGGCCGTCCCCGCTGGGCCGTTCACCCGCAGCAGATCCATCCACGCGGAGGGGCGCCATCCGATCGAAGGGGTTCCGAATCGCCTGCGGTACATCACGCCCAGGACCACCGCGCCGGCGGCATTCCCCGCAAGAAACGCCACCGGCGTCAGCCTGATATCCAGCCTGTCCGCACGAACAATAGTACGCAAAGCCCGAACACCACCGAGTTGACGAGGCGCGACGTCATCACACCGCGAAAATCCTCCTTCCCCTGAAAGAGCCAGTCGAGGGAGAGGGCCATCGGGATGAGTGAAAGTGCGTACAGGGCGGTCACATCGCGCGTCGCCTCCGGTACTCCTGCGATCCATGCCCCGGCATACGTTGCGCAGATGAGAAGCGGCGCAAGGACAAGGCGCAGTGAGAGTATGGCCCCCGTTCTCTCGGGCATTCCCCCTTCCACAGCGGCGGCGTTCCGGGTTTCGACCATCTGTATCCCGGGGCTGCCCAGCAGTGAAAGATAGCCAAGGACCGCCATCCCGATGCTGATGATCCCGAAAGACGCCGGAGCGAGAACCCGGGCAAGATAGAGGGTGACAAGAAAACCGACGCCCCGCGCGCCGATATCGCCCGTGAGTATTGCCAGGATATCGCGGACCGGCTTCTTCATCCCGCAAGCTCTCCGATCAACTTCCGGAGCCCCAGTTCGCGGGCTTCCAGCGTAAAATGAGAAGCGATGAACTCACGCCCTCCGGCGTGCGCAGGGAAACGCATGGCATCCGAAATCGCCCCGGCCAGCGCACCCGGATTCCCCGGGGGAACAAGGGATCCGTACCCGGCAACAGGAGTCCGCATACCACCGACATCCGTGCAGACCGGAACGCACCCGCAAAGCATCGCCTCGCACACCGCGTTGGGGAGTCCCTCGAACCGGGAAGGCTGGCAATAGATCCGCGATTTCCTGTACAGAGCGCGGAGGTCTTCGCGGGAAACGCTTCCCCGTATCTCGACGTTTGCGGGCGCCTGCGCCCGCAGCTTCCCTGCATGCGGGTCCTGCACGCCGACAACGACAAACCTTGTCTCCGCCAGATGCCGCGCAGCCTCCAGGAGGAGATCCAATCCCTTCACGCGCACCCTGATTTCGCTGTCGCACACGGCAACCGTGAGTACGGAATTCGTCTGCTCCCCTGCCGGCGACCAGAACGTGGAATCATATCCCGTAGGGAGGACATCGATGTTCGCACCATCGTACCCGGCGCGCCCGATCGCTTCCCCCTTCAGGAACGGATCGACCGGGATTACCCTGTCGGCGGTTCTGAGTGCATGGGCGACGAGACGGGATTTCCACGGCGAAACCCAGAGTCCATATCCGATTTCCGAAATACCCGCCACGTCCCCGCCGCCGACAGCGATGATGGACCGCCGGCCGATTGCACGCGCCGAAGTAACCGCGGCGGCGGCGTATGTGGAGGCAAACCAGCAATAGACGATGTCGCTCCGGCGGACCCCGGAGAGAATGGAGGGGAGCGCCCGTGCGCCGCGCACCAGCAGATGAGTAACGTCCCAGTGTTTGCGGAGGATTGTCAGGTCTTCAGTAATGAAGGGA
>CAWIOS010000014.1:0-84791 GCA_963837815.1 Ignavibacteriota bacterium
GGTGATACCCCTGTTTCTCGTTGGTTCGCTCTGGGAATTCTTGAGCCCCTGGAATTTCTGACCCGCTGGAATTTCCGACCGGCGGAGAGCCGTTCATGGTTGCGGAGCGTCATTAAACCCCTCATAAGACCCAACGAACTCCCGCCTTGACCGAACTCCGGGCAAAGGCGTCAGTTGTGTCAGCCCTCCGAAGGCTTGAATCCCTAACCTGTTAGATATCAATGTATTAGAGCGACAGCTGCCGGCGGAACGTGGTTCAAGACAAAAAACGTATAAAACGGAACTATCGCACATTTCGACACGTTATTGAGCTATCTGATCACCGGTCTGTCGAACACGACAATCGCCACGCTTAATCAATGAAGACATACACTCTCACCCGCCGGCAATCGATCAACAGCTCACCCGCGCATGTATTCCCGTTCTTTTCAAGACCGGAAAACCTCGAATTGCTCACTCCACGCAGCCTTCGTTTCCAGATGCTTACCCCCTTTCCTATCCGGATAAAGGAAGGCACGCTCATCGATTATGCATTTTGCGTATCAGGCATCTCATTCCGTTGGACCGCCTGTATCACTGAGTTCAACCCGCCGGAAAGGTTCGTTGATCTTCAACTCCGCGGACCGTACTCATTCTGGCACCACACGCATACGTTCACAGCCGCAGGGAACGGTACGCTGATGACAGATGAGATCAGATATGTCATGCCGTTCGGTGTCCTCGGCAGAGCGGTCCATTCGCTTTTTGTGAAACGGCATCTGGAGAGGATTTTCATGTATCGTGAGCGTCAGTTGATGACAATATTCAAGCCTGAATAAGGAGTGCAACTTGGCTGTCGCTGTCTTCTTCATTTCGCATTGGTTTCTCTCTCTTTTCGCACAGACGTTCTACTTGCACAGATACGCCGCGCACGGGATGTTCAGAATGTCTCGAACGTGGGAGAGGTTCTTCTTTGTGTTCACGTATGTGGCACAGGGATCGTCATTTCTGAATCCGAGGGCGTATGCGGTCATGCACCGGATGCACCACGCGTTCAGCGATACAGAAAAGGACCCCCACTCGCCGAATTTCTTTACCGACGTCTTCCGTTTCATGTGGCATACGAAAAAGGTGTACATGGGCCTCCTGACCGGCGCACTCCAGCCCGAGCAGCGGTTCACGGGGAACTATCCCCGTTGGGAACGGTTTGAGGAATTCTCCGACAGGTGGCTCCCCCGAATTCTCTGGGGGGCTCTTTATGGACTGTTCTACTGGCAGTTTGCGACGAGCTGGTGGATGTTCCTCCTTTTGCCGGTCCACTTTCTCATGGGTCCTGTCCATGGAGCCATAGTGAACTGGTGCGGACATAAATACGGATACGTCAATTTCAGTACGCATGACAGATCGCACAACACCCTGAACGTCGACGTCTTGCTCCTGGGCGAGCTCTTCCAGAACAATCACCACAAATTCCCGGGCAGACCGAACTTTGCTGTCAGGTGGTTTGAATTCGACCCCACATATGTCATCATGCTCCTCCTGCAATCGGTGGGTATCATCAGGCTTGTCGGCCATCCTGCGCGCGAAGGGGGAGCACTGCAACGCGACGGCGTTACTCGGAGAACACGATGATCCCCCTGCTGCGAGTCCTGTTCATCTGCCTCGGGAGCATGGCAACGTCGGCCGATGTTCTCATCCAGCTTTTCCGGGTTCCGGCGAATCCACCTTCCGAAAACATACCGCTACGGAATACATGATCTCCACGGATTCTTCGATGCTCTTCACTCCTCTGGCGGGCTACGCCATTCTGGCCGCGATGATGGCAATTCTCTGGCTGATCTTCCGGAGGATCAGCAACGCCGCCGTCGTTGGCGTCGGCGGGGGGTCCGGATTTGTCATTATTGCTCTTGTCTATCTGGACATGGCTCACGGGTTCGTAGGACGCAGGTTCCTTGCAACATTCTTTCCTCTTCCGCGCCGTCGGCATGTGGAGGAGTCTGCAGGGTGAACATCGACCGGCTGCTGGAACACAACGTGCTCCCCGACACTGTTGTGAGGTTTGGGATTCGACGCCTCTTGCGTGCCCGCCTTCGTTCGGAAGACAAACGGTCGCCCGAATCTCAACAGCGCCATTTCATGGAGTTGATGGATGAGCTGAAAAGCAGCCCCATCGCTGTGCACACCGAATGCGCGAACGAGCAGCATTATGAATTGCCGGCGGAATTCTTTCGCAGCGTGCTCGGCCCCCACATGAAGTACAGCTGCTGCTACTGGACGGATTCTCATCCCGGCCTTGCCGCGGCGGAGGAAACAATGCTGGAAATGACGTGCGCGAGGGCAGAGCTGGGCGACGGTATGGAGATCCTCGAATTGGGTTGCGGGTGGGGATCGCTCACTCTGTTCATGGCCGAACGCTATCCGGCGAGCCGGATTACGGCCGTTTCGAATTCGAAAACGCAGAAAGCGTTCATCGACGAACAGGCGGCAAGCCGGGGGCTGTCGAACGTCACGGTCATCACTGCCGACATGAACACGTTCGGGATTGACTGTTCATTTGACAGGGTGCTGTCAGTCGAAATGTTCGAGCATATGCGAAACTATGATTCCCTGCTGAAAGCCGTTGCACGGTGGCTTAAGGATGACGGCAAGCTGTTCGTGCATATCTTTACACACACAAAGTATGCGTATCTCTTTGAAGAAAAGGACCCAACCGACTGGATGGCCCGTTATTTCTTCTCCGGCGGCACAATGCCCAGCGATCACATGCTCCTGTACTTCAACGGGCACGTAAAGGTGGAGAAACACTGGCGGGTGAGCGGGAAACACTACAAGAGAACCGCAGAGGCGTGGCTTGCCAATATGGACTCCGCCAGGTCCCGCATTATGCCATTGCTGGCCTCGACATATGGCAGTGGGCAGGCGACAAAGTGGTGGGTGTACTGGAGAGTCTTCTTTATGGCATGCGGTGAGCTGTGGGGGTACCGGAATGGCGGGGAGTGGATCGTCAGCCACTACCTTTTGACAAAAAACCATGCTGGGACGCCCAGCTGAGTGGCCGTCCGCGCATCTTCCTGCCGGGCGTCCGGAGATGCCCGATTCTGAAAAGAAAAAGGTCCAATGACTTCAGTTGCGATCATCGGTACAGGCATTGCGGGTATGGGGTGCGCCCATTTTCTGCACGGGAAATACGACATCACGATGTTCGAGCAGAACGATTACATCGGCGGCCATACGAATACGGTGACTGTGAGCGAGGATGGTGACGCCATACCGATCGACACCGGATTCATGGTGTACAACGAGGTGACCTATCCGAACCTGACCCGGTTGTTCCGGGAGCTCGGAGTCCCCACGACAGAGACGTCGATGACGTTCAGCAACCAGCACGTTCCGTCCGGACTCGAGTTTTCCGGCTCGGGTCTGAGCGGGTTGTTCGGACAAAGGCGGAACCTCTTCAGCCCCCGTTTCTGGCGGCTCCTTCTCAGCATCAACCGCTTTAACAGGGATGCGGCGGAAATCATCGACGATCCCCTCTATGCAGGCTACACGCTCGGGCGGTATGCCGAAGAGAGGGGCTACGGCGATGATGTTCTCTCCAGGTATCTGATCCCGATGAGCTCCGCCGTCTGGTCAGCTCCTCCCGAGAAGATGCTTGACTTTCCGGCCATGACGCTGATTCGCTTCTTTAAGAACCACGGTTTTCTCGGACTCAATACTCAGCATCAATGGCGCACGGTTGTCGGCGGCAGCAGGGTGTACCGCGATCTGATGATCGCGCCGTTCAGAGACAGAATCCGTCTCAACGCAAGAGTCTGCAGAGTAACCCGACAGGGCCGGTGTGTTGTGGTGGAGACGGTCGACGGTTCCCGCCAGGCGTTCGACATTGTCATCTTCGCATCGCACGCCGATCAGACGCTGAGCATGCTCGGCGATGCTACAGAACATGAGCGGCGTCTCCTGGGGCAATTCAGGTATCAGACAAATGTCGCGACCCTCCACACGGACGAACGCGTGATGCCCGCACTCCGGCGGATCTGGTCTTCCTGGAACTACCGTATCGCAGAAAGCAGCGACGGGCTCCTGACGCCGTCCGTCGTGTATTATATGAACAGCCTGCAGAAGGTGTCGCGGAAGAGGGACTATTTCATTTCCATCGGCGATCCGGCGAGCGTGCGGCCCGACCGGGTCCTGAGAACACTTGCGTACGAACATCCTCTCTATACGCCGGACGCTGTTTCCGCACAGGAGCACCTTCGTTCGTTAAACAGGTCGGGTCCGGTGTACTTCTGCGGAAGCTACTTCTGTTACGGGTTCCATGAAGATGCATTCACGTCTGCGATAGGGGTATCCGAAAACATTACGGGAGGGAACGTGTGGTGATGCATTCCTCCCTGTATCGATCCACAATCATGCACCACAGGCTGGTGCCCCGCGAACACAGTTTTGTGTACGGCATATTCTTGTTTTGTCTCGATCTTGACGAGATTCCCGCTCTTGCCCGGCACCTGTGGCTTTTCGGATGCAACCGGAAGAATGTGTTTGAATTCCGGGACGCCGACCATCTCCCGCCGGGCGCAGGGACGGTAAAAGACCGTCTTCTCGCGTACCTGAGGAACGGGGGCGTTCAGGAACCCGTGACTCGGGTGCTCCTCCTGACGCACCTGCGGACATTCGGTTATATATTCAACCCGGTTTCATTCTACTTTTGCTTCGGTCCCGGTGATGAGCCGGTGTGCTGCGTCGCGGAGGTCACGAACACCTTTCGCGAGAGCAAACTCTTTCTCCTCGGGCGGGAAAAATTGGCCGGTGGTGTGTTTCGCGCCGTGAGGACGAAGCTTTTCTACGTCTCGCCGTTTATTGACCTTGACGAGAGGTTTGATTTTCGCCTGGCAATACCCCGCACCCGCCTGCGGATCCAGATCAATGACATTGATGACGATGGAACCACATTCCTTGAAACATCTCTCACGGGGGAACAGCGGGACCTGACAAATCTCCGGCTCGCGGGCTATCTCTTCCGATTCCCGCTGATGACCGCAAGTGTGTTCTGGTCTATTCACTGGCAGGCGCTCCGGTTGTATCTGAAGGGTTTGCCGTATCGCAAGAAGGCATCCGATCAACATCTTCAGCAAGAGGTATATTATGCACGACACTGACGTCCTGCCGCACCTGCAGGCAGCGCCGGCCCGGCGCCCTTTGTACGAGACCCTTGTCCTCGGGACACTCAAGGATATGAAGAGGGGATCCCTCTTCGTTACCCTGCCGGACGGAGAGGTGATGCGTTTTGGCGCACGCAACGGCACGGGAAGCGCGGCAATGACAATCGTCCGTCCCGCGTTCTTTCTGAAATGCATCCTGTACGGCGATGTCGGATTCGGCGAGGCGTACGTTGATGGTGACTGGGAAACGGACGACATCACGGGCGTTATCTCATGGTTTCTGCTCAATGTCGAGAATGCCCCGGAGATCTCGGGGACCCGTCGCAGTTTCAGCCTGTTCAACCTTCTGGGAATCGTCAACAAGATTGCCCACCGCCTGCGCGATAACACCCTCCGGGGGAGCCAGCGCAACATCAAGGCGCATTACGATCTGAGCAACGAGTTCTTCGGCCTCTTCCTTGATCCGGGGATGACATATTCGTCCGCGTATTTTTCAAAGCCCGCCCTGACGCTCCAGGAAGCCCAGTCGGAAAAGTACGATCGGCTCTGCCGGCAACTCCGGCTGCAGCCGGCGGACCATGTGCTTGAAATCGGGAGCGGCTGGGGAGGATTCGCCGTCCACGCTGCACGGGCATACGGGTGCCGCGTAACGACGATCACTGTCTCCGAAGAGCAGTGCCGGTATGGACGGGAGAGGATCCGTCGCGAGGGACTGGAAGACCGGATTGAAGTGCGTCTTCAGGATTACCGGACGCTGACGGGCTCGTTCGACAAAGTCGTGTCGATTGAAATGCTTGAGGCGGTGGGTCACCGGCAGATGGAGGCGTTTTTCGGCAAGTGTCATGCGGTCCTGAAGAAGGACGGCCTTCTGGGGATGCAGGTGATTATTTCGCCCGATTCCCGTTATGACTCGTTAAGGAAGGGCGTTGACTGGATTCAGAAGCACATCTTTCCCGGCTCCCTGCTCCCGTCGATCGCACGCATCAATAAGGCCGTGAATGCGACGGGAGATCTGTTCCTTCATGACCTTAAGGACCTCGGACTGCACTACGCAAGGACCCTCCGTCTCTGGCGCGGCGAGTTCAACGGAAACATTCATGGTATCCGCGCTCTGGGGTTTGATGGTCGTTTTGCGAGGACGTGGAACTACTACCTCGCCTATTGCGAATCGGCGTTTGCCATGCGCAACATCAGTGTGGTTCAGATGGTGTACGCCCGGCCCAATAACGAGCTACTCCGTCAGAACGCTGTTCAATAGACTTTGATCAGGCAACCCTGCTCCGGGTGCCCATGGCAGGACATCTTCATCGGAGATCTCACATCGTGATGCATGAGGATTGTGGTATGATTGATTATATGACGTGCACACTCGTCAGGTGTCGAACAGCGGTACAATTCGTTCTTACCTTCATCCCCGCGCTCGCCATGGCAATCGAAGAACCGAAATACACGGTCACCCGGAAGGTTGGTGACGTCGAAATCCTTCAGTACGATCCGTATATCGTGGCGGAGACCGTCGTCGATACGTCGGGTTTTGACGAGGCCTCAAATGAACATGCCGCAGAGCTGAAGGAGTGGATCCTGAAGCAGGGTTTGAAGATATCCGGTGCTCCCGTTATTGCGCGCCCCCCCCTTTATTCCGTTCTTCCTCCGCAACAACGAGGTCCTCATGCCTGTGGAATAGTCTGAATCCGCGCAGTCCCCTCCCTTGACGCAACGTCGCATTTTGCTATATTGCACCGTCAGAGCAGCCCCCATTGTTCAACATGATAGAAGCCGGGCCATGAAGAAAGCATCTTCCTCTGTGCTGTGTCTCATGTTTCTTGCCGGTGCGTACCTTCCTGTAAACGCACAAACCCGCGTAGGTGTCATCGCAGGCCTGAGCGTTCCAAACCTCAGCGGCGGCTCAAATGAAATAACGCAGGGATATGTCTCGAGGCTTGCCCCGCATTTCGGGATCACCCTCGAACATGATCTCGGCGATCGCCTTTCCATTCAGCCGGAGATCATAATCGACGGACAGGGGGGTAAACGCAACGGTCTTCAGCCCATCACATCCACGTCATTGCCCCCTCTTCCGTCGGGCGGGTATTACTACGCGGAATTCAACAACTCGTCGATTCTCAGCTACATCGAAGTCCCTGTTCTTCTGCGGTACAACCTCGGTGTAAGCCGGATGCGTGTGAATGTCGACGCCGGTCCCTACTTCGGCTATCTGCTGAGCGCGACACAGAAGACCGCGGGCACGAGCACGATTTACGTAGATAAGAACGGGACGCCGCTGACAATCCCCATCCCTCCGGATTACCTGCAGACAGTTCAGGCTCCGCCGCAGTCATTTGATGCGAGCACCGACGTGAAGGACAGCATCCGGAGATTAAATGCAGGGATCGAGGGTGGTGTGGGCGTCGTCGTTGCACTCTCGGATGTGCATTCGGTCTCGCTGGGGGTCCACGGACTTTACGGGCTGACGAATATTCAGAGGTATGCGGAAGACGGGTCGAATCACACGGGAAACCTCCTGATCACGCTGGGGTACTCTTACGCCGTGCCGGGACTGTGGTAGTCTGCGGGTCAACGGTCGAGCCCGATCCTGCGGACAAGCGAATCGAACCGGGGATCTGACCTGAGGTTGTCCATTTTCGGATCAACTTTGATCGTGCACAGCGACTCGTCTCGTAACTCGTACCCTTTCTCAAGCCACTGGAATGCCCGGTCCTGCTCCCCGAGGGCCGCATAGACAAGAGCCAGCCCCCGAAAGGCGAGTCCGTTCGGCGGCAGGTCCGATTCCAGTCGGCTGCAAATTTCCCTCGCCTCCCCGGCCCTGCCTGATGCTGCATAAATCTGCGCGAGTGCGAGCGTTCCTTCGAATTCGTGCCCCGTGAGGAGCTGCCAGCGGGTGTTCGCCCCGATCGACTCCTCGAACATTCCTTTGGCCTGGTACACGAGCGAAAGAAGCCTGTGCACGGTTGCAAAATCCGGGTCCAGCACGAGGGCTTTTCTGGCCATCTCGATTGCCTTGTCGTACTCCCTGCTGTAGTAGTGAACAAGTCCCTTGTCTTTGAAAATTGCTGGTGAAACCGGATCCAGTTCCACCGCCCGCGACATCTCAACCTGTGCGGCGTCGAGCTTTCCGAGGTAGACCAGCCACTCTGCGTACCAGTGATGTGCAGTCGCGTAATGCGGCTGGAGACTGATGGCAAGCGTGAACTCCTTCTCGGAGTTCGTCCAGTCCCACTCATCAAGCATGAGAAGCATCGCGAGCGACGTGTGGGCCTCTGCAAGTCGGTTATCAATTTCCAGCGCTCTGTTGACTGCAGCTTTCCCTTTCCTGTACAGGTCCTTCCGGTGAACCCCTCCGTATGTCGCGAGCAGATTATAGGAATCGGCAATTCCCGCCCATGCGAGCGAGTAGAGGGGATCTCTCTCGATCGCCTTCTCGAAATGCCTGATCGCCGCGTTCAGACCCTGCTCCGTCCTCCGGTTCCAGAGATGCCGTCCCTGCAGGTAAAGCTGATATGCATCGTTGTCCGCGGTGGAACGTTTCTTCAGCCTGCTCTTTTCGTCCGGAGACAGCCTGACCTTCAACCCGCGCAAAATCCTCCTGGCGACCTTTTCCTGTATCTCGAATATGTCGTTCAGGCTGCCGCGGTACGTTTCCGACCAGAGCGACACGTCCCGTCCGGCATCGATGAGTTGGGTCGTGATCCTCAGATCCTGGCCGCTCTTCCGGACGCTCCCTTCGAGAACGTACGAAGCGTGAAGCTCCTCTGCGATCTGCCTGAGATTCTTGTCTTTTCCCCTGTAACGCATCACGGATGTGCGCGAGATGACCTTGAGCCCCCGGAGTTTCGAAAGCGACGCAATGATCTCTTCCGTCAGCCCTTCGCTGAAATAATCGTTCTCTTTGTCCGGGCTGATATAGTCGAACGGAAGCACGGCCAGCATGTGCTCGGTCGGATTGGCGGTCGTTGTCGTCGCTTTCCTGAGCTGCCCGAGCATCGTGTGCACATCCTGGAACCTCTTTTCCGTGTCCTTTTCCAGCGCATGCATGATGATCCGCTCGAGCTTCTCCGGAACGTCGGCGCGCGCTGCCGAAAGAGCGGGGGGTGTTTCATGAACGATCGAGTACATCACGGCCGCATGGTGGTCGCCGCGGAACGGGCGCCGTCCGGCCAGCATCTCGTAAAGGAGAACGCCGAACGAGAATATGTCAGACCGTGCATCGGTTTTCCCCCCCTGTATCACCTCGGGTGCCATGTACGCGGCAGTTCCTGCCGTGCCGGACACGGGGTCCGGACTCGTGGCGCTGTTCGCCTTCGCGAGCCCGAAGTCCGTCACCTTTATCTGACCCCTTGAGGTGAGCATGATATTGTCGGCCTTGATATCCCGGTGGACGATTCCCCGGGAGTGTGCCTCCTCGAGCGCCTCTGCTATCTGTATCGCCGCCGTGACGGCATCATCGATCCTGGGATAGGGAAGTTTCTCGCGAATCGTCCCTCCGTCGACGTATTCCATCGCGATGAACATCCTGCCGTCATGCTCCTCCACTCCGTACACAGTGCATATGTTGCTGTGATTCAGGGCGGCGGCGGCTCTTGCCTCATGGAGGATTCGGTCCTTTCCGGCCTCGTCTGAAGTGAGGGGGTCGGGGAGGAATTTGAGGGCCACCGTCCGACCAAGCATCCTGTCACGGGCCTTGTAGACAGCGCCCATGCCGCCTTCGCCGAGCTTTTCGAGAATCTCGTAGTGGGATATAGTCGAAGGAACCAAAGAAACCTGCTCCACACATTGTGTGAGGTGCGTTCAGCCAGCCGGCAGATCACGCCTCTGGAGGCTTCCGTGGTGGTACTGCGGAGAAGATATGCTCTGCAAGGAACTAGACTGACATAAATTACTGCACCCGGGGATGAATCGCAAGCACTTGTTAACCAGAGTATGATGTTTTTCTGCGCATTTTCCGGACCGGCCCTCATAGCCTATCCTCCCTGGAACATCCCGTACACCCTGCCCCCGGTTCACCGTCATGAATACGTCGTGTCCGGATCACTCGCAGGGTCTGCGTGCAAGGGCGATGCCGCCCTCGACATATCGAGAATTGAGGGAATTACACACAAGGACAATAACGACCATACGGCTGCACCGCGACGCCGAAAATACCTGTCGTTTGGTCCCGCTGAACGATGGCACTCATATTGCGATAATCGAGCCGGCTTCATCCTCCGGCTCCAGACCGCAATCGAACCGGAATTGACAAACCCTGCACTGACACGCTTGCACGCCAGAGCGCAGAATTCAATCACCACTCACATGAGCGGGAGTATTTACCGCGTTTGATCACTTCCGCGTCAATGGCTTTCTAAACCGCGAACCGGGGAACCACAATGAAAATCTTGTTTTCGCTTCTCGCAGCAATGTCACTTGTCGCGACATGCAGTTCAGCCCAGAATGAATGGTCGGCAACGGGGACGGTCGTGGGGTTTGCTGTGGCGGGTAACGGGTACCTCTATGAAGCGGTGTACGACAGCGGGGTGTTTCCGATAAACGGCGGTCCTGCCCTCGCCTCACAGATCTCAAACACGCCGAGCATTCAGAACGTCATTGTCAGTTTCATTCCCTTCAGTTCCAGCGGAGAATACGGCTTCGTTGCCGGGGTTGCCGCTCTAAAGATCGATGACATGAATGAAGGCGGTGTCTTCACGTACGGTTTTCAATCCGGCCCTCAGTACGGCTGGGTGAAAATGGGTGGCAGCAACGGTCTGCTTACAGGACTCCCGCAGGGGAAGAGCATCGTCTCTCTTGCATGGCATGATTCGACTCTCTTTACCGGACTTCCGGGATTTGACCTGAGCCTCACACCCTCGACGCCGGGAGGACTGTTCAGCATGACGTACCCCGACGGTTGGATCTCGCGCAATGGTTCCGTTCTGCTGGATTCTTGCTATATCTCATCGCTTTGCTTTGATGGATCGACGCTCTATGCAGGTGCGTTGTCCAACTACCTGGCCGCGATCTCCGGAGGGTTCAGCAATCAGCACAGCCTGGGGAACGGCGGCGTCCTTCGCTCGACTGACATGGGACAATCGTGGGCTGACATAAGTCCCGCCGACAACCTCTTCCCTCACAGCAGGGACGTGAACAATGTTGTAAGGGTGGGTTCAAAGCTCTTTATCTCGACGTTTTTTGGCGGCGTTCTCTACAGGGATGATGAATCGGGCGCCTGGGTCTACACAAATCTCCCCTACTTTATTGCCAGTCTTGCGACGGACGGAACGAACGTGTATGCCGGCACCTTCACCTTTGACAGCAGCGCGAGCTCCCCCTACATACCGGGGAGAGTGTACCGGTACGTTCCTTCGAACAACAGCTGGACCAAGATATTTGAGAAGGACTCCACGTCAATTTCGGCGCTCTCTGTATTCAACAATACGCTCTACATAGGGACCGGGCAGATGTTCGGCATTGCATCAAAAGCGCTCGGGTACTTCACTATCGGGAATGTCACCGGCGTCGCTCAATCGCCGAACAGATCATCCTCATTTGCGCTCAAACAGAACTACCCGAACCCGTTCAATCCTTCCACGCAGATATCGTTCTCAATCGCGAAGGAGGGTCCCGTGTCACTGCGGGCATATGACATGCTCGGCCGTGAAGTCGCGACACTCGTAAACGAGAACCGGAAGGCGGGTCAGTACACCGTCCGGTTCAGCGGGAATCAACTCGCTTCAGGCGTGTATGTGTACGTCCTCAGAACATCGGAAGGTCAGCTGGCAGGTCGGATGATGCTTCTGCGGTGATGCATTGCGGGGGGCTATCGGTGGGGTAGCCCCCCGTTGTTTCATTCGAAGATCGAGAGACCGCTTACCTCAGTAACACAAACTTCCGGCTCTCCACGAAGTCTCCCGCCCGCAGGCGATAAAAGTATACCCCGCTCGCCAGGCTGCTCCCGTCGAACCGTGCTTCATGATACCCCGCTCCCTCGTTCTCGTTCACGAGGGTTGCCACCTGCTGCCCGAGCGTATTGAAGACTGTCAGCATCACGTGTGACCGTGTCGGCAGACCATACCGGATAACCGTCGATGGATTGAACGGGTTGGGGTAATTCTGATTCAATACAAGCTCTGAAGGGGCCTGGTCGCGCGTCCCTCCGGAAATGCCGGTGAGAGGAGTCCCTTTCCCCGAGACGGAAACATGTGACGACGGAGAGTGAGGATCGTTTGTGGAGATCAGCATGGTCCCCGTGTCCGTGGTGACCGCGGTAGGCAAATAGATGACGCTCGTGGTTATGGACCCGTTTGGAGGAACGACGGTACCCTGCATCCTGATTGTAAAACGGCTGTTTGTCGATGAAACCGGTCCGACGCGCAGCGAGTCGCGCAATCCCGCATTCAGGATCGTGATGGGGAGTGAGTCCGCTATGGTGATCTTGACGTTGCCGAAATTGAGAGATTCCGGCTGAACGTATGCTGATGGGGTCATCGATGAATCTATTGTATATCGCGTTCTGTAGACGCCGGTTCCGGCTGTCCCGACATACACATACCCCTTAGGATGGACCAGGAGAGGGAGAACAAGTGCGGAGGGGAGTCCGTTGTTTACGATTTTCCAGGTTCTTCCCGTATCGATCGATGCAAGTATGGCGCCTGTAGACCCCGAACGGGAATAGAAAATGTCTCCCCGCCGGTCAAACGTGGCCGCCCAGGATCCCCCGTTCCACGAAACGCCCGTATGAAGATCCGTCCAGGTTGCGCCGAGATCAGTTGATCGGAAGATCTGCGACGTAATTGATCCTGCGATGTACGACCCGTCGGGGTGAACCCCGAGGAACGAGTAACCCGAGAATGAATTTGTTGCCCACGAAGTCCCCTGGTCTGTCGAGCGGTAGAGCAGCACGGCATCTTCCGTCTCGATAGCCGCGCTGCTGTCGAGGAACACGTTATAGAAATCGCCGGACAGGCGCATTGACCATGAGTCACCATTGTTCGTGGATCTGAAGAGTCCCTGTTCGTTCGCCACCCAGACGTTGCCGCTCTTGTCCACGAGGCTGGTACGTACGTTCAGGCCGATCAGACCCGAATCCTTTTGCGCCCATGTCGCCCCGCCATCAGTGGATCGGTACATCCCCTTCCCGTATGCGCTGGCAAAGAGATAATTCATGGAATTGACCGAAATCCAGAGTATGGGCCCGGGATTCGCGAGTGTGTCACACTTGATCCATGTTCCCCCGTCATTCGTTGTCTTCCAGATTGATCCGTCGGTCCAGGTTCCGGCAAAGACAACCCCCGCCGAATCGACGGCAAGAGACCGTACGTCATACGATGCGCCGGGACCATTCGTGGATGCCCAGAACGAATTCTGTGCTCCGGCAAACTGGACCGCGAATGGTGAGAGCAGAAAAGCGGCGACGAGTCTGAGTTTCATGGGCGTTCCTCCGTTGGGAATTCCTCGAATTCGGACAGGGATGTTGCCTGGGGGAGAGTGGAGAGGGGGGGGATGATCCGGATGAAAGACTGCCTATCCCGGACCGGCTAGCTCTGCATTACGGGGCGGACCCTGTTTGTATGTGTCAGAACATGCGTGAACAATGCTAGGGATATCCAGGTTCAATGTCAACATGCAGTGTCGTTGATCACTCCCTTGACAACCTCATGACACATCCGGGATTTCTTCGCGGCCACCCCGATCCGCTCGTCAATGTGACAACAGATCGCACTGGGGTCAGAAGTGATTTGCATGGTACGCTGCATTACGTTACCATTCATGCGGGTTGTGGTTGGCAGGATGCAGCCCTGGCGAGACCCCACGCCATTCTCACCCGGCAAGGCGGCTCGCGACTGGACTTACACCGAATAGACGTACCCAACGAGGAGAACCGACACCATGGAGATCCACCCCAATATTCTGGCGATACTGGTTGCAGCGGTAACAAATTACGCAATTGCCACGGTCTGGTATGCTGTTCTCTTCCCTAAGGTATGGCAGAAGTTTACGGGCATTTCCGACATGAAGCCGCCGCCGATCAATATTGTTCTCGTTCTTGTCGGGTCCCTGGTACTGAGTTTTGTACTGTACCACGCGATTGTCTTCGGCAATGCCTACATGAAAATGGGCGGGGTGGCAGGCGGAATGATGGGGGGATTCTTTGGGTGGCTGGGCTACATTGCCCCGGTGACCCTGAGTACAAAGCTCTACGAAAAGAAACCGTGGGGACTCTGGCTGTTGGACAACGGGTTCTGGCTGATTTCTCTCCTGGCGATGGGGACGATTCTTTCATTATGGATGTGATCAAGGCCTGTCATCTCAAAACGGTATTCTTCTTACCGCGCCGTCTTTCAGCGTCCGGATTGCTTCTCGTTGCCAGGCAGTTCCAAGTACTTCCTCGGCAACACGCACGATGAGCGATTTTCCCGAAACCTTCCGGCCGTTCCCCTGTTTGGAGAGCCCGGAGACGCAGCTCGGGCATGTTGTCAGGATCTCGAATCCCTGATCCTCCGATACGGCCTCAAGTGATTCTGCCTTTCTTTGCCGGAGTGCACAGGAGATGTCCGGTCGGGAAAGACAGAGTGTGCCTGCATCGCCGCAGCACTCGGGGACCGGCACCGGCGGTGCGCCAAGGAGTCCTTTAAATGTTGCCTCCATGCCGAGTGACTTGAGCGGGGTGTGGCACGGTTCATGGTAGAGGAGTGACCCCGAGGTCGGCCGCTCTGCGTGGACGAGATGGTTCTGCACAAGGAATTCATTGATGTCCAGGAGCGGTGCGCTCCGGAAGACTTTTCCTAGGTCGTACTGCGCGAGCATTTCTCTGCACGTTCCGCATGAGACAAGGACGGCGTCAATCTCTGAAGATCCGATGCTGTCTGCCATCCGGTGGAAGAACAGCCGGTTCTCAAAGCTCTTCATCGATGCCCGCTCAGGGTCCGCATTCGCGAGAAATGGATACCCGCAGCATGTGAATGTAGGGAGGAGGTACGTGCGTACCCCCGATCGATGAAGCAGCGCGAGAGCAGCCAGGCTGATTTCCGGGTAAAGGCGTTCTGACCCGCACCCGGGAAAATAGATGACGTTCGATGTGGGGGGTATCGACCGGTTGCTCACGCCGTAGAAACAATCATTTTCCCGCAATCCAAGCTGCTCCCGCACCGACGCATTCCCCCGGGCACTCATTCTCCCATCCAGCAGCGCGCTGAGTCCTGGAGCAACGCGGGCGGCGGCTCTCCCGCTCCCCCTGTGAAGCCTGTGACCAATTCGCTGGAGCGCGAATGCAGGCCGCAGAACGAACTTTCGAAGAGTGGAATTCGCCGCGTGCCCGTGCAGCCACAGGTATGACAGTGTGAACCGAACGGCTGTCCTGCGCCGGACTTTTGTTCTTCGGGCCTGAAGGTCGCGCATCCCCAGTGTGATCTTTCCGAAATCGATCTTCACGGGGCACGGCACACTGCATTTGTGGCAGGCGGTGCAGTGGTCCGAAATCTCTTTCAGCTTGCGGAAATGTTTGAATGAACCCGCTTCTGTTGTTTGCGCGTAGTACAGTATCGCTTCCGTGATCTGCCCCACGGCGAGAATTTTATTCCGCGGATTGTAGAGCATGCCGCCCCGGGGGATCTGCGTGCAGCATACCGCCTTGCACTTGCCGCACCGGACGCATGAAGCGATTTGTTCCGAAAGCCACTGGAGATCGGTCGCTTCGAGTATGTATGCTTCGAGTTCAAGGAGGCTGAAGGAAGGAGTATAGATGAGGTGCCGGGGAAACTTCCGTTCAAGTTTCCCGGGATTGAACATGCCGTTCGGGTCACTTTCGCGCTTGTATGCGCCGTACGCATCCAGAATATCGTCATCGACAAAGGCAAGTTTTGTCAGTCCGATCCCGTGTTCTCCGGAAACCACGCCGCCGAGTCGGACTGCTTCACGCATTGCGGCCGCGGCAGTCTCCTGTGCCTCGAGCATCATCGGGTAGTCGCCGGAATGTACGGGGATGTTGACATGGACATTGCCGTCTCCCGCGTGCATATGCGTGGCAATGATGATTGTGCGCCGATTCTCTTCGGAAATGATCCGCTCGATCTGCTCCGACAGTTCATCGTACCCGTGAAACGTCTTCCGGAGGGGTGCCGCAATGTCGGCTTCAGCCGAGAAATGCACGGCACCTTCCCTGAAGCGTTCAAAGAGCGTATGCGCGGCGGATCCGGTGACAGCGTTGCCTGCCGGGCGGGGCTTCTCCAGTTGGAGACGATACCCAGAGAGGAGCTCCCGGACCCCCTCCATGTGCGCGAGCGAGGCTTCGAGACGGGACGCCAGGGGTTCATCCTCGGCGGCCGCCCGGGTTCCGCGCAGATGTTCGGCAATCCGTCCGGTCATGACAACCCCGGCCGAGAGATCCTTGTCCAGGTTCAGTCGCTCAATGAAATCGGCAAAATCAGCGAGCGACTCGAGCGGGATGACGACATCCTCGTTCAGTTTGAATGCATTTGTGTGCCGGGCGATGGCACCGAGACTCTTTCTGTCGCTCCAGAATTGAGTCCGCTCACTCTCGTCCCGGGCGATCACTGCCTCGGTGTCGTACGTTTTGACCATTGCTGCGATTTCCGCCGCCGCCGTATCGGCGGCCGAGGGATCGTTGCTCTCGACGTCGATCACAAGGACTGCCTGAGGAATGGCCGTGCGAGCCGACTTGTTCCTGTACTTAATGGCCCGCACGTAGCGAATATCGAAATGCTCCAGCGCCGTAAGGAACGCGGGGCCGCTTCCGTCAAAGGCCCGGCGGATTTCGAGTATTGCCTGTGACGCCTTGCTCATCGTCGTTCCGAAGAACTCGAGGCAGAGCGATCGGGAGTGCGCAAAAGGAAGGTAGAGAACGAAATCTCCCGAAACGATGATCCCGTCCCCGCCTTCTTTCTGAATGCCGGGGAGCCCGTTCAGGGCCTTGTTCGTAATGTCTTTCCCCAGCCCTTTCTTGCGGATATCAGTCCCGCGCAGCGTGATCGACCGGATCAGCTCACCGGTTCCTTGTCGGTAGACGTCGAAGATGACGGTATCCTCAGGTGAGATTTTCCGGTAGGGGTGGTCGCGACGCCGGATTTCGATTGTACTCCCATCGGCGGTCACGATTCGCCAGGAGTACAGGTTGTCGATGGCAGTTCCCCACTGGACACACTTCTTCCCCCCCGCATTCTCCGCGATGTTCCCTCCGATCGTCGACGCCCATGCGGAAGTCGGGTCTGTGGCGAATATGTAGCCCCGGTGTCCGGCATACTCAATCACGTCTTCGGTGACAGCGCCTGCATCGACCGAGATGACCGGTATGCCGCCGCCGGCCCCGCCGGCAATCCTGATGCCGTGTATGGTGCTGAGTCTTTCCGTGTTGACGACGATCGTGTGCGGGTGTACAGGAACAGCACCCCCCGTGAGACCCGTACCGCCGCCTCTGGGAATGATCGAATGCCCCAGTTTTCGCGCGGCGCCAATGATCGCGGGAAGTTCCTGTACGGAATCTGGATACACGACTGCGAACGGATGCTCAACCCTCCAGTCGGTGGCGTCTGTAGAGTGTGCAATTCTATCGAAGGGATCGAACCTGACGTTCCCCGGTGCGGTTGCACCCCCGAGGAGAAATTTGAATCTATTCCGGATGCGGCGGATACCGCCGACTCTTTGGAAGAAATCCGCATCGAGCTTCCGCGCGCGTTCAAGCAGCTCAAGCGCTTCAGGATTTCCATGTGCAGCGCTCTCGACCGAGTTCAATCGCTGGTCATGGATCCGTTTGAGCCGCGAGCGTTGCCGGGCATTCTGCACGAGGTCTTCAAGAACATACGGATTTCGGTCGGCCATGAATATGTCGCCGATGACTTCGGCGATCATCCGGGCGCTCCGGCCAGTGATCCGCTGGCTCCGTAGCCGGTTGATGAGGGAAAGTGTCTCCTCATCGAAATATCTGAGTATGATTTCCCGGTCGGAAAGCGACGTATAATCGTAGGGTATTTCCCTGTAGCGGGGCTGGGCGGTCATCTGGTATTCCGGAGCGTTGGACCCGGTCATGTCGTTTGGTAGTTCTTCAGGGAAGGTGCATCTGCGGGGGTAGATCCCGTCAGAGGCTGCAGTGAATCGCAGCAAATACCGGGCCTACAGAGGGAGAAGCGTGCTTTCGATGATATCGCCGAAAGAATGGGGTGGCTGCAACAAAACCGGGCTTGGGGTTCTCGTTTATGAGAATCTACTGCCTGGGGTTGCTTCCTCGTAGAACTCCCATTCTCCGTCAAGTCGATGGATTTTCAAGGATGGATGTTTTGGATCACGGACGAGGAAACGAAGTTGCTTGTCAAATTTCTTGCGTATTGAGGCGGGAAGCCGGGTGTATGTTCTTTTCAGCTCTTCGGTGAGGACGATCTCTATCTCTTGAGCCACTTTATGGCCTCCGGCGCGTTCCGGAAAGACCTCGTCCTGCCGTCAGCGACCTCCTTTCTCCCCTTCCGTAAACTCTGTTGAACCTCTGCTCGTTCATAGATCTCCATCGTCGTCTTCAGCTCCAGGAGATCACGGTAAACTGTATACGGAAGGATGACTTCCTTCCCCCGGCCGCGAGCGGCGCTGACAATTCTTGCTCGCTTTTCGATTTCCAGGATGCCCAAGAGTCTTCCTGAATCCTTACTTATAATAGCAATTTGCCGAGTGAAGTTCCAACGCCGGGAAGATCAATCGGGAAAGGAAGCGTCACGAAAGGATGTCTCGACGGACGCCTTTGCCAGACGTTGGTAGCAGAACCATCAAGGACCGGGCTTGGTATTGTCCGGGTTTTCACGGAAGTAGTTTTCAGGATGTTGAATGATCTTCGAAATCAATCTCCTTGATTTCTACAGGCTTCAGTGCAGATTGCCGGAGAGAGAACCCGCGGGGCGGCAGCTGTCATATTCCTTTTCTTTCACGGGTGTCAACCACTCGACCGCGCCTTTCTGTGTGTTGTTTGTTATGACGATGTGGGTCAACCCGGTGTCGTGCGCAGCTCCATGCCAGTGTTCAACATGCGACGGGATAACCACCACGTCGCCTTTGGCAAGCAGCCTTGGAGGTTTACCCCGTTCCTGATAATAGCCATGACCGTCGGTAACGAGGAGGATTTGTCCCGCCGGATGCATATGCCAGTAGTTCCTGCAGCCCGGCTCGAAGACGACATTGCCTACTGCATAGTGTCCCGTTTCATCCTTCGGAACCAGGATGTTCACCCAGGCTGTCCCGGTAAAGTAGTCCGGGGAAGCTTTTTCCCCTTTCGGGAACATGGCGTTTTGATCTTCCGATGTATTCACGCCGATCCTTCGGATTGTTTTAGAGGCCTGTCCTTTTTTCCAATTCCTCTGGATAGCGGTCTCCGACGACATTGATCTTTTCCAGTGCGGAATTGATGCCGCTCAAATCCTCGGTCGTCAACGTAATGCCGACGGCGCCTATGTTTTCTTCCAGCCGGTTGAGTTTAGTCGTTCCTGGAATTGGCACAATCCACGGTTTCTGAGCGATGAGCCACGCCAGAGCTATCTGGGCGGGGGTTGCTTTCCTCCGTTCTGCCACTTTCTTGAGTAAATCCACAAGAACCTGGTTGGCATCGAGTGCCTCGGAAGTAAACCGGGGAACGATGCTGCGAAAATCCGACCGTTCGAATTTGGAGTCTTTGTTGAATGTCCCGGTGAGAAAGCCCTTCCCAAGGGGGCTGAAAGGAACAAAACCGATCCCGAGATCCTCGAGCGTGGGGATCAGTTCTTTTTCGGGGCGTCTCCACCAGAGTGAATATTCGCTCTGGACCGCGGTAACGGGTTGAACGGCGTGGGCGCGGCGGATGGTCTTCACCCCCGCTTCGGAGAGTCCCCACTGTTTGATTTTGCCATTCTGAATCAGGTCTTTCATCGTGCCCGCCACGTCCTCGATCGGCACGGAAGGATCCACCCGGTGCTGGTAGTACAAATCTATCACGTCGGTTTTCAGGCGCTTCAGTGAGCCCTCCACCGCTTTTTGGATTTGTCCGGGGTGGCTGTCCTGCACCTGTTTCCCGTCCCGGATTTTGATGCCGAATTTCGTCGCAATCACCACCTGCGTACGGTAAGGAGCTAAGGCCTCGCCCAGAAGTTCCTCATTCGTAAACGGCCCGTACATTTCAGCCGTATCAAAAAATGTAACGCCTCGCTCCACTGCCGTCTGAATCAATGAAATCATCTCCTTTTTGTCGGGTAGTCTTCCATACGCGTAGCTCATGCCCATACAACCGAGTCCAAGGGCCGACACCTCTAAACCGGTTTTCCCGAGTCTGCGCTTCGTCATGTCATCTCCTTTTCACTGTTGGTATTGCTTTTTCGCCTCGTATCGAATCCAAAGTATACCGTTCTTCCGTTCTTCGAAGGATTTGAGTTTGAGAGGAACCGCGACCTTCCTGGAAGGGCTCACGCCATCGAACACTGCAGGGATATCATGGCGGCCGTCGATGCCGGGTACAAGCAGAATGCTCACCTCATCAACAAGACCGGCCTCGAGGAACGCCCCGTTGATGTGGCCTCCTCCTTCGAGCAGCAGCGTCTTTATCCCAAAATGCTCGCCAAGCAGGCTCATTGCTTGATTGAGATCAACCCGATTCGCACCTGTGACAATGTAAGAGATTCCTTTCTTCTCCAGCGTCGAAAGGTAGTCGCCGGGGGTGCGTTCACTTACCACGCAGATCAGGTGATCCCCGTCGATGTCACCGCCGGACCAGCGGAGTTTGCCAAGCGTGTCAACAGAGACTGCATAGGATTTGGACTTCCGGGCCACATGCACGTCCCGCGGTCCCGCCCGCCTGTTCGATTGTGAAGTGAAGGGCCTTTTTTCCGCGAAATGTCGCTGCATCGTAACGCGGCCACATATCCATGCATCACCCTTCAGCAATGCGCCGGTGGCCTCGTATTCGCCGCCGCCTGTCATCGCTTTGAGCGCTGTGCCTTCGATCTTGCCGTCAACAGACGATAGCATATGACAGATAATATAGGGTCGCATGTCACGTTCCTTTTATGCGCCGGGATTCATTGATGATAAATATATGAATTCCGAAATGAGTCCTATATCCCATTGTTACGTGAAGATTGCCTAATCCTCCAGAAGTCTGGAGTCTCAGGGCTGGATTGACTATCTTATGCGAAACATTGGAGCGGGCAATGACGAAGACATCTGAAGCGGCGTTGGCCGGGCGCTTGCTTTCCACAGCATTGAAATACTGCAAAGACGAGGGGCACAATCCGACACCCCTGCCGGGGCTGACGGTGATCAGGCGGGAGAGGACCATGCAGGCCACGCCTGGCATGTATACCCCGGCGGTCTGCTTCGTCCTGCAGGGGGAAAAGGCGGTATGGACCGGTAACCAGGTCTACCGCTATAACCCCACGAACTATCTTGTGACGTGCGTCGATATCCCGGCGATTGCCGAAGTCGTCGCGGCTTCGGCGATGCATCCCTTCATTTGCCTCAAGCTTGACCTCCAGGCTTCACTTGTTTACGAGATATTACAGGAGACGTCCCCGTTCGGAATGCGCACCGGCGAAGATGAGGGAGGATTTTACGTGGAGAAGGTGACGCCGGATCTTGCGGGGGCCTTTGCCCGCCTGATGGCGGCGCTGGAAAACAGGAATGATCTCAGGGTGCTCGCCCCTTCCATTGTCCGTGAGATCCATTACCGGTTAATGAACTCCCGGTTCGGCGCAAAGATACGCCAGCTTGGTGTGGTCGGAAGCAAGACCCAGAGGATAGGAAAAGTCGTGGAACACCTGCAAAAGGACTATGCAACTCCCCTGCGGGTTGCCGACCTTGCGCGTATGGCAAACATGAGTCCATCTGCTTTTCACCTGCATTTTCGGCAGGTGACGAGCATGAGTCCTCTCCAGTACCAGAAACATATAAGGCTCCAGGAAGCCCGGCGGCTCCTGAGCGTCGAGACCACGGACGCGGCGAGCGTTGCGTACCGGGTGGGCTATGAAAGCCCGTCACAGTTCAGCAGGGAGTACAGAAGGCTGTTCGGCCAACCGCCGATGCGTGACATGGAATATCTCTCTCATGCAGCACAACGGCAGGCAGGAGGATGAACCGTCCGTCGCAGGCCTCAATTTGTCCTGAGAAGTGGGATACGAGCTGCCGGTTGCTCCTTTATCCTTCTTTCGTTCCCTCCGTGTCTGACATGCCCAACCCCATCGAGCGCAGAACCTCGAGATATCGGGGGTCGTGATGGACAATCCGGAATTCCCGCCAGGCCCTGGAATTCGGCAGCAAGACCGACTTCTGTTCTCGTGCCCTCCGGATCCATGCGATTGTGCTGTCCGCATCACCCAACCCCGCATAGACCATCGCAATCGCAACCGGTTCAGGGGAAGCGCTCCCGTTGCCGGTCAGTAATCCCTGAAGAATCACCCGTGCGCGGGACTTCTCGCCCAGCGCCGCATACCGGTGGGCGACAAATCCCAGGTTGTTGCTTGAGAGTCCGGCAAGAGGCAGCCCGTCAAGAACCTCGAGGGCTTCCTTCGATTTTCCCTGTTCCTGCAGAATTTCACACCGAAGGGTCTTCCCGAAGAAGAACCGGGGATCGATGTCATGAATCTTCTGGACAACTGCATCGGCGCTGGCATAGTCTCCTCTGTCCAGGTACGCTTCGGCAAGATTCGTCAATACGATCGGGGAATATGGGTCCAGCTCCGCTCCTTTCTTCATTATCGTGAATGCCTGATCGTCTTTCCCCATTTCGCTCAGGAAAATGAAGTACCAGTGATACGCGGTGGCATACCCGGGGGCCTTCTCGATCGCCAGTTTGAATTCCCGTTCGGCATCTTCCCAGTCCCAGGTGTATTCCCGTATCAACCCGAGCACGGCATGCGCTTCGCCGAGGGAGTTATCAAGTTCAAGGGAACGCACCGCTTCGTCGGACGCGAGCTTCATCATGCCCTCGGATCCCTTATCCGCATACTGTACCATAAGAGCATAGGTCTCTGCAGTCCCGAGATGAGCCAGCGCGAAATTGCGGTCGAGTGCGATGGCCTGGTGAAAATAGTCCAGCGCGCGTTCGAGGTCCGGGGCGGTCCTTTTGTTCCAGCAGTACTTTCCCTGGAGGTAGAGCCGGTACGCGGCAGGATTGGTGGTCAGGGCCCGTTCGGGTCCGGCCGATGATGCAGTGGCGTCGGGGTCGATCCTTCGTAAGACCTCCCCGACGATCTCGTCCTGCACGGTGACGAGATCATCCATGGTACGCTTGTAATTGTCCCCCCACACCTGTGAGAATTCCCTGACGTCCACAAGCTCAAGGCTGAGGTCGAGCCGGTTTCCCCGTTGGACGATCCGTCCGCTGAGCACCGCATCGACACCGAGGTCTTTGCCGATGCTCCCCGGGTCCTTTGCCGAGCCCTTGAAACGGAACGAGGCGCTCCGGGGAATCACGCGCAGCCGTGGAATCTTCGAAAACTTGTTGATGATCCCCTCGGTCACCCCGTCGCTGAGATACTCCAGGTCGGGGTTTGCTCCGACGTTTTCGAACGGGAGCACAACGAGCGAGCTGATCTGTCCCGTGTGCCGCCCGAGATATATCCACGCGGCTGCGAGGCAGAGCACGAACGCGAGCGACCCGAGGCCGATCATGATCGCCCTGCGTCTCCCCCCACCCCCGTTCCCCGGCAGGGGAGCCGATTCCCCGGTCGCACTGATCCCCGGGATTGCCGGTGCGGGTGTGCTGCGGCCTGTCAGGCGCTTCCCCGAATCCCGCTTGCAGCGTCTCAGATCTACGGAGACCTGTTTCGCGGACTGCATCCGCTCATTGGGATCTTTTGCCAGGCACTGACCCACAATCCGATCCAGCTCCGGGTCGATGCCGGGCTTGATCGCCGACATCGGTGGAGCGTCGACATTCACGATCTCATACGCCATCGCGGTCTCGTGCGTCCCGTGGAAGGGGAGATGCCCCGTAAAGAGCTCAAAAAGCACAACACCGAGCGAGAATATGTCCGAACGATGGTCTGCGTCGATACCCTGCACCTGTTCCGGTGACATGTAGCCAGCCGTGCCGATGGTGCTGCCGTTGTGCGTCAGCCTGGAAACCCCCTGGAGTTTGGCGACTCCAAAGTCCATGATCTGGACAATCCCGTCCTTCCTGACCATGATGTTGTCCGGCTTGATGTCGCGATGAACTATCCCCTTTTCATGCGCGGCAGCAAGGCCATCGGCGATCTGGATCCCGATATCGAGTGATTGACTCAGAGAAACGGCCCTGTGCTCGCGGAGCGTCTCGCCGTCGATGTACTCCATGACGATAAAAATCTGGCCGTCATGTTCCTGTATATCAATGACAGAGCAGACATTCGGATGGTTCAGGGCCGCGGCCGCCTTTGCCTCCTGCATGAATCGAGCCTTGTCCTGGTCAGACGCCCTCAGGTGAGGCGGGAGGAATTTCAACGCGACCGGCCGGTCAAGTTTCGTGTCCTCGGCCTTATAAACAACACCCATGCCGCCCTCGCCGAGTTTTTCGAGGATTCTGTAGTGAGAAATGACTGTGGGGACCAAGGGAGCCTTCTTTGTTGGTGACCGGAGAAGCGTTCAGCCTACTGGCAGAACACCCCTTAAGGAGACTTCCGTGGCAGGGCTGCGGAAAAGAGATGTTTGCAAGGAACGTGGCTGTAACAAGTTAAGGCGATGGGGGGATAATTGCAACCGTCTGAGTACTCGCCTGTGACGACGATCATTTCAATTTGGGATAGCTCCTAATTGGAATAAGGACGACAAGAATCCCTGCGCTCAGTTTCCGCGCATCCCTGAGACCGGCGTCAACTCCTCAAGCCCCATGTCGATGTACTGTCCACCTTCTGTCTGCTTGCAGTGGATCGCGAATGTGTTCCGTCCCGGCTTCAGGAGCTGCTCTGCCTCGATGGAGAGGGGGATGTCCTCGTACTCGGTTGAGTACCCTGCGTATGTGCCGGCGAGCGAACCGTTAATATAGAGTTCCGCGTCCTCGTCGTGGTGTATCCGCACGTTGAGTCCCGCCAGTTCCCCCTTCGGGATGGATACGTCGCGGCGAATCCAGATATCCGGAGTTTTCCATTCCGTCCTTACGACCGCGCTGGGTGTTCCGGCCGTACCGAACCCGCCGGGACCTGTTTTCCAGTCCGAGAAATCGAAATCGGGCTCAAACCATCCGGCCTGCGGCTTCTCGAACGTGTAGCGCCATTCCTGTCCGTTCAGCTCCGACGTCGGGACGACCACGTATACCGTCGGGGGAGGAGGGACCATCCTGAAATCACCCTGGTTGACTGCCGCGATCCGCTCCTCTTCAGGTTTAACCACGCTCCTGTCATATGTCATCAGCCCGTTGCACTCGACCTCCACGTCTGTGAGCTGAGTATACACGGCGGCCGAAAGGCCGGGGTCATCTTTCAGGGCATAAACCGTGCGCATGAACGTCTCATACTTTGACGTGAGTTCCACTCTGTTCCCCATTCCCTGGTATCCCCAGTGCTCCTTTTTCCAGGTATGCCCGGGGATGGCCAGACCGAGCCCGCCGAATTCGCCGAGAACTATCGCCCTTGACTGTTCGGCTGCCGGAGCCTTCGGTTTCGGATACGAGTGTATGTCGTGTACGTCTCCTGCCATCTTGTCGTCCCATCCGCTTGCGTCATTCACGAGACGCGTCGGATCCACGCTCTTCACCCACGCGGTGAGCCTCTCCGTGTCAAATTCTCCCCACCCTTCGTTGAACACGACCCACATGAGTATCGAGGGATGATTGATGTGCGTCGCGACGAGCCGTGCGAGCTCGGCTTCGAATTCCTTCTTTCCTTCCGGCGTCTTGTTGTTTGCGCTGGGCATGTCCTGCCATACAATGAGTCCGAGCCGGTCAGCCCAGTAATACCACCGTTCCGGCTCCACCTTCACGTGCTTGCGCGCCATGTTGAACCCGAGCTTCTTCATCATCACGATATCGTTCTTCAGCGCCTCGTCCGACGGGGCCGCGTAGAGCCCGTCAGGCCAGAAGCCCTGGTCGAGCGGACCCACCTGCATGACGAACGATCCGTTGAGGAGTATCCGCGTTATCCCGCGCGCGTCTTTCCCGATGCTCACGCTCCTCATCCCGAAATAGCTCCCCGCCTCATCTAGGGTCTTCCCTCCGCGCTCCACCGAGACGTGAATGTCGTAGAGGAAGGGATCCGAAGGGGACCAGGTATGGGCGCCGGGGATGGCGATGGAGATTGGTTCACCAGGGTTTCCCGAGCCTGTGCCGGAAGTCTTCCCTCCTGAACTGACGGTCACGCGCACGCTCTCCCCGGCTCGTTTCTCCCCCGCAACGTGGACGGTGACGCCGACAGATGACGTGCCCGGATCGGGCGTGATACGTATGTCCGTAATGTGTATTTCGGGGAGAGGCTCGATCCAGACTGTTTGCCAGATGCCCGTTGTTGACGTATACCAGATGCTGCCGGGTGCCCTGACCTGTTTGCCGCGTGGCTGGTCTCCGCTGTCAGAGGGATCATACACGCCGACGATCAATTCCTGCGACTTCCCCGGCTTAAGCTGATCGGTGATGTCAAATCCAAACGGGTCGTATCCTCCCCTGTGCGTGCCGGCGGGTAAACCGTTCACGTACACCGAGGCCTCCCAGTCGACCGCCCCGAAATTAAGAAACACGCGTTTCCCCCGCCACGCCTCGGGGAGATCAAACGTCCTGCGGTACCAGAGGCGCTCGGCGCTTTTCATGACACCGCTCAGCGCGGATTCGATCGGGAACGGAACGAGAATCTCCCCGCCGAGTTCCTTTCCCGCGGGGGGTTTTTCCCCTGCTCCGGCCATTGCGTACTGCCACAGCCCGTTCAGGTTCAGCCACTCTTTCCTCGTGAGTTGCGGCCGGGGATATTCCCTGTGCGCGTTTTCCGGTGTCACAAGCCGACCCCACGAGGTGATCATACGCGCCCCCCTGGCGATGTGCCAGGTGGAGGCCGTAACGGATTTCGCAGAGGTCCCGGAAGCGAACGTGCAGGTCGTCACAAAAAGAATCGCAAGAAATGCTGTCAGGGTTGGTTTCATTCTATTGTCCATTCAAAAATCCCCGCCGAGAAACCGTCTTGAAGCTGCACCTCGATGCGGAGTGATTCTGTGTTCACCGGTTCGAATGAGACTGGGATCAGCCGGTCCCTTTCGACAACATAGGGGCTCGTGTTCTGCACGGGGATCCAGTCCGCCCCGTTTTTGTACAGTATGCGCCATGACGCCGGCACGCGGCATTCTCCTTCGCCCGTGTCGTCAAACCAGTACACATGCGCACGGGTAACGCTCTGCCCTGCCGGGAAATCGTACTGAACCCACTCTGTCGTCCCCTTGTGCGGCCACCAGTGCATGTACGGGACAGATTCGTCGTGAGAACTTTTCGGGAGAAGCTGATCGTTGAGCGCGTCGGCCGCCACCCCGCGGGAGGCGGTTGCGGTGCTTCTCCGGGCGAGCGTCTGCGCGGCAAGCGGCAGCGCCCGGCCGATCGTGCGCGCTTCCCAGACGGTCATCTCGCATTTCCCCCTGTGCGCCCACGCATAGTACGGAATTGCGCGGAATTCCCGGAGGGGGCCCGCAACGACTTTTCCATCGATGGTTCGCTCGGCGGTGTATCCCCGCCCGCGAAGGAGGGTAATGCCGTTCAGCAGGTCGGCCCTGAACTCGTTCGTGATCGCGGCGGTATCCGGGATAACGATGTCTGTGACGTGGCCGTCAGGCGCATCGACCCCTTCGAGGCAATAGACGAGCGGACCCCGCTCGAGCGCCGTGAGCCCCCGGTCATCCTCGAGGCTGTCGCATGCGACGATCCGCTGGACGGGCATCGGGAGGACCAATCTGATGCTGTCCCCTTTCTTCCACGTGCGCCGGATCGGGACGTATCCGTTCACCCTCCGGAATTCCGCCGGGGTTCCGTTGACGCTGATCGTCACGCCCCCGGCGGCGGGCTGCATCACGCTGTACAACGTTCCCGGGACCGGCATACCGGTTGCCCACCCCGGGATCCTGACATTGACCGTAAATTCTTCCGCGCGTGCCGGGTCGAGCGATATGAGCACTTCCCCCTCCCACGGGTACCGTGTCTCCTGCGTGATCGTCAGGTCCCCGCCGGGACGCGCAATTGTTCCCTTCCCCGACGCGAAAAGGTTGACGTAGACGTCGTTGCCGCGCCTGGCGTAGACGTAGCCGCCCATCCCGGCAATGAACCGGAGCACATTCGGGGGACAACAGGCGCATCCGAACCAGGGCGAGCGTTCCGCGCCGTGGAACGACCCGAGAGGATTGGGATAAAAGAACGTATCGCCGTTCATCGAAACGCCGGAGAGTATCGCGTTAGAGACGACCCGCTCGAGGACGTCGACGTACTGAGCGTCCCCCTCCAGGAGGAACATCCTCTGGCTCCAGAGCGCCAGCGCAATCGATGCGCATGTCTCGCAGTAGGCGGAAAAATTGGGGAGCCTGTACGCCCCGCTGAACCCCTCATTCCTGCCTGCCGCCCCTATCCCACCCGTGATATAGAGCTTCCTGTTGACGACGTCCCGCCAGATCCTGTCGAGAGCCGGAATGTACGTATCGTCTCCGCCGAGCGCCGTGACGTCCGCCATCCCGGAATACATGTACGCGGCGCGGACTGCATGCCCTTCCGCCCCCTCCTGTTCCAGTATCGGCTTGTCGTCCTGCGCGTATTCCCCGAGGAGCTCATGTCCCTTTGCGTTCCCCCTCTGATCCAGGAACCACTTCGCGGTGCGGAGGTATTTCTCATCCCCCGTCACCCGGTAGAGCCTGCAGAGTCCGATTTCGATCTCCTGGTGATCGGGTACTTCGCCTCTCCTTCCGGGACCGAACGTTGCACAGACAAGATCCGCGCTCCTGAGTGCGACATTGAGAAGCGATCGCTTCCCCGTCGCCGCGTAATGGGCGGCGGCTGCCTCGTACAGGTGTCCCACTGTGTAGAGCTCGTGGCTTCCGTCTTTCATCCCTACCCACCGCTGTTTCCCCCCGGGCGGAGCGTAGTCCGGCCTGATGAGCCTGCGCGGCGTGTAGAGATATCCGTCGGAGTCCTGCGCCGCGGCGATGAACACGATGATGGAATCTATCGTCCGCACGATCGCGCTGTCCGGGTGCGCAAGCAGGGAATAGGATGCCCCTTCGATCACCTTGTAGATGTCCGAATCGTTGAACTGGTACCCCCGGTATTTCCCCTGCTTCAGCCCGGCGGCGAATACGAAGTTGTCGATCCGTCCCGTGTTCTCGCACTCGACGAAGTTATGGGGGAGCGTGACGCGCCGGTTCACGTCGACCCTGCGCGACCAGAATCCGTCCGTAAACTGAACGGCGGTAAACGGAATGGGCGTGATCGGGTAATCCCTGCGCGGGACGGCGGGAGTACCGCCCCGCGATGTGAAGGGAAGGAGGGAAGCCGCGACGGCGGCAGCGATAAGCGGAAGACGCATTGTCATTGTCACCGGCGCCTATTGCGTGGAGAATCTGTACACTGTCGTGGAGGAGAACTTCTCCCCGGGGCGGAGCACCGTTGTCGGAAACGACGGCTTGTTCGGAGAATCGGGGAAGTGCTGCGTCTCAAGGCAGAGGCCAGTCCTGTACGCGTACGGTTTCCCCCCCTTGCCGATTGCCGTCCCGTCAAGGAAGTTTCCCGTGTAGAACTGCACCCCGGGCTGTGTCGTCCACACTTCCATTACGCGTCCCGACGTGCTCTCGGTGACACGCGCCGCGAGTGAGAGCCCAACGCCCGTCCGGTTCAGGACCCAGTTGTGATCGTATCCCCTGCCGAGCCTGAGCTGTTCGTCGTTCGCGCCGATGCGGGCTCCCACGGCGGTGGGCGTCCGGAAATCCATCGGCGTCCCCTCGACCGGCCGTATCTCTCCCGTCGTGATAAGCCCCGAATCGACAGGTGTAAACGCGTTGGCGTTCAGCATCACCTGGTGCGAAAGTATGTCGCCGTTTCCCGCTCCGGCGAGGTTGAAGTACGAATGATGCGTGAGGTTCAGTACCGTAGGCTTGTCCGTCGTTGCGGCGTAGTCGATCCGCAGCTCGTTCGAATCGGTGAGCGTGTACACAACGTTCACCTTCAGATTCCCCGGATACCCTTCCTCCCCCTCCTTGCTCAGGTAGGAGAGCGAGAGAACGGGCTGTGTCGCGGGGGTGGTTTCATCGACCTCCCAGACCACCCTGTCGAACCCTTTCAGCCCCCCGTGGAGCGTGTTTGCGCCGTCGTTCACGTTGAGCGTGTACTCTTTTCCGTCAAGCGTGAACCGGGCCTTTCCGATCCTGTTCCCGTACCGCCCCACGATCGCTCCGAAATACGATTTTCCCGTCATGTATGACGCGAGCGAATCGTATCCGAGGACGACGTCGGCAGGTTTCTTCGATCTGTCGGGGACCGTGAGGGAAACGACGGTGCCGCCGTAGTTCGTGATGCGCGCCTCCATTCCCGACGCATTCCTGAGCGTGTAGAGGAAAACGTCCTTCCCGTCGGCATTGCCGAACGGTGCGCGTGCTCTCCGCGGCGACTCCGGGGTTGATGTCGAGCAGCCCGCAACCGCGAGTGATGCAGCCGCAACGAGCGTGAGCATGCAGGGGAAAAATTGTGTCATTGTTCTGTTCCTTTCACATAGGTGCCGTCGTTTGTCCAGAGCCGGTTGAACACGTAGAAAAGTCCTCCCGCGCTTGCGATGAAGAACCCGAGAAGTATGTATGCGTATTCCATTCTTCCGTACAGGAAGTTTCCCACCGAGAAGAGTGCGGACCAGATTGCCGTGCATCCGGCAAACCAGCCGAGGAGGGCGAGAGGGATGTTTTCCCCCGGACCGGCGGCGCCGGCCGGGAGCCCCGCCTCGTTCCGGACCTCGTTCCACCCGGGGCCGAACGGGCGGACCTTTTTGTAGAATGCAATGAGCGTGCTCCGCTCGGTTTTCGGAGCGAGGAACGCCGTGAGGATCCAGCAGATCGTCGTGAAGGCGATCGTGATGAGGAGCCCGATATGCGCGCTGACGTGCGTTCCCGTCTTGTTCAGGATAAGGAGGGCGAGGGAAACCACAAACGAGCTCACCATCGCGGCAACCTCGCTCCATGCGTTTACCCGCCACCAGAACCAACGCACGAGGTAAAGGAGCCCGGTCCCCGCGCCGACCTGCAGTATGATGTCGAACGCGTCCTTTGCGCTGTCAAGGAGGTAGACGGTCCCCGATGCCGCGAAGAAAAGCCCGAGCGTCACAAACCGCCCGACCATGACGTAGTGTTTCTCGGTCTCCGTTTTCCGGATGAACCTTCTGTAGAAATCATGAACCAGGTACGATGCTCCCCAGTTCAGGTGCGTCAGTATCGTCGAAGAGTTTGCGGCGATCAGTCCTCCCACCATCAGCCCGATGAACCCGACGGGGAGGAACTTGAGCATCGCGGGGTAGGCGATGTCGTGCCCGAGGAGGTGAGGATCAAGCGCGGGGAACGCCGCCTGTATGTCGGAAAGCTGCGGGTAGATGATGAGCGAGCAGAGTCCCACGAGTATCCACGGCCAGGGACGGAGCACGTAATGCGCGATATTGAAAAAGAGGACCGCGGCGAGTGAATCGCGTTCCGATTTGGACGCCAGCATCCGCTGCGCGATGTAGCTTCCGCCTCCGGGCTCCGCGCCCGGGTACCAGACCGCCCACCACTGGACAGCCACCGGCATGATAAACACCGCGACGGCGATGTCCCAGTTGTTCGTGAAATCGGGGAGTATGTTGAGGTAGTTGATTCCCCCGGGGCCTTTCAGTGCGGAAAGCTTCTGGACGAGTCCCGAGAGTCCGCCGATCTGGGGGAGCGTGACCGCAAAATACGCGGCGGCGATCACCGCGGTCATCTTGATGAAGAACTGCACCATGTCGATGACAAGAACGCCCCAGAGTCCCGAGTACGTCGCGAAAACGGCGTTCAGGCATCCGATGAACAGGAGCGTCTGCCATCTCTCAAACCCGAAGAGTATCCCGGCGATTTTGCATGCCGCCAGGTTGACGGACGCCATGATCATGCAGTTGAAAAAGAGGCCGAGGTAAACAGACCGGAAGCCGCGCACGAAGCTTGCCGCTTTTCCCGAATACCGGATTTCGTAGAATTCCAGGTCCGTCATCACCCCCGAGCGCCGCCAGAGTCGCGCATAAAAAAACACTGTCGATACGCCGGTCAATACGAACGCCCACCAGACCCAGTTCCCCGCGACGCCGTTCCTCCGGACGATGTCCGTGACGAGGTTCGGCGTGTCGCTGCTGAACGTCGTGGCGACCATGGAAAGCCCCGCGAGCCACCAGGGGACGGCGCGGCCCGATGCGAAGAACTCCGACGTGCTCTTTCCCGCGCGCTTTCCGAAGAACAGCGACGGGAAGAAACAGATGATGAGCGAAATCAGGACGATAACCCAGTCCAGCAATTGAAGGTGCACGGGTGGATCCTTTCGGGGGGGTGTGGAAGCCTTCGTTCCATTCGCCGGTGGACCCCAATTTGGCCAGACTTTTCCCGAGAATCAAGCCGTCCCCCGTGTGCGGGAATCACGTCGCGCTCGAGCGCGAACGAACTTGAAACTTCGATCTCGAATCACGATATTGATACACTTCCGGGTCAGTCTCCCGGGATTTTCCGGACCCTGTTTTTAAATCCGCGATCCGGGAAACCCCATCCTCAGGCAAGTGAGTGAATGTGTTCTTTCAGTTCTGCACGCGGTGCGGGACGGGTTCTGTGCCTCGGCCTTGCTCTCGTCGCGCTCATTTCCGTGCAGGTGCGTTCTCAGAATGAATCAGGTCCGTCGGCGCAGGTCCGGGGTGATTCGTCGCGTGCTGAGGGGAATGCCGAGTTCCTCCCCTCGTGGCATGCGGCGATAACGAATATCCCTGCGGACTGGCTCCGTTTTGCCGGCATCGCCTTTGCGCCGCGCTATGCTCCGATAATGGCGGGGACGGCCGGGCTTACGGCTGTTCTCGTCGCAACGGACAACGCGACGTGGATACAGTCCCACAAGTGGTACACGCAATCGCATGCGGTCAAAGTCTTGAGCGACGACGTGGAGTGGGTCGGAGACGGCCGGCCGCAGTTCGGTCTGGCCGCCGCATTCGTGCTCTACGGGTTCGCCGAACAGGATTCGCGGGCGCTCCGCACGGGGAGCCAGATCGTCGAAACGATACTCGCAAGCGGCACGGTCGTCCAGGTTCTGAAGCACATCACGGGACGCGAGAGCCCGTTCGTGTCGTCGGTCGCGGGGGGACGATGGGATCTGTTCCCGAACCAGATCGAGTATTCAAAACATGTCCCGCACTACGACGCGTTTCCGTCGGGTCATGTGACGACCGCGCTGGCCACGGTTACCGTGGTCATTGAGAACTACCCGGAATGGTGGTGGGCGCGTCCGGTAAGCTATACCGCCGTCTCGCTCCTTGCCGTGAGCATGGGGAATACGGGAATTCACTGGTACAGCGACTACCCGCTCGCCGTGGCTCTCGGGTATTCATTCGGCATGATCGCCTCCCACCCGATGGCGACAGGGGGGCTGGCGCCGGGAGAAACGCAATTCTCCGTGGCCCCGCTCCTGGAGCCGGACGGGGTGGGGATCGCCGTACGATTCTCATTTTAGATGACGACTTTAATTCACTCGCACCCTGGAAATCGAATGAAGTATTTCCATCTCATCATGGCAGTCTCTCTCGCGGGCGCCGCGCCGGGTGCGCGCCTCCTCGCGCAGGAGGAAGAGTCCAGCCCTCCCGGGACCGTCTCCGAGATCCAGCCCGATATGCACCTTGACGACGCTGACACGCTCGCCGCGGGGCAGGAAGTCTCCCCGGCGCAATCGGGTCCCGCCTGGTACTCCATGATTACGAATATTCCGGGAGACTGGGTCACGACGGGAAAACTGGCGTTCGGGTCCGAGGGGCTCAAGGTGCTGGGTGGAGTTGCCGTTGCCACGGGGATCCTATTTGTGAGCGACCACCAATTATACGCTGTGTCCCACAATGCGTACATCCGATCCGCAAACGTGCAGTTTGCGAGCGACCAGATGATCCGCGCCGGGGATGGGAGGACGACGATCGGCATCGCGGCGGCGTTCGGTCTCTACGGGTTTGCGGCGGACGATTCGCGGGCGTTCCGGACCGCGAGCGGATTGGTCGAGGCCTTCGTGGCCTCGGGCATCACAGTCCAGCTTCTGAAGCATATCTCGGGGCGCGAGAGTCCGCAGGTCGCGACGGAACTGGCGGGGGAATGGCGGCCGTTCCCCGGACTCCGGGCATATAATAGTAATCAACCCAGGTACTACGCATTCCCCTCCGGGCACCTCACGACGGCGATGGCGACGGTGACCGTTATCGCGGAAAACTACCCCGATGCCGGCTGGATACGACCCGTTGGCTACAGCATCGTCGGGCTGACGGGCGTCAGTCTCGTCAACAAGGGGTGGCACTGGTACAGTGACTTCCCGCTTGCAATTGCGCTCGGCTACACGTTCGGCAATACCGCCGCGCACCACGACGACAGTCCGGGAAGTGACATGAGTGCGGGACCTGCGGGGGCGAAATTGGACGTTTCGCCGAAAATCGGCCCGACGGGCCCCGGCGTGATGTTCGCGCTCCAATTCTAATCCTCGATTCTCAATCAATCTTCAATCCTCCATTGTCAATCTTTCTCTTTATTGCATGTTTCTCCGCCCTGACGTATGTTTGTGGCCGGATTCGTGAGTCTCATCACTATGAAAGGAACTGAAGGATGAAGCGCTGGACAGTGGCTCTCCTCCTGGCGGCGACGATCCTGCCTTTGGCCGGCTGCACGAAGCAGCAGCAGTCATCCCAGGCGGGAGTCGACATGACATTGCTGGGGAGCAACACGGGATTGGTGGCGGGTATGAAGTGGTCGGTTCCGAAAAGGTGGACGGAGCAGGGGCAGCGCCCGATGCGTGTCGCCACGTACAGCGTTCCGGCAGCGCAGGGAGATCCCGAACCGGGAGAATGCGCTGTGTTCTATTTCGGACCCAACCAGGGAGGGACCGTCGATCAGAACATCGAGCGGTGGGTATCCCAGTTCGAAACGACCGGCGTTCCCGCGAAATCAACAAAGGATGTGAACGGGCTGAAGGTGAGCCTGGTCCAGGTCTTCGGCTCCTATCTCGCCCCCGCCGGTCCGCAGATGGAATCGACAGGGAAGAAGGAGAATTACAGGCTTCTCGGTGCCATCGTAGAGGGTCCCGAAGGGATGGTGTTCTATAAATTCGTCGGGCCCGCCAAAACCATCGGGGATTCAGAAGCGGAATTCAACTCGATGGTCGCGTCAATGGCAAAGGCCGGATGACGACCTGAAGAGTGTCTTAGGTATAGAGTTGCCTGCGCCCGCCGTCCTCGTGACGGCGGACGCTTTTTAGGTACTATAAGAGGTTCATTCCAGCAGACGCTGTACCTCGTCTTCGAATTGGCGCGGCGACTCGGGAACTGAGTAGATGCTCACGATCGTGCCGCATTTGTCGATCACGAATGTCCTCGGGACCCCGCTGATCCCGCCGAAAAGTTAGGCGACCTCGTTCGTCCCGGGGACCACTTCGTAATTCATTCCGGTCTTTCCCGCGTATTCCCGCAGCGCATCGGGCTCGTCGAGTCCGATTCCGATTACCCGCAACCCCTTCATTTCGTATCGTGCCTGGAGCGCCACGAATTCCGGGATTTCTTGATTGCATGGGTAGCACGACGTGGAGCCCGGTGATCCCCCGCTCGCTGTATGTCGAGGTGTCCACAGGCGCCATGTAGAACGCAAGATCCGAAAGAGTTTCGTCGTCATAGATCACCCGTGCCGGGTCCGCCAGATCGACTATTTTGTAGATGTAACAACAATGCGCGCCGCCGGCAATTGCCGTTGAGGGGGGCTCGATCCTGGACTGAAGGAATTCAGGTCTCCTGGCCAGACATCTGACATCATGCCCGGTCGACTGAAGGGTCGTCAGAAGCCTCCCGCCGACGTATCCGGTTGCCCCCACGATGAGGATTCTATGCTGCTTTTCAATGTCTTTCGCAGGGTTCGATCAGGTTCGAGGGATCAGAGCATCCTGTACGAGAACAATACTCATCAATACCCGAAGCGTGTTCAACGAAAGAAAGAACTTGACAATCGTCCTTCCTCGCCGTATATTAAATCGTTCAAAACGATTATATCATTTAATTCGGTCTTCGGGGTTCCATGACATACCTCTCGACACACGAGGTAGCGGCTCTGATCAACGTTACGGAATCGACAATCAAGAGGTGGGCGGATGAGAAGCTCATCCCCTGCCACAGGACCCTCGGCGGGCACCGCAAGTTCCTGCTCCAGGACGTTCTTCGCTTTGCCGACGAGAACGCATATCCGGTGAGCGGCACGATAGCGCCGCCGGGAAATCAGCGAGGCGGTCACGGGCTGGATATCGCGGTCCAGACCCGCAACTACGCCAGGATTGCAGATCACTTCTACGACGGGGCGTTGAAGGCCGATAAACAGGGTCTGTACGAACTGCTGTCCTATCTCTGCAAACATCATATCCCCCTCACGGCGCTTGCTGACCAGGTAATCCGACCGGCAATGACGCGTATCGGCCAGGAGTGGATGGATGGCCGACTCGAAATCAACCGGGAGCACCTCGCGTCGAACGCGGTGCTCGATGGGCTGATCCATCTTGCTCCGGAACTATACAGGAAACCGTCTCACGGCAGATCCGCCGTCTGTGCGTGCCTCGAGGGGAATTATCACGAGCTGGGGCTTCGCGCGCTGTCGTTTTCCCTGGAAAGCGAAGGGTGGAAGGTTCATTATCTCGGCGCAAATACGCCCGTGGAGACTCTTCGCTCATTTATAAAGACCGAGCGGCCCGACGTCGTCTGCGTCTCCACGAAGATCATGAACGGAACTCATCGGGTCCTCCGCGACGTCCAGTCGATCGGCAGAGCAGTCCACAGGCTGAAGACGACATATCTCGTCGGCGGCATATCGAACGGAGACCTGTCCGCCGCCGAACTCAAGTGCGACTATGCTTCGAATTCAACAGACGGGGCGATGGCCTTTCTCAAAGATCGCTTCCAGCTGAAACCCGGTCCGAAGAAGCGCGAACAATAACGCTCAACCTCTGCCTTGGTGACCGGGTGAGGCCGGATCCATTGACACCGAATAATCGTATTTCTGGAAACATAAGAATGACACGATATACGTTCCGACGGCAAATGTTCATCACCCGGCCTCTCGAAGAGGTGTTCCCGTTCTTCGCAAGGCCGGAGAATCTGGAGCTCCTGACGCCGCGCAGTCTCCGGTTCCAGATGCTTACCCCTGGTCCGATCCCGATGAAGGAAGGAACCCTTATCGATTATGCAATACGGTTGTTTGGCGTCCCCTTCCGCTGGACGACGTACATTGCCGGGTTCACTCCCCCCCGATCGTTTGTGGATATTCAACTCCGCGGGCCCTACTCCTTCTGGCATCACACGCACACATTCCAGGCAGACGGGGACGGCACCCTCATGACCGATGAGGTCAGGTACGCCATGCCCTGCGGTTACCTTGGCAGAGCGGTCCGCAGGATGCTCGTTAAACGTCAATTGGACATGATCTTCACGTATCGGGAAGGCAAAATAAGAGCATTTTTCGACGACAATGATCGGACAACTCTCCGGCAGCCGGTCCATACGACAGGGCAGGGTATCCCGGCACGGCCGTTCGCCGTCCACCGCCAGGCCGGTCCATCCTTGCGGGGGAATATTCGTGACGCCGAAGGAATGACTCTATGAGGAGATTGCGAGAGAAGGTGATCGGATTCCTGAAGCAGGGGATGACGCCCCGCGACCTGGCGCTCGCCTTCACTCTGGGCGTAGTGCTTGGAACGTTCCCGGTACTCGGTGCCACGTCCCTGCTTTGCCTGATCGCAAGTGTGGTGCTTAAAATCAACATGCCGGCAATCCAGTTCGTGAACTGGATCGTATCGCCGCTGCAGCTGATGCTCATCATCACGTTGTTCAAACTTGGCTCGGTGCTTTTCGGAGCCGGCGCTGTCACGGTTACTCTCGCCGGCATCACCGGGATGATGAGAACGGACCTGCTCGGAACCATCGGCCAGTTCCTTGTTGTCACAGTGCATGCAATCTTCGCCTGGCTTCTCATGGCTCCCCTGGCGGCAACGCTCCTCTTCGCCGTCTTCCTGCGGCTCTTCACCCGGGTGCAGATCCAGTACGTCCGCATCCGCGCGGACGCCGGATCGCACGTGAACAATCAGTCCGCATAAGGAGCCCATCATGGCTATCGCGGTCTTCTTCCTCGGGCACTGGTTCCTTTCCCTCTTCTCGCAGACTTTTTTTCTGCACCGCTATGCCGCACACGGAATGTTCAGGATGTCAAGGAGATGGGAACGGTTCTTCTTCGTATTCACGTACCTTGTTCAGGGATCATCGTTTCTGAACCCTCGGGCGTACGCGGTGATGCACCGCATGCATCACGCGTTCAGCGATACGGAAAAGGACCCCCATTCCCCGAACTTTTTCAGGGACGTGTTCCGTTTCATGTGGCACACGAAAAAGGTCTATATGGGTTTGCTGACGGGCACGCTCAGGCCCGAAAGGCGGTTCACCGGAAACTACCCCGTCTGGGAGCGATTTGGAAGATTCTCGGATCAATGGGCGCCACGCATTCTCTGGGGCCTTCTGGTCGGACTGTTCTACTGGCAGTGTGCGACCGCCTGGTGGATGTTTCTGCTCCTCCCGGTTCACTTCCTGATGGGCCCTCTTCACGGCGCCATCGTGAACTGGTGCGGACACAAATACGGATATGTTAATTTCAACACACGCGACAGGTCGCGCAATACGCTTAACATCGACATCCTTCTGATGGGGGAATTGTTCCAGAACAATCATCACAGATTTCCGGGAAGACCGAATTTTGCGGTCAGGTGGTTCGAGGTTGACCCGACGTATTATCTGATCCTCCTGCTTCAGCGCGTCGGCATCATACGCCTTGTCAGGCGGCCTGGTTCGGCGACCTGACGCATCAACTATCGGTCAAGTGACCTCCGGAGAACCTCATGATAACAACGTTACGTGTCCTGTTCATTCTGATCTTTGTGTATATGACGTATACCGTCATAGCAACAAGCCTCGAAAGCAATCTTGTTGCGGATTGGTCAGGTCTTGCAACAATTCCATGGATGACCGCCACGCTCAAAGACTTCTATGCGAACATTGTAATAATCGCTCTCTGGATGGTGTACAAGGAACGCGGCTGGGTTTCACGGCTCGTCTGGGTCGTTCTCTTCGTCTGCCTGGGAAGCATAGCAACATCAGCCTATGTCCTGATCCAGCTCTTTCGCGTTTCGACAGGAGATTCTGTCGAAAGGGTTCTGGTAAATCACCTGTGACATTCGATGAATCATAATCGGCATCCTGCCGTCCATCGGCGTCAGCGCCGAATTTTAGAGCGATTCACCGTATTCCGACGAGTATGAAGAGAGGTGGATGATGATAGCATTGATGCTTGAAGGGTATGCGATTCTGGTGATCATGATGGCAACAGTCTGGTTGATTTACCGCCGGATCGACAACGCGGCCATCGTGGATGTCGGGTGGGGGGGCGGGTTCGCGATTCTGGGCCTCGTCTTCTTCCTCCTCGGCCAGGGCCTCCCGGAGCGGAGAGTCCTCATAAGCGTACTCATGGTCCTGTGGGGCGGGCGCCTTGCATGGCATCTGTTGAAGGACCGCATCCTCTCCGGCAGGCCCGAGGACGGCCGCTATCAGGATTTCCGCGCAAAGTGGAGAGATCGCATTGATCTGAAGTTCTTTCTGTTCTTCCAGGCTCAGGCCGCGCTCGTCATTCTCTTTTCAACCCCGATGGCGCTTCTCTCATCGGCAACTGCTCCTCCGGTTACGCCGGTTGAATGGATCGGCGTCGCGGTGTGGCTCGTCGGCTTTTCAGGTGAAGCGGCGGCAGATTCTCAACTCAAGCGGTTTAAGGACGATCCGGTCAACAGGGGGAGAACGTGTCAATCGGGCCTCTGGAAATATTCGCGTCACCCGAACTACTTCTTTGAGTGGGTGATTTGGGTGTCGTATTCCCTGATGGCGCTCGCCGTGCCATACGGCTGGATCGGGATCCTCGCCCCGCTGGGCATGCTCTATATTCTCCTCCGGATCACGGGGGTATCGTTGACTGAGGAGCACGCCCTGCGGACGCGGGGCGCGGAATATAGAGAATACCAGGGAACAACGAGTCCCTTTGTGCCTCTTCCACGCCGGGCGCCGCGAAAGGTGGTTGCGCGATGAATATCGATAGACTGCTGGAGAAAAATATTCTTCCCGATCTGGCGATCCGGTTCGGCATCCGGCGCCTCCTGCGTTCTCGGCTCCGATTGGAAACGATGCAATCACCCGAGGCCCGGCAGCGGCGTCTCATGGATCTGATACGAGAGATGAAAAGGAGCCCGATTGCGGTACGGACGGAGGACGCCAACGGGCAGCACTATGAGGTGCCGACGGACTTCTTCCGCCACGTCCTCGGTCCACACATGAAGTACAGCTGCTGCTATTGGCCGGACGGTCATATGAGCCTCGGTGCTGCGGAAGAAACAATGCTTGAGATGACGTGCGAAAGGGCGGAACTTCGTGACGGCTACGAGATCCTCGAACTGGGCTGCGGCTGGGGATCTCTCACGCTCTTCATGGCAGAACGCTATCCTGCGTGCCGGATTACCGCGGTCTCCAATTCCAGGACCCAGAAAGTCTGGATTGACGGCGAGGCCGCCAGGCGAGGGCTGCATAACGTTACCGTGATAACCGCCGATATGAACACATTCGACATTGATTGTGCATTTGACAGGATCGTCTCGGTCGAGATGTTTGAGCACATGCGAAACTATAAGCGCTTGCTGGGATCGGTGGCGCGCTGGCTGAAAGACGACGGCAAACTGTTTGTGCACATCTTCTCGCACACGGAGCTTGCGTACCTGTTTGAGGACCGAGACTCCACGGACTGGATGGCTAAGTACTTTTTCTCCGGCGGCATCATGCCCAGCGATAATCTGCTCCTGTACTTCAATGATGACGTGAAAGTGGAGAACCACTGGCGGGTGAGCGGAATCCACTACCGGCGCACCGCAGAGGCATGGCTTGCCAATATGGACGCCGCAAAAGCCGAAATCATGCCATTGCTTGCTTCGACGTACGGCGTGGACCAGGCGACAAAATGGTGGGTATACTGGAGAGTGTTCTTCATGGCATGCGCAGAGCTCTGGGCGTTCCGCAACGGCGGGGAATGGATCGTCAGTCACTACCTGTGTACGAGAACGAACGCGGCATTGCCGCGTGAGAAGTGCGCCACGGGCTTCCCTCTGCAGGCATCCCGGGGATGCCCTCCGGAGAATTACGAGAGGATTTCATGACATCGATCGCGATAATCGGCACCGGTATCGCCGGCATGGGGTGCGGACACTTCCTTCACCGGAAATTCGACATCACGATGTTCGAACAGAACGACTACGCCGGGGGGCACACAAATACCGTGACGGTCGACGAAGATGGTATCGCAATCCCGATCGACACGGGTTTTATAGTGTACAACGAGGTGACCTATCCGAACCTGACCCGGTTGTTCCGTGAGCTCGACGTCCGGACAACGGAGACATCCATGTCGTTCAGCAGTCAGCACGTGCCGTCCCGGCTTGAATTCTCGGGTTCTGGTTTGAGCGGGTTGTTCGGACAACGGAAGAACCTGTTTTGCCCCTCCTTCTGGCGGCTTCTTCTCGCGATCAACCGCTTCAACAGGGAAGCGCCGGAAATTATTGACGATGCGCGCTATGCCGGTCACACGCTCAGCCGGTATGTCGCCGAGAAGAATTACAGCGAAGACTTCCTCAATAAATATCTGATCCCGATGAGTTCCGCCGTCTGGTCAACGCCTGCGGAGAAGATGCTGAATTTCCCGGCAATGACCCTGGTCCGGTTCTTCAAGAACCACGGTTTCCTCGGACTCGACACTCAGCATCAATGGCGTACTGTCGTGGGCGGCAGCAGGTCGTACCGAGACAGGCTGATCGCCCCATTCCGGGAACGCATCCGCCTCAACTCCCGGGTCCGAAGCGTTGCACGGCAGAACGGGGGAGTTGTGCTTGAAACGGCCGATGGTTCACGCCAGGCGTTTGATAAAGTCATCTTTGCGTCCCATGCCGATCAAACGCTGGACATGCTCGCGGATGCAGGCGCAGATGAGCGGCGCCTCCTTGGTGAATTCAAGTATCAGAGAAATACTGCAACACTCCACACAGACAGTCGGGTGATGCCCGGGCACAGGCGAAACTGGTCGTCTTGGAACTACCGGATCGAAGCAAATGCAGACGGCGTCCTGATCCCGTCGATCGTCTATTACATGAACAGTCTGCAGAGGGTGTCACAAAAGAAGGACTATTTCATCTCCATCGGTGATCCCGGCAGCGTACAACCCGGCCGGATCCTGAAAACAATTGTGTACGAGCATCCTCTCTACACGGCCGGCGCAGTGGCGGCCCAGAAGGAACTCCGTTCGTTGAACAAACCGGGACCCGTCTATTATTGCGGCAGCTACTTCCGCTACGGGTTCCACGAGGATGCCCTCACGTCGGCGATCGAGGTGTCCGAAGACGTGAGAGGAGGGAAAGTCTGGTGATGCAATCCTCCCTGTACCGATCGACGGTCATGCATCACCGGCTCGCCCCGGCGAAACACTGCTTCGTGTACGGCATCTTTCTGTTCTGTCTCGATCTTGACGAGATCCTGATGCTCGACCGGAACCTCTGGCTCTTCGGGCACAACCGGAAAAACGTGTTTGAGTTCAGGGATGCCGACCACCTGTCCGCGGGCAGGGACTCTGTCAAGGACAGCGTCATTGCCTATGTGCGGTCGCAAGGAGTCCGGGATCCCGTCGCCAGAGTGCTCCTCATCACACACCTGCGGACGCTGGGTTACGTCTTCAATCCGGTTTCCTTTTACTACTGTTTCGGACCCGGCGACGAGCCCGTGTGCTGCGTTGCGGAGGTCATGAACACGTACCGGGAGATGAAACTCTTTTTGATCCGGCGGGAGCAATTTGCCGGGGGGATGTTCCGGATGGTAAGGCCGAAGCATTTTTATGTCTCCCCGTTCGTAGATCTCGACGATATGTTCGAGTTTCGCCTGGCACTCCCCCGCGACAGTCTCCGGATCCATATCAATGACATCGACAAGAGGGGGAACACGTTTCTTGTCACGTCACTGACCGGGAAGCGACGGGAGCTGACAAATTCCAGGCTCCTGGGGTACCTCTTTCGGTTCCCCCTCATCACCGTCAGAATAATCTGGTCCATTCATTGGCAGGCGCTGCACCTGTATGTGAAAGGTCTCCCCTACCACAAGAAAGCATCTGATCCACATTTGCAACGAGAGGTTCACTATGCACGACACTGAAATCCTAACGTATCCACATTCCCTTCCCGCATCCCGTCCATTGTCCGAACGGATTGTTCTCGGGACGCTCGAAGGAATGAGCAAGGGAATGATCACGGTCACGCTCCCCGGTGGTGAAGTACTTCGCTTTGGCACGAACGACGCCACGCTGCGCGCAGCGATGAACATCATTCGTCCTGCCTTCTTCATGAAATGCATTCTCTACGGCGACGTCGGATTCAGCGAGGCGTATGTTGACGGCGACTGGGAAACGGACGACATTACAAGCGTCATTTCCTGGTTCCTGCTCAACGTCGAGAACGCTCCGACAGTATCGGGCAGCCGGCGGAAGACGCGGGTGTTCAACCTCCTGAAAACGGTCAACACGATCGCCCACCGTCTCCGCGACAACTCACTGCGGGGAAGCAGCCGCAACATCAGGGCGCATTACGACCTCAGCAATGAGTTCTTCAGCCGGTTTCTCGATCCGGGAATGACATACTCTTCGGCGTATTTTTCAAAGCCCGGCCTCACGCTGCAGGAAGCCCAGACCGAAAAGTACGACCGACTCTGCCGTCAGCTTCGCCTGCAGCAAACGGACAATGTACTCGAAATCGGGAGCGGCTGGGGCGGCTTCGCAATCCACGCAGCAACGACGTACGGCTGCCGCGTAACAACAATAACGGTCTCCGAAGAGCAATTCCACTATACACGGGATCGGATTCGTCGCGAAGGTCTGGAGGATCGCATTGAAGTTCGTCTCCAGGATTACCGGACAATCACCGGATCGTTCGACAAGGTCGTTTCGATTGAAATGCTGGAGGCAGTGGGTCACCGGTATATGGAGACGTTCTTCGGCAAGTGTCACGAGGTCCTGAAGAAGGACGGTCTGCTGGGGATGCAGGTGATCGTTTCGCCGGACTCACGGTACGATTCGTTACGGAAAGGAGTCGATTGGATTCAGAAGCACATCTTCCCGGGCTCACTCCTCCCGTCGATCGCCCGCATCAATCAGGCGATCAATTCCACGGGCGACCTGTTCCTCCACGACCTCAAGAACCTCGGACTGCATTACGCAACAACGCTTCGTCTCTGGCGCGAGACCTTCAACACGAACATCAAGGGAGTCCGTGACCTGGGGTTCGACGATCGTTTTGTCAGAACGTGGAACTACTACCTCAGCTATTGTGAGGCAGCATTCGCCATGCGCAACATCAATGTGGTGCAGATGGTGTACACGCGGCCCAACAATGCGTTGCTAATGCGGGACGGTTGTCGGTAGTTCTTCGTTCACGTGACCCGACGCTGGAATGGGCAAACGGGCTTTACGTTCGTCACTGTTCTCAGTATTGTAGAATGACACCGGATCGTGAAATGATCGATAAACTTACGCACACAATCGGTAGATTACTGGCAGCGATGCCTTTCATTCTTCCATTCATCCCAACGGTCGCCATGGCAATCGAAGAACCCAAATACACGGTCGTCAAGAAAGATGATGACGTCGAAGTCCGTCTGTACCTGCCCTTCATTGTGGCGGAAACGGTCGTCGACACGTCTGATTTTGATATAGCCTCAAATGAGGGCTTCCGAAGACTCGCCGGCTATATCTTTGGAGGGAACAGCGTCCAGCAAAAACTCTCAATGACATCTCCGGTGTTGACTGAAAAGTCCCGGAAGATTGCGATGACGGCTCCCGTGCAAACCGAACGACGGGGAACTGTTCTGCGAATGACATTCATGATGCCGTCCGAGTTTACCCTGGATTCGTTGCCGGTTCCCGATGATCCGAGAGTGAAGCTTCGCCGGGTACCGGCCGGGAAATTCGCCGCAATCACTTTCTCCGGTCGATGGACAGAGGAGAATTTCAACGAACACACGGAAGACTTGAAGAAGTGGATAGAAAAAGAGGGGCTGAAAGCCGCCGGGGAACCTGTCGTTGCGCGATACAATCCCCCCTTTGTTCCGTTCTTTTTCCGTCGGAACGAAGTCATGATACCCCTGGAATAGGCTCTCCGCCGGCTTCAGGGCGGGTATTCGTCGAACATCAGAGGAGACATTGAAGCATGGAATACTCAGAATACGTCCCCGGCGTCTGCAACATCGGCCCGGCAGAAATCGCAATGCGAAAGCGTACGGGTTGGATTGGATTCGCTTTGATCGTTTTCCTCTGGGGAGTCCTGACCTCTCTCGGATCATCGGTGATGTGGTTTTCCCTCCTCTTCATCCCATCCGCGATATCGGGAGTTGGATTCATCCAGGCGAAAATGCATTTCTGTGCGGCTTTTGGAATGAGGGGACTTTTCAACTTCGGACCGAAGGTGGGAAAGACTGACACCGCACTGCAGGCTGAATTCAGGGCTCAGGACAAAAAAAAGTCAATGCAAATACTCCTGTATTCTGCTCTCGTCGGAATCGCGGTCGCATTCGCCGCCTGCATTGTACGGCAAATCAGTTCGTGAGATGGGACCAATGCGCCGGCCTTCTGGTTCGATGATCGATGGGGTCAACAGCGTTGCTGTCGGAACAATGCAATGCGTTCGTTCAGTTCGCGCCGCTGATTCTAAAAACATACGCATAGCGGCAAGGAGGCACTTCCGGCGTGTGGATCGTGAGTCCTTCCTCGTTCTGTTCCCATTGCAGCTTCGCCTGCACACCAACAAGTTCCACCTTCCTGATATTGCCAAACCACAATCTCTCGGCCTTCGCCAGTGAACGGACGGTGATTGTGCCGTTGTGCGGCCAGCCGAGCGCGATTGCGTACAGGGTGTTCCCTTTGGTTGTGAACCGGATATCTTCAGAAGTGAGCGGAGTCTTGTTCTGTTTGAAGTCGCCTCCCTGCACACCTGTTTTTCCTTCACCAGAGATTTTCCAGGGTCGCGTGCCGTAGATCGCTTCTCCATTCAGATCGAGCCACTTACCCACATTGAGCAGTATCGATCGTTGGTCATCGGGCAATGTGCCGTCTGACCGAAGACCGACGTTCAGCAGCAGGTTCCCATTTTTGCTCACGATGTCGCAGAGGTTGTGGATGATGACCGTGTCGCTCAACTCGGGCTTCCCGGAATCAAAATACCAATTCTCCGGTATGGACGTATCAGTTTGCCATGGGTGAGGGAGTATAGTGTTCGTTTGACCTTTCTCGATATCCAGAACGATTGCTCCGGAATCCGGAACTGAACCGGGCTCCCACGATTTGATATTGAGCACCGCGTCAAGTCTTCCCTGGTGCCACCGCTGGCTGCTGTTGTAGAAATGGGAGGCGATTTCGAGACCATAGTGTTCCATCCACGCCCGGGCTTTCTTGCAGCCATCCGAAGGGCATATCATCGGCATGGGGCCATCGAACCAGAGGAGATCGGGTTGATACTTGTCAATAAGTTCCTTTGTCCGGGAAAACCATTTCTCACAATATGCCGTGTCGGGCGGTTCCGTGCATTGATGGGGGCGCGAATAGAGGTCCTGTGGGTCATATCCTTCCCACCAGAGGCCCTTCCCCTCCTCCTTCGTGAGATTCCCGTCGTAGGGGACTCCGTGTTTTTCCCCCGTCCCATCGCTGCCGTGGGAGGTGGAGAACCAGTCCCACGAACGGTCGGAATGTGAGGACACACCAAAACGGAGGCCGTACTTCCCGGCGGCCCGCTTCCATTCCCCGACAATATCGCGATGAGGACCCATGTTCACGGAATTCCACGGTTGGAATGTGGATGCATAGTTGTCGAAATTGTCATGATGGACGGCCACGGGGACGATGTACTTCGCGCCAATTGACCGGTAAAACCTCACAAGCGAATCCGGATCCCATTTCTCCGCCCGCCACAGAGGGATGAGGTCTTTGTACCCGAATTCAGACGGATGTCCGTAGTGGGCGGTATGGTACTTGTAGGTCGTTCCCCATTCAGCGCCGTGCTGCATGTACATCTGACGGGCGTACCATCCGTTTTCATGTGCAGGCACGCTTTGCACTCCCCAGTGCATGAAGATGCCGAATTTTGCATCGCGGTACCAGGCGGGAGCGACGTACTGATGAAGGGATTCCCAGTTTGGCTCAAATGTCTGCGAAAAGGCCGACGAGCCGAATCCGAGCAGAGAAATCAGGAAGATCGCTTTCATTGGTCGTGTGAGAAGGTGCGTGGTGGTGGGCGTAACGGTTCCCCCCGCAGAGTTTTCCGTCTCAGCGCCGTTCCGGGACAATTAACGTAACCAGCTGCTATGTAAAAAAGCAAGCCCCGGGAGTATTTGTTTTGAACCTGTATGATATTTTCCTCACGCGAGAGCGGCTGATCATTCTGCTATTATATAGACGTGACCCGCCGGGGCGGGTCTCGAGCCCGGGGCTTCCCGCGTGAGCCTGCGTGGTCCCGCCTGTCACGGGCGGCAGGGACAATACTATCCCTGTGGTCCGATCTTCTCCAGTTTTCCCGCGAGTTCGACGTCGAGCCCGGTGATTCCCCCCTCGCTGTGCGTCGAGAGGTCGATCACGACCTTGTTGTAGACATTCGACCACTCGGGGTGATGGTTCATTCCCTCTGCGATAAGCGCGGCGCTCGTCATGAATCCGAACGCGCCGACAAAGTCCACGAATTTGAATTCTTTGTGCAGCTTCCCCTCGACGACCTTCCAACCCTTGAGCTTCTTGACTGCGGTGGCAATCTCGGCGCCCGACAGCTTGCGACGTTCCGGCATGATATCTCCTTCCATGGTTGTGAGTCAACCCGACCTAGGAAGAACCACTGGTTCGCCCCCGTTGTTCCCTTCATATGCGGGCTGTTTCTCCGCGGCACGATCGGTGAATTTGTGCGTGTGGAAGCGTATATTGTGAAATGCCGGATGTGGAATCCCCTATGCGAAGCGTTACCGCCGTCTGTTTCGGACCGGTGCGCGAACTTGTCGGCGCCGGTTCATTGACGCTCGAGGTGAACCCCCCGTTTACGGGGGATGCCGCCTTCGAAGCACTGGCGGCGCGTTTCCCTCCGCTCCGCGCGTGGCGTGGAAGCCTCCGGCTTGCCGTTAACAGGGAATACGTTTCGTTTGAACGGGTTCTCGATGCGGGGGATGAGATCAGCTTCCTCCCCCCAGTGAGCGGGGGCTGAGGCCATGGTTGCGCTCACAGAAGACCCGATCGACGTTGATCTCATACTCCGCGGACTGGGGACGGCGCGGACCGGAGGGATCGACATATTCATCGGAACGGTGCGCGACACAAACGAAGGGAAATCCGTCGGTTCAATCGAGTACACGGCATACGTGCCGATGGCCGAAGAGGTGATGCGGAGGATCGAATCGGAAATCCGTGTGCGCTGGCCGGTTGAGAACGTAACGATAATTCACCGGATCGGGCTCCTGCGCGTGGGAGAGATCTCCGTCGTGACCGCGGCCGGCGCGCTGCACCGTGCCGAGGCGTTCGAGGCGACCCGGTACGCAATCGAACGGGTGAAAGCGGACGTCCCGATCTGGAAAAAGGAATTCGCTCCCCTGCCCGGCTGAACCGGGCGCCGGGAGAAGTTGCATCTTACCTGCTCTTTCAATGGACATTCTCTCAGATATGTTCGGACGGGTGGCGAACAACCTGCGGATCTCCGTGACCGACAGGTGCAATTTTCGCTGCCGCTACTGCATGCCCGAGGAGGGGATGGAGTGGCTGAAGAAAAATATGCTTCTCTCGTTCGAAGAGATCGGCCGCCTTGTCGGAATATTCGCCTCTCTTGGCGTCTCGAAGATCCGCCTGACCGGCGGCGAACCCCTCATGCGGAAAGAGCTATGGAAACTCGTTGCCCTTGTCAGGGGCGTCCGCGGCATACGGGACATTGCGCTCACGACGAACGGCTACTTCCTCGCGGAGCAGGCCCGGCTCCTCCGCGACGCCGGGCTTGACAGGATCAACGTCAGTCTTGATTCGCTCGATCCAGCGACGTTCACAGTCATGGCGCGGCGAGCGTATTTCGAGAGGACGTGGGAGGGGATTGAAGAAGCCCTCCGGTGCGGCCTCTCGCCGGTCAAGGTCAACGTCGTGCTCATCAGGGGGGTAAACGACGGGGAAATCGAAGCGTTCGCCAATCTCGCACGCACCCGGCCGATCGTCGTCAGGTTCATCGAGTTCATGCCGATAGGCATGGAGGACGGGTGGTCGATCGGGAGCGTCGTCCCCACCCGCGAGGTCGTCGAGCGGATAAACGCAGTGGCGCCTCTTGTCCCGGTGGGAGGGGAATCTGCGGCCCCTGGCGGCATGAAGGCCCCTGCCGAACGGTACAGGTTCGCCGACGGTGCGGGGGAGATCGGCGTCATAAGTTCCGTCACCCAGCCGTTCTGCGGCGACTGCAACAGGGTGCGGATCACCTCGGACGGTAAATTCAGGACGTGCCTCTTCTCGCTGAAGGAGACCGACCTCCGCGCCCTTGTGCGCGGGGGCGCTCCGGATGAGGAGATCGCCGCGACGATCGTCGCCGCGGTAAGGGGGAAAGAGGAAGGCCACCTCATCAACAGGCCCGGGTTCGTACGGCCGGAACGGACAATGAGCAGCATCGGCGGATAACGGGATTCTGAATGCCAACATTTGCAGCGATCGACGTAGGTTCAAACGCAATGCGGCTCGCGATAGGGACCGTCGACGGGGACAGGAAACTCTCCGTCGTCGATAACCTGCGGGAACCGGTGCGTCTGGGGCAGGACGTCTTTACGACGGGCGCCATCGCCGAGCAGACGATAGAAAGCGCCGTCGAGGCGTTCATGAAATTCCGGAACGCGGTCGACGCGCGTGCTGCAAAATGGACGAAGGCCGTGGCGACAAGCGCCACGCGCGAGGCGACGAACAGGGACATGTTCATCGACCGCATCGCGCAGGCGAGCGGCATCGAGGTTGCTGTCATCGGCGCGGAAGAAGAGGCCCGGCTCATCCACCTCGCGGTGGAGGAACGGGTGAATCTCCGGAACAAGCTCGCCATGCTTATCGACATCGGGGGCGGCAGCACGGAGATCACGCTTGTGGCTGACGGGAACATCCTCTCCACGGAGAGCTTCCGGATGGGCGCGGTGCGTCTCCTCCAGGTCCTCGAGGAGAAGAAGCACGGCGAAAAGCACTTCAACCAGCTCGTCCGCGAATACGTGGACGCCACGCAGCGGCGCCTGAAGAAGGAGATCGGGAGCCAGAAGATCGAGCTGTGTGTCGGGACGGGGGGGAACATCGAGACGCTCGGGGACCTGCGTCGCGAAGTGCTCGGGAAGGAGAAGGACACCGTCCTGGAAGAAGGGGAGCTCGACCAGCTCGTGCGCAAGCTCCTCGGCATGTCGTTCGAGGAACGTGTCTCGCAGCTCCGCCTCCGGCCCGACCGCGCGGACGTCATTGTCCCCGCGTCGATCGTTCTCCACAAGATCCTCAAGCTCGCGGGAGTCGAGGAGATCATCATCCCGAAGATCGGGCTGAAGGACGGGCTTCTCATCGACATGGCACAGGAGCTCTACGGCGAGAAGCGCCACCCGCTCCGCGAGCAGGTCATGGCGTCCGCGCTCCAGCTCGGGAAGAAGTACCTTTTCGACGAACAGCACGGGACGACCGTGGCCCGGTTCGCCGTCCAGCTCTTCGATGAGACGCGCACGCTCCACAACCTGACGCTCGAATACCGTCTTCTCCTCGAGGTCGCGGCGCTCCTTCACGATATCGGGGGGTTCATCAACATGGCGGAGCACCACAAGCACACGCTCTACCTGTTGACGGCAACGCCGGTGATCGGGCTGTCGAAGGAGCAGATGGCGATCGTGGCCAATACCGCCCGGTATCACAGGAAATCGCAGCCCAAGATACAGCACGACGGCTTCCGCGTCCTCCCGTCAAAAGACCGCGTCATCGTCTCGAAGCTGGCCGCACTCCTGCGCGTGGCGGATGCGATGGACAACGAACACGCGGCGAAGGTGAGCGAGTTCAGCGTGGAGTACCGCAAGCCGAAATTCTTTATCCGGCTCAAAGGGGAGGGAGACCTCCTTCTTGAAAAATGGGCCCTGCTGAAGAAGGCGCAGATGTTCGAGGAGACGTTCAGCGTGAAAGTGGCGGTTGAAGACTAGGCTGAAAACCAGATCCGCCTTTCCCTCCCCCGGCGTCGCGGGATCCCTCATGCGCGCGGTGGAGGAACGCTGGCAGCGCCTTGCCGCGGAGCTCGCGCGGAACAGGCGCCGCTGCTCGGAAGGGGGGATCCATGATCTCCGCGTGGCGACCCGCCGGCTCCTTGCGGTGCTCGAGCTTGCCGGCGCGGTCCTCCCGGGCGAGGTCAGCCCCCGCACCCGCCGTGCCCTCCGCAGGAGCCTCAGGTCCTTTTCCCCTCTCCGTGATTGCCACGTCCGGATACTTGCTCTGCGCGCGCTCACCCGCCGGTTCACGGTTTCGCGTCCGCTTCTACGCGAAGCTCAGGCGCTCGAGAAGGAGCTCGTCCGGGGGGCGGCGCGGACGATCGCCCGGTTGGACGCCGCGGCGCTCGAACGCGAGGTCTCCGCAATCGCTGTCTCCCTGGCGTCGCTCGACGGCACGCCGGACCGGTCGTCGGCCGCCGCCACTGTCCTTGCGGGAGTGGCCGCGAAGAAATACCTCCGCATCGCCTCGCGAGGGATGCATCTCAGCGCCGGGGACACGAAGACGATACACCGGCTGCGGGTCGCGTTCAAGGAGTTCCGCTACGCCATGGAGGCGCTCCTCCCGGTGTTTCACGACGCGGGGAAGTCGCGGCTGAGGGCGATGAACGCATTTCAGGACAGGATGGGAGAGATACAGGATGTCGAAGTGCTTATCGCATCGGTCGGCAGGTTTGCGGTTCGGCGGGGCACCGCGTTTCCGGTTTCCGTGCAGAATCTGCAGCGCCACCTGGCGCAGCGCAGGACCGCGCTCGTGAGTGCCTTTATGAATAATGCCGCCGTGCTCCCTCATTTCTGGCCGTACGGGTCGTTCCCCGCCGCGGCCGTTCATCTTCCTCGGGGGGTGCAAAGACCATGAATCTCTTCCTCCTCAGGCACGCGATTGCGGTCGAGCCCGGGTCCCCCGGCGTGGGTTCGGACGCTGAACGCCCGCTCTCCCCGGAGGGGAAAAAGAAAATGAAGAGCATCGCGCGCGGGATGAAAGCGCTCGAACTCTCGTTCGATCTCGTCCTGTCGAGCCCGTATACGCGGGCGCGCGAGACGGCGGAGATTGTCGTGCGCGAATTCGGCATCGAACGCCTTCTCGAATTCACGCCGCACCTGGCCGTGGGGGGAGATCCCGTCGAGCTCCTTGCCGGGATCGCCGCCCGGGGCGGAGATCTGAACGACGTCCTCCTTGTGGGACACGAGCCCCAGTTGAGCAAGCTGATCTCGCAGCTTCTCTCGGGGAATTCCGGGCTCTCCGTGACGATGAAAAAGGCGGGGCTCTGCAAGCTCGACGTGGCGCGCCTTCGCCACTCGCGCTCCGCATCCCTCGAGTGGCTCCTCACGCCGTCACAGCTCGCACGACTCTCGTGAGCGAGGATGCCTCTCTCCGCCCGCCTGTCGTGCGTGCGTTGCGCATTCCCCGTCTCTGGCTGATAGTTCTCCTTGCCGCACTTCACTTCGGCCTTCTTGCGGTTGCGCTCTATAACGGGCTCGTCATCTGGACCGGACCGACGACGGCGTGGGAAATATTCTGGTCGCACGCGCTCGAGGTGTTGCTTTGCCCTCTGGATCTCTTCCCGTGGCCTCCCGTGAGCACGTGGGTCCAGACGGTCTTCTTCATCCTTAACAGTCTCGTCTGGGGGACAGCCCTCGCTTTTCTCTTCGTCTGGTTGCGGAATTTCAGCCGCGGGAGCCGCAAGAAATGAGCACGCTCAGCGTCAAATATGAAGAGCCCACGATCCGGGCCTTCTTTCCGCCGGACAAAAGGGAAAAATACGTCCAGCTCCTCGGTAAATCGAACCGGAGACCCGACGGCCTGAAGAAACTCCATCATGAGATCGTATTCGACCCGAAATGGTCTGCACGTATTGAACCGGGAGCCGACATTGTGGCGCTCCTGAACGCCCGGGGCGCTCCGCCCGGGGCATATCTCATCGGAACCTCAAAGGACCGGTCAATCGTTCCGCTCGAAGAAGCAGTCGCGCGCGTGGAAAAAGAATCGGGCATTCTCGTGTGCATCCCCGGCCGGCTTGCCTGCTGCTGCGGCCCGGGGAGAGGCCGCCGCTTCATTCTCGAGAGAGGAACCTCGCACACTCCTCTGTAATGAGGGCAATTCCCGCCGCGCTTCGTTGATTTTCCTTTTAAACTTTCATAGATTACAGACCGTCCAATTTTGTATACCCCGAGATCATTTCTGCAACCGGAGGAAGTCCAATGGCGTATGACATAAAGGCGATTAACGAAAAAATCCACCGCGAAAGTGCGTTCATCGACATCCTGCAGATGGAAATCGGGAAGGTGATCGTCGGGCAGAAGAACATGGTGGAACGCCTTATGATAGGGCTTCTGGCGAACGGTCACATCCTTCTCGAAGGGGTCCCGGGCCTGGCAAAGACGCTCGCCGTCAAGACGCTCGCCGCCGCCATCAAGGCGAAATTCCAGCGGATTCAGTTCACGCCCGATCTTCTTCCCGCGGACCTCGTCGGGACGATGATCTACAACCAGAAGGAAGGTTCGTTTCAGACGAAGAAGGGCCCGGTCTTCGCAAACTTCATACTCGCCGATGAAATCAACCGTTCCCCCGCCAAGGTGCAGAGCGCGCTCCTCGAGGCGATGCAGGAACGCCAGGTGACGATCGGCGAGCAGACGTTCAAGCTCCCGGAGCCCTTCCTGGTGCTGGCGACGCAGAACCCGATCGAGCAGGAGGGGACGTACCCGCTTCCCGAAGCTCAGGTTGACCGGTTCATGCTGAAGGTGAAGATCGGCTACCCGACGAAGGAAGAGGAGCTCCTGATCATGCGTGCCAACGTGAGCGGCGCGTCCGTTGAGCTGAACAACGTGATCACGCCGGACGATATCATCAAGGCCCGCGGCGTGATCGGCGAAATTTACATGGACGAGAAGATCGAGAAGTACATTCTCGACATCGTGTTTGCGACGCGCAACCCGAAGCAGTACAACATGGCGAACCTCGCGCAACTCATCTCGTACGGCGCCTCACCCCGCGCCTCGATCAACCTCGCGCTGGGCGCCAAGGCGTACGCCTTCATCAAGCGGAGAGGGTACGTGATCCCCGAGGACGTGCGCGCCGTCAGCCTCGACGTTCTGCGGCACCGTGTGGCGGTGACGTACGAAGCGGAGGCGGAGGAAGTCACGCCGGAACAGGTCGTCCAGGAAGTCCTGAATAAGATCGAGGTTCCCTGACACTTGGCCGGAAACTGAGGTCGCCATGGACACCCGAGAGCTTCTGAAGAAAGTCCGCCGGATCGAGATCAAGACCCGCGGCGTCGTCAACCAGGTCTTTTCCGGGGAGTACCACAGCGTCTTCAAGGGACGCGGGATGGAATTCTCCGAGGTGCGCGAATATCAGTTCGGCGACGACATCAGGACGATCGACTGGAACGTTTCGGCGCGGTTCAACCGGCCGTTTGTGAAGGTGTTCGAGGAGGAGCGCGAGCTGACGGTGATGCTTGTCGTCGACTTCAGCCGCTCGGGGAATTTCGGCTCGGCCCTCCAGACGAAGAACGAGATCGCCGCCGAGATCTGCGCGGTCCTCGCCTTTTCCGCGATAAAGAACAATGACAAGGTCGGGCTGATCCTGTTCACAGACAGGATCGAGAAGTTCCTTCCCCCGAAGAAGGGGCGTGCGCATATACTCCGGATCGTCCGCGAGCTCGTTTCATTCGAGCCCGAGGGGACGGGGACGAACATCCGCCAGGCGCTCGAGTATTTCAACCACGTGACGAAGAAGCGGTCGATCGCCTTCCTGATCTCCGATTTCATCGACGAGGGGTACGACAGCATTCTCCGCATCATCAGCCGCCGTCACGACGTCATCGCCGTGGAGCTCTCCGACCCCCGCGAAGAGCGGCTGCCGGACGCAGGCCTCATCAAGCTGCGCGACGCGGAAACGGGTGCGGAGCGCTGGATCGACACGGGCGTCCCCCGCGTCCGCAGGGAGTTCGAGAAATACTGGCAGGCCCGCCGCGCGGCCCGTCGGACGCTGTTTGTCCGCAGCAAGGTGGACGCGATCCCGATACGCATCGACAGACCGTACGTCGCCCCGATCGTTGATTTCTTCCAGTTGAGGGCGCGAAGGTGGTGAACATGATCCGGACGGCCTTCTTCGCGGTCCTCGCCGCGCTCTTCATCTCCGCCGGCGCGCAGGCTCAGGTGCCGCATCTCTCCGCCCACGCGCGCGCTGATTCGTCGTCGTACCTTGTCGGCGACTGGATCACGATGCACGTCGATCTTGTGCATCCGAAAGGGGCGGTCATTCACCCCGTCCTCGGGGATTCGGCCGGGGGATTCATCGTCCTTGACCGGCGACCCGTCGTCCCGACGTCGGACACGACCAGCTCCACGGCCTTTATCGTGTCGAAGTACGACTCCGGTTCCGCGACGTTTCCCTCCGTTCCCTTTTCCGTCATCGTCCCGGGCGACTCGGTGCCCCGCACTGTCAGCACGAACCCGGTCGTTCTCACGGTTGTCACGGTGCCGGTCGACACGAGCAAGGACATCCGCGACCTGAAGCCCCCGATGGCGATCCCGCTTTCCCTTGCGGAGATACTCGAGTTCGGTGGGGGGGGACTGCTGGGGCTGGTCCTCCTCATCTTCGGTTGGCGGTACTGGAAGCGGTGGAAGGCGCGCAGGGGAGGGAAAGACGGCGCATACGTTCCCCCTTCGCGACCGGCACACGAAGTGGCGTTTGAGCAGCTCGCGCTCCTGAAGGAAAAGAAGCTCTGGCAGCAGGGGCTCATCAAGCAGTATTATTCCGAAGCGACGGAGATATTCCGCCGGTACCTGGAGAACCGCTACACGCTCCAGGCGATGGAGGAAACGACCGACGAGATTCTCGCGGGACTGAAAAAGCTCCGGTTCCCCGATCCGATGCTGGGCACTGCGGAGCGGATACTCCGGCGCGCCGACCTCGTGAAGTTTGCCAAGTTCGAGCCCGGACCAGCGGACCACGAAGAGATGATCACGGTGATACACGATTTTGTTGACAGGACGAAGATCGTCCAGATGGCTCCCGTCGCACCGGTGGAAGAAAAGGCGGCCGCGCATGCCGTGGACTAATGTGACATTCGCCGACCCCGGGTACCTCGCGGCGCTCGCGCTGGTGCCGGTCCTTGTCGTATGGTATCTGCGCAGGGGGCGTGAGGCGGCCAGCCATTACCGGTTCTCGACGCTCCTCCCCTTCGCGAAGCTTAAACCGACGCTGCGTGAGCGCCTCCGGCATCTTCCGTTCGTATTCCGGATGGTCGTTCTCACCGTCCTCATCGTCGCCCTGGCGCGCCCGCAGACGTCGGCGAGCGGTGAAAACGTGTACTCCGAGGGGATCGACATCGTCCTCCTCCTCGACATCTCCGGGAGCATGCTTGCGGAAGACCTGCAGCCCAACCGGGTCGAGGCGGCAAAAGAAGTTGCGCAGAATTTCATCGACGGGCGGAAGAACGACAGGATCGGACTGGTGATTTTCTCCGGCCAGAGCTTCACGCAGTGCCCCATGACGCTCGACTACAGGGTCCTGAAGAATCTCCTCCGCCAGGTGAAGCCCGGGATGGTCGAGGACGGGACCGCGATCGGCATGGCGATCGCGCAGGGGGTCAACCGCCTCAAGGACAGCAAGACGAAGTCCAAGGTGATGATCCTCCTGACAGACGGCGTCAACAACAGGGGGGAGATCGATCCCATCACCGCTGCGCAGATCGCGCAGACGTTCGGCATCCGGATTTACACGATCGGTGTCGGCACCCAGGGAGAGGCTCCGTACCCGATCATGACCCCCTTCGGGAAGCGGTACCAGAACATTCCGGCCGACGTGGACGAAAAGGCCCTTCAGCAGATTGCGGACATCTCAAACGGCCAGTATTTCCGGGCGACGAACAACAGGACGCTCAAGCAGGTGTACGTCGAAATCGACAGGCTGGAGAAGTCGCGCATCGAGGTCAAGGCATACCGGTCGTACACGGAGCTCTTCTACGGCTGGGCCCTTGCCGGCGCCATCGCGCTCCTGCTCGAATTCGCGCTGAGCGGTTCACTTCTCCGGAAGCTCCCGTGATATGATACGGTTTGCCCATATCGAGTACCTGTATGCGATGGCGGTCATCCCCGTGATGATCGTCGCGTACATCCTGTTCGCGCGCCTGCGGTCGAAGGCCGCCGCGCGGTTCGGCAACCCGCAGATCCTTGAGCGGCTTGCCGCGGAGGCAAGCAGGAGCAAGCGGGTCGCGAAGCTCGTCGTTCTCCTGGGGGCCGTGGCGTGTCTCTGCGTTGCGCTCTCGGGTCCCCGTATCGGGACGCGCCTCGAGGAGGTGAAGCAGGAGGGGGTCGACATATTCATCGCGCTTGACGTCTCCCTGAGCATGAAATCGGAGGACATCAAGCCCAACCGGCTTGAGAAAGCGAAATTCGAGATCCGCAATCTCATCGAGAGGCTCGCCGGCGACAGGATCGGTCTCATCCTGTTCGCGGGGGAGGCGTTCACGCAGTTTCCGCTCACAACGGACTACAGCGCTGCCTCGATGTTCCTCGATATCGTTGACGTGGACGCCGTCCCGGTCCCGGGGACCGACATCGGGTCCGCAATCGAGCGCGCGTCGGAGTCGTTCGATTTCGAGGAATCGACGACGAAGGTCCTGATCATCATTACGGACGGGGAGAGCACCGAGGGGGACGCATTTGACGCCGCGGAGGAAGCTGCGAAAAAGGGTGTGCTGATCTACACGATCGGGCTTGGATCGCCTACGGGGGCCCCCATTCCGGTGTACAATGCCGGCGGACAGCAGGTGGATTTCAAGCGGGACAAGGCCGGTGCGGTCGTCATAAGCAAGCTCGATGAACCGTCCCTGGAGAAGATCGCCTCCATCGGGAGCGGGAAGTACTTCCGCGGGACCAACGCCCAGGACGAGCTCGACGAGATCTACAAGAACATCAATGGGCTCCAGAAGAGGGAATTCGGCGTTAAGCAGTTCACGGACTTCGAGGACCGGTTCCAGTTCTTCCTCGTCCCGGCCCTTCTTCTCCTTCTGGTGGAAGTCCTGATGACGGAAAACAGGCTCCGGTGGCTCGCGAAATGGAATCCGCTCAGGAAGCCCGGAGAGGTGGAATCATGACCGAGGGACGAATAGTTACCTGTCCGTCCGTGAGGCGGGTGTGCGCCGCCGGACTCTTTCTCCTTCTGCCGCTTGCGGCTGCGACGGGCCAGTCCACCCGCTCTCTCGTCAACGGGGGGAATGACCTCTATAAGGACAGGAAATACAGCGACGCGGAAGTCAACTACCGGAAGGCGCTCGAAAAGGAAAAGGGGCTCGTGCAGGGGCACTTCAACCTGGGAGACGCCCTGACACAGCAGGGGAAATACGACGAAGCGGTGAAGGAATACCAGGACGCGCTCGCGAAGGCGGAAGGGAAAGAGACGAAGGCCTACGCGAACTACAACATCGGCAACTCGATGATGAAGCAGCAGAAGTACAAAGACGCGGTGGGCTCTTACGTCGACGCGCTCAAGCTCGACCCGAAGGATGACGATGCCCGGTACAACCTCTCCTATGCGCTGGAGAAGCTGAAGGTGCCGCCGCCCAAGCCCCAGAAGAACCAGGACAAGAAGGACCAGCAGAAGAAGGACCAGGACAAGAAGAACCAGGACCAGAAAAACAAGCAGGACAATCAGAAACAGCAGCAATCCCCTCAACAGCAGCAGAAACAGATGTCACGGGCCGACGCGCAGAGGATACTCGATGTTCTGAAGAACAGCGAGAAGGATGTGCAGAAGAAGCTGCATACGCGGCAGGCGGTGCGGCCGAAAACGGACAAAGACTGGTGAAAGGCGGGATGCATACTGTGAATGGGATGGTACGGACGCTGTGCGCGATCGCGCTCTTCTGTGCGGCGGCGGCGGCGCAGAACGCGACGTTTCAGGCCGGAGTCGACAGGACCCAGGTGGGGATCGGCGAACAGTTCACGCTCCAGTTTACGCTGACGAACGCCGGCACGGGGGGAGGGACGAACCTGCAGCTCCCCGATCTCGGGAAATTCCACATCATGTCGGGCCCGAACGAATCGTCCGCCATGCAGATCGTGAACGGTGCGGTCTCCTCCTCCGTCACGTACAGCTATGTTCTCCAGCCGAAGGAGGTGGGGAAATTCACGATCGGTGCCGCGGCGATAGAGGCGGGCGGCGTGACGCTGAAAAGCGCTCCCGTCGCAATCGAGGTTGTCAAAGGCTCCACCCGACCCAAACAGCAGGCGGCGGGGCAGGACGATGCGGCAGCGCAGATCGGCGAGAACCTCTTTCTCAAAGCGACGGTGGACAGGACGCACGTTGTGCAGGGTGAACAGGTCAATCTGACATTCAAGATCTACACACGGGTCTCGATCGCAAGCTACGCGGTGGAGAAGAACCCCACGATGACCGGTTTCTGGGGAGAGGACGTCGAAACGCCGAAGAACATCCAGACGAACCCCGAAACGTTGAACGGGAAACAGTTCCGCGTCGGCATCATCAAGCGGATGGCCCTCTTTCCCACGCAGTCGGGGGAGCTCGAGATCGGCCCCATGGAAGTGCAGGCCGCCGTCCAGATCCAGGACCGCCGCTCGGTGGACCCGTTTGAATCATTCTTCCGGGATCCGTTCGGCCGTCAGGTCAACTACGTCGTCAAGAGCGATCCCGTCAAGATCAGGGTCGACGCGCTCCCCGCGGATCCCCCGGCTGACTTCAAGGGGGCGGTTGGTCAGTTCGCCATGAGCACGACCGTCGACAAGAAGTCGACGAGGACGAACGAGCCGATCGATCTGAAGGTGACGGTTTCCGGCACCGGGAACATCAAGCTCATCGAATCCCCCGCGGTGGAGCTCCCCTCCGATTTTGAGAAATACACGCCGAAGGTCTCCGACAACATCAACAGGACGGGGGACAGGATATCCGGCAGCAAGACGTTCGAGTACCTTCTGATCCCCCGCTACCCGGGGATGAAGGTCATAAAGCCGGTGACGTTTTCGTACTATGATCCCTCGAAGCGTGAATACGAGCGCCTTCACTCCCCGCAGATCGAGCTGAACGTCGAGCAGGGGGCGGCCGCCGTCACGCCGCTGATCTCCGGGGGCTCGCAGGAGGACGTGCGTCTCCTCAGCCAGGACATCAGGTTTATCAAGCTGGGAGAGCCTGATCTCTCCCCGCGCGGCGAGCACCTCCGCATGAACGGCGTGTTCATTGCGATGCTCCTTCTCCCGCTTGCGTGCGTTGGCGGCGCGTTCGTCTACGCCCGCCAGCGGAAGGCTGAAATGCTGGACCAGGCCGGGTACAGGAACCGCCGCGCAATCAAGGTGGCGCGGAAGGGGCTGAAGCAGGCCGAGTATCTCCTGAATGAGAAAGGCTCCTCCGGCTCGCCGGCGAGCAACCAGCGGCTCAGATTTTACGGCGAGATCTCGAAGGCGCTCTGGAAATACCTGGGGGACAAGCTGAACATCCCCCAGTCGGCATTCTCCATCGAGGGAGCAGTCGCTGAGCTCGGGCGCCGCGCCGTCCCGGAGGACATCGTCACGTCGTTGAAGGCCCTTCTCGAAACATGCGACCTCGCGCGCTTCGCCCCCACGAGTCTTGATCTTGCCGTCATGCAACGGACGTACGACGAGGCGCAGCGCATCATCGTGGCACTGGAGCGAACACTCCGATGAGACTGCGCACAATCCCGGTTCTCCTCCTGATACTCGCCGCGTCGAACGGGCTCCGCGCCCAGTCGCCGGACGAGCAGTTCCGCCGTGCGAACCAGCTCTACCAGCAGGGGAAGTTCGCCGAGGCGCGGGACGCGTACGGCGCGATACTGAGCGGCGGCTATGAAAGCCCCGACCTCTTGTACAATCTCGGAAACGCCTGTTACAAGAGCGGCTCGATACCCGGGGCGATCCTGAACTACGAAAGGGCGAGGCGGCTCCTCCCCGGGGACGATGATCTCCGCCATAACCTGCAGGTCGCGAACATGATGATCACGGACCGGATCGAGCCGACGCCGCGGCTTTTCGTGTGGGACTACTGGGATGGGATCAAGAACTTCTTCACGCTTCCCGGCCTGACGCTGACAGTCTATTTCTTCTACCTGCTCGTTGCGGTGATGATTGCCGTGTTCTTCCTGGCGCGCACGTATGCACTCAGGAAAATCGCGGTGCTGACGGGTTCGGGATTTCTTCTTGTCTTCCTCTTCCTCCTTGTCGTCCTCATTGCCCGGTTCGGCGATGCCACGCGGACGGACGAGGCGGTCGTGATGTCGCCGATCGTCACCGTCAAGAACTCTCCCGACCCGAAGAGTTCTGACGCTTTCGTGCTTCACGGGGGCGTCAAGGTGCAGCTTGTCGACAGGGTGGGGAGCTGGTCAAAAGTGCGGCTGGCGGACGGGAAGGTGGGCTGGCTTGAAGGATCCTCTGTCGAAGTGATCTAGGCGGCCTTACCATGTCTCGATCTCGGCCGCGCGTGGATAGCGCGGCAAGAGGCGCCTTTTGATTCCCGGTGGTTTTTTCATATATTTGAGGCGATTTACCCGGAGGGCCTTGCGTGAATTCTTCCGCCCCCCCCGGTGTTCTTTACTGGTGACGCAGACAACGCTGGAAGAGAGGCCTCCGGGATTTGCGGGGGCTTTTTATTTGTACGTCCATGCGGGATTCAGGTACTTTTCCCTGGCAAGTCGCGCGGTTTCTTCGACGGGGATGTCGGCGGCCGTTACCTGGGCCCCCCATGATGCCCTGAGGGCGTCTTTCAGCTCATCCGCGCTGATCCGGAGGTTCCGGAGGAATTCGCTGTGGCTCCGCCCCTCCCTGTAATCCGGCGCCCGGGAGGGGAGCGGGAGAAGGTCTTCGATGAGCGCGAAGTCGAGATCGAGAAGTATGCAGCCGTGGTAGAGTACCGAACGGATGCGCCTCCGCTGGGCGTTCCCTGAGATCTTCCGGCCGCCTATCGTGAGGTCGCTCAATCCCCTCACGGTGACCTTTTCTCCCGCAAGGGAGCTGATAACCCCGGCGGTCCGGTCGAGGACGAAGTCGTTCGTTGAGGCCGCGTGTGCAAGCCGCGGATCGTCCCCGGTGTTCAGCACAAGCGTGAAGTTGAGGCACCCGGGACCCTGGACGACGGCTCCCCCTCCGCTGGAACGGCGGAACACGGGGATCCCGCGCTCACGGCACCTGTCAAGCCTGACTTCGCGGTCGGCGAGGTTCGTCCTCCCGAGAACGACGCACGGCTCGGACGGCTCCCAGAATCGGAGGAAGCCCTCGCCGCTTTCGTTCTCCCTCAGGTTGAGAAGGGCTTCATCGAGAGCGATCTGGGAGGCGGCTGTGGGGGGGAGAATTTGACGAATTGCACGTGCGAACCTGATTTGAATAGGGTGCGGGAAAAAAGTACATTACGCGTCACTGGTGGCGCTGTTCCCGACAAACAACAATCGACACCGAGATGGAAACTGAAAATAAGGAACCTGACTCTCTCGCGCAAGGAAAGAACGGCAGGGGAGACAACGGGTGGCTGGCGTCGCTTGAGTTCATACTCCAGACCGCGCTGAAGGACAAGGAGCCGGGAAGCGTCGCACTCGCGCTCGAGAAGTTGAATGAGCACCTGAGGAATTCCGGCCTTACGCTCCCCCCGCTTGTCCGCACCCCCTACACGAACACGATCGCACCGGAGAACGAACCCGCCTATCCGGGAAACAGGGAGATAGAGCGGCGTATCAAGAGCTACATCCGCTGGAACGCAATGGCGATGGTCGTGAAGTCGAACCGGATGTACGCGGGACTCGGCGGGCATATCTCGACGTACGCATCATCCGCCACGCTCTACGAGGTCGGGTTCAATCACTTTTTCCGCGGCGGCGAAGGGGAACGCCCCGCCGACATGATTTACTTCCAGGGGCACGGCGCGCCCGGCATGTACGCGCGCGCGTTTGTCGAGGGTCGCATCGACGCCGAACAGCTTCATAACTTCCGCCGCGAGCTCGCCCCGGGGGGCGGACTCTCCTCGTATCCCCATCCCTACCTGATGCCTGAGTTCTGGCAGTTCCCGACCGTGTCGATGGGGCTCGCTCCCATACTGTCGATCTACCAGGCCCGGTTTAACCGGTATCTCAAATCGCGCGGGTTCATCAAAGGTGAAGAGCCGCGCGTCTGGTGCTTCGTCGGCGACGGCGAATCGGATGAGCCCGAAACGCTTGGCGCGCTCACTCTGGCCTCGCGTGAAAAACTTGACAACCTCGTCTGGGTTGTAAACTGCAACCTCCAGCGGCTCGACGGCCCGGTTCGCGGGAACGGAAAGATCATACAGGATCTTGAGGCCGCATTCCGCGGCGCGGGCTGGAACGTCATCAAGGTGATCTGGGGATCGGACTGGGATCCGCTCCTGGCCGCCGACAGGAAAGGTCTTCTCCTGAAGAGGATGGAGGAGGCGGTCGACGGGGACTTTCAGAAATATTCGGTCGAGCCCGGGAGCTACACGCGGCGTCACTTCTTCGGAAAGTATCCCGAGCTCGCGGAGATGGTGAACCATCTTTCGGACGAGCAGATCCGGAAGCTCCTCCGCGGGGGACATGATCCGAAGAAAGTCCACGCGGCGTACCGCGCCGCTGTGGATTTCAGGGGTGGCCCCACGGTTGTGCTTGCAAAGACCGTCAAGGGATACGGCCTCGGGGAGGCCGGGGAAGGCCGGAACGTCACCCACCAGCAGAAGAAGCTGAACGAAAAAGAGCTCAGGGAATTCAGAACGAGGTTCAACATCCCGATTGCTGACGAGGAAGTTGCGGAGACCCCGTTTTACAGGCCCCCCGCAGCGAGCCCGGAGATGGTCTATCTCCAGGAACGCCGGAAGACCCTCGGGGGGTACCTCCCGGCACGGAACGTCCGGAGGCACCCGCTGGAGATCCCTCCCATAGAGCAGTTTGCGGAATTCCTCAAGGGGTCGGAGAGGTTCGAGGTCTCGACAACGATGGCGTTCGTCAGGCTTCTCGGCATGCTCCTCAGAAACAAAAACGTCGGCAGAAGGATCGTTCCCATCATCCCCGACGAGGCGCGGACGTTCGGCATGGACCCCCTCTTCCGCGAGATCGGCATCTACTCCTCGAAGGGACAACTCTACGAGCCGGTGGACAGCGAGTCGCTTCTCTATTACCATGAGGCGAAGGACGGTCAGATACTCGAAGAGGGAATCACGGAGGCCGGTGCGATGGCCTCGTTCATCGCCGCGGGAACCGCATACGCGAGTGTCGGCGAGCCGATGATCCCTTTTTATATTTACTACTCGATGTTCGGGTTCCAGCGGATCGGCGACCTTGCCTGGGCCGCCGGCGACATCCGTGCGAAGGGTTTCATGCTCGGCGGGACGGCCGGGAGGACGACGCTCAATGGCGAAGGGCTCCAGCACGAGGACGGCCACAGCCATATACTCGCGAGCACGGTGCCGAACCTCGTCACGTACGATCCGGCGTTTGCCTATGAAACCGCCGTCATTATACAGGACGGGCTCCGGCGCATGTACGGAGAGGGAGAAGAAGTCTTCTACTATCTGACGCTCTACAACGAGAACTACCTCATGCCCCCGATGCCGGAAGGATCGCGCGAGGGGATACTGAAGGGGCTGTACAGGTTCCGCCGCGGGAACCCCGCCCGGAATCACAGGGCGCACATATTCGGAAGCGGGCCGATCATGAACCAGGCCCTCCGGGCGCAGGAGATACTCGCGGAGCGGTACGACGTGAACGCGGATGTCTGGAGCGCGACGAGCTACAAGCTTCTCCGGAACGATGCGCTCCGTGCGAAACGGTGGAGTATGCTTCACCCCGGTGAGGCTCCCCGGATCTCCTATCTTGAAAATCTTCTGGAGCACGAGGAAGGAGTCTTTGTCGCGGTGTCTGACTACATGAAGATCGTTCCGGATCAGATCGCGCCGTGGGTCCCCGGGGGCCTGACGACGCTCGGGACGGACGGCTTCGGCCGGAGCGACACGCGCCCCGCGCTGCGACGGTTTTTTGAGATCGACGCCGAAATGACTGTCGTTGCAACGCTGTACGCCCTTGCCACGGAGGGTGAGATCAGGATGGAGACCGTGGAGAAGGCAATCAGGGACCTGAACATCGATCCGGAGAAGCCGTTTCCGCTTCTTGTCTAGGCGTTCCGGAAGTCTTTCAAAGGAGATCATCCATGGATGTCCGTCTGCCACGCCTCGGTGAAGGCGCGGATTCAGGTGTCATTGCGACTGTGTTTGTGAAAGTAGGGGATCTTGTCAAAAAGGATCAGCCGGTCCTTGAGATTGAGAGCGAAAAGGCGGTCGCGACTATTCCCGCCCCCGTGGCGGGGACCGTTACAAAAATCCTCGTCAAGGAGGGAGAGGAGATCAAAGTCGGGGGGCTGATACTCGTTCTCTCCGACAACGGCGCAGGGATCGCCGCAGCTCCCGCCGCGCCGCCGCGTGCGATAGATGCTTCGGTCGGTGATGATGCCGATGAGCATCCTTCAATCGACGTGCAGGTTCCGCCTCCCGCGGCTCCGGCTGTGCCTGCCGCCCCCGTTCCTGCAGGCGCGCCGCTCGCCGGAGGGCAGAGCGGATTCCCCGTCGTCCACCCGTCGTCGGCGCCGCCGCCGGCGTCCCCTTCTCTCCGGAAGATCGCGCGGGAACTCGGGATCGACCTCTACCGCGTCCACGGAAGCGAGCGGGGAGGGCGGATCGTCATGTCCGACCTTCGCGCGTACGTCCAGAAGATTCAAAAAACTGCGCTCGAAGGGCGCCCCGCAGCTCCGGCCCCGGCTCCCGCTCAGGTCGCGAAGCCAGCCCCGGTCAGCATCGATTTTGCGCAGTGGGGTCCCGTCACGAAGCAGAAGATGACGATACTCCGGAAATCGATAAGCCGGAAGATGGTCGAATCGTGGACCACCGTTCCCCACATTGCGCAGTTCGAGGAAGTGGACGTCACGGAGCTTCTTGCGCTCAGGAAGAAATACGCCGCGAAGTACAAGTCGAAGAATGCGCACCTGACGCTCACATCGTTTGCCCTCCGTGCCGTCGTCGCCGCGCTCAGGAAGAATCCGTCGTTTAATGCGAGCATCGACGAGGCCGCCGGGGAAATCGTGCTCAAGAACTACTATAACGTTGGCATCGCCGTCGACACGGAGCAGGGACTCATCGTCCCCGTGCTCCGGGACGTGGACAAAAAGAGCATATTCCAGCTCTCCGCGGAGCTCGCGGCACTTGCCGAACGGACCCGCGTGCGGAAGGTCGCGCTGGAGGAGATGCAGGGAGGGACGTTCACGATCTCCAACCAGGGGGGGATCGGCGGCGCTCACTTTACCCCTATCGTCAACACCCCTGAGGTGGCGATCCTCGGGATGGGGCGCGGCGTCGTGAAGCCGGTCGTCGAAGAGGGGAAAATTGTACAGCGGACGATGATGCCCATCGTCCTCTCGTACGACCACCGGGTGAACGACGGCGCGAATGCCGCCCGGTTCATCGTCGATCTCGTGCAGGAATTCGGAAACATCAAAGACGCGGACGTCAAAATCTGAGCGCCGGCCGCACGTCGCTGACGCCAATTCCAGGATACGGAGGACAGGGATAACGTGAAATCCATCAAGACGGAAATCGTGGTTCTCGGTGCGGGTCCCGGCGGTTACGCCGCGGCGTTTTATGCGGCGGACAAGGGGAAGAAAGTCATCATGGTCGAACAGGAGAAGCGCCTGGGGGGCGTCTGCCTGAACAGGGGATGCATCCCGTCCAAGGCGTACCTTCACGCGGCAAAGCTCGTCGCCGAGGCGGAGGAATCCGCATTCCGGGGAATTCACTTCGCGAAGCCGCGGATCGACCTGAACGAAATGCGGGCGTGGAAAGAATCGATACTCGACAGGCTCGCAGGGGGGATCACCTCTCTTGCAAAGCGGAGAAACGTCGAGGTGATGCAGGGACGGGGATATTTCGAGGACTCCTCGACGCTCCGCGTGGAGACATCCGGCGGGCAGCAGTTCGTCACGTTCGATCAGGCGATCATCGCCGTGGGGTCGAAAGCGGCAATGCCGGCCGCGTTCGACCTGGGGAACCCGCGCGTCATGACGTCGACGGAGGCGCTCGAGCTCGAGGAGATCCCGAAAGATCTCCTTGTTGTCGGCGGCGGATACATAGGCATGGAGCTGGGGACCGTCTACGCGACGCTGGGGAGCAGCACCGTCGTCGTCGAGGCGCTTGACTCGATACTAACCGGGGCCGACCCGGACCTTGCGCGGCCTGTCGCGCAGCGGGCGGCGAAGCTCTTCCGGGAGATCCGCGTCAAGACGAAAGTCGTCAAGATGGCGACTGCCGGAAAACACATCAGGGTGAACCTGGAAGTCAACGGGGAGAAGAAAGAAGAGCTGTATGACCGCGTCCTGGTTTCCGTCGGGCGCGTTCCGAACTGCGCCGACCTGGGACTCGAGAACACACACGTGCAGCGGGATGAAAAGGGCTTCATCACCGTCGACGACCACCAGCGGACCGCGGACCCGGCGATATTTGCAATCGGCGACGTCGCCGGGGGGGTCCTTCTCGCGCACAAGGCGTCAAAAGAGGCGCGGGTTGCGGTCGAGGTCATCGCGGGAGAAATGAGCACCTTCGAGGATATCATCATCCCCGCTGTCGTATTCACGGATCCCGAGCTTGCCTGGTGCGGGCTCACGGAGTCGGAAGCAAAACAGAAGGGGATGAACGTTGAAGTGGCGAAGTTCCCCTGGTCCGCCTCCGGCCGCGCACTCAGCTTCGACAGAACAGACGGGATGACGAAGCTCGTCATCGACCCGGAATCGGAGAGAATACTCGGTGTCGGAATCGTCGGCGCGGGTGCTGGAGAGCTCATCGGCGAAGGGGTTCTTGCGATCGAAATGGGCGCCACGGCGAAGGATCTGGCGGAATCGGTTCACCCGCATCCGACCCTATCGGAGACCCTGTCAGAGTGCGCCGAAGCGTTTTACGGGTACGCGACGCACACGTTTTCGCGGAAGAAAACGCCTGCGGAGCAGTAGAGGAGTGTATGCATCGCATTCCTGTGCTGCTTTCAGCCGCAGTGTCATGTGTTTTGCTTTCGTATCACGTCAATGCGGGATCGATTCACGGGAAGGTCACAGGGGCGAGCGGCCCGATCGCGGGTGCCGCCGTGCGCGTGCTTGAACTCGACCGGACAGCCCGGACCGGACCCGACGGCGGATTTCTCTTCCCCGGCATCCGTAACGGGTCGTATTCGGTTTTTGTCCGCGTGATCGGGTATGCCTCCCGGACAGTACCGGTGCGTGTCGACGATGAATCACCTGACCTCGCCATCAAACTCCCTGAGACGGCAATCGATGCTGAGGAGATCGTCGTCTCCGGATCTCCGTACCCGCGCACGGCGGACGATCAGTATCAGTCCGCGGAATCGAAATCTCTCCTTGAGCTCCATGAAAGCCCCGGCTCCGGCTTTTCAGAGAAGATTTCCGACATCCCGGGAGTGGCTGTCAGATCAAACGGCCCGGCCCCCACGCGCCCCATACTGCGGGGGCTGTCGGACAACAGGGTTCTCGTTCTCGAAAACGGTCTCCGCACGGGGGACATCTCCACGTACGACCCTGCGCACGCCGTGCCAATCGAATCTGCGGAGATCACGCAAATAGACGTTGTGCGCGGCCCGGCAACAATCCTCTATGGCCCGAGCACGATCGGGGGTCTCGTCAACGTATTCACGAACACCATTCCTGCCGCGTCGTCCAACCCGTTCACAGGAAATGTTTCCCTCACGGGGAATTCCGTCAGCGACGAGTACGCAGGATATTTCGACGGCGTCCTGAGCTCCGGGGGACATGCACTCGGAATTTCGGCAGGCGGTCTTCATGCGCAGGACGTCCGGATCCCCGAAGGGACCTACGTCGATCCCGGGAGCGGTCAGCCCTTCTCGCTGAACCGGATGCCGCAGTCGTTCGATCACGTACAGGAGGCGGGGATCGGCTATTCCTGCCAGGGCGACTTCGGGTTTATCGGCATCGGGGGGAAACACTATGAAATGAACTACGGAATTCCGGGCGTCCCCCCCAACCCCCTCTGGGCGACCGTCCCGCCGACGACCTCGCGCATAGCGCAAAAGAAGAACTCGGTCGAGTTCCGCGCCATACTTGACGGGGACGGACCTCTCGTGCAGCAGGTCAGGTTCAATGCCGCCTACGTTGACTACAATCATTCGGAGTATCCCACGGCGGAGGACTCCACCGGCGTATCCGACCCCCAGGCGAACCACTTCCACAAGCAGGAATTCAACGCGACCCTCCAGTTCCAGCACCGGCCGTTCGGCGGCTTTCAGGGGGTGGCGGGTCTCTGGACGAACGTTGATAACCTGGCGATCGACGGCGACATGCCCCTCGGCCCCAACTCGCTCACGACGGGGATTGCCGGATATCTGTACGAAGAATATCTTCTCACGGAGGTGACGCGCATCCAGGCGGGGCTCAGGTTCGACTACAACAGGATACGTACTTCCCCGTCTGCGGATTCTCCGGACTCCGTATTCCGGACGCTTGATGTCTCCCGACTCTCCAATGCTCTCACGGCTTCGCTCGGCGGTGTAACGCGTCTTTCCCCCGTGATGATAATTTCGCTCAGCCTCGCCCGCTCGTTCCGGGCTCCGACGGTGCAGGAGCTGTTTGCGAACGGCCTTGACGCCGCAAGCGCAACCTATTCAAAGGGGGAAGCGGACCTTTCGCCCGAGACCGGATACGGGGTCGACCTCTCATTCAGGGCGCGCACCTCCTCCGCCACCGTCGAGGTCTCGCCCTATATCAATGCCATAAGGAACTATATATATGCATTTCTCACGGGGGATACGCTGCAGAATTTTCCGGTCCGCCAATTCTCCGCAACCGATGCGCGGCTGATGGGATTTGAAGCGAGCGTCTCCGTCCAGCCCGCCGCGAATTTCGCCATCCGCGCCAGCGTCGATTACGTGAGCGCCGAAGACACTAAACATGACGTCCCGCTCCCTTTCACGCCCCCGCTCCGGGGGATTCTCTCTCTCAGGTACCAGGGAAGGGTGATCTGGGGGCTCGTGGAATGGCGCTTGGCCGCCCGCCAATCAAGACTCGGCGACGGGGACACGCCGACACCGGGATACGGTATCCTTAACTGCGGTTTTGGGGTGCGGATCGTCTCCGGGGGAGAGGTCCACGCGCTCAGCGTCCACTGTGACAACCTGTTCGACAGGGCGTACAGGGACAATCTCTCCGTGATCAAAGACTTCCTCCCGCAGCCGGCGCGGGGGTTCCGGCTGGCCTATGATCTTCTGTTTTGAGAGAATCCGAGCCGGAAATGCGGGAACTTGGAAGCATCCGGTGTCGTTATAAAGAAGTTACCTCCCCGGGTTTCCTCTGTACCACACTGTAAGGCTGGTGAATGAAGATCATGTCGTGCGTTCTTTGTGCGGCGCTCGTCTGCGGAGATCTGGCTTCCGGCCAGACCACGGCCGGCGATGACTCGCTGCTGCATGAGGGGACGCTTAATGAGTGTGTCCGCTACGCGCTGGCGCATCAGCCGTCCGTGCGGCAGTCGCTCCTTGATGAGGAGATCACGAACAGGATTATTGGCGGCAGGCTTGCCGACTGGTTTCCGCAGATCTATCTGGGTCTCAGCGCGCAGCATTATTACCAGATCCCTGTCACGATCGTCGGGGGATCCCCCCTGAACGTGAGCCTGACGAACGCCTCCACGGGCTCGCTGAACGTCACGCAGACGCTGTTTGACAGGGATGTCCTCCTTGCGGCGTCGACCGCGGGAGATCTCCGGGACGAGAGCAGGCACAGGACGGTCAGCACGTCGATCGACGTCGTTGTGAACGTCAGCAAGGCATTTTATGCCTCGCTTCTTACGCGCCAGGAAATCAGGGTGCTTGACGACGACATCCTCCGGCTCGAGCAGAGCCTGAAGGACGCGTTCGCGCAGTATCAGGGCGGGGTCGTCGACAAGACTGATTATAAAAGGGCGACGGTCTCGTTGAACAACGCGAAGGCGGAGCGGCGGCAGAACATCGAGCTGCTGAAAGCGCGTGACGCATACCTGAAGGCGCAGATGGGATATCCCGCATCGGGACCCCTTGAGCTTTCGTTCGACAGCTCGAAAACGGAAACCGAGATCCTGATCGACACCACGCAGACGATCCGGTACGAGAACAGGGTGGAATACCAGATTCTCCTGCTCCAGAAAAGCCTTGCGGAGGCCAACGTCCACTACAACAGCTGGGGGTTCCTCCCGTCCATTTCCGCGTTCGGCAGCTATGCGATGAATTACCAGAGCCCGCAGATCCCGTCGCTCTATACGCACGATTATCCGAGCTCGTTCGTCGGCATTCAGGTCTCCCTTCCGATCTTCCTTGGAGGGAAGCGCCTGCAGGAGATCAGCCAGGCGAACCTCGAGGTCCGGCGCGCAGAGTACGACATCGACCAGTTCACGAACACCGTCAGCGCGCAGTACGCGCAGGCGATTGCGGACTACAGGAGCAATCTGAATACGTACAACGTCCTGAAGGAGAATCTCGCCCTTGCGGACGACGTCTACCGGACCATCCAGCTCCAGTACAGGGCGGGCACGAAGACGTACCTGGAGCTGATTTCAGCGGAGACCGATCTCAGGACCGCGGAGCTCAACAGGACCGATGCGCTCTATCAGGTCCTGAGCAGTAAACTCGACGTGCAGAAAGCACTCGGGACCGTTCAATACTAACTTTCAGCGGTATCTCAATGCGGACACACACGATGATAACCGGGGCGGCTGCAATCGCCTCTCTCTCCATTGCCCTTACGGGATGCGGCGGGCGTTCGGGCGCGGAGGGTAAACCGCCGTCCGGCGTTCCCGTTGCCGTGTACCAGATCGACACGGGGAGCGCTTCCTACTACGACGTCTACCCGGCGACGGTCTTTGCCCTCAACCAGGTCGATCTGCGCCCCCAGGTATCGGGGTACATCGTGGGCATCTATTTCAAAGACGGGCAGCGGGTAAAGAAGGGAATGAAACTGTACGCCATCGACCGGCAGCATTACCAGGCGGCGTACGATCAGGCGGTCGCAAACCTGAATACCGCACGTTCCAACCTCGCAAAGATGCAGCAGGACGTCGACAGGTACAACGAACTTGCAAAGAATGACGCCATCGCCCGTCAGACTCTGGATCACGCCGTGGCAGACCTCGAGTCCGCAAAAATGCAGGTGGCCGCACTCGAGGCGAATGTCAAGAACGTGCAGACAGACCTGCGCTATTCCGTGATCGAGGCGCCGTTCGACGGGACGATTTCCTTCTCCCAGGTGAAAGTGGGTTCCTCGGTCACGGCGGGACAGACACTGCTGAACACGATCTCCTCCGACGACCCCATGGCCGTCGACTGCAACGTGGATCAGAAGCAGATCCCCCGGTTCGCCGGCATGCTCGGGGAGAAAGCCGTCGCGCACGACACGGCGTTCACGATCGTCCTCCCCGACGGATCCGTGTATCCGGACGCGGGACGCCTGAGCGTCATCGACAGGGCGGTCGATCCGCAGACGGGCACGATCCGCGTCCGCGTCGTGTTCCCGAATCCGAAAGAGGTTCTGAAGGCCGGGATCACATGTAACCTCCGCATACGGAGCACGAGCCCCGTAAGCTCCGTCCTTCTGCCGTACAAGGCGGTTGTCGAGCAGATGGGGGAATATTTCGTGTTCGTGCTGAACGGCGACAGGGTCGTTCAGCGGAGGGTGACTCTTGGTGCGCGCATTAACGACATGGTCGTCTCGAAAGGGGGCATCGCTCCGGGCGATCAGATCGTTGTGGACGGCGTGCAGAAGCTGAGGGACAACGCCGTGGTCGCGGTCGTGCCGCCGCAGGCGACAGCGACAACCGAAACCGCATCGGCGAAATAAGACGATGATTGCAAACACGTTTCTTGAGCGTCCGGTAACGGCGATCGTCATCTCGATCGTCATCGTCCTCGTCGGCGTGATCGCGCTCTACAATCTTCCGATAAGCCAGTACCCGGATATCACGCCGCCGACGGTACAGATCACGGGAGTGTTTAACGGGGCGGATGCGCAGACCGTCGAGCAGACCGTGACGACTCCCATCGAGTCCCAGGTGAACGGGACCCCGGGGATGGCGTACATGGTGGGGAACAGCACGAACGACGGCCGGACGACGATAAACGTCACGCTGAACGTCGGAACGAACCCGGACATCGCCGCGCTCGATATTCAGAACAGGGTGGGGATCGCCACGCCCCAGCTCCCGGACGACGTGAAGCGGCTGGGCCTTACAACCCGGAAGCGGAATCCCAGTATTCTTCTCCTGGTCGCGATTTACTCCCCCGCAGGGACGCACAGCGTTCCGTTCCTTGACAACTACACGAACATATTCGTCCGCGACGCCCTGCTGCGCGTCCCCGGCGTCGGCGACGTGTTCACACGGGCGGACGATTTCAGCATGCGGATCTGGCTGGATCCGGACAAGATGGCCCAGCTCGGCCTCACCACAGGTGACGTCGTCAATGCGCTCGCGGAGCAAAACGTGCAGATTGCGGCCGGTTCCGTGGGTGCTCCCCCGCAGAGGAACACCCAGGCGTTTGAGTACACGGTTTTCACGAACAGCCGCCTGAGCAGCGAAGATGCGTTCCGGAACATCATCGTCCGCTCGAACCCGCGCGAGGGATCCGAAGTGCGCCTGAAGGACGTCGCAAGGATCCAGCTCGGGAAGTTCTCCTATGCGAGCAACTCGTTTGTCGATGGCAAGAGCGCGTCCTATCTTCTCGTCTACCAGGCCCCGGGGAGCAACGCGCTTGATGTCGCCAACGGCATCTATACGACGATGGACCACCTGAAGCAGGGCTTCCCCAAGGACGTGGACTACGTCGTCCCGTTCGAATCGGTCTCCGTCGTTAAGGTATCCATCAACGAGGTGGTTCTCACACTTGTCGAGGCACTCGGGCTTGTCGTCCTTGTGGTCTTCCTCTTCCTCCAGAGCTGGCGCGCCACGATAATCCCGGTTCTCGCGATCCCGGTCTCCATTATCGGCACGTTTGCGCTCTTCCTGCCGCTCGGATTCACGATAAACACGCTCACGATGTTCGGGTTCGTTCTCGCCATCGGGATCGTCGTGGACGATGCGATTATCGTCGTGGAGGCGGTGCAGCATTACATCGACCGCGAGGGGCTCAGTCCGGCGGAGGCCTCCCGGAAGGCCATGGCGGACATTTCGGGCCCCGTCGTGGCGATCGCCCTGATCCTGGCGGCGGTCTTCATCCCCGTCGGGTTCATTCCCGGGATCGTGGGGAAACTCTACCAGCAGTTTGCGATAACAATTGCGATCTCCGTTCTCATCTCCGCGTTTGTCGCCCTGTCGCTGACTCCCGCTCTCTGCTCCCTCTTTCTGAAGCCGTCGGTGGTCGGGAAAAACGCGAAGGGAATCGGCAATTTCTTCGGCAAATTCAACGCCTGGCTCGAAAGGACGACGGGAACATATGCCGGGTGGGTCCGCGTATGCGTCAAGTACTCCCGGTACGCCCTCATCATACTGGTCTGCATGTACGCGGCGACTGCATTCATGTTCAAGACTAAGCCCACCGGGTTCATCCCCACGGAGGACGAAGGGCGTCTCTACGTCACGTTTGAGCTCCCCGAGTCGTCCTCCACGACGAGGAGCCTCGAAGTCCTGGACTCCATGATGGACATACTCAAAACGACCCCCGGGATCGGGCATTTCGCGGCCCTCGGAGGCCTGAACGTCATCACGTTTGCCACGAAATCCAATAGCGGCACGATCTTCGTCCAGCTCAAGCCGTGGGACGAGAGGACGGACAAGTCGCTGCAGCTCAACGGCCTGATTGCCACGCTCCAGAGGAAGTTTGCCGCGCTGAGGGACGCGAATGTCGTCGTGATATCCCCGCCGGCCATTCCGGGACTCGGGCAGACGGGCGGATTCTCGTTCGAGCTGGAGCAGCACGAAAGCACCGATGACATCAAGCAGTTCGAGAACGTCGTACGTGCGTTCCTCGCGGAAGCCAACTCCCGCCCGGAGCTCTCCCGCGTCTTCTCATTCTTCACCGCGCGGACTCCGGGATACCAGGTGGACGTTGACAGAGAGGAGTGCAAGAAGCTCGGTCTCTCGATCGCCGACGTCTTCAACACACTCCAGACGTACCTGGGAAGCCGGTACGTGAACGACTTTACGATCTACGGCAGGAATTTCCACGTTGTCGCGCAGGCGGACACCGAATACCGCGCGGATATCGAGAACCTGTCGAAGTATTACGTCAGGAACGACAGGGGGAACATGATCCCTCTCAGCACATTGATCCATTCGAAAGTCGTGGAAAACGCCCCGCTGATCACGCATTTCAACCTCTTCCGCACTGCGGAAATCAACGGCTCCGCCGCGCCCGGGTACTCCAGCGGCGAGGCGATTGTCGCGCTCCGCGACGTGGCAGCAAAGGTTCTCCCCTCGGGATACGGGTATGAGTTCTCCGGCCTGACGAGGGAGGAGATCAACGCCGGAAACAGCACCGCAACGATATTCACGCTCTCCATCGTCTTTGTGTTCCTCTTCCTGACGGCGCTCTATGAGAGCTGGTCCGTTCCCTTCGCTGTCCTCCTTGCCGTTCCCATCGGGGCGTTCGGCGCCATCCTGACGCTGACGCTCATCCCCGGTCTGAGCGACAACGTGTATGCGCAGATCGGTCTCGTGGCCCTTATCGGTCTTGCCGCGAAAAACGCGATCCTCATCGTGGAGTTCGCCAAGGTGCGCGTGGACAGGGGAGTCTCCATTCTCTCCTCCACGATCGAAGCCGTGACGCTCCGGCTCCGCCCGATCCTCATGACGTCGCTCGCCTTCATATTCGGCGTTTCTCCGCTCGCGTTCGCGACGGGCGCCGGGGCGCAGGCGCGCTCCACGATCGGATGGACGGTGCTCGGGGGGATGCTCTCGGCGACGATGCTCGCGATATTTGCCGTGCCGGTTCTGTTTGTGACGATATCCCGTATAGCCCTCAAGAAACACGATTAGTTCTTCCGGCGGAATTCCAGCCGGCTGATCCCCGCCTGACTGGAATTCTGCCCTAATCCCTCCTTGTGGATATTAGCGCCGGGTTTCGTGTCGACCGGTCACCCCTCGCCGGACTCCTCCTAAGCGTATCGCGTCTCATCGAAGTTCTTCTCCACGGATCATCCCTCTGCAGACTTCCCCTCCGCGGGTCTCTCGCCAAACGGGTCGACGCACGGATCTCTCCCCAAAAACTGGAGCAATTGACTCTCGGGCAAATCCGAGTTACATTCAACCCGCGTTTTTTCCCGAAACGACCCCTCGTGCCATATTCGGAGAGGTTGTTTCATATTTGAAACAAACCTATTCAGGGGAGGCCCGGCACGTGAAGACAACCGCAGTCATGATGGCTCTGGCAGTGTTTTCTGCAAGCGCCTGCGGACAGATTGTGACGAAGGAGGAACTCGATCAGGAAAAGAAATACCAGGAGAGTGCGGAAAAGGCGAGGCTGGATTCGGTGAAGAACTACGGCTGGACGCATAATGTTGTGACAGGGGTGAACCTCACCGAGGTGGCGTTCAGCGACTGGGCGCAGGGTGGGACAAACGTGTTTGCATACACCCCCTGGCTCAACGGCAGCTCGCGGCAGGATCTCCAGGTGACCGACTGGTCCACAACGTACAAGTTTGCGTTCGGGCAGGCCCGGCTCGGCTCGCAGGGAGTCCGGAAAACAGACGACGAAATCTACACGGAAACGCTCCTCATCGTGAAGCTCGACAGGTATGTCAACCCGTATGTCGCGGCGACGCTCAGGACCCAGTTTGCGCCGGGGTATAAGTACGATAACCTGGGCAATGCCACGGAAATATCGAGGTTCTTCGATCCGGGGTATCTCACGCAGAGCGCCGGAGTAGCATACCAGCCCATGGCGGAGATTAAAACTGGGCTGGGGTTGGCCGTCCGGGAAACCTTCACCTCCCGGTTCAACCAGTACGCTGACGATCCGAAGACCGCCGCGATCGAAAAGACGAAAGTGGAGGGGGGATTCAGGGCGGTTGTCCACGTCGACTGGAAATTCGGTTCGAGCGCTCAACTTCTGCTTAACCAGGAGCTCTTCGCGCCTTTCACGAAGCTTGATCAGGCGTTTGTCCGGAGCGACAATGCGGTTGTCATGAAGATGAGCAAATACATCTCCATGAACTTCGATGTGCTGCTTGTGCAGGATGTCGCCGTTTCGCCCCGTACGCAAATCAAGCAGGTACTGGCTGTGGGAATCAGCTACGTGCTCGTGTGAGCGGGTCCTCTGCGCGCATATGGGCGCACACCTGGTTAATAATAGCCACCTCCGCCGCTCAGGAGGTGGGATTTGGCCATTTTCCTTGCCGTATACGGTCACTGCACATCGTTCTCCCGCTGGCACAGCGATTGCAGTTAGAGAACCCGGATTCTCAGTGCACTCGCAAACCCGGGAGCAGATCATGTCGCTACACGATGAATTCTGGGGGATACCCTCACCGACGGAAGAAATGTACACGTTCCACCTCGCGGGAGAAGGTCTCGGCGATGGCAACACCCCCGGCAACAGCCGCATGTTTGTTCTGAACATCGAGTGTGACGAGGAAGACGCGGACTTCATCCCTGAGTCGTTTGAGTAATCCGCCTTGGGCACTGCGTTCTCCGTGACTTCCGGGAATTGAAACTTGCGCCGGACAAATTCCGGCACGTTTCCATTCCATCAACATCCTGTCTCTGCCTCGGGTGAGATCCCCCCGTTCTCGTCCTGCCTCCTCCCCATAGCGCAACATGTGCGCCTTTGCGATCTAAACCCGGTCTCTTGATCTGGATCAATGCAAGATACTGGCCCGGATCAATGTTTCTCCCCCTGCCTCTGCCGTACCTTGTATACAATAAATCAAACACTCACAAATATACTCAACGAGGTCAGGTTATGGCACAGTGGACAATCGATCCGGCGCACTCGGAAATTAAGTTCAAGGTTAAGCACCTTGTCATTTCCACCGTCACGGGGCGGTTCAACAATTTCAGCGGCACGGTTCAGGCGAACAGGCCTGATTTCAGCGATGCACGCATCCAGTTCAAAGCCGACGTGAACAGCATCAGCACGAACAACGAGCAGCGTGACGGGCACCTGAAATCACCCGATTTCTTCGATGCGGGGAACTACCCGGCGCTCAAGTTCCAGTCCGCCTCGATTGCGCGAAAGGGCGAAGGGGAGTACGCACTCGCAGGCAATATGACGATCCGCGGTACGAGCCGTCCGGTCATACTGAACGTTGTGTACAATGGCACCGTGAAGGGGTTCGAAGGCGACGTTGCCGCGTTCGAGATCACGGGGACATTGAACAGGCAGGACTTTGGCCTTCGGTGGAACGCGATGACGGAGACCGGCGGAGTCGTCGTGAGCGACGATGTGAAGCTGGACATTGTTGTCGAGCTCAAGAAGGTGGAAGTGGAAGTACCTGTCTCAGCCTGACGACGGGACAACCCCCGCGGTTTTCTGGCGGGGCACAACGCGTCCCGCCCTCGGGCGGGAGTCGCATACTGGACAGGATTGGGAATATTTCCGATATTGGGACGGCACTTGTACTCGTCATGCTGCCGTCCCACTATTTTGAAGGCTGAATGTGCAGGACGTACGGGTCATGTTCGACCGTTTGCGGGAACACATCAGGCAACGGATACCGCTTACGGATGAGGAATTTCCATCATGCACTTCCCTCATGGTGCCAAAGAGGGTCAGGAAGGATGCTTACCTTGTTCAGGAAGGCGAACGTTCGAAATATCTCGCGTTTGTCACGAAGGGTTGCCTCCGCTCTTACACAATCGATAAGAAGGGGGAAGAACATATTGTCCAGTTCGCCGTCGAAGGATGGTGGATAACTGATCTCTACAGCTTTCTGACAGGCAAGGAATCGGAATATTTCATCGACGCTCTGGAGGACTCGGATGTTCTCCTCATTGACGCTCCGTCCTATGAAAAGCTCTGTGAAACGGTGCCGAAGTTCGAGCGGTATTTCAGGATTCTTCTGCAGAACAACTACATTGCTACCCACCGCAGGGTGGTCGCGTCCATAAGCCTTTCCGCCGAAGAACAATACCTCCAGCTGCTCCAGGAATCCCCTGCACTCGTTCAGCGCGTGGCGCAGCGCCATATCGCGTCATATCTCGGCATCACTCCGGAAGCCCTGAGCCGGATCCGGAATCGGATGGCCAGACACCAGAAGACGTAACCTGCATCATCGCTGCTTCTTACCCCGGGTCAATGTCGTCTCGTCTCCGTAGTAGCCCGGTGTATTCAAGAGCCGGGCGCGGTTAGAACCGCCGCCACAGGGGCCCCGTTCACCCTGAGTCCCGCGCGAGCCTCCTAGTGGGTAGTTATCTCGAACGTCCCCTTTTGCCGGATATCTCCGGATGAGCTTCCGACGAAAACCTCGACCTCTCCGGGTTTGACGACGTTGTTGAGGCGCTCATCAAGCAGCGACAGGTCGGCCGCGCTGAGTGAGAACGACACGGTCTTCTTTTCATTCGGCGCCAGTGCGATTCTCCGGAAGCCTTTCAATTCCTTCACCGGCCGTGTGACGATGCGGGGGCCGTCGTGCAGGTAGAGCTGGACGACCTCGTCCCCTTTCCTCGCTCCGGCGTTCCTGACATCAACCTCGATCGTGAGGTTTCCGCCTGGGCCGATCGTAGACGGGGTGATCTTGAGATTGCTGTATTCGAACCGGGTGTAGCTGAGGCCGAATCCGAACGGGAACTGCGGGGAGCCGGAAAGATCAACATAATCGTCCCCCCGCCCGGTCGGTTTGTGGTCATAATACAGCGGAACCTGTCCGATGGACTGGGGGAACGTGATGGGGAGCTTCGCGCCGGGGTTATAATCGCCAAAGAGCATGTCCGCGATCGCATTCCCCTCCTCCTCCCCTCCGTACCATTCTTCGACGATCCCGGATACCTTGTTTATCCACCGGCTCATCGTGACAGCACTGCCGTTCACGAGGACGACAATTGTCGGGACGCCCGTCTCCGCAACTGCGTTGATGAGATCCTCCTGCGCTCCGGGGAGGTCGAGAAATGCCCGGTCCTGCCCTTCTCCTTCGATGATTCCCGCGAATATGACGGCCGCACCCGAAGTCCGGGCTGCTTCCACCGCGGCTTTGAATTGATTGTCATTTTCCGGTTTGAACTCCCAGCCGAGACTCGCGGAGGCTCCGCCTGAATTCTGGAAATATTCCATGCGGATGTCGTATTCCTTCCCCGCCTGCATTTTCAGCGTTATGATGTCCGATCCCGGGGATCTGTCATGCCAGCTGTCTACCACAAGCTTCCCGTCGATGTACAGCCGGACGCCGTCGTCGGTTGTCACGCTGACCTGGAAATTGCGCGATGCCGGGGGGATCAGTTTCCCCGTCCAGCGGACAGAGAAACGCGTGGGGTTGACCTTCTTGTCAGGGGAGCTGGAATTCCAGTCGAAATCGACCTGCCTGTCGATCCGCACGAGAGCGGGCTCCCCCTTGAGGTCCATGTTGTTGAAATACTCTCCCCGCAATCCGTGTTCGCCGGGCTTTGCATCCGGTGGTACAAGGTACTCGCCTGGAATTGCCGGAAGTGCGGCGGGGTTAAGCTCGCACCCTTTCTGGAACACGACATTCGTTCCCTTTGACACCTTGTTCCTGATTCCTTCAAGGGGAGTGATGACCTTCATGTCGAGCCCGCTGTATCCGCCGAGACTGACAACGTCGGCCCTCGGACCGATCACGGCGATGGTCTTCAGATCTTTCTTCAGCGGGAGCACGTCACCGTCGTTCTTCAGGAGAACAATCGCTTCCTGCGCCGCCGCACGTGCAAGCGTGCGGTGCTCATCCGATCCGTTGATCTTCCCGGCAGCGTGCGGGTCAACATCCGGATGTTCAAACAGCCCCAGCCGGAATTTTGCCGCGAGCACCCTGGACACCGCGATATCGATCGTCGATTCCGCGACCGATCCTTCCCTGACAGCCTTCAGGAGCGGTTCGCCGTACAGGTAGATTCCCGGAAGCTCCACGTCAAGACCCGCATTGATCGCCTGCGTGGCCCCCTCTTCTTTCGTCGCCGCGGTGTGGTGAGCGTCCATTATGCCACCCACGGAGCCGTAATCGGACACGACGAACCCCTGGAAACCCCATTCGCCTCTCAGGAGATCCGTGAGAAGCCAGTGGTTCGCGGAACACGGAACGCCGTCAAGCGCATTGTATGCCGCCATGACGGAAGTGGCATGACCCTCCTGGAAACAGGCTTTGAACGGCGGGAGGTAGACTTCACGAAGGAGCCGCTGGTTGAATTCAATCGGGTAGCTGTCGCGCCCGCCGTCTCCTACGTTCGCGACGTAGTGTTTTGGCGTAGAGATGACGCCTTCGCTCTCGAGGCTCCTGCAGAAAGCAACCCCCATGCGCGATGTCAGAAGCGGATCTTCGCCGTACGTTTCCTCGACCCTTCCCCAGCGGGCGTCTCTCGCGATATTGATGACGGGGGAAAGGAGCTGGCGGATTCCCCTGCTCCTGGCCTCCCGCGCTATGGCTGTCGCGACTTTCGCCATGAGTGTCGTATCGAACGTGCTTGCGAGGCCGATTGCCTGCGGAAAGCTCGTCGCTCCTTTGGCCACAACGCCATGAAGCCCCTCGTCGTGTATGATCGTCGGTATTTTCAGCCGTGTTTTGTCGGCAATGAGTTTCTGAATCCTGTTTGCCTTCTCCGCCCCTTCCGACGGGGAGTAGTATCTCAACACGGTTGCCAGTTCCCCGATCCCGTTCGCCGTTATCAGATTGTTCGTCTCAACATCCTGACTTATGCACTGAAGTTGCGCGATCTTTTCCTCCAGCGTCATCCTCCCCAGAAGATCCTTGACGCGGTCGGCGACGGGGGCTCCGGGGTCAAGATACACCGGTTTCTGGCTGCTCACCTGTCCGATCACACCGTGATGGGACGGGGCAAAAAGAAAGCATGCAACGATTGCAGTTAGAGTTTTCGCATTCATCAGTCGTTCTCCTTTGGCGCAGGTGAATATCCCTCGGTGGCGTTCAACCGGCGGGTACGATCAGTATCGACTCAGGTTGGTCAGGATCTCCCTGATCAAGATAGATATCTTGTCCGTCCTTCTCAAGCATCAACGCCCACGTTGTCTCCTGGTGCGTTTTTCGCATCAAATGAGCTTCCGTTCAAGGCGGCGATCGCTTTCCCGTCTATTCCGCACGATTGACCCTGGAAACAAATCACCGGTTTCGTACATTAGTGATACAGAACAAAAGACACATTCGGAGGGTGCATGAGTACGAATTCACAAGTTCCAGATACTGCTGAGCAATCCGGTGCCGGCGCGTTCCAGGCCCGGGGCCTGACACTTTCGCTGACGGTGAAAGACCTCCAGAAGAGCATAGCCTGGTACACCGAGGTCGTGGGGTTTGCCATCGACAGGAAGCTCGAGCGCGATGGAAAGCTCCGTGGATGTGTTCTGAAGGCGGGGGACATGCAGATTTCAATCAACCAGGATGACGGGGCAAAGGGTTGGACAAGAATCAAAGGGGAGGGATTCTCGGTCCGGATTTCGACGGACCAGAACATCGACATGATCGCAAAACGGATTAAGGAACACGGCGGCACGCTGGAATCGGAGCCCGCGGACATGCCGTGGGGGGCGCGCATATTCCGTCTGCGTGACCTGGACGGATACAAGTTCACGATCTCGTCGGTTCCGCCCGCCTGATCAGAACACTTCACCCAGGTTGACGAATATCCCCTGGGAGCCGTGATCTCCGACCGCAAAGTCAATTGCGACATTGGTATCGGAGAACTTGTTCATCTTGAACCGTATCCCGAATCCGGCACCGGGATGGAGAACCGTGAACCTGTTCCCCGGCCAATCGGACACGGACTGGAAGTTGGCGAACACGACCCCTCCAAACAGTCCGTTGCGCATGAGGCCGAACCGGTACTCCGATTCGCAGGAGATGAGGTTTCTCCCCCGGAAACGGCTCTGTATGTACCCTCTTCCCTGGTTTGCGTACGTATCCCATGACGAAGCGGGCAAATCGAGGTACGGCGGATTTCCCTTCAGTATGAACCAGTCATAGCTCCAGAATGCAAGCACGTTTCGTGAATCCCCCGGGAGCTTGTAGTAACTTCGCAAATCGAGGATCAGCGATTGCCAGTTTGCGTCGCTCCCGAGAAACGTCGCATTATTGCGATACACGATTGACGCGTAATATCCCTTCGGCGGATTGATCGGGTTCACCCTGCCGTCGTACATCGCCGTGAGCGTCAACCCCGAGGAAATCGATTTCGGCGTCTCGCCGTAACGCTGGAAGTCCGAAATCTGTCCGCCCGGCAGCCCGGCGTCCGTAATATTCCAGTGATAATCAAGGTCATAACCGATCCCTGCGTACAGATCCCCGGCAATCTTCTTCAATCCGGTCTCGCGGAACAGCAGGAACTTGTAATCCAGTTGTTCCGCCGCGCTCTCCGATGAATGTCCCCCCAGTCCGTACGTCAGCTCCGGAAACTTGTAGAATATCCAGTTGCCGAGGAAATCGAATTCGTTCCCGGCAGTCCAGACGTTGGATTGAAATGGCAGCATGATCTGTTGCTTGAATGTGTACGTCGGGCTGAAACTGAACTCCGACAGATTGACGCTGTCTATGTCTGCCGTGTAGATTCCGGCATTTGCGCCGATGGTGACCGCGAATTTTGTGTTCAGCGAGTATCCAACGGCGGGTATGGCGGCGACGTAGAGCACTCCCTCTTCCTTGTTCGCGGTGTCCGAGGATGCCAGATCGATATCAAACACAGATCTCAGAACGTCGAAGATGTCCCGCTGGCCGGCAAGCGTGCTTTGCCTGACTGTGCCGGCTGAATCGGCGGTCTCCGCCGTCCGATCGCCTATTGAATCAACGGCGTCGCCGGAGGGCGTAAAGTCGGATGCATCCGACTGCCGGGCGGTGAAAAAGGCGCACAGAAATGTCGAAAAGAGAACTCGCACAGGCCAGGAGAAAATTCTCCGGGGCAATGACAGGGTATCAGATGCTGTCAAGGCCCGGCCGTGCCAGTTGCTGATGCCATGGGGGGGACTGCCGGATGAGGCCT
>CAWIOS010000015.1:0-534336 GCA_963837815.1 Ignavibacteriota bacterium
CTGACGGCGGCCGGAGCCGCCGCCGTCTCTCACCCTATTTTTTCCACCTTGATGAAGTTCGTCGACCCCCGGGCCAGGTACGGCTGTCCCGCGAGGAGCACGATGTATTCGCCCCGCTTCACGAGTCCCGCTCCCACCAGGCTTTCCTGCACTTTCGCCAGTGCGCTGTCCGAATCTTCCCCCAGGTTCTCGATGACGAGCCCGCGCACCCCCCAGACAATTCCGAGTGAGCGGAGCGTCCTTGCGCTCGCGGTGACGGCGGTGCTCTCGGAGGATCAGGCCTGTACCGGGCAAGGACGCGGGCGGTCTGCCCGGAGTTCGTCACCGCAACGATCGCCGCCGCCCGCATCTGATCGGCGAGCACGCAGGCGGAACGGCCGAGCGCGTCGTGACGGTTCTCGACCGTAGTCCTGGACTCGAGGATCACGTGCCGCTTCCCCTGCTTCTGCGATTCGACCTTGAGGATAATCCTGGCCATGATACGGACAGCCTCCACAGAATATTCCCCACCGACGTCTCTCCGCTCAGCATGACCGCGTCCCCTCCGTCCAGCACCGCATTCGCGACGTCGCTCACCTCCGCACGCGTAGGGGTCGGGCTGCCCACCATCGATTCAAGCATCTGCGTGGCAACGATGACAGGCTTGCCTGCGGCGTTGCAGCGGGCGATGATCATTTTCTGCAGGATCGGGACGTCCTCAGCCGGGAGCTCGACGCCGAGATCTCCCCGGGCGACCATGACGCCGTCGGCCGCGGCGATGATTTCGTCGATGTTCGCAATGGCCTGGGGCTTTTCGATCTTCGCGACGATGAGGGACGCCGGCCGGCGGGTTTCCGTGCCGCGATCGCCGCCCGGAGATGCCGGACATCGTCCGCGGTTCTTACAAACGAGAGGGCGACATAATCGACGTCGGCGGCGAGGCCGAATTCGAGATCGTTCATGTCCTTTTCTGTGAGCGACGGCGCGCTCACGGCGACACCGGGGAGGTTGATCCCCTTATGGGCGGAGAGGCTCCCCCGACGAGAACTTCGCACGTCACCTCTTTTCCCCTGACATCGAGCACCTTGAGGCGGAGCTTGCCGTCGTCAAGGAGTATCTCGGCACCTGGGACGACGTCGCGCGAGAGGCCTTCATAGGTCGTGGAGACGCGCCCGGTCCCCCGACCATCGGCTCCGTCGTGATGACAAGCTTTTCGCCCTGCCGCAGATCGATGGACGGCAGCCCAGCTCGCCGATCCGGATCTTGGGCCCCTGGAGGTCCTGCAGGACCGATATTTCGACCCCCGTGCGTTCCACGGCGCGGCGCACGTTCTTCAGCACGGCGCGGTGCTCCTCCTGCGTCCCGTGCGAGAAATTCAGGCGCAGGATCCCTGCACCCGCTTCGATGAGCTCGACAAGCATCGCATCCGATGAGGATGCCGGTCCGAGCGTACAGATGATCTTTGTCTTCCCGCGCTGGAGGGTCATTGTCTGCCTGTCATTGTCAATTCCGTGAATGGGGGGTCCGGCGCGCGGATTCCATGGCGTCCGCCAGGAGCGGGAGAATGACGCCGGAGGGACCCTGGAGGAATTCGTCCGCCTGCGCGGTGAGCGGCGTCGGTTCGGGATTGATCTCCAGGAGGTAGGCGCCCGATCGCTTCGCAATCAGCGGGAGCGATGCCGCGGGGTAGACGGCCGCGGAAGTGCCGATGGACATGAAAAGATCCGCTCCTTCAGCCGCGCGCACGGAGGCATTCCACTCGTCCTCCGGGAGCATCTCGCCGAACCAGACGACGTCGGGTCGCACCAGCCCCCCGCACGAGTTGCAGAGCGGGAGCCCGGAGTCCGCAACCGCAAATTCACTTCCGTAGGGGGTCCCGCATTTCATGCAGTAGTTCCGTTCGATGTTCCCGTGCAGTTCATAGATCCTTCGGCTTCCCGCCCGGCGGTGGAGGTTGTCGATGTTCTGCGTGATGACGGCAAACGAAGGCGCAAGATTCTCCATGCGCACAAGCGCATGGTGTCCCGGGTTCGGCGCGATTCCGATCATGATCTTCTTCCGGTGGGCGTACCACTCCCAGACCATCCCGGGGTTTTTCATGAACGCGTTCATGCTCGCGAGCTCTTCGGGCTTCAGTTTCGACCAGATGCCGTCTGTCCCGCGGAACGTCGGGACGCCGCTCTCGGCGGAAACCCCTGCCCCCGTGAACGCGACGATCGCGCGGGCGGCGCCGATCCTCCGTGCGAGCTCCGGAGAGACGGCGGGAATCATCGGCCGACCTCGAGTGTGAGACGCTCCGTCTCCCCCTGCACGGTACCGCGGAAGATCCCGGTACGGTACGCGCCGTTCAACCAGAGCTCCGTCTGGTCGGCGTAGTGGGGATCGAACACCTGCCCCGACTCCCCGGAGGGGAGGACCGACCGGTAGTCACCCTCACCCCCCATGTTGAATATCTGGCGGAACGACGGTCCCACGGTTGCCTCGAAGGGATTGTTGAGGTCGTACTCGAAGCTGACGAGCGCGGTGGATGCGCCGTTCACGGGAAAGGGGCCGATGTTGAATATCCGGTCAAGAGGTTTCTGGAGACCGAACGGATGCCGGAGCGAGACGGTGTGGAGATTTCCCCACCGCCAGTTCTTTGTGTCCGTTCCCCACGCCGACCGGAGAGCGGCGACGGCTTCACGGAGACTTTTCCGTATGATGTCGTCCCGTGTTTCCACCGCGGGGGTCCGCACGTCGTCAAACCAGGCGGAGGTCCCCTGCGCCAGGAGCCGGGAGGTGACCCTCAGCGGTATGTTGGAGAGGATCACCCAGTCATGGAACAGGTCGTCCCCCATCTCGTCGGCAAACGTGTTGCGGATCAGGTTGACCAGGAACTGCTGGTATATGGACGTCGCAACATCGTCCGTTGAAAACCGGTAGTTCCAATTCCGCAGGTACTCGAAGATCTTCTCCCCTTCCGGGAGGGATGCGGTGCTGTCACGGAATGCCTCGACGATGTACGGAACGATTTCGCGCGCGTAGGCGGAATAGCTGTCGAGCTGAAGCCGCTCACAGTCCTGCACGGAGAAGAGGTCCCCCTTTTTCCCGAGGACGTCGTTCAGCCGCTCTATGCGTGACGCGGGTTCCCACAGGTCGGTGATGTGATTCGGATATGCATCGTCGACGATTTTATTGTTCGCACTTGCAATGTATCCGTCCGGGGGATTGAACATGTGCGGGAGGCGCGCAAACGGAACGAATCCTTTCCACTCCGAGGACGATTCCCATCCCGGCAGCGGGAGAAGTGAGTTCCTTCCGGCACGTACGGGGAGCCGCACACCGCACCAGTATCCGATGTTCCCGCGGGCGTCCGCATACACGAAGTTCTGCCCGGGGACGGCAAACTCCTTCACCCCCGAGGCGAATTCCTCCCAGTCCCTCGCCCTGTTGACGCGCGTGAACGCAAGGAACTGGTCGTCGATTTCGCTTCCTGTCCACCGCATGCTTGCGATATAGGGGGCCTTCCCCTTTTGAAGCGGTGTTGTAATGTCGGTGACCACGGGACCGTGCCGCGTGACGCGCACGGTGAGCGAGCGGGCGGAATCACCCCTGACGGGGATCTCCTCGCTGATCAGCGTGAGGGGATACCACCTGCCGTCGAAGAGATACTGCGTGCCGGTGGCGGAATCGAGCTGCTCGACATAAAAGTCCGCGTCATCGGCCATGAGGTTTGTGACGCCCCACGCAAGAGAGTCATTTCGCCCTGCAACGACCGCCGGGACGCCGGCCATCGACATTCCGCGGACACGCAGGCCGGGCATCTGCATTTGGATCTCGTACCACCGCGAGGGAGACTGAAGCTGCAGGTGGGTGTCGTTTGCGAGAATTGCGGCGCCTGTCGTGGAGCGATCTGGCGCTATTGCCCAGGCGTTGCTTCCCCCGCTTGTCGACGCGGAGGAAAACCGCGCCGCGTAGGCCTGCGCGGTGCGGAGATACGGGAGCCCGGCAGCCGCATACGAGCGCCACTCTCCCTGGGGGACCGTCGGGGGGACGCCGGCGGGATATTCGGGCATGATGTCGAGTATGCGGTCGAGTCCGACCCGTTCGGCGATGCTTCCGTACGTCAGGTCTGTCCACCACGAGAGGTTCAGCTCCCATGCCGTCAGCCTCCCGACGATCACGCTGTGGAGCGGCGTCCACGGTTCGGGCTCGTATCCGAGGAGATCGAATTCCACCGGATAGCGCCCTTTTGCCGAGGCGATGTACGCATTCACCCCGTCGGCATACCAGCGGAGACGATCGAGGGAAGCCGGAGCCATGTGTGCGACGATCGCCGCAGCGATCCGTTCGATCCCCACGATGCGGAACATCCTGTCAAACGGGAGCGTCGGGCGGCCGAAGATCTCCGAGAGGCGCCCTTCACCCGCGCGCCGATCGAGATCCATCTGCCACATCCGGTCCTGCGCATGCACGAACCCGGTCGCCATCATCAGGTCGTGTTCGTTCGACGCCTCGATCTGCGGAACGCCGTACGCGTCACGGATCACACGGACGGGGGAGAGGAGACCGCGCACAGCAATGGTTCCCGATGTGACGGGAAATGATTTGCGGACCTGGTACCGGAGGAAGAGCAGGCCGGCGAGCAGCAGGAGAAGCAGAACGCCGATCGTTCCACCGATGATTCTGGTTTTCCGGCTCATCTGCCCTAAAAAAAGAAGTCCATCGTGTGATGGACTTCAATATATCGATTGGGGCCTACTTCTGCAAACCCGCGTGACTGTAAGCCACGCCTTAGAGCAGCATGGCTGTTAGAATCTGTACGTGAGCGTCATGAAGAAGTTGTTCGTCGAGAGCTTTTCGCTGACCGGCGGGGATGCGATCACCCCGTTCGGGTCGGTGTAACTGTACACGAACGTGTTCCACATCCCGTGCGCGTATGCAAAGTCGAGCATCGTGAACTCGCCGAGGAGTATGCCGAGCCCCCCGGTGATGTATTTCTGGTCGAACGACTTCGGATCACCCCTGTAGGGCGAGGGGATGTACATGTAGCCCGCGCGCAGGCGGAGGCCGATCTGGTGAATGTCGTATTCAGCACCGCCGCGAAGCGTCGCCGTTCCGACGAATATCTGTTTTATCTGGTCGTTGTTTGCCAGGACGTCGCCGCTGGCGTTGGAGAATTCGAGTTGCGTCCAGTCAGTGTACTCCACGTCCGCCGAGAGGACGAGATCCCGAAGTATGAGCGACGCCCCCGCGCCGAATACCCATGGTGTCGTGATGTCATACTGGGTTGATGCTTCACCCGGATCGAAGGTCGTAGTCGCTCTCGACCCGCCCGAGCCCAGCGTGGCGGTCGCAGGAGACGAGAGCGGCGTGCCGAACGTCTCGCTGATTGTGAACGCCGTCGGCGTCTTTACCGTGATTCCCAGCCGGAAGAGATCCGGGATCCGGTACATGAGACCGAATTTCGCGTTCCAGCCGGCGATATTGTCATCGATGTAATCGTTGAGCGAGAGGGAATAGAACGTCTGATACGTGGCCAGGTTCATGGGGAGGCCGTTCGGGGACTGCTCGGTGTACGTGTGATCGTACCTGTAGTTGCCGGAGAGATATGTCACGGTAACACCGAGCGAGAGGTTCTTCCCGATGTCGATGGCCCCGCCGACGGACCAGTTGTTTAATCCGCCCGACTCGAGAATCTGCCCGAGCTGGGTGATGTTTCCGAGGATAGGACTGATCCACTTTCCGCCCGTGACGGACGTATCGGCAAGGTACAGTTCGTATGCAAGATTTGTCGTCGGGTCCGCAGGGGTGAAGTCGCCATTTCGTGCATAGGTCTGCACGATCGAGCTGTTCGGGTTAAACCCGCTGAACGAGAGCCCGTCCGCGAACGAGCTCTGACGGTTGAAACCGAACGCCACAACGGCGCTCCCGCGCGCGACCGGAATCGGAAAGACAAGTCCGAGGGCATTCAGGTTCGTCGCGTTTACCGAGTACTCTGTCCCCGTGCCGAAGTAATTGCTCGTGTTCCCGATGTTGTTGTAGTTCAATCCCACCGAGAATTCTCCGTACGTCGACTGCGCGAGCCCGGCAGGATTCCAGTACAGCGCGCTGTAGTCGGAAGCAACTCCGGTGTACGCTCCTCCCATCCCTATGGCCCTGGCCCCGACGCCGATTCCGGGGGTCCCGAGCCGGAGCGCATCTTCAGGAATCTGCGCCTGCACGGATGCCGGACCCGCACCCAATATCAGAAGAGCCGCTGCCGCAATCATCAACCGTTTCATTGTCGTCCCTAGTCGTCTGATGTTTGTTTCTAACGCCTTCCGCCGCCTCCGTGAGAACCGCCGCCTCCACCGCCTCTGGAACCACCGCCGCCTCCCCTGGAGCCGCCGCCTCCGCCGGAGGGTGCATGCCCCGCCGGAGCGGAGTATCCCCTGCCGCCGTACCGCGTGCCCGCGGGGGCGGAGCGCGCTGCCGGTCCACGGCCCGCCGGACGATTCCGCGATGCCGCAACTCCCGCACGTCCACGCGACGGGGAACCACCGGAGGCCACCCGCCCCCGTCCACCCGGTGCAACGACAGCGCCCGGCCGCGTCGCAGGAACAGGAGATCTGCCGTATCCGGCCGGTTGGCCAGTAACGACGCCCCGCGATCCGCCGCCAGTCCTCACCATGCCGAATCCACGCGTTGCATATCCCCTGCCGTAGTAGTAACCACCCCCGGCGAAGTACCGTCCCCCGTGATAGCCGTATCCCCAGTACCCGTAAGGATAAAACCCTCCGTACCAGAGCCAGGGATCATAGAAGCCCCATGGATAGCTGCATCCGTACCACGGAGCCCCCCAACCGAACCCGATAGCAGCGCCGTACACCGGGTAGCAGTCAGGATAGCACGAGTCGTAGTAGAACTCCCGTCGTGCCGTATCATAATCGCCGGGTTGCGTGCTGTCGGACGATGTCGTGTCGGTTGCAGCGGTCTGAGAGTCGTAATCTTCCCCTCTCTCCCATCGTGATACTCCCATCTGCGTGTAGCAGCCTGACAGGAGGAGGAGCGGGGTTGCGGCCACCAAGCCGCAGAGGAGAGATCGTACCGTGTGTTTCATTGTCGTCGCCTCGTGATGAAATATGAACCGCAGATCACGTATGCTAATGGGTTACAATATTAGTGCCAATGGAAACGCCTGAATTCACCGGTTCTCGCCGATTCGGACGATGCCTCTGTGCAGATTACTGGACAGGCGCCCGGCCGCCGTTCATTAATGAGAACACCGCCGGACCGGCGCGGATTCCCCCGTCACGCCCGGAGAGACTTAGAGGGGTCTGACATATTCCAGCCGAACGGTCCTGCTGGCGGCCGTTACATTCCCCGCGTTGTGAGTGAGGTCCTTGAAGTTCACACCTGCCGTGAGGCCTCCCCCGAGAGAGCAGCGGAGAGCCATGTCGAGATAGCCTTTCCCTGTTCCCTGCGCATTTCGCCCCGCGTCGTTCAGACCGAGATTATATTCGATCATGTACGAAAGGAACGGCCCGATCGTTTTCTCCACTCCACCGAAAAGGTTGACGTTCCGATTCCCGTCCGCACGTTCGAGCGAGTAGTTTGCTCCCCCGTGCACGCTCATGAATCCGAGGAATGCATAGTTCTTGCTTACAACAGCGAAGAAACCGGGGGATTTGACCGCGTACCTGTCATGACTCTGAATGTATCCGTCGTGTCCTTGCGAATCGAATCCGAGTGCAAGTGCGGGAACATACACGCTTTCTTCGAGAAGCCGGAGCCTGATGTTGAATCCGGGTGTCGCGTTCATCACCGGGGAGCCGGATCCTATCAGCCCCGATCCTCCGTACGAAAGTCCCGCACTGAGTCTGTCGAATATCCCCACGGCGCATCCAACGTCGACGCCCCCCTGGCCGTAGAACTCGACGTCAAAGGCGATGTCCCCCCGGGGAATCATTCCCGCGGTCGGGAAATCGACGATGCTCCTGGGCTCGAGCTTTCCCGAGGAGCCGGCGGAGCCCTGGGCAGTGAGCCGGGCCTCCGGGCTCAGGGTGATGATGCCGAAAATGAGGAGCGGGCATATGCGCAGGTTCGCCCGGAGGTGGATTGTCGTCGGCTCAGACGTCATCGGCGCCGAATACTTTCACGATCTTCTTCGTCACGACGGGGAGTTTCTGAAGCGTTTCATCAGGCGGCGTCCCGGGAGGGGAGGTGTTCGCATTCTGTTCGCGCGGCCATTCCGCTTCCATCTCTCCGTGTCCCAGAAGCGGCGTTCTTTCTCCCTGCACGGCGGGCGCGATCGGGATTCCCGGGGCCCGCTCTTCTTCACGCTCTTCACCGGGTACGTACAGCTCCTGGAGCCGGCGGAAGTCGCGGAGGATCTCGCTTGCGTCTGCGCGGACCGGTTCGCCGTTCCGGATCCTGAAGACGCCGTGCACCATAACGTCGGAAATCATGCCTGTGTCGCAGTAGTCCGTGACGATCCGGGCAAGCTCCTCCGCCCCGGGAGAGGATCCGAGCGCAGGGAGACGGATGTCGTTGAGCGGGATCATCACGAGATCGGCGTGCTTCCCCACTTCCAGCGACCCCGTGTGAGCGGCAATGCCGAGTGCGTGCGCGCCGTTGATCGTGGCCATCCGGATGAGTTCGAGGGGTGAGTACGCCGGAGTCCCCGGAACGTACTTCCGGATATTCCGGAGCACCCTGATTTCACCAAGCAGGTCGGTCTCCCCCCAGTCGGTCCCCAGACAGATCCTGACATCGCGAGAGGCGAGCGCGCGGAGAAGAGGATACCCATTCTGCTTTGCCACGGTCGAGCGGACGCAGAGCGTGAGTGTGTTTCCCCCCTCGCGGATGATATCGAGGTCGTTCTCCGGGAGATGATTGCAGTGAATGAGATGCGAAGAGGGGACGAGAACGCCGGAGTCTTTGAGTATCTTCAGGGGGCTCTTCTTGAACCGGGTCCGGAGAGATTCTACATCGGCGCGCGCCTCACCAATGTGCACGGCAAGGGGGAACTGCGACGCGGCGGAGGCCCGCAGGAAGTTCTCAAGGCTGTACGTTGTATAGCCGTCTTCCGGCCCGAGCGCAATGGAAAACTGCCGTTCGCCGGAAGGCGAGGAACGGACCGACTCTATCTGTTCCCACGTCTGGAGTGCGACGATGGACCGTACACCGGCGGCGGCCATCCGGTCCATGGCCGCTTCGAGGACCGCCGGAATGTACGGGGCGGGATACCCGGCGACAGAGGTCGTCCCGCTCCGCAGGTGAAGGAACCCCGCAATGCCGTGCAGGGCGGCGACGTCCGGCAGCGAGGACGAATCCAGAAGACGTGCACGGGCGACCCCGAGATGGGAGAGAGTTCCCCAGAGGGCGTACGGGGTCCTCCGCGTGATGTGCCTGAGGAGTACGCTTTCCGCGTGATGATGGGCGTTGACGAACCCGGGAAGGACGATCCGCTCGTGCGCATCCACGACCGCCGCCCCCGGGTAGAGGGAGGTAAGCGTCCCGGCCGCGGGGTTGATGTCCACAATCCGGCCGTCGCGGATAAGGAGACTGTACCGACCGCACCTGTTTGCAGGATCGCACGTCAGGAGGACGCCGTCGGCGATGATCAGGAAACTTTTTTCCAGATTGTCCCCGTTTTCTTGTCTTCCAGCCCGATCCCGATTCCCGCAAGACCGTCACGGATCTTGTCGGAAAGCGCCCAGAGTTTCTGTGCCCGGATGTCGCTCCGTATCGCAATGAGCAGCTCGACGAGGGGACCCACAAGCGTCCCCGATCGTCCCGCGCCGCGGCTCTCCCCCATCGTCATCCCGAGAACGCTCCCCGCATGAATCCCGTACCAGCGCTCAACGGTTTCGAGAGATGCCCGCGTGAAGTTCTTCTCCCGGGCGAACGCCTGGTTCAGCTCGCGGGCCAGATCGAAAAGGACCGCTATTGCCTGCGGCGTGTTGAAATCATCGTCCATCGCTTCCCGGAACTCCGCGGTCCGGCGCGCGAGATCGATTCCCGGGTCTTCTCCCGCGGCGCTTGAGGTTTCGATCCTCTCGCGGAGGTTGCGGAGCGCATTGGCGAGCTTTTCATACCCCGCACGCGCGCCGTCGACGGCTTCGTCGCTGAAATCCAGCGTGCTCCGGTAATGGCTCTGGAGGATGAAGAAACGGACGACCTGCGGTTCCCATTTCGCGAACGCGTCCTTCAGCGTCAGGAAATTGCCGAGCGACTTCCCCATTTTCTTCCCGTCCACCGTCACCATGTTGTTGTGAAGCCAGTAGCGGACGAACTTCTTCCCTGTGGCCCCCTCGCTCTGCGCGATTTCGCATTCATGGTGGGGAAACTGGTTCTCGAGCCCTCCCCCGTGTATATCGAATCCCTCGCCGAGATACTTCATTGACATCGCGGAGCATTCGATGTGCCATCCGGGAAACCCCTCGCCCCACGGGCTCGGCCAGTGCATGATATGCCCCGGCCCCGCTTTTTTCCAGAGCGCAAAGTCCGCGGGGTGTTTCTTCTCTTCCTTGATTTCGACTCTGGCACCCGCGTTGAGGTCCTCAACTGTGCGCCCGGAGAGCTTTCCGTAGTCCGGAAATGCAGAAACGTCAAAATAGACGGAGCCGTTCGCGACGTACGCCATCCCGTTTGCGAGGAGATCCTGCACGATCGCGATCTGTTCGGTGATATGCCCCGAGGCGCGGGGGGCGATATCCGGGCGCAGAACGTTCAGCGCATCCATGTCCTCGTAGTAGCTCCGCGTGTACGTCTCGGCGAGCTGCATCGGGTGTATTCTGTCGATGAGCGCCTGCTTTGCGAGCTTGTCCTCTCCCTGGTCGGCGTCGTCGGTCAGGTGCCCGACGTCCGTGATGTTCTGCACGTACAGCACCGCGTACCCGAGAAACCGGAGGTGCCGGACGATGACGTCGAACGAGACATAACTCTTGGCGTGGCCGAGATGCGAGTGACCGTAGACCGTCGGGCCGCAGACGTATATGCCGACGCGCCCTTCATGTTGCGGCGTGAACGGTTCCTTGCGGCGGTGGAGCGTGTTATAAACCTGGAGTGCCATTGTGGGTGCCTGTGGGGGTGAGATTCAGGTGATCACAAGGCCCGCGTGAGGCCCATCAGCTCACGTGCGCCGACAAGTCCCGCGTCCGTCACTTCCGCCCCGCTCAGAAGCCGGGCGACCTCGCGCACCTGCTCGTCGAGTGAAAGCCGGCGCATCCCCGTCGTGGTCCGGGCGCCCCGTTCCTTTTTTTCGACGGCGAAATGGGCGTCCGCCAGTCCGGCAATCTGCGGGAGGTGCGTGATGGCGATGACCTGGTGAAAATTCGAGAGGTTCTTCAGGCTCCTGCCTACCGCCTGGGCCACGCGCCCGCTGACGCCGACGTCGATCTCGTCGAATATCAGGACGGGGAGCCTGTCCGATTTTGCGAGTATGCTCTTGAGCGCAAGCATGATGCGAGAGACTTCTCCGCCGGAGGCGACCCTGACGAGAGGCTTTTCTTCCTCTCCCAGGTTCGTGGAAATGTAGAACTCGACGTCGTCGTATCCGCGCCCGTTGAGGCGGACCTTCTTGCGTCCCACACCGACGACATCAGGGTCATCCTCACCGTCGGAAAGCTCCGTCTGGACGATCCGCGTCGTGAACCGGGCGTGATTGACGCCGAGCTTTCCGAGCTCTTCGACAACGGCGCCGTCCACCTTCTTTGCGACCTCGTGGCGCTTGGCGGAGAGGCGCCCCGCGATCGTGCCGCACCTGGCGCGGGCCGCGTCGAGCTCCCCGGTGAGCCGCCCGATCACCTCGTTGAAATTCTCCGCAAGGAGCACTTCCTGCCCGATCTTCTCTCTGTGCGCGATTGTGCTTTCGACGGACCCGCCGTACTTCCGCTTCAGGAGCGCGAGTTTCCCCAGCCTGTCCCGGAGTGCTTCGAGGCGTTCCGGGTTGAACTCCACCCGGGCGTTGTATCCCTGTATGAACTTGGCGAGCTCGCTCACGACGGCCTCCGCCGAAGCGCATTCCTTCGCCGCCTCCGCAAACTGTGCGTCGATCCCGGCAATGTCCTGAAGCTGGTTCCGGACGATGACAAGGAGGTCGTGCACGGACTGCTCGCCGTCGTAGAGCATGCCGTACAGGTTTCCGGTTATCGCGAAGAGCTTTTCAGCGTTTTCCAGGATCTTCAGCTCCCGCTCCAGATCTTCCTCCTCCCCCGCGCGGGGAGCGACCCCGTCGATTTCGGCGATCTGGAATTCATAGAACTCCTTCCTCTCCGCGAGCTGGCGCTCCCTGCGGCCCAGGTCCTCCAGCTCCCCGGCCGTCTCCCGGAGAATCTTCCGCGCCTCCTGGAACTCCGCGACAATCCCCCCGAGGCCGCCGAAGTCGTCGAGCATGCCGATGTGGGTCTCGACCCTGAGCAGGGATTGGTGCTCGTGCTGGCCGTGGAGGTCCACGAGAAGCTCTCCCACCTGTTTCTGGAACGCGAGCGTCGCGGGGCTGTCGGCAATGAAGCACCGGCTTTGCCCTTTGGATGACACCTCGCGCCGGACGATAAGTTCGTCGGCAGGAGCGATCCCCCCCTCTTCAAGGACTTGCTGCAGCCTTTTGTTCCCCGCAATGTGAAATGTCCCTTCGACGACAGCACGGTCAGCCCCCTTCCGCACGATGTCGGCGCTTGTCCGCTCACCGAGGATGAGCCCCAGGGCGTCGATGATAATCGATTTCCCGGACCCGGTTTCTCCCGTGATGATGACAAGTCCGCTGGAGAACTCGACGGTGAGCTCCTCGATGAGTGCGTAATTCCGTATGTCCAGACTCTTCAGCATGAAATCAATCTAGACATCTTTTGGATGTTTTTCAATTTGCGCCCGGCAGCGGCGGGCCCGGCTCCCCGGTGTTTTCCTCTCCGAAGAATCGGAGATCGGGGACGTCGGGGAGGATGCCGTGATAATACGCGTAACGGAGAAATTCCCGGATTCCTTCCTGGACGGTGTCGGGAAAATCGTATGAGAAGAGTCCTCCGGCCGGGGCAGCGGGCCGGTCGACACGGCCGCCCAGTCCGCCGAGGACCCTCCATTCCTCCTCCGTCAGCCCCTGCTCACGGCTGCACCAGAACCCGTGGACGTACGGAAGATCGGTGGCGGCGATCCACTCCTCCACGAGGTCCAGGGCTTCGGGGCGTTCGACGACGCTCACGAGTGCCGCGTCCCCCGCCAGCAGCGCCGCATCCGCACGTTCAAGCATGGCCTCCAGGCTCCCGGCCACGAGCATGATACGGGGCTCGATGTCGAACCGTTCGGCAAGGAGTATCTTGGCGAGTATGATGTCGGACGCGGACGCGGGCTGCACAGCAAGTGTTCTGACGGCCCTTATCCCCTCGCGGAAGTGGATGACGATGGAGTCGTTTCCCTCCTCTGACGACACGGCCGAGCCGGGGACGATACGATACTCCGACGCGTTCCTGGCATAGTCGATGGGGGAGAGAAGTGCGCCGCTCAGCGTACGCCGTTCCAGACGCTGCGCGAGTGAAGCGGGAGCGCCGAGGACAACGTCGAACCTCTCCGCGGGGCGGAGTGCATCCCTGAAGGGGCGGCAGGTAACGTCGTCCGGGAGACCGATCAGTTTTCGGGAAATCATGGCGGGAATATAACAAATCCCCTTCTCCGAAAGAAGAGAAGGGGGGCCGATCATGACCGGCGGGGTGTTCTTCCTGTGGCGGTGCGAAACCCCGTCACGCGTTAGTTTTCTGCCTGATGGCTTTGCTCGCAAGATCGCGCAGGTAATAGAGCTTCGCGCGGCGGACCGCTCCCTCTTTTACCTTTTCGATCTTCGCGATCCGGGGGGAGTGAAGCGGGAATATGCGCTCCACACCAACACCGTCGGAGACCTTGCGGACTGTGAACGTGGCGTTCATGCCGGATCCGTGGCGGCCTATGACAACACCCTGGAACTGCTGAATCCGTTCCTTGTCCCCTTCAACGACCCGGACGTGAACGTTGACGGTGTCCCCGGGGGAAAAAGGGGGGATGCCGGTCTTCATCTGGGTCGCCTCGACGAGCTTCAGTTTCTCCATACCATTCTCCAGTACGCTGACGTTTATGATTGTTCCATCAAATCTGTGCGCCGCTCCTCGGTGCGGCTGCGGCGCTGCGCCATGCGCCACGCTGCGATCTCCTCGTGGTTCCCCGAGAGAAGGACTTCGGGAACGCGCATCCCCCGAAATTCCGGCGGCCGCGTGAAGGAGGGCGCGTCAAGAAGCCCGTCCTGAAACGAATCCGTGAGCATCGATTCCCCGTCGTGAAGAACCCCGGGGATCAGGCGAACGATTGCGTCGATAAGAACGAGCGCCGGGAGCTCTCCCCCGGTGAGGACGTAATCACCGATTGATATCTCTTTCGTGACGAGCTTCTGACGGATCCGCTCGTCGATCCCCTTGTAGTGCCCGCACAGGAGGATGAGGGAGTCCTTCATCGAGAGTCCGTTTGCCGACTGCTGCGAGAATCGCTCTCCGTCGGCGCTCAGGTAAATGATCTCGTCGTACCGGCGATCTTTCATGAGGGTTTCGATGGCCGCAAAGACCGGCTCCGCCTTCAGGATCATTCCCGCGCCGCCTCCGTAGGGAGCGTCGTCGATCGTCCTGTGCCTGTCCGTCGCGTAGTCGCGGAGATCATGGACGATGATTTGGACGAGCCCCTTCTCCCGCGCCCTGCGGAGTATGCTCTCCTCCAGCGGGCCTGCAATGAGACCGGGAAACCCCGTCACGACGTCGATGCGCATTGTCACTCGTCCATCCCTTCATCCTTCCCCCCCGGGCGTCCCTGAGATCATCCCTTCGATGAGGCGAACCGTCATTGTTCGCGTTTCAAGGTCCACCGATCGCACGAACTCTTTCACGGCGGGGATGAGAATCTCTCCCCTTCTCCCCCGGATGACGTAGACGTCGCTTGCAGGATATCGCAGGACGTCGGCAACCGTCCCGAGTTCGGTCCCGTCCTCCCCGCGCACCTCAAGCCCCAGAATATCGTGGACGAAATACTGTCCCCGGGAAAGCCTGGCCCGGTGCGCTTCATCGACGAAAAGAAGCTTCCCCCTGATCTTCTCGGCCGCGTTCCGGTCGTCAACCCCCTTCAGCTTCAATCGGACGCCGCGCGGAGAAACGTCGGCCTTCTCAACGGCGGCCTCTGAGGCGGAAACGTTGTCAGATCCGATCCAGAGGACCCGGAGTGTTCGGAACCTCGCCGGAAAGTCCGTCATGGGCTGAACGACGACCTCTCCCGCTATCCCTATTGCCTTTACTATTGTGCCGACCGCAAACAACTGGTCAGGGGTGGTACTCACTCAGCGATTTCCAATATGACCCGTTTCCCCTCACGCGCGGCAACGGCTGCCAGGAGGATGCGCATTGCCTGCGCGGTTCTTCCTTTTCTTCCGATCACCTTTCCGACGTCCTGCTCGGCAACATGGAGCGTGAAAATGATCTTGTCCTCGCGTACCTGGTCGTCGAGGACCACCTGCTCCGGGTGATCCACGAGATGCCTTGCGATGAATTCAAGATACTCCTTCATTCTGCACCTCCTCCGCGAACGGTTGCCGCCGGCTGCCGTACGGCAGTCGCGCGGCGTTGTTCTGCTCTTCCCCTCGAATGAAAGGCCTGAGACCGGAAAAGAACGTCTGATGCGCCTGGTTTACGCCTGTGCGGGAGCGTCCCCGGAAGGAGCGGGGGCCGGCGCGGGAGCCGCAGGAACCGCCGCACCTTCCCCCTCCGTCTTCTTCACTTTCTTCCGCGCCGCATGCCTGCGCGCACGGCGTTCTTCGTCATGGCGACGCTTCTCGGCCTGCGCCATCTGGAATTTCTCGACCTCGGAGGCGATTTTCGCTTCGTCCGCACCCTGCTTTGTCATCGTCCACTTGACCCAGAGGCCGTTCCGCTGGAAGAGGCTCCGCACGGTATCCGTGGGGAGCGCACCGTTCTTCAGCCAATGGAAGACCCGGGGCTCGTTCGTCGTAATGATCATCGGGTCCTGCCGCGGCTCGTACCGGCCGATGACCTCGAGGAACTTTCCGTTCCGCGCCGCGCGGGAATCCGCCGCGACGATCTGGTACATCGGCATTTTTTTCTTTCCGATCCGGCGTAACCTTAGACGTACTGCCACTGATTCTCTCCTTCTGTGGACATGTGTGAAATGGTTTCGCGATTACATTCCCGCGGGGAGCCCCATCCCTCTCAGCGCCCTTCCTCCACCCTTTCCCAGCGTCTTCATCATCTTCTGCATCTGTTCGTACTGTTTCATGAGCCGGTTGACGTCCTGCACGCTCGTGCCGCTTCCGGATGCGATCCGCTTCCGGCGGCTGCCGTTGATTATCGCCGGCTTCTGCCGTTCCTCCCGGGTCATGGAGTGGATTATCGCTTCGATCCTGCCGAGTGCCGAGTCGTCAACCGTCGCTCCCGCTGGGAGCCGGTTCATGCCGGGAAGCATCCGCAGCACGTGGCTGAGCGGACCCATTTTTTTCACCTCCTGGAGCTGCTCCAGGAAGTCTTCGAGCGTGAACTGCGATTTGCGCAGCCGCGCCTCGAGCTTTGCCGCCTTCTCATGATCGAACTGCTGCTGTGCCTTCTCCACGAGCGTGACAACGTCCCCCATCCCGAGTATCCGGGATGCCAGCCGGTCGGGATGGAACTTCTCAAGGGCGTCGAGCTTCTCGCCGGTGGAGATGAACTTGATCGGCTTCCCGACCGTGGCGCGCAACGAAATCGCGGCGCCGCCGCGCGCGTCGCCGTCCATTTTCGTCAGGACCGCGCCGTCGAAATCGAGCCGTTCATTGAACGCGCGAGCCGTGTTCACGGCATCCTGCCCCGTCATCGCGTCGACGACGAACAGGATCTCGTGGGGCGTCACGGCCCCCTTGATCGCCTCCACCTCGTTCATCATCTGTTCATCGACGTGCAGGCGCCCCGCCGTATCGATGATGACGACGTCCCGCGCGCTCTTCCGGGCGTGCTCGACGGACGCCCCGGCAATCGCCACGGGAGATTCCCCCCCCGCGGCCCGATACACGGGAATGCCGATCTGCGATCCGAGCATGACGAGCTGATCGACGGCTGCGGGACGGTAGATGTCCGCCGCGGCCAGAAGCGGGTAGCGTCCCTGCTCTTTCAGGTAACGCGCAAGCTTCGCACAGAATGTCGTTTTCCCCGAGCCCTGAAGGCCGGCAACAAGGACTACGGTCGGAGGCAGGGCGGCCTGCGCGATTTCAGACGTCGACGCGCCGAGAAGGGCGATCAGCTCCTCGTGGATGATCCTGACAATGAGCTGACCGGGCGTGATGCTCTGAAGCACCTCCTGCCCGAGGGCCTTCACCCTGACGTCGTCAATGAACTGCCGTGCAACTTTGAAGTTGACGTCCGCATCCAGTAGAACACGGCGGACTTCTCTGAGTGTTTCCGCAATGTTTGCTTCGGAGATTTTTCCCTGTCCGCGGAGCTTTTTCAGCACCCCTTCAAGCTTGCGGCTCAGCTCGTCAAACATCGCTAACTCCGTCCATTGGCAGGGCTTAGAGACTCCGTCAAAACAACGGCGGATTAACAAGGTACGGAATGCGCCCCTGGGATGCAAGGAACGAATTGCAGACGGCCAATCAGGCGAATGTTCGCCTACGTGATATCCCCCGGCGGAATCCCCGCGCAGATTCCGGGTGTCTCCCGGTGACATGAAAAAGGGGCCGCCGGAATGAGGTTCCGGCGGCCCAGGCTGCGAACTCTTGGGTCAGGTCCTCAGGCGCTTCTGAGCGCCTCCGCCCCGGAGACCACTTCAAGGAGCTCCTTTGTGATCGCGCCCTGCCGGGCCTTGTTGTACTGAAGCTGGAGCGTCGCGATCATCTCCCGGGCGTTTTCAGTGGCGTTTTCCATTGCTGCCATCCGCGCCCCCTCTTCGGCCGTCGTCGATTCCAGGAGCACCCGCCAGATCTGAAAATTGAGGTGCCGGGGGAGTATTGAAAGGAGTATTCCGGCGCGGTCAGGCTCATAAATGAAATCCACCGGCCTTTTCGGCGGCGACGACGGCGGGGGAGGCGGGATCGGGATGCACTGTTCGACGGTTATGCGCTGCTGGGCGATCGATTTGAATTCGTTGTAGACGATATCGACCCGGTCGAATTCCCCCTTCAGGTACCGGGTGATGAGGTCCCCGGCAAACGACTGGGCCCACGAAAACGAGAGGCTGCCGTATACCCCGACGTGCCGGGCGGTGACGTTGTATCCCCTCTTCGTGAAGTAGTCAACCCCTTTCTTGCCGACACACACGAGACTGACGTGGACGCCGGGAGGCTGGGCGTCGAAATGCGCCTGGACGGCCCGGAAGATGTTCGCGTTGAACGCGCCGCAGAATCCGCGGTCTGATGTGACGACGACGACGGCGAGGTTTTTCACGTCACGCGGCGCGATCAGGTCCGCACCCATCAGCCCCGGCACCTGCGCAATGTCACCCAGGAGCTCCTTCATCTTCCGCGCGTAGGGGCGGGCCGCGACGACACGGGTCTGGGCGCGCCGGAGCTTCGCGGCGGCGACCATCTTCATCGCACGCGTGATCTTCTGTGTCTTTTGAACGCCGCCTATGCGGCTCCGGACTTCCCGCAGCGTCGGCATATCAGGCCTTTATCGTCGCCTTGAACGAATCGGTGAACGGGCGGAGGACGCCGTTCAGCCGGTTCGTGATCTCCGCGGTCAGGTCCTTCGTCTCCGCGATCGCACTGAGGAGGTCCGCGTGCTTCAGGTCCGTCACCTCCAGGAGCTCCCGTTCGAAGCGCGCAACGTGCTCGAGGGGAATCTCGTCAAGGAACCCGTTCGTGCCGGCAAAGAGGGAGACAACCTCCTTTTCGACGGGCATCGGGACGAACTGTCCCTGCTTCAGGAGCTCGACAAGGCGCGACCCGCGGCGGAGCTGGGCGAGCGTGGACTTGTCGAGGTCGGACCCGAATTTGGCGAACGCCTCGAGCTCCCTGTACTGCGCGAGCTCGATGCGGAGCCTCCCCGCAACTTTCTTCATCGCCTTGATCTGAGCGTTCCCGCCGACGCGGGAGACCGAGATGCCGACGTTGATCGCAGGGCGGATGCCGGAGTTGAACATGCCGGGTTCAAGATAGATCTGCCCGTCGGTGATCGATATGACGTTCGTCGGGATATAGGCGGACACGTCCCCCGCCTGCGTCTCGATCACGGGGAGCGCAGTGAGGCTTCCCCCCCCGAGATCCTCGCTGAGCTTTGACGCACGCTCCAGGAGACGCGAGTGAAGGTAGAAGACGTCACCGGGGTACGCTTCCCTTCCCGGGGGGCGCCGCAGGAGAAGGGAGACCTGCCTGTAGGCCTGCGCCTGCTTTGTCAGATCGTCGTAGACGACGAGCGCGTGGCGGCCGCTGTCGCGGAAGAATTCACCGAGCGTTGCGCCCGAATACGGGGCTATGAACTGCATCGGGGCCGGGTCGGTGGCGGTGGCGGCGATGATCGTCGTGTAGTCCATGGCCCCTTCCTGCTGGAGCTTGTCCACGACCTGCGCGACCGTGGAGCTCTTCTGACCGACCGCAACATAGATGCAGTAGACCGGCTTGACCCCTTCGTGTTTTGCCTTTTCGGTGTGCGTGTATTTCTGATTGATTATCGTGTCGAGCGCGATCGCTGTTTTTCCCGTCTGGCGGTCGCCGATGATGAGCTCGCGCTGGCCGCGCCCGATGGGGATCATCCCGTCGACGGCCTTCAGCCCCGTCTGGAGCGGCTCCTTCACCGGCTGCCGCTGGATGACGCCGAGGGCTTTCCGTTCGATCGGAGAGAGCTTTTCCGTCTTGACAGGTCCCCGGCCGTCAATGGGTTGACCGAGCGGGTTCACGACCCGGCCGAGCATTCCCTCGCCGACGGGCATGGAGGCGACGCGACCGGTCCGCTTGACCGTGTCTCCTTCACTGATTTCCCTGCTCTCGCCGAAGAGCATACAGCCGACGTTGTCCTCTTCAAGGTTCAACACCATGCCGAATATGCCGTGCGGAAACTCCACGAGCTCGCTCATCATCGCATGAGAGAGTCCGTAGACCCGGGCGACACCGTCGCCGATCTGGAGCACCGTGCCCACGTCGTAGATGTCGACTTCCTTCTGGAAACCGGCGAGCTGCTTTCTGAGAATCTCAGAGACTTCGTCTGGTCTGACGTCTGCCATTGCTCAATCCTTTTTCAGTTCAATTTGTGGAGGGGCCGCCTTCGAGGAACCTGGCTTTCAGGAGCTCGAGCTGCCGGCGCATGCTCGCATCGAGGACCGTGTCGCCGATCCGGATAATGAGCCCGGCCTTGATGGCGCTGTCCACGTTGATCCGGATCCGGACCTTCTTCTTTGTGTACCGCTCAAGCTCGTTGGAGAGGTCCGCGTTCTGGGAGGGGGTGAATTCCACGGCGGATGTCACGTCTACGTTGACAATGCCCATCTTCTCATCCCGGAGGAGGGAGAATTGTTCGATGATCTCCTCGAGATGCGCTTCGCGCTGCTTGGCGACGACGAGGTCGATGAAATCCATCGTCCCCTTGCCGATCCGGGGTCCGAACACCGCCCTGAAGACCGCCGCCTTCTTTGCCGGGGAGACCACAGGGCTGAGCGCGAGGAGGCGGAGCTCGCGGGATTCCCGGAGAATGGACCGGACAATCTCGAGATCGGCTGCCGCGGAGTCGATGGATTTCGTTTCTTCCGAGGCTTCCATGAGAGCGCCGGCATACCGGCGCGCCACGCGCATGTTTTTCATCGTCCGGACGCTCCCGCGATCTCCCGTATCGCCGCGTCCGCGAGCTGTCGCTGCTTCGGCGTATCCAGGTTCGCGTCGAGGATCTTTCCCGCAGCCGCGATCACAAGCTCTCCCGCCTCGCTGCGGAGCTGCACGAGGGCCGCGTCTTTCTCCCTCCGGATCTCTTCCTTCGCCTGTTCGATCATGTGCCGCGACGTGGCGTTCGCTCTTTCGAGAAGTTCCACCTTGAGCCGTTCCCCCATGTCGCGCCCTTCCCTGATGATGCGCTGGGACTGCTCCTCAGCCATGGCGAGCTGCCGCCGGTTCTCCTCAAGCAGCTTCGCCGCCTCCCCGCGCGCGTCCGCCGCTTCCCGCAGCGATGCGCGTATCGATTCCTCCCGGGCGGCGAGGGCGGCAAGGAGAGGTTTCCACGCCGCTGATTTGAGGATGACAAGGACGATGACGAACGTCAGAATCGTCCAGAGTATAAGACCCGAATTGATCTCCAGCATGCCTGCCTCTTTCGGAAATATTACTTGAACGCCAGGATAATGCAGATGGCAAGGGCGAAGAACGTGGCGCCTTCAATGAGCGCGGCCGCGATGATCATTGACGTGCGCACCTGTCCTGCGACCTCAGGCTGGCGGCCGCTTGCTTCCATCGCCGCCGCCGCGAGCTTGCCGATTCCGAGCCCCGCGCCGATAACCGTTACCGCCGCGCCGATGCCAGCTGCCAGGTAGCCGAGTGCTTTGGGATCCATTGTGTTTCTCCTTCGTAGAGAGGGTGGTTGGTGTTAGTGTGACGTATTATCGACAGATCATCCGTGCGCGTGGCCGCCGTGCGCCTGCTCCGCCGCCTGGATGCCGAGCCCCATGAACAGGGACGTGAGCATGACGAATATGTAGGCCTGCAGAAACGCCACGAACAGCTCGAGGAAGTTAATCCCGACAACGAACGAGACGGGTCCGATGGCGATGAAATACGACCCGAACACGAATATGAGTCCCAGCAGGGAGACGATGACGATGTGCCCCCCCAGCATGTTTGCAAAGAGACGCATGCAGAGCGCGAAGGGCTTCGTGAAGAGCCCCAGAATCTCGATCGGGATCATGATGGGCCAGAGCGACCAGTGCACCCCCCCGGTCAGGTGCGCAAGGAAGTGCCAGAACCCCTGGGCCCGTATCGCGGAGGCCTGGATCATGACGAACGCGATGATTGCGAGTCCGGCCGTGACGTTGATGTTTCCCGTCGCGGACGCGCCCCAGGGAATCAGGCCGAGCAGATTCATCACAAGGATGAAGAAGAATGTCGTCAGGAGGTACGGCATGTACCTGAGTCCCGCGCTCCCCATGTTCGGAATTGCAACTTCATCGCGAAGGAAGACAACAACCATCTCGAAGAGATTGCCGAACCCCGTTGGAACCGGGTTTTTCGAGTTTTTCCTGGCCACGGCGATCGCAACGACGCAGAGAATAAGCGCAGCACCCCAGAGGAAGACCACGTGCTTCGTGATGGAGAAATCCACGGCCATGCCGGCGACGTGCAGCGGCGGAAACTGCGGCAGCCCGATCTTGCCGAACGGCGTGTCGAGAACTCGGGAATCCTGCACGTGATGGAGAAGCTCCGTGAAGTCCACGGGCCCCCCTTCGCCGCCGTGCGGGGCACCGTGTTCCACGGCCCCGCGCAGCGTGTCCGTCACCGCGCGGATCGTCTCACCGGCGGGAAGCGCCGTGTCCGCGGAAATCTGTACGTCAGGAATGTTCACCTTCCCTTAGCTCCGATTCTTGAATGTCATTCGTTGCTGAATGTACACGATCTCAAGCACCATGAACACCCCGTAAAAGCCCAGGAGCGACACGGTGAGCGCCACCGGCTGCATGCCCAGCACCATGATGAGGAGCGTAAACGCCCCGAGCATCAACAGGAGGCGCAGTCCCATCCCTCCGAGAACCGCCTTGAGGAAGGTCGTGTGCGACTTATCGAACGAATACCTGATCGCACCGTAGCCGAGAATCACGTTGAGTGTGCTCAGGCCGGCCCCCGCTGCCACCGCGGCCCGGGTGCCGCCGGAAGCAAACGCGGTGAGCGGATACGCCAGGAGAACGAGCGCGCCCGCCAGGACGAGCGCTACCTGCGCGGGAAAATTACCTCTCAGATTCACCGCCGGATCCCTTCTTTCGTTCCTTCGCGTCCCGGTCTTCTTCCTTTCCGAGAGCCAGCGCCGATTTCAGAAAGGCCGTGAGACCTCCCCCGATTCCCAGGGCGAGCCCGGCGAGCATCAGCCACGGATCGGTTCCGAATTTGCCGTCCAGCCACCGGCCGAGAAAGAAGAACACGACGACCGTTGCCGCAAGCTGGATCCCGATCGTGAGATAGGGTCCGTACAGCGGAGCCCGTTCCGGCGGACCGTCTGTGGGACCGTTCATTGCGTCAGCGCGCTTCCCTCGGGGGAGAGGACGCGGTCTGCGTCCCCGTCATGGAACTCCGCCCGTCGAACACCGCCCCTTCGTCCACCACGAGGCGCGCGGTCCGGATGTCCCCCCTCATGACAGATTTTCCCTCGAGCACGAGTTTCTGGGCCGCGGTGAGCGTTCCCATCACCTTCCCTGCAACGGTGATGTTCCGCGCGTCGACCGACCCCTCGATGACGCCGTTCATCCCGACGGCGGCATCCGCCTGCGTGACGACGTTGCCGACGATCTTGCCGTCAACGCGGATGCTTCCCTCCGTCCGGATGTTCCCGGTGATCACGGTGTTGTTGCCGATGACGCTGAATGTTCCCGCCACCTGGTTCTTGTCTGCCATGCGTCTCCTTACGCTTCTCGAGAGAATGTCATTGCGCCCGGGAGGGAACCAGGAGGAAATCGTCCGGGTCCTGCGGAACCCCGTTCCGCCACACTTCGAAATGCAGGTGCTGTCCGGCGCTTGTCTTTCCCGTGGAACCAAGAAGCGCGATCGGCTCCCCCCGTTTGACTGCGTTCAATGTGTTCTTCAGGAGAGTCTGGTTGTGTTTGTAGACCGTCAGATACCCGCCGCCGTGTGCGATGATGAGCATGTTCCCGTCCTCGTACGTCCACCCGGCAAACAGGACGACCCCGTCACCCGGCGCGTAGACCGGTGTCCCGCGCTGGGCCGCGATATCGATGCCGAAATGATTCCGCGAGGGATCAAACCCCTGCGTGACAAACCCCTCCACCGGGGTCAGAAGCGGGAATGCCGTGTGCGGTATTCCGGCGACCGTCACGACCGATGTATAGGACCCCGGATTCGTCTCTTCGTCCATGACCGGCTCGGCTCCCCCCGCCGATTCCAGTTTCTCTGCGTGCGTCAGTCCGCGGGGGGGAAGCCCCGACTCCTGCTGGCCGGCGGGAGGCGTTCTCGGAAGATTGCGGGCGGCGGAAGTATCACGCGGCGTGTCCTCGCCCAGCGCCTTCCGCACCTGTGAATTGTAATCGCGGACGACGACGACGTCTTCCGCCAGCGCGTTCAGCCGCTGCTGCATCTCCAGGATCTGCCTGCCGTATTTCTGTTCGAGACCCGGGTTGGGAATGGGAACATACAGCGCGACGGGCGTGTAGACAAGCACCGCCAGCGTCATCGCCACCGTCGCGCACACGCCGAGAAGGATCAGCGCCGCGAGCGTCAGGCGGCTGGTCCTGAACGTCCTCGTCTTTCCCCCTTCTTCGACGGGAACGACGATGACGTTGTACAGGCGCGGCGATTTACGTCGGCGGGTTCCCTCCTGGGGCATTCCGCTCCTTGAAAGTATTGGACCTAAAATATAGGCAAATCCCGCAGGAATGTCAACGCACCGCGGTGGTAACGCATTTTCAATCATGCACTTGGGGGAATTCGCGTGCGAACTCCTCCCAGCGGCGCACGCAGTACTCTTTCATCGCCTTTTTGTAAATATCCCTGTCGAACGTGAGCGCATGCGCCCTGATGCGCGCCGGTTCGAACCGGACGCGTTTGAGCTCCTCGAGCCCTGCAAGGAGCGCTCCGGCCGATTTTCCCTGAAAGAGTATCCCTGTCCTCAGATCCGGGCGGTCGATCACGGTCTCGAGCGCACCCCCGCGGGCGAACGCGAGCACCGGCTTCCCCGTCGCCATCGCCTCCACCGGAACGATGCCGAAATCCTCCTCACCGGGAAAAATGACCGCACGGCACCCTGCATAATACTCCCTGAGTCGGTCGTCCGGCTGCCACCCCTCGAACCGGATGCTTGGCCCCGCGAGCTTCCTGAGGCGCGGCGCATCAGGCCCTTCTCCCACGATCACGAGACGGTCTCCCGACCGGTTGAAGGCGTCGATCGCCACGTCGACGGCCTTGTACGGAACGAGTGCACTGACAATAAGGTAGTAGCCGTCGTCCCTCTCCGAGAGGGTGAAGAGGGATGTGTCCACGGGCGGGTAGATCATGTCCGCATCCCTTCCGTAGATCCCGCGGATCCGCGCGCGGACGTTTTCGGAGATCGCCACGAAGTGGCGGGGATGCGACGCCGTCGCAATGTCCCAGCGCCGGAGCGGACCAACGAACAGGCGCATTGCCCCGCGCGTGAGAAGGCCCGCGCGGTTCCTGCCGAAGTACTCGTCGTACTGGTCCCAGATGTACCTCATTGGCGTGTAACAGTAACATATGTGAAGTGCACGCGGAGGAACGCGAGCGCCCTTTGCGACACAGTGGTTCGAACTGATGACGAGATCGTAGCCGCTGAGATCGAATTGCCGAACGGCCAGGGGGAACAGAGGAAGGTACCGGCGGTACTGTGTGGCGGCCGCAGGAAGATGCTGCACGAAAGAGGTCCGCACGATCGCCCGTTCGATGACGGGGGAAACAGATCCGGGAACGTGCAACAGGGCGAAGACGTCGGCATCCGGGAACACCTCGCACAGGGCTTCCACGCATTTCTCGCCTCCGCGCATCCCGGTGAACCACTCATGGACGATCGCGACGCGGCGTATCTGTCGCTGTGCTGGACTCATGCCCCTTTAATATACCCAGATCGGGCGGCAGAAGCAACCACCCGTTGATTCACTCGGCAGGGCTCTTTATATTGCAGAATGGACGCCTTCCGCAATATGTTCCCGCCGCCATGACGATACTTTTCGTCGCAATCGTCTGGGTGATTGTTGCCATCGTCTTCGTTTCCGCGGTCCTTTTTGTCATCGGACCGGGAATGCTGCTCCAGCCCTACCGCCGGACGATCGAGTACTACCGGAGGTACACGACGGTGCTGCACCCTTCGGACATCGGCCTCCCGTACGAGGATGTGGCCCTCAAAACGCCGGAGGGGATCGGCCTGAGCTGCTGGCTCATCCGCGCGGAGGGGAAAGCGAAAGGAACGGTGGTCTATCTCCACGGGGTGAGCGAATGCAAGATCGTGGGTCTTCCGATGGCGCGCGAGCTCCACGATCTCGGCTACAACGTGTTCCTGTACGATTCGCGGCGGCACGGCGACAGCGGCGGGAAGTACTGCACGTACGGCTTCTACGAGAAACACGATGCCCGCGCCGTCATAAGCTACGTCACCGGGCGCACGGACATCAGCCCGGGGAGAATCGGCCTGTTCGGCACGTCGATGGGGGCAGCCGTCGCAATACAGGTCGCCTCGATCGACACCCGTGTTGTGGCGCTCATCGCCGAAAGCGGATTTGCGACGCTCAGGACGATATTCGATGACTATCAAAAACGAATGATCAAACTCCCCTGGCATTACCTGCGGAACATCGTCATCAAGCGCTCGGAGCAACTCGCCCACTTCAAGGCCAACGCAGTCTCCCCTCTCGAGGCCGTGCGCGAGGTGCACGTACCTGTCTTCATCATGCACGGCACCGCCGACACGCTCATAGATTCGCGGTACTCGGAGATGGTGTTCGCAGCCGCCAACGAGCCGAAGAAGCTCTGGCTTATCGCAGGGGCCAGGCACAACGACATGGACCGTGTGGGGGGAGAGGAATACCGCCGGCGCGTCCTGGAGTTCTTCGTGCGCAACCTCTCGGGTCAGAGCGGGAACCAGTAGCTGATCTTCAGAACCAGGACGTCCTCGTGCGGGAGCGCGAATGTGTCCCGGAACCTCGGGCCGAACCCGCTCCAGTAGTCCCCGCTGTCGCCGAACCTCCCCTGCGTCCAAACAAGGTAGAGCGTGCTTCCCGGGATGTATTCCCACCGCAGAAGAACGTTCGCGTTGAGTATCGCCTCGTTGAAGTCGGCGCTGACGTACGCCGGGTTTGAAGGGTAATCGTACGGAACTGGCGTCCCGCCTGCAAACCGCCGGTAGTTCCTGTATATCCCCCGCGCGAGAAGTATCTGCCCGAAACACTGGAGCGAGATGTTCCTCGTGAATGTGACTGTCCCCGTCAGTTCCAGGTCCAGCTCATCGACATCCCTGTCTGCGTAGACGCTGAACGGGAGGGGAGAGACCGTCGTGTCCGTCACGTTTCCCCCCGGATAGACCCAGGCTTCGTCGTGGCGCGACCGGACCCAGAGGACCGTGGGGTCAAGCTCCGCCCACGACGCCGGCTTGAGACTCAGGCCGAGCGATCCCGTCACGGACCTTTTCCCCTTCTCGTTGAACGCGTAGATCCCGGTGAGCGTCGCAAACACATTCGCCCTCGGATCCGTCTGGATCTGCCCGGTGAACGCATGCCCCGGGGGGCGTCTGTACGTCCCGATGATTCCGCGTTCCTCGTCGTCGTAGGCGGGAAAGTATGCGTCGTACACGATCGTCGGCTTCCAGAAGTTCAGCAGCTCCCCGTAAAAAGTCAGCTCGGCGGTGGACGTCGTCAGGACGTGATCCCAGTTCCACCGGGTGGCGGGAACGAGCGATATGCCGTACCTGCGGAATATGCCGGTCCCGAAGTTTTCCCGGTACAGGAGTTGAGCGTAATCGCCGTAGTCATGGGGCTGTGCGAAGAACCCTATGTCGTTGCTGTTGAAATAGCGCGTGTAGAAATCGAACGAGCCTGTGTAAAACAGGTGTTCTGCGGCGATGCGGGAGAAGAGGAGCCGCCCGGCCGTCCCATCACTCCCGGAAGTCCCGTCGGTGAGAACCCGGGGCTCGGATGCGTGCGCACCGGCGACATACCCGTCCAGCGTGTAGGCGCTTCCGCCGAAGTGGACGTTCCAGTCGAGCCCTCCGCTGTAGGCCGGGTCGAGGCCGTCACGCGCGGCCACCGTCCCTATCCCGCCGAGCCATGACCCTCCGTCGAATTCCTGCTTGGCGCGCATCACGCTGTATGAGCCACGCGGCTCGGTGCGCATGCGCGTTTTGGCTCCCGTGGAATCGACGGTGACCGCGTCCATTTCATCTGTCGTCGCCGTGAGCGCTCCCAGCGAGAACCCGCCGTCCGTCCGTCCCGAGACTTTTGCCGCGCCGAGTATCGTCGTGACCTGCGGGTTGTCGTCGATCGAACCCCCGGGGGGGGCGGTGACGTACGGACTCAGCGTCGGCTGCTTGCCGATGCGGCGGGAGAAGAAGAGCGACAGGGGGGTGTTGTCAACGCTCGAGCCAAACGTGAACATCTGTGCCCCTTCGACAAAAAACGGACGCTTCTCCGGAAACCGGGTTTCGAACACGGTAAGGTTGAGGACGGACTGGTCGACTTCCACCTGCCCGAAATCAGGGTTCACCGATGCATCGAGCGTGAAATTCCTGGCAAGCCCGAATTTGATATCGACGCCCGCCTGTCCCCTGTACGCCTTCGACCAGGGATGAGCGTCTGTTGCAGTTTCGTACTGGGCTGTCCCGGAAACGTACGGGAGAAGCTCCAGATGCAGCGGCGGAGCAATCCCCCTGATGCCGTCGACTGTCCCCCACTTGGAAATCTGGAGTGTTTCGCTCCGGGGGACCATGACCCACTCATCGGTCTCCTTCTTCCGGCTGATGTACCGCCGGAAATTGATCCCCCAGCGGTAGATGCCGTCGGGCTGCTGGGCGAACCGGAGGGCATTGTACGGTATTTCAAACTCTGCGGACCAGCCGTCCTGGAACACACGCGTGCGGACGTTCCAGACTGCGTCCCATGTGATGTCATACACGTTCCCGTCCTGTGAGAGGACCCCGTCGCTCTGAACCCCCGAGACATTGGTGACGAACACGAACGCCGTCTGGCGGTCGTGGTAGGAATCGATCATGACGCTGAATCTGTCCGCTTCCGAGGAGCGGTCCCTCCGCGTGAGCTGGCGGACGATCTTCTGCGGGTGGGCATCGTAACAGATCACGCCGACGTACAATGCGCGGTCATCGTACAGTACCCTGACAGAGGTGACTTCCGTGGGGAGGGCCCCTTCTTCGGGGTCAAACTGCGTAAAATCGAGGACAGGAGAGGCCTGCTGCCACTGCGCGTCGTTGACCCACCCGTCAATGACGGGAGGAGAATCGACACGCACCGCGTGGATCACCTTCGATGTGTCCGAGGCGAACACCGGAATTGTGAGCACACATGCCAATATCAACAGCGTGAGAGATGTCCTCGCCATACGTGGGTAGTATCCAAAGAGCGTGACGGGGGACGATGAAGGGGGGACTTTTACAAGCTATGTGTTCCTTCGCAGAAAATCAATGCTTATTGGAAAGAATTGATGAGGCCGACGACGTTTTCTATGTGCTGCGTGTGAGGAAACATGTCAACGGGCTGAATCGACTCTATTGAATACCTTCCCGATTGACATATTATTTTCAAATCTCTTGCCTGCGTTGATGGATTGCAGCTCACGTAGACGATTGTGCGGGGGGCAAGCGAAACGATTTCCCGGGCGACCTTTTCGTGCATCCCGGCGCGGGGAGGGTCAACGATGACGACGTCCGGCGGGGGAAGAGGCTCTTTCGCCCGGCGCGAAGCAAGGAGCGTTTCTTTGAGATCTCCCAGGAGGAAGACGCAGTTCAGCACACCGTTGGACTCCGCGTTCTTCCGTGCATCCTCCACCGCCTGGGGAACGGATTCGATGCCAACAACGCGCGCCGCCCCCGCGGCGACATGAAGAGCAATGGTTCCGGTGCCGGAGTAGAGATCGTACACAACGTCCTCCGGGCGCAGGTGCGCAAAGTGGAGCGCGGTATCGTACAGGCGCTCGGCCTGATCGGTGTTGGTCTGAAAAAAGGAATTCGCTGATATCCTGTACGTCCTCTCCCCGATCTTCTCCGCTATCGTCCCCGTTCCGTGATAGACCCTCTCACGTTCGCCGACGGCCACTTGGGATCTCCGCTCCGTGATGTTGTTCACGATCGTGGTGAGCGAAGGGAATTCCGCAAGCAGGCGCTCCGTGAGCGCGGACATGACGTCGGGCCTGTCGTCTCTCGTGACAAGATTGACCATCCTCTCCCCGGTCCTTTTTGACTCGCGGATGACGAGGTTTCTCAGGTAGCCACTCTGTGTGACGGTGGAGAAGACGGGAATGTTGCCGCCGGTGCAGAAATCCCTGACGAGATTCACGATGCGCACGCTTGCCTCCGACTGGAGCCAGCATTCGTGGAGGTCGAGTACGCGGTCGTAGCGCCCGGGAAGGTGAAGCCCGAGCGCGGGGTCGTTCACGCCTCCCCCCCCTGGCCTCACCGCCGGGAGCAGCATCATCTCCGCGTCCGTCAACCATCTCTCGCCGAACGAGAATTCCATCTTGTTCCTGTAGAACCAGGGATCCGCCATCGCAAGCGGCGGCGGGACTGTGACGGAAGTGAACCCGCCGAGGCGCCCGAGAGCATCGGCGACGTGACGGCGTTTGAATTCGATCTGCGAATCGTAGCCGATGTTCTGCCACGTGCATCCGCCGCACGTGCCGAAATACCTGCACCGCGGCTCCGCCCGCTGCGGGGAGGGGGATTCGATCGCGATGAGATCGGCTTCCGCGAAGCTCCGTTTGACGCTCCGGATGCGCACGCGCACGGTGTCGCCCGGGACGCCGCCGCGGATGAAGACCACGAACCCGCCGACCCGCGCGACGCTTTTCCCCTCCACGGCCAGGTCTTCTATGCATCCCTCGAATTCGTCTCCCCGCTTCATGCATACCTCCGGGGCCCGTCACCGGGAGGATCGACGCCCTCGAGCTGCCTTGTGAGTTCGTTCCACCGGAAATATCCGTCTGCAAGGTCCTTTTCTATCTCCCTGTACCTTGCATGGACTTTCTTCACGTTCTCCCCGTCGCGGTAGAACTCCGGGTCTGCCATCTGACGGTCGATCGCGGTTTTCTCTTTCTCCATCCCTTCAAGCTTCCGCTCGAGTTTTTCTATTGCATCCCTGAGCGGTTTCGTCTTTTTGTACTTCCGCTGCCGTTGCTCCGCCTCAAGCCGCTTCCGCTCTTTATCGCTCGCGGTACCCGTCGTCTGCTTTGCCTGCGGGGACGGGCCTGCTTTTTGCTCCTCCCGGTTCCGGGCGTCGATGTATTCGCTGACGTTTCCCGGGTAGGTCCGTATTCCACCGCGGCGGAATTCGACGACTTTTGTGACGATCGGGTCGAGGAAATCCCTGTCGTGCGAGACGATGACGAAGCTCCCCTCGTACCCGGCGAGCGCCTCCTGCAGGACCCCCTTGGAGCGCATGTCGAGATGGTTCGTGGGCTCGTCCATGACGACGAGGTTGCTCGGATGGAGGAGCATTTTCGCCAGTGCCAGCCGGCTTTTTTCCCCCCCCGAGAGTACGCGCACTTTCTTGAAGACGTCGTCCCCGCTGAAGAGAAAGCAGCCAAGGAGCGTGCGGAGCCGGCGGCGGATGTCCCCCACGGCGACCTCCTCGACGGTCTGGAGGACGTCGTTCGCAGGGTTCAGCTCTTCCGCCTGGTGCTGTGCAAAATACGAGATCGTGACGTTGTAGCCGGCGATCCGTTCCCCGGCGTCGAAGGGCTCGATCCCGGCGATGATGCGTGCAAGCGTGGATTTCCCCGCCCCGTTCACGCCGACGAAGGCGATCCGGTCCCCCCTGTCGATGTCGAAGTTGATCCCGTCGAACACCTTCAGCGACCCGTAGCTCTTCCGCACCCCCCTGAGCTCCATTACCGCGCGGCCGGACTGCGGGGCGGGAGGGAAGGCGAAATGGATCCTCCCTTCCTCGTCCTCGATTTCGATGATGTCGAGCTTCTCGAGCTTCTTGATCCGGCTCTGCACCTGGCGCGCCTTCGTTGCCTTGTAGCGGAACCGCTCGATGAACTGCTCCGTCTGCTTGATCTGCTGTTGCTGATTCCTGTAGGCCGCGATCTGCTGTTCCTTCCGGGCGGCTTTCTCCCTGACGAAGTAGCTGAAGTTCCCCGCGTACTCCGTCAGCGATCCCATTGTCAGCTCGTACGTCTTTGCCGTCATGTTGTCAAGAAAACGCCTGTCGTGCGAGACGATGATCACCGCCCCTTCGTACGAGCGGAGGTAGTCTTCAAGCCAGCGCAGGGAATCAAGGTCGAGGTGGTTTGTCGGTTCGTCGAGGAGGAGGAGCGATGGCTGCGCAAGGAGGAGCTTCGCCAGCGCGATGCGCATCTGCCAGCCGCCGCTGAATTCATCTGTCTGCCGGGTGAGGTCCGACTCCGTGAATCCGAGGCCCGCCAGTACCTTCTCGACCCCGGTCCTGATCCGGAACGCGTCGGAGGACTCCAGCCGGTGCTGGAGCTCTCCGTAGACCTCGAGGAGCTCGGCGAACTCGGCGGATTCGTGGTCGATCTCCCCCATCCGCCGGTGAACCTCGTCGAGCGCAGTCTGTGTCCCGATCACTTCCGCGAAGACCGATTCGACTTCGCTGTAGAGTGTCCGACCCGCGGCCGACATCCCCTCCTGCGGGAGATAGCCGACGCTGACGTACTTCGCCTTCGCGATCTCTCCGCTGTCGGCGGCCATTTCTCCCACAAGGATCCGGAGAAGCGTGGATTTCCCCGCGCCGTTGGAGCCGACGAGCCCGATCCTGTCATGGGGGCCGACGCGGAAGGAAATTCCGTCGAAGAGCGCCCGGTCGCCGAACTCAAGGAGAAGGTTGACAGCCGAGATCATGATGCGGGGGGCATTACTTGAGGTAGTACTTCAGCGGGTTCGGATCGACACGGCACTCTTCCGCGATGCGGATGCCCGAGATCCGGTGCTCGTCCCGGAGCTTGTAAAGGCGGGGGACGAGCCTGTCGCGCAGCTCGATGGGGGTGAACGGGTTGATGTAGATGCTCGTCCCTCCTTCGAATCCGGCGGGGACGTTGATGCGCCACTTGATGAGGACGTGCCAGGGCATTTTCGTGACCGCGTCCACGGGGGTGTAATACCACTCCTCGTTGCAGGAAATCTGGCTCCCCATCGAGGCGTGGATTGCATGAACAAGATCGCTCATGCCGCGGATTTCCTCGTCGCTGTGCTCGTACGGCCTCCCGGCTGACGACCGGGAGTAGACTTCGATCGTCGGGGAGCGGTGGCCGATTCCCGCCCACGCAATCGCGTGATCATTCTCGGCAAATATCAGGTTGTGGTACGCCGCGAAATTCGCGCCGTATTCGTTGAAGACGTTCGGATCCTCCCTGAGCATGTGCGTCTGGGTCTCGATGGACGCACCCCACTCGTCAAGCGCCACGACCTGTTTGTGCAGGTGGTCGAACGATGCGCCCGCGGGACGGAGCCAGTTCTGGAAGACACTGATGTACCTGACGTACCGGTTTGTCTGGGTGATGTCGAGCATCGCATCGACGGTGAACCGGAAATACCTGAAATGTTCTTCGAGCGACATCTCTCCCGAGGAAAACAGGTCCGCATCGGTGGCGGCCCCTTCCGCATAGTGCCTCGACGCGATGATGAGCTCGTGCCCGCCGCCGAAGAACGCGTCCGCGATCGCGAATTTGTCCGCCATCGGCATCTTCTCGATCTGCTCTTCCGTCCGTCCCTCCTGCCTGAGCTTGTAGTGGACGATGTCGGTGATGTGCTTCAGACCGTTCGGGCTGGCGAGGTATTCCTCTTTCCATTTCTGCCTCCCCGCGCTCATCTTGTAGGCGTAGTTTTTCCGCCAGTAATCGAGCGTGACGATCTCGAACATGTTGCCGACCCGGCGGAACGCAGCCTGCGTTTCGAAATAGCGGTCCGGCGCAAGCGTGTCAATCCGGTCCCACCGCCCGTCGCGGCGCACGAGCCGGGATTTCTCAGGGGGCGTTTCGAAGTACCGGGGGGGACAGAAGCTGCAGTAGTTCTCGGGGACGCGGGCTTCCAGCGGCCGCGCAGCGGCGGCAACCTCGTTCGTGATCGGCCGGCTCTTGCGTCCCGCAACCGCCCATACTTCCGTCCCGGTGAAGGGATTGACCTGCTTCACCGTTCCGTCGGGCATTATGGTATAGTACCTGTTCGGCTGCATGGCGTCAGGACGCGCGCACCCTCAGTTGTGTGTGTGACGGTGCCCGTTCTGCGTCGCACCGGCGAGAAGGACGTCCACCATCGATGTGCCTCCCCCCTCGGCGTAGACCCGTATGAGGGGTTCCGTTCCGGATGCGCGCACGAGGAGCCATCCTCCCTCGACGAACAATTTGTGCCCGTCGGCATCATTGCGGCCCGTGACCCGGTACCCGCCGATCTCCCTGACGGGTCCGCGGAACCGCTTCATGACCGCATCCTTCTCCTTCTCCGTCAGGTGCATGTCGACACGGCGGAATTCGTGCACGCCGAATTCGTCCATCAGTTCCTGGACAAGCGCGCCGAGCGGCTTGCCGCGCACCGCCATCATTTCGCAGAGCATGAGCCCGAGGAATATGCCGTCCCGCTCGGGCAGGTGCCCCTTGACACCGAGGCCGCCGCTTTCCTCCCCGCCGATGAGGACGTCGTGCTCCGTCATGTACCTGCAGATGTGCTTGAACCCGACGGGCGTCTCGACAAGCTTCAGCCCGTATTTCGCGCACTGCCTGTCGACCATCTGTGTGACGGAGAGGGACTTGACGACTTCCCCCGTCATCTTCTTCTGCTCGACGAGGTATTTGAGGAGGAGGGAGAAGATCCTGTGCGAGTCGACGAAGTTCCCCTTCTCGTCCACTGCCCCGATCCTGTCCGCATCACCGTCGGTGGCAATGCCGATATCGAAGGACCCCGTCTTCACCCCCTGTATCAGCTCCGTGAGGTTCTGTGCGAGCGGTTCGGGATTCGTTCCGCCGAATGACGGATTGAAGATTTCGTGTATCTGCCTGACGGCCGGAAGGGCCTCGTCAAGAACCCCCTGCCCCGCACCGTACATGACGTCGTACAGGATACGGAGCCCCGAACGGCGGATAAGGTTCATGTCAATCTTTGCCGCAATATCGTCCAGGTAGCGCTGCTTCATCGCAATCGGAGCGACACGCCCTTGTGCGACGAGCTCCCCGAGCGAATGCTTCCGCGGGGGGAGTTTCTTCAGCTTCATCACCTTGGCGAGCTCCTTCTCGACCCGGGCGATCATTTCGGGATGGGCGGGCCCCCCGAAGTCCCCCTTGATCTTGAACCCGTTGTACCGCGAGGGATTATGGCTGGCGGTGATAACGATCCCTCCCGCCGCGTTTTCCCTGAGGGTCAGGAGCGAGACCATGGGGGTGCTGACAATGCTGTCGGCGAGCTTCACAGCAATGCCGGCGTTCGCCATGACCACGGCGGAAAGCTCCGCGAATTCCTTCGACATGAACCGGGCGTCGTAACCGATGACGACGCCGTTCTTACGGCCCTTCTTCGGGCCCGCCTTCCGGCCCGCGAAGAACCTGGCCGTGGCGAGAGCAACTCTCTCGAGATTTGCGAACGTGAAATCGTCCGCAATGACACCCCGCCAGCCGTCCGTGCCGAATCGTATTGCCTGAGCCATGGGAACGCCCCGCATTGCGTGTGAGTCCGCCGTTGTTACTTTCTGCCGAACGCGGCGAGCCCGGCAAAGTGCGCCGATTCACCGAGTTCCTCTTCGATCCGCAGGAGCTGGTTGTATTTCGCGATCCTGTCGGTCCTGCTCGCCGACCCGGTCTTGATCTGCCCGGTGTTCGCGGCAACCGCGACGTCGGCAATTGTCGCGTCCTCGGTCTCTCCGGAGCGGTGGCTGATGACGCAGGTGTATCCCGCGCGCTTCGCCATCTCGATTGCATCGAACGTTTCGGTGAGTGTCCCGATCTGGTTCAGCTTTATCAGGATGGAGTTGGCAACCCCCATGTCGATCCCTTTTTTCAGGAATTCCGTGTTTGTGACGAACACGTCGTCCCCTACGAGCTGGATCTTCTTCCCGAGGGCATCGGTCATCAGCTTCCAGCCTGTCCAGTCGTTCTCCGCCATCCCGTCTTCAATGGAGATGATGGGATACTGGGCGACCCAGTTCTCGTAAAACTTCACCATCTGGTCGGGCGTCTTGGAGGACTTGTCCGATTTGCTGAAGACGTATTTGCCGCTGTCAAAGAATTCGCTGGAGGCGGGGTCGAGCGCGAGAAAAACATCTTTCCCGGCGGCGTAGCCCGCGTTTTTGATTGCCTCGAGTATGACTTCGACGGCTTCCTCGTTGGATTTGAGGTTGGGCGCGAATCCGCCTTCATCGCCGACGGCGGTATTGTACCCCTTTTTCTTCAGTACGCTCTTGAGCGAATGGAAGACCTCGGCCCCCGTCCGTAGCGCCTCGGCGAAGCTCGGCGCTCCAACCGGCACGATCATGAATTCCTGGATGTCAACGTTGTTGTCCGCGTGTTTTCCCCCGTTGAGGATGTTCATCATCGGAACCGGAAGTGTTTTCGCGTTCGTGCCACCGATGTACCGGTACAGAGGAAGTTTAAGAGAGATTGCGGAGGCTTTGGCGGCTGCGAGTGAGACCCCCAGGATCGCGTTCGCGCCCAGCTTCGCCTTTGTGGGGGTGCCGTCCAGCCGGATCATCAGCGAGTCGATTTCCGCCTGCTCCAGCGCGTCGTAGCCCGTGAGCTCCTCGGCGATCGTATTGTTGACGTGCTCGACAGCGTTGAGGACGCCCTTCCCGTTATAGCGCGATTTGTCCCCGTCGCGGAGCTCCACCGCTTCGTGCTCGCCCGTGGAGGCACCGCTCGGCACCGCCGCCCGTCCCAGGCTGCCGTCTTCCAGTGTCACGTCGACTTCAATTGTAGGATTTCCGCGCGAATCCAGGATTTCACGCGCGACGATATCCGAAATACGTGTACTCATGGAACTCTCCTTGTTCGTGGCAAAGTGCTTCAACTAATCAACTACGTCAAAAATGACGTGAAAATCAATGTGAGAGGGCGCGGGCGACCGCGGCGAAAACGTCGTCAACAGTGAGAAGTTTCATGCATTCCATGTAGCCTTCCCCCGCCCTGGTGCAGAAATCAAGGTGGCACGGATGACAGGGAACATCCCTGCGGAGCGCCGCGTGCCCCGCCGAACGTTCGTACGGGAACCAGATCGATTCTTCTCCGGGACCGAAGAGCCCCACCGTCGGCACGCCGAGAGCGGCGGCGATGTGCATCGGTCCCGCATCGTTGGAGACGAAGACGCTGCACCGGGAGATCACCGCAGCGAGCTGGCGCAGCGGGAGGAGGTTGAGGACCGTCGGCGCGGAGACCGCGCCCGAATCCACCGCCCGGACGGTGTCGGCGTCCGCCGGTCCCGATGTGATGATGACGCGCGCGCCGAGCCTGGACCGGAGCAGGTCGGCAAGGGCGGCAAATTTCTCCGGGAGCCATTTCTTGGCGGGCCACGTCCCCCCCGGGTGCATCCCGATGACGGGGCCACCTTCCTCCAGCGGCTTCCCCTCCCCGCACGCCCACCGGAGGTAAGATGCGGCGTCACGCCTCTCGTCCCGCGAAAGGAACAGCTCCGGGGTTGACGCGGACACGGGGATACCGGCGGCCGCAATGTATCTGTTATGAAACTCGACGGCGGTTTTCGGTCTCCCGTCGTCGGGGATGCGGAGCGTGTACAGCCGTCCGCGGTTTTTCTTCTCCGGCCCGACGCGGACCCGCGCTCCGCTCAGCCGCGAGAGGAGCGCGCTCCGGGGATTGCCGAACATGTCGACGACGAGGTCGAAGCGTTTCCGTTTCAGGAGGAACCCGACGCGCGCCTGTTCGAGCACGCCCGGGCGGTCATAGTTGTAGGGAATGATCTCGTCGAGGAAGGGATTCTGCTCCAGGAGCGCGACGGCACTCCGCTCCCCCATGTACGCGATGTAGGAGCCGGGGCATGCGGCGCGAACGTTGCGTATGACAGGCGTCGTGAGGACGATGTCCCCGATGAATTTCAGGCGCGTGAGAAGTATGCGGCGGTACGGAGGCACGGATTCAGAAGCCATGGTTTTCCGCCCACTCGCATCGATCGAGCCATGTGTTCACTTTGAGCTCCCCGATATCGGAATCCTCCGCGTTCAGCGAAATCCAGAACGCCCTCCGCGCTTCGCCGTACCTGCCGAGGCGGTAGAGCGCCTGGCCGAGGTAGCGGAGCCGGAGGGCTTCCAGCGCCACGTCCGCCGATGTCAGGTCGATGTCTTTCAATCCAACGACGGCGCCGGCAAAGTCCCCCTCGCGAAGCAACAACCGCGCCTTCATGTAGGCGAGCATCCTGTCCCCGGGGTTGCCGCGGAGGAGCGAATCGATGGCCGCAATGCGGAGCGAATCCGCGTAGTCGGCGAGGAACAGGGGGAGCAACCGCTTCCCCCCGGGGTCGGCGTCCATCGCAAGAAGACGGAGCGCGGCGGCTTCCGTGTGCCCTTCGGTGAAGTCGGCCTGGTAGACGCGGTCGTACAGCGCGTACGCCTTTTCCTGTTCGCCCGAGGCCCAGTAGGCGTCACCGATACTTATAAAGAGCGGGAGATACCGCGCCGGATGCTCGTCCGCAAGTATGACAGTGTCAAGAGCGGACGTGAGGACCCTCATCCGGCCTTCCCTGAGGGCGCTCGTAAGGTACCCCGCGAACGCGTCGTAACCCCCGCCGTCCGCGTACACCCCGGCGTACAGCGATTCCGCGGCCGCGTACTCTTTCCGGGCGAACGAACCCCGGGCGAGTAGCCCGCGCCGCGCAAGAACCCGGGCGCAGACCTTACGGAATATCGGGACGCGGCGAAAGAGCGCGTCCACGCCGTCCTGGTCCACGTCGTCAAGGGGGACCCTGTCCAGGTACCCTTCCCACTCAACGGCAAGCTCCGGCAGCGAGCGGCCGTAGACCCCGCTGAAATCGAGCGACCGGTACACAAGTGTGAGATTTCTCATGCCGTATCTGTCGATGAGGTACCTGCAGAACGATCCCGCCATCACGTAACTTACGGAGGATTGCCGGGAGGCGAACCCCCAGAGGCTCATGATGCCGTCGATGGGAGGGGCGATCCCCGCCTCGCGAATGGCCGCCGCGTATTCATGAATCGTACGGTTCCCCCACTCGCCGTCGACCGCCATGGCGAGTCCTTCAACGAGCCCCGTGCTGAGGCTCGCCCGGATGACCGGAACACCGAAGGGAGCTGCGGCGGCATGGACGAGCTCGTGTTTGAGAGAACCTTCGAGGGATTGCCGGGAAATGTGGATCTGCCCGCTCCACGGTTTTGCGATGTCGGTGTTCCCCGCACCAATCAGACGCTGCTTGACTTCCGGCGAAGGGTAAATGTACGACTCAAAGGAAACCCCGCCCGGGAGCGAAAACGCGTCGAGGACTTGTCGGAGCCTGAACTCGTGCTCCCGTGCCGCCTGCTGGATCTCGTCGGCGGTGAACGACGAGGGGGAATAATAAAGGACGAAATGCTCCGTCCGCATCTCGGCACCGAGTGTCCGCCTGATGTACGAGGCGGTCGATTCGAACCCCAGCTCGCAGCGGAAGAGATAGAATCCCGCGAGGGCGAAGATGATCGCCGCGGTCCTGATTCTCCGTTCCCCCGCAGCGAGCCCCGCGATGAGCGTGCGGAGTTTCCCCCGGCCGGGCGCGCCCGCGGCGGAGTCCGTTACGGTGATCATCCCGGTCCAGAGAAAAACCGCCGCGACAAAAAGCGTCAGCAGCCGGAAGAGGACGAGCGCCCGCGAAAGAGGTATGACCTCGTCGTACGTCAGCCCGGGAAAATATCCGTAAAGGAAGTTGTATGAATACACCGCCGGTGTGAAGTAGCCCAGCCCCGCGCTGTAGAGAAGGAGAACGAAACACGAGAGGAAGAACATCGCACGCGGGTGCGCGAAGTTCACCGCGCAGAAGAACCCGAGCGAAACGCCGAAGAGCGCGCTCACCGGAGCGAGAAGCGTGAAAAATGCGAGACCCTCCGCCATGGAGCAGTTCCGGACAAACAGGGCATTCCCGGAAATAATCACAAGGGGGATCGCAAGGAGGAGAACGCTCACCCCCGCCGAGGCGCCCGCCGCCCGGGCCGCCTCCCGGGGCTCCGGCGTTTCGCCCGAAGCACCGAGGGATTCCTTCACGGGCCGGATCGTGAGGAGCCCCGAGGCGCTTGCCGCGATGAACGCAAACAGGGCGGAAAACTCATATCCGAGATAATCGAGAAGGGGGACGCGCGTACAGAGAAGCGCGACGGCGCCGTACAGAAGGGCGGCGGACAGGACAGCGGGGGCGCGAAGAAGCGCGCGGATCTTCACCGTGGGCATCTGCCGACGCCGGGGGCTGTGTGCTGCACGCCCGGGATATTCTCCGGGGGGTTCAGAATTCCTCCCCTGCTTCGCGGCGGATATCCGCACCCAGGGATTGCAGTTTCTTTTCGATGGCCTCGTATCCCCTGTCGATATGATAGACGCGGAGTACTTCGGTGGTTCCCGACGCGACGAGACCGGCGAGTATCAATGAAGCGGACGCGCGGAGATCCGTGGACATCACTTTCGCACCCATGAGCCGGGCGACCCCGCGAATCACGGCGGCGTTCTCTTTCAATTCGATGTCGGCGCCGAGACGGACAAGTTCCGGCACGTGTTTGAATCTGTCGAAATATATTGAATCGGTGACAACCGCGGTGCCGGAGGCCACCGCCATGAGGGATGTCCATTGTGCCTGCATGTCGGTCGGAAACCCCGGGTAGATTGCGGCGGTGACGTCGACTGACCGAAGTTCGGGCTGCGCGGTGAGAGAGACAAAATCGGGACCGTTGCGAAGTGCACACCCGGCATCTTCGAGCTTTACGGTGAGTGCGGAGAGGTGCTCAGGAATTACCCGTTCGAGCCTCACGCTCCCCCCGGTGATCGCCGCGGCGACGAGGAATGTCCCCGCCTCAATCCTGTCCGGTATCGTCGTGACATCGGCGGGGTGAAGGGCGTCCACCCCCTCGATCTCCAGCCGGTTCGTTCCGGTCCCCGCGATCCGCGCCCCCATCGCGTTCAGAAACCCGGCCAGCGAGGTGATCTCCGGCTCGATCGCCGCGTTCTCGATGAGCGTCGTCCCGCGCGCAAGCGATGCCGCCATCATTACGTTTCCCGTCGCTCCCACGCTCGAGACGTCAAAGTGAATGCGCGCCGCGTGCAGGCGGTCCGCCCTGGCGATGATGTATCCCCCTTCAAGCTCGATGTCCGCCCCGAGCTTGCGGAGCCCTTCGATGTGAAGGTTGACCGGACGGGGACCCCACGCGCATCCACCGGGGAGAGAGACTCTTGCCCTCCCGTACCGGCCTATGAGCGGGCCCAGCACGTAGATCGAGGCGCGCATCTTCTTGACGTGCTCGTACGGGGCCTCGTACCTGTTGATGGACGTGCTGTCGAGCGTCAGTGTATTCTCCCTGAAGTCGATCTGCATCCCCATCGTCCGCAGGAGGGCTGTCATTGTCGTTACGTCGCGGAGGGCGGGCGTGTTGCCCAGGCGGAAGGTCCCGGGGGCGAGTATGGCGGCAGGCATCAAGGCAAGCGTCGCGTTCTTCGCGCCGCTTACGACGACCGTTCCGCTGAGGCGCTTCCCTCCCCGTATGACGAACTTGTCCACGTCTCTTCAGGTGCGCAGTAATGGGAAGACGAATGAGCGCAAAAATCGCGGGAAAGTCAATTCGCAGGGCGCGCACCGTGAGCACAGTTGATTCTGGAAAACGCCGGCGCTATATTGGCCCATGCGTCACTGCAGGCTTCCTCTCTTTGCTGCGCTTGCCCCGATCCTGTTCCTTCACGCCGGACTCCACGCCCAGATCAGCGTCGTGGATGACCTCCAGCGGACGGTGACACTCTCCCGGCCGGCACAGAGGATCGTCTCTCTCGCCCCGAGCATCACGGAGTGCCTGTTCGCCGTCGGGGCCGGAGACCGGATACGGGGGGTGACGGATTTCTGCAATTATCCCCCGGAGGCCGCGCACAGGAGGCACGTCGGAGGGATGATTAACCCGAGCATCGAGACCGTCGTCGGGCTTGAGCCGGATCTCGTTGTCCTGAGCATGGAGGGAAACGTCCGGGAAGACTTCCGGCGCCTGATGTCGTTCGGCATCCCGGTGTTCGTGAGCAATCCCCGCACGCTGGGGGGGATCTACCGCTCCCTCCGGCTCCTGGGAACGCTCGCGGGGACGGAAGACAGCGCTGCCCGCCTCGTGGCGCGGCTCGAAGCACGGGAGCGTGCCGTCCGGAGCGCCGCCGCGGGGAAACCCCCGGTGCGGGTCCTCCTTTTCGTGTCGCTGCAACCCCTCATGTGTGCGGGGAGCAATACGTTCATTGACGGGCTCCTCGACGACGCCGGCGGAACGAATCTCGCTTCCCGTGCCCGCGGGACGTATCCGTCATACAGCCGCGAGAACGTGATCGCGGATGATCCGCAGGTGATCATCGGGACGTCAGACATTCTCCCCTCCGGGCCCACACTGCGGGGAATGTTCCCGGAATGGACGACGGTCGACGCCGTCCGGAACGGACGCGTGTTTCCCATCGACGCGGATCTTGTCTCCCGGCCCGGTCCCCGGGCTCTTGACGCTCTGGAAAAGCTCTTTCACCTCCTCCACTCCTCACAATGAAAAAACCAACACGTGCACACCGGCCGACTCCGCGGCGCACCGCTGCACACCGCAGGCCCGGTGTGGAACCCGTCGGGAAGAAATACTTCATCGCCGTCGCAGGCAATATCGGGTCGGGGAAGTCGTCGCTCACGGGGATTCTCAGCGCACGTTTCGGCTGGAAACCCTATTTCGAGTCGGTGGAAGACAACCCGTACCTGACCGATTTCTACGCCGACATGAAGCGGTGGTCATTTAACCTCCAGGTCTATTTCCTTTCGAACAGGTTTCGAAGCCACAAGGCGATCACGGAAGGACCTGAATCCGTGATACTGGACCGGGCCATTTACGAAGACGCGGAGATATTCGCCCGCAATCTCTTCGAAATAGGGAACATGGAGAAGAGGGATTACGAGAATTACGTCGCCCTCTACGAGGTGATGACCGCCTACCTGCGACCGCCCGACCTCCTGATTTACCTCCGCGCAAACGTGGATACGCTCGTCAGGCAGATCGCGCTACGGGGGAGGGACTTCGAACAGACGATCCGGAGAGAGTACCTCGAGCAGCTGAACCGGCACTACGAGTCGTGGATCGAGCGGTACAGGAGAGGACCTCTTCTCGTCATCGAGTCCGATGCCGTGGACTTTGTGAACAGGAAGGAAGATTTGGAGAAGGTTGTCGGGACGATAGGGAAGACGCTGGGATGAAAAGCGTAACATAAGGGGGCAGGCGGGATATCTTTCCGTTCACAGGAAGAACATACGGAGCATGACGACAAGAAGGAGGACGCCGACCGCGTTCCGCACGGTGGCGACGTCGGCCTTCACTGCCATGCGGGTTCCGAGCATTCCCCCGGGAATCGTACCCAGCACGAGCGGGATCGCCGGCCGCCAGTCGATGAATCCCGGAATCTCCGCGGGAAGAAATACGTTCCCCCACCCCCTGATGAGATACACAACCGCACCCGCCGCCGCGGTTAGGACCACCGCCGCATTCGCTGTGCCGATCGCCTTCCTGAGGGGGAAGTGAAGAGAACCAGACATGAGCGGCACCGCCAGGAGTGTCCCGCCGATCCCGGAAAGTGACGAGACGAGCCCGACCGCGAGACCGATGCCGCCGAGCGGCCGGAGCGCGAGCCGGGGCTCAAGTTCCTTCCCCTGTTTTCTCTTTCCGGAAAAGAGCCGCACGGCCGCGACAAGAAGAACGAAACCGAATATCGCCCTGAGAGAGGGACCTTCGAGCCCGGAAGCAATGCACCCCCCGACGGTGGCCCCCAGTATCCCCCCCGGAATGACGTAGAACGCCCCCTGCCAGATCACGTGACTTGCCCGCCATTCTTCCCGGGTCCTGAACGCCGCGCCGAACGCAAGGACGAGGAGGCTCGTCCCGATCGCCACGTGCGTGGCGACAAGGGACGAGACCCCGGTGGAATGAAGATAATAGAGGAGGACGGGGACAACCACGATCCCGCCTCCCGCATCGAACACGCCGGCGAGAAACCCCTCGGTCAGCCCTGCAAGCACGAGGAGGACTGCGGCAAGTATCTCCATCAGAGCCCGAGTTTTTTCGTGTACGTTTTCCGGTCCTTCACAAGCCCTTCGGCGGCAAGGAGCGGACGATCGTCCGTGAGCGACGCCTCGATCCTCCCGTGGTCCCCCTTCAGGCGCGCCATGATCTCGATGTTCAGCTCGTATGTGATGTGGTCGCTGTAGCGCTCAAACCCGCGCGTCTTTTCCTTCTGGAGCGTGAGCTCAAGCCGATCGAGCGTTTCGGAGACGTCCTTCGTGTAGTGCGACCGCTCGGCAACCTGCCGGAGATCGCTGATCTTCCCCTCCATCTCTTCCTGGTAGTCGAACTTCTCCCTGTCAAGGAACGCACGGAACGCGGAGAGTATCGGTCCGTCCACGCCGTTGATTGTATCTCCTTTGTGTTCCGAGACGTAGCTGTTCGCAAATTTGAAGAAGAGCGCCCGTTTCATGATCTCGCGCACCATCGGGCCCTCGTCTTCATCCGTGACGACGGAGTCCGGCGAGATCCCCCCGTACTCGAATTCTTTCCGCCCTCGCGAAGTCTTGAATTCCCGCCTCAGGCTGTCTGGCACCGTGGCAAATATCCCGTTCTTGTCCCTGTGCCGGTAATCGATCTCCTGAATGCTCCGGCCGCTCGGGATATAATAACGGGCGGTCGTGATTTTAAGCTGCGCACCGAAATTCAGCGGGAGGATCGTCTGGACAAGTCCCTTGCCGAACGTTCTCGTGCCGACGATGAGCGCGCGGTCGAGATCCTGCAGCGCCCCCGCAACGATCTCGCTGGCGCTCGCGCTCCCCCGGTCCGTCAGGACGACGAGCGGGGTCGACGGGAGGAGGGGATCTTCCGTGGAGAGATACGTCTTGTCCGATTCGGGCTTCCGCCCTTTCGTTGTGACGATGAGGCTCCCCCGCGGCACGAACTTGCTGACGACCTCGACCGCCGCGTCGAGAAGTCCGCCGGGATTCCCGCGAAGGTCAAGGACGAGTCCCCTGAGCTCCCCCTTGAGTTTCATCTCGGTGATCGCCTCCCGCACCTCCTCTCCCGCCCTCCGGGAGAACCGTTCGAGCCGTATGTACCCGATCCCGTCTCCTACGAAGCCGGAGTAGGTGACGTTCTTGACCTGTATCTCTTCCCGGATGAGGACGAATTCCATCGGCTTCTTTACGCCGTCACGTTCTATGACGACCTTGACTTCCGTACCGGGTTCCCCACGCGTAAGACTCCGCACCTCGTCCGGCTTTTTCGACCCGACGGTCACCCCCCCCACTTCGATGAGCACGTCACCGGGGATGATGCCCGCCCGCTGGGCCGAGTATCCGTCCATGACGGTGATGACTTTGAGCGCGCCGTCGCGCGCGCCGATCGTCACCCCGATGCCGCCGTATTTGCCGGTCGTGAGAAGATCGACCTCGTCCCCCTCTTCCTTGTCGATGTACACCGTATAGGGATCAAGCGTCCCGAGCATGCCGTCGATCCCCGCCTGCATGAATTTTTCCGGGTCGATCTCATCGACGTAGTTGACGGTGATTTCCCTGTAGACGCGTCCGAACACGTCGATGCTTTTGTTGATCTTGAGATAGAGATCCGTGTCCGGGAGCAGCATGAAGCCCCCGCAGAGAAGCAGCACCCCGAGCGCCGCCGCCGAAAGCCACTTTCCCCGTCCCGCCATGTTCCACCGTACATTCATCTTCTTCACCCCGCCTCCCGTTGTGTTAGCCCTTGCCGTTGTTCCACCGCCCGCCGGATATCCCGCGCGATGTCGTTGACACCGCGCATGCCGTCGACGACGACGAATCTGCCCGGATGTTCGCGTGCGATCGCCAGGTACCCGCCGCGCACGCGTTCGTAGAATTCCCTTCCCGCGTTCTCCATCCTGTCCATCGCTCCCCCCGCCGCCTTTTTTCTCGCCTCGATTTCGCCGACCGTGATGTCCACGAGCACGGTGATGTCGGGTTCGGTCCCCGCCGTCGCCACGGCATTGATCCTGCGGACCGCATCGAGATCGAGACCGCGTCCGTATCCCTGGTACGCCGTCGTCGAATCCGCAAACCGGTCACACACGACGATCTCCCCGCGGGCCAGCGCCGGCACGATCACCTGGGAGACGAGCTGCGCGCGGCTTGCCGAGAAGAGAAACAGCTCCGTGAGCTCCGACAGTTCAAAATTGTTCCTGTCGAGGAGGATCTCACGGAGCCGTTCGGATATCGCGGTCCCGCCGGGCTCACGGATGAAATGAACGGGGACGCCACCCCGCGCGCGCAGGGATTCGACGAGAAGTGCGGCCTGCGTTGTTTTGCCGCTCGAGTCGACTCCCTCAAATGTCATGAACATTATGCAACATAGCTATTTTCACATCCCGAATCAACTTTGCCCCGCCCGATCCCGGCGCCTGCAGCGCCGCAGGCGCCGGGATCGTTGTTGTCTTGATAGTAACGCACTGTTTCTGTAGATTTCCTCTCCATGTCCACTCCAACACGGCCACATAAGGCTCCCCGCCCAAAATCATCCCCTTCCCCCCTCCAGCACAAGCTCGATTCCCGTTCTGAGGATTCCACGATTATCGCCGATGCCCTTGCGGGGCAGGACAGGGCCTACCAGCGTCTGATGAATAAGTACCACGACGCGATTTTCAATTTCATCTACAGGATGGTGCGGGATCGGGAGCAGGTCGAGGACCTGACGCAGGAGGCCTTCATCAAGGCGTTCGCATCGTTGAAGAGCTTCAACGAGGAATACGCCTTTTCGACGTGGCTGTACAAGATTGCAACGAACAACAGCATCGATTACATCCGGAAGAAGAAACTCCAGATGTTCTCCATCGACAAGCCGATCGAGTCGAAGGACAGCGATTTTACGTTCGAGCTGCCGGACGATTCGTACGAGGCGGACCGGGAGCTCATCAGCGACCAGCGGACGGTCATGTTGAACGATGCGATCAATCAGCTCCCTGAGAAATACAGGCTTGTGATCCGGCTCAGGCACGTTGAAGAACGGAGCTACGAGGAGATCGCGAAGATGCTGAAACTCCCCATCGGGACTGTAAAGGCCCATATTTTCCGTGCCCGCGAGCTCCTGTACAAACACCTGAGAGGGAAGATCCGGCACTACTGACTCGCCGCAACTCCCGCGCCATTTTTTCGTACACTCCGGTAGAGGTCAGAGATCGGCATGAACGGGCTCCGCACATTCATAGGATCTGCAGGACTGGCGGTCGCGCTCGCAACCTCGTCGCAGTGTGCCCCTCCCCAGGAGACCGGCACCAGCCGGGAGGTGGGAAGGACGACCGAAAAGGAGCTGAAGGTGACACTTACGTCATCGTTCGGTTCGGTCCTCATTTCACGGGGAAAACCGGAGAAGATCCTGACGATCGAGAGCGCCTCCGAGAAAAACGGCGACTCCAAGATTGACATGGATTACGCGATACGGAACCGCGTGGGCTTTATGGATCTTTCCCTGGGCGAAGGGAGCCACGAGAACAACGGCAGGAGGGGCGGATTCCATCTCTCGAGTTTCGAGGGGGGGAAGTGGTTTCTCAAGTTCAGCGACGCCGTGCCGATCTCTTTTGACATCGAGCTCGGCGTCGGGAAGGGCGATTTCGATCTGACCGGACTCCAGGTGAAGGATTTCAACCTCTCGACCGGCGCCAGCGATGTATCGCTTGCGTTCGACGAGCCCAACCGGGGATCGATCGAGAACCTGAGCATCGAATCGGGCGTGAGCAAGTTCGACGGGCGCAACCTCTGCAACGCCAACTTCAAACGCTTTCACTTCCAGGGAGGAGTGGGCTCGTACACGCTCGATTTCGGCGGGCCGCTTGCCTCGGAGGTTGACGTTGACATCGAGGTGGGGCTGGGGGTTCTTACGGTGTACCTTCCCCGCGACATCGGGGCGCGCGTGACGTACGATAAGACGTGGGCGTCGAAGGTCGATACCCCGGACGATTTCCGCGAGACGGCGGATAACGCGTATACGAGCGGGAACTACTATTCCGCTTCGGGAAAGATGAACATCAGAATCGATTCCGGACTCGGAAGCGTGAAGATCCGCCGCCGCTGAGCCCTGCCTTCCCTTTACCGCTCCCCCCGTCATCGTTCCCAGAGGAAAAATGGCGCCCATGCGTGCGGCGCCGCGAATTCCCCCGTCCCGATCATCTCCAGCTGCGCCTTCCGGTAGGCGGTGCGCACGTCCGCCCCGGCCAGAAGCGCTGTGTACAGTATCTCCCCGAAGATCTTTTTCGCCTTGCGGGACGGCACGGTCGAAGTGAATACCACCTCCTGCGTCCCGTTCGCCAGGAATAGGTACGGTTCGGACGGCCTGATCCCCAGCCGGTGATCATCCAGGTCTGACACGACGACGGCGGGGACGCGGGGAAGGGAGAGCAACTCCCCCAGCGGTATCTTCTTGGTGGATTCGGCGGACTCTCCGTCCGAAAGAACGATGCTGGAGTTCCCCGGACGAGGGTCATTGAACTGGAACTGGACTGCAATGTGGAGAAGGTCTTCATCCTCTTTCTGGAGCGTCGCGAGCGACGCCTGCTGGCCGAAATAGAGCCGGACATCCTTGTAAAACGCCCTGATGTCCCTCAGCTCGTATTCGACGTCCCATGATGTTCCCCCGGGACAGCCGAGCGCCACGACATCCTTGACCTGCACGCCTCCCGTGCGCGGGAGGAGAAGCGCGCTCGCGGAGGAAAGGTAGCTGACAGCGTGCTGCTCCGCCACGAATCCTCCCGACCGCTGGAGGGGACGCGAGAGCGCGTGCAGCGGGAGACCCGCGGCCTCCCCGGGGAGGACGACGAGAAGATCCGGCAGCCCGGCGATTGCCGATTCGATAGGCTGTATGAACGCTTCGTACAGCGACGCGTTCAGCTCGCGCACCCGGACGTCGATCGCCGATTGCTGACGTTCGGTGGAATCAGCGTAGGTCTCGCGAAGGCGGAGAAGATCGACAAATTCCTTCGAGAGATCGAACACCCTGTCCTTCTCGTATGCCGCGACATACACGCCGGAGCGCGCCGCCGTGACGACGAAGGCATAGAGCGAACGGCGTGTTACGACATGCTCGATGAGCGCCGTCCCCTGGGGAAGTTTCTTCTGGATTTCGGTGAGTCCCGCGCTCGCAACGCGCACGAAGGGCTCAAACGCCGCGTTGTTCCTGACGACAGATTCGGCCGCCTCGTTCATGGCGGTGAACCACGTGTCACGTTCCGCAAGGGCGGCGGCTGCGAGATCCGTCCCTCTCCCCCCGGAGGCGGAAATCTCCATGCACCGTCGTTCCGCGCCAATTTCCCGGGCGCGCGCGTCCCGGCAGGCATCAAGGAGAGTCCGGAGCGTGTCGTTGCGGACCCGCGGGTCGAGTGCGCCGAGGACGCCGTACAGTTCCCGGTTGTTCCGCCGGTCGGCATACCAGAACGCCTCATCGTACCTGCCGAGCTGAAGCAGGATGTCGATCGTCTCGTCGTACAGCGGAGTCCGGCGTGCGCCGAAATACGCCTGCTCGCATGAGAGCGTGATGTCGTCATCCGTCCGTGGTGCGGAGACGGCCTCGCTCTGCTCAATTCCCTTCTTGAAATACTGCAGTGCGTCCGTCGGCTGGTTGTTTCTGAGAAAGAGGTTCCCGACGCAGAGGAATGCGTACGCCGTCCCCGGGGGGAACCCCGCCGTCCGGAAGATTTCCATTCCCGCCCTGTAGCTCCGGAGGGCGGATTCCTTCGCGGATTCGATATCGCAGTTTCCCATCTGGAGCAGTATGTACCCTTCGGCGATCGCGTTCCCCGCGGCACGTGCCGAGAAGAGGGCCGCCTTGAAAAAACGGGTCCCCTCCGCAAACTGCCTCCCCCGGAGGTACAGGTTCCCCACGCGTATCAGGGCCTCCAGCCGGAGCGCCACGCCCCCACTCGTTCTGTCCGCACGCTTCAGGCATTCCGCGTAGTTTGTAAGCGCGTCGTGCATCCTCCCCGCGCCTTCGAACGCCATCGCGAGCCGGAGGGCCGAGCGCACGGACAGGAGGGAATCGCGCGCTTGGTCCGCAAGCATGAGAGCGCGCAGGTAATCTTCCGCGGCCCTGTCGAAGGTACCGCGGAGAAACTTGCCGTCGCCCCAAGCAAGAAACACCGCGGCCTGGTGGCCGACGTCCCCGGCGGCGGTGTAGCCCTGCAGAAGCTCTCTGATGATGTCCGCTTCCTCCTCTTTTTCATCAAGGGAGCGGACGCAGGGGAGCATCGCCCACTGTATGTCGCGGACCCCTTCGTCGTCGTGGAAGACGCGCGCAAGCCGGAGAGCCTCGACGTACATCGTGAACGCTTTCCGCTCTTCCCCCATGGTGCGGCGCAGCGCGGCGGCACGGAGTGTGATGTCGCGAACCCCGCTCCGGTCCGCCAGACCCTTGAAATCGTCCGAGGAGACGCCGTACCAGGAGAACGCGCTGTCGAATGACCCCCGCGCCGACTCGACGTCCCCGAGGAGCCGCGTTTCTTCCGCAACACGCGCCCTGCGGTTGAGCGTCTCATCAACCGGAAGGGCCGCGAGTATTTCTCGCTTCCCCGCGTTGAGATCGTTCCGCGCGATCGCGTCCTTCCCGGCGGTCAACGCGCTGTCAGCCCGCATTTCCTCCGGTGATTTCTGCGAGCTGCATCCCGCACACCCGAGCGCGGCGGCGATGAGCACGGCTGCCGGAAATACACGTAGTGATGTTCGGGACATGGTGTCAGGCGCTCCTGAGCGCACGGATGATCCGTGCCGGATAGTCGGTAATGACGGCGTCCACTCCCGCGCGGGAGGTTCTTGCGAGATCCACAACCGTGTTTACGCCGTACACGGCGAGCGTGAGTCCGGCGCTCCGGCAATCCTCTGCATGCCGTGCGCGGAGCTGTGTGCGGCTGCAGATGAACATTTTCGCACCGGTCCGGCGTGCGATCTGCGACGGAGACCTGAACCCGTCACGGAAGGGAACAATGAGCGCCCCCAGCCCCAGCGCCGGATCAAGCCGGTGGAGACGGCGGAGGAACGCGTGGTCGAATGAGGAGACGACGACCGACGTTTCCCGGCGGGCCTCCCGCACGTGGAGAAGCACCGCTTCCGGCAACGCGATCCCGCGACGCCTGTCGCCGTCGGTTTTCACTTCGATATCGAGTCCGACCGACACGGGAATCTCGTCAAGAACCTGCCGAAGCGTGGGGATCCGTTCTCCGGCGAATTTCCGGGAGTGCCAGGAGCCCGCATCGGCCCGGCGCAATTCCCCGAGCGTGAGATCCCATATCCGGCCGCTGCCGTCGGAGGTGCGACCGAGGCTCCGGTCGTGGTGCACGACGAGCTTGAAGTCGCGCGTCATGCGGACGTCGAATTCTATCATGTCTGCCCCGGCGGCGACCGCGAGCCGGAACGCCGCCATCGTGTTCTCGGGCGCGGATCCCGAACTCCCCCGGTGCGCCACCACAAGCGGGCGGTGTTTTCCGGGCTCGTTCACGCCGGATGCGTATCCTGCAGCATCAGTTTGATTTCCCTGTTGACGACGTCCGCCGATCCCGTCCCGTCAACGCTGAGAACGATGCCGCTTGAGGTATAGTAGTGGATGACCGGCGCCGTTGTGCTGTGATAGACCCTCAGCCTTTCGCGGACGGTCTGTTCCCTGTCGTCGTCGCGCTGCGTGAGGGGCGTGCCGCAGAGAGGGCATGGCTGGCCGGCGGCGACGCCGTCTGTCTCAGCGTTGAAAATGTGCCCGTCGGTCGGGCAGACGAGCCTGCTGGACAGGCGCCGGATGATCTCTTCATCGTCGGCACGGATATCGACGACCTTGAAGTCGCGGATGTTGAGATCCTCGAATATGCGGGAGAGCGCCTTTGCCTGCGGGAGCGTCCGGGGAAATCCGTCGAGGATGAATCCGCCCGCAGCTCCGGGCGAGCCGAGGACTTCGCGCACGATGCCGATCATGATCTCATCGGGGACGAGTTTTCCGTCATTCATGATCCTCCCGGCCCGCCGGCCCAGTTCCGTTCCTCCTGTTACCGCGGCACGAAGCATGTCGCCGGTCGAGATGTGGGGAACACCGAGCTCCCCGGAGAGCATTTTTGCCTGTGTTCCCTTCCCTACTCCCGGCGGACCGAAAAGAAGTATGCGCATCGTCTGTGAGCCCTTTGTTCTGTGCGTGTGGATGCCCTGTTCAGCCTGCCGCGCCCCCCCTCTCAGGTTTCCCCCCCGCCGAGCGCCAGCTGCCCGCAAGCCGCCTCGATGTCTTCCCCCGCGCTTGTCCGCACCATCACGGTAAGGTGGGCACGCCGGAGCTCGCCGGCAATATCCGCCATGCGCGCGGAAGGCGCAAGCGATGCGGCAAACCCCTCGGGGTGGGTGAAGGCGATTGAGTGGAACGGGATGATGTTGATTTTCGACGGCACCCTGCGCGCCAGCGCGATGAGGCGCCTGACGTCCGCAGGCCCGTCGTTGACTCCCTGGAAGAATATGACCTCGTACGTGAGGCGCTGTTTCGTCTTCCGGTAGTAATATTCGACGGCGTCCATGAGCGCCGTGAGACCGAATTTCCTGTTGATCGGCATGAGCAGCGAACGTGTGGTATCCACGGCGCTGTGAAGGGAGACGGCGAGTTTCACCCTGCGATTCTCATCGGCCATCCTGCGGATTTCGTTTACCCTGCCGGCGGTCGACACCGTGATCCTTCGCGGGGAGATCGCCGCTCCCGCGGTAAGGAGCTCCGTCGATCGCATGACGGCGTCATAGTTGAGAAGGGGCTCCCCCATCCCCATGAAGACGACGTTCGTGATCTTCTTCCCGGTCTCGCGCCGGGCCGCCAGCACCTGACCGACGATTTCCCCGGCCGTTAGGTTCCGCCGGAAACCCATTGTCCCTGTCGCACAGAACGCACAGTCAAGCGGGCACCCCCCCTGCGTTGAGATGCAGAGCGTCAGCCGTCCTTCGTCTTCCTCGTCCACGTCCGGCCTCGACGACGACGGAGGAATCAGAACGCTCTCCACCTCCACGCCGTCCGCAAGCGCGAAGAGCAGCTTGGCCGTTCCGTCCCGCTCCGACCGGCGGCTTTTCCTGAGCACGGGGCCCCCGATCTGCGCGGAAGCTTCGAGCCGACTTTGGAATTGTTTGCCAAGATCGGTCATGACGCCGAACGAGGCAGCGTCGCGTTCGTACACCCAGTGGAAAAGCTGGGAACCCCTGTATGCGGGCTCACCGATTGCGCGGACGAACGCCGAGAGCTCTTCCTTCGTCATGCCAAGCAGGTCCGTCCGTTCCTCAGCCATAGCGCGTAATCTACGAAACAGGAACACCCTGTGCAACAGACACCAGCGCCGTGACGCCTTTCGGCGACACGGCGCTGTGCATGGCTCAGGTCCGGCGAAGCCTATTTTTTGTGACCGTAGGCCTGTATGTACGCAGAGCCAATGATTGAGCAACCGGCAGGCACCGGCGAGACTGTCTCCGACCCGGCAAGTGTGAACGTGATCGGCTGACCACTTACGACAGCCTGAATCAGTGCATTAATCCCCGCGGAGTACCTCGTGATGTAAGGAGAACTGAGGAGCGACTGCGGGGTGTTGAATTCCGTCCAAGTGCCGGCATAGTGCAGGAGCTGGCTGCTGTTCACATACACATCCCCCGCAACCGCACCGAGATCCGGTCCGACGGTCTGTATGCGAATGTCGTACACCGAAGCTCCGTCAAGCGCAAACGTGTTCGAATCGTACATTGAGTCGGGGCTCACGGCATAGATTCCGCCGTACGTCTTGTTTGGCCCCGGGGTGATCGGGTATGTCCCGTTGAACGGTTTGAGATTGAGCGAAATCGTAAATGAGTCGGTGACGCAGTTGAACGCCATCAGCGGGAGCGAGGCGACAACAAGAAGTGCAAGAAGCCGTGTTTTCATGCTGATTCTCCCCGGACAATTGTCAATTCATGAGTGAGTCGGAACCCCCGCGTGCGGCGGGTTAGCCCCCGAAGCCGATGCCAGCCGAGAAATTCGTAATGGAGCCGAAATTGGCATCTGCAAATATCGAAAAGAACACGATATGAAGCCCGAGACCGACTGTCGCCCGGAAGTTGTTTGCACCGTTCATCGTGATGTCCACCGGGGCGAATGCCGTGTTTGTCGGCGTGTACTTCGCTTCCATCGAGCTCTTCTCCCACGCGACGCCCCCGTAGAGATTGAGGATCGAGAAGCTCTTGCTTGCATCGATCCCGATGGACGTGCCCGAAAAGTCGATGAGATCGCCAAACGTGAATTTGTTGATGAAGATGTGCGCGGCAACGTGAAGCGGGACCATCGGCAGGTACTGGCTTATGCTGTGCTGGACGCCGATTCCCCAGAGTGTCGCCTTTGGAAAGTCGCTGACGTTGGGCGTTGCGATGAACCTGATCAGTACCCGGGTGCCGAAGACGTCGCCGATCGTGAGCTGCGGCGCGGCCAGGGGAATGACCGACGTATTGACGAACCCGTCGGAACCGCGATAGGTGAACCCGGTTCCGGCATCGGTGACAACACCTCCCTTCCCGCCGAACATTGTCGCGGTCTGGAACGTGGCCGGATTGAATCCGGCAGGAGAGTTGACGGTATACGTCTTCTGATTGTCGCCCACCATCGCCGCCATTCCAACGATGTCAAGGCTCATGTGAAATCCCATTCTGCCTATGTCCGCGGAATGGAACATGCCGGCGTTCATGTTTGCGCCGAAAAGGTCCGCCATGGGCTGCACATATCCCTTCACGTCGGTGGCGCTGAATTGTTCCAGCGTCGATTGAAGCGACTGGGCCTGCCCGGCTGACGACAGGAACAGCAGCATGCATGCCGCAGCCGCAAGAGTGCTGAGCCAGGGGACACGTCGGAGTGTTTCCATTCGGTGCTTCTCCTGTTGTTTGTAGGATGGGGGTTTGAGCAATAAACCAAACGTATGTGAAACCCGGGGAGAAATATGGTGCCTCGAATCACATTTGGGGAAAATACCAGAAAAAAACAGCTCAGGGAGGGCTATTTTCTCCCTGCAGGGATCTCAGGGAGTCAAGAAGGTTCTGCATATCAGCCGGAAGCGGGCTTTCAAAATCGAGCTCCCTGCGGCTCGACGGATGGACGAACCCGAGTGTTCTGGCGTGAAGAGCCTGTCTTGGCATCATTGCAAGCAGGCGCTGGAGATGCGCTCTCCCGTTGATCCCTCCGGGGATGTGCCTCCCGTTGTATGTCGGATCTCCGAACACGGGGTGGTTGATGTGCGCGAGGTGGACACGGATCTGGTGTGTCCTCCCCGTCCGAAGCTTCAGACGAATGAGCGCGATGTGCGGAAACTGCTCGAGGACGGTGTACTCCGTCGCCGCGGATTTCCCCCCTTCCACCACCGCCATTTTTTTCCTGTCGGATTTGCTCCGCCCGAGTCCGGCTTCGATCAAGCCGGACGAGCCGGCGAATTTCCCCCAGACAACCGCCCGGTATTCGCGGCGGATCGTCCGGAGCGCAAACTGCCTTGCAAGCTTTGCGTGCGCCGCATCGTTTTTAGCCACAACCATCACGCCGGAGGTATCCTTGTCAAGACGATGAACAATCCCGGGGCGGACCGGGTTCCCCCCCGCCGCCAGGGTTCCGCAGTGATAGAGGAGAGCATTCACAAGCGTCCCGGTGTAATTGCCGTACGCGGGATGCGTCACCATCCCCGCGGGCTTGTTCACGACGATGAGATCATCGTCTTCGAAGAGAATCTCGAGCGGGATGTTCTCCGGAAGGGCTTCCGCAGGAGGCGGCCTGGGGAGCGTAATGCGGATGACATCGTCCGGCATGACGGTATAGCTGGGCCTGACCGGTTCGCCGTTGACGAGAACGGTCCCTCCCCGGATCGCCTGCTGGACCTTGTTCCGCGTCGCATTTTCAACGTGGGCAGTGATGTAGATGTCAATCCGCTCTTTCTTCTTTCCGGGGGGAACGATGATCTCGACGACGTGTGGCATAGAGGGATGGCGGGCCGGCATGTCGGACCGGCGCGCGAACGGGTTACTTCTCTGTGTTGCCGCCCGGACCACTGTCAGCAGCTTCGCCGGCAGGTCCCGGTGCGTAGGGTGGACGGACGCCGGATGGTTCTCCCGCGCTCGAGGTCCTGTGGAAGAACAGGAGCAGCAGCACTCCGATCGTGACTGAGGCATCCGCGATGTTGAACACCGGCCACCGCGTCAGCTGATAGCCGAAGATGTTCAGATCGAAGAAATTCATGTCGAGGAAATCGACGACCTTGCCGTAGAACAGCGGGGCGTCGCCGAAGAGAACGCCGTAAAAGACCCTGTCGATAAGGTTGCCGACTGCGCCCCCCAGGATCATCGCCAGAGAAAGCCTGAAGCCGAGGGACTCTTTGCGGGCATGATAGAGGTAAGCCACGATCGCGACGCTTGCGGCGATGGAGAAAAGGGAGAAGAAGAGCTTTCCCCCGATGTCGATGCCGAACGCCATCCCCGGGTTCTCGATGTATGTGAGCCTGAGGAAATTCCCCAGAAGGGGGCGGCTGGACCCGTACGGTACACCGCTCATCGAGATTCCGAGGGAAGGAAACGACACCCCCTTGATGAACAGCTTGGCAACCTGGTCGCTGAAAACAATGATGAACGAAAGTATGAGCACCCTCACGCGTTACTTCCCCGCCTTCTTTTTCGCAAGTGCAATGCGCCCTTTTTCGCACGGGAGCCCCGTGTTCTTATATTCGGCGCATGTCTGCGCCGTGGGGACCGCCTCGAGCCGTTCCTTGGGAACGAGAAGACCGCACGTCTTGCAGACGCCGTAGGTCTTGGCTTCGATCCGCGCCAGGGCGTCGTCGAGCTGGTTGACGAACTTGCTCCCCCGGGAGGCGAAGAGGAATGTCTTCTCCCGCTCCATGGCGTCCGTCCCCTGCTCCATGTGCAGGGAGTAATTGGAGCTCTCGCTTATGTATTCCCCCGTCGTTACGTCCATCATGCTTTCTTTCAGCGAATCAAGTTCCTCGACGGTCTCTTTCCGCTTTGCGAGTATCATCTCCCTGAAGTATTTCAGATCATCCGCCGCGTAAGCTTTCGGCGCAGCGGCGACCTGGGCGATAAGCCGGGCGCTCACCCCTTTTTTCGCGGGACTCTTTTCCGCCTTTGCCGCGGCTCCTTTTTTCGCGCCGGCGCCTAATTTCCGGGCCTGCCTGGCCCGGGTCGCGGTTTTCTCCTTCATGATCTGCACGGTGCTCTTGACAACCGCCTTGGATCCCTTTTTTGTTGCCATTGCCGTGTGCTCTCCTTGTGAAGGACTGTTAGTGCTTTTCACGGCGGGCGATGCTCACCGTGATCTCCGCTCCGTTCAATTCGAATGACGCCGTGAATTCCCCTTCGCGGAAGTCGGTGGACATCTCCTCCGCCAGCGTTTCGGCTGTGATATATCCGCGTCCCGCGCCGAGCGTCTCAAGAAGGCTCTCCGGGGCACGGACGGCGATTGTAATATGGTCGGTGACCGCAAACCCGGCGTCCTTCCGCATGTTCTGTACCCGGTTCACGAACTCCCGCGCAATCCCCTCTGCCGCAAGCTCTTCCGTTATCTCCGTATCCAGGGCGACGGTGAGCGTCCCGTCTGATTCGACAAGCCAGCCCTTGATGTCCTCCCGGAGTATCTCAACGTCCTCCCGGGCGATCGTGACCGAGGTCCGGTTGACGGGGAGGGAAAGCGTCCCTCCCTTCTCCAGGAGCGTGATCTCGGCATCGCCCAGGTCACGGATTATCCCGGCGACTGCCTGGACCGACTTTCCGAATTTCGGCCCGATGGATTTGAAATTTGCTTTCGCTCTTTTCTTTACGATCCCCGATTCGTCGCCGACGTACTCGATCGCCTTGACGTTGATCTCTTCGAGTATGACGTCTTCCATCAGCCTGACTTCCTCCCGCTCACGTTCCCCGGCAATCGGGAGTATGATGCGGCTGAGCGGCTGCCGGACCTTGATGTTCGATTTCATGCGCATGGCGCGGACGAGCATGACGATCTTCTCCGCGCGCTCCATCCTCTCTTCAAGCAGAGGGTCCCGCTCCTCCTCAACCGGTTCGGGAATGAGTGCAAGGTGAACCGATTCGGCCACTTCACGTCCCGTGACGGTGTTGAGGTTCCTGTACAACTCTTCCGCAAGGAACGGGGCAAAAGGGGCCATGAGCTTCACGACGCCGGTGATGCATTCGTACAGCGTCTGGTACGCGGCCAGCTTGTCTTTCCCCTTTTCGCTCTTCCAGAACCGGCGGCGGTTCCTGCGAACATACCAATTCGAAAGTTGATCTATTGTGAAGTCGCTCACGCTCCGGGCAGCCTTGGTGACATCGAAAGCCTCCATTTGGGCCGAAAAACGCCCGGTCATGGAATGAAGCTCGGAGATGATCCAGCGGTCGATCTCCGCCCGTTCGGCGACCGGCATGCGGGGCTCCGCATATGTAAACCTGTCGATATTGGCATACATCGCGAAGAAGGCGTACGTGTTGACGAGCGTGCCGAAGAGTTTCCGCTGGACGTCGCCGAGCCCGTCTTCATCGAACATCGTCGGGCGCCAGGGGGGACTCGTGCTCACAAGATACCAGCGCGTCGTGTCGGCACCGTACTGCGCCATGACCGCGAAGGGGTCGACAGTGTTGCCCACCGACTTCGACATCTTCTTCCCGGTCTTGTCGAGTATGAGCTCGTTGACCATGACCGCGCGGTACGCGGGTTTGTCGAAGAGATACGTGCCGATGGCGTGCAGGGAGTAGAACCATCCGCGCGTCTGGTCTATTCCCTCCGAGATGAAATCCGCCGGGTAGCGCTCTCCGGAGTCGATGAACGCCCTGTGCTCGAACGGGTAATGCCACTGGGCGAACGGCATGGCGCCGGAGTCGAACCAGACGTCGATAAGCTCCGGTGTCCTCTTCATCGTGCCGCCGCAGGAGCAGTCGAACGTGACGTCGTCCACGAACGGCTTGTGGAGATCGAGCGGCTCCTTCACGCCACGCCCCCGGCGGTACTCGGTGATGCTTCCCACGCATTTCTCTGCGCCGCATTTGTCGCACACCCAGATGGGAAGCGGCGTCCCCCAGAAACGGTCACGGGAGAGTGCCCAGTCTTTGTTCTCCTCGAGCCAGTTGCCGAACCTCCCCTCGCCGACTTCGGGCGGGACCCAGGTGATCTGCCTGTTAAGCTCGATCATCCTCTTTGCATACTTCGTCGTGCTGATGTACCACGAATCCCGCGCGTAGTACAGGAGAGGGGTCTTGCAGCGCCAGCAGTGCGGGTAGCTGTGTGTTATCGTCTCCTTCCTGTACAGGATGTGACGCTCTTTCAGGACCCGGATGATGTCCAGGTCGGCGTCCTTGACGAATTTTCCTGCAAAGTCCGGCACGTCAGGACCGAATTCGCCGCTTTTGTTGACGGGATGGATCGTGGGGAGATTGTACTTCTTGGAGGTCTGGTAGTCGTCTTCACCGTACGCGGGAGCCATGTGGACGATACCGGTGCCGTCCTCCGTCGTGACAAAGGGAGCCTCGACAACGTAGAACGCCTTCTCATGCACCTGGTGATAGTCGAATATCCGCTCGTACTCTTTCCCTGCGAGCGACGACCCGGGGAATTTCTCGAGAACCGTGTATTCCCCTTCGAGAACGCCGAGCCGCGCCTCGGCGAGTATGAGTTTCTCCCCTTTGTGTTCGACCGTAACGTACGTGACGTCCGGCGCGACGGCGAGCGCAACGTTCGCAATCAGCGTCCAGGGGGTCGTTGTCCAGACGAGAAAGGACGTGCCGGGTGAACCCTTCAACTTCATCCTGACGTAAACACTCGGGTCTTTGACGTCGTCGTACCCGAGCGAAACCTCGTGGGAGGAGAGCGGGGTTTCGCAGCGGGGGCAGTAGGGCTGAATCTTGTACCCGCGGTAGATCATCCCCCCGTCGAAGAATCTCTTCAGCGCCCACCAGACTGACTCGATGTACGTATTCTGCAGCGTGATATACGGATCGCTCAGGTCGACCCAGTATCCCATCTGCTCCGTCAGCTTTTCCCAGTCGGCTTTGTACTTCCAGACCGATTCCTGGCACTTTTTGTTGAATTCCGCGACACCATAGCGGACGATGTCATCCTTGTGTTTGAAGCCGAGCTCTTTCTCGACTTCGATTTCCACGGGGAGTCCGTGCGTGTCCCACCCCGCCTTCCGGTGCACCTGAAAGCCCTTCATCGTTTTGTAGCGGCACACGAGGTCCTTCAGCGTGCGCGCCATGATGTGATGGATGCCGGGACGTCCGTTCGCCGTGGGGGGGCCTTCGTAAAACGTAAACCCGGGGCGTCCGTCGCGCATTGATATGCTTTTCGCGAATATCCCCCGCTCCTTCCAGAAGGCGAGTATCTCCTTCTCCATCGCGGGGTAGGAAACCCGGTCCGTCAGTTCCCTGAACATTCCGTGTGTGCCGGTTGTACTGTTCACAGACGCTCGATGACCCCTTTCATGAGCGCAGTCAGCCGCGGCTCGGTGCTTCCCGCCACGGCGATGATCTCCTCCACCTTCGCCACCTGCAGGGAGTCGGGAAAGCACTCGTCCGTGATTATCGAGAACCCGAGCACTCTCAATCCCATGTGGTTGGCCACGATGTTCTCGGGGACCGTCGACATCCCCACGGCATCGGCGCCGATGAACCTGAGAAACCGGTATTCCGCACGGGTTTCCAGGTTCGGGCCGGGTACGGCGACGAACACCCCGCGCTCGATCCTGATTTTCAGATCCAGGGCGACCTCCCCTGCAAGCGCGACGAGAGATTTTGCATACGGCTCGGACATGTCGGGAAACCGGGGACCGAGCGTGTCGTCGTTGGGTCCGATGAGCGGGTTGTCGCCAAGCAGGTTGATATGATCCGTGATGACCATGATGCTGCCGCGCGAGAATTGCGGATTCATCCCCCCCGCCGCGTTCGAGATCAGGAGCGTCCTGACCCCCAGGAACTTCATCACCCGGACGGGAAAGGTCACCTGCTCCATCGTGTAGCCTTCATAGTAATGAAAGCGACCCTGCATGGCGACCACGTTCTTTCCGCCGAGCACGCCAAATATCAGCTTGCCGTGGTGTGACTCGACCGTGGAAAGTGGAAAGTGCGGGATCTCCGCGTAGTCGATGACCGCCGCGGGGACGATCTCGCGGGCAAGTCCGCCCAGTCCCGTGCCGAGTATAATCCCGGTAGAAGGCTCCATGGGGGTTTTCGTCCGTATGAACCGGACCGCTTCGTCAATGCGCCTGCGGAGCTCTGTCATTGTCCATGTTCTTCAGTATGCTCTCGACTTCGACCGATTCCTTTCCCGTCCCCAGCGATGATCCCACTCCGAGGTCTTCCGATCCCCCCATGTCAAGCGTCTTGAGAAGATCCAGCTCCGAGCTCAGAAGCACGCGAAGCCTCCCGATGAGGGACTCCTTCCTCGAGTTCAGGCGGTGGAGCTCCGCATTCAGTTTTGCCAGGTCGGCATTGGCCTGTTCCACGATTTTTGCGCCGCGTGATTCCGCTTCCCGGATGATCGTTTCCGACTCCCGGCGGGCGGATTCGTACGTCCGCCCGGTGGCCTCCTGTGCCTGAAGCAGAGTCTGCTGGAGCGTTTTTTCGATCTGGCGGTAGTCCTTGAGCTGCGTTTCGAGCTCGATGATCCTCTCGCGTGACTCCTTTTGCTGTTTCAACGCCTCTTCGAGATCGGCGGCGACCATTTCAAGGAACGTGTCGACCTCGACGGGGTCGTACCCCCGCATGATCTTCTTGAATTCCTGCTTACGGATATCGAGCGGTGTCAGTTTCATGGGGTCCTCCGCTGATGTTCAGCCCTTGTTCTCGGACCAAAAATGGCGGTCCCGATCCTTATGTGCGTCGCCCCTTCTTCGATGGCTACCTCAAAATCCCCCGTCATGCCCATGGAAAGGTGCCGCATCCGGACGTTGGCCTGCGTCGATGAGGCGATCTCCTCTTTCAATTCGCGCAGCCTGCGGAACATGGGACGGGAGCCTTCCGCTTCGGGGAGAAAGGGCCCGATTGTCATGAGTCCCCCGATCGAAACGTGATCACAGGGGGCGAGACTCCTGACGAGTGCGGCAACCTGCCCGGGGGGAACGCCGAATTTCGTCTCCTCCCCCGTCGTGTTGACTTCGATCAGGCACTCGATGACCCTTCCCGCGCCCGAAGCACGGCGGTCGATCTCTGTTGCGAGGGGGACCGAATCGACCGCGTGGATCATGTGGATCCAGGGCACGATCAGCTTTACCTTGTTGGACTGCAGGTGGCCGATAAAATGCCACCGGACGGCAAGCGCATCAAGTTCGCCCCGCTTGGCGAGCAGTTCCTGCACATAGTTCTCACCCACGTCCGCGGCCCCCGCGTTGAACGCTTCACGGACCGCATCCGCAGGGAAGGTTTTCGCCACGGCAATGAGCGTGACGTCGGACGGGGAACGACCCGCCCGGACGCACGCGTGGGAAACTTTCTCCCGGATCGTGTTGATATTATCAGAAATCATTTAAAATCAAGATTTTAATATAGTCCTTTGCGACCTGAAAATCAACGAACCGGCTGGCGTTCCTTGACTTACCACTGATTTTTGATTTACTTATTGAAGAAGTTTGCAGGATGACTGATGAGCATACTCGATTTCGGTAATTTTGACGACGACCCCGAGGACGATCAGGGACGGCGGGAGCGTTTTGAGGACGAACTGAAGAAATACAGGGACTCTCTCAAGGACGGCTCATCCGGGATCACGAACGCCGAGGCCCTGGAGGAGATCGTCAATTATTATTTTGACAACGAGAAATACGAAGACGCGCTTCATTTTGTCAACCAGCTTCTTGCCATCGTCCCGTACAGCGCGGATTTCTGGCACAGGAAGGGGCTTATTCTCGCCAATCTGTACAAGTACGAGGATGCGCTTGAGGCATATGAAACGGCGCTGGGGCTGAACCCCGTCGACCCCGAGGTCCTAGTCAATAAGGGAATCACGCTTGACGACCTGGGGCGGTTCGAGGAGGCGATTGCGAGCTTCAACAAGGCGCTCGAGATCGACCCGGCGCAGGAGGAAGCCCTCTTCAACAAGGGGATCTCGCTCGAAAAAACCGGCCAGTACGAAGAAGGTGCCCAGCTTTTCAGGTTCATCCTGGACGGCAATCCGGACCACAAGGACGCCTGGTACGAAATGGGGTACTGTTTCGACTACCTGGACAGGCCCTCCGAGTCCCTCCGCTGCTACGACGAGCACCTGAACCGCGACCCGTATAACTACAACGCCTGGTATAACAGGGGCATCGTTCTCAACCGCATGATGCACTACAACCTCGCCATCGAGAGTTACGACACCGCCCTGGCGATCCATGAAAAATTCCCTTCCGCCTGGTACAATAAAGGGAACGCCTTTGCGAACCTCGGGAGGCTGCAGGACGCGATCGCCTGTTACCGCCAGACCCTCCAGCAGGACGACAAGGATGTGCCGGCGTGGCACAACCTGGGAAACGCCTACGAGGAGCTGGGAGAGTACGAGGACGCCATCAAGTGCTTCACGCAGGCGATCAAGAACGAACCTGCCCATTATGAATCGTATTTCGGGCGGGGCAGCTGCCACGACGCCCTCGAACAGTGGCGGAAGGCGCTGGCCGACTACAACAAGGCGCTGGGGCTCTGCAAGGACTACCCGGAACTCTGGTATGCGAAGGCAGACCTTCTGTACAACATGGGGAAGCCCCGCGAGTCGCTCCTGAGCTACAGGATGGTGACAAAGCTCGAGCCGAAGAACTATGAGGCGTGGCTCGACTACGGGGAGACGCTCTTTGAGCTTGGATATCTGAAGCAGGCGCTGAAATCGTTCGATCGCTCCGTGGAGGCAAACCCGTACGCCGCGGAGGCGTTTTACAGCCGGGCGAAAGTGCTTCTCGTGATGAACAGGGTGTACGAAGCGGTGGAATCGCTGAAAAACTCGTTCCGGCTCGACCCCGAAAAGCGGAAGCAGTTCGAGGAGGAGTTCCCGGGGGTGCGATCGATCAAGGAATTCAAGACACTCCTCCGGAGGTGACCCCGGCGGGCGCCCGCGCATGCCGACCTTGTTCTGAGTCAGGGACGAGGTCTTTTCTTTTTTACGCCGTCTGCAACAGGAGGGGAGATGCTTTCTGAAGCGCTGCAAACGAAGTATGATCGCCTTGCCACGATCCTGCGGACGATGGAGAGCGTCGCCATCGGCTATTCGGGGGGAGTGGACAGCACGCTCCTCCTGAAAGTGGCCGTGGAGACGCTGGGCCAGCGCGCACTCGCCATGATCGGCCGTTCGGAAACGTATCCGACGCGCGAATTCGAGGAGGCCGTGGCAATCGCCGCGGCAATAGGGACCCGGTCGGTCGTCGTGAAGACGGAGGAGACCGACGACCTGAAATTCCGGGAAAACCCGGCCGACCGCTGCTATTACTGCAAGACGGAGCTCTTCGGAAAACTCCAGGTGATCGCCGCCCGGGAGGGGATCCGCTGGATCGCCGATGGGACGATTACCGACGACATCGGCGACTTCCGCCCGGGGATGAAGGCGAAGGCTGAAAAGGAAGTCCGCTCCCCGCTTCTCGAAGCCGAGTTCTCCAAGGCGGACGTGCGGGCACTCTCGAAGCACCTGGGGCTGCCGACCTGGGACAAGCCATCGTTCGCCTGCCTCTCCTCCCGTTTTCCGTACGGGACTGCGATCACGCGGGAGAACCTGACCAAGGTCGACCGCGCGGAGACGTTTCTTCGCGATCACGGCTTCAGAGCGTTTCGCGTCCGATTTCATGACGCCAGCACGGCACGCATCGAGCTGAGTCCGGAGGAGATCCAGAGGATGTTCGACCCCGCGCTGCGCGCGGGGTTCGTCGGGTTCATGAAGGATCTGGGATTCACGTATGTGACGCTTGACCTTCAGGGATACAGGACAGGGTCGATGAACGAGGTGCTGAGCGATGAGACGAGGTCAAAGTATTCCGACGGACGTTGAATGGCCGCAGACGGAGTAGCGTACCGCAAGTTCGATTCCGAGGTCTCCGTGCGGCCCGATGACATCGACATGAACAATCATGTCCACACGTCGCGGTACCTGGACTACGTGCTGTATGCGCGGTTCGATCAGATGAGCAGGTGCTACGGCATGTCGATGGAAAAATTCACCGAGCACGGGTGGGGGTGGTACGTCAAATCCTGCCAGATCGAGTTCAAACGGCCGCTCATGATGGGGGAGACCATCATCGTCCGCACCTGGCTTGACTCGTTCGGGAAGACCGACGCACTCGTGCGCTTCCAGATATTCAGGAAATCCACGATGAAGATCGCCGCCGAAGGATCCATGGTCAATGCGATGATAAGTAACTCCTCCGGCAGGTCGATTCCGATCCCCCCGTGGGTGATCGACAAATACACCCAGTTCAGAGAACAGGAGTCCCCATGAGCAGGTACGCTCCTCCCCTCGTGTTGATCCCGGTCCTGATTGTCTTCTCAGGATGCTCGCAGGATCGCGGCGGCATGATTGCATTCCAGTCGAACAGGGACGGAAATTTCGAAATCTACACGATGACCGCCGCCGGAACGGACCAGCGGAGACTGACGGAGAACCCGGCGAACGACATCGCCCCGGCCTGGTCTCCTGACGGCTCACGCATCGCGTTCGCCTCCGACAGGGACGGCACATGGGATATCTACACGATGCGGCCGGACGGGAGCGAGTGCGCACAGCTGACGAAAGAGGCGGGAACAAACACCGCCCCCTCCTGGACCCCGGGCGGGGACCGGATACTCTTTATCTCAACGCGCGACGCCATCAACGGCGACGTGTACAGCATGAAAGCGGACGGGAGCGGGACGGAACGGCTGACCGCCGATTCTCTTGTCAAGGACTCTCCCCTCCCCGTCCCGGACGGCAGCGCAGTGATCGTCACGGTGAACGACAGGGGCCGGCTCTCCATTGCGTCCATCGCGCTCCCGGCAAAGACGGTGACACCCCTGACCACACCTGACCACAATAACTTCGCGCCTGCCATTTCCGGCGACGGCACGGAGATCATGTTCGTGTCCGACAGGGACGGGATGCTTCAGATCTATTCGATGACGCTCTCGGGGGGGAACCAGACGAGGCTCACCAGGGACGGCATTGATGAGAGGAACCCCTGCTACACGTCGGTCCCCGGCGAAATACTCGTGTCAAAAAAGGGGGAAATCTGCCGCCTCACGCTTGCAACGCAGAAAGAAACCCTCCTCTCGTTCAGGGGGGACTATGCACCCGCCTGGCACAGCCGCTGACTCAGGACCGACACCGAGGAACGTCAATGAATTTTTCCCAGAGGTTGCGCAGGATACAGAAGAAGAACGACAGCCTTCTGTGCATCGGTCTCGATACAGACGTCAACATGATCCCGGAATTCCTCTTCGAGTGGGGGGATCCCGTGTATGAATTCAACAGGCGGATCATTGATGCCACCAAAGACCTCGTCTGCGCGTACAAGATCAACCTCGCATTTTACGATGTGACGGGGGAACACGGGTGGTATACCGTGCACCAGACGCTTGCGAGGATCCCGGAGGAGATTATCACGATCGGCGACGGGAAGCGGGGTGACATCGGGAATTCTTCCGAGCGCTATGCAACGCTCTTCGTCGACGATTATGAGTTCGCGGCATCCACGGTGAACCCTTACATGGGCAAGGATTCCGTGGCGCCGTTCCTTAAGAACAGTCACCAGGGAGCGTTCGTCCTTGCGCTCACGTCAAACCCCGGGGCGCGTGATTTTCAGTATCTTCCGGTCCGGGGAAAGCCGCTGTACGAGCACGTGATCGCCAGGGCGAAGAAATGGAACAGGCGGAAGAACTGCGGCGTTGTCGTCGGGGCAACGAGGCCGAAGGAGTTGCACCGGATACGCTCGCTCGTCCCCGACATGCCTCTCTTGATCCCCGGGGTGGGTGCCCAGGGGGGGGATGTGCGCTCCGCGGTCAGGTACGGTTGCGCCGCGGACGGGATGATGGCAATCATCAACGCGGGGAGGAGCATTCTCTATGCCTCGCGCGGAGAGGATTTCGCTGGCGCGGCGCGGAAAGCCGCGATTGCCCTCCGCGATGAGATGAACGGATACCGCCTGAAGTACTTCTCGAAATAGCGCATCAGTCACAAGGGGCCGTTCGACCCATTCCGGGGGATGGCACGGGCGCAGATCATGGCTATTCCCCCCATGCCCGAGAGCTTTCTTCGCGAGGTGTGGCAGCACAGGTTTTTTTCTTCGTCCTCCCTGGCCACATCCGACGGCGCCCGCGTCGCCGTCCGTTTTCCCGGCCGTCTTAATCCCGACGGCGGCCCCGATTTTACGGATGCCATTGTTCGTATCGGGGGGGTGCTCTACCGGGGGGACGTGGAGATTCACATGCGTGCCGCTTCCTGGCACGCCCACCGGCACGGCTTCGACCCCCACTACAACCGCGTCATTCTTCACGTCGTATTCTCCCCGCCCGGGAGGTGTCCTCCCGCACGCACCGCTTCGGGACGCCGCATTCCTCTCCTCGTCCTCTCTCCTCATGTCGATCCGCTTCTCTGTGGAAGATGGCTGTCGGGCTGCCGCCGTTCCTCGCACCCGGCGTGCGGCGCAGGGCGCCGACACCTTCCCCGGCCGGTCATCCTGGAAAAGATCGCCGCGCTCGGCACGCGAAGGATTGACCGCAGGGTACGGCTGCTGGGGGTGCGGTTCCGGCAGATTCTCCAGGAGCGGGAGGCGGAACATGGAGGCTCCCCGGTGACGGAATCACAGCGGGAAGAGGCGTGGGATCAGATTCTCCACGAATCCGTTCTCGAGGGGATGGGATACGGCGGAAACCGCTCCCCATTTCTTGCGCTGGCGCGATCGGTTTCCCTCACACTCCTCAGGTCGCACGGGCTCGATGACATACTCACGGTGCAGGCGATCCTCTTTGGAGCGGCGGGTCTTCTCCCTTCATTGTTTGCCCCGGGGGAGCGCGAAAGCCGCGCATACGTTCTGAGCCTCCGCAGGAGGTGGCGTGCGCTCCAGTCACTCCCCGGAGTGTCCCTTTTGCACGAGGGAGACTGGAAGTTCTTCCGGCTCCGACCGGTGAATTTCCCAACCGCGCGGCTTGCTGCGTTTTGCTTCCTCCTTCCGTCACTTTTTGCCGGCCGGGTCGTGAACGCAATGCTCAATCGTCCCGGCGCGACAGCCGCCGAAACGCTCCGCGTTCTTTTCACCATGTTCCGTATATCACCGGATCCCTTCTGGTCCAGGCATGTTCATTTCCGGGGGAAGGGTCCGGGCCGGGGGATCGCACTCGGGAGGGCGAGGGTGCAGGAGATCATCGTGAACGCGATCGTCCCCTTCTTTCTTTTGCACGCACGCATAGAGAAAGACGTGAGCCTGAGGCGGCGGGCGTTTGCCCTGCTCCGGGCGCTCCCGACGCCGGAGGAGAACAGCGTGACGCGGCGTGTGCAATTGGCCCTGACGGGAGGGAAGATTCCCTCCTGCTCGCCCCTTGAACACCAGGGGATGCTCCACCTGTACAGGCTCTACTGCGCGGAGGGAAGATGCGAGCGCTGCCCGGTGACGGCTGGACCGGCCCCGGGGGCTCCCGCCGCGCGGAGAGATCACCCGCGCGGGGTCAGAATGTCACGCCGACCGTCACCGGCACATATGTCGAAGTCGCCACGTCGGTGAATATCCACGCGTACTTCACTTCAAGGAAGAGACTGATCCCGAGTTTCAGATCCACGCCTGCTCCGATGTCGACCGACGTTTTGCCGCTCTGAGAGGAGGAGGGGAATTTGTTGCCCGGAAAACCGGCGATTGCTGTTGTCACCTCGTCCCGGTTCACCCATGCCAGTCCGACGCCTCCGGTGAGGTAGGGCGTGATGATGGGGAGCGGGAGGAGCGGCATCTTGCCGTTCACGGCAAGCGCGACAATGCCGAGTCCGCCTCCGCTGACGGACATCTGATCGGCCGCGCTTCCGAAGAGCGGGCGGAAGGAATCTCGGAATTTGGTTTCATCGATCGCATAGTGAATATAGTCACCTGAGAGGCGGAAACTGACAACCATGAGATTTGCGTCCAGATGCACGCCCCCCCCCCATCCCGCACCGTACGCACTGTTGATCTGCTGGTTCAATCCGCTCGCGGAGGGCCCGGGAAAACTGCTGCTCGTGAAATCGGCGTGGACGCCGAACGCGAATCCCGGACCGAGGGCAAGTGCCCGTGATGAGACCGCCGCCAGGGCGAAGAGAAGGGCTCCCGCAAGGAGTGTCCGTTTCATTGTTGGTTTCCTGAATGTGAGGTTATGTTTTCTGCTGCTTCTTGCGTGCCGCCGGAAACAGTATGTTGTTGAGTATGAGCCTGTAGCCTGGAGAGTTCTTGTGAAGCGAGAGATCGGTGGGCGGATTCCCCACGGCGTGCTGGTAATCCTCCGGGTCATGGCCGCCGTAAAACGTGAACGTTCCCCTCCCGAAGTTGCCGTGGAGGTACTTGACTTCGTCGGTCCCCTGCTTTTCGGCGAGTATCGTGACGCTCGTCTTGACGAGACTCTTCTTGAATCCGGTGGTCTGCCCCATGAACCCCTTGATGACGTTGACGTGGTTCTGCGTGAGCATCGTGGGAACGGGATCAAACTTTGCCGAGAATTCGAAGAGCGTGAAATAATCGGTTTCCGGGTTCTGCGCGCCGAGCATGTCGCTCGGCGGGTCATCGATGTCCGAATACTCGTAGCGCAGGGGATTCTTTTCGACGGTGAACCCGGTAAAGGCAAGCGTCTTCGAGAAATCGAGTTTCTTCTGGAAGTCGGGATCGGGTGGGTCGCCGTCGTACATCACGTCGCAGATGTCAGTGTTCTCCGCCGCCAGGGCGATGTCGAACGTGTCGGTTGCGGAACACATCGCAAACATGAATCCCCCGGCGGCGACGTAACGAGCGATCGCGCGCGCCACCGCCTTTTTCAGCTCGGAGACCTTTTTGAACCCGAGCTTCCGCGCTTCCTGCTCGAGCTGCGCCACCTGCGCCTGGTACCATGCGGCTCCGGCGAAGGAAGCGTAGAATTTGCCGTACTGGCCGGTGAAGTCTTCATGATGAAGGTGCAGCCAGTCGTAGTTGGCGAGTTTCCCCTCCAGGACCTCGTCGTCCCACAGCTTGTCGTACTTGATCTCCGCATAGTCCAGCGCCAGCGTGACGGCGTCATCCCATGGCTGGAATCCCGGGGGGACGTAAACCGCAACACGGGGGGCCTTCTCCAGCCTTACGACGTCCATGTTGTTGTCTTCCCGCTGGACGTCGGCGTAAATCGATGCGGCCCCGGATGCGGTTTCCCGGACGAACGAGACGCCCCTCACAAGACATTCTGTCGCTACAAAGTCATGCGCGTCGAGCATGAATGATCCGCCGCGGTAGTTCAGAAGCCAGTCGATCTCGAGACCGTGGGAGAGCGCCATGTACGCGATCCCGTACGCCTTCAGATGATCGGTCTGGGAGAGATCCATCGGGATGAGGATCTTGTCCTGACCGGCTGCCTTCCCCCACGCGCACGTGAGGAGCACCACGAGCAGAGTCCGTGCAGCATTCGTCTTCACAGCGATTCCCCCCTCATCTGGCGGATCCTTTGCCGCGCGCGATCCGCGAGAATGGATTTCGGTTGGTCGGTAAGGAGACGTTCGTAGGCAGCCTGGGCTCTGGCCGGATCCCGCAGGCCGTATTGATACACCTCCGCGAGCGCGAATTCCGCCCTGTCCAGCTCGGTGCTCCTGTCCCTGAATTCGGCGAGGAGGCGTTCATAGGCGTCGGCCGCCTCCCGGAAGAATCCGGCGGACGCCTGAAGCTCGCCCACCCTCATGAGCGCGTCGTCCACGAGCGGCGCCTGTGGATACGCCTGGATTATCGAAAGAAGAACGGCGATGGCCTGGGAGTTCTTCCCCTGTCGCGCGAGAAACTCCGCTCCGGCAAATTTCCTGAGCGCGTCAGGGGCGGAGGCGGCATTTTCCTCGAGGAACGCCGCAAGGCGGAGGGCGTCGCTGGCATAATCTGCTTTCAGGTTGACGGTGATCCGGGCAAGTTTCTGCGTCGCGGAATCGAACCGGCCCGCAATGTAGTCGATCTCCGCGAGAAGGTAGACCGATTCATCGTGGTCGTCCGGGAGTGCCTCCCGGGCGGCCTCAACCGTATGGAAGCACTCTTCCGCCTTCGCGGTGTCCCCGCGGGCGATGTGAACCTTCCCCATCATGAGTTCCGCCTGAACGCGAAGGGAGGGAACCGCGCCCGCATCGTCGATGACGTGGCGCAGTGAGATGACTGCACCCTCGCGGTCCTGGAACTTTTCGCTCTGTATTGCGCCGATCTTGTACCACGATCGTGCGGAAAACTCTGTTCCCGGATAGTCCTCGATAATCTTCTGAAAAAGCCTGACCGCGCCTCCGTACAGAGGGACGGCTTCCGTGGCGGGAGTGCCCCGGAGCGGGGACGCGAATGTGTCGGCCTCCGCCTGGAGTTCCGTGACGGACGCGGCATAGCCGAACCTGGCGAACGGCATCACCTCTGCCGCCACGGGGGTGTTGATCGCCGCCTGATACGCCCGCGCAGCAACGGCGAACGCCCTGTCTCCCGCCGCGTGGTTGGCAAACTGGTACAGCTCGTTCCCGCGGGTGCCTGCAAGAGCGTCGATCTTCACATAGACGTTGAACGCTTCTTCGTAGTTCTTCCCCTCCATGGCGAGCCACCCGATGAGCTGGAGAAGCGGAAGGTCCGGCCGGTCTCCGAGCGCGCCGCGGATGATTCCCTCGGCGGCCTCCCGCGCTTCCGGGCGGCCGGTGATCTGCGCCAGCCGGCTCTGGATGAACGAGAGCTGGCCGGGGTTCTTTGCAAGCCAGCGGAGATATTCCCCTGTTGCTCCCGCATAGTTCATCGTGGAGGAGAGGAGCTGGGCGAGTTCCAGCGTGAAGAGGTCCGGATCGCCGGTTGCTTTCCTGCCGCGGCGGTAGACGTCCGCCGCGCGGTCAAGGAGCCTGTTCTCTGCAAGAACCGTTGCAACGAGCCGGTATGTTCCGGGATTCGACGGGGCGGCAGCGATCGCCGCTTCCCATTCTGCGTCCGCCTCTTTTTCGCGCCCCGCTCTGTAGAGAACGCTTCCCAGCTGGGCATGCAGGTTTACGTCAGAGGGAGCACGGAGGAGACGCGAGCGGAGAAGCCCGACGGCCTGGTCGTATTGTTTGAGCTGCATCCACATCCGCTCGACGGCATCGAGGAGCACGATGTTCCCGGGATCCCCCTGAAGGAGTCCCTCGTACAGCGCGGCGGCACGTTCATATTCTCCCGCCTGTTCCAGCCCCTGGGCGAGCCGAAACTTTGAATCCCTGTCCGGCGTTTGAGACAGTACTCCCGGGGAGAAGGCGGGGCCCGTAAGAACAGCAAGGAGGAGCGCACGCACGAGAAAGCCGCGCCGATCTGCACCGCAGCGTGCTTTCTTGATAGCAAGATCCCTTTTCCGTACCTTGGAATATTGTATTGAGGGGCCTCCATCACACACGTGACATCTCCACGCACTATCGCCATCCTCGGATCGACGGGCTCGATCGGCCGGAGCGCCCTGGAAGTGATCGCCGGCTTCCCCGACCGGTTCCGCGTTGTATACCTATCCGCCAATAGAAATATCGACCTTTTGCGCGAGCAAATCAACCTGTTCCACCCGAAGGGGGTCGTGGTGTCCGATCCGGAACGCGCCGCCGCACTCCGTTCTTCCGTCGGACACCATGTCGAGGTCCTGTGCGGAGGAGAAGGACTCCTCGAGGCGGCAGGCCGTGATGATGTGGACGTCGTCCTGAGTGCCCTCGTGGGATTTGCGGGACTGAAGCCGACGCTGCGTGCCGTCGAGGCGGGAAAAGTCGTCGCGCTGGCGAACAAGGAAACCCTTGTCGTCGGCGGTGAGCTCATCATGAAATCTGTGCGCGCCGGGAGAGCACGGCTCCTTCCCGTGGACAGTGAGCACAGCGCGATATTTCAGTGCCTGCAGGGGGAAGACCCGCGGACGATCGAGCGGCTTGTCCTTACGGCGTCCGGCGGACCGTTTCTCAATGTGGGAAGGGAAAAGTTCCACGGCGTCACTGTGGAGGAAGCCCTCAACCACCCGACATGGCGGATGGGGAACAAGATCACGATCGATTCGGCCACGCTGATGAACAAGGGGCTGGAGGTGATCGAGGCGTTCTGGCTGTTTGGCGTCCCTCCGGAGAAAATCCAGGTCGTCGTCCACCCGCAATCGATCGTTCACTCTATGGTGGAGTTCGTCGACGGCTCGATGAAAGCCCAGCTCGGCATCCCGGACATGAAGCTTCCGATACTGTATGCGCTGGCGTATCCCGACAGGCCGGCGACCGCTTCCCGGCGGATTGATTTCGGGACGCTCCGCGAGCTGACATTCCATCCCCCCGATACCGAAAAGTTCGAGTGCCTCCCGCTTGCGTTCCGCGCGCTCCGGATGGGGGGAACGGCACCCGCGGTTCTCAACGCGGCAAACGAGGTGGCGGTCCGGATGTTCCTCGACGGGGAGCTTTCTTTCTCTGCAATCCCTTCCGTCATCCGCGACGCGCTGGACGCGCACACGCCCATGCACACGTTTACGCTTGCCGACCTGGAACGCATCGACGGGGAGACGAGGGAACGGACTCGCAGGGTACAGGTCACATCACTTACATGACGGCTCATTCATGCAATTTCTGAAGACGGTTCTTGATTTTGTTGTGACGCTCGGCGTTCTCGTTCTCGTCCACGAGCTCGGGCACTTTCTCGCAGCGAAGCTGTGCGGGATGCGGGTTGACCGGTTCTCCATCGGTTTCCCCCCGCGCGCGTTCGGATGGAAATTCGGGGAGACCGACTACTGCGTGTCATGGCTTCCGATCGGCGGGTACGTGAAGATCGCGGGGATGGTGGATGAGAGCCTGGACATCGAGTTTCTCAACAGGCCGGCGGAACCGTGGGAGTTCCGCGCAAAGCCCATCTGGCAGAGGACGCTCGTGCTGTCCGCGGGGGTGATCATGAACCTCCTCCTTGCGCTCGTGATCTTCTGGGGGATCACATTCTATTCAGGGAAGACGCTGCGCGAAACGACCGAGGTCGGATACGTCTCCCCGGGGAGTCCCGCCGCGGGGGTGGGACTGAAAGCGGGGGACAGGATTATCTCCGTCAACGGCACGCCCGTCGCCGAATGGGAACCGATGATCGAGGCGCTGTATGCGGGCGCGACGGAGGGGAAGCTCGTCCTCGCGGTTCACCGGACCCCTGCGGACACGGTCCTCGTTTTCTCCCCGGAGATTCTGCGCGATCCCTCCCGCGCCGGAATCGGTGTCGTTCCCGCGGGGACGGAAATCGTTGTCGGTTCCCCCGAACCGGGAAAACCCGCAGAGAAGCTCGGGCTGAAGGCGCAGGATGTCCTTGTGTCGATAAACGGGATCCCGATCCGGGATCTGCAGATGGTCCTGCAGATCGTCAGACAGAACGCCGGAAAAGAGATTTCGGTCGACTGGAGACGCGGGACGGAATCCATGAGCGGAAAGGCCGTCCCGACGCAGGACGGGCGTATCGGCATTCCGATCGGCGAAAACTACACCGGGCCACGGACGCATGTCGATTATTCGCTCCCCGGTGCCCTGCCTGCCGGCGCGCACTACATGGTGTTCGTTACGGTCAGTTTCGCCGGACAGATGTGGCAGCTCGTGACCGGGAAGGTATCGTTTGTCGAATCGGTGGGCGGCCCGATCAAGATCGCGCAACTGGCGTCCCAGTCAATGGACCTCGGGCTTATGACGTACCTGAGCTTCGTGGCCCTTCTCAGCATCAACCTCGCGATCATCAACATCCTTCCTTTCCCCGCACTTGACGGAGGGCACATTTCGTTTCTCGTGTACGAGGCGGTGTTCCGCAGGGAGGTGCCCCTCGCCGTCAAGCTGGGCCTTCAGAAAGTGGGCATCGTCGTCCTTCTCGCGCTGATGACATTCCTTATCATCAACGATTCCGTCCACTTCCATTTCTGAGGTGCGCTACATGCGCATCGCCGCAAGGAACGACTGGAGCACGCTGAAGATTTCTCTCCCCGCGTCGGGCGGGGCGCCGCCGTTGACGAGTGCGGTCACCGCGTAGACGCGCCCGCCGGATTCCAGAAGGACGGTCCGGGTCCTGTCTCCCGATCCGCTGTATTCGACGTCGTACGACACCGCGTCCCTGCCGTTGACCTGCGTCCAGTCCGGCTCCCGTGCGAGGATCCCGGGCTTGCTGGACGTTTCGAGCGCGGCGGTCAGTTTCGCCACCTGGAGCAATCCCTCACCCCCGAGATCGGGCCTGTCGAGGGCGTGCACATGCACCTGCCGCACCGTCAGACTCCCCGCGTAGTCGTTCCGCACGAGCCAGACGGCCCGGTCCGCCTCGATGCTGTCCGGGGTTACTTCAAACCAGCCCGACGGGAGCTGGTAATGTATCGACCCGTCATGGGATGATGAGTAGGCGGCGGCGGTCACGGGAACCTGTGTTGCACATCCGGGAAGGACGAGGAGGGGGAACAGGAACAAGGGAATACAGCTGAGAAGGAACCTGCGCGCAGGGAGAACGTATGACGGGGAAGTATGTGTCACGGACACGCGGCGAAGGAGCTTACTCGCCGGGTCGCTTGTACTGCTCGGCTTCCAGCGTGAACATGATGGAGATGCGGTGCGTGTTGTCGAGCTCGTCCGCCCCGCCGAACCGGGCAAACGAATAGTCGATGTTCAGTTTCGGGAAGTGCACGCCGGCCCCCAGCGTGAGCTGCTTGACGTCGCTGTATCCTGCCCGGAGAGCGACGAGACCCCGGAAATCATATTCCATGCCGCCGTGGATGTCGAGGCTAACGGGGCCGACGTGGGCCGTGGATGCAGTCTGCCTGTTTTCAAAGCGTATGTCGAAATCCGCGGCGGGCGCGATGCGTCCCCCCAGGAGATCGATGAAATAGGCCGACCCGAGTTTTACCGTGGGCGATATGAGTTCATTCCGGCCGGTGTTCCATGCCACGAGCGTTGTCGTGATGTCCTGCAGGTTGGCGCCGAGGAGAAGATTCTCGCATGGGTTGTACCAGAATCCGACGTCGAACCCTATCCCCATGGCACTGTATTCCGCAAGATCACGTCGAATGAGCTTGACGTTGGCGCCGTAGGAAAAAGTCTCGGACTGCCTGTGTGCATACGTGAAGTAAAGTGCCCAGTCGGCGGCGTTAAAATAGGTGACGCGACTGGGATCCACGCGCGTGAACTGCGTCGGATCGTACGTGACGTTTCCGTTCGCGTCGACACCGGCGTTGCGCGTATCTGCGATGTCATCGACGCCCACCCGGATGATGCTCAGGCCGAGGCTCGTGCTGGGCCCGACGGGGATTGCCACCGCCCCGTAGTCGTTGTTTACAAGGCCGCCGAACTCCGCATCATGCATCAGGATGAACTCCGGGTAGTTGATGCGCGCGAGGGCCGCCGGGTTCCAGTAGCCGGCTGTCACGTCGTTCGACATTGCAGCCGCCGCGCCGCCCATTGCGAGCGCACGGGCACCGACGCCGATGGACAGGAACTCCCCGGCATACTTTGCGATTTCCGTCTGTGACCGGGCGCCGGCGGCCGGTAACAGGACAGCAAGAATATACGCCCACGCTGACTTTCTCATAGGAACCCTTCCGCGTCTTCCCCTTCCCAAAATCCGAAAATGGTGGACGAGAGTCAACGGGGCGTTTCCGCCTTCAGATCGGCTCCGCCCCCAGCTCCCTTTTCATCGCCGCGATGACCGGGTGATCGTCTGCCGGCGCCCCGTCCTCCGGGCTCTTCGGGGCTTGAGCCGCCTTTGTCTCACCTCCGGGCCCCAGCCCGGTGATCTCGGCCCGGACGCCGAGCCGCACGTTAAGCAGCTTCTGAAACACTTCACTGAGGAATTCCCTTTGTTTCATTATCAGCGATGCCTGAAAATCGTCCGCAACCCCGAGTCGCACCGTCCCGTGTTCAATGCCGAGAAGCACCGCGTTTTCGAGGGCAGGCCAGAGCGATATCTTTCTCGTCCGGATTTCCGCTAGGACTTCATTCCACCGGGCTGCCAGCCCGCCCGCGTCGTCGGCACCCGCTCCCCGCGGGGCAGGCGTTTGTGCGGGAACCGGGGCAGGGCGGTTCGCCGGACGTTCGGGTCCGGGAATGGACCGCGGCGGCAGAGAAGGGAGGGGAGTCGTCCCCCCGCCGGGCGCTGCAAGCTCATCAAGCCGGCGGAGAAGTTCACCGACGTCCTTCGCCCGGGGGAGCGCGATCATCCGCACGATGTCCGCTTCGAGCCTGAACCGCGGCTGCGTCGTCCACCGGAGCGCGGAGTCCGTCCCGGCGGCGAGGTGCTGGAGCCGGAGGAGGTCGGCGACGCTGAATACCTCCGCTTCAGCGGCATACCGCTGCCTGTACACGTCCGCCGATTCAATAAGGAGCGTGGTGCCCGTGGTCCGCGCAACAAGGAGGTTGCGCAGGTGCTCGATCAGACCGGAGAGAAATTCCCGGAGGTCGTGCCCGGCGGTCATGACCTCGTCGACGAGCGCGAGCCCACCGTTCACGTTCCCCGTCTTGATGAGGTCGGTCATGCGAAAATAGACCTCCTGGTCCACGAGATTCAGCGCTTCGACGATCTTTGCGCGGGTGACCGAGGTTCCGCAGAGCGCCACGACCTGGTCGAAAACGCTCTGGGCGTCCCGGAGCGAGCCGTCTCCCCTTCGCGCGACAAGGTGCAGCGCGTCGTCGTCGATGACGAGTCCCTCCGCCAGGGCAATTGCCCGCAGGTTTGCCGCGATTTCGTCGGTTTTGATCCTCCGGAAATCGAATCTCTGGCAGCGGGAGAGAATCGTTGCCGGGACCTTGTTGACCTCGGTTGTGGCGAAAATGAAAAGAACGTGAGGGGGGGGTTCTTCCAGCGTCTTGAGCAGCGCGTTGAACGCCTCCTTCGTAAGCATATGGACTTCGTCGATGATGAACACCCGGTACGCGCCCCTGGAGGGGGCGTAGCGGACCGACTCCCTCAGATTGCGGATCTCCTCGACGCCTCGGTTTGAGGCGCCGTCAATTTCGAGCACATCGAAGCTCCGTCCCTCGGTGATTTCGACGCAGCTCTCGCACGTGTTGTCAGGGTTCTGGTCCACAGGGGCGCTGCAGTTGACGGCCTTCGCCAGAAGCCTTGCCGTCGTGGTCTTGCCGACGCCACGGGGTCCGCCGAAGAGATATCCGTGCGCGAGCCGCTTTGTCGCCATGGCGTTTCGCAGCGTTGTGGTGATGTGCCCCTGTCCCACCACGTCCTCGAACCGCACCGGCCGCCATTTTCGCGCCGTGACAATGTAGTCGCTCATCTCCCGGCCGTCCTCTCTCCAGCCCGGGAGGGGCGCGCCGCTGGCGCGAACACATGGGTCAGTCCCTCTTTAATTGTGCTCACGGGAATGAGCGTGAGACCCTCCTTCACTTTCGCCGGGATGTCCGTAAGATCCTTTTCGTTCTCCCGGGGGATCAGGACCTTCGCGATGCCGCTCCTCTGTGCCGCAATGAGCTTTTCGTTGAGCCCGCCGATCGCAAGGACGTCGCCACGGAGCGTGATTTCGCCTGTCATCGCCACGTCACTCCGCGCCGGCCTGCCGCTGACGACCGAGTAGATTGCCATCGCCATTGTGATCCCCGCGGACGGTCCGTCCTTGGGAATCGCGCCTTCCGGAAGATGGATATGGATCTCCTTCCCCCGGGAGAAGCCGGCGGGGATGCCGAGGTCCTTTGCGTTGGAGCGGAGAAAACTCAGCGCCGCCTGCGCGGATTCCTTCATGACGTCGCCGAGCTGACCCGTGAGTGTGAGTTTCTCGGGGCCGCTCATCAGCGCAACGTCGACGTTGAGGAGTTCCCCTCCCACGCTCGTCCATGCAAGGCCGGTCACGGACCCCACCCTGTGTCCTTCCGCCCGCGGCCTGTTTCTGAAGCGCGGAACCCCCAGGTAGTGCTCCACTTTCTGCGGATCGACGGAGAACAGCTGCGCACGTTTTCCGGTTGTTCTTCCCTTTTTGTTCTGCTTCGCGAGAACGATGTCCTTTGCGACCTTCCTGCAGAGCGACGCGATTTCCCGTTCGAGATTGCGCACGCCCGCTTCGCGCGTGTATCCCGTGATAACGGTGTCGATTGCGTCATCGGTGATCCCGATGGACATCCCCGCGATCCCGTGTTCCTCGAGCTGGCGGGGAATGATGTGACGCCGCGCGATTTCCCTCTTGTCGTGCTGCAGGTATCCCGCGAGTTCGATGATTTCCATCCTGTCCTGCAGGGGGAGCGGGATGGCATAGCGGACGTTCGCGGTTGTTATGAACATGACCCGTGAGAGGTCGTAGTCGATGTCAAGGTAGTGATCGTTGAACGCAACGTTCTGTTCTGGATCGAGAACCTCGAGCATTGCCGAGGAGGGATCCCCCCGGAAGTCCATGCTCATCTTGTCCACCTCGTCGAGAAGCATCACGGGGTTGACAACGCCGGCCCGCTTCATCGACTGGATGATCTTACCGGGCATGGAGCCGATGTACGTCCTGCGGTGCCCCCGTATCTCCGCTTCGTCCCGTACTCCCCCGAGAGAGATTCGCACGAGCTTCCTGCCGAGGGCACGCGCGATCGATTTTGCAAGGGATGTCTTCCCCACTCCGGGGGGACCGACGAAACAGAGGATCTGCCCCTTCATTTCCGTAACAAGGTTGAGGACCGCGATGTGCTCCAGGATCCTCTCCTTAGGCTTTTCAAGGCCAAAGTGATCCTCGTCGAGGATCTTTTTTACGTGATCGATGCTGAGGTTGTCCCTCGTCCGTTTGTGCCAGGGGACGCTCACCATCCAGTCCAGGTAGCTCCGGATGACCGTCGATTCCGGCGAGAGCGGCGGGGTCTTTTTCAGCTTCGCGAACTCTTCGAGCGCTTTCTCCTCGGCCGTCTTCGGCAGCTTCGCCTTCCGAATGTCATCCCGTAGCTTCGCGAGCTCCGGCGATCCTTCCTCGTCCCCGAGCTCGTCCTGCAGTATTCTGATCTGCTCCTGAATGAAGAACTTCCTCTGCGACCGGGCGATGTTGTCGTGGACCTTCGTATCGATCTCTTTCTCGATCTTGAGGACGTCGTTTTCGGAGTTCAGGATCCGGATCAGCTCGTGAAGCTGGTCGCGCATTCCGTGGAGCTCCAGGACCTTTTGCTTGACGTCGACGCTCTGGAGGATGTTGGAGGCGATATAAAAGACCCTTCGCTGGGCATCGTGCGTATTTTCAAAGGCCACGAGAACTTCGCTCGGGACGTTCCTGTTGAGGTGGACGTACTCCGCGAAAAGGCTCGAGGTATGGCGCAGGAGCGCGTCAAGCTCGGAATCCAGTTCCCCGCCCCCGGGGCCGATCGTGAGGTCGGCCTCAAGGTACCTGGTGTTGGGGATGAACGCCTGGACGGATGCCTGCACGATCCCGTCGACGAGGATCTTCATGAGGCCGTTCGGCAACTTCAGGATCTGGATGATCTTCGCAATCGTCCCGTCGTGGTAAATGTCGTTCTCCCCGGGCTCCTCGGTCACCGAGTTCCTCTGCGCCGCGAGGAAGATGTACTTCTCCCGCTCCAGCGCCTCGTTCACCGCCTTGAGCGACGATTCCCTTCCCACGAGAACCGGAAATATCATGTATGGGAAAACGACAACGTCGCGGAGAGGCAATACCGGAAGGCGTGAAGGGAGCCCGCTGTGGCGGTCGGTGCCTCGGTGAGTTTCAGCGGATGGTTCCTGGGACATGTCCACATTCGACGCAGGGTGAGAAGACACAAAAAGGTGTCGAATCGACACCTTTGGCGGTATGTACTGAAATATACCAACAGCGGGGGCGTTTGTCAAGGAACGCTCAACGCAAGGGGGAACGCGTCAGCAGATGGAGTGAGAGGGGGGAAAGATCGCGGGCGCGCCGTTCACCATGCACCAGGAACATCCGCTTCGGCGAGATGCGCCATGAGGTGTTCGCTGTTCATGGGCGCGACAGCCACGCAAAGGGTCCGGCCCCTGACCCAGAGAACGACGGCGGCGCCGTCGGGGGCGGTGCAGCAATGCCACCCGGTGCGGTCAAGATCGCTTCGCACTTCACGGGAAACATGGAGCGTGTCCCCGTTCATCACCGATTCACGACACGCCTGGTACAGATAGATGTATTGAAGCCCGTGCTTGTAGAGCACGTGGGCAAGGCGCATGCCATGATAGTCGTTGATGCTCCCGCCGACGAGCGTGCACTCCTTCATCGCAGGAATGAAAACGGGGAACCCGGTCTTCCCCCTGAAAAACGACCGCACGTTCTCCGGACAATCGGACATGACCTGCGGCACGATTGTTCCCTTGAGCACCGCTTCGTAGTTGGAGGCGGACTGGCGCACGATGTCGTTTCCCGAAACGAATCCTGCGGCCTCCGCGCCGACGGGCGGAGCATGGCGCGAAAAGAGTATGATGAGTACGGCAAGCGACAGGAGACCCGCAAGAACGGGGACAACGCGCGGCCGGCGGAAGACCCCTGCGATCGAGCGGCCCGAGCCGGAAGGGAGACGGCCCTCGCTCTGCAGTGTGCATGCGAGGATTGAGGCAAGAACCCCGTCGGGGACCTTCGCCGGCTGAATGCGAGCGCGAATCAGCGCGGCAAGGCTCCGTTCCTCCTCGTAGTCGTGCCGGCACGGGGGACAGAGCCGCGCGTGCTCATCGAATAACGCCTGATCCTTCCCGGAGAGCCGACCGTCAACGGCGGGGGTGATACAATGACTGAATTCTCTGCAATTCACTGGCGGGCTTTCATCCTGCACACTCCCCTTCCCCGCAATTACTGTTCCTGAACAAGGCCGCGCTGACGTGCATATTCCGTAAGCCGGCCACGGAGGAGCTTTCTTCCGCGGTGGAGCCGCGAACGGACCGTCCCGAGAGGACATTCCATGAACGCGGCCACTTCTTCGTACGTCAACGCCTCGATGTCGCAGAGGATGACGACGGTCCGGAATTCGTCGGGCAGCGACGCGATGGCGTCGGTGAGCTCATCGTCGAGAAGGTTGCCGAACATCGATTCCTGCAGGTCATTCTGATCGGCCGTCCCTTCGCCGCCGGGCGTGTACAGACTCTTGACGTCGTCGTACTCGACCTTGTCGGGCTCCCGTACTTCCTTACGGTACCTGTTGATGTACGAATTCTTCAAGATTCTGAACAACCATGCGCGGATGTTGGTTCCCTGCTCGTAGGAGTCCCAGAAGCGGTAGGCTTTGAGGTAGGTTTCCTGCACCAGGTCGTCGGCGTCGGCGGGGTTGTTTGTCATACGGAGGGCGTAGTTGTAAAGAAGATCCGTATGCGGAAGTGCCTCACGTTCAAAGGACCGCTGCCTTTCGCTCGGTTGCGTCTTCATCGGATTCCGCCGGTCGACTTTGAATATTGTGAGAACGGTTTGCAGGATCTAAAGTGCGACACTTTCAGTCCAGATTCAACACAGAGGTGACACTTCCCGCTACGAGTGGACGGCAGGGGTGAAGTGAATCTGCAGGATGTCCATGACGCTGGAGAGCGGAACGACGGCGTCAAGAGAAATGTGCGAGGCGCCAAGGCGCCTTCCGCTCCCGTCGACTTCCTCCAGCGCACCGTGAAAACTGAGATCCCCGATCTCGGCGCACCGCACGGCCGGCGCTTCCTCTTTCGATCTCCTCTTGTGAAGGGGGGGATCATACATCAGCGCAACGTCCGTCCGGGCCGACCACCCCCCAGATCCGTTGTGAAGCTCGACACCCCGAATGATGATGTCATAAACCATCCTCCCGTTTGGTAGAAGCTGCCTGTACCAGTCCATTTCGGTGTCCTGGTACGATCCGTTTCCAATGGCGCGGATCGCCGTGAGAAGAGCAATGTAATTCAGTTTCCGTATGAAGAGCTTGTCGGGATCGCCCGGCCAGTGCCCGGATTCAATAAGGACCGTGCTTGTCCCCCACGATTGCATGCCGTCACCGAATGCGCGCGGTTCGAATGCGTCGTCGTACGTCGCGATGTGGCCGCCGATGAACTGGCTTAGCGCACGCGTGATGAGGGCCGCAATTCTCATTGCACGGAGCCTCACGGGCGGCGTCGACCGCTTTTCATCGAGCGCGGGCGCAAGAAGTGAGAGCGCGGCAACCTTGGGCGTCACACCGACGGAGGACAGCCCCTGATCGTGGAGGTTGAACCCGTAAGAAGGCTTGAGCCTCCGCTGCGCCTCGCGAAGGATGCGCGCTTCCGGGGTGATGAGTTCGCGCGCGTCCCTGTTCATATCGATCTGCACCGATGTATGACGTTGGATGCGTTCGGCTCCGTCGGGGTTTAACATCGGGATGACGAAAATGGTCGTCTGTTCGAGCATTTCCGAGACCCAGCTTTCCTTTCCCTGGTCCTCGACGAGCATGTTAAACACGTCCATGAGCGCGAGCGTGGCGGTCGATTCATCGCCGTGCATCTGCGACCAGAGGAGGATCTTCTTCTGGCCCCGGCCGAACGACACCTGGTAGATGCTCCGCCCCTCGACCGACTTCCCTATCTCGTTCATGGAAAGAAGCTCGTTCCCGCGGCTGACAAGCTCTCTCATCTCTGCAACGATTTCCCTGTGGCGGCAGTTAGCGGGACGGAGATAGAAGATTCTGTATTGTTCGTACGTCGAAAACAGGTGCGTTGCAAGAGCATTGGGAGTCATGTGCTCATCGGTTGTGAGATTCGAGTTGTTCCAGGATTTCAAAATACCGCCGTATGAGATCCTCGTATTCCCGCGCATACCCCTCTTCCAGCGCCTTCTGCATGTCTCTGCGAAGCCTGTCCTTCTCCTGCCCCGCCGTAAGCATGAGCGACGCCGGGCTCTCCCGCGTGACGTCCTGTCCCGCAGTCGATGTCCGCTTCTTCTCAAAGTCTCGTTCCCTCGTCGCGCGCTGCGCATCGAGGAGCCGCGAAAGGATCCTGTCTTCCTTCCGGACGGTTTCCGGATTGACGTTCCCCGACGACATGTCGGTCTCCACCTCCGCCATCTCCCGGGCAACCTGGTTGAGATCCCCCATGAGCTTTTTCAGGTCGCCGACCGACGCCGCTTCGCGCGCGAGCTGCTCAAGCGATTTCCTCACCATCCCCTGCTCGCCTGCAAGACGTGACATCTCGGCGGCCTGCTCGGGCGTCATTCCCCCCAGGTTCCGGGAGGCATCGTTGATCCCGCCCTGCTGCCGGGAGAGCCTCTGGAGCCGCTGCATGAGCCCCGCCATCCCCATACCCTGGCCGCCCCCCTGTTGCATCGCATTCATCGAATCTTCAACCCTTTCCGCGGCCTCGTTCAGCGACGCCATGGCGTCTGTCTGCTGCTGCGACGCCGTCGAGCGGTTCCGCTGCCGGAGGGAGCGCATGGCGTCGTTCATGCTGCGCATGGCGTCCCCGATCGATTTGCCCATTTCCGGCGTCACGCCGAACGTCCGCTGCGAAAGCCCTGCGAGTTCCTCCGCCACCGTGCCGAGATCGCGCATTGCTTCCATCTGGGCCTCTTCGTTGTCACGAAACCTCCGGCTGTTCGGCTCGAGACTCTCCGACTCGTCCTTGAGTGTCTCTTCTCTCTTTGAAAGGTCCAGCAGATCACGGAGCGACCTGCGCATCGCGTTCAGCACCTGGCGCTGCTGGTTCTGACGCATCTCCCTTTGCATGCTCCTGAGATGTTCGCCGAGCTTCCCCATCGATGCAACGGCCTGCTGCTGCTTGCGTGACGCTTCCCCGGGCTGCATCTGCTCCATGTCGTGGGAGATCGATTCCATGGTGCGGCCGAGGCTGTCCTGCGCCATCTCCTCGCGCGCGTGTTCGAGCTCGGAAAGGGGCATTTCGGCGGGGAAGTCTTCCATTTTCTTCTGCAGGTCTCCCATCTGCGCGCCCAGATCCCGGAGGTGCTCCTGCACTTCTTTTTGTTCCTTCGTGAGCTGTTCCATCCTGTCCCTGTCGCCGGCGGTAGTCTTCCCCGTGTTTTCCTTCAACGCTTCCTGCTGCTTCATCATCTGATCGGTCCGCCGCACGGCCTCGTCGATCTTCTGCTCGATCTGAATCCTTTTTAGAAGATTCATCGTCCGTTCGATGCTCTTCCGGAATGTCTCTTCGGAGAAGCTGAACTGCTGCATCGCCTGCCGCAGCGCGTCGGGGCTCATCTGCTGCATTGCCTGCTGAAGCTGTTTCATCGCCTCGGCGAATTCCGGCGACGACAACTGGTCCATCATGTGCTGCAGTTCCTGGTATTTCTCGAGCGTCTCCGGGGAGAGGACCCGGTTCTTCGACATCTCGTCGACCATCCTGTCCACCGCAGCGCGGACAGAATCCATTTTCGCCTTTACCTCGCCGTAATTCTTCAGGAGTTCCTCCGCCTTCCGGCGGTCCTGCCACTCCAGCTTGTCGGCGGACGAACGGAGCGACTGCGTCAGCTCTTCCATCTCTTTGCGCGCTTCCTGTGCCTGCTGCAAGGCGTCCTGCATTCCCCCGATGCTGGCCTCGTGTCCCCTGTCGGCCTGAGCAAACACCTCGTCCATGGAGGGGAACCGGAGGGCGTAGATTTCGCTTATCGCGGATTTGGGACCCGAGATGACGTCGTTGTCAAATACTTCGACGTAGAAGCTGATCACGTCTTCCGGCACAAGGTGGAGCCCCGCGATGGACCAGCGGTAGGGAACGAGGGCCTCAAGCGTTCCGGACGGCGGCACCGGGAGCGGCACGTATGTAAATTCCTTCGCGGGCTTTTCGTACTTTGATTGCACGAGCTTGTAGGCAAGCCGCAGGCGGCTGAAGCCGTAGTCGTCGGTGATCTTCGCAAGGAGAGTGACGGGCGTTGTATCCGTGACGTCAAGATTCTCCGATGGGGAGAGAAGCGTGATGCCGGGGGACGCGTCGGGAACAATCCTGAGCGTGTACTCTACGGGATCGACGCTCCCGGTCCCGGCGCTGTCCCTGAGGCCGATGTGGTAGGTGCGCTCTTTCATGAGGACCAGCGCGGCATGCGCGCGGCTTCCCGCGATCCCGAGCGGGAGGACCGTACTGTCGCTGAATGCGATCTCGCCCGATTTCAGCGCTTTGCTCACATTGATGTCGAACCGGATCGTCGCTCCCCTGAGGGCTGCGACGTCTCCGACGTTGTCATCCTGCATGCGCACCGGGAGTCTGCTGTACGCGGGCGGGACCACGGTGACACGCAGCAACCGGATGAGCGGCCGGTCGATGACCGTGAGTGTGTAGTCTTCACTCCTGATGCCGCGCGCATGGACGTAATACTCCGTCGTTTCCGTCACCGGGGGAAACTGATGGTGGTATTCCCCCGCCCCGTCCGCCCTGAGCATTACCTCCTCGTACGCAATGTCTCCCCGCCTGCGGAAGGCAATTGAGACGTCGCCGGGGTTCTCACCCGTGACTCGCACGCGGACAGGGATGGTCTCTCCCTTGATGATTTCGCGCGAACCGGGCTCGACATTGAACCGGAAAGGGAGAGCCACCGCATATGCTTCGTTGAAATGCAGGAGACGGTCCGCGGCGCCGAAAAAGGCCGTCGGGAAAAGCGCAAAGAGCACTATGCAGGAGAGAAACGCAGCCGCGAGGATACGGCCCGTGAGGGGGGTGCCCGCCCGGTTGACCGCCGACGTAAAATCGATCCCCTCACAATCCTCGCATAGGTCGGTGAGTGCGGCGTCGATAAGGTCTTCCGAGTAAATGCGCCGGGCGTCCACTTCCGTCAGAAGCTGAAGGGCGTTTACAAGCCTGTCGTTGACGCGTACGATGCGGTGCCCCACGACGCCGGCGGTCTCGAGGTCGCTCTCACCGGGGAGGATTCCGACAAGCCGGCCGAGAGGCCGGCCGATCCTCCGGAGGAAAAGCGCGAGCGCCAGGAGAACGAGAGTCCAGAAGAGGACCGTCCGCCCCACCACACTGAAATTGAAGATCTCTTCCCCGATGAGTGCGAGGAGGACCGCGCTTAGAAACAGTGCGCCGGAGAATGCGGCGCCGTGGATGACGGCAGCAGTGTTCTGCTTCCGGCGCACCGCCGCAAGGCGTCCATGCATTTCGGTATATACGCCGGTTGTGTCCACATCGTCCCCCTAATGGGTCAACACCCAGACGACGAGATTTGTCCCGAACCTGAGGGCTTCCTGCCGCTTTTCCTCTGGATCCCCGTGCACATCGGGATCCGCCCAGCCGTCGCTGGGGTTCGATTCATACGTGTAATATACGACAAGCCGGCTGTGAAGAAATATCCCGAAACCCTGCGGTGGTTTTCCGTTGTGCTCGTGTGTTTTCGGAACACCGGAGGGGAATTCGAACTGGCAGTGGTACAGCCCGTATGAGAAGGGAAGCTCCACAAGTTCTTCTCCGGGGAGCACCTTCCGGATCTCGCGGCGGAACGGCTTGTCCATTCCGTAGTCATCGTCGGCGTAGAGGAATCCGCCGTTTTCAAGGTAAGTCCGGAGCCGCCTGGCGTCCGATTCCGAGAATGCGATGTTGCCATGTCCTGTCATGAAGAGAAACGGATGGGCAAACAGCGCGTCGTCACCGATGTCCACGAACTGGTACCGGGGATCGGTGTCGATTCCCGTTGCATTGCGGATAAACGTCAGGAGGTTGACTTCAGAGGAGGGATCATTGTACCAGTCGCCGCCTCCGGCGTATTTCAACCGTGTGATGGCAAATGCACTGGCAGAGGTTCCGGACTGGGCAAGAGACGCCCCCGTCCCGATCAGCAGGGCAAGGAACAGGTGCTGCACTTTCTTCATGCAGCCAATCTATCAAAAGAGGGAGGAAGAATCAACATGGCGGACGGGCAGCCCTGCGGAACCGCCCGCAGCGGAGCCGTTGCTCCCCCCCGTCAATCCATGATCTTGCGCAGGAACGCCGGCTTCTCCGGATCGGATTTGTCGATCTTCTCCCTGCCGGTCTCCTGCTCGGCCCTGTAATGGGTGATGGGAATGTCGACGCCCCTGCGGACATACGCGGGTTCGTCGTATTTCTGGAGCTCGGTGACACCCGAGGGGATCTTTTCGACGTTCTTCGCCGTCCGGGGCATGCGGGCAACCGACGGCGATCCGCCGCGACGGTTAAACCCCGTGGCAATGACGGTCACCATGACTTCATTCTCCACGTTGCCGTCGATGACGGCACCGAGTATGACGTTTGCTTCTTCGCCTGCGGCTTCGCGTATGATCTCCGTCGCCTCATCCACCTCCACAAGCGTCATGTTCGCCCCCCCGGTGATATTCACGAGCACGCCCTGCGCCCCCGAGATTGATACGTCCTCGAGGAGCGGACTCGAAATGGCCAGGTGGGCCGCCTCGACTGCGCGGTTTTCCCCCGTGGCGATCCCCGAGCCCATGACAGCGTCTCCCATCTCCCGCATCACGGTCCGCACGTCGGCGAAATCGACGTTGATGAGACCGGGAACGGTGATGAGTTCCGAGATTCCCCGTGTTGCGCCGTGAAGGACCTGGTTGGCGATGTCAAAGGCCTCTTTCAGGGGCGTATTCCTGTCGACGATCGAGAGGAGCTTTTGATTGGGGATGACGATGAGCGTGTCCACCTGTTTCTTCAGCTCTTCGAGCCCAGCCTCCGCCTGGGCCGCGCGTTTCTTCCCTTCGCAGTTGAACGGGCGCGTCACGATTCCGACGACAAGCGCGCCAAGGCTCTTGGCGATGTTGGCAACCATGGGGGCGCCACCCGTGCCCGTTCCTCCCCCCATGCCGGCGGTAATGAACACCATGTCACTCCCGGCGAGGGCCCGGGTTATTTCTTCCCGGTCCTCCTCGGCCGCCCTGTGCCCGATCGAGGGATCCGCACCCGCCCCGAGTCCGCGGGTGAGGTTCTTCCCGATCTGGATCTTGTTCGAGGCAAGGTTGCGTTCCAGCGCCTGAAGGTCAGTATTGATCGCAAAGAAATCGACCCCGTGGAGTCCTTTGTCGATCATGCTGTTGATCGCGTTCCCCCCGCCGCCGCCGACCCCCACGACGCGAATTTTCGCGCCGCGATCGAGACCATTGTCGAGTTCGATCACCGAATGTTCCTCCTATGTTGAATGAGACAAACCGTTGTGCGTTCCGCTCCTGACGTTCAGAGCTGGTCGAACCATTCCTTCATTTTCTGCGCCATGCGTGTCATCGACTTGTCCTTCTTGCCGGGCTGGGCCGGTGCGGGCGCCCTGTCGCGAAACTTCATTCCGTGGTACACGAGCCCGACCGCCGTGGAATACGCCGGGTTTTCAATTTCCCGGACGAGTCCGCCGGAGAATCCGGTCGGGATGCCGATCTTTACGGGCATGCCGAGAACCTCCTTCGCCAGGTCCGCCGTCCCCTTGATGAGCGCCCCTCCGCCGGTGAGGACGACCCCGCCCGAAAGGTGTTTCGAGTAGCCGGAGCGCTTGATCTCAAGGGCGGCGATTTCCAGAATCTCTTCCATCCGCGGCTGGATGATCTGCGCAAGCAGCCTCTTGTCGATCTCCAGCGGCGCTCGCCCTCCCACCCCGGGGAGCACGATCGGTTCGTTGTCGACGACAGCGGGAACGAACGCGAAGCCGTGCTCCTTCTTGAGTTTTTCAGCCTGATCGTTCAGGATGCCGAGCGCTTTTCTGATGTCGTCGGTCACCTTTTTTCCCGCAATGCCGATCACCGCCGTGTGGCGGATCGTCCGTTCCTCGAAGACGGCGAGATCGGTCGTTCCGCCGCCGATGTCGAGAAGGGCGATGCCCACTTCTTTCTCCTCGTCGTCAAGGACCGCGTAGCTCGACGCGAGGGGCTCGAGAACCATGTCGCTCACCTCGAGACCCGCCCTCTGGACGCATTTGTAAATGTTTTGCGCAGCGCTGACGAGGCCGGTGATGATGTGCACATTGGCCTCCATGCGGACCCCCGCCATTCCCAGAGGATCGTAGACGCCGTCCTGACCGTCAACGATGAACTCCTGCGGAATGACATGGATGATCTTCCTGTCGGAGGGGAGCGCCACGCGCTTTGTATCTTCGATGAGCCTGTCAATGTCCGCCTGGGTCACTTCGTGCTCGGCGCCGCTTATGCCAATGACGCCCCGGCTCTGAAAGCTCTGGATGTGGTCGCCGGCGATACCAACAATCACCGACTTTATCATGACGCCCGAGGAGGCCTGCGCTTCCTGCACGGCAGTGACGATCGAATTTGTCGTGCGATCGATGTGGGTCACCACCCCCCGCGTCATCCCGTCCGACAACGCGCGGCCTACCCCCAGAATATTCATACGCCCGTGTTCATCGGTCCCTGCGACAACGGCGCAGACCTTTGTCGTTCCGATGTCAAGACCCACGATGATATTGTCCATGACTGATCCCTGTGTGGAAGTGAAATTCGGTTACTGCGTCCGCGTCCCGTGTCCGTCGTCCCAGCGGACAACGACCTGGTCGGCAAAGCGGAGGTCGACGGTCCTGAGCTGCGCCGCTCCGCGCTGCGCCACGATCTGTTTCCAGAATCCTTCGAGCGTCACGAGCTTCAGGCCGACGTCCCCGCTTCCGAACGCGACGGGGATCCCCCCCTCCGCGGTAAAGAGCTCGTACGTGCTGTCCCCGTTGCAGTGCACCTCGGAGATCATGTGATACATGTCGTCCCCTATCCGCTCCGCGGTCGCGAGTATCTCGAGAGCGCCCCGGAGCTTCCGTGATTGAATCTGCCGCCCCGGTGTGCAGTCTGCGGCAGGCAGGTCCCCCGTCAGGACGGGCAGGTCAATCACTTCCGCGGTACGGACCGGAGGGAGAACGTACCCTTCGGGATCGACGTACAGGCACCTGTCCGTGACGAGAACGGCCAGGGGTTTCCGCTCGGTGACCGTGATGGCAATCCCGTCCGGAATTTCGCGCGCAACGGAGACGCGCTTCATGAACGGATTCTGCTCCACGCGACGGCGGACCGCGTTCAGGTCGATGTCGAACAGCTTTTCGTTTTTCGGGATCGACGCGGCCCGAATGATGTCGCTGTCCGGAACGATGATGTTCCCCTCCGTGCGGAGCCGCCGGACGCGGAAGTCATGCTTCCAGCCGTTTGCCATGACGGCGACAGATGCAATTCCCCCGGCAAGCAGCGCCGTGAGCAGAAGAACCCAGCCTGTCCGCCCGCGGGAGGATCCGTTCTTCGTCCGGTCAGGGGGATACATTGCGTTCAGTGCGATTCCTCTCCCTTCCGCTGCCGGATGAATTGTTCGCCGAATTTCCAGATGTCTCCCGCGCCCATGGTGATGACAATGTCCCCGGGCCGGGTGATCGACATAAGGAACCCTGGCACCTCTTTCTTGTCGGAAACGTAATGCACCTGCTTGTGTCCGAATTCCTTTGCCGCGTTTGCTATCAATTCGCCCGACACCCCCTGGATCGGCTCTTCACGGGCGGGATAGACGTCGGTCACGACGAGGACGTCCGCGTTGAAGAACGCTCTGCCGAAATCGTCGTAGAAATCCCGCGTCCGTGAGTAGAGATGCGGCTGGAACACGCACACCGTGCGCCGTCGCCACCCCGCTTTCGCACCCGCCAGCGTCGCCCTGATTTCCGTGGGATGATGCGCGTAGTCGTCAATGACAGTAATCCCGTCGATCTCCGCTTTCACCTCCCACCGGCGGAAGACCCCGGTGAATTTCTCGATCCCGGCCCTGACTTTGGGAAAGGGGACCTTGAGTTCGAGACCCACCGCGATCGCCGCGAGCGCATTCTGGACGTTGTGCACGCCGGGAATCTGGATTTCGATTTCCCCTAGATCTTTTCCATCGCAGACGACGGTGAATTTCGTCCTGTTTTGCCTGTGCACGATGTCAACAGCCTGGAGGTCCGCCTGACCGTTGAGCCCGTATGTTACGATCTTCTTCTTGATCTTCGGCATGATGTCCTGCAGCGCCGGCTCGTCGAGGCAGAGGACCACGAAGCCGTAAAAGGGGACCTTCCCCGCGAACTGGATGAATGCCGATTTGATATCATCGAGATCCCTGTAGCAGTCCAGGTGGTCCGTTTCCAGCGTTGTCAGCACAGCGATCGTCGGCGTGATGGAGAGGAACGACCTGTCAAATTCATCTGCCTCGACGACGATGAACTCCCCCTTGCCGAGCCGGGCGTTGGAACCTGCAAGGCCCCGGAGGCGCCCCCCCACGATCACCGTGGGATCGATCCCCCCTTCCATGAGGACGAGGCTGACCATGGAGGTCGTCGTCGTCTTGCCGTGCGTGCCGGCGATGCCGATCCCGTACTTCAGGCGCATGACTTCCGCGAGCATCTCGGCCCGCCGTATCACCGGGATTTTCCGGCGGTGAGCTTCCGCGACCTCGGGATTGTCGCTGCCGACCGCGGAGGAATACACGAGCGCATCCACGTCCGGGGCGAGGTTCCCTGCGTCGTGGCCGATCTTGACCGCGACGCCGAGTGATTGCAGCCGTTCGGTGTTGTCATTCGAAGCGCGATCGGAGCCTGTGACGGTAAACCCTTCGGCGGTGAGGATCTCGGCGATGCCGCTCATCCCGATGCCTCCAATGCCGACGAAATGCAGCTTGCGAATTGATGAGAACATTGTCGCATGTCCTGTTTCTAGAATCTCGGTTTGCGCCACCGTGACTGTTTCCGCTTCGGCACGCGGGCGGCGATCCGCGTCATTTCCGCAACAAGATCCCGTTCGCGTTCGTACCGCCCGACCCGTATCCGGAAGACTCGGCGCCTTTCCTTCAGTTTGAAGACGATGACCTGGAACCGCCCTCCCGTTTGCACGCGCGGCTCCCGGCCGATATGCATCCATTCGATGTCTGCGAACGGGACGCGCCGTTCCTGCCACCGATGCCGGAACACGAAGGCGTCGTTTGTGATGATCAGGCGCCTGTTGCGGACATAATTGAGCCCGAGTGTGACAATCGACATCAGGACGAAGAACATGATGACGTACATGATCGGGTCGTTCAGCACGTACAGAAATTCCCGCTCGATGAAGTTCCCCCGTATCCCCCCGTACAGGATGAGGGTGACAAGATAGATGAGCGCCTGGATGTAGTAGAAATCGAGCTTGTATTTGAATGTCTTGTCGTGTTCCATCGCGTTCAGTGCACCTGTGCAAGCCGTTCGACGGCATCCGCAAGATCCGCGGCGGCGCCGGGTTTGCCGAGAAGCCGGGCTGCGCTGCCCATCGCCGACAGCTGTACCCTGTCCCCCAGAAGCCGCCTGACGGTCGCCCCGAGAAGCGTCCCCGCATCACTGTCGGAAAGGAGTATACCAGCTCCCGCTGCGGCAACGGCGCGCGCATTTTCCGTCTGGTGATCGGCCGCCGCATGAGGGTACGGGATGAGAACCGAAGGAACGCCGGCTCTCGTCAGCTCGGCGATCGATGAGGCTCCCGACCGGCAGACCGCGAGGTCACAGGCCGCGTACGCATCCTCCATGCTGTCGATGAACGGATACATCTTTATCCTCTCCGAGAATCCCCCGCATGACGCGCGGATCCGTTCAAAATCCTCCCTGCCGGTCTGCCAGAGGATCTGCACCCCCTCCGCCGCAAGATCCTGTGCCAGGGGAGCCACCGCCGCGTTGATCGTGGAAGCGCCCCGGCTCCCCCCGAAGACAAGCAGCGTTGTCATTCCGGGATCGAGTCCGAACACGCGCGAACCTTCAGACCGGCTCACGTTTCCGATCCGCTCCCGCGTCGGGTTCCCCGTGAGCCTGACGTTGTCCCGGCGGCGCAGGTACGCGGCCGAACCTTCGAACGCGATACACACTTCGTCCGCCCGCGGAGCCAGCATCCGCGTCGTCGCCCCCGGCACGCTGTTCTGCTCCTGAATCAGAGTCCGCTTCCCGAGAAACTGCGCGGCGGCCACGACGGGTCCGCAGACGTACCCTCCGGTCCCGATGACGACGTCGGGCTTTGTTCGCCGGACGAGAAGCGCCGACTGAATGAGTGCGACCGCAACCTTCAGCGGGAAGAGAAGCGTCTCCGCGGAGAGCCTTCTCCTGAATCCGCTGATCCATATCGTGACAAACCGATATCCCCGCCCGGGAACAACCCGCGATTCAATCTTCCCGCGCGTTCCGACGAACAGGATGTCGGCGTTGGGGTGCCGGCGCCTTATTTCGTCGGCGATCGCAAGCGCCGGATAGAGATGCCCACCCGTTCCCCCGCCGGCGATCACAAGCCGCAGCACCCCGTCACCCATCACGCTCTCACAGCGGCACCGTGCTGCACCGGCTCCAGCGAGCGGATCCCGGCAGGGGTGGTGTCGAGCCGGGGATGGAGGTCGGTTTGCGTGGAGATGTTCAGGAGCACGCCGACGGCCGCGCAGGAAATGAGCATCGCAGTCCCTCCGTAACTCACGAACGGCATCGGGAGCCCCGTTGTCGGCAGTATGCCAAGCGTGACACCCGCGTTGATGAGCGCGTACAGCGTGATCGTGATTGTTATCCCCATCGCAAGGAGACGACCAAGCTCATCCGTCGCATGCCTCGCGATCTTTATGCCGCGGAGAAAGATCACGAGAAACAGGAGTATGAAAAACAGCGTCCCGATCAGGCCGTATTCCTCCCCCACGATCGAGAAGACAAAGTCGCCGTACGACTCGGGCAGAAAATGGTCGCGCTGATGGCTCCCGCCTGGGCCCAGCCCGAAGATCCCGCCGTTGCCGAACCCGAGGATCGCCTGCGTGAGCTGATGCCTCGCCTTCGCCATCCCCGCCCCGTCTCCCTTCCCGATGTAACTCATGATGCGCTGCATCCGGTATTCCGCGCTGAGCATGTAGAGGACGAGAAGAGGCACCAGCGCTCCGAGCGTGAGCAGGATGTGGGAGATGCGCGCCCGGCCTATGAAGAGCATCGCCAGGCTTATCGCGAAGATCATTGCTCCCATGCTGAAGTTGGGCTGCGCCAGAACAAGTACGGTCACGGCGCCGATCCAGACGAGCATTGGCAGGAATCCCCTCCTGAAATCCTTCACCGCTTCGCCTTTCGCAGCCATGAGCACGCTCAGGTGAAACACGAGCGCGAATTTCGCGAAATCGGACGGCTGCAGCCCGAACCCGCCGATGAAGAGCCAGCGGGTCGCCCCTTTGAAACGCCCCCCCAGAACAAGCGTCACGAGGAGGAGGATGATGGAGATCGTGAGCGCAGGTTTCGTCAATTTCCGGTATTTGTGATAGTCGATCTGCATGAAGACGAATATCGCGACAAAGCCGAGAAGGACCTTGATCGCGTGGCTCCCGAGGACCTTTCCGCTCTCCCCGAGCCTGTCAAGCGCCCACGTGGAGCTCGCGCTATAGACAACACCCAGGCTCAGAACCATCAGCGTGAGGACCGCAAGAAAACATGAGAGATCGATATGGTTTCTCGGGGCTCGCATGCGATGCTCAGGCGCCGGGCGCAAGAGACAGCACGAGGTCTTTGAACACCCTTCCGCGGTGTTCATAATTCTCAAACCAGTCGAACGACGCGCAAGCCGGGGACAGAAGCACGACATCGCCCGCCCGCGCCAGTCCGCGTGCCGCTGTTACCGCGGCTTCCATCGTACCCGCCGTCTCAACGGGGATAACGGCATCGAACGCCGAACGGACTTTACCGGCAGATTCCCCGATGGCGATCACTGCCCTGACGTGTTTCTTCACCGGGTCCAGGAGCCGGGAGTAGTCGTTCCCCTTGTCCCGTCCCCCCATAAGGACGATAAGCGGCCTGTCGAAACTCCGGAGGGCGTACCAGACTGAATCCACGTTTGTTGCTTTCGAATCGTTCACGTACATGACGCCGTCAAGTTCCCGGACAAATTCCAGCCGGTGTTCAACCCCCTTGAAATTCTTGAGCGTCGCCCTCACCGAGGCGGGCGGAACCCCCATCACAATTGCCGCGAGGGAGGCCGCCATCGCGTTTGCAAGGTTGTGCTCCCCCCGGATGCTGATGTCCGCCGCGGGCACGACCTCGTGCGTTTTCGCAGCCACGGCGACCGTCAGCATGCCTCCGGCCGAGAGGTACGCCCCTCGCTTTAAGACCCGGCGCGTGCTGTAGGGGAGCATCTGTACGCCGGACGGGGCATCCCGCGTTACGGCGGCCCGCGTTACCTCGTCGTCGTCGTTGTAAATGAGCACGTCACCCGCTCTCTGGTTCATGAAGATCCGCTCTTTGGATGCCCGGTATTTTTCAAAGCTGTACTCGTACCTGTCGAGATGATCCGGCGTGATATTCAGTATCGCCGCCACCCCGGCACGGAAGGAACGAATGAAGTCGAGCTGAAAACTGCTCACCTCCAGCACCGCCACGCCATCTTTCTTCAGGGTGCCGACGACTTCGGAGAACGCCGTTCCGATGTTCCCCGCCACAACCGGCGACATCTTCGCGTCGCCAAACATCCGCCCCGCGAGAACCGTCGTTGTTGTCTTCCCGTTGGTCCCGGTGATCGCCACCACGGGCGCATGGCAGAACCAGCCCGCGACCTCGAGCTCGCTCACGACGCTGATCCCCCTTGCCAGGGCTTCTTTCACGATCGGCGCGTCCGACGGAACTCCGGGGCTCACGACGACGGTGTCCGCGTCGAGAACCCGCGTGGAGTTGATACCGAATTCGTGCGCCACGCCGATTGCGTCGAGTGCGGCGGCCGCGGAGCGCATCTTCTCCTCCGGCGCGCTGTCGCTCAGGAACACCGACGCCCCCCGGGCGGCAAGAAGCCGCGCGACGGCAAGCCCGCTCCGCGCGCCGCCAAGGACGCTGTATCGTGAACCGCCCGGCAGTGTCTCGCCCACCCGTTATCTCACCTTGAACGTTGCGAGGCTCAGGATCATGAGCAGGATTGCGACGATGTAAAACCGCGTGACGATTTTTGGCTCCGGCCAGCCGAGCATTTCAAAATGGTGATGAAGCGGGGCCATCCTGAAGATGCGTCGTCCCTGGCCGTATTTTCGTTTCGTGTATTTGAAATACAGCCGCTGGAGTATGACGGACACCGTCTCCGCAAGAAACACCCCACCCAGCGTGGGGAGCAGAAGCTCTTTTTTCAGGAGGACGCACAATGCCCCGATGGCTCCGCCGAGGGCGAGCGAGCCCGTGTCACCCATGAACACCTGCGCGGGATAGGCATTGAACCAGAGAAATCCGAGAGCACCTCCCGCAAGCGCAGCGCAGAACACGGCGAGCTCGCCGTTTCCCCGCAGAAACGGGATTGTCAGGTAATCGCTCAGGACGGCGTTCCCCGAGATGTAGCTTATCACCGCAAGCGTCAGGCCGACGATTCCCACGATCCCGATGGCGAGTCCGTCTAGCCCGTCGGTGAGGTTCACCGCATTCGATGTTGCGACGATGATGAACACGACCATCGGAATGTACATGCGGCCGAAATCGATCTCCTGGCTCTTGAAGAACGGCACCGTCGATGACGTGTTGACCTTCCACAGGTCCGGGTCGATCCACTGGGGAGCAAAGTAGATGATGCTCCCCACGACGATCCCGACGATCACCTGCCCGACGATTTTGTAGCGGCCGATGAGTCCCGTCGGCTTTTTTTTCACGACCTTCAGATAGTCATCAAGGAACCCGACGCCGCCGAGCGTCGCCGTGACGAAGAGGATCAGCATGATGTACACGTTACCGACGTTCGCCCAGAGGAGCGTGGGGAGTATGACCGATGCCAGCACGATCAGTCCCCCCATCGTCGGCGTTCCTGCCTTTGCAAGGTGGGTCTTCGGCGCCTCGATCTTGGCGGCCTCGCCGATCTGGTGTTCTTTCAGTTTCCTGATGATCTTCGGCCCGAGCCAGAATGCGATGACCAGGGCCGTCACCGCAGCCGCAGCAGCCCGGAACGTGATGTACCGGATCAGCCCGGATCCCGGAATGTGCATCATGCGGTCGATATGATCGATGAGATAGTAGAGCATCCAGTCCGCTATGCGCCGGGCACGCGCTCCTTCAGATATGTGACGACCTCTTCCATGTGCATCCCGCGCGATCCCTTGACGAGAACCGCATCCCCCGGCGCGAGAATACCCGCAAGGTATTCGGCAAGCTTCAGTTTCTCTGTAAAGTGGCGTGCGCCCGGCATCCCCGAGGCGGCGCGTATGTGTCCGGCCAGATCTCCGAACGTCAGGAGGTGGCTGATGCCGAGTGAGGAGGCCTTTCTTCCCAGAGCGGCGTGCACCGACGCCCCCGCGGGCCCGAGCTCTTTCATATCCGCCAGAACGGCTACCCTCTTTCCTGGTCCGCGCAGGGACGCCAGCGTTTCAAGGGCGGCGAGCGCGGAATCGGGGTTCGCGTTGTACGTGTCGTTCAACACTGTCACACCACCGACGGAGACTGTTTCCATCCTTCTGCTCACGGAGCGGCACGATTCCAGCGCCCGGCTGATCCGGAGAGAGGGAACGTGAAAGGCAACCCCCGCGGCCGCGGCCGACAGCGCGTTCATGGCATTGTGTTTCCCGGGGATCGCCAGGCAGACCCTGTACCAGCGCTTCGTGGGCCCGGAGTGGAATTCGAACGAGGCGCGTCCATCCCCGTCGAGCGTGACACCGCGTCCGCGCACCGAAGCAGCCCGCGACCGGAATCCGTACGTGACTTTCCGTTTCACTCTGCGGGCGGCAGCCCGGACGCGGGGATCGTCCGTCCCGACGAGCGCCGTTCCCCCGGTGCCGGAGAGGGCATTGAAAAGCGTCCCCTCTTCTTCAGCCACCCCGTCCACCGAACCGAAAAACTCCAGATGCTCCCGGCCGATATTGGTGATCACCCCGTGCGTTGGGCGCAGTATTTCGCACAGAAGTGCGATCTCGCCGGGATGGTTTGTTCCGATTTCTATCACCGCAACCTCGTGCTTCCGGCTGAGCCGGAACAGGGTCATCGGCACGCCGATCTGGTTGTTGAGATTCCCCTCCGTGCTGAGGACGTTGTACTTCTCGCGCAGCACGCCCGCGATCATTTCTTTCGTCGTGGTCTTGCCGTTGCTCCCTCCCACGGCGAGGAACGGTATGCTGAACCTGTCGCGGTATACCCGCGCAACCGCTCCCAGCGCGAGCGTGGTGTCCGTCACGCGGAGGAGGGGTTTCCCGGAAACCTGCGAGACATCAAACTCTTCGTCAACGACGGCGGCGACCGCGCCCGCCGCGAAGGCCTGGCCTGTAAACCTATGCCCGTCGTACGTCGGGCCCCGCAGGGCGACAAAAAGGTCCCCGGAGCGCGTTGAGCGGGAATCGGTGGAGACTCCCGTAGCGGCGCGATGCGCGAGGATCTCCCGTTGCAGGAACTCCCGGTGGGGGATCTTCTCGAGATCTCTCACCGTCAGCCTCACGTGTTTTCCCGGATGAAAGCCTCCACCTCTTCGCGATCGTCGAAATGATAACGCGTCGCGCCGATGATCTGGTAGGTCTCGTGCCCCTTCCCCGCGACAAGGATGACATCGCCGCTGCGGGCCTTCGCGAGGGCACTGCGAATCGCCGCGTGCCTGTTGACTTCGATGTGCGTTTCTCCCCCGGCGGGCATCCCCGCGACGACCGCGTCGATAATCGACGCTGGATCTTCGCCGCGCGGATTGTCCGACGTGACGATTGCGATGTCACTCCACAGGGATGCGATGCGCCCCATGATCGGGCGCTTCCCTCTGTCCCTGTTTCCGCCGCAGCCGAAAACAGTGATGACACGGTGCCCCTGCGAGGCGGGCGCCAGTTCACGGATCGTTCGGAGGCAGTTTTCCAGGGCGTCCGGCGTGTGCGCATAATCGATGATTGCGGTCCATCCCGCGGGGGAGACCACCTTTTCGAATCGCCCGCGCACCGCCAGCACGTTCCGGATCCCCGCGACGATCGCCGGGGGTGCTATTCCGAGGCCGAGGCCGGCAGCACACGAGGCGAGGATATTCAGAATGTTGAATCTTCCCGTGAGGTGCGACCGGATTTCCATTTCACCGCCCGCATGCGTCACAATGCAACGGCTCCCGTCGATTGTCATGTCGACCGCGGTGGCGCGCACGTCGCATCCGGGCGTGAATCCGTATGTAAGAGACGCAGCCCGGGTCTCCCCGATCATACGGGGACCATAGGGATCGCCGGCATTGATGACGGCGACAGCGTCCGGCCCGAGGGAGTCGAAGAGTTTCTTCTTGGCGCGAAAGTACTCCTCCATCGAACCGTGGTAATCAAGATGGTCCTGCGTGAGATTCGTGAACACGGCCGCGCGGAAGCCAAGCCCTTCCACCCGGGAGAGGGCCAGGGCGTGCGAAGAGACTTCCATCACCGCCGCAACGCAGCCGGCCTGTTCCATCTCCGCAAGAAGCGCGTTGAGCTCCGTCGATTCGGGCGTCGTGTGGGTCGCAGGCATTACCCGCTCCCCGATCCTGTACTCAATTGTCCCGATCAGGCCTGCCTGCCTGCCGGCGGCCTCCAGGATCGCCCTGATGAGATGGCTTGTTGTCGTCTTTCCGTTGGTTCCCGTAATGCCGACGAGCTGAAGGCGGTCCGCCGGCCTTCCGTAGAAATTTGCAGAAAGCCCGGCAAGCGCCACGCGCGCGTCCGGGACAAGGACCTTAAGCACCCCCGAGTGCATGAAATACGTGTCCGGCCGCGCGCCGTCATCGTCCACGACGACAACCGGCGCCCCCGCAGCGATCGCTTCATCGATGAACCTGTGCCCGTTCTGCACCCCGCCGCGCAGAGCAACGAAGAGGTCCCCGGGACCGACCCGCCGGGAATCATATCGTATGTTCCTCACGGAAATGTCCTGCGTCAGCACCATCTTTCCGTACATCCCCGAATAGAGTTTTGTGACGCGGACCCCCTGGAGGAGGTCATTGAGAGTCATCGACCGGTCTTGCGTGCTGTGAGCGGATCAATTCGCCGCGAACGGGACCGGAGTTCTCGGTTCGCACCGGATCACGACGTGTGCTCCCCGCCGGACCTGATCTCGTGCCTGCGGATCCTGTGCAACGACGACGCCGGAACCCTGAATGGCAACGTCGAGATGCAGAAGCGAAAGACGCGTGAGCGCCCGCCGGATTGCAAGTCCCCTGACATCCGGCATGACGACAAGCGATCCGGCGCCCGGAGAGGCGTCCCCCAATGTGATTTCCACCTCGGTCCGCCTGGGGGCCGTGGTCCCGGGAGAAGGAGACTGACGTGCGACGATCTTCCCGTCCCCCCGCACGATCGCCTCAAACCCGCCTGCATGGAGAAGCGACCGCGCCGCGTCCGGCGACAGCGTCGTGACGTCGGGCACGACCGAGGGTCCGTTTTCGGCCCTCGCTTCCGCCTGGCGGGATCGGAACCGGCCGGACGTCGCGTAAATTCTCTCCGCAATAGCCTTGAAGACCGGAGCAGCGGCCAGCCCCCCCGTATACCCCCTGTCGCGTGGGTTTTCAATCATGACCAGGCACACGACGGCCGGCTCCTCCGCCGGAAAGAACCCCGCGAATGACGCAGTATAGTCGCTCCGCGAATATTTCCCCTCGATGACCCTTCGCGCCGTTCCTGTTTTCCCCGCAACGGAAAGGCCCGCGATCTTCGCGGGGATGCCGGTCCCCTTCTCCACGACGCCGCGGAACATCTGTGTGAGGAGCGCTGCAGTGCTTTTGGAAATCACCCGACGCACCGGTTCGGGGAGCCGGTCGGCGACGACGGTGCCGCCGGGTCCGACGACGGACCGGACCACGAACGGCTTCATGAGAACGCCGTGGTTCGCGACGGCAGCATATGCGCACAGGATCTGGAGCGGCGTGACGCCGACTTCATAGCCGTAGGCCATTGAGTTGAGCGTCGTCCCCGACCACTGGGTGGGAAGCTTGAGTTCGCCCCGCACCTCTCCGGGGAGCTCTATGCCGGTCGCCGTACCGAACCCGTAGGCGCGCGCCATCGTGAAGAGCGCGTCCGCACCGATGATGTCGGAGATCTTTGCCATGACGATGTTGCTCGAGACCTCCATCGCCTCCTGGAACGTGATGATCCCGTGTTTGTGCGTGTCGGTGATCGTGTTCCGCACTCTCCCGTTTGGCAGGCGAACGGCATACGATCCCTGCTCCGCATCGAATCTTCGCGCGGGGTCGACCTTGTTCGATTCGAGCGCCGCGGATGCCGTTACGACCTTGAATACGGATCCGGGTTCGAACATGTCAGTGACAACCCTGTTTCTCACGACCTGCGGGTCGGTGCCGGAGGGGTCGGCCGGATTCATTTGCGGCCAGTTTGCCATTGCGAGGACCTCCCCCGTGGCCGGGTCGATCATCGCCACGAGCCCGCTTTCCGCCTTGTTCCGTTCAATCCCCTTCCTCAGTTCTTCCTCGGCGATGGATTGATACTCGACGTCTATGGTCAGATTGGCTGCATCACCGTCCACGGGTTCCACCCGGGGATAGTCCACGGACTGACGCTGGCGGTTGAGTCCGTCCCGCTGAAGTATGAGCCGGCCGTTTTCTCCGCGCAGGAGCGAGTCAAGCTGGAGTTCCAGCCCGCTCAAACCGTTGTTGTCGACACCGGTAAATCCGAGAAGCTGCCCCGCCACCCGGCCGTACGGGTAGAGCCTCTTGGGCGCGGGGATCATGATGAGTCCGGGAAACTCCGCTACGTTTATCCGCGTTTCGGCGGATGGGTTGACTCCCCGCTCCAGCCAGACGAAATGCCTCGATGGCCCGGAAAGCTTCTCGAGGTAACTGCTCCGCCGCCGGTTGAACACGGCGGCAAACCGGTCCGCGACTTCCCCCGTGCGGTCTCCGATCATCGCCGGGTCCGCCCCGAAGGAGACGAATCGTGCGTTTGTTACAAGGGGGTGGCCCGAACGGTCGTAAATCGTTCCCCGTTGCGCGGGAATCTCCTCAGGTTTCTCGTATTGCTTTCGCGCCCGCTCTTTGTACGCTCCCGAGTCGATCGCCTGAATCTGCACGAGGCGGAAGGCGACGAGGACAAAAAACAGTAGCAGTGCCGCCTTCACGGCGAGGACGCGCCTGTTCCATTCCTTCAAGAATGCGAATGCCCCCCCCCCGGTCATTTCCTCTGCCGACCTTCTCGTCCTGATCATGTCCCACCAAAAGTGCTACCGCAATCCACCCGGCGTGATCCCCAGATCCCTGAGCTTGTCCCTGTCGATTGTGAACCAGATCTGCTGCGTCTGTGACGCGTGGAGTCCAAGCTGATCGTGTGCCACCGGGCTTATGTTCTCAAGCCCCGATTTGCGACTCACGTCTGTGCGGAGTGATTCGTTGATCCCCTGGATCTTCTGGTACTCTGCTTCGAGTTGACCGATATCCGAGGCGAGCCGGTTGATGCTGAGGATGTTGCTCACGTAGAAGACGATGGCTCCCCCGACGCCGAACAGCAGAAGGATGATATTGAATGTGGAAACCTTTCTCCGGGCCCCCCGCCTGTTCGGCCGGAGTGCCCCCTGCTGTACACCCCCGGGAGACGTGCTACCGTAGATGTAGCGGTGCTCGCGGCCGGGCGGCAGTACCGCCTCGACCCTCCTCCCGGTTGTGCTTGCCATGGTTTCCTCCCCCCGGTCCGCCTGCATCTACAGGCGTTCCGCCGCCCTGAGTTTTCCGCTCCGGGCACGCGGATTGCGTCCGATCTCATGGCCGGTTGCCGTTACCGGTTTTTTTGTCAGAATCCTGAGCCTCGGTACCCGCGGCAGATCCGGTACGAGTTTGTTCTGTGATGGAATCCTGTCTGCGGATTCTTCCCGGAAGAACTCCTTCACGATTCTGTCTTCGAGCGAATGATAGTCTATCACTACGCATCGCCCTCCCGGGAAAAGGAGGTCCGGCACCGAAGCAAGTGCTTCGCGCAGGCTGAGGAGTTCCCCGTTCACTTCCATCCGTATGGCCTGGTACACCCGCGCCATCGATTTTATCAGGTACCTCCCCCCCACACACCCCCCAATGACCCTGTTCAGATCATCCGCCGATTCTATTGGCCTGGCACGCACAACGGCTGTGGCAATGCGACGCGCGGCGCGCTCTTCCCCGTACTCCCTGAATATCTCGCCGAGCTTCTCCTCAGAATACCCGTTAAGAATGTCACGTGCGCTTGCGGGTCGCCGGATATCCATGCGCATGTCAAGCGGGCCGCCGGGGCGGAAACTGAATCCCCGTTCCTGTTGATCGATCTGGTGCGACGAAACCCCCAGGTCCAGCAGAATTCCTGCACATCTTTGCACGCCCATCAACGCGAGTTCAGCTGCGATTCCGCGAAAATTCCCCCTGACGAGAGTTACGCGTGAACCGAACCGCTGGAGCCGGATCCTGGATTCTTCGACGGCGTCTGCATCGGCGTCAAGACCGATAAGGCGCCCCCGGGATCCGAGATTCTCACAGATCTTCTCGGCGTGGCCCCCGCCGCCGACGGTCCCATCGACGTATGTCCCCTCCCTGTTATTGATGAGAAGAGAAAGCGTTTCCCCCACAAGGACGGACTCATGATACGTTGACATGCGGGGAACCTACTTCTGGAGGACCGTCTGGGCAATATTCTCGTAGCTTTCCGGCTGCTTTTCCTGGTACTCTCTGTACGTTTTCGGGTTCCAGACTTCGATGCGTTCGAGGACACCGAGTATGAGAACTTCGTTTTCAATCCCGGCCAGCTGGAGAAGTTCCCTTGGAATTGTGATCCGGGATTGGCCGTCAAGCTGAGATTCTATCGCGTTTGCCAGGAGTGTGCGCGTGTAAAACCTGTGTTGAGGATTCGTCGGCGAAAGTTGGCGGATGGTCTCCTCCAGCTTGCTCCATTCATCTAGAGGATATACGGACAGGCACTGTTCGTATCCCCGCGTGATAATGAATGTATCGTTCGCATCGGGAGAGACGTATTTCCTGAGGCGCGCAGGGATGTTCATCCTCCCCTTGCTGTCAACCGAGTACTCGTATGAGCCCTTGAACGATGACATGACGCCGGAAAATGCCGTTTTTGAAATAGCCCTATTCGGGCAAATTTCTACCCACCCATAACCCACTTTTACCCACTGGTGCTTCGTAAGATATGCAATTGGCCAACAAAGTCAAGTTAATTATGCTGGAAACGGGGCATTTGCGGCTTGATTTCGCGGATTTGCTCAGTGGGGATATTTTCAGACTCCTCCAGGTCTGCCTGTGGGTTCGCTGCGTTGGATCTGTTCAAGAAGAAGAAGTGATTTCGCAATGTTGTCTTCCGCCCCCTGCAACCCGGAGAGCTGGACCCTCAACTTCAGGAGATTACCTTCCTGGCGGAGCGCGGCGGACTTTTTGTGCATCTGCGATATAAGAGTCATGATGTTCTGAAACGTCTCTCCGTCATAGAATTCCACCTCTGATTCGGAAGGGAATTCGGCCTCGAGCTGGTTTCCTTTCACGCTCACTTTCCTGAATCCGATCCTGATGGCCGCGAGCCTGAGCCGAACCATGCCAAAGAGATTTCGGGTTTCCTCCGGGAAACGGCCGAACCGGTCCTGCATTTCCTCCTGGACTTCAAGAAGCTGCTCTGTGCTTGACAGGGCATAGAGCCTGCGATAAAGCGCAAGCCGTTCTTCTTCGCTGCGAACGTACAATTCAGGTATGAATGTGCTGAGATCGGTTTCCACGACCGCCTCGCGCTGCTGGAGCCGGTACCCCGTTTCCTTTTCGAACAACCCCTTGAATTCCTCCTCTTTGAGCTCCCGGACGGCGTCTTCGAGAATCCTCGTATACGTCTCGAAGCCCATATTTTCAATGAACCCGCTCTGTTCTGCGCCCAGAAGGTTTCCCGCACCCCTGATTTCGAGGTCGCGCATGGCCAGGTTGAACCCTGATCCGAGCTCGGTGAATTCTTCCACCGCCTGAAGACGCTGGACTGTCGGCCTGGGGAGCGCGGAGACCGGAGGGGTGATGAGATACGCGTACGCCTGTGCATTGGACCGGCCGACCCGCCCCCGCAGCTGGTAAAGCTCCGCCATGCCAAACCTGTCGGCACGGTTTATGAAAATCGTGTTGACGTTGGGGATGTCAAGTCCCGATTCTATGATCTTCGTCGCGATAAGGAAATCGCATCGCTTTTCCAGGAAGGCCATCATGACGCCCTCGAGCTCATGCGCGGGCATCTGTCCGTGGGCGGTACGCATCCGCACTCCGGGAAGAAGGGTCTGGAGCCTTCCGGCGACATCGTCCATTGTCTGGACCCTGTCGTGGACGAAGTAGACCTGCCCACCCCTCTGGAGTTCTCTCTGGACGGCGTCCCTGATAAGGTCATCGTTCCACTGGAGTATCTCCGTGAGCACGGGAAGACGGTTTCTCGGAGGCGTTGCGATGACGGAGAGGTCGCGTGCGCCCATGAGTGAAAAATGGAGGGTGCGCGGAATCGGGGTTGCGGTGAGGGACAGCGTATCCACCTCGGCTTTCATCTGACGGATCTTTTCTTTTGCGGCAACGCCGAAGCGGTGCTCTTCGTCCACGATAAGAAGACCGATGTTCCGGAATGTGACGTCGCGGGAGAGGATCCGGTGGGTGCCGATGACGACATCGATTCCCCCCTCCCGCAATGCTGCGATGAGAGAAGCCTGTTCGGATTTCGCCCGGAATCTCGAAAGCACGTCAAGGCGGACGCCGTAGCGGGCAAGGCGGTCCCGGAATGTATTAAAGTGCTGCATCGCCAGGATTGTTGTGGGCACAAGCACGGCCACCTGTCTCCCATCGAGAACCGCCTTGAATGCCGCGCGCACGGCGACTTCCGTCTTCCCGAATCCGACGTCGCCGCAGATGAGGCGGTCCATCGGGTGGGGTTGTTCCATGTCCTTCTTCACGTCGAGTGTCGCCTTCGCCTGGTCGAACGTGTCCTCGTACATGAAGGACGCCTCAAGTTCCTTCTGCCACGGCGAATCGGGGGAGAATGCGAATCCTGCCGACTGTTTCCTCCGGGCATACAGCGCGATGAGCTCACGCGCGATGTCCTTGACCTTTTTCTTCGCGCGGTTCTTCAGCTTTTCCCACTCCGCGCTCCCCAGTCGTGAAAGCGCCGGGGTATGCCCTTCACGGGAAGAGTACTTCTGAAGTTTTCCTATGTAGTTGAGATTCACAAAGAGTGCGTCGTGCGCGTCATACAGGATCTTGACAACCTCCTGTTCAGCACCCCCGACGCTGATCCGCTTCATCCCGTCATATCTCCCGATGCCAAAATCCTGGTGAACGACGTAATCCCCCCTGTGAAGTATCTGGAGATCACGTTCCGTCAGACCCCGGAATTTCGCAGTGCGCCTCCGTCCGCGACGCTTCAGCCGGTTGAATATCTGGTGCTCGGTATAGACCGCCAGGCGTGCCCCGGGAAGGAAGAACCCACTGTGAAGAGCCTCAAGGGTAAATTCTGTGTTTTCCGTCCCCGGGTGCGGGGACCCGTCGGCATCTCCGGATGCGGTCACCCCGGGGACGCTGTTGAGCAGTTCCCTAAGCCGCGCAAGTTCTGCATTGGTGTCGGACGTGAGGTACACGGAGTAATTTTCTCTCTGGAGCGCGGCGAGATCGTTGCGCAGGGCGGTAATGCTGCCGTTGAAGGCGGGCTGATGCCGTCCGCCGAAATCCACAACCGCGGTTCCTTCTGGGGGAAAAGTCCGGAACGCGATGCGGGGAAACAGTCCCAGGAGTTCGCCGTGGAGCCCGGAGGGCAATCCCTCATCCCCGGCACTCTCTTTTTCTATCTCGCGCATGATGATCTCCGGTTCGTCAAGGATGATCACCGCGTCGTCGCCCAGGTATTCGATGACGGAAGACATGCGATTGCCCCCGCCCAATTCAGGGGACGGTGCGAAGAGGTCTGGGACAATCGACATCGCGGCAAGATCTCTGATCGACCGCTGTGAGACCGGGTCAAACTCCCGTATCGATTCGATCTCGTCGCCGGAAAATTCGGCGCGAACCGGGTTTTCACCGGCGAACGTGAACACGTCAAGAATCCCTCCCCTCACGGAGAAGTCGCCGTGCGTTTCCACGAAGTCCTTCTGTTCAAATCCGGACTCCCTCAGCGAACGGACAACCGCCGTGAGATCAGCGCGCATCCCCTTCGTCAGGGTAATCACTTTTGCCGACGCGGCGGAGGGCGCGGGGAGCGGGAGCGCCATCCCCCGGGGCGAAGTGACGACAACGGCGGCGGGGGTGTCCACAAGCGACCGGAGGGCCTGCACGTCGGACACGCTTGCGTCGGCGGGGCGGTGTTGCGCGGTCGAAGATGAAGGGGCAAACAGATGGACGGCGTCCGTCCCCAGGAGAAGGGAAAGGTCGTCGCGCATCCTTTCCGCAGATGCATCGTCTCCCGTCACAAAGAGGACCTGGCTGTTGCGCCTGTCCCTGATCCCTGCGACGATGAACGCAGCAAGGGACCCGGTTGCTCCGGTCACGGTGATCTCACGCGCGCCGGAGAGGTTCAGCGCCCTGAACGCGTCAAAGCTCTCAATGGTCTGTCGAAGTTTTTCTATCATCACTCACACAAAAAACACTCCACCCCTCCGGCGCCGCATGTTCGGCTCCGGAAGGGCTGCCCGCTCCACGTCCGGGACGTTCCCCTTTCCTGCGTTACGCCTCTTCCCTCGCTGCCACGCGAACTCCCGGTGCACGATCCCCGATCGCCCCCCGTACCGTCCCGCCTGTCTTTTCGATTCTCTCCCTGGCATCCCTGGCGGTGACGCCGATGGCGGCCATGACGATCGCGGTCTTCACGTGTCCCCCCGATTGCTCGAGCATCAGGGATGCGCGTTCATATGAAATTCCTGTCGCGAGCGCGATGATCCGTTTTGCCCGTTCGACCAGCTTGCGATTCGTCAACTGGAGGTCCACCATCATGTTCTCGTATACCTTCCCGAGCCGTACCATTGCGGCAGTGGTAAGCATGTTCAGGACGAGTTTCTGTGCGGTTCCCGATTTCATCCGTGTCGAACCCATGAGGACCTCGGGACCCACCTCGGGACAGATCGCGACGTCGACTTCGATGTCGAATTCCGATCGGGGGTTTGTCGTGATGTAAATCGTCTTCGCACCGATCTCCCGGGCGCGCGTCACGGCGGAAACCACATACGGGGTCCTCCTGCTCGCCGCGATCCCGCAGACGACATCCCGCGCGGTCACGCGTTGCTCATCGACGTCGTGCCTGGCCTGTTCCGTATCGTCTTCCGCGCCTTCTTTGGAATGGAACATCGCCTCGGCACCGCCGGCGATGATGCCGCGCACGACCGCGGGGTCCGTGCCGAATGTCGGAGGACACTCTGCTGCGTCAACAGCGCCAAGCCGCCCGCTCGTGCCGGCACCAAAGTAGAGAAGCCGGCCGCCATTTCTCAAAGCATGGACGATGAGCTCGACGGCCTCGGCGATGTACGGTATCTCCCGCTCCACGGCAAGAGGGACAAGCTTGTCCTGCGTGTTGATGAGGCGGAGCGCCGCTTCCGTCGGGAGCCAGTCGAGGTCCATCGAGTCGGGATTCCGCTGCTCCGTGAGCAGCATGGCCAGCGCGTCGTGCAGTTCCTTGTTCTTCGTCATTTGCAATAACGGATATAGAGAATCAGAGGCATGCGATGACTGCTTTCTTGTCTTCGAGACCGAGCTCAATGCAGCCTTCGAAGGACATCCTGATGACCTGGACGAGGCGCACGGCCTCCTTCGCCTTCGTTTCAGAAATCTCCCGTTCGAGATCCCCCCCCTTCAGCGCGATAAGACACGGGACGCTCAGGTCGAACCGTTTTCCCTTTTCGGCGACAGGAGAAACAACCTGCGATCTCTTCAGGTACGGCCGCGACCAGTGAACCAGGTCCCTGAGAGAGGCCACCGCCCGCGCGATGACAACATCAAACGCAGGATTGACTCCCTCTTTTCTGTAGACGTCTTCGGCTCGTCCGGACCAAACAGAGACCGTTCCCGGGTGAGTCCTTTCCACGATGTCCTGTACGGCGATAATCTTTTTTCTGATCGAGTCGAGAAGCACCACTTCCAGATCAGGCCTCGCTATCGCGATGGGGATCCCGGGAAAACCTCCTCCGGTTCCCAGATCGAGGACCCTGGCCCCGCGGGGAAACTCGGCGAAAAAGAGGAGCGCGATGCTGTGCAGCACGTGGCTGAACCAGATGTTCTCCTCATCGCGTCTCGATATCAGGTTGATCTTCGTGTTCCATTCAAGCACCCCCGACACAAATGCGGACATGAGTGTGAGCTGTGCATCTGAAAGCGGCACGCCATTCAGGAGGCATATCTTCTGGAACGCCACGGAGTGGGCGAAATTGCTCATGGACAGGAAGAGTCCCTTTGTTCCACGTGGAACATCACCTCAGGAGTGATATCATAAGGACCGAGACATCAGCGGGGGTGACTCCGCTAATGCGTGCAGCCTGTCCGACCGACCGGGGTTTCACTCTCTGGAGTTTTTCCCTCCCTTCGTTGCTGAGGGATTTGAGCCTCTGGAATTCAAATCCGATGGGAATCTCCATGCTCTCACTTCGTTCAAATTGCGCGACTTGTACCTGCTGTCTCTTCAAATAGCCTTCATACTTAGTTTCGATCTGCACTCTTTCCCTCGCCCGGCCGTCTGTTGCCAGCGCGGCGAGACCAGGCTCGGATGCCATGCCGGTCGATCGCAGGAGAGGTTGGATTTCGACTTCTGACCTCTTGAGGAGCTGGGCGAGCGTCTCAGACTCTGTGATCGGCTCGCTGTCGCATGCGCGAAGGTAATCGTTTACTTCTTCCGGCGAAACTCGTATCGATGCGAGGCTCCTCTTTCCTTTCTCAATTCGATCCTCTTTTTCCTGGAGTCGGCGGATCTGTTCGTCCCCGATGAGTCCGAGAAGGTGGCCTTTTCTCATGAGCCTTGTATCGGCGTTGTCCTGGCGGAGGAGCAGCCTGTATTCAGCGCGCGATGTGAAAATGCGGTATGGTTCGTCTGTCCCCTTGTTAATGAGGTCGTCAATCATCACGCCGATGTACGCCTCGTTTCGTTTGAGAACGAACGGCGGCTTTCCCAGTACTCCTGACGCCGCATTGATTCCGGCGATGAGTCCCTGTGCAGCCGCTTCTTCGTAGCCGCTCGTCCCGTTTATCTGTCCCGCAAAGTAGAGACCCCTTACCCGCTTCGTTTCCAGTGTATGTTCAATCTGGTGAGGCGGGATATAGTCATACTCCACGGCATACCCTGGTCTGATCATCGCGCAGTTGCGAAGGCCCGGGATTGTCCTGAGCGCACGCTCCTGGACGTCCTTAGGAAGGCTCGTGGAGAATCCGTTCATATACACAACATCGGTATCATATCCTTCCCGTTCGAGGAATATCTGATGCCTGTCCCTCTCCGCAAACCGGTTGATCTTGTCCTCAATAGAGGGGCAATATCTCGGGCCGACCCCCTTGATTCTCCCCGTGAACATCGGAGATCTGTCGAATCCTGTCCGGAGTGTTTCGTGCGTTTCCTCGTTCGTGTACGTGATGTACATCGGAATCTGAACGTTGTCGATACACTCATTCTGAAATGAGAACGGGGCCGGGTCTGCGTCACCTGCCTGCTCCTCGGTTTCTCCAAAGTCGATAGTCTTCCTGCTCAACCTTGGAGGGGTTCCAGTCTTCAATCGGCCCGTTTTGAACCCTGCCTCAATGAGTCGCTCACTCACTCCGGTTGAAGACGGCTCGCCAAATCTTCCCCCCTGTGCGGATACCGTCCCCGTGTGCATGACCCCATTCAGAAATGTCCCGCTGCAGAGGATGAGCGACGAGCAACGAATAACGCTACCGTCGGAAAGTACTCCCCCTTTCACCGTGTTCTTCTCGATGAGTATGTCCCGAAGTGATCCCTCCACAACCTGGATGCCGCTTTGCTCGAGAATCCTCCGCCGCGCCTCCCGGCTGTACCATTCGCGATCATTCTGCGACCGGGGAGACCAGACAGCAGGACCCTTCGACTTGTTGAGGACCCTGAAATGGATTCCTGTGGCGTCCGCGATCTTTCCCATTTCTCCGCCGAGCGCATCTATCTCTCGAACGAGGTGCCCCTTTGCGGTCCCCCCGATGGCAGGGTTGCATGACATCCGTCCGATCGCCCGGACGTCCATTGTCAGGAGAACAACGGAACATCCCATCCGTGCGGCAGCCATAGAGGCCTCTACTCCGGCATGACCACCCCCAACAACGATTATCACCCGATCACAGTCCACCATGCCATTCAAGTTGTTTCACGTGGAACATCGCTATTTCCCGATACAGAACCGGGCAAAGATCGAGTTCAGGACGTCCTCGGTTGTTATCTCACCCGTGATTTCACCGAGCGCTGACACGGCTTCTCTCAGGTCGAACGCGACAAACTCATTTGTCATTCCCGTCCCGAGAGATTCAAGCGCCGTCGACAGGTCCTGGGCTCCCTTCCGGAGGGATTCGGCGTGCCTTTCGCTAATGACGCACACCGTCTCATGCACAGAGAGCTCTGACTCTCCGAGTGTGTTGACAAGCGCCCCCGCCAGCGCATGTATCCCCTTTCCGGTAAGTGCAGAAAGAGGCACAACTGTGCAGCTCCTTCCCATTTCATTTGAGACAGAGACACCGTCCGGCTCCCCGGGGACCAGGTCGATCTTGTTCCTGACCAGGATTAGCTTCTGGTTTTCTGTAAGCTGAAGCGATTCCATCAGGTTTCTGCTATGCATATCTTCCTTACCTGCTTCCGCCACGAGGATCACCACATCCGCACCCTTTACGGACTTCAGGGTCCTGGCTATCCCTTCCGACTCGATGGGATCGCCGGATTTCCTGAGCCCCGCAGTGTCGGTGATACGAAAGAGCATTCCCTCCAGCAGGAGATTCTCTTCCAGGTAGTCGCGCGTCGTGCCTGCTATCGGGGTGACGATCGCCCGGCTTTCTTTCAGCAGGGCGTTGAAGAGGCTTGATTTCCCGGCATTGGGGGGACCGACGATTACAACGGAAACCCCGTCCCTGTAAATCTTCCCGGTTCTGAACGAATCTGCCAGGCGCTCGATCCGCCCTTTTGTCTCTCTGATGCTCCTGTCGATTTCGGTCGTTCCGACGACGCTGATCCCCTCTTCGCTGAAGTCCAGGTCGATTTCCAATAACGCACATAGACGTTGCAGCTCCGACCTCAGGTCTTCCACCTTCCCTGCAAGCCGACCATGAAGCTGCGCAAGCGACGCACGGTGCGCACGCTCGCTCCCCGACGAGATTAATGAGGCGACCGCCTCCGCGCGGGAGAGATCCATTTTGCCGTTCAGGTACGCTCTTCGCGTGAACTCACCCGGATCCGCCCGCCGTGCTCCCGCCGAGAGCACCGCGTTGAGCACCGCCGCGGTGACAAACAGGCCGCCGTGGCAGCTGATCTCCACCGTGTCTTCCCCGCTGTACGAGCGGGGGGCCCAGAAAACCGCAGCCAGCCCTTCGTCCACTTCCCTTCCGTCTGCCCCGACGATCAATCCATGCTGAAGCGTGTAGCCGGGGGACGACGACAGCGGCCTTCGCGCGCGGAAGATACTGTCTCCTATGCGGATTGCGTCGGGCCCGCTGATCCGGATGACCGCGATTGCGCCTTCGCCCGGCGGCGTTGCCACCGCGGCAATCGTATCTGTGCGAGAGATCGTCATTGCACCCCGCTGAGGGCTTGTAAACTACAATTTTCCGCGTAGACATTCAACGAAGCGCACTTGCCCCATGAACGACGGCGCCCCTCGGCATATTACCGCGGGGCGCCAGGAAGAGCCTTCCAAGGAGGTTTTACTTCATCTTCGGAAGATCCTTTGTCAGGCGAGCCAGTATTCCGCCGCCGCCTTTTTTCGGATCGACCTTCCGCAGGGGTTCGTCGCCCCCCGTCTTGTTAAACCACACCTGCTGGCCGATTGCTAGGAGGTTGAAAACGAAGTAGTAGAGGTTCAGGCCCGAAGGGAGGCTGTTGAACATGAGCGTCATGAGCACAGGCATCATCCACACCATGGCTTTCTGGCGGGGGTCCGTTACCGTCATCTTCTGCTGCAGGAACATCGTGACCCCCATCGCCAGGGCGAGCCCGCTGACGTCCGTTATCCCGAAGAAAGGAACCGTAAACGGAAGCCGGAGCGCGGCGTCCGGAATCGAAAGATCCTTGATCCAGAACATGAACGCCGACTGCCTGAGGCCGATGGACGACTTGAACACCGCGTAGAGGGCAAACAGAACCGGCAGCTGCAGAAGCATGGGGAGGCACCCCGCGGCGGGATTCACGCCGTACTCTTTGTACAGGTTCATGATCTGCTGGTTCTGTTTGTTCGGGTCTTCCTTGTACTTCTCCCGAATCTCGTTCATCAGGGGCGTGAGCTTCTGCATCCGCTTCATCGATTTCATGCTCGTGCGCGTCAGCGGTTGCAGGGCGAGCTTGATGATTATCGAAAACACGATGATCACCCACCCGTAATTCGGTATGAACCTGTGAAGAAACTGGAACAGCGGGATCATGATATACTCGGAGATCGGCCTGATGATCCAGGCGGACCCCAGGCTCATGATCTGTTCGAGACCCCGCCTGTATCCTTTCACGATATCGAAATCAAGCGGTCCGAGATAGACGGTCACCCTGGCATGTTCCGCACCGGTCATGAGCGGCATCTTCAGTGCGAGCGCGAAATTCTTTTTCACACCGTTGTCCGCGACGGTGGTCCGCGATCCTTCGATGTATGCTCCCTGGCTCGCCCCGTGCTCGGGCATCAACGCGAGCGCAAAATACTTGTTTCTCGTTGCAACCCAGTCCATGAGACCGTTGATGTCGCGCTTCGTTGTTTCCCCGTTTTTCCCCGCGTCAACTTCCGTCAGCTCTCCCCCGGAGTACGCATAGGCAAGAGCGAAGTTTGATTCGTCAACACTGTTGTGTTCCGCATACCGCAATCCGTTCTCCCAGACGATCTGGTACTCAAAATTCGAGATCGCATTCCCCATCCTCGTGAATTCGAAATCGGTCTCAAACGCATACTTCCCGTTTGTGAATGTCATCCGCTTTGTCAGCTTTCTGCCGTCTGCAAGCGGAAGCGTGAGCTCGACGATGATGCTCTGATCCCCTGAAAGTCTGTAGGTCGTCCATGGTTTTTCGCGCGCGTCAAAATAAAGGTATTTCGTGTTGATCAGTTTCCCGTCTCCCGAGGTGAACAGGAGGCTGAGGTCCCCCCCCTTCTCGAAATCCACGAGCTGGACGGGATATCCGTCCCATGTCTTGTATGCCGAGAGCTCCCATTTCCGTATGAGCCCCCCCTTTGTTGTGATCTCCGCCGTGTAGAGATCCGTTGCAATGATGATGACCTTCTCTTCGCCCCGGGCGCGGACCGAGAAGTAGGAGCCAAGAAGATCCTCCACGCTGTGCGCAACGGTATCGCGGGGAGCGGCGGGACGTTCCACCCTGAGCGTATCCTTCGGAACCGGCGTTAATGCGCGGAGACTGTCCGCCGTTACGGGATGCGTGTGCGGAGGAGGAGGAGCCTGCACCCACATCCAGATGATGAGGACCAGCCCGATGAGGACGAATCCGATCGTAGTTTGCTTATCCATAACGCGTCAATTCACATGGGGATGAAATTCTCTCAGGCGGGATCGAACCCGCCGGGATGAAACGGATGACAGCGGGCGATGCGCTTCAGGGCGCGCCACAGCCCGCGCCCCGCACCGTACTTGGACACCGCGTCCATTGCATACTGGGAACATGACGGGGAAAACCTGCATGTGTTCGGGGGGAGAAGAGGGGAGACAAGCATCTGGTACGCCCGGAGAACGAAAAGCATGCCCTGTTTCATACTCGCTTCCTTCCGGCCGAGGCGCAGACCTTCCTGCAGAGTGAATTCATGTCCAGACTGACTCGGTCAAATCTGAATGGCGTCCCCGGTGTCTCCTTCCCTCCGCTGTACACGAAAAGGACGTTGAGGGAATCTCCGGCTATCTCCGCAGCGCCCGTCAGGGTGTTCCTCTCCCTGTCATAGGCTGCGCGCATGAGCCTCTTTGCCCTGTTTCTTCTCACGGCATTGTATCTCCTGGAAGAGACGGAAAAGCCGGCACGCACCCGCGTCCCGGCTCCTGTCTCCCACCGGAAGAAACATCGCACCACTTCGCCATCGAATTTCCTCCCTGACCTGTATAGTACATGGAAGGAATCCCGACCCCGGAGCGTTTCCCCTTTCCTCACCTACCGTTCGTCGCTTACGGTAAGTTTCTTCCTGCCGCGTGCCCGCCGGCGGGCGAGGACTTTCCGCCCGTTCTTTGTTGCCATGCGGGCGCGGAATCCGTGCGTATTCTTCCGCTTCCTGTTGTGTGGCTGAAATGTAATGCTCATCCCAGACTCCCGCCCGTTGTGTCAGACTCCCGGCGACCATTGGACCTGCGTACAGCCGGGTATATCACGCGAAGGGTTACAAGGTATAAAAATTATGCCATAGACACAAGGAAACACGGGGGAAAAAGAAATATTGATCTTGCGTCGGGTTCCCCATTGTAGTATAATCAAAGAGTGAAACGTCGCAATCTCCGGGTGCACAACTTGTTGACAAGTTTCGGCTCAGTTTTAGCCCCACCGCGGTCAACTGCTCTCTGCTTCCCGATCTGATTCCGGATGTTGATAACCCACAGAACCAACAGAAAATGAGCCGATTTTGAACTGGTTTTGTTTTCCACAAAGCTGTTGATAAGTTATTGATAGTTTTGTTCTCGCGTGTGACCGGGCTTGCTGTTGATAGTTTTGTTAATAACCTCGCCCACGGTGTGCATAACCTTCTAATCTATTGGACGACAAATGGATTCCAGTCCTCAGCTCGTTGTCAACCCGTCCGACGAGGATCAGGCGCGTGCTGTCTGGAACGCATGCCTGGACCATATCAGGGAGAGTGTAAATACACAGAGTTTCAAGACCTGGTTCGAACCGATGATCCCGATTCACCTGCGGGGGGGCAAACTGACCGTTCAGGTGCCGAGCCAGTTCTTTTATGACTGGCTTGAAGAACATTACTATGCGGTCATCAGCCAGACGATCGAGACTGTTCTCGGAAAAGATGCGCATCTGGAGTATTCAGTCCGGACGGATGAGCCCCAGATAGATCTTGATTATCAGATCACACCGCCGCCGGCTCAGCGTCAGGAGCGGAGAACGTTTCCACCACAGCCGACATCCTTCACCGTTCCTCCACCTCCGCCGTTCGTTACAGGGAGAAACGAGGGGACACCGGGGTCTTTTCAGACGTTCCTCAATTCCCGCTATACATTCGAGAATTTCATAAAGGGGGACAGTAACCAGCTAGCGCGCGCCGCCGCATCCGCCGTAGCAAACAACCCCGGAGGCACATCATTCAACCCGCTCGTCATCTACGGGACCACGGGACTTGGAAAAACCCACCTTATCCAGGCAATCGGAAACCATGCCATTGCCCACGGAAAAGCAAAGAGAGTTATCTACGTTTCGAGCGAGAGATTCACCGTCGAGTTCGTCGAAGCAATACAACGTGATACCACAAACGAGTTTGCGGGGTTTTACAGAAGCATGGACATTCTGATCGTCGACGATATACAGTTTTTCGCTGGAAAGGAACGAACGCAGGACCATTTTTTCCATACATTCAACGAGTTACACCAGATCGGAAAACAGATCGTCCTTTCGTCTGACAGGCCGCCGAAGGAATTGAAGGGGCTGGATGACCGGCTCCTCTCTAGGTTCCAATGGGGATTGACGTCCGATATCCAGCCTCCGGATCTCGAAACCCGGATCGCCATCCTTCTCAAAAAGAGTGAGAACGAGCGGATTACTCTCCCCCAGGACGTCGTTGAATGTATTGCATCCAACGTGACATCGAACATCCGGGAACTGGAAGGATGCCTGATCAGCCTCATGGCGAAGGCCTCACTGGAAGGGCGGGAAATTACCGTCGACCTGGCCCGGGAAGTTCTCAAGGTTGTCGTCGGAGATGTCAAATCCCCGCTCACGATCGAGACCATCCAGCGGACTGTGTGCGATTACTTCAGCATCCCCGAGGATCTCATACGGGCCAAGACACGGAAGCAGGAAATCGTGAATGCCCGCCAGGTTGCCATGTACCTGGCAAAAGAGCTTACAAACTGCTCCCTGAAAACGATAGGCCTTCACTTCGGGGGAAGGGATCATAGTACTGTGATTCACGCATATCAGTCAGTCGAGGATCAGATGCGCATAGACCAGAAATATCAGGCCAACGTTCAGCAGATAAGACGGCGCCTTCAGATGCTCGGACATGTGTAATCACCCCCACCGTACCCTGTCCCGTGCACAATAATGTGAAGAGCATGTTATCCGGCGTGCAATCGCTGTGCATACTTCATTCATGATTTCGCGGTGTACTCTGCACACCGCACGTTGTGCATGGAACGTTCCTCTGTGCACATGCTGCCGGTTCAAGTCCTTTCTCACCAGGTTCCGCATATACGTGTAACACTCACAGCTTCATTTCTCCGTCACAGAGTTCTCAACATGTACACACCCCTTATAATAAGTATTACTTATATATATACGTACGTAAGAAGAAATACGGTGGCGCTATCCAATCTTGTTTTTCCGTGGCTTTTTGCGTAAATTATGAGGGTTTTCCTTCTCATGGAAATGTTCATCCAGCCCACCTCAGGAGAATGCAATGAAATTCACCGCCAACAGCATTGAACTCCAACGTACGCTGAATAAGGTCGGTGGTGTAGTTCCCGCAAAATCCACGATGCCCATTCTTGAGAATATTCTGTGTGAGTTAACGGGAAATATGCTGACGCTGACGGCGACAGATCTCGCAATTTCATTGACGGTATCCCTTCAAGTACGCGGCTCAGAAGACGGCAGAATTGCCATTCCCGCGAAAAGGCTCATGGATACGATGAAATCGCTCCCGGATACGAGCACAACGTTTTCCATCGACATCGCTGCAAGCAAAATCAAAATAACGACAGAAAACGGGGAGTACGGACTGACGGGCGAAACGGCAAAAGACTTTCCGCCCGTACCGCCTTTCAAGGGAACGTCCGAGTTTACCATCGAAAGCAATATGCTCCGCGGACTCATACACAGGACGACGTTCGCCGTAAGCACGGATGAATTGCGGCCCGCCATGATGGGAGTGCTCTTTCAGGCAAAGGATACAGATCTGCGCGCCGTATCAACCGACGGGCACAGGCTGGTTCGGCTGACGTACAGGCAACAGAAGCCGCTCACGATGAAAAAGGACATCGTCATTCCTGCCAAGGCACTCCTCATCCTCGGCAAATCCATCGACGAAGGGGATACGGCCATAAGCGTAAGCGATACACACGTAAAGTTCACGTTCGGTCCGTCTTTCCTTGTCTCCCGCCTCATCGATGAAACGTATCCGACGTATGAGGCGGTGATCCCGGCGGAAAACGACAAGCAGATGACGGTCAAGCGGGATGAGATGATTTCTTCGATCCGGCGCGTTGCGCTCTACGCCAGCGCGACGACGCACCAGATCCGTTTTGACATTGCGAAGTCCGCGCTCCAGATAACCGCCCAGGACATCGATTTCGGTGGCGAGGCCAGAGAGACGATCCCGTGCACGTTCACGTCGGACGCGCTGGAGATAGGATTCAATTCGGCCTATTTGATCGACATCCTTTCGCATCTTGAAAGCGAACAGGTGGCGTTCCGCTTCAGCACACCGACGCGGGCCGGCATCGTTGCACCGGTGGGAAGTGACAGTGATTCCGTCCTCATGCTTGTGATGCCGGTGCGGTTGAACACGTAACGGGTGTTGTCACATGTTGCCCCGACGCGGTCCCGCCTCAGGCGGGACCGCTGTATTGACGGGCACGCCATAGACTATGATCCTTTCCAGAATCAGGCTCGGTAACTTCCGGAATCACGCTGCAACGTCGATCGAGTTTGGCGACGGCATCAATGCCTTTCTCGGCAACAACGGTCAGGGAAAGACAAACATCCTGGAAGCGGTCTCATATCTCAGCCTCACAAAGAGCTTCTATGCCTCCGGGGACGCCGAAGCGATTGAGATGGGCGCCGTGGGATTTGACGTTGAAGGGGTTCTGGTTTCAGACGCGGGTGTGCAGCACCAGGTCAGTGTGACATGCACGCGGCTGCCGCAGGCGAAGCGGTTTCTTATCAACGGAACGCCGCCGGAACGGCTTGCCGCCGTGATCGGACGTTTCCCCGTTGTCGTCCTCTCTCCGGAGAACGGTCCCATAACGTTCGGTGGTCCGGGGGAGCGAAGAAAATTCATAGACCTAACCCTGTCGCAAATCAGCGGCCCGTATCTCGAGGACATCCTTGAATACCGGAAGGCGCTCAGGCAGCGAAACAGAGTCCTCGCCGACAACCGCGCAAAAGGTGCTCTGCCGCCCGGACTGATCGAGCCGTGGACGGAAAGTCTGGTGGCCTACGGGAGCAGAATAGCACACCGCCGTGCGATGTTCGCCTCCGAGCTGCGCAGCCACATCGTCAGCGCATACCGGACGATTATGCCCGAGGCAGAAACTCCGGACATTGCTTACGTCTGCGGGTTTGCGGCGGGGGAAGGCGCCGACGTACGGGCATATGCGGCGGGACTGTCCGCCGATCTTGAGGCGAGAAGCGGTGAGGAGCGCCGGCGCGGCCTGACGCTCGCGGGTCCCCACCGGGACGATCTGCTTCTGACGATCAACGGGATGGACGTGCAGCGGTTTGCTTCCCAGGGACAGCACAAAACCCTTCTCGTGGCCATGAAGATCGCGGAATATTCGTACATGCGGGAGCGGCACAATGAAACGCCGATGTTCCTCCTCGACGACGTGTTCAGCGAGCTTGATGCGGGGCGCGTCCACCGGATACTCTCCTTCGCCGGGAGACTCGGACAGGTGATGATCACGACGACGGAAGGGACGGTGTTCGGCTCCTCGATCGCGTGGGGTAAACAGAACAGGAGATTTATCGTTGAACGCGGCACGTGCAGGCAGGAGACGTAAGGCGTTCTCCGGAGCGCACGGCAGGCCCGTGCCGATCCGGGACGCGATGCTAGGTCTTGTGCAGGATCTCGGCATTGGGCCGAAAATGGCACAGTATGATGTCATTGCCGCCTGGCCGGAAGTCGTGGGACCCCAGATCGCCCGCGTCACGGATCCGGAGAGGATGGAAAACGGCATCCTGTATGTTGCCGTGAAGACAGCGCCCTGGCGCGCTGAACTTGCGATGAAGCGGTTGGACCTCATTGAAAAACTGAACACACGCATCGGAACGCGGGTTCTGAACGACATCAGGTTCAGATAACTCCTGCGCGCCGGACGATCATGTGCCATCATCACGGGTCTGTATGAGCAAAACAACTGCCGGGAAAACGAAAGAGGTTCCTCCGACGGCGGAGGAACACAATTACAGCGCCGAGGACATCACCGTCCTCAAAGGCCTTGAGGCGGTCCGCCGGAGGCCCGCCATGTATATCGGCGACGTAAGCATCCGCGGTCTCCACCATCTCGTATACGAAGTCGTCGACAACGCAGTTGACGAAGCACTCGCCGGCTACGCCCGGAATATCGATGTGACGATAAACAAAGACGGGTCCGTCGGCGTGCTGGATGACGGACGGGGGATTCCGACCGACATCCACAAGGAGGAAAAACGCTCCGCCCTGGAAGTGGTGATGACGATGCTTCACGCGGGGGGGAAGTTCGACAAGAATACGTACAAGGTGTCGGGTGGACTCCACGGCGTCGGCGTGTCAGTCGTGAACGCCCTGAGCGAGTGGCTGGAGGTCGAGGTCTACCGCGACGGGAAAACGTGGTACCAGAAATACCAGCGGGGCGATCCCGTGGCGGCGGTGAAGGTGACGGGGAAGGCCGAGAAGGGGCAGTCGGGGACGAAAGTCACGTTCCTTCCGGACGGGCAGATATTCAAGAACAGAACCTTCAAGTTCGACACCATTGCCGAACGCCTGCGTGAACTTGCCTTCCTCAACGCGGAAGTGAAGCTGCGCATCGTGGACGTGCGCGCCAAGAGCGAGCAGGAGGAGACGTTTCATTTCAAAGGGGGGCTCGTCGAGTTCGTGAAGTACATCGACGCGACCCGTCCGGCGATTACGAAGAAGGTGTTCTACACGCAGGGTTCGGACAAGGATGAAAACGGACGCGCCGTTGAAGTCGAAGCGGCGGTCCAGTACAACGACCAGTACACCGAGAATATTTTCACGTACGTCAACAACATCAACACCCACGAGGGGGGAACGCATCTCGTTGGATTCAGAACGGCGTTCACCCGCTCGTTGAATACCTACGCGTACAAAAACGGCATTCTCAAGGAGGGAGGGATCTCGCTGACCGGCGACGATTTCCGCGAAGGATTCACGGGAGTCCTCAGCGTGAAGGTGCCGGAACCGCAGTTCGAAGGACAGACAAAAACCAAACTTGGCAACAGCGAAGTCAAGAGTATCGTGGAATCAGTCATCGGGCCTGCCCTGCTGGCGTGGCTTGAGGACAATCCCGGGGACGCGAAGCGGATACTTGAAAAATCAGTGCGGGCTGCCGAGGCGCGCGAAGCGGCGCGCAAGGCGCGTGACCTGACGCGGCGGAAAAACGCGCTTTTCTCCGGAGGCCTTCCGGGGAAGCTCGCGGACTGCTCCATCAACGATCCGGAGCACTGCGAGCTGTACCTTGTGGAAGGCGACTCCGCCGGGGGGAGCGCGAAGCAGGGACGGGACAGGCGGTTCCAGGCAATCCTTCCGCTCAAGGGGAAGATCCTGAACGTCGAAAAAGCGAGGCTCCACAAGATCCTGGAAAACGACGAGATACGGAACATTTTCACGGCCCTTGGGGCTGGCGTCGGCGAGGAGTTCGACGCCTCCAAGCTCCGGTACGGAAAGATCATTCTCATGTGCGACGCCGACGTGGATGGGTCGCACATCCGCACGCTGCTCCTGACGCTCCTGTACAGGCACATGAAAGAGCTCATCGAGCTCGGCCACGTGTATATCGCGCAGCCGCCGCTGTTCAAGGTAAAGAAGTCGAAGCAGGAGCTCTACGCGTACGACGAAGACGAGCGCGACGCGATTGTCAAAAGGCTGGCGGCGGAAAAAGGAAAGAAAGGGGAGGAAGAAGCCGCGGAGACGGTTCCCGAGGAGGGAGCCGTGGTCCTTGGGAGCGGTATCGTCATCTCCCGGTTCAAGGGGCTGGGTGAAATGAATCCCGAGCAGCTCTGGTCGACGACGATGAACCCTGACACGCGCACGATTCTCCAGGTAACAATCGAAAACGCTGCGGACGCCGACAGGACATTCTCGATGCTGATGGGGGACGAAGTCGAGCCGCGCCGGGAATTCATCGAGAAGAACGCAAAGTACGTCCGCAACCTGGATATCTGAACGTGCGGCCACTCCGGAACAACACACGTTAATACGCTATGGCAAATGTAAACGAAAAAGTCATCCCGGTCGACATCGAGGATGAAATGCGGGGATCGTACATCGATTACTCGATGTCTGTCATCGTTGCGCGCGCCCTCCCTGACGTCCGGGACGGGCTGAAGCCGGTGCACAGGCGCGTGCTCTTCGGGATGCAGGAGCTCGGTCTCGCGGCAAACCGCTCCTACAAAAAGTCGGCGCGCATCGTCGGCGAGGTACTGGGGAAGTACCACCCGCACGGCGATTCGGCGGTGTACGACACAATGGTGCGAATGGCGCAGGACTTCTCCATGCGCTATCCCCTTGTGGACGGCCAGGGAAATTTCGGGTCTGTCGACGGCGATTCCGCCGCCGCCATGCGGTATACCGAAGCACGCCTGTCGCGCATCGCGGAGGAAATGCTGAAGGACCTCCAGAAGAACACGGTCGACTTCGTCCCGAACTTCGACGACACACTGACGGAACCATCCGTCCTCCCCGCGGTTGTTCCAAACCTCCTTGTCAACGGCACGAGCGGCATCGCCGTCGGGATGGCAACGAACATTCCCCCCCACAATCTCGGAGAAGTTATCGACGGATGCGTCGCCCTCATCAAGGACGAGACCGTCACGGACGAAAAGCTCATGAAATTCGTGAAGGCGCCGGACTTCCCGACGGGGGGGATCATCTACGGCTTCGAAGGGGTGAAGAGCGCGTACACGACGGGGCGGGGAAGGATAGTCGTGCGCGCGAAGGCCAGCATCGAGACGGGGAAGAACGACAGGCAGAGCATCGTGGTGACGGAAATCCCCTACCAGGTCAACAAGGCCAACCTCATCGAGAAGATCGCCGATCTCATCAACGAGAAGAAGCTCGAGGATATCGCGGACATCCGCGACGAGTCGGACAGGGATGGGCTCCGGATCGTGATTGATCTGAAACGCGACTCCAACGCGGAAGTCATCCTGAACAACCTGTATAAGCACACGCAGATGCAGGCGACGTTCGGGGTCATCATGCTCGCGCTCGTGGAGGGAAGGCCGAAGATCCTCACGCTGAAGGAGATGATCAGGCGTTTCATCGATCACCGGAACGAGGTTGTCGTCCGGCGCTCGAAGTTCGAGCTCGACGAGGCCGAGAAACGCGCGCATATCCTCGAGGGATACGTGATCGCGCTCGACAACATCGACGCGATTGTGAAGCTTATCAAGGGATCGAAGGACGTCGACACGGCCCGGACCGGGCTGATGAAGAAGTTCAAGCTGTCGGAGATCCAGGCGAAGGCGATCCTGGAGATGCGCCTCCAGCGCCTCACGGGCCTCGAGCGGAAGAAGATCGAAGACGAATACCGCGAGACGATAAAGCTCATCGAACGGCTCAGGGCGATCCTGAAGAGCAAGCAGCTCCAGATGGAGATCATCAAGGAGGAGCTCCTCGAGATCCGGAAGAACTACGCGGACGAGCGGCGGACGGAGATCGTCTATACCGCCGAGGAATTCAGCATCGAGGACATGATCGCGGAAGAACAGGTCGTCATCACGATAAGCCACGGCGGGTTTATCAAGCGCTTTCCGGTAAGCGGGTACCGGCGCCAGACGCGCGGCGGGAGGGGGAGTACCGGCGCGACGACGAGGGAGGATGACTTCATCGAGCACATGTTTGTGGCGAGCACGCATGATTACATCATGCTCTTCACAAACGAAGGAAGATGTTACTGGCTGAAGGTGTTCGAGATTCCGGAGGGGGGAAGGGCGTCGCGCGGGAAGACGATTGCCAACCTGATCTCCAAAGAGCAGGGGGACGGGATTGCGTCGTATGTGTCGGTCAAGAACTTCGAGGACCCGCTGTTCGTGCTTATGGTGACGGAGCAGGGAATGATAAAGAAGACCCCGCTGAGCGAGTTCAGCAATCCGCGCAGAACGGGGATCGGTGCGATCGGTCTTGCAAAAGGGGACAAGCTCATCGAAGTCCGGTTGACGGACGGCTCACAGGACGTCGTGATCGGGACGCACGGCGGGCTGGCGATCCGCTTTCACGAGCAGGAGGCCCGCCCCATGGGCCGCACCGCCGGAGGCGTACGCGCCATACGGCTTGACAAAAAGGACAGGGTCATCGGCGCGGTGGCGCTCAGGAGGAGCGGGACGACGATTCTTGTGGCGACCGAGAAGGGTTTCGGCAAGAGGAGCGAGACGGACGAGTACCGCGTCAGCCACCGCGGGGGGAAAGGCATATTTACAGTGAAGACAACGGAGAAGACCGGCAGAATGGTCGCCATAAGGGAGGTCCTGGAGTCCGATGACATCGTTGTCGTCACAAGCGGCGGGATCGTGATCCGGCAGCATGCTTCCGAAGTCCGGCTTGCGGGAAGAAATACGCAGGGGGTCCGCCTCATAAAGCTCGGCGAAGGGGATACGGTCTCGGACGTGGCTTCCGTAATGGCGGAGGATCAGGAGATCCCGGAAACAAACGGGAAAAAAGGAGAAGACGATCCCGGCGTCCAAAAAAAAACTCTGAACCTGAAGAAGAATAGCACAAAGAAGGGGAAAAAGAACAGCGCCCCGGAAATTTCTCCCCTACCCGCACGTGAGATAGAGAGCGCGAAAGCCCCTGTGCCGCGGAAAGAGACACCTGCAAAAAAGCCGGAGGTCCGAACAACATCCCGGCGCGCCGGGAAACCGAAAGGGGAGCGGCGTCCCTCCGGGAAAGCGCGTACGCCTGCGCGCGGCAGGAATCAGAAGAAGAAACGAAAATAGATCCCCTCGCCCCTCAGATCATGCCGCTCCGTTTGCGTATGATCCACTCCGCGGAGAACAGGGCGATCACGAGAGCGAGCATATACGGCCAGCGGTGAAGCTCAAGCGCCTCCGTCTTCTGTTCTTCGCGGGGGGCAAGTGAGGAAAGCGACCGGAGCATACCGCGCAGCTCCGCCGCGTCCCTGGCGGGAATGTACCCTCCGCCTGTCCTGTAGGCAATCTGGCGGAGCACCTCCGCGTTCATCCTGGTGTCAAGGTACTCCAAATTCAGGCCGCCGACAAGAAACGAGCCCGCGTCGTGCCCTGTATCGTGTCCCCCCTTTGATGCCGCGGCCCTGAACGTGAACTCCCCCCCCGGAAGCCCTTCCACCGAACCCTCATATCTTCCGTTCCCCAGCGGGTGCAGTTCGGTATGAATACTCGTGCCGCCGCCCGAAATCTCGACGGAGACCTGTGCGTCGTCAACCGGCTGGGATTCCTCATTGTAGACTTGCCCTGAAAAGACGACCGGTTCCCCCCGGGAGAATTGATCGCGGACCGGAAGGACGCGGACGTTGCGCCCTTCGTCGCGCGACGTAAGCCAGCGGACAGCGGAAGCGAGAAACGATGCAAAGAGCGGTGCGGTGTCAGAATTCCCCTGGGCCATGAGGCGCCATCGCCAAAGCCCGTATCCCATGATGCTGAGCGACCGCGTGCCGGCAATGTCACGGACCGCCATGAAGGGCTGGGGAAGGAGGACGTTCCCTATGCGCGGGGAGCCGAGACCGACGGACCCTTCGCGGAGGCGGTAGGTCGCGCGGGATGCAAAGACCGGCGGGAGATTGCTCCACACCTCTCGACGGGTATCAGGCCCGAGTGCGAGAAGAGGGCTTTCAAGACGGGACGGATCGGGGACGAATTCCACCTCCTGTTCGCCCAGCGTCGTACCCTCCTGGATTACAGGGAGCGAAGGCGCCATCGCAGGCAGTTTTGATACATCGATCGATTTTCCCCCAATGAACAGGAGTGGCTTTTTCCCCTCCGTGATTGCTGATCGGACGAGCTCCACCGCGACGGCCGCAGTCGCCGCATCGGGCATCCCGATGCTCAGGATACAGTCGGTGCTGTCGAGAACCCGGGTCGTCAAAGCCCCTTCATACCATCCACCCCCGAGTTTTTGCGTCAGCACCTGCAAGGAGATATTGGGATTCTCTCCGAGGGTTGCCCGGATGATGCTCAGATCAGGGCCCGGGCCCGAAGCAAGGATAAGAACGCGCATCATGCTTCTGAGGACCTTCGCGGCGAAGGACCGCCTGTTGTTTGCGGCAGTCAGCTCGCCCGGAAGAGGAGAGACGTTCACAGCATACCGGTGGTAACCTTCGCCCGCCGGCGTGTACGAAAGCCTGGCGGATGCCTCCGCTGTTCCGCCGGGGAGCTCCACAGTCGTCCGGTCGAGCGTCTTCGATCCTTCGCTCAGCGTCACCTCGACCTTCTCCCCGCCGTAACCCGAGCTCTTGATGACGGCGTCGACAGGCGCCGTTGCTCCGGCGTACACAACGTCGTTTGATGTAACGCGGGAGACCAGGACATCCTTCTGCTGGGCCGTATCACCGATGCCGATCGGAAAGACGGGGATACCCATGTCGGCCGCCGTGTACACCGGGTTATCTCCCTTTGTGTACATGCCGTCCGTCAACATGACGACCGCCCGGATATTGTGACTCTCGCGCTCACGAACAAGGGCGCGAAACGCACCGGCAATGTCGGTGACCTCGTCACCGAGCGTATCGGGCGGCTGTGCAAGAGGACCCCGGAGCGACCCTCCAAACGAATAGAGAAGAGTCTGTACCCCCGGGGGGATTGCGGCGGGAACGACGTCGGCAAGCAGGTTTCTGATTTGTGCGGTCCGGTCCCCCATTCCGTCCACGATGGTCATGCTGGCACTTCTGTCGGCCAGTACGGCGACGACGGGCTGATGGCGGACCACGGTCGATGTGCGAAGGACGGGTTCCAGGAGGAGGAGGAGGACAAGAGCAAGGGCCACACTGCGAAGAGCGCTGAGGGTAATCCGTTGCGAACGCGCAACAGGGGGAAGTGTGAAACGGTAAAAGAAATACGAGAGGCCGGCCGCAAGGACGATCAGGAGCGTGGCAAAAAACGGGGACGAAGAAAACGAGAGCTCGATTGAAGGGAGGTCCAGACATCGGGGGGCGGTCGTCAGCCCGCTTCCTGGAGCAGTCGCTCAACGATTTCGATTGCAGTCACCCCGTCGGCTTCGGCGTTAAAATTCGGGACGATCCGGTGGCGGAGCGTGGGGCCCGTCACCTTCCGGACGTCAGCGATGTCCGGCGAATGGCGGCCGTCGAGGAGCGCACGCGTCTTGGCGCCGAGAATCAGGCTCTGTGAGGCCCGCGGCCCCGCGCCCCAGCTGAGCCAGTCACGAATAAATTTCGGGGCGCTGTCCGATTTCGGCCGCGTCATCGTAGTGATGCGCACAGCATAATCTATCACGTTGTCGGCGACCGGGACTTTCCGCACCAGGTCCTGGTACGCGGCAATCTGTCTTCCCGTGAGGATCCGGCGCGGGGTGGGGCGCGCCATGCTCGTCGTCGCCTTCACGATGCGTATCTCCTCGTCATGCGAGGGATAATCGACCCACAGGTTGAACATGAAGCGGTCAAGCTGGGCTTCCGGGAGCGGGTAAGTGCCTTCCTGCTCGATGGGGTTTTGGGTGGCCAGGACGAAAAACGGCTCCTGCAGCGTATATGTCTGACCGGCCGCTGTAACGCGGTGTTCCTGCATCGCCTCGAGAAGGGCCGCCTGCGTCTTCGGGGGGGTGCGGTTGATTTCATCTGCAAGGACGACGTTGGCAAAAACCGGCCCGCGGACAAATTTGAAGGACTTCGAACCGGTGGTAACGTTCTCCTCGATTATCTCCGTTCCCGTGATGTCGCTCGGCATCAGATCCGGCGTAAACTGGATCCGGTTGAACGTGAGATCAAGGACTTCGGCCAGCGTCTTGATAAGGAGGGTCTTCGCAAGTCCGGGGACGCCAACGAGAAGGCAGTGGCCCCTTGCCAGGAGCGCGATAAGAAGCTGCTCGACGACGGTCTCCTGGCCGATGATGACCGTTCCGATCTCCGCGCGGAGTGCATCGTAGGACGCCTTCAGCTCCCTGGCCGCGCCGACATCCCCCGCACTTTCACGTCCTGTCATTGGGTCAGCCGCGTCTGCCAGTAGAATTGGCTCTTCAGCTCCTCCATCCAGGCCTGGTAGTCCTTCGTCCTCTTGAAATTCAGCGCGATTGCTTCCACCTTGTGATAGTCCTGGTCGAGGGTCATCACGTGCGCGGGAGTCCGTTTTCGGAGCCACACGATGTAGTACTTGTAACCCGTGTTCTCGGGAACCTTGACCGGGGCGCTGATATTCCCCTCTTTGAGCGTGTCGATGGCGGGACGGAACGCCTGATTGACCTGGTCGATTTCCGCCGTGCCGATGTTGCCGCCGATCGTGTTGTCTCTAAGTTCGGAATATTTCCTGGCCAGTTCGGCGAAACTCTCCCCCCCCAGGGCGCGCGTGCGCAGCGAATCCAGAAGGCGGATTGTGGCGTCGTCCCCTTCTTTCGACCGTTCAATCCTCAGGAGGATATGGCGGGCATGGACCGCGTCTCCGCGGCGTTCGACGAGCAGGATGATGTGAAGCCCGTGTTCCGTTTCCACGATATCGGAGATCTGGCCGTCGGACATCGCGAAGACCGCAGATTCAAACTCTTTGACGAACTGGCCGCGCCGCACGAACCCGAGGTCTCCCCCCTGGGCTGCCGAACCGGGGTCCTGCGAATACCGTTTTGCTATTGCAGCAAAGTCGGCCCCGCTTCTCACGCTGTCCAGGATCGCCTGCAGCTTGGCGCGCGTTGCCGCCTTTGCCCGCTCGTCCGGCTTCGGCGCAATGCCGATTTCCGAGAGTTCACATTCCTCGGGCACGCGGGGAAGACTGTCCCTGTACGTGCGGAAGAAATCCTCCACCTCGAACCGCCCGACGGTCATGTTTCCAAGGTGCTGCTGCTGGAGTTTCTGGGCGAGGAGATTCTTGCGAAGGTCGTCCCGGAACTCCCGCTTGATGCGGGCGAGCGGCATACCGTACATTTCTTCCAGGCGGGCCTCGGACCCGTATTGCTGGACGCGCTGCTGGATGACGGCGTCCATCTGCTGCTGGACTTCATCGTCAGTGACGGTGACGCTGTCTTCAACAGCCTTCGCGATGATAAGTTTTTCGTTTATCATGGTTTGCAGCACCTGCGCGCGCAGCCCGGGCGTTGCGGCGTCAACCTTGTTGTTCAGCGCGTAGAACTGCACCTGGGCGTTCAGCTCGGACTCGAGGATCAGGTCGTTGTCAACGGTTGCCACAATGCGGTCGAGTGTCTGCGCCTGAACGCAGATTGGGGACGCAAGGACGAACAGGAAAAGTATTCTTTTCATAAGTTCTCTGCTCCGATTACGCCGGGATGTTGCCCGCCGGGAACGGGTTCATTCGCCCGTTGTCCCCGCGGTATCCGCGACGGCGAGGTTGACCTCGACCTTGTGACGGGTCCGCAGATCCGAAACGAGCTGTTCGTACCGGGTACGGCGCCGCTCGATGAGGAGACGCTCCCGCACCTCGTCTTTCACGTACTCAAATTCCGGCGTCTCTCCGACATGCTTTAGACCGTGCACCGTGAGGACATAGTACCCCGCGGCGGCTTTCACGACGTAGGAAACCTCCTCCTTCGGAAGCGTCCGGGCGAGTTTCCAGAGTTCCTCTGGGAAGAGCGTTGCCTGCGTGAAAAACTGGTCCCGTGCGACCGCCCTCAGTTCGCGGCTGTGCACGGAATCGCGCCGGCACGCCGCAAGTGCATCCTCCCACGACGAACCGCGGAGGATGGCGGCGCGAAACTGATTTGCCTCGTCCCGCTCGGAGAAGAGAGCATAGCTCACGCGCGCAACCTCTTCGCGAAGAGTGAACAAGGAAACGCTTTTCTTGAAGGCTCCCGCGACTTCCTCGTCGGACACCTCGTCCGCTCCACCGCCGTAAACTTCCTTCTCGAGCAATGCCTCTATTGCGAGGCGCTTCCGGGTCGCCTCAAGCTGCTCCCGGAGCTGGTCGGTGTCCGCCAGCCCCCGTCGCTGCGCCTCCTGGTACAGAAGTTCGTTGACAACCCATTCATTGATGAACGCCAGCGATTTCCCTCTGGCGCGCGCAAGTGAATCCGCGGGCCCGGCGAGGTCGCTCTCCCTCAGCTCGACGGAGCCGACCCTTGCGACATACGGCCGCGACGGCCCCTCGCGGGAACATCCCGCGCAGAACACAATAAGGAGAAGGCACAGATGCGCTGCGCGGGACATCCGGAACCGTGGGTCATCAGCGGACAGTGACAAACGCATTCTTGAGAATCGGTTTGAACTCCACAACCGGATACTTCTGTCTCAGGTGGGCAAGCCATTCGCCTTCGAGCCGTTTCGATTCGTAGTCCTGGTAAGCGCTGGAAAGCTCCGGTCCTGCCTCCTCATACGTTTTTCGGTGTGCACCGTCCCTCGCATTGAGTCTGACGATGGTATAATAACCTTTGTAGAGGAAGGGGCGGCTGATGCCCCCGACGGCAAGAGAGTCCGCACGCTGTGTGCGCTCATCGGTGGCCGGGGGGAGGATCACTGTTTCCGGCATGCCCGCCACGACGGCGGTCCGGCCGGTGAGTTCCGTGCGAATGACGTCGGTTTCATTTCGCAGCTCGCTCGCGACACCGGGGGGGAGTGGGGATGTCACTGCTGTCACGCGCGCAGGGTCCACGGAAAGCTTCCTGACAACATACAGCCTGAGCGCCTCGAGCCGCGCCGCCGCCAGTTTCAGGTTTCGCGCCTTCGCGCTTGCGGTGTCAGGGCGCGCGGTGAGCGTAATGCGCAAGGCGGAATCATGGTGCATTTCGCCTGCAGCGTTGGCGAGCACCGCCAGTCCTTTCGCGTCGGGCGTCACCGAGCCGCGCGCAAACTGTATCCGCCCTGTGGTGGGCGCCGCCATCCGGAGGGAATCATGTTCCGCAATCGATTCCATCGTCTCACCCGAGCGCAGCAATCCGGAAATCACCCTAGCGAGCGAGTCGGATCCCCCGCTGATTGCCGTGACGCTGATCCGGTCGGGCCATGTGAAATTCTCCCTGTGGGCGTTGAAATAGGGCTTGAGAGCGGTATCGCCCATGACAATCTTGTTCCAAACGTGCTCCTGCTCGACCTGGTACAACAGGATGCCTTCGCGGTATTCTGCAAGCAGCGCGGCGAATTCCGGCACGCTCTTCGCGAGAAGATCCGCCTTCGCCGACAAGACAAGATGCTCGCCGATCTCGTTCACGGCAGTGATAAGAGGCAGGGCCCTCAGCGACGTGCCGCCCTGATCGGGCCGCGCGTTGATAAGATGAACGGTACTGTCAAGAGAGATGTGTTGTCCCTGGAGGGAAAAGAGCGGCTGCGCACCGAGATCGGGCGTTACCCCAGACCACCACGCGCTGTCATGCGTCGTTCTTGATGAGTCTAGGGATGCAAGGAACCGGCGGAGTGTGGCATCGAACATCTCGAAGCGCACTTCCTTCTTCACCTTGGTGAGGAACTTCGCATAGTCGTCCTGATACCGGAGCTGCTGGTAGATCGGCTGCAGCTCCTGCTTTGCCGCCTCGAAGGTCTTGCGGGGACGGACGTCGAAGCACTTGATGAGATGGTATCCGTAGGGCGTCCGGACGATATCGGACACTTGGCCCGGCTTGAGGATCATTGCCACTTCGTCGAACGGCTGAACCCAGCGGCGGCGTGAGAAGTATCCGAGATCCCCCCCCTTACCCGACGAACCGGGATCCTCCGAGTGACGCTTCGCAAGTGAGGCAAAATCGGTTCCTGCGGCAAGACTGTCCTTGAGTGCCTTGATTTTGGCATACGCCTGGGCCGTGTCCTGCGGCGACGGATTCTGGTTCTGGAATCTGATCATGATATGGCTCGCGTGCACTTCACCGGGTGAGGGCTTGCGGTCCACGATCTTGATTACGTGCAATCCGTACTGTGTGCGCACGGGTGCCGGGGAGATTTCGCCGATCTTCATGCCGAATGCGGCGTCCTCGAAGGGCGTGACGAGCTGTCCTGCCGTGAAATAATAGAGGTCGCCCTTGTTGATCTTCACCGAGGGGTCCTGGGAATTCTCGACGGCAAGAGCCCCGAAATCGGCCCCCGATTTTGCAGCGGCGATGATCTCGTATGCTTTCTTATATGCCGTTGCGGAATCTGCCGGAGACGCCGTCGGGCTCAGCGTCAAGAGTATATGGCTTGCGCGGATTTCCTCGTTCTGCCTTGCGTAGAGCTGCCTGACCCCGGGGGCGATGATCTCCCGCTCCGTAAGGTAGGAAGACGCAAGGCTCCCCTTGTACGCCCCGATCTCGTACAGGACCCCGGGGAGAGAGTCGAGTCCCTCGCCGTATGCGCCGGCAAGCTTGAGCCGGTACTTGACGACAAGGTCGAGAAACTTCTCGCGGTCGTCCAGGCTTGTCGCGGCGCCCGCTTCCCGGCTTCCAAGGGTTTTGAGATACTGCTGTTCGTATTCCGAGAGCTTCAGGGGTTGGCTGCCGACGGTGGCAACGATTGCATCGTGTTCTGCCGGGGCACAACCGGCATACATGATTGATCCGACAATCACCGCGGCGAAACAAAAACGACTCTGAGTTCTGGCCTGTTGAGACATGCGCATCCTCGAGATCTGGAACAATGAACGACGTTGATGTATCAAGGGAAATTCGTAGATCTCTATACTAAAGAAAAGAGGGGTGAGAATCAAGAAATCGTGGGTACTCAGCCTCCAGCGGAAAGCGCCTGGTCAAAATCGGCCTCGATATCCTGAATTCCTTCAATTCCCAATGAAATTCTTATCATCCCGGGGCTAACGCCATGACGCGCGAGCTCGGCGGTGCTCATATTCACGTGGGATGAATACACGGGAATGCTCACGAGCGTTTCAACTCCCCCCAGTGACATCGCGTTGACGGCGATGCGGAGCGCGTCGCAGACGGCGGCCGCACCGCGCGCACCGCCCGGCACCTCGATTGTAACAATGCCGCCGAATCCATCCCCTCCCGGGCCTGTCATCTGCCTCCTGGCGATCTGGTGTCCCGGATGAGAAACGAGACCGGGATACAGGACGCGTTTCACCCGGGGGTGTGCCTCGAGAAAACCTGCGAGTGCCATTGCATTGCGGTTCTGGCACCGGACCCTGAGATCAAACGTCTTCAGGCTTCGAAGAAGAAGATACGCGGCAAAGGGGTCCGCGCACCCTCCGTAATACTTGAGTTGAGTATGGGCACCGGAAATGAACGATGCGCTCCCGACGACGACGCCCGCCATGACGTCCGTGTGACCCCCCAGGTACTTTGTGGCGCTCTCCAGGAGGACATCGGCGCCCAGGGCCAGGGGGTTCTGATTGCGGACGGTGGCGAAGGTGTTGTCGGCAAACGTCAGAATCCTGTGGTGCACCTTCTTTGCGGCCTGACGTGCCCGGAACACCATCTCGGCGATGTCCACGATCCCCAGCGTCGGATTTGTGGGCGTTTCGCAGTAGATGATCTTTGTCCTTTTTGTCGCCATCGAGACAATGGATCCGAGCGCGTCCGGCCGGACGTAGCGGACTGTGATGCCGTGGCGGGGGAGGATATCCCTGAAAAACCGGTATGTTCCCCCATACAGCGCCGGCGTGCTGAGAATCTCGTCCCCCTGCCTCACGACCGAGAGTATCGCCGAGGTGATCGCCGCCATCCCTGACGAGAACAGGAGAGCTTTTTCCGCTCCCGCCATCAGCGCAAGGCGCTCCTCCGCCTCCGTCACCGTGGGATTGTGGTAGCGGGTGTACACGTACACGTCGGGGTCCCCCTGTGCATAGCGGATCGCATCGCCCGAGTCGGCGAACCTGTATGTCGAGGTCTGAACAATGGGGGGCGCAACGGGTCCCCGGAACGCGTACAGCTTTTTCCCATGTATCGCGCGCGTAGCAAGCGACTGTTGTTCGGGGAGCGGAACGGGGGATTTCACTGCACGGCGTCCGGTTTTCATCGTGTGCTTTCGCTGTTGTGGAGGTGATGGGGAAGAAGTGCGGCATACACCGCCCGGTTTACGGGCGTCGGAACACCCAGAGCCGTGCCCAGCCGGACCACGGTGCCCGCGAGCGCTTCTATCTCGAGCGGCTTGCCGTGGACGAGATCATGATACAGGGACGAACGCGTCCTGGTATCGAAACCGGGGAGCGACTCGAGAATGCCGTCGAGAAAGTGATCCTCGATCCGCACCCCCCGGGCCCGCGCGATGCTCTCGGTTTCCTTCATCGCGTCCACGAGGAGGTCGCGGGTTTCCCCTACGGCGAGGATCTCTCCCAGCGTGAGCCGGGTCAGTGCCGTGATGCCCCCCGCACCCGTGATGAATATGAATTTCTTCCAGAGTGCTGCGACGATGTCATCGGGGACGTCGGCAGTAAACCCCGCGTGCACGCAGACATCGCGGATTCGGTCCGCGCACCGACGCTCCTCCGGCGGGGCACCTTCAAACGGTCCGAACACGATCCTGGAGGGGCCCGGAGCAACGGTGATTTCGCCGGGGCGCGTGATCGTGGAATAAATGTACGCGGCCCCGCCGAAGATCATGCACTCCGGAAGGACGCGCTTGAGCGTTCCTTCATTGTCGATTCCGTTTTGAAGGCTGATGATGACCGTGGAGGGGCCGAGAAGGGGTGAGAGCGCAGGGATGGCCCGCTCGGTGTCGTGCGACTTGACACAGAGGAAGACGGTGTCCACGGGTCCGATCTCGCCGGGAGATCCGACGCACCGTTCCGGGGGAACCCGCAACGACCGTCCGGGGGACGTCACACGCAACCCGTCTCTGCGCATCGCCTCAAGATGCGACCCGCGTGCCGTGAACATGACATCTTCGCCTCCCGCCGCCAGCATTGCGCCGAAGAACCCGCCGACCCCCCCTGCACCGATCACGGCAAATCGCATTTCATTGCCCCCGGGGTTATGAATGGAATCACGTTTATCCTCCCACTGCCGCGGGGAGCGCGGGGCGGGCGAAGAGCACTTTCTCCCGCTCGATCATGACAGTTCCTGCGGGTGCTCCCCGCGGCTTACGGACAAAACGCTTCTCGGTCATCGCCACGGCAACCGTTCCCGAGTTTTTCATTTTGCTGTAGTACGCGGCGATGGCCGCGGCCTGTTCACACGCCTTCTTCCCCGGCTCACCTTTTCCCGAATGCACCTTCAGCACCACATGAGACCCACTTCCACCGCGCGCGTGGAACCACAGATCGTCGGGTTTTGCGTACCGGAGTGTGAGAAGGTCGTTGTTCGCGCCGTTCTTCCCGGCCCAGACTTCAAAGCCTCCGTCCACGGTGAAAATGCGGAACGGCAGTCGTTCTTTTTCTCGGCTTCTGGCTCCGAGTCCGACGCTTTCAAGCTCTTCCGCATGTTCGGTCACGAACTTCTCCCCCCGTTCTTCCGGTGACAGTTTCTCCGCTCCTGCAAGGAGTTGTTCAAGTCGCTCGATCCGGGCGGAAATCTCTATCATTCGGCGTGCCGATTCTTCAGCGGCGGATTTTGCGCGTTTGGCTTTTTCGAAATAGCGCTGGGCATTCTGAACGGGTGAGAGGGCTGGCTCGAGAGGTATGGAGACGGGTTCCCCCTCGATCGTTCCGTCATACGCTCTCGATCCCCTGTGGAGGTCCGGAAGCGCCGCCATGAGGGCATTGCCGAACCGTTCGTATGTCCCGGACCTCCCAGCTTCCTGCGCATCCATATGAATTGCCTGGAGCGCCCGCTTTTCTTTCTCGATACGCTGCCGGAGCGGCGTGAGGAGAGACTCCTTCTCTCCGTCGAGAAGCGTTCTGGACGCCCTGCGGGCAAGGAAGAACCTGATTCCCCTGTTGACGTCGGGGAAGAGTTCTTCCCTCATGCCGCCGGCGAGCATGAGGGGGACGAGCGAGAAATACGCCGGGACACCTTCCTCCGAAATGTACACTCTCGCAAGCGGCCTTTCAAGGTCTGTCAGCACCGAACAAATCCCGCGTTCGAGAGCCGCAAAGGTCCCGGAATCCAACCCGTCGGTCATAAGTGACGCGTCTACCCCGGCCCGAGTGACAGATTCCAGCGCAAGTGTACCGCCCATCGCCGGAAAGGACCTCCTGATGGCGGACACGACACTCCGCGCTTCCGGAGATGCACAGGCGGCCCGGAACGCCTGAATGTCCCCTGCGGGGGTCGCAGGCGCGAAATGAAATGAAGTGCCCGCGAGTTTTTTCGGGTTCTTGAACGAATCAAGGATCGTCCCCCCGTCCCCCAGGAGAAGCACATTTGACCTTGGTCCGTAAAGAACGGCCGCGAGCGTCGACCCGCTGTCGAGACCGATTTCCACGACGCGGTCTGTCGGGCGCAGTCTCACGCTGTTCACGTGCGTGTCCACGATATCGCCGAGGAGATCAACCGAATTCCGGCGGGCCCTGGTTCTCCCCTCGTGCATGTAAAGTGCGCTGACATCCGGCCTGCAGAGGAATACGAGCTCCCCCGGATCGTCATGAAATGCAATTGCGAGCTCGTCCGCGTGCTGCGAGTATACCGCACGGATTCGTTTTCCCGGGATACCGGAATTGAACGTGGAAACGAGGAGGAGAAAAGTGTAGTAATTGCTGATCACGGCTTTATCAACAATATATTGGAAAATGGCGATTTTCCCAATAGATTGGCGGATCTATGTGGATAACTTGTGAATGGCGGCGGCAAATGTGTCTGCAAGTTTCCATTGCGACTGCTGTGGGTTTTTAGTATTATACTCTGCTTAGGCACAAGCCTCGAGGATGAATGATCGCCAGCATGACCGGGTTTGGCAGGGGGGAAGCGACAGGAGATGGAATCACGATCACCGTCGAGCTCCGGACAGTGAACAACAGATTCCTGGAGGTGGCGACGCGCCTGCCGCGGTCGCTCAGCCTCCGCGAAAACGACGTCAAAGAGTTGATACGGCGGAAGATATCACGCGGCAAAGTCAACGTGATCGTCAACGTCGAGCGGGAAGGAATCGGATCCGCCGGACTGGAGATCAACGCGGCCGCCGCAAGAGCCTATTATTCACTTCTAGTCCAGCTGAGAAAGACTCTCCGGCTCAAGGAGGCGGTGAAGCTGCAGCACATGCTGCAGTTTTCCGAGATCTTCGAACAGAAAGAGTCAGACGGCACCGACGAGAAGGAGTGGGCGGTCCTCCAGGAATCGCTCGAGATGGCGCTCGGGGCGCTTGCGGATATGCGGCGGGCCGAAGGAGGGGAACTCGAACGGGATTTCCGGGCACGGATTGCGTTTCTTGACGACCGGCTGGGCCAGATCGAACGGCTCTCGGCGGAACAGGTTCCTGCCGAGCGTCTCCGGCTTCGTGAACGCGTGGCACAGCTTGTCGAGAAGACCCCCGTCGATGAAGCCCGGCTTGAAATGGAACTGGCCCTGCTGGCGGACAGGCTCGACGTAACGGAAGAGTGCGTCCGTTTCAGGAGCCACAACAAGTTCTTCCTGGAAGCCCTTGCGCTTCCCGAACCCGCAGGAAGAAAACTCAATTTCCTCATCCAGGAGATGAACCGGGAGGCGAATACAATTGGTTCGAAATCCAATGCCACGGAGATCGCGCATATTGTTGTGAACATGAAAGAGGAACTGGAGAAGATTAGAGAACAGCTGCAAAACATCGAATAACGTCCATGGCACGGGGGAAACTTGTTGTGATCTCGGCCCCCAGCGGCGCCGGCAAGACGACGATTGCGCGGGCGATCCTCAATGCCCACCCCACGCTCCGGTTTTCCGTCTCAGCGACCACGCGTTCGGTTCGTGCCGGAGAAATAAACGGAAGAGACTACTTCTTTCTCACGAGGGAAGAGTTCGTGCGAAGAATCGGAGCCGGGGAATTCGTTGAATGGGAAGAGATTTACGGCAACCTGTACGGCACGTTGCACCGGGAGGTGGACCGGGCGCTGGATGAGGGACGGCACATCCTCTTTGACATCGACGTTAAAGGGGGCATATCCGTACGGAAGGCATATCCGGAATCTCTTCTGATCTTCATACGTCCCCCCAGCATTCAGATTCTGAACGAGAGGCTCCGCAACAGGAAGACCGAAAACGACACCGCGGTATCCCAGCGCATGGCGCGGGCGCCGCTGGAACTTGAACTTGGGGCGCAGTTCGATCACCAGGTTGTCAACGACGACCTCGCGCGCGCGGTGGCAGAGGTCAACACGATTGTTAACAGATACTTACAGACCAACTAGAAGAGGGAGCACGGTGTATGGGAATCAAACCGATCGACCTTGAATTCTTCAATCAGGAAGGAAAAAACGTTCACGAGTCCATTGTCGCCGCGTCAAAGCGCGCGCGGCAGATCAACGAAGACATCAAGATCGAATTCAACCAGCGCGTCGAGATGTTTGCCACGAAAACCGAATCAGAGACCGAGGAGAACGACATCAACCCCGATCAGTTGAAGGTAAGCCTCGAATTCGAGAAGCGCCCGAAGCCGACGGACACCGCGCTTGATGAGCTCATGTCGACAAAACTCGGCTGGCATTACGAAGTGAAGGAAGTGCCGCCGCCGCCCAAAGAGGAGGCGGTGGAAGAACCTGCGGAGGACGAAGAGTAACCGACGATCAGGCCATGCTGACCGGCAAGCGCATACTCCTGGGCGTTACCGGGGGGATTGCTGCATACAAGACCGCATTTCTGGTGCGGGAGTTCGTCCGTGCCGGTGCGGAAGTGCAGGTTGTCATGACGCACGCCGCGACGCAGTTTATCACGCCGTTGACAATGACGACCCTGTCAAAGCGGGACGTCATCATCGATATGTTCCCCCCCTCGCCCGATCAGCCGGCCCACCAGCCCACCCGGCACATTGACCTGGCCCTCTGGGGCGACGTGATGCTGATCGCCCCGGCCACCGCAAACACGATTGCGAAGATTGCCCACGGCGTCGCCGATAACTTCCTGACGACGCTCATCCTCGCCCTCCGCTGCCCGCTCATCATCGCACCCGCGATGGACGTTGACATGTACCTCAACGACGCGACTCGGAAGAACATCGCCCTCCTCAGGGAGACGGGATGTACCGTGCTTGAACCCGACTCGGGCGAGCTTGCGAGCGGGCTCTCGGGTCCAGGTCGGATGCCGGAAGCCGTGCGGCTGTACGATGAGGTCGTGAAGTCGCTTAACAACTCCCGCCGTGATCTGGCGGGGAAGACTGTTCTCGTGACCGCGGGACCGACGTATGAGCCGATCGATCCGGTCCGGTTCATCGGCAACCGCTCGAGCGGCAGAATGGGGTTTGCCGTTGCGGCGGCGGCGGCACAGCGCGGAGCGAACGTGACGCTGATCAGCGGGCCGGTAAGCCTGAACACCCCCCGGAATGTCAGACGCCTTGACGTGTCGACCGCACGTGAAATGGGTGCGGCGGTGATGGCGGAATTCCCCTCCGCGGATCTGCTCGTCATGACGGCGGCGGTTGCGGACTTCGCCCCGGCGCTGTCGTTCCAGCAGAAGATCAAACGGGAGCAGAACCCCGGGGGAAAACTTGTTCTCGAGCTTTCTGAGAGCCCGGACATCCTGGAAGCCGCCGCAGCAAAGAAGACCCGCCAGATGATCATCGGCTTCGCACTTGAAACGGAGAACGGCGTCGAAAACGCCAGGAAAAAGCTCGCCTCGAAGAACCTTGACATCATCGTTCTCAACAATCCACTTGTGGAGGGTGCGGGGTTCGGCACGGACACCAACGTTGTCACCGTGATAACGGCGTCGGGAGAGGTTGAAGAACTTCCGCTGATGCAGAAAATCGACGTTGCCAACAAGCTCCTCTCACGTGCCGCTGCGGGGCTCCGATGAATCCGGCGCGGCCCGCGGTGGTGGATCTCCTCGGAGACATCCGGGGATTTCTTGAACGGGAGAAAGAGCTGTTCGGCGACGTGCTTCTCATCGATCCGGTTCCGCCCCGAAGGACGACAATGACACGATCGAAGCCCGAACCGAAGAAGCCTCCGGATGAACCGGTGCTCTTTGAAATGCGTCCCCCCGTTCCACCGGCGATTACGCAGGAACCGTGGGGAAACACGGAAACCCTCCGGGATCTTCATGATGCCATCTGCTCATGTGTGAAATGCCCCCTGGGTCACTCGCGGACGAACTTTGTCTTCGGAACGGGGAATCCCGCTGCGACCCTCATGGTCATCGGCGAGGCGCCCGGGGCGGATGAGGATGCACAGGGGGAGCCGTTCGTCGGGAGAGCCGGCCAGCTCCTGAACAAGATTCTCGAAGCGATCAACTTCAAGCGGGAAGACGTCTATATCTGCAACATCTTGAAATGCCGTCCGCCCGGAAACAGGAAGCCCCTTGCCGAAGAAGTCGATCTCTGTATCCCGTACCTCCGGAAGCAGATTGCCCTCGTCAGGCCGAAAGTGATTCTGGCTCTCGGCCTCACGGCGGCGGAAAACCTCCTCGCGACAACCGAAAGTCTCGGGCGGTTGCGCGGGAGAATACTCCGGTATGAAGGAATCCCCCTGATGGTGACGTACCACCCGGCGGCGCTGCTGCGGAACCCGAACTGGAAACGTCCAACGTGGGAGGACGTCCAGGCGGTACGGAAGCTGCATGACGAACTCGTTGCACAGGAACGATAGGAAACAGAGCGTATGGCAGACGGGATGACTCGACGGACGGATATGCCCGCGGAGAGACCGATTTCCGAGGGGCGCGTACCCCCGCAGGCAGTGGAGATCGAAGAACAGGTGCTCGGGGCGATGCTCCTCGAGAAGGAGGCGGTCTCCAAAGTGATCGAAGTCCTGGACGAGGAAGCCTTTCACGCCGAGCGCAACCGGCGGATATTCAGGTCGATCGTGGTTCTGTTTGAACGGAGCGAACCGGCCGACGTGATTACCGTCGCGGAAGAACTCCGGCGCCAGGGGCAGCTCGAGAATGCGGGGGGAGAGGCGTACCTCGTCGAGCTGACAATGAAAGTCACCTCTGCTGCGAACGTGGAGTACCACGCCCGTATCGTCCTCGAGAAAGCGCTCATGCGGCGTCTGATCGCGGAGACGAGCGGGATCGCGGGACGCGCATACAGCCAGTCCGAGGACGCCTTCGACCTGCTGGACCAGGCGGAACAGGCGATATTCAAGATATCAGAATGGCGGTTGAAGAGGAATTTTGTGTCGATGGACCGGGCGGTCCATGACACGCTGGAGATGCTGGAGAGCATCCACGGGAAGCACGAAGGAGTGACCGGAGTGCCGACCGGGTTCCGGGACCTTGACAACCTGACCGGCGGCTGGCAGAAGTCCGATCTGATTATCATTGCCGGCAGGCCGAGCGCGGGGAAAACAGCATTTGCACTTTCACTCGCGGCGAATGCAACGACGCACCGGAGCAAGCCCACAACAATCGGCATATTCTCCCTGGAGATGTCGACAAGACAGCTTGTCATGCGGCTCCTCTGCGCTGAGGCGCGCGTGGATGCCCATGCGGTGCGAACGGGGCGCCTTCCGGAAGATGACTGGAAAAGGCTGAGCATGGGAGCTGGTCGCCTGGCCAAGGCCAACATATTTATTGATGACACCGCCGGACTCGGGATCCTTGAGCTGCGCGCAAAAGCACGTCGTCTGAAAGCAGAGCATAACGTGGGGCTCATCATCATTGACTACCTCCAGCTCATGCAGGGGCCGAAGAACGCGGAAAACAGGGAGAAGGAAATCTCCGGAATTTCCCGGTCGCTGAAAGGGCTCGCAAAGGAACTCGATATTCCGGTGATCGCTCTCTCCCAGCTCAGCCGGGCAGTGGAAGGGCGGACAGACAAGCGTCCGATTCTCTCCGATCTCCGTGAGTCGGGAGCGATCGAACAGGACGCGGATGTCGTTGCGTTCGTCCATCGTCCCGAAATGTATACGGATCCGAAATCCGATAAAATGGAAGAACTCCAGGGGAAAGCCGAAATCATCATCGGCAAACAGCGGAACGGTCCTGTGGATGACGTGTCACTCGCCTTTGTTCGCCGCTACGCACGGTTTGAGAATCTGGCGCTCCCGAGCTTCGAAGAGGTCCAAGTCAGTCCCGAAGAACAGCCATTCTGATCCCACCGTGATCCCTCGCCATGCTTCACGAAGACGTTTCCTCCTGCGGACGGCGTCGCTCGCCGCAGCCGCGATCCCGTTCGTTATGTTCCGCGGACGGAAAGGTTTCCAGGTGCAGGTGAAGCCCGTTGACGCGGACGGCTCACTCATACTCGAGCGGCTCGGGTCGGCAGGAGATCTCTCCGGGCTTCCCGTGGGAGAGCTCGTCGCGGAAATGGGAAAGAGTTTTCTGGGGAGGCCCTACAGAGCGAACACGCTGGAAGAAGAGGGGGATGAACATCTCGTCGTCGATCTGCGTGAATTCGATTGCGTCACGTTGTGTGAGACCAGCCTGGCCCTGGCGCGGGCAATCAAGCTTCACGTCGGCTCAATAGAGGGATACCGCGCCCAGCTTCAGCTGATCCGGTACAGATCCGGCGTCATCCGGGGGTATCCGAGCCGCCTGCACTATTTCAGCGAGTGGATCGCAGACAACGAGCAGAAGAATGTTCTGAAAAACGTGACTGTGGACCTCGGAGGGCGCAGGGACACGCGTCCGCTGGATTTCATGTCTTCACACAGGGAGGCATACCCCCGTCTCGCCTTCCGTGACGCTTTCGAGGCCATCGCCGCCGTAGAGAAGAGACTGGCGGCGGTTCCGCGTTACTTCGTGCCGAAGGAAAACGTGGCAGGAATTCAGGGGAAGATACGGAGCGGCGACATCATTGCGATAACGACGGCCGTGCCCGGTCTCGATGTGTCCCACACCGCCCTGGCGGTGCGGGAGGGGGGGACCACCCGGCTGCTTCACGCGCCCAACGTGGGGCATCAGGTGCAGATCACCGCGGGGTCGATCGCCGAATATCTCAACGGCCACTCGCAGCAGACCGGCATTATTATCGCGCGCCCTCTCGATCCGGAACCGTGACGCCATCTCCCTGCCGCGCTCCCTCCGGAGCCCGGTGCTGCTCCAGTCCCGCAAGACACCGCGGGTTCCGGGTTCTCTTGATCATTTCGAACCGATCCCAGCAAGCGTCCGAGACCATCGTGCGGGGATGCCAGACGTGATACTGGATCGCAAGATTCCTGAGCGATTTTCCGGATACACCGTTGAGTGAAAGCCGGAACTGAACATCGGAATCCTCACCGCATCCCGGTCCGTCATACAGCTCGTCAAACCCGTTGATTGCCACAAGCTCCTCCCGCGCAACAGAGAAATTACTCCCGAGCATTCCGCTCACGTTGCGCAACAGCACCCGCCGGAGAAACCGGCCCGGCATACGTATCCCGTCCTCAACCCGGAGCGACCGGCCGGTCAATCCGTCATGGATTTCAGGGAGTCCGAGATGTTCAAACTCCCCTGATTCCACCCGCTGGAGCGTCAGTCCCGTTGACCAGCGCTCGCTTGTCTCAACGCGCCTTCCGAGAAGGACGCGGCGGTCCTCGCGCTCCTCCCAGTGGTCGTGAAGAAAGTGGCGGGAAGGGATGCAATCCCCGTCGATGAAGACAAGTTGGCTGCCGCGGGAGGCGAGTATCGCGCTGTTGAGTATGACGTTTTTCCGCCATCCCCTGTCTTCGTGCCAGAGATGGACAATGGGTGTGGGGGAACTGCGGAGTGCAGCGGCAACGACGTCCCTCACCGCCGTGCCGGACCCGTCGTCTGCAACGATGATTTCAAAATCGGGGAACGACTGGCGTGCACACGCGGCAAGAACAAGCCGGAGGACATCCGGCTTGTTGTAGACAGAGATAACGAGTGTGATTTTCGGAATCAGTCCCACGCCCCAATATACGGAAAACGGGGTGGGAATCTACGACTTAATTCGGCTGCTTGAACTTGAACGGGATCGTCAGCCATGCAGCAACCGGCCCCTGTCCCATCCGGGCGGGCGCGAATTGCGATTTCATCACCGCGTCGATCACGGGCTGTTCGAATATCGGATTTGTGCTCTTCAGGATCTGGGAATCGAGGGGCTTACCGTTTATGTCGATAAGCACGCGCACGACGACCTGGCCCTCGATACCCATCTTCCATACGAATGATGGGAATTCGGGCTTTTCGAGCTTCACAATCTGGGGGTCCTTTTCGACCGGGACAAATGCCGGCGTCGATGAACGGGGCGGGTCCGCCGGTTGCGCCACGGGCTGATGAGGCGGAATAACTTCGGCCGCCGGGGTCGGAAGCGTGACGGGTTCGGTCACGGCGGCATCCGCCTGGGGCGCCGGCGTAGATACTGCCGCTTTCACCGGGGCCGGACCCGCATTCTCTTTCTGTTCGACAGGAGCCTGTGCGCTCTTCTGTGTGGGAACGGCCGCGACGCGTACCGGTTCCTCTTTCGGTGCGGCGGGCTGTTCCTGAGTCCCCACCTGCGCCGCTCCGATCGTGGCTTGGACGGATGAAGAAGCTGGATTCTCAGACTGCTCCTGGACCCGGACCTGGCCTGCGATTGCCATCGCATCGTTTCGGGATGAGGTCTTCGAGGAGAAAATAGCGACCGCCGCCCCGGCGAGAAGGGGCGTAAGTATCACGGTGGCAAGAAGAAAGAAGACCTTCGATTTATTCTTCCCGGGCCTTTCATACGCCTCATCGTCGTATGGGGGAGCCGAAAGGGACACCGCAAGACTGTCCCCGTATGCAACGGTCTGCCGGGAACTCGGAGGCATCGGCCGATAGCGTGGAAGAGGAGCGGGAGCTTTCGGTGCCAGGAATGTGTCGTCCCATGCGGTCGAGCGGTCAGCATGTACAGGGGGGGGTTCATCCTGCTGCGGTTCCGGCTCCCTGGCCGGTTCGGCCTGAAGAAGCCGGAGGTTCTCTCCAATGGCGTCCGCAGGCGGCGCGGGTTCCGCGGCGAGTGCGCGCGCATGCTGAATCAGGTGTTCGACGCGGGATGCGTACTCCTTTGCGATCGTGTTCTCGGGATCTACAACGAAGACCCGGCGAACTTCAGCGAGAGCCTGCTCATATTCGCCTTTCATCACGAACTTGCTCGCTCTCTGGAAATACAGGAGCTTCAACGCTTCAAGTTCCTTCTGTACGTCCCCCGGGTCTGCACTCTGTTCCGGATCGTTCTCCGTCGTATGAGTGACCGCCGGGGCATCCGCCGTTTCTCCGGCCGGCTTCGCGGAGGAGAAACCGACGGTTCCCGTTCGCCGCTGCCGGTGAGCATCGCGAATTGCACAGTCGATAATTCCCGGCATCGGCTCCATCAGGTCATGACGCTGGTCCTCTCCAAGCGCATCTGCCTGCGAAAGCGAAAGCAACGCGTCGAGTTGGCGTCTGAGAGCGGAGATGTAAATATTCTCGGGATCGGCAGTCCGGGCCAGCTCGAGGGCATCGACCGCCTCGGCGTATTCGCGGGAATCTGTCCTCTCAAAGACCTCCCGCAGGCGGTCCTCGAACGAGATTTCATTTAGTGGTGCGTCCATATCATCCCCCTCCGCAGGCTGCCGTGATTCTTGACGAACAAAAGGGCTGCCACATTGAGATTTTTCTATGATTGGCATCCCTGGAGACGCATGCCAAAGTTATGAAAAATCACGAAAACATGTCAATAACTACGACGGACTTTCAAAAATAAATCCCGTCCGGAGAATAGGACTCCGGATGAGTGGAGAAATCCCTGCGCTCCTGATTTGCACAAATGATGCGCCAGATGGGTAACTAAGCGATCCGGGCCAATTTGAGGGGGGTGGCGGAGAAATGAGGTAAAATCGGCGTGAAGAGTGTAAGAATTACACGTAACAACGGCCGCTCTACGCCCAGATTCCCGGGATTGTCCTGAGGCAGCGTGGACACGAGCCGTCCCTTACCGAGTTCCGGAGTATGGAAAACCCGGAGCGTTCGATGAGGAGCTCATCGCACGAAGGGCAGTAGGTATTCTCATACCGGCCGACTCTCCCCGGCAGGTTCCCCGCATAGACAAAGTGCAATCCGGCCTTTCTTCCGATTTCAGCGGTGTGCACGAGCATTCTGGCGGGTGTGGAGTCGCGGTCAGACATTCTGTAATCCTGATGGAATGCCGTGACGTGCCACGGCATATCGCGCGACACCGAGGCGATAAACCCGGCAATGTCGGCAAGCTCTTCATCCGAGTCATTAAATCCCGGAACCACGAGCGTGACAATTTCAACCCATATTCCCATCGTGTGGAGCGCATCGATCGTCCTGAGCACTATGTCCAGTCTCCCGCCGAGCTGCTGGTAATTCTTCTGACGGAAACTCTTCAGGTCGACTTTGTACATGTCAATGTACGGCCGGAGGAATTCGAGCACCTCCGGTGTTCCGTTGCCGTTGGACACGAACGAGCAGCGGATGCCGTGCGGCCGTGCCTGGGAAAATATCTCGGCGGCCCACTCACACGTGATCAGGGGTTCGTTGTACGTGCTCGTGACGATCGGTATGCGGCGCCGGAGGGCGAGAGCAACGATCTCATTCGCACCAGTAAGTTCGACGGGGGCGACGGCGTTGGGATCACGCAGTGCCTGCGACGTTATCCAGTTCTGGCAATAGCCGCACCTGTAGTCGCATCCCAGCATTCCGAAGCTCAGCGCGGGGGAACCGGGGATGGCGTGAAAAAACGGCTTCTTCTCAACCGGGTCGATAGCAAGACCCCCGACGTACCCGAAGGGGACTTTCAGCATGCCCCCTTCGTTGAACCTCACCTTGCATATTCCATTATTCCCCGGCGGAATCCGGCACCGGTGGCCGCATGCAAAACAACTCACCCAGCCGCCGGATCCCTTTTCATACAGTGTTCCTTCCCGAACATGTCCGGCGAGCAACACTGCCAGGGGGGACGCGCCACCCTTCTCCATCATGCCTCCTGTTGAGCCCCGCGCGCGCAACGCCGGAAAACGCGCAGGTTTTCTGACTGACGGGTATACTGTAAGAACGGACACCGGCGAAGGAAAAGCAAGTGGTCTCCGGGGTCCCTTCCGCTTCTCCCCGCTCAGCAGGGTTTTCTCCTCCGCGCCGCCTGCCATGCGATGGGAGCGCTCACGAGAGACGCAGCGGCGAAGAGGAAGGCGGGAATGTGAACGCCCTGTCCCGACGCCACCGCGGCAATTCCGGCAACGAAACAAAAAAGGGGGAGCATTGTCATTGCCGCAAGGCCCGCGCGGGAGAGAGGTATCCGGAACGGCCGCTTCATCGCCGGTTCGCTCCGCCGCAGTTCGATGAGTGCGAAAAATTCAAGAAAAAGGGCGCAGCCGTACAAGACGACGTCGATGATCAGGAGATCCTCGAAGTGCCAGAGGACGAGCCCGCTGACGGCGATCGCGCATGCGATGATCGAGACCGGGGGAGTCCCCCGCCTTGCATCGATATTGCGGAGCATCGAAGGGAGATATCCGTCGTCCGACATGGCCTTGGGAAGGCGCGACACGGAAAGAAGGTTGGAGACAAAGAGGCCGAGAGCGCTTGCCACTCCTCCCGCCGCAAGAAGCCCCGCAAGCGTACCGCCGCCGATCTGATAGCCGAGAGAAGGAAATCCCTCCCTCTCAAGTTTTGCCGGGTCTAGATCTGTCTGCAGTGCCGCAAGGATCGACAGCGTATAGGTGACGAGGATCAGGGTGAACGCCCACGCGATGGAGACAAGATACGAGCGGACGGGCCGGTCTACCTCGTCGGCGAACGTCGATGCGTTGTCCCATCCAAGGTAATTCCACATGACGGTAAGAAGCCCCAGGCCGGCGGCCGGGATTGTCGGTGAAGAACCCGCCGCAATGGTTGCGGGGTGGAGGGAAATACCGCCGCGGAACGCGGCCGCGAAGAGGATGATAAATGGAACCATGACTGCCGAGCCGAACGTGACCGAGATCCTGCCGACCGGGAGGATGCCGAGAAGGTTAAGGCCGGCGCAGCTCCATATGACGGCGAGGCAGAGCGGATACCGGAGGCCTGCGATTGCCGGGAAGAAATACGCGGCGTACTCGACAAACAGAACCGGGTAGATCGCGAGATCGACAAACATGTATAACCATGTCCACCAGCCCTCGAAGAAACCCCACATGGGTCCCAGCCCGCTTTTCACCCACTGGTAGTATCCTCCGTTCCGGGGCATCATGCTGTTGAGTTCCAGAACCATGAGGATAACGGGAACAGCCCAGAGGACTGGGGCGAAAAGAACAAGGATGATTGCATTCCGCCCGCCCACCTGGTTCAGGACAGGTTCCAGCCCGTAGGGGCCCCCGGAGACGCTGAAGAAAATGACGGCGGTCAGCGCCGCGGGGCGGAGAAACCGGCGGCGGTTCTTCCCAGCAGCGCGCTCGATCGGGACCACCGCGTCGATCCCCCTCCTACGGCCGTTTGACGGATCGGGGCCGGGCGAGTTTTTTCAGGTCTGCCGGCATGGGGAAGAGTCGGGCAAGTGAGGTGAGCTTTGTTCTTCCGTCGACGGTCGTCAGTATGATCTCCATCGCGGGGTTGAACTCCGAGAGGACCTGCCTGCAGGCGCCGCAGGGGGGAAGAAACTCCGGATCGTCGGAAGCGATTGCGATCGCGCGGAGACGTGTCTTCCCTTTTGCTGCGGCCTGAAAGACAGCATTCCGTTCCGCGCAGATCGTCAGCGAATAGGAGCTGTTCTCGACGTTGCATCCTTCGATGATTGTCCCGTCGTCCGCAAGAACAGCGGCACCGACACGGAACCGTGAATACGGTGCGTACGCGCGGGTCTTTGCCTGCACCGCGCGGGCGACGAGCGTCTTGCGTTGTGATGCAGTGGCCATGGAACAAATCCTCCCGGGAAGAATCTACCGAGACGGGTAATGACTTGCAAGCAGAAGCCGCGTTGCTACAGGAGCCCCTTCAGCTTTTCATACCCGGAACGGCTCACCGGGAGTTTCGTCCCGTCTGTCAGAATCACGATCCGGCTGTCCTTCGCGTACGTTTCAAGACGGACAAGGCGTTCAATGTTGACGATGTGCGACCGGTGGACCCGGACGAACCTGCGGCGGTCCAGCGAGGCCTCCAGGTCGGAGAGTCGCTCGAGCTTGAGGAATTTTCTCCCTGCGGAATGAATCGTCACGTAGTCGTCCTGTGCCTCGATGTGATCCACCGACGCGGCGGGAATGACATGAACCCTGCTTCCGTCCCGGACCAGGATTCGCTCCAGCGGCTTCGCCGGTGAACGAGCGGTGCGAATCAGCGAGTCGATATCCTCATACGCGTCCTTTCCGGTCACACGCATGAGCGCTTCGCCGAATCGCTCCCGGCTGAACGGCTTGAGGAGATAGTCGACAGCGTTTACCTCGAAGGCCTTGATCGCATACGAGTCGTACGCCGTGACAAAGATAACCTTGGGCCTGACATCGAGGAGCGAAAGGACTTCAAACCCGTCAAGCTTCGGCATCTGGACGTCGAGAAACACAAGATCGGGGTGAAGTTCAGATATCGCCTGGACGGCGTCAAACCCGTTGGAGGATTCACCGACGACGTCGAACCCGGGATAGGAGGCCAGGTACTCCCGCACGATGCCGCGTGCCAGGTCTTCATCGTCCACGATCATAACACGCATCGGGGGCTCTCCTCCTTGTTGGTTTCCGGTCTGTCCCGGAAGTCAGCGTGCGCCCGGGTCACGGGTGATGCGGAATGGTGATCACTGCGAGAAACTCCCCGCCTGATTCACGAATGTCGAGCCGGGCTCCCCATCCATACAGCCGCTCCAGCCTCTGACGAACAATCTGCAGGCCGATCCCCCCGGTGCGCGGTATCACCCGTGCCGGATCCGCCGGGTTCGTGACGGTGAGCCGCAGTGCGCCACCGCTGTTCTCGGTGCGAAGATGAACCAGGCCGCCGGCGGGGATCTGTGCGATGCCGTGGTTGACGGCGTTTTCAACGAGAGGTTGCAGCAGCAGGGGGGGGACGCGCACCTGCAGCGTTCCTTCCCCCAGGTCGAACCTGACCGTGAGGCGACTGCCGAACCGCACCCTCTCGATGTCCAGAAAATGCCGGACAATCGCAATTTCCTGCTCGAGGGCTATCATGTCAAGGGCTCCGTAGTTCATGCTCATCCGGAGAAAATCGGCGAGCATCAGCGTCATTGTGCGTGCGGCGGATGGGTCGGCGCTCGTGAGGGCGCTGATGGAGTTCAGGCTGTTGAAGAGGAAGTGGGGGTCGATCTGGGCCCGCAGCGCTTTCAATTCGGCGTCCCGCGCGAGAACCTGGAGCTCGAGAGCGTTTCTCTCTGTGCGCCGCGCCGCTTCCTGTGATCCGATGAGATAGTGGACGGCCGCGGCAATGAGGAAGAGTCCGACGCCAAACGACACGAGAAGGGGAACAGCTTCCGCGTATCTCTCTGCCGGGGCGAGCCCGGGCTCCATCCGCTGGAGTCCCGAGGCCCAGCCGAAGCACGCAGCAAGCCAGAGAGCGCTCGAAAGGACGGCGGCGATGAGAATGGCAAGGAGCGTCCTGGCGGCATCCGTACCGGGGAGCGGAAACGCGCGGCAAACATACCACGCGGAAAGAGACATGAAGGCATAGACGATCGTCACGGGGAGGGAAAAGAGGAGCGCCCCGCTCCAGGGCGCCTTCACCGTCGTGACGAGAAGTATTGCAAGCGTCAGACCCGGAACGAGCCAGGCGAGAAGATACACCGCGAGTGTACGGCGGTCCTTAAGTATGGGATGCATGACCGTGCCGCGATACGCCGGGTGTGGATCGTCCCTGGTGGACTCCGCGCCTGCCCCTCACTAGTTCGTCACCTCCACCCCCCCCATGATTACGGTCCCCCGCACAACGAGGCGTTTGACGGCCGGGTCGGAAGGCTTTGCGGATTTATCGTCATACCCGCCCAGGAAAGGAATGCCCTGGACAACAACGTTCCAGGTGACCGGGACCTTGATCTTGATGCCTCCCCACATGGCGAAGGTGGTTATCACGGCTTCTTCTCCGGCGATGGCAGCCTGCCTGAGGTCGATCTCGCATCCCCCCATAATGGAACTCACCTCGCCACCGCAGAAATCCTGGGAGTTGTTCGATTGTTGCACGCCGCCGAGAACGGCGAAGGCGTTGACGTATGAACGCGAATTCGAAGAAGCCCCGGCATCTCCGCGGATCTTCCCCCGCACGGGTCCCCCCATCAGCATGCTGAGGCCGAGCACCACAAGTATCAGCGGCCAGAGTTCCTGGAAGCCAATGTACGTGAATCCGAGCTCGCGTATGAGGAGCACCCCGCCGATGAGAACGAGGATGAGTCCGACGAAGCGCCCCCCGCGGTGGCCGGAGTTTGCAATGCGGACTGCACCGACAGCAACAAGGATCAGGGGCCAGAACCGGAGATAGAGCCGTGCGTCCAGAACATCGAGGTTGTCAAGAAGGAGGAATACCCCGATGAGGACGGCCGCCCCTCCGATGATGGCCTGACCGCTGAGTGAAAACCTCCATTTACGCTCCATGTGCGTGCTCCTTTTCCTGATGGATTGTCGGGACTCCGGGGAGGCTCTTCCAGATTAGTGAGACCCCGAGCGCGATAAACATCGCAGGCCAGGTATCGCCGAACGTCAATCCGCCGAGGTGAAAGATCGAAATCGTGAACCAGAGGCCGAGAAGGAGAAGCCAGACCCCGGATCCCTCCTCGTGGCGGGATGCCGCATTACTTATTCTTGCGATTCCCAGCCCGACGAGAATGAGGGGCCAGAACCGCCAGAGCGGGCCGACGTCAATTATGCCGACGTTTTCCAGAAGCAGGGCCGCGCCGGCAAGGAGAAGAAACGATCCAATGACGATGTGTGCGCTTGACGATTTGCGGGCATTCATGAGCGATCCTCCTTAGTGTGTGTCTCCCGGACAAACATACGTGGATTCGGGTTCCGGTGTGACACCCGGTTCGGTGAACGGCGGAAAACACTCGGTGGAACAGGTCGCGGGAGGGGAAGATCCCGAGAATCCCCCGGAAGAGGCGCAACCTGCGGGCCTTTCCGCCGTACACAGTGGGTGGAGGCCCACTATGACGAAAATTCTCTTCTGGTTGATACTTCTGTTCTTTTGCTGGCCCCTGGCCCTTGCGGCGCTCATCCTGTATCCGATCGTCTGGGTTCTCTCGATTCCCTTCAGACTTCTCGGCATAACGGTGGACGCGGTGTTCGAACTCTTCAGCGTTCTCATCACGCTCCCGGCGAGAATTCTCGGCGGTGCACGGGTCCCGCGCGTTTGAGGGGGACGCGTTTGAGGGGGACCGCCCCCTACTTCTTCTCCCCGGCGAACTTCCGTATCTTCTCGATGCTCGTCTTTGCCTGCGGTGACGATCTGTCGGCGCTGTCGGCGGCAATTCTTTCCAGCAGCGGTATCGCCGCCCGGTCGGCGAAATCGCCCAGAAGCCGGATGGCATACCCCCGCACGAACGACTGCTTCTCACGTGCGATCGATTCGAGAAGCTGCATGACATCATTCCTCCCTCTGCCGTAACGGCTGAGGATTCCGAGTGATGCAAACCGCAATTCCTGAGGCTGACCGTTTCTCCCTCGCTCCAGGGCAAGCGTTAGACCCCGGAGAGAATCGACGGAGCCGAGAGCGCGGAGTGCGGAGGCAGCGATGATGTTCCGGTGCGACGAGACGTCAACAAACGGGAGGAGCAACGGAGCTGCATTCGCGGAATCGGACTTTGCGATCGATCCGAGCGCCGCGGCGACAACCCGGTAGCTCGAATCCTTCAGGGCGTCGCGTACCGCGGCGATCACGCGCCCTTCCGTATACTTCCTGAGCTGTGTCACTGCGGCAAGGCGCACCGCCGGATGCTTGTCCCCGGCCGCGGCGACGAGGACGGTCACAATCTCATCCTTTGCGGCGGCGCCGGCGGAGTCGATTTTGTCAAGGGCGAGCACGGCCTCCCGGCGAACCCCCCAGAAAGGATCCTCACGGGCGATCCGGGCAACGATCGGAATGTTTTCCGCGTTGTTCTTCATCTCGGACAGTTCCTGAACGGCGCGCAGTCTGTCCACAATCCCAGAGGCGTGCTCCGCCTGGTACATCCATTCCTCCTTGGATTTTGTCCACTTCAACTCTTTCAGAATCCAGTTTCCCCTGTCGAAAATTACAAGGCAGGGTTTTGACACCGCCGGAATTGCGAGCGTTGTATCGCCTTTGAGGATATTAAACCTTTGGGTTGCTGCCCCTTCAGGCGTCGTCACCTCGACGTCAACCGGGGTGCGGAAAATGCCGGTCAGGCTGTCCGTCTTCTGCGTCTGGCGAACGTGAAGGAGTACCGCATGCGCGGAATCGCTCCAGTCATACCAGAGATCGAAAACCGGGTACCCTGCCCTGTAGACCCACTCGTCAAAAAACCAGTACAGGTTCTGTCCCGTCGCCTCTTCGATGGCGACTTTCAGATCGTTCGTCTCGACGGGCGTGTGCTGGTATTTCATGATATAGTGATGGAGGGCCTTCCAGAAGAGCCTGTCGCCCAGCACGAAACGGAGCATGTGGAGGACAGAAGATCCCCGCGCGTAGATGTTTGCGCCAAATGACCCGACGCTCACGATGGGCTTGCGTCCCGCGTGCCTGTCGGAGTTTATCCCCCCCTGTTGCGCGTTGAACATCATGTAATCGAACTCGTCCCGTCCCAGCACGTGCTCGTGCCACAGCGGATCAAAGTAGCTTGCAAAGCTCTCGTTCAGCCAGAGATGCCGCCAGTCCCTGCACGTCACCACGTCCCCCCACCACTGGTGGGCGAGTTCATGCGCGATCAGACTTGTCGGTGACTCGTCCACGCGTGCCCGCGCGTCGTAGACGGCGGCATAGTCCGCCAGCGATGTGGCGCTGACGTTTTCCATCCCTCCCTCAACGAAGTCCCTGATCAACACCTGTGCATATTTTGCCCACGGGTATTTGTAGCCGATTTTTTCGCCGAACCACCTCACCATATCGGGAGTACTTGCAAAGCAGACCCTGGCGTCGGCCGTCTGGTCGGGGTAGACGTAGTACTCAAGGGGAATGTCGTCCGCGGAGTCCTTCAGGACGGCATACGCGCCGGCGGCGAGACTGATGAGATACGAGGCATGGGGAATGTCCTGCCGCCAGTGAAACGTCTTCTTTCCCCTGTCCTCTTTCACATCCACGAGCCGTCCGTTGGAAAGGGCAACGTATGGACTCCGGACGGTCGCGATCATCTCGCTTGTTGCCATGTCGTTCGGGAAGTCGTAGCACGGGAACCAGAAGTGATTGTCCATGTCCTCTCCCTGCGACCAGATCTGCCAGGGTTTATCCGGGTAGCTGGAATCGGGCTGGACAAAATACAGCCCGCGGGATGGCGTACAGGTGTACGTCACGGCGATCGTCAGCGTGTCACCCGGACCATAGGGCCTGTCGAGCGTGATCGCGAGCTTCTTGGGGAGGACGGCAAAGTGAAGCGGCGTCCTCCCGAGCGACACTCCGAGGACGTTGAGCTTTTCGGCGTCAAACTCGATTGTGGTGAGATCGGGGAGAAACGGAGTGAGCGTCGTTGTCGTGATGCCGCTCACGGACTTCGCGGCCTCGTCGAACGAGACCTCAATTCTATAATGGATCACATGATAGTCTCGGCTGGGCCCCTCCCCGTCATCGCGAACCGGGAAGACCGACTGGGAGATGCCGGAAAACGGCAGACACACAAGCAGAGCATAGAGAACGGGTGATTTCATGGCGTGTCCATGGAAAAGTGAACATATGCCTGCGTTTCGCCCCCGGGGGAGGGGAGCGGGGATCCTATTCCCCCGCGTTCAAGAGGGAACGGAGGAGGTTCATGTTCTCAATGTCTTCATGCATGTCCTCGCTCTTCTCCGTCTCGAGAATCTTCGGCACCGCGGCAAGACGGGGATCGTTCATGAGCATCCGGAATCCCACGAGACCGATCTTCCCTTTGCCGATATGATCATGACGGTCCACCCGTGAGCCGAGCTCCTTCCGGGAATCGTTGACATGAACGGCGGCGAGGCGGCCGAGGCCGACAACATCGTCAAGCCTCCTCATTGTCTCCTCCCATCCGCGTTCCGAGCCGATGTCGTACCCGGCGGCATAGAGGTGGCACGTGTCGGCGCAGACGGCCATCCGCCCACGTTCCTCCACTCGGTCGATGATCCCCCTGAGGTGCTCGAACCTGTATCCCACGGAGGTTCCCTGTCCGGCTGTCGTCTCCAGAATCGTGAGCGTGCGGAATCCCGGTGTGTCCGCGTGGACGGCGTTAAGAGAATCTGCGATCCGCCTGATCCCCTCCTCGTCGCCGGTCCCCATGTGCGCGCCGGGATGGATGATAAGCCCGAGTATGCCGAGTGATTCACAACGGTTCAGTTCGTCGCACAGCGCGGAACGCGATTTTCTGAGGACATCCCGATCGGGTGCGCAGAGATTGATAAGATACGCCGCGTGTGCGAGGACGGGGGCCACGGACATGCCGGCAGCGGTTTGCCTGTACCGATCAATATCCGACGCGGCATACTGGGGGCCTTCCCACCGGTTGTTGTTCTTTGTAAACACCTGCATTGTCGAACATCCTGCGAGGGCCGCGCGCTCGAATGCGCGGTACATTCCTCCGCTGATCGACATATGAGAGCCGAGAAGGGGTTTTTGCATCGGGCAATGCGCGTATTCCGCGTTCCGTGAAGGGAAGGAAGGGAAGACAGGGCCGGCGGCGGAAGCGTGAAAGCCCGGGTCCGGAACGGACCCGGGAGACCAACAGAAATTTACGCCGCGCCGACAACCGCGTTGATCGCAGCAACGTTTACGATGTCGCTCACACTGCACCCTCTTGAGAGATCAAATGCCGGCTTGCGGAGTCCCTGGACGACCGGCCCTATTGCCTCGGCCCCTCCGAGACGCTGTGCAAGCTTGTACCCGATATTACCCGCGTTCAGATCAGGGAAGATCAGCACGTTCGCCTTCCCCGCGATGGAGCTTCCGGGCGCTTTTGACGCGCCGACCTTCGGGACGATCGCTGCATCAAGCTGGAGCTCCCCGTCCATCTGTATATCGGGTCGTTTCTTCCGGAATATCTCCGCGGCCTGCTGGACCTTTTCGACCAGGGGGTGGCTGGCGCTCCCCTTCGTGGAGAACGAGAGGAGGGCAACGCGCGGCTGTTCGCCCGTGAGTCGCCTGTGATTTTCCGCGGTCGATATCCCGATGTCCGCAAGCTGTTCTGCAGTCGGATCGGGGACGACCGCGCAGTCTGCAAAAGAGAACACCTGATGGGGAAATACCATGAGGAAGAAACTTGAAACGATCGTAATACCCGGGGCAAGTCCGATCACCTGTATCCCTGCCCTTAACACATCGCCTGTTGTAGAGAGCGAACCGGCGACGCTTCCATCTGCCATCCCCTCCCTGACCATCATAGCGCCGAAAAAGAGGGGGTTACTCATCGTCTTCTGGGCCTCGGTAAACTGAATTCCCTTCGACTTCCGCAGATTGAAGTAGATATGGGAAAAGTCGCTCAGCTTGTCTGAAAGCTCGGGGTCGATGATTCTTATCCCTCCCAGGGCAGTTCCGCTCTTTTTTGCCTGTTCCTGAATGGCGCTGGTCTTGCCGATCAGGAGGGGTTGGACGATTCCCTGGTCGGCAAGGAGCCTGGCCGCCTGTATGGCTCTTTCATCTGTTGCATCAGGGAGAACAACAGTTCTTTTGAGGCTTTTTGCCTTTGTGACTATGCTGCTCATGAGTTCTGATGGTAACATGCTATTCAGTCCGGTTTCAGATGAGATGGAGGGATTTGGTTCACATCGACAAGATAGTGAACCACAGCTACAAATCAAACAAGGCTCGTCGAAAGTAGACAAGCGGACCTTGCCATTTTGACAGATAATTGGAAAAATTAACAAGAATTAACCAAAATCTGCTATTTTGCGATTGATTTTCTGTCAGATAGTGATACATTAGATACCCTAGTTCCCTCATAATTATGTCAACCTCCAGAAAGACCCGTCAGGTCTACATAGAGACATATGGATGCCAGATGAACGTGGCCGACACGGAAGTCGTCGGGGGCATTCTCAGGTCATCCGGGTATACGCTTACAGAGGATCTCGCCGGGGCCGATGTTGTGCTTGTCAACACCTGCGCCATAAGAGAGAACGCCGAACAGAGAATCTACGGCCGCCTCGGGCTATTCGGCACGTACAAACGCCGGAACCCCGGCATGCTCATCGGCGTCCTTGGATGCATGGCGGAGCGGCTCCGGCTGAATCTCCTCGAAGAGGACGTGGTGGACCTTGTGGTTGGACCGGACGAATACAGGAAGCTCCCCGGTTTGATGGAAAGGGCCTTTGAGGGAGAAAAGGGGATTGCGGTACGTCTCTCCCGCGTGGAGAACTATGACGACATCACGCCGCTCCGCATCGACGGAGTGTGCGCCTGGCTCTCCGTCATGCGTGGCTGCGACAAGTTCTGCACGTTCTGTGTCGTCCCCTTCACGCGGGGGAGGGAGAGAAGCCGGTCCGTGGAGAGCATTGTGGGCGAGGTCGGTGAACTTTCACGCCAGGGGTTCAGGGAGGTCACTCTCCTCGGCCAGAACGTTAATTCTTTCAGGGACGGGGAGCGCGACTTTGCCGATCTAATGCGTGAAGTTGCCGCGGTCGACCGCACGATGAGAGTACGCTTCACAACGTCACACCCGCAGGACATGTCCGGCCGGCTGATCGATGCCATAGGCGGAGAGGAGAACATCTGCAACTGCATTCACCTCCCCGTGCAATCGGGATCGGACAGGATCCTCGGTCTCATGAACCGGACGTATACCGTTGATCATTACAGGCGCCTGATCGGGAGGATCCGGGAGACGATCCCCGCCGCGGCGATCAGCACCGACATTATCTCCGGTTTTCCCACGGAGACCGAGGCCGATCACCGCATGACGGTTGACCTTCTTGCGGAGCTCCGTTTTGACGGTGCCTTTACGTTCAAGTACTCGCCGCGCGAGCATACGAAAGCCTGGGAGATGGAGGACAGCATACCGGAGGAGGAAAAGGGGAAGCGAGTCTGGGAAATCACCGAACTGCAGCATGCCATCGCCCTTGAACAGAACACGAAACTGATCGGGACGTCGGTGCGCGTTCTCGTGGAAGGGCCGAGCAGAAAGTCCCCGTATGAATATACGGGACGGACGGAGACGAACAGGACCGTGGTATTCCCCCACGCCGATGAACAACCCGGCGAATACGCTGAAATAAGGATTGACCGCGCAAATTCGGCAACGCTTCTCGGCCGGCGGACGGACGCCGCGCCGGAAACTCTCCGGGAGAGTGCAGCATGAGACACGCGTCTGTTTTCCTCTTTCTCGCTATTGCGGCGCCCCTTCTGCGGGCCCAGAATGCCGACGCGGACGTGACAAAATACCTTGCAATGATCCAGGACGGCCAGATCGAGCAGGTAAAGGCTGATGTTCCCTCGCTGCTCACCCGGTATCCGAACAATCCCGGGGTCCTGTACCTGCAGGCCCAGACGACGAGCGACGGGGCCGAGGCGGTCCGCATTTATCAGAGCATCGTCGACAATTTTCCGTCAAGCAGCTGGGCGCCCGAGGCGCTCTTCCGGGTCTACCAGTTCTACTACGCGCTCGGCCTGTACCGGACAGCCGAACTCAAAATGGCGCAGCTGAAGAAGAACTATCCGGCGTCTAAACGGGCGACGGGGACGGGAGAAGTTGACACCGGTTCGCTTCCTGAAGACATGTCGCATCCTCCCGCCGGCAGGACTCCCGCACTGACGCGCGACTCCTCGTCCGGGCATTTCACCCTGCAGGTCGGTGCGTACACAGCGCAGGCAAACGCGGAAAAACAGAAGTCGTTTTTCGAAGGACTCGGTTACGCGGTGGAGATGATAAGCCGCGTGAAGGAGAACAGGTCACTGTACCTTGTGCTCGTCGGCAACTACGCGAGCGCGGAGGAAGCGAAAGCCAGGGGAGCGGAAATCAAGGCGAAATTCCATATCGACTCGATCGTTACGTCGAACTGATGCAGGGCGCGACTGTCAAATCGGAACGGCAGGAAGTTTCCCCCCCGGTCGGCATCATCGGGGAATCCGCGCAGATGCGGAAGATCGCGGAGGTCGTCGAACAGGTTGCCCCCACCGACATCACGGTTCTCATCACGGGTGAAAGCGGCGTCGGCAAGGAGATCATCGCAAAATCGATCCACCTTGCGAGCAAAAGAAGCAGCCGACCGATGATCACGGTGAACAGTGGGGCGATCCCGGAAGGGATTATCGAAAGCGAGCTCTTCGGTCATGAGCGCGGCTCATTCACCGGTGCGTCCGATCAGCGGAAAGGCTATTTCGAACTTGCGGACGGCGGGACACTCTTCCTCGATGAAATCGGGGAGCTTCCACTTTCCTCCCAGGTCAAATTCCTCCGCGTCCTGGAGAACGGGGAATTCCAGCGGGTGGGTTCCTCTGTTCCGCGTCATGTGAACGTCCGCGTGATCGCGGCGACGAACAGGGATCTCGAATCCGCTATGCAGCAGGGCCAGTTCCGTCCAGACCTCTTCTACCGGTTGCGCTCGTTCACGATCATCGTCCCGCCGCTTCGTGAGCGGCCGGAGGACGTCCCGGTTCTCTTCCGTCTTTTCGCGGAGGAGGTTGCACGGAAAAACGGCATTGCGTACAAAGGGATTTCCGACACGGCGATGGATCTGCTCCGGGAATACGGCTGGCCCGGCAACGTGCGGGAGCTGCGGAACGCTGCCGAAAGCATGATCGTACTCGAGAAGGGAAAGTACCTTGAGCCCGCGGATGTCAGGAAATACCTGAAAACGAACACGATCCCGCCTGCAGAGGGACGGAACCTTCCCGTCCACCTCTCGAAGAGCGTGGAACAGGCCGAACGCGAGCTGATTCTCCGGGCGCTCCTTGAGCTCAAAGGAAACATCATGGAATTGAAGTCGATGATTGACGAACAACGTCAGTCGCAGGACGCGACCAAGCGCGGCGGACTCGGGTCCGCCGTCGTCGGTTCGCAGGACGAGGCCGGCATTTCGCTCGAAGAGATGGAGCACCGGCTTATTGCCGACGCTCTCGCGCGGTCGAAAGGAAACAGGCGGATGGCGGCGCGCGCGCTGAACATCAGCGAGAGAACGTTGTACAGGAAAATAAAGGAATACGGACTGGAATGAAGAATCCCGCCCGGCAATATGCCGCCGCGCTCGTTGCGGCATCGGCCCTGTCTTTTGCCGCCTCAGGATGCGTCTATTCCTTCACCGGGGCGTCGGTTCCCGCTCACCTGAAAACGGTGGCAATCCCGCTCGTGGACGACCAGTCCGGGTTCGGGGAGCCGGGGCTCCGCGAAGAGTTCACCGCGGAGATTGTGCAGCAGTTCACCTCCGACAACAGCCTCGAAGTGAGCGACCGGAATACGTCGGACTCCATACTCGAGGGTGCCATCCTTTCGATATCGGACGCCCCGGCGGTCGTGTCGCAGGGAGAGCAGGTGACGCGGCGCAGGATCACGCTTTCCGCGCGGTTCGCGTTTCAGGACAAGAAGCTTCGGAAAAAAGTCTGGGAGAAGACCTTCTCCAACTGGGGGGAATACGATTCCGGGGCGGGTCTCTCGCAGCGCCAGGTGGGATTGCAGGACGCAATGAAAAAGATCTCCGAAGACGTGTTGCTGGAAACGGTGTCCGGCTGGTAGGGTCGCCGGAAGTCGGTAAGTACAATCCATCACAATGAGAGGCAAGGGCACGACGTCATCATGGAAGAGATCATCCTTATAACCTATATGCTTTCGCTCACCGTGCTGTTTGTCTTCGGATCGCACGGCTTCATCATGATTTACTATTACCTCAAGTTCCGGTCAAAGAAGCTTCCCCCTTCAGACGACATCGTGAGTTATCCCGTCGTCTCGGTGCAACTCCCGGTGTTCAACGAAATGTACGTCGTCGGCCGGCTCATCGACGCGGCCTGTGCGATGGTCTATCCGAAAGACAAGCTTGAAATCCAGGTTCTCGATGATTCCACCGATCAGACCGTCGAAGTCGTCGCCGGGTACGTCGAGCGGTACCGGAAGCAGGGCTTCGACATCAAGCAGGTAAGGCGGAAAAACCGGGTTGGCTTCAAAGCGGGCGCCCTCAAGGAAGGACTGACGACGGCACGTGGGGAATTCGTCGCGATCTTCGACGCGGATTTCGTCCCGCGGCAGGACTTTCTCCTGAAGACGATTCCCCACTTCGTCTCGGACGCCGGGATTGGCATGGTGCAGACCCGCTGGGAACACCTCAACTCGGAATACTCCCTTCTCACCCGCACGCAGGCGATGGCTCTGGACGGACATTTCGTCATTGAACAATCGGTCAGGAACAAGGTCGGGTTTTTCATAAACTTCAACGGGACGGCGGGGGTGTGGAGGAAATCGTGCATCGAAGACGCCGGAAACTGGCAGTCCGACACGCTCACAGAAGACCTGGACCTCAGCTACAGGGCGCAGCTGAGAGGCTGGCGCTTCAAGTATCTCAACAATGTGACGTCGCCGGCGGAGCTTCCCTCGGAAATCAATGCCCTCAAATCGCAGCAGTTCCGCTGGACGAAGGGGGCCATCGAAACCGCCCGGAAGATTCTTCCGTATGTCTGGAGATCGAAGCTCCCGCTGAAGATCAAGATCCACGCGACATTCCACCTGACAAACAACCTTGTCTTCCCGTTCATCGTCCTCGCGGGGATTCTGAACGTGCCGCTCGTATTTCTGAAGCACTCGGGACAGTATGACTCGTATTTTACGATGATGTCGGTCGGCGTCTTCGCATTCATCGGGTCGTTTCTCTTCTACCTCTTCTCGCAGAAAGACGTTTACGGCGACTGGCGGAGGCGGCTGTTCCTGTTTCCCGTTTTCATGGCGGGGAGCATGGGGTTCGCAGTCAACAACAGCCGCGCGGTGATCGAGGGACTCTTCAGGAAGAAGAGCGAATTCGTCCGCACGCCGAAATACAGCATCCGTGAAAAGTCGGATTCATGGTCGGACAAGAAGTACGCGCCGGTCAAAATAAGCCCGACGGTGATCGTCGAAGTCATCCTGGCCGTATACTGCCTCTTCGGGGTAGTGTCCTCGATCTATTTCCTTGAAATTGCGGCGGTTCCGTTCCAGCTCCTGTTCTTTCTCGGATTCGCATTCGTCTCGGTGATGTCTCTGAAACATGCCTGGCTCGGGCGCCAGGTAAAACCCCGGTAGGACTCAACAGAAACCATGGCAACTGCGGACACATCCCCGCGCGGATCGGCGGCGGCCCCGGCAAGCCCCTGGTTCGCCCGGATCGCGGCAGACCTCCTGGACTCGGGGGATATCAAAGAAGCGCTCCGGATCTGCGTGGAAGGGACGCGCGTGTTTCCGCGGTACACGACTGGCCGCCTCGTGCTCGGGAGATGCTACGAGGCGCTGGGAAGCCACGTCGAAGCGATGCTGGAATACAGGCGTGTGCTCGAGGTCTTTCCTGACAATCCTCTTGTCCGGGATCTCCTGAAACGCGCGGATCAGCGGGAACAGCAGGGGTTTGACACATTCGCCTCGCAATGGCAGGCGAAGCTGCAGGGGAGAAAGGACCGGCTGACGTTTGAGGAGTACGTGGGCGCTCCCGGCCATCCCGCCAGCCAGTCCATGGAGGAGATCATACAGAAGCTTGAAAGTGCCCCCCGGCATATCGTGGTTGCTGAGGCCGCCGCATCTGCGCCGGAGGGGCTCCGTACAGCGCCTGCGTCACCGTCGAGGTTTGTGACGGCGACGCTGGCCGAAATCTATGCGAGTCAGGGGGAATACGACGAGGCGATCGAAGCGTACAGGACCCTTGCCGCGCAGCGCCCGGGGAGCGCAGAGCGGTATCAGAAACGGCTTGAGGAGCTTGAAGAGTTAAAGAGATCGCAGCAGGGGCCCGCAAACACCTGACCGGGGTGACACTTCCCGCCGGGGGGAATCAGTGGGCCGGCGCTGGAGGAGCCTGCTCAAGGCGGCTGACGAGCGCCGTCAGCCTTGACTTGAGATTGGCTGCCTTGTTCCGATGGATGATGCCCTTGGAAGCAAGCTGATCAAGGAGCTTTACCGTCTTCTTCAAATCGGCCGCGGCCTTGGTCTTGTCACGCGAGGTCCGGATCCGCTTTATTTCCGTGCGCATCCGTGATTTCCATTCTGCGTTGCGCTCCGATTTCCGTCTTGACGTCCGAGCGCGTTTTTCTGCCGACTTGTGTTGTGCCATGAAGCCTTCCTGCAGTGCTACGAAAGTTCGGTCGAGGTCTGAAACCTCAAGATATCGAAAAGGGCATAGAAAGTCAATAAACCTTGCCTTTATTTCAGCCCGGCCGTATATTCCAATTTCCGTCTTATATGGAGTTTTCCTCCCCCCGTACATGCAGGGAACGGACGGATCACGCTCCCGGAGGAACGATGAAAGTAGTCGTCTGCGTTAATCATGTCCCGGATACGGAAACGAAAATACGCGTTGCGCCCGACGGGATTACAATTGACAGGACCGGCGTAAATTTCATGTTGAGCCCGTACGATGAAATCGCCGTCGAGGAAGGGCTTCGGATCAGGGACCGGTTCAAAGGGGACGTCACGGTCATCAGTCTCGGCCCCGAGGCCAACAGGGAAACGCTGCGCAAAGCGCTCGCCATGGGGGCGGACCGGGCCGTCCTTCTGCGGGACGACGCGGCACGGGATTCGTTCGCAATCGCAAGCGCGCTGGCGGTCGAAATCAGGAGCCTCGCGCCCGACGTTGTCCTTTTCGGCAGGCAGTCCATTGATTACGATGACGCGCAGGTGGGGACGCTCGTCGCGGGGCTTCTCGCACTTCCGTCGGTGTCCGTCGTTATGAAACTGGAAATACGCGAAGGGGGAGAGGTCCTCTGCGAGAGGGAGATCGAAGGGGGGCACGAGGTTGTCCGCACAAAGCTCCCCGCGGTGTTCATGGCCCAGAAGGGACTGAATGACCCGCGGTACCCTTCTCTCAAGGGAATCATGGCGGCAAAAAACAAACCCATCGAGGAAAAGCCGGCTGCACCCGCGGAGCTCCGCGTGCACACCATCGCCCTGCGCAAACCGCCGGCAAAGAATCCCGGCCGGATTGTCGGGACCGACGCCTCCGCGGTTCCGGAACTCGTGCGACTCCTTCACGAAGAAGCCAAAGTCCTGTGATCCCCACAAACATCAGCCGGCTGCCATGAACGTACTTGCCTTTGCAGAGGAACGCGGCGGAAGAATCAAGAAGTCATCGCTCGAAACCGTGCGGGCAGGAAGCCGGCTTGCGGATTCGCTCGGCGGGGAATTTGCCGCTGTCGTCATCGGCTCCGGCGTTGCCGGAGCGGCCGCCGGACTCGGCCGGTACGGCGCATCGCGGGTCATCGCTGTCGACGATCCACGACTGGCGCAGCACGCGAATGCTGCGGTCGCGAAAATCATCGCGGAAGTGGCGCTTGCAGAACACGCCGGCGTCGTCTTCCTTCCCGCAAGCCAGATGGGGAAGGACATCGCACCCCGCGTGGCAATAAGGCTGGATGCGGGACTTGCCCCCGATTGCATCGCACTGCGCACCGAGGGGACAGAGATCATTGCGACCCGGCCCGTGTTCGCGGGGAAGGCCCTTCTCGAAGTGCGTGTGGCCACGCCCGTCAAAGTATTTACGCTCAGGCCGAACACGTTTGACGCCGCGGAAGCACCGGGAGAGGCCCGGGTGGAGTTGAAAACGGTTCCCCTGGAACCGGCTGACCTTGTCACGACGGTGCAGGAGATGAAAGTCGCCGCGGGGCGTCCTGACGTGACCGAAGCAGACATCATCGTCTCAGGGGGACGCGGAATGAAAGGGCCGGACCACTTCGATCTCATCGAACGGCTTGCAGACGCGCTTGGTGCCGGAGTCGGGGCGTCGCGCGCCGTCGTCGATGCGGGATGGAGGCCCCATGACGAGCAGGTCGGTCAGACGGGTAAGACCGTGTCGCCTTCGCTGTATATCGCATGCGGAATTTCCGGCGCGGTCCAGCATCTCGCGGGAATGTCGTCGTCGCGGTACATCGTGGCCATCAACAGGGACAAGGATGCGCCCATCTTTCAGATTGCCGACTACGGCATCGTCGGTGATGTGTTCGACATACTCCCGGCGCTCACCGAAGAACTGAAGAAGGCGCGTGCATGAGAGAGAGTTGCATATTAGCCCTGTTTTGCCGTACGTTATTTATGGCGGCAGTCGAAGAGCGAAGCGGAGTTGAGCGTGGATAAGGTGCTGGTGGATATACTGGGATTGTCGACGAACCCGGCGAGCGGGGGTGCGTACGCGCTGATTCTCCGCGAAGTCAACGGGAACCGCCGGCTGCCCATAATCATCGGTGCGTCAGAAGCCCAGTCGATCGCCCTGGAGATGGAGGGAATCAAACCGCCGCGTCCCCTGACGCATGACCTGATGAAGAACATCATCACCGCCTTCGGCGCCGAGCTTGCCGACATCATCATCGATGACCTGCGCGACGGGACATTTTACGCGAAGCTCAACATCGACAACCAGATGATCGACTCCCGTCCCAGTGACGCGATCGCGCTGGCGGTTCGCTACGGCGTGCAGATCTACGTTGCGTCCTCCGTCATGGACGAGGCCGCCTTCGTTCCCGAAGATGAGGACGAGGACCAGCACCAGACCCCTCCCGCCGCCCAGGTGAACCCCAAGCAACAGCAGCATCACCAGGCGTCCGGGAAAATCACCCGGCTCGAGCAGCTCAACCAGCAGCTCAAAGAAGCGATCGAGAAAGAGAACTACGAAAAAGCTGCGACCCTGCGTGATGAGATCCGCAAGCTCGAACTCCGCGACTGAATTTCCGCTTCCCCTCCCGAAGATCTACCGTACGAGCGCCAGCATCTCCTTGACGGCTCGCTCAAGACCCACGAACATCGCTCGCGCAATCACCGCGTGCCCTATGCTCACCTCATCGATGTCTGCGATCGTCCGGAACTGAATCATGTTGAGATAGTTCAAACCGTGCCCGGCGTTGACGCCCAGCCCGAGATCCCGGGCCATTCGCGCAGAGTTCTTCACGGCCTGGAGGAGGCTGTGCTGTTTCTTCTCCGTAGGCGCGTTGGCAAACGCTCCGGTGTGAATCTCGATTGTGTCCGCGCCCGCCTGCTTCGCGGCCTCGATCTGATCCGGAAGGGGATCGATAAAGAGGCTTACCCGGATCCCGCTGTCCTTCAGACGCGAAACAACGTCCCGCACGCGGCCCGGGTTCCCCCGCACGTCAAGACCCCCCTCCGTTGTCAGTTCCTGCCGCCGTTCGGGAACGAGCGTCGCAAGTTCGGGCCGTGTCGCAAGCGCGATGGCAACGATTTCGTCGGTCGCGGCCATCTCCAGGTCGAGCTTTGTCTTCACAGTCTCCTTCAGGATGCGCAGATCCCTGTCGTTGATGTGCCTCCGGTCCTCCCGCAGGTGGCACACGATCCCCTCAGCCCCCGCGAGTTCGCACAGGTGTGCCGCGGTGACAGGGTCGGGCTCGTTTCCGCCGCGGGCCTGGCGCAGCGTGGCGACATGATCGATGTTGATTGAAAGTTTCATAGGCGTTTTCTGACGATGTACTGAAGATGATCGGGTCGTTTTGTCACGAGCTGGACTCCGGCGGGGCACGAGACGTCGGTATCAATGGCCCCGGTGGAATCTGCGGCGATCTCGGCGTACGATGTTTCGACGCGAAAGTCCGCCGCGTTGAGCGCGGAGAGCTGCCGGATGCCTGCTCGCACGACAATTTCGATGCGCGGCGGGATCAGGATCACTTCCCTGTTTGCAGGAACAGCGACAACCTGCACCGGAAGTCCCGGGATGATCTTTTCGGCGAAGGGTTCGACGGAGATGGCGATACGCACGGAGGGAACCGAGAACGCAACCTCATAGGGATCGGCGGACGCCAGGGGGACCTCGGCGTCAAGCGATGCCCTGATATTCTCAAACACCCGGCGCTCCGTCTTCCAGCTGTCGAGGCCACGCAGAACCGTTGCCGCACCAGTCAGCGTCACACTGTCCGGGGCGACGGAAGTTGGTCCGACCTGTCCGTACCCCTCCCGGAAGCTCGCGAGACAGTCGAGGACAACGGGAACCCTCTTGCGCACGGCTGAACCCAGCTCGATCCGGAGCGAATCGGGCTTCACGTCGAGGAGTCTCACCCCGGGGGCCAGGGAGATATGATCGGCGAAATCATTGAATGTGAGTGGTCGGTGGCCTGCGGGGAGCGACGAAGTGGAAAGTGCGATCACCGGCGTGCGCCCGAGAAGCACCCCCGCAAGCCGCCAGCCTTCCCCGCGGAAACGGAGCTGCATCATATGCGGGAGAGGCGTCTCCACCGCCATGCCGGCGGGGATCTCCTGCAGGACAAGCGGCACGGCGACGGTGGTCTCGTAGTCCTCGCGCATGGTGACGGAAACCCATGCCAGCACTCCGAAGAGCGTGGAGAATATCGCGATATAGAGGGAGCGTTGCTGCATTGGCCGGAAAAAAAAAGACCCCGTCGGAGAACACCAGCGGAGTCGGTCATCAGAGGCGGGTTCAGTTGCCGGCCCGCTTCTTCATGAGTTCGTGGATGAGGACGTCCTTGTTTGCCATCGAGATCTCCCGACCCTGGATGGAGAGACCGTCGGTGTTTCTCGCGAGACTCCTGAGCTGGTGAACCGTCATCGCGTCGAGCTGTGAGCGGAATTCCGCGTCGTCGTCACTCGCGACAAAATCAAATTTCTCCTCTTCCGCTTCCGGAGCCTCCGGACGAGTCTCGCCGGGAATTACCCCGTGTTCCACGGAGGGGGCCGGGCGTTGAGTGAGAATGTCTTCGATATCGTCCGACGGGCGGGGGATGACGTCCGTGGACACGAGCTCCCCGACCCTCCGTGCGGCCGCGGCCCCAGCATCCACGGCGGCCTTCACCGCCGCCACCTCGCCGATCACCTGGACGGTCACTAGTCCGTTCCGGATATACTCCATCCCCAGCAGAGTGACGCTGGCGGTCTTCACCATGACGTCAGCGGCCTCGATCGAACCGACGAGGCCGCGTGTTTCAACCAGTCCCAGGGCGTAGTCAAGCATGGGTCATTTTGCGGTAGCGCGACGGGGGAGGATCGTCTCCACGTCGGCATGAGGACGGGGAATGACGTGAACGGACACGAGTTCGCCGACCCGCTGCGCGGCGGCCGCACCTGCGTCTGTGGCCGCTTTCACCGCGCCGACGTCACCTCGCACCATCACCGTTACGTACCCGCCACCGATGACTTCCTTGCCGATCAACTGCACCCGCGCCGCCTTCACCATGGCATCGGCGGCCTCAATCGATCCCACGAGGCCTTTCGTCTCCACCATACCGAGTGCGTCTAATGAGATGTCCGCCATGGGCGTTGTTCTCCTTCGTTAAGTGGCCTGAGGCCCCCCGTCAGGGCACGGGGAATATACCCAAGGAGCCGCACATTGTCAACCGCGGGCCGCTGTTACGCGGCGGCGTTGTTACGCGGCGGCGTTATCTCCGACCGTGCCAGACGTTCCGGAAGAGGATGCACGGCGATTCACCGCCTGCCGTCGCCAGAACCCCGCCGCCGCGCAGACAACAACCAGAACCCATGCGGCGTGCGTCAGCATCCAGCCGGCGCGGTACATCGGCGGATCGAACGTAAAGATGATCTCGTGCGTTCCGGCGGGGACGAGAACCGATCGGAGGATATAGTCCGTCCTGAAAATCTCCGTCTCTTTCCCGTCGACGAATGCCTTCCAGCCGGAGGGGTAGTACACCTCGCTCAAAACAAGGAGCGCCGGCGCGGGAACATCCGTGGCGATCCGGATCTCCCGGGATTGGTACGACGTAATGCGGGGGAGGTGCACGCTGTCCGTGGGCGAGATCTGCCCGGGGAGCCGCTTGTACAGGACCGCGGTGCGGCCCGGATCGAACCCGCGGGAATTCAAGATGCGGAAGGCTTCGTCGTCCCCCGTCACCATTACCGCCTCACTCGCGTAAAATGCCCGGGGCAACGCCGCGGGATTCCTGTAGGTGAGAACCCGTTCCGCCTGGTCCACGTTCACGAGCTGGAACTGCGGCTCCGGCAGCCTACCATGCACGACGAGATACTGCACGTTGAGCATGTCCACGACGTTCATGTTGACGGGAAACGCCGGATCGGTGCCCCGGTACATGCAGGAATCCAGAAGCGTCTGGTAAATTTTGAGTTTTGCGGGGCTGTATCCCGTAATCGATTGAAGCCCGTGGTAGGCGAACGCGTTGTCCATGTAAAGCGGATCGCGCGGGTCGATTCCCGCGAATAGCCTGAACAGCCCCGGCTGGCTCTTGAGAAACGTTATCGTGGGGTCGGGCTTGAACGCCTGCGCGAGTTCCTGGGAAGGTTTCGGATCGATGTACCGCGACGCTACGAGGGACAGGTCGATTGTCACGAGGACGATGAGCGCAGCGGAAAACGTCAGCTCGCGAAGGCGTCCTTTCAGCCACACACAGCAGACGGCGCAGAGAGCGGCGGCGAGGAGCGAAAACTTCACGTAGTCCTTCCAGAAGATATCAAACCGCGCCTGGCGGAGCTGTGCGATCACGCGGCCCGCACGCGCGCCGTACTGCTGCTGGATCTGCTCCGCCTGATCCTGCTTCGTAAACATCGAGGCGGGAAGACTGTCGAGAAGGCTGCTCTGGAACAGAAGCGCGACAACAAGGAGCCCCGCGATGACGCCCCCCGTTGCAAGAAGGACGCGGTAGAGTTTCTGCGTATCGACGCCCGACTCCCGTTCTCGTGCGGCCAGAAGGATGGAAAAACCCGTTGCGCCCAGAACGCCGGTGGCAAACGGGAGAAGGTGCAAGATCTGCTCCGGCGCGCGGAATTTGTTGAAGAAGGGGAGCCACGTGAACAGCAGCTGGTACAGGAGCGAAAAATTGCTGCCAAATGAAACGAGAACGATCATAAGCGTAACGATGCCGAAGAACATGACAAAGCGCGTCCTGCGGTAGACAAAGGCCAGCGTCCCGAACAGGATCGGAAATAGTCCCACGTACACGCTGGAATTTGTCCAGGGGATCATCGGCCCCCAGTAGTAGTCCGCTTTCATCCCGAAGAAGCCGGGGATGAGGAGCGTGACGAGTTCACCCGGGTGCCATGACCAGTTTGTCGCGTAGTCGTAAGCAAGGCCCCCCGGTGCCCCCGCCGTCCCCCCCCCGCGCATGGAGAACTGCGCGTAGTCGTACACTGAAAGGTAGATGTAAGAGGATATACAGAACCCCAGGAGGAGCGCGCCGGCAAAAAGCGTGACTTTGAAGGCGGCCTTCGGAATATTTCCTTTGAAATCCGGCAGGATGTGATAGACAAGATAGAACCCGAGAAACATGAATGCGTAGTACACGATCTGCATGTGGTTCGTCAGCATCAGCGTTCCGATGGCCGCCGCAAGGAGTCCAAGGCTCAGCGCGTCGCGCCGTTCCAGAAGCGTGTGCGTGAGAAGAACGACAAGAGGAAAATAACTGAGCGCCATGAGCTTCGACCCGTGTCCCTCCCCGGCAAGTCCCACCATGTAGGGGCTGAGCATGAACGTCAGCGCCGCAATCAGGGCTGCCGGGACGGGGAAAAGTTCCAGACGCGCATCAGAAAAAACATGAACACGCCCCCCATGAAACAGTAGACGACAAGCCATGTCCACATGCCGTTCAGGTAGAGAAGGTTCAGAACGGTCTGGAGAGCGGTCTGCACGTAGCTTACGTTGTGCGGGAGGTAGGCGACGTTGCCGAACGTGGGCATGCCGCTGAAGAAATACGGCATCCAGACGGCGTCCACCCCCTCCGCTTTCTCGATTTCGTTCCCGGCGTGCGTGTAACTCAGGGCTGCGGCAGTATCGCCCTGGGAGGCAAACGCCGCATTGTCAAAGATGATCCCGCGGAAGACAATAAGCGTCACTGCGTACAGGAGAGCGACGCTCAGCAGGTCAAGCGTCAGCGGGGAAAACGACGAAAACGGAGACGCCGGTTTCTCGGCGGCCCTGCGGTGGTCTTTCCTGGCGTGTGCCATAGTTGCGATCCTTCCAGTTGAAGAAGTGCTGAACACTCACGGGCGCGGAAGTCCCAGTCGTTCGCTGCCGCAAAGGCGGTCAGTGTTTGGATGAATTTGGTATCCCCCCTGCGGCGCACTGCGGTGCGGAGATGTCCGATGAATTCACGGTCCGTCCCGGCGATCAGGACAATGCCGGCGAACTCTTTCGTATCGTCGGAAAAATCGGTGGCCACCGTCGGCACCCCGGCCGCGCTGTACTCATAGAGCTTGACGGGATTCACCCCCTCCGTCAGCAGTCGTCCGCCGGAACGGAATCATTGCCGCGTCGAGGTTCCGCACGTACGCCGGCACTTCGGCATAGAGCCGGGGTCCCAGGTACAGGAAGTTGGGATGCCGTGCCAGGCGGGCCATCTCTTCCGCCACGGAGGGATGGAGCGGTCCGATCATGACGAAATTGAACTCCGCCATCGCGCCCATCGTCCTGTCGAGAAGGCCGAAGTCGATCCACGGATAGACCGAGCCCACGTACCCCACGATCGGCGTTCCGGCCGGGGGAAGATCCAGCGGCCTGGCGGCTTCCGCTGCGAACCGTTCAAACTCCACGCCGTTGCGGACAATGTGAACGTCCCGCTCGCGGGCGTCAGTATCCGCGTGCGAAGCGTCGGCGACGTCACGCTGACCGCGTCGGCCCGTTCGAGCGCCGGAGAGCCACTCGCGTGAACGTGCGGGGGAAATGCCGTGAAACCCGAACGCGTCGTCAATGTAGTCGAAAAGCACACGCTTCGCCCCGACGGCTTCGGCGACGTGCATGAGCTGGAAGTTCTCGACGAAGCAGACCGTCTCTCGTCCGCCGGGCGGATCGTGCGGAGCGCGCTCCGGCGGACGAGTGCGCGCTGCAGGCGTGCCACGACAGCCCGCAGCGCCCGTGCGCGGCTGAGAAACATCGCAGCACGCCGGATGACGGGGTTCCGCGCGTTCAGAGGAAACGCCGGGACCGTCATCCGGCGGAGACCCGGGGCCACGGCGATCGGCGAGAGCATGACATGCCTGCCCAGCGTCACCGGCTCGACCCACAGGACGTCCATCGTCCGCGACATCCTCGTCGCGAGGTGCTGCGGGCCGCTGGTAGAGGCTGTCCCAGGCAATATCGGAGAAAAAAATCAGAGTCACAGCGATCTTCTGACCTCATTGACAATCATATACAGTCGCGGGCTGACGGCGGCGGGTTCGAACATATGCCGCATCAGGAGGATAGTTCTGCGCTGTTGTGCGTAGCGCGAGAGTGGGAATTCGCGCATCACGGAACGGATGCAGTCACGGACGTCCTCATAGCTATCGCACAGGTAGCCGATATCGCCCATCTTTGAAAAACACTCTTCAAGATACGGATTGCGGAGATAGATTCCGGGCTTCACGCTCGAAATCGCGTCGAGGAAGCTTGTGCTTGCTCCGACGCGGTAGACATCGGGATCGGTGAGCGAGACCGCGTAGGTCACCCCCTGTGCACGCCGGGCGTATTCGGTCTGTGTGAGCGGAGCCGCCGGAAACTCCTCCTGCATCCCGGCATAACGCATCCGGTCGGCCTCCGTGCTGAGGTGCCCGACCATCATGAACCGGGACTCGGGGAATTCTCCCCGGATCGTTCCGGCAAGCGCAACGAATCTGTCAAACCCTTTTCCCCTTCCTCCGCTCACTCCGAAATAGCCGAACCGGACCGGTGAAGGAGGCAGCCGATTGACCGGCAGTCAGTTGGTGCACGTTCCAGGAAAACGGCATCTCGAACGCCACCGTGCTGCGCGCCGCCCGCGGCTGAAGTTCCTCTTAGGGACCGGAGTATGGACTCCCCCAGCGCGACATATCTGAGCCGCCGAGGCTGAGGAAGGCGAAACACAAGCCGCATCCCCCGGAGTGATGAGAAACGTTTTCGTGCCGCGCCGGGGACGACAGTCGCCAGGACGCCGTGCATCACTGCCAGCACGGGGACGGGAAGCCGGCTCCCTGCAAGCCGGATCTTCAGGAGAAAAAAACCGATCTCAGTTGCGGAAGCAAACAGAACGAGCGACGCGTGCTCCTCCGAGGCAACGCGGAGCGTTGTGCGAACTGTCTTCCACTCGGCGCCGAACCGGCCGGGGCCGGTAGACCATCGGGGGGGTATGGAGAGATCCCGCCACTCCACGCGGCGGAAATCCTCTGGAGCTTCTTTTCCGAGGAGTTCCCGGACGCGCGATGCATGTCCGGGTTCGCTGAGGAATATCACTGGTGAGTCCCGAAAGGCGAGCAGCACGGTGTGCACAAGCGAAGCATTCACGCGGGAATGCTCGAAATCCCGACACTGAGGTTCACTGATGACTATCACGGCATGTCCAGGTTCATATCAGGTCATGTCCGCATGGCATTCCCGGAGGGCCCGCACGAACGCAGCGGCGGCTTTTCCCCATGAAAAAGAGGCGGCGCGGATCCTTCCCTCTCTGCGGAGACGTTCCTGCAAATCGGTATCGTGTTCGAACCGCTGAAGCGCTTCAGCAAGGCCTCGCTCGCTCCAGGGATCGATGTACAATGCGGCATCGCCGCATACCTCCGGAATTGAAGTCATTCGTGAAGTAATAACCGGGCATCCGATCGTCATCGCCTCGAGGGGAGGCATGCCGAACCCTTCATACCGTGACGGATAGACAAGGGCAAGGGCACCCGTGTACAGCCGGGCGAGCGCGCGGTCATCCACGTATCCGGCATACTCGACGCATCCCCGGCGCAGGCCTTCATCAAGCAGCGACAGGAGTGCGGGAGGTGCGTGGCGCCTGCTTCCGGTCACGACGAGCGTCGAACTGATATTCCCGCCTGCGAACAGGCTGGAGAAGACACGCAGGAGGCTGTCGACGGACTTGCGGGGATCCAGGCCGCCAACGTAAAGAAAATACCTCTTCTCTGCAGCACCGCCGGCTTCCGCAAAATCGGCGATCGATGTCGCGCACGGGATTACGACCGGTTCCCGCCGCACTCGGAGGTGTCGCATAATCTCCTGCTTCGAAAACTCCGAGTCCGTGACAACGAGAGTACTCCGGTCGATGTCTGACTGCCTCAGCCGCCTGTAACGCTCCTTAGCCTCGCCGCTCGCGAAATATCCTGGGATCGTCAGTGGCAGCACGTCGTGCATAGTCGTGACGACGCGTACACCGGGACTCAGCTTCGGCACCCCGCCATTCCACGGGAAGTGGATAACGTCATTTCCCGGGTGGCGCGCGGCGATCGGAACCGCCAGCCGGCGCCAGAGCCCCGGGCCCATATACCGGCCGATCCATTTATCCTGCACTCCGGAGGGGAGCCGTGAGGCCAGCCGTCGTCTGTGAATCCCGTGGAGGCGAATCTCGGGAAAGCGCTCGGCAACGGCGCCGTACAGCCCCGACACCACCTTGGCGACTCCGGTAGCCGGAAGCTCCAGCACGCTCATGTCAATTGTGATCCTCACAATCCTCACTTCTGATAATCCGTCCGGCGTTCGGGGGCGGTCCGGCGGAGGCTCCGGGTGCTACGGGTGCTCGCCTGCACTGCGTTCGACGACCGGCTTGTGGACGAGGACGGCCGCGAGTCCCGATGCCCCCGCATTACGGTTGTCGTAGTACCCCGTAGCCGCGAGGAGGGAAGCCTCAACCTGAGTCCACCCGCTTGTCCGGTCATAGCGGAAATAGTGTTCGTACACATCCGCATGCGTTCTGAACGGCTCAAGAAGACGGTGCCAAGCCGGCAGATCATAGTTCTTCATCCAGCCGTGATTCTCGGATTTCCCAAACGGTACACTGACGAGAAGCGTTCCGTCCGGTGCAAGGATCCTGTACATCTCCCGCAGGGCACTCACGTCAAGATCCCCGTCAAGAGTAAAGCTCTCCGTGTAACCCGTGTTGTCCATGCCGACGTGCTCGAGCGTCGAAATGCACCAGATCCTGTCGAACGAATCCGCCGCGAGTCCTGTGTTCGTGATATCCGCGATGATCGAATTCTCGTAGTACTGGCTCACATCATACGTCGGCGCCGCAATATCAACGCCGGTAAAATGCTTCGGGGAAGTGAGGCTGTTCAGGAGAAGGCGGTGGCATTCCATTATATTGGAGTGGCCGACATCAAGCACGCGGGCGCCGGGAACATACGTTGACCTGGCGAGAACAAGTTCCACGACGCGCTCCGGGAGTCCCACCCCGAACGCAGGAGGAAGGTGAATTTCCCTCGGGAAGGCCGGTTGTTCCAGCCGGAAGCCCTTGGCCGCCTCCCGGAATATCACGCGCTGAAGCCGATGTGCCGGATTGCCGAGAAGGAATGTTGACAGCGCACGGACGAAGGGAATGCGGGTCATAGGCTCAGGGTTGAAAAGCATGAATACGCTTCATGATCACTGACCCCGCGATCGACACGCCGATTATCTCATTGGCAATGAGCGCCAGTGCAGAGGCCATCGGCCCGATGCGGGGAAGAAACACAAAATTGATCACAAGCACGGCGATCAGTTGGACGAGATTGATCCACCAGTACACTCTTACCATACCGAAGCTGTAGCCGATAACACCTATGGGGCAGATGAGGATCGCAAGCGCATAGCGGAAAGAGAGGACCTGCCCGAGCGTTGTGCTCTCCGCGTATGCCTGCCCGAAGAGGACCGGGGCCAGCAACGGGGCCACAACCGAGTACACGACCGCCAGGACCGCGACGATGAAACTGAGCCGGAACGTCTGTCCCAGCATCGCGAGCGTCTCCCGGGATGATTTCGTCGCCGACGCCCTCGGCCAGAGGGCTGCGTTAATGGCGTTCAGGACGATCGTCAGCGGCATGGCAAACCTGCTTGCCGCGTTGTAGATGCCGAGGTCGTGTTTGGTGAGCATTAGCCCCATAAGCCAGACGTCCGCCCGTGTCACCATCATAACAAACACCATTGACATAAGGTTGAATCCCGCAAACATCCCGGGAGCAGCCTCAACCCCGGGTTCCGTGGGGGCAATCTCCTGCACCGGCCCGCGAAGCAGGTTGCGTATTCTCCCGGCGCTCGGAAGAAACCCTTCCGTCCCTGTGACAAGCGCTGCCCGGGGGACCATGAGAAGAAACGCAACAGTGCCGAGGCCCACGCCCGCCAGAGTGGCGACAAGAACGGCCTGAACGGACCAGATCGCGAACCATGCGACAATGCAGATTCCCGCAAACGAAATCACCGTCTGCCCGACGGTCACGATTGTGTTCCGCTCGAACTGTTTCATCGATTGGAAGTATATATTCGGGACGGAGGCGAGCGCGTTAAAGACTCCCCCCAGAAGGCCGAGGCGGAGAAGCGGTGCAAGCCCTTCGATCCTGAATGCGCGTGCAAGAAAGGGTGCGGCGATAAACAGGGAAAGCGTAACGAGAAGGGAAAGTATCAACCGGAGCCTGAATGCCCAGCGGAGGATCGTAAGCTGTCCGCCGAAATCCCTCAGGGAGACAGCCCGCGACGCGTACCGTACGGCGGTCTGACCGATCCCCAGATCAGAGAGAACCGTGGCGATCCCGGCCACGCTCATCACAAGCGCGTAGGCGCCGAAATCATCGGGCCCGAGCCCCCGTGCAGCCAGGATCGAGGTCATGAGTCCCGCCAAAACCGCGATGACCTGCGGAATCATGAGCAAGACGACGTCCCGGATCCCCCTCTTTGAGCCTAGAAAGAGAGACCTGATCCCCTCAATTGCGTCGGGAACGAATAGATTCACGGGGTCGGCAGGATCTCTATGGACGGCAGCGGAAAGATGAATTTCGTTCCGTGTTTCATTGTCTCTTTTTCCCTCTCGAGGAATTCTTCACGGAAGTGCCAGGGGAGGACAAGGATAGTAATCGGGTTTCAGCCTCCGCGACTCCTCCTCGCTTATGATGGGAATATCGGTACCGAGTGTCATGGCCCCGTATTTGTCCGGGTTCCTGTCGGCGGCCGCATCGATAATCTTCCTGTCGATCCCGCACCACTGGAGGATGGTGTTTCCCTTCGTTGACGCGCCGTACACGTGGATCTTCTTTCCCTCCTTTTTCAGCCTTTTGAGAAGTCCGATGAGTTCCTCGCGATGGACGTTTGATGTGATCCTGGAAATTCCGGTACGGCTTGTCCGTGTCGAGCTCCATGTCGAATTCCTCCTGGCGGAGCGTACGGAGATTCTGTGCGTACGCCTCGCGCCTGAACGCGTAGTTGTCCGCGTGGGTGGCGAAACAGCGGATGCTCCCGCCGTTGATCCCGTTAAGCGAGACATCGACGATCTTCATTTCGGCGCGCTTCAGTACGTTCTCGATAACCGCGAGACTGTAGTACTCAAGATGCTCGTGACAGATCGTGTCATAGGAATTCATCCGGAGCATCATCGGCATGTATGACATTTCGAAAACCCAGAGCCCGGTCTTTGCAAGGAGTTGCTTGATGCCGCGCGTGAACTGCACCGGGTCTTCGAGGTCATAGAACATTGCGACGGACGTGATAATGTCAAACGGCTCGCCCCCCGTCCGCGAGGCGAGTTCGCGCGATGGAAAGATATCCCGGACAAGCTCGATCCCTTCGCCGGCTTCGAGTGCGATGTCCGAGGGATCGATGCCGAATTTCACGAAACCGGGCGGGTAGCACTTCAGGAGCGTGCCGTCATTGCACCCGATGTCGAGCGACGCGCGCGGATGGCCTGTCCGTCAGTGACATCGCCTGTGCGGCGATGCCCTGGAGGTGCGAGCGCATCGTGTTGTTGGTCCCCGATCGGTACCAGTAATCGGAATACAGAACCTCTGGTGGCACCGTACTCTCCATCTGGAGAAGCCCGCACGCCTTCTCGTCTAGGAGGGGATTGCAGCGGACGAGGACAGTCGGAATTTTCCGCATCGGAGGAGGATCCTCCCCCTGCTTCACGAACGAACCCTGAAGATGTTGTTCGCCGAGATCGATCACCTTCGTCAGCGCGCTGGAACCGCAAACGCGGCAGGTTTTCCTGTGAATGAGATGCATTGATGTTCTCCTGAGTCAACAGCGTTGTCTTCTGGGCCCGACCGTCAGTAGCCGCGTTTCGAGACCTTTTCGAAATCGGACTTCGCCATCATGCGGACAAGGTCGGGGAACGCGGTCTTTGGCGCCCAGCCCAGCTTCGTCCGCGCGCGCGTTGCGTCTCCGATCAGGAGGTCCACCTCCGTCGGGCGGTAGTACCGCGGATCCACCTGGACGCGGATCTCGCCGGTCTTCCCATCGATCCCCCGTTCCGCGGGTCCCTCTCCCCCCCACTCCAGCGGCATATCGAGAAGCCTGAACGTCAGGTCGGCAAACTCCCTCACGGTATGGGTGGTTCCCGTCGCCAGGACGAAATCCCCGGGGGTCTCCTGCTGGAGCATCCGCCACATCCCCTCGCAGTACTCGGGGGCGTAGCCCCAGTCCCTCTTCGCGTTGAGGTTGCCGAGCGCCACCGACTTCTGCATGCCGAGCTTGATGCGCGCGGCTGCGAGCGTGATCTTGCGCGTCACAAACCCCTCGCCGCGCCGCGGGGATTCATGGTTGAAGAGAATGCCGTTGCACGCGTACAGGTTATATGCTTCTCTGTAGTTGATCACGATCCAGTAGCCGTAAAGCTTTGCCACGCCGTACGGGCTCCGTGGATAGAACGGCGTCGTCTCGCTCTGGGGCGTTTCCCGAACCTTGCCGAACAGCTCGCTCGTCGAGGCCTGGTAGAAGCGCGTCTTGACGCCCGTTTCCCGTATCGCATCGAGAAAGCGGAGCGTTCCCACCGCGTCGACCTGCGCCGTGTACTCCGGCACGTCGAACGAAACCTTCACGTGGCTCTGTGCCGCGAGGTTGTAGATCTCATCCGGCGTGATCTTCTCCAGGATCCGGTTCAGGTTCGATGTGTCCGTCACGTCGCCGTAATGGAGAAACAGCCGCTTGTCCATCAGCGAGTCGTTCTGAATGTACAGGTGATCGATCCTTCCCCTGTTGAAGGAACTGCTGCGGCGGATGATGCCGTGGACTTCATACCCCTTGTCGAGAAGGAGTTCCGCCAGGTAGGAACCGTCCTGCCCCGTGATGCCCGAGATCAGCGCTTTTTTCACTTGTGGCTTCCCGTCCTTCCGTTGTGTGAGTTCTTAGAATCTGTTGCGGATGAATGTCCGGATGTCCCTTGTTCTGCCCATGACCGCGGCGGCCGAGAGCGGAACGAAGCGGACGAGGAGTCTGGCAGTAAGGACCGACGTCAGGATGCTCGCCGCAAGATACCCCGCGCCGGCGCCGGCCGTCCCCCAGAGGGGGATGCAGAAAAGAAACGCGGCCAGGGAAACGGCCAGAATCTGGATGCCGAGGATGAACGAAAGCCTCGCCTCGCCGAGGCCCATCAGCACGTTCGAACCGATCGAGGCGACGGGGACGACGAACGTGAGGAACGCGAAAAGCCTGAGAAGAGGTTCCGCCCCGGCATAGCGCCCACCGTACAGGAGGTGCACGAGAATCTCCGGAAACGCGAGGAAGACGACCGTCACAGGGATGAGCCCCAGCGTCAGGAACAGTATTGACTTCTCCGTCATCGCCTTCAGCGAGGGGTAGCTTCCCTGCGACGAAAGCCTCGACGCTGCGGGGAGGATGAACATTTGGACGACCTGCGCCGCCATTTCGTAGATCCGGACGAACACCTTCGCCGAGTTATACACGGCGACCTGCACGGGTCCCGTGAAGGCGGACAGGATGAACGAATCCGCTTTTGTCGAGAAGAGGGAGCTGACGACGTTTCCAAGTGAGTACTTTCCGTAGTCCCACACCTGGCGCACGGCGGCCGTCGGTGGGCGAAGCCTGACGTGCATCATCGAGCGCGCAAACCAGAGGCCCGCAAGCGACGACGCCGAGAGGGAGACGATGTTGATGAATACGAGGTCCATGGCGGAATCGAATCGGTGAAGCCGGGACATCACCCACACCAGAAGCGGAGCGCCGACAAAGTGCACCGCGTCCGTCCAGAACACCTGCTGGACGCGGAACTGCGACTGCAGGAGCGCGAGCGTGAAGTTGCGGAAGAACGACGCCGCGAGCATCGCGGGCACGTAGAGCAGGAGCACCGGGAGTGACGGGGAATTGAACACCGCTCCCGCGGGCGCGCTGCATGCCGCCACGGCAAGGGAAGCAGCCGCGATGAACAGGCCGTTCAGGAGAAGAGACGCCGACACGATCCCTTCGAGTTGTGCGTTCTCCTCCGACGAGAACTTCAGGAGCGGCTGAAGCGCGAACGCCGTCGCGAGTCCGGAGATCACAAGAAACACCTCCTGCACGAGCACGAAGTTGCCAAACTCCTCTTCCGGGAGAACGCGGATCACGAGCCATACGTACCCGATGCCGTAGACGACCGGCAGCGCCTTGTCGGCGAGTCCCCATGCCCCCTTTACCAGGTATTTCCCGAACTCCATGGCGGATCAGTGCCGGGAGAGAAGGTAGCGGGCGGCGGTGTACCCGTGGCCGACGAAATTCATCCACGGGAAAACTAGCCAGTGATACCAGGAGGCATGCCGGCTGAAGAAGCGAAAGTTGCTCACGAATTTGTTCCTCAACTTGAACGATGAAAGATGGCCTCCGGCGCTGACGGACACCTTGTGCCAGACCCTGGCCCGCGGCTCATACAGGATGTGCAGCCCCACCCTCCGCGCGCGCATGCACCAGTCTGCGTCTTCCGCGTACATGAAATACGATTCGTCGAGGAGCCCCACTCGTTCCAGCGTCGTGCGGCTCGTGAGGAAACAGCACCCCGTTGCGTAGCCTGTCTCGCACGGTTCGTCGAATCTGCCGTCGTCCTGCTCACGAATCCCGCGGTGGCGCATGGTCCCCGTCCAGAACGAGATCTCGCCACCGGCGTACCACAGCCGGCCGGGATCCGCCGAGTAGAGAATCTTCGGCGCGACGGCGCCGGCGCCGGGAGTCGATTGAAGCCTCGAGGTCATCTGCCTGAGGAAATCCGGATCGACGGTGGTGTCGTTGTTGAGAAGCGCAATCTGTTCCGCGCCGTTCGCGAGCGCGTGGCGTATGCCGGCGTTGTTCCCGCCGGCGAACCTGAGATTCGATCCCGTCTCGAGAAGCATGACGCCGGGATAATCGCGGCGGATGGCGTCCTGCGAGCCGTCCGTCGATCCGTTGTCCACGACGAGAACGCGCAGCAGGGGGTAGACGACGCGGCCGAGAGATGCCAGGCATTCAAGTGTGTCATCCCTCCCGTTCCAGTTCACAACGATGACGTACGTGAGGGGCGCGGGCATCAGGCTTCCGCGAGGAGATAGATGACCCCGGTGCACGCGAACTCTCGGAGAAGAGGAACGTGCTCCACGATGCCGGCCCTGAGCGGTTGCAATCCGAACCGGATGTGGTTCGGGCTGATCAGGTAGGCCTGCCTGTGCTCGACGCGTAGCCCTCCGCCGGCTGCGATTCGCTCGAATTTTCTCATCCCCATCCTCAGCCTGCGGAGCTTGGCGACTTCCTCCACCATGTGGGGAGCCTCCCCCCTCAGGTGCGGGATGATGAGTGACCCCGCAAAGGGCACAAGGTGAAAAAACGGAAGCCGCGCGAACCATGTCCGGAAATGCTGCTGGTGGCCGCCATAAGCGGAATAGTAGGGGGGAAACGTGATGAAGATCTTTCCCCCCGGGTTCAGGTACCCCTTGAGCCGCGAGATCATCGCAGGCTTGTGGTCAAGATGCTCGAACACGTCATGGAGCGTAACGAGATCAAACCGCGTGCCGCTGAAGGGCACGGCCCCGTCGTACATGTTCCCGTGCGTGAACGTAATCGCGCGCTCTCCACACAGCGCGAGCGCCGTCTGGATACGTCCTGCGTCAATATCGAATCCCGTGCACACGCCCCCGCGGTCGTGCAGGGCGCAGAGTCCGCCCCCCTCGCCGCATCCCACGTCGAGAATGGAGGCGCCGTCAAGGCGCGTTCCCCATGCGCCGAAAAGCGGGATGATGGAGCGGGCGCAGACGTCGTATTCGTACTGCCAGTACGTTCGTGCGTGGTCATCTCCGTTCATGTATCACCTCCCGCGTCAATCCAGTCATAGTGTACGGAATGGGTGAATCATTGTCCGAGCGTTTCGATTGCGGCGGCGAGGTTTTGCCACGAATAGTTCTTCTTTTCCTCGCCGACCGTCCGCCGGAGCCGGTCCGTGTCGACGGACGTAAAGTACTCGACGATCCTTCCGGCAAGCGCGCCGGGATCATCCGGCGGAACAAGGAGTCCCGTCACGCCTTCCCGCACAACTTCCGACAGGCCGCCGACGCGCGTTGCGATGACCGGAAGATCAAAATGATACGCGATCTGGGCGATCCCGCTCTGCGTGGCGGACGTGTACGGGAGAACGAGTGCGTCCGCCGCCGAAAAATAATGCCTCACCTCGTCGTTTGGTACGTAGTCGGAGCGGAGCGTGACGATCTCCTCGAGCCCCAGCCGGCCGATCTGATCCCTGTACGACTTTTCGGCGTCATAGAACTCGCCGACCACAAGGAGCGTGATGTCGCGCCGTTCCCTGAGGAGGGCCATTGCGTCGAGGAGGACATGCAGCCCCTTGTACTTCCGGACGTACCCGAAGAAGAGGAGCACATGCGGGGCCGTGATTCCCAGGCGTGTGCGCGCCTCGGACCGGGGAAGGGGAGAACCGAACCCGTTGTACACCGGGTGCGGGACGTACGCATGGGGAACGCCGGGAAAAAGCGTCAGGAGGTCCCGCTCCACCGCTCGTGACTGTACAATAAAGCCGTCCCCCGCACCGAATGCGTACCGTGTAAAGAGCCGGTCTCCGGGACGCCGTTCATGCGGTATCACGTTGTCACAGATGAACACAACCTTCGCGTCGGTCCCCCTCTTAACGACGCGCGCAATTGTTCCGAAACAGGGGCCGAAGAAAGGGAGCCAGTATTTGAATATCAACAGATCGGGGCGGCGCGAGCGTATCGAGCGGCCGGTCGACACCCAGTTAAAGGGATTGACGGAATCCACGAGAACCCTGCTCGGGACGAGGAACTCGTCCGGCGATCCCTCCTCCTTCTGCGTTTTGCCGGGAAAAAGGAATCCCGGATACTGCCGGCGGAACGTCACAATGTCAACGTCGTGCCTGACACTCAGTTCCCTGTAGAGAAGGGCGTTGTACTGTGCGATCCCTCCCCGCAGCGGAGAGGCGGCGCCGACAATCGTGATTTTCATGCCGTACCGCTTTTCCTGGCGAGGCACAGGAGGGACAGCCCCACCGGGAGCGTCGCGTGCGGAAGGAGACCGCGTTCCGCCCGGAACACGCCGCGGAGAAGTGCGTTCAGGAAACGCGGGGGGATGTCGAGATCGTTTGCTTCCCCGGAACCGGTCGCACGCGCGGCAAGCCGTTTTGCCCACGCCACCGGGAAGAGCAGAGTGTTGAAAAACGTCAAATGTTCCACCGCAAACCCCGCATGTTCAACGACCCGGCGGAGTCCGCTCCGTGTGTATCTCCTCCTGTGGTGGAGGATCTCGTCGTGCTTGCTCCAGAGCGAGGGAAACGCCGGGACGGCGATGAGGATGTGTCCCCCGGGACCGAGAAGGCGGCGTGCGGTGCGGAGGAGCCCGTCATCGTCCTCCACGTGCTCGACCATATCGAGCATCGTGATGAGATCGAACGGATCCGACGGGGGATACATCTCCAACGTGCCGAGGTGGAGCCGGGTGAGCCCCCGTTCCCTGCAGAAAGCGATCGCCTGCGGCGCCATGTCCGAGCCATACGCCTGGTAGCGACGTGAGAACGACTCCAGGATCGCACCCGTGCCGCACCCGACGTCAAGTATGCGTGCCGTCGGGGGGAGAGAGAGCCGCCGGTCAATGTAGTGCAGGAGGATTTCCTTCCGCGCCGTGAACCACCAGTGCTCGTTTTCCACCTCGTACAGCTGCCGGTATACCTGGTCTTCCATCAGTCAGAACCCGATTCTGTCGCGAATAACGTAGAGGGGCCGTTTCTTCACCTCTTCATAGATCCGGCTTATGTACTCGCCGATCACCCCGAGCGTCACAAGTATTATCCCGCCGACGAAAAGAATCGAGAGAATGGTAGACGCCCAGCCAAGTATCGCCTGGTCGGTGAAGAGTTTGGCGTAGATCACGTAAAATCCCCCGGCGAACGATGCGGCAGCCGCGAGAAGCCCCATGTAGACCGCGAGGCGAAGGGGGACATTGGAAAACGAGAAGATCCCGTCGAGCGCAAGCTGCACGAGCCGGCCGAGGCTCATCTGCGGTTTGCCGGCGAACCGGGGATCGCGGTCATACGCAATCGCGGTTTGCTGGAACCCGGCCCACGCCCTCAGTCCGCTGATGTACCTGTTCCGCTCAGGCATCGTGCGGAGAACCTCGACGACCCGCCTGTCCATCAGCGAGAAATTCCCCGCGTCCATAGGTATCTGAATCGTCGAGAGAGCATGAAGGATCCTGTAGAACGAGCGGAACGCGAGACGCTTGAAGGGGTTCTCCCTCCGGCTCCGTTTCACCGTGTACACGACGTGGAATCCTTCCTTCCAGAGCCTTACCATCGCCGGGAGGAGCTCGGGGGGATCTTGGAGATCCCCGTCCATGAGCACGACCGCATCACCCCGGGCCTCATCGAGCCCCGCGGAGATGGCGATCTGGTGGCCGAAGTTGCGGGAAAGCCGGATCACCTTGATCCTCGGATCCTCCGCGTTCATCGCGGTCATGAGACCGTACGAACCGTCGCGGCTTCCGTCGTCGATAAATATGACCTCATACGGCTCGTCGAGCGCGGCAGCCGCCGCGGCCAGCCGCGAGCGAAGCTCCGGGAGAATGCGTTCCTCGTTGAATATCGGTATGATGATTGAGTACATCAGCGATGGTCCTCCGGCAGTCGTTTTTTGCGCAGGGCGGGCACCGCGAGCCCGGCAAGACACGCGAGCAGGGCTGCGGCCGTAATCCATGCACCGCTCACGAGCGGAGCCGGGGCGAACCGGAACTCGACGTGATGCTTTCCTGCGGGGAAGACGATCCCCCGGAGATTGTAGTCCGTCCGCAGTATCCCCGTCTCGGCGCCGTCGACGAAGGCCTTCCACCCAGGGTAGAAGATCTCGCTCAGCACCAGTATCCCTTCCGCCGGGGAATCGGCCTCGAGTTCCACGCGATTGTCGTCGTATGCGGTGACGCGGGCGCTGCCGGGTGGCGGGCCAGGTTGCGGAGGTGCATGCAGCGGGGAATCCTGCTCCAGTATCGCCGTCCGCCTGTGGTCCCATGCCGTGTCCCCGATCGCCGCGGCGAGCTCCTGCTCCGTGCGCGCGGTGCGGATGTCATAGAGAAGATACGCTCGCGGCATGTACGTCGGGTTGGAGACGAGCGACAATGTGCCCGCCCGTCTGTCAAACAACGTCCTGTACCTGACGTTCAGAAGGTCGAATTTCCGGGTATCGTCAAACGGGGGGATTGCTCGCTGGAGGACGAGCGGCGTGTACCCTTCCAGCGTGAATATCCTGTCCACCATCCCCTGGTTCCTGTCCATGATCATGCCGTACTCGTTCCGCGTATTGACACGGAACATGTCGTTTTTCATAACGCCCCTGAGAAATCGCACGATCGGGTCGGCACGGTGGAAATAGTCGTCCGGATTTACCTGCGACGCGTTCTGCCCGGCGCCGAAGACAAACATGTCGATGAAAAAGACCCCCGGGAGCACAAGGGAGGCGCGGGACCTCCATGTCCTGCCGGCGCCGAACAGCAGGAGCGCGCCGGCGGACGCCAGCACGAAGAGCAGGCTCCAGTGCGCGTCCATCCTCAGTGCATCCGCAATGGCGGGATTGTTTGGAACGCCGAGCGCCCCGTCGAGTATCCCCGTTGCCACGGCTCCCCAGACTGCAATTCCTGCGCCCGTGCAGGCAAGAAGGAGCACGCGTATGCGGCGCGCCTCCGGGGAGTTCTTCTCCGCCTGGAGCATTACCTGCAGCGCGAATGCGGCGAGGAGCGATCCCGCCAGTGAAAAAAAGACGCCCGCGCGTGCGGGATTGCGGAATTTGTCGAATCCCGGTATGGAGTCCAGGATCAGCCTGTGAAGGATGAAGTTATTCCCCAGTGCAAACAGGAGCGTAACGACAGCCACTCCCCAGAAAAAAGCGACGTGGGGATTCTTCCGGATGAGGAGAGCCGAGATCACGATAAGCATCGTTGGAAGGATGCCGACGTAGATGCAGGTCTCCCAGAAATACCAGTACGTCCCGGGCCCCCAGTACGTGCTTCCCGCGGCCCCGGCGGCGCCGAAGAGCTTTGGAACAAATAAGGTCAGAAGCTGGGCCCATGCAAGTGAGCCCTCCGTCGACTTCTCGTACGTAATCTGCGCGCGCTGCGAGAGTCCGGCCAGTTCTGCCGTGGGAAGGAGCTGAATTGCCGCGATGGCAAGACCCAGTCCCACGATCATTGCCGCCTTCGCGCAAAGAACGAACGCCGGCCGGGAGAGAAGAGCCCTTCCCCTGTAGCCGTTCACGAGGAGGAACAGGAAATAGGCGAAAAGGAACGCGTGAAAGTAGAGCGACAGCTGGGGGTACCCGGCGAATGTCGAGTGGCCGAGGACAAGCGCGCAGAGGAACACGGGATGCCACCGTTCCCCGGTGAGGGCCGCCCGGAAGAGCATGATGACAAGCGGAAACCATGCCACCATCGTGATGATCTGCTGGTGGATGGCGTGCGTGATCATGAACCCGGAGAGCATGTACGCGGCGCCTGCGAACAGCGCCGGTGCGCGCCGGAGATCGAGCGAGGATGCAAGCAGGTACATCGCCCAACCCGCCAGAACGTAATGGGCGATGACCATGAGCTCGAGCCAGTAAAAACTCAGCGCGCCGTTCCTGACGAACAGTGCGAGAGCCACGCAGGGGAGATAGAGAACGGTCGTCTGGATGTCGGCCAGGAACGGCATGCCGCAAAACGTGTAGGGGTTCCAGAGCGGGAGGTGCCCCATGGCCATCGACGTGGCGGCGAAGACGCGGACAGGGTAGCTGAAATACATCATGTCCTCCCACAGCCATGCTTCGCCGAAGAGGATTTTCCAGAAAAACAGCACGACCATGCCGGCGTAGAGGACTACGGCCTTCCAGTCGCGGAGAGCCGCGCTCGCGCCCTCTCTCCGGGTGGTTTTCTCTGTCGAGGGGTGTCGGGTCATGGATGTGGCGTTACGGCCGGAGGAGGCGGGCGCAGGACTCGAACACGCTGTCCACCCGCAGATACTGCATGCAGTTGTTGGGGCACACGGGGGAATAATAGCACGGGCAGTCGAACTCGGGCTCGAGGATTTCGCCCAGCCCGTACAGCTCGAACTCGTGCGGGTTGAACGTATTGTTGAACAGAACGATCTTCTTCCCGAGGCCGATCGCAATGTGCATCGCCATTGTCACCGCGGTGACGACGCAATCACACCTGTCAACGAGATTGATGAACTGGCGCAGGGGGAAATGCCCGGGGTACAGTGCCCCGCTTGCCTTTGCGATGCGCCTGTTTTTCGCGTCCTCCTGCTCCCCGCCGAGAAGGAGGGGAACATATCCGGCCTTCTTCAGCCTCCGTGCGAGAGCAATCCAGTTCCTCTCAACCCAGAGCCGCGACGTCCATCGGCCCCCGCAGCCGGTGTTCAGTCCGACGATCCTCTTCGAACGCGGCAGTTTCCACGCGTAGCCCCCGGCGGCCTGGTTGTCGAGTATGTACCGCTCCCCGGAAAACGACATGCCGCAGATCTCGAAGATCTCCTGCTGGTAGCTCTTTGTGTTCGCGCGGCTCAGGTCGTCGAAAAGACCCGTCAGGAACTTGTGTTCGGCATCCCCGTCGACCGGCGCAGGGACGCCGTCCTTCAGGGTAAACCCCTTCTTCACCTTTGCGCTCGTCACCGCGGCGAGCGCGCATGCCTCGGGATCTTTGTCAAGGTTGACGAGGATGTCGAATGACGTCGCCTGGAGGACAGTCATGCTCTGTGGGGTGAAGGGGAGGACAACATCCGCCGCCGGGGGGACGACCTCGGGGGTAAGCGTCAGCCACCAGATCCGGGCAGCAGGGTAACGCGCGCGGAGCGCGTGAAGAAGTGGGGTCGTGCGGATAACGTCCCCGATTGCTCCCAGTTTGATGAGGAGAATGCGGCCCGTGCGTTTCTCGTACAGGCGGCAGTCAGACCCGTCCGGTTCGACGCAGTGCACCCCCTCTTTCTTGTGCGGCGAGCAGGGGACAGTCCCCTTGAACCAGCGGCAGTCACTCTTGAGCGACCGCACGGTTGTGAGCACCCCGTCCATGACGGCCTACTTTATGAAATCGCGTATCTGGTACTGGGTTTCAGAAGCACGCGTCTTGCTTATCATCTCCCCCAGGAGCCCGATGGAGATGAACTGCATGCCGACGATAATACAGAGTATCCCTCCCAGGAACAGGGGGCGGTTGCCGAGCGACGTGCGGCCGAGGTACCATTCGACGGCGAGCCAGCCGTCGATCACAAGCCCCGCACAGACCGCAACGAAGCCCCAGAAACCGAACAGATGGAGCGGGCTCTGGAGGTACCGTGTCGTGAAAAGGGCCGTCACGAGATCGAGGAAACCGCGCCAGAACCTTCCGATGCCGAACTTGCTCTTTCCGAACTTCCGGGCTCTGTGCTGGACGACGGCTTCACCCACCCGGAATCCTTCCCAGTGTGCGAGGACAGGCACGTAGCGGTGGAGCTCGCCGTACACCTTCACCGTTTTGACGACCTCGCGGCGATACGCCTTCAGGCCGCAATTGAAGTCGTGAATCGGAATCCCGGTGAGCTTTCCGGTGACGAAATTGAAGAACCGGGAGGGGATTGTCTTCGAGAGAGGGTCATGCCGCTTCTTTTTCCAGCCCGAGACGAGGTCGAGGCCGTCGTCGAGCCGTTTCTTCAGCGCAGGGATCTCCGCGGGGTCGTCCTGCAGGTCCGCGTCGAGCGTGACGACGATGTTCCCCTGGGACTTCTCAAACCCTACCGACAGTGCGGCCGATTTCCCGTAGTTCCTGCGGAAGCGTACGATCTTCACGTGCCTGTCGATCCGTTTGAGTTCGCGAAGAACCTGGAACGAGCGGTCCGTGCTCCCGTCGTCGATGAAGAGGATCTCGTAACGGAGATTCATCCGCCCGAGCGTCCCCCGGAGCTGGTTGTGGAGCTCCTTGAGCGACTCTTCTTCGTTATACAGAGGAATAACGACGCTCAGATCGGGCCACTGGGGCTGCGGATTCCGCTGTTGCTGTGGACGCTGCTGGTTGGGGCGTCGCTGCTGGTTCTGCTGCTGCGCTGGAGCGGGGGGTGCCTCGGGTCTCTCCCGTGGCTCGGACGCAGAATCTGGTATCTGATCGCTCATCGTGTGTGGTCCCGGGGATCGCCTGAATTTACGGACATAACAACGTAAACTAACCAATTTCGTCCTGAAAATCAACGAACCCCGGCGTTGACATTCGGACCACTCTTCTCTATATTTTCATTCTATTCGAAACCGAACAGGATCGTATGATACCCGGCGCCCGTTTCCACCCCATGTGTGTGCAAAACGCTCCGCCGGGATGCTGCCGCCCGGTAGCGGACGTCCCCCGATCGTCCGGATCCGGACGCCGCGCCGCGTGACAACCTCTCCTACCGTGCGTCTCCGTCCCCGGAAATCACTCGGGCAGAATTTTCTGCGGGATGACAACACCGCACGGAAAATCGCCGCGGCGATCGATCCGCAGCCGGGAGACTCCATCCTGGAAATCGGTCCCGGCGAAGGGGCGCTCACCCGCCACCTTGCTGGACGGTGCCGCAGTCTGGCGGTGGTTGACGTGGACGAGCGCGCCGTGGGTGCGATGAACGCGATGTTTCCCGACGGCGTCGTCGAAGTCATTCTCGGGGACTTTTTGACGATCGATCTTCCCGCCTTCGCCGGGTGCCATCCGGGCCGGTTCCGCGTCGTGGGGAACATCCCGTACAACATCACGACCCCGATACTCTTTCACGTCCTCGACAGCCGCCGCCCCGTGCATGACCTGACGATAACGGTCCAGCGGGAGGTCGGGCGCAGGATGCTTGCCCGGCCGGGGACCGGCGAATACGGCATCCTCTCGGTCTTCTGCGGCTACTACGCGGAGGTCCACGCCCTGTTCGAGGTCTCGCCCAATGTCTTCTACCCGAAACCGGACGTGACGTCGATCGTCATGAATCTGAAGATGCTTGCCCTCCCCGTGCTCGCCGCGGACGACGACGCGTTCTTCCGGGAGATGGTCCGCTCGATATTCGGCAAGCGGCGCAAGACCCTCCGGAATTCGCTCAGGTATTTCGCGACCCCTCGCGGCATCACGGTACCGGGACTCCCGCTGCTCCGGAAGCGTCCGGAGGAGCTCTCGCTTGCGGAGCTCGTCAATCTGAGTAACACCCTCTTCAGGTGTGCGCCCGCGGTGCACGCGGGACCCGACCGCGCATGAATCTCCGCAGGGTCACGGCGTACCTCCACAGCGCCGACGTCCTCATTATCGCATTTTTCGCATTCCTTTCTGCAGTCAATGTCGTCTTTTCCTCACGGATCCCCCACTGGGGGCTGATGATTGCCATCAACGCGGCTGCAGCGGCCGCCATCTGCCTCCTGGGATGGGCCCGGCACAGGACCGGCTCCCCGGTTCTCGCGTTCATCCACGACTGGCATGTCGCCCCGACCGTCTTCTTTACGTTCAAAGAACTTTATTTCATGATCAAGCCTATCCACAACGGGAGGGACTATGACGACGTGCTCATCGCGGCCGACAGGTGGCTGTTCGGCGTCGATCCAACACACTGGCTCATGCAGTTCGCCAGCCCCTGGCTGACGGAAATCCTGCAGATCGCCTACACGCTCTTCTACGTGCTCTTCCTTCTCATCGGGTTCGAGCTGTACCGCAGAGAGAACAAGGAGGCGTTCCACTACTTCATGTTCACCTGCGTGTACGGATTCTACCTTTCCTACATCGGGTACTTCTTTCTTCCCGCGGTCGGGCCCCGCTTCACCCTTCACGATTTTTCCGCGCTGAACACCGATCTCCCCGGAGTGTTCCTCACCCCGTACCTGCGGTGGTTTGTCAACTTCGGCGGCTCCGTCCCCATGGGGGTCTCCAACGCGGCGGCGATCGCGGGGACGCAGAGAGATGTGTTTCCGAGCGGTCACACGATGATGACGCTCGTCCTCATCTTCATGAGCATGCGCTTCAGGATCCGTCTCCGGTGGTTCATCGCGGTCACGGGGAGCCTTCTGATCCTGGCGACCGTCTACGAGCGGTACCATTACGTTGTCGACCTGCTCGGCGGGACCGCGTTCATGGTCCTGTGCGTCCTCACCGCCCCGCGCCTCTTCCGCCTGGCGAAAGAACGTCTCGCGACGATGGAATCGCGATTTCCCGCTGCGTAAGGGCTTGACATTACGCCCCTCACGTTCTATAATTCGACATATGAACAGTTGTTCAATTGAGACAGGATAAGACTATGCGGGACCATTTGCTTCCCGACGGACCGGGGACGGTGTTTCTCCGGCAGCGTGCGGCGGAAGAGGCCCGGAAAGCCATCCACGGCAGCGCGATCCTTCAGGGCCTTTCCCAGATATTCAAGATGCTGGGAGACGAGACGCGGCTGAAGATTTGCCTCGTCCTCGCACGGCGAGAATTGTGCGTCAGCGACGTTGCCGGGCTTGTCGGGCTCTCGGAGTCCGGCGTCTCGCACCAGCTGAGGATCATGAAGGCGATGCGGCTTGTCAAGTACCGGAAAGAGGGAAAAATGACCTTTTACATGCTCGATGATGATCACATTGAAGACCTCATACGGCTCGGCGTCCGCCATGTCTCCGAATAGCGGCCGGAATTATACCGTCTCGGGCGTGTGCTGTCCCACAGAGGAAGCCGTGCTCAGGACGTCGCTCGACCCCGGGCTGGTCGCCGGCCGGTACGACTACAATCCGGTGAGCCACAAGCTCCGCGTGGAACTGGAAACTCCGGGACCGAGCATCATCGCAAGCCTCCGGGCGGCGGGATTCGTGGGGCAACAGAGCGGCGAAGAGGAATCCCGTGAGCCCTTCCTCCGCCGCCGCGCCGAGGGGATCGCCGCCGGAGGCGCGACGCTCTGGACGGCGATCCTGGCTGACGACGGAGCCGCGCTCGTTGTGATATTCAACGCACTCAGGATACTCTCCTGCGCAGGTACCCGATGAGCCTCCCTTCTTCCCACATACAGGTGCTGCGCGAGGTTCTCGGCGACAGGGAAGAGACCGAACGGTTCAATGCGGCCCATGGATTCCTTCGCTCCCGCCTCGTGGCGACGCGGGACACGGCGATCGGCTGCGATTTCCTCTTTGCCGCGGACGCCGCCGGCGTCGGGGCGGCACTGGGGGACCTTGTCAGGGTAGAACACGAACATGGGAGGGATCTCCATTTTGACTATGCCAGGGTGGGGGGATATTACCTCCTCCGGATTGCCGGAACACCGCTCCAGAAGCCCGATATCGACGGGTATTTCAGCTGACCCTCCTTCGTACGCCCCGTTGACATTCTTCGGGAAAATCGGTATATTTAAAGCCCTTGAAGTTTCGAACAAGTTGAATCCCTTCTTCAGAGAGGATCACGCCGATGTATGCTGTCGTTCAGATTGCAGGAAAGCAGTACAGAGTCAGCCAGAATGACACGATCAAGGTCCCCACGCTCGACGAAAAAGAGGGGACAAACGTGAAGTTTGACCATGTCCTTCTCATCGGCAGCGAAAAGCAAATCACGGTCGGTCATCCCCTCGTAAGCGGCGCCAACGTCGAAGCCACGATCGTCAGCGGCGGGAAATACGACAAGGTCATGCTCCTGAAAAAGAAGAAGAGGAAAGGATACCGCCTGAAACGAGGGCACCGCCAGGCGTATACGGAAGTGAAAATAACGAACATCGCGATCTAAGAGGACCTGTCATGGCGCACAAAAAAGGCGTAGGGAGTTCCAGGAACGGGCGTGACAGCAACGCACAGCGTCTCGGCGTGAAGCGCTTCGGGGGCGAACTCGTGCCTGCCGGCAGCATTATCGTCCGTCAGCGGGGCACCCGGTTCGCGCCGGGAACGAACGTCGGCATCGGCGGCGACGACACACTGTATGCAAAAATCGACGGGGTCGTACACTTCAGAAAGTACCGGAAGGCAAAGAAAGTCGTCAGCATACTTCCGAAGTCGTAAACGCACCTCTCCGCTCTCTCTTCGCTTTCATCGATCGCGCGGTTTTCCGGGGCCGGCCGCGCGGTGCCCCCGTTCCGCACTCGCCCGTATCCGGACTGAACCCCCACTTGCATGAAAAACTCGGAGGAATCGGCATGAAAATTACCGTCATCGGCGCAGGAAACGTCGGCGCCACAACAGCCCAGCGGCTTGTCGACAAACAGCTCGCGAACGAAGTTGTCCTGGTGGACGTCATCGAGGGGATCCCGCAGGGGAAGGCGCTCGACATCGTCGAGGCCACCCCGGTTGAAAAGACTGACGTCCGTGTCGTGGGATCGAACGGATACAACGAAACCGCGAATTCCGACATCGTTGTCATTACCGCGGGGATTGCCCGCAAACCCGGGATGAGCCGGGACGACCTGATGAACACGAACAGCAGCATAGTCAAGAGCTGCACCGAGTCCGCCGTCGCAAAATCGCCCGGCGCCATCATCATCGTCGTCTCCAATCCCCTTGACGTCATGACGTATGTGGCGATGAAAATCAGCGGGTTCGAGAGGCACCGGGTGATCGGGATGGCGGGCGTTCTCGACGCGGCCCGGTTCAGATCGTTCATTGCCGCGGAGCTCAACGTGTCCGTCGAAGACGTCAACGCGTTCGTGCTCGGTGGCCACGGGGACTCCATGGTCCCGCTCCCGCGCTACTCGACGGTTGCGGGAATCCCCATCACGGAGCTCCTGAGCCAGGCAACGATCGAACGGCTCGTCAAAAGGACGCGGGACGGCGGGATCGAGATCGTTAACCACCTGAAAACGGGGAGCGCGTATTACGCCCCCTCCTCATCGGCCGTCGCCATGGTTGAATCCATCGTCAGGGACAAGAAGCGGATCCTTCCCTGCGCCGCATGGCTGCAGGGGGAATACGGTCTCAGGGACACGTTCGCAGGGGTCCCGGTGAAGCTCGGAAGCAAGGGAATGGAGGAAATCATCCAGATCAGACTGAATCCCGACGAGCAGGCGGCCCTTGCAAAATCGGCCGGGGATGTGAAGAGCTTGATAGCGAAACTCAAGATCTGACATATGCCGTATGCGAGCGGGAAGGCCCTGCGTGCCCTCCCCTTCGGGAGCGGGTGCGCCGGCGCTTTTCTTTTTCTTCTCCTGGCACCATTGACGGGGTGCCGGGAAAACGGAACAGGTCCTTCCGGCGCACCGGCCCAGACGGTTGCCGAACTTGTCTTTGCGGCGGGCGACACGCTTCTGTTCGACGCATGGAACTACGACGCGTACAATGATCTCGTCCCCTCGTCGCACACGGCTCCCCTCTGGAAGGTGCTCGCGGTGAACGACTCCTGGGCAGGCGCCGGAGGTGTCACGTCGATCCAGGAATTCTCCCCTCCCGAAGAACCTCCCGGAACAACCGACACGCTTCGCTTCAGGTTCCTCACAAACGGCGACATTGAGCAGTACGGGTTCATCGCGGGGGTTGTCAAGCGGAGGGAAGGCGTGCGCCTGGCACCGTCCTGGGACAGGATCGCGGCCTTCTCCCTCCCCACGACGGCAACCTGGGCCGTGGGAACGGCCGATACGACGGGACTGGATACGCTCCGGGGGACGGTGAACGGGGACGAGCAGTATTTTGTCGCGATGCTGAACGGCGTGAAGACGGTCTTTCACGGGTACGGCGTTTCGCTCAGCTCCCTCGATATCGAGTACACGATCATCGTCTCGGACATCCCGCCGGCGTTTCTCGTCGTCGAGGAGGCATCAACGCCGATTGCCAACGGGTTCCTCCTGAATCTCGCCTCGCTCACGAAGCACTGAACGCCGCATACGGGATCACTTGTTCGTGTCAAGCCAGAGGCGCACAAGCGTTCCCGATTTTCCCACCTCGAATTCCACCTTATCCATGAGCGTCCGCATGAGGAAGATGCCCCTTCCGCTCTCGCGGAGGAGGTTTTCTTTCGCGAGCGGGTTTCCCACCTTTTCAGGCTTGAACCCTCTCCCCTCATCCTGAACGAGGAGGAGAAGCCAGCCCGGGAGCAGTTCGCACGTTACATGGACCTTCTTCTCGGCGACAGAGCGGTTCCCGTGGACGATGGCGTTATTGACGGCCTCCGTCAGCGACACCATCAGCTTGTGGAACTGGATCTCATCGAGGTGCACGCTCTTCCCGATGGTCTTGAGGAAACGCTCGATCTTCCCGATGTTCTTCGGGTTGCTGGCGAGCGTCAATCGATACACAATCTGCTTGGATGCCAACGGGCCCCCGTCAAAGAGTGACGAATATATTCATCGTCATACTGGCAAGCAAGAGAAAAGTCCCGTCGGGCTGCCTCTGCCTCTCATACCAGCCCTGGAACTGGATCCTGGAATGCGGACCCGGATCCCATGAAATCGTGCACGTGGGGCCGACGCTGTTGAGAAAAGAATCCACCTGCCGCACCCCTTCGTCATATGTATACCTCGTCTGGCCGAAATACCTGACGCCGACCGCGAAAAGCGCATGCGGGGCGGGACGCACCCTGCACTCGACCGCATACGTCAGTTCCGTTGCCGAGCTCTCCAGGCGTTCCCGGAACTGGGACCATTCCAGCTGTCCCTGTTCATAGACTTTCCAATATGCAAAAAAATCGAATCCCAAACGCTGCGTAACATCAACAGATGTAGAATCCAGCCATCCGAGCTGGCGGTAAGAGAAGCTCTTGACCGAGGGGAGCTCCTGTTCGAAATCGTACACCGTGTAATTTGCAAGGACCTCAAACGCGTTCAGGCTGTACAGCCACGATGCCGGCCTGTAAATCGTCCGGGGGGAGAGCCGGAGCACGCGGTTGATGTTGTTGTTGGCGCTCCGCTCACTCAGGAGGTACACAAGATGGTCAATTGAACCGTCAAGGACAATGTCCAGCTCCAGTGATCGGCTGACCCGGTGCGACGTGGCAAGCGTCAGCGCCACAAGGAGCTCGTCCCTGTCTTCGAGATTCAGCTCGCTCGGCGTGTCGTACCGGAGGATGCCGACAGACCCGGAGAGATTAACCCTGTCCGAGGCCGACAGCGGCACGTCGACCGCCCCGCTGAGCTGCGTGCGCCGCGCAGTGTTATCGTTGATGTGTTCCTGGGCATTTGCCTGGGAATAAAGGCTGTCGATAGAGGGGGAGCTCGTGCCCGGCAGCTCCGCCGAGTGGGTCTCCGAGCGCTCGCTGTAATACAGTCTCAGCCATGCGGCAGTCCGCCCGTCCTGAGTCCGGTACGTCGACTGTGCGTACGACTCCAGGGAAAACTGATTGATGAGCGTGCTGAACTGCACGCTCTGCGGAGCGAGTGCATCCCAGTTTCTCACCGCCTTGTCGAGGCCACGGCCGTTGATGGAGACGAAAAACGTCGACACGAGGGCAGGGTCGATGACGTACTCCAGTTTGTCCGCGAACGACAGGATCTGTTCCGTACGGCTCTCGATCGTGCTGTCCACCGGTGCGTAGAATTCATGACGGTTCCTGTTCACGCCGACGTCGATGCTGTCGCGCGCATAGTCGGAAAAGACCTTTTCGACGCTGAACCGGGCGAAATCGCCCTCGAGAGTCCGGGGGGTGAGAACATCCTCCCTGAACTGGGCGTTGCCGCTCACCTGGTACCCGTCCGCGTCGAACCCGGGAATACGGGCGCCGAGGAAGTACGTCATCCCGCGGTCCCTGATCCCCGCCTGCGAGTCCCACCGGTATCCCGCCATGGGCGTTACGGACATCCATGACAGGGGAATAAGCTCGGCGCCCCCCAGGACGTTTTCGCTGGAAGCGTTGTTCAGCCCCGTCCCCCTGTTATCGGAATACACGAACGAGGACCACTGTGCGCGGGGCGTGAAACTGGTGGAGACCGGCGAGCGCACGAGAAGCGAAAGATTCTCCTGGCTGCTCTGCAATTTCGGAGGTGTGGGGCCGGATCCCCCCTGGAACTCTATCACGTTTGCTGCGAATTGCTGGATCAAACCGACGTGGATACCGTTCGCGGTCGTATCGATGGCCGCCCGTCCTGTCCAGTTATACGTATTCAGGTCGCGGTCGAACAGGATGCTTGCAGTGTTCACGCGCAGCGTGCTGTCGACGGGACCTGACGGGAAGTCTCCCCCGCGGTACGACTCCTGGCCCAGTCCGGTGCATACCATGAAGGCTCCGAGGAGGGGAACCATCGAGAGCGGACGCAGCCGTTCCATCATTCCCGTCACACCAGGGAAACTTCATCACCGCGCGCGGCGGCACGCAGGATGGGGTCGAGGAGCTGTTCATTCATTTCCGCGAGGAAGGGGAGGCCCCTGGCGCGGTGTTTCTTGTTGATGAACCCGGCGTCCTTCTGCTGTATGTACCCGCTGTCCCTGAGCATCACGTCGCAGGTGCTCTTCGTCGCATCCGTGCAGAAAATCGGTCCCCGGGACCTGTGCTGCTTGAACGTGGGGAGGTTTCCGCTGTGGTCGATGTGGGCCTGTGAGAGCACGACGGGGGAAACATCCTGCGGGTCGAACGGGAACCGGCTGTTGCGCTCGCGCGATTCATCCCGCCTCCCGTGGTAAATGCCGCAGTCCGGGAGTACCGTGCGGCCGCTCACGGTGGGCACATGCGTGGAACCGGTAACCGTACGTGCGGCTCCCTGGAATTGAAGTTGCATGGGGACGGTGCGGGAGAAGAGAATGGAATCGACTCTGGTAGTGTAGCGAAATGAGAAGCAAAAATCAACGAACCTGTACGGGGCGGACCATCATGATGTGCATGATCCCGTCCTCATCGTGCGGCATTCCCTCGGGGAGGAAGCCGAACGAACGGTAGAATCCTTCGAGGTGGGCCTGGGCGGAGAGCGTGATGGGTGCGCCCGGGAAGGCGGACGACGATCGACGTATTCCTTCTTCGATGAGAAGCCTTCCGATCCCCTTTCCCCGGATCTCGGGCGCCGTCGTCACTCTTCCCAGCGCGGGGATAGGATAGCGACCCCCGGGGGGGATAAGTCGGAGATATGCGGCGAGCTCCCCGGCGGGCGTACGCCCGCACAGGTGTTGCGAAAAACGATCGGCGCCGTCTGCGTCGTTATACGCGCACCGCTGTTCCACAATGAACACGCGCTGGCGCAGCGAGAGGATCTCGTACACCTCGGATCCGCTCAGCTCCGCGAACGTATGCCAGCGCATGCTGACGCTCATCGGAATGAGGACCGCGCTTCGCCTTCCTTGAACCGGCGCACGGCAAACGCAGACCAGGTCTCGTTGACGGAAACGAGCGTCACCCACTTGAGATCGAACCTGCGGAGAGACTCCCATCCGTCGTCCCGCGTCAGGTCGGTCTGGATCGGGGACGTCCCTTTGGGAAATGAGACCCACAGAATGCCGTCCGGACCGAGAGCCCGCACGGCGCGCGGCGCCAACTGTCGGAGCTCCGCCCTGTTCTTCGCAAACATCTGGATCCAGTCAAACGTACCGTTCGTGTTCGCGCGGCATGTCACGCCCGGGAGGTTCTTCCCCAGTTCCGTCCGGTAGCCGCGGGGCGCGTTGAGAAGCGCCGCACGGTGTCCGGTCTTTAGCTTCAGTTTCGAGGAGAGCAGGGCCGGCATCAGCGCACACGCCCTGTCAACCCGTCAGTACGGAGTATCGCCTGTTTGTTCATGTCAAGTTTCACTCGCTGAGGTGAAAATAGTCCCTGATCTCGATCAGGAGATCCCTGTCCGTCCCGCGGCCGGGGACGACGCGCGGCTCATGGAACCCGTCCGTGAGTATCATCCCCACAGGGTCCGGAATGGATTTCCTGTCGAACGTCCGGAACTGCCCTCCTCCCTTATTCACGATCACAAGGCGGCTCTCGGTGAATTCCGAGGGGATTCCCGCGCGGTTCAGAAAAACGGCCGCCTTCCCCGCGTTGTAATTGAAATCGTCGAGGAGATCGTCGATCTCGAGACCCTCGTCCCGCGCGATTGAATCGCGCTCGGCGCGGGATGGTCCGAAGAACACGACGCGGACGCCACTGACCCGCATGGGTTCAACGGGCGCCTGTGCACGTGCGGCGCACGGGAACAGGACGAGCGCGCATGCGGCGGCAAAGCCCTGCAGGCGCATCCTCCTAATCCCTCTGGTGCGTGGACTCCACATACTCCAGCGACGCCTTGACGAATTCCCGGAAGAGAGGATGCGCGTTTGTCGCGCGTGACTTCAGCTCCGGATGAAACTGCCCCGCCACGAACCAGGGATGGTCGCCGAGCTCGATCATCTCCACGAGCCCGTTGTCGGGACAAATGCCGCTGAAGATCATGCCGTGCGAGGCGAGCGTCGACCGGAAGGCGTCGTTCACCTCGTACCGGTGGCGGTGACGTTCGTGGATGAGCTCGCTCCTGTACGCCTTGTGCGCACGGGTACCCTTTTCCAGTTTGCACGGGAACGACCCCAGCCTCATCGTGCCGCCGTATTCTTTCACCTTCTTCTGCTCGAGCATCATGTCGATAACGTTCTGATCCGTCTGACGGAATTCCATGCTGTTAGCGTGGTCGAGGCCGCAGATGTTGCGGGCGAACTCGATGACGGCGCACTGCAGGCCCAGGCAGATTCCCAGGAAGGGAATCTTCCGGGTCCTGACGAACTGGATGGACCGGATCTTTCCCTCGATGCCGCGTTCGCCGAAGCCCGGCGCCACAAGAAGTCCCGCGATCCCCTGCAAGTGCTTCTCCGGCCCCTCGCGCTCGACGTCCTCAGCACGGATCCACCGGAGCTCGACTTCAACATTATTCGCCGCTCCGGCGTGCACGAAGGCTTCCGCGATGCTCTTGTACGCGTCCTTGTGCTCTGTGTACTTCCCGCAGACGCCGATTGTGATCCTCCCCGCGGGGTTCTTCACCCGTTCGACGAACTTCTTCCAGTCGCGGAGGTTCGGGCGCGGGCAGGTGAGATCCAGTTTCTCAAGGACGATCTCGTCGACCTCCTGCTCGGCAAAGATGAGCGGCACCTCATAGATCGTGGGAGCGTCGCGTCCGTCGATCACGCATTCGGGCTCCACGTTCGTAAAGAGCGCGATCTTCTCGCGCACGTCATGGGAGAGCGGACGGTCTGACCTGCAGATGAGCATGTCGGGCTGGATGCCGAGCTCGAGGAGGGACTTCACGCTGTGCTGCGTAGGCTTGGTTTTTGTTTCTCCCGCGGAGGTGATGTAGGGTACGAGCGTCACGTGGATGGCGATCGCATTCCGGTTCCCGCACTTGAACATGAACTGGCGCATCGCCTCGAGAAACGGGAGGCTCTCGATGTCGCCGACAGTTCCGCCGACCTCCGTGATCACGACGTCATAGTCCCCCGTTTCGCCGAGAGCCTCGAATCTCCGCTTGATCTCGTCCGTGATATGGGGAATGACCTGCACGGTGGCCCCGAGGTAGTCTCCGCGGCGCTCCTTGGTGATGACCTCGTTGTAGATCTGTCCCGTCGTCGAGTTGTTGCGCCGGGTCGTCGTGATGTCGAGGAAACGTTCGTAGTGGCCGAGGTCCAGGTCGGTTTCGGCGCCGTCGTCCGTGACGTACACCTCCCCGTGCTGGAACGGGTTCATCGTTCCGGGATCGACGTTGAGATACGGATCGAACTTCTGTATTGTGACGCGCAGGCCCCGGGATTTCAAAAGCAGTCCGATGGATGAAGAGGCGATTCCTTTTCCCAGGGAGGAGACGACTCCCCCGGTGACAAAAATGTATTTTACCTGGTGTCGGCGGGCCACGGGTACTCCTTAGGTTTGTGCGGGCGGAAGACGGTGAAGCACGGCGGGGGTGACGATCCCCCCCGACAGAACGAGTTTGAGCCCCTCCTCCACGCTGAGTGCCAGGGGAATCGCGTCCGTTTGCGGGACAAGCGCGAGGTATCCCGACGTCGGGTTCGGCGGGTTGGGGATATAGACATGGTAGAAGTTGACCGCGGGCGGTTCCGGCCCCGCGAACGACGATTCGTTCGTCACGAAGCCGATGCAGTAGACCCCTTTCCGGGGATACTCGAGCATCACGACGAGACGGAACGTCTTGCTGTTTCCGCCGATGTTGAACGCGTTCACGAAGTCCTTGACGCCACTGTAGACCGAGCGCACGAACGGGATGGACCGCAGAAGATTTTCGAACCAGGCGACAAGGAGCCGTCCCACGAGGTTGCGCGTGAGGAGTCCCACGATGAAGATCACTGCGACCATCGTGAGAAATCCAAGCCCCGGGATCTGCTGGCCGATCCATGTCGTCAGAACGGGGGAGAAGACGCCGTCAAGGGCGTTGAGAAGAGCGCGGAAGAACCAGTATGTGAGTCCGAGGGGGACAATGACAGCGATCCCCCTGAGGAACGTCGTCCTCACGTGACCGAAAAACGTCCTGTGTATGCCGTTCATTGTCGTTGTTCGTCAGTGGCGTTCATCTGCCCGGGTGCTTCCCGGGCGGCATACACGGCACGGACCTTCTCGAGGTCCGCCGGCGTGTCCACCGCGATGCTCTCGTGCGCGGTGACAACCGCGTGAAGCGCGCGGCCGTGTTCGAGAATCCTCAGCTGTTCAAGCTGTTCGGCCAGTTCCAGGGGCGTCTGTATCATTGACGTGAACTCCAGCAGAAACTCCCGGCGGAACACGTAGAGCCCGATGTGACCGTAGACCGGGATCGATGCGAGAAGCTCCTCCCGGGACATCCCCCTTCCGTACGGCACGGCCGACCGGGAGAAGTAGAGACACCTGCCGGACCGGTCGAGGACCACCTTGGGGATGTTGGGGTTGTCGAGATCCGCCGTCGAGCGGATCCGGCGGACGAGCGTTCCCGCGCTTATCGATGGGTCCGCAAGGAGGGGGCGTACCGCCTCGTCGATCATTGCCGGGGGGATCAGCGGCTCGTCCCCCTGCACGTTCACGATGATTTCCGTTCCCGTCATCTCCCGCGCCGCGAACGCGATCCTGTCCGACCCGCTCCTGATGTCCGCCGGCGTTAGCACGGCTTCCCCGCCGTGCGCTCGCACGGCGTCCGCGATCCGCTGGTCGTCCGTTGCCACGAGGACGCCGTCGACGAGACGGGCCCTACCCGCCTGCTCCATCACGTGCACGATCATCGGCTTCCCCCCGATGAGCGCGAGGGGCTTCCCCGGGAAGCGCTGCGAGCCGTACCGTGCGGGGATCACCGCCATCGTCCTTCTCGTGCCCGGGCCGCTCATCGGTCACCGATGACCTTGGGGACCCTGAAGAACTTCTCCGTTTTCGCGGGAGCGTTCATCAGCGCCTTCTTACGGTCGAGTCCGGGTCGCAGGACGTCCTCCCGGAACACATTCCCCGGGTCGATCACGTGCGACAACGGCTCGATGTGTTCCGTGTCGAGCGAATTGAGCTGCTCCATGTACGCCAGGATCTCGTTGAGCTCCAGCGCGAGTCGTTTCTTCTCCTCCTCCGTGAACGAGAGCCTCGCAAGGGCGGCAACGTGTTCGACGTCCTGAATCGAAATGGCCATGCGGTTATCCCTGCTCGATATAATGACGGGCGATCGCGGCGTGGACGTCTTCCATAAGCCGCAGTTCGGCGTCTCTCCCCATCCCGGGGGGAACCGGCACCGGCGCCTCGAGAACGAGCTCCACAGTTCCGGGCCGGACGGACACCGAGTGTTTCGGCAGGATGGAGAAACTGCCGTTCACCGTGAGTGGGACGACGGGAATGCCTGCCTTCAGCGCGAGGTTGAACGCCCCGCGCTTGAACTGCTGCAGTTTTCCGTCGGGCGTCCTTGTCCCCTCCGCATACATGAGCACCGAAGCGCCGCTGCGGATCTTCTCCACCGCCGCCTCGAGGCTTTTCACTGCCCTGCCGCCGCGTCCCCGGTCGATGCCGATGTACGAACCGTAGCGGAGCCCCCATCCGAAGAAGGGGATGACGTCGAGCTCCTTCTTGTAAATGATCCGTATCTGGTCCGGTATTCCCGCCAGGATCGCCGGGATGTCGAACATGCTTGCATGGTTCGACACGTACACGTAGTTGCGCGAAAGGTCCACCTTTTCCAGCCCGCGCACCGTCACGCGCACATTGCAGACCGCAAGAACCGTTCTCGCCCAGCCCCGCGCGATCGCGTGAAACACGCGCCCCCTCTTCCGGTCCAGCCATATCAGCAGGAGCTCCGCGATCGCGCTCACGATCGAAATGAAGGCAGCGGTAAAGAACCGGATGACTCCCACGTCGCCGCCTTTCAGGGAATTCCCGTTCCGAGGGCCCGGATGCGCTTCGCGACGGGAGGGTGACTGTAAAACATGAACTCGACGAACGGGTGGGGTGCGGGATCCGCCAGGTTCATGTCCGAAAGCTTCCGGAGCGCCGAGGCGAAGGCATCCCGCTTTCCCGTTGTGCGCACCGCGTACGCGTCGGCCTGGCGCTCGTGACGCCTCGAGATCATGTTGGCAAGGGGGGACGTCACGAGCCCGAAGATCGACAGCCAGATCGCGAGAAGCGGGAGCGCTGCGAGGTCGGTCATGGACGGGAAACCGAGCGCCGCGGCCGACGTCTCGTAGAGCCGGGCGGCGACGAACAGCCCCGCAAACGTCGAAAGCGTTCCCGTCACGATCCCCGAGCGGATGTGGCCGAACCGGTAGTGCCCGAGCTCGTGGGCGAAGACCGTCTCGATTTCCTCCTCTGAAAAACTCTTCACGAGCGTATCGCCGAGTATAATGCGGCGCGACCTGCCGAGCCCCGTGAATGCGGCATTCGCCTTCCGGGTATTTTTGCTGAGATCGAACGAGAATATCCCCTCCACGTGAACGCCCGCGCTCTCCGCAAGGGCCGTGATCCGGTCCTTGAGCGACCCCTCCGCCAGCGGCGTAAACCGGTAGAAGAGCGGCATGATGAGAACCGGGGCAAGCCGCACAAGAACCACCGAGATCAGCGTCAGCGCGGTCCCCGCCGGAAGCCACCAGAGCGGGCCGAATTTCCCGAGACAGAAATACAGAAGGCAGAACGCGCCCGCCCCCAGCGGAGCCGCCAGGGCGAATCCCTTCAGGCGTTCCCTTGCCCACGCCACCGCGGACTGGTTGGAAAGGCCGAACCGGTGCTCGATGAGAAACCCCGAGTACCATGCCAGCGGGAGCGTAAGGGCCGTGTGCAGTGCACCGACCGCGCACGCGAACAGCAGCAGAGCCGCGTACGGATTTGCGACGGCGGATGTGCACGACGCTCCGAGTGACCGTCCGGCGGCGGTGGTGACGAGAGTTGCGAGCAGGGCGAAGGAGAGGAGGGAGGCGGTGATTCCGGCGGCGAGCTTGATGCGATTGTACGCTTTTGCGTCAACGGTCCGCGGAGGTGAACTCCGCGGTGACGTCAGCCCTTCTGATACCATGGCACGGCGCGGCGTCGGTAATGTGGACCAGTGTGTTTCACTAAAGTAATGAGAATGGGTCTGAAAATCAATTGGCGCCGCCGATTTGGACGATGTCATATTTTCCCGTACCTTGGCTCACCGGTGGCACACAACCAACCTCGCACTCAGTTCATTCTGCAGTTACGACCCGCATTGTCAAATGAGGAGATCCCGCTATGGCAATGATCCGCAAGCAGGACGCGCTTGATTATCACAGTCAGGGGCGCCGCGGCAAAATCGAAGTCGTCTCCACGAAACCCTGTGCGACCCAGCACGATCTCTCCCTTGCGTACACACCCGGCGTGGCCGTCCCCTGTCTTGAGATCGCCGCCAACCCGGCCGACGGGTACAAGTACACGGCAAAAGGAAACCTCGTGGCGGTCGTCAGCAACGGGACGGCGGTCCTCGGGCTCGGCGACATCGGGCCTCTGGCCGGCAAGCCGGTGATGGAGGGGAAGGGTGTCCTCTTCAAACGCTTCGCCGATGTCGACGTCTTCGACATCGAGCTTGACACGAAGGATCCCGAGGAGATCATCAGGATCGTCCGTGCGCTCGAACCAACGTTCGGCGGCATCAACCTGGAGGATATCAAGGCCCCCGAGTGCTTCCACATCGAGGAAGAGCTCAAGAAAACGATGACGATCCCCGTCTTCCACGACGACCAACACGGCACGGCGATCATTTCGGGTGCGGGCCTCGTCAACGCGCTGGAGATCGTCGGCAAGAAGATCGACCAGGTCAAAGTCGTCTTCAGCGGTGCCGGTGCCGCGGGGATCGCCTGCGCGAAATTCTACCTCACGCTCGGCGTCCGGAGGGAGAATCTCATCCTGTGCGACACAAAGGGGGTCGTCTACCGCGGACGGAAGGAGGGCATGAACCCCTACAAGGAGTATTTCGCTCTCGACACGCCGTGCAGAACGCTTGCCGACGCCATGAAGGGCGCCGACGTGTTCGCCGGGGTCTCGGTCAAGGGGGTCGTGACGAAGGACATGGTGCGGAGCATGGCGAAGGACCCGATCATCTTCGCAATGGCAAATCCCGATCCCGAGATCACGTTTGAAGACGCGCTCGATGCGCGGAAGGACGTCATCATGGCGACGGGGAGGTCGGACTATCCGAACCAGGTCAACAACGTCCTGGGCTTCCCGTTCATTTTCCGTGGTGCACTCGACTGTATGGCGACGGCGATCAACGACGACATGAAACTCGCCGCCTCGCACGCCCTTGCGCGGCTTGCCAAGGAAGACGTCCCCGATTCGGTCATCAAGGCCTACGGCGGTGAACGCCTGCGGTTCGGACGGAACTACATCATTCCGAAACCGCTCGACCCCCGCGTTCTTCTCTGGGAGGCTCCCGCCGTCGCAAAGGCGGCGATGGCGAGCGGCGTCGCGCGCAAACCGATCGAGGACCTGAACAAGTACCGTGACGATCTCGAAAGCCGGTTCGGCCGATCGAAACAGCTCATGCGGATATTCATTCACAAGGCGCAGCGCGCGCCGAAGCGCATCGTGTTTCCCGAGGGAAGCGAAGACAAGATCCTTCGGGCGAGCCAGATCATACTCGACGAGGAGATCGCCAGGCCGATCGTCCTCGGGGACGAGAAGCTGATCCGGGAAAAGATCACGATGCTCGACCTCAACCTGGAGGGGATCGAGATCATCGATCCGGCGAACAGCCCGAAGTTCGACGAATACGCGAGCAAGTACTACGATATCCGCAAGAGGAAGGGGGTGACACAGACAATCGCCCGCAATCACGTGCGCCGTCCGATCGACTTCGGCATGATGATGGTGCACACGGGGGACGCCGACGGGCTGGTGTCGGGGCTGACACAGCACTACCCGGAGACGATGCGCCCCGCGCTGCAGATCATCAGGCCAAAGCCTGGAACGCTCACCGTGGCGGGGCTGTACATGCTCATATTCAAGAACGACGTCCGGTTCATCACCGATGCCACCGTCAATTTCGAGCCCACGGCGGAGCAGCTTGCCGACATCGCGATTCTCGCAGCGGAGAAGGTCCGGAGCGTTGACATCGAGCCGCGGATCGCCATGCTCTCCTTCAGCAATTTCGGCAGCACGCGGCATCCGTCCGCGCAGAAGATGGCCCGGGCGGCGGAGCTCGTCAAGAGGCGCGCACCGGACCTCATGGTCGACGGAGAAATGATGGCCGATACCGCAGTGGTCCCGGAGATCCTGGAAACGCTTTATTCGTTCAGCTCGCTGAAGGGAGGGGCGAATCTGCTCGTTTGCCCGGACCTGCAGTCGGCCAACATCGCGGTCAAGCTGCTTGCCAAGCTCGGCAACGCGGACTGCGTCGGTCCGATCATCCTGGGGATCCGCAAGCCGGTCTATCTCCTCATTCCCGGCAACGAGGTCGCCGACATTGTCAACGTCACCGCGATGGCGGTCCGGGATGCGCAGGAAAGCAGCGACAGCCGGGGGACCCCGGCAGCCGCCCCCGCGGAGCTGACAACCGTCTACGAGTGAACGAACGGCCGCTCATCCCCGGTGCCGTCACGGTACCGGGGGGGGCGGTGCGTCAGGGTCGGAACCGGTCGCGGTGTTCTTCGTAATCCGCCACCTGCCGTTCGTACGTGGTCGCCATCAGCGGGGAGGAGATGATGAAATCCGCAGAGGCGCGGTCGCAGGCCACCGGGATGTTCCAGACGACGGCGATCCGCAGCAGCGCCTTGACGTCCGGGTCGTGGGGGGCCGGTTCGAGCGGATCCCAGAAGAAGATCAAGAAATCAATCTCCCCCTCTGCGATTTTTGCCCCCACCTGCTGATCCCCTCCCAGGGGCCCGCTCTGCAGCCTCTTCACGTCAAGGTCCAGCGACTCCATAACGAGGCTTCCCGTCGTCCCCGTGGCAAAAAGCTCGTGCCGTGCGAGAAGATCCTTGTTGAATCTCGCCCAGGCGAGGAGGTCGGGTTTCTTGTTGTCGTGCGCCACAAGTGCGATCTTCTTTCTGCGGCCCATCGTAATCGCGTGCTGTCCCATGGCATCGTGCTCCCGTCGGAATTCTTCAACCGAGAAAATCTCTGAGGAGGCGGTTCATTGTTTCGAATTCGATAAGGAAGGCGTCGTGTCCGTGCGGTGAATCCAATTCGGCGTACACCGCCCCCGGGATTGCGGAGGCGATTGCCCTCTGCTCTGCCGGCGGGTAGAGGACGTCGCTGGAGATGCCGATCGAAAGGACCCTCGCGGATACCCGTCCCAGCACGTCGCACATGGATCCGCGTCCCGCGCTCACGTCATGCAGATCCATTGCGCGCGTCAGGTAGAGGTAGGAGTTGGCGTCGAACCGGTCCGCGAGTTTCTGTCCCTGGTACCGGAGGTACCCTTCGACGGCGAACGACATGGGGACGTCCCGGTACACACGGACCCGCTCGTGGCCGTCCCCGGCGGCGATTCCCTTCCGTCCGAACCGGTCTTCGAACGAGGGCTGGCTCCTGTACGTGATCATGGCGATGCTCCGGGCGATCGCGAGCCCTCTCTCGGGCTGCGCACTGTAGTTACCGCCCTGCCACGCCGGGTCGTTCATGATGGCAAGCCGCTGCGTCTCGCTGATCCCGATGCACCATGCGGAGTGCGCCGACGCGGTCCCGATCGGAACCGCCGACTCGGTCACCTCGGGATACGTCACCGCCCATTCGAGCGCCTGCATTCCTCCCATCGATCCGCCGATGACTGTGGTGAGTTTTCGCACCCCCAGGTGATCGATAAGGAGCTTCTGCGCCCTGACCATGTCGCGCACGGTCATCTGCGGGAACGTCATCCGGTACGCCGACCCGGTGGCGGGGTTGATGCTCGCCGGTCCGGTTGTGCCGTAGCAGCTTCCGAGGACATTGGAGGCAATGACAAAATACCGGTCCGTGTCCAGCCCGAGCGAGGGACCGATAACGCCCTTGAACCACCCGGGAATCGTCTCTCCGTCCGGCAGGCGCGCATCAACCGCGTGCGCGTTCCCCGTGAGCGCGTGGCAGACGAGAACGGCATTCGTCCCCGCGCCGTTCAGGCGTCCCAGCGTCGTGTAGGCGATTTCAATCGAGGGGAGGACAGCTCCGGATTCCATGCGGAACGGCCCGCCGGGAGAGAAGACGGTGCCGTGCCGGGTCGTACCGGGAGGAAACGAGATTCCCTGAGGGCGGGTCATCAGATCGGCTGCAGAGAGAGAGTCTGAATTCAGGCATACGCAGCGATGTCGACCGCCGAGTGTATGAGGTCGGCCAGCACGCCGCGTGCCGTCACTTCGGGACCGGCGCCCGTTCCCTGTATTGTCAGCGGTATGGGCGTATGCCGGTCGGAATAATAATGGACTGCGTTTTCGGACGGGCGGAGACGGACAAACGGGCTCTCGCGCTCCATCTCCTCCACCCCCACGCTAGCGGTTGTCCCGTCGTAGCGCGCAATGTATGCGAGCAGGTTCCCGCGCCCGGCCGATCGGGAGGCTCTCGCCGACAATGCCGCATCGGCATCCTCCAGGCGCTTCAGAAACACACGCGGATCGACAATCCCATCGAGCTCCGCGGGGACGAGTCTCTCCACGCGGACCTGTTCTCTCTCGAGAGAGTATCCCGCCTCGCGTGCGAGTATCAGGAGCTTCCGCGCAACGTCCTCCCCGGAAAGGTCCGTCGCCGGGTGAGGTTCCGTAAGTCCCCGCTCGGCCGCGTCGCGCACCGCGGCGGAAAAGAGCTTGCCGCGATTCACGCTCGCGAAGACGGAAGAAAGCGTTCCTGAGAGCACCCCCTCCACGCGGTGTATCGTATCTCCCGTCCGCCTGAGGTCCCTGAGAACCTGGAGCATCGGCGTCGCGGCGCCCACCGTCGTCTCGTACAGGTAACGGCTCCCGTGCCTCCTCCCCAGGTCCCGCAGCTCCTGATAGTACGCGAAATCCAGCGTGTTTGCAATCTTGTTCGGTGTCACGATGGCCACGTCCGAGCGGAGGAGCGTGCCGTACTCCCGCGCGATGAGTTCGCTCGCCGTGCAATCGATGAACACGAGCGGCGCCTCCCTGTGGGAGGCGAGGCGTTCGGAGAATTCCCCCCACCGTGCCGGACCGCCGGAGCGGATGCGGTCGATCGTGTTCCCGGCGGCGATGCCGCCCTCGTGCCACGCCATGTTCCTTGTGTTGATCGCCCCCACCACGGAGATCGTGATCCCCCGTTCGTCGCGGAGCCATGAGTCCTGTTCTCCCAGGAGCCGGAGAAGGGCTCTCCCTACCTTCCCCGTGGGGCCGGCCAGGGCGATGTGCACACTCTTCCCCCCCGGCGTGGACGCCCGGCGGAGCCCCGCCGGCGTCACACCGGATGTCAGGACATGCATCGGGTTACCCCTTCACCGGGGCGCCGGCCTTCACGGCGGCGCTCAGCGCTGTGTCGAAGTCCTCGATGATGTCGTCGATGTGCTCGAGTCCCACCGAGATCCGCACGAGGCCCGGCGAAACGCCCGACTCTGCCTGCTCGGCCTCGTTGAGCTGTTCATGCGTTGTCGATGCGGGGTGAATGACAAGCGTCCGCGCATCCCCGACGTTCGCGACGTGGCTCGAGAGGACGACGTTATCGATGAGCGCACGCCCCGCCTCCAGCCCTCCCTTCAGGCCGAACACGACGATGCTGCCATAGTGGCCGGGCCGCAGGTATTTCTTTGCCAGCGCGTGGTACGGATGATCCTCGAGTCCGGGGTAGAGAACCCACTCGACGCGCGGATCGCTCTTGAGCCACTTGGCGAGCGCAAGCGCGTTCTCGCCGTGGCGGTCGATCCGAAGAGAGAGCGTCTCGAGTCCCTGTGTCAGGAGAAACGAGTTGAACGGACTCTGGCACGGACCCAGGTCGCGGAGCGATTCCACGCGGGCCCGGATAATGAACGCGATGTTGCCGAGGGGGCTTCCCGCTCCGAACGCATCCCAGAACTTGAGACCGTGGTACCCCGGGCTCGGTTCCGTGAACACGGGGAAATTCCCGTTCGCCCAGTTGAACTTTCCTGAATCCACGATCACCCCGCCGATCGTCGTGCCGTGTCCGCCGATCCATTTCGTCGCGGAGTGAACGACGATGTCGGCGCCGAAATCGATGGGACGGCAGAGATACCCGGCGGCGCCGAACGTATTGTCGACAACGAGGGGAATCCCGTGCGCGTGCGCCACCTTCGCGATCCCCTCGATATCGGCGATGTTGAGCCGCGGGTTCCCGATGGTTTCGATGTACAGTGCCCGCGTCTTCTTGTCGATGAGCTTCTCAAAATCCGCCGGCGTGTCCCCCTTCACGAACTTCACGTTGATCCCGAGCCGGGGGAACGTCACCTTGAACTGGTTGTACGTTCCTCCGTAGAGAAAGCTCGTGGAGACGAGGTTGTCCCCGGCCTGCAGAATCGTGGCGATCGTCAGGAACTGTGCCGCCTGCCCCGACGATGTCGCCAGCGCGCCCGCGCCCCCTTCCAGTGCCGCAATCCTCTCCTCGAAGACCCCTGTCGTCGGATTCATGATGCGCGTGTAGATGTTCCCGAACTCCTTCAGGCCGAACAGGTTGGCGGCATGAGCCGAGTCGTGGAACTGGTAGGACGTCGTCTGGTAGATCGGCAGCGCGCGCGATCCCGTTGTCGGGTCGGGTTGCTGTCCCGCGTGAAGCTGGAGCGTCTCGAATCTGTAGCTGCGCTTCTTTCCGTTGGTGCCCATTGTGCTCTCCTTCTCTGCTTGTTTGTGTATGAAAACTCGAATTCTCCCCTGCACCCGGGGCATGAACGAAAAGAGCCTGACGCTAAAGGGACAGCGCCAGGCTCTCCTTTTTAGCAGTTTTTTAAAGTGGCTGCAATACGGTGCAAATCCCACTGATGCCGTTCTCACGGCAAACAATCACTGGTGTTGCAACGGGGAGCTGATACGGCTCGCCTCCGGTCCTTCCGAGGGGGATCTAAAGCACAAAACCCCCGCCGGATGGCGAGGGTTCCCTGACGCGAACTCTTCTCATTTGGCGCTTTAGCAAATTATTTTCTGTCGCTGCAAGTTGCCCTTAACCTGCGACAGCTCTTTAGCATTTATTTAGGGTCGCTGCAATTTCGCGTAAATCACGACCATGGTCCAATATAACACCGGGGCGGCCTCTTGTCAAGCGGGAAATTCTTTTTTTCTGTCAATTCAACCATTTCCCGGATTCGCGAGCAGACTGTTCAAGAAGAGCGTGGAATCGCGCACGGACTCCTGCGTCATCTGGTGCCCCATGTTGTACTCCCTGTACGTGACGGTCGCTGTGGATGACGCAAACAGCGTCTGCGCGCGCCGCGCGAGGCCGACGGGAATGACGGGATCCTCCGTCCCGTGGGCAATGAAGAACGCGACGTCCCGTAGTTCGTTCCAGAGGAACTCGAGATGTGTCCCCTCGGGAACGTATCCGCTGTTGGCGATCACCCCCCGGAAAAGCCCGGGGCGTGTCAGTGAAACGGCAAACGCCATGACCGTCCCCATACTGAATCCCAGAAGAAACACGCGCGACGGATCGACGGGATACGCGCCAAGTGCGTCGTCGATGAACTGCGAAAGCCTGTCATAGCTTTGCCGGAACATCACGGGGTCCGGCGTCGGGGCGCTTCTCACGTCGTACCACGTGAACCCGCCGCCGTAGGGGAATGGAAACGGGGCGCGGACGCTCAGCACAAGGAGCCGGGGATCATACTGTTCCGCAAGCGGGATCAGATCTTCTTCATCCGCTCCCCGTCCGTGGAGCATGATCACCGTCGGGTGTTTCTCCGCCCCGCCTGCTTCGGGGAGAAGAACCCTGTGCTCGAGCGCCGTCGGGCGTTCGCTTACCATGCGCGCTCCCGGCGGATCGCCGGAGGGGGAGCCCCCCGGTCAGAAAAGATATGCATAGACCTCATAATCTTCGTGGCTGTAGACGACAAACCGGACCTCCTCAACGGATGAATCGTTCTTCAGGAATGCGGAGACGGTCTCCATCGCGATAGCCGATGCCCTCTCGATGGGGAAACCGTACGCCCCCGTCGATATGGAGGGGAATGCAATCGTCCGGATGTGTTCGGCGGCGGCAATGAGAAGGCTGTTCCTGTATGCGTTCCCGAGGAGCGTCTCCTCCCCCTGTCCCCCGCCGTGCCAGACGGGACCCACCGTATGAATGACGAACCGGGCTTTCAGGTTCCCGCCGGAGGTGATCACAGACTCGCCCGTCGGGCACTCTCCCTTCGTTGCGCGGATCTTCCTGCACTCCTCGAGTATCCGCGCACCCCCGGCACGGTGAATCGCTCCGTCCACCCCGCCGCCGCCGAGAAGGCTTGAATTTGCCGCGTTCACGATTGCCTCGGTATCCTGCTCCGTGATATCTCCGCGGACGAGCGTCAGCGTCGCTGCGCCGATCTGCTTGTGAAGGGGCATGTTTAATCCTCCGGACGTTCCCCCGAAGGGGCCATCTTGACGAGCCGTGGCATGAATCGCGCGACCGGCGTCGCGAGGTCCTGTTGCGCGGCCATGACGGCGTGTATGTCCTTGTACGCCCACGGGGCCTCGTCGAGTCCCGCTGACATCAGCACCACCCCCTCCCGCTCCAGGAATGCGCGCGTCTCCTTCCACGTAAACATCTTCGCGGCAGCCGTCCGTGACATCCTTCTCCCCGCGCCGTGCGACGTCGAACCGAGCGACCTGGGGTTTCCTTTCCCCTGGACGAGAAATCCCGGCGTTCCCATCGAACCCGGTATGATGCCGAACATCCCGCGTCCCGCAGGCGTTGCTCCCTTCCGGTGGACGATCACATCGCGCCCCCGGTGAGTTTCCTTCCATGCGAAATTGTGGTGATTCTCGATCTGTCCGAGAACGCTGTGGCCGAGGAAGGCGATAATTGCCTCGTGTATCAGGTGGTGGTTGGCGGATGCATAGCGCCCCATCAGCGTCATCGCGGCCCAGTACTCCGCCCCGTCCCCATCCATCGGGAGCCACGCGAGGTTTGCGGCGGCACCGCGAAGCTCAGGGTGACGCATTTTTGCGATGCGTGTGTAATGGGACGCCACGGTTGCCCCGGCGTTCCGGCTCCCTGAGTGTGACAGGAGCGCCAGAAACCGCCCCGGGGGAATGCCGCGGAGTTCGGTTCCCGCATCGAGATCGACGAACTCGACGAAGTGATTTCCCGATCCCGATGTCCCCAGTTGCCGGTGTGCTTTCTCCTTCAATCCTGCGGTGACGTTCGTCATCTGCCAGTCCTCGTCCATGACGACGTGCGACTTCTTCTGCTTCCACTCCGCGCCGAGTCCGAACCGGGTGCTCGCCTCGATGGCAGCGGCGTAGAAGTCCCTCCGGGAGCTCAGAAGTTCAGGCGGGGCGTCGAAGACCGTCATCATCATCCGGCAGGCGATATCCACCCCCACGCCGTACGGAATCACGGCATCCTCCGTCGCGAGAACGCCTCCGATCGGGAGGCCGTACCCCACGTGCGCATCGGGCATGAGCGCCCCCGCGACGGCGACCGGGAGCGCCATCGCCGCGTCCATCTGTGCCCGTGCTTCCGGGTCGATATCGTTCCCCCACGACGGATACTCCCGCGTGGTGCTCATTCCTTCAGGTAGCGTGTGAGCCAGCCGAACACCGTCTCATGCCAGAGTGCGCTGTTTGCAGGTTTCAGCACCCAGTGCCCCTCGTCCGGAAAATAGAGGAACTCCGACGGAATCCCCTGTCTCTGGAGTGCGGTGAAAAGCTGCATCCCCTCGCTTTCCGGCACGCGGTAATCCAGCGCTCCGTGTATGACGAGCGTCGGCGTCCTGAAATTCTTTGCAAAGCGGTGGGGAGAGAAGGCCGTGAACTCCTCCGGCTTCTGCCACGGTGTGCCGCCGTGTTCCCATTCGTCAAACCAGAGCTCGTCCGTGGTGCCGTAATTGCTTTCGAAGTTGTACGAACCGTCATGGGAAATGATCGCCCTGAACCGGGTCCCGGCGTTTCCCAGAAACCAGTTCATCATGTAACCGCCGAACGACGCTCCCGCGGCAGCCATCCTGCCGGCATCGACATACGGCAGTGCTGCGGCGTAGTCGATGCCGTCCATCAGATCGGTAAAGACCTTCCCTCCCCAATCCCGGCTTATCTCATCGACAAATTTCTGCCCGAACCCCGTGCTCCCGCGCGGATTGGGAGTCATCACGACGTATCCCTGAGCGGCCCAAAGCGGCGGATTCCAGCGGTACGACCAGCCGTCGAGCCACGCCCCCTGAGGTCCGCCGTGGACCATAAACACGAGCGGGTACTTCTTAGAAGGGGAGAACCCGGGGGGCGTGTATATCCACGCCTGGATTTTCGTCCCACCCGCGCCGTCGTACGTGACGCTGGCCGGTGCCGGCACGTCGAGCCCGGCGAAGAGAGCGTCGTTGACGGCCGTAACCGCCCGCGCGCCGCTCCCGTCTGCCGCGCAGCGGTAAATCTCCGCGGGCCTCACCGCGCTCACATGAACGAACAGGAGCGTCCTCCCGTCCGGCGTGATGCGGACGTCGCTGTTGGAGTTCTCCCCGAACACCTTTGTCACGTCGCCTCCCGCGATACTGACCCGGTACAGCGGGACCCGCGCGTTCTCCTCCGCCTCGAAGTACAGCATTGATCCGTCGGGGGACCAGATGAACGGTCCGGCGTGTGAATCAAAATCCGCCGTCAGGCTCCGCGCGCTTCCGGTCGTCCTGTCGTACAGCATGATCTCCCACCGGTCCGCCTCGAAACCGCTTCGCCTCTGGGCCCTGTAGGCGATGTACCTGCCATCGGGAGAATAGCGGGGAAATCCGTCCGCGGCGGGATTCGTCGTAATCTGGCGAGGTGTCCCGCCGCGCACGCTCACAGTATAAATGTCGTGGTTTGTGCTCCACGCTTCCTCGCGCGACGGAAGAGGGGTTGCGGTGTACGCGATCTCCTTCCCGTCGGGGGAGAACGAGAAGTCGATTCCAGCGGAGAACGTCTCCGACGTGGGAACCGCGTCCCTGTCCCCCGGTGTCAGATCGAGCGGATCGCCGTACAGGGGCTGGACGAATATGTGCGACCGTTTCCCTTCCACCCATTTATTCCAGTGGCGGTACATCAGGTGCGTGATAAGCCTGGCCTTCACCTTTCCGTTTTCCGTCTTGTCGACCTTTGCCCGGTTCAGCGCATCGCTCTGCCGGAACGGAAGCGTGGAAAACTCCGGGTACACGTCCGAGACAAAGGCGATCTCCTTCCCGTCGGGGGACCAGACGGCCTCGGACGCGCCTGTCGAGAGCGCCGTCACCTGCCGCGGTTCTCCCCCGTCCATCGCAAGCAGCCATATCTGCTGCGTGCCGGAGCGGGTGGACTCGAATGCGATCCATCTCCCGTCGGGGGACCATGCCGCGTTCCCGTTGAATGATGAGTTGTGCGTCAGTTCCCGTGCCGGCCCCCCGTCAACCGGGCTCATCACAAGCGCGGTGATGTTCCTGTCTGACGCGGTATCCGGTGTTGTGACATTATACGCAACCCATTTCCCGTCGGGGGAAACCGCGGGCGCGGCTATCCTTTTCATCGCGAAGAGGTCGGCGGTGGTGAGACACCGTTTCGTCTGTGCGGGGGAAAGGATCGCGGAGAACAGAAAGAGGAATGCAGGGATCGTGACGTGCGTTCGTGTCATCATGCGGTTCTCGGGGGGAAAGGAGATCGGTCAGTTGCCCGTTTCTTTGTTGAAATTCTTCCACATCATCGACTCGACGGGGAGGTCGGTCCTCTTCGCGTACTTTGCGGAGGTCTTCGTGTCGTACGTCGTGCCGATCTCCCCCGAAATCTCAAAGTAGATCAGCTGTCCGATCGGCATCCCGTGGTAGACCCTGACCGGCTGCTTAACCGAGATTTCGAGTGTCCACGTATTGCAGAACCCGACGTCTCCCTTGCCGGCCGTGGCGTGTATGTCAATCCCCAGCCTGCCGATGCTGCTCTTCCCTTCGAGGAACGGGACGTGGCGGTGCGTCTCCGTGTATTCTTCCGTCACCCCCAGGTAGAGCCGGTGGGGGAGGAGAATAAGGCCGTCATCGGGGATGTGAAAATGATCGATTTCATTGTGCATGCGCGCGTCGAGTATGTCGCTCCGGTACACTGCAAGATGCTTTGCGAGGTGCACGTCATAGGAATTTGACCCGAGGTTGTTCCTGTCGAAGGGGGTGATGACGATTGTCCCCTTTGCCATCTCGGCGAGTATGGACCTATCCGTGAGTATCATGATGCTGGAGACGTGGGGGAAGAGGAGCATCCCAATGTAGAGAAATCGCGAGGAAAATCAAAGATGGGACGGAACGTCCGGCGCGGTATCCACGTCGTATGCACCGTCCGGCCACGGGATCAGAGAGAGATCGCTCCCGCGCGCGGCGAGCACCCGTTTCGCCCCGCTGTCCCCGGCGAGGGCGAGGAGTTCGCCGAACATCGCGCGGGGGAAGAGCGCGGGAACCCCCGCCGATCCTGCGTACACACTCGCCGCAGGACGGTCGGGCCTCCGGGCAAACACGTCGATAAGCGCCTCGAGATGAGCGGCCGTGAGCTTCGGCTGATCGCAAAGCAAAATGAGAACGCCGTCGCAGCCGGCGCCAAGCACACTCACCGCGCGGCGTATCGAGGAGCCGATTCCCTCGCGCCAGAGGGAATTCTCCACCGTCCGCACGCGGAGCCCTTCGAGTTCCTTCATCATGGCGGGGGCGTCGGAGCCAAGGAGGACGATGATCTCCCCGGCGCGCGAGCCGGATGCCGCAAGGGCGGCACGGCGCAGGAGCGACAATCCTTCGAATTTCAAAAGCTGTTTCGGTGCGCCGAGGCGTGAAGAGGAACCGGCGGCGAGTATCACCGCGGTGATGTTCACCGGTGGATCGGACCTTCCCGGAGCCGAAGCGGCGAGCCGGTGCCGTCGTGAAGCGCCGCCTGTATTTCGGCAATGATCGCCAGTGCGATCTCTTCGGGCGTCTCGGCGCCGATGTCGAGTCCGACGGGAGAATGGAATCGTGCGAGCTCTTCCGTGGTCGGCACTATTCCGTCAGCTTCGAGCCGGGCAATGAGCATGTCGGACTTTGCGCGCGGCCCCAGGAGCCCGATAAAAGCCGCCGAAGACCTGAAGAGTCGCCTGGCAATCGCCACGTCACTGTCGAAATTGTGCGTCATGACCACCGCCGCCGCGCCGCGTGGGATCGCCGGCGCTTCGCGCGCTTCGGCCGGATGGGAGTACACGAGCTCGTCGGCTCCCGGGAATAATTCCCGCTTCAGGTACGCCGGCCGCCCGTCAGCGACCGTCACGTGCCACCCCAGCTCCTTCGCGAGCCGCACGAGTGGTCCGGCGTCCGGTCCCGCGCCGAAGATGAAGAGCGAGACGGGGGGAGGGACGTATTCGACGAACGCTTCAGCCTTTCCCCCGGGGAGCGCCAGGGAAACGTATGAGGATTTTCGTGACTCAAGAGCTGACATGCACGCGGGGCGGAGCTCCCCGGAGAGCCCGGCAACGTTTTCAGCGGGTGCGTCCCCCTCGTGGAGAAACACGCGGGACTCCGTCAGAACAGGACCATTGCCCGTAAGGAGATAGGGAACGGCAATGGCGCCCGCGCGGCGTCTCCGGCGGCACTCCTCGAGAAACTCGATCACCCGGCACTCCTCCCCGCCGGATACCCGTTCGAGGAGGACATGCGCAACCCCCGTGCAGCCGAGCCCGAGCCCCCAGAGTATGTCATCCGGCGACGTCGAGTCGTACGTTACAAGGAGGGGCTTCCCCGCCGCAAACACGGCGGCCGAGCGTTCACGGAGGTCGGTCTCGAGGCACCCTCCGCTGATCAGCCCGGCCGACCTGCCGTCCCCTGTCACGAGCATACGCGCCCCCGCCCTCCTGTATGTGGAGCCGCTCGTTCTGACGACGGTTGCCAGAACGGCGGCGCCTGCGGAGGCGCGGAGCGATTCATAAAGTGCGAAAATTTCAGCCTGCTCTTTCGTCGTCATCCTCCCTGAAAGGGAGCACGGAATTACGCCTGCAAGCGGATCGGCAGGCTGCGCACCCGTTTCCCTGTCGCCGCGGAAACCGCATTCGCGACAGCGGGGGCAATGGGGGGCAGACCCGGCTCTCCAATGCCGTCCGGTGGTTCGGTGCTTTTCACAATGTGTATCTCAACCTTCGGCATTTCGTCGATCGTCAAAAGCGGGTAATCGTCGAAATTCCCCTGGACGACCCGTCCCTTCTCGATCGTGATCTCCTCTTTCATCGCTGCGGAAAGACCGTACACGATCGCGCCCTCCATCTGCGCCTCGATCGACTCCGGGTTGACCGCCGTCCCGCAGTCGACCGCGGTCACGATGCGCCGCAACTTCACCTTTCTGTCGGCCGTCAGGGAGACTTCCGCCACGTGGGCCACATACGAACCGAAAAACGCCGGCGGTCCGCACGCGATCCCCCTGAACACTCCCGCAGGAAGGGGCCCTCCCCATCCCGATTTCTCCGCCGCCAGCTCGAGGACGCCGTGCGCGCGCGGCGTCTTCTCCGTCAGCGCAAGCCGGAACGCGACGGGATCTTTGCCCGCCGCCGTGGCAAGCTCATCGATGAAACACTCGAGGGCGAACACCGTCTGCGACGGAAACACCGAGCGCCACGCGCCGATCGGCACCGGCGTCCGTGCAAGGACGTACTCCACAAGGAAATTGGGGATGTCGTACACCGATTTCACCGCCCCTTCGACAGCGCCCCTGTCGAGTCCGTCTTTCAGGCTCCCCGGCTGCCTCTGGTCCCCCATCGACGGCGCTACAACCTTGTGCGTCAGCACGAGGGCATTCCCGGACGCGTCGACTCCTCCCGAGAGAATGTGCCGGCTCACCGGCCGGTAAAAATCGTGTTGCATGTCCTCTTCCCGGGTCCACGTCATCTTCACCGGCGCCCCGGCCGCCTTCGAACAGAGCACCGCGTCCCTCACGTAATCCGTCTGAAGCCGTCGGCCGAAACCGCCTCCCAGGAGCGTCGTGTGCACGGTAACGCTCGACACCGGGATCCCCAGCGCGGTCGCGGCCTCATGCTGCGCCCCCTGCGGCGCCTGTGTCGGCGCCCAGATCTCGCACGATCCCTTCCTGACTGCCGCCGTGCAGTTCATCGGCTCCATCGTCGCGTGCGGGACGAACGGCGCGTCGTACGCCGCCTCGATCTTCACCGCCGCCTTTTCGAGCGCGGCGGCGGGATCGCCCGTCCTTTCGGCGACCGCTCCTTGGCGCGTTGACGCCTCGCGGAGCGATAGGGCGATCGTGGCGCTCGATGCGAGCGCACCGTCACCCTCATCCCAGACGATCTCGAGCGCGTCGCGTCCCTGGAACGCTTCCCACGTAGAACGGGCGATCACCGCAATGCCCGTCTCGATCTTCACGACGTCCTTCACTCCGGGTATCGCTTTCGCCTTCGCCGGGTCGAACGACTTCACTGCGGCGCCGAACACGGGGGCGTGGACGACCGTCGCGTAAAGCATGCCGGGGAGACGGACGTCGATGCCGAACTTGCCGCTCCCGTCCACCTTCACGGGAGTGTCGAGCCGCTGCGTCCGCCTTCCGATGATCCGGAAATCCTTCGGATCCTTCAGCGCGACACTGGCGGGAAGCGGCATTTCGGAGGCTTTCCCGGCGATCTCCCCGTAGGAGACCGACCGGCCGCTCGCGCGGTGATGGACGATCCCCGATTCCGTCGTGCACGTAGAAGGCTCCACCTGCCATTGCTGCGCGGCGGCGCCCACGAGCATCATGCGCGCGGCGGCGCCCGCCTCGCGAAGCGTCTGCCATCCCCCCCTGACGCTCCTGCTCCCTCCGGTTCCCATCGACCCGTATTTGTCGTCGGCGATCGCCTGCTCGTAGCGCATGCGCGTCCAGTCGGCGTCCAGCTCTTCCGCGACGATCATCGGGAGGGACGTCAGCACCCCCTGTCCCATCTCGGATTTTGCAACCGTAACTGTGACAGTGCCGGAAGGATCGATGCGCAGCCACGCGTTGGGGGCGAACGGCGCCGGCGGATCCGCCGCCGCGAGATCGGCCCGTGCGGCTGCCGGGAGATACATCCCGATAACAAGTCCGGCGCCCGAAGTGGCGGTGACCCTCAGAAACTCCCTGCGGGTGAGCACTGCGAGCGTTCTCATCGCGATCCTCCTTCCTGCGCGGCAAGGTGAATTGCGCGGCGTATCCGCTGGTACGTGCCGCACCTGCAGAGTAGCCCCGACATCGCCGCATCGATATCCTCATCCGTGGGGGAGGGCTTCTCCTTCAGGAGCGCCGCGGCGGTCATGATCTGGCCCGACTGGCAGTAGCCGCACTGGGGAACGTCAACCGCGATCCACGCTTTCTGAAGGGGATGTGACCGGTCCGAGGAGAGGCCTTCGATCGTCGTGATCTTCTTCCCCGCGGCTTCGCTGACGGGCGTCACGCACGACCGCGTGGCGTCACCGTTCAGGTGCACCGTACACGCGCCGCAGAGGGCGTGCCCGCAGCCGAACTTGGTGCCTGTGAGTCCCAGCGTGTCGCGCAGCACCCAAAGAAGGGGCATTGCGGGGTTGACGTCAACCGTCGCCGGCTTCCCATTGACAGTGAGGGAGAATGAAGACATGGCATCCTCCTGGAGGTTAGTGGCTCAAAGAACGGGATTTCGTGGACACGGGATTCTGTGCCTCCTGTCTCCCTTGTCACACAGGAGCAGTGGAGGACAGGGAGCGTGCCGTCGTGCGTATGAGGTCCCATGCGGCGTCGACGTGCCGCTGTGAGACGTTGGTCTGGCTCGCCACGAAACGGAGAACAAAGCGGCCGTTCAGCTTCGTATGTGTCAAGAACACGCGCCCGGTTCTGTTGAGTTCCTCCAGGAGCGTGGCATTCGTCGAATCGAGACGGGAAGGATCGTCCTCCCCGGCGGGATGATGCCGGAAACAGACCGCCGCAAGCGGAACGGGGGCAAGGAGCTCGAAATCCGGCGCCCCTTCGACATGCCGCGCAAACGAACCGGCAAGCGCAATGTGCATCCGTATCCGTTCCCGGAGTCCCTCGACGCCGTAGCTGCGGATCACAAACCAGAGTTTCAGGGCCCGGAACCGGCGGCCGAGCTGGATCCCCCAGTCCCTGTAGTTACGGACCCTGTCCCGCTCCGGCGTCTTGAGATATTCGGGGAGAATCTCGAACGTCCTGACGAGGAGCGAGGCATCCTTCACGAAATACGCGGAGCAGTCGAAGTTCGTGAACATCCACTTGTGCGGATTGAACACGAACGAATCGGCCATCTCGATCCCCTCGGACATCCACCTGAGCTCGGGAAGGAGGAGGGCGGTCCCGCCGTACGCCGCGTCGACGTGGAGCCAGATCCCATGCTCCGTGCAGATTTCTCCCATCCGTTTCAGGGGATCGATAGCGGTCGACCCGGTCGTGCCGAGCGTCGCGATGGCGCAGAGCGGTTCGATCCCGCGTGCGACATCGTCGGCGATCGCGGATTCGAGCGCGCCGGGAAGAAGCGCAAACCGTTCATCGACGGGAAGCTTCCGGAGCGCGGCGGCGCCGAGGCCGGCGATCTTCACCGCGCGTTCTATTGATGAATGTGTCTCGGTAGACGCATAGACCGCGTACCGCGGGCGGGCGGAAAGTCCGTCGGCGTTGACACGGAACGCCGTGCGGCTCTCCCGCGCGGTCACAATCGCGCAGAGCGTCGCAGTCGACGCCGTGTCCTGGATGACGCCGGTGAACGAAGGGGGAAGGCCCGTCATCTCACCGAGCCACTGCATCATCCGCTCCTCCAGCTCCGTCGCCGCGGGGGATGTCGCCCAGCTCATGCACTGTGCCCCCATTGTCGCGGTCAGCATCTCCGCGAGTATGGAGGGGGGGCTTGTATTCGCCGGAAAGTAACCGAAGAAGGAGGGATGCTGCCAGTGCGTCATCCCGGGGAATATCGTGCCGCGGAAGTCGTCGAATATCGCCGCGAACGGCTCGCCGCCTTCGGGAGGATGAAGGGAGAGACGGCCGATGATCTCGCCGGGGGCGGCAGAAGGCTTCACCGGGTACTTCTCAACCTCGTCGAGATAATCCGCCATCCAGTCGACGAGCTCGTGCGCGTATGTGCGGAATTCCTCGTTCGTCATGGGGGAGGTCCCGGCGGATCATGAATGCTTCTTTTGCATCCGGGTGAATTCCTTCAGCCGCGCGGCGACCTTGGCATGGACCGTGGCGGCGGGGAGGCCGGTCAGTATGGTGATCCCCTCGTCGATCGACCGGACCGCGTGAACACGGAAAAGACTCTTCCGGACGGCATCGATCACATCGTGTCGCAGCATCAGGTCTGCAAGGTTCTGATGGGGGATAATAACCCCCTGGTGACCGTTAAGTCCCCGTGCTCTGCAGCAGTCGAAGAATCCCTCGATCTTCAGGTTGACCCCCCCGATCGGCTGGATCTCCCCGTGCTGGTTCACCGAGCCCGTCACGGCGATCCCCTGTTCGATCGGGATTCCGGAAAGGCTCGAGAGAAGTGCGTAGATCTCCGTCGAGGACGCGCTGTCGCCGTCAATCCCCGAATACGACTGCTCGAACGCGAGGCTCGCGCTCAGCTCGAGCGGGTGCTTCTGCGCGTATTTCCCCCTGAGATACCCACCGAGGATGAGCACCCCCTTGTTGTGCGAGGGCCCGCTCAGCGATGCCTCCCTCTCGATGTTGATGATCCCCGAACGTCCCACGGCGGTCTTCGCGGTGATCCGAACGGGCTTGCCGAACTCGTGCTCCCCGGTCTGGTAGACGCTGAGCCCGTTCACCTGCCCGGTGACCTTCCCTTCCGTGTCGATCATGATCGACCCGTCGTCGATCATCTCCTGTATCTTTTCCTCCACGAGCCTCACCCGCTCGATCCGCTCGTTGATTGCCCTGCGCACATGATCCCCGGTGACCTGGGAAGACTTCTCCCGCGACGCCCAGTAGTTCGCCTCGCGGAGGACGTCCGAAAGAAGGCTGAACCGCGTCGACAGCTTGTTCTGGCGCCCCGCGAGCCTCACGCCGTATTCCACAACCTCGCAGAGCGCGGAGGGATCGAACGGTGTGAGGCCTTCCCTCTCGCACAGGTTTGTGATGAACGAGAGGTAGCTGCTTATGCTCTTCTCCCCCTTCTGCATCTCCGTGTCGAAGTCGGCCCGGATCTTGAAGATCTTCTTGAAATCCTCGTCATACTCGTAGAGCATCTGGTACATCGGGGAATCGCCGGTCATGATCACCTTCACGTCGAGGTCGATCGCCTGGGGTTTGAGCGCGGAACTCGAACCGAGCAGCCCCGACTCCGGCGGCTGGATCTCGATCTGCCGGTTGCGGAGGATTCTCTTCAGCGTGTTCCAGACCCCCGGCTCCGAGAGAGCGTCGAGCGCGTTCAGGACGAGGTATCCCCCGTCCGCCTTCACGATGGATCCGGCCCTGACGAGCGTGAAATCGGAACGCCAGACGCCGTTCCTGTCGACCTCCCTGTCGATCGTCCCGAAGAGGTTCTTGTAGCGCGGGTTCTTTTCAAGAACGACCGGGGGCCCCTGGACGCCGCTGTTGTCCGCGATGACGTTCACGCCGAACTCGAAAAACGTGTCTTCCTCGCGGGGCATCTGCATCCCGAGAACGGACTGCGCCTGCTCCTCCTTCTGGTGGAAGCGTGCGAGGTTGTCCAGGATGCTCTTCTTTACCTCGGAGAGGTACGGCTCCAGCCCCTCCGTTTTGAACTTCTCGCGGATTTCGTCAAGGAGCTCCTCGACAACGGGGACCATGATCTTGTTGTTGAGGTCGTCGAGCGATTTCTTGGCTCTTCGCTCGATGTTGCGCATCTCCCGCATGACGATGTCCATCTGTCCCTCGAGGACGGCCTGCTCGGCCGTCAGGCGCTTCAACTCCTCGGCGGGGAGCTCTCCCGCATCAACCTTTGCCTGGAGCTGGTCCAGCCCCACGGGTGTGCCGTCGATGACGGGGGCGATCTCCGGCCTGTTCGTCGGTCCCCCCTGCACCTGGACGACCTCGAAACCTTTCCCCTTCACCTTTTTCTCGAAGTCCTTCAGGACGGTCCGCTGCCGGTCCTGAAAGTGCTCCAGCATCCCCTTCCGCTGTTCGATATAGCGGCGGCTCTCGAAGACGGCGGGGATGCTCTTCTGGAGGTCGTCGAGGAAAGATGCCATCTCCCGCTTGAACGCCATCCCCTGTCCCGCCGGGAACATGAGCATCACCGGCGCGTCCGGGTTGCGGAAATTATGCACGTACACCTTGTCGGTCAGGGGGATCTTCCGCCCCTCGAAATCGTGGAGCATCCGCTGGATGGCGGTCATCCTGCCGGTTCCCGGGAGGCCTGTGACGAAGATGTTGTAGCCGTAGTGCTTCATCTCCAGCCCCACCTGAATCGCCTGGAGTGCGCGGTCCTGTCCGATGATGCCGCGCGACGTCGTGACGTCGGCGGTGTCCGCCACGTGGAGCATCTCGGGCGTGCATGACCAGCGGAGCTTCTCGGGGGGGATCCCGGCAGGAGAAGTGGAGTTCCGGCGGGGAGGAGTTCTGAGGGAATGTTTTTTCGGCATTGTCAGTATTCTTTCCTGTTCGCGTAAAGGTTCATCAGTATCCCCACCATTGTCATCGCGGAGAGAAGTGCGGAGCCTCCGTAGCTGAGGAACGGGAGGGGGACGCCGATCACCGGGAGGAGGCCGATCGACATTCCGATGTTGAGGAATATGTGCGTGGCGAATATCGCCGTCAGTCCGATTGCCACGAACCCGCCGTACCTGTTCTTGACCGATGCGCCGATTGACACGCCGCGGATCAGGAGCCCCATCAGGAGAAGGAGGACGGTCGCCGCCCCCAGGAATCCGAATTCCTCTCCGGGGACGCAGAAAATAAAGTCCGTCCACTGCTCGGGGATGAAATTCAGCTGCGTCTGGGTTCCGTGAAGGAACCCCTTGCCGAAGAATCCCCCGGAGCCGATCGCGACCTTCGACTGGAGTATATTGTAGCCCGCGCCGAGCGGATCGGCGTTCGGATCGAGGAATGTCGCGATCCGTTTCTGCTGGTAGTGCTTGAGTCCCTCGTAAATGAACTGGACCGACACGCCGACGAGAACGGTAAGCGAAAAGACCGCCGCGGCGACGATCCTGTCCTCCTTTGTTACGTAGATGAGCACGCCGAACACGAGAACGGCGGTCAGGAACGGCGTCGTGCCGAAGAGCGCGGCCACGGCGGTCCCGATGGGCGCTACGATCGCCACGAGCGTGAACCGTGACGCCCCTCCCCAGAAGAGGACCGGGAAAAACATCCCGAGAAAAATAAGGGCGGTCCCCGTGTCGGGCTGCATCATGATAAGCGCGAAGGGGAGGAGGACGATTCCCGCCGCGACGGCAAGATCACGTTTCTTCCTGAGTGAGACGTCGCTCCGGGCCAGGTACGTTGCGAGTGCAAGCACGGTGGCCACCTTTGAAACCTCCGACGGCTGAAGGCGGATCCATCCGAGGTTGAACCAGCTCATGGAGCCCGAGACCGTCTTGCCGAGTATGAGAACGGAAACGAGGAGGAGTATCGAGAGGAAATACGCGGGATACGAGGCGAGCTGAAGAAGGCGGAACGGGACGAACGCAACTGCGACGAGCGCGAGCAAGCCGACGCCCACCCAGACCACCTGCTTGTGAAAAATCTCCGCCGCGCGCGCGTCATACGTCGCGCTGTACACGGACACCACGCCGATTGTCAGGAGCCCGAGGACGATAAGTGCGATCCTGTAGTCCACCCGCTCTTTGATTTCCTGGTAAATCATCGGCCAAGCCCCGCGTGAAGTGGTGGAAGGGCCTGCGGAAACGGAACCGGTTTCGGCCGCGGCGGCGGGGTGTCGTACCTGGTGACCCTCCCCTTCAGGTAGCGTTCGATGCAGAGGCCGGCCAGCGGGGCCGCCTGCGTTCCGCCGTAACCGGCATTCTCGAGAAGCATCGCCACGGCGATGCGCGGGGCATCGAACGGGGCGAACCCGACATACCACGCGTGGTCGGGACCGTGCGGGTTCTGCGCCGTGCCGGTTTTTCCCGCGCTCTCGATTCCCGGGATGCGCGCCATGCCGCCGGTGCCCCCCGGTTCCTCCACAACCCGGCGCATTCCCTCGCGGACGATCTCCCACGTTTTTTCGGAGACTTCGATGTGGCGTGTCTGGAACGTCAGCGTGTCGGTCGCCCGGGGGGATTTCGTCACGATCGCGCGGGCCACATGCGGCTGGTGATACTCCCCCTTTGACGCCAGCGCCGCCGCGTAGCACGCCATCTGAAGGGGGGTCACCCCCAGCTCACCCTGTCCGATCCCCAGGCTCGGGAGGAATCCGCGCGTCCATCCCTCTTTTCCGTACCGCTTGTCCATGTATGCTGTCGTGGGGAGAAGGCCGGGATTCTCCTCGTAGAGGTCGATTCCCGTCAGGCGCCCGAACCCGAACTCGTCGCCGTAATGTGACCACGCGTCGAGCCCGGTCTTCAGCATGCACTGGTAGAAATAGACGTTGCACGACTTCTGGATAGCGGTCACGAGGTCGACGCTCCCGTGGACGTGAAGGTCCTTGAACACCTTGTTTCCCATCCGGAACGATCCCCCGCAATTCACCCGCCATGACGGTGTGACGCTCCCTGATTCGAGGGCCGCAATCGCCAGGAGCATTTTGAACGTCGACCCCGGCGGATATCGCGTCAGCGTCGCCCTGTTATAAAGAGGCGACGCCTCGTCCTCGTTGAGCGCGCGCCAGATTTCGGGCGGGGTGACGCCGCTGAACTTGGAGAGGTCGTAATCCGGCTTGCTCACCATCGCCAGTATGCCGCCGTCGGTCGGGTCGATGGCGACGAACGCCCCCCGCTTGTCGGTCATGAGCGACTCCGCAAACGCCTGGAGCCCAAAGTCCATTGTGAGGATGAGATCATCCCCCTCCACCGCGGGGACGTCGTTCTTCCCGTTCTCGAACCGCCCGATCACCTGTCCGCGGACGTTGACCATGCTGAACTCCGCGCCCTTCTGTCCCCGCAGGCTCGGCTCGTACCGCGCCTCGAGCCCGGCGGATCCCACAACGTCCCCCGGGGCGTACTCGTCCACCTGCAGCTTCATCTGCGACTCGGAAATCTCCTTTGTGTAACCGAGCGTGTGGGACGCCATCGCGCGTGTCGTATACCATCGTTTCGATTCCACCTGCGTATCGACCCCGGGAAGCCTGTCGCGGTTCTCTTCAAGTGCGGCGAGCGTCTTGAAATCGATATCGCGCTTGATCTTCACGGGCACGAACCGGGAATAGGCTTCCCCCTTCCTGAGGCGGTCCCGAATGAACTCGGGATCGAGCGAGAGGAGACGCGAGAGCTCGTCGATCGTCCGTTTGTCGAACTCGAAGGGCATGATCGTCACTGTGAACGCGGGACGGTTGTCGACGACGAGCGCCCCGTTACGGTCGAATATATAGCCCCGGACGGGCTCCTTCGGAATCGTCCGTATGCTGTTCTCCTCCGATTTCCTGCCGTACTCCTCGCTGTAGATCATCTGCAGCTGGAAGAGCCGGGCGAAAAAGAGAAGAAACATCAGGGCGATCACCGCGTGCATCGTGCGGCGCTTGCCGTATATCGCAATATCGTCCTGTTGAGCCATCGTCGCTGCAATTGCCGGGGGATTCCGGGAGGGCGTGAAAACGGGCGGTCCGCGCGTTACAGGAGCGCGCGTCGGGCGAACACGAATGTCGGGATGAGTCCGACCGCGGCAGTATACAACGCTGCGGGAACGCCGTACAGGAGGATGGCCTGCCACCAGTGTGCGCCGCTTCCCTGCAGAAAGATAATGAAATAAATGAGATTATGCACGATCGCCACGGAGAAGATCAGGAGGACGAACCGGTAGCTGCCGAGCGTCTGCAGCGTCTTGTTCTCGTTGAAAAAGTACCCCGCTGTGAATCCCGCCGCCGTCTTGGAAAGCGCCGCAAGCCCCAGCATCCCGTCGTTGCCGCTCATAAGGTCGAGAACGAACCCGGTGGAAAAGCCCGCGACGGTCCCGGCGATCTGTCCGCGTTTCAGCGCCAGGTAGACAATCCAGATCAGGGCGATGTCGGGAGGGAGTCCCGCCACGGCGAGATAGCGGGCGAGCGTCGTCTGCAGGAGGATGAACAGGAGGGTCAGGGCGGTATCGATAAGCGTCTGGCGCACGGGGCCTCACTCACGCACACGGTGTTCCAGCGCGATCCGCTCGCTGTCGGGGACCGTGGTGATCACGAATACCTCCTCGAGGCGTGAAAACTCCACCGCGGGTTTGACCTCGATAGACTGGAAGAGGGACCCTTCCGCGCCCCGGGACGCCGTCACGACGCCGATCCGGATCCCCGGCGGGAAGAAGCTGCTGTACTCGGACGTGATGACCACGTCCCCCGTCTGGACGTCGAGGGTTTTTGCCACATCCTGCAGCGCGAGCATTGATCCCCCGTCCCACCGGATGATGCCGTCGACCCTGCTCCGCTCGATCTTGGCGCTCACGCGGATCTCCTTGTTGAAGAGTATCTGCGCCACCGCGTAGCGGGCGCTCGTTGCGACGATCTTTCCGGCAAGGCCGTTCTCCGTCACGACAGGCATGTCCATCCTCACACCGCTCCGTTCCCCCGCATCGAGCGTCACGGTGTTCCTGAGGAGCTGCAGGTTCTTCCCGATCACGTTGGCGGCCACGAAACCGAACTGGCCCCGTTCCTTCAGCCGCAGGAGCTGCCTGAGCCGCAGGTTCTCGAGCCGCGCTTCCCTGAGGCGGTTCACATCGTCGGCGAGCGTGACGTTCAGCTCACGCAGCACCTGGTTTTCGTGCCTCAAGTCGAAATAATTCGGAATGATACCCAGCGCATCCTGCAGTGTGCCAACAGCGACGACGGTCACCGTCCGTATCGTGCGGATCTGGGCGTCGTCGTTCAGCGCCAGGAGCGCCACCGAAACGGCAAGGAGCACCCCGGCGATAAGGTACTCCTTGAAGAGAAAGAGGAACTCGTACAGGCGTCGTATCATGGAGACTCAGTAACGGCGGCTCTTGATGAGCACCTTTGAATACTTCCCGAGATTGTCAAGCACCTTCCCCGTCCCCCGGACCACCGCCGTCAGCGGGTCCTCGGCGACGTGGACGGGGAGGCTTGTCTCCAGCCTCAGGCGCTCGTCAAGCCCTTTGAGGAGTGCCCCGCCGCCGCTCAGCATCACTCCCCGGTCGAGGATGTCGGCGGAGAGCTCCGGGGGTGTCCGCTCGAGCGTCAGCTTCACCGCCTGGACGATCTGGAGGACCGGTTCGCTCAGCGCTTCCCGGATTTCGACGGAGCTTGCCTCCGTCGTCTTGGGGATGCCGTTGACGAGATCGCGCCCCTTCACCTGGATCGTGATCTCCTCCTTCATCGGCATGGCGGAGCCGACCTCGCACTTGATCGCCTCGGCGGTCCGTTCGCCGACGAGGATGTTGTGGTTCTTCTTGAAGAACTGTATGATCGCGTTGTTCATCTCGTCCCCCGCGATCCTCACCGATTCCTCGTTCACGATGCCGGAGAGCGCGATCACCGCGATCTCCGTCGTGCCGCCGCCGATGTCCACGATCATGTTGCCGACAGGCGCCTCCACGTCGAGTCCCACGCCGATCGCCGCCGCCATCGGTTCGGCGATAAGGTGCACCTCCTTCGCCCCGGCATGTTCCGCGGAATCCCTCACCGCCCGCTTCTCTACCTCGGTGACCCCGCTCGGGACGCACACGACGATCCTGCGGCTCGGCATCCAGTTGGCATGGATCTTCTTAATGAACTCGCGGAGCATCCCTTCCGCCATTTCGAAATCGGCGATCACACCGTCCTTCATGGGGCGTATCGTGCGGATGTCCCGGTGCGTCCTCCCGAGCATCTCCTGGGCTTCCTTGCCGATGGCGACGATTCTCTTCGTGTTCCGGTCAAACGCCACGATCGAAGGTTCGTTCAGGAGTATCCCCTTGCCTTTGACGTAGATGAGTGTATTTGCGGTCCCGAGATCGATCGCAAGATCTGCGGAAAACAGCGAGAACATGCCCATGGGAAAGAGGGGACGATTAATTAGTGATTGATGAACACTGGTGCCTCTGACGGGCGTATCCTAGTGTCGAAAATGCCGCGCGCCTGTAAAGACCATTGCGATCCCGTTGGCGTCGGCCGCGGCGATAACCTCCCCGTCGCGCACCGAACCCCCCGGTTGTATCACCGCCGTGGATCCCGCGTGAACCGCCTCCAGGAGCCCGTCCGCGAAGGGGAAATACGCGTCGGAGGCGACAGCCGAACCCTTCAGTTCGAGCCCTGCCGCCTGTGCCTTCCGGGCTGCGATCACGGCGGATTCCACGCGCGACATCTGACCGGCGCCGACGCCGAGCGTCCTGTCCGCGGCCGCATAGACGATCGCGTTGGATTTCACGTGCCTGGCGACCCGCCAGCCGAACCGGAGCGCGTCGGATTCCTCCGCGGTGGGAGGGCGGCGGGTCACGACGCGAAACTCCTCATTCTTCATGTTGCCGGAATCGGAGTCCTGCACAAGGTACCCTCCCGGCACGCTCCGCACGTCCGGGTCGTGCCGCGTGCGGAGGTCGGAGCGAATCTCGACGATCCTCCTGTCCTTTTTTTTGCGGAGGAACTCGAGAACCCCGGCAGGAATCACGGGCGCGAGTATGACCTCCGTAAATATCTCGTTGATCTTCCCTGCGGTCTCCATGTCCAGCGGCCGGTTCAGCGCCACGATCCCGCCGAACGCGGACGTCCTGTCCGTGGCGAGCGCCTTCCCGTACGCATCCACGAGTGTCGCGGCGCTCCCGACACCGCAGGGGTTCGTGTGCTTGATGATAGCGGCGGTGGGTGCGTCGAAATCCGCCACGCAGAGCGCCGCTGCTGCGATGTCAACGATATTGTTGTATGAAAGTTCCTTCCCGTGAAGCGTCCTGAACAGCGACGAGAAGTTTCCGTACAGCGTCCCCCGCTGATGGGGATTCTCACCGTAGCGGAGAGCGTATTCCCTGGGGGCCGTAATGTGGAGAATCGCGGGATGTTCCGCGCCCCCGCCGGAACGGCTCCCGAGATATGCGGCAATCGCGGCGTCGTACGCCGCGGTGGTCCGGAACACCTCTTCCGCAAGGCTCTCGCACGTGGCTTCGGAGACGTTTCCCCCTGAGGAGAGCATCTCCGCGGCCACCGCGGGATACCGGTCCGGGTTCACGATCACAACCTTATGGCGGAAATTCTTCGACGCCGAGCGGATCATCGACGGGCCGCCGATGTCGATCTGCTCGAGAGCTTCACCGAGCGTGATCCCCGGCCGGGCGATCGACTCTTCGAACGGGTAGAGATTGACGACGACCATATCGATCGGCTCGATCCCCAGCTCCGTACACTGGCGCACGTGGTCCGGCTCGTCGGGGACTGCAAGAAGGGCTCCGTGTATCAGAGGATGGAGCGTTTTCACGCGCCCCCCCAGGATTTCCGGAAAACCCGTCACGTCGGACACGTTGCGGACCTCGACCCCTGCCGCGCGCAGTGCGGAAGCGGTCCCCCCGGTAGAGAGTATCTCCACGTTCATCATCTTCAGCGTGAGCGCGAACTCGACAATCCCGCGCTTATCGGAAACGCTGATCAGGGCACGGCGGACAATGGGCACGGCTTCTCCGGTTATACAGTCAGGTGGTATGGTGCCCGGACGTTTGTTCTTCCCTGGCAATTCGGCGTATCGCAGCGGGATAGAGCTCGTGTTCCGCGGCAAGCACCCGTGCGGCAAGCGACTCGGGCGTATCCCCGGGAAGAACGGGGACAGTCCTCTGGAGCACGATCGGACCGTGGTCGTACTCCTCGTCCACGTAATGAACGGTCGCCCCGCTCACCTTCTCTCCGGCGGCAATCACCGCCTCGTGCACGTGCGTTCCGTACATTCCCGGTCCACCGAAACGCGGCAGCAACGCGGGGTGTATGTTGACGATCCTGTTCCGGTATGCCGCGACGACGGCCCCCGGCACCTGCTTCATATAGCCTGCCAGCGCGATGAAGTTTACGCCGTGGTCGCGCAGCGTGGACAGGACCGTGCCGGCAAACGAACGTTCGTCAGGAAACTGCTTCTGGCTCAGATGAATGGCGGGGAGAGCGTTGGCCCGGGCGATGCCGAGTATGCCCGCGCCGGAGTTGTTGCTGAGAACAAGAGAAATCCTGGCGTCGGGGATATCCCCCTGCTGAATAGCCGTCAGGATCGCCCTGAAATTCGATCCGGCTCCTGAACCAAATACGGCGATATTCAGCATCAAAAAAAATACGATAATAATGAACGAAATTCAAGAAGATCCGGCCGTGTGAAGAATGTGGACGTCCTTTCACTTTGTCGCGGGTTCCAGGAGCGTGAGCACCCCCCTGTCGGCGTCCAGCCGGGCCCGGATTCCCACGGGGACCGTCACCGTCCGCTTTTCATGGCCGATCGGGAAGCCGGTCAGGAAAGGCTTCGATGCGCCGCGCGCGGCACCGGCAATGATCTCGCCGAGCGTCAGCGTAGGGGAGGCGTTGCTCCTGGGGACGCAATCGCTGAACTGTCCCATGGCAACCCCGCGCGCGCGTGAGAATATGCCGGCATTTCCCATGTGCGTCAGCATCCTGTCCACGCGGTACGGTTCCTCGCCGATCTCCTCCAGGAAGAGGAGCCCGGCGCGAAAGTCGGGTGCGTAGGGTGTTCCCAGCAGAGAGACGAGAAGCGAGAGGTTCCCCCCGAGGAGGCGTCCCGTTGCCGACCCCGGGAACCGCACCTGCGGGGAAATTGAATCGGCCCCGGCGAGCGTCGCGTTCCGCTCGGATGACGTAAGCATCCGCCAGAGAGACTCCTCCGCCGCTGGGTCCGCATCCGGCGGCGTGTCCGTGGCGATCATCGGCCCGTGATACGTGACCAGCCGGCACTTTTTCCAGAGGGCGAGCGCGAGCGCGGTGATGTCGCTGTAGCCCAGCAGGATCTTGGGATTCCTCGCAACGAGCCGGTAATTGATGTGTGAGAGTATCCGGGGAGTGCCGTACCCGCCGCGCGCGCAGAATATCGCCTTCACCTTCCGGTCGGCGAACATCGCATGGACGTCCTCTGTCCGCTCCTCGTCCGTTCCCGCAAGGTATCCCGTGCTGCGCAGCGCGTTCTTTCCCACCGTCGTCCTGTAGCCGAGCCCTTCAAGGTACCGGACGCCCCTCTCGATCCGGGAAGCGTCGTGCACCGGGCTGGCCGGACAGATAATGCCGATCAGGTCCCCCTTCCTCAATCTCCGCGGAACAAGAACGTCCATGGGCGATTCTCCGTCGTATCAACCGGGAACAAGATAGGGCTTTTTCACAACACATGGAAAACATTGCCGTTAGCGCTGCTCTGCCTTAGCGCCGCTCTCCCCCCGCCCGCGGCGCCGTCTGTAGCGCCGCCTGCGGCCACCGCACCAGGCACCGTCTACCTAATGACAGGAAGACTCCGTATATTAGCTGTCATCGACTAACCGGGGAACTGTGTGCTGCGACGCTGTATCCTTTCATGTGTCACCCTCCTTCTCTTCCTGATCGCTGATGCGCCGGCCGCCGCCGGGGGGGACGGGTCGCCCGTGAGCGTGCTTATCGTCGTCGAGGGGGGGACGTCCATGAAGAGTCCCGCCATCGCCCGCGGGCGCGAGCTCGCGGATCTTCTCGGGCATTTCGTCGCGACGAGCCGCGTCCTGGGGGTGAATGAATACGTTCCCCACACGTTCTCCCGGTACGATCTCGTGTTCTACATCGGGTTCAGCGCAGTCTATACCCCCCCCGCGAAGTTCGAGGACGACGTCCTCTCCTCCACGACGCCGGTCATATGGATGGACACGGGGTTCAAGGAATTCTCCTCCCGCCCGGATGTCAGGAAAAAATACGGGTTCAGCGTCTCCCACATCGACTCCCTCAGCGTCTTCGACGTCGTGCACGCCGGCGACAACACGTTCACAAAGGGGGAGCCGAACATCAACATGATCGAGATCACCGACAGGAAAAAGGTGACGGTCACGGCGACCGCCCTGTCCTCCAGCAAGCACTGGGAAGTCCCGTACATCGTCCGCTCGGGAAACCTGATGTACATCGCGGATTGTCCGATGGCCTCGGCGGACGAGACCGACAGGTACCTGTATTTTGCCGACATGCTCCACGACCTCCTCCGGCAGCCCCACGAAGCATCGCACACTGCTCTGATCCGGATCGAGGACGTCAATCCGCTGGAGAACCCCGCGAAGCTCCGCGAGATCGCCGACATACTCTCCTCGCGCAACATCCCCTTCCTCGTCGGCGTCATTCCCTTCTACGTGGATCCCGGCGAGGGAGTTTACGTGAGTCTCTCCGACAGGCCCGACCTCGTCGACGCCCTGAAATACATGGTGCAGAACGGCGGCACGATTGTCATGCACGGCGTCACGCACCAGTACAGGGGTGTCACGGCGGTGGATTACGAATTCTGGGACGAGAGCACAAATCGTCCCGTCAGGGAGGAGACCGTTGAGGGGATCATGCGGAAGCTCGACTCGGGGATTCAGGAGTTCATGAAGAACGGACTCTACCCGCTCGTGTGGGAGACCCCGCACTACACCGCATCGATAAAGCTCTACGAGACGGTGAGCAAATATTTCAGCACCGCGATGGAGCAGCGGCTTGCCATCGAAGACGCCGATGCGGGTCAGTATTTTCCGTACATGATCAATAAGGACCTGTACGGGCAGCGGATCATCCCCGAAAACCTGGGGTATGTCCCTCTCGATTCCAATCCGGCCGTGGGCGAGGGGGCCGTCCGGCGCATACTCGCTTCGGCGAAGGTCAACCTGGCGGTGCGCGACGGGTATGCCTCCAGCTTCTTTCACGCATTCGTTGATCTCGACCTCCTGAAGGAGATCGTGGACGGCGTGCAGGCGCTCGGCTATACATACATGGACGTGAAGGACCTCACGCACTGGGTGAAATTGAAAGACAGGGTCATCCTGTGCGGCTCCCAGGAGTATACGGTCACGCTCGACGACCAGTACCTGCAGGAAACCACGTTCGACAGGGACGGTGATATCGTCGCCACGTCGACGTCGGAGAAGAGGATCAAGGGGACGATCACAAAACACATCACGCTTGAGCCGGGACAGTTCTACAAGGCCGAGCCCGTCGAGTACAAAGAGAAGAGCCGCTCGTTTGCTGACCGTGTCGTCAGCGGTGCGGAGAGGATCTACGGCCGCCTGACCGGACAGGCGGGAACGTGGCAGGAGGCCCGCGTGGCGATACTCTGGAACCAGTTTGCGGCGGGTGCGGCGTTCAACGACCAGGCGTCGTTCGCCGGCGTCATGAAGAGCGTGAACATTGACGTTGACACGATATTCGTCGGCCAGAAAGTCCGTCCCGATTCCTACAATCTTCTCTTCGTTCCCTACACGTTTGTGGATTCGCTCAGGGACGAGGATTACGATGCGATCACCCGGTTCGTCAGGGAGGGGGGAAACGTTGTCACGGACATGCCCACCGAGCTGGCCAAGGAACTGGGGATCATCTCGGGGGAAACCCACCTGAAGGTCATGCGCGTGCGTGACCGCTATTTCCCTGACGAGCGGATCATATGGCGGTACGGGCAGCTCGCCACGAAGTTCGACGCCGAGGGGCTGGACGAGGTCTTCTGCGTCGACGAAGGGACCGAAGCGCCCATTGCCATCGGCAAGTCGTTCGGGAAGGGGAAGATCATCTATTTCTCCACGAGGTTCGACCCCCTTTCGCGCGAGGGGTACAGCCTGTATCCGTATCTCCTGGAGTATATCGGGAGATACTTCAGGCTCGGTCCCGTCGTTCGGCGCGATCGCCTGGAAGTCTATTTTGAACCGGGCTCGCGCGCAAGGACGATGAGCACCGAGGCGCTCGTGAAGCACTGGGTGCGCATCGGCGTCGGCATCGTGCACGTCTCCGGGTGGCACCAGTATCCGAAATACACGTACGACTACGGTCGGCTCATCACGCTCGCCCACGCCAACGGCATTCTCGTGTACGACTGGATCGAGCCCCCGCAGGTAAGCCAGAAGTTCTGGAATGAGCATCAGGAATGGCGGGAGAAAAACGTCGACGACGGGGACGCCCGGGCGTCCTGGCGCTATCCCGTGGCGCTGACGGACACCGCCTGTCTCCGCGCAATGGCCGCGGAGTACAGAAGCCTCCTGATGCAATTCGACTGGGACGGAGTGAACCTGTCGGAACTTTACTTCGAATCCGGACGGGGGTTTCAGGACCCGCTCCTGTTCACGCCGATGCATCCTTCCGCGCTTGAAGACTTCAGAAAGAAATACGGATTCGACCTTGACGGAGTCCTTGACTCGACCTCCGTCAATTACTGGAGGGTCAATCCGGAGGCTCGTCGCCTTGTCGTGGAGTACCGGGTGAAGGTGCTCGAGGGGGTGTACGAGAGGCTCCTCCCCATGTTTGGGGAGATCGCCGCCGCACACCCGGGATTCCAGGTCGTCGTCACGGCGATGGACAGTTACGGCTCCCCGGAGCTCCGGGAATACCTCGGCGTGGACATGAACTCCATACTCGGCCTGCAGAAGAAATACGGATTTCTGCTCCAGGTCGAGGATGCCGAGCGCCTCTGGGCGACCGCCCCCTCCCGGTACGTGGACATCGGGAACAGGTACGCCCGTCTCCTCGGCGACAGGAAGGACCTGCTTCTTGATCTGAACATACTCGAGGGCCCGCGCAAGCCGGACCAGGTGACGCCGTTCCCGACGCTCATACAGACCGGGACCGAGAGCTTTGATCTCGTCCGCGCAGCCTCCATCGGTGCCCCGCGCATGACGATCTACAGCGAATCGAGCGTGAATTCATGGGACATGAAATACTTCCCGTTCGCTCTCGCGAGCGAGGTGCACTACAGAAGGACCGCTCGCGGATACGAAGTCTCCTCTCCCTACTCGTTCTCACTGAAGCTCCCCCCGGGTGTGCGGGTGGTCCGCGTCGACGGCATGCCGCACTCCCCATCCCGGGAGAATGTCTTCCTGATCCCCGCGGGAACCCACACGGTCGATGCGGGTGTCGACCAGGGCCCCGGGTTTTCCACACACGAGCTCGACGCGCAGATACTTTCGATAAGCGGCAACCTCCTCTCCGTCGACCAGGGGATCCGCACGATGTCGTTCACGTACGAGGGGGACAGCCGTGTCCTTGTGGCGCTCAACCGGGAGGCGACGGCGCTCCGCGTCGACGGCCAGGCCTATCCGTTCACGCCGATGCGGGGAAACGACTGTTTCACGCTCCTCCTCCCCCCGGGAAAGCACAGCGTCAACGTCGTCCTCGGGGACGTCGTCTCGTACGGGGTCAGCATCACGTCGTTCTGGTCCTCCAACGCGATCGCGGTCTTCGGTTCGTGCGCGGTCCTTCTGCTTGTCGGCATGTACATCGCACTCAAAATCGTCAGACGGCGGTACGCATGACATTCCTGGAAATAGATCTCAGCCTCCTGTTCGTCGTCGCCGTCATCCTGATCTGGTTCATGATCGCCTACCAGTTCGTCCTGACCGTCTTCGGCTACATCAACTACGTCAAATCGCTGGGCCGGAAGCGCGTCATCGACGGCATGACGTTCGAGTATCCCTCATGCACGATTCTCATCCCCGCCCACAACGAAGAGAAGGTCATCGGGGCGACAATCGCATCGTTGCTCCGCCTGGAATACCCGAAGGAGAAATTGACCGTCCTCGTCATCAACGACGGGTCCACCGACGCGACGCGCGACATCATCCTTGATGCCGCGGGCCGTGACGGCCGCGTCAGGCTGTTCGACGTCCCCGCGGGGGAGGGGGGGAGGGGGAAATCCCGGGCGCTGAACCTCGCGATGGCGCGGGTGGAGAGCGAGGTCATCGCGATCTACGATGCAGACAACACGCCCGACCCGCACGCGCTCAGATACCTTGTTGCGCAGCTCCTCGAGAACAAAGAGCTGGGGGCGGCGCTCGGAAAGTTCCGGACGGTCAACAAGAACGTCAACATCCTGACCCGGTTCATCAACATTGAGACGCTCAGTTTCCAGTCCATGCTCCAGGCTGGACGCTGGCAGATGCACAACATTGCAACGCTCCCGGGGACGAACTTCGTCGTCTGGACCTGGCTCATCCGTCAGCTCAACGGGTGGGACGAGCAGGCGCTCACGGAAGACTCGGAGCTGAGCATCAGGATCTACCAGGAGGGGTACAAGATCAAGTTCGTACCGTACGCGGTGACGTACGAACAGGAGCCGCAGACGTGGGGTGTCTGGATCCGGCAGAGGATCCGGTGGGTGAGGGGAAACAACTACGTGCTGGGAAAATTCCTGAAGCACATCCGGGAATTCCGGAGCAAGCGGCTGATGTTCGACGTCCTCTATACACTGTCGCTCTACTACGTCTTCTTCGTGGCGATTGTGATCTCCGACCTGCTCTTCATCGTCAGCGCGGCGAACCTCGTCGCCATCTCCTTGCCGGGCCCGTACACGTTTGTCTGGATCATGGCCTTCTTCCTCTTCCTGGGTGAGACGATGCTTGCGATCTCCTACGACGGGGAGGACCGCATGAAGCACATCCCCGTCCTCGTCCTCATGTATTTCACATATTGCCAGCTGTGGATCTACATCGTGATCAAGGCGCTCTGGATGGAGTACGTAAAAAAGGAGAAGCGGACGTGGGATAAAACGGTCCGCTTCGATGTTGATGCAACAACCGCTGTGCGTTGAGGGAGGTGTCCCGGTTACGTGCCTGCCGGTGCTGGCGGGGGAGTGGCGTCCACGCCGTATTCCTCAAGGAGGGCTTTGAGCTCGGTATGATCGCCGGTCTTCAGATAGACCCCGCAGGTCCTGCACTTATCGCTCTTGGCCTCCCAGGTTTTTCCGGTGACAACCCAGCACGGAGCGCCGTTCCCTGACATCCGGGGACACGTTGATTTCTTCTCTTCCGTACACGCGTTCATCTTCCAGCACGGAACGAGAGACATGAGCCGACGAATGCCCGCGATGCTCACCTTGTCCGTGTTGATCGTGCGGCGGATAGAGCGGATTCTCTCGAGATCGGATTCGGCGAAAAGCCGGTGGCGGGAAGCCTTCCGGAGAGGTATGATCAGACCTTCGCGTTCGTACATACGTATCGTCGGGACAGAAACGCCGATCAGGTCCGCAGCCTCCCCGATCGTGTAGAGTCTCTGGCCGGTCTTCTGCATCATCGCGGCTGTCGTGTTCGCATACATGGTTGCACCCCTCTGATACCAGCTATGAAACTAACAGATTTTGTGCCAGTTGCATTGTCGCGGATTTCCGCACGTTTTGGGCGTTTCACTGGTGGGATCAGGAGGGATTCCAGAATTTGATTCATCGAAATTCCCAAAATTGCAGATTTGAATCGGATATTTCAGGCTTCGTATATTATGTGGCACAAATTCTTCAGGTTCTTGTCGCAAAGTGATCATGATGGTTCAAATCCCCGGTTACACATTCAGAGACCTCTTTGATCCCCGCCGGCTTGCAGGTCTGACCGAACTGTTCGAGGAGGAGATCCGCGCCGGGGATCCCGTTCTTCACGCCCGGTACATGGAGTACCGCTCCGGGCGTGTGCCGGGCGGCCTTCCGACGTCGAACCTCCTCGTCGATCTCGCACCCCGCCTTGGCATATTCCTCGCGCGTGCATTTGGCCTCGAAGGGGAATATGCCGCCATGAAGCTCCGTGCGCGGCGCGACGCAGTCATATTCACCGTGAAGCGGGAGTTCTTCACACGCCGTGTGCTTAAAAAGTACGGCGCGCCGGGGCTCATCGCGGATGATCCGGTCTCGATTGAACGCCGGACGGCAGAGATCATGGCCGCTCTTCCGGGCATCCCCCGGGGAGACGAAGAGCTCGAACTCGCATCGTCTGTCGAGCTCCTCCTCTCTCACGAACGGTTCATCAAAGTCGAACTTCCCCCCGTGACGCGCGACTTCCTTGCAAACGTCCGGCGTCTCCTCGGCGCCGGGCCGGAAGCCGGAGCGGAGACCTCGCCGGGATCAGGCGATGAAGACCTGAAACTCTTCCTCGGGTCGCTCCTTTCCTTATTCGAAAAACTCTTCGCCCTGCTCTATTACGGAGAAGCGCAGAAGATCTCCGGGTGGGGACTCTTCCGCGTCCCCGGCCCGTTGGACTTCAGGAATCTCGTCGGCTCGGTCCTCTCCGCCGGCCCGGTCCCGGGGACGCACGACGGGAACCCCTCGCACTTCAGGCGGCGTGACAGATTCGAACTCACGGATCTGCGATACGGCCGGAGGGAGGTGGAGAGTGAGATCGACTACTGCATATTCTGTCACGAGAGGGAGAAAGACTCCTGTTCCAGGGGGTTTCATACTGACAGCGGGTACCGGAAGAACCCGCTCGGCTTTGAACTCAAAGGATGCCCGCTCGATCAGAAGATCTCCGAATCCCAGTTTCTGATGGACGGCGGGGATGCCCTCGGCGCTCTGGCCGTCATCATGATCGACAACCCCATGGTCCCCGGGACGGGCCACCGGATCTGCAACGATTGCATGAAGTCCTGCATATACCAGAAGCAGGATCCTGTCAATATCCCCCAGATCGAAACGCGCATACTGACGGAAGTTCTTGACCTCCCCTGGGGATTCGAAATCTACTCGCTCCTCACGCGCTGGAATCCGCTCAACATTTCGCGCCCTCACGCGCTCCCCTACAACGGGATGAACATACTCATCGTCGGCCTCGGACCGGCCGGGTACACGCTTGCCCACTACTTCCTGAATGAAGGATTCGGCGTCGTCGCGCTCGACGGGCTCAAGATCGAACCGCTCCCCGCGGCACTCACCGGTGAGGGGGGGGCAGAGTTCGAGCCCGTGAGGGATTTCAGCACGTTGAGATCATCGCTGGGAACGAGAGTCCTTTCGGGATTCGGCGGTGTGTCGGAATACGGCATCACGGTCAGGTGGGACAAAAACTTCCTCACCGTGCTTCATCTGAACCTCGTCCGTCGGGAACACTTCCGCGTGTATGACGGCGTCCGGTTCGGGGGGACAATAACGCTCGAGGACGCATGGAAGGACGGATTCGAGCACGTCTGTTTTGCCACCGGTGCCGGCAAGCCCACGTTCGTCTCTGTGAAGAACAACTTCCTCCGGGGCGTCCGGATGGCGAGCGACTTCCTGATGGCTCTCCAGCTCACCGGGGCGGGAAAGAAGGACTCCCTGGCGAATCTCCAGATCCGGTTGCCTGCCGTTGTCATCGGCGGCGGGCTGACGGCGATCGACACCGCGACGGAGCTCATGAGCTACTACCCGGTCCAGGTTTCGAAGATCAGCCGCCGGTACGAGCTCCTCGTTTCACGCTACGGAAAATCCGGTGTCGACGGGATGTTCGACGTCGAAGAGAAAGCGATACTCGACGAATTCCTCTCTCACGCGCGGGCCATCGGGGAAGAGCGGATCCGTGCGTCGAAAGCCGGGGAGAAGCCGGACTTCCTCCGGCTTGTCAGGTCATGGGGAGGGGCGGGAATCTACTACAGGAAAACGATGATCGATTCCCGCGCCTACAGGCTCAACCATGAAGAGATCATCAAGAGCCTCGAGGAGGGGATATCGATCGTCGAGTGTATGAATCCCGTCGAGGCAGTCCCCGACGACTACGGGGCGATTAAGGAAATGACCTTTGAGCGGATGCAGAAATCGGATGGGAAGTGGTCTCCCACGGGCGAGCTCTTCCGCGTTCCGACGCGCACGGTCATGGTCGCCGCTGGGACTGTCCCGAACATCATGTACGAGCGTGAGCACCCTGGGACGTTCCGCCTTGACCGCAACGGCGAATTCTTCAGCACGTACTCGATCGACGAGGACATGAACGGGAAACATCTCGTCCCCGTCGCAGGCGTGGAAGAGGGATTCTTCACGTCGTACGCGCGAGACGGCAAGTTTGTCTCCTACTACGGCGACAACCACCCCGCGTTCGCGGGAAATGTCGTCAGGGCCATGGCCTCGGCGAAGCAGGGATACAGGGCGGTCCTCCACCTGCTGGAGGAAGAACTCCGCGGGGCGCGTCTGGTCGCGGCGGATAACGGGAACTGGACCCGCCTGGTCTCCCGCCTTGACGACGAGCTCCGTCCGCGCGTCCACGCGGTACACCGGCTCACCCCGACGATCACCGAGATCGTCGTCAGGGCTCCTCGGGCCGCCCTGAGTTTCCGCCCCGGTCAGTTCTACCGGCTGCAGAATTACGATGTGGATTCGTTCCGGGCAGAAGACACGCTCATGATGATGGAGGGGATTGCGCTCACGGGCGCGTGGGTGAACAGGCAGGAGGGGACGATCGGCCTCATCACGCTGGAAGTCGGGGCGACGTCCCGTCTGTGCGCGCTCCTCAGGCCAGGCCAGCGCGTCGTCGTCATGGGTCCCACGGGAACCCCAACGGAGATAACGGAAAACGGCACGGTGCTCCTCCTGGGAGGGGGACTCGGCAATGCCGTCCTCTTCTCGATCGCCAAGGCCTTCAAGGCCAGGAACAACAGGGTCATCTACTTTGCGGGCTACAAAAAGAAGGAGGACTTCTTCAAGCGGGAGGAGATCGAAGCGAACACGGACATCGTGGTATACAGCGTCGATGCCGGAGAACCGATCGAACCCCGGCGGCCGCAGGATCTCTCCTGCGTCGGTACGATACTGGAGGCCATGGTGCGCTATGCGACGGGGAAGCTGGGGCCTGTTCCCCTCCCGTTAAACGACGCGGCAAGGATCATTGCCATCGGGTCGGACCGGATGATGGCCGCGGTTGCGCGTGCCCGCCGGGACGTCCTGCGCCCCTATCTGAACAAAAACCACGTGGCAATCGCCTCCATCAATTCCCCCATGCAGTGCATGATGAAGGCGGTCTGCGCCCAGTGTCTGCAGCGCCATGTCGACACTGCCACGGGAAAAGAAGAATTTGTCTTTACATGTGTAAACCAGGATCAGGTCATGGATGATGTTGATTTCGGCAATCTGGGCGGCCGACTGAGGGGAAACAGCGTCATGGAGAAGATATCGAACATGTGGCTCGACTACGTACTGGAGTCCCACCCCATCCCCCGGATCTGACAGCCCTCTCCACCCGTCGTTCGACGCTGGATTCGCCTCCCGAACCTGCCGCAAGGAACTTTCCGCCCCCTCCTGGTATTTACTTTGTGAAAGGCTCCCGATTCATTCAATATCCGTGCGAGGCCCCTGAATTGCCCCGTCGATTCGTTTACGTATGTGTCGTCCTGACGGTAGTGCTCATTTCCTCGACCGGATGCAACGACCTTGGCATGAATCCGCCCACGCCCTCTCCCCCTCCGAAAGTCGACACGGCCAAGGCGGTTTCATTTCAGAATAACGTCATCCCCATATTCATCAACTACGGCTGCTACGGCTGCCACGGCGGCACGAACGGGCTTTACGTAACGACTGTTGCCGATCTTCTGAAGGGGGGGATACACGGCCCTGCGATCATTCCCGGAAACGCAGACTCGAGTCTCATCATGAAGAAGACCTCTCCCAACCCGCCATTCGGCGCGCGCATGCCGATGGGGGGGCCGTATTGCCCGGACAGTATACGGGCCGTGATCGCGGCCTGGATCAACCAGGGGGCGAAAGATAACTGATCCAGCACGTCCTCCAAAGCACACGACCGCGACCCCGGAACTGTACTGATCCGTAGTCGCGGCCGTTGGTTGTGGAGCGGAAGGCTATCTACTGCTGTGCCACGTGTGCCAGTGTACGATCTTCCACTCGCCGGTCGCGGATCCCGAGCTCAGCTTCATCAACGCTTCGCGCACGGCATCCTCCGCGGCCTGCGAATCTCCGAGAAGCCTCTCACAGAACGTCTATTTTCCACCTTTCCCGGCGCCGTAATACTTCTGGGCATACTCCACGACCATCCGTTCCGTATTGTAGACCGGAATCAACGTGGACATGGCATGCCTGATCTTCTTCAGCCAGCGGCGGGGAATCCCGTCCTTCCCCCTGTCGTAGAAAAGGGGGATGATCTCCTGTTCCAGCACCGCGCGGAGGGAAGCGCCGTCGATATCATCCTGCATCTGATCGTTGCTGGCGGTCGTGTCTTCGCCGATCTTCCAGCCGTTGTGCCCGTCGTACGCTTCGCGCCACCAGCCGTCCATCGTGCTCAGGTGCAGCCCGCCGTGAATCGCTATTTTCATCCCGCTCGTGCCGCTTGCCTCCATGGGTCGCCGCGGCGTGTTAAGCCATACGTCGGCCCCGGCCACGAGGTACCGCGCGACGTTGATGTCATAGTCCTCGATGAACACCACCTTGCCGAACAGGTCACCGCGCCGGGAAATGTTGACGATCTCCTGTATGAACCGTTTGCCGGCGTCGTCGCGCGGGTGAGCCTTTCCGGCGAATACGAGCTGTATGGGAGTTTCCTTGTTGTTGAGCGTGCGGAACGCCCACTCGAAATCACGGAAAAACAGCGGGGCGCGCTTGTAGGTTGCAAACCTCCGTGCGAAACCGATCGTCAGTGCGTCGGGGGAGAGAAGGTGATCGAGCGCCGCGGGATCGTTGTTCCCGTACCGGAGGTTCTGTTCGCTCAGCCGCTTTCGCGCGAACTCGATGAGTTCACGACGGAGCCCCATGCGGAGTGCCCAGAGCTCCTCGTCGGGGACATTCCGCGGTGTGAGTGCGTCGTGCCAGAACTTGCTGTCCCTCAGCCGTTCCTGCCACTGCGGCCCGAGGCGCGTTGTCCAGAACTGGCTTGCCGTGGGGAGCGTCCATCCTGCGGTGTGTATACCGTTCGTCACGTGCCCAATGGGAACCTTGGCGACGGGAACCCCGGGGAAGAGCGAGCTCCACATCTGCCGGCTGATCCGCCCGTGCAGTTCGCTCACGCCGTTGGCGGATCGGCAGAATCTGAGCGCGAGAACCGTCATCGTGAACGGCTCGTCGCTGTCCGGATGTTCGCGGCCGAACCGCATGAGCTGGTCCGTTGTCAGCCCCGACGATTTCAGAAACGCGCGGAACGTGCCGGTCATAAGACCGATGTCAAACCTGTCGTGTCCCGCGGGGACGGGCGTGTGCGTTGTGAACACGCAGCGGCTCCGCACATAGTCCGCGGCCTTCTCGGCGGTGCTCCCCGTGGCAAGCTGTTCGCGAAGCAATTCAAGCGTCAGAAACGCCGAATGTCCCTCGTTCATGTGGTACGTCGCGGGCTTCAGCCCGATCGCCCGCAGCATGCGCACTCCACCGATGCCGAGTATGATCTCCTGCGAGATGCGTGTCCAGTTATCCCCCCCGTACACGTGGGCCGTAAGCTCGCGGTATCGCGGGTCATTATCCGGGAGATCGGTGTCGAGAAGATAGAGCATGATGCGCCCCACCCGGATCGCCCACGCCTGAACCTTCACGGCGTCGTCGCCGATCTCCACGGTGCAGACCACCCGTTTCCCCTTGCCATCGGTCACCGGCGAGATCGGCATCCGTGCGGGGTCGTAACTCGGGTATCGTTCCTGCTGCCAGCCGTCCCCCGAGATCTGCTGCTGGAAATATCCCTGCCGGTAGAAGAGCGTCACGCCCGAAAGCGGGAGACCCAGGTCGCTCGCGGATTTGGCGTGGTCGCCTGCGAGTATCCCGAGCCCTCCGGAATAGATCCGGACGCTTTCGTGAAGACCGAACTCTGCGCTGAAGTAAGCGATCGTCTCCTGTTTCAGCGCGCCGCCGCTTTTTGCCGTCCATGTCTTTTTCTCGGACATGTACGACCTGAAGTCGTCGCAGGCTTTCCGCACCTGCGCGTGGAACGCGGGGTTCTGAAGTCTCACGCGGAGTTCGTGTTCACTCACCCAGTGGAGGACTTCCACGGGATTATGATTGCTTGTTTCCCATACGTAGGGGGAGAGGTCTCTGAACACGAGGCGAGCCGACGGGTGCCAGGACCACCAGAGGTTGTACGCGAGGACCCTGAGGTCCTCGACAGCGGTTTTCACCGCCTTTTCAGAAACTTTTGTCGTTGTCACTGTGGGGTGTGTGCCGGGAGCTGTTGGATGATGCGTGCTGGTTTCCCCCTACGGATGGGGGGCTTCTTCGGGGGTTTCTGCCTTCTTCTTTGACATCCTGTTGCGAACGTTCGCGTCCAGGAATTTCTTGCGGATACGTATGCTCGTCGGGGTGACCTCCACAAGCTCGTCGTCCCCTATCCACTCGATCGCCTGCTCCAGCGTCATAATATGGGGGGGCTCAAGCCGGACCGCCTCGTCCGAGCCCGATGCGCGCATGTTGGAGAGCTGTTTCGTGCGGCAGACGTTGACGGTCATGTCCTGCTCGCGGGAGTTTTCCCCCACAACCATCCCGGAATACACCTTCGTTCCGGGTTCGATGAAAAATACGGAGCGATCCTGCAGTTTCCACATGCCGTACGCGACCGCGTCTCCCGCTTCCATCGTCACAAGCGCACCCTTCGTCCTGTGCGCCATCTCCCCCTTGTACGGCTCGTAGCCGTGGAAATTATGGTGAAGGATGCCGGTCCCCTTTGTCTGCGTCATGAACTCGCCGCGGAACCCGATGAGGCCGCGTGCCGGGACGATGAATTCAAGCCGTGTGTTTCCTGTGCTTGCCACCATGTTCTTCATCTCTCCCCTGCGGCGGCCGAGATTTTCGATAACGACGCCGACAAACTCGTCCGGCACGTCGATCACGACGTGCTCCATAGGTTCGGAGAGGACGTCGGCGATCCGCTTGTAGATCACTTCCGGGCGCGACACCTGCAGCTCGTATCCCTCGCGGCGCATGTTCTCGATAAGTATCGCCAGATGGAGCTCCCCCCGGCCGCTCACCTTAAACGTGTCGGGCGATTCAGTCAGTTCGATCCTGAGGCTGACGTTCGAGCGGAGCTCGCGCGTGAGCCGTTCGCTCAGGTGCCGGGTCGTCACGTACTTCCCCTCCAGCCCCGCGAACGGTGAGTTGTTCACGAGAAAGTTCATCGAGAGCGTCGGTTCCTCGATGGCGACGAATGGGAGCGGCGTGGGATCGGCCTCGTCGGCGATGGTTTCCCCGATGTCCACGTCCTCCATCCCCGCGATCGCGATGATGTCGCCGGCTCCTGCAGACGTCACCTCGAGCCGTTTGAGCCCGTCGAACGTGTAAATCTTCGTCACGCGCGCGTCGTCGACGCCGCCGTCCCTGTGAATGATCTTCATCGGGCCACCCAGCCGGATGGTGCCACGGTGTATCCGGCCGATGCCGAGTCTCCCCAGGTAGTCGTTATAATCGATCGTCGTCACGAGCATCTGGAACGGCGAGTCCTGGTCCCCCGGGGGAGGGGGGACGTGTTCGATGATCGCATCGAAGAGAGGGATGAGGTCATTGCTCTGCTGGTCGAGTTCCTTGCGGGCGATTCCCTGCTTGGCGATGCAGTAGACGGTCGGGAAATCGAGCTGCGTATCGTTCGCCCCGAGCGAAAGGAAGAGTTCGAACACGAGATCAAGGACTTCGTGCGGGCGTGCGTCCTTCCTGTCGATCTTGTTGATGACGACGATCGGCTTCAGGTTCAGATCGAGCGATTTTTTCAGGACGAACTTCGTTCCCGGCAGGGGACCCTCCGCCGCATCGACGAGGAGGAGCACCCCGTCGACCATGGTCAGCGTCCGCTCGACTTCCCCCCCGAAATCGGCATGTCCCGGCGTGTCGACGATATTGATCTTCACGCCGTTGTAATGGATCGCCGTGTTCTTGGCAAGTATCGTGATCCCCCGCTCCCGTTCGAGATCGTTGGAATCCATCACGCGGGTCACGAGCTGCTGGTTCTGCCGGAACGTGCCCGTCTGGCGGAGCATATGGTCCACAAGCGTCGTCTTGCCGTGATCGACGTGTGCTATGATCGCGATATTCCGTATGTCCCGTCTCTGCATGCCGTCCATAGTGCGAATAAAAAAGGCCTCGGGCCGATACCAATTGCCGGAGGTCGAAACTGTGACGCAGCTGGTTTCACTTGTGAGAAGCGAAAGCAATGAAAGATACGGAAATACCCCGACAATTCCAACAGGCTCTCCCGTGAATGAACCGCCGGTCCGGGTTTTCTCCCCCGGCGGAGGCTCTCCTGGCGATTCCCGTCAGAAGAGCGTGGCGATTCCGACAGTCCCGTACAGGCCGTGCGGGAGCGGGGAAAGCCGCCACGCAAAATCCACCCTCATGATCCCCAGTATGCGCCCGATGCTGAACCCCGCCTCGGTATAGGTTCCCGTGCGGGTCGTGTCCGGGGGCACATTCCTGGACCACGTCCGCCCCTCGCCGCCGAACGCAATCAAGTCGATGTCGAGATCATACAGGAATGGTATCCCGAGAGCAAGAAGGGGGATATTCCGGAAATTGTACTCGACGGCGAACGTTGTGTACCCCGTTCCCGTAAACTCTTTGAGGTGCGTCCCGTGCATTTCGCCAAACGACGAAAAACCGTCTGCCGCGCTCTCCACGGAAAACGAGTGTTGTACGGGGAGCTGTCCGAACGCATTCCCCGCTGCGGCAAACACCCGGAACCCGGGTTTCAGGAGAAAACTCTCCCCGAAAGCCGGAATCGAAAGCGCAAGGACCCCGTCAAGACGCGTGAAGTCGAAATCTCCTCCCATCAATGCCGGTGCGGCGCGTTCGAATGAGAGATTGAATGTGTTCTTCTGCACGAACCCGATCTGATCGGGTTCCTGCCCCAGCCCGACGTCAAGCCTTACCTCGGCGAGTTTCCCCGGATCGGCAGGGGGGTTCGGGCGGAAGAGGCGCGACGGGAACAGTATGCTGTAGTTCGTCCGCTGCGGAAGCGTCCCTTCCTGCTCGGAGGTGTATGTGAACTTGAATCGAAACACGTCGGAAGGGCGGAACTTCAGGAAACCCTTCCACCCTTCAGCGGAATAATAGTCGCGGATGTCCTCCTTAAAAAACAGGGCGGAGAGCAGATTGGAAAACGAACTCTCCGTTCCCCGTTCAGGAGTATTCTCGACGATCCGGTATGCTTCGGCGCCGAAACCGAACAACCTGTGCGCCGCCGGGTAGTACGTTCCTCCCAGTCTGTACGTGCCGCGTCTGTTGGAAAATCCGTATGCAAGCCCCGCGGTCAGCGAAAAGGACGCCGTCACCGAATCGCGGTCTGCAATGAGCCCGGCATGCAGTCCCTCCACCCTGTTGTACCCCAGGTCAAGGAACGAAAGCGCGGTCCAGACCGGTCCCGAACCGCCGGCGCTCAGCGTCGCCAGCGGTCCCCCGGGCTTGAACTGCACCTCCAGCGTCTGCGTGGAATCGAGTGTTCGATAGGCACGGGTTTCCATCGAGTCGAGCGGGAGAATTGTGTTCACGGCCCAGTAGGCGGTATCAATCTTCGAGGCGCTTGAATCCACGACGAGCCGGGGGCGGCGGAATATCGAATCGGGGATGGGGGTATTTATCGCATAATCGGATATGACGGATGTTGTCATGAGGCCGAACCGCGGAAAGGTGATCCCCATGACGGAAATAGTCGCCGCGCCGTTGACCCGTATGTCGGCCGGCAGCCAGTAGGAGGATTCATACAGGGCGAACTGCTGGCGGTAGCGTATCGTGAGATCCTTGGTGAACGGGAAGTGAAACGCGGCGTTCGGCTGCACGTCGACTCCCACGAGGGCGTATGACCCCCCCTCGATATTCACCGTTCCATCGAAAAGGGGGACGGTCCGGGTGCGCGGGATTATCCGGATTTCATAGAGGTCATTCCCAGCCGACGTGCGTGTCCGGAGAAGCTTGTAGTCGTAATAGTCGAGCGCATCGAGGGCCGTCGGCCCGACTATCGTAAACCCGAGAAAATTGATCCTGTCGTCAAGAAAGTTGACGATCCTTCCGACGGATGCGAAATTGGATTCCCCGGGGACGTTCGCCGTTTGACGCTTTTGCGTCACGATCTCACGCAGCGTATCCCCCTTCTGCCAGTACCCCTTCGTATAGGACTCGCTGATTGCGGCAACAGCGGTGTCCCTGTATATGGTGCGGCGCGTGAATGCCTGCATGGCGTACGATTTCAGGCGGTCGATCCATTGTCGTTTGTTGGCTATGGCCTTCCGTATGATTCCTATTGCCGGATCCTCGGAAGAAACGACAACCTCTGCCAGCACAATGTCCGAGGGGCGCATCCGCGCGTCCAGCCGCCTGTCGCCGTCCATCCGGACGCGCACCGTGTCCGGCGCATACCCCAACATCGTAAAGAGGATACGGTAGTCACCTTCATCAAGGGAGATCGTGTACTCCCCTGCGGTGTTTGAGATAGTCCCGCGTGACGTGCCGAGTATGCGCACGTTCGCGTCGGCAAGTGGCTCCCCGGTCACGGAATCGCGGACGGTTCCCATGAGCGAACGGGTCGCTGGAAACGATTGGGAATTTATGAGGAGGACAATCAGGGAAGCGAAAAATATCCGCATGCAGTCCCGCGCCGTTCCTGGATCGGAAAACCCGCGTTGAGTGGGACACCGGTTCGCTGCGGGGGGGGAGGTTCGGGCGATATAATACAAAAGGGTGCCTTTCGAATCAAGGCACCCTTTGACAGCTCCCCCGGGACAGTATCAGCCGAGAAACTTCCCGTGCCGTAATTTCGCGAAGAACCCCCCCGGTTCTTTCTGATCATTCGGAACGGTGGGAGGAACTTCCATGAGTTCTTTAGGGGGCACGGGCTCGAGCATCTCCTCGAGTATCTTGGGAAGGCGGGAAGCCTCACGCCACATGGCCCGTTCCCTGTTCATCCGTTCTGATTCCTTTTGCCGCTTCAGCTCCTCGAGTCTCTGTGAATCCTGCTGGCTCAGCGACAGGCTGCTGGTCTGGCGTGTCGACGGAGGGAGGGAGACAAGCCCTCTCATTCGTTCGCTCCCGTCTTTTCCCGTCATCTGTTTCCTCATCAGTTCTATTGCTGGAAGAAGAGTCTTTTCCGACTCCATCAGCGTAGGGTTCACAGGATCCAGAAAATACGCGTTCATAAGCGAATCGAATGCGGTCTCGTAAGCCCCCCGGTGGATCAGCTCGGTGGCCTTCGATGTAAGTCTCCTTATCTGTGTGTCAATATCCTCTGTCGGCCGAAGTCTCTCGCTTTGCGGCTTTATCCCGTCCTCGAATTCGTTTCCAACGGTAAGTGCAAGAAACCTCCCGCCGCTGGAAGATTCTGCCGCAAGCCGGTGGATTCGCTCAACAATCGCCGTGATGTAAATGTTGTCCGGCTCCATTTGCTGTGCCACGCTCAGCTTCTGCATGGCCAGATCGAATTCGCGGGCCTCTATATGCTTCTCCGCAACACGTATGATTTCTCTCGTTGCTGCGGACTGCTGCTGACCTATCCTCATGAGGGGGACCTCCTGCGAACGATGTTGTTTGGCTCGTCTCGCAGGGAAAAACTACAATTTCCCTCCTCAAAAGTCAATAGTTCGCAAAGAATCATCGATATAATTGTTTTCGCTAATCGCAAAATTCAACGCTTATGAGCCAAGAGCTACAAAGTGTCACTTAAAGGAGAAGATGAGGCATGCGATTGAATAGATGTGGGAGTTTAACGAACCCTTGATTATACTTGATCATGCAAAAGCCGGCGAACAGCATACTTGTCATAGGCGGGGGAGGTGCAGGGCTCATTGCGGCCTGGAAGGCGGCTTCGATGGGGGCCCCTGTTCTTCTCCTGGAGAGGAACCACAAAGCCGGGATCAAGATGCTGATTTCAGGAGGGGGAAAGTGCAACGTAACACACGACGGGCCGATCGATGAGCTGGGAAAGGCCTTTCCAAAACTCGAAGAACGGTTCCTCAGGTATGCCCTCCACACCTTCACGAATGAAGACGTCCGGAACATGCTTCTCGAAAGGGGAGTCCCGACGATCGTCCGGGAGGACGGGAGGGTTTTCCCCGAAAGCCAGAGGGCGGGGCACGTGGTCGGCGCTCTTGTCGGCAGCGTCGTATCGAGCGGGGGCAAAATTCGGCTCAACGCACGCGTGACCGGGATTCTCTCCGGTGCCGGGTGCGTCACGGGGATCACGCTCGGAGGGGAGGAACTCGCCTCGGACCATGTCATACTCACGACCGGCGGCGCGTCGTACAAAAAAACAGGCACGACGGGGGACGGAATATCCTGGGGGAGGCGGCTTGGCCACACGATTGTTCCGCTGCGTCCCGCTCTTGCCCCCCTGATTGTAAGGCCGCCCCTCCCCCGGGAGTGGCGCGGCATTGCCGTGCGAGGCGGGCGCCTCTCCATTTATGGCGGGAGCCGGGAGATCGACTCGTGGCAGGGAGACATCCTCTTTACGCACGAAGGGATCTCCGGCCCGGCGGCCCTCGGTCTCAGCCGGAGTGCCGCGCTCGCGCTCGAGAGGTCTGAGGTAACACTCCATCTGGATCTGTTCCCCTCGTCGGATTTTGCCGGGCTCGACAGTCAACTGAACCGTGTCGTCAATGCGAACCGGGGGAAACAGATTGATACGATCCTCTGCGGGATGCTCCCCGACAGGATCGTTCCGTTCCTCCTCGGGAAGGTCCGGGTTCCTGCAACGACACGGGGATATGTGCTGACGCGCGACGCCCGGCGGAAGATCGTTGCACTTCTGAAATCGTGGGAGATCGGCAGTATCGGGGGGATCGACATCGACCGCGGCGAGGTGACCGCAGGGGGGATTGCACTTGACGACGTCGTCCCCCGGACGATGGAATCGAAGAAGATCAGCGGTCTGTATCTCGCGGGTGAAGTCCTCGACATTGCAGGACCCATCGGCGGTTACAATCTCCAGGCGGCGTTTTCAACCGGGTTCGTCGCCGGCGTATCGGCTGCCCGGAGCTGGCTCGAACACAGACACGGGGAGGAACATGCTTGACGGAAAAGTCGCGATCATCACGGGCGCCTCATCGGGGATAGGGGCTGCCCTTGCCGTGCAGCTCTCGCGCGAGGGAGCCGCCGTGATACTGGCGGCACGGCGCAGGGAGAGGATTGAAAAGCTCGCTGGAGAAATCAACGGAAGCGGATTCACCGCGCTCCCGGTCCGGGCGGACGTCACGAGCCGCGCGGACGCGGAGATGCTCGTCCGGACCGCAATCGAACGGTACGGTCGGCTCGATATTCTCGTCAACAACGCGGGGAGGGGTCACTTTGCCGGCGTGGAGGAGACGACCGATGAAATGATACGGAGCATGTTCGAGCTCAACGTCTATTCACTCTGGTATACAACGCGCCCCGCCCTCACGCAAATGAAGGAACAGGGGAGTGGCCACATCATCAACGTCGCCAGCCTGGCGGGGAAACTCGGCTTTCCATTCAACAGCGCATACGTTGCGGCAAAGCATGCCTGCGTCGGATTCACGCATGCTCTCCGGATGGAACTTGTCGAGACCGGAATACACGTGACGGTGGTCTGTCCGGCCGGGGTGCTGACCGAATGGGCGGGGGCGACGGAAGGAGGGTCCATGCTTCCGTTTTTCTCCGAGTCGGGGCCCCTTATCAGGCAGATCGCGGCGGAGCGGCAGATAGCGCTCCCCCCCGTTGAAGGGGCGATCTCCGCCGAACAGGTGGCCGGACAGATCGTGAACTGTATTTACGCGCCAGTCGCGGAGCTCTACACGCACAGGGGGTCGGCGGAATTCGTCCGGCTTGCCGCGGAAAACCGCGCGGAGGCGGAAAAGCACCAGCTCCCGGTCGTACTCGGGGAGAGGATTGCATACGAGCTGCTCAAAAAATCCTGACGAGCATATCACGGAAAGCGGGCATTTTTATCGACCCCGCAAAGGAGCAGGTCGGTGTCCGCGGTGACGGGGGATTCCCTCCTTACGCCGTCAGGTCAGCCGTCGCAAGGAATTTCGGTTCCCGCCTGTGATGCGTTGCCTGTTCGAACGCGTACGCCAGCCGGAGCAGCGTCGGTTCGCTCCATGCGCGGCCGAAGAACGAGATGCCGACCGGGAGCCCGAACACGAACCCGGCGGGGAGCGTTACGCTCGGATATCCTGCCACTGCCGCGGCGGAGGAGCTTCCCCCAGAAAATGGTCCCCGTCAACCAGGTCCGTCAACCACGCGGGGCTGTCGGTTGGCGCCACGAGCGCGTCGAGATTATACTTCTCCATCGTCGCGTCAATCCCTTCCTTCCGGACGAACCGCCGGTCGGTGTCGAGCGCGTCGAGGTATTCTTTCTCCGTCAGCGGGCCCTTGGCTTCCGCCTTAAGGAACGTCTCCTGCCCGAAGTAGGGCATCTCCGTCCCCCTGTTGCGCTCGTTGTAGTCGATGATCTCCTTCAACGTGTGGACCGGCGCGCCGGGCCCGAGCCGCGCAAGGTAGGCGTTCAAGTCCGCCTTGAGTTCGTACAGAAGAACGGTGTTCTCTGCGTCGTCGAATTTTCCTATCGTCTCGATATCCGCGGGGTCGACGAGTATTGCCCCCTGCGCCCTCAGGGCCTCAAGCGCAGCATTGATGATGGCGTCCACCCTGTCGTGAAATCCGAAATACTTCCTTACGACCCCGATCCTTGCTCCCTTCAACCCCTGTGCGTCGAGATACTGCGTGTAATCGGCCGCGCTTTTCTCCTTCCGCGTCGACGTCGCCGCGTCCTCGCTATCGAATCCGGCGAGCGCGCCGAGAAGTATCGCCGCGTCGCGGACCGTCCTTCCCATCGGGCCCGCCGTGTCCTGCGAATGTGAGATCGGGATAATCCCGGTGCGGCTCACGAGCCCGACCGTCGGCTTGATCCCGACGATCCCGTTGATCGAGGAAGGACTCACAATCGACCCGTCGGTTTCCGTCCCCACTGCCACCGTGCACAGGTTTGACGTCACCGCGGCGGCGGATCCCGAGCTCGATCCCGACGTGTTCCTGTCAAGAGCGTACGGGTTACGCGTCAGCCCCCCTCTGCCGCTCCATCCGCTCGTCGAATGGTTCGACCGTATGTTCGCCCACTCACTCAGGTTCGTTTTGCCGAGTATGATCGCGCCCGCCTGCCGGAGCTGCCGCACGACGAACGCATCCGCAGGCGGCTTCGACCCGACGAGCGCGAGCGAGCCCGCGGTTGTTGCCATCCTGTCGGCGGTGTCGATATTGTCCTTGATGAGAACCGGTATGCCGTGGAGCGGACCGCGCGGACCCTTCTCTTTCCTTTCTCTGTCAAGCCCGTCGGCGATCATGAGCGCGTCGGGATTGAGCTCGATAACGCTTCTGATCGTGGGACCCTTCCTGTCAACCGCCTCGATGCGCGCAATGTACGATTCGGTGACGGAGCGCGCCGTATACTTTCCCGAGGCCATTCCCCCGGCAATCTCCTCGATTGTTTTCTCGCCGAGTTCCGGGGCCTCCGCACCCGTGCGCGGAAGTGGGACGGCGGCGGCGTCTCTGCCGGAAAGCCCTGCCGCCAGAAGCACTCCTCCCGAAAGACCGGTCTTGATGAATCCCCTCCGGGACATAACGCCGTCCTTTTCCTCCGTCCCCGCGATGTCGATCATGGAATCGCCTCCGTCAGATGTGTGTGGTCGCCCCTCTTCCGCTCACCGGGTGAATCTACCCCGTGCTGTCCTAAGAATCAAGCAGCGCACGGGGCCCACACCCGGAGTCTCGCTTTACAGAGCCACACAACGGCCCGGGAACCGGGGATGCATATCAGGCCCGGACCTCAGATTCATCGCACATCGTATCGAAGGAATGCCAGGAACGCCCCCGCCAGCGCAAGGAGCGAGAACACCGCGAGTAACCCGGCGTCAATCACCGCGGCAGATGCCGTTTCCCCCAAAGAGACTCCCGGCGGGCGGAACGCCGGCAGATCGCTCACGTCGAGCGTCCCCCGTTCCCGGGGCGCGCTGAAGTGAAATCCCGTCTGGCTGTCCACGGTGATGCGAAACCCTCCCTGTCCCCCCGTTTCCTTCTGCTTTCCGCCAACGTAGGCGGTAAACGCTGTCCGGTACGCGCGCATCGCGTCCTCGTAGCGCGATTTCAGCGATACGCCGGTGCCGGCCAGGTTCATCGACGCAAGCTGGTACGCGGAGGCGGGGGAAATCCGCGAAAGCGCGAACGCCAGCCGCTCCTGGTGGGACCTCCTGTTCCTCAGTTCTTCGTTCACGCGGACGGCGTAGGCGTCGGTCTCCTTCTGGGCCGCCGTTCTCCCCGCCTCGTCCTCGTCCGACCATCGTTGCTCCATCTCCTTCTCGTATGTTTCACGCTGTTCCGTCGTCATCCCCCTCATCTCCTCCTGCCGGGTCTGCCACCGCGTTTCCATCGCATGCATCTGCCGGTCAAGAACGTCCCTTGCGAATGCATCGATCCGGGCTTCGGTCTCGGCCACGCTCGGCACGGGGTCCGCCACGCCTGCCGCCATCACGCCGATTCTGGGGACGATCAGGACGAGCGTCACCCAGACGGCAAGCGAAAAGAGGAACGATGCGGCGGGCCGCTGCGTGAGTGCCGAGATGAACACCCCGAGAGCGATGAAGAACGTGAAGAAGAGGAGTGAAACGACGAGAAACATGCCGAGGCGCGCCCAGTCGTCCGGTGAGAGTGGAACCCCGTAGAGCAAAACAATAAGGACCCCCAGGAGGACCGGGACAAGCATGGGAACGACGAGCCCGAGCCACGATCCCGCAAGCTTTGCGAGTATGAACGTCGAACGGGGAACCGGGTTGGAAAACGTGAGCAGCAGCGTCCCCCCCTCCCGCTCCCCGTTGACTCCGTCGTACGTGAAGAGTATCGCAAACAGCGAGAGCACAACGAGCACGATAAACGAGAGGTCGATCGACCGGAATATCGCATAGAGAGGCTCGTCGGCGTACGTGCTGTTCCTGAGCTTCACGTCCTCGAGCCCGTTGATTCCGGAGAGACGGCCGATATCGTTGTTAATCCCCGGAATGAATATCTGCATCGGATCCGGAGCCCGGTACGCCGATGTCGTCATCCCCATCCACGAGGCCTCTGCCCTGAGACTCTGCGCGGCAAGCTGCACCGCTGCGTCGTACTGGCGTGCGGCCGCCCGGTATTCCCGCATGCCGACGTACACGCTCAGCAGTATCAGAAGCGAGCAGACCGCGAACGTCGCGGCGAACTTGGGGCTGCTCAGTATTCCCCTCAGCTCCTTCAGTATCAGCGTTGCAAACATGGCAAGTCCCTCCTTGTGAATTGGTCCCCCCGGCGACGGGAACGGTACCAGCGCGCACTATCGCAGGTCGTACCGTCTGAACGCCGCGTGGGCGGCCGCGTAAAAAATAATGACGCAGACAACAAGAAGCGCCATGTCCGTCGCGGCATACGGCATCACGTCCGCGAGCACGGCCGGCCGGTACACGAAGACCGGAAGCTCATGCGTGTCAATCGGCGCGGGCTTGTCCGTTTCGCCGGTTTTCATCCGGAATACGATCCCGCCTCCGGGATTCATCCCGGTCTTGTCGAGAAGGAACCTGGCGAACGTCTGCTGGTACCCGCGGGCGGCGTCCAGGTACCTGTCCTTGATCGACACGGACGTCCCCGCCAGCGTCGCGGCGGCAAGCGAAAACGCGGCCGAAGGGGAGACCCGCGCGATCCCGAGCGCCACAGACGACTGGAACGCCTGCCTGTTTGCGCGCTCTTCGTCAAGACGGGAGGAAAAATCGTCGATCTTCTTCTGGCGCTCATCGGCGATTGTGCTCATGAATTTCTGGAACTCCCCGACCATCATGCGCATGTCGGTCGTCTTCGACGGAGAAAAAGAAGCCATTGCCTTGCGGTCCTCCGCGAAGAGCTGTTCGGAATACCGGAATTTCCTGGCGTTGATGTCGTCAAGCGACGGCACGTCGATTGCGCGCCCCGCGATGAGTATCGCGCTCCGGGGAATGATAAGGACCGCGATTATCCAGATCACAAGGAGTGCAAGAAAAGCGCTCGACGATCGCACGGTCAGCGCGGAGACCGCGATGCCGATTGTCAGACACGCGCCGAAGTAGAGAAGCCCCGTTCCGACGATGAGGGCAAGTCGCATCCACTCGTCGAGCGAGAGGGGAACGCCGAGGAGCGTGAACATTATGCATCCCAGCAGTATCGGCACGAGAAGGGGGACCGCAAGGGCGAGAAATGCGCCGGTGAGCTTCCCGGCGATGAAGGTGTGCCGGGGAAGCGGGTTGGCAAACGAGAGCCGCATCGTCCCTCGCTCCTTTTCGCCGCATATTGCATCGTACACGAACAGGATCGCAAAGAGCGAAAGCACGGTCTGGAATATGAACTCCAGATCGAGGAAGCGGAACATCGCGAACACCGGCTCCTCGCCGTACCGTGTGTCGTCCTGCATAAGCTCGCCCCGGCCGTGGACCTCCGTCGTCCGGCCGATGTCATTGGACACACCGGCCACGAGCGAGGCCAGCGGGTGCGGGGGGAGGAATATCCTGTTGTTCCGTACCAAGATCCAGTCCGTGAGTCCTTCCATCTTCTTCAGGTTCTCCCGCTTCGCCGCGTCGTACCGCGCGACGTCCGCGCGGTATCCCGCCGCCCCCATGAAGAACGCGAGGAGAATCAGGACGGCGCACGCCGCGAACGAAACCGTAAATTTCGCCGAGGTGAGTATGTCGCGTATTTCTTTCTCGATAATGAGTTTCAGCATGGCCTCGATCTCCGTGGTCTCTGTGCAGGTGTCAGGAAGCGGCGCCGCTGTGACCGGCGATATGCTGCATGTACAGCGCCTCCAGGTCCTCCCCCGCGAGCTCCCGTGAGGGACGCTGCATCACGAGGCGTCCCCTGTTCATGATGCCGACGACGTCGGCCACCTCTTTTGCGCGAAATATGTCGTGCGTCGACATCAGTATCGCCTTTCCTTCGTCGCGGAGCGATGTCAGGAGCCCTATGAACTCGAATCCTGCCTGCGGATCGAGGCCCGACGTGGGCTCGTCGAGGAGGATGGCCGGGGCGTTCTTCATGATGGCGATCGCGATGCCGCACTTCTGCCGCATCCCCTTGGAAAACCCTCTCAGTTTCTTCCCGTGGGCTTCTTCCTGCAGGCCGACGCGCAGCAGTGCGTTTGTGCATGAGCTCCGGGACGGGGCCGGGCGTCCGCTCAGCCGCGTGAAGTAGTCAATGTTCTGCAGCGCGGTGAAATTGGGGTAGAGCATCACGTTCTCGGACACGAAGCCCACTTTCTCCTTCGCCTTCAGCGGGTCCCTGTGTGTCACGATCCCGTCGATCCGCGCCTCCCCCTCCGTGGGGTCGATGAAATTCAGGAACAGGTTAATCGTCGTCGTTTTTCCCGCCCCGTTCCCCCCCAGCATTGCGTACACTTCCCCCTCCCGCACGGCGAACCCAACGTGATCGAGCGCCAGCACCCCGTCTTCATACCGCTTCGTGAGCCCGTCCGCTTCCAGCATCGGCTTTCCGGCCATGTGTCACCTCCTTGTGAGTTTGATTCCGAAAACGACAATTCCTCCGACGAGACCGACGATGAGAAGTATGAGAAGAACGGTCCCCGTCACGTTCGCCCCCTGTGCGATCTCCACGGTGGCCGTCTTGTCCTCCGCGTTCACGGGATGGTTATCCGAGAGCGCGCTCGACCGGAGCCGTATCTCGTAGCGCCCGACCGAGACATCGTGCGGCGGTGTGAATGTGAGTTCCACGCGCCGTTCTTCCCCGATTCCGAGCGACGGAACGACCGCGGGCTGAACGTCTTTTGTCCAGTTGAGCGGGGGATCGATCTTCACTTCGATGTTATCGAGTCGACGCGTCCCTTCGTTGACGACGTCCACGTTCATCTGCACCGTCCCCTCCGGCTTTATGGAATAGAAAAGCTGGGGCGCGCGCACGAGGAGCTTCCCTTCGCCCCGGGGAATCAGCTCGAGTTTCACGAATCCCACGCGGAGGTTCTCGATCTCCGCCTGCGTCCACGTGCGCGATTTCATGTCCCCGGCGGAGTTTGCAAGGTCATGGGGAACCACGACGACGAAGAAAGGAACCGGCCTGTCCATCGGCACCTCATCCGTGGGCCGGTCGGGGAGAGAGACCTCGAGCGCAGCCTTTCGGGTGTTCGTCGTCTCCGTGAACTTGAACTGGCTCAGCCTGGCCCGCCCGGAGGGATCCTTGAAGAACCTGTCGATCTGAGGCGGGAGGTTCAGCACCTCGAGGCTGAACGTAGTGCTGACGCCGCTGAAGAGCTCGAGCGTAAGGTCAAACGTCGCGGATTTTCCGAGCTCGACCTCCTGGGAAAACTGCTCGGATTGTACTGCCACCTTGTTCACGGAGGCGTCTTTCTGGAGAAAGATCTTCATCGAGCGGGAGGAGCCGCTCCCGTATATCATGTTCACGGTGACTACATCGAGGTCCTCCAGCAGCGCGAAGTCGAGAACCGCCGGCTCGCCGTACCTGAGCTGCGCGATTTTGGCTTCGTACGGCTGGCTGATGATCGCCCCGTCGTGGTTGGTGATGGAAATGTACACGTCGTTGACGACATCAGGCTGGAGCGAGCGGAAGAGTTTGTCGTCGATGTTCAGAAGCTTCTGGAATTCCGCCGTCTCCCCCGAGGTGTTGGCGACGGTGAGCCGGACGTGCTTCGTGCCGTCGTGGTGCTGGTATTTCACCGCGTGCGCCACGGAGACGAACTGTTGCTCAAAGAGAACTGCAAGAAGCGACTGCTGGTAGTTCACCTCCGCATCGGCCATGATGTTGTGATAGTGGTCCAGGTCGGCCTGGGAGATCAGCGTCTTCTTGAAAAGCTCCTCCTGCCTCTCGTAGTCGCGCCGGGCGGTCTCGTACGCCTCCTTCGCCCGTTTCAGCCCCAGCACCCTGTACTTGTCGTCGCGCTGGTTATAGTTCACCTGCGCCCGGGTCGGCACGACAGCACCTCCGGAAAGTATCGCCGCAAGAATGCAGAGGAAAAATATCGGTCGGATTGTCATGCGCAAAATCCCCGTGAGAGCCCGGGACGGGCGGTCCGCCCTCAGGCAGAATGGTTGACGCAAATATATCTCATCGGTTGCGCGCTTGACAGTTAAGCGTTGTTAACACGTGTTAACGCCCCGTGCGACCGCGGGCAAATGGTTGCGGCAGGATGTATATTGCTTCCATGACGATGAAACTCCGGAAAATCCTGCCTGTGGTTGGTCTGATCGCGGTCGCCCTGGCCGGGCTGATTATTCTCCAGGTCTCCCTCCTCGAAAACGCGTTTCTCCTGAAAGAGCAGGCGTTCCGGCAGAACGTGAAAACGGCTCTGGGCACCGCCGCGCTCAAGGTGCAGGCCGGTGAGACCCTCTCACGCGTCGTGCGCTCCGAAGGTGCGTCCCGTTCGCACCCCGTTCCGGGGAGGAAGAAGGAAACGCCGTCTTCCCGCCGGACGCGTGTCGCAGGTAATTCGATCTCGTACAACGACGGGCCGGATAGGGAGCCGGTTGTGCGCGTACGCCTGTTCCACGCCAGGGCCGGGGACACACTTCAAACCGATACGCTGCGGGGAACGGGTGAAGGCGGGGTGAGTTCGTCCGCCCTCTCCGTCGGGAAGGGAGGGTACTATTACGATTTCTTCTCGGACAGCGTGTCGACAATCGTGAGAACCGGCACAACCTCTCCCGGGGAGACCGCGAGGACGGGGGTGGTGGACAGGGACCGCCTGTTCGTGGTTTCGACCGTCTATGACGACCTGCTTTCGGAAGGGAAGGGGATCGAAAAGAAGATCAACCCGGTGCTCCTCGACTCGGTCCTGAAGGCGAGCATGCACGAGGCGGGCATACCGCTGCCGTTTGCCTACGGCATACTCTCCCCGCGGAGGGATTCCGTTCTCGTTGCGAACCCTGCGGGCGCGGCGCAGGATCTCCGCGCGACCGAATTCCACGCTCCCCTCTTTCACCTCGCGTTCGGAGCGCCGCAGGGGGAGCTCGCGGTTTACTTCAGCGGAAGGGAGGCCTATCTCTTCGGTCAGCTCTGGCCTGCCCTCACCGCGTCTGTCATCTTCATTGCCATCATCGCGCTCTGTTTTGCCTACACCGTCCGGACGATAATGCGCCAGCAGCGCCTGGCCGCGGGCATGGTGGAATTCGTCAACAACATGACGCACGAATTCAAGACGCCCATAGCGACGATCACGCTCGCAACCGAAGCGATCCGCCGTCCGGACGTCATCCGGAGCAGCGCCCGGGTCGGAAAGTACAACGGCATGATTGCCGAGGAAACTCTCAGGATGAAGAACCAGGTGGACCGGATTCTCCAGATGGCGGTCGTCGAGGAAGGGGACTACGAGCTTTCTCTCACAGGCGTCGACATGGATGCGGTCATCCGGGCGGCGGTGGGAAGCGCCGCGCTCGGCGTCGAATCACGCGGAGGGAGCATCACCTGCGCGCTCGGGGCCGAGCGCCACGTGATACGGGGGGACGCGGTGCACCTTGCCAGCGTCGTCCACAACATCCTTGATAACGCCTCGAAGTATTCCCCCGGCGCCCCTGTGATAACGGTCAGCACCGCGAATGACGGGGCATGGCTCGTCGTCCGCGTGAAGGACCGGGGGATCGGCATCCCCCCGGAGCATATCCAGAGGGTATTCGACAAGTACTACCGTGTCCCCACAGGAAACCTCCACGAGGTGAAGGGATTCGGACTCGGCCTGAGTTACGTAAGGCTCCTCGTTGAAGCCCACGGCGGAACAATCACGCTGAAAAGCCTGCCGGAGGAGGGGACAGAGGTGGAGATGAGATTCCCGGAAAGGGCGCCGCAGTGAGACGGACTGTCCTGCTCCTGGAAGACGACCCGAACCTGGGTCTCATACTGCAGGAACACCTGGAGATGAACGGGTTCGGCGTCAAACTGTGCCTGAACGGCGAAGAGGGAGCCGGCGCCTACCGGAAGGGGAAGTACGACCTCTGTCTCGTTGATGTGATGATGCCAAGGAAGGACGGGTTCTCGTTCGCCCGCGATGTCCGTGCCGTCGACAGGGAGACTCCTATCATATTCCTGACGGCGAGGGCGATGAAAGAGGACCGGATCGAAGGGTTGAAGATAGGTGCGGATGACTATTTGACGAAGCCCTTCAGCATGGAGGAGCTCCTCCTCCGCATCAGGGCGGTGCTCCGGCGGGCCGGGCGGCTGGAGGAAGACGCGGCTCCCCCTGTCGAATTCTCACTCGGCGCCTATGCGTTTGATCCCGTGAAGCGCACGCTCCGCCGGGGGCGGTCGACGAGAAAACTCACGGCACGCGAATCCGATCTCCTCCGGCTGCTCTGCCTCCACATGAACGCGACGCTGGAACGGGATGCCGCGCTGCGCGAGCTCTGGGGGGACGACAGCTACTTCAACAGCCGGAGCATGGATGTCTTTGTCTCCCGGCTCAGGAAATGTCTCGCCGCCGATCCCGAAGTGAAGATCATGAACGTTCCCGGAAAAGGGTTCAGGCTCGTCGTGGGGGGCAGGTAGGGGCCTCTTCTCCCCTTTTTTCCGAACGCCGGTGTGGTACCGTCGTCCCTGCTCGCACCGCACCTTTCGCCGTCCGGCGTATCATCCCGATTCCCTTCCCCTCACTCCGCAGTCTGGTACATTGTGCGGATCTGCGTATCGATGTAAAACCAGTCGTCGTCGCACCGGAACTCCTTCGGGTCCATCGATCCCAGGTCCATTGTCTGCCATTCGGTCGTGGGATGGATGAACGCAAATTTCCCGGGTAATGTCGTCACCCGGACGGGCATGTGGAAATCCTTCACGTCCGCCCTCCACCGATAGCGGCACTTCAGGTTTCCCCCCCGTACCATCAAAAATACCTCGAGCTTCGGAATCGCCGGATAGCGGAGATACTGATCGAAGAAATACGTGAAGTCTGTCCCCGTCGCACGGTTGACGTACGCCACGATGTCGGCGGTGGCGATCGTTCTGTACCTGAACTCCATCGACATTCCGCGCATCACCGCAAACCAGAGCGAATCGTTGTCCATGACCCCGCGCAGCGTATTGAGCATGAGCGAGCCCTTCGGGTACATGTCGCCCGACCCCTCGTTGTTCACGTTGTACACGCCGAGTATGGGCCTCTGGTTGGCGACCTGGCTCTTTTTCGCATTCACGTACTCGAGCATCGCCTGCTTCCCGAACGTGCACTCGACGTACAGCGCCTCCGCGTGCGCGCCGAAGCTCTCGTGAATCCACATGTCCGCGATGTCCTTCGCGGTCACGCCGTTTCCCCACCACTCGTGCGCCGACTCGTGCATGATGATGAAGTCGAACATCAGTCCCCACGGGGAACCGGACGTTCCCCGGTACCCGTTCCGGAATCCGTTGCCGTAGGCCACCGCGCTCTGGTGCTCCATTCCGAGATGAGGGGACTGCACAAGCTTGTACCCGTCGCGGGCGAACGGATAGGGGCCGAAGTCCCTCTCGTAGCAGGCGAACATCTGTTTCACCTGCGTAAATTGCTTCTCCGCCTTTACGAGATCTTCCGGCAGGACGAAGTAGTCCAGCGTCACCGTGTCCTCTCCCGTGTAGGTCTCCCCGAAATGCGAGAACTTCCCGATGTTCACAGTAACGCAGTAGTTGTTGATCGGGTACGTCACGGCCCAGTCAAAACGCCGCCAGCCGTCGGGAAGCGTCGTCACGCCCCGGAGACGTCCGTTCGAGATGTCTTCGAGACCCGGGGGGACGGTCACGCGTATGCTCATGCTGTCCGGCTCGTCCGACAGGTGGTCCTTGTTCGGCCACCAGAGGCTCGCGCCCGTCCCCTCGCATGCGACCGCGACCCAGGGATTCCCCGTCGAATCTTTCGTCCAGATCATCCCCCCGTCCCACGGGGGGTTTTTTGCCACCTGCGGCGTGCCGGAATATTTCAGGAGGAGGTTGTACGTCGATCCGGGCCTGAGAGGCTCATCCAGCACGATAAACACCGCGTTGAACTCCCGCGTGAAATAAAGAGGCCGGCCCCCGTCGAGCGCCGCCGACTCCAGCGCCATGTTCGCAAACAGGTCCACCTGCAGACGTGAGGATGCCTCCATCGCTGTGAACCTGATCGTGTTCGAACCGGATATATGCTTCCGTTCGGGATCTACGCGCACGTCCAGGTCGTACCACCGGACGTCGTAGCAGGTCCGTTCCGGCCTGAGCATCCCCCTGAGCGTATCCGCGCGGGTAAAGACAGGCGCCGCGTTGTTCCGGGAATTCTGTGCGGAGAGCGTCCCGCCGGACGCATACAGAAGGATGTGGAACGCAATCAGTGTTTCGGAAAACCGGGGATGTCGCATCAGTAATCATTCCCGGCTGCGGGAGGAATCTTCAGCTGATCGAAGAGGAACGCATAGACGTCCGTCTCCTGCGCGATCTGGTCGTCGAGCGAACTGCCGAACCCGTGACCGCTCGCAGGACTCGTGCGCAGGAGGATCGGAAATGCCGCGCCCGTCGCCGCCTGGAGCCTTGCCGTCATCTTCCGGGAATTCGCCGGGTCGACGCGCCCGTCGTTGTCCCCGGTGAGCATCAGCACCGCCGGGTACTTCACACCGTCGACGACGTGCTGGTACGGCGAGTATGCGTACAGTGCCCTGAATTGTTCGGGATCCTTCACGCTCCCGAATTCCGTCACGTTGAACGCGCCGTTCGGGAAAAGCTCGAACCGGAGCATGTCGTAGAGCCCCACGTGGCTCACGACCGCGCGGAAGAGTCCCGGTCTCTGCGTCAGTGCCGCCCCCATCAGGAGCCCCCCGTTGCTCCCGCCCTCGATCGCGAGCTTCTCCGGGGAAGTGTACCTCTTTGCCACCAGGTACTCCGCGCATGCGATAAAGTCGTCGAAGACGTTCTGTTTTTTCGTCAGCCTCCCGGCGTCATGCCACGTTTCCCCGAACTCCCCGCCCCCCCGGAGGTTTGCGTCCACGTAGATCCCCCCGTGGTCCATCCAGAGCCGGTTGGTCCGGAGGAACCGCGGCACCTCGGAGACGTTAAACCCGCCGTAGCCGTAGAGAAGCAGGGGGCTCTTTCCGTCTAATGCCGTACCCGTGCGTCGTATGATGTTCATCGGGATCTTTGTCCCGTCCATGGACGTGGCGGAGTCCCGTATGACCTCGCAGTCGGCGTAGGAGATTCCCGAACTGTTCACGAGCCTTGATCTGGCTGCGCTGTTGGACATCGGGTCGTACGTGAAGTACGCGAAATTCTCGAGATACGTCTCCGCGCCGTAGAGCACCGTATCCCCCCGGAGGGGGATGAGGCCGTACACCGTCGCAACGGGCGCTGTCGGCAGCATTGCCCTGAACATCCCGTTCTTGTCGAAGACGCGCACACGTGACGGCCCGCCGATCAGATCGACGACGTAGAGCCTGTCAGTTCCCGGGAGCATGGCGGTGATGACCGCGTTGGATTGGGGGACGATCGTCTTTGCGGACCGGAGATCGGGCCTGGCTAGTGGTACGGTCCTGATCATTCCGCGGGGAGCGTCCTTTACGGAGAGGAGATAGAGAATCGCATCTCTGCCGAACGCCGCCTCGGTAACCCCGTCGCTGAAATCCGCAACGCGCGTCCATCGTTCGCCCGGACCCATAAGGTAGAGCGCAAATTCACCGCCGTCGCCGTTCGCAACCCTCACGAGCAGGTACTTCGAGTCCTCGCTCATGGAGAGCGAAATCTCCGCGATCCTGGGGAAGTCCTTCCCCGTCACGTACCTGTCCCGTGAGGCCGGCGTGCCGAGCCTGTGGAAATAGACCTCCTGGTAGAAATTTTCGTCGCCGGCCGGACGCTCGTTCCCCTGGGGGTACCGCGTATAATAGAAGCCCGAAGCATCCCTGTTCCACGCAATGCTACCCCCCGCGGTCGGGAAATTGACACGAGGAACGACGTCGCTCAGTTTTCTTCCCGATGCCGTTTCGAACACCGACGCCGTACCGTCTTCGCTCCCGTTTCTCGAAAGGGACACGGCGACGAGCTTCCCGTCCCGTGACGGAACGTAGAAATCAATCGACGTCGTCCCGGTGCTGTCAAGCACGTTCAGATCCAGCACCGTATGTTCCGAGGAGAGATCGTTCGGGGAGTCGAACGTGACGAGGATCGGCTGTTCCTTCGTGCCCTGGTGCTTGAGCGCGAAGATCTTCCCCCGGAAGAATCCCGCGTCGTACGACACCGAATTCCCCCCGTAGATCTGTTTCAGCCGCGTGGCGATTGCGGCGCGGGAGGCGACCTTGTCGAGTATCGAGCGTGAGAGCGCATTCTGCGCCTCCACCCACGAAATCACCTGGGGATCGTTCCGGTTTTCGAGCCACCGGTAGCTATCCACAACGGATGTGCCGTTGTAGACGTCCGTCACCGGTTGCTTCGCACTCGGAGGATACGGAGGGCGCGATGGGGTGCATCCGCCGATCAGGGCGGCGGCCGCGACAAGTGCTGCAATCGTGCGCATTCGGAACATGGTGTTGACTCCTGGGAGGGTGTACAATGGTCGGGGTTCGTACAGAAGGAAAAGTACGCGTGGAACCTGCAAATGTCAACAAAAGAAATTCAGGGAATCAGCGAGGGCGGGTGCAAAAAGAAAAGCCCGGATTTCTCCGGGCTCGTACAGAAATCATCCTCCGTACGCGGAGGGGGGGTTATTTGTCCCCCTCCTCGATCGGCTCGAATGACGCCATCCCTTTGTCCTCGGGATGCTTTCCCGTTATCCTCTCGTACGCAAGCCACGTGCACACGTATTTGACTTGCGGGTCCGACGTGAACGTCGCCGTCCTTTCGATTGCGAATGCCCCCCTCTCGCTGCCGATCTGGTCAAGGGCAAGAGCCGCGAGTATCCGGACAGGGCCCTCCTCCTGTTCGTTCTTGAGTATTGCCATGAGGGGAATGACGCACGACGAATACGACTCCTCGGGCCGGATCCTGTTCAGGTCGCGGACGAGCTGTGCGGCATCCGCCTGCATGCCGGGGATTCCGCTCTCCAGCGCGGTCACGATGTTCGGCTCTATGAGGTCAACCCTGACCTTCGGAAACGACTCGATGTAGCTCTCGCTCTCCCCCGCGAAGGCGGGAGCCGTGCAAAGCACTCCGCCGGCCACAAGGTAGAATGCCGCGACAAAATTGTGTTTGTTACACTTCATGACTCCCTCCCGGGTGATGTAAATTGTGTATCGGGGCTTCACATCATGGTACGCAGGTGGTAAGGCGGGGTTACAGGGGTACACAACGGCCTGTGTTCTTCGTCAACAGGGAATGTCCGTTCCCGGCGCGAATTTCAGACGAGTTCCGCAGCCGCGGGGCGAAGGGGGAGAAATGGCCCAATCGTATCAACAGGAGTCGTTTCGTCTGAACAAAATCGCCCGCGCGACGCCTGGATTACACGCCGGATAGCAGGTTTCTCAACAACATCATTCTTCGTCAATGACCCATGTATCCAGCAGATTCTCGGGAAGTCCGGCGATGAACCGGGAAGGTTTGGAGAGGACGAGCCCCGACTCGCGGTCGTAGATGTTGATAGGATACGTGATGAAGAGATTCTGCTGCGCCCTCGTGCACGCCACGTACATCAGCCGTCTCTCCTCCTCCATCGAATCCTCGCTCATCGCCGCGCGGCTTGCAGGGAATCGTCCCTCGAGCGCGTATATGACAAACACCGTGTGCCATTCGAGCCCCTTCGCGCTGTGGATTGTCGAAAGCACGAGCTTTTCGTCGTCTGTCCCCGGGGCCGTAATGTCGGTGACGCTCTCCGTGGCGGGCTCAAGCGCCAGGTCGGTCAGGAGCGTCCCCAGCGACCGGTACCGTTCGGTGATCTGCTGGAACATCTCGAGATCCTTCCGCCGCTTGTTGTAATCATCGTAGCGGCGTTTGAACACCGGCTCGTAGTAATTCAGGAGCATCTGCACCTTGTCGGCCGGAGCAATGTGCGCCGGGCTCGCGTCTTTGAGTATGCCGAACAGGTCGCTCACACGGTCCGGGTACCCGGCGAATCCTGTCCAGAACGCCGGGAGTGACCGGGAAGTATCGCCCCCTCCTCCGGATGTTGTCGCACGGCGCGCGAGCACGTCTTCGATCACTTTCTCCGCCGTCCGCGGGCCCACACCTTCCACGAGGAGAAGTATCCGGTTCCACGCCACCGCATCGCGGGGATTCTCAAGGACGCGGAGGTACGCCACCATGTCCTTGATATGCGCGGTCTCGATGAATTTGAACCCGCCGAATTTGACAAATGGGACGTTTGCCTTGTTCAGTTCAATTTCGAGATCAAACGAAAGGTATCCTGAGCGGAAGAGGACGGCGATCGTGTTGAGGAGGATTCCCTGCTCCCGGAGCTCGAGAACCTTTTGCACGACGAACTTGGACTGGAAGTTTTCGCTTTCCGCCACCACAATCGTCGGCAGCTCCCCGCCGGGCTTATGCGTGAAGAGCTCTTTCTGGAATTTGTGTCTCATGAGACTGCTCCCGATATCGCCCGGATGTAGTCAGGTGTTGTTCCGCAGCACCCCCCGATGAACGATGCCCCGGCGTCTACCCATTGACTTGCAAGCCCTGCGTACTGTTGAGGGCTGACATCCCTTCTGAGGCCCGCCCCCTGTTCCTCGCCGGTACGTCCGACGTTCGCATAGACGCCGACGTGCAGTTTTCCGCCGGCATGAAACTCATCGAGCGCAGACAGCATCGCGGTCAGCGGACGGCCGATCTCGTCTGCGGACACGCAGTTGATTGACAGCGCCGCAGGTGAAAGAGCCGCGACCTGTCGTACCGCTTCTGCAATCGGCTCGCCGCCGAACAGCGGGCCATCCGGCATGCAGAGAAAACTGACGACGTACTCCAACCCGGTTTCACGCGCGGCACGTGCGGCCGCAAGTGCCTCCCGTATCGTCCCCATCGTCTCGAGAAGAAGAAAATCAACTCCTGCATCTTTGAGACGCGCGGCCTGCTCACGATGTTCGTCTCGCAGTGCCGGGTCCGGGGGGACCAATTCCGCATGATAGCAATCCTCGAGCGGCGCGATGGAGCCTGCAAGAATCACCCGCCGGTCAGGAAACGACGTGATCGATTCCCGCGCAATCGTCACCGCGAGCGCCGTAAGCTCCGCCGATCGGTCGGGGAGCCCCGCCCCCCGGAATGTTCTTCGCGTCGTCCTGAACGTATTGCTCGTGATGATATCCGCCCCTGCCCTTATGTAGTCGTCGTGTATCTGCCGAACGGTTCCCGGCGAGGCAACGAGCGCGTTGGCAGACCAGAGCGGGAGGGCCGTCGCGACTCCCCGCCGCTCCAGCTCCGTCCCCATCGCCCCGTCGAGTATCGCCGGCTTCCGCTCTGCGAGGAGGCGTGCAAGCGGTCCCGTTCCGGTTTCACTCCCGTGCGCGGCGGAGGATTTCATTTGTAAGGTTCAGTATCGGCTGGGTGCTCCGGTAATTCTCCTCGAGCTTGACAAGCGTGCATCCCGGAAATGCTTCCGGGAAGTCGAGTATGTTCCGGATGGTCGCCCCGCGGAATGAATAGATCGACTGCGCGTCGTCCCCCACGACCATGATATTCCCGTGGGAGGAGGCGAGGAGCGACACAATCTCCGCCTGTATCTTGTTCGTGTCCTGGTACTCGTCCACCATGATGTAGCGGAACCGGTCCGAAATCGTCCGCCGCACCCTGTCGTTGTCGCGCAGGAGTTTCCTGAGGTAAATCAGAAGGTCGTCATAGTCCATCATGTTATGACCGGCCTTGTATTGTTCGAATGCAGACTGGAGCTTCAGGATTTCATCCAGGTAGTCCTCATAATGCGGGTAGTCCTCTTTCAGTATGTCCTTGACCGGTGTCAGCGTGTTCACCGCGCGCGAGAAAATGGTGTACAGCGTCTGCTTGCGCGGGAACCGCTTCTCTTTAGTGTCGTACTTGTGCTGGGTGCGGAGGAGATTGACGACGTCCTCGGCGTCCCCCTGGTCGAGTATCGAGAACGACGAATCGAAATCGAGGAGCGGCGCGTACTGGCGGAGGATGAGGTTGGCGAACGAGTGAAACGTCCCGCCGGCGACCTTCTCGCAACGGGCGTCGAGGAGCATGGAAGCGCGGCGAAGCATCTCCTGCGCCGCGCGCCGGGTGAACGTCAGGAGGAGGATCGACTCGGGCTTCACGCCGAGCTCCACGAGATACGCGACCCGGTACGTGATCGTGCGCGTCTTCCCCGTGCCGGCCCCGGCGATGATAAGGTGCGGCCCGTTCACCGAGGAGACCGCCTGGTACTGCGCCGGGTTGAGCTGGTTCTTGTAGTCGATCCGGAAATGCCGCGGGGGCTCCGGTTCCGGAGCGTCCTTGAAGAGAGATTTCTTGAGCGTGTATTTCTTCATTGCCTTCCGGCGGAATCCCGCTTACAGCGTCTCGACGGGGTACTTGTCGATCAGGTCAAGTATTGCCTCGATCGTCTTCGGTGAATTTCCCTCTGCCCTGTTGTTCACGTACGCGTAGAGCTGGCGCCCTTCGGCGACGCACCGCCGGACTGTCTCCGCAAGCCCCTGGCGGAGTTCGGGGTTTTCCTCTTTGATGGATTCGTACGGCTGGAAGAGATCCACGGCCTCCTGATACGTTCTCCCGGGTTTCAGCAGCGCCCGCGCCACCGAGAATCTTGCGCTCAAGACGCCCGAGAGCTGAATCTGCTCCATGATCGGCGGCATCTTCGTCCAGCTGTTCAGGACGTGTGCGGCGCCCCTGTCGGCAAGCATCGTAAGGTAGTCGCCCGTCAGGTACTCCCTGTTCCGTATCTCGACCGCGTACGAGAACTCCTTCGGGAGGCGGGCGAGGAAGTCGTCCATAAGCCTGAGAAACTTTTCGTACGTCACCCCCGAGTTCGGATAGAACGCCGAGAATTCGAATATGATCACCCCGCGCTTTTTCCGCAGAGACTCAACCGGGCGGAGAAACGCGTCTTCGAAGAGCTCGAGATTCAGGAAATCCGGGTTCTCCCGACCGGCATTCGCTCCGTGACGTGGCAGGTTCGGATAGCGCCTGACGGTGATACGGTCGGTCACCTTCAGCGACAGCCTGAAATCATCCGTGGTGCTGTCATGGATGATCTGCATCTGGTGCGCGTCCGGGAAATCATAAAGCGCGAAATCGGCGCACACGGTCGGGAAAAGACTGGAGTACTCGGTAATACATTCCCTCGCAAACGCCTTCTTCGACGGGTACGCCCTGGTGTAGACAATCCCCTGCCACCCCGGGTACTTCCACGACGAAGACCCGAAATAGATCCCCCTGCTCGCCCAGCGGTGAAGCCGTTCGCGGTTGCGCTCGACGTACGGGGACTCCGGCGCAGTGACGTCGTCGAAGAGCGGGAGCGTATCCGGAGACTGTTTCTTCTTCGCCATGCCCCAATATAACACACCGGTGAGGAAAAAGAAAAAGCCCGCCGGGAGCGCCGGCGGGCAGTAGCGATGCGTCAGGCGAAAATGACTACCGCAGCGACGCAAGCCCGAAAACTTTGACCAGGGTCCAGAGTACCCAGAGCGCGAAGACAAGCACGAGCACCTTGGGCGTGTCCTTCTGGAAAAGGCGCGCGAGTCCGATCCCCGTCACCGCAAGCGTCCAGAACGTGAACACGTTCACCGAAGCGGCTAGAAGATGCATCTTGTTCTCGAGGGAGAAGTCGGAGACAAACAGCGCGAGGCTCGGCGAGGCGAACATCGAGCTCATGCCGATTGCCAGGATCGTCGTTACGACGCTTTCGATCATCGAGATGAAGAACGTGAGCCCCACCACCTCGACGACCTTCATGTACGGTACTGTCGCCTTCATCACCCCTCTTCCGAGTAGCCAGAACACGAGGCCTCCGAGGAACAGCGCGAAAAACGGCCCGAGGATGGCGCTGACGTACGAAAATATGAGTGTGCCGGTCTGTCCCATTCCGGCCATCTGGTCGCGGGCCTGGCTCGCCTGCTCCTGCGTCATTTTGCCCGCCGCGATCTGCTTCTGCAAGCCTTTTTCCATCTGCTCGCTTGCCATCCGTTTCATCTGGTCTGAGAGAACGGGATTGCTCGTCATCAGGTACGCCATGATGATGCCGACGACGACGAGTACCAATGTCGGAATCACCCAGTTGCTGCTCGTCGGAGGGGTTTGCCGGACATTGTCGAACAATTCTGAAGGTGAGGCAAACACGCCGACGAGTTTATCACTGAACGACATCGGCTTCACCTCTTCCGTCGGGGCAGCCTGTACCGGAGTTTCGCTCATGGGAGGGGATCCTTCTTGTGTGGGGGTGTTCGGGACGGGAAAAATGTACAAAACGGAACACTGAGAAGAAAGGCGGAAAAAAACGGAAAACAACACGCCGGCACCCCATCCTGCCGGGGGACAGGACGGGGTGCCCGGCTTGCCGTCGTCGTGCGGTCCGTGGAAGCGGCGGGTCGGCGGCGGCGGAACGACGTTCTCCCCGGCCCCCCTCCGGTGCCGGGGTGCCGGTACAGGTAACTACATGTTTCTGCGGACGTTTGCGAGATCGGATGGAATTTATTTTTATGCGGGAGCTCTCCGCGCGTTGTCCCTCAACGACTTCACAAGTTTTCCCCGGGAACGCACACGACAAATTTGTTGTCTGATTATTGACAACACGACAAAAATGTCGTATCATTTTTCCGGGCCCCGCGCCCCCGAACTATTAATGTTTCGCCGAACAGGAGGTGAACCCGTGATCCGCACCGAACTGCTGTATGTCCTGTCGCCGGCGGAATGCTGCGTGTGCGAGCGGACATTGAGCGCCCGCGAGCTGGAGGAATTTTACGGAATGGCGGACGACACGCTGAGGGGAGACATCCAGTGTCCCTCCTGTGCCCTCCACACCCTGACACTGTGCCGCGAATGTTCATGCCGCTACACGGCGGACCCGGGTGGCGTGTGCGGGGAATGCCAGAGACACGACTATGCGCACATTCTTTCTTCTTGACATCGATTGTTTCTTCGCCTCCGTCGAAATGGCCCTGCACCCTGAACTCCGCGGCAAACCGCTGTGCGTCGGGGGACTGCGCACCGACAGGGGAATCGTCGCGTGTCCGAACTACGAGGCACGGAAATACGGCGTGCGTACCGCCATGCCGTTGCGTACCGCCGCCCGGCTTCTTCCGTCGCAGGCGGTATTCATGCGCGGAAGCTACCGGCTCTACGGCGAATATTCGGAAAAAGTCATGACGATACTCCGGGATTTCACCCCCGACATGGAACAGGTGAGCGTGGACGAAGCGTACATGGACGTGACCGGGTGCCTGCATTTCTGGGGACACGACCCACGGCGCATGGCGGAGGCGATGAAGGAGCGGATATGGCGCGAATGCGGGCTGAGCGTTTCGATCGGCGCTGCATCGAACAGGGTATGCGCGAAGATCGCCGCCTCCGTGAACAAGCCGGACGGGCTCGTCGTGATACCGCCGGGGGCCGAGCGCGAGTTCCTGGATCCGCTCCCGGTGGAAGCCGTTCCCGGCATCGGTCCCCGGACGCTTCCGCATCTCCACACGCACGGCATCAGGACGGTGCGGGAGGCCGTGACCTACGTCGAGCGCAACACGCGTGCGACCGGACAGTATCCCCCCCTGCGCGAGGAACGGCTCCGCACGTTTTCCCTCTGCTCCTTTATCGCCTCATGCGCCCTCCCGTCCGACGAGGCGATACTTCCGCACGATCACGTCGAGAAATCGATTTCCCGCGACAGGACATTCGGTACGGACACCGCCGACAGCGAGCGCGTGAGCGCCACGCTCTACTGCCTCGCGGAACGCTGCTGCAAGACGCTCCGGCAGGATGAGCTCCTTGCCTCCACCGTCACCGTGCGCGTGCGGTTTGCCGACTTCGCGACGGTGCAGAAACAGTCCACGCTCCCCCGTCCCTCGTCGAACGAAGAAGACGTCTTCGCCGCCGCCCGGCGGCTGCTCGCGGCGCTTTCCGCGCCGGGGCAGCTCGTCCGTCTTGTCGGCGTGAAGGTGTCCAATCTGTCGGGGGCGGAAGAAGCCCAGCTTGACCTCGGCGTCACCGCCTCGGAAAAATTCGGCGCGCTCCACCGGCGGCTGGACGGCCTCCAGACCCGGTACGGGTACGACAGCATCCGCTGGGGGATCACCTGCAATGCGGCGGAGCGGCGGGAGGAACGGGAATGATCGCATACGGCGACGACCCGGGGGAGCAGCTCCTTCCCCGCCTCCGTGCATGGAGGAGGCACAGCATCCATATCGGTCTCTCCCCCCGTTCGTCCGCGTTCTGGAGCGGGCTGCTCTACCGGGAGCCGCGCGGGGTCATACGGGAATATGCCCGGCTCTTCGACACGGCCCTGCTCCCCTGCGACCGCCGGTGCGGGCCCGATCCCGTGCTCCTTGCCCGGATGAATGGACAGGCCGGGGACGGCTTTGCATGGACGCTCTTCATCGACGACGGACCGGTGGTGTACCGGTTTCCGTACGGGCATCCCGACAGGAAAGCGCGGGGGGAAGTCAACCCGCATTTCCTTGACCCCGGGTGCATTGCCGGAACGTTCACGCCCGTGGCGCGGATTCTGGGGTCCTCCGTCCGTCTCGTGATGCTGAAGATCGGGAACGTCTGCAGGACTGAAGCGATGGATTTCGACGGATTCCTCCGCGCGCTCCTTCCCTGCCTCGACGCGCTCCCCCCGGCATACAGCTACGCGGTTGAAAACGGCACGTCCCGGTTCATACTGCCGGAGTACCTTGGAGCCCTGCGCGAGCGGAACATCATTCACGTGCCGGCGCCCGTTCCGCTTCTCGACGCCCTCCGCATCCCCGGCGCGTTCGGGACCGGCACCTGCGTGCTGCGCACGGCGTGCCTGGCGATGGAGGAAGAAGGAGAAGAATGGGCGGGATTCCGCGAGGCGGTCCGCATCTGCATCGGAGAAGAAAAGACGCTCTACGCATATCTCACGGATGGGGAAGAAACGGCGGTGTCCCCGGCGCCGGGCGGGACCGGCGCGCGCGCGCTCACACGTCTCCTGGCCGGGCTCGACCCCGAACTCGCCCGCCGCTCACCCATACGACGAAAAGCCGCGTGACGTCATGACCACCGATCCGCCCGTTCCGTACACGCAGCTCGTGCAGCAATTCAAGTCCGCCCCGCCGGGAAAACTGTACTGCATTCACGGTACGGGGGGCGTCTTCCGCATCTCCCTTGCGGCGGCGGCGCACGTGCTCCTGGGCGGCATGCCGGTGACGCTCGTGGACGGCACGAACCGGTTCGACGCGTACTACCTCGCCGAGTTCGCGCGGAAACACGCGGGGGTGCGCCCGGACGGGAGGAGGATCACCCCGGAGAGCCTGCTTGACAACATATTCATCTCCCGTGCGTTCACCTGCTACCAGATGGAAGCCGTGATCACGGAGCGCCTCCCCCTTTTCGTCCGGCAGAAGGGCTCCCCCGTCGTCATCATATTCGGCCTTCTCGACACGTTCTACGACGAGCAGGCGCCGCTCTTCCAGGTGAAAGCGGGACTGGAGAGGATTGCCGTCGCACTCCGGGCTCTCAAACAGGACCAGATCGCCGTGCTTCTGGCCTCGCTGGACGTGAAGCTCGACTCGAAGGAGCGAAACGCGCTGTTCCCGCGCATGATGGCGGTCATGGATCGCGTGTACCGACTCGTCGGGGACGCGGGGAGCCAGCGGCTCCTGCCGGAGATTCTCACCGGGGCAACCGGCGCACGGGGGGAAAAGAACAGTCATACGACAAAGGAGGGCGCATTCCATGGGACGGACCGTACCGACGTTCACGATGGTCATCCAGCAGGAGATGGAAAGCTGGGGAAAATTCCGGCGCGGGCTGCGCAGGGAAGACCAGGAGGCGCTTGACGAACTCTTCCGCGCGGCGCGCCTCCAGCTTGCGGGGAGCGCCTACGCCGCACGGCCGATCCCCTTCGAAAGCATCGCCATGTGCATGCTCCTGGCGCAGCACAGGATCATCGCGGACCTGCAGCAGCGGATGAAACAACTGGAAGCAGCGCATGACGACAGCGCGGACAATCACCGGGTGGCTGTTTGACCTCTATCCGTCACGGCAGGGAATCACCCTCTGGCTTGTGGACCGTGACGGGGCGAAGCACTGCTGCCACGACGCGTTCGCCCCGTGGTTTTACATGCATGTCCCGCCTTCGGACGAGGCGCGCGTCGAGGCAATCGTGCGCCTTTTTCCGTTCCGCGTCACGCTCGACAGGACGGTGCGGAAGGAAATCTACACGAACGAAGAATGGGACGTCCTCCGCGTCACCGTGCATGACACGCTCCACCTGAAGGACGTCGTCCGCCGCCTCGAACCGCACTTCCCGCATTTCGTCTTTTTCGATTCCGACATCTCCTCTCAGCAGCTCTACCTCTACAGGACGGGGCTCTTCCCGCTTGGCTTCGCCGAGTACACGATCGACGAAGAGGGGCGTCTCGCCGGATGGAAACTGGACGACGATCCCGCCGCGCTGGAATACCTGCTCCCACCCCTTGTGACGATGACGCTCAAGAGCATCCCCGACTTCGTCTCGCCGAAATACCGGAAGACGTACCAGCTCGAGGTCGGGTACGAGGGGAGCATGTACGCGCTCGAAAACGAGGAGCCGGCCGAGGTGATCGGATCGCTCAACCGCCATCTCACGCGGTGCGACCCGGACATCATTATGACCGAATTCGGGGATGCCATACTCCTCCCGATGCTCACGCGCATTGCGGCCGAGGAGGGACTCCCGCTTGCACTCAACAGGGACCCCGATGCGGGGTACTTTACGACAGGCGAAACGAGCTACTTCGCCTACGGCAAAATTGTCCACAAGGACGGCGCATTTGAGCTGGCCGGGCGCTGGCACCTTGACACGGAGAACTCGTTCATGATGGGGGAAGCAAGCCTCGACGGCGTCGCGGAAATCGCGCGCCTGACGCAGCTTCCCGTGCAGCACCAGTCCCGCGCGACGATCGGCTCGGCGCTCTCCTCGATGCAGCTCTCCTGGGCGTCGCGCAACGGGTACCTCATACCGGCCAAAAAACGGGAGCCCGAGGAATTCAAATCCGCCTCCACGCTCCTCCTTGCCGACCGCGGGGGGCTCATATTCCAGCCTGTCATGGGATTCCACGAACAGATCGCGGAAATGGACTTCGTTTCGATGTACCCCACGATCATGGTCGAGCACAACGTCTCCCCGGAGACCGTCAACTGCCGCTGCTGCCGCAACGAAGCGGTCCCCGAACTGGGCTACACGATCTGCGAGCGCCGTGAAGGGATCGTCCCCGCCACGCTCCGCACCGTCGTCACGAAGCGGGCCGCGTACAAGAAGACCAGGAAAGCCCTCAAGCGCGCCGGGGACGGGAAATGGAAGCTGTACGACCGCCGGCAGAATGCGCTCAAATGGATGCTCGTCACCTGCTTCGGCTACCTCGGTTACAAGAACGCCCGTTTCGGGCGGATCGAGGCGCACGAATCGGTAAACGCATTCTCCCGCGAAGCGATCCTGCGCGCCAAGGAAATTGCGGAGGATCGGGGATACAAATTCATACACGCGATCGTGGACTGCATGTGGCTCTGGAAGGAGGGGGCGACCGAAGCGGATTACGAATCACTCGCCCTGGAGGTGCGGAAAATCGTCGGGATCGACATCTCGCTCGAGGGGATGTACAACTGGATACTCTTCCCCTCGTCGAAGATGGATCCCCGCATACCGACCGCCAACCGGTACGTCGGCTGGTACGCAAACAACGAGATCAAGATCCGCGGCATCGAAGTCCGGAGGCGCGACACCCCCGTCTTCATAAAGCGCCTCCAGGGGGAAATGCTCCAGATATTCGGCACGGCGCCCACCGTTGCAAAGCTGGAAGAACTCATCCCCGCGGCCCTTGCGAAGGCCGGCGAAGCGGTCGCGCTCCTCCGCTCCGGAACGGCGAACCCGCTCGAGCTTGTCATCCGCCGCCACCTGTCGCGTGACCCGGAAGAATACACGACAAACACCGCAAGTGCCGGCGCGGCGAAAGCCCTCGACGAGGCGGGCGTCCATCTTGCGCCGGGGGAAATGGTCGAATACATCATCGTGGACGCTTCCGGGAAAAAGAAGCCCGCGAAGGCGCTCCCGGTCCCCCTCTACGAATCCGCCGAAGGGTACGACATCGAAACGTACACCGACATGGCGCTCAAAGCCGTTGAGACGCTCCTCCTGCCGTTCGGGTACGACGTGGAGAAGCTGCGCGAAGTGTTCGGCTGCTCGCTGAAGAAGAAGTTCCCGGCCATCTCCCGCGACACGGTGCAGGGGTCACTCTTCGATTGCTGAACAGTATGCCGGGCGCCACTCAACGCCTTGCAGCCGGGCAGATCGAAAAGCAGAAGGATGCTGTGTGCAACAGCCCGCCTCAGGGGAGCGCATTAACGAACCCGATTTCGCGGGCCGACATGCGTGATACGTTGAGCGCAGCCCCTCCCAGTATGCTGATCGTGAGAGTCGCCGTCATGGCGCGGGAGGGAGATGTGGAAAGCAGCTTCAGCACCGAACTCTTTTTGAGGAAGACTCCCGGGGCTTGATCCGTCCGTATCTGTTTTCCGTTCACGTCGAGCCATGAAATCTCGAGCGCGGCATTGGCGTACGCCGAATCTGCCGATCCGGTGCAGGTGCAGAGATACATTCGCCCTTCCTTCGCGGCAAATCGCACATCCACGTGGACCGTATCGTCTGTTCTCGCCTTCTGAACTGCGGGGATAAGCTCCGGGCCGTACGAAGGGGCGATCGGGACTGATGAAACCCGGAAGAGCGCCACGCCCGTCGACCGGTACCATGGGACGACGAATCTCCGCGACAGCCACTCCTCGCTGCACACGCACCCCGCGCTGTCGTCCCTGATGAGAAGATAATCCGCACCCAGCGTGCGCAGTGCCGCGCGAAGTGAATCCTCCGGACCGCCCAGCACCCCCTCGATAAGCGAATACCGCCACGGTCCGAAAAAATCCCCCCTGAACCCACCGTCTGTAAAATACGCCATCTGGGAATCATGATACGAGTAGAGCGTGAATCCCCTTCCGCCCCGTTCGTTCAGGAGCCTCACAGCCCTGTAGGAGGGGAGGCGGCTCTCGAGGTACTTGTCCCTTCCCGCGGCGTTCGACGGGGGGAATCCGCTCCTCCCGGCCGTCCGGAGTGTGTAGTTGAGCGCGGGGAAGAACATGACCATGGCGACGACCGCAAAACCAAGCGGGAGAATCGCAGATGACACGTTCCTTCTGAAGAACTGACCCGCCCCTGCAGCGGCCGCGGCGCAATAGAGGGGAATGACAGGGATCAGATAGCGGAGCATCGGGGCAGTGTAAAACCAGAAGAGCGTGTATGCCCCCGCCGCGACAACCAGCCGGCGGGCTGACCGGTCCCGCACCGCCGCGTACAGGGCAAACGGGATTCCCGCGAGGAGCATGTACGAGAGAGACCCTTCGGTGTGGAACAACTCGCTGCGGAAGAAGAGATTCCACGGGAGCGTGAGGAGAGACGAGAAACTCTTTCCCGATCCGTACTGTGAGACGAGGTCCGAAGTCTGTGCCGCGATGTCCGCCGCGTTCCAGTACTTGAGACCGAAAACACCCGAGAAAAAAGGCCAGACGGGGTTTCCCGTCCATGCGAAATTGTACAGGTACCACGGGATCCCGCTGATGAGAAGCGGGGCAAGGAAGATCAATGATGAGCGGAGAAATCTCCCGCGGCCTCCTCCCAGGAGTATCATCATGAGAAGTACCGGCGGAAAGAAAAGGGCCGAGTATTTCGTGCCGACGGCCAGCCCCGTCATGAAACCTGACACGACAAGCCATGGTTCTCCGTCCCCTGCGCGCCACCGTTCAAACGAAAGAAAACTGAGAGTCACAAACGCCGTCAGGAGCATGTCACCGAATGCAACCCCCCCGAGAAGAAGAATCGCCGTATTGCTGAGAAGAAGTCCGGCCCCCCAGAGCCCTTCGCCTTCTCCGCTTGCCCTCCGGACGAACGACGTCACGGCGGCGGCGGTTACTGCGAGCGCGAGAAAACTCATCCACTGCGCGGTAATCTCGTTTCCGAGGAGAAGCGAGCCTGCGAACAGCATCTCCGCAAGCTCGGGGAACACGGCATAGCGGAACTCGGGCGTCGGGCTCACGATCCCGGTCGCTGCAAATTTCCGCGCGACCGCAAGGTGATACGTGATCGCGTCGGATCCCGTCGGGGGATAGAGGGGGAGAAGCAGGAGAGGAACCGTGAGAATCACCAGTACGAAGAACGCGGTCCTGTACAGTGGATCAACGGCGCCACGCGCAGGTGGAGGCACCGGCGCGCCGCCCCGTGGGATGAGCGAAAGCACCACGTACAGTGCGAGAAGACCGCCGAACGGGACTGGTTTGAGCCACCCGCCGTTGCCGAGCCCGAATGCCAGGAGTGCCGCGATGCCGAGCCCCGCGGCAGTGGAAAAGGAGAATTCCTCCCAGCGTGAATCGAACCTGAGATCAAGGAAAAGGAGGGCGCGCCTTCCTACGAGGAAGGCGATCCCGCCGGCAAGAGATCCTCCGAAGATGGCGCGCGCCAGGAACGCCAGCGAATCAGGAACCATGGTGTTCAGCCGGATGAGAAACTGAGTGTGAGAGCACCATTTGTGAAATGACGCGTGTTGAAATTTGACCTACGATTCTCTACGTTGCACGGGCCACATGGATTCCCCCTCCCCCCATATCGCAGTCGTGGTGCCGGCGTACAACGAGGAAGAGTCGATCAGGGGCGTCGTCAGCGATATCCGCTCCTCGATCGAGCACTCCGGCCTCAGGTCCGACGTCATCGTTGTCAATGACGGGTCGACCGACGGGACAGCCTCGGCGGTGCGGAACCTCCCCTGCGTCCTTCTCAGTCTCACCTTCAATGTCGGAAAGGGGGCGGCGACCCAGCTTGGTTTCCGCTACGCCCACGCCCGCAACTGCGAATACGTCGTGCAGATCGACGGTGACGGCCAGCACAAGCCGGACGAAATAGGAATACTCCTGAAACCTCTCGTCGACGGAACTGCCGACGTCGTCATCGGCTCGAGGTTCATCGGCGACGGCGGATCCCGCTCCTCGTTTGCACGAAGGATCGGGATAGGCTATTTCAACGCCCTCCAGGGGCTTCTCCTGCGGCGTCGGTTCACCGACAGCACATCGGGATTCCGTGCGATGAACCGGAAGGCGCTTGCCGTCTGCATTGATGAGTACCCCGACCAGTATCCCGAGCCCGAGTCCATCGTCATGTTCACGCGGCGGAAGCTCCGCGTCACTGAAGTCTCCGTCCACATGGACGAACGGGTGGGAGGACACTCATCCATCGGGATGATTGTCGGGCTTCTCTACCTGTTCAGGGCCACGCTTGCCATGCTTATGACAGTCCTGCGCACTCTCAAATAGCGGAAGGAGAAAGTCATGGATACGGTTGTCCCTCTTCGGATTCAGATCCTGAGCATCATCGGCAGCGTTTTCTTCCTTCTGTTTATCGGGAGGCTGATACTGAGAGGAAAACTGAGAGAGGAATATGCGATTATCTGGGTCGTATGCACGGTCGCCCTTCTTGTCCTGTCGTTCTGGCGGGCGGGACTCGACCGGATTGCCGCACTCCTCGGGGTGTTTTACGCCCCGTCTCTCATATTCCTTGCCGCCCTCTTTGCCGTTACAATATTCCTCGTCCACCTCTCCGTCGTAGCGACAAGGCTCGAACACCAGAACCGGCTCCTCGCCCAGGAACTGGCTCTCCTGCGAAACGAACTCCGCGAATCAAAGAAGGCCTGACGGAAGTCTCGGCGATGAAATGAGCTCCTCGAATATCTTCCACCGTACATCGGGCTTTTTCGCGACGCCCCCTGCGGACTCGATATACCGTTTCACCATGTCCTGACCGAGGTTGTAGTTTATCACGTAGCTTCTGTACTTGTCGAAGAACTTCGTCCGCTGCAGCGCCCGGTCCGCCGGCATCAGCGCGTAATTCGTCAGGTACGCGACCGCCTCCTCCCTCGTACACTTTCCGTCGAGATACTTCCGCGCGGCTTCGTTCCCTGCGTAGGCGAGCTTCAGAAAGAGCGCGTGTATCCTGTAATACTCTCCGGCTTCATCCGGGGGAAGCCCCGCCAGGGGAAAAAGCACCTCCCTCTCAAACTCCGCCCGCTCCTCCCCGGGGAACGCCATGTCGATGCCGAAATTCGCGGTCCCTTCAGCGATAAGCGACTGCGGGCTGAAGAGGGGATAGACGGTGAATTCCAGCCATTTCCTTCCCCGGACAAGATGCGTCTCAAGGAGTGAGTTGTAGAGATGGTGGCCGGGATACCCTTCGTGGCTTGCGAGATCCACCGCCCTGTCGACCGTGATGGGGAGATCGGTATTCACCTGTATCAGGCTGTGGCAGTTCCCCTTGAACCAGTTGTACCCGCTCCATGGTTTGTCGGTCACGTACTCGACGGTAAAGCTCTCTCCCACCGGGAGGGCGATCCGCTTCGCCGTCCGTTTCCTGCTCTCTTCGATTGCCGCTTTGAAGACACTGTCGAGTTTCTCTTTCGGAATGACGAAATTCGCCCTGTACGCGTCGAACCGTGCCGGCGTTTCCCCTTTCCCCGGCAGCGCCGCCCCCAGCTCATCGCGCAGCGCCGTAAAATGCTCTTCATCATAAGAAGGAGCCTTCGCGTCGTACAGGGCCTGTGACTCCTCGTCAAACGTCATCACCTTCCCGCCGAGTATGTCTACCTTAGCGATGAGTGCCTGGAGCTGGCGCACAATGTACCGGTGACGAAGACGGACCATGTCGTCCATCCGGGTGGGCGAAAGCATTTTCAGCTCGGCGATCGCCGATGCCCCCCTCTTCCGTATCGTCTCAAGAGGAATGATCTCCCCGCGGAAAGTATCGGGACCGTAGTACGCATCAACGTAGTCTCCGTCGTGCGCCCCCACGGCGAGAACGAGCCGTATGTACATTTCGGAAAGCCTTGCGAGTGCAGCACCTGTCGTATTCTGTTTCATGTGAACCTGGTTCTTTGGGGTGTGAGGAGCGCGTCAATCCGGGATACGGGTTGAGGCTATGATAGCGAATTCCGGGCAATTCTTCACGCAGCGCGCGCCCGATTCGGGATCCGGCATTGCGGATGAATCGGCTTCCGATCGTGGCCGGGTCAACGGTTCTCCTTTTTCTCGTTCTCCTTCAACAGGCTCAGCGTGTGCTCCAGCCCATGGCTGTCGGCCCAACCGAGCCGCGGAACTTCACACCGGCTGACCCGGGATAAACTACATGAGTCCCGCCGGATCGACGTCCACGATAAGCTGAACCTCCGCTTTCCGTCGCGGCGCCGTCTTTCCCATCGCCCTGTGTATGACCTCTCTCACGGCATTCCCTGAAGGGTCCTCCTCCTTGAGGCATTTCAAAATCAGGTGCCAGCGGTATTTCTTGTCGATCCTGCTGATCACCGCGGGGGCCGGCCCGAGGAGCGTCGCACGAATTCCTTCCTCCCTGAGTGCCCGGGCGAACCGCTCCGCCTCGTCCCGGACATGCTCCTCGTTCGGCCCCCGCGTTTCCACGAGCACGAGACGTGAGAAAGGCGGATAGGCGAGCTCACGCCGTGCGCGGAGCTCCTCCTCGTAGAACGCCATGAAGTCGTTATCAAGGACGTGGACGAGCGTATAATGCCCCGGCTGATGTGTTTGTATGAGCACCTCACCCAAAATGGAGCTCCGCCCCGCTCTGCCGGCCACCTGCGTCAGAAGCTGAAACGTCCGTTCGGAGGCGCGGAAATCGGGGAGAAGCATCTGCGTGTCCGCCGAGATCACCCCCACGAGCGACACACGCGGGAAATCCAGCCCCTTGGCAACCATCTGTGTCCCGAGGAGTATGTCCGTCTCGCCGCGTGCAAACGACCGGAGTATCCTGTCATGCGCCCCCTTCCGCGTCGTCGAGTCCATGTCCATCCGCAGTATGCGGGCTCCGGGGAACGTCTTGCCGAGTTCCTCTTCCACTTTCTGCGTCCCTATCCCGCGGAGCCTGATGTCGGTCCCGCCGCACGTCGGGCAGAGTATGTGGGGAGTGCGGATGAGACCGCAGTAGTGACAGCGGAGGTGTTTTTTTTCCAGGTGGTACGTCAGCGTCACGTTGCAGTTATCGCACATCTCGGCGTAGCCGCACTCCGCACACTCCACAAACGGGGCGAATCCCCGCCGGTTCTGCAGAAGTATCGTCCCTTCCTTCCGTTCAATCCGTTCCTGGATCTTCGCGCGGAGGATCCCCGAGACAGACGGCTGGACGAAATTCTTCAGCGGCGATCTCTGGTCGGGCGGGAGAGCCTCTTTTGCCGCAGCGTAAAGACGCTTTCGTTCGGCGGTCATGTCCACGAGCGCGATGGAGGGCATCGGAACGTCGTCGATCCGTTTCGGCATCCCGAGGAGCGTATACTTCCCCAGTTCGGCGTTGCTGTACGATTCCACGCTCGGCGTGGCGGACCCGAGAACGACGACTGCACCCGAGTGTCCCCCCCGGACCACGGCGACGTCGCGTGCGTTGTAGCGGGGGGAGGAATCGAACTGCTTGTACGATGCCTCGTGTTCTTCGTCGACGACGATGAGCCCCAGATGTGCGAGCGGTGCGAATACTGCCGATCGCGGCCCGATCACGATTCTCGCCTCTCCCCTGTACGCCCTCCGCCATGCGTCATGCCGCTCCCCGGGGGACATGCGGCTGTGGACGACAGCAACGTCGGCGCCGAAGTGCGATTTGAACCGTCGGACCATCTGGGGAGTCAGCGAAATCTCCGGCACGAGAACGATCGCCGATTTTCCGAGCGAAAGGCAGAACCGTATTGCCTCGATGTACACCTGCGTCTTTCCGCTCCCTGTCACACCGTGCACGAGATACGCACCTCCCCCGCCGCGCTCCATCGCCCCCCTGACCGCGGCGAGAACGGCCGACTGCTGCTCGTTGAGGCGTATGCCGAGCGTTTGCAGTTCCGTTCCGAAATCCTGCTCCCGTGACACTTCGACCCGCTCCGTAACGATGGCCCCCGAACCCACGAGCTCCCGGAACAGTGTCAGCGTCGCACCGGTGTGGCGGAGCAGGTCGGCCACCGCCGTGGAGGTCCCCGGCGCCGTGTCCCCCGCGAGGAGATGTTCGATGAGCCCCCGGGCTCTCTTTTTTCGCGGAGAGAGAGTGTCGAGTGCCCTCCTCAGGAGAACCGGGTTCAGGAGATCCCTCCGCACCATCTCCACGATCTTTGGCTTCCCGGAGGGGCGGGGGATCTGCTCTTCCGATTCGATTAGTCCCGCATGGACCAGGTCATTCAGGAGCGCATGGATCTGGCGCGCGCCGGTCTTTCGCGCGACCTCTGACGCCGATGCCTCCCGCTTCGTGAGTACATAAGCCGCCGCCTCCGCCTGTTTCGGAGCGCGGCTCTTCAGATCCTCCATGGCCTCCGGCGTCAGGGCGGCGAGCGCCCGCACGACCCGGCGGCTCGAGGGGGAAAACCCCTGCGGCATGGCTGCCTTCAGGACGCTTCCCAGCGGGGAAAGATAGTAACCGGCAATCCACCGGCAGAGCCAGAGAAGCTCGTCGGAGACGATGGGGGAGGGATCAATGATGTCGTGTATCGGCTTCAATCCCGCGACATTCGTCGTCGCGGGAAGTCCCGTGATGAGTCCGGTTGCGAACTTCCGTCCGAACGGGACGACGGCGCGGGTGCCCACAAGAGCGGCACTCTCGAGTCCGGGGGGTATGAGGTAGGTGAACTCCCTGTCGAGGGTGACGGGGAGGGAGACGTCGGCGTAACGCTTCATTGCAAAATATGGAGAAAACACCCCTGAAGAACAAGCACCGGCCGCACGGTTGAAACTTCCGCCGTGCGTTCCCTCAGAGTATCCCCAGGTCTTTCAGTATCGCGAGGGCGGCGCTCTTCCGTTCTCTGAATATCGCCTCACCGTCCTTCTCTTCGTCGGGGCTTGTCATATTGAGCGCGAAGAAATAGACGTTGCCGGCTTTCTCGACGTAGCCGACGAACCAGCCGACAGCGACGCCGCTCATGTCGTTTGCCATGCCCGTCTTTGCGTGCAGCACGGTGGAGTCGGTCCGCTGGAGTATGAGTATTCTCTTCACGATATCCATCGACCGGCGCGAGAACGGAAGATCCTCCGCGTACAGCCGCCGGAGAAACTCCGACCTGCTCATCCGCGGATATCCGGAGCGTGTTCCCGAGCCAGAACCTGTCGATCGGACCGCTGGCGTCGTTGTTCCCGTACCCGGTGCTGTCGATAAATGCCGTCATCCTCCCGCGCCCGACACGCCGGGCTAGTTCCTGGTAATACCAGACGACGGAATTCTCGAGTGCGGAGGCAAGGTCGTGATCGCGGTTCCAGGATTCGACGCTCCGGTGGAGGCTGTCCCACCGTATCACGAAGTGCTCGTCGGGTATCACGCCGCTCTCGAGACCGATGAGAGAGTTGAGTATCTTGAATGTCGACGCGGGGGAGAGCCGCTTCCTGCACTCCGCGGGGCGGTACCGGGTGTACGCTCGTCTGTTCATGTCGTACATGACGAACCCGCCTCCGAATCCGTGGTAGTACTTTGCCGGGATCGTCGTCTCAACAGAAGCCTGCGGCAAAGTCCTGGCGGAACTCTCTGCGGACATCGGTGCTGAAGTCTGCGCGCAGAGAGTCTGGATCGCCGTAACCGATATCAGGACAACCGGCGCGAACGCGCGCCCGTGCACGCTCCGGCTCATGGTTCCCGCCGGACAGTATCGGGTGAGAATGCAGGGAGGCACACGGCGATGTATTCCGCCCCCTCAGGGTACGGGGAAGAATACCTGACCCATTCCCCCCTGTGCGCGATGAGGGCCTGCCCCGCACGAACGTCGATTTCCCCCGAGGCGTGCGTCACGCGGAGCGTACCGTTCAGGACCACCGTGTACTCGTCGAACTCCGGCGTCTGCGGGGGCTCGAGCCATCCGGAAGGGCTCTTCATCCGGGCGATGCTCACCGCCTCGGTTCCGGAATTCACCCTGCCGATGAATTCCTCAATGATCTTCGGTTTGTTTCCGGCGGACTCGATCCGCGCCGGAGCGGGCACGATCGTTGGCATAGACTCCTCTCATTCGGGTGGTATCCGTACGCCTGCCTCTTTCAGATCCTCGAGCAATCGCTCGTGCGTCGTGTAATGAATCGCATTCAGCCCGGCCCGCCGCCCCCCCTCCACGTACTCCTGTATGTCGTCAATATAGACGCAGGCCGCCGCCGGCAGGGCAAGCTTCCCCAGCATATCAGCGTAGATCTTCGGATCGGGTTTCATGGCGCGGACTTCGTAAGAGAGCGTCACCGCGTCAAAACACGGGAGGAGCCCGACGGGCTTGATCCCGAACTCATAATGCCATTCGTTTGTGTTCGAGAGGAGACCGAGCCTGTAGTGTCCCTTCAGGCGCTTTACGAGCGCGATCGTCGCCGGCTTCTGCGTGAAGATATCGGTGTAGGCCCTGACGAACTCCTCCTCCGTCATCGTGAGAGAAGCGATCGCGCAGACGCTCCTGTAGAACTCCTGCGAGGAGATGAGCCCGGTCTCGTAGCGCACGGCCGCCGCCTCTGACTCAGCCATCGTCGACTTCAGACCCTGCGGCGAGAGGGACGAATGTGCCGCGGCGCGTGCGATGAACTTCCCGATATCGAAATCACAGATCACGCGCCCGAAGTCAAAAATCACGCCCCGTATGCTCATCGTTTCCCCGGACTGCTGCCCACGACGACCGCTTCCCTCCGGAGCTGCACGCCGAATTTTACTTCGACCCCCTTCTCGATCTCTGTTGCGAGCGCCAGCACGTCGGACGTCGTTCCCCCCCGGTTGACGATCGCAAGCGCATGATTGTCGGAGATCCCCGCCCCCTTTCTCGTAACCCCCCTGGCAAATCCGGCGTGCTCGACAAGCCATGCTGCGGAGAGCTTCACCCCTCCGGGCGCGGGATACGTCGGGACCGGTATCCCATGCAGCCTCGATTCGAAGAATTCCTTGGTGACGACCGGATTCGTGAAGAACGAGCCCACCGACCGGGAGTTCCCATCGGCCGGGTCGACAACCATCGATTTCCTCCTCCTCAGCCCTATCACTGCATCTCGGACGGCCCGGAGCGAGAGGTCTCCCCCCCGTGCGTCGATTTCCTTCCGGAGTTCTGCATACCGTATCTCCGGCTTCCGATTCCTCCGGAGAACGAATCTCACCTCGGTAATGATGAACCTGTCCGCATCCTCCCTCTTGAACCGGCTCTCCCTGTATCCGAACGCGCACTCATCGCGCGGGAACTCCCTCTCCGCAAGCGTGAGCCGGTCGAGCGCGCGGACCGACACGAGCGTCTCTGCCACCTCCTGTCCGTACGCCCCGACGTTCTGCACGGGGGTTCCCCCCGCAGAACCGGGGATTCCGGAAAGGCACTCTATCCCTTCCAATCCTCTTTCCACGGCAAGCCCGACGATCCCGTCCCACGGCTCCCCCGCTCCTGCGGTGAGCCTGACCCCGTCGGCTGATTCCTCTTCGCGTATCCCGCGGAGAGCGACGTTCACCACAACGCCGTCAAATCCCTCGTCCGCGAATATGATGTTGCTCCCCCCCGAAAAGACCTGGACGGGAAGGCGCTCCCGGGCCGCGAAACCGAGTGCATCTCGCAGTTCTCCCCCGTTCGTGCACCGGGCGAGCCAACGGGCGGTACCGCCGAGCCCGATCGTCGTAAGAGGTGCGAGCAGTACGTCCGGCGTCATGCACGGAGGGGGGGATGCCATTGTCAGGGTTTTTTCATGTGGGGGGGTGTGAATCCGCGGTACGTATCGTACCGCGAATCGTAAAATACGAGATTGAACGCGCCGTCCCGCAGCGTCCCGCCGGAAGGATACAGATAGAACTCGGCGGTCTCCGGCGTCACCCTGTTGACGGGTTTCCCCTTCTCCGCGTAGAACGTCACCGTATATGCCCCGAGTGTGAACGGTGCCGCTGCAATCTGCGCAAGAAGGTTCTCGTGCGTGAACAGGTGCAGATCGTTCGCCGTCCCGCCGGTTCCGGACCCGGGCTTCACGCAGACCTGTGCACGTGGTTGACGGAAGCCTGGTCTGTCGGCATCACGACCAACTGCTCGATGTCGACATGCGGCGGGCGCGTCGCGCAGAATACAACGGCCTCCGCGACGTCCTCCCCCCTGAGCGGGCGCATGTTCACGTACGTCTGTGACGCCCGCGTTGTGTCCCCGCGGAATCGCACCTCGCTGAATTCGGTTTCCACGAGCCCCGGGTCAACGGAACTTACGCGCACGTTCGTTCCAAGGAGGTCCATCCTCAGTCCCTTGGAGATGGCGGCGACGGCGAACTTGCTCGCGCAGTAAACGTTGCCGTTCGGGTAGAGCTCGTGCCCCGCAATCGATCCCATATTGATGACGTGCCCGCTGTTCCTTTTCACCATCCCCGGGAGGACGGCGCGGGTCACGTACAGGAGACCCTTCACGTTCGTGTCGATCATCTCCTCCCAGTCCCGGATCTCCCCCTCGTGGAGTTTCGTCAGCCCCCTGCTCAGCCCGGCGTTGTTGACGAGTATGTCGATGTGATCCCACGCCGGGGGGAGCGAAGCGATCGCCTTTTCCACGTCCTGCTGGTTCCTCACGTCAAGGACGAAGCCGTGCGTCATGACATGGTGCGTGTCCTCGAGCGACCGTGCGAGCCTGTCGATCCGGTCCTTCCGCCGTGCGGCCAGGAGGAGGTTCGCCCCCTCGCGGGCAAACGCGGCGGCACACGCCTCCCCGATCCCGCTGCTTGCGCCGGTGATGAGAACGTTCAGGTTCTTCAGCGATATGCTCATGCGTTTCCCCGCTTCGTTGTCTCAGTTCGTTTGCTCTTCCACGCCGTTGAACTCCGGCTCGATGTCCACCGGAAGGTGGGCGAGCCTGTCGAGCGTCCGCTGCATGGAAGGGCGTATGACCGCGTACCTGATCAGGAGCGACCGCGCGCCGTCATAGTTCCCCTGCGCCTGCAGCGTCATGATCTCCCCCGTCAGCTTTCGGACCCCGGCTTTGAATTTCGCGACGTCCGCGGAGAAGACCCCCGATCCCTCGTTGTACGTAATCGCCCCCTCGTCCATGAGGTAGTTGAACTGCAGCGCCATCCCCTGCCCGTGTGCCTCGTTGATCCCGAACCTGACCGAGCGGAATATGCCGGCGAGGTAGGTGATGTACATCTGCTTCTCCATCGTGCTGTCGACGATCCCGTGATCGATCATGTACTGGAGGGCGAACAGTCCGCTGATGTCCGCCTTTGCCTCCTCGAGCGCGGAGCTGAGCTCCTGCATCGCCTGGCGCACCGTCGTCTGCTTGCCGTGGAGCATGATCGTGTGGGGTCCGAGCCCGTGCATAAGCTCGTGCGCAAGTATGTGCGTGAAGAAGGCGTTGAACGAGACGTAGGGCTGCTGCGCGGGATCGAGCGCGATCCCCGTAATCGGCTTCAGTATCGTCCTGAATTTCGCCTCCTGCACGTTCTTCAGCATCACCCTCTTGCTCCCTTTCTCCGCCGTCACCCGCTCGTCGTTCGGGAGGTTGAACGCCGCCGTCTGCACGCCGGCGTGCGCCTCCCCTCCCGTCACAACCTCGTCCACGACGCGTATCGGGGAGAGCGCTCCGAGCTTCGGGTTCCTGTACCGGGGGTCGATCGGGAGGGCGTTCTCGATCTCCTGCAGGTGTGCCGAGAACCGCGCAAGCTTCGTCGTCGACGAGTCGTCCCGCAGGCAGATGTACGCTTCAAACGCGGCCTTGTAATTGAACAGCTCGTCGCGGTAGACCTCGTAGGGACCGATCGTCGGTTCGATCGGGCTGTCAAGATCCATCCAGGCGACGTCGCTCTCGTAATAATCGTTGCTTATGAACGCGTCCGCCCGTTTTGTCAGGAACGTCCTGAGGGACGCATTGTCCGTGGCCGCCGCAGCTTCCATGAGGAGCCGGGCCGCGGGGATGAGAAGATCCCGGTACTCGTCGCTGTACGGCACCACCGTGAGGTGACGGATGCCGTTCCGCCGAATCGTCGTAAAGAACCCGGTCGCTTCCTTCTTCTGCGCTTCCGTGAGCGTCCCGGTCCACTCGTTGAACTCCTCCTTCGTCATGTCCTCGGGATAATAGTTCGCGCCGGGGGGCCTGACGCGGGGTGCGCCGGAAATGAACGGCTCATCGTGGTCCAGGCTCGACCAGGGGGACATGTTGAGATTGTAATAGTGGAGCCGTTCGGCTCCCTCGTCCGTCCGGTCGGCCTCGAGCTCCTTGCGGAGCGCCTCGTTTCCGCTCCAGACCTGCCGCGTGTAGATCCGGTCGGCGATCTTCGCGGCTTCCACGAGCTTGATGAGCGCCCGCCTGTCCCCCGGGCTCAGGCGCGAAAGGTCGGCGTTGACCTGTGTGGGGACGAAGCGCTTGATCTTGGCGGCAAGGGGGGACGGCGGTTTTTCGGTTGAACATCCGTTGATCATGGCGACGATGCCTGCGGTGAGAAGGAGAACGTGGGGTTTCATGTCATGCCTCGGGTTCGTTGAACTGCGTGGGCGAGCAGAATCCTTATGTCGGGGCTGTTCCCTCTCTCAGCTCCTTTTCGAGTGTCTTCATGACGTCGAGAAGCGGCATGTTCCGCTCCGTTGCAATCCGCCTGCACTCCTCGTACTCGGGGGTCACGATCTCCCGTCCGTCCCTGATGACCGCCTTTGCTTTCACAATCCCGAGGGACGTGACGGCTTCCAGGTGACGGCGGGGGAGCTTCCGGCGCCCCGTCTGCTGGATTCTCAGGCCGATCGTGGACGTCTCCCTGTAGAGCACGCCGACGACCGCCTCGAGGTGCGACCGTGCGACCATAGTGGAAAGGAGTATCCCGGGCCTCCCTTTCTTCATGATGATGGGAACAAGGTACGCGTCGTGCGCGCCGGCCCCGAGAAGGAGCTCGATGACGTACGGGTAGGCCTGCGGATTCATGTCGTCGATGTTCGTCTCGACGCAGAGTATCTCCTCCTGCTCGAGCGGGGACTCCAGCGTGCCGATGATGACCCGGAGGAGATTGGGGATCTCGGCGAACTCGTTTGTCCCCGCGCCGTAGCCGACGGCGCTGACGCGGAGGCGCTCATCGTCGAGAAGCCCGGAGGAGAGCGCCTTGATGATCGCTGCCCCCGTGGGTGTCGTCAGTTCATGCGGGACCGACGTCAGGACCGTCGGGTACCCTTTGAGTATCTCGACAGTGGCGGGGGCGGGGACCGGCATCTTCCCGTGCTGCGTGTTGATAAAACCGCCGCTTCCCAGCCGCACCGGGGACGAATACACCGCCTCGATGCCGCACGCCTCAAGACAGATCGCGCATCCGACAATGTCCACGATGGAATCCAGCGCCCCCACCTCGTGGAGATGCACCTTATCCGGGGTGGTCGCGTGGACGTGCGCCTCCGCTTCAGCGATTACGCGGAATATCGATCGGGACCTTTCCTTCACGGACGGGGGAAGAGCGGAGCGGTCGAGTATCTCCTCAATGTCGCTCATCTTCCTGTGGACGTGTTCCGCGCCTGTCGTGATAACGTCGATGTGGAGTGCGTCCACAGCGCTCCGCCTCACGTGACGCGCGGAGAGCTCGAACCCCGCAATGCCGAGTTTGTCGAGATCCGACTGGAGCGACTCGAACTTCACCCCGGCGCTGACGAACGCCGCCATCGTCATGTCCCCCGCGATACCTCCGATGGTGTCAAAGTATGCGATCTTCATAGCCCTTTCGGGAGTCTCCGCTCGAGATGTTCGAGAAATCGTGCAGTCGCGCCTGTATGTGATTCCACAAACTTTGCCGCGCGCTCGCCGGAGGCCTGCCGCGCCCCGCCGTCCTCGAGAAGGTTCTGGAGCGTCCTGTGCGCCTCCGCGGAGTTTTCGACGACGAATGCCCCCCCGCATTCCACGAGCATGATCGGTTCATGCGAGTTCCTGTGGCGGGGGCCGAAAATGACGGGGATGCCGAACACGGCAGCCTCGAGAACGTTGTGGATTCCCTGGCGGAAGCTCCCGCCGACGTACGCGATGTGGGCGAGCGCATAGAGGACGAGGAGTATCCCCACGCTGTCGACGATGATGATGTTCTCCCCGGCGTACTCGTTCAGCCCTGAAAACCGGATGGACATCGCTTTCCCCGCGATGTCCCGTTCCAGCTCCTCGATGTGTTGCTCCGTCGGCTCGTGCGGGACCACGATGACGAGAACGTTGCCGGATTCCGATTGCAGGCGGAGGCACGCGGGGATCACGACCTCCTCGTCCTCGTGCCAGCTGCTTCCGATCACAACGACCTTCTTTCCCGCGGTGATCGCCGGGGGGATGATGTGGCGCTTCCGTGCCTCCGCGCTCCTTGCCGTCACCTGGTCGTACCGGGTGTCGCCGATCGCGCGGAGCGTCGGCCGGTCAAGCGAGAAAAGGTGGAACGCCTCGACGTCGGACGCCGCGACGGTAAGTATGTCGTCGATATCGTTGTACACGCTGTGGTGGAAGCTGCGCGAGACCGGGAGCCGCCGCTTCGTGCGCATCCGCATCGTCGCGTTCGCGATGAGAACCGGGATTCCCCTCGCGTGCGTTTCCCAGATGTGATTGGGCCAGATGTCATACCGGACCATCACCGCGGCGTCCGGGCGCACAAGGTCGAGAAATCGCCGCGCGTTCCTCCGCGTATCGAACGGGAGATACGTGATGACGTCCGCGAGCCTGTACGTGCGCGAGTGCTCGTATCCGGACGGGGAGAAGAACGAAACGACGACAAGCGTCCCCGGGTGCCGGCGTTTCAGCTCGGCGATGATCGGCTTCGCCTGCTCGAACTCTCCCATGGACGACGAATGGAACCAGACGCGGCTGCCCGGGCCCAGCAGGGCGATCTGCCGCTCCAGGTCGGCGAAGAGCGTCTCCCGTCCCCTGATCGCACGGCGCGCCTTCGCGTTCACAACCGCGATTACCCGCAGTGTGATCCAGAAAAGAGGGATGACGACAAAACTGTATGCCGCTCCCCAGAATCGTTTCATGACGGGAGGAGCCGTTCTGCCGCCGCGGTCACCGCGGCCGGCGTGATCTCGTTCATGCACCGGAAATGCCCCCGGGGGCAGCGGGAGAGCCCGATGTGCGTGCAGGGACGGCAGGGGAGCCCGGGAGGTTCGATGACGGAGGATCGTGCGCCCCGCGGGAAGAAGCCGAACTCCCGGACCGTCGGGCCGAACACTGCCGCGACGGGAACCCCGCGTGCTTCGGCGATGTGCATGAGCCCGGTATCGTTCGCCAGTACAATTGCGCAGCGGTCCATCGCGCTTGCGGTCTCGAGGAGCGAAAGGCGCCCCGCGAGGTTCAGGACGCTCGTATGGGGGTGCGCACCGGTGATTGCCGCCTCGATCGCGCTGCACATCGCCCTCTCGTCCGCGGTCCCGAAGAGGAGGACCGGGAGCCCGAGCTGTTCGGCGACCTGGCCCGCCGATTCGGCAAAGCGCTCTGCCGGCCACATCTTGTTCCAGTGCCGCGCACAGGGGCAGACGCCGACGCACATCGTGCCGTTCCCCAGCCTCTCCGCCTTCAGGAGCCCCTCCGCGGATTCCCGGATCGCAGCGGGGAAATGAAGCTCGGGCACGCCGCCATCGTCCTCGATCCCCCACGGGAGAAGGGGCTCAATGTAGCGCGCGGCGACGTCCGGCGCCCCGCCGAACCGGTCATACATGTTCACTTTGAGATTGACGAGGAGCGTCCTTGCGATCTTTCGCTTATTGACGCGCGCCACGGGTCCCGCTCCTGCGGAAAGAAAGCGGCTCCGGATGCTGTCGTGGATGTCGATGATGAGGTCGTACCCGGAGGTGCGCACAGTGCGGCGGAGTCGGACGAGGTCCCCGAGCGTCCCTCCGCCCGGGAATTGTATCACGCGCGTGACATGCGGATTGAACCGCACGAGGTCGGCATACTCCGCTTTGACGAGAAAGTCGATCCGGCAGTCCGGGAAACGCCCGTGGAGAACGCGGACGAGCGTCGAAGAGAGGACCACGTCGCCGACGGAACTAAAGCGGATGATGAGCGTTTTATGTAATACACCCTGCATGTCGGCCGTGTGCAATGGTACCAACTTTCAGGCGCAATTGCAACGCAGCAACGGGCTTCCGGACGCGCGCTTGAATGTCAGCCCGGGAGCGCCTACATTGGCCGGGCGGACAACGAAGGCCATATCCGGGGAACACTAATGAACAAAGAAGCGACACTCGGCGAATTGCGTACGAGCGGGTACCGCGTCCTCCCGCTGAAGGACGAGCTCCGTGCCAACCTGATCCGGAAGATGCGCGCGAAAGAGAACCTCTTTCCCGGGATCATCGGCTATGAACAGACGGTGGTCCCCGCGCTCGTCAACGCGATCCTTGCGAAGCACGACATCATCCTCCTCGGGCTCCGCGGCCAGGCCAAATCGCGGATTGTCCGGCAGCTCACGTCGCTTCTCGATGAGTACATCCCGGTTGTCCGGGGGAGCGAGATCAACGACAACCCGTTCGCGCCCGTTAGCAAGTTCGCCGCGGATCTCGTGGCCGGGCAGGGCGACGCCACCCCGATCGACTGGATCCACAGGTCGCGGCGCTACGGCGAAAAGCTCGCGACGCCTGACGTCACGATTGCCGACCTGATCGGCGACATTGACCCGATCAAGGCCGCGGCGCAACGCCTCCATTACGCGCACGAAGGCGCGATCCACTTCGGTATCATCCCGCGGTGCAACAGGGGGATATTCGCGATCAACGAGCTGCCGGACCTCCAACCGCGCATCCAGGTCGGCCTCTTTAATATCCTTGAGGAAAAAGACATCCAGATCCGCGGGTTCAACATCCGCATCCCGATGGACATCATGCTCGTCTTCACCGCGAACCCCGAGGATTACACGAACCGCGGGAACATCATCACGCCGCTCAAGGACAGGATCGATTCCCAGATCCTCACGCACTATCCCCGGTCGCTCGAAGACGCCATACGGATCACCGAGCAGGAGGCCCACATTGCGCGCGAGGGGAAGCAGATCCGCGTCCCGCATTTCTTCCGCGAGATCGTTGAACAGATCGCGATCGAGGCGAGGAAGAGCGAGTTTGTCGACCAGAAATCCGGTGTGAGCGCGCGTCTGACGATCGCCGCGATGGAAAACCTCATAAGCAATGCGGAGAGGCGCGCGATACTCATCGGCGAGGAAGTCGTCGTCCCGCGCATCTGCGACCTGCCGCACGTCCTCCCCGGTCTGACGGGCAAGATCGAGCTCGTGTTCGAAGGGGAACAGGAAGGGTCGGTCAAGGTCAGCAAGGCCCTTGTGGGGAAGGCGGTACGCGAGACGTTCAAGAGATATTTCCCCGACCCGCTCCGAAAGCGTCCCCGCCCTGCCGGCGAAGGGCAGGGAGGGGGGAAGCAGGCGGCGGAGGACCCGGAGTACGGGAAGATCATACAGTATTTCGAGACGGGGAACGCCATCGAGATCGCTGACGACATGACGATCGCCTCCTATACGAAAGAGCTCGACAAGGTGCGGGGGTTGCGCGACCTGACGAAGAAGTACATGAAGAACCTGGACGAGCAGCACGAGCTTCCCTCCGTCATGGAGTTTGTTCTCGACGGGCTCCATCAGAATTCCAAGATCGCCAAGGATGAGATGGACCACAGAACCGCCTACAAGGACCTGGTGGGGAGCATATTCACGGGGCAGGGGAAGATGTACGAGGACGACTGATCATGCGCTTCCGCTATTCACAGTGGCGCCCTGAGTCGACGACCGACGAGCAGCGCCTCCAGCAGCTTGTGACGCTCTTCAGCTACCTTACCGTGCAGACAAACGGCGACGTGGAGGAGGCCCTGGAGTGGCTCAAGCAGCTCGCGGAGGAGTACGGCCTGTTTGACGGGAACATGACGATGGACGACATCATCGACAAGCTTCGGGAGATGGGGCTCATCGAGGACGCCAGGACCGGGATACAGCTTACCGGGAAGGGGATACAGCGGATACGGCAGGACGCGCTCCGGGAGATTTTCACGTCGCTCAAGAAGGCCCCCTCGGGAAACCACGAGACCCCGTACACGGGGTCCGGCGTTGACAGGCTGAGCGAGACGAAGAAGTACCGGTTCGGCGACCAGCCGACGAACATCGACCTCACCTCGACGCTCACGAACGCGTTCCGGCGTGACGGGATTGACGATTTTACCCTGAAGGAAGAGGACCTCGAGGTCTACGAGACGGAGCACCAGACGACGTGCGCGACCGTCCTGATGATCGACATAAGCCACAGCATGATCCTGTACGGAGAGGACCGGATTACCCCCGCCAAGCAGGTTGCGCTGGCGCTGAGCGAGCTCATCCTGACCCGTTTCCCGAAGGACTACATCGCGCTCATCACGTTCGGCGATGACGCGCAGCTCGTCAGCATCAATGAACTCCCCTTCCTCACCGTCGGCCCGTACCATACGAACACGCGCGCGGGACTTCAGCTCGCCCGCGATCTTCTCCGCCGCCGCGGGGGGAACGTCAACAAGCAGATCTTCATGGTGACCGACGGGAAGCCCTCCGCCATATTCGAGCCGAACGGGCGGCTCTACAAGAACTCCTTCGGCCTCGACCCCCGGATCGTCAACAAGACGCTTGACGAGGCGGTCGCCTGCCGCCGAGAGCGGATCCCGATCACCACATTCATGGTGGCCCGCGATCCGTACCTCGTGAATTTCGTCGAGGAGCTCACAAAGGCGAACCACGGGCGCGCATACTACTCGTCGCTCAACAACCTCGGGGAATTCGTGTTCGTCGATTACATCCGCAACCGGAAGAAGAAATTCACCCGCTGACGCGCTCTACCCCCCCCGGCGGGCCCTTCACACCCCCATATGCCGGAAGTTGAAATTGTAACGGATTTTGTGCACTATACCGCGTGATTCTCATCATTCCGGCTGTGGAAATACGCGCCGGTCGCAGCGTCCGGACCGCACAGGGGGTCGAGGGCTTCGGATATTCCGACGACCCGGTGGAGATGGCAAGGCTCTGGCGCACCGAGAACGCGAAGTCGCTCCACGTCACCGACCTTGACGGCGCGCGGGAGGGGCGTCTCGTGAACGTCGAGACCGTGAAGCGGATGGTGCAGACCGTGGATATCCCCGTCGAACTCGGCGGCGGCGTCCGGACGTTCGAGGACGCACGCTGGGCGTTCGAAACCGGTGTCTACCGGGTGCTCGTCAACACCATGGTCATCGAAAACCCCGACGAGGCGCAGCGTCTTCTCAGCGTGTACGGCCCGAGCAAAGTCGTCCTCGCGATGTACGCCGTGCGCGGCATCGTCGCCACGCACGGTGGAATGACGACCTCCGGGTTGACCGCGCTCTCCGTCGCGCTCAACGGGAAGGCGCTTGGTTTCCGGCGGCTCGTCTACGCGGACATCGGGGAGGACGGCTCCCCCGCTCTCGTCAATTTCGACGTCCTGCGCGACCTCGGCGAAAAGACCGGCATGCGCATCACGGCCGCCGGAGGCATCACCGGGCTCGACGATCTCCTGAAGATCCAGGCTCTCGAGCGCAGCGGCGTGGACTCTGTCGTCATCGGGCGCGCCCTCTACGAAAACAGGTTTGCATGCCAGGCCCTCTGGCGGAAGTGCGAAGCCGGCAATTATCCCTACACAGCGAAGATCTGACAATGCGGCGTGTTGCAGTCCTTCTCGGGAGCAGGAACGACGAACAGGTGATGTCGGGGTGCACGGACTATCTTGTGAAATTCGGCATCCCCTACGATCTCAAGGTCTCATCCGCTCACCGGCAGCCTGAACAGACCGCGGCGTTTATAAAAAGCGCCGAAGGGGAAGGGTATGCCATAATCATTGCCGCGGCCGGGATGGCGGCCCACCTGGCGGGGTTCGCCGCCGCGTACACGACGCTCCCGGTAATCGGGGTGCCGCTCGAAGGGTCCGCGCTGGGAGGCGTGGACGCCCTCTATTCCACGGTGCAGATGCCCGCCGGAATTCCCGTGGCGACGGTCGCCATCGGCTCGGCCGGTGCAAAAAACGCCGCCGTCCTCGCAGCGGAGATACTCGCGCTGAACGACGACGGGCTCCGCCGGAAACTTGCCGAATTCCGGAACAACGGGGCGAAGTTCTGACCCCGCCCTTCAACGCGCGTCATCGCGGCCTCACGCAATGAAACTTATCGTCCTCGGCCATCTCTGCATCGACTGCGCCCACCCGGCCGCAGGGGAGCCACGTAACCGCTGGGGGGGGATAGCGAATGCGGTCGCCGCGGTGGCTGCGCTCGCGGGGGCGGGAGAGACGGTGCTTCCCGTCTGCGGCGTCGGGGCGGCTGACGAGAAGGACTTCCTGGCCTGGCTCGGCCGCTTCCCGGCCGTCGATCCCTCGGGCGTGTACGCATTCAAGGGCCCGACGAACAGGATCGACATCTACGAAAAGGAGAAGGGGCACCGCGTGGCATGCGCGGGGGAGATTGCGCCCCCGATCCCTTTTGAGAAGATACGGAAGTTCCTCTCGTCGGACGGAATTCTCATAAACATGGTCTCCGGGAAGGACATTGCGCTTGACACGCTCGATCAGATCCGCATGGAGATCCGTGCGCGGGAAACACCCCTCCACCTGGATTACCACAACCTGACGACGGAGGTCGGGCCGGGGAGGGAGCGCATCCGGACGCCGCTCGCCGAATGGCGGCGCTGGGCGTTCATGCTGACGACGGTCCAGATGAGCGAAGAAGAATCCGCCGGCCTCACTGTCGACCGGCTCGACGAGAAGCAGCTCACGGGGCATTTCCTGACCCTCGGCCTGAAAGGCGTCCTGATCACCCGGGGCTCGCGCGGTGCGACGCTCTTTGAGAACGAACACAAAAAGGTGGTTCGCCGCGACATCGCCGGCATCCCCTCCGATGGTGCCGGAGGGAGGGAGGGACTCGGGGACGTATTCGGTGCGGCGTTCCTGTACAGGTACGTAACGACGTCGGACCTCGCGGCATCCGCGGATTTCGCGAATGCGACAGCGGCCCGCGCGGCGTCCGGCGGTTTATCGGCGGAGGTTCCATGAAAATCGCTCTCGTTGGCTACGGGAAGATGGGGAAGGAAGTGGAGGTCGCGGCAAAGGCGAAGGGCTTCACCGTGTCGAAGGTCTTCGACATCAACAACAACACGGGGAGCCTGGGACTCACGGCCGAATCGCTCAAGGGGGTCGACGTCTGCATCGAGTTCTCGACGCCGGGGTCCGTTCTCGAGAACATCGCGGCGGTCGCCGCGTGCGGCAAGAACATCGTCGTCGGCACCACGGGATGGTATGACAGGCTCGATCACGTGAAGAAGATCGTGAAGGAGAACAGGATCGGCTTCCTCTACTCCCCGAATTTCTCGCTCGGCGTGAACGTCTTCATGCAGATCGTCGCCCACGCCGCGCACATGATGGACAGATACGCGGAGTACGATGCGGCGGTGATGGAGAGCCATCACCGCGGCAAGGTCGACAGCCCGTCCGGCACCGCGCTCACGATTGCGTCAAACGTCCTGCAGGGGATGAAACGGAAGACGGAGATAGCGTCAGGGACGATCCAGGGCCAGATCAAGCCGAACCAGCTCCATGTCGCTTCCTCGAGGTTCGGCTGCGTCACGGGAACGCATGCGGTGGTGTTCGACTCCGACGCGGATTCGATCGAGCTCGTCCACACGGCCAAAAACCGTTCCGGGTTCGCCGTCGGCGCCGTTGTTGCCGCCGAATGGCTCAGGGGGAAGAAGGGTTTCTACACAATGCGTGACGTGATCACACTCTAGAGTCTCCTGCGCGAACGCTCCATAAAGGGAACAACAATGGCCAAACGAAAGCTTCTCTTCCGCGGCACCGGCACGGCGCTCGTCACACCTTTCAAAAAGGACGGTTCCGTGGACGAGGTCGTCCTCCGCGAGCTCGTCGAACGGCAGATCAAGGGGGGCGTGGAAGCCCTGATTCCCGTCGGGAGCACGGGGGAGGCGGCGACGCTCTCCGAGACGGAACAGGCGCTGGTGATCGAGATGGTCGTCGACCAGACGCACGGGAGAATCCCTGTCATCGGCGGGGCAAGCAGCAACTCTACGATGAAGGCGATCGCGCTTGCGAAGGAAGCGAAGCGCCGCGGCGTCGACGCGATACTCACCGTCGCGCCGTTTTATAACAAGCCGACGCAGGAGGGGCTCTACCAGCATTTCAGCGCGATCGCGGACGCCGTCGAGATGCCCATCGTCATGTACAACGTCCCCGGGAGGACCGCTTCCAACATCGACGCCGGTACGACCCTCCGTCTTGCCGGGGAGGTCTCGTACATCGTTGGGATCAAGGAAGCATCAGGGAACCTCGCGCAGATCATGGAGATTCTCCATCACCGGCCGGCGGGGTTCGGCGTCTGGTCGGGAGACGACAACATGACATTCCCCCTCGTGGCGCTCGGCGCGGACGGAATCATCTCCGTCGTCTCGAACGAGGTCCCGGCCGAGTTCTCCAAAATGGTCCGCTACGCGCTCAAGGGGAACCTCAACAAGGCGAGGGAACTGCATTACAGGCTCCTTCATCTCATGAACGCGAACTTCGTCGAATCCAACCCCATACCGGTGAAAGCCGCAATGGCGATGATGGGCCTGATGGACGACGCGTGCCGGCTTCCCCTCACGCAGATCGGCGAGGGGGCCCGCCCGAAGCTTGAAAAAGCGCTCAAAGAACTCAGGCTCATCCGCTGACGCATGTCACTGCAGGCAGACATAGAAACGCTCTACGGGACCGATCCCGATGCGCTTGACCGCGATGAGGCGCTCCGGGCGTTCTCCGAATTCAAGTTCTTCCTCAACCGGGGCGAGATACGCGCCGCGGAAAAAAAGGGGGGATTCTGGACCGTCAATCACTGGGTGAAGAAGGGGATACTCCTCGGGTTCCGCCTCGGTGCGCTCCAGGACGTTTCGATCGACGCCAGATTCCGGTTTTTTGACAGGAGCACGTACCCGCTCAAGAAGCTGACCGCAGCTGATGGCATCAGGCTCGTTCCCGGCGGCTCCTCGATACGCGACGGCGCGTACGTCGCCCGCGGCGTCGTCTGCATGCCGCCGATGTACATAAACACCGGCGCGTACGTGGACGAGGGAACGATGGTCGACTCGCACGCGCTCGTCGGGTCCTGCGCGCAGGTCGGGAAGCACGTGCATATAAGCGCGGCGGCGCAGATCGGCGGCGTGCTTGAGCCGGTCGGCGCCCTCCCGGTGATCATCGAGGACGGCGTCCTCGTCGGCGGCAACTGCGGCATCTACGAAGGGACGATCGTGAGCAGGGGAGCGGTCGTCGCGGCCGGCGTGATACTCACCGGGGGGACCGCGGTGTACGATTCCGTGAAGCAGGAGGTGTACAGGAAGTCGCCGGGGGTCCCCCTCGTCATACCGGAAAACGCCGTTGTCATCCCCGGCAGCCGCCCGCTCGACTCCGCATGGGGACGCGGGAAGGGCATCTCGATTGCGACGCCGGTCATTGTAAAGTACCGCGACGAAAAGACGGACGCTGCAACAGTTCTCGAAAACGCCCTCCGATGAGTTCTCGCCGCGTTCTTGTCTTCGGGAGTAACGGCCTTCTCGGCCAGAAAATCGCGGACCTTCTCGTCCGGGGGACACCCGCCTCCGTGACACTCTCCTCGTTCGAAAGCGCCTCCGTCCGCCCGATGGACCCCGCCGAATACATGCAGGCGGACATCACATCCAAGAAAGACGTCAAGGCGGCCGTCGCGCGCGCGGAGCCCGACGTCATAATCAATTGTGCGGCGATAACGAACGTGGACGCGTGCGAGACCGAGCGGGAAACCGCCTGGAAGGTGAACGTTGGAGGGGTCGAGCACATCATCGAGGCGGCGCGGCGCACTGGTGCGACGATCGTCCACGTGTCGAGCGACTACATCTTCGACGGGAAGAACGGACCGTATACCGAGGACGACAGGCCCGAGCCGTTGAGCTACTACGGAAAGACAAAGCTCGCGGGGGAGAATTCGCTGCGCGCTTCGGGGATGAACTATCTCATCGCGCGCACGATGATCCTGTACGGCTTCGCTGCGGGCGTCAAGCAGAACTTCGCGCTCTGGCTCATACAGAGCCTTGAGAAGCAGACGCCGGTGCGAATCGTCGACGACCAGCTCGGGAACCCGACGCTTGCAGACGATCTAGCCTACGGCCTTCTCCGTGGGATGGAGCTCGGGCGGACAGGCGTCTACAACATCGCGGGTCGCGACATTGTCTCGAGGTATGAATTCGCCGTGCGCATCGCCCGCGCGTTCAATCTTGACGCGTCGCTCATTTCCCCCGTCAAGACCGCCCAGCTCAGGCAGCCCGCGCACAGGCCGCTCAAATCCGGGCTTATCACGCTCAAAGCCGAGGTGGAACTCGGTATCCACCCCTCGACGATCGAACAGGGGCTCGCGGTCCTGAAGAACCAGATCTCGCGCGGGAAGCGGCGTGCCGCCGACAGCGGTCCTGTTCCGGGTCAGCCGCACGGGCGCGGAAAACACTGAAAGACACAGACAATGCTCGACATTAAGTTCATTCGTGAAAACGCGGAAAAGGTGAGGGCGGGCGTTCGGCTCAAGGGGGAGCAGGAGTCGATGGTCGACGAAGCCCTTGCGCTCGATGAGGAGCGGCGGCGGACGCTGCAGAAAGTCGAGGCGCTCAAAAACCGGCGGAACGAGGTGTCCGACACGGTCGCAGGGATGAAGGCCCGGAAGGAGGATGCCTCTGCGCTCATCGCGGAAATGCGGAGCGTCGCCGATGAGATCAAGTCGCTCGATGCCTCGCTCGGGAAGATTGAGGAAAATCTACGCTCGGCGCTCCTGCTCATCCCCAATCTCCCCCACGAGAGCGTCCCCCCGGGAAAGACCCCCGGCGACAACAAGACCGTGGCAACCTGGGGTGATGAGCCGGTAACGGATTTTCCGCTCAAGCCGCACTGGGACCTCATGGAAAATCTCCGGATTGTCGATTTTCCCCGGGGAACCAAGATCACCGGCGCGGGGTTTCCCGTGTACGTCGGCCGGGGGGCGGAACTCGAGCGGGCGCTCATTAATTTCTTCCTTGACGAGGCCAGGACGCGGGGGTACACGGAAATGAGCCCCCCCCTCATGGTAAACACGGCAAGCGTCACGGGAACAGGGCAGCTTCCCGACAAGGAGGACCAGATGTACGTGGTCTCCCGGGACGAGATGTTCCTCGTCCCCACAGCCGAGGTCCCCGTCACGAATTACTACAGGGACGAAATTCTCACGGAAAAGCAGCTTCCGGTCCGTCTCTGCGCCGCGACCCCCTGTTTCCGCCGCGAGGCCGGTTCGTACGGGAAGGATGTGCGGGGGCTCAACCGGGTGCACCAGTTTCACAAGGTCGAGCTTGTAAAGCTCGTCCGCCCGGACACGTCGTATGAAGAGCTTGAGGAGATGCGCGCGGACGCGGAACGTCTCATTCAGAAACTCGGTCTCAGGTACAGGGTGCTGCTCATGTGCGCCGGCGACATTGGCTTTACGCAGGCCAAGAAATACGATCTGGAGGTCTGGTCCCCAGGGCAGGCGAAATGGCTCGAGGTATCCTCGATAAGCAATTTTGAATCGTACCAGGCGCGGCGCATGAACATCCGCTTCCGCCCCGACGCGGGGGGGAAGCCTGAAATCGTTCACACGCTCAACGGGTCCGCCCTTGCGCTTCCCCGTATTGTCGCCGCGCTCCTTGAACACTGCCAGACCCCGGAAGGGAAGATCGTGGTGCCGGCCGTGCTGCACAGGTACACGGAATTTGAAATCATAGGATAACGTTTGAAGCCGCTCCTTCGCTTGCGACCGTATCTTGCGCGGTACAGGAACACCCTTCTCTGGGGACTCCTGACCGTGGTGTTGAGCAACGTGTTCAATGTTGCTCTCCCCCTCTTTGTGGGGCGCGCCATCGACGCCCTGAAGTCCGGCCTCCAGACCGGCGCCCTCGACTCGGGGGGAGTCCTCAGGTACGCGCTTCTCGTCGTCGGCTTCTCCCTTCTCGCGGGGATATTCACGTTCCTCACACGCCAGACGATCATCGTCGTCTCCCGCCACGTCGAGTTTGACATCCGGAACGATTTCCTCCGGCACATCCAGAAGCTCCCGCTCGCCTACTTCCAGAACACCCCCACCGGCGAGCTGATGGCGCTCGCAACAAACGACATCAGTGCCGTCCGGAACGCACTCGGTCCGGGCATCATGTATCCCACGGACACGATGATGACGTTCATCATGGTCCTCGGGGTGATGCTCTACGCCGACTGGCAGCTCACGCTCCTGGCGCTGATTCCACTCCCGTTCGTCTCCATCGCGGTCTACCGGCTCGGGAAGCTCGTCCACAAGAAATTTGAAGAGCGCCAGGCGCAGTACTCCGCCCTCACGACGCGAGCGCAGGAGAACCTCTCCGGCATCAGGGTCATCAAGACCTACGTGCGCGAAGAGCACGAGACGGAGCTCTTCCGGAGCATGAGCTGGGACTACCTGAAGAAGAACCTCGTCCTCGCCCGTGTCCAGTCCATCATGTGGCCGCTCATGTTCCTCCTGATCGGATTCTCCCTTGTCATCACGCTCTACGCCGGGGGCTCGCGAGTCATCGACGGGCGCCTCTCCATCGGCACGCTCACCGCGTTCTTCGGCTACCAGGTGATGCTCATCTGGCCGATGATCGCATTCGGCTGGGTGATCAACCAGCTCCAGCAGGGGGCCGCCTCAATGGCGCGCCTGGCGAGGATCATGGACACGGAGCCCGGCATCAGGGACACCGACGCCACCGACCGCTCCATCACCGCGGTCAAGGGGACAATAGAATTCCGGAACGTCACGTTCCTCCACACCGGGGCGGCGAACCCGGCGCTGAAGGGGATCTCGCTCACGATCCCGGCGGGGAGCACGCTCGCGATCGTGGGGTACACCGGTTCGGGGAAGAGCACGCTCGTGAACCTGATCCCGCGTCTGTACGACGTCACAGGCGGGGAGCTCCTCGTCGACGGCGTGGACGTGCGGCGTATCCCCCTCGGCGTTCTCCGCGGGGCCATCGGCTACGTGCCGCAGGAGACGTTCCTTTTTTCGGACACGATCGCGGACAATATCGCCTACGGTACGGACGGGGGATCGGAAGCGGAGGTCCACGAGGCGGCGGAGATCGCGCGCATCGCGCGGGACATCGCCGACTTCCCGAAGGGGTACGAAACGCTTCTCGGCGAGCGCGGCATTACGCTCTCCGGGGGGCAGAAGCAGCGGACAAGCATCGCCCGGGCGGTCATGCGGAAGCCGGCCATCCTGATACTGGACGACGCGCTCTCCGCGGTCGACACGTATACGGAAGAGGGGATCCTGAGCCGCCTCCGCGGCGTCATGAAAGGGCGCACGAGCATCATCATAAGCCACAGGATCTCCACGGTCAAGGACGCGGACTCGATCGTGGTCCTCGACGGCGGGGAAATACGGGAGCAGGGGACACACGACGAGCTTGTCGCGCATGGGGGGATCTACGCCGAGCTCCACCGCAAGCAGCTCCTGGAAGAAGAGCTCGAACAGTTGTAGATCATCGCGGCCGGAACCCGGACGCCCACTGACAGGGAAACCATGCAGGAAGAAGAAGTCCTCGGCAAAGCCTACGACGCGCGGCTTATGAGCAGGATGCTCCGCTACTTGAAGCCGTACGCCGTGTACGTCGCGGCCGGCATCGCGCTCAGCATCGCGGTCTCGGCGATGGAGGCCGTCCGTCCCTACTTTGTCAAGGTGGCGGTGGACGTCAACATCGCGCAGAAAGACTACGGGGGGCTGATGCGGACGACGCTCCTCTTCCTGGGGGTGATGATCGTTCGCGGCGTCCTGCAGTACCTGAACACCTACCTCACGCAGTGGATCGGGCAGCGGACGATATTTGACCTCCGCATGGAGATATTCTCCCACCTGCAGCGGCTCGGACTCAGATTCTACGACAGGAACCCGATCGGCCGCCTCATCACGCGCGTGACGAACGACGTCGAGGTCCTGAACGACATGTTCTCCTCCGGCATCGTCATGGTGTTCAGCGACGTCTTCACGATCATCGGGATACTGTATTTCATGTTCTCGATGAACTGGCGCCTCGCCCTGATCTCTCTCAGCGTTCTCCCCCTTCTTTTCTACGGCACGTTCCTATTCCGCAAAAAAGCCCGCGAGGCATACAGGGAAGTCCGCGTCCAGATCGCGCGGATCAACGCGTTCATGCAGGAGCATATCACGGGGATGATGGTGGACCAGGTGTTTTCCCGTGAAGGGTATTCGTACGAGAAATTCCGGGACATTAACGGGCTCCACAGGGACGCGAACATCAAGTCGATATTCTACTACGCGGTCTTCTATCCGGGCGTCGACCTTATCGGCGCGATCGCGGTCGGCCTCATCATCTGGTACGCCGGCGTGGAGACGATCGGCGGTGGGGTCACGATCGGCACCGTCATGGCGTTCCTGCAGTTCAACGAGATGTTCTGGAGACCGATCCGCGACCTGTCGGAGAAATATAACATCATGCAGACCGCCATGGCCTCCTCCGAGCGGGTGTTCAGGCTCCTTGACGACACAACGGTCATCCTCGACACCCCCGGGGCCGTTGCGCTTCCCTCGGTTCGTGGCGAGGTTGAATTCCGCAATGTCTGGTTCGCATACAACGTGCCGGAGAACGGATCGGAGCCCGAGTGGGTCCTGAAGAACGTCTCGTTTGTGATCCGCGCCGGCGAGACGGCGGCGTTCGTCGGCCACACCGGGGCCGGGAAGACGACAATAATCAGCCTCCTCAGCCGGCTCTACGACGTCCAGAAGGGTGAAATCCTGATCGACGGCATCGACATCAGGAAGGTTCCGCAATCCGACCTCCGCCGGCACATCGCCGTCGTGCTCCAGGACGTCTTCCTCTTCTCGGGCGACATCACGACGAACATCAACCTCGGAAACGACAACATTGGTGAGGAGCGCGTCAGGGAAGCAGCGCGCGTTGTCGGCGCGAGCAGGTTTATCGAACAGCTTTCAGGGGCGTACCGCGCGGAGGTAAAGGAAAGAGGCTCGACGCTCTCCGTGGGGCAGAAGCAGCTCATCTCGTTCGCACGGGCGCTGGCATACCAGCCCCGCATACTCGTCCTCGACGAGGCAACTTCCAGCGTCGACACGGAGACCGAGCTTCTCATCCAGGAAGCGATAAAGAAACTCCTGTTCGGCCGGACATCCATCGTTATCGCCCACCGCCTTTCCACGATCCAGTCCGCCTCCCAGATCATCGTCATGCACAAGGGGGAGATCAGGGAGAGGGGGAACCACCAGCAGCTCCTCACCCTGGGGGGCGTCTACTACACGCTCTACCAGCTCCAGTACAAAGACCAGGAACTTCCCCGCGCGGTGTGACGCCCGTCCTTGAAACTCCGTGCCCTGATCTTTAGATTCCAGCACGGGTGGTGCGCAGTGCCGGTGCGCTCCCGCAGGTGTTGAATCCGCCCGGCAGGTCCCTCCACACGTACGACACACGAGGTGCGAATCGAGGAGAGCTATGAGCGCCCAGAACCCCACCGGAACAAAATTCATGACGCTGGAGCGGCACATCATCGAGGGGGAACGGGAACACCCTGGCGCCACCGGGAGCTTCAGCTCCCTCCTTCACAACCTTTCGCTTGCCGCGAAGCTCATCTGGCGCGAGGTCACGAAAGCGGGACTCGTGAATATCCTCGGCAAGACCGACAGGATGAACATCAGCGGCGACGTCATCAAGAAGCTGGACGAATTCGCGGACCAGACGATCTACAGGGCGATGGATCATGGCGGGGACGTCTGCGTAATGGCGTCCGAGGAGAACGAAGACATACTGCAGATTCCGGACGACTACCCGCACGGCCGCTACGTCCTCATCTACGACCCGCTCGACGGATCGGGGAACATCGACGCGAACGTCACGATCGGCACGATCTTCTCGGTCTATGCCCGCGTTACGGAATCCGGCATGGGGACGATCGAGGATGTCCTGCAGGCGGGGCACAGGCAGGTCGCGGCCGGGTATCTCCTCTTCGGCTCGAGCATGATGTTCGTGTACTGCACGGGACACGGGGTCCATGGCTTCACGCTCGACCCGAGCGTGGGCGAGTTCATCCTCTCGCACGAGAACATACGCATACCGAAACGGGGGACGATCTACAGCCTCAACGAGGGGAATGCGGAACGCTGGAATGCCAATATGCAGCGGTACGTCCGGTGGCTGAAGGAGGAGGACGAGGCGACCGGTCGCCCGTACAGCTCCCGGTACATCGGTTCGGTCGTCGCCGACGTACACCGGACGATGCTCTACGGCGGGATCTACTGTTATCCCGGCGATACGAAGAACCAGAACGGGAAGCTCCGCCTTATGTATGAAAACAATCCTCTTGCGTTCATCGTTGAAAACGCGGGAGGGGCGGCCTCAGACGGCCGCAGGCGCATACTCGACATCAAGCCGACGTCGCTTCACCAGCGGGTCCCGCTCTACATCGGGAGCAGGGAAGACGTCCGTACCGCGGAGGAATTCCTCGCCGGAATGAGGTGAAATGAAGGTGGCGCCGGAGGCGCCACGGGAATGCGGTGAAATGAAGGTGGCGCCGGAGGCGCCATTCACGCGAGTGCAACAATAGAAAACCCCGCCGAAGGCGGGGTTTTCTATTTCTCACTGCTAACTCGCCGTTGGCGGGATTAACAGAGTGTTACAGTGAAAACCACGCCTTCTTCCGGCGTGGGTGGTGGGGTGGAAACCATCTGCTACTGCAACTTCGCAAGCTTCTCTTTTGCCTTCTCCACGAGCGAGCTGGAGGGATACGTGCTGACGAGCTTGTTATACGCATCCTTGGCGGCTGCCTTGTCTCCGAGCGCCATGTAGGAATTCCCGATCATGAGCTGTGCATAGGGGCGTTTCCCCGATCCCGAGTAGCCCAGGACGGTCTCGAAGTGCTTTATCGCCTCGTCATATTTCTTCATTCCGTACAGTGATTCCCCGATCCAGTAGTGGCAGTTGTCGACGAGCTTGTCCGAGCCGGAATTCAGTATCGCAGTGAATTGGTTCGCCGCTTCCTGGAAATTTCTCTTCTTGAATTCACCGAGTGCCGAGGTATATGCGCCGGAGACGTCGCTCACCGGGGCCGACGGAGCCGCGGATTCCGCGGCCGGCGCCTTCGCTGCCGCCGTCGCTTCGTTCAATTTCGTCTCGAGTTCCGCATTGCGAGCCGTCAGCGTCCTGTTCTCGGCGGCAAGTGCGTCATTTTGCTCCTTGATCCGCCGGTTCTCGAGCTTCATGCTGTCGGCCGGTGTCTCAGGGGCAGTCGCACCGGAGGCAGCCGCGGTTGTCGTCGCGGGAGTGGACTCCCAGTTTTCCGTGTCTTCCTCTGAAGACCCGCATCCCACCGCCGCCACGGCCAGACCCAGAGCGAAAGTGGCCGGGATGATGAGCATGCGGAGGGGACGGACACTCTTTGGGTCGTTGCTCATGAGTACTCTCCTTTACGTGTGGTGGTAAGTGTCGTTAATGTATCAAAGCAGGCATGCAATGTCAAGGCGTACGGGGTGAATTCGGGCTCTCAATGTATAGGTTTAGAAGCACTTCGTCAAAGGATTGTCGAACTATTCCCCCTCAAACTCCCTTTAATAGAGAGGTTATGCGCGGCCCGTCACGATGGACGTTTCCTGGACCCGCACGCGGCATCGGCAAGGAGTCCGCTAATGGCCCGGGCGAGCCTGTCCGGAACCCCGTCGGGATGGCGTGATTGCAGGCGCATGTCGCAGATTTCGTTCACGTAATCGACGGTCACAAATTGCCCGGCGGGCGTCATGGCGATCTCCGTGGAAAAGAAATCCAGCATGCACACCGTGCTTATCGCGCGCGCGATCGATGCGAGGGGAGAGAGGGAAAAACCCTCCGATTCGCCGGCAGTAACCTCCGCGTACACATGCGTGATGTCGTCCCACCAGCAGGGAAAGATCTCCCCGCAGACGAAAAACACCCTGAACCACGCGCGTCTCCCCGAGAGCTCCGCCGGAACGACCTTCTCCTGGAGGAGGTACTTGTCGTCCCGGTGATGCTTCCGTGAATCAATCACGTCCTTGAGCGTCTCCGCCCCGGTGATCACGCCGATTCCCCCTCCCGTGGTGTTTGCGGGCTTGATGATGAAAGGGCGTTTGAGGAGGGCCAGTTGTTCGAGTGAAAGCTCCACCTGCCATTCGCGGTTGTACGGCGAGATGATAATCGTGAAGGGGACAGCGATGCCGTGGGAAAGGAATTCCAGGTGCATCGTCGCCTTGTCCGCCGCCCGGCGGACTTCCTCCGGCGGGTTGAGAAACCGCGCGCCCGACTCTGCCATCGCCGCAGAAAGTTCGGTGAACGGTTCCTCATCGGGCGCCGCGCGATCAAGAAATGTCCCCACGCTCATCTCCCCCTTCCTGAGCGCCGTTGCCGCCGCAGGAGCATCCCCCGCGCCGAGCGCGGTCATCCGTATCCCCCGGTTCACGCACTCGGCGTCAAGAAGCGATATGAAATCGCTGTCGTACGCCCAGTCCCAGGCGACGGCAAGATCAATCCGGTCTCCGATGATCAATCTCCGTAGACGAACCGTGTACGATACCGAAAAGGTTTTCACCTGTCAAGGCCTGCTTGTTATTCAAACGGTGAAATGGTATATTTTTTTGATAATGGAGGGTGTGGCGTGGAGACAAAACGAGTGTGGGTGGGGACGACGGCCCTCTGCTTGGCCGGCGCCATATTAGCGATCATGCAGGGATGCGGAACGGCCGGGAAGGCTCAGGTGGCCCCCCGTCCCACACCGACAGAATCAGCCCAGATGGATTTTCGGCGCGAGGTCGCGCTGACGCATTTCATCGCGGGCTCCGTGTATGAAGTCAAGGGGGAGTACGCCGAAGCCGCGCTGGAATACCAGGAAGCCCTCCGTGCGGACACCAATCACGCCATGTTCTACGGGCTTGCCAAATGTTACTCTGCCCTCAACAAGCCCGCGCTCGCGCTTGATGCCGCACGCGAAGCGGTCCGCATGGCGCCGGACAAGATCGAATACCGGAAACTCCTCGCAGACATCTCCGCGTCGGCGTATGATCTCGACGGGGCAGCCCTCCAGTACGAGGCGATCATCGCCCGCGATTCATCGAACGCCGAAGCGTGGTACAACCTTGCGCGCGTCTACCAGGTACGGAAACCGGTCAAGGGGCTCGAGACGTACGAACAATTCACCGCCCGGTTCGGGCCGGAATGGGACGTCCTCCTCCAGACGGCCGATCTCTGCAACAAGCTCGGGCACCCGGACCGGGCCGCCGCCGCGCTCAGGCAGATGGTGGACCTCGATCCAGGCAACAGGGAGCTGAGGCACTCGCTCGCGCAGACGGAAATCAGGGCCGGGAATCTCGACTCTGCTCTCGCCGTCTACGCCGAGCTTCGCGGGATGGATCCCTCCAACCTTGGATACCAGGCGGAAGTTGCCGGCATATGGCTCCTCAAAAAGGACTATACACGGGCCGCCGGGTTGTTCGACCCGATCCTGAAAAAGGACACTGTCTCGGCCGACGTGAAAGTCCACATCGGCGAGCTGTACTACGGGCAGATGGAAAGAGACTCGACGCTCGGTCCCGTCACGACGAAGATCTTTGAAGCGATCCGGGACGCCAATCCGAAAGACTGGCGCCCGTACTGGTTCCTCGGCGGGATTGCATCGAGCCGGAAGGACGACTCCCTCGCGGTGATGAATTTCCGCCGGGTGACCGAGCTGGCAAGCTGGAACGCCGACGGGTGGGTATTCCTCTCCTCCGTCTACCTGACGAAAAACGACTTTCAGCACAGCGTTGCCATCCTGGAATCTGCGGAGAAAGCCGTCCCGGAAGACTTCCGCGTCAATTTCTTCCTTGGCGTCGCCTACAGCCGCGTCGGGAAGAACCCCGACGCCGCGCGCGTCCTCGAAAAGGCGCGGCAGATCAGCCCGCGCGACACGGAGGCGATCGCACAGCTCGCGCTCGTGTACGACAGCATGAAGAGGAACGACGACAGCGACAGCCTCTACGAGGAAGCGCTCCGTATCAACCCCGACTTTTCCCTCGCGCTGAACAACTACGCCTACAGCCTCGCCGAGCGCGGGCTCCAGCTTGACCGCGCGCTCGTGATGGCGAGGAAGGCACTGGACGAAGCCCCGGACAACGCCTCGTATCTCGATACGATCGGCTGGATTTATTTCCGCCTCGGGAGGTACAAGGACGCGGAAGGGTACGTCAGGAAGGCGATAAGCAAGGGAGAGGTGAGCGCGGTCGTGCACGAGCACATGGGGGACATCTACTTCAAGCTCAACGACACCGATCGGGCTCTCGAGCACTGGAACGCCGCTCTGAAGCTCGACGAAAACAACACGACACTCCGCGACAAGATAACGCGCAGGTCGCTATGACCTGGAAGGCGCTGCGTCTTGGTCTTCTTCTGGGGATCGGGGCAGCGATGTATTCATGTTCGCCCCACACCGCCGCTCTCGTCACGGACCTCGACACCACGCCTGCCGCCGTGATCGCAGGCAGGGTGAGGCATCGGGAAGCGGATCTTGCGAGCATGGCGGGGAGGGGGAGTGTCTCATTTGAGACCCCCGACCGCGCGGGGTCTGCCTTCTTCGACCTCTCTCTCAAGAAGCCCGATTCGCTTCTGATGACGTTCGAAGGACCGTTCGGGATCGGCGGGGGGTTCCTGTTCCTGAGCCGCCTGAAATTCGTGATGTACAGCAGCTTGGACAACCGGGTGATCTCCGGGGTCCCGGGACCGGCTGCGATACGGTCGGTGATCCCCGTTGATCTGACGTTCGACCAGATCATGGACGCATTTACCGGCGGATTTGTCCTCCCCGATTCCGTCCCCCTCCGGTACACCGTGGACGACGGCAAGTTCCTTCTCGTCTACAGGGTCGGCGGCCTGACGCACTCCTACTGGATCGATCCCGAGTACGATCTCGTCGTCAGGTACGAGGTCCACTCCGAAGCGGGCGAACTGATCCTCGAAGTGGAATCGTCGCAGATGGTCGCGCACGGCGGACTCTGCGCCCCGCGGCATATCCGGGTCGATTTCCCCGACGAAGGGAAACGGCTCTCCATTCACTTCACATCGCTCGACCTGAACGCGGGGGATCTCTCGTTCGAGTACACCGTTCCCGCCGGCGCCCATTCATCCCCACGGTGATTCGCGTGCCACTGCACCTCAGGCGCATCCTCCTTCTCCTCCTCCTCGTAGGCCTTCCCCGCCCGTCGCTCCCGCAGGATGAGATTCGCAAACGTCAGGACGAGCTGCAGGCGATACGGGATCAGATCCGCGACCTGGAAGGGAAAATCGGTGAGCAGCAGAAAAACGAACGGGAAACGCTCGACCTCCTTGACAGCTACGAGAAGAAGGGGACACTCATCCGCACATTGATCACCCGTCTGAAAAACGACGAAACGACGCTCACGCACCGGATCGAGAACACCCGAAAGGGGATGGAGAAGCTCGAAAGCCAGCTCCAGTTTCTCAGGAAGCACTATGCCGCCTACGTGATTTCAGTGTACAAGCGGGGGAGGACGCGCGACCTGGAGCTTCTCCTCTCGGCGAATTCCGTCAACCAGGTTTACATCCGGAACCAGTATCTCAAGCGCTTCACGAACCAGCGCCGCCGCGACGCGCAGGCGATCGCGAAAAAGCAGAAACAGGTCGAGGACACGCAGGCGCAGCTTTCCCTGCAGCTGAGCGAGGAACAGCGGCTCCTTGCGGAAAAGGGGGCGGAGGAGGAACGCCTTACCTCGCTCGCGGCGGACCGGAGGGACGCGCTCACGAAAATCAGGAAAGACCGGAAGTTCGCCCAGCGCGAGATCGAACGGCAGATGAGGGCGGCGAAGGAGCTCGAAGGGCTCATCGCCCAGCTCATCGAGGCCGACAGGATCAGGAAGGAACACGAAGCTGAAGAGGCGCGCAAGGCGCGCATCCCTGTCCCCCTCCCCGAGACGGGAACGCTCGAATCCCGGAAAGGAAATCTCCGGTGGCCGGTCAGCGAAGGGAGCATCGTCGCCCACTTCGGCAATCAGACGCACCCGACGCTGAAGACGATAACGCAGAACACCGGGATCGACATCGCGGCCCGCGTCGGCTCTCCCGTCTCCTCCGTCGCCGACGGGCAAATCTCCAAGATTCTCTGGCTCCCCTCGTACGGAAACCTCGTGATCATCTCGCATCCCGGCGGCTTCTATACCGTCTACACCCACCTTGCCGAAATCACCGGCGCCGAGGGACAGAAGGTCAAAGAGGGGGAAGTGATCGGGAACACCGGAGAAGCCCTCAACGGGCCCCGCCTTCACTTTGAGATCTGGAAGGGGAGAGAAAAACAGAATCCCGAACAGTGGCTCGGACGGCAATGACGACGCGCGAGTGGCTCTTCCTGGGGGGCGTGACGCTGGCGGGACTGATTGCGCTTGTCCTCCTCCGGTCGCCGGTCGGCTTGGCGGAGGACCAGGTTACACGCATCCGGTACGGCATCCGCGGTACGGAAAAAGCCGACTCGAATATCGTTGTGATATTCATCGACCAGGAGGCGATCCGCTCGCTCCACTGGCCGGTCAGGCGCAACTTCTACGGGCTCATGCTCAAGACGCTGAACGACCTTCACGTGAAAGCGGTCGGTGTCGAGGCGTTTTTCGAAGAACCGAATCCCGAGTATCCTGAATACGACGACCTCCTTGCCCGCATGTGCGCGCTCTCCGGAAACGTGGTCCTCACCTCCTACTTCGACACGGTGGCCCCCCCGGGTTCTCCCGCGTGGCACGATTCACTTCCCGCAGGGCTCTTTGACTACCCTGCCGTTCTTGATGACGTCCCTTCAGGCGGCGGCCCCCATCTCCCGTTCCCGTCGCTCCGGACGTCGGCGGCGGGGATTGGTCATCTCAACATCGGCGTCGGTTCTGACGTCGATCTCTTCATCGGGGATGGGACCGCCAGGATCCCCGCGTTCGGTCTCGAGATTGCCCGCGTCGCCCTCGGTGCCGCGCGCACCGGCGTGGTTTCCAGGGGGAGGAGTGTGGAGTTCCGCCGCGAGTCGGGGACATTTGCATTCAGAACTACGTCCGGGGAAAATGCGGCAATCAATCTTCCCGGCGGCATCGGTTCGTTTACCGCCTATCCGTTCCTCGAAGTGCTCCGCTCATATGACGCTCTCCGCACCGAGCGGGCGCCGTCGATCCCCGTCACGTCGCTCAGGGGGAAGATCGTCCTCATCGGGCTCATCGCGGAAGGGAGGAGCGTCTTCGTCCCGTCTCCCGTCGATCCCCATCTGCCGGCCGTCCTTCTTCACGCCTCGGTGATCGACTGCATACTCAGGGACCGATTCATCACGGTAATTCCCCTCTGGCTCGCGCTCCTTATCGGTGTGTGTTCGGCACTCGGGAGCGGGGCCTCGGCGCTCATGCTCCGGACACCTCTGAACAGGTGGTTCCTTGCCGGAATCCCGGCACTGCTCGTTATTCTCTCGCTCGCCCTCTTCGTGGCGTCCGGCGTCATCTTTCCCCTGGTCGCCCCCCTTCTCCTTGCTCTCCTTGGCGGCGCGGTGGGAATACTCAATCGGCAGGGGCGTGCGAAAGCCCGTGTGGAGAACATGGAGACGGAGAAGCATAGCATCATGGAAAAGCTGCGCGACAGGGAAGCCAGGGTCGCGATGCTCGAGCGGGAGCTTGTTTCGATGGAGGCGGCACGGTTGGGGGACCGGACCGAAGAGCTTGTGGAAGAGCTCCGGAAATACAGGGCGGAGATCAGGTCACTCTCCTCGAAGGCGGACGACCTTGACGTGTTCAATCCTGCAGAAGGGGATCCCGGTGCGGACATGGCCGAGTTCGAATCCATGGTGTACGCGAAGAACGGCCCGATGTCGACGGTCGTTGATTTCGTGTCGAAAATCGCCTCGAGCGATTCGCCCGTTCTTGTCCTCGGCGAGAGCGGCACCGGGAAAGAGCTCGTCGCCCGGGCGATACACAGGCGAAGCCCCCGCGCCGGGGGGATATTCGTGGCGGTCAACTGCGGCGCGCTCGCCGAGTCGCTCCTTGAATCCGAGCTCTTCGGCCACGAGAAGGGCGCGTTCACTGGGGCGATCCGGGACAAACCCGGCCGGTTCGAGCTGGCGGACGGCGGAACGATATTCCTTGACGAGATCGGCGAGGTCTCCGAGGGCTTTCAGCTCAAGCTCCTGCGCGTGCTGCAGGAGGGGGAATTCGAACGCGTGGGGGGGACGAAAACGCTCCGTGTCAACGTCCGCGTCGTTGCTGCGACGAATGCCGACCTGCGCGAGCTCGTGCGCCAGAAGAAATTCAGGGAGGACCTCTACTACCGGATGGACGTTCTGACGGTCTCCCTTCCCCCCTTGAGGGATCGGCAGACGGACATCCCGATACTTATCGAACATTTTCTCCGCCGTGAAGGGGGAGGTGTCCGCGTCTCCCGGAACGTCATGGACGCGCTGCAGAACTACCGCTGGCCCGGGAACATACGTGAACTCGAGAGCGTGATGAAGAGGGGGATGCTCCTTGCCAGGTCGGAGAAGCGCCAGATGGTGACGATCAAAGACCTGAATGAAGAAATCGCCTCGGCCGCGCGGGGGGCTGCGCCCGTCGAAGAACAGGTCCTCGAATCGCTCCGCGACAAGGCGTTCAGCCGGAGCTCCGTGACAGACACGGCAGATGAGCTGGGGGGGCTCAACCGGGGGACCGTCGCTGAATACCTCAGGGGGGAGTGCCTGAAGGCGTTCGCCGAATGCACGTTCGACATCGAAAAAGCGGTCCGAAGGATCTCCCTCTCCTCCGACCCGGAAATCAATGATCGTGTCCGGAAGAAATTCCAGGACTACCTCTCCAACATTGCCGAAGGCCTCTCCCCGTCACAAACATGGGAATCAAACCGGGTTGCCCTGAAACCGAAAAGCAAGAACCTTCCCCAGAAATACCACCGGTACCTTGAGCAGGTGGGAGAGGCATTTTATCGCGGCGTCTGGAAAATGACATCCGTGACCTGACCGCCTGAAACAGGCGATTTGCCCCAGAACACTTCGTTCACGCCGCTGTGCCTGATATTCCCGGACCCCGCACTTCTCGGCGCGGACCCCGCATTTCTCTTTTCCCCATATCCCTGAAACCTTCTTCTCCCGGCCCGTTTTCCCCATTTTCCCCGCCGTTTTCTTCTCTCGATCTGTGGCATGCGAATTGCGAACTCTGGTGGTGAATGTGGACGGCGACACCATCCGACGCGTTCACGAGTGCAAAACAACAGTCAGAGGGGAGACAGTCTCATGAAGAGGTCCATTGCGGTGATGGGGGGGATGCTTGCCGTGTGTGCGCTGTCCATCACGGGATGCATGAAACACGACAACGGGCCGGTCAGCGGGTCATCTGCCAATGTCGACCAGATAGCTCAGATACAGACACAGGCGCTCGCCGATCCGTTCGTGCAGAGCGACATGGCGACGTTCTCCGACCAGGCCGTTCAGCCGACGGATTACGGCACGCTTGCAAAAACCGATGCGTTAATCACCCCGTTGCGCTGGGGACGGTTCATTTCGGGGGTAACGAGCACTGTCACGACGACAATACTCCCCGGCGACACAACGGCGATGGCCACCGTCACGAAGACGATCACCGGGGTATTCAAGGTCAAGGGGACCGAGGCAGGCGTCGACACGGTGATTACAAAGCCGTTCACGGATCAGGCGGTCCGCAACCTCCTGATGCGGAAGGTGAACCTGCTTGACACGTCGGTCTGGCGTCCCGCGGCAACATCTCTCGTTGTCGGTCAGACGACGCCTGCACCTGCGAACAACTCGATCAAGATTACGGAAGTGCAGGTCTTCACACCGACGGACACGGTGTCTGTCACCACCCCGACGACGTTTTACCTCCGCTACGAGTGGCGACCGTTCCATGACGGTGAGCGGAAAGACTGTCCGGAATTCCATGGTGGAGACAAGGTCATCGTCCAGGCGACGGTCGTGAGCCAGTCGGCCGATACGGACATCGTCGCGCTCCGGTACGGGTTCGGCGGGCTGAACCTCTCGTTGGGCCGCCGGCAGCAGTTGGACCTTATTTCACAGACACTGAACAGCGACAGCACGTACACGCGCGTCTACCAGGGGACGTGGTATGCTCACTTCTTCACCGGGTTCTTCAACGCCGGTGTAGATGCGGTGACGCGTGGAACGCTGTATGACGATTCGTTGCCGTATTCTGCGAGCTGGTGGGGGATTCCGTACAGGGTCTACTGAACTGTGCGGATTTAGCGGGCGGGCCCCCGTACCTCTCCAGGTCGGGGGCCCGGTGTTTTTCCGCGGTTGAAATTCAGGACGGAATTCGGCTAATTGGTCCATAATCCGTATTCCTGTCCGAAGGGATTATATGAGGAATCTCGCCATACTCGTTTGCGTTACGTTCCTCTGTCAGGCTGGCTGCCAGAAACCCGCCCCGTTAACCGTAGAACCTGAGCCGGCATCGCCGGCTGCGTCGGTTTCTGTGACATTGCTCGCCAATCCTGACACGAACATCGCCGTCGACCCGGTTGATTCAACCGGCGTGCTTCCGACGGACCAGACGAACTATTCCGGGCTCTTCCTCGTGAACAGCGTGAAGTACGACAACGGCCACGGGGTAATCTCCGGGGCATCGGTAATCGCGTACTTCGGCGACCGCAACAGGCCTCTTGTTGTGAACGGAAAGATCGTCGGGTACTACGGCATCGACTTGATGCCGTCTGCTGTCTTCCCCCTGAAACTCGGGGGGATCCCGATGGTCCGGTACCCGTACAAAATACAGATCGGGAACCGCGACACGGCATTTGGCTTCATGTACCGTGCGCCCGCATACTTCCTGGCGACGATCCAGCCACAGACCAGGTATGATTGGGACGATCCCGGACCCGACACGACACGGCTCATGCCGTTCCAGGATTCCGTCGTGACCCCCGAGGATCTGACCGTGCTGGCGCCTCCGGGCGGGAGCATTCTCTCCCGCCTGAAGCCGGTTGAACTGCGCTGGAAAGGGGACGGCAATATCTCGATCATCGTCAGTTCGTATAATATACTGACAGGGAAAACGAGGCCGATCCTCCAGTTCCAGCCGGCTGTTAATACGGGAGATGCGGTCATCGACGCGAGCGTGTTGCAGCTATTGCCGCGCACGAAGTACTTCGTGTTCACGTTTATAATCGCCAACAAGGGTAATCGGCAGCTGAGCGGGATGTCGCCGACTGACAGGATACTGGTACAGGCAGCATCCGTCTATAACAGCTACCTCCAGATCCAATAATGCCCTTGTCCCGTTCTGCCGTGCTCGGTTGCGTTCTGAGCATGGCAGTATCGACAGCCTGTACGCAGGCGGTCTTCTCGCCGCGTGCAACTGCGCTGGGAGCCTACGGCCCCCTTGTGCAGGATGCGCGTGGCTTCACGGCAAATCCCGCGGGGCTTGTCGGGATGAAAGACTGGGATCTTTATACGTCAACCTATACTGCGACGTCATCATCGGGAGGCGGGTTCGTGTTCAGCGGGTTCGGCATCGGGAAGAGATTCTTCGGCGATAATGCTCTCGGGCTCCAGTACACGCCGGGGACGACTCTTGACGTCCTCCAGCCCTTCTCGTTTGTCGTATCGGGGTTGAACTTCGCGTCGACCCGGGAGATAACGTACACCGAGCCCCTGGCGATTGCCTACGCGTACCGTCTCACCGATCGGATCTCTTTCGGTGCAGAGGCCCGGATGAAGACCGAGAAGATCACCGACACCCAGTTCAGTCTCCGCGCAATCAACGATTCGCTCAACGCCGTCGTCCCTGTCCAGGATGTTGTCAGCAGGACGACCTGGTCGGCCGACCTCGGTGTGCGCTGGACACCCGTGGGAAACGTCTCGCTCTCCGCACTCGGGCGGGGACTTCTCCGCACGAGCGGCGGCGGCATCTCTTCTTCGTACGATTCTTACACGCTGCCGGTTGATCGTGCGCTAGAAGTCGGCGCCGCGTGGACTCTCATTCCGTCGCTCACGATTGCGGGGGAAGGAAGCACGATCGGTGAGGGGTCATTCGGCGTGGAGTGGCTTCCGGGACTCAACATAGCGGCACGCGGCGGACTCTACGCGGGTGACGGTGGGGGGCGGTTCATTGATGCGGTCGCACTCGGTGCCGGATGGTCATACCTCTTCCTCGAAGCGGATGCATCCTTTCTCTTTTTCACGGACCGGTCGACCCGGAGAGGCACGATAGATGTTTCATCATTCGACCCCTCGGGGATAAAGGACATTGCGATCAGCCCGTACTCCGGGAACACGGCGTCGATCTCGATCCGGGCGATGCTCGGGAGCGTGCGGGAGAGCCTCGTGAAGATCGAGGGGGTCGAAATGCTCGGAGGGATCTATCCATCGGCGTACCAGTCGCTGGCATACCGGCCGATCGGGAGAGTCCGCGTGCTGAACACGTCACAGAAGCCCGTGCAGGCGCGTGCGTCGTTCTACGTCGACAGGCTGATGGACGTCCCCACCGAATCCGGGCCCGTGAGCATTCAGCCGGGTGCCTCCGCGGACATACCGCTGACGGCGGTGCTCAATGACCGCATCAGGGGTGTCCCGGCGATCACGATTCGTGAAGGGACAGTGAGCGTCAGCGCCGCCCCCGAAGGGGAAGAGGAAGACCGGATACGGACGCGCATTCTGATACACGGCAGGAACGACTGGGACGGGAGCTCGGGCTCGCTCCGCTATTTTGTCACTCCCGACGAACCGGAAGTGATCCGGACTGCCCGTGAAATACTCCTGAAAGGGAAAGATTCTCTTGCGGGCATTCCGCCCGAGATGGGGCCCCTGCGCCGGGCGAAGGTGCTGTGCGACGATTTCAGCGGCAGACTTGTCTACGTCAGCGACCCGAAGCACCTGACGGAATTCGTGCAGTACCCCGTGGAGACCCTGGCGAGCCGGAGCGGAGACTGCACGGACATGACGGTCTGCTTCGCATCACTCCTGAGCAGCGTGGGGATTTCGACTGCGTTCGTGGACGTTGTCCCCCCGAAACAGCCGGAGAAGTCGCACATCTTCTTCCTTTTTGACACGGGGCTCAGGCCGAAATTCGGGGACCGCGTTTCCTCGAACCCGAAACGGTACATTGTGAGAAAGTCCAGGACGGGACAGGAGACAATTTGGATCCCGATCGAAAGCACGGCGATCACGCGCGGGTTTGAAGAAGCGTGGACGGAAGGTGCACAGCAGTATTTCGACGACGTCGAGATCGGTCTTGGCGTTGTGCAGGGGTGGGTTCATATCGTAGACGTGTATTGATCAAGGCGCGCACAGCAATCACGCTTCACGGGCGTGCTTGACGGTCGGTTTTCTTTGGCGTGAATCGGGGAGGGGACTATGAGAACAGCGTTCATTGCAGCGGTTCTGTGCCTGGCGGTCCGTGCGACAGCCGGGGAGATCATCGTTCAGAAATTGCAGGGGGACGTGAAGGTCCGGCACGGCGTGACGGAGGTGTGGGTGACCGTCGCCCCGGGGGACGTCCTGCGTCCCGACGACACGATGAAGACGGGGAAGAAAGGGTCTGCCGTGATCATCCTCCCCTCGTCGGCGGCGGGATCCGGATCGGCCCGGACGTTTGTCCTTCCCGGCGACGTCATCGTTGACATGTCCGACGTGCGGGACCTCACGCCGGAAGAGCTGATGCTCAAACTGACGATGGAGAAAGTGCGCGCTTCCTCGTACCAGTGGAAGAGCGACGATCTCCAGATCCCGAGTGCCGCCGTCGTCCACGGCGCCGACAGGTCCTCGGACCAGGTCATGCGGGAAAGCGATCCGGCGGCCGGCGTACTGCAGATCAACGGAGCGCACGTGCTGTATGCAAACGGATTCTATGCAACGTGCGCGCTCAGGGGGATGGAAGTGTTTCGCCTCTACCCGCCCCTCGCGAAGCAGTTCAAGGGCCGCCTCATGGTTGCCGAAGCCCTTGAAAAGGCGAACCTCCGGGGCGAAGCGGTGAACGAGTACGCCGCCATTGCGAAGCTCGACGGTATCTCGCCCGAACAGCAGGCGCTCGTCCACAGCCGGATCGAATCCCTGCGGAAACAGTAACAGCTCCGATTGCGCACTGCCGCCTCCGGTGCACCCGGCCTAATCTGTGCCAAGTACGAGCGCCTCGTTGGCGGGAACGTCCACGTCCGTAGCGTTTTTCAGGTCCACAGCTTTCCCCGTCATCAGGTCCTTCGGCGCCGCGGCGCCACCCAGGTATCCCCTGACCTGTGAAATGCTCACCTTCTGCGCGTCGTCCCGGTTGTTCACGATGACGAGCGTCTTCTCGTTCTGGTATATGCGGATGTACATGTACACCTCGTTCACCGGCGGAAAGTGGATCATCCTTCCATAGGAGAGCGACTTCCGTTCCCTGTGCAGGCGTATAAGCTTCTTCACCGTCGCGAACATCTGCTTCTCTTTCTCCGTCCTCCCTTTGGCGGTGAACGCGTTCAGCGAGTCTCCTGGAAATCCTCCCGGGAAGTTGGATCGAACCATTCCGTCCCCTCTCCCCCCCATCATGCCGAGCTCCGTCCCGTACAGCATTTCCGGGATGCCGCGAAGCGTGAAGAGCATCGTGAGTGCGAGCTCGGTTCGCTTCGCGTCCCCCTGCGTAACGTACATGATGCGCCGTACGTCGTGGTTGTCGAGGAATATGAGCAGGTTGCCGGGATCCGGGTAGAGAAAATCCTTCGAAAGGCAGTCGAAGACAAGCCGGATGCTCCCCTTCGAGCCGAACACCTGCGTGATCGCGTCATAGAGTGCGAAATCGGTTACCGAGGCAAGTCCCGTTTCCATGGTCACCGGCATCCGGCTCTCCTTCTGGTATGTGGCAAGGAATGCGGGATCGCCGATCCAGACCTCCCCGACGATCGTCAGCGAAGGATACTCCGCGCTTATGGCCGCCGCCCAGTCGGTCGTGAACTTCTGTTCGACGTAGGAGTACGTGTCCTCCCGTATCCCGTCCAGGCCCGTGCTCTCGATCCACCAGAGCGTGTTCTCGATCAGGTACCGGCTCACAAACGAATTCCGCTGGTTCAGATCCGGCATGTTGTCCGCGAACCATCCCTGCGTCGTGTTCGTCCGGACGAGCGAATCTGCGTGAATGTCCGCAAGCTCCATCTTCCAGTGCGCCTCCCGCTGGTGGTTTGCGACGGAACCGTTCAGCCAGTCCGCCGACGGGAGGTTCTTCATCCACGGATGGTTGATCCCGATGTGATTGCTCACATGATCCATGATCACCTTCAGCCCCTTCCGGTGCGCCAGCCGGACGAACTCCTCGTACTGTGTATTGGAGCCGAACCGGGGATCGATCCGGTACAGATCCGTCGCGGCGTACCCGTGGTAGCTCACCGACGGCGCGTTGTTCTCGACAAGCGGGTTCACCCAGATCGTGCTCACGCCGAGATCGGCGATGTAGTCCAGGTGGTCGATAATCCCCCTGATGTCGCCTCCGTGCCGGCCGTTCGGGTTTTGCGGGCTCGTCTCCTCGGCCATCCCCGGCGCGTCGTCATTCGTCGTGTCGCCGTTGGCAAACCGGTCCGGCGTAATCAGGTAGACGACGTCTGATGCGTCGAAGCCCCTGTAGCGTCCTCCGGAAGGCTTGCGTTTGAGAACGGGGTAACTCAGCGCGATGCTGTCTGTCCCGTTGTACAGCGTCAGCATGTGAAAGCCTTCCAGTGCGTCACGGGCGATATCGATATCAACGAACACGTAGGACGGATTCGGCGTCCGGTACACATGCGTCACGCGAACCTGCGGCGAGCGAGACCGCGCGGTGATCCCGGAGAGGTTCTCCCCCGTGATCATGAGCTGGATCTGGTGCATCTTCATCCCGGTCCACCAGTTGGGCGGTTCGACCTTCGCGACACTCATCTGCTGGCCGTATGAGAGCCCGGCGCCGGCGGTAAAAAGCACGACGGCGACGGAGGCGTGAAAGAGGTTTTTCATTCTCTGATCAGTTTTTTGTACTTGATCCGGTGCGGGCTGTCGGCGTCGATGCCGAGCCGCCGCTTCCGGTCCTGTTCGTATTCCGAGTAGTTCCCGTCGAACCACACGACCTTGCTCTCCCCCTCGAACGCAAGTATGTGCGTCGCTATCCTGTCAAGGAACCACCGGTCATGCGAAATGACGACGGCACACCCCGCGAAATTCTGCAGCGCCTCCTCCAGCGCCCGGAGCGTGTTCACGTCAAGGTCGTTCGTCGGCTCGTCCAGGAGGAGCACGTTGGCCTGCTGCCGGAGCACCTTTGCAAGGTGGACCCTGTTTCTCTCTCCCCCGGAGAGTATCCCCGTAGGCTTCTGCTGGTCGGTCCCGCTGAAATTGAACCGGGCGACGTAGCTCCGGGAGTTCACCTCCCGTTTCCCGAGCGTGAGTATCTCCTCCCCTCCGGAGATCTCCTGCCAGATCGTCTTCGACGGGTCGAGGGGTCGGCTCTGGTCTGCGTACGCAAGCTTGACGGTCTCGCCCACCACGATCGAACCCGCGTCAGGCTTCTCCTTCCCGGTGATCATCCTGAAGAGCGTGGTCTTCCCCGCACCGTTCGGCCCGATGACGCCGATGATCCCTCCCGGGGGGAGCACAAAGCTCATGTCGTCGTACAGGAGGATTTCGCCGAACGATTTGGCGACCTTCCTTGCATCGATGACAACGTTGCCGAGACGCGGCCCGGGAGGGATGTAGATCTCCATCTCCTCGCTCCGCTTCTCCGTCTCCTCATCAAGCATCTTTTCGTACGATGCGATCCTCGCCTTGCTCTTGGCATGGCGTCCCTTCGGGTTCATCCGAATCCATTCAAGCTCCCGTGCAAGCGCTCTCTGGCGGCGGGATTCCTGCTTCTCCTCGATCTTAAGCCGCTGCTGCTTCTGATCGAGCCATGAGGAATAATTCCCCTGGAACGGGATCCCTTCCCCCCTGTCGAGCTCCAATATCCATCCGGCGACGTTATCGAGAAAGTACCTGTCGTGCGTCACGGCAAGAACTGTTCCCGGGTACTGTGCGAGATGAGCCTCGAGCCAGCCGACGGATTCGGCATCGAGGTGGTTCGTCGGCTCGTCAAGCAGGAGAACATCCGGCTCCTGGAGAAGCAGCCGGCAGAGTGCGACCCGCCGCCTCTCTCCCCCGGAAAGCACCCCGACGCTTGTTTCTCCGGACGGACACCGGAGCGCGTCCATCGCCTGCTCCAGCTTGCTGTCCAGGTCCCACGCGTTCTGGTGATCGATCTGCTCCTGCAGTTTCGCCTGCTCCGCGAGGAGGGTGTCGAAATCCGCATCCGGCTCCGAAAGCCTGTTGCTCACGTCCTCGAATGACGTAAGGAGCTTCACCGTCTCTGCGACCCCCTGCTCGACGATCTCCCGCACGGTCTTTGACGGATCAAGCTCCGGTTCCTGTGGGAGGTATCCGAACGTGATCCCTTTCTGGACCGAGATCTCCCCGAGATAGTCGGCGTCGATGCCCGCGATGATCTTGAGAAGCGTGCTTTTGCCGGCCCCGTTGAGACCCAGCACGCCGATCTTTGCACCGTAAAAGAAGGAGAGGTAAATGTCCTTCAATATCTGACGGTTGGGTTTGACGACCTTCCCCACCCCCGCCATTGAGAATATGATTTTGTTATCGCTCATGGGCAACAGAAAGTACGGGTCTCAGTTCGGTTCTTCGTTTTTCATCGCCGTAATATACCTTTTCCAGGAACAGACCTGACGGGGGCGCGGTGAGCTTCGACGGGATTTCTGTCCCCGTCAAGAACAGCGCCGGAACCCCCTCCGGTGCAAGGCGCCCCCGTCCCGCTTCCACGATCACCCCCACGAGCCGCCGGACGAGCTTCCAGAGGAAATGCGACCCGCAGACGCGGAAAAGAACAAGATCTCCCGCTTCCTCGATCCGCACCTCGTCTATGAACACGAGCGTCGACTTCTCCTCGGGGTCGTCGTCTGTAAATGACCGGAAATCCTTCATCCCGGAAAATGCCCCCGCCGCTCTGCGCATCAGCCCGGTGTCGAGTTTGTCCTTCACCCACCAGACGTACCGCTTGCCGAACGCCGTGCGGCGCCGCGAAACCTGGTAGATATAGCTCCGCGCCTTCGCATCGTGACGTGCGTGGAAAGCGGGAGCCGCCTTTTCTACTTCAATGATATTAATATCCGGGGGAAGAACGTCGTTCGCCTTCATCCGGATGATCTCGGGTGCCAGCGCCGTTCGCGCCTCGAGATGCGCGACCTGTCCCAGCGCGTGTACACCCGCGTCCGTTCTCCCTGACCCGTACAACTCAAACTCTGCGCCGGCAAAGACCTTGCGGAGCGCACCCTGCAATTCCCCCTGTATCGTGCGGGCGTTCTTCTGCACCTGCCATCCACTGTAGCGGGTCCCTTCGTATTCCAGCGTTACTTTGAACCGGGGCACGTGGTATCTCGGAAAGAAAAAGGGGATTGCCTTTACCGGCGATCCCCCCGGACGGGCAGCGTGCCCGCGTTACTTCCTGGCGACCTTCTTCACCGTCTTGGCGAGCTTTGCGGTCATCTCTTCCGCAAACGCCTTGTGGTGTTCGAGCGCGGTCGTTGCCGAGCTGATGGCATCCTGGAAATCGGCCTTGACCTTCGTGATTCCCTCTTTCGCCTTCGAAAGCTGCGCCATCACTTCCGTGTGATCCATCGTCGGATCGTACGGCTTCATCCCGGCCATCCACTCCTTCATCGAGGTCGTGGCATTCGTAAGCTTCTCCTTCGCGGCTTTCAGATCGTCGCTGGACTGTCCGGCAAATTCCTTCGGATATTTCGCCGCGAGCGAATCATACGTCGCAATTGCGTCGTCGACCTTTGCCGACAGATCGCTCCCCTTGTTCATCAGCGCCATCCCTTCGTCGTGCAGAGAGGAGAGCGACGCAAACAGGTCGGATTCAAGCTTCTTGAAATCGGCGGATTTCCCGCACCCTGCAATCAGAAGGGCGGCGCCTGCGATGAGGAGGGGGACAAGTGTTCTCTGTTTCATGGGGAGTGCTCCGGATGAGAGTTATGGGTTGAGAATTACGCAGAATACATAATATACGCGATACCCCCTGACCAATCAACGGGTGGGCCTCCGGGCACTCTCCCTTCGTGCGAAAAAGGGGCGAAATCCTACCGATTGACATGCTTCTTAGGGGCCTCGAATCATAAAATTTTTGCGAGCACTTGACAAATATCTGTAATTTCATAAGATTGCAAGAGGATGTTCATCAGGGATTGGAACAAATTGGGGGGGCACGATGCATCGACGCGACTCGCTTGCGAGGATTGCGACGGCAGTTCTTGGCTTGGACCAGGAAGATGGACTGCAGGGGGGAGGCACCCGGGAAATTAAGGCAAGCCCGTTCGCGAACAGATCCACGCCAGTTGTCACCCGCACCACGGCCGGACTCGAGCCCTACACGGGGGAATGGACGGCCACCGAGATGTACCATCTCCTCAGGCGCACAACATTCGGCCCTTCCAAGGCGCACATGGACGCGATCAACCTGATCGCCACTCCGGGCGACGCCGTCGATCTCCTCCTCACCCCGCAGCCCGACGAACCCACGCAGCCGCTTGTAACGACGGCGAACGATCTCGTCCCCTCCGGAACGACCTGGGTCGACTCGATCTACTCGACGAGCACGGTAAATCCGGTGGGCTACAGGATGATCTCCCTGAAGGCATGGTGGTTCGGTCTTATACTGAACCAGAACCTCTCCATACGTGAAAAGCTCACGCTCTTCTGGACCGACCATTTCGTCACACAGATAAGCACCGTCAACGACCCCCGCTACTCGTACAGGTACAACGCGCTCCTCCGCCACAATGTCCTCGGCAATTTCAAGGACATGGCGAATGCGATCACGCAGGACGGCGCGATGCTGATCTACCTGAACGGCACGAATAACGTCAAGACCGGCCCGGACGAAAACTACGGCCGGGAGCTTCAGGAGCTCTTCACAATCGGCAAAGGGCCCGAAATCGCCCCGGGCAATTACACAAACTACACCGAAGCCGACGTCCAGGCCGCCGCGCACGTACTGACCGGCTGGCGCAAGTATCAGGACGCGGACGGGACGATCGGCACACAGACCGGGTATTTCGATCCCACCCGGCATGACACGACCAACAAGATATTCTCCGTCGATTACAACAACACGGTGATCATCGGCGGGACCGACGGGCAGGCTGAGCTCACCGAGCTGCTCAACATGATATTCTCCCAGACCGACCCGGACGGCGTCAACAAAGTCGGGCGGTTTATCAGCAGGAAGTTCTACCGGTGGTTCGTTTACTACATCATCGATGCAAACGCGGAGGCCAACGTCATCACGCCGATGGCGAACTTAATATCGTCGAACAACTTCAACGTGCTTCCGGCGCTGAGCGCTCTCCTGAAGAGCGCACATTTCTTCGACCCCGTCAACATGGGGTGTTATATCAAGAGCCCGGTCGATTTCATCGCGGGGCTCATCCGCCAGTTCAACGTGGCGATCCCCTCCACGAGCATGACAAACCAGTACGCCGCGTGGTACGCTCTGGAGACTCTGGGGGCGACGATGGATCAGGACATCGGTGAAGAGCCGAACGTTGCCGGCTGGCAGGCGTATTACCAGAACCCCGAGTACAACGAGCTCTGGATCAACTCCGACACGCTCACAAAGCGCCGGAATTTTTCCGATGCGATAATCGGGTCGGGGTACAACACGTCCGGCGGAAAGCTTCAGATCGATCCGATTGCGTTCATCCAGACCCTCTCGGACCCCACGGACCCGAACGTCATTGTCAACGAGTCCGTCCAACGACTGTTTGCCATCACTCCAACAGTCACGCAGATAGCGTTCCTGAAGGACACACTCCTCCCCGGCTTGCCGGACTACGAGTGGACGACGGAGTGGGCCACATACCTGGCCGATCCGACAAACGCCGCAAAGCTGAGCGCGGTGAAAAACAAACTTGTGGCACTCTATGCACTGATGATGGAGATGCCCGAGTATCAACTGTCGTAGTCCAACGGGGGGGAACGTATGAACAGGAGGGAGTTCATCACTCGTGCCGTGCCGGCGACAACGCTGCCGTTTCTGCTGAACGGGTATGCGCTTCAGGCATTCGGCCGGTCACCGATTATCGAGGCGCTGACGTCGGCGGCATTCTCGACAAACCGTGTCCTTGTGCTCGTCCAGCTCGTCGGTGGAAACGACGGGTTGAATACTGTCATTCCGCTTGACCGTTACTCCTCGTTGAGTTCGGCCCGGTCCAACATCCTTATACCGTCAGCGTCCGTGCTTCCGCTCACAACGGCGACAGGTCTTCATCCGGCGATGACGGGGCTCCAGACGCTGTACCAGAACGGAAAGCTTCTCATCGTTCAGTCTGTCAGCTATCCGAACCCGAATTTCTCCCATTTCCGGGCAACCGATATCTGGCTCACGGCAACGGACGCGAATGTCGTCGGAAACACCGGGTGGCTGGGACGCTATCTTGACCAGGAATTCCCCGGGTATCCCACCGGGTATCCGAGCACGACCGCTCCGGACCCGCTCGCGCTTCAGATCGGCTCTGTCGTCACACCGGGCCTTCAGGGGCCCACCGTTTCCATGGGTCAGGCGGTGACAAACCCGAACGCATCCTATTTTCTCCCCGGGGGTTCAGACACTCCCCCGGCAACGCCTGCGGGGTACGAGCTTACGTTCATTCGCGAAGTCGCTCAGCAGACACAGGCCTACTCCACGTCGATCAAAACGGCCGCCGGCAAGGGAAAGAACCTGTCGACACTCTATCCCGCCGCGGGGCAGAATTCCCTCTCCGATCAGCTGAAGATCGTCGCCCAGCTCATCGCGGGAGGGCTTCAGACCCGGATTTACGTCGTGAGCATCGGCGGGTTCGACACGCACTCTGCCCAGGTCACCCTCACAGACACCACGCAGGGGGCCCACGCCACGCTTCTCGGCAAGCTCTCCATTGCGATCACCGCGTTCGAGGACGACCTCCGGCTCATGGGCGCGCAGGACCGGGTGATGGGGATGACGTTCTCCGAATTCGGCCGGCGCATCATTTCCAATGCAAGCGGCGGGACGGATCACGGCACCGCGGAGCCGATCATATTCTTCGGGTCCAACGTCAATGCAGGGATCATCGGAACAAGCCCGGTACTCCCCGCCACACCGACTGTGAACGACAACATACCGCTCCAGTTTGATTTCCGCTCAGTCTATTCGTCGGTATTGAAAGACTGGTTCGGTGCCTCGCCAACGGAGCTTCAGGTGGCAATCACCGGCACGATCACAAACCCGCTCACCAGCTCCGTCGTTGCTTCCGGGGCGGTAGCCGGACTGGGCTCCCAGGCGGACCTCCCCAAATCGTATGCGCTCGAGCAGAACTACCCGAATCCCTTTAACCCGACGACCGTCATCCGGTACGATCTCCCTCAGGGAGCGAACGTCGTCCTCGATGTCTACAACTCCCTCGGGGAACGTGTGGCCACGCTTGTGGACGGTCCCCAGAGTGCCGGGGTACACGAAATCAGCTTCAACGGGAATTCGCTCGCAAGCGGCATGTACCTGTACCGCATGCGGGCCGGGTCATACCAGGAGACCCGGAGGATGATTCTCGTCAGGTGACCGTCTCTCAGGTCATCCCTCGTGCGTCGTTCGCAGCGGGGTGACCGCCTCTCGAGTTTTCCTGCGAACGCTCCTTGTGATCGTTTTGTGACCATCCCGCGTGCGTCGTATGTGGTTGTTTCTTGATCATCATGCATGCTTCGTTTACCGCGTGACCGCGTTACTGCGTGGTGCCCGCTTCTCATATCATCGCGCGGGCGCTCTCTCCCTTGTGACTGCGGTGTAGCTGGCTGGTAAAGCGGGGCGATCTCTCACGCGCTCCGAATGCACGCGGTGTTCAAGGCACGGGGAGAAATTCTGAACCCGGTGCCTTTTTCGCGTTTTATGACAGTTCTCCCCTCATTTTTTCCCGATCTAATCCAGCGCATTTGAAATTCGCCACTTTCCCCGTATCTTCTATTGAGTGAACAGACATTCAGTCATGACACCGGACAAAATGGAACCCGCGAAATTAGTAGATGATCTTCAGATTGAGGACCGTGCGATGATCATCCGCATGGTCGAGTGGTTGAGCAAGACCTCCGAAGTGAAGATTGTGATCGTCAGCCTTGTCATCCTTGCCGCTATAGGTGTCGTGCAAATACTCACGCTCGCCAGGCTCACGCTGGCTCCGGCATACATGATACCCATTGCACTTGTCACTCTCCGCTCGACACGGACCGCCGGTCTCCTCACATCCGTCGCGTGCGGCGTCATGTGGATCTCAATGGAGGTACGGTCTCCCACGGGATACGAGTTTCTCTGGCTTGATGCGTGGAACAATCTTCTCCGCGTGGGAGTTTTTGTATCCTTTGCGCTGATCCTGGCCCGATTCAAAGGCGACATGGTGAGGGAAATGAAGCTCAACGCGGAGCTCCAGGCGGCGCTTGCCGAGGTGAAACAGCTCAGCGGACTCCTCCCCATCTGCGCGTGGTGCAAGCGCATTCGTGACGACGAGGGGCGCTGGCAGCAAATCGAGACATACATCACCGTGCACTCCGAGGCTGACTTCACGCACGGGATCTGTCCTGATTGTGCCCGTAAGCATTCAGCCGAGCGGGTCAGGTAACGCAGTCGTCCGTTCCCCCGGGGCACGGAGTTCCGGTGGGCGGCCCGCGCAGAAGAATCATCACTATTTGGATCAACTCGGGGCGTAGCTCAGCCCGGTAGAGCGCTTGGTTTGGGACCAAGAAGTCGCAGGTTCGAATCCTGTCGCCCCGACAGTAACCGTGTAACTTGAAGTGGAGCTGATCGATGTTCGGCGCTATCCCTGGATGGTGGCCGACATTTTTGTTTAGCTGTTGAGGGTCGCCAGACAACGAAGGCGGGCGTAACGTCTCATTCAGAAGATCTCAAGGTCCAGTCGCTGTTGTGTGTGAGGAGTTTTTCATCACCAGTCTCTTTCAACATGCGCAATATCTGCTCACGGACGCGGTCGTAGCAACGATCCAACGGGCTCCTGCCCCATCTACCGTGGGCAGGTCAGACTTGACCAAAACTACAAAGCGTCTCGTGATCGTCCGATCATTCAGAAAGTGCATGAGACAAACGGGAGTGTCTGAACGTGAAATCCCTTGGACTGTTGAGTGTCTGCCTGCTGTTGCTTTCCGCAGCCATCACGACGGCCCAAACGCTTGACTCCGCTCTCGCATACTATCCGTTGGCGATTGGAGACTTGTGGCAATTTCGATACAGGGTGGCGACTTGCACGGGTTGTTATCTGTATTATTACACACTGTCGATCGAAAGCGACACACTCATGCCGAACGGCAAATCGTACAGAGTTCAGGTCGAACGACGGCCTGGCTCCACAACGGTTGCCTACCTCCGGATGGACACCCTTGCAGCCAACGTTTACCAGTATGGTCGGGGAACGACCGAAGAGTTTCTGGTTGACAGCCTGCGTGCACAGCCGGGGCAGAGGTTTGGAACGAACCCGGTGTTGACGTTCTGCTGGTCTGCAGGCGTTGATACGATTGCAGGAGTCCCGGCCGCCGTGAAATCATTCAGTGGCGGAATTGGGAGTCCGGTGTATACATATGCCTGCGGGATTGGCCTCGTCAGCATTTACGACCCCGAAGGCGTTGACGGATTCCCGTACGTGTCCGATTTCATCTATGCAAAAATCAATGACCGGGAATATGGCACTATTGCATCGGCAAGGGAGATCCGCGCATCGTTGCCGAGCGCTTTCGAGCTATCGCAGAACTACCCCAACCCTTTCAATCCGACGACGACGATACGCTATGCGCTGCCCGCCAGTGTATACGTCCGGGTGACCGTTGTCAACATCCTTGGGCAACGGATTGCCTCGCTTGTGAATGAGGTTCAGGACGCAGGGTACCATGAGGTGCGGTTCGATGCAGGCGGCCTCGCGAGTGGAGTATATTTTTATCGGGTGATCGCGGGAGACTTCGTGGCGGCGCGCAAGATGACGGTCGCAAAATAGGGTGACCGAATTGACCCTGATTACGATGGGTTTATGATTCCCCTTCGGCGACTTTTGTGGATCGGGGAAATGCTGATCGTCAACATCGCCCTGGCGCCGCAGGACGCTCTTTACCATTTTCTATCTGGTTGGATCCGTCAGTTCATTCTCGAGGCTCAATCCCCGAGACATTGAAATTCTGCAGCCCTTCCTGACCGTCCCCCCTTGCGAGAAGCATACAGGCAATCAACAGGAACATATTTGTCATGATAACCTCCGGCAGGAGCTTGACAGGCCTCACAGATTATGCTCCAGCAAGAGTACTGAAAGTCGGCGCTCGGTACAACTCTCAGGCAAGTAAGCCGGCAAGCTGTGTGGTGCCTCAGAAATTCATTGAATTTCGCATCTATTTCCCTGACCTTGCAACGTTCGTCTGCACCATAATGAAGGAATCCGCCATGAGTGTACGCAATGCGACGCGCAGCGTCGAATTCAAAGTCCGTGAGGCGACCATAGCTGACCTTGATGCCATTTTGATTCACCGTCGGCGGATGTATGAGGACATGGGCTACAACGATGAATCGGCGCTGAAAGCAATGGAAGTGACATCGAGATCATTCATCAAAGACGGACTTGAAGACGGGACATACCGCGGTTGGCTGGTGGAGGTGGCAGGCCGGATAGTTGCAGGCGGCGGTTTGATGATCGTTCGCCAGCCATCCTCGCCTCGCGACCCGAGCTCCCGCCGGTCCTGGATTATGAACATGTACACGGATCCTGAGTGCCGGGGAAGAGGACTGGCAACGATCATAATGGAAACGATAATTGCATGGTGTCGCGAAAACGGATACCACTGGGTATCGCTCCGCGCGAGCGATGCCGGCCGCCATCTCTACGAGACGCTGGGTTTCAAGCCTACAAACGAAATGCGTCTGATGCTGAAGTAATTCCCCGATTCACACGATTTGACCATTCAGGGCCAATTCTCGCCAGGTTTTCACCTTGCAAATCCGCCCGCTTTTCTCTAAATTTACGTTCTGAATTGCATGAAGCTGCTGGCCGGTAGGTCAGGTGCATTTTCCGTAAACCGGTCGCACACGTGGTCATCCGGGGCCCGTAGCTCAAATGGATAGAGCAACAGCCTTCTAAGCTGTAGGTTGCGCGTTCGATTCGCGCCGGGCTCACGAGCATTTGAGACCTGCAACGATACTGACAACTGCCGATCTTCGCGAACCGCAATCTGCGACCGGTCAACCTGCCATCGCCCCCATCGTCTAGAGGCCTAGGACACGGGCTTTTCAAGCCTGTAACACCAGTTCGAATCTGGTTGGGGGCACTACACTTACAGCCGCGTTAGCCCTACCTGCTAACACTTCTGCTAACGATTTTCTTAATGCAGAGGTGTCCATGCCCACTCTACTCAAGCGTTCCAACGGGATTTACTACGTAGTCTCGACTGATCCAGAAGGTCGAAGGAAATGGGTTAGTACGGGTCAGCGTCTCAAGTCATCCGCCATGAGGGTCTTGACAGAGGACAATCCGCGTCCTAAAAAGACCCCCAGGGGGAAGCCCGTTGAAGAATTCTTCAAAGACTTCCTGGAGTATGGACAAAACGTCTATTCTCCCGAAAACCTTCAAGTGTACCGAAGAGCTTTCCATGGCTTTATTCGCCACATCGGGAATATCAGGCTCAGCGGCTTGTCGCAGCGGCATGTGGACACATTCAAAACAAAGAGGCTAGGTGAGGTCAGTCGTGCCACTGTGAACATAGAGTTACGAAGCCTCAGATCTGCCTTTTACAGAGCCGTACGATGGAACCTGATGGGCGAAAACCCGTTCAAGCACGTGCAACAATGCGTTATCGAAGAGAGCGCACCCACATACCTCACGCGGGAAGAATTTGAAAAACTCCTGAACACGGTCAAGCTGCCTTGGCTACGAGACCTGATCATCGTAGCAGCATTTTCAGGGATGCGGAGAAACGAATGCACTCAACTTCGGTGGGAAGATGTGGACATTACGAATAAGGCGATACTCGTTCGTTCACATGGGAAGATTCGCACAAAATCTGGAAAGATGAGAATGGTCCCTATTAATCTAGAAGTCATGAAGGCATTGCTGCGTCGCAAAGCGTTAGTGTGTAGTGAGTTCGTCTTTCAATCGAATCGTCGTCCAATAGATGGTCGGCATCTTTCAAGGATGTTCAAGCGACATGTTCGTAAGGCGGGTCTGAACGAGAAACTTCATTTTCACAGTTTACGTCACAGTTTCGGAAGCTGGTTAGTCCAAAGCAATGCTTCATTGTACCAAGTTCAGAAGTTGCTCGGCCATTCAAACATTCGCGTAACTGAGATGTACAGTCACCTCTTGCCTGCGGATCTGCGTGAAACGGTCAACAGGCTCAGTCAATGAAAGCTTGATTCGCAAGTGACAAGTTGGGTATTGCTCTCGGAAGCAAAAGGAGACCAATCACATGAGATATGATGCGGAACGTGCACTCGAATTGATTCCCAGAGACCTGTTGGCCACTGTCGAATTGGTCAACATCTCGTACGTGTGCAGATGCGATAAACGCCATTATATGAATTCACTCACGACAGAGAAGATCTGTCGCTGCGGAAGGACGATTTCTTTCTCCAGACGCGTTCAGGTTCACTACATGAGAAGAGATCCAGCGGTGAGGCGGCAAGTGAGAGCGATCTTGAAGAGAATTCAGGCAGGCTGAGCAAGAGATCTGGAAATCCTTCTGTGTTAACGCTGAGGGCCAATCGTTCAACGGCTAGGACATTTGCTTATGCTCGTTCTGGGGTGTGTTGCTAGCGCACATTTCGTGGCATAGGTGGAAAATGAAGGTTCGAGTCCTTCTTGGCTCACGATAAAGTATCACTCGCTGATTCAGAAATGCAGAGCGAAATTGATATTTTGCACTGATTTGTGAAAGAAGGGAGTACGATGGACAATTCAAGCGGTGGATTTTCGGGTGTGGTGGGCGGTGTGATCTTATTTATGGTTGCGCTGGCTTTCCCGCTCGTACTGCTCGGATTGGGGATCATTGCTATCGCCATAGCATTGGTACCAGAGTTGTTTAAGCGGAAAAGCAAAGTGCCGAAGGGAAAGACCGTGGTTGTGTGGCATTACAAGCCTTCTGACCCGAAATGACGTATATCGATTGGCTACTCATCGTGCTTTTGCGGATGGTTCGAGCAGAAATCGAATGTCAGTTGGAGACAAGTTCCGTTCTGTGTATTTGCAGACCCAGCAGCACCCTAATTCAGGATGTCAAACAATGGAGAATAGATGACCAACAAAAACCGGAAGCGAATCCTACCACGAGACAAAGACTTCTCATTTACAGGAGACCGTCTTTCCCCTTATTACAAAAGGCTATTCCGCTTGGTGCGCATGGACGATTCAATGCCAGTATACAGAAGGACCGAGCTTTCACGTGAACTCTTTATGGGATTATGGGGCATTGAGAAACACATGCTGAAAGTTGTTCGGATACAGGATTCGCTCTCAAACGGAAAGAAGATCGACTGGGATCAAGTCGAGAGCGAAATCGATTATCCGGAGACTGTGCTGCTCACGGCCTACGGCTTGTTGCAGGAAAAGTACGAGAACCGCCAACCGGTCTTGAATGAAGACTTTCTGAAGGAAGTTCATGCTTCGATATGTCAAGCATTCTACATTGTCTATCCAAAGCAACTCATGCCAATCAACCCGAAGACTGCGGATGAATTCTACATGAGAGGCAATCAGCGGATTTCCCAGAGCCGGTACGATGAAGCTTATGGAGATTTCAAACAAGCCAATGAGATGGAGCCGAACAATCCGGTTTATGAATTCATCTTGGCTCAATACTGGCTGCGGTATGGTGGAGACAAGGTGAAGGCTTCATTCTGGATCGATAGGGCCATAAAGCATTTGGGTGACGAGAATCCTCTATTACAGACTATCTACCATTCGCTGAGGACGACAATTACCTGTGCCTTGAAACGATACGATGATTCGATAAGAAGCCTTCAACTCTGTACAGATGCCTTGATTTTCATGATTGAAACTCTGGAGTGGAAGAATGGGCATGCAACAATGGAAGGTGGAATAACCATCTTTGCAGAAGGAATCAGACAGAGCTTGAGTGAAGCGATTCAAGCCTCAGAACACCTATTGGCTTTGGTGAATGGAACCCCGTTGAACCAGGTTCAGAGCCTTCTGAGGGTTCAGAAGAGGTTATGGAAGCATCTATGACGAGCAGCCGATGAAGAACAAATGGAATTTCAGGTTCAGGCAGAATCGGCCTTCTACTGGAAAACCAATGACCCTTGAGGAAGCTGAGATGTACTTTCTTGCAAAGTTGAATGACCCAAATGGTGACCAGCAGATCGCAAGAAGAGAGCTTGTTCAAATCTACCGTACGATGGGCCGCGCTTCGGACGTAATGCACTATGCCCAGTATTTCCTTGCTCACACCAACGATTTGGAAGAGAAAGCGGAAATGTACTTCTTCATTGGGCAAGCAATGGAGCGAATTGACGACTTTGAATCGGCTGTCCGGTTCTACATGCAAGCCATGGAATCTCGGCCCCGAAACGGACTCTATTGGTACTTTATCCACAACAACATCGGTTTTTCGTTGAACCAGCTAGAGCGATACGTCGATGCGGAAAAGTACCTTCGGGAAGCGATCGACATTGACCCAAATCGTGCGAACGCACATAAGAACCTGGGGCTTTCCCTGGAAGGTCAGGGGAGAAATGCTGAAGCGGTCCAGAGCTACATTGCCGCAATTCAGGCGAATGCCTCAGATTCCAGGGCACTGAAGCATCTCGAAGAATTGGCGAATAGGCAGCGGGAACTGTTTGCTGAAATTCCGGACCTGCGCTATCAGATCAACATGTGTCGCCAGGCTGTAGCGTTTGCATCAGCAAGGAATTTGAATTGAGCAAAATCTGGCTTGACGATCAAAGAGAAGCCCCTGAAGGATGGCTGCGAACAAGAACAGCGCGTGAAACCATTGAACTGCTCAAATCTGGGAAAGTCGAAGTTCTAAGTCTTGACCATGACCTGGGGGAAGATGAGGCATCGGGAAACGGGTACGATGTCCTTCTGTGGTTGGAAGAGCAGGTTGTAACGAAGGGCTTCAAACCGCCGAGTGACATTAGAGTGCATAGTGCCAACTCAGCAGCGAGACCCAGGATGGAACAGGCTATTGAACAAATCGCACAATATGCGGAACGGAACCGATGAATACCCAAATTATCGTGAGATGACAGAGATTTCTGCAAGTTGTTGCTCTCTTTCGCGTTGATTTCCCATCGTTTTTTCAGGTATATTGAAATCACGCAGAACAATCGTGAGGTTGGCAAGACCAACTACGTAGCCTGAGTATTCGGAGTATGTGAGAAACCCACAGGATAGGATTCCTAACATGGCATCCCGTCTTGCGGGTTTCTTTTGGCTAGAACGTCCTTTCCAAAGAAGGAAACAAAGAAAACATGAAGAAGAAGATGGTGAGGAAGCAAAAACCGAAGGGACGGGTAGGGCGAAAGATGACCGCAGTGTCCCCCACTCTCTTCGAGAACAAGAACGGCACACCGGGCCAACTGGATGTCAAGACCCTTGAGGGATGGCTCTGGGAAGCTGCTTGTAGTATCCGTGGTGCCGTGGATGCTCCAAAGTTCAAAGACTACATCCTGCCACTCATCTTTGTGAAGCGACTATCAGATGTCTTTGAAGATGAGGTCAAGAGGGTTGCAGAGAAGTTCGGAGATGACAAGACTGCAAGAGACTTGATTGGTGATGACCACTCATTAGTTCGGTTCTACATTCCGCCGCGCTCTGAATGGGCAGAAATCCGGAAGATCACTTCTAAGGTCGGAGAGAAATTAACAGAGGCTCTTCGAGCTATAGCCAAGCAGAATCCTAGCCTACAAGGAGTGATCGACATTGTTGACTTCAATGCAACCGTGAGCGGTGAACGTATTGTCGATGATGGGAAGCTTCAAACGCTGATTGAGATCGTAAGCAAACAAAGACTGGGACTTAAAGATTGCGAACCTGACATCCTTGGCAGAGCATACGACTACCTGCTTCGGAAGTTTGCTGAAGGGCAAGGACAAAGTGCTGGTGAGTTTCTGACCCCGAAAGAGGTTGGGTGGCTAATGGCTTACATCCTTGATCCCAAAGAAGGGGAAAGCATCTATGACCCAGCATGCGGTACTGCAGGTCTCCTTATCAAGTGCGAATTAGCTCTCCAGGAGAAAATGGATGGGAAGAAGGTGAAGAGACCTCTTCAGATGTATGGCCAAGAGCAAAACTCCACAACATTTGCCATGGCTCGAATGAACATGGTCATTCATGACATGGAAGGGGAGATTGCAATTGGGGACACAATGCGAAACCCGAAACACCTGGATGGAAGTGCACTCAGAACTTTCGATCTGGTTACTGCCAATCCAATGTGGAATCAGGATGGTTACGATTCTGAGTTCTACGAGAATGATACATTTGAGCGATTCAAGAGGGGATACCCGACAGCCAATTCAGCCGATTGGGGTTGGGTGCAATTGATGGTTGCATCACTGAACGAAAAGGGAAGGATGGCCATCGTTCTTGACACTGGGGCTGTCTCAAGAGGCTCAGGGAACCAAGGGTCCAACAAAGAAAAAGACATTCGCAAGGCATTCGTGGATGCTGACTTGATCGATGCGGTCATAATGCTTCCTGACAACTTGTTCTACAATACCCCCTCAGCGGGAATCATTCTGGTAGTAAATAATAGGAAGCCTGCTGAGCACAGAGGGAAGATTCTAATTGTTAACGCTTCTCAAGAATTCGAGAAGGGGAAGCCGAAAAATTTTATTCCTGACGAAAGGATCAAAAAGATTGCAGATGCATACCGCAATTGGATGGATGCGGACCGCTTCACCAAGGTAATCTCATTGGGTGACTGTGCAAAGTACGACTACAACCTAAGCCCATCTCGCTATGTTGACACGTCGGCATCAGAAATACATCAAGAGATACCCGTGTTGCTCGGAGAACTGGACGCTCTTGAGGAAGAAAGTGAAAGGATTGAATCTGATTTGAAGCGCATCTTCACGAACCTAGGCTTCAAAAGCACTCGGCAATGAACACCAACGGATACAAAGAAACTATTGTGGGTACGATTCCTACCCACTGGGAACTCGTTCCACTTGGTACAGTCGCAGAGACTCATGACAGGCTTAGGGTTCCCCTAAGTGAAACTGAGCGCCAAAACATTAGAGGTAAATACCCCTATTACGGGGCTAACGGCTTGATTGACCACATCGACAAGTTCATCTTGGACGGCGAGTATGTGCTACTGGCTGAAGATGGCGGGTACTGGGGAAAGGGCGAGAGTTCGAGCTACGTTGTTAATGGCAAGTTCTGGGTCAATAATCACGCGCACATCCTTAAGTCAATAGATGGCAAAACCATCAACACGTTTCTTTCCTTCATCCTGAACCATGTCAACATTGACCCGTTCATTACAGGGGATGCAAGAGGCAAATTAACGCAGGCGGTGATGAAGCAACTCCCTATTCCCCTTCCCCCTCTTCCCGAACAGAGAAGGATTGCCGCTATTTTGTCCAAGATTCAACATGCCATCGAAGTGCAGAAGAAGATTATCGAGCGCATCAATGAACTGAAGAAAGCTCTGATGGCAATGGTGTTCCCACCTGGCGGTGAGATACAGAACGGAGAAAGGTACGAAAATAGTATTCTTGACGACCAGTACAGTTTTGTACGCTTTGAAGATGTCTTGTTGGGTGGCACTCAAAACGGATTATACAAGTCCCGTTCGTACTATGGAACAGGGTATCCGATAGCCGACATGGGGGACTTATTTCGTTCGGACATCATGTCTGGTCAAAAGGAGCGGGTTCAGTTGACCGATGATGAACTGACAAAATACTGCCTACATGAAAGTGATCTAATCTTCGCGAGAAGGTCATTCAAACCATCAGGCTCTGGCAAATGTCAATTGGTACTAAAACTGACGGAGCCTACTGTCTTCTCAAGTTCGATAATTCGAGTTAGCCTAAACCAGGAGAAGGTTGTTCCCCTCTATGCTTTGTACTTTTTCACAAGCCCAAGCGGTTTGTCAATCGTCTCTCGTATAATTCGCCGACTGGCCGTTTCTGGAATTAGTGGCAGCGACCTTCGACAAATTCCGTTCCCATTGATAGGTAAGAAATCACAGGAGCGTATTGCCGAATCCCTTGGAGTTTGTGACCAAGCTGTGGGCATCAAACAAGAAAAGGTTCGAGTGTTGGTCACTCTCTTTCGTTCAATGCTTCATCAGCTTATGACTGGCCAAATCAGTGTCAGCAACATCGAGATTCCATTCGATGCCTAGTCCATTTACTGAAAAGGCTACAGTCCAAGGACCTATCCTGAAATACACCACTGAGATAGGCTGGCAGGTTGTCACTCAAGATGAAGCCCTGTCCCAGCGTCAAGGGGAAACGGGGCTTTTCTTTTATTCAACGTTGAGACAACAGCTTCTCAAGCTCAATCCGAAAGTCATTACTTCAGAAAACGTAGGAGAAGTCGTCAAGAGACTTCAGAATATTCGCAACACTATCGAAGGCAACAAGGAAGCTCTGGAATGGCTCCGTGGCAAGAAGTCTGTCTACGTGCCTGGAGAGAAGCGCGAGAGAAATGTCCACCTGATTGACTTTGAGAACCCTGGCAACAACATCTTTCACGTCACTGAGGAATGGTCTTACACTAACGGTAAATTCACTAACCGCGCAGACCTTGTTTTCTTGATCAATGGCATTCCCATCATCATCGGAGAGAACAAGAAACCAGAAGAGAAAGATGCCATAGCTATTGCTATTGACCAGCTTCGAAGATACCACAGAGAGACTCCAGAGCTTGTTACCACCCACCAATTGTTCGATGCCACCCACGTGCTCGATTTCTATTATGGTGTGACTTGGAATCTAGCCAAAAAGGTAATCTTCAATTGGAAGGAACAAGAATCAGGGAATTTCGAGAAGAAGGTCAAGACGTTTTTCAATCAGGGACGCATTCTTCGAGTCCTTCATGACTACGTTGTGTTCTTCAAGCGGGAAGATGAGCTTGAAAAGATCGTCCTGAGACAACATCAGACCAGGGCAATTGAAAAGGTGTTACGCCGGTCAATTGAGAGGAAGAAGAAAACCGGACTAATCTGGCACACCCAAGGCTCTGGGAAGACATTTTCCATGATCGTATCTGCCGAAAGGTTGATAAAACAGCCAGAATTCGAAAAGCCAACGGTCATAATGCTGGTCGATAGGAACGAGCTTGAGGGCCAACTATATCAGAACCTCGATGCATACGGATTCGAAAGCTACGAGATCGCAGAAAGCAAATCCCACCTTCAGGAACTCCTCAAAAGTGATTACCGTGGGCTGATTGTGTCGATGATTCACAAATTCGAAGGCATTCCCAAAGATATCAACACCAGGGAAAATGTCTTTGTATTAGTCGATGAGGCTCACCGCACGACCTCTGGTGATCTGGGTAACTATCTCATGGCTGCCCTACCCTACGCCACTTACTTCGGATTCACAGGCACTCCTATCGACAAGATTCTGTATGGTAAGGGCACCTTCAAGGTCTTCGGGAGAGAGGACGACAAGGGATATCTCGACAAATACAGCATTGCCGAATCTATAGAAGACGGAACTACTCTGCCGTTACACTACTCGCTGGCTCCAAACGAGATGCTGGTCCCCAAGGAGATTCTTGAGAAAGAGTTCTACGCAATGATGGAGAAAGAGGGTGTGAGTGATATTGAGGAATTGAACAAGATTCTTGAGAAGGCGGTAAATACCAAGAATTTCTTGAAGTCAACGGATAGAGTGACCCAGGTCGCGAAATTCATCAGTGACCATTACAAAGAGAATGTTGAACCGATGGGGTACAAGGCATTCTTAGTCGGGGTTGACAGAGAAGCCTGTGCGATCTACAAGAAAGAACTCGACAAACACCTGCCACCAGAATGGTCGGAAGTCGTATACAGCCCTGCGCACAACGATTCGGAGTTGCTGAAAGAGTTTCACCTTGAAGAGAATGAGGAAAAACAGCTAAAGAAAGACTTCCGGAAGAAGAATGAGCTTCCCAAGATTCTGATTGTAACTGAGAAGTTGCTGACTGGGTACGATGCCCCGATCCTGTACTGCATGTACCTGGATAAGCCGATGAAGGACCATACCCTTCTGCAGGCGATCGCGAGAGTGAACCGCCCTTATGAAGATGAAGAAGGACTCAAGAAGCCCTCAGGATTTGTTCTGGACTTCGTTGGCATATTCGACAATATGGAGAAAGCCCTTGCCTTCGATTCGGCGGATGTCAGTGCGGTAATCAAGAACCTAGATGTCCTCAAGAATCTATTCGCCAAGCGGATGCGTGACGCTGCTCCCAAGTACATTGATCTTATGAAAGGACTCACCGGGGACAAGCTCTTGGAGCATGTCATTGAGTATTTTGCAGACAAGGACAAACGGGAAGCCTTTTCCAAGTTCTTTAAGCAATTAGAGAGCCTCTATGAGATAATCTCTCCGGACAAATTCTTGAGGGACTACATAGACGACTACAACAGGCTTTCGCACCTCTACCAGGCTGTCTTGAATGCTTTCGCGCCAAAGGTCATGGTAGACAAGGAATTGATGCGAAAGACAGCCCAGCTTGTAAGGCAAGAGGTGAAGGTGGACTACTTTGACAAACCTCTTCCGGTGTATCAGATCAACGAAGGGACGCTTGAAGCATTGAAGAAGGATGGCAAATCCGACACGGTCAAGGTGATCAATCTACTCAAGAGCCTCAGGGATTATGTGGATGACAATCGCACCAGGAATCCATTCCTGATTGGCATTGGAGAACGGGCTGAGGCGATCAACGAACTCTATGACCGGCGACAAATTGATACGATTGAAGCACTGAGGAAGTTGGAAGAACTGGTGAACCGGGTCAATCAGGCAAGAAAAGAACAGATTGAGAAGGGTCTGGACACAAGAACATTCTCGATATACTGGACGCTCAGGCCATATTTTACCTACGGAGCGGACCAGCTTGCTGTAAAGGTTTCCGAATTGCTGGTCAAATATCTGAATTGGGCTGTCAACGTAGCTGAAAAGAGGGACCTGAACCTAGAGCTATACGGGTTGCTGTTGAAGCCGATTGGCCGAGAAAAAGCCAAGGAAGCGATCGAGAAGGTGTTGGAGATTGTACGGCAATGAAGAAGCGAAAATCAACTGAGCAGAGATTGCGGGACAGGGTATCTCTGTGGGCAAATACTATTGGGGTGAAACCCAGAGTAATCCAAGTGCGATACATGAAGAGGAAATGGGCTTCGTGTTCAACGGCAGGTAGGGTGAGCTTCAGTAAGGATCTGGGTACGAAGAGGGCGAAGTTTCAAGATTTCGTGATTCTTCATGAACTCATGCATCTTCAGGTGCCCAACCATGGTAAGCTTTTCAAGAGCCTGATGACTGCATACATGCCTGATTGGGAAGAGATGGATATGGAGAGGTAAGAAGGAATTGGTAATCAATACCGCCTTAGGAATGTCCTGCACCGGAAAGGACAGGAGACCATCATGTCAATCCGACTTCATCTTGATGAGGTCCATCGGCGAATAGTATGGATCGCCCTGATTTGCACAGTCTTCTTCACAGTGATAGCACTTACCCAATACTTTTTTATTGAGAACAACGCACAACAAGCTGCTCGACTTCAAGCAGGGATATGGGCAGATGAAGTAACCAAGGCTTTGGATTTCACCGACAAGTGGGACCTCAAAGGGTTTGGGCAGGCTTCCATTCTCGCTCCAAGCTACTACATCGTTTCGGAAGAGGGACTTGTCGTAGAAATCGAAGGTTATGTCCCCGACCTCATCCCCTCTCCAAGACTACGTTTCACCCTAGAGCCAGGAGTACCTCAGAATGTCACAACGAGTGTGGGGGAACCCTGGCGGCTTCTTCGCAAATGTGTCGGTAATGGGTCCGTGGTGTTAGGCGTTGCCTTTCGTCAGGACTCGATTGAGGTTGAGAAAGAATTGATCCAAAGCGCGGCACAGTTTAACCTTCCCACCTTTGAAGACGCGGTTCGGGTCCCATCTAGAAGTATACTACCAGATGTTGACTATGCGTTGATGGATTCGAATGGTGTACTAGCAACGCAATTGGGGGGTATCCCCCTGGAATTCGATGTGTCAACCATGGCAGCAATTAAGGCAGACTCTGTGAAGTCAACCCGACTCGGCGAAAAGGAATTCATGGTTTACCAAAGACCGATCGTGAGCCTAGCAGGAGAGATAGTCGGTAGAATAGTAATCCCTCTGGATGTCACGCTACAACGTAATGCATTGCTTGCCCAGGAGAAATTCAACCTTTCGGCCGTGGGGTTGTCCTGGCTAGTGGTAATTCTTCTCCTGTGCTACTTCTTCTTTGATATCGAAAGAAGGAAGAGAAAGATGCAAATATCGGTTGAAGAGGCTCTGGGCAAGGGAGAATCTCAAACCGCCGAATTCAAAGAAACGCTTGAAGCAGACTCTACCTCAGGGGAGAAGAATCCTGCTGTGCTAAAATCTGCTCTTCGGACAATCGCTGGTTTTTTGAATTCCAAGGGTGGAACACTGTTCATCGGCATCTCTGATGCAAAGGAGCCAAAGGGACTGGAGAAGGACTACCGATTGTGCAATAGACACAATAGTGATGGGTTGGAACAGAAATTGAGAAGCCTGCTTGCTACTCGCTTTCATCCGGCACCTCTTGGCCGGGTAAATATCAGATTTGAGGAGTACCAAGGGAAGACAATTTGTGCCATTGATGTCGAGATGCTTCCAAAGACAGAGGTTGTACATATTGATGGAGAGATTCATGTGCGGGATGGGGCGACAACGAAACATCTTGATGGTCCTTTGCTGACACAATGGTTCCAGACGCGATTCCATCATTTGAGGGCTGCGTAGAGATGTGGCAAAGCGTTTCTGAAAGGCGATTGTCTCCCAATATCACATATTACCCGGCAGAGTGGGGAGTCACAGACCCATGAATCTATTCCCAAGTATTGACGAATGTCGTTCCGCGATCAACCGATTCCCTGTTGATGAATCACAAACGCTCAATGAAATCCACCAACATCTAATCGCCAACAACAACGGTCAGGGGTTGCTCGATGTCGAACCCAAGGTCTTTCGATTGCTGAGAAGATGGAGAGCTTTTCGGGGACAACCCGGTGAGAAGAATGAGCATTTCATCAGTGCACTTATTGATAATGCACAATTCATAAATGCGTTCTTTGAGGTGTTCAATGCAACGACAATGGCATCATCTTTGAATCAGGTGCTAGAGCATAGTCAATCGATTGAGGTTATTTACAATGCGATCAAAGGTACTCTGCTCATTGGCGAAGCACCAGCAAGAATTGTGGCTGTATCTAAATCGTTACTCATGCTTGCGGGTTTCACGGTAGGATTTGATTCACGGGTTTTCGAAAGAATGAGGCTGGCGAATGAGTATCTGCTTACGTGCTCTGGAGTTTGGCCTTTCTGTCTTTACTTTGAGACGCTGAAGTTCTTCGCTGGCGAGTTGGACACATGGCAGGAAACGAACGAACCCATGACCAACCTGCTTCCAGGAGTGCCTGTCGGTCAAATTATGGACCGTATCCTCTGGGGCTTGATTTGACCTTTTGGCAAGCGAGAAACCTAGCATTCATTAGCCGGATTCAATTCGCATGCAATGGCTATTCAGTCTGGTCGCAAACGCACTACACAAGATCGCATTTAGGACAGGGGTAACCTATGAAGAGATTAATGTCCTGGTCTATTTCATCCTTGTCCCTTTGCCATATCTGTACCTTTTAGACAGCAGAATAGGTGGGCACTATTTGATTCTTGGATTCCTGGTACTCGTGTTGGCGGTTTGCATTTCTGTGCGACCATTTTCCCGCTTGTCATCGATCCTATTCGATCGTTCGGTTCGATTTCTTGAATCGTTTCACGCCGTTGGACTGAATTACGTCCAGGCTTCAGTAGTTGTGTGCGTGATCATTCCGTTGCTGGCACTTGTCGTCCTGATTCTAATCATTTAGGCGTATTGCCCAAGTTGACACAGAGTGAGTCAAGTTAGTTCGTCATCACCTGACCCAAGAAATTGTTCGAAATGTTGAAAAAACACAGAAGACATTGACCAATTACACGGAGAAGAAAATGGTATATATTGCAAGTCGCAAAATCCTATTGCCGAGTGCCGGAGAGACCATGGACACACACTATCGGTACAACCTATGGAGCAAGAAGTTCTTCCCCTACGATGTGTTGGCAAAAGGGGGCATCGTGTTCTGGTACGAGAGTTCAGACAAGTGCATCGAGTGGAAAACCGTGGTCGAGACCGTAGAGAGATTTGAATTCAGGAATTCAGTGGATGTGGAGCGGGAGTTAACAAAGCGGTTTGGCTATTTCAAATCTGAAGACTACTCTCAGGATTACTTTAAGGGCAAGAACAAAGACGGTTTTTGCCTTGCATACAAGGTCAAGACAGTCCAAAAGTTGAGTATTGTCAAACCTGACACATTCATCTTCCCTCAAATTGGCTGGATGTCGGGAAACCACGAGAATGCTAAACTATGGCTTGGGAAGGAAGAAATGCGTTAGGAATCTCTACAAAAGGTAATCATATCGAGAGTCAGTAGAGGTATGAATCGCACCGACTTCGAACCACTCAAACTTCTGAAGAACAACGCTCCCCTGGATGATTTCTGTGGGCTGAGTCCTACTGAAATGCATCGGCTGTTGTATAATCCTTATGGGGTGAATTCGCCGCTTGGTTTTCAGGGTACAATTGAAGATTCGACCCTTGACCAAATTCCTTTCTTTCGGCTGACAGAAGAATTCCTGAAGATTGTGAAGAGGGACGAATCAAATAGACTTACACCGCTCGGCGCACTCCCACGGAAGGTGCTACACGAATTATATTCTCATAAATTCATTACAGAACAATTCATTGAATCAGGTATAGTGAAGCTGTTAAGAGAACAAGACTCGGTTGTATTGACCTCTGTTCATCGGAGTACGCTCCTCACAGGTCTAATCAAGGAAAAGAAAGGCAAATTGGGTTTGACCAAGGATGGGCAAAAGCTGTTGTCATCAGTTGATAGGTCAGAGCTTTTTCAGATGGTGTTTTCGATGTTCACCACCAGATTCGAGTGGGCCTCAAATGATAGGTATCCCCCTGGTGATGATGGGCAGATTGGGTGGGCATTTACGGTCTATTTGCTCGATAAGTATGGAAGTGAAGACCATTCAGTCGAATACTATGGGGAGAAATACCTAAAAGCATTCCCAAATTGTCTGGCGCATTTCACACCGGCTCCATGGGGGAAATCTGAGGACCAGTTTTTGAGTTGCTACCAGGTCCGGACGTTCACCCGGTTTCTGGAATGGTTCGGATTGGTGACAGTGGAATCTACACACGGGAATCGGAATGCGCATTTGGATGAAGTGAAACGGACGGATGTGTTTGGGAAGGTATTCAGATTTGAGTGAGAGTTACGCGGAGAGATTCGGCAAGATCCGGATCAACAGGAAATGAGAGATGAGCAAACAGAAACACCAATCTGGGCAGCAGGAGTCTGAATCGCCGTGAAACACTCTCCACATTGCCCTTCATTCGCTCAAATTTGACCTGCAAGGGGCATACGACAAATATGTCTTAGCTGCATACCCCGGTAGAAACCGGGGTGATTTCAAAATATGTAACATTTCGGGCTATTTGCTTCGAAATGCCTTCAAAACGGAAGGAATTGGGGCAGGAGAAAAGACCGTATGGGCGATCGTGAATCGTCTCCGCTGACTGTTCTTGGTACGATCCAGGTGGGCCTTGATGTCACGGTGGCAGGTTCGCTATCAATGTGAATGACCGAACCAGCGCAGCCAAGGGCAGGCTTACGCTGGAGTTAACTGTAGCCTCATTTAAAGATTCAAGGCGGGTTGCCATGAATTACCCAAAGACTTTCCTACACCGTAATCAAGTGTGTCTGAGTGAAAACTGTGCATCACTGCGATCAGAGGCCATGAGAATCAAGCAACGAGTTCCTTCCTTCACATTGGTTCCTATACTATTGATTCTTTGTCTATTCAGCACCAGATGCGCCCAACAGGAGTCTGGGTTCGAGATCATTACTGACGGACAACCCGCATTCAAACAAGATGGGACATTGTACCACTTGGGGATCACCGCAAGTGAGTTCGAGAAGACCTTTGGTCCACCCGAAAGCAGAAGCAAATCGAACACCCTTGATGGGTACACTAGCAATTGCGAAAGCCTGCGCTACACAACCGATGGGCTAGAGGTTCTTGTAGGTCCGAACGGGACCCTAAAAGCGTTTATATTCTATGTGGTCCCGCAGGGCAAATACAAGGCCGCAAATGTTAGGACGGACACAGGAATAAAAACGGGAGCTTCAGCACGTCAAATCGAAAAAGTATGCGGAAAGCCTTACAAGCGAATGGATTTTAACGTTGCAGGCGTTGATAGGTTCTTTTTATATTACAAGAGAGACTCTCTCGTGCTGGGATTCAGTTTTGGCCAGGACAAGTTTGAAGACATTCGTATCTGCGCAGACTATTTGCCGTATTTGGACAAATGGAAATACAATCACTAATAATTCACGTGAATTATCATCAGGCGCGTATCACCTGAAAAACAGAACGCCTTCTCCAGGAATACTTCTCCTGTCCCAGGGGGTCAGATCGCTAAGGATGGATGCTGCAGAATGGGATTCTGCCGAGTTGAGAATGAGTCTAAGTGTGCCGTAAGCCCAGGAAAAGACAATGTATAAGGCCGTCTGTTCATGTGTGTTCGGTTTGCTCCTCACGATGGTGAGTTGCTCAAATGTGAATGATAGCCAAGCGATCGTCTTTGCAGAAAAAATCGTAGCCGAGAATCTGCTTTCGCCCACATCTGCAAAGTTCAGTGATGAGCGAGTAATTGAACGAAAGGGAAATCTTTTCCTGGTCCATCTCGCAGTTGACTCTCAGAATGTGTTTGGAGCCATGATACGAGAGCACTACCTTGTAGTTGTTGAGCTAAGCGAGAAGGGAACTTTTGGAAGTTACTTCTATAAAAAGTCTGTTGCGGCCCAGATATTCAACTCACCACCTGATGACGTTGGAATACGAGCAACCAAAATTGTGAATGGATGGGACACATGGGAATTCCACTAAGCCGGTCATGGTTACCTGTACCTTTCTGGCTCTTATTCAAATGATTTCTAAAGGAATTGGTCGATCAAGAATGTGTGAAGGGGAGACTTCACTCTGTTGTGGCTAAGCGACCTACTCGCCTCATAGTCAACTCTCGTGATTGATGTAAACTAGAAAGGTCACCACTTTGCTTGTTCAATTGCACCTTTGCTCGAAAATGGTGGAGTAAAATGGTTCAACGATCAGGAGAAATTGATGCCTACCTTGAGATCAGCGCCACTGCCAGCTAATGTCAATTGCCCCCATTGCGGAGCAAATATGGATCTCGATGATCAGGATCGAGTGCTCAAGAAATTCTCCTGTCCTGCATGCAGCAGGCCGATCGACTTTAGCGCCTCAACTTACACAAGCACTATGGCTGTATCTGGCAGAGGCACCCTCATATTCACGTTAGGAATCCTTAGCATTTTGGTACTCGGTCCAATTCTTGGGATTCCAGCCTGGGTCATGGGCAGCGGGGATTTGAAGAAAATCCGTATGGGAATGATTTCTGCCACCGGAAAGGGACTCACCAAGGCCGGCATGATTTTGGGGATCATTGGCACCTTTCTACTCCCAATCATAGTGAGTGCCATTGTGTTCATAGTTGCAATTCCTGTCGGCATCACAATGTACTCAGACAGCGCAATCAACGCTGATCGTGATGCACTAGCCAATGACTTAGTGAACCTAGCATCCCGTGCTCAGCAGTACTATGCCCGTCCGGCTTCGCTGGGTGGTGGCGGACAGAGTTTCAATAGTCTAACGAGCATAACCTTGCTGACTAACAAACCCCAAAATTCCAATGGAACCTATTGGATAGTTAGTAACAAAGGTGGCGATGGGCCAGTCGTGATTGGTGGTAGGGGTTTAGAAGTATACAATGGTCGACCAGTTGAAGTGCATATTGTAGTATCTCCTACAGAGGATAGGGTGGTGATGGTGAACTGACCTGCATTGAACGGATTCGGATTGTGCATCGTTCAGTGAGTAATGTCACGGGCTGCCACTTTCTTCATCGGTCCTAGCGGCTTTTCAAAGAGTAGGGCCTTAGCGAATTTGGAAGCGGGATCGCCAAGTTTCGTCATATATCCGATGACACTCGACTTTGCGTCTGGCCGGGCAGTTCGGTAAGTTGAACCAGACAGTGGTTCCTTCTTACAGGCCCTTAGTCCACATTCGGATTGAGGGCCACTTTGTTTCTGACGGGGCTTCTAGCAACTGCAAGGGGATCACTTCCATGCGGTTTCTCATCATTCTAATGGTCTGTTTCAACCTGGCAGCTTTCGCCGGGGGACACAGACGGTCATCTCACTCCACGCATTCCTCTGGACATCGTTCGAGTCACGCTTATCATTATAGACCATCTTATCACCCCCGTACTCATTCTAGCTCATACTCCCATCGGCGCTCTTCAATCCATCATTCTCGAAGTTCTGCAATCGGTGTACCAAGAGATATTCACGGCAAAATCAAACGCAGCGAAACAGCAAAGCGAGATTTCATGAAACAGACCGGCTATCCGCATGGTAGACCGGGATACGTAATTGACCATATCGTTCCTTTGAGCAAGGGTGGGGCTGACAATCCCAGTAACATGCAATGGCAAACGAAGGCTGAGGCGAAAGCTAAGGACAAGTGGGAGAGGAAGTAGGAAGACCAGTGGGATCGGATTGTGCGTTCGGTATATTTCGTCCATGTCGGACTCTTGGAGTATAGCGCAGGGCGGAACAAACTGTCCAAAGTTAGTTGACATCTAAGACTGACAATGACACCACCGATTAGTGTAGACTTCAAAGGTCCCTTCGCCTGGTTTAACGCAGATTCCGTTCAGTCCATCTTCGAAGTGGCTGAAGGGAAAAAGTCAGGTGTCTACTTGTGGACCGTGACAAGCCCAGAGGGTGAACTTGTGTATTATGTCGGGGAGACTGGAAGGTCATTCGCTCAAAGAATGGAAGAATATCTAAGGGACCAACTTTCGGGAATGTATCACATCTACGACCCCAATATTTTTCCGAACGGAGAAAAAAGGATGCTTTGGCCGGGGACATTCGACAAGAAACACCCTGCTAAGTTGGTAGATTTTGTGGCTTACCTTCCGGCGCTCGTAGAGCCGCTAATTGGATTCGTGCAGGTGATGCGGTTTCACCTAGCTGCCCTAGATACAGAAGACCGAATTCGGAAGCGCATCGAATCCGCTTTGGCTGACCACTTCTACAAACAAAACGGGATCGTTGGAGCCTTCCAAGATGAGGGTATCCACTACGATCGGCGATCTGAACAGGAATCTCCTCTCTTGGTGACGATTAGGGCTTCGACAACCATTCGTGGACTGCCGGGAAGTCTCACGGTTTGAAATCGTGCAAGAGGGCGCTAGCTGCGGTGAACTTAGCGGAAGTGCGGAGTGGGGGCAAGCGTACTGACGTTTGTCTATACAACACCTCAAAGGAATCTCAATGGACACTATATTCTATTGGAAGAAGAAATATTTCAAGAAAGAGTTCAGTGCCACTAAGTCTAAGTTTTACAGTAAGTATCCGCCCATACATTCAATACGTCCAGGCGAAACAATGTGGGTTGTCGCAAAACATAACACCCGCTATGTGTTGGTTTACAGGTTTGTCGTTCATCATACAACAACAGAATCGAGTCCTGAACATGGGGACTTCTGCATTGTCGCAGATAAGAACAGAACCGTTTGCTATAAGCCAGATGGTCTGAACCAAAAAAACTTCAGACCACTACTTGCAAAATTAAAGAATTGGGTTGATGAGGAACTTGGTGTGTACTTCGAAGGGGCAAGGCATATTTGCGAGTTAACTCCACATCAGCATCAGGAAATCGAGCAGTTTTCCAAATTATTGGAGCCGTATTAGGAGAATTCTTTGCATTTTGTCCCTGCTGATGGCTAAACGTGGCGTAAGTACGGGAGTAAATCGTGAACGATCTTCTGACATTGGTCCTGGCTCTAGTTCTCCTCATGGTGGTCATCGGCATTTTCATACGGATATGCATTAAGCTTCGGCGTGGCGGTGGGAGCCTGACTACCATCGTGCTTGGCGCTACGGACGGATTTCTGACACACGATCGAAGTAAAGCAGCGGAGACGATCGTGAACGAAAACGCAGGCAAGAAGTTCGAACAACTGCCATCAAGTGACCCTACGAAGAAGTGATGAAGGCGCATGCGGCTTGCGAGTGAGCATGGCGGATGCTACTACCAATCTGAATGACATATTATTCCCCATGTTTCCTGTGACGCAGAAGGTTGCGCATGTTCGAGTAGTTCGGTAGGTTATTCAGGTTTCAGAGTTCATTCAAATGCCTTTCTCTTCGATGTAGAGGAAGGCATTTCCGTTTTGGGCCTGTGGTGCATTGCGGGGTGATCTCATGGAATACCTTACCTCTAATGAATAGCGAACCGTCCGAAGGAATGCTTGCCGGGAACCCTGGTCCAGGAGATAATTCTGTCGGCCGAGCCTTCTGACTCGAACACCTCTGCAAATCGAGAACGAGTTCTCCGATCGATGTTTATTTACTGGGGTTTGTGGGGACTTATGATGGGCATTGTAGGAAGGTATTTACCCCGTGGGGAGATTCTTGGCGGATTGATTGGCAGTGGGGCGGCGTTGTTGCTCATTGAATGGGTGCATCGTGACAGGTTAATTCTCGCATTCAATTTGGGAGTTGCCTTGAGTTTCAGTATCCTCTTCGTGACACCCATTGGGCTTTTCGTCTACTTTGTGAAATCAAGAGGTTGGAGAAGAGGGTTGAAATCATATGGGCTTGCAGTAGTGGTGTTCCTGGGTCTCGTTCTATCATATGCCCTTGGAGAGTTAATTGGGCGGGATGTTTCAATGCTATTGCTTGACGGCGCTATCTGACCGTTGACATCAAACAGCAAATTGGAGCAAAAGTTGGAGAGAACTCAGATTAGCAGGCTGACCCGCGTATTGTCAGCAGTCGTGGATCATTTTGTAATGACGATTGTAGCAATGGGGGTATCGATCCCATATTTCGTATTCCAGATGGTTAGCGGTTTCACTGGAGAATCAAATGCCCACCCAAATGAACTGTTCTCGGCAAAGGACCTGGTGGGGCCTTTTTGGTACCTTGGCCTGATAGGATTTGCGGTATATATGTGCAAGGACAGTTTTCAAGGCCGGAGTATCGCGAAACGGGTCTTCAATTTGCAGGTGGTGGTAGCATCGTCCTGTCAACCGGCCGATCCCATAAGGTGTGTTATCAGAAATCTGTTCCTTGTGCTCTGGCCAATTGAATTCTTCTTCTGTCTCGTTACTCCAGCGCGAAGGATCGGTGACTATGTTGCCGGGACCAAGGTGGTAATCTATGCCGAGAGTCCTTTGCCAAGCCGCGTTGATGTTTCAAAGCTTTTGGCGGCCTTTGTAACAGCGTACCTCTTTTGGTTGATTCCCATGTGGTTGTTTCTCAGGTAGGTCTGGTGAACAACCGCCACGACCTGAGACAACGCAATGTGAAGATTTAAGCTCAACAAGAATCACTGGATGAAAGACTTGAATCTCATGAAACTCAAGGTTGAAGGCAAACACGCCATTAAAAATCCTACCGAAGCGCAAATTACTCATGCAGTTTCATCTTTGACCGGAGAAGGGGCGACTTTTGCGATTCTAGATCGTTCTGATCAAGTATATATCCAAGCAGGAAAGTCAAATCACGGATTTGTCTTGGAATATCAAAACGGATCAGTCAAAGAACATTATAGATCAGACAGGACCAATCTAACCGTGGAAGATGTCATCTCCGCATTTCGAGATTACGCCGGTGGAGATGATTCTTGGAAGGATCGTCATTCTTGGAGTCGGTTCCGCATCGGGCGGAACAATGATGAACCATCATGGGTTCGAACTACGTCAATCGCGGGATTCACCTTGCTCGTTGCCGTAGTCGGGATTTGGGTCGCGCTTGGCCTCAAATTGGATAACCGAAAGAGCATTCTCCCCATGACTCTCTTCACACTGGGCGCGTATGCGCTTGTTCTGATCTCAATTCCCGACTTCTTCGAAAAGGGTTATTATCGGGTTCGAGTCCTTCGGGCCTACGCAGTCATCCTTATGTCTCTCGTGTTTACATGCTTGTTGATCTTTCAGATTATTCGAGCAGTCTTGCTTTGATGCGGAATCAGTTTAGCGGATAACTTGGGAGCTATTTGTACGCATCATGATTTCGAGTCAAACCGATCAAATGGCTGATCTGCCGAGTGCGCTTCACGTGCTGACTATGACTAAGTTTGCCTTGTGGTTCGGACTTCTTTGCAGCTTTACACCTGCGGGGCTAGCGCAGCAAATCGGAAGACCCGATATGAAGGTGGGATTTCTGACTCTTGGCGCGTCCTCTGAATCGGTGTCGGCCAAATTGGGTAGGCCCGATAGTGTGCGGACGTTCGATCAGGAGTGGAGCGCCTTTGCGGCGCACTATTACCCAAGACTTATCGTCTGGACCAACAACCAGGATAATCGTATCTGGGCGATAGACATCTATGACAAATCCTTCGCTACGGCCAGGGGATTGAGGATAGGTGATTCAACGGGAAAGATAAGAGCGTTGTACCGCAAGAGATGGCCAGAAAGGAAGGAGTTTAGTCGGGCAGGGCCGTATGACTATACCTTCAAAGATTACACGGGCGTGTTCATCCTTGAGAACTCCACTGAAGAAGAAGGGTGGTTCCTGGTTCTGTTCACCAAGAATGATCGATTAGTGAAAATGCTATACTACATCGGGGTTAGTGAATAGATTTAGTCTGTAGGTTCTAACGCCGTTAAGGAAAGACGCAATTGATTCCTTGGGTTATCTAGCCGAGTATCCCGCCTATCAGTAGACTCTCACTTGGACGATGAATGCGTTAAGTTGCTCGATTTGATTCTCCATCGGGCCAACCTTGACGCTATTTTTTCGTTTGAGGGCTTCGTCCCCGTCAGGAATCATCGAAACGAGATTTTGGAGATAACCCGCCTTCACGGCGAAATTGACATTTTGGGGAATGATACCTGCGTTTTCATAGAAATACTTTGCATTAAGCCCTGACACAACAATACCTACTAACTCGCCTTTGTTATTGAATAATGGTCCACCACTATTTCCTGGCTGAAGTGGGTTGCTTATTTGGAATAGTCGGGGATCATCCTGAATACCAAATTGGCTATTGATCCGCCCTGTCGAGAGGCGAGATTTCGTCCCCATCATGTCCCCAAGAGGAAATCCAAGTGTGAAAACCTCTTGGCCAACCTTGGCTGAGTTCACATCGGTGAACGAATAAGGAATCGCCTGACTGGAAAGATCAGAGAAGGAGAAATCCTTTACTTCGAGAATAACGATGTCGTTTTTCGTGTCCTTTATTCTGACTGTTGCCGTCTTCGTAATGTTCTTGTCAGCGAATGCGACTTCGATTCTATTGGCCCCTTCAACCACGTGGTAGTTTCTGACAACGAGTCCAGACGCTGTCAAAAGAAATCCGCTTCCAGTAGCCTTCAGACTCTTGTCTGAAGCGAAGTGAGCTTTTCCAGTTATAGGGGGATAATCCTTGATGAAGATGCCTTCAAGAGTGCTTTCAACATATTCGCTGGTGTATCTGGTCCAACTTTTTTTGATAAGGCCGTTTTCATCCATGATGTAGTTTCACCGATCGGGGGAGTAGTCACCCATGAACCAAAGTCCTTCGACAATCTTCTCATATGCTGTCTTCCTAAAACGGGCTTTGATTTTACCTGGAGTCCAATTCGGATATTGAGATTCCAATACAACCGCCACAAAATCGTAACCAGGGGTAGTTGAGTCCTTTACGATCGCAAGCCGGTAGGCATTCGTGCTTGGAAGGGAGCCAGTCATTCCAGAATAGACATTGCGCCAGGTTCCGCTTTCGTTCATTGTCCAAATACCTTCAATCGGATTCAGGTTCTCTGCATTGCCGTCAAAGTAACTGCGATAGTTAGCTTCAGTCTTATTCATCGATGGCCAGTTGCTTGGGGCGGTTGTTAGAGTCGAAGGTGCACAGGACCAAGTCGTGACCGCCGCAAGAAGGGTGGATATCGTTAATATGATCTTCTCGTACATTTGTTCATCTCCGTGTTGAGGTACCCCCAGAAGGTATCCAAAAGGCTCACCATCAGCAACGCTGGCTCACCCAGATGTATCATCCGTCACGCCCATATTTGAATAGGTCCGCAAGACTCTCCGTATCACCGCCTTAGCGTATGACCCATCATTCACCGAATTCAGAGCTTAGTATCTGAATCCACAGTTATCCCGGCTGCTTAGACCTACCCACGAATTCATCCTTTGCAGGATTTACACACAAGGGTAATTACGACCACCCGGTAACAATTTGCCGTTGGCAATATCTGTCATTTGCCACAAGTCGCAGGTGGCACTGATGTTGCCGCAAAGGAGACATCATAGGCATCAGTGCAGAATGCGCCATGAAACGCCCACGGACATTTCAACATCATAGTTCAACGTTAACTGGTTAAGGGAACAGAGTGCGTAGTTGAATCGCGCTGGATTTTCACGATGCAACAGACAGAACCAGGAGAGAACAAATGGACTGTCCACGATGCGGATTAACCAACCCCGATTCCACTCTGAGATGTGATTGTGGGTTCGATTTTTCGACCCATACGATGAAGAAGTCCCTTCTCAATTCAAATGAACGGGTTCAAGCGAACCCTTCCAACGATATTACAGCCAAAATACCTGGCATACGTGATACGAGTTACGACAACCCCAGTCCATGGGGGCGATTTAAGGAAAAGTGGGGCACTGGCTGGTTCGTCCTATTGTGGTTCTTCTTTTCTCCACAGTCATCACAAGGTTTTCACGCGTTAGGCAGTAGGGGTGAGTTTCTTCAAGTTCTGGGGTTTGCAGCATGTGTCACATTCTACTTCTTCATTCGTAGAAGACTTCTCCTGAAAATGAACCACACATGGGAAGCCTCTCTTGTAGCCGGGACTATCTCCTACCTACTTATTTGGATAGCACTGTTCACCATCGGGCAGTCACTTTCTTCGGACAGTACCGGCACAAATTTGCCCCCGGCCGAAAAGTCCTATGGGCCGCTTGGAGAAACAGTCACTCCACAACAAAAAGACCTTGCATCTTCAAATCAGGATCAAGCATTCCATAACGCCAAGATAGACGAGACGCTGAGGAATAAGGCAACTTCTACCAATTCAGCTTCCGCAATTCCGCAGGTGGCGAATCCCACCAAAACGGAAAGTCGTGACCGGCAGGCTCTACGAAATTCGGCAGAACGCAGAGGGTGGATGGAAAGCGATTCCCGCATAAATGGAGAAACCGTCGTGACAATAACCGGAAGTGCAGAATCCAAAATCAAATATGCAAGAGTTCAACTCTCTCGCGATGATGGCGATCTCGATTGTGCAGGGTGGGGCCTACAAGAGGCACTAACCATCGATCCCGACAATAAAGCGGCCGCTGCTCTCCTTAAAGAGATCATCGTCAGAATCGACCGGGCTTTTGATTCTGGAGATAAGATGCCAATCCTTTGCCATACCGTTCTCCATAGAGAAAGTCCATCACCGTACGTCCACGCTATGGAAGCTGCACGATCACGAAACAAGGCAGTCATTGAAAAGCACACTTACTGTGCCTGGTGTGGACGAGACATCACGAATGAATCCACGCTCTTTGTGTATTTAGACAAAGAGTCATACTCTTTCTGTGACACGAAGCAGTTCAAAGGTGATCCCGATACCCCAGAAAAACTCAAAGAGTTTCTGAAAAAGGAACGAAGCGACTGCATGATTAAATGGGAGCACACTTACTTACCAAAACAATCATCTGGGCCAACTTAGTATGACATGGTCTACTTTGGAAAGCCACCACTTTCATGAACATCCAAGGTAGACAGATGGAAAGGAGTCTGTTTGCTTAGTGCACTGCTATCATGCCTTGACAGTACACTGAAAAATTCAAAGGCAATCAAATCACTTCTGGAGCGTATGTGTACGTGCTTCGAAGTTCAGAAGGGCAGTTGACGGGTCGGATGATGATGTTGACGTGACGGTTCAAATGGGGCTATTGGTGGGCTGGCCACCGGTTTCACGGATTCTCGAAATCATGGACCCTAAGAATTTTAAGTTGTTGATTAACGACTGGGAGCGAACATGAAAGCAAAATTGGTACTTGTCGTTTTGTGCTTTTTCTTTCTGTCTCCGATTTTGGCTATGGGGCAAACCATTGTACTTACAACACCCTCACTCACCGGAGTGTCGACATTTCTTGTCAGCCCAGCGTCATCAAACTCTCTGAGACGTTATGTCGTACAACAGGTGTTTTTGTCACTTAACAACCACAAGCTGACTGTGATGGATAGTCTAGCTTCATCAATTGTGACAAGTCTCTCTGACAGCGGACTCATGTTTGCAGGGATTGGAAACCTCTATGATGACAACCATGATGAGCTTGTCGTGACTTCGTACTCAGGCTTGAAAGTAATAGACCTTCAGACGGGTGGAACAAGATACACTGAACCCTTTCCTGCAAACACATATTCCATAAGTGCGATTCTCATCAATTACTCTAGTAAGACCAAGCCAGATATAGCGGTGACGTATATTGGCAATTCAGACCCTACCTACGATTTTACAAGAGTTTATCGTTTCTTCACGCCTCAGACCGGAGTAGCCTCTCAAGGAGAATCGGCTCCTCAAAAGCTGTCGCTTTCGCAGAACTATCCAAACCCGTTCAACCCCGCAACGACAATCGAGTATGAACTCACGTTGGGCGGTTCCTCAACACTCAATATCTTTGACCTTACTGGGCGAGTAGTCAGGTCATTTGATTTGGGCGGACAGCAAACGGGAGTGAACCGGTTGGTCTGGGATGGACGGGATATGTCAGGAATCCCAGTTGCTACAGGTCCCTACTTCTACCAGTTAACCTCTGGTGGCAGTGTTCAGCAGAAGAAAATGCTGCTATTGCGCTAAATCTTGAGGTTGCCGTGACATACAACCAGTTGATTCGAGCGAGTATCGGTTTGTTTGCTTTCGTCTTAACAAGCTGTGCAAGCACTGAGCCACCGACTATCTTCGTTCCTACCCAGGATGCGGCCGTGGTGTCATATTATCGGAATGGCCTTCCAATCGGGGCAATTGACCACGATAGCAGCCTCATAATGTTCTCTTTGGAACCCACTGTGTTGGTAGATACGAAGTACATGCGCCTGTGGTTCCTCTACAGAAACGGTTCAAATGCGCCTTTCTTATTGGAGCCAATGAAGTGCTTGAAGTTGAGCATTGATGGCGCAGATGATGCATTCCAAAGCATTTTGCCCGAATCACCTTCATTTATTCTCGCAAACATAGAAAACGCAAAAGCGGCTTCTCTTATAATGGAAGCAATCGGGGGGACTTTACAGGGACTCTCCGCACAATCAACAACTATTTCCAATCAACACGGGGAGAAGTGGACGGTCAACGATAGGGGAGAGAAGGTCCAGGCGGCCAACGATCGGACCGATGCGAATATGCGTGAGACGGCCTATTATTACAAGACCTTCAAGGAGAGCATAAATTCTGGAATCCTGCGCAGAAATACAATATTCACAGGCGAAAGCGTGAATGGATACATATACTTTCCTCTGGGGAGTATGTCCGCATTCTCAGGCAAGTATTTCAAGAATCGCAATGAGTACGTTTACTCCCTGACAATTTCCACGCCATGGGGGATTGAAAGGGTAGAGTTCACTCAAGAGGCGGGGGAATAGTCAAGACACACGGTCTCCCAGTGTTGAAGGCCAAGTGTCCATAAGAGTCTCTCTGATGGAGCGACAATGATACCACTTATGACTAAGACGTTTATCGCCGTGACGCTTACCGCACTCTTCCTAAACGGCTGCGTTTCCTCACATCCTGTCGTAGGTCCACCATACCAATATGTTCCGTTCTCTGGGAAGGAATTACACGCGACCAATGCAAAGGACATCCAAATCTATCATTCTCGATTGGAATTGCCTGGTCCGTTTGAGGAAATTGGGGTAATCAAGTTAGAAGGACCGTTATCGAATGATGAGATGAAAGCTGTCGCAGCCATTCATGGAGCAGACGGAATTGTTCTGGAAGGTATGAATGCCCTGCTAATCGAATTGACACAGAAACCCAAAGAAGATGGACGGAAAAATGATACCAAAGAGACTTAGTCTGTTAGTCGTCGCTGCACTGTTGCTTTGCGCAGCCCTTTCACAATCTCAAGTCAAACCCAACCCTAAGTATTCTGAAATGGTCAACGCTTTTGCGCTAGGATTGGAGCAGAAAGGCTTGGAGTCATGCCTTGAACTTATCACTAAGGACGAATACAAACCTGTAAGGCCAGACGCAATCTTCTTCATAGCAGAGTATTTCTTTTCAAATGCGTTACAGCCGAACGGCACGACTCATCAATTACTACAGGCTTATACATACTACATTCTGTATGACCAAGACTACCCTAACGCAGAATACAGCAGTACAGTCAAGAAACGGATTGAGTCAATTCGGGGCCTTGCTGAAACAAATGTAGTTCTTGGGAGTTTAATAGACCGACTAAATGGTGAACGGAGTATTGTTACCAAAAAACTTGAAGCAGCGTCCCTATTCATTAACATAAAACCGCCGAACCCGCTTGAATTCTTCTTGAAGGCTGAGTTTGAAGAATCACCCGTGGACATGGCGGACAAGTATTTTGACGATATCATAGTCAGCCATCCCCTATTTGAGGTATATGCATACTACCTAAAAATAGTCATGAAACTTGACCCATTCGCGGACAAGCCGTTCCTGAAAGTGACGTTCATTGATTATTCCCGTCCAAGCGTGTCACCAACTCCGTATTCATCTGCATCCTATGCCGAGTATACGCGAAGAAGACCAGAATTGGATTCCCTCATGAACACCATGAGCGTGAAATACCCGTCACATCCACTGACGCTGAATTTACACCTCATTATGGCAAGAATCTTTATGCACAAGAGTTCTGGAAGATATGATTCCGAAACTGCTCGACATTTGAATTTCATTCTAAAGAACGACCAAGACAAACTTGGAGTGAGATACACGTTGGCCAAAGAATTTGTGCTGAATAACAGATTTCAGGAGTAACTTGAGATCGGAAGGGGTGTTGACAAGTCGGATGTTGATGATGAATTGGTGCCTTCAAAGGGGGCCATCGGTCAGGTAGCCCCTTGTATCGCGTCATGTCGGGAGAATATTATGAAGACCCCATTGTCGAATGCATTTCTAGTTGCTGCCCTCTTGCTCGTCTGTTCTGTCAGTTGTCACAAAAGTTCAGTGTCGCCAACTGAAACCTTGGTAGCGCCGAATGGGCCGTTTGGGTTTAGCGGGGTCATTCTCTTCAAGAATTGGCCGTCACCCGACAGCGTCCAGGAATTGCGCCTGCTGGCATCCAGAGAACTGCCGAGCGACAGTGTTAGTTTCTTCAATGCCTATTTTGTCGGACAAGGTGCCTTCTATCCGCCCGTAGGGCAGCCGAATTTGTTGCATCTTATGATGTACCAAGCAGACAGTATTCAGTATAGCTTTACCTCAGACGACACCAATCTTCAAGCGACCACGTACAAGTACATAGCTGTTGCTTGGCGGTATTCGCCAAATCTCTTTACGGATTGGAAGCCGTGTGGTGTGTATTCAGTCGGACCTCAACCATTTGCCCCCACACCTGTTCAAATGGTCTCGAACCAAGTGATTTCCAATGTCAACATCAATGTTGACTTCAAGAATACACCACCAAGACTATGGCAATAGGCAGAGCCACAGTCTCCAGCAACGCACTTCCGCGCGGAAACGCCTTTGAACAGAGGTACGTCAGCCACCTCTTCCTTCCACGGGAATATCATTTCTGATAGCATGTAACCGGCCAGTGGTAGTCCGTATCCTGGGCTACCGCGGTTCCCTGCCACTAATGCCACCTGATCCGCCACTCCCCGATCCAACCTTGTCCCCGCCGACCTGCCCTGTGAGGTTCGGGTTCCGTTCCCAAATCTGCGATCCTGTCCTTGTCACCGCCCCTTCGGTAGGATGCTTTCCGACTGTCACCTGGTTTGAAAGTCGTAATCAGTGAACAGCCGAAAAGTCTGATCAGGACAGATCAGAATATTTCGGCCCGAAACAGCGCGGATTCGCCTATCAGAGATGAAAGGGTGGGACGCTTACACTTTTTCAAGTTTTACGGGTACCTGAGAGAACTTTCCAGCCAGCGAGTTGTGGGAATTCCTGACTGAAAAAACACTCCTCAGCATTGAGGAGAATTCTCGCTGTGGGATCCCAGTGATTTTTCGGTGACGGGTTTCGGTCAGACTGGGAAGCTCCCTAGCAGCCTTTCGGCGGGGATGCTTTCGGGGCATGGATAGGAGAGTCGTCCACTCTGTTCGGTCGAGACATGCAATAAATCGCATTGATGGGCTGCAAATTCCTTGGTCCCACTGTTAGTTTTTGTTTGGTGGGGGACTCGGCTTATCGATTCCTTCGGAATGAACCCTCACAGGGACAAGGTTGAAATGAGGGGATTTTAGAGAAAGGGACCCAGAACCAATGCGTGAAGAAACAAACGCTGGGGTGTGCAGATGTCTGGCCGGCCCAAATGGCAAACAGATTGCCAAGTTCGCTTTTGAGTTCGGCGAAGTTCAGATCTATTATTGCAGAATCTGTGATGGGATCACCGTGGAAGTGCTTGGATTTCGTCCTGAACATTACCCAGATCAACGAGTCTTTGACGTTCTTGCTGACAGTCCTGCCGACCGGAGTGTGTTAGTCTTAAGTGGCAGTTGGGTTATTTCCATGGCAAATATCTTGAACCTGTATGCTCAACAGTGAAATGACTCGGCAGCCCTGAACCGGTTGTAAGGTTTGGGTGCGTAATTCCCCTAGAGATGGGCTAAGGATCATGCTGTTTGTTGACTTGTTCGCATGACATCAGGGGTCAGTGAATAGGATATGGCTGCTGGACCTTTTGGTCAGCCACTCAGTGATCCGCTTCGGCGGTAGTCATCTGAGGCCCGTCCGCCTCAACAGGAAAAACGGAAAAACTACCCCCCTAATTCTATAAAGTCTCTATAGAAATTCTCTATAGGGACTTTATACAAAACGACCCCCAGAATTTCCGTTTTTCCCCCTTGTGTTCCAATCAAGCTAATTTGTCAGCATCTCCAGTCCTTTGGGCGACACGATGCCCTTCCATATCTTCACTTTGTCCTTTTTGCCAGGAATATACCCCCGCCGTTCCATATGTTCTTCAAATTCCTTCCTGGTTACTTTGTTCTTTCTCTCACCAGCCGAATCACACCAAAGGTCATACAGGAAGTAGAGCTTCTTCTGTTCAATATAGTCGCCTGAAACGGTGCACTCGTCCACAAAATCTAGCACGTTGTCATTGTCATCGCGATACTTTTGACTTGCAATCATAACTTCTTCTGGAGCCTGGAATCCGCAAGCCTGGTAAGCTTTCCAGCCGTCCAGAATCCAGTTCAGGATTCCAGCTAGTTCTTCCTTGAATTCAGCCAATACCAGGTTGCTGCTCTTCTGCATTTCCTGGGGAATCGCCACGCGGAATGGAAGGATTCTAATTCTATCCCACAAACCTTTCTCTTGTCCCTTCACCACCGGCAAGTGGTTTGTCATTATCATCAGCGTGTGTGTAGGTCTGAACTCAATTCCTTCTTCATATAGTCTCCTGGCTGCAATTGTATCGCTGCCACTCATCATCTTCAAAAGGTTTTCATCTAATCTACGGCCCTCTGGCAGTTCAGTTGCCACAACAAACCTAGCACCTTTCAACTTCGCCAGTTCCGGAGAAGCTCCAGACTTGCCATACTTTGTCAGGAACATATCCGAAGGAACGTGCTGCGAATAGGCACCTTGAACTAGCTTCATCACTTCTGCTATGGTGGTCTTCCCATTCGCACCTTTGCCATATCCTAGCACTACGATACGATCTGCAGCAATACCGCACATCGAATACCCTAAGAATCGCTGCAGGAATCCAATTACATTTGGATTGCCTTCAAATATGAGATTCAAGAAGTTCACCCATTTATGACATTTTGCATCCGGATTGTAGGAGCATGGACTAATCTTGGTGCAAAGTTCTCCCCGCATTTCTTCATGGGGGATGAGCACGTTGTTTGTTAGGTCATATACCCCATTCTGCAGATTAATAATGTTTGGGTTTCGGTCTAGGTCATTGTAGACAGTTGCTACTTCAGGAATGGACTGAGCACTTGCCAGACAGTTGCGCCTCTCAAATTCTTCTTCACATTTGAGTGCTTCCTTGATAAACTTTATGCGATCCTCAGAGTCCATGATCTGAGTTCCACGTATCAACATCAGCCTTGCCATTTCTTTCACTGCGTTGTCTTCTTCTCCATGGTTGCACACTTGCCACCACTTACCATTCCACATCAGCCACTTGTGCGCTTCGTGATTGTATTTGAACGTATCGGGGAAGGTAGCCACAAACCTTTCAGCATTTCCAGAATCGGTATTGTTGTAGGATTCGTATGCTACCATGGGAACCACTTTTCCATTACGAGTCATTACGCTGGCGGAAGTCAGAGACTCTGGAATGACCGTAATTGGTGCGGAAGGATATTCCAAGGGTTCAGGTTCCTTTGTCCTTACTGGAGTTGACTTCACAAGTGCTCTGAAGTCTTCTACACTATGCGTCTGGAAGTAGTCTGTCACATCCTTTTGGGATTTGTCTTTGCCATTATTTTCAGGGAACAAGTCGACAAGCTTTACAGCCTTAGCATATGGAGCTATTTGCTTGTAGACGTTCTGAGCACCTTGCCTGCCTTCACTGTCAGAATCATAGAGAATGACCACGTGGCGTTTCTCGAATTTCTTGTTCCATTCAGAATCCCACACACATACCCCGCCTAAACTCGATATGCACAACGGTGTATTTAGATTCTGTGCCAGGAGTATGGCATCCAATTCGCCTTCACATATATAGATTGCACCCCTTTTGAGTTCGCGATCTGTCAGCATATCCATATTGACGAGATTCTTCACTGATCCATCAGAATCAAATTTGTTCTCGCCAGGACTCACCTGCAGATATCTCTTCTTGACTGTCACAAGGTGTTCGCAATTGAATACTGGAATAACGATAGCGTGACCGCGCATCGTAGCCTTGGCACCGATTGTATATTTGAAAAGGATGTCATCCTTCAATCCACGTGCATGCAGCCATTCCAGACAATCTGAAAACTGCTCCTTCCGCAAGTATGCGGCATACTGTTCCACTTCTTCTGGCGTAGTATCAGGCAACTTCTTGGTCTTTCCTTTGATTGTGGGTTTATACTCAGAGATTGCGACACCTTCTGACTCCAGAACCGTGGCAAACAGGTCTCTGACTTCTGCGCTCTCCATTCCCTTGAGTTCTTTGAGCAGCGTTATCAGATTTCCCTTCTTTCTACAGCCCTTACACTCAAATAGACTTGAATCCCCGTTTATACAGAAGCTCGGATTCTCATCTGGGTGGTCGGGATAGAGACAGGAGATGGTATTCTCTCCAGGTGCTACGTCAATTCCCAAATGCTCGTGCAGAATGCTTGCTACCAGTCCGGCCTCTTCTATCTGTGTCAAGAGACTACTGACACCATTTCGATTTTGCATCTTTACAGTTGCCATAACTACCTCACAAAAATCAAAAAGGGAATATGTGTCTACTCAGTAGCTTGGGGTCTACCTTTCAACACAGTTCCCTTTTCAATGACTTAGATTTGTTTCCCCAAGTAAAACGACATCCTATTTCTTCTTTACTGCAAACAAGTCTGCGTTATTCACTCGACTTCAGCCATGTGACTCCGGGTCTGGCTGCAACGGTCGTTTTCATTTTAGCACCTTATGCTGTTTAGAGTAGCTGTGGTCAAAAAAAACCCCCACGCGACCGACCATCACGTAGGAGTTTTTGAAAACACTCTTTGAGAAGATATCAACCCGCGCTTCTATTTACTCACGCAGTCCATCTTGTCTTGTTGGTCGGTGTCACCTTCTTTTGCGTCCGATGACTAGAGACGGTGTTCTTGTAGCAAAGATACATTATCACTGGTGGTTTTTGCATGTCCAATAAAGTGGACACTGCTGGTGGTCCCACACCCAAAGAGGCTTTCGCCCAACCTGCACAGGAAATGGGCGTTCTCCCACCTAAGAGCCTCTTGGATCGCATAGAATGGACCGGGCGATTCCTGTGTTTAGTGGAAATTCGTTGTAAGCGGAATCCAAAGAGGTGTGAGAGAGGGGCACCATTTGCTCTCAACGGGGGCTGTTGATCGGCGGCCAGGAGCCTGGATGGCCAGTGGGTTCAGCATTGGACCGTAAGCTTTGGACCGTCTCGATGAAGTACAATTACAGAGCGCAAAACCTGCCGACCTTAACGCAGACTTCCTGGCGCATTCCATGGCTGCAAAACACGCAGTCTCGCTTTCGTTATCCGAATGCAAGAACCATTAATGTCTGATCCAATGAATCTTCTTCTTGTCCAACCAGACGTGACTGAGCAGAGCAAGATAAACGACCTTTGCAGATGCAGTTAGTCTGCGGTCAAAGATTGTAACGTTGTAGACTTGGGTGAAGTCTGACTTCTTACCCTTGGTGATTGATGGTGATCGTGTCATTATGAACTCTAGTTTGGTTTGTGGTGGTGACCGTGCCAAACTACACGTCCACATTCTCCACCGGATTCCAACGGTTGCAGGCCGCTGGTGTTAATGCTGGTTTAGGCCACCTTCTTTGTGTCGTCGTCGTTTTCCATCACTTCGTTGCCCCAAGAACTCCAGCCGGTTCTAGGTCTACGTGCAAACAGTTCGAGCTTTGTGGTGTCAGGGTACATTTTCTCAACCAGTTCATAGAACACGTCTGGCTTCTGGGAGTGACGTTCCACGTCTGCTTCGACAACTGAATCCGGCTTGAATTTGGGCTGGAATGCCCCCTTGGTTCCTATGAGAAGCAGTTCGTGCTTCGTATTGACAAACCAACCCATACCTGGAGCGCGACTCTTAACCCAGACTACCATGGTCTGGTAGGAGAATCCCCAGGACTGCATGACTTGCGTACCGGCCAACAGTTGGGGAGAAGTCACCCAGAGGAAGAGTACGGAGTCTTCCGCAGCAAGTGGCTGAATAGGCTTTGCACAGATGTCTTCGGTTGCCATTGTTTGGTATTGCAAGGCCGCAGACTGGCTGAAGCCTGAATTTGAGTATTCCCATGGGGGGTCCGCATAAAGCACCTGGAATTTGCCCTCTGGCAATGCAACTTCACGTTTGTTCATATCCCGTATTTCCTGGCGAAGTTTACTTCGCTTCCATTGGTTGTTCTCGGCCATGTCGAGCCATTTAGTCTGTTCTGCAGGTTCCAAGGATGCCACAGCCTCATGGTGACCTATGCTCAAATGTTCACGCCGGCGTGAAAATTCCACGTGGCTAGCTAACCATGCAGCATTTTGAAGCCTTCCACGAGCGAAGCCCGTTGCCTTTTCGGCAAAGTCATACTTGGCACGTTCAACGTAACCGTGTTCAGTACCAAACTTTAGCCAATCACCGATCCAAAAGACGATAGCCCCTTCCATTGTTCGGAGTGTCCTGCCAATTTCAAGCCATTCGTCATGCGTAGTGATTTCGTGAATAACCAAATTGGTACGAGAAAACTCACAGTGTGGTAGAACGCCCATTTCATGTGTCATGGATGTCCCCCGTCTCTCCTAGTGTCGCATTCAACTAAGGCACGAATATTATTCACTTTTGACTCCCCAATAAAATTGAAAACTGTACGTCGTCAAAAAGTTCCGGACACATTTTGGGCTGAGCTTATGGATGGTTTGATTGGTTGTTGAAGCTGTGATTGTCCTCCTCGGTGTTTCAAGTTATACCGTCTCCTCTGTTTCATCGTCCGCCTCTTGATCTCGCGGGCCACTGCCTCCGAATCTGTTTTCTCCGCCATGGCTCACCCTCCTCTTAGATGGTTAAATGTACTCCAACCATCCATCCCTTTCCAGCCTCAAATGGTCCGGGGGGCTTTGACTGTAAACACGTGTAACATGCAGGAAAAATAGGAAGCACAGCAATCAAGAGTAGCGCAAGGGAAAAAGTCTTCATTGGAAATTGCTAGAAGTGTGTGGGGGGCCGTGGGCCTTGCGTGGGTTTTGGCAACGTAGGTCGTCTGTTAATAACAAACGTATAAGGCCACGAAAGATCAAAGGGAAGTTGGTTTCTGAAAACTGATGAACTTACAGGTTTTACAGTATCAGTGACTTGTAACTCGTGGAACATCGTGTATTTTCGTTTTTGAAAAATGGCCAAAATAGAGGTATAACGGGCTTTATGAAGCATTTGATGATCGATCATCAAATATGCGTGGAACATTGTGAAGTTTACAAAGAAGAATCGCCACAAAGGAGAAACGACAATGACTGACAAAGACGCAGAGAAACTAATCGCAGAGGAAGAGCGACTAAAGAAGGAACTAGAGCAGGCACAGATCGACGAAGCAAGACTTCTGCGGACGCTGACGAAGCGCAGAGCATACCAGCAGAAGTTGAACGGCAACCCCTACAGGCAATTTTTGCCAAGCTTGACGACGACATGAAGAAGATACGCGGAGCGCAGAAGGCGGTATACCAGGAAATCTTTCATGAGGAGCCACCGAAGGACTGAACAACAAAAACCCCTGACCACGCTAGCCGGGGTTTTTGTTGCTGGATGGTTAGTAGCAGGGATGGCGGGTAGCTTCGCTACAATAACGGTAATAAAAGTCCTTCTAGATTGTCCCGCCACTTGACATTGTCATTTGTATTTCATATATTATACTATGGTTAAACAGACTACATCGAATGAAGAGGTTGGTCATGGGCACCGACATGCTGAACTTCAAGTTCAAAGTCAGCCTGGAGTTGTTGACAGATACAGATGTGTTTCCAACGGCAAGAATCTTGTGGATCATTATGAACACGTTTTGTACCCCTGGGGAAAGGAAATGCAGTCCCACTCTGGCACAGATTGCTGAGAGGTCCAAGATCATGTTAACAAATATCCCGAAATTGATTCGGAGCTTAGAAGAGAACGGCTATTTGAGGCGAATTGGCAAAGACGGATTGACCAACATTTACGAGTTGTATAGCAAGTCGATTACGAAGAAGTGACTGTTCTTTCGCAGGATCAAGAGGTTGCAGTCCACAGAATTCTAACAAAGTTGATCAATTGATGGTCTAATTTCCCCCAGCATCAATAGCCAGTTCGGGCATTTCCATGTCTTTGCCCCTGCAATCTTAAGGTTAATCCAACCCGATGGTCGCAGGGGCTTTCTATTGTCGGTTGGGAAAATTGATATAGGATCGACAAAATCGGCAGTACCAACAGGCAGACTTAAGTTTAACAATTGAAAGGAATGCTATGAAATCAGTAAAGAGAGTCAGGGAGTTGCTCTACACAGTGTTCGGGGATGACATGCCACAATCCCCTGACGCACTGAGTATCATTGGAGAAGCACTCCAATCATATCCAGATTACGCTAATTGGCCAGATGCTGGATGTCATGGATTGTTCCGAATTGTCGATTTCACAGTGGATTATCTCGATCCTATCCACTTAGAGAAGAAACCAATATCAGACATGGTCCAAGCTGCGTGTGATGAATTGAATAGACGAATCTCAAACGGTGCGAGATACTACGATGAAAATGAAACCCTTATCGTGCAATTCACGCCATGTGGCGCAGTATTGTCGGGAACGACTGAGCTAGGGTAGTCCAATAAGCCAAAAGGAGTAGTCTTTTTGGGATCGCTAATCCAGAGGAGTAATGGGATCTATTATGGCGTGTTTTCTCAAGGGGATAAACGCGTTTGGCGTTCTACGTTCACCTCAGTGCTCGAAGAAGCGAAACAAGTGTTTGCTGAGTTAAGCAGAGACTATGTCTCTCACAAGAAACTGACCATATTGCAATTCCGCGCACAATTGATTGCCCTCTTTGAAAGTGATTATGCACCAGGAACTTTGGCAATATACGACCGCGCCCTTAAGAGTCTTGCAAATATACTTGGGGATCGCCCTATCCAATCGGTAAGTGTCCTTCAAGTGGACATTTTCAAATCTCGCAGGCTAAAACAGGTCAAGGATACAACAGTCAATATCGAATTTCGGACTCTCAAAGCTGCGTTCAATCATGCTTTGAAGTACGACTTCATTGAAGAGAATCCGTTTATGCGCACCAGAAACGTAATCTTGCCTGACGCGGACACCGCTTTCCTTACGAAAGACCAGTTTCTGCGGTTGCTTGCGGTCGTTGACAATGACCAGATGCGGTCCATAATTCTGCTGGCAGTGTACACTGGGATGCGGCGGGGAGAAATAGTGAACCTGAAGTGGGCAGACGTTCACCCCGAAGAGCGCCTCATCCGTTTCACAAACCGAAACGGTTTTGTGACCAAGTCCAAGCGACCCCGCACGATTTACCTCAAATCGGATGCCATTGCGCTTCTTGCAGGGTTACCACGTAATGCCGAATACGTGTTCCCGAAATTCGATGGAAGGAAACTCTGCGCACAGTCAGTCTCTCGGTTGTTCAAAAAGTACGTTAGGAAAGCCGGAATTGCTGAGGAGATTCATTTGCATAGTCTGAGGCACACCGCTGTCACCTGGCTCATAGACTTAAGGATGCCAGTACCATATGTAAAGAAGCTCATGGATCATTCGAGAATTGAGACAACTATGCGCTATACACACGTGGATACTCCTCATCTGCTTGAATCGCTGGAAGCTACAAATGGATTCTTGAATAATTAAGCGGCTTGTTATTCAACTCCCTGCAGGCCGTAACAGATCACATTTTGTATTCAGGGACGCTTGTACTATATTGTTGCCGTAATCCACGGAAGTGCTAGTGGTAGTTTGCTGCTAACAGTCTGCTAACGATGTAGCTCCCAACAGCACCATTTGGTGTTGCAATTACAGGCGTTTTCGATGTATGACGGGCTTTTCAAGCCTGTAACACCAGTTCGAATCTGGTTGGGGGCACTGCACTTACAGCCGCGTTAGTCCTGCCTGCGACCGCTTCCCTTCTGAAAAGCGACTCAAGCCCACCTCTAGCGTGATGGTGGAGCGTAAGAAATGATGGCGGATACGGATTCTCAGGGGAGGCGTCAGCGGGGGCATCTGGTCACGCGAGGTCCTGTCCGAAGCACAGCCGATAGCCGTTGCAGTCGAGCACGTCGAAGTCGCGGCAGCCGCACTCCTGGTCGGAGAGCCCGCGCGCGATGGTTGCTCCCTTCGCCGCAACTTCCGCGTGGAGAGCATCGGCGTTGGGGACCCCCACGTACGCATCCCAGTCGCCTCCTTCGCGATCGACGAGGTTGTTTGGTCGCACCAATGCGCTGGTTTCGATCTGTGCGAGCATGATGACGACTCCGCCTCTCGTGACCATGCAGAATGAGGGCGGGTCGCCCCAGAAGCGGTTGAACGAAAAGCCGAGCGTGTCACGGTAATAGTGCGCTGCAGCATCGTTCATGGTATTTTTCGGCGCCCGCATGGCATGAGGGGTTGCCATAGGCCTTGCGGACGACGAAGCGCTTATACCGGCCCGCAAAGCTCTTGACGGCAAACGCTTCTCGGAGTTCGTGGTCTTTGAAACGATACTTCCCCGGTACCCGAAATTCGCGCTCACGCTCATAGAGTCATTCGTCAACGAGCTCACGGAGTACATACTGAAGTGCAGAACAGGGAAGGGGTGACAGGATGGCGCCCGCAATGACGGGGGGGGGGGAGCCCCTGTCATTGCGACGCGCTCCTCAGCCGAAGCAATCTCCGGCGCTAGCGCAGGAGCAGGAGCTTCATCGTCTTTGCGTAGGTCCCCGCCTGGAGACGGTAGAAGTAGACCCCCGTGGCGAGCGCGGTCCCGTCGAAATTCACCTCGTGCTCGCCAGGCAGCTCCTCGGCATCCACGAGACGGGCCACTACCTGGCCGAGCGCGTTATACACGAGGAGCCTCACGAGAGATTTCTCCGGCAGCGTGTACCGGATCGTCGTCCCGGGATTAAACGGGTTGGGATAATTCTGTTCCAACTTCGCGCCGGAGGGGAATGTGCGCGACGGACCGACGGAGAGAGGTGCCACCGGCGCGCTGGCATAGCCGATCTGCCAGCTCCCCGCATACCCGTTGTACCAGAGCATAAACGTATTGTCGCGGTACAGAACTGAAAGTGCCCCGATCCAAGACCCTTCCCACGAGCCCTGCGGCGACAGGACGGGCTTCGACGCGGCCCTGGTCCAGTGAATGCCGTCCGCCGATGTCGCGAGTCCGACGGGAAACGTGACCACGTCCCCGCTGCCGATATAATACATGTAGTACGAGCCCAGGGCCCGTACAACGGCGGGATACCCGGCGATCGTCGAATCCCAGCTCCCCTTCACGGCGGTGAAGACCGGGTTGCCGGCATACTCCGTCCAGTGGATCCCGTCGCTGGATGTCGCCCGGCCGATGCCGCTGAGCGCGCCCCCGGTGCTGTCGGGCCAGCCCCGTGAGAACCACATCGTATATTTCGCGCTGTCGTAGGAGATATCGAACCAGGCCGTCGAGGTTGCGAAGAGTGAGGGATTAACTGTCGTGGAATCAGGATAGCGGTGCCACGTGAGCCCGTCCGGCGACGTTGCGAGGCCGACGCCGTAAGTGATCCCGGATTGAAACATGTAGTACATCCTGTACTGCGATCCGTCGAAGATGACACGCGGGGCGCGGGGCTGCGTGTCGAGCGCGTTGGAGGGGCCGCCGTTGAACACGGGGTTCTTGACGTACTCATACCAGGAAATCCCGTCCGGCGAAATGGCCGTGGATATCCGGTACCCCGCGCCGTCCCAGCTCGTAAGCGACACAAACCACATCCTGTAGATATGCGCCGCGCTGTCATACATCACCGTCGGCTCAAAGGCATACCGCAGATAACTGGGATCATTTGAGGAGCCGGTCCACTGTCGGATGACCGGATTGCTGGTTGACCTCGTCCAGTTGAACTGGCCGAGGCCGGTATTCGTGAGAATGCATGCGGCGACCAGGAGCACTGCCAGGCCTGTCACTCTTGTCATTGTTTGATCTCCCGCGTTGAGGATACGAGTGGTTCAATGTACCCCCCACGCGCCCGACAATCAATCCCCGCCGTCACACGCGGAAAACGTTGAATCAAAATCTAAGAGTCTCTGTATATTCGTGATACACAAGAGGCACCCGAAGCGGGGACTAAACGGCTTTCTCTCCCGCGGCTCTCCACGGAGTCGTGGGAAATTCTCTGCTAACAAACCTGCTAACACTTTTTCAGCAGAGGAGCAGGCATGCCCATCCTGTTTACGCGATCCAACGGTATCTACCGTATCGAATGGCGTTCCCTTCGGGCTGCATCTCAGATTGCAGTGAGATGGGAGCTCCTTCCTTCGACCCCATTCAAGGGCGCATGACTCTGTGAGTTGATTCTTTCTCCTCCTTGGAGTATACTTATCCACGACGTTCCTTCTCATCAGCCAGGATCAACGAGTATTGTTTGCGAGTTGCCTCTTTTGTCTGATCGATACGGGACAAACGAGGCCTTTTTGTGTCTGGTATCATCCGATCACCCGCTTACAGCCAGAACATAAAGCCAGGTATCCGACATGAAAAGAAGGACCGGGTGCGTGTTAAGCGTACCGCGATAGCTATCTGAACGATGATACGAAAACTGACCTCAGAAACAGAGACATAAGAATAAATCGACTTGACGGACTGATTCTTGTCACCGAACAGGCGATGCTGAATTCAGCTCAATCATCCTGTTCAAGCGTCAACAGACTTATGGGTGACGTGCTTGACTATCGCACCCGGCTGCAATCATGACCGTATAGTACAGGCCATCGGGAGACTGATCCGACAATGAAACCCTTCAGCATTGTGCTTGCGGTAATTTTTCTCATTGCTTCGGGTTCTCAGAAGAAGACGGAGAAAGGAAAAATGAATCCTTACTACTCGCGGACGGATACGACCGTCCTGAATGTCCCGGATTCCACCTGGAAACAAGTGCTTCCTGCTGACGTTTACGCAGTTGCGCGCACCGCTGCTACCGAGCAGGCCTTTACCGGGAAGTACTGGGACTATGAGGGGATCGGGACGTACTACTGCGCAATCTGCGGGAACAAATTGTTTCGCTCCGACGCAAAGTTCTCGAGTACCTGCGGATGGCCCAGTTTCTTTGCTCCCGCGCGGCCCAACAGCACTGTGTATCGCGCGGACACATCCTACGGTATGGATCGCACGGAGGTGCTCTGCGGCCGGTGCGGATCACACCTGGGGCACCTGTTCGACGATGGACCGCCTCCCACCGGTAAGCGTTACTGCATGAATTCTATAGTGCTCGAATTCGAGCCTGACCCGCCTGAGCGGAAGGAGTCTCGTCACCAGAACTGAAGTCCGGATCCTCCCGAACATGGCTCTTTGTCCTGCGCTGGACTTGATCAAACCTGGCCATCGAAAATGAAAACAAGTGCGGGGTTGATGCTCTACCGCGGATCCCGGGATCTCATCGAGGTTCTGCTCGTCCACCCCGGGGGTCCGGTATGGATGAAACGGGACCTGGGAGCTTGGAGCATCCCGAAAGGAGAGGTACGAAAAGATGAAGCGTTGCTCGAAGCCGCAAAGAGGGAGTTCAGGGAGGAGCTCGGGACGACCCCGGAGGGTGTGTTCCTTCCGCTTGGCTCTGTGACCCAGAAGGGGGGAAAGGTTGTCCATGCCTGGGGGCTGAGGGGGGACTTGGACGTATCCAGAATTGTGAGCAACACGTTCACCATGGAATGGCCGCCGCACTCCGGGAGTCAGAGGGAATTCCCGGAAGTAGACCGGGCCGCATTCTTCAGGATCGAAGAAGCGGCGACAAAAATCAATCCCGCACAGATATCCTTCCTTGAGAGGCTCCGGAAAGTTCAATCAGTTGAGGCGGATCCGCCTCTTTCCTCCCCCGCCCGTCCGCAATAATGAAGTAAACACGAGGCAGGTCGGTGAAACACTGCGGGTGAATTACATCCTGGAGGGGAGCGTACGTAAATCAGGAAGCACGACGTGGATCACGGCGCAGCTCTCGCCCTGGGCGATTTCGACAGGCGGATTCAGTACCTCGGAACGCCGAGGCATACTCAGCCGACCGTGTTCCATCCCACATTCATTGTCGATGTCCCCCCCCACGCATTACGATATCATCAACGGGACAACCTATGATCTTAATGGCATCCATCCGACGTACCCGCCGCCTCCCTCGCCGTTCAACCCTTCGACGAATCTTGAATTCAAGGTCGCAGAGCGGGTGCCTGTCCGGCTCATCGTGTATGATATCCTCGGGCGGGAGGTTGCAACGCTTGTCAACGAGGTAAAGAGCCCCGGCACATACACCGCGAGGTTTGACGGGTCACTTTTCGCCTCCGGGGTGTACCTGTACCGGCTGAGTGCTGGTGCATTTTCGCAGGTCAAAAAGTGCTTCTGCTAAGTAACTGCGGAGGCTGAATTCAGATCGTCCCGAAGAGCCCGTCCGGTCTCGGAACCGGACGGGCAGCGGGACAGAAAGGTTCGTGGGTTGTTCCCGGGTACCGCCGCACAGTCTCCTTCCGTAACTCGCCTGCTAACCGATTCTCTCTGATACACTAAAGGTATTCCATACCCAATAGAATAGGCATTCAATTAGAAAGTGCCACCCAATCCCACGGGATTGGTTTTTGGGCGGAATGCGATATATATTAGTCTACAGTGATACGTATTCCCGACAGGCTGCCGGAGACCGAAATGAAGAGTCCCATGCTGTGCTTCTCAATCCTCCTTCCCGCCATCGCTCTTTCTCAGACAGTCAACTTCGCGGTCACAGTCAACGATTCTCCCGCAACGATCAGCCCGCTCATCTACGGAACAAATCAGCTTATGTCGGGGGGAGAAAACTGGGGCTCGATGAGGATTGGCGGCAACCGCCTCACGGGATACAACTGGGAGAACAATGCGTCGAACGCAGGGAGCGATTACAACCAATCGAGCGATAACTATCTTCCCTCTGTTTTCGGGGTCTCCGGCGACAGCTCCAATGTCCCCGGCATCGTCATTGAAGCATTTTACAGACAGGCGAAAGCGTTCAACGCGTATCCCCTTGTCACGCTTCAAATGGCCGGGTTCGTTGCCATTGACAAGAACGGTCCTGTGGATTCTTCTCAGACCGCGCCCTCGTCCCGGTGGGCCTATGTGAAGCCCGTGAAAGGCGCCCCGCTTTCGCTGAGCCCGAACACGGGCGACGACAGCGTTTACATGGATGAATTTGTGAACTTTCTTTTATATACGTATGGCACCGCGGCATCCGGAACCGGCATCAGGGGCTATGAGCTGGACAACGAGCCGGCACTCTGGAACTCCACCCATCCGAGACTCCACCCGCTCCAACCGACCTGCCGGGAGTTGGTTCAGAAGTCGGTGGCGCTCTCGCGTTCGGTAAAGACGATTGACCCCTCCGCCGAGATATTCGGGCCGGTCGAGTACGGGTTTTCCGGTTATCTGAATTTTCAAAGCGCCCCCGACTGGAACAGTGTCGCTTCCGGCAAATCGTACGGATGGTTCCTCGACTATTATCTCGACCAGATGAAACTGGCAAGCGACACCTCCGGCAGGAGGCTGCTCGACGTCCTTGACCTCCACTGGTACCCGGAGGCGCAGGGGAGCGACGGCAACAGAATAACGCTCGCAAATGCCACTTCTGCCGCGGACATACAGGCGCGGCTTCAGGCTCCGCGCACACTGTGGGATTCACACTACAAGGAAACCAGCTGGATAGCCCAGTACTATTCTGCGTATCTCCCCCTTATCCCAAGACTGACACAGTCGATAAAGAAATACTACCCCGGGACAAAGCTCGGGTTTACGGAATTCGAATACGGAGGGGAGACCGACATCTCAGGTGCTCTCGCCGTCGACGACGTCCTCGGGATATTTGGAAAGTACGGGATCTACTTTGCGACCTATTGGGAGGGGGGGAGTCAGACGCCGTTCATTTCGGCCGCATACAAAATGTACAGGAACTACGATGGGAACAATTCAACATTCGCGGACCTCTCCCTCCCGTCGCAAACCGGCGACAGTGTCAACACCTCAATCTATGGCTCGTTGAAGCGGGGGGGGCATGAACTTCACCTCATCGTGATAAACAAGAATACGGGCCGGGGCGTGACAGGCCGTTTTGCAGTATCATCAAGCACACCTTCCACATCTCACGTCACGATTCTGAGCGGCAAAGTCTGGGAGCTCAATGGCACCAGCTCACAGATTCAGAGCGTGACAGATGTTTCCGGCATAGCGGACAGCTCTTTTTCGTATTCGCTCGACTCGGCATCTGTCTATCATATCGTTCTGCAGACCTCGACAATTACAGGCGTTTCAGCACCGGCCGGCCAACCTGTCAACTTTGCACTATCTCAGAACTACCCCAACCCGTTCAACCCGACAACCGTGATTACCTACCAGGTGCCGGCGGACGGACAGGTTACGCTGAAAGTGTACGATGTGCTTGGCAGAGAGGTCAAAACGCTCATAAATCACTTCCAGCACATCGGACAGTACAGTGTGACGTTTGATGCATCCGGCCTTGCAAGCGGAGTGTATGTGTGCAGTCTTACATTCGGCAGCCATACGGCGGCAAAGAGGATGCTTCTCCTGAAGTAGTTGCCAGCCGGAAGCGTCTCATGCCGTAGAAAGCTTCACTCGGTTTCCTGCCTCCGCCCGGATCGGAATGTCGAAGGAAGACACGAATGGTTACTCGATCCGAATTGGTCCTTTCACTCTTGCCGTTGATTTGTCCTTTCCTGGCGTTCGCGCAACAAACAGAATTTCAGCCCGGCAGGATCTGGAACGACAATAACGGGGTCCATATCAATGCTCACGGCGGCGGCATAATGCTCTATAACGACACCTATTACTGGTACGGCGAGCACAAAATCGGGGGGACCGAAGGAAACTTCGCGCAGGTGGGAGTGCACGTCTATTCGTCAAGCGATCTCTACAACTGGAAGGATGAAGGAATAGCACTCAGAGTGATCGGGAACGATTCCTCGCGGGATATCTCCAGAGGATGCGTGCTGGAAAGGCCAAAGGTCATATACAGCAGGCGGACCCGAAGATTCGTCATGTGGTTTCACCTTGAACCGAGAGGCAGGGGATATGATGCGGCGCGAACCGGAATAGCTGTCGCCGACAATCCGGCAGGGCCGTTTGCATTCATTCGAAGCTTCAGGCCTGATGCCGGAACGTGGCCCATGAACGTTCTACCTGTCCACAGGCTCCCCGTTTCAAGTAATGTGCAGAAAAAATACTGTGGGGGTTATGGATGCCTCCCGGCGCATCCGGATTCGCTCAACCTCCTCGGCAGAGACTTTGAAGGGGGGCAGATGGCCCGCGACATGAATCTCTTTGTCGATGACGATGGGACAGCCTATCATGTTTACACTTCGGAGGAAAATAGTACGATACACATCTCGCAGCTCACGGATGATTACCTCGGCTATTCGGGCAGGTATGCAAGGTTCTTTGTCAATCGATACATGGAAGCACCGACAATATTCAAGACCGGCGACGGGAAGTACTTCTTCATCGGGTCCGATTGCACCGGATGGGCGCCGAATGCCGCTAGATCAGCCTGGGCGCCCAGCATATGGGGACCCTGGACGGAGCTTGGCAATCCTTGCCGGGGAAGTGATTCAGTTACGACCTTCCATTCCCAGGGCACATATGTCCTGCGCGTGAAAGGGAGGAAGGACGCATTCATATTCATGAGTGACAGGTGGAGGCCGGAAAACGCGATAGACGGCCGATACATCTGGCTTCCTGTCCAATTCGAGGCGGGGCAACCGGTACTCAGATGGTTCGACAGGTGGGGGCTCGGATTTTTCGACAACTGAACCCTCAACTCTCAAACGAGATCTGCTCCTTCCGTTGTTGCGCATCTCCCGGAGCTTTTGCCGGGTCGCGCAGTTTGTTTTCGACGTGTTTGTGGATGCTGTAGAGCAGGCCGATGCAGAGGAACATCAGGACAACGCAGAGGTATCCGAGGATGTCATAGTGCTCGAGCGGCCCGATGCTGCTGAAGTAACATCAATGGCCGAAGCCGCGACATCACGGACCACGGTTTCGGGCGGTTCGAGAGGGCCTGTGGTCCTCTCCTGCTGCCCGGGTCATTGCAAATGGCTGGAGTGTCCGGGGACGGATCGGTCATTCATGGGATTTCCATTTCAGCCGTCCCCTTCCGGATTGATTCTTTCCGGGAAGCCCGGTCCCTCATCACGATGAGCGTGAATGGACCGTCAGACGTAACCGTGAGGTGCATCCGCTTCTCATCGGGACGCGGTGAGGCAACAAGGGAAATCACGTGTCCGTTGAATCTGAATCGCTCACACCCGGACCGCATGGGCGAACGGATCTCCCACCGGAGCGTGTTTGAAGCGGCGTCGGGTTTCAACCCGACCGCGAATTCAAGAAAGTAGAGTATGGGCCCGATTCCACTCCAGCCCACCATGTCTCTCACAACCGGTTCACCATTCACGTGCCGGCCGGGAGCCACTGAATCCGGCGCATAGTTTTCCCAGATCGTCCCGGTTGCCGCGCAGATCTCAGCCACGGCGTGAACGTGCTTCATCGCGATCTCCCGGGCGAGGTCCGTATACCCGTATCGCTCGAGCCCCCGTATGACCATAGTATTCGTCGAAGGCCACACTGCTCCCCTCCAGTATCCCCCCCACGGGATATACCCCGGCTCATCAGCCGCGCAGCTCGGGACCGGGTGAATCCGTCCGAATGTCCGCGGGTTGCGGAGTTCCGCCTCAAGAGCCGCAGCCTGGTCCTTCGTTGCCACGCCCCCAAGAAGCGTCCAGAACGCGGCGATCGTCTTCACCGGGATCCGATCGCCCGCGGGCGAGCAATCATAGTAGAATCGCCTCTCCGGATCCCACATGAACCGGTTGATCCTCTCCGCGAGCGAATCCGCTTCCCTCTCCCACCCGCGCGGATTCCCCATCCCTGTCAGTCCGTCAATGACGCCGAGCTGACGGGCGAACATGACCATTTCGGAAGAGATGTCAACGCCGGTCCCGCCGCCGGATAGAAAGGGATTGCGCGGCGAATTGTCCATCCCCGCCCAGTCGGTCACATACAGCCCGTTCCCCTGGCTCAGATACTTTTTCAGTGCCTCGTAATAGCGCACAAGCGGTTCTCGGACAACCCGGAGACGCATCGTGTCGCCGGTGAATGAAAAACTCTCGAGCTCCGCCCACGCGAGGACAGGATGGTCGAGCGCATCGAGCGTAAGCGCGGGGGGCGGCTCGGGGATCTCCCGCCCGGTGTATTGAATTGTCACCGGGCCGGGCCCCGTGTTGAATCCCCACCTGCTGAAAAGCGGTTTGCGTTCCTGGTTTATCCAGGGAGCGAAATCGATCCCCGTCGTCCTGTTGATCTCCCTGCTTATCTCTCCGCTCTCGTGCTGCTTCACGTAGAAGTTGTCGAGCGAATGAATGCCGGGGACCATGCCGCTCGCGACGTTGCAGAACATCGTCATGAACGCGGTATCCCAGAGGAATATGTTGTCGTTGAACGCGGCATCGATGAACTGGGAGATGAACTTGTTCTCTGGAGTCGGCTGATGGAAATGCCGGAACGCCAGCTCCCATGCCTTCCAGTACGCCATGACAAGTTTCGGATCCTCGTCATATATCGGCGCGGGAAGCCTGTCTCGCACTGCCCCGAGCTGCGGAAGAGGAGGAGTCAGGTGAGGTTCCCCCTTGAAGTATATTCCCTGCCGGTCTGTCTGGGCTTCGCTCTTGAAAGCGACCGCCAGCAAAAGGAAGAGGATGAGAGGTTTCATTCACCGAGCGGAACGACGCTTGAATAATTCGTCTCTCCCGCCTCGTTCGCCGCTTTGATCCGATAATAGTACGTCGTTCCCTTCCTCCGTGTCACGTCGGAGTAGAGTACCAGAGGTTCAGACGCCGCCGGCGTATCCTCAAACGAAGCCACGTCCTCTATTATGGAGTCTTCAAGCCCGGTTGCGATGACCTTCCACGGGCCGGAGGTGCCCTCTGACCGTTCGATCGTGTAGTATCTCGCTCCGGTCGACCCTCTCCAGGTGAAACCTCCGTCTTTCGCGATCAAGACCGGCGCAGGCTCGGGTTTCTGTATGTCCGCGGGCTGAATGCCGCGTATTGCGAACGCCCTTGTCCGGAGTATGTCAAGCATCCGTGTTTCGTCATATTGCGTTCCATCACCGAAGCCGGGAACATGGAACGAGTTCACTTTTGTCCCTCCTTCGTTGTGATAGTACCATCCGCCGTCCCGTCTGTGGCTTCGTATGCTCCACATCAGCCCGCCGGATATCCCTGTATTGCAAATGGTATCCATGAGTGCGGTGAGGTTCCTGGTAGTTCCCAAACCGAATTCATCAACAATGAGAGGTTTCTTCCCCCTGCACTCCTCCCGGGAATCATGAGCGATCGGCCCCAGCTCCCACGGCCTGTTCCCCAGCCTGTTCCAGTACTCGTAGAGATGATCGCTGATGATGTCGATGTTCGTGTCTGCAAGGAAAGCCTTCCGATCGGCGCCGTCTGCTTCCATGATCAGGTGGTTCCGGTCTATGGTCTTGATATAGGCCGCCATCTCGAGGCTCCATGCCAGCATTCTTGGTGTCCACTCATCGTACTTCAAATTGCGATCGCCGGGGTAGCTGCCGAATTCATTCCCCAGTTGCCACGCGAGGATCGCCGGGTCGTCTTTATAGAGTTTTCCATTGACCGTGTTCTTCCGGTTCACGATGTACAGCAGGAGGTCCCTGAAATCCGCTTTCACCTCTTCATCTGTCCAGAATGCCCCCGGGGGTTTCCCCGCCAGCGCGGCAAACTCATCGACCCCCCTGATTGTCCTGAACGATTGTGATGCGATGAAAGGGATGATTACGCGGATATTGTACTCACTCGCCAGTGCGATTATCCTGTCCAGGCATTGGAACGCCTCTTCGTTGTATGTGCGCCGGGCGGATATGTACACCGGCATCCCCTTGTCCTGCGGGGTGAAAACGGAGAGCGTGAACGTGCGAGTCACCAATCCGCCGACGCGCTGAAGCCCTCCGTATATATCCCGGATTTCAAACTCATCAGGGAACCGGTTTGTCCGGTCCGTCCTGATCTGCGACTCGTTTTGCTGTATGTTCGGCGCGGCCAGCCCGAAAAAACGATACTGCGCCTCTCCGTCCATGAGTTTGTCGCCCCGGCGGACGATAAAATGCGCATACCCCTTGTCTGGCGCGGCCTCTTTCTCTACCCGCTCAGCACAGCCGTACAGGACTATGAAAGCAATGATCACGCCGAACCGCATCCAACAACCCGGGTGCGCGGATACACCTGAGGATGAACGCGTCGAATCTGCAAAATGTCTCTTCAATGCGGCTGCCTCGATTGTCAATGGGCTTCTCTTTACCGCGTCTCGGTTTATTCCAGCTTTTTCCAGACCTCTTCCAGAAGAAGATCTTCATCCTTCTTCCCGTCCCTGTAGTGGATATAGTGCCCGGTTGTGTACCAGAGATCGCCATCGAGTCTGAATTTCCAGTCTATGGAAGTGCCGATGTTTTGCGGATCATAGAAGTATTCCGTGGTCTCCGTATACGTGTCGCCGTCGATGTTGTACGTTCCGGCTCCGCAAACATCATGGTATGCCACGACTGAATCGTGCGACGTATGTTTTGCAAGAAGCTCCTCGAGCAGTTGCTTGTCCTCCTGGACCCATACGAACTGTGTGGCCGTCAGGATCCTGATCCGCCGCCCCCGTAACCGTTTTTCCTTCCCGTCAATCCTCTGTGACTTCATTTCCCACGCACCCTGAAGCTTGCCCGGTTCCCTGGTGTAAGCCGTCATCGAGGCCGCATCTCCCTCAACCCTCCAGCTCTTAAGCCGTTCAGGGAACCAGTTCAAATCGCCGACCGGGTAACCGTCTTGCCCCGCTTTCAGCAGCATGGGATTGCTGTATGAGAAGTCTTCCCTGGAAGGGTACATGCCCCGGGAAGAATTCCTGTAGACAACGGTCATGTTTTTCGCGGCAGCCGGATCTTTCGAATTATCCGGATCGTACCCCCAGAAAACGCTGTTCTTGGGCGAAGCGGAGTACATGTCTTCAAGAAACGCGAGAATCAGCGGCATGTTGTCGGGCATGACCTTGAAATGCGGATTCTCTCCGTCGACTGACCCGCGGCAGATCATATGGGGATGCCACGCCCACATCGACTGTGTCCGGGAGTTCATGACGGGCTCGGGAAAAATCCGTTCAGCGTCGGTCGAGACGGATGCATTATACTTCCTGTAGAACCCGTAGAAGGCCGCCGTGTCAAAATAACTCGCGTTGTTGACATAGACGACGGTCCGGCCGAGTTCCCTGGGATCAGTCGGACTCAGCGTCATTTGATCGGAGAACTGGACGGCGTCGCTGCCGTACACCCGTATTGCTTCTTCGGGTGTTATTCTCCGTCCCGGAGTCTTCAGCGTGTCTAGGTTCACCGTCTGGCCGTACAACAGCGTCCCGGGATCCTGGTACTTGCGGTCCTTCAACCGCTCACCGGTAAAATGGGAGTTTACAAGGAGATTGTTCGCGATGTACGCGTTTCTGAAATAACTCTCCAGCCAGCAGAATTTGGCGCAGTTCACGACCGTGTTGTGGTCGCAGAAGTAATAATTGAGTCCGATTCCCTGTGACTGGATCAGGCCGAAGCCGACGTTCTCAAGCGTGTTGTTGATCTCCACGAGCGTGTCGGCGGGCGAAGTAAAATACACGACCCGTCCCGCCCACCATTCGTCTTTGTAAATTGCATTGCGGAACAGGTTGTTCGTGAGAAACACGTTTGTCCATCTGCCGGAGAGATGGAGAGCCGGTCCTTCTTGCCATTCAAATATGCAATGGTCAATCCTCACACGCGTGCTGTCCATTTCTTCGGTTATCGGTTCCCACAACTGTGCTCCGGAGGCGATCCACGAGAGGACCCACACGTTTGACAGTGTCAGATCACCGTGAGCGACGATAATCCGGTCGGTCACCCTGTCACTATAGAGTAACCGTAGCGAATCGGGAGCCAGTTGGACGACCGCCGGGCCCGGATCTATTCCGGCAACGGGCGTTGGCTGACCTGTTATCCGCAAATGATACCCGTGAGCAATGATCGGCCTGGTGTTGGCGTATCTCTGGCCTCTGGCAAGGAGATAGACCCTGTTGATGTCGGCACGAGCCCCGTTGAAGAGCGTGTCCCCCATAATCGTTCTTGCCATTGCATCGACGCCTGTATTCCTGATCAGAAGTGTATCGGAACGTTGGGCCGAAGAGAGAGAGGAGGGGAGCATCCCCGCCAGAATGAGGCCGAGAAGAAACCGCTTGATCATTGGTTTTACCTTCCTGGGTACTGGATTGATTCGGTGTGCGGCCGTGGCGTTATCGTATCCGCCGGTTACCAGGCCGCTCCAAAGATCGACAAATCCGATCTCAAAAAAAGGAAGTTTTTCGTCCGAAGTTTCATATTTTATGTGAACCTGAAAGCGTTGAACGGCGGATGCACCTGCCGGAAGTGGTCATCAGCAACCTGTGAGAATCACGAGGCCGGAGGTCATATCTATGAGAGGATTGATGATGCCCAGAGTATTCGCAGCACTTGCCCTGGCGTATTTCCTGTTCGTTCGTGTTGCGGTGGCTCAGGTACTGCCCCCTTCGGCGCCGGCAGCGACGGCGGCAACAAGTATCGGCGATACGTCGTTTTCAGCCAACTGGAATGCATCGACGGGAGCAACAGCATACCTGCTGGAAGCAGCGTCTGATTCCATATTCAGACTGGTTCTCCCCGGGTATGGAAATCTCAACGTGGGAAATGTCCTGACTTATCCTGTCACGGGGCTTGCGCCGTCGACGAAGTACTTCTACCGTCTGAGGGCAAGCAATGCGGGCGGGACAAGCGGCGTCTCGAACGTGATCGTCGTAACGACAGTCCCGCCGGCACCTGTCGCGTTGGCTGCATCGGGTATCGGCCAGACTTCATTTACGGCAAACTGGGACACGGCGACGGGGGCGACAACCTATTTTCTTGACGTGGCGACGGACACGAGCTTTGTTTCGATTGTTCCCGCCTTCAACAATTTCAATGCCGGAAACGTCCTGAAGCAGAACGTAACCGGGCTCGCCGCCGGGACTAGGTACTACTACCGGGTACGGGGAGGCAATGCAGGCGGATCGAGTCGCAGCTCCGTTGTTATCACCGTAACGACCGTGGTGGCAACCCCGCCCCCGCCCGTAGCCGTGGCGGGAACAAACGCCACCCAGACGTCGTTTACCGCCAACTGGAATTCATCCGCGGGAGCGACGACGTATTTCCTTGATGTGGCAACGGATACGAACTTCGCTGCAATCATGCCGGCCGACAGCAATCTAAACGTCGGCAATGTGCTGACGAGGAGTATCACGGGACTTGCTGCCGGGACGAAATACTTCTACCGGGTCAGGGGGAGCAACGTCGGCGGAACGAGCGGCAATTCCAACACCATTCTGGTGACGACAGTCGTTGCGACGCCGCCCGCACCCGTGGCGACGCCTGCTTCAAATATTGCACAGACGTCTTTCACGGCGAACTGGAACACATCAGCGGGAGCGACGACGTATCTCCTCGACGTGGCGTCCGATACGAATTTTGCCGTGTTCGTCGCCGGATATAATAATCTGAACGTTGGAAACGTTCTGACGCGGAATGTCACAGGACTCAATCCTGCGACGAAGTACTTCTACCGGGTAAGGGGGAGTAACGCAGGCGGAACAAGCGGGAATTCCAATACTATCCTGGTGACGACAGTCGTCGCGACTCCGATTCCCCCGGTAGCGACGCCTGCCTCAGCTATCGGTACGACCTCGTTCTCTGCCAACTGGAACGCCGCGGCGGGAGCGACAACATATCTGATCGATGTGGCGACGGATACGGGTTTCACGTCGACAGTTCCGGGCTATGGGAACATCAACGTGGGAAACGTTCTGACGCGGAGTGTTGTTGGGCTCGCGTCGGCGACGAAATACTTTTATCGGGTAAGAGGAAGCAATCTCGGCGGGACGAGCGGTAACTCCAACGTCGTTTCCCTGACCACCGTCGGCGTGCCCCCGCCCCCGCCCGTGCTGACGGCGCCCGTGAATGGGTCCTTCGGACAGCCGGTAGCACTGACGCTTGCGTGGAGTGCTTCCCCCACGGCATCCTCGTATGTCGTCCAGGTCTCAACCGTGGCATCGTTTGCTCTGCCGTTCATAAGCGATACGGCAGTTTCCGGCACCTCGAGGCCGGTCAGCGGACTGGCGCCCTCTTCCATGTACTTTTGGAGAGTTGCCGGCAAGAATCAATTCGGCACGGGGGCATTCTCCTCTCCATATTTCTCATTCTCGACAGTGGAAACAACGGCCGTAACGGGGACCATCCCGTTTCCGCCGAACCCATCCCAGAGTGATTATAGAATGGTGAGTGTCCCGGGACAGGCACCGGGATCTGTTTCACAGCTTACAACAGGGTCGGGGGGCGTACAAAAACTTGACTGGCGTGCATTCGGCGTTCCTGACTCAGGTTCAATTACTGAACTCGGCCCGCAGGATCAGATAAGCCCCGGCGAGGGAGTGTGGTTGATCCGGAAGAACGCGCTGACAATCACAAAGGCCGCTATCATGCCTGCGCTGCAGACCAACGGGACCACTCCCATCGCTGTTCACAATGGCTGGAATATCATTGGAGACCCGTTTGAAGTGCCTGTTCTTTGGGCAGCCGTCAGGGCGCAGAACGACCTGCTTTCATCCGACGTCATACAGGGGTGGTCAGGAACCTATGCGGTGGACACTGTACTGGAACCGTTCGAGGGGTACTACTTCTACAGCAACGCCTCCGGCCTGACTACCCTCTCTATTCCTTTTCCGCTTCCATCATCGCAGCAGCAACCGCCGTACGCTGCTCCTGCGATTACATGGTCCCTCAATGTCTCATTCGAGAGCGCAGACAACAACGATGCTGACTGTCACCTGGGCGTGTCGCCGGCAGCAGTGCCGGGGCACGACTCTCTGGAAATCAGGAAGCCGCCTCTCGCATTCGCAGGCGGGGAGATCTATTTCTCGCGCCCGGGATCAGGGGGAAAATACACCCGGTTCAGCACGGATTACCGTCCCGCAGTGAATGGAATCGAGGAATGGGACGTTCAGATTTCTCATCCCAACGGCTGCAACGGGACACTCAGGTTCAACGGCGTTGATGGAATTCCGGCGAACTACAGTGTAATTCTCCTTTCACCCGACAACGGATGGCCGGTCAATCTCAGGTCGCAGAGCGAGTACCCCCTCCGGACGACGTTGACAAATCTGGCAGTCAGGGTACTTGTGGGCGTCGACTCTGTCGTTGCGCGCAAGATTTCGGGCCTGGTGCCGGATTCATACATGCTGAACCAGAATTACCCGAACCCGTTCAATCCTTCGACGACAATACGCTATGGATTGCCTCAGAGATCAGCGGTGAATCTCACCGTCTACAATGCTCTCGGACAGCGCGTCAGGCAACTTGTAAACGAGGAGCAGGACGAGGGATTTCATGAAGTGAAATTCGATGGTTCGGGATTGGCGAGCGGCGTGTACTTCTATCGTATTCAGTCCGGCAGTTTCGCGGACACGAAGAGGTTCATCATTTTACGATAAGACACAGTTTTCCCCCGGCCCTCGGACAGGTCTGAGAGAATCAGCGAATTCGATCGTAGTATATCCCAACGACAGGTCCGGATACGGGCTCCGGACCGTCATTGAGATGTTTTACCCCTCGGGCTCATCGGTGCACTGATCACCTATTTCGCACCTCCCTGGGACTTTGCAAGCTGCTCATTGAGCTGCTCGAGCTGGAGGTTGTACTGGTCAAGCCGGCTTGCTCTCATCTTGGCATTGTCGGATTTGCTCACCTTCTCTGCTTCTATCTTCTTCTGGAGAGCGGTGATTTGACCCTGGATAACGGCGGCGCTCGGAATGAGCGTCGCAGACTTCTTGTCGAACCCCGATACGGGGCTGTTCGGCGCAACAGATGAAACTGACATGGTGGTGCTCCTCAAGTGTTCAACATAGTTGTCTGTACTAGTATTATCGGCTGTCCCCGGAGCAAGATGAATCCTCCGGCACGGAGTATCCCGGCGGGACGTAGATGTATGGCATGCAGCATCCCCCATGTATGTGCGAACCATCCTCTTCCTCTACGTTCCCGCTGGAAATGCCGCAAATCGTGCATTGATGCGATCCGCACAATGTCACTCCCTGTCTGAAGGTTCAGTCATCTGGCCAGACGTGGCCACTGACCCGCCCCGGACGCGTTCGATCCGCAGGGTGGCGATGGCTACAGTGGTTGTGTTCCGCGGCATAGCGACATCTGATTCCGGTCCGGAACCGCCCCTCCCAAAAGAAGACCTCGCCGGCTCCGCGCAAAGGAACAAAGCGTCAACCGCAGGGCAAAACGATTGCCCCGGCAGCTTCCAAACCATAGGTTGATGCTCAGGCAGAGGAGCAGCCGCGCATTGAAAACGTTCTCCATCTATACCAAAGAAAACTACGAATACGGCGATCGCCTGATCCGGCGCAATTCCACGCATGGTTCTCCCTCGCTTTTCCCCTTGTCCTTGTGATGCCCGACGTTGCGTCCCGCCCGAGAGTTCGGTAAATTGACATGGATTCGAATCCGGTAGGAACACGTTATGAAACTCTTTCTTGACGCCAATCGGGAAGCGCCCGCAGGGTGGACCAGAGTCACGCGCCCCAACGAGGTAATTTCCAACATCCTTCAGGGGGAGGCGGAGATCATTGATCTCGGCTACCACCTGGGGAACGACAGCAAGTATACGGGCCTGACCGTTCTCAAATGGCTGCAGAACGAGATAGGGGAGGGGAGGATCCCTTCCCGTGTTCCGGAGATCTGGATTCACACAAGCGACGAGGAAGCAAGGGAGATAATGGAAGGTGTCCGCCGCAGGATCTACACGTGGATCGGGCGGACCGCCGCCGATTAGGTTGTCGCGGGCCGCTCCCGGCCGGAATCACCCCCCCGCACTCCTCGTAAACTCTTGCTTTCTTCCGCACGCAATTCCCGTCTCCGCCCGCCCGCGCAGCATTCGCGCCCGCCGCACACACTCCGAAGAAATCACGAAAACCTCTTGACATCAACGGGTTCTTGCCTTATATTCTAAGGTGATTATACTATATAGCGTTATATTCTTAGCACATTTTGGTGTGACTGCCGCTATTGCTAAGGCCACCACCCGGCTGATAGCCCCCGGAACAGGGAGTTCCGCGTTAGAGAGGCTTGTGACATCCATTATCTGCCACGATGGTCCTCGACGATATCGACGCGAAACTCCTTGAGATTCTTCAACGGAAGGGGAGAACGAGTCGGATCGATCTGGCTGAATCGGTCGGCTTCTCCGTCCCTTCGGTAAGCGAGCGTCTTCGCAAGCTGGAAGAGAGCGGCCATATCACCGGCTATCACGCCTCGGTCAACCCTGCAAAACTCGGGATTGACATCTGCGCCTTCATAACCGTGACGCTGAACTCTTCAAAGCATTTTGTTCAGTTCATCGAACACACAAGGAGCGCCGATGAAATCCTGGAATGTCACGCGGTCACCGGCGAAGGATCGCACCTCCTGAAGGTCCGCACGCAAAACACCGAATCGCTGGAGCGTCTTCTGGGAAGGATTCAATCCTGGCCGGGAGTCATCAGAACCCGGACAAACCTGGTGCTCTCATCGTCAAAAGAGACGATGCGCGTCAAGGTCGACCCGTCAAAATGAATGAACGCATTACTCAAATAACCATAGGGAGGAAAACGTATGCCGGAGTCCGCTGCATCGGATGTGACCCGAGTCTTCAAAATCATGAAGGACGAGGGCGTAAAAATGATCGACTTCAAGTTCATGGACTTGCCGGGGCAGTGGCAGCACTTTTCCGTGCCGGCGGACAAGCTTGAGGAATCGTCGTTCGAAGAAGGATTCGGGTTCGACGGGTCAAGCATACGGGGCTGGAAGGCGATCAACGAGAGCGACATGCTCATTATCCCCGACGCGTCCACGGCGTTCATAGACAAATTCATCGAGATCAAGACGCTCAGCCTTATCTGCGACGTCCATGACCCGCTGACGAAGGAGAAATACGAGCGCTGTCCGAGAAGCATCGCGCAGAGGGCGGAAGCCTACCTGAAGTCGACCGGGCTGGCGGATACGGCGTACTTCGGCGCGGAAGCCGAGTTCTTCATATTCGACGACGTCCGGTTCGACACAAATGAACACTCCAGCTACTACTACGTCGACTCGGTGGAAGGCCGCTGGAATTCCGGCAGGGACGAAGGCCCGAACCTGGGGTACAAGCCGCGCTACAAGGAAGGATATTTCCCTGTTCCCCCGACGGACCAGATGCAGGACATCCGGAACGACATGACGGCAAACCTTATTGCCGTCGGGCTCGATGTAGAGGCGCAGCACCACGAAGTCGCCACGGCGGGGCAGTCGGAGATCGACCTGAAGTTTGCCCCGCTTCTGAAGAGCGCGGACGCCATGCTCCTGTTCAAGTACGTCCTGAAAAACACCGCCCGGCTCAAGGGAAAAACGGTGACGTTCATGCCCAAGCCCATATTCGCGGACAACGGGTCAGGCATGCACGTGCACCAGAGCCTCTGGAAGGGGGGAAAACCGCTCTTTTACGGAAACGGGTACGCGCACCTGAGCGAGATGGCCCTGCATTACATCGGCGGTCTGCTGAAGCACGCGCCGGCGCTCTGTGCGATTACAAACCCGACAACGAATTCCTACAAGAGGCTCGTGCCGGGTTTCGAAGCGCCGGTCAATCTTGCCTATTCACAGCGAAACCGGAGCGCGTCAATACGCATCCCGATGTACACGGAGAACCCCAAAGCGAAACGGCTCGAGTTCCGTTGTCCCGACGCCGCGTGCAATCCTTACCTCGCGTTCTCGGCGATGATGCTGGCCGGGATCGACGGGATTTTGAACAAGCTCGATCCTGGACAGCCGCTCGACAAGGACATATACGACCTTTCACCGGAAGAACTGAAGAATGTCCCGTCGACGCCGGGCTCGCTCGATGAGGCCCTGCACGCCCTGGAGAAGGACCACGACTTCCTCCTCCGCGGGGACGTCTTCACCGAGGGTGTGATCGACGCCTGGATAGAGTACAAGATGAACAAGGAGGTCAAGCCGATGGCCCTCCGTCCTCACCCGTACGAGTTTGGTCTCTATTACGACGTGTAGAATCTCGCCGGAAGCCGGCTCACAGAGAACGAATGAACTGCATGCTCTTCATCCACTCTGCAAGCCGGGCCGGCCAACCGGTCACGGGCATATCGGACGGCCGCATCCCGTAGCCGTGGCCCCCGGCTTCATACAGGTGCATTTCCGCGTGAACACCGGCCCTGGTAAGCGCGTCGTAGTACGCCACGCTGTTGTTCACTCCTATCGGGTCGCGCTGGGTCTGGACGACAAATGCGGGAGGGACGTCCTTCGTCACGTAAAAGGAAGGATTGATCACAGACACGCTGTCGCTCGCCGCGATATATGCGGGATAGATCAATACGGTGAAATCGGGCCTGCAAGAGAGCCGGTCTGACTCATCCACCGGTGTATACACCCGCTTCTCGTAATTGCAGCTCAGTGATGCCGCCAGGTGCCCCCCCGCCGAGAATCCGAGCACACCGATCCTGCGGGTATCAATGTGCCACCTGCTCGCGTTCCACCGGACGATGCCGATTGCCCTCTGCGCGTCCGCCAGTGGCCCGATATGGGGAGCGGGATCGGGGACGCGGTATTTCAGAAGTATCGCGGTCGCACCGATCGAATTAAGCCACTCGCATATTTCGGTCCCCTCGAGGTCCATTGCCAGTATCGAGTATCCGCCCCCGGGGAACACGACAACCGCCGGTTCCGGGTCACGTGTCTGCGGGGCCCTGTAGACGATGATCTGGGGATCCGTTACCCCGCCGAGTCTGATGACGGGCCTGCCGCCGATCAGGCCATCTTTTGCCGTAGTGACATCATGCTCCCGCGCACGACCCGCGGTTATGCCCGGTGTGCCCGCGGGCCAGATTGTAAGCGTGTCAGGTCCACTTTTGTTCCCCGGATTTGTCACAGCGGCCTCCGTTGTCAGCCGGAGCACTCCGGCGATGAGAATGCATAAAATGAAATATGTTTTCACCTGTTCCTCCGCAATGTGAACCACCGCGACCTTGAGAACATTCTCAATTGTACGCTATTGCCACGTCATGCGCGCCCGGTAGTGGAATCGTAAAATCAACATAATCCGAGCTCTCGATCTTTGCATTCCTGAACTCGGCCGGCACGCCGTCAATCGTCACCCGGTCCGCTGCTGACGTTCCCTGAGGAAGGAGAACATGTGCGCGGATCAATTCACCGCTTCCCGTCACTATCATCCGGATATTCCTCTCACCTTCGCTGTGCAGATAGTGATAGGCGACGTATCCGTTCGATGCCGGCAGCGTTACTGTGACCTGTACGGAATCCGCTCCCGCCGACGTCCACCGTGGGGAGAGTGCCGCCACGCTGTAGCCCAGCCCGACATTCCGGACGCCCGCAAGTCCTTCCACAAGCGCAGCCATCCCTGTCGCGGACGCCCAGTTGTCCGGACCGCCGAATGATTCTCCCTTCGGCGGAACGTAATGCGGGCGGTCAGCCAGCGTCACTCCGATAACGGCGTATATTCCTCCCTCAAGGGGAGCGTGAAACACAAGCTTCGCTATCTCCTTCCGCGGCTCCGGGTTGTCTATCGCAGCCCAGCAGACTCCCACTTTGGTGCTCCGTGGGTTTGGTCCCCACCATGCCACTCCCGCCTTTTCATCGCTCAGCGATGAAAACCACCAGTTTGTCACCTCTTCTCCCTTGAAAAGGTACTGTGATGCCTCCGTCCCATCGCTGAACACGAACGTGACGGCGCCTGCGACACGGCTCGGAATGTTGTCCGATGAAGAATGGAGCAGGTAGACCGCACCAGCGGTATCGTGCACAGGCACTTCCGCATGTGCCGGAAAACCGCTCTTCGTGGAAACGGCAACAACCGCCCTTCGCTGGTTCCGCGCCGGGTCGATCACCGTGAACGTTATTCCCTGGAACACCTGCTCCCCGGTGGGGAGCCCGCGCATATCGTTCCCCGATCCCTTCCCGGCGTCCATCCACGTCAACGCGGAGGCGCCCCCTTCGTCCCGCAGATCCATGTTCGCCTCCGCCGAAATATCAACAGGCTTGTACACGGGGGCCGGAGGTGCCGGGGGGATCGATCCGGTGTACGCGAAAAGGAGTCGATGCCCGTATTTCTTGCCGAGTTCGAGCATCCGCGCCATCACGTCAGAAGCGTAGCGTTCGTATCCGTTCTCGTATGCCCCTCTCGCCAGTTCACCCATTGCGTGCCCCGCTACGCCGCCGTTCATATACTGCCACTTCGCGTCATGATTTGCGAAGCCCTTTTCAAACGGCGGATATATGGAGTACCATTCTCCCGGTGAGCCCGTCGGCAGCCGGCGTCGGAGCCCGAGATACGTTTCGATGATGGCCGCGTTCATCGCGTGCGGAAGCCCCCGGTTGAGTGAATACATGTTCCCCTGCGCGATTTGCGATTTCTCGTCCACGCCCAGGTTCCGCTTCACGTCCGGGTCTTCATCGATAAAATGTGTGAAGAACATGCCGTTCCACGAGAGCGCCTTCAGCCGTTCCAGTATCCCTTTTCCCCTCTCCCTGAACGAGGCCGCCGGGTCCCCGTGCCCCGCGCTGTCGAGCATCTCTGCCAATTGATTGCATGCGTCGAAATACCCGGTATTGTCACCGAAGAATATTCCGTATTTTGTCTTCCCCGGGACGAGGACCATTGTCGGACTCAGGGGCGCCGGGGGCGTATATTCGTCGTCCACCTGGAAATCCCATGAATCAATCGTGTACGGCCGTTTCAGAAGCCGGAATCTCGATGACCACCGGGCGGGATCCGTCACACTGTAATCAAGTGCCCGGGCTGCGCATTCGAGGTTTCTCTTCATCCACCCGTTGTCGCCGCTCGATTTCCAGTACGCATACATCATGTTCACAAAGTTGTACTCAACGTGATTCTCCGCGGGCTGGCGGACAAACCATGCGTCCTTGCCATGGTAGAAATATCCGAGCGGGGTGTACGCGGTTTCATAGTAATGGTATGCCCCTTCCCCCGTGTTGACGTTGCTCCAGATCATCCCGTCGGATTTCTGCGTCAGGCGCATCAGGTCCACAAGGTCCCCCCCGTACGGGCTGAAATACTGCATGCCCTTGGCTGTATTGTTGTTGTCGAGAACCCAGTTGACGAAATACCTGTAGAGCCTGCCGTTCCACGTGATCTCCTCGCAGCCTCCGTGAGAGTCGGCCGTCATCCCATCGCGCAGCATTCCGAAGAGCTCTGCGAATTTCCCCCCGCCCGATATGTCTGTTCGCGGTTCAACAAGGAATGAACGGTGCCCGGTCGTGTCTCCGTTCTTGTCGATAAACAAGACTGTTTGCGTCCCTGCGGCCCCGCCGGCCCTGATTGTTACGGAGACCGCCGAAGGCATTCGGACGTATGCGCGTCCCTTCCCGTCTTTTACAATCAACGTCCCCCCCGGTTCGCTGACAATCGTCACCTCATCGAGCGGCCTGACGGACCCGGACTGCTGCAGTATCTGGAGGGGTGAATGCGGCCGTGAGAGTATGCGGATGTCCTCGACAAACCCTCCTTTGCGTATCACCGCACTCTTCACATCTTCGAGTGGTTTTCCCCCCACAGAGCAGTTCTCGAATGTCACCCTCTCCACACTGTGATTCTCGTCAAATCCCCTGAGAACAATCGGACCTGTATGCCCCCAGGAAATATCCCTGAGCGTGATGTCCTGTATGTGCCCTGGAGGGCCTGTGCCATACTTTGTTCCGTCCGTGATATTCAGTTCGAAAAGCTTCAGTTCGGCTCTCTCGACACGGATATTGTCATACAGGATGTTCTTGATGACGGCCGGCCCGTCGCAGATGATGCTGAACCCGCTGTGTCCTTCGACGCGGCTCCCGCCCCGCGCGAGTATGACGTCGCAGTTACGGACGGTGACGTCGCTTATTGAGGCGGCATTGGTCTCAAATCCGATCGTGATGCCGTCGCTGAATGCGAACCCTATCATCGTACATCCGCTTACGCGGACGTCGTTGACGGCGTGTTCGGGTGCAGGTGCCTTTATTGCGATGCAATCGTCCGTGCACCTCAGAAAGCAATCGGAGATGCTCACGTTCCGTGAACCGAGGGGATCAATGCCGTCGCATGCCGGTCCGAAGCTCAGGACTTTCACGTCATTGTACGTGATCCCGTCACAGTTGACGAGCGTATTTGTCCACCCCTCTCCGTTTCGTACCATCAGACCGTCAAAGAGCACGTCGGTGCAGTTCTCGAGAAGCACCATCTGTTTGAACTTGCCCGCTCCGTCCAGTATTCCCCTTCCCGTCACGCGTATGTGCGATGCCCCGTTCGCGCGTATGCCCCCGTACACGATCGCCCCCGCGGCGATATACACGGTCTCGTTGTCCTTAAGTGTAATATATCCCGGCCGGTGGATCCCCGGTCCGAAGTAATGAACTCCGCGGGCTTTCAGGGGCACGCTTTCGCTCTCCATCGGATTGGCGAAAAGGAACAGTGGAGGGAGGCTGTCAATCTCAATCGAGAGCTGCCCGGGCCCGCCGAGGGAGAACGCCAACGTATTTCCATGTAGTGTGTAATCAATAATGCGGCTTACGGGGTGGATTGTGACGTTCTTGATCGGGTGCAGCACACGGATCGCGACATTCAACTCCCCCTCGCACGAAAAGCTCGCCTGGTGGACCTCCTGCGGAACCCTTGTATACGATTCCAGGAACCAGTCAGGCATCTTTGCGGTATCCATGCTCGTCCGGATTTGCTCAGTCCAGACATCTTTGCCGTTTACCCTGACAGAGAAGAGCGGACTCGTCGCAAGCCCCGGGGGCGCCTTGTATGCGATCACTTTGGAGAAGCCGCCGCAAACAGCCGTCACGCTGAGCGCGCAGGGGAGGAGGAAATATGAAAGCAGGACGAGGAGGCTCCGTTTCATCGTTGACCTGGAGAGAGTGTGAATGTGATTACCTCTGTGTGATACGCTCGGCATAGAAGGCGGCATTGCCGTCCGTGACCCCGAAGAGGTTCCCGGTATGCACATCAACATCAATCCCTTTCCAGCGGAGTGCGCCGAGCGTTTCGTCATATATGTCGGTCCACGTAGAGCCGTTGTCTGCGCTTGCGAAGACGGCAGATCTCGCTCTTGACCAGTAGAGCGGCTCGCATGCAACATACACTTCATTCCCCGATGGCCCGCCCACTGCAACGGCGGACGCGTTGAAAACACGACCGTCACGCGGAAACAGTTTGTCCCACGATGTTCCATAATCCGTGCTCCGCCAGAGCCCTTCATGAACAAATCCGGCATACAGCCAACCGGGTCTCTTCGGGTCAGCCTTAATTGCCACGAGGGCTGACGATGTGTCCTTCCCGAATGGGAGAACTCTGCCAAGCGTCTTCCATGACTTGCCGCCGTCAAACGTGGCAAATATGCCTTTGTCCGATTCCCCAAAGTAGATCGTGTTCTTCCTTGTCGGATCGATACAAAGTAACTGGTTGGTCCCGCAGGCATTCTTCGCCTGGTACGCTGTAACGGCGAGCAATTCTCCCTCGATGAATTCCTTTCGCACGGGGAGCGTCTTGAGTTCGTCGACCATCGGAACGGACAATCTCCTCCAGGTCTTCCCCCGGTCTTCTGATTTGTACAGCCCTGCACCTGTTGCCACCGCCCCGTCAATGTACGCGTAGAACACCCCGTTGTGGAACGGATCTTCCTTGATGGCCTGGACGAAGAGGCCTTTTGCAAGGTGGACCATGACTTTGCACGATTTGCCGTCATCCTCCGTCGCGCAAATGGCGCTGAGGCGCTCTCCGCTGTTCGTCGCGCCGTACACAACAAGCCCGGGCCTGAAGTGTGAAGGACATATGACGGTGCTGCAATAGTAGTTTTGTTCCGCGTTCAGTCCGGGGAACGTCGTGTATGACTTTCCCCCGTCTCTGCTCACACACGGCTGCATGTCCGCGGCGGCAAGCAGTGCTCTCCCCGGGACTGCAGGGTCGGCCGTGATCATCTCCATGCACGTGTTTTCTAATCCCTCAAAGTGGTGAGCGTCCCACGTCCTGCAGGAATCTTCGCTCGTACAGATGCCGAACCAATCCATCAGGTAGAATCGAGCCGGATTGCTGTTGTCAACGAGGAACTTCGATATCGCCCAGCCAATCTGCTCCGGGCGTTCATACTGAGGCGGAAAGTGGCGGAAGTCGGCCCAGGAGTACTCTTTCCTGATTATCCTCCATGTCTCCCCCCCGTCTGTCGATCTGTAAAGGGGAATCGGCGCAGCGTTCGCCGGCGAAGGATACTGGCATATCGCAGCATAGAAGAGTGAAGGGTTGCCGGGATCCGGGGAGATTGTGGAGAAATCGGCCATCCCCCCGGCCATTGCTAATGCATGTGTCGATTTGACAAATGTCGATCCCCCGTCTGTGGATCTGTAAATGCCGTCATTCCGGAACGTCGCAAGCATTGACGCAGGGGCATCCTTGACAAACGCAATGTTCGTGATGCTTGCGCCTGCTTTTTCGAACAGAAGCTTCCACGTTACTCCCTTATCCGTGGAAAGATAAAGCCGCCCGACCTTCTCTCTTTTGTATGAATTGTCCGGGTACAGGTAATCGGCGAACGGCAGTGAATCGAGTGTTGCCGCATAGAGCATGTTTTTCGCGTGGGGATGGAACGCCATGCAGCAAAACGGCTCCCCCTTGAGTCCCGAATAGCTCCACGTCTCTCCTCCGTCTCTGCTTAACCAGACGCCCCTGGTATTGCTTGCCGCCGCGACGAAAGCGCCGTCGAACGGATCAACTTCAATCTTCTCACCATAGAATCTCGTTGCACCGTTCCCGAAGAAATCAGGCCCCGTCGTGACCAGCTTCCACGTCAGCCCTCCGTCCGTCGATTTGTGTATCGCAGAGACCATTTCATGTCCGCGCGCCTCGCCTGAACATCGGAACAGTATGTCCGGATTTGCCGGACTCATGGCGAACGTCTCGACGTTGTGGTGATATCCTTCTGTCATTCCGTTGTTGATCGCACGCCACTGTTTCCCGCCGTCAACACTCTTAAATACACCGGCGACATCAGTCCTGATGTACAGAACCTCGGGGTGCAGAGGATTCTGTAGAAATCCGGTAACATACCCGCCCCCGTTACATTGGGATGCCTTCCACCTGTACTTGATATCTGATCCGGTTGGCTTCCCTCCGGCAGCTGCATTCGCGCCCGGGATCCCGAGTATGACGGAGAGCACGAGAACCAGCACACCGGACTTCCTGGAAATCACATCCTCACCTCTCGATCAATTGGTTCTCAGAACCGATACTTCGTTTTGGCGGTCCATTCGGATCGCGGAGATCTCTTTCTCCGCACCCGGCAGGAAAGATGGTCCCACAATGGTGTTCTGTTGGTGGTTCTCATTGTCTGACCGGCTCGCACCGTAGTCACTCGCAGCCAGTGCTTCAACCGCGGGCAAAAATTCCGACCGCAGCGTCCAACCGGGTTCCCTAGTTTCGTCCAATATACGAATTGGAGCCCTCGGGAGGGGGCTGGGAGAGGATTCGCTTCCCATCCAGTTGAATATCTGTCAATTCATGTTCAAAATCGACCGGGCTGGTGTCCGAGGACACTGATGTTAAATTCCGGACTTGCTATCTATATAGGAATCGCCATTCTTGTTCAATCCTGAAAAGACACGCGACGACCACAAAAGGCTGGGAAACCTGATAGCCTGCTCAAATGTCGTCCGTGACAGGGATGAACCCTCCGCGCCTTTCTCGAAGGAGCAATCCGCGATGACGGGTTCGGACGAAAGCTCAGAAAAGTCGAACGATCCGGTCGAAGGGGGGAAGAACTGATTCATGCGCAACAGCATAGTCCCGCATCTCTGTGCTGCATTGCTTCTGGCGGCAAGTCCGGCAAACGCTCAGGCGATCCCCCGGAATTTTGACAGCCTTCTCCGGCAAAACGGAATGCAGTACGCTTTGCCCCCCGGGTTCACATCAACGCGCATCGTAGATAACCCCGATGTAGTCTACGATTTCGCAATCAAATCATCCGCAAGCAAGCTCGAGATTCGGTATCGTATCTGGCCTGTAGATATGACGAATCATGGTGGTGCAAATAGAAATCGGATCTATCCGGTGATGGTCCATACGATGGGGTTGAATATTTCGAACGGCCAGAGTATGCAAATCAAGCAGTATGATCCGGGTGATGTCAGGATGGAATTCGGGGCGGATGCTGGCGCAACCGGCACGGTCCGGTTGGACTCGAAATTCGGCGAGGGGTACACGATCTGCATGATTTCGGTAATTCACAGGGACGATCTTTGCGACGCGTACACATTCTTCCTCTGCGATGATCCCGATGTTCTTATGAAAGCCCTCTTCTCCGACAGGGTCTACCACGCACTTAGGTTCAGGTGATCATCAGATCGATCGACGCGCGCTCATGTCTTGCCTGCGCGTGAGATCACACATGATAAAATCAATCATACTCCGGAGGATCCCCCATGAAATGGTATCATTATGTCGCCGGCCTCTTCGCCGGCCTCTTTCTTGCCAACGCCGTTCCCCACTTCATACATGGCATATCCGGCGACAGTTTTCCTTCCCCCTTTGCCAATCCTCCCGGCAAAGGTCTGTCATCACCCCTGGTGAACGTGGCCTGGGGGCTTGGCAATGCTCTCGTAGGATACGTGCTTTTGAGGGCGGGCAAAGTCTCCAGGGCCAGTACATGGAGTATTATCGTATTCGCCGTGGGAGCGGCGGCAATGAGCATTATGTTGAGCATGGCATTCGTGGACAAAATGCACTGATCGTCGTCTCTGCCTGAAAGGAGAAGAGGTGTCGATGGAACCCTGCAGGTCTCCGGCATGTTGAACGTGTAATAAACCGGAGGTCCGATGAATCTGTCCCGACTCCCTGTGATCGTCCTCGCAGCGCGCTGTGTGATCATGGGCTCGGCTCTCCATGCGCAGGGCGTGTCCCTGGTCAATGCGTTCCCCAATCTTACATTCACACAGCCGGTTCTCCTGACTCACCCCCGACGGGACAAATCGGATATTTGTCGTTCAGCAAAACGGCATTATCTTTGAATTTGCGAACGATTCATCCGTCGCGTCGAAAAACACCTTTCTGACGATTGCAGCCCGGTTGAGCGACTACACCAAAATTCCCCCCAACAATCCTCTTGTTTCGGACACCACGGGACTGAAGAAGGAGCTCTGGACATGGGGCATGCGCAGTCCATGGCGCTGGAGCTTCGACCCGGTAACGGGAGTGCTCTGGTGCGGGGACGTCGGCCAGGACACCTGGGAGGAAGTGGATCTCATCCACAAAGGGTTGAACTGCGGGTGGCCGATAATGGAGGGGTTTGCGTGCAACCCGATCGCCCCGGTGTGCGACACCGCGGGATACACACTCCCGATTGCGGTCTTTGGGCATGATGTGGGATACGCCATCGTGGGGGGGTACGTCTACCGCGGGTACCGCGTCCCCGGGTTGACAGGTGGGTACACGTACGGTGACTACCTCACCGGAAAAGTGTGGATGCTCCGTTACGAGAATGGCGTTGTCACGAGCGATTCATTGATTGTGGATGGAAGCGAGGGGTCCATCTCGTCGTTCGGCACAGACCAGTTGAACGAACTCTATATCGTGGGTTACGGAAGCAATTCCTCGATCTACTGTTTCGCCGGACCGGGGCCGTCATCGGGCATATCAACCCTTCCACGGCAGGCGTACAGGTTTGGATTGGACCAGAACTATCACAATCCCTTCAACCCGTCCACTGTCATCGGATATCAGGTCGGGACGACGGAGCGTGTCTCGCTGAAAGTGTTCGACGTTCTGGGTCAGGAAATGGCAACGCTTGTCGACGACGTCCGGTCTCCAGGCATCGACCGGGTGGCGTTTGACGCGGCGCGATTTTCAACCGGAGTGTACTACTACAGGTTGCAGGCAGGAAGTTTTGTCGCGACGCGAAAACTTGCCCTCGTGCGGTAGGCCGCTGAACTGAGGCCTCCTTTTCCACTCTGTGTCTCTCTTCCCCGGCTCTTGACGGCCGGTATGAAGTCTATTTCCGGTCTTCACCGGCGGCCGCGGCAGTCGGCATCAGCAGGTCATCGAAGACCTCCCTCCTGACACTGAACATGTACCGGTCTCCAACCCTGGGCACCTTCTCGGCAGGCGTGGCAAATGCCGCAGCGTAGCTTGCTATGAGATTATTCGTAAAGAGGTTGTACACCGAAACCTGCTCGGCAGTCACAAGTATCATGTACTTGTCGCCGGTATATGTCTTTCCGGGGAATGCGTCAGCAAATGCCCTGCTCACGTAACGCGGATATCGTTCCCTCCCCGGGAAAACGGCGCCATCCGGCAGGAGAAAGCGGTAACGTTCGTCGTCCTTCGCGACCTGCTCTGACCCGTTATCAAAGAGAATTTGAGCCTGTGTGGGGAGGGAATCCAGGGAGATTGCGCTCCGTGCCGTTGAAACCTGAATGTACCGGCACCAGGCAGTATCGCCCGGGAGAATCTCACTCGGAATCCGCGATGCGGCAGCCCCGCCCGAGGAAGAACTGAACTCTCGATACAGCGCGAGGTACGACTCGATGCCCATTGTCTCTACAAGGAATCGGTTGTACAGTCCCGCCGCGGGATAGCTGAGTGAAGGGTCAAGTTGCTTGAATCCGTCGCTCTCAAGGAGTGACGCGAGCTCCACGTCCTGCGATTGATAAAGATAGCGCCCGAGCGGAAGGAGCACATCCGGATCCAATCCGCCCCTCCCCCCGTACGCCACGGCGAAGCCTTCCTGAAGAAAGGGATGAGTGTAGAGGGGCATATGCCGGAGCCTGTAATTAACGAGGAGATGAAGGAGCTCGTGAAAGTGCGTATTATAGGTCGTGACCACCGCGTCGTACGCCAGATTATACATTCCCCGCACCCTGAATCCTGTAAGGCGCTCAATCTCCTCCTCATCTCTGCACAGGTAGTATCGGATCTTCTGTTCGCGCAGCGTCGACATGTCCCGTTTGTCAAGCTTCAGAAGACCCGCCATCCGGCTGACGAACCTCTCCAGCTGCTCGACGCAGTATTGATTGAAGAGCGTCGGATCGCTCAGGAAGAATACAAAATGCTCACTCTCGATGGTGGTCCAATGCTTCGCGAAATAGACGAGAGGAGAAACCCAGTGCTTCCCCCTGAAGAAAAACTCCCTGGATTTCCCGGCGCTGCCAATCGTGAGCGTGACACGGGAATCGTCATGATCGAGGGTTTCGACCGCAATCGAATAGTTCTCGTGCCCCTCTCTAAGGAGTGACCTTGTACTGTCGTCGATGTCGTATCCGATGAGATGCTTGTACTCGACCCCGGCGTACTCGATTCCCAGCCGGTGTGAAACCGCGAGCTCCCCCGGCTCGAACCAGGCGGGGAGGGCCGATGGCTTCCACACCAGGGCCCTGACAAATCTCTCCGCCTCCTCCCGTTGGAGCGTTTGAGTGAAGGCGACCAGCGGAGTCGAAACGAGTAAGACGACTTCTACGATCTTCCGGAACATCAACAGTAACCCTCTCTGGAGTGTCAGACATCGGTCAGGCCCGGAAATTCGTCGGTGGCAGGTCCTGGCTGGCCCGGGCCTCCACAAGCTACATAGATCAATTCCTACAGGCAATTCCTCTCATTGACACTCACCCCGCGGAATCATATCTTGATTGAGTCGCCACCGACCGGAGGGAGGTGGCGTACTGATTTTAGCGCCGCCGGTGCCCGCTGATTCCGGCCCGGCGTGTGGAACAGGCTCAAAGAGCGGCACTTTTCCCACTGTCACCCCCTCGTCGATCGCAGTTTATGGCCGAATCTTCTCCTCTCTCTGCCCCTGTCTCCGTATGGGCGCCCCTCAAGCGTTCGCTCTTCCGGAACCGCCTCCTTGCGTCCATACTCTCGGATACGGGGAGCTGGATGGTGGATACGGCAGGCACGTGGCTGATGACGACGCTCAGCACATCGCCCCTTCACGTGGCGCTGATGCAGACCGCGGCCAGCCTGCCTGTTCTCGTGCTCGGGTTACCCGCAGGGGCGCTGGCGGACATACTCGACCGCAGGCGATTGCTCCTCTTCTGGGTTACCTGGATGGTCGGTGCAGCGTCAGTACTGGCCATACTGACATCGGCCGGTTGGATCGGCGTGGCTTCACTTCTCATATTCACGTGTCTCCTCAGCGTGGGCTCCGCGATGAACGGTCCCATCTGGCAGGGGATCGTCCCGGAGCTGGTGCCTCGCGAGCAGTTGCCGAGCGCGATCGCACTCAACAGCGCCGCCTTCAATATTACCCGGGCGATCGGCCCTGCCGCGGGAGGACTCACTGTCGCCGCGTTCGCTGCCGTCGCGGTGGGAGCCAGCGTGGTCTACTGGGTGAACGCGCTTTCGTTTGTAGGCGTCTTCCTTGTGATCTTCTACTGGAAACGGAAGCCGCTGTTCAAGAGTGAACTTCCCGCCGAACGCCTGGCGGGATCGATGCGTGCCGCATTGCGTTACGCCTGGCACGCGCCGCCCATGCGGGCAGTCCTCGTGCGTGCGTTTCTCCTGACGTTTTGCGTGAGCGGCATGTGGGCTCTCCTTGCCGTCGTCGCAAGAGAAGACCTGAATCTGGGCGCTCTCGGATACGGGCTCATGAACGGGTGCATAGGGGCAGGTGCGGTGTCGGCCGCAATACTGCTCCCCCGGTTGCGGCTCCGTCTGTCAGCCGACGGCATTGTGAGGATCGGCTCACTCTTCTTTGTCACAACGCTTCTTGTCATGGCATGGGTCCACATGTGGGTCCCGCTGATCGTGGTCCTGTTGATGGGGGGGATGGCCTGGACGAGCTCTGCGTCATGCATGAACATCGCCGTCCAGTTGTCCGTCCCCGCGTGGGTGCAGGCACGTTCGCTCGGGATTTACCAGATGGTCTTCATGGGCGGACTTGCCGCCGGGAGCGCGTTCTGGGGTGCCGTTGCGGATCATACGAGCACGCCGATTGCGCTGACCGCGGCGGCGGCCGGTCTTCTCGCCGGCTGGCCGATCATGCGAAAATTCCCCCTCCCGACCGGTGGCGAATCGGATCTCTCGCCCGGGCGTCTTGCTGCCGTCAGCCGCGAGGGCGCGCAGGTCCTGAATCAGCCTGACCCGGAAGACGGCCCGGTCCTTGTCACCGTCACGTTCCGTATCGATCCGGCGCGTTCGGAGGAATTCATAAGGGCCGCGCACGAGCTCGGAAGAGTCCGCCGCCGTGACGGTGCGTTTCGCTGGGCGCTGTACAGCGATCCTTCCGATCCGGCGCGCTACATGGAAACGTATCTTGTCGAATCCTGGCTTGAACGCCAGAGACAGATCGAACGGTTTACGGTTGCCGACCATGCGATCCGGAACCGGGTATTCGGTTTCCATCTTGACCCCGAACCTCCGGTTGTCTCACGCATGATACTGGCCCAGATGCCTCCGCCTCTCCCCGCTCAAGGCAAACTTTTCCCCTCGAGGAACTCAAATGGCAAATCCGAATAGGTCGTCCAGAAGGAGCTTCATCAAATCCGTATCAGGCGTATCCGCGTTTACACTCGCCCTCCCCACACTCACACGGATCGGGCCGGCAGCTCGGCCGTCTCCGTCGGACGGACACGGAGTCGAACCGTTTCCCCTCTTTCGCGGTGATGGCTATAGCACAGCCGACGGTGTGGCCGGATTGCTCTTCTCCCAGGTAGGCTATGAACCCGGGCTCCCCATCAGGGTGATCGTAAGACTTCCCAAGAAAGAACTCTTGAAAGAAGGCGCCACCTGCGTGCTCATTCCCTCGCTGGGCCGAAATGGAAACTACTCCACTGGATGCGCATACTGGGGAGAAATCTGGGGAAGCCACTGGTGGATAGCCGAATTCTCCCCGCTGAATGAAACCGGCACCTGGTCCGTGGAGATCATGTCGGACGGCAGGGCGGTGTTTCATGATGAAGGTCTCCACGTCGGGCACAACATACTCTGGGACAAAACGCTCGAACTCTCCGCGGTGGATATGCTCGAGCGCAGGGTCCACTTTACGAAAGTGGGCGCCGGTTGGCAGGATGCGGGGACACTCTGGGTCGAAAGTTGCTCACAATCTGCAATGATTATTGCACTGGAGGATTTGCTGGATCTGGGCCCGGACATTATCGAAAAGAGCATCATTGGCCGTATACACAAACAGATCGTTGTAGGCTGCAAATATCTCGTCATGACAGAGCAAAAGGCCCGGGGTCTGGGATATCCTTCCGGAGCAATGTGTCATGACCTCCTCGGTCATGAAAGGGACATACTCCCCAACGACGCGCTCAAGGCGGTCATCGCCCTGATCCGTGCATCCGCTCTCCTTCCTGGCGAGTACGCGCGCGAAAAAGAATCCTATCGCAGCACCGCCGAGCGTGTCTGGGAATGGCTTACACAAACCGCAAAACCGATGGGAAGCTACGGTATGAGCCTCTTCCAGCGCGGACTCCCCGAGGGTACCGTGATTCCGGCCGATGAATGGCAGACACGCGACCTCGTATTGTTCTGCTGGGGTGCGCTCGAGATGTATCGTGCAAGAGCCGCGCTCGCAAAGGACCGGCAAACAGATCTCGGGGGCGCGGCGGATATCTCGGCCGCGAAGGAACAGTGCATTAAATTCGGTCGTGCAATAATGGACCGCCAGATCCCCCGGGATCAGAACGAAAACGGCTACTACGGACACTTCCGTGAATTCACGAACATGAAACACTCGGAGAAATCCTGGACACACGGGATTGTCAACAACCAGTTCGGAGCCGACATAGGGGGGATCTATCCCAACTTCCTTCTGCCCCTCATTTCCATGCTTCATGATTGGCCTGACCACGAGGACGCGCCCCGCTGGAGAGAGACACTTGAGAACTTCTCGCGGGGGTACCTGATTCCTGCATGCATGAAGAGCCCTTTCATGATAGTCCCACAGGGGATATTCGGGGACGAGGGGCCCGTATGGTTCTGCGGCACGTTCCACGGGACAGACACGATATACGGATACACGGCCGCTCTTGCGCTTGAGCTGTCGCATGCTACTCCACGAGCCGGTTCTCGAAAAAATCGCATACGGGAATCTCCAATGGCTCATGGGACTCAATGGCGGCATCACGAGGGGAACGCTCAAAGCCGCCGTCATATTCAGCGCGGAGATCCCCGAGGGGAACGCTCTCCCTGCCAGCCTGATGTGCGGCGTCGGGAATCGCTGGGCGGGGACATGGTTTCAGACGCGCGGCGTGATCTGCAACGGGTTTCATTCGGGAATGCAGTTCGTCTACGACGTTGAACCGAAGAAGAAGAATGACGGTCCGTTTTCGCTGACGGATGAGGACTGGATCCCCCACAGCGCCGCCTGGTTAACCGGCCTTGTCCGGTTTATGCACACGCATCGAGGTGAACAATGAGAAAAACCATTCTTCTGCTCGGCATTGTCGGATCGACATTCGCCTTTTCGCAGCGCCCGATCTACAAGGATCCTTCCGCTCCGGTTGACCTCAGAGTCGAAGACCTCCTCCGGCGCATGACGCTCGAAGAGCAGGTCGCCCAGTTGTACTTCTTCTACTCCCGTGATACGCTTGCGTTCGATAAGGACGGCAACTTCGTCGGAGTCACGGACACGGCAGTACTCAATGCGGGTGTCGGTGGATTTGGCGCGCGTCAGCTCTTCCAGGGGCTCTCCCCGCTACGGAGGGCGCAGTGCATCAACGGCATACAGCGCTATATGGTTGAAAAATCGCGCCTGGGCATCCCCCTCTTTGTGTTCGGGGAGTCGCTTCACGGATTCATGACGCAGGGTGCCACATCTTTCCCGCAGGCGATCGCGCTCGGTTGCACGTGGGACACCGCTCTGGTCGAGAAGATATTCACCGCCGCCGCACGTGAGGCGACCTCACATGGGTCGCATCAGGTTCTCTCCCCGGTGCTCGATCTCGCCCGCGATCCCCGCTGGGGACGCACCGAGGAGTGTTACGGAGAAGACCCCTACCTTGTCTCGCGCATGGGGATGGCAGCAGTCTTCGGATTTCAGGGACGGGATCTTCTCATCGACAGCAATCACGTTGCCGCAACGCTCAAGCACTTTGCCGGGCACGGACAGCCGGAAGGGGGGCGAAACATTGCTCCTGTCAACTATTCCGAGCGTGAATTCCGCGAAACACACCTTTACCCGTTTGAAATGGCAGTGACGAGGGCGCACGCGAGGTCGCTCATGGCATCGTACAACGAATGGGACGGCGTGCCCAACCACGTCAACCGGAAATTGCTTTACGACATCCTCCGCACGGAATGGGGGTTCAACGGGTACGTCATGAGCGACGGGGGAGGGATGGAGGTGACGTTCAGGGACCACAGGGCGGCCGCGAGCCTCCTCGAATCCGGCGTCCTTTCCGTCGAGGCCGGGGTGGACTTCGAGCTCGGGAACGGTGAGTGCTTCGGCCCGCTTGCCGTTGAGGCGAGAAAGGGGATCGTCTCGGCGACCGCGATCCGCCGGGGAGTCTCGAGCGTCCTGCGCGTGAAGTTCGAGTGCGGGTTGTTCGACAATCCTTACGCGCATCTTGATGTGCTCACCGATACGACCGTCCGTGCCTCGCACCGCGCGCTTGCCCGGAAAGCCGCGGAGGAAGCGATGGTCCTCCTGAAGAATGACCGCCGGACGCTTCCATTCGACGTCGCGAAGATTAAGAACCTCGCAGTGATCGGTCCTGACGCGGCGGACATCCATCTGGGAGGATATTCCCCTCCACCGATGGCGGGCGTGAGCGTGCTCCAGGGGTTCCGGGAATATCCCGGGAGGAAGTTCAACGTTCTGTATGCAAAGGGATGCACGCTGACGTTGAACACCACGACGCACTGGCTGGTGAACGAAAGCCCGATTCTCGGAGATCGGAAAACGGATGACCGTCTTATCAGCGAGGCGGTCCGGGTTGCGAAAAAGAGCGACGCGGTTGTTCTTGTCATCGGCGAAAACGAGCTGATCTGCCGTGAAGCATGGAACGAGATTCACCGGGGAGACCGCGACAATCTCGACCTTGTGGGGCGTCAGGAAGAACTCGCCGAAGCCATACTGGGCACCGGCAAGCCCGCCGTCATCCTCCTTATCAACGGTCGTCCCATAACCGTCAACGAGCTGTCGAAGAAAGCGCCCGCCATCGTTGAATGCTGGTACCTCGGGGAAGAGACCGGGAGGGCGGTCGCAGACATGGTATTCGGCAATGTCAATCCTTCCGGGAAGCTCACTGTCACGTTTCCTCCTTCCGTCGGTCAATTGCCCTGCTACTATGACCACAAGCCCTCCCGGTTCCGGAATTATGTCCTGGCCGACACGCTCCCCCTGTTCCCGTTCGGGTACGGACTCAGCTATACCTCGTTCCGATACGATCATCTTCAGTTGTCACCCGGGTCCATACACACGGACGGCAAGACCGACGTATCCGTTGAAGTCGCTAATTCGGGGAGCGTGAAGGGGGACGAGATCGTGCAGATGTATATTCGTGAAGTCGTCAGCCTGCCCACGCGTCCGGTCATGGAACTGAAGGACTTCGTGCGCATCACGCTTCAACCGGGGGAGACGCGGACCGTGACATTCACGCTGACGCCGGACAAACTCCAGGCATTGGGTCTCGACATGAAGCGCCGTGTTCCGCGCGGAAAATACGCCGTCATGGTGGGGAAGAACTCCGCCGAATTTATCTCTGATACACTGAACGTCGAGTGATGCTTGGCAATTGTGAAGCGAGGGACGACGATCCATCAACGCCTCATGGTACGCCGATCAGCACATCCGGCAATACTGAAGTTCGGTCGTATGGCGCTATTCCTTCGAGCTCCACACAAAATCCTCCGAAGTCAATTGTGTACCGGGAGTTCCAGAGCCGGCTTCCGGCCAGTGAGTGCTTCTGGACGTTTCGGAGGGGGCTATCGCTGGGGTAGCCCCTTCTTTCCACGAGCCCAGATCCTTCAGTACAGCACCTTCGCGACATACCAGTCGTATCCCCACGACTGAATCCCCTCGATCTTTGTCGGGGGACCCAGTCCCTCCAACCGCCCTGTTTCTGATTGGTGTTCAAGGTATTGAAAGTTGGAATACCACCCGACGACGAATTGAACCCGGCGCTCGCGAAGATATGCCATGGTTTTGAAGTGCAGCAATGATTCATAGCATGATTTGCTTACTACGCCGTCCAGATTAATGATTTGCAGGCTGTCCGCGAAGTATCCAATCGCACCGCTCTGGGCGCAGCCGATGACGGTTCCGGGAACGAACGTTCTTTTCGCCCAGAGGCCGACATTCATATACCCCGAAGCAGGTTTCTCCCCCGAAAAATATGTTTGTCTGAATTCCGGATCGACCAGGTTGAGTGCGGCAATGAGTACGGTAATTCCCATGGCGGCAATCCGCCTGTGCGACTCATGCGGCATCTTCTGCAGGAGGAGGTCAACGAGGAGGGCAAGCAGGAGCAGGAACGCGATTGCAGATGAGAAGAGATAACGCATGTAAAACCAGGGGCCGAATACGTAGAGCGTGTATGCCGCAAAGAGCAGGATGGCAAATATGGCGGCAGGCCAGACCCAGGCCGATCGCGCTTGAATTCTCCCGGACGGTTGTCCTCGAACGAGGAGCAGGGATACAAGTGTCACTGCCCCTGCAATGAGAACTGTCTTGTTCACTTGCACAACTGCATCGAGTCCGGCGCGAAGAACCAGCGAATACCAGTTTCCCCACGTCGGCTTGAAATCCACGGTAGCCAGGCTCATCAACCTTACCGCTTTACCGCTTATCGGAAAAAGATCCCGGGTGGTGAAGTATGAAAATGCTAGCCACGGTATGTATGCGATGAACGCTCCCATGACGAGTATGAGAGCATTGCCGCAGGCCCTCGGCAGGTCATTACGGCCGAGTGCGATCAGTACCACAAGCGCGCTTGCCCCCAGGAACACGTTATCGATGCGTGCGATCATCCCGAGCCCGACGAGGAGGCCGATCGAAAGGCTCGCCCGCCAGGTGGCCCTTGCCTCAAGATTCGTAATCTCTCTGTCCGTAAGGAACAATCCGCACATCAGGAAACAGCCTGCCAGGGATGTTTCCATTCCATTGGTCGCAGTGCGTATCCCGCCCGGGTTGAATATCCATGCAAGAGCCACGGGAAATATGACAAGAGATGACGTACAGCGGCGCGCAACAATCAGGCACAGGAGCAACAGCGTTATCGTGTCGAATATCGCCGATAGTCCGGTTGCGACATGAACCGGGAGGACTACGTCATGCGATGCCGCGAGGAACACCGGCACCATCAGCAACACAAAGAGGGGTTGAAATCCGTTGGTTGGCTCGCCCGCAAATGTTGCCCCTGAGCCGTGTGCGATATTGCGGGCTAATGTCAGTGATATGTATGTGTCGTCCGGGATCGAGATTCCGTCGGTGCACTCCAGCGGCCGAAAGACGATCCAAAACCTAAGCAGCAGATTGAGAACAAGAACGGTGGCGATGCCGATTGAGGTGGACCGCTCCGTGAGTACTTGAAAGATGCTGCTGGCCATGGAGTGCGAGTAGACCCTTTTGATGTCTCAAGAAAATATCGCAATCGTCATTTACAGTCAAGATTCCCCGTCCGTCCCGTCGGAAAGAAACATAAATCTATCAATCTCCAGGATTTGGCAATTGCGTTTGCTGTGAGGCGCAGCATGGCGGCTTGTCCCCGTCTTGACTAGCTTGTTCGGGAACATCCGCTCATCAAGACAGCCCCCGGTCCGCGATTGGATTGAGGGCTTGTCCGTTTATTGAGCGCATTCTCTGTCAGAGCCTTGGGGGGGTCTCGTGAGATGGTTCGCTATATTGATGCTTGGCATCAGTCTTTCCGCTTTTGCAGAAGGACACAGTCGGTCGTCTCACGAGCCCCGCACCACGAGTCGACGCTCGATCCCCTCGAGCCATCTCCGCACCTACAGCCATCCCGGTGCACACTACGAATCATACTCTCATCGCAGGCCGGCAATCCGCCAATCCCGCGGCTCCTTGCATTCAGGAACGGCAGAGAGCCGCGTCCATAGAGAGCAGGGTGAGACGGCCTCGAAGAAATCGGACCGAAAATAGGCGATAGCGTTCCTTCATCAACACGCATAAAAGACTGGCTGCACCTGTCCCGTGAAAACGATGCGATAAGCGCCTGATGCTCCCGGCCGGCTTTGAATCCGAGATTCTTCACGCAGTACTTTATGCTGGAGCTGAGATCCCGCACACGCAGTATCGGCACGGCGGAATGCAATGCAGCCTGTCCCGATTGTTCCCGGACCATTGGCTCTCCTCCCTTTGTTCTTCCGAAAATGCAGGTATACAAGAATTTCCTTCACGTGGCCTGCGGTTGTCAATCTGCAGAGGGATGCATATATTAGCAGGCATTTTCGCCGGGGAATCCGGTGCCACGCCGCGGGAACCGGTCAGGCCACCTCCAGATCCTCCTTCATGACGCCACCATGAAACCGCATCGGACAGAAACTCCTTTACTGCTCCTTGTGACGCTTTCCGCGATCGCGCTCCCTTTTCTCGTTGTCCACTACGTGCCCTCGAGCGATCTTCCCCAGCACCTTGCGCAGATCCGTCTGTTCCTGGAGACCCTCTCGGGTAAACACCCGGGTGCGCTTGGGATCCAGTGGTTCGCCCCGAACACCCTTGTGTATGCGCTGGTCGGATTCATGTGGGCGGTATTCCCTCCGCTTCTTTCCGGCAAGATGACGATGCTCGCACTCGCGATGCTCTGGTCGGGATCCATATTCCTCCTTGCCGGCGCATACGGCCGCCCTCTCGAGTCGGCAGTCCTTGCGTCCCTCCTGACATTCAGCGCCAGCTTTTACTGGGGATTCATAAACTTTCTCTCCGGCTGGCCGCTGTTTGTCGTCTGGCTGGTGCTTCTGAACGAGGAGAAGGGGGTACTCCCGCCCCCTCGCAGGCTCATACTAATGTGCCTCTGCACGGTCGCCCTCATCATGGCACATTCGCTCTGGTTCGCCGCTGCAATGTGCACGATTGCTCTCCTGGACGCAATCCGCCGCCCCCCGTTGCGTCACGTGGCGCGCCACGCCATTGCCGTAGCACCCGTCCTGATTCTTGCGCTCGTCTGGTTACCGCAGATCAACGCCTCCCGACTTCAGATCGGGTTTGACACGGGCGCCTACTGGATGACAACACCCTGGGAGCGTATCGACGCCTGGACGATTATCAACGATGCGGTCGGGGGTATCACGGGCGTATGGGATTTGGCGGTCCTGACGCTCCTCGTCGTCTGGTGCGCGCTTGCTGTGTTCACAAACCGGGGGAAGCTGCGTGAATCGTGGAACAGGGAACTTGGCTGTACCGGGCTTCTGATGCTGGCGGCGGCCCTCGTTGCGCCGGACAAATTCATGAACACGATATCGTTTGCTTCGAGGTGGATACCCGTCGGCCTGGTGCTTCTTGTGATTGCGCTCCCGCGGCCTGCCATCCCCCGGTTCGTTACGCTGGCAATTCCCCTTGCAGCCCTTGTCGGATACAGTGTGGCGACTGCGTTTCACTGGAGCCACTACGAAAACGAGGAGCTCACGGGGTTGACCGAATCCCTTGGTGTCATACCGGAGGGCTCCCGCACGCTCGGCCTGGATTTCATAAAGAAGAGTGAGTATGTCGGGGGAAGACCCTTCATGCAGTTGTTTGCATACTCGCAGGTCCTTCACGGCGGTGAGCTCAACTTTTCGTTTGTCATACACGGATCCGGCATTGTCGCGAACGCTTTGCGCCCCGATCTCAGCTGGACGCCGAACCTGGAATGGTACGCGGAGGCTGTCCAGGCTTCCGACTTCGGGAAGTTCGATATTGCGCTCGTAAACGCGACCGGGGACATGCACGCAAGGCTGATGAATCTGGGCATCGCGACACCGTTGACAACGCGGGGGAGTTGGAGAGCGTACCGTTGTATACATCCCGCCACGGGGGACACAACACAGCATGGCGCTCCCTGATGGATCCGTGATCGCCGCCTCCCTGTCTTCCGGCGAATCTGCTTGACTGTGATCTTCGATTGCCTTATCATTGACTAACCAGTCAGTCATAAACCAGCCCGGAGGGACGCATGTCCCCGCGATCAAAAGAAGCGTCAGGGATGATGAGAGAAAAGACGCGTGAGGCGATCCTTGCGACGTCACTGGAGCTCTTCGCGAAACACGGATATTCTGCGACGACGACGGAGCGGATCGCCGCGAAAGCTCGCATCTCCAAGGGCCTCATTTTTGACCACTTTCGCACGAAGCAGGATATTCTCTTCACAATCCTTGATGAAGAGATTGAGCTCGTGATGCCGCAGTTCTTCAGCGACGACGACGCGAGGCCCGCCGGGGAACGGTTTGCCTCCCTCATCGATGCCTGGCTGAAAATGATTAAGGAGCAGACGCTTTACCTTCGGCTCTCGCTTCAACTCAGTCTCGATGACGAGTATCGGAAATTGATGAAGAAAAAGGGGAAGCAGTATTTTGATGCCATGTTCAGCCGGCTCACCCGGCTGATGCGTGAATTGGGATCCGACAGCCCTCAGCTTGACTGTTTCCTCCTCATGTTGGCGTTTGACGGAATTGTTGCAAACTACACCGTTGCACCCGAGCTGTTTCCCATCGATGCGATCAAAGACCATCTGATTGCGACGCTCACATCGAGGTGGAAGACCAGCGGCTTGCGGCGACGTGCCGTAAAGAGCCGGCATAGACCAGGGCTGACGCTCAAATGACAACGGGGAAAAGCCGGACCGTATACTGCTGCATAGTCGTTGTGTGCCTCGCACAGGGCGCCCGTTCGCAAACGGGCGATCTGCACGGTCAGGCCGCCGCGTGGTTTGCTCCGAATTCCGCCGGCCAGGTTCAATACCAGGCCGGCATCCGGTACATCCCCGACCTCCTCTTGAGTGACCGGCTGAGCGATGGATTCGACGCCCGGATGGAACTGTCTCTCAATTCATTTGCTACGGCCCTCGTTGGCGGTGGTCTGAGCCCGTCGTATGACGCCACCGTGAAGCCCTACCGCGGCTGGCTCCGGCTTTCAACGGACAGGTTTGAATTCCGCGTGGGGCTTCAGAAAATCAATTTCGGCTCGGCGCAGATATTCCGGCCACTGATGTGGTTCGACAGGATCGATCCCCGCGATCCGCTTCAGCTCACGGATGGGGTCTACGGTGCGCTGGCGAGATATTACTTCCAGGACAACTTCAACATTTGGCTCTGGGGGCTCTACGGAAACACGAACACGAAGGGATGGGAAATTGCCCCGACGGAATCCGGAGCAGCGGAATACGGCGGCCGGCTTCAGAGTCCTCTCCTGACCGGTGAAATCGGGCTCACGTACCATCACCGGAGGGCGGACATGAGAGACCTGCTCCCGGTGCTGGCGGCAGTGGGGAGCCCGTTCGCGCCGGAAGACCGGTACGGCATTGACGGGAAATGGGATCTTGGCATCGGGCTCTGGGGTGAAGGTGTGATTGTGCGCCAGGAGCCCGTTCTCCCCCGCGTGATGTACCAGAGGCAGTGGACCGTGGGCGCCGACTATACGTTTGACGTCGGGAGCGGACTTATACGCCGCGACCGAGTATTTCAGGTCCGATGCGCCGGCGAAACCCTTTACGTCCGGTCCGGGGTCCGGTTTTTCCGCGTTCACCGTAAATTACCCCGTGAACATCGTCGACAGGATCTCCGCAATCGTGTACCGTGACTGGACGAACAACCAGTGGTACCGTGTGGTCACCTGGCAGCGGACGCTTGATAACTGGAGCTTTGATCTCCTCGGGTTCTGGGATCCCGATGCTGTGGAGATCCCGAACAGCCAGGCCGGGACGAACTCGTTCGCCGGTGTGGGATTTCAATTCATCGTGATATTCAACCACTGATATGGCGCGGCGAACCGCGGCTCATATGCTCACAGATCGACACACGACAAAGACGGTATTATGCAGGATTCAGTTCTGATACGGGCGGAAGCCCTCGATAAGATCTATCCCCTCGGACTCACCGAACTCAAGGCGCTCGACGGGATCAACCTCTCCGTGAAAAAAGGGGAATTCGTCGGGTTCGTCGGACCGAGCGGTTCGGGGAAAACCACGCTCCTGAACATCGTCGGCTCTCTCGATGCGCCGACCCACGGGAGCGCGGAAGTTCTGGGGCGGAAGATAGAGTCTCTTTCCCATAGGGAATCCGCGGCGCTTAGGAACCACCACATCGGATTCGTATTTCAGACGTTCAATCTCCTCCCTGTTTACACGGTGTACGAAAACGTTGAATTCCCCCTCCTCCTCCAGGGGATGGAAGCCATGCGCCGAAAGAAACTTGTCGGGGAAGCCCTCGAATGGGTCGGACTCGCTGACCGCGCGGAATCCCGCCCCGCACAGCTTTCCGGGGGACAGAGCCAGCGCGTGGCGATCGCCCGCGCGATCGTCAAACAACCGGAGATCGTGCTCGCGGATGAGCCAACGGCAAATCTCGACGCTGCGAACTCCCACCACATCATGAAAACGATGGCAAAACTGAACAGGGATCTCCGGACGACGTTCATATTTGCAACTCACGACGAGAAAGTGATCGGGTACCTGAGACGGAAAATCACGCTTGTGGACGGAAGGATCTCCAGGGACGAAATCATCGAGAAACCTCTATCGGAGTGAGGCATCCCATGCTTGCTCCCAAACTTGCGTTCAGAAACATCATCAGCGCGGGGCTCCGGACCTGGCTCAACGTCGTGGCCCTCTCGTTTTCCTTCGTTGCGATAATTTTTCTCCAGGGCTTCTACGACGGGCTCAATGACCAGGCGGAGCGCTCCACCGTGGATGTCCTTTACGGCGGGGGACAGTACTGGCAGGAGGCGTACGACCCGTACGATCCCCTTACCCTCGAAGACGCCCACGCCCCCGTTCCGCCCCCTCTTCAGAATCTGGTGGCCGTAGAATCCGCCACACCCCTCCTAATCCGGACTGCGACGATTTATCCGCGGGGGAGGTTCCGCCCCATACTTCTCAAAGGGATCGATCCTGATCAGCAGATCGTCTCGATCCCCTCCTCGCTGATCGGGAAGGACACCGCCATCATACCGGGAATGATCGGGACCAGGATGTCGAAAAATGCCGGCCTGAAAAAGGGGGACCTGGTCACAGTTCAATGGAGGGACGTGCACGGGACATTTGACGCCCGCGACGTGACGATCGTGGAACGTGTTTTCCACGACCGTGTCGGAAATCGACAACGAGCAGATATGGATTCCTCTCGACCGGCTGCAGGAGTTTACGCGGATGCCGGGGCAGGCGACGATTATCGTGCTGAAAAAGACCTCACCCCGCCGGGAACGATCGCCGGCTGGGAGTTCAGGGATCTCCCCTACCTTCTGCGCGATCTCCGCGCGCTTGTCAGGATGAAGAGCATTCAGGGGAGCATCATGTATCTTCTCCTCCTCTTCCTTGCCATGCTGGCGATATTTGACACGCAGGTTCTCTCGATCTGGCGGCGCAGGAAGGAGATGGGGACGCTCATGGCGCTGGGGATGACCCGGACCCAGGTGATAAGGCTCTTTACGCTGGAGGGGGCGTTCCACGGGCTCCTTGCCGCGTGCGCCGCGGCGCTCTACGGCATTCCCCTTCTTGCGATCGTCGCAAACAGGGGGATGGCGCTCCCTGCGGCGACGGACAGTTTCGGGTTCTCCATCGGCGAGAGGCTCTTTCCTGTCTACTCGCCGGTACTCGTTGTCGGGACAACTCTCCTTGTCTGCATCGTTACGACAATCGTCAGCTATATCCCCACGAGGAAGATCTCGCATCTGAAGCCCACCGATGCGCTCAGGGGGAGGACATCATGATCTCGTTTCTCCTCAAGGGGCTCCTGCGCGACCGGTCGAGATCCCTCTTCCCTCTCCTGACTGTCTTTCTGGGCGTGCTCCTCACGGTCGTCCTTCACTCATGGTTGAATGGATCGATCGCCACGCTGATTCTGTCGACCGCGCATTTCAACACCGGGCATGTCCGCGTGATGACCCGTGCGTATGCAAGGGAGGCGAATCAGGTCCCGAACGACCTGGCGCTCCTCGGGATCGATACACTCATGACGGAGCTCAGGCGTGATTATCCGGATCTCATGTGGACACCGCGCATCAGATTCGGAGGACTGCTTGACGTGCCGGACGCCAAGGGGGAGACCAGGGCCCAGATCCCCGTAGGCGGACTCGGGATCGATCTCTTCTCCGGGAACACCCCCGAACCGGGAATCCTCAACCTCCGCGATGCCATCGTGCGGGGGCGCGCACCTCTTCGGCGCGGCGAGATGGTCATCGGCGAAGAAGGTGCGCAGAAGCTCAATCTGCAGCCGGGTGACACGGCGACGCTCATAAGCTCAACAATGAACGGGAGCATGAGCATCACGAACTTCGTCATCGTCGGAACTGTCAGGTTCGGGATCGTGGCGATGGACAAGGGGACCGTGATCGCTGACCTGGCGGACGTTCAGCGGGCGCTCGACATGGAGGACGGGGCGGGAGAGATACTCGGCTTCAGCAGGGATGACCTGTACCACGAAGACCGGACAAATGCCATCACCGCCGGATTCAACGCCCGCCACCGTATTCCCGATGCAGATACTCTTTCCCGCGAGTCGTCCTTCTGCCCGGTCATGGGGACGCTCCGCACGGAGAGCGGCCTGTCGGATTATCTCGACCTGGTCGGCCTCTATTCCGGGCTCATTATCGGGATATTTGTTCTTGCGATGTCCGTTGTCCTCTGGAACGCGGGGCTCACGGGAAGCCTTCGCCGGTACGGCGAGATCGGGATACGGCTCGCCGTCGGGGAGGACAGGAGACACATCTATCTGTGCGCTTCTCGTGGAATCGCTCATGATCGGTGTCGCGGGATCGATCCTCGGAACCGCGCTCGGGCTCGCGGTTGCCTGGTACGGCCAGGTGAGAGGACTGGACATCGGGGCGATCATGAAGGGAGCCACACTCATGATGCCCACGCTCATCCGGGCGCAGATAACGCCCTTCACGTACGTCATAGGATTCATCCCCGGCCTGCTCGCCACGTTCTTTGGGACCGCGATTTCGGGGATAGGGATATTCAGGCGGCAAACGTCACAACTTTTCAAGGAACTCGAATAGTGGTGCGGTCATTCATAGTGTGCCTGTGTCTCCCGCTCGCATCGATGATGCAGGGACCCTCGGGAGATGAAATCCTCATGCGTGTCGACAGGAACATGTTTACGGACCAGAGGATCTCCGAATCGCGGATGATCATCCACGGACGGCGTGACACGAGGACCGTGGAATCGAAATCGTGGCAGAGGGGGACGAGCGAATCATACACGGAGTTCCTCGCCCCGGCCCGCGACAGGGGGACAAAGATGCTGAAGCTGAATGACATGTTGTGGGAGTATTCCCCCTCCACGGACAGGACGATCATGATCTCCGGCCACATGCTTCGCCAGTCGGTCATGGGATCCGATCTTTCCTATGAAGACATGATGGAAGACCCTCACCTGCCGGATATCTACTCGGCGACGATCTCATCAAGCGAGGTCGTCGGCGGGAGGGAGTGCTGGGTGCTGGACCTGCAGGCAAAGAAGGAGGATATCGCGTACGATCACCGTCAGGCCTGGGTGGACAAAGAACGATATCTCGTCCTCAAGGAAAACCTCTACGCCAGGAGCGGCAAGCTCCTGAAAACTGTCGATGTTCGGGAAGTGATGCACGTGCACAACCACTGGCTCGCAAAATACGTCATTTACCGGGACGTGCTCAAAGAGGGAGACGGGACGGAGTTTCATGTTGACAACGTTACGCTGGATGCTGAGATACCGGACTATCTCTTCTCCAAAGCTGCCCTCCGCAGGGAGTGATCCCCCCCTCTCCACCCTTATCGATGAGACATGTGTGATCTGCGTCGCGCTCCCGTTCCTCCCCGCGGGGGCGGAGGGGTATCCGCTCATGGCCCGTCTACTCAGGCCGAAAGTATTTGGCGCGATACTCCTTCTTGCTCTCGTGAGCAACCTGCTTTTCGGCTACTATATGGCAAAGATATTCTTCACGTCATGACAGCGGCGCAATGCCCACGTATGACACTTCCTCCGCCAATCTGATTGATTTTCGGGTCGTTTTGGCGTATATTGCTCCCGCTGAAGCGGCGTCGGACCTGTTCTTGGGAATATTCGCGCCCCGAGGTACAAATTCCTGAATTCCCCACGTACAATCGAGGCTGCGATGAGCCGCTTTTCGTCCGTGTTGTTTCTCTTCTCGCTCGTAGTTCCTGCCGCAGGCATCTCCCAGACGTACACGACAAGTTTTCCGCTCACCGAGAACCCGATATCCGAGGGAGGCAACTGGATAAACGGGGGGACCGTTGGGCTCGACTGGACAAACGTCTCCACAACGCCGGGGCTTGCGATCGGACATGAGACTGGTACGGCCAACTTTACTGATGCCACCGCGCTCCTGACAGGGAGCTGGGGGGCCGACCAGTCGGCGATGGCGACCGTTCACTCCGTCAATCAGAATGATGCATGCTACGAAGAAGTCGAGCTGCGGCTCCGGAGCTCACTCTCGGCGCATTCATGCACCGGGTATGAGATCAGCATGAAGTGTTCGAAGACCTCAAGCGCGTATGTCATCATCGTCCGATGGAACGGCGCGGTCGGGGACTTCACTATTCTCACTCAGCTCAACGGGTCGGCATATGGTGTCGCCGACGGTGATTCAGTGCGTGCGACAGTCGTCGGTAACGTCATCACTGCCTATATCAACGGAACGCAGGTTGCGCAGGCGACGGACGGGACGTTCACAACCGGAAACCCGGGTATGGGATTCAACCTGTTTGGATGCAGCGGTGGCACGACCAACTCTGATTATGGCTATACGAATTTCAAGGCGACCGGCGGGCCGCCGCTCCCCGTGCAGATCAACTCGTTTGTTGCCCTCAGCGGCGTCTCGAACTCGGTCCTCCTTGAATGGTCGACCCTCTCGGAGATCAACAACTACGGGTTCTACGTACAGCGGAGCGCTGCAGGTGCGAACGATTTCGCCCGCATTCCCGGCGCATTCGTCCCCGGCCACGGAACGACGGCGGTTCCTCAGCAGTACAGGTATGTGGACAGCACGCGTCCTCCCGGCGGTTCTTTCTACCGGCTGGAGCAAATCGACCTTGACGGCGCTGTCCATTGTACAGAGCCCGTCCAGGGAGGGGATCCCGCGGGGAGCGATGCCCTGGTTCCCGGTTCATTCATTCTGTTCGCGAACTACCCCAATCCGTTCAACCCCACGACGTCGATTCGGTACGGACTCCCGCAGAAGTCCGACGTGACACTCGCGGTATTCAATGTGCTGGGGCAGAACGTCGCGACGCCGGTCCGCGGTGCCCAGGAAGCGGGGTATCACGTTGCCGTATTCGACGGGTCGAACCTGGCAAGCGGGATATATTTTTACAGGCTCGTGGCGGGAAGCTTCACGCAAACAAAGAAGCTCGTCTTGCTTCGATAATTTCGGGGGAGAAACGAAGAGGTGCCCCGGGTCCTCAGCCGGGCTGCCGGAGAATGCCTGTCAGCCGTTCGACGAGCGTTTTCGCGTCAAACGGCTTGGGAACGAACGTCCTTGCTCCCATCCGGCGCGCCGCCTGTTCAGCGGCATCACTGGGGTAACCGGTCACGACAAGCACTCTGGCGTCTGCGTCCAGTTCAATGATCCGCCTCAGGACCTGGAGACCGTCCATGCTCGGCAGCCCGAGATCCAGAACGACCGCCGCGGGCTTTACGCGCGCGTAGAGTTCGATCCCCTGTGGTCCGTCGGCGGTCGTTGTGACCCTGAACCCGGCGTCCACGAGTATCTCCTGCATCGTGGAGAGGATAAACTCATCGTCGTCGATCACCAGGATTTCCGTCATTGTCGGGACCCCTTCTCCCCCGCGTCAACGTTTCTCCCGCGTTGTTCTCGTCCAGACATTTCTGCTCCAGCGCCGGGGCATGCGGGCATACACTGTCAGCTTCCAGAATGCGTACCGCGGCAGCTGAAGAAGCGCGAGGTACAGTGATCGGTCTGCAGAGGCGATGTTTAGCCCGGCGATGAGATGCGTGAACCCCATGCCGGCTGCGCCGATCCAGAGTATGCTGTACACACCGGCTGGCCGTACGCCCCACCAAGCGAGCACAAGCGTCAGGAGAGATCCAAGCAATACAAAACCGATGAGAGTGACGAGCGCGGGTACGACAAGGTCAAAAAAAGCGTCAAGACATGCAAGCGAACCCCGGGCAGCTTTTCCGAGCAGCGGAATCGCGTATCGGCGTATCACGGCGAACCGTCCCCCTTCCCAGCGTGCCCTCTGTCCCTCCGCGTTTTTCGGGTCCGCCGGCATCACGGCATATACGACGGCTTCGGGCGCAAACGTCACGCTAACCCCTTTCAGGAGAAGCTGCAGCCCGTATTCCAGGTCCTCGGTCACCGAATACGCGTTCCACGGGAATTCCCTGAGCATGCTTGTGCTGAAACACATGCCGTTTCCCCGCAGTCCGGAGGACCCTCCGAGCGCGTTCCGCCCGAGAGGGCGGACATAGTTGTAGAGAAGAAAGCCTATGCGCGTCATCTGCGCGTTCCAGGAAGTGTTCTCGGGATCCGCAAGATCGCTCGACTGGATTGCCCGGGCGCCGTGTTCGAGATACCAGTTCATGACTTCCAGGTAGTTCGGCGACACGACGCTGTCGGCGTCCACGACGATCACCGCGTCATAGCGCGTATCGCCGTCGATCAGCCTGTCGAATCCCCAGCGGAGCGCCTGCCCCTTCCCGCGGCGTCCGGGTTCGTTCCGTTCAAGCACGATCGCACCGGCGGCCATTGCCCTGTGCGCCGTTTCGTCCGTGCAGTTGTCGGCAATGACAATCGCGTCGAAGAGCGCTGAAGGGTACACCACTGACCTGATGCTCGCCACGGTGGTCCCGATCCCCCCGGCTTCGTCGTGTGCCGGAACGACGACGGCAAACCTCCTCTGCGACGGGGCAGAGAAGTCGTTGGTCTTCCGTGCGCGTGAAGCGAGGACGGTCAACACCAGCAGGTATCCCAGGAACAGAAAGACGGGAATGAGTGCGGCGATCTCGACGATATTGAATGCGATGTGGAGCAGATCCAGAGGTTTCTCAGTGATGTTTTATTTGGGACCGAATATACGTACAATGCGTCATGAATGAAATCAGCCCGTTTGAGATTGCCGATATCCCCGGTGTTGCCGACCTCTTCATGCGCGTCTTTCGGAGCAGCAGGGAGCCCGCTCCCGAATCACTGAAGGCGTATATCGGCGAACTCTACTTCGACAACCCCTGGAACGACGATCGGATACGCTCGTTCGTCAACAGGGCCGCGGACGGACGCATCTCCGGCTTCATCGGCGCCATGCCGCGGAAGATGGTGTACCGGGACCGTGAAATCACGGTCGTCGTCGCCGGGAACCACATGGTCGACAGGGAGAGCCCGGTCCCGTTTGTCGGCTCGAATCTCCTCAAGCGTCTCCTGGGGGGGCCGCAGGATCTGACGATCACCGATTCGGCAAACGAGACGTCGCGGCGGCTCTGGGAAAGAATGAGTGCGGCCGCGCTCCTCAATTACAGCCTCCGGTGGTTGCGCATCCTCCGCCCCGCAACATATCCCCTATCCCTGGTCGGGAGGTTTTCCGCCTCTCCGGTCCTGCGCGCTCTGCTCTCCCCCGCGGTGGCGGCAGGCGACCGGCTCGGAAGGCTCTACTTCTCCGCACCTGATTTCGCGGCGGCGGATCTCCTCGAATCAAGACCTGTCACACCAGAACTGATTGCCACCGGCATCCAGGCCATGTCAGGAACCGCTCTTCTCAGGCCCTGCTACGACGAGCGGGGCGCCGGTTGGCTTCTGGCGATGGCGAAACGAAAAGAGCAGTACGGTAAGCTGAATGCCCGTGCACTCTACAGCAGCGGCTCGCTCATCGGGTGGTACTTGTATTACGCCAGGCGCGGTGATACGGCGCATGTGCTCCAGCTTGCCGCGCGGCCGGACACGATCGCAGGGGTGATGAACCACCTTTTCGCGGGCGCGTTCAGGGAGGGGTGCGCCGCAGTGTCGGGGACGGTGGACCCGCGTCTCCTCCGAGAATACCATGTGCAAAAGTGCATCATGCTCCTCAGAGACATGTACACGATGACACACTCCGCGAATCCCGATGTGCTTGGGCCCCTCCTCACCGGTCACGCGTACTTCACGAGGCTGGACGGCGAGTGGTGGACCCGCCTGCAGGGGGACAGGTTCGAATAACACCCCGACTCCTCAGCGGAAGCTGATCCCGGCATTCCGGCTCTTCTCTCCACGGAGATCAATCACGAGTCCCTCCCCGTCGTCAATGATGACCCGGTACCTGGCGCTCAGGTACCGGAACGCGGGACCGCAGGAGGTCTTGAAGTCTGATGCATAGTTTGATGAGACCGTGAGATAGTCTGCGCCCAGGGACCTCAATCGCTCGATGCGTTCAGGCGTGACCCACGAGAACGAAAGGTACCACCCGTGACGCCCGGAAAAGTAGAACAGGTCGGCCGGTGTCATGCTCTCTTCCGGCTTTCTCCCGTCCATAAGCGAATTCACAACGATGATGTGCTCGCCTGTCGCCGTTACCCTCCCTACCATCAACCCGCTTCGTTTTTCGCCCTGCTGATAGGGGTTATATGGGCCCCAGAAGTCTCGGGAGCGGTAAAAACGCTCGGCGCCGACCGCGTTGACCGTAAGAATACCGGCGAGCCCGCCGGCAACAACAAGCCCTGTCACCTTGTTCCGGAACCGGTGACGATCCGCGAGTTTCCCGAGGAGGGCGAACAGACCGATGCTTCCGAGCGCAGCGCCGGGCGCAATCGCAGGCAGGAGATACTGGTTTCCCGAATCAACCCCGCGTGCTGCGATAATCGCGTACACGGCCACTGATCCCGCCCAGACCTGGAAGAGATGCCGGAAGGGGGTCTTCTGGCGGACGAAGAGACCCACAAGCATGCACAGGAACACGCAGGGTGTAATCTGATAGAGCGCGAGTTTCAGCAACGTGTGGAGATAGAACTGCGGACTCAGGAGGAGTTCGGCGGATGCGGTTTTCACCATTCCGCCGGAGAGTATGCCGAACGTGTTGTGATACTGGGTGAACAGCGTGTGTGCATGGACGTACCAGAGGACCGGGGGAATGATGACGAGCCCCGCATACACCCAGTGCTTCGGATCCCTGAGGAACCGAAACCCTGTTTCCGAGTAGCTGAGATAGGCTATCACGAGTCCGGCATGGAGGGCGGTCGGCTTTATGAGTGTTGCGAGTGAAAGACTGAGCGCGGAGAGCGCAAAATCCTTCCACGAGGGAAAGCGGAGCCACCGTGTCCAGCAATAGATGCCGAGAACAGTGAGGAATACCATGGACGGGTCGATGTAGAAGAGTTCGCTGTACGAGAGCAGGCTGGGCGAGATTGCCACGAAACATCCCGTGGCAAGTGCAACCGCCGCGCCGGATACAGACTCGACGAGGAGATACATGACGATGACCGTGCCCAGCGCGGAAAGAAGGGGGACCACGAGGCCGATCGATTCATGGGCGCCGAACAGGGCATACAGGAGGGCGGTCACGAACTGGACAATCGGGAATTCCATTTCGACGTACCCGGGTCCGCCGCCCCCCCAGTCGATCTGCGGATGGAAAAGGTGAAATCCGTTATGCAGGAAATTCAGCGCGATGCTGGCGTTATCCGCGGGTCGCCAGGCGATGACAGCGTCGTCCAGGTGCAGGAGCACGGGGGCCCTGGTGAGGAATGTGAGCCCCACAAGGATCGCAATGTGGTACCTTTTACAGCCGTCCAGGAATTGCATAAAGGATGGCACTGCCCCGCCCGTCTCCCCGTCCCCGCCGGAGGAATATGCGTTCTTTTCCACGCCGCCTCAGAGGTTGTGATTTCGAATCTGATTACAGAACGTCCGCCAGTCGTGTCGTTTCGACGGATTTGCCGTTGTGCTTCCACACCTCCCACGGCGCTTCCCCCCGCGAATACATATCCTCGAGCGTCTGCCGTTCCTTGAACGTGTCCATACATGCCCAGAACCCGTCGTGGGCGTATGACACGAGCTGCTTCCCCCCGATCAGCCGCTGAAACGGCTCCTGCACAAGATCCTCCCCGTCGTGCATGTAATCGAATATCGTGTTTCTCAGGACAAAGAACCCGCCGTTGATCCGCATCCCGGCGTGCGCGACGTGTTGTATCGTGTCGACAATCCCGTTCTCCTGGAGCGACACAAGGTGGAACGACTGCGTCGGCCGGACCGCGAGGAAGCTTGCCACGCTCTTCTGCCGTTCGAAGAAGTCGATGAGCCCCGGCAGGGGGGCGTCCGTGAGCACGTCGGTGTAATTGGCAAGGAACATCTCTTCGCCGGCCACGTGCTCCCGCACCGCCCTCAGCCTCTGCCCGATGTTGGAGCTGAGCCCGGTATCCACGAACGTCATCCGCCAGTCGTGTATGTCGCTCCTCAGGAGCGATATCGAACGCCCGCCGTCGGTCAGCACGAAGTCGTTTGACACCGTCTCGTCGTACTTGAGGAAGTACTGCTTGATGTAGTCCGCCTTGTGCCCCAGGCAGAGTATGAAATCCTTATGCCCGTAATGCGCGTAATAGCGCATGATGTTCCAGAGTATGGGGCGATAGCCGATATTGACCATTGGCTTTGGAATATTCTCCGAGTATTCCCGGAGCCTCATGCCGAGCCCGCCGCAGAAGAGTACGACTTTCACAGAGCGACCCGCCTCCTTCCCGCGTTGTTTGTGATCTGATCGAGTGTCTTTTGCGCCGCGTTCTCGCCGCTGATAAAAGCTTCATCCGTCCAGAGGTACGCCCAGAGGCCGTAGCGGCCGCAGCAGGCGACACCGCACTCGTCGAGAAATTCGTGCACGACGGAGAGCGCCGCGGCCCGGTCGAGATCGAATATCACGTTGGCATACGGGATCACCTTGAAGCTTGAGGAAAGAATGCGGTCTTCTTCACGGAGGAGCCCGCACTTCCGGAGGTCGTTGGTGACCGGTTCCACGTACGACCCCGGCTCATGCCCGAGGGGAAGGTGTTTCTTTGAGAAGTAGATCTCGGCCTGTATGCTGCCGGCTCCGGCGGGGACGTTGTTCCGTGACATCATGTGCGGAAAGCTGAGCCGCGTAAAGACGATGTCCCTGTCGTAGAAATACGTGATATGTCCTTCCGATATGTCCTGCCGGTCGATGCCGAGATTCACGATCACGCACGATGAACATGCCAGCCGTTCCGCGGCCTCCGTTACCTCCCGCGGGACGCCATCGATCAGCGGTATAAGCTCCGGGAGGGGGAGCGACGAGACGACGCCGTCATACGACACGGTCTCTCCGCTTCCGAACCGGAGCGTCCGCCCGGAGGGATCGAGCCCCACGAGTTCGTGCCCTGTCCGTATCTCGGACTCTGCGATGAACCTGTTCAGGAACGATGCGAATCCACCCTGCCGCGGGTACCGGAATTCCGTGACGTAGTGGACGTTCGGCGTCGTCGGCGACACAGAGCCCCGGAAGACCTCGTCGAGCGTGGGCCTGTACATTCGCGGACCGAGCCAGTCCGTGCTCATGTTCCGCGCCGCCGTCGTATGGTACTTCTCGGTGTATTCCATCGGGAACGTCCGTGCGAATTTCTCCCCGTAGCTTGCAACGAGCCATTCCTCGTAGTTCGTGATCTCCCGACCTGCCATGTCCATCGACGCGGAAAAGTCCCGTATGATCTCGTCGATAAGATCCTGCGGGAGACCGTAGAGGTTGCAGTGCGCGGGATGTTTGATCCAGTGTCCCCGCCAGTAGTTGTTCACCCTGTATGAGACGGTCTCGTATTCCCCGTGCACGCTCTCTGCGAGAAGATTCTGTATCCGCGTATCCTTCGTGAACGAGACGTGCGGCCCCTCGTCAAATACGAACCCGCCGTCGTACAGGTGCGACGCAGTGTGTCCCCCCGGGTAGGGGAGCTTCTCATAAATGACGGACTTGACCCCCTGCTCGTTCAGGCGGTGTGCGGCGCCGAGTCCGGCCATTCCTGCGCCGAGTATCGCGATCGAGTTCATATGCGTTTCAATCCCCTTCCGTTCATGCTTCGTCCTCCCCGTGTTCCCTGTACCACGCGATCGTGTCCCTGAGCCCGGACTCGAGCGGCGTCGACGGGCTCCATCCCGTCTGCGCGAGCGTCCTGGCGACGTCCGCAATTCTTGCCGGTTCCATCGGCCGGTCGGGGATCGCGCCGAACAGGGGGGTCCCGGTTCCGCCGATGAGCGTCCCGATTGCGGTCACGATCTCCCGGGTCGAAACGGCGGTCCCGGAGCCGATTTCAACGCTCGATCCTTCGAGCCCGGGAACGACGGCCGCACTGAGGAGTCCTTCAACCGCGTCACCGACGTATACCCAGTCGATCATTCTTTTCCCGCTTGTGATCTTCGGGGAGTCCCCGCGGAGGAGCGAGAGCGTCACGTACGGGACGAGCTTGGATCTGTCTTTCTGGTCCGGTCCGTATACCATGAAGAGCCGTGCATTCACGATCGGGACGCCGTACAATGCGTGGAACATGTTTGCATACATTGTACCGGCCCATTTCGACGCCGCGTACGGGGAGCTGGCAATCGACTCTCCCCGGCTCGTTTCGGGTTCGGCGAGAGAACCCGCCAGCACCACCCGCCGGCAGCCGAGTTCCGCCGCCACGGTGAGTATGTTCACGCTCGATGCGAGGTTTGCACTGAACGTCGGGAGGACGTTCTCGAGCGCTGGGGATCCCATGACATGGCTCGCAAGGTGGAATACGACGTCCGGCCTGACCGACATGTACAATTGACGGACGGAACCCGCGTCCGAAACGTCCCCCCGCCACCAGCGTACCCGGTCCCCGCTCTCCCTTTTCGTGTTCCGCGAAACTGCGTGGACCTCGGCTCCCCTTGCCGCGAGGGCGCGCAGGAGATGAGATCCGATGAATCCGCTTGCGCCGGTAACGAGAACCTTCTCCCCCCGGAGGAGTGGTGTTCCTGTTTGTCCCTGGGCCTCCTGGCCCGCCAATGACCGGTTCATAGTCTCTTCACGCCCGTCCGGCAGCGATCTCCCTGAGGAGATTGTGCTCGATCAGTATGTCCGCCGCTTTCCTGATCGTGTCAAACCTCAGACCGGACTTTTCCGCCGCGTCGAGGAGCGTATTCTTCCCGTCGGACAGGTTGAGGACCCAGAGTAGCGCGAGCTGTGTCGTTTCCCCCTCCTCCAGATCGGCCATCGATTTGTATATCCCCCTCCGCCCGAGCTGCGGCTCACACATCGGGTTGAGGTTGATGTACCGCCCGTTTCCTTCGATGATCGCGATCGTCGCCAGTGCTTTCTCGAGCGAGTCGGCGAGCGCCGCAGGGGCGACAAACTCACAATCGTCGGCGGACGTATGGTATTCCGCGAACCGGTCGTGCGGGGTCCGCATCAGCGTCCCCACGGGGAGATTGATTCCGGGGGAGCAGTACTGCCGTTCATCGTACCCGTACGGGAAGAAATCGATTATCTCGTGCTCCTCCCCCGAATCTCTCAGTGCGCAGCGGGCGGCCCTGTCTATCTCCGCGTCTCCGCGTCTGCTCCTTTTGTACGTGATTCTTCCCCGGTCTCCCGCGCAAGCGAGGACAAGCCCGTGTTGGATGTTCGGGAGTGTTCCCTGGTTCAGCGCGAGCCAGGCGATCGAACCTATCGTTGCCGGGACAAACAGGAACCTGTATGAATACCTGCGGGGGCGGTCCGCGATATGCCGCGCGATCTCCGTGGCCAGTGCTATCCCCGAAAGGTTGTCGTTGCACATCGCCGGATGACAGACGTGCGTTGAAATCAGCACCTCGTCCGTCGAGCTCCCCCGAATGAGCATCTCCCCGTACGACATGCTCCCTTCCGTCAGTGAGGAGTCTATCACCGTCTCGTACGTGTCCTCCGCCAGCGCCTCGAACTGGTCGTGTCTCATGCAGAATCCCCATGATTCACGGAAGTAGGATGTTCTGTAGGGGATCCATGTCGGTTTTCCGGGGATCGTAAAGAGGTGTTCCCGGAGTTCCGCGAGCGTGAGTCGCGCGTTGACGGGGATGCTGTAACCCACGACGTGGAGATTGGAGTTCCGGAAATCGACTATCGTTTCCCCCCGCGAATTGCGTATATACGCGTCACGGATGTTCCACTCTTTCGGAACGGTCCAGTCGAATACTTCTGTCCCCGTCGGTACCTCGTGAATTTCGAGAGGGATTCTTTCCGCTATTATGCGGAGCGTCTCCCGGACTCCGTCCCCCGAGAGGCTGCGGCAAAGGGGATAGAGGCGGGATATGAATTCATGCATCGTGCGGCCGGCCTCATCGCTCCGTCCGCCCGCCATTCCGCTCCCCGTATCGTCTAACGCTGTCTCCGTTTTCATGTCGCTCAAAACACGACAAGTGACGGAATCGGGATGACGAACTTCCCTCCCCATTCCCGGACGAACGCATTCTGACGCACGATCTCATCCCTCAGGTTCCACGGCAGTATGAAGAGATAATCGGGTTTCGTCTCCCTGATCGTGCCCGGGGCGGCGATCGGGATGTGCGTTCCAGGTGTGAACTTGCCATGCTTGTAGGGATTTCTGTCCACCGTGTAATCGAGAAAATCCGTCCGTATGCCGCAGTAATTCAGAAGCGTGTTTCCCTTTCCCGGTGCGCCGTATCCGGCGATCCGTTTCCCCTCTTCCTTCGCGGTCGACAGAAACCGGAGTATGTTCCGCTTCGTCGATTCGACCCTGTCTGCATACCGGGTATATGTCGCGAGTGAGCCCACTCCCCACGATTCTTCCTCCCGTTTCAGCTCCGCCACCGCCGGGGTGATGGTCCTGGCCTCGTCACCGGCATGCCGGGCGAATATCCGGAGCGAACCTCCGTGCGTCGGGAACTTCTGCACGTCGAACACAACGAGCATGTGCGCGGCGAGGACCTTTTCAATCGTCGTGAACGAGAAATAGGAGAAGTGTTCGTGGTAGATTGTGTCAAACTGGTTCTGCTCGATAAGGTTCCGCAGATGAGGAAACTCCACAGTCAGAACCCCTTCCGGCTTCATGAGTGTCTTCAGTCCCATGACGAAGTCATTGAGGTCGGGAACGTGTGCGATCACGTTATTCGCCGTCACGAGATCCGCCCGTCCGTGGTCGCCGACAATGCGCGCCGCCGTGTCAGCCCCCAGGAATTCGACGATGGTCGGTATCCCCCGCTCCGTTGCGACGCTTGCGACGTTTGCGGCCGGCTCGATCCCGAGCACCGGGATCCCTCTCCGTGTAAAATACTGGAGCAGGTAACCGTCGTTGCTTGCCACTTCGATCACCTTGCTCGCGGGGGTCAGCCCGAACCGCTCGATCATATCGTCGGTGTATGCCCTGCAGTGCGCGAGCCACGTCTCCGCGTACGACGAGAAATACGCATATTCACTGAATATGGTCCCCGGGGAAACGAATTCGCCGAGCTGGACGAGAAAGCACTTCTCGCAGACGTACGCATGGAGTGGGTAAAACGGCTCCATCCGGTTGAGGTCCGCTTCCGCGACAAAGCTCTCGCAGAGCGGGGACATCCCCAGGTCGACGAACGTGTGCTCGAGAGGGGCCCGGCAGAACCGGCATTGTACGGTGCCATCACGGGACTGATTCACTGTGGAACAACTCTCCTATGTGTTGGTGATGGCGATTTTCCCGCGGGCGCCTGACTCCGCCTCGGGGGTAAGGCATTCGTAACGTGCAATCTGTTCCATCGTGAGCTCCCGCGCGTCCCGGCCGTCACGAAGTGCTTTGTACCACTCCGCTGTCCATTCGAGCGCGGTATCAAGACGGACCTTTGGAGCCCAGCCGAGGCCTGATCGGGCCTTTGAGATGTCGAGCTTCAGCATGTGATCTTCGTGCGGGTGCACTCCCGGATCAGGTTCCCATGACGCCCCGTTTCCCCAGAGCGAGGCGGTCCGCTCAACAACCCAGGAAACGGGCTTCGCGTCGTCATCCTGCGGTCCGAAGTTCCACCCCTCCTGGAATTCCCTCGCACCGGTTGCCAGCCGTTCAGCCAGCGTGAGATACCCGTCCAGAGGCTCCAGTACGAACTGCCATGGTCTCACCGCTCGCGGGTTCCGAATCCGCACCGGCTCCTCCTTGAGAAACGACCGGATCATGTCCGCCATCAGTTGATCCTTCGTCCAGTCTCCCCCACCGATCACGTTTCCGGCCCGCGCACTCGCCACCCGGACGCCGCTCACTCCTCCTCGCGTCCCGTCGAAGTATGAGTGCCGGAACGCGGAAACAACGAGTTCGGCGCACCCCTTGCTGTTGGAGTATGGATCATGCCCCCCCATCGGTTCATCTTCCCGGTACCCCGAGGGGCGGTTCTCGTTCCTGTAGCACTTATCACTCGTCACAATGACGACTGCGCAGGGACGGCCCAGCCGCCTGAGCGAATCCAACACGTTGACAGTCCCCATCACGTTCGTGGAGTATGTCTCACGCGGGTCGTCGTACGAGGCCCGCACAACGGTCTGTGCGGCAAGGTGAATCAGTACCTGGGGACTGCTCCGTTCGACGGCAGAAAAGAGCGGTTCGTACTCGCGCACGTCCGCGGTGACCGATGTGATCCCTTTGCTGACGTGCGCCAGTTCGTACAGGCTCGGAGTTGTCGGGGGAGGGAGAGAATACCCGGTGACTTCAGCGCCGAGCGACGAGAGCCAGAGCGTCAGCCAGCTCCCCTTGAACCCGGTATGCCCGGTCATAAAGACTCTCTTCCCCCGCCAGAACTCTCGGTTCATTTCTCTCGCTCTCCGGCCGGTGTGTGCATGTCAGCCCTGCGGAGCCATGCTTCCCGCCACATCGGGTGGCTGTACCTGGCGCAGCCCCTGACGCAGAGGCCGGAGCAGGCCGTCCCCTCGAGGAGGACGGTGTTCTGTATCTGCCGCATCTTTCCCGTGTTTTCGAGTATCATCCTGTCGACCGACCGGGCGACGGGGAATGTGCGCCCGCTGTGCCTGAGCATCTCGTAACTGATTGCCAGCCCCCGGTTGCGGCCTGTCGCATCCAGCGTCGCGGCGATCTCCTCGCGCGAATTTACCTGTGCGATGTCGTTTATCCGCAGGTTCAACGTCACTACGGGGGTCTTCTTCTCCCGGCCGGTCACCGCGCCGAATTCGCGCCACCCTCTCTTCCTCGCCGTTTTGTTGTAGACGGTGAAGAAGAAGACTTTCATTAGATCCCTGACCCCGAGTGCGCCCGAGCGGAGATCCCTCGCGTACTGCCGGACATCGATACCGCGGAGCACCTCCGTGGCCCTGTAGAGCGTCGTGGACTGGCACACGTAGATCTTCTCGTTGTCAATTTCCCGGCCGGAGTGATCATCCTGACCGGCCGTCCGTTGCACGGGGGGATCGGGCTCTGTCCCCGGGGGAACCGGCTTCAACCAGGCTTCCTTCCAGAATATCATGCACATCCTCTTGCATCCGTCGTGCCCGTTCCCGTCGCACCGGACATCTTCCAGCAGCACTGCGTCCCGGAGCCGCCTGATTTCGAGGAATACTTCCCCTTCAACGCACACCTTGTCCGCCCGTTTGAACACTCTGAACCGCCGGCCGCAGAAATGCCGCATTTCTTCCATGAACGGGACGTTGTTCAGCATCCCCCCGGAGTCAAGTGTGCCGAGTATCTCCTCTTCGGTCCTGACCTCCACGACGTCTCCGGATTTGTAGTGACCCTGTGCCCGTCTCATCATGCTAGCGTGTTTCCTCCGCTCGTAGCGACTCGCCTCCGGCCGGTCCGGCCGGTGTTATGAAGGCTCTCCAGAGGCGGAGAGGGAACCGTATTCCGATGCCGGCAACCCCGACCGCTGCAAGAAGAACGTTTGCGCCGAGCCCCTTCCATGACATCATGAGCCAGCGGCCCACGTGCGCGTAACACAGAACGCTGTCCCGGAATCCGAGATCCGCCGAAAAAACGGACTTCGCGTATTCGGTCCCCATCCGCCACCGCGGGAGGAGGATCTTCCCCGCCTTTTCCGGGTCGAAGAACAGGACGTAATCGCGGTACGTCCTGTGGACGATGTGCGACGATTCCGCGTGTTCCCTGTAGAAAAACAGGCACTCCTGTATTTCGTGGAACGGCCCGAGCAGTCCCAGTCGTGCAAGGAATATCCCGTCCGAGTGCGCGTACCTGCCGACGGGGGGGACCCTTCTGACGGCGTCTGCGCGCATCAGTCCTGATACCATCTCGTAGCAGGGTCCGTTGAACACGAGCGCCTTGAACCTCCCGGGGACGTTCTCGCCCCCCGCCTGCGGTTTATCGACGCGGGTTCGTACAACGTTTCCCCCTTCATCGATAATTGCCAGGTCAGTCGAGCAGAGGACGACGTTCGGAGAATCGTCAAGGAACTTCACGCATTCCTCGAGAAACCGTTCGTGGTACAGATCGTCATGTGCCACCCACTTGAAGTACTCCCCGCGCGACAGGCTGAACACCCTGTTGAAATTTCCCGCCGCACCGATGTTCTTTTCGCACCGGGAATACATGATCCGGCGATCCAGCGCCGCGTACCGCTCGCAGATCCCCCCGGTCCCGTCCGTGGAGGCGTTGTCCGAGATAATGAGCTCGAAATCGGAAAAAGTCTGCGCAAGGAGCGACTCGATCGCCCCGGCAATGTATGATTCGCCGTTGTGCACAAGCAGACCGAGACTCACGCGGGGCGTCATGTATTCCTATATCCGGAGAAGTGTTTTTCTGCCGTAAAATGCCTCTGCGTATCTCCCCGGTGCGGCGCACTCCACCCCGCGGATTCTCATCAACGACAGAAACGTGTCCTCGGTGAACCAGTGCTTTTCATTCTGTGAAGGGAAACCTTCGATGATCGCCCGTGACTTTTCCGCGGCTGTCGGGGTGTCGAGCGGAACAAACACGTTGGGGCGTCCGAGATCGCCGTCGTATTTGAGTATTTCGTATTCGAATATCAGGTGGTTTCTGAACGTGTTCCACGTCAGATCGGCGATAAGCCGGTGGTCCTGGTGCCTGTCCTCGAGCGTGTGCGTGAATATGATGTCGGGGGCGAATTCCCCCTTGATCTCCTCGAACGCTTCCTTGATCTCTCCGCCCTGGAACGGGAAGAAGCCGTCACGGAACCCGTGCACGACGACCGACCGCTCGGCTGCCCCCCGCAGAAACCGGTCGCCGCTCGCGCGGGCCTCCTCCGCGCGCCTTCCCGAAGCTCCGAAAACCGTCCACCGGACTGCGATCTCCCGCCGGGATGCTCCGAGCGCGAGCAGCGTCCCGCCGCATCCGATTTCGATGTCGTCGGCGTGTGAGCCGAGGCAGAGTATCCTGAGCGGTCTTCCCGCGGTTTCCGGCAGGCGCATCATCCCGCCTGTTGACTCCGGAGACGTCATTGAGCGTGATCGCCGTGATGTGCGGGGATGGAGCGGGAGCCTCCGTGCGTCGCCCGGAAAAGCACGTCGGCCATGACCTGTGCTTTATTGTTGATGTCGAAATTTGCTTCGGCATAGAGCCTGTTCCGGACGCCGAATCTGTGCCGCAGCGTATGGTCTGCGAGGAGCGTCCGCAGGCGTTCGCTCAGCGCCGCGGAGTCTCCCGTGGGGATCACAAACCCCCCCTGCGCCTCATCGACGAGGAGCCTCATGCCGCCGACGTCCGTCGTGATGATCGGCAGCTCCATTGCCATCGCTTCGCAGCAGCCGTTTGTGGGATAGAAATCCGCCTTCGTCGGTATGATGAACACGTCGCTCTGACGGTAGAGGCCGATGAGTTCCTCGCTCTGCGGTTCCAGCTCGTTGTGAAATATGACGTTCGCCGGGACGTCTGTCGGCCTGTTCACGGAGGTGACGAAATGGAATTCGCACGTGCTGAATTCCGGTGTGGATGCAACCTGCAGTATCGTATCCCCCCCCTTCCTGAGAAAATTCCTCCCCACGAAAAGGAGCCGCGGGTGAGTGTCTTTCCATCCCGTTGGCGGCACGACGGCATCCGGGTTGCCGCCCCACCGTTTCAGATCGAGCCCGGGGGGAACGAGCGTTATTTTCCCCGGGTCGATGCCGTACTCGTTGATGAGCGACTGCTTTACGAGCGGCGACCACGCGAGTATTTCTGCGCTTCCCCTGTACGTCGCGCGCGCATGGAACGTGTCGCTCAACCAGCTCAGCGCCTTCGCCCGCACTCCTCCCGACCGGCCGTACAGCGCGTTGTAATCTTCAAGCATCGCGGGGGTGACGTCGACGGTGATGACCATCGGTGTCCCGTGAAGGAGGCTCCTGAACCCGAGCGTCGGCACGATGCTGTTGAACACAACAACGTCGAACTCCCGGCCTTCCCGCTCGAGCCTGCGCAGCCGGGAACGGCACGTCAGGCTGGCCTTCAGCGTCCAGTTATCCGGAAGGAAGGGGAGGCGCGAGGCGTCCTTGTCCGGCTCCCAGCCGATGAACTCCCACGATGTTTCGATGTCCGTCCGGGAGGAGAGTATCCGCTGGAGCGACCGGAAATAGATTTCGATCCCGCTGAATGGGACGCTGACGAAGAGGGCGCGAATCCGTTGTCCGTTCCCCTGCTTCGTGGTCTTCGTCGGAGGGGGCTCCGGAAACGAAAGCGAATCATGGGTCTTTGTTGTCATGGGGCGACTCTCACCTGTGCCGCGTGCCGCCCGAGTGGACGTTCCACTTTCGGCGGGGCTTCCTGGACGGATCCCGCATATCGCAAATCGGTCTCGACCATTTCCACGACGAGGTCGCGGAACGTCCTTGTGTACTGCCATCCGAACCGCTCCCGCGCCTTTTCCGCGCTCCCTTTGAGGAGATCCACCTCGGCGGGACGGTAGAGTCCGGGATCCACGATGACGTGGTCCCTGTAATCGAGCCCCGCGTGCGAAAACGCCACCTCGCAGAACTCGCGCACGCTGTGCGTTTCCCCGGTGCTTATGACGAAATCGTCGGGTTCCTGCTGCTGGAGTATCATCCACATGGCGACGACGTACTCCGCGGCGTGTCCCCAGTCCCGCTGCGCCTCGAGGTTTCCGAGCTTCAGCTCGCTGGCAAGCCCCAGCTTGATGCGGGCAACGTGGGACGTGATCTTGCGCGTGACGAACTCGAACCCCCTGCGGGGGGACTCGTGGTTGAAAAGTATCCCGTTGCAGGCGAAGAGCCCGTAACCTTCCCTGTAGTTCCGTGTCAGGTCGTATCCCGCGACCTTCGAGATGCCGTACGGGGAGCGCGGATGAAACCGCGTGGCTTCCGTCTGCGGCACCTGCTCCACCCGGCCGAACATCTCGCTCGACCCCGCGAAATAGAACCTGCACGTCGGGCACGCTTCCTTCATCGCGGCAAGGACGAAATGCGTGCCGTTGATGTTCGTGTTGAGCGTCGAGAACTCGTCCTCGAACGAATAGCTGACGAAACTCTGTGCCGCGAGGTGGTAGCACTCGTCCGGCCTGATGTCGAGGAACACCTTGTAGATGCTCGGGAAGCTCTCGAGCGACGCGTAGTGCATGTGCACCTTTGCAAGGAGGTGATTGATCCTCCACATCCGGTGCGCGGGATCTTCCAGTGCCACGCGCCGGACGATGCCGTGGACTTCGTACCCCTTGGCGAGAAGGAGCTCCGCGAGGTACGATCCGTCCTGGCCGGTGATTCCTGTTATGAGCGCTTTCTTCATGAACGTGTATTCCTCCTGTGGCCGGGCAGTGCCGGGCGTGTGTGTGCGTGAATACTCACGGTTTCTGTCATTCGTTTACGACAGGTTCCTTCGTTGCGTGAAGCCCCCGCATCCCCTTCCAGCTCATGAGCCCGAGTATGAACCCCCGTTCGGCGGTGTCGAACGTCCGGAATGCGAAGAGGAGGGAGGAATAGACCGCGAATGCTGCCGCGCCTGCGGCGACCCACGGGATCCCCGCCGCCGCGCAGAAGAACAGCACCCCCCCCATCACCGTCCCGGCCGCCATGCTTTTTCCTATCGTGATCCATCGGAAGCCCTTGAACATCCCCGGCGGGAGAAGCCGGAGTGCCGCGAGCATGATGAGGAACTCTGTGACTCCCGTCGCGGCCGCGGCGCCGATGGCGCCGTTCCCATACGCATTCTGGGAGAACGGGATCAGCATGAGATTCAACCCGATATTGAACGGGATGGCGAGAAGCGAGACGTACACGAGCGGTTTCTGCCGGTCGACAGAGAGGAGCGTGGTCCCGAGTACCATGTCCACGTAGAGAAAGAGAACCCCCGCGAGGAGTATCTGGAAGAGTATCACTGACGGCGCGAACGCCGTCAGCCCGTAAAATATCCCGATCAGCGGCCGGGCAAATGCAATCGCGGCGATCGAGACGGGGATGCCGATGAGTATGACGATTTCGAGACTCTTCTGTGTCGTGCGCCGGTGGACGTCCCCATCCCCTTTCCAGAGCCGGGAGAGAACCGGGTACACGGCGGTTGTCAGTATGTACGGGAAATTGAAGCTGTCAAACAGCCGGTAGGCGCCGCCGTACCAGCCGACGACCTCCTCCGGCGCCATCTTCGAAAGCATGACCGTATCGATCCTGTAGTAGATGACACCGAATATGCTGAAGAGAAAGTACGGCATGCCGTCCTTGATCTGCCGGAATGCGTTCTTCCAGTTCACGCGCGGGAGCTTTGTCACGAGCCGCCGCGAGTATCCCGTCATGATGGCGACGTCGAGAACGACCCCCAGCACGATGACCGTTGCCACGGTGATCGCCCTTCCGCCGAGCATGATCGCCGCGATCGCTGCGATGCTCACGAGCACTTTCTCCGCGATCGCGCCGATCGACGTGTATCCCATCGCTTCACGTCCCTGGAAGCACGCGTAGATGCTCGAATAGGCGCCCGCCGCGTAGAGTCCCATCCCGTTGACGACGAGGAGTATCTGCACCTCTGCGGGGTACCCCATGAGAACGCCGAAGAGTATCATCGTTCCCATCGAGACCGTCGCAAGAATCGACCTGAGCGCCCATGCGTCGACGAGTATCTGTCCCGTCTGCAGCGGCTCCCGCGCCACCTCCTTCGTGATCAGGTAGTTGTTCCCGAAGTTGACGAATATCTGGAAGATCCCCGCAATCGACATGGCGAGATACAGCCTGCCGTAGCCGACCGGCCCCAGGTGGCGGGGGACGAAGATGAGGAGGAGGACGCTCGATGCCGTGGTAATGATGTGCTGAAAGAACATCACCGACGTGTTCCGGGCGACACTTTTTGCCACGTCTTTAAACATTCGTTTGTTCTCTCTCCCCTGCTGTATGGACGAGCTGTATCGCTGCGTTTTCCTCCGCCGCCTCCCTGCTCTCCGGCGTCCTGCGCGGGGACGCGGTTCTGTGGCGCAATCGTTCACGGAGCACATCGTCGATGACGCACCGCACGTCCTTCACCCAGTCGTCAAGGGCGTGAAACTGGAGTATGTGTTCCCTCCCCATTCTTCCCATATTCCGGGCGCGCTCGGGATCTGCCCAGAGCGCTCTGATCGCCTCCCGGAGGGCCTGTGAGTCACCCGGGGGAACGAAGAATCCTGTCACGCCCTCCTTGATCACGTCCGTCTGTCCCCTCACGCGCGAGCAGATGACCGCCTTCCCCATGGCCATCGCCTCGAGTATGCTCGTGGTCCCGTTATCGGTGTCCGTCTCGTGGAGCGGTATGACGACGAACCGGGACCTGTCGTACAGCTCCCGCAATGCCGCGAAGCTCTTTCCGCCGGTCGTGACATTCGGCGGGAGCGAAGAGTTCTCCCCGACATCCTTCATCCAGCGGTCCTGCTTTCCGATGTCGAGCTGCCCCCCCGTCGCGATGTGGCACGGGATCTCCGTCCCGCGCAGGGCCTCGATAAGCGTGGCGTAGTCCCGCATCTCGCGACCGACGGAACAGATCATGTCCTGCGGGCCGCCCAGCGGACGCCAGAACTTCTCATCGACCGGCCAACGGAGAAGAACGGTCCTCGAGCGTGGTATCCGGAGCCTCTCCACCGCGAACTTCTGCTGTGCGGAGCTCATGAATATGATCCTGTCGATTGCCGGGTGGACCATCCTCAGGAGGTGCGCCTTCTTCGGTCGGGAGATCCACGAAAATATCGAGACATGCGGCGTCCGCGCGCCCCCGAACCGGGAGAGCGCGGCAAGGGGAAGTCCGAGCTGCTCGGCCCAGCTCACGATGACGTCGTAATGATGCCGGACCGAATATGCCTCAAGAACCTGCGCGAGTACGGTTCCCGTGGCTCTGTACACGGCCCTTCTCCACCGCGGTGCCGATTGGAGAAATCGTTCGTCGGCCACGTCGGCGTTGAGACTCTCCAGCAGCGGTAGGCCCCGCGGGTGCCGGTCTTCGGCGTCCCTCTCGGCAAACCCGTTCCTGTCGGGCCAGTTTAACCCGGCCGATACGAGGAGGAGCGTCTTCACCTGGCTGGCGTGGACCGGATTGTTCCTTCCTGTGATGAAGAGTCGCGTCTGTGACCGGAGCGACCTGTAGGACGGGTACGGACCCAGTACTTTGAGCGCAAACTCCGGGATCCCTGTGGTGTGGTTCACCTCGATCCGCCGTATTTCGAACGGGTCGGTGGCAAAACCCGCGGGGCCCGACCAGACGCTGCAGGCGTGGCTGTACCCTGCCGCGGCGACCATCTCTTTGAGCGTCGGATTGAGGAGTCCGTACGGATACGCGAACGTCCGCACCGGCGCGTTCAGAGAGATCTCGAGCCGGATGCGCGACCGTGAAATTTCCTCCCATGCCTTCTCCCGGGAAAGTGAGGGAAGGCGGGGGTGGCTGAGCGAATGGGACCCGATCTCGAATCCCATCTGGTGAAGCTCCAGTATGTCGTTCTCGTCCATGAGGGGTGCGCGCGGAATGTCGAGCCGCGCGTCCCACAGGTTCGTATGGAAACCGGGATCGGCGAGGACGAATATGACCGCTCTCATGCCGAATTCCTGCAGAACCGGGACGGCAATCTCGTATGTGTCCTTGTAGCCGTCGTCAAACGTGAGTATGATCGGCTTCCGGGGGGACTCAGCTCCCCCTCAAGTATCAGCCGGTAATCGGTGAACGTGATCGGCGTGAATCCCCAGCGCTCCAGGAGGCCGATCTGCGTGCGGAACGCCCGGGCGGATATGAACTTGAATTCGCGTGTCTCCCGTGCGCCCTCCGGGAGGGCCCTGTGGTACAGGAGCACCCGTATCCTTCGCCCTGCTTCGGGGGGTGCGAGCGGCTGCGCCGATGCTGACGGGGAATTTGTCATCGTGCGCCCCTCATGCTCTCACCGTGTCGATTGCGTGTGTGCCGTCTCTCTCCTGACCCTCTTCCCCGTTCCGCCCCTCGATCCAGTCGTACACTTCTCCGAGTTTCCTCCCGACGGTGGACCAGTCGTACTCGGCAAGGACGAGCTCCCGTCCCCTCTGTACCATCTTCCTGCACAGATCCTGGTCGCGCATCAGCTCGACGACCGAAGAGGCAAAACGCTCCGGGTCGTCGGCGATGAGCGCGGTCTCCCGGTCCCCCACGCCGATCCCCTCGCACCCGACGGATGTCGTGACGACCGGCTTTTCCATTGCCATCGCTTCCAGGACCTTCAGCCGCGTCCCTCCTCCCATCCGGAGCGGAACGATATATACCGCCGCGCGGTGCACGTGGGGCCTCACGTCCGGGACGTACCCGGTGATTTCGACGTTTGCCGACGCCATTCCCTCGAGCTGTTTTGAAGGTCCTCCGCCGACAAACGAGACGCGCGCGTCGGGTATCTCCTTCAGTATTAGCGGGAAGATTTCTTTCAGGAAGTAGATCATGGCGTCCGCGTTGGGGAAATAGTTCATCGCCCCGGTGAAGACGAGTGAGTGGGGTTCCACGGGGGCCGAAGAGGGGGAGAAGAACGAGGAGTCGACGCCGTTCGGGATTACGAACTTCGGCATTTGCGGGAGATCTGCGTCGATGAGCAACCGGTCCCGTGCGGACGTCACGAGTATCGCGTCCTGCCCCGCGTAGACGCCGGATTCTTCCCTCCGGAGTTTTCTGTACTCCCGGGCATAGTACACGCGGCGGAGCACAGACGTCGTTGCGCGGGCCATTCGCCGGACATTGTCGTACTCGACGTTCTGGACGTCCAGTATCCGCGGCACACCGGGGAGGTCGATGCGAAAGAGCCCGGTCGGATGGTTCTCGAGCTGGACGAGATCGAACGTGTCCTCCGAGACGACGGCGTCGATCATCGCCTGCATTTGCGCCGAATGGAATGCGTGCGTTGTCGCGCTCCCCGACTGGACGAGCGAGCGGACCTGCGCCACGCGCTTGTGCAGCCCGGAGATCCTCAGCGGCTTCTCGACCGTGTGCACCCCCCTGAGCCGCCCGCCGAACGCTTCCCGGACGTCGTCCCCCTCGCGCGGCGTGCCGTACATGATGACGGTAACGTCGTGACGGTGGACCATCTCCTTGAGGAGATGGAATATCCTGAGTGCGCCCCCGAAGTGGGGCGGACAGGGGGAATAGGGGAGTATGTTGAGTATGTGCACGTTCGAATGCTCCGTCTACAGGGATGGTTGTGCGATGGCCTGATCGAGAAGCGCGGGATTGTCCCGCGTAAGGTTCTGTATGCTTGCGATCAGTCCGAGGAGTGTCCCGAAATAGATCGTGTTCCGGTACCAGACAAAATGAAGGTCGTAGAACGCGGCGGTCACGAGGATGATGACCGAAACCACACTGAGCGACACGACCGACCTCAGATATGGATCCTTCAGCCGTGTGAGAAGCGAAGCGCCCGTGAACGCCAGGCTGTTCATGAACACCCAGAAGAGCAGGAACCCGGCCGCCCCCCCCTTGACGACAAGCCAGAGAACGCTGTTGTGCGCCTCGTAGTCGCGGAGAGCAAAGTTCAGGGGGACGAGGTAAAGCGGCTGTTCGTATTTCGTCCCGAATCCGATCCCGATCGCCGTGTTGTGACGGATCGTCATCGCCAGGTCGTAGTTCTCGATCTTCCTGTACAGGTTTGACATATAATCCCTGTCGTGGACGACCGTCCCGGCCTCCGCCTCGTCTGTGTCAAACCCCGACTTGATCTGCTGGAGGGGGCCGGCGATTCCTCCCTGGCTGTTCCAGAACACCGCCGCGTAGACGGCGAAGAGCATGACCACGGGGATGATGTACCGGATGGACCGCTGGAGCTGGCGCCGCGGCATCAGGAGGAGGTATGCCGCGAGCGACATGAACAGCGACGCGTACGCCGCCCTCCGCTTCCCGACGTAGAATCCGAGGAGGAGCGGAAGGAGGAGCCCGAGGAGAACACCGCGCTGCCTCCGGTTCCCGCCGTACACTGCGAGTCCGAACAGAAGGTAGAAAAGCGTCATCATCAGTATCGGGTCCTCGTGCGCCTCCAGCGTCTGGTAGTCTCCCATGCTCCAGCCGTTCCCGGCGAAGAGGGCGATCCCCTCGAACGCCTTGAACGATATCCCCGCGATCGCGACCCAGAAGAACGCCGTGATCTGTTCCTTCGTCCGTATCACCTGGGGCACGAAGACGTAGACGACGCCCAGGTACATCAGCGCGCGCGCCTCCCAGAGCGCCGGGAGAAAATCCCCCCCCCGCGCAAAACCGTTCGCGAATGCCGATCCCAGCCAGAGAAACCAGAGGCACGCGGGGAACCAGAGCGGGACGTGCCGCACGTGGTAGTCTTTCTTCACGCAGACGAGAACGAACCAGACGCTGAATATGAAAAGAAACTGCAGCTCGAAAGGATTGGCGTTCCCCATGTCGAAATACGGAAGGTAGGGGATCTCCTTCAGGTTCCTGAAGTAGCAGATTGAAGAGGAAAATGTGGGCAGCCCGGGAACGTCGAACTGTCCGAACAGGAGCGTCATCCCGAGAAGAATCAGGAACCCGATGTCGACCCGGTAGATCGTCAGGATCACGAAAAGGCTGACGGCAAGGAACGCCCCTGCCGAAAGGAGCGACCCGTTGCTCGAGACGATGACCCCGGCGAGAACGACGCAGCAGCCGAAGACAAGAAGAGAGAATCTCATGTCCCCGGTGTACCAGCGCTGTTGTGCTGCGCCCCCCCGGTACAGGAGGGCATCCTCGCCGCCTTCGCGTGTCATGGGCTGCTATTGAATGGGGATTTTGTAGTTGTAGGCGACGTACATGACCGCGGCCACCTGGAGTACGGCGACCGCCGTGATGAACAGGACGTTCCCGGCGCTGAGGCGGCGCGCATGCTTCCCCGCGAGTATCACCGCTCCGTACAGTGTCACGAGGCTGGCCACGGCGAGCGTCATTGCTGTTCGGCCGCCCGGTTGAGGACGAATCCCAGGACCCGGTCTTTCCCCACCCTGTGGGAGATCCGCATCATGTCGGTCTTCGTTGTGGTCCGGGAATCGACGACGAAGACAAGCCCGTCCATCTGGCGCGTCAGGTTCACGGGGAGAATCGGGTCCGAAATCGCCGGCATGTCGAATATGATGATCGAGAATCTCTGCTTGAGCGAGTTCATCACGTGGCGGAACCCGGGGAGGCTCGTCAGGTCCGCCGCGCCGTGCCTGCTTCTCCCGTTCTTCCGTCCGTTCTTTCCCACTTCCATGACCCGCGGGTCGCTGATGCCGGAAAACGTGGACGTGATGTTCCCGAGCGTCATCACGGAGAGGTGACGGATCGCCGTGCGGGCGACGTGCACCATGGGTGCGCCCAGTGCCTCCGCGAGGCCGGGACCGATACCGATCGCAAAGACTGAATGGAGCTTCGGGCTGCGCATGTTCAGATCCACGAGAAGCGTCTCCCGTTCGTCGCTGAGCGCCATCGACACGGCGAGGTTGGCGGCGACAAGCGTCTTGCCGTCCCCCTGTCGCGTGCTTGTCACCCCGATCACGAAGTTTGAGCCGGCCTCGTTCCGCGCGAGGAGCGAGGAGTGGAAACTGTTGTACATCGCCGGGAAAACGACCCGCGGATCCGCGGCGAGACTTTCGTCGTTGCGCATGACGACGGACTTGGCAGCCCGTACGAGCGCCTGGGTCTGTCCCTCCATCTCCACGTACGAGGAGGAGGTGCCCCGGTTGTCACTGTCTGGTCCTGGCAAGGCGTCGTGCTCCCGTGTTTGGGTCGATACGTTAAGCGGCGGCATCAGGACTCCGATCCTGCGTCCGGGAGAAGGGCGATCACCGGGAGCTGGTACACTTCGAGGTCCCTGAGCGTGCGCATGCGCGTGTCGAGGAATTCCGCAATGAGTGCGACGCCGATGCCGAGGATGATGCCGAATATCCCTCCCCCGGCGACGATGAGCGTCTGGTTGGGTTTCGACGGCCGTGCGGGAACCCGGGGAGCCTCCAGTATGACGAACGCATCCTCCGCGGTCTTCCCGAGGTCCTGCGTGATCTTCGCCTGTTCCAGCTTCGTCTTCATGTCCTCGTACAGCTTCTGGTACAGGTTGTAGTTCGATTTGCTCCCGGCGTCTTCCTGCTGATCGATGGACGTTTTCATCATCTCCTCGATCGTTTTCTGGCGGCTGGCGCGAAGCTCTTCCCTCTGTGCGGCAAGGCTTGACTGGTCTGTTTCCACTGCAGTGCGCATCTTGCTCAATATCCCGAGGAACTGTCCCTCGGTCTTTTCCACCTCGGGGTAGAGCGGCGTGTATTTCGCCGTCACCTCGTCGTAGTGCTGGGAGACCGCGCGGAGCTCGTCGGAAAACGGCAGGTCGGTCATCCGGAGATCCGCGAGGGCCCGCCTCCCCTCGTCCGTGTGCAGTCCCTCCGGGAACCGGTCGAGTTTTGTGAGCGCGTCCTGGTCGGCTTTTAGCTTTTCGTCCGCGTGCTGTATGTGCCTGTCGATGTCTTCGAGCCGGACGTTCAGCTCGCCGCTCCCGTCGGGCTGCTCCCTCATCCGCTGCGTGAGGAGGCCCACCATCTCCTTCTGTGTGGTTTCGAACTTCGCCTGGTAATCCCGCAGCTTGCGCTCGAAAAACTCGACGGTCTGTGCGTTCCGGCGGGATTCGCCTTCGACCTGTGTCTCGATGAACGTCTGTGCGAGGCAGGAGACGATCCGCTGCGCCCGGACGGGATCCGTGTCCATGTAGGAAAGCGTGAATGAATCGGTTCCTTTTCTGGCGGTCTTGATGTTACGCCGCACGTCCTCAACAAGATCGTCGAGCGCGGCGCCCTGCGGGATCCCAATCCCGAGCCCGACGCTGTCGATGACCGCCTCGATCGTCTTCCGGCCGTAGAGCACGTCCATGAGCGTCTCGAGGCGGTCGGTCGTGGCAAGCTGCGCCGCGATCTGGTAACTGACGAGCGGGTTCAGAATCTGGTCCGGCTGGACCCAGATTGTCGTCGTCGATTCATACTGTTTCGGGAGCATTTTCGCGCCGGCGATGCAGAGGATTGTGACGAGTATGGGGGGGATGATAATGTACTTCTTCCGGCGGCGTATGAACGACGTCAGATCATGGATTGTGAATTGCGATGTATGCACGTCCGTGCGAACTCCTGTCTTGTTCCACAGATGACGGAACTGCCCGCCCGGTTATATTCAACTAGCATGCCACACGCTTTGTCGTGAAGTCGGCGCCACAGGGGGCTTCCTGCTCCCCTTCACCGCCGGAGGGTGCCGAAATGTGACACTCCCCGGACCGGTGTGGTTCAAAAGGAAACACATGTCTCCTCGGGTGACGGATTCCTGCGGGGGGTGGTGTCCGGGTTCGTGTGTGAACTGCCGGTTTCCGGACGGAGCGCGGCAAAATCCAATAGCCCCGGCATGTCGGCACGGGAATTGCGTTCGTGTGGACGGGCTCGACCCATGAAGCCCGCGGAGTTCTTCTTCCTTCACGTAGTGAGACAAGATGTGAGCAAATCGAACGTGCACGGTGTGATTGTTCAGAGCATTTCTTCGGCGATCCTTCTGGGCCTCGTCATGTTCGGACCGGGATGCAGCACCGAAACAGCGACACAGGATTCCTCGAGAAACGGCAGGGCGCAGGTCGCGGCGCCCGCACAACCGCAGGACGACGTGCTGGGTGTGGGGGATCAGTTGCAGCTTACCGTGCTCAGTTATCCGGAGTTCAACAGCATGACCACGGTGAACCCCTCCGGTATGATCACGGTCCCGGTGATCGGCGAAATCAAGGCGGCGGGACTCACGAAAGACGCTCTCCAGGCCGACATCGTCCGCAGGCTTTCGGACTTCGTGAAGACTAGGGTGTACGTGAGTTTGAACCTCACGTCCGTCACAACGAAGAGCATCATCCTTCTCGGGGCTGTCGGAACGCAGAATAATTACCCGCGGAACACACCGGTCTCGGTGTTTCAACTCCTTGCGAGCGCCGGGGGCCCGGCCGGCGACGCGGACCTCGGGCACGTCAAGCTCTACCGCAACGGGGACCTGACGCGCGAAGAGGAGATCGATCTCTCCGGGATCATGTCTTCGGGGGCGCATGTCGGAAAGTCGACCCCCATGGTCAATCCGGGGGACATGGTATTCGTTCCGAGATCGGAGAGCTTTCTGAAAGAATTCTCTCCGTTCCTCTATAACGTCGTTGTGGCGCTTACACTCTTTTCATTCGTGAAATAGCCCACACCGATGAAAGGAACCGGTTGGGAGGGTCTCATACGGTGGGGGGGGCGGGGCGTACTCTGCGCTGCGGCTCTTCTTCTGTTCCGCCAGGTGTCGGATTCCCAGTCGAGTGCCGAATATCGGCCTGTGACGGCGGACTTTCCCGGGGCGCGGAGCGCGGGACTCGGGGATGCAATCGGTTCTGATCCGTTTGACATTGAGGGAATGTACCAGAACCCCGCCGTGCTTTCGTTCCTGCGCAATCCCGGCCTCTTCCTCGATCAGCGGCACGACAGGTCGAATCAGGTATTCGAACAAAATGCGGCCCTCCCTCTTTTCGAGGGGAGGAACCCCTCGTTCGGCCTGGGGGTCGGGATCGAGAGCGCCGGAAGGCTGACGAAGAGCAGCGCTCTCAGATTCACGCAGCTCGACGTCAATGCCGCCGGATCGTACAGGCTGACGGGCGTAGCGCCGGATCTCAGCCTTGGCGTCCTCTGCGAAATCCGGTCCGGGAGGGATGACTCGATCTCGCTCGCGGCGGCGGAATGTGCAGTGGGACTGATGTACGCGCCGACCGTCGGGCCCGGCTATTCCGTCGTTTACCGGGGAATCGGAAAGACAATCGCCTATGCATCGGCGCCGGGACCGGGAGGGAATGTCACGCACGGGCAGGTCGTTGAGAGCCCCGGGAGCCTGGAGATGGGAAGCACGTTCAGGTTTCCCGAGATGTACAACTCCCCTTTCCTTCTTATTACCGTAGCGGGCGAGAGGGATTTCGTTTCGAAGGAGTTCAGGTTGAAGGGGGGAATTGAAGCAACGCTGGTCAAAATGGTGAGCCTGCGCCTTGGCTACGTGCGCGCGGAAACCTCGCAGCTCAGGTGCGGTGTGGGGATTTCCATCGCAAGGTTCAGCATTGACTATGCCATCATGCCTTCGCAGCAATCCGGGATCTTTGACGAGTTCGCTCTGAAGATTGCGCTCTAATAAACGGGAGAGCACCTAAACGTGGACACAATGATACCCCCCAGTCTCAGCGAACCGATGCAGGATGCGCTTGTCAGCATACAGAGGGTCGCCCCCAGCGATTTGAGCGTGATGATCCTCGGAGAACCCGGGACGGGAAAGGAATGGGCCGCGCGGTTGATTCATCAGTTGAGCGCACGTGCGCACGCGCCGCTCCATACGGTGGACTGCGGTGCGGTCGGTCCCGCCGGGATCGAGAGGGAGCTCTTCGGGTATGACGCGATAACCTGGGAGAATATCGAAATCAAGCGGAGCGCGTTCGAGGAGGCCTCCGGGGGGACCCTCTTCCTTCATGACTTCGAGACAATCCCTGTTCCGGTACAGCTCAGGTTCGCCCGCGCCGTGGAGTACAAGCAGTTCCGGAGGATCGGGGGGGACAAGACGCACGAAGTCAACGTGCGCCTTATCGCCACGATGAGCCGGTTCCCGGAATCGGAGCCCTCCGGCGGATCGCGCGCGGACGACATCGGATCGCGCCTCGCGGCAATGTTCATCACGCTGCCGCCGCTCCGCGACCGCAAATCGGATATCCCCGTGCTGATCGAGAGATTTCTTAACGAAATGCGCGACCGGTACGCAAACCCCGTCCGGGGGATCTCCAGGGAGGCGCTGGCTCTTTGCTGCGAATCCCGATGGCCCGGAAACGTACGACAGCTCAAGAACGCCATGGAATACGCCGCAATCATGTGCCGCGGGGGAGTGATCGATCCGGATCACCTCCCTTCGTATCTCCACAACGATTCCTCTGTCGAGAGGACCGGCTCCTGATGATTCTCATGTCAAACCGCGGGTCCGGGTTCCCTTTCTCGGGAGCGTTCCGCCGCGCCATAGCGTCAACGGCGATTCTCCTGGCCGGCCTGGCTCTCCCCAGTGCGGGGCATGCACAGCAGCCGAAATGGATAAGTGCCTACTACTCCGGTTGGTGGCAGGGGACACGGCTCAACCCGGACGAGATCGATTTCGGCGCCGTAACGTGCATAATCCACTTCGCGCTCGTCGTGAGTCCCGACGGAACATGTGCGGGTGAGGGGAACGGAATTACGCCCGCGAATGCCGCCTCCACTGTCCGCGCCGTTCACGCGGCCGGGAAGAAGGTACTCGTTTCCGTCGGCGGCGCGAATTCTGAGGCCTCGTTCTCCGGCGCAGTTTCCTCCGCACACCGCGAGGCGTTTATATCTCGCCTCCTTGAATTTACGCGGAAATACGGATACGACGGGATAGACGTGGACTGGGAACCCGTGCAGGATGTGCAGTCGTATCTCGCATTTGTTCGTGAGCTGCGTCAGGGTCTCCCTTCATCGTCCTTGCTCGTCACCGCGGTGATGACAGGGACGGACAAAGCCGTGATAGCGGAAGTCGCGCCGTACGTCGACCAGGTCAACCTGATGACGTACGACATGGCCGGGGCCTGGCCCGGCTGGGTGACCTGGCACAATTCGCCTCTCTATGACGGAGGGGCTGTGTTCCAGAGTACGGGGGGATTGCTCCCCTCCATCGACCAGGTGGTCCGCGACAAGCTCGCCGGCGGCGTTCCCGCCTCGAAGCTCGGCATCGGAATTGATTTCTACGGATACGTTTGGCGTGGCGGCGATGGAACGAGCACGGGGGGAGTCACCCGACCGGTTCAGTCATGGAAAACGGACCCGGACGTGAAGGCCAACATCCCGTACTTCCAGATCATGGAATCGTACTATCGTTCGAAAGCGGCGTGGGATTCGTCTGCGCAGGCTTCATACATCAGCATCGATAACCCCGGATCGGCCCAGGACGAGTTCGTCTCGTTCGACAACGAACGGTCGATCCGTGCAAAATCCGAATACGTGCAGAAAATGGGACTGGGCGGCGTGATCATTTATGACCTCGGTGCCGGGTACCGCCGCACGCTACCGAAGGGTTACCGCGACCTCCTCCTTCAAAGCGTCCGATACGGGCTTGCAGGGGGGAAGAAACCCCTCTCGGACGACGTTCCTCCCTCACTTGTCATACTGAGCCCGAACCGGTATGCGAAGATTTCAGGGACTGCGCTCATTTCGGCCGAGGCTGCCGACAACACTGCCGTGGCGTGCGTCGAGTTCAGAATCGACGGCCGTATGGCGGCCCCTCTCGTGAGCGCGCCCCCTTACAGCGTCTCGGTCAACACGTGGAGGTACGGGAACGGCGCTCACGTCGTGGATGTCGTCGCATTCGACGCATTCGGGAATTCCACCTCTGTGCGTTGCCCGGTTACCGTCAGGAACGACGGTATCATGCCTCCCGTCCCGGAGAGGATTGTCTACGATGACTCGCTCCATGCCCCGTTCATAAATGCGTCCTGGGGTGCGGCGGTTCGGTTTGACTCCCGGGATATCGCAAGAACCGGTTTCCAGAGCGCCGCGGTGGAGTACCAGGTGTGGGGGGCATTCGACATACTGAGCGGGTCGTGGCAGGTGGAGTCCCCGCTCGACCCTGTCCAGTTTGACACGCTCCGTGCCGACATCTACGCCTTCGTGCCGATGAGACTCAAGATCGGGTTCTATAACAATTATTCCGTGGAAGTATCGCTCCGGGGAGGCGAATGGAACGCCGTCGCGGTCCCTCTCGATTTCGCCCATTCTTTCTCGCGCTTCTATTTCCAGAGCCTTCTCGACCGGCCGGCACGATGCTACTTCGACAACATCCGGTTCACGCCGGCAAACTTCCGCCTCACATCGACGAGATAGCCACAATGCTCTATTTTTATGGTGTGAGACTCGCACTTGAGTCGATTGCAGGAGGACGGTTTTCCCGTGAGGCGCTGAAAAACCTCATCGTCCCGGAAAACTACTGGAGGACGCTGGAAAACCGGCTGACGTTCGATGAGCTCGGCGTCTCTGCGTCTGACCGGGTTCTTGACGTCGGGAGCCCCAAGCTCCTTTCGTTGTTTATTGCAGACCGGTTGAAGGCCGAGGTCTATGCGACCGATATCGAGAGCTATTTCGTGAACGACTACGCCGCGTTCCGCCGGCAGAGGGGGATACAGGACACAAGATTCCACGCACTGGAAGCGGACGGCCGGCACCTCCCTTTTCCCGATGGCCATTTTTCGCGCGCATATTCCATGTCTGTCCTCGAGCACATCCCGGAGAGGGGCGATTCCGAGTGCGTGAAGGAAATCGCGCGGACGCTCGCGCCGGGGGGAGTGTTCGTCCTCACCGTCCCTTTTGCGCCCGTGAGCGCGGAGGAATTCAAGAACCCCGAGTCATTTTACTGGTCCGGAAATTCGGGAGAGGCCGACGGAACGTCGAAGAGGTTTTTCCAGCGGCGCTACAGCGAGCGGGACCTGCATGAGCGCCTGATACTCCCTTCCGGCCTCCGGCTCAGGAAGGTCGAATACCTCGGAGACAGGGTTGCGCTTTCGAACGGGAGTGAGATCTCCCGATATCTCCCCCCGCTCACCGGTCCCATACAGCCGTTGCTTTCGAGGATTTTCCACGAGAGTCCTTCCGCCTCGTGGACGAACCTGAAGAAACCCCTGGGGGCCCTGGTTGTCCTTGAAAAACCCTGAGCGCATGATGCCGAACCGGCCCGATGCTGTGGATATACTATCCGTTCCCGTCTCGCGTGTCAGTATGAGCGATGCAGTCGGACTGCTCGAATCGATGGTGCAAACCGGAGTGTCTCATCATGTGGTGACCGTGAATCCGGAATTTGTCATGACCGCGCGCAACAATGCCCCCTTCCGCGACGTTCTCGTCAACGCTGACCTCGCGGTTCCGGATGGGATGGGGATCGTTCTTGCCTCCAGGATCCTCGGAAAACCGGTCGCACACCGTGTCACCGGCGTGGACCTCGTTGAACGAATTGCTGAAAGGGGGAGCAGGACCGGCATCCGGTTCTTCCTTCTGGGCGCCGCCCCCGGCGTGGCCGGGCGGGCCGCCGCCGTTCTCGCGGGAAAGTACAGCGGCCTGGAGATCGCCGGGACGTACTCCGGTTCCCCCGGCACATCGGAGGAAGATGCCATCTGTCGCATGATAGCAGCGGCTCATCCTGATGTGCTTCTTGTCGCATACGGTTCCCCGGCCCAGGACCTCTGGATTGCGCGAACGCGCGACCGGCTCAACGTCCCCGTGAGCATCGGCGTGGGCGGGTCGCTCGATTACATCGCCGGCGTCGTCGTTCGCGCTCCCCGGTGGATGCGGAATCTCGGTCTCGAATGGCTTCACCGGTTGTTGAGTCAGCCCGAACGCTGGAGGAGAATGATCGTCCTCCCGGTGTTCGTTCTTCTCGTGATCGGCCAGGCCGTGCGTCAAAAAGGGGGAAGGGGACGGGATCCGATTCCGGTTCCCGGATCCCCCGCGGAGCTCCCCTCATGAAAAACCTGACGCTCATTGCGCCGTGGATCTCAATGCGTCCGTATCCCGAGCGCCTGCAGAAAGAAGAGAACGACGAGTGTCCGCGCGGGACGACGTTTGAAAGAGTCCTCAACACCGATATGATGGACGGGGGGTTCAATGCCTCCGTCCCGCGCTGGCGCCGGGCGTTTTACCGGTTCATTCCTCTCCCGGTTGCTCTTCCTGTCGAGGCGTACCTTATCCGGCGGCGTTACCGCGTGGTGATCTCCTGGACGGACATGAACGCGCTCATATTTGCGCTCCTCCTCAAGATCACGGGGAGGCGGAAGCCGCACGTCGCGCTCATGTTCTGGATCTCGAAGCCCGCGAAAGCCCGTCTTCTCAGGTTTGTGTACGGCAAAATCGACAGGATCATACTCTGGACGTCGGCGCACAGGGAATTTGCCACGCAGGTCCTCGGAATTCCGGAATCGAAGATCGTTGCGATCCCGTACTACGTGGACGAGAAGTTCTTCCGCCCCTCTCCACGCCCGGGAGGGGGAGACATGATCTGCTCTGCCGGGCGCGAAATGCGTGACTACCCGACGCTGATCAGGGCGATGCGCTCTCTCGACATCAGATGCCATATTGCTGCCGGCAAACTTCGCGGGACGATCGAGCCGACCTTCCAGGCCATTGCGGACTCCGGCCCGCTCCCCGAAAACGTCACGGTCGGTCTCCTTTCCCCCGTGGAGCTCCGCGAGCTCTACGCCCGGTCGAGGTTTGTCGTTGTCCCGCTTCTTCCGACAGACTCCGATAATGGCCTCACGGTGATACTGGAGGCGATGGCGATGGGAAAGGCGGTGATCTGTTCCCGCGTGAGTGGCCAGCGCGACGTCATCGTGGAGGGGGAAACCGGCTTGCTGGTGCCTCAGGGAGACGACGGCGCGCTCCGGGAGGCGATCCAGTACCTGTGGGACCACAGGGACGTCGCCGAGAGGATGGGCGCTCTCGGCCGTCAGCTTGTCGAACGCCGTCACTCGTGGGATGGATTTGTGAATACGGTCAGGGATGTCGTTGCAAGCGTGGCGTAGGTTCATTGAGGGAGGATCCGTATGGAGTCTGTGCTGATGCCGGTGATTATCGCGTTTGTTGCCGCGTGCCTGTTCGCGCTCGTGCTGACGCCGCTCGTCATGCGCCTTGCCCTGAAGCTCGGGGCCGTTGACCAGCCGAACGACAGGAAGGCCCATGCGCTCCCGATGCCGCGGATGGGCGGTGTGGCGGTTCTTGTAAGCTTTGTCCTTGCGATGGTCGTCCTCCGGTTTGTGGATCCCGCCCTGGAAGCGGTCATCTGGACGTGGGACTGGGAGGGGGGGGCGCTCGTTCTCGCGCTGGGATTGATGCTTGCCCTCGGCATTTGGGACGACATCACGACGCTGGGCCCCGGGCGGAAGTTCGTCGCGGAGCTGGCCATCGCTTCTCTTGTCTACGCGGCGGGATTCAAGATTTCGATAATAAGTTTTCCGAACACCGCGGGGCACCTTCAGCTCGACGTGTTTCAGTACCTTGTCACCGTCGTGTGGATTATCGGTGTGACGAACGCGGTCAACCTCATCGACGGACTGGACGGTCTCGCCTCCGGCGTCGCCATGATCGCCTGCCTCACGATCGCCCCGATCGCCTATCTGAATTCGGATTTCAGCACGGCGGTCCTTGCGATACTTCTCGCCGGCGGGCTTCTCGGTTTCCTCCGGTACAACTTCAACCCGGCGAAAGTATTCCTCGGTGATTCCGGGAGCCTCGTTCTCGGGTTTACTCTGGCGGTGCTCTCCATCAGGAGCTCCACGAAGGCCTCGACGGCATTCGCGATCCTCGTCCCCATGCTTGCGCTCGGGCTTCCGATCATGGAGACACTCCTTTCGATGGTAAGGAGGTTCCTGAAGCCGGGGGAAGCGGCCTCGAAATCGCTTACCGCCAAGCTTAAGATGATGTTCCTCCCCGACAACCGGCATATCCACCACCGGCTCCTGGCGTCCGGCCTCTCGCACAGGTCCGTCGTTCTTGTCCTGTACGTTGTCTCATGTGTGCTCGGGGCCGGTGCGTTTGCCCTCTCCATCGTGCACAACGTCACCTCCTCGCTCATACTTCTCATCGTGGGGACGGCCGCGGTGCTCGGGATCCGGCACCTCCGGTACACGGAGATGGCGGTGCTCAAGAACGGCATTCTGCTCCCGCTGTACGACCAGGATCTCATCAACCGCGAGACCTTCCAGGGCTTCCTGGACGTCTTCTTCGTTCTCGGTTCGTTTCTCGCGGCCCGCCAGATCATTGAATCGCGAAGCCTCGATCACATCTTTGCGCGCGATGCGATCGTGGTTGCGACGGCGGTCTGCGTGATTCAGTACGTGATCCTCCTTCTCTCCGGACTGTACAAGGGATCGATCCGTCACATGGGTGTGAAGGAGATGTTGCGGACGACGAAAGCCGTGGCGCTCGCGGTGATCGTCACGGGCGTTGTGTTCTTTTTTGTGGGCACGCCCCTGCTCCGTGTCCAGTTCGGGACGCTGGTTCTGGATTTCTATCTCCTCCTTTCCTGCATCCTGGGATCGCGGGTTTCTTTCAAGGTCCTCACGCACCTGAGCCAGCCCGGGCCGGAGGAAGGGACGCGTGTCCTCCTCTACGGTGCCGGTGTCAACGGGCGGCTCGTCCTTGACAAGATCACGAGCGGGAAGCTCGCGGGACTGGTGCCTGTGGGATTCCTCGACGATGACCCCCACCTCGAAGGGAAGCGGATCAATGGTTTTACCGTCTTCGGCGGTCACTGGAAGCTCAGGCGCGTCCTTAACCGGATGAAAATAGACGAGTTGCTTCTCGTGACGGACCAGATTAGGCCCGAAATCCTGAGGCGCCTCGATGCGATGACCCGCCCGCACGGGACGCGTGTGCGGAAACTGAGCGTGACGCTTGAAGACATGAAGCTCCCCGGGGGGATCCCGTCGTTTGAGAAGCATCCGTTCGGCGGATCCACCGTGAATCGCACTGTCCCAGTATAGAATGGTGCATGCTCATGCATGAACCCGGAACGTCGCCAGAGAATAAGGAGCATGGAGCAATGCGTCATCTGCACTGTCTTTTCGCCCTCGTTGTCACCGCAGTGGTGATTCCGTATAGTGCGGCCGCCCAGTGGGTTCAGACAGGCGGGCCGTACGGAGGTCATATCCGGTCTCTGGCTTCTGCGGGGGACACGCTTTTTGCCGGGACATTCGGGAGCGGCGTGTTCCTCTCCGCGGACAACGGCGCGCACTGGTCGGCGGCGAACAACGGTCTTTCTGATCCGTATATTGGCGCGCTTGCCTCCGGAGCGCAGGGACTGTATGCGGGGGCCCGCACGGGTGTCTTCCGTTCCACGGACGACGGAATGACCTGGCTGCCGGGAAACAACGGCCTTCCTGCCGTGACCGTCACGTCTATTGCAGTGATCGGAGGAGGGCTCGCCGCCGGAACCGACGGGAGCGGCGCATACCTCTCTGCTGACAAAGGAGCCACGTGGTCTCCCTCCGGCCCCGGGTTATCCGATCCTCACGTCTATTGTCTCAGCGCGGTCGGCCCGCTCCTTTTGGCCGGAACGGGTGCCGGCGTGTGTCTTTCCACAAACGGCGGAGCGGCGTGGAGCCCGCGCAACTCGGGCATTCAGCTTTCTGCCGTTGTCTCACTCCTCTGGAGCGGATCGTCACTGTTCGCCGGGACGGACGGCGGGGGGGTGTACGCATCAGCGGATACGGGGAGAGTGTGGAACCAGATGAACAACGGGCTGACGGGGATGTATGTCTACTCGATTGCGGGAAACGGGTCCGTCATCATGGCGGGTACCGATCAGGGTCTGTTCCGATCGACGAACAGCGGTGCATCCTGGACGCCGGCGGACAGCGGCGCCCCGGTCGCGGCGGTGCATTCGATTTCGTTGCACGGGGTGTACCTGCTTGCCGGGACTGAACTGGGCATGTTCCGTTCCGGCGACAACGGCCTGAGCTGGGGTGCGCTGAACAGCGGCCTGACGAACATCGAGAATCGGGCGATCACCGCACTTGGGACGAGCGTGTTTGCAGGGACCGATGTGGGTGTTTTTGTGTCAGGTGATTCCGGGAACACCTGGACGCCTGCAAATGCCGGGTTGACCAACACGTACGTTCTGTCCCTGGCTGTGAGCGGGGGGAATCTCTTTGCCGGGACCGGCGGGGGAGGAGTCTTCCTCTCGACAGACATGGGATCGCATTGGTCGGCTGTCAACTCCGGGCTCGCCATGCCCTGGATATTCTCGCTCGGATCGAGAGGGACGTCACTCTTCGCCGGCACGTCCTCCGGTGTGTTCCTTTCGACAAACGGAGGGGCCCGCTGGACGGCGGTGAATTCCGGATTGACAAACACTGCGGTATTGAGCCTTGGTGTCAGCGGATCTGATATCTATGCGGGGACCGAACACGGCGGAGTTTATCGCACGACGAACGACGGCTCATCCTGGACCGCCGTCGATTCCGGCTTGACCGACACGTACATACAGTCTCTCGTCACGAGCGGTTCTGACGTGATCGTCGGATCAAATTCCGGCAACGTGTATCTCTCCACGAACAGCGGTGTGACCTGGGCACCGGTCAATTCCGGCATGGCAAACACCACCGTGCTCTCGTTTGCGGTGAGCGGGCCTGGTATATTCGCGGGGAGCTACGGCGGCGGAGTGTACCTCACAACAGACAGGGGGGGAACCTGGTCTCCGGTAAACTCGGGGCTCTCGAACACCTATCTCTACTCCCTGGCTGTCGGAGGGACAAACCTCTTTGCCGGTACCGACCGGGCGGGTGTCTGGAGAAGAACTCTGAATGATATGATCACCGGTGTGGGTCGTGACCCCGTCACGGGCCCTGCCTCCTTCGTGTTGTATCAGAACTACCCGAACCCGTTCAACCCGTCTACAGTGATACGGTACTATCTCCCTCACCGTACCGAAGTATCGTTGAGGATCTATAACATGCTCGGTCAGCATGTCGCGTCATTCGAAGAGGGAATCCAATCCGAGGGTGCACACGAGTTGACGTTCGACGCCCGGGGGCTCGCATCCGGGGTCTACTTCTACAGGATTCTGGCCGGCGAGTGGAACGCCGCCCGGAGATTCGTTCTTCTCCGGTGAGCGTTACTCAGCTCACCCCGTGCGCATTCCGGCCCGGAATGGCCGTTTCTCGCCACCCTTCATTTTTTCAGAATTCCGCTTGATACCTACGGAATCTCTGCTATCTTTCCTTGAGTGATATTCGCAGAATTTTACCTATTTACAAATACTGGTTCCTTTATTACATTGTTCCCGTTCGGGCCTCATGAAATATCGCATATGCACTGCAAGAACGACATACTGCTGACATGTGATGCAAGGCACAGATTTTGCATCCTCTCGGGGAGAGGTGAACGATGCTGACCAGGGCATTACGGCTCCTGATAGCTGTCTTTCTCGCTGCCGGCACGTGCGTGTCGCAATCCCACTGGGTCACGGCGTATTACGCCGGATGGGCAATGTGGAATTCCCCCCCGGTCGATATTCCCCAGGTTGACTTCAGTTGCGCGACGCATTGGATCCTTTTCGAAATGAACCCGACTCCCTCGGGAACGTTCGACGGGACGAACAGCGGCATCGACAGCACACGTCTCATGCAGTTTGCCGCCGCCGCTCACGCGGCCGGCAAAAAGGCCCTCATAGGGACCGGGGGATGGGGGTCGGACTATACCGGTGCCGTCACGAACAGGACCACGTCCGTCAACTTCCTGACGAACATCATGAGGTCCTACGGAATTGATGGCGTGGACATCGACTGGGAGCCCGTGCCCTCCGCCGAATACACCGACTTTGCAGCATGGGTCCAGCAATTGAAAGCGGCGATGCTTCAGGTCAACCCGCAGGCGGTTCTCACCGCCGCCGCGCTCGGATTCGATCAGGGGCTTGTGAACAACCAGCAGTACCTGGACCAGATCAACATGATGACGTACGACATGTCCGGTCCCTGGCCGGGGTGGGTGAGCTGGCACAACTCCGCGACGTTTGACGGCGGGAACAGATTCCCCTCCACCGGGGGCCTGATGCCCTCCATAGACGGGACAGCGAACGTCTATCTGAATGCCGGGGTGCCGGCCTTGAAACTGGGATTTGGCATTGAATTCTACGGGTACATATGGAACGGCGTCACCGGCCCGATGCAGAGCGGATTCGGAACCGTGCAGAACACTGTTCCGTACTCACAGATCATGGATACGTACGGGAACCTCCCGCTCAAGTGGGACGCGGGAGCACAGGCCTCGTACTATTCCGCGGCGAACCAGTTTGTCTCGTTCGACGCGGAGACGACGATGGCGGTCAAGGCGGGATACCTGAACACAAAGGGGCTCGGCGGCGTCATCATTTACGAGGTTGCCGCGGGATACAGGGGGAATCTCCCTGCAGGATACAGGGATCACCTTCTCCAGACCGTAAAACAGGCTTTCATGGGCGGCACCCCTCCGCCCCCGGACACCATATCCCCAACGGTTCAGGTTACATCCCCCGCGGCGAACGCGCAATTGACGAACCTCGTGGCAATGAAAGCCTCGGCGACGGATAACGTCGGCGTCGTCGGTGTGCAGTTTGCGGTTGACGGCAATCCCGTGGGGAATGAAGTTGTCGCCCCCCCGTACACTTCTACACTCAACACGTGGTTGTTCGCGAACGGCGCTCACACACTCTCCGCCGTCGCCCGGGACGGGGCGGGGAACAGGGGGACATCCACGATAAACGTAACGATAAGCAACACCGGCACGCCCCCGAAGAACCCCGACATCATTGTCTATGATGATATCCTCCAGACCCCGTTTATCAACAGTTCATGGGGGGCAACGGTCGATTTCGCCAACACGTCTCCCGTCGCTTCACAGTGCACGCATTCCGCAAAGGTCGCATACAATGCCTGGGGTGCGTTTGACATGCTGGACGGTACGTGGACCAGCCAGCAGACGATTGACGTTTCGCAATACGATTCTCTCCGGTTCGAGGTTTACTCGCCCGCACAGATTGATCTCACGATCGGGTTCTACACGGGGTCGAACGTCATCGTGTCTGTGGCCCCGAACGTGTGGCAGACGTTCTTCGTCCCCCTTCCCCCCACGCCGTTCTCCCGGTTCTATTTTCAGAGCGGCGATGGCAATCCCGCGACAGTCTATTTTGATAACATCGTCTTCAGGGCAATCCAGATTCCGACCGGCGTCGGTACGGGAGCGTCCGTCCCGCGTGAATACGTCCTCGAACAGAACTATCCGAATCCGTTCAACCCGGCTACGACAATTCAGTTCTCGCTCCCGTCCGCCGGGCATGTATCCCTTGTTGTCTTTGACCTGCTGGGGAACGAGGTGACGACGCTCGTCAACGAAGAGAGGCGCGCGGGGACGTACAGCGTTGTGTTTGACACGGGTGTGGTTCGCGGGGGCAGGGGTTCTCTTGCAAGCGGGGTCTATTTTTACCGGCTTGTCGCGGGGACGTTCAACCAGACTCGACGCCTTCTCTACCTGAAGTGACCGCTCCCCAGGTCATCCCGCGCGCGTTGTCGGCCGCAGGATGACCGCTCCCCGGGTCACCCCTTATCCCCCTTCTTCTGTAATTCATACCGGCGGAGTTTCTCGTACATTGCCTTCCTGCTCAGCCCGAGTATCGATGCCGCCTTCGACTTGTTGTTCCCCGTCAGCTCAAGTGTGTGCAGTATGAGGAGCCGCTCCGACTCCGCCAGTGTCGTCCCGAATGGCACCACAATGACGTTCGGGTCTTGTGCCGCATTTGCGGCCGGGAGAGCGTTGCGCATCTTGAGCGGGAGATGTTTCGGGCCGACGATCTCGTCAGGGCAGAGAAGGACAATGCTCTCCGTCATGTTCCTGAACTCCCGCACGTTCCCCGGCCAGTCGTATGCATCGAGTATCCGGTGCGATTCGGGCGAAAATCTCTTCAACGGACGCTTGTGCTTCTCGCAGAACAACTGCAGGAAATGGTCCGCCAGGAGGGGAACATCCGTCTTCCGTTCGCGGAGCGGCGGAATGTGGATTTCGACAACGCTGAGCCGGTAATAGAGGTCCGCCCGGAGGGCGCCTGATGTAAGCGCCTCGGGGATCCGCATGTTCGTTGCCGCGATCACCCGAACGTCGACGTGTATCTCATCGTGCCCGCCGAGACGTCTGATTGTTCTCGATTCCAGCGCCCTGAGCAGTTTCGCCTGGACCTGGGGGTGCATTTCGGCGATCTCATCCAGGAAAAGCGTGCCGCCGTTTGCACGTTCGAAGCAGCCCGGCTGGCGTGTGATCGCTCCCGTGAACGCCTCGCGCTCGTGTCCGAAGAGCTCATTGTCGATCACGTCCTTGGGGAGCGCCGCGCAGTTAATGGCGACAAACGGGCTCTGGGACTTCCCCCCTCTCAGGTGGACGAGATTTGCGACTATTTCCTTTCCGGTGCCGCTCTCGCCCGTAAGGAGAACAGAGGCGGTCGACGGTGCAACCAAATCAATGGTAGTGAGTATGTCGGCAATCGCAGAACTTCCGCTGACTAATGACGGATGCGGCTCCGACGGGCGTACCCCTTCCGCGGATGTCTCCGGAGCGGAGGAATCGGGTACACTCTGCACTTCGCGGTCGTCCCGGGGGGACTTGCGGCTATTGTCAGTACGGCCGTCGCTCACACGATATCTCAGGTACACTCTCCGTGCTGGAATGAACAGGCTGCGCCGGCATCAGCCACGAATACTGCCTGAAATGCGCCGGTCACAGCGTGCAGCGAACTACGTATGTCTTCAAAAATGACGGTGGATCCTCGGAGCCCGAATCCGTCTTGATTTGGTTCCGAACCCGATGTGAAAAGCAGGGCTTGGGTCAGATAATGGTCAGGATGAGAACTTCCCCTTCGTTCCGTTCTCACCAGGCATTAGGCATGATCCCCCGAACATCTTGCGGTCTGGAGTAGAACCAGTTACACAGACAATATACACCTTGAGTCACATCTATCCAAATGAACTTACCGTTAATTCTTTTGCTTGCCTGCATTCGGTGACCCCCATCACTTTGACCGAACGTGACAATCGTGGGTCATCAGCTCTCTATACGGGTATAAGCCGGGACACCTGTTCAGAAAAATGAACCGGCCAGCTCTATTTCATGGACAGCAATGTCGGTCATAATTACCGGATCAATATCATCGATTTCGTTTTCATCAACCCTTTGAACGATATTCGGTAGAAGTACGTTCCTGACGCTCTCCGGTCGGACTTCCAGACAACGAGGTGATCGCCGGCGGGTTGTATGGAGTCGAGAAGAAGATCCACGACTTGTCCCCGCACGTCGAACACTTCGATCCTCACGTTCCCCGAATCCGGAACGTGGTACTGGATTGATGTCGTCGGGTTGAACGGGTTGGGGAAGTTCTGGGATATCACGAAGGCATCCGGGATATTCGAACGGGAAGTCTTCTGGCTCACCGATGTCGCCGTGTAGTCGTACGGCTGGTTCACAAGATGGTACGCTTCCTCTCCCGGCTGCGGGAGGTAGACTGTCCTTATCGGTGTTCGTTGAAAACTATCGAGCGGCGTGAGCGTGGCACTTCCGTCAGATTTCCACTCGTACAATGGGACGTCATGCGGATTGAGGAATCGTGACAGCCCCCGCTCGGATGCGATATGGAACAGTCCGAAATTCCCCGGTTCATGCCCCGCAAGGTAGACGCCGATCAGGTCCACGTGGCGCGCATTCTTCCCGAATATCACGACGTTGGTCATGATATCGATCCCGTACCCTGTGGGGCTCGGACCCGAGACGAACGCACCCTCCCGGCCGTAGACCCCTTCTATGATAGAAAGTGCCGGTTGTGTCACTGAATTGTTGTCGAGACACCGGGTCGTGTGCGTCTCCATCCAGAGCCCGCCTGCGGATCCGCACGCGGGATCCCCGTCGAGCGTCTTCCAGCGCGGTATCGACTCCTTGTGGCGTGTGTAGTTCGTCTGTATCGTCTGGAATGCGTTCGTCTGAACATCCCCCGCATCTACCCCTGCCATGGCCGTCCCCCAGGCCGTGCAATGGGCCTGGTACTTTTGCGCGTTTGTTCCCTGTATGTTCTTTGAACAGAGCGTCATCCCCATTCCGTGGGATTTGAATTTCGCTATATTAATGAAGCATGAGCCGGCCGTGTTGAAGGGGACCAGGTAGGGGATCCGTTTGTACCAGATCCCCGTCGGGACGTCGATCCACTGGACGTCCTCCGCCGCCAGCCCCTGGCCCACGGGAAGGAACTGATTGACGTTGACCCCCGACCGCGTGGCAAGGTCGCTGTACCATTTTCCGTCCACCGCGGCAGCAACGTAGTTTGCATCGCGTATGAACATATTCCCCGCTGGAATCGTGAGGTCTGTAAGACTGTTGATCACCCCCTCGACAAACCAGGGATCGGTCTGTATCCCCATCGTCGTTTCGATCGGCGGTATGTCCCACGACCACGATGTGATATTCGGCTTAATGGCGACATTCCCGGTCACGGGGAAGGCATCAGCAGGCCCCGGTTTGATGACAAAAAGGGTCTTTCCGAGAGTGTATCCTGCGTTCTTAATTGCCGTTGTATTTGTCTTCACGTCGACGCTCGTCCGGAATATGAACACCGCGTCAGGATGGCTCTCGATAAAATCATTCAACCCGAAGTATGCGGTATCTTCTTTCCCCCCACGCGCACTGCGGATGTCGAACGCAAGAAGGGAACCTGCCCCGGCGGCGGTTTTGAGGAATTCTCGTCGCGATGTCATTGGAAACCCGTATATTTGTGTGTACCTTCACAAAACAAAGAACCTCTTTCAGCAGTCCCGCTCAGGCAGGAACCACCCAAAGAGGTTCGTTTCAAAGAACCTTTCTTCCGATGAAAGATAGCTGGAATCGGTGCCATGTGCAAATCGTCGTCGCGGGGTGTGTGATACTTCTCCTCGCGTCGCTCGTCGTCCTTGTGCGTCGCTGGCCGCACGGGCCGGGACCCGGAAGCGAATCAAATGAGATCCCGCAGAATCTCACGCAGCCGGACACAAGTAAGACATCTCTCCCCGTAATTCCTGAATTGCCTTCGACGCCACCGGTCACCACATCAGAAGAACCCGGTAAACCTGCGGGCACAAAACCTGATCCCAATCCACCGGAGAAAGAACGTCCCGACTATTCGCCTGTAAGCGTATCCGGAAGAGTCGATAGCTGGGAAGATTGGAACGTATCGTTCTCTGATTCAATCTCGAGAACATATTCCGCGATTTTTGACGCCGCGCGCCTTGATACGCTCTCCGGGGGCCGGCTCGTCTTCTCCCCGACAGGCAAGCAGAAGGACTTCCTCCCCGTAAAGCGTGTCTTCTGCACCGTAGACTCGGTAAGACCGCTCGTCAAGTATGCTTTTCCCGGTCAGTCGGTCGATTTCGTGTTGGGGGTTGGGTTTGCGGCGGGCATCTCCCTGCGCGGCAGGTTGAATCCTCTGCAAAAGACGTGCGATCTGGAGCAGTTCAACCCGGAGAGAGAACCAATCACCGACGAATCCGACATAATGCGGAATCAATTCGTTGTTATGTTCAGTGCGACCCCAGGGTATGCCTATGTGATCAGGACGGGAATCGAATGTGTATTTCCCGGAGAAGGAAAGTACACAAAGACGTACTACATGCGCCCCGCGATCGTTGAATTCCGGCGCATGGTCAGGTATGCCGCACTTGCGCGCGACGCAGGGGACACGGTTTTGATACTCACTGCGAACCCCAGAGCGATAGAGGATCTCTCGAAAGTCGTACGCAGGTCTCTTATCGAAGCCGTGTTCGTGCCTGTCAATGACCCGGACGAAGCCGGAGCCCTTCAGAAAGAGGAACTCCCTAACGTGCGGTTGCATATGAGCTTGCCGCGGGCGCTCGACCGGTCATTCGTTGTCTTCAACGATTCTGAAGCGCTTGTCGAACAGAACGTGCTTGACCCGGACTTCAAGCACACCGTTCAGCTCAAGCTGAAAGAAGCGCAGATGAACCGGATCGGATATCCCCGCATCACACATCTCTACACCGATGCATCAGCCGTTCTGGAATTGAAATTCCTCTTCAGGCATTTCGAAAGGCTTGTGTCACCGTAAGCCCTCCCCTGCCTCAGTCCCGATAGCCGGAACAGCACTTCATTGTGTCCATCGCCTCTATGTGACAACTATCACATATTTCTTCTTTGTTTCCACGCAAATTACCCTCGCGTTCTTCTTTAAATCCCTCCTTCAACTTGCTGTCAGTGAAGGGCAATCCACCAGCCCGGGACAGGGGCGAATATGAACCCGAACTCAACGATCGAACTCCACGGCCCTGCCCTCAGCGAGGCGCCACTCCCGGGGCCGTCACTCTCTCTTCATCAGCTTCCGACTCCTCCCGCGGATTTTGCCGGAAGAACAAAAGAGCTCACTGAGCTTGTCGAACGAATACGATTCGACGGCTTCCGTGTCGTCGGCATATTCGGAATGGGCGGGGTGGGGAAGACGAGCCTGGCACTCAAGCTTGCGGAAGAGCTCACCCCCCGGTATCCCGACGCGCAAATATATCTGGATCTCAAGGGGGAAGGGAAAGCCCCGATTGCTGTGGCGGAAGTGATGGCGCACGTAATCCGTGCGTACGAACCGGCTGCCGCTGTTCCTTCCAACGATGCAGAGCTGGAGGGGAGATACAGGTCTGTCCTGAATAGCCGCCGCGTAATTCTATTTCTTGACAATGCGGCCGGCGGGGGCCAGATTCAACCATTGATGCCGCCTGACGAATGTCTCCTCGTGACGACTTCCCGGAATCGCTTCCCGCTGCCGGGGATGTTCGGCAAAGACCTGGACACGCTCCCGGCGGAGGACGCGCGCGATCTTGCGACCCGCATCGCTCCTCGTCTTGAAGGGCGTGCCGAAGAGATGGCCAAACTGTGCGGGAATCTCCCCCTTGCCATTCGCGAAGCCGCGAACATGCTGGCGGAGCACAGGGATCTCTCTGTCGACAATTGCATGCGCCGCCTTTCCCAGACACACGAACGGCGCGCTCTTGCCGAAAGTGCAGTGAAACCCGCCTATGATTCCCTCTCCCCTGAATTGCAGAAGCTCTGGCGTCTCCTCTCCGCATTCCCGGACAGATTTGACGCACAGGACGCAGGGACTGTCTGGGGCATGGGTGCCGGGCCTGCACAGGATTTCTTGAGCGTCCTCCTCGCCGGGAACATGCTCCAATGGTGCGAATCTCCCGCTTCCTACAGGCTGCATGATCTCTTTCGGCTCTGGGCGCTTGCGCAATGCTCCGATGAAGAACGTCAATCGGTCCAGCAGATCCTTGCCGAATACGGTGCAACAGTCCTCGCCAGAGCGAACGAGTTGTACTACCGGGGCGGAACCAGCATGTGCGCTGCGCTCGCCCTCTATGATGCGGAAAGAGCCAACATCGAGGCGGGATGGGGCTGGGCTGCTTCCCGCGCTGAACAGGATGAATGGGCCGATCAGATGTGCTCGAGGTACCCGGTTGTGGGGAGTGATCTCCTGAGCATCCGGCAGTCTCCCCGCGAGCGGATTCAGTGGCTACAAGCGCCTCTCGCATCAGCCCGCCGGCTGAAGGATCGTTACGCGGAAGCGTCTCTTCTTGTCGATCTCGGGTCCGCATACTGCCGTCTGGGTGGGACGCCTCATGCCCTTGAATACGGCATGCAGGCGTTGACGTTTGCACGTGAGATAGGCGCGCGAAAGGTCGAGGAGCGGGCCCTGAGATGTCTCGGGCTTGCATATGCCCGCAGATCGGAATTTCCCCATGCCCTGGAGTACCACGGGAAGGCACTCGCTCTGGCACGGGAGCTCAAGGACCTGCGCGGTGAATGTGAGTCGATGAGGGAGCTTGCCGGCGACCACCAGCTCATGAACGCATCGAGCCATGCAATCACTCTGTGCGAAAAGGCGCTTGCTCTTTCCAGGGAAACCGGGGACAAGTGTTCAGAATCAGACTGCCTCAGCGATCTCGCCGCCTCGCACAAGTCGCTGGGAGAGTCGCGGAAGGCCGTAGACCTGGGAACACAGGCTCTCCTGATTGCCCGCGAAATCCGCAACACCCGCACAGAGGGAGCCATACTGAGCACGATGGGACGAAGCTATGCGGAACTGGGGGATACTCGCCGGGCTATCGAATGTCACGAAGCTCACCTGAAGATAACCCGTGAGGCGGGGGATCGGTACGGGGAAGGAGACGCTCTTGGCAATCTGGGGAACGCACTCGCGCGCTCAGGGGACGCGCGAAGTGCGCTCGTGTGCTACCAGGAACTTCTCATGCTTGTACGAGAACTGGGCGATCGTTCCGGAGAGGCGACGGTCCTCGGGTACATTGGAAAAGCACGGGCTCGACTGGGCGAGACCCGGGTCGCGATCGAATGTCACTCCGAGCAATTGCAGATTGCGCGCGAGATCGGCGACAGGCGGACCGAGGGGAGCGCCCTCTGGAACACGAGCCTGGCCCTGGATAAACTCGGGGATCGTTCCCAGGCGATCAGCCACGCCGAGGCGGCACAGAAGATCCTCGAAGATGCCGGGGATGGCGAGTCAGCCAGAGTGCGGAGACAGTTGGAAGAGTGGGGTGAAAAAAGGAAGAGAATAATGTAACGGGCGGGAACTACACTTTCATCATGGTACCTGCGTCCCGCTCCCATTGTTGGGTCTCCAAATCAGGTTCACATCCAGCGCATCAACTCCGCCGTCGAGGTTGAAGTCCCCGCCGAAATACCCGTTGGTTCCGTTTTGAACGCGCCAGACCGTGTTCCTGTCCAGGGCATCAACGCCGCCATCGCCGTTGCCGTCACCGCCTGCCATCGCAAATCTGGATCCGACCGCCCGCATGGGATTTGTTCCGTACGCCTTCCCCTGCCCGGTTGAGAAATCGTACGGAGAAGGAGGAGCGCCGGCACTCAGGCTCACTGGGGCGGCCGTCATTACGGCAAGATGATTCCTGTGTCTGACGACGACGTAGTAGCTACCTGCCGCAACCCCCGTGAATCCAAGATAGCTCTTTGTCGTGTCGAGAAAGTCCCGGATGGTCCCGTCAGCGAGGAGCCATGCGGGGGCATATCTGCGAATTGTCGATTTTGCCGGTTGTACAGAATCCCGGATTTCAATAGTGATGCTATCAACGGCAAGGGCCGGGATCGCCATCGATCCGAAGTGTGCTGCAAGAATCCCGCCGGTATTCAGACCGGTTGACATGAATGGTCCAACGTACGGTCCCTGAAGGAACACAACGACGCCTACCGCACAGAAATTCGTCGTCGCGAATGTCGAATCCCCTCCGTACGCAGTTCCTCCTGAGTTGACGGCCACAAGCCGGTAATGATATGTGGTCCCGGGAGTGAGACCTGTTAAATGCGCATTAACGGCACTCCCCGTGGTGCCGGATCCGGCGCTCGTAGCTGTCGTAGATGAACCATAACCAACCGTCGGACCGTAATCGAAATGATAATTCGTGCTGAACCCGTTAGGATTGACCGAGCCGCTTACCTGTGCGGCCGTAGTGGTGATGTTGCTGGATGAGAGCGTTGTCGCGGAGGGGGGGGTGACCGCGGTCGCAAAAGACGTATCGTTCCCGTTCGTAGTTCCCCCGGAATTCACAGCGACGAGGCGGAAGTGATACGTGGTTCCGGAAGAGAGACCGGTAATCTGCGCGTTCACACCTACGGCCGTCTTCCCTGAACCCGCACTTACAGTTGAGGACGATGTTCCGTAGGTCTGTGTCAGGCCATATTCAAAATGATACGTTGTCGCGAATCCATTGGGGTTGACCGTTCCGTTCGCCTGTGCCCCGTTTGTCGTGATGGAACTGGCAGAAAACGTTGCCACTGTCGGGGACGGTATGGCGGTTCGAAACGTTGAATCATTCCCATACGCGGTCCCGCCGCTATTGGACGCCGCCAGCCGGTAATGATATAACGTCCCTGGTGTGAGGCCGCTTAATTGCCCACTGACACCGGCAGCGTTCGTGCCTGATCCGGCACTTCTGACAGTTGTCGATGAGCCGTAGGAGGACGTCGTACCGTAATCGAAGTGGCAGGTTGTGGCGAAGCCGTTGGGATTGACAGTTCCGTTAACCTGGGCACCCGTGGTTGTTATGGTGCTGGCCGATAACGTCACTGGCAAAGGTGGCGGAATGACTGTCACGAACACTGAATCGCTTCCTTGTGTGGTTCCTGCCGCGCTGGTTGCCACCAAACGGTAGTGATACGCTATCCCCGGCGTTAATCCGGTCAGTTGCGCGTTGACCCCGACTCCGATAACGCCCGCGCCCGCGTTCCCGGTTGACGTGGAGGACCCGTAGCTTGTGCTCGTGCCGTAATCAAAGTGATAGGTTGTGCTGAGGCCGTTGGGGTTAACCTGCCCGTTGATCTGAGCCGCGCTTGTCGTGACCGATCCGGCCTGCAGTGTCAGCACAGCCGGGGGAAGTATTGCCGTGGTGAATGTCGAGTCATATCCGTTTACAGTCCCGCCGCTGTTGGATGCCACCACTCGATAATGATAGACTGTCCCCGGAGTAAGGCTCGTGATCTGTGCATTGACGGGTACCAGGGTAATCCCTGAACCGGCATTTCCCGTTACAGTAGAGGTGCCGTAGCTCGAACTCAGACCGTATTCGAAGTGATAGCTCGTACCGAACCCGTCGGGGTTGACCGACCCGTTGAGCTGCACGCCGGATATTGTAACGTTCCCGGCTGAAAGCGTTACGGCCGTCGGGGGAGGGATTACAGTCACGAACGTGGAATCATTTCCGTATGCAGTCCCCCCGGCGTTGATCGCTACTACCCTGTAATGATAAGGCGTTCCCGGTGTGAGCCCCGTTAATTGTGTGCTTACGCCGGCTGGCGACGTGCCTGAACCGGCGCTGGTGACCGTTGTTGAGGAGCCGTAGCTTGACGTGAGGCCGTAATCGAAGTGGTAGCTTGTTGCGAACCCGTTGGGGTTGACAGACCCGTTTATCTGCGCCGTCGTTGTTGACACGTTGCCGGCCGGCAATGTGACCGCCGATGGCATTGGTACCGCTGTCACAAAGAGAGAATCATATCCGACCGAGGTTCCCGCCGGGTTGGTTGCCACAACCCGGTAATGATATTGCGTCCCCGGCGCGAGGCCGGTCAGCGGTGCCCCCACGGCCACCGGGTTGATCCCCGATCCCGCATTAACAGCCGTGGTGGAGGAGCCATAGCCTGTGCTCAGGCCGTATTCGAAGTGATAGTCCGTGCTGAGGCCATTGGGGTTGACTGACCCGGCGACCTGTGCACCGCTTGTAGTTATGGAACCGGCCGGGAGCGTTAGAACGGCTGGAGGGAGAATCGTTGTCGAAAACAGCGAGTCATTTCCAAAAATAGTACCTCCGCCGTTTGATGCAACAAGCCGGAAATGGTATTGCGTCCCCGGCGTCAGGCCTGCAATTTGGGCGCTGACGGCAATCGCACTCACTCCGGACCCGGCACTGGAGGCGGTTGTGACTGATCCATAGCTGCTGGTTGTCCCGTACTCGAAGTGGTAAGTTGTGCTGAACCCGTTGGGGTTGACGGATCCGTTAATCTGTGCGCCGGTAGTGGTAATGGAACCCGATTGCAGTGTGGCAACCGTGGGTGGCGGTATGGCTGTCGTGAATGTTGAATCAAAGCCGTAAACAGTCCCTCCGCTGTTGGAGGCGACGAGCCGGTAGTGAAATGGGGTCCCCGGCGTGAGTCCCGAGAGAGTTGCATTGACGCCGATCGATGATACCCCTGACCCGGCGCCAACAGTCGTTGTGGACAACCCGTAGCTCGTGTTCAGCCCGTACTCAAAGTGGTAGCTGGTGTTGAATCCGTTGGGGTTAACAGACCCATTGATCTGTGCACCGGCCGTCGTGATATTGCTGGTCGACAATGTGACAGCCGTGGGAGGCAGGGCTGATGTCACGAACGATGAGTCGCTCCCGACTGCCGTCCCCGCGGTGCTCGTGGCAACCAGCCGGTAGTGATACGTAGTCCCGGGTGAGAGACCGGTCAGTTGCGCGTTGACCCCGACTGCGGATATTCCTGAGCCGGCGTTGACTGTCGACGACGATGTCCCATATGCATTGGTCAGTCCGTACTCGAAGTGATAGTCTGTGCTGAGCCCGTCAGGGTCTACTGACCCGTTGACCTGGGCCCCCGTTGCGGTAATCGAACCTGCCTGGAGTGTAACGACAGTCGGAGGGATGATTGTCGTCGCAAACGTTGAGTCAAAACCGTCAACAGTCCCACCGGCGTTCGACGCGACAAGTCTGTAGTGGTACTGAGTCCCTGGTGTGAGGCCAGAAAGTGTTACGCTCGCGGCGACGGGGGCTGATCCTGCCCCCGCGCTGACTGTAGATGAGGATGACCCGTACGCACCTGTCAACCCGTATTCGAAGTGATAGCTCGTGCTGAAGCCATTGGGAGTGACTGACCCAGCGAGCTGTGCTCCTGTTATTGAAATCGCACTTGCCGACAGCGTAACCGCGGACGGGGGTGGAACCGCACTTGTGAAGAGAGAGTCGGCCCCGTATGTGGTTCCTCCGGCATTTACCGCGACCAGACGGTAGTGATACGGCGTCCCCGGTGCGAGGCCTGACAGTGGCGAAGACACCGGAACTGATGTAAAGCCAGGCCCGATGCCGACAGGCGAAGCGGAGGAGCCATAGCTTGAGGTCAGACCATACTCAAAATGGCATGTGGTACTGAACCCGTTGGGATTGGCCGATCCGTTGACCAGCGCACTCGTTGTCGTAATGTTGCCGGTGGTACCGGTAAGCACCGATGGGGGTGGGATAGAGGTCTGGAATAACGAGTCGTTCCCGTTCGTGGTGCCAGCACCATTGGTCGCCACAATCCGGTAATGATACTGCGTCCCTGGCGTCAGACCCGCCAGGAGTGCGTTCACGGCGACGGGAACAATTCCGGATCCGGCACTTACGGTTGCAGTGGATGAGCCGTAACCTGAGCTCAGACCGTATTCAAAGTGATTGTCAGTGGCCAGACCATTCGGGTTGACTGATCCGGTGAGCTGCGCTCCCGTTGATGTGATCGAGCCTGCAGAGAGCGTTGCCGCAGCCGGGGGGATCGCGGCAGTGGTAAACGAGGTGTCACCCCCGTAGATGGTTCCCCCGCTGTTGGTTGCCGCGAGTCGAAAGTGATACAGCGTCCCCGGCACGAGACCTGAGATTTGTGCGGAGACCGGGACGGCCGTTAATCCGGACCCGGCGCTTGTAGTGGCTGTCGACGTTCCGTACCCGTTCGTGGTACCGTACTCGAAGTGATAATTAGCCTGGAAGCCGTTGGGATTGACGGTGCCGTTGAGCTGTGCCCCGGTGGTAGTGATGTTTCCGGCGGGGAGCGTGGTAACGATAAGCTCTGTGCTGGCCTCGAATGCGAGTGCGGCGTCGAATGTTTCCTCGACGAATTGCGGCGTGACCACGCCCACCGCCGCATTGCTCGGATGTTCGTCCCCCCCGCCGATGATGTCCTGTAACGGCTCGATTCCGGTAACGGGGTCGGCGATCTTCCGGAAGACATCGAACACGTAAACGTTCCTCGGAAGTGGTCCGAATGAATCCATCCCCGTCGCCAGTGTGTCTTTCGCCCACTTGCTGAAGAGAAGCGACCGGAGGGAATTTGCAGCGCCGGTATAATAGGCGGGATAGTTGTTCCAGATGACGAAGAAATGGTCGGGGTGCTGGGCCAACATGGCAATGATCGCGCGGTAATGCGATTTGTACACGGCAATGCTGTCGTCCGTTGCCATCCACTCTTCGGAAAGATAGCACGTCTTGATAATGATGACGGGATACGAGCCCAGGAATGATGCGAACGTGGGGGAGTTATTGTCCTGACCGGAGAGGATCTGCTGCCAGTACCACCAGTCATTCTCACTTGTACCGTATGGTCCTCCGGCCGGCCAGAGGCGGGTCGAAGGCTCGTCCATCGAGACTACGTTTGATCCCGTGAATCCGTGTGCCGTGTTGTACTTCCCAATCTCGATCGGCACGGTTGTCGGTACGGGGGTATTCTCGTACGAGCCGTGATAAATCACGTCGCCGACGGAGTGATGCAGGAATATTGCCTTCCTGTACGTCGTCTGCCCCGCCGATATCGTGACGGCGAAGCATGCAAGAGCCAGGAGGAGAGTTGATTTCATTGGGGATCAGTCTGGATCTGCAAGAGCCTCCGCCTCTGGCCCCGTGTGTCTGGCCGATGGGAAGTGGCGTAAATTGCGAGAGGAAGGAGTACTTCCTCAATGGACATGGGGAGCACGCCGGCCTCCGAAAGAACCGATTGAAAGATAAGCTGAACCGTCTCTCTATACAAGGCGGGGTGACCGGAAGAGACATAGTTCTTCCGCCTGCCACTCTTTTCACCTCTCGGAATGTCACTCGCATTCTCTTCCCATAAGTGGGAATATGTCCTGCCTGCGCGAGCAAACATGCTGCGATAATATTACCACTTTGCCGCATTTCGGCATGCACCCATCTCTGGTACTATTTATGAGGAGAGAACGGCACGTATCCGGGCAGACCGGGGGGATAGTGGAATCAGCACATGGCACGGCTTGTGCGGACATCGTAGCCTGCCACCAGGATTACGTTGCCGGCAGAATTGACTTCACACTCGGCCCGGACATCCTCCTATGCTCGTTAAGACCCGCCGCATCAGACGAATCGCCCCTCGGACGTACCACGAGCCACCGAAGACTCCTAGAGTGTCGCGCCTGCAGCGCAACTGGCGTCCGGTCTACATTCTTGTGAATGTCGCCACCGACGCGGCGGCCATAGTGATAGCCGGTGTTGCCGCGTTTGCGATCAGGAATGCGCTCGTTACTACGCCGGTAATCAGTGCGGCGGAAGCGACCGTCCTGATCGCCACGTCCTGTGCGGTGACGATTCTGATCGGCCTTATCTCCGGCGTGTACCGCTCCGCGTGCAGATTGCCCTTCTCCGATCAGTCACGCGATGCGGCCAGGGCGTACCTGTATTCCGTCGGGGTGATTGTGTTTGGCATGTATCTGCTGCTCGGTGACAGGTTCGCCCCCAGGTTCATGGCGATTTTTATGGCGTTGATTCCCGTCTTATACGGTATCGGCAGAAGTGCGCTACGGATCGCGACGGGATTCATGCAGAAGAAGGGCTACGGCAGGCATAACGCGATGATCGTGAATTGGAGCGGGACCGGTCCCCAGCTTTTTGACAGGTTTACGATGTTCCCGGAGCTGGGTTACGAAGTCCGGGGATTCATCTGTTCTTCTGGCGATGGAGGGCACTGCCCGCCGGGAGAGTGCACTCTTCAGAATCACTTCAAGAAGATACACTCGACACGGATGCTGCAGGCCGTGGAGCACCTCCCTTGCTACCCGCTCGATCAGGTCGAACACGCGATCGAAGCGGAAGGGATCGAGCGTATGTTCGTCCCGATCGTGAAGCCCTCCACGGCGGGATTCACAAAAATCCTCCGGGCGTGCCACGACAATAACGTCAAGCTGAAAGTCATCTCCCGCGAATCCGAGGAGATACTCCGCTTTGCCAGGATCAAAGATGTCGCCGGTATCCCGCTTCACGCTCCCCCCAGAATCTCGATCTCGCGGGCGAAGGCGCGCCTGAAAAGGGCGTTCGACCTCACGCTCAGCCTGCTTCTCCTTGCTGTTTTTTCGCCCATCCTCGGCGTCGTCGCTCTTGCGATAATGATCGAGGACGGCCGGCCGGTGTTCTTCCGCCAGACGCGGGGACTTTCGCAGGTGGGGAGTTATTTCGGTTTCTTGAAGTTCAGAAGCATGATTAAGAATGCCGAGGCGTCCCAGCCCCGGCTGAGCATACTCAACGAGACCGAAAAGGGGCTGTTCTTTATGAAGAATGATCCGCGGGTGACCCGCGTTGGGAAGTGGCTGCGGAAATTCAGCCTCGATGAGTTACCCCAGCTCATCAATGTGGTCCGGGGGGAGATGAGCCTTGTGGGTCCGAGGCCGCTTCCGCTCAGCGATCTGGAAAGCATCGAAACGAAGAGCCTCTACGCGGACTACTACCACTTGCGGGAGAAGGTACGGCCGGGAATGACCGGGTTGTGGCAGATCCTCGGCAGGCGGGAAGTGCCGTTCAAGGAGATGGTGCTTCTCGATCTGTACTACTTTGAAAACCAGTCAATCATGTTCGACCTTGAAATTCTCTTTGCAACGATTCCGGTGGTCCTCTTCGGGAAAGGTGCATACTGAGAAGCCCGTCGCTTGCCCCCCGTCATTGTCACGGTACCTGTGATCCTATTCCGTTGTTTGGTTTCCAGATGAGATTCGCATCCAGGGCATCAACCCCCCCGTCCATGTTGAAGTCCCCCGCAAGATACCCGTTCTTTCCGTCCTGACTGCGCCACACCGTGTTCTTGTCAAGAGTGTCCACGCCGCCGTCCCCGTTTCCGTCCCCCCCGAACATCGCGAATCTGGAGGCGATTGCAAGTTGGGCATTGCTTCCGTACGCCTTCGCTTGATCTGTCGTGAAATCGTACGGTGCCGGAGGACTTGCCGCGGTCAGCCCCACGGATGAGGCGCTCATGACTGCGAGGTGGTTCCTGTGCCTGACCACGATGTAATAGTTGCCGGGGGCAACGCCCGCAACACCGATGAATCTCTTCGTCGTGTCGGTGAAGTCCCTTATGCTCCCGTCGGCAATGAGCCATGCCGGGACAAATCGCCGGATCGTGGATGTTGCCGCCTGTATCGAATCCCGGATCTCGATGTTAATGCTGTCCACCGCGAGAGCAGGGATATGCCCGGTCCCGAAATGAGCCGCAAGTATGCCGCTTGAATTCAGCCCGGTCGACATCAGGGGTCCAATGTACGGTCCCTGAAGGAAGACTGTGACGTTGACCAGTGTCGGATTCGCGCTGGACTCGTATGCGATTGCCGCGTCGAACGCCTCCCTGACGAATGCCGGCGTAACGATGCCCACCGCCGCATTGCTCGGATGTTCGTCCCCTCCGCCGATGATGTCCTGTAACGGCTCGATTCCGGTAACGGGGTCGGCGATCTTCCGGAAGACATCGAACACGTAAACGTTCCTCGGAAGTGGTCCGAATGAATCCATCCCCGTCGCCAGTGTGTCTTTCGCCCACTTGCTGAAAAGAAGCGACCGGAGGGAATTTGCAGCGCCGGTATAATAGGCGGGATAGTTGTTCCAGATGACGAAGAAATGGTCGGGGCGCTGGGCCATCAGGCCGACAACTGCCCGGTAATGTGATTTGTACGCGGCAATGCTGTCGTCCGTTGCCATCCACTCTTCGGAAAGGAAGCAGGTCTTGATGATGATGACGGGATACGAGCCCAGGAACGATGCGAACGTGGGGGAGTTATTGTCCTGACCGGAGAGGATCTGCTGCCAGTACCACCAGTCATTCTCACTTGTACCATAAGGTCCTCCGGCCGGCCAGAGGCGGGTCGAAGGCTCGTCCATCGAGACTACGTTTGATCCCGTGAATCCGTGTGCCGTGTTGTACTTCCCAATCTCGATCGGCACGGTTGTCGGTATGGGGGTATTCTCGTACGAGCCGTGATAAATCACGTCGCCGACGGAGTGATGCAGGAATATTGCCTTCCTGAATGTCGATTGTCCGGCCGAAAGATTCAGGACCAGGCACGTGAGCGCCAGCAGGGGGATTGTTTTCATAACAAGGCCATTGGTTTTCGAGGTTCGGATCGCTTGACTACGCACCCGACTGTTTTCTTCTCCTGAATTCCTCGAGTTGAGGCATCACGTACTTTTCCCTGCAGGAGGGACAGCATCCGTGCGAGAACGTCGCCTCGGATCGCTCCTTGATGTACCCCTCTATCGGCTGCCAGGTGTTGTCGTCGTCCCGAATCTTCTTGCAGTATGAACAGATGGGGAGAAGACCCTCGAGTTGCGTCACCTTGGTGTGTATGTCGAGTATCCGTTCGGCGACGCGGAGCCGCGCGATGAGCTCGTTCATGTTCACCGGCTTGTTCAGGAAGTCGTCCGCCCCCGCATCCATTCCCTCCAGGTAATAATCCTCTCCTGACAGCGCGGTGAGAAATATGACGTACGTGTATTTCTCGTGATCGAGCGTCCTGAGACGGCGGCAGAGCTCGATGCCGTCGACGTTCGGCATCATCCAGTCGGTGATGACGATCCGCGGGCGATGGATTAGAAATGTGTTCCACGCCGCTTCCCCGTCCGTTGCGGCGATCGGCTCATACCCCAGTGAAGCAAGCTTCTTGACAAGGATGAGCCGGGAAATGTCGTCATCCTCAGCGATCACAATCTTCATGGTTCAGGCCGCGATTGATGGATATTTTGCAGTAACAAGAGACTGGGTTTCAGCGTACGTGAGTCCAAGCGCCGGGATCAGCTCTTTGCATCCCTTCATCTCACCTGATTTGCCTGCATCTTCAATGTCCTGGCATATGGATGCCATGGAGATGAACCCGAGCTGTCTGCACGTCCCCTTGAGCAGGTGCGACGTCTCCCTCACCTTGCCTGCGTCGCCGGCGTTAGCCGCCTGGCGTATCACTTCAATCTTCCGGGGTGTGTCGACCCAGAAGACGCTGAGGAGCCCCTGGACAAATCCCGGTTCGTCCGTTCCGCCGAGACTCTCGAGCTCCTTCAGGGCGGCCTCATTCACAAGTTGCGTCCCCGCCTTGTCGTCCGCAGCGGCGACGTTCGGATCCGGGATCCGTGAAGACCATCGCCCGATCGCTGCCGCCAGATCGAACTGCGTGATCGGCTTTGCGATGTAGTCATCCATCCCTGCCTCAATGCATCTCTCCTTGTCCCCCTGGAGTGCGTTTGCGGTCATCGCGACGATCGTCGTGTGTCTTGAGGAGCCCTCGGTCTCGCGGATCCTTGTGGTCGCTTCGAAGCCGTCCATCTCCGGCATCTGGCAATCCATGAAGACGATGTCATAGGCATTGTGGAGAACTGCTTTTACTCCTTCGGTTCCGTTGCCGGCCACATCGGGCGTGTGCCCGAGCTTCTTAAGCATCAGGACGGCAACTTTCTGATTGACCGGGTTGTCTTCGATGACAATGATTTTGAGCGGTCTGCCGGTGTGTACGAACGTGTCGCTCGTACGATCGGCTTCATTCGTTGCAGTAACAGATCTTTCGGCGCTGTTGTCCGTCACAGTTCCGGCAGTGTCCGATGTTTCGGACATCACTTCAACGATGCAATCGAACAACTGGGACTGCTTTACGGGTTTGCTGATCCCTGCATGAAAACCGGCGAGCTTTACTGAATCGACGGACTGTGTCCCCAGCGAGGTCATGAGGATCAACCGGGTACCGGCAATTTCCGGATCCTCCTTGATTGCGCGTGCGAGCTGCAGTCCGTCCATCTCCGGCATCTGCATATCGACGGTTGCGATTTCAAACGGAGAGCCTTCCCTGCGGGCCCGACGCAGGATTTCAAGTGCATTCGGACCGTCAACCGCCAGCCCGCTCTCCATCCCCCACGAAGCGACATAGTGGTGCACGATCGATCGGTTTGTTTCATTGTCGTCAACCACGAGGCACCGCAACCCCTTAAGATCGGTGCGGGGAAGGGGCTGCGGGGCGTCGGATTGCCGTCTTGGGAACGTTGCGGTCCACCAGAACGTGCTTCCTTTCCCCGGCTCACTATCGACGCCGATTGTGCCCCCCATCAGTTCAACGAGCTGTTTCGAGATTGCAAGCCCGAGACCGGTGCCGCCGTACCGCCGCGTCGTGGACCCGTCCGCCTGCGAAAAAGACCGGAAGAGCCGCTTTTTGGCCTCCTCGCTTATGCCGACGCCTGTGTCTGCGACGGTAAATCGCACCGCAACGCTCTCTGCGGTCTCCGCGGTCACGCCTGCGCTGACAGTGATATCCCCCTTCTCGGTGAACTTGACCGCGTTCCCCACGAGGTTCGTCAGTACCTGCCTGACGCGCCCGGGATCGCCCTTAAGCCGGCGCAGCGAGTCGGACTCGAGAAAGCATGCGAGCTCGAGCCCCTTTTCACGGGCCCTGAATGCAAGCAGCTCTATTGTTTCCTCCACCGTTGAAATCAGGTCAAAGTCGATCTTTTCGATCGAGAGTTTCCCGGCCTCGATTTTCGAAAAATCGAGTATATCGTTGATGACCGTGAGAAGCGACTCGCCCGATCGACGCACGATCTCCGCATACTCCCGCTGTTCCTTCGAGAGACCCGTATCCAGGAGCAGGCTCGTCATCCCTATGATGCCGTTCATCGGCGTGCGGATTTCGTGGCTCATGTTCGCGACGAACTCCGATTTGAGCCGCGAGGCTTCCACCGCCATCTCCCTGGCCGCGATCAGTTCCTGCGCCTGGATTTCGAGGCTTCTGGCCTGTTCCTCGGCGATCGCCTTCGACTGGGAAAGCCGCGCGTTCGAGTCCTCGAGCTCCTCGGCCTGCTGAATCAGCAGCGCCTCATTGCGCTGGCTCTCTGTGATATCGTGAACAAGGACCAGTCTTGCCGGAAGTCCCTCCCAGTCTATGAGATGGCCCCGTATGTCGACCTGTATGATCGAGCCGTCCTTCTTTCTGTGACGCCAGATCCCGGTGTGCTCCTTCGAAGTGGCATTGGAATGGATGTAGTCAAGGAACAGCGGTACATCCTCCCTGGGTCGAATGTCCATCTGTGTCATCGCAAGGAATTCATCCCGCGAGTAGCCGTAATGGGCGACTGCGGCCGGGTTCACTTCGAGTATGGCGAGAGACCTGGTATTGTACACAAGGAGAGGAACGGGACTTGATTCGAAGAGCTGTTGGTACCGGCGCTGTGATTCCCGTACCATCTCCTCCGCCTTGCGGGAGTCGGTGACGTCGCGGTCGATCCCGATCGTGAATTTCTTTCCGCGCCTGTCGATCGGTACCGCCGTGTACTCGATGATATTGTCTTTGCCGTCGGGGCGGAGCCATGTGAATGATCCGTGGAACGCGCGCCCGTTCTGGATCGCCCTGCTGTTGTCTTCGGTGAGTGTTCGGGAAAGTCCCTCCGTGGATCCCCGTTGGAGGAGTTCCTCCCTGGTTCGCCCGGCCATGCGGGCATATTGCTCGTTGCATTCTACAAGTTTGCGGGGATTGTTCCCTGACCCCTCCTCGAAAAAGCTGATGCCGTCTATTGCGTTGTCGAAAATAAGATGGAATTTCTCCTCGGATGCCGCAAGGTTCTCACGCGCCTGCCGGCGTTCGTCGAGCATGATCAGATACCTGGTGCTGCCGAGTATGAGCGTAATGAATCCGGTGGCGAAGAGGAAGAACGCCCAGAGGGTGCCAGTCCATGGAGGGCTCACAGAGAGACGGATCTCCGCCGGTCGGCTCCACAGCAGGTCTCCCCTTTGCGCGCGGATCTGAAGTGTGTACTCCCCTTCTTCGACCGACGGTATGATGATCTGCGAGGTGGAAGTCTGCCTGCTCCACGCAGTCTCCTTCCCGAGAAGCCGGGTCTGATAGAGCACGTCGTCGGCGGGGAAGGTGAGACTGCTGTACGTGATCTCGAGATACGAACGGTCGGGGATCTCGGTCGGGGTCTCCTTGTTCCGGGTCGCCGGCTTTCCGTTCACGCCGACCGAAAGAATGACGGGCATTACCGTCGCGATCGGCAATCTTGTGGAACCCTGCCACCTGGAGAGCCCGTGTGCGGTCCCCAGCCACAGGCGTTGAGTGCGGTCTACCGCCATGGCGCGGAGCGCGATGGTAATGCTGGAAAGCCCGTCTCTGGTGTCAAATCGTGCGAGATCGTCGTCCCGGAGACGAAAAACCCCGCGGTCCGTGCCAAGCCATACGTTCCCGAGAGCGTCGGCGACGATGGACTTGACCGTCTCTTTCGTGATGTCTCCACAGCCGGGCGGACATATGAATTGCCCTGCGTGATACAGCAGGACGCCATGATTCGTGGCAAGCCAGACGCTGTCCCCCTTGCCGATGGCGATGTCGAATACTTCCGTCAGGGAGCCGGATGTGTCCACAAAAGTCTCGCTCAGGTTCCGGAATGAATCCGACGAGCCCTGATACGCGTAAAGAAATGAACCCGTACCTTGTCCGCCCGCGTACGCCTGTCCGTCCGCGGTCTGTCGAACGACGTTAATGTGGGAGACTACCCCCCGTTGCCGGTCATATCGGGTCACACCGCGGTTGAGGTCCGCTTTAATCACGCCGTCGAACCCGTCGGCGCAGATCCAGACTGAGGACGGATCATGGATTGAAATGTGCGTCTTCAGCCGGCCCAGACCGCCGAGATTGATCATCCGTTCCTTTCCCGAGCGGACGTGTGAGACCGAACCGTCGCGGTAACCTATCCAGAAATCATCTTTGCTCCCGCAGAGCGTGAGCATCAGGTTCTTCTGACGGTGGAATATTGGCGTGAAATGAGAGGTTCCCTCCGGACTGTCATTTACGAACACGGTGTTGCCGTCACTGACCATGACATTCCCGTCAGGAAGCGCCTCGACGGACTCGATGTAATGGGAGCTCGACGGGATGACGACGGGAGCGAAGCTCGTTTTGTTGAGAAGCGAGACTCCCTCGTCCGTGCTCGTCCAGATGTTTCCGTTGTTGTCCGCATATACCTTGTTGATGGCGATGTTTGGAAGCGCGGCGCAATGCTCGATCGTTCCGGAACCCGCTGATGCGTGGCACACGAAGAGCCCGCGTGTCCATGTCCCGATGTAGATGTCGCCGGTTGCATCCTGCACGAGTGACGAGATGTCGCGGCACTCGGCAAGCTTCTGAATCTCAGGAGTTGTGCTTCCCCTGAAAGTCCTGAGTTCGTAGAGGCCGAAGCTTGTTCCGACGAGAATCCGTCCGTTCCGGGTGGTGATCATCGCGTTCACGAAGAACTGTGAACGCGAGAGGCTTGTCGGAAGCTCCGTAAAGGAGTCTTTTGCCGCATCGTACATGAAAAACGCCCCGGGCTCGGAGGAAACAATGAGCTGGCCGTACCTGTCCTCGGCAAAGAGAAATGACCGGGTAAAATGGCTGGCCTGGTAGCGGAGGGGGAACGTATACCTCCTGAGCCGATGCAATGGGTCGACCCGAACCACTCCTGCCGGTTCACTTACCCATGTGGCGCCGGTGCGCGTGTGATACAGAGTTTTGGGGTAGCTGACCGTAGAGTCCGTCCCTTCAGGACTCCCGGGTATGACGCAGGAAATCGACCTTGATTCCCGGGAAGTCCCCACGGAGAAGATTCCCATATCCGTGATCGCAAGAAGTGTGTGTTCCCCCTGGAGGATGAGATCTTTGACATACGGGCTCGGAAATGCGGGAGTGATCGTCTGGCATTCACGCCCGTCATATCGCACGAGTCCCGCGTCCGTGGCTATCCAGATAAACCCTTCGCGATCCTGGACCACGGATTTCGTCAGGTTCGTAGGTAAGCCCTGTTCGCACGTGAACGTCGTGACGCGGACGTTCTGACCGGCGGCGGGTTCGAACGAGGCGAAGACGAGCCACGCAACGGTGCATGCGAATCGAACAGTCCTCTTCATGTGCGGGGAGGAAAGATAATCCTTCATAGTGTCCGTTTGCGAAGTACGCGCGTAACTCCAAGCGAACAAAAGCGTTATGCTACCACTTCTGTGCCACTTGGAATTGGTGTATCCTGTGAGTTTTCGTAGACTTACGGGGAGGGGAAGCGGGGAACGATGTACGTACACCCGCAGGTGGCTAATACTGACCAGCGGTCATTTGCATTTGTCCCACCGTCGTGACGGGAACAAGCTCCAGATCGTCAAACAGGACATACGAGCCTTCGTGCAACGCGTCGGAGTTCCTATCGGGAAGAAGCGTCAGCTTAATGTCCAGCTTTACCGCGCCGCGCGGTATGTCGCCCGTCATCGTGAAGGGAGTAAATATCACCGCGGGGCTCGTAAGGTTCTCGTGGCAGATTTTGACTGTATTCCCATCCGCGTCTAGCAGCTCGATTGAAATAAACCCCGCATCCTTCCCCACCGAATGCAGCAGATAATATCCCTTCAGCGTCAGTGACGTGCCACTGACCGGAATGCCGCTCTGGGATATCATCCCGGCCATCTTCGACCCGTGAAAATCCTTGACCTCACATCGTACCGAGTGGGTCCCCCCCTTGCATTTCGTGTCAGGAGAAACGACAACCATCACCTTCGGGATGTTTGAAGTTGTCCAGCACTTCGGGTCATTCCCGATGAAGCTTTCGAAGTTGCCGTTCTTGAGAAGGTTCTGTCCGTATGTCGTCATCACGCCGGGGAGCACGAGAACAGCGAGCGCGACGAGCCCCTTCACGCCGTTTGATTTCATTGCAGTGCCTCCGTGTGGATTTCTGAGCGGTCCATTCGGTTCGGATGGAACGGGGCATCGAGGGGATGCTCCCGGCGCACTGTGAATCTTCTCAAGAGGGGAGTATCTGTTGGTCAGTCGGTCGTCGGTGGGACTCGAGCAGCGGTGACATCGGCGGCTCGCTGATCTCCTCGAGCCACGTTTCGTTGGTACTGCGCGAAAGGTATCGTTTGCAGCAGTGATTGTCAAGCGAGCGTCTACCGGATCACCAAGAGTCTGTGTACTGAGGCAGATTCCCCTGCGGTCAGCCGGTAGAAATACACCCCGCTCGCGATCCCTGTCCCGTCAAAGGTTGTTCGGTAGAGATTTCCCGGAACGGCATTCCCGTCGAACAGTGTGGTAACAGATTCGCCGAGTGTGTTGTAGAGCGTCAGCGTCGCTCGCCCCGGCTTCGCAACGGAGAATTCAATCACTGTCGTTGGATTGAACGGATTGGGGTAATTCTGACGCAATGAAAACACTGCCGGCACCTGCTGGACGTCGGGGATCCGGGACAGATCGACGTTCACCGACTCTGAATAATGATACGATCCATCGAGGTTTATCTGCTTCAAGCGATACGAAAGTGTGGAGTGGGGCGACGTGAGATCCGTATACTGGTACTGCTCGCTCTGGAGTGTCGTCCCGTGACCGGCGACAAACCCCCCCGCAAGTGCGGTGTATACCGGGTCGTTCCCGTCTTTCCGCTCGACGAGAAAGCCGTAGTTATTTGTTTCGCTTGTCGTCGTCCATCTGAGCGTCACCGCATCGACAGGAGAGACCGCGGCCGTAAACGACGAAAGAGCGATAGGGAGCGCCTCGTCGACTGTGAATGAGATCGAACCGCCGGCGTTTCCGATCGCGGAAAGGCTGAGTCCTCCCGTGCTTCCGGTTGAAAGAAACGGGGTTGGATCGGTCAGATCGTTGAGTGCCGTTCTCCCCAGGTCTGCGCTCATCGTTGCAAGCGAGTAATCCCCGTCCACCGTGAGCGTTCCCCCTTTGCGGTAAATATAAACCTCATCCGGCGGGCCCGCCGCGTCACCGATCCCGTCGGCTGACGTGTTGATCCGGTATACGATCAGACCTGTCCCGGGGAGGCCGGACTCGAATACCCCGGTGTTCCGCCTGTATTCTACCACGAAGTACTCTGTTGTGGACCGGGGGGAGGGAATCCGGAAGGCGTTTCCGGTAACGCTCGTCAGGGGCTGAAGCGTGTACGTCCCGGGAGAAGTGATTTCGGGCAGCGAGGAGATCCAGTGACCGTACCGGAACTTCATATAGGCCCCCATGTGTTGCGGGGGAGTCGAGTTGAACGCCATCAAGTCCCATCCGCCGACCGGATCCATGCCATCGAACGAATAGTGATACAGATCGGGCGCCCCCAGCGTATGGAACATTTCGTGGCAGATAACCGAGCTCCCTTCGACTGCGATGAATCCCTGCACGTTGAGATTATAAAACCATGTCCCCTTGCCGTGAATCGTTCCTCCCGGCACAGTCCCCCTGTGGGGCCAAAGGAGATTCGACCATGCTCCCGTTTCCCCTTCGACAATGAAGCAGATGTTGTCAACCAGTCCGTCGTTGTTCGAATCGATGTTCAGCGTGTCCGGAACCTGGTTTTGCACGGCGTTGACGGCCCGGAGGAGGAGTGAGTCCTCTCTCCCCGCCTTGCCTGCGCTGTCGTACCCGGTGGGATTCAGGACTGAATCATAGGGCATGTAATAGGCCCGCGGGTTGATGTCCTGGTAGGAGACGATCTGTCCCCCGGCCGGTGTAGGGTAGAAGGAAGAATTGATCGTGAGCTGGTTGTAAGAGACCTCTTTGTAGTATGCCAGCAGAGAGGTTGACGTGGGGGAATTGCCGTTAAAATACTCGGCGTACGTTGAGAGCGGATCAGCAAATTCGTCCTGATCGCTGAACCGGACGAAAATAACCACATTGTTTATCGTGCCGGTTGTGGGCGAGGCGGCCGTACCGGAGACCCGCGCGACTGCGCGTGATCGGAGCCGTTCACGTTCCCCGGGCGGAGCGATAGCGTATCTCGGTATGCCGAGCGAAACGGGATTGACCCGTCCGGCGATGGCACCCGTGCAGACCACGTTCCCCCCCTTCAGCGTGGCATACTCGTAATACCCCGTCAGGGGGTTGCGGAGGATCGTGAACCCGTTGGCATCATGCAGCCAGTTGTAGTACTCGTCTCCGCTCGCGAAACACCTGAGCGTATCCCCTCCGGGCTGAACCACCCTGACGGGGACATTCTGGAGGTATCCGGAATGCGCATTCCCGAAGGAGAAAACGAGCGCCGCGATTGAGAGAACAGCAAACCCCGTGATGCGCATGATGCCTTTCTGGTGGGGGGAGGTGAGATGCCGGTATACCCTTCAAAAGAATGTAATCAGGATTGACATGCAATCTCTTGCGTTGGATCACCTGCTTATGTGACCTTTTTTTTATAATATTGCTTTCACGATCCGCTCTTGAATCTCTTCGTTCTTCCGCCCGATATTGATATTGCCTGCAAATGGCGGAATCTTCATGTTAACCCGGAAGGCATACGGCATGAAGCACCTCTCCAGAGTGATTCTCTTTTTCGCCGCGGTACTGACATCGGTGACAGCGGCGCCGATTGTGGCATTCGCTCAGGGCACAGCGGAAGGGGCCGCACGCAACCCCGCACTCCAGGCTCTCGCGGCGCGGTTCTTTGCATGGCGCGCAACCGTGCAGCCCTGCTCGGGTGATGACATCCCCCGCGTCGAGCGTCCGCTGGGATGGACTCCGCTCGTCTCTCCCGAGGACCTGAGCAATCAGAAGCGGATCTACACGGAATTCAAGTTCATGCTGAGCCAGATTCCCCGCACCGCGTGGACGCGGACAGACAGCGTCGACTACATGTTGCTCCGCTCGGGGATAGAACGGATGAACTGGGAGCTGAATGTCCTGAAGACGCCATTCAGGGATCCGGAATTCTACGTCCAGCAGACGCTGGGAGCGGTGTACGAGCTCCTTGTAATAAGCTCCCCCATGACTGATCTGCGGGCAGAGGATATCATACGACGGATTGCTTCCATACCCGCAACACTCAGGTACGCCCGGATAAACCTGACGGAGCCCGTTCAGCCGTTTGCGAAGCTCGCGGTGAGTGGCTTCGGCGACGCCCGCGCGCGCCTCTACAGGGTGGCGGCCGGGCTTCAGCCTCTCATGAAGCCGCAGTTCCAGCCTCCTCTTGCCGCCGCAGTCGATTCCGCAACCACGGCGATCGAGTCGTTCGTCTCCGATCTTCAGCAGAGGATTCCCGCGATGCCTGGGGATTTCAGCCCGGGAAAGGACGCATACGCGTATTTTCTGAAGAACATTGCGCTCATCCCTTTATCGACGGCGGAGATGCTGACGATCGGAAAAACGGAATTTGACCGCTCAGCCTTCTCCGAGATGATGGAAAAGGTGCGCGACGCGGGGATGCCCGAATTGCCCATATTCCCATCCTCTGCTGAACAGATCGAGCAGTCCCGCCTTGATGAAATCGCGATCAGGGAATTCCTCGAAGAGAAAGACTTGCTCACAATTCCGTCATGGCTAAAGCACTACAGGAACAGGCTGCTCCCCCCAGCGGTTGCGGTCCTTTCCCCGGTGGGGGAGACGGACGACCTTACGTCTGAGACGCGGCGGGATGAAGACGGTGTGTCGTATATCCCCGAGCCGACGCCCGGTCTCTCGTTCTTCCGGATTGCATCAGCGAGGGATCCCCGCCCGATCATCATTCACGAAGGGGTTCCCGGGCATTACTGCCAGCTCTGCCTCTCATGGGCGAACGAGGATTCCATCCGGCGCCACTTCATCGACTCGGGCCCGATCGAAGGATGGGGGTTCTACGTGGAGGAGATGCTTCTCCAGGGGGGACTCTTCGACGCCGATCGTCCCCGGACACGGGAAACGATCTACCGGTTCATGCGCCTCCGCGCTCTCCGGGTTGAAGCGGACATACGTCTTGCGGTGGGTGAGTTTACGATTAGGGATGCGGCCGCCTTTCTCGAGAAGAGCGTTCCCATGGACAGGCAGACAGCGCTGGACGAAGCGGCGTCGTTCGCAGCGAACCCGGGTCAGGGGATCTCTTACCAGATCGGGAAGGCGCAGATCGAAGCGTTCCTGAGGGATGCAAGGCTCCGGAAGGGGGATGCCTTCAAACTCAGGGATTTCCATGATTATATTGCGAAAAACGGAAACGTCCCTGTCGCCCTCCTCAGATGGGAGTACCTTGGAATGAGAGACCAGGTCGATTCGCTCTGGGGAGAGTGAGCGGCTTTTACTTTCCCTGATATATGCTTACCATGGACAAATGAGCGTACAAGGCGGCAAATGGACCCGATGATCGGCAAGAAAATCGAACCGTACGAAATCCAGGAAATCCTCGGACGCGGCGGGATGGGGGTCGTCTACCGCGCGCGCGATACGAAGCTCGAACGTGACGTGGCCATCAAAATGATGGACATTCAGTATGCAAGCGATCCGAACTTTCTGAAGCGGTTCCAGTCCGAGGCAAAGGCGCTCGCCCGGTTGCAGGACCCGAATATCGTCTCGATTTTTTCTCTCCTGGAAACCCCCGACGGCATTTGCATCGTCATGGAGTACGTCAAGGGAATGACGCTCGCCAGGCTCCTCATTCCCCAGGCGGCGCTCCCGATCCCGAGGGTGATCACGATATTCAAGCAGTTGCTTCAGGCGCTCGGACACGCTCACAAGGAAGGGGTCATACACAGGGACATCAAGCCTGCAAACATCATCGTCGGCGACGAAGATCGGATCAAGATCGCGGACTTCGGTCTTGCGAAGGTGAAACAGGAATTTGCGGCGACGGCGACGCAGGGGACCGCAGGCACGCTCTATTATATGTCCCCCGAGCAGTTCAAGGGATTGAAGCAGGTGGACAACCGGGGGGATATCTACTCAGCGGGGATGACGCTCTACGAATGCCTGGCGGGGAAGCTCCCGTTCGGACTCGAGGATTCGTATTACACGATCGCTCAGCAGGTCGTGCACGGACAGGTCCCCCCCCCGAAACGGTGAACCTCGACATCCCCGGGGGGCTCATTGCTATCGTCAAAAAGATGATCGCCTGCGAGCTGAAGGACCGGTATCAGACTGCGGAAGAGGTCGTCAGGGATCTCGAGGAGTTCGAGAGATCAGGCTGGATCGGCTCAGGCGGAAAAGGGAAGGGTGCACTCGGGGGCCCGAAGGCGTGGATCGCAGCCGCAGCGGTCGTTGCATTGGTTGTCGTCGCAGGGTTCTTCGTTCTCCGTCCGTCCGCCGTCCCCCCTGCAACCGCCGGATCTGACACCACGCATGCGAAAGCTCACCGCGAAACATCACCCGCCGGCCAATCCTCGAAGGATCTGGCCGCAGCGGAGAAGTCTGTCCCTTCCGGTGAACCATCCGCGGCAAAGCTCTCCGGCTCGGGCGCGGTTTTCGGACCCGTGTCGGAGAAGAAGGCTCCCCCCCCGGGTGAAGGCGAGTCCCACCCGGCAGAGACTGCAAAGAGCGCGGAGCCTGCCGGGAAGGTCGAGACGCTTCCGGATAACGGCGGGGATCCGCCGCCCAATCTCCCGGTTGACGTCGAACCGAAGGTCATCTCGCGCGCCGAGCCGGATTATCCCGATATGCAGAAGCGGGGGGGCGTGACGGGGGATGTGAGGCTCCTCGTCCTCGTTGACAGGGAAGGGAAAGTGCAGAAAGTCCGCGTGCAGTCATACGATGCCGAAGCGTTCATCAATCCCGCCATCGAGGCGGCCCGGCAATGTGTGTTCTCCCCTGCCATCATGAACAAAGTGAAGGTCAGAGCGTGGGCCCCCCTGAAAATCAGGTTCGGAGCCCGGCAGGACGAAGGGCAATGACGCAATCGTACTCACCCCTCAACCGGAGGCCAGCAATGAAACGTGCCACTCTGTTAACCCTCGTATTGATTGTCGCCTCAACCGCTTCAGCGCAGAAGCTCACGTTTCAGAAAGGAAGCTTCTCGCCGAACTACACAACCGAAGACTGGAATATCGACAAGGGGGACGGCCCCAGGTCCTGCAAGGTGTTCGTGCAGTTTGACACCCCGTTTCTCTCCGCTCCCACGGTTCTGGTGAATCTCACAGGCATCGATGCGCCGACCGACCACAACCTGCGGGTGTCGCTGAAAGTTGAAAAGGTGAGCGTCAGCGGATTCCTCCTGAAGATTGAAACATGGCAGGACAGCCACATCAACGCAGTTGAAGGAACCTGGTTCGCGATAAGCAGGAACGATTGAACCCTCCGCGCTGGATACGAAGTAATTCGACTTGAATGATCTCATCCGGAGTGATGTTCTCCGGGGAGCAATCATTTCGCGAAGTTTCGTCGAGTGTCGTTGAATCTGGCACCCTTGAGTCCTCCGCTATCCGATGTAATCACAGATTTATCTCCACCTAAAATAAACTGCGCCGCGTGTGCGCATACACATTGCGTCTTGCCGTGCTCTTCAGTAGGTTCGTAAAGTTGCGAAGTTCATTCGAGGGGCCTTCTTCATCGTAAACGAAGAAGGCCTTGGTGCATACGGGGTCATTCGGCCCCCGGATTAATCAGAATACTGCTGGTGAATGGAATGCGTCTTGGTGACGGCGAGAAGATTCAGGGAGACACGGACCCGCAGCGGACCTCCGGGATCATTCGCATTGCTGCGGGGATCGGTGCGTGCGGATTCCTTATCCTTGGCGCCGTCAGGTATGCCTCAGGCACCCCCGGATTTGCTCCGACGCTCATTATTGGTGGGATCCTCTCGCTTCTGGCAATCTGGATTAACAGGAAGGGGTATGCGGTTCTGTCCGGCGTTCTCTTTGTGTGCGTCCTCGCTGGAATCGCCGTCTTTCTCATGCTGTCGTCGGAGGGGACGCATGACGCGGCACTTCTCACGTTCCCCGGCATACTCATCCTGGCAGCACTGACGGTTCCGCGAAAACCGTATATCGTGGTGGCGGCCTTTGTCGTCCTGATTCCCGGAGTCGTGGGAATCCTCGAAATGAGCGGGAAGATCGTCAACGTCTACAGCGGCAACACTGATTTTCTTCAGGTGTTTGACATAACGGTCATACTCATCCTGACCGCGGCCGCTGTAGAGCTCATGACCGCGACGGTGACGGGAAGCGCCGCGCGGGCCCGGATGAGCGAGGCGCGATTCCGCCTTCTCTTCAATAACAGCAGCGAATCGATTTTCGTGTTCAGCTCCATCGGGCCTGATGGGATCCCGGAACAAATCATCGAAGTCAACGACATCGCCTGCAATCAACTCGGATACACACGCGGTGAGATTATCAGGCTCCGCCCTCCTGACATTTTTCAGGAGGAAAGCAGAGGGTCGATGGCCAGAGGATTCTCCCGGCTCAGGGCCGAAGGAAGCGCGGTCTGCGAGGGCGCATACAGGACGAAGGAGGGGGTGCAAATACCCGTGGAAGTGAGCATGCAGCTCTTCGACATGCAGGGGAAGGAAGCGATCATTTCGAACGCGCGGGACATCACGGAGCGGAAACGCGCCGATGATCTCATCAGATCCGCGCTCCGGGAGAAAGAGGTCCTTCTCCGCGAGGTCCATCACAGGGTGAAGAACAACATGCAGGTGGTCTCGAGCCTTCTCAATCTACAGGCGTCCCAGACGCAGGACGGGGTCACGAAAGCGGTGCTGGAAGAGAGCAGGCAGAGGGTCAGATCGATCGCCATCGTACACGAAAAGCTGTACAATTCCTCAAATCTCGCCAGCATCGATTTCAGCGTCTACATGAAAAGCGTTGCGGACGAACTTCTCAGAACGTTCGGCAGGTCGGAAATCTCGTGCGTCCTTGATCTGGAATCGATCCTTTTCGAGATCGACCAGGCGATACCGGCCGGACTTATCGTCAATGAACTTCTCACGAACGCCTTGACTCACGCGTTCCCCTCCGGTAATCGCGGGACCGTCCGTGTCGGCCTTCGTTCAATCGGTGGTGATCAGGTGGAGCTCGTCGTCCGGGACGACGGTGTCGGTTTCCCGGTGGGGATCAATATTCCCGCGGCCACCACGATGGGCCTGGCGATCGTCCGTACACTCGTCGAACAGATGCACGGGACTATTGCCGTCGACGGGACGAACGGCACGACGTGTACCGTCCGTTTCGCTCTCAATAAGAGAATTGACCCTTCTGCCGTTTCCTGATTTGATCCTCAATCCTCAATTGTCAATCAGTCTTCTCTTTGTAGTTCAAGAGCGCCCCTTTCGCCAGGTTCACAACCATTTCCCGCAGTATTTCAGGTTCCAGCACAGTGACACCGGGCCCTCTGCTCACCGCCCAGGTTGCCACTTCCTGGAGAGAATTCACCGTGGCTTCGAACACGATCGATCCGTCTCCGTTCTCCGTGATCACCTGTGTTTCCATCATCTGCCTCGGCTTCAGCCGTTCCGCCCAGATGCTGGAGAGATGTATTCTGATCCGGTGCTTGTCCGCGCCCACCCAGCTCCGGAATGAATAGCGGAACATCTCGTCGATCTCTTCTTGCGGGACTTTCTTGAATTTTCTCTCCGTCGGCTTGATGAGAAGCATCTTGTCGAGGAGATACTGTTTGATCCGCCCGTCGTTCACCGCAAGAACCCTCCAGTACCCCTCGCTGCTGAATATGATAAGAGGCTGGAGCTCCCGTCCGCGTTCGATCCCGTGTTCGTCCTTCTGGTAATCCACGAGCGCAATCGTGTTGCTCTCGATGCATCGCTGGAGTGCAACAACGATGCTCAGTGCCTTCAGTTTCTGCTTCTTCACAAGGAGCGTCGTCGCCTTGTCGAATCCGCTGGTGGAGTTGCATATCCCCATGTACTGGAGGACGAGCTCCCTGATCAGCTTCGCCTCCACCTTCCCGTCGAGGCACAGACCCTTGCTCTTTTCCGAGTGTATCGGGATCCCGATGCTCCTCAGCTCCTGCATGTCCCGCTTGATCGTCGGTATGTCCCGGCCGAAAATCACCGCAAAATCCGCGTCTTTCAGCCGGTCCGTATTAGCGACCGCGAGGCCGAGCATCTCGATTTGCCGCTTTACCTTGGTCTGTACTTCAAGCATGATACACCTGTCGAATTTGTATCAGCCGATGAGACTGTCCGGGGGGTAAGATATGTTAACTTGGATTCAGAAAACAGAAGCAGAAGCGGGATCGGCAGATCATGAAAGGGAAGACAATGGAATACAGATCAGGTCCGGAATTCTCGCAGGCGGAAGCCGGTGAAGTGCGCGATTTTCTCAGGAGGCGGCACCTGAAGAAGTATCTCCTCCCCCCCGACCAGCTCCATATGGTCAACGACGGCCATGAGCACTTTCTCCGCATTTCCGACGGAAAGACCGCCGAATACCCTGTCAGGGGCTCGTTTCTCTTCAAGCTTCTGAAATGGTACAGATTTCCGTCCGGGCAAATCCATCGGTTGAGCATCGATACGATAACCTCCGTCCTCAATGATTACCTTCTGGCGATCCCCGGGACCCAGGTAAACGTCACCGTGGAGAACGGTGAGGCAGTGTCGATCACGAGCAACAGGTGCAACGAGCTTTCCGACATCGAGGTCCTTGAAGGCGCGCGGAAGGTGGGGGTCGCCTGCGTCTCCAGGAACGACTATTTCATGAGGGTATACAGCAACACCGACTACGAGGTCCAGCCTGTCCCCGGCGATGTGTGCGGCATCGGCTACAACCTGTTCAATTCCGAGACGGGATTCCGCTCCCTTTCGGTCCGGCTTTTTGTCCGGAGGTACGTCTGTTCCAACGGCGCGGTGATCGGCCGGATCGAGGGGGAAGGGGTGAGGGTACATTACGGCCACCCCGACATGGAATTGAAGAGCTTTCTTGACACGCAGATCCGCGCCGGGGAGAAGGCACGGCAGGAGGTGGGAAGACTGATCGAGAGGAGCACGCATCTCCCCGCCGGGCCCGCGATCGAACGGGTGACAGACCGGCTCACCCTCCTCATTGGAAGGAAGAGGACAGAAGAGCTGATTGCCGATCTGGAAGAGAGGTCCACGGTTTATGATCTGGCAAACGCGATAACAAACATGGCGCAGTCGCTCGACCTGAAACACAGGCTCATTGCCGAGTCCCTGGGGGGGGATCTTCTGGCCCCCGCCGAAGAGCTGGCCGAAGAGGCGACGGAAGAAATCGAACACCAACTCATAGGAGCATGACAATCATGAAAACACTCAAAGAATCGGTCGAACAGTACTTTGCTGCGGAGGGGTGGGACGTCTCAGGCCAGACCAACGAGTCGGCATTCCGGATGGGGGTCTCCACAAAGAACGCCCGGTGGCAGTGCGTCGTGAACGTCGATGAGGAGGAGGGGATTGTCTTCTTTCATTCGGTCTCCCCCTTGAAAGCGCCTGCGGAAGGACGGCCCAGAATAGCGGAATTCTTGATGCGGCTCAACCGGACGATCTACCTCGGGCACTTTGTGATGGATTTTGACAGCGGAGAGATCCGGTTCGAGACGTACGTCCATGCGGAAAACGGATCAATCGGCAACGATGCAATGGAATCGTTTGTAAACCGGAACATCGGGACGATGGACACACACGTATGTGACATCGCGCGTGTGATTTCTACCGAAATACCGCCGGCCGAGGCGATGACGCAGGTGCTGACAGGTATGTCGGCCGGACGGGGGTATCTCTATAACTGAGCGATCAGCAATTCTATGAATTCCCACGTCAGAAACGCTATGAACGCCTTCCGGATCACCCAGACCACACTGAACAGATCCTCTGATACAAATTCATGCATGGCCCATACTCCCTCTCCCTCTTAGCGCCCGCCCGCCGGCAACGTGAAAGAAATCCCGGCCCTGGAGTGTCTAATTAAGGTACGAGGGATACGCCCATTAATATCGCCGCGCATGGCCCGGACCGTGAATCTCAAGGGGCAGAGACTACGAGGAGCATTGCATACTGAAACAATGACGGGCGGGAGTATGCCGGGTTATCTGGAACATTTCTCCTGGTTGTGCGAAGACATCTTGCGCGCCAAAGGGTACAGACCCCCGTACCCCATGGAATGGGTGGAATCCATTTGGAATAAAATGTGCGCCTCGGTGTCGGACGGCAGGACGGTTGTGGTGCTGGCATTTGTCGGGAAAGGGTTGTTCGGGTTGCTGGAATTCTTCGTCGAACAACCACTGACAATGCTCTCCGGGGTTGTGATCGAAAGGCTCATTCTCGAACCAAGGTTCAACCGCGAGAAGATTGCCAGAGTGCTTATGGAGTCAGCCAGCCAGCATGCCAGAACAATTGGCGGGCGGCTGGAAGCCCTGGCGCGCAATCCTCACAGGCGTCTCGAATTGAATTGGCGTGATCTGCGATTCTCGGTCTCCCGGGAATCCGCGGTTGTCCCCCCTCGAATCTGGTACCCCGTAGAGAAGCCCACATCGCAGATAGAGGACGCGATTATTAAGGTGCCATGCTACGATCTTCCCCTTTCGATGGACTTCTACTGCAACAAGATTGGACTGAGCTTCATGGCGTTCAGGTATCTGGGCGTCTTCGTCAATGCCGGAGCAGCAATTCTCCTCCTCGATCAGGTGGAAGAATTTCTTCGCGATCCGGACCCTCTGCTTGAATGCAGAGTCCTGGATATATTCACCGAACTGGAAAGGTTGAAACAGAGGAATGTATACGTTATCCCGCAGGGAAGAACATACATGGAAAGGAGGGGGATTATTACCCACGAGGACGGGGCAAAGGGGGCAGCGATACGCGACCCCGACGGGAATCTCCTGGCCTTGAGACAGGAGACGAGGGAGAGTAGAAAGAATTATGAGCCTCCAATTCCTTTATCCACGTTGACACCGCCCGGGAAATGAATCAATGTGTCGGTTGCATATCTCACTTCCCCCCGCTATACTGATTCACACATTCTTTCACCCCCTCACTGAACAACAATGACCGATCCTGCTGACAATCTGCACAGCTCCAGGCTCCAATCGATCGCCCGGAGAGTTATGCTGGAACGGGGGCTCTCCCCCGATTTCTCCCCGAAAGCCCTTTCAGATCTGCACGCCATTACGGGTGCTGCTGTTTCACCGGGAAATTCGTACCGGGACTTGCGCACGCTCCTCTGGTGTTCCATTGACAACGACGATTCGAAGGATCTCGACCAGCTTACCGTGGCCGAGGCCCTGCCGGGGGGCACGGTCAAAGTCCTCGTTGCGATCGCGGACGTGGACGCTCTCGTCAAAAAGGGCTCTGCGCTTGATGATCACGCCAGGCAGAACACAACGTCGGTCTACACCGTCTGCCGGATATTCCCCATGCTCCCGGAACGACTCTCGACGGACCTCACGTCGCTCAATCTTGATTCGGACCGTCTCGCGGTGGTGATAGAGTTTGTCATCGGCGGTGACGGATCGATGGTCTCATCGGACGTGTATCCGGCGACTGTCCGGAACCGCGCAAAACTCGCATATAACTCTGTCGCCGCGTGGCTTGAGGGGAAAGGCCCCATGCCCGAACCGATAGAAAAAGTCCCGGGGCTCGATCAGAACATCAGTGTGCAGGATGGTGTGGCACAGAAGCTGAAGGCGCTACGGCATACGCATGGCGCTCTCAGCCTTGAGACAATTGAGGCGCGTCCCGTATTTGAGGATGGGGTCCTGACAGACTTTGAGACCGAAGAAACGAACAGGGCGAAAGATATCATACAGGATTTCATGATCGCGGCAAACGGCGTCACGTCACGGTACCTCGCATCGAAAAACGTCCCCGCGCTCCGGCGCATCGTCCGGACGCCGAAGCGGTGGGGCAGGATTGTTGATATCGCCGCGGAAAAAGGGACAAAACTTCCGGCGGAACCGGATGCGAAGGCACTGGAACAATTTCTCGTCTCGGCAAGGGCGGCGGATCCGCTCCGGTTTCCTGATCTCTCACTCAGCATCATCAAGCTGATGGGGCCGGGAGAATACGTCGTCGAGACTCCCGGAGGGATCCCTCCCGGGCACTTTGGACTCGCGGTGAAGGACTACACGCACTCCACCGCGCCGAACCGCCGATTCCCGGACCTCATTACACAACGCCTCGTGAAATCGGTCGCCGCGGGTCAGCTTTCCCCCTACAAGACGAGTGAACTCATCACGCTTGCCGCGCATTGTACCGAAGAGGAAGACGCAGCGAAGAAAGTCGAGCGCCAGGTAGAGAAATCCGCGGCCGCGATGCTCCTTGAGCGCCGGATCGGCGAGCAGTTCGACGGCGTCGTCACCGGTGCGTCGGAGAAGGGAACATGGGTGCGGGTGTTCAAACCCCCGGTCGAAGGGCGGCTCGTGAGTGGATTTGAGAACATGGACGTTGGACACACGGTCCGTGTACAGCTCGCGCACACGGACGTCGATCGCGGGTATATCGATTTCAAGAAGGTGGGGTAGAGTCCTGTATTCCGTCAGAACCGGCTCAGTTCATCGAACAAACCCGGGCCACCCGCTTCGCCATTGCCATGATTGTCAGTATCGGCGGGTTACCCGGCGAGCGGGGGAATATCGTCGCGTCGGCGACGTAGAGGTTCTCGGGGAGCCGGTCGGTGTGGAATGTTTCCGCTTCCATTCGCGTGAGAGGGAGCATTCCTCCCGGATGGCCAGCGTTTAACGTCCCCTGTACCAGTTTCTCCTGAGGGATTCCCATTCGCCCGAATATTTCGGCGCAGAGTTCCACGCCCGCCTTGAGCCTCTTCGTGTCTTCCCCTGTCAACGACTTCTCCACGCGGTGGCCTGAAACGCTTCCGGATGAAGTGTCTGCGATTTTCACCATCAACCCGAGCGTGTCATCCGCCGGGAACCTCCAGCCGCTGTTGAAAAAATAACTGAGATAATCGAAATAGGGGGAGATGATGAATCCATCCCTCTGGATGGCGAAGGGCATCGAGATATCCTTATTCTGAAGCGCTCCCTTCCACTCCGCCGCAACGCACAGCACCGGGTCCACGAACAATGTTTCCCCGCACTCCACACCCGATGCATTCAATATCCCGGGAGTTCCGATCCCCCCCGCCGCGAGTATGACGAGGTCTGCATGAATGAACCGTCTCCGGAGCCCCTTGCGGACAATAACGCCCGTTGCCCTGCTTCCCGGGATCATGACCCGTTCAACCCGGGAGCGCGTGACAAGCGTTGCCCCTTTGGCGCACGCATCGTCAACAAATTGTCGGCTGTCCCATTTGGCCCCCCGGGGGCACCCGAGGACACAGAATCCGCAGTTGATGCAGCGCTTCGGGTTCCCGAGTTTGGGCAAGGGCGCAGGTTCCAGTTTCATCTCCTGGCATATCCCGAAGAGCCGTTTTGTTGAGGGACGCCATCTTTTCTGATGGCCTGTCGACACGGGGATCTCCTTCCCGAGCTCCGCGAATTCGGCGTCGAGATTGATGCCGATCTCTTTCAGCGGTCCATCCACGCGTATCCCGTTTCCCGTGGCAAGCGTCGTCGTTCCTCCGAGCCCGTTCCCCCTCACAAGTGACATTCTCTCCCGCGTCCTTGAGACGTTCATTGCAGGGAAGAGCAACCGGATCCATCGTTCATCGCGCAGCAATCCCGATCTTTTTGCCCGTTCGATCAACGAGAGGCTTGTGGAAAACGGCCGGAAGTCTCCTCCGGCTTCGAGTATCGTAACGTCGAATTTCCCCTGCAGCTCTTTCGCGGCCGTCGCTCCGCCGGCTCCTGTACCGACCACGATCGCTTTTCTCATCTCTCTCCCTTCCCCGGAACGATGTCGCAATGGCAGCAGGGTGCGCCCTCTGTGATCCGGCTCTTGAATATCAACCTTCCTCCACCGGAGAGCCCCGAGAAGACCCCGTCATCAAGAGCGGAAATCACGCCGCACGTTTCCGAAGTATACGTTTTGCTGAAATGACACCTGCGAACACTAATCACGGCCGGTTCGCCGGGGAGCGTGTATATGTCGATCGCGGCATACAGAGCCTTCATCGTGGAGACGGCCTCTCCGGTCTTCCTGATCATGAGTGCTCTTCGTATCTGTTTCCCAAGGGCTTCCCCGCCCTGGAAGAGCCTTTCGCGCACCCCTTCCATGTCGTTTCCGGAAGCCTTGAGCCTCTCGGACTCACTGCATGTGAAACGGGCATACTCCGACAGTGACTCGTCAAACGAGAGGCCGGTATTGACAGGAACGTTTGAGCCAAACGCGTCGGCGGTGATCCGGAGGAGGTTCTCCAGTCCCCATTTTCTCAAAGCAACAGGCCCGTGCGCCGACACGAAACTTATGAACCGGGAGGGCAGAATCACGCGTGCGCCTTTCGAAGTTTCCGATAGAAGGGGAGAACAACGAGCGCAATGCATGCATCCACGACCGCATTTACAAAGTAGATGAGGTAGTGCCCCTGTTCGGCAAAAAGGACCATCGAGAGTATCGCCGTCGAAAACTTCCCGTTTATAAGGAGCAACGGGAATATTCTCTCCGAGGGGTGCCTGTACATCATGTATGCGATGACCGTTACGAGGTACATGTATCCGACGGCAAGCGCGAGGTAGAACTCCGCCCCGGTCTCGGGCGCGGCAGTCAACCCCAGGGCAGGGGAGAGGCCGTTGAAGAAACGAAGTACGCCTCCCGGGAGAATGAGGAAGAGGAGCCCAACAAGGGCAAATGTCACCGAGAATGTCAGGCTCATCAGTCTATACACCTGGCACCCCCCCCCCCGTCCATTCGGGTCTGAGTATCGACGCCGCAACCCATCCGAACGCGCGCCTACAATCCATGGTGACGGGCCTGGAGCTGGAAGAATCTGGGGAGATGGCCGGGTCGTATCTCGTCCATGATGGAATGTGACTCCTTCGTTCCTATCGGGAGCTTCCGGCCGTCATGATCCCGCAGATACGTGTAGTTTGAGTTAATGAAGCACCTGTCCCGAACGGCGAATCGCGCTCGCATTTCGCCGTAGATTGATCGGAGTGGTTTCTCCCGCACGTTGCCGAATGTCATCGGGATGAACACGCAGGGGCTCACTTCGCCGAACGGGTCAATGAAGACCATCTTGTTCCCGGCGGTGCATCCGAAGTGATTCCCGTTTTCGAAGTGTCCGAGGTAGTTTACCGTCATGTCGTCGTTTCTGTTCCAGCGATCCTGCAGACGGATAAGTCCCGCTCGTTCGGATTCAGTGATCACAGTATTGTTCCTCCAGCAAGCGCGAGAGGACGGTTTCATCTCGCTCAGCCATGCTTCATCCACCTCCAGGCGCCTGAGGAACGCCAACAATTCCTCCACACCATCGCTTCTGAGCACGTCGCGGGATAACACGGACGAGACGCTTACGTGCATCCCTCCCTGTTTCCGGAACGTCTCTATTGCCCGGAGCGCTGTCCGGAAGGCTCCCTTGTGACCCCTGATTGCATCGTGTCTGGTTTCCTCCCAGTGGTCGAGGCTCACTGTCACGTAATAGAGCCCGGCACTCTTGAGATCCGATGCGAGCTCATTCTTCAGATTGCTCCCAGTCGTGAAGAGTTTGGCCGAACAGTCTTCCCCGATGGCTTCCACGATTTTCGCGATGTCCTTATTCAGAAGAGGCTCGCCGCCGGTAAGGCCTATCCAGAAGACCCCCATGGCTTTCAGTTCCTGAACCGCGGCGATGATCATCGCCGTGTCCATCACCGCCCCCTCTCTCCCTTTGTTGTAGCAGTACTCGCAATTCTGGGGGCATGCGTCTGTAATGCCGATCTGCGCATGTGAGGGACCGGCGGAAACGGCAAGCAGATGTTCGTCGATGAACCGCGAGTACGCCCTGCTGTTGAGCGGAGGAAGATGGGAGTGGAGGATAAGCCGCCCTCCGCACTCCTTGACCTTGAATTTGTTCAGGTATCGGACGAGGAACCAGTTCACCGACGGCCCGGCCCGGAGCAACCGGGCGTTCGACACTATCGAGCGAGCCACAGCCAGTTTCGGTGCTGCCTTTACCATGCTTCCTTTTCCTCCAGGTGGAGCGCAAAACAAAAAGCCTCTCCATCACTATCATGAAAAGGCTTGCGTCAATGAACTCCTGCTGTATTATAATATACCGGAAACCCCCGAATTTTCAAATCCGTGACTGAAAACGGCGGCCGGATTACTGCAGCGTGGCCTCCGGCGCAATGTGTGTGCTGCAACAGTGTGCCTCTCCCGTCACGGGAGAGGAGTCCCTTCATCGGTACCCCTGCGCCTGCAGCGTAAAAAGCTCGGCATAGAGCCCCCCCGAGGTAAGGAGCTCGTCGTGCGATCCCTGTTCAACGACCTCGCCGTTCTTCAGCACAATGATCCGCCCCGCCATCCGCACCGTCGAGAATCTGTGGGAGATGATGATGGCCATCCGTCCCTCCACAAGCCCGGAGAAACGGGTAAACACCTCGTACTCTGCACGGGCGTCGAGTGAAGCCGTGGGTTCGTCAAGTATGAGGACCTGTGCGTCGCGCATGTATGCGCGGGCGAGCGCCACCTTCTGCCATTCGCCTCCGGAGAGGTCTACCCCTTTCTCGAACCGCCGGCCGAGCATCTGGCCGTACCCGCCGGGAAATCTCTTCAGGAGCGACGACGCAAGCGATTTCTCCGCAGCGCTTACGATCGGCACGGGGACCACGCCGTCCCCCCCGTTTGTGCCGGGTGGGGCGGGCGCAACGGGCTCGTCCTCCTGGTGCGCGTCAAGATACTCTCCCACGAGCCCGATCTCACCGACCCCGATGTTCTCCTCGAACCTGAGGTCGTATTCCACGAAGTCCTGGAATATGACCCCGATGGCGCGCCTGAGCGACTGTATATCGTACTCCCGCATATCCATCCCGTCAAGTAGTATCCGACCCTCTGTCGGGTCGTAGAGCCGCGCGATGAGCTTTGTCAGCGTTGTCTTTCCCGCCCCGTTTTCTCCGACGAGGGCGACCCGCTCGCCGGGTGTGACGCTGAAGCAGACGTGCCGCACCGCCCACCTGTCACTCCCCGGGTAGCGGAATCCGACGTCCTCGAAGACGAACCCGCCCCGTATCGGCGCGGGAACCGCGGGCGCCCCGGGCCGGGAGAGTATCGTCGGCTTCATCGCGAAGAATCCGAACAGATCCTTGAGGTACAGGCACTGTTCGTATATCGCGCTCGCCCCCAGGAGAAGCCGCTGTATCAGGTCACGCCCGCGTGCGAACGAACCCGCGAGGAATGTGAGCGAGCCGATCGATATTGCCCCCGAGATGGCGCGGAAGAGGACGACCACGAATGCGCCGTAGTACCCCGCCGTGCCGATGAGCGAGAGCCCGGTGCTGATGATCCCCTTCCGTATGGAGAGGCGGCGGTTGTCGTCGTAGAACCTCTGCGAGATGTTCTTGAAACGCTCGATGAGCCACGGGGCCAGCCCGAAGAGCTGAACCTCCTTTGCCGTTTCGTCGCTCGCGCCGACGTACCGGAGGTAGTCGAGCCGCCTCCGCTCCGGTGTGTACCGGTAGAGGAGCGAGTATTCGAGACCGGCGAAATGCGTTTCCCCGAGGAACCCGGGGATGACGGCGACCGCGAGAAGGAGAAGAAGCCAGGGACTGAAGACGAAGAGCGCCACGCCGAGCGATGCCAGCGTGAGCGAATCCTGCCCCATGCCGAGGAGCTGGGCAAGGAGGCCGATCCTGCTTGTTGTCTGCCTCCGCGCCCGTTCGAGCTGGTCGTAAAATGCGGGGTCCTCGAACTGGTACAGGTCGAGCGTCGCGGCATGTTCCATGAGACGGACGCTCGTGACGTTGGAGAAGAGGTCCCCCAGCAGGCTCTCCACGAGTGCGGATGCGCGCGCGAGTATCTCCCCCACGGTGACAATGCCGATCTCCAGCGCGACCAGCTTCCAGAGCTGCGAGGCGGGCGCCGTCCCGCCGCGTATCGCCAGGACGGTGTCGATGATCATCTTTCCCACCCAGAGCGTCCCGACGGGGACGACCGAGCGGACGATCCGCAGCGCCACAATGGCGCTCGTGTAGAGCCGGTGCGTCTCCCAGACCAGCCGGAGGAAGGGGGGAACGTACCTGAACGCGATGATCCGTTCGCGCCATGTCGGCGGATGCAGCTTTTGTCGTGGTGCCAGGGGCAAATCTCCGAAGGTTGATCGAGGGCGATGCTCCCCCCCCCGGATCTAACACCGGAAGGGGGCCGCGGATTCCCGCCTTGTTATTTGTCAATCACTTCGTTATGATAACAGGTGTCGCGCCCGTACGCCGCCTCTCGTGACGGTATTGTTCTCTCTCCGTTGTTCGATCGATTCAATCACAATGGCCTCGTCCGTCCCTGAATCCAGGAAAGTGTTCGTCACGGGTTGCTTCGACCTGTTGCACAGCGGTCATGTCGCGTTTCTTACCGAGGCATCGCGTCACGGCAGGCTCACGGTCGGCATCGGCTCCGATGAGAACGTGAAGAACCTGAAGGGACGCTATCCCGTGTATACGCAGCAGGAGCGGCAGTACCTTCTCCAGTCCCTTTCCTGCGTCAGCAGGTGCGTCGTGAACACAGGGTGGGGCATACTTGATTTTCTCAATGAGCTGGACGCGGAGCGGCCGGATATCCTCTTTGTCAACGAGGACGGAAACAGTCCCGAGAAGGAGGAGCTCTGCCGCAGCCGTAATATCAAGTACATCGTCAGCCGGAGAATCCCCCACGGCACGCTCCCGGTCCGCTCCACGACCTCGCTTCGCACCGAATGCAACATTCCGTACCGCATCGACGTTGCGGGAGGATGGCTCGACCAGCCCTTTGTCTCGAAATATGTCCCGGGTCCGGTTCTGACGATCTCGCTCGAGCCGACCGTGGAATTCAACGACCGGAGCGGCATGGCCTCCAGCACCCGCCGGAAGGCGGTGGAGCTCTGGAAGACCGATATCCCCGGCGGGGACAAAGAACAGCTTGCGCGCGTCCTCTTCACATACGACAATCCCCCGGGGACGGAGGTGATCTCCGGGTCGCAGGACGCGATCGGAATCGTGTTCCCCGGTCTCAACAGGCTCAATTATAGCGGCGCGTACTGGCCGGAGTCGATCGACACGTGCCACCGGGAGGACGTGCTGGAGTTTATCGAAAGGCACCTTTCCCTTGTGACGCTGGGACCCAGGGATGGAAGCTACGTTGTCCTCTCCGACACGGTCATCAACGCCGCCAATGCCGGACGCCTCGCGCGGAGCGCCGGTGAGTGCTGGCATGCGATCCTTGCGAAGGACCTCCGCCGGTTCGGAGAGAGCTTCACGGAATCGTTCGAGGCGCAGGTGGCCATGTTCCCCCATATGGTGGATGCTTCGCTCCGGGGCGTCATAGAGAAATACAGTTCCGCCGCGCTGGGATGGAAGCTCTCCGGCGCCGGGGGAGGGGGGTATCTCATACTCGTGTCGGAAGTCCGGATTCCGGGGACCATCGGGGTAAAGATCCGCCGGCCGTAATCTACTGTAACAACAGAGGAGACGCAATGAGATCATTGAACTGCTACTGGTACCTCCCGGTGTTCAGCGCGTTCCTGACGCTGGCCGGGGGTGCGGACGCCGCGGCACAGGCTCCGCCGCAGCAGGAGAAACCGCAGCAGACGAAGCGTTACTGCCTGACGCTCGACCTGAAGGACGACACGGCGCTGATCCGCGAATATAGATACTGGCACATGAGCGATCACATCTGGCCCGAAATCCCGAAGGGAATACGTGAAGTCGGCATTGTCGACATGCAGATCTACCTGCTTGGCACGCGGCTCTTCATGATTATGGAGACCAGACCGGACTTCGATTTTGCGAGGGACATGGCGAAGCTCTCCGGGCTTCCTCGGCAGAAGGAGTGGGAGGCGTTCGTGGCGAGGTTCCAGCAGTCCCTGCCGGGCGCCGCCTCGAGCGAGAAATGGAAACTCATGGACCGCATATTCAAACTTCCCTGACCTCCCGTGACACTCTCCCGGATTGACATCTACATCATCTCCGTCTACCTTTTCGGCATCGTGTCGCTCGGGTTCTGGGCGGGTTCGCGCCGCCGCAGGGGAGGAGAGGGGAGCCACTACTTCCTGGCGGGGAACTCCCTCACGTGGCCGGTGATCGGCCTTGCGATGTTTGCGGCAAACATTTCGACAGTCCACCTTGTGAGCCTGGCCGAGTCGGCGTACAAGTACGGGCTCATCTACGGCAATTTCGAATGGATGGCCGGCTTCACGCTCGTTCTCCTGTCCCTCTTCTTCGCGCCCCTGTATCTCCGCTCGCACGTCTCGACCCTGCCGGACTATCTTGAACGGCGGTACAACAGGAAGTGCCGCGACTGGCTGGCGGTGATATCGATCGTCTCGGCGATCGTGATACACATCGGTGTGGCGCTCTATACCGCCGCATGGGTGCTGCGTGGAGTGCTCGGCATCAGTCCTTCAGCGACGATCCTCGGTGTGGATGCGCTCACGTTCTTCATCATCATGATCGGCCTCCTTACGGGGATCTATACGATGATCGGCGGGCTCCTGGCGGTCGTGCTGACGGAGAGCGCGCAGACGGTCCTCCTCCTTGTCGGGGCGGTTGCGATCACGGTTGCGGGGTACGTGAAGATCGGCGGATGGACGGCGCTCGTGTCCGCACTCCAGACGCACCCCCACCCGATGGCGGGCGCGTCGCATTCCGCGGTGACATGGTCGACCGGGAATTTCCTCAGCATGCTTCGGGGTCAGGGGGATGCCTCGGGGCTCCCGTGGTACTCGATATTCCTCGGGTATCCGGTCCTCGGGATCTGGTACTGGTGCTGCGACCAGACGATCGTGCAGCGCGTCCTGGCGGCGCGCGACGAAAAGCAGGCCCGGCTCGGCCCCCTCTTCTGCGCGTTCATCAAGATCCTCCCGGTCTTCTTCTTCGTCCTCCCGGGGGTCATCTGTGTCGCGCTCGTGCAGACCGGCGCATTCCCGGCGGGACCGAAAGCCGCGGCGGACACCTACACGTTCATGATCATGCACCTCCTTCCCACGGGCCTCAAGGGGCTTATCGCGGCCGCGATGCTCGCGGCGGCGATGCAGACCTGCTCCGCGGCGCTGAATTCCACGGCGACGCTCTTCTCGTACGACATCGTGAAGCGCTGGCGGCCGGAGACGAACGATCACCGGCTGGTGCTATGTCGGGAAGATCACGACCGTGGCGGCGACGGTCCTCGCGATCATACTCTCCCCCATATTCGGCCACTACGCGACGATCATCGAGGGGCTCAACAAGCTCATCTCCTACATCGCCCCTCCGATCACCGCGGTCTTCCTCTTCGGCGTGTTCTGGAAACGCGCATCGGGGAAGGCCGCGTACATCACGCTTGTCTCCGGCGCGGCTGCCGGGTTGATAATGTTTGTGCTCGACTGGAACGGCTGGTACACGGGGAATTTCATGATGACGGCGTTCTATCTCCTCGTTCTGTGCAGCGCGCTCATCGTCGTCTGTTCGTACGTATTTCCGGAGCCGCTCCGGGAGGAATCGAGGCCCCTTGTCTGGGAGAGCTGGCGCGAGCCGCTGCGGGGGGTGCCCGGCTCGCGGGGGACTCGGGGATTTCCGCGTCCTCTCCGTCATCGTCATTATCGTCTTCATCGTTCTGTACATCGTGTTCCGTTAGCTTCTGCCGGAACACAATCACCCTATCCGGAGTGCAGTGTCATGACATCACGCGAGAGAGTACGTGCGGCACTCGAGCACAGGGAGGGGGACAAGATCCCGCTCGACATCGGAGGTTCCGCGGTGACGGGGATGCAGGCGAGCACCGTCTACCGGCTCCGCCAGGCGCTTGCACTCGATCCGCCGGGGACGCCGGTGAAGGTCGTGGAGCCGTACCAGGTTCTCGGGGAGATCGAGCCTGACCTCATGGACGCCGTCGGGATCGACGTGACCCACCTCTGGGGACGGAAGACGATGTTCGGGTTTGAAAATGCGGACTGGAAGGAATGGCGGCTTTTCGACGGGACGCCGGTTCTGGTGCCGGGGGGATTCAACACGACTCCCGAGCCGAACGGCGACATCCTTCTCTACCCGGAGGGGGACAGATCACTGGCCCCGAGCGGGAGGATGCCGAACGGCGGGTATTATGTCGATGCGATCGTCAGGCAGCAGCCCATCGATGATGCGACGCTGACCGTCGAAGACAACCTCGAGGAATTCACGCCGATAGGTGATGAGGACCTGGAGCACTTCAGAAAGGAAGCGGATCGGCTGTACACGCAGACGGACAAGGCGCTCCTTGCGTCATTCGGCGGGACGGCGTTCGGTGACATCGCGCTCGTCCCCGCGATGTGGCTCAGAAATCCCCGCGGGATCCGGGACATCGAAGAATGGTACGTGAGCACGATCGCAAGGAAGGAATTCGTCCGCACGGTGTTCGAGAGGCAGTGCGCGATCGCCCTGGAGAACCTGGCGAAGATCCATGACGCTGTGGGCGACAGGGTCGTTGCGGCGTTTACGACGGGGACCGATTTCGGGACGCAGTGCGGGCCGTTCATCTCGCCGAAGGCATACAGGGACCTGTACCAGCCGTTCCACAGGGAGGTAAACGCGTGGATACACCGGAACACGGGATGGAAGTCGTTCATCCATTCCTGCGGCTCCGTCTACGCGTTGATCCCCGATTTCATCGAGAGCGGGTTTGACGTGCTCAATCCCGTCCAGTGTTCTGCGGCGAACATGGACCCCGCCCGCCTGAAATCGGAATTCGGGAAAGACCTGACGTTCTGGGGAGGCGGTGTGGACACGCAGCAGACGCTTCCGTTCGGGACTCCCGCACAGGTAGCGGAAGAGGTGAAGACGCGGATGGACAAGCTCGGTCCGGGGGGAGGATTCGTCTTTAACGCGATTCACAACGTGCAGGCGCGGGTCCCCGTAGCGAACCTGATGGCGATGATCGAGACGTTCAACAAATACCGCGCGTACTGAGCGGGACGCGTCAGGGGAGCTTTACCACGAGCGAGTGTGACGTCTTGTACACGGGCGACCTCCCCTTGAGTATGAGCATCACCGCGTCGTCGATAGCGGTCGACGTCGTGCTCGTCCTGAACTCATGGGAAATCACCGTCGCCCCGTCGCTGCACCGGAGCACATCCATCCTGAACGCCGACCAGAGCGTGTCGTCCGCCTCCCCTGCGATCACGAAGTTGATGGAAAACACCTTCTCGAGCGCGTCAAGTATTTTCGGGCTTGAAGGGCTCATCGTGTTCAGCCCGCGCGTGGCCTGCTCGGCCTTGATCGTGGAGTAGGGGAATATCCTGAGCGATTCGTTTTTCACCCTGAGCGCGTCGTACATTTTTCCGGTGAGCGGCGTGTCGTGTTTGAGCGAATCGATGAACGGGAGAACCCCCAGCCCCACGGGGGGCGTGTATCCCGCAAACGGATCCGTGACCGCCTGCCTGTACGTTACCGTGGTGACGTCGACGGGAGTGGTGTTCGCCCTGATCCAGCTCTTTGCCTCCGTGCTCCCCAGAGCCGCTGATTTCTGCATGTCCGCCAGGCACCGTGTCCGGTTCAGGCTCTTATAGTACGAAAGCCCGAGGCTGAAGTACACTTCTCTCGACGCCTTCTTTGCGGCCACTATTTTCTCGAAGGCCGCGATGGCCCGGGCGTAATCCCCTTTCCGGAATGCCGCAAATCCCGATTCCTCCTCGGCGGGCATTCCCCCCTTCACGAGGAAGGAGAGCGTCTCGAACACCGAGAAGCTTGCCTTCGCTTCGTCGAGCCTGACAACGAACGCGGCGGTCCCCTTCGAACTTCCCGGGGGTCTCACCGTCAGCACCACCGCTTTCGACGAACCCTGGACGATCGTCCCGAGCGGCAGCGTCTTCCCCATTTCCGCCAGCCCCGGTTCCGTCCCCGGGCCGGCGGGGAGGAACGTGGCAGTGACCCCCCGTGCGTCCGCACTCCCCGTATTCCGGATGCGCGCGGTGAGCTTGAGGACTTCACCCGCTGCGACGGTCGGATTCTCCGCGGCAAGCGAGGCGTCGAGCCGGGGGGCCGGGATCTCCCTGAGCGTGATGTCCACTTTCGACTCCGCGGAGACGGGTCCGGGGTCGGCCGTCACCGTGAGCGTCATGGAACCCTGCTGTGACCGCGCATCGGCCGGAGCCAGAAGAGCCACTCGCTCCGTACGGGTTTCCCCTGCCTGTATGTCTCCGATCGTATCGGTCAGCGCGATCCGCACGTCCTTCAGATGTCCGTCAGGAAGGATCGTGAGGACCGCCCCGTGCGCCGCCGAGAGACCCGTGTTGGATATGCTTACAGTAAGCGTCCCCCCGCTGTTCGCGTTGAGGACCGCCGTTCCTTCGTCCCCCAGGAATTCGCCCTTGAGCGCGAGTGCCGGTTTCCCGAATGAAAAAGCGGGCGTGCGGACAGTTTCCTGTCCCGGGGAGGAGATCGACGCGAAGAGAAGGAGAGGGAGCAGGAGCTCTTTGCGCATGATATGGGGACCTCTCAGGAGTGACCTTCGAATTTACTGTAGCCGTCCGGGAGGGAGGGGAAGCTCCCCGGTAGACGGTTGCGCGGGCGAGGAGGACGATTTTTTCTCGAATGCCACGACCGCGCCGGCAACCGCGGCGGATCCGAGCGCCACCCACAGCCAGGGGAACCCTCCGGGACGTGTCACCGTGATCTTGAAGTAATAATCATCTCCGGCCAGACCGTTCGGGAAGTTCTTCAGGTATTCCCACCGGATCACCTTCCGCGTACCGTTCGCCTGTACGTCGCCGGCGTCACCCGTGAGGTTCACGGGGATCAGGACGAAGTCCCGGTCGCTCTCGCGACGGAGTTCGACCGTAATGACGTACATTCCCCCCCGCTGCCCTTCGAGATCGTAGCTTATGATCGCGACGTTCCCCTCCATCCGCACGTCCTGGTTCGTCACGCGCCCCTCCGCGTCATCCCCCGAGGGACGTGCAAACGCCCTGACGTCCGCGCACATGGTAATAAGAGCGGCGATGAGAAGTCCGCTCACGCCCTTCTGGAGTCTGGAATAGCTCTTCACGCTCATGATGCAAATCTCCGGGTCACTTCACGAGGACGAGTTTGCGGGTCCGTATGGCGTTTCCGCCCGCCACGAGCCGGCAGAAATAGATGCCGCTCGAGACGGCGAGGGCGTTGTCGTCCTTCCCGTCCCACGTGAGTGTGTATGTGCCCGCGGTGCGGTACCCCTCGTCGAGGAGACGCACCCGCTGTCCGAGCACGGTAAGGATCTCGAGCCGGATCTGCGAGCCCGCGGGGAGCGTGTAGCCGATCGTCGTGCTCGGATTGAACGGGTTCGGATAATTCTGGGCAAGGTCGAACGTCCGGGGGATGAGCTTCGCGATTTCTCCGTCCGCATATTCCTTTGAACCGACGATGAGCGTGAACTGCGTCGTTGGCGCAGCCGCCTGGAACGTGTAGGCGTTTGTCCGCCTCATGTCGACAGGCGCCGTGTTCTGATTGTTGACGAGAAGTACCTGGCAGGAGCCGGGGATCCCGTCCGCGCCGAGAAGGGTGATCGTGCCCGTCCCTTTCCGCGGATTCCACACCTCGAAATCCCATGTCTGTCCGTCCCCGAGCGCTCCCCTGATGTCCGTGGCGAACCGCGGATGGGCCCCGTCCCACTCCGGGCGCACGAAGTAGAGGAATCCCTGGTCGAAGTCCAGCGGGGGCTCGTGCTGGTCGAGCGCGTTCTTCCCTGCGCCCGCTGAGGGGTCGATCCCGATGTAGTTGTCCCTGTCGGTGTTGATGTCGCTTCTGAACACGAGCTCCGCCCGCCATCCGCCCGCCGTGCGCTTTGCGAGCCGCGCCGCCGAACCGACCCCCTGCATCGGATAGGGAATCTTCAAGCCCGCGAGGTTCACCGCGCCGTTGTCAAAGTAATACCCTTTAAACGGGTCAAAAGTTGTTCCGCTGCTTGTTGTCGTATCCCCCGAGTGTTCCCACAGTACTGTCGTCGGGGGGAGTCCGTTCGATGCAAATAGCGCCGATCGCAGAAGCGTCACGTTGAACGGGTTGGAAATGATGTTCCAGCCGCCGTGGAGCGGGATGCCGTATGTTCCGTCGGGAGAAAGCGGCGGGAGCGTATCCGTCCGTACGATGACGAGGTTCGTCTTCTGCAGGAGCCAGTACCCTTCCCCCGTCCGCAGTATCGAATCCGCCGTCAGATCGAAATAGTACGCGGGATACGTTGCGTTCGTCCCGTCGTCCCCCAGTATCCGCCAGTCGATCTTCTGCGTCCCTGTGAATATGTCGCCCACCCTCCGCGTGCCGATCCCCGGGAGCCCGAACATCCTGTACGCCGTCGATGTCACGCTCCCCGAGAAGCTGACGGCTCCTGCCACGGTCCCCGTGGGCAGCGTGGCGAGCGTCCATGGTGCGGAAAATGCGCCGAACCCGGCCGGGTTCTTCGTGCTCACGCGCCAGAAGAAAAGCGTATTGGGGGGAAGCGAGTTCACCGATCTCGACGTCCCGGTAAGCGTCGAATCGCTGAGGACAACTGAGGTAAACTGCGAGTCCGTTGCCATCTGCACCCAGTAGCCCGCTGCGCCCGTGACAGTGTTCCATGCGAGCGTCAGCGTGGGGGGCTCGCCCGTGGATCCGCCCGGCGGGCTTGCAAGGACGGGTGGAGCGAGCGATGCAAGCCCCGTGCCGCTCACCGCCACGGTGTCATGAATGCCCGGTGCATTATGTGTGAAGACGATGTTTCCGTTCTGAAAAGTCGTGTTCTGGGGGACGAACGTGACGAAAAATTTTGTCGTGCCGGAAGGCTGTATCGTGGCGTTCCGCGGATTCACGGTAAACGCCCCGTTCGTCGAGCTGACCGCGCTGACCACGAGCGCTGTGATCCCCGAATCAGAGACGGCGACGCTGTCGAGCGCCTGCGTCCCCGGGAGCACGCTTCCGAACGCGACGGATTTCCGGTTCACCGCAAAAATGGCCCCCCTCCCCGTGCCGCTCACGCCGACGGTGTCATGAAGGTTCGGGGCGTTGTGGGTGAAGACGACAATGCCGGTCTGCACCGTGGCGTCGGCCGGGGTGAACGTGAGATAGAATTTTGCCGTCTGCGAGGGTTGTATCGTTGCCGTGGCGGGGCTGGCGGTGAACGTCCCGTTGCTCGAGGTCACGCTCGAGATCACGAGCGGGACGAGCCCCGTATCGGTCACGGAGACGCTGTCCCGCCTGTTGGTCCCCAGTGCGACGATGCCGAAGGGGACCGCGCGCCGCGTCACGGAAAAGGCGGACACGCCTCCCGTTCCGGTGACGTACTCTGTGTCGTGAAGCGTCGGGGCATTGTGCGTGAACACGATGTTCCCCGATTGCGCGGACGCGCTCGAGGGCGTAAACGTAAGATAGAAATTCAGCGTCTGCGAAGGCTGAATCGTGGCGTTCCCGGGGCTCACGGTGAACATCCCGTTGCTCGATACGACGCTGCTGATCACAAGGGGGACCTTCCCGGTATCCGACACGACGACGCTGTCGAGCCTGTTGGTCCCGAGCGCGACGACACCGAACGGGACTGCGCGCCGCGACACGGAAAAGGCGGCCGAGCCTCCGGTTCCGCTGACGTACTCCGTGTCGTGAAGCGTCGGGGCATTGTGCGTGAACACGATGTTCCCCGATTGCACGGATGCGCTCGAAGGGGTGAACGTGATGTAGAATTTCAACGTCTGCGAAGGCTGAATCGTGGCGTTCCCGGGGCTCACGGTGAACATCCCGTTGCTTGATGCGACGCTGCTGATCACGAGGGGCGCCTTTCCCGTATCTGACACGACAACGCTGTCGAGCCTGTTGCTCCCGAGCGCCACGACCCCGAATGAAGTGCTCTTCCGGTTGAGCGCAAATGCCGGGACGATACCCGTGCCGCTCACGCCGACGGTGTCGGGGGAGCTTGAGGCGTTGTGCGTGAAGACGATGTTCCCGGTTTGCGGTGATGTGTTTGCGGGGGTGAACGTGATGTAGAATTTTGCGCTCCCCGATGCGGCGATCGACGCGCTCACGGGATTCACGGCGAACGCGCCGTTTGTTGACGCGACGTTCGTGATCGTCAGCGCCACCGCCGCCGCGTTCGTCACCGTGACGCTGTCCTTCCGGGGGCTCCCGACCTGGACGTTGCCGTACGGGATCGATCTCCTGTTGACGGAGAATCCTGTCCCTGTGCCGGTGACGAAGACGGTGTCGCGGAGCGTGGGGGCGTTGTGGAGGAAGACGATGCTGCCGCTCTGGAGACCGTTCACCGCGGGTGTGAACGTGATATGGAAAACGCTCTTGGCTCCCGGTTGTATCGTCCCTGAACCCGGACTGACCGTATAACGGGCGTTCGTGGGTGTGATGCTTGTGATCACGAGAGCCGCCGTTCCGGTGTCCGTCACTGTAACGCTGTCCTGTTTCGCGGTGGCGATCACGACATTCCCGTAGGGAACATTCTTCCGGTCCACGCTGAACGCGGGGACGGTCCCGTTCCCTTTCGCTGTTACGGTGTCGAATGGCCCGGGCCCGTTATCCGAGAATATGATGAACGACGTCTTCGCACCCGCGCTCACCGGTGTGAGCGTGATCCCGAATTTTCGGGACGCGCCTGCGTTCAGCGAAGCGCTTGTCGGCCCGACCGTGAATTCGGCGCTCGTGGACCTGACGTTGCTTATCGTGAGTGTGGAATTGCCCGTGTTTGTGACTGTGACGCTGTCGGTCTTCTTGCTGCCGACCTGGACGTTACCGAGCGAGTCTTTCCTTGTGCTTACGGAGAATGTCGCGGCCTGGACGCCGGCTGGACCATTCCCTGCGGCCTGGCTGTTCCGCGGTGGGCTTTGTGAGCCGCTTTCCTGTGCGTACGAAAGGGAGGAGAGAAGCGCGATGCAGATGAAAAAGGGTGCCGCCTGTACGGTCTTCATGAGATTACCTGCTCCTCGAGAACAGCGCCAGGACATGGGAATCGTCGCCCGGGAGAGGGCGGGCACGGAACGGTAAGTGTAATGATAATCGATGGCGGGCGAATGCGCAAGCCGGGATAGCCCGCGCCGGACTACCTACTCCACCACGCACCATCGTAGGTACACCACTACTCACCCCACTACTCACCCCATTACTCACCAATGAGGAGATCCACGGTCGTCCCGGGCTTGGTCACGGAGCCGTGTGACGGGTGCTGGCTGTCGACTTTTCCCCTCTTTGCGGAGTCTGGAATCGCGACATAGCTGATTGTGCCGGGCTCCAAACCTTCGCGTTTTATCAGTTTTATCGCCTCTTCTTTCGTCGCCCCGACGAGATAGGGGACAAGCCGCCGTTCGGGGAGAGGCGTCGGTGCGGGGTTTTCAGTCCTTGTTTCGGCATGCGCCCCGGGGAGCCGCTGCCATGCCACATACACCGTCAGGGCAACTGTCGCGACCATCACGACGAGTGCGGCCCTCACGAGCACGCGGCGACCCCCTCCGGGGAGCGGCACTTCAGATGTTCGGGGTGATGCGTGTTCTGCGGAAACCCTGGCCGGTTTCGGGGCAGTGCGCGGAGGCATCTGGCCCGACTTTGGTGCTGGTTTCGCGGGCGGTTTTTCGGGCACGCGGGCGGCCCTGTCGACTCTTACCCGGTTCAGAAATGCGATAAGCTCTTTACCGTCCTGTACCCTCTCCTCGGGATCACGGGCGAGGCACCTGTCTATGGCGAGCTCGAGCTCCGGGGGGAGATCCACAAGCCTTCCGAGGGGGACGGGCTTTTCGTACAGTATCTTGTGTATCGTGGTGATCGGGCTCTCCCCCTGGAAGGGGTATTGCCCGCTCAGCGTATGGTACAGGACCACGCCGAGGCTGTAGAAATCCGTTTTCGGCCCGAGCGGTTTTCCCCCTGCCTGTTCGGGACTCATGAACTCCGGCGTGCCGAGGAGCGAACCCGATTTTGAATGTTCCTCCCTGACTCCTGACTGGGCGATGCCAAAATCCGTCAGAACCGCGGTCCGCGTGGACGTCATGATGATATTGGAGCTTTTGACGTCTCTGTGCACGATGCCGTAGCTGTGTGCGTAATCGAGTGCGGAGGCGATGCATTTGGCCATCCCGACCGCCTCGCGGATCTCCAGCCTCCCTTTCTCTTTCACAAGGTGGTGGAGATCCTTCCCTTCAAGGAATTCCATCGCGATGAAATGGATCCCCTGCTCTGTCCCTTCGTCGTATATCGTGACGATGTTCGGATGGCGGAGCTTCGCGATGGCGCGTGCTTCGAGGTGGAATCTTTCGAGATATCCCTGGTCGCTGACAAGGCCGGGGAGGAGGACCTTGAGCGCAACCTTCCTATCGAGGTTTTTCTGTATTGCCTGGTAGACCGTGGCATTTCCACCCTGCCCGATCTCCGCAACGATTTCGTATTTCTCCGCAAGCGCGCTTCTGACGGCGGCAACATGCTCGAGCACGCCCACTTCGGGCCTGGCGGCAAATGCGCATCCGCAATGCGGGCAAAGAGCCGCATCGGAAGCCATTTCCTTCCCGCAGTGCTGACAGTGCTTCGTCTTGATCATTCGCCGGTTCCCCCCGAATCCGTCGACTTGCGAACAGGTTCCCCCTGCTCCCGTGCAATCAATCACATCTGGATGAATTTACCTATGACATTCGTCACTTGCCACCTGCAGGGACACGCCATATCGCTGGCGCTTCCTTAACTCGTTTAATATCAATAAATTGTGAGGGTGAATTGCGGCAAAATAAAGCTAATATTTGCGGATATGAAGTGCGCTAGGCACTGGTGCGTGAATCAACTCGGCCATCGAGAAGATTGATGATCCGTCCGCCGTATGAAGCATTTTTTTCGGAGTGTGTCACCTGCACGATCGTCGTCCCCTCCCGGTTCAGCTTCGTGAAGAGGTTCATGATCTCTTCCCCCTGCGCGGAGTTCAGGTTTCCCGTCGGCTCGTCCGCGAGTATCAATTTCGGGTTCGTGATCACCGCCCGGGCGATCCCCACGAGCTGCTGCTGCCCCCCCGAAAGCTGGTTCGGTAAGAGGTCCTTCTTCGCGACAATCTGGAACCGGTCGAGGACGTCGCCGACGAGGCTCTTCCTTTCGGAAGACTTGATGTTCTTGTAAAGGAGCGGCGTTTCGAGGTTCTCGTAGACCGTCAGATCGTCGATAAGGTGATAGCTCTGGAATACGAACCCGATGTAGTTCTTGTGAAGCTCCGTCCTCTCTTTTGCGCTGAGCGAGTGCACGTGTTCCCCGAGAAACACGTGCTCCCCCGCGGACGGCTCGTCGAGAAGCCCAAGTATATGAAGAAGCGTCGATTTCCCGGAGCCCGACGGCCCCATGACGGAAACGAATTCTCCCTCGTCTATTCCGAGCGTGATATTGCGCAGGACGTACGTCTTTATAAACCCGTTTGCAAACCATCGCGCAATGCCGTTCAGCATGATAAGCCGCTCAGGTGATCCGCTTCTATGTTCGGCCATTGTTCAGTTGCTCTCCATTTCAGTATTGGCGGTCCGCCTGAACATGATCGGCACGACCTGTTCTGTTGGCGTCCCGATCTGCATGAGTGTCCATCCCCTGTCGTAACTGCTGATGATTCGTTTCAGGCACTCCGCGCGGTGCTCCTGCGGACGGCGCCATTCGCTCCAGTCGAACACCTCGAGCCTGTAGCTCAGGAGGCTTCGCCGCCCGTTGACCCGCACCTCCACATCCACCGTATGATCCGCCTCGAACGGGGGGAGCTCTATCGACACTGTCGCCATGCCGTGACCTCGTTGTTTGATGGGGGGTCCCGATTCCTATTCGTATTTGAGCGCTTCTGTCGGGTTCGCCCGCGCGGCGCGGATAGCATGTGAACTTACCGTCAGCATCGCGATGCAGAGCGCAATCGAGCCGGAAACGATGAACGTGAGCAGGGAAACATCCGTCCGGTAGGCAAAATTCTCGAGCCACCGGTCCATCACGTACCATGCGACAGGCCAGGCGATCAGGTTTGCCGTGATGACAAGAACCACGAAGTCACGGGAAAGAGCCCCGACGAGCTGCCGCTCTGTGGCGCCCAGGACTTTCCTGATGCCGATCTCTTTTGTGCGCTGCTCCGTCGCAAATGCCGCCAGCCCGAAGAGGCCGATGCAGGCGATCACGATCGTCAGGAAGGCAAAAACGAAAAACACGCTCCCCAGCCGTTCGGCGGGAGCATACCCCCGGGCGAGGTTGTCGTCGAGGAACATGTATTCGAACGGGGAGGAAGGGGCAAACGCCTTCCACTCCGATTCGAGTATGCGCACGGTCCGCGCTGGATCGGTGCCGGCGGCGCGGACCACGATGTCCGAGGTGGGGATCGAATACGACCTGGAAGAAACGTGGAACAGCGCGAACGGCGTGATGGGGGAGTAGAGCGTCAGGAAATGGAAGTCCTTGACGACGCCGATAACTTTGTACGTCCCCGTGCTGGGATAGAAGAGTGTTTTGCCGATCGGGTCTTTGAACCCGAGGTACCGGATGGCCGATTCGTTCAATATCACACTCGTCGAATCGGGAAATCCTTTCGCAAACCCGCGTCCCTCGATAACGGTGAGCCCGAGCGTCCCGATGAAATCGTCGTCCGTCATGAATGACTCAAGTGCGAATTGTTCATCCTGATGCCCCTCCGCTTTGTAATAATCCTCGAATCCCGGATTCGGCGGGACCTCCGTGGTGACCGACGCGTTTGCCACCTCCGGGTGGCATTTGAGCGCGTCACGGAACGCCTCCGCCTGGTTTCCAAGATGGTTGTTGTCGTTGGAAACGACGATGAGCCCACTCTTGTTGAATCCCATGTCTGCGCTCCGGACGAAATCCATCTGGTCCTTCACGACAATAGTGCATGCGATGAGCGCAATCGTGATCGCGAACTGGAACACGACAAGGAGGTTCCGGAACTTTCTCCCCCCGCGGGACGATGTGCGCCCTCCCCGCATCACGTCGGCAGGCATGAACGATGAAAGGTAGATGCCGGGATAGCTTCCCGAGACGAGCCCGACAATCCCCGCCAGGAGTATCAACGCCGCGGGGAGCCACGGTGGGTCGAGAAGGGAAAACGCCAGTGACTTCCCCGCGATCCGGTTAAACGGGCCGAGTGATATCTCCACGAGGAAGAGTGCAACAGGGAGTGCGGCGAAGCTGAACACGAGCGATTCCGCAAGGAACTGGCCGAGAAGCGCCCTCCGGGCGGAGCCAAGCACCTTCCGGACAGCGATCTCCCGCGAACGCGTGACCGAGCGGGCGGTCGCGAGGTTCATGAAATTGATGCATGCGATCCCGAGTATAAAGAGGGCGATAAGCGAGAAAAGCGTGATCTGGGTCCTGTCCCCTGTGGGGCCGATCCTGTTTCCGATCCCGGCGGATCCCAGGTAGACATCCGTGAGAGGCTGGAGCCGGAAGTCCCAGCGTCCCCCTTCTTTCAGAAGCCCGTCGAATGAGAACCCCATTCTTGAAAACGCGGGCGGGGCGAACCTCTTCACGAGGGCGGGGATCTTCGACTCCACGGATGCCGGCATGACGTTGTCTCTCAGCCTGGCGTACGTGACGACCTGCATCCACATCCAGCTCCAGTCGAAAAACGCGACCTCCGGATGTGAGGAGATCGATGTGATCATGTCGAATTGTATCTGGGAATTGTGTGGCGGGGTTTTCACGATTCCCGTAACAATGAAGAGGCTTCTGTACGGGCGCCTCATGACCATCCTGTCTTCCCCGATCGTCAAAAGCTTCCCGAGCGGATTCTCGTCGCCGAAATATTTCCGCGCGGTCACCTCGGTCAGGACCACGCAGTTCGGTGCGGCGAGCGCGCTGCAGGGTCGCCCGCCGTAAGGGGGAAATCGAAAATCTCGAAGAAATTTGAGTCCGCCGCGAGTATCCCCGATTCGTTGAAGAACCTGTCCCGGTACCTGACTACCTGGCGGAATACAGGGTATGCACGCGTGGTGGCCTCCACCTCGGGAATGTTCCTCACGAGCGCCGCCGCGAGCGGTGCAGGTGTTCCGGGTCCAATCCCTTCGTTTCCGTTCCACTTGTAGTCCCAGTTCAGCCTGTACAGCGAACCGGCGTTTCTGTGGAAGCGGTCGAAGCTGAGCTCGTCTCTCACCCAGAGGAGTATCAGTATCGTGCAGGCGAGCCCTATTGCCAGCCCCCCGACGTTGATGAACGAATACATCCTCTGCCGCGCGAAATTCCGTATGGCGATTTTCACATAGTGGCCGAACATGTCAATCTCCCCTTCTCGTGATTCCCCGTCCGCCCGAGCTGCGGGCTGCACTTCTTTTCATTCGTATCTGAGCGCCTCGACGGGGTTCGCCAGCGCCGCCCTGACCGCCTGCGATCCCAGGGCGAGAAGTGCCAGGCAGAGCGCAAGCCCGGCACCTGCGGCGAACAGCCCAATCCCCATGTCGATCCGGTACGGATATTCTTCAAGCCATGAATGCATGGCGGCGTATGCGAGCGGCCACGCCGCCAGGTTCGCCGCAAGAACGAGAAGAATAAGCCGTTTCGACAGGAGCACCAGTATGTCGGCGATCGTGGCCCCGAGGACCTTGCGGACGCCAATCTCTCTGGTGCGTTGATTCACCGCCAGAGAGACTAGGCCGAGGAGTCCCAGGCTGGCAAGAATGACGGCGATGAAGGACGCGATCCCGACGATTTCCTGTACCCGCTCCTCGTTCCTGTAGCTTGCGGCATATTTGTCGTCGACAAAGAACGGCTCAAACGGCACGTTCTTCACGGTCTTGTTCCACGCGCCCCGGAGGACGGCCATCGCCTGTGGGATGTTCCCTTCCCGGATCCGGACGGAGATGAATCCCTTCTGGTATGCCCCCGCCGCAAGTCGGTATATCTCGGGTTCGATCTGCGTTTGCAGAGAGCGGAAATGGATATCGTTGACGACGCCGATGACAGTGAACGGCCCGTCCCCGTGGACGTACCGGAACTGTTTGCCGATGGGGGACGACCAGCCGAGGCGTTGGACCGCCGTTTCATTGAGGAGAACCGATTGCGACTCGTTGCCGGTGTGAGCGGGAAGGAAGTTCCGGCCCTGGACGATATGCATCCTGAAGCTGTCCAGGAAATTCTCGTCGATCGATGTGACGATCATCTCAAGCGGCTTCCCCGTGCTCTCCCCTTCGGAGATCACCCCGAACCTGTTGTTATAGTAGTAGCCCGGCACGTGCTCGGAAATCGTTGCTGAGACGATCCCGGTGCCCGCGGCATGGGATTCAATCTCGTTCATGAGTGCGTCGATCTTCGGGAGCGGGTCATTCATCTCGCTGGCGCGCGTTGGGATGGCAACCATGCCGCCGGAATCAAATCCGAGGTTGTGGTGCTCCATGAAGCGCAGTTGCGCCGTCACGATGAGGACCACGATGATGAGCGTCGTGGAAACCACGAATTGCAGGAGAACGAGCGATGAGCGAAAGCTGAAATGTGTCCCACGGGGCGCGGTGTTCTCTTTCAGCGAGTCGATGACGCGGCGGGAGGTCAGGAAGAGAGCGGGGTATATCCCGGCAATGAGTCCGACGAAGAGCCCGAAAAGGGCAAGCCCGGGGAGGACGATCAGAGGGTGGCCGTATGTGATCTCCAGGTTCCGTGCCGTGAGCGCGTTAAACTCGGGGAGGAACAGCTCGGCGCATGCAAGACCCAGAAGGAGCGCGAAGAACGTCAGAACGACAGACTCGCCGGTGAACTGGCCAACGAGCTGCGTGCGCGTTGCGCCCACGACCTTGCGCAGGCCGATCTCGCGTGCCCGCTCGCTGTAGCGTGCGGTGGCCAGGTTCATGTAATTGAAGCCTGCAATCAGGAGCACCGCGGTGGCGATGGCGAGGAGGAGATACAGGTAGCTCCGTGACATGGCAGGTGAACCCTCAAAGTCCATCTCCGGCGTGAGATGAATCTCCTTCAGGCTTTCCATCCCCAGTTCCGTTCTCCCCTGCAGCCAGTCCGGGGCGTACTTGTGCATGACGAACGGAAGCTGGTGCGCAAGCTCGGCAGGGGTCATCTGTGCCGAGCACTGGACAAATGTGTAGCTTCCGGAAGAGTACCACTTTGTTCCGAAATCGGGGATCGCGTGCCTCACAAGGGACTCGGGGAGGAGCATCCCGAATTTGAGCGTGGAGTTCTCCGGGATCTTTTCAAGAACGCCGGTGATCATCACGTCATACCGTCCCATCAGCGTGAGCGTCTTCCCCATGGGGTCGGCGCTCCCGAAGTACCTTTGCGCCAGCTCGCGTGTAACGACCGCCGAGCTGGCGTTGGACAGCGCCGTTGAAGCATCACCTTCCGAAAGGGGGAACGTGAACATTGCAAAGACCGACGGGCTGGCGCACATGATCCTCTCATCGAACGTCTTGCCGTTGGCGCTCACGGGGAAATCGTTCCCGAAGAAGCGGACGACCCCCTTCAGGCCGGGATAATCGTTTCTCAGAACGTCGGCGAGTGGGTCCGGAGACGATGAGCCGGGATGGTTCCCGTCCTGTGATATTTCGATCCGGTGTATCAGATAGATGTCGTCTGCGTTCCGGTGAAATCTGTCGTACGTCATCTCATTGAATGCGAACAATGCGATCAGTACAAAGCATGCGATTCCGGAAGCAAGGCCGAGGACATTAATGAGAGAATAGAGTTTGCGCCGCGTGAGGTTTCTGAATGCAATCCTGACGTAATTGAGAAACATGGCGTGTTCTCCTGAGTCTACCATCTCGAGCGTGCGTGCGGTCTATTCGCCCGGTGGGGCAAACCGTTATGCTCTCCCGCCTGCCGAAGTGCCGAGGATCTTTTCGATGCCGATCTTCTTCACCCGTTTTTCCACGGCAAGCGTCATGAGTCCAAAGAGACCCAAGCAGGGGACGACGATGCCGATGGGTGTGAACGTGGAGAGCATCGCGCCCCTCCTACGCCTGGAACCGTTCCTTGATGTTCTCCGAAACAACGTGGCCGTCAAAGAGGTGGATGATCCTGTGGCTGAACTCCGCGTCGTGGCTCGAATGCGTCACCATGACGATCGTCGTCCCCTCTTCGTTGAGCTGCGTCAGGAGTTTCATCACTTCGCTCCCGTGCGCGGAATCGAGGTTTCCCGTGGGCTCGTCGGCAAGTATGAGCTTCGGGCTGGCGACGATCGCGCGCCCCACGGCGACGCGCTGCTGCTGGCCGCCGGAGAGCTGCTGCGGAAAGTGGTTCATCCTGTGCATGATCTGCATTCTCTCGAGCACCTGGTTGACGCGTTTTTCCCGTTCGCCGGAGGGGACGCCGAGATAGAAGAGGGGAAGCTCGACGTTTTCGTACACGGTGAGCTCGTCGATGAGGTTGAAGCTCTGGAACACGAACCCGATGTTGGCCTTCCTCGTATTCGCACGCTGCCGCTCGGAGAAGCCGGACACCTCAACGTCCAGGAAATGCAACGTCCCGCTGGTCGGGTTGTCGAGGAGCCCCAGGATGTTCAAAAGCGTCGATTTGCCGCACCCCGAGGGGCCCATGATGGCGACGAACTCTCCCTCGTTGATCTCGAGGCTGACTTTGTCCAGGGCCGTCGTCTCGACCTCATCCGTCCTGTACAGCTTCGTGAGGTCCGCTGTCTTTATCATATGGATGCTCCGGTGCGAAATTGTGTGTGCGTCGGTTTACTTTGTCAATACGAGCTTGTCGATGTCGCCGAAATTGTCGTACGAGGAGGTGACAACCTTCTCACCCGGTTCGAGCCCGTCGAGGACTTCGAACACCTGTGGGTTCTGCCTCCCGAGCCTGATGGGCCGTTTGACGGCGAACGATCCGGATCCGTCCACGACGTAGATCCACTGTCCGCCGGTTTTCTGGTAGAACCCGCCGCGCGGGACCATGACCGCCTCGGCGAGATCCCCCAGCTCGAGCCGGATCTGGAGCGTCTGTCCCCGGCGTATGCCGGGCGGGGGGGCGCCGTCGAACAGCATGTCCACTTCAAACTTGTTGTCGCGGACCTCCGGGTAGACCTTTGTCACCGTAAGCCTGTACGTTTTTCCGTTGATGTCGGTTTCACCTTTCTGGCCCGGGTTCACGCGTGCAATGTAGAACTCGTCGATCGGCGTGAGAACCTTGAACCCGTCGAGTACGTCGATCTGGCCCAGTCTCTGTCCCGGGGACTTGGATTCGCCGATCTCGGCATTGCGCGACGTGAGCTGGCCGCTGATCGGTGCGCGGACCACGAGGTTGTCCATGCTCCGCTTCACGAGGTCGAGATTGTTCTGCATCCGCTTGACCGACGCGTCGAGCTGTTCGATCTGCGTGTGACGGAGTATCGAGTCTTGCCGTATGTTGTCAACAGTGAGCGCCCTCTTCTGGATCCAGTAGACGTGCTCGTCGTTCACCTGTTGAAAATCCTGTTTTGAAATCAGCCCTTTCGCCAGGAGGACCGTGTCGCGCTCGTCCTGGCGCTCGAGCCGCTGTATCTGGTACGTGACGTCCGTGAGCTGCCCCCGGAGAGCAAGCGTATTCTGCTCGATCGCCAGCCGCGTGTTCCGCGCGTTGTTGATCTGTTCGAAGAGGAGGGCTTCCCTGTACAGAACGTCGAGCTGGAGGTTCATATTCACGAGCTTGAGTATCTTGTCTCCCCGCTTCACGAAACTCCCCGCCTCGACGAACGTGCTGTCGACCCGCCCCCCCTCGACGGCGTCGAGAAAGAATGTCTGTATCGGCTGCACCGTCCCCTGCACGGGATCGAATTCCTGGAACTGGCCGCGCGTCACCTCGGAGATGGTGATCTTCTCCGACTCGACGTTCAGCTTCGAGCGGTGGTCTCCGAGGACAAGGTAGTAGAGTATGAGGAGAACGATAAGCGTCGCTCCGGAGAGCCCGGCAATGTTCCTGAGCGTCCAGCGGTTCTTCGGGATCTTCCTGTCCATTCCTGGCCCGGGCCCTGAACCGGGCCCCGATCCCGGCCCTGACGCCGGACCCGGTCTTGCGCCCGGCACCGCTCCAGCGGCTGGTCCCTGTCCGGGAGTCGTTTCGGCGTCTTTGTGGTCTCCCCGGCCGTTTCCCGGTTCGGTTTTCACGTTATGCATGTGTGTCGCCTGCCCTTACCTGGTGGTCCAATGCCCCCTGAGAAACAATCTTCGCGCCAATCCGTTCTATTGTAAATCACCTCATATTTCACGATTGTTGAGCTGTTCCTGTGTCCGGTTTTGGGACATTCCCTGTCCGGATGCGGACAGGCAATCGGTATCCGGCCGGCCGGCGAACTGGCGAAGAGGACCCCTCCCATGGAAGAAAAGCTCGGCAAAATCCTCATCGTCGATGACGACCCGGACGTCCTTACCGCCGCCCGGCTCCTCCTGAAGCAGCACTCCTCGCTCGTTCACACGGAGCGCGATCCTGCGCTCCTCCCCGGTCTCCTCAGGAACGAGACGTACAATATCCTCCTCCTCGACATGAACTTCACCCGGGACGTCAGCAGCGGCAGGGAAGGGTTCTTCTGGCTCGACAGGATACTCGAAATCGATCCGTCGTCCGTCGTCGTCCTGATCACCGCATACGGGGACGTCGAGATGGCCGTACGCGCCATCAAGGCCGGCGCCTCCGACTTCATACTGAAGCCGTGGCAGAATGAACGGCTTCTGGCGACGCTCATGGCGGCGATGGCGATCCGCCGTTCGCGCCTCGAGGTGGAGAACCTCCGCTCGCGCCAGCAGGTTCTCTCGTCCGATCTCGACCACGGCTTCCAGGAGTTTGTCGGTTCCAGCCGGTCAATGCAGGCAGTCTTCGGCACGATCCAGAAAGTCGCCCGCACGGACGCCAATGTACTGATTCTGGGGGAGAACGGCACAGGGAAGGAGCTCGTTGCGCGTGAGCTTCACAGGCAGTCGGCGCGTGCCCGGGAGGTGTTCTTCAGTGTCGACATGGGCGCGCTGAGCGAAACGCTCGCCGAAAGCGAGCTCTTCGGCCACGTCAAGGGGGCGTTCACGGACGCCCGCGAAGACCGTGCGGGACGTTTCGAGATCGCTTCCGGGGGGACGCTCTTCCTTGACGAGGTCGGGAACCTCCCCGTATCGCTCCAGTCGAAGCTCCTTGCCGTCCTCCAGAACCGGGAAGTCACGCGTGTCGGGTCGAACAAGCCCCGCCCGATCGACATACGGCTCATCAGCGCGACGAACGTGCCGCTTGACGTTCTCGTGGAGCAGAAGGCGTTCCGCCAGGACCTCCTCTACAGGCTCAACACCGTTGAGATCAGCCTTCCGCCGCTCCGCGAAAGAGTGGAAGACATACCGCTCCTCGTCGATCATTTTCTCTCGATCTATTCCAGGAAATACCAGAAGTCCCTCTCCGGCGTCGCCCCCGCGACGATGAAAGAAGCTCGAGAAGTACCGCTGGCCGGGGAACGTGCGGGAACTGCAGCACGCCGTGGAACGCGCGGTCATCATGAGTGATTCCCGTTCGCTGCAGCCCTCGGATTTCTTCTTTTCCGTTCAGCCCTCCGGAGCCGACACGGTGACGTTGGAACGTTTCAACCTGGAGGAAGTGGAAAAAACCGTGATCCGGAAAGCCCTCGCAAAGCACCAGGGGAACATCAGCCAGGCGGCGCACGAGCTTGGCCTCACCAGGGCGGCCCTCTACCGCAGGCTCGAGAAACATGCTCTATAGAAGATTCTGGCTCAATGTCGTTGCACGCGTCACATTTCTTTCCGCCTCGATCTGCCTCTTCTTCTTTCTCATTTTCCAGACCGGCTTCTACGCGACGGCGACGCTGACCGCGCTCATCGTCGTGTTCCAGACGGTCGCGCTCATCCGTTACGTCACGAGGACGAACACCGATCTCGGGAGGTTCGTCCGCTCCATTCAGTACGACGACTTCTCCCAGACGTTTACGGGGGGGAAGCGGGGCTATTCATTCGACGAGCTTGCGGCGGCGTTCACCGCCGTCATGAACCAGTTCAGGACGACCCGGTCGGAGAAGGAGGAGAATTTCCGGTATCTGCAGACGGTCGTCGAACACGTCGGGGTCGGACTCATTGCGTACCGGGCGAACGGCGAGATCGAGCTCATCAACAACGCGGCGAAGCGGCTTCTGGATGTCCCTCACCTCCGGACAATCGGCGCGCTGGAAGAAAAGAGCCGACCGCTTGTCGAAACGCTCCGGACGCTTAAGGCCAGCGAGCGCGCGCTTGTGAAGCTCGATGCCGGGCACGAACCGCTCCAGCTCGTTCTGCACGCGACGGAATTCCGGGCGCGGGGAGAAAGCATCACGCTTGTCTCCGTCCAGAACATCCAGGGAGAACTCGAAGAAAAGGAGCTCGAAGCGTGGCAGAACCTGATACGCGTGCTGACCCACGAAATCATGAACTCGATAACGCCGATCTCTTCCCTTGCATCGACCGCGCATGACCTGATGGGCGGGTTCGGGACCCCCGACCGGGAAGCGGCGGGGGACATCCGGGGCGCTCTGGAGACAATTCACAAGCGGAGCCAGGGTCTCCTTCACTTCGTCGAGACGTACCGCACGCTCACGCGGATTCCAAAGCCCCGTTTCCAGCTCGTGCGTGTGAGCGACCTCTTCGGACGTCTGCAAAACCTGATGGCCCCCCGGGCGTCCGTGGCCGGTCTTGCGCTCTCGACGGGGATCGAACCTGGCGGGCTTGAAGTAAACGCCGACCCCGCCCTCCTGGAGGAAGTGCTCATCAATCTCGTAACAAACGCGATGCAGGCGCTGGACCGCACCGCCGGCGGCATGATCGGTGTACGCGCGCTTCTCGACGCCAGGGGGAGGGTGGTCATCGAAGTGAAGGACAACGGGCCGGGCATCACCCCGGAGCAGCTCGAGAAGATTTTTGTTCCGTTCTATACGACAAAACCCGAAGGCTCCGGCATCGGCCTGAGCCTCTGCAGGGGGATCATGCGGATGCACAGGGGAACAATCCTTGCGCGCTCCGAGCCCGGCGTTGAAACCGTGTTCACACTCAAGTTCTAGAACCGCAAGAGGAATTGCATGCCCGCCGACGGGATTGCATGGAATGAAGATTTTGCGATACGGTCGTTCGAGACCGACTGTACCGGAACGCTCCGGATGGCGTCCCTGTTTAACTATTTCCAGGAAATCGCGGGGAACCACGTCCTGCATCTTGGTATCGGCTACGAGGTCCTGAAACAACTCGGCTACGTCTGGGTCCTCTCTCGCGCCAGGATCCGTTTCAACAGGCTTCCTTCCTGGGGGAAAAGGGAACCGTCGAAACCTGGCACGTCCTCACGGACGGGCTCATCTTTATCCGCGATTTCCGTATGCGCAACGCCCGGGGAGAGGTCCTTCTTGAGGCGGCGACGGGGTGGCTCCTCGTTGACACGGCCTCCTTCAGACCGCATCGTGCCGACGTTCTCCCGATTCCACTCACGGTGAATGACCGCGGGCGTGCGTTGGACGAGCCCCTGAAGAAACTCCTCCCCCCGCGCGACATCCGCCCGGTGTACGAGCGAACTGTCCGCCTGAGCGACCTGGACGTGAACAATCATGTCAACAACGCCCGGTACCTGGAGTGGATATTCGATTGTTACGACGATGAATTTGTGAGGTCCCATGTCCCGGCATTCCTCCAGGTGAACTACGTTGGAGAAACAACGCTCGGTGACACGGTCGCGCTTTCCCGGGGAGAAGACACCTCTTCCCCCGGCGTCCATTATATCGAGGGGGCGAGCAGGACGAAGGGATCAAATGTCGTGCAGGCGGTCGTCGGCTGGGAATCGCTCGATCCCCGGGGGGCTTTCCCCGTTCACTTGGCATGAGGCGATGACAATGAACAGGACCGGTCTCCTCGGCTCGCCGACGAACCCGCGCGCGTGCACCTGTACACAACAATGCTGGACTTCTGGAAAAGAAACCTGTGACGGATTCCCGGCCGTTCGGTCGCGTTGATCCGCTCCCCTCCGGGCGCCGCGCGGGCTGGCGCCGGTGGATCCCGCCGGCGCTCGTCGCCGTGCTTGGAGCGTTGCTGGCGCTCGCATTTTCGCTCGTGATCTACCCGGCGCTCCGGGAGCCGTTTGCCGCGAACATCGATCCCGACAGGTTCGGCGATCTCGCCTCGAACATCGCCTCGGGGGAGGGGTTCGTCTACAGTGCTCCCGGCAAGCTGGTCACGGAGTTCGACAGGGGGCCCGTCTATCCCGCCCTGGTCGCGGGGATCATGGTGACCTGCGGGACGAGGTCGTTTATCCCGGTACAGGTGTTCCAGTGCGCGATCCACGGAGTGACCTGCTTCCTGGTCTTCCTGATCGCGTCAAGGATTCACCCGGTGAGGGTCGCCCTGGTGGCGGAGGGGCTGTGCGCCCTCCACCCGATGCTCCTCTGGTATACGGCGAGGATCTGGGTTGAGACGACGCACACGCTGCTTGTGACGGTATCACTCTTATTGCTTCTCCTCCTTTCGGGGAACCCCTCGCCCGGCCGCTCCGTACGCGCGGGCGTGCTCCTCGGCATCACGGCGCTGACGAAGTCCATCATCCTCCCGTTCACGCTCGTTGCGGGCGCCCTGATGCTCCGGCGGTCCGGGAGAAAGGCCTTTCCGGCGGCGGCGCTCCTTGTAATCACCCCCTTCCTTGTCGTTCTCCCCTGGACCATCCGGAACTATGTGGAAAGCGGATACGTCGTGCCGGTGCACACGTCGCTCGGGATGAACCGGGTGCAGGGGGATGCCATAGGCCTGTACTGGGCACGCATGCCGTTCTCCACGCTCGATCTATGGCTTGTCGGGAAGGGGCGGGTCGACTCCATTCTCGAGGGAACGGGTGCGACCCCGCTCGATCCCGCGGGCGACAGGATACTCGCCGCCTCGTCGATCCGGATGAGCCTGGGCGATCCCCTGTTTGCGCTGAAGAGGACGGCCATCAATCTCCTGACGTTCTCGTACATGAGCGAATCGTGGGCAAAATCCATATTCCTTGCGTGCATACAGATCCCCCTGTTCGTTTGCGCGCTTGCCGGGTCATACAGGCTCTGGAAAAGGGTCCCTCCGTCGGAGACCGGCATACTTCTGTTCCTGTATTTCCTCCTAGTCCACGCCCTGATTGTCGGATGGGCCAGGTATTCCGTTCCCGTGGTTCCGCTGGCGATCGTGCTGGCTGCAGGGATCCTCCCGGTCCGGAGTGGACCGAACACCGGATCGTGGCATGCCTGACCTGGTCCATCTCGCCGCGTTGATGATCGCGGGATGCGTCGCCGGCATGATGAATGCCGTCGCCGGTGGCGGAACGCTCGTGACGTTTCCGACGCTCATCTTCGCGGGGCTCCCTTCGATCGTTGCGAACGCGACGAGCACGATCGCCCTCCTTCCCGCGCAGATCAGCAGTGCGATAGGATACAGGAAGGCCGCGCGGAGCGTCAACCGCTGGCTGAAGGTGTTTGCGCCGGTAAGTCTCATCGGGGGGCTTGCAGGGGGAATACTCCTCGTCCGCACGCCTTCGCACGTGTTCGACACGCTCGTCCCGTTCCTGATCCTGTTCGCCACGATCCTCTTCATGGCGAACGCCACGTTCAATAAGATGTTCGGTGCAAGGCTTGCCGCGATGCACGGAACGGAACCCCCGCGCTCATGGGTGGCGGGAGCTGCCGTGTTTCAACTCGGGGTGGCCGTGTACGGGGGATATTTCGGGGCGGGGATCGGCATACTGATGCTCGCCTCGCTGGGCATGCTCGGGTTCGACGACGTCCATGCGATGAATGCTCTGAAGGTGCGGCTCGGATTCCTCATTAATATCGTGGCCGCCCTCTACTTTATCATAAGCGGGCTCGTCGAATGGCCGAGCGCTGCGATCATGGCCGTGGGGACGATCGTGGGGGGGTACGCGGGAGCACATTTTGTGCAGAAGATACCCCAGTCGCGGGTCCGCTCACTCATAACGGCGATCGGACTCGTCATATCGGGGGTGATGTTCTACAAGCAGTTCCGCTGATCTCTCCAACAGGGAGGAACAATGTTTATAGGACATTACGCCGTCGCTCTGGCGGCGAAGAAAGCAGTCCCGCGGACCTCGCTCGGGACGCTCTTCATGGCGGCACAGTTCGTGGATCTTCTCTGGCCGGCGCTCCTTCTGCTCGGTGTTGAACACGTGCGGATTGATCCGGGGAACACGGCATTTACGCCGCTGGATTTCTACGACTATCCTGTGACGCACAGTCTTGCAGGTGCGGCGCTCTGGTCGGTCGTGCTTGGGGGACTCTACCGCCTGATCAGGAAAGACGTGAAGGGGTCGATTGTCGTCGGGGGAGTGGTATTCAGCCACTGGATACTGGACTTCATAGCGCACCGTCCGGATCTCCCCCTCTGGTTTTCAGGGGACACCCGCCTGGGAGCCGGACTCTGGAATTCCGTTCCCTGGACGATCATTGTCGAAGTCGGCATGTTCGCGACGGGGATCGCCGTCTATCTGGGAACAACCCGCCGGAAGGACCGGAGTGGACTGTACGCATTCTGGTCTCTCGTCGTCGTCCTTCTTGCGATCTACTTCTCGAATACGTTCGGTCCGCCCCCGCCCGATCCGGGTATTATCGCCATTGTCGGCAACGCAGCGTGGCTGTTCGTTGCGTGGGCATACTGGATTGATGCGCACAGGGAGCCGGTGGATTTGGTCGCGAGCGCATCTTCTGAGCGATAACATTCCCGACGTCTGTTCCGGCTGATTCGCACAAACGTATTCCGAATGTGAACGTATGAAATCAGTCCTTGTGGCCGTATCGCGCGCCCGGTTTTCCATTTTGACAGTTGCTCTGGCATATGTGATCTCAGTTTTCGCGGGCGCTCTCATGGTTCACGCCGGCAGTACATTCGCACTCGAATACCGCGACAGGATTGTGGGAAATACCGTGAAGGCCGGTCCTGTTGCGGATGCGGAGAAACAGGGGAACAACTTCAGAGCCGCAATTCTCGATTTTGCGGGGAACCTGTTCATGGGTGCGGTTCCGAAAACAATCGCCGGGGGGTCTATCATTCTCCCGTTTCCCCTTGTCGCGTATCAGGGCTGGATCGGCGGGATCGTCTCCGTGAGAGGCGATCACACGAGCAGGCTGAACAATCCGCGCCCGGCTTTGTATTATCTCATAACGCTGGTTCTTCAGATCACCGCTTACTCACTGGCCGTAGGTGCAGGCGTGAACTTCGGGATGTCGCTTTTCAGGCCCCGGGTATCGTATCGGGGAGAGAAATGGATCCGTATATTCCCGAAAGAGTCCCTTCGGGACGTGGCGCGCATCTACGTTCT
>CAWIOS010000016.1:0-434588 GCA_963837815.1 Ignavibacteriota bacterium
TATTACTCACTCATTTTGTCCCACCGTCACCGTATCGCCTATTTTTATATTGTCCCGCGCGACCGCGCCGGCGTTCACTTCAAGCACTTTGTCCGTGCCGTCGGGCGAATTGTAGATCTTCAAGCTCCATAGCGGCACGCCGGGCTGCGGCGCGACGTTCTCCGCGAATCCAAGAATCTTCTCCCGCCCGCGCCGCCTGCGCCGCCGCCGATCCAGATCATGTCAAGCGGGAAATTCATGTCTTCGATCCAAAAATTCTGTATGGTGGGCTTGTTAAAGAGAAAAAGCATGCCGTGGCCTTCCGCAAGGCTGTCGCGGAACGAAAGCCCGCGCGCCTGCTCAACGCTCGACGAGGCGATCTCCACCGCAAATACCGTATTCCCTATTTTCACTTCACTGCCAGTGAGCGGCGGATTTGGCCGATGAAAGATGAAAAAATATGCCGCGATGCCAGCCGCGGCGACGAGCACAATTCCGAGCAAGGTCAAGAGCATCATTTTTTTCTTTCCCCCCATTCCCCCTATCGTAACATGGCGCCTCCCCTTCTAAAAATTATTGGATCGTGAAATCACTGGTATTATCGTTGGTATCAATCGGCGCGCCGTCCGCCGTCTTTCTCATAAGGATTTGACCTGCTTCTGGGTTTGGGTATGCCGCCGCTTCAACGTATTGGTCCGTCCCCTCGCCCATGCCACCGCATCAACAACGTCCCCGGCCGCATCAAGCAGCGCAACGCTGTTGTCGGCGGCGAGCGTCGCCGTACTCGTCACGTTTGCGTGAAGGGAATCGCCGAACCCGTCCTCCGCGTTCGCCCACGTGAAAGAACCGTTCGCCGCGACCGCACTCCCATCCGGAAAAGTGCGAAGTGAGTAGTCGGTACCCGTTTTGGATTTTTTCCTCAACTTCCATCCGCTTACGTCAACCGTATCCGCACCCGGATTGAATATCTTCACGAAATCGTTCGCGCTTGAAACACCCGCGATCTGGACCTCCATGATCAAAAGATGGCTCCCCGCGGAAACGGTCGTGGAAGTGGCAATGGCGTCGGTGCTGGTCGTTGTGGTGCTTGCCGTCACGGTGGTGGCGGCGCACGCCTGTGCCGTGGAGCTCGCCACCACTATCGTCGCCGTGTCCGTTGTGTTCGTTGCGCTCGTCGTAGCCGCATTGGTCGTGGCCGCGTTCGTCGCGGCAGAATAAGTGATCGCGTTGTTCGTACCCGCCGCGCTGGTTGAGCTCGCAGTATTTGCCGATGGCACTGCGGCAATAGAGTTTTCCGCGCGCGGCGTGCCGCCGGGCGCGGCGCTCGTGTGCCAGCCGATACCGTCCGTATCGCGCTCCAATGTCTGCTTGGTCCCGTTGTTGCCGGCCGGCCAGCCAGCGGAGGCATCCAGAACATCCGATGCGCCGCAAGCCCCGTCGACGATAGCGAGCACGCCGCCGGCATTTGAAAGGCCGCCGGTATATACCTTATCCGCCCGCACCGCAGGAACGGCATCCTCTCCGCGCTCAAGCAGCAAAAAACCGCCTACGGACACCGTCGTGCCTTCCCCAAAAACGATCTTTATGTTTCCCGCCGCGTCCACGACCTGCCAGCCGGAGACATCATGCGCGCTCCCGAAATATTTTTCAGCTCTATCCACTCGCGATTGCTTGCCGCAGACGCGGTCTCGTCCGCGCGCGGCGGCGACCCCATCCACGCGACCTCGTTAAAGATCAATTCGCGCGAAAGGGCTGCGGCGGTGGAAACCGTACAGTGCGCGGGTGATGGCGGGGGCGGGAGCGCCGCACCATCATCCGTGGTGCTCGCCGCACTTGCGGTATCGGTAACATCCGTGGCGTCGGTGGCGACGAGTGCTACCGCCGTATCGGTAGCCATCTCTAAGGTAACCACTGGATTCCCCAGATCGCCGCTCGCCGTCATGCTCCCATCCTGATCCCCATACATGACCGAAGAACTATCGGTTGATGAACTTTCCATATCGCCTGCCGCAGGGCTGATTTCCATTACATATCCCCCGTCCGTGCCGCCGAACGTATCGTCCCACGATTGTATGGCGATCGCGGCGGTACTTTTCAAAATATTCTTTGCGGTGGCGGAAAAAAAGTAGGCGGAGGCAATCGCCGCAAAAAATCCCGCCGTGAGCGCGGCGACCACTATCCTTCTTGTGAGGTGGCGCTGTTTCATAGGTTCGCGTATCGCATCCTAGCACACTGACCATTAAAACTATCTAAAAACAAACAGGGATGGGCACAGCACTTCGAGGGACGCGGTTCGGCCGGCTGGCGCGCCCGCTCTCTCTCGGCACCTCCGTGCCTCCGAGAAGCCCTCAAAGTGTTGTGCCCATCCCTGTTTGTTGGGTTACGACATTTGCTACAATGGAGCTATTGAGCTTATTAAAACCGACCATATAAAAACCACGCTTATCATCCTCTGCGCGGTGGCGCTCGCGCTCGGCGTCCCTACTGCAGTCGTCGTTTTTTATCCCACCGGCTCCTACCAGCCAGTCATCATCCAGAACCGCGGTACCGCGCGATCTTCCACCTTTTCTTCTTCAACCTTCTCATATTCAAGCACCACCGCCACGACGACGGCATCCACCACAAGCCCCGCCCCTGGACAGTTTTCAAGCCAATATACTTCTCCTTACCCCGTCACGTGGAATGAGGGTGATGAACACTTTTCGATCATTGGTGCTTCGTTCCAAAACAATCAGCTCACCTTGACCCTGGGAATCCAAATGGGGAGCGTTTCCGAATGCGTCCCGGAAACCTACGCCTTGTTGCCGACGAATCCGGCACGCTCAAGGCGCCCGACTCTCCCGCGAGCGGCACCTTCACTTTCCCTGACACCAAGAATTGTAATGGACACTCGGGGCTAACCTATAGCGAGCCCGTCACATTCACCATCGATTCATCCATTGCATCGCCATACCTTTTCACGACTGGCGGCGCATCAAATATTTTCTTCAACGTCGCGACGAACTCCGTGGGCGGCGTGGATGTTGCACTGCCGTCGCATTCGGGATAGAAACTTAAGAAATGTTTATCCCTGCCGATTCCGCTTCGATTTCGGCGTGACAATTTTTACAAAGAAGCACGCACTTCCGTGCTTCTTTTAAAACTGAATCCCAAGAATAACAAAGCCCTCTCACGCTGAGAGAGAAGGATTTTGCCTCTGGATCCTTATGATGAAAATCTAGAGCTCCTACGTACTTCTTGTATCCACATCGCATACACATGCCACCAAATAATTCCACTAGTTTTTCTTTTTTCTTACGCCTACTATTTATAACCCAGCGTGAAGCACATTTCCCGCAACGCGAAGAACCATCCAATCTCTTAATATGCACCGTTAAGCCATGTTTTGGACATCGCGCAACGCTCATAATTAACATGATATAAATCGGGCATTAAATAATCATTAAATTTGAATTTTTCTTTCCGGTCTGCTACTATACAGGCGTATTCCGGCGTAGCTCAATGGTAGAGCGGCTCCCTGTCGATAAGGCAGCGTCCGCACTGGAAACGGTGTGATGAACATCTCGGGATAACGGTGAATGCTAAAATCCTCCCGAAGGCACGCGAACACCGTGGAACCCGCCGTAAAGTGGCGGGCTCCGTAGAGACTAGATACCGAGACGCCTACGGCCGACTTCGCGTCGGCGACGGCGATGATATAGTCCACGCCTTTTGGAAACATTAGGATATGTGTAAGGAGATGGTTCCAGGTTCGAATCCTGGCGCCGGAGCACCTAGTAAAAGTATCGGACGGACCGAGACGCGTCGAATTCCCGGACTACTTAATCGGAACTTTTAGTGCTTCTTGATCAGGATCGCCAAGACTGAGGACGATGACTACTATTGCGACGACGGGCGAAGCGATGGAGACATATAATTTCCAACTCACTGGCGATATCAATACCACTAACTGGAAGAGAGTTGAAAGCACTCCAACAAAGAACAGGCGAAGATAATCCCTGTCCCACGTCTTCTTCCGAAAGGTAAAAAGCAACGCCCGTCCCAAGCACATAAATTATTTCATAAATGATATCTGAAACTCCATACTATTTCATGTTATTTTTCTTCCAATCGACCGTTGCCATCGGGAGAAGTTGGTGCTCCTCCCCCGTTGGGGTTGTCTGCGCGGAAACCGAAATCGGTGCGACCATTACGACCATGCAGATGAGAGCAATGACACACAACCAGATTTTCATACCAACCTTCCCTTCATGTATGCTAAGGATTGTGCGGCAATCCTAGCATTACTAACCATAGCATAGGAGAAGTGGGATTTTTCCGCAAGATTGCCTTCCCGAATCTGCTATATAATAAAGGCGAGGATATTTCATGCCTCCTACACTATGGCCGAAGGAAATAATAACAACAAAAAAACCAGCCGATATATCGGGTACGCGATGCTCGCGCTCGCCGTGGTGCTCGCCGTGCTGTTCGTTTTTCTCATCCTGAATTACCGGAGCATCAGGCGCTCCGCCATCATGAACGCCCGTGAATCATGGCTCACGGCAGTCATCCATAACCACGGGCCGCTCACCGCCACCGACGTGAACTATGTGCGCTCGTGGATGACGTTCGATTATATCAACAAGCTTTTTAACCTGCCGCCGGATTATTTAAAAACGCACCTTATGATTTCCGACCCGCACTATCCGCAGCTCACGGTGTCCCGCTATGCGAGCACTAATAATCTGAATCCCGTGACATTCCTGGGCAAGCTTGACGATGCTCTCCGGTCGTACCTTACCACTGCTTCTACAAGCACCGCCATCTGATGGACGTTCTCGGCTTACTCCTCTCGTATTTACTCCTCTATAAATACACTGCACTCGCCGTTGTCGTCTATATTTCCGCGCTCCTGTTGCCGCTGCCTTCAAACGCCATGCTCCTTGCCGTCGGCGCGTTCTCCAGCCAGGGCTATTTCAGTTTTTGGATATCGCTCGCTATCGCCGTAACCGCGAACACATTGGGCGACTTGACGGGCTACGCCATCACGCGGCGCTACGGCGTAACGGTGATCCGCACGCTCAGGCTGGACAAGGTCCGCTTCTTCAACCAGCTCCAGACGGAACTCCGGACGGACGCCGCGATCACGGTTTTCCTGACGCGCTTTGCCGGATGGTTAAGCACCGTATCAAACTTTCTCGCAGGGCTTGTGGAGTGCCTTTCACCACATTCCTTTTCTACGACTTCCTCGGCAATTTCATTGAACCGGGCGTGGCGCTTTCCCTCGGCCGCATCGTAGGAAATTATTGGGGTGATTTCTCCGATTTTCTCGAACTGGTCGCCGGAATCGTTGCCGCGGGCGTCATTCTTTTCATCCTCGCCCGCATCCGCAGCCGCATCACCAAAAAACTTTCATCATAAAATAACCCTTCTCGTGTACTTCGCCTCATTCAATGCCGCCGCATTCCTCCTCGCCGTCGGCTACCTCGGCCTGTTCTGCCTTATCTTGCGAAACACGGGCTGCTCATCGGGCTATCCGCCCGGCGGGGAAACGCTTGTCTTCACGGCGGGATTTTTGAGCTCGGCCGGCGATTTTAATATCTTCATCGTCATCGCGGTCGTATTTTTCGCCGCCGTCCTTGCGGACAGCACCGAATATGAGTTCGGCAGGAAATACGGAGCGAAGGTCTTCAACGAAAGCCGGTCGCTTTTTTTCGACGAAGCATACGTGAGAGAAGCCGAGGATTTTTATATGAAACACGGCGGCAAGACGATCCTTATCGCCCGTTTCCTGCCCAATCCCCCCGCCTCTTGCCTCAATAAGTCTAGGATTGTGGCTAACGTGCCGAAATAGTCATTATGCTCGACGTGGAACTCTATGCCTTTGATGCGCTGCTTAGTCATACCATCATTAAACCACAACAATCATTAAAAAAATCTAAAAAGAACCATATTGGCCATACCACGAAAATATCGTAGAATCATTCTATGCAGAAGGATGTCGTCTATATCAACTATTTCGATGGAATTGACATGAACCGCGCGCGTCTTTTGATGGATGCGTGTACTAAAATAATTGCCCAATTTCAGCCCAAAACACTGTACTTCCTCTTCGCTTCTCCAGGAGGAGACGTAACGTCTGGAATCGCCCTATATAATTTTCTTAAGGCGCTTCCACAAAAGATAGTGATGCACAATATGAGCTCGGTTGATTCAATTGGAACGGTGATTTTCCTTGCAGGGGACGAACGATATGCGTGCCCAAACACGACATTTCTTTTCCATGGAGTTGAAACCCAGGTGAGAAAGGACAGCTCGTTCCCGCTCAATAAGCTTCGTGAGATCGCTAGCAGCTTAAGTAAGGATCAAGAAAAAATCGCCGGAATCATTGCGGAGAACACCGATATTTCCAAAGAGGAGGTAGAAAGATTTTTCGCTAGCGGAGAGTCAAAAGACCTATCTTTTGCTCAAAGCAAGAAGTTCATCCACGGAATTAGGAGTGCTTCTATCGGCAAGGACGATATTCTCTTTAACGTTGCTTTTCAGCAACAAACTTAACTCTTCCCTATCTAAATAAGGGAATCCCGCAAAAGTGTAGACCTCCGTAGTTTTATTATTGACTTCCTCTTTTCTTTCATTACGTATCAGTATAGACCACTAATCTCAGACACGCAATCACGCGTGGTCATACGGATTAATGAGCAAAGAGGCTCCAAAAGTCCTTCTTAAATGCCTGACCTTCTCTCGTACCGACGATGTTGGGTGCATGCTGATCAACAACCGCCCAATTTATAGCTGATTGCTCAGTTTGATACCGCTCGAGTTCGTAATACTTCCACTGAATCATCTCCCAAACAGTAACCGCGATAACGGCTAGGAGAAGCAATGACACTCGAAACCAATTTTTCTTTAACCAATCCATTATGTTGAATTTTTGGGCCACGCCCTTTTCATAATTATTAACGGACAATCAGGCATTCTCAGTATAGGTGCATGAAGGATAGTTTGAACAACCCCAGAATTGATGACCGGTAAGTTCACCGTGCTGCGCTGTTCTTGATTAAGTTCGCCCCCACAACGTGGACATTTCTTTGGAACAACGGTTGGAGCGCTCACTTCTTTTTGGGGCATCTCGTTTTTGTCGGCCAGCTTATAGTATTGAACGAGCTTGGTACCATCAATCAATTCAATTCGCGGATTTCCTTCTGCTGCCTTTTCCGCCATGAGGGTAAAACCATTCGTAGTTACGAAGAAGCCCTTATCTGCAGGATTATTGATATTCGTTATAGCTCCAAGAAAGTCGCGGACATCGTGGGGCGTTACCTCTCTGGTCATGAATTTCTTGCATTGGATGTAGTATTTCTTTCCGTCCTTACGAGCAACCACATCAATGCCACCGTCATTTGCTCCTCCTGTAACTTCCGTACTGTATCCGAGACCTTCAAACATATCCGCCACCTCTCGCTCAAATTGAGAGGGCGGCATGCCCTTCAGCATATAAAGCAATTTTTCATCGCTCAAGCCAAAACGGGCATTAATTCTCCGTCTTCTGAAAATAAAATAGACAACTATGGCGATAACTATGATTCCAATGGCAATAGATCCATACAATTCCAATTCTTGTTGGTGTGTGTACCCCCACCCAAACAGACCGAGCCCAAGTAGGAATAATAGATAGCCAACAAAATCCACCCAGGAATCTTCGCGGTAATACCTATGATATCTCCTTCGCGCCATATCTATAATGATACCAAGAATGGGAAATAGTGAGTGGCGGGTGGGGTTGAATTGTTATAATGAACCCATGAAGAATAAGGTGCTTGCCGGTTTCGGTATAGGAACCTACGTACTTTCTGTTTTGTCTTCCGCTGAGGATTTACAAGGCGATCCCATTATGCCGTTTGCCTTAATCGCGATATCTGGCTTAGCCACCGTGGCATTCGTCATTATGGCTACGGTTCGGCTCTGGGAAGGTGCCAGGGGTCTAGCAATTACATTCGTAACTTCGGCCGCCATCCTTTTCGCTTCAGCGGTAATACAAGAAATCTCGTCTTCGTATGGAACTCCGCTCATTTTTTTCTTAAACATAGTTAAGGTCGTTAATTTCATTGCGCTTATTTTGGTAATCGTAAAACTTTTCAAACGACCATCGTCCAATCCTACCCCAAAACAATAGTGGGTAGTGGAGCGAGGAAACTCCCCTGCTGATGAATCAATAAACTAAATCCGTCCCTGTATGGCGTCAGACCAGTGCCAGCAACTGCCCAATTTGCTTCATAGCTACCCCTGGATCAGGTAAAGCCGCCTCCCACTCAAAGGTTCGAAAGGCGTCCTGCCAAGCGAGCAAGTTGACAGATATTATTTTATCATTTACAATATACGCAGTAATCCGACAAGGACTCTCTGGCTTCGGTCGAGAGTAATCCAACCTGAATAAGGAGTGGGTATGTACAAAAGAAATTTCTTCGTTGATCATTCAGAATCGACATCTCAGAAATTCACCACCATAGGGACCGCTCGCGTTCGATTGAAGCAGGTTTCCTTCAGAACCGAAGACGGACCTGATCAGCGCGATATCTTCATAGCGAAATCATCAAAGCCCTTCCTGATCGTCATCACGACAACCGTATCCCGATTGAATCAGTGGACAGCAAAAGCGACGTATTCCGCTTTCCCCGGCGCGCGACAGTCTTTCACTGGCACGGGGAAACATTCGATCTACCTCAAGGTGCCGTGCACCTTGCGAGAAGCAGGTTCTGCGAGAATCAGGCTTTCCAGTTCGGACAGAGAGTGATTGGATTACAATTCCATCTGGAAGTTACGCCCGAGGCAACGAATCTGATGATCGAAAACTGCCGCTCGGACTTAGTGATAGGAGCATGTATCCAATCGCAATAGGACATCCAGTCCACGCCTGAACCGGTATACTCAAGGAGCAACAAGATCATGTGCGATGTGCTTTCCTATATCACACAGTCAAAGTCATGACTCAACGTTGAGAGTCACAGACTGAATCGATTATGAATCATGCCAGCGTTGTGCTTGTATTGGCGGTACTCTTTGCCACAGGTGGCCTGAACAGGATGGGGAAAAAGCCGATGAATCCTTACTACTCCCGGACGGACACGACAGTCTTGCACGTTCAGGATTCCGTTTGGATGAAAGTGCTCCCTGCCGACGTTTACGCAGTTGCGCGAACGGGGGCAACGGAGGAAGCGTTCACAGGCAAGTATTGGGACTATGACGGGGTCGGGACATACTACTGTGCAGTCTGCGGAAATCCCCTTTTTCGCTCTGACGCAAAGTTCTCCAGTTCCTGTGGCTGGCCGAGTTTCTTTGAGCCTGTTCGGCAGAACAGTGCTCTCTATCGTCCGGACACATCGTATGGGATGAACCGGAGGGAAGTGCTCTGTGGCCGCTGCGGATCGCATCTTGGGCATTTATTCGACGATGGGCCACCTCCCCACGGGAAAACGGTATTGTATGAATTCTATCGTACTCGAATTCGAGCCGGACCCGGCTGCGGCAAAGGATGTTCGCCAACGACGGTGAGCAATCGCCGAATCATAGGGTCAAACCAGCAACTTGGCAACCAGCTGTTGCGCCGGAAGTCGAGTCTTGACGGCGGACACCTGGGGGGATCAATGGCTGTTGATTGCCAATTGCGAAAAGGGACAGCCGATGGCATCACCATTGTTATAGGACGTGCCAGACAACCGGAAGCTGTCCGCCGTGCATTAACCGTCTCAGATCGCAGACCCAGGCTGGGTAATGTTCCTCGTGATCAGTGAGAATAGAACTCCGCTATTGTAGTGTTTCTCGTGACGAAAATATTGGTTACCTTGCGGGAGTATTCACCAGGTACAATTAACGCACAAGCGGCAAAGGACCGACCTATTGTGAAACGGCACATCCTCCTCACATTTGCCCTCGTACTCTCAAGTGTAAGCTTTCTTCCGGCAGCCCAACACCCCAGACTTGTCGTCTACATATCCATCGACCAAATGAAGGCGGAGTATCTCGATTGGTACGGGAGTGACTTGTCGGGCGGATTCAGAAGAATGATCTCGGAGGGGACAGTCTACTTAGACGCTGATCTGAACTTCGCACCGAGCGAGACTGGACCCGGTCACGCTGCGCTTGGCACAGGCTCGTACCCGATGCACACCGGGATCATGGAAAATACCTCTATCGATCCGGTATCGGGAAGGAGCATATACTGCGTGGAAGACACGACCGCACGTGCGGTCGACGGGTACGGAGGCGGTGCATCACCCCGCAGCCTTCTTGTCACCGGCCTGGCCGATTGGTGGAAGAAGACAATGCCGGCTTCGAAGGTGATCGCGGCCTCTCTTAAAGACCGCGCCGCAATCCTGATGAGCGGTAAACTACCTGATCAGGCGTATTGGTACGATCGGAGATCAGGCCGGATGGTCACGTCCAGTCACTATATGCGTCATCTTCCCGAATGGGTCCAGTCATTTAACGCATCGGACTGGGTCTCCCTGCATATGCCTGACACATGGACGAAACTCCTGCCCGATTCAGTCTACGACCATTATGGTCCCGACGAGATGAACGGAGAGCGGCGCGTGGATGGATCCTCATCATTCCCTCATCTTCTTCACGAGCAAAAGAAGAACGAACAACTACCCGAAACCCCGTTCGGCGATGCGCTGTTGCTTGATTTCGCCCGTGCCGCAATCGCGTCCGAGAGACTCGGTCAACGAGGAGTCACCGACTTGCTGATACTCAGCTTGTCCTGCACTGACTACATCGGACATGCGTACGGAGGGAACAGCCATGAAATGATCGATCAGATCATCAGGTTGGATCGCGGGTTGGGCAGGTTCATTGCCGACGTGGAGAAGCTCCTTGGCGCCGGCTCGGTATTTGTTGCGCTTAGCGCGGATCACGCCGCCCTGCCATTGCCGGAATACCTTTCCAGCGTTCGCCACTTGCCTGCACGGCGCATTTCCATCAAAGATGTATTGCATCCCGGAATCGACAGTCTCAGTCACGCCCTGGAACTCAAATGGCATCTGCATGAACCTATCATACGATCGTACTCATTCCTGAATTACGGCGCCGCGTCAACAGTAGGAGTTGATTCAATAGTGCTGGAACGGTGCATCAGGGAAGGTTTGCGTCAGATTGACGGTATCGCCGAAGTATATTTCCGTCGCGATCTTCTGGATCCTGCGAGTTCGGACAAGCCGTTTGTAGGGTACCTCCGGCGGGGATTCTACTCTGCCCGGGGAGGGGATTTTGTGGTCTTGCCTTGCGAGTATTGCTTATTTACGAATTCCATGACCGGCACATCCCACGGAACTCCGTACGCATACGACACCCATGTTCCGATAGTGTTCTGGAGAGGTATCGTCGCGCCGCGCACGGTTGCTCGACGAGTCCATACAGTTGACATTGCGCCCACGATCGCGAGGTACTTTGGCGTGCGGTATCCGCCGACAGTTGATGGCGTTCCCTTGAAAGAAATTGCGCCCTGACGGCCCTTTGCATGGATGCCGCGGCAGGTGGAGCCGCGCGTGGCAACAGTTTTCATTTTCCCATTTTGACCGGGGATGCCCGAATGGAGGAACCTGCATTCCGTGGTCTGTGGAGGATCGTCCGTTCTGATCTGAGCGGATGGTCGTTTCCAAGGATGGCAGATGTCGAGTACTCCGCGGGACGTGAAATGTACGGGCCGGTGTTAATCAGCGCGGGTTTGCATTGTGAGATTCTTCCGGTTATGGTATTTGCAGGAGCCGTGAATTAGCTGGTATCCAATTTGGTATCCAAATCCATTTCTGGATACCACCGGCTCAGGAAAAGTGCCCAATCCAATTCAAATTCACAACAGAGGAGGGATCGCCACGATTTCGTAAACCGCAGGTCGTGGGTTCAAATCCCACCTTCAGCTCCCAAAATGACACGACTTAGCTAAGTCTGCTAAGTCGATGTCATTTTGAGGATCCCGCCTTCTTCTCGCGGGATCCATACCCTCTTCATTTTGCTTCGTTCGAGCGTCCCCCGATTTGTGGAAGCGGTTTTTTGTTTCCTACCGAACGCCTTGCCTTTGGTGAGTGTCCGTGAGCAGCCTGCGGCGGACAAGACCGGAGTTCACCCTGGCGCTGTGAGCATCGATGAATCCAACGACATAGAGCCCAATCTGCGAGGATCGGGATCGTGTGTCTTTGGTGGTGATTAAACTGTCTGTCAACATTGGATGACGTGGGGTCTGTGGAGGTCAGGGGCCAACAAACTCCTGTCCAAGATGAACTCCATGGTCGACGACCACGAGGCATTCGTGAAGAGCATGGCACCAGGGGTGGATGTGCTGAGCCAGAGGGGGGAGAGCGATTCTCGAGTCCAAACCGCCCGAAGAGCTTCAACTTCAGATATTAGCGGCGAACGAGGGACTTACGTTCGTAACCAGCCGTTTGTCGTTTGAGATCAGGGTGTGCCGAATGCGGTTTGCTGCCCCGAAGGGTTAGACATTGCCCGCTGCTCCGCAACCCCTTCCGAGCGAAAGAAAAAAGAGCACCGAGACCAGCACTGAGATGAGGAGCCAGATGTTGCTGTGGACAAGAAGGGCTGGCGGGGGAGAGGCGTCAGCTTGCTTTGAATTGTGATACGAGAGGAATAGCAAACCAACGGCCGATCCAAGACTCTCTTTCGCTGCCTCTCGTAGCGCTGGCAACACTGGACCGGTGAAGAATAGCGCCGCAACGCAGGACACCGCTCCTGCAACCAGATAGGGGCACAACAAAGGCGTACCAGGGGGTACCTGTCTGGAAATGGCTCGGGCAGAGAAAACGTACATGCCAGCCCCAAGCACGCCCATCAGCAGGCGCCATACCCATTGGGGTTCAAGTGAAAGATCACGTAGGACGAACGCCCAGTCTCCCGTGTTGGTGACGGCAGAGAAGATGAAGTAGGCGGAACTCCAGAAAAGATTGAATGCCATAGCCAGGACCAAGAACAGCCGCGAGTTGGACGCCAACGGTCGATTCCGTGCGAGTGACCAGCAAGCCGCACCTACGATGAGGTTCATGAGCGGACCTGCAGCGTCCGTGAGTGGCCCTCCGTTCGCAGACCGGAAGTATACGGAAGTCAGCAGAGTGACACGACCTCCGATGAGGAGACACATTCCGCCGTGACCGATGGCTTCATGCGCAACACACGCGATGATGAAGGCCACAGCTGCGATGGCACCAAGTGTGATGTAGCCATGGGTGCGTGATGAAAGATTCATGCAATTCCTCCAGCTATGAATTCACGAGGGCTTATTTCATCATCATGCCGTTAGATTCGTCTATCGCAGAAGGACACACCAAAGATTCTCCGGGATTGAACGTAGTTTTGCTGGACAGTACAAAATCGGTCAGGCACTTGTTGTCCCCGGAACGAACTCAAGTTCAGGGATATCCCTCAAGATCTCCTGAAGTCCTGTGTGCTCGTCAAAGCGAGGATGATCCTCGAACAGATGGACCCACCGAAGCGGAACACGATTGGGGATCCCGGAAGTCTCTGAAAGAAGATGCCGATTCGTGATCTTTTCCATATGGGATGTCAGTCAGGTACTTCGTGATTGGGTCATGAAGAGAGATTTTACCCTGTTCAATGAGTTTGAGGATGGCGTCTACCTATTCTCCGGTGATCTCCGAATGCGAAACGCATCCACTACTGCCCAAATCCAGAATGCGATACTCCAGAGTGACAGCACGTCATGAACAATTCTTGGAATCCAGTATGCCCAAAGTGATCTTGTATCAGTCCCGATTGATGGAACAATTGGATTTGCCATTGAAATGAGCGGTAAGATGATGATGTTCAGATTCCCTATCACTATCGAAGCGGCAAGAATTAGCGCTCCCCTATTCCCTTCTCCTCGATAGATCTGCCCGAGTCCTGGAATCACGAGGGACAGGGCAGCAGCGATGACTTGGCTTGGTTGCATTTTTGTCATTCCCTCTTATCTTCGGGTCTCCTTATCTTCGAACAGCGCCGAACTCATCATGAGTTCTTGAAGTAATTTCACAGATAGGTAAAAACTGCCTGTTTGCAAACAGAAATTGACTCGGTTTGCCGCCGGATTTCACGTATTGCATCTGGCACGAATCCTGTTTTGCAGAAAAGGGGGGCTCGCTCCTTTTGGGCCGGGCCTTTCATTCTGGGTGCTTTCTCCTGTCCAGTTGCGAAGGAGGCTCTCGTCATGGAATCCAACAGGTTCGCTCACAACCACCTCGACATGCAAGGGCGTTCACACATCGATCATCGTCGGAAACCGGTCGTCGCAGTCCTGGATGACGACGATTGGTTTCGGAAAATTGTTGTCATGCTGTTGCAGGATGAAGGATTTGATGTTACCTCCTCTTGGAACAAGAAGGAGTTCCTGAAATCGCTCCCGGAGATCAACCCTGATGTGATAATCTCGGACGTTCAATCGCCCGTAATGGATGGAGTGACATTTCTGAGGCTTCTGCAGAGCGATCCCCGATCAAGCCTGATACCTGTCATAATCATTACCGGACATCCGTCACCCGAAAGCCTGGATTTGTATCCATCTGGTGCGTATCTGGTAATGATGAAACCCATCGATATCGACTCCTTATCAAACGCCGTAGAGGGTGCAATTCGATATTTTTCGATAACGTGATTCCACAGTCCATCTCCGCTCGAAACGCATGTTCGGCAGTACCGAGCACGTTGTCAAATCATAAGGCATTTCCTAAAGGATACCTGTGCAATGCATTGCGGGACGGCAGGCAGCGTTCATTATGAAGGGAGCGGTTTGGCGCGTTCAATCGTGTCCTGAACCGTTTCCCGAAGCGAGATGCAGTGTACGCGGAGGATGTTCTTGATGTCGTCGGCTGGCCGTCTCGCGTTGTGCCTCATTCGTTCCGTGAAGAGGATCTGTGCCCAGCTGCGTACCTGGCGGATGTCGGAATCAACGATTCCAGTCGTCTCCCTCGTCCCTTCCAACATGGCGATGATCGCTTCGATTCTGTCCAGTGTCGGCGGATCGGCTCTGCCGCCCAATTCGATCAAGCCTTCCATTTCGGCAACGAGCTCAAAGGCTCTCTCTGCGGTCATGTCGTGAAATCTTTCTCCTTCGTAACCCGCCAGGAACTGCCGGATCGGCTGGCAAATGCTGTTCCCGCGTTCACATCGGCGGCACAGAGATTTCCCCGATCAAGTCCCATTCCGGGGCAGTGCACTGGTTCGACTCGCAGATCAGACTGGTGCCGGTTGTCTTTTGTGTTGCGCTCAGCAAATATCCGAAATAGGGACCTGCGTTGACCCGCAAGTGCATCTCCCTCCTGCCAAAATTGTATCGCAGAGGCACCGGCATTTCGAGATAATTCAGAATGGCTGCATTCTTGAAGTTCGCGTAGTAATACCCTTCCGAAGGAAGCGTGGGTAATGAGGTGGTTGTAACAGGCTGCAGCCCGTTGCGTTGTCCTCCCTGACCGTCAACAATGATCCCCGGCTGGATGGAAAAGCGCTCGCTCAAATCATGCTCGAGTGTGATCCCCGAATGGGGAGCGAGCCTGAAAACATACCCCTGGCTTATTTCGTTGGACCCGCCGCTGAAGTCAGGAACGCTGGGACCCGCCATAATACCAATGCGGGTTTGGGAGTTCAGTTGAAAGTAAATGCCGACAAGGAAAAGGAGTCCTGGCGGGACAGATATGCTCTTTTCATAGGTCGTGAGAAAAAGGTGGTTTCCATCGTTAATATATCCGAAGCCGTTATTGGATTATCAAGCAAACCCGGGTTAAGAAACCGTTATGTTATTTCTGTACTTCCCCGGCCCAGGAAAATGGACGCGGGTGCGAGGGGAGATGAAGAAGCCGATAAGCAAAAGCCCCGACAGGTTATGCCGGGGCTCTCCTTCTCAGGCGGGTTGGATTCAGTGTAGGAGCAGAAGTTTCTTCGTTTCCACAAACGTCCCTGCCTGTAATCTGTAGAAGTACACACCACTCGCGAGATTGGATCCATCGACTTTCACCTCATAAGACCCAGCTTCCTGTTGTGCTTGAACCAGCGTGGCAACCTGTTGCCCGAGCGTGTTGTACACGGAGAGCAGAACCTGTGACTTGTGAGGTAGTGCATAACGGATCGTCGTCGACGGATTGAAGGGATTAGGATAGTTCTGTGACAGGTTGAAACCGTCTGCCGCTCCCGAACACTCCTGGACTCCTGTCATCGTTCCACCGAGAGCGACATATCTCGCAATGACCTTCTGATAATCAGCTGCTGAGCTATAGTTCGCGAACTTTACGTCATCCCAGATGAGAGAACCGATCGGAAGATTGTCGATTGTCGATGTATGGGCCGACTGACTGAAGTTCTCAGTCAGATCCGTGAATTTCGTGATTCCCGCATTTGATCCCGCATTTTCGGTTTTCACCCCGTTTACGATGCCGGGTATGGTCGTCGGGTCATAGTCGCCAAAGATGTACGCGCTATGCGTTATATCATTGGCTGTTGCAGGATAATGCTGATCTCCCCACTGGAATGAATCCCATTTTGCCATCTGATCCGCCACAGTCGCATCTTTGATAGCGGGTGTGGCAGTCTGAGGATCCGCCATGATGGTATTGTCCTCGATCATACCATGAGGATATGCCGCGAAGAGTGCCCGCGTACGCTTGTTCATCCACTCCCCCGGCACGTTGTGCACAACCCATGGTCCCCTCCCCCAACCAAACCAGTTCAAATACGACACCGGGTACGGGCCGACCGTATTGTACGCATTGTTCTCATTCAGGTAATACCTGTTCAACAAGGTGTCATTGTAGGTTACGTTGTTCGAAATAAACACCCTCATTCTCTCAAGGCCCACATCTGCGGTATACTGAGTTGAATCAGCTGTCGCATAATACTGGGGCTGTACCAGGACCCTGGAGCCGGGTGAGTTCGTCGTGTCGATGTCTATCGTGCTCTGAAATTCTCTTCTATCGGTATCCTCGTTGTACACGATATTGGTATCTTCCCCCGCCCAGTTGTGATTGATGAAGATATTGTTGGTGACGATGAACGTAATGTAATTCGGAGACTGGAGCCAGTTCTTCTTGTTATTGACAATCGTATTGTGATTGAGGTAGGCAAACCTTGTCAGGGAATTCTGCATAAGGAATGTAAGACCGCTGCCTGTCGTTGTGACGTTCTCCACCCACAGTGTATCGACCGGGTTCTTGCACATATACACCCTGGATCCCCACCACTGGCCCGGGTGGAACATGTTGCGGAAATAGGAGTTCGTGATAAAGAACTTCGCACCGCTCGCCCATCCGTTGCACTCAAAGAGGTCTATGTTGGCAAATTCGAACAGGCAGCTGTCGATTGTCAATGTCTGAGGGAGGTTTGGACCACCCGGTGCGGCTGGTCCGGTCGTCATGAACCAGTTTTCGTTGTTCTGCGTCCCGTCCAGCTGCATGGCCTGGTAGTGGAGGTTCACCAGTCTTATGCTCCCCTGGACTGTGTTCTGTCCGATGGGTTTCCCCGGGGCAGGCGACATGACGATGATCGGCTTTCTCCCTCCGGATTCTCCCACGATCGTCATCGTGCCTGTCGGGTTCATGACACTGATCGGCGCATTTTGAACATAGAGTTGATCTTTCTGCAGAACGTACACCCTGTTGGGATTATTCCTCCCATTGCTGGAAACGTCACCATTGATCGTTGTCTCAAGTATTCCATCAGCACTGTTGACGATAACCGTGGTATCCCCCGGCGCACCGAATGAACGAACTGCAGCTAGGAAACATGTCACCGCACCGAGCAACAATCTCATTGCCATTGTTTTTCCCGGGATTAGGACAGAACGATTCAAGAACAAGGAAGCCCAGCCGACCACGACCGAGCTCCTGAAATCATTGCCCGCCCTCCGTACTACTTCATGAGCAACATCTTTCTCGAGGCGACGGAATTCGCGCCGGCCCTCAGACGATAGAAATAGACGCCGCTTCCGACGGAGGACCCTCGATCATCCCTGCCATCCCACTGAGCAGTGTGCTGACCCGCGGCGACGTTCCCGCTGAGCAGCGTGCGGACAAGTCTCCCTGTGACATCGTAAATCTCCAGCATGGCCGGCCCGCTCTGTGAAACGGAGAAACCGATGGTGGTCGAAGGATTGAACGGGTTCGGGTAGTTCTGATGGAGGGCGAATGTTGTCGGAGTTCCCGGTCCTTCGTTTGCCGAGGTCAGAGGCGAATGCTGCAATTTCACCAGCTCGATGCCGTTGCCTGTACCGAGATTGCGCGAGTATTGCTTGTCGGAGGCATTGTTCCAGTGTTCGTGCACTCCCAGGCTCTGAAGGCGCACACTGTCGCCCGAAGGAGCGTAGTATGTTCCCGAAGGGGGATTATTCGCCTGAGCGGCTTCATGGAGGTAGTTGTCGGCCGCTCCATTGGTCTGGGTATAGTTCGGATTGACCGCCTGTTCTGTACGAAGGAAATCGAGACACACCGATTCGATTGCAACGTTGTCCTGAGACAGAAAGAGGCTTGATGTCCAATTGTTATCGAATGGCGCGGATAGCCATTTGCTTGTCGAGGCAATCGGTTCGCCATGCTCATCCGGGACTGCATACAGTGCATCGACAATAAAAAGCATCGTTTTGCCACCAAGGTCCTTATGTCCCATAAGATCAACCAGTGCATTGTATGATCCCAGCGGTCTCGCCGTGAAGATCAATTCGGGGCTCCATTCAGCATCATGAACCACAACATAGGCATGTACGCCGGCCGCGTGAGGAGCCCACACATACGGTTGACCATTATCATCATCGACGCTCAGGCTGCCAAAATGATTCTTGGCGCAGCAGGTGATACCAGCGTAACTGTGTCCTTTGAGATTGGCGAGATTGATGAGATATGCAGCCTTTGTGACGACGGTCGGCAGATACGTCGGATTTCCCCCTTTTGCGGAGACGGAGGAGTCCTTCTCCAGGATCAGGTTCTCTGACCAGTGGACGCGGGTTGTTGTGTCGCGTACGTATTGCTCCCGGCCGTTCATCTGCGTCCAGCCCACAAAGTGTACGTTCGGGAATGCCGCCTTGCATTTGGTGTATATCGGGTCAGGGACGAACCGGATCATATCGTAGAATGTGATATTACTGTCAGGGACTCCCGCATTGTTCACCAGTTGATTTAGCAGGCTGAATACAGCCTGTGGCGACGCTAACGAAATATTCCCAGGATTGTAGTCACCCGTGGAGTTGTTGAGATTAATCTTTACCGCAATTTTCTCACCGGCAGAATATCCGACGGTTCCCTTGCCATGCTGTTTGTTGAAATACGTGAACAAAGCATTCCACGATGCGCCGTCGGTCGACTGGCCGGTCAGCGTCCGAAGGGAGCGGGAGAGCATGGAATCGACAACAGTTTGAATGGTATTCGTCTCGCTCCACCAGTAGTTTGAAGATCCGTTCCACCGTGCGGCCGTGGAATCCCACATCCACACAACCCGGCCCGGGAATATGCCCCTGGCCACCCCCATAGGAGTATTCGGTGAATCACTCGGAACGAAAAGTGAATCCGTGCCTGTGATTGCTGCATGCGACGCGGAATCCGGCTTGAGGACGGTGAACATCCCGACAGCAACGCCGCAGAGCACGAAGGCCGCGGCAAACATGGATTTGTTCTTCCGAAAGAGATGAGCGGCTCTCTTGAGGGAGAAAAGGGCAATCACCATTCCGGCAATGTAGGCAACGAATCCGCCGGCGATCGGCGCGGCCACTTTCATGCAGGGATACTCCGCCCGGCTTGGTTTGGGGATAACCCGGATGAGCATCCAGACGAGGCATGCCAGCCCCATCAATGGAAACAGGAATCGCGCAAACCTGTTGCTCTTTGAATCCCTATGAACGACTTTTGACGTCCATGAATGGCAGCAATCGGAAGAGATATGTGACTCTCTCTGCCGGCCTTCTCCTGGTAATGTAAATCGCATTGTCTCCTCCTCCGGATCCTGTACTCCGCCTCACGAAACAAAAAAGGTCCCCTCCATCAAGCTGATGAAGGGGACCAGTGAAAGAACACACTGTTAGCATAGCAAAAGGGAACGAGAAAAGCGAATCGCAAAACCCGTTCCGGGTCCAGTCATGTTCTTGCGTTCGCGATCATCGCCACTGTCTCGTTCTACATCGCCGCCGCAAATATCAACCTAACAATCATGGCAACCTTGATAAATGTGGTTTTCAATTTCTATCCCGCAATGCTTCAGCGTTATCATCGCTCAACACTGCAAATCATGATGGCACAAGCACACCGGACGTAAGAAGGGGCCAACAACGGCAACGTAACGACTTCAGGAAGCAGATAGTCAAGAAAACAGAGTCCTCCCGTTGCGAGGCAATCACCGATCCATACCAGGCCGAGGCATTGACGTCTGGACGGCAGGAGCCGCAGGTAAACTGCATCGGCTATTCGATCCCGAGTCACACCTTCTCACATGACGATGTGGTTTTGCATCTCAGATTCTGTTTGTCTATGGTAATCCAGAGCCCAATCAGCTGGTATCCAGATTGGTATCTAAATTCATTTCTGGATACCACGGCATCCAACAAAGTGCCCAATCCATTTCAAATTCACAACAAAGGAGGGATCGCCACGATTTCGTAAACCGCAGGTCGTGGGTTCAAATCCCACCTTCAGCTCAGAAAACGCCATTCCCAGTTACCGTCTGCACTAAACTCTGCGCTCTAATATGCAATCAGCCTCCTGTGACTATCTCACGAGCACCATTTTCCTGACTTGCCGGCTCGACGCCCCCGACTCACCTGTCGCATCCATCCTGTAATAGTATATGCCGCTCGCGGCCCTCGTGCCCGTTTCATCCGTCCCATCCCAGATCGCAGAATAGGGGGTCAACACGGAGGGGGGGAGGAATCCGTCGATGAGCGTCTTCACCGGTCTGCCGAGCATGTCGTACACGCGCAGCGTCACATGTGATCGCTGCGATATCTGAAAATCAATCCGCGTACCGGGGTTGAACGGATTGGGATAATTGTTTGACAGTGTGAAAGCCTGCGCAACGCCGGAAGTGGTCGAGACCCTGACAACGTTCGAGTTGCTGCTCGTCCCTCCCGTGCTTATTGCCCGGACGCGGTAATAGTACAGCATATCGGGTGTCAGCCCGGTAACGGGAAGGTTCGTGACGCCCAAATCGACGATATGATTGTTGTATCCGGCCGCAATTGAGGCAAATCCGAAGTCGGTTGCCACATCGAGCGCATAGCCTGTGGCGCCGCTTACCATCTCCCAGTTCGCGGTGAAACCGGTAGCCGATGAGTCGGTTGCCGCGATCGCCCTCGGGGGAGGAGGTTGAGACCCCCCGCTCAGGTACTGTATTGCTGCCATCGCGTCGACGATCCCCCAGCCGTAGAAGTTGTCGGGCCGGGCGGACTGGTCGTAGCCGGGGTACGCGGTCGTCTTTATCGCGCTGATGATCTGCATCGCGGTCGCTTCCGGGTGGGCCCGGAGGACGAGCGCCGCCACACCCGCGGTCAGCGGGCATGAGAACGACGTCCCCTGGATTCCCCCGTACGTGTATCCTGTGGTGTCTGTGGGATCGGCGGCTTGTATGTCCGTTCCGGTGGCCATCACGTCCGGTTTGACGCGCCCGTCCGAGGTTGGTCCGTACGAACTGAAGTCTGCACGCACGCCAAACGGCGTTACCGCCCCCGCACTGAGTATGCTGTCGGCATCTGCAGGTGCGATCAATGTGTTCGGCGATCCGGCCCGGGACTGTCCGTCGTTCCCTGCGGAGTTCACGACGATTACCCCTTTGCGCGCCGCCATGACAGCCGCCCGGCTGATCACAGAAGTCCTTCCATTCATGTCCTGCCAGGTCAGGTCCGTATATCCCGGGTCGAAGTCAAGATAGCCGAGCGACGTACTTGTTACCTGAACACCAAGGCTCTCCGCCCATTCGATAGCGGCGGCCCAGCTGTCCTCTGAGATGGGGGTCTCGTTGCTGTCGTTCTCCGTTCTGGCCAGAATGAAAGATGCTCCGTATGCCGGACCGATGATCCGTCCCGGCTTGTATCCTGCCAGCGTCGAGAGGGTGTACACGCCGTGTCCGCCGAACGACGGGTCCGGATCGTTCGGGATGACACTCGTCTTGTGGTCAACAAAATCGTGCTGGGCGATGATCCGCGGGCGGAGAAGATCGAACGCCTCGTGGCTAAGCAGCCGGAAGCCGTTATCGAAAACACCGATGATTATCCCCTGTGCCGAGTTCCCGGTCGCGTGCACGGCGGGTATATTCTCCAGGCTGACTTGAGCGAGCGATGGACCGTAATCAAGCGCTCCCGTGTCATCCGGTTTCTGCAGGGGTCTGAGGGGGTGGGCCGTCGAGGTTGTTTCGGTCCCTCGAACACGCCTGTACTTCTGAAGGATCTCGATTTCCCTTACAAACGGAAGGGCGTCAAGAAGGGAGATCTGCGCGGGTGTCGCCTCGAGGCTGACGCCATTGAGCCACTTCGAGATCTGGCGTACGCGCGAGACAAGGGGGGTGACTTCCGCGATGTACTGCGCGGACACAGGGATGTCCGTTTCGTCCACAAGCCTGTCAGCGGGAAGTACGCGAGCCCTCCGCTGGAGAGCGCGGGCCGAGATGAGGTCGAGCGGGATTCCGGCACCTGCGGCTCCGGTTCTCCCCTTGTCCGTGAAGAACACCCAGACGGCGATCTGATCGCCGGGGCCGGCTGAACGGAGAGCCTTTTCCAGCCGGCCGGTTGTCCTGTTGCCCCCAAATCCCTGCGCGAACCAGAGGGCCAGCACGCATGAGGCGGCCGTAAAGATCTTCAATGTGCAACCGGATTTGAGCATGATCCCTTAGCGCCCTTGCAGAGGGCCGCTTGTTCCTAACATAAGGAACGACCATTCCTGAGTCAACATGGAAAACTTGGAGGCAAGCAAGAGAGGTCTTCAAAAAGGAACTGCGTTAAAGTCGGTCAAGCAAAACGCCTCAAAGAGATCGAGCTGGAAAACACCCGGCTGCGTAAAGTCATCGCTGATCTGACCATCGAGAAAGCCATTCTCAAGGAGCATTATCAGCCGCTCTCGCATGTCGTTTCAGGCTCAAGCCTCTTCATTCATCTTCTCAGTATGGCTATTTTACCCTTCACAGTCCGATTACCCAGCCCAAGCACGAAGACATATATTCCGGAATTAACGACGTTGCCGCTTGAAGTCCTGCCATCCCAGGCGAAGACCTGTTGGCCTAACCGGGAAGTTAATTGCTGGTGAGACCTGTACACCAGATCCATGCCACTCGAATAGATCGTCAAGTCCCCTTCGGCCGCATTTGCTGGTATATAGACTGCACTTTGCTGGTTCAGGAGAAATGGGTTTGGATAGGCAGGCCATTCTGGAAAGACAACACCAAAGGAGGCCGGGAATAGAGGCCTGTTTCCAGTTCGCGTGTTTGCTAATTCAGCCATGCTGGAGTACATTACCGCACCAAGAATTCTGCAGTGTGCATCCTTTCCTGTCGAGGAGAAACTCCAATCGTTTCCCTCATCGGTCTGACCGTATCTCACTACAAAATCCTCGAGAAGCTTGGCGAGGGCGGAATGGGCGTCGTCTACAAAGCCAAAGACCTGACATTCGACCGAGCTGTTGCCCTGAAACCTGCCATCTCCAGGATAGCAATTAAATGGCAATAGCAATCCCTTTCGGGAACACCACATTGGAGGTTAGTCCTTGAAAAAATGTCCATCATCCTCATGATGTGCGCCCGTACATCGCAAACAAGAAGAGTCCGAAGGATATCGATGAGACGACGGATTCCTTTGACACAATTGACTGGCTGGTCAAGAACCTCCTGCACAACAACGGAAGAGTCGGCGTAAGCGGTATCTCCTACCCCGGGTTCTATTCATCGATGGCAGCGATCGATGCGCATCCTGCCGTCAAGGCGGTTTCACCGCAGGCCCCCGTCTCTTCCTGGATGCGGGGGGATGATTTCTCCCATAACGGTGCATTTCTCCTGCCGCACGCCTTTGACTTCTACATCGGATTCGGGTGGCCAAGACCGGCACCCACCGAATCGAACTGGCGTCCGTTCGCTCATGGCACGCCGGATGAATATGGGTTCTTCCTTGATATTGGCCCGGTCAAGAATTTGAACAAACGCTTTATGAAGGACAGCGTCGAATTCTGGAATGAAATGACCACACACTGGATGTGGGACGCGTTCTGGGAAGCACGGGACGTTCTGCCCCACCTGCGCAATATCAGACCAGCAATGCTCTTTGTCGGCGGTTGGTTCGACACGGAAGACCTTTGGGGGGCGCTGAATGCCTACGCCGAAACCGAGTGACACAACCCGCGCAGATCGACCCAGCTCGTCATGGGGCCATGGTCCCATGCCCAGTGGGGGTGGAGCGATGGAAGCGCACTCGGATCCCTTTCCTGGGGAAGCGCAAGTGCCTCCTTCTGCGGTGACAGCATCGAGTTTCCCTTCTTCCGCTATTACCTCGAAGGGAAGGGGGAACCGCGTCGATTCACAGCAGCGGTGTTCCTGACGGGGAAGAACGAATGGAGGTTTCTGGAGAGCTGGCCTCCGACGGAATGTGATTCCCTGACACTGTTCGTGCGCGAGGGAGGGGGACTCGCTCTGGAAGCGCCTGCAGAGGGCGCTGCGGTGTTTGATGAGTTCGTCAATGACCCTTCAAAGCCTGTCCCCTACACTGACGAAATATCTCATTGGTACAATCCCGCCTTCATGCTGGGGGACCAGCGATTTGCCTCACGGCGGCCGGACGTTTTGACGTATCAGTCAGATACGCTGAAGGAAGATGTTACGTTTGCCGGTCCCCTTGACGCCCGCCTTTTTGTCTCGACCACCGGCACTGATTGCGATTGGATCGTCAAGGTGATCGACGCTTTTCCTGACTATGCGCCCGACCCCGCGCCGAATCCCCGGCAGGTCAGGCTCGGCGGATATGAAATGCTGGTCCGCGGTGACGTTCTGAGGGGGAAATTCCTTAAGATCTTCACCGCGGACGAATCCGATATCCAGAAGACAACACAGCGCCTCTACCATTCAGCCGTTTACCCGTCCTGTCTGATAGCTCATAAGCTCAGGTAGGAGCTACCACGAGGAAGCGGCGAAACCCGGTCTTGCCTCTAAACTACGATCGAGAGAGATTTCCGCGCCTATTGCAAGTAGCCCTGCATCTCAATACCTTTTTCCCGGCCACATTCCTTGCATGGCATCTCTTTTCCGCAGCCCTACCCCGGAAGTCTCCAGAGTTGTTGCCCGGTTCTGTCAAAACTCTGGGTTTCAAGACTGCAGGCGTTCTTCGGAAAGAAATCTGATTGACGGACTGTCATGGATCCCCGGGCACACCCCCACCAACGTTTTCATGGAGTTATCAATGAGACCTGTCTCTGCCTTACTCGCTGTTTTCTTCGTTGGATTCATGAGCAACTCATCGGTTGCTCAGACATCGCGCGCCTGGAAGATGCACGACATGTCTCGTCCCCGCCCACCGGTCGTTGTGGTGCCCGACCAGGAACATCCGGTGCCCCAACCATCAGATGCGATAGTTCTCTTTGATGGGAAGGACCTGTCTCATTGGCGGGGCAAAGACGACGGTCCGGCACCATGGACCGTACGCGATGGATATCTCGAAACAGTTCCCGGGAGCGGGAACATTTCCACACGGGAGAGCTTCGGCGATGTTCAGCTTCACATTGAGTGGGCGGCGCCGGTCCCGGCACGCGGATCGGGACAGGCACGGGGCAATAGTGGAGTCTTCCTGATGGGTCTGTATGAGATCCAGATTCTGGATTCGTATGACAATGACACGTATGCGGATGGGCAAGCGGCGGCGGTCTACGGGCAATATCCACCTCTTGCGAATGCGTCTCGTCCACCGGGACAGTGGCAGTCATACGACATTTTCTTTCGTCATCCCCGATTCGACACTTCGGGCGCGCTCCTGCGGCCCGCACGAGTGACCGTCCTGCATAATGGCATTCTGGTTCAAGACAATGTTGAACTGACCGGCCCCACATCCTGGCTTCAGAACGCACCCTATAAGGCTCACGCCGACCGCTTGCCTTTCTCTCTTCAAGACCATTCAAGCCCGGTTCGCTTTCGTAACATATGGGCGCGTGACCTGGGCGAGCAGAACGAGAAAGCAGTATTGACGCCGTTGACCGGGAATCCTCCGTCGCTGCCCCGCGGCGAACTGGACCGCTTTCTCGGAACGTATGCAGCCCCCCACGGCCTGAAGATTATGATTGTGCGAGACGGCGATAAACTGCGGATGGATGCATATTCTGATCATGCGTTGCTGGAAGCAAATTCCGCCTTCGAATTCTCTCTGGTTGGCGTGGACGCGACACTTGAGTTTGCACTTGATGACAAGGGTGTCCCTGAGCGTTGTACCTTCCATACTGGGGGGGAACACACAGTGCTATCACGCGAGCGTTAGGGTTTGCTGTCGCACCATGAACTCTTCCGGGCCCTCCCGGGTCAATGGACCGGGGGCGAGGGGAGATGAACTCCACGATGGATGGGCACAAGCAGGTTCGGAGAACGCACTGGAAGCCCTATGACGGCCCATCCTCACATGGCGTTGCAGCGGAGTTCTTCGTCTCTACACATATGCACTTGCATCAACAATATTCATGGTGGCGTTGCAAGAGAATATGCTCTCGTCTTCTCTGCTAAGAAAGAAGAAACCTGACCTGCCCCCCCCGTAACGTGAACCGATGTCGAGTCAGTAAACTCTCTATGTTGGATCAAGAGAGGCACCGCGGGGCAGAGAAACACACCTCGTTGTCTGCCCATTCTCAGCTTTAGTGTATCTCCTGTGACGGAAAGGAATTTTCTCTATGCGCGAAGCGATACTCCTGAGCGGCAAAGAGTGGACCCTGACTCACTTCCCCATGGACAAAGGGGAGGAGGCGGGCATCCAGAAACCAGAGTATTCCGCACCCGGACTTCAGAACATCACCGTCCCCACAGAGGTGCAGCTCGTGCAGGGACTCAGCGGACTGGACATATACCGCCAACTACCCGAGATCAGCCTGGTGAACAAGAAGGAGTGGTGGTTTCGACGCCAGGTCGATGTCCCTCTCAGCATGATCGGCAAGAGGATCTGTCTGGTGTTTGATGGCGTCGACTACTTTGCCTCTGTGTGGTTCAACGGCAAATACCTCGGGAGCCATGAAGGCGTTTGCACAGGCTTCTCCTTTGATGTCACGCGATTGGTCACACCCGGCAGGGGCAACCTCCTGGCGGTCAAGGTCACCTGTCCCTGGGTTGTGAAGGGGCGAGGCACGACTGAATTCCTGAAGGGAAGCTTCGGCATGCGCTGGCCGGGGTCGACCATCGTCGGCACGCAACCGCCCTTCACGGTGAGTTCCACATGGGATTGTTTGCCTGCCGGAGGAAACTCCGTCTGGACCCTGGGGATTACGCGCGATGTCCATCTGGTCGCCACCCCCGCGCAGAGCTTCGAAGATCTCTGCGTTCATACCAGGGCCATCAATCCTGATGGCAGCACGGAACTCACTGTCACCGGTACGATATGGAATGAGGGTCCGGCAGGGTCCACAACGGATCTCGAGCTTGAAATCTCTCCCGCCAATTTTAGCGGAGACCCCATTCGGTTACCGCGACTGCCGCTCACGCTTGCCAAAGGCAAGAACACATTCACAACGGCGACCACCATCGCCAAGGCGCACTTGTGGTGGTCATGGGACCAGGGGAGGCCTGATCTCTATCGCATCACGGGCTGGCTGTCCTCGGGAGACACGCTTGCGAGGAGCTTCGGCATCCGGACCATCGAGCGGAAACCGGACATGTCCATGCTGCTCAATGGCCGCCGTGTCTTCGTCAAGGGGGTCTGGTATCCCCTGGGGGATATCTACAGTTCCCGCTGCAACCGCGCCGAGTACAGCGCCGACCTCCAGCTCATGCGTGATGCCGGCATCAACCTCTTGGTAAGTTACGGCGTCGTTGAAAAACCGGACTTCTATGATCTTTGCGATGAGAGGGGCATGCTCATCCAGGTCCAGCTCCCGTTCAATCAGCCGGGGTTGCTGAACATTCTCAAAGCGGAATATCCTCGCCGCCAGATCTTCATCGAGTGGGCGCTGAATCATTGCCGGGAGATCATCCTGTCGCTGCGCAGCCACCCCTGTATCACGCTCTGGTGTCCGTATGCCGAAGCGACCTGGCATGAATGGTGGAAGGACAACGAGGTGATCTACGCAGGGCTGGAGGCGATCGCGGCGGAGCTGGATCCGGATGCCGGATACCACAGGAGTTTCTGCGATCTGGGAGAGGGCCATATCTGGACGCAGTACAATCCGGACCGGCGGGCCTACCTGCAGCATTTCGATATCGCTGTGCCACTGCTCTCCGAGTTCGGCATGCCCGCCCTGACCCCCTGGCAGAGCATGCGCCACTGGCTCACGCCCGAAGAGGCATGGAGTCCTCAAAACACTCAGTATCCGGAATGGAAGAACATGCCGATCGATCATGTCGCCTATGGGTTCTTGGCGGAAAACGAATACAAAGGGCTCGAGGCCTTGACCCGAACCGCCAACGATGTGGTGGACGGGGATTGTCGCTCTGCCAGAGAATTCTCCACGGCCAGCCAGCTCTGTCAGGCCTTCATCATGCGGTACAGCCTCGCAACCATCCGGCGCAGAAAATACGCCCCGATCCAAGGGGCGCGCTGGTGGTGTTTCAAGGATCTCTGGCCCGGGTTTGGTTTTGGCATCGTCGACAGCGAAAGGCAACCGAAGATCGGATACTACGAATGCAAGCGGGGATACGCGCCGCTTACCGTGGACCTGCTCTTGAAAGGTGCCCTGGAGGATCAGCCTTCGGGAACGCTGATCGGCCAGGGCGAGCCCGAAACTCATCTACCGGGAGAGGCTGCCGGAGTGACCGTCTGGGTCTCCAGCGATTTCCCCGAAACCATTCCCATCGATGTAGAGTTGGAAGCCCTGGATATCCAGGGGCGCGTGCTCTGGACGAAGACGCTCAGTGGCGAGGTTGCCGCTGATGCCAGTCGCGCGCTGGGACGGTTCGATTGGCAGGTGCCCGAGGTCGGCAAGACCACCCTTTTCTTCCTGCGTGCCAGGGCGCGAGAGCGCGGCGGCAGGCGGGAAGCAATCACCACCGTGCCAATCAAGGCCGTGCCCCGGCCAGGCACGTCCCCGAGTACGGACATGCCGACGCTCTCCCGACCCTGCCGAGTGATGCTCCTGGGGCAGCGCCACTATGCCGGGCATCTGGAAGCGCACCTGAAGGCACTGGGAGCCACGGTGGACGTGATCGACGAGGATCACATCGGGCGCCTCGAGGAGCTGCACCGCGGCGATGAACTGCGCACCACATACGATGTCCTCTGGCTGACCGGATGGGAATCCCTCTGGAAAGTTCTTGAGGACGACATGGCCCAGGGCATCGTGCAGGCCGTCCGAGGGGGGATGGGATTCATTCACAGCGGCAGTGGCGCGAGCTTCCGTGGCGCCAATGGCGTACCCTATGCCTCGTGCCTGGATTTCACACCGCTTGGATCGGTGTTGCCGGTGAAGCTCCGCCGGGGGCGCAACGACTTCTCTCCTGTGCTCGGTAAAGATGTGCGCATCATATCGCAGGGATGGACGGATACCGGCATACGCGCCCGGGGGATCGACGGTTTCAACGAAGTGGAGGCACGGGAAGGCACCGACACCGTCATGAAGGTGGACGGATGGCCGCTCCTGGTCACGGGCCGATATGGCGAAGGCCGCACCGTTGCGTTCATGGGGAGTACGCCGACGCACACGACAGATCTCGAGGCGCTCTGGATGGGTCTGTACGGTCAGATGCTCGACTTTCTGCAGTCTGTGCCTGCCGACAACCGGTGGGCGGCAGTCGGGGGCAAGAGCAAACCCCTCATGCAGTTGCTCAAGGAACTTCCGCGAACGCACTTGGAGATCCCTGCCGAGATGTGGGCATCGGCCGCCGGAGAACACGCTCACTTCCAGATCACCCTGGGCAAGGGCCAACATTATGCGCGGCTCGTTCAGCTCCGGCTCGAGTGGAAGGATCCGCAGGATGAGCCTCTGCTTGAAACCTACAGCGACAACTTCCTGGATCTCTTTCCAGGCGAATCCGCGACCATCCGTGCGGAGATCCGATGGGCTGCTCCCCTCCGGAAGCCCGTCACCGGCACGCTAATCATTGAGGGCGCCAATCTTGACACTATCCACATTCCTCTCACAGTGAACGCATCGAAATGAAGCCGGATACGTTCATCGGCACGTGCGGCTGGGGCACGCTCGGTCTTTGTCGCAGCCTCACCGAGTTGGAAATCGTCTTAACGATCTCTGCTTCGGACAGAAGATCGAAGATAGGATAGGGCACTCTGTGCGAACTGAGTAGCTAATAGATGGGTCAAAGAGCTCGATGCGCACGTGCTGAGCTCGCATTTTGTCAAATGAGTCCTTCGTTTCGCTGTTGAGGTAGGGATCTTGCGTGACCATCTCACCGCGTTCGTATCTGGCGCCATCCAGATCCTCGAAGATCAAAAGCCATTCCCATGGCCCCAGGCTAGTCCCTCAGGGTCAAGATGGTCGCCGGAGACAAAACAACGCGTCTCCGTTTCCTTGAAGCCGTAGATATATGTGTCCTCTTCGCAAAAGTCCATGCCGGGCATTACCCCCATTCGCGTATATTCGATCCCCTCGTACCCAAACCTCACACGCCGATGTCCTGGCAGCTATCCAATGAGTTGCTTCGAGTTCGAGATCTTTCATGATCTTCCTCCATCCTTTCTGTGATAGAGAGTCACGATCCAGTGCTTCCGCGCATATGCTTCCAACCATTTCAACGCAACCTTTAGATTCTCTTCGTTCCAGTTGTGGAACTCATGCCCGCAAGGTTCGTTGCGCTTGATCTTTGTCGCTGTTGTTGTCCAGCTCATGGAAGGCTCCAATATTATCTTTCCTCATAGTGATTGGGTTCAGTTCAGACGTGCCGTTTGAGAGAGATCTGTCAAGACATATGCGTCCGGTACCTCAAAGAAAGCAAACAGCTTCCGGATGGACGCACTCTTGATCGCTTCACGATCCACCCTCTGTGCTCTAAGAAGGAACTCATCGAGCGGTATGGTTTTTCCCCCCTTGAAACCAAGTTCCGCACACCTGCGGGCGACCATCAGCCTCCGCCAGTCATGGAGCGCGTCCATTCGATCCCAGAGACTGCGCAATCCTTTGACAAACGAATCGATCTTTTGCTGCTCTTCAATGTCCTTACCACTCAGCGAGATAGAGTTCATAATTGAATGCCTTCCGATCGGGATCAGGGCTACGCCGAGTGTTCGGTTCAGATCCCGGATGACTTCGTGGCACTGGGCACAGAAGAACTCGGACCACCTGGATCCGCTCCGGATTGCCTCGAGTCCGCAAGCACGGCAGAGCTCGACGTATGTGGCATAGTCTTTCCGCGGGGCAAGTTTGACGTTGTGGTGTGCCCTGAGCGAACGGCATGAGCAAAGCTGCTGGTACATCACGCTGTCAATTGACATTGAGCCACAAACCTCAAAACATTTGGGGCATATTGCGAGCCTCGACGTATCGTGTAAGTAAGGACTCATATTTCCTCCAGCGACTATGGTGACTTGCGTGTAGGCGCCGGCAGGCGGACTAGACCAAGAATGAAAAACCCTCGCTTCAGGCGAGGGTTTATTGTTCTTCGTTCGCCTTTAGCTCCTTCTTTAACGTCGCGGCAAGTAGCGCCTAACTCACGACGATTCTTCCTCTGGCCTCAACATACAACAGGCATCTTAGAAAGTCAATAGCGAATGACGCACGTCACCACTCGCCGTCGCGAACGATTTCCTTTTCGGGGTGGAGCGTCTTAACGGTTGCAGCCGGAATATCAACAGTCGCGTCATCCTGCTGGGACTGAAATCCGAGTTTCTCATCCACTTCCCCTGTGCTCTTGACTCCCGTAAGTATATCTGATTGTTCGAGAGTAGCTTTCTCCTGGTCATACAGGTCAAACCAGGGAAGTCCGTACCGAGTGTATTCTCGTGCGGTGACGGGTGTCGGCGGCGGCTCTGTTCCCGTGATCTCGCGGTACATCATGCTATTGACAATATGGACATAAACACGACCGAATGATTCCTGGTCCCATGTGTCGATTCCGTAGGAATCCGCATAGATCTTCTGTTTCATCTTCCCACCCGCGGACAGTCCCATCTCGCTGACAGAGCTAACCGACTCGCAGCAACAGAGGTAGCCAGATTCTCTGCCCGCCCGGCGCCGTTCCTCGTCGGGAAACTTTCCTGGTTTCGGATCGTAGACGATGATTTGCATTCCTCCCGCTTCCTCCTGCCCGGTGATCTGGCCTTCCACAGTGTAACCCATGCCAAGCGGCATGGCAACAAACTGCCTGATGATGCCTTTCCCGGCATTAATGCCGTCCAGCCACGGCTGATCTGGCACGACGATGTAGTCCTGTTTGCCTCTTGAAAGCGATTGATCCCACGTGCGGCCGGAAAGTGCATTGATCATTCCGATTCCGATCTTGACCGCATTGGGCATCCAGCCGGCCCCCTCAAATGCCAGCCAGAGTGCCTCTCTCTGGTACATGGGAATGAACACGCCTCCGTGTTTTCTCCAAGGTTTCGGGACCCGGTCTGCGTAGTCGGCAACTCTCCGGATCGGAAACCGGCCGAGCCCCGGGGGAAGGGGGTACGTTTTTCCGTCTTCCGGGAGCCGCAGTGTGCGCTGGAAAGAAACGGAAAAGTGTCTTCCTATTTTGATTGAATCATCTCTCGTCCTAATCCGAAGCATTGCCCCCTCCATATTCTTGGGTTCGGGATCGTGGCCTGTGTTATGATATACACGGCCGCTGGCCAGATTTGGCATCCTAAGGAAAGGAGAACTACGGGAGGAGTGATTCGATCTTACTGAGCTGTTCGGGGGTGAATCGGGCGAGTATGTCTTTCAAGGAAGGACTGAATTCGGGATGTTCCTGCGCAGCCATTATGGGACTCGACTTCTCGATCTGCACTTCCGTTATGAACAAATCAGATTCGAATTTGGCCGATATTCCTTTGGCCTTCCTTTGAATCTTCCTGAAAAGGTCCCATCCCTTGGCCGGGGTGAGCCCGGAGCGCCGCGCAGCTTCGGAGATCGCCCTCGGGCCCGATTCAGCCAGCACGTCCTGCAGGTGTTTCAGAAAAGCATTTTCCTTTGGTGAGAGCTTCTTTTTGATTTCTGAAAGGGCAGCGCGGATCTCACGAACCGCCTCTGCGAGTTCCAGAGCATCTATGAACGGCTCCGGATCCACAGGTCCCTCATCGTTAGGAAATTCTTCGGTCTTTTTCTTGTCCCGCCAGTAGTTCTTCATGAGGTTGGAAAGGATCGTAGTACAGAAAGCCGGAAACTCCCCTTTCTCAGGATCGAAACGGGAGAGCGCCCGCTCGATTGCATCACCCGCGAGATCTTGGGCGTCGGCAAAACGAATCCCCCTGGAAGTGGCAGATCGGACCAGTGAGTCATGGAACGAGCGAAATTTCGGGAACGGGGCGCCATTCATCAACGATTCTCTTGTCTACTACATGATACACACAAGGGCTGAGATTTGGCGAAGAAAACTCGTGGAAATATCGCTTCGACGGTTCGCAATGTCAACAGGACCTGGTCAGAGTAGACACAGATAGAAGTATGCGAAACTGAAAATAAAGTTGGACCAATGGGCATGACGCGTTCAGGCATCGCGAAGGACCTGGCACTATATCTGTCATGTATCGGGCATCGGGAAGGAATCAGCGACAGAAGGAAGAGTCTTCAATCCCTCCCGCCCACCCCGGCACAATGGACGCGGGCGCGAGGGGTGATGAACTCGCTGGTCGACGATCACGGGGAGTTTGTAGTGAGTCTCGCTCCGCTTGAGGGTGGATGTTCTGTGATGGGAGGGGAGAAGCCCCGTTTTGATTCAGCTCTTCGAGCTGCCTTGATATCTAACAGCCTCGCCTCCAAGAGAGCTGGCGAGCTCGTTGCATCAGCAGGTTCTACTCGAAACGGGTAGTTGCCACTCCTCCTCGTTTATGGTACATTGCCGCCGTGCCGCTGGTTTACATACCGCCGGGACCGTATAAGCCTGTGTAGCTCCGCCCTGACCGCGACAGGAAAGAGGATTCGGGTTGCTCTTTGGCGCGAGCAGTTCTTTGGCACCTTGAGCGGGTATGACCAAACGCGTTACAATCTGGCCGGGGAAACTCGCGTCGTTTCGAATCAAGGCAAGTTTCCCTGGATCAACTGACTGCTGTCTCCCAGGGTAGCATATGGCTTCTTGTATGTCTTCTTCATCTACGGGGGTTCACTATGACGAGCCATCGTTCTCGCATGACAATCGTCACCCGAAGCCTTCTCTTGCTGTCGACCATCCTATCCAATATCGCGTTCGCCCAAACAGGTGAATCAAAAGACCGCTGCCACACTTTCTCTGCCCGGCAGCTGGACAACCTCATGGCGTTCACCAAACTGTACGGGTACATACGGTTCTTTCATCCCAGTGACGAAGCTGCGGGACTTGATTGGGACAAATTCGCGATGTACGGATCCGACAGAATGCTTTCATGCAGGGACCAGATGGAACTGAAGTCGGCGTTAACCCAGCTATTCGAACCGGTTGCCCCTTCGGTCCTGATCTATGACACGAAGCATCCTCCCCGAGCTGATGTCAGGATGTTCACCCCTATCGATACCACAGGCCTCAAGATGGTAGCATGGCAACATCTCGGGGTCGGGCTCTCCCCTCAGTCTGTCTACAGGAGCGTTCGCCTCAACCGCAAGAACATAGTGGCCGAAGGGAACAGCGACGGATACGGGACCATAACAGGAACCCTCGATGCTTCGCGCCTCCGCGGAAAGCACATCACGCTCAAAGCCGCGGTCAGGGCGGACCAAGGGAGCAGGGGGCAGCTCTGGCTGAGAGTAGATCGTCCCGGAGGGGAAATGGGCTTCTTCGACAACATGGGGGACCGTCCGATAGTGTCGAGGGCATGGAATTACTATGAGATCACGGGCAAAGTAGATTCGGACGCATTCCGGATCATGTTCGGTTGCATATTGAACGGATTAGGGAAGGTCTGGCTCGACGATGTCCACATGCTTTCCGGCGAAGGCGACCATAGGGAAGAAATCAAACTCGCAAATCCCGATTTCGAAAACGATTCTGTCGGCACGATACCTCAGGGTTGGATTTGCGGGAGCACGGGCTATTTCGTCGAGGTTACCACCGAGACGGCCGCGGCCGGAGCGAAATCGGTCTCCATCAAATCCACAATCGCTGAACAGCCTTCCGAGCTCTTCCCCCAGCGTCCCTTGATCAGTGATATTGTCTTCTGCGACCTTCCCGGCGGAATCTCGTCCAGAGTGCCACTCGTACTCTTCGCAGACAGTGCCGGCACGCTTCCTCGTGTCGACACGAACGCACTGGATAACCTGAAAAAGAAGATGGAAGACGAACTGCCGAAAACCATTACCGGCAACGAGCAAAGCGTACGACTGGGTGACATCGTCATCGCGTGGAACGTCTTCCAGCATTTCTATCCCTATTTCGATGTTGCCGGGTGTAACTGGGAGAATGAACTCCCTCCAGCGCTGGAAGAAGCCGGCAGGGACTCCACCGAGACGGAATTTCTCAAAACGCTCCAGAGATTTGTCGCAAAGCTCGGGGACGGCCACGGGGGCGCCTCGCTGGCCTCCGATAAATCCAAGGCATTCCTCCCACCTGTGCAATGGACATGGGTGGAGGACAAACTCGTCATCATGGCTGTGTACGACTCATCGACCGCAATGCCGGCAGTCGGCGACATTGTTCTGGACGTCAACGGAAAACCAGCACAACAGGCTCTCGAAGATGAGGAGATTATCATGTCGGCAGCGACCCCCCAGTGGAGGAGATTCCGCGCACTTGCAAGCCTTCTGAAAGGCCCACAGAACTCCACACTGGAACTCAAGACAGAGAACAGCGCCGGCCGGGAGCGAACCTTCGCTCTTACCAGAACATTATCCATGGCACAACACTTCAACCTCGAGCGACAGCACCAGCGCCGGACTGCGCAAATTGCAGAAGGCATCTTCTACGTTAATCTGAGTATCAGTGGTATGCCGGAGATTGACAGTCTCATGCCTGACCTGGCAAAGGCGCGCGGTGTCATGTGCGACCTCCGCGGCTATCCGAACGGGAACCACGAACTGATCGGTCATCTGCTCAGCGCGCCCGACACATCGACACACTGGATGGCAATTCCGAAGACGATCTACCCCGACCGGAAGAAGTCAGCAGGATACGAATACAAGGGGTGGCAAGTGCAGCCAAAACAACCGCGCATCCTTGGGAAGGTGGTATTCCTGACTGACGGAAGAGCAATCAGTTACGCGGAGTCGTACATGAGCTTTGTCGAGCACTACAAACTGGCCGATATTGTGGGCGAACCTACCGCCGGCACAAACGGGAACGTCAATCCTTTCACGCTCCCCGGTGGATACAGGCTCACGTGGACGGGCATGAAAGTTACGAAACATGACGGGTCACGTCACCACGGTGTGGGAATCCAACCCACGATGCCAGTCCATCGTACAATAAAGGGGATTCGCGAAGGAAAAGACGAGCAGCTGGAGGCCGCGATCAACCTGATTAACACAATCCCCAGGTAGCGGGAAATGGCGCATCACAAAGCCGCCCCTGTGCAAGATTTGAGCCGCATGAGAAGATAGTCATCCGGACTCAGGTTGGATCCCAATCGGATGTCGGCTTACCTGGAATTCTGCCTGTGAAGCGAAGTGATATCAATGCCCGGGTACCTGAAGATCCGTCTTCCCACCTGAATGTTGGATCACTGGCATAATTATAAGAGTCTACTATGCAGTCGAAGCACGATCTTGAGCACAATCAAGATTCGCGGAGACAGCCATTTGAACCAAGGAGGAATGGCTGCGAATGAAAAAGGGGCGAGGTTTATCGTGACGGCAAGTGTTGACAGTCGCACGTGTGATTCATAGCTTTCACGCGTGTGCCTTGACAGGCCTCTTCTACTTTTCTGATTGCAGGATGGGGAAAGGGCTCTTTGTTCGATATTCCCGTGGCTGATCATACGGACTCGATCCTTAAGGGATCCCGCCATGAAACCGCTATGCTGCGTATACGCTCTGGTTATGCTGACATTCTCTGGCTGTGCACAACCGACCGGACTCAATCAGCAATCGGGCACGCCGCTTGATTCATCGGTGAACGGCAAGACCGTCGCGTATCCGCTTAACCAGTCGTTTGCCCTGGATCTGGATGTACAAGCAGACGCCGGCTACCAATGGGACTGTAGCATCAGTAACCCGGCTGTTGCCACAATGGATCAGTCCCCATCGTTCAGGCCAAAGAACGGTGGGCCTGTTGTGCCGGGAGGGGCAACCGTAGAGACATTATACTTTCGTACCTCGGCGATCGGTCAGAGCACAATCACTTTGGTCGAGCACCAAAGCTGGCTGAAGGATGTCCCGCCTATCGTGACCATTCAGTTTACTGTGATAGTGAGGTAGATCTCGTCGTTGATTAGACTCTCAAGAACGTATTGAGCCTCGGAGATCTCCATGTTTCGACCTGCGTCCCTTTCTCTCCTTATGTCGCTTCCTGATACCGTCCGCTCGATTCCTGTCGAAGTCGGTTTTTCACTGATCGATGCAAAAACCCATCACGCGGCCGCGCACCTTGACACACTGCAGGTGGGTCTATCACGCACACGAACTGGATATCTTGAAGGAGTGAGCCCGACCCCGACCCGGCCTCGCGTGAAGTCGGAGACTGGAGCTGAGGGGAAGGCGTGCGTTCTCTTTCAAACTGACAGATAATTCCCATCATTCCTCGTGATGAGATCGCAGAGATTGACAGTTGACGCAGGGCTCCATACATTTCGATTATGCCCTCTCTCATTGTTGCCGTGGCTTCATAAGAGCCTCCTTGTGAGCCGGGGTCGTGATGCCCATTGACGGGAAGTAAAGTCATGAGGACGATTCTGCTTTTGTTGGTCATGTTTGCTTCGTCTCTCTCGCTGTTCCCTCCTCCCTCTGTTGCACAATGGATCCCAACAAACGGTCCCTACGGTGGCAGCAGTATGAGCACCTTCGTCGTCTTGGGGAATAAGGTATTCGCTGGCACTAATCACGGAGAGATCTTCTGTTCCTCTGACACCGGTACAAGTTGGATATCAGTCGATGCGAATCCGGTCCATGCGCAGGTGACTTCTCTTCTCGTCTCTGGATCGAGCCTCTTCGCAGGGTTTCAAAGAGGTGGAGTTTTTGGCTCGACCGATACTGGCAGAAGCTGGAGTGCGGTCAATAACGGCTTAACAAGTACTGATGTCTATGGACTTGCAGTTTCTGGAACGAACATCTTCGCCGGGACTGGAAGCGGAGGTGTTTTTCGTTCTACCGATGGTGGCATGAGCTGGGTGGCAGTCAACTCCGGCTTGACAAATACTGTGGTAAGTAATCTTGCTGTTTCAGGTGCAAATCTCTTTGCCGGGACGGACGGTGGCGTCTTTCGTTCTACCGACAGCGGTGCAAGTTGGACGTTGGGCAATAGTGGTATGACCTACCTCATTAGGGCGCTTTGTGTCACCGGCACGAACCTCTTTGCGGCAACAGGTGCCGGTATCTTCCTTTCTACCGACAACGGCACAAGCTGGAACCTTGTCAACAATGGTATAACACCCCCTTATATCTGGTCTATTGCGGCCTCGGGCTCGAGCGTCTTTGCAGGAACCTACAGCGGCGTCTATCGTTCAACAAACAACGGAGCAAGTTGGATGTTAGCAAGCTCCGGCTTGCCGGTTCCCTATAACGCTTATCCCGTCTACGCATTCGGTGTTGTGGGTACAAATCTCTTCGCTGGTACCTATGGGGACGGCATCTTTCGTTCCACCGACAACGGCGCAAGCTGGGTTGGGAGCAATACTGGGATATCGAACACTGATATCCATTCCCTGGCAGCATCCGGCGGACAACTTTACGCGGGCGCCTATGGCGGCCTCGTCTTCCGTACAACCGATGACGGAGCAAACTGGGAGGGAGTCAATATCAGTACCACCTGTTATGATGTCTATGCCCTTGTCGTCTCCGGTTCGGCTCTCTTCGCTGGTACAGATTTTGGAGGGATCTTTTGTTCTACTGACTCCGGTGTAACCTGGAGTGCAGTCAATTCAGGTCTGCCCTTAAGTGTCTCGCCCACGGTCTTTAGTGTCCTTTCTCTTGCGGCATCCGGGGAGAATCTGTTTGCGGGAGCAAATACCGGTGGAGTTTTTCGCTCGACGAACAACGGCACAATCTGGACCGAAGCCGACTCGGGACTGACCGACACGCATATCCAGAGTCTCGCAGTTGCGGCTACGAATGTCTTTGCCGGAACTCTACAAGGCGTTTTCCTCTCGGCGAACAACGGCACGAACTGGACGCCCGCTGGATTGTCGAATTATAGTGTCACAGCGCTTGCTTCCATCGACCGCGGGTTCGGTGGACCACTGATTTTTGCGGCAGCCAGACTGAATTATCCTCCCGGTCCGGTTTACGATGTCGGAGACAGTAGCGGTGTGTTTGTATCGGAGAATAACGGCAGCAGCTGGAGTGCGGTCACCGCGCCCTTTTCGGGCTTTTCTCAAATTCTAAAGGTTGACACGAAGCTGATTGCAGGCTCAGGGACAGGGGTTTTTCTCTCAACGGATTATGGGACGAACTGGAGTGCCGCCAGTACCGGACTGACGAACGTCAGCATCAGTGCTCTCTCCTTTGCCGACGGCAAGATCTTTGCCGGGTTTTCGGGGAATGGTGTATGGTCGCGCCGCTTCTCCGAGTTGAGTTCGGTGATTATGCCATCACTCAATGAGCCGATGCAGTTCGTATTGAGGCAGAACTACCCCAACCCCTTCAACCCCTCGACCACGATCAGCTACGCGCTGCCAACCAGGGCGCACATCACGCTGACCGTCTACAACATCCTCGGCCAGCAAGTGGCATCCCCGGTCAATGAAACCCAGGAGGCTGGGTCTCACGACGTGCGGTTCGATGGGAGCGGTCTCGCGAGCGGGGTGTACTTCTATCGATTGAGGGCGGGGGAGTATGTGGCCACGAAGAAGCTTCTTGTTCTCCGGTGAACGTGCAGACGCGAGTGTGAGCCACGACGTAAGATCAGGTTCAGGGGAGTACTCGCATGAAAGACATAGTTGCCGTTCTTATCCCTGGTTGGTTCTTGTGCAGTTGCAGTTCATCGATTCTCACCGATATTCCCCGGGAGTATTACTGGCATCCGAACACAACCTCGTTTCCGGAGCTGCAGAATGATACGCGCGATGAGATGCTAACGTTTGTACTGCTCGACGGCCGGAGGTTTGAAGGTGCGCTGATTATGGCAAACCCGGATAGCATCGTGTGGAGTGATGCGGGCACATCAATCAGGTCAAGCTATCCGACTCACCAGGTCGATCGAATCCAACATGCGTCTCACCTGGTCCCTGTCCTTTTAGCGACATCTGTTTTTTGTATCGCGGGGGGTATATTAGGCGAACTCGCGGGAAGTGAGAGCGGAGGGGCTCACCCGAGTAGTGCGGCGGCAGGCGATGTCATTAAGGTTGCCGTCCCGGCTGCGGCCGTAGGTTTCTTCATTGGGTACCTGATTCCTCCTCCCGTCACGCGCGCATATGAAATCACGCCCCTTACTTTCAAGCGTCCAGCGCAGCCGGATTCGAGTCATTCTGCTGCTCGTGCGTGCAGTGGGAACAACAGGTGATCCGCGCACCTGCTTTGTAGGCAATTCGCATGTGAAGTTGTTTAATCCTCGATCCCCGACCAGGCTTCGGTGACGTCAAGGACCGTGGACGCTGCGGGTTCGCTGCAAGCGTGAGGAAGCAAATTACAGGGAGGGTATATGCGACACATGCTGATCTTGTTGGCCGTTCTCTGTGCACTTGGTGGATGCACTCTCCAGGACAATGGTTTTGAGCCACTTACACGAGGAACAACCCTGCGACAGACCACCCGAGGACGGATACTGAGCGTCAGCAGTGTTCGGGATAGCATTCTCTACACGTTCTCAGTATCGAGAGTATCGCTTGGTATTCATGACACACTGGCCGCGACATTAACATTGAACAATGAATCCTCGGCAACGGATACCCTGATGCTTGGGGAGGTGGCGCCTTCCCTAACAGGTTTTTGGTGGTTGACAAACTCGAACGGAGATACAGTAATGTCTCAACCACGCCTTCTAACATCAGTGCCTGCCATTCGTGTTTTGCTGGGTTCCCATCATTCATTGAGCGAATGGGTTGTATACCGGTCACTTGAGAACCCTTCGGGGGCCCCGCTTAGGCCGGGCTACTACACGCTCCATGAACACTTCGATGGGCTGTATTTTGCTCTCGACATTGTTGTGATCCCTTGAGTCCCAATCCAAACCCGGGTGCTGGTCTACTTTCTCGTGGCTGCCAACCGGAATGAAAACGACAGGTGCTGTCTACGAAACACCTCGCGTGTGGCTTGAGCGATCACCGATCCCGACACTGGCCGCGCGGCGACGTCCGGGAGTGTGGGAGCCGCTCGTGGGAAGCGCTCTCTCCTTCCCCCCATCCATTCTGTTTCGACCGCAGATTGCTTTTTCTTGGTCCATATTTCCGCCTGGAAGGACCAATTGCTCCGCAGCCCTCTCTCGATATGGAATTGGACCGTGTGAGAAGTAGCTGGCTCTCCGATTTACCACCGTCCCCCCCCAAGACCCATCATTGACCCCACCCGGTGCTTGCTGCTTGACTCCGCCGATCTACTCTCGCGGTGAGACCTACCTAAGAAGACAGCCTTTGCAAGATTTACACACACGGGTAAGAATATCCACACCGTAACAGCCTGCGGTTGGAAATATGTGTCATTTGCCCCAGGTGCGCGGTGGCACTGATGTTGACCGTTTCCGTAGTTCGGCTGCAACCGTGCTTTGCCGTTGATCGGATTCCATCTGCATCTACTGAACCAGGGGAGATGCCACCATGAAGAAGACGATACTTATTGTTCTAGCCACCATTACTTTGGGAGCAGTCGGCGCACTCGCCCTAAACTACTTCCAGTTGCAGTCGCCGATGAATTACGTCATCAAGAGGGACCCGCGAAATGATGGCATTGACGTTTCTGTGCATTATGGCAGCTTCATAGATCCGTCAACATTGGTCTTCGATTTGCGTAAAGTATCCGGTTCAAAGAGTCCTGCAGATGTTTTTAGAGTCATGTTGCAGTATGCCGATCGGATCAAGGAAAGGCGGTTCGATGATATTGCGCTTGCCTACAAAGGTTCAATCAAATTCAAGGTCGAAGGCACCTATTTTCGGACGCTCGGTGAGGAATACGGAGTACAAAACGTTCTCTATACAATCCGCACTTTCCCTGAACATCTCAAGACCCCGGCGGGTACTCACGCATATCCAGAATGGACAGGCGGTTTGCTTGGAGTTATGAACAAGCAAATGGAAGACTTCAGTGACTTCCACAGGCAATGGTATCTTTCTGACCAAGAGGGAAACGGTACGGTTCAAAATAGTCCGCACCCTCTAACCATCAGCCGCAACTGACGATTAGGGGGGGAGCAATAATCTGGTTTCAATGAGAGAAGGAACGTCCTGCCGTTGTCTCAGGAAATGTTTGCGGTGCTTTCCCTCTCTTCATCGTCTGAAAGGCCGGTCGGCCTCTCAACCGTAGGAACATCCGGTTCTTCTCCGTATATTTCCGGGTGTATCATATCTCCTACGATTCCCATGATCCCCTCGTTTCTCGCCGCCTGGCTGGTCCCGATTGCCTTTCTGTCTCATCCCGACGCTTCCGGCCAGGAAAATCTTGTCGTTCTGTCTTCCCCCGCAGGAAGCCAGCCCACCCATATCAACAGGGAGGGGGTCACTGTCCTCCCTAACGGACGGCTGATAACGCCTGTGGGGACCAGCATCGAACTCGCCCCGCACCCGTTCGGACTCGTCCTGAGTCACGACGGGGCACTGGCCGTCACGGCGAATTCCGGCATTGCCCCTCTCTCCATTTCCATTGTCAACGGCCCGCTTACGACTTCTCCTGCTGTATCGCAGATCCCGCCGGGGGCCTCGACCGACAGGGGCGTGCTTGCCTCCCTTTTCATGGGTCTTGCGCTCAGCCCCGACAACCGGATAGTCTACGTCGCCGGGGGACAGCAGAATTGTGTCTTTCTCTTCAGCACGCAGACGCACGCCCGCGTCGACTCGATCGACTGTTCCGCCCCCATTGACGGGCGAAGTGTCACACACGGCTACATCGGGGACCTTGTCCTTGACGCTCAGGGGGAATACCTCTTCGCGGTGGATCAGACAAATTTCAGGGTGGTCGTTGCGGACGTGGAGCGGAGAGCGCTCGTTGCGTCCGTTCCGGTGGGACGATACCCGTTCGGCATTGCGCTCGCACCCGATGGGAAGACGCTCTACGTGGCGAATGTCGGCATGTTCGTCTACAGCAAGATCGACAGCATTGAGGAGAAACAGGACTTCCGGAAGGCGCTGCGCTATCCGGCGTTTGCATACGGCTCGAAGGAGATGAAGGAAGGCGTCCGGCGCGACTCGGTCGACATCCCCGGCCTCGGGGAGCCGAATGTTCCCGAATCGTTCTCTGTCTGGTCGATATCTGTGAGTGACGTTCGCCATCCCGTGGTTGTACAAAAGACCAAGACGGGGACGCTGGTTGGGCAGCGCGTGGACGGAATCCCGGCGGTGGGAGGCTCCAGTCCAAACTCCCTCGTGGCGACGGGGGGGTACGTGTTCGCGAGCAACGGGAACAACGACAACATCTCGGTGCTCGACGCGGCGCGTGGCGGAGTGGTCCGCACAATTCCCCTGGTCCTCCATGAAGCGGTCAGGCACCTGCGGGGAGTGATCCCCTTCGGCATGGCGGCATCCCCCGACGGGCGGCGTCTTTACGTGGCCGAGGCAGGCATCAACGCGCTGGCCGTGATCGACATCCCGACGCTGAAAGTCCTGGGGCACATTCCGACAGGCTGGTTTCCGTCGAGAGTGTGTGTCTCCGGCGACGGAAAGAAACTCGTCGTGGCCAACGCCAAGGGATTCGGCAGCGGACCGAACGGCGGCAAGAGCTTTCGCGAGGGACCCGAGGGGACGTATATCGGCTGCCTGATGAAGGGGACGATCACGGTCCTGGATATCCCCCCGGACCGCGCGCTTGCGGCAATGACGGAAACGGTGATCAGCAACAACTTCAGGATCGTTGACGCACGCGACGCGCGTGCTGATCGGGGGAAGAATCCCGTTCCGGCGTACAGGGGGGAGCAAAAATCACCGATCAAGCACATCGTCTTCATCACCAAGGAAAACAGGACGTACGACGAGGTGTTCGGGCAGGTTGCGAATGGGGACGGCGATTCCTCGCTCGCCCGCTACGGCAGGGGAAGGACAGTCACCAACGAAGGGAAGACGGTCACTGTGAATAATGCGGCGGTAATGCCCAACCACCTGAAGCTTGCCTCCCGGTTCGCGATCGGCGACAATTTCTATGTCGATTCCGACGTCTCGGCGGACGGCCACCGGTGGCTGGTCAACACGTACCCGAATGAATGGGTGGAGGCCAATACCCCGGCAACGTACGGGGGGAACAGGAACTATACCCCTTCATCGAAGGCGCCGGGGAGCCTCGGCATGACACAGATGGCCGGAGCCATCTATCCTGAAGATTACAACGAGGCGGGCTCGCTGTGGGAACACCTCGATCGGCACGGGATCGAGTTCTTCAACTTCGGCTGCGGCACGATGTTCGAGCCGGCGTTCTACGACGATTCGTTCAAGCAGTTCGGGATACGATATTTCGCGAACTACCCGGTACCCGCCCCCATGTACAAGAGAACGTCACACACCTACGTGACGTTTAACCTCGGGATCCCGGATCAATACCGTGCGACGCAATTTGAGAAGGAGTTCACCGAAAAGTGGATTGGACCGGGGAAGCACATGCCGCCGGTCATCACGCTGATACTTCCCAACGATCACGGGGCGGGGGAGAGGCCGCAGGCGGGGTATCCCTACAGGGAGAGCTACATGGCCGACAACGACCTGGCGCTGGGGAGAATCGTCGAGTTTCTCTCGCGCACGAAAGCGTGGAAGGAGATGGCCATTATCGTCACGGAGGACGACGCGCAGAACGGCGTCGATCATGTCGATGCCCACAGGAGCGTCCTCATGGTCATCTCCCCCTATGCGCGGAAGAACTACGTGAGCCGTGTCCACTACAGTTTCGGGAGCATATTCAAGACGATCTACAACATCCTCGGCATCCCCGGCCTGAACCAGTACGATGCGGGGGCGAACGACCTTTCGGACATGTTCACAGTCTCGCCCGACTTCACTCCCTATGCCGCTCTACCTTCCGATCTCCGGGTATTCGATCCGCGGAAGGCGCTGACGCCCCTGGATGAGAAGTTCGACTGGGAGGGGGTGAAGAATTCGCCGCTCCTCGACGATCCGGACGACATGCCGCTCCACCAGAAAGAGGAAAGTCACTGAGGCCTGCAATGAATTACATGAAGTCTGTTCTCACAGCCTCCCTCATGTTCGTCCCGTTCCTCCTCCTGGCAGCCCAGCATTCACCCGGGAGCCTCACGCTCGTCCGGAACGGGAAGAGCGCGTATACCATTGTCATCCCAACGCATGCCACGGAGGTCGAGTCGCTCGCCGCGGCTGAATTCCAGTCGTACGTGCAGCAGATGAGCGGCGCGCAGATGCCCATAGTTCCCGATGTCCCGGAGGTCATGCCGGGTCCCTCGGTCCTGATCGGGAGAACGCGCGGGACGACACACGTCATCTCCCCGGCGACGCTCGATACGCTCCAGGAAGACGGCTATGCGATAGCCACTTCCGGCGAAACGCTTGCTCTCTGCGGGGGAGCGCGGAAAGGCACGCTCTACGCCGTGTACTCGCTTCTTGAAGACCAGCTCGGTTGCAGAAAATACAGCGCCGCCGTTACTGTCGTTCCCCGTTCCAAAACGGTCGTGGTTCGGCCGCTTGCCGTAGCGTCCAATCCCCGGTTCCGGTTCCGCGAGATCTATTACCTCAACGCGATGGACAGGGGATACAGCAACTGGCACAAGCTCCACTCGACCGCCGACCAGGTGAAGGACTGGGGGATGTGGGTGCACACGTTCGACAGGCTGGTCCCCCCGAGCGAGTACTTCAGTGCGCACCCGGAGTACTTTACGCTCCAGGGTGGGAGGCGGATACCGGGCGGGCAGCTCTGCCTCTCCAATCCCGCTGTGTTGCGTGTCCTGACGTCGGACCTCGGGGCGATGATCGCCGAGAAGCCGGAAGCCCAGTACTGGTCCGTCTCGCAGAACGACAATGCCAACGAGTGCCAGTGCGACTCCTGCCGGGCGCTGGACGCGAAGTTCGGCGGCAGCTCGGGAGCCGTGCTCGACTTCGTGAACCGGGTGGCGGCGAAGTTCCCTGATAAGACCATTTCGACGCTGGCCTACTGGTACACGCGGGCGGCTCCCCTTCATGTGAAACCGGCCCCGAACGTCAACATCATGTTCTGCTCCATCGAGTGCAACCGCAGCGAGCCGATCCCGACCGATCCCACGAGCGCCTCGTTCCGCCGTGATATGGAGGACTGGGGCAAGCTCACGGACAACATCATCGTCTGGGACTACGTGGTGCAGTTCCGGAACCTTGTCAGCCCGTTCCCGAACCTCCGCGTTCTGCAGCCGAACATCAGGTACTTCGCGGATCACAATGTTCGCATGATGTTCCAGCAGGGTTGCGGCGGGAACGTCGGCGAATTCGGCGAGCTCAGGACGTACCTGATTGCGAAGCTTCTCTGGAATCCCGAGGTCGACATCAGCCGTGTCATGGACGAGTTCCTGCACGGCTACTACGGCGCCGGCGGACCGTATATACGCCGCTACATCGACATGATGCATGACGCGCTTGCAAAGTCGGGGAAACAGCTCGGGATCTTCGGGTATCCCTTTGACGCGATGGACGGCTATCTCTCCCCGCGCCTCATCAAAGAGTACAGCCGGCTTTTCGATCAGGCGGAGCAGGCGGTGGGGCATCAGCCGGAAATACTCGACAGAGTGAAGAACGCCCGGCTTCCGCTCGAGTTCGCGATACTGGACATGTCGCTCCATGACCCGACTCCCGAGCTGTCCTATTTCGACAAGAAAGGGCCCACGTGGACAGTGCGTCAGTCTATGCGCGACCGCCTCAACGCGTTCGTCGCCCAGGCACAGAAGGCCGGAATAGAGAGGCTGGAAGAGCGGGGGATATCTCCCGCTGACTACAAAGCCTCCGTCGAGCAGATGCTCCATCCTGTACTCGAGGGGGATCTCGCGTACGGCAAACCTGTCAGGCTCCTCACGCAGCCGAGCGACAAGTATCCCGTGCACGGCGGGGCGGCGCTCACAGACGGGCTCCGCGGTCCCAACGACTATCACTGCAACTGGCTCGGGTTTGAGGGGGAAAGCCTGGACGCAATTATTGATCTCGGGCGGACGGTTCCCCTCCATTCGCTTTCGGCGAGATTCCTGCAGGACTGGGACTCGTGGGTCTGGCTCCCGCTTTCGGTGGACTACTCGGTCTCGACGGACGGTACGGCGTTTACGCCCGTGGCCTCGGTCCCCGATACGGTCTCCGACATGGCGGCAGGTGTGTTTTCGAGGGACTTTTCGGCCAGTGTCAAGTCCGTCGAGGCCCGCTACGTGAAGATCTCCGCGAAGTCCCGCATTACGTGCCCCAACTGGCACGTCGGCGCGGGGGGAAAGAGCTGGCTCTTTGTCGACGAGGTGGAAGTGAGATGACCATGCGAAATCGTCATTCACCGGGCAGGACAATGAAAACGCTAATTCTTCTCATGACCGCGCTTGCCGCGGGAATCGCATGCGCGCAGCCGCCGGCGCACACCTTCCACATCGCGAACGGACACTTCCTGCTCGACGGCAAGCCGATGCAGATCTTCAGCGGGGAGATGCACTTTGCGCGCATACCCCGCGAATGCTGGCGGGACAGGCTGAAAATGGCCCGGGCAATGGGACTGAACACGATTGCCACCTACGTCTTCTGGAACTACCACGAGCCGGAGCCGGGGAAGTACTGCTTTGCCGGGAACGCCGATGTGGCCTCGTTCGTGAAGATGGCGGGTGAGGAGGGTCTCTGGGTCCTCATCCGGCCCAGCCCGTATGCCTGCGCGGAGTGGGAGTTCGGCGGGTATCCCTGGTGGGTGCTCAACGAAAAGAACCTCAGGGTGCGAAGCACGGATTCGCGGTTTCTCCAGCTCTGCACCGCGTACTACAGGGAACTGGGAAGGCAGCTCGCCCCATTGCAGATCACCCACGGCGGCAACATTATCATGGTGCAGATCGAGAACGAGTACGGCTCGTACGGCAGCGACAAGGGCTACCTGGCGCGCAACAGGGAGATCGTCAGGAACGCCGGGTTCGATGTCGAGCTCTACACGTGCGACGGTCCCTCGCAGATGGGCGCCGGCTGCCTTCCCGGGGCGCTGCCGGCGGTAAACGGCCTGGACGACACAGCACAGGTCAGGTTAGTGATCAACAGGTATCACTCCGGCAAGGGACCGTACTTCATCGCGGAGTGGTATCCCGCATGGTTTGACTCGTGGGGGGAGGAACACCACGTCGTCCCGGCGAAGGAATATCTCACGCGGCTCGACGCCGTCCTTTCGGCGGGCTGCTCCATCAACATGTACATGGTGCACGGGGGAACGACGCGCGGGTTCATGAACGGCGCGAACTACGACGACAAACATCCGTATGCTCCCCAGACCAGCAGCTACGACTACGACGCCCCGATCGATGAATCCGGAAACGCAACGGAGAAATTCATGGCGTTCAGGGAGGTCATTGCGAAGCACCTTCCCCGGGGCACCCGGCTTCCCCCCGTGCCGGCGAAGAAGCCCGCCATCAGCGTTCCGCGATTCAAGCTCACGGAGGCGGCGGATCTGCTGGCCGGTCTCCCGGCGCCGGTGGCATCCGAACGGCCCCTCTCGTTTGAAGATCTGCATCAGGGATACGGGTATGTTCTCTACCGGACGGACCTGAAGGGTCCGGCGGATGACACACTCCGTGTACAGCACCTGAGAGACTACGGGCTGGTATTCCTGAACGGGAAGCGGGTTGCCGTGCTTGACCGCAGGCTCGGCCAGGAAACGGCGCACCTGGCTGTACCCGGGGGGGGTGCAACACTGGACATACTTGTCGAGAACCTCGGACGGATCAACTTCGGTCCCTGGCTGATCGACAATCGGAAGGGGATCACCGAGCGTGTCATGTTCGGCGGGACAGAACTGACAGGATGGCGAATGTACGGTCTCCCCTGCGACGATCCTGCGGCTCTCCCGCGCTCCGGGGGTGCGTACACCGGCGGACCCCGTGTGCAGAGGGGGACATTCACGCTGACTGATACGGGGGACACGTACGTCGACATGAGCGACTGGGGGAAGGGGTGCGTCTGGGTCAACGGGCACCACCTCGGACGCTACTGGTACATCGGTCCCCAGCAGACACTCTACGTCCCGGCACCGTGGCTGAGGAGAGGTTCGAACGAGATCACGGTCCTTGAGCTTCTGGAAACCGACCAGGACTCCGTCGGAATGCTCGCCCATCCGATCCTGGACCAGCTTGCCGCCCCGTCCGTCTCGGTCAGGGGGGAGTAAGACGCCGCACCGGGCGCATGCGTGCTCAGCCTGGAAACTCGGGGGAGCCGATGCCTCGCTAATTTATACGACCGACGGGAGCGACCCCACAGTGTAATCGGCCCGGTTCGATGCGAAACTCACGTTCAGCCGCCCGGCGACAGTTGCAGCGCGTGCGTTTCGAAAGGGGATCCCGTCCGAAACGGTTGCACGCGTTGATGTCAGGCCGTCTCTTTCAACCGGCAGGCCTTTGCAGATCACGCATCAATACAGTCACCACTATGACGAAATCACAATCCAATAAGTACCCTGAACCTGCCAGGACGCATCCTTTTCCCCGCCCCCTGTTTATTTCAGGTGTTGGTCCATCCAGCTGAGCGTTCTCTCCCACATTTCGGGAAGGTACACGTGACCCACACCCGGATAGATCAAGCTTTCAAAGTCGGCCGCCTTCCCGTACAGAGCGTACACCGGGCGAACGCAGGTCTCAATTTTGCGGATCCCCTCGACCGGAGATCCCCCGTCCCTGTCACCGGTCATGAACAGCATCGGGCGGGGTGCGCTCAGTGCAACGACCGCCTCGGTGTCGAAGTGGTTCAGGAAACCGGGCACGAAATAATAGATGCCGTGGTATTTCAGCCCTCCCTCTTCTATCAGGTTCTGGTATCGCGTCAGGCAGGCAACGGCAACGCCTGCCCTGGGCCTGTCGTCCAACGCCATAATCCACCAGGTGCGCGTCGCGCCCATGCTGATCCCCGTCACGGCGATACGCGCAGGGTCCACCTCGGGCCTTGACGCGAGATAGTCGAGCGCCATGAGATCGTCCCGGACGATCATCCCCCAGAGCGTACGCCCGACCCAGAGATTGAACTTGCTGGCGGTCTGCTCGCCATCACCCCCCTTCTCATCGGGGCCCCCTGGCCCTTTGCCGTTCCGCTCACCGAAGCAATAGGCATCTATAGCAAGGACAGCGAAGCCGCGTCGTGCGAGAGCGGGGCCGGGCGGGACCGGCGCCGCGTTGGTGCCGAACAGTTCCTCTTTCCCGATATTGTACTGACCCCCATGCCAGTGGCAATAGAGTATCCCGGGGAGCCTGCCGGTGTGCTTCTCCGGCATCAGGAAATAGCCGGGCACGACTGCGCCCGCGCCGTTGTCAAATTCGAACTTTTCAATCGTGCAGCCCTCCCGCATTTCACGTGACACGGTCCGGACGTCCGGTTTTTCCGGCCTGGGCGGGAGTGCGCCCAGGAGCTTCCACAGTTCCTGTCGTATGCCTGTGCGTCGATGTTCCCACTCTTCCCTGGTCGCCGGAGCGACAAATGCCGGCGGAGCTGGGACTCGAGAGAGCCAGGCCCCAGCCTGATCGAGCACGGAATCGGATTCCATGACGGCCACCGGGTGCTCCACACCCTCCGGCCGGCCAGTCGGGGAAGGCTGACCGGGTGCGTGTGGCCCGGTTTGCGCTGCGACAGTGTGCAGAGCTGCGATCGAGGCAGCCATCAGAACCTCCGTAATGTGGTTCATCTCAGGAGACACCTCCAAATCGGCAACATGGTGACGCGGAAATCAGTCACAGGAATACAGAATTGTCTTCCCAACATCTAAGGGGGGCCCACACAATGCACACTGGCACCCTGGATACCCCGGTTGCCCTGTGGCATGAACCCCGATCATCTCACAGAACGAACTTCGACGATTCGACATCCAAAAAAAGAGTCGCATTCCGGTGTCTTCGCAAGATTGAGGCAGGGCATCCGGGAGCGACTGCGTCTCGTAACGCACGCTTTACCGCCTCGGCTTTTGACGGCCCGGGGACAACGCAACAAATGAACCCTGCCTTGAACAGTGCGGGAATTGTCAGCGTTACTGCTCTCCTTGGTACTTCCTCCAAACGGCTGAAGCATTTATCGTGAACCTGTTGGAGCCTGCATTTTTCATCAAGGTCGACAACCTTGACTGCGTGGGGGTCGGCAAAATCCGCAACAGAGGGGTCATTGAAAGCGATGTGTCCGTTCTCGCCGATTCCCATGCACACGATATCGACAGGATTGTCAGCAAGGAGCGATGCATAGCGCATGCATTCTGATTCAGGATCTTCATCGGAGGGCTCAAGATAATGCACCTGCTTGAATTCTGCTCTTGTAAAGAGAGTCCGCTTCAGGTAATGCCCAAAGCGCTGCTCGTCGTTCTCGTGTAATCCGAGGTATTCATCCATGTGAAAGGCCGTTATTCTTGAAAACTCGATGTCATCACGAGCAGACAGTTCATTCAGAAGTTCATTCTGCGAAGGCGCAGCAGCGAAGATCATAGTGACGTTTGTTCGTACTCTCAACACCCGTCTGATTTCATGGACGACTTCGGAAGCGGCAGCCTTCCCCAGCGAGTTTCTATCGGGGAACACCCTGACCCTCAATGAGTCCACGGTGAAGTCGCGTACGGGCCGTTCAGAGATCATAGGAATGTGTTCGACCAGATGAAATCGGACAAGCTCATGCGGGGATACACGGTGTTCACAAAGGGCGCTCCGTGACCCACGGGTCAGTTGTGTTGAACCGCATGACCATTCACGATTGTGTTGTGAACCTTCAACCGAACCTGATTGCGCTGACGTTGAATGTCGGCCACGACAAGGTCTGCTCGCTTGCCCACCCCGATATCACCGGTACCGCACGACAGATTGTGCGCGAGCCCCGGTGCCGAGGGATCATAAATGCCGAGAGCCTTCGCCGCGGAGGTACTGCACAGTTGCGACGTTTTGAATAATGCTTCTTCAAACGTGTGCGCTCTGTGGTGTCGGTTCCAGATTCCGGGCATAGGCGTCATGAACCAGTTCATGACATTCTGAAACGCTTTGTCCATAGTAAGCACGCTCCCGTACAAAGCCTCTCCGCGATCTGTAATGTGGATGTATTCTCCCCCCTTGCTCACCATTCCCTTGACACCCGACATTTGAAATTCTTTCATACCTTCCATCCCGGAAACGAACATACTGTCGGTGATGATAACGCATCTGTCAATGCCCTTCCTTTCGATGATATCCATGACATAGTGCTTATCAACATGGAACCCATCGGCAATGATTTCCGCATAGACGCGATCTGACCGAAGGAGCGTTTCCAACACTCCGCCGTCATGAAATGGTTTCGCCGAAGAGGAGGAAAACCCGTTCATCACGTGGACTGCAAGCGTGGATCCCCTGTCGATTGCCTTTTGGTATTGCACGCCGGTGGCAATGCTGTGCCCTGTCGCGCATACAATACCCTGTGAGGACAAATACTGAATCAACGTCAGAGCTGGTGCGCCCCATTCAGGGGCAACATTGACTATCCGGATATTGTCTTTGGCCGCAAGTTGAAGTTTCTTGAACAACCGCACTGACGGAGTCTGAAAATGCTTCGGATTGTGCGCCCCTCGGGATGCCTTTTCCTTTATGAACGTACCTTCAATGTAGATGCCAAAAAGCATGTCATTGTGGAAGCTCCTGTGCTCCTCGCGATAGCACGCAATGAGTTTGAAGATTTTTGTGAGCTGTGCGATCGGTGCTTCAAGAATGGCAACACCGACCAGCGTGGTTCCCTTCAAGGCGAATGTCGTAAGTGCCCTTTCGAATCCACGCAGGTACAGATCCGCCTTCCTGCTGAACTTGCCGGTTGACTCGTTGAATGCGCCGTTTGTCAGGTCGAATCCGGCTATACCGTTCGCGTGCAGGTCTATAAACCCCGGTAGCACGTATCTGCCGGTAGCGGAAACGTGCACAGCCTGAGGATCCCGCGTGAGTCTTCCTATAGAAGCAATTCTTCCGGCTTCTATCTCTATGTCGGTCTTCGTGATGCCGCCTGGCAATAGCACGCGGCCGCCATGAATCTGGATCTTCGTCGTGGCATTTCCGTGATTAGAATCGAGCATAGCCATGCACTGGGCGTAAACGGAGACTCACGAAGCTATTCCTGAAAATAGTCCGCGATGGCGTCATAAATGAGTCCGCTATTCTGTTCTGCCGATCGCGGGGTCATCCACTCTTCTGCCCATTGTCTATACGCTCTCTTCAGTCTCCTGATCTGCGCGATCCATTCTTCTGTATTTTCTGTCCCTTTCCCTTCAGCCTTCTGCACGATTGCCTGTGCGATCAGCGCCTGCCACATCTGGAAATTTCCCCCCAGTGACCATGCATTGGCAGCATCGAACCCACCGGTCATGCGGGGAAGAAAGCTGTTCAACTTGCCGATACCGCCCGGGACCCTCCTGCCTGCAAGCCGGATCGACGAAGTGTTTGTTTCCCAGAGAGAATCTGTCTTCCATCTCTGAATCAGGCTTTTGATATATCCTTTCGGTGCCGGACGCATGTCCTTCATCCCGGTCCACATGATTCCCGTCGTATTCTGGTCTGAGAACGGGAACGGAAATCCCGCATCATCGATCGCATCGAAGAATTCGCGCCCCTCAACGCCAAAGAGCCTGTGTGAAACCATCGACAGAAGTTCATCGTATGTAGCCAGCGGATGTTGCATCGTCAAAGGTGCCAGCATGAACCAGGGTTCCTGGATCTCGAAATTGGCCAACCTGACGGCCCAGCTTGTCACACACGTACCGAGCAAACCGAGTTCAGAACATTTGCGCGCTCCGGCGATAATGTTACCGGCGTGGATTGAATGTTGTCCTGTGAACACCGCATCACCCCCCGAGCGCGATGAACTGCAGGTGATGACATCGAATCCCTTTCGTTTGAGGAAATCGCATATGTAGAAGCTCCGGAGTTTACCGTTGGTGTCGAGAATCTCGGGAATTGTCTTTATGATGCTGCCGGAAAGCTCTGAGCTGGTGAGCCTTTTTGCCTCACTCCTTACCACTACGGACGAGGGCGTCGTATCTGTATCCCAGTAATCCCAGTCCCACATGACGAAGTCCTTTGACATGACGTCAATGTCAGCGGGCGTTTTCATAACCATATCATCCCAGATGCCGGGTCGTATTCCGTGAGAGAGAAGATCTGATGCTAAATCCTCAAGATAGTCCGCATACAATCCATTTATCCCCAGAGCCGCAACAGCGGTGGAGCATTGCGGACACGTGCCGAACACATAGGCTTCGTCTCCACCGAGATGGAAGTAGTGGATATCACCGAAGAGTTCCCGGTATTCTTGGATCCAGCGTTTCATGAACCCGCGGACTTCCCGGTTGCTTGTACAGTAGCAGTCATATCGATCAGGGTTCTCGCGGAACGGCACATACTGTCGGTGTTGAAGCACGTACTCCGCGTGACCGATAGTCTGGAGCAACGGGATTGGCTCCAACCCAAGCTGTCGAGACAGGGTCAGCAGCTCTCTGAATTCCTTTTTTGAAAATGCATCGGGTGACGCACATTCCGGACACGTCTCCCACTTGACCATGCCTTCTACTTCCCAGAGAACCGCGTTATAACCCATTGCAGACGCCTTCCGCAGCCATTTCTGAATATACTCTTTGCGGAGCGAAACGGAATTTAGATCGATATGGAAGAGTATCAGTGGGCCTTTGCCGGCGGCAGTATTGCACCGCACGGGAGAATTCACAAGCAGCAACAATGCCAGGAAAAGGAAGTAGACTATCTTCATCGAACCCTGCAGCATGTCTGCCTCGCGCAAGAGAACAGATTTGTTGCCGTAGTGATGCCCGGGGAATAGCCTCGATGCTGTTTGTTCCTTCCCGGCGTTACCCGGGAAGATACGTTTTCGCAATACTTTTGAGTTAGCAGCAGCGGTCCCGGGCCAGGTCCCGGAGTGGGCCTCCACGGCTGAGGAGGCCATCGTCCGGGCCTCTGGCGGAAATTTGCCTCATCCCCCGGCCAAAATCAACTGCACACGGGAGACTGTGAGATTCCGGAGACCTGTGAGGCGTGTTCGTACCAACACCCCGTCAATTGTGATCGGTTGTTTCTTGAGTTTTCACGAGTTAGATTGCTTTTGCTCTTTTTCTCCACGGGACCCGCCCGCGCCGTCCCCGCCGATCCTGTTCGTGTATCATCTCGGAAGGCGGGATCCTGGATCTGACAAAATCGAATAATGAGAACCGCGTACCTGGTCATGAGCATGCTTCTTGCCGCGCCGGTCGCCCCGGCGCAAGAATCACCGAAGCGAAACGTGATTTCGCTGAACGGCATCTGGGACATTGAGGAAGGGGAAAAGGCAGCCATGCCGGCCCGCTTTCAGCACTCCGTACCTGTTCCCGGACTCGTATCACTGGCACGCCCGCCATTCACACATGCCGGTCCCCGCGTGAGCGACAGAAAGAGCCTGGATCAGATTGACACGCTGCGGGAAGCCTTCTGGTACCGGCGCAGGTTTACCGTGAACGGTCCACTCCCTCCGGTCGCCCTGCTGAAGATTGCCAAGGCGATGTTCGGGACGAAAGTGTTTCTGAACGGAATATTCCTCGGCGAGCATTTTCCCTGCTTCACACCGGGCTACTTTGATGCCGGAGAGGCGCTCCGGGAAGGCGTCAACGACATAGCAGTCTGCGTCGGCTCCTGCAGAAGCTCGCTGCCGCTGTCAGTGCCGACCGGGTTTGACTTTGAAAAAAGAGCGGTATATACCGGGCATCTATGACGATGTCGAGCTGATACTTTCCGGCACGCCTCATGTGGTCCGTGTGCAGACCGCACCGGATATCGTGAAGGGAGCGGTCAGAGTGCAGGTGACACTCGGTCACGCCGGCAGCGCCGGGCATTCCAGGATTCACTTCACCGTGGCTGAAGCGAGGTCATCCCGTGTGGTCGCGAACGCTGTCATGGACGTGCCGTTCGTCGGCCGCGGCGGTGAGGAAACGGGCGATTCTGTCATACCGATACAGAGCCCGCATCTCTGGTCACCGGAAGACCCTTTCCTGTACGATCTCACCGTACGTACCGAGGGGGACGAATGCCGGATCCGGTTCGGCATGAGAGAGTTCCGGTTTGATACGACGACACACAAGGCCGTGTTGAACGGAAAGCCCTATTTCATGAGGGGGAGCAACATCACGCTTTACAGGTTTTTCGAGGATGACCAGTGTGGCGATCTGCCATGGCGGACTGACTGGGTGAGATCCCTGCACAGGAGTTTCAAGCAATTCCACTGGAACTCCCTGCGGTACTGTATCGGACTCCCTCCTGAGGAGTGGTACCGCATTGCCGATGAGGAAGGCTTTCTCCTGCAGGATGAATTCCCGGTCTGGTACGGCGGTCCCGGCTGGTGCGTCTGGCCGAAGCAGCTCGGGGCCGACGAACTGGTGCGCGAATATGCCGAATGGATGCAGGGGCGCTGGAATCATCCCTCCGTCGTCGTGTGGGATGCGAGCAACGAGACGGTATCCAATGACGGCGCCACCGACGAAACCGCCGATGCGGTGCGCCGTGTCAGGGGTCTCGATCTTTCGAAACGGCCATGGGATAACAGCTATTCCAGGCAGAGGGCGCCCGGCGACGTGTTTGAATCACATCCGTATCATTTCCAGGACAGCAATTTCACGCTCAGGGATATCGCCGGGTCCAGCATCATCCCCGGCGGGAACGTGACGGCCAACGAGGGGAAATATCCCGTCATCGTCAACGAATACGGCTGGCTCTGGCTCAACCGGGACGGGACCCCGACGACACTGACGCGGACTCTCTATGACAACCTGCTCGGCGCACATTCCTCGGTCGAACAACGCCGGCATCTCTATGCCACCTATCTTGCGGCCGAGACCGAGTTCTGGCGATGCCACCGGCAATGTGCTGCGGTCATGCATTTCACCGCACTGGGATATTCCCGCGCAGACGGTCAGACAAGCGACCACTTCGCGGATGTCGCGACGCTGACCTATGAGAGCGAATTCCTGAGATACATTCCCGATGCATTTTCGCCGGTGGGGCTGATGCTCGATGAATGGGGAAAAGACATTACGCCGGACACACTCCATGACTTCAAAGTCATCGCCATCAATGATCTCGGAAAGGAATGGCGCGGAACCATACGCCTTCAGATCCTGAATGAGAGCGGAATTGTCTCGCAGAATTCGACGGCCGTGACGCTGCCCCCTTACGGCAGCCGATCCGTCGTCATTCCCTGCAGGGCGCCCCGTCAGACAGGTACGTACACGGTCGCAGCCATTCTCGAAACGGACGGCGAGAAGCCCGTCAGAGCTCCGCGAGATCCCCTTCCGTTAACGTTCGGCGGTATCACACTGTTTTCAGCTCATTGTTTTCCGTCAGTCAACGATATCGAGTGCCGTACTCGCATGCTTGAAGCTCCTTTTTGCGGCTCGGGTCAATCATATGGTAGTATCTGTTTGTGAGCGAAGAAGGCAGTGCTACGCTGGAGAACCGGGAAAGGGCTGCAAGTGGAATATCGGGTTGGCAAAGGCTGCGGGGATCAGCCTGCAGACCCTCCGGCAGGTTGAATCGGAACTGGCCGTCCCTGTCGACAAGCGACGCTTTCGTGCGAACATGTACGTTAGCCTCACATCGGATCGCGGGTTTGCGGAGGACGAATTCGTCGGTCGCACACTTCGCATCGGTGACCGGGCGAAAATTGTAATCCTTGAACGTGATCCGCGCTGCAGGATGATTTCCCTCGACCCGATGTATGCAGTCTTCAGGCTTTCCTGAACGGGATTCGGTCTCCCGCCGCTCAATCAGTCGGGATCCCCGGAACGTGACATTCCCGGAACATTACCCGGAATCTTACGGGGGCTTCCGTTGACAATGCTGCCTGCACCACGTACATTTCCTCCGCTTCGCTGTAACCGCCTGCAGTCCGTCATAACGAGTTGGCGGAGTTTACGACATCCTTAACCACGGGCAGCGGTATACCATGTCTACGTCGTTGAAACGAGTCCTCTGCACGTTTCTCGGTGTGCTCGGGGGGACGGCGTTGTCCTATGCCGATCCGACCGAAGCCGGTTCGACGAAGCTCCTGTCGATCACGTCCCTCGATCTCCTGATCATCGTCCTGTATTTTGTCGTCGTTTTGGGCATCGGCTTCTATCTGAAGAAGTACACGCACACCGGAGAAGAGTTCTTCATGGCAGGCAGAAAGATCACCGCATGGATTGCCGGCCTTAGCTTTATCTCCGCCAATCTGAGCTCCCTGGAAACAATGGGGTGGTCGGCGATGGCATACCAGTACGGTATGCTCGGTGCCCACGCCTATCTCATCGGGGCCATTCCGGCGATTCTCTTCCTGGCAGTTGTCATGATGCCGTTCTACTACATCAGCAGGACACATTCCGTGCCCGGGTATCTCGAAGCTTCGCTACGGAGAAGCGAGCCGCTCGCTGGCGGGGATATCGTTCTCGTTCATGACGGTGCTTGTCTGCGGTGTGAACATGTTCGCGATGGCCAAGGTCATGCAGCTGCTTCTCGGGTGGAACTTTGATCTCTGTATCTGGGTCTCCTCGGTCACGGTTGCCGTCTATGTTTCGCTGGGGGGACTGCTCTCCGCGGTGTTCAACGAGGTCCTCCAGTATTTCCTCATCTGGCTCGGCACGCTGCTCGTTCCCGATCCTTGGGCTCGATCGAGGTCGGGCGGATGGAGCAGGATGCTGGCGAGCATCAATGCGCAGCATCCCGGCACAGAACTATCACCAGACTCTGGGCCAACATGGGTTCTGCCAGCGGACAACCCGATGGGAATGCACTGGACCGGCATGGTGTTCGGCCTCGGCATCGCCGTTTCGTTCGGCTACTGGTGCACCGATTTTCTGCAGGTCCAGCGCGTCATCGCTGCGCGCAGAGCCTTCGCGCCGCACAAAACGGGACAGCTCATTGGCGCCGATGCTTCAAGATGCTTGTGCCCATCATCGTCACGATCCCCGGACTCCTCGGGCTCGCCGCTACTGACGCAGAAAGAGGGCATTGTCCTCGTTGCCGGAGAGCGTCGCGCAGGTCATACCGGCGGGCAATAGCTTCAATGAAGTCCTTCCGCTGATGATGGCGCGCTACCTCGGACCCGGACTCCTCGGGCTTGGCGTGACCGCGATGATAGCCGGATTCATGTCCGGCATGGCCGGCAACGTCAGCGCGTTCGCGACGGTCTGGACGTACGACGTCTATCGGCCCGCTGATCCGGAAGAACGCGTCGGACGACCGCACTACGTGAGCATGGGGCGCTGGAGCTCGATTGGCGGCGTCGTTCATCGCCATTATGCACGGCGTACGCCGGCAAGGTTCTTCAGCAACATCCTTGTCTACCTCCAGGTGCTGGTGATGCTGTTCATCATTCCTCTGTTCGGGGTGGTCATTCATCGGGCATGCTGTGGAAACGGGCGACGGCGGCAGGGGGGTTGGGGATTTCTCGCCGGGATCCTGACCTCGATCGGGGAGTTTGTCTACGTGCACGTATTCCCGGGGTATTTCGACGCGGCACATCTCAATCCCGACCACGTGCAGCATATCGCGCTCTCACCGCTGGCGCAGGATATGGCGGTCAACATGTACAGCGCCTTTCTGTCACTGTTGGTGAGCATGGGCGTGACGGTCATCGTGAGCATGTTCACCACCCCAAAGAAGCGCGAGGAACTCAAGAATCTGGTCTACGGGCTGACGAAGAGGCCGGAAGAAGGGCCCACGCCATGGTACAGACATCCGCACTTCTGGGCAGGCGTTGTGTTGTGCGTGCTCGTCGTGGTCAATATTCTCTTCTGGTGACGAGGTGAACGATGCAGTCTCCGCGTCAAATTGAAATCTGGTTCTTCATCGGCGCGTTGCTCCTGGTCTACGGTGTGCTGATCACGGGGGCTGGCGTCTATCACCTGATCGGTCCGCCGTCTCGGCAGATCGCCATGGGAGAACTGCACCCGGATTTCTGGTGGGGCATATTGCTCCTCGCACTGGGCGCGTTCTATTCAACGAGGTTCTGGCCGTGGCGGAAGCGCACGCCGCCGGACCGCTGAATGCGTGTGCCGGGTCTGCTGCCGTCCGATCTCGGTCACCCTGCCGCTTCTCCGGGCCCGGCATAGACCCGGACGGCAAACGCCATCATCCGCGCAACACGCATGCCTTTCCAGCAGATCCTGCCGGAGTCAGGACACGTGGCCAAATCGTAGCAGAACCTCCGCACTTTTGCCGTCGGTCGTGCAGCAGAACCAGAAGCATGATCTCCCCGGCGGATTTGCTCTTCTGCAGAATTCCCCGAACCCGTTTGACCCGGACACAGAGATCAGTTTTCGGGTGTTGCCCCGGGTGCCTGTCCGCGATGAACCCGTCCGGCGACACCCGGTTCTCCAGGAGCGATCTCCTCATGTCTCCCTCCCTGTCAGGGGAATGAGGGGGGAATAGGGCGGACGACAACTACAGGGGCGCGGGGGAGGAAGTCAATCCTCCTTGCCTTTCTTGCCGCTCGACGGTATCTTGCCTCCGTTGATACAAAGCAACCGCATATGCACAACTCGGGAATGTCCATGATGAGAAGACTCTGCGTTGTGGCGCTTTGGCTGTGTGCAATGGGTACCACTGTGCACTGCCAGTACGTCGTCGATTCGACATTGCTGTTGTCAAGGCACGATATGCAGTGGTGGCGCGATGCGAAATTCGGATTATTTATCCACTACGGGTTGTATTCAATCCTCGGGCGGGGAGAGTGGGTCATGTGGGGAGGAGCAGATGGATACCGCCGAGTACTCAAAGCTCCGAGACAAGTTTGCGTGCGAGAAATTCGACGCCGCACAGTGGGTGGACATCGCCAAGCATGCCGGCTGCAAGTATATGGTGGTTACAGCACGGCATCACGACGGCTTCTGCCTCTTCGACACACATTTTGGTGACTATGATGCCAGGCACAGTGCGGCAAAAAGAGACCTGATCGGTGAGTATGTGGACGCGGCGCACAAAGCCGGGATGAGGACGGGCATCTATTATTCACCTCTTGATTGGCGGTACCCTGGATTCTTCCTCCCGGATTTCTACCGCACGAACGCTGAACAGATGAAGAAGCAAACCTACGCCCAGGTTCGGGAATTACTGACACAGTATGGGAAGATCGACATCCTGTGGTATGACGGGGGCGAGGACAATTGGCTTGGATTCGGAGGCCTGCAGTGGGATGGCGGGAGCGGTTGGCACACACGCGGTTTCGAGAAGCCATACACCGGCAAGTTCAGCTGGGAGCCGATCAAGTTGAACACAATGGTGCGCGAACTTCAACCGAAGGTTGTCATCAGCCAGCGGAGCGGCTGGATGGGGGATTTTGAAACCCAGGAAGTGCGGCTCGGGGAGACATACAAAATAACAGGCCATGGGAGCTCTGTACAAAACTCGGCGGCGCGGGGTGGGGGTGGACACCGTCGGCCGTACCTGAGATGATGAGCCGCGATAGCTGTGTTCAGCTGCTGGTACGGGTCGTTTGTGAGGACGGCAATCTCTTACTCAACGTCGGACCGAGAGCTGACGGATCCATCGAACCGGAGCAGGTGCAGCGATTGAGGGAGGTCGGTAGATTTCTCTCGAAGTATGGCGAGAGCATTTACAGCACCCGCGGCGGAATCTACGATCCCCTGTGGGGCGGAACTACCGTTAGCGATACGGCAATCTATGTGCACGTGCTGAAGGTGCCCCCCGACAGGATGGTCAGCCTTCCGCCGTCTTCCCGAATGGTTGTATCCGCACGATACTTGCGGGATTTCAAGAATGCAACATTTGTGCAGTCGGAAACAATGATCTCGATAACCAACATTGCCGACAAGAAAGACGAACCGGACTTAGTCCTGAAGCTCACGCTTCGGTAGCCATCGTCGGCACAGCCAGTTTTTGCACCAGAGTGCCATCTACGCCTAGAAATCCTGCGGAGCGCCCATGCCTTTGAAATCCAGAATCCTCCTTCTGCTGCTGATCGTCCCCTTCTCGTTGAGAGCCCAGAGCCCTGCGGCATCGATCGTGCTGGACGCGGGGAACCAGGAATACCGGATCAGCAGGAACATCTACGGCCAGTTTGCCGAGCACCTCGGTCATCTCGTGTACGGCGGCATCTGGGTGGGACCGGGCTCTGACATACCCAATATTCACGGGATCCGCAGGGACGTTGTGGACGCTCTTCGCCGGCTCCGCGTGCCTGTCCTGCGCTGGCCGGGAGGGTGCTTTGCCGATGAGTACCACTGGATGGACGGCATAGGGCCGACGGGGACGCGCCCGAAGATGGTCAACACGAACTGGGGAAGCGTGACCGAAGACAACAGCTTTGGCACGCACGAATTTCTGGAACTGTGCAGCCTGATCGGCTGCGAACCATACATCACGGGCAACCTGGGAAGCGGCACCGTGCGAGAGCTTTCCCAGTGGGTGGAGTACGTGAATTCGGACAATATCAGCCCGATGACCGAACAGCGTCGGAAGAACGGACGGGAGAAGTCCTGGGGGGTCAGGTACTGGGGTCTCGGCAATGAAAGTTGGGGTTGCGGGGGCAGGATGGTGCCCGAATACTACGTGTACGAAGCGACGAAATACGGCAATTTTATGCGCGCCTACGGCGACAATACGCTCTTTCGTATCGCATGCGGCCCGAACGCGGACGACTACGCATGGACCACGACGCTGATGAAGACGATGGGAACGTCGCTCGACGGCCTGTCGCTCCATTACTACTCGTGGGGAACCGCGCGGACGGCAACCGATATCGACAGGGCAGGCTGGTTCGACATCATGAAGAAGTCCGCCATGATGGACGAGCTGATCACGAAGCATGCGGCGATCATGGACACCTATGACCCCTTGAAGCGTGTTGCGCTGGTCGTCGACGAATGGGGGACGTGGTACAGGGTGGAGCCCGGCACGAACCCCAGCTTCCTCTTCCAGCAGAACACCTTGCGCGACGCGCTCGTCGCCGGGATGACACTGAATATTTTCAACAACCACGCCGATCGCGTCCGGATGGCGAACATTGCGCAGGTCGTCAACGTGCTCCAGGCGATGATTCTGACCGAAGGGAGGAGGATGGTCCTGACCCCCACCTACCACGTCTTCGCGCTGTTCGGGGCGCACCAGGATGCTATGATGGTTCCGGTGAAGGTGACCTCGAGCATGGCTGTCGTAAACGGTGACAGCCTCCCCGCGGTCAATTGCTCCGCGTCTATTGACAGCCTCGGCGTTGTGCACATCTCGGTCTGCAACATCGACCCGGATGCGCGGGTTCACGTGGGTATGCACCTGGGACACTTCAAGGCGACAGGCGTGTCGGGCGACATCCTCACGGCTGACCGGATGAACGCGCACAACACGTTCGATGAGCCCGATGTCGTGCGGCCTCTCAGTTTCACGGGGGCTTCTCTCACCGCAGACGGTCTGGAGGCGGACCTTCCGGCGATGTCCGTGGTGATGCTTTCGCTGCATGGAGATGTACTGCTTGAGCCTGCGCCGCCTGTGAAGATCAACAATCCTGTGCCGGGTCTTCACTACAGCTACTTTGAGACGTCGGCGGATGTGATGCCGGCGTTTTCCATGCTTACGCCAAAGTCCTCCGGGGCGGTGGACAGTGTTACGCTGCCGCGCGAGACACGCGACAGCAACTTCGGCGTCGTGTACGACGGGTTCATCAAGATTCCGAAACAGGGGGTGTACACGTTCTCGACGACGTCGGATGACGGGAGCGTTCTTGTCATCGACGGGAAGATGGTCGTCAACAACGACGGCAGGCACGCGCCGCTCGAACGATCGGGAGTCGTACAGCTTCAGTCGGGCTTCCACACATTCCGGTTGCTCTACTTCCAGGCAGGGGGCGGGTATGATCTGAGCGCCTCGATGGCTGGTCCCGGCATTCGCAACCAGGTCATTCCCTCCGGAATGCTCTTCAGGGAGAAATGAAACGGCTGCCACACGGGAGTTACCGGTGCCCTTACATGCACGGAATCAACAGCTTCCAAAAGATTCTTCCACTGTCATATTACCCTCCGAAATATGAACCGCTCCATAATTAAAAAAGTCAAGAATTAACTTGACTTTTTGGATCGCCAGCATTATCCTCCTGGAGCGGTTCAGTTTCACACTGCCAATTGTGCGATTTCGGTAGTTATCACTAGCCATTTCGTACAGTCGATCTCTTGTAGAACGGTTCGGTTCATTCATCCCCTCCCGGGCCAGGTGCTGTGACCCATCTCCTCTCATAAGCAACAGGTGTTGGCATGAAAGCGTCATCCCTTTTGCGCTTCATTCCTCTGCTTCTCCTCCTCGCACCGTCCGTATCACTTGGCTCGGGCGTACTCAAAGGTGTCGTCACAGATACCACCACAAAAGAACCGCTCGTGGGAGCGCACGTACTGCTCAAGGGGACGTCGCTCGGGGGCGCAACCGATCTCCTTGGCTCTTATGTCGTTCGCTCGATTCCTGCAGGCCACTACACGGTGCGGTGTTCGTACGTCGGCTACGTCACTAAGGAGAAAGAAATCACGATCGCAGACGACGCGACGGCTGAGCTGAACTTCGCGCTTCTCGTGACGGCGGTACAGGGCTCCGAGGTTGTAATCACCGGACAGGCAACCGGCCAGGTTGCCGCGATCAACCAGCAGATTACGTCGAACAAGATTGTCAACGTCATCTCGGAACAAAAGATCAAGGAATTGCCGGACGCGAACGCGGCGGAGGCCATCGGCCGCCTCCCCGGTGTCTCCGTCGTCCGCTCCGGCGGTGAGGCCAGCCAGATTATCCTCCGCGGCCTCGGTGAGAACATGACCACGATTACCATGGACGGCGTCCAGTTGTCTGCGACAGACGTCGACTCGCGTGGTGTCGATCTGAGCACCATCGCCCAGGGATCGCTCTCCGGAATTACGTTGACGAAGGCCATCACCTCGGACATGGACGGGCAGGCTATCGCCGGCAACGTGAATTTTGTCACGAAGGTCGCACCGGCGACACGTACGATCCAGGCAACGGTGCAGGGAATTTATGACGGGATGGACAAGACGTACGGTCAGTACAACGTGTACGGCAACTACGGTGAACGGTTCTTTGATGATGTGTTTGGAGTGCAGGTCTTCGGCAATATTGAGAGGCGGGTCCGCAGCAGTGAGAACTTCAGTGTATCCTATAACCAGAACGTACCGAGAGGCGGAGTGGAGGACTGGAATATCTCGAGTTTCAGTGTCCAGTACGTTCCGGAAGTCCGCACGCGCAAAGGCGGGAAGGTCATTCTGGACGCAAATACGCCTGACAACGGAGTCGTCAAATTCGCCGTCGATTTCAACAGGATGGAGCGGCAGCTGTCATCCATGGATCGAAACTACCCGACGCAGTCGGGCGAAGTGAACTACGATTTCACGGGGCAGGATCTCAATACGGATCTCCTGGCGCTGTCCTTGCAGGGAGAGAACCACGTGGCGGGTTTCCAGGCGAACTGGTCACTCTCCTTCACCCAGTCTTCGACTGACATGCCCTACGACTTCACCGAGAATTTCGACGAACCGGGGATCATTCAAAACGGTGTGACTATCTCGGGCATGAGTACTGTGCCGCAAGCCCTCAGGAAGGGACCGTATGAGGCGATCATTCCGTATGCGCTCAATAATTTCAGCGTTGCGTTTCTCCAGTACGGATATATCAACACAAGCAACAGTCTGGATCTTCAGAGGACCGCGCTCCTGGATGTCAAAAGGGACTACACGCTGTTCGACTACGCAGGGGAGCTTCAATTCGGGGGGAAGTATGTCGCGCACTGGCACCGCAGGAATAGTTCCGCCTTCTTCTCTCCGTACTACAACGGCGTCCAGTTCAAGTCCTACATGATCAACTCCAGCGGCCAGATCGTGCCGAAGAACTTCGCACAGTACGGGTTCGCCAATCTCCAGCAGCAGGCGGGGCTGATCTCGCTCACGAACTTCATCGGCACAGACACCCGGAACATCTTTGGGAAGTATGCACTAAACCCCATCTTCAATGCGGATCGGATGAGGAATTGGTATGATCTCTCCCGCACAGGGATTGATCCCAGTACCGGCAATACCGAATTCTCTGACAATACTCAGAATGCAGGGACAGATTACGGTGCGATGGAAGATGTCGGCTCCGGGTATCTGATGAACACGCTGAACTTCGGGACGTTTGCGACCTTGATTGCCGGGGTTCGTGTGGAGGCGGACAATGACAATTACCAGGCCCTCTACACGCCGCAGCTCCTTACCAACTTTTCGGTGTTCAACGACACCAGTGCAACCCATACCGAAACGTCTGTTCTTCCGAACGCGCACCTGATTCTGAAGCCGACGGATTTCATGAACATCCGGCTCGCCGCGTACAAAGGGATCCTCCGTCCCGATTTCAACTATCGGCTTCCCACCTATGTGATGATCGGAACAGCAGCATATGTGGACAATTTTCAGCTAAAGGTCGGCAATCCCATTCTCAAGAACGCGGACGCAAACAACTACGAGCTCAATCTTCAGTTCTTTGGTGAGAAGGTCGGACTTCTCTCGGTGTCGGGCTTCTACAAGGAGATCAACAATCAGGTTGAGCTCCTCAACGGCGTGCAGGTCTTCGCCGGCAGCAATATTGCGGACAGCATGGGAGTCAAGTATCTGGGCGGGAAACGTCCGTTCCAGTCGTTTACGTACCTGTTGACATTCCCGTACAATTCACCGAAACCGACGAAGGTATGGGGATTTGAGGCGGAGCAGCAGGTGAACTTCCGGTACCTGCCCGGAATGCTGAGCGGCATCACGCTATCGTACAACTTGTCGGTGATGAGGAACGAGACGTGGACCCCGTACGCCAAACTCGTGTATGACACGACAATCGTTTTCGGATTTCCCATTGCCAGTCCGAGAGTCGTGCTTGACGAAAAGAAGACGCGCATTTCCAATGCACCGGAATTCTTCGCGAATGTCACGCTCGGATATGACATCGCCGGATTCTCGGCACGCCTCTCCTACTACCACCAGGGAGAATTCTACGTCTCGTTCTCGAGCGATCAACGGTCCAACATCCTCCAGCGGCAATTCGAGCGTCTGGACTTGTCGCTCAAGCAGGAAATCTTCGAGAAGCTGGCGGTGGGGATGAACTTCAACAACCTGACAAACACAACGGAGGGACAAATCCTCGAGGACGTCCCGGACGGCTATCGGGTTGATGTGTCGGCCGTCCGGTACGGCCTGACGGCCGATCTCTGGCTGAGGTTTACGCTGTAGCAGCCCCATGAATGGGAAAGCACCATCACTATCCACCATTCACTTACAATCCACATTCACAGTTCAACAGGAGGTTCACATGAGACGATCGGTACGTGCGCTGTTGCCCGTCGTGTTGTTACTGGTGACAGTTGCGACCGAAATGTTCGGTCAGCACAATCTCTTTGTTCCCAGGCCGACGACGGTAACGTACATTGATGATATTATCAATGGTGACACGCTTGCCGGCGGTGTACGCAAGGATTCGCTGCGAGTGTATGTTCTTCAGCGCGGCGGTACATGGTTCTGGGAAAACAGCGTTCAGAACATCGGCTGGAAGCTGACGATTCAGACGGCAGACACTGGTAGCGGTTCGATGCCCAGGATCTACGGTCGTCCGACGCCGGGAACGACCTCTGTTCCGTACAATTACGTTATCATGGCGGGACCCCTCTACCTCAGGGGGCTTATGATATGCGGCTACGTCGACGTGGATACGTCGATGCTCAACAAGTATGGCGCTCCGGGCCAGTTCTTCTCGCGCTCCAACCCAAGTCCGGATCGGCAGGAGTTTTACGGGAACGTATTCAGCGGCCCCCTCCAGGCGTACGTGAGTGCTTTTGGTTCCTGCAGCGTTATCAAGCTTGTGGACAATGTATTTGCCAATGACGGTGTGCCTCCTATCTGGGATCTTGGCAACGGGCGCATCGTCGATTGCCGCAACGTCTCACTGGACAGCCTCATCCTCGTGAACAACACGCTTGCCTATGGCTTCGACCGTGCGCTCCGCCATCTCAAGAGCGTCGGTCGTATCGACAACTTCCTCATCGATCACAACACGATCTATGAGAACGGCGGTAGGTATGGTCTGTTTTCGCTGGGTGCCGTTGGGTCGAAGGTGACGATCACGAACAACCTGCTGATCGATCCGATGGCGTTTGGTGCGGATACGTCAACGTATCGCCAGTATGACTTCGGTGAGGCCGGTGAGTTCGATGCCAACGGGAAGGTGAAGATGGCATGGATCTACAATATGGCCGGCAAGAACGATTCTCTGCCGGGCAAGAAGGCCACCGTCTGGACCATTGCCAAGAATTACTGGTACGTGACCCCGCAGATTCAGACGGCATGGGATTCCATCAACAAAATGGGGTGGGATCTTGGGGTCAACCTTGGCCGGTTTACGACGGACACCATCAGGACCTACATTGCCGACACGGCAAATGCTTTCATCAAGCTGTCGAGCTTCGCATTCACAAACGTCCCTGCTCCGATGACGTCGGTTATTCTCTATGGGGCAGAGCCGGCTCCGAACGGGGCGGCCAATCAGGGCTCAGGTGGCAACTGGCCGGGATACGACAGGCGCCTTATCAACTACTATCGCGACACGATGGACTGCAGCTACTCGACGTCGTCGCCTGCGTACACCGGCGGAACACTCGGATTCCCGGCGGGAGATCTGAACTGGTTCCCGTCAAAGAAGGCTGCGTGGGTCGTGGCGACGGGCATTGCTGTAAACCCGGCCATCAACACGGTGCCCGAGGTGTACACGCTGTCGCAGAACTACCCGAACCCCTTTAATCCCGCGACGCAGATCGAGTTTTCGATTCCGAAGCAGTCGCAGGTCAGCCTGAAGGTGTACAACCTTCTTGGCCAGGAAGTTGCCACACTGGTCAATGGAATGCTCCCGGTTGGACATCACACGGCAACCTTCAATGCGTCAAACCTCGCCAGCGGCGCGTACTTCTACACCCTTCGTGCCGGCGATTTTGTCAAGACGGAGAAGATGTTGCTTCTGAAATGAGGGGGATTGCTTCGCTGCGCTCGCAGTGACGGCCCGATGTCACTGCGAGGGGCACCCTCGGTGCCCGAAGCACCCTGCACGAGACGGGGAGGGGCGCCGTCAGGCGCCCCTCCTGCAGTCTCATCCGGTGTGGGTCATGCAACGCGGAAAAGGGTTTACAGCAAGCACAAATTTTGGTACTTTAACAAATTGAGGATCACGCGGGAGACAGTCAAGTGAGAGTCACCATCTCCGAGATAGCACGGCTTGCGAACATTTCCAAATCGTCCGTGTCGCTTGTCATCAACAACAAACCCGGCGTCTCCGCGAGGACCAGGGCGAAAGTCCTGGAGATAATGTCGAAGTACCAGTACAATCCGAACCCGTTTGCCCAGTCGCTGGCGGGGAAGGATACCAAGAGTATCGGTCTCATCATCAAGGAAATCGACAACCCCTATTTTGCCCGGCTGATGCGCGGCGTTTACGAGGCGTGCTCCCGCCTGGGCTATTCCGTGCTCCTCGGAAGTTCTGAACACCTTCCGGCGAAAGAGACAGAGATCATCAGGACCATGGTCAGCAAGCGTGTGGACGGTCTCATCATCTCGCCCCTGCAGGGGGACGGCTTCCAGGTTTCCTCTCTTGCCGATCTTCTGAGGGACAGCTATCCGCTGGTGATTCTCGGTACCGTGGCGAGCGAGGCGGTCACCATCGTCGACATCGACAACCAGAAGGCCGCCTATGATGCGGTCTCATTCCTGATCGGCAAGGGCCACACGAGGATAGCCCATTTTGCGGGCCCCGTGCACACGGGCCACGGGCTGCGGAGGCTGGAAGGGTACAGGCAGGCGCTCGTCGACCACGACATCCGCGTGGATCAGAGCCTGGTCGTGCCGGTAGAGCCGTACGTGCTGAACGGCTACCAGGCAGGGAAGGAGATGTTCGCAAAAGCCGCGCAGGCGCCGTCGGCGGTGTTCTGCTATAATGACCTGGTCGCCATCGGTCTGATGAAGGCGCTCAGGGAACTGGGAGTGGACGTGCCGGGAAGCGTGTCCGTCATGGGCTTCGACAATATCGAGATCGACGAGTACCTCTGGATTCCTCTCACTACCGTGCAGATGCCCGCGTACGACATCGGCCGAGCGCGCGGCCGAACTGCTCGTTGCGCGGATCGGAGATTCCGCACATTCCCGCGGCGAGCACGTGATCCTGGAACACACGATCATTGAGCGGGCCTCGGTCGCAAAGAAGACCGCCGCGATGCCTCAATTCACCTCCGCACGGACATGAAGGCAGGTGCTGCGATACTCTTGTGCCGCTGCACCGCCGTGCTCCTCTCCCGTGGTCAAGATCAATCCTGCTTCCGCTATGCCCTGCCGATTCTGACACAACCGGGAGGTTGCCTCACCTTGCGATTACAGGTTGACGCTGACGCTCGCCGTGCAGAACGCGCCGCTCGGGACCTTGTGCGCGAAGGGGGAAGTGCATGAGACTGAAACCCCAGGAAATCTTCGTCCGGGCTTACGGCCGGTACGGCGTCGCGGCGTTCAATGTGTTCACCGCTGAGCAGGTTCGCGGAGTCTTTGCGGGCGCGTCGGGACTGAACGTCCCGGTCATCATACAGGTAACGCCCGCCGCCCGGAAGTACATGGGCCAGGAGCTCGTGCAGGGCATGATCGCCGCCGCTGAACGGGCGTACCCGCAGGCCACGGTCGCGGTGCACCTGGATCACGGGGACACAGAACCACTGCCTGAGCGCAATCGATTCGGGATTCTATGACTCGGTGATGATCGATGCCTCGCACGAGCCGTACGAGCGGAACATCGCACTCACGAAGAATATCGTCGATCGTGCCCACGAGAAGGGAATTGGCGTCGAAGCCGAACTCGGTGTGCTTGCCGGCGTGGAGGATGACCGCGTCGGCGGTGAGGTCCGGCATACTGATCCGGCGCAGGCAGCGGAGTTTGTCGGCCGGAGCGGCTGCGACAGCCTGGCCGTGGCGGTCGGGACGAGTCACGGAGCGTACAAGTTCAAAGGCGCGATGGCGCTGAATCTCGAAGTGCTGTCACGCCTCCAGGATACATTGCCGCGCTTCCCGCTGGTCCTCCACGGTGCGTCAGGTGTGCAGCAGGAGGAGATCGCTCGCATCAACGGTGCCGGCGGCAGGCTGAAGACGGACAGCAGGGGAATCGGGCCGGAGGAATTGCAGGGGGCCGTACGCCGCGGGGTTGTCAAGGTCAATATTGCCACCGACCTGCGGCTGCTGTGGACACGGGTCTGCCGCGAGTTCTTCCGTGACTCCCCGGAGATGTTCGACCCGGCGGTTCCCGGACGAACGTACATGCAGGAACTGGAACACCTGGTCGGCCGGAAATGCCGTGAGCTGATTGTGGAGGGAGCATGAGCGTGTCATCCGGATGCGTGATCGTCGCATGAAAACAAACCCTGCACATCCGCTGCTTGTGCGCCCTGACGACGACGGATCGGGGACGTATCAGCGGATCTCCGCCGCTGAAGCGGGCTGGCAGTACCTGAATTTTGGTGCCCGGCGGCTCTCCAGGGGCGACCAGTGGCGTCACGACACGGGGACGGACGAGTTGTGCGTGGTTCTCCTCGGGGGGAAATTCTCCATCGTCTCGCGGTGGGGCAAGTGGACCACCGACGGAGCTCGCGCCAGCGTGTTCGGGGGACTCCCCCACGCCGCCTACCTTCCCCCGCACACCGCATTCGAGCTAACGGCGGAGAGCGGGACGCTCGACATCGCTTACGGGTACACCGCGGGGGATGAGGGCAAAGAGAGGGTACATTGTCACGCCTGATGATGTCGACCGGTTCGGGATCGAGCTGCGGGGCGGCGACAACGCTTCGAGGCAGATCAACTCGATTCTGCCCCCCGGCTCCCCGTGTCACCGCCTTGTGTGCGTTGAAGTGTACACGCCTTCGGGCAACTGGAGCTCATTCCCCGCACACAAGCACGACCAGCGCACACTCGCGCCGAACGGGAAGCTTGCGCAGGCCAGCCTCGAAGAAGTGTACTTTTACCAGTTTGAGAAGCCGCAGGGATTCGCGCTGCAGAAGGTCTATACCGACGACCGGCGCCTGAACGAGATCGTGGAAGCGCACACGGGTGACGTCGTTCTCGTGCCGCGGGGGTACCACCCGGTCGTCGCCGGCCACGGCTACAACGCCTATTACCTGAACTTTCTGGCGGGAAGCGACCAGTCGCTGGCCTCGGTGAACGATCCCGACCACGAATGGATCTACGGGACCTGGAAATCGAAGGACAGCCGTTTGCCGCTCGTCACACTCCGGATGAACAGGCAGGCCAGGGAACATGAAACAGTATGATCTGATCACGTACGGCCGGTCGTCGATCGACCTCTACAGCAACAATATCGGGAGTCCCTTTGAGGAGATCAGAGAGTTCGGCGCGTTCGTGGGAGGATCGCCGCTGAACATCGCGGTCGGCGCCAGGCGGCTCGGGCTGAGGAGCGCGCTTCTGACCGCGGTGGGGAACGACATGGTGGGGAAATTCCTCCTCGCGTTCCCTGAAAAAGGAGGGTGTGGAAACGGCGTTCATCCCTGTGAAAGGCAACGCGCGGACGAGCGCGGTTCTCCTGGGCATCGAACCGCCGGCAAATTTCCCGCTTGTCTACTACCGCGACAATTGCGCCGATTCAAAGATCACGATCGACGACGTCATGAAGGCGGACATTGCCGGTGCACGGCTGCTGGAAGTGTCGGCCACGGCACTGAACATCGAGCCGTCGCGGTCGGCGGCGTTTTTTGCGGCGGAGCAAGCCGTGGAGCACGGCGTGCCCGTGCTCGTCGATCTTGACTTCCGTGCCGACCAGTGGCATGATCCCCGTGCGTACGGAGTGACGGCGCGCGCGTTCCTCCAGCACTGCTCGATGGCGGTCGGCACGGAAGAGGAGATCCTCGCAACGATGCTCAGGGATCCTTCACAGATCAGGATCAGGAACCAGCAGATTTCCGCCCCCGAGATTTCGGGGAACGTCGACGAAGCCATCAAGGCGATCTTGAAAACCGGCGTGAAGACACTCATCGTCAAGCGGGGCGACAAGGGTTCCTCCGTGTTTCTGCGCGACGGCGCGGTCACCAATGTCCCGGGGTTCCGTGTCGAGGTTGTGAACGTCCTGGGGGCCGGCGATGCGTTTGCGGCGGGGGTCATCTACGGGTATCTGCAGGGATGGGACTGGTACAAGACCTGCAGGATGGGGAATGCGTGCGGGGCCATCCTGGTGACAAAGCACGGCTGCGCGAATTTCAATCCCACACTCAGTGAGGCAATGAACTTCATCGAATCACAGGGCGGATTCTGACATGGACACGGTTCGGCTCACGGTCGGGCAGGCAACGATCGCATTTCTGAAAAACCAATTCGTCGAACGGGACGGCACGGGGCACCGGTTCTTCGCCGGCTGCTTCGGCATTTTCGGTCACGGAAACGTCGGGGGCATCGGACAGGCCCTGCAGGAGAACCCCGACTTCCGGTACTACCAGACGCGCAACGAGCAGTCGATGGTGCATACGGCGGCGGCATACGCCAAGATGAAGAACCGGCTGGGCACATTCGTGTGCACGTCGTCCATCGGTCCGGGGGCGACAAACATGATTACCGGTGCGGCGGCGGCGACGATCAACCGCATGCCTGTCCTGCTGATCCCCGGCGACATCTTCGCGCGGCGGAACGTCGCGCCCGTGCTCCAGCAGCTGGAAGACCCGGGCACGCAGGATATTTCCGTGAACGACTGCTTCAGGCCGGTCGCGCGGTACTGGGACAGGATCAACCGTCCCCAGCAGCTGATCACCGCTCTGCCCGAAGTCATGCGTGTGCTCACCTCGCCCGCCGACACAGGCGCGGTGGTGCTCGCGCTTCCCCAGGATGTCCAGGCGGAAGCGTTCGATTTTCCGGCAGAATTGTTTGCAAAGAGGGTGTGGGTGATCCAGCGTCCCCGGCCGGATGCCGCGCTGCTGGGGAGGGCGGCAGAGTGGATCCGCTCGAGCCGCATGCCGCTGATCGTCACCGGGGGCGGAACGATCTACAGCGGCGCGGAACAGGCGCTTGCCGCCCTTGTCACAACCACCGGCATTCCCCTGGCGGAGACATTTGCCGGCAAGGGCGCCGTGCCGTATACGCTGGAGGGAAATCTCGGTGCCGTGGGCGCGACGGGAACCCCGGGGGCGGCGGAGCTGGCGGCGGAGGCGGACCTGGTCATCGGGATCGGCACGCGCTACAGCGATTTTACCACTGCATCGAAGACCGCGTTCCAGAATCCCGCGGTGCGCTTCATCAATATCAACGTCGCTTCCTTTGATGCGTTCAAGCATGCCGCGCTGCCGCTTGTCGCCGATGCGAAAGTCTGCCTGGAGGAATTGCTCCCTTCGGTCACAGGATGCCGTGTGGACGGGGAATGGCAACGCAGGGCCGTCCAGGCCCAGGCGGCCTGGGACGCGACGGTCACCGAACTGTACCGCGACAGGCACCAGCTCCCCGTCACCCAGGCGGAGGTTGTCGGTGCCGTGAACTCGTTTGCGGGGCCCCGTGACGTCGTTCTCTGTGCGGCGGGGAGCCTTCCAGGGGACCTGCACAAGCTCTGGCGGACGCGCGATCCCAAGGGATTCCACCTCGAATACGGCTACTCCACGATGGGGTACGAGGTTGCCGCGGGACTTGGGGCCAGGATGGCCTGCCCGGACAGGGAAGTCTACGTGATGGTCGGCGACGGCAACTACCTGATGAACAACCACGAGATCATCACTGCAGTGCAGGAGGGGGTCAAGATGACAATCATCCTTCTGGACAACCACGGATTCAAGAGCATCGGGGCGCTCTCGGAGTCTCTCGGGGGCGGCCGCTTCGGGACTCTCTACAGGCACCGGAATGCGGCGACGGGGTCGCTCGACGGCGCAAATCTTCCCGTGGATTTTGCGATGAATGCGCGAAGCCTGGGCGCGCACGTCATCAGGGCGGACACGGTGCTGTCGCTCCGCCAGGCGCTCGAGTCAGCAAAAGCCATCGACAAAACGACTGTCATCGTCGTCGAAACCGACCTCATGAAGGGCATTGACGGGTACGCCTGGTGGGAGGTGGCCGTGGCTGAGGTGTCGACAATGGACTCCGTCCGGAAGGCGTACGCTGTGTACCGCGACAACAAGAAGCGTCAGCGCTATTACTTGTAAGAGATTCTTATGAACATGCTGAGAAATTACATTGGCGGCACATGGGTGGAGTCGGCATCAACCGCAGCACTAGACGTCGAAAATCCCGGGACGGGGGAAATCCTGAGCCGCGTGCCGTCGGGGAGCCGCACGGACGTCGAACGGGCGGTGGAACGTGCTTCGGCCGCCCAGCGGGCATGGAAAGACCTCCCCGCGGAACAAAGGATCCAGTACCTCTTCAGAATGAAGACGATCCTTGAGGAGCACGCCGTCGAAATCGCGACGCTCTGCACGCAGGAGAGCGGAAAAACGCTTGCCGAGTCGAAGGCCGAAATCGTGCGTGCGGTGGAAAACATCGAAGTCGCGTGCGGGATCCCGACCCTGATGCAGGGGGACTTTTCCGAGGATGTGTCACCGGGCGTCGACACGTTTGTGATCCGCCAGCCCCTGGGGGTCGGGGCATGCATCGCGCCCTTCAACTTCCCCGTGATGATCCCGTTCTGGTTTTTTCCGTATGCCATCGCCTGCGGCAATACGTACATCGTTAAGCCCTCCGAGAAGGTCCCGGGCACGATGACGCGCGTCTTCGAGCTGTTCCAGGAAGCGCTGCTCCCGGAGGGTGTCCTGAACCTGGTGCACGGCGGGAGGGAGACGGTAGACGCGCTCCTGGCGAGCGAAGGGATAAAGGCCGTCAGCTTTGTCGGGTCGACGAATGTTGCGCGCTACGTCTACGCGAACGGGACAGCGAACGGCAAGCGGGTGCAGGCGCAGGGGGGTGCGAAGAACTCGCTGGTCATCATGCCGGACGCAGATCCCGATGCGACGACGCACATTGTCGCGGACAGCGTGTACGGCTGCGCGGGACAGCGGTGCCTGGCGGCCTCCACGGTGGTCCTGGTCGGTGCTGCGCACGAATCGTTCAAACGCCGCCTGGTAGAGGCCGCGCAGGGGAGGACGACGTGCTACGGCCTCGACCCCAGGGCCCAGATGGGCGCCGTCATCACCGCTCAGAGCCGGAAGCGCGTCGAAGCGATCATTGATGACGCCGGCAAAAAAGGGGCGACGGTTGTGCTGGACGGCAGGATCAAGACGCTCCCCGGGTACGAACGGGGACACTTTGTCCTCCCGACGGTCGTGGAGAACGTCCCGGATTCGGCGGACGCCTCCGTCACGGAGATCTTCGGCCCGGTGATGAACCTGAAGCATGCCGCGACGCTTGAGCACGCGATAGCCGGCATCAACAGCGGGCGCTACGGCAATGCGGCCTGCATCTTTACGACGAGCGGGGCCGCGGCGCGGACATTCCGGCGCGATGTCCTTGCGGGCAACGTCGGGATCAATATCGGGGTCCCGGCGCCGATGGCGTTTTTCCCGTTCAGCGGATGGAAGGAGTCGTTTTTCGGCGACCTGCACGGGCAGGCCCGACATGCGGTGGAGTTCTTCACGCAGACCAAAGTGGTTATTGAGCGGTGGCACAATTCATGGATAAGAAAATTCTAGAACCTTGACTGGGCGAACCAATGATCAGAATAGCAAACGCCCCCTGTTCCTGGGGGGTACTGGAATTTGACCTCGACGGCAAAGCGCCGGGATTTGCGCAGGTGCTGGACGAAATGAAAGAGGCCGGCTACGCAGGATCGGAACTGGGTGACTGGGGGTTCATGCCGACCGAGCCCCGCGCTTTGAACGCCGAGATCGGAAAGCGGCATTTCACGATCCCCGGCGCATTTGTCCCCGTCCTGCTGAAGGACCGCAGCAGGCACCAGGCGGGCATCGAGGTGGCATTGAAGACGGCGAGGCTCCTGCGCGACTCGGGAAACGGTGCATGCTTTCATCGTGCTTGCCGATGAAAACGGGACGATCCCGGAGCGGACGAAGCATGCCGGCCGTGTCACGCCAGCCATGGGGCTGACCAGAGACGAGTGGAAAGTATTCGCCGAGGGCGCCAACGCGCTGGCTGGTAAGGTCCGCACGGAGACCGGACTGCGCACGGTATTCCACCACCACTGTGGCGGGTACGTTGAAACCCCCGGGGAGGTTGACACACTGATGCGGCTCACCGACCCCGCCCTCCTGGGGCTTGGTGCTGGACACCGGTCACTGGATGTTCGGCGGAGGCGACCCGGTTGATGCGCTCCGCCGGTATGAACAGCGGATCTGGCATGTGCATTTCAAGGATTGCAGCAGGGAACTTGCTGCGCGCTCGCGCACCGAGCAGTGGGACTATTTCGCCTCCGTCCGGCACGGCGTGTTCTGCGAGCTCGGCAAGGGCTCCGTGGATTTCCCGGCCGTCGCCCGGCAGCTGCGCGACATGCACTATGAAGGATGGATCGTCGTGGAACAGGACGTCCTGCCCGGCATGGGGAAACCGAGGGAATGTGCGCGCCACAACTACGAGTTCATCCAGACACTCGATCTCTCCTGAATAGAAGGAACCCGTATGAAAAGACTGAACATAGGCGTTATCGGCGCCGGACGGATCGGCACGGTGCATACCGAAACGATCGTGCGGAGCGTCCCCGAGGCGCAGGTTGTCGCAATCGTCGATGTCAATACCGCCGCGGCGAAGGAATTGGCGGAGCGGAACATGGTGAAGACCTACTCCGCTGACTACAGGACGGTCACGCAGAACCCCGACATCGATGCCGTGATCATCTGCTCTCCCACCGACCAGCACGCGCTGCACGCTACGGAGGCGGCAAAGGCGGGGAAGCACATCTTCTGCGAGAAGCCGGTGGACGCTCGATCAGTGGCCACCGTTCTGGCGCGTGCTGCAGACGCCGTGGAGCAGTGCCGGGGTCAAATTCCATGGTGGGCTTCAACCGGCGGTTCGACCACGAACTTCCGCAAGGTGCAAGCGAGCTGGTCAAGTCCAGGCGCCAGGTCGGCGAGCCGCACATCATCAAAGTCACCTCCCGCGACCCCGCACCGCCGCCGCCCTCCTACGTGGCTGGTATCGGGCGGCATGTTCCTGGACATGACGATCCACGACTTCGACATGGCCCGGTACCATGGCCGGCGAGCGAAGTGGTGGAAGTGTTCGCCGTGGGCGCTGTGCTGGTGGACGAGGGCATCGGCAGGGCGGGCGACATCGACACCGCCGTGGTCACCCTGCGTCTTCGCCAGCGGCGCCCTGGGCGTCATCGACAACTGCCGGCGAGGCGGTGTACGGCTACGACCAGCGAGCTCGAGGTGTTCGGCTCCCGCGGGATGGTGAAGGTCGATAACAATGCCCCCGACACGCACGATTACTATGCGCATGACGGCGTCCATTCATCGCTGCCGCTGAACTTCTTCATGGACAGGTACATCGAGGCGTACGCGAGCGAAATCAGGGAGTTCTGCCACGCGGTGGTGCGCGATGACCCCGTGTCTGTCGGCGGGAAAGACGGACTCCTCTCCGTGGCGATCGCGCTGGCGGCGAAGAAATCGCTTGAAACGCACAGACCGGTCAATGTGTCGGACATCCTCGCCGGCGCTGCCTGATGCGCATGACGCGGCTGTCGGTTGCGGGGCCGGGATTTTTTGCCGGGGTGCTTCGCCCGGTGTTCCCCCTCTGTATCCTCCTTGCCGGCGCATTCGGGTCCGGCCTGCGTGCACAGTCCCCGTCTGCGTTTGTTGATCCGTTCATCGGATCCGGGGGGAAGGGGAACGTCTTCGTCGGTCCGGCGCGTCCGTTTGGACTCGTCAAGCCGGGCCCCGATTGCGACCTTGGTGCCAACAGCGGGTACGTCGCGGATCAATCGGTTCCGGTCTTCGGGTTCAGCCAGACGCACGTGAGCGGAACCGGCGGCGGGCCGAAGTACGGGAACATCTCACTGTTCCCGTTCGTGGGCGAGTTCACGGCGATCCACGACGGGTCGGTGCGTGCGGACGAACAGGCGCGTGCAGGATACTACGGTGTCACGCTGACGAAATTCGGCGTGAGGGTCGAACTGACCGCGACGGCGCGCGCGGCGCTGCACCGTTACGCGTTCACCCGTTCCGGCACCCGGGGCATCAGGATCGATGCGGGCTCATTTCTCGGCGAGGAACCGCTCCCGAACGCACGTGAAGCGCAGCAGTTCGTCGGGTCGGAGGTCCAGATCGTTGCCGATACGATGGTGCAAGGGTACAGCCGGATTCTCGGCGGCTGGAACAACGGGACCGCCTACACCGTCTATTTCTGCGCCATTGTCAGCGCCCCACCCTCTGCACGGGGGACCTGGAAAGGGGGGACGATCTATCCCGGTACCGCCTCCCAGGTCGACTCGGGCGAGAAGACGGGGGTGTACCTGTGCTTCAAGGGACCGCACACGGACACCATCCTCGTCAAGATCGGTATCTCGTTCGTCAGCGCCGCGAAGGCGCGCTCCCATGTTGCGGCGGAAATCCCCGGGTGGGATTTCGACGGCATCGTCGCTCAGTCCCGCGCGAAGTGGGACAGTCTGCTCGCACGGATGGAGATCGACGGGACGCCCGACCAGAAAATAATGTTCTACACGGCGCTCTACCACACGATGCTGATGCCCGTGGAGAAGACGGGGGACAATCCTCGCTGGCATTCCGCCGCTCCGTACTACGATGACTTCTACACGGTGTGGGACATCTACCGTTCGAGCTTGCCGCTGCTTACGCTGATCGACCCGCAGCGGCAGGCGGACATCATCAACGCAATGCTCGATATCTATACCCACGACGGGTATCTGCCCGAAGGGCGCAGCGGCGACTGTAACGGGCGCACACAGGGCGGTTCCAATGCCGAAGTCGTCATTGCGGATGCCTATGGAAAGGGGCTCAGGGGGATAAACTATCGACTGGGCCTGGAGGCGATGATGAAAGACGCCCTTTTGCCCCCCGGGGGGAACGAGGAAAAGGAGGGGCGGGGCGGGCTCACCGATTACAACCGCCTGGGCTACGTCTCCTCCTCATTCGTGCGTGCGGGCACGCGGACAGTCGAGTATGCCTACGATGATTTCTGCCTGGCGCAGGTGGCGAAGGGCCTGGAACGCACAGACGAATACCGGCGCTTCATGCAACAATCCGGCAACTGGCGGAACCTCTGGAGGAAGATGGAGGATCACGGCGCCCGCGGTTTCATCATGCCGAAAAGCCCCGGGGGGCGTGGATCGACAGTATCCAGTGTGATATGAGCAATGGCCGGCGGACATACGTCCGCTACACGCCGCTCACTGAGGAATGGCCCATCTGCGTCTGCTGGTGGTGCGGCTTCTTCTACGAGGGGACCTCCTGGGAGTATTCGTTCTTCGTACCCCACGATATCCCGGGTCTCATACGGGAATGCGGTGGGGCGAAGGCGTTCGAGAGCCGCCTTGATACGTTCTTCGACAGCGGGTACTACGACGTGACGAACGAACCGGATTTTCTCACATCGTGTCTCTACCACTGGGTGGGAAAGCCTGACCGGAGCAGCGAGAGGATCAGGGAGATCGTCAGCAGGCAGTTCAACCGCTCACCGGCGGGAATTCCCGGTAACGATGATTCGGGAGCGATGTCCTCATGGCTCGCGTTTCACATGATCGGGATGTACCCGAATGCCGGCCAGCCGTACTACCTCCTCACCGCTCCGCTGGTGCGGAAAACCGTCATCCGCCTCGGCAACGGGACGGAGTTCGCAGTCGTCGCGCAGGGGTTATCCGACGAGAACACGCATATCCAGTCAGCGAGACTGAACGGGAAGCCGTTCACACAGGCATGGATCGCTCACGGGGACATCGTGAAGGGGGGAACGCTCGTGCTGGAGATGGGTCCCCGTCCGTCTGGATGGGGGAGCGTGGTTATGCCTCCTGCATACAACAAATGACGGCCGACTGACAGCCACGATGAACGTAGTTGACATAACGGCATACGGAGCAGTTGCGGACGGTGTGACTGACAACGCCATCCCCATCCGGATGGCCATCGACGCCTGCGCGGCGTCAGGCGGGGGGATCGTGCGCGTGCCCGGGAGTGGCACATTCATGACCGGACCGTTCGACCTGAAATCCCGCGTCGAGCTCCGCCTCGAGCGCGGGAGCCGAATACTCGCCAATCCCGATGAAATGGTCTACACCAAAAGCGCGTTCAGGGAGAACATGGGGGAGGGGAGCATCTGGATCGGGGGGGAGAACGCCGAGCGCGTGACTATCAGCGGGGAAGGGACGATAGACGGGAACGGGATCGCGTTCATGGGACCCGAGGAGAAAGGCGCGTACGCGCTGAAGGAGTTCGATACGTTCGACAGGCGTCCGCATCTCCTGACGCTCGTGAACGTGACCGGCCTTGCCATCAGCGGCGTAACATTCAGGAATTCGGCCTACTGGGGCGTTCATCTGGTCGGGTGCAACGACGTCGACATCCATGGCATCCGTATCGACAACAGCCTCAAGATCAGGAATTCGGACGGGATCGACCTGGACCACACGCGGAGCGTCCGGATCAGCAACTGTGTCATCGCGTCGGGGGATGACTGCATCTGCTTCAAGACCCGGCGGGAGTACGCGGAGTTCGGCCCTACGGAAAACGTCACCGTGACGGACTGCACGATGACATCCACCTCGTGCGCGATCAAGCTCGGCAGCGAAAACATGGACGCCATCAGGAATGTCGAGGCCAGGAACTGCGTGATCCGGTCCAGCAACCGGGGAATCGGCATTCAGAACAGGGACGAGGGCGTCATTGAGAACGTCCGTTTTGCCAACTTCACGATCGAGGGGCGCCTCTTCGACGACGTCTGGTGGGGGAAGGCGGAACCTATCTCCATCACAGCGTACCGGCGGAAAGCGGCTTCGGGGAAGGACGCAAACGTGAGATTTGCGCCGGGCCAGACGGAAGGGCGGGTGGGAGCGGTGCGGAACATTGCGTTCACCGGCATCACCTGCACGGGCGAAAACGGGGTCTTCGTCGGCGGCGAGGAGGGGAAGATCAGCGGCATCACGTTCACGGACGTCCGTCTCGCCGTGGAAAGGACGACGCACTACGACGGGGGCATATACGATCTCCGCCCCTCGGACACCGTCGGCCTGCTGCGTGCCGGCACGCACGGGTTCTGCCTGGTGAACGCCGCCGCCGTCGCCATACACAATTCGTCGGTCCGTTGGGGAGCACGGACGGCCCCGTATTTCGGGTCCGCCGTGCACGCGGAGCGGGTGCAGGGCCTGTCGCTCGACGGCTTTGCGGGGGAGGGTGCATTCGGTGACATACCACCGATTGTAACGTCACACTGTACAAACGTGTCACTCGGATAGGACGGCGGCCATGTTCGGTCTCCATATCGCTGATATCATCGTCATCCTGGCGTATGTCGCCGTGGTGGTCGCCATCGGCGTCTGGGCCGCACGGCGCATCCGGACCCAGGAGGATTACCTCCTGGGCGGGAGGGAGAATTAGGGAAGCTGCTCCAGACATTCGCGAGTTTCGGATCGGCGACATCGGCGGACGGCCCGGTGGGAGTGGCGACGACGACGTTTCACAACGGCGCCGCGGGAATCTGGAGCGCGCTCCTCATGGTGTTCTTCACGCCGGTCTTCTGGATCACCTCGCCGTGGCTGCGCCGCATGCGGCTGATGACGATGGGGGACTTCTACGAGGAACGGTACGGCTCCCGTGCCATGGCCGCCGTCTACGCGCTCGTGGCCACGATCGGCATGATGGGACTGGTCGCAGTCGGGTACACCGCGATGACCAGGACAATCCTGGCGATCACGCCCAAGGAGGCCGCGGAGTATTCTCCCGCCGAGCGGCGGGAGTATGCGCTGGCGCAGGAGGCGACCGCGCTGGAGGCGCGCGACTTTGACACGCTCAGCGCCGCGGAGAAGGACCGGCTGGGCGAGCTCCGCCGCCTGCAGCCGCAGGATGTCTTTTCCCACCTGGACGAATCGATGATCGTCTGGTGCGTCTGCTGTATTATCCTCCTGTACGCCACGACAGGCGGACTGGCGGCGGCGTTTTACACCGACATGCTCCAGGGGGTCTTCATCATCGCCCTGTCCATCATCCTTATTCCGTTTTCCTGGGCGAAGATCTCCCGCCTTTACGCCGACGGCAGCATCCTCGCGGCACTGCGCGTCCTTCGCCAGAAGCTTCCCGCGTCGTTCTTCGAGATCTTCGGCTCCCGACGCTCATCGACTTTACCTGGTACTTCATACTGGCCGCGTCGCTTGTCGCGGGGGTCACGGTGGTGACACAGCCGAACCAGATGGTGGCCAATGCGGCGGCGAAGGACGAGCACACGGCCCGCGTCGGCTTTGTCACCGGCGTCTTCATGAAGCGGTTCTGCACGATTCTCTGGGGAGTTGTGGGGCTCTCCGCAGTGCTCCTCTACGGTGGCTCGGTGCGCAACTCCGATCTGGTCGGGGCATCGCCACGACACCTGCTCGGGTCCGCCGGCTTTGGCCTGATCGGGCTCATGATCGCATCGATGATGGCCGCGCTGATGTCGGCCGGGAGCGCGCTGATGCTGACGGTGTCCGGGTTGCTTCTGCGCAACATCTACCGGCCCCTGGTGAGCGGCAGGAGCGAACGGCACTACGTCTGGGCGGGACGCGTCCTTGGAGCCCTGTTCCTGATCGGCGGGGCCGTCATCACGCTTACGTACACCGGCATCTTCAACTCCTCAAATTCATCTGGACATTTTTTGTCATTTTCGCCGGCGCATTCTGGCTCGGACTGAAATGGCGGCGGACGAACAGGGCGGGGGCGTGGGCATCCATCATAGCGACGCTCGTGGTGTTCTACCTGGCGCCGCTGGCGCTTCCGGCATCATCCCCTCGCTGAAGACCGACACGTGGATGCTCAAAGAAACACAGCCGCAGCCGGTCACACGGACGTATCGCGCGAGCGAGAGGGACGTCGAGCAGCGCGCGCTCGAGATCGCGGCATGGAAGGCGCGTGACTCGCTGCACGCCGATCAGGGGGCGCTTCCGCCCGCCCTTCCCGCGGGGGAAGAATTCACGAAGGAATACCAGCTGCCGTCGAAGGTTCTCTTCTGGTCGAAGCAGCCCGTGCTGAACGGCACCGGTCAACGCGAGGCCAGGGGGTATCTTTACCCGGAGCTGATCGTCGCCGAGTGGCTCGGCGTCCCCTGGAGCGCCAGCCGTACGCCGTGAGCCAGTCACTGGTCATGCTGGTGCCCCTGGCGTCTCGTTTCTCGTCGCGTTCGGCGTCGCCCTTGTCACGTCGCCGGAGCGCACCGACGCCGCCGACCGGTTCTTCCTGAAAATGCGGACGCGTGTGAGAGGGCTGGGCCCGCCGCCGATGCGGAAGACGTGCGGAACGCCTTCCGCAATCCCGAAGAAACCCGGAAGCTGCTCATGTTCCCCCGCACGCAGTGGGAATTCTACCGGTGGAACAGGCAGGACGCACTGGGATTTCTTTTCGCGATCGGCGTCGTTGTCGTGGTTCTCGGCGTGCTGTTTGCCGTGGTCAATCTGTCATAACCCGCATGCTGACGTCACATGGGACGCGCCATTCCTTCGCTGGGCATCATCCTCCTTGCCGCTGCCACATCCGCCTTCCCCCGGGCGGCGGCCCCCGCGCATATGATCGCGGCGCCGACCCCTCCTATGGGCTGGAACACCGCTATCATTGACTACCTCTGGTTCAATCCCAAGGGAGGGACCAGCCTCCAACCCGATAGCACGGGGCCGGTCTGTTCAAGCACACAAACGCGCGGTAAGCGCAACGGGAAAGGACTCTCACAATCAGCACGCTCGTCTCACCCGCCCGGTTGTCCCAGCGCCTGGTGTCTCTCGATGTGTTTCGCGGCTTCACCATGGCCGCAATGGTGCTCGTCAACAACGGAGGGGACGGGGACCATGTCTATCCGCAGCTCGCTCATGCCTACTGGAACGGTTGGACGTTCACCGACTGGATATTTCCCTTCTTCCTCTGGATTTCGGGGATGTCTACAACCTACGCCGTGGCGGCGCGGCGTGCCAAAGGTGCGACGACGCGCGAGCTTGTTCTCCAGGTCCTGCGGAGGTCGGCGCTGATATTCCTGGTAGGGCTATTCCTGAACGGATTTCCCTTCGGTCTGATCGGCGACGCCGGATTTGCGCTTGCCACGTGGCGCATCCCCGGCGTTCTGCAGCGGATCGCGCTCTGCTACCTGGTGGGCTCGCTCCTGTACCTCTGGATGCCGTCCCGCAGGTTCTGGGTCGTCATCGTGGCACTGTTCTCTCCTACTGGGCGCTCATGGAGTTTTTCCCCGTGCCCGGCATCGGTGCAGGGTCGTGGGAACGGGGACGGAACTTTGCAGCGTACATCGATGAGCTGGTGATCGGGTCTCATGCCTACGCACGGACGCGCCCCTGGGACCCCGAGGGGATCATCAGCACGCTGCCGGCGATCGCGTCGTACCTGTTCGGCATCCTCGCAGGTGACTACCTGCGCCGGTCGAACGCCTCCAGCGAGGAGAAGACCTCGTGGTTCTTCGTCACGGGGTGCGTCCTCCTGGTGACATCGGTCGTGCTCGACATGTGGATCCCCGTCAACAAGAGGCTCTGGACGCCGTCCTACGTGCTTATGATGGCAGGATGGGCGCACCTTGTGTTTGCGTGCTCCTTTTTCGTGATCGATGTCCGGGGCTACAGGAAAGGGACGATCCCCTTCCTGGTATTCGGCATGAACGCCATATTCATCTATGCCGTCTCATCGCTTTTCGAATCGCTGGCGGATGTCGTGGGCGTGACGGCCGCGGGACCCGCAGGAGAGGGGGTCCGGGTGTCGCTCAAGACGTGGCTCATGCACACGGTGTTCACTCCCTGCTTCTCCCCGTACAACGCGTCGCTGGCCTATGCGTGCGCCGTCGTCCTCACAATGTTCCTGATCGGATACGTGATGTGGAGAAAAAAGTGGTTCGTCAAAATATGACCCGCGCCTGCCGGATTCTGCTGCTCGCAGCGCTGGCGTGTGTGCTCCCTGCCGCGCGCGGCGAACTTCATGCTGCGCCGCCGGCGGATCGCGCGGGCGTTGCCGCCGCGCGGCACATCCTGGAACGCGTGCTCGGCCCCCGGCCGCCTCGTTCGATCTCCGCCTCGTCCCTGCGCAGGACTCCCGGGACCTGTTCGAGGTCGAGGCGCGAGGGGGATGTGTGTCGGTCCGGGGGAGCAGCCCCGTCGCACTGGTGCGGGGTGCCTACCATTACCTGCGGCATGCCTGTCGCTGCATGGTGTCGTGGAGCGGCACGCACATCGATCTGCCTCGTGTGCTCCCCGCGATGGCGCGTGTGCGCGTGCAGACGCCGTACCGGTTCCGGCAGTATTTCAACATCTGTGCGTTTGGGTACACGACCGTGTGGTGGGACTGGGCGCGGTGGGAGCGCGAGATCGACTGGATGGCGCTTCACGGTATCAATATGCCCCTGGCTATGGTTGGGCAGACGGGCGTCTGGCAGCGGGCGGGGAGTCTTTCGGCATCCCGCGCGACAGCGTGCGGTCGTTCTCTGTCGGCCCCGCCTTCCTCCCGTGGCAATGGATGGGAAACATCAACCGCCACGAGGGACCCCTCCCGCAGGCGTGGATCGACGGCCAGGAGCAGCTGCAGAAGAGGATTCTTGGCCGGGTCAGAGAGCTCGGGATGACCCCCATCGTCCCGGCATTTTCGGGCTTCGTGCCGGACACGTTTCGCAGGCGTTTTCCCTCGGAGCGCGTATCGGAACATGCCCGTTGGAGCAGTCTTCCGGACTCGGACCGGACATTCGCGCTGGTGCCGGGATCGTCCATGTTCCAGGAGATCGGGAAACGCTTCATCGCGGAGTATCACCGGACGTTCGGTCCGTGCTCATATTACCTGGCGGATTCGTTCAACGAGCTTGACGTGCCCGTGAGCGTGGATCACCGGTACGACGAGCTTGCTTCTTACGGCGAAGCGGTGTATCGGTCCATTCACCGGGGCGACCCGGAGGGCGTCTGGGTGATGCAGGGATGGCTGTTCAGCAATGCGGCATCCTTCTGGGATTCCGCGTCGACACAAGCCCTGCTCAGCCGCGTGCCGGACGACCGCATGATGATTCTCGACCTGGCGAACGAACAGTTTCACGGGTGGAAGGTTCACCGGGGCTTCTACGGCAAGAATTGGATCTACAGCATCATCCACAATTTCGGCGGGAACACACCCCTGCGCGGAAACCTCCAGTTCATCGCCTCCGATCCGCCGACGGCTCTCCACGATTCCTGCCGGGGGAATCTCACCGGGTTCGGCCTCTCCCCGGAAGGGGTGGAGAATAACGAAGTCGTCTATGAATTGCTGACCGACATGGGGTGGCAGTCGACCCCGGTCGATCTCCAGGCATGGCTCCGTGAGTACTGCCGCTCGCGTTACGGGTCGATCACGCCGGGAGTAGAGCGAGCCTGGGGGCTGCTGGATAGTGCAGTCTACGCAGGCACAAAAGGACACCACCCGCTGTTTGCCTTCCAGCATCGTCCGTCGCTGGCGCCTGCCGGCGAGGTGTTTGCCGATGCCCGAGTCGATGAGGCGCTGGACCTGATGCTCGCAGATGCGGGAAGGTATGCCGGGTCTCCCCTCTTCACCAGCGATCTGATCGACGTCGCGGCATACGCCATCGGCAACAGGATCGATCGGCTCCTGCTGGAGGCGTGCCGCGCGCACACCTCATCGGAGACTGCACTCCGCGATTCGCTCGCGGGGCGTGCCGATGGGCTTATGCGCTCGCTTGATGCCATCGTGCACGTGAGGGGAGACGAGCGGCTGGAGCGTTGGATTGCGATGGCGAGGGCGGAGGGGACGTCGGAGGGGGAGCGCAACCTCATGGAGAGGAACGCCCGCCGGCAGATCACCGTGTGGGGAGGGCCTGACCTTCATGACTATGCGGCGAAGCTGTGGAGCGGGATGGTGCGTGATTTCTATGCAGGCAGGTGGAAGCTCTTCTTCTCGCTCCTCCGGCAGGGCGTCCCCGCCGGCGACATCCAGGAACGCCTTCGTGCATGGGAGGAGGACTGGGGGGCCGGGACCGGCCTCGCGGCCCCGGATTCCGTGAGCGACGCGGCGGCGGCCATCCGGCAGCTGATCACCGCGGAAAAGACTGGTATTCAACACTGACAAAGGAGCGCACCGAATGCGTGTTTATCTGATTCTTGTAGCGTTGGGTGCCGCGGCATGGAGCCAGGCACAAGGGCAGTGCGTGTGCAGCGGAAGTGTGACGGGGTCGGGAGGAAAGCTCCTGCCGGCAGCCCACGTCGCGCTGATGACTCCCATCGGGCTTCCGTGGTGCAGATCGTACAGGCGTCGCCGGACGGGAAATATGCGCTCACGGTCCCCACGACGGGTCTCTGGGCTCTCCGGTTCACGGGTGTCGGGTATGCCGCCGAGTCGATTGCGTTGTATGTCCCGGGCAGCACGCCCGTGACACTGAGTGTTGCACTCGGCGGTTACCACTACATCTCGGGCGAGCCCTCACTCACAGTCGTCGGGGATTTCAATCTCTGGAGCATTGCCACGGCGGTGCCGCTCACGCGCGGGAGCGACGGAACCTACAGCGCGAACATTCCGGCTGCCGGCGACAGCATAACATTCCGGATACGCGGCTACCGTGACGGTGACGGTGTGGAGGGCATCCCGCGTGCGACGTACGTGCTCAACGGCAGGGGAGGCTATGACGCGAGCGTCAGAGCCGCGGGCGGTACCGCGTGTGTGACTGTCGACCCGTCGCAGCTGGACCGCTCGGGTACCCGTGTGCAGGTGGCGTTTGGCGGGCCCGAGCAGTCACGGCGGATCCTCGATGCCGTCCGGGAATGGTGGGAGGGGGACGAGGCCTACACTGCCGAACAGCTTGTTGTAGCAATGGGCCGGCCGCATTTCGATACGACGGTCACCGACTGGAATGCGTTCACGCAACGGGTGCTGCGCAGGGCGGACGCGGAGAAGGATCCCCTCGTCCGCTCGGTCTGCGCCCTCGCATACGTCAGTGTCGGGCTGAAGTCACGCCACAGGGATGCGGCAGCATTGGCACGGTGCATGGAGCGGCTCTCCGCGATCTCCCCCGTGTGGGTGCTCAATCCGATCGCAATGTCATCTTCAGTGCGGGGCACGTCATGGTCAGCGCCGCAGCGGGAGAAGTACATCCAGGCGGCAATCGCGCGCAACCCATATCCTTCTGTCCGTGTCACCGTCATATGCACGGAATTCAAGAGCGCGCTTAATGCCGATCAGAACCGCAAGGCCGCCCGGTACTATGACCTCCTGATGGACCGCTACGGTGACACGCCGGCCGCGAAAGAGCTCCGGAAGAGCTATCCACGGCCCGAAGTCCCCGCTGACACCGCCCGCGCCGGTGGCAAGCGGCACTAGAGGAGGCCGCGGGTTTCGGACGTTCAGCGACGCGCTCTCCGAATGGCTGATCAGAGAGATGGATGAACAATTCGTTCGGTAACCAGGATATGCAGGATATGATTCCATCATTTACGATTGCCTCCGGCGGCAGGATCCCATGCGTGGGGCTCGGCACATTCGGATCAGACTCTGTTGCTCCGGCAGTAGTCGCAGATACCGTAACGAACGCGGTCCGCGCAGGCTATCGCCACATCCAGCAACCCGCCCTGTTTGAGTTCTGCCGACGGCACAACATCCAGCCGATCGCCTATTGCCCGCTCGGATCGCCCGGCCGCCCCGAACGCGACAGGACCCCGGAGGACACCGTGGACCTGGAAGACCGTGCAATCCGGTCCATCGCTGCCCGGTTGAAGATGACTCCCGCCCAGGTCGCCATCAGGTGGGCGATTCAACGGGGACAGCTCCCGATTCCTCTTTCCGTCAACCATTTCTTCGAGAACCTCGAAGCGGCGACGAAGCCTCCGTTGTCATTGAAGGACATGGACGATATCGCGAAAGCCGACAGGGACTGCAGATTGATCAAGGGTCAGGTCTTTCTCTGGAAAGAACACCAGACCCGGGAAGATCTGTGGGACCCTGATGGGACAATTGCTCGATAGAACCCGGATGGCACATCCAGGAAGGATCAGAACATGAAAACGATGATTGGCGCACTTCTCCCGGGGAACAGCACGGTCGAGCTGAAGCAGTTTGAAGTCCCCGTGCCACACCACAGCGAGGTTGTTCTGAAAATGAAATCGTCCACGATTTGCGGCTCGGATATCCGGTGCATCTTCCACGAGCATCTGGGGAAGGGTCCCGAAGGCTATCAGGACGGCATGATTGCGGGACATGAACTATGCGGACAGATCGTGGAGACCGGTACCCTTTGATCGTGAAGAAGGAGTGCGTGCAATGCTGAAAGGAATTCAGTAATCATTCACAGACCTTGGCCATGAGACCAATCCGCGGTTTCCTCATCGTTCAACTGTTGACCGTTGCCCCGGTTCTTGCGCAACCGGGCAACGTGCTGCCCGGCTCCTATAATGTGGTCTGGGGCACTCAAAGCAGCAACTCTTCTGAATCAATGCCGTGTGGCGGAGGGAGTATTGGACTTAACGTGTGGGTCGAGAAAAACGAATTGTTGATGTACATCTCGAAATGTGATGCTTTCGACGAGAACAACGGTCTTCAAAAGGCCGGAAGGGTGCGCGTCCGGCTTGATCCTGATCCCTTTGAAGGGGCGCACTTCAGCCAGGAATTGTTGTTGAATGACGGATACATCAGCATTGTCGCCAGGAAGGAACATTCACAGGTGGAAATACGGGTGTGGGTCGATGTGTTCAGGCCCGTTGTCCATATTGACATGGAATGTACACACCCACTGACAACACGGGCGATCTACGAAAGCTGGCGAACAGAGACATTCAAAGAACGACCTGGAGAGAATTTCCAGAACTCGTACAAATGGGCTCCCTTCGATACCATCTATACCTATGAGGACAGTGTTGCCTTTCATGAGAACTCGGTTCTTTTCTTCCATCGAAACAGGGACTATTCAGTGTTCGATGCGAACGTCCACCTCCAGGGGCTTGACAACGTTAAGTCCGAGCTCTTCAATCCCATAAAAGACCTCACGTATGGGGGCGAGATGCAAGGTGGCGGTATGGTTGCCGACGGAACGACCCGGGGCAGGTATGTCAATACTGATTTCAAGGGTTGGTCGCTTAAGAGCAGGACGCCGACAAGAAAGCAGGACGTGCGCATTGTTCTCGTCACGAAGCAGGTGAAGAGTGTTGAGGAATGGAAGAAGGAGCTTGTGAAGACGGAAGAAGAGGCCGGAGTCGGTGACACAAGCGCACACAAACGGAGCATTGTATGGTGGCATCAGTTCTGGAACAGGAGTTACATCTGTATCGATCGGGACAAAGCGCCTCTCAACAGTCCGCAATGGCAGGTTGGCCGCAACTACCAGCTCTTTCGTTACATGTTGGGCTGTAACGCCTATGGAACTTCACCCACGAAATTCAACGGAGGCCTGTTCACATACGACCCTGTGTTTGTTGATACCGCCAAACCGTTCACGGCTGACTACCGCAACTGGTGCGGTGGAACGATGACGGCGCAGAACCAGCGATTGGTGTATTTCCCGATGATCAAGAGTGGCGATGTTGACATGATGAAGCCACAATTTGATTTCTATTTGAAGGCGCTGCGGAATGCCGAGATCAGGACCGAGCAGGCATGGGGCCACAAGGGGGCGGGTTTTACGGAACAGATAGAAAACTATGGTTTGATCAACCCCGCCGAGTATGGCTGGAATCGTCCGGAGGGTCTTGACAAAGGGATGGAGTACAACGCGTGGCTTGAATACCTGTGGGATACCTCACTTGAGTTCTGCTTCATGATACTCGAAACCCAGCGATATGACGGCACGGACATTACCGGGTACATACCCCTCATCGAGAGCTGTCTCACGTTCTACAGGGAGCATTACCAGTATCTTGCCCGAAAGCGGGGGTACGCCGCTCTGGATGGTAATGGGAAGCTCATCCTGTATCCGTCGTCGGGCTGCGAGACATTCAAGATGGCCTATAATTCTACATCAACGATCACAGGGCTTCGTACCGTGCTTGAGCATCTGCTTGCATTGCCTGAGAACTGCCTTTCCCCTGAAGAACGAAGATCCTGGAAAGACATGCTCGAAATGATCCCGTCGATAAGTTATGCGCAACACGAGGGACATGCAACGATAGCACCTGCGCAGGCCTATGCACGGATACAAAATGAAGAATCGCCCCAGCTCTATCCCGTGTTTCCCTGGGAGATGTATGGGGTAGGCAGGCCCGGTCTGGACACGGCAATCAACACGTGGAACTACGATCCTCTGGTCAGGAAATTCCGCAGTCATGTCGGCTGGAAACAGGACAACATCTGGGCTGCTCGACTGGGTCTTACACCGGAGGCATCTGATCTTTGTGTCAAGAAACTCAAAGATTCGGGTCGTCGATTCCCCGCCTTCTGGGGACCGGGCTTCGACTGGGCTCCCGACCATAACTGGGGTGGCAGCGGTGCAATAGGGTTGCAGGAAATGCTCATGCAGACTACCGACAACAGGATCTTCCTGCTTCCAGCCTGGCCCAGGGAGTGGGACGTTGAATTCAGACTGCATGCCCCGCAGCAAACTGTGGTTGAAGCAAAAGTGAAGGAAGGGAAAATCGTGTCGTTGAGCGTGGTACCTGAAAGCAGAAGGAGGGATGTGATCGTGAACGACCTCTTCGTGAAGTAGATGGTCCCCGGAGCGATTTGATGATTATCCCCGCCGGGCGTTCCGCCGGTGGTCCAGACCCATTTGATTTTGGAACACGCCCCGCCTATCTTGCTCCTACCAGCTCTTTCACAAGGCGTCCGACTTTCCCGTATGCGGGATCCCGGACGCCTTTTTTGCTGCCTGCATGTGACGCCCGGTTCTCATGACCACTACTGGCATGGTTTTTCACATACAGCGGTTTTCCCTCCACGACGGGCCCGGCATACGAACGACCGTATTCCTCAAGGGCTGTGCACTGGACTGTTTCTGGTGCCATAACCCCGAAGGGCAGCACGCGTATCCCGAGATCCGGTTCTTCCCCTCGCGCTGCATCGCCTGCGGATCCTGCGTCGAAGCCTGTCCCCGCGGTGCCCATCAGCTCGATGACGGCGTTCACACGTTTCACCGGGAACGCTGCGACGGGTCGGGCGCATGCGCCGCAGCATGCTATTCCGGGGCGTTGCAGATGGAGGGACGGCATATGAAGCGTTGCAGAGGTGATCGACGAGGTGATCGTCGACCGGCCTTTCTATGAATCATCGGGTGGGGGAGTGACGCTCTCCGGGGGAGAACCGACGTTGGACAGTGCGTTCGCGCTCGCCCTCCTTCGCGCGTGCAAAGAACGGGGACTGCACACAGCCGTCGAAACCTGCGGCGAGTGCCCGGGCGGGTCTCTCGCGTCGCTCCTCCCGGTGACAGACCTTATCATGATGGACATCAAGGCGATATCGCATGAGACGCACAGGGACGCCACGGGGAAGGGGAACAGCCGCATACTGGCAAACGCGCGGATGCTGGCCGCAACATCAATTCCGATCGTGTTCAGAACCCCCGTGATCCGCGGTGTGAATGACACGAAAGAGGAGATCTCCAGGATCGCGTCTTTCGTGAAGGACCTGTGCTCGCTCCGGGGTCCTGGGGGACGGAACGGTTCAGCGCCCGCGGAGATTCGGTACGAGCTCCTCACATTCCACAAACTCGCCTCCGACAAATACAGGAGCCTCGGGCGGGAATACAGGGCCGCATCCTTCGAACCGCTTCCGGGGGAGGAAATGCAGAATCTCCTCCGTGTGGCGAAGGGCGCAGGACTCGACGCGCGTATCATCGGGTAGGATAGGACAACCGACATCACACACAACGCAATGAACACCCCACCAGAGTCACGGGACCTGACGTACGCAGAGCGGATCGCCATCCTCCGCGAGACCAAGATGCGCCATACGAAAGAGAAACGTGAGGTCCTCGGGGCCCTGGACATGGACGACCTCCCCATGATCCTCCCCCCCGCGAAGTCAGAAAGGTCGTCCGGATCATCAGCGGATCTGGTCTCGCGATGCAGGATGCCGTCTTCAGCACGTTCACGCCGAAGAGCAATCACCCGGGCGGCGGGATATTCGGAGCCCGCGCCTGCGGGGAAAACATACGTGCGCTCATGGAGATGCACCCCCCGTATATCGACCCGGTGAGCTCGCTCGCCGGGGCCTATATGGCCCACTTCATCTCGTACAGGGACCCGGGCTGGAATCCCGACCTGGACTACGGGCACCTCCGCCCCGAACAGGAGAAGTACAGGCTTCACCACGGAATCGGCGCCGTGCAGCATTTCTGCCAGGACATGACGATCGGATTCGAGCTTGGGTGGGACGGCATACTTGAGAAGATCAGGCATTACCGGGGAGTACACGGGGACGAGGAAGCGCAGGAACTTTACGACGGACTTGAACAGATGGTGCTGGGGATACAGAACTGGATCGGCCGCCACGCCGCCGCGGCCCTGTCCATGGCTGAATCGGAAACGCGTCCGCAACTCCGTGGGAACCTCCGCGAGATTGCGGAGATCAACGCCGCACTCGTCCATCACCCTCCCCGGACATTCAGGGAAGCCTGCCAGTGGATGCTCTGGTATCAGCTTGCCGGGAAGATGTACAACATGGGAGGATCGCTGGGACGCATTGACAGGTTTCTCCTTCCGTTTTATCAAAGGGACATCGCGCGCGGCATACTGACGGATGAAGAAGCGACGTTTCACCTTGCGTGCCATTTCGTCATGGACACGAGCTACACGCAGCTCGGGGGGCCGGACGCGGAAGGGCACGATACCACGAACCCGCTGTCGTTTCTCATGCTCGAAGCCGCTCATCTCCTGAAAGTCCCCGTCAACGTCGGTGTCAGCGTGGGGAACGACGTTGATCCACGCCTTCTCCGCAGGGGCGTCGAAATACTCTTTGAAGACAGAACCGGCATACCAAAGTTCCTCGGCGTGGAGAGGACGGCCGAAGGGTTCGCAAGGAACGGATACCCGATCGCACTCGGGAGGGAACGGGCCTACGCAGGGTGTCACTGGTGCGCCATCCCCGGGCGCGAGTACACCATGAATGACTGCGTCAAAGTGAATTTTGCTGCAGTGTTTGATGTGGCACTCCACGACATGATCTCTCCTGCGGCAGGGGGCGGCAGCCCGGGAGAAGAAGTGCCGGGCGTTCCAGCGCTGTGGAATCGATTCCGGCAGCATCTCCGGAGAAGCGTCGAGGTCGTTGCTGAAAGCCTCGATTTCCATATGGACAACATGTACCGGGTCTTTCCCGAGCTGCATCTGGACCTCCTCTGCCACGGCCCGATCGAAAAGGGGCGGGACGCGTCGCACGGGGGGGTCGAGTTCTACAACCTGTGCGTCGACGGGGCGGGACTGGCCACCGTGGCGGATTCGTTCGCCGCGCTCGAGCAGCGCATCGACAGGGAGGGGCTCCTCACGTGGCCCGCTCTTCTGGAACTCATCGACGGCGACTGGGCGGGGGCGGCCGGGGAAAAATCGAGGCTCATGATGAAGTCCGTTCCCAGGTACGGCAGCGGCTCTTCTCGCGCCGACCACTGGGGGATCCTGATCTCCCGGGCATTCACGGAGATCGTCAGGAGCATGAAAACCCCCCACGGGTTCAACATGATCCCCGGCATATTCTCCTGGGCGGCCACGATCACAATGGGAAAGGATGTCGGCGCGACGCCGAACGGACGGCGCGCGGGAGCCCCGATTTCGCACGGGCCAAACCCCGACCCGGGATTCAGGCGCGACGCCTCTCCCACGGCGCTTGCGCTGGCCGTTGCGGCCGTGCAGCCCGGGTTCGGCAATACCGCCCCCATGCAGATCGAATTCGATCCCGGGTTTTCAAAGGACAGCCAGGCCGTTGACAGGGTCGTCGAGCTGATAAGGACGCATTTTGCACTGGGGGGGACACAGATCAATATGAATATCATGGACAGGAATGCCGTCCTGGAGGCGCACAGGGACCCGTCCACGCACCCCGATCTCGTTGTGCGCGTAACGGGGTTCAGCGCCTACTTCGCGAGCCTTTCACGCGAGATGAGGCAGATCGTTGTCGACAGAATACTTGCCGAAGAATCATGAGGCCGTCATGAACGATTCGCCGCGTCAGCGCTTCCTCGCCTACGTACGGGATCCCCGGTCCGGCCCACGGGTCATCTCCCCGTTCCTTCCTCACCCGGATGTCGTACGGGAGACTCTGGCCTGGTGCGGCATCGCGTGTACAGGCGAAGCGGTTGCGGACGAAATCGCACTCTCGCAGCATCTGGGCTACGAGCCGATGTTCATGACCGAATGTTCCGGACTCATATTCAACTGGCGGATCGACGAAGCCCGTTCCACTGCCGCCGCGTGCACGCGCGTCATCGCCACGCCGAAAGGAGAATGGACGTGCAGGTCCCCCCGGCAGGAGGTCCCCTGGAGCGATGACGCCCCCCTCCCCGTGCAGACGGCCGGGGACCATGCGATGCTCGTCGCGGTGTGCGAACAGGTCTCCGAACGGGAGGCGGCGATACGGGAGTACTTCCGCCAGTGGCGCCTCAGGGTGGGCGAGGGAGGGGTGATCGTCATTGGGCATCCCCACCCGTCGTGGCTCGGGTTCCAGATCAATCCCTCGAACATATTCTATCACTGGAACGACCTGCACGACGAATATGTCCGCTCCATGGAGGCGATCTGCCGGGCATCGCTGTATGTCATGTCGATCGCCCTGGATGAAGGGATCGATTTCATGAGCGATTCCAGCTACGGGCTCGAGATGACGTCCCCGGCCCTTTTTGAGGCGATGGATCTGCCGTATATCCGCAGGTTCGCGGCATGGACGCATGATCACGAAGGGCTGTTCTGGTATCACAATTGCGGGTTCACACGCAGGCTGATACGCGAGGGGGTGTTCAATACGCTGGGGGCCGATCTTATCGAAACGATCGCGCCTCCCCCCGAGGGGGACAACGATATTGCCGAATCGAGGAAAGCTATCGACCGGCGGATCTGTACAAAGGGGAATCTGAATCTCCGGCTCCTCCGTGACGGGACCCCGGGGGAGATCGCCTCAAGCGTGCACTCGATCGCCCGCGCGGTCCGGGACGAAGCCCACGTCCTTTCGACTGCGGACGCCGTCCTGCAGGGCACCAGCCCCGAGAATTTCGCCGCGTTTGTCGCTTCGGCGCGCGAGGCAGCGTGCGAATGAACGGTGTCCCACATACGACGGGGGAACGATGAAACGGACAGTGCTCTGTGCTGCGCTCTGCGCGGTCATGGGAGTCTCCTGCGGAAAGAAAGACGACGCGGTCGTTCTCCGGGACTGGAATTTCGGCGGGAAACCAAGGATGATCGAATGGCTGCGCCAGAGGGTCGACCTGTTCGAGCAGACCCATCCCGGTGTCAGGATCGAGCAGAGCCAGAAGAGCTGGAACATGATCCGGGAGCTTCTGTACGCGGATTACAGCGTCGGGTTGGGCCCCGACATCGTCAACGTCCACGCAAACTACGCCGCCGAGTTCGGCGGGGCGGGGTATTACTACCCGCTCAACAGGTTCCCCGATTTCCATGAGGTGAGCAGCTGGTACGTTCCGCACCTCCTGGAGTCCACGAGGTACAGGGATGACTACTACGGCCTTCCCTGCTCCGGCATCGCGTTCGTCCTCGTCTGCAACAAGGTTCTCTTCGACAGGGAAGGAATTTCCCCGCCGCGGACGTGGTCCGAGTTCCGCGAGGCAGCCCGGCGGCTGACAAAAGACACCGACGGTGACGGGACGGTGGACCAGTACGGGCTCGTCCTTCTCGGCGGCGACAGGGGGGGATTCGCCTACCGCCTTGCCCCTTTTTTCCTGAAGGCGGGGGCGGAGATCCTGTCCGATGACCTGAAGACCGTCCGGTTCAACTCCCCCCCGGGCGTCGCGGCACTCAAGCTCCTTGCGGACATGTACCAGGTGGACCACTCCATCACCCCCGGGTTCCTTGCATACACGCTGACGGAGGTCAATGACCTCTTCTGTTCGGACAAGGTGGCCATGAGCATTGAAGGCCCCTGGTTCCGGGGAATGGTCGATGATAAGTGCCCGGGGAAGAAGATCTACACCGTCCCCGTGCCGGTGCCGGACGACATGATTGCGGAGTATGATACCGCGCCGACGCTCCAGGATATGGTCATGTATTCTATCAACGCGAGAACGAAATATCCCGAACGTGCGTGGGAGTTCATCAAGTATCTCCGCAACGAGGAGGCGGACATGGCCTGGGTCCGCGAAGATCTGGGAGCACTGGCGACGACGCGCCGGGCGCTCGAAAGCCCGGAAGCGAAAGCGCTCGCTGATCTTCCCGTCTATATGAATGAGCTCAGACACGCACGACCGTGGCCTCCCCACCCCTGCATGATCGCCATTGCGAGCGACATCTTCGCGCCCTACGCGGAGAAGGCGATTGTCGGGGAACTCACTCCGCAGTCTGCGCTCGATCAGGCGGCGTGCGAAGCTCAGCAAATGATCGACGGGAAGAAATGAAGAGATATACCCCGTATCTGCTTCTCGCGCCGGCCCTCCTCTTTACGGGGTTCATACTCGTTTACCCGGTGGTGCAGAATCTCGTCAACAGTTTCAGGGACGTGAGCCTCGTCCGGCCGGGGGGCGGGTGGACCGGCGTTCTGAATTACGAACGCGTGTTCTCTGACCCGGTGTTCTGGCTGGCGTTCAGGAACACGGTCGTCTACGCCCTGGCCGGCACCGTGCTGGCGCTCCTCGTCGGCCTGCTGCTCGCGCTTGTGCTCGACACGAATACGGGAAAGATGTGCTCGGCCGCGGCCTGCCTCTATTCGATCCCGTGGGTGCTTTCTCCCGTTGTGGCGGGATTCGCGTGGAAATGGCTCCTCAATGATCACTTCGGCATACTGAATTACTGGCTCTCTTCCGCCGGCATTGTGCGGAACGGAACGAGCTGGCTCGGGGATCCCCGCCTGGCGCTTGTGTGCGTCATGGCCGCCCGGGCATGGCAGTTCTACCCGTTTGCCATGGTCATGTTCCTGGCCGGGCTTCAGTCGATACCCGGGGAGCAGTACGAGGCGGCTTCCGTGGACGGCGCCACGGCACTGAGGAAGTTCTTCTATATCACGCTCCCCAACCTGCGACCGGTCTCCTCGGTTCTCCTTCTTCTCGGCGTGATCTGGAGCTTCAACGATTTCAACATGGTGTTCGTCATGACACGGGGCGGGCCCATCAACGCCTCAATGGTCCTCCCCGTTCTTGTCAGGGAATTCTCGTTCGTGCATTTCGACCTGGGGAAAGGGTCGGCCCTCTCCATCATCATCTTCGCGATGCTCTTCACGCTCTCGTATCTGTACCTGCGCATGCACACGCGGAGGGAGCGGCTGTGAGAAAGAAGCTCCTTCTCATCCCCGTCGCCGTGCTTGCCCTTCTGGTCCTGCTCCCGTTCCTCTGGACCGTTTCCACGTCGCTCAAACCCCTGACGGAGGTGAACCGCTATCCCCCGGAGTGGACGAGCCCCTCCATGAGCCTGAAGCCGTACCGCGACATGTTCTTCTATCTCCCCTTTTCCCGCTACACGCTGAACAGCCTTATCGTCGCGACGAGCGCAACGGTACTCACGCTTGCCGTGGGGAGCCTCGCGGCGTTCGCGTTCGCCCGGTTCCGGTTTCGGGGGAGAAGGCAGATTCTCCTTCTTCTCCTCCTCTCGCAGATGCTTCCGGGGGCTTCGGTCATCATCCCCGTGTTTCAGCTTCTGAAGGACGCGGGGCTCTATGACACGCATATCGGGCTCATCCTTGTCCACACGGCTGTTCTTCTTCCGTTCGTCATATGGCTTCTTCACGGGTTCTTCTCCGGAATCCCGACCGAAGTCGAAGACGCCGCCCTGATCGACGGATGCTCGAGGCTCCAGGCCCTCCGGAAGGTCATACTCCCGCTCGCTCTCCCGGGAATAGGCGCAACGGCCCTGTTCGCGTTCCTCGGATCGTGGAACGAGTTCTTCTTTGCGCTCCTCCTGACGAACTCCGATGCGACACAGACGATTCCCGTGGGCATAGGACTTTTTGTCGGCGAGTTCGAGGACGTCTGGAACCAGATGGCCGCGGCCGCCGTATTCTTCAGCATTCCCCCGCTGATCCTTTTCCTCGTCATGCGGCGGACGTTCATCAGGGGAATCTCCGCCGGGGCGCTCCAGTGAGGGACCGCACCGCGGGGAAATGCCGCGCACAACAACAATGACACGCGAAGAACTCTCACGGCTCCTCAGCACCATCCGCACAGTCCGTGCCGGCATACTGGGGGACTTCTGTCTCGACGCCTATCTGCTCCTGGATTCCCAGGCCTCGGAACCGTCACTGGAGACGGGACTTCCCACGCGCCCTGTCCGCTCGCAACGGTATGCCCCGGGTGGAGCCGGCAATGTGGCCTGCAATCTCAAGGCCATGGGGGTGAAGAGTGTCTCGGTGTACGGCGTGATCGGCGCCGATCCCTTCGGCCGGGAGATGCAGAGGATGCTCGCCGGGGGCGGGATCGCGACTGCGGGCCTGATTGTGCAGCGCGAACGGTGGGACACGCACGTGTACATGAAACCGTTCGAAAAAGAGAAGGAACAGCACCGGCTCGATTTTGGCACATTCAACCAGATCCATCCTGCGACCTTCATGCATCTCCTGGAGAGCCTGGAGCAGGCACTCCCGGAACTCGATATTGTCGTACTGAAACAGCAGGTTCTGCACGGGGTGCACACGAAGGAAGTGAGAGACGCGCTCTGCACTCTGGCCAAAAACAGCCCCGGGAAGATATTCATCACCGATTCCCGCCACTATCCGGATGATTATGGTTCCACGTGCCGCAGGCTACCGTACCGCGAAGCGGCCGGCATCGTCCTTGGAAACCCACCCTCAGGGGACTATCCGGAACCGGCGGTCATGGAGGATATCTGCAGGCAGTTGTTTCTCCGGTGGGGAGCCCCGCTGTTTGTGACCCGGCCCGATCAGGGATGCGTGGCGTTTGACGCCGGCGGGTATCACGAAGTTCCCGGTCTCCTCTTCCTCTCCCGGATTGATACCGCCGGTTCGGGAGACAGCATGCTTGCGGGGATCGCCGCCGCGCTCGCCGCAGGTGCGACGCCGGCGGTGGCGGCCGAGTTTGGGAGCATCGTCTCCGGCGTCACATCGCAGAAGCTGATGCAGACCGGAACGGCCTCGCCGGAAGAGATCCTCCTTCTCGGTCCGGACGCGGACAGACTCTACCGGACTGATCTCGCCCGGCAGATCCGGAAGGCCGTCTATCACGATCAGACGGAAATCGAAATCGCAGGGGCTCTCCCGCACGGCAGGCGCTTCACGCACGTCATATTCGATCATGACGGGACAATCTCGACGCTTCGCCAGGGGTGGGAGGAGATCATGGAGCCGTTGATGGTCCGTTGCATACTGGGAGGCCGGGAGGCCGACGAATCGCTGTATGATCATATCGTCGCTGCCGTGCGCGATTATATCGACAGGACGACGGGCATCCAGACGCTCGTGCAGATGCAGGGGCTCGTGCAGCTCGTGAAGCGGTTCAGGTGCGTCGGCGAAGACGAAATTCTCGACGCCGCCGGATACAAAGCGCTGTACAATGAAGAGCTCCTGTCGATGGTCCGGAAGAGGATCGCAAGGATCGCAAAGGGGGAACTCGACGCCGGGGATTTCACGATACGGAAATCCCGCGATTTTCTTGCCGCACTCCATGCACGAAGCGTGACGCTCTACCTTGCAAGCGGGACCGACCAGGCTGACCTGGAAAGAGAATCGTCGATCCTGGGCTACCGTGGGCTGTTCGGCGGACGGATCTTTGGCGCAGTCGGGGACGTCACGAAGGAGGCGAAACGGCTCGTTCTGGAGAGGATCCTCGCGGAAATCGGTGACGAAACTCCCGGCAGAACGCTGGCAATCGGCGATGGACCCGTGGAGATCCGCGAAACGCATAAGAGGGGGGGATACACGGTCGGGGTTGCCAGCGACGAGGTCCGGCGATACGGGCTCCACGAAGGGAAACGGCGGAGGCTCATCGAGGCCGGTGCGGATCTCGTCATTCCCGATTTCTGCCAGATGGGTCCGCTCCTGGATCTCCTGTTCGACAGTTGACCCTCCCGTCTCCGCCGAAAAGTCTCGTCTCCGCGAACAACATATTGAAAGTAGCCAGGTGGCGAGGTATCTTTGCTCGCCAGATCCTCAAAGCCGCCTCGGGCGGTGCTCAGCGAGCTTCAGACCATCACAAGCGCTGTATGAGGCCATCCTGAAACACACAGACGACCACGCAAATGAAACTCAAACTTCTTGCCGGATTGCTTCTCGCGTCTGCGATCGCAGGCCGGGCCCAGGATACGAAATTCGAGCCGCGGGGCCAGCAGATTCCGTCGCCTGACTATCACGTTGCGGGGGTGCCCGTGGCGCCCGGGCCGCCGCCTGAGGCAGCGAAGATTCACGAGGCATGGCTCGCCGACATTCAGCACTGGAGAACCGAACGCCGCATCCGCGTCGGGTACGAGGGCTCGCGATACGGCATACCCGCGCTCCGGTGGACGCAATCCAGTTTCATCCAGCCCCAGATGATGATCCAGGACCGGTACTTCTATGATCCGGCGGAAGACCGGTACACCGTTGACAGGTATCTCGATGACCTCCAGACACGCTACGGCGGAATTGACGCGGTGCTCATCTGGCCGACGTACCCGAACATGGGGATTGATAACAGGAACCAGCATGACATGATCCGGTGCATGCCGGGGGGAATCGCGGGAGTCAAGCGGATGGTGTCCGACTTCCACCGCCGCGGGGTGCGCGTCCTCTTCCCGATGATGATGTGGGACCAGGGAACGGCGGACGCCGGCAGGCCGTGGCCCGATGCGATCGCGCAATTGATGGCGGCAATCGGCGCCGACGGGATCAACGGTGATACGCAGGACGGTATCCCCCGCGCATTCCCTGCGGCGGCGGAGCGAACCGGGCATCCCCTCGCATTTGAGCCGGAGGGGGGATGTCCCGATGAAGCCGTCGCATACAACCTCCTCACCTGGGGCCAGTATCAGTACCCGTTTGTCCCGATGGTGGACCGGTACAAGTGGATCGAACCGCGCCACATGGTCAACATCTCCGACCGATGGAACAGGGAAAAGACCGACAATCTCCAGTTCGCGTTCTTCAACGGCGTCGGCTGGGAGAGCTGGGAGAACATCTGGGGTATCTGGAACGGCATAACTCCGCGCGACGCCGAGGCAACACGCCGCATGAGCAGCATCGAGCGGGAGGTGGCCGCTTTCCTCGTGAGCCAGGAGTGGGAGCCATCCTACCCCATGCTCCGCTACGGCGTGTTCGCCAGCAGGTGGCCGTTGGGGGGACGGACGGTCTGGACGATCGTCAACCGAAACCCGTATTCCGTGAACGGGCCGCAGATCGAGCTTCCGGTCCGCGGGGGGATGCGCTATTTCGACCTGTACCACGGAGTTGAACTGGCGCCGGAGCGCCGGGGGGACCGTGCCGTGCTCAGCTTCGAACTGGAACCGAAAGGCTATGGCGCCCTTCTGGCCGCAACGAGTGCCCCCGACAGCGGCCTGTCGGCATTCATGGGGAGGATGAAATCCATGACGGCACGGCCTCTTGAAGATTTTTCTCCAAAATGGGTCGAGCTCCCCCAGCAGATCGTGCCGATCGATTCGACGCCCGTTCCGGCGGCCGCTCCCTCCGGCATGGTGAAGATCCCCGCGGGCACATTTCTCTTCAGGTCGAGGGGGATCGAGATCGAGGGTTCCAACGACGTAGGCGTGGACATTCAATATCCGTGGGAGGACTCTCCTCGCCGGTATCACGAGAACGTGATCGCTCTCAAACCGTTCTGGATCGACAGGTATCCGGTGACGAACGAGCAGTTCAAGCGATTCCTGGACTCCAGCAAATATCGTCCAAAGGACCGGACGAATTTTCTTCTCGATTGGCGGAAGGGGACGTATCCGGATGGCTGGGCAAACAGGCCCGTGACCTGGATCGCACTTGAGGATGCCCGCGCCTATGCGGCCTGGAGCGGGAAGCGCCTTCCCCACGAATGGGAGTGGCAGTACGCTGCGCAGGGGGACGACGGACGCGTGTACCCCTGGGGAAACGTCTGGGACACCGCCGCCGTGCCTGTGCCGGACTCGGACCGCACGATGCGTGGACCCGACCCGGTGGATTCTCACCCTTCAGGCGCAAGTCCGTTCGGTGTCATGGACCTTGTGGGGAACGTGTGGCAGATGACCGATGAATTCGTCGACGAGCACACGCGCGCGGGCATTCTGAAAGGGGGGAGCTACTACCGGCCGCGCGGATCGATGTGGTACTTCCCGCAGGCGCACAGGCTCGAAGAACACGGCAAATTGCTCCTGATGGCGCCTTCCTACGACCGTTCCGGGACGCTGGGATTCCGGTGCGTGCAGGACGCCGGAGATTGACGATCCCCGATCGATAATCAGCGGATTAACCGTGGCCCGGCACGGCAGACCAGGAAAATGGCAATCGCGGCTCGGGCGTCATCTGGAATTCCGCCTTCTTCGCGATCCCCGTCGTGATCTCAAACTCTCTCCGTGATACATGGAAGAGTTTTGGTTCGACCACGAGGAACCTGGCATCGTCAATCATCTTGCGGCAAGCCCCCCTGTTTCAGCCACATGGCGAATATTCGCCACGCTGAAATCTCTCTTTTTGTCACCGCTCCGGAATACATCCTTTTGCGCATTCATTTCCTGTCTTTCCCATGGCATGTATATTGCGCCTCCAATGTCGAATGCCCTTTTCTCTGCTCATATGAAGGCAATCCCGGCACTGGAATGAAAATCCACATGCACCGTTCCCGACCTCCTCACATCTTCCGGGAAACTTCGCTGCCGCTTCTGACTGCGCTTGCCTTCTGCTTGACATCGACAGCTCTGGCCCTGGACCCCCACAAAACGATAAACCAATACGCGCACAGCTTCTGGGTGCGTCAGAACGGCCTGCCCTCGAACAGCGTCACCGCCGCTCTGCAGATGCGCGACGGGTATCTCTGGCTCGGGATGACTGCCGGGCTATTTCGATTTGACGGTGTGACGTTTACCGAAGTGAGTCCTGACCCCGGGAACAGCAACGATCATGAACAGATTGCGGCACTGTGCGAATCCGCGGACAGCACGCTCTGGATCGGCACGCTGTACGGAGGTTTGAGAGGGCTGAGGAACGACAGGATCCTGAAGTACGGCGCAGCGGAAGGATTCTTCGACACTCAGGTATGGAGACTGCTTCAGACCCGTGACGGGAGTATTCTTATCGGTACGTCGATGGGGCTCTTCTCGTTACGAAACGGGGAGATCAAACCCCTGACCGAAAAACCGGAGTTCATCACCGGGATTGTCGAAGACTCGACGGGGCGCATATGGATTGGCACGCACACGGGCGTTGAGATTATCGATCCCTCCCGCCCAGGAAAAACAATTGCCATCAAAACGAAGGAGGGGGTATTCAAAAAGCCCACAACCATCGTATACCGGGACAGGGAGGGGAGCATATGGATCGGCTCGTACGACGGGCTGTCGAGATTGAAAGACGGCGTGTTGACAAACTTTAATGTTGCCGAGGGCCTTCCCGGTTCATGGATAAACGCCATTACGGAAGACCGGGATGGGAATCTCTGGGTCGGGACGCAGAAAGGGCTTTGCCGCTGGTCAGGCGAGAAGTGGACTTCGTTCACGGAAACGGACGGACTGACGGACAACAATGTTTCCGCGATCGTCGAGGACAGGGAGGGGAGTCTCTGGGTGTGCACGGGGGGCGGCCTGAATCAGTTCAAGGATGTCAGCATCACACCCTACACGAAGTACGAGGGGCTCCCCAATGATCATATCTCGAGCGTCGTAGAAACGGGCGACAGCAGTCTCTACTTCCTGAGCGACCAGGGATCGAATGTCATGCGGCTGAAAAACGGCACGTACACAAGAACTGACATCTCTGTGGGGCCGTCCCTCGTTACCCGGGACGGAAACCTCTGGATCGCGCAGACGGGCCAGATTGTCCGTATCAAAGACGGTAACGTGACGAAGTATGACACATCCCAGGGGTTGCCGAACCGGTGGTTTACGGCACTGGGGGAGGACGACCGGGGTCTTATCACGTTCGTCGATCATACAGGTCTTTTCAGGTTCGAAAAGGGACGGCTCGTTCCGTTCGGACCTCGGGGAGAAACGTACCCGTCCCTCCTGTACGTGAGCTGTTTTTATTCTCAAAGCAAGGATGTCCTGTGGGTCGGGACTGCGGACTCCCTTGTGCGGATACAGAACGGCGTCTTGAAGGGCTTCACGACCGCCGACGGAATGGCGGGCAACTGGGTCAGCTCCATTTATGATGATAAGCGCGGGAACATCTGGTTCAGCTCTCCCCGGGGCGGCCTGACGCGGTACAGGGACGGTCGGTTCACGGTGTATAATTCCCGGACCGGACTGTTCAATGATGCTATCTTCTGCGTGCTCGGGGATGGAGCCGGGAACCTGTGGATGAGCAGCCCGCGGGGAATCGGGCGGATCAGCCGCAAGGATCTCGATGACTTTGCTGACGGGCGCACGGCGTCCGTGGAAACCCGCGTCTACGTCAGCGCCGACGGCGTGAAGACCGACGAATGTTTCGGCGACTGGCCGACAAGCGGAATACGGGCTCACGACGGGCGCATCTGGTTTGCGACGAGGAAGGGGGCGATAATGATCGACCCTGACGCACTGAGCAGAAACGAACTCCTTCCCCCGGTGGTGATCGAACAGGTCATCGTGGACAACGAAATCGTTGATTCGCGGGGCTCGCTCGTCCTCCCCCCGGGTGCAGACAAGCTTGAGTTTCACTATACGGGACTCAGCTACCTCGTGCCGGAGAGAGTCCTGTTCAAATACAAGCTCGAAGGGTATGACCGCACGTGGCAGAATGCCGGCACGCGGCGGGTGGCGTTTTATACGAACATCCCTCCCGGGAGATACCGGTTCCGCGTCATCGCGTGCAACAATGACGGTCTCTGGAATGAGATCGGGGCGAGCACCGAGTTCGAGCTTGCACGGCATTTCTACGAAACGTGGTGGTTCTATGGCCTGTCAGGGCTCCTGCTTGCGGCCGCCGCATTCGGGATCCACAGGATCCGCGTGCGCACGCTCACCTCGCGCAAGCGCCAGCTCGAGGAGCTCGTTCATGTGCGGACAACCGAATTGCAGGACCAGCGTTCATTCCTCAGGAAGGTTATCGATCTCAATCCGAGCTTCATATTCGCGAAGGACATGGAGGGACGCTTCACGCTCGCCAACAGGGCGCTCGCCCAGGCATACGGCGTGACTGCGGACGACCTTATCGGAAAGACCGATGGGGACTTTAACCCGGAGCAGAGCCAGGTCGAAAAATTCCGGAAAGACGACATGGAAGTAATGGAATCGGGAACCGAGAAATACATTTCCGAGGAACAGTTTACGACCGCGGGCGCCGAGCAGCGGTGGATGCAGGTCATTAAGATCCCCATCGTCGAAGACGACAGGTCGAAACCGCTGCTCCTTGGCGTTGCCACCGACATCACGCTGCAGAAAAAAGCCGCCCTGGAGATGCGCCAGGCGAAAGAGGCGGCCGAAGCGGCGACGCGATCGAAGAGCGAATTCCTGGCAAACATGTCGCATGAGATTCGCACGCCGATGAATGCCATCATCGGCATGACGGGACTCCTGCTCGACACGAACCTGGACGCGGAGCAGAGCGAGTTCGTCGAGATCGTCCGGACAAGCGGCGATGCGCTCCTGACAATCATCAATGAAATTCTCGATTTCTCAAAGATCGAAAGCGGAAAACTCGACCTTGAACATCAGGCGTTCTCTCTCCCGACGTGCATCGAGGAATCGCTGGATCTGTTGTCCTCGAAGGCCGTGGAGAAGGGGATCGAGATCGCCTACATCATGGACGAGATGACGCCGCAGGCCATCGTGGGAGACGTGACGCGACTGCGCCAGATTCTCGTCAATCTTCTCAGCAACGCCGTGAAATTCACCGCGGTGGGAGAAGTCGTCGTGTCCGTCACATCCCGGCCCCTGGAGGGGGGCGATCACGAGGTGCAGTTTGCCGTGCGGGATACGGGCATCGGGATTGCCGCGGACCGTCTGGACCGGCTTTTCAAGTCGTTCAGCCAGGTCGATTCGTCGACGACGCGGCACTACGGCGGAACGGGACTCGGCCTTGCCATAAGCAAGCGGCTGAGCGAGCTCATGGGCGGACGGATGTGGGTCGAAAGCCGACCGGGGGCAGGCTCGACGTTCTATTTCACGGTCGTTGCTCCCCCGGCGCCGGCGGTGCCGCGGGAGCACACGCGGCTGGACCAGCCCCAGATCGCGGGGAAGCGCCTTCTCATCGTCGACGACAACGAAACCAACCGGAGGATCCTCACGCTGCAGTCGCGGTCTTGGGGGATGGTTTCGGAGGCGGTGACGGGAGGGGAAGAAGCGCTTGCCCTCCTCCGCGGCGGGCGGGCGTTCGACGTCGCGATCATCGATATGCAGATGCCGGGGATGGACGGCGCAATGCTTGCGCGTGAAATTCGCGGGCTTGACGGCGGGACAACGCTGCCGCTGGTCATGCTGACGTCCCTTTCCTCGAGCGCGCGCCAGTTGAAAGAACAGCACGGAGAGCTTTCCCTTTCGGCGTACCTCACCAAGCCGATCAAGCCCTCCCAGCTCTACGATGTTCTTATCGGCGTTTTCAGCACGGCCGGGACGGTGAAAGCGGTTCCCCCTGCCTTGCGGAAGCCGGACCCGGGTGTCGATTCCAGGGTGCCGCTCAAACTCCTTGTGGCGGAAGACAACCTGATCAACCAGAAAGTCGCGCAGCGGCTCCTCGAACGGCTCGGCTACAGGGCGGACGTTGCCGGAAACGGACTGGAAGCGGTCGAATCCGTGCGGCGGCAGCGTTATGACGTGGTCTTCATGGACGTTCACATGCCCGAAATGGACGGCTACGAGGCGACGCATCAGATCCGCGCATTCGAGGGAGCGTCGAGGCACACGATAATCATCGCGATGACGGCGAATGCGTTGCAGGGGGACCGGGAAAAATGCCTCGCCGCAGGAATGGACGGGTACATTGCCAAGCCGGTGCGTCAGGCGGACCTGGCTGCAGCGTTGAACGTGCATGCACAGTCTGTCGAACCCTCGGCGGTGGCTGCGGGAACCGGCAGGCTTCCGGGGGCGCTCTTCGACGAGGCGGTGCTTCTCGCCTTGCGCGAGATCGCGGGTCCGGACGAGCCCGACCTCGTGGAACAGCTCCTCGCGATGTTCCTTGCTGAAACCCCGGGGAGAATCGCCCAGATAGCGGAGGGATTCCGCTCCGGGGACTGGCCCGGCGTGCGTGAGACCTCGCACAAGCTCAAGGGCGCGTGCAAGCAGCTCGGCCTTGTTGCCATGGCCGGCGTCTGTCAGCGCCTTGAAGATTGCGAAGCGACGGCGGATCGGGATTGGGTCGGGAGTGCGATCGCGGAGCTCGAACAGGTGTTTCGTGAGACGGCCGCGCTCCTCGGGACGAAATTCACTTTCAAAGCGGCGTAAGTCATGAAAATTCTTGTTGCCGAAGACGACAGCGTTTCCCGCGTTATCCTCAAGGTCAAACTCAAAAACATGGGATACGACGTCGTCGTGACGGAAGACGGGGAAGAGGCGTGGAAGGCGTTCCATTCCGAGAAACCGCATCTTGTCATTACGGACTGGTTGATGCCCAAAGCCGACGGCCTCGAACTCTGCCGCAGGATACGCTCGACCGCGCTGGAACGGTACATCTACATCGTGATTCTCACGGGCGTGGAAGGGAAGAAGGCGTACCTGGAGGGAATCGAAGCCGGTGCCGACGATTTCCTTCACAAACCGGTGGACATGGATGAACTCACGGCACGCCTGCACGTGGCGGCGCGGATCATCACGATGCATACCGAGATGCGTCAGCTGGAAGGGCTCCTTCCGATCTGCTCGTACTGCAAAAGGATCCGCGACGAAAACGACACGTGGATGCCGATCGAGGGGTACATAAGCACGCGGACGGAAGCGAAGTTTTCGCACGGAGCGTGCCCATCGTGCATCGAAAAATACGTGACCCCGGAACTTGAGGAAATGAAGCGCAAGAGGATGGCCCGATGAGAATTCTCATCATTGAAGACGAACCCGTTTGCAGCCTGTTCTTGTCGAAATGCCTGCAGTCCGTGGGTGAAATCCAGACCGCCGCTGACGGGGAAATCGGGCTGGAATGGGTTCGGGCGTCGTTCCTTGCGGAGCGTCCGTTCAATCTCATCTGTCTTGATATCATGATGCCGAAGATCGATGGACAGGCGGTCCTGAAGGAGATCCGCGCGATGGAAAATGCGAACGGCGTCCCGGACGGGAAAGGCGCAAAAATCATCATGACGACCGCCCTCAGCGACCAGCGCAATCTTCTCGAGGCGATCCCCAGGTGTGACGCGTTCCTTTCCAAGCCCATCGACAGGGGGGATCTCATGTTCTATGTGAAGAAGTTCGGGTTCCTCGAAAGTCGGCCGGGTGAATCCCGGACGGGCCGCTGACGGGCTGCGGGGGGATCGTTCCCTGCGTGGTACAATCTTCTTGATTGTCGGCGCGCGAATGCTATATTTCACCAGAATTGCCACCTGACAATCTGGGGGATTCAAGCCTGCCTTTACTGAAGCGCGCCTTTGTCGGCTCCCTTGAAGCACTCATCCGCAAGCCCGCGCTCGATCCGCGCCGGATCGACTTTTCCCGCGTGAAACGGGTGCTCGTCGTCCGGCAGCACGATATGATGGGTGATTTCCTTCTTGCCACGCCCGTCCTGCGCGCCCTCCGCGGAAAATTCCCTGCGGCCCGCCTTGGCGTCCTTGTCCGGGATGAGTTCGCCCCTGTTCTTCTCAATAATCCCCTCGTGGACGAGATCCTGGTGCTCCAGAAAACGCTCAATCAATGGGATCCCGCAAAACTCTTTACACTCTTCTCCGCGCTGTTCCGGAAGTGGGATCTCGCCGTCGTGCTCAATACGGTGAGCCATTCCCTCTCGAGCGACATACTCGCCGGGCTCTCCGGCAGCCGGGTAATCGTCGGTTCGGCCGCGCGCCGGTTTCAGGGGTGTTCCAGGAATTTTCTCTACAACATCGAGGCGCCGGAACACCCGGGGGCGAGGCATCAGACCGACCGGAATCTTGACATCGTGCGCGCCATCGGTGCGGATACCGACGACCGATCGGAGCTCATGTGTCTCCAGGAATCGGAAACGCGCGCAGCAGCCCTGGAGTACCCGGCACTCGGGTATGATCCCGCGCGGCCGGTTGTCGCCATGCACGTCGGCGCGGGAAAGCTGAAGAACCGGTGGCCGGCTGAGCGCTTCGCCCAACTTGCCCGCAGACTGCGCGAGGGTTCGGGAGCGAGAATAGTCCTGTGCTGGGGGCCGCGCGAAAGCGACCTGGCCGCCGAATTCTTGCGCGGGATCGATTTCGAGGTCGTGCGTGTGCCTCCGGGGGGACTGCGACGGCTCGCCGCGGCACTCACGCTCTCTGACCTTCTCATATGTAATGATACGGGGATCATGCACCTCGCCGCCTCCGTCGGCGTCCCTCTCGTGGCCGTTTTCGGGCCCACCGACCCGGCGGAATGGAAGCCCTCGGGGGATTCCTTTGTCGCCGTCCGCGGGGAGGACGGGGCCGTCGGGAACGTCACGGTGGAGCAGGTGCACGACCTCGCGCGCGGAATGATACGGGCACCCCGGCACGTGCGATCCTCACCTCACGCCACGGTATGAAACAGATGCTTGACACGGCAAAGCGTTCCGCACTTGTGCGCGTCCTGGGGGCCCTGGAGACCGGTGCGTCGTACATTTTCCTCGTATCGACGTACGTCTCGATTGCCGTCAATTCCCTCTCGATGGGATTGATGTCCGTGACGTTTCTGGGAATCGCGGTTGCCGGGAAGAAATGGCCGGTCAGGCGGACGCCTCTCGACTATTACTTTGCGGGATTCCTCGTCGTCCAGGTCCTTGCCACGATCTTTTCCTCTGATCCCCTGCAGTCACTGATCCTTTCCAAGCGGGTTCTGCTTATCGGACTTGTCTATTTCTTTGCCACGATCATAACGACGGAGACCAGGGCCAGGCGGCTTGTCGCTACGCTGCTCGGGACGGCCGTTCTCGTTGCCGTGATCGGGGTTCTGAAGCTTCTCCTGGGGGGGCCGGGGGATAACACGCGTCTCAGCATATTCCAGTTTTACATGACGACGTCGGAGTTGTTGACTATCGCGGCGCTTCTCCTGTTCCCCTTTGCGATTCATCCGCGCACGCCGCGGAGCGTACGCGCCCTCGTGATCGCCTCGATGGTCCCCGTCCTTGTCTCGCTCTGGGCGACGGTCACCCGCGGCGCGTACGTCGCGGTCACGGCAGGCGTCCTTTTTATCGCGATTGTCAGGAACAGGCGCATCGTTATCCCGGTGATTCTCCTCGTCGCCGTTCTCATCCTGTTCGCGCCGCCCTACATCAAGGCCCGGATCGAAAGCATCGTCGACGTCAACCATCCGGAAAACAAGGTGCGCCTGGAGCTCTGGAAGGCGGGGATCGCCATTTTCAGGGACCATCCCGTCGTGGGAGTGGGGGATATCGACTCGGGTCATCTCATTGATAAATACGCCGATCCGAGCCTCCCCAGGCTCTGGGGGCATCTGCACAACACGCTGCTGCAGGTGCTCGTGAACTATGGCGTGATCGGGTTCATCGTGTTTGTCGCGATGTTCGTCAGGGTTGCGGGGGTGGAGTGGCGGATATTCACGCTCGTGCGTGACGACTGGTTCAAAGGCTCATTCGCCATCGGGGTTCTTGCGGCGCTTGTCGCCTTTTTTGTCAACGGGCTCACGGAGTGGAACTTCGGTGACCAGGAAGTCATCACATTGATCTGGACGACACTGGGGATCCTCCTCGGCATCGGGGGACTGGATCACGCCGATCCTCTTCGGGGGACGCAGGAGCGGCACAACTAAGAGATTTGTGTTCATACAGCGATCCGTGTCATCCCGTGTCCGTTCCTTTGCCGGTGGACGGGATCCCCCCATCCATGGAACAGAAGAGCCCCGCAAAAAGCGGGGCTCTTCGCGTATGAGCCCCTCCTGACCGCCATTGTCCCCGCGCCCGATGGCTTTGGGGCGGCGATGCCGGATCTCCCCCTTCTTCTCTGTCATTAACCCCTGTTCCATCCTTTTGGAGGATTTCAATCCGGCGGAATTACCGCTAGCATGGAAGTGTCACAATGAATCCCTTCGTGGAACCATTCTCGACTTCACCTGTCACCATCGTATGAAAGGTCTCCAAATGAACCTGCGAACCGTTTCCGGAACAATTGCCCTGACGTGCATGTTCGCTCTCCCCGTGTTTGCGGGGGGAACGGGTGATATTCAGAAATACTTCAACGATGCCGCTTCGAAGGCGAAGCAAGCCGCCACCCCTTCCGAAAAGCGCCGGATCCTCAATGAGTCTTTCCGGGTTGTCTCGAATGCCCTCGATATCGCAGGGAATATGCCGTTTACATCGAAGGAGGACCTGGCCGGGATCCGGAAATTCCGCTCGGCAATCCAGGATAAGCAGGACGAGCTTGCGGGGAAGAACGGCTTTACGCGCGTTCCGGACTCGCAGCTCAACGCGTTCTCAGGATACGTCGTGCAGGATATGGAGCAGGCTGACCAGACGATAACAATAAGCGTCGTTACGCTCCTTATCATCCTTCTCGTGATTCTCATAGTTCTTTGAAGAATTCAGGAAAGGCGCGTGACCGATGAAAATCTCCCGGGTGACGATTCTCTTCGCATTATGTTTACTGGCCGCGGGGTGCATGAGTCAGGACGCCGCAACGAAAGAGCCGGTCCGGGAGTTTATCCGGGATCTGCCCAATCACTCCGAAACGCAGATCCGTGCCGGTGTGGCCGGTTGGCTGGCTGCTGAACCTCTCACTCCACGGCACTCGACGGACGTCCAGGGGGACCAGGCCGGGACAATCGTGAGCGACGGGGACATGGAACTCAGGCCCGAAGGGTCGGTTGTAAGTCTCAAGGTCGCCTATACGATGAGCGTGGACGTAAGAGATAACAGGATTCGTGTCCGATTCACAGATTTGAGGCGGCTGTACGGTTCCAGCGCATACCACCCGGAAGCCCCTGACTTGTTCTTCGGGACTTCCGCCGGCCACCCATTTCAGGAGGCGGCCCGTGTGAAATTTGCGATGCTCCTGAAGAGCCTTACCGGGTTCATCGGCGTTCCAACGGGCGACGTCGCCGCGAGGGTCCAATGATGACCTCGGTGGCAGCACCGGAAACGTCCCGGCTCGATCGTACTTTGCCCGTTGAGACCCGGGGGTCCGTGCTCCCTCTCCATCAACTTCCCGGGCCCCCCGCGGACTTTACGGGAAGGAAAAAGGAACTGGCGCGGCTGGAGGAATGCGTGAGGTTCGGCGGCGTCAACGTCATCGGAATTTTCGGAATGTGCGGGATCGGGAAGACCTCACTGGGTCTCATGCTCGGACAGGATCTGGTCTCGCGGTACCCCGACGGTCAGATATTCCTTGATCTGCAGGGGTCTGGTCAGAACCCGGTTTCCCCTCTCGATGCGATGGCGCACGTCATACGTGCCTATGACCCGGGGTTCACGGAATCACCTCTCGATCTCGACATCGAAGGGTCCTACCGCTCGATACTCAACGGACGCTGCGCGATGATATTTCTTGACGACGCAACGGACGAGGACCACGTGGCGCGCATGATCCCGCCGGAGGGGTGCATCCTCATCGTCACTTCGGGGAGATCCTTTGCTCTCCCCGGGCTTCATCCGTCGGTCCTGGGTCCGCTGACGCCTGCGGAGGCCGGCGAAATGGCCAACCTTATCGCACCGAGGCTCGGAAGCCGCGCCGGGGAATTGACTGCGATTTGCGGCGGTATCCCCGCTGCGATACGTAAAGCCGGCGCTCTTCTTGTCGAACGGACGGACCTCACAGTGAGTGAATGCTTTGGACGGCTCGCACGGGTCGATAAACGGCGCACACTCGTGGACGCGTCGGTGGCGCCGGCGTATGATAGCCTCTCTCCTTCCCTGCGTTGCAGATGGCGTTGGCTCTCGGGATTTCCCGGAACATTTGACGCATCGGAGGCCGCGGAGATCTGGAAGATCGATACGGAAACCGCCGAAGACGTGCTGCGGGAGTTCCTTGCCTGCTTTCTTGTGGAATGGGGGGGGGCCGATTCCGGATATGCGTTGAGCGAATTGTTCCGGCTTTGCGCGGACGATCGCTGTTCTGAGAAGGAAAGGGAATCCATCCGGAGAAGGATGGCCGACCACGCCGTGAATCTCTTGAAGCGGGCGAACGAGCTCTACCGGCTTGGGGGGGAAGGAGTGAGGCGCGGCCTGGCGCTCTTTGACAGGCAGCGTCCCGCAATTGAATCGGGAAGGGCATGGATAAGCGCCCGCGCCGGGCGCGACGATTGGGCGGCGCTCATCTGCGCAGGGTTCCCCCTGATCGGACCGGAGATCCTCGATATCCGGCAAACGCCGTCTGAGAGGGTTCGTTGGCTGCTGGATTCGCTGGCAGCTGCCCGCAAGGTGGACAACCGCGGGCTGGAAGCAAGGATTCTGAACGATGCCGGAAGAGCCTCCTGCGCCGTGGGCGACACGACGGGAGCGATCGGGTATCACTTCCGGGCGCTCGGCTTCGCCCGGGAGGCCGGCGACCGCACGACCGAATCCGAGGCTCTTGTCGGGCTGGGAGTGCTGTACGGACGGTCCGGAGATTTCTCCCCGGCAGTCGAGTCGCTCGAGAAAGCCCTGGCGCTCTCCCGCGAAATCGGCGACAGGCGTACGGAGTGCCGTGCTCTCTCGGGATTTGCGTCGACGAAGCGCCTGATGGGCGACACGAGGGGCGCAATTGCGTTGAGCGAAGAGGCGCTGGGCATTTCCGGGGAAACTGGCGACCTTCGCGAGGAATCCCGTCTCCTGGGCGACGTCGCAGCCGGTTTTCTCGATTCGGGGAACGCGCGCCGGGCAATCGAAGTGGGGAATCAGTCACTTGAAATCGCGTCGGGCATAGGCGACCGGTGGCAGGAGGGGGCGGTCCTCAATACGCTCGGGAACGGGTATTCGCACATCGGGGATAGCGGGCGCGCCATCGGATGCCACGAAGCCCGGCTGAAAATTGTGCGTGAACTCGGCGACAGGTACGGCGAAGGCGATACGCTGGGGAATCTTGGAAACGCGTGCACGAAATCGGGGGATATCCGCCGGGCGCTGGGATACCACTCGGAGCTCCTGTCTCTCGTGCGCGGGCTCGGAGACCGCCGCGGTGAAGCGACCGTGCTCGGGAATATCGGCAACGCGCGCACGAAGCTGAGAGAAACCCGGATTGCAGTGGGATGTCACTCGGAGCGCCTGTTGATTGCACGGGAATTGGGGGACCGGATGCTCGAGGGGAGTGCCCTGCGGAGTCTGAGCCTCGCGCTCGACATGCTCGGCGATCGTTCCCAGGCGATCATCCACGCCGAAGCCGCACAGCGTATTTACGAGAGCGAAGGAAGCCCCGAATGCGCCTCTGTCAAAAGGCAATTGTCCCTCTGGGCACAACGTCCGTTGCACGCGAAATCAGTCTCTCCGGCCGGTGTCCGGACGTGAGAGGTTCTGCGAGTTATCATAGGAAAGGGTAACGTCATGCTGTATGCAATAGCGGTCGTTCTCGTCGTTCTCTGGCTCCTCGGTCTCTTGACATCCTACACGATGGGGGGATTTATTCACGTTTTGCTTGTCGTCGCACTCGTCGTCTTCCTCGTAAACATCATAGGCAGCCGGCGAAAACTGTCGTAACCGGCGCAGCGCAGGTGCGTATGTGCCGGGGAATCACGAATTCACCGATATGGCTTCACAACGTAACGCATGGAGAAAACCAATGAAACATATTCAGATAATCACGTCAGTGCTGCTGATTGCAGGGATGATCGCTGCCCCCCTTGCCAGTTCGCAGGTACAGCTTCGCGTGGAGGCCGGGCACAGCGAGAAACACCACGTGATTCACCACCCCTATCATCGCCCCTATCATCACCGTAGCCGTGCGAAAGTTCGCATCGTCGTGCCGCTCAGCCATCATGTCGTCCACCCCCGGAGCGATGATCATGGCCGTCACCAGAACCAATGACGACCGGGAGTGACGAAGGGGGGACTCCCGGGGGGGGAGCCCCTTTGCGGTTGGGGTTAGCTCCTTTTTCATCCTTTTGGCGCATGTGAGCCACGTGTGCTCATGCGTAACTTAGAATGGTATAACAGCATGCCCCCGCCGCCTGCGGGGGGGGTGCTGCAACATCGACCGGCGCAAGGAGGCAGCATGGGCCTGCAAAACTCTCAGGGGATCACGACGTTGCCGCACGGACCGGCCGCCGCACCGGTAGCCCTCAGGGCGGCGGCAGCCCGGCCGAAGGAAGCCAGGTTTCTCGGATGGCAGCAGACACTCTCCAGGCGGATCTTTCCCCTCTATACAATTCTCAGGCCGGGACATCCCCTCGACAAGTCGACGGTCTCCGAAAAAACACTCCGGGAAAATCACTTCCGTGTTCCGAGAACCCCGTCGCCGTACCCGGGTGTAGCACCATCTCCCTGGCACGATCTGGGAACGGAGCTGGATGATCCACTCACGGCCGGCGAGGCTGTCGGCTTTGCAGGGCTGGACTACACCGTTGTCAGGAAACCGATGGCGGGGTTCGTGGATCGGGATGCTGCCACGAGCGTCGCAAATCGCTGGGTGACAACGAGGACTGATACCGGGGAAGTGCTGGGGATCGTCGGTGAAGGGTACGAGCCGGTTCAGAACAGGGACGCATTCTCATTCTTCGATACTCTTGTTGCCGACGGTACCGCGAGTTACGAAACCGCCGGAATCATTGGCCGGGGTGAGCGGATGTGGATACTTGCCAGGCTTCCCGGCTTCATGTCGGTAAACGAAAACGATCACGTCAACAAGTATCTGCTGCTCTCGAACAGTCACAACGATTTCCCGTCCGTCCGTGTAAAACTGACGCCCGTGCGCGTCGTCTGCAACAACACGCTGAGCGCCGCTTTACAGGGGGCGGGGGAAATCCGTGTCCGCCAAACGGCCGACGGACCTGAAAAAATGAAAAAGGCTCTTGCCGTGCTGGCGCTTTCAAACCGGCTTTTTGGAGATCTCGAAATAATCTTCAACAGGATGGCGCTCACAAAGATAACCGACAGGCAGCTGCAGGACTACGTGAACACCCTCCTCCCGGTGGACAGGGCGGCGGTGGATGGTACTGCGGCAGTGAGGACGCGGGACGCTGTTCTTAGTCTGTACGAGACGGGGCAGGGGGCCGATCTTTCACGGGGGACTCTCTGGGGCGCATTCAACTGCGTTACCGAATACACTGACCATTTGATGGTGGCTGGCGGTTCCTCTCGGCTGGAATCGATCTGGTTTGGCCGGGGCGAGGAATTGAAGATCGAGGCGTTTCGCCTCGCATGGCGGATGATGTTGATTCTAAGGAGGAGCACATGTTTTTCAGGATTCTTGCATCGAGACAGTTCTGGACGATGGCGGTGCGTATAACCCTTGTCGCGATCCCTCTCGTGATTGCCATCAGGAAGGAAGTCGCCAGGAAAGACCTGGTCCCGGTGGCGGGAGACGAATCCGATATTTTCGACAGGGAACTGTCACCCGATTGATCGAAAGGAATCACCCGCTCACGTGAACACGGTCCTCTTCGCCGCGAGAATCCTGCTCGGCGGTGTCCTCATATACAGGGGGGGTCGCCCGCGTTGTGAAAACCGGGCTCCGCTCTCAGTGTGGAAATCTCATCGTGTACAATTTTCCGGCGATCGTCGCGGGCCTGATGGGGGTAACCCTTCTCCTGAGCGGTTGTTGCCTTGTGTGCGGTATCTCCCCGTTCATGGGGATCGTGTGGACCGGGTCGCGTACAGCTCCGCACACGGGGCCCCCCGTTCCTGACTATCCGGAACACATTACTGTCGGAATACAATGAAAGCAGCAGGGATCGTGATCCTCGTCGTGGGTCTCTTGATGACGCTCTATTCCGGATTTACGTTTGTGACGAAGGAGAAAGTGGTCGACATCGGCACGGTGCAGATCACGCGGGATAAAGACCACATCGTGGACTGGCAGCCGTATGTCGGCATAGGGGTCATGGTCATCGGGGGCGCCGCGTTCCTCCTGGGAAAGAAGGGGCGTGCGGCCGCGTGATCCGGTTGCGCGGGCAAATCAGAACCAAAGGAGAAACGCATGAAAAGCAACGTGGGGATATGGCTGGACCACAGGAAAGCGTTCATCGTTCGCGAGCGGGACGGTGTTGAGGAGACGCATGCGCTTGTTTCCGGCGTGGAAAAGCATGTCCGCTTCTCCGGGGGACGACCGGAAGATCAGACGGAACACCGGTTTACGAACCATTTGAACGAGTACTACGCAAATGTGATAACGTATCTGCAGGATGCGGACGCGATTTTGATTCTCGGGCCCGGCGAAGCAAAAGTCGAACTGCACAAACGTCTCGGCCTCGATCCGTCCGCTCCCCGGGTCGTTGCCGTGGAGACGGTCGATAAAATGACCGACCAGCAGATAACCGCAAAGGTCCGGGATCATTTCCGTTCACCGGGCGGAGACATGTCTCCGGCGAACGCCGGGTCGGTCGCCGACGGTGTGCATAAGCACCGGGCGGCCGCCGGGGGTACACAATCACCGGCGACATGAGCTGTCCTGCTCTCTAAATCCGGAAATCAAACAATGGAACCGTCAGATACCGCCCCGGCATCCGCACCTCTTGTTCCCGCAGTCAGCCCGGCTGCACTTGCGCCGGGGAATCGCCCGGGAAAACGGCGCTCGCGACTGAAAAGGCTCGTTCTCTGGTCGATTGCCTCCTGCCTTGTGGCATGTGCATGCGTGTTCGGTTACCGCCTCGCCTTTATCAAAACTCCCGTCAGGTATGCCACCGCCTCTGTCACGCGCGGGGACGTTGAAACGACGGTCGTCGCGGCCGGCGTCGTGCAGCCCATCAACTACGTTGACGTGGGCGCGCAGACGTCCGGCAAGCTGAAGGTGCTCAGGGTCAAACGCGGCGACGAGGTGAAGAAGAACCAGGTGCTGGCGGAAATTGATCCGGTGCTGGCGGCGACGGCGCTGAGCTCCGCCAACGCGGCGCTGGAAAACGTGACGTCACAGCGCTCCGTCAAACAGGCCCAACTCGTGCTCACGCGCCTGCAGCGGGTTCGCAACGACACGATGTACGCGCACCAGCTGATCTCCGCTAACGACCGCGACATCACGCGCGCTGCATACGACGTCGCACTCGCCGACGACGCCTCGCTCACTGCGCAGATGAAGGAGGCGTCGGCGGCGGTAAGAACCGGGAAGGCCAACCTGGGGTATACCACGATCACCGCTCCGATGGCCGGCGAAGTGGTCTCGGTCAGCCTTCTCGAAGGGCAGACGCTGAACGCCAATCAGCAGGCGCCGAATATACTGCGGATCGGGGACATCGATACGGTAACTGTCTGGGCGCAGGTCTCGGAAGCGGACATCGTCCGGGTCAAGCCCGGCCAGGAGGTTTACTTCACGATCCTCGGCGATTCCGTGCGCTGGGACGGGACGGTACGCCAGATCCTCCCGACGCCCGAACTCATAAACAATGTCGTATTCTACGACGTCCTGTTCGATATACCGAACGCCGGGCGCGAACTGAAGATACAGATGACCGCACAGGTCTTCATCGTGCTGGCCCGGGCGACGGGCGTTCTCCTGATCCCGGCCGCAGCGGTGGGCAACGCCGGCGAGGGTGCACAGGCCACGGTCAGGGTGCTCAGGGACGATGGCACTATCGAGAAGCGCGCGGTAACGATCGGGATCAGGAGTGAAATCTGGGCGGAGGTCAGAACGGGCCTGAATGAACATGAAAAGGTCGTCACCGGAGAAATCACCGCTCAGGGCGGGACCACGTCGAGCGCGCTCAGCACCCGGAAGGGTCCGTAATGCCGCCGGCCCTGCTCGAACTCAAGTCCGTCTGCCGTACGTATACGGACGGTGAGCCCCTGACGGTCCTGAAGGATGTGACGCTGGAAATCCGGAGCGGGGAATTTGTCGCAATCATGGGCGCCTCCGGCTCCGGGAAATCCACGCTCATGAACATCATCGGCTGTCTCGACAGCCCGTCCGCCGGGACCTATTGCATCCGGGGTATTGACGTCGCCGGCCTGGGCGGCGATGCCCTGGCGGCGCTCCGGCGCGACACGTTCGGCTTCATATTCCAGCGCTACAACCTGATGTCCGATCTGAGCGCCATCGAAAACGCGGAAGTACCGGCGGTGTACCGGGGCGTCGGGAAGGCCGAACGAAAAGTTCATGCCGGGGAGCTTCTGCGGGATCTCGGGCTCGGCGACCGTCTGAGCCACACTCCCGGCCAGCTCTCCGGGGGGCAGCAGCAGCGTGTCAGCATCGCGAGGGCGCTCATGAACGGCGGGCCGGTCATACTCGCCGACGAACCGACCGGTGCGCTCGACAACGCGGGGGGGAAGGAGGTCATGGCCATCCTGGAGAAATTGCACGGCCTTGGCCACACGATCATCGTCGTCACCCACGATACGGACATTGCCGCGTACGCGCACCGGCTGGTGCGCATTGCCGACGGGCGGATCACTTCCGACGAGAAGCAGAAGGATGAGAACGGGGTTCCACCGAAGGCTGCCCGGGCGGAAACGGCGGCCGGGCCGGGCGCGGCAGTCCTCGGCGAATCCCTGAAGATGGCGATACGCTCGCTCCTCCACAATCGCATGCGGAGCGTTCTGACAATGCTGGGAATCATCATCGGCGTCGCCTCGGTCATCGCGCTTATGGCGATCGGCAACGGCGCAAAGCAGGACGTCGTCGGGCGGATCCAGGCAATGGGGACCGACCTGCTGACAATCATGCGCGGGCCCCCGGCAGTCCGCGCCTCCGCCGAAATCGTCACGACATTCCTGCCGGAGGATCTGCCGTTCATCGCGGGCGTCCGCGGGGTTTCCATGGCGGTTCCGGAAACGAATCTTTCCTCCCTGCTGCGCTTCGGCAACCAGGACCTCACGGTGACCGCGGTGGGCACCGGCGACAGGTTTCCGGACGTGCACGACTGGCCTCCCCAATCCGGCGTCTTCTTCTCCGCGGAGAATGTCAGGGGCTATGCCCAGGTCGTCGCCCTCGGGCAGACCGTCGTCAGGAATCTGTTCCCCCCGGACACAAATCCCCTGGGCCAGTATGTCCTTATCGGGAGCGCGCCGTTCCTCGTCATCGGCGTCCTGAGCAGCAAGGGGCTGACCCCGAGGGGGGACGACATGGACAATTCCGTCTGGCTCCCGTACACGACGGCGGGGGCCCGGATTTTCGGCCAGCGGTTCTTCAACGATATCGTCGTGAGGGTGAAGCCGGACGCGGACATGGGTACGGTCCAGGACGGGCTGCACGCGATTCTGATGAAGCGCCACGGGAAGGAAGATTTTAACATCCGCAACCAGGCCGACACGATCGCGCAGGCTGATGAGACGCAGAACACGCTCACGTACCTGCTGGCGGCGATCGCGGTGATCTCACTCGTTGTCGGCGGGATCGGCGTCATGAACATCATGCTCGTCTCCGTCACCGAGCGGACCCGCGAAATCGGCATCCGCATGGCGATCGGGGCGCGTGCATTCGACGTGCTGTTTCAATTTCTCACCGAAGCCGTCGTCGTCTGCTTCATCGGCGGGCTTCTGGGTGTCGTTGTCGGCTTCGGCGGGGGACTTGCAACATCGGCGATAGCGGGCTGGCGCGTGATATTCACCGTCGGGCCGGTCGCCGTGGCGTTCGCGTGCGCATTCCTCACGGGGATTATCTTCGGGTACCTGCCGGCGCGGAAGGCATCGCAGCTCAATCCCATCGAGGCGCTGGCCCGGGATTGAATCTGCGTATCCGCGCCTTGCGACGTAGAATCCGCGGGGGTGTGGGATTAGCTCCTTAATCATCCCGGGGGGCGATTCCTTTGCCCCCGGTTCTCGATTAGATTGCCTCGGTCACTGGCGCCCCGAAGGGCCCGGCCTCATATTCACTCACTCATCGAAGGTGGAACAATGAAAGCTCGCATTGCTTTTGGATCATTCGTTCTGATAAGCGCCCTGGCGCTTCCGGCGTTTGCAGGCGGAACCGGGGAGTTACAGGGATACTTCAGCGATGCGTCGCACAGGGTGAAGGCGACGGTCGATCCTGTCGAAAAACGCCGGATTCTGAACAATTCGTTTGAATCGATGTCCGATGTCCTCGGCGTCGTCAGGAGCCTCCCCCTCGTATCGAAAGACGATGTCGCGGGGATTGATCAGGCGCGGGCCGCGATTAACGACAAGAGGGACGAGCTTGCGGGAACAAACGGCTACGTCCGGGTGCCGGACGGCAGGCTGAACGCCTTTTCCGACTACGTTGTGCAGGATATGGAGCAGGCTGACCAGGTGATAACAATAAGCGTCGTTACGCTGCTCCTGATAATTATTTTGATCGTCGTTATCGTAAAGTAACGCTGCTCCGTGAATATTTGCCGGCCCTGCATATGAGGAATCATTGTCACCGGGCATTAGTGAGCGCGGTACTCTCCCGCGCTCTCGCCTGCGGAGGGATCGTGCTCCTCCCGTTCCTCTCTTCGTGCGGTGCGGGCACGTCCTCCTTTCGCGACACGCGTGCACCGGGTGAAGGACCCCCGCCCCCCCCGTACTCGGTCGTGTTCGTTATCAACGGGGACGGCGACTACGTGTATCACGATACGAGCGGCAACGTTTTCGAGGCGGACGAAAAGGCTCTCGAAGGGGCGAAGAGGATTGCAGAGCGCAATCCCCGGGCGGAAGTGTTCATCTTTCACCAGATGCCCGAAGAACACTTCCTCTTCTTTTTTCCGCTTCCCGACGCGGAGTTCTTCTGTTACAGACACGGGCGGCTTGTCGCGGGCGGATCCTACACACGCGACCGAAGCGAATCCCCGTTGAGCCCTGAACTGGATCTGTACCGCCGATTCAGCGCGCGGAACCCTCACCCGTCAGCGAGCGTGTTCGTCTACTGCGGCCACGAGCTCGCCGAGGAGCGGGAGGGGGACGACGGGGAGTCTCCTCCGGACCGTGGATGGAGCGTGCGTGATCTCGCGGAAGGACTGAATGGGTTCACCGGCGATTCAGCCCGGTTTGATATCGCTATCCTCTCTACGTGTTACGGCGGCACGCCGTTCACAATCGGCGCCCTCGGGAGGTCTGCGCGGTATATCGTTGCTTCCCCCGATAATCTCCACCTGTCGTACTTTGACACGCGCCCGCTCGAGAATCTGGAAGTCGGCCTCTCTGACGGGGACATCCGCTCGTTCGCGCGGAGATTCGCCCGACGGTCGTTCGACCGGCTTACGGGAGAGGTTGAAACGGCGGTGAGCGTTGCGGTATACGACGCGGACAGCGTCCGGCACTATGTCCGATCCGTCCGGGCATTGTACGACAGTACGCTGACCGCCCTTATCGCGGGGGGCGATCTTTCCGCGGGAACGGCGGAACGGTGCGACATTGCGGAAATTCCCTCATACGTTCTTCCATCAATGCATGAGGGGGTGGAGGTGTACTTCAGGGGAGCCCGCTTCGGGCGGGAGAGGCTCAAAACCGTCCATTCGGGGTGGGAGGGATGGAGGGAGAAAATCCCCCGTGACGCCGGGGGCGCGTCATCGAGCCGTTGATCGGGTGACAGGAATAACGGTCTAGATCCTTTTTCATCCTTTGGATCTATTGCGTCTTTGTGTTCGCCGGGTAGATTGCATGCGGTGCCCTATGAACATCCTCCTCGTCTGTCCCGAATACCCCGATACCTTCTGGTCGTTCAAGCACGCGCTCCGGTTTGTTTCGAAGAAGGCAGGCCAGCCTCCACTCGGATTGCTGACCGTCGCCGCGCTGCTCCCGGCCGGATGGCAGAAGAAACTCGTCGACCTCAACCTCGCTGACCTCGCAGCCGCTGATCTTGTGTGGGCCGACTACGTCTTCCTCGGCGGCATGTCCGTTCAGGCGGATTCCGCCCGGGAGGTTATCCGCCGCTGCAACGAGGCGGGAACAAAAGTTGTCGCGGGCGGCCCCCTGTTCACCGCGCGTCACGAAGAGTTCACGGGCGTCGATCACTTCGTTCTCAACGAGGCGGAGATCACCCTCCCCCTCTTTATCGACGATGTGCTCAACGGCCGGCCGAAACCGTTGTATGCGAGCGAAGGGTGGGCGGACCTCGCCGAAACTCCTCTCCCTCTGTGGGACCTCATCGACCCCCGCCAGTATGCCACGATGAACGTCCAGTATTCGCGGGGGTGCCCGTACGACTGCGAATTCTGCGACATTACCGTCCTGTACGGCCGCGCGCCCCGCAGCAAGTCGGGCCCGCAGGTGATTGCGGAGATGCAGGCTCTGTACGAAAGCGGGTGGAGGGGGCACGTGTTCTTTGTCGATGACAATTTCATCGGCAACAGGGTCAAACTGAAGAAAGAAATTCTCCCCCTGATAATCCGCTGGATGGAAGAGCGGGACTACCCGTTCACGCTCGGTACCGAGGCATCCCTCAATCTCTCCGACGATACGCGATTGCTGGATTTGATGGCACAGGCCGGATTCGAAGAGGTGTTCGTCGGTATCGAGAGCCCGAATGCGGAAAGCCTGGAGGAATGCTGGAAAATACCGAACAGGGGCCGGGATCTTATCGCGAGCGTCAGGACGCTCCAGAAGGCCGGGCTTCAGGTCCAGGGCGGTTTCATCGTGGGGTTCGACCACGATCCACTCTCGATTTTTGACACGCTGATCCGGTTTATCAGTGACAGCGGGATTGTCGTGGCAATGGTGGGCCTCCTCAACGCTCCCGTGAATACGCGTCTCTATCATCGTCTCGGCAGGGAGGCGAGGCTTCTGAAGACTTTTTCGGGGAGCAACACTGACTTTTCCATGAACTTCATCCCGAAGATGAACGACAGGGCGCTTCGGGACGGGTACAGGAAGATCCTCGCCACGATTTACTCCCCGAAGGAATACTACCGCCGGGTGACGGAATTCCTCAGGACGCATGAGCCGCTGCGGCGCCACAGGTCGCCCCTCAGGTTTGCCCAGCTCCGGGCCCTGTCACGTTCGATGGTCCTTCTCGGCGTCGTCGGAAAAGAACGGGTTTATTACTGGAGGCTCTTTTTCTGGTCGCTGTTTCGACGGCCCCGCCATTTTTCGGCGGCAATCACGTTTGCCATTTACGGGTTCCATTTTCGCCGGGTTTTTGAGCAGTACCTCTAGGAGGTGCGGTCCATACGGATCGCAGGTTAACAGACGCCGGCCCCGCGGGGGGACCGGCGTATGTTTTGGTACGCCGGGTCGTCCCGAGGCGATCGACTCGCATCACCCATCCCGCCGTCGCCTGAGACCTTGATTCTTATTGTTTTTTCTACCTTTATTGTCCGTAAGTTTCTGGTTTGCGTTTCTTAACATTCTCTCATTCGAACCGGCGCACACCGTTCCTCGCCGGGTGGTTTCGCTCCTTCGGACTGGCCTCGATTTGCCGGATCACGGTTCGGGAATTACTCGACCGGTACTTGGCTTCTCAAGAGGTGTGGGCCCCGCTTATTCACTTTTTCCCCTTGGATGAAAACAATACGCGTACTTCTGGTTGAGGACAACCGCATTCTCAGGGAGGGGATTGCGGCGATGATCAACGGCGAACCGGATATGAAAGTCGTCGCTTCGACCGGAGGAAATGACAGCGTCCTCTTAAAGGTGGAAAAGCATACCCCGATGGTCGTTCTCCTGGACCTCGGTTTGCGCAGTCAAAACGGCCTGCATATCGTCGAGATGGTGACAAAGGCGTTTCCCAGGGTCCGGGTGATCGGCATGGGACTGATCCCGTCGCAGTCTGATATCATCGAGTCCGTGGAGGCGGGGGCGTCGGGGTTCATACTCAAAGACGCGTCGATCAAGGACTTCCTGGGAACCGTGCGTTCCGTCGCCGAGGGGACAAAAGTCCTTCCTCCCCCGCTTGCAGGCTCGCTGTTTTCCCACGTTATCGACCACGCGCTGAAGAAAGGAAAAGGATCCCTGGCGGCCGCGGTCCGGATGACGAAGCGCGAGCGTGAGATTATCGCGCTCATTTCCGAGGGTCTGAGCAACAAGGAGATCGCGCAGCGTCTTAACATTGCCACGTATACGGTGAAGAGTCACGTCCATAATATCCTCGAAAAACTCGCACTCCACAGCCGGCTCCAGATAGCCCTGTTCACCCGCGCAGACGGGTTGGCCTGATACCTTCAGAGTGGTTCCCCTGACTGTCCGCGTCGCATTCTGATCTCTCCCGCCTCCGATCGGTAAAAAACTCCTTTCTGCCCGGTGGTTAACTCTGTATTCATCCCTTCGCCCTATTACGCTTTGTGAGGGTTCTCTGCAAGCTTCACTGTCATCCGAGACAGAGAAGAGGAACCCATGCGCACACATGCAATACTGTTCGTCATGCTCGCCGGCGCCGGCCTTGTTGTTCCGGGGTGCATGTCCGCCACGTCGGATCCCCTCCCGCGCCCGACAGTGCACGTCCGCGGCACCGTCATGAGTCTCTCCGGCCTCGTGCTGACGGTCGCCACGATAACGGGCCCGCTCCCGATGCACCTTGTTCCCCCCACGCGGGTATCCATGGTTGTCGCTTCGGACCGCGGGCATCTCAATGACGGGCTGTACATGGGGGTGACAACCGTCAGGCAGGCGGACGGATCACTCAGGGCAACCGAAGTCCACATTTTTCCGCCGGGGGCGCGCAGGTCGGGCGAGGGAAGTTACGAGTGGGATCTTGCGGGTCTTGGAACGGCGGGGAGGACGACGACAAACGGGACGACCTCTCACGGCTCCGGGAGCGTTGCGCTGGCGGGGACGGGGATCCCGGCCCGGATCGAGCAGGCGCGGACGTTGTTCGGAGGTGCCCGGGAGGGCGGGGATCGGGGCACTTCGCTGACGCTGCAGTTCAGGAGCACGTCGATGGACCGATCCGAGGATCTTGTCATACCCTGGGATGTTCCTATCGTGAAACTCGAGTCGGGGAGAAGACTGGACCTGAAGCCGGGGGCACACGTGTTCGTGATCGCCACCCGGGAGCTGAACGGCGAGCTGCGCGTGGACCGGGTTCTTGTGGGACAGAACGGACTGGTCCCCTCGCTGTAGGCATCGTGTCCGCGCGCGCCGCCGCGCGCAGAGGATTAACACCGTTTTCATCCTTCTGCAGTATTCCCTTCCGGACTCCCGGGTTGTACTTTACATGGGAGGTGGGATGACTCTCAACGCATAACGGACAGAGCGGCATATTTCCGGCGAAACACCGGAGGAAGACGGGACACATCATGAACTGGGATCGGGTTGAAGGTCAGTGGAAACAGCGGAGGGGGAAGGCCGTGCGTCACTGGGGGAAGATGATGAACGACGAGCTTGCCGCTATCGCGGGGAAGTACGAGGAGCTTGTCGGCCGGCTCCAGGAGCGGTACGGCATTGCAACGGAGGAAGCCAGGGGACAGATCGCCAGGTACAAAGAGACCGTCGAACAGTTGAAGAAATCGAACGGCAGACTTGTTGAACTTCAAAAAACGATGCTCCGGAAAGAGCTGACTGAAAAAGCGAGAAGAGAAAAGCTGCGGGCAAAGAAAAAGGCGCGGTGAGACATGATGCCAGAAAAACACCCGGCGGCAGGCGGAGGGAAGGTGCGGCGCCGGAAAATCCTGCGGCGGTCGGTCGTCGGTCTCGGACTCGCGGTGATCGTCTGCGGTGCGGTTGTCTACTTCTTCCCGGATGCTCTTCTCCGGGGAGTCGTTGAGCAGAGGTTGTCTGCAGCTCTCCGGGATGCGTCCCCGGGGACCTCGTTGCACCTGAGCGGCATGCATTGTGACGTGTTTGCCAACAGGATTGCATGCGATACGGCATGGCTTGCGCGAGACGACTCCTCAATCACGTGCCGTGTGACTTCACTTTCGGTCGTCGGGGTGCGGTGGATGAGTCTTCTCGTCGGGCGCGCGCCCGGAGGTTCATCTCTTGACGGTGCCGTCATCAGTGCGGATTCCGTCAGTCTCACGTTCCCTCCGGCCGGCTATGCGGCACGATGCGGGAATGTCCGCCTCTCCGGTCCGGATTCCGAGATCGTGGTCCTCTTTCCGGAGATTCACCCCCTTCTCAGTGACGAGCAGTTCTTCCGGGGGAGCAGGTTCAGACGAACCAGATTTGTCGCCGGTGCCCGCAGGTGCAGCGTGTCGGGGCTGGCATTGTCGGATATGTTGCGTGGGGGGAGCCTGCACGCGCGCGCCGTTCGCATTCAGGACGCTTCAGCCGACGTGTTGATAAACAAAGAGAAGCCCGCATCCCGCGATTCCGTATCACCCCGGATGCCCGGCGAAATCCTGGCGGGAATCGGTGACACGCTGGGTCTCGACAGCCTTGTGCTCGTCGGCGGCAGGTTCACCTATTGCGAGCGAATGGCGGCAGGACAGAGGCCCGCCATCCTGAATCTTGAAGATATGGCGTTCCTCGTGACGGGGATTACAAATCATGCGGGGCCGGAGGCCGGTGCCGTCATCCAGGCGAGCGGGATGTTCGCCGGCGGGGGCGCGATACGACTGTCGATGCTGATCCCGCTTGTTGCGCGCCACTTTTCGTTCCGGTATTCCGGGACGCTCGGCCCGATGGATCTGAGGTCGTTCAATTCATTCGTGGAGATTTCAGACGGCATGCGCATAAAGTCGGGCATGCTTTCTTCGGCGGCATTTGAAATCGACGTCAGCCGGGGATCTGCCACCGGCAGCGTGCATGCGCTGTATAAGAATCTTGTCATCGCATCAATTGACCGCCGTTCGGGGAGCGAAAATGGAATCGTGCAAAGACTCTCCTCCTGGGTCGCAAAAAACGTCAGGATTCGGAGGAACAATGCGCCGGGCGGATCGGGTGCACCAAAGACCGGATCGGTGCGGTACGTCCGCAAAAGTTCTGACCCGTTTCTCGGGTACAGCTGGTTCGCGCTTCGCAGCGGCGTCGGAGATATTGTAGGTTTCTGATCGTACGTCGGCCGCCCTGGATGCACAGGGGATCCTTCGTCGATGAGTGTAATGCGGCACTGCCAACTACCGGAGGAAACACACGTGAACAGGATCTTTTCGCTGGCACTTATTGGGGCGGGCGTCGTGCTCGTCGTTCTTGGCCTCAGCGAATCACAGTCTCTCAGTTCGGACATCTCCCGGCTCTTCACGGGTTCGCCGACAGACCGGTCGACCCTGTTAATCGCCGGGGGTGTTCTGGCTGCAATTATTGGTTTGATGGGCCTGACGAATTTACTGAGGCGGAAACGGGATTAACGCGCCGGGAGAAGCAGGCGTGAGCGGCCCGGCAAACTGCCAGGGTTCGCCGGGAATGATGATTTCCCTGAACGATGTTTACAGGAGGAGAGGCCGGTGACGAAATCCGCGAGTGAAGTCGACACTGAAAAACACAGTACAACGCCGGCCGCTGCCGACGAACCGAAAAAGCACGCCTTTCGTCCGCCGACCATAAGCAGGGAAGTCCGTCTGGTCTCCCGCCCGCAGGGTCTGCCGGTCCCGGGCAATTTTTCGCTTGTCCGCGTCGAGCTCCCACGCCCGCGCGAGGACCAGGTGCTTGTGCGAAACCTGTTCATGTCCGTCGATCCGTACATGCGGGGGCGGATGAACGACGCCCCGTCGTATGTTGCGCCCTTTCAGCTTGCTCAGGTACTCGACGGCGCCGCCGTCGGCGAAGTGGTGGAATCGCATGCGCCGGGATTCGCCCCCGGGGATATCGTCTCGTCGCGGCTCGGATGGCGAGAGTGTTTTGTTGCGGGGGCACGCGACTTGCGCGTGGTCGATCGGGATGTCCGTCCTCTCTCGGCGCACCTGGGTGTGCTCGGCATGACCGGGTTGACCGCCTGGGCCGGTCTGCGCCTCGTTGACGTGAAGGCGGGCATGCGTGTCTTTGTCTCCTCGGCCGCCGGGGCGGTGGGGAGCATCGCCGGCCAGCTTGCGAAACTTCGCGGCTGCTCCGTCATCGGCAGCACCGGATCGCCGGAGAAGGTCGCCATGCTCATCGACGAGTTCGGGTTTGATGCCGCGTTCAACTACAGGGACGGGAACATCCCCGCTCAGATCGAGCGCTCGGCGCCCGAAGGGATTGACGTGTATTTCGACCTCGTCGGAGGCGAACAGCTTGAAGCCGCACTCGGGGCGATGCGGCCGAACGGACGGATTATCATGTGTGGTGCAATCTCCGGGTACAACGAAAGTGTGCCGCCGCCCGGTCCCCGCAATCTCCCGCTCATCATAGGCAAACGCCTGACGTTGCAGGGATTTATCGTCGGCGACTGGTACGACCGTATGCCGGAATTCGTGAAGGAGATGAAGGGGTTTCTTGCCGGGGGAAAACTCGTCGCGAAAGAGACGGTCGTACAGGGCATTGAACGCGCTCCGCACGCATTCGTCGATTTGCTCAGGGGTGGAAATACCGGCAAGATGATCGTCCGGTTGACCGCCGAGGATTCCGGCCTCACTGTCTCCGCGGACTGAACCGGCACCATCGGCCGCCGGCGCAACCGCTTTCCCCCCCCCAAGGGATTAACTACTTATTCATCCCTCCGAAGTATGGAAATCGCCGGCAAGTACAGTTACTCTGCTTTCAATTGTAGGCGCGTCTACACTCGAGGGTGACACACGATGAAGAAGAGAGGCTTGCACCGCAACGTCCTTGCCAAAACCCCGACAAACATACAGGGGTTGGATGAAATCACCGGCGGGGGCTTGCCGGCGGGAAGACCCACGCTCGTGTGCGGCGGCGCCGGCTGCGGCAAAACGCTCCTGGCGATGGAATTTCTGGTCAGGGGGGCGACGGAATACAACGAGCCCGGTGTCTTCATTTCGTTTGAAGAAACTGAGAAGGAACTCACGGCAAACGTCGCGTCTTTGGGATTCGACCTGACCGCGCTCGTGAAGCGGAAGAAAATATGGCTCGAGCACATCCGTGTCGAGCCGGGTGAAATCTCGCAGAGCGGCGAATACAGCCTCGAGGGGCTGTTCATACGCATCCATCTCGCGATAGAGACGATCCGTGCGAAGCGCGTGGTCCTCGATACGATCGAATCGCTGTTCTCCGAGCTGCCCGACCCGCGTATCCTCCGGGCGGAGCTGCAGCGTTTGTTCGGCTGGTTGAAACGAAAAGGGGTCACGACGATAATCACGGCCGAACGGGGCGAAGGCTCACTGACGCGCCAGGGTCTCGAAGAATACGTCTCCGACTGCGTTATACTCCTCGATCACCGCGTGACGGATCAATCGTCGATACGCAGGCTCAGGATCGTCAAGTACCGGGGCTCGACGCATGGCACGAACGAGTACCCGTTCCTCATCGACGAGGACGGCTTTTCGGTCCTGCCGGTCACATCCCTCGGTCTGAATTACCGTTCGTCCCAGGAGAGGATCTCCACCGGCATCCAGCGGCTTGACACGATGCTATCGGGAAAGGGATATTTCCGGGGGAGCACCGTTCTTGTCTCCGGGACCGCCGGGACCGGGAAGACGAGCATCGCCGCGCAGTTCGTCGATGCGGCGTGCAGGAGGGGAGAGCGCGTCCTCTTCTTTACCTTTGAAGAATCCCCCGGCCAGCTCATGCGCAACATGAACTCGATCGGGATCAACCTGGAGCAGTGGGTACGCAAAGGGCTGCTCCAGTTTCATGCGACCCGCCCGACGCTCTACGGGCTCGAAACGCACCTGACGACATGCATAAAACTGGTCAACAGGTTCAAGCCGGCCGTCGTCATCCTTGACCCCATCAATGCGTTCGTGGTGGGTGAAAACCAGGTCGAGGTCAAGGCAATGCTCCTGCGCCTTGTCGATTTTTTCAAGATGAACCGGATTACCGCGTTCTGCACGAGCCTGACGTCCATCGAAAGCAACATCGAGACGACCGACATTTACGTCTCATCCCTTATTGATACGTGGCTCCTTCTCCGCGATATCGAAATCGGGGGTGAGCGGAACCGGGCGCTGTACGTGCTGAAGTCGCGCGGGATGGCGCACTCCAACCAGATCCGGGAATTCAAGCTCACGGACCACGGGATCGAACTCCTGGACGTCTACGTCGGGCCGGCGGGGGTGCTGACAGGCTCGGCGCGCCTCTCGCAGGAGACGAGAGATGACGCGGACCGGCTCCTGCGTCAGCAGGAGATTCTCCGCAAACAGTATGAGCTGGAGCGAAAGCGGGAATCGATGGAGGCGAAAATCGTTCTTCTCCGGACCGAATTCCAGGCCGTGGAATCAGAAGCGCTGAATGAAATCGGGGAGGAGAGGGGGAGGACGAAAGTCGTCATCCAGGATCGTGTGAAGATGGGACAGAGCCGCAAAGCGGACGTGTAGGGCGGGCGGCCGGAAGCGCCGGCCGGAGTGCAATCACAGGTCATGAAAAGGACATTGCCGTGGCCATCAGGAAGAAAACAGCGAAGCCTCGAACCCGGGATGCGCGGCGGGTTGCCGGAAGCCCGGGCAGGTGGGTCCTCCGCCTCTATATCGCCGGCGAGAGTTCCAGGTCGGCCATGGCGTTGAGAAATCTGAACCTCATATGCCGGGACCAGTTGAAGGGGAAGTACAGGGTCGAAGTCGTCGACCTGCTGAAGAACCCCAGGCTTGCGCGTGACAACCAGATCCTTGCCGTCCCGACGCTTGTGCGAAAACTCCCCCTTCCGGTCAGGAAGGTCATCGGCGATTTCTCCAACACGGATCGCGTCCTCGTCGGCCTCGACCTTGTCGAACCTGCCGGGGACCGGGTGTGATGCGCGTGTCTCCCCGTTCCCGTGCGGCACAGGGGCCGCGGAGGATGCCTGTCGTGCAGTTCACTGAACCTCTCACATTTCTGATGGGGAATCCGGTATGAGCACTGAACATCTTGTCCTCTTTCTCGTGATCGGGGTGGTGGCGGGTTACCTTGCCGGGAAGATCATGAAAGGCGCCGGTTTCGGTCTCGTCGGAGACCTCGTTATCGGCGTCATCGGCTCGTTTATCGGCGTATGGATATTCGGCCTCCTTGGTATCATGACCTGGGGGATACTCGGATTGCTTGTCGCGTCAGTCGTCGGCGCTCTTCTCCTTCTCTATGTTGCCCGGCTGGCAAAGAAAGCGTAGCCGGTTCTCCTTCCTCCTCGTACTGCGACAGCGGGTTCGCTCACTTCATTTGAGGAATAGCGGATGGACGATGCCGTCCTCATCGGATACCTCGGCAGCCGGGAGGAAGCCCGCAATGCTCTCAGGCAACTGGGAAGAAAGGGGTACCGCCGCGCCGCGTACGTGAACAGGGGCGCCGACGGTAAGCTCCACCGGCGGGACCCGTTCCGTTCCCGCGCGGTTTCTCTTGTTGTCGCAAGCGGCGTCTTCGGCGTGACGCTCCTCGGTGCGATCATCGCCCTCGTTCACCGGACGGGTCCCGCAGGGATCGGGGCCGTGCCCCTTGCGCTTTCCGCACTCGGCCTACTCTGTTCCCTCCTTGGCCTGTTGCTCATCCGCCGCTCCCGGTCCGGCGTGGACCTTGCGCTGCTTGTGGATCACTCCCGGTGGCTTGTTCCCGGCGAGACAGTCCTGATACTTCTCGCCCCCGCTGAAACCCTGGAAATCCCGGCGGCGGTTCTTCTGGAAATAGGGGAAGTTCCCCCGGCCCTTTTCCTCCTCCGCACGTTCGGGGAGGATCCGGGCGGGGACGGGTGGGCCTCAGGACCCCTGCTTGGCCCGCTGCAGCTGCGTGAATACGCTCAGGAACTGGCCGCGGCTCACGAGGTGGGGGGGCGTCACCGCCGCCGGGCCGAACAACTGAGGAGCGTGGATCGAAACCGGCTCTGGGTGTACCGGGCCTGTCGTGCGCTCGCCGGCGCCGGGAGCCTGGACCAGGTTCTGCCGCCGAGCGCAGGGTGGCTTCTCGACAATGAATACATCCTTGAGAGCAACGCGCGCGGAATCCGGCGCAACCTCCCGCTCCGGTATTACCGGCAGCTCCCTCTCCTTGCAAGCGAACCGGGGCGGAGCCTTCCGCGGATCTACGGCATTGCGAGGGAACTTGTCTCGCACACGGACCTTCGTCTCGACAGGGAGAACATCCTTTCGTTCCTGGCGGCGTATCAAACCGGTGTGCCGCTTTCCATCGGCGAACTGTGGGCCGTTCCCCAGATGCTCCGCATGGCGCTCCTGGAGGAGATCCGGAAGATCGCCGGCCGGGCCCTGAGGGAGGTGCACGAGTCCGGGGTCGCCCACTTCTGGGCAAACAGGCTCATCGCAGTCAACCGGCAGGACCCGCACCAGATTTTTTCGATCCTTGCGGAGCTCGCGAAGGCCCACCCCGCACCCAGCCCGTATTTTGCATCCCAGCTCATGGACTATCTCTATGACGAGGGCCCTGTCATGGAGCCCGTGCAGCGCTGGCTTGAACGGAAATTCCAGAGGTCCCTGGGCGATCTCGGGCAAAAAACGAAGACAGGGCAGACCCGTGATCAACTCTCCATCGGCAATGCATTCACAAGCCTCCGCGCGCTCGATCTCCTGGACTGGAAGATATGCTTCGAAGAGCTCAGCCGCGTGGACGAGGTGCTCAGGACCGACCCTGCCGGCGTCTATGCGCGCATGGACTTCGATACCCGTGACAGCTGCAGGCGGGCGATCGAGGATCTCCGGCGGAGTTCCGGGCTTCCCGAAGAGAAGATCGCCGGGGATGCCGTGGATCTCGCGGCCGGGGCGCTCCTCTCGTCAGCCGCAGAGGCCCGCCGGACGCACGTGGGGGACTACCTCATCGGCGACAGGAGGGGGGATCTCGCGGCGAAGATCGGGTGCCGCGAGTCGTTCCGCTTTCGGTCGATCCGGTGGACGTATCGCCATCACGCGGCCGTGTACTTCGGCGGCATCGGTGTCCTCACCCTTGCGGCAGTTTCACTTTTCCTCCGGATCGGTCTCACCGGGGAGCCGCCGTGGGTCCGGCTCCTTGTGTCAGTCCTCCTCCTTGTCCCGGCGAGCCAGCTCTCCCTCGAGATCCTGAACTACGTTGTCATGCGGCTTCTCCCGCCCCGTTCCCTTCCCAAGATGGATTACCGGGGCACGGGAATTCCCGACGCGTGCCGGACGATCGTTGTCGTTCCCATGATGCTTACGGACAGGAAGACAATCGATGCCGAGGCGGAAAAGCTCGAGATTCGCTATCTCTCGAACAAGGAGCGGAACCTGCTCTTCGGCCTCTTCACGGACTACAACGATGCGCCGCAGCTTCACTGCGACTCGGACGCGGAACTTCTCGGTGCGGCAACAGGGGCGATCGAAAAACTCGACCGCACGTACGGTCCCGGCCGGTTTTTCCTTTTCCACAGGGAAAGGCAATGGTCCGCGTCGGAGCAGATGTTCATCGGCTGGGAACGGAAAAGGGGAAAGCTCGAGGAGCTCAACGGGCTGATTGTAGGGTCGGGAAAGCCCGGGGCCGAACAGATCGTCCGGGTCGGGGACGCGGCCCTGCTTGCGGATGTCCGCTACGTGATCACGCTTGACAGCGACACGCAGCTGCCGCATGACACCGCGCGCAGGCTTGTCGAGACCATCGCACACCCGCTCAACCAGGTGCGTTTCGACCGCCGTGGACGGATCGTGGGCGGCTATGCCATTATCCAGCCGCGTGTAAGTCCATCCCTCCCGAGTACGAACGGATCGCCGTTCAGCCGCCTGTTTTCCGATCCCGTGGGGATCGATCCGTATACGAGCGCGGTCTCTGATGTCAACCAGGACCTCACCGGCGAAGCGTCGTACCACGGCAAGGGGATCTACGACGTGCGCGTGTTCAGCAAGGTGCTTGCCGGAAGGTTCCCCGAGGGACTGCTTCTCAGCCACGACCTCATCGAGGGCGCTCACCTCCGCGTCGGCCTTGCAAGCGACATCGAGCTCTTCGATGAATTCCCGCAGGATTACCTTGGGTTCATCAGGCGCCAGCACCGGTGGATCCGGGGCGACTGGCAGATCGCCCGGTGGATAATGCCTCACGTGCCCGCCCCGGGGGGGACCCGGGACCGGAACCCCCTCTCGTTGTTCAACCGCGGCAAGATCTTCGACAATCTGCGCCGGAGCGTGCTTCCCGCGTTCAGCCTCTTGCTCCTCGTAACGTCCCTGATGATTTCGTTCGAGGCGGGGGTCATGGCGATCATCCTCGTCGCAGCCAACTTTCTTTTTCAATCCCTGGCCCAGCCTCTTACATGGGCGACGACGAAGCACGGGATCAGGGATGTTGCACCCGGGCAGGTGGCGCACGATCTGCTGCGCGTGGTCACCGATGCGGCGCTGCTTCCCTACGAGGCCTGGATCGCCCTTGATGCGATCTCCCGCGCGCTCTACAGGGGCAACGTGTCCCGCCGCGGGACGCTGGAGTGGGCGTCGGCGCAGGTCATGCACGACCGCGCCCGTTCCGGGGCTGCGTGGCTCATTTTCTCGATGGCCGCGGCGAGCCTCTTCAGCGTTGTGCTGGGCCTGGCGGTCCTGTACGCCGTGCCGCCGAACGTCTGGCTTGCCGCGCCCTGGCTTCTCCTCTGGTTTGCCTCCCCCGTTGTCGGCTGGCTTCTGAACCGGCGTCCGGAGCCGGCGGAGCCGCGCTTGCTCCTTTCTCCCGGGGATCGGCAGTTTCTCAGGAGCGTCGCGCGGCGCACGTGGAGGTATTTCGCCGATTTTGTCAATGATGAATCCTCGTGGCTCCCGCCGGACAATTACCAGGTGTCGTATCAGAACGCGCTTGCGATGCGGACGAGCCCGACAAACATCGGCCTCTGGCTTGCGAGCGTGGCCGGTGCGCATGATCTCGGGTATGTCACTGTTGACGACGCGGTCACCGTTCTGAGCCGCTCGATGAAGACGATCGAGTCTCTGGAACGGCATGAGGGGCATCTGCTCAACTGGTACGACGTCCGGACACTGCTTCCGCTCACCCCGAGGTATGTGTCGACCGCCGACAGCGGAAACCTGCTCGGCGCCCTCTGGTCGCTTGAACACCGGCTCGCCGCCCTTCAACGGGAGCCACTGATCGATGCCCGGATGTTCGCCGGCGTAAAGGACGCGGGGGAAATCCTGCGTGAATCACTCGTTGCGGCAAAAGCCTCCGCTTCCGATACGCGGGTCATTGATACCTGGATGAGGATCTGGGAGTCTCACCCGCCCGGGGTCGCGGCAATGATCGCAATGCTTCGAAAGACGGACCGGGAAGCGGGTGAGAGTATCTCCAGTCTGCGCGCGCGGGGACCCCGGGGGGAAGAGACCGCGTACTGGGCACGGCAGATCCGGCTCCAGATCAAATCCTGGCTGAACATCGCGGATCGCTATCTGGAGTGGATCGAAATCCTGGGCGAGAAGTCGCCGGAGGATGCAGGCATAACGGACCCCGGCGCGCGGCTGGCGTTCCGCGGCGCCCTGCTCACCGCCCCTTCACTTCAGGACATTGCAAGCGGCAGTTCCCCGTGCATCCAATTGCTCACGGCGCTTCGCAGGGAAGGGCGGGACGCCGCGTCCGGTGTCTCCGCCTGGATCGACCGCGTGCTCGGTGCGTTCGAGAAGTCGAAATGGCTGGCGGGTGAAATGCTTGCCGCCTGCGGCCGGCTTTCCTCGGATATCTGCCGCCTGAGCGATTCAATGAATATGCGGTTTCTTTACGATTCCTCCAGGCGGCTCTTTTCCGTCGGGTACAACGTTTCTGAGGGGAGGCTGGATCACGCGTATTACGACCTTCTTGCAAGCGAGGCGCGGCTCGGGAGTTTCGTCGCGATTGCAAAGGGTGATGTCCCTTCCGAGCACTGGTTTGCCATGAGCAGGCCGTACGGCGGTATTGGACGGCGCGAGGTGCTCCTGAGCTGGACAGGCACGATGTTCGAATACCTCATGCCTCTGCTGTTCCAGCGGTCATATCCGAACTCGCTCCTCCATAAGGCGGCCCGTGACGCCGTTGCCGTGCAGATTGCCTACGGCCGCAGGCACCGCGTGCCGTGGGGGATTTCGGAGTCCGCCTCCGCCGATCTGGACGCGCATAAGACGTATCAATACAGCGCGTTCGGCGTCCCTGACCTCGGTCTCAAGCGCGGCCAGGTGGAGAAGATCGTCGTTGCGCCGTATGCCGCGTTGCTCGCCGTCGGGCTGGTTCCCCGCGAGACTCTTTCCAATTTGAGACGGCTGTCCGCCCTGGGTATGTTGAACGGGTACGGATTCTACGAATCCGTCGATTACAGCCGGCAGCACGAGAGGGAAGGCGAATCCGGCGTGATTGTCCGCGCGTACATGGCCCACCATCAGGGGATGGGATTCCTCTCGCTTGTCAACTTTCTCTCCGGTGACCCCGTGCGGACTGCGTTCCACCGGGATCCGCGCGTGCGCGCGGTCGAGCCGCTTCTTCATGAGCGGATCCCCCGTCTTCCCCCCGTGGACCAGGTCTCGTCGCACGTGCGGGTTGCGTCCATCGCCGCTGTCGGAGAAGCGGCTCTTTCGGTGAGCCAGTTCGACACCCCCCATACCTCGACCCCGCGGACGCAGCTTCTCTCCAACGGCCGGTACGGGCTGATGGTGACAAATGCCGGCGGCGGTTACAGCCACTGGCGCGGCATGGAGATCACCCGCTGGCGGTCGGATCGCACCGCGGATCCGTGGGGTATATTCTGCTACATCCACGACGGTGATTCCGGGCGCCTCTGGTGCAACACGTACCAGCCGGCCGGGGGAATCGCCGAGGAATTTTCCGCCAATTTTTCGCTCGACAGGGCCGTCTTCCGGCGGGTCGACGCGGACATCGAAAGCGAGACCGAGATCATCGTGGCGCCGGATGACGACGTCGAGATCCGTCGCATGACGCTGATCAACCGATCGCTCCGCCCGCGCACCCTCAGCCTGACGTCGTACGTGGAACTGTCGATGGCTCCCCACAATGCCGACCGCCAGCACCCCGCATTCAGCAAACTCTTTATTGAAACCGAGTCGGTACCGGCGGAGCAGGCCATTCTTGCCCACAGGCGTCCCCGGCAGGCAGGCGATCCCCCGATGTGGGTCGGCCACCGGTTCACGCTCGAACACGCCGACGACGTCCCCGTGCGGTTCGAAACGGATCGCGCGCGGTTTATCGGCAGGGGGCGCACACTCGCCGCGCCGATGGGCGCCGTCCAGGATCCCGGGAACAGCCAGGGGTTCGTCATCGATCCGGTGCTCAGCCTCCGCCGGGAGTTCACTCTGGGCCCCCGTCAGCGCGTCCAGGTATCGATGATCCTGGCGGCAGGCGAGTCGCGCGCCGGGGTCCTGGGAATACTCGGGAAGTACACCGACCCGCATGCGATTGACAGGGCGATGGAACTCGTCTGGGCTTCCGCTCAGCTTGAGCTGCGACTCCTCAGGATCCAGCCTGACGAGGCGCGGCGATACCAGAAGCTGGCGAGCCACCTCCTGTTTCCCAATTCCCTCCTCCGTTCCCCGCCGGAGCGCATAATGAAAAACCGCAGGGGCCAGTCGGGGCTCTGGGCGTACTCGATTTCCGGGGATCTTCCTGTTGCCCTCGTCGCCGTCGGGGAGGAGCATGACCTGATCCTGGTGCGCCAGATGCTTCAGGCGCATGCATACTGGCGGATGCACGGGCTCGCGGCCGATCTTGTCATCCTCAACGAGGAAGCGGGCGGTTACCGCCGCCCGCTGAATGAAGCGCTCAGCCTCCTGATCCAGTCGCACGCCCTCCCGCCGGAGGATGTGCGGCGCGGCGGGATTTACCTCCGCAACGAGGAGCAGATCCCGGCCGAGGACCTTACCCTTTTGAGGACCGTGGCGAGCGTGGTCGTCGTCGGGGCGCGCGGGACACTTCCGCAGCAATTCGGACTTCCGCCCGAAGTGACACACGTGCCGGCGTTCACAGCCTCAAAACGAGATCCCCGCGACGCATCGGCGGCGCTCCCCTTTATGGACCTTGCGTACTTCAACAGTCTCGGCGGGTTCACTCCCGGAGGCAGGGAGTACGCGATATACCTGGGGCCGGGGATGCACACTCCCGCACCCTGGGTGAACGTCATTGCAAATCGCGAATTCGGCACGATAGTGAGCGAAACGGGGGCCGGTTGTACCTGGCAGGGGAACAGCGAGCGGAACCGGCTCACGGAGTGGTCGAATGATCCCGTGACGGATCCCCCGTCGGAAGCGATTTACATAAGGGATGAGGACACCGGCGCCTTCTGGACCCCATGTGCATCGCCGGTCCGGGAAGAGAGCGCGTACCGCGCGCGTCACGGCGCGGGGTACACGGTGTTCGAGCACAACAGCCACGGCATTGAACATGAGCTTACGGTCTTTGTCCCCGTCGACGACGGCGGGGGGCAGCCGGTGAAGATCCTCACGCTTGCACTCAGGAACGATTCCCTCAGGCACCGCAGGCTCGCGGTGACGCACTACGCGGAATGGACTCTCGGTGAGTTCCGCGAGACTTCACAGATGCATGTCATCACCCACTGGGATGAAGAAGTCGAGGCGCTGATCGCCCGCAATTACTACAATCCTGATTATGCCGGCAGGATCGCGTTTGCGGCAATGAGCGAACCCGCCGGATCGTATACGGGCGACAGGACGGCGTTTCTGGGCCGCAACAGGTCGATGAAAAATCCTGAGGCGATGTATCGATCCAGGCTTTCCCGTCGGACCGGAGCAGGCCTGGACCCGTGTGCGGCGGTGCAGTCGACCGTGGATCTCGCCCCGGGCGAACGCATCGCAATCACGTGCGTCCTGGGGCAGGCCCGATCGATAGAGGAGGTCCATGACCTTGTCCGGCTCTGCCGGGATCCCGATGCCGTCGAAGCCGCGCTCGGGAAGACGAAATCATGGTGGGACGACCGGCTCGGCGCCGTAGAGGTCCACACCCCCGAGCTCGCCGCGGACTTCCTTGTAAACCGCTGGCTCCTTTATCAGGCTGTCTCCTGCCGTCTCTGGGCCCGGTCCGCTTCGTATCAATCGGGCGGTGCGTTCGGTTTCCGGGATCAACTGCAGGACGTCATGGCCCTCGTGTACGCGCATCCCGCACTGGCGCGCGAGCACATACTTCTCGCGGCGAGCCGTCAATTCTCTGAAGGAGACGTTCAGCACTGGTGGCATCCTCCCGGCGGGATGGGGATCCGCTCGAGGATCTCCGATGATCTCCTGTGGCTCCCGTATGCGATGACGCAGTATGTAAGGACAACCGGCGACGCAGGAATCATGCGGGAGATGATAAGCTTCCTTGACGCGCCGGTGCTGAAGGAGGACCAGGCCGAAAGTCTTCAGACGCCGGGGATTTCCCCTGAACGCGCGTCGCTCTTCGAGCACTGCATGCGGGCGGTCACGCGCAGCCGGAAGTTCGGAGCGCACGGGTTGCCCCTGATGGGGTCCGGTGACTGGAACGACGGCATGAATCTCGTCGGGGCCGGGGGGAAAGGGGAGAGCGTCTGGCTTGCGTGGTTTATGGCGGATGTATTACAGGGGATGTCCGAGATGTCGGGCCTTATGGGCCGGACGGACGTCCAGGCGGCGTATGACGGGGATCGGCGGGATTTGATCGAGCGGGTGGAAGCATCCGCGTGGGACGGCCAGTGGTATATCAGGGCGACGTTCGATGACGGGTCCCCCCTGGGTTCGTCCATGAACGCGGAGGCGAAGATCGATTCTCTCCCCCAGTCGTGGGCATCCCTGGGCGGCGCTGCCCGGCCCGACAGGGCGGAGGAGGCGCTGGAATCGGCGTGGGCGCATCTTGTCCGCGCCGATGACGGCCTCGTCCTCCTGTTTGAGCCCCCGTTCGATACGATGGAGCCCTCGCCGGGATATATCAAGGGGTACCCCCCGGGAGTAAGGGAGAACGGGGGCCAGTACACACACGCAGCGGTGTGGATGGCAATGGCAATGGCGCGACGCGGAGACGGCACGCGGGCGGCGGGGATTCTGCGCATGATCAATCCGGTCGAACGCGCGCGTGACCCGCTGAGCGTATGGCGGTACGGCGTCGAGCCGTACGTCATAGCAGCCGACGTCTACAATCTCCCGGGGCGGACGGGGCAGGGGGGCTGGTCGTGGTACACCGGCTCTGCAGGATGGATGTACAGGGCGTGGGTGGAAGAGATCCTCGGTCTGCACGTGCGGGGGGAGATCATGACAATGGACCCGGTCATTCCCGGGTGGTGGGACGGCTTCCGGTTGACATACAGGCACGGCGAGTCTGTCTACGACGTCCAGGTGGAAAATCCGGATCACTGCCAGCACGGCGTCTCCCGGGTCGAAATGGACGGTGAGTGGGTACCCGGAGGCGCGATCTCCCTGGGACGAGACCTTCTCAAGCACCGGGTCGTTTTCCGGATGGGAAATGAGAATGGGGGGGAATCTACCGGTGAACGAAATTCCACTCACCCATTCCGCCGCTCAGATTTCCCGCGGTAAATCCGTGTTTCTTCAGCAAAAGCGCCGCGCTCGCGCTCCTGCTCCCCGACGCGCAGTAGCAGACAATCTCACTGTTCCGGTGCTTCTCCAGTTCACTCATGCGCGACCTGAGCGAGCCGAGGGGAATGTGGATCGACCCCTTGATGGAGCCCGTCCGGCGTTCCGCATCATTGCGGACGTCGAGAAGGAGAATGCCGTCGTTCGATTTCAGCCGGGTTTCGATTTCCGCCGGCGAGTACGCCTTGAGCGCCCGCATCCTGAGGAGCCTGCGGATGTAAAGGAACGCGACGACTGCAGCCGCGCCGTACCAGAAGAGTTGTGATTCCATGTCAGGTGCCTGCACGGGATGTGGAGTCGGCCGCCGGCGGGGCCGACGGCAGTATGAGATACGAATGCGTGATGTTCACGCTGCCGCGGAGCATCGCGGAGACCGAACAGTATTTCGTCGTCGAGAGCTCGATCGCCTGCTCCACGTCCGCTGCCGGGATTGCATTCCCGGTGAGCACGTATTCGATGTGGATGTCGGTGAAGACCTGCGGATGTTCCTCGCGCTCGGTCCCGGTGAGCCTGACTTCGAACGCATCGACGCGCAGTCGCTTCTTCCTGAGTATGGGGATGACGTCCATCGACGTGCATCCCCCGAGGGCAAGGAGAAGGAGCTCTTTCGGCGACGATGCCGCGCCTTCCCCCCCCTCCGCGTTCCTTCCGTCCATCATCACCCAGTGGTTGGTGTCGGCTTTCCCCGCGAGCGTGATACCCTGCACCTGCTTTACGATTGCCTTCTTTGTTGACATAGTGTTGCACCCCCTTGTTCGTGCACACTGTTCCCCGCGTGAGATGCACCGGGACGCGAAAAGATTCGCGATTGTGCGGCCGCCGCGGTCGCGGGAGTCCTCCTGCGTACGGGCTCTGCGGGGATGGACCCTTGATGCAGAGTACTCAAGTTTTCTACAAGAAAGAAGCCGCTGCCGGAATAATTGCAGAATGAGTCAGTTGTAATCGTATTGTCATTCTCCTGTCATGTGCGTGGCGTACACTGACAGAGAGGAGGACAGTATGGGGGACAATCAGGTCTTGAAGGCGCGCGCCGGGACGTCCGGCGTGCACCGGGTCGCCACGGCGGGCGCACGCGCCGGTTCAGGCGTGACGCTTCTTGTCTCGCTTCTTCTCTTTACCGGTGTCCCTGCCGCGGCGGCCCGGAAACACATGCAGAAAAGCTTTCCCGTCGGACCGGGAGCCGCTCTCAACCTGGAAACCAGGTCAGGGTCGATCAGGATTACCGGCGGGCCGTCCCCGCAGGTGATCCTTCACGTGACGGTGGAGGGGAGGGAAAAGGACGTCGAAAACTTTGAGGTGACGGCAGAGCAGTCCGGTGAACGTGTCGACGTCCGGGGAACACGCCTTGAGAGCGAGGAGTGGGTATGGTATTCTCCCGTTCTCAGTGTGTCGTACACCGTCACGGTCCCGCGGGACTGCAATGTCAGGGTGCACACCTCATCGGGAGCAATCGTGATCGGCGGCGTTCAGGGTATCCTCAAGGGGGGGGACTTCGGAAGGTGACATTGCGATATCCGGAACTTCCGGGGATGTCAGCCTTGAGACGTTCTGCGGCAGCATACACGCGGACAGCTGTTCCGGGACGATCGGGCTGCGCACGTTCACCGGCGGAGTCACCGTGAGGTCGCTCTCGGGAGATCTTGACCTCAACACGTCGAGCGGGGACGTTCGGGTCGTGGGCGCCGAAGGAAAAATACGGGCGCTGACGGGCGGGGGAGACATGAGCGTGAGCCTGAACGGCGAGAACAGGGGCGTTCATCTCGAGTCATCCGGCGGCGACATCGATGTTGCCCTGCCGCTCCGGTTTGCCGGGAATATTGACGCCGAGGCAAGCGGGGGATCGGTCACATGCTCGCTCCCCGGCCACGCCGGAGGCGACGGCGGTACGGGCGAGCTTGACGAGACGATCAACGGCGGCGGGAATCCCGTGTTTATTCACACTGCGGGGGGGAATGTCCACATTTCTCCCGCCGACTGACACTCGCCGGCGGCCGCACCTTCACCTTGGAAGGGGTGGCCGTCCTCCCCGTTTCAGCCGCTCTGCCGGTGCGACTTCCGTGCATACCGTCACGTCGCGAGAAGTATGCCGTGCAGGAAATCTGTCCAGTCTGACATCGGGGGGGAAGAAGATGATAGAAAGTGTGGAATATGCGGAGAGAATTCCAACACCGGGGATCATCCGCCCCGTGTGCCGGCCGCTCATTGCCCTGCAGTCATTGCCGGCCCTGCGTCTTTCAGGAACACGATGTACTCGTCATGCCAGTAATCGTACCTGTCGACAACCGAGACCGATGGATCGCGGAGCAGGGTCCCGGCGGTGAGTCCCGTCTGGAAGAAACGGGGATTCGACGAATACGGGTCCCAGAACACAAGGCAGCGCGTGTATTGCGCGAGCTTACGGGCGTCGAGCTTTTCGTAGTGCGGCCCCCCCGACGGTGCCACGTCGAGCGCGAACGCCGCGAGCGAGTTGTTGGAGAGCAGTGTCAGATCGGGGTACTCCCTGTGCGCGGAGCGGGTCATCCCGAGGACGATCTTTTCGTAGTTCTCCCACGCACGGGGATGGGTTGTGAGCGTGCAATTGAAAACGACGAGTGTGAAGAGGGCGAAAGAAAGAGCGAGCTCCCGCCACCCTTTTCCCAGCGCCTCGAGGGCCTCCGAGAATCCGTACACGGAGACGAGGGCGACGAACGGTCCGACGACCGCGACGTACCGGAATTCGCCGATGCTTCCCGTCCAGTGGAAGTACTCCGCTCCGGCGGCCGTATTGACGACGATATTGATCGCGATGAGGAAGAACAGGAGACCAAACTCGGCAATCTTCTTCCGCCGGAGGATGAGCACTGCGGCCCCGGCAAAAAACAGGACCTGTGCGATGCCGAATATGTTTTGCAGGTTTTCCGCGTAATACATCACGGGAATGCCGGGGACGTACTTTCCGAGATGGGAGAATTTTGACCATTCCGTGAAGAACGTTGTGACGTTTCCCGAGATCAACGCGGAGGATGTGATCCAGAGCGCGGGACCGATGAGAACGAGGGGAAGTATGCGCCACTCCTTTCGCCGGAAGGCGAGAAGGAAAAGAAGGAGCGCGAACCCGTACATCTCGAACCGGAAGAGAAAAACCGCGGAAGCAAGCGCAAGGCTCGTCCCGTGCCTCCCCTTCAGGTGATAGAGGAGTGAAAGCGCGAGCACGAGTGCGGCAGGCATCTCTGCCAGGCATGCGTAGGAGATGTCGAACAGGACCGGTTGAAGCCCCGTGAGGAGGATGACCCATGCGGCATGGCGGATGTCCATGAGCAGGGCGATGCGGTACGTGACGACAAGGAGCGCAAGGTACACAAAGAGCGCGAAGAACATCGTACACGTGTGGCCGAGCTGCGCAGGGAGCGCAAAGAGCCACAGGAGCCCCGGACGGTGCCAGGTTTCCACCGTGTACGGGAGGGCGGTAAGGACGAACCGGCTGTACAGGTAATGCGCGCATTCATCGACCGGAAAAAAGCCCTGTGAGCGGAGTATCCAGACGGATTCGATGACTGCGACGACGCCGAGAAAAAAGGGGACGAGCGGGGTCTGAAATCGGTACTTCATGCGCGCAATTCGCCCTGCAGTTGTTCCTGATGTCCGGCGGCATCACGGGGCGTGTGTCCGCCCGGGGGGAACTCCGTTCCCGTCCTTCCAGCCTGCGGTTTCCCGCGGCGGATCCGGACATACTGATATAACGAAATGAAAGGATATTAGCACTGACGATATGCTATGTGCGCCGCGGATGATATAAAACGGGAACGGCCCCGCTCGTCAGAGCGGGGCCGTTCGTCGTTGAAGGCGCTTCCGCGCCGCCTAGTAGTTCGACCACCCGGCGCTGCTGGAATCCGAGGAGTATGATTCCATCTTCTTGTGTTCTTCCTTTTTCCGGCCGGGCTGCGTTTGCCGGCTGTCGTTGCGCGGCCCAACCCTCCCCGACTGCGGGTTCCGCTTGTCGTTCCGCGGTGCCGTTCGGCCTGACTGGGGGTGCCGGTTGTCGTTGCGTGGAGTGTTCCGCCCCGGACCTGTATGCCGCTGGTCGTTGCGGGGCCCCGGGCGTCCGCTCCTGTAAGAGGAGGAGTCGTGCGGTGTCGCATGTTCCTGCTGGGGCGGCGCCGTGAATCCGGGGTAGGCGTTTACGACGTACCTCTTCCCCACGAACTTTTCGATCCGCGTCAGGTACTGGAGCTCTTCCCGGGCGACGAACGTGACGGCGTCGCCGCTCGCGCCAGCCCGGCCGGTCCGGCCGATGCGGTGGATGTAGTCCTCCGGGTACTGCGGGATGTCATAGTTGACCACGTGCGAGATACCGCTCACGTCGATACCCCGTGCGGCGATGTCTGTCGCCACGAGAACCCGGAATTTCCCCTCCTTGAACCCTTCGAGCGCCTTTTCTCTCTGGGATTGCGTCCTGTTCGAGTGGATCGCGGCGGAGGCGATCCCCGTCCGTTCGAGCCGCCTGCTGATCTTGTCCGCTCCGTGCTTTGTCCTGGAAAAGACCAGGACGCTTTGCATCTTTTCCGCCTCCAGCGCATGAACGAGAAGGTCGATCTTCGAACCCTGCGGTGCGCTGTAGAAGTGCTGGACGATCGTCTCCGCGGGATTGCGCCGCTCCCCGACCTGGACGGTCTGGGGGTCGTGCAGTATGTTCGACGCGAGCGATTTGATGTCGGGCGAGATCGTCGCGGAGAAGAGCATCGTCTGGCGTTTCGACGGAATCGCGGCGATGATTTTCTTCACGTCGTTGATGAACCCCATATCGAGCATCCTGTCCGCCTCGTCAAGGACGAGTATCCGGATCCCCGAGAGATCGACGGTCCTGCGCTGCATGTGGTCCAGGAGCCTCCCCGGCGTCGCAACGACGATATCCGTCCCGCGCCGGAGCGCTTTCACCTGCTGGTCCATCCCCGCGCCGCCGTAAATCGAAACGGAACGGAGGGAGAGGAATTTCCCGTATTTGACTGCGGAGAGCTGTACCTGCTGGCAGAGCTCCCTTGTCGGCGTGAGAACGAGCGCCCTGGGGATTTTCCCCCCGGATGGCGTGCCGTTCCCCGGCGCAAGATGGTGAAGAATGGGGAGAACGAATGCCGCCGTCTTCCCTGTCCCGGTCTGTGCGCACGCGATGACGTCTTTCCCCGCAACTGCGGGTGCGATGGCAAGATTCTGGATGGGGGTGGGCACCGTATAACCTGCCGCGCCGATCCCCTTGATGATATGGTCTGAAAGACCAAATTTGGTAAAACCCATGAAACAAACCTCTAGTGTGAAATTATGAATAAGTGATCCCGTCAGCCCGGACATAGTCTCGGTAACGAGAGAGTCTACTATACCATGAAACAGGCCAGGATCAGGAACGCAGGAGGGTAGGTTGCATTCATCATCGGAAAGCGAGTCTCGCGTCCGCTTCCGAGCAGGGTCATTCGGTTGCGGTATGCTGCTGGTATGCAGTGCAACAATATAAATATCGTTTCGATCAATTCCTAATATTTTCTTATATTTCGCATGACCATGTCCGATTCCTCCCGAAAATTGCACGGATTCCATGAATACGTCAGCAGATGTCGTGATCGTCGGCGCAGGCCCGTCCGGTCTTTCCTGCGCCATCGAGGCGAAAAACGCGGGGCTCAGTGTCATCGTGCTTGAGAAGGGAAGCCTCGTTGATTATATCCGGCGGTTCCCTGCAAACCTCATCTGGTTCTCCACACCGGAGCTCCTCGAGATAGGGGGAGTCCCGTTCGTGATCTCCACGGTCCGGCCCACCCGCGTCGACACGCTGAATTACTATCAGAAGGTTGCCAGGGTCCACGCGCTTGACGTCAGGTGCTTCGACGGAGTCAGGACGATCCGCCGGTCTCCGGACGGGTTTGAAATCGGGACCGCCGGGGGGGTGCAGTACAGGGCGCACCATGTCGTTGTTGCGACCGGGTACTTTGACAATCCCAACCGTCTCGGCGTCCCCGGCGAGGACCTTCCCCGTGTCCGGCATTACTACGATGAGCCGTTCATGTACTTCGATGCCGACGTCGTCGTTGTCGGGGGAAGAAACTCGGCCGTGGAAGCGGCGCTCGATCTGTACAGGCACGGCGCCAGGGTCCGCCTGGTTCACCGGGGAGAGCGTCTCAGCGAGGGGGTGAAGTACTGGATACTCCCCGACATCGAGAACAGGATCAAGGCCGGGGAGATACAGGCGTCATTCCGCTCCACCGTCGCGGAGATCGACCCCGGCGGGGTGACCCTGAGAACTCCCGGAGGAACGGAGCGCCTCCCTGCCGCTTTTGTCTTCATACTCATCGGCTTTCACCCCGACGTCACGCACATGCGGGAATTCGGGATCAGGATCGATCCGGAGACGCTTGCTCCGGAGCACGACCCGTCGACGTTCCAGACGAACGTTCCCGGATTGTACGTCGCGGGCTCCGCGGTCGCGGGGAAATTCAACAACAAGATTTTCGTGGAGAACGGCCGGCTTCACGGGCGGGTGATTGTCGGCGCGATACGCGGTTCCCGGGGTTGAGAAATCTTGATTCTCACCCCCTATTTCCGTACTTTTATTGATATGTTTGATCCAGCCCTCCGCCCGGCGTGCCGGGCGGAAACGCACAACCCATCCGCAACGCATCGGAAAGGTCCCGAATGAAGGAAGGTAAGATCGTCCAGGTTATCGGACCCGTGGTCGACATAGAATTCTCCGACGGTTCGCTCCCCGAAATCCTGAATGCCATCAGGATTCCCCGCACGAATACCGAGGGGCAGAAGGAGGAGCTTATCGTGGAGGTCCAGCAGCATCTCGGCGACAACCGTGTCCGCACGATCGCCATGGATTCAACGGACGGCCTCGTGCGGGGCATGAAATGCATTGATACGGACAGCCCGATCACGGTTCCCGTGGGACCCGCGACGCTCGGGCGTCTGATCAACGTCATCGGCGACGGCATAGACGGGCTGGGGGAGATCAAATCCGAAAAACGGTACGCGATACACCGTCCGGCGCCGGCGTTTGAACAGCTCTCGACGAAAAAAGAGATGTTCGAAACGGGGATCAAGGTGGTCGACCTTCTCGAGCCGTATTCCAAAGGGGGGAAGACCGGCCTCTTCGGCGGGGCGGGCGTCGGCAAGACCGTCATCATACAGGAACTGATTCATAATATCGCAAAGCAGCACGGCGGTCTTTCGGTCTTCGGCGGGGTGGGGGAACGGACGCGCGAAGGAAACGACCTCTGGCTTGAAATGAAAGGGACCGGGGTGATCGACAAGACCGCCCTCGTGTTCGGTCAGATGAACGAGCCCCCCGGCGCGCGTGCGCGGGTCGGACTCTCGGCGCTCACGATCGCCGAATATTTCCGCGACGAAGAAGGGCGCGACGTCCTCCTGTTCATCGACAATATATTCAGGTTTGTCCAGGCGGGATCCGAAGTGTCCGCGCTCCTGGGCCGCATGCCTTCGGCGGTCGGTTACCAGCCGACGCTCGGCACGGAGATGGGAGAGCTGCAGGAGCGGATCACGTCCACGAAGAAGGGGTCGATAACCTCCGTGCAGGCGATTTACGTTCCGGCGGACGACCTCACGGACCCCGCTCCGGCGACGGTGTTTTCGCACCTCGACGCAACGACGGTTCTCAGCCGCCAGATCGTGGAGCTCGGCATCTATCCGGCCGTCGACCCGCTGGATTCCACGTCGCGCATACTCGAGCCGGGCATCGTCGGCGAGGAACACTACGAGGTGGCGAAGAAGGTCAAGCAGATCCTCCAGACGTACAAGGACCTCCAGGACATCATAAGCATACTCGGAATGGACGAGCTTTCCGATGAGGACAAGCTTACGGTGGCGCGCGCGCGCAAGATACAGAAATTCCTTTCCCAGCCGTTCCACGTTGCGGAGGAGTTCACCGGTCTGCCGGGAAAATACGTGAAGCTCGAAGACACGATCCGGAGCTTCAGGGAGATCATCAACGGGGAACACGACGATCTTCCCGAGGCGGCGTTCTTCATGGTCGGGGCGATTGAAGAGGCGGTGGAGAAAGCAAAACAACTTCAGGCGGCCTGACAGGAAATGTACGAACGGTCTTTTCAGCTTGAGATCATTGCACCGACGCGGGTCGTGTTCGAAGGCGAAGCGTCGAGCGTGAGCGCGCCGGGGACGCTGGGAGGATTCCAGGTTCTTTTCAACCATGCGCCGCTCCTCTCCTCCCTCGACGCCGGACCCCTGAAGGTGAAGAGCACCGCGGGCGTGGACACGGTCTATGCCACGGGGGGCGGATACCTCGAAGTGCGCGACAACAGGGTTGTCGTCCTCGTCGAGAGCGCCGAGCTTCCCGGCGAGATTGACGTCGAAAGAGCGCGCGCCGCGCGCGAACGCGCGGAGGGAAGGCTGAAGTCCCACGACCCGTCGCTCGACATGGTGCGCGCGGAGCTCGCGCTTGCCCGGGCACTAAACAGGCTGCGCCTCGCCGGACGGCACTGAACCCGGAGTATCCCCGTCCTGCACGGGAACCCGGGTGCGCTTCCCGGCCGCCGCGTTGACATTCCCCGGGCGTTCGTCTATATTGCGGACTGGATTCCCCTGATCCCCCTGTCAGTGAACCCCATGGATAACGATACCGTCCTCCTTCTCAGGAGACTCCAGCAGCGACTTGTTGATGAGGGGCATCGCGTTCAGGGGGAGATGATGGGAAAAGTGGCAGAGCGGATTTCCGCCTCGGCGGATCTCGACCTGGCCCTTGAACGGCTATACTCCCTCCAGGGGTGGGACGGGATCGCGCTCCGGCTCATGTGGTACGCGAAACGGGCGCGGGCGGGGGGAGCCGGAGCGCGCCGCGATGCCCTCATCGACTACCAGCTCGAGGAGCTCCACGGGCTCCTGATGACGGCGCCGCAGGAGAATTCCCAGGATCCTCCCCCGGGGCGTCAGGACGGGGCGAACGTTCTCACGGGCGAGGTATTCGAAGCGCTTCATCATTTCAATGTCGCGCTCGAGGAACTCAAGCATTCTGCGTTTGAAGGAGAGCGGTTCCAGGGGATGCGTGAAGGACTCGTCGATTCCGCGCTCTCCCACGCCGGGCGGCTTCACCAGGTTTCGTCGGCGTCGGGAAACGATACGCTTGCCCAGTTCGCCGCCACGTTCTCCATGTTCCTCCGCTATGTCATCGAACGTGACCTCTTCGACGATGTCCGCGTCGCCCACCTGATCGACAACGCCAGCCAGTCGCTCCAGGGGCTCCTCGAGAGCCTGGGGACGGAAGATTACGGCGCGCTCGTTCAGACGATCGATATGCTGCAGAATCCGGAAACGCTTCTCGAATAACACGGCAGGGACAATGGCTACGACGTGCGGTGTGATTATGGCCGGTGGTGTCGGGACCCGTTTCTGGCCCCGGAGCAGGGAGAGGTTTCCGAAGCATCTCCTCCCCATCGTCGGGAAGGACACGATGATTCAGAGCACGGTGAGGCGGCTCGAGCCGCTCGTCCTCCCCGGGGACACGTTCGTGGTGACGAACCGGCTCCAGAAATCCGCCGTGATGAAGCAGCTCCCGCACATTCCCGAGGAACACGTGATCGTGGAGCCGGTGGGGCGGAATACCGCACCCTGCATCGGCCTTGCCGCCCTCCACGTGAGGAGGCTGGACCCGGAAGCGGTGATGGTCGTCCTCCCCGCGGATCACATCATCCGCGACGAGGAAGCGTTCCGGGGCGCCCTGGCGCTTGCCGTCGACACGGCGCGCGAGTCCTCCAGCCTGCTGACAATCGGGATTACCCCGACGCATCCCGAGACCGGATACGGCTACATCCAGTTCGTGAACGACGACACTGCGGAGAACCCGTACCGGGATCGTGGCGTGATGAAGGTCAAGACGTTCGCCGAAAAACCAAACGCGCAGACGGCGGAGCAATTTCTTGCGAGCGGCGATTTCCTCTGGAACAGCGGCATGTTTGTCTGGCGCGTGGACGCCATACTGGAGCAGATAAGGATCTGCCTTCCCGATACGTACGCACAGCTCGAGAAGATCGACGACGCGATCGGCGGGCCCCACTACCAGCAGACGCTCGAGACCGCCTACGGGATGATTCGCGGGATTTCGATCGACTACGGCGTGATGGAGAAGTCCGGCAGCGTCTACGTCATTCCCGGCTCCTTTGGCTGGAACGACCTCGGCTCCTGGGATGAAGTCTCAAGGGTTTCCGGGAAAGACGACAACGGGAATTCGATTACGGGGAAGGTGATCCAGAAGGACACGAAAAACACCTATATCTATTCGCCGGGCAAGGTCGTCGCAACCGTGGGGGTGGAGGACCTTATCATCGTCAACACCGACGATGCTCTCCTGATATGCAGGAAGGGGAGGTCCCAGGACGTCAAGGAGGTTGCGGATTACCTGAAACGAAAACAGATGAACGAATATCTTTAGCGCGATGGCCTCCCCGCGGGGCACGGCGTTCATTTTCCTTCCGGCGATTTTCCTCCTGGCCGGGTGCGGCACAGGTTCCCCGCGGTTTACGTCGCGGGACCGTACGGACCCTTCCATGCGGGAGCCCGAGCCCTCCTCACGGCTCGCAGGGGTCGCTTCCTACTACGCGGATGAATTCAACGGGCGGAAGACTGCAAGCGGCGAGGTCTACGACATGAACGAGATGACCGCCGCGCACAGGACACTTCCTTTCGGAACGAAAGTAAAGGTGACGAACGTGGACACGGGGAGATCCGTCGTCGTCCGGATTAACGACAGGGGACCCTTCAAAGATGACCGCGTTATCGACCTTTCGTTCGGTGCCGCAAAACAGCTGGGGCTCATATCCGTGGGGACTGCCCGCGTGATTCTCCAGATCGTGGAACTCGGAATTCAATCGAAATGACCCCCCGGGGACGTGGACTCGTTACCGAAAAGGACGTCCGTGAGGCGCACGCCGCGGGGAAGAAGACTCTCGAAGTCGATCCTGGCACGCTTGTCACACCCCTCGCCGCCGAATTCGCAGCCGCAAACGGGATCGCAGTCATCACGCGTGTGGAAGTCCGGAAGCCCTCCGCTTCCGTCCCCGCCCCCTCCCCGCTGCATGGGGCCACTCCCCTTCCCGCGAAGGGGAGGAGGGTTGCGTTCGGCTCGGACCATGGAGGATACCTTTTCAAACAGAGCCTTATCCGGCATGCGGAATCTCTTGGGTACACGACGCTGGACGTTGGAACTTCCAGCGAGGAGCCGTGCGACTACACTGATTTTGCGTACGCAGTGGCAAGGGCCGTCTCCACCGGGGAAGCCTGGAGGGGTGTTGCGATCGATGGAGCCGGGATCGGCTCTTCAATCGCGGCGAACAAGGTCCCGGGAGTCCGGGCGGCCTGCTGCCACAACGAGTTTGTGGCCAGGAATTCGAGGGAACACAATGATGCCAATGTCCTCACGCTTGGCAGCCGTGTGACAGGGATAGAGGTTTGCAAGGAAATTCTGAGAATCTGGCTGGAATCGTGGTTTGCCGGGGGGCGGCACAAAGGAAGGGTGGACAAGATTATCGATATCGAACGGCGTTATTTCAAATAAATCAACAGGTTATAGAGGTAATTGACACGGCCCACAGTTCTTTTATGGGCCTTTTTTTGTGACCTCTCTCACGTTGAGAGAAAACTCCTTGACTATCATGGTGATTCAGATTAGCTTTGTACCGATTTCTTGATCACCTGGCCTATCCTGTTCATTCGTCAGCAGTTGCTCCATATCACAATCTTTGCTGAAACTTGTAGGAACTCTCGTTCGTTTTAGGTAACATAATATCGGGATCCTCAACCATGTTTCACAATCAGCAGGGATTAATGAAGAAACCGGTCCTGACGTTCATCTTCTTTGTGCTGGCCACTCTCTACGGGTGCACCCCTTCCAGCGAGGATATTGCCGGAAAGGCAGATCCCCGCACCTCCGGGAGGGAGGAAATCGATACACTGGCGGTCGCTTCCGCTGAGACCCCGGATCTTCTCGATGCTTCCACCGAAAGGTGCATACGCAGTTACGGCCCCGCGATCAAGAGATACTCAGAACGCTACGGCTTCGACTGGAGGCTGATCCTGGCGATTATGAAGCAGGAATCGAGGTTTTCAAAGGTCGCGGAGAGTCACGTGGGTGCCGAAGGGCTCATGCAGTTGATGCCCGTGACGGGGGAGGAGATGGCGAGGAAACTGGATCTTGACGACGTTTCCCACCCGGAACACAACATCGAAGCGGGGATATACTACCTCCGGGAGCTCTATAACCTGTTCGAGGGTTCGGGCGAGGCTGACAGGCTGAAACTGACGCTGGCGGCGTACAACGCGGGGCTTTCCCGGGTGTATGACGCACAGGAACTCGCCTCGTACCTTCAGGAGAAGCCGACCCAGTGGCAATCGGTGAAGGACGTGCTTCCGCTTCTCTCAAAGCGTTACTATACGCTCCACCGAAGCGTCTGGGGTCAGGACAAACCGAAATCCGGATGGTTCGGCAACGCCGGTCAGACGCTCAAATACGTCGACTCGGTGATGGAGTACTACGACGATTTCAGGCTGGCACTCAACTGATCACGCCAGGAAGCCTCGTGATGGTCAGCCACGACAGAGGCCGGCGTGGCCGGCTTTCACGCCGGGCGGAGCCGCTCCCGCTGCATCAGGGAAGGAGTATTGCGCAGGCAACGACGGTTGTCCAGATTCCGTCCTTGTGTCCTTCTGCGGACTGCGTGACGTTGAACGATTTGACGATCTTTCCGCTCATCTTATAGAGCTTTTCCCTCTCATCCCACGCGATTCCGGAGTCGAATTCCACACCGAGCGTCGTCGCCAGCATCGTGGCCGCGAGGTCTTCCGCGTACTCCCCCGCTTTTTCGTCCGTCTCACCGTACGGATGGTGCTCCGACAGGTAACCATACTGTGATGTGTCGGAGGGGGTGGCAACGCCGATGGATGCCGCCACGAGCCTGTTCGGTTCGTTTGTCGCATTTCTCGCCATCACGCAGAACGTGATCTGTCCCGGCTGGAGTGTCTTCAACCCCTCCTCCGTGGGGATGCGCTTGCATCCGGGGGGATAGATGCTCGACACGGTCACGAGATTGCACTTCTCTATCTTGGCGTCGCGGAGTGCGAGCTCGAACGACTGCAGGTAGTCCTTGTGGCGGCCCACTCCTTTGGTGAAGAACATCTTCGCCGGTACGTACAATGTCTTATCTCCCTCTTGGCTGAAGTGTGGTGTTGTATTGTGGATTGCGCTGTGATTTATGCCGGACGGACACGGCGGAACCCCCTCTTCCCGACCCGCACAACGGGCCCCCCGGAGATGTCGAGAACGGCGTTGTGATCCTGTATCCTGACCCCTTCCACGCTTACCGCCCCCTGGTCGATCATCCTTCGCGCCTCGTTCCTCGAGGGGACGAGCCCCGCATCGACGAGGAGGGGGATGATCCCGATCCGTCCTTCCGGAGCGACGAGCGTGGCCTCCTGGATCTCATCCGGCGATTCCTTCTCGCGGAACATCCTGTTGAATTCCCGTTCCGCTCCCTCCGCCTCTCCGGCGGAGTGGTACAGCGTGACGAGGGCCTTCGCAAGATCCCTCTTCACCGTGCTCGGGTTTGTCGACGGGTCTGCCAGCCGGGTTCTGATCGCCGCGATCCGGTCCGCGGGGGTATCCGTTGCAAGCAGGTAATACTCCGCAATGAGGGCGTCCGGGATGCGCATCGTCTTGCCGAAGATCTCGCGCGGGGGCTCGCTGATGCCGATATAGTTGTCGAGCGACTTGCTCATTTTCTCCGTGCCGTCCGTCCCGGTGAGTATCGGCATCGTGATCGTGACCTGGGGCTCGATCCCGTATTCGCGCTGGATGTCGCGTCCGACGAGAAGGTTGAACTTCTGGTCTGTCCCCCCGAGCTCCACGTCCGACCGGGTCGCCACGGAATCCATGGCCTGCGCGAGCGGGTAGAGGAATTCGTGCATGCTGATGGGTTCCCCCGCCCTGTAGCGGCGCTCAAAATCATCCCTCTCCAGCATGCGTGCGACCGTGTACTTGCTCGCAAGCGCGATGACGTCCGCGAACGTCATCGAGCCGAGCCACTCGGAGTTGTACAGCATCTGGACTTTTGCGGAGGAGAGGATCTTCGTCGCCTGCTCGAAATAGCTCTGTCCGTTGGCGCGTGTCTCCTCAAGGGAAAGGGGGGGGCGCGTCTTGTTCCGCCCCGAGGGATCGCCGATCATTCCGGTGAAATCCCCCACGATGAGGATCGCCTGGTGTCCGAGGTCCTGGAACTGCCGGAGCTTGCGGAGCACGACGGAATGCCCCAGGTGGAGATCGGGCCTGCTTGGGTCGCATCCAAGCTTGATCCTGAGTGGGGTCCTGGAGCGAATCGACGCACTGATCTTCCGCTCGAGGTCCTCAATGCGGATGATTTCAGCGGTGCCGCGGGAGATGCTGTCGAGCTGTTCGTTCAGCGGGGGGAACAAAGTCGGAGTCTACCTTGCTAGATGTCTGCGGATTGATCGTTCTGCTTCACGTTTGGCGATGTCCTGCCTCTTGTCGTACTCCCTCTTTCCCCTGCACACGCCCAGTTGAATCTTGGCGAGCCCGTGAAAGAAGTACAGCTTCAGCGGGACAAGCGTGAGTCCCTTTTCCCTCAGCCGTGAGGAGATTTTCCGGATTTCTTTCTTGTGGAGGAGCAGCTTTCTTCGGCGGAGCGGATCGACGTTGCTGTAGCTGCCGTGCGCGTAGGGGCTGACATGCATCCCGTGAAGCCAGACTTCCCCTTCCTTCAGAAGCGCGTAGCTGTCGGCGAGATTTGCGTTCCCCTGCCGGAGAGACTTTACTTCAGTCCCCGTGAGCACGATCCCCGTTTCGTAGGTCTCCAGGACTGCGTACTCATGCCTGGCCTTCCGGTTGGTCGTGACCGGCGTCTCTTGCGATTCTTCCCGATCGGCCATCGTCCCTCACGGAATTTGCGGTAAGTATACCGAAATCGAAACGGAAAATCAATGAATTCTTTACACGGCGGGCGTTCATTGACTTTCAGGGAGGGGTTCTCTATATTTTTGTCTACGTTTTCTTACAGCAGCCGCGCCGGGTACGAAGGGAATTGTCTTTCCCTTTTTTGTTGTCTTCAGGGAGGAACGGATGGCCGACCCACAGTACAATCTCCTTATCATCGGTGGTGGCCCGGGGGGGTACACTGCTGCGATACGGGGGGCGCAGCTCGGCATGCGGACGGCGGTCGTGGAGCGCGAGCGGCTGGGGGGAATCTGCCTGAACTGGGGTTGCATCCCCACGAAGGCCCTCCTGAAGAATGCAGAAATCCTCCACACCTTCCGCAGGGGGGAGGAGTGGGGGATCACGTTCGACAACCTTCAGTTCGATTTTGGAAAGATCATCAGGCGGAGCCGGGCAGTCTCGGACAGGATCGTCAGGGGGGTCGAGTACCTGATGAAGAAGAACTCCATCGACGTGATTGCCGGGACTGCGCGGATCGCGGGTCCCGGCGCCGTGGATCTCGTTGCCGGCGGGAAGAAGACGGTACGGCTCGGGGCGGATCATGTAATCCTTGCCACGGGCGCGCGGCCCCGCCCGCTCCCGGGCGTGGCGATCGACAGGATGCGGGTCATTACGAGCACGGAAGCGATGTCGCTTGCCTCACAGCCGAAATCGATGGTCATCATCGGGGGGGGGGCGATCGGGGTGGAATTTGCGTATTTTTACAATGCCCTCCGGACAAAGGTGACGCTCGTCGAGATGCTCCCGGGAATTCTCCCCCTCGAGGACCGCGAGCTGACCCGTTCGCTTGAAGCCAGCCTGAGGAAGCAGGGGATCGAGATCCTGACCGACACGAAAGTGGAGGCAGTCCGCTGCTCTCACGATGACGTGACGGTCACCGTCCGTGCCGCGGGAGGCGACGCCCGGGAGATCAGTGCGGAACTCGCGCTCATGGCGACCGGGGTCCAGGGGAACGTTGAGAACCTGGGACTCGAAGAGGCCGGCGTGACCGTCGAAAAAGGGAACATCCGCGTCGACGCAGACTACAGGACGAACGTCCCCGGCGTCTACGCGATCGGCGACGTGATAGGCCCCCCGTGGCTTGCCCACGTCGCATCCGCAGAGGGGATTCACTGTGTGGAGGCCATCGCCGGAAAAAAGCCGGCGCCGCTCGACTATACCTCCATCCCCGGGTGCACGTACTGCCAGCCACAGATAGCCAGCGTCGGCCTCACCGAGGAGAAGGCGAAGGCGGCGGGGCACGAGCTCAGGATCGGGCGGTTTCCCTTCCGTCCCTTGGGCAAGGCGGTCGCCATCGGCGAAAGCGAAGGGATGGTCAAGCTGATATTTGATGCGAAGTACGGGGAGCTGCTGGGCGCCCACATACTCGGTTCCGAGGCGACGGAGATGATCGCGGAGCTCGTCGTCGCCCGGAGGCTCGACGCGACGGCGGAGGGAATTTTCCGGTCGATCCATGCACACCCCACGCTCGGTGAAGCGGTCATGGAAGCGGCCGCCGCAGCGTACGGCGAAGCGATAAACATCTGAGTCCGTTTCATTGACATCATAGCTGCGCACGGAGGATTGTTGCCGACCAAAACAGAAGCGGGCCCGAAGGTTGAGGACGTGAAAGCCGGCGTGACCGCCGCGCCGGACTCGCTGGCGCACCTTCCGGCACACCAGATCGTCGGCGCGTACACGAACGCGCTTTCCGCACGGCTCATCGACTCGAAGATCCTCATCCTGCTCAGGCAGGGGAAGGTCTTCTTTCATATCGGCTGTTCCGGCCACGAGGTGGCGCAGGTCGCGATGGCGCTCGCAATGAGGCCGGGGCACGACTGGGCGTATCCCTACTACCGCGATCTCGCGTTTTCGCTCCAGTTCGGCTACACGATCGAGGAGATCATGCTCGAGGCGCTCCACCGCAAAGGGGGGCCGAGCAGCGACGGGTTTGCGATGCCGTTTCACTACGGGCACAAGAAGTGGAGGATCGTTTCGCAGTCCAGTCCGACGGGGACGCAGTATCTCCAGGCCGTCGGCACCGCCATGGGGGCGGCAAAGGACGGTGCGGACGAAGTCGTCTACGTCTCGAGCGGAGAAGGCTCCACGAGCGAGGGGGAATTTCACGAGGCGGTGAACTGGGCGGCGCGGGGGAAATTCCCCGTCATCTTCGTCATACAGAACAACAGGTTTGCAATCTCCGTCCCCGTGAGGGACCAGCTCGCCGGCGAATCCGTTTCGGGGATGGTGAAAGGGTACGGCGGGCTGAACCGGTACCACGTCGACGGCTGCGATTTTCCCGGGATGTTCGCAGCGGCCACGGACGCCGTGGCGCACGCGCGGCGGGGGGACGGACCGAGCGTCATCGAGGCGGACACCGTCAGGCTTCTGGCGCATTCCTCTTCCGATGACCAGCGGAAGTACAGGGATCCGCGCGACCTCGAGGCGGACCTCAGGCGGGACCCCGTGCCGCGGCTCGAGCGCTACCTCCAGGAGAAGGGGATCCTCACGGCATCCGATTGCTCCCGCATCAGAACCGAGGTACAGGCCCGCATCGATGCCGCCGCGGAGTGGGCCGAGGCAAAAGGGCTCCCGGACACCGCGACGCTCACCTCGTTTGTCTACGCCCCGCCTGCCGGACCCGTCCGGACGGATGAATCTTCATCCCCTCCGGGGGGGGCCCCTCCGTCGTCATCGTCGATGCCGTCAACCACGCGCTTGCGGAGGAGATGGCCGTCAATCCGAAGATGCTCGTATACGGGGAGGACGTGGCGGGGAAGAAGGGGGGAGTCTTCACTGCGACGAAGGGACTCACGGACAGGTTCGGCAGTGACAGGGTCTTCAACTCGCCCCTTGCCGAAGCGAGCATCATCGGTACCGCGTTCGGGCTCGCGGTCCGCGGGGATTACCTCCCCGTCGTGGAGATACAGTTCGGCGATTACATCTGGCCCGCGTTCATGCAGATCAGGGACGAAGTGGCGATGCTCCGGTTCCGGTCGTGCGGCGAGTGGTCATGTCCCATGGTCATACGGGTCGCGGTGGGAGGCTACATACACGGCGGGCTGTACCACAGTCAATCGATCGACGGATTCTTCACGCACGTGCCGGGACTCCGCGTCGTGTTCCCCTCCAACGCCGCGGACGCGAAAGGCCTGCTGAAGACCGCCTGCCGGTGCGGGGATCCCGTGCTCTTTCTGGAGCACAAGGGTCTCTACCGCCAGGCCTTCGCGGCGTCGCCGGAACCGGGGCCGGACTTCACGGTCCCCTTCGGTGCGGCGGCCGTGAAGCACTCCGGGGAGGACGTCACCATCGTCACCTGGGGGATGCTTGTCCAGCGTTCGCTTGACGCCGCGCGGAAGGTGGAATCGGCGTTCGGCGTCGGCGTTGAGGTGATCGACGTCAGAACGCTGAACCCGCTCGACACGGGGTCGATCTTCTCGTCGGTCCGGAAGACGGGGAAAGTTCTTGTCGTGCATGAAGACACGCTCACGGGGGGATTCGGGGGGGAGATCGCCGCGCTCATCGCCTCCGAGTGCTTTGAAAGCCTCGACGCGCCCGTCAGGCGTGTTGCGGCGAAGGACACACCGGTCCCGTACGGTCCGGCTCTTGAGAACGCAATGCTCCCGCAGGAATCGGACATCATCCGCGCTCTCGACAAGTTGATCAGGTACTGACAGGGATGATCATCTCCGAAGCATCCGGCGTGAAGAGGGCCCCCGGTGGAAAACTTTCAAATCCGGACCGGCTCGAGCTGTACTATTATATGCTCCTGGCGCGGGAATGCGACAACGCCATTCTCAGGCTCTACCGGCAGGGGAAGATCGTCGGCGGGGCGTACACGGGGAACGGCAACGAGGCGACGGCGGTGGGGAGCGCGTTCGCTCTGGAGAAGGACGACTATCTCTTCCCGATGCACCGTGACCTGGGGGCGCATCTCGTCAAAGGTCAGACCCTGCGCAACATATTCCTCCAGCAGCTCGGGCGTGCAAACAGCCTCACGCGCGGGCGTGACGGCACCGGACATTACGCCGATCCCTCCCTCCGTCTCTACGGCAATGTCAGCCATCTCGGCGCCATGATCCCGATGGCCGCCGGCGTCGCCCTTGCGGTGAAGATGCGCAAAGAAAAGGCCGTCGTGATGAATTACATCGGTGACGGGGGGAGCAACGCGGGCGAGTTTCACGAAGGGATGAACATGGCGGCGGTCATGCAGCTGCCGTTTGTTCTCATCATCGAGAACAATCAGTTTGCCTACTCGACGCCGGTGCGCCTGCAGTACGCGGCACAGAAGCTCTCGGACCGTGCAGCCGGATACGGCATCCCGGGCGTCACCATCGACGGGACGAACGTCGCGCTTGTCTTCGAGACGTGCAGGAAGGCGGTCGACCGCGCGCGCAGGGGAGAGGGTCCGACGCTCATTGAATCGGTCACGATGCGGATGCACGGCCATTCCGCATCCGACGACGCGGCCTATGTCCCTGCAGGCATGATCGACGAGTGGCGGAAAAAAGACCCGATCGACCGTCTTGAAAAGATCCTCCTGGCCGACCACATCCTGAACGAGGAATCGAAGAAAAAGATGGAGTCGGAGATCGCCGCCCGGATCGATGACGCAGTTGGCTTCGCGTTGGGGAGCGGCTCTCCGCCCGGAGAGGATGCGGGGGAAGGGGTGTACGCGCCCTGATGCCGCAGATGACGTACATCGAGGCGATTTCAAAGGGAATGTGGGAGGAGATGGAGCGTGACCCGTCCGTCTTCCTGATCGGGGAGGACATCGGCTCATACGGCGGGGCCTTCAGGGCGACGAAGGGCTTCCTCGATCATTTCGGTCCCGGGCGCGTCATCGACAGCGTCCTCTCCGAATCGGCGATCATCGGGGCGGCGACGGGAGCGGCCGTGGCCGGGATGAGACCGATCGTGGAGATGCAGTTTGCGGATTTCGTGACCTCCGGGTTCAACCAGGTCGTGACGAATGCCGCGAAGATCCATTACCGGTGGCGCATACCGGTTCCGATGGTGATCCGGCTCCCGACGGGCGGGTACATACACGGTGGACCGTACCACTCCGCGAGCACGGAGGCATGGTTCGCCCACGTCCCCGGGCTCAGGATCGTCGCCCCGTCGAACCCCGCCGACGCGAAGGGACTGATCAAGTCCGCGGTGCGCGACAACAACCCGGTGTTGTTTTACGAATTCAAGTACCTTTACCGGCGCATAAAAGGGGAAGTGCCCGACGGCGATGTCTCCGTCCCGATCGGGAAGGGAGAGGTGCGACGTGAAGGGGGAGACGTGGCCGTCCTGACGTACGGCTCGACCGTCCACTTCTCACTCGAAGCCGCGGAGAACCTGTCGAGGACGGAAGGGATCGAAACCCGCGTGGTGGACCTCCGGACGCTCCTGCCCCTTGACCGGGATCTCATCATCGAGTCGGCCCGTGCGACGGGGAGGGTCCTCATCGTGCACGAAGACACGCTGACGGGGGGAGTGGGGGGCGAGATCGCCGCGCTGATCGCGGAACACGCTTTCCGGTACCTCGACGCTCCGGTCCGGCGCCTGGGCGCGCTCGATGCGCCGGTTCCGTTTGCCCCCGCGCTTGAAGCAGCGCACCTGCCGGACACGAAGAAGATCGCTCAGGCGCTGCGAGCCCTGGCACTGTACTGACACCCGTAGTTCACCAGACTGGACAGACACATGGCACGAATCGAAATCATCATGCCCCAGATGGGGGAGAGCATCACGGAAGGGACGATCGTCCGCTGGCTCAAGAAAGTCGGCGATCACGTGAACAAGGACGAGGCCCTCCTTGAAATAAGCACTGACAAGGTCGATTCGGAGATCCCTTCGCCTGCGGCCGGGACGCTCGCGGAGATCGTCACACCGGAGAACGGGACCGTCCCCGTGCGGACGGTGATCGCCTGGCTCGAGACCGCCGGCGCTTCCGTTCCGGCGGCGGCACCCCCCGCTCCCGCCTCCGGGCCGGCCCCCGCAATACAAGCGCCGCCGCGGCGCGCGACGCCTGCGTCACCGCCCGCCGCCGGGGGAAGATTCTATTCCCCCCTTGTCCTCAGCATCGCGAGGACGGAAGGAATCCCGCTCACGGAACTCGAACCCATCCCCGGCACGGGGGAGGGTGGACGACTGACGAAGAACGATCTGCTCGCGTACGTGGCGTCGAGAAAACCTGCCCCGGCCGCTCCCCGCCCGGAGGAAAGCGCCAGTGCTGCGCCCGGACCGGTGACACTCCGGAGCGTCGACGCGCCCGCGCTCCGTGCGAAGTACCCGGCCCCCGCTCATGAGATACTCCAGATGAGCAACGTCATGCAGAAGATGGCGCAGCACATGGTGCAGAGCGTGCAGACCTCTCCGCATGTCGCGGCCGTCCACGAGGCGGACATGACGGCCGTCGTGAGGCACAGGGACGAGCATGCGGCGGAATTTGAAAAGAAGGAAGGCTTCAGGCTCACGTTCACGCCGTACATCGCCGAAGCGGTCATCAGCGCGATCAAGAAATACCCCCTCGTGAACTCCTCCGTGGAGGGGGACAAGATCATACGGAAGAACTTTATCAACCTGGGCCTGGCCGTCGCATCGGAGAGCGGGCTCATCGTTCCCGTGATCCGGAACGCCGAGGAGAAGAACTTCACGGGGCTCGCACGCGCGGTGAACGATCTCGCCGTGCGGACGCGCGCGAGGAAGCTCGTCCCGGAGGACATACAGGGGGGGACGTTTACGATCACGAACTACGGGGTGTTCGGGACGCTCCTGGGATTCCCGATCATCAACCAGCCGCAGGTCGCGATACTGGGAACGGGGGCGGTGCGGAAACGCCCGGTGGTGATCGATGATGCGATTGCCATCCGGTCGATTGCCTACCTGACCCTCTCGTTCGACCACAGGATCGTCGACGGAGCGCTCGGCGGGATGTTCCTCGAAGAAGTCGTCCAGAATCTCCAGCGGCGGGACAGAGAGTGGAAAATCTGAAGGGGAGAATGCAGATGGAAGAGGGGGACCGTGATGTCGTCACGCCACGCAGGGAGCGGCCGGACTGGCTCAAGGTGAAGCTTCCGTCGGGGGAGAATTACGCGCGCCTGAAGGGGCTCATTGACGGACACAGGCTCCACACGGTATGCGAGGAAGCGCGCTGTCCGAACATGGGGGAGTGCTGGAACGCCGGCACCGCCACGTTCATGATACTCGGGGATGTCTGCACGCGCTCATGCGGTTTCTGCGCGGTGGCGACGGGGCGTCCCGCCGTTCTTGACACCGATGAGCCGTACCGGGTGGCCGAGGCGATCCGCCTGATGAACGTCCGCCACGCGGTGATCACGTCGGTCAACAGGGATGAGCTGCCGGACGGTGGCGCCGCGATCTTTGCCGAGACCATCCGCCAGGCGCGGCGCGTGAGCCCGGCGATCCGCATAGAAGTTCTGATCCCGGATTTCCGGGGGGTCCGCTGGGCGCTTCAGCTCGTGATCGACGAAAGGCCTGATATCCTGAACCACAACACGGAGACCGTCCCGCGCCTCTACTCCCGCGTCCGTCCCCAGGCGAAATACGCCCGCTCGCTCGAGCTGATTCGCCGGGGGCATGATGCGGGGATGGTGACAAAGAGCGGCATGATGCTCGGTCTGGGAGAGACGCCGGAAGAGGTTCACGGCGTGATGCGCGACCTGCGGGGGAGCGGGTGCGACATACTGACGCTCGGACAGTACCTGAGGCCCACGAAGGATCATCTCCCCGTGGAGCGTTACATCCCCCCCGCGGAATTTGCTGAATTCAGGGAGAAGGGGCTGGCCCTCGGATTCCGCCACGTCGAATCGGGCCCCCTGGTCCGGAGCTCCTACCATGCCGCAGGGCAGGTCTGACCGGGAGGGGAAACCGCGTCGCGAGGTCCTCATCCGAGGTCCTCATCCGGTACCCCGGCATTGACTCTTTGGGAGGTTTTCAGTAAATTGAAAAGCTTTATCGAACCCACGCAGTTCATCATCGATCCTCCAGGAGCGGCAGAAGTGGACAAGACAACGCGATTCTTCAAGACGTCGGAAAACGAGGCGAAATGGCACCTCATCGACGCTGACGGAAAGACACTGGGGCGCATTGCGAGCGAAGCTGCCCGGCTCCTCAGGGGAAAACACAAGGTCGTCTTCACGCCGAATGCCGACATGGGGGATTTTGTCGTTGTCGTGAACGCGTCGAAAGTGAAAGTCACCGGGAAGCGTGCGGAGCTCAAGGAGTATTTTCACTACACCGGGTATCCCGGGGGGGCGACGTTCGAGAAGTTCCAGGATGTGCTCCGCAAGGATCCCGAGCGCGTCTTCGAACACGCGGTGAAAGGGATGCTTCCCCACAACAGGCTGGGGAGGCAGATAATCAAGAAGATGAAGGTGTACCCGGGCGCCGGGCATCCCCATGCCGCCCAGCGGCCCGTCCCTCACGTCGTCACTAACGAAACCGGCAAGGAGTCGTAACGGAGCATGCATCCACAGAACACTCTGGCGGTCGGCAGAAGGAAAACGTCCGTCGCGCGCGTGATCCTCGCACCCGGTGCGGGGGCGATTACGATAAACAAAAAGTCGTTCGAACAGTACTTCCCGCTTGAGACGCTCCGGCGTCAGGTCCTGAAGCCGCTCGAAGTAACCCAGTCGGCGGGCAAGTATGATATCCGGGTCAACGTGGAGGGGGGCGGCGTCTCGGGTCAGGCGGGTGCGGTCCAGCTGAGCATTTCCCGCGCCCTTGTGTCAATCAACGACGAGCACAAACCGCTGCTCCGTGCGGCGGGACTGATGACGCGCGACCCGCGCATGGTCGAGCGGAAGAAATACGGCCAGAAGAAAGCCCGCAAGAGATTCCAGTTCTCCAAGAGGTAGTTCAAGGGACGGGATGGTTCCGTCCGCCGGAGACGCCCGGGCCCTGCCCGTGGACGCCGGCCGGCGCTGTCACAACTCATACTCCCGGATTCCGCCGCGAGTGTCACGCCCTGCGTGATGACGGCGGGAGACGAAGGGAGTAGAAGACAAAACTCAACATAAGGAGTTCCAGCATGCCCCGCGTCGAAGTCGCCGAGCTGCTCGCAGCCGGCTGTCATTTCGGTCATCTCACCCGCCGTTGGAATCCCAAAATGCGTGCCTATATTTTCATGGAACGCAACGGGATCCACATCATCGATCTCATGAAGACCCGGATACTCCTGGAGGAGGCGTGCAACGCCATCAGCAACATCGCCGCCGAAGGGAAGCGCATCCTGTTCGTCGGCACGAAGAAACAGGCGAAGGACGTCATCCGTGAAGAGGCGGTGCGCACGGGAGAGTTCTACGTCAGCGAACGGTGGCTCGGCGGCTCCCTGACGAACTTCACAACGATCCGCAAGAGCGTGAAACGCCTCACGAACATCGAAAAGATGGAGAGCGACGGGACGTTTGACAAGATCACGAAGAAAGAGGGACTCTTCCTCCAGCGCGAGAAGGAAAAACTGAACAACGTGCTGTCCGGAGTCGTCGACATGACCCGGCTTCCGGGAGCCCTGTTCGTCGTCGACGTAAAAAAGGAATCCATTGCGGTCAAGGAGGCGAACCGCCTCGGGATTCCGGTCTTCGCCATCATGGACACGAACTGCGATCCGGACGGCATTGACTACGTGATCCCCGCGAACGACGACGCGATCAAATCGGTCCAGGTCATCACGAAGGCGTTCGCCGACGCGGTGCTCGAAGGGAAGGAACGGTCGTCCGCGCGCCAGGCGGAATCCTCCGCCGAAGCCGAGCACAGGGGGAAGGACGCCCCCGAGCCGAAGCCCTCGTTGAATTGAACACGGAACGATCCAGAAAGGACACCCACGGTACGGACGTATGGACATCACGAATGACATGATAAAAAAACTCCGCGAGATGACCGGTGCGGGGATGATGGACTGCAAGCGCGCTCTCCAGGAAGCGGGCGGCTCGATGGATGCCGCGGTCGAGGTGCTGCGCAAGAAAGGGGCGGCGGTCGCCCAGAAACGCGGGGACCGCGCGGCAAAGGAAGGGATGATCGTCACGAAGGTGAGCGCCGACGGGAAGACGGGTGTGATCGTGGAGATCAACTGCGAAACCGATTTTGTCGGCAGGAGCGACGACTTCGCCGCGTTCGCGCGCACCGTCGCGGACACGATCGCCGCGCACAGACCGAAGAGCGTGGAGGACCTGAAGAACCTCAAAACGGCCGGGGGGAAGACGGTCGCGGACCTTACGAACGATCTCCTTTCGAAAGTGGGAGAGAAGATCGACGTGCGCCGCTTCACGGTCCTGGAGTCCGTCGCCGGTGCCGTCTATTCCTACACGCACCTCGGGAGCAAGATCGGTGTCCTCGTCGAGTGCGTGAACCTGGGAACCGATCCTGCCGGAACGGCTGTCGGGCGTGACGTCGCGATGCAGATCGCGGCGATGAACCCGCTGACCGTCGGCCGGGAGGGGATCGCGAAGGACACCGTGGCGCATGAGCTTGACATTTACAGGACGCAGGCGGCGAACGAAGGAAAACCAGCCCCCATCGTGGAGAAGATCGCCAGCGGCAGACTCGAGAAATTTTACCAGGAGGTCTGCCTCCTGGAGCAGATCTTCGTGAAAGACGGCGGGAAGACGGTGCGGGACTATCTCGCGGAGACGGGGAAGGGGACCACGGTGACGCGGTTCCACCGCTTTCATCTCGGCGAGGAGGCACGCTGACGTGACGGGCGGACCGCGATTCCGGAGGGTGCTCCTCAAGCTGAGCGGCGAAGCCCTCATGGGCGACCGGCAGTTCGGCATCGATCCGAATGTGCTGAGCCAGTATGCCGGAGAGATCAAGGGCGTCCACGACCTGGGCGTCGAGCTCGGGATCGTGATCGGCGGGGGGAACATCTACAGGGGCGTCTCGGATTCCAACGACGGGATCGACAAGGTCACCGGCGACCACATGGGGATGCTCGCGACACTTGTCAACGCGCTCGCGCTCCAGAGCGCCATGGAGCGCGCGGGGACGATGACGCGCCTCATGTCCGCGATCCGTGTCGACGTTGTCGCGGAACCGTTCATCCGCCGGAGGGCCGTGCGCCACCTTGAGAAGGGCCGCGTTGTGATCTTCGGTGCCGGCACGGGCAACCCGTATTTCACGACGGACACCGCCGCGGCGCTTCGCGCGGTGGAAATCGAGGCCGACGCGATTATCAAGGGGACGCGGGTGGACGGGGTGTACGACTCCGATCCCGAGCGCAACCCCGCCGCGTTCAGGTACACGGAGATCTCGTACCTGGACGTGCTGAAGAAGGACCTGAAGGTCATGGACATGACCGCGATTACCCTCTGCAAGGAGAACAAGCTCCCCATCCTCGTGTTTAACATGAACACGAAGGGGAACTTCAAGCGCCTGATCATGGGGGAAGATGTGGGAACGACCGTGCTGGAGCTCTCGTCGTCTGCTCGCTAACTAACGGGATCGGAGACCACCATGGTAAAGGACATACTGAAGGAAACGGAAGACAAGATGCACAAGGCGGTGGAGGTCGTGCGGGGGGAACTCGTCAAGATCAGGACCGGCAAGGCGACAACCGCGCTCCTCGACACCGTGAAGGTGGATTATTACGGAACGATGACGCCGCTGGCGCACTGCGGGAACGTGAGCGTCTCCGACGTCCACACGCTCACGATCCAGCCGTACGATAAGGGGATGCTCGATCACGTCGCGAAGGCGGTGCAGACCGCGAATCTGGGGCTCAACCCGGTCAAGGACGGGGATGTCATCCGCATCCCGATCCCGAACCTCAACGAGGAACGCCGGCGGGAGCTCGTGAAGCTGACGAAGAAGTTCGGCGAGGACGGCAAGATCGCGATCCGGAACGTCAGGCGCGACGCGATCGAACACCTGAAGAAATCCGAGAAGGCGGAGCACTTTTCGGAAGACGAGCGGAAGAAAGGGGAGCACGAGATCCAGAAGATGACGGACAAGGGGATCAAGGACATCGACGGTCTCCTCGCCCAGAAGGAAAAGGAGATCATGGAAGTCTAGGAATCGCGCAATTCTCGAACGCAAGGGGGCCCTCCGGGCCCCCTTGCGTTTGTAACAAGCGGCTCCCGCCTGCGTATCAGAATACAGGGGAGGGGATCACCGACACTCTGGAGGCTGGTATGACCGGGCATGACGAAATGAAGCGCCTGTACAAATCGCGCGCCGATCGGATGCTCGACGGCGTATGCGGGGGGGTGGCTGAATACTTCGGACTCGATTCCACGCTTGTCCGCCTGGCCTGGGTCCTGCTGACCCTGGTGGGGGGGATGGGTGTGATCCTCTATATCATCGCGATGATCATCATGCCCGCCAACCGGGGCGAGATCCCTGCGGCGCCGGAGGCCCCCGCGCCCTCGCGGGAGCGGAACAGCAGGTTCTGGGGGATACTCCTCGTGGCGGTCGGGACCGTCTGGTTTCTCGGGAACCTCGGGCTCCCGCTCTGGCACAGGTGGTGGGGAATGGCCTGGGACATCGTGCTCCCCGTCATGCTTATTCTCGCGGGGGTGGCGTTCATGTTCGGCGGAAGAAACTCGTTCGGCGGCGCCCCTCTGACGTCGGCCGGATCCCCCGGCACGGCGCCCGCGCCGGATGGAGCGGCCGGTGCCGGAGGCCGGAACCGCCTGTACAAGTCGCGCGTCGAGCGGAAGATCTTCGGCGTCTGCGGGGGCGTCGCATCGTACTTCGGCGTTGACCCGACGATCGTCAGGCTCCTGTTTATCATCGCGTCGTTTGCGTCGGCCGGATTCATGCTCCTTCTTTACGTCATCATGGCGATCGTGACGCCGCGCGAACCCGTTCCGGCATAAGGAGGACACATGCACACGATTCCCGTTCGGAATTACTGGTTTCCGCTGCTTCTCATCGTCTTCGGCGCGACGATGCTTCTCCACCGCCTCCACGTGATCTGGGCGGGGTGGGCTCCCGTCTTCTGGCTGGCGGTCGCAGCCGGGGGCGGGATCATGCTCTACAATGGGATTGTACGGCGCTCGCGGGGAAGGGTCTTCTGGGGGTTCTTCTGGTTTGTTTTCGGGGGGGCGTGCCTGCTCCGCGCGTGCGAGGTCGTCTGGCTTGACCCGGGGATCGTCGTGTCGGGTCTCCTTCTCGTCTTCGGAGCAGGAATGATCCTGATGTACGTCGTCTCCCGGAGCGACTGGCACCTCCTTGTCCCCGCCGCGTGCCTCCTCATGACGGGGGGAGCGGTCCTGTCGACGGAACTCGGCTGGTTGCCGGCGTGGGAGGTGGCCCCGGCTGTAAACAGGTGGTGGCCTGCCGGGCTCGTCCTCTCAGGCGCCGCGCTTATCCTGAACACCGCCCTCTCCTCCCGGCGCAGGGAGTAAGGGGGGACTTCCGCATCTCCGTCAGTGGGCCTCGAGCCAGTTCTTCCCCGTCCCGACATCCACCCTGATCGGGACGGAGAGGGGCATGGCGTCCTGCATTCCCTCCGTCACGAGGAGCGTCATCTTCTTCTCTTCCCCGCGCGGCACCTCGAACACGAGCTCGTCGTGGACCTGTAACAGCATCCGGCTTTTCAGCTTCTGCTCGCGCAGCGACCGGTCGAGACGGATCATGGCGATCTTGATCATGTCCGCCGCCGTTCCCTGTATCGGCATGTTGATCGCCTGGCGTTCCGCATTCCCCCTGATGTTCTGGTTCCTGCTGTTGATGTCGGGAAGGTACCGCCGGCGTCCCGTGAGTGTGGCGACGTACCCCTCCCGGCGCGCGCCCGCGATTGTGTCGTTGATGTACTGTTTCACCTTCGGGAACCTGGAGAAATATCTCTGTATGATCTCCCTCGCCTCGGTCTGGGAGATCTCGAGCCGCCGGGCAAGCCCGAAGGGACCGATGCCGTACATGATCCCGAAATTCACCTCCTTGGCTTTCCTGCGCATGTCGGGCGTGACCCCTTGCGGGGGGACGCCGAAAACCCCGGCCGCGGTCGTGGCGTGGACGTCCTCGTCGTTCCGGAACGCGGCCCCGAGGCTTTCATCGGCCGACATGTGGGCCATCACGCGCAGCTCGATCTGCGAATAGTCCGCGGACATGAGCACGGCGCCGGCCGAACGCGGGATGAACGCCTTCCGTATCGACCGCCCGATCTCCGTGCGGATGGGGATGTTCTGGAGATTGGGGTCGCTGGATGAGAGCCGCCCGGTGGCGGCGACGGTCTGGTTGAACGATGTGTGGACCCTCCCCGTCTCCGGGTGAATGAGTGAGGGGAGTGCGTCGATGTACGTGGATTTCAGCTTTGTGAGCTGCCGGTAGTCGAGGAGATTCCCGATGATCGGGTGCATGCCGTGGAGCGTCTCCAGGACCCCGACGTCCGTCGAAAAGCCGGTCTTGGTCTTGCGGACCGTGGGGAGCCCGAGCGTGTTGAAGAGGATGTCGCCGAGTTGCTGCGTGGAGTTGATGTTGAACTTCCCGCCGGCCTGGCGGTGGATCTCCGTGATGAGATTGTCGATCTGCCGGTCAAGATCCTTCGACATCTCCTCGAGACACGGGACGTCAAGTCCGATCCCCTCGCTTTCCATCCTCGCGAGCACCGGGATGAGGGGGAACTCGATCTTCTCGCAGAGCCCGAGAAGGTTCATCTCCCTCAGGCGCGGAATCTGCAGCGCACGGATCCTGTAGGTCATGTCCGCGTCCTCGGCGGAGTACACGGCGACCGACTCGAGGGGGACCTCCGCGATATGCCGGGCCTGTTTTCCCTTTCCCACGAGGTCGTCGTACGATACCATGCTGTAGTTCAGGTATTCCTTCGCCAGTGCGTCGAGGTTGTGCTGTCCGTCGGCGCGGAGTATGTAGCTGGCCACCATCGTATCGAACGCGATGCCGTTCACCTCAAGGCCGTTGTTCATGAGGACGAGCATGTCGTACTTGATGTTCTGCCCGGCCTTCCGTATGTCGTGCGACGCAAACACGGGGGAGAGCTTCGCGAGGACCGTCGTGAGGGGAAGCGCCCCCGTGGTGGTGTTGACTTCCCTGCCGTGGCCGCCCCCGAAGAGGCCTTCGCCGCTCCCGTTCCCGGGTTCCCAGCGGACGGGAACGTACCAGGCGCGCCGTGCCCCGGTGCAGAACGAGATTCCGACGAGATCGGCGCGGAGAGGGTCCCTGGAAGTGGTTTCCGTGTCGAACACGATGAGGGGGCTCCGCATCAGCTCCCCGACGAGTTCGTCCAGGGCGCCGGCGGTCGTGACGCAGGTATACTCGTGGGCGTCGGTCCCGATGTCCGCCGGCGGCGCTTCCACACCGGGGGTGTGCAGGGCGGGCGGGGCGGCGGGAGGAACCGGCGTGTCGTCGGATTTCTCGCTCTCCCTGAGGCGCGCGGCGAGCGATTTGAACTCCAGCTCGCCGAACATGCGGATCAGCCGGGACGTGTCGCGCCGCGCCGCGCGGAGCGAATGGAAATCAACGTCGAGAGGAACGGCGGTGTCGATCGTGACGAGGTGCTTCGAAAGGAACGCGGTCTCCCGGTTGGCGAGAAGCTTCTCGCGGAGCCCTTTCTGCGGGATCTCTCCCGCGTGGGCGTACAGCTCCTCCATCGAACCGTACTTCTGTATGAGGGGGATCGCCGTCTTCTCTCCCACCCCCGGGACGCCGGGAACGTTGTCGGATTTGTCCCCGATCAGTCCGAGGACGTCGATCACCCTGTCCGGGGTGACGCCGAATTTCTCCATGACGCCCGCTTCTTCGACGAGCTCCGGGTCTCCGCCGGACTTCCCGGGCTTGTACATCTTGATCATCGGGGAGATGAGCTGCATGAAATCCTTGTCCCCGGTCACCATCATCGTCATGACCCCCTCGTTCTCGGCGCGCCGCGCGAGCGTGCCGATGATGTCGTCCGCCTCAAACCCGGGGAGCTCGAGAAGGGGAGTGTTAAACGCGCGGACGACCTCCTTCAGTTTATCCATCTGCGCGGCCATGTCTTCCGGCATCTTCTGCCGGGTGGCCTTGTAGGGGGCATACAGCCTGTGACGGAACGTCGGCTCTTTCGTGTCGAACACGACCGCGATGTGATCGGGCTTTTCGTCGTCGAGGATTTTCATGAGCGCGGTGACGAAGCCGTAGATCGCGCTCGTATTCTCCCCCTTGCTGTTGATGAGGGGTCGGGCGATGAACGAAAAATAGGCGCGGTAGGCGAGCGCCATGCCGTCGAGGAGGAAAAGACGTTCTTTTGTGCGCATGCGTTGCGGTGAAGAGAAAGTGGACGGTCCCGCCGCGCTCCGGCGGCGAGTGTGAAACATAGGGAAAGCCCGGGGGAGTGTCAATTATGTCAACGGAACGCGTGGACCGCCGGGCCTGTTCGTTGATTGTGACGCGTGAATTGGCTACATTCTTCCCGTACAAATCACCGAAGGATGAAGATTTACACAAAGACCGGAGACAGCGGAGACACGTCCCTTTTCGGCGGCCAGAGGGTTCCGAAGGACGCCCTCCGGATCGAGGCGTACGGGACGGTGGACGAGCTGAACTCCGTTCTCGGCGTTGCCCTTGCCGACGGGCCGGACGACGAGCTCAGGGCGGTCCTCCTCCAGATCCAGCACCGGCTGTTTGACCTCGGGGCCGACCTGGCCACGCCCCGTTCCGTTTCGCGGAAGACGATCCGGCGCATCGAGCCCCGGGATTCCCGCGTGCTTGAACGGGAGATCGACAGGGTCGACGCCCTCCTGAAACCGCTCCACAGCTTCATTCTCCCCGGGGGATCCCCCCTGGCCGCGCACCTCCACTTTGCCAGGACCGTCTGCCGCAGGGCCGAACGCGTTGTCGTCCGCCTCTCGCGCAACGAAGATATCGGCGAGGGGGTGACGATGTTCCTCAACCGTCTTTCAGATCTTCTTTTCGTGCTCGCCCGGTACGCCAACCAGTGCGCGGAAATCCCGGAGACCCGTTGGAAATCGTAATCCGCGCGGCGGCCGGCCCCGAACGCCGTCTTTCATCCCGGAACCTCCTCTCATGAAACGGACTCTCCTTGCAGGCCTCGCCTGTTCGCTCGCCGTCCTGCAATGCGCAGCGCAGAAGACCGAATTCTCGGGTGACAGCGCGTATGCAAACCTGAAGTATCTCGTTAACAGGATAGGCCCCCGCCCGATGGGATCGCCCGCCGAGCGGATGGCGCTCCGCTGGGCCGCTGCGAGGCTCAGGGAATGCGGGTGCACCGGGGCCTGCGTCATGCCCATGACGAATGCGAACGGGGTGAACACGTCGAGCGGGATCGCCGTCGGGGTCCTGAAGGGGAAGTCCGGCAGGATCATACTCATCGGGGGGCACATTGACTCCGAGGGTCCTGAAGTCCCGGGGGCCAACGACGACGGATCGGGAGCGGCGTCCGTGATCGAGCTCGCGCGCGTGATCGGGAAGAAGGAGCACGAATCGACCGTCGTCTTCTGCTGCTGGGGAGGTGAGGAGGAGGGGCTCCGGGGATCGGAGTACTTCGTCGCCCACTACCCGGCGCTCGACAGCGTCGGGCTGATGCTCCAGATTGACATGGCCGACGGTGCGGGGCCGCTCGACGCCGACCCGGACGGCGCGTACCAGGTCAGCGCTCCGCGGTGGCTTGTTGACGCGTCGTTCGACATTTTCTACAATCAACTGCACGCCGATGGTCTCGTCTACCCGACGCAGGCCGCGACGCTGAACAGTTCCACCGCGGGAGGGACGGGCTCCGATCACATGCCTTTCCTCTCGAGGGGGATCCCCGCGATCGATTTCACGTCCGACGTTTCGTTCCCGATACACACCCCGCTCGACAGCTGGGCCAACTTCACCCCGTCGGGACTCCCCCGCACCGGGGACCTCGTTCTGAAGCTCTTCGAACGGTTCGACGGCGGCGTCCCTTCACGGACGACGGAGAAATACCTGCTTGTCGTGGCAGGACACACTCCCGTGTACTTTTCTCACCCGCTGCTCCGGGGTTTCGCGGTGATTGCGTTCCTCATGGGTATTGCCGTCCTGTTTCTGCTGTGGAAACGGCGTCCTGTCCCCGCCGCCGTTCCGCCGGTCCGGTGGTCCGGCCTGAAACTCCTCCTTTTCACGCTCATCATACAGTCGTTCATCTGGCTTTCTGAGAATGTCATCGGGAGTATCCGGGGATACAGGTTCCCCTGGGTCAATAACTACGGGGGGTTCGTCGTTCTTGCGCTCCTCTGTGGTTTGATCGGGCTCTGGCTTTCGCTCCGCATGGCGCGGCGTCTCCCCCTCGCCGCCGACCCGTTCCCGTATTACGCCAGCGCCTTCATACTCCTTTCTGTCCTGATTGCGCTCCTCTCACTGGCAAACGCGGAGCTGGGTGCGTATCCCGCGCTTTCGCTCGCGTTGCTCTCTCTGGCGATGCTCCTGCGCCCTCCCGTGCTCAAGGCGGCGTTTCTCGTCCTCACGCCGTATCCGATGGTCCGGCTTGTGTTCCAGGAATACACGGGGCTCTTCCAGAGAATGCTCGCGAACATCCCGCTCCCCTCGTTCCTCTCCTCGGTGATGTATAACGCGGGGTTCATACTTTTCTTTTCGCTCCTCTCCGTCCCATTTGTCTTCGCGTTCGCCGCCGTCTACAGGGATTCGGCACGCGATCTTTTCTGGCTGAAGAAATTCAGGGGGAATGCGGGAATTGCCCTTTCTGCGGCGGGCACACTTGTCACCGCGCTCTTCCTTCTCTTCCGCCCCGTGTACGGACCGCTGTGGGAGCGGTCGGTCTCCGTCACGCAAATGTACGCTCTCGGAGCGGATTCCGGTGCCGTAAACATCGTGGGGGGGGAGTACCTCGACGGGATCCGGTGCGCCGTCGACGGGATCGACACGACCTTCTCGGGACGACGCACGCAGATGACGCTGCACACCGGGCGGCCCGCGATCGTCACGTGGCTTTCGGTCGACACGTCTCTCACGCGTCTTGCAGGGAGTTCCGATTCCGCGAGCGTCCTCGAGCGGCGGCTCGTGATCCATTCGGCGGTCCGCCCCCTGAGCGTCGTCGTCAGTTACAGGAGCAACAGGCCCTTCACCGCTGTCTCGCCGTGGGCCAGGGGAGTGCGCCGCGGCGCCCCCCCCGATTCGGCGAACAACAAAATCTACACGTGGTACGCCTTCCCGGACACGCCGCTTGTCGTTCCGGTGACTCTGACGCTGCGGGACTCTCAGCAAGTCAGGGAGACTGTCGAAGTCGCGTACGACAGCCTGGAGTACCCGATGTCGTTTGACAGGGACATGACGTACTTTGTGAAACGGACAATCGTCGATGCGGGTGCGGTATTGCGCGCGGGCGAAAGGAGGGCTCAGTGACGGAAACACGGGGAATCGTACTGAAGGTGGACGATCTCGTCAAGCGGTACGGCGGCGTGACGGCGGTGGACGGGGTGAGTTTCAGCGTGCACGAACGGGAAATCTTCGGCATCCTGGGTCCGAACGGCGCCGGGAAGACGACGACGCTCGAGTGCATCGAGACGCTGAGGACCGTCGACGCCGGAACGATTCTCCTGGGGGGCCTTGACGTCAGGACGCAGGCGCAGGAGGTCAAGCGGATCATCGGCGTCCAGCTCCAGTCATCGTCGTTTTTCGACAAGCTCAGCCTTGCGGAGCTTCTCGTCCTGTTCGGGGAAATGTACGGACGGCATGTGGATCCGCTCGCCCTTCTCGACGAAGTGGAGCTGCGCGACAGGGCCCGTTCCCAGGTGGTCCAGCTCTCCGGGGGGCAGAAGCAGCGGTTCTCGATCGCCGCCGCGCTTGTGAATGACCCCGTCGTCATTTTTCTCGACGAGCCCACGACGGGGCTCGATCCGCAGGCCCGCCGCCATCTCTGGGGGGTCATCAAGCGGATCCGCTCGGAAGGGAAGACGATCGTGATCACGACCCATTACATGGACGAGGCGGAAGAGCTCTGCGACCGGGTGGCGATCATGGACGCGGGAAAAATCATCGCGATGGCGCCGCCCCACGAGATGATCGATGCGCTTGTGGCGGGCGGGTTTCGGAAGGAGAAAGTCGAACGGCTCGCGAGCCTCGAGGACGTCTTCCTCAGCCTCACGGGACACACAATCCGCGACGAGTGAAGGAGGAGCGACGATGATGCCAGACGATGAATGTCCGTCCACTTCCACCGGGGCCCCATGCGCATAAAATGGATGCTTACCATCGCGTCGATGAAGATGTTCTTCCGTCAGCGCGAGGCGATACTCTGGACCCTCCTGTTTCCACTCCTTGTCGTCGTCCTCTTCGGCTTCGTGAAGTTCAACGGGCTGGGGAAGATCGACATGGGGGTCGTCAACGAAGCGGGCCCCCCGGGAGAGGAACTTCTCTCCCGCATCAGGGCGGTCACCACGTTCGACGTTTCGGAAGGGACGCGCGAGGAAGAGATGGCGCGGCTTGCACGGGGGGAGCGTGATCTTGTCCTCGTCATTCCCTCCGGGTATGTCGGCACCGCGGCGGCGCTGACGGCCTACGGCGACGTCGAGGCCAGGCCGCAGGTGACGCAGCTCGGCGGTCTCGTCCTCCAGCGGGTACTTGACGAATCCGCGTTTGCCGGAGCTCCCGGGATCAGGAGGACGATGGTCACGACGCTTCCGTTCAAATCGCGGAACCTCACCTACATCGATTTCCTCCTCCCGGGAATCCTCTCGATGTCAATCATGCAGGTGGGGATATTCGGCGTCGCGTTCGGGTTTGTGACGCTCAAGAAGCGGGGGATTCTCCGCCGTCTCTGGGTCACACCCATACGTCCGAACGATTTCATCATTGCGCAGGTGGCGATGCGGCTCCTCGTCGTCTTGATGCAGATGGCGATCATGGTGGGGGTCGGCGTCCTCTTCCTCAATCTTCATTTCATCGGAAACATGGCCCTGATCTTCCTGCTGGGGCTTCTCGGGGCGGTAGTGTTCCTGGGGTTCGGTTTCTCACTGGCGGGGATCTCGAAGAGCGAAGATCAGGTCGCGCCCCTCGCCAACATCATCACGCTCCCCATGCTCGCCCTTTCCGGCGTTTTTTTCAGCCGCACGAATCTCCCCGGGTTCGTCCGCTCGGTGACGGCGCTCTTCCCGCTCACATACCTCGCGGACGGGCTCCGGAGCGTGGCGATCGACGGCGCTTCCTTCATGCAGGTGGGACCGCAGATTCTGGGGCTCGTCGTCTGGGGCGTGCTCTCCTGCGTTCTGGCGGTCAGGCTCTTTCGGTGGGAATGACCCGGACGTCAGGCCGCGCCGGGAGAGTTTCACTTCGAACGGAGGTTTGACAATCTTTCCCGTACTCCGTATATTGATGCGATCTGGTTCCCGGAAGACCCGCGGTGACGTTCCCGCCCTTCGGGTTTCACACACACCTATCGTGCGTAGCGAGGATCCTTCTTAATGATCACCGAATTCGGCCGGGTGCTGATCTTTCTGATCGTGGGGGGAGTATTTGTGGCGGGAGGCCTCCTGTTCGCCTGGCTCCTCCGCCCGAACCGTCCGTACCCCGGCAAGCTCACCACGTATGAATGCGGTGAGGTCCCGGTCGGCGACACCCGCGTGAGATTCAACATCCGCTTTTACGTTGTAGCCCTCATCTTCCTTATTTTCGACGTCGAAGTCGTTTTCCTTTTCCCCTGGGCGGTCGTCTACAAGAACCTTGGCTGGTTTGCGTTCATCGAGATGCTCGTGTTCCTCGGGATACTTCTCGTCGGGTACGCCTACGTCTGGAGGAAAGGGGATCTCGACTGGGACAAGCCCTCGCCGAAGGTCCCCTCCTACGAAGAGGGGATCGGGGTGCGGGACACCCATCTGACCGAAGAAGAAACCGCTGTGTGAGGGGCGCTCACGGAGCACTCAGGGAAACGTGAATGGGACTATTAGACCAGAAATTCGAGAACAGCAACATCGTCATCACGTCGATGGACAACCTCCTGAACTGGGCGCGACTGTCTTCGCTCTGGGGGATGCAGTTCGGTCTTGCATGCTGCGCCATCGAGATGATGGCGACGGGAGCGAGCCACTACGACCTGGACAGGTTCGGAACGTTTTTCCGCGGCACGCCCCGGCAGTCCGACGTGATGATCGTGGCGGGGACCGTGACGCTGAAGATGGCGTCGAGGATCAGGGTCCTGTACGATCAGATGTCCGAGCCCCGCTACGTGATCTCCATGGGAAGCTGTTCGAACTGCGGGGGCCCCTACTGGGAACACGGCTACCACGTGCTGAAGGGGGTCGACAGGATCATCCCCGTCGACGTCTACGTCCCGGGGTGTCCGCCGCGTCCGGAGGCGCTCATGGAAGGGCTCCTGAAGCTCCAGGAGAAGATCCGGACGGAGAGCCTTGTAAAAAAGAAATCCGCATGATCCCGCTCCCGAACCCTCACCCGCGCTCCCGATGACTCCACAGCAGATTTTCGAATCGCTCAAATCCCGCTTCGGCGAGGCCGTCCCGGACGCGAAGGTCGACGCCTTCCCCGATCCCTGGATCAGGGTCGTCCCTGCGAGGCTGCGGGATATCTGCCTGTATCTCCGCGACGACGGAGAGATGCTCTTTGACGTCCTCATGTGCCTGAGCGGGATGGACTACCGCGGCGGGAAGCTCGGGGTCGTCTACCACTGCGATTCGACGGCAAAGCACCACAGGATCGTTCTGAAAACGGAAGTCACGGACGCGGATCCGCATGTCTCTTCCGTGGAATCCGTCTGGAAGACCGCAAACTGGCACGAGCGCGAAGCGTTTGATCTGTACGGGATCATGTTCGACGGTCACCCGGACCTCCGGAGGATACTGATGCCGGACGACTGGCGGGGATTCCCGTTGCGCAAGGACTACCAGGTCCCCGAGTTTTACAACGGTATGAAGGTGCCGTACTGATGGAAGAGACGATGACACAGCCGAGGCAGGTCGCCGGGTTCGGCCGCGACCTGAAATCCGAGGAGATGGTGATAAGCATGGGCCCGCAGCACCCGTCGACGCACGGCGTCCTCCGGCTCGAGCTTGTCGTTGACGGCGAGGTCGTCGTGGACGTGATCCCGCACATCGGGTACCTGCACAGGTGCTTCGAGAAGCACTGCGAGCACATGACGAATTATCAGCAGGTCATCCCGTACGCCGACCGGATGGACTACGTCGCGGCGATGAGCAACGAATTCGGATACGTCGTTGCGTGCGAGAGACTCCTTAAGATCAAGGTTCCGGAGCGCGTCGAATACATCCGCGTGATCATGGCGGAATTCTCCCGGATCGTCAGCCATCTCATCGCGATCGGGACGTATGGAATGGACATCGGCGCCTTTACCCCGTTTCTGTATTGCATGCGCGACAGGGAGCGTGTGCTCGACATATTCGAGCAAACGTGCGGCGCGCGGCTCCTGTACAACTACATGTGGATCGGCGGCCTTTCGCACGATGTCCCCCCCGGCTTCACGGAGAAGGTAAAGGATTTCTGCGGGTATTTCCGCCCCAAGATCAAAGAGCTGAACGACCTGCTCTCCTACAACAAGATTTTCATCAAGCGAACCGCCAACGTCGGCGTTCTCCCGGCGGCGGTCGCGCTCAACTACGCGGTCAGCGGGCCCGTTCTTCGCGGTTCGGGCGTCAAATGGGATCTGCGGAAAAACGACCCCTACTCGGTCTACGACAGGTTCGATTTCGAGATCCCCGTGGGTCAGGGGCTCAAGGGGACAGTGGGGGACTGCTGGGACAGGTACATGGTCCGCGTTCATGAAATGGAACAGAGCGTGAACATCATCGAGCAGGCGTTGGACAAACTTCCCGCGGGGGACATCGCCTCCGCGATCCCGAAGCGCATCCGTCCGGACGCCGGCGACGTGTACGTCCGCACCGAGACGCCCAAGGGGGAGCTGGGGTACTACATCGTTTCCGACGGGACGGCGACGCCGTTCCGCGTGAAAGTGAAATCCCCCTGTTTCGTGAACCTCTCCGCGCTGCCGGCGATGTGCCGGGGGGCGATGATCGCCGACATCGTGGCGATCCTGGGGAGCATCGACATCGTGCTCGGGGAGGTCGACCGATGAAAGAATTCCTCATCGATTTCCTGCACAACGAGGCTCTCGTCTACACGCTGATGGCATTCGTTCCGCTCGTCTGGGTCGTTCCGTTTGCGCTTTTTGCGGTCTGGTGGGAGCGGAAGATCTCCGCGCACATGCAGGACAGGCTCGGCCCGATGCGCACCGGCGGATACCACGGCTGGGCGCAGACCGTTGCGGACATCCTCAAACTGATCCAGAAAGAGGACATCATCCCCTCCGCGGCCGACAGGAAGCTCTTCATCCTCGCCCCGTATCTCGTGTTCGCGGGCTCGTACGCGGCGTACGCCGCGATCCCGTTCAGCGCCGCCTATGTCGGCAGCGGGATCAACATCGGGCTGTTTTACATAATCTCCATCTCCTCCATCGTCGTGGTCGGGCTCCTGATGGCCGGCTGGGCGTCGAACAACAAGTGGTCGATGTTCGGCGCGCTCCGTTCGGCGGCCCAGATCGTCAGCTACGAGATTCCGGTTGCGCTCGCGATTCTCGCGGTCGTGATGGTGGCGGGGACGTTCGATCTCCAGGAGATCAACCGCCTCCAGACGGGCTGGTTCTGGAACTGGTTCCTGTTCCAGAAATTCCCGTTCCTCTTTGTCGGCTCGATCATCTATTTTGTCGCTTCGCTTGCCGAGGTGAACCGGACGCCGTTCGACATCCCGGAGGCCGAGTCGGAGCTTGTCGCGGGCTATCACACCGAGTACGGGGGAATGCGCTTCGCGCTCCTCTTCCTTTCGGAGTACGCGAACATGTTCGCCGTGTCGGCCATCGCCACGACGCTGTTCCTGGGCGGATGGAACAGCCCGTTCGGGGATTTTCTCTCCGGCCCGTTCTGGGGGCTCTTCTGGTTCCTCGGGAAGGGGATGATGTTCATATTCGTGCAGATGTGGCTCCGCTGGACGCTCCCGCGGCTCCGCGTGGACCAGTTGATGTACGTGGGGTGGAAGGTCCTGATCCCGTTCGCGTTCGTCGTCATCCTCGGCGTCGGGTTCTGGGTCATGGCAGTTCGCTGAGAAAGGGATCGTGATGCTGACATATTTCAGGGATGTCTGGGACGGCGTCGTGACCGTGCTGATCGGGATGAAGGTCACGTGGAGCCATCTGTTCACCCCGGCGGTGACGATCCAGTACCCGGACGTGAAGCTGAAGCTCCCCGAGCGGGCGCGCAACAGGCTCTACGTCAACATGGACGACTGCATCGGGTGCGATCAGTGTTCGATGGCTTGCCCTGTCGACTGCATCACGATCGAGACCGTCAAATCGACCCCCGACGTCGATCTCGGCCTCACGTCGGTGGGGACCAGGAAGCGGCTTTACGTCCCTGTATTTGACATCGACATCGCGAAGTGCTGTTACTGCGGTCTCTGCGTCTACCCTTGCCCGACCGAGTGCATCAAAATGACCGACGTCTATGAGTTCTCGGAATTCGAGAGGGAGAACCTGATCTACAGGTTTGCGACGATGACTCCGGCGGAGACCGAAGCGGCGAAATCGCGCCTCTCCGCGTACGAAAAAGAACAGGCCGCCAAGAAAACGGCTGCAGCGGCAGCGGCGTCGAAGATGCCACCGCAGGCGCCACCGCCGCCAGGATCCGACGCCCCCGGCACGAAGGGATAGAGACAATGCAACTGTTCGACATCGTCTTCTACGTCTTTGCACTCATCACGCTCGTATCGGCGGGCGTCGTCGTGTTCTCGCGGAACATCGTCTATGCGGCGTTCGCCCTCCTGTTCACGTTCTTCGGGGTGGCGGCCCTCTACGTCCTTCTCCACGCGGACTTCCTGGCCGTCACGCAGGTCCTGATATACGTCGGCGGCATACTCGTTCTTCTCCTCTTCGGGGTGATGCTCACGAACAACGTCATCAGCGTCGAGATACGGACCGGAACAGTCCAGACGATCCCCGCCCTGATCATCGTCGCGATCGTGGCGGGGACGCTTGCGGGACTGTCGTACGCGACGTGGAAAGGCGTCGGCGCCCCGTCCGCCGCAGGCCCTCAGACGACGACGGGGACGCTGGGGCAGATGCTCATGACGTCCTACGTGATCCCGTTTGAAATCGCCTCGGTGGTTCTTCTTGTCGCCCTGATCGGCGCCGCGATGACCGCCCGGCGCCACAGGAACTCCTGAAAGCACCGTACTCCCATGGGCTCATTCGACAGTTTCTGGAACGAATTCTCGGCCTGGCTCCCCCACGTGCAGCTTGCGCATTTCCTCGTCGTGAGCGCGATCCTCTTTTCCTTCGGGATCTATGCGATCGCTTCCCGGCGAAACGGCATCATGGTGCTGATGGGCGTCGAGCTCGTCCTGAACGCTGCCAACATCAATTTCATCGCGTTCTCGCATTACAGCACCAACATGAACTTTGACGGCCAGGTTGCGGCGATCTTCGTGATCATCCTGGCGGCCGCGGAGGCTGCGATCGGGCTGGCGATCGTCCTCAACATGTATCACCGCTTCCAGACTGTCAACGTCGACGAAGTGAGCTCACTCAAAGAATAAGGCCATGGCTCAGGACACACTGATCACGCTTTCCCTCGCGATCCTGCTCCTCCCGCTGGCGGCGTTCACCGTGATGATATTCACGGGAAAAAGGCTTCCACGTCAGGGGGACTGGCTGTCGACGTCGGCGATCGGGGCGGCCCTTGTGCTGGCCTGCACGGTCCTGTACGGCAAGCTGACGCTCTACGGCGCGGAGACCCTGTCGTTCAACTTCACCTGGGTCGATTTTCGCGGCGTCCCCGGGATCGGCCCCTTGCGGATTGTCCTGGGGATCGCCGTCGACAATCTGACCGCGGTCATGCTCGTGGTCGTGACGCTCATAAGCACGCTCGTGCACCTCTTCTCCATCGGGTACATGAAGGGTGATGTGCGCTATGCGCGGTACTTCGCTTTTCTGGGGCTCTTCTCGTTCTCCATGCTTGTCATCGTCCTCGCGAACAACCTCTTTCTCCTCTACGTGGGGTGGGAGCTCGTCGGGATCTGTTCGTATCTCCTGATAGGCCACTGGTACGAAAAAAAGAGCGCATCCAGCGCGGCGATCAAGGCGTTCGTCGTCAACAGGGTGGGGGATCTCGGGTTCTTCATCGGCATCGCCATCCTGTACATGACCTTCCGCACGTTTTCTCTCCCGGCGATATTCGACGGGATCAAATCCGGCGTGCTTCCGTTCGGGAGCCAGTGGTGGCTCACGGCGGCGGGCGTCCTCCTCTTCTGCGGCGCCGTCGGCAAGTCCGCGCAGTTCCCCCTCCACGTGTGGCTCCCCGACGCGATGGAGGGCCCGACGCCGGTCAGCGCCCTCATCCACGCCGCCACGATGGTTGCCGCGGGGGTGTACCTCGTTGCGCGGCTCTTTCCGCTCATGACCTCGGGGGCGCTCCTCGTGATCGCCTACATAGGCGCGGTGACCGCGTTCATCGCGGCCACGATAGCGATCGCGCAGAACGACATCAAGAAGGTCCTCGCGTATTCGACGATAAGCCAGCTCGGATACATGATCATGGCGCTCGGCGTCGGGGCCTATTCGGCGGGGTTCTTCCATCTCGTCACGCACGCGATGTTCAAGGCCGGGCTCTTCCTCGGTTCGGGGTCAGTCATCCACGCGATGCACAACGCGCTCCATCACGCGAACGATCACGGCACGGACGCGCAGGACATTCGGAACATGGGAGGGCTCAGGAAGAAGATGCCCGTCACGTTCTGGACGTTCGTCGTCTACACGCTTGCGATCTCCGGCGTCCCCTTCACCTCGGGGTTCTTGAGCAAGGACGAGATACTTGCCGGGACGCTCGCGTTCGGTTCCCTTACCGGGCATTTCATAATCCCGGTGATCGGCTTCCTCGTTGCCGGGCTGACGGCGTTTTACATGTTCCGGCTCGTCATCCTGACGTTCATGGGAGAGCACAGGGACGCGGGCCGTCTCGACAACCTGCACGAGTCCCCCCTCGTGATGACGCTGCCGCTTGTGGTCCTTGCCGTCTTCTCGATATCCATTTTCTACGCGGTGAATCCCTTCGACGGTGCCTCGGGCTGGATCCCGCGCGCCGTCGAGCGGCCGGAAAGCGTCGTCCCGCTTGCACTTGCCGCCCCGGCGGCCGGAGTGTTCGAGAATACCCTGGGCGGCGTCAGCCTTTTGGCCATGCTCATCTCGCTCACCGTCGCCGGTGTGGGGATACTCGCGGCGTTTGCCACGTACCACTGGAAGAAGATCAGCGCGGATGCCGTCGCCCGCGCATGTGCGCCCGTCCACACGTTCCTTCTGAACAAGTGGTATTTTGACGAACTGTACCAGGCCGTCGTCGTCAACGGCGTTCTCGGCCTGGCGTCTGTTCTCCGCTGGATCGACACCTGGATCATCGACGGCGCCGTGAACGGGGCGGGGAGCCTGGCGCGCGTCGTGTCGTTTGTGAGCGGGAAGTTCGACACGTACGTTGTCGACGGGCTTGTCAATTTCTCCGCGTACATCTCCGGGTTCTTCGGGCTCGTGCTCAGGAAGTTCCAGACGGGGAAGGTTCAGACGTACGTCCTGTTTGCCGTGTTCGGGGTCATGATGTTCTATTTCATATTCAGGCTTGTGTGAGCCGCCCGCTCACCCGCCACGCTCATCTTCAGGAGGGTTGAAGGTCAATGGATATTGCCGGAATCGGGATTCTCTCGTGGATAACGTTCCTGCCCGTCGCGGGAATGGTTATCGTCCTCATGCTGCCGAAGGAGAGGAAGGACTGGGTCCGGTGGACCGCTCTCGTCGTGGCCGCCCTCCAGGTCGTCCTTGCCGTCGTCATCTACATGCGGTTCGACAGGAGCCTGGGCGGGATCAACTCCGCGGCCGGGATGCAGTTCCTGGAGAGGTTCTCCTGGATCGACGTGAAGAGCGTGAGCTGGTTCGGCAGGCTTCATATCGAGTACTTCCTCGGGATCGACGGCATCAGCGTCGTGATGGTCCTCCTCACCGCGCTCATAAGCTTCATCGCGGTGATCTCCTCCTGGAACATCGAAAAATCGCTCAAGGGCTATTTTGCACTCTTCCTGCTCCTGGACACCGGGATGATGGGCGTGTTCGTGTCGCTCGACTTTTTCCTGTTCTACGTCTTCTGGGAAGTGATGCTGCTGCCGATGTATTTTCTCATCGGTGTCTGGGGAGGTCCGCGGCGGGAATATGCGGCGATCAAGTTTTTCCTGTACACGCTCCTGGGGAGCGTTCTTATGCTTCTGGCGATGATCGCGCTCTACTTCAGCGTCAACGTGTACATCGATCCCGCGGGCGGGCTCCATTCGCTGGCGGAGGCGGCGCGCGGGATGGGGCAGGGCTGGGAGAGGATCTACACGTTCAACATGCTCGCAATGATGGACCCGGGGAATTTCGTGCCGGGATCCCTGCTTGCCGGGGTTGATACGTCGATGCGCTTTGTCGCCTACGGGGCGCTCTTCATCGCGTTTGCGATCAAGGTCCCGATATTCCCGTTCCACACGTGGCTCCCGGACGCGCACGTTGAGGCCCCGACCCCGATCAGCGTGATCCTTGCCGGCGTCCTTCTGAAAATGGGGACGTACGGCCTCCTGCGCATAAGCTTCCCGATCTTTCCCGATGCGATGCGCCATTTCAGCTGGGAGCTCGCGCTCCTGGGGGTCATCAGCATGGTCTACGGTGCTCTGGTGGCGATGGCGCAGACGGATTTCAAGAAGCTCATTGCGTACTCGAGCGTCTCCCACATGGGGATCGTCGTCCTGGGGATGTCCTCGATGAACACGCTGGGGATGACCGGAGCGGTGTTCCAGATGTTCAATCACGGCACGATCACCGCAATGCTCTTCCTTATCGTCGGCGTGATCTACGACCGTGCCCACACGCGCGGACTCGGCGAGTTCGGCGGGCTCATGAACCAGATGCCGCGCTACGCCGGGGCGATGACGGTCGCGTTTTTCGCGGCCCTGGGCCTTCCCGGATTGAGCGGTTTCATAAGCGAGGCATTCTCGCTCCTGGGCGCGTTCCAGACGTTCCGGACGCTCACGATCATCGGCGCGGTGACGATCGTCCTCACCGCAGCCTACATGCTCTGGGTGCTTCAGCGCGTCTTCCTGGGATCGCTCCCCGAGAAGTGGAAAAACCTCACGGACATGAACGGGAGGGAGACGTTCATGCTTGCGACCCTCGGCGTGATTGTGATATTCTTCGGCGTCTATCCGTCACCGATCCTGAACCTCATGAGCAGCTCTCTCAACACCCTCGCGGCCCTGCTCAGGCAGGGCGCACCCGCCGTGATGATGAGCGGGATGTAAGGACCGACAAACATGAGCGAGCACCTGCTGAACGACCTGTCACTTTTCGCGCCCGAGACGGCGATGACCGCGACGATTATCGCCGCGATCCTGGCGGACCTCATCTTCCGCCGGACCCCCCTCGTGGTCTCCGCTCTTGTTCTCGCCGGGTTCGTTGTCACCGGGCTCCTCCTGTTCGGCGAAGCGGGCGCCGGCGCATCGATCTTCAGCGGGATGATTGCCGTCGACTCCTTTGCGGTGTACTTCAAGGCGATCGTGGTCCTTGCCGGGATACTTGTCGTTGTCTTTTCAATGGAATCGGGTGAGCTCAACTCTCCGGGACGCAAACTCGGGGAGTATTATGCGCTTCTCTGCGCCGCCGCGCTCGGCATGATGCTGATGGTCGGGGCGAACAACCTGCTGATGATGTACATTGCCCTGGAGCTCTCCTCACTCAGCTCCTACCTGCTCACCGGGTACACACGTGAGGCGCAGGACTCGAGCGAAGCGTCGCTCAAGTACCTGATCTACGGCGCGGTCTCCTCCGGGCTGATGCTCTACGGAATCTCGCTCATCTACGGGCTGAGCGGGTCGCTCGACCTTGCCGCAATCAACCGCGCCCTCCCGCACGTCCTCACGGGAGGAACTGCCCCCTCGCTCACGCTCCTGATCGCAGGGATACTCGCGCTGGCCGGTTTCGGATACAAGATCTCCGCCGTTCCCTTCCACTACTGGACGCCGGACGTCTACGAAGGGGCTCCCGTCACGATAACGGCGTTTCTCTCCGTGGCGTCGAAGGCGGGGGGCTTCGCGATGATGATCCGGTTTTTCAAGGTGACGTTCATCGATGCGGGGGCCGTGGCGCTCCCCGCCGGGACGTGGGCGATGCTTCAGGGATTCCACTGGGTCGACCTCATCGCGATACTCGCGGTACTCTCGATGACGATCGGCAACCTGGTGGCGGTGTGGCAGAACAACCTGAAACGGCTCCTCGCGTATTCGAGCATCGCGCACGCCGGGTATATGCTGACGGGCGTTGTTGTGCTGAGCAACGAGGGGCTCGCGGCGATCATGGTTTACTTCGCCATCTACCTCTTCATGAACCTGGGTGCGTTTTACTGCGTGATGCTCATTGCGGACAAGACGGGCAGCGAGGATATCGACGAATACAGGGGGATAGGCGCCCGCTCCCCGTATCTGGCGGTGGCGCTTGCGGTGTTTCTCATCTCTCTCACCGGGCTCCCGCCGACGGCGGGGTTCATCGGAAAGCTCTACCTGTTTGCGGCGCTCATCAACGGCGGGTGGACATGGCTTGCGATCGTGGCGGCTCTCAACAGTGTCATCGCTCTTTACTATTACGTCCGGGTCTTCAGGAACATGTTCCTCCGTTCCGAGGAATCCTCATCTCCGCCGATCACGCTCAACCGGGTACAGGGCGCTGCTCTTCTCGTCCTTCTCGTGCCGACGCTTCTCCTCGGCCTTTATTTCGCTCCACTTGTCCAGCTCGCCCAGGCCTCGGTCAGGCTTTTCGGGACTCCCTGACACTGCCGGCGCCAGCGCCACCTGCGTTGGCGCCTCCAGCGCCACCTTCGGCCCTGCTGCGCCTTACCCTCTCGTAAATAAGCCGGACCCCGTCCAGGACGAGCGAAGGTTCGCACGCCTCGATTACCGTCGTCCGTTCCGCGACAAGCGCGGAAAGCCCCCCGGTCGCAATCACTCTCGGCTTGCCCCCCAGCTCGGCGGCGATCCGCCGCACGGTCCCCTCGACTGCGTCGACGGCGCCGAACATGACCCCGGACTGCATGCTCGCTTCCGTCTCTCTCCCGATAACCGAAGCGGGGAAACGGAGCTCGATTTTCGGCAGCCGCGCCGCACGGCGGTGGAGCTCCCCTGCGGTGGATTCGAGACCCAGCGTGATGACTCCTCCCATGTAGTCCCCCGCGGCGGATATCACGTCGAATGTCGTTGCAGTCCCGAAGTCAATCACGATGAGGGGACCGCCGTATTTCCTGAACCCGGCGATCGCGTTGCAGAGACGGTCCGCTCCCACGGCGGAGGGGTCGGTATAGAGAACCCTGATGCCGAGGTCGAGCGAAGCGGTGACGGTGACCGGTTCCACGCCGAAGTACTTGCGGGCAAGAGACTCGAACACGGCTGTGAGGTCGGGGACGACGGACGAAATGCCGACGCCGTCGATCGAGCCCACGGGGGTCCCCCTGTCGGCGCAGAAGCTTTTTATCGTGAGCCAGTTCTCGTCCACCGTGCGGTGCGTGAGGCTGGCCATCCGCCAGTCCGCGACGGGTTTCTCCCCGTCGTAGACACCGATTACCGTGTGCGTGTTACCGACATCAATTGCGAGAAGCATGAACGATCTCAGGATCCTATTATTGTGACGTCGCCTGCGAAGAGCGTTTTTTCAGTCCCTCCCGCGTCGAGTATGAGCGCCCCCTCGGGGGAAAGCCCCTTGACGATCCCCGATATCACGGAGCCGTCCTGTGTGACCGAAATCTCCCTGTTGATCATCGTCGTGCGCGAAAGCCAGAGGGGGAGGAGGTTGTGAAATCCCTTTTTCATGATCGCCGTGTAATGGATCTCGAGCGTCCTGAGTATTTCTCGCAGGAGCCGGACCCTGTCGATGTCGCGTCCCGCCTGAACCTTGAGTGACGTGGCCCTTGGGGAGATGTCATCGGGAAAAGTCATCTGGTTGACGTTGACCCCTATGCCCAGCACGACGTAGTCGAGCCCCTCCTCTTTGAGTGAGCCTTCAAGGAGTATCCCGGCGGTCTTCTTCCCGCCGATCAGCAGATCGTTCGGCCATTTGCACTCAACCGGGAGCCCTGACTCATGTTCGATTGCCTCGGCGACCGCAACGGCTGCGTAGAGGGGGAGAAGGTTGAGTGCCTCGGGGGGGAGCGCCGGTCTGAGAATGAGTGAAAACGTCAGATTTTCGTAAGGGTTGGCCAGCCAGGTCCGTCCGAGCCGCCCCTTGCCTGCGGTCTGCTTTTCAGCCAGGACGAGCGTCCCCTCTTCCGCCCAGCACGCTGCCAGTGCCCTGGCGCAGTTGTTGGTCGAATCGATGGTTTCAAAAGAAAATATCTTCGATCCGAACTTGCGCCCGTTCAGTTTCTTTTTGAGCGCAGCCGTGTCGAGGAGTGAGGGAGGAGAGTTCACGGTGGAATCTTCCGGGAAGAACCCCCGATAATAGACAATCACCCTGCAAAAGTCAAGGTGGATAACTTCTCCTGCCAGAATGCCAGTGACAGCATATTCCCATGAAAACATGTCACATAAGAAATGCCAACCTGTCATACTGTCGATGCGCGACAATCCCGGAGACCGGACGGCATCTCCAACTCATTCTATTTAAATCTCTTATCGGCTTTCATTTCTGGCTGTTTTATGGCATGCGAATTGGATCTTCTTCAGCAAGATTTGCATAGAAGCGTTTCCATAGAGAGGAGAACACCTGAATGGGTAAAATCATAGGTATTGATCTGGGAACGACGAACTCCGTTGTGGCAGTGATGGAGGGGAATGACCCTGTTGTCATCGCGAACAGTGAAGGAGGGCGAACGACCCCATCCGTCGTGGCATTTGCCAAGAACGGTGAGCGCCTCGTTGGTCAGGCGGCCAAGCGGCAGGCGGTTACGAACTCCCAGAACACGGTTTTTTCAATCAAGAGGTTCATGGGGCGGTTTTTCGACGAAGTGAGCGAGGAGATGAAGCTCGTCCCCTATAAAGTGGTGAAGGGGGATAACAACACGGCCCGTGTGCAGGTGGGGGACCGCGTCTATTCGCCCCCCGAAATCAGCGCGATGGTGCTTCAGAAGATGAAGCAGACGGCCGAGGATTACCTCGGGCAGAAGGTCACCGAGGCGGTGATCACCGTCCCGGCGTATTTTAATGACGCACAGAGACAGGCGACAAAAGAGGCCGGCGAGATCGCCGGGCTCCAGGTCAAGCGCATCATCAACGAGCCGACAGCGGCCGCGCTGGCCTACGGCCTCGACAAGAAGAACAAGGACATGAAAGTCGCAATCTACGATCTCGGCGGCGGGACGTTTGATGTCTCGATACTCGAGCTCGGCGACGGGGTCTTCGAGGTGAAATCGACGAACGGCGACACCCACCTCGGGGGCGACAATTTCGACCAGCGGGTCCTCGACTACATCGCTGAAGAGTTCAAGAAACAGGAGGGGATAGACGTGCGGAAGGACCCGATGGCCCTCCAGAGGGTGCGCGAGGCGGCGGAAAAAGCCAAGATGGAGCTTTCCACGCTGATGCAGACGGAGATCAACCTCCCGTTCATCACCGCGACCGCGGACGGGCCGAAGCACCTGAACATGACGCTCACGCGGGCAAAGTTCGAACAGCTGGTCGACGATCTCATCAAGCGGACGCTCGGGCCGACGGAACGGGCACTGAAGGACGCCGGACTCTCCCCGTCACAGGTCGACGAGGTTATTCTGGTCGGCGGGATGACCCGTGTGCCCCGCGTACAGCAGATTGTCCGCGAGGTGTTCGGCAGGGAGCCGCACAAAGGGGTGAACCCCGACGAAGTCGTCGCGGTGGGTGCGGCGATACAGGGGGGCGTGCTTTCGGGAGACGTGACTGACGTGCTCCTTCTCGACGTGACGCCGCTCTCCCTTGGCATCGAGACGCTCGGGGGCGTGATGACCCGGCTTATCGACTCGAACACGACGATACCGACAAAGAAGAGCGAGATCTTTTCGACGGCCTCCGACAGCCAGCCCTCGGTCGAGATCCACGTGCTTCAGGGCGAACGCCAGATGGCGGCGGATAACCGCACGCTGGGGAGGTTCCATCTCGATGGAATTCCGCCGGCGCCGCGGGGGATCCCGCAGATCGAGGTCACGTTTGACATCGACGCCAACGGCATGCTTCACGTGTCCGCCAAGGACAAGGGGACGAACAAGGAACAGTCCATACGGATCACCTCCTCCAGCGGCCTCAGCAAGGAAGAGGTGGACAAGATGAAGACGGACGCGACGGCGCACGCCCAGGAAGACAAGAAGAAGCGGGAAGAGATTGACCTGAAGAACCAGGCGGACAACCTCGTCTTCCAGACGGAGAAGCAGCTCAAGGAATTCGGCGAGAAGGTCAGCGCCGCCGAGCGCGCCAAGGTGGAAAGCGCGAACGAGAAGCTGCGCGAGGCGCTGAAGAGCAACAACATCGGCTCCATCAAGAGTGCGATGGACGCGCTGAACGCGGCATGGAACGAAGCCTCGACCCAGATGTACCAGCAGGCGACACAGGCAGGGGCCGCCCCAGGGGCGGGACCCCAGGGAGGACCCTCCGAAGGTCCGCAGCAGGGGGGCAGCAGCGGGAAGAAGGTCGAAGACGCGCAGTATGAAGTCGTCGACGACAAGGACAAGGAAAAGAAATAAGGAACGCGTGAAAGGCGGTCACCATCCAAAAGGCGAGGAGACCCCTCGCCTTTTGTACACCCGTGAGATCAGGATGATGGACTGGATTGTCGGTGCGGTGATGGTGCTGGCAGCGACAGCGCTATTCTGGATGATCGTCACCGGCCGCCCGATCCGGGGGGAAAGCAGAGGAGGGATTGCATCGCTGAGTGCTTTTTACGATTTCCAGGCGAAGGACAAACAGAACGCCGTCGAGATGATGATCGAGCAGAAGGCGGGAAAAAGGCTCGACGGGCAGTCTACGGGAGAAGAAAAAAAAGATGAACCTGAATAAATTCACAACCAAGTCGCAGGAAGCCCTGCAGAACGCGCAGGAGATCGCCTCGAGTTACGGGAACCAGCTCATCGAGCCCGAGCACATGCTCGCCGCTCTCGTGCAGGACCCGCAGGGTACCGTCGTGCCGGTTCTGGAGAAGATCGGCGTCAACACGGGCGTCCTCAAGATAAAAATCAACGATCTCCTCGGCAAGCTTCCGAAAGTGAGCGGTGCGAGCATTGCCAACCAGTCGCTCTCTCCTGCGCTCGGACGGCTGATCGAATCGGCGGGGAAACAGGCGGAGGAACTTCACGACGAGTTTCTGAGCACGGAACATCTCCTCCTGGCCGTCGTCGCCTCGACCGAGGGGAATGCCGGCAGGCTGCTCCGCGACCAGGGCGTCACGGTGGAATCGGTCCTGAGCGCGCTGAAAGAGATACGCGGGACGCAGCGAGTCACCGATCAGAATCCGGAGGAGAAGTACCAGGCACTGGAGCGCTACGGCCGCGATCTGAACGACCTGGCCAGGAAGGGGAAAATGGATCCCGTGATCGGGCGCGACGAGGAGATCAGGAGGGTTCTGCAGGTTCTCTCCCGGCGGACGAAGAACAATCCGGTGCTCATCGGGGAACCGGGCGTCGGCAAGACCGCGATCGCCGAGGGGATCGCCCAGCGGATCGTAAAGGGGGATGTCCCCGAAACGCTCAAATCGAAGCGGATTGTCGCCCTGGACATGGGCTCGCTTGTCGCGGGGACGAGCTTCCGGGGACAGTTCGAGGAACGCCTGAAGGCGCTCCTGAAAGAGGTCGAGGACTCCGGCGGCGAGATCATACTCTTCATCGACGAGCTTCATACGCTCGTCGGCGCCGGTGCCGCGCAGGGTTCCGTGGACGCCGCCAACATGCTCAAGCCGGCGCTCGCGAAGGGAGAGCTGCGTGCTATCGGCGCGACGACGATCGACGAGTACAGGAAGTACATTGAGAAGGACCCGGCGCTCGAGCGGCGGTTCCAGCCTGTGATGGTGGACGAGCCCAGCGTCGAGGACACGATCTCCATACTCCGGGGTTTGAAGGAGCGGTACGAGGTCCATCACGGTGTCCGGATCACCGACGGCGCCATCGTGGCGGCCGCGCAGCTGAGCGCACGCTACATCGCCGACCGGTTCCTTCCCGACAAAGCGATCGACCTCGTAGACGAGGCCGCATCCAAGCTCCGCATCGAGATCGACTCGCTCCCCGAGGAGCTCGATACGGTCGACAGGAAGATCAAGCAGCTTGAGATCGAGAGGGAAGCGATCCGCAGGGAGCGCGACCAGGACTCGAAAGACCGTCTGGCGGCGCTCGAGGCGGAGCTCGCGGAACTGCAGCAGTCCCGCACGGCTCTCGGCGCACACTGGAACGTGGAAAAGGGGCTCATCCAGTCGATACGCTCGATGAAAGGGGAGGTGGAGAATGCCAGGAGTGAGGCGGAGAAAAAGGAGCGGGAGGGGGACCTGGCGCGCGTGGCGGAGCTCCGGTATGGCGTAATTGCCGATCTGGAGAAAAAAATCGCCGCGGCCTCCGGCCGGCTGTCGGACGTCCAGCGGAACCGGAAGATGCTCAAGGAGGAGGTTGACGCCGAGGATATCGCGGAGATCGTCGCACGGTGGACGGGGATCCCGGTGGCACGCATGCTGGAGAGCGACAGGCAGAAACTGCTCCAGCTCGAAGAACGGCTTGAGGGACGCGTCATCGCCCAGCACGAAGCGGTGAAGGCGGTCAGCGACGCGATACGGCGGTCGCGGGCGGGGCTCCAGGACGAGAAAAAGCCGATCGGCTCGTTTATATTCCTGGGGAGCACGGGAGTCGGCAAAACCGAGCTCGCGCGCGCCCTGGCCGAATTCCTGTTCAACGACGAGACCGCGCTCGTGCGTGTCGACATGAGCGAATACATGGAGAAATTCTCGGTCTCCCGGCTCATCGGCGCACCCCCGGGGTACGTCGGGTACGATGAGGGGGGGCAGCTCACCGAAGCGGTGCGGCGGAAGCCCTACTCCGTCGTCCTCCTCGATGAGATCGAGAAGGCCCACCCGGAGGTGTTCAACCTGCTCCTCCAGGTTCTCGATGAGGGGAGGCTGACCGACAGCAAAGGGCGGACGGTCGATTTCAGGAACACGATAATCATCATGACGTCGAACCTCGGCTCGCAGCTCATAAGCCAGAAAGTCGAGACGGATTTTACCCCCGGCGCGCGGTGGGATGACGTGTTCGCGGATCTGCGCAACGAGCTCTTCCAGCTCCTGAAGGCGACGATCCGGCCCGAGTTTCTCAACCGCGTGGACGAGATCATCATATTCCGCCCGCTTGCACAGGAGGATATCCGGAAGATCATCACGCTCCAGCTGAAGCGGCTCGAGGGGACGCTCGCCGCCCGCGAGATCACGCTTCTCGTCACGGACGAGGCGAAGGACTGGCTCGCAAAGCTCGGGTACGATCCGACGTACGGCGCCCGGCCCCTGAAGCGGGTGATACAGAAACATATCGTCAACCCGCTCTCCGGGAGGATCCTCCAGGGGGAATTCTCGGCCGGGGACACGGTCAGCGTTGTGCTCGACGCGAGGGGACTCATCGGGTTCGAAAAGGACCCGGTCCCCGCGTCCGTGCGGTGATTTGCGCGGCGCCCGGCATTTTTGTATTTTGTGAAGACACGATCACGCCGGTGAATACGTGAAAGCTCAACGCCCCCTCTCGCTTGCAGTACACGGAGGGGCTTGGAACATCCCTGATGACGAAAGAGACGCCCACCGCCGCGGGGTTCTGAACGCGCTCAAGGCGGGGTGGGAGGTCCTGAAGGATGGAGGCTCCGCGCTCACGGCGGTCGAGCGCGCCATCGTCGTGATGGAAAACAATGAGACGTTCAATGCAGGCCATGGCGCGGCCCTGAACGGGGCGGGGGAGATCGAGCTCGACGCGTCCATCATGGAGGGAGAGACCCTCCGGGCGGGCGCGGTGGCGGTCGTCCAGAATATCGGCAATCCGATTTCCGTCGCGCGTGCGATTCTCGAAAAAGGGGACGCCGTCCTCCTCTCGGGGATGGGGGCGACCCGGTTTGCGAAAGAACACGGCCTCCGGACGTGCGGCCAGGATACGCTGATTACGCGGCATGAGATTGAGAGGTGGCGCGCATCCCAGGCCGCGGCTGAAATGACGCCCGCGCGGCGAAAGAAGAAGGCTCCCCCCCCGTTCCCGGGAGACACCGTGGGAGCGGTTGCATTGGATGCGGACGGGTTGATCGTCACCGGAACGTCGACCGGGGGGACTCCGGGCAAGCGTCCGGGGAGGATCGGGGATTCGGCGCTTGTCGGGTCCGGGATCTATGCGGACAACGCCGTCGGCGGCGCCTGTTCGACGGGGTGGGGTGAGGGGATCATCAGGGTGGTGATGGCGAAAAGCGCCGTCGACTTTCTGGCTTCGAACGGGGACGACCCCGAAGAGGCTGCGAAGCGGGCGATCGCGCTTCTGAAAAACAGGACGGGCGGACAGGGCGGCGTCATCGTGCTGAATGCCGGCGGCAGGGTGGGTTTCGCGTTCAACACGCCGGGGATGTCACGCGCCTATATCACCTCATCGACAAAGGGCCCCATTGCCGCAGTCTGACAGCGTTTGCTCCAGTTTCCCTCAGTGAAGACACCCTCTCTTCTCGGTCATGTCGTTGAGGTCCTCGACGTTATACTCTCAGCCCGGCGCCCCGCTGACGCCGTGGTCCGCGAATTTTTCCGCTCCAGGCACTATCTCGGCTCGAGCGACAGGCGGTTCATAGCGGAACGGACGTACGACATACTCCGCCACCACCGCCTTCTGACGGTAAGGTCACTGGGCGCGCTCCGTTCGCTCGGCGCCACTCCCGGGGGCGCGGCGCTCCCGACGGTGGTGCTTGTGGCGGCGCACGAATCGCATTTCGCGTCCAGGGAAGCGTGCGACCTTGTCACCGACATCGGCGGGCTCTGGGACGCGTCTGTCCGGGAAACAGGATGTGCGGATTTCGTCGCGGCGTTTCGCTCCTCCGGGATCACAGGCGACAGCGCGCAGGAGCTCGGGGTCCGGCATTCGATACCGGATTTCGTCGCGGCGGAATGGCTGGAGCGGTTCGGCGCTGCAGAGGCCGAGGAGCTCTGCGAGGCATCGAACGGCATCCCCCCGGTATCGATACGCGCCAACACGCTGAAGGGGGGAGTCGAGGAATGCCGCGCCGTGCTTGCGCAGGAAGGGATCGTCACCGCCCCTGGCGTTCTCTCGCCGGTCGGGCTCGTGTTCCCGAAGCGGATCAACGCGCAGGGGCTTCACTCGTTCCGGCAGGGGTTATTCGAAATGCAGGATGAGGGGAGCCAGATACTCTCGATGCTCCTTGAAGCGCGGCCGGGTATGACGGTCCTCGACGCGTGCGCTGGGGGCGGGGGAAAGACACTTCATCTTGCCGCAATAATGCAGAACAGGGGAAAGATCATCGCGCTCGACGTGGATGCGAGGAAGCTCGAGAATCTCATGCTGCGCAGCCGTCGTGCCGGCGTGACGATCGCAGTTGCCGGGGTGGTTCCCGGGGAGGCCGAACAGTCTGGCGGCTACGCTGCGGACGCCGTCCTCGTCGACGCGCCCTGTTCCGGCGTGGGGACGTTCCGCCGGAATCCGGGGGCAAAGCTGCTCTGCACGGAGGAGTATTCTCTCTCCCTCGCGAGGCGCCAGAGCGCGCTCCTGGAGCGCTATGCAGCCGCAGTCAGGAGCGGCGGCCGTCTTGTCTATTCCACGTGCACGCTTCTCCGGAGGGAGAACCAGGATGTGGTGGAGAACTTCCTCTCGTCGCACCCGGATTTTTCGATCGTCCCCGCCCCGCTCGTCCTAGAACGTCAGGGCGTGCGCTGCCCCGGCGGGGATCGCTACCTCGAGCTCCTTCCGCACCGTACGGGGACGGACGGCTACTTCGCCGCCGTGATGGAGCGATCATAGGATGTTTTCAGCCACCAAAGGGGAGACGCCCGCTATGCAATTGTCAAAGTACCTTCTTCTGCTCATTGCGGCCGCCGCCGCCGGGTGCAGCAAACCGACCGCCGAAGAGTATTTTGCGCGTGCGCAGAAAGACGCCCAGGCGGCCGCCTCGGCTGCCGACACGCTCCGCACTCTCGAAGCCCTGCGAACCGCGTTCCAGCCGGCGCTGGGCGGATTTGAGAGCGTGATACGCGAGTATCCTCATCATCCGCTCGCCGAGGCCGCGCTCTTCGAAATTGCGAACATCAAAAACAGCAACCTCCACATGCCGCAGGATGCAATCGACGGATATGCGCTCTATTGCCGGCAGTACCCTTCGGGGGAGAAGACCGCGCTGGCGATGTTCCTGATCGGGTACCTGTACAACAACGATCTGCATAACACCGACAGCGCGGCGGCGGCGTACAGGCGTTTTCTCGACAGGTACCCCGACAGCGACATGGCGGCTTCCGCCCGGTTCGAGCTGAACACACTCGGGCTGAACCCGGAAGAGGCTCTCCCCCTGCCGAAGGAGGAACCCGCCGCAAAGCGGAGGACCCGGCCGAAGGCGGCGACCTGATGCCCGAAAGCCCAAACCAGTTCCTCAACCCTCGCGTTGTCACGCGGCTTGCCAACATGGAGCTGCGGGCGCGTCTCGTGGTGGAGGGATTCATTACCGGTCTCCACCGGAGCCCGTACCACGGGTTCAGCGTGGAGTTTGCCGAACACCGTCAGTACATGCCGGGGGACGCGATCCGGTTCGTCGACTGGAAAATCTACGGGAGGACGGACAGGTATTACATCAAGCAGTACGAGGAAGAGACGAACCTCCGATCCACGATCGTGCTCGACACGAGCCTGTCGATGGGATATTCTTCCGGGGACCGGATGTCCAAGCTCGAGTACGGGGCCTCGCTTGCCGCAGCCCTGGCCTACCTGATGATACGGCAGCAGGATGCCGTGGGGCTCGCATGCTTCGACGAGGAGCTCAGGAGCTACCTCCCGCCGCATGCGACACGCGCGTACCTCCGCCAGCTCCTCGTCAGCCTGCAAAACGTCCGCCCTGCCGGAAAGACGGGAGCAGCGCGCGCCCTCCACAGGGCCGCGGACATGATGAAGCGCCGGGGGCTCGTGATCGTTATCAGCGATCTTCTGGACGATCCGGGGGGGGTCATCAGCGCGCTGAAACACTTCCGCCACAGGAAGAACGAAGTGATCGTGATGCATGTTCTCGATCCCATGGAACGGACGTTCGCGTTCGGGACCGACGCCGAGTTCCGGGATGTCGAAACGTCGGAACGCATGACAACCCTCCCCTGGCAGATCCAGGCGTCCTACCGCGGCGCCATGGAGCAGTTTCTTGAGACCTATAAGCGCCAGTGCAGGGAACACGCGATCGACTATGTCATGATGGACACAACCACCCCCTTCGATCTCGCGCTGACTGAATACCTGGCGCGGCGCGAACGCCTGCATTGAAAACCACACCTTCTCCGGCGTGACAGAAAATCACGACGTTCTTGGGCGTGATTGAACATCACGCTGCTTTTTGGCGTGATGACCCCGTTTGAAAATCCCGCCGATTTGTGGTATAATAGATCTTGTCATTTTTCCAGACAGCACGAGGCATGCCCGACCGGGATTCCATTGTCATTCGCGGTGCGCGCGAGCACAACCTGAAGAATATCGACGTCGACATTCCCAGGGGGAAGCTCGTGGTGATGACCGGGCTTTCCGGATCCGGGAAGTCCAGCCTCGCATTTGACACGATATATGCGGAAGGCCAGCGCCGGTTCGTCGAGAGCCTCTCGGCGTATGCGCGCCAGTTCCTTGACATCATGGAGCGGCCGGACGTCGACTACATCGAGGGGCTGAGCCCGGCGATCTCCATCGAGCAGAAGACCGTCAGCCCCAACCCGCGATCGACCGTGGGGACCGTCACGGAGATCTACGACTACCTCAGGCTTCTCTTCGCCCGCGCAGGCACGCAGTACTGCACGCAGTGCGGCAGGAAGGTGCAGAAGCAGTCGACGGACCAGATCATCGACGGCATCCTCGGTCTTCCCGAAGGATCGAAGGTCCAGCTCCTGGCCCCCGTTGTCCGCGCCCGGAAGGGACATTACCGCGAGCTGTTCGGGGAGATCCTGAAGGACGGATTTCTCCGCGTCCGGGTCGACGGGAGCGTCAGGGAGATCACGGCGGGGATGGCCGTCGACAGGTACAAGGTGCACACGATCGAGATCGTCGTCGACCGGATCACGGTCAGGAAGGAATCGCGCCCCAGGATCGCCGATTCCGTGGAGGTGGCGCTCAGGTTCGGGGGGGGCGTCCTTATCATGGCGCCGGAGAAAATTGCGCCGCCTCCTGCGCCGAAACGCGAGCGCGCGTCTCCCCGGAAAGCCCCGGCGCAGCCGCTCTCCGCCGACATACTGTACAGCCGGCACCTCTCGTGCCCGGTGTGCAACATCAGCTATGAAGAACCCGCCCCCAACTCTTTCTCGTTCAATTCCCCGTTCGGCTCCTGCCAGACCTGCAACGGGCTGGGGGAGATCAAGGAATTCGATCTCGACCTGATAATTCCGGACTGGGACCGGTCGATCAACCAGGAGGGACTCGCACCGTTCGGCAAACCCCGCCAGACATGGGCGTACAGCCAGTTCCGGGGGGTCCTTAAGACATACGGGTTCGACTTCGATACTCCCCTGGGGAAGCTCTCAAAAAAGGCGCGCGAGGTTCTCCTGAACGGCGGTGGAGACGAGAAGTTCGACATGGAGTACCGGTACGCGAGCGGCCGTTCCGTCGTGTACAGGCACCGGTTCACGGGGATTATGGACATCCTCCGGCACTACTACGCAGACACCGCCTCCGGCAACATCAGGGAGTGGGTGGAATCGTACATGAACGTCAGGCCCTGCACTGTATGCGGCGGGGGGCGGCTGAAGAAAGAGAGCCTGGCGGTGAAGATCGAAGAATCGCCGGGCGGAAAGCTCTGGAACATCCACGACGTCGTCTCCCTCCCCATTACGGGGGCGCTCGGGTTCTTCGATCGGATACGGATGCCCGACCGCCAGATGACGATTGCCGCCCCCGTCCTGAAGGAGATCCGGGAGCGGCTCCGGTTTCTCCTGAACGTGGGACTCGAGTACCTGTCTCTCGACCGCCCGGCGCGGACCCTCTCCGGGGGGGAGGGACAGAGGATACGCCTCGCGACGCAGATCGGATCCCAGCTCGTCGGCGTCCTGTACATACTGGACGAGCCGAGCATCGGCCTTCACCAGAGGGACAACATCAGGCTCATCGCGTCGCTCAAGCAGCTCCGCGACCTGGGGAATACGGTCATCGTCGTGGAGCACGACAAGGAGATGATCGAGAGCGCCGATTATGTCATCGACCTCGGCCCCGGGGCGGGGAGGCACGGCGGGTATCTGGTCACCGCCGGCCGCCCGGATGCGCTCGAGTCCCGGAACGACACGATCCCCGTGAACAGCCACGGGTTTGAGCCTGTCTCGTACACCGCGCAGTATCTCCGGGGGGAACGGGGGATCGAGATCCCCCGCGTCCGTCGCGGGGGGAACGGCCAATCCCTCGTTCTCAGCGGCGCGGCGGGGAACAACCTGAAAGACGTCACGCTGAACGTCCCGCTCGGCACGTTCATCGCCGTGACCGGCGTGAGCGGATCGGGAAAATCCTCGCTGATCAATGAAACGCTTTACCACGCGCTCGCGCGGGAATTCTACGGTGCGCGGGCTGTTCCCCTTCCTCACAAGAAGCTCGATGGTGTGCGCCGCATCGACAAGGTCATCGACATCGATCAATCGCCCATCGGCCGGACCCCCCGCTCAAATCCCGCGACGTATACAGGGCTCTTCGGGCTTGTGCGCGACCTTTTCACACAGATGCCCGAGGCGAAGATACGAGGCTACAGGGCCGGGCGGTTCAGCTTCAACGTCGCGGGGGGGCGGTGCGAAGGGTGCGAGGGGGACGGCGTGAAGAAGATCGAGATGAACTTCCTCCCGGATGTCTACGTCGTGTGCGACGTCTGCAAGGGGAAGCGGTACAACCGGGAGACGCTCCAGGTTCTCTACAAGGGGAAGTCGATCGCCGACGTGCTCGACATGACCGTGGCGGAGGCGGTGGATTTCTTCAGCGAGATACCGCGGATCGAACGGAAGCTCAGGACGCTTTTTGACGTGGGTCTCGGGTACATCACGCTCGGTCAGCAGGCGACGACGCTCAGCGGGGGGGAAGCGCAGCGCGTGAAGCTGTCCACGGAGCTCTCCAAGATCGGGACCGGGAACACGTTGTACATACTTGATGAGCCGACGACCGGACTGCATTTCGAGGACATCCGGATGCTCCTTTCCGTCCTGAACAAGCTTGTCGACAAGGGGAATACGGTCATCGTCATAGAGCACAACCTTGACGTCATCAAGACCGCGGACCGCGTCATAGACCTTGGTCCCGGGGGAGGGGAGGAGGGGGGAAGGATCGTCGCAGAGGGGACTCCTGAGCAGGTTGCGAAATCGAAGGAATCCGTCACAGGTATCTACCTCAAGAAGCTGTTCTCGGCTGCGTGATGGCGCTCACAACGCCTGATTCGCGGTTTTTTACTGTTGCGCCTGTTTCCACGCGGGATTATATTGATTTCAAATTGAAAAGGCCATGTTCATTCGAGCGCTGATATGCGCGTCCATTTTCGCCGGATGTGCGGCAACGGTGACTCAATTAACCCCGCTCGAGCAGGAGAAACTCGACCCTGCGCTTCAGCGGCTAGTCCTGGGAACCCCCACCAGCAAAAGTGATTACGATGTCACTCCCGGGAATCCCGGTGAGGAAAAATTCGGCGTCATTGTCCGGACGGACAACGTGGAAGAGCTGAAGGGCGCCGGTTTTGCGGTCACAAGCTCGTTCGGCGACGTTGCCGTCGTCCACGCGACGATCTCCCAGATACGCTCTCTCGTCCGGCTTCCTTCCGTCAAAAACGTGTCGAACGGATCGAAGAATCACCCCCAGTAATTCATGAAGATCACAACGATGAAGGAGGCACCGCACATGAAACAGTGGATACGTCTCTTCGCCTTCGCCCTTTTCGCGGCGTGTGCACTCTCGCTCGCTTCGGCGGGGACGCTATCGACCGGGGAGCGCGCAAAGATCCACCCGGACTTTCTGGCGCTCATCGCCCGGACGTATCCCGATGTGGGGGAAAGCGGTGGCAGCGTTTCCCGTCTGGCGAAGGCCAGTGCTCCGGCGGCGGAGGAGTCGTATCACGCGATCGTCTATACGAGCGATCCCGGTTCCGTGCGCGCGGCGGGTGCGGCGGTAAACTCCGTCTATCCCGGGTTCGTGACTGCGCAGGTGACCGCCTCGCAGGTGCTCGCTCTCGCGCGTCTTGACGGAGTCAGGTACATCGACAGGGGCGCAATGAACTATCCCTCGAACGACGTGAGCGTACCCGAGACAGGCGCGAGCCTTGTCCAGGGAGGATTCCTGAACAACACCCAGTACAGGGGAGCCGGCGCGATTGTCTTCATATATGATACCGGGATTGACATCAAGCACAAGGACTTCCGCTCTCCGACTGATTCGACGAAATCGCGCATACGCTTCATATGGGATCAGACATTGTCAGCTACCGGGTCCGAGACCGTTCCTGCAGGATTCAACTACGGCGTGGAGTACACGAATGCACAGATTAACGCCGAACTCGGCTCTTCTCCCCCCGGATTCGTCCGGGAGCAGGATACGTTCGGCCATGGCACACACGTTACCGGGACCGCGGCAGGAAACGACGTTCTCCTCACGGGAAAGTTCTCGGGGATGGCGCCGGATGCGGACATCATCATCGTGAAGGGGGGAAACGGGACGTTCTATGAGTCGGAGATGATTGACGGCCTGAACTATGCTGCTCTCAAGGCGGAAGGGCTTGCGGAGCCCATCGCCGTCAACTGGAGCATAGGAGGTCAGATCGGACCGCACGACGGGAGCCGCGCGTATGAGACCGCCGTCAACTCGTTCGTTGCAACCGCGGGGCGCGTCGTCGCCATCGCCGCGGGAAATGACGGTGCAAACCCGATACATATCGGCGGCACCGCGGGGCCCACGACGACGTTTACGTTTAGCGTCCCCACATACACGGCGACAACCGGGACCGGGTCAAACCAGTTCGTATTCGACCTCTGGCTGGCGTCGAACACGGGCGTTTCGGCGTCCGTTAGCTCCCCTGACGGGTACACCGCCTCCGCACTATACCTGACGGGGGGCAACTCGGGAACGCAGAGCAATGCCGGCGACGGGCTATTCACGGTGTTCAACGACCCGTCATTCACATCTGACGGAGCATGGAATGTCCAGCTCTGGGTGAGAGACGACGGCACGCACTACCCAAAATCGGGGACGTGGACGCTGACGGTGACAAACCCGGGATCGGCCGTCCGGTATGACGGATGGCTCGCCATGTACACAATTGGCGCATCCACCGTGTCGCTGACGGGCGGGGACGTGAATGAAACTGTGTCAATGCCCGGAACGGCGAGCGGGGCGATCACTGCCGGGGCGTATGTGACGAAATGGACATGGCCCTCCTACGTCGTAGGTCAGTACACGTATGACAATACACCGGGTGCGGACCGGACCGGGAACATCGCGACGTTCAGCGCCAACGGCCCGACGCGCGACGGACGGCAGAAGCCTGATATCGCCGCTCCCGGAGAGGGGATTGCTTCCGCTCTTTCCTCTTCTATGGATACGACGGGTTACTACTGGCTTATTTATCCGGGACAGAAACATTGGATCGACCAGGGGACGAGCATGGCGACCCCCCATGTCACGGGTGCGTCAGCGCTCATACTCGGTGCATACCCGAATGCAACAGCGGCTTCCATAAAATCGCTCATGACGGGGGGAGCCGTGAACGACGCATTTACGGGGACCGTTCCCAACATGACGTGGGGGTACGGCAAGCTCGATGCGCTCGAGGCGATGGCGAAGCAGGTGTCATCAAGCGCGGTTGTTACGCGGAGACAGTATTCATACGACGGCACGTCGACCAATAACCTCGATACGCTGACGGGGTCGGTCAAATACGCTGTCAGGTTCACACCGACCGTCTCCGGCCGGCTGACCGGCATCACGCTCAACCTGACGACGCCGTTCTATACGCCGATTCTCGGGAGCGGGAACCTTATATGCGATGTATACACAAGCTCTTCGGGTCTCCCGGGGTCCAAGATGGGATCGAGCGTGACCGTCCCCTTCACCCGGTTGAGCGCCGGGACGCCGAATTATATACAAATGCTCGGCGCGGGTGTGACCGTCACCGCGGGTGTGGACTTCCAGGTTGTCGTTTCCGTGGACAACCCCTCTTCCGCGCTCACCTTCCGGAGTGAGGGTGTGTCGACGGGGACGCATTCCTCGAAATTCAACGGATCTTCGTGGAGCGCGGTCACGACAAACCACAGGATACACGCGATCGTGACGACGCCCAACGGGGTCTCCACCATTGGCCCGGCTGGCGGCGGCGTGCCCGTGGAGTACGCGCTCGGTCAGAATTATCCGAACCCGTTCAACCCGACGACGCGCATCAGCTACACTATCGCTGACCGGGGTCTCGTGTCGATCGATGTATTCGACATACTCGGCAGGCAGGTGGCGACGCTTGTCAATGAAGTGCAGCCGGCGGGGTCGTACGAGATCACGTGGAACGGGAGGAACACTGAAAACCTCCCGGTGACATCGGGGGTGTATTTCTACAGGCTGCGGAGCGGGAGTTTCGCGAAAACGAACAAGATGGTCCTTTTGAAATAAGCTCTATCGCGATAGGAACGGCGTGTCGGGAATGAAAAACCTCCAGAGATGTTCCCGGCCGCTGGAAATGCCGATCCTCGCCGAGCGCCTGATCCTGCGGGGGGGATTTTCCCCCCGCTTCCGGGCAAGCCAGATCGTCTTGCCGCACAGGTCGATCCCGTTTTGCCCGCGGCCGATGCCGAATGCCTGGCACAGTTTTCCGGGCCCGCTGCAGAGTTCGCGAGATGTCCGAATCCGGCCGTTTCCCCGGGAGCGACGCGCGGTCATCACCCCCACACCCGCAAGAGGCTCTGCTGCCCGTATCAACACCGCACCCGCATTCCCTCTCTCTCCGGTGACGACGTTGCAGCAGTGGTGCATCCCGTACGTGAAATAGACGTACAGGTGCCCCCCTTCGCCGAACATGACCTCGTTCCGCGGCGTCATCCCCCTGTACGCGTGGCTCGCAGGGTCATTCTTCCCGAGGTAGGCTTCAACCTCCACGATGCGTCCCGCAAAAAGCGTCTTTCCCGACTTTCTGAACAGGTACATGCCGGGGAGATCCCGCGCGACGGCGAGGGGGGAGCGGAGGTAAAACGATCTGGAAAGTCTTGCGTAGCGTCCTGACGTGTACGGCTGCGGTCGTCCCGAATCGCGCCTCACGCCTATCCCCGCGAAATATCTCTGAGGAAATTCCCGGCGATCCTGTCGACATCGTCAGCCGAAAGGCCGTTGCCGAACTTCCCGTCCATTTTTCCGGGCATTTTCTCCGGCACGTTCTCGGTCGATGTGAGCGGCGCCTCCTCCTTCTTCCATACGGGCGTGTTCCCTCCGTTCAATGCCATCCGCTTCTCGATCTCATCCATCCAGGAAAGCTGTGTCGTCGATTCCCGTGCGTGGGGAGCGGCATCTACAGGGGAGACCGACCCCGTTCGGGCCGGCGTGGAATGAGGGTTGAGCGGATTCGTCTCGAATGCGAGCCGTTTGTAATTCATGAGGTGCCGGGCGGTGACGTTGTCCGAGACGATGGATCCCCCCCATGTCCCGGGGCCGAGCGTCAGTGACGGGTCAAGCCCGTTTGTGTACCCGACCGCGCCGAGCGCGGCCTGCGTGTTCACGAGTATCCGGAACGCGGGCTTCTCCAGCGCGAACTTCATGATGATATCCCTGTCGGCCGAATGGATGACAAGCGTGTGCCCGATTCCGCCGAATTGAAGCAGCTCGATGCACCGGTGGCAGGCATCCCGCCACCCGTCCTCCGTGTAGAATGAGATGACGGGGGAGAGCTTCTCGCGGGAGAGAGGATGTTCCCTCCCCACCCCATGCTCCTCGGTGACGATGACGGTGGTGGAAGGGGGGACCATGAACCCCGCTTTTCCGGCGATGTAGGAGGGAGGCTTCCCCACGACGTCGGGGTTGATCGCACCCCTCTCGTCGAAAAGAAGCCGCGCGAGCCTTGCTCTCTCTTCACCCGCGGCGAAGTAGGCCCCGCGTTTCCTGCACTCGTCCATGACCTGAAGCTTGACGGGAGCGTCGCACACGAGCGCCGACTCGGTGGAGCAGAGCACCCCCCAGTCGAACTCTTTTCCTGATATGATGTCCGCCACCGCCTTCGGGATGTCCGCCGTCCGCTCGATGAACGCGGGGACGTTGCCGGAGCCCACGCCGAACGCCGGCTTCCCCGAGCTGTACGCAGCCCGCACCATCGGATTGGAACCCGTGGCGAGTATGACCGCCGTGAGCGTGTGCCTCATGAGCTCGTTCGTTCCCTCGATCGTCGGCGTGGAGAGGGCCGCCATGAGATGCTTCGGGGCGCCCGCTTTCTCCGCCGCGTCGCGCATGACGTTCATCGCCTCGATCGTGCATCGTGGGGCGCGTGGGTGGGGGCTCGCGACGATGGCGTTGCGCGCCTTGACCGCGATGATCGACTTGAACATCACCGTCGATGTGGGATTCGTGGAGGGGATCAGCGCGGCGACGACCCCCATCGGCTCGGCGATCGTGAAGATCTGGCGTTCCCGGTCCTCGGCGATGACGCCGACGGTCTTCAGTTCGCGGATCGACTCCCAGATGCGGCGCGTCGCGAATTCGTTCTTTGTCTTCTTATCCTCCGGCTTTCCGAACCCCGTCTCCTCCGAGGCGAGGCGTCCCAGCCTGGCCGATTCGGCGAATCCCGCATCCGCCATCGCGTGCACGATCCGGTCGACCTGCTCCTGGGAGTAGCCGTGAAATTCGAGCTGCGCTTCGCTGGCCGCGGCGAGGAGATCCCTGACCTCCTGTATGGACGCGAGATCGTTGTCAAGTGCCATCAGAGGTTCCCTCCCTGGGAAAAAAGGCCCGGCTCCTCCGGCCGCCGCCGTTTCATCCTGAAGTGTCCGTAACAGAGATCCGTGGCTTCCCGGCCCCGTGGCGTTCGCTTGATGAACCCTTCCTGTATCAGGTACGGTTCGTAGACCTCTTCGATGGTTCCGGCTTCCTCGCCGACGGCGACGGCGAGCGTGTTGATCCCCACGGGCCCGCCGCCGTATTTTTCGATGATCGCGAGTATGATCCGCTTGTCCATCTCGTCGAGCCCGTGCTCGTCGACTTCAAGCTCCTTCAGCGCGTATGCGGCGACGGCAAGCGAGACGGCTCCCCCGTGTGCGGAGAGTTTTTTGTCCGCCTGCGCAAAATCCCTGCACCGCCTGAGGAGGCGGTTGGCGATGCGGGGCGTCCCGCGGGACCGTCTTGCGATTTCGGCGAGCCCCCCGGCCTCGGAGTCGATGCCGAGTATGCGCGAGGAACGTGCGAGAATATTCTCCAGGACGTCGGAGGCGTAGTAGTCGAGCCTGTTCGTGATGCCGAACCGGCTCCTCAACGGGGACGTGAGCAGCCCCGCGCGCGTTGTCGCGCCGATGAGCGTGTATTTCGGGAGGCTCAGCTGCACCGTCCGTGCGCTCGGTCCCGAGTCGATCATGATGTCGAGCCTGTAGTCCTCCATGGCGGAGTAGAGGTACTCCTCGACGACCGGGTTCAGCCGGTGGATCTCGTCGATGAAGAGGACGTCCCCCTCCTCGAGGTTCGTCAGTATGCCGGCGAGATCGCCGGGTTTGTCGAGGACAGGTCCCGAGCTGATCCTGATCTTCACCCCCATCTCGGCGGCAATGATGTGCGCGAGCGTGGTCTTCCCCAGTCCCGGCGGGCCCGTGAGGAGGACGTGATCGAGCGTTTCCCCCCGCCCCCGCGCGGCGTCGATGAAGACCCTGAGGTTCCTTGTGATCTTTTCCTGGCCGAAAAAATCACCGAATTTCAGCGGACGGAGAGCCCGGTCGAATTCCACCTCCCCTTCGAGGCGTTCGGGAGCCGTGCTGTCGTGTTTGCGGATCATGCGACCATTGTAGTGTTGCTCCCGCTCAAAGGCAAGTCGACGATTCGTGCGCCGTCACTGGGGCGCGTGGCGGAGTGCGGTCCGGATGAGTGATTCCACGGTAGACCCGGCATCGGGAGACTCCTGCAGAGCCCCCCGTATCGCCTTCTCCGCCGCCGGGCGGTTGTACCCGAGCGATGTGAGGGCGAGAAGAGCTTCCGCGCGTATGCGGGATCCTTCAGGCGATGCGCTCCCCCCGGGGGGAACGGCTGCGCCGTCAAGACGCGAGATCTTGTCCCGGAGCTCCACGACGAGCCTTTCGGCGATCTTCCGGCCGACCCCCGGGATCGACGTGAGCGCCCCGGAATTGCCGGCAAGTATGTGGCTCTTCAGGTCGGCCGTGCTGATCCCGGAGAGTATCCCCTGCGCCATTTTCGGCCCGATCCCGTTGACCGAGATGAGTATGCGGAAGAGGTCCCGTTCCTCCTGTGTGAAAAACCCGAAGAGCTGCAGTGCGTCCTCGCGGACGTGAAGATGGGTGAACACCGAGACGGGGGATCCCGCCTCGGGGAGGCGTTCAAACGTGGGGATGGGGACGCTCAGGGCGAACGAGACGCCGCCGACGTCCACGACGATTTCGGTGGGGGATTTTGCCTCGAGTTTCCCGGAAAGCCGCGCGATCATTGCACAATCCTTTCCGGGTGCGCGGCGACGAACGTCGCCCAGCTCCTGTGCCTGACGGAGCGGCCGGCGAGCCTGTGCATGTGGCAGATCGCGATCGCGACGGCGTCCGAGGCGTCGAGCCCCATCGGGGCGTCGTCGAGCGCGAGTATCGACCTGACCATGAAACGGACCTGCTCCTTGGAGGCGGTTCCCCTGCCGGCGACGGCCTTTTTGACCTCCCGGGGGGAGTATTCCGTGACCTCGAGTCCCCGTTCGACCGCGGCGAGCATGGCCACGCCGCGCGCGTGCCCGAGCTTGAGCGCGGACTGGGCGTTCTTCCCGTAAAACGCGGACTCAATGGCGAATTCGTCGGGGCGGGTCCGGTCGATCACCGCGGCAAGCTCACCGTGAATCCGCTGGAGCCGCCGGGCCATCGGCGAGGCCGCGTCGTTCCGGATCGAGCCGCAGTCCACGAGCCTGAGGTGCGTTCCCGTCCGCTCCACGATGCCGTATCCCGTGACAAGCGTCCCGGGATCGAGCCCGAGAACAACGACGGTCCCCGCTCCGCGCGTCCTCCGGTCCTCAGGTGTTGAGCGACGCAAGTTCCTTTTCATCGATGTCGAAGTTCGCGTAGACGTTCTGGACGTCGTCGTGTTCCTCGAACGCCTCCAGAAGCTTCATGAGCTGCTCGGCTTCCCTCCCCGTCACCTTGACGGTGTTCTGGGGGACCATCTGGAGCGTGGCGTTTTCGACGGTGACGCCCTTATCCTCCACCGCCTTTTTTACCGCATCGAATGTCTGCGGGGTCGTCGTGACGAAGAATTCCGCATCGTCGCTCTGCAGGTCGTCGGCGCCGGCGTCGAGTATGATGCCGAGGAGATCGTCCTCGGTGAGCGGCGTCTTCTGTCCGGCCCGCGGGACCGTGATGATCCCTTTCTTGTGGAACATCCAGCCCACACTTCCGGAGGTCCCCATGTTGCCGTTGTTGCGCGAGAAGATGTGACGCACCTCGGAGACCGCCCTGTTGATGTTGTCGGTGACGACCTCCACGAGTATGGCCACCCCGCCGGGGCCGTACCCTTCGTACATCACTTCTTCGTAGGAGACGCCGGGGAGCTCGCCCGTTCCCTTCTGGATGGCCCGTTTGATGTTGTCCGCCGGCATGTTCGATGCCTTGGAGGTCTGTATTGCAAGGCGGAGGCGCGGATTCGCCTCGGGATTGCCTCCGCCGCTCCGCGCGGCGATAGTGATTTCCTTGATGAGGCGTGTGAAAAGGCGTCCGCGGGCGGCATCGGTCGCCCCCTTCTTCCTCTTGATCGTTGCCCACTTTGAATGGCCGGACATTGTCGGGGTCTCCTTGCGCTCGTGTTACCGCAGGTCTTTGATTTTGAGTTGCGAAGGTGGATCATGCGGACGGGTCCCCCCGGGGGGGACCCAGTCGTTCTCTTCTACCGTGAACACACACTCGAGGTTCTTTCGCTCCCCCTGGACGCGGTGCATCAGGTGTCCCAGTCCGAATCCGATGGCGTCGAACGTTGCGCCGTTCTGCCGCACCCTGAACCGGAGATGGTTCTTGCCGACGACCCTGGGGTTTCCTGTCACGTCGAGACCCCGCGCGATGAACGTGGGACGGGTGTTCCCAGGCCCGAACGGCGCGAACTCACGGAGTATTCTGATAAACCTCGGTGTCAGGTCCGCGAGCGTGATCTCGACGTCGACGCGGATTTCGGGCGTCTTCAGCTCGTCGGTCATCAGCTCTCCCACCGCCCGCTTGAACGCCTGACGGAACTCGTCAAGCCGGGAGAGTTCCACGGTGAGCCCCGCGGCGTATTTGTGCCCGCCGAACTGTATGATCTTGTCCTCGCAACGCTTGAGCGCCTTGTAGACGTCGAACCCGGAAACGCTCCGTGCCGAGCCCTTGGCGACCCCGTCCACCGTGGACATCATGATCGACGGCTTGTAATACCTCTCCACCATGCGCGAAGCGACGATCCCGACGACACCGGGGTGCCAGTGTTCCTGGTGGAGGACGATTGCCGGGTCTGTCTCCGTCTCCGGCTCGTCGTCCGCGAGACGCCGCGCTTCCGCGAACGTATCCTCGTCGATCTTCCGCCGGTTCCTGTTCTCCTCTTCAAGGACCTGGGCCAGCTCCATTGCCTCCGCGGGATCGGTGGACGTGAGGAGCCTGACCGCCCTCATGGCGTCGCCAAGCCTCCCCACTGCGTTGATCCTGGGGGCGAGGACGAATATGATCTGCCCCGTGGTGATGGCGCCGACCTTCAGTCCCGCGCTCTCGATAAGCGCCTTGATCCCCGGGCGCGGGGAGGCGTTGATGAGCTCCAGTCCGATCCTCGACATGACCCGGTTCTCGTCGACAAGGGGGACGATGTCGGCGGTGCTCGAGAGCGTCACAAAATCGAGATACTTGTGGACGTCTCCGTCACGGCCCAGCCGGTGCGCGAGTCCCTGGACAAGTTTGAACCCGACGCCGCATCCGCAAAGACTCTTGAACGGGTACGGATCCCCCGGTGTGATGGGGTCAAGGACCGCAAATCCCGGAGGGAGAACAGGCCCCGTCTCGTGGTGGTCGCAGATGATGACGTCCAGCCCCAGGCCGCGCGCGTATTCAACCTGGTCAACCGCGGTGATGCCGCAGTCGACGGCGAGGAATATCTTGACGCCGTCCGCGATCGCCTTGTCGATCCCCTGGCGGGAGATCCCGTACCCTTCCTTGATCCTGTCCGGGATGTAGAATTCGACGACCGCACCGATTTCCTGCAGGAACAGGTAGAGCATCGCCGCGCCGTTCGTCCCGTCCACGTCATAGTCACCGAAGACGAGGAAGCGCTCTCCGGCATTCACCCCTTCGATGATACGGGAGACGGCCTTCTCCATGCCGCCGAGGAGGAACGGGTCATGGAGAAGTTCAAGCGAGGGACGAAAATAGGCCTTTGCCTTGTCGTAGTCGTCGATGCCGCGATGAACGAGAACCCGCGCAATGGGTTCGGGTACGTTGATCTCACGGGAAAGGCGTGCGACAACGACAGCGTCCGGCGGATCGACAATCGTCCACCGGTGCTCCCTGACGATAGAATTCACACAGACTCCCCGACTTCAATCCCGCGGCCCCCGCCCGTTGTTGCATCGGGCGGGGACACGCGGTGCAGGTCTGTAAGCCGAATTCTGTCTGTTCCCCCCTGAGGGGGGAAGAGGCAGCCATTTCTCTGGGCCGCGGATTGCTCCTTGGCTCTAGCGACCTACCCGAGAGTGTCGTCACGCCGGAGGCGTGGCGGTGAGACGAGCAGTCTCTCCTCTCTTATTTGGTCTTGCTCCGGGTGGGGTTTTTCGTGCCTCCGTCATTGCTGGCGGAGCGGTGAGCTCTTACCTCGCCTTTGCACCCTTACCACGCGAGACGGGACCTCGAAGAGGTCCCCGCGTGGCGGTATATTTTCTGTGACACTTTCCGTTCCCTTCCGCTTGGGCGGAAAGGACCCCCGCTGTTCACGGGGCACCCCGCTCTGTGGAGTTCGGACTTTCCTCATGACGCCCGAGAGCGCCACGCGGCTGCCCGACCTGCATCGTTAATGTGGATTGTTAGTTAATGCTACACTCATACCGGGATCTTCTCATCGATCCCCAGGTTCGCCAGCCTGTCGGCCTCCCGGTTTTCCTCCCGGGGGATGTGCGTGACCGAACAGGGAAACGGGAGGGACTTCATCAGCGCGACGGCCCGCGCGTGATGCGGCTTCAATCCGCTGTCTTTGACGCGGTACCTTCCGTTAAGCTGGCGGACCATAAGTTCGCTGTCCGAATGGATGATCATGCGTGCGCATGCAAGGGACGAGGCTCTCTCCAGGAGAGTCTCCATGGCGGTGTACTCAGCGACGTTGTTCGTGCAGACGCCGATGTAGCCGTGAAGCGAAAGGACGGTCTCCGACTTCTCGTCTCTGACGAGGATGCCGATCCCCGCCTCTCCGGGGTTTCCCCGGGACGCCCCGTCGGTGAAGGCGTGCAATATCATGCGGCGGAGGTGTTCCCCACCGCGATTTCGTCGGAGACGATGATGCGCCCGCAGTGTTCACAGAGATAGATCTTGCTGTGCTGTCTCAGCTCCAGGATCTTCTGGGGAGGGACGCGGGCGAAACACCCGCCGCAGGCGCCCCTGCGGACAGGAACGACAGCCATTCCTTTTTTTGCCTTGCGTATCCGTTCGTACTGGGCGAGATCGGGCTTGGCGACCCGGTGGACAATCTTCTCCCGCTCGTGCCGCAGTTTCCCCTCTTCCTCTTCCGTGGTCTTCGAGACTTCCGCCAGCGCCGCCCGTTTTTCCGCGAGCACGGCGTCGAGCTCGTTGAGACTTAGCCTGACGGTCTCGATGTCCGTCCTGGCGAGCGTCGCCTTGCCCTCGAGCATCTCCATCTCTTTTTCAAGCCGGACGATGGTGTCCTGTGCCGAATCCATCTCCCGTGTCAGCGCGTCGTATTCGCGGTTGTTCCGCACCTGAAACTGCTGTGTCTTGTACTTCTCTGCTTTCTCTCTGAGCGCGACGATCTCGCCGTCCGCGTTGTCCCGCTGCGTGAACGCCGTCCTCATCGTGTTCTCGAGTGCCGCGAGCTGGTCCTTCAGCGCCGTCTCCTGCGCCTCGAGTTCCCTGATGCGCCCGGGGAGGTCTCCCTTCAGCTCTTCAAGTTCGTCGAGGTTGGAATCAATCTGTTGCAGTGCATACAGTTGCCGTAACTTTGTTTCCAATGAACGCTCCTTGGTAGTTGTTACATATGCCCCCTGACCGGGTTCGTTGACTGTGATGCCGCACGAACCGGAATGTGCTCGCCGCGGCTCTGGATCTCCCGTCGCAGCCGCACGACGACCGACGCGACGACCGGAATTTCCGTCTCATAATGCCCTGCATCCACCAGTGCAATGGACCCTTCCGCCTCCTGGTACGTGTGGTACCGGACGTCGGCTGTGACGAACACGTCCGCGCCGGCACGGACCGCATCGGGAAGAAGATCGCCGCCGCTTCCGCCGCAGAGCGCCACCTTCCGCACGGATGAACGGGGGTCGCCCGTCCACCGGAGCGCGGGCGCCCCCAGGGCCGTCCGGATTGACGTGAGGAATTGCTTGAGCGGGACGCTCCGCCTGAGCGTGCCGATCGTCCCCATCCCGTATTCCGCCGACGTGTTCCCGAGGGGATAGACGTCGTAGGCGACTTCCTCGTACGGATGAGCCCCTATCATCGCGCGGACGACGTCCCGGACTGCCCGGCGCGGCGCCGCCATTTCAAGCCTGACCTCCTCAACCTCTTCCAGCACCCCTTTCCGTCCGAGTGCGGGGCGGGAGTTTCCGGTTCCCCGGAACGTCCCTCTTCCCTCTGTTCGAAATGAGCAATTCTCATACTCTCCGATTCTTCCTCCCCCCGCCTCCGCCATCGCGGAAGCGACCCTGTCGGCGTGCGAGGGGGGGACGAACGTGACGATCTTTTCCTCGAGCGCAAACGGTGACTTCAGAAATCCCTCCACGGTCACGCCGAGCGCTTCCGCAAGCGCGAAGCTCGTCCCGTCCCGCGTGAAGTCGAGGTTCGTGTGGGCCGAAAAGAGAGCCACACCCTTCCGGAGAAGGGCGGCGAGGCATCTCTCCCGGGGGGTCCCGGTTGTCACTGTGCGGAGGGGATGAAAGAGCAGGGGATGATGGCTGACAATGAGATTGGCTCCCCGCCTGACGGCTTCCGCTGCAATCCTCTCCGTGACGTCGAGTGCGACGAGTATCCCCCGGACGCGAGTTCCCGGGTCGCCGGTCTGGAGCCCCACGTTGTCACGCTCCCATGCGATGTCGGGGGGTGCCCAGGCCTCCATGAAATTCTGTATGTCCCTCACCGTCACCGGACCCTCACCCCTGAAAAATAAGTAGTCCCGCGATTGGGCGGGACTACGTTCGAACAGACTTCACGACTGGCGAAATATGGTTCTTATCCGTGTATGGCCTGCGTTTGACCATGGAGTCCGTGCAGTCGATGTATCAGGTGCTGTCCTTTAATATACGGAGGGCGGGCCAAAGAAGCAACAGTTCACCTTGTGCCGGCCTCTGCCGCTCCGGAGCGGGGCGCCGACGTGTCAAAATCCAGGTCACGAAGCCGGGCGATTTCTCTCTCCACGAGCCCGACGTTCCGGTCCATCCCTTCGACAAGCGTCCGTTCCCCGGGGGTGAGCTTCTGCCGCAGGAGGATGTCCGTGCTGATCTTGATCGCCGCCAGCGGATTGTTGAATTCGTGGCATACGGTGACGATAAGCTCCCGTATCGCGTTCGTCCTGTTCTTGGCGATGAGGTCCGCTTTCACCCTTTCGGAAATCTGTTTCTTAAGGCGGACCCGTTCCAGGATATTGACGATCGTCCTGGGGAGGACGGAGTCGACCGCTTCATCCTTCACAAGGTAATCCTCCACGCCGTATTTCATGGCTTCTATGGCGAGCCGGAAGTCCCTGTTCGACGTGAGAAAAATGATCGGGATATCGACGTTCTTTTCGCGGATCTGGCGGGTCACCTCGAGCCCGTTGTCCTCGGGGAGGTGGTAGTCCATCAGAATAAGGTCGATTTCGGGGTTCTTTTCCAGCACCTCGAGCGCCCCCCGGCCGTTCTGTTTCCACAGGATGTCGAACTTCGTCCCCTGGTATTTTGAGAGGAGGTGCTGGGCGACCGCCATGTAACTCGTATCGTCGTCAACGAAGAGGACCCGTATCGGGGAGGGGAAGGACATGCCCCCAGTATAGTATTTCAGCGCGGAAAATGCAACCGGACCCGGCCCGGCCCGGCGCTCGCCCGGCCTCACTAAAGGCGGGCTTTTCGATTTGATTTTGTCCGATTCTTTCTCTATTATCGGTCGTTGTGCAAGCTGCCTGGCTGTAGAGTGCGGCAGAACGAGGTTCCACCCCCTTCGGAGACCTGATGACCAATCCGGTTACAAAGAAAAGCACAATTCTGGTTGTTGACGACGAGGATGCCCTGCGGACGGTATTGAGCGGAGAGCTTGCCAACGAAGGTTACGACGTGAAAGCCGCTGCGGACGGCGATGAGGCCATCGGTGAAGTCGAAAAAGTCTCCTACGATCTCGTGCTGCTTGACATCAAGATGCCCCGGGTGAACGGATTTGAAGTCCTGAAATTCATCAAGGAAAAGCACTCCAGGACCAAGGTCGTCATGCTGACGGGATTCGCGGATCTGAAGAACGCGATCGAGTCGAAGAAGCTGGGAGCCGACGATTTCGTCAGCAAACCGTATGACCTGGTTGACCTGCTGACAACGATAGAGCGTGTCCTGAGCGAATGACGCCCCTTCCCTCATGGGAAAGAAATACAACCTCCTGATCGTCGACGACGAAGAACCTCTCAGAGTACTGCTCGACAGCGAACTATCTGAATCGGAAGAATTCTCCGTAGACGTCGCCTCGGACGGCGGAGAAGCGATAAACAAGATCCAGGCGAAAGTCTACGACGTTGTGCTCCTGGACATCCGCATGCCCCGCGTGACGGGCATCGAAGTCCTCAGGTTCGTCCAGGAATACTCCCCCACCACGCAGGTCATCATCCTCACGAATTACGCCGACGTCAAGACCGCCATCCAGACGATCAAGATGGGTGCGTACGATTTTCTCGCCAAGCCGTACGACATCGACGAACTGTTCAACACGATCCACCGCGCCATAGAACGGAAGCAGCTCTTCATCGACAACAAGCTGATGAAGAGCGAGCTGACGAGGAAAGCGGGGAACTCCGAGCTCATCGGCCAGGCACCCGTCTTTCTGAAGCTCATCGAAAGCGCGACCCGGTTCGCGGAGAGCGATTCGTTCGTCCTCATCCAGGGCGCGAGCGGGACGGGGAAGGAGCTCATTGCGAGCCTGATCCACAGGCGGAGCCCCAGGAACAACCGTCCGTTTGTCGCGGTCAACTGCGCGTCGATCCCCGACACTCTCCTGGAGAGCGAACTGTTCGGTCACGAGAAGGGCGCCTTCACGAACGCCGTGGCGACGAAGCAGGGGCTCGTGGAAGTGGCGAACGGGGGGACCCTCTTTCTCGACGAGGTGGGGGACATCAGCCCCGCGATTCAGCCCAAGCTCCTCCGGTTTCTCGAAACCGGCGAGTTCCGCCGCGTGGGGGGAACAAACCTCCTCACGGTGGATGTCCGCGTCGTGAGCGCGACGAACAAGGATCTCCGCGAAGAAGTACGCGCCGGGCGGTTCCGCGAAGACCTCCTCTACCGGCTCAACGTGATCACGCTCCATGTGCCGCTTCTCCGCGACAGGAGGGAGGACATTCCGGTCCTTTCGGAGTATTTCCTCCAGAGGAAGGCGAAGACGAAAAACGTGAAGAAGCTCTCGGCGGCCGCGAGCCGCGTGCTGATGGAGTACGATTGGCCCGGGAACGTGCGGGAGCTCGAACACGTCCTGGAGGGGGCGGTTCTTCTCTCCACGGGGGAGACGATCGAGGTGAACGACCTGGCGATGTACTTCCACCGCACAGACAGGCCCCCCCATGCCGGCGGGGCCGGCGACGCAGGCTCTCCCGCCGGGGGGGAGGATGCGGGGTCGCTTGAGGACCTCGAGCGCGAGCATATCGAGAGGATGCTCCGGCAGTACAATTTCAGCAGGACGAAAACCGCCGACGCACTCGGCATCAGCAAGAAGACGCTCTATCTGAAGATCAAGAGGTACGGATTGAAGGTGGAGAACTGAGAAGTCCCCCTCCCGTTGACTTTGTGCCCCGTTTTTCTTTCCTTTGATGAAATTCTGAGCCCTCAGGCCCTGTGTTGCTTTTCGTGGACAGGGCTTTTTTCAATCTATGAGGCGTATGGCGAAATTCCAGGGAGTCGATTATATCGACCTCGACAGTCTCCTCAGCGCGGACGAACGGCTTGTCCGCCAGACCGTCCGTGAATTCGTCGACGACAGAGTCCTCCCCGTTATCGAACGCCACAACCGCGCCGGCACTTTTCCCCTTGACCTGGTCCCCGCCATGGCGGAGATGGGCCTCTTTGGAGCGACCCTCCCGGCCGAGTACGGCTGCGCCGGGATGAACAACGTCGCGTACGGGCTCGTGATGCAGGAGCTCGAGCGGGGGGACAGCGGCGTGAGGAGCTTCGTGTCGGTCCAGAGCGCACTCGTGATGTACCCGGTGTTCGCCTACGGGTCCGGAGAGCAGAAACAGCGCTGGCTCCCCGCGCTCGCGCGGGGCGAGAAGATCGGCTGTTTCGGACTCACGGAACCGGACTTCGGCTCGAACCCGGGGGGAATGATCACGCGCGCGGAGAAGACCTCCGGCGGGTATGTCCTCAACGGCGCGAAGATGTGGATCACGAACGGGACCATCGCCGACGTGGCGGTCGTCTGGGCGAAGCTCGAAGGGACCGTCCGCGGGTTCCTCGTCGAGAAGGGGACGCCGGGGTTCAGCGCGCCGGAGATGAAGGGGAAACACTCGCTCAGGGCTTCCGTCACCTCCGAGCTCATACTGGACAATGTTCGTGTGTCCGCGGAAAACATCCTCCCGGGAGGCGACGGGCTGAGGCTTCCCCTCTCCTGTCTCAGCCAGGCCCGGTACGGCATCGCCTGGGGCGCCATCGGGGCCGCCATGGCCTGTTACGACGCGGCGCTCAACTACGCAAAGTCGCGCATACAGTTCGACAGGCCGATCGCCTCGTTCCAGCTCACGCAGGCGAAGCTGGTCCACATGGTGACGGAGATAACGAAGGCCCAGCTCCTCTCGCTGCAGGTCGGGCGATTGAAGGATGCGGGACGCGCGCGCTTCCAGCAGATTTCGCTCGCCAAGAGGAATAACGTGTACCACGCGCTCGAGATCGCGCGCGAGGCGAGGGGGATACTCGGCGCAAACGGGATTCTCGACGAATATCCCGTCATGCGGCACGCCGCGAACCTCGAATCGGTGATCACCTACGAGGGGACGCACGAAATGCACACGCTTATCGTGGGAGAGGATATCACGGGCGTTTCCGCGTTCACCTGAATCCACACTTCACTCACACACCGGGAGCACCCGTGGCCAAAGGGAAGATTATCGGCGAAGCGCTTACCTACGATGACGTCCTGCTCGTGCCTGCCCGGTCCTCCGTCCTTCCCCGCGAGGTCGACGTCACCTCCCGCCTCACGAAGCGGATCACGCTGAACGTCCCCCTCATGAGCGCCGCAATGGATACCGTCACGGAATCCGCGATGGCGATCGCCATGGCGCGCGAAGGGGGCATCGGCGTTCTTCACAAGAACATGACGATCCCGCAGCAGGTGGAAGAAGTCGACCGGGTCAAACGCTCGGAGAGCGGCATGATCCTCGATCCGGTGACCGTCCGTGCGGACCGGCGCGTACGGGACGTCCTCGCGCTGATGAACAAGTACCGGATCTCCGGCATCCCGGTCGTCGACGAACAGCGGAAGCTGATAGGGATCATCACGAACAGGGACCTCCGTTTCGAGCCCGACGAGGACCAGCACGTTGCCGACATCATGACGAAAGAGCACCTCGTGACCGCCCCCCTGGGGACGACGCTCGAGCAGGCGCAGCGGATTCTCCAGAAGCACAAGATCGAGAAACTTCCCGTGGTGGACAGGCACGGGATCCTGAACGGACTCATCACGTTCAAGGACATACTGAAGAAGATCAAGCACCCGAACGCATGCAAGGACGAGCACGGCAGGCTTCGCGTCGGCGCCGCGGTGGGAGTGACCGCAGACACCCTGGAACGGGTGACCGCGCTTCTGAAGGCGGGGGTTGATTTCGTCGTCGTGGATACCGCGCACGGGCACTCCCGGGGCGTGATCGACATGGTGAAGACGATCCGCCGCCGCTTCCCCCGGATCGACCTCATCGCCGGCAACGTCGGCACGGCGGAGGCGACGCGCGATCTCATCCGGGCCGGCGTGGACGCGGTCAAGGTGGGGATCGGGCCGGGATCGATATGCACGACGCGCGTCGTCGCGGGTGTCGGCGTTCCCCAGGTGACCGCGATATTCGAGTGCGCAAAGGCCGCCGTCCGCACGAGGACTCCCATCATCGCCGACGGCGGAATAAAACAGACGGGAGACATCGCCAAGGCGATCGCGGCGGGCGCCGACGCGGTGATGATCGGCGGGCTCTTCGCGGGCGTCGATGAAAGCCCGGGGGAAATGGTCCTCTACGAGGGACGGAGCTACAAGTACTATCGCGGCATGGGTTCGCTCGAGGCGATGAAGCAGGGGAGCAGGGACAGGTATTTCCAGGATGCCGAGGATGACATTGCCAAGCTCGTCCCGGAAGGGATCGAGGGGCGGGTTCCGCACAAGGGACCGCTGGGGGATACGATGTACCAGATGGTGGGCGGGCTCCGCGCAGCAATGGGATACTGCGGCGCGAAAAACATTGCGGAGCTGAAGTCGAACGGCCGGTTTGTGCGGATGACGGACGCCGGGTTGCGCGAAAGCCATCCGCACGACATCGCCATCACCAAAGAAGCCCCGAACTACCACGGGTGACGAACCGTGACCCGCACCGGAGGCCGCCGCCGTCCGCGAGCCGCGCACGCGTCACCGCGCTCCAATCGGGAATGAAAGCGCGTGCGCTCGATGCCCTCCTGGTCACATCCCTTGCGAACATCAGGTACCTGACGGGGTTCACCGGTTCGAATGCCCTTGCGGTCGTCACGGCCGGGAAAGCGTTTCTCATAACCGATTCCCGGTACGCGCTTCAGAGTGCGGAGGAGGTGAGGGGATTCCGCAGGATCATCGGCCGCAGGGGGCTCCTCGAGGATGCCGCGGCGGCCCGGGTCCTCCGCGGGTGCCGCGCGGCCGGGTTTGAATCCGATTCGCTCACGTACGGGCAGTACCGCTCGCTCCGGGATCTCTTCCGCGGCGTCCGTTTCAGTCCGGCGCCGGGAATGGTGGAGGCTCTGGCCCGGATCAAGGACCGTCGGGAGGTCGCCGACATCGCGTCGGCGGCCGCAATCTCGGACGGTGTGTTCTCCGACGTCCTGGGGCTGCTCCATCCGGGGATGACCGAGCGGGAGGTGGCTTCGGAAATATCGCGGCTCAACGTCCGCCGGGGTTCGGAATCCGATGCATTCGACATCATTGTCGCGAGCGGGCCGCGCGGGGCGCTCCCTCACGCCCGTCCCACGGACCGGCGGATCAGAAAAGGAGATTTCGTGCTGATGGACTTCGGTTCGACAATCCGCGGTTACTGCTCCGACATGACGAGGACTGTCGCCGTGGGGAACGCCCCCCGGCGGCTCCGCGATGCGTACAGGGCGGTCCGGGAAGCGAATGAATCGGCCGTCGAAGCGGCCCGCGGGGGGATGAAGGCCCGCGATCTCGACGCCGTTGCCCGCGGGTGCATACGGCGGTCCGGATTCGGCCGTTACTTCGTGCATTCGCTCGGCCACGGGATCGGGCTCCGCGTTCACGAGAGCCCGCGCGTTTCCCCCCTGAGCCGGGAAGTCATGGAATCCGGGAACGTCATCACGATCGAGCCCGGGATCTACATTCCCGGATCCGGAGGGGTACGGATCGAGGACGACGTCCTCCTCGGGCCCGGCGGGTGCCGGGTCCTGACACAGTCACCCCGCGAGCTAATCGTCCTCTGACAAACCCATGCCCATCCAATCCATCCCGCAGAGAAGGGTCCTCGTCATTGCCTACTATTTCCCTCCGATGGGGCTGAGCGGCGTTCAGCGCACTCTCAAGTTCGTGAAATACCTTCCCGACTTCGGCTGGCTGCCCACCGTGCTCACCGTCGATCCCCGCGGATACTTTGCACGGGACGAATCGCTTCTCGCCGAGCTCGAAGGGCGGAGCGTGACAGTCGTCAGGACTCCGCATTCGGGCCCGGCCCGCCTCACGGGGAAAAGGGTCGTCGTCGAGATACCCGCGGAGTGGAAGAGAAAGCTGCTGAGCAGGATCAGTGACACGTTCTTTATCCCGGACAACAAGATCGGATGGCGGCGGAAAGCGGTGGCGCGCGCGCTGGCGCTCCACAGGGAGACCCCCTTTGACATGATATTCGCCACCGCACCCCCGTTCACGTCGTTTCTGATCGGGCGCGACCTGAAACGGAAGATGAACAGACCGCTCGTTCTTGACTACCGCGATCCCTGGGTGGATTACCCGTTCAAGTTCTATCCGACGCCGCTCCACCGTCTCGTAAACGTCCGGATGGAGAGGAGGGCTCTCCGTGCGAGCAGCCACATCGTCACCACGAACCGCCGCGTCAAGGAGCAGATACTCAGGCGTCACCGGTTCCTCACGTACCACGATATCGACATCATCTCCCAGGGGTTTGATCCGGCGGACTTTGCGGCTGCCCTGCCTGCCGGTCCGAAGAAGGCCTCTCCGCCGCCTCAGGGAGAACGCCGCATGCGCATAACGTACGCGGGGGTGTTCTGGGAGGACCGGATCCCGGACCACTTCCTCCGGGGGCTTCATGACCTCTTCGTCGAAAAGCCGCGCCTGCGGGGCCGGATCGAGGCGGTCTTTCTCGGGAAATTCCGGGATGAAAACCTGAAGCTCGTGACACGTCTCGGTCTCCAGGACTGCGTCCGCGTGCTCGGGTATCTCCCCCACGGCGACTGCATACGGGAGCTTTGCGCGTCGGACGTCCTCTGGATGACCGTAGGGGATGACGCCGGCTCGCCGGGAAAGGTGTATGAATACATCGGGGCGCGCAAGCCGATACTCGGGCTTGTCCCGGACGGGTACCTGAAGAGCACGATACTCGAGGCGGGAGGGACGGCGGTGCCGCCGAAGGACGCCTCGGCGGTGAAATGTGCGCTCGACGAATTCCTTGTGCTTCACGAGAAGCGGCAGTTGAGGGGGCCGCGCGAGGACGTAGTGGAAAAGTACGATCGTCGTGCGCTTACGGGCACACTTGCGAAGATCTTCGAATCACTTTATGAGCCATGAGATGAACGTGCTCGTCATTGGTTCCGGCGGACGTGAACACGCGCTCGTCTGGAAGCTGTCGCAGAGCCCGCGTGTGGAACGGATCTACTGCACCCCCGGGAATCCGGGGATTGCTGCGATCGCCCTCCCGTTTCCCTCTGATGCGGGTGACTACTCCCGCCTCATCGCCGATGCACGCCGGCTGGGGATCGATCTGACAGTCGTCGGACCCGAAGCGCCCCTCGCCGCCGGCATCGTCGATGCGTTCAGCGAAGCCGGGCTCGCCATATTCGGGCCTGCGAAACGCGCCGCCGAGCTCGAGTGGAGCAAGGCGTTCGCCAAGGATTTTATGAAACGCCATGCGATCCCGGCCGCGTCCTCGACGACGTTCACCCCGGGGCACGCGGATGCAGCGCTCGCCCATGTCCGGTCCGCGCCGCTTCCCATGGTCATCAAGGCGGACGGGCTCGCCGCGGGAAAAGGGGTTGCGGTCTGCCGGACGCGCGACGACGCCGTCCGGGCGTTGGAGGAGATAAGCGATCCCGCGCTTTTCGGGAGCGCGGGGAGCACACTCCTCGTGGAGGAATTCATGGAGGGGGTGGAGGCCTCGGTCTTTGCGGTGACGGACGGCTCCGATTTTGTCACGCTGGCGCCGGCGCAGGACCACAAGCGAGTCTTCGACGGCGACATGGGAAAGAACACGGGGGGGATGGGCGCGTATGCACCGGCCCCGTGCATCACACCCGCCGTCATGAAGGAGGTCGGGGAGAGGATAATACGCCCCACGCTGGAGGGGATGGCCTCCGAAGGGAGGACGTATGCGGGGTGTCTCTACGCGGGACTCATGTTGACGAAGGAGGGGCCGAAGGTCGTGGAGTTCAATTGCAGGTTCGGCGACCCGGAGACGCAAGTCGTACTTCCGCTTTACGGAGGAGACCTGGCTGAGCTTCTCCTTGCCTCCGCAACCGGCACTGTCGGTGCTCTCCCGCCTGCCCCGCCTTCGGCCGGGTCAGCGGTGTGCGTTGTCATCGCATCGGGCGGCTATCCCGGCCGGTATGAGACCGGAAAGGCGATCTCTCTTCCCGGACCGGCAGAGACCCCGCAGGGCGTGCATATTTTCCATGCCGGGACTGGACGCGGTCCCGGGGGGAAACTCGTCACCGCGGGGGGGCGCGTGCTCGGAGTCACGGCTGTCAGGCCGGGGGAGGGGATGGCGGAAACAATCGCCGCCGCATACGAAGCGGTCAGGTTGGTTTCATTCGACGGGATGCACTTCAGACATGACATCGGGAAAGGAGCTCTTGCATGAACATACTTGTATCCGGAGGTGCCGGATTCATTGCTTCCCACATCGTGGATGCGTACATCGCGCTCGGCCACGCCGTCTCCGTCATCGACAATCTGTCGACGGGGAAGAAGGAGAATCTCAACCCGAAGGCCCGCTTCTTTGAGGCGGACATACGGGACGCTGCCGCCGTCAGGCGGGCGTTCGCCGGCGAGAAGTACGACGTGGTAAACCATCACGCGGCGCAGATCGACGTGCGGCGGTCCGTCGCGGATCCTGCGTTTGATGCGTCGGTCAATCTTGTCGGGGCGCTCACGCTTTTTGACGCGGCGGTTGCCTCCGGGGTCAGGCGCGTGATATTCGCCTCGAGCGGCGGCGCGATTTACGGGGAGCAGGACGTGTTTCCCGCCGACGAGACTCATCCCACACGCCCGATTTCCCCCTACGGTGTGGCAAAACTCTCCACCGAGCAGTACCTCCACTTCTACGCGGTGGCGTACGGGGTCGTTTCCGTCTGCCTCAGGTATGCGAACGTCTACGGACCCCGGCAGAACCCGGAAGGGGAAGCGGGTGTCGTTGCAATATTCGCTTCCCGGATGCTCGCAGGAGGACAGCCCCTTATCAACGGAGACGGGAAGCAGACGCGCGACTATGTATTCGTCCGGGACGTTGCCAGCGCGAACGTCCTCGCCCTCTCCCGCACGACCCCGGCGATATTGAACGTGGGGACCGGCGTGGAGACCGATGTCAACCGGCTCTTTGCTTCGATCAGGGAGGCCACCGGGGCCAGGTGCGAGGAGCGTCACGGCGAGGCAAAGCTGGGGGAGCAGCAGAGGAGCGTGCTTGACAACCGGAAGATACGGAAGGAACTCGGCTGGGCTCCCTCGGTGTCACTGGATGAAGGGGTCGTGGCGACCGTGGAATATTTCCGGAACCGGCGGAAAAGCGGTGCGTAGCAGTGTGGACGTCAGCAGGCTCCTCTCGGGCGACCGCGTGGCGATCGCCCGGGCGATCTCCGTTGTGGAAAACGGGGAGCCCGATGGCAGGACTCTTCTCCGTTCGGTCTTTGCGCGGACGGGGAGGGGGTACAGGATCGGCATCACCGGCCCCCCGGGGGCGGGGAAGAGCACGATCACAAGCAGGCTTGCAGCGCACTACCGGGCGGGAGGTCTCGGCGTCGGGATCATCGCCGTCGATCCGACGAGCCCGTTCAGCGGCGGTGCGCTTCTCGGCGACCGGGTGCGCATGGCGGACGTGGAGAGCGACGCCGGCGTCTTCATCCGGAGCATGGCTTCGCGGGGAAGCCTGGGGGGGCTGAGCCGGAAGGCGGTCGAGGCGGCCGACGTTCTCGATGCGGCCGGCAAGGAGATTATCATCATGGAGACCGTCGGTGTCGGCCAGTCGGAGCTCGACATCGCCGGCGCCGCCGACACCACGATCGTCGTCCTGGTACCGGAGTCCGGTGATTCCATACAGGCGATGAAGGCGGGGCTGATGGAGATCGCGGACTTCTTCGTCCTGAACAAGGCGGACCGGGCGGGGGCGGAGCAGGCGGTCATGTCGATCCGGATGATACTCCATTTCAGGGAGCCCGCCCTCTGGAGCCCGGCGGTGATCACGTCCACCGCGAACACGGGTGAGGGAATAGACGGAATTGCGGCCTGCATCCGGGATCACAGGGCGCATCTGGAGAAGACCGGGGAACTCACCGGGAGGCGCCGCGCGCGGATCGCCCGGCGGATAGGCGAGCTTGTGAGCGAGACGCTCCGGGTGGATTTCTGGTCCCCGGAACGGAAAACGATGCTTGAGGGGAGGATGGACGCAGTCATGACGATGACCTCCTCCCCCTATGACGTTGCAGATGAGCTCATTGAACATTTCAAGTCACGCTGACGGACCCGGGGAGACCAGGATGGAATTTGCGGCGTCGGAAAGCCAGAGTGCGGTTGCAAAGGCGGTCCGGGATTTTGCGGAGAAGGAGATGCGTCCCGTTGTCATGGCGCATGACGAGTCGCAGGAATTTCCCCATGCGGTCGTCCGGAAGCTGGGGGAGCTCGGGTTCATGGGGATGACCTGGCCCGAGGACCTCGGGGGGGCCGCTCTCGGGGATCTTGAAGCCGTCGCGGTAATCGAGGAAATTGCCCGGGTGGACCCCTCCGTGGCGCTGACGGTTGCGTCGCACAACAGTCTGTGCACCGGGCACATCATGCTGTTCGGCAGCGAACAGCAGAAGAGGAGATTCGTCCCCGGCCTCGCGTCCGGGAATGTGCTGGGCGCATGGGGGCTCACGGAGCCCGGTTCCGGGAGCGATTCCGGGGGGATGAGGACGACGGCACGCCGCGAAGAGGACGGCTGGGTCCTGAACGGGAGCAAGACGTTCATCACGCAGGGCTCCGTCGCGGGGACCTACGTCATCATGGCCGTCACGGATTCCTCGAAAGGGAAGAAGGGGATCTCGGCGTTCATCGTACCGGCGGGAGTCCCGGGGTTCACGATCGGGAAGAAAGAAAACAAGCTGGGGATGCGCTCGAGCGATACCGCGACGCTCCTTTTTGACGGCGTCAGGGTGCCGGACGAGAACCTCATCGGGAAGCCGGGCGAAGGCTTCCCGCAGGCGCTGGCGGTTCTTGACGGAGGGAGGGTCGGGATCGCAGCCCTCTCCGTCGGCATCGCCCGGGGGGCCCTTGAGGCCAGCATCGCGTACGCGAAGGAACGCTGGCAGTTCGGCAGGGCGCTTGCCGAATTTCAGGCGATCCAGTGGAAGATCGCCGACATGGCGACGGAGATTAGTGCCGCCCGGCTTCTCACGCAGCGCGCCGCCTGGCTCAAATCGCGCGGCGAATCCTTTTCGCTCGCGGCCTCGACGGCAAAATACTTCGCAAGCGAAGCCGCCGTGCGTGCCGCCGGCGAGGCGGTGCAGATTCACGGCGGGTACGGGTTCATAAAGGAGTTTCCTGTCGAGAAGCTCTACCGCGACGTCAAGCTGATGACAATCGGCGAGGGGACGTCCGAGGTGCAGAAGATGATAATCGCCAGGCACCTGTTGAAAGGCCAGCACGAGCAGGCAAGCACGTACAGGCACGAACGACGGGATTGAACGGGGGCAAACGGGTATTCTGGCACGGGAGGGGAACGATGGCGCTCATCGGCTCCGAGATTCAAAAGACCGCCGGCTTCGCGAAAAACGAGGAGCACTGCCGCCTGCTCCTGAACCATCTCCGGACGCGCCGGGAGGAGGTCCGCCAGGGGGGCGGGAAGAGAGCGATGGAGAAGCATCGTGCCGCGGGAAAGATGACCGCGCGTGAGCGAATCGCACGGCTCATCGACCCGGGGACCCCGTTTCTGGAGATCGGGCTCTTCGCGGCGTGGGAGATGTACGATGAGTACGGCGGGGCGCCCTCCGCGGGAACCGTGTTCGGGACAGGGAGGATAAGCGGCCGCGAGGCGGTCATCGTGGCGAACGACGCCACGGTGAAAGCCGGGGCGTGGTTCCCGATGACGTGCAGGAAGAATCTCCGGGCGCAGGAGATCGCGATCGAGAACAGGATCCCGATCATCTACCTCGTCGACTCCGCGGGGGTCTTTCTCCCCCTGCAGAGCGAGATATTCCCCGACAGGGACCACTTCGGACGGATATTCAGAAACAACGCCGTGATGTCCTCCCTCGGCATACTCCAGGTTGCCGCGATCATGGGGCCCTGCGTTGCGGGGGGCGCCTATCTCCCCGTCATGAGCGACGAAGCGATGATCGTGGAGGGGACGGGGAGCGTCTTCCTCGCCGGCTCGCACCTCGTCAAGGCCGCGATCGGCGAGGAGATCGACAATGAGCACCTGGGGGGAGCCCTCGTGCACTCGGAGATCAGCGGCGTGACCGATCACAGGATGGCGAACGACGCCGAGTGCCTTGCGCGCATACGGAGCATCATGGCGAAAACCGGATCACGCCCGAAGGCCGGGTTCGACAGGGGCGTGCCGTCGCCTCCGCGGTTCGATGCGTCCGAGATCTACGGCATACTCCCGGCCGACAGGACGAAACCCTACGACATGCACGAGGTCCTCGCGCGCATCATCGACGGGGGGGACCTCGACGAGTACAAGGCCGGGTACGGAAAGACAATCGTCACCGGCTATGCAAGGATAGACGGCTGGGCGGTGGGGATCGTTGCGAACCAGCGCGCCGTCGTCAGGACGAGCGCCGGGGAGATGCAGGTGGGGGGGGTGATCTACAGCGACAGCGCGGACAAGGCGGCGCGGTTCGTCATGAACTGCAACCAGAAACTGATCCCCCTCGTGTTCTTCCAGGACGTCACGGGATTCATGGTCGGCAGCCGGGCGGAGAAGGGGGGGATCATCAAGGACGGGGCGAAACTCGTCAACGCGGTCGCCAACAGTGTCGTTCCGAAATTCACGTTTATCGTCGGCAACAGCTACGGGGCGGGGAACTACGCGATGTGCGGAAAGGCGTACGACCCCAGGCTCATCTTCGCGTGGCCAACCGCGCAGATCGCCGTGATGGGGGGGAAGCAGGCGAGCGAGACGCTTCTGTCGATCAAGATCCGGCAGATGGAAAAAGGGGGGCAGACGATCGACCCCGGCGCCGGGAAGAGGCTCCTCGCCGACATACAGCGGCGCTACGAGCGGGAGACCGACCCGTACTATGCCGCAGCCCGTATGTGGGTGGACGGGATCATCGATCCGGCGGAGACGCGCGCCGCGGTGTCGGAGGGGATCTCCCTGGCTGTACACAACCCGGAGATCCCGAGATTCAATCCCGGCGTCATTCAAACCTGACGCCCCCCATGCTACGGTTCATCGCCCGGGCGCTCCCCCGGCTGCTCATTGCGGCGGCCTGCCATGCGACCTCTCCGGGACAGGGAACGCCGCCCCCCCTCCCCCCCGGGACCAGGTGCCGGCGGTGCTGACGTTTCTTTCTCCGCTCCTCGTTCCCAAGGTCTTTCAGGATTGCTACAGGTTGAGGGACTATGTCAGGTCCGTGGAGCTTTCGCACGTCCGTGCCGCGTACGGCGATCTGTACGCCGTGGACTGCGTGTTTGACAGGGCGATGCGCCTGTCGTGGAACAACGTGTACGAGGCGCTCCTCGTGAGCGCGTTCGCGCTCATGGACCACCACCGGGTGGGAGTGCGCATTCCCCTCATCGGCGCCGTCCTCTGGTTTCCCCTTTCGTCGGAATTCTATGACGACTTCCGGGCGCGCGTCGATTCGCTTCCGTCGCATCTCTATCCCGATACGCCGCCGGACCGGGGGGGAGACAGGGACAAGCTCCAGCATTTCTTCGGGTCGGCGTTCCTGACTGCACTCACAGAATCCCCGGAAGGGGCGGACAGGTTCGGACTGTTTATCGAGTGGGGGGAGGAGCTCTTTATCGTGGGGGGGGTGAACGACGACAGGGATGTTCGTGCCAACCGTGAGGGACAGCGGTTCGCTCTCCGCCTTCTCGCGGACCCCGATGCGCGCCCGTCCCGGTTCTTCATTCTCGACGGTTCCGGGGGAGGGGCATTGCCGGGCGCTCCCCGGGCGGATTCGCTCGCATCTCACAAGGAGGAAAAATGAAATCCGTTCTCGTTGTCGACGACGAAAAAGCCGTCCGCGATTCCATACGGATGATCCTCGAATACGAGAAATTTGAGGTGCGTTATGCGGAGGACGGGCCCTCGGCGATCGCGGCCGTGGGAAGCGGCGATTTCGATCTCGTGCTCCTCGACATCAAGATGCCCGGCGAAGACGGGCTGAAGGTTCTCCGCCGGCTCCGCCAGGCGCATCCCGATCTTCCGGTCGTGATGATCTCCGGCCACGGGACGATCGAAACCGCCGTTGAAGCGACCCGGCTGGGGGCGTACGATTTTCTCCCCAAGCCGCTGGACAGCGACAAGCTTGTCATCGTCGCCCGGAACGCCACGGAGCAGCACCGGCTTGTCATGGAGCACCACCGCATGCAGGTGCTTGTCGAGGGGAAGGACGCCATCCTGGGTTCGGGGCCGAAAATCAGGGAGGTGATCGCCACGATCGAGCGGGTGGCGCCGACCGACGTGCGCGTTCTCGTCACCGGCGAAAACGGATCGGGGAAGGAGCTCGTCGCCAAGGCGATCCACCGTCTGAGCAAACGGAGCGCCAGGCCCCTCATCGAGGTCAACTGCGCGGCGATTCCGAACGAGCTCATTGAGTCGGAGCTCTTCGGGCATGAGAGGGGGGCGTTCACGGGGGCGACGGGACAGCGCTCGGGCAAGTTCGAGCTGGCTGACGGGGGTACGCTTTTTCTCGACGAGATAGGGGACATGAGCCTGAACGCTCAGGCGAAAGTGCTCCGCGCGCTTGAGGAGGGGAAGGTCGAGCGCGTGGGAGGATCACGTCAGATTCCCGTCGACGTACGCGTGATCGCCGCCACCAACAAGGACCTGAAGGAAGCGACAGCGGCGAACCTCTTCCGTCAGGACCTCTTTCACAGGTTAAACGTCATACCGATCCACGTCCCCCCTCTTCGCGATCGTCGGGAGGACATCCCGCTCCTTGCCACGGCATTCACGGAGGACATATGCCAGCGAAACGGGATGGCGGTGAAGCGCTTCAGCGACGAGGCGATACGCGCACTCCAGGCGATGGAGTGGCCGGGTAACGTGCGGGAGCTGAGGAACATGGTGGAGAGGCTCGTCATCATGACCCCGGGGTCGTACATCGAGCCGTCACACCTCGAATCCGGGCAGGGAGGGGGGAGCCGGAGCGCGTGGGATGATCTTCTCGGTGCCGGCGGGACGTTTCAGGAGTTCAAAGACAGGGCGGAGGCCGCGTTTATCAGGAAGAAGCTCGAGGAGAGCGGGTGGAACATCAGCCGCACCGCCGAGGCGCTCGACATACAGCGGAGCCACCTGTATAACAAGATGAAAAAGTACGGCCTCGAGCGGAAAGATTGAGAGATGCGCCCTCTTCCGGCGCATCTCGAAATGGCGCCGCTCTTTGGCGCCACTGAGTCAGGCGCCAATGAGTCCCGCCGCTACACATGACGCTGTTTCGCCGCCTCGTACATGACGAGCGCCCCCGCCACGGAGGCGTTGAGAGAATCAATGGCGCCGTACATGGGTATCCTCACAAGCCGGTCACAGTGCTCGCGCACGAGCCTCCGTATCCCTTTCCCCTCGTTCCCCACGACGATCGCCGCGGCTGTCGTGTAGTCGAACGCGGTATAGGGGATGTCCCCCTCCAGCGCCACCCCCGCCGTCCAGAACCCCCGTTCTTTCAACTCGTCGATCATGTTGACGATGTTCGTCACTTCGGCCATCGCCATGTGCTCTGTCGCGCCGGCCGACGCCTTGACGACCGCGGCGGTGACGGACGCCGCGTGGTGCTTCGGGATCACGACGCCGTGGACGCCGGCGCATTCGGCCGTGCGGACGAGGGCTCCCAGGTTCTGCGGGTCTTCGATCCCGTCCAGGAGGAGTATCAGGGGTTTCTCCCCCTTCGAGTCTGCCCTCCGGAGGATCTCGTCGAGCCCGACGAACGCTTTCACTTCGCGGATGATTGCGACGACCCCCTGCGTCGTGGCGTCGCTTGCAAGTCCCCGGAATTCCTGTCTGCTCGCCTGGCTCACCGGCACCTTGCTTCGTTGCGCCGCCTGCCGGATTTCCTCGATGACCGTCCCCTGCACACCGAGGAGAAACACGATTTTCTCGATGTTCGTCCCCGCACGCAACGCCTCCATGACCGGTTTTCGTCCCGCAATGATGGCTTGCATGGGCGTCTCCGCTGGGTTTGTGAACGTGAGTGACGCTCCGCGTGAAGGGCTTACGCCCGCTTCTCGAGACTCCTCCCTGCGATGAACACGATGATCCCGGCAATGCTCAGGTACAATTCCATCCACATCGACGATCCCATGACCCCCTCGACGAGCCCGATCATGACGCATGCGATGCCGAGGGCTTCAAGCGATTTTCCCGCGATCTTCATGGACCGTGGTATCCCGGCCTATGCGCTGCCCGTTCGGGACGCCTGCTTTCTGTCAAGTATGTACACTCCGGCGGCGCCGCCGAAAAAAAGCGGGATTGCGATAAGCTGTGCCTCCGAGAGCCCGAACATGAGCCGCGGGTTCAGCCTGAGAAACTCCACGGAGAACCGGAACACGCTCGACATCATCAGGTAGACCATGAACATCTTCCCGTCGGGCCACGGCCGCTTCCGCAGATTCCAGAGGACGACAAATCCCGCCGCCCCCAGGAGAAACTCATAGACAGGCGTGGGGTGGCAGGGGGTGTTGTCCGGCACGATCCCGCCGGGGTACCGGGACGCGATCTCGGGGAATATCGCAAACGCGCGGGAGGGGGGGAGCGTCCCTTTTGCGTAATTCGTTCCCCACGGGAGCGTCGTCGGGAAGCCGTAGTCGCCGTCCCCCGATAGGTGGCAGCCGATCCGCGAAACGCCGTACGCGATGATGAGTCCCATCGCGAGCCCGTCCCATATCTTGAGGAAGGAGATCTTCTTCCTCCACACGTAGACGGTGATCGCGATCATCCCCAGGACAAACCCGCCGTACCAGGTCAATCCCCCGGGGGAGAACGCTTCGCCGACCGGGTTCCTGATAAACGTGCTCCATTCCTCGATGAGGAACAGCATCTTGGCGCCCGAGATGCCGAACACGACCGCCAGTATCGTGATCGTGCTTGCGATCTCCGGGTCGAGGTTCTTCCGTTTCATCTCGAGTGCCAGGATATAGCTCCCGAGGAGGAAGCCGATCCCCAGCATGAGTCCGAAGCTGTAAATCGGGAACGGGCCTATCTTAAAGAGGACGGGGATCATGAGATGTGCCGGTCTGTGTGGGGTTGGCCGACGGGATGTCGACCTCGAGTGCCCTGCCGCTCACCGCCGATGTCAGCGTGACGCGGTCCGGGGTGATGTGTGTGCCGATGGTGGAACGCGCTCCGTCAAGCCCCTCGACGATGATCCGGAGGTCTCCCGAAAGTCCCTCGTACTCCTTGCGGAATTCGGCGGGACCCGTTGCAGGGAGGTCGAGCGACGGGGTCCGGAGCCCGAGAATTTTCAGGAGGAGCGCGCCGGGCTCGAGGCGGTCTTCGACAGCCAGAACGTACCTGAACGTGGAGAACGACTTCGTGGTCTGCAGGACGACGATCGTCGTCGGCATCCCCGTCCGTTCGCTGACCGCCGGTGCGACGAGAATCCGGAACTCCGTCGACTCCTGTTTGTTCCTGCGGCCGGCCATCAGGCCTCGAAGTATGTTGCCTCTTCCTGCCGGAACGCATCCAGGATCTCCCGGGGGGATTTCAGGTCGAGGAGGCGCTTGCGGAATTCCTCCTTGTTCATGAGCCGCGAGATCCTGCTCAGGAGCTTGATGTGCGGCCCGACGAGATTGTCCTTCCCGACAAGGAGAAACACGAGCCGGACCGGCTTCTCGTCGAGCGACTGGTAATCGATCGGCTTCGCCGTCACGGCGAACGCCGCGACGATGTCCGCCACGGCCTCCGTCTTGCCGTGGGGGATGGCGAACCCGTTGCCGACCCCGGTGGACATGATTTCTTCCCTCTCGAAGATCGCCTTGCGGACCTTCTCCTTGTCCGTCACCTTCGGGGAGGTCGCCACAAGGTCGATCATGGCGTCAATCACCTCGTTCTTCGTGTTCCCCGGAAGCCCCGTCGCAACGAGATTCTCGGTCAGGATGTCGCTGATTTTCATGTTCTCGTTCTTCTCCTATGGTTCATCCCGCCAGGCCATGACTTTCTTTTCGTAGGCCGAGGCAAGGCCCTCTGCCGCGTCCCGTGTCGGCGCTTCGGTGTTGATGTGGAAGAGAGGCCGCTCCTTGTCGGGGATCAGGAGCGCCGAGCTGCCGTCGTCAAGGTAAATCTTCACGCCGTCGACGAGATCGCGCCGCCGGCCGTCTGAATCGTTCATGATGCGCCGCATCACCTTCCCCTTGTGTTCCCAGGAGCAGTTCACGTTCCTCCGCGCCCCGCTCAGCCTGGGGATCGATTCGTCGATTTCGCCGAGGCCGGCGCCGGCCTTCGCCATCATCTCCAGGATCTTCGCAACGGAGTACATCGCATCGGTGGCGAAAAAGAAATCGGTGAATATGAACCCCCCCTTGTTCCCGCCCACGAAGCGGACGCTCTTGTCCGCGGTCGCTTCCATCATCGCCAGGTGGCTGTTCCGCGTCTTCAGGACGCGGACTCTCCGGGGGGCCGCAACCATGTCGATCTCCCCGGAGGAGGTGATGGGGACGGCGATTGCCTGCGTCCCGGGATGTGTCCGCATGAACATTTCCGCCACGACCGTCAGGAGGCGGTCGCTCTCGAGCGCTTCCCCGCGCTCGTTGACGGCGAAGAGCTTCTCGCCCCCCGCGTCGATGAGGCAGCCGAAATCGTATTTCAGCGACGTGACGATGTGGGCGAGCTGCTGGACCGAGGAATCGAATTCCTCCTTGTCGCGCGTCAGCTTCTTGGGATCGAGGTGGGCGTTCAGCGCGACGACCTGGCAGTCGAACGAACCGAGGATGATCGGGAAGATGGTGGAGGCGATCCCGTTGGAATAGTCGATCACGATCCTGAACTTCCGTTTGCTTATCGCCTCCACGTCGAGTGCGGAGAGGAACTTCTCCTTGTACGCCTCCGTCGTCCGCTCGGGGAAGAATATCCCCCCCACTTTTTCGCGGGGCGCGCGCGCGAAATCCTCGCCGAAGAAAAGCCGCTCGACGTTTTTCGTTTTGCCGCTCGGGAGGTCTTTGCCGTTTGATTCGAAGAAGATGATGTCGGTGAGGTTCTTGTCGAACGGGGAACGGCGCACATGAATCCCCCCGGCCTCTTTGCCGCTTGAGAGCTCGTGGCGCAGAAGCGGGATCGACGTGGCGCGCAGGTCGAACGTGTTGACTCCCGCGGAGATAAGGCCGCAGATCAGGGAGCGGCTGATCATGCGCGAGACGTTGTCGGAATCGCGGCACGTGACGATCGTCTTCCCCTGGCCGATGAACGCCCCGTACGCGGCCCCGAGCTTCGCGCCGAACTCCGGGTTCATCTCGAGGTTGGAGAGCCCCGTTACACGCGAGTCGGCGAAGAGCTCCCGGAGCCACTTGTCCTCCCAGACGAGTGAGCGGGTCACGACCGCCCCCTCCTCGACGACCTTTTCCGGCCACAGCTTGATGTTGGCGCTCAGACGCGCGTTCCGGCCGATCCAGCACCCGTCCCCGATAAAGGCATTCTCGGCGATAACGCACTTTTCACCGATCGAGCACTTTGTCCCCACGACGTCGTACGACAGCTCCGCGCTGTGGCCGATGACGACGTCGGACCAGACGACGCAGTTCGAGATGATCGCGCCGGGTCCGATGACGCAGTTGTCGCCGATGACGGTGTTCGACAGGGAGACGTGTTCGCCGATTGTGCAGTTGCCGCCGATCACCACCGTCCCGGTGGCGTGGAGGGACTCCTCCGGGAGCCGCGTCCCTTCCCCGGCGTAGACGTGTCCCTGCCGGGTCCCGGGGAGCGCCAGCTTGACGGCTCCCGTGAGCGCGTCGAAATGGGCGTCCTGGTACTCGTTGAGGTTGCCGATGTCGCGCCAGTACCCGTCCGCGACGCAGCCGTACAGCCCCGCGTCCTGTTTCAGGAGGAGGGGAAAAAGGTCCTTGCTGAAATCGTATTCTTCGCGGTAGGGGATGAGATCGAGGATTTCGGGTTCGAGTATGTAGATGCCGGTGTTGATCGTGTCGCTGAAGACCTCTCCCCACGACGGCTTCTCGAGGAAACGCGTGATCCTGCCGTCCTGGGCGGTGATCACGACGCCGAACTGGAGAGGGTTCTTCGCGTGGGAGAGGACGATCGTCGCCTTCGCCCGCTTCGATTCGTGGTAGCGGATCGCCGCGCCCAGGTCAAAGTCCGTCAGCACATCGCCGCTGATAACGAGTATCCGCTCGTCCATCCCGTGCGTCGCGTTGCGGACGCTCCCGGCGGTTCCGTAGTCCGCCTCCGCCCGCACGTAGTTCATCGTCACTCCGAACGACCTCCCGTCGCCGAAGTATCCCATGATGACCTCCGGCTGATAGAAGAGCGAACCGATGAGATCGGTGATCCCGTGCGTCCTGAGCAGGGCGACGATGTGCTCCATCATCGGCTTGTTCATGAGCGGGACCATCGGCTTCGGCGTGTTGCAGGTCAGGGGACGGAGCCGTGTCCCGAACCCGCCGGCCATTATTACTGCTTTCATAGCGTTGTGCGCAGGGAATGAGGAATGTATCGCAAGATAGCGAAACCACACGAGGAATTCAATACGCTCACGCGGCAGCGCGGCGTTCCGGCGGGCGGCCCCCCCGGTTCAGATCCCTGCAGCATGGAGTGCCGCGTCGAGGTCCCGTACGATGTCGTCCGCGTCCTCAAGGCCGACGGAGATGCGGACCATGCCGTCCGTGACCCCGATCCTCGCCCGCTCCTCCGGAGGGACCGCGGCATGGGTCATGGACGCAGGATGGGTGATGATCGACTCCACCCCCCCCAGGCTTTCGGCAAGCGCGCAGAGCCTGACGTTCTTGAGGAACGCGGCCGCCGCCGCCAGGCTCCCGAGCTCGAACGAAATCATCCCTCCGAACCCCCGCATCTGCCTCTTTGCGAGCGCATGCCCGGGATGCGACTCCAGCCCCGGAAAGAGGACCCGGAGAATGCCGCTGCGGCCGGAGAGCCAGCGAGCGACGACGCCCGCGTTTTCGCAGTGCTGTTTCATGCGGACGGCGAGCGTCTTTGTCCCCCGCAGGCAGAGCCAGGAATCGAACGGTGAGAGTATCCCCCCGACGGCCTTCTGCATGAACCGGAGCCTTTCGGTCACCACGGCGTTGCTCGTGGCGACGAGCCCGCCGAGCATGTCGCTGTGTCCGTTCAGGTACTTGGTGAGGCTGTGCACGACGATGTCGATGCCGAACGAGAGCGGCTGCTGGAGATAGGGGGTGGCAAACGTGTTGTCGGCGACGCTCAGTATGCTGCGCCCCCGTGCGATCGCGGCGCACGCGGCGAGATCGGTGATCTCGATCGTGGGGTTCGTCGGCGTCTCGAGAAAGATCATGCGGGTCGAAGGGAGGAGGGCCCTTTCGATGTTCCCGGCGTCCGTCGTATCGACAAATGAGAACTTCAGCCCGTATCCTTCCCATATCATCCTTGCGATCCGGTACGTGCCGCCGTACACGTTCTGCGACATGACGACGTGGTCTCCGGGGGCAAGGAGGTGGAATATCGCATCCACGGCGGCGGTGCCTGACCCGAACGCCAGCCCTTCGGTTGCACCTTCCAGTGCGGCGATGTTCCGCTCGAGTGCCGTGCGCGTCGGGTTCGACACGCGCGAGTACTCGTACCCCTTGTTCCGCCCGAGCTCTTCCTGCACGTACGTCGACGTCAGGAACACGGGCGTCATGATGGCGCCTGTTCCCGGGTCCGGCTCCTGCCCCGCATGTATCGCCTTCGTTGCAAATCCCTGCTCGTGCTTCGCCTTAGATCCTCGATCCTCGATCTTCAATCCTCCGTTTTCAATGAGTCTTTATCTTCCCAGGTATTCCATCACATCGTATCGATTGAGTATCCCGTCAATCCTCCCGTTCTCCTCCACAAGCACCGCATAGTTCTCCTTGACCCTCATGAGTCGGAGCACTTCCTCCACGGACGCCGTGATGCTGACGACGGGGAAACTCGGTCCCATCACCCCCCGGACCGGCGTGCCGGCAACTGCGGGCCGCTCCATCACCTTCATCATGAGGTCGTGATCATGGACCGTCCCGACCGGCCGGCCTCCTTCCATCACGGGGATCTGGGAGATGTCGTGCTGTCGGAGCATGTCGAGTGCGCGCCCGACGGTCGCTGCGGGATCGACGGAGATGACGCCGCGCGGGTGTTTGGATTTCGAGTCGAGAACGTACCGGACCGTGATTCGCTCGGGGGTGAGAAACCCGTTCTCCCTCATCCATTCATCGTTATAGATCTTGCTTATGTACCGTTCGCCGGTGTCCGGGAGGAGGACGACGACGACGTCGTCGTCGGTGAACCGCTGGGCGACCTTGAGCAGCCCGGCGACTACCGTTCCCGACGAGCCGCCCGCGAGTATCCCCTCTTCCCGCGTCAGCCGCCGCGCCATGAGGAACGATTCCCTGTCGTCCGCCTCGATCACCTCGTCGATCGTGCTGAAGTCCAGGACGCCCGGCATGTAGTCCTGTCCGATCCCCTCCACCTTGTACGTTTTGGGGAGCGGGGTCATTGTTTTCGTGTAGAAGTACTCCCGCAGAGCGGACCCCCGCGGATCGATGCCGATGACGCGGATGCGGGGATTCTTTTCCTTCAGGAACTTTCCCGTGCCGGTGATCGTCCCGCCCGTCCCGATGCCGCATACAAAATGCGTGATCTGTCCCCCGGTCTGATCCCAGATCTCCGGCCCCGTGGTGGCATAATGGGATTCGGGGTTGCGCGGGTTCTCGTACTGGTCGGCGAGTATCGCATTGGGCGTTTCCCGCACGATCCTTTTCGCCACTTCCGTGTAGCTCTCAGGCGAGTCGTGGGGTACGGCGGTCGGTGTGACGATCACTTCGGCGCCGAACGCCCGGAGCAGCCGGATCTTCTCCATGCTCATCTTGTCCGGGAGCGTGAACACCGTTTTGTACCCCTTGACCGCGGCCACGAGTGCGAGCCCCATCCCGGTGTTTCCCGACGTGGATTCGACGATCGTTCCCCCCGGTCTGAGCCTTCCGGACCGTTCCGCCTCCTCGATGATCCTGACGCCGATGCGGTCCTTGACGGACCCCCCCGGGTTCATCGATTCCACCTTGGCGAGGATCAGTCCCTTCACGCCGGAGGTAACGCGGCGGAGCCGCACAAGCGGCGTGTTCCCGATCGTGTCGAGTACGCTCTCCGCGTAACTGATCCTGGACCTGTCGATGCCCATTGTCACCGTTTCCTGTTGATGACGCTGGCCGCAAAACCCGCGCCGAACCCGTTGTCGATGTTCACGACGGTCACTCCTGCTGCGCACGAGTTGAGCATCCCCAGGAGCGCAGCCACACCCATAAAGCTCGCCCCGTACCCGACCGACGTCGGGACGGCAATGACGGGGATGTCCACGAGTCCCCCGACCACGCTGGCCAGCGCCCCCTCCATTCCCGCCACAACGATGATCACCGACGCCTTGCGGAGGACGTCCGTCCTGCTCAGTATCCGGTGTATCCCGGCGACACCCACGTCGTACAGAGTCCTGGTCTCGTTCCCCATCACGCGCGCGGTCTCGGACGCCTCCTCCGCCACGGGGATATCGGATGTCCCGGCGGAAATCACGAGTATGGTCCCCTTGCCGATCCGCCTGATGTTTCGTTCGTTTGCCGTGATCGTCCGGGAGACGGGGTTGAAGAGTGCTCCGCGGATTTTTTTCTTCACGGCTGCGTAGTGATCACGGTCTCCCCGCGTCGCAAGGAGAACGCTCTCTCTCGCGCAGATCCGTTCGGCGATCGAAGCGACCTGGGCGGGTGTCTTCCCGGCGCAGTAAATGACCTCGGGAAAGCCTTGGCGCGCCTCGCGCTGGTGGTCGATCGTTGCGAATTCGAGCGATTCTGTGGAGAGGGATGTCAGTCGGGAGAGCGCCTGTTCCGTGCTGAGGAGCCCGCGCCGGTGGCGGAGGAGGAGGAGTTCAATCTCTTTTCTAGTCATGTATGCCGATGGACGACGATCGCAACACACCCCCTGCAGTGTGAAAACCGGGCAAAAATATCACAAAATATACCTCAAGAGAACCGGAGAATCAACTCAACGCTGCCTTGACACTCCGTCGGTATTTGCGTATTTTGGGTTTAATTCCCCCGATACAATCGCCATTGCCGGTGTTCTCTTTCGCTTTTGCGGGTCTCCTGGGATACATTCTGGGATCGTTTCCGACCGCCTTTCTTCTCGTTCATTGGAAATCAAAACTCGACCTTCGCACCTCCGGGAGCGGGAACGTCGGGATGCTGAACAGCTACCAGGTGACAGGGTCTGTGGCGGTGGGGGTCGCGGTGCTCGCCGTGGATGCGGCAAAAGGGGTCGCGGCGGTCCTCCTTTCCAGGCTCATCACGGGGGGCGATTTTGCACACCAGGCGTGTGCGGGGGCAAGCGCGATACTCGGGCACAACTTTCCCTTCTGGCTCCGGTTCAAAGGAGGGAGAGGGCTGGCGACGGCGGCGGGGGTCGTTTCCGTGTTTGCCTGGCCTCTTGTTCTCGTGTGGGGGGCGCTCTGGAGCCTGGCGTACGCGATTTTGAGGGAGGTCAACCCCGCGAACGCGGCGGCGTCGCTTGTGCTCCCCCTGCTGCTGGCGTTCGCCCCCGACTGGCTCATCGCCCGCGTCACCGCGGGCGGCATCCCGCCGGGAGAGTTTACCTCCTTTGTCGCACTGTCGATGATCATCGTTCTTGTGAAACATTGGGAGCCGGTTCGAGCGTACGCAGGAGGGAAGCGGGAATCCGGGTCCCGCGCGCCTGAAACCGGAAACAAGGGCACACAATGAATAGGAATGTCGCACTCATCGCCATTGTTCTCCTCATCCCGCTCCTCGCGGGGGGGGTGATCGGTTATAACATCGGCCGTTTCCCCGCCAGGACGGCGGAAGGAACCGCTTCGTTCCAGGGAGCGCCGTTTACGGAGGCGGTATCGGCGTCCTCCCGTGCGGACTCCGGGGACTCCGCAGGCGAGTCCATCAACGGCTCGCGGAGAAACGCGATCACGAGGACCGTCGCCGCGGTCAGTCCCGCTGTCGTCGGGATCAACGTCACCGAGGTGAGGCAATATCGTTACAGGAGCCCGTGGGGGGACGACCCCTTCTTTCGTCAGTTCTTCGGCGACCGCACGTACACGGAGCGGGTCCAGGGGCTCGGCTCGGGGTTCCTTGTCTCGCCCGACGGCTACATTGTCACGAACGACCACGTGGCGGGGAACGCGAAGGAGATCACCGTCACGCTCACGAGCGGCGAGAAATACAAAGCCGAGCTTGTCGGCACCGATCAGGTCGCCGATATCGCGCTCCTGAAGATCGACGGAAAGAATCTTCCGTTCATACGCCTGGGGAATTCCGATGACGTTATCATCGGCGAATGGGTGATCGCCTTCGGCAACCCGTTCGGCCTTTTTGACATCAGCGACAAGCCGACGGTCACCGTGGGCGTCGTCAGCGCGACAAAGATGAACCTTCGCGCCGAGGAGGGGCGGGTGTACCGCGGGATGATCCAGACCGATGCGGCGATAAATTCCGGGAACAGCGGCGGCCCGCTCGTCAACAGCGTGGGGGAAGTCATCGCCGTCAACGCGGTGATCTACACGCCGAACCAGGGGAGCATCGGGCTCGGGTTTGCCATCCCGATCAACCGCGTGAAGAATGTCATAGCCGAGCTGAAGAAGTCGGGGAAGGTCGAGAGGGAGTTCTGGACGGGGCTCGAGGTGCAGACCGTCGACGAGCGGGTGGCCAGGTATTTCGGGCTCGAGAGCGCGGAGGGGGTCATTGTGAGCGACGTCACAAGAAACAGCCCGGCGGAAAAAGCCGGATTCCGCGTGGGGGACATCATCGTGGCCGCGAACGGAGAGAAGACCGTCGACGACGCGACGCTCATGTCCGCCGTGGACGATGCAAAGACCGGGGATACCGTGGATCTGACGGTGATCAGGGATCGGAAAAAGATCGATCTCAAACTCAAGCTCGAAAAGCGCCGACAATGATAGAACGCTATACACGGGCGGCGATGGGGAGGATCTGGGAGGAACACAACAAGTTCCAGATCTGGCTTGACATCGAGATACTTGCGTGCGAGGCACAGGCCGAAAACGGCGTCATCCCGCGTGAAGCGGTGGAGGTGATACGCTCGAAGGCGTCGTTCGACGTCGCGCGGATAGAGGAAATCGAGCGGGAGGTGAAGCACGACGTGATCGCGTTCCTGACAAACGTGGGCGAACACGTCGGTCCCGAGGCCCGGTATATCCACCTGGGGATGACGTCCTCCGATGTGCTCGACACGTGCCTCGCCGTCCAGATGAAGCAGGCCGGTGAGCTGCTCCTCGGGGGCCTCGGGAAGCTCGACGACGTCCTCGCCCGGCGGGCGAAGGAATTCAGGAATACGGTCATGGTGGGGAGGACGCACGGCATCCACGCCGAGCCCACGACGTTCGGTCTCAAGCTTGCGCTCTGGTTCGACGAGATGCGCCGGAACATCGAGAGGCTGCGCGCTGCGGTCGACAGGATCAGCGTCGGGCAGATTTCCGGCGCCGTGGGGACGTACGAGCACCTGAGCCCGGCGGTCGAGGAGTTCGTCTGCGAGCGCCTCGGACTGACTCCTGCCCCCGTCTCCACTCAGATACTCCAGCGCGACCGCCATGCGGAATTCATGACGACGCTCGCCCTGGTGGGGAGCTCGCTGGAGAAGATCGCCACGGAGATCCGTCATCTCCAGAGGACGGAAGTCCTCGAAGCCGAAGAGTATTTTTCGAAGGGCCAGAAAGGGTCCTCCGCGATGCCGCACAAGCGGAACCCGATCACGTGCGAGAGAATTGCGGGGCTCTCCCGGGTCCTCCGGGGCAATGCGCTTGCCGCGATGGAAAACGTCAGCCTCTGGCACGAGCGGGACATCACGCACTCCTCCGTCGAGCGGATCATCGTTCCCGACAGCTGCATACTTCTCGATTACATGATCGCGCTGACAACGGACGTCATCGACCGGCTCATCGTCTATCCCGACACGATGGCAAAGAACCTGGAACGGACGCACGGCCTCATCTTCTCGCAGTCCGTCCTCCTCGCGCTCACGAAAAAGGGGATGCGCCGGGAGGATGCCTACCGGATCGTCCAGGGCGCTGCGATGGAGGTGTGGCAGTCGGGGAGAAATTTCCGCGACGTCCTCGCGGGAATCCAGGAAGTCGCAAACGCCCTTTCGGAGGCGGATCTGGGGGAGATTTTCAGCCTGGAGAAGAGCATCCGGAACGTCGATTACATCTTCAGCCGCGTCGGGCTCTCCTGACGCGGCCTCACGTGTTCCATCAGGGAATCACATGGCAAAGAAATTTCAGAATTTCATAAACGGCAGGTGGGTTGACGCCGCATCGGGGAAGACGTTCGAGAACCGCAACCCGGCCCGCTGGGATGAGGTCGTCGGCATTTTCCCGCTTTCCGGAAAAGAAGACGTCGAAGAGGCTGTGCGTGCCGCCAGGAAAGCGTTTGAAATCTGGCGTCTCGTCCCCGCTCCGAAGCGGGGGGATATCATGCGCGCCGTGGGGGACCTGATGGTCGCCCGCAAGGAGGATCTGGCGCGGCAGATGACGCGCGAGATGGGGAAAGTCCTTGCCGAGACGCGCGGGGACGTTCAGGAGGGGATCGACACCGCCTACTATGCAGGGGGGGAGGGGCGGCGGCTCTTCGGCCACACCGTCCCGTCGGAACTCCGCGACAAGTTCAACATGGCCCTCCGGGTTCCGATCGGCGTCGCGGGGATCGTCACCCCGTGGAACTTCCCGATGGCGATCCCGACATGGAAAATCTTTCCCGCACTCCTGTGCGGCAACACGGTCGTGTTCAAGCCCGCGTCGGATACGCCCGCGACGGCAACGGCGCTCGTGGAGATCCTTGCAGAGGCGGGGGTCCCTCCCGGCGTCGTGAACATCGTTCACGGAGGAGGGGGAGAGGTTGGTACGGCGATCGTGGGCCACCCGGATGTTGACTGCGTCAGCTTCACGGGTTCGACGCAGGTCGGCAAAACGATCGCCGAGACTGCGGCCCGGACGCTGAAGCGCGTTTCACTCGAGCTCGGGGGAAAGAACGCACAGATCGTCATGGACGATGCGGATCTCTCGCTTGCGCTCGAGGGGGTGCTCTGGGGGGCGTTCGGGACCACCGGGCAGCGCTGCACCGCCACGAGCAGGCTGATACTTCACGAAAGGATACACGAGAAGTTCCTCGGGATGCTCGTGGACCGGGTGGGGAAGCTCCGGCTCGGCGACGGCCTCCTGCCGACGACAGACGTCGGGCCGTGCGTCAACAAATCTCAACAGGAGACCGTTGCAGGGTATGTCCGTGTCGGTCTCGAGCAGGGTGCGACGCTTCTGACCGGCGGGACGGTCCCGAAAGGGGAAGGCCTCGACGGCGGGTGGTTTTATGCGCCCACCGTCTTTTCCGGCGTGAAGCCGGACCACCGGATCGCCCGGGAAGAGATCTTCGGGCCGGTTCTCTCCGTCCTGAAGGCGGGTTCGCTTGCGGAGGCCGTCGCGATTCTCAATGACACGATATACGGCCTTTCCTCCTCGATCTATACCGCCAACATCGACGCCGCGTTTCGCGCGATACGCGATATCCGGGCCGGGATCACGTACATCAATGCGCCGACGATCGGTGCGGAGGCGCACATGCCTTTCGGGGGGGTGAAGCAGACGGGGAACGGCCACCGCGAGGGAGGGTGGACGGTCTATGATTTCTTCTCCGAATGGAAGACCGTGTACATCGATTACAGCGGCGGGCTCCAGAGGGCGCAGATCGACAACTACGCGAAGTAAAAGGACAATCACAGCGTGAGCGGTGAGCAGGGTGATCAGGATACGGCTGTATATCGTCTCCATGTTTGAGCACCAGGAATTCTTCTGAATGATGCCCGTTGTGCCGGACAACATCAATGGGCAATCATATTCAACAGAGGAGTTCCGTCATGACCGTTCACACCGTTAGATCACACGCGAAAAAACGCGCCCTCAAGGCGGCGAAGACGTTGAAAACCTCCCGGCGGACCGCCGCGGGAGGACGCGCACCAACGCCGCGCCGGGCCGCCGTTTCCTTCATCACCCCCTCTCTCGCAATCCCGACGATGTCCCGGCATATGCTCGTGGACGGATTCGACATCGTCGTTGATCTCAAGAAAAGCCGGGGGACGTACCTTGTCGACGCCAGGGACGGGAGGCGGTATCTCGATTTCTTCACGTTCGTCGCCTCCTCCCCCCTCGGATTGAACCATCCCGCTCTGACAGAGCCCGGGTTCCAGAAGAAACTGGCGTACGTCGCCGTCAATAAACCCTCCCTGTCCGATATCGCCACCGCGGAACAGGCGCAGTTCGTCGATACGTTTGCTCGCCTTGCGATGCCCGCCACTCTGCCCCATGCCTTTTTTGTCGAAGGGGGCGCGCTCGCCGTGGAGAATACGCTGAAGGCGGCGTTTGACTGGAAGGTGCGGAAGAACCGGACGCGGGGATACCGCGGGGAGCGGGGGACACAGATCATCCACTTCCGCCAGGCGTTCCACGGCCGGTCGGGCTACACGCTCTCACTGACGAACACGGACCCGGTGAAGACGGACCTCTTTCCCAAGTTCGCCTGGCCCAGGGTGCTAAACCCCTCCGTGCGGTTCCCTCTGAACGACGAGAACCTCGCGCGGGTGATCGCCGACGAGGAAACGAGCCTCGCCCAGATACGGCAGGCGTTCCGCGAGAACAAGGACGATATCGCGGCGATCATCATCGAAGCGATCCAGGGGGAGGGGGGGACAACCACTTCCGCGGGGAATTCTTCCGGGCGCTCAGGGAGGTCGCTGATGAAAATGATGCGATGCTCATCATCGACGAGGTGCAGACCGGCGTCGGCATGACGGGGAAGATGTGGGCACACCAGCATTTTGTCGAGCCCGACATGATTGCGTTCGGGAAGAAGATGCAGGTCTGCGGGTTTCTCTGCGGGCGGAAGATCGACGAAATCCCCGACAATGTCTTCAGGCTGTCGAGCCGGTTGAATTCGACGTGGGGGGGAAACCTCGTGGACATGGTCCGCGCGCAGAAGTTCCTTGAGGTCATCGCGGAGGAGAATCTGGTCGAGAATGCCCGGCGTCAGGGGGACCTGTTGCTGGCTGCGCTGAACCGGCTGTCGGAGGAGTTTCCCGCCGTGTCCAACGCGCGGGGGCTCGGGCTTTTTGCCGCGTTCGACCTGCCGGATGCGTCCGTGCGAGGGAAGGTTCGCGCCGGGTGCATGAACAGGGGGCTGATCGTGCTCCCGAGCGGCGAGCGTTCGATCAGGTTCCGCCCGCCTCTCAACGTGAGCAGTGCGGAGATCGGGGAGGGGATTGCGATAATCGCGGATGTCCTCAGGGATCTCTGAGACAGCCCCTGCGTAACTGAGCCGGCCCCCTGCGCACCGTCGCGCAGGGGGCCGGTGATCTTTTCGGCTGACCTGTGCTCTCCCCTGTGTCCCCTGATCAGGAGATACTATCTGATGAGCATCATCTTCAATGTCTGTCTGAACGACGCCCCGGAGACGCCCGTCGCGCTCATCCTGTAGAAATAGACCCCGCTTGCAACGTTCACACCTTTCTCGTCGGTTCCGTCCCAGAGAACAAACAACGGAATCCCGCCTGAGGCAGCCCCGTCGAGAAGCGTCTTCACGGGCCTCCCGAGGACGTCGAACACGGTCAGGTTCACGCGCGATTGCTCGGGAACCTGGAAATCGATCCGTGTCCCCGGGTTGAACGGGTTGGGGTAGTTGTGCGACAGCGTGAACGTTCCCGCCGTGACGCGAAGAGTCGTTACCCTTTCGACGTTCGAGTAGCCGCTCGGCGTTCCCGTGCCGACCGCCCGGAGCCGGTAGAAATATGACGTGCCCGGCTGGAGGCCCGCGACGGTGCAGCTCGTCACGTCATAATCCAGATCGTACGAATGCACGAATGAACCAAATGCCGAATCGGTCGAGACATCGAGCGTATAGCCCGCCGCTCCGGAGACCGTCAGCCAGTTCGCGGTGAAGCCGGTCGTCGATGTGTCGCTCGCGGAAAGCGCCGCCGGGGAAGCCGGATGCGATCCGCCCCCCAGGTAGTTGATCGCCGCCAGGGCATCGACGATCCCCCAGCCGTAGAGATTGTCGGGACGTGCCGACTGGGACGGAGGGCGGTACGCAGTCGTCTTGATCGCCTTGATGATCTGCATCGCGGTCGCTTCCGGGTGGGCCTTCAGCACGAGTGCGGCGACCCCCGCGGTGAGCGGGCAGGAGAACGACGTCCCCTGCTCGTAAACGTAGCCGGCGGTATCGGTCCCGCTCGCGACGTAATCGATCGAACCGACCGCCATCACGTCAGGTTTGATCCGGCCGTCTGTCGTTGGACCGCACGAACTGAAGTATGCTCTCACGCTGTCGTTGGCTACCGCGCCCGCCGTCAGTATGCTGTCCGCATCGGCCGGAGCAATGAGTGAATTCTCGCCCGGGGGAGCCGGACCTTCATTCCCCGCGGAATTCACGACGATGACCCCCCTGCGCGCCGCCATGACCGCTGCCCGGGAGATGACGGCGGTCTTTCCGTCCATGTCCTGCCACGTCAGGCTCGTATACGGGCTGTCAAACGTCAGATACCCGAGCGACGTGCTCGTGACCTGGACACCGAGGCTCTCCGCCCACTGGATTGCTGCGGCCCAGTTATCCTCTTCGATCGGGGTCTCGCTGCTGTCGTTTTCGGTCCGCGCAAGAATGAACGTGGCCCCGTATGCGGGACCGATGATCTGTCCGGGTTCGTATCCGGCGAGCGTTGAAAGCGTACTCACCCCGTGTGCGCCGAACGAGGGGTCCGGGTCGTTCGGGACGACGCTGGTTTTGTGATCCACAAAATCGTGCTGCGCGATGATCCTCCCGCGGAGCTGGTCAAATGCCTGGTGTGTCTGAAGCCGGACGCCGTTGTCGAATAACCCGATGATGATCCCCTGTGCCGAGTTGCCCGTGGCGTGAACGGCGGGGATGTTCTCCTGGGCCACCTGGTCTATCGAAGGTCCGTAGTCGAGGGCCCCGGTGCCGGAAGGTTTCCGGGGCGCGGGAGGGGGCGCCTGGAGGGTTTCAACGTTCCTCCCGCGGCGGTACTTCTGGACAATATCTACCTGCTCAACGAAGGGAAGCGATTCGATCCCGGCCACACCGGACGGGGTGGCGTCCGCGCTGACGGCGTTGAGCCACTTTGAAACCTGCCGGATCCTCGTGACAAGGGGGGTGACCTGCTTCACGTACTCTTCGTTCACAGGGTAGTCCGCTTCATCGACGATCGTGTTCGCGGGGAGAACCCGCGCCCTGCGGCGGAGGGCGGGCTCGGAGATGAAGTTGAGCGGGTTGGACCCCGCCGTTGCTCCGGCAACCGCCTTGTCCCTGAAGAACACCCAGACGGCAATCTGGTCGCCCGGCGCCGCGGAGGAAAGTACCCGGTCGAGCCTGCCGCTCGTCCGGGTTCCGCCCGGACTCATGGCGGAAGAAAGCAGCAGTATCCCCAGCGCGGCCGTCGGAATTTTCATTGCACCCCCGGAAGTGGTCGTGTCGCTCCCCGCGGCACGCCGCGGGGCTCATCCTCAGTATAGCAAACAGGGCCTGCCGAATCAAGAACGGACCCCCGGCGCGGCCGGTTCCCTTCCCTTGTATCAGAAGTGCAAATTGTTTAGTTTGCCGTCATGGAAACATCCGGCCCGCCATCCGACCTGTCCCTCAACGCCGCAGTCGTCCGGACACTCCTCGAAAAATTCCTCCTCGATGAAACGCGAAATGCGGGTTTCACAAGGGGTATCATAGGACTCTCCGGAGGTGTGGATTCCGCCCTCACCGCGTTCCTCGCGGCGGGGGCCCTCGGCCGGGAGAACGTGAGAGCGGTGATGATGCCCTACCGCTCGAGCAGCAGCGAGAGCCTCTCGGACGCCATGCGGGTTGTCGATGCCCTGGGAATTGTCCCGGAAACCGTGGATATCACGCCGATGGTGGATCCGGCACTTGCCTCTCTCGGCGTCAACGACCGTGTCCGGGGGGGGAATATCATGGCGCGGGCGCGGATGATCGTTCTCTACGATATCTCGGCCCGGGAGGGGGGGCTTGTCCTGGGGACAAGCAACAAGACAGAGATCCTGCTCGGCTACGGGACGCTGTTTGGCGACATGGCGAGCGCGATCAACCCGCTGGGCGACCTTTACAAGACGCAGGTCTGGCAGATTGCCGAAGCCGTGGGTGTTCCGCGCGAGATCGTCGGGAAGAAGCCCACGGCGGATCTCTGGTCGGGTCAGACCGACGAAGGGGAGCTCGGGTTCTCATACCGGGACGTCGACAGGCTGCTCTTTGCGATGATCGATGAACGGCGGAGTGCGGCGGAGCTCGCGGCCGCAGGGTTCGACGAGCGGTTCGTCAGGAGCGTGCAGGCGATGGTGCAAAAGAGCCAGTTCAAACGCCGCCCTCCGGTCGTAGCGAAGGTGTCGCACAGAACCGTGAACGTCGACTTCCGGTACGCGCGCGACTGGGGCATATGAGCGAAGAGATACAGAAAGGCGCACTGTACGTCGTCAGCACGCCTATCGGCAACCTCGACGACATCACGCTCCGGGCCGTCCGTATCCTCGGCTCCGTCGACCTTATCGCCGCGGAGGACACCCGCACGACGAAGGTTCTTCTCGATCATCTCGGGATCCGCCGGCCGCTCGTCAGTTACTTCAGCCACAACGAACGCCGCCGCGCGGGTGAACTCATCGCGTCGCTCCGGCAGGGGAACGCCGTGGCGGTGGTGACGGACGCGGGCACCCCCGGGATATCGGATCCGGCGTACGTCGTCATCCGGGAGGCCGTCGACGCGGGGATAAGCGTGATCGCGTCTCCAGGGGCGAGCGCGCTCCTTGCGGCGCTCATTATAAGCGGGCTTCCCACGGACAGGTTCGTGTTCGAGGGCTTTCTCCCCGTGAAAAAGGGGAGAAAGACGCGGTTCGAGACGCTCGCCTCAGAGCCGCGAACGATCGTGCTGTATGAATCGCCTCACCGGATCGAGAAGACGCTGGGAGAGGTGCTCCAGTTCATGGGGGACAGGCAGGTGGCCCTCGTGCGCGAGGTGACGAAGAAGTTCGAAGAAGTCCGCCGCGGGCCGGTCTCGCGCGTCGCCGGTGAAGTACGGGCCCGCCCCCCGCGCGGCGAATATGTCCTTGTGGTCGCCGGCACGTCGTACCGCAGCGGTGCGCCTCCCGGCGGGAGGGACGACAGATGAAAGCACGCACATGAAAGACGCAGGAAAAGCCCCGGCGGGACTTCGCGCGAAGTCGCATCCGGTCCTTTATGAAGTCAACTCGCGGGTCGTGCTCAGGGAGCTCTCCGCCGCTGCGGGGAAGCCCGTCACGCTCGGCACGTTCCCGCCGGCGCTCCTCGATGAATGGAAGGGGCTCGGGCTCGACGCCGTCTGGCTGATGGGGGTCTGGTCCTCGGGCCCCGGGGGAATCGCCATTGCCAGGGAGGACGAAGGTCTCCGCGCGGCGTACAGGAACGTCCTCCCCGACTATGCGGACGCAGACGTCGGGGGCTCACCGTACGCAGTGCATGCATACGAGATACCGGCATCGATGGGGGGGAGAAAGGGCTCGCATCATTCCGCAGGGGGCTTGCCGATCGGGGGATGGGGCTGATTCTGGATTTCATCCCCAATCATACCGCGCGCGACCATGCCTGGGTGAACGAACACCCCGAGTACTACATCCAGGGGGGGGAGAACGAAGCTGCGGAGAAGCCCGATCTTTTCTTCCGCACCGCGACCGTGAAGGGGCCCTTGACGATCGCGATGGGACGCGATCCGTCGTTCGCGGGATGGACGGACACCGCGCAGATCAACGTCGCCCACCCGGGGGCGCGGAAGGCGATGATCCGGCTCCTGGAGCGGATCGCCGGGATGTGCGACGGGGTCCGCTGCGACATGGCGATGCTCGTCCTGAGCAACGTCTTCGCGCGTACGTGGGGGAGTCGCGCCTCCGCCACGGGAGAAGAGGCTCCGGCGGATGAGTTCTGGCGGGAGGCGATTGGTGCGGTCCGCGCCCGGCATCCGGGGTATCTCTTCATTGCCGAAGCGTACTGGAACATGGAGTGGGACCTGCAGCAGCTCGGGTTCGACTATACGTACGACAAGACCCTCTTCGACAGGCTGCTCCGCGAAGGGGCGGGCTCCGTGAGGGACCACCTCCGCGCGGAGATGGAGTACCAGAAGCACTCTCTCCGGTTCATAGAGAACCACGATGAGCAGCGGGCTGCGTCCTCCCTGTCGTCGGAACCGTGGTTGTTTGCGGCCGCGGCGGTGATCGCAACTGTCCCGGGGATGGTATTATTCCACGAAGGCCAGTTCGAAGGAAGAAGGATCAAACTTCCCGTGCAGCTGACCCGCCGTCCGTCGGAAGACGTCGCCCGCAGGACGAAGGCATTCTATTCCCGGCTCCTGGAGATCATCGCCTCCGCTCCTATCAGGGAAGGGAGCTGGCGGCTCTTGATGCCCAGGGCGGCGTGGCATGACAATTACACCTGGGGGAATTTTCTCATTTTCTGGTGGCACCATCCTTCGGCGGGCACCCGTCTCGTTGTGATCAACTATGCTCCCTTGAGCGGCCAGTGCTACGTCGATGTCCCTCTCGATGAGATCCCCGGCACCCCTGTGGAATTCCGTGATCTCCTGAGCGATGCCGCATACACCCGGGAGAGGAACGGGCTCGTATCGAAAGGCCTCTACTTCGACATCCAACCGTACGGCATACACGTATTTGAGGTCTCCTCACCGGGCTGAAACCACTGTCACCTTTCTCTCCAGCTCTTCCCCTTGCCCGGGGACTTGACATTCTCATGGAATTCGCTATATTGTTAGCACTCGTTAATATAGAGTGCTAGCAGGCTTTCCCGCCGCAACTCTTTATAAATCAACAACTTATTCATAGAGGAGGAAATCGTATGAAGATTAAGCCGTTGGCTGATCGAGTCGTGATTAAGCCGTCTCCCGCCGAGGAGAAGTCAAGAGGGGGAATCATACTTCCGGATACCGCGAAAGAGAAGCCTGTTGTGGGTGAAGTCGTGGCGATCGGTCCAGGTAAGGTGACGGACGATGGGAAAAAGGTCAATCCCGAGGTCAAGGTTGGGGACAAGGTGCTCTACGGCAAGTACTCCGGGACGGAAGTGACGATCGAGGGGGAAGAATACCTGATCATGCGCGAAGCGGATATTTTCGCCATCGTGTAACGCCAAAAACGACATTACAAACGAAGGAGACGAATACCTATGTCAGCAAAATTAATCCAGTACAATGTTGAAGCGCGGGCCGCCCTGAAGAAAGGCGTCGACCAGCTTGCCGACGCCGTGAAGGTCACGCTCGGCCCGAAGGGGCGCAACGTGGTGATCGACAAGAAGTTCGGCGCGCCGACGATTACGAAGGACGGCGTGACGGTGGCGAAGGAAATTGAACTCGAGAACCCGCTCGAGAACATGGGCGCACAGATGGTGCGCGAGGTTGCGTCGAAGACCTCCGATGTCGCCGGCGACGGCACAACGACGGCAACGGTCCTGGCACAGGCGATCGTCCGCGAGGGACTCAAGATGGTCGCGGCCGGTTCCAACCCGATGGATCTGAAGCGCGGCGTCGATATCGCGGTCGCGAAGGTCGTCGAGGGATTGAAGGAGCTCAGCAAGCCCGTCGACAAGACGAGCAAGAAAGAAATCGCACAGGTCGGGGCGATTTCCGCCAACAATGACGCGATCATCGGCGAGCTCATCGCGGACGCGATGATGAAGGTCGGCACCGACGGCGTGATCACCGTCGAAGAGGCGAAAGGGACGGACACGACGATCGAGGTCGTGGAAGGGATGCAGTTCGACCGCGGCTACCTCTCCCCGTACTTCGTGACGGATGCCGAAGCGATGGAGACGGTGCTCGAGAACCCCGTCATACTCATTCACGACAAGAAGATCTCCTCGATGAAGGATCTTCTCCCGGTCCTGGAGAAAGTCGCTCAGACGGGGAGCCCGATACTCGTCATTGCGGAAGACGTCGAAGGTGAAGCGCTTGCGACCCTCGTCGTGAACAAGCTGCGCGGGACGCTGAAAGTCGCCGCGGTGAAGGCGCCCGGATTCGGCGACCGCCGCAAAGCAATGCTCGAGGACATTGCCGTTCTCACGAGCGGCACGGTGATCTCCGAAGAGCAGGGTTACAAGCTCGAGAACGCGACGCTGTCGTACCTCGGCAGGGCGAAGAAGGTGACGATCGACAAGGACAACACGACGATCGTCGAGGGGGCGGGAAAGAAAGACGACATCAAGAAACGCATAAACGAGATCAAGGCCCAGATCGAAAAGACGACCTCCGACTATGACAAGGAGAAGCTGCAGGAGCGCCTCGCGAAACTCTCCGGCGGCGTTGCCGTCCTGAAGATCGGTGCGGCGACCGAAGTCGAGATGAAGGAGAAGAAGGCGCGCGTCGAAGACGCTCTCCACGCAACAAGGGCTGCAGTCGAGGAAGGCATCGTCCCCGGCGGCGGCGTGGCGTATCTCCGCGCAGCGTCGAAGCTCAACGGCCTGAAGATGGCGAACGAGGACCAGCAGACGGGCGTCGATATCGTCCGCCGCGCCCTCGAAGAGCCGATCCGGATGATCGTTGCAAACGCGGGACAGGAAGGCTCCGTGGTCGTCAACAAGGTGAAAGAGGGAAAGGACGACTTCGGCTACAACGCGTTCACGGAGCAGTACGAGAACCTGATCAAGTCGGGCGTCATTGACCCGACAAAGGTGACCCGCACCGCGCTGGAGAATGCCGCGTCCGTCGCAGCGCTCCTCCTGACGACCGAAGCCACGATCGTCGAGAAGCCGGAAGAGAAGAAGCCGGCTCCCCCGATGCCCGGCGGCGGCGGAATGGGTGATATGTACTGATCACCCGCTTCACGCACTGTACACATGGATCCGGCCCCTCTTCGGGGCCGGATCTCTTGCTTAGATCCCGCCCCGCGGTTCTTTTTACCCCTCCCGCTCTTGACTTCCGCTATTTCCGTTTGTATATTGGAAACCAAAGAAACCTCTTGAGTTTCCTCGGACCCCACAAGTGACGAATGTTACCGACACATCAGACATCAGAAAGCGGCTGATTGCCGCCGCCTCCGAGCGGTTCGTGGAGGATGGGTTCTCGGCAGTCACCGTCGATGAGATCGCCGGGGGCCTCGGCATAAGCAAGAAGACGTTCTACAAGCACTTCATGAGCAAGGACGAGCTTCTCCTTGTCGTGACGGACCGTCTCCTCGAAGGTGTCCGCTCACAGTTCCGGTCCATCGCGGAGGCTGACACCGGGTTCCCGGAGAAACTCGAGGCGCTCGTGACATTTCTCGGCCAGCGGATAACGCGGCTGAGCAAGCCGCTGATGCGCGACCTGCAGAAGCATGCGCCGGACATCTGGGCCCGGGTCGAGCAGTTCCGCCGGGAGCGGATATTGAACGACCTGAGGGGGCTGCTCCTGAAAGGGGTCAGGGAAGGGTTCGTCCGGAGCGACGTCGACATCGATCTTTTCCTGATGGGGTTCATAGGAGCCGCGGAAGCTGTCCTCAATCCGGCGGTGCTCGCCGATCACCCCCTCTCCGTGCGGGAGATCATCCGCGCGGTCATGACAGTTTTTATCCGCGGGATACTGACCGGTCCCGGGCTGGAGGAATTCGCGCAGGTCCAGTCACGCAACAACAGAGCGGAGATTCCACAACTACCAGGTGCATCATGAGACTGTCGTTTCCTTTCGCGGCGCTGTTATCCGTTCTTCTCTCGTCATGCTCCGGCCCGCCGGACGGCCGCATCGAGTCCTCGGGGACCATCGAGGGAACCGACGTCAATATCGGCGTCGAAGTGGGTGGGAAGATCCTCGCCGTGCGCGTGGATGAAGGATCCCGCGTCGCTCCGGGTGACACGCTCCTTGTCGTGGACGACACCGAATACCAGATCCAGCTCCGCCAGGCGGCGGCGAACCTGGCGTCGTTTGAATCGGCCTACAGGCTCGCCGTCGAAGGTTCGAGGAAGGAGGACATCGTGCAGGCCGAGGCGGCGTTCAGGACCGCGGACACCGATTTCTCCCGCATGAAAGCGCTCCTCGCCGAGCACTCGGTCACGCAGAAAAACTACGACGATGCGTACGCCCGGTACGTGGCGGCGGAGCAGACGTACAGGAAGCTGAAAACCGGCCTCCGCCCCGAGGAGATCGAGGGCGCGCGCGTGCGGCGCGACCAGGCTGCCGCACAGGCGGACCTTCTCAGGAAAAGGGTGCGCGACTGCCGTGTCATCTCGCCCTCCGGGGGCGTCATAACGCTCCGCGGCGTCGAACCGGGGGAACTCGTGTCTCCCGGCATGACCGTTCTCCGTCTCACGTATCTCGACAGGGTCAAGCTGATGATCTACGTGAACGAAACGGACCTGGGAAACGTGCGTCTCGGCCAGAAGGCGCTCATCAGCATTGATGCGTTCGCAAAGGGAAAATCGGCGGAGGGGAGCGTCACGTATATCTCTCCCGTCGCCGAGTTCACGCCGAAGAACGTCCAGACAAAGGAAGAGCGGACGAAACTCGTGTTCGGCGTCCGGATCGAAGCGGCGAACCCGGATGGCGCGCTCAAACCCGGGCTTCCCGCGGACGCCGTCATACTCACATCGGGAGGCGCCCGCTGACCGGCATGGGGAACGCGGTCGTCACACATGACCTCTCGCGGTCGTTCGGCACCGTCAGGGCCGTCGACCGGCTGAATCTCGTGGTGGAAGAGGGCTCGATGTTCGGGCTCGTGGGGCCCGACGGCGCCGGGAAAACGACGACGATACGGATGCTCTGCGGCATACTGGCGCCGGGAAGCGGAACGGCGACCGTCCTGGGACATGACGTGGTCCGGGAATCGGACGCCGTCAAGAAGGAGATAGGATACCTGTCGCAACGGTTCACGCTGTACGGTGACCTGACCGTCGATGAGAACATCGAGTTCTTTGCGGAGATCAACCGGGTCTTTGACTACCGGCCCCGGCGGGAGGAGCTTCTGGAATTCACCCGCCTGACCCCGTTCCGGTCCCGCCTTGCCGAGAAGCTCTCGGGGGGTATGAAGCAGAAACTTGCCCTGGCCTGCACGCTCGTGCACCGCCCCCGGCTCATTTTTCTGGACGAACCGACGACCGGCGTCGACCCCGTCTCCCGGAGGGATTTCTGGAAGATCCTTCAGAGCCTTATCAAGGGGGGGATCACGATCGTGATGACAACGCCGTATCTCGATGAGGCGGAACGATGCACGCGCGTTGCGCTAATGAGCCGGGGATCCCTCATGCGCGCGGACACGCCGGAAGGGATGAAGTCCGCGATGGTCGGGGAAATCCTTGAGATCGTCTGCGACCGGGTCCGTGACGCCGCTGCAATCCTGAAGGCGGTACCGGGGGCTCCGGAGGTCCAGGCGTTCGGCGACAGGATTCACGTGATCGACAGCCATGCCTCCTCGCGGGAAGCTGCGCTGCGCAGGACGCTCGAACGCGGCGGGATCCGCGTCACCGGCGTGCGCAGGATCGAGCCTTCGCTCGAAAACGTCTTCATTTCCCTCCTGACGCATCCCGGGAGCAGTGGGGAGGCGCAATGAACGGGAACGCGATCGAGGTGCGCCGGCTGTCGAAGAGGTTTGGAAAGTTTACGGCCGTCGATGACGTGAGCTTCGACGTCCGCGAGGGGGAGATCTTCGGCTTCCTCGGCGCCAACGGTGCGGGGAAGTCGACGACGATACGGATGCTCTGCGGCCTCCTCCCTCCATCCGGCGGCACCGCCCTTGTGGCCGGCTGCGACATCCGCACGCAGGGTGAAGAGGTGAAGCTGAACATCGGCTACATGTCGCAGCGGTTCTCGCTCTATGACGACCTCACCGTGGAGCAGAACATCAGGTTCTACGGCGGGATATACGGCCTGAGAGGGGAAAAGCTGAAGAGCAGGATGGAGTGGGTTCTCGGCATGGCGGACCTCGAAGGGCGGGAGGGGAGCCTGACAAGGACATTGTCCGGAGGATGGAAGCAGCGGCTGGCACTGGGATGCGCCATACTCCACGAGCCGCGCATCGTGTTCCTGGACGAGCCGACGGGAGGTGTGGATCCGCTTTCAAGGAGGAACTTCTGGGAGCTCATCAACACGCTCTCTGCCGGCGGGATCACCGTGCTCGTGACGACGCATTTCCTGGACGAGGCCGAATACTGCAATCACATCATCCTCATCAACGCCGGGAAGCTCATTGCCTCGGGGAGCCCCTCGGAGCTGAAGGTGCAGCACATCACGAGGCCGATACTCGAAGTCAGGGTGACGGGCGGGAAGATCGTCGAGGCGCTCGAGACAGTCCGCGCCGCCGACTGGGCGCTTGAAACCTCGGTATTCGGGACGTCTCTCCACGTCATGGTGGAAGATGAAAACGAAGGGAGGGGCCTTGTAACGGGCACGCTTGCCGGCGCGGGGATCGCCGTCCGGCAGATCGAGCGGATTGTCCCTTCACTGGAGGACGTCTTCCTGTACCTTCTTGACAGCCAGGGCTCCCGCGCCGGAGAGGCGGCACGCCCATGACGAACCCGCTGAGGGCGCTCAAGCCCATCATCGTCAAAGAACTGCGCCAGGTGCGGCGGGATCCCACGTCGCTCGGCATGCTCATGGTTCTTCCGGCCGCGATGATCATCCTCGTCGGGTATGCGCTCAACTTCGACGTCAAACACACGCCCCTTGTCCTCTACGACCAGGACAGGACTCCGGGGAGCAGGGAGTTCCTCGAAAAGTTCAGGACCACGGAATATTTCGACTACCGGTACGAGGCGCGGGGCTATCCCGAGATCGAGTCGGAGTTCATGCACGGGCGGGCCGGCATCGCCGTCGTCGTTCCCGCCTCCTTTGCGGCCCGCCTCGCCGCGGGAGAAGACGTGCACGTCCAGATTCTCGTGGACGGCTCCGATGCGAACACCGCGGGGCAGGCGGTTGCCACGGCCACCCGCCTGACGACGGATTACTCCGGGCATCTCGTCGCCGACGCCTTCGCCGCGAGGGGCCGGGGCCTTCCCGTGCCCGTCGACTTCCAGCCGCGAATCTGGTACAATCCGGACCTGATTTCGTCGAAGTTCCTCGTCCCCGGATTGATCGGGTTCATCATCGTCCTGACCGCAGTCATCTCCACGTCGCTCACCGTCGTGCGGGAGAAAGAGCGGGGGACGATGGAACAGCTCATGGTCTCGCCCCTCCGTCCCCTGGAGATCATACTCGGCAAGACGATCCCGTACCTGGGGATCAGCCTCATCGCATCGAGTGCGATCCTCGTCCTGGGGTACCTGCTGTTCGGCGTCGAGATCCGGGGGAGCCTCCTCCTGCTGTATGCGGCCATAATGATGATCATACTGGGAGGGCTCGGCCAGGGGCTTCTCATTTCGACGGTGACCGATTCGCAGCAGGTCGCATTCATGATCTCCGTGTTCAGCTCCCTTCTCCCCTCGTTTCTTCTCTCCGGTTTCGTCTTCCCCGTCGCCACGATGCCGCTTGTCCTCAGGATCATCTCCAACCTGGCGGTAAACAAGTTCTTCCTCGTTGTCGTCCGGGGCGTCATGCTCAAGGGGGTCGGGTTCGCCGCGGTCTGGGAGCAGTTTGCCTCCATGGGCGCATTCGTCGCCGTCACGCTCGGGGTGAGCGCGATACGGATGCAGAAAAGGAGCGTCTGAGATGAGAGCGGGGTTCGCGGTGATCGGTGGGATGATCCGGAAGGAATTTTACCAGATCAGGCAGGACAGGAGGATGCTCTTTGTGTCGGTCATGGCCCCCTTCGCCATGGTCCTCCTTCTTGGCTATGCCGCCACGACCGACATCAAATACAGCACGCTCGTCGTCTGCGACATGGACAGGACGGCCGAGAGCAGGGAGTTCATCCGCGGGTTCACGAACACGACGTATTTCATAGGCCGGTACGCGGTCGATGCACCCGCCGGCGTGGACCCGCTCATCGAAAACGGCAGTGCCAATATCGGCCTCGTGATCCCGGTGGGATTTGCGCGGAAGGGTCTCGCCGGAGAAACGCCGCAGGTTCAGGTGATACTGGACGGCACCGACGCCAATACGGCGAATACGCTTCTCGGGTACGCCCAGCAGATTGTCGGGTCGTGGTCGCAGGGAGTGACGTTGAAGTACCTGCCGCTCATGCGGCAGTCGAGAATCGGACGCATACTGCCTGAGCCCCGCATCTGGTTCAACCCCGATCTGAAGAGCGCCTACTACATGGTCCCCGGCGTCGTGGCGCTCGTGCTCATGATCATCACGATGACGCTGACCTCGCTCGGCATCGTCAAGGAGAAAGAGATCGGCACGCTCGAGCAGCTCATGGTCACCCCCATACGCCCGTATCAGCTCATCATCGGAAAACTGCTCCCCTTCACCGTCATCGGGTTCCTCGACGTGGTGATCGTCCTTGCGATCGCCCGGTTCTGGTTCGGCGTCCCCCTGGTGGGGAGCCTTGCGCTCCTTTTTGCGCTGAGCGCGCTGTTCATCCTTACGACACTGGGGCTCGGGCTCTTCATCTCCACGATCGCGAAGTCACAGCAGCAGGCAATGCTTATCGCGCAGTTTTTCTTTTTCATGCCCTTTCTGTTTCTTTCCGGGTTCGCGTTCCCGATTGCGAACATGCCGCGGGTGATCCAGTACGCGACGTACGTCATCCCTCTCCGGTATTTCCTGCAGATCGTGCGCGGCGTTTTTCTCAAGGGGGCGGGGCTGGCCGAGCTCTGGGGTCAGGCCCTTGCCCTTCTCGGCATAGGGGCGGTCATACTCACGCTGAGCGTTCTGCGGTTTCACAAGACACTGGAATGATACCTCACATGGACAGACAACGGACCGGAAGGAAGGGGAGGGCCCCGATGAATCTTCGGGCAGGGGCTTTTGTTACACTGGCGGCGCTGGTTCCCGGAAGCACCGCCCCGGGGGCGGGCCCGGATCCCGGGGGCAGGGGGGAATCGCTTTCCGTGATTGCGATCGGGGAGACCGGGGAGAGCAACAGCATACTCCGCGGGTGCGCCGCGTACGTGACGGACATGCACACGGGACGCCACGACGCGGGGAATTTCGACCTCCTCTTTTTCCTGGGGGACTCGTTCGGCCCGACCGGTCTGAACGTCCCCGCGGGGGACGTCCGGCAAAGTGTAGAGGCGGCACTCGGGCCGTTCAGTGAGACGATGGACGACATCGGCCCCGCGCACGTCCATTCGATCGCGGGAGAACATGACTACTATGCGCGGAACGCGATAGAGGAATCACTCCTTCTCGGGCTTGTGAAGGTCGAAGAAGCCCCGATCGGTCTTACCGACCGGGGGAACAGGCGCGAGGCCGCACTGGGAGCCTGGACGCATCACTACGGTGCTCCCTCGGAAGCCGACTTTCCCCTGTCGCCCGGATCGGGGGACAGCGTGCAGTTCATCTTTTTCGATTCGGCGATCATGCTCCGGACGCCGGAGGCCGCCTGGAGCGCCCCTCTCGCGAAGCTCGGAGCGATTCTTGCCGCCGACCGGGAAAGACCGCATCTGCTCTGGAGAATATTCTGTGCGCATCATCCCTTCATGTCAGCGGGGGAGCATGCCGGGTACACGGCATGGGATGACGAATCGGACTCGGTCGTGTATGTCCCTCCGTGCGACAGGGATTCGAGCGCTCTTTCCTGGGTTAGGAACATACTCGATCCGGAAGATCTCTGCGCGGGCCGCTACCGGGCGCTCGGGGATTCGCTCCGGCGGGTGATACGCCGGGGAGGGGTGAAAATCCAGTTCGCGCTCTCGGCGCACGATCACAGCCTCCAGATTCTCTCGGATCCCTCCGTGGCCGGCAGGGAGGATCTTTTCCCCTCCGTCCAGATAATTTCGGGGGCCGGTTCGCTCCCCTCGCGCGTGAGCTTTCCCGCTCCTCCGCATCTCTTCACTGCCGCCGGCCGTTCGCCATCGGACAAAGGGGAGTCACTTCCCGGATTCGTGAGAATCACGTTCACGAAAGAGAGATGCACGGTGGTGTTCTATAACGGTGAAAACGGCGATCCTGTCGACATGGGAGGAGGAGTCAAGGCATTCAGGATTTCTCCTTCCGGTCTCTTGATCGACAATTGACGATTTGATATCATTCAATGGATCATTGATCCTCGATTTTCAATCCTCAATCCTCCATTTTCAACCAGTTTTCTCCCATGGCAAAGCCTCCTTCTCTGGATGACGTCCTGTACCCGCCTTTCACGGGGTTCCCTCCCGCCGGGCTCGACTTTCTCCGCCGGCTGAAAAAAAACAACAACCGCCCCTGGTTCCAGGCCCGCAAGGCCTTTTACGAGGAGAACCTCCGTTTGCCCATGCAGTGCCTCATCGCGGGCCTTGCCGTCCGCCTGCATGACGACGCACCGGAGGTCGAGTTCAACCCGAAAAGGAACATATTCCGCATTTACCGGGACACAAGGTTCAGCAAGAACAAGACCCCGTACAAGACAAACGTTGCTGCCTGGTTCGGCCTGAGGGGACGGAAAGCGGACACCGGGGGCCCGGGGCTGTACGTGGGAGTGGGAACGGATGAGGTATTCGCCGGCGGCGGGCTCTACATGCCTTCCGGGGAACAGTTGAAGGCCATCAGGAGGAGCATTGCGGAAAACCCTGACGGGTATCTTGATGTGATCCGGGCGGCTGAGTTCAGGAAGAAGTTCGGGGGGATACAGGGAGAGGTTCTTTCACGCGCGCCGCTCGGCTACAGGCCGGATCACCCGATGATCGAGCATCTCCGTCACAAGCAGTTCTTCGTGGGCGTCGAATTGTCGGAAAAAGCCTGCCAGTCGGCGAAATTTGAAGAGACCGTCGCGCGCGTGTTTGCCCTTACGATGCCTCTGGTCCGCTGGCTGGTGCGTGCCGTGAACTGAGTCCGGCGGCGCCACGTTCATGGCGCGTATGAGAGCTGCGCAAATCTCAATGGCGCCTAAGAGCGGCGCCACTTTCAGACCCGCCAGAAGGCGGCGCGAATCTCAGTGGCGCCTGAAACCGGCGCCATTTCGGGGTGCGCATGAGAGCTGCGCGCCCCTCAATTGGAGCGAAGCGCGGCGAGTATGTTCATCCGTGATGCGCGGACCGCGGGGAGGAAGCCCCCCACGATTCCCATCACCATGGAGAATATCATCGCACTCATGACGATCGAAGGGGAGAGCGTGAATCCGAATGCGAGCTCGGAAAACGTCCCGAAATTGACCGTCGATATCCGGACGAACGACATGAGCGAGGCGAGAGCCACCCCCGCGGCCCCGCCGATGATCGCCAGGAACACGGATTCCACAAGGAACGCGCCGAGCACGCTCCTGCGCCTGAATCCCAGTGCCCGCAGCGTCCCGATCTCCACGGTCCTGTTTGCCACCGCCGCGTACATTGTGATCATCGCGCCGATGACGGCGCCGACGCTGAATATGATCGTGACGACGAGCCCCAGGATCTTGATGAAATCGGACATGAGCTTGGACTGCTCGCTGTAATACGTCTTCTCCCGCTTCAGATCGGTGTACTGCGTCCGCGGGTCCCCCTCGATCTGTTTCTTCACGTCATCGTACATGGACGGGTCGTGCAGTTTCAGCGTGAGCGAGGAGAAAACGGGACGCCCGAACGCGGGCATGAGCTGTTCGACGTCCCCCCAGATCTCCGATTCGAACCCGTCCCCGTCAGCTTCGAAATGTCCCACCACGGTCCACATCGCGTCGCCGAATCTGAGCTGTTCTCCGATCCCCGTCCCCCTGTACCGGGTCGCGATGTTGGTCCCGATGATGATTTCGTGGCTTCCGAAACGGAACATCTGCCCGTTCACGATCCTGACCTGGGGCCTGAGCGGCATGGCCTCGGGCGAGACACCCCGCACCGAGATGTTCCCCATGCCGTTTGCGATGTCCTTCCGTTCCAGGTTGATGATGACGACGACTTCCGTCGACACGACGGGTTTTCCATCCTTTCCCGCGGCGATCCCCGGGTTGGTCCTGATGAGGTTGGCCGCGTCCCTGTCGATCTGGCTCACGAGCTCGGAGTTGGCGGAGCGCCTGAGGACGATCACGTTATCGTCGCCGCCCGTGTCGATCATCGTCTGTTCGACTCCGTGCGCAAGCATGAGGACCGAGGCGAAGACGAAGACGACGAGCGCGATCCCTCCGAGCGTCAGGGTCGTTGTCAGCCTGCGTGCCCAGAGGCTCCTCCAGGTGTACGAAAAGGGTATTTTCATGGCGTCAGTCTATTGATCGGAGTCCGTCCACGATGCGCATCCGCACGGCGCGCGCCGCCGGGAACAGCGCGGCGACGATGCCCGCAAAGAGTGCGACGCTGACCGCGAGAATGATCGTGATGGTTTCAACGTTAAAGACCGGGAAAAACGTCGGAAACGCCCTGGCGAACCCCACGGCCATGGGGAACGTCATCGCCAGCCCGATCACGCAGCCGGAGCACGCGATGAGCATCGACTCCCCGGCGATGAGCCCGACGACGTGCCGGGCGGAGAACCCCAGCGTTTTAAGGACGGCGTATTCCTTCGTCCGCTCACGAGCCGCCATCACGATCGTATTTGCGAGAACGAGGAGGATGATGCCGATGATGACGTACGAGACCGCCTCGAGGGAGCTGATGATGGCGCTCGACATGGAGACGAAGCTCTGCTGGAACTCGCGTTCCGTCTCCGTCTTTGTGGAAGAGCGGGAGTTCTTGTAGCGCTCGTCGACCGCCTTCGCCACCCGGGGCATGTCCGCGGCGTTGTGGACGTTCAGGACGTACCAGCCGACCTGTCCCTCCCTCCCGGGTTCGTTGATTTTCACCTGTTCGTTCAGGTAATCCCAGTGGAAGAACAACTGCGTCTCGTCCGTCGATTCGTCCTTCCCCCTGTAGATCGCCCGGACGACGAACTCCCACTTCCCGGGGTATATGTCCCCCTCAACCGGTATGAGGTCGCCGATCTTGAATCCCTGGTCCCGGGCGAGCTTCGCCCCCACAATGCAGGAGTTCCGCTCCTTTTTGAACTCGGCGAACTGGTCGGCCGGGATGATGAACTCGGGGTAGAGGGAGAAATATGTCTCCGGATCGACCGCGATACGGGGGAAGAAGTTCTTGAAGTCCGCCGGGTCCTTGTACACCCCGCCGAACCAGTTTGCGTACGACACCTCGGCGACGCCGGGGACCTGCTGGAGCTGCTGGAGGCATGAATAGGGGAGCGGGAAGATGAAGGAGACCGACTGCCGGGTGATCATCCTGTTTTCCCCGGACGACTCGACGCCGGCCGACCAGGCGGTCACGATCGTCCGCATGAACCCGAACGACATGACGGCGATCGACACGCCCAGGATCGTCAGCAGCGTGCGGAGCTTGTGCCGGAGCGCGTTTTTCAGTACGAGCTTGATGATGAACATGGAATCCCTCAGGTGGTCAGTTCGCCCTTGTCAAGGTGCATCTGCTTGTGCGCCTTTTCCGCCGCGCGGGGATCGTGTGTGACCATCACGATCGTCTTCTTGAACTCCTTGTTCAGGCGGTCGAGAAGATCCATGATCTCGCCCGCCGAGGTCTTGTCGAGGTCCCCCGTCGGCTCGTCGGCGACGAGGATCGTGGGGTCGGTGACGATTGCCCGCGCGATCGCGACACGCTGTTCCTGTCCCCCGGAGAGCTGCTTCGGGTAGTGGTGGACCCTGTCCCCGAGTCCCACGAGGTTGAGCGCGGATTCCACGTGCTCCCGCTTCTCCCTTCTCGAAAGGCCGGTGAGGAGGAGCGGCAGCTCCACGTTCTCGAATGCCGTCAGCACGGGGAGGAGGTTGTAGAACTGGAATATGAACCCGACGTGCCGCGCCCGCCACCGGGCGAGGTCCGACTCGCCGAGGGAGCCGATCTCGGTTCCGTTGACGACGACTTTGCCGGCGTTCGGCCTGTCGATCCCGGCGATGAGGTTCAGGAGCGTGGTTTTCCCCGATCCCGAAGGTCCCATCAGCGCGAGGAATTCACCCCCGGGGACGTCGATGGAGATGTCGCGGAGGACCGGGATCTCAATGCTGTCGCGCCTGTACGATTTTGAGACGTGATCGACCTTGATCATCGTGCCGTTCTGTGACATGCTCATCTCCGCAATTGACTGAGTTTTGCTATTTCGTCTTTACTTTCGCGCCGTCCGTGAGGGACAAGGGGGGCCGGTTGACGACCGTCTCGCCCTGCTGGAGCCCCCGGGTCACCACGATCTGCGTACCGAGCCGTTCGGCGGTCTCCACCTGGACCGCGCTGGCAGTGCCGTTGCGGATCGTGAAGACGATCTGCTTCCCGTCCCGCTCGGTGACCGCGCTTGAAGGGATCGTCAGCTTCGACGGGGCGGCGGCGGCCGAATCCGTCAGTTCCTCCCCCAGGAACGCCACCTTGGCGCTCATGTCGGGGAGCACCCGGTCGTCGAGCCTGTTGAATGCGACCTTGGTGAGCACCGTGGCCTTCGCCCTGTCTGCGGTGGGGACGATCTTGTGCACCGTCCCGCGGTAGCTGGTGTCGGGATACGCGTCAAGCGTGATTTCGCAGGGCTGGCCCACGCGAACGCGGGTGATGTTCGATTCGGAGACGTCGGCTTCGACCTGGAGCGATTGCATGTCCGCCATCGAGACGACCGCGCCGCGCGAGTTTGCAGACGACGCGAAGGGGGCGACGACCTCTCCGACGTCGGCGTCCTTTGTCAGGACTGTGCCGTCAAAAGGGGCCCGGACCCGCGTATATTCGAGCGCCACCAGCGCCTCTTCGACGGCCGCGCGGGCTGAAACGATGTTCGCACTGACCTTCATGTATGCCGATTCCGCCGCCTCGAGATCCGATGAGGATGCCAGGTTCGAGGCAAAGAGCGCCTTCGTCCGCACAAGAGTGTTGCGCGTTCCGAAGGAATCCGCGCGTGCCACCCCGAGGTCCGCCTCCGCTTTCGCGAGAGCCGCAACCATGTCCTGATCGTCGAGACGTGCGATGATCTGTCCCCGCGAGACCCTGTCTCCCTCTTCCACGCCCAGGTACACGAGTCTCCCCGTCCCTTTCGACGCGACAGCCGCCTTCCGCTGGGCGACGACGTACCCGTTGGCCGCGAGGACGGAATGGGCCTGCGACGGGGAGGTCAGCGTCGCGGTCGCGGTTTCGACGTCGATTGCAGCCCCGAGGACGCCGCGCAGTTCGACGAATCCGAATACGCAGAGCGCGAGCACGGTGGCGGGGAGGATGTATTTCCACGGGAGTGCACGCGGGGACGCTTCTACGGCCCCCGAGCGGTCAATACGGAGACTCGAGATGTCGTGTTTTTCTGTGGTCATCGTCTGAATGTACTCTGTACTCTGTTAATCCGGGAACGCGTGCAATATACGCAGTGCCGCCGGGTGGCGGGGGGCATATTCGGCGGATTGCGCATCCTGACCGGTGAACGGCGGGCCGCCGCACTATAACGACGGACTGCGGCAGAAAGTTTCAGTTGGTTGGTGTCTCCTCCGGGGCCGGTTCGAGTGATTTCTGATACGCCCACTCGATGTACGGAAGCTCGACAATCGTCCTCTTGTCAAGCGGCCGCCTGGCGTGGTACTCCGACCCGAACCCGATTCCTCCGCTCTTCTCGACTTTCCTCGGCGGCGGTTTGTACTGCGGGGAATTGAACATCGGTTCCCCCTCCTCCCGGGCGACGATGAGCGTGGATCCGTCGGGATCACCGGGGGTCGGGGGGATGCTGTAGATGGAATAGAGCCCGGTCCAGATGGCGAATGCGAACCAGAAGAGGACCGCGAGGGACAAAAGGAGGATGAACGCAAGGACTTTTTTCATGCCAGAGGGCGTCTCCTGCCGCTGTGGATGCCGGAATCTTCTAATATGGGCATTTTACCGGAAAAGTTCAATCTCACTCCCCGCGGAGAAACGACGCGCCCGCCAGCGCCCACCCGGCGAGGAACGCGAGCCCCCCTGCGGGTGTGACGGCCCCGAGCCAACCGAGACCGGTGGCGGCGAGTGCATAAAGGCTTCCCGAGAACAGAAGCGTTCCGATGCCGAACGCCCAGGCGGCGGCGCTCAGGAGGCGCCGGTCCGCCTGGCCCCCGCGGAGCCCCGCGAGCCCGGCTGCGATAAGCGCCAGCGCGTGAACCATGTGGTACCGGACCCCGGTCTCGTAGACCGCAAGCATCTCAGCGGGGAGTATTTGGCGGAGGCCGTGCGCGCCGAATGCGCCGAGCGCCACCGCCGCCCCCGCGCTGAATGCGCCGGCGGCGGCGATCCTTCTGAACCGCCGGTCCGTCGGGGCCGGCTCCTGCGTTGTCATGGGCTGTCGGGAATGTTGTGGGGACTGCGCGTCATACCTTCTCGCTCCGGAGCCGTGTCGCGATGTCTTTCAGGGACGTCCAGCTCTCCAGCAGCTCCGGGAGGTATTCCGACGACGTGACAAACGTCCAGAGGTACGCCACGATCGAGTAGATCGCGCCGGTCGTAAAATCGTCGAGATCGAGGCTGATGTAGAGGACCACGAGGAATATCCCGAGGAGCACGATCCTCAGAAGGCCGAACGACACCGCCCCCCAGTCGGCGATCCGCTGCTGGGGGAGCGCCAGGTCCGTGAAGTACGCGCGGACCTTCTCCGGGTCCTTTGTCCCGAACACCTCGTACGTCTCCTCGACGCTGTCGTGAATCTCCTTCTGGAGGGAAACGACCGACCGCGTGTAGAACCTGTTGACGATGAGAAGGGGCGCGATGACGAACAGGCATGAAACCGCGATCCGGTAGTCGAAGAACATGAGCCCGATCAGTGCCCCGCCGATCGCGATCACCTGTTCCCCGATTTCCGGGATCCTGTACTGGAAGAAGGTGATGAACTCCCGTGAGAGCTGCGCGCGGGCGGCGGTCTGCGACACGCTGAGTTTCCGTGCCACGGCGGCTCTGGACACCTGCGTGGCGACCTCGGTGAACATGTTCAGATAGATCCGCTGGTCGACGGAGCGGCGCGCCGTCCCGACGCCCGAATTCACGAGGAACGCACCGACCCAGAGCGAGAGGGGGAGCGCGTACGATGAGCCGGGGGTCCCCTTCAGCTTGTCGATCGTGGCGTCGATGAGCGTGCCGAAGAGCGTCGGTTCGATGATCCAGGCGACGTGCTCCACGACAACGAGGGAGAGTGCAGCGATGATCCCCCCCCTGAACTGCTTGACGATGTCAGAGAGATTGATTGTCGCTGTGCGGGGATTTCCCCTGGCGGCTCGGGGCACGTCTCTCGCTCCTTGTTTGCGTTCTGCTCACCGGTTCGTGCGGCTCCCGGCGCCTTCTACTCCTCTTTCGCGCGCATCGTGTCCCAGACCGTGTATGCCGCGAGAAGAATGAACATGACCAGGCCGGCGACCTCGCCGTGCGACGCTTCCCATGATTCCATGAACCATCCGTTGACGCCCATGTGGGCGAACTGGTCAAGGAACTTCAGGAAGGCGACGAACACGCCGAAGAGTGCGCCGCCCGCGATAAACCCGGACGCGATGAGCGTCCCGCGCGAGAACCGCGCGTTGTTGAGCTTTTCGTTCTTGCTCCGGGAGGTGACCCACCATGCCACGATCCCCCCGAAGAGGAGTGGCGTGTTGAGCTCCTGCGGGATGTACATTCCCAGTGCGAACGCAAGCGGCGGGATCCCCACCATCGTGAGAAGGAGCGCGATGACGGCGCCCACCATGTACAGGACCCAGGGAGCGGGGGTGTTCGACATGAGCGGCTGTATCACCGCCGCCATGGCGTTCGCCTGGGGGGCGACCATGGCGTGCTCCCCTTTGAATCCGTACGTCTGGTTCAGTATCAGGATGACTCCCCCCACCGTCGCCGCGGAAAGGAGGACGCCGAGGAACTTCCAGGTCTCCTGTTTCTTCGGCGTCGTCCCGATCCAGTAGCCGATCTTCAGGTCGGTAATGAATCCCCCCGCGACGGAAAGCGCGGTGCAGACGACCCCGCCGATGATGAGCGCGCTCACGATCCCGGCGGATCCCGTCAGTCCCACCCGGTTCAGGACGATCGAGGAGAGGATCAGCGTCATCAGCGTCATCCCGGACACCGGATTCGTTCCCACGATCGCCGTCGCGTTCGCGGCCACCGTCGTGAAGAGGAACGAGATGATGACGACGATAAGGAGGCCCGCAAGCGCGTGCGTAATGTCGAAGACGACCCCTGCGTAGAAGAACACGAACACAAGGAGCGCGGTCAGCAGGATCAGCAGGATGTTGAAAAGCATCCTGATGTCTGTCTGCGTCCGTGCGGAGGAAGCGGAAGCGGGGGACTTCTTGTGCGCGATCTCGCGGTAGGCGAGGGAAAACGCCCCGCCGATCACCCGCGACGACCTGATGATCCCGATAAGCCCCGCCATCGCGATCCCCCCGATCCCGATCTGACGGACGTAGTTCCGGAATATCTCCTCGGCGGTCATCGCAGCGATGAGCTTCGTCGCGGATGCTCCCAGGGGGACCGTGAGGGAGTGGCCGATCTCCGCAAAGAGGGGCACGAGCACGAACCATGAGAGGAACGACCCGGCGGCGATGATCGCCGAGTACTTGAGTCCCACGATGTACCCCAGCCCGAACACCATCGCCGAGACGTTGACGCGGAATACCAGCCTGAACCTGTCCGCCGCGGCGGAGCCGAAATCAAACATGCGCGAGGTGATGACTTCCGACCAGGTGCCGAACAGGCTGAACGAGAAGTCGAACAACCCTCCGATCAATCCCGCCACGACAAGGACTGTCGCCTGCTTCCCTCCTTTTTCCCCGGCCACGAGAATTTCCGTCGTCGCCGTCGCCTCGGGGAAGGGAAGCTTCCCGTGCATGTCCTTGACGAAGTACTTCCGGAACGGGATCAGGAAGAGTATCCCCAGGAAGCCTCCGAGCGCGGAGGCGAAGAATACCTGGAAGAAATTGGCGGGGAGATCCAGGATATAGAGGGCGGGGATCGTGAATATCGCCCCCGCGACGATCACCCCCGAGCTCGCCCCGATCGACTGGATGATCACGTTCTGTCCCAGCGCGTTCTTCGTCTTAGCCGCCGTGGAGAGACCGACGGCGAGTATGGCGATCGGGATCGCCGCTTCAAACACCTGCCCGATCTTCAGCCCCGAATATGCCGCGGCCGCCGAGAAAAGGACCGCCATGAAGAGGCCCCATGAGACCGACCACCAGGTGACTTCGGGTGGCGAGGTTGAGGGACCGAGTATGGGTTTGTATTCCTCCCCGGGGGGGAGTTCCCTGTATGCGTTGTCGGGAAGTCCGTGGGGTGCGCTGGACTCTGGTTCCATTCGTGTGTGCTCCTCTGGGGGACGCGGTCAGGTTGTGCTTTTCTCGACCCAGATCTGGGCGAGGTTGACGACGGTCTCGACGGATTTGTTCATGCCGTCGACGGAGAGCCACTCCGTCGGACCGTGATAGTTCTGCCCCCCCGTGAAAAGGTTTGGGGTGGGGAGACCCTTTTCTGTCAGGCGCGAGCCGTCCGTCCCGCCGCGGATCGGCACCCAGGCCGGGTCGAGTCCCGCGCGCTTCGTCGCCTCCCACATGCAGTCGAGCACCCGTGGGTCTTTCCCCATGTAGTCTTTCATGTTGCGGTACTGCTCGATCACCTGCAGTTCGATCCTGGCACGGGGATGGAGTGCGCGGACCTCGGCGATGATCGACTCGAGTTTGCGCTTCAGGACGTCGAGACCCGCGGTGTTGAAATCGCGCAGGAGGATCTTGAGCGTTGATCGCGCCTCCTCCCCCTCGATGATGTGGGGATGGATGTACGGTTCATACCCCTCTGTTGTCTCGGGCGCGACGTCCTTCGGCATGCGGACGACGATGTCGGCCATCGCCCTGAGGGAATTCACCATGACGTTCTTCGCGCTCCCGGGGTGGATGTTTCTCCCGTGGACGGTGATGACCGCGAGGTTCGCGCTGAACGTCTCCTTGTTGAGTTCGCCGGGTGTGTCGCCGTCGACAGTGTACGCGACGTCCGCGCCGAATGCCTTGATGTCGAAAAATTTCGTCCCCGCACCCACTTCCTCGTCCGGTGTGAATGCCACCCTGATGTCGCCGTGGAGCAGGGCGGTGGATGAGATGAGCGTCTGAAGCGCGGTCATGATGATCGCGCACCCCGCCTTGTCGTCTGCGCCGAGAAGCGTGGTCCCGTCAGAGGTGACGATCGTCCTTCCGATGTTTCGCTTCAGTTCGGGATTTTCCGATTCTTTGATGACGACGGCCGGGTCTCCCGGGAGACTGATGTCTCCGCCGGGGTACGACGTGATAATCTGCGGTTTGACGTTGGCGCCGGACGCTGAAGGGGAGGTGTCCACGTGTGCGACGAATCCCACGACGGGCACCTTTCCCCGGGCGCCGTGTGACGGCGGGATGTTGCCGGGAAGAGTGGCGGTGACGTAGCCGTACTGGTCAATCCGCACGTCTTTCAGGCCGATGTCATTCAATTCCTTCAGGAGGAGGTTCAGGAGGTCGAACTGTTTCTTCGTGCTGGGGTACGTTTCCGAATCGTCCTTTGACTGGGTGTCGATTTTTGCGTAGCGGACGAATTTTTCGAGTGCAGTTTCGTTCATTGCCGTGTTCCCGAAATTGTGATCGTCCCGCCAAGATACGAGAATTCGTCAAAAAAGCACAGCCGGGCGCATCCCTTGACTTTTCAATCGCTTATTTTTACTATCGTTGGCAACACACTTGCTCTCTTCCCACACCCGGCACCCTGGATGCACACTCGCGAGGAACGTTCGACGCACCTGCGCCCACGACACAGCGCCGGCGCCTCGCCGATGCCGGAAATCCTCTCCTCTGTGAAGGGCGCGCCGCGCCGTGTTCCCCGGGGGATTGCGATAAATCCAATGAATTCAAACGGTTTGAGCGGGTCTGTCACGGATCGCATTTCTGAGACGGCCGCGGCCCTATGTTTGACAATAACGCGGAGAAAGCTGTACTTTCATCTTTCGGGTCTGGCCTGCCGCACAGGTATCGAAAACAACCATCTTATGCGCCCATGTACGCACGATTGAACTCGAAAAGCGCCGCGCTGGCCGGCAAATCGTACGAGATTGTCTCAGAGGCGGTCATCGGACACGGACCTGAGTGCAATCTCCTCATCAAAAGCGGAGTCCTTTCAGCGAAGCATGCACGCATATTCTTCGACCAGAAGAAAGGTTCGTACTATCTCGAGGACTTCAAGAGCCACAACGGTACGCTTCTCGACGGGAAGCCCGTGCAGGGGAAGGTAAAGCTGGAGAAGAAACACGTGATCATGTTCGCCAACACGTTCACGTTCATATTCGTGCTTGAGCCGGGGCAGGCCGCCGATCCGCTCCCCCCTCCGCCGAAAGACCTCCCCCCCGAACCGGAAGCGCCTCCTCCTCCCAGGCGCAAGCCCGCCGAATCCGCCGTTCCCTCGTCTCCGCCGGTTGCGGCGGAGCACGCTGAGGCAGAGCACGTGCCCGGGCCGCAGGCCCCGAAGCCGTCTCCCGTTCATGAGGATGCATTCGGGATCGGGGAGCCTCCGGCGAAAGCCCGTCCGGCGGAGCCCGGGCCTGCGACGGACGAACCGCCCGCTCCCCCCGTCGTTGTCGCACAGGAGAAGGCGCCCGCGCCCCAGGCGCCCGTGCCCCAGGGGCGGGACGCGGCGCCGACGATGCTCATCGATGAGGCGCAGCTTGCCGATCTGCTCTCGCTCCCCCGGTTTGTTCTCGAGTTCAAGAATGTGCGCGGCGAGAAATCGACGGTGAACCTGAAGGAAGGGGAGAACACCGTCGGAAGGCTCTCGACGAGCGACGTGGCTGTGGACGACGCCTCCATCTCGCGCAACCACGCGATAATCACGGTCCGCGCCGGGAAGGTCGCGCTCCGCGATCTCGGAAGCAAGAACGGGACGTATGTCGCGGACAAGAAGATCTCCGTCGACACGGAGGTTGCCCCCGATGCGCCGATCAGGTTCGGGCTCGTGAAGGCCACCATTCTCAAAAAAGCGGGGGGGGCGGCGTGAACCCGGCATTGGTGACCAGGAGATGACCCGGCCGTGAGAAAAATCTCGTTCGGCAACGCCAGCCATGTCGGGTCAGTCCGATCGGAAAACCAGGATTCGTTCGGGAAGTTTCCCGAGGGGAATCTGGATTTGAACTGTCCCGGCGGTCAGCTCTTCGTTATCGCTGACGGCATGGGAGGACAGAACGCCGGGAGGGAGGCGAGCACGATCGCCGTCAGGGAGATCGGCACGGCGTACTACGCCAGCGCCGATCCTTCCGTCATCAACAACCTCCGGCGGGCATTTTCCGCCGCCAACGAGGCGATCTACAAAAAGAGCGGGACGGGGCCGCAGTACCGCGGGATGGGGACCACGTGCGTCGTTCTCGTCCTGCGCGACGGGCACGCGTACATCGGGAACATCGGCGACAGCCGGGTGTACAAGATCAACCAGCGCGGGATCACGCAGCTCACGCGGGATCATTCCAAGGTCGCCGAGATGGTGCGGCGCGGAATCATCACGCACGAGGAAGCGCGGAATCATCCGGAACGTTCACACCTGTACCGTGCCATGGGACCGCGCCCTTCCGCTGACGTGGATTTCTTCGACGAGATGCCCCTCACATCGAGCCGTTCGTACCTGATGTGCACGGACGGCCTTTTCAATCACGTCGAGGACGAGGAGATGAGGCAGATCGTGACCTCCCATCCGCCCGAGCGTGCGTGCAGCGCGCTCATCGAGCTTGCGAACGAACGCGGGGGGAGCGATAACATCACCGTGCAGGTCGTACGCGTCGACGTGAGCGCGTCGACCGTAAGCCCCCTGTCACGCAGCAGGGATAAACTGAAATCCATCTGGAAAACCGGGAAGAAGTGACGGCGCCATGGACCCAATGATCGGCAAGATGATTGATTCGTACAAGATCCTCGAAGTCCTCGGGCGCGGGGGGATGGGGGTCGTGTACAGGGCGACCGACACGACGCTGGACAGGGATGTTGCGCTCAAGATGATGGACGTTCTCATCGCGAGCGACCCGAATTTTCTCAAGCGCTTCCAGTCGGAAGCGAAGGCGCTTGCGAAACTTCAGAATCCCAACATCGTCGGTATCTTCGCGCTCCGTCAGACGGAATTCGGGGTCTGCATCGTCATGGAGTTTGTGAACGGGAAGACGCTCGCCGACCTCCTGAAGCAGTCCGTTCTCCTGCCCGTCCCCAGGGTCGTCCGCATATTCAAGCAGCTCCTGACTGCGCTCGACCACGCGCACAGGGGAGGAGTGATCCACAGGGACATCAAGCCGGGGAACGTGATGCTCGCCGAGGGGGACGTGGTGAAGGTCACCGACTTCGGCCTTGCGAAAATCCAGAAGACGAACGTCTCCACCGTGACGATGGGGACCGCGGGGACGCTCTACTATATGTCACCGGAGCAGATCCGGGGACTGGGACAGGTTGATGCGCGCGGCGACATCTACTCCGCCGGCATGGCGCTGTACGAGTGCCTCACCGGTCGCGTGCCGTTCAAGGCCGAGGACTCGGACTTCGCGGTCGCGCAGATGATCGTCGAGGGGCGCATCCCGCCGCCCGAGAAGCTGAACGCCTCGATCCCGAAGGATCTGGCGAAGATTGTCGTCAAGTCGATCGACAAGGATCCGGCGAAACGGTACCAGACCGCTGCGGAGATGGTGACCGCGCTTGAGAGATTCGAGCAGACGCTGAAGGGTGGGGACTACAGGATGACGGACGCTCCCACGATCGTCGGGCCGGCGATCGGGCTCCCCGCAAAGCCGAAATCGCTCGCAACATCGGCAAATACGAAGCTCTACGGCATTATTGCCGCAGCCGTTGTCGTGCTCATCGTCACCTACTTTGTTGCGCGGCCGTATGTATTTCCCGAAGAGGGGAAGCTCACCGTCGAGATCATTCCCGACAACGGGAGCGTGTACATCGACGGTTCGGCTGTGAAAACCCCCGTCCGCGATGTCGCCGTCACGGCGGGGACACGGAAAGTGACCGCGATCTGGGGAAGGAACCGCGTCGATACCGCCGTGACCGTGACCGACGGCCAGCCGTTCCTCCTTTCCCTGAGGGAGCCGAAGGGGATCGTCAGGCAGCCGGCCGCCACCGAGACCGCCGAAAAGTCAAACCTTCCTCCCCTGACGACGGAGACGAAGAAGGAAGAGGAGAAGCCGGCGGTTCCTGCGACGACGCGTGTGGCGGATGTGGAGATGACGTTTGAGGCTGTGCCGGACGGCGAGGTGAGCGTGGATGACGGTCCGTTCAGGGACGCGAAAGGCGGCGTCAGGGTCATGGTCCGGCCGGGAACGAGAAGGGTGGTGTTCAGGAACGGAGGGTTGACGAAACCGGATGTTCTCGAAGTGAGGCCCGGTGTTATGGACGGACGAAAGTGCTGGTTCCGGGCGCCTGTAAATGTGGCCTGCAGGCCCGGGTGGGCGTACATTGTGATTGACGGGGTGACGACCGAACTTACGACGCCCAACGCAGTTCAACTGACTGCCGGGAAACACACGATCAGCGTTGAAAAGAAGGGATATGCCCCGAGTCCGCCCCGGTATGAAGTGAACATCGACGTGCCGACGCTGATAAAGCCGGCCGCCATACCGGCGCCGTTCGAGTTGATCAAGAAGTAACGACAGACACTTCAGAGGAGAGACACGATGAGGACGATAAGGAAGAGCATGCTGCGCCGCACACTCCTGGTGGTCTCCTGCGCGGTGCTTGTTTCGGCCCTGCCCGGTTCGGCCCGGTCCCTCCGGGCTCAGGGAAAAGGGGACGACAAGCTCAAAACGGGGATCGATTACTTTAATGCCGGTGATTTCGACAACGCGATCAAGGTCTATACGGATATCGCGGCCGACAAGTCCTTCGACAGGCCCGTGCGGCGCGAGGCGTTCCTGGGACTCGGACGCGCCTACTTTGCGAAGGACAACAAGGACAAGGCAAAGACCGCACTCAGCGAAATGCTCGACCTTGAGCCGCCCCTTGTCGAACTCAACCCGGACGAAGAGGCGCCGCCGTTATTGAAACTCTACTACAAGGTGCGCCAGGAAAAAGCCGGCAACATGCAGGTGGAGAGGGCTGACCCGGGGATCAAGACGATCGCCGTCCTTGACTTCAAGAATTCCTCCGTCGACGACAGGGAGAAATTCAACCCGATGGAGATGGGGTTTTCGGAGCTGATGATCAACCAGCTCCGGGGCGCCGTCCAGCTCAAGGTCGTGGAACGCGAACGGATCGCCTGGCTCATGGGTGAGATCGGTCTGGAGAACACCCCGGGAAAGTTCGACGTGAACTCCGCGGTGCGCGTCGGGAAACAGCTCGGCGTGAACGCCGTCGTCATGGGGAGCTTCATCAAGTTCAAGGGGGACATGTGGCTCGGGGCCAGGCTCGTCAAGGTGGAGACGGGGGAGATCCTCGCAACGGACGACGTGAAGGGGGATGCAGACGATTTCTTCGGGCTCTGCGAAAAGCTGAGCGCGAAGGTTGCGAAGGCGGTGAACGTCAACATCACGGAAGCGCAGCTCGAGAAGGGGACGGAGACCAAATCGCTTGATGCGATGATGGCCTATTCCGAAGGGCTCGTCCTCGTCGAGCGCGGCGACTACGACGGGGCGTATAAGAAGTTCAACGAGGCGCTGGAGAAGGATCCTTCCTACGAGAAGGCGCACCTGAAGGCGGAAAGCATAAAGCCACTACTCCGGAGCTGACTCATGAATGCGCCTCGCGGTCTGTCCTTCCTCCTCCTGGTGCTGCCGATCGTCCTGTCTGCCTGCGGGACGACGGGAACGGTGGAGAACCCGCAGGATTACGCGCAGACGGTGCGGAAACTGCAGGAGCGTCTTGTGACGAACCCGGCCGACCCGGAGGCCCTTCGCGACCTCGGGGTCATCTATTTTGAGACGCACCAGTACCCGCAGGCGCGGGACTATCTCAAAAAAGCGTCGATGGCCAACGAGCACGACGGCAAAACGCTCTTCTATCTCGGCATGACCCGGGAGTACGACAACGATATGAAGGGGGCGCTCGCCGCGTACATCAACTACACGGACATCGCCTCGTCGTCGCCGTACCACAAGCTGATGGAGGCCCGGTACTACGTCGTGACGAAAGAGCTGATCGCCGACCAGTTCCGTGAGCTCGCGGCGAACGAGGATTCGCTGGGGAGGCAGAACACGCCGTCGAACGCCGTCGCAGTGTTCCCGCTCGTCTACCAGGGGAGCGAAGCGAAGTTCTCCACGCTCGGGCTGGGCCTTGGCGAAATGATGACGATCGATCTCGGCCACGTGAAGAAGCTGAGGCTCGTCGAGAGGCTCCGCGTCGATGAGCTCATGAGCGAGCTGAAATTCAGCGCCTCAAGCGCGGTCGATCCATCCACCGCTCCCCGGCTGGGGAAGTTCCTGGCAGCGGGACGGATCATCGGGGGAAGGTACAACGTTTCCGCGGACAACACGCTCAGGCTTGACGTCGCGTCACTCGATATCGGGAAGGGGAAGGCGCCTTCGGCGCAGACGCAGTCTGACGCGCTCGAGAACCTCTTCCGCCTGCAGAAGGAGATTGTCTTCTCGGTGGTGAAGGACATGGGGATCACGCTGACGCGCGAAGAGACCGAGGCGATTCAGAGAATTCCCACGAAGAATCTCCAGGCGTTCTTTGCATACTCCGTGGGACTGGAGAAGGAGGGGGAGGGCGACTTCGAATCCGCCGGCGTGTATTTCAAACAGGCGAGCGCCCTTGATCCGTCGTTTGCGCCGGCCAGGGCCAAGGCGGATCTCTCCGACGCGATGAACCTGGCCGGGGGCACGAAGGAGTCGGCGCTCTCCGCGTCGCACAAAATAAGTCCGCCCCCGGGCTCGGACGATGCACAGCGGGGGAGAGGGACGCGCGCCCTCATGGCACGACGGTTCAACAACCTGAACAACATGATAAAGCTCGTCTTCCTCCCCGGGATGGACAACCAGTCGCCGAGCGCCGTCGCGGTTAACAACGGCGTTTCGATCGGTCTGCTCCCGTCGCCCCCTCCTCCGCCGGTGCGCTGATTGCCGTCAGTCGGAAGTCAGTGGACACATGGGGGCTCTGATGATGCACACACGTACGCCGGCAATTCGCTGCCAGGAGGCACATTCATGAACAGAAGGCTGATGCGGACAATTCTTGTTGTCGCGGGACTGTGTGCAGTGATGTCGCAGGCATCTCTCACGCAGACACGGCATTCTCCCCGACGGCCTCGCACGCAGCCGCAACACGGCATTCACGCCCTCTCACCGCAGGTGCGGGAATCGATCGCGGGCATACAGGCCGTCAACATCCCGTGGATCGATTCGCTCGAATCGGGCGCGGGGTTGTGGACGACAACCGGATTCTGGCACCTTTCGGTCCAGCCGCAGCATATCGCGGTCCTCAATCCGGCGATCAACCCAACGCTCGTTCTGCTTCCCGACTCGGGGTATCTCCCTTCGGCGCACTCCGGCAACAACGCGCTCTGGTACGGCGAGGACACGACCGGGACGTACATCGGGAAGGATTTTACCCAGGAGCCCCAGACTCCGCTGGACGGGGGGACATCGCTGGAGGCGAACACCGGGTCCGCGATCACTCCTCCTATCAACCTTGTCGGCGCCAAGACGCCGTTGCTCAGTTTCTGGACCTGGTGGGAGATTGAGGGAATTGCCACCTCCGCATTTGATCTGATGCATGTCGAGGCCTCCACCGATTCGGGCGTAACGTGGAATCCCCTCGGCCGCGGCCTCATCAACCCGCTCGATGATGATGCCAACGGGGACGACTGGAAAGAGTACTCATCGGGGGGGCTCGGCAAGCAGGGAAAGTGGATTCACGAATATTTCGATCTCACAGCCTACGCGGGACAGGTGATATGGATCCAGTTCCGGTTCGAAACGATAGATAATCTGTATAACGGTTTCAGGGGATGGCTTATTGACGACATCGGTGTCGGCACCGCGTCGGCGCCGGCCCCCACGATCACGCAGGTGTCCCCGTCCGCGGGGAACATTTCTCAGCTCCTGGGATTCAGTGGTACGAGTTTTGTCAGCGGTGCGACGGTCCAGGTAGACTCTACGACGGTCGACCCGGGGAGCGTCGGCGTTGTCAGCACGACGTTCACCCAATTTTACATCCCGACGTCGATCAGCAACGGCTCGCACAGCCTGCGGATCACGAATCCTGACGGAAAGACGTTTGTCCTGCCAAACGCGTTTACGGTCACGTCGGACGTCCCCCCGGTGCTCTATACCGTGACGCCGGATTCGGCTCCCGTGGGAGTTTCCGCACCGATCACGATCTCGGGGAGTAATTTTCTTCCGGGTGCAACTGTGGATATCGGGGGACTCCCGGCCTCCGGAGTTCAGGTTACGGGGACAATTCAGATCCAGGCGTATTCGCCGAATAAGCTCCCTGTCGGGACGTACAACGTCACCGTGGCGAACCCGGACGGCCTTTCCGACGTGTCCGTGCTGGGATTCAAGGTGTTCACGCCGAACATGACGGTCACGGCGACGGGTGATTCGCTCGTCGGGAATGCGCAGCCCCTGACTGTCACTCCAGCCACGGGAAAGACGTTCCAGGGCGGTTTCATTTGTTTCAGGCCCGGCGGTTCGACCGCATATGATACGCTGGCGCTGACCGGCACGGGGCCGTTTACAGTCAATCTTCCCGCGAGCGTGATCACGATCCGCGGCGTGGAGTATTATATTACGCTCAATTCGGCGGCGGCGGGTCCGGTGACATTTCCGCCCGTGAATCCCGCAATCAGCCCCGCGGTGCTGCCGGTGAGGCTTGCAAAGCTCGCCACCCCGCTCGCGCTCAGCCCGTTGAAGTATGCCATGTTCTCCGCCCCGGTGCTCCTTGACAATCCGGACGTCCTGGCCCAGCTGGGGGGCGATTACGGCGCATACAATCCGTCGGTGTGGCGGGTGTTCCACTGGGAGGATTCGACGTACAGGGAGGCGGTTCTCCCGGCTGCGATCGCAGGCCCGATGGCGATGGTTCCGGGAAGAGCTTTCTGGCTTGTCACGGCGGGCGGCACCCCCTTCACGTTCAAACAGGGGACGTCGGTGCCGAGCGTGCAGCCCTATGTCGTCCCTCTCGACACCGGCTGGAATCAGATCGCGGATCCGTTCGCATTCGCCGTGTCGTGGAGCGCCGTGGGGGGGAGCTATGCGCTCTATGGACCCTATCATTACGACGGCACACAGTATCAGATAACGCCGAATGTCCTGATGCCGTACGACGGATATTTCGTCTACAACCCTCCCGGGTCGGAAACCAACCAGCTGACATTCTACCCCGTCGAAGCGACCGTCACCACGGTTCCGAAAGCCGGATTCGCGCCCGCCGCACTCGGTCCGGGGGAATTCGTCATGCAGATCTCCGCATCGATGGCCGGAACGGATTTCCGTGATACGTACAATTACATCGGACTCCGGACCGGCGCCTCCGCGGGGAGGGACCATCTCGACGCGCCGAAACCTCCTTCGATCGGGAATGCGCTTCAGGTCGAAATCAACGACCGGGGAACGACGTACATCCAGAATTTCAAGCCCCCGGTCGGCGAAGGCCAGTCATGGATCTTCGACGTGCGGGCGCTCGGGACGAAGGGGGACGCTGTCGTATCGCTGACGACGTCAGGGTCTCTGCCGGCGGGATACGGCGTTCACGTGCTTGATATGAGCGAGGAGAATGCGCTCCCGGCGGGACAGGGGAGTTTCCATGTTGCACTCGGCGCGTCGGATGCTCCCCATTACTACAAGGTGATCATGGGGACTGACGCGTATGCGGCGAAGGAGAGCAATGGCATACCCCTCCAGCCGGTGTCATTTGCGCTGGAGCAGAACTATCCCAACCCGTTCAACCCGGCGACGACAATCCGGTATTCCCTGGCGAAGAGGAGCGATGTCACGCTCGAGGTCTACTCCGTGCTTGGCCAGAGGGTCCGGACGCTCTTCAGCGGCAACCAGATAACGGGTGAGTATGAAGTCCAGTGGGACGGCACGGCGGATAACGGAGTGCACGTGGCGAGCGGAGTCTATTTCTACAGGCTGCGGACAGGAGAATTCAACGCCGTCCGGAAGCTTGTCATGATCAGGTAACATCGAGGATACTATGAGGCGATCCCCCGCTCTTCTTTTCCTTCTCATTCTTTCCGCGGCGGCACGGTCACAGACCGATCAGAACGTGATCAGCCGGCAGGGCTCGGTCAGCATCACGCCGGTCTATCAGAGCTGGACCGGAAAGAACGCGGGATTCAGTTTTTCGGAATTCAGCACGATGATCGCGGCCTATGTGCCCATGGGACGGAACGCGAGCCTCAGTGTCGGGGGGGGCGGTGCCGCTTCCGGCGGTGACGTTGCCGCACTGAGCGGTCTGACCGACGTGCAGCTCGGGGTGAACTATTATCTCGAACCGGCAAACACGGTCTTCAGTCTCGGTGTCAACGCGCCCACGGGAAAAAAAGAGCTCTCGCACGATCAGTTCACGACCTCGATTCTCTTCAGCCAGCCGCTCTTCAACATGCAGGTCCCGGTGTGGGGACAGGGCCTCAACCTGAATCCGGGCGTTTCCTGGGTCTTCCCCGCGAACGACAATCTCGTTCTCGGGCTTGCGGCGGCCTACCAGTACCGGGGGAAGTACAAACCGATCGACGGGGGAGGCTTCTACGCGCCGGGGGGAGAAATCACCGGGAGCCTGGGCGCGGATTACAGGCTGAACGACGTCCAGTCGCTGTCGGCGGATTTCATGTTCACTTCCTACGGGACCGACACGTACAACGACGCACAGGTTTTCGCATCGGGCAATTCCTACTGGTTCAATGTCCAGTACAGGCAGTTCTTCCATGAAAACGAGCTCCATGTGACCGCGGGGTACCGCTCGACATCAAAAGGAAAGGTGGCGGGGGTGGGGGGACTCGTGAGCGAAGCGGAGAGACTGGAGCCGGGGCGGTTTGAAGCGAGCTGTGAGTTCAAGCAGGTATTCAATCCCCGGTTCTCCGTGTCGTATCTCGCTGAAGTCCGGATCTACGAAAACACCCCAGAGGCCTATTCGGGTTCGAAGGTCGCGGGCGTGGGGGCGGCACCCGCGTTCTCGCTCCCCTCGGGGCTTTACTTCCCGGCGCTGCTGAAGGTGGATTTCGGAAACCTGAAAGGCGGCGGATCGATAACGGGACTGGATGCGAGGATCGGCGTGGGGCACACGTTCTGACACTTCGTCCCTCCCTCCCGGGAGGGACGCGTACGGATTACAGCAGACCTCCGCCGCCGAGAAGTGAAAACGTCACGCACAGCTCCGGCTGGAGCATCGTCGATTTTCCCAGGCTGATTTTCCCTTCGCGCTGGAGCACGAGCTCGTCCCTCCGAAGCACAACTTCCCTCTCGCCGACGATGGACACATACGTTCCGTTGATGCTCTGGTCGATGAGGACAAACTTCTCGCGCCGGAACTCGATTCTCGCGTGAGATCGTGAGGCGAGAGGCTCCGGGATGACGAAGTCGTTTTCGATTCCCCGTCCCATGTGGAGCGAGGGGCGTTCGTGGCTTAATTCCACCGTGGTTTCGCCGAACGACACGGTGAGCTTCGCCTCGTGCGGCTTGTCCTCGAAGATGTTCTGCACGATCGTCAGGTTCTCGAATTCCCAGAGAACTTCGAAAAGCTCCAGTTCCTCTTTCTTCCCCTTGAGCGCGGCCTTGTCGATGAACCGGAGCCCCGTCTTCATCTCGTCGGGCATTTCATCGACGGTGAATTTTGTCGTCAGGATCTGCCCCTTCTTTGCCTGGGCGACGACCCTGGCCGCGACGTTGACGGCGTCGCCGAACACGTCTCCCGCCTGGGGGATGACCTGTCCGAAGTGGAACCCGGTCCGGATGCTCAGGGATTCGTAGGGAATTGTGCCGATGGCGATCGCCTGTTTCAGGGAGCGCTGCATGTCTTTCGCGGCTTCCGCTGCCAGCGGGGCGGAGGGGAACGTGCACATCAGCTCGTCGCCGATGTTCTTGACAATCGTTCCCTGGTGGCGGCCGGCCGCCTCGGAAAGGACATCCAGCGCCTTGGCAATGATCGTCTGGGCGAGTGTGTTGCCAAGTGTCTCGTACAGCTTGGTGCTGCCGCTGACGTCGGCGAACAGAATCGCCAGCTGCACGTTCGTGTGGTGTTCTGTGTTACTCAAGTGTCGAAAGTGGTATTGTCAGGGATCGCATCAAAATACGCATCTGGATCGTGCAAATCAAGCTCCCGCGTTGCTTCTCTCCGCCGGGAGCGCTATCTTGGCAAATGAAGTATTGTGTGAGCCGCCCCCCCCGGTGAACGCATAATGATCCAGGATCAATCAGGAGAGCCGCAATGTCCCCGGGGAAGGCGTTCTTTTCCGTGCCAATGTGCGTCGCGTTGATTCTGATCCCCCTGGTCGCGCCGGCCGCGCTGGGGCAGGATGATGAATCACCCGAGGAGATCATCGCGCGGCAGGAGTACATGATGAACCTGCGCGCGGGAGGCCCCGGACGGACTGTCCCGCCCGATGCGTACGCCGCTTCCGTGGCGCGCCATCTCCAGATGGCGCGCGACGACCTCATGTTCGGGAGCGCGACGGGGACGATAGCATGGAAGAGCGTGAATCCGACCGGCCTGTTCTACCAGGTCACGGGCGGAAATTACATTTCCGGAAGAACAAACTGCATCGCGTTCCACCCCACGGATCCCCTCACGATGTACATCGCGTCGGCGGGGGGAGGAGTCTGGAAGACAACGGACGGGGGGAGCACATTCCAGCCCCTCACCGATAATCTGACGTCCCTCTCCTGCGGATATGTCGCCGTCGATCCCGTCAATCCCCCGGTCGTGTATATCGGTACGGGTGAGCTCAACTATTCGCTTGACAGCTATTACGGCGACGGCGTCTTCAAATCCACCGACGCGGGTGCGACGTGGACGAAGGTTGCCGCTTCGGGGACCGTGGGTTCATACATCTCGCAGATCGTCATCAATCCCCTCAACACGAATGTCCTCTATCTCTCGGGATCCTCCGGTGTCTACCGGTCGACGGACGCGGGCCTCTCCTGGAAATCCACGTCGAGCGGGGGAAACGCCAACTGCATCGTGATGAACCCGCTCAATCCCCTCGTCCTGTACACGACAACCGGCGGGTATACCGCCGACGTCATCAGGAAATCGACGGACGGGGGCGTCACCTGGACGGCGCTGACGGGAGGACTCCCTTCCCCCATGGGAAGGACACAGCTTGCACTTGCACAGGCCGACACCAATCTTCTGTACGCAAGCATCGCGCGGCCGGGCTCGCCGTACGGGCTGCTCGGTCTTTTCGCATCGACCGACGGAGGAGCGACCTGGACTCTGAAGGATTCCTCCAGGAACTACCTGGGGGGACAGGGATGGTACGATAATGCGATCGCGGTCAGGCCCTCGAACCCCGCGACCGTCGTCGCCGGGGGGCTCGACGTGTACGCCTCCACGTCCTATGGCGCCGGGCTGTCGCAGCGGTCCAACTGGGCGACATCCTCGCCGTCAAATTTCTGTCACGCGGATGTCCATTTCCTCGGCTACAACGGCGGCGTGCTCTACTGCGGTTCCGACGGGGGGGTATTCCGCTCGACGAACGACGGGGTGACATGGTCTGATCTGAATGCCACGCTCTCCACGCTCCAGTACATGAGTGCGGACTATGATCCCTCGTCACTGCTGCGGCTCTACGGGGGGACGCAGGACAACAACAAGGAAACCTCGACAAACGGCGGGGCGGCGTGGAACGAGGTTGCCACGGGGGACGGAGGGGCCACCATTGTCGACCCGGTCAACACGAATTACATCTATGGCCAGTACGTCAATGGTTCACTGCAGCGGTCGTCGAACTACGGTGCGTCATACACGGAGATCCGACCTTCGGGTTCGTCGGGAGGCCTCTTTTACAATCCGTACGCCATGTCGCCGGGGGACCATAATACGATCGTGTACGGCCAGGCCGACCTCTGGAGAACGCCGTCCGCGCAGACCGCATCGAGCGCGGCGGGCTGGACCCGGATCGCGACCACGTCGGTTGTCGGAGGGAGCGTCTCCTCGATCGGCATCAGCGCCGCGAATACGGGGAAGATTTACGCCGGAACGACGAACGGCAGGATCCTTGCCACTGCGGATACAGGGAAGACGTGGGGGACGGCGACGGGATACCCGTACGTGTCCGGCCTTGCGGTGGACGTCACAAACGACAGCATCTGCTACGCGAGTCTCAGCGGCTGGTCCTCGGGCCTCCACGTTCTGAAAACGACCGACGGCGGCGCCACCTGGCGCAACGTAACGGGGGATTTTCCGAACATACCGGTTCTCTGCATCGCGCTCCGGACGCTGCCGCCCCGGACGCTTTTCCTTGGGACGGACCATGGCGTCTACAAGTCCGTGGACGACGGCACGACATGGGTCTCGTTCAACAACGGGATGCCGGCGCTGCCGGTGTTCGACCTCAAATACAAGGAGGGAGTCCAGACGCTTCTCGCGGCGACGCACGGGAGGGGATGCTGGACGTTCGATTACGGGTCGCTCCCGTCCGTCGAGCTTTCTTCGTTCGCCGCCGTGGCCGGACCCGGCGCCGTTGTCCGGCTCTCGTGGACGACGCTCTCCGAAGTCAATAACTACGGGTTTGAAGTCCAGAGGTCCGCTTCCGCGACCGGGACTTTTGTCGCTCTTCCCGGCGGGTTCGTTGCGGGTCACGGGACGACTGTAGTTCCCCAGTCATATGCCTTTGTGGACTCCTCCGCGCCGGCGGGGACGTGGTATTACCGTCTCAGGCAGATCGACCTGAGCGGCACCTCCCATTACTCTGATCCGGTCAGCGTGAACGTCGTCTCGGGAGCGGTGGCGAGCGGTCCGGCCCCTGCGGCATACGCACTCTTCCAGAACAGTCCCAACCCGTTCAATCCCTCAACGACAATCCGTTTTGATCTGGCGTCGGACGGGGACGTGTCGCTGATTGTCTATACGATGCTCGGTCAGCCCGTGTCACGTCTTGTGAGCGGACGCAGAGCGGCCGGCAGCTACAGCGTTGTATGGGATGCGTCGGGAGTCGCCAGCGGTGTCTATTTCTACAGGCTCCAGGCGGGAAATTTCGCGCGGACGAAAAAGCTGATCGTTCTCAGATGAGCCGGGGAGAACATCCCGGTTTCTGTTGATTCGTTGTTCAGCCCCCGTATTAAACCAACACCTCCCCCCTGTTGTCATAGAATAACAGGATGTCCTTCCGGAGCATACTCGCCTTATGCCTCCCGGGCGAAGCGATGTGCCGATGACGGAATATCACGCGACCTTTCGGAGCAGGGGACGGATTCCTGTGCCACCGGCGATCACCAATGCGCAGCGCTGCAGCGAAATCGAACCCGATCAAGGAGGCCGACGTGGAGGTTCCATGTGGTCCCGCTCCCGCAACTGCGGTCAGGCGGGCATTGTTTCTTGTCCTCTCCTGTATGATCGCCCCGTCCCTTCCTGCGCAATCGAGGTCCGTCACCGGTCAGGTGATTGACGCCGACACGCGGGAACGGTTGCCCTATGCGACTGTGATGATCAGGGGGACGAAAACCGGGACCCAGACGAACCTTCAGGGTTTTTTCCTGATGCAGGGTGTCCCGGACACCGCTTTCGTCGTCCAGGTGACGTTCATCGGATACCAGACGGCGGAGTACACGGTAGAACCGGGGAAGGGGAGCGCCGCAATACTCATTGCTCTGAACCCGAGCGCGATAGATCTCGAAGGAGTGACGGTTTCGGCCGAACAGTCGAACATTGTCAGAAAGGAAAAAACCCCCGGACTGACGACGATATCCCCGACCCAGATCGCGACGCTGCCGAGTGCGGGTCAGGCCGACATCTTCCGCTCGCTGGAGCTGCTGCCGGGCATCAGCGCGACGAACGATGCTTCTTCGGATCTCTATGTCCAGGGGGGGACCCCCGATGAAAACCTGATACTGTTCGACGGGATGACGGTGTATCAGGTGGACCACTTCTTCGGGTTTTTCAGCGCGTTCAATCCCGATGCGATCAAGGATGTCCAGGTCTATATGGGCGGGTTTCCGGCGAACTTCGGCGGGAGGCTTTCAAGCGTCATCGACATCGTCGGAAGGACGGGGGATCCCGACGATATTCATGGAAAAGCAGGTTTGAGCCTCCTGAGCGGCAATGTCAGTCTGAACGGTCCCCTGCTGGGCGGGACGTTCTTTCTCGCGGCACGCCGGTCCTACAGCGACATCATCGCAAGCGGCGCATACAACGCGATCTACAAATTGCTCACCGGCAGCTCCGCACCTGCGACGGGCGGCACAGCCCGCGGCTTCGGGAGGTTCGGCGGCGGGGGGATTTCACAGCAGCAGACGCCAAGTTCGGATTTCTTTGACGTGAATGCGAAGCTCTCCTACAATCTGAGTCCGCAATTCATGCTTGCGGTGAGCTATTACGGCAGCGGGGACAATTACGACCTCAGCCAGGAATCGTCCTCGCAGAACGTGCCCGGGCTGGGCTCCGGCTTTTCCCTTCCCTCCAATACGAACAACACCGCCCAGGGGAACAACGGGGTCAGTGCGAACCTGTTTGCACAGTGGCAGGACAACATGTATTCGAACATCATCGTCGCGTACGACAACTACACAAGTACGTACACGGCGGCGCAGGGGGGAGGGAACAGGGTCAACGCGGAGTTCTCGACGGATGAAGGGAATCGCACCGGCGATTTCAGCCTCACTGCCCGGAACGACCTGAAGCTGAATTCGCTGCAGGATGTCGGGTTCGGGATTGACGTCTCCCGGACAACGGTCACCTACTCGCTTACGGGAAGCAACGTGACCGGGGGGACGGAGAACCTTCTCGATCTCGATCAGCGCGCCTGGGAGAGCGCCGCATATCTGAGCGACCGGCTGAGTCCCTTCGACAATCTCACGGTCACGGGCGGTCTGCGGCTCGAGAACTACTCAACACTGAGTTCGTGGTACCTTGAACCGCGCCTTTCCTCGGTCCTCGAACTTACCGCCGACGTCTCGCTGAAGGCGGCATTCGGAGTCTACCATCAGTTTGTGAATCGCATAGTGAACGAGGACATCACGGAAGGCAGCCGTGACTTCTGGGTCCTTGCGGACACCTCCATTCCGGCGAGCAAAGCCACACACTATGTCGTCGGCGGGGCGTGGCAGAACGAAGGGTACGTCATCGACATTGAAGGATTCTACAAGACGCTCGACAACATCGCGGAATTCAGCCAGCGCTTTCAACGGAATGCCTTTGAACCGTACACGTTTCTCATCGGTGACGGCCGTATCAGGGGGATCCAGGCGCTGCTGCAGAAGAAGGTCGGATCGTTCAACGGCTGGATCAGCTACACGCTGATGAAAGCGGAAGACCGGTTCCCGCAGCTGAACGGCGGGCAGTACTTCCCGGCGAACAATGATCAGACGCATGAACTGAAGGTCATCGGGAGCTACAGCCCGGGCGCTGATTGGAACTTGTCGGCGACCTTTATCTACGCGACCGGAAAACCCTTCACGGCCCCGATAAGCCAGTATTCCCTCGTCCTTCTTGACGGGACGACGTACAGTTACACGCATGTCAGCGCGGAGAACGCCTACAGGCTGCCCGACTATCAGCGGCTGGACCTGAGCGTGTCAAAGAAGTTCCGGTTTCGATCGACGTCTCTTGATGTCGGTCTGTCGGCGTTCAACGTGTACAATCACGTCAACATCGAGTATTACCAGTACAACGTGAATGTCCAGCCGATCGTCGTCACGGCCGTGACGGGCCTGGGTTTCCTCCCTTCCATTTTCTGTCAGTACGAATTCTGAGGCGGGACACATGAAGAAATCGGTCTTCTCGATGATCGTCCTTGTCGTTGTTGCGAACGGCTGCCAGCACAATCCCGTGCTTCCGGAAGCGACGCAGATAGTGCTCCAGGCCTATTTGTACGACGGACAGCCGGTTGCGGACATTGAGGTGATGCTGAGCAGTCCTCTTTCGAGCCTGGCCGCGGCGAACACGCCGGTGTCGGATGCGGCCGTCGTGCTTCTCAGGAACGGAACCCGGTATCAGTTGATGCCCACACCGCAGCAGCCCGGAGAGTACTACTATCCATCCTCCGATCTCCAGGTCCATTCCGGCGACACGTTTGAGATCCAGGTGACGTACGCCGGAACGACGGCCACGGCGACGACGGTGGTTCCGGCGAGGCCCGTCGGGCTGTCGGTGAATACCCCGACGATCGTGTTCACGCGGGACACGATCACAACCCGGAACGGCCTCAGCCGGGTGAACGTCACGAGTGTGGACACCGTAACCGCGTCGTGGAGCAATCCGTCGCAGTTTCCCTTTTACATCACTGTCGAGAGCGAAGACTCGACCGGCCAGCCCCTTCGTACGGACAGCCTCGGGAACGCGGTGTTCACAAGGAGTTTTGTGACCGAGCCGACAACGGGGAGCTATTTCCGGGTGCCGGAATTCGATTTCACGTATACGGGGGAGGCCAGGATCACGCTGTTCCGGGTCAACAGGGAATACGTGGACCTGTATGCGTCCCGGCAGCAGGATTCGCGCAGCCTGAATGAGCCGAGTACGAATGTCATAAACGGTCTGGGAATCTTCACGGCGTTTGCAAGCGACAGTGTGCACGTCACCGTGGAATTGCAGTAACGCCGGGAAGATGTCTGCGGCCGGGGGACGGGTTACCCGTTCTCCCCGGTGATCCGGGCGATCTGCAGGAGGAAGAAGCGGAGACGGTTCTGATCTTCGCCCGAGAGCGCCTGCTCTTCGATTGCGGCGATCCGCTCCACTTCCTTCATTGCGCGGATGATGTTTGCGGGGACCTCCATCATTCCTTCCGACGCTATCGTGAGATACTCCATCGCCGCGGCAAGGAACTGACGCATTTCGTCGTCGGCCCGGGACATCCGGAAGAAGCTGTCGAGTTTCGACGGCATCTTGGCCGGGCGGCCGGAAAGCGGGACATCCGTCGTGAGTTTTCTCCCCGAAAGCGAATACAGTGCGACCGCAAGCTCGACAAACGACTCCACGCGCTGGAACACGGGGTTCTCCAGGAGCGCCCATGCCTCGGCGCGCCACCTGCGGATCTCCGCCGGTGCCGCAAGGAGCCGCGCAACCGCTCCCCGCCAACCGGCGTCCGCCGGGAGCCCGATCAGGTTCTCGAGTTTCCCGGGGTCCGTGTTGAAGAGATCCGGCTGCAGGAGCACGGCGATGTCCGGCCTGAGCGTGGGGAGAAGGTCCGGGATGAACCGGATCCCTTCGAAGAAATCGCCCACGTCGATCCCGTGTCTCCGGAGCAATTCCTGCTGGAAAAGCGGGATGTACCTCCCCATCGCGTCGATGTCCTCGCGGAGGGCGACGAACGCGGAATTTCCCGCCGGGAATGCCCGTTCGACCGCGCGGAGATATGTCTCATCGGGGTCGTGGTACAGCCGGAGGCTGCGGAGTATTTCGTACACCGGGAGGTGCGGGAGTATCCGGTCCGCCATGTATGTTTCCGGATTCCCCTCCACCGGCTCCATGCGTGAGAACGTGTCAAGCGCCCGGAACAATCCGGTCGTGAGCTGGTTGACGCCGAGGACCGTGGTCTGCGCCTGGTTGTGCGCGATGGCGCGCAGGAGGCTCCCGTACCGCGAGAAGGGGATCGTCTCGGCGATCCGCTCCAGGATTCTGCTCCCCTGCCCCTTTCCCGCCGGACCCGGGCGTACCGTCGGCCTGTCGCGGAGCGGGGGAGTCGTCCGCGCGATGAAATACGAGATGATGTGGATCCCCACGACATCCTCGTCCCTGCCGTAGAGGATCTGCCGGAAATTTTCGGTGAGGACCTTCAGGAACGCTTCGAGCGCCGGCTCCCGGCCTCCCACTGTCAGCCGCTCGAGCGCCCGTTCGCTGCGTGCGGTGCTCGTAAGCCTGCTCTCGGCAAATTCCTCGCTCGCGCGCCTCAGGTCGCCCCGGTGCGTCCCCTGCAGGAGGGCCAGGTGGTGCAGGAGCTGGGCGAATTCTTCCACGCCGAGGTGGCGGACATGTTCGGCGATCGCGCTCTGGAACGTCCGGAGGTCACCTCCCGCGAAAACGCCGAGCATCGGGGTCGTTGCGTACACCGTGCTCCGTCGCGTCGATTCCCTGAGGTGCGCGGCGAACCGGCGTGTCGACTCCTCCGACTGGATGAACGCCGCCTTTCCGCTCACCTCGTTGTAGTATCCCCCCTGGCGCTGCATCGGTTCTCCGCTCCCCAGTTTGAGCCGGACCCGCTCGGCGAGTCCCTGCCTCGCAAGCCAGTGCAGGAGTTCGAATTTCGCCTGCCTGTACATCTGCGCTCCCGCGGCCTGGCTTACCTGCTGGGAAAGGTCCGATCCCGCTATGAAGAGCTCGCCGATGATCTCCGCAAACCTGTCCCGCGTCTCCTGGTTCAGCCTGCGGCTCTGGAGCGAATATTCCCACAACTTGGTCAGGTATCCCGTCAGGCCCAGGACGGCATCGGGCTCCTCGAAAAGCGGGATGAGCCTGAGGACGGGGATGTCGATCCCCGGGTGGTCCCTGAGTATGTGCTCGCGCCTCGCCCGGAGTTTGCGGTCGAGCTCGATCAGCGCCTCGGGTCGTGTCGACATGCTCACCTGAAGCGAAAGGACCATCCCCGGGTTGCCGTACCGCGCTCCGATCTCGTTGATCTCGCTGATGTTGAAGACGGTGGTGTCGACCGCAAACGGATCCTGGGCCGTGACCATGCTCTGGTGTATGCGCGGCGTGATCACGAATCTCTGGAGGAGATCACGGTAGAAAACCGCTTCCCTGAGGAGGGGTGGGACGGCGGTGTTTCTGACGATGGCCGGGATAAGCGCATGGAGTTCTTTCCGCAGGCGCTTGTTCAGCGAGAAATAATATTCGAGCCCTTCCCGCCTCTTCCTCCGGAGCTCCATCATGCGTCGCTCCAGCCTGTCGTTGTGATACCAGAGCGACGTCACGGGATCCCGCGCAACGTGGAGCGCCATGCCGATCCGCCGCAGCCGCCCGGGATTTGCCTGGAAGGGAAGTATCCCCCTGTAGCGTTTCTCGAGCTGGTGCGTCAGCACCGTGATGTCCTTCATGAGTTCGACAAAACGGTGCGTCTTCCCCGGGAGCCGTTCGATCTCGGCGAGAAGCTCCGGCCGTATCCGTGCGGACCTGTCGCACGCCGCAAGCGTGAGGAGAATGTGCGAGAGGCGTTCGACGTTTCGCAGAAGCACCGACGCCGCAAGCTGGTGCCCCTGCCCGGAGGGCCTGTTCGATCCGTCCCAGTCCCCCCAGAACGAGAGAAACGTCTTCTGGAGACCCGCTCCCTGCACCTCGCCGTACAGTTCCGCGCTTATGTGTGCGTCGAGATCGAGAAGCACCTCGCGGGATTCATCGGCGGAGCTTATCGCGACGTTGAGCCCCAGGAATTCGCTGACGAGCTCGCGTCCCGCGGCAGCGAGGAGATCCCCCGGGGCCGCCGATCCCTGCGCGAGAAGTCCGATGATGGTCTCGAACGCCTCCTCGGCCCGGAGAGAATACATCTGCGTCGGATGGACGGTCCTGTCGTACAGCCGCGTCCTGAACGCCTCTTCGCGCCGGGCGATGTCGTCGCGGTAGAATTCCGCCGCGAGGACGTCCCCGAGCATCCTGCCGTTATCGGCGCGCGCCCGCGCGGTCAGTTCCCGCGCGATAAGCATCCTGTCGAAATATCTCCTCCGGTAGACCGCGAGCCTCTCGGGGATATACTCCTCCGTCAGGAGCCGTTTCGTCCTTCCGGCGGGCGGCTCGTCCCTCAGCGAGCGGACGGACGGGATGATCTTCGTCTCAATCAACGCCCGCATCTGTCGCTCCGCCGCCTCCCACGGGCCCCCCGCCGGGTCGGGAGCCGGGGCCGTCATTCGCACGGGGAAGAGTTTCCGGCTGTACCCTGCGGCCTCCTCCGCGATGACCCTGTTCAGATCGATGAGAACCCTGCGTGTCTTGTTCAGAAGCGCCGCGGCGCCGTCCGTCCCTCCGAGCGTGAGCCTGAAGGCTTTTCGGCCGGCGTCGAATCCCTTCTCCGTCCGGGCGAACGTCGAGAGGGGGACGAGACCGATCCCCTGCCGTGCGAGTCCCGCCGCAACCCAGTCCAGCGAGAGCCCGGCGGGAAGCTTCCCGATGACCATGAGGGGGTACATGCTCCCTGTCGGCCCCACGATCTGTATGGCAAAGGGGTTCCGGTCGGCGGGGAGACTGCGCTGCGCGGCGTCCAGGGCGTGCATACGCTCGAAGAAAATCGTATTCCGGAGACGCCAGTACGCTCGCGCCACGTCGACGGCGTTTCTGTAAAAGAGATACGCCAGGAGGATTGCGCCCGTGTTCGGCTTGACTGTCCCGATGACCGTGCGGAACCTCTCGAGCAGGGACGTCTCCCGAATCTCGATGACGGAGAGCCTCGCACCTGCAAGGCAGTCCGTTTTCGAGAGCGAATGGACGGTGATCAGGTGGCGTGCCTCGGCCGATGTAATTCTACCTGCGGCGATGAGCCCGTCGGCGATCTGGCGCAGCGTCGGGATGTCCGGAAGATCCTCGACGGGCGCGACGTTTTGATAGGAGAGATCATCGATGACGGTGATTCCCCGCGAGAGGAGTTCCGCCAGGAGCGCCCGGACGACGCCGATGTCGAACACCCGTCCGGTGGCGTTGTGCGGGTTGTTGAGGACGACGGCGCCGTGTCCGGCCCAGTGCGGGTTCTCGCGGAGCTTCTCACGGACCGCCGCGAGCATGGCCTCCCCGTCCAGCCCGAACTCCGGGGTGAGGGGGACCGTATGAACGGACGGGAAGCAGTGCTCGTACGTCCAGCTCAGGTCCGGGATGACCGCCTCCCGTACGCCGCAGTGGAATCCGAGGAGGCTGAGCGCGGTACGTGCCGAGCCGCTGACGACGGTGCATCGGTCGATGTCGTACTCCGGGTGGTGCCGGAGAAACGACCGGAGGAAACTCCCTTTCAGGTCAGCGAGCCAATCCGCCTCCTGCAGATGGGCGCCAAGATCACGGATGAGCGACACCGCGTCGACCCCCGCAAACCGGTCTACCGCCTGCAGAGACGCGCGGCGTCTGCTTCGTTCTACGAGCGACGCGGTATGTCTCTCGAGCGTTCCGGAGAGCGCCTCGAGATCGGCGATATGGGGCGCATGGATGTCGTTAAGCCTCGCCTCGATCCGTGAAGCGAACCTGGCGAGGGCCGCCCCGGCGCCGGGTCCGGACGGGGGCGTTTCAAGCGGGGGTTCGATCCTGACTTCCTGGTGCGGGGGGGCCGCCCGTTCCACCGTCCGTCGCGACAGGAGAAAAGCGAGAAGTTCGACCTCCGATGCCGAGGGAGTGCCCTTGAGCTGGAAATGCAGCGTCTCGAGGAGCGAAAGGTAACCCGAGTCCCCGGCGACGAAGACGATGGAGAGATTGGCGAACCGGGGCGAGAATATTTCCGGGCCGAGAAACCGGATCACCCGGTCAATCAGGCGGGATTCCCGTGCAAGGGAATGGCGGTTCGGTGCGTTGTTGATCTCAAGAAAGAAGAGCGGGGCGCCGAGCGCAAGTCCCCTCAGGGCGCGCCGGGTCTCTTCCGTCGTGATCTCACCGATGACAACAAACGTGGGCGCCGGCGCTTCCCCTCCGGTGATCAGCCGGATCTTCGCCAGGGCCCCGTGTTCGTCGTCGGGGAGCGTTTCGAACCGGAGCCCCTCGAATGCCGAGACGTGGGGGGGGAGATGCGCCCTGAACAGGAGGACCCGTGCCGGAAGATGGACGAGGTAGAGCGACAGCGCATGAAAGAAGACGCGCATGCATTCGGCGGTTCCGCCGGAGGCGAATATGATCTCTCTCCGGTCGGAGGTCTTCCCCATGTCATACGTCAGCGGATCCTGCTGATTCTGAAGCCAGTCACTGAAATGGGATGCGAGGGGGGGAGGGGCGCTGCGCGAAAATCCTCCGCGGGGGAGATAAGGGGAGCTCTTCCGGACGAGTGACGAAAGAAACTCAAGGACCGGAAGCTCTGCCTCCTCGAGGTCCAGCGCGCGGAGGACGGGAGGAAGATCCTCGCCTGTGAGCGATTCGTCGCGGATATCCAGCCCGAGTGCGGCGCGGAAGTAGGCGGACGAGAGCCGGCTCTCCTGGACCGGATTCCCGATGTGAAAATTCACCCGGTCTTCCGGCGCGATGGCGGATGATGCGGTCGCCTCGCTGATTTCGGAAACTTTCGCGGCCCGTGTCGGCCGGAGCTCGAAATAGTCGGGAAGCGCTCCTCCGCTGCCGTTCAGATCCATTGAAGTCTACTTTTTCTTCCGATCGCTCAAAGCGCCGAGAGCTTTCTGGACGAGCGTGCTGAACATGGACAGGATCTCTGTCCCCTGGACGCCGTCGGGAGGGGAGAGCGAGACGACCGTGCGCGCGTTTCTCATGGACTGGCTGGCTTCCGCAAGGCGTGCAGCCTGGGGGGTCAGGAGGAGGAGCTCGGGACTGTCCTTCAGAAGTCGCAGCTCGTCTTTTTCGAATTCAAGCTGCATTTTCTTCAGGCTCAGTTCATGTTCCGCGCGGCTCCCGGCAAGAGAAGACTCCTTCTCGAACTCGGCGCGCCGCAGGTCGTATTTCCTGATCTCCAGCGCGTGCTCGAGCGATGCGATTTCTTCGTCCGCGCGGAGCCGGACCCGCGTGGCGGCAACCCGGGCCTGCTGGCTCGAGATTTCCGTCTGTTCGAGTATGCGGGCATGTTCCCTCTGGCGGATCGCCTCGGCGATCTGCGGATTGACGGGATCAAACGAGGCGATTGTAAGCGTAATGACCTCGATGCCGAGGAGGTGTCTGCTCTCCCGGACGCGCTCATGGAGGAAGCCGCGGATCTTCTCGGACGAGAGCTCTTCGACCTCGTGGAGTTCCGTGTACCCCTTGACATACCCGAGTAACAGCGTTTCGAGTTCTCTGGCTGCGTGTGCGATGGCGTCCGGGGCCCACCCTCCGACTTTGACGAGAGTGTCGAGATCTTCCATCGATGCCGCGACGGTGACCGCGAGCTTTACCCGGATATCGAGGTTCCCTTTCGCGGAGGCGTCGACCGTCTGTGTGAACGAATGTGTTGTCTTGGTAATCGGTGTGCTGAAATGGCGCGGGTACAGCCTCCCCCCGCGGAGGCGGACGCCGCCCCGTGCCTCGGCAACGACGATCTGATCCGGCTTACGGATCCGGTATTCGTACAGCGCAAGCACGATAAGTATGACGACCGGGACCAGCACGAATTCCATTGCACACTCCTTGGGTACTGCCGCTTCGGGCAGGCTCTAGGTGATTGTTTCGCTTGAAAATGGGGCCTTCAAGGGGATACCAGATTTGGCGGGAAAAAGGCTCTCCCGCTGTCGCAGTAAGATAACGGTTCTCACCCCAATCCGCAATCGGGTGCGGATTTCAATATCCAAAGAAATATCAGATTTCTCTTGATTCTCCGGATGGAAGTTCGTATACTTGTCGTGTCAAAACAGTACAAGGTTGCTGAACATTGATGTCCGCACTACGCGGGGCGAGTACGCTGGGTGGTTTGATCACTTGTTGTCGCGTTACACGTTGAATCGCAACTGTGGATATTGTCTGACCATGGTTGCGATTTTTCATTGAGTGGCATTCATTGTGGCTGTTGCAAACGGTTCCGCTGACAACGGAGTAATCAAACAATCCTTGAAAGGACTGAACCCATGGAAAAGGGAACAGTGAAATGGTTCAACGGAGCCAAGGGCTTCGGATTCATTCAGCGCCCGGGCGGCGAAGATGTCTTTGTTCACTACAGGGCCATCGTCGGTGACGGGTACAAAAACCTGAATGAAGGCGACCAGGTGCAGTTCGACGTTGAGAAGGGGCCGAAAGGTCTTACAGCGACGAACGTCAGCGTAGTCTCCTAACTAAATAGAGCCACGCTTTATATGACGATGCCCCGCCGGTTTCCGGCGGGGCGTGTTTTTTGTGTCACGCCTCTTCTGGCGTGCTTCTTTTCGGTCCCGCCGAATCAGGGCAGGAACGTGTTTTTTGTGTCCCGCTGATGTCCAGCGGGACGCGTTTTTTTGCGTCGCCCCCCCGCGCGCCTCTTGAACAGCGGTCGGATTGTAGGTACATTCACGACATGTTCCCGACGAAGTCCCCCGTTTCTCCATCCGAGCGAAGCTTCTTATCGCCTTTGTGGGGCTCTCCATCCTGCCGATGGTTCTCGTGAGCCTCTACGGCCTGTACGTCAACGTCAGGACGATGGAGACGATCGCCCTCGACGACCTGACACATGATGTCGCGACGATCCGGTCCCGGACCGGAAATTTCATATCCGGCGTGGAAGGAGACATGCGCGTCATCCTCAACTCCTCCGCTCTCCAGGGATGGGTACGATCCGGTGGCGGGAACTCTGCGGCGGGGGAAGCCGGCCAATCTCCGCGGCGTCGCTGACGAATTGCTCGCATTTGCCAGGACGAGAAAATTCTACTATCAGATACGCCTCGTGAACGCAGGTCAGGACGAACTCCTGCGGATCCAGTGCGACGATGTGATAGACTCGGCTTCCCGCTGTGCCATCGTACCCGACGCTCTGCTCAGTCACGGGAGAGGAGCATGGTACGCGCTCTTTGCGGGCAGTCTTGCCCCGGGCCAGATTGCATTTCACCCCGTGGAATTGCTTTACCGTGGTACAGCGCCGCATTCCGGTCATCAGCTTCGCTGCTCCGCTGTTGGACCGTGCGGGCCGCAGGGGGATACTTATCGCGAATGTCTTTGCGGGGAGCCTCTTCCGCGAACTGGAGACAAGGCACACCAACGGCATCGACCCGTCCGTCATACTCGTCGGGGGGGACGGCCACTATATGTACGATTCGCGCGAGCAGAACGACTGGAACCGGCTCATCGCCCTGCAGGAGGAAGACAACCTGCAGAAGGACTACGGCCCGTCGATCGCCGGGCAGATCCTCTCCGGCCGAGAGGGGGTCATTGCCGGGGAGGGTGATGCGATTGTCGCATATGCACCATTATTCCCGCCCCTGCTTCCCGGGATGCAGCCCGCAGCCGGGGGCGGAGATCACCTCATCGTTGTACGTATTCGAGAGTGTTCCCCGTGTAAGCCTCACCCGGGAGGCACGTTCCACGGCTGCGACATACGCATGGTTTCTCCTTGCCTTCCTCGCGTGCGGCGTGGGACTCGGACTCATGGCCACCGGGCAGTTCACGAGGCCGATCTTCGAAGTCAGGCGGGGAGCCGAGGTGATTTCAGCCGGGAACTACGGGCACCGGCTGAAAGTGAAAACGGGGGATGAGATAGAGGAACTCGCAGGTCAATTCAACCGCATGGCCGCGTCGCTCGAAGAGCACGACCGCGAGATACAGCAACACCGGTACCGTCTGGAAGAGATGGTCGAACACAGGACGAGGGAGCTCGAAGAGGGGAAGGGGAGGCTGCAGGCGATTCTCGACAATGTCCCGAGCGCGTTTGTCATGCTCGACCCGGAGGGACGGATCCGGACGGCGAGTGCTGCATTTACGTCGATCACGGGACTTGTCCTCGGCGACGTGCAGAACATGGAGATCGGCCCTGTGCTCCGCTCCGCCGGACTCTGCGCTCACACCGACGCCGGCGCAGGGGTGCCGCGGCCGCCTGCGGTGGAGAGCCACGTCGACGGGCCCATCGTGCAGAACGGTTCAGAGCGCTACCTGGAACACGTGACGATACCGATCACGGAAGGTGGAACGCTGACGTCGATACTCCAGATCATCACGGATGTGACGAAGCGAAAACGGCTCGAGGAGCACCTGATTCACTCGGAAAAGCTGATGGCAACCGGCGAAATGGCGGCGATCATTGCGCACGGTTTCCGCAATTCCCTCACGTCGATCAAGATGATTCTTCAGCTTCAGCAGGAATCGAAACGGCTCGGGAGTGAAAAAAGGAAATCCGTCCGTGTTGCGCTCGACTCGATCTACAGGATGGAGACCGTTGTGCAGGAGCTCTTGAATTTTGCCCGCCCTTCGCCCATGGAATTCCGGCCTGCGGATCTTAACGGCCTCCTGGAGGAGGGAATCGTGCTCGTCGGGCCACGGTCGGTTGAGCTGGGTATCGCGCTCTCGCGTAACCTGGATCCCCGCATCCCCCCGATGCTCCTGGACAGCGCCCATGTGCGGGAAGCGGTTGTCAATATTCTGCTGAACGCCCTCCAGGCTGTTGAGGGGCGCCGCTCAGGAATGCCGAAGGGGCGTATCACCGTCGTCTCGAGGCGCGTGCTCCTGACGAAGACGGTTCGTGACCTCCGCACTCCCGCGGGCGTCGATGCGGAAGAGGCGCCTCCGGGCGGGCGCGGGGAGATCGTGCTCCAGAAGGGACTCGCGTGCGCTTCCGTGTCCATTACGGACAACGGTCCGGGGATGGACCGGGTTCTCCTCCGGCGCATATTCGATCCGTTTTTCACAACAAAGGCCAACGGGACCGGGCTCGGACTCCCGATGGTAAAACGAACCGTGAACGCCCACGGGGGGATTGTCTCGGTGAAGAGCACCAGAGGAAAAGGAGCGGCATTTGAGATCCTCTTCCCCCTGCGGACCGATGTCCCGGGCGGGGATTCAGAAAGCGGCGCCAAAGCGGAAGGCCAGCGATGAAAACGGACCGCACGAAGCTCGTAATCGTGGATGACGATGAGAAGATTCTCTTTGCATTTGAACAGGTGTTCAGGAAGGAGGGCTACGAGACGGTGACGGCGCGGGACGGCGAGGAGGCCCTCAGGACAATTGCATCCGCCCGCCCGGCTGCGGTGATTATGGACATTACGATGCCGCGGCTTGACGGCCTGGAGACGCTCCGGAGAATCAAGTCGCAGGCACCGGCCCTTCCCGTCGTGCTCGTTACCGGGTTCGGCACGATGCAGACGGCGATAAAGGCGATGCAGTACGGCGCGTTCGAGTATATGACAAAACCGCTCGACGTCATGGCTCTGCGCGACGTTGTGCGCCGGGCTCTGGCGAGCATGAAGACCCACGTCGTTCCGGCCGGGGAGCCGGTGAGCTTCCAGGCACAGATCATGAGCAGGTACGATATCGTGGGAAGGACCCCCCGGATGCACGAAGTGTACAAACTGATCGGCTCGGTCTCGACGACGCCAAATCACACGTCGGTGCTGATTCTCGGCGAAAGCGGGACGGGAAAGGAGCTCGTGGCGCGCGCCATCCACGCCAACGGGCCAAACGCGGACGAACCCTTCGTCGCGATCAACTGCACCGCGCTTCCAGAGTCGCTCCTGGAGTCCGAGCTCTTTGGTTATGAGAAGGGTGCGTTCACGGGGGCTGTGGAGCGAAGGCTCGGGAAATTCGAGGTCGCTTCGCGCGGGACGATATTCCTCGATGAAATCGGCATTCTGAGCCTCACGCTCCAGCAGAAGCTTCTCCGCGTGCTGCAGGAGCGGGAATTTGAAAGGGTGGGGGGAAACGAGACGCATCGCGTGGAAGCCCGTTTCATAGCGGCGACAAATCAGGATCTGGCCGCCGAAGTCAAACGAAAGACGTTCAGGGAAGATCTGTTCTTCCGGCTGAACGTTGTCACGATCCAGCTCCCGCCTCTCAGGGGCAGGAAGGAGGACATCCACCTGCTGGCGTCGTATTTCCTCCAGAAGTATAACGAACAGCTGAAAAAGAACGTGAGAGGGTTTTCCGGGGAAGCTCTTGCAATCCTGAACGGCTATGAGTATCCGGGCAATGTACGCGAACTGGAAAATCTGATTGAGCGCTCCGTGATGCTCTCCAAGGGAGAGATCGTTCTTCCGGATGCATTCGGCGATCTCACACCGCAGGTGCAGGAGCACGGAGTGGCGCTCCCCGTTATCAGCCGGGTGTTCAGCAAATCGCGGGATCATGTGATCGACCTCTTCGAACGCCAGTTTCTCTCCGAGCAGCTCGAGGCGTTCCACGGAAACGTCACGGAGGCGGCCTCCGCGTCGCGGATGACACGGCAGAATTTCCAACGGCTGATGAAAAAGCACAAAATCGCCTCCCGCGCATTCCGCAGATAGATCCTCTTCCCTCCCGCCGCTACGCGCGGCGGGCTGCCTGCATGATGCCAAGCGTTGATTGGCGGAAGCGCCAATCAATGATTGGCACGAATGTATCGGTAGTTCGTCCGCTTGTCTCGTTCACCTTCAAATCAGCGTGAACTGCCGCAATGCGCGCAATGGCTGTTCTGGCACGGCTGTTGTCTTCACCGGTGTATTCAGCGAGGCGCACATGACGCATCAGCCCAGAGCCCTCGTTCTTGACGACGATGAAAACATCCTCTCTGCGTTTAAGGACTTTTTTCGACGGGAACACTGCGCGATGCTCTCTTGATCGGATACGGAAGAAGCATTCCGGACGCTCGCGGGGACCGCCGTGAATCTCGTAATCGCGGATCTCCGCCTGGAGCGGGGCCCGGGACTCGCGCTTTGCAGGAAAATCAAGGAGATCCGTCCGCAGATTTCTCTTATCGTTATCACAGGATACCCCGATCTCGTCAGCGAGGAGGAAGCACGGAGCGCGGGAGCCGAGTATTATTTCCTCAAGCCGCTGGAACTGGATGCGCTGCGCCTGGCGGTGAGGAAAAGCCTTCACGGCGCGCTTCACGGGGCCGGAGGATTGGCATGAGACGCCATGTACATTGTGCACAAGTTCAATCACACAACGGAAGGGTTCAGCCATGAATCGTGCTGCGATCGGGATAGCTGTTGCGTTCGTACTTGTTGTTCTCTCGTATGATAAATCGCTCGCATACCCGCATTTGCCAGGAAATACAAAACGAGCTGTATGACGTGCCACACCGGCTTTCCCAAGCTCAACGCTTTCGGTGACGCGTTCCGGAGAAACGGGTACCAGTTCCCGGCAGGGACCGATCCGGATTTCATCAAGGAGGACCCTGTTTCCCTGGGATCGGAAGGAAACAAAAAGGCGTTCCCCGATGCCGTCTGGCCGGGGAGCATTCCGGGGAGTTCCCCGGTCTCCGTCTTCCTGAACGGTGAGATGGATTACAATCCGAAGGTTGATCCGCGGTTTACGTTCGGCGGACTCGGGAGCAGTATCGAAGCGGTCGCGGCGGGTACGGCCGGCGAGGACGTCTCGTTCTGGGGGCATTTCATACTGAACAGTGACGGCACCGCGGAACTGAACAGGATCTTCATCATTTTCAGCAATCTCGTGGGGGATACCTACGCGCTTAACATGCGCGTCGGCGTTTTTGAGCCGGGGCTCTTTTCGTTCTCGACGCATCGCGCGTGGCTTGAAGGATACTGGCTCACGACGCGCCCGTTCAGCAACGACATGGGGTGGACGATCGAGGAAACGCAGAAGGGGATGGAACTCAACGGAATCGTCAAGGGTCGGTTCACGTGGAGCGCGGGCATCGTCGAGTCATTCGGGAATCCCCATGCAGACAAGGATTACTACGGCCACGTTGCGTACAAATTCGGCGGGCTGCCGCCGAGCGGGGTGGTTGAACCGGGAGCCGCGCCCAACAACTCCCAACCGTTTATCGATAACTCACTGACGATCGGGGCATTCTTCTACGCGGGAAGCGCTTCGCTCGGCCCGGTGTCCATGGCCGCCGACAACCGGTTCAGGATGATCGGGGGGGATTTCAACGCATTCTACGACCGGTTCAACCTCTTCGGAGGTCTCGGCGTACGACATGACGCACAGCCGTTCATCGTGAATGATTCTGCGGCCGCCGACTTCGGACTGGTTGACGTCGGGTCTTTCCGCGAACACCACCGTGTGGTTTGCTGAACTCGATTACGTCGTATTCCCCTGGCTGCTTCCCGGAATCCGCTATGAGTCATGGAGCAGCCAGACGCCCGACATCGGCGGTGCAGGCCGGGCGGTGGTGTCCTACAGCGAGCAGCAGATCGTGCCCGGCGTCGTGTTTCTCATCCGCCCCAATGTGAAAGCAACACTGCGCGCCGGTTTTGCGGGGAAGGGTGCGGTCAACTACACCGGGGGGGCGGTGCCGTCGGTAAGCTTCCAGCCGGGGACGGTCAGCATTGCGCTCGCGCTTGGCATTTGAGGGGCGCCGCAGTCATGGCGCATCAGGTACGTTAACGCACATTGCGAACAAACAAGGGAGTACACTCATGAAGAGATTCACGGGCTATTCTTGCAGTCCTGCTCATTATCGTTCCCCCTGCGCGCACGGTGACGGCGGGAGAGATCACAGGTACCGTCAAAGCAAAGGGTGCGAAAAACGGCGGCGACGCCGTGATCTACATCGAAAAGATTCCCGGGAAAGACGTTTTCCGCTCCGAAAGAACACTCCCGGATGGACCAGAAGAACATGACGTTCATCCCCCACGTGCTTCCCGTGCTCGCCGGGACGACGGTGGATTTCCTGAACAGCGACGACGTTCTCCACAATGTCTTCTCGCCTGACAAGTGCGCCGAGAAATTCAACCTCGGATCCTGGCCCAAGGGACAGACGAAATCCTACACGTTCAAGGACGCGGGATGCACGGTGACGCTCCTGTGCAACGTGCACCCGGAGATGGAAGGCTATGTCGTCGTTCTCGACAATCCCTATTTCGCCGTGAGTTCGAAGGACGGCAGCTATGCGATCAAAGACGTTCCTGCGGGGAAATACACGCTGAAGATCTGGCACGAACGGCTCAAAGGCCAGGACGTGGTGATTGACGTTCCGGAGAAGCAGAACGTGACCGCGGATTTTGAAATTCACAGGTAAACCGATCAGGTGATCCATGGCCGAGCAGATCAGGTTCGTCGACTCCGCGTGGCTCGACGCCAATTTCCCATGCATGGGGGGGTGCCCCGTGCACACGGAGGCGGGCCGGTACGTGGCGCTCATCGAGGAGGGGCGGTACCGTGAAGCGTACCACGTTGCCCGGAGGCCGAATCCTTTCGCGTCGATTTGCGGGCGGGTGTGCGCTGCCCCGTGTGAAACGGCGTGCAGGAGGGGAAAACTCGACGAACCGATTGCAATCCGTGCGCTGAAGCGGTTCATCTGCGAGCGGTTCGGGGTCGAAAGCATGGTGGATCTCGAACGCCTGAGGGAAGTGTTCGGCAAGTCGGTCCGGAAAAACGGCATCCGCGTTGCGGTTGTCGGAGCGGGCCCCGCCGGTCTCTCCTGTGCCCACGATCTGGCGCTTCTCGGCTATGACGTGACGGTCTTTGAATCCCAGCCGGTGGCGGGAGGGATGCTCCGCCTCGGCATCCCCGAGTACCGGCTTCCCCGGGAGCTCATTCGTCTGGAGATCAATGCGATTCTGAGCCTTGGCGTCGAACTCCGGGTGAACGCCGCCGTGGGGCGGGACTTCACGCTGGCGGACCTGAAGAGCCAGGGATTCAGGGGAGTCTTTGTTGCAATCGGTGCACACAGGAGCCGTGATCTGAGGATCGACGGGGTTGAACTCGACGGGGTGCTCCGTGCGGTGGATTTCCTCCTGAACATGAATCTCGGCTACCGCGTCGAGCTCGGGAGGAAAGTCATCGTGATAGGCGGGGGAAACGTCGCCATCGACGTCGCACGGACCGCCGCCCGCCAGGAACGGGAGGAAGTCGGGCCGGTGACCGGGGTGGCGGAGGCGTTGGATGTGGCCCGCTCCGCGATACGTTTCGGCGCAACGGAAGTCCACCTTGTGTGCCTCGAGGATATCGCGGAAATGCCTGCCTCCGGGGAGGAGATCCACGATGCAAGAGAAGAACACATACAGATTCACACGCGCAGGGGCCCTCACAGGATACTGGGCCGGGGAGGGAAGGTGACGGGTCTTGAAACGGTTGCGTGCACGTCCGTCTTCGACTCTTCCGGCCGGTTTAACCCGCAGTTTGCGCCGGGGTCCGCCGAGGTTATGGATGCGGACACCGTCATCATGGCGATCGGGCAATCGTCGGATCTTTCCTGGGTCCGCCCGGAAGACGGTATCGCGCTGACGCCGCGCGGCACAATACAGGTCGATCCGGCGACGCTTGCCACAACTGCCGCGGGGATTTACGCCGGTGGTGACGTCTCGTTCGGACCGCGCAACGCGATCGACGCCGTCGCAAACGGGAAGAAGGCCGCGCAGTCCATCCATGCCTTTCCTGGGAGGAGGATCGGGCGCCCGCGTCGAAGTGGCCTTTCGTGAGCGGGAGATCGAAATCGTGGTGTCGAACACGAAATCATACAGCCGGCCCTGGGGGTATGAACTCGCAGCGCCGCGTCCCCGTTCCCTTCTCTCCCCATCGACCGCCGGGTGGGCGTTTCTCAAATCGAGCTCGGGTACGGCGAAGAGGAGGCGCGCAGGGAGGCTTCGCGCTGCCTTCATTGCTGGGAGAATACAGTGTTTAATGAGGGAGGGGAGGAGACAGGGAGCGAGTGCATACTGTGCGGAATGTGCAGCGACATATGTCCGGAGAGCTGCATCGAGCTTGTGTCCTCGGATCGGGTCGGAGGCAGAAGCGCTCCGCTTGAGGCGGAGCTGGGCGTGACGTTCGGGATTGCGATCGCCGGCTCGTCGGGGATCGCAGTCCGGCACGGTGATGATTAAGGACGAGGACCGGTGCATCCGCTGCGGTCTGTGCGCCATGCGCTGTCCCGTGGCATGCATTACGATGGAAGCGTACTGCGGCTTCCGAACCAATGGCAATCGGTTGAGCTCACAGAGGGAGAAGACTGCTTATGTCCCAGTCAGACGAACGGATCCCGGCCGGGGAGAAGCCCCCGGCGGACACTTTCACGAGGAGACATTTTCTCGAGCTTATCGGCGCCGGCGCGATCGGGGTCGCGGCGGTGGGGAGCGGTGTCCTCACGACGGAGTATCTTTCTCCGAACGTCGTTAAAGAGCCTCCGACGAAATTCAAGGCGGGGATGCCTGACTCCTATCCCCCGGGGAGCGTGACGCTCGACAAGGAACAGAAGGTGTTTATTGTCCGCGCAAAGGAAGGTTATTTCTATGCGCTCTCGGCGACGTGCACGCATCTGGGGTGCATCGCCAACTGGAAGGCGGACGAGGGGATCGTGGCGTGCCCCTGCCACGGGAGCAAGTTCGACAGGGAGGGAAATGTGATCGCCGGGCCGGCCCCCCGGCCGCTGCCGCGCTTTGCGATGAGCCTGGATGACCACGGCCAGATTGTCATCGACAAATCGCTTGTCGTCGGCGACGAGGCGACGCTGAAGGTCTGACGAACAATTCCGTTTAAGGAGATGCCGTGAAGGAACCATTCCGTACGCTCACCCGGTCACAGGCCTGGCGCTCCGTCTTCCGGCACGGCCTGCCCCTGTCCAACAGGACCCGCGCCGAGGCGGTTTTCTATAACTTCTTTCTCCATGTGCATCCGGCGAAGGTACGGAGGCGCTCCCTGAGATTTACATATACCTGGGGCCTGGGAGGCCTCTCGGCGGGCCTGTTCATTGTCCTGGTGGCGACGGGTGCGCTCCTGATGCTGTATTACCGCCCTTCCGTTCAGCAGGCGTACGGTGATATGAAGGATCTTCAATTCGTGGTCTCCTCGGGGCAGTTCCTGCGCAACATGCATCGTTGGGCCGCGCATGCGATGGTTGCGATGGTGTTCCTCCACATGCTCCGCGTCTTTTTTACGGGCTCCTATCGACCCCCGAAGGAATTCAACTGGGTCATCGGCGTTGTCCTCTTCGTGTTCACCGTGCTACTGAGCTACACGGGGTACCTGCTTCCGTGGGACCAGCTCGCCTACTGGGGGATTTCCGTGGGGACGAACATGGCACGCTCCGTCCCGTTCGGGCTCGGAGAACGGATTTCGTTTCTCCTCCTCGGGGGGAACATCGTGGGGGAAAACGCCCTGGTCCGTTTCTATGTCCTGCATTGCTTTGTGCTTCCGGTCGCGGCGATGCTGCTCATGGGGATTCACTTCTGGCGTGTCCGGAAGGACGGGGGGGTATAACAGATGCGCGCTGCCGGGGACGGGATCGAAAAGCATGTTGAACTGAAACGATGGTGGACCTATGAGTGCTGACTTCAGGGCGGAAAGAAATTCTGACGCCGGGGCGGTTCCGAAACGCATCGCGTTCATCAAGGGGCGGACAGCCGCGCGCGTCAGGAAGGAGGAAGAGGACCTCGTCATGACAGTCCCCCACCTTGTCGTGAGGGAAGCGATCGCGTTCATGTCGATGGTCATTGTGCTCGCTCTCCTCTCGCTCTTTTTCAACGCCCCCCTCGAATGGGTCGCCAATCCGGAGCACACGCCGAACCCGGCCAAGGCGCCATGGTATTTCCTTGGACTTCAGGAACTTCTCCATTACTTCCCACCGATCGTCGCAGGAGTAATCCTGCCGGCGCTCGCGGTCATTGCCCTCATCGTGATCCCGTATTTCCGCGTCAACGTCAAACGGGAGGGGTTGTGGGAATCCTCAAGGCGGCGCAACCTTATCGGCGTGTTTGCCGTCGGGGGGAGCCTCTCCGTCCTGCTCTTCCTGTACAGCGTCTACGCGATGCTCATTCCAACACTTGTGGTCGCCGTGGCCATGGTGACCCCGGCGTTTGTCAGGCGGCAGGGGAGGATGCTGCGGCTGGCTCGGCTCACGCCCCCTCTCCTGGTGGATCATGACGTGGTTTGTCATCGTCGTCGTGGTCCTTACCGCGATCGGGACGCTGTTTCGCGGGCCGGAGTGGAGCTGGACATGGCCCTGGAAGGAGATTTACTGATGAAACCCCTTCGTCTCGGCATTCGCCGTCGTTGCCATTCTCTTCCTTGTCGTCCTTGCGGTCTCTCCCCTGAAAGACTACCTGCGCGAGTGGAAGAAATACCAGAATGGGTATAACCAGCTGGTCGCCCGACTGCCCCGGAGAGTGAAACCGGTGGATATCGGGATCCGCCAGGTCTGGGTCCAGAAACTCGACAGGGTGGACAGGTGCGTGACCTGCCACCTCGGTGTGAAGGAACCGGCTCTGCACGCGGCCCCCGAACCTTACAGGACCCACCCGCGCATCTATCATGACGTGGACGACCTTGGCTGCACGTTCTGTCATGAAGGGCAGGGCGCGGCAACGGAATACCGGGAATCCGTCGGGAACGTGAAGTACTGGGACAGGCCGATGCTTCCCCGTGCCTATCTGGAAGCGTCATGCGCCAAGTGTCACAGGGAGAACTGATGTCCCCGGTGCCCCTGTCCTCAACCTTGGCCGGAAGCTCATTCGCGAATCGAACTGTGCAGGATGTCACAGGCTGGAGGGTTACCAGAAACAGTGGATACCTGCTCTCGACGGCATCGGCGAAAAAGTGAACAGGACATGGCTCGTCGCCTGGCTGAAGCATCCGAAAGAGTATGCCCCGTCGACGAAGATGCCGGATTTTCTCCTCTCTGATGAAGAAGCGGGAACGCTTGCCGATTTCCTCCTTTCATTCAAAGCATTTCCCGGTGACGCCGTGCTTGAAGCCCCTCCCTGCGGCACTGAGCTCGGGGGGAGATGCGGAAAAGGGAAAACTGGCGGAGAGCGGGGCGACGAAGTTCCGTGAAGCCCGTTGCATCAGCTGCCACCCGATAAACGGGAAGGGGGGATACGTGGCTCCCGAACTCGGGAAGATTGCAAGCAAAGTCGGCGTCGAATGGCTCTACAACTATATCAAACAGCCGAAGCGGCTCCAGCCGGGAGTCCTTATGCCCCGCTACAGGTTCAGCCCGGAGGAACTGGCGGGCGTTGTTGCGTATATGGAAGGCGAATTCGTAGACTACGACATGGAGAAACCCGCCCCCCACACCCCCGATCCCGGGTTCTATGAAAAGGGGCGGGCGCTGTTCAAAAAGTACAGCTGCGGGGGCTGTCATACGCTGCAGGGAATAGCCCGCGTGGAGGAAACGGGGCCGGATCTTTCGACGATCGGGGCAAAGAAACTCTATGAGATCGACTTCGGGCGTTCGGGGATCGAACAGACGCTCCCCTCGTATCTGAAGACGAAGCTCATGACGCCGCATGTCTTCGGCGAATCGATGAAAATGCCCCGGTTCGGTTTCCGGGAGGATGAGGCCGAAGCGATTGCCGTCGCGCTTCTGGGGAACACGGAAGACAGAATTCCCCCGGATCTCAAAGTACCGGCCTCCCCGCAGAGCACGTTCGCGCCCCAGGGGGAATTTGGGAGGCTTGTGGATGATCTGGCCTGCCTGGGGTGTCACGTCATGAACGGGCGGGGACGTCTTGTCGCGACCGACCTTTCGCTCGAGGCGAGCCAGGCACGGAGGACATGGATCGAGGGATACTTCAGGGTCCCGTATTCTCTCCGTCCGGTTCTCACAGAGCGGATGCCGAACCTCTTTCTCTCCGATGGCGAGATCAAGACGCTTGTCGATTACATGGAGACCGCGTTTATCGCCGATTCGCTCGAACATGCCGTGCCGTCTGACCCGACGGTGGCGGCTATCGGCAGGGGTCTGTACTACGAGCGCTACGGCTGCCAGTCGTGCCACCAGATCGGCGCAAAGGGAGGGTACGTCGGCCCTCCGCTCGACAGGCTGGCCGCGCGGCTCACCTCGGGCTGGATATTCCGCTGGCTGAAGAACCCCCAGGGACTCAAACCCGGCACAATCGAGCCAAACAACAATCTGTCAGACGCCGAGGTAGACGCACTGGCGGCGTTTCTTCTGAGCGTGAAATAGAAAGTCACATCCGTCCGGACAAACGTATGACATGCATCCGCGCCATCGCGATTATCGTACCTCTCCTTCTCGCCGGCTGTACGGCGAAGCGGAATCCGGATTCCCCCTCGTCTGCGGACAGCGCAAGGGGAGGGGATTCGGCGGCGATTGTCCCTCAGGAGGCTCCCGCCGGACGAATTCTCACGTACGAGGAACGACAGGGGAGCGTGCTGTATGCAAAATACTGTGCCGTGTGCCACGGAAAGGAAGGAAAGGGGGACGGTTTCAACGCGTTTAATCTTGATCCCCGGCCGCGGGATTTCTCCGACTCGGCGTACATGGCAGCACTGAGCGACGATCAGATCGTCCAGACGATCACCGGGGGCGGGCGGAGCGTCAACAAGTCTCCGCTGATGCCTTCATATGGATGGACGATCGACAGAAGTCAGATTCAGTATGTGGCGGCATACGTCCGCACGTTCGTCGAGGGGAACTAGAACTGTGTGACAACAGCACGGCGGGCGCCGTCGGCAGATGACGTCTCCGCGCGAACGCCTTTACGCAGACTTGCCGTCGATTTCCGCGCCCGGGCCTCCGGGTCAAACGGCGCATGCCCGTATTACCCCTTCCGCACGCATGCTTGACCTTCAAGATGGCTCATGATATATTTGTCTGAGCCCCTGCCGCCGCGCTGCCCCCGCAGTGTGCCGCCCTGCTGACAACTTATCTCCGTGGAACGAAATGAACGCGAAAAGCGGCACCGCCGGATCCGTGTCAGAAATTGTCGCCCGGTACACGTATTGTGGATGGCGTTACCAGGAAGGATGGAAACCGCTCCATATCGTGGAAGCGAAGGACTGTCACTTCACGGACAGTGACGGGAGAAAATACCTCGATTTTTCCTCCCAGCTCATGTGCGTCACGCTCGGCCACGGCAATCCCGCGGTCATCGCGTCGATCGCCGCACAGGCAGGCAAGCTCGCGTACGTCGCCCCCGGGTTCGCGACCACGGCCCGTGCCGAGTTAAGCCTCCGGCTCCTCGAAGTGCTTCCGCGCGGGCTCGAGAAGTTCTTCTTTGCCACATCCGGCACAGAAGCGAACGAGGCCGCATTCAAGATCGCGCGGATGGTCACCGGGAGAACCAAGATCATCTCGCGCTACAGGTCGTACCACGGCTCGACGATGGGCTCAATCGCCGCCACGGGCGATCCGCGCCGGTGGGCGGCGGAGCCTGCGGGGAAGTCCCCGGGCGTGATATTCGCCCCCGAGGTCCACTGCTACAAGTGTCCGCTTCTCCACACCTACCCGGGATGCGGTATCGCCTGCGTTGAGTACGTCGCCCATATGATTGAAAATGAAAGCGACGTGGCGGCGGTCCTTGTGGAACCCGTCGTCGGGACAAACGGTGTGATTGTGCCTCCCGGCGAATACCTGCCCCGCCTCAGGCAGATTTGCGATGCGCACGGCGTGCTCCTGATTGCCGACGAGGTCATGTCGGGCTGGGGGCGCACGGGGGACTGGTTCGCGATGGATCACTGGAATGTCACCCCGGACATTCTCACAACGGCGAAAGGGATCACCTCCGCGTACGTGCCGCTCGGACTCTGCGCGACGACCGCGAAGATCGGGTCGTTGTTCGACGACCACTATTTCTCCCACGGCCATACGTACGAGGCGCATCCGATCACGCTCGCCCCGGCCGTGGCGACGATTGACGAAATGAAACGGCTGAATCTTGTCGACAGGGCCCGGGATACCGGCGCGTACATGGGCTCCCGGCTCCGGGACCTGATGGCGCGCCACCCCTCTGTCGGTGACGTGCGGGGCCTCGGTCTCTTCTGGGGCGTCGACCTTGTGAAGAACCGGGAAACAAAACAGCCGTTTAACACCTCTGCAGACAAAATCGGCGGCAGAAAGCTCGTTGTGGACAGCGTCGCCGCGGACATGATGGCGAGGGGGGTCTTTGTCCAGCCGTGGATCAGTCACATTGTTATCGCTCCCCCCCTGATCATCACCCTTGAAGAAGTGGACGCCGGGGTGGCTGCGCTCGACGCGGCGCTTGATATCGCCGACAGGGAAATCGACGCACGGAATCCCTGACGTGCCGTTTACGCATCTGACGCGAACATGCCGGGAAACCTCCCTGGAGACAGAATGTCGACACTCATCAAGTCGGGACGTATCATCACGGCGGATCAGGACTACACGGCGGACATTTACATCGATGGGGGAAAAATCGCGCTCGTGGATGCGGAACTTCAGCTCGATGCGGACGCCGTCTTTGACGCAAAGGGGAAGTACGTCATTCCCGGGGGCGTCGACGTCCATACGCACATGGACATGCCGTACGGTGCAATTACGTCAAGCGACGACTTTGAGACAGGCACGCGTGCGGCGGCGTTTGGCGGGACGACGTGCATCATCGATTTCGCCACCCAGTCGAGAGGCCGCGGGATGCGCGAAGCCCTCGATGCGTGGTGGAGGAAAGGGGAAAAGTCGGCGCTCGACTACGGTCTGCACATGATCGTCACCGACCTTCCGGAGGCGCACCTCGAGGACATGGACGAAATGGTCCGTGAAGGGGTCACGAGCTTCAAATTGTTCATGGCCTACCCGGATCTCCTCATGGTGGACGATGCCACGATACTCAGGGCGATGCGCCGCACGGGAGCCTGCGGTGCCCTTGTCTGCATCCACGCGGAGAACGGCGGCGTCATCGACCTCCTTGTCCGGAAGGCGATTGCGGAAGGGAAGAAGGCGCCCATCTATCACGCGCTCACCCGCCCGGTGTCCGCCGAGTCTGAGGCTGTCGGCAGGGCGATTGCGCTCGCCGAGATGGCCGGCACTCCGGTGTACATTGTTCACGTGACATCGGCTGATGCGCTCGGGAAAGTGTCGGAGGCGCGTGACAGGGGGATTCCGGCATTCGGGGAGACCTGCCCCCAGTACCTTCTCCTTTCCGTCGAAGAGCTGGAGAGGCCGGATTTCGAAGGAGCCAAGTATGTCTTCACCCCTCCGCTGAGGGAGAAACGGCATAGCGAGAAGCTCTGGGAAGGGTTGAAAATCAACGCGCTCCAGGTTGTGTCAACAGATCACTGCCCCTTTTTGTTCAAAGGACAGAAGGAGCTTGGACGCGAGAGCTTTGCGAAGATTCCCAACGGCGGCCCCGGTGTGGAACACCGGCTCCAGCTTCTCTTCCACTACGGCGTGAGTCCCGGACGCATTTCTCTCAACCGCTGGGTTGAGCTCGTGTCGACGGCGCCCGCGAAGCTGTTCGGTTTGTATCCCCGGAAGGGGGCGATCATGCCGGGGAGCGATGCGGACCTGGTGATCTGGGATCCGGAGATGGAGCATACGATATCGGCACGCACACATCATATGCGGGTGGATTACTCTCTGTTCGAGGGCTTCACGGTGAAAGGGAACGCAGAACGGGTCTTCTCCCGCGGCGCACTCGTTGTCGACGGCCCCCGCTGGCTCGGGGCTCCGGGACGCGGTTCATACGTCAGGCGGGGGACGTACTCCGGGGCGTGGGACGGCAATCGGACGGCAACCCCGGGAGGGAATGTGATTCCGGGAAACTTCTGACCCTCCCCGCGTCGTTAGAGTGTGGAAAGGTGAGAAGCGGCGTGCATCCCGCCTCCCCCGTGCCTCCATTCCATGTGAAAGGCAGCCAATGTCACTGCGACCTGTCAGGAACGTGATCCAGTCAAAGCCCACGCTCGAGGGCGCGGGCGTTCACCTCCGCCGGGCGTTCGGATTCGGCAATACGTCCGACTTCGATCCGTTCCTTCTCCTCGATGATTTCCGCAACGATATCCCCGAAGAGTACCTGGCCGGGTTCCCGTGGCATCCCCATCGAGGAATCGAGACGATAACCTACGTCCTCGCAGGAAGTGTCGAGCACGGCGACAGCATGGGCAACAGGGGGTCCATAACGTCGGGAGACGTGCAATGGATGACGGCCGGCAGCGGCATCATTCACCAGGAGATGCCCAAAGGGGACGGAGCAGGCAGGATGCACGGCTTTCAGTTGTGGGCCAACCTTCCGTCGGCTCTCAAGATGACGGCGCCCCGGTACCAGGAAGTGAAATCGGGCGATATCCCCGAGGTCACCGATGATGACGGCACGAAGGTCCGGATCGTCTGCGGAAGCTTCTGGGGCCGGAGGGGTCCCGTGGAAGGGATCGCGGCCGACCCGATTTACCTGGACGTGTCCGTCCCCCCGGGGAAGATGAGGACGATCCCCGTGGCGATGGCGAGCAATGCGTTCGCATACGTGTTCGCCGGCGGCGGAAAATTCAGCAATGCTTCCGGACCTCTCGCCGTCCCCACGGAAGGAGTCGGCGCGATCGCCGTTGCTCCACCCGCAGAAGCGGATAATCGCTCGCTTGTGCTCTTCGACAGCGGCGATGAGGTCGCGGTCCGGACAGGGGAAGAGGGGATCCGTTTCCTCCTTGTCTCGGGGAAACCGATCGAGGAACCGGTCGCATGGTACGGGCCAATTGTCATGAATACCCAGCAGGAGCTCCGGGAGGCGTTCGAAGATCTCGAGCGGGGGACGTTCCTGAAGTCAAACGGGGCGACTCGATGACAAAACAGCTTCGATTCGAATCACTCATTCATCCGGCGTTCGGTCGCGTGAACCGTTGATCCAACCCCTCAGGTCAGGAGTTTCCATGAAGTCGATTATGCCGCTCCTTTTTCCGATTGCCGTTGTTGTTACCGTGTGCACGGCGGATGCACAGTGGGTCAGCCTCGGCGGTCCGAAAGGCGCATATGCGTTTGCAATCAATGGCCGGAGTCTTTACGCGGGGTCGTTCGGTGAAGGAGTTTCCATGACGACGGATGAGGGATCGACTTGGACGCCGCTCGACTCGGGACTGACGAGCACTGATGTCTTCTCTCTTCTTTCAACCGGAGCATATCTCTATGCAGGGACGTTTGAAGGGGGACTGTTCATATCGCCGAATGGCGGTCAGACCTGGGTGCCCGACACGGCAAGGAGGACCAACCCGGCCGACACAACCGACCCCCCTACCTACACGACAGTCCTGACAAACGTTATCTCGCTGGCGGCTTACGGGACTGACATTGTCGGGGGAACGTACGCCAACGGGGTCTTTGTGTCATACGACAGCGGTCAGACGTGGAACCCCACAAGCCTGAACGGGCTTTCGGCGTATGCTATCGTGCCTTTCGGCGCAGGAATGTGTGCGGCGACTTTCGGAGGGGGAGTGTATCTCTCCGCTTTGGGCGACACGTCATGGGTACCGGTAGATTCTAACCTTTCCAACATGAACGTCCTTTCCCTGGCTTCCGTCGGAAACACACTGTTCGCCGGGACGTCGCAGGGAGGGATGTTCTATTCAACAAATGCCGGAACAACGTGGACGGCCGATGATTCCGGCCTGACAGCCAGTACAATTAACGCCCTGCTTGCCGTCGAGACGAACGTGTTTGCGGGGACGGAGGGAGGGGTCTTTCGCAGCACGGATCTGGGAATCTCCTGGTCGAGGGTCGATTCGCTGCCGAGTGTTACCGAGGTCTATTCATTGATCGCCACGGGAACGAACCTCTTCGCGGGAACAAGCGGACACGGAATATGGCGCCGCGCGCTCTCGCAGATCGTGATTACCGGGATTGCATCGGCGAATTCCGGCGTTCCGGGTGTATTCAGGCTGGAACAGAACTTTCCCAACCCGTTCAATCCGTCCACGGTCATTCGATACAGCATTCCCCGTCGTTCGAGCGTAAACCTGGCGGTGTTCAACCTTCTCGGCCAGCAGGTGGCTCTCCCTGTCAATAGCCAGCAGGATCCCGGCGTGCATGAAATCCGTTTTGACGCCTCTGCACTCGCCTCAGGCGTGTATTTTTACAGATTGACCGCGGGAACATACACGAGCACGAAAAAACTTCTGCTCCTCCGCTGAGTGCTCTCAAGCGCAGGGGGGGCGTTATTCCGCACCTGCCCCGAATCCGAGGCGCCGCAGGACCGATTGACCTTCTTTGGAAAGAACGTACCGCAGAAAGAGTCCGGCGGCTTCGTGGTGCTGTGAGTCGTAGACTGTCGCGATAGGATAGATGGCGACACTATTCCATGCATCGGGAATTTCGATAGCCTTCAGGCTGCGCACCGGTTCCCCGGGAATATCCGAGACGTACACAATCCCCGCGTCGGCTTCCCCGAGCCGGACTTTGGCCACGACAGCACGCACATTCTCTTCGTATGATACGACGTTGCGGAGAACCTTCTCCTTGAAGTCACGCCCGTATGTGGAGTCACTGCTGATTCGATCGAGCGCCTGGAGTGAGTACCGGCCGGCCGGGACGGCCTTGTCGGCAAGGATGATCTTTCTTCCGGCATTGCCAAGGTCGCGAATAGTTCCTACATTACTCCCCGTCGTCGGGACGATAATGACAAGCTTGTTGCGAGCGAAGGTGCGTACAGAGCTGCCGTCAATCCTGCCGGAGCGAACCGCGATACCCATCTGTGTCGTGTCAGCGGATGCAAACACGTCCGCCGGGGCTCCTTCGCTGAGCTGCTGGACGAGCTGCTGTGAACCTGCGAAGCTGAATTCCACCGTGATGCTGGGATTTGCCCTGTTGAAGATTCTTGCAATCTCCTGAAACGCTTCATGAAGCGAGGCGGCCGCGAAGACAGTCAGTGTGGAATTCTGTCCATTCCCCGCCGCGAACAGGCTTCCCTGCTGAACCAGAAGCACAAGTGCCACGAGGATTACTGTCCGGTCCCGGACCATATCTCTTCCCTCCGAAAAATTCACAAAATTCTGCCAACATAAAGGAGCGCGCCGGAGTGTCCAGAATTCGACTTGCAATGCCTGAACGGTTTCAGTTCTCCACTGAAATCAGGTTAAGGGTCTCTGACATTAACTACGGCGGTCACCTTGGCAACGACGTGGTACTTGCGATCGCACAGGAGGCACGGGTGCGCTTTCTGCAAACCCACGGCTGGACGGAACATAACGTGAGCGGTGTGGGGATTATTATGACCGACGCAGCCGTCGTGTACCGGTCCGAGGCTTTTTACGGCGACGTCCTGTCGATCGAGGTCTCTGTGGAGGACCTGCAGCAACTCGGGTGCGATTTTCTCTTCCGCATCGTGAACAAGGCGACAGGAAAGGAAGTTGCACTTGTAAAAACCGGCATAGTGTTCTTCGATTACGAAAAGCGCAAACCGTCGCTGGTCCCGGCGGAATTCAGAAGCATGTGTGCCGCATCGTCCCCTTCCTCGCGCCCTTAGAATCGATTGATTCTCCCCCGGCCGAATTCAGAAATTGTCAGTTGTCTCCCCTCTGTTCAACGTAATCGAGCAGGCTGTCATAGACTTTCCTGACGATGTACGTGGAGAGCCTGGCCATTGTGTTCGGCGTCGATCCCCAGCTTCCCGAAGGCGTATAGAAAACGACAATGTTATCGTCCGGAGCAGGTACCAGGTTCCTGAATGACCAGGTGATCGTCGAATCCTGAAGCTGGAATGCGTCCGGGTCCGCGGAAAAGTCATCCTGACCGAACGTCAAACCGGCTTTGAGCACCACCGCGACATCGATAGTCCCGATTGGCCTCTTCCAGACGGCGGCATGGAACAGATCCAGCATGAAGCCGCGCGGGCCGGGGGCAATGGCAACTGTGTCGAGACCCGGGAGTGAGTCGACATCGGTGAGCGACGTCTCGGCCCAGAATTCAGCTTTCACTCTCCGGCGTTCGCCTGGTGCGAATCGCGCCCGGATCGTAAACCAATCGACGTTTCCATCGTGGACGGATCCCGGCGTGACCCGCTCACCTTCGACCCACATTCGGACAGTCAGGATGCCGTTCGATGTCCTGCGGTCAGGCCGGTCCACGTTATCGTCATGTCCGGTTGAAGGGAGCGCAAACTCCTGTGACAGCGTATCCCCTCCGGTGTTGAGAAAGTCCGCTTCGGAGGAGACAGCCACGGCGTTGCGGTACACGAAGAGAACGAATCGCTGGCGCTGCAACTGAACGACGCTTTCGCGCCCGGCCGTGACAATCCTGTCGTGAAATGTCGGGATTATCGCGATGTACTGCTTTCCCTGGCCAGGCGACGGGGATGCCTGGCATAGTGAGAGGGCCATGAGCCCGAGAGCTCGACGCGAGGAGGTCATGTGCATGATGTTTTTTGATGAGATCAAAATTACCTGTCGCAGGAACGATAATCAACCCGGTTTCGTTCAATTCCCGGAATCCTCGCAAAGAAAAAGACCCTCTTCTGTCTAATTTGGCCGTTTTTCAATGAGTATCGAATCACTTGTTCAGGCCCGGCTCGCTGTTCCTGGTCTTCAAAATGTGACCCGGAATGGAACTTTCGCTCCGGGCTTGCGTTAAGTAGGTTAGCCATGCGACCGATTCCCCGAAATAGCTTCCGGATATTCTTCCTCGCCGTTTATATTCCGCTCAGCGTTTCAGTGGGGTTTCTCCATACCGACGATGTCATTGCCTGCGGGTCGGGCCACCATATCGTCACCAATCAGATCGCCCCGAACCTTGCGAAATCGACGGAAAACGGGATTTGCATGGCCTGCCTCTTTACCGCGGGACATATTGCGAGTTACGAGCCCTTTGTGCCTGTCCTATCCCCAGACAGGGCAGTTAATTCCGCTCCAACGATCATTGCCCCCGAATCACCTGCCAAGCCTCACTCGGCCCGCGCACCTCCGGGTTACTCTCTCCAGTAAGGAATAAACAACCAAAACTCACCTCACCGAGAGCAGTCTCCGGTAATCGTACTCCGGATAACGCGTTCAATTGTGCGGTGAGCGACTCATGTGTCTTTGTCTTGCAGATTTCCTTCACGCCGGCCTCAACACAGGAGAGGTATGACAAAAAGGATTCGCCGAACTCTGTTTTCTTTCGTGTGCACACTGCTTTTCGCGAGCGTCACGGTTTCCGCGGGTGGAAACCCATCTTCGAAGGCGGCAAAGGGAGGTGTCCAGGCGAGGATTCTGGTCATAGACGCCGATCAAAAACTCCCGATCGAACTTGCAAACGTTGTCTTGAGACGAAACGGCAGGTTGATCACCCAGGACGCAACCAATCCCGCCGGCCTGATACGATTCAGGGATCTTGAACCGGGAAGCTATAATGTGTCCGCCTGGTTCGTCGGGTACAGGACGTACACCGACTCCATCCTGATAGACGAGTCACATTCGTCCTACACAGTTGCGCTTCACTCTGAGGGAACCGAGGAACAGGAAGTTGTCGTCACCGCAGACAGGGAGCTTGCGGTTTCACACATCGATCCGAGAACCGGCAACCAGGTATTTGAATCGGAAACGTACCACGCGCCTCCTACTGCCCGGATGACCAACCTGATCCAGGAGAATCTGATGGGTGTGGCGCGTGCACCGACCGGTGAGGTTCATGTCCGCGGGATGCACGGTGAATTTACATACTACATTGACGGTCTCCCGGTTCCGCTCGGAGTGTTCGGTGGGCTCAATGAAGTGGTTGACCCCAAAGTGATCGACAGGGCTACTTTTGTGACGGGGGGATTCCCGGCCGAATACGGAGGCCAGATGGCCGCCATTATCGACCTGAATAACCGTGTTCCCACCGGGAAGTTCCAGCTTGATGCTTCCACGTATGTGGGGAGCTATCTTGTCTTTAACGGGGCCAAACCGTTCTCACCCGGAGGAGCCTCATCAGGCGTTTCCGCGGGGGATACTCTTGGATCGCGCATCGGGCCGTTTCGAGCACTGAACTCAAACGGCCAGCAGCTTTCCTTCAGCGACCACATCGGGAATCTGGGGTACTTCATTTCCGGCTCCCGTCAGGAAACCGACAGGCGCATTGACCCGCCTGTTGCCAACCTTTTCCATGACCATGGGTTCGATTATTTCCTGTACGGCAAGTTCGACTATGTGCTGAGCGACGTTGATTACCTGACATCCAACGTGAATTACGGCAATACCTATACTCAAATTCCCTATGATTCCGTCGAACAGGTGGCATCGGACCTCCAGAAAACTACAAACGGGTTTCAAACCCTGTCATACTTCCGGACACTCAATTCGGACATTGACAGGGAGTCCAATTTTTTCGCCGGTGCGTATGCCCGGGAGGGAGGATTGCAGTATACTCCGGGGTCGATCGATCCCCCGGATTTTCAGTTTGCAGGGGATACGGTCCACAAGTATTTGCTCGCGGAAGACAGGAGTTTTACGACAATCGGGATCCGTTCGACGTATGACAGCAGGCTCTCGCATCAGCTGACATACAAGGTGGGACTGAACATGAGCAGCACAAAAGGTACGGAGAATTTCACATCGCGCGACTCTGTCGGAAATCCCGGACCGTCGATACTGACGGATTTTGCAGGGTCGGATTTCGGGGTCTTCGGTGAGACGGAATGGCACCCTCTTGAATGGACATCATTCGACGTGGGGATCAGGTATGACCAGCATATTGCCCCGGACGTCGCACTCCAGAGCCAGGTGAGCCCGCGAATCAAGTGGAACTTCTTCTTCGATGAGTCCAACACGGCGTATCTCTATTTCGGCCGGCTCTTTATGCCGACGAACGTCGAAGGCCTGAGGACGATTGCGCTCAACGTCAGTAACACACTGACCCCGACACTTGCGGAACGGGACGCATTCTACGAGGCTGTGTATACGCACGCATTTTCCGGAGGATTGCGTGGCAAATTTGCCTCTTTTTACAAATACAGCAGTCCCGGGCTTGACGACCAGACGGTCGGCAATAGCGCCATCAAGACGCCTGTGAACATTTCAACGGTAAGGACAACGGGGATCGAACTGGGACTTGCATACAACAGTCCCCAGACGCCGTTTTCCGGCTACCTGAACGGCTCTATCATTCATGCGTACGGCTCCGGCCCTGTCACAGGGGGATTCCTCGACATCAGCAATGATGGCCCCGCGACGGATTTGGATCACGATCAGAGGCTCTCCGTTGTTGCGGACGTTAATTATCAGCCCCGTGACTGGTTCGTCAATCTCAAAGCGATCTATGGTTCAGGGCTCACGAACGGGAATCCAAACGGGGTGGCGTACAAGACAGGACTATTCGATTTCAATACCGCAGCCCACACCACCCCATCCTGGATAGTGAATCTCGGTCTTGGGCACACGCTGCACATGGCGGGGGGTGCGACGTTCGAGCCATCGCTCTACGTGACTAACCTCCTCAATAACATCCATCTGATCAAGGGAGCGTATTTCAGCGGTGCAAGCTGGGAAGAGCCGCGGAACGTCGTTCTCCGTTTGGCCGTACATATTTGATCTTCTCCGTTCCGCGCAAGGGAATTGTGTTGACTATGTGAATTTGATGTCGTTCATTGTACGTTGAACGGCGTATTCATCGGGACCGGATATGCCCCGGTTTTCATCGCCATTCATGTGAAATGACCCGTTTCCGTTCTTTTTTTTCTCCTTGCTCCGGTGAGACGCGTACTTACCATGCCATTCCTTCGTTGTCTCACGCTCGCCCGTGCCAGCGATTGCGTCCTCCAACTCTCCTTTAAGCTCAACCAATCTTATATCGCAGAACCCCCTTCGAAAAGAAGGAAGAACCCGGGAATACCTGCAAGAAGACCGGAAGGGCTTTTTATGCCCCTGAGGTCGTGAACATGACAATGGGGTTTGATTTCTGATCTGTGTGACGCTGGGTTTGCACACGAAACTGAGCGCGGGGAGGAATGCATGAAGAAATCGGTACTGGTGGCTGTATTGTCGTTCGTTCTTCAGGTCAGCGCAACCGCGTGCGAGTATTGCTTTATAAGCGAACATGGATACGTGTTCGACATAAACCGGACGCTGATTCGTCTTGATACGCGGCTCCAGTCATTCTCGGGCCTGACAAACAGTTCCTCGCTGAATGACGACGTCACAACACAATACGTGACTTCATTTTTCACTCTCAATTACGCGGCGGGACGGTGGGGATACACGCTCGCCGTCCCGTTTGTCTACCGTTTTCAGAGGAACACATACGTAGGCACCCCTTCACTCCACTACGAGCACGTCGGGCGGGTTGTCTCTACCCTGGACTCCTCGTCACTGGAAAGCAACACCACACGGGGACTCGGTGATGCGTCAGCGCTCGTCCGCTACGCAGTCATGTCTCTCTCCGGCCAGAAGTTTGCATCGATCTTTCTCCAGGGAGGAGTCAAGATTCCAACTGGTTCAATCAGCGCACGGGACGCGTTCGGTTACTTAATCCATCCTCACCTGCAGGCCGGGACCGGAACCACAGTCGCACTCGTCGGAGCGAGCGGGTCGTATGGGGGATTGAAACAATCGTTTGATGGGAGCGTGCTCGCGGGAGTCCCCGTCCACCATTTCGGCCCCTACCGGGAACCGGCGTCTCTGAACTATGATGCGACGTTCCGTTTCCGCTGGTTTCCTGAAGATGCGGAGGATGGAGCGATGCTCATCCAGCACATCGGCGTCATCGGCCAGGTGAGCTCCCATGAGCGGTACAACGGCGCCTATGTCCCGGACTCCGGCGGCCATTATATGTTCTTGAGCGCAGGCCTCTCCTTCATTCCCATTCCCGGTTTCAACATCGATCTCTTTGCTCAGCTCCCGCTGATCAAAGATCTGAACGGCAACCAGATCAATGAGCAATACCGGCTTGCATCGGGTGTCCAGGTTTCCCTTTGAGGCAAGACCGCAACAATACTCCGCCCGGGGCACGAAGGTCCTGACGGGGTGGCATTATGGAACCTGGACGCCTCAGAAGGAAAATTCCACCTTCATCTTCACGCTGAGCGGCGTTCCAGGCGTGAAATGGAGATCGGACACGGGGAGCGCTTCACCCTTCAGACGGGATTCCGTATCGAACTGCGCCTCGTTCCATGCGATGTTGAATATGTTCTCTCCGGTAACCTGCACCCGGGTGCGGGAAAAGGTGTACGCGAGCGTGGCGTCAAAGATTGTGTATCCGAGCGCTGTTACCGAATTGTCTTCGTTGGCCGGCCGGTCGTCAATGTGCCGGAATCTGAGTGACGCCTCGTACCCATCCGGATTCCTGGCGGTCAGGCCCCCGGTGGCCGTGACTGTCGGGGCGAGGGGAATGAAATTTTGACCCTCGGGGAGGTCTCTGAATCGGCCTCTCGAAAGTGTGACATCCGCATCGGCGTAGATCCATGAAAGGATCTGCGCCCGCCCCTCGAAATCGAGTCCCAACCTCCTCGTCCTTCCGCTCGGTTCAGTCGTTCCGTCGTCCCCGTTGTACACAAGCTCGCTTTGAAGATCGAGACCCCATGCGACCGCGCTGAATGAGTATCCGGAGCCCGGCGTTATCGTGAAGCCCAGCTCCTCACCCCATGCCCGGGGGAGCGTGCGAGCCCCGGGCTGAGTCACCACCGCACGCGCATCGTTCGAATGAAACCCCCCGCCGAAATCCAGGAAAATGTCCAGGTACCGTTCCGGTGAAAACACGAGATTAGCCTTCGGGTTGAGAATTGTCTGCTGGACGTATCCTGAAATGTCGGTGTGAGCTGAATCCCTGTTCTGATCCTCCACGTCGAAGAGAAAATAGTCTCCCCGGAGCCCTGCCTGGAGCCGGAGGAGGGGGCTGAAGTGAAATTCTTCCTGGACGTACATCGACATAGTGCTCTGATGAACGAGCGCATCCACGGTATTGCTGAGCCGCCTTCTTTGGGTTGTATGCCAGAGCTGGACCGTGGTCTCGTCGGCCCGGAACGCTGATCCGAGAAGTGTCGTCGTCGGAACGCTCCCGGTGCTCCCCTCAAGAGAGTACTCTCCCCGCGCGCCGAGCACCGTCCGGTCGTCGTCCTGCTCGATTTCGTCTCCGTTCACCGGATCGAATCTGAAGAACGTGAAATCCGAAAAGAGCTTGAACCGGTAGCGTGAATAATAGACTTGCGTCAGTATCGTGGAGGTATTCTCGGCTGTCCCGGTGTACGTCAGGCTTATGTTTTCCCTCTGCGTTGTACCGCCTTCCGAGGGATCGATCGAACCGAACCGGTCGATGAGTCCCTCGGCGACGGCCCTTTCCGGGATCTGCCCGGAGGCGTTCCATCCTGAGCCGAACCCCGACATCCAGAGATCCAGGGTACCGTTCTCGCTTACCGTGGTTCGGATTTTGCCGAACATGTTGAACCTGTTAAACGCGCTTGGCGAATCAAAATAGCCGTCCGTATGGAAGAACTCTGCTGCCATGTATGATGTCGTTGTCGAAGACTGCAGGGGGAGCTGAACCGCTGTTAAATAGCGGTATTCCCCGAATTGTCCCGCTTCGACGCTGATGAGGTTGGATTCCAACTCGTCCTTTGTAAGGAACCGGGCTGACCCCGCGGTGGCGAAATCTCCGAACTGCGCGAAATACGGTCCTTTGAATACCTCGATTCCCCTGACGACCTCCGGGATAACAAAATGGAGATCGGCGTACCCCTGGCCGTGACCGTGGCTCACCATGTTGACAGGGAGACCATCGACTGAGAGGTTGACGTCCGTGCCGTGGTCGGCGTCGAACCCACGGAGAAATATCTGCTCCGCTTTTCCCCCTCCGGCGTGCTGCGCGATAACGAGCCCGGGCACCAGTCGGAGCATATCCTGCGCGGACTGGCGGGGACGAAGTTCGAAATCAATTTCCCTGAGCGCCAGGGACGAGGCCGCCGAATATGGCCGTTCCGCCGTGGTGGTGATTTCTCCGAAATTCAGGACGTCAACCGCGAGCTGGAATGTCACGGAGGAGGTGTCACTGCCGATAACGACCGTGCGGCTTTGCTTCATATACCCGACGGATGAGACTGTGATGACGTATGTCCCCGTGGGGACAGCCGTGATGACGAATACTCCGTTAGTATCCACTGAGATTCCCCGTGTTGTCCCCTGGATTGAGACATTGGCTCCGACGAGAGGCGCTCTGGTCTGTTTGTCCACGACCTTACCCCGGAGGACGCCGTTGTGTGCGTCTACCGGTTGGAAGATAAACATCAGTAACAAAACCAGAACGCTATTGCGTCGGATCATGGTGTTTCCCACCAGATGATTGAGACAGACACGCTTGGGACTGCACACAATTGATTTGCGGGTCCGAGGGGAGCATACTCGACCATAGCGTGCGAATTCGAGCCTATCGTTGTGCCTTTGCCACCAGCCAAATGTAACGGAGCGTGTCGCCTCCATTGTTGGTCACGTCGTGTTCCGTCAACGGTGGACAATAGGCAATGGTGTATGGTCTGAGCTTGAATGTGGGTCCATCCGTGATTCTCATCTCGCCGGTTCCTGAAAGCACAATGACGGCTTCCTCATAACTCTTTGTGCTGTGTTTGCCGACCGACTTTGAAGGTGGAAGAACCATGTACCCGGAAAACATGGAGACAGTTTCCGGGGGACCAGTGAACACATCACTGGATTGGGCAGCCACCTGGTTCAGTTGAATGAGGCGAGGTCCTGGCTCGGGAACGCCCGTTTGTCCTATCGCTGATGAAACGACTACGATACCGAATACCAGTGCGATCGACGGATTGAAGGTCATCATGGTTTGGGATTTCATTGAGTGGGTGCCGGAATCACCGATGTTTGTCTGAACAGGGGACGACCTATGTGTGCATGTGCTCCGCTGAGGTGAGTTGGAATTTGCTGTGATGTATCCCTTTCAGAGTGGATATGTCGGACGCGATCTTGCGCAACGGGCCCGCCCGGCCCCGCAGAAGGATAACCTCGAGACAGTTATCGTGATCAATGTGAACGTGCGTGGTGGTGATGATGGAATGGTGGTGATCGTGTTGAATGGCGGTCAAGCGATCTTCCAGATCACGCTTGTGATGGTCGTAAACCAGAGTCAACACGCCGAGCGAAGGCGAGCTGTCATCATGTACTCGATCTTCATCGAGAAGGGAACGGAGGACGTCCCTGAGCCCCTGTGATCTATTGACAAATCCCCTTTGCCGGTTGAACCGGTCAAAACTTCTGAGAAGATCCTCCTCGATGGAGACTCCGAATCGGATGAGCTTGTTCATAGTAGCACCTTTTGAAAGAAAGGTAGCACGTTCTTGCTTAAAGTGCAAGTACGGTCCAACAAAACAGGAATGCGGGATATCGCTGCTTCAAACGCGAAAAGACATTGACCGACGGAATGCGAAGAACTGAATCTCGCGACCGCTCATCCGATGGAACCATTTGGTTTTGGCATGTGTTCATCCTTTCATTGCAGGAAGCGGGTACCACCGGATTGTTGATCTTCCCGGTCCGGTAATTCATTCCTGGATATTGTTTCTCATTTCCGCACCCCCGGGCCCAGTGAGACTCATTCTCACATTTCCACTCCTCCTTTGCGTCACGCTCGCCTGTCTCAGCGATTGTGTCGCGGTAATCGGCTTTTACGTAAACCGCTCGTATATTGCCACAAATCTCTGCGAGAAGAAGGACGTCCCCGGCAACACCTGCCGGGGTTGTTGCCTCCTGCGCAAGGAGCTTCAGAATGAAGACCGGAAAGCACAATCTCCTCCCGCCAGGAATCTGAGGGAATTTGACAATTTTCAGCCGGTCCCGGTACACCCTCCAATCGTGTATTGCCCCCCTCGAACCGGGCAGTTGTTATTTGCCTCTCTGAGTTCCCCCATCCCCTTTCCTCCTGGAAGGGACATCGACCATCCACCCGAAGTCTCCTCCCTGTAACGGCGCTGTCCAGCTGTTCACTCAACTCACAGGAAGGAGTACGTCATGACCAAATTGGCCAGATATTTCGTATTTGTCGTAACTGGAATCCTGTTCGTCCCCGCTATGACTTTTGCGTGCGCATGCGGATGCAACGTGTTCACCGTCGGGGCGAGGTGGACCATGCCGACCTCATCAGGGTTCGGGGCATTTCTGCAATACAATTACATGGACCAGGCAAAGAACTGGGGCAACTGGCAGAGCGCATCCCCGGATGCGAACGATGACAAAGAAATCCGTACGAACTTCTACACGCTCGGCCTTCAGTTCATGGCCAACAGGGACTGGGGTATCATGGTTGAGGCCCCCATGTGGAACCGCTATTTCAGGACCATAGACGATGATGGGAATCTCGCGTCGGCAACTCACACGTCGTTCGGCGACGTCCGGCTCTTGGGAATGTACACCGGACTCTCGGAGGACATGTCCACGGGGATTCAATTCGGGCTGAAACTCCCCACTGGCTCATTTACTGAATCTCTCCTTGACCGGGATACACAGATCGGCACCGGCACGACGGACCTCCTTCTGGGTGGATACCAGATGGGGCAGGAGAAGGGATGGGGATGGTACGCACAGGTCATGTGGCAGCATGCGTTCAATGAGCGCGATGGATACCGCCCGGGAGACAGTTTTGACGCCAGCGCTGGCATTCACTATGACGGGCTTCTGAACAGCTTCAGGATCGTTCCCATGGTCCAGCTCGCGGGGTCGTTCCGAGGGACAGACAGCGGTGACAATGCAGACCCGGATAACACCGGATACGGGAGGTTGTACATCTCCCCGGGGCTGCAAGTAGTCGCCACACCCCATCTAAACCTGTACGCAGACCTGAGAATCCCGCTTCTTACACATGTCAACGGAAATCAGCTTGTCGCTCCGGCACTGGTGAACCTGACGGCGGGCTACAGCATCTGATTGGAAAGCGATTTCGTTCGGCATACTCTGGAAATATATGACACCCTTTCTTCTGAAGCCATAAAGCGGCTCCTGAGAACCCGGGGAAGAAGACCCGGACCCCGGGTTTCTTAAGGCTGCGGACATCTCATCGGACTTCCGAAAATGACATTTTCCGAATTGGCGAAGTACCGCCAGAGCGTCAGGAGCTATCAGGATCGGCCGGTGGAGGCCGATAAGGTCCGGGCGATCGTGGAATCGGTCCGCGTGGCTCCCTCGGCCAGCAATTCACAACCCTGGACACTCATTATCGTTGATGATCCGCCGCTGAAGGACAAAGTAGCCCGGGCGACATTCAGCAGCACGATCTCGTTTAATCAGTTTTCGCTCGGGGCTCCCGTGATCGCTGTGCTGACGATCGAAAAACCCAGAGTGATAACGCAGATAGGGGGCTGGATTAAGACGAGGGAATTCCCGCTCATCGATATTGGCATCGCCGCAGAGCATTTTTGCCTGCAGGCCGCTGACCTCGGCCTCGGGACATGCATGGTGGGATGGTTTGACGAGAAAGCAATAAAGGAGTTGCTCAGCATTCCGCGCTCAACAAGGATTGCGCTTCTGATCACGCTCGGGTATGCCGCCGGAGGATATCCCCTGCGGCCGAAAGTGCGGAAGGATACTGTCGCCATGAGCCGATACAACACGTATCGGCAATCACGGGACGATGGAATCGAGCGGAAGTAATGCCCGCAGGGACTTTCCTAGACTCACCGGACTTGCAGGCGTGGTGATGGCATCGCTCCCCACGCCACTCTCGTTGTGAGGCTCATGAAAGACTCCGTTCTTCAGTGGCAGGCGCAGGCGGCGTACCCTGAGGTGGGCATAGATAAAAAACCCCCGCATAAAGCGAGGGTTTATTGTGATCGGTTGTTCGCCTTTAGCTCATTGTTTAACGTCGCGGCAAGTAGCGCCTAACTCACGACGATACCACTCCCGGGACAACATACCATTGGCATTTCGAAAAGTCAATAGCGAATGACCTGCGTCACCATCGACCGACGAGAACGATGTACTTGACGGGGTGGAGCTTTTTGACGGCGGCGGCCGGTACATCCAGGTCCGGGACAATGGATGCGGGTGCGAGGTGAGATGAATACCCGGGCCGATGATAACGATGAAGTCGTGGGAAGCGTGGCGCCGGGTGTGTGGATGCTGTCACAGGATGAGAAGGTACAGTCTCAACCAGTCTCGCTTGCATTTGCGTGAGAAGGACATTACGTTAGATTGGTGTGGTACTCCGTTCGTTGCAGAGGCCCCTTCATCGCTTGGATGTGGGGCCTTTGTGCATCTTCCCCGATGATGGTGTCCGGTTTGGCGCGTGCAGGTGGTCACGATAATCGCATCATAGACTCTCCGTAAATACACTGTGAACAAGAATCTGCTTTTTGCCACGGTCGTGTCCGCACTTGGCAGTTTCCTTTTCGGCTTTGACACGGCAGTGATCTCGGGTACTACGAAATTCATAACGACCTTTTTCGATCTCACGGACGCGACACTCGGCATCACTGTGTCGGTGGCTCTCTGGGGAACCATGCTCGGTTCGATTGTTGTCGGAAGGCCGGGAGATCTGTGGGGGCGACGCGTCGTGCTGGTAGTCTGCGGAGCAGCGTACTTCGTTTCTGCCCTGGGATGTGCCCTGGCAGAGGGGTGGTACACGCTTCTCGTGTTCAGATTTCTGGGAGGAATTGCCATCGGAGCTTCCTCTGTGATGGCGCCGATGTATATCGCGGAAATTGCGCCGGCAAAACTCCGGGGCAGATTGGTATCGGTAGCGCAGCTCAATATCGTGATCGGGATTCTCGTCGCCTTTTTCTCAAACTATTTGCTTGTCAACACAGGAGCGGACAACTGGCGTTGGATGTTCGGAGTAATGGCGATTCCTGCCGCCGTCTTCTTTGCCATGTTGTTTTTCGTGCCGGACAGTCCCCGGTGGCTCGTCAAAGTGAATCAACCAGGCAGAGCGAAAGCCGTCCTTCAAAAGGTGGGCGCCCTGGATGTTGATTCGCAGCTCGATGATATCATCCGGTCACTGACGGAGGAAAAGGGCACCACCAAATTACTTCAAGAGAGATACAGGTTTGCAATCTGGTGCGCGGTTCTGCTTCCCCTTTTCGGCATATTGAGCGGCATCAATGTGATCATGTACTATGCACCGATGATATTCGAGAAAAGCGGGGCAAGCACAGACGCGGCGATGCTGCAGGCCGTCGCCGTCGGGATCACGAATCTGGTATTCACGGTACTCGCAATGTTCCTTATTGATAGAATCGGCCGCAGGCCGCTGTTGATGATCGGAGCAGTCGGCATGTGCGTGTCGATGGCCGGCGCCGCCCTCCATTATTATGCCGGCAATCTCTTTGGCAACGGGGCAATGGTCGCCTGCGTCATCGCCTTCGTGGCCTTCTTCGCATTTTCCGTGGGTGCGGTGATCTGGGTGTTTCTTTCGGAAGTTTTCCCGAATAGGGTCAGATCCAAAGGGCAGGCGTTGGGAACGTTCGTCGACTGGCTGGTGAATGCGCTTGTCGGTCTCGCGTTCCCCCTGGCCCTTGGTGTCTTCGGAGGCGGCGCCGTGTTCCTGTTCTTCGCCCTCCTGGAGATCCCGTTCTTCTTCTTTGTGTTGAAGGTGATGCCGGAGACGAAGGGAAAATCCCTGGAGGAGCTGGAGAGAGTCATTGTTCGGTGAAAGTAGAGGAACTTTCCTTTTCATTCGATGATTGACGTCTTACATGCCCATTCATACGATTTGTGAACGCCTTTGTCATCTATTGTGAAAAAGGGGTCGGCTGATCGGCATCACAGGCCGGAGAAACAGGTGGCCGTTGCCCTTGATCTCGGGGGGACAAACCTGAGGTTGGGAGTGGTGGAGAAGTCAGGAGAAGTCATTCATTGGACCAAGGAGCACACACCAGGAAATCGGGAATCCATCCTTCAATCGATCCAGACGTTGGTCGGAGATGGCCTGGATTTCTGTGCCTCCGCACGACGTGATGTCGCAGGTATTGGGATATCGACCGGGGGGCAGGTTGATTTCAGGCGCGGTGTCATCGTTTCAGCGACATCGTTAATTCCGAACTGGTCGAACGTTCCCCTACGGGAGATACTCGAAGGACGTTTCAACCTTCCTGTCTTTGCGGATAACGACGGCAATTGTTTTGCAGTGGCGGAAAAGCGCTTTGGAAAAGGGAAGGGACTGAACAACTTCATAGGTCTCGTTCTCGGTACAGGAATCGGTGGCGGCATTTATGTGGACGGCAAACTGCTGCGGGGAGCTAACAATCTTGCTGCGGAAATCGGGCACGTGAGCGTGGACGCTAACGGACCGGAATGTTCGTGTGGGGGGCGAGGCTGTATCGAGCTGTTTGCCTCCGGCTCGGGTATTGCGCGTTGGGCTTCGGAGAATCCCCTTGTACGTCATCTGGTCGACTCGAAGGGGGAGTTTACTTCCAGGTTCATCGGCGAGGCTTCAAGAGCGGGTGACCCATCGGCAACTGCGATCCTCAATGCGGCAGGCGAGAGACTCGGCGTGGCCATGGCCGGCATGGTCAACGTATTTAACCCTGAATGCATAATAGTCTCGGGCAGTCTGCTTGAGCTGGGTTCTCCATACCTTGATAAGTTCAGGAACACAGTGTTGTGTCGTGCTATGAAGGCGAATGTGGCAGAGTTGAGAATCGAGACCTCAGGTTTTCCGCAGGAGGGTGGAATCCTTGGGGCGGCGTCACTTGTATTTGAACAAGCGGCAGGTGGGTCGCGCGCCAACAGCGAATAAAGTGTTCGTGTGCGGGAAGATCAGGGAATGAATCACACGCTTTTTCGATCCTCACGTCGAGACGGGCTCCGATGGGAATACTGAAACATGGACTCATCGTGTCGTGCCAGGCAGAAGAAGGAAGTCCCTTCAACTCCCCGCAGTTCATTGCCGCATTTGCGAAGGCGGCTGAACTGGGAGGAGCAGTCGGCGTGAGGGTGAGAGATTGTGAGAACGTGAGAGCAGTCGCGGAGGTGACCGACCTTCCGATAATTGGCCTGACAAAAGGACAATTTGAATCGGGTGGGGTGCTGGTGACCCCGACGAAAGATGACGTGTTGAGACTTGTGGATAGCGGCGCAGATATTATTGCATTTGATGCGACAAGCCGTCGAAGGCCCGGTGGGATGTCAGGAATTGACTTCCTTCGGTCTCTCAGGTGTTCAATAACCTGTCCGCTCCTGGCCGACATTTCCAATCTTGGGGAAGGATTGTCCGCGGCCGATGAAGGAGCAGATTTTGTTGCCACGACCCTTGCCGGGTACGTTGAAGAGCTTCCCACGTCGAAGTATGAACCCGACTATCCACTCATCAAAGAACTGGCGTCAAGAACGAAAACCCCTGTCATCGCAGAGGGAAGAATCTGGTCCCCCGCCCAGGCGAAGAAAGCGGCAAACTGCGGGGCGTTTGCGGTATGCATCGGTACGGCGATCACACGACCTGTCGACATAGTACGGAGATTCGCCGATACGCTCTCCGGTCGTGAAGCAATGGAGAAGGAAGAATGAAGAAGAGGGGCGTCGCTGAAACCGGCAACTACATTCGAGAGTCGCTGGCCTAAGGGGTCTGTGCACCGCGATCTCACCAGTTGACGAATTGGCTTTATGGGTATCGTCAATCCATCCCCGACCCTCCTGGTCAGGGATAATGGATGATGTGAGAGGTGATGAGAGTTTGCGAAGCGTGACGGTATCATGGTGCTTCTAAAGGTTGAAGAATTCCCTGTACCGTCCGTTCAGATTCCTGGCGGCCGGGTAGAAGGAATTCGGGCTCATGAAGTGTGAGAATTCAAACGTAATGTTCTTGGTTGCATACCGTGCGGAAATGATCAGCTTCTCCCGCAATTCCCGGAAATCGATCGGCGGGAATTTTATCGGCATATCCCGGCTGAACGTCTCGACGTTGTTCCAGAGTTTGATGCCGGCCTCGTCCATGACCATTTTCGCCTGCTTCAGGTAAGCGTCTAGTTCGCCCAGTGGTGCCGTCCCGTCCTGGAAGGCTGCGTAGTCGATGGTCGTGATCCCTTTGAGCAGCTGTCGCCAGTTATCCGCGAATTCGCCCGGATCGAGTCCTTCCTCTGTATAGATCCTCCGCGAAGGATAAAAGGGAGAAATCAGCACGGGCTTCCCCGGGGAAAGCGTCTTCGCAAGTTCGCTCAGCTCCATCGTGATATCCCTGAAGTGAAACCTGCTGTGGCTTGACTCATGGGAAAGGTACCATCCCGTAAAGGAAGGATATGATCCGTACCGGTTCCAGATGTCCTTCATGAACTCGCGGTTGATCTCAATCTCTCTTTTCCACATCCCAGGCTTCCCCCATTCCGCAGAGTCGTAATTGCCGAAGAACAGGCTCATCTTCCTCTTCGCGGCCTCTTCCAGGAAGAGGCGCGCCAGATCTTCGCCCGGATCGGACCCTATCACCTTCGAGGGAAACACTGTCCGGGTCCTCAATCCGCTTCTGATGATGATAACGGTGTCAATGCCGATTGCCTGCATGGCATCAAAATCAGCCCGCCACTGATCGGGGCCCCAGTTCTGTGAGGGGATGTCATATGTAATCTCGTCGAGGAACGTCCCTGTGATCGGGAGTGCTTTATTTTCCACTGGAGTGTCTCCCTGTGCGGATGTTTGTGGGTAATTGCCAAGTGCGACGAGCGTCGAGGCGCTCAGGCCGGTGCTGATAAATGTTCGTCGATCCATGGAAAACTCCGGAAGTTATGAGATGATCGGACAATGTCACGCCTGTGAGATGTCTGCGGAACGCCGCTTTATACCACCCGGGGTCTGCACGATCAACACGCGGTCGCGGACCTCTCTCAGAACTTCTTTACAAGTTCTTGCACGCGCTCCGTGATGCGAACAAAATCCGGCTTTCCGTTTGCCGTCTTCGGAAGATCTTCTACGACAACAAAACGCTTCGGCAGAGCAATTGTCGGCAGCAGATTTGCCATTTCGCGGTACATCCGCTGTTCATCGATCGGTCGAGTAATTGCCGCGATTATTGTCGATCCCTTCGTCACATCGGGATATCCAACGACACAACACGACGTGTGCATTGGCAGGAGCTTTTCCAGCACTTCTTCGACGTGTACGAGAGAAACCATCTCACCGCCTATCTTCACAAACCTCCGCAACCTGCCGGTATGCCAGAGGAATCCGTCGGCGTCCAGGTATCCCATATCCCCCGTGTCATACCATCCCTCGTGGAAACGCCGGTTGGTCGATTCACGATCCTCGAAGTATCCTGAGAAGACACTTTCCCCCTTGACCAGTATTCTTCCGATCTCACCGGTCTCACATTCATTGTCTGTGTCATATCGCAAAATGCGAAGCGTGAGATTCGGCAAAACCCATCCGACACTCCCCGGACGACAACGATCTGGCGTATTCACAGTTATTATCGGACTTGTTTCAGTTGTGCCGTAGCCTTCATAAATTGTCAATCCGTGTTTGTCTTGATACGCCTGTCTGAGCAAGTCGGGACACTTATCCGCACCCGTCACAATCAATTCCAGCGATTTGAAGTCTCCCGGTTGTGAATGATGTAAGTACCCCCAAAGAAATGACGGCGTGCCAACGAGATAGGTTGGTCTATCTTCGCGGATGATTGTGCAGACTGTTTTGTACTCCATCGGATTGGCATAGCTCACGATCGTCATTCCGAAGCGAAGTGGAAGCCACAGATTGATGGCCAGACCAAATACATGGAAGAAGGGGAGAGTTGCAAGCATGATATCGTCGCGTCCAAAAGGATATATCTGTGATAACGCCTCAAGGTTTGCGATAATGTTGCGGTGTGTCAGCAAAACAGCTTTGGGCTCCCCTTCGCTGCCTGTTGTGAATAGAATTGCCGCGGGTGCATTGATATCAGAGACAGGAAATCCTGAAAAGATCCGCTCGGCAGGAAGGCTGGCTCGTAACGCTGCTTTTCCTTTGTCGAGTATGGACACGCTGTTGAGCAAATCCTCGATATAGACAAACCCCTCAAGCCCTGGTGTGTGGAGCTTCTCGAGTAGGCCCTTCGCCGTGATGACCGTTTCGAATCCGCACTTCTTTCGTGCGTATTCTGTGTTGGTTTGTACCCCGGTGGCGTAATTCAGAAAAACGGGTGTCTTTCCGCTCATCAGCAGAGCAAGAACAACAATTGCTGCACCGGCGGAAGTGGGAAGCATCACACCAACGAAAGGATTATGTATCTGTTGGAGTCTATCGGCAAGGACGAGAGAAGCTACAAGTGTGCGACGGTAGGTGTACTGTCGCTGAAGACCGCGGTCCACAATGGCGACCTTGCATCCGAAATGTTTCGCGACGCGCACGAACTGAAAATGGAGTGGTTCTCGTTGCATAGCAATGATCCATCACTGCCTGGGAAACCATGGAAGAAAGGCATTTGTGGTGCGCACATATTCTTCATAGCCGGGGCGTGTCTTCATGGCCTGTTCAAGCAATGTCACACCGGAAACTCGCAGCAAAAGGATTGTCATGAGAACGGGAGAAAGCACTGCCCACCAGGCTCCTGAGGCTGCTGCAAGAGCGTACAATCCCCACCATTGAACGGTATCGCCGAAATAGTTGGGGTGCCGGGTATAGCGCCAGAGTCCGGTTCTCATGACCTTGCCTGCATTTGAACTTTTCGCCCTGAACCGGGCAAGTTGATAGTCGCCTGCAGCTTCGAAGAAAAAGCCGATCGTCCAGAGGACGGTGCCGGCAAAATCGAGCAGTGAAAGTGATCTCGCGCTCCGCGTCGTCTGGACTGCAATCAGGGGAAGGGCGATAATCAATAGCAGGACCCCTTGCAAGCAGAACACTTTGAAGAACGATACCCACCACCACCGGGCACCGTGCTCTCTTCGCCACTGTGCGTATCGGAAATCCTCCGGTCTTCCTTTGTTGCGTAGGTAGATATACACACTGAGGCGGAGGCCCCAGAGCGTCACGAGAACCGTGAGAAGTGTCTGTGGCAGCGATCGTTGCGACAGGGAGAATGTTGCGAAGTTGACTATGACGAATCCGGTTCCCCAGAATACGTCCACGATGCTGGAGTTCCGGAGTGCGAGACTCACCAGCCAGAGACCCGTCACCATGCAGATGATAATGCCGGTGCTGAGAGATACGTTCTCGAGAAAATCCATCAGAGTATCAGAATAGTGCCGAAGACTACCTCGACTGCCAGACTGATCCAGTTTGATTGCACGGACGAGCTATCCGCAAAGATTGAAATAATCCGCACGAGTGCGATTGCCAGGTATGCCCACCCAAGCATTGTGTATGCATCGCCCTTCAGAAGTATGGGTGCCAGGCCCAACGCGACAAAGAGCCCCCCAAGCACGGCGCGTATTTCGCTGATCCCTCTGCCGCCGACCGGTTGAAGTCCCGTGAAGTTAATGGTGGAATTGGGAAGAACAAGTGAAAAGGCGCCGGTGGCCGCAGTGAGGACGCAAATAGCGTTCTTGACAACGAGTAGCATCTGTGTTTCCTCCTCGAAAGTGTCTCGTCTGGTACTGGCGAAGATATTAAATACATTTCCAGTCAATGGCAATGAGTATCGACCGTATTCGCGGGAGATATTGCTCCGCATGAACACGCAGTCTTTTGACGACTTCAAGCTCGAGAGCAAATCCAATAGGGAAATGAGCGGCCCCGTTTCCCCGTGCCCGAATGAGTTCGGCTTTTTCCGAGACCAGACTTGTCTGGCACGGTCTTTTTGCGGTCAGAGCTCCCCGGAGACAACTCATGTCGGACCTTCTTCGGTCAGGGACAATGGACGCATGTGCGAGGCGAAATGCAGAGAGAGATGAACGAAAGCCCCGACAGGTGATGCCGGGGCTCTCTCGCAGCTGACCTGGGCAGGGTCTACTATTTCAGTAAAACCATCTTCCGGACGGAGCTGAACGTCCCGCCTGAAGCCTGTACAGGTACACCCCCGAAGCCAGGTTCGTCGCGTTGAGTGTGACCCGGTACGAACCCGCCTGAAGCTGCCCATTGACCAGCGTTGCCACCTCCTGGCCGATGGTATTGTAGACCTTCAGAGTTGTCTGTCCCGCCGCCGGAATCGAGAAGCTGATCTCTGTCGAGGGATTGAACGGGTTCGGATAGTTCTGCGTCAGCTCATACCGCCGGGGAACCTCACCGGACTTCGAATGAATGCCCGTGGTAATCCCGAACGGGACGACCGTGCCGTCGTTAAGAACTGCGAAAAGCCCGAATGACCTTCCGTTCTTGTTGGCTACAGGGTTAAGGAAGCCCGAGGCGAACACGGTTGCACTGCGGTTCGCCAGAGCGGAAAGATTCGCCGTGAACGAGGCAACCGTTGTGGTGCTGTTGGTATCCTTCACATCAAGCGTGTACGAAGCCGCGGGGACCGCGATGTATCCCGTAATGTCTCCGTAGGCTATGCTGTGCACCAGCCGTCCGACACCGCGGGCGACGACATCAACCGCCGGAGCATCAGTCGATCCGTGAACGACGGCGAACTCGACCTTGCCGCTCGTTGCAGAAGCTTCCTCGGCCGATGAGAAGTTCTTCAGTGTGTCGCCTGCTGAGACGCTGTTCTTTCCTGCGATGCCAATATTGATGGGCGTGCCGGCGGGAGCGTCAATGAAAGGCGTTGCGGTGCGGTACGCGAAGTTGCTGAGCAGTTTTCATCATTGAGGTACACTGTAACCGTGTCAGCGGCCGGGTCTGCAGAATTGTGTATTACCTGGAGCCTCGCCGTCTGGTCATCTGCCCTGTTGAAGCTCAGCCCAAGGCCCAAAAGGAATGCGAGTATCACAAAGCGGGAAACTGTTTGGGGGTGCATTGAGCCTCCTGCAATTGGTTAGTGGTTGGAATATGTATGAATTAAGCCACTTGGCGGTCTCCTGCAAGAACGCGCTGATTAAGCCGTAACTGTCGTGTTATTCGCTATAACTGATTTATTCGTTTTAATGAAGGATGGCCATTCTGGCTCTATTTGTCCACTTCTCGCGCGACAGTAGGCCTCATTCTGAGTCAATCGGAGGAATCACGTGTTGTGTGAGGGGGGGCTCGAAACGTCTCGAAAGAGAAGAAAAACGCAACCGAATCCTCATCGCCTGCGCCCTCAGAACAACCTCAGGGGTTCGTCTTACTGGATTGCCATTCTCTCCTCGATCCTTGAGTTTCGAAAGTGCGAGGACAAACTTGAGATCGACCGGAAGGCAAACACTTGATCGTTAGGGAATACGCTCATCAGGCACTATTTCAATGCTGGCTGCAGTGAGATGCGTGCGGTAACTGCAATCAAAGATTATTGTAGAGGGTTAGGCACTTTTCTGGGTGGTGGGTTGTTGGTAACAGCTCAACTCGCACAATCGTGTTACAGGGTTAAACGTCCCGCGGGATTTCGATGTCAAACTGCGGGATTCGTCCCGCTACCTGCGAATCCCAAACGCGAGTACACAATGAAAGTGAAGAGGAGAAACCGCTGAATTGTCCTTGAAATTGTCGATTTCTGCGTGATTCGGAGTTTCTTTTGCTCGTTGGCATGTTGGTTGCCTCTGCTCCGTCGATTGAAAACGATGTTACTCTCATCCTCGGGTTTTCAATGAGAAGAGAGATCGCTCTTAATTTCCCGGCTTCCGCCTTCCCAGGTCCGGATAGGGCAAACGGCTTTTTCGGTTGCCTATCATCTTGAATCGGACTTTCCTTTGAATACACCATCGCAGTCCAAAATCCAACTCAATCACATAACGTGGGGGAAGTATGTACCGTTTTAGACTGCTTGTTCTTGTGTTGTTCGTGGGAGGGCTTCTTTTGCTCCCCAATATCTCTCAAGCTCAGCTCGTCCCGAGTTTCACACTGAAGGGACTGGTGACAGAAAAACAGGTGGTAGAGCTCGTCTGGACTGCTCCAGATTCATTGACACACACGTACACGGTCTGGCGGGGGGTCCTCACGGCGCCCGCGAATGTCGATACCACGGTGGCGCTGACCCAGATCAAATCAACAGCCGACACGATGGCCAGCGATACGCCTCATATCAGTGCTGAAACATACTATCTGTACGTTGTCAAAACGACAAACGCCCAGGCGCAGACCATCAGGAGTTCGTACGCCGTCGTAGCGGTCAAGCCCCCTGCCGATCAGGTGGAGATTACCTCTGTGCCGCCAACCCGCGGACGTGTGGGCATACTGTATACATACCAGGTAACGGCTGTGTCAACCGACAGCACGGCGAAGCTCAAGTACAGACTTCTCCTCGTTCCGGGAAATATGACGATCGATACAGCCTCAGGACTCGTGCAGTGGACGCCTGTGACGCGCGGCTATAAAGACGTCAGTCTCGAGGTCATCTCTTCGAAAGGGGGGCGGACGCTGCAAAACTTCTCTGTGAGCGTCGGTGCAGGCAACGGGGAAGTAACCGGTGTGGTTCACGACAGTGCCACCGGGAAGGTCGTGAAATACGTGTTCATCCGGATGTACGAGGCCGACGTGAACTATCATCTGGGGTATTTCACGACGACAGACTCCACCGGCACATACACGATCAAGAACGTCGACTCGGGGAGTTATTACATCCATGCCTATCCGTTTAATCCGAATCTTCTGCCTGAGTGGTATAACGAAGCCCGGTTCAGGTTTGGTGCCACGAAGATCACGGTGGCGGACTCACCTGCAATCGAAACTGTGAATTTTACACTCCTGACGGATTCGGTCCATCTTCCCATCTACAGGGCCCAGGGGACGGTGACCGACACACTGGGGAAAGCCCTGAAAGGCGCCCTGGTCGTCTGGGCACGGGCGGAATTCGGATTGAACGGCTCGTTGTTCAACCCGGCGGATTCCACCCATGCTGAGGATGCGCGCGAGGCATTTGATCCGAACAATCCTCTGCCGGGCACAGATTTCAACATGGACGATGTGTCGCGGTGGGTCTACCGGGCGTTCTCCGATTCGCTGGGGAACTATTCGCTCCGGATCCCGAAGGGGTTCTATATCGTTCGTGCCTCGAAAAAGGGGTATCACGAGCTGTTCTACAACAATGAACCCAATATCCTGCAATCGGATATCATCGCACTCCATAGCGACACGACGAAGATAAACTTCGCGCTCACTCCCCGCCCGACAGTTCCGGTAGGTGAGATCAGCGGCATGGTCTCTGACACGGTGTCCGACAGGGGATTATCGGCGCGCGTGATTGCGTACAGGGAATGGTGGTCGGCGCATGATCCGATTCCGTATCACCGGCACTATGTGAGCGATACGGATTCCCTCGGCAACTATGACCTGACAGATCTCCCTCCGGGCACGTACAGAGTCCTCGCCATGCCTCTGGGCCAGTACGTCCCGTCATGGTATACTGCTTCGGGGAATCTTACCGTGCATTGGAGGCAGGCGACGCGCATCATCATCAACGGCAACGATGTGGCGAACGCCGACATCAATGTCAGACCGCTGATGCGTTCCAATGCCGGATATACGTCGATTACAGGCACTGTCACTTCAAGCACATCGCCCGATGCTCCCAGCGGGCTAGCGAAGTCAAGTTCAGCGACCTACGCGGTTCCGGGGGGACTTGTGTACGCATCTGACCCGGCAGGTGATATTGCAGGATATGGCCTGACGGATGCCACGGGCACCTATACGATTACCGGACTTGCGCCGGGATCATATTCGGTGACCATGGACGCTCACGACTATCTGAGCGCCTCGGCAACAGGGGCGTCTCCGACATACGACGCAGGTGGGAACGCAGTCCCTGGTACACAGAATATCAACACTGCTGCGGATATCACAGGGGTGCAGGAAACCGTTGCGGGTTCTGTCCCGGTGGCGTACTCTCTGGATCAGAACTATCCCAATCCGTTCAACCCGTCGACGCAGATCAGGTTCTCGTTGCCGGTGGCGAGCGGAGTGCATCTTGTTGTATATAATGTCCTTGGTCAGGAGGTCGCAACTCTGATGAACGGAGCCGTGCCGGCGGGACAGCACATCGTGGTATGGGATGGGAGAAATGGCGCCGGAGCTCCGGTGTCGAGCGGAGTCTACTTCTATCGCCTTCAGGCAAATAGCGGGGCTGCAAGCTTTAGCAGTGTCAAGAAGATGTTGCTCCTGAAGTAGACGGAGAAGCTACGCCATCCCTGATTGTGTCGGGTCAGGGATGGCTGCTCCAATGGCTTGCGATTGCAGCGGGAGTCTGGAATCGCGCAAAAAGACGCATCACACAGTGCAACATCGAGAGCCTGATCCGAGAGGATTGGGCTCTCGTTTTTCACTGGTGCTTCGGAAATCTCGAGACGCGTATCGAAAACATGTGATGAAGCTCAGAACAGGCCAGTGCCTGAATACCTGCCGTCGGTTCATTCCCAGAAACGGGAATGTCAAGGGCCGCGATATTCCCCGGGGACGGCCACGAGTGTTCCTCGCCTGTGGCACTGTTCATGCTGTGCTGCCCGCCGCTGTTTGGCGCGTTGAGGACGAGTCGTTGTTGCAGTGTGTTATGGACAGGGGAGACCGATTGTGGGAAAGGGCGCTTTATCCAAACATAGACATGAATCAGGACGCTGTCAGCCGGAATGTTAGATTTTTCTTGATTATGTCGCCTCTCCCTGGTAGAATAGCGGGAACAATTCAAAAGGGAACTGTATGAGAGGATTCCGGAATGTTGCCATGCTTTCTGCGTTTGCCGCGATCACGACACTTGCCGGGTGTGCGGGAGAAGTCCTCGTAAGGGAGCGTCCCCCCGCAGCAAGAGTGGAGGTAATCGAGGCCGGTCCTTCCCCCCAGCACGTGTGGATCCCCGGGCACTGGATGTGGGAAGGTGAGTGGGTATGGATGAAGGGTCACTGGGAGGTGCCGCCGCGTGAGGGGGGGGTGTGGGTACCCGGCCACTGGGCGGAACGTCCGAAAGGATGGGTGTGGGTGGAGGGACACTGGCGGGATTAGCATCCGGTGGAGGCCGGCTGAAGTGAACAACCTGGAGAGAGACATTCACCAATGAACCAGTCTGAGGCTGATTGCGCCACAAAACTCCTGTTGTCTGTGCTTCTCATGTTTGCGATATCGTACCGCTCGTTCGCGATTGCAGGCGCGAACCCGCACGCGACCGCCGGGCGGCAGGGATCGGGAATACCCAGCCCTGCGGGGATCTATGTTCTGAATGATGCGAGCGATGAGAGGCCGACCGCCGAAGCATATGTGTCGGGACTCTTCGCATCCCCTGCGTACAAGAACGACATCACGGGACACGCTATATTCGTCCCGATAGCGAAGATACTTCCTTCCATCAGCACCTGGGGGCAATTCAACTGGGACTGGAGGTTTGTTGATACGCTCCTGCAGATTGCCGTCAGCAACGGGAAGAAATTCTCGATCGAGCTGGAAACGGGGTACCAGACCTCGAACACGTACCTGCAGTCGCTTCCTGCAGGATTCCTGGCGGCGGTGGGCCCGAACAGTGCTCCCCTGTTCAATGTGTGGACGACGGGAGGCAGTGGAGGCCGCTGCATCAGCGCCTATATTCTCCTCCCGTGGGTTTCCAGAGTTCAGGAATTCTGGACCGCGGCGGCACAGGCGCTCTCCGCTCATCTCCAGCAGGCGGGTGTGTACGATTCACTTACGCTTGTCCACATCCCGGGTCTCAGCGTGTATGATGAAGAGATCCGCCTCCCCACCGGAGTTCCAGAGCCGACAACCGCGGACACCCTTCCGTGCCCCGACGGGCGTTACGCCTATCCGACAGTCATCAACGATGCAGACACCGGAAGATGGCGGGGTCTGGGGTATTCGGACACGGCGGCGATCAACGGATTCAAGATCATAGCCAAAGCGTTCGCTGACGCATTTCCCGACAGGGTCCTCGGGCTCAGCCTCTTCCCGCCGGCTCAGAAGGGGATTGACTTTCCGAACCTCACCGGAGATACGTCGGGGTATGTCGCTGCTCAGATCGTCAAGGAAGTCAGCGCTCTGGCCCCCGGGCGCGTCCAGGTCCAGGCGGACAACCTTGATGGCAATTATGCCGAGGCAGAGGTAAGAAGTCTGGCTTCACGCAATTCGGACCTTGTCGGCTGGCAATCCAACAAGCACGGTGGAACGGGGGCGGGGTGCAACGGCGGAGCGTCATGCGGTCAAGACGGTCCTGCGAGCCTCTATTTTCAGCTCCTGCAGAACGGGTCTGTCACCGGCGGAGAGTATATTGAAGTCTGGTCTGCAGATGTGGTCAGTTACCCGCAGAGTTTCGCCGCGGCCAGGTCGGCAGGGTTCTACACGGTTACGGGGATATCCGCGTCCTCCCCCGATCTCCCGGGCGCCTTCGACCTGAAGCAGAATTTCCCCAATCCCTTTAACCCGTCTACGTCAATCAGCTATGAAATACCCCGGAGCGGGATTGTGACATTAAAGGTGTATGACCTGCTTGGAAGGGAAGTGGCCACACTGACAAGCGGGAACGAGCAGTCGGGAAGCCACTCAGTGAAATTTGACGGGTCACATCTCGCAAGCGGTGTGTACACGTACAGACTTCAATCAGGGAGCTTCTCCCGGACCCGCTCCATGGTGCTCTTGAAGTAGTAGCCCCGTACGAACCGGGCGGAGTGTGAGAAGCGTATTCATCCATAACTCCCGGGTTAGCGGGAAGGGGATCGCGGACTCGATCGAAGCCGCGTGCAACGCGCAGAGCATGGACGGAGTCCTGGTTGTCGGCGGCTGCGACAAGAACATATATGGACTCCGAGCAGAGGTTGCATGAGGCCAGGATGGCGATACATGTGCTAAAGGTACTTGCAGATCATTCTTGTGTACAATCTTCAGAACTGTACATTGGAGAAAGCAAAGAATACCAGAGAGCTGAAGCAGAGAGGGTCAAGCTTCCAGTGACACCGAAGCCTGACTCGGCGGAACCAGATCAAGATAAACCTTGATTCCCTGATCGGTTTTTGTTGCTATATAGCATCAAATCTGGCCTTCGAACTGCGGCGGGAACTGCCAAGTAAATTGCTAAATGAATTGCTAAGTAACTCCGAGCGGAATTGCCGCCAACCGGAGAAGGTAGTCAGAAAGGTGCTAAAACATAGAGGTTTTCACGGGGTGGTAGCTCAGTTTGGTAAGAGCGCCTGCCAGTCACCTGAAAAGAGACCCTCAAATATTGCTTGGCCGCTTCGCAATCTCCCAATTCAGTTTTCCACCTTTCGAATTACCTAACACCGCTACATGTATACGTTGACCCGCCCGTCTTAGCTGTTGTTCAGCATGCCATGTCTCGCCCGCGACAAATCCGGAATCTTCTGCAAAGAGGGTTTACAGGAGCAATCGCCTGATCTCGTTTTCGAACACGTCTTTTGACCTGAACCCTTCAAACCGGTTCACGATCTTCCCGCTTCTGTCGATGTTAAATGTCGTTGGAATTCCTGAGATCCCTCCGTACTTCATCGCGATATCATCGGTCCCCAGCAGGACCGAGTAGTTCATCCCGTTGCTCAGTGCAAAGGCTTTCACCTTCTCAGGTTCATCCAGTCCTATGCCGATTACCTGCAGCCCCTTCGATCCGTACTGTGACTGCAAATCAATGAAGTCGGGAATCTCGCGTTTGCAGGGGGGGCACCAGGTCGCCCAGAAGTCCAACACGACCACCTTTCCCTTGTAGTCAATCAGGGAGACCGGGTTCCCGTTCACATCGGGAAGTGTGAATCCTGGTGCGGGTCCAACCTCTGTGGAGGGTGGGAGGGCGGGTTTCAACGCTCCAGTCGTTGCTGATTCACTCTTGCCAAGGATGAAGTAGCCCAACACAAGTACGCCGACTGTCCCGATAATCCAGAGATAGGTTCTGGGGGACCGCTGCACTGCCGTTTTTGATTTCATGTTGTTCCTTGAGTCGGTCTGACTAACGATGAACGAAATTCCATTCTGCCATGCCACCACGCAGATTTCCCGAGGTGAATCCGTTTTTTTTCAGCAACAGGGCTGCACTCGCACTCCTGTTACCCGAAGCACAATAGCATACAATCTCTCTGTCCCTGTAATGTTCCAGCTCCTTCATGCGGGATCTGAGTGATGCGACCGGAATGTGGAGGGATCCTCGAATAGATCCCGATCGTCGCTCTGTATCCGTGCGCACATCGAGCAGGAGCAAGTCGCCCATTGATTTCAGACGGGCATCGATTTCATGCGGTGTGTATTGTTTGAGGGAACGCATTCTTAACGCTCTGCGGACGAAGAGGAAGACCAGGAGTGCCGCTGCCACGTACCAGAAGACATGTGGATCCACTATTGGTCCCCCTGTACAGTGGGGAAATGCTCCGCCCGCCAGCGGGTTATACCGCCTTCCATATTCATCACTTTGAAGCCGTGCTTTTGAAGGATCTCGGCCGCGCTCGTGCTCCGACGGCCCGTCCGGCAGTAGACGATGATTGTACGTTCGCGGTATCCCGTGAGCTCACCGATGCGGCTTTCCAGTTCCCGGACAGGAATGAGGACCGACCTGGCGAGGTGTCCGGTCTCACTGTTGAACTCTTCCGGTGTGCGTACATCCAGGAGTACAACAGTGCTGTCCCTTGCAGCAAGGCTCAAGACATCCGCTGGAGATATGAGGGACGTTCCACCCCCTCCGCAGCCGGATAACGCCCACGCAAGAATCCCCACGGCCAACAGTGAGAATGATGTTTTCGTTGGCATATACGTGTTTTGGACCTTGACTCAGTTCACACCGCAGGTGCCGCCGCAGCACGATCCGTCAGTGCATGATGGTGCAGATTCCGGGTCATGGCGTGTGCTTCCCTTCATGCTGATACTGGGAGCGGAAATCAGCCGAACGTGTTGTGTCGAATTGCACGTAGGACAAACGATATCCTCCTGGGTCTCACGGACCTTATGGAGAACATCATATGTCTTTCCGCAATCGGAACATCGATATTCATAAATGGGCATCGTGAGTGTCTTCCTCTTGTCTGGATCACCTTGAAAAACCTCCTTTGGGTCAGCACCGTATAGTGGGATGCTCCAATGGCTGAATGGAGTCAAGAATCTTTGAACGCGCTTCCTCCGCTCCTTGGTTGTACGTCCCCGGCACTGCGATTACTTCAGGAGGTGCTCGGTGATTCTGCTTTGACGGTCAGTTCTGATGCGGGGTGAAGAGTAAATGAATGCGTGATTTTCACGCTATATAGCGATAACATCCATCGACGTGCATCCACCGAGGGCCATAAGCAGGAGTTCCTTCGGGGCTGAGGCCGCTCCTTTCCCGCCCGAGGAATCTCTCCCGTCCATTATCACCCAATGGTTCGTATCGGCTTTCGCTGCTAACGTAATCCCCCGTAACTGCTTGACGACGGCCTTCTTCATCGACATCGCTGTTCACTCCAATGTGTGGCAGGGATCGGACTGGATTATGAGATGCGCTGAAAGACAAATGGGTTCAATCCTCATTTTTCCCGAAAACAGACCCTTTCCTGTCCGGACTGCATCTAATTCGGGAAACCACTCCACTTCGCAGTTTCAATGAATTAAATCCGGAGTCCGCATGAACAAGAACATGGGTACCACTGACCGAACGGTTCGTATAGTTGCAGCGTTGGCCGTCGGCATCCTCATATTCACCGGCACACTGACAGGCCTGCTGGCAATCATACTCGGTGTGCTGGCGGTGGTGTTGGTTCTGACAAGCGTGATCAGTTTTTGTCCCCTGTACGCGCCATTCAAGTTCTCAACGAGGAAAAAAGAAGGGGCGAAATAGGATTCCCCCGATCAGCCTCCGTTAACCAACCTGCTGCAGATGTGGGATGTATGCAATTATTACCGGTCTCAAAAAATGTAACCGGGAGAGGCTACTCCTGTGAATCAGCCAGTCCCGCTCGTTGCTCCTGGCATCATTGCTGGACTCCTGAGCGGTGTCATCGGTATTGGCGGCGGCATAATTATAGTTCCGGCGCTCGTCTTTATCTTCGGCATGAGCCAGCACCAGGCTCAGGGGACGACGCTCGCTCTACTCGTCCCTCCGATCGGATTGATGGCGGCATGGGTCTACTACAAGGAGGGCTATGTCGACCTGAAGGTGGCCGCCTTGATATGTGCCGGATTTATACTTGGTAGCATCGTTGGGGCGAAAGTCGCCACGGGAATCTCAGACAGCGTGCTGCAAAGGGTGTTTGGGATCACACGTATCGCGATCGGCATCAAAATGACATTTCTTAAGTGACCGGGGGGGTGAGGACATATGACGGTATTCGGGCTGGGAATAGCTTTGATTTGGATCTGGCGCATCGGGTCCATTGTTTTCGGCGGGTCAGCAGGGTTTGCGTTCTATAAATTCGTTGGCTGCAAATCAGGCTCTTGCCCTATAACCGGCAATCCATGGCTCAGTACACTCTACGGTGCTCTACTGGGCGCTCTTCTCGTGTTCCGATAAAGCGGCCAACGTGCTTCACTGATCTCCCATGGTTGACGATCTGAACGACACACTGGGTGTGACTGCCAGGATCACTCCTACCTCGAACAGTTTTTTGCTTTGCAGAGTCTGCCGCCCCCCCCCGGACAAATCCCCTCCTGAAAAACCGCTTTCGAAATCTGCTTGCCAGATCCCATTAGGCTTGTCAGATGTTACGCTGGAACGTCTTTCGATTCCTTTGACGTCAAGAACAGTACAATTCGCGGGATTGGGAATCTGCTCCCCCGCACCTTTCAAAAGTCTGTAAATTGATTGCATTTATAAATGGCATCATAGTTGCATTCATGAATACCGCCATGCCCCTCGATGAAAAAAATAAACCTGTCTTTACCATTGGGACGGTTGCACGAATGCTGGGCATCTCAGTGGCAACACTTCGTCTCTATGAACGGAAAGGCCTTCTCCTCGTTCAGAAGAGTGTCGGCAATCAGCGTTTGTACTCAAAGAGGGACGTAGAGAGACTTCTGTGCATTCGAAGCGCAATCAATGAAAACAAGATCTCGATCGAAGGAATTCGTCGAATCCACTCGATGATACCATGTTGGGAGTACGTGCAATGCCCCTCGGGACAAAGGCTGGCTTGTCCTGCATACAATTCTCCTGAAGCAGGATGCTGGACGTACAAGCATCAGGCCAACGCATGCGCTGACCGAGTTTGCGTTGACTGCGAGGTATATCAACTCTCCTCCGACTGTGAGCACATCAAACAAATGGTCTACAACAGGTTGATGCCGAATCCGGTGTTTATGACGCAGAGCAACAGGAACAACAAAACATGAAACGTATCTTTTTTTCTCTCCTTGCGCTGGCAATTGCGCTCGGTTTAGCAGAGACGGCGCTTCAGAAAAACAGCTCCGAAAGCACCCCGCTCGCACAGTTGAAAGAGCGCTACGAAAAGAAGGCAAAGCCGTCAATTGATCACTCGCTCCTCCCGCAGCTCAGGAAGACCTTTACAAGACCGCAGGATGTCACTGCCGCCTGTATTTCATGCCACAACGGGCGCGCGGAAGAGGTGATGCATTCAACGCACTGGAATTGGGAGCGTACGGAATACATAGAAGGGAAGGGAATCCGCCCGGTCGGCAAACGCAATGTGTTGAATAATTTCTGCATCGGCATCTCCGGCAACGAGCAGAGCTGCAACAGGTGCCACATCGGCTACGGATATGCGGATGCAACGTTTGATTTTAGCGATTCGCTCAATGTGGATTGCCTCGTGTGCCATGACAATAGCGGGACGTATCTCAAACAGACCGGCGGTGCGGGGCTGCCCGATCCTTCGGTGGATCTGAGCAAGGTCGCCCAAAATGTCGGGAAGCCTTCGCGAACGAACTGCGGGACCTGCCATTTCTTCGGGGGGGGCGGGAACAATGTGAAACACGGCGATCTTGAGGAAGCGGAGTTCGAACCGTCGCGCGACATCGATGTCCACATGGCCACGGAAGGGCCGGACATGGTCTGCGTCGATTGTCATACCGCGGAGAAGCATCAGATGCTCGGCAAGATGTATTCCGTGTCCTCGATGAATCGTAACCGGGTCGAATGCGAATCCTGCCATTCAACCATGCCGCACGCCGATGATGTTCTGAATAAACACACGCTCAAGGTTGCATGCCAGACCTGCCATATTCCGATATATGCGAAGGTGAACCCGACAAAGCTCCACTGGGACTGGTCAACCGCGGGGAAGCTCAGGGATGGGCAGCCCTTTGAAGAGAAGGATAGCAGCGGGACAGACGTCTATATGTCGATCAAAGGGTCGTTTATCTGGGGGAAACAGCTCAAACCCGACTACATCTGGTTCAACGGAACCGCCTCGCACTACCTGATCGGTGACACGCTGGACCCGTCCCGTCCGGTGAGAATCAATGAACTGTTCGGAAGTTACGACGACCCGGACGCGAAGATCTACCCGGTGAAGATTCACAGGGCGAACCAGATTTATGACACCGGGAACAGATACCTCATTCAGCCCAAGACAGTCTCCACAAAACCGGGTGACGGGGGGTACTGGAGCGAATTTAACTGGCAGCGTGCCGCCGAAGAGGGGATGAAGCAGGTCCACCTGCCGTACAGCGGACACTTCGGGTTCGTGGAGACAGAGATGTACTGGCCCATCAATCACATGGTTGCTCCGAAGGAAAAGGCCGTCGGCTGTACTGAGTGTCATACACGCAACAATGGCCGTCTTGCATCACTGACAGGGTTTTACATCCCCGGAAGGAACTATAACTCGTGGGTAGAGTATTTCGGCTGGGGAATCCTGTCTCTGACACTCGCAGGGGTCGTTCTGCATGGAACAATCCGGATTCTGATCGGCCGCAATCGAAAGGAGATAAGATAGCGTGAAGAAAGAGTATGTCTATCGTGCGTTTGAGAGATTTTGGCACTGGACTCAGGCCGCCCTCATAATTTTCCTTGGTGTGACCGGATTCGAGATCCATGGGTCGATCCGATTCTTCGGGTTCGATCAGGCCGTGCGGTATCACAATGTCGCCGCGATCAGCTTCCTCGTCCTCATTGTGTTTGCGGTTTTCTGGCATTTCACCACGGGCGAGTGGCGGCAATATGTGCCGACGTGGAAGAACCTGCGCGCCCAGGCCGAGTACTACGTGTTCGGCATATTTCGCAACGCGCCCCATCCGGCGAGGAAAACGGTCCTGAGCAAGTTGAATCCCCTGCAAAAGCTTGTCTATGCCGGGCTCAAAATCCTTGTGATACCCATCATGGTCGTTTCAGGGCTCCTGTACATGTTCTACAGGTATCCGCAGCGGTACGAAGTCCTGAGTCTGAACGTCGGGGGCCTCGAGGTCATTGCGGTCCTTCACACGATCGGTGCGTTCCTGCTTGTGTCATTTCTGATCGCCCATCTCTACCTCGTCACGACCGGACGCACAGTCACGTCGAATCTTAAAGCCATGATCACGGGCTATGAAGAGCTCGTGGAAGGGCCTGTCGAAAAGAAAGCTCAGCCCGTATTACATGAACCCGTTATCTCAGCAGGTGAGGCACGAGCATGAAGACGAATTACATGAATCCCTATCTTGCCGGGTTCTTCCTCGGTGTGGTACTCCTGGCCACGATATTCATCACCGGGCGTGGCTTGGGGGCGAGCGGAGCAATCAAGAGTGTTGTTGTTGCGACCGTGGACGGTGTCGCACCGTCTCACGCTGAAAACTCGCAGTTTTACAGCACATATGTCGGGCCAGGCAAGGACAATCCGCTCAAGTCATGGCTGGTGTTTGAAATAGTGGGTGTTGTGATCGGAGCGTTCATCTCCGGACTTGTGTCCGATCGGTTGAAAGTTGTCACGGAAGCCGGGCCCAGGGTCGGACCAAGGCTTCGCTGGATGTTTGCGGCGGCGGGAGGTGCGCTGTTCGGCATAGGCGCCCAGTTCGCCCGGGGATGCACGAGCGGCGCCGCACTGAGCGGCATGGCGGTCCTTTCGACCGCCGGGTTTGTCACGATGTTAGCGATTTTCGGCACGGGTTATGCCGTTGCCTACGTCGCACGGAAACTCTGGATTTAAACCAATTGGAGCTGCATACATGGGACCGTTCGTACCTGAGTTGATTTCTGACCAGCTGAATCTTGTCGTGGCCCTCGTTCTGGGCATGGGATTCGGCGCCGCGCTTGAACAGGCGGGGTTCTCGTCCTCGCGCCGGTTGGCCGGCGTTTTTTATGGCTATGATTTCACGGTGCTGCGCGTGTTCTTCACCGCGGCGGTAACTGCCATGAGCGGCGTTCTCCTTCTCGGGTATTTCGGTCTGCTCGACACGGACGCGATATTTGTCAATCCCACGTGGCTGTGGCCGGCCGTTGCCGGGGGCGCGATCATGGGGGTCGGCTTCGTCCTCGGCGGCTACTGTCCGGGCACAAGCGTCTGCGCAGCGGCAATCGGCAAGATTGATGCGATGTTCTTTGTGGGAGGAGGAATGCTCGGCGTGCTGGCTTTCGGAGAGATGTATCCGCTCTACCACGGCTTCTATGAATCCACCTCGCTCGGGTCGATCAAGATATTCGATTCGCTCGGGATATCCCAGGGGATGTTCGCGTTCCTGCTCATTGTCATCGCAGTCGGCGCCTTCGCCGCGACGACCGTTATTGAGAAGCGCGTGAACATGAAGTCTGCGCCATCACTTAGCTTCTCTTCGCGCAACCACCTCATTGCCGGAGCGGGCGTCGTCGCGCTCGGCATCATCTTCATCTTCCTGCCGGATCGGAAGACACACATCATCGAGAGAGTTTCCAATCCCGCCTATCTCAGCACACACCCTGTGAAGCTGATGACCGCCGATGAGCTTGCATTCAGGATCGTCGACCATGAACCGCGTATGAGAATCATTGATATCCGGACGCCTGCGGCCTGCGCGAAGCTCGCACTTCCCGGATCAAGCAACATTCAGATGCACGACATGTTTGGCAAAGACTGGATCACCATGTTGTCTCAGCGGCACGTAAAAAAGGTCCTCGTGGCGGACAGCGAACCTGAGGAGCATGCCGCCTGTCTGCTGCTCGAGGAACTGGGGTACGAAAACATTGCGGCGCTTCAAGGGGGACTGGATGCGTTCAAGGCAACGATTATGAACCCTTCTGCGGTCGTCCCCGCGGGCACCCGCTGGGACACGGATGTCTTTCGGTTTCGGGAAACCGCGCGAAAAGACATCCTGGCAATGATAGAGAAAAACAAAAACGGAGGCTCGAAGGAAATCAAGAAGGTGAAGAAGATCCAGGGAGGCTGTTGACATCCTCCGATCCATCACGGGTCTTCCCGGCTGTACGCCTCCCGGATGTCGATTTCCTTCAGACGAACGTGAAAATCCCGCGAGCATGGGCGCATCATGTGCTCGTTATGGCAAGATCGTGTAACATCAACCGGATAGCTGTCCTCTTACTAGCCGGTTGCATTCCATGTTGTCTGACTTGACAAATAGGGAGAATGATCATGGACACAGAACGCATCACAACACAAGCTGCCAACACACCGCCACGCCTCGGCCAACCTGCGCCGAGGTTCGAGGCAACGACAACACACGGCGTTCTCACACTGGAGGATTACAAAGGGAGCTGGCTAATCCTCTTCTCGCACCCGGCGGATTTCACTCCTGTCTGCACAACGGAGTTCATCGGATTCTCACAGCTTTACCCTGAGTTTAAGAAGCGCAATGTGGAATTGCTCGGCCTCAGCATTGACAGCACGTACTCGCACATCGCCTGGGTGCGAAACATCGAAGAGAAATTCAAGGTGAAGGTTCCGTTCCCGGTGATTGCCGATCTGAACAAAGAAGTTGCGACGGCCTATGGCATGATAATGCCGGGCGATAGCAAGACAGAGACCTCACGCTGCGTGTTTGTCATTGATCCGGAGGGCATCGTCCGGGCGATGATCTACTATCCCTTGACCACCGGGCGCAACATGAACGAAATTGTGCGGCTTATCGATGCCCTGCAAACAGCGGATAAGTACAAAGTGGCCACCCCCGCCAACTGGAAGCCGGGAGACAAAGTCATTGTTCCGACGCCAAACACCCAGGAGATGGCCGAAGAGAGAGTAGCAAACAAGAGCGGTTACGAGTTGGTGGATTGGTACTTCAGCAAGAAAACGCTCAGCTAGGCAGGTGTTTGATAGGAAGCATCAAAGGAGAATACCATGGCATGCGTAAATCCTGACGGCACGCTTACCGCGTCGGCTTCGTCAATCCTGCAGGCTCTGAAGTCGCCCGCCACCCCCGATCAGGTTGCCGGGGCGACCAACCTCCCGTTGTACCGCGTCCGGAGCGGACTTCGCGAAATGGTCGAGGCGAAGATGGCAATCGAGCATGAAGGACTCTACCAAAGGACGGGCCTGGGGGCCGAAAAGTCGAACATCTGACCGTGCGAATACTGCACATGCATCTACAGCCGGGTCACGCTTGCAATAGCTGGAATTTACAATCTGCCCATTGATCGAGTTGAGGCAGTAACCCACAAAACTATGACGCACTGACCCGACGCCCTTTGCCACGTAAACCATCGCGGGGACGAACATGCTCGTCCCCGCGTGCCGTTTCCGCCAAGTGCGTCACTGTTGCTTCGGGCGGTGCTGGTGGATCCGGCGGACATCATGTTCGAGCGAGCCGTCCGCCACCGCAATGATGACTTCATCGATCGTATGCAGGCCGGTCAGGAGAGGAGCCGGATTGGATTGACGAAGGTGGTCCACAGCACACCGGCCCATCCCGCGGGCAATGACGGCCATGCAATCCATAACCGGCGAAATCATGGTTAGATGGCGGTGCTCGTGCGATTCGCCGTGATGCTGTGCGTGTTCGTCAGGCACTTCCTGTGACGCGAATGTGTTTGGTCGACGCCATGAGGGGGCTGGAATTGGATCGCTCGGCGATTCAGAGTCAGACGATGCGACTTGCGCGCGGCCCGTCGATGGCCGGATGTCGCTGCCCTGATCCTGCCTGCTTGATTGTCGGGAAGTCTTCAGGTATCTTTTGAAGGGAAACTTGCCGGTGACGCTATGCGCATTCTCATAGTTGAAGATGAAAGGAAAGTTGCACAGTTCCTGAAAAAAGGTTTCCAGTCGGAGGCATTCGCCGTGGATGTCGCTTCGGACGGCCCGGAAGGATTGCACCGTGCACTTTCCGAAGCCTATGATGCAATCGTTTTGGATATCATGCTCCCGAATATGAACGGGATAGAAGTCCTCGAGGAGCTTCGCCGCCAGGGGATCGATACCCCTATCCTGATCCTCACGGCGAAAAGTGACGTGGAGGACCGGGTGAAGGGACTCAACTCGGGGGCTGATGACTACCTCCCCAAGCCCTTTTCCTTCTCGGAAGTTCTCGCGCGCGTGCGTGCAATTTTGCGCCGGCAATCGACGGACGTGCGCGGTTCCGTTCTCGAGATGGGGGAAATACGGGTGGACCTGCTGACCCGCTCCGTGACGCGGGGAGGCAAGCCGGTGGCGCTCACAAACAAGGAATTTGAGCTTCTTGAATACTTGCTCCGGAACAAAGGACGTGTTCTATCGCGGGTTACCCTCACAGAACATATCTGGGACATGGATTTCGATACAGAAACAAATGTCGTCGATGTCCTTGTCAATCGCTTGCGTCGCAAGTTGGAGGACGGCATCCAGGCGAAAGTCATCCATACAATCCGCGGCGTCGGCTATGTTATGAAGGAATCATCCGATGCAGATCCTTCATAAGGCACGATCCATCAGGTTTGTCTTAACCTTCTGGTATTCGGTCATCCTGCTGATTGCGTTCGTCCTTTTCGGCTCGGCGGTCTATCTCTACCTGAAACATGTGCAGGAAACCTCGCTCCAGGCGGATCTTCTGGAGGAGGTGGACTGGATCTCGCGCATCGTGGACGTTGAGCGTGGCAGGGTCAGCGATCGGGGGACTCTGGAGGCGCTGTCGTCCGATGTCGAGCGGCGGATCACCGAGCACTTCGTAATCAACCCGCGTAACTATGTCGTGATGCTCGCTTCATCGAGTGGGAATATTCTTTTTGAGTCTGACAACAGGCAGAACAGAGATCTGGTAGGGGAGAATGTCCGGGCCGGAGCGACTCTTTTGTACACCGTACGGGACAGCGATGGAACGATGATGCGTGTGGCGGCCCGGCGGGATGCACCGTTCGTTATCGAGGTTGCGTACACTGAACGGGTCACGCAGGCTGTGCTGGATCATCTGCTCTCTATTTTTGCCGTTCTCGTACCCGTCGTCCTCTTTGTCGCTTTTTCCGGGGGCTGGCTTATGGCAGGGATCGTCCTTCGGCCCATCAGGGAGATCTCCGAACGGGCAAAGGACATTACCGCCAGCAACCTCTCTGGCCGGATCATCGCGCGATCGACCGATGATGAACTCGGCGAGTTGATCTCGACAATCAATAGCATGATTTCACGGCTGGAAATGTCCTTCCGGAATATCAGAGAGTTCTCATTGAGCATTGCTCATGAACTCAAGACGCCCCTGACGATTCTAAAAGGAGAGTCTGAACTTGCGCTGATGAAGCCTCTTTCTCCCCTTGAGGGGGAACAGCTCGCATCGACGTATCTTGAAGAAACCTCACGTCTGTCACGCATAGTGGACGATCTCCTGACGCTTGCAAAAGTGGAGGCGGGACAGATAGTCCTCAACCAGGAACCTGTACAACTGCACGAGCTGGTGAATGGCATCTACGAGGACGCACTCATTCTCGCAGCCGACAGGCAAATCGCCGTTACACTGGAACGGAATGATCAGGGGAAGGTCTCCGGAGATCCTGTCCGGCTCAGGCAGCTGCTTCGCGCGCTGATCTCGAACGCCGTGCGCTATACCGATCCCGGAGGGAGTGTCCGGATCCGGAACGAACGGAACGGGAACGAAGTGTCCGTATCCATTGAAGACACGGGCATTGGAATCCCGATGGAAAGCCTCGATAAGATATTCGACCGGTTCTACAGAGTCGACGAAGCCCGCTCACGTGCGAATGGGGGAAGCGGGTTGGGACTGGCTATCGCAAAATGGATTGTTGAGGCCCACCAGGGTTCGATAGACGTCCGGAGCGCGCTCGGAAAAGGGTCCTGCTTCACTGTGCACCTGCCGGTTTCCACCGCCTGAGACAATGTAAACTCCTGCTGCGTCAGTCCCTTGCAATTTGCCGAAGTACTTCCACCCCACCTTCCATTACAAATCTGTAATCTTCCTGTCATCTTGACTCCATCTTCCGTGCGTCCAACAGAGTAGATAGGCTGGAGGCATGCGATGACCACGGAGGCACGGAGGAACCCTGGGCCAGACGAAGAGAGACCCGTCGGGGTTAATTCCCGACAGGTGTTCCTGGCGGTGTTCATAACGATGGTAACGTCCATTCTCCTGCTCCTGGCCATTCGATATGCTTTTCTCTAGGGTATGTCATCGAATCCACAAACAATAAGGAGTCTTCATCATGGTAGCGAACATTCGAACACGCTGGATCCTTGCGGCATGTCTTGTCGCGGGGTTCACTGGCGCAGGCGCTTTTTTTATGACGATAGGCGCTGCTCCGCGCGGCGATAATGCCGTTGGGTCCGGGACGGTCGTCTCCGGGGTCACTCCCGAGGGGAAGGAGCTTCTCAACCAGTTCAGCGCGGCGTTTGAAGCTGCAGCCGCGAAAGTCAATCCGGCTGTTGTCCCGATCATGAGCGAACAGGTCACCCGCGTGACGAGCCCGTTCGGCTCGCCTTCTGATCCCTTAAAAGATTTCTTCGGCGACGACTTCTTCCGGAGGTTCTTCAGCACCCCTCCCGGTGACCAGAAACAGGTGGTCCATGCACTGGGCTCGGGCGTTGTCGTATCGAAGGACGGATACATCCTCACCAATAATCACGTTGTGGATGGAGCGGACAAACTCACGGTTGTTCTTAGTGACAAGCAGAAATATGCGGCGAAAGTGGTGGGCCGCGATCCCCAGACCGACGTTGCGGTAATCAAGATCGATGCGAAGGACCTCCCGGTGGCAGAGCTCGGCAACTCGGACGAGGCACGGGTCGGACAGTGGGTCATTGCAGTAGGGAATCCGTTCCAGCTGATGCACACCGTGACCGCCGGCATCATCAGCGCAAAGGGGCGGTCGTCGGTCAATCTTGCCGACTACGAAGACTTTCTCCAGACCGATGCTTCAATCAACCCGGGCAACAGCGGTGGAGCACTGGCCGATCTGGACGGCAGGGTGATCGGTATCAACACGGCAATCTACAGCCCCACCGGGGTCGGCGGGAACATCGGTATAGGCTTCGCCATTCCGATCAACATGGCAAAGAACGTGATGCATCAGCTTGTTGCCAAGGGGAAGGTGACGCGCGGGTTCCTCGGCCTTCTGCCCCAGGATATCGATGAGGGCCTTGCCCGTGCGATGAATCTCAAAGACACGAAGGGGTGCCTGGTGGGGGATGTGAACGCGGGTGGGCCTGCCGACAAAGCCGGTATCAAGCGCGGAGACGTCATCACGAATTTTAACGGCGTCCAGGTGGAGAACAGCGTGCAGCTCAGGAATCTGGTTGCGGACGCGGAGCCCGAATCGAAGGCAACAATCGGTGTGCTGAGGGACGGCAGTACGAAGGACTTCATGGTTGAACTTGGCGAGAGGCCGAAGAACCTTGCATCGGGTAACGGAACGGAGAACGCTCCTGAAGAGAAAACCGCCGAGAAGTTCGGCCTCTCGGTTCAGGATCTCACGCCCGCAGTCGCTCAGGCGCTGGGGTACCGGAATGAAAAGGGAGTCATCGTTACATCGGTCAAGGCCGAAAGTGCGGCGGACGAAGCGGGGATCCAGAAGAATGACCTTATCAAGGAAGTCAACAGAATTCCCATCAGTTCAGTGAGTGACTTCCGCCGGGCCACGGAGCACCTCGGGAAGAACGAAAGTTCAGCGATGCTCCTGAAGCGCGGAAACAACACGTTTTACGTCTCGCTCCAGGTGACGTCGTGAGGTGAACCTCGGCGTTCATTCACAGAGGGATTCTCAACATGTTTTCAAACAGACCGGTGGGGAGGGTGTTGCGCTCGCTGCTGTATGTTCTGGTGATCATGTTCCCTCTCCTCATGTGGATCGCCAGCTCTCAACGCTAATACGGGGACCATCAGGCTGTTGAATGGCGCGAAATCCGATGAACCGGGCGGCGACGAGGTGTCAGTTGATGCCTCTTGTGGTGGGGAAGAGGTCAACCACCCGTCGCCGCCGAAATATCAGGAACTATCATTCCATCAGATTCCACGGGAGTCACGTATGCTTTCCCGAAATTCCAGGTCATTCCGGGACCTGGTAGTCCTCGTTGTATTCGCGCTTCTCACTCTGGCGGCTTCCCTTTGGTTTGATCCTTTCAGCCGGGCGGTCGCATGGGTCTACAGGCACGACAACTGGAAACTCGATGAACTCTTCACGTTGAGCATCACACTGACGCTCGGTCTGGCATGGTATTCATGGCGGCGATGGAATGATCTGGTGGAGGAAAAGACGGAGCGCGCGAAGGCCGAGGAGGAAACGCACGCATTGACGCACCTCCTCCACGATGCGCTGGCGGAACTGCTCACGCTTCAAGGCTTTCTCAGGATTTGCGAATCGTGCAAGCGTGTCCGCGATGAAACGGGGTATTGGATCCCGCTCGAGGCATACATCGAGTCAAATTCGAAAGCGAAGTTTTTTCAGGGGATGTGCCCCGACTGCGCTCGCAGGGTCTATCGTAGCAGAGAGATGGATGAATTAACAAGAGGCCTCTAGCCCCGCTCCAAAGCGGCGGGATGGTTAGCGTACAGCTCAGCACAGCATCTCCAATCACAAAAGGAGGCAAACCAGTGTTCTCACACATTGTCTTTACTGCAGTCATGCTTGGTACTTCGCTCACCGGGAGTCCCCGTACCCTGTACAATGCGGAACCAGGCAGGGCTTCTTTGAGGGGACTGAAGAATGTGTATGTTTCCGTGCAATACGATGCTCCGTTCGAACCACGGTATGGTCTGGCGAAGGAGGATCTACGTTCAGAGGTGGAACTGACATTGAAGGTCAATGGCATCCGCGCTCTGAACAGGCGGGAATGGAACAGCACAGCCGGGAAGCCTTTTCTTTTTGTCCATGTTGTGGGAAATACACTCAATCCGAATAAGAGAGAGGCGAGTTGCTTCTATACTGTGAATGTCGAGCTTATCCAACAAGTGGGGTTGGAACGCAATCCGAACGTCAGGTGTGAGGGAGTCACCTGGTCGGAGGCGACGACAATCGTGCTTCCATACGACAAGTTGAGAACAATTGCAGTGCAATTGGCGGATCTCACGGCTGATTTCGCACGGGCTGTCGAAGAGGCAAACCCTGGTAGCAACGCTGGTCTGTAACGGAGGTCTCGGGGGCTGTAGGTTACCCGCGCCATGTATTGAGGGAGGTCAACTTTAGTCGGGAGGGATTCGTGCGACGATGCCATGATCTGGTATACCAGAGTCTGAGGTTCGCTACCCCGTGTGGTTTGGGGATTTTTGCGCAGAGGCTCTCTTGCTGCGTCCTGTGGCTCTCCCTGCTGATGGTCCCGGGCGGGTTTGCCGCCGCATCGCAGAAAACGGTCCGGAAGAGCTTTCGTGTCGGATTGGCCGCGATGCTCACTTTGAACACCCACGCAGGTTCGGTTTCAATCATCGGGGGCGCTTCCGACGAGATCTCCATTGATGTGAATGTCCGCGGGAGGGACAAGGACGTCAGGGATTTCGATATCATTGCAGAGCAATCGGGCGATCGCATCGATGTCAGGGGATTCCTTCAGAGTGAGGGATCCTGGATATGGTACTCCCCGGATATTAAAGTTTCGTATGAGGTGATAGTCCCGCGGGAGTGCGGTTTGAAATTGCACACATCGGAGGGATATATCACGGTGCAAAATGTGAAGGGGGAGCTGAAAGGTGGAACTTCCGAGGGGGACATTTCGATCTCCAGGGTCGATGGCGATGTTAGCCTTGAGACATTCAGCGGGAGCGTCAAGGCGGACAGCTGCATCGGAACGATAGGGATGCGAACATCCTGCGGCGGCATCAACTTGCGGGACATTACCGGGGATGTTGACGTCAACACGTCGGCCGGAAACGTGAGGATCGTGGATGTTGAAGGGAAAATCCGTGCTCAGACTTTAGGAGGGAACATGTTCGTCAGAGTGAGGGGGCTCAATAGGGGCGTCCATGTCGAGTCATCCGGCGGTGATATTGAACTTGTTCTTCCCGCTTCGATAGCCGGCAATATTGATGCCGAGGCTGCGGTCGGCGCGGTGAAATGCCTCTTGCCGGGCCATCTGGTCGGTGAAATCAGCGAGAGCGAACTTGACGCAAAAATTAATGGTGGCGGGAGTCCCATTTATGCGCACACAGTCGGAGGGGAAGTGCGGTTGCTGGTCGCAGACTGATACCGGAACACACCTGGGGCTTTTTCCCACCTCCGGATTCTCTCACGAAGCGGCAGCTAGATTTGTATTCCATTCCCCCTTTCCCTGCAAGCCATTCAATGACAGCGTCTTATCCTCCCCTGATATGACCGCGCAGTTAAACGATGCCTTCGGCAAAGCGGTGCAGGGGTACATGGCCCACAACTCCGCCGCAACCCCCGCCCAGGCACAGGCGGCAGTCATGGCTCAGTTTGGAGGGATGGGGATCGACCTGACCAAGGGAGCGGTTGCGGAGTACGATCTCGAGGCAAAGCTGAAGCTCCCGCAATCAATCGGCCTTGGCATGTCCTACGTAGCCGCGCAGAAGGTCCGGCTTGCGGTCGACGTCGAGTGGATAAACTGGACGAACGCCTTCGATGTCATGTCACTTTCTCTCTCCAACGGAGTAAACCCCAACATCAACAGGATGATGGGGATTACGGGGAACTTCTCGATCGACTTTCCGATGAATTGGAAGGACTCGTATTGCTCCCGCGTCGGTGGCGAGTATGATGTCAATCCTTCACTTACTCTCCGAGCGGGTTATGCGTACGGCAGCAACCCCGTGCCGGAGACGACGGTCTTTCCGGTCTTTCCGGCCATCGTGGAAAACGAGGTCACCATCGGTGGGAGCTATGCGATCAGCCAGCCATTAGTGATCCACATCGCCTACGAACTTGCTCTCAATAAGAAGGAGACGGCAAGCAGTCAGAGCCTCATTGCCCAGGAATACAACAACTCGGTTAGCCAGCTTTCCGAGAACATTTTCCATATTTCAGTGTCCTGGATGCCAAACTGACCTGAGGAAACAAGCCGGCAGGATGAAACCAGAGTCCAGGTGGAGCCGGTTCCGGCGGTGGTAGTCCACTATCGGTCTCGGGATGGACAAGTCGTGCCGTCACAGCTGCGGGGAATGGCTGCAAGGGCAGAACGAATCATGTTCTGCCCTTGTTGTATGTATAGTGTTCAGAGATGAATGATTGAAAGGTCTACACCGTGAATGAACGAACATTTCAAGCCCGCGATGCACACAAGCTTGAGGATCCTGAACGGCGCAAATGGCTCCCTCCGGGAGAAGTGATGGCCAGGATCGGCCCCTTCCCGGGCATGACAATTGCCGATGTCGGAGCCGGGACCGGCTATTTCGCACTCCCTTGTGCAGAGGCCGTCGGCAGGGAGGGGAAGGTTTTGGCGGTGGATTTCCAAAAGGAGATGCTCGAGAAGATACGCAATAAGCTCTCCGAGTCCGGGGCTCCGCAGAATGTCGTCCTGGTGGAAGGGGAGGTGACACGAACGACTCTTCCCGGCGACAGCTGTGATCTCGTGTTCATGGCTAATCTCTGGCACGAGCTAGATGATGAAGGCGGTGTGCTCAGCGAGGTGAAGCGTATCATCCGACCGGGAGGCCGGCTTGCCATCCTGGATTGGAAGGCAGACCTGGTTCCCCCTCCCGGTCCGCCTGCCGCCCACCGGATCTCCCAGGATAACCTGCGGCACGTTCTTTTGTGGCATGGATGGTCGGTCAAGTATGCAGAAAATGTGGGGATGTACAGTTACCTGATCATTGCAGTCCTGCCAGTGATCTAAGCGAGACTCACAGGAGAGTCCGTTCAATAACATTTGGTCCCCATTCCTTGTTGCAGTCGCTGCGTCCACCCGCTATCTGGTAGAGGTGAGGACAGAATGTACCTCTTGTCTGAGATGAACTCCTTGGTCGAAGAAAAGTGTGGGGCCGTGGCACGCGCAAGACTGCACTTCAAGACATCGGTGTTGGTACCGTCCCCCATCTATCGGATATTGGTCTGTCCACACTTCATATTTCCTGTTTTGGGCCGCCGGTCGTAGCCCGGTTCGCGGCCGGGCTGCCCGACGGTTGGACGGTGCGAGATTACTGCAACAACTTCTGATTGCGGAAGGGGCGCTCCATATTGGGGTGATGGATCGCCTCCTGCATCGGGATCCTGTGGCAGATCGCGCAACTCTTATTGGCGCCGATGGGAGCGCGATTACCCGAATACTGAAGCGGTTGCATATTGTCCCGGTCGCGGAAGAAGGGATTCCGCGTCGGATAGACCGCGTGCGTCGATCCGTGACACGCAGGGCATCTGACGCCCGCCATGTCAGGCCTCATCCGGTACAGCGCCCCCAAACTGTCGGTCCACGCGTTGAACCCGCTCGCCCCCCGTTCCGGCTGCTGGAAATCGCGGTGACAGTCAAGGCAATCGGTCTCCTGTTCCCACGGAATCCTGCCGTTCACCTTCTCCTTGTCCACCACCTCTGCGGCGGCCAGTATCCTTCCCGCCGCATCCTTCTCCTTCTCATGCACGAGCACGCCTGCCGCGTGTTCCGACATCGAACCGTGGCAGTTTGTGCAGGACACCTCCATGGCGCCGTGTAGATCTCGCAAGCATCGCGTGTTCCCGTTCGGCCGCGCCGGATGGCACAGTGCGCAGGCGCGCGAATCCTGGTACGGCGTGTAGAGGGCGTGCCAGCCGTGCATTGCAGCGGAAAAGTTCGTCACGCCCGGCTTGCCCGCCGCGGCCATCGCCGGATCGGCGTGGCATGTCTGGCAGAGCTGCGGCTTCCCCGCCTTTGCGAGAGAGAGAAGATCGGTTCCGTTGAGTCGATCATGCGTCGCCAGGATGTTGATCGCTGTTTCATCCGCCATGCCGGCGTACTTCTTCCGCCAGCCGCCTCCGTGGCAATTGCGGCAGCCGATTTCCGAAGAGACCGGTGCGACGACTTTGGTTGCTGCGACGATGCGGCCCGTTGCTTGTTCCCTCGCCTCTACTGTGAAGACAGGATACGCATTGAAGCTGCCGTCATCGTTATACGGGACCACCGGAATGCCTGCCGCAACATAGCTCCCCGACGCCGAATCGAAATCGAAGTTGCCGTTCATTCCCTTGCCGAAGATCCCGATGTCGTCGGGCACTCGTTTCCCGACGAGCGATGACGAGTTCTTCCAGAAAGCTGTGTGCGCCGATGGATGCTCGTGTCCTTTCTCCACGCGGTAACTGAGGACGATGCTGTCGCGGACGATGACCGGCGGGTCGCCGCGCTTCACGATCTGGGCCTCTAGCGTGTTCGCGGGAGGGAGAAAGCAGAACCAGTCATCGCCGTCCGACAGGCAGTGCATACCCAGACTGTTCCATGCGAGAAGCACGTAGTCGGAGGTCTTCATGTCGAACGGCGGCACGGACTCCGCCAGTACCGGTACCGGATACGGGTCGGGTGTCGCCGCAGTGTCGATGCCGTTGATTTCCCTGGCGAGATAGACGGCCAGAGCTTCCTTTTCCGCGTCCGTCCCGACAAACGGCGGCATGTACGACTGCACCTTGCCGAGTCCGGCGATCTGTGACTGGATGCCGAGGTACGTGAAGCCCTGGATGCGCCGGGCGATGTCGTTTCTGAATCCATGGATCGTGTGGCAGCTCTGGCACTGGAGACGGAAGACCTCCCGCCCCGCTTGGACCTTGTTGGACGGGTCGATCGAGCGGATAGACGTCCACCGGGCATGAGCGAGAATACCGTCCCGGTTGAGCATCGGAACGTCGTCACGGGTTATCGAGGTGACATACATGAAGTTGCCGATTACATAGGGCTTCCTCGAGAGTTCCCTGGTGTATTCGAATCCGCCCATCCATCCGAGCCCGATCAGGACGAGCGCGCCCGAGACAACCCGCTGGGCGGCGAGGGGAAGGCGTTTAAGGAGGAGGAGTCCGAAGAGGAAGATCCCGATGCTTGCCCCAATCAGCAGACGGACAATCGGCATGGCCTGAGGGTTCAGCGCAAAGGTCCGGAGCCGGATATCAGCCGGCAGGGCAGCATAGTACCACCAGGCCGTAAGAACGAGGGCTGGAAGGGGATACAGGAGCCACTTCACGTTATAGTCGATCAGCTTCCGCCGGAGGTCCCCATCGCGTGCGGCGACCGCTGTCACGAGCCCGAAGATTCCCGCGATCATGACCGCTGCCGAGGTCCGGAAGGCGAGCGAAGGGAAGTAGGTGGGATTGAAGAAGCCGTCCCAGAATTCTCCCGTCGTCAGCCATGTCCCGGGGGTAAGCATGAACGACAGTATGCCGTTAATGATCACCATGCTCAGCCAGGCGAAGAGGAAGTAGAGGAATGCGACAATCTGGCGTTCTCCCTGCGTCATGGCCCCGAACCGGTAGTGGTAGACAAGCAGGGCCGTGATTTCGCCGACAAAGAACACCCATTCGATCGCCCACCCGAAGACGAACGTGTGGATGAGGGTGGATGTCGCCGCAGGGCTGACCAGCGCGATAACGAACCAGATCCCCACGCCGCTCAAGCCCCCGAAGACCATCGAGATGAGGAGAAAGAACCATGTGTGCCTGCGCACGTAGTCGAGCAGCCCTGGATCGCGCTGCCTTGTGGCCTTGAGATCGGTGAGCCAGAGGAAGAGTCCGCCGCCTACCGCGAGATGAGAGATATACACGTGAAGCACGGCGATCAATGCGATGAGCGTGCCGCCGCCGATCCCGGTCAGATCCCAGACTGGATAGTTCATTGCGCACCTCCGCCTGCCGGGGCGCGGAAGCCGGCTTTCAACATCCAGGCGACCGCCAGCAATCCAATGACAAGAATGAGAAGGAAAAGTGCCATGATGCCGTATTGTGGGTTGACCGTCAATCGCGATGGGTCGCTCACGCCGCTCAGGTAGAGGGAACGAAGGTTGTCGCGAGTCAGGATCATCGCCACGAACGTCACGCCCGCCTGGATGAGCGTCGGCCGAAGTTTGTTCCGCAGTGCCGAGACAACCGCACCTGCGCCGGCCAGGATGCCGATGCCCAGGATGATCGGTCCTGAACCGAATGAAGCGACGAGCGGCCTGAGTTGCGGCCCAGGTATCGCAAAGAGGAACGTTGCTCCGAACACCGCCTGTACCAGAGTCGCATACGCGAACAGGCGGAGTCCCTGCCGTACCTCCTTATCGCGATCCGTATCCAATGACGCGGAGCGGCGTGACCGGATGAATGCGACGACAAGCGAAGCGATGGCCACGGCGCCCACGAGGAAATGGAGGTAGCGTGGAACCAGGGTCGGATCGGAAAGATTCAGCAATGTGCCTCCCCGGTTTCCGAAGTATCCCTGCCAATTCTCGGGATGGACCATCAACGTCATATTGTTGACGTACGTGTAGGCGACGTACAACAAAATGAGAAGGGCGATGGAGCCGGCGGCGATCGCGACTCCCCGTCGAGATGTCTTTGCCTGGACGTAGACGGCGTAATAGGCCAAGATCAGTCCCGGGATCACCAGCAGCCAGTACCCTCCCATCAGGATGGAGCTGGTGTAGAAGAGAGTCCCGTAGATGACCTGGAGGAAAAGGAGCGGCGCGATTCCCATCGTGACGGTCAGGGCGAAAAATGTGGGCAGTTTGCCGGTGATGGCATCCGCGGACAGGGGCGCTCCCCGGGTGTTCCGGAGGCGTCGGGCAAGCGCGATAGCCGTTCCTCCAACGAGGACGTTCATGAGAAGGAGGTGCACGGCGAAGAGTGCGACACCCAGAATATGAAAAATCCACGCCGGGGCCGGGATACCCTCCGGGGTTGGAATGAGCGGGTTGGAGTGCATAGTTTTGAGACTCCTTCCAGAAGTGGTTACTTTAGCGTTCGGACATCAATTCTCGTGCCCTGTGGAGGACGGTGAAATATCTGTCACTTTGGAACTCAGATGACAGGAGATCTCATATTTGGCAAATATGGAGGCTAGGGGGGGAACGCGATGAGAAACCGGCTGGAGGTGACGGATGGTATGCCCCCTTTTGCCTTTCCTTGCATCATATCGATGGCCGCTCACCTGATACGTCGGCATCCTTAGCCAACGTAGGGATCATTGTGATAGACAAGGCTTCTGTGATGCTGTGGCTGGGGCGGATTGCACCGAGTATCCGGGGTGGCGGAGCGGGCTGCGCATCCGACAAGTTCGTCGGGTGCCGGACTGGTGGTTGCCCGATTGCCGGCAATCTATGGGGAAGCACCATTTTCGGGGACTTTTGGGTTTCATGTTCTTCCATTGATCTTTCTCCTCAGCCGGTTCACGGCAGGGTCAATCTTTCGAAAAGGGATGAAAAAATCGATGTCGAGGAGACTACTCATTGTCGGAGGTGTGGCGGGAGGGGCGACAGCAGCAGCGCGAGCGAGGAGATTGGACGAATCAGCCGAGATCACAATTCTGGAAAAGGGACCGTACGTCAGCTTTGCGAATTGCGGACTTCCGTACTTCATCAGCAGGGACATCCCACGACGTTCGCATCTTCTCCTGCAGACCCCGGAAGGTTTTTTCAGCCGATATCGGGTCCAGGTCCGCATTAATACCGAAGCAGTTGAGATCCAACGCGATAAGAAACTCGTGATAGCGAGGACATCCTCCGGTGACGAGGCGATTCCATACGACAAGCTGATCCTGGCACAAGGCGGCTCGCCGGTGGTACCGCCTCTTCCCGGGATCAACCTGGATCACGTTTTCACGCTCTGGACGATCCCCCACATGGACCGGATCCACAGATTCATTGACGAGAACAAACCGGGCTCAGCCGTTATTGCGGGTGGCGGTTTTATTGGATTGGAAATGGCCGAAGCTCTCAAGGCGAGAGGGATGGCGGTGACCATCGTTGAACTGGCGCCACAGGTAATGATAACCATGGATGCGGAGTTCGGCGCCATGATCAGGGCCGGTCTTGAAGAACATGGGATAAACGTCAGGACTGGTGTGGGCGTTTCCGAGATCAAAGCGGATTCCGTGCAACTAAGTGACGGGTCGTCAGTTGACGCCGCTCTGGTGCTGCTTTCTGTGGGAGTGCGCCCCCAGCTCGATCTGGCGAAGTCGGCCGGTCTTGCACTCGGGGAAGGCGGAGGGCTGGAAGTCGACGAGACAATGCGGACGAGCGATCCGGACATCTTTGCGGCCGGAGACATGGTTGAAGTTGTTCACAAGGTCCACGGAGAGATAGTAAGGATCCCTCTGGCAGGGCCCGCCAACCGTCAGGGCCGCATTGCTGCCACCAACGCCCTGGGCGGAAAGATGATCTACCATGGTGCGCTGGGGTCATCTGTTGTGAAGCTTTTCGGTGCAACCGCAGCTTCTACCGGGCTCTCAGAAAAGGCCGCCCGGGAAGCGGGCTTTGATGTCGGCGTTTCATATGTCTTCAAAGACAACCACGTAAGCTATTTTCCCGGAGGCAAGCCTCTTGCGCTCAAGCTTGTTTACGATGTGACCAGTACGAGGCTGCTCGGAGGTCAGGCATACGGGGAGGTCGGCGTTGAGAAGCGAATCGATGTGCTTGCTACCGCCCTTCAGGGCATGATGACGCTGGAAGATCTTTCGGAGCTGGATCTCGCGTATGCTCCTCCATATAACAGCGCCAATGATCCGGTCAACCTTGCATCGTTTGTCGGGCTGAATCACATCGGAAAGTTCAGTCCGCTGAAGACCCCTTGGGAAGTGCTCCGCGAACTGCCCCTGACTCCCGGCGTCATTCTCGATGTGCGTACCGTGGGTGAACAGGACAGAGCTCCCCTGGAAGGAGCCCTGCACATTCCCGCTGACGAAGTGAGAGACCGCCTCGAAGAGATTCCCCTTGATGGTGTGATCTACGTGTTGAGTAAAGACGGATTCCTGGGCCACACAACGCTTCAGATTCTCAAGGGTGCGGGACGAACGCAGGTTTACAATATTGCTGGAGGATATTCAGCAGCGCGATGGTTTGATGGATGGTTGTTCAACGAAGCAGTCACAACAAAACAGGGGACGGACAATGTCAGCGTTACTCGATAAAGTCAAGGCAGGTGCAAAAGTTGTCGATGTCAGATCAGCCGACGAATTTGAGGGAGGGCACTTTCCAGAAGCAGTTAATATCTCCGTTGAACAGGTGCATGCGCGGTTGGCGGAATTCGGCGACAAGAACGCGCCTGTGATAGTCTATTGTGCTACCGGGTCCAGAAGTGCATACGCGGCTCGGATACTCAAGACGGCAGGCTACAAAATGGTCATCAATGCCGGCGGTCTGGACGACATGCCTCGATACTGATGAGGGACGCAGTTCCTTCATGCCAGACAAGCGCTGCACCTCCCTCCACGCGCGCGTGGCCGAGCAAGGTAATGTTTCTTGCCGGTGTGGCTTTCTGCATGTCTCGATGGGCGGATCCGCCGCTTGCGTTGATGCTCGGGTTCTTCATCTCGCAAAGCGTCGGGCATCCGTTTCTGAAGTACAACGGGCCCGCGACAAAAGCTCTCCTGCAGGCTTCCGTGGTCGGGCTCGGCTTTGGGATGAGCCTCAATGAGGCAGCAAAAGCAGGCAGGAACGGCTTGTTGTTCACCGTCGCGAGTATCGGCCTGACCTTCGTTGCTGGGATCTTCCTCGGGAAGACGCTTCATATCGAGCGAAAGGTGCGTTACCTCATTACCACAGGCACGGCAATATGCGGAGGGAGTGCAATTGCTGCGGTATCGCCGATCATCGAGGCTGAGCCACCGCAGATGTCCGTGGCACTCGGTACGGTGTTTATCCTGAACTCGATCGCTCTCCTGATCTTCCCGTTCATCGGCAAGATCCTGGGCCTGTCGCAACAACAGTTCGGACTCTGAGCGGCAATCGCCATTCATGATACGAGTTCGGTTGTAGGAGCCGCGCAAAAGTTCGGAGAAGAGGCGCTACGCATTGCCACGACTGTGAAACTGGAGCGTGCGCTTTGGATCATCCCCGTCTCGGTTATGACGGCGGCGCTCTTCCGGCATAAGGGGGCCGGTATCAAAGTGCCGTACTTCATTCTGCTTTTCATCGTGGCAATGGCCGTCAATACCTACGTTCCCCAGTTATCCACAGTTGCCCCTTGGATCGTCATGGCAGCGAAAAAGGGACTGGTTCTCACGTTATTCCTCATTGGGGCGGGTCTGACTCGGAGTGTGCTGAAAACAGTCGGAGTGAGGCCGATGATCCTGGGGGTGCTCCTCTGGTTCTTCATCTCAGCCTTCTCACTCATCGTCATCGTTCGTATGTATTCTTGAGCCGAAGCGCATCGCATCATCAGGAGAACGGCGTAGCGCTCTTCTTCTTCGACGCTCTTCGCCGCAAGTAGAAGTCTGAAGCACTACGAGTTCTCCGCGAACAAACCTGCTGTACCACTCCGGCTCAAACCCCAGCAAAGCCACTGAGTGAATCCCTGAGTGAGTTTCTCAATTACGCAAAGAGAGTGAACCGCAAGAATACCTTCGAATTCTGCTGATGATCCCGCGAAAGTCCTCTATCCCCTCCGGTGACTGGCGTTTGTGAAAGCTCTTGCCCAGGAAAATGGCAACCTTCCGGCCCTTAAGTGCGACGTCGATCCCGGCGTAGACGTGTTGACCGGTAAATTCGGCTTGAGTATATTGCGGCTGCATAACAAGCCTCCGTCTGGTGTGGGACATTGTACCTTGACACTACAATACACCCACTGAACTCGAGGCTTGCTTTTTTAGCATACCGACTAACTGACCCCTAACCGAAAGGAGCTATTCTACGGAAATTACAAAATATGCATTTAGGACGACCGTGAACCTTTCTTTTGAGGAAGCGGTTCAGAAAGTCACTGAAGAGCTGAATCGAGAAGGATTCGGAGTGCTGACGCAGATCGATGTGAAAGACACGCTCAAGAAAAAGCTCGATGTGGACTTCCGTAGATACAAGATTCTGGGCGCATGCAATCCTCCGAACGCGTACAATGCGCTTCAGGTGGAGGCAGACATTGGGTTGATGCTGCCGTGTAACTTGGTCGTATATGAGTGTGTAGGGGGTCGAATTGTTGTAGCAGCTGTTGACCCGGTGGCTTCCATGCGGGCAGTGGAGAACGCCGGGCTCGAGGCAACGGCACTTGAGGTCAGAAGGAAGCTTCAACGAGTGATTGAAGCGATGGAAATGGGATCATAGGTGGATCGAAGTTGCAGGAGCATCTCTACAAACACCATTCCTCCCACTCCGCAGACAACGGATTGCCGCCATATGAGCTCTTCAAGGAAGAAATCGCACTTGCGATCGCGTGACGATAGTGCAATTCATCCTGAAGGATTGAAAAACGATTCTCGGCTTGCAGTAAAAGTCCCTGGAGCGTTCTGTAATTCCTTGCAGATGAAGCGGACGTTTTGTATATTAATAAACATCTTTTGGGGGGTTCTATCAGTGCTTCTAACACCTTTTCGGACTTCCGAAGGGGTGTAAGGGGTGAAAAGAGGCAGAATCAAAGGAATTTCACAAGGGGTGGTAGCTCAGTTTGGTTAGAGCGCCTGCCTGTCACACCAAGTCAGCATTTTGAATTCCTCTTTTTCGTAAGTCACTCCGCGATTTTCATCTCGAGCTTCTTTCGCAGCGTCTTACACTGCTAGGGTCCCCAGATCTTGAATTTATAGTCAAGCTCTAGAGGAGCCATGTCCACCCTTATTCGCCACCGAAGTGGCACACACTACCTCGTCTTCCCGCACAGCGGGAAAAGAGCCGGCGAATGAGTCTGACTCGCTCGGCCAACGGTGTTGTTCACTCCTGCTCGTATTGAAAAAATCAAGTAGTTTGCCCGAAATCACCCGCGTTTGCTAACCCCCGGTCCGGATTCGGTAACGGAATAATCTGATCCGTATCAAGATTCACCCGTTGTCGGCGTGCGCGCATTGTATTGAATGGTGTCCTCCCGCAGAGCCCCCTCTGCTCTGGTATCCCTGGGTAGTCCCCCTCCTCCCGCATGTTGATCTGCAGTATCGGCGAATTTGCACCTCCGCTTGCTGGTTCAATACTTGACATTCAGGAATGTGTTTGTCCACGCTCGCGTGGAGCGTCATGTTGACGCACATCTCACACAATGAACGGGCTAAAAAGCTCCATATTGAGGGGTTAGCTCCATTTTCATCCCTTCGGTTGATACATGCCGGGTCCTTTTCCAATATGATTCATCGTGTGCAATACGAATGACATGACCGTCAGGGGATCGTTACCCGAAGCTCGGGGTTGCTGCCGCCCAACTATTACCTTTCCGTCGCCATCTTCTACCTCTTCCAACACCGGCCGAAGTGGCGAAATGAAGCGGCGGTCGGCAAGACGGTTGTGAGCAGCAAGATGATTGACCGCGTCACCGCGAAGCTTGGCCGGAAGCTCTACGAGGTGCCGGTTGGCTTCAAGTGGTTCGTTGAAGGCCTGCTCGACGGTACGCTTGGTTTGGTGGCGAAGAGAGTGCAGGGGCCTCCTTTGCACGTCTGGATGGTACCGTCTGGACGACGGACAAAGATGGAATTGTCCCGGCTTTGCTTGCGGTGGAGATCACAGCTCGGATGGGCCGCGATCCTGGCGAGATCTACCGAGAACTTACTCGCGAGTTCGGTGAACCTGTTTACGACCGTGTTGAGGCGCCGGCCACTCCAGATCAAAAGAAAGTGCTGGAGAGACTCTCACCCCGGCAGGTCAAGCTCACTGCTCTGGCAAAAGAAAAAATCCAGACCGTCCTCACGCACGCGCGGGGCAACGGCGCTCCGATCGGTGGGTTGAAGGTGGTGGCAGAAAGCGGATGGTTCGCGGCGCGTCCCTCAGGGACTAAAGACATATACAAGATCTATGCGGAAAGCTTCATGGGGGCCGATCATCTGCGCCGCATCCTGGAGGAAGCCCGGACGAATGTCAGCGATGCTCTTGCGGAAGCAGCGTTGCCGGAAAACGCCGTGAAGAAAATATGACCGGACCGAACAAAGCGCTTGATGTCGCTTCACCGCCGTACGCCGCTCCCCACGCCGAGCTGGAAATGGTTCAACGCGAATCATTCGGCTGCTTTCTCGATGAGACGAATTCGGCCAACGGGCTGGTGATCGATAAGACCGCAGCGGATTGGCCTGCCAGTGTTGCCGCTACCGGCTTTGCGTTGGCGGCTTACCCGGTGGCTGTGGAGCGCGGATTGATAGCCCGTGCCGCGGCGGCACAAAGAACCCTGACCACACTCCGTTTTTTCATGAACAGCCCGCAAGGCCCCGAATCCGGCGCCACCGGGTACAAGGGCTTCTATTATCACTTTCTCGACATGCGGACCGGCCGGCGCGCCTGGCAATGCAAGCAGTCAACGATAAATGGCGCTTTTCTTCTGACGGGCGGGGTTTGGCGGGGATTGGTTATGAATCCTGCACTATTCTGGACCGCGGCTTTTGCAGGAGTGGTGGAAATTGAGAATCATCCGAGAATCTCGATCGCGCCAGTTCCTTCGGAGGAAAACCCATGACCAAGCAAAAATGGAGCGGCACAAGTTTAGAATCGTTGATGGACATGCTGACAAGCAAGGACGGTCCGACTCGCCAGAAAGCAAGGAAGTCGTTGGAGGCTATGGGGAGACCCGCCGTCTCTTCGCTCACCCAGGCATTGCAGAATTCCAGGGTGGATCACGTCCGCTGGGAAGCAGCCAAAGCCCTTGGTGCGATCGGCGATACCAGAGCAATACCACGGTTAGTGAAAGCCCTTGAAGACAGGGATCCCGACGTGGCTTGGTTGGCTGCTGAAGCACTGAGAAAGTTCAAAAGGGCCGCCTGGCTGCCGTTATTGCGTGCCTTGATCAAAAGTGGGTCGGATGCCGTTTTATTGCGCCAGGGATCGCACCATGTTTTTCGGAATCAGAAAGAGGTTGGATTCAATGACATGCTCGTAAGTCTAGCAAAGGCATTAGAATCCAACACTGTTCAGGAATCGACACCGGTGGCTGCGTATGACATCCTTAAGCGAATGAAGGCTAAATCATGAACACTCAATCGCGCACCGGCCCGGCCAGCGATTCCTTGCCCGCCGAAATCGATGGTTTCGATTCCCTGTCCGAGCTTGCCCTGGATATGCGCTGGTCGTGGAATCATGCTACTGACAAAGTGTGGCGGCAGCTCGATCCTGACCTGTGGGAAATCACGCATAACCCCTGGGTTGTCCTCCAGACAGTCTCGCGCGATCAGATCAAGCGCGTGATGGCCGATCCCGTTTTTCGCAAGAGCGTTGATGGCCTTGTGCAGACCCGACGGGAAGCGGTGGAAACGCCCGCGTGGTTTCAGCAGAATCATTTGCAGGGTCCCCTGACCTGTGCTGCATATTTCAGCATGGAATTCATGTTGAGTGAAGCGCTGCCCATCTACTCAGGCGGGCTTGGTAATGTTGCCGGCGATCAACTCAAAGCCAACAGTGATCTGGGCGTGCCGGTGGTCGGTGTGGGACTGCTGTACCAGCAAGGCTATTTTCGCCAGGTGATCGACAAGGATGGAGCGCAACAAGCCCTCTACCCATATAACGACCCCGGACAGTTGCCGGTCACACCTTTACGTCAGGCGAACGGCGAGTGGTTGCGGCTGGAGATCGACTTACCCGGTTATTCGGTCTGGCTGCGCGCCTGGCAGGTGCAGGTCGGCAAAGTAAAGCTTTATCTGCTGGACAGCAACGACGCGGCGAACTATCCAGCTCACCGGGGGATTACGAGCGAGCTGTATGGCGGCGGGCCGGAGCTGCGCCTCAAGCAGGAGCTGCTCCTCGGGATCGGCGGATGGCGACTGCTTGTCGCACTTGGCATTCAGCCGGAAGTCTGTCATCTGAATGAAGGGCATGCGGCCTTTGCCGTGTTGGAACGTGCCCGCAGTTTCATGCAGGAGACCGGACAGCCCTTCGAAGTTGCGCTCGCCGTCACACGAGCGGGAAACCTCTTCACCACACACACGGCAGTGGCCGCCGGCTTTGACCGTTTCGCTCCGGGTCTCATCGAGCAATATCTCGGCCGATACGCCAAGGAAAAGCTGGGCATTACAATCCACGATTTGCTGGCCCTCGGCCGCCAGAACTCGAACGACTCGTCCGAGAGTTTCAACATGGCCTATCTGGCAATTCGGGGGAGCGGGGCGGTCAATGGAGTGAGTCGCTTGCATGGGAAGGTGAGCCGACACCTCTTTGAGCCTCTGTTTCCTCAGTGGCCGGCGGACGAAGTGCCCGTCGGACACGTAACCAACGGGGTTCACATGCCGACCTGGGACTCAGCTCCGGCCGACGATCTCTGGACGGAAGCCTGCGGAAAGGACCGCTGGCTGGGGGCGACGAAAACCATGGAGAAGGACATTCGCCGCGTCTCTGACGCCAGGCTCTGGCAGTTTCGAGTGGCCGCCAGCAGGTCCCTTGTTGAATTCACCCGCGAACGATTGTCCCGTGAATTAACCGCCTCAGGCGCATCGCCCGAGGCAGTTGACGGGGCGAAACATCTGTTTGACCCCAACGCATTGACACTGGGTTTTGCGCGTCGGTTCGCAACGTACAAGAGACCGAACCTGCTGCTGCACAATCCTGCCCGTTTACTTCGTGTTCTGACGAATCGCGAGCGACCGGTGCAATTGATCATTGCGGGCAAGGCCCATCCGGAGGACGGGGCGGGGCAGGCACTGATCCATGAATGGATAGACTTCATCCGCCGGCCAGAAACCCGACCTCACATCGTCTTCCTGAGCGACTACGACATGTTGTTGACGGAGCAACTGGTTCAGGGTGTGGACGTCTGGATCAACACGCCGCGGCGACCCTGGGAGGCGTGTGGAACGAGCGGCATGAAAATGCTCGTCAATGGAGGCATCAATCTCTCGGAATTGGACGGCTGGTGGGCCGAGGCGTATAGCCCTGAGGTGGGATGGGCGTTGGGGGACGGCCGGGAGCATGGCGACGATCCTTCCTGGGACGCTGTTGAAGCCGACGCGCTCTACGACCTGCTCGAGCGGGAGGTGATCCCGGAGTTTTATGCCCGGGACACGACCGGCTTTCCCTCCGCATGGGTCAGGCGAATGCGGGAAAGCATGGCGCGATTGACGCCCCGATTCTCCGCCAACCGCGCCGTGCGCGAATACACCGAGGAACGATACATCCCTGCTGCTACCACCTACCGTTTGCGGGCTGCCAACAAGAGTCGCGTCGCCATGCAAATGGTCGACTGGAAGCACAGTTTGGAACAGAAATGGGCGATGCTACACTTCGGCAAAGTGAAGGTTGCAGCTGGCGCGGAGCGGCACGTATTTGAGATTGAAGTCTATTTGAATGATCTCGACCCGAATGCGGTGCGAGTAGAGCTCTATGCTGATGGAGTCAACGGCGGTGTTCCGGTGCAGCAGGAGATGCAGCGCGTTCGCCAAATGACCGACGCGTCGGGCGGATACGTTTACAGCACGGTGGTCTCTGCGGCCCGACCGCCGGCGGACTATACGGCGCGAGTAATACCACACTTCGACGGCGTTGCAGTTCCCCTGGAAGCCGCACAAATCCTGTGGCAGCGATGATCCAATCACGGAAAAAAGGACGATGGGAAAGATGCTCATGACTCGACACAATATCCCTTTAGGTAGGATTCTTGGGATCCCGATTGGTTTGGATTATTCCTGGTTTGTGATCTTCGGACTGCTCACATGGATGCTGGCGGGCAGTTACTATCCCGCCGAGTTCAAGAACTGGCCGCCCTTTCTATACTGGTTCGTGGGCGCAGTAACGGCCATCATGCTCTTCGTGAGCGTCCTGCTCCATGAACTGGGGCACTCTGTGGTAGCGCTGCAGTACAAGATTCCGGTGCGCAGCATTACGCTCTTCCTCTTCGGGGGTGTCGCTCAGATCGGGGCGGAGCCGCCCAGCGCCATTTCGGAGTTTCTCATCGCGATTGCTGGCCCTCTCGTGAGCCTGACCTTGGCAGTGGTTTTCTACTCGGTCGAACCGTTGGTGGCTGGCATGGAACCTCTCCTGGGTCTGGCAAAATACCTGGCATATATCAACCTGGCGCTGGTGCTCTTCAACCTTATCCCCGGCTATCCACTCGACGGCGGTCGCGTGTTCCGCGCGATGGTTTGGGCCATCACAAAGAACCTCCGCCGGGCGACACTCATCGCGGCAAACGTTGGGCGGTTCATCGCTTTCGTGCTGATCTTCATCGGCGTCTGGCAGATGTTCAGCGGCAACTTCGGCGGAGGGCTCTGGTTCGCGGTCATCGGCTGGTTCCTCGATAACGCGGCTTCCGCTCAGGTGCATCAGGTGATGTTTCAGGGTCTGCTTGTGGGCCACAGAGTTTCGCAGGCCATGAATACTCAATGTACCTCCGTTTCGGGGTCTCTGACGCTCCAGGATCTGGTGGACAAACATATACTCACCAGCGGGCAACGTTGTTTTCTCGTCAACCGCGGTGACGACACCGTTGGTCTGATGACTTTGCACCGCATCAAGGAAGTCCCGCGGAGCGAATGGGTGACGACAAGCGCCTCTCAGGTCATGCTCCCGTGGGAAGAGCTCAAACACGTCGATCCCGATGCGGAGCTGTGGGTTGCACTCCAGGAGATGGACCGCGATGGAGTCAACCAGCTGCCCGTCACCCGTGATCACAAAGTCATCGGCATGCTGAGCAGGGAAGATGTCATAACGTTCCTGCGCACGCTGCGGGAATTGGGAACGCGGTCAGCGTAAGAACGTACACCGGGGGGCGAGAATGACGCACGCAGGAAAGATTACAACGCTGTTCCTGGATATCGGCGGTGTCCTGCTGACAGACGGATGGGATCACCATGCCCGCAAACGGGCGGCAGCCGCTTTTGGTCTGGAACTCGCCGAAATGGAGGACCGGCATCACCTGACATTTGATACATACGAAGAGGGGAAGCTCACGCTCGAAGAATATCTGGGTCGGGTGGTATTCTACAAACGGCGACTGTTTACCCGGGCTCAATTTCGGAGCTTCATGTTTGCGCAATCGAAACCTTACCCGGAGATGATCGGGTTGTTTGCTCAGCTCAAGCTCCGGCACAGGTTGAACATCACCGTGGTTAGCAACGAAGCGCGGGAATTGAACTCTCATCGGATTCGGACATTCAAGCTGAACAGGTTTGTGGATTCATTCGTTTCATCCTGCTTCGTCCACGTCCGCAAGCCCGATGCGGATATCTTCCGGCTTGCGCTGGACATCGCCCAGGCCCGGGCCCGGGAGGTACTGTACATTGAGAACACCCCCATGTTTGTTCAGACTGCGGAAGGTCTGGGGATTCGAACCATTCTTCACAAGGATTACAGGTCGACGTGCGCGAAACTGGCTTCGTTTGGTTTGCAGTGTGACAGTCGGGTCATCCATGAACCCCGCTAAGGCGCACATCCTGACGGTCAACGGCGGCTCCTCGAGTATCAAGTTCGCGCTGTTTGAGGCCGGCGACTCGCTTCATCGGATTCTGGAGGGCGCGATTGAGAGAATTGGACTGCCGGGTGCCACGTTCCGGGCGAAAGGTTTGAACGCGTCAGACAACTTTTTACGGTCGGTGACTGCGCCGGATCACAGGGTCGCGGTGACCGTTCTGATGGATTGGATTGAAGATCGTGGCGGACGCGACGCACCTGCCGCGGTTGGGCATCGTGTGGTGCATGGCGGGCCGAAATATAGCACGCCGCAGCGAATCACACCGGAAATGGTAGAGGAGTTGCACCGCCTCAGTCCGTTCGATCCTGAGCATTTGCCGGAACAGATCCTGTTGACCGAGGCGTTTCATCGCCGATTTCCAGACCTCCCCCAGATTGCCTGTTTCGACACTGCCTTTCATCATGATCTGCCGCGCGTGGCCCGGGTGTTGCCGATCCCGCGCCGCTACGAAACGCAGGGCGTGCGGCGCTACGGCTTTCATGGGTTGTCGTATGCGTTTCTCATGGGAGAATTGGCCCGCCTGGCCGGAGCAGAAATGGCGCGTGGCCGGGTCATACTCGCCCATCTCGGCAATGGCGCGAGCCTGGCGGCTGTGCATGAGGGCAAATCTGTCGACACAAGCATGTCCTTGACCCCGGCAGCCGGCGTGCCGATGAGCACCCGTTCGGGCGACCTCGATCCGGGATTGGTGTGGTATCTGGCGCGCACTGAAAAGATGAGCGCGAAGCAATTCAATGAGATGGTCAACTTTCAGTCCGGGCTGCTCGGGATATCTGAAACGAGCTTCGACATGCATGACTTGCTGCAGCGCGAAGCGCAGGATGTGCGGGCGGCTGAAGCGGTCGCGCTGTTTTGCTATCAGGTCAAGAAATGGATCGGGGCATTCGCCGCTGCGCTGGGTGGCATTGATACGCTCATCTTTGCGGGAGGCATCGGCGAAAATGCGCCCCTCGTGCGTGCGCGCATCTGTGCCGGGCTGGGCTTCCTCGGCATTGAACTGAATGAATCGCGCAATGATGAATCCGCAGGCGTGATTTCCACGGACGCCGGTCGGGTTTCGGTCCGCGTCATTCATACTGACGAAGAATGGATGATCGCCGACACCGTATGCCATGTATTGGGCCTTGCACGTGACAAATGAAGGGAGCATCGCTATGAAAGTGACAAAGGTGGGTGCGGAGAACATCGCCGTTGAGACTGAGAAATTGAACAGGACGGACACGCCATTATCGCCCGATCTTCTGCGAAGAATGAATGCCTACTGGCGCGCCGCAAATTATCTGTCTGTAGGGCAGATTTATTTGTACGACAATCCGTTGTTAAAGGAACCGCTGAAACTCTCGCACGTGAAGCCGACATTGCTCGGGCACTGGGGGACAACGCCAGGGCAGAACTTCGTCTACGTTCATCTGAACCGGGTCATCAAGAAATATGATCTGAATATGATCTACATCGCCGGTCCCGGGCACGGAGGCCCGGCGCTTGTGGGGAACACGTACCTCGAAGGCACGTATAGTGAGGTCTATCCGAACATCAGCCGAGACGAAGCCGGACTGAAAAAGCTGTTCACCCAGTTCTCCTTTCCCGGAGGGATTCCCAGCCACGTCTCACCGGAATGCCCGGGTTCGATTCACGAAGGCGGCGAGCTGGGATACTCGCTCAGCCATGCCTTCGGGGCCGTGTTCGACGATCCGGAACTGGTCGTCGCCTGCGTTATCGGTGACGGCGAGGCGGAGACAGGTCCGCTGGCTACGGCATGGCACTCCAACAAATTCCTCAATCCGGTCACCGACGGAGCCGTGCTCCCCATCCTGCATCTGAACGGCTACAAAATAGCCAACCCGACGGTTTTTGCCCGCATCGAACATGATGAATTGGAGCAATTTCTGAGAGGGTGCGGCTGGACCCCCTACTTTGTTGAAGGCGATGAGCCGGAAACGATGCATCAACTCATGGCCGGCACACTGGAAAAGGTCATCGGAGACATCCGGCGAATTCAGGAGAATGCACGGAGCAAGAACGACAGCTCCCGGCCTCGCTGGCCGATGATCGTATTGAAGTCACCCAAGGGCTGGACCGGACCGAAAGTCGTGGATGGCCTGCCGATCGAGGGGACGTTCCGGGCACACCAGGTGCCGCTCCTTGTGGATGCCGATCATCCGGGTCATCTCGCTCAGCTGGAAACCTGGATGAAAAGCTACAAACCGGAAGAGCTGTTCAATCAGGACGGCCGGCTCATGCCTGAACTGGCCGCCCTGGCGCCCGAAGGGGACCGGCGGATGGGCGCCAATCCGCACGCAAACGGCGGGCTGCTGCTGCGCGATTTGATCATGCCCGACTTCCGGAAGTACGCGGTGAATGTCCGGTCACCGGGATCAGTCGAGGCCGCCGACACGCACGTGCTCGGGGAGTTCCTGCGCGATGTTACAAGGCTCAACAAGGAGCAACGAAATTTTCGGATCTTCGGTCCCGACGAAACGCTTTCCAATCGATTGAACGCCGTCTTTGAGGTCACAAGCAGGCAGTGGGAAGCACGGACGCAGGGGAACGACGAGTTTCTTGCGCCCGAAGGCCAGGTCATGGAGATGCTGAGCGAGCATCAGTGCGAAGGGTGGCTCGAAGGATACCTGCTGACGGGCCGGCATGGACTCTTCAATTGTTACGAGGCGTTCATTCATATCATCGATTCGATGTTTAACCAGCACGCCAAGTGGCTGAAAGTCACCGCGACGCTCCCCTGGCGGCGGAAAATCGCATCGCTGAATTACCTGCTTGCCTCCCACGTCTGGCAGCAGGCTCATAACGGCTTCACACATCAGGACCCCGGCTTCATCGATCATGTGGTGAACAAGAAGGCATCAATCGTGCGCGTGTACCTTCCGCCGGATGCCAACTGCCTGCTCTCGGTCTGGGACCATTGTCTTCGAAGCCGGCATTACGTCAATGTCGTGGTCGCGGGGAAGTACCTCGCACCCCAGTGGTTGACAATGGATGCCGCGGTCGAGCATTGCGCGCAGGGGATCGGCATCTGGCACTGGGCAGGAACCGACGGGGGCGCCGAACCGGACGTGGTGATGGCCTGCTGCGGCGACGTGCCGACGCTCGAGACGCTGGCCTCAGTCTCAATACTCCGCCGCCACCTCCCCGATCTGCACATCCGGGTGATCAATGTCGTCGATCTGATGAAACTGGAGCCGGATACAGAACATCCGCACGGGCTGAGCGATCGGGATTTCGACGCACTCTTCACAAAAGACAAACCGATCGTCTTCGCGTTCCACGGCTACCCGTGGTTGATCCACCGGCTGACCTACCGCCGCACAAATCACGACAATATGCATGTTCGCGGCTACAAGGAAGAAGGGACGATCACGACGACATTCGACATGACGGTCTTGAACGACCTGGACAGGTTTCACCTGGTTCAGGACGTGATCAACCGCCTGCCGCATCCGGGAGCGAGCGGCGCCGCGCTGAAGCGGATGGTTCAGGACAAGCTCGTCGAACACAAACAGTACATTGACAAACACGGTGTGGACATGCCGGAAATCCGCAACTGGAAATGGGATGGCCCCGCATGAACGTGGCACAACTTGTCGGGACAGCGGGGGCGCTGGTTGCCGGAGACAAAGGGCTGCTGGCGATGGATGAAAGCACTCCTACCTGCAACAAACGATTTGCCAGCCTGGGGATCCCCCAGAATGAGGCGACCCGGCGTGCTTATCGGGAATTGATTCTGACCACGCCCGGTCTGGGTGAGAGCATAAGCGGCGTGATCCTTTACGACGAAACGATCCGCCAGCAGAAGAAATATGGCACTCCCTTCGTCACAGTTATCTCCGATGCGGGAATTATCCCGGGGATCAAAGTAGACATCGGTGCAAAAGAGATGGCAGGTCGTCCCGGAGAGAAGATAACAGAAGGGTTGGATGGATTGCGCGACCGGCTAGCTGAATACTCTCTGATGGGCGCGCGTTTTGCCAAGTGGCGCGCAGTGGTTGCCATAGGAGAAGGAGTCCCCGGCCGGGGGTGCATCGAGGCAAATGCGCATGCATTGGCTCGTTATGCCGCGTTATGCCAGGAAGTCGGACTGGTCCCTGTCGTCGAGCCGGAAGTGCTCATGGAGGGAGGGCATACCATAGAGCGGTGTGGCGAGGTAACAGAGGAAGTCCTTCGAGCGGTGTTCAATCAGCTTCACATACAAGGGGTGATGCTGGAGGGGATGATCCTGAAGCCCAACATGGTGCTGGCGGGTTTGACATGCCCTGGGCAAAACGACGTGAACGAAGTGGCCGATGCCACGGTGAGGTGTCTCCTGCGGACTGTCCCTGCTGCCGTTCCGGGGATTGCGTTTCTGTCGGGCGGTCAATCCTGTGAACTGGCATCGGCCCGTTTAAATGCCATGAATGTCCGGTTCAAGGCGCGACTTCCCTGGGCATTGGCGTTTTCGTTTGCCCGCGCCATCCAGCAGCCGGCTCTGGAGATCTGGGCGGGCAAAGAAGCCAACGTGCCGGCGGCACAGAATGCACTGTTGCATCGAGCGAGGTGCAACCAGGCTGCCCGCCGCGGCCAGTACAATGCCGCAATGGAGAGAATGCGTGCATGACTAATAACATTGTAGGCATCCAATGAATGAGAGCAAGAAGAGTCACCACGTGTATGGGGGGACGGAGATCGCCCTGGCTCAACAAACCCATTCCCCTTACTGGAAACGTGCACATCGTGACTGGCGTATCTGGGTCGCCGTGTCATTGATGATTGCGGGCATGGTTGTCTATGTGGCGAGTGAGGACCTGTCGTCGCGGCCTCTCGCCCGCCCGCAGCAGTCGATCTCGGGTGCACACGAATAATGATTGAATGCTGGCGCTGTTATATACGGGTGACTCAGGAATTGTGGAAATGGTGACAGGAGAACCCCTATGAAGGGACACGAACACGCACCCCCCCCGGAAACGCAACCCGAGGATGATCTGAAAACCCTTCCGATTACGGAAGTGGAGAAAAAGTTGGAATCGTCTCCGGATGGCCTCACGCAAGCCGAGGCGGAGAAACGTCTGACGCACTACGGACCAAACGAGATCGAAGAAAAGAAGACCAATGCGTTCCTGAAATTCCTCGGTTATTTTTGGGGTCCCATCCCGTGGATGATCGAAGCGGCCGTCCTCCTTTCTGCGGTAGCCCGGCACTGGCCGGATTTCTTCATCATCCTCGTCTTGCTCCTTGCCAACGCAATGGTCGGATTCTGGGAAGAGCGCCAGGCCGGCAACGCCATTGCCGCCCTGAAGGCCCAGCTGGCGATCAACGCCCGGGTTAAACGGGATGGGAAGTGGGTTACCCCGGCTGCGCGAGAGATTGTACCCGGCGACGTCATCCGGCTGCGCCTTGGCGACATTGTGCCGGCGGATGCGCGCTTGTTGGAGGGAGATCCAGTGGAAGTGGATCAGTCCGCATTGACAGGTGAATCGTTGCCCGTGACGCGCAAATCGGGCGAGGCTGTGTTTTCGGGTTCGATCATTCGACAGGGTGAGATCGGCGCACTTGTCTATGCCACGGGTGCGAACACCTACTTCGGCAAGACCGCGCAACTGGTGCAGGAGGTGCACACCGTCAGCCATTTTCAAAAGGCGGTCCTGAAGATCGGCAATTACCTGATCATATTGGCGGTGGCGCTGGTGGCGGTGATCATCGCCGTGGCGATCTTCCGCGGAGACCCGATCCTCACGACGTTGCAGTTCGCCCTTGTCCTGACAGTGGCTGCGATTCCCGTTGCGATGCCCACAGTGCTGTCGGTCACGATGGCGGTCGGTGCACGCTTGCTCGCCAGGAAAAAGGCAATTGTGAGCCGGCTGGTGGCCATCGAAGAATTGGCGGGCGTGGACCTGCTGTGTGCAGATAAGACCGGGACACTGACGCAGAACAAGTTGACGCTGGGCGATCCGTTCAGCGTGAACAATGTCCCCGCCGGGCAAGTGATCCTCAATGGCGCGCTGGCGTCGCGCGCGGACAACAATGACGTCATTGATCTGGCCGTCCTGGGTGGACTGAAAGACAAGGAAGCCTTGAAGGCGTATGATGTGGTTCATTTCCAGCCGTTCGACCCGGTGCATAAACGCACCGAGGCCACTGTTAAAACCAGGGAGGGAGAGACCTTCAAGGTGACGAAAGGCGCGCCGCAGGTGATTCTGGCGCTGTCAGCAAATGCCGCTCAGGTGAAGCCCGCTGTTGAGAAGGCGGTCAATGAATTTGCCGCACGCGGGTTTCGTTCTCTGGGCGTGGCCCGGGCTGGTGGCGACGGTCAATGGGAGTTTGTCGGCGTGTTGCCTTTGTTCGATCCGCCGCGCGATGACGCCAGAGCAACCATTGCGACCGCGCTTGCGATGGGGGTAAAAGTCAAGATGGTTACGGGCGATGCACTCGCCATCGCCAGGGAAACCGCCCAGAAGTTGGACATGGGCACAAATATCCTCGATGCCGGCAGCCTGGGCGATTCGAAAAAACAGGAGACCCCGGAAGTGGCCGAGTCCATCGAGAAAGCCGATGGTTTCGCCCAGGTGTTTCCCGAACACAAATTCCATATTGTCGACGTCCTCCAAAAGCGGGGCCACATAGTGGGCATGACGGGTGACGGGGTGAATGACGCCCCCGCGCTCAAGAAAGCGGACTGCGGCATCGCTGTTTCAGCCGCGACTGACGCGGCACGTGCTGCGGCATCCATCGTGCTGATGATGCCAGGGCTGTCGGTGATCATTGACGCCATAAAGGAAAGCCGCCGCATATTCCAGCGGATGAACAGCTACGCCATCTACCGAATCGCCGAAACCCTGCGGGTGCTGTTCTTCATGACGCTGTCGATACTTATCTTTAATTTTTATCCGGTGACGGCGGTCATGATCGTGATGTTGGCGTTGCTCAATGACGGAGCAATCCTCTCCATCGCGTATGACAACGTTCATTACAAGGACAAACCTGAGGCGTGGAATATGCGCATGGTGCTGGGGATATCTACAGTGCTGGGGGTCATCGGCGTCGTCTCAGCGTTTGGCTTGTTTTATCTCGGCGAGCGCGTCTTTCATCTCGATCGTACACACATCCAGACGCTGATGTACCTGAAGCTCTCCGTGGCCGGGCATCTGACGATTTTCCTCACACGCACGCGCGGGCCGTTCTGGTCCATACGCCCTGCGAAGATTCTCTGGGTCGCGGTGGTCGGGACACAAATCGTGGCGACGTTGATCGCGGTCTATGGGGTGTTTATGACCCCTTTAGGCTGGGGCTGGGCCGGGCTCGTCTGGGGATATGCTCTGGTCTGGTTCCTCGTCAATGACCGGGTGAAACTACTTGCCTATCGGATTTTTGATCCAGTCAAACCCGGGACGCCGTCCGATTTGAGGCCGCAGATCGCCCGGCGGGCTTATGAACTGTACGAACAGCGAGGCCGCCAGAACGGCCGGGCATTTCAGGACTGGGAGGAGGCGGAACAGGAGATTTGGAAAAGGAAGTCCGGAAAAATGAAATGAAAAGCCGCAAAGAGCGTGGCTTACATCCCAATCCAATGGAAGAAATCGCTGAAGTGACGCCACAGGAAAGATCGGGATACACTCCGCGACCAAACCAGAGAAGGAAGAAGGGGAGAATGGCGGCGAGAAAAAACCTTGATTCCGATGTCACGAATCCGTAGATTATGTCGTCAATAATTGGCGATGTTGCTAGCGCATCAGCACGGGAGAGACAAGGAAGCTGCTAACAGATCTGCTAACAACTGCTAGCGACTTTATTCCCCCTGCTCCGACAAAGCAGGCGGAAAGTGGTGAAATCAGATAGGTTTTAAAGGGGTGGTAGCTCAGTTTGGTTAGAGCGCCTGCCTGTCACGCAGGAGGCCGCGGGTTCGAGTCCCGTCCGCCCCGCTTAAGCCCCATAGAAATATGGGGCTTATCTATGTATAGACGATTGGACACGCGACAAATCTGTCTCTGTCAGCTATGTGTAAGTTCCGAGGGGTGCTGATTCCCCTTGCCGGATCGCCTGTATGATCGATGCCTGGAGCAAAGACCTGATATATATCGATCGTCCAAATGCAGATTCGGGAAATGCGGCGACAGATCAGATTCTTAGGACTTCCACGACGCCTTTAGATCATACGATCGCCTCGCTGTTCGTAGAAGATTTGAAAAATGATGAACGCATGCTCCTCGATGCACTGGCTTCTGGGTATGCACTGAAAGAAGTTTACCGCCGCAATGCGATCTCAGCTTTCCAAATGAAGTCGATTCGATCATCGCTAAAAGCTAAAGCTGTCAGTCATCTTCTGTGAAAGGAAGGGAGAGCCCAGGCTCTCTTTCTTTTGCCGATCGAAAGATGACTATACTCTTATGCCAGAAAAGGTACTGGGAAAGAGCCTCAATCCTCGCCGGGTACATAAGTATCCTACGAGATGCTTCTACTCTGTGAAGGGTCGGGAATCAATGTCGCGGAGAGGGGGGTGCGGTTGTACCAGGATGGGTGGAAATTGATATCTGGAATTTTTTTTGGTTGGGATTTTTCGACCTCTATTGACGCAAATCGAACAACAATTGCAATTCCGTGGGAATTGGGGTAGATTCAGTGGAAACTAGTATAAATCAGGACGATAGCTGTAATCACAAACGCACGTCTTTTGACACGTGAGCCCGTTGGATGGTGATTCTCTCGCATTGATCTCCGACCGACGGGTTTGTTGTTTTCTCGATGTTTTGCGGAGGAAACTCCTGGAGAGAAACCTATGCCCAAGATATACGACAATATCGAAAACCAACTCATCGATGGGTTGATCAATACCCTCGATGTCTCTCACAGGGCGGACTTCTGTGTAGGTTACTTCAACCTACGAGGTTGGAAGCAACTCGCAGACAAAATTTCAGGTTGGACGGGTGGCGAGGGACATCAGTGTCGCCTCCTTGTTGGAATGCAGAGACCTCCCGAAGAGTCATTAAGGGAAATGCTCTCCCAGAAAGAACCGGAGTTAATCGATCAATCTACTGTCATGACCCTCAGGAAGTCCCTTGCCCAGCAATTCAAAGACCAGCTCACCATTGGAATTCCTACCGAAGCTGATGAAATCGGACTGAGGAAGCTGTCCTCACAGATCAAGAGCAAAAAGGTTATCGTCAAGCTGTTCCTCCGCCATGCTCTCCATGCAAAGCTCTATCTTCTGTTTCGCGATGACAAGATTAGTCCAGTGATTGGATATGTTGGAAGCAGCAATCTTACTCTTGCCGGGCTCAAGAATCAAGGCGAATTGAACGTGGATGTAATTGAGCAAGATGCCGCCCAGAAGCTTTCCAAATGGTTTAATGACAGATGGGAAGACCGATGGTGTATTGATATTTCAGAAGAGCTAACTCAGATTATCGATGAGAGTTGGGCGACAGAAGAAGTCCGTCTCCCCTACCATGTTTATCTAAAGATGGCCTACCATCTTTCACGAGAAGCTATTGCAGGCATCTCTGAATTCAAGATTCCGTCAATCTTTCAGAAAGAACTGCTTGAGTTTCAGCAAAAGGCCGTACAGATAGCAGCACATCATCTAAACAATGAGAAGAGGGGGGGTGTCCTCATTGGCGATGTAGTCGGCTTCGGCAAGACGTTTACGGCCACTGCTCTTGCAAAGATTTTTGAGGAAGACTTCTTCCTTGAAACCCTTATCATCTGCCCAAAGAATCTTGTGCGGATGTGGAGCGACTACGTATATAAGTATCGCCTGCACGCAAAGGTGCTATCACTGTCACAAGTTCAAACTGTCTTGCCGAAGGAACGGCGTTACAGAATTGTCCTTATCGATGAGAGCCACAATCTTCGGAACAGGGAAGGGAAGCGATATCGTTCAATCCAAGAGTACATTCAGCTGAATGAAAGCAAAGTCATTCTGCTCACAGCCACTCCGTACAACAAAACGTTTGCAGATCTCTCAAATCAACTGCGACTTTTCATCCCTGAAGACAAAGATCTCGGGATTAGTCCGGAACGGTTTATTCAAGGTTTAGGTGGACCCGTTCAATTTATGGCTCAGTATCAATGCCCGACTCGAAGTCTTCTTGCTTTCGAGAAGAGCGATTATGCCGATGACTGGCGTGAGTTGATGCGGATGTTTATGGTGAGGCGTACCAGGAGCTTCATCAAAGAAAACTACGCGAAGACAGATGAAAAAAGAGGGCGGAAGTATCTTGAATTTGCCGATGGACGACGCTCGTACTTTCCCGACCGGACGCCAAAGAGAGCCGATTATGAGTTCGATTCAGACGATCCTCATGATCAATACGCTAAACTCTACTCTCAGAGGGTGGTTGATATTATCAATCATTTGAGCCTGGCCCGATATGGCCTTGGTCGTTTCCTCCAAGACCGTCCCACAATTAAGCCGTCGCGAGACGAGGAAATCGTGATGGACAATCTCTCCCGAGCAGGGAAGCGGCTCATGGGTTTTTGTAGGACGAATCTCTTCAAGAGGCTGGAGAGCAGCGGCTATTCATTTCTCCTTTCAATTAGCCGGCATATTCTCAGGAACTTTGTCTATGTGTATGCGCTTGAGAACAATTTGAAACTCCCGATCGGGCCGCAGGAATCAAATTTTCTAGATGAGTTCCTGGATGATGAAGATTTGGATCAAACCGAGGTTTCAGGCCAACTGAAGTTGATGCTAAGGGAGGAACAATACTTCGAGCAGGCAAGCGCCGTATATGTGGCCTACAAAGAGACACTTGAGCATCGGCTAGATTGGATACGCGCCGAATTCTTCAAGCAAGAGTTGAAGCAATCACTCATTGAAGATGCTCGTGATCTTCTCCAGATTTTGACCATCGCGCAAATATGGGAAGCGGATAAAGACAAACAACTTAAAGCGCTGTTTGATCTCTGCACCAATAAGCATCGAGAAGAGAAGATTCTAATATTCACTCAGTTTGCCGATACCGCCGACTACCTCTACGAGCAGCTCAAGCGAATGGGCGTTTGTCAGATAGAATGCGTGACAGGGGGTTCCGATGATCCGACTGAATACGCGTATCGATTTAGTCCTGAGAGTAACGAGAAAGTGGGCATCCAGGGGACGGCCAAGGAAATCCGTGTACTGGTTTCAACTGATGTCCTGAGTGAAGGCCAGAATCTCCAAGACGGACACATCGTCGTGAACTTTGACCTCCCCTGGGCACTGATTAGATTAATCCAACGGACGGGCCGTGTTGACCGAATTGGCCAGAAAGCTGAGGAAATCCTGTGTTACTCTTTCCTTCCAGAAGATGGCTTGGAGAATATTATCCGTCTTCGGAACAGACTGAGAACTCGCATTCAGCAAAACGCAGAAGTTGTCGGTTCCGATGAGGTCTTCTTCGAAGGTGACCCGGTCAATATGGCCGACTTGTATAATGAGAAAGCGGGTATCCTCGACCAGGAAAATGAAGGCGAGGTCGATCTGGCTTCCTATGCTTATCAGATATGGAAAAATGCAACTGATGCTGACCCCGAGTTGAAGAAAACCATTGCAGCGTTGCCAAATGTGGTCTATGCAACCAAACGTCATTCGGCAGCTGACAAAACAACTGAAGGTGTGGTTGTCTACACCCGAACGGCCGATGACAACGATATCCTCGCATGGGTCAACAACGATGGCGAGATCATAACGCAATCACAGTTGACGATTCTCAAAGCGGCCGAGTGTACTCCTGAAACGAAGCCTCTCGTCAAGCTTCAGAAACACCACGCGCTAGTCGAGTCCGCGATGGGTCATATCCAACAGGTTGAAAGCAGCGTGGGGGGGCAACTCGGAAAGAAAACCGGTGCCAAATATCGAACTTACATGCGGCTTGTGCGCTACCTCGAGGAGAACAAAGACACCCTGTTTGCAACTGATACACTTAAGAGAGCGATAGACGATATTTACAAGTATCCTCTTCGCGAAGTTGCGCGCGATACACTGAATCGGCAGCTGAAAGCGGGGATCGATGACGCTGGATTGTCAGAACTCGTTGTTGCCTTGAGGGAAGAGGATAAGCTTTGCATTGTTAACCAGGCGGAAGTTGAAAAGAGAGAACCTCAAATAATTTGTTCACTCGGATTCAAAGTCGAGTAACTCATCATGGCCATCCCAAAGCAGACCTTCTTCAAGTACATCAAAGAGTTCAAGTTCAAAGAAGTTTTCATCGAGCTAGGCTGGGATAATGTTACACTCAGCTACCCCGTGAAGATCGATGACACCGTATACACCCTCACAGGAATAGCAGAGAAAAAGGGCTTTGTCATTTTACTCTGTGGTGCTGATGGGAGTCGCGGCATGCCGGATTCTGCGACACGGAGGAAGATCGATATTGCCATTACAAAACTGCATCATGAACATCTCATCGTCTACATCGACGCAAAGAAATCCCGGCAGCATTGGGAGCTACGTATACGAGAGCAGAATAGGCCGGTTGTATCGCGACCGATAGATTATTACGTAGGGCAAGAACCGGAGCTTCTTTTCCAAAAACTTGATGGTCTCTTCTTTACGTTTGATGACGAGGAGAAACTTAATATCGTTGATGTGCGCTCTCGAGTGATGGCAAACTTTGAGAAAAACGCGGAAGTTGTTACCAAAAAGTTCTATGAGAAGTTCGAAAAGGAACACGAGAGGTTCCTCGGTTTCATCAGGGGGATTCAAAGCAAGATGGACCAGGAATGGTATGCCTCGATCATGCTCAACCGTCTCATGTTCATCTACTTCATTCAAAAGAAGGGTTTCCTTGATAACGACAAGGACTACCTTAGAAACCGGCTCGATGCCATGCAGAAGAAGGGAAAGAACAAGTTTTATTCCTTCTATAAGAACTTTCTTCTCGTCCTATTCCACAAAGGTCTAGGTTCGCCGGTCCGTGATGATGAGATAGAAGCCGAGATCGGGAGGGTCCCCTACCTCAATGGTGGCCTGTTTGACCTTCACACGCTTGAGGTAGATAACAAGGGTATTGCCATCGAGGATAAGGCATTTGAGCGGGTATTCGACTTCTTCGATGAGTACAATTGGCACCTTGATACACGCGAGACCGCGACTGGGAAGGACATCAACCCGGACGTTATTGGATACATCTTTGAGAAGTACATCAACGATCGGGCAACGATGGGAGCATATTATACAAAGGAAGATATTACCGAGTACATTAGTAAGAATTGTATTGTCCCATGGTTGTTCGACGAAGTGAGGCGGAACTATGCGAAGCCGTTTGAAAATGAATTGGGTGTCTGGTCACATCTTAGACACAGCGGTGATACGTATATTTACCCTGCTGTGAAACACGGCATACAACCTGAGACGACAAAAGAAACCGGTTTCTCTGACTTGCCTGAAGAGGTACGGATCGCATGCGATCGGTATGCACCCGATCTTGTTGAGAAGCGCAAATCCTGGAATAAACCCGCTCCATCCAACATTGCCCACCCCAAGGAAATCTTCCGTGAAGTCATTTCGCGCCGCTTACATTATTATGAGGTCCGGAAGAAGATCGAGCACGGTGAGATTACAGAGATCAGAGATTTCATCACGTATAACCTTGATCTCCGTCAGTTTGTGCAGGATGTCTTGCAGAAGACGGAGGATGCCCAACTAGTCTTGGAGTTCTACAAAAGCGTCAAAGCCATATCGATCCTCGATCCAACCTGTGGCTCGGGCGCCTTTCTCTTTGCAGCTCTTAGTGTATTGGAGCCTATCTACTTTGCTTGCGTGACTCGGATGCGAGAGTTTGTAGAAGACGGAAAGGGCAGACATGAGTTCTTTGAGAATGAACTGAACCTGATCGACAACGAAAACCATCCCAGTGCCGAGTATTTCATCTATAAGTCCATCATCCTTCATAACCTCTACGGTGTGGACATTATGAAGGAAGCAGTGGAGATTGCTAAATTGCGACTCTTCCTCAAGCTCGTGGCAGCTGTGGATGTTGACTACGAAAAGCCCAACCTTGGACTCGAGCCACTGCCGGATATTGACTTCAATATTCGCTCGGGTAATTCGCTCGTTGGGTATGCAAGTATCGCTGATCTGAAGAATAGCGAGCAAGGCGGATTGTTTGGTGACGAAGAGAAGCAGGCGATACTCAAAGAAGCCGATGTAGTAAGTCGAGCGCACGCGCGGTTCAGGAACGCGCAGTTGGTGATGCACTCCGACCAAGAGACGTACAAAAACGCAAAGGACGAACTGGGTAAGCGCCTTTCAGTACTCAACGACAAACTCAACCGACATCTTGCTGTCATGTATCTCGGGCCAACACACAACAAAAACGCATACAACAAGTGGCTGACTTCTCACCAACCATTTCATTGGTTTGCAGAATACTACACTAGGATCGCACAGGGCGGATTCAATGTCATTATTGGGAATCCGCCGTATGTGGAATTCACAAAGAAAAGCAAGATCACCGGTCAAGCAGTGAAAGATCAGTACGGCCTTCTTGGGTACGCCACAATTTCAACTGGAAACTTGTACGCCTTCATTGTGGAACGTTCAAGCAAGATTCGTGATCAAAAAGGTCAGTTTGGAATGATTATCCCAGTTAGTTCAATCTCAAGTGACTCATATCGGCCGCTCGCAGATATCGCATTTCTGAACCACTATCATGTATCATCCTATTCGAACCGTCCTGGAAAGATCTTCAAGGGTGTAGAACAGCGGTTGGTAATCCTTTTGTCTGATTCGACGACAAACGGTGGCTTTTCGACACGATACATGCACTGGTACGAGGAGCAGCGTCCCACGCTCATGTCGTCTTTGCGGTACGTTAATGCCAAGTTGGTTAATGGTCGTAAAATGCCCTACAAGAGCGGCGAGCCGCTCCACAATGCCATCCTCGAGAAAATACTAGCACACAAGGGCAGTCTTAGTGATTACGAGGGAACAGGAAAGTACTATACTTATTATCACGACGGACCGACTTATTGGATACGAGCTCTACCATTCGAACCATCTTTGAACAGATCGAGCGGCCGATCAAATCATTATCACAGAATTTGTTCACCTTCAATTAATGATGCAGGTGCAATCTGCACCATTCTAAATAGCAGTGTCTTTTATCTTTATTTCAAGTCTGTAAGCAATTGTCGAGACTTTGGTGATTATGAACTTTACGGATTCCCAATTTCAAGACTCGCTTCGAATCAGCTAAAGCAGTTGGCCTTTCTTTGTACTCAGCTGGGTGATGCGCTTGAAACTACTGCTGAGATTTGTACTCGTAAATATCCGTCCGGGTCGGTGCGCTACAAAGAATACTATCCGGCACAGGCTAAATCCATCATCGACGAAATCGACAAGGTGCTGGCCAAGCACTTTGGATTCACGGCCGAGGAATTGGATTTTATCGTTAATTACGATATCAAATATCGAATGGGGAAAGAGCTGGAAACCGAGGAGTAGAGACCTGATGCTAGCTTAAGGAGGAAACTTTCCCGAAGGAGATACCGAAGACCAACAACCCGACGGGAGGCAAGCATAGCGCTTCATTCCTTTGCGATTGTGATCTCCTGCCAAACTTTCCCCACTTCACGACTTACATAGACTGAGAATGGATAAGACTCATACAGGCCGACCTTTCATTTTCCTCCCTGGTAACCAAGCAAGCCCTATAGGCTTGTGATGACCATTCGAATACTTCATTGTGGCAAATCTATAGAGAATTACTACAAGTGTATTGAAGATGGAGTCACTGGGTTCGCACATTGCATTCCGTGGCAAGGAGAAATTGTGTATTTGGCTGTAACGGAAGGAACTACAAGTATTTGTGGTGCAAGGGGGGTCTTGGGCGAGCTGTCTGATAGGAGACCCTGGAAAGATGCTAATAGGTATCGTCTCGTCCGAGTCTTGGAGAACATAGAATTCTGCAAGCCATTTGATTTGTGCATTCTGAGGTCAATCGGGGGACCATTCTGGGGTGCAAAGTATTTTCAAGGGTCGAAGGCGATTAATGACCCGGAAATAGTTGCTTTACTCGATAAGTCATTCAATGACGGTCGAACGGATAGTCTCCGAAAATTCCACGATTAGGGAGATGTCTTTAATGTTCGTTCGGCTAATCAAGACCATCTCACAGAGCTCAATGACTCACTCTACTCTGATCGCACATCTCTACTCCAACTTCTCCCATTACCGCGAACTCTGGGAGAAGAGGTGGGAAGAGACTCAAGAATTCGGCGCATTCGTATTCTTGCCGGAAAAAGAGCTCGACTGGGAATGGTGGGACTTGAATCGGATTCGCCAGTACATCCAGGATGGCGGGCTTGATGATGAGAAGATGCTGGAGCCGGTGTGGGATTTTGAATTTGGGAATGAATTCTTAGTACTGATCATCGAGTATGTGGACGGACCAAAGTCACAGAATGCATTCTTCCATCGGATGAACGCAGTGAGGATGAACTGAGAAGGCAACGGGCTAAAGGCTCTTAAGCTTGTGATGAAATACCCCGAAGTGAAGAATCTGCACCAAGTTGACTAAGGAATTGCCCCAGCGATCCAAAATAACGGTACCCTTATAAACCAAACACTACTGCAGGAACACATCAAGCATTTCGTTGCGGCATCCCACAGCGACAAGAAGAAAGTTGAGGCTGATTGGAAAGAACGAAACGAGCTAGTTGCATTCTATCAGGGGTTCACGCGAGGAAGAATCCTTGCGATGAACAAAGATGATGTCTACGAATACATCTCTAAGCTCTGGGCCATGCTCATCTGGGGGAATAAGCATTATGTCATAGACAAAATACTGGAAGAAAACGGGTTGGAGAATTTTTGTTCACACCTGGCCGAATTGGTGTGGGGAGAAAAAGACATTGCTGAAAGATGGGATACATTTCGCAAGGAGGTCAATGGCTTAGGTCCGGCAATGGTGAGCGAGATTCTTTGCAAGACACACCCAAATGATTTTATCATCTGGAACCGCCGTGCGTTTGTAGGACTGAATTATCTTGAAGCCGAGAATCTGCCAAAGCATGATTACCAGGTGAATGGCAAAGCCTATAAGCACCTGGTTGAACTCTGTAAACAAATTGCGGGGGAAATCAAGGCGGCAGGTTATGCCGAAACATCCCTTCTTGCGGTTGACTATTTCATTTGGGATGAGTTACAGGTTGTGGACAACCTCAGTAAAATTCACAATCAGAAACAGCCCAAGCCTGGTCCTGCACCCTCCCCAGAACCAATTCCCGACTTCATCCACAACGACATTCGCGACAAGGTGAGAGATATAGGACTATGGCTCGGTTTCAGTTCAAAGATCGAACAGAAGGTTTCTGAGGGGGCGATCGTTGACACGATTTGGGAGGCGACAATCGGCAATATGGGGCGGGTCATTTATGTCTTCGAAATTCAGACAAAAGGTAGTATTGACAGCCTGATGATGAACCTGCTCAGATCATTGAACAATTCGGCGGTTCAAGGCGTCGTAGCCGTTTCCGACAAGGTGCAAATGGAGAGAATAAAAGCCGAAGCACAAGGCGTGGGAGTCCTTCGTGGTAAGCTCAGATATTGGGACTACGAGGAAGTTCTATCAGTTCACGAGGATTTGGAGTCTGCGATGGCTACCATCAACAAACTTCATTTGGTCCCAGAGGGATTCTGAGAAAAGATACTGCGTGAATTTCCCTGATGAAGAATCCCAGGTGGAGACCCGTGTACTGGCTTGCATCATTGGGACGAAGTTCATCGTAGCTTCGATGGCGGAATTATATACTTGACAAACCAAGTAAGCAACGGAAGAAGTGCATACTTGGCTTGATGGTGAAGAGGGGGATCTCGTAGGTCGCTACTAGACGGGTGGGCCTATCAATCAGATCCTATTGAATCAAAGCCTGACCATACGTTGACAGCACTTGATCTATCGCCGCGTTCGGGAATCTGAGAATGGAATGCCTCACACAATCCACAGAAATCTTCAGGCCTCTGTAGGTGCCATCAGCTATATACTGTGCGAGATCGTTCCTGCTAAAGAAAGCTGAAGCCTGGAGAGCGGGGAGGTGTTTGGCGACCCAATCCAAGATATATGGGTCGAACAATTGACTTGGTAAGAGTAATTGTGAGGCAAGCGTTCTTGCCTCTTGCTCAATGACCTTATACTGTTCGTCTGTAAATGATTGGTGAAACTTTTGAACGTCCTCAAGAGAAGATATTCCAGCCACATGACTTCCATGCAAAAGAATGTGCGAGAGCTCTTCTGCTAGTGTAAAGCGATAGTAGAATTCCTGCTCTTCAAAGAGAGTCTCATCAATCGCAATATCGTATCCGCCGACCGTTTTTAAGACGGCCCCCTTGACGCCGAAATCCTTGAACATCAAGGGGACCACATGGATAGTTATTCCAGACTTGTCAATCAGGGCTTCTATATCAACAGGGAGAACACCCTTCGCGAGAAGACCGTGCTTGGTAAGGTACTGATGGGCAATTTTCTTATAGTCGGAAAAACTATAAAATCCTTTGCTCATCAGTATTTTTTGTTGACTCGATCAGTCAACTCTTTGAGTTGTTCGTCCGTAAGTTGCTTGTTTGCGATTGTCCTCAGCAAGACCGGAAGATACTCATAATCCTTGACTTCCTCTGCGATGTCTTCAGGAATTTTGCCATTGGCAAGCGCTGCTAAACCGCTCAGCTTCCCTTCTTCGTCTTTACTTAGTCTAAGAGCACCTGTGATTTTACTCAGGATCTCCGCTTTGGGCGGGTTAAGGATGCCTCTTTCCACTTTCGAGTAGTTTCCTACATCCATCTGTATGCTGTGGGCGAACTCCCTCAACCCGATCTCTCTTGATACCCTGAGGTTTTTGAGCAGTTCGTGGAAAAGCATGATATTCTCCGAGTGGTTTTTTGGATGGTTGAGTTTGAGTCTTGTTGTGTTTTCACGTTGGTTTGGCTTAGATAGGCCCCCCCTCGGGGGGGGGCCTATCTAAGTGTTGTATATAAGTTACAACACTTTGAATGCGAGTCAAGGGGTCTACGGAAAGAAAAGTTACGCAACTGCTTGACAATGGCTACGGAGTGTTGTATGTTGCTTACAACACACGCGTAGCCCAAAAACCGTAGCCAAACATGAAGACCAAGTCTCCGTTAGAACCCACCGAAATTGCGCTTCGCAGCCTTCTTAAGAAGCAACTGGCAAATCTTAAGATCCAATCTAAGGCCCTCAACGCAAAGATTAATCTTGCGAGCAAGATGCTAGCCAGCCTAAGTGAAAAGGAGGCTGGCGAAGTCCCACTCCACCGAAACGCCCAAATCGCACGGAAATTCAAGCTGAACAGAAATAGTTCTCTCCATGCAAAAGTGATGGAGATAGCCTCTCAGCTACGCGAAAGAACCGGCAAACCTTTCCGAGCCACAGAACTCTTGAGGGCGGTTGAAGCGGCCGGTCTCGTACTACCAGGGAAGAAGAGCAAATTGAGCCTTGTGTCCGGGATGCTGGCGCGGGAAATGAATCGAAAGTACACCAGAAAACTAAATCGAGTGGGGATAGGTCTTTATGATGTTATCGAACAAAAAAAGGCCAATTCGGCAGGGGGAAGGCTACAAGGCCATTCGTAGTCTTACGGAGTTCATATGCCGGAGAATGTGAGGAAGATGTGCATAAGTTGTTATGGAAAAAGCTTGATTCTTCCATGGGGTCTCGGTAGATTTGTGCTAGCATAAATGCGAGAGGGCAACCTTGCAGGGTTGCCCTCTCTGAAACACTGATTTTTTGTAGTGGGATTTTGGGTTGAAGGTTTTGACGGACCTTTCAACCGTTTCGGCAAAAAGGGCTGTTTTTTGCGGTGGAGTAATCTGCCCCTTTGCTTTAGGAATATAGTAACAGATTCGCCAGTTGTCAAGGGGCTACCGAAGAAAAAGGAGTCCAAAACAGCATAAAAAAGCCACTCCGTCTCGCCTGCAAGCAATTGGGAGTGGCTTACCCAATAACCCCCAGAAAGGAGGTTACAGTGAATAGAACAAGAGACTCACCATAGCGTTCCCCCGCGCAAGCGGGGGGTACATGATAAGTAGACGGTAACACAAATTCAACTTGACAAAAAAGAATCACAAATTAGAAAGGACAATACAATGGCAGAATCGGGCCTCTACGGTCCGTTTCCGTTCACCGACGACGGAGTAGACGCGAACATCCGAAGCACCGCGCCGGGGGCTTACGCTCTTGGGAAAAGCTCGGGTGGGGTGTTTTATATCTCCTATGTCGGTCGCTCGGATACGGACCTTAACGGAAGGTTGCACGAGCACGTGGGGAAGTATACTCACTTCAAGGCCGCATTTTTCGAGACACCGAAAGATGCGTTCGAAAAGGAGTGCAATCTCTATCACGACTTCGGTCCACCGGACAACTCAGTCCATCCGGCAAGACCGCAAGGGACTAATTACCGCTGCCCTGTGCCTGGTTGCGGAGGTTAGTTCTGTTGAACGTGTGTCTTCGTGATTAGACGAAGAACATCCATCAAGGCCACCATGTAACCATAGTGCCAGTATATGCGCTCTATGCCGTCTACAAGGTGGCCTTGTGTTTTTTGGCAGTCCTGCCCGTTCTCTTCAATCCACGCCTGTAGCTCCATCGCTCGGCGAGAGATCTTCTGTTCGGCGACATGTGCCATAGCTTGACATTTCCTATGCAATGAGTTTGAAATCTACTCGCGGGAACGAGCAGGCTTTACTTTCTTCTGTTCTTTTCTCACTGGCGAGCCACGAACCAAGCCGACTTGTACGTAATACCTAACATACAGTATAACTGATGAGCACTCGTGCCCTTTTTGGAAGAGCACATGAGGTCACCACAGAAAAAATCTTCTTCAGGCCGAACGCTTGATCCGCTCCACATGAGCGAGGAGCGATTCCCGGCGATCCAACTCCGACCGGTTTTCGTCCACCTTGACCCGGAGGTAGTAGCCTTGGGTCGTCGTGATCTTGCGGTGCCGCATAAGTTCCTGTAGCCGGTGAAGCGGTATCCCGATGCGCGCTTGGTACGTGCCGAAGTTCTTCCGGAGCGTGTGGATCGACAGCCGCCCCTCCTGGCTGGGGTCGTCGCGCTCATTGACGGGAACCCGATACCTCCCCCACTTCAATAGCTTGACCACGCCCCGCACCCAGCGCCCCGGATGGCTCTTTGACCGGTACAGGAACACGTGCGGGTCGAAGTGCCGGGGGAGCGATTCGAGGAACGTCCGGAGTTCGAGGTTCAGGGGGTAGAGGTCGTGCCGCTTCCCGTCCTTACTCAGAACGACAATGTAGCCGTCGTCAAAGTGAATATCCCGCCACCGGAGGCTTGTGGCCTCTGTGATCCGGAAGCCGGAGAGCAGGAGGAACCGGAGTATATCGTACATGGGGGTCGCACCTTTAGGGGCGTCCCGGTTCCGCATCTTGACGCTTCGATCCAAGAGGATTTTAAGTTGTTCGTCCGTGAAGTTGGGAACCTCCCGCCGCTCCTCCGGTATCCGGACTTCCTTGGTAATCGGGTGCTCTGTAATATAGTGCCTCCCCTTGGCCCACGTGAAGAACGCGGACAGGGAGTTCAGATAGGAGAGGACGCTATTGGTTGACAGGGGCTTGACCTTCTTGCCGTCCCGCTCCCTCTCGCTCAGGAGATGGTTCCGAAACTCGACCATCCGGGCGGGGGTCAGGAAGTTCATCGAGGGGTTAGGGTACAGGGAGACGAGATGCTTCTTGGCGGTTTCGTATCCCCCGGTCGTCTTTGCCGGAGTGCCGGGGGGCAGGCTTGCAATGAAGTCTTTGAATAGCTTTTCAAATGAGAAGTCGGCGTTGAGCGCACCGCCCATACCCTTGTTGTCGTGGGCCAGCTTGTACTCGAAGTCCCGGAGCCAATCGCGATACTTATCCGGCCAAGAGATTTTCCGCTTGTCCCCGACTATCCGGTATTTTGGATTTTCGAGCGCCGGGAGGAGCGTCGGTTCCTGTCGTTTCGTGCCCTGTCGGTCAGTGTACCCGACATAGACCTCTTTACCTCTCAGGTACAGGTATGCCATTGCTTTGCGCTTTCTGATATTTCGATACCGTTGTGATCGTGCGGCTCGCCTGTATGAACCCGAAGCAGACGGGGCGCTCTGTCTGAACTATGTGTTCGACCACCGATTCCCGGAACGGCAGGACAATCGCCGGAGGGCTGGGGTTCGGACGCCGCAAAGGTGCAAACTCTATCGCCATGCGAGCCTAATGTTTTTTGATAAGGATGATCCTGAACATCGCGACCTTCTCACGCGGGAGGACGACCGCCGGGAGATTCGGATTCAGCGCCTTGAGGACGACGCTCCCATTGTCAATATCAGCAAACCGGATTGCGCTCTTTGACCCCCACCGCGCCGCAACCAAGTCGCCGGACTTCGCCTCACCCTTCAAGCTAATCAAGCAATGTTCGCCATACAAGATAATCGGTTGCATACCCGCCGAATTGTCCTCCGTGACCGTGAGCCAAACGTGGGAGCGGGCGGGATATTCGAGCGTGATTCCCTCCCTCACCTTGTCAATCGTCTCGCCCTGCGAGGCCGGGGGAACGGTTTGAACCGCGTAGGTGGGGTAGATCGTAAGGCCGCGAAGCGCCGCCTCCGTATCTGGCGTCTCCCCGGTCATAAGCCAATCTATATTACAGCCCAGCGCCCGGAGCTTGGCCTGTAGCTTGTTGCCCGGAATGTTCCGGCCCGCCATGTACGCGGACAGGTGGACTTGATTGATTTTCAGCGCTTCCGCCGCCTCTCCGAGTGTCGCGTACTTCGACAAACTCCAATCCCTCAGCCTCTTACCTATCGCCTCCCCTTGGGTCAGCTTGGCCATGAGCGTTTCCTGTGTGTGTATGTAGGGGGTGTGCCCCGGATCACCGGGGAAACTAAATCCGTCGAAATCTTGTAATGCCTCTTGACAAATGGCAACGGCCATCGTATATTAGTTCCGTCGAATTGATAAAGGATCGTATATGCAGGATCAAGACGAAATACGCCCTGAGAACAGTCCCGAAGCCCAAAGGCTCGCGTGGGAGAACAGCCCGCTCAATATGCAGGAGGCGGCGGCGTTCATGAAGATTTCCGTCGTGACGCTCCGGGCCTTAATCCGGAAGGGCGACCTGCGAACTGTGACGGTTGGTTCCAAGAAACGATTGCTCCCTAAAACGATCATCGAGTATTGGGACAACCAACTGAAAGCCTACGACTACACAAAACTGAGGGCAGGCTTCAATGGCCTTGCGGGGGCAATATAGTGAATCAAAGCGGCCATTGTCAAGGGCTCGTAACAAGAATGTTTGCGATTGACCAAATGTCATATACGGAACAAACAGTAGTGACGACAGATTCCAGACTCCCAAAGACAGAGCATAGAGAGGGGTAACAGATGGAAACGACAGCCACGCAAGAGAAGCCGAGAGCACTCCCGGTGATCCGCTCCCAAGAAGAACTCAGGGACGCGCTCGTGCTCTTTGGAGACAGGTACAACGTCCTACTCCCACGGTCGCTCAATTTCCCGTCACCGCTCTATTGCCTCATGCTGGAAGTCGTTCACGTCGATAACACGGTTAACGACAAGTGGAGCGGCGAGGATATTTACAGTGACGACAACGGCAAGACCTTCACGTTGAAAGCCAAGGCGCTAAACCGGATCGCGAGGGCGGCAGGGGTCAAGTGGGTTGATCCAAGGATCGAGACGCGGGAGGTCGATCCCGCGAATGGGCGGGTTACGTTCGTTGCCATGAGCGTAGGCTGGGAGATCAAGAAGCTCTCCGGGGCCAAGAATGAAGGCCGCGCCTCCGGGTTCTATCGCTACGCCGAGGACGTGGAGCGCGGGAACCCCACGCACACGGAAGAACGCCGGGAGCGGGCAGAGGCCCACGCCGAGACGAACGCCAAGATCAGGGCGACCTATGAGGCGCTTGACCTCCTCCCAAGGGAAATGACGGTCGAGCAGTACGGCAAGCCGTTCGTCGTCCCGGTCGTCGTGGAAGATATTGCGGAGCTTGCGAAGTCGAACCCCAAGATTGCGGAAATGTTGGTTGCACACGCGCTGGGAATCACGGATAAGGTGTACGGCAAGGCGCTTACCAAGGCTCCGGTCGAAGCCAAGGTGGAAGCTCAGACGGCCAAGATTCTCCCATTGACACCGGCAAAACCCAAGGAGCCGGAGACGGGCGCGAGCAAACAGCCCACGCCTACTCCGGCTCCAATGCCGCCTCCACCGGCCCCGGCGCTCACCGATCACTTGAAGCCCCCGGCCCCGGTCGCTCAGAAGCCGGAGTACAAGATCACTGAACAGGAATACAAGGAATCGTGGCTCCAAAGCGATCCGCAGGTCCGGCTTGACGAGTGCAACAAACTTGTCAAGGAGAAGGCTTACGCGATCCCGGCAGGGAAGAAAACGCCGGAGCAGATGCGCCCTGATCAGATCGTCAGGTTCATGTGGATACTCTATTGCATGACGACGCCGAAAGGGGGCGCGTGATGAAGGTACTGCACACAGCCGATTGGCATTGGAGCGCGGACGAGGCGAAGCTGGCGAAGGCTCAGGCGAGCGCAGAGTTCATTATCGCGCAGGCCGAAGCGCTGAGGCCGGACGTTCACGTGATCGCGGGCGATTGGTGGGACAGGCGGCAAGTCCTCACTGGCCAGAGCGCGGTCAATCCGGCAATCGAGGCCATGTGGCGGCTCGCGGAGATTTCCCCGGTCGTCCTGATACTTGGCAACTACGAGCACGATCCCCAAGGGAGCCATGAGATTTTCAAGTCCATGCGGACGACACACCCGATATACTGCACCGAGCGGGCAGGCTCCGTGATCCTCACGAAGAATAAGGTCTTTCACGCCGTCGGGAATTTCCTCCAAGGCGACGAGGCGGCGCTGATTCACCTGTTCCCGTACCCGACCAAGGCGCATTTCCTTGCGGGAGGGGAGAACCTTTCGATTGACGAGGCCAACGAGGAAGTCAAGTCCGCGCTCACCGGCATCTTTCACGGAATGGGCGTCCTGTCGGCCATGAGCACCGTCCCGGTCGTGTTCGTCGGTCATTGCAACATGGAGGGGGCGGTGTTTTCGACCGGTCAGACGATCATGGGGCAGGATATTCATATTTCCGCCCACGACCTTGCGCTCGCGGGGGCCGCGTACTATGCGCTGGGGCACATACACAAGGCGCAGGAAGTCGGGCCAAACATGAAATACAGTGGTTCGATTTTCCATTGCAATTTCGGGGAGACGGAAGAAAAGTCGTTCACCCTTGTCGAGATCAACGACGCCGGAACATTCGCAACACCCTTCAAGATCCCGTCGCGCCCGCTCGCGCTCCATGAAGTCGAGTTCGACTTGGCACAGGGGTTGCACCACGCGGAGCCAACGGCTGAGCTCGATTGGCACGATGCGGATTTGCGCGTCAGGATTCACGTCACCAAGGAGAACGCCGAGCACGTCACGGAGGAGCTTGTGAGCGCCATGTTTCCCGGAGCCTACAGTATCAAGATGGAGAAGATCGTCGTTCCGGAGAACAGGCTGAGGGCGGGCAACATACAGAAGGCCCGGACGCTGAGGGACAAGGTTCAGGAGTGGGGGAAGTCGGTCGAGAAGGAGATCAGCGCCGACGTGATCGAGTTCGCGGACGAGACGGAAAAAGTGGTAGCAGGGCAATAACCCAAAGACAGCCAAACAGAAGGGTGTAGCAATGAAGCCGGTCAGCATAGCGATAAGAGGGGCAATCGGAATCTACGACGGCATGGGGCTGGACGAGATTTCCATTGACTTCACGGTGTTTCAGCCGGGGATTATCGCGATAGTCGGGGGCAACGGATCGGGCAAGACGACCATTTTAGAGAATCTACACCCTTATCGCCAGCTTGCGAGCAGGGCCGGGAGCCTTGCGGATCACTACAGGCTCCGGGACAGCTATCGCGACTACACGTGCCAGTTCAACGGCCATATCTACCGATGCAATATCCTGATTGACGCTCAGACCGGCAAACAGGAAGCCTATTTGACCGAGGACGGCAAGCCGCTTAACGATGGGAAGGTCACGACCTACGACGCCGCCGTTGTCAAAGTGTTTGGCTCTGCCGACCTGTTCTTTAAGAGCATTTTCGCCGCACAAGAGACGGAAAGCATTACGAGCTTGACGGCGGGCAAGCGCAAGGATTTATTCATGGAATTTCTGAACCTCACGGTTGCCGACCGGTACGCCGCCCACGCGAAGGAGCGGGGCGAGGCGGTCGAGAAGGAGACGGCAGAGAAGAACGCAAGGCTCGCGCAGATCACCGTGGAGGTCGCAGAGAAAGAGAAGATTGAGGCCGGGATATTCGCGAGCAAGGCCAGCCTTGAGGATGCCGAGGATATGCTGGACGTGATGGGCGAGGGCGTGAAGCGTGACCGCGACACCCTCACGGAGATCGAGCGACAGATTGTGGCCCAGCAGGGCGCAGAAGCCCGGATGGAGACGCTACAGACGGAAATCGCGGGCCTCCGGGTCGAGCAGGAACGGAACGACCGCGAGTACACCCGCGCCAGCGCGACGATCAAGGCCGAGAAACATCACGTGTACGACGCGATCAGCCGGACGAAAGCGATCCTGAGCAACACGGAGGAGATCGGGGAAAAGGTCAAATCGCTCACAATGCTCCGAAGTCAGGCCGACCGGTTCGCCGGGGAGCTTGCGAAGGTGCAGGAGATTGAAGGCCGGAAGCATCGTTACGAGATGGAGCGGGCGGCGGCGGTAAGTGCCTACACCGTGAGCTACGGAACCTTGCAGAAAGAGGAGCACACGGCCCACACCGACGAGCAGAACTACCTGCTTGACATTGGGCGGCAGGTCAGGGTAGCGGAAAACGACCTTGCGAGCGCCAAACGCCGAGCCGCGCTTGCGAATGAGGTTCCATGCAAAGACGTTCCCGGACTCCCGGCGACGTGCAAGCTCCTCAAAGATGCGATGCAGGCGCGGGATTCCGTCGCGGAGCTTGAGGCCCGGATTGCCGAGATGCAGGGCGACGCTTATCTACGCAGAAATGGCTACACCGAGATCGTGAACCGGTTGACCGACGTACAGAAGCGCATGAGGGAGCTTGCGAGGCCCGCCGACGACACCGACAAGATGGCGGCGTTCACCGCCGAGCTTGAGGCCGTGGACTACGACCCGGACCTGCACGAAGCGGTCAAACAGGATATCAAGGAGCTTGAAGCGAAGCGCTGGGAAGAGTTGCAGGCAGAGTGCGCGGTCGCGGCGTCGGTTCTGAAAGAAAAAGAGGCCATGCTGGACAGCTTCACGGCGCGGGAGCGGGAGCTTGGCGAGCGGTTCGTCAGCCAGCAGGCCGACGTTGTCCGCCGAGCCAAGGCGTTCCAGTCGGAATACGACGGGCTGGCCGGGACGATCAACCCCGCTATCGTGGCGCTCCGGAATGCGACGGTCAAGGACGTGAGGGAAGGAGAGGCGCGGCTGGAAGCCCAGCAGAACACCGTTGCCGATTACAAGGGCCGGATCGCCGCCGCCCAAGGGATCCTCGACAGGATCGAGGAGCTTGCGAACCAGGCCGAGCAATTAGAACAGGAAGTCGCGGGCCTGAACCGCAGGGCAGAGGCGTGGAAGGTGCTACAGAGGGCTTGCGGTCGTGACGGATACCCCGCCTTGGAGCTTGACGCGGCGGCTCCCGCCATATCGCGAATCGCGAACGACCTCCTTGCCGGAACATTCGGCACACGATTTCAGATAGCGTTCGTGACGACGGAGCCGACGAAAGACGGCAAGAAGATCAAGGAGGTTTTCGACATTAAGGTTTTCTCCGGCGATTCGGAGAAGGTGATCGAAAACCTCTCCGTCGGTCAACGCACGTGGGTAGAGCGGGCGATCCGGGAGGCAATCAGTATTTATATGTCAGAAAAATCAGGGAAAGAATACCTCACCGCGTTCGCGGACGAGGCCGACGGGCCGCTTGACCCGGACAACCGCCAGCACTTCCTTGACATGATCCGGGAGAGCTTCAAGGTAGGGCGACGCCACTACACGTTCCTGATTTCGCAGAATACGGAGATAACGGGGCAGATCGGCCAGCAGATCAGGCTTGACGCCGAAGCTCATACGCTCAATGTAATCGCATAACCACACAAACCACACAACCACACACACAACGCAGAGAGGTAACAGATGGGATTCGGCAATAGCGGCAACGGATCGACGTGGGTTCACGTCAGCAACGGCAAGATGCGGAACAAGAAGGCGACCCCGCCTATCGAGTGCGACAGCTTCACCGGGAAACTTGTGGGCCTCAATCGCTTCATGGACGCCTACGAGGGGAAGGATATTCCCAAGTTGGTGATCCAGATGGCTGACGACAAGACCGGCGAGATCGTCAACATTTCCTGCACCGACGACACGGTATTTTCGTGCGCGTTCTTCTCCCGGATCATGGCCGTTGACCTCAGCCAGCCGTTCCTCCTTGGTTGCTTCCAGAACGAGGAGACGGCGGCAAAGAAGATCACGCTGGGGTATATCAAGCAGGGCGGGGCGGTAATCAAGAAGGACGAGACGTTCCCGAAGTCCAAGGAAGTGAAGATGGGAACCGTTACGGGCCGGGATTGGACGCCTGTACACGACAAGGTTGCCGAGATCGTCAAGTGCCTGCAATCCAAGGGAATCACATACAAGGAGGAATCACCGAAGGGTCAGGCGGGACAGCCCGCCGCGCCCCCGGCGAACGACGCGCCGCCCCTTACGGACGACGATTTGCCGTTCTAAGCTGTGCCGATTGCCGCGCCGGTCAGGGCCGACGGCGCGACAGTCGGGCTTTTGCTACTCCGTCATTAAAAGACACGCACACCGAAGGGTGACGGAGCAGTAGCCGGGAAGTAGCGAGATGGACGACGCCGAGAAGTTGGCCGCAAAGCAACTCCTGTTCCTTGAAGAACTCACCAAACTATCCAAGCAACTCGCAAGGGAATATGGCGAGAACCTAACCGATGCGCTCCACGAACGGAGCGTGATGATGGGAAGGTTGTGTTACGCTGGCCTTGAAGCGGATCAATGGTTTTACGACCAAGCCGCAGAGTTGCTTACGGAGAAGGGCTTACCGGAGTGGCGTTTCAAAATCCTGATTGAGCAGACGATTGCAGGCAGGATAGCACGATTCCGGAAGCAGATACAAGAATCCCTCCGAATACAATCCGAATCTATAACCTCTGAACTGATAGAGCATCAGTCCGACCGAAAACACTCAGCCGGACAGCGCTAACGTGTTTCTACGTTCAATTCGCCAACATTGGCGGAAAGGATAGAAATGGCGGCAGACTTACGCGACAGCACAATGAGCGCACAACTTCTCGAATGGGAAGTATGCTACGGGTTCGACCGCGTGGCGCGTGTGTGCAAAGGCTTCCTCAATAAAAAGCACTACGCCGGGGAGACACCGACGAAGCGGAAGCCCATGCCCAAGGGCGTCAAGGAGAAAATGTACGTGAAGCAAGGGGGCCGTTGCCTCCGGTGCGGCCAGCCGTTCCGGATCGAGGAATTGACCGACGACCACCTTATCCCGGTGATCCACGGCGGCAACCCGGACGACATGAGGAACCGCCAGCTTTTGTGTAAGCCATGCAATAGCTCCAAGGGGTCGAACACGCCGTTGGAAGAATCCAAGGCGACAGGTCAGACCGTGTACGAACAACTCACAGGGGAGGACAATGTATAACAAGTCATTCGCGCTGGACGTTCAGGGCGTCAGCCCATTTGCCTACGAGATCAACGAGGAGCCGTTCACCGGCATCACGATCACCGGGACGATCCGGACAAACGACGCCACGATACTTGACGACGTGGATTTTGGCGACAAGAAGGACGGTATTCGCCACATTCTCGAGCGGTGCGCTCCCCATCGCGGGCGACGTGGCGCTTGGACTACGTGAGCCGCAAGGACTTGCTCATGGTGTTCGGGGAAGTCGGGCCGTTGGGAACCGAGCTTACGGAGATTCAGACCGGCAAGCTGGACGAACAGGGCAACGTGACGCTCCGGGTCAAGCTCAAAATCAAGAGGGTTAAGCAGGAAGCCGCCGGGGTCATTGTCACGCAGTTGAAAGAGGTCGTGACCGTGACGCTCCGGACAACCCAAACAGGACATGAAATTCGAGGGGAAGAAGCCATGAGAACGGGCCTACAGGACGGGTATATCCTTTTCGTGTTCGACATAGAGGATTGGAACATTGCCGACAACGGGGCGCAGGCCATGATACTCGCGATCAAGCGGGAGATCAAGCCTTGCAACGGCGAGAATCCGGACGGATGGACGTATGACCCGGAGACGAAGGTATGGAGCATGAAGAACACGACCGCGAACCGGGAAATGTTTGAGCGCTTGGCGAAGGAGCACCTTAACGGGGGGAAAGCGTAATGCCTACCGGATTCGCGACACCGAGCGGCAAGGAATTGCCGGAGAAGTTGAAAGCCTTAGTTGACCGGTTCGCCGCCGACCTCAAAGACGCGAGAGGGGGCGGTAGAGTGACGCCGGAGAAGCCGATATGCTCCAAGCGGCTGATTGAAGCCTACGGGAAGAAAGGGCATGAGATCAACGGCCCCGACGTGCGAGCAATGGTGAGCCACTTGCGCGTCGAGAAGCAGATGCCGATTGCCTCCTCCTCGAAAGGCTACTTTTGGGCCGACACACCGGGGGAGCTTGCCGGAACACTTGAACACCTTGAGGACGGGCGGGGCGGGATCAGCGAGGACATAGCGGCGATCAAAAAGGTGTGCGAGCGCATGACGACGCAGGGCGACCTATTTGCCAAGTTGAAGTCGGAGCTTGGGCTTGAAGAAATTAAGGGGAATTAACCATGAAGCCGATTAAATCCCACTATTTCCCGCACGATTGGGACGCGAGACAGGATGAAAAGATCGTTGGCCTCTACGGGAAATACGATTGGGAGGGTTACGGACTCTATTGGGCGATCCTTGAAGTGATGGCGCAGAACGACGGCCACTGCCTCACGCTCGCCGGGGTTGGCGGACTCGCCAAGGTGCTGAACCGGGACAAGGATCAGTTCGAACAGTTTATCAAGGATTGCATCGACCCGTTCAAGCTGTTCGAGAGCGACGGGACGAGCTATTGGAGCAACAGCCTCCGGATCAGGATAGCGCGGGCGTTCGACAAGGCGGAGCGCTGTAGTGTCGCGGGGAAAAAGGGCGCGGCCAAGCGGTACGGCAAGGACGGCGAGGAGGAGTTTTTCGGGGAAGCGGAGACAACCCCGCCCCCGGACTACGCCAAGATCGTGGCCGAGTGGAACGCGATGGCCAAGGAGACGGGCCTTACGTTCGTCCGGACGCTCACGGACGCCCGGAAACAGGCGATCCGGAAACGGCTTACGGAAAAGACGTTCGACTTGCCGAGGATATACGCCGAGATCAGGGCGTCCGATTTCCTCCGGGGCGTGGGGAAGGAGTGGCGGGTCGATTTCGACTTTGTGTTCACGTCTCCCGGCAATTACGTCAAGATTCTAGAAGGGAAGTACCGGAACAGACCGGGGGCACAGACGGGCCGGGGGGCCGCGCCGTGAGATGCCGACGACGGAAATACGTCGATTTATCCAAAGAACACTAACCAAGGGGGAGCGATGAAGAAGATACAGAAGATTCTCGATGCCGTGATGAAGGTACTGAGCCAGCAGGAGCCACAATGGGTCGTCGTGTACAGCAACGAAATACGGTGCTTCCTGTGCCATGAACTCTCGCTGGAAGTCCACCAAAACGTCACGCGGCTTGGCCGAGATATTCGACGGGACGCGGAAGAATATGCCGGATTGGACGATCATGGGCCTGTTCGAGACACGGATGGAGGCGAGCCTGTACATGGCGGAAATGTACGAGGAGCTTTACCACGTGATCGACCGCCGATTTTCCGAGGAGCTTGTCAATCCATGACCTCCCACTCAGACCCGGAGCTTGAGGGTAAGGTATTGGGAGCGGTCATGCTCGACCGTGAGAGCCTACCGCTTGTGGCCGACCTTAGTGAGGCCGGAGACGTTCTACACCGAGCGCCACCGCCATATCTACGAGGCCATGCAGGGGCTTTTCGTCGCGGGAACCGAGATCGACGTAGTGACGGTCGCGGACGCGCTCCGGAAGAAGGGAACGCTCCCGGAGTGCGGGGGCGAGACGTACCTTGTCGAGCTTACGATGGCGGCGTCCGCCGTCCACACGGTCGAGAACCATGCGCGGGTTCTGGCAGAGAAGGCAATGCTCCGGTCGCTCCACACGGTCGGGCTTGACCTTGCGGCGGGCGCGAAGGACGAGGCGGCAGACCCGTTCGAGCTTTTGGACAAGGCGGAACGCAGGATCATGGAGGCGGCGGGAATCCTACAGATCAAAAGCCCCAAGATGATTAACCTCCTCCTCCCGGACGTGATCGACCGGATCGACAGGCTCGCGTCAGAGGGATAGTAAAGTATTTCGGTTCATCGACCGGCCTCCATGAGTTCGACCATTGGACGGGCGGGCTGGAAAAGAAGCTCCTCTACGTCGTCGCAGGCAGGCCGTCACAAGGAAAGTCGGCCCTTGCCATGAGCATGGCGGGCTACATCGCCGACAGCGAACCCGTTGGCCTGTTCAGCCTCGAAATGAGCGACAACGAGAACATGATCCGGCTTATCGCGATGAACAGCGGAATACCCTATCAGGACTTGAAGCAGGGGCAGTTCAAGAAGAACGACGAGCAGGCGCGGGCCTACACGAACGCGCTCTCGGCGGCTGAACTCGCAAGAAGCTTGATCCTTGACGACTCCCCGGCTATCGGAATCGCGGAACTGAAAGCGAAGTCCCGGAGGCTACTCGAGCGAGCACCGGATCAAGGGGATATTCGTTGACTACCTCCAATTGATGAAGATGGGGAAGGCCGATACCCGCGACATGGCAATAGGTGAGGTCACGCGGGGCTTGAAGCAGATGGCCAAGGACTTGGATATATGGATCGTCCTCCTCTCGCAACTCAACCGAGCGGTCGAGGCGAGGCCGGACAAGAGGCCCATGCTTTCAGACCTCCGGGAGAGCGGGAATATCGAGCAGGACGCCGACGTGGTGCTGTTTGTCTATCGCCCGGAGTTCTACGGGATCGACAAGATGCCGGACGACACGGATTCCAAGGGCAAGGCCGTGTGCTCGCTCGCAAAACAGCGCAACGGGCGCGTGGGAGAGTTCTACCTGAATTTCATCGGGGACAAGATGCTATTCGTCAATCCCGCCCCGGTCGCAATAGTGCCGCCAGCAATTCCGGCGGAACGGAGATACGAAACAGACGACGAACGACCATTCTAACGGGGGAAGCCATGGCAAGTATGTATCTGTGTGTCGGGTGCGGCAAGGAGTTGGAGCAGGCGACGGTATGCAAGACGTGTTTCGACCGAGCGGTGCGGAAGAACAGAAAGGACTGCCCGGTGTGCGGGATGATCGGAATACGACACCGCCACGCCCACGTCAAACGCGAGTTCGAGGAGGTTCAGACGTGCGGGTTCTGTGGGAGCACCGTCCACAAGGTCAAGCTCAGGCTACAGCGCTACGACCGGGGCGCGGACGTGCCGTTCTATCCCGGCAGGGCCGAGGATATAACCGACAACTTGGCCGTCACGGTCAGGGCGAGGGGGCTATGACAGAGCTTGGATTCAGGGGCCGGGGCTTCGAGGACGAGATTCTTGAAACGGCGAGAATCTATTGGGCTACCCGGACGGCCTACCTACAGCGCTTCCAAGTGCCAAGGGTGTTCAGGAACGGCCACGCCATCTACACGCAGAAAACCGGCTACGATTTCGTCGGGAGCCATTTCCTCCCCGGCGGAGAGGCGCGTTCGCTCTACGTCGAGGCCAAGGACATTGACAAGAACACGCTCCCGATTTTGGAGCCGGTCGTCGCGGTCAGGGGGATGAAAACGAAGTCGCAGGGCCACGGCGTCAAGTTCCATCAGCTTATCATGCTCGCGGAGCTTGCGGGTGAGGGGGCGGAGTGCTGGGTACTGTGGCGCAAGGGTACGCACGTGTTCCGGCTCGAACCGCAGTTTCTTCTTATGACGGTGAAGCCGGGGAACACGCTGGGATTCTTGGACGTGCCAACGGAGTGTGTTGTCGATTGCTCGCAGGGGATAGATTTCCTTAACGCATTGAGAAAACACTAACCACACAGGGGGAACAGCATCATGGAGAATCAGAAAATCGAACTCGACCTGAACGATCCGACCGTCCGGATACAGCAACAACTTTATCGGAACGTCATGGACATAGCGGCGATGGAGGGGGCGGTCACGGTCGAAAAGAAGATCAAAACGGACACCGGGGAAAAGCGCCTTGTGTTCGTGATCCGGGCGGCGGCGCAGGACGTTGGCCGTGTCCTTGGCAAGAAAGGCCACATGATCGAAGGACTCCGGCACTTGGCATACGTGACGGCGTTCAAGCTCGAAATCGGCCTCCCGGTGGACGTTGAAGTGATGGAGGCATAGACCCATGAAGCCGATAGACGACAAGGAGTTCGCGAAGCTGTACGGCAAAGTCCCGATAGAGGACGTGGCCAAGAAATTCAAGATCGCGGAGCGCACCGTACTCCGGAAGGCCAAGCTATTGGGCTTGACCCGGAAACAGAAGGCCGCGACCGTCAAGGCTGAGGTCAAACGCCAGGCGGCGGTGCAGATATGGCAGGACGCGGAGATATGGGCGCAGAGGCATCTTAACCTGCACGACGAGACGATGAAGGTGCTGGGAGACTTGCAGGCTATCGTGGCGCTCGCGAAGCGCAAGACCGAGCAGTACGAGCAGGAGGGCCGGTCAGATATGGCAAAGTTCCCTTGGCTCGAAATTCTCCGCTCCACGCAGGCGCAGTACGTCGCCTTGCTCCTCAAGTTACGGGAGTACGAGGACGCGACCGTGTTGAAGGAAGTCGGGATTTTCAAAGAGATCGTGATGGAAGCACTTAAAGAGGAAACACCTAATGCCTTCGAGAAAGTCAGACAACGGCTCAACGGACTTACGCAACTTCCTATCCTTTCCAGACTCAGCAATGCAGGAGATCGGGGAGTATATCCAGCGCCGGGAAGCGAGCCAGCCGAAAGCCCCGACCGTCCAGACGGACAGTAAGACGGCTCCGTGGTGGAGGGAGAAGTCCGCGTGGAAGGACGGGAACCCCGCGACGATACAGGAATTTGTCGAGGGGATGCTGGGAATGTACCCGTCGCCGGGGCAGTACGAGCTTTTGTGGACGCTCGCGGGCCGCGACCCCTACGAGTGGGACGTTCAGTATCAACAATTCGCGCTGGGGATCGGCCAGGGCGGCGGAAAGAACACGTACATTATCGCTCCGTTCATCGGCTACTTGACCTACAAGATAGCCAACATGAAGAACCCGCATGGCTATTTCAGCCGGTTCTACGATGCGGCGATTGACCGGCAAACGAAATTCGAGATCAGCAATAGCTCGCTTGTCACGGAGCGGCAGGCCAAGAACGTTCATTTTGCGAAAATGTCAAGTCTGATTCGCCGGTGCATGACGCAGGACGGCAAGGCCAATTGGTTTGAAAAGTACGCCGGGATGGACTTGCGGGCCAGTTTTGGCGACATGAAAGACAAGTCGATCCGGATACCGACCGTGGCGGGGTGCGGCGAGATCGTCCTGCACTCATTCGACTCGACCCCGACGGCCCCGGAAGGGCTGAACCTGATAGCCGCTATCGTGGACGAACCGAGCCGCGCCGACACACAGACCGGTTACGCGGACGCGCAACTCCTCTGGAACGTGATCGTGGGAAACCTTAACACCCGCTTCGCCCGGAACGTCGGCAAGGCGATTGCGTTCAGCTACCTCAATAACAGCGAATATGATTTCATGGATACGCTGATAAAGCTGGCCGAGGAGGAGAAGCGGCAAAACCTTGGAAGCCTGATATTCGCGACCAAGCGGGCAAGCTGGGAAACAAATCCGAACATAAAGCGGGAGGATGAATCAGTTGACCGCGCCTACAAGAACGACCCCTCAGCCGCGAAAGCCCGCTACGAGTGTATCAAGGGCGCGTCCAAGGAGGGATTCTATCAGCCCCACGTCGAAACCGTCCGGGAGGCGTTCATGGAGATGGATTCTCCGATCGAATACACCTACAAGGTCACGGAGCGGAAGATCGAGAACCCCCGCACCCATGAGGTCGAGGTCAAGCGGTACATCGGCGTTGACTTGACGACGATCCGGGGCGACAACCGTGTGCGGTGCTGGGCGCTCGATCCGGCAGAGAAGTACGACGCATTTGTGCTAAAAGGCGGCTACGTCGAGACAATGGACGAGCGCCGGGACGAGCTTTTCATCGACAACCGGGAAGAACTGATTGTGATGAACCGGACGTCCGGTGATTGACGTAGTGATCGTTTGGCAACCGCAGGAAGGCTTGACGGTCGATTATCTGAACATTGGCGAGATCATGGGGATTCTCCTCACCAAGTTCCCCAACAGCAAGAGCGCCAATTCCGACAAGTGGAACATGGCCAAGCTCTCGCAGGAGATCATAGCGCGGGGCGTGTCGAGCGAGACGTTGGCCTTTGGGAACGCCCAGCAGTTGCGGCTCTACACGAAGCTCAGATGGCAATTCTGGAACGCGATCCCCCGGATACACTACGACGCCAAGCACACGATAGCGAAGAAGGGAATTTCAAAGACAATCGGGGAGTGGAACGTGACCGAGCATGAGAGGCTATTGAAGCTAAACGGCAACAAGGTCGATCACCCGCCGGACGGATCAAAGGACTTGGCCGACGTGGACGCGATCCTTGCGAACGACCTTGCCAGCATCGAAACCGAGAACTACAGCGCCGGACAGGGGTTCCACGCCATGACGGACGACAAGATGATAGCGCTCGCGGAGCGGTTCATGGTAGAGCGGCAAACGCTCCGGAACGCGAACGTCCCGGCGCAGGAGCACTTGCTCCGGCTCGCCCAGGAGTTGGAGCTTACGCTGGCCGACGCCAGCACCTTGCAGGAATATGTCAACGACACGTTTCAGGGATTCTAACAACCAACCAAGGGGGAAGCCATGGAAGTAACGAGCATCGAAACCGTGATCGACAAGATGATAGCCAAGTTGCAGGTGCAGGGGTTCACGCCGCTCCCGGAGAACTTGAAATCCTACTATTTGAAGGCGTGTTGGATACTCTCGAAATTGCAACAGAAACGCATGATCGCGGCGACGCAGGCGGCGCTGGACAAGCGACAGCCGAGGGTCAATCACGGCGAGGAAGATATGATCGAGCTTATGAAGCGGGAGCTTGGCAACCTCCGGGTGAGGCCAGCATGAACAAGCCCAAGGAATTGATCGTCGTCGTCCGGTGTCCCGTATGCCGGAGTACCATGTGCAACGGGGGCTACAGCCACCAACACGCGCCGCAGGACAAGCGCGAGCGGTTCAACACGATCACGGAGTTCGGCGTGGAAGGACTCCGGCAGGAGCAGGCAGAGGTAACACCCGGAACGTGATGCGGCCCACAATCCTGGAATATATTTCTCCCGGCTATTGATTGCGCGAATACATTATAATACATTGTAATCGTCAAACAGGGAGAGAGAAAATGGAAAATGAGACGAAAGGCAAGGACGGGATGATCGAGGTTGTGACGGTCGAGCGCAAGGTTCCGGTTGACCTTTTCGACACCATCGGGTTCAACGACACCGTGACGATCTTCACGCCCCGCGGACAGAACTTGAGCGGCAAGGCCCGGATCAGGAACCGGGAGTACGATTCGTGGGTATGCGCGATCAACGGAAGCAAGTACGGACAGCCGATGATAGCGACGCGGGACAACGTAATCAAAGTCAAGAAAGGGAGGAAGTCAGCATGAGCTACCACATTTATTACGACAAACAGTTCGCGAGCCTCCCGGAAGCCGGGAAGATGATCCCGATGATTTGCGGCGGAGACAACAATTGCTACGAAGCGACAGGTGGCGGCTCCCGGAGAACCCGCGATTTCTATGTGGCGACCTACTACCTCCCCAAAGGCGAATTTGCCGCGACGCCGGACGAGATCGTGGCGGCGGCTCAGGCCCGAGTGGACGATGAAATGGCCAAGTGCGACACCGACGAGTACCGCAAGAAGGAAGGGACGACGAGGGAGATGGTTGCGGCGAATTATGGTTGGTACGTCGCCCTGTCGATGGGCGGCGGCGGTTGCGGCGGCGTGTCGGTAAAGAAGTTTCTCGGATTCTTCAAGAGCGGGATCGAGAACGCCCGGACGATTGAGGAGTTTGCGGCGGCAGGTGTCAGGCTCGCGTTCACGTGCTACGACCACAGCTACTACCACGGCACGACCTACAGCGTCCCGAAGCCCCAGAAGGCCGAGATCAACACGGAGGCGGATTTCTGGAAGGAAAAGGCGAAGTGGGAAGCGTGGGCGGCGGAGTGCGTGATAACCTTGAAGGACAAGGGTTCTGAGGCGAAAACGGTGAAACCCCACCTCTACCTCAACTTCGATGAACACGACGACAAGCGGCTCTCCCGGATATTCCTTGCGATGCGGGGGGCCAACAACCCGGACCGCCCGAAGAAAGAGAAGGTCAAGGTTGAGGTCGGTCAATACTACGTCCTCGCAAACCCCAACGGCTACCTTGTCAAGTACACAAGCCGGGGATTCCGCTACGGCTACGACGCGACAGGCTACTCCAATAAGCGCTTTGAGACGGAGAAAGCGGCAGAGGCATACCGCCTGAACCTTGTGAAGAAGGGCCGACACATGGCGGGAGAGTGGAAGGTGATGCGAGTGGACGGTAAAGCCACTTTCTTGAGGGAGGTTGCATGACACAGCACGACGCAAGGTTGGTTGGCAAGGAACACGGAATCCTGTCCGCAACGTGGGCGATCCCCATGGCCAGAGACAGGGAGAGCGCCGGTTGCGAGTGCGGGGAGGGAGAGTTGTGCCCGGAGTGCCTTGAGTACGCGGCCAACGACGCCCACCATGAGAACTTCCGGCAGACCGACACGTTCAGTTGGATTGCCAGCGAGCTTAACCGAGCGCCGGAGAGCCGGAGAGAGGGGTTGCGGGAAGCCTACGACGCGGGCGTGGAGGTTGGGATCAGGAAGGGCGTGGCCAAGCGATTGAAAACGAAGAAGGGGGCGACGCCATGAGGTACGAGGTTGACTATTACAACGCCAATTTCGCCGTCCGGACAAAGATCGTGGAGGCGTCCGACGAGAAGCTATTGCCGTTCGTCCTGAAAAAGCAGGACAAGCGGTTCGAGAAGATCAAGAAGGTCAAACCGCTCGACATACCACAGGGAGGGGAAGCAGATGGAGCCACAGGTAAGTAATCAGCCACCGGGGGCGATCCACTTGCCGCCGCCACAGCCGAAGGCCGTCCATAGCGTCACGCGGCTCCGGGCCATCATGGACGAGATCATGGCCCAGCGCGAGGAGATCAGCAGGGCGTTCCCCCGGAGGCGGAGATGAAAAGGAAAGCGACCCGAAAAGACCGTCCGCGCTGGTTTGACCTTTCTTCAAAGTGGCGCAAAGTACACGATATTCCTAAACTCGCAATTTCTTTTCCCGGAATCGAGAAATTTGTCAGAATAGGAGATGGTTTATCAAGTCCACCGGGAGTTCCAAGTTGTCGTTTGGGCCGAACTTTGAGGCCATTCTTTGAAGGTCGTGACACTTGTGGAGCGCCTTCCGGTCGCTGTCAAGCCGTCGAGAAATCAAGAGTTCCAGACCGTCCAAGTAGGCTACTACGGGGGACTTGGGGGCTTCTGTCATATTGCCCTACCTTTCGTTTTTCCCTCTCCGACATTACGGCAGATCGTAAGAGCCGCCGCCTTATTTTAATTTCATGATATACGGCAAATCGTGTGCCACGTCACCGGCGGCTTACGACAGATCGTTAACGGCACATCGTATGCTACGATGCGCCGTATTCCGGCTCTGTGTCTCTCGCTCAGTCGCGGGGCCGGGAGTGATGCACAGCATAGGGGCAAAATATATTTCCTCTACCCCTTGACTGAGAGAATACAATATAATACAATGTAGTCGTATTGGGGAGACGAGGAAATGGAAACGGAAACCAAAAACAAGGGGGAACAAATGAGCGAGACAATGGTTATGGACGGGCCGACCGACATGAAGGAAGTGCTCGAAAACCGCATCACGAAGAAGATCAAGGAGGCGGAAGCGCGGTCGAGCGGAGTGCTGGACACGATCCGCAACGAGGGGAAGTTGCTTACGGACATGGTTCCGGTGCTGGGGGAGAACGGCCACCTGAGCTTCGAGGCCAACGGGACGGTTAAAATGGCGATCAACAGCAAGGGCGAGATCACGCAGTACGAAATGCACCCGCACTCAGTCGTGCAGGCGGGCGAAAAGCTGGGAATCCCGTCCGGCTACATCAGGAACCTTGTCGCGGGGAACGAACCATGGCAGAGGGAACTCGCGGCCCGGACGCTGAACGATCACGCCAGCCACAGCAAGCGGCAGAAGGTACTTGTCAGGGCCGTGGGAACGCAGGTCAGGGCGGTGCTCTCCGACGTGTACCGCAGGCTCGATAGCGGCCTGATTTACGAGAGCTTCCTGAAAGCCGTCGCAATAGAGGGCGGGCAGGTGATCGACGCATGGGCCGACGAAACCCGGAGCGCAATCGAAGTGATCCGGCCCAACCTGATCCCGATACCGACGGAGCGGAACGGACTCCGCTACGTGGCGTTCGGAATCCGGATCAACACAAGCGACTTTGGCGACGGAGCCTTGGAACTCCGGAGCTTCCTGATGGAAGGGATTTGCCTGAACGGGGCGGTCGCGGAAACGATGCTCCGGCAGATTCACTCAGGGAGCCGGATCGACCCGAACCTGAAACTCTCCGAGCGCACGTACCGGCTCGACACGCAGACGCAGGCCAGCGCGATCCGGGATTACGTCGGCCAGCTCTTCAGCAAGGAGCGGGTGATCGAGCTTGGACGCGGGATTCAGGCCGCAAGCGCCAAGGTCGTGGACATGACCGCAGAGGTTAAGCGCCTCCCGAAGCTGGGACTCACGAAGGGCGAAGCCGACGCCGTGGACGCGGTGCTGAAACAGAACGATCCGGCGGACGGGCTGGAAGGTGAGGGAACCCTGTACAAGCTCACGCAGGGGATCACGGCGGTCGCCCGGAAAGCCGAAGCGCGGCGCAAGCGGGAACTTGCCGAGATCGCGGGAGCCTTGATGCTCTCGAAAAACTAACCAACCACGCGATCCCCCCGGCCTGAGAACCGGGGGATTCTTGTATTTCAGGGGGAAGGATGAGACATTTCGGGGCGACGAGAGTAGGTGACGCAGGCCATACGGCCACGATATATTTTCTCTGCCCCTTGACAACGCGAATACAAACGAGTATATTGTATTCGTCACACGGAAAGGGGAAACGAGATGAACAACGAAAAGGGGAGCGGCAACGGGACGGTGGGGGCAACAAAGCGGTTCGACGCAATAAGCCACTTTCGGGGCGACAAGCGGGAGATCGTGGTTCCGGTCGCAGAAATGACCGGCGACGTGCTCCACGACCTCGACGTGATATTCAAGTACGGGCAAAACGACTTCCAGCCCCGGCCCTGTCCCTCATTGTCGGTGGGCGACCTTGTGTTTGTGAGCGGGGTGTGCTACGTGTGCGAGCCTTTCGGATGGGTCAAGGGGGGAGCGGCAACCCCGGCGACGGTCGCGGCGATCAAGGAACTGTGGAAGGTGTCCGAGATCAGGCCCGACACTCTCAGCCCGGAAGCGGCGGCGGCAAGGACAAAGCGGATTGAGGAGTTGATAGCGGTCGAGGGCGTCGTGAGATGGTTGAACGACGGACTCCGGGAAGGGTTGATCGAAGAAATGAACGAAACTCACGCCAGCTAAGGAGACAAGCCATGTATGGCAGAATTGCGGGCGGTAGGAGGGATAGACACTTAGGCATGACACAGGGGGCAACCATGCAGACGACAGCTACAGAATTAAGCACATTGGAGGTCACGCCGGGGGGCGTGATCGAGCAGGCCAAACCACGGTCGCGGGTCAAGAGCATCACGATCACGCGGATCGAGGGCGAGGCGTCGGAGATTGACGAGTGGCGCGAAGACGGCGAGGGGTTCAAGGAGCGGACGGTCGAGAGCTTTGTCAGGGCCGACACGATCCTCCGCCGCATGGCCGCGACAGCGCCGGACGACGGCACGTACAACAAGGTTGATTTCGTCGTCACGTGGGCGAACGGCGACAACTATCAGGGAACCTACGACTTGAAGCGCCACGACACAGGCCATTGGCAACAGCTACAGAGGCAGATCAGGGGGTTTCTCCGCTACCTTGCTGGCGAGTTCAAACCCGAGCACATGACGCAGGAGGAGTACAACGAGCGGTTGGCCGGACGCCCGGAGGAAGAAGCGCAGGCGCGGCATATGCTTGACACGCTGGACTTGAGCTAAGGAGCGGACATGGGAATCAAAGAGCAGATCGTGAAGCTGGAAGCGCTGTTACGGCGGGCCGACCGCGTGGGGCAGACGCTTATCCACGGCGTCGCCCAGCCCTTCACGAAGCAAGAGCTACGGTTGATCGAAGCCGAGGCCAGAGCTACCCGGAGGGCAATCGGGCGGGTGATGCAGGGGAAGGCGGCATGATGCAAGGCAGGCTTGGACAGGTCAGGCCGGGTATGTTGCGGCAGGGCTGGGTATCTTCTGGTACGGTACGGTAAGGTAAGGCATGGCAGGCAAGTTTAGGTAAGCCGGGGCTTGGCGCGAACGGGTCAGGTATGAACAGGCGACGCATGGCTGGCGAGGATAGGACGGGCGTGGCAAGGACAGGCGAGGTAAGGAATGGACGGGAACGGCATGGCAACGACACGGCGACTGAGACGCAGGACACGGCGACGATTCGCAACCGGTGAGCTATAACACGGTATCCAGCTTGGAATCGAGTATATTGTACGCACGAAAATAAACGGCTCATGTGCGGCGAATAAATAGGGGGGGGGAACACGTAATGTCACGATCAGGAGATTGGGACAAGGTGAAGATGAACAAGGTGAAGGCACCATGTCCGACGTGCGGGACGATAGCGTGGAGGGATATAAACGGGCTGTGTCCGGCGTGTTCGATCACGATTCCCAAGGTGATGGAGCTACGGGGCCGGATCGAGGCCCACAGAGATCAGATGCAGGCGTACCTTGTGGCCACGCCACCGTCGTTCCGGGAGTTCACGGACACGATCCACAGCGAGGTAGAGACAATGACGGCGTGGAAGTTCTACGAGCTATTGCAGAGCATCGCGCTCCCGACGTGGAAAACCATGAAGGCGGGGGAGGAGTTCGCTTGCAAGAACTACCTCCCGGCCTACCACCACGCGGTAAAAGAATGGCAGGCCGTGATGATCCCGCGAGACATGGCGGAAGCGCTGAGGAAAGCATACGTAGAGGCCATGGAGGAGTTGCGGTCGAGGCTGTCGATAGAGTTCCTTGAGGGGAACCGGTGTACCCGATGCGACAAGAAGGGCGCGAAGTGCGAAACGTGGCGCTATCACGCCCGGATCAAGGAGACACAGAGGCAGGCGGACGTGGAAGCGATCCACGCCGGGACAAACGAAGCACTTAAACTTGTGGAGGCTTGCGGTGGAAGCAGGAAAAAGCAAGAGGCCGCGTAAAGACACGGCTCCCCTGAAATTGGAGGTAATCCAAGTCCGGGTCAGTCAGGCGACGCTCGCGAAGCTGGAAAAGCTGGCGGCGGACAATCAACGTAGCCTGTCCGGGCTGTGCCGGATATGGATTGAAGATCGGTTGCAGAAGGAGGGGAAGTGAGGCCGAGGAGGGCGGTGCTTCCCCCAGCATCGCTCCGCTCCGGCTGTGTGTTCTTATATACTATATTCTTCTTTATTGCTATAGGGTCGTTAAGCAACCCTACAACAGACTGTTATAGGGTGGCTATAGGGTGGCTATAGCTACCCTACAGGTGGGTGCTATGGGGTGGCTATAGGGTGTGCTATAGGGTGGCTATAGCGACCCTACACAACGATAGAGAGAATGTCACTTACGCGCCAAAATCTTTTTGAAATGAGGTCAAAAGACTTGACAAGCGCCTAACAGTTGTTGTATATTGATCCACACTCAGTTACGATGAACCTTACATCGTAGCTTACACACCTACAGATTACAGACCGGCCTCCGCGCATCGAGGCTGAAAGACAGATAGACACAAAGGCGATGGAATAGTCCACGCCTTTTTCGTTTTCTGGACTTTCAGCGTGAGCGCACAAACCCCAGCAAGTTTCCACGAACGCGACACCGCCGCGCAGATTGCCACAGCGCGGGAGTGTCACCGCCTCATGGACAGGCTCCGCGAGGAAGCCAAGACAGACCCCACGCGCTCCGCAGTACCCACCATTGTAGCTAAACACTTCAACATCACAGTCGCGGAAGCGATTGAGCTTATCGACTTCACGCTGAACGACCTTGGCGAGATCGAGGCGGAGCATATCCACGATCAGGTGCAGGCGTTCATTGACGATACCGGCCATGTTATCGACCCATTTTCACAAATCGAACTCTAAACAGGGGGAAATCCATGAGCTACGCGAGCAAAGTCAGGGCGGCACACAGGAAGCAGGACGCGGAACGCGATCAGAAAATGGCCATGTACGCGGCGGCAATGAACGCCCTGTCGTGGTGGGAACAGACGAACGGGCGGGCGGACAGCGCAATCAACGCCGGGGTTCAGGCGGCGGAGCGCGTGTCCATGCGAAAGACGACCGTGGCGGAATGGCTGAAACTGTCGCCTATCGGGTTCGTCGCGACGCTCGCGGGCAAGCTCTCGAAAGCCCCGGTGAGACTTGCACAGGACGTGACCGAAGCATACGAGGCGTCCGAAGTGTGGCAGGTTGCCGTCATGCTGGGAGGCAAGGAGCACCTTAGCCCGCAGGACATAGCCAAGACGCTTGACCTCCCGGTGGACAGGATACAGGCGATCCTCAAACAGCTTGGCGACGAGGCCAAGGTTGAGATGAAGCGCAAGATTGCCGACGAGGTTGCGCGGCGCGACCGGCAGGCCCACGTGAAGGCCGACGGGACGCTGGCCATGGCAGAGCAGGAGTAGAAACTATGGGGGAGGGAGCGACCGCGACGGCGAGCCGTAGAGCGGCGGTAGCTCTCTCCTCTCACCTTTTGAGGGGGATCAGATGAACGACAACGCGAGCTTTTCATTCGAGTACGTGGACAAACTTGTGAAGGCCAACCAAGCTATTGTCGAGGCCGTGGAGAAAGACCCGGAATTGACAGAGCAGTATCAGGCCGACATGGGGAAGCTCGCGGGCGTCAAGCACGACGTTGACACGCTGATTGCAACGCTGTTCGATCAGGTTCCCTACGGCACACGCGACGAGGACAGATACCGCTACATCAACCGGCCCCTTGGCAAGTCGCTCCTCCTCCGGAAAGGCGGACAGACCGAGACGCCCCGGATGATAAAGAACCTCCGGCGCTTGCAATTGACCGAGTTCAGCGAGCTTGCGGCCTCCAAGAAGTACGGCAAGGAGATCGGTTTCACGCTCGCGTGGAGCAATCCGGGCTACGAACCCAGCGAGGACGAGGAGAAGAAGCGGCAGTATTTCGAGCAGAGGATCAGGGAGAGCTTCTTTTTCCCGGCGGGAGAGAGCACCCCGTCGCTCGCGAAGTTCCTTGGCGGTATGTACGAGGACTTCTTTGACCTTGACGACATTACTCTCGAAATCCACCGCGATCCGACGTTCCAGCCTATCGGCGTCCACGTCACCGACCCGTCCCTTTGGTTCCACACGATCCCCCGGCTGAAACAGTATAGCCGCTTCGACCGCGACCTCCTCCAAGACCTTGACGCCGGGGCTGAGGAGGACATTCTGGACGTGCCGGAGTACGAGTACGTGATGCGGAAAGACGACGTGACGCTCAAAGGTGTGACCCGCGACGTGGTGTACAAGAGCCATTTCTTCACGCGGAGCGATCACGGCTTGTGGCTCCGTGGTTACGGCATTATGGAACAGGCGGCGACGAGCGCGACTATTATCCTGAACGCCATCACGTTCAACGCCAGCAATTTCAGCAACAACCGTATGCCCGCCGGGATTCTCGCGATTGAAGGCGGCATGACGAACACAAATCAGATCGAGCGCTTGAAGAAAATCCTTTGGGCCAACATGAGCGGCGCGGCCCAGCAGAGGCGGCTCCCCATCGTCGGACTCCCGAAGGACGCGAAGGCCGAGTGGGTCAGTATCCACAACACCGCCAAGGAGATGGAGTTCTACACCGGCTTGACGCTGTTCATGTCAATCGTGTTCGCGCTCTCCGGGACAGACCCCAACGAGGTAGGGCTGGCCAACTTCAAGGACGCGATCAAGACCGGCGGGCTGAATGAGGCGGCGGCGGACGGGGTTTGGAAGCGCTCGAAGGACAACGGCCTCCGGACGTTCCTTTCCCACACAGAGGCGACGCTGAATACGATCCTCACGGACGGGAAGAACGTGTTTGAGCAGGCGACCGGCCTCCGGGTCAAAGCCGAGTTCAAGGGGCTGGCTGAGGAGGACGTAAAGGAGAAGGCGGGCGTCAACAAGGCGCGGCTGGAAGTCGCCACGTCGATCAACGAAGTCCGCAAGGAGAACGGCGAGGAACCCGCAGAGTACAAGATCGGGGAGACGAATATCTACGACATAGTGGGAATCAGCAACGCGGGCGTCGCAGGGTTCATTCGTCAGGACATTCAGGCGAAGCAACAGGCCGAGATGCAGGAACAGCAGATGCAGGCGCAACAGCAGGCGCAGGCGGGCCAGCAGGCCGGACAGGGCGAGGAAGAAATGACCCCGGCGGATCAGGAGCTTATCGCGAAGTACGGACAGCCCGAAGGGGGCGAGGAACAGGGCGGCGCACCGACAGAGGGGGAATAGCATGGAACCCAAGGACATTTCGGCGGAAGCGTGGCGCGAGTACGAGTGGCCACTTGCAGACGGAAGCACAAGGACGTACCGGATTGACGAACCGGCCAAGCTCTACACGCGGCCCGGAGGCACGACGCACAGGGTTGTGGACGCGGCGGGCGTGACCCATTGCGTTCCCACCGTCGGAGAAAAGGGTTGTGTGCTCCGATGGAAGAACAAAGACGGCTATCAGCCGGTGCAGTTTTGAGGCGCGTCCTCTCCATAGCGGCGCTTCTGAGCGTCCTTTTGTTTGCCACCGGCGCGACGGTCAGCCGGACGCAGTACAAGAGGGCCGAGGTCGTGACGTTCGGGGAGTTCCTTCACGCCAGAGCCATGCACTACGGAATAGCCGACAGCGTGGCGTTCGGTGTGATCCGGGCGGAGAGCAATTGGAAGGTGTGGGCGCGGGGCAAGGCCGGGGAGATCGGCTTGATGCAACTGTGCCTCCCGACCGCCAAGGTCATTACCGGGAACTACCGGCTCACGCGGAAGCAACTGTTTGATCCCTTCACCAACGCGGAGCTTGGCCTGTTCTACCTTGCCAACCTCCGGGCCAAGTTCCACGGCAACATGAAGCTCGCGCTCGCGGCCTACAATCAGGGGCCGGGGAAGGTCGAGCGCAAGCTACAGGCCGGGACGCGGGTTTCGATGCTGTACGCGAACCTTGTGCTCAGACACGCGGCGCAGGCGAGGCGGGCCGGATACCCCGTACCCGTCAACATCACCGGAACCTTTATCGCGGGGGCAATCTAATGGGAGCGATCACGACCTATCAGCACCACGGAACGCCCGTCCACGTGGACGGCGACTTGAAGGGCTTGCACCGGGAACATTGTCTGTGCTTCCGCAACTGTGCCAAGTTCAAACCGTCCACGCCGGACAACTGCAAGATTGCGGCGGCGACGTTCAAGAATTGCGTCAAGTTCAACACCGTGACCCCGGTGTACGAGTGCCCGGAGTTCGAGGAGGGCGCATGAGACGAATGATATGCTGGCTATTCCACAACACGGAGACATTCAAGCGGGTGCGGCCAACGTCCACGCTGGCCGAGTGCCCGAAATGCGGCGAACGCTGGATCACGTTCGAGTAGGGGGGAGCCATGAGACGACAGATAGGTGTGCTTTTCGCAATCGCGGCGGCAATCGTGGCGCTGGCGTTCGGGTGCTCCAAGGCCGACGGCGGCGACGTGCGGAGCCGGTTGCCCCACAGCCTTGTGAGCGATCAGGGTGTGACCGTCAGGATATACGACGGGAAGAAGCACCACAGCGCGGCCTACTATGAAGCGCTGGCCAAGGTCGTGCAGGGCGAGTTCGGATTGCAGACCAAGGACGTGGAGCACCCTATCAGGCTTACGTTCATAACCGCAGACATGGCGCGGTCGATTGGCGACCACAACCCGGACATGGCAGGCGGCGAGACGTGGTGCGGCCTGTACGTTGCGCCGTGGGTTATTTTCGTCACCGAGGAAGGCGACGATACGTTCATGCACGAATATATGCACGAACTCGCGTTCTTCCACGACATTTTCAAGGACGTAGCGCCGGACATGATCCACCCCCTGATTTACATGGACGAGCACCTACTGATTGGAAGCACCGCCTACTTGGACTTTTTGAAGGCGGGGTTATGATCCGGGACTACGCGAAAATGTTTGCCGGGGGCTTCCTATGGGACGCCGTTATCACGCTGGACGTGCTCTTTACGGCGAACCGGCAGTATTTCGCAGTTGCGGCAACGACGTTCGCGATCACGGTCATAAGCGCGACGCTCTACGACAAGGTGCTGAGGCAGGACGGGTTACACCGGGGCAGGCTTTTGGCGCTCGCGACAGGCTCCGGAATCGGCGCGGCTCTCATGGTTCGGTTCTTCTGAGGACACGATGGAAGCGATCCCGAAGTGTAGCAGGTGTCACGGATTCATGCCCGACGGCGTGGAGGAGTTCGCGGCCATGACGAAGGCGCAGAGGCGGAACACGTGCAAGTGCAACATGTCGCACCCCGGCCCCGGCCAGCCGACACAGAGGGCCAAGCTGGACAGCACATACGAGCAGGACTACACGCGCACAAAGTACGATCAGCACTTATGAGCACCGAGAAAGCACCACGCAAGCGCACACCGAAACCGGAACCCGTACCCGATACGTGGTGCGGGTGTCCGGTTGCTTCCAGCCGCCAACTCAGCCCCAACTCATTCAATGGCGGGCGCGTGATATGGTGCGACACACACAAGAAGCTCGCCAACACAGTCACGCAAAGGCTTGAGTGATGGACTTGCACCCGGAAACGTGGAACCTGTTTGCAATCGCGATTCCGGTGCTACTGATAGGCGCATACGCTGCAGGCGCATGGATCGAGTGGCGGGCCAACAAGGAGAAGAAGCGATGAACCCGATAGGACAGGCGGTAGCGAGTGCGTGGCGCAGGATCAACGCGAGAGAGCTTGTGATGCTGTTTGTAATCGCCGTATTCGCCGTCGCGTTCTTCATTGAGCGCGGCAGACCCCAGCCCGTCCCGGTGAAGGTCGCGCCGTTCGATTCGACCGACGTGAAGAAGGCGATAGCGGACTATCAGCGCGTACTCTCCGAGAAGAACACGCTCCTCGAAACCATCCTACAGCTACGGGCGCAGGTGCAGGCCACCGGGGGCGCGTCGTGGAAACCGCCGGTCAGCCCGCTCTCCCATGATACCGTCTTTATCGTGCAGGAGAGGCCCGCCAAGGGTGACACGAATCCGCCCCCGGCCTACACGATCCACCTTTACCGTCAGGACATGGCGTTCGCGGTATTCGCCACAGGCGGCAAGGTCACGGTCGCGACGCTGAACCCGTACTATCAGGCCACCGGACAGCCCTACGTCAAGACCTACGAGTTCCCAAGGGGCGGGCGGGACTTCCAATTCGCGAGCGCAGAGCCGAGCGGCCCGGAAGCGCTGGACGGGATCAAATTTGACGACGTGCGGAGGCCGGTCAGCTACGAGGGCGTGTGGATCGGCGGCGGGGCGCTCCTCCCCCGGCAGTTCTACGGCAGTATGGCGGTCGTGTTCGAGTTCTACGAGCGTGTGCAGGTCGTTCCCATGGCGACGACGCTCCCGGCAGTAGGGGTTGAGGTTCGCTACAAACTATTCCAATAGGAGCCGCGATGCCGACTTACGAGTATCAATGCAAGGGCTGTAACAAGAGCTTCACGGAGCTTTTCCTTACACAAGCGGCGGTCGTGCGCGAGGAGCCGGAGACGAAGTGCCCCGCGTGTGGATCGACGGAGAAGCAGAGGCTTGCAGGACTCCCGACAAGCGGAGCGCGATTCAAGGGACGGGGCTGGACACGCAAGAGAGGAGCCTAACCATGCAATTCTATTTCGCAATCGGGCGGACAGGATTCAAGCAGGCGGGGTTTTCGGTCGAAACGCTCCGGACACCGGCAGAGGAAGCGCGGAGAGCGAAGCACCGGCAGGGCGGCGACACATACACCAATTGCTCATTCGAGCGCCCGTTCCCTATCGTGATGCCCGCCGCGCCGCCCCCGGAGATCAAAGGCAACAGGGCTGAGGCAATCGACAGGGCGCACAACTTGACCGGCCTTGACCGCGAGATCGTGGAGCGCGTGTGGGACGAGATTCAGCGCTACTACAAGGACAAGAACGCGCCGCCGAAAGAGGGAGACGCCGAGTGAGAACGCACGTGACCATACATTCGACCGGCCACACGGTCACGGTTCCAAGGGAGTACGTGTCCCTGATTCTCGACGGCAAGGACAAGCAACGGGCGATTGTGAGAAACGGGCGGGAACTCTCGATCCACCCCCTCACCGTGAGGGAGTATTGCAGGCTTCAAGTGGAATTGACGGGGAAAGACGATGCGGGCGAGTAACGCGGTTCCGAAATACGAAGTTGGCGGGATCAGCCACCTTGAGCAGTTGCGCCAGCTTGAGAAGTTCTTTTACGACGGCTTCGAGTTCGAGCGCTTCTATGCCGACATAACGAAGTTCGCGGAGGAGAAGCTACACCTTGAGGACGGAAGGCCGCTTGCGCTGGACGACCTGCGTGAGATTGACGGGTTCGTGCGGCGGTTCTTTGAGAAGAAGTTGGCCGACGTGGAGCTATGGGTTGTGCGGGGGTTCGTGCTGGGGAAACTCATTGAACGGGGGGAGCAGGTTCCAGCGCTCCGGCCTATCCGTTTCGAGGACTTGCCGACGAAGGTACGCGAGGCGGCGCGGGAGTTTAGTTTGACGGCGCGGGAGACGCGGGCGCTCGAATGGGCCGTCAGTCACGGCGCGGAACACTTGACCAACGCGACCAACGACACCATCAACACGGTTCAGCAGGTCATATTCGACAACGCGAAGAACCGGAAGGGCTACAGGGCGCTCCGCCGGGACTTGGAAACGGAGTTCTTCGACAACGACAGCGAGCTTAACCGCAATTGGAAGCGCGTCGCAATCAGCGAGAGCAACAACGCCTTCAATCAGGGCTATATCGCGCAAATCGGCGGGGGCGAGTGGGTGTGCGGATTCTCCCTCCCGGACGCTTGCCCGCAATGCAAGGCGCTGATTGACGGGAGGGTGTATCCGGTGATTCGCCCGGAAGCGGACATGAGCTACAGTCACCACGCTCCGGAGAGCCACGAACGGGCGAAGTACGAATGGCTGTGGGAACACGCGATATGGCTTGAGAAGGACAATTTTGGCCGGTCAGGTGCGGAGCGGAAGCGGATCAACAAGGACTCCGGCAATCAGCCGGAAAACCTCCTTCCCCGCGAGCACCACGAAAAGTATATGCCCGCGATCCCGATGCACCCGTATTGCCGGTGCAGGTGGGTCAGGTTGAACCCGGAAACAATGTACGTGGCGGGCGGCGAGATGAAAATGAGAGTGATGAATGAGGCGGCTTGGCGGGCGTGGCACGATAGCGTGATTTTGCCACTGCAGGCGGGCCTTGCACAATACGCGGTATAATCGACGGGGGGGAAGATGGTAACGGAAGCGCACAAGCTGGAAATCCTGAGAATCAAGGGATTGATTGCGGCGGAGAGGCCGCAACATGCGAGCAAGACGAAGGTTCAGTTTTCGCGGGACTTTCTGAAAGCTCACAAGGACGTGAAGCTCTCATTGATCCGGTTCAAGCAGTACGTCGAGGAATACGACCGGAATCCCGTCGCCCCGGCCCCCGATGTCCCAGCGCCGCCTCCGGCGCCCACGACCCCCACGGAGAGCGAGCAGATCATACACTTGCGGAAGGCCAACGGCGCACTCCTCAGCGCGATTGCCACGCTGAAAGAGAACAACGGTTCGCTGAAAGAAATGAGCGACCTGATAGCGGAATCCGTGAAGCAGGCGGAGCCGTTCGCGCCCTACAGCTATCCGCCCGCCGAGATGAAAAGCTCGCCCGTCGTCCCAGTGTTCAAGTGGAGCGATTGGCACATAGGCGAAGTGATCCGGGCCGAGGAGACGGAAGGGTTCGGGGAGTTCGACTACGCGATTGCCGAGGAGCGGCTTTTCGGAATGGTTGAGGACTTCCTGCAGTGGATCGAGGTACAGCGCCGCGCTTACAACATAACCACCTGTACGATTTTCGGAGAGGGCGACTACGTGAGCGGCGACATTCACCCGGAGCTTTTGGCCACCAACGAATTTCCACTCCCGGTGCAGACCGCGAAGGCGGGGCTTTTGATGGGAGAGGCGATCCGGCGCATAGCCCAGCATTTCGACGTCGTGACCATGATTCAGGTCAACGCCGACAACCACGGACGCTTGCAGAAGAAGCCGCAGGCGAAGCAGAAGGGCGACAACAACATGGGCTATTTGGTTCACACGATTGCGAACCAATACGCGGCCAAGATTGCCAATTTCACCCCGATAATGAGCGAGGGCGCGAAGTTCCTTGCCACGGTCAACGGCTACAAGTTCCTGATTGAACACGGCGACAGCTTCCGGGGCTGGATGGGAATACCGTACTACGGGATGATGCGCTCCCGCCACCGCGAGGCCAACAAGCGCATGACGACGGACAAGGGATTCCACTATCACAGTATGGGCCATTGGCACGTCCCGGCGCTTGTGGAAGGGCAGACCATCGTGAACGGGGCGCTCTCCGGAACCTCTGAGTTCGACCACATAGCCGGACGCCACGCCGACCCCGCGCAGGTGGCGTTCCTTGTCAATCAGAAACACGGAATCTTCAACATCGTCCCGTTCACGGGGAGATAGGGGGGGCTATGCGCGTCGCAATCGACATAGACGGGGTGCTGAGGGACTTCACGACGGGGTCAAGCCGTGTAACCAGGAGAGTATCCGCATCACAAGGTCGAGGAGATCACCGAATGGGGGATACACAAGTTCTACCCCATCGGGGAGGGAAACTACGACTTTGTGTTCAAGCTACATGCCGAGGAGATATTCACCACGGCGAACGCGTACCGGGAAGGGCCTCGGTGCCGTGGACCATCACCAAGTCGTGCCGTCCGTCAGCAGGAACCCGCGCACGTGTCCCAGCGGGCCGACGACATAGCGCTCGACCTCGCCGGCCACGTCGACGCGCGAACCGTGCCGCGTGTGGGGGCGAGCGGCCACCCCTTCGGGCGAGACCTCGCCGCCTGGTCGAGCGCGGGCAAATCATCGGCAAGCGCCGTACCGCCGAACGCGGGCACGGAGAGCGCGAGCGCGAGTGCGGAAACCGAAAGTGAACGACAAGAGACCTTGGGGAGCTGGATGATTGGGGGTGCCTTTCCTTCCACGGTACGGCATCGCAAGCGGCGTGCCGCGAGAAAACCGCTGGAAATGCCGAGAATCGCCTCCAGATGCGTCTGGAATCGTGACACCCCGTCTCGGACCGCGACGCTACGACGCGAGGCGGAGGCGTAGTAGGCTCGCGCGGCGTGAGGGTCTCGGATCTCGCGTCTGCGATGGAAACCATCGCGCCTTCGTGCTGGGCCGCCGCCTGGGACAACGTCGGGCCTGCTCGTCGGCGAGCGCGGGCGGCACCGCTCGCCGGCGTTCTGGTCACCATCGATTGCACGCGCGAGGTCATCGCCGAGGCGCGCGCGGGCGGGGGAGGGGAGCGCCATCGTGGCCTACCACCCCGTCCTGTTCGACGCCCGGAAGCGCTTCCTTGCGGGGTCGACCGCGTTCGAGGCGGCGCGCGCCGGCGTGGCGGTCTACTGCCCGCACACGGCGCTCGATGTCGCCCCCGGGTGGCACCAACGACGTGTTGGCGGACGCCGTCGGTCTTCATGACCGGAGGCCGCTGCGCGCCGTCGGGGGCGCGGACGGGAGGCGTGCAAGCTGGTGACGTTCGTCCCCGAAAGTCGCGTCGACGCGGTGAGCCGCGCCGTGTTTGCGGCGGGGGCCGGCCGCATCGGGCAGTACACGTCGTGCAGCTTTCGGTCGACGGGCACCGGCACGTTCTTCGGCGAGGCGGGGACGAATCCAGTGGTCGGCCAGGCAGGGCGCCTCGAGCTCGCGCCGGAGGTGCGCCTGGAGGTCGTCACCGCCGATGTGCGCGCGGAGGCGGTCGTGAAGGCGTTGCGCGAGGCCCACCCGTACGAGGAGCCCGCCTTCGATCTCGTGCGTCTCGCGGCCGCCGTCGGGCCTCGGCTTCGGGCGCGTCGGGAGGTGGACGCCGCTCCCGGCTCGCGCCACGTCGGTCGCGTGAGGCGGGCCTCGGGGTCGATCGCGTGCTGCAGCTGGCGGGCTCGATCGTGAGGTGACGCGGGCGGCGGTCTGTGCGGGAAGCGGCGGGGACCTCGTCGGTGACGCGTCGCCGGGGGCGAGCGCCTGTGGGTCACGGGCGAGCTGCGCCATCACGACGCGCTGCGAGCCGTCGCCGCGGGGCTCGTCGTCGTGTCCGCCCGTCATTCGACGAGCGAGCGCGGCGCCCTCGTTCCGCTCGCGCGGCGGCTGTCGGAGCGTTGCCGGGGGTGACCGTGACCATGAGCGCGCTCGATCGCGACCCGCTCGTCTTCACCTGAGCGTCACGGCGAAGCTGCCGCCCGCCTCAGGCAGCGGACG
>CAWIOS010000017.1:0-313869 GCA_963837815.1 Ignavibacteriota bacterium
TGAGAGATCTGAGGACTTCATTCGAACGTTTGATTCTCCTGGTAACATTGTCGAATCCCTCACCACGGTCCTCAATCTTTCGTGGATGTGTGCCAACAACTGTGAATTCTGCTATCTGCAAACAAACCAGACTCCAGAGCACTACTTCTACACGAATCTCGATAAGGCCGAGCATGAGATCGCCTCTTCACCGGCAGCTCATGCAGCGATACTTACCCTCTGGACACATCTCTCTCACTACTTCGATCTCCGCCTAATCAAGCTTCCGGATCGCTTCAAGGAGACTGCTGATTGTCTCAGGGAACTCTTCGTCGGCGCCCATGTGACCAGGGATGCGGAAGCAATCGACCGATATTTTCTTGGTCAGGACAATCTCGTCGAACAGCTCAATGAAAACAACACTACCTTTCAGATCGACTCGGCACGTTTCAGGCGCGATCGTGATACAATCAAGGAGTGGTACTCCTACAATCTCAAATATCCGCTCACACTCACAGCCTCAGAATTCAACGATTTCCTTGCAGTTGACCATCTGACCGACAATAGTGCCTTCTTGATGTCGATGGTCCAGAAGTATCCTCGGTTCAAGTTCACCATTCGGTCAAGATCCAGCTATGTTGATGGATTCCTTCGATATGACGGGCAAGATCGCGCGAGATTCAATATCACACTGAGCCCCAGCCATGCAATCAATGAGTTTGAGCATGGCACCGCTTCGCTCGACGAACGGATACATGCTGCGCGTAGGATCCAGGAAGCCAAAGGGTACGCGCTTAGCCTCGTTATGGAGCCCATCCTTACCTACGAGAATTACCTTGAGGATTATAAGCAGCTTGTTCGCAGGGCACTTACGGAATTGGACCCAAGTCGCATCCAGAAGATCATCCTCGGCAGCGCACGCTATACAGATCAATTAAAGGGAATGGTCCGGATGCATTTCCCGGATACTAAGCTGTTTGACGCTCCGCATACTCTCGTGCCCCCAGTAGCACCAGACTCTAAGAATCGCTACGATCCTGAGACACGAAGAGCCTTCTATTCTGAATTGATCGCAGAAATCAAGTCAATCCGCGATATCCCGATCGCGTTGGGGTCGGAAACACCAGATCTATGGGAGAGTTTGGGCATGAATACAGACGAGGAACTTGGAAACCGAGTCCATGAACCTGCGGGAGAGAATCGTAAGCCCTCGAATCACGACGACCCCGGCCGGGAGGAAAGGGCCGAAACTGGGTCAGACTTAAGGCGTGACGAGACCCCCATTCCAAGTGATGACGTCGAACCGAATGAAGAAGGAGTAATTGGTACCTCGGAGACTGATTCCGAGACGGAGGAAAATATCCCTTACTGGAATTCAATTCGCCCGCAGGATTTCGATACTGTCGAGTCAATAATTGGAGAGTACGACGATTATGTCCCACTCGAGCCTTTTGCGGATGCCGTCGATGAGCTTCGCCGAATGGCTACAGTTGTAGAGGTCCACGACGGAGACGTTATCAGCCTGAATGTTGATGACGGATGGCAAACTGAAGAAGTCCAAACACTCAATAATCTTCTCGCGCACGATGCATACTTTCGCCCGGTTAAGATCATTGGACGCATTTCTCGGTTCCACCCAGTTACGGCATTTGAGCTGCCACACGGCGGGACGGCAAGTTTACGTGGCATAGAGATTGAAGACACGCAAGGCACAACGATCGAATCGCTCGAGTTTCAAGAGGCGTGCGTGATGACCGATCTCGGGAGACTACACCGGGACCGCACCCGGTGCACGTTCTTCGGTACCATTGTGCCTTTCTACCCAAAGAAAAAAACAAAAACAAATAAGCCTAAACCCCGATTCTATCTTCACGATATCTCTACCGACGTCAGCCCGATCGACCTTGTCCCCTGGACGCCGACCGAGGAAAGTCCCACCGGTTTTGGGGTAGTGTCAGGCGGCAGGCGACATGGAATTCCAGTGGACCATCCGTATTCGATCCTAAGAGCCCACCCAGGCACGAACGGGATCATCAATTACATCAAGCAGGAGGTAGCACATGGGCTTCGGATTAAGGCGCTGGATGAGGCCCACGAACTCGAGAGGGCGTTAGAGTTTGTCATCCTTCAGGCACTTTCCCAGGGCCGCAGCGATATCCTTGAAAAGCTACACGGCCTAATTATCGGGCCTCCAAACGTCGGAAAATCCTATTTGACAAGAGCCGCTTTGATCCTGAATACCATAGGACAGGAGATCAGCTCAAGTGGCCGGAAAGTAACAGTCGCAGGCCTGGTTGGAACGGTGAAATCGAAATCAAGGAGAAACGTCAGCGAACCTGGGATCTTGCCAATAAATAACGATGGGGTTGTGTGCATTCAGGAGTTTCATCAGGTGCGTGCTGAAACACGAAAGGCGGTCTGTGGGTATATTCGTCAGCATGATGGAGGAGGGCCAAGTTGTGGAGAGCACGACCGCCGCAACCGTCCATCCTACTGAGACCGCCCTCCTTCTTGATATGAACAGGTACAGCCAGATCGACCCTTCGCATACATTCAACTCATTTCTCGGATATCGACATTCCCGTCAACATGCTTGCCCGGTTCGACTATATCGTTGAGATTCCGAGAAATGAGGCGCGCTCTATGGCAACGGCGTTAGATATGACCGAGAATTTTGGCAAGATGGGCGGGAAGGTGTCGACAAACGCCGAACAATGGCAAATGCGCCTGAAGTACCTCATTGCATTCTTGAGGTCCGAATACAGTGTGATAGAGAGTCCGAAGGAAGTGAGGGATCACATTCACTCGAGAGTGACTGCAATGCTGGCCGAAGTGCCAGGCCCGCTGCAGAGACTTGTAGAAGACATGCGCCTCCGTATCATGCGATCTGCATTCAAGCTTACGAAAGCGGTCACGACGGCAAATGCGTCCCGGCAATCGACAATTGAATATGCAGACTATGCGCTGAGGTTCGTACAGGACAAGGTGGACTTCATCAAGAGCATCCACCTCGAGGACATCCCGGAAGAGAAACCCGGCATCAACGACAGGGAAAAGAGACGCGATATCATTGAAGCTGAGTTTCGTGGCAAGAGATTTCAGCTAGACGAGGTCCTCGAATACCTCGCCTCGAAGATGGATGGTGAAATTGACAATAGGACTATTCGGAGGGACCTTGGAGCCCTTAAAGGGCATCCTCTGACCAAGCCCAAGGGGACATGGTCCATGAAGTGAAGGGCCGCTGGAGGGGCAAAATCGCGAGAAATCAGCGTATTCCAAGGCTCTTTAGCATGGAAACAGCCGTGTCCAGATGTCCAGATGTCCGGATGTCCAGATTCAATAGCCAGTGAACTCACAAAGGGCCAAATATGGCTACAATGGACGAATTCCAACAACTCCAGAAAGAAATCGCGGCCGAACGTGAAGCCGATAAGGCCTCACTGAAGGAGAAGATATCGACTCTTTCCAAAGCCTCTGTTGGAGACCTCCTAGAACTGAAAGACCATTGGATCCAGGAACGGAAGGCGAATCGTAAGCTGGATGAAGCAACACAGCGCAAGCGACGGGAGGCCGAGATCTGGCTCGAGGCGATTGACTACCTCTTTTCTCGCCCTCGGGTAGCCGGCGCATCGACGCAACAGGCGGGTGAAAACCTAGATCTAGACCAGGCCGCGGCCTATTTGAACATTTCAACTTCAACTCTGTACAAATGGACTAGCCAGAATAAGATTCCACACACCACGGTAGGCGGGAAAAAGCTAAGCTTTGCAAAGAAGGATCTCGACGCCTTTCTCGAAGGTAACCGAAGACTGACAAATGAGGATCTCGACCGAGAAGCCGATCTAGAAGTTGGCAAATTAAGGGCTCGGCGGCAGAAGAATCCGAGAAAAGGGACTTGAATCTTCGTTCAGATTGAGTTACTTTTCGCAGCCAGCAATCTAGCGATTGCGTGTTCAAGAAAACCTTTCAAGACTCGATGTTCTGTGATGCATATTTGTTGCTCGACAATGTTCGACTTCTTGTAACTAACTTATCAATAAATAGGTTATCGTTGCGGGAGTAATTCAGTGGTAGAATGCCAGCTTCCCAAGCTGGACGTCGCGGGTTCGAGTCCCGTCTCCCGCTCCAGTTGACGAGTTAGCCATCTTGGCTAACTCGTCTTGTTTTTCTCTCTATTTTCTGCTAGTTCCATCTTGAGTGGGTTGCCCCCGGGGCCTGGATCCCCAAGGTCAGTCTACGGCTTCTTAAGTAATCCCACAATCTTGCATCATAAAGGCCTTTCCAATCACTTCCCCCAAGGATATCCCGCCCGTCCGCATTCCTACCCCCGAGGAATTACACCAAGCAGGCGGAGAAGGTCGATACTGGAATCCAAGTCCTACGAGGACAGACTGAGCGCTGTCGAGATTCTTCGTCGGCAATATGGAAAGCTCGAGAATGGGAAGGATTATCGAAGTAACCAGAGAGTCCGAAGAGTTTTTCGCATCGTTCAACGCCCCTGATATTCTCAAGTGAGGTAAATAACATTCTGGGGGGATGCAGGGGTCTCGTTCGGCAAATGTACGCGGAATTCTAGGGAGGGGATCCGACGATCTCCCTCGCGGGTGGGAATGACGGAATGCCTGCGTTGGGAGTATTCCGGCGGTTACTGGGGAAGTTAACGAGGGTTAGCCCTGTCTATGAGCCCTGCAAGAACGCCCCGCAATAACCCCAAGGTCTCGTCAAACTGCTCTTCCCATGAGACTCTTCTACGAAGAACATCTGAGATCAGAGACAATGGTCCTTCAGGATCTGTCTCACGTCCTAGAATTGTGATTGCTCGATCGCGGAGGGTTGTTCCGGCAATCCGCGCGATGTCTCGTCCAAGTAACTGTGCCCCAGCCAACTCAAGCTTAATTGGCACACCTTGCATGAGATCGGATGCATCCGTTTGCAGTCTGATGTCATTGCCTGCATCGATATAGTGTTCCGCGACAAAACAGAAATCTTCCGCGTCTTTGGCCCTTCCAGGAAACCCTTGGTCCCATGAAATAAGCTTCAACATTGCCAGCCCGGCAGGAGAGCACGACTGCAATTCAAGAAGCGGGCTCCTGCTGAGAATGACTTTGATCGACGCATGGAACGCCTCTTCAAGTCCAACTACGCTGAGTACAAAATCAAGGGCTTTCGGAAATGCAACTGTACTTTTCGCCCCGGCAATCGGACCGAAAGGTATGACATCCAGTGTTTCTCCGTTGGCGCAAACGAACCGGTACCCAAGAGTTGTGGGTCTGAACTCCCCCGTGTCAACAAGCGCTTTGACGAAGCGGTCGAATTGATCCCATTCGCTCACTTGAATGGCAATATCGATGTCGATGGTAGTGCGTGGGGATTGCAGTCCGTGCGCATACCGAAGTATCAAGTCTCTTGCGGTGGCTCCAACGACAAATAAAGGCGTGTTTCTAGCCCGCGCGGCTCCGAGTAGGGGCCTAAAGAGGGCAACAAAGTGTTCAGGCAGTTTATTTGAAATATCGACCAAGTTTCTTCTCCCGAAGATCTTTTGCCGCTTCGAGGTTCCTTCCTTCTCCGGTTGCCATGAGGTCAGCGTAGGTCAGGGGCGTCGGCACCACTGCCAGGGCTTCCTGGTCGGTGTGAAACTGCCAGAAGCGATTGTAGAGTTCAACGTTCCCCCGGTCATCCTGCTTCAACTTATACCGAACAATTAGGCGGTTTGGATCTCCCTGAATGTAGAGAGTTGCTATCTCGGGCTTGAGGAATCGGGTTTCAATCTGCACCGCTGGTTCACCCCCCCAGAGCGCATCCGTCCCCGCTAGATCGGCGGCACGCCACCATTCAGGATCTCGGGCGGCATATCTTCCGGCGAAATGCTTCGGTTTCAACTGCTGAGGGTACAAACCAACCCACTTATCAAATAGCTCCTCGCGCCTGACGAGTCGTCGGCCGATTTCTTTGCCCTCCAGCAGATGCCCGATGAGCTTCAAATTCCGAACCGTCGCGTCGACAGTTCCGAGCGCAACCCCAGCCACGCGCGCTATCTCGCGATAGGTCTTTTTCTCCAAACCCGGAAGGCAAATGAGGGCAAAGATGACCTGCATGCCGGCTGGCTTAAAGGGCCGGCCCACGAGCTGCCTCGTCTCTCGGTCCGCCGGCTTCTGGCCTTGCACCCACACCAGGAGGTCTTCCGCCTTTAGGTAGACGTTGCCACAAGTGTCCGCGAAACAGATCCCCTGTTCCCGCATCCGTTCTGCCGTTGGCTTGTTGACAAATCGGGTGACTATGACCCTATTCCGGCGATTATTGAATTCGCGCGCAAGCAAGCCGGCCATTGCCACGTTCAACCAAGGTTTAAGTACGAGTTCGAACTCCCATCTGTTTTTTCCCCGGACTATGCGCAGGATTTTGTGTTCAGCGACCTGACGATGACCCCGAACATGTCTCCCTATGGGCTGTCCCTTTGTAACTTCTACCCTTAGGCCCGTCGTTTTTGCAACGCCAGTAGCCGTATTCTCAAGTATTGCCTCTATGTTGGCCGTCCGAACCAAGGTATTCTCTCTGTATTATATTGCACTATGTTCAATAATAATGAACATACGCATATAATGAACAACAGTCAACCTTGTTCTTCTCCCTATTCCCCCTCGTCCCATTAAAATCCGACTATTTCTGACATAGAGTGCAGACCGAGCTCCGGAATATGTATATTCTCAATACAATGCCTGAGTAAGTCCAGCCGGGTGGGGGCATTTCGGTTTTAGGGTAAATACGCTGAACGCTGATTGTCGATTCTGCCGAGCCCCATACGACTATACAGTATAGAGGACAATTGGTCGATCTACATACCCAAGGGAGGTCAAGACAATGAGCGGCAATACCGTGAAGCTGCATCGAGTTCTCAAGACCACACCCGAGCGAGCGTATCGGGCTTTCCTTGATGCCGAAGCGATGTGTAAGTGGCTTCCCCCCCACGGGTTCACCGGTCGGGTCCATCAGATTGATGCCAGAGTCGGGGGCTCATTCAAAATGAGCTTTACGAATTTCGGCACGGGTCAATCCCACACGTTTGGCGGCAAGTTCATTGAGCTTGTGCCCAACGAGCGCATTGTGCACACAGACCAGTTTGACGATCCCAAAATGCCGGGGACGATGACGAACACCATTGTACTGAAAAAGGTCCTCGTGGGAACGGAAGTGAATATTACACAGGAAGGGATACCCGAAGTAATCCCGCTGGAGGGGTGTTATCTCGGCTGGCAGGAATCACTGACGCTCCTGGCACAACTTGTCGAGGCCAACATCCCGTAGGGAAAGAAGGTCGGAATCTCCAACGTTGCGTTTCGCCTTCACCTCTACAGCGGTGTGATCACCGATGGGTTCATAGTGCATGCCGTCTTTGTCGTCATATAACATGATAAATGACGACGTCGTCGTCAGATCGAACCCGAACTCTCCGCTGCACACGGGCGATTCACTCACTACACCCTGATAATCCAGCCCTTCTTCCACATCAACATCCCCAGCGCGAAGTGAAGCGCGACATACACGAGGCCAAACGCAAGTGACGCGTTCGCCGGAGAAAAGTACGGCACGAAAGCCCCCGCATATATCCAGTCGTGGAGCGACTGGGCCTTCCCGTCGGCCTGAGCGACCGTGATCACCCCGAGGAGCGTCGCAAGGAGCTCTGACACAACATAGAGCGTGATCGCATTGAGTCCGAACGCCTTGAATGGCTCAAGCCAGCGGGCCTTGTGTTGTACATCCATGAGCCAGTAGACCGTCGCAAAGCAGACGAGCGCCCACCCGCCCATAAACACCGAGAACGAAGATGTCCAGCAGTTCTTGTTGATCGGCAGCCAGATATCCGCAACGACACCGGCCAGGACCATCACCCAGCCGGCAACAAACATCTCCGCGGTCTTGACCTCTTTGCTGCGCTCAGAGCGGAGGAAGCGGCCGGTTATGACACCGAAGAGGGCTGTGGCAATGGAGGGAAGCGTACTGACGATGCCTTCAGGATCGAATCCGGGAGCGGGGGCCCACACCCAGGTATGACCGGCGAGGAGATGCGAATCGACATACCAGCAGAGGCACCCCACGGGATCCATCACACCCGGGCCGTACCCGGGCACCGGGATGAGCTTGACGGCGGCCCAGTATACGACAAGCAGCCCGAGCGCCGTGATGAACTGGGTCCGCGGCTTCGTTTTCAGGAACAGGACCGATGCGACGAAGTAGCATATCGCGATTCTCTGGAGAACGCCCGGGATCCTGAGCGTCGCAAACGAAAACGGGGCACCGAGGCCGAAGGGAAAGCCGTTCACCACAATTCCAAGCGCAAATATGATCGCTGCTCTCTTCAGGGCATGGAGAATGAGAGCCCCCGTCGACGCCCCCTGCTGCATCCTCTTCCCAAGAGAGAGCGTCACCGCCATGCCCATGATCCAGAGAAAGAACGGGAAGACCATGTCGGTCATCGTCCACCCGCTCCATGCCGCGTGTTTGAGCTGCGGGTATGCAACCGTCCAATCGCCGGGGTCGTTCACCAGGATCATCAAAGCGATGGTGACACCGCGGAACACATCCAGCGAAGCAAGTCGGGTACTGGTCTCTGTGGTTTTCATCTGTCGTCAGTCAATGTGAGGTGGAAGTAGTTGGCTTCACAAGGATTACGCCCTCCCTACGTCCCTGCTATCGATCATTAAGTCCCTTACCATTAAGTATGTGCTTCGCGTACTTCTCAATCCGTGCCTCCCGGGTTTTGGATTGCTTGGGGGCAGAGAAAAATAAGAGGTATGCCCTCTGCCGTCCTGGAGTCAATGCACGGAACGCAGTCTTCAGGGCTGGGGATCCATTTAGTCTACTTCTGAACTCTGCCGGCATCTCGAATTCCCTGGTCTTCTTGAGCTTCACTTTCAAGCCGGCCTTTTCCACTTCAATGGCCTCAAAGATGTAGGCCTTAATGGTCGCTTTCTTCTCAATTATTTCCTGAACGTTGGTGAACCGGAGCTGGCGGGCCACCTGTACATTCTTCGTTTGCTGGATCAATATGCGTTCGGTGTCCTTCAGCAAGGCGCCTTTGAAAAACAACAAGGCGCAGTAATCCTTAAAAGTATGAATTAGCACTATGTTGCGGTCTTCAAACGCATAGCACGGACATCCCCACTTCAACTCTTCGGTAAGCGGGCAATCGAGAGCGATCTGTCTCAGTTTTTCCACTTCTTTCTGCCACTTCCCGGCTTTGTTGAAAAGGAAGTCAACCCTGGGGTTCATGGTTTTCCCCTATTGTTTGACCGAAGTGAGTTTTCTTGCCACGGGCCTGAAGTACCACGACACGAGCGTCAGGACGAGAAGTAACAATGACGGAAATAACGAAACAAGACCATCCCCAGTGCGAGTCAGAGTGTGGCGATCCAGTAGATGATCTTGTTTCGCTTTGTCATGGCTGTTCACCTCATTTTGGTTACGATGTCCTGCAGCCGGTTATGTGCCATGTTTATCCCCTGCACCATTCCTAATTTCAGCATCTGGTTTCTGTGATCCAGCGATTCGTACAGTACGTGCATGTTGAGTTTGCTGGTATCAGCGGTAAGCATTTCAAACTCCAGGAACTCGAGCTGGACACCGAAAGGCGTATTCTCCATTTCAAACGTCCGGGTGATCTTGCGATTCGGGCTGAATTCGTGAATTGCCCCGTTGAATCTGAATTTGTTTCCTTTCGGATCGGTTGTCTCAAACTGGTAACTCCCGTGCTTCATATTCTCGAGCTTCAGAACCTTCGTTCCCATCCATTGCTCGACAATTTCGGGTTCTACATACGCTTTGAAGAGCAATTCCAGGGGCAAATCAAACTCCCGTGTTATCGTCAGATCCTGTTTGCCGTCTTCGGCGTGAATTTTTGTCCTGTGTTCCATAGTGTTTTACTTTTTTGATTTGTAGGTTTTCATTATAGATTCCAGTTTATTGAACCTGGAATCCCACAATTGTCGGAACGGTTCAATGAAGTCCGCTATTTCTTTCATCTTCCCGGGGTTCAGGTGATAGTAGACTTCCCTGCCCTTTTGCTCGTGTTCAAGCAATTCGCATTCGGTGAGTATTTGCAGATGTTTCGAGACCGTCGGTCTTGCCGTGTCGAAATTCGAGGCTATTGCCCCGGCAGTCATGGCTTGTGAAGCCACAAGCAGAAGGATAGCCCTTCTTGTCGGGTCTGCTACCGCCTGAAAAACATCTCTTCTTAGTAGCATTTTGGAGCACCATTCCGTAGTTATGTGACTACAAATATATATAAAGCCATTTGACTACACAAGTGTTTTTTTACTTTTATTGTTGCAGCCGAACCGCAGCCGATAACCAATGGAGGGAGGAGGCGACAAGCGAGTGGACTCAAACCCTCTTGCGGGGTGCTTTCTTGTTGCCACCCCGGAAAAGAGCGACAAATTGCCTTCAGACAGAGGGAATAAGTGGACCTGATACAAGATCATTCTGCTCAAAGGACGGCAAGAACGGCGGGGCTGTTTTACCTCATCTTCATAGTACTGTTTGCCTCCTCAACGTTCATTCAATCCAGTCCCATGGTATATGGAGATGCCGCGGCCACAGCCAGGAATATCAGCGAGCACCTGTGGTTGTACCGGATAGGCATCATGAGTGAGCTGATATCAGCAGTCTTTTTTCTGCTGGCTGCCTGGGCATTGTACGTGTTATTGAAACCGGTCAACCGTTTCCTTGCACTGCTGTTCGTGCTTGTTCTCGTTTGCGGGGTTGCAGTCGAGTGCCTTAACACGCTGAACCGTTTTGCGGCTCAACTTCTTCTTGGCAACGACGAGTATTTGAACGCGTTCACAGCAAATCAACTGCAATCGCTTGCAATGTTCTTCCTCAACCTGGGCTCAAAGGGCGGAATTATCGCGGGGCTTCTTTATGCGGTGTGGCTGTTCCCTTTAGGCTACCTCGTGATCGAATCGAGGTTCCTGCCGAAAACGCTGGGGGTGTTGCTGATATGCGACGGGATCGCTCTCCTGATCTGCTTCGTTCAGGCAATCCTGTTCCCGGGTTATGAGAAGATGACGTATCCGCTCTACCCGGTGATGTTCATCGCGGAATTCGGGCTCGCCCTGTGGCTGTTGATTAAGGGAGTCAAAATGAATGAAATTGAGCTTGAGAGCGAAGATGATAACGGAAAACGCGAACAATGAACTCGACAGGAGTGCTCACAAACAGTCGGATCCTCGTTTCGGCGTACGGCGGACCGGAACAAATGACGATCATCACCGAAAAGCTGCGTGATCCGGGGCCTGGAGAAGTTAGAATTCGCGTCCTCGTAGCTGGAGTCGCCTGGGCGGACTGCATGATGCGCCGAGGCACATACCCTGCCCAGCCGAAATTGCCGTTCACCCCCGGGTACGACATCATTGGTGTCGTAGACAAGGTCGGACCCGGAGTAACACAGGCTACCGAGGGACAGACCGTCGCAGCGTTGATTGGCCATGGAGGATATTCGCAGTTCCTGATCCTGCCGGAATCCGAACTCGTGCCTGTACCCGCCGGTCTTGACCCCGCAGAGGCGGTCTGTCTCGTCTTAAACTATGGGACAGCGTACCAGATGCTTCACAGGGTTGCAGGAGTGAAGACGGGAGAGAAGATATTGGTCCATAGCGCAGCGGGAGGTGTTGGAACGGCGGTCATTGAATTGGGCAAACTTGCGGGATTGCAGTTGTTTGGCACGGCGGCGACCGGAAAACTGGATCTCGTAGCACGTCTGGGATGCGAGGCGATAGACTACCGAAAATCGGACTTTGTCAAAGAAGTTCGCTCGCGCACCGGCAACGGGGTTGACCTTGTGTTGGATTCGATTGGCGGAGCCCATTGGGTGAGATCGAGTCGATGCCTAAAGCCGGGCGGTCTGCTGATTCCGTACGGATCCCAAAACGCCGTAAAGGGCGGCATTGTGAGGAAGCTGGAGGACGTAGCGTCCGCCGCCCTGGTGGCGATGCGACCCGGACGTCGCATCTCATTGTATTCGATCAGCGGGATGAGGAGGAAGCACCCGGAATGGTTTCGCGAAGATCTGTCGATACAATTCCAAATGCTGTCGGAGAAGCGAATCAAGCCTCTGGTCGCGGATCGCATCCCGTGGACGGAGGCTGTCGAAGCTCACCGGCGGCTCGAGTCGGGCCAGCTCCAGGGGAAGCTGGTCCTCATATTCCCTTGAACTTGACATCATGCGCCGGGTGGTCCTCCCGTGCCTGATCGTCCGTCGCCAAGTTCTGATCACTTTTCCATCCATCACGATCGTAGGCTTGAGTATCCCCCCAATCGCCAGGAGTCCTGTAACCCGGGTAGACCAGACGCTGATTGGCCGGCCTCTGGCGAGCTAAACCCTGGAGACTCTTCTTGCTCATCTTGCTCATCGGCGAGGATCCTGTTGGACGTGAATATCCATTACTCGGATATTACTCATACTTCAACGAATTGACAGGGGCTGGAAATCCCGGCATTGTTGGGTTGCGTCCTTTAATGTCGGTAACCCTTATTTAAGATTAGCCTCTGAAGTTAAATAGCAAGAGGTAGATTCTCGAGCATTTTGGGCACCGGGACGCCAGTTACCGGGACATCAGGCGGCGGGACATCAGGTCTCCGTCGATTGCAGAACATTTCATCAAAATTGAGACCGCATTGCCGCTATTGAGTATATGTCGAGGGTATCAAACGCAGGAAAATCGACTCCACACCTGTCGGACCTAATCCGTGAGGTTCTCGGGTATGTCAAAGCGACGCTCGAACCTGGGACATTCTCTATCTACAGCACTACGCTTGCCCATTTCCGAACGTCTGCGGGCAATCCTCCCCTCTGCTCTCTGACTCCCCGCATTATCGACAAATACAAGGTCGAACGGTTGGGTGCGGTGGCTCCGAGTACTGTCAACATCGAGCTCCGAACTCTCAAGGCGGCATTCCGGATGGGCGTCCGATGGAGCATGCTCCGGAAGAGCCCGTTCGAGGGGGTGTCCCTCGCGCGCGTGCCCGAAATCGAACCTGCGTACTTCAGCCGCGAGGATCTCCAGAGACTTCTCGAGAGCATCAGTGAACCATGGTTTCGCGATGTCGTGCTTTTCGCCGCGGTGACAGGCATGCGGCAGGGGGAGATACTCTCACTCCGGTGGGAACAGGTGGATTTGCAGGCCCGGGTCGCCCGGCTCAGAAGCAGCGCAACGTTCAAGACCAAGACTGGGAAAAGAAGGACTGTCCCGCTCGGGGCAACTGCTATGCAGGTGCTCCGGCAGAGGGGACCGGGAAGTGGTTCGGGTGTAGTCTTTACACTACGAGGGAGAACCCTGAAGAGAAGGTGGGTGACGACGAAACTACGGAGATACGTCAGGCAACTCGGGATGGACCGCCGGCTCAACTTCCATTCACTGAGAGCGTCTTTCGCATCGTGGCTCGCACTCGACGGTGTTTCGATATACCAGATCTCAAAACTGCTGGGACACAGCGACGTGAAGCTAACGCAACACTACTATGCGCACCTGGAACCGGGAGAACTACACGACGTCGTGGACAAACTTGGTTTCACTTCATCTATCAGGTCGGTCAAATAAGGAAGGGGATGATTCTCTTTGTCCGACTGGCGTAATCTGTGTACTCCGGGTAGCGTTCGACGAGGAGTTTCTCCTCAGCGGCTATCCTCATCATGACGCCCGCAACCATGCAAATGCCCAGGGCCAGGCTGAGTATCGAGAGATGTGAGAAGACACCGGCCCAGGTGAAGTAGAGCATGGCCGCGTAGATTGGATGACGAACGAATCTGTATGGCCCGGATTTCACCACCCCCCCTTCCGTGGGATTTGCCGCAGCATGGAAGCTCCTTCCGCCGAATACGAGACGAGCTCATACCATCAAGACAACGGCCAGAATCTGGACCCCGATCGGAACCGGAGACTCTCCCAGAAGAGAATGAGCCCAAATCAGCGCGAGCAGCGCCACGACCATGAGGAAAAGACCGGCAATTGAAGCCACTTTGAGAGTCATCAGAGTTACGTCGCTTCTGGTTTCAAAGAAGAATCCACGCTCGCGAAATCCGGCAGGGGCCTTTCTATTATGCACATCTGGAACCCGCCGAGCTCCATGATGTCGTCAACCGAATTACTTTCTGTTCTTCACATACGTATCCGCCCACTCAAAGCTCTCCGCCAGAACGTCGAGCACCGACTCGCGCGCCGAGTATCCGTGGCTCTCGCAGGGGAGCATAACGAGCCGGGCGGTCCCTCCCGTCCCCTTCAGCGCCTGAAACAGCCGTTCAGACTGTATCGGAAACGTCCCGGTGTTATTGTCCGCCTCACCGTGAATCAGAAGCAGCGGTGTCTTGATCTTATCAGCGAACGTGAACGGGGACATGTTCATGTATGTGTCTTTTGCTTCCCAGAATGAACGCCTCTCAGTCTGGAATCCGAACGGTGTCAGTGTCCTGTTGTATGCCCCGCTCCGGGCGATCCCTGCGGCGAAAAGATCTGAGTGGGCGAGCAGGTTCACTGTCATAAATGCGCCGTAGCTGTGCCCCGAAACGCAGACCCGATGCCGGTCGATCACTCCCATCGAGTCCAGGTGGTCGATCGCGGCTTTCGCGGAGCTCACAATTTGCTCGACAAACGTATTATTGACGGTCTCGGGATCGCCGATGACGGGCATTGTCGCATCCATGAGCACCGCATACCCCTGCGTCACGAAGAAGAGCGGCGTTGCCCCCCTAAAGAACGTGAATGCATCCGGCGATCCCCGGACCTGGCCCGCGGTCGAGGCATCGGAATACTCGAGCGGGTAGGCCCATATGAGGCATGGTAGCCGCACGCCGGTTTTATAGTCGGCAGGGAGGTAGAGCATGCCGGTCAGCGCGACCCCGTCGGGCCGGATGTACCTGACCAGTTCCTTCTTCATTCCCGTCAGCTGCGGTGCGGGGTCCGCAAAGGCGGTGAGAGTTTTCCGACCGGGCTTGCCGGCCTCCCGCACGAAGTAGTTCGGAGGCTGTGTACGGTTTTCGTAACGGGTGAGAAATTTCGTGTGCCCAGCACCGATGAATGAGAGAAACCTCTCGAGTCCCCCCTCCTGAGAACGAAAGAGTATCGTTTTCTCCTTTGAGACGATATTCACCCTGTCAAGAAACGGTCTGTCACCATGTTCAGTCGCGCCCGACCCGGTCATGAATATCCAGTCGCCGTCCCGGATTACGGTCGATTCCCCATCGGGCTTCGTTACATACACGGGCCTGCCGGGATTGTTGTACTCGTCGTTGACGCTGAGGTCGAACAGCACGCGACGGCTGGCCGCAGGGTCCGCAAGTGACAGAAACGCTGTGGTCCGCCATCGCCGATCTCTGTTATGTTCCGTCACCAGAGCTTCATCCTTTGTGGAAAGCCATTCGAATCCCTCGAATCTCTCCTGAATCCGGAGCAGTTCCTTTGGCTCGCCTGTAAACGGCGCGGAGAGGGTCATGATCCTGTCGCGGAAAGGGACTTTATGGACAGGGTCCCCACCGTCGAGGGCTTCGGGCCAGACGAGCGTGGCACTCCTGAGAGGCTGCCATTCCACGTCCCGGGGTCCGGTCTGGACGCCCTGTGTCGGGATTTCATCGGTGACGGGGAAGTCGCCGATGGTTTTCACAGTGTTCCCTGATCTATCCCATACCAAAATCGAGCGGGTGAAATCTTCGTACGTGACACGGTAGGAATATGGCTTTCGGATCTCCGTGACAAGGAGGTACTTCCCATCCGGAGAGAGATCGGCACTTGCATAGAGTCCCGGTATGCCGATTTGTGACGCCCTCCCGTCCCTCGTGTCAACCTGCATGATCTGGCATTTCGCATAGTACGTGAACAGGTCTTCGTCGTACTGGCTCTTAAGCAGATCTTCATACGTGGCGACCTTCGCCGTCCTCCCGTGTGTTTCCTCCGTGTTTGGGCCCAGCGGTCGCTTCGGCACGGAAGGAGCGCTTCCACGGCGGGGGTCGATTGCACGCACCAGAAGCGTCGTGTTGTCGCTCATCCACGTAAAGGGGGAACCGAGCACGTCATTGAGATGCAATCCCCGTATCGACGAGGTCTTTCCGGTCGCCGGGTCTGCCACGCAAAGCTGGATCCCGTCTTCACCCTCCAGTTCAAATGCAATTCGCTTACCGTCGTACGACCAGACGGGGACCCCGATCCGGGAATCAGGAGGAAGAACCATCCGTACGTCGGTGCCGGTCTCGAAGTTCTTCACGGTGATTCCGGTATACTGGGTGATTCTTTGACGTCCGGATATCTGCGGCGAAATCCGGATCCCCGCAATACGCAAGAGAGGCCGGGCGAGGTACTCAATGGACGGGTTGGGAAGATAGTCAACAAGCATCATGGCACTACAGGCCGGGCTCACAATGACAAGCGGGGTGGGCGAAGCGTCCACAATTCTCACAACCTCATCAGGCGGGAGTTTGTACGGGGTTTGCGAGAGGCCCGCGGTGAATGTGAGTACAAGAAGCACGGCAGTGTGTGCATATCTCATTGAAGTCTCCAGGGAGGTGGGAAGGAGCATGATGAGGAAGAGTTGCCCTGTCATCAGGCTCCCAAATTACTCAATTCATTGAGTAAAATTACTCAACGTATTGAGTAAAATCACCCCCCCCTCTCCACGACCATGCGATCCGCCGGGCAGTTCCAGGTACGCAAGAGGGAGGGGGTCTTTCTAGACGTCATTTCCCCTCTTTGACCTCAATGATCTCATCAGCGAGAAGCCCATGGGCCTCACGGTGCACCGCAGCGGCCGCTTCCCTGCTTGGCGCTTCGACCAGGCAGAAGACCTTCCCGGCCTTATCGTCAAACCAGTACCTGATGTATTTCACCCCGTGCTTCTTCTGTACTTCGATGTCCTTTGCGTGAGCAGCTGCAACCGCTTCCGCGGTTAATCCGGGAACGTGCTTGTGGATATCCATAAAGAGCGGCATATTACTCCTCCCTCCTGAGAATGATGACCGAATATGGAGCGGACAACCGATTATTGAACCTGGCTCCGAATGGCCTGTTGAAATATTACAAGCGAGGAATAAATTCGTTCGGAGTGTTTCAACCGGGGGATGAGGGGTCCGAGGGAGGCTCCCCGATACACCGAGGCAGGATACGAGAGTTGATGCTGAGCACATTACCTGCTCCAAAGTGCTCCTTTGCACCATTTGGATTCGACGTTTTGACCCGTGAGCGGTCAAAAAGGAAACACAAGGGTGCACGAATTCTCAAAACATCTACCCCTTCATCTCCTGTTCCCACAGAGAAAGCGAGAGTCAAAATGAAAACTCAAATTGCAGGCATTATGTGTGCCCTCCTTATCGCCGGGTGTGCTCCCGAGGCCGTCAAGGGATACGTTGTAGGTCAGGAAGCGCATGCATCGATAGGCTCAACGATGGTCTGGTGGAGTCCGAAAGGCGAAATGACGGGAGGGGTGTGGGAGCAATCCAAGATCGAATTGATCTATGCGGGAATTTCCGGCACCACTCTCAAGATTTCCTACAGAGAGTCCAAAGAGTATTTTGACACACCGAATAACCGGACTGTTCCTCAACCCAATTCTCTGGACCTGACGTACGATATATCAACGAGTAAAGAGATCAGTTACCAGGACATGAGAATAGTCGTCATTTCGGCTGACTCCCAGGAGATCGTCTTCAAGGTGCTGAAGGGCCCGGGGGAAATGCCTGACGTGCAGACCGAAAAGACGAACTAGATCAGCATTTGAGGTCCCTTCGCCCTGTTTCTCCTGGCGGGAACCACTCCCTCCACCCCCGTGGTTCCATAAACAATAAACCGAGACAAAGCCAACAATGAATCGTAAGGTGGATCCTTCAATGCCAAAGGATCAAAGAATGTCTAAAGTTCGCGTGGAGAGTTTTGCCGTTTCGATCGATGGGTTTGGGGCCGGGCCGAATCAAGATCTCGAGAACCCACTTGGAGTCGGAGGGGAGGCCCTGCACAAGTGGTTCTTTCCTACCAGGACGTTTCAAGAGATGCATATCCAAACGTCTCCTGAAACCTCCGAGAATGCAATCGGCACCACCGGAACTGATAATGATTTTGCGTCACGCGGGTTCAAGAACGTGGGCGCATGGATACTGGGACGGAACATGTTCGGGCCGATTCGCGGCGAATGGCCTGACTCCAACTGGAAGGGCTGGTGGGGCGATACCCCCCCCTATCATGTCCCTGTTTTTGTGTTAACACATCACCCCCGCGAATCATTTGCAATGAACGGGGGAACGACGTTCCACTTCATCACCGACGGCATTCACAAGGCGCTGGAGCGGGCAATTAAGGCGGCGAACGGGTTGGATGTCCGGGTAGGCGGCGGGGTAAATACGATAAGACAATTTCTGGCCGCGGGACTTATTGACGAGATGCATATCGCCGTTGCGCCGGTTCTGCTCGGATCAGGCGAGCAACTATTCCACGACATTAACATGCTCTCTCTTGGATATAAGATCCGCGAACACGCGGGAAGCGAAAACGCCACTCATATTGTTTTCACAAAGGGCCATTAGTCCGCGTCAAGAAACGGGTTGACGGCCTGGCTCACTTCTTTTGCAGCCATGATATTGTAATGATTGCGGCGGGGGTGAATACACAGCAAGTCCCCCTGGGCCCGGGGTTGGGGCTCAAACTCGTCGTTCGCGGGTCATCGCCGAAGACGCCCGGCGAGCTGATGGCGCTCTGCGAACAGAAGCTGGGCACAGCAGGAAAGTGGACGAAAGTCGACGGCTGGACAGAGGGAACCAGCAAATGGACGTTTCGGACGAACGGGGGCGGAGTTTGGGCGGGAACAGTGACGCTCACGGAAGCGAAGACGCCGAAAAACGGATATACCGTGAAGGTAATTATCGGGAAGGCGGGGTAGGGCCGTGCCCACACCGCGGGGGGCACTATTCATAGCGCAATGACTCGACCGGATTCGCGTACGCCGCTTTCAGTGATTTTGAGGCGACAACGAGAATTGAAAGGGACACGAGAAGCAGGGATCCGGCTCCAAAAAGCCAAATGTTGACGTCAATGTGATACGGCACTTCCTGAAGCACCTGCGATATGCCGAAATACGACAGGGGAAGCGCAATCGCATTGGCTATCAGGACGAGCGCGACAAACGACTTTGAGAGCCGGTACACGATGTCGTGTATGGAAGCGCCCATCGCCTTCCGGATGCCGATCCCCCTTGTTTTCCTGTCGATGACAAAGGATACCAGGGCAAAGAGGCCGAGGCCGGCGGTGAGCATCGTGCCGATCGCGGCAAACCTCACAAGAGAGTCGAACGCCTCAAATGACACATAGGGACAATCCAGTTCGTCCGAAAGGTATGAACATTCAAATGCCTGATCGAACCTGAGGTCCTTCCATGCGGTCCTGATGTACTCGATAGCGCGCGCATTGGTTCCCCGGTTCAGCCGTATGAGGACATAGTTCATCAGCCAGGGCTCTATCTTCAATATCAACGGGTCTGTAGCCGGCGTGAGAAACCGGTACCGGAAATTCCCCACCTGGCCGGTGAGCCGGCCGGCGAATTGCACCGTGGTTTTGTCATTCTCTTCCGAGCAGAGCTCGATTTCCTGCCCCCGCACTTCGGTCCACCCACACGCGTTCATTGCGGCCTGGTTCATAAATATTGCCGTTCGCGTTCCCCCGGTTCTGTTACAATACCTGCACGGAAACGGAGGAAAGCTCATCCCACCCGGGAGGTTGCTTTTGGTCCCCGGGGGCATTAATATGTAACCATTCCATTACATATAGGGCCGCTGATGAGAAGAGATGTTTTCCAGGCGATAGCAGACCCCACGCGAAGGAAGATACTGGGCCTCCTGGCGGGAAAGAAGCTGACGCTCAACGGCGTCGCCGGCAAGTTCGCGATCAGCCGTCCGGCCATATCACGGCACATGAGGATACTTGCAGAGTGCGGGCTTGTTACGATCGAGCAGAAAGGGCGGGAACGCTATTGCCAGGCGAGACTGCGCAAGCTGAACGAGGTGTCGGACTGGGTTGACCGGTACAGGAAATTCTGGGAAGAACGACTTGACGCATTGGAGGCGTATTTAAGGACAATGGACTCATCCGCTCCCGCAAAAACCACAAAAAGGAGGCGTTCATGAAGGACGAACCGATTATTGTCGAGCGGCTGCTCGATGCTCCCCCGGAGAAAGTCTGGAAGGCTATCACGGAAAAGGAAGGGATGAAGAAGTGGGGATTCGAGATTGCAGAGTTCAAGCCTGTGGTAGGGTTTGAATTCCGATTCCTGGGGGGAAAAGATGACAAGAAGTACCTTCACATCTGCAAAGTCACCGAGGTGGTGCCCGGGAAGAAACTTGCGTACAGCTGGCGGTACGACGGCTATGCAGGCATGTCACACGTAAGAATCGAGCTTGAGAGCGCAGGGAGCAAAACAAAGATCACGCTGACGCATAGAGGCGTCGAGACATTCCCGGCGAACGTTCCCGATCTCGCCAGGGAGAACTTTGTGTTCGGCTGGACGGCGATCGTGAATGATATAATCAAGGGAGAGGTCGAGGGAACTCGCAGCGCAATATGAGGGTTATTGAGCTATCGAATATTAAGGACCCATGGTAGAATCGGGACCTGAACTGATCCGACGGGCCGTTTGCAGAGATTAAGGAAGCGCTTACGGGATTCTTTCTTGTTGACGCACCGAACCTCGACGAGGCAATTGATATCGCCTCGAAAATACCTCCGGCAAGAGTCGGCACGATTGAAGTGCGCCCGATACGGGAGCCTGTCAGCACGCGGGGCGAGCGCCGGCGGCAACAGAGACATTCTCGCCACCAGATTCCGGATGTCTATCCGGGATCCGCCAGACGATTATTGATTGTCGATTCAATACCCGGCCAAACGATTACTCAGTGAACGCAAAATCAACAAACAGTCATTAAGGGGAGATCCCACGATGAGATTCATGATGCTCATGATACCAGAAGTCTACCAGGGGTCGAACGCGAAGAACCTCAGGCCGGATTTTGCCCCGACGGCCGAGGATGTTGAAAAGATGACGAAGTATAACGAGGCCCTGACGAAGGCCGGAGCGCTCGTTTCGCTCGACGGGCTCCATCCGCCGACAACCGGCGCGCGCGTATCGTTCGCCGGGGGGAAGCCGAAGGTCACGGATGGACCGTTCACGGAGTCGAAGGAGGTCCTCGGAGGTTACTGGCTCATTAACGTGAAATCCAGGGAAGAGGCCGTCGAATGGGCGAAGCGGGTCCCAGCGCGGAGCGGGGACGTGATCGAGGTCAGGCAGATCTTCGAGATGCAGGAATTCCCCGAGGATGTCCGGAAAGCCGGAGAGAGCGCCGCGGTCAGGGCGCAGGTGGACAAAGCAGGCCGGTGACGGGGACACTCCATGAAATATCTCTATTGAAGAACCTTCTTAAACAATGCATTACAAGACGAGGTGATATAATATGAGAAGAATAGTCGTTTTATCATTTATATCATTAGATGGAGTAATGCAAGCACCTGGCGGACCTGAGGAAGATGCGTCGGGCGGTTTCAAATTTGGTGGTTGGGTTGCACCTTATGGTGACGAAGTTTATGGTAAGGTCATCGAAAAACAGATGAAGCCGGCAGATCTTCTATTGGGCAGAAAAACATTTGAGATATTTGCCAGCTACTGGCCAGAGCATGAAGATGGATGGCCAGGTATCAGCGATGTCACAAAATACGTTATGTCCAGGACCATGAAAAAGTCAGACTGGAAAAACTCAGTGTTTCTCAAAAGCCTGGCAGATATCAAAAAGCTCAAAAACTCAAAAGGCTCCGACATTAAAGTTTGGGGCAGTGGTAAGCTCGTCCAACTGCTCCTTAAAAATGATTTGGTGGACGAACTCTGGCTCAAAATTCACCCATTGACTCTTGGCAAAGGAAAAAAGCTGTTTGACAATGGCATGATTCCGGCAGCGTTTACCTTGATAGAGAGTACCGTTACGCCAAGCGGAGTGATTATTGTCAACTACAGGCGAGCCGGAGAAGTTAAGACAGGCACTATCGGATCTTAAGGCGGCTAACCTGTTAGTAATTCACCGGATAAGCTGAATATCTTCACCACAGAGGAGTTCACATGCAGAAGATAGTCACGTTCCTCTGGTTTGACAACCAGGCCGAAGAAGCAGCGAAGTTCTACGTGTCGCTATTCAGGAACTCGAAGATGGGGGTCGTGAGCCGGTACGGTGAAGCGGGCCCGGGCCCCAAGGGGACGGCGATGTCCGTGTCGTTTCAGCTCAACGGGCAGGAGTTCTACGCACTTAACGGCGGCCCAATCTTCAAGTTCACCGAGGCGATTTCACTCTACATAAACTGCGAGACGCAGGAGGAAGTGGACCAACTGTGGGAGAATCTCTCCGCGGGGGGGACAAAATCCCAATGCGGCTGGCTTAAAGACAGGTACGGCCTTTCGTGGCAGGTGATCCCCACAGTCCTGGGGAAATTCCTCGGGGACAAGGACCCTGCGAAAGCGAAGAGAGTGATGGAAGCAATGCTGAAGATGACCAAAATTGAGATCAGGAAACTGGAGCAGGCGTACGAGGGACAGTAGATAAGAGTATGCAGCATCGGCGGGGTACCGGCAGGGTGTTGTCGCGATCAGTCGGTTCCCGAATCCGGCGGGAAAGATTCCGCAATTGTCGGAACCTGCGGTTTCCCTCCCGCCATTCGGGGCCATCTTACATAGATCAGTGATGACCCATGCGTTCCGCCATATCGTCCCACCCCCAATGTTCAACAGCTTTCCCGTCCACCAGCCGTATGATGTCCGTAACGGTCCAGGAGAGTTTTTTGTTCGATGCGGGTTTCCCCATGAACTTCCCCTTGTTCGTCCCTTCCCACGTCGCGCTGACCGAAACAACGTCACCGTCCGCAAGAACAAGAAAAGGGGTCGCGTGGAGATCGGGAAACGCTTCCCGGATCATCTTGAAATAGGCCTTGACGCCTTCAGGTCCGTTCGGCGCACCGGGAGGGACAAGCTGGTGTTCAACCATATCCGCGGCTACGAATTTATCGATCGCATCCGTATTTCCCCCGTTCACGACTTCGGCGTAGAATTGGATGAACCTCATTTTCCCGGCCGTTTCCCTGTCGAGCGTGGACTGGAAGTAGCGGATCTTGTCTCCTGAGAATACCGCCATCGTGTTCGACTTGATCGGATTCACTCCCATCGCGGCAAAGGCATCTGAATGAACGCTCGATATCCATGTGAGCGTGTCGCCTGACGTCTGCCATCCCAAGGATTCGACGTGAAACCCCGGTATGAGTCCGGCCAGCCATGCCTTCATCGAGTCCTTCCCGGTATGTATGCTTCCGTCAGGCCCCTTTGCCACGACGTCATCGGCCAGGCCTCCCGAAAACCCGTTAAGGTCATGCGCGTTCATGAACGCGTCCATCTGTTTCCCCAGAGTCGAGAGATCCCGGTTCTGTCCGGCGCAGCCGGCCAGCATCAGGGCCGCCGCGAGAAATCCCAGGCTATTCTTCATCTTCATGCTCCTTCATTGATGTCATTGACAGCTGCGGTGTGCACGACCGTTACTTCGGCATTGCCTTCAGGACTTTCACGTCCGGTGCTCCGACAACGCCCGCATTCTCCATTGCTTCTTTCAGCCTGGGACTCGACATGAATGCATCGACGGCGCTTGCGCTGGGGAATGTCCCGATGATTGAAACCAGGTTCGGGTCCTTGGCATCCGCGTACACCCCGGTCACTTTAAATCCCATCTTCTTCCGGTTGGGCTCGTCTGCGTCGTATGCCTTTTTCCATGAAGCGTATTCCTTGACGGCATGGGTCACGATGACCGTCACGGGAGCTTCGTGCGACATCCCCTTCATCATGTCGTGGGAGGATGATTCCTTCTTCATATCCTGCGCAAAGGAACCTGTACAGAAGAAGAGGATGAGGGACAACACGGAAAACAGCGAGAACAGGCGTTTCTGCATGATGAATCTCCTGAAATATGAGTGAGTTGTGAGGGGAGCTGAGAGATGCCTGTCGGAACAGCGTGCCACAAGCAGTACCAGTAAAACCGGGCATGCTGCGGGATGGTTCCACAATCCCTCAACAGAATAGACGGCTTTAGGCTTCAATTCAGCATAATGGCCGAATCAATCGGAATTCAACGCTCCTCCAAACGGGGGGGGGTCTTGTCCGGGCCACCAGGCCGCTTGACAACCTGAGAACGTCTGGTTACCATTGCAGTGCGCCGCCTACCTGAGGGTCGGGCAATTCAGTGCGTCGCCGCAATCAATCCTGCCAATTATCCCGCTCCCGCGGGCACCGTTCTTGTATGGAGAATTCCTTGCCATAAAGGCCACTTCCCGTCACTCACCCGGCGTTTCCGGGTTCCCCAAAACCGGCGAGGTGGCTCTCCGTTACTGTGACGCTGAACGACAGTAGTCCGAACCGAGGCGTTGACAAACAGGAGGAATGTGGGAACCGATGGAAAAGCGAATGCGTCGACCCAGGGAATTTGAAGGAAGCTATCAAGCTCTGTTCGAAAGCGTGAACGATGCGATTTTCATTATCGATCGCGAACGAATCGTCCACTGCAACGGGATGACCCTGACCATGTTCGGGTTCGAAACCCGGGCAGATGTCGTCGGCCATTCTCCGTGGGATTTCAGTCCCGCCATGCAGCCGGATGGAAGACACTCCAGAGACAAGTTTCTAGAAGCCATCCACGAGGCGCTCAAGGGCACTCCTCAACGGTTCTCCTGGATGCATCACCGGAAGGACGGAACTCCCTTTGATGCCGAAGTGTCTCTCAGCCCGGTGACATCCGGCAAGAAGGTCCTCATCCAGACCATCGTGAGGGACATTTCCACGCGTACGCAGGCCGAAGAAGCACTGCGGGAGAAGGAACTGGAAATCGACCGCTTCTTTGCCAATGCGCTTGATCTTCTTTGCATCGCGGACACAGACGGATACTTCCGCAGAGTGAACAGGGAGTGGGAAACGACACTCGGCTACCCGACTGCAGAACTCGAGGGGAAGCGGTTCCTGGACTACGTGCACCCCGACGACATTGATGGAACGCTCAATGCCATGTCGGATCTGGGCCGTCAAAAGGAAGTCCTGAATTTCGTCAACCGGTACCGACACAAGAACGGATCTTACCGGTGGATTGAATGGCGCTCGTTTCCCGCCGGCAAACTGATATACGCAGCCGCCAGAGATATCACTGAACGCAAGGAGAACGAAGAGGTGCTCGAGATGTTCCGCTTTACCGTTGACCAGGCGTCAGACGAAGTGGTCTGGATAAAGAAGGACGCACGGTTCGACTACGTCAATGACCAGGCGTGCCGCATGCTTGGCTATACCCGCGATGAGCTTATGCAGCTCAGCCTGTTCGACATCGATCCCTACTTCCCGCAAAAACGATGGGAGGACGATTGGAAGAATTTCCAGCGGGGCAGGCAGGGCGGGACTGTCATCGTGGAGAGCTTTCAGCGCCGCAAATCCGGCGAACTCTTCCCCGTGGACGTCACCGCAAAGCACCTGTGGTTCGGGGAACGCGAGCTTCACGTCGCGGTCGTGCGCGATATCACCGAACGCAAGCGTGCCGAGGAGGCCCTCCAGAACAGCGAGGAGCTCTACCGGACGATTTTCAGGAACACCGGAACGGCCACGGTCCTGATCGCGGAAGACACAACCATCAGTCTTGCCAACCCTCAATTTGAAACGCTCTCAAAGTACTCAAAGAAGGACATCGAAGGGAAAAAGAGCTGGACAGAGTTTGTGCACAAGGATGACCTTGACATGATGCGGGCCCAGCATCGTCTCAGGAGAGAACATCAGGATGCCGCTCTGAAGAAATACGTGTTCAGATTTGTTGCGGGAGACGGGACAACCCGCAATATCCTTCTCACCATCGATGTCATTCCCGGGACAACAAAAAGTGTCGCCTCATTGCTGGATATCACCGACCGCGAGCAGGCCGAGGCTCAGATACGCCTGCTCAACCAGGAACTCGAGGAACGCGTCAGAGAGCGGACGACGCAACTGGAAGCGGCCAACAAGGAGCTGGAGGCATTCGCATATTCCGTTTCCCATGATCTCCGGGCCCCCCTTCGGGCGATCGACGGCTATGCCCGCATCCTGATCGAGGATTATCAGCCGTCACTGGACAGCGAAGGGGAACGTGTGTGCGCCGTCATTCACGAAGAAACCCGGCGCATGGGCCATCTGATAGACGACCTCCTCGCGTTTTCCCGCATCGGGCGCTCGCACATGGTTCACGCGGAGATCGACGTTGCCGCGATGGCGAACGCAGTATTCCATGACCTGGCTATTCCCGATGCGCGCAGCAAAATTGATTTCCGTATCCGGGAGGTCCCCAATGCATCGGGCGATCCGGGCCTCATGCGTCAGGTCTGGACAAATCTGCTCTCCAACGCCATCAAATTCACCTCCAAACGTGAAAAGCCGGTCATCGAGGTGCGGGGCGAGATCTCAGGAGATGAGATTGTCTATTCCGTGACCGATAACGGGGCGGGATTTGACATGCAGTATGCCGGAAAGCTCTTCGGTGTGTTTCAGCGCCTGCACAGCACCAAGGATTTTGAAGGCACGGGCGTCGGTCTCGCAATCGTTCAGCGCATCGTTCACAGGCATGGCGGGCGTCTGTGGGCCGAGGGGCGGCCGGACCATGGAGCGACCTTCTATTTCACCGTACCATTGAAAGGAGCATGATCATGGAACCAGCGAATGCTCTGGATATTCTCCTCGTAGAGGACAATCCCCGGGATGCGGAGCTTATCCTGCGGGTATTCCGGAAGAACCACCTCGCCAACAGAGTCGATGTTGTGGAAGATGGGGCGAAGGCCCTTGATTACCTCTTTCACAGGGGCGGGTTCTCCGGACGTTTCGAAGAGGAGCCCCCGAAGGTCGTACTTCTCGATATCAAACTGCCGAAGGTCAGCGGACTCGAGGTTTTGCGCGAGATCAAATCGAACACACAGACGCGGACAATCCCGGTCGTCATGGTGACCTCCTCCCGCGAGGACCCGGACATCACGACAGCATATGACCTTGGCGCAAACAGCTACGTCGTCAAACCGGTCGCGTATGAATCCTTCCAGGAAGTCGTGAACAACATCGGGCTGTACTGGCTTCTCGTCAACCAGGGCCCAAGATAGCTCTCCGCGCAATGCGGACAACGACCGCCTCGGGATTGAGACCATGGTTACGGCCACTCGCATACTGATTGTTGAAGATCTCCCTTCGGACGCAGGGCTTGCCGAGAGAGAGATCAAGAAGGCGATACCCGCATGTGCGTTCCTGTGCGTCGACACCCGCCAGGACTTTCTGAGGGCACTGCCGGAGTTCGGGCCTGACATCATTGTTACGGATTACCGCATGCCTCAATTCGACGGGCTGACGGCCCTCAGGCTCTCCCTGGAGCACTCCCCGCTCACTCCCGTCATCGTCCTCACGAGCGCCATCAACGAGGACACCGCCGTGGAGTGCATGAAATCGGGGGCAGCGGACTACGTCATCAAAGAACACATCAAGCGACTCGGGCAGGCCGTCGTCCGCGCGCTGGAGGAGAAGAACGTCAGATTCGGTCGGCTCCAGGCCGAGCAGCAGATCGAGGCGTGGCACAGGCGGTACGAACTGGTCGCCGCCGCGGGGAAGATGGTATTCTATGATTGCTGCATCGCAGATAATACAATCCACTGGAGCGAGAGCATCAGGGAGGTGCTGGGATTCGCCCTCTCCGAATGTTCGGGAGGGGTCACGCAATGGCTGGAGCTGATTCACCCCGAAGACCGCGATGAGTGTTCACGGCTGTTTGAACTCGCGGGACGGCATCTGACAACGTTTGACGCCACCTGCCGCATTCGCACCAAGTCCGGCGGGTACATCGTGATGCATGACCGCGGGTACCCCGTGCGGGACGAGGAGACAGGGAAGGTCCGGTTCGTCGGGGTCATGGAAGACATCTCCCGCCGGAAGCAGATGGAATCCGCACTTCACATCACGCAGTTCTGCGTGGACAAAGCGTCGTTCGGGATCATCCGAACGGGAGAAAACGGGCGCATCCTGGCCGCAAACGACATCGCCTGCAGGAACCTCGGATACACGCGGGAGGAACTCTGCACGCTGGCCTCCTCGGACATTGATCCTCTCTTCCCCCTCGAGCGGTGGAAGGCCCACAGGGCTGAGCTTAAGGCGGGCGGGTCTCTCACCTTTGAATCCGTTCACCGGCGAAAAGACGGCACCACGTTCCCCGTCGAGATCACATCCAATTACCTCGAATACGCCGGGCAGGGATTCTCTTTTTCCTTTATCCAGGATATTACCGGACGGAAACGCTCCGAAGAACGAATCAAGGAACAGGCGAAACTGCTCGATGTCGCACACGATGCGATCATCGTGCGGGGAATAAACGACACCGTCATGTATTACAACCGCGCCGCCCAGGAGTTGTACGAGTGGACATTCGAAGAAGCGCGGGGAGTTTCATCCGAGGAGATGATCGCAGAAAGCGACCGGGAGAGATTCCTGCAGCACAGGGAGGCGTTCCTGAAGAGCGGGGAGTGGGAGGGGGAGCTGCGACAGAAAACGAAGAACGGCAGAGAGCTCATTATTCAGACGCGCTGGACACTGGTGCGTGACGGGGATGGTACGCCGTCCGCACAATTGATCATCAACCGGGATGTCACGGAACAGCGCAGGCTGGAGGTCCAGTTCCGGCGCGCACAAAGACTCGAGAGCCTGGGGACACTGGCCGGCGGCATTGCTCATGACCTGAACAATGTCCTGGCACCGATAACTATGTCACTGGATCTTCTTCGCAGAAAGGTCGCGGACCCGCATGTGAAGAAGCACATCGCAAGGCTGGAGACAAGCGCTGAACGCGGAAGAGACATCGTGAAACAGGTCCTCCTGTTTGCCCGCGGGTCAGAGCAGGACTATGCCCCGCAGCAGCTCAGGTACATTGTGCGTGAGATTGCGGCCATCATCCGCGAGACCTTCCCCCGGGACATCGAAATCGCGACAGACATCGACACGGATCTCCCCTTTGTCATGGGCGACGCGACACAGCTTCACCAGGTCCTCATGAATCTGTGCGTTAACGCCCGCGATGCAATGCCAGACGGGGGTCATCTTACAATCGCCGCATCCTCCCGCATGCTCAACGGCGACGACGCAAAGACAAGACCGGGGGGTCACCCTGGGGAGTATGTGGTCCTTTGCATCTCTGATACAGGCACCGGCATTCCCAAAGAGATCCAGGAAAGGATATTCGAGCCGTTCTTCACCACGAAAGATCCCGGGAAAGGAACGGGGCTGGGACTTTCGACGGTGTATGCAATTGTCAAGGACCACAAGGGGTTTATCGACCTTTACAGCGAACCCGGAAGAGGCACGAGCTTCAGCATCTATCTCCCTTCCGTTCAGCACGAGGAACTGGTCGAATCCCATCCGCAGGCACCGAGCGCACCCTCCGGGGACGGAGAAGTCGTGCTTGTCGTCGACGACGAACTGGCGGTCCTTGAGATAAGCAGGGAAATACTGGAAGTTCATGGATACAAAGTACTCACAGCGACAAATGGAGCAGAAGCCATCTCGGTATTTGCGGCGGCCCCGAAGCGGTCCGTTCACCTTGTGCTCACCGACGTGAACATGCCCACCATGAACGGCCCCGCCGCGGTGGAGGCAATCCGGAGAATGGATCCCGACGTCAAGGTGATCATTGTAAGCGGCCTCATTGCCGATCTGGACGAGACAAGCAAGAAGGAGTTACACGTCCAGGGTTACCTCATGAAGCCGTACACGAGCGAGCGCATGCTCACCGTGATACACGAGGTATTGCACCAAGTGCGCGCGTAGCCTGCAGATTTTCTTCCAGGTCTACCGAAAAGGGGAAGCCCCCCGATCTCAGGGTCTGTGATTTGCTATTGACCGCATAAATGACCTTCTTGGGGTGCAGGTATTTAAGCACCCCCATCTCTGAGTTCCCGCCCCAGGGCCCTTTTGTGTGATTCAGGGCCGACTGATTCTTCCTCTTCCCGCCAGCTCATCTATCCTCACAGGTCTCCATTGGAGCCGCTATCGGGACGTCCGTTCCCCCCGGTTGAAGGGGTGGAGGTCACACACCGTTTTATCAGACTCGACGGGCTGAAGGTCCATGTCGCTGAAGCCGGCGAAGGGGAGCCGCTCGTGATGCTCCACGGTTGGCCCCAGAACTGGTGGATGTGGCGGAATCAGATCCCTCACTTTGCGAGGCATTTTCGTGTCATCGTCCCTGATTTGAGGGGATTCGGATGGACGGACGCCCCGCTATCCGGATATCTGAAGGAGAATCTTGCACGGGATCTTGTGTCACTTGCAGGAATGCTCGGGCTGAGTCACTTCCGCCTGCTCAGTCACGACTGGGGTGGGTGGATTGGGTACATCGTGTGCGTAAAGCATCCCGGGCTCATCACGCAGCACTACGCCGCCAATATTCCCCCGCTCTGGCCGAAGATCAGCATGCAGTCAATCCCCGCGATGATGCGGCTTGGATTCATGGCACGCGTTGCGCTCCCCTATTTCGGTCCGCGCCTCCTTACGAAGAACGCGGACTTCGTTCATGGGCTGCTTACAAAGGGAGAGACGCGCAACGGCGGGTGGACCGATCTTGAGCTGAACGCGTTCAGCGATCAGTTTCGAGACAGAGAACGGGCACGAGCGTCTGCGAAGCTCTACCGATCGTTCCTGTTTGTGGAGTCCATCTCGGTGGGGCTGCTGCGGAAGTACGGACGGACGTGGATAAAGACGCCCACGAGGCTGCTCTTCGGTGCGAGCGATCAGGCGCTCGCCCCTGCATGGCTGCGGGGGTATGAGTCCCATTTCAACGACATCCTTATCGAGGTCGTGCCAAGGGCCGGTCACTTTATTATCGACGAGCGTCCCGAGCTTATCAACGAACGGGCAATGAAGTTCTTCAGGGATCCGAAATTCAGGACAGGGACGCCACCGACGGCACCGGAGCGTCAATCCGGGCGGCGCAGCGCGTTCTGAACTGATGCTTCCCCGGGTCCCTCCCTTACACACCTACCGACGTCGACATGGAGAGGCGTGAACCGCATCTTCACATTCTTGTGCCTCAGCGAAATCCGTATGTCCTGATACGTGGTTACCCCTCCCTGCGTCAGCGCCTGCACATCGCCGCTAATATACTCCTCCCCCGTGTCCCAGTTCCACGTCTCCACGCGGGAGTACGTCATGACCCGGGAGCCGGAATCGGTCGACGAGAATTTCTGGAACGCACGGCCGCCGAGCGTATCACCGGCGTATTCGAACACGCCCCTCACAGTGTCCCTCCTCGGGGACTGGAAAAGCACGACCAGCTCCTTCACGAATTTGAGCGCACCCGGGCTGATCACGGTCCGGTCCGTGCGCGGGAGCGTGACAAACGAAGGGTACGCGGAGTCGCTCGAGAGCTCGAGCCACCTGTTATCGCCTTCGCTCAGATGATACATAAACGATCCGGAGGGGAATGCCGCGGAATCCCTCTCCTCGAGCGTGAGGCGCTCAAAGTGCGCTCCTGTAAGGTGCGCGAGGATCGAAATAACAAAATTCGGGTATTCGATTTCCACGCTAAATTCACTCCTGATACAGACCTTTTCCCCGGACCCGGAAGAGTCCTGAAGTCCCTTTGCCCCGGAATGGAGGGTGATTGTCGCAAGAAGGAGGGGGAGGAAAGCCAGGCGGTTCATGGGCTTCGGGTCGTGGGTGAATATTCTGGATTGAGCCCCGTGGCTCTTCGGGAAACGCATCCCGGCGTGCCAATGGCCGTATACTATATGAACACCGGATCAGGGGAAAAAGTCCCCTTCTGCACTGGCAATTCTCGGAATTAGGGCTGAAATTAGGCCCATTCCCGCACCTAACATTCATATTTTTGGGGAGGACGCAATGCACCGCAGAGCTCTTGCCGCTCTTGCCGCCGCTTTTCTTCTTTTCGGGGGAGCGAGCGCACCCGCGCAGAAGTACCAGATATACCAGAAAACGCTCGGCAACGGGCTTGACGTCATCGTCGTACACAACCCGTCCGTTCCGCTCGTCACCGTCGAGATCGATGTCCACAACGGCGCATACACTGAACCGCCCGAGTACAACGGCCTATCCCACCTGTACGAGCACATGTTCTTCAAGGCGAACAAAGCGATCCCGTCGCAGGAGAAATACATGGAACGGCTGCAGGACCTGGGCGCTTCATGGAACGGCAGCACGGGGGATGAGCGCGTGAACTATTTCTACACAGTTTCACGTGACAGCCTCATTCCCGCTCTCACGTTCATGTATGACGCGATCACAAGCCCCCTCTTCCTGCAGGATGAACTCGTCAAGGAGCGGCCCGTGGTGACCGGGGAGTACGATCGCGCGGAGTCGAACCCGTTCTATCTCCTCAACCGTGCGGTCGACAAACTGGTCTGGTGGAAATATTACACGCGGAAGAACGCGCTCGGAGAGCGTGACGTGATACTCACCGCCACGACGGCGAAGATGCAGGCGATACAGAACCGCTATTACGTCCCGAACAACGCCGCGCTCATACTCTCGGGGGACATCACGCCCGAAGACGGGTTCAGGCTCGGAGAGAAATACTTCTCCGCCTGGAAGCGCGGAGCGGACCCGTTCGCCGCATACCCGGTTCCCGAACACCCCCCGATCCAGAAGACGGAAACCACGGTTGTCGAAGCCCCGGTCAACGCGGTGACGGTGATGATGAAGTGGCAGGGACCGAGCGTGAGGGGAGATCCGAAATCCACCTATGCCGCGGACGTGCTCTCGTTCATACTCAACCAGCACACGTCGCGATTCTACAAGGACCTCGTCGAGACCGGCCTCACGTTCGGCGCAGGGCTGAACTACCAGACCGAAGATCAGAAGGGCCCGATACAGCTTTTCGCGCAGACATCCGCCGACAGGTTCGAGAGCGCCAAGAGCGCCATCATGGAAGAACTGAAGAAGATGGGGGACCCAGGGTATTTCACGGACGAGCAGCTTGACAATGCGAAGACGATCCTCGCGGTGGACGAACAATACGAGCGCGAACGCCCATCCCAGTACTCGCACACGGTGGGCTACTGGTGGGCGATTTCCGGGCTCGACTACTACCTGAACTATTTTGATAACCTGAAGAACGTGACACGCCAGGACATCGCGCAGTACCTGAACACCTACGTCAACGGGAAACCGTACGTCATGGGCGTCCTCGCGTCTCCCCAGGACCGGAAGAGACTTGGATTATAATGCAACCCCCATATCTGAGGACATGAACATGAAAACGCGCATTGTGGCGGTGCTGGCAACGCTTGTTCTCTGCTGGACACAGGCCAGGCCTGCCTCCCCTGCCGAGTCGTTCACCGTGAACGGGCTCAAGGTCATACTCGTGCCAAACAAGGCCAATGATATCATCGCGGCAAACATGTATTTCCGCGGAGGGTCATCGACGCTGGAGATGAGCCGGGCGGGAATCGAGGAACTCGCCCTGCGGGTCGCGGTTCTCGCGACGAAGAACTTCCCGAAAGACAAGCTGAGCGAAGAAATTGAATCGATGGATACCCGGATCGTCCCGTCGGCCGGAAGGGACTATTCAAGCATTTCACTGCAATGCGTGCGACAGAATTTCGGACGCTCATGGAAGGTCTTCGCGGATGTCATCCTGAATCCGTCGTTCGACTCTGCGGACGTCGCGCTGGAAAAGGCGCAGGCGATTGCGGCGCTCCGCCAGTCGAAGGACAATCCGGATCAGTACCTCGCGAGCCTCATGCTGGAAGCGTTCTTTATCGACCACCCGTACGCGACCGACCCGTCAGGGACCGAACGGACGATGCAGTCGTTCACGGGGAAGGACCTGCAGGCGTTCATGCGCGGGAAGGTCATGACGTCGGGAATGCTGCTCGTCGTCGTCGGGAATGCCGACCGGGCGGAGCTGGAGACAATGGTGAAAGAGTCATTCGGCGGAATCCCGCGCGGCGGATTTACCACTGCTCTTCCCCCCGAGGTGAGTTTTCAGGCACCGTCAATAAAGGTCGTCCGGCGCGAACTCCCGACGAACTACATCACCGGTTGTTTTCCCGCTCCCCGGTTCGGCTCAGAAGACAGTTATCCGATGAGCCTCGCGGTATCAATACTGCGCGACAGGCTCTTTAAAGAGGTCCGTACGAAACGAAGCCTCTCCTATGCCCCGGCGGCGGGACTCGGCCAGTTATTTACAAACTGGGGGAGAATCTACGTCACCGCCGTGAAGCCCGAGACTACGATGACCGTGATGATCGACGAAGTGAAGAAACTCCAGAACGAGCCTGTTTCGACGGAGGTCCTTAACGGCCAGAGGAACACATTCCTGACGGGATATTACATGAACACGGAGACCAACGGGGCGCAGGCGGAATTGCTTGCGCGATACGAGATATCGGGCGTGGGATACGCCGAGGGGGAGAAGTTCATGCAGAATATACGGAAGGTGACTCCCGGCGACATACAGAAGGTCTGCCAGAAATACATGCACAATCTGCAATTCGTGCTGCTGGGGAACCCAACGGGCTTACAACTCGGCCCGTTCATGTATTAAGGGAAGGCTCGATCGCCAATTCTGAGCGCACCGGGGCGGCAATTGCCGCCCCGGCGGCGGCGGGAGCGCGCGGGAGAATGACGGACCGGGATCTGCGGGGAGATCGTGAGGAAACACAACCGGGGGGACCAAACGTGAACACACTTCTGTTCCTGGCGATGTTTGCCGCGCTCGTCGTGATTCTCGTACGCGCGGGAGTGCGGGGTGTACGGAGGAAGCCGGTAATACCGTCACTCCGGCTCGCAGGCATCCTCATTGCGGCATACGGCCTGCTCTGGGGGATCCTGTACGCACGATCCGCGGAGAGGCAGGTTCCGCTCGGAACCGACGTTTGCTTTGACGATTGGTGCGCGACAGTAACGGGGGTGGAGAACCATGCTCTCCCGGGGGATAGTTCCGGGATCCGGGCTCAGGGGCACTTTATCGTCCTGCACCTCAGGATGTCAAACCATGCGCGGGGGATCGCACAGAAGCCCTCGGAACCGCGGATACACATTATCGACGGCGGAGGGCATGCATGGGCACCTTCCGCCGACGGACAACGGCTGCTTGAGATGACGAGAGGAGTCCAGCCTTCGCTGGACGCAAGGCTGGAGCTGCACCAGGAGATCGAGACGCAGATTGTTTTCGACGTCCCCGAAGGGGCCACCGGGCTGAGAGCCCTGATTGAAGAAGGACCCCCCATCACGCTCCTCCTCCTTCCGGAGGACAGGGAGGTGTTTCTGATTTAGCGCACCCCGGGGAATCAGTTTCCGGAGAGCCCGGAGAGACACCGGGTGTCCCCATCGGAGAGCGGTCGATTGAGGCGCCGGTGGAATAGAGGGGGAAGGGCCCCGGGAGAGTTGCAGGACTACTTCTTGAATAATTTCTTCAGCGCGTCCATCCCCTTGGACTTCGCCTGATCCTGAAGCTTCTGCTTCGCCACATCGCCGGCCTTTTTCGCCGCCGGGCCCGTGTCGAGCTGGACTTTCGGATTGTCGGTCGTCCCCCCGATATTGAAGTCGAGTTTCAGGCGTCCACTCTGGTCCTTGAAGAGATTGACCGCATCCCCGGCGAAACCGGGGATATTGAGTTTCGGGACCGTACTCGCCGGCAGATAGAGGGTCATGTGGTAGTCCAGAGACCCGTCGAGCCCCTGCGAACCGTTGATGACATACTGACCGGTGGATGCGGTGATCGTCAGGTTCTTGAGCGTGAGGCGTCCTTTCTCCACAGTATAATCGTTGGCCCAGTCCTTGAATTTAATCGTGTCGAGGTCCGGGAGCTTGAGCGTGCTTGCGACTGATTTGTTCACGCTGTACCCCTTCAGAATCCCGTTTTTCATCGCCACATTTCCACCACCTTCCAGGGCATCCGGAACCAGCCCGACCGTATCGTTGAGAGCCCCCTTCAGTTTTGTGCTCGTCGTCAGTCCGCCGCTCAGTTTCTGGCCGAACGACGTGAAGTGCGACAGGAGCGCCGAAGCCTCGACATTGTTCAGGTTCAGGCTGAGATCGAACAGAGGGCGTTCCGGCCGGTTAAAGTCAAGCGATCCGGTGGAGACCACTGATCCGCCGAACGCATTCAGCGAAAGATTCTGCATCGTGATAACGCCTTTCGCAATATGCATCGAGCCCTTGATATTCGTGAGCTCAAACTTCTCCATCGTGAGCGTGCCGATCGAGGCGTTCGCATCGATATCCATTGCCGGAAGGGGGAATGCCGCCTTCCCCTTCACCGGACCGGGAGCACCCGTCTCCGCGTTCGACTTGCCGGAAGGGACGGGAGCGGGTTCCGCATTCCCCGGCACCGGTTGCGCGCCTCCCCCCTTCTGCGCACCTGCGGCAGGAGGGGCCTGCGCGGTCATGATGTCGCGCGTAAAGAGATGCGTCGACTGGAGCGTCATCGACGCGGAGGCCTGCAGGGCGTTTTTCCCGGCCGAGACAAGCGAGAGGTAGTTCCTGACCCGGCACGAGAAGGTCATATCCGATTCGCCGATCTGCAGCGAGAGCTTTGACGCCTCCGCGACTTCATTATTGAACGTGAGCGTCCCGTTCACGTTGCGGACAGGCTTTGCCGCCGAGGCGGTTTTTGCAGAGACATCCCGGAATGCAAGCGAACCGGACGCCTTCATCGCCTTCGGGTCGCTCACCTTCCCTTCGAGACGGAGGTCGATTTTCATCTCTCCCCCAAGCTCGGTCCCTTTGTCGAGCGGATAGAAATCCGGAACGGCAGCCAGGTTGAGCGATCCGGACGCCGAAAGGGTAAGATACGGATTATCGAAGTTCACGACGTTCATCGACATGCTGAACGGCGCCCCTCCGAGGTTCGCCGTCATCTTCTCGATCCGAAACTCCTGCTTTCGCTTCGAACGGGTAAAGTCAGACAGGAGCGTTATGCCGGTGATCGGTTTTGGGACCCCGGGGTACTGTACACTCGCATCCCGGACGGCAACCGTCCCGGCGACGTCGGCAGTCGACGTGTCCGTGAGAGTCCCCGTCACCGTGATGTGCACAGAGGCCGTCCCGGTCCCCTTGACCCCTTCCGCCTTCTGCATGTATTCCCCCGGGACGAGCGAAATCAGGTCGGCAATATTCAGGCTGTCCGCCCCGAGCACGAGATTCAGAACCGGGTGCGAACGGAGGTGCGACACGGTTCCCCTGAGCGAAAGGCGCATATCCTGGAACGTCATGTCCCCCCTCTCGACATCGAGGGCTTCTTTGGAAGGATCGTACGACATGCGGCTGTCGATGCGGATCCGGAGCCCCTCAATGAGCGGTGATTCGACCGTCCCGTACGAAACGCTGTCCGTCACCACGTTTCCGCTCACGACGATACGGTCCCCATCGGAGCCCGCCTCGAGGGCAAGCGAGAGGTTGTGAACGCTTGTGGCGGAGTTGTCCTTCAAGTTGACGTAGTCAACCGATCCGCCGTTGACGAGAAGGTTTGAAACAAGAAACGCCGCCGTAGCGGAGGGAGCAGGTCCCGGCGCGTTCCCGGCATTCGGCGCAGGAGAAGCCGTGCCTTCCGGGTTTTTCTGCACGGGAGGGGCGTTCTTCTGGGCGGGACCGGCCGCACCTCCCCCTTGATCGCCGGAAGGTACCGCACCGACAGGAGCGTTTCCCCCCTGCGCCAGGTTCGCATAGTTCGACTCGTTCCGTTTGTTGACCTCGAGGTTGATCCTCGGACGGTCGAGTTCGAGAGAGGTTACCTCAATGCGGGAACTCAAAAGAGGGAACAGCTTTACGTTCAGACGGAGAGCGTCGAGTGTCAGGAGCGGGGTGGAGGAAAATCCCTCCCCCTGCCGGTTGGCGACGCTCAGTCCCTCCATTTTGAGAGCTATCGAGGGAAACACGACGAGCGAAATGTCGTTCACCGCCACCGGCCGGCCGAGCGCCGCTTCCGCCCGGGGAATGACGATCGATTTCAACTTTTCCCCCGTGAACATCACCTTCAGCGTGACGACGCCGGCGATAATGATGACGACGGGAATGGAGAGAACGATCAATACTATTTTTGACTTGCGGCTCATCGGCATTGCGGTCTCCCTGTGTGCTTTCGTAGAATATACTCAAGATTGAAACAGGTTTCAATTGTGGCCGCCCCGGCAACGGGATCCGGAGGCATAATTCAGACGCGAAAAGGTTGCGAATGAACCCGATTGGACGTATAGTGGGATGACAGAAGGAAGGCCCACCATGATACGCAGGATGTTTACACTGATCGCATGTCTCATCGCGCCGCTCTGCGCGGTTTCTTCACCGGGAGAGGGGGAAGCTCACTGGATCGCGCCCCACGAGGGGGCGCAGAAGATCGGAAGCACGCCGTGCCCGATATTCAGGGGGAGGTTCACACTCGACGCCGAACCGGTGAGCGGTTCGGTCAAAATCGTCGGGCTGGGACACTACGAACTCCTCCTGAACGGCAAGCGGCCGGGGGAGGCCCTCATCTGCGAACCCTGGTCGGAGTACAGCAAGACAATATACTGCCAGGAGTTCGACATCACCGGACTCCTCCGGAAAGGGGAAAACGTGTGGGGGGTGACGCTCGGGAATTCGTTCTGGCGCGTGGAAATGCCGACCGATACGATGCGCTACGCAAAGACCGACGCGATGCCCGACTTTTCCGCAGGACACCCGTATCTCATCCGGCTCGAGGCGCGCATCAGGACCGCCGACGGGAAAGAGAAGGTTGTTTCGAGCGACGGATCGTGGAAATGGCACGACGGTCCCCTGACGTCGTCGAACCTGTACGGCGGCGAAGATTATGACGCGCGGTTTGATCCAGCAGGCTGGACGGCACCAGGATTCGACGACAGGTCATGGCATGACGCGAAGATCGTCACCGCGCCTGCGGGGATACTCAGGCCGTTTACGGCGCCGCCGATTACCGCTCACGAAATATTCAAGCCGGTGAAGATCGTGTCTCCGGGTCCGGGCGAGTACACGTATATATTCGCACAGAACTGCTCCGCGCTTCTCCGGTATACGGTGAACGGGAAATCCGGACAGACCATCCGGTTCAAACCCTCGGAGTACGTCGACCCCTCGGGGCACGTGAAGTTCACGTACACATGGGGAACGGGGAAGGAGATCTGGCACGACTACACGATCAGGGGCTCCGGAGGAAATCCGGGAGACGAGACCCACCAGACACTCTTCTGCTATGTCGGATGCCAGTACGTCGGCGTGACGGGAGCCGTCCCTGAAGGCTACCCCAACCCGGACGGCCTCCCCGTTGTGAAATCGCTCGAGCTCGTGCACACGAGGGCGGACTGCCCGATTGCCGGCTCGTTTTCATGTTCGAGCGATCTCCAGAACCGGGCGCACCGGCTCATCGACTGGTCGATCCGGTCCAACATGAGCTACGTCGCCACCGATTGCCCCCACAGGGAGAAGAACGGATGGCAGGAACAGAACTGGCACATGGCGCGCGCAATCAGTTACGGGTACGACGTCAGGAGCTTCTACAACAAGATCGAGAGGGACATACGGGATACGCAGCTTCCCGACGGCCACGTCCCCACGAACTGCCCGAACTACCTCGTCGGGATTCCCCCGCACGGATACTGGAATGAAGCCCCCGAGTGGGGGATCTCGAGCGTCTTCGTCCCCTGGCACCTGTATGAATGGTACGGCGACAGGAATGCGCTTGATTCGAGTTTCGAGAGTATGAAGCACTACGTGGACTACCTCTCGACCACCGCGAAGGACGGGATTATCAACAGCAACCTGGGGGACTGGTACGATTACGGACACGGGAAAGGAGACGGTCCCTCCCAGTGGACACCAACGACGCTGACCGCGACGGCGATATGGGCGATGGGGGCGGCGACTGTGCATCACGCCGCGGAAGTGCTCGGTCGGAAAGGGGATGCGCTCGTCTACGCAAATCTCCAGGACCGCATTAAGGAGGATTTCCAGCGCCGGTTCTATGACCCGGTGAGGAAGTCGGTGCTGAACCACGGGTCGTGCCAGGCTGCGAACAGCGTGGCGCTCTGCGCTGGGCTCATACCGGAAGATGACAGGAAGGCGGTGCTCCAGGCGATCGTCGAAGACATCGAACGGCACAACTACCAGCAGACCGTGGGAGAGGTCATGCAGGTGTTTCTGATACGGGCGCTCTCCGAGGGGGGGCGGAGCGACGTGCTTCACAGGATATACGCCCGGGAAAACCAGGGGAGCTACGGATACATGGTGCGACAGGGATTGACGACGCTTCCGGAAAGCTGGGACGCGAAGCCGGGAACGGGGAACAGCATGAATCATTTCATGCTCGGTCATCTCATGGAATGGCACTACGCGTACGTCGCGGGGATCAGGCAGCAGCCCGGGAGTATCGGTTGGAAGAAAGTTCTTATCGCCCCGGAACCGGGACCGATGGACAGCGCGTCGGCGTCGTTCAACAGTCCCTCCGGAAAGATCGCGGTAGCGTGGGAACACCAAAACGGACATTTCAGGATGAGCGTCACGATCCCGGAAGGGGTCGAGGCAACAGCGGTTATGCCCGACGGTGATAAACACGAGCTGAGGCCCGGAACCACTGAGCTCAACGCGGTCCTTCGATAGCCGGGTTCGCACGGGAGGGAGTTCCCGATCGCGGAGGCTCCCCCCGGGCATTCGCCGTGACGATCAGCGCATATTAGTGGGAATGATTTCGACGTCAAAGTACTTCGCCGGAGCGTTCCAGCCCGAGACCTCAAACCGGAGCCTCGAGGCGAGGGATTCCGGCATCGTATTCCGGAGCGTCACCCGTATTTCCTTCGATTCCCCCGGGAGAATCGAAACATAGTTGTCGCTGTACGTCGTCCTGAGGGACCCGGACTCCTCGAGAAGGCGCACACGGACGAAAAACGCGAGCATTCCGGTGGGGTTTGAAAGGACGATGTTGTCCGCTCCGTATTTTGCTTCTTTCATCCTCATGCGGGTCGGGGCGGTGACAACGAGGTCCGCTTTCGGCATCGATTCCATCCCTGTAAATATCCCCGCGTAGTCATCCCCCTTTGCGGACGCCGTGACGGCGATCGGATAGAGCGCATCGGAGACCGGCTTCCCGTCCCCCCCCGTGAGAGCGACAGACACGAAGAACGCCTTCCCGTTCATTGTGTCCGGGATCTTCATCTCGATACGGCCGATCGTGGACGAACTGTTTGCGGCCCCGGAGGCTGGTCCCGACACTTCGGCGAGCGTCTTCCCCTCCACGCTGAGGAGCTTTGCCTCGTACCGCGCGCCGGTCACGGGGTCTTCGGTGTCGTTCAGCAGGTGGACATCTGCGGCAAACGTCTCCCCCGGGCTCCAGCGATAGCGCTCGTAGTCGGCGGAAACGTGGACCGGGCGGCACGCCCGTTTCTGATAGTAGTAGGAGGGTTTCGGCGTCCCGTACCAGTCGACCATCGACCAGGAGATGCAGGGCCATATGTCGTTGTACTGCCAGATCAGGAGGCCGCTGTTCTGGAACTTGTGCGCCCTGCAGTATTCCATGTTGAACGAGTTCGCAAGGGCCTGCGCGAGCTCGCTCTTCATTATTGCGTCGTGGATCGAGGCCGACGGGCCGAACTCGTCCGCGTAGCGCATGAGCTTTCCCAGAAGCTGGAACCGGACGTTGTACTCCCCGTGGTATTCGATATATGTCGTGTCGAGAGGCCAGAGTTCAGACTCCGGGGTGAACCGAGCGTAGTCCTCCGCCACGGGGAACGTGTTCATCCCCGCCTCGCTCCTGAACGGCCTGACGATCCTGTAGGCGGAATACGGCTGCTGGCCGTGCCACACCCCCCAGTGGTGATCGTCCCCCTTGTACGGGGAGGCACGGTGGAACTCACGCCCCGGATCGAGGCTCTTCACGAGCTCCCCGAGGTCGTCGATGACCGCCTTGCTCCCCGCGTCATCCGGGTCGAATTCGTTCCCGCCGCACCAGAACGTCAGGCTCGGATGATTCCTCAGGCGGTACACCGCGGATTCCGCCCCTTCGAGAAAACTCGGGCGATCGATCTTCGAGAAGTTCTTGTTGCTCAGGAACTCCTGCCAGGCAAGTATGCCGTACCTGTCGCAGAGCTCATAGAAATCGTCGGTTTCGTACAGCCCGCCCCCCCAGACGCGGAGAAGGTTGAAATTCGCGTCCCGCGCGAGAGAGAGGAGCCTGTCGTACCGGTCGCGGTCAATCCGGAGAAGCTGGTCCACGGGGATCCAGTTTCCCCCTTTTGCGAACATCTTCCGCCCGTTCACCTGGAACGTCCAGGGATACGACCCGACGACCTTCCCTAGCGCATACTGGCTCCCCACTTCCGACTTCATCGTCTTGATGTACTCGGCGATATTTTCATTCTCGACAAGCTTCAGCTCCCTGATGCCGAATGACACGGACGACTCCTCGGAGACGGCCCCCTCCGCCTCGACCGTCTCGTTAAGCGTATAGAGGCTCTGGGCCCCCATCCCGTTCGGCCACCAGAGATGGGGATTCTTCACGGCAACCTCAAAATTGAGCCGGCGGCGTTCGCCGGGAGCGAGAGAGAATTCGCCTCCGAAATCCCCCGCGGTTATCCCTGATTCCTTTTCCCTGATGGTACCGCGCACGGCTCCGTTCTTCTGCGCGCTTGAGACATTACGAACATCCACGGCAACAGTGCAGACCACGTCCACGGCGGTGTTTATGCGCGAAACGACGTACGGGTTATCGATACGCAGAGGGCCGGAAATGCGAAGCCGGACCGGCTTCCAGAGACCCACGGGAACACCGTGCGGGCCCCAGTCCCAGCCGTACATGCACTGGGCGATGGAATAGAGCTGATCGCGCGGTGCGTCCCAGGTAAGCCCGCGCGCCATGAGGTTATCACGGGCGTCCGGGGTTGCCTCGAGCCGGACGGCAATCGTATTCGTCCCCCCATATTTCAGGACGCCCGAAACGTCAAACGACCGGGGATTCAACATCCCTTTCAGGTCGCCCACGCGCGTGCCGTTGAGCCAGACTTCCCCCTGGAATGACGCCCCCTCGAACACGAGGTCTATCCACTTTCCTTTTTCCCCGGCGCCGAGCGTGAACGACTTGAAGAACCACCATTCCTTAGCCTCAATCCAGAGGGATTTCTCATTATCAAACCCGTAATACGGATCGGGTATCTCTCCGTCCGCCAGGAGCGCGTTGCGGACTGTGCCGGGGACCTGTGACGGGAGACAGTCCTTCGGCTGCTTCCCCGGGACGTACACCTCCTTCGTGACACCGATCCCCGGAGAATAGTCCTTCATCTGCCAGGTCCCGTTCAGGTCGGGGAGGACGGCCGCGCGGACACCGGTTTCAGCGGGGGGTGAACCCCCGTTTTCCCGGGCGTGTGTTCTTCCTGTCGACGCAACGAGGGACGTCAAAATCAGAATGAGCGAGGCGGCGCGCAGCAAGGCGGAACGCGGAGAGAAATGTATCATCGGGGATCCTGTTATGAGTGTGTCAAGTGTTGTTACTGCATGCGAAGGGAATTCTTCAGCGGCGCGCAGAGAGACGGATGGCCCGCCAGACCTGGAACGGGAGCATCGTGTCGACGGTTTCCCCGGTCGGCCGGGTGGCCCTTGTCTCGACCCCCACGCCTATCAGATCGCCCGGGGCCGCACCGAGACCGTAGGATCCGCCCGCGGGACCCCGCAGGGGGATGCTGACCTGGCAGAGGAGCGTGTCGGAGAGCTTCACGACGTTCACAACTATCCCTCCGGCGTCTTTCTTCCCGACCCGCTCGTATTCTTTGTACCCGTCAGTATAGATCTCGAGATCATCACCGGGTCGCCCCTTCCCCGCCCCCTGGAGATCACCCCCGGGACGCGGAGTGTCATCGATGGAGCCCGGCATGGTCCCCCAGGCAAGCGGATAGCGGATACCGAACCTCCTTGATTCCCCCCCGTTCGGATCGAACCAGATGAATATCCCCTGCTTCAGTATCCTGCCCTGGAGCCCGGGGTCGGTTGTGATGAATGAGACGTGGAGAAACCCGTCATCGTTCTGAACCGCGAGCGAGGCATCGCGCTCGCCGAGCGAAAAAAGAGACTCCCGCCATCGCCCGGGATCGGCCCCTCCCTTATCGTCGAGCCACGTGCTCTGCAATGCGAGTGACATGCAGCCCGTGATCAAGAGGGAGAGGGAAGCGGCGCCGAGAATCGCAAGGGGGCGCAGGGGCGGGGGAGCCGGGAGGTATGTCCCGGAAGAGGTCTCGTTCAAGGATGCTCCGCGGATTATGAGGGAACCTGCGCTGCCGCAACCGGAGGCGCGACGAGAAGCATCGCGGAAAACCCCGCGATCTTCGCCCAGTAAAGGATCCAGCAGACAATGGCCCCTAACACGCTCAGTATGCCCAGGAGCGGGATGATCGCGCCGACGGAAAGTATGCACCAGGCGAAACCGATATTCTTTCCGGGGGACGGTTCTACGGGGACGTTCCGCTTCCTGAACTCCCGCTCGAGCGTCGCGGCAACTTCCTTGACAAGTATGAAGTCCCACACGAGGTTGAACAGGGGGATGAGCATGAGCCAGGTCATGCCCGGCGTCATCGTCCGGTTTTCCGGGGCGCACCGCAGGATCGCTTTTCGCATCGAGAGTATGAAGAATACTTCGGGAATGAGCACGGCGCCCATGCATATCATGACGAACATGAATATTCCGGCCAAGCTTAAGATTCCCATGGGTGTCGTTCCTGGCTGTGTGGAGATACAGAAGTGATGTACGAACGTACGGCGGCGGCGTCACATAATCAAGTTCCTCCCCGGCGCCCGGCTTTGTATTTGTCGGTTCGAAACACTATCTACTGTAGGGGCGCTGGAAGAAACGAAGAAAAGACGGGGTGAAGTTCTCCATGCCCGTTCTTGATACGGTGCTCCTCTCCGCGGTTGCCCACCCGTATCATGAGGATCACTCCATCGAGGAGATCGCCGGAAGAGTGGGCATCAGGGTGACAGGCCGACACACGGCGATCGGGGACGCAATCGCGACCGGCGAGCTCTTTCTTAAGTTGATTCCCCTCCTGGCCGAATTGGGGATTCACACGCTCCGACCGGCGCAGGTTGCGTGCAGGAGAATCCCGCTCATGAAGCACAGGTACTGACCGGAGATCATATGGAAAAGAGGACGAAAACAGCCATCGGTCTGGCTGCCCTGGCGTTTGTGTTGATCATGATCGCGCTCAGCGGAGACTTTCTTTTTGAAGAGCGTATCGTTGTCTATCTTGTCCCATTCGTTCCCGTCGGGAGTTATATACTTCTCCTCTATTTCGTCGCACGAATACGCAAGCACCCCGTGGCACTGGAGGGGCGCGTGAGAAGAATCCTCATCGCGTGCTCGATATTCCATTTGCTGTTGACCGGCGCATATCTGTACTGCGTCTGGCCGCGCACCTATGAAAGGGCCGAGGCAGTCGATGACATCGGCTACTTCGTGAAAACACTGGAAGACGTTCATCCCAATCTCTACGACCGTATTCCAAAGGATGAATTCGCGGACTCCGTCAGGAGTGTCGAGAGAGGGTTACAGGCCCGCGTGGGCGAGCATGATCTCTTTGTGGACTTGTGCCGGCTTGGAGCGCTTGTCAGGGACGGTCACACGGGAAACGCCTACGACTTCTTCATGAGGAGGGGGAATCTCCTCTTCCGGAGAATATTCCCGTACAGGATCAGAGTGGAGAACGACAGGATTCTCGTCACGGGGAACTATTCATACAGGGACGGCATTCCGGAAGGGTCGGAAATCCTCCGGATCAACGGGCTGACTGCGGCCGCATTCGTCATGGAGATGGGCCGGATGGTGAGCTACGAAACGCTCCCGTACCGGAATACTCTCGCGGCGAACCCGGTGCTTATCGCCGTGTGGAATGACTTCAAGGGATACGAAATTCACTTCCGGCTGCCGGAGAGTGGTGAGATGCGGACGGTGAACGCCGCCGGAGGGATATATGCCAGGATCCAGTTCATCAGGAGCCTGACCGCAATCAGGCGGCCGTACGAATTCCAAGTGATCAAGGACAGCATCGGGTATATCGGATATTACCGCTGCAACGACCCGGAGCGGTTCACAGTATTCCTGAAGGAGACCTTCGGGGTCGTGAAAAGCAGGAGGATATCGCATCTCATCATCGACGCGCGTGAAAACGGAGGGGGAAATTCGGCGCTTGACGATGAATTCATGCAGTATATCTCACCCATGCCGTTTAGAACTTTTGACAGTGTCGAGACCAGGGTGAGTTCCGAGATCCTCGCGTGGCATCCTGACTGGATAGACTCGACGGAACAAGTGCCCGGGAAGAAGTTTGCGAGTGCTGAAATCCCATTGACTCCCCTCCGGGAGAATCCCCTCAGATTTTCGGGCGATTGCATACTTCTTGCAGGGAGAAGCACGTTTTCGAGCGCTGCCGCATTCGCGGCCGCGTTCAAGTGTTTTCATGCCGGGGTGATCGTCGGGGCCGAGACGGGAGGGATAACCGTCTGTTATGGAGACCTGTATAAGTTTTCGCTTCCCCGTACAGGATTCGGATTTGCCGTTTCATGGAAGAAGTTCTGGAACGCGTGCGGCGTCGACAACCGGAGAGGGGTGATCCCGGATTACCCGGTCGAAGGCACAATCGAGGATGAGAAGACGGGGCGGGATGCAGTGCTGGAGTACGCCCTGGGCCTTGCGCGAAAGAGTCCCGCGGAACGTGCTTCCCTGCGACAGGAATCAGCGAAGGCCGAGTGAATCGAGCTGGTAGCGGACCTGCACGAGCTTGAGGAGTGACGACACCGAGCCGAGGAGAAACCTGAGACGGCGCATCTCCATTTTGCTCATCTTTCTGAGGTCGAGATATCTCCCCGCGTCATTCCCTTTCGTGGTATAGAGAACCCTGTACCGCATGAAGAGCTCGTAGGCTTCAACGACGTCCGGCCTGATCCGCTCAATCGCGCGGTCGCCGGCAGCCATGGTTTCGAGCCGGTCCAGCGTCCCCGTGAGCGCGTGAACCCCCCTGTCAAGCGCAAGGACGCGCACCGCTTCCGTCACCGGCTTCATGGCGCGAAGCTTCAGGTCGAAGCATCCCCTGTAGGATCCCTTCTTCTCGACGTTGAGCCGCTCCCAGAGTCCCGTGGCGGGGGGATTATGGGCCGCATTCTTCGCCATGAGTATGAGCGAACTCCTGTCAGCCACGATCTCCGACGTGATGCGCTCCCTGAGCCCGCGGGCAAGCTCAACATCTCCGCACGCAGGCCTGAAATCGAAAAAGGTGGCAGCGTTGAGAAGGGCCTCTTCGTTCGGCACGCGTATCCACGAGTGGATCCGCTCCAGCCACCCGGAAAGAGGACGGCACCACTCCGGGTTGACCGCCATGTCGTTCCCGGGGCAGGGCGCGAACCCGCATGAGGCGAGTCCCGAAGTGACTTCGCCGGCAAGACGGAGGAAATACGCCCGGGTTGATTCTCTCTCCCCTTCCGGCGGATCCGCGTAGACCAGCGCCGAGTCCTGGTCGGTCTGCACGAGCTGCTCCCTCCTCCCGTCGCTTCCGAGAGAAAGCCAGCAGAACTCCGATGCCGGGCGCGGAAGCCCGCCGGAGTCGAGCGTGCGCACGGCGAGCGATATCAGACGGGTGACAAGCGCGTCATTGATCTCGGCGATCATGTCGGCGACGAACCGGACGGATATCCCGCGCGACACGTATTGCGAGACGAGCTCGTCCCCCCTCTCACGGAGCAGGGCAAGTGCAGCGACATCCTCCGCCCCCGCGATTTCTTTCGCCAGGACAGCAGGATTGTTCCCGTGTATCAGGACGACGTCGTGCTCGGAGATGATGCCGATGACGGCGGAGCCGGACGTTCCGTCCTCCGTGATGCACAGGTGCCTTGTCCCCCTCCGCATCATCGTGATTATCGTGCCGGCCGCCGTATTTCTCACGGGGACCGTGACGACGGGGGTGCTCATGATCGACCGGACAAGCCCGTCCGGGGGGAGCCCCCCGGCGACGACCTTGTTCCTGAGGTCGGCGTCAGTGACGATCCCGAGGGGACACCGGCGTTGATCGACGACGACGATGGACCCGACGTTCCGCTCCGACATGAGCGCCGCGGCGTCGCGGATTGTCGTACCCGTCCCGCAGGTCACGACTTCGCGGATGCCCCTGACGGGGAGAGCCCCGTCATCCTTCATGACCGCGTCGTCGCCGCCGTCGTCAGATGCTGGAATGCCGGATTGGTCCGCCATGCCCTATTCTTCGAGCGTTGTCAGATCCCCTTCCTCCATGCCGAGCGCGCGCGCCTTGAGCACCCTGCGCATGATCTTCCCGGAGCGCGTTTTCGGAAGCGACTGGACAAAATCGATGGTCTCCGGCTTCGCGATCGGTCCCACTTCGTGCGCGATGTGAGCCTTGAGCTCATCGACAAGCGTGTCGGTCTTGATCGCGTTCGCCTTGAGTATTACGTACGCGTGTATTGCAACCCCTTTGATTTCGTGCGGGAGTCCGATCACGGCCGCTTCCGCCACCGAGGGGTGGCTGACAAACGCGGATTCCAGCTCCGCGGTCCCCAGCCGGTACCCGCTCACTTTTATGACGTCGTCGACGCGGCCGATCACCCAGAAGTAGCCGTCTTCATCCTTCCGGGCGGAGTCCCCGGCCGTATACATCCCCGGGTAGCGGCTCCAGTAGGTCTTGACGTACCGGTCCGGGTCCTTGTACACAGTGCGGAGCATTGCCGGCCACGGTTTCTTCAGGACGAGGAACCCCTCCTCACCCGGCTTCACGGACCTCCCTTCCTCGTCGACGACGTCCGCTTCGACGCCGAAATACGGGCGCGAGGCCGATCCGGGCTTCAGGGTCATCGCAGGCATCGGCGTGATCATGAACATCCCCGTTTCCGTCTGCCACCAGGTGTCCATGATCGGGCACTTTTCCTTCCCGATGTTCTTGTGGAACCAGCGCCACGCCTCGGGGTTTATCGGTTCTCCGACGGATCCGAGAAGCCGGAGCGATGAGAGATCGTGCCTGTTAGGCCACGCCTGTCCGAACCGCATGAGTCCGCGTATCGCCGTGGGAGTCGTGTACATGACCGACACGCCGTACTTCTCCACGATGGCCCACCACCGGTCAGGGAACGGGAAGGTCGGAGCCCCTTCGTACATCACGGACGTTGCGCCTGCGATCAGGGGAGCGTACACGATGTACGAATGCCCGGTCACCCACCCGGGATCCGCGGTGCACCACCACCGGTCCTCTTCCTTGATGTCGAACACGTCCTTGAACGTCGCATAGACCCCCACCTGGTACCCGCCGTGCGTGTGGACGATCGCCTTCGGCTTCCCCGTCGTCCCGGAGGTGTAGAGAATGTAGAGGGGATCCTCGGCGTCCATCACCTCGGTCTCGCACCGCTGCGAGTTCCGGACAAGAGGCATCGCCATCAGGTCGTGGTACCAGTAGTCACGGCCGGCCTCCATCGCCACCTCTTTCCCCGTGTTGCGTATGACGACGACGTTTTCCGGGGCCCCGGTCCGCTTGAGGGCCTCGTCGACGATGTTTTTCAGCTCGATCACCTTGCCGTTCATGTAGCCGCCGTCGGCGGTCACGATGACTTTCGATTCGCTGTCCTCGATCCTCCCGTGCAGAGCCTCGACGGAGAACCCTCCGTATACGACGGAATGGACCGCGCCGATCTTGGCCGTTGCCAGCATCGCGATCACCGTCTCGGGGATGCGGGGCATGTAGATCGTGACACGGTCCCCCTTGTTGACCCCCATGCTCTTCAGGACGTTGGCAAACTTGCACACTTCACGCGCCAGGGCGTGGTAGGAAAACGTCCGGACGTCCCCTTTCTCGCTCTCCCAGATGAGCGCGAGCTTGTTCCTCCGCCAGGTGCGGACGTGGCGGTCGATGGCATTGGCCACGATGTTCGTCTTCCCCCCGACAAACCACTTGAAAAACGGCTTGTCGGAATCGTCGAGCACTTTGTCCCACTTCTTGTACCATGAGAGCTCCTCCGCGCGCTTCGCCCAGTACGCCTCAATGTCCCGTTCCGCTTCCTTCCGCACGGCTTCGGGATCGGGAACGTTGGCCTGCGCGACGATCTCGGCGGACGGCGCATACGATTCGCCTTTGAGGGGCGTTACAATGTTACCGGCGGACATAGTCCGGCCCTCCTTATGGTTGGATGAATTGAAAAGTATAGACACGACGGCGCTGAAAAGCAATGATGCAAGAGGCACCAAAACCGGCCGCGTTACGCCGTCCTCCCGCGCGCGGCGTCCGTCCCGGGCATTCGACAATCCGTCCCGTCCCCGAGAAAGGCCCGTCCGTCCCACCCCCTCCCCACCCGGCACATTCTGATTGTTCGGCATCGCTTGAATTGAGTATCCTTGCATCGTCCACTTTCCCATACACACCATCCGGAGGCATTCATGAGGTATTTACAGACGAGGTACTCCGTTCCCGCGGGGCTCCTTCTTGTCCTTGCGCTTCTGACCGCCTGGGCCGGAGCGGCGGATAAGATCCCGGTTACCACGGAATCCAAAGAGGCGCTCGCCCAGTTCATCGAAGGGAGAGCACTTTTCGATAATCTCCGCGCCACAGACGCAATCCCCTATTTCCAGGGGGCCGTCCAAAAGGACCCGAACTTCGCTCTCGCCCACCTCTATATCGCACAGTCGGCACCCACCGCCAGGGAGTTCTTCACAGCATTGACAGAGGCGGACGAAACTGCGGGTCACGCTTCGAAGGGGGAGCAGCTCGAAATCAGGGCGCTCAAGGCAGCGTCGTACGGCGACCCCGCCACTGCGCTGAAGCTCTACAGGGAACTCGTCGAGGCTTTTCCCGATGATGAGCGCGCGCAGACGCTGCTCGGGACGTCGTATTTTGCGCAGCAGGACTACGCCCGGTCGGCCGAGCATTTGAAAAAAGCGACAGAACTGGGGCCCGGCTACGGTCCGGCGTACAATCAACTCGGGTATACGTACAGGGCACTGGAGAAATACGACGACGCCGAGAGAATATTCAAGAAGTACACGGAGCTTCTCCCGACCGATCCGAACCCCTTCGATTCCTACGCGGAGCTTCTCCTCAAGATCGGGAGGTTCGACGAATCGAAGGCGCAATATGAGAAAGCCCTCTCCGTCAACCCGCAGTTCGCAAATTCGTTCGTGGGAATCGCGGCCTGCTTCATGTATCAGAACAAACACGACGAAGCACTGTCAGAGCTGGAGAAGCTGTACAACGGGGCGCGCAACGACGGGGAACGGCGGCTTGCGCTGTTCGCCCGCGGCGTTGTGTACCAGGACGAGGGGAAACCCGACCTGGCGCTGGGAGAGATCGCGAAGGAGTATGCCATCGACGAACGCGGCAACGATCCCGCGTCCATGTCCGCCGACCTCGCGCTGATGGCGAATATACTTCTCAATGATGGGAAGGCCAACGAGGCGCTCGAGAAGTTCAACGCATCGGTCGCGCTGATCCGGGAATCATCGCTTGCGAAGGAGGTGAAGACATTTGCCGAGCGTGTCCACCATTACAACCTCGCGAAGGTCTACCTTGAGAAAGGGGACATCGCCGCCGCGCGGCCCGAGGCGGAGAAATACCGGAAGGGGGCCGAGACGACAAAGAACAAAAACCAGATCCGGTTTGCGCACGAGCTCGCAGGGATGATCGCGTTCCACGGGAAGGACTTCGCGAAGGCGATAGACGAGTTAACACAGGCGAACCAGCAGGATCCCGTTGTTCTGTACACCCTGGCGCTCGCAATGCGGGAGAGCGGCAGGGGACCGGAGGCGAGGGAATACGCGACGCGCGCGGCAAGGAACAATGTCCTGCCGTTCATCAACTACGCGTTCGTCAGGATGAAAGCGGAGAAGATGCTCGGGGCGCTCTGAGAATCAGTGCGGCACCAGTTTTCCGTTGGCGCGGACGGCAAGGGAGGATTTCCCGACGGTGAGAGAATCCTCCCCGCCCGTCCCACCGCATCCCGAGACCCGGAACTTCGACGTCATCTGCTGCAACTGCTCCGTCAGCCGGTTCAGATCCTCCGCCGCTCTCGCGATCTGCTGCGTCCCCTGCGCCGTCTCACCCGTCACCGCGCTGATGGCCTCCACATTCTTGCTGATCTGCTCACTGGCGCTCGACTGCTCCTCGCTCGCCGTCGCGATCTGCATGACCATGTCCGTGAGGTTCTGTATCATCCCGACGATTTCCTTCAATGACGCACAGGCCCGGTCGGCAAGCATGATCCCTTTGTCGACCTCCCTCGTCCCCTCTTCCATCGATGCGACGGCCCCCGTAGTATCCCCCTGGATCGTCCGGATCATCACGGCAATCTCTTTCGTCGCCTTCGTCGTCCTCTCGGCAAGCTTCCGGACCTCGTCGGCAACCACCGCGAATCCCCTCCCCTGGTCTCCCGCCCGCGCCGCTTCGATGGCGGCGTTCAGCGCCAGAAGGTTCGTCTGGTCCGCGATATCGTCGATGACGCCGATGATCTCCCCGATCTGGTCGCTCGATTTACCGAGCATCCGGACCGTCTCCGCAGACCGGTTGACGACATCCGCGATTCGCTTCATCCCCGTCACCGTCTCCCCCACGACGATCCCCCCCTGCTCGGCAGCATCCTTTGCCTTGCGCGCAGTATCGGCCGTCACCCCCGCGTTCTTCGAGTTCGCCACGATCGTCTTCGTCATCTGTTCCACCGACGCGGCCACCTCCCCCGCCTGCGCCATCTGCTCGTGGGCCCCCGCCGCCATTTCCTCCGCGCTGCTCGAGATCTGCGTGCTCGATCCCGCAAGCGCAGACGACGCTTCGGCGACCCGGACGAGCACGTTCCTGATCGATGCGGTGAACCTGTCAAATGACCGCTGGAGATCCCCGATTTCGCCGGCCATATACGAATCGAACTCGGTGTTGACGTCGGCGTCGTCCATTTTCGTTACGACGTCCCTTATCGGCCGCAGGACAATCCGGGTAAGGAGCAGATACAGCACGCCGATGAGAAGTCCCGCGACGACCAGTGCGCCCGCGCCAACGACGAAAAAGATCCCTGTAATCTTGTCATCGATGTCGGACCGGGGATGTGCCGTTACGATGGCGTATCCCCAGACGCCCGCATCCACTTTCCTGACGTCCCAGGGTTTGCCGGCGATTTCCCCCCCGGCGAGGAGTGCCTGGACGTCATCAAGAGACGCGTTTTCCGACTTGAACGCGACTTTGCCTTTCCCGTCGAGCAACGCGACTATTCCGTGGGCCAGGATCCGCGCACCGCCGATCGACTGGCCAAGCTGGTTGAGCGTGGAAAGAGGATAGCCGACGTACCAGATGCCGAGTATCTCTCCTTTCGCATCCTTTATCGGTTCATACCCCGTCATGTAGGCCGACCCCAGAATGTCCACGACGCCGAAGAAGGGCTTCCCGTCGCGGATTGAGGCAATGGCTTTTCCGGAGGGATCAAGGAGTGTGCCGATCGCTCTCGAGCCATCGGGCTTTTTGACATTCGTGGAGATGCGGACGAAATCCTCTCCTCGTCTCGTGAAGAGTGTCGCCGTGGCGTCAGTGAGTTCTTTGACGCGGTCGACGAGCACAAAATTGTTCCCCTGTGCCCTTCCGCCCAGAAGGAGGTCGGGGGCCCTCTCCGACCCGACGGACACCGGCGCACCGAGCCCGGGAGTGCCGAGCCGGCTTCCCTCATCGATAAACACGCGAGTGGCGGCGTGAACCCTGAGCAGGCTGAGCTCATTGACGGCCTTCAGGTTGTCCTGTATAAGGTGGACGCGGCCCTGGATCTGCTCATCCGCCAGTGCCTCGATCTGGGAATCCGCCAGACCCGTGATGAGCCAGCCGGAGACGATCGTCGTCAGCACGACGATCGACGCCACCGGCAACATCACCTTAAAAAGTATCCCCTTTTTCATATTCCTTTCCTACCAGTTTCCAATACAGTACGAGCCTCCCGATTCCAGGCAGCGCAGTTCGGGGGGAACAGGCACCCGTTTGAGTGCAAGATGCGTGCCCATGTCCGGCTATCCGGGTTTTCCTGCAGGCAAGGGCAAATTATGACGAATTACGGGAGTGCTGACCGCCGATGGGGTGACGCGAAGACATTCAGAGGGCGGGTGGACTGGCTATTATCCCCCATCTGGCGGCGCAAAGGGTCGGAGGAGAGACGGGTGACAGGAGCTGCCAGGAAGCGCGATCTATTGTGGAGCGGGATTCATGGATTGATCAGCGCCCTTATGATGATGATGGCCAGGAGAATCAGCACAAGCACGCCGATGAGCATAGGGAGCATTTTCCCCCAGGGCATCCCGGCGTTCTTTCCCTGAAACCGTATGAACGGTTTTGTCACCGCGCGCTTCGTGTCGCCGGAAGGCCTGTTGAAGACTTTCGAAATAGAAAACGAGGCACGCTTCATGTGCCGGAATTCGGCGAGCATCTCATCCACCGACTGGTACCGGTCCTGCGGGTTCTTCTCCAGCGCCCTCTCGATGATCGCCACGAAGGCCGGCGAGAGATCGGGGCGATACTGGCGGAGCGGCACCGGCTTTTCGTTCTGGACGGAGTAGAACATCGCCGCTTCATGGTCCCCGCGGAACGGGAGCTGGTCCGACAGCATATGGTAGAACAGCACGCCCAGCGAGAAGATGTCCGACCTCCTGTCGAGACCGACACCTTCGATCTGTTCCGGGGACATGTAGGCCGCGTCCTCAGGGGTCCCCGCCGTCCGCTGCAGTTTGAGCGCGTCCTTCAGGTTCGCCTGGCCGAACCCGAGCACCTTGATGCGCCGTTTCGGGTTCACCATGATGCTGTCGCACCGGATGTTCCTGTGGAGGATCCCCTTGCCGTGGGCCTCCTGGAACGCCGCGCAGATGACGATGGCGAAATTGACCGCCACCTGGTTGTTCATCACGGGCATGCTGTGCCGCAGGCTCTTCCCCTCGACGAACTCCATCACGATGAAGTAGTCGCTCTTTTCCGCCTTGAGCGAATAGAACGAACAGATGTACGGATGGTTGAGGAGCGCGGCGGCCGTCGCGTCCTGCTTCAGTCGCTGCTTGTCCGACTCCGAGAGCGCGTGACGGATGGGGAGGAACTTCAGCGCCACGACCCGGTCGCGCTTCGTATCCTGGGCCCTGTAGACGATGCCAATGGCCCCCTCGCCGATCTTCTCGAGGATCTTGTAGTGTGAGATTGTCGATCCTACCATCGCGGTCTCCTCATCAAGAACGGTTGGGGGACGGTTGAGTCCGGCCCCTTGCTGTTGTCCGCCTCCTCAGGATGCCATCCTGCGGAGGAATGCTACGGCGTCCGGGCCTCGCCGAGCCAGCCGGTCACGAGCGTCAGATCGGCGGGCCTGGCGTCCGAAGGATTGTAGACGCCGAGCAGGCGTTGATTGTCGGGGGTGACCCCGCGCAGGAACCTGATCCCCCGCGAGCGCGCATCGAACGTCTCCCGGAGTTTCCCCGGCTTCAGGCTGGAACCGGAGCGCAAAAGCTCCGCCGCCATGACGCGGGAATCGAGCGACATGAAGTACAACTCCTTCCCGTCCCTCCGCCAGAAGGCTTCCCCGTTGCATCCATGCAGCGACACCTGGATCTTGTTTCCGGGACCGGGGAAGGGGCGGATATAGATCTCCTGCTCCCCCGATTCGTCAGACACGTACGCCATCCAGCGGCCGTCAGGGGAGAACTTCCCGAGCTGCATGTCGGCGCCGATCGTCATCCAGATGTACGGCTTCCTTCCCCCCGCAAGGGGAAGGATCCATATGCTCCACTTCTCGCCTTTCGAAGGGGCACGCTGAAGGGCGATAAGCTTCCCGTCGGCGGACCAATCCGTCGGGAAGAGATTGTAGTCTGAACCGGCAAGCGCTTCCTCTCCCGCCGTCGCGTCGGCGTTCATGCGGTAGGGATTCGCCCTTCCGCTCCGGTTGGAGGCGAACGCGATCTGCCTCCCGTCAGGGGACCAGACGGGGTCCACTTCATCCCCCGGATCGAACGTGAGCCGCGAGGTGACCCCCCTGAGGCGGTCGTAGAGCCACAGGTCGGACGTCAGGTGCCTGGTCCCCCCCTCGGCGATGTCGTTTGAATACGCGACCCTGGCGCCGTCGGGAGAGATGCGCGCGTCGACGTTCCTGACGGAGTGCGCGACAAAACCGTTGAAGGTTCCCGATCGGTCGAACCAGGCGAGTCCCGACTCTTCCGCCGCCCCCTCAGCGTACAGGAGCTCTTCGTGCCCCGAGACGGAGAACTCCCCCCTGCCGTATCCCGGATCATACAGCACCCCTTCCGCAACCGTGGAAGGGAGCCCCTTCAGCGCGAGCCCGCGCGCATCAAACGGCTGCGCAATCAGCTCCCCCTCCTCGATGAACAGGAGGCAGCCGTTGCCGTACTCGACGTTTGAATGCTTCCGCAGGAGCTCCCGGTTTTCTTTCCCGTCGAGCGACGCGACGTAGAGAATATCCGTGGAGGATGCACGGGCCAGATAGAGAAAGTGCGTGCCGTCGGGGAGAAACCAGGGCCAGCGGTGAGAATGCTCGAGCTTCGACGCGTCGAGCGTCGTGACGGGCGATGGGATCCCTCCCGTCGCCGGCACGCGGCTGAGAGGCTCGGACGTCGAAGGAGAAAAGACGATGACGCCGTCCCCCCAGCTCCCGCCTCTTCCCGATGACGCGTCGCACAGTGTCCCGACAGGCCCCCCCGAGGCGTCGATCGTTCTGAGTTTTCCCCCCGAGAAGAAACCGATCTCCCTGCCGTCGGGCGACCAGAACGGGTACGACGCCTCCTCCGTCCCCGCGAGCGGCAAACACTGAAGCGAACTCAGCGAGCGAACCCAGAGCCGCGTCACCCCCGTGGAGTCCGTCGCCGCAAACGTCAACTTCGTCCCGTCCGGCGAGAGGGCGAAATGCCCGCCGTTCGCCCCTCCGGACGTCCTCGCGAACGTGGAGTTCTCGGGGGGCCGTATGGAAGAGCGGACCGACCGCGGTTCGGAGACAGGTCCCCTGTAATACAGGAGCGCAAACGTCGCAGCGGCGCCGAGCGCGACGAGGAGGAGGATCCAGGGGAGAAAGAGAAAAAGCATTGCCCGGGACGAGGGATCAGACCCGGGCGGCTCTCCCCTGGAAGGCTCGCCCGACCCCGGTGTATCCGTCCCCGCCGGGGGGAATTTTGCGTACTTCACAAGACCGGCAATCGCCGCTCCCGGCCGTGATGCCGCCGGCACCTGACCTACGACCTTGCTGATGTGAACCTTCACCATCCTCTCCGCGCCGGGTCCGCCTGCTCCCCTCACGTAGCGCCGGAGGTTCTTTGCAAGCTCCCTCGCAGATTGGTAGCGTTCGGCCTGATCTTTTACGAGGCACTCGAGAACGACGTCGTCGAGAAGACTGTCGATCCCTTCGACACTCGACGAAAGAGGCCGGGGCTCCGCGTTCAGGATCTCCTGGATGAGCGCGGCTTCGTCCGTCCCCCGGAACGGGGGCTGGCCGGAGAGCATTTCGTAGAGGACGGCGCCGAGTGAGAATATGTCCGTCCGCGGGTCAGACGCGTGCCCCTGTATCAGCTCGGGGGACATGTACGCTGCCGTGCCGACGGGAACCCCTTCCCGCGCCCCAGCGGAAAGGCTCCCCCTTCTCAGAAGCCCGACGTCCATCACCTGGACGACGCCGTCCTTCCGGACCATGATGTTCTCGGGCTTGATATTCCTGTGGACCATCCCGTGATCGTGGAGGATTGCCAGTCCTTCCGCCACCTGCATCCCGATTTCAATCGCCCGCCTGACCTGCACGGGTCCGGACGTCAGCTTCTTCCGGAGCGTCTCCCCCTCGACATGGTCCATGACGACGAACATCTGCCCGTTGAATTCCTTAATCGCATGGACCGTGCAGATGTTCGGGTGCGTCAGCGTCGAGGCGGCCCTGGCCTCGAGAATGGAACGGGCGCGATCGACTTCCGAACGGGAAAGCTGGACCGGGAGGAACCTGACGGCAACAGTCTGCCCGAGCGTGAGGTCCTGGGCTCTATAGACATCCCCCATTGTTCCCTCGCCGAGCTTTTCGATGATCTTATAGTTTAAGATCGTCTGGCCGACCATTGCGCTCTCCTGTAGACTTAAAGGATACCATTATTTCAGGAGATTCTCAATTGCGCAATCGGCGGGGTTTCGGGGCGGTTCTTGACTTAATGTAAGGGAAATGATAAGGTTCGTCCCGCTCAGGGCGGAGGGAGGAAGGGAGAAGCATGCGCGGTTACGCGGGGAAGAAAATCAACCGGGCCCCCCGGAGCCAGGACAGCCGGGGAGCCCTTCGGGCACAGCACCCGCGCTTCAGTTCCCGTCCGCCATCGACTGGCTCCGTGGCTCGAACTCGAAGCTACCTTCCCTCACGTACGTGTTGTAGAACCAGGCGGCAAGCGTCCGCACCTTCTTGCTCCCGTCGAACGTCGCCGCGCGTTTCACGGCATACGTCCCCCTCTCGTCGCCTATGCGGCAGAGCGCGAGAGCGGCGACGACCCGGGACGACTCGTCAGAGTCCCCGTGAAGAACCGCCATGAGCGGGATGACCGCTTTCTGCGAACGGAGCTCTCCGAGATCGTACATGGCGTTCTCTTTCGCCTGGCAGTTGTCACAGTGAACGTCATCGAGGAGTTTCGATTCTGTAAACTCCTGATCGGATGAGGGCCGGGAAACGTCCCCCGGTCTGGCGTATGCCAGGGCCGCGCTGAGAAGTGCGACGCCGGCGAAAAGAATGGATTTCATAACACCCTCCTTTTGTGATGAGCAACCGTTACCGCTGATCTCTGATGAGAGATACGGAATAACAGCGACCGGGGATGCAGAAATGTGACGGGACGGACTGAACCGATGACGGAATGTACAGGTGAAGGAGGCCGGAGGGGGAATTCCCGAAACGGGTCGCGCGGGGAGGACGGAGTGTGTGTGAACCTGCAGCGAGAGAGAAGACGCCTCCGTGCGCGTGCGGACATTCCGTCACCGCCGACGTCCCTCTCATCCCAAAGATGTTGCAAATGAGCGCCGCAGGACGTATAGTCGTTTCGCAACTTCCCCCGTCCGGTCTTCTCCCCCCGAGGGACGGAGGACAGCGCAACGTCCTTTCGCATTCATTCTGCGCGAAACTCAGAAAATCCCGTCAACGGAGGATCGGAGCGTCATGATTCAGGGTGAGGTAAATCCCTTCAGATCGTGGAAGTGGAAGGAATGGACTATCATATTCGGCGCATTCACGGGGATCGGCCTCCTCTTCGTGTTTCAGAACTACGTGGGAATGTCCCAGGAAACGACTCAGTATTCCCTGAACGATATACTCGTCGGATTGCTGAGCTACTGGTACGTGTGGGCGCTCCTTTTCCCGTTTATCGTCTGGATGGGAAGGCGTTACCCGATCGGGGGAGTCCCGGCAGCAGGGAGCCTGCGCCGGCATATCCCCGCGTTTATGCTCGTCCCGGTTCTCCACATCGCGATCTACACGCTTTTCCTCCATGCAGTCGACGGCGATGAAAAGCCGTACGTGAAGACCGCGATTGTACTCATGAAGAGCGGGCTCTTCTTCCGCTACCTGACGTATGCGTTTCTCCTCGCAACAAGTTACAGCATTGATTATTACAGGAATCACAGGGAGAGGGAGCTGAAAACATCGCGGCTCGAGGCCAAACTCGCCGAGGCCCAGCTCCAGGCGCTGAAGAGCCAGATCCATCCTCATTTTCTGTTTAACACGCTGAATGCCATTTCATCGCTCATGCACCGGAACGTGGAGGCGGCGGACGAGGCCATATCGAGGCTTGCCGAACTCCTCAGGGCGACGCTGGAGGTAAACGGCGAGCAGGAAGTGACGCTGCGTCAGGAGGTAGATCTCCTGAAGCAGTATGTCGAAATCGAAAAACTGAGGTTCGGTGAGAGGCTTGTCGTTGCGCTGGACATCCCGGAAGAAGCTCTCGAAGCGATGGTTCCGAACCTCATTCTGCAGCCGATCGTCGAAAACTCGATCCGGTACGGCGTGGCAACGCGGAGCGCGACCGGAACGGTCGCCGTCGCCGCCCGGTGCCAAGGGAAGAAACTTGAAATCCGGGTGTCGGACGACGGCCCGGGGCTCCCGGGGGATTTTGTCGAAGGGATCGGCATCGGGAATACGAAGGCGAGGCTTCGTCAACTGTACGGTGCAAACCAGTCATTTCTGATGGGCACCGGGGCATCGGGAGGGGTGACCGTAACATTACAGATTCCCCTCCGTACAGAATCGTATGAGCCTTCAGCCGTCCCCCGGGATCAGCGCACAGAGAATCCGGACTCTCATCGTTGATGACGAACCCCTCGCCAGGGACAAGATCCGGATGTTCCTGGAGCGGGATCCCGAAATCGAAATCATCGGTGAGTGCGTGGATGGCGTGCATGCTGTCGCGTCGATCGAGGAGTCGAGTCCGGACCTCGTGTTTCTCGACATACAGATGCCGGGGAAGGACGGGTTCGAAGTCCTGAAAACCGTCGGCGTCGACCGGGTTGCCGCGGTCATATTCGTCACCGCCTACGACGAGCACGCGCTCCGCGCGTTCGAATTTCACGCCCTTGATTACCTTCTCAAACCCTTTGCCGCCAACCGGTTCCAGGACGCGCTGGCCCGCGCAAAGACGCAGCTCCTGACAGAACCCCAGGAACCGTTCAAAAAGCAGCTCATGACGCTCCTTGGAAGCGTCGACGGGGACACCCGCTACATACGCCGGCTTGTCGTGAAAACGGGGGGGCGGATCGTGTTTCTGAAGATGGAGGAGATCGACTGGATCGAGGCGGCGGGGAATTACCTCGCGCTGCATGTCGGAACCATGTCGCACCTGATCCGCGAAACAATGAACGACCTCGAATCCCGCATTGACCCCGCCCAGTTTCTCCGCATTCACCGCTCGACGATAGTGAACATCGACAGGATCAGGGAGATGCAGCCCCTGTTCCACGGAGATTTCACGGTCATCCTGACAAACGGCACGCGCCTGATGCTGAGCAGGAATTACAGGTCGCGCTTCCCACGCCACCTCGGGAAACTCTCCTGAGGACGCTCCCGGACTGCGACGCCTGTTGCCCCGGCCGGGCCTCCCCCGAATGAAGCGGCATTGACTTTACTCACTCCCCTCCCTACATTCTCCATGACGTAGTCCCGCAAGGCGCGTTCCTCCCGCTGGCGCGCTGACGCGCGCTCATCTCCATTCTCCGATATCACCCAGGGACATTCATTCCCGGAGGGTCTCCGCATGAGAAGGCACATCCCCGTCGTTCTCTTTGCAATGGCTGCAGCACTCCCCGCGAAAACGACCGCCGCGCTCCCCGGGCCGGGCGATTCGAAGATAGGGTCCCGCATCGTCGCCGCAACGGTTTATGCAGACCGGGCGATGGTGACGCGGGAGGGGAGCGCGGATGTCACCCCGGGGATCAGGCACATAACATTCGGAGGGCTTCCCTCCTTCCTCCAGGACCAGTCGGTCCGCGTTTCTGCCACCGGGAGCGCACAGGCAAAGATACTCGAAGTCAAGGTGAACCGGAAGTTTCTCGATACCCTTTCCGCCGACCGGATGGCCCCCCTCCTCCAGACGCGCAAATCCATCACGGATGAATTGCGAACGCTGAACGACCGGCTTGCCGTCATATCCCATCAGCGTGATTTTCTGAACAAAATCACAATCGCATCGGAGGAGTCGGTGGCACGGGAGCTGAAGACGCAGCGCCCGACAACGGAGGACTGGAACAAGGTACTCGGGTTCTTCGATGCCGAACTCACGAAGCTCAACACGGAATCGCGGCAGCTCGAGGATAAATCGGACGCCGTTCAACAAAAGCTGAACGCGGTCCAGAGAGAGATCAACGCCGCGGGAGGAAGCCCGGACAAAGTGGAAAAATCGATCACGATCGCTTTCGACGTCCGGAGCGGGGGAACTCTCGCGATCGAGGCATCGTATCTGATTTCCCAGGCCGGATGGACGCCGACGTATGACATCCGCGTGTCATCCGCCGATACGATCGTGGAGCTTACCTATTCCGCGGTCGTGCGGCAGAATACCGGGGAGGAGTGGAAGGACGTCAGCCTGACACTCTCCACATCACAACCGGCGCTTGGCGGGGCTCCGCCCGAACTGCAGCCCTGGTTCGTCGGATCGGCAGAGCGGGCGCAGGGATCCATCGAGGGCTCGGTGCGCGATGCGGCCACCGGGGAGCCGCTCGTCGGGGCCAATATCATCGTGACGGGAATCCCCGCGGGCGCTGCAACGGACGTGAACGGGTATTACAGAATCAATGGCCTGACGCCGGGCCCGGTCGTCCTCAAATCGTCGTACGTCGGGTATCAGAGTATCCAGTTCAGGGTCAGCGTCCGCCCGTTCGCTCTGACGCGGGCCGATTTTTCGCTTCCTGCCGAGGGGGTCTCTGTGGGAACTGTTGCGATCACCGCACAGGCGCAAGGCGAGAGCCTCGGAAAGCTGGCGGGAACCTCAGCGCCGCAGAACCTCTCGTCACACCTTGCGGCAGCTTCAGTCCCGCCGAGGACAGCCGACGTAAAAGAGTCGCTGATCGCCGCATCATTTCCGATCTCGGGGGAGAGCACCGTGCCCTCAGACAACCGGGAGCACAGGGTGACAATCGCAGTCGTCCCGCTCGGCGGCACATTCAGCCACAGCGCAGTCCCCAAACTTCAGGCGGAAGCATTCTTCAAGGCAGGGCTCCGCAACTCCACGGACTACCCGATCATCCCCGGACCGATGAGCGTGTATGTCGACAACGCATTTGTCAGCACGTCGAAGCTTCCCATGGTGATGCCCGGAGAGAAGTTCGATGCGTACCTTGGCGCGGATAACGGCGTGCATATTGAACGAAAGCTCCTGAACAAGGTGACGGATGTATCGGGGATCTTTTCCAGATCGCAGATGACAAAATACGACATACTGATCACCGCGGAAAACAGGAAGAAGATACCGCAAACGCTCACGGTCCGCGAGAACGTCCCGGTCTCGCAGGACGAACGGGTCAAGGTCGAGATTGATCTCCCGCGCCCCGAAGAGGCAAAGCCGGACGCGGGGGGAATCCTGACGTGGCAGGTCCGGCTCGCGCCGGGAGAGAAGAGGGAATTCCGGGTACAGTATTCAATCGAGGCACCCACGGACATGAACGTAGGAGGACTGGAATGAACAACGCCGCCCCGGCAGAACTTGCATTGTTCGTCATCGCCTCACTCGTCATATTCGCGGGACTTGCAAGGCTCGCGCTCCATTTCTTCCTTCACGTTAACGTCGCGGAGAAAATCGGCGAGGAGCACAACGCCGCGCTGGGGATCGAATACGCGGGCTACTTCCTGGGAGTGCTTCTCATCGCCGGATCCGTTCTCGACGGCCTCCCCGATATCAGCGCTTCCGGGGGAGGGGACGCGGCAGGGATGTTTTCATCCGGATTCTGGTCGAATGCTCTCCAGGCCGGCGGATACGGCATCTTCGGCATCATCGCGCTCGCACTGTTTGGACGCCTGGGGTTCCGGTTTCTCGTCCGGACGAATATCGTGGCGGGGGTGAGGGCAAATAACCAGGCCGCGGGGCTCGTTGCGGCGGGCGGCCACATCTCCGCCGCGCTCGTCATCGCGGGGGTCCTTTCCGGAGACAGCGCCGGGGGCGATTTCTCCGTCGCGGGGGTTTTCCTCGTGATCGGGATCGCGGCGCTCTGGGGCATCACGTACATACACCGGTTCGTCACGAGGTACGACGACGCGAGGGAGATCACGAACGGCAACGTGGCGGCGGCATTGAGTTACGCAGGGATGATGATCGCCGTCGGCATCATCGTCGGACACGCGGTCAACGGCGATTTCTCGGATTACGCGACGTCGCTCGGCCTCTGCGGGAAGGCCCTCCTCTGGATCCTCGTGCTCTACCCGGTGCGCCAGTTCATCGTCCAGGGGATACTCCTGGGGGATGGTTTCCGGCTCTACGGGGGGAGACTCGACGATGAGATAAGCAGGGACGGGAACATCGGCGCGGGGGCCGTGGAGGCCGCCGCATTTATCGCCGCCGCACTTTTTGCACTTCAGGTGGGTTACTGACCGGAGCGCCGCACCATGACGTCACATGTTCACGATACGGTTGATTCACCCGAACTACTGCAGCCCGGTGTGCGGATACCCCGGGTGACGGAGCAGAGGGGGGCGGAACGCGGGATGAATGACGCGGAGCTCCGGTCATGGCTTCTGGACCGCAGAATCCCTTCCCTCCCTTATATGGACGGAAACGCCCGGCTCAGATCCTCCCCCTGTTTCGTCCCCTCACGCAGGATGAAGGCCCTCCGGACAGCCGCCTCCGCCGCCTGCCGCGCCTATGACGAACTGTGCGACATACTTGCGCGCGACCCGTCGCACCTCACGGATTTCTTTTCGCTCACCCCCGTCCAGAAGATGCTCTGGTACGCATCGGGGAGCCTCTGGCATGGAATCGCCCGTGCGGACATATTCTGCACGAACGACGGCCGACTCGCGGTCGCCGAAATCAACTCCGATACGCCGAGCGGCGTCGATGAGGCGTTCCTCCTCGGTGAGTTCGCGGCGCCGAAATTCCCGGGATTCCTGAATCCCAACAGCAGACTCCGGGCGGCATTTCTCTCCGTCGTCGACGCGGCGTACAGGGGACTCCGCTCCCCGTCGCGTGTCCCCACACTCGCGATCGCATACCCGACGGACATCCCTGAAGACCAGGGGATGCTGATGCTGTATCAGGAGTGGCTCGAGGGGACTGGCTTCAGGGTCCTCACGGGGTCCCCGTCAAATTTGGGACGGTCCGACAACGGACGGGCAACGATGTTTGGAACGGAGATCGACGTCCTGTTCCGCCACTACAAGACGGACTGGTGGTGCGAGCGGGTCAACGTATGGAAGGATGCAAGGGGGATACCGGATTCCTCTCCCCTTCTCGGCGAGCTGACGAACGTCCTCGGACCGATGGTGGAGGGCCGGCTCGCGGTCGTGAACCCTTTCGGGGCGGTCGTCACACAGAACAAACTATCGCTGGCGTTTTTCCATGAGAAGATGGATCTCTTCAGCCCCTCTTCGCAAGAAACAATCCGGCGGTACATCCCCGTCACGCGGAGACTTTCCGTGTGCGACGTGGAGACACTCGGGCGCGAAAAAGACGACTGGGTTTTGAAAAGCGACTACGGCTGCGAGGGTGCAGAGGTCATCGTCGGACGCCTGACCGGGGAGGAGGCGTGGGGGGAGGCCCTCCGGCTCGCCGAACCGGCACACTGGGTGGTCCAGCGCTATTTTCAGGCCGAGAGACAGGACTCCGGGCTCACCGAAAATTACGGCGTCTACATCGCCGGGGGGGAGCCCGCGGGACTCTACGTCCGTCTTGCGGGGGGAGTGACGGCGAATACCGCAGTCGTGGTACCTGCGCTCGAACGGCCGATACTCGCAGGGGAAAGCTCCCGCGCAAAGTCTGTCCGATGCGAAGCCTCCTCCTGCGACGAGAACGTGCGCAAGCTTATACGGGCCTACACCCCCTCAGACCGATGGCTCCCGTTCAGGATGAGCCTCATAGTGCACTCTGCGGCGGACCCGGAGATTCCGATCCCGTTCAACGAAATCCCGTCAGTCCTGGCATCATCGGAGACCGGCGATGCACTCGCGGAGCTCATCGAAGGTACACCAACGGAGGTCGAGAAATCGATGCTCATCATCGCCGATCTGGACGGCGTTGAATCGGTCGCGCTCGGGGCACACATCGCGTCGCGGGCCGATGTCGTGCTGCAGATCGAGAACCTGGCGCACGTAGGCGAATCCGTCCCTCTCCGCTCGACGCTCGGGGCGCTTCTCCACTTCGCCCCGATAGTCTCAGGCGGGGCTTCCCGGGCCGACAACATCCGGACGGCGGCGATTATACTCGACCGGAGGAGATTGAGCCCACTCACTTCCTCCGCGCATCAATTCAACAACCGGCACTGGGCGTACATGCCATCCGTTCGCGCACTTGAAGATCTCGGAATCACCACGGTGATTTACGTACATCCTGACGGAGAAGAGACCGAGAGCGACGACCTGAACGAGGATTTTGTGCAGTACTCCGGATCGGGGATCCGGATCTGTTACGCTTCCCCCCGCATTATCGGGACACTCCGTTCCGGCGGCATGGAACGGCTTCTGCAGGCGACGGATCGGAAGCCGGCAAGGCGCGAGACGGTGTTTTCCTACATGCTCCCGCGGGGAGATGAGGGGAGAGTCTACTTGTACAACCAGGAGACTGCCGACAGATGAACAATACCGGCACACAGAATCCACAGCGCACAATTGTCCAGATCAGGCCCGGCGTGGTCCATGCGGCGCTCGGAGCGATAGGAGGATGGAAGGGGACGGTTCTCCGTTCGTTCAGCGCCGGGGGGGTCGAGTACAACGACGTCGAGGTCTCGGCCAAAACTATCGCGGGATTGAGCAAGGAGGATCGTGACCGGTACTATACGAACAAACTTGTGTTCACGCGGGTGCGTGTCGCCGCGCGGGACACGGAACCAGTCCAGATCCCGTTCCTGCAGGTCGAACGCGCGGACATCACGACGCAATCGCAGCACGAGTGGTTCAAAGAGGCCGGCGTCCATCAACAGGATCCCACGAGGGCCGAGGCGGAGAGCGTGGCGGGCCCGAGAGTCGACATCGGGAGACGGGAGGCAATCCGTTCGCTTGTCGGGATCGGGGCTTTCCTCCTGATCATGCTCTCCGTCATGCGTCAGGACTGCAACAACGACAACACCGGACGTGGAAGCTGGGGACGGTCGGGGGGATTCTCTTCATGAACAGAGACTGAGCACGCAATGAAACGATACGGCCTTTTCAACGACACGCGGGTCACCCCTTCGGACGCCTCGTTTTTTGCGATCCAGGCGGCGGTCTCGACGTACCCGGGGGATCCTTTCCGCAAACAACTTGACGAAATCGTCGCGGGGATTTCCTCGCTCACGGACCAGACCGCGCAGAGCGCACTCGCCGCGAAGGGGGCCGGCCTCCTTTCCCGGGCGCTCCCGTACATCGAGTACTGCGCCTGGGACTATACGCTCGTGTCCTCCGTCGCGCTGAAGGAGTTCGCGTCATGGGTGGACGATATACAGAAGATCGCCGACGTCCCCCCGGAGAGCGGGGACGTCACCCGATTCCTCGCGGACGACACATCGTACTTCGTCGCCACGCTCGCCGTGCTTTCGTGCCACCCCGCACTCGCGAGCTGGCTTGACTACTATCCCGAGCACCTTCGCGATGAACAATATTTCGAGCGGCAGACCATTGAGACCATCCTGAAGAGATTCGCCAACATCACTCCCGGCCCCCTGAACCAGTGCACGAACGCGATGTTCACGACGATGCCGGTCGCGCCGGATGATTTCTATTCAGGAAACCAGCTCCGGTCGTCCGACTGGGATTATCTGCGCCCCGTGTACTGACGACGCCCCGGGCGGAACTCCCTCCGCAGGGCGTTATCCCAGCTTACAACGTAACGTAGGGAACGAACCGCGCGATGACAACTGAAATGGGACGAGACGGAGATATGAGGGACAGGTGGGACAGCTGCGCGGAAACAGAAGGGAGTGAGATTACCCTCCCGCGATCGCACCGATGATCATAAACGGCTCATTTCCCAAAGCCACGGACTCGGGGAGCGGAGTCTCGGGCGATTCCAGGGAAAGGTCTTCGCCGCAGGCAAAGAAACGGAGGAACGGACGCCGCTGAAGTGTCTCGTGCTCGCGGATTGTTCCTCTCAGCATCGGATAGGCCGTCTCAAGTGCTTCAAGGATGGCACGTGGGGTGACCGAGCCGGCAACGTCGAGCTGGACCTCACCACCAACTCGCGCGAGCGTTCGCAAATGGTGTGGTAGTGTTACTCTGACCATCAGAACACCTGAACTTCGACAGAAAATACCGCCGGCAAATCACGAACGATCGGCGCCCAGGTGTCGCCGGCGTCGGCGGAGGCGTATACCTGACCGCCGGTCGTTCCAAAATAGACTCCGCATTTGTCCAATGAATCGACCGCCATGGCCTCTCGGAGAATGTTGACATAACAGTCATGCTGGGGGAGACCCTTTGTAAGCGGTTCCCAATCGTTGCCGCCCGTCTTGCTGCGATAGACACGCAGCTTGCCTTCCGGTGGATAATGTTCTGAATCGCTCTTTATAGGGATGACATAGACTGTCTCGGGCTCGTGAGCGTGAACATCAACAACAAAGCCAAAGTCACTCGGAAGGTTACCGCTGATTTCGTGCCACGACTCCCCTCCGTTGTCGCTTCTCATCACATCCCAGTGCTTCTGCATATACAGTACCTCGGGGCGCGACGGATGCACAGCAATACGATGAATGCAATGCCCGATTTCCGCATCCGGATCGGGAATGTAGGGGGAGCTCAGTCCTTTCGTGACAGGGCGCCAACTTGCCCCGGTGTCGTCGGATCGAAACACCCCAGCGGCCGAGATAGCGGCATACATTCTGCCCGGATTTCTCCTGTCAAGAAGGATGGTGTGCAATCCCATCCCTCCGGCTCCCGGAGTCCATTTCGGTCCGGTGCCGTGACCACGAAGGCCTGCAAGCTCGTGCCAGTTCTTCCCCCCGTCCGTCGTACCGAAAAGCGCTGCATCTTCCACCCCGGCGAACACCATGTCGGGGTCCGTTAACGACGGCTCAAGATGCCATACGCGTTTGAATTCCCATGGATGCTGTGTTCCGTCATACCACTGATGCGTTGTGAGGGGTTTTCCGGTGCGAGCGTCGGTGTCGTACAGAAACTTGTTGCTTTCGGCCTTCGGCATACCGTCAGGGGTGGTTGTCGTCTCTCCCGGGCCTGTCCCCGGTTGTTCCCACGTTGCACCTCCGTCATTCGACCGCTGAATTATCTGGCCGAACCAGCCGCTCGTTTGCGATGCATAGATCCGGTTTGGGTCTGCCGGCGATCCCTTCATGTGGTAGACCTCCCACCCGGCAAAATAGGGACCGTCGACGTTCCACTGTTTGCGCTTTCCGTCAGATGACAGAATGAATGCACCTTTGTGCGTACCAACCAGAACCCTGACTCGGCTCACAGTGATCCCTCCTCCTTTCTATCGTTGTCATTCAAGCAATACACGGCAGAATCGCCCAAAAGTGCAAGGAAATACGTTTCCAGCGATGAGGGTGATAAATCACAACAAACAACACCCTCAATTCCACATTGGTTCGTGCCGGAATAGACACGTACTATTTTGCCGCACCGGCAAAGGGGACGACATGTTGTCGATCGGGAAACCTGAATTTCGACAGGTCAGCCGAATGCCGAGAATATGCCGAAAAAACCGAAATCTGCACACTTGCACGTTATTCGTGCAATACGTACATTCGATCATGATACTCTGTTTCCAGAATCGGGCCACAGAAGACATTTTCAATGGAGACGACACCAGACCCGCCCGATCAATCCCGCGGACGATATGGAGAGTTGCGATTCGGAAACTGGATATGATCAACGCGGCGCGTGAAATCCAGGATCTGAATGTCGCCCCTGGTAATCGCCTGGAAATGCTCAAAGGCGACAAGCGGGGATGGTACAGCGATAGAATCAACGATCAGCTCCGCATCATCTTTCAATGGAAGGATGGGAACGCAAGAGATGTTGGAATTGTCGACTACCATTAGGAGGAACTGAAGATGATACCGAAGCGCCGCCAGCCGACGCATCCGGGCGAGATCCTCAAGGTGGAATTCCTTGTCCCGATGGGCATCAGCCAGGTTGCGCTGGCACGCCGAATGAAGGTGCCCATCCAGCGGATCAATACACTCGTCAACGGGAAGCGCGACATGACCGCTGAGACAGCCATTCTGTTGTCGCGTGAACTAAAGAACACATCCGAATTCTGGATGAACCTTCAAGTAGCTGTTGACCTCTTCAGAGCCTCAACACGCATCGAACACGCAGCTTCGCCGCCTGACGGTTCCTGACAAGACAAAGAAACAGCAATCGCATGTCGTCTATTCCTGAGCGCGCTCATGGAGTAAGACTGTTTAATGCGTGTATGTCATTCGGATTTGGTGTCGCGGCTATTGATCTCGCGGGCGTCCTCCCGAGAACTCCAGCCGCTCGTCACATCGCAGATCAATTTGTCAGATCAGCGACCGCGGGAGCACCAAATCACGCGGAGGCGCGCGGCGGAAAGAGTTTGCGAGAATTTGTCCACACGTTGGGAATTGTCCGAAAAGAGATGAACGAGTCTTACGTCTGGCTTCGAATGCTGGATCAGGCTGGTACCGGGAACAAAGACCGACTTGCAGTCTTGCTCAAGGAAGCGATGAACTATACAGGATAATAACGGCGAGCAAGAAGACTGCGGAGCAAAGAGCAAAGAAGGAACGGACAGGCCAGGGCGAATTCTGAATTCTGAACTCTGAATTCGGAATTCATGTCAGATCCAGGCGCGGCGGAGAAGGACGACCTTGACGATCTGCGTCAGGACGACGTAACAGAGGAGCGTGCAGAGAAGAAGCGGCCAGTAGAGCTCCGGGAGACCGGTGAACCCCAACGACCCGGCAAGGGGCGAATACGGCAGGTACATTCCAAATATCATGATCAACGTCGATGTGACGACGAGCGGGAAGCTCGCGCGGCTCTGCAGGAACGGGATCTTGTTCGTGCGGATGATGTGGATGATGAGCGTCTGCGTCATCAGCGATTCGACGAACCAGCCGGTCTGGAACAGCGAGGCGCGCGCCGGATCCCAGCAGTTGAATACAAACAGCATAATAAAGTACGTCGTGTAGTCGAATATCGAGCTGATGGGCCCGATATAGAGGATGAACCTCTTCAGCTCGTCCATCGACCAGGGGCGCGGCCTCGTAATCTGCTCCGGGTCCACGTTGTCCGTCGGGATCGGCACCTGCGAGAAGTCGTACAGCAGGTTGTTCGTCAGCACCTGGATCGGGGCCATGGGAACGAAGGGGAGGAACGCGCTCGCCCCCAGGACGCTGAACATGTTGCCGAAGTTCGAGCTGGCCCCCATCCTGACGTACTTGATGATGTTCGCGAAGACCTTCCGCCCCTCGAGAACCCCCTCTTCCAGGATCATCAGGCTCTTCTCCAGAAGGATGATGTCCGCGGATTCCTTGGCGATGTCGACCGCCGAGTCGACCGAGATGCCGACGTCTGCCGCCTTGAGGGCTGGCGCATCGTTGATGCCGTCCCCCATGAACCCCACGACGTGGCCCCGTTCCCTGAGCACGTGGATGATCCGCTGCTTGTGCGCCGGGGAGAGACGCGCAAAGAGGGTCGTCTTCTCGACCGCATCGGCGAGCTCCGAGTCCGACATCCTGTCGATCACCGTGCCGAGAACGACTTTTTCCGTCGGCAGGCCCACGTCGTGGCAAACCTTCTTGCTGACGAGGTCATTGTCCCCCGTGAGGATTTTCACGGTGACGCCGTGCTTCTGGAGCGCCGCGATCGCGGGCGCCGCGCTATCCTTCGGGGGATCGAGGAACGCAACGTAGCCGATCAGCACAAGCTCGCATTCGTCCTCCTTGGAATACGCGGTCTTCACCTCCGGCTCCTTGTAGGCCACCGCAAGGACGCGGAACCCGTTTGTGCTCAGGCGCTCGTACTCTTCCTTCAGGTCCTCTATGAGGATGGGATCCATCGGGAGGACCTCGTCCTCGAGCTCGAACCGTGTGCACCGGGGGAAGACCTCTTCGGGGGCGCCCTTCGTGAGGAGCCTGTGGCTTTTTTCGGGAGTTTCCACGATCACCGACATCAGCCGCCTCTTGAAGTCGAACGGGATCTCGTCGACTTTTCTGTACGAGGCAAGCGTCGCCGCATCGAGCACCTCCCGGTGATCGAGTATCGCGCGGTCGAGGACGTTCCTGAGGCCGGTCTGAAAGTGGCTTATCAGGTACGCGTCGACAAGGACCGCATCGCTTTCCTTCTGGACGACGTCGCAGTGATGCTCGAGTATGACGCGGTCCATCGTGAGCGTCCCCGTCTTGTCTGTGCAGAGGATATCCATCGCCCCGAGGTTCTGTATCGAATTGAGGCGCTTGACGATCACCTTCTTGCGCGACATCAGGAGCGCCCCCTTGGAGAGGCAGACCGAGACGATCATCGGGAGCATCTCGGGGGTGAGACCCACCGCGACGGCGAGAGCGAAGAAGAACGCCTCCCCCCAGTTCCCCTTCGTGAACCCGTTTATGAGAAAGACGAGCGGGACCATCACCATCATGAACTGGATCATCAGCCAGGTGAACCGCTTGATCCCCTTGTCAAAGCTCGTCTCCACCTGTGCGGCGGCGATGGAGGTCGCCATGCTGCCGAAATAGGTCGCCTTCCCCGTGGCGACGACAACCGCCGTCGCCGAACCGCTCTCGACGCTCGTGCCAAGGAAGCAGACGTTCGAGAGCTCGATCGGCATGAGGTTCTCCCTCGTTTCCGTCATGTCGAATTTTTCGACGGGCATCGATTCGCCCGTCAGGCTCGCCTGGACGATGAAGAGGTCTTTCGACGTCACCACGCGTATGTCGGCCGGTATCATGTCCCCCGCGGCCAGTGCAACCATGTCGCCCGGGACGAGGTGCGACAGCGGCATCTCGGCCTGCCGGCCGTCCCGTATCACTGTCGCGGTCACCTTGATCATCGCCTTCAGTTTCGCGGCGGCGGTGTCCGCACGGCTCTCCTGCACGAACCGGAGCATGACGCCGAGAACCACCATCATGCACATCACCGTCCCCGCGCGCACATCACCGGTGAGGAACGAGATCGTGGCCAGTGCGGAGAGAAGGATGACGAGCGGATTGCGGAGGGTGATGAGCAGGCGGAAGATCCAGCTGTGGTGCACCTCCTGCGCGACAACATTCGGGCCGTGTTCTTCAAGGCGGGACTCTGCCTCGGCCTGCGTCAGCCCGGAGGGAGTAGTGTTGAGGGACTCAAGGACCTGTGGCGCGTCTTTGCGCGACGAGGCAACAAGCAGCGGTGAGACCTGTATCGCGCCCCCCTGCTTTTTCTGCGGAGATGCGACAGGGGGAGCGATATTATTCGTCGATACAGGCGGCACTGAATGACGTGATCAGGAGGGTGTGGGAATCACTGATTACACGTCAAGATAGCATCTCAGCGGGTAATGTTCAACAGCCTGACCCTTTTTTTGTCAGAGCTTTTTTTGTCAGAGCGTGAACACGAATTCAACAAAGGGCTGCCAGACGGGACCGGGCGCGGGAGAGTTGACGTCAAGGAGCTGCGCACCGCGGACGCCGATGAGCGCCCTGTTCCCTTTCCCCAGTTCGAGCGCGATCCCGCATCCGAACGAGAGGACCGCGGTTGTGCTTGTGAGTGAGCCGATCGCGGCGCGGGCGTCACCCGGCCCCGTCACCGTGTCAGGGTTCGTGGGGTTGTAGTCGATCAGGGGCTGCCACGCCACTCCCACGTGCAGGAACCCGTTTATGAACGACTCCCTGTAGGCGCTGTTCAACGTGAGACCGAACGCCGCACCCAGGGTTTGTTCGGTTCCCGAGTCATCGAAGTTTGAGACGTACGTGCGGGGAGTCTGAAACGCGACGTCGACGACGTCCGTTACCGTTGCACGCGACCTGTAGCGGACGGCATTGAACTGCACGCCGGCATCGAACCGGATGCCAAAATTATTGTCCACGTTAAAGAAGCTCACACCACCCCGGAAGTTTGTAAACTGGTACCCCCCCACCGATGAGTACACCCCCCCCACGGTCATACCAAAGTGATTTGTCGCTGTGAACAGGAGGTCGAGGCTGTATTCACTCGAGGGGACGTTCCATGTCAGATTTCCACTGCGGGAGGTGACGGAGGTGCTCTGTGCCTGCTGGGTGCCGGGAGCGGGATCCAGCGTCCCCTTAAGAACCGGGCCGTTGTCTACAGCAAAACCGGGGATAATCTGAACCGTCCCGGGGGTCGGGTCAATCGTCACGTTGATCGGGGTCCGCGCAATTGGGCCGTTCAGGGAGACTTCGTTGAGTGTGAACGTTTCGTGGGTAACACAACCCGCGGCGAACAGAGAAAGACAGACCGGACACAGCCACCTGATCCCAGAATTGATGTTCTTCATACGACCTGGCCCTTTCTGGTTGTTTCAGGGTGTTTTCTTCTCCTCCGCAGTGTTTTCCTCTCCTCCGTAATGTACGACTCTCAAGGGAAAATTCCTCCCCCCGGGGGGGGAGGGGGCGGGGTTTTTTCGCCCGGGACTAAACCTTTAGGAACAAAATACCGTCCAAAACATGTCATTAACATCCATGCAGGGAGACGCCGGTGATTTCGAGGTTTGAGAATCGCCTGGCGTGGTCAGGGGGGACCGAATGAACGCAACCCGGCGGAATCTGTTTATAGCATTCACAGCTCTCTTTCTCTGCTGCACCGGGCTCTCGAGCGCTTCCGGCGCGGGCCATAAGCCACTCATGGTCAGGTATATTTCCCCCCTTCCCGATTCAAAGTACATTCTCCCCGTCACGAACATCATTGTCAGGACGAGTGGCCCTGTCGAGAATGATGCTGCACACGGTCTGATCCTCGGCATTTCCGGCTCGCTCAGCGGCGCACACAGCTTCAACATACGCGTTTCCGACGACGGCAGGACTGTCGTCTGCCAGCCCGCAACGCCTTTCTCGCTTTCGGAGGCGGTGACGGTGCAGCTCGACACCACAATCGCCAGGTGCACCGGCCGCGCCGGGTCGGGGACGTTCTCATTCCAGACCGCGTCCCTGCTTACCGATCCCAAATCCCTCGGCGCAAAACTCCGGGCAACCGATTTTCCCCCGTCGGTGTCGGCCCGCAAGCAGGCACAACGGTCGCGCCCGTCTTCCGTCAACGACGGGATAGTCCTCCCGGTCATCGACGTGACAGTCTCCGAACCAACTTCTCCCGGCTACCTCTTTCTCGGAAGCCTGAACTGGAGCTTTTCGTCAATTCCCACTCTCCTCATACTCCGGAACGACGGCTCGCAGGTATTCGCCCGGGATCTTGTGAATAACGGATACGATTTCAAGCCACAGCCGAACGGGAATCTGACATATTACGACGACGGTCCGCAGCAATTCTACGAGATGGATCCGACATGCACAATCATCGATTCATTCCAGGCAGGGAACGGGTACGGGACGGATCCCCACGAGTTCCGCATGCTTCCGAACGGGCACGTGCTCTTTTTTGCGCTGGATAACGAGGTCATCGACATGTCACAGGTCGTCCCCGGAGGGAACACCAGCGCGGACCTCGTGGGGTACGCCATCCAGGAGCTTGACCAGAACAAGAAAGTCGTGTTCCAGTGGCGGACATTCGATCACTTCAATATAACGGACGCCCTGAATATCGATCTGACGGCCTCGTGGATCGATTACGTCCACTGCAATGCAATCGACATCGACACGGACGGGAATCTGCTCCTTTCCTCACGCCATTTCGACGAGATCACCAAAATCAACAGGGAAACCGGCGACATCATCTGGAGACTGGGAGGGAACAACAACCAGTTCCGGTTCGTCAACGATTCCGTCGGGTTCAATTACCAGCACGCAGTGCGCCGCATCGACAACGGCGACATCACACTTTTCGATAACGGCGATTTCCATGTCCCGCCGTACTCGCGCGCGGTGGAGTACGCGGTCGACACCGCGCAGAAGACCGCCACGCTCGTCTGGCAGTACAGGAATACGCCGGACGCGTTCGGGTACGCGATGGGGTACGTGCAGAGGCTGCCCAACGGCAACACGCTTATCGGGTGGGGGGCGGGGAACCCCACGGTAACGGAGGTGTCCCCCGCTGGAAACAAGGTGTTCGAGATGACGTTTGACGAGGGGGTATACAGCTACAGGGCGTTCCGGTACGACTGGCAGCCGATCCTTGCGTCCGCCCCCCCGGTGGGGAAGGGGTCGCCCGTGTCGTTTTCGCTTTCTCAGAATTATCCCAACCCGTTCAATCCTTCGACAACGATACAGTTTGCACTGGCAAAGGACTCGCATGTTGATCTCGTCGTCTATAACACGCTTGGGGAACGCGTTGCAACGCTCGAGAGCGGGGATCTCTCCGCGGGGAGCTATTCACGACGGTTCGACGGAACCCGGCTGGCCACCGGAGTGTACATATATAGATTGAGGGCAGGTGACTATACAGCAACACAGAAAATGCTGCTCCTGCGATAGTATCTCCTGATACCCGGGAGGTGCCGGTCTCCGGTTGCCTCCCGTGCCGCATTTTCCTATACTGGACCCGCAGTACGGGTTCATTGACAGGCCATTCATTCTGATTGATGAATGGCCTTTACTTTCTATTTCAGGAGATTACACATGACACGCGCATCAGCAGTCGCCGCACTTCTCCTGTTCGCCGCCGCAGTGCCATTGCACGCACAGGACCTGAAACCGATCCCTCTCCCCTCCCCGCAAAAAGAAATCGGCAAACCCCTCATGCAGGTCCTCTCTTCGCGGCAGTCAGCGAGGGAGTTCGACACGCGCGCGATCCCCCTCCAGGAACTCTCCAATCTCCTCTGGGCGGCGGACGGGATCAACAGGCCTGAATCGGGGAAGCGGACGGCTCCCTCCGCGATGAACTGGCAGGAGACCGACGTGTACGTCCTGATCGCGGAGGGAGCGTTTGTGTATGACGCGAAAACAGGCGGCCTCAACCCGGTAGCCGCAGGCGACCTCCGCGGGAGCGCGGGGACACAGGCGTTCGTCAAGGATGCGCCGGTCAATCTCGTCTACGTCGTGGACAACGCAAGGATGGCAAGGGGGAACGAGGAGGACAGGAAGCTCTACGGCGCAGCCGACGTCGGGTTTATTGCCGAAAACGTCTATCTGTATTGCGCCTCGCAGGGGCTTGCCGCCGTCGTCAGGGGCTCCGTGGACCGGGAAAAGCTCGCCGGAGCGCTGAAACTCCGTCCCGATCAGAGGATCATACTCGCGCAGACGGTGGGCTACCCGAAGCGCAAAACGTGATCCGCTTTACTTCCTCTTGTTATCAGGGGCCCTCTCAGGCTGTCTTTGCGGAACCGGCGCGGGGGTTGCCCGGACCGGCGCGGGCGCGGGGAGACTTCTGTTCTGCACCGGGGCGGGTGCGACATGAACAGGGGCGGGAACCGGGGTGACCCTTATCGGAGTCGGCGCCCTTTGCTCCAGCGGCGGCGGCGCGACGACAGCAGGGGTGCGCGGCCGCGCGTTATTACTGCGTGCCCCGGGAGGAAGAACACCCGGCGTCAGGGTGGGCGGCTGCCGGTTGTTGTCCGAGGGAGAGGGTGAACCCGAACCCAAGACGTCCGGAGCCGGGGCGGGATTGCCATTCTCCACCTGCACACGTGACACCTCGCGGCGTCCCACCTTTACCTGTTCCATTTCGGTCTTCTGGGGGGATATCAACTGGTGTGTGGCACCCTGTATGGTGATGATGTCCGGAGGGCGATTGACGGCCCTCCCCCGCGGGGCGGCATACCCCGGCTGGGATGGGGGCACTGCCTGCACGGTCCGGTAGGCGCCCACGTTCAGCCTTGTAAATTGCGGAGCAGGCACCATCGTCCAGTAGTTTTCATATCCCGAATGATACACATCCGGATACGACGCGTGCGGGGGAGCCATCGGCGCCCAGCCGACGAAATCTCCTTCGGTGTACCAGTCGACCCGCGCGGGGGACCACTCGCTTCCCGGGACCCAGACCCATCCCAGCGCGGGCATCTGCGTCCACTCTCCGTAGTGATACACAACCCAGCCGAACGGTTCATCCGAATCCCACATCCATCCCCTGTCGGTCCACACCCACTGGCCGTACGAGTAGGGTCTCCAGTCAGAGGCGACTGCAGGCTGCCACACCCGGCCGTAGTCGCCGACGTCAATCCAGTTTCCGTATGCGTCGAGAACGGGATACGGGTCATCGGAAGCTGCGGGCGCCACGGGGGGAGCCGGCTGGTCGGGAGAGTCGTACGTCGGCTGAACGCGATCCGACCTGCCCGTCGAATCCACAATGATGCACCCTGCAGAAATCAGCGGAAGAGCCGCCAGAATGAGAAACTGATTTTTCATGGCGCATCCCTTTCGAAAAGGAAAAAACCCGTATATTATAGCCAGTGGAATGTAGCAAAAGGCCGATTAAGAAACACAAACGGGGGATCCCTGGTTCATGAAATCAGCCGCTTGGGTGAAAGAGTTTCCCGCCTCGATCACGGTCTGTGACGCGGCGGGTATTATACTGGAAATGAACGACCGCTCCGCGGCGACATTCGCCGCCGATGGAGGGAGGGAGCTAATAGGTAAGAACCTCTACGATTGCCATCCCGGGCCGGCCCGCGAAAAAGTGTCCGCACTTCTCGCTTCAGGCTCCTCCAACTGCTACACGATCGAAAAAGCAGGCGTGAAAAAACTCATATTTCAGTCCCCCTGGTTCGACGGAGGAACATACCGGGGGTTCGTCGAGATCTCATTCCCGATACCCGACCAGATGCCTCATTTCATACGACAATAAGAATATGCAGGAACGGACGGACGTCAATCTCTTCACCCCCCTGCGGATACGGGGAGTTACGATCAGAAACAGGATCGCCGTTTCGCCGATGTGCCAGTATTCATCAACCGAAGGAGCAGCGAACGACTGGCACCTGGTCCATCTCGGGAGCAGGGCCGTCGGAGGGGCCGGGCTCGTGTTTGTCGAGGCGACCGCGGTCACGCGGGACGGGAGGATTACCCCGGGGGACGTTGGAATCTGGAACGACGCGCACGTCGAACCTCTCGCGCGCATCGCGCGGTTCGTCCAGGGCGAAGGCGCGGTACCCGGCATACAGCTTGCCCACGCGGGCCGGAAGGCAAGCACGGCCCCGCCGTTCGACGGAGGGGGGGGAAGCCTGAAGACGGCGGAACGGGGCGCATGGGAGACCGTCGCACCGAGCGCAATCCCGTTCGATCAATGTGACCCGGTTCCTCACAGCCTGAGCACCGAAGAAATTCAGGACGTGATTGGTTCATTCGAGACGGCGGCCAGTCGGGCGATCAGCGCGGGGTTCAGGACGATCGAAATCCACGCCGCGCACGGGTACCTTCTTCACGAATTTCTTTCTCCGCTCTCCAACCGGAGAACCGACGCGTACGGCGGGACACTGGAAAATCGGGTCCGCATCCTCGTGGAGGTCGCATCCCGGATCAGGGGGGCGATCCCCGACGACGTGCCGCTGTTCGTCCGCGTTTCCGCGACAGACTGGGCGGAGGGGGGATGGGAGATCGAGCAGACGGTCGCGCTTTCACGCGAGCTGAAATCCGCGGGGGTCGATCTCATCGACTGCTCGAGCGGTGGCCTCGTCCCGCATGCCGTGGTCCCCGCGGCGCCGGGATACCAGGTGCCGTTCGCCGCCGCGGTCCGGCATAAAGCGGGTTTACAGACAGGCGCAGTCGGGCTCATCACGGGCGTCGAGCAGGCGAACGAGATCATAGCGTCCGGGAAGGCCGATATCGTTCTCATGGCGCGCGAGATGCTCCGGGAACCTTACTGGGCGATGAAAGCCGCACAGGCCATGGGAGAGGAGATCCGCTGGCCCAGACAGTATGAACGGGCGGCGCCGCAGAGGAAAGCCTCCCGCTAAACGGAGGTGGACGTTTTTGCGGGGACAGGGCGGAGTTCACGCCCTATTCCCACCCTTCGCGCGCAAGCGCCGCGTGGAGTTCTTCCGGATTGTGCCTGTAGTGCTCCTCCAGCCGGCTCGATTCCGCGTGGGCGCGGTCGTACTCCCATCCCTTCGCCATCAGGTTCCGCTCGTGAAGTTCGTGGAAGAGAACGTACGGCCGCTCCGCTTCCGCGAGATCGTTGTCAATCCAGACCTCGTTCTGCGGGACGAACTCGTAGACGTGATCGTGTCCCCCTTCCGTGAAATCGACGTCGAATACGCTCCGCACGAGCCTCCCGTCAACGATCCAGACGCTGACACCGGACGCAATGTGCTTCCAGAGAACCAGGTGCACTTTTTCGGGATCCGGAAGATTCCCTCCCTCCGTCAACCGTTCGACGTCCCCCGCCTTCTTTCTCTCTTTCAGCTCCGCCCGGTCACCGGCATCGAGCGCGTCGTCGTACGGTACCCCCTTTGCCATCAGGGCGTGCTCGACGAGGAGATGGCTGATGAAAAACCGGATCTCGTCCGGTTTTCCCTCCCGATCAATCCAGAATTCGTTCACGGGGATGAACTTGAACGCATAATGCTGGCCGAAGTTCGTGAACTCCTCGTCGATGTGGGTGCGAATAAATGTCCCGTCCACTATCCAGACGGTTATGCCGTCCCGTTCCTCCGCCTTCGACAGGTAGGGGGGCTTCAACGACTGTGCAAGGGAGTCATCCCCCGCCGGGGGCCGGGCCGGCCGGGCCGCAGGGGCGAAAATCAGCACCCATGCGACGAGCGCGGGGAGAACCGGCATGTTCACGCGGCATTTCATCATAGTCCAAGGTGTGAAAAACACGGCTGAATCTCAATTCACATGCGGGGGCAATCTGGTAGCGGAGTTCCTCGAGAGCGTCCGTCAGCGATGAGCGGTCGTGCAGCTCGAATTGCTGCAACTCGTCGCCGAGTTATTGCAGTCCGACTCTGACTGCCTCTCGGCATCCACGAGCAGAATCACCACGGTCAGGTCAACAGCGGCGCCGATAAGAAACCCGGTGAGCGCGCCGCTTCCCGTCCCCTTCACCTGGACGATCTTGATCGATTCATACGGGACATTTTGAATCCCGCCCTCCGATTCGAGCTGTATGACCCTCCGCCCGGGCATGCTCCCGTCCCGGACCAGCTTCCTGAGGATTCTCCCCTGCATGTGCAGCGAGTCCGACGCCTGCAGCCATTCGACGTCTTCGACGGCGACCTCCACCGTGTCCTCGCCCGGGTCGGGCTGGAAGAGGAGATTCCCCCTGTCGATCCCCTTGAAGAATCCCTGTTCCGATATACCGGACGATCGGAGGAGGATCTTTTGATTCAGACCGGGGACGAAGCCCATGTACCCTGAGCGGGCCACGCGAGACTCGTAATCGTGGGCGTACAGCCTGCCGGGGTAGAGTGCCAGTCCCCTGTATTTCCCCTCCACGGTGCCCCGGTCATACCTGAGGAGTTGTACCTCCGTCCCCGTACTTATCGAATCGAGCCCGAGAGTCGATGTGATCTTCCCCTCCCGGGCGGGGGAGCTTGCGCCCCCGGCAATCGCACCGATGACGCTGCATCCGATGAAGCACGAGTACGGGAGACAGAGGGGGATAAGTATATTCTTGCAGAGAGAGGAGAGTTTCATGGCATCTTTCCACGGGTTGTGACAGGAAGAATAAACGAAAACCCGGGCCGGCGGTTGTCACGGAATTGTAAGAATGATGAGAGAATTCGCACCCGAAAGAGGGGGAATGAGAGAGAAACACGCCCGGGGATGGAGTGCGATACATTCAAATTCCCGCCTGAAGGAGGCGGGATCAAAGAGAAACCCTCCCCAGCAGAAGGCGGGGCTGAAAAGAAATCCCGCCGGTCGGGGGCGGGATTTCTTTCAATCATCAAGAAGCGGCCGAATGGTCAGCGGGATTTACCTTTGAGATAGTTCAAACCTTCCAGGAGCATCTCTTCCGGGGGGAGCTTACCGTTTGGCGTAAGCTTGTCCACGAGTCCGGGGAGTATGCTCGCAAGTGTCGTCGTCACCTTTTCGGGCTCAATCCCCACACGTTGGGCGATCTGGCTTACCTGCTGGTTGCCGAATACACGCTGAATTTGATCTGCGGAGATTGGGAGATTCTTCCCCGTGCTTATCCACGATGAAACAACGTCGCCGAGTCCGTTCTTTTGAAAGTTCGATACGAGTCCGGCAAGACCCCCGGACTGCCTGTCAGAGAGCATCCCGGCAACGGCACTCATGACCTGGGCTTCCGCCCCGCCGCCGCCCGCAGTCCCTCCGGATAACGTTCCAAGGATGTCACCAAGCAACCCCATAGCTGCCTCCACTGGATGTGCGCAATGTCCTACATATTCACGTGCCAAGATACACAATGAAAATCAGATTTCAAAAGGAGGGCACGGCGTCAGTCGTGTTCCCTGTGAGGAGGCTTTGTTGTCTTCCGTGTCGGCTTCGCGCCGAGGGGGTCCTCCGGCCAGACGTGCTTCGGATATCTTCCCCGCATTTCACTCCGCACCTCACGGTACGCATTCGACCAGAAACTTCCGAGGTCCCGCGTGACTGCAAGCGGCCTCCCCGCGGGAGAGAGGAGATGAATGAGCACGCCCACGCGTCCCCCTGCAATCAGCGGAGTGTCCGTCTGCCCGAACATCTCCTGGAGACGAACGGACAGGACGGGAATGTCTCCTGATGCGTAGTCAAGCCGGGCTTTCGACCCCGTGGGGACAGTGATCGTTTCGGGTGCGAGATGCGCAAGATCGTTCCACTGCCCCGCGGTGAAGAAGACACGGAGTATGCTCCCCATGTCCAGGTTTGCGAGATGCGACCGCCTTGTCACCCCCCCGAGAAAGGGTCCGAGCCATCCGGGGAGCGTGTCGAGGAGATGGGAGTCGCTCAGGTCAGGCCATTCCCCGGAAACCAGCGCATGCGTGCGGAGCCACTCGCTCCGGGTGCGGACCGATTCGGATCCCCTCTCCCACGGCAGGGCGCCGAGCCCCATCAGGCGCACACCGTCCAGCATCGCTTCGCGGGCGGAGTCTCCACGGGCGGGGGAGGCCTGCTCTTCAAGAGTGATCGCGCCGAGACGCCTGACGTGCCGGGACACAACTGCCTCAAGCGGCCGGTCCCAGAACACCTGCTCTTCATCCACGATGGTTCCGCCGAACTCGCCGGTGAGATCCTCGCGCGTGACGTGTGCGGCCCTGAATATCCTGACCTCCGTCCCGATACCGTCCACGTCAGCGACGGCAATGAATTCCTCCCTCCCCATGACGCTTCCCTCCGGGAGGATCGCGCCGGCGCCGTTTACCATCTGGAATTTGCCGGGAGATTCCCCCCGGCGGCGCGCCACGCGTTCGGGGTACGCCAGAGCCACGAGAAGACCGAGACGGGAGAGGTCCGTGCGCCCTCCTTCCACTCCCGCGATCGTCCGGAGCCTGCGCGCTTCGGCCTGAACGCGGGCCCGGATTGCGTGCCCGATCCCGCCGCCTGCACGGAGCGCCCGGACACGGGAGGCGATGTCGACGTCCCCCCTGGCGGTCCCGGAGAGTATGTCCCGTTCCTCAATGAGTGCGCCGAGTTCACAGGAGAGTGCGCCGAGCGAAAGCTCCCCGCCGCGGAGAATCATGTGCGCAAGCCTGGGATGCACGGGAATGTCGGACATCTCCTTCCCGTGCGGCGTGAGCGCCCCCCGGTTGTCGAGCGCCCCGAGCAGCGTGAGGACGGAGCGTGCCTGAGCAAGGTGAGATGCCGGTGGAGAATCGATGAACCGGAGACCTTCCCCCCGCCCCAGCGAGCGACGTCCAGCGCAAACGGGGCGAGGTCCGCCGAGAGAATTTCCGGAGCGGACCAGGCGGGGAGATTTCTGTGCTCTTCTTCCGTCCAGAGCCTGTAACAGACCCCGGGTCCAAGACGCCCCGCCCGCCCGCGTCTCTGGTTTGCAGAGGCGACCGAGACGGGGACGGTCTCGAGTCCCGTCATTCCGCGACCCGGGTCGAACCGGGGAACACGGGAGAGTCCTGAGTCCACGACAACCCGGACCCCTTCGATCGTCAGGCTGGTCTCCGCGATGCTCGTCGAGAGGAGGATTTTCCGTTTTCCCGGCGGTGCAGGGTCGAGGGCAACGCGCTGGGCTTCCGGGTCCGCGTCCCCGTACAGCGTGCAGGCAACGACGTCCCCGGGGAGCCCGCCCTCCTGAAGAATCATCTCCGTCCGCCGGATCTCCCGGATCCCGGGGAGGAAGACGAGCAGGTCTCCTTCCGTCTCGCCGAGCGCCCGGCGGATAACGCGGGCGGTTTCCCCTTCGACTCCCCCCCTGTACCTGAATGAAATGTACCGGGTTTCCACGGGATGGCTCCGCCCCCCGGACTCGACGACAGGGACATCCCCCATGACACGTGCAAGCGAGACCCCGTCGAGCGTCGCCGACATGATGAGCACGCGGAGATCCTCACGGAGATGATCCTGCACGTCGAGCGTCATCGCGAGGCCCAGGTCCGCGTGTATCGACCGCTCGTGGAACTCGTCGAATATGACAATGCCGACCCCGGGGAGATCAGGACCCGAGTGCAGGAGCCGCGTGAGTATCCCTTCGGTCACCACCTCGAGGCGCGTGTGCGTTCCTGCGACCGCTTCTCCCCTGATCCTGTAGCCGACGGTCTCCCCCACATTCTCGCCAAGCTGCGCCGCCATGTATGACGCGGCACGACGGGCGGCCAGCCTGCGGGGCTCGAGCATGAGTATGTTCTTCCCCCCGAGCCAGGCGGCATCAAGGAGAGCAAGAGGGACACGCGTCGTTTTTCCGGCTCCGGGCGGAGCGCTCAGTATGACGCGGCGGGAGCGGTCGAATTCCGCCGCAAGACGCGGAAGCGAGTTCTCGATGGGGAGCGGGTTCATTGCGGCGCAGTCTGCGGGGAAATGGCGGATCGTCGTAATATGCCGATTCAACGGGAGAATTGCACAGGGCGTCGAAATTCGGTATCTTGGCAATGTATGGACGCTTAGCTCAGCCGGTTCAGAGCGCCGCCCTTACAAGGCGGAGGTCGTAGGTTCGAACCCTACAGCGTCCACGAACGACGGGCGTCGTGAAGGATATTGAAAATCTTCGCTCCGGATCCCCTGCGAGAACAGAAGCACATATTGCTCATCGGAGACTGGTTCAGAAGTCACGCGATGAGCCTCCTGGTTCCGGGAACACTCGCCGCGCTCCTCGTGATTGCTCTCCGGCTGGGCACCCCGCTCGCACAACTGATGACCGACGGCGCGGAGTATCTGAACCTCGCAAACCTCGGGCTGTCGCCGCAGGCCCACCTCGGCGCTCCATTCGTCTACCGGTTCGCCGTTCCGCTGTTCGTGCACGGTCTCGCCCTGGCAACCGGGGCGCCGGCAGTATCCGTTTTTCCGGCGGTCGCGCTTGCCGCGTGCATCGTGCTTCTGATCGGCGCGTATAGACTCGCGCTGCTCCTCAACCCATCGGTCGGGAGCGCGCTCGTCGTCATGCTCCTCCTTGCCTCTTCGCTCTTCGCCGTCCGGTTTCCGCTCTACTGTCCCTATGACGTCGACGTAGAGGCGTTCATCGTTTCATTCGCGGCGTTCGCGTGCCTTCTCCGGAAGGAGTACCCGGCCGCGCTTGCAATCTCACTCGTAGGATTGCTTTTCAAGGAGTTTCTTCTCGCCCCCCTCGTTGTCCTGACGGGTACATTCGTCCTGCGGTACGTCCGCGAGCGGTCGGACCGGCAGTTCCGGTGGGCGCTTCTGACGTTCGGATTGACGTTCTGCGTGCTTTTCCTGCCGAGACTTCTCATTCCGGTCACCGCCAGCTACGGCACGTCGCTCCACTATAAAGTCGACGTCCCCAGCCGGACGCTCTACCTCTCCGAGCTGAAGATGTTCCTGGCGTGGCCGCCGAATCCGGACATACTCATCAACCTCGTCATGGCGGTCTTTTCGTTCTGGCTGCCCGCACTCATGCTGTTGACACCGGGAAGAATCCGGGCACTCCGGTCGGATCCGGCCATCGAATGGATACCGCTCCTGCTCTGGATGGCGACAGTCCTCCTCCTCATGTCCATCGGGGGGACGAAGGTTATGGTCTTCGCGGTCTACACAGCACCCGTGCTTGTCCTGTTCGTCAGCCGGATACTCAGGATGGACGTGAGCACCGCCGAGGTATCCGCCGTCGTCATCGGCACGGCCGTATTCAACCGGATCATGTTCAGCTTCGGCACGGAGGGAGGAGACCCGGGAAGTGACATCGCATTCTACGGGGCATACAGGGGGCTCACAGAGGTTGCCGCGTGGAGGCTTGCCGAAATTATCGGATGGGCGCTTGTTGCGTGGTTGCTCCGCACGCTGACGCGCCATACCAAACTTTCACACTCCCCGTAAAGTGGAAATCCAGGTCAGACAACTGTTCGCCACGATCGGGCAGTCGCTCAGGAGCGAGGAACAGGATTATACGCACGGGAGCATTCCCAGGGCCATCATTCTCCTCGCGATACCGATGATACTCGAGCTGAGCCTGGAGAGTGTGTTCGCCGTTGTGGACATGTTTTTCGTGGGGAAGCTGGGGCGGAACGCAATTGCGACAGTCGGGCTGACGGAATCCGTCATCACGATCGTGTATTCCATATCGTTCGGCCTGAGCACGGCCGCCACTGCGATCGTTGCCAGGAGGATAGGCGAGGGGAACCACGAGGGCGCGGCGCATGCCGGGGCCCAGTCGCTCCTCGTCGCGTTTCTCATAGCGATTGTCCTGAGTGTCGCGGGGGACATACTCTCGCTGATGGGCGCGAGCGAAGACGTGGTGCAGCAGGGGGCCGTATTCACGCGTATCATGTTCGGCGGAAGCCTGGCGATCATACTCCTCTTCCTGATCAACGGGATATTCCGCGGGGCGGGCGACCCCGCAATGGCCATGAGGAGCCTCTGGATCGCAAGCGGGGTCAATATCGTCCTCTGCCCCCTCTTCATTCATCTCTTCGGGTTGAAGGGGGCCGCGATAGCAACGGTCGCAGGGAGAAGCTCGGGGGTCCTCTTCCAGTCGTATCACCTGTCCAGGGGGAGCGGGCTCCTGAAGCTCCGCGCAAAGCAGTTCGCGTTCGACGCAGGGGTCATCGGGTCACTCATACGCCTCTCATGGCCTGCCGCACTCCAGTTTATCATTTCCAGCGGAAGCTGGATCATGATCGTGCGCCTCGTCGCCGAAACGGGGGGAACGACGGCGTCCGCCGGCTGCCAGATCGCACTCCGGAGCTTCATATTCTTCATACTGCCGGCATGGGGATTGAGCAATGCCGGGGCGACACTCGTCGGCCAGAACCTCGGCGCAAAACAGCCCGGGAGGGCGGAAGAGAGCGTTCTCCTCATCGCGAAATACAACTCCATACTGATGGGGCTCGTGATGCTCCTCTTTCTTTTTTTCTCCAATCCCATTGTCCGGCTCTTCACGCCGGATGAAGCGGTCATCGCGTACGGGACCCGGGCGCTCGAGATATTCGGGTCGGGGTTCATACTGTACGGAATCGCCATGGTGATGACGCAGGCCTTGAACGGCGCCGGGGACACGAGAACCCCCACGGTCATCAATTTTGTCTGTTTCTGGCTGTTCCAGATTCCGCTCGCCTATATGCTGGTAGAGGGATTCCACATGAAGTCCTCGGGAGCTCTCGCCGCCATCCCCATCGCGGAGACGCTTATCGCGGGCGTCACGTGGTATTATTTCAAAAAGGGGAAGTGGAAGGCGATACAGATTTGAGGGGGCGCATAAGAAGAAGGGGCTGGCAGTCACCGACCGCCAGCCCCCGGACGAGACATCAACACCGTGTCGTTCCGCTATTCATACCATGAGAGGATCTCATACGTGTTTGTCCCCGGAAAATAGGGGGGGGCCGCGACACGAAAGCGGTTATCGAATGACACGTTCACAGGCAGTCCGGCAGTCGTCCCGTTGGATGTCGCATAGATCTGCGTTCCGCACCACCCCCCGAGGACATACAGCTCGCCGCGGGGCCTTGTGTTGTAGTTCATAACCTGGATCCCGTCCGTCTGAGAATACATGGAGCCCTGGACGGTGAAGTTGTTGTGCGCTGATACGGTGTCTATGGTTATCGTGCTGTAGCCGACAATCCCGAGCATCGCCGTCTGCGTCGGATCGACGCGTGGATCGGTCGTGTATGTTATGTTATCCGTGATATGCACGGTCCCGCCTGACGAGCCGGAGGACCTGAGTGACGCAACCGTCAACGGTTTGTCCAGAGTTCCCGAAACATAGAGCGTGCCTTTGTCTATAGCCAGGACACCATTCGGTGCGATCTGAGATATCGCCTTTGTGGTGTACGGTCCCGCCTTTGCCGTCGCGTACGACACGCTGTCATTCTTGAGATTCACATAGAGAGAACCTCCTGTGAACAGGTTCGAGCCGGCTTCCGTCTGCAACTGAGCGGTGTTCAGTGAAAGAGGGATACTGACGCCGTTCTGGAGTCCCTGAGTAAAGCTCGGAAGGACTGCCGGATTCGTGAGCGCCGCGATGCCGCTCTTTGTTGTCACCTTCCCCCCGAAATACGCACCGTGCGTCATTGTGCCGCCCGACGGGTTGCCGTAATTCAGCGTGCTTTCGATGTGGCACGGGCCGAGCACGGAGTCCGAGGGTTCGAAATAGACACCGGTCATGGTCCCCGAATACAGGGCAAACTTCGAGAACTGGCTCGGATTGAAGAGGACGGTGACAACGTAGGTCTGGCTATTGTACGACGCCGTCGTCGTCATCTGTATGCGTCCCCAGTTGCCGTACATGTCTTTTACCGAGTCCATCCTCACGGTAAATGTCCCCCCGTTGTACGCAATGGGGGTCGACCATCCGGTCCACCACGCATTGCCGGCGATTCCCGGCTTGTTCAGGAAGATGTAATTCGCACCCATGTTCGCGCCTGATATCGCGATATTCTGGAGGACCCCCGTATCGTTGTAATCCATCGCGTTATTGAAGGCATCGACCGTGGCGTTTGCCATCAACGCACCGCTCATGAGAAACACGAGACTGTACGCGATCACCATGATAAGTGCCTGCCTGCCCATAATGCCTCCCTATCGATTCAAATAGTTTACAGTTGAGAGCCGCCTCTGCTGATAGAATGAGCTCTGAAACTGCTGGTTCTCCGGGGCGGTTGCGGCGAGAGCGCTCGCCACCACGTTCTGCACGCCCATGGATATCTGTATCGAGAAGATATTCTGCAGTTGTGCCTGCGCGACGGGCGTCGGAATCACATTGTTGAACTGGTCATAGTACGTGAGCTTGAAGAGCGTCACTCCCAGATTCGAGCCCGCCGCAGGCAGGTTATTGACAACCCGGTACAGTATACAGGTGTTGGAGTTGTTCATCATGCCTCCGGCCGGGCCGAGATAGTAATAGAGCGAGTCAGGGATCCCGTCAGGTCCGGTGCCGTCGAGGTCCAGGTCCGTGAGGAACTTGATCCTCGTCGAGTCCGCCAGGAGAATCGCCATTGTCGGGTTCGGAAGCCTGTCCGGCTCCTTGCAGTAGCCGATCTTCCTGAAATCGTACTCCAGGAGCTTCGTCAGCTCGACGAGGTTCTGCTGGCAAAGGAGTTCCCCCTGGTTTGCCTGGAAATCCTCGTTGTTCGCCTGCTTGGCTGTGATCGTGATCAGGAACAGCCAGCCGAATATCACCGAAGATCCAATCAGGTCTACGATCGTCGAAAATCCCATTTTGCCGGCTCCTTTTCGGGTCTATCGGAAATACCAGTAACTGTAAAGCGTAGAAGCATTTAACGTGTCGGTCATGTACGGGCTTGTGACATAGACGATGATCCGCTTCGTATATGTCGGGGTCCCGCTGGGGGATGTAATAATCGCATTCCCTGAAATCGTCACATAATCGACTTTGGCCCAGACATAGAAATCTGCCGAGGGGAAGTTGATCGTATTTCCAAGCACCCACTTATGGAAATTGTTGTAGTCATCAAAATCGTTGAACGTGTTTTCGAGCGTGTCCGTCTCCCCGGTCTCCCGACCCAGGACGGTGCTGAGCTGTGTCGTCGAAGTGATATTGCTGCTGACAGAGTTCTGGTCGAACGCGAGTCCGGTTGCCCGCTGTATCGTCGAAGTCGCGAGCGAGGAGGCCATGATGCGATACTGGGAGATCTGAACCGCGTTGTTGTTGTCCTGCACGTTCGTGTTGACCGTGAGCATGATTGTTGCGAGCATCCCCACCGCCAGAACCGACAGCATTGTTTGTCCCAGTCCCATATTTGCCTCTTCGTGACATTCTGTCCGGCATTCGGCCGGCCTTCTCCGGTCGCCCGGCGGCCGAACCTGTTTCGTCACATGAGGTTATTGCAAGAAGCATACCATGACTGTGCGCCCCTCCGAATTGAAGAAATGTGGGTCGTTTGACATGGTTTGCAGATGCGCTGAAGCAACGCAGATTGTGGGCCGGTAATAATGACACCCCGATTTTACAATTCGGTAATGCGGGGCCCCCCAACTTTTACCTCCCGCAGGCGTATAATGAACAGATGAGGGCGGGTATCAACAAGCACGTGAAGGAGCGATGGGTGCGATGAGGCGTGTACCGGAGGTGGACGAAGTTGTGCAGAGGATCATCAAGAAGATGAAGCCGTGGGGGATTACACTTTCATACCTTGCGCAGAGACTCGGAGTTTCCCGGCAGTATGCGTGGCAGGTAGTGCACTACAGGACGATACTGTCGCAGGGGAAGGTGCTTGAAATCGAAAAAGCGGTCGACCGGATCATCGAGGAGCGGGCGCACGTCCGCACGTTCGGGGACAGGCTCCGCGCTGCCAGGATATCCGCAGGCTATACGCTCAAGGAAGTGGGCTCCATGATCGGCTACACGTGGGTCGGCGTGGAGCGGTGGGAGAAAAACCAGTGCGTCCCGAAACCCGGCGTCCTGTGGCACCTGTGCAACCTGTACTGCGTGGGGGAGGAGTGGTTCAAGGACTGCTTCCCGGCCGAGGGGACCGCGCTCAACGGCGGTTTCCGGTACGAGCACAGCATGGGGATCAGGGGAGAGCTCGCCGCAATGTATATCGCCCCCTCCAACGGAGGGGCCGCTCACCGTTCGCTGAATGAGTCCCGCATCAATCCTGTCAGTTTCCCCGTCCCCCAGCGCCGCCGTCTGAAACGGCTACCCTCTTCGTAATCCACCCCGTCATAAGCTCGAGGAACCCGGGTGTGAATTCCCCGGGAAGCGCCGCGTATTCCGAAAAGGATCCCGTCACCGCCGTCTGGAAAAGGTGGTTCGCCTTCGGCAGGACTTCCACGATCCAGTCTTTCGTCCCGCTCCGCCCGAGCGCTGATTCCATGGGCGTTTTGTTCAGGCTGACGGGGACCTGCATGTCCAGTCCGCCGAATATCGCAAGAACGGGGCATCCGACGTTTACAAGAGCCGTGGCCGGATCGAAATCGATGAAATACCTGAACCACGGCCCCCTCACGGTGGCGATCTTCCCGTCAACCGTCATTTTCACGAACGCCGATGAATCCGGCATCGACTTCCGTTTCTCCACACTGAGCGCGGCATAGACTGATGCGACGTCCTTCGAGAGCTCCATGCGGAGCGAGTCCCACCCGCTGTCAGATCGGACACACTCGAACACGCGGCGCTCTTCCCTGAGTGACTTTTGTATCTGTTCCTCCCCCTCGCCGGCCTCCTTCATTTGCGACTCAAGCTGGAAGCAGATGAGTTTGTCCCCCGTAACCGCCGGGCCGGCGATCAGGACGATGAACGCGACATCCTTCGACTTTGCCGCGGCGATCGGTGCAATGATCCCCCCTTCGCTGTGTCCGCAGAGACCAATCTGCGCGGGATTGATCTCCGCCCGGCACCGAAGAAATTCCAATTCCGCAAGCACGTCTTCCGCGTGAGCCGCCGTCGTCACCGCGGACTTGATCCCCGTCGATCCTCCCACACCCCTGTCGTCGCACCGGAGAACAGCGAGCCCGTGACGCGTAAAATAGTCCGCGATGAGCCGGAACGGTTTGTACCCGAAAATCTCCTCGTCCCTGTTATGCGCGCCGCTCCCGGTGATGAGTATGACGGCCGGATGCCTCCCCGGTGAACGCGGAATGGTGAGCGTCCCGGCGATTGTCAGGCTGTCGGTCCTTATCGTCACATCTTCTTCCACGTACGGAGGGGGCGCCTCCGCCACCGGGGGAGTCATCGTCCGCACGTCTTTTCCCCTCTCTAGCCGGAACGTTCCCGTGTACCCCGCCTGCATGAAACTGCCGTTGACGCTGTCCCCGCGGACAATGCCGTCGAAGACCGCAAGCCCCGGACCCGCAGGAAGTTCGAAATGCGCCTTCGGCGGCCGCCAGGAGATGTTCCGGAGAGGGAGCCCGATCGCCATCTGCTGGGGGATATCGATGGTTGCCGAGAGTGAATCCCCCTTCGAAGCGAACGTCACCATGATCTTCAACTCCGTCCCCATCACGTTTATCGCACCTACCCACGGACCATCGGGTGACTGCGCACGGGCGACCGGCGCAAACGCGGCAATGATGAAGAGTGCGGCCTGGAGTGACGCTCTGAGAGTTTTCATAACGTGATACCGCAGCATTGTTCAGGAAGGATTCATGCCGCCCCCCGCGGGACGGCATGCCAGAAGAAACCCGGCAACGTACGCAACCAGACCCGCGGCAAGCATGCCGTAGTTGTACGGAGACGGCATCGCTCCCCTCATCCCGGCATCCGTGTCGATCATGAACGACAGAAGAATGAACGCCGTCCCGACGAAACCGAGAACCCAGGAGAGGGCGCCGGGACGGAAGTGTCTCTCTTCCGCGGAGCGACGGACCATAAGTCCGCCGCAGAGTATCATATACGCGGAAACCGCGACCGGGGCGATCACGGGACCAATCCACGGGAGCGGAATCAGGAAGAGTATGTCCCAGTCGAACAGCGTGGACGGCCACCCGGCAGCGACGAGAAGCCAAGCATAGAAGGCAACGTCCCAGATGCCGAACGCAAACAGGAAGAACCCGAACCGTTCCCAGGGTTTCCAGCCCGCGATGATGCCCACGGTTGCAAGCATGATGATCGTGGCCGCCTCCCGTGCAATCTCAACCCGGAGGTAGCCCGCCGGGATCAGCTTCAACGGGAACGCGAACCCCCCGGGGTAGTAGAGGGCGCGGAGATAAATGACGACGCTCGCTTCCACGAACGCAAACGCGACGGAGAACGCCGCCACCCAGGCAAGCGTCACCGCCGCCCGTCCCGGCCCGTTCACTCCGCTCCCCGCTCGTTCAGCTCATCGAGGAACGCCACGGCCCTGCGCATGTGCGGGATGACGATCGAGCCCCCGACGACGAGCGCGACACTGAAGACATCGTGCATTTCCGCATCGGTCACCCCTTCCGTCTTGCACTGCTGTATGTGGTACGCGATGCAGTCGTCGCACCGGAGGACCATGGAGGCGACAAGCCCGAGCATTTCCTTCGTCCGGGAATCGAGCGCCCCCGGCTCGTACGTCAGCGTATCGACGCCGAAGAACCGCTTGATCGCACGGTTGTCGATCGCGAGGATACGCTCGTTCATCTTCGAACGGAATTCGTTGAACTCGTCTACACGGCTTCCCATTGACCCTCCGATGAATTCGTGTTGAGGCAGGACTCTGAGGCGCTCCACCCTCCGGGCCGGCGAACCGGGCATCGCTACGGAAGAGGCGGAAAGGAAAAGCGCTCTTTCATGCGGCCGAGCGCGCCCAGCGCTGCGATGGCTTCCTGCCATCCTCCCCTGTCGATCTCCTCCATGAGCCGGGCGCACTCCACGATCCCCACGGCAATCTCTTCCGGACAGGATCCGGGGTCCGGGAACGGGATCCGCACGTACTGGTCGAGCGAGGCGACGCTCTGCTGGACGATGGAGACGCCCGCGACAACGGCGGAGAGCGCGACGACGATCGTCAGGAGGTCGGCCGATTCACGCCAGGAAACAAAGAGTCCCGCCGCGCCGATCGCCGTGACAATCCACCCTTCCAGCGTGAGAATCCTGTAGCGCGCAAGCGCGGAGTGAAACCCGAAATAGTAGTACCCGAGGAATTTTTCACTCACGCCGGTCATTTCCTCACCCCCGCTCCGGCCTTCCCGTCAGGGAGGGGTCCGATATCGGCAAGGACGGGAGAATGATCCGAACTCGACTCCTCATGCTGTATCCAGCATCCGCTGGATGCCGCGGCGACCGCCGGCGGGGCGAGTATGTAGTCGATGCGCCATCCCACGTTCCGCGACCTCGCACCGCCGTAATACGGCCACCAGGAATATGCGTGAACGGCGTCGGGGTGATGGTACCGGAAGAGATCCTTCAGTCCGAGGGCCTGCAGGGCGTCGATCATGGCCCGTTCGTCGGGCCGTGTGCAGAGCATGTCCTCGACGTACATTTCGGGGTGGATGTCGGCGTCGCGGTGCGCCACGTTAAGGTCACCGCACAGGATCACGCGCTCCCCGTCGTACGAGAGCGCATCGATGTAGTGCACGAGGGATCCGAGGAAATCGATCTTCTGCCGGTAGCTCTTCTGGCCGAGCGGGGTGTACACGTTCACGACGGTCAGCCCTCCCGCGCGGGCCTGGAGGACTCGTGTCTCCTCGTCGAAGAAGGGGACTGTGTATTCCACGCCGCCGAGCGATTCGCTGACGAGTATGCTGACCCCGGAGTATCCCCCGCGCGCGCCGTGCCACCGGGAGGTGTACCCTGTAATCTCCCGGATCTCCGGTGGGACCTGGTCGGGGTGGGCCTTGATCTCCTGGAGGCAGACGATGTCAGGCTTCTGGACGCGGATCCACCGCTCGAACGCGACGGCCCGCGCCCGTATGCCGTTGACATTCCAGGTGACGATCTTCATCGGTACAATGGAGTGCGAGGGGAATCAGCCCGCGACGACTTCTCCGGGCCGGGTTTTCTTCGTCCCGAGAAACGTGATGAGGCCGTCAAACGACTTTTCGAACGACGCCACGCCGTCCACCTCCAGTTTGTCCGTCACCGCGTTGATGTCGATTCCGGAGGCCGCAAGATCGCGCAGCACCTGTGCGGCCCCCCCGAGGTCGCTTTCGACGGTGCGGGCGGGATGCGCGTGATCGAGTATCGCGGCATACGTTGCCGGGGGGACCGTATTGACGGTGTCGGGGCCGACGAGCTCCTCGACGTAGAGGAGGTCGCTGTAGGCGGGATTCTTGGTCCCGGTGCTGGCCCAGAGGGGCCGCTGGACGCGCGCGCCCCTGGCACGAAGCGCCGCAAAACGGGAGCCCTGGAATATCTCCTTGAACGCCTGGTAAACGAGCTTTGTGTTCGCGACGGCGACCCGCCCGAAAAGTCCTTTCAACCGTGCGACGGCGGCGGGATCGTTCACCTCCCCGATTTTTTTGCTTATGAGTTCATCGACGAGCGTGTCGATCCGGCTGACGAAAATGCTCGCCACGGAGGCGATCCCGGCAACGGGCTTCCCGTCGTTCGCCCTCTGCTCGAGTCCCGCGATATACGCCTCCGCCACTTCCCTGTAGCGCCGTACCGAGAATATGAGCGTGACGTTGATGTTGTACCCCTCGCGTATCGCGCGGGTGATCGCCGGGAGCCCCTCTTTTGTTGCAGGGATCTTGACCATGACGTTTTTCCGGTCGATGCGGGAGGCGAGCCGGCGGACTTCCAAGCTCGTGGCGTCCGTGTCGCGCGCCTTCGACGGCGATACCTCGACGCTGACGTATCCGTCCCCCCCTCCCGTCCGGTCGTAGGCAGTCCTGAGAACATCAGCCGCCAACTGTATGTCCCTCACCATGAGGGATTGTATGATCTCCGGCGGCGGCGCGTCTGGCGTCTTCTTCAGTATCTCGCGGAGCTGCACGTCGTAGTCGGGGCTCCCCGATATCGCCTTGTCGAATATCGTCGGATTCGACGTCATCCCGAGCAATCCCTGGTCGACGAGACGCCCGAGCTCGCCGCTCGTGACGAGCCCGCGGCTGATGTTGTCGTACCAGATACTCTGGCCGAGTTTTTCGAGCTGTCTGAGTGCGTTTTCCACTGCTGCTCCTCCCTCCTACCGCTGTTTCAGTTCAATGTCCCTTGTCTCCGCGACGCGACGCGCGTGCCGCTCCTCGTTGGAAAACCTCGCTCCCAGAAACGCCCTGGCGATTTCCAGGGCGGGGGCCGTACCGATGACGCGCGCTCCCAGGCAGAGGACGTTCATGTCGTCGTGCTCGACTCCCTGGTGGCCGGAATACGTGTCATGGCACGTCCCGGCGCGTATCCCCTTGATCTTGTTCGCCGCAATGCATGCGCCGACGCCGCTCCCGCAGACGAGTATCCCCCGCTCCGCTTTCCCGGAGAGGATCGCCTGGCCGAGCGCCCTTGCATAGTCGGGGTAATCAACGGGATCCCGGCTGTTCGTCCCCAGGTCGAGGACCGCGTACCCCTCCTCCGCCAGGGCGGCGGCGAGCAACTGCTTCATATCGAACCCTGCGTGATCCGCGGCCAGGGCGACAGTCATTGCATTGCCTTTCGCGCGGCGGTCACGACCGCTTCCGTTGTGATGCCGAATCCTTTGAACGCCGCTTCCCCGGGCGCTGACGCCCCGAACGAGCTCATCCCGACGAACCCACCATTCATGCCGATGTACCGCTCCCAGCCGAGCCTCACCCCGGCCTCGACTGCGACGCGCGCGGTGACGGACTGCGGGAGGACGCTCTCCCTGTACGACACGGGCTGCATTTCGAAAAGCTCCCACGAGGGGAGGCTCACGACGCGCGCCTTCACCCCTTCAGCACTCAGCGTCTCGTACGCGGCAAGCGCAAGTGAAACCTCCGATCCGGTCCCGATGAGTATGAGCGACGGGTCGGGCGCCCCCGCGAGTATGTACCCGCCGCGGGTGAGGTGGTGCGCCGGGGCGTATTTTGTCCTGTCGATCACCGGAAGCTTCTGCCGCGTGAGTGCGAGCGCGACGGGACCGGACCTGTGCTCGAGAGCGAACTTCCACGCCGCAACCGTCTCCGTCGCGTCCGAGGGACGGAGCATGACGAGACCCGGGATCGCGCGAAGCGCGGCCAGGTGTTCGACCGCCTGGTGAGTCGGACCGTCTTCCCCCAGTCCTATCGAATCGTGCGTGAAGTCGAATATCACCGGGTACTTCGAGAGGGCGGCGAGCCGGATGGCGGGACGCATGTAATCGCTGAAAACGAAAAACGTCCCGCCGTACGGGATCAGCATGTCGCTCACGGAGATGCCGTTCATGATCGCGCCCATCGCGTGTTCACGGACGCCGTACCTGATGTACCGTCCCTCGCGGTGCGCGGGGCTGAAGTCCACCGCCCCCTTGAAGCGCGTGTTGTTGGACGGGGTGAGATCGGCGGAGCCGCCGATCACGAGCGGCATCTTTGGCATCAGCGCGTCGAGGAGCTTCCCCTGCGCCTCGCGCGTGGCAATGGGCGCGTCGAACGCCGGAACCGACTCCTTCCAGATCTTTTCCCAGTCGGCCGGGAGCTGCCTCACGGCGGCCCGGCGGAACTCTTCCGCCTCCGCGGGATATTGAGAAGCATACTTATCGAAGAGGGCGTTCCATTCCATTTCGAGCGCCTCCCCTTTGCCGGCCTGTCCCCGCATGTATTCCGCGACTTCGGGAGGAATGAAGAATTTCTTTCCCGGGTCCCACCCGTACCGGCGCTTGGTGAGAGCGACCTCCTCGTCGCCGAGAGGCTGGCCGTGCGCCTCCGCAGTGTCCTGTTTGTGCGGGCTTCCGTACCCGATGTGCGTCCGGAGCTGTATGAGCGAGGGGCGCTCTTTCTCCTTCCGCGCAGCGCCGATCGCCGTGCGGAACGCGTTCATGTCGTTGCCGTCGCCGCCGATCGTCTGCACGAACCAACCGTACGCCTCATACCGCTTTGCCACGGACTCGGTGAACGATATCGACGTGTTGCCGTCGATGCTTATGTGGTTGTCGTCGTACACGACAATGAGGTTGTCGAGCTTGAGGTGCCCGGCCAGCGAGGATGCCTCGGAAGAGACCCCTTCCATCATGCACCCGTCGCCGGCGACGACGTAGATCCGGTAGTTGAGAAGGCGGAAATCGTCCCGGTTGTATCTGCCGGCGAGGTACTTCCCGGCGATCGCCATCCCCACGGCATTCGATATCCCCTGACCGAGGGGCCCGGTCGTCACCTCGACACCCGGGGTGTGACCGTATTCGGGATGCCCGGGTGTCTTGCTCCCCCACTGACGGAAATTCTTCAGCTCATCCAGCGACAGGTCATACCCGGTCAGATGAAGGAGCGAATACAGGAGCATGCACCCGTGTCCCGCGGAGAGGACGAACCTGTCGCGGTTTGCCCATTTCGGGTTGTGCGGGTTGTATTTCAGGAACTCCGTCCAGAGGACGTACGCCGCAGGGGCCATACCCATCGGCAAGCCGGGATGGCCCGATCTGGCTTTCTGGATCGCGTCGATCGCGAGGCACCGGATCGTGGTGACGCACTGCTGGTCAAGCTCTGAGAGGCTGGGATTGCGGGGGAGAATCCCCTCCGGGGTCTGGACGGCCGGATTAGTCATTCTGGAGGGAGAACGGTATTGTGAATGAATCGGCGACGTTTCAGATCAAGATAGCAATAAATCCATTGATTTTCATACAGGTACGTGTTTGCGCTCCCTGTAATAGTTTATGAGGCCCCGCGTTGAAGAATCATGCGATGTGACAGGGGCCGCGGAGGTGAGTTCCGGCAGTATCTTCCCTGCAAGCTGTTTCCCGAGCTCCACGCCCCACTGGTCGAACGAATTGACGTCCCAGATGATCCCCTGGACGAATATCTTGTGCTCGTACATGGCGATAAGACTTCCCAGCGAGCGGGGGGTGATCCTGTCGACGAGTATCGTCGTGCTCGGCCTGTTCCCTTTAAACACCTTGTGAGGGAGGAGCCGTTCCAGCGCGTCTCCCGTCATCCCCGCGGCAACCAGCTCCGCACGCACTTCGGCGGCGGTCTTCCCCTTCATGAGCGCCTCTGCCTGCGCGAAGACGTTCGAGAGGAGAAGCGCGTGGTGAATCCCGACGGGGTTGTGGGAAGTGAGCGGGGCGATGAAATCGACGGGAATCAGTCTCGTCCCCTGGTGGATGAGCTGGTAGAACGCATGCTGGCCGTTCGTCCCCGGCTCACCCCAGATGACGGGCCCGGTCGTGTAATCGACCGTCTCGCCGCCGCGCGTCGTCCGCTTGCCGTTGCTTTCCATGTCCCCCTGCTGGAAATACGCCGGGAACCGGTGCAGATACTGGTCGTACGGGAGTATCGCGTGCGTCGCGGCGCCGAAGAAATTGCTGTACCAGACGCCGAGGAGTGCAAGTATGACAGGGATGTTCTTTTCCGGAGCCTCGGTGCGGAAATGCTCGTCCATCTCGTGGGCACCGGTAAGGAGCTCTTCAAAGTTGTCCATCCCGATCGCGACGGCGATGGAAAGCCCGATCGCCGACCAGAGGGAGTACCGCCCGCCGACCCAGTCCCAGAACCCGAACATGTTGTTCTTGTCGATCCCGAATTTCACCGCTTCTTTCTCGTTCGTAGAGAGCGCGACAAAGTGCTTCGCGATCGCGTCTTCATCCCGGATATCCCGGAGGAACCACTCGCGCGCGGTCCGCGCGTTCGCTATGGTCTCCTGCGTCGTGAATGTCTTGGATGCGATGATAAAGAGCGTGGTCTCCGGCGCGAGCAGCTTCAACGTCTCAGTGATGTGCGTGCCGTCCACGTTCGAGACGAAATGTGACCTGATGCCGGAGTCCGCGTAGGGCTTCAGGGCTTCCGTAACCATGACGGGGCCCAGGTCCGAGCCCCCGATGCCGATGTTCACGACATCGGCAATCTTCTTCCCCGTGCATCCGCCCCACGTGCCGGAACGGACCGCGTCGGCAAACGTGCGCATATGCGCGAGAACGCTCCGGACGCCGGGCATCACGTCCTTCCCGTCCACAATGACGGGCCTGCCGGACCTGTTCCGGAGAGCCGTATGCAGAACGGCGCGCCCCTCGGTGACGTTGATCTTCTCCCCCGCAAACATCCTGTCGCGCCAGGAGGCGACTTCCGATTCCCGCGCCAGGGCGTGGAGGAGGGACATCGTCTCCGGCGTGATCCGGTGTTTCGAATAATCGACGATCATATCGTTCCAGCGGATCGAGAAACGCGCGAAGCGCTCCGGGTCCGCTGCGAAGAGTTCGCGCATTTGCGTGCCAGCCATGGATTCATGGTGGGCGCGGAGCGCCTTCCAGGAAGGCAGTTGCGTGCGTGTCGGCATCATCCGCTCCAGATTATTGTGGCTTGAAATATATGCAGATTCCCCGGAAAAACCTCACAGTCTTCCCGTTGCCTCACGTAAGTTTCAATTCAAGCGGTCTGTTGCAGGTCTCGGGGAGTATGGGTAATTTGGTTACGATTCGCACGCTCCCCATCGAGAATACGCATATGAAACTGACGCTGAATCGACCCCTTGTTTTCTTTGACCTGGAGACGACAGGGACGGACATCGCCAAGGACCGGATCGTGCAGATAGCGGTCCTGAAGCTCCATCCCGACGGCGGCGAGGACGTGAAGACCCGGCTGATCAATCCGGGGATGCCTATCCCACCCTCCGCGACCGCGATCCATCACATTTCGGACGAGACGGTGGCTGACAAGCCGAAATTCAAAGACGTCGCAAAGGGGCTTGCAGAGATATTCCGCGGATCGGACATCGCAGGGTTCAACTCGAACAGATTTGATGTCCCGATACTCGTCGAGGAGTTCGGCAGGTGCTCCATCCCATTCCCCGATCCGGACGCGAAGCTCGTCGACGTCCAGGTTATCTATCACAAGAAGGAGGAGCGGACGCTCGCCGCCGCGTACAAGTTCTACTGCAGCAAGAACCTCACAGGCGCGCACGACGCCGAGGCGGACGTCAGGGCGACTGTCGAGGTGTTCAAGGAGCAGATAGAGAAATACGACGATATCGGCACCACACCCGAGGAGCTTCACAGGTATTGCAACAGCGACACAATCGTGGATTACGGCCGGAAGCTGATGCGGAACGAAAAAGGGGAGATCGTCTACGCGTTCGGGAAAAACCGCGGAAAGCCCGTCCTCGACGATCCCGGGTACGCCGAATGGATGCTCAACGGGGACTTCGCGGAGTCAACAAAGAACGTCCTGAGGAGGCTTCTCGCGGGGAGGGAAGGCTCATCCAGGCGCTGAACATACCGGTCGCGGGTGGGTCGCGGGGAGAAGACGCCGCCGTGGGTCATTGGTACTGCGCTTCGCCGAAGAAGAGGATGTTGATGAAGGCCAGGTGAACGGGGTTGTAGACATAGTCGAACAGGTTCCAGGCGATGAAAATCCCCAGGAATGAAAAACCGGGATTGCGCACGAGCGCGAGGTATTTCTGGGCCCGGTCCTTCCGGAGGAACATGGGAACGATGCCGCTCCCGTCGAGCGGGGGGACGGGCAGGAGATTGAATATGAAGAGGAGGAGGTTGAGCGAGAAGAGGACGTTGATAAATGCGGCGACAGTCGCAAGCGTCCCGCCCCGCGTGGCATCGATGACGTGCGCGTAGTCCACCGATTCGGGGGGAACGAACAGCCCCCAGAGTATCCCGAGCCGGATCGCAAGAGCGGCGAGAAACGCGAGCAGGAGGTTTGCCGCGGGGCCTGCCGCAGACATCTTTGCCGATGAGCGCGGATTTTCGTACGCCCAGTGCGGGTCGTACGGAACGCTCGCCCACCCTATCATCCAGCCCCCCAGTATAAACGAAACAATGGGGACGACAACAGTCCCGAAGGGCTCTCTCCGTATGTGGGGGATGGGGTCGAGTGTGAGCTGGCCCCCTTCATACGCCGTACGGTCCCCCAGACGGAATGCCGCGAATGCATGGGAAGCCTCGTGAAGCGTCGTCGAAAAGAGGAACGCGACATACCAGAGAAGTCCGTCGGCGAGCTTATCCATACGCGCTCCTTGCGCTGAGACGGGGGTGACTCATTGGTCGTGTGCACACAGGCGGGGGAAGAGATCAGCTGCCGGGGCCGACGCTGTAACGCTCGTGCAGTATCGCGACGTGATGGCGCACGTGACCGGCCATGATGTACGCCAGCGCCCGCACGGAGATCCTGTTGTTGTTTGCGGTGCCGACCGCCTCCCACGCCCTGTCGTCAAGCGAGCGGAGAAAGAGCACGTTCGACTTCCTGACGACGACAAATTCCCCGGTCTGGCTTCCGAGGGGCCGATCGTCATACTGCGACGATTTAATATACTCGTTCTCGTCGAAGGCGGGGAGCGAAACACGTTCCCCCCGGCTTATGCAGAACGCCCGGTATCCGAACACGCGTTCGGCGTCGATAAGATGACCGATCACCTCCCGTATCGACCATTTCCCCGGGGCATACCGGAATTTCTCCCGATTGACAGGAATCTGTGACGTCAGTTGAGAGAGCTGGACCTCCTGGGCCTCAAGGACGGACAGGACGTCCGCTTCCGGGACGTGTGAGATGTACCCGGAAAAGTATGGCGCATACTCTGATTCCGTGGGACGCGTCTTCATGGGGTGGTACCTTGCTTTGCAGCATTCAGCGCCTCGAGGACGATGCCCGACGTGATCACTTCGGGAAGAACCCTGGGCGCATCGGACTTCCCCGGAGTGAATATCACGTAGAGGGGGACGCCGGAGCGCCCGAATTTCGAGAGAAGCTTCGTGATGTCCGGATTCCGGTTCGTCCAGTCCGCGCGCACGGTGAGCACGTTCAGCGCGCGGAGCCTGTCGACTACATCTCGTGAGTTGAGGACCGTCTTTTCGTTCACCTTGCAGGTGAGGCACCATTCGGCTGTGAAGTCAAGGAAGACCGGGCGGTCCCCCTTCAGATCATTCTCAAGCCCCGCAAGCGAAAACGGCTGCCATTCGATCCCCCCCTCCGCTGCCGGCGCAGGGAACCCGGAGGTTTCAACGGCGAGTGCCGTGTTGATGTCAAGCGCGGAGACAAGAAAGATGAGGTAGCCGCAGATCACGACAATGACCGCGACGATCCACGTCAGCCAGTACGTCCGGCGCGAGGCGTTGAGCGTCGCGAATTTCCCGATAAGCCAGCACGCAAGCCCGACGGAAAGAAGGAAGGCCCCCGTCCATATCACCGCCTCCATCCCCATCTGCTTCCCCAGTATGTACAGGAGCCAGAGGAGCGTCGCCATCATCAGGAATCCCATGATCTGCTGGACGCTGACCATCCAGGCTCCGGGCTTCGGGAGATACCTGATCCACGCCGGCTTCGCGGTCAGCACCACGTACGGGAGCGCCATCCCCGCGGCAACGCACGTGAATATAAGGAGTATTGTCCACCAGGGCTGGGCGAACGCAAACCCGAGCGCGCTCCCGAGGAACGGTGCGGTGCAGGGAGTGGCAAGGACAGTTGCGAACACACCTTCGCCGAACGACCCTCCGTACCCGCCGCCGGAACGGTGTGTCACCGCGCCGCTGATTCCTGTAATCACACCGCCGGGGAGATTGATTTCAAATACGCCGAAAAGGCTCAGGCCGAAAGCGAAGACAAGGGCGGCCATGGCGATGACGAACCGGGGTTCCTGAAACTGGAATCCCCACCCCACCTGCTGGCCCGCAACCTGAAGGAGTATGACAACGAGCGCGAGACCGAGAAACGAAGCGAGTATACCCGCTGCGAATGAGAGTCCCATGCCCCTTATGCGCGCCGGCTGATCCCCCGCCATCTTGACGAGGCCGAAGACTTTGAGCGCTATAACGGGGAGAACGCAGGGCATGACGTTAAGCAGGAGCCCGCCCAGGACCGCAAAAAGGACATAGAGAATACGCGGCTGCGTGCCGCCGGCAGCCTTCGAGACTTCAAAATTCCGGTCGAGTATCGAGCCTTCCTGATTACCCGTGGGGGATCCCACTTGCGTGCCTGGCGACGCACCGACGGAGACTGATTCCGGAGGGACAGAGACATTGATGACACCTATCGAACGCGAGGTTCCCGTCAATGAAAAGAGAACCACTCCCCGGACGGTTACCGGACCCGTCACAGGTTCGGCGGCCGAGAGCGGCAGCGTGAGTTCAACTAATTTTGCGCCCGCCGACATGCCCGTCCGGCTGGGGATCAGGTCGCCGAACTCCTGTGGATAAAAATCGGGCGCACCCGGACCGGTCGTCACAAAGCTCTGATTCCCCGCTGCGGTAAGCCGGATGCCAATGGTCCCTTTTCGCACAGACGGCAAAAAGGACACTCCTTCCGGGGGCACGAGCGGGGGCGGGATCCGGCGCCAGTATGACGCGAAGAGTCCGGCGTTATCCGTAGCAGCCGGCCCCTTCACCACCGGGAACGTGATGCTGACCGAAGCGTCCCCGGGGATGCAGATGTTCTGACATTCAAGCCACGAAACGTTTGCCTTCAGCGTGACCGAAGCGCCGGGGACGAGGGACGAAGGGGCACTGAAGGGGATGATCAGCATGTTCTCGTTCGAATACCCGTAACTGAGAACATCGCCGCTGTCGATCGACCTGTGCGGCAGCGGCCAACCGATCGGACCGGCGGCAAATCCCGCGGGCAGATCCCACCGGATCCGGGTCGCCAGGCCCGCGTCGCCGGGATTTTCCCAGTATGTGTGCCACCCGGGATCCATCTTCATGAGGACGCCGATGGTGAATTTTCCGCCGGGGACGATTCCGCGGACGTCCGCGACAAGAGTCACGTCCGTATGATGCGGGTGGGTTTTCTTTTGCTGCGCGGTTGCCGGAGAGAAGAATGCTGCGACCGGAAAAAGGATCAGGCAGAGGATTATTCCGGACGCAACGCGAGGGTCAATCCCGCACCGAACACCCGCGTAACTGAAAAGGTGGCCGGAAAGCCACCTCAGATGAAAAGAACGGATAACGCTTTCGCTCATTTGCCGCCCTTGGGTCCCCCGTCAACGTCGTGGAGAAACCCTTTTTTCCACCGTTTCCGGATCAGCATCACCAGATACGCGAATATCACCAGCGCGACAACGCTGATTAAAATGATATTCAAACCGATGAAATTCACGCCTTCGGATTGCTGGTCCATGCTCGGGGTCGACTTCGTTTGCCGTCGTCTTGTATACGGCAGATCGGGGAATTTGTTGCCGGATCAATATAAAGAATGCCGGAGGGACACGCAAGGTTCCACGGCCCCGTTCACCTTTGGCTCCAGTCCTCGTACAGGCGTGCCAGTTCCTCGGCCCCCAGGCCCCTTTTCCCTTCCACGCCGGCCGCAAGGCGCTGGCGGTGGGCCTCGTACAGGGCAACGGCGGCCGCAACGCTGACATTGAGGCTCTGAATCATCCCCACCATCGGAATGTGGAAGTTCCCGTCCGCCGTTTCCGCCGCCTCGGAGGACACCCCCCTGTGCTCGTTGCCGAACACGAGCGCCGACGGCCGTGAAAGGTCGAGCTCATAAAGTGAAACGGACGCACCGCCGAGACGCGTCGCGTATATGCGAAACCCCTCACCCCGCAACAGCGAATAACACTCCGCAACGGATGTGTGCCTGCGGCAGTCGAGCCACTTGTTCGCGCTGGAGGAACTTTTCTTCCCGATGCGCGGGAACTTCTCCACGGTGTAGAGAAGCTCGACGCGCAGGACGCCCACCGCATCGCAGGAACGGAGGACCGCGCTCACGTTGTGCGGATCGTGAATATTCTCCAGCACCACAGTCAGATCGGGCCTCCGCATGCCCAGAACCTGGCGGAGTCTTTCCGCGCGGCGCTCACCGGGAGGCATTTGGTTCCTCCTGAATTTCTTCCCCTCCCTTTTCGCGGCGCACCTGGAGCGTGACAATCGCCCCCAGCACGAGGGCCGCGCCGGCCCCCTGGAGGAGAGTCAGCTTTTCTCCCGCCACGACCGCTGCGGTGGCAATTGCCGTGACGGGCTCAAGCGTGCTGACGATGATCGCCCGCGACGATACGACGTGACGGAGGCCGGCGAAGAAGAGCGAGTACGGCAGGAGGACGGAAATGACCGCGAGGCCGACAAGTCCGGCCCACGTTTCGGCTGACGGACTTTCCGCAATGACGCGCCACGGGGGATTGATGAAAAGCCAGAACACGGAGGCGAACCCGAACCCGTAGAGCGTGACGGTCCAGATGCTGTATTTCGCAAGGAGGTGCCTCGAAAACACCGTCATGAACGCGAAACAGATCGCCCCCAGGATGCCGATCCCGAGCGCGCCGGCCGGGAGCACGCGTGCGGCCTCGAATCCCCCCACCGCGCAGTAGCACCCGGCCAGCGCAAGGATCGCCGCCACGAACTTTGCAGCCGTCAATTCTTCCTCGTGCGTGAACGCCGCATACGCCATTACAAAAAGAGGGGCCGTGTACTGAAGAAGAATCGCGATCGCGACCGACGCTTCACTGATGACGACGTAGTACGTGTAGTTGGCACCGGCGATCCCCACGACGCCGAGCAGGGCCATCCTCCAGAGATCGCGGGAACGCACGCGGAGAAGATCCCGCCGGAAGAGTGTAAGGATGGCGAGCATGAGGATCACGGAGAACGTGACCCTCGTCTGGGACATGAGAACCGTGTCGACGCTCCGCGCCAGGAGGAGCTTTGCCACCGTGGCGGCGCAACCCCACAGGAAGGCGCCGGAGGCGACCATCAGGTAGCCCCTCAACTGCTTCATGCGGACGGCCGATCTCCCTCCTCCGGCTTCGGAGGGGAATCACCGGGGGGGAGCTCGGCCTTGAGACGGTAGAAGAGCCCCTGGTCGGCGTCTCCGAGATATGTGTACAGATCCCCGAGGCGTTTGAACAGGGGGACCGGATCCGCGACGTGCGGGAGGCCCGACTTCAGGAACTCGATAAGACCGGCGGCGGGTGGAATGTTGAGATCGGGTTCGTGGAGATCGCCCGCCTTGATATACGGGTCAGGCTCCGCGGGATTCACGCCGGCGGCCTTCCTGTAGTAGTGGACCGCCAGCTCGTGGTTATCGCTCGTCGAGTACGTCGCTTCAAACATGCCGGCAAGCCAGAAGAACACGTCGTACGCGACCTGCGGGAACTCCCCCGCGACCTTCTCGCCGAAGAGCCGCACCTCATCGGGCGTGAGCGACGGATTCCAGAAAAGAAGCCTGTAGGATTCCATCTCCGTGACGCGCTGAGCCAGCGCCGACTGAAAAACGTCGAATATCTCGTTGAAATCCGTCGACGAGGCGAAACATTCCCGTATTTCTTCGGGTGAGTAGGTGCGCATGAGCAGGATCTGATCCGCGCGAGCGTAGGGAGTGTGCGTGACAACATTCACCGGCAGGCTGGTCGGAACCGGTGACGTGGAAAGCTCTGCCTCAGTTTCAGGTAACCTAACAAACCCACCCCTGAAAATCAACCAACGGGGACGTACCGGGGGGGCCAGTCCTCCCGGGCGCTTTTGCAGGAATGAGAATTATTGCTTATTTTATCTACAGTAGCTGTTGTATCCCTCTCACTGCCTTTCATCGTCCACGGTACTTCCGAGGAGATCTCATGGCTCAGCCCGCCGATACAAAGACAACAGGAAAAACGGATACAATTTCGATAATCGACAACAGGACCGGAAAGCGGTACGAGTTGCCGATCGAAAACGACACGATCAGGGCGATCGATCTTCGCCAGATCAAGGTCAAGGATGACGACTTCGGGATGATGACGTACGATCCCGCGTTCATGAACACCGCCGCATGCAAGAGCACGATCACGTTCATCGACGGCGACAGGGGGATACTCCGCTACCGCGGATACCCGATAGAGCAGCTCGCGGAAAAATGCTCGTATCTCGAGGTCGCCTACCTTCTCGTCTCCGGGGAACTCCCCACAAAGGCACAGCACGCCGAATGGTCGAAACAGATCACCGAGCATACGTTCGTCCATGAGAATTTGAAAAAACTGATGGACGGTTTCCATCACGACGCGCACCCGATGGGGATGTTCGTGAGCACGATCGCGGCGCTGTCGACATTCTATCCCAGTGCGAAAAAGATCGGCGACCCCGAGGAGCGAAAGCTCACGATCTACCGGCTGATCGGGAAGGTCCCCACGCTCGCCGCATTTGCATACCGCCACAGCATCGGCATGCCGTACGTCCATCCCGACAACGAACTCGACTACGCGTCCAATTTCCTGAGCATGATGTTTAAGATCGCGGAGCCGAAGTACAAACCGGACCCGGTCCTTGCAAAAGCCCTGGATGTTCTTTTTATCCTCCACGCTGATCACGAACAGAACTGCAGCACGTCGGCCATGCGGGGGGTCGGGAGCTCCAAGGTGGACCCTTACAGCGCCGCAGCTGCGGCCGCAGCGGCACTCTACGGCCCGCTGCATGGGGGAGCAAACGAGGAAGTCCTCCGGATGCTCGACCATATCGGGAGCATCAGCAACATCCCCGCATTCATCAAGGACGTGAAGGAAGGGCGCGGGCGGCTGATGGGATTCGGGCACAGGGTCTACAAGAATTTCGACCCGCGCGCCACGATCATCAAGAAGCTGGCGGACCAGGTATTCGAGGTCACCGGACGAAACCCGAAGCTGGACATGGCGCTCGAACTGGAGAAGATCGCGCTGCAGGACGACTACTTCATCAAGCGGAAGCTCTATCCCAACGTCGACTTCTACTCCGGCTTGATCTACCAGGCTCTCCGGTTCCCCGTGGACATGTTCCCTGTCCTGTTCGCCATCGGACGCATGTCGGGATGGCTCGCGCAGTGGCAGGAGATGCTCCTTGACGAGGATCAGAAGATCGCAAGGCCCCGCCAGGTTTACCTCGGCCACGACAAGCGGGACGTGACGATGCTGAGCCAGAGGTCGTAACGGCGACTGCCGTATATGCTGTCACCGCCGGTTGCGCTCCGGGCGCGGGCGGTGAGGCGGAATCAGACGCGGCCCGTGCTGTAAGGTGCGGGCCGCGTTTCATGTCAGGCGCCTTCCGACGAGCAGAGGGCGCATTACTGAAATACTGGTCTGAAGGGAAATGAGCGAGCAACCACGCCGCAGAGGGAAGGTGCCCCAGAAACGCCGCAAGCGTTTCCTTTCATGGCTTATACTCATCGTCGTACTCTGGGTTATCGCCCGATACCTGCATTACTTGTTCTTCTAGCGGGACAAAGGAATCTCCGCGCGATTGGAATTGTGAAGAGTGAACTCACACGGCCGGGGAACCCAGTTTTGAGAAGTCCTCGATGATTCTTGTCCGTAACGCCTGCTTCTCCGATGCGGGAAGCAGACTGACGTCGAGCGCGCTGAGAACAAGGTTAGTATTGATCTGCCGGTCCACGCGAAGGCGCGAGCACAGGGGGTATTCATTTGTGAGCGTTGCATTGAAGAGCGGCGAATCATCGCTCTCGAGCGTTACATTAAGGCCGCTGTCAAGTAACTCCGGCAGCACCGAGCCCTCGAGGTGAACATGCAGCTCCACTCTAGGCATTCGGTGGATGAAGCTCTCGATGTCAAATATGCCGGGCATGGCTGGAACCGATGCGAAGAATACCGGGTGATACTATTTGAGATAAAGGAGCTTCTTCGTATTCGAATAGGTTCCGGCCTCCAGTCGATAGGTGTAAATGCCGCTCGACACATTCGCGGCGTTCCAGCGCAGCGACCACTCCCATAAACAACAAAGCCTCTTCCGATTGTCCGAAGAGGCTCTTGAGAACATAGTATAAGGTACCCCCTTCAATCGCGAGAGTCAACAAGTTGAACAAGGGACCCCAAGGACATCCGGCAGAATCGCAGATATTTTACATGGGAGGTTTCTTGCCACTTATGAATGTGATGCTGCACGCGGAGTTTGATTGCTTCTCCGATCTCACGGCGGTACATTGAGACAGATGCAGATTGGCGTTCGTTGATAGGGGCCTTTCGTCCGGTACTGGGCGGAAGGCGTTTGTGTTTTTGGGGAAGCAGGACATATTCACTTCGACACGAATACAACACCATGACTACGCGCTTAAGGTTTACTTACGTTATCGCGGGGGTTCTCCTCATTCACGGGTTTTCGCCCTCACAGAACTGGCATTCGATCGGTCCGCCCGCGAGCCCTGGTCGATGTGTGTGAGTCCAAACAGTGTGCTTCTGGGCACATCGCAGGGGGGCATATTGCGATCATCGGACAATGGGATAACATGGAATCCCGTTCAAGGCATTCCCCACGACCCGATGGGAAACATGCCAAACAAAGTCATTTCCTGCATAGAACGCGACCCGCTGAATTCAGGCGTCGTGTATGCGGGGATCGGGCCGGACGAAACGGCGACGGGTCTTGGTTTCTTCAAATCCACAGACGACGGGTTGACATGGCAAGCAAGGAACTCAGGCCTCCCACAATGGAGTTCGGTCACGGCAATTGCGGCCAGCCCGTTTCATGGGAATGAATTGTACATCAATGTCCGGTGTGATCCCGGTTCCGGAATATACAGCAGCTCCACCGGAGGTGATACATGGGCTCTCGTATTACCAGGGTACAGGTGAATTCAACTCGACCATGGTATTTGACGACTCGGATTCGACAGTTCAATACGCGGTTGAAGTCAGCGGCATCATTCACAAATGGAAGAATGGCGTTGACTCCGTCGTCGCGTCGTCGAGGCCCCTCAATACCGGCGCCCGCGTAACAGTCTTGCTTAACCCGAAATCGGAATCGCTGTTCTATATTTACGACGCCAACATGTTCAGATGTGCGCTCGATGGCGACTGGGTATCACTCTTTGACAGTTTACAATCAGGCGGCGTAAAGGCCAGTCAGATCACCAGCGCCGCGATTGATCAAAGCACCGGAACCGCTTTTGTGTGCGCCGATTGCGGCGTTTTCAGAACCACAGATGACGGGGTACACTGGTTACTCGTGTCTCCCTATGGAGCCATGTCAATCCGCGTCACACCGGGTTCCCTCTTTATGGAAGGATTCGCAGGATTCTTCGCTTCAGGCGACGAAGGGAACAGCTGGTGGCGCCTGGCAGACGGGCCCAACATCAGCAGAGTCTATGATATGTCTCTCGTCACCTCATCGGCAGGGGACGTCATGTACGCGGTGGCCGGGGATCCGAGTCTGCTCTACAAGTCGACGAATGACGGCTCGAGCTGGACACAGCTGTCCGTCCCGCTGCCGACAGTGGTGAAAGCAAATCCACTGAACCCGAACACGGTCTACGCTGCCCGCGGAAACACATTTACAACGTTTGCCGGGCTTTACAGGAGCCGGGACGGCGGGATCACATGGAAGCAGGTACTCCCTGATTCCACAGTAGCTGCTGCAGCGATAGAGATATCACAACGCGATACAAACCGGGTGCTTCTCGGTATCCCGGGAGGGGTCCTGGAGAGCACAAATTCCGGTGATACATGGCATCTTCTAACGGGGATGAGCGGCTCGTCCGCGTACTTTGAGACAAACCTGGTAAAACTGTCCGATACTCATCCGTCGCTGATCGTGACCGGGGACATCATCAACTATCTGCCGGGAACCGGGATATACATGTCGGCTGACAGCGGGAAAACATGGACGCAGAAGGCAAAGGATAACATCATCTCGATTGCTATCACTCCCGGCAATGACAGCCTCATGTATTACGGCAGCCTGTCGACTGTCTACAAGTCGACCGATCAAGGTCTTCACTGGAATCCCAGCGGATTTCCCTCGCTTAGCACCGACGGATATGTCACCGATATACAAATCGCCCGCGATGATCCTTCATTCATGTGAGCCACAATGCGCGGGATGGGGGTAGACGCAGGGGGGCTCATGGTGTCAACGAACGCCGGCACTACCTGGAATGCGCTCGTGTTCCCGGGGTTGTACGATTCATCACGAACAAAGCTGTTCATCGAACGAATGGGAGACAAATACAGAATTCACGTGGGGACTCTTTCGTACGGCTGGTACGTCGGGGAAATCGCCCGACCGCTTTCGTCAATAGGGGCCGAGAATCTTCTGCCGTCGTCCACCGTCCTGTTTCAGAACTTCCCGAATCCATTCAACCCGACCACGATTATTCGGTACGCGTTGTCCAAACGAAGCAATACTACGCTTACGGTGTTCAACACACTTGGACAAATCGTCATCACGCTCGTAAATGGGATGCAGGAGGCCGGGAACCACGAGGCAAGTTTTACCGGTGCAGGACTTGCAAGCGGGGTGTACTTCTATCGTTTGCAGGCGGGGGATTTTGTTCAGACAAAAAGACTTGTGTTGCTGCACTGATCGAATCATACAGACCGGACAGGCCCGATGAATTCTCCATCGGGCCTGCCCGGGGTCAAACTCTCTTCTCCGAACACTCCACGGTCAATAGTGTTCTTTGGCCAGGTCGAATCCGCCCTGGAATTGTTCGACGTGCGCTCCCGTAACCGATCCCGCATTGTTCCTGAGGAATTTGACGTGGAGGTACATCCCCTTTACGTAGAACTCGTTTCCAGAAGATCAAAAGAGTTGGATTTTCGTGCTGTCGGGGGCCAGCAGGACCAGGTGGTCATTGTCGATAAAGAGGTCCACCGCGATTTGCGGGTTCAGGCGGTACTTGCCGACGAACGCCTTCATCTGCGACGGATCAACATGCACCGAGGGGGGCTCGAATACGTACTGCATGCCGCGTGTGTATCCTTCGGGTTTGCTCCCCGCGTGTCCCATGCCGGCGATGACACGTGTTTCGAACTTCAGGTCCTTGTAGTTCCGTGACTTCAGGTGATCCGCGAACTTGTTGAATATGGATTCAATTCCCTCAAGTGAAGACATCGCCATGAAGAGCGTTACCGGAAGCCGGGCGTGCTGAGCGTGATAGGATTCCTCATAGGTAGAGAGAACACTGTTGTCCCACGATATCGACGGGCTCGTCAGGAGATACCGCGTGAAGAGGTCGGTCTCTTTGAACATTGTGTAGAGCGTGAAGAGCCCGCCGAGCGAACTCCCCATGAGCGTCCGGTCCTTCTTGTCGGTCCGGTATTTCGAGTCGATGTACGGTATCAATTCGCCTTTGATTGCCGCAAGGAATTTCGCCGCGTTCCCGCTGGACGGCATCTGCTTGGTTTGCGTCGGGGTCAGATCAAGCGCCCTGAGGCTGTCGTAGTTCGGGTGTTCACCTCCCCACGTGATTCCGACGAGTATCACCTCGGGGATGAATCCATCATAATACTGTCCCCCGTTAATTGCGTTGACGAGCTGGAAATCCCACTGTCCGTCGAGAACATACACAACGGGAAACCTCCGGGTCGTGTCAGCGTAGTGCCTCGGGAAGCCGACATACAGGTCGTAGTCGCGTCCAACGATCGAGGAATGAACAGTGAGGAGATGCGTCCCGGGCATCTCGACTACGCGGGGGGCAGACCTCTCCCCATCTTGTCCGCCGTCGTTAGCCGCAGAAATGGCCAGGGAAGGTGACACAACAGATAACGAAATTCCTGCGACAATGATCAGTCTTTGCAGTGAAGTCATGGGTGGGCCTCGGAAGGGAAAGGAGAATAGGAAGTGTTACCGTTGATGTATACGATGACATGCCGCAGATGTTCCGGCTTCACCAGTCACGGTGCTGCCATGATCAGGCAGAGAGTTTCTGACAATGGACGAATATCTCGGTGGAGAGATTGGGGAGATGTGTCGTATCTCCCCGGAAAATAGCATTTCGCATGAGTTTCTGAACTGCAGGCCACGGAACGACGTCCATGGGCGCCGTCATATAGCAGGTCTTCTTGACCTCAAATCCGTTTGCGCTGAGCAGATTCACAATCCCCGAGAGCGTGTAGATTCTCGCCATCGCATATCTCCGGTGGATCGCCGGCGGCAGCCAGGAGAAGAATGGGACACGGTTCCACGGCAGGAGAGGAAGACGAGCGCCGTGCGTCTCGAATATCCACCACTTATTGGGGACGGAAATCACAAAGTCCCCCCCCTTCTTCAGGACCCTCTTGATGTCCTGAAGTGCGGTCCGCTCGTCGGTCACATGTTCAAGCACCGCAAAGCTCACCGCCGCGTCAACGGACTCATCCTTCAGGGGGAGTGATTTTCCGTCGTAGAGAACCGGCACGATGTTCGTGATCCCGTTTTCCAGCGCGAATGTCCGGAGCACGTCGATATCGGCCGCATCGATATCGCAGGCGTGAACGGTACGTGCATGCTTCGCGAGTTCGACCGTCTGGGCTCCGTTGCCACATCCAAAATCGAGTATCGTTTTCCCGCCGGGCGAAATGAACCCTTCGACGATCCGGGCCCTTCTCTTCGTTATCTCCTGGCCGTAGCTCGCGGGCTTGCCGCGCTCGACGATCTGTTCAGCGCTCACTATTCTCTCCGTTGTGGATAGCGGGGTGCTGACAAGTATAGTGATGAATCAACAGAGTATCAAATTGCCGTCGACTTCCCTGCGAGCACTTTCCGGTGCATCTTCTGATGAGGTTATTCGCGAGTTTGTTTCTTTGGGGGAATCCGTCTATCTTTAGCAGTTCTCAAATGGAATCTCACATTCAGGGCGGTCAACCGGGCGTGGCGATAGACAAATTCACGGCGATCATCGCCGGAAGAAAACTGAAACAGATTTTCCTGAGAAGCCGCATGGACCGGTTGACGGAACCGTTCAGCGACGGCATGTTGAAGCTCGCGTACATTTCGAAGCTCTCCAGGTGGTGTGCGGACCAGGGGGTGCCGGAATGGAACGACAGGAACGATCCGGAGTGGCGCCACGAGAAGCGCTACGATCTCTACTCGCACGTGATGAAGGCCGAGAATCTCGACCGGGAGATCGATTACCTCGAATTCGGCGTGGGACTCGGGTTATCGTTTGACTGGTGGGTCGAACACAATACGAACCCCGCGTCGCATTTTACCGGATTCGACACGTTCTCCGGGCTCCCCGAGGACTGGGGGGTTCTCAGCAAGGGGGAGTACTCATCGGGGGGGAAATTTCCGGCGAAGAGCGACAATCGATGTTCGTTCGAGGTGGGATTGTTCCAGGATACGCTCTATCGGTTCCTGGGGACGTTCAGGAGCGACCGGAGGACTGTCGTGCATCTCGATGCCGACCTCTACAGCTCAACCCTCTTTGTCCTCACGCAGCTGGCACCGAAATTGAAGCCGGGGGACATACTGTTCTTCGATGAATTCGGCGTCCCGACGCACGAGTTCAGGGCGTTCACGGACGTGGCATGGGCATACAGAATGAAGTACGAGCTCCTGGGTGCGGTGAACAATTACATGCAGGTTGCGCTCAAGATACTCTGATCTGGAGGCGAGCAACACCCGGACACCTGCCGCGCCCGGTTGCCTGCAGCCGATAGACTCCCGTCGCCAAACTGAGTCACTTTTGGGCTGAACCACCTGGGGTGTAGCGAATCACCTCGGCCTTCTCAAGCGTCATCAGCCCCCCTCCCCCGCTCTTGTCGAAGAGCGCGTCCACGAGAGGCATGAACGCCTTTATCTTCTCCTCGGTGTCCACAATCTCCACGATAATCGGAAGATCTTCTGAAAGTCGGAGTATCTTCGCCGTGTGAATCCTGCTTTTCGCCCCGAACCCCTCGATCCCGCGGAGAACCGTCGTCCCGGCAAGCCCGGATTCTCTCGCCGCCCTCACGATCGCTTCGTACATCATCCGGCCGTTCACTTTGTCCGATTCACCGAGAAATATCCGGAGCAGCTTGCCGTCGCCTTCGAGTTTCATTGTGTCCTTCCGCTAAACGTTCTCACACGTATCTGCCCAGCCCGAGCCCGAGCCACGTTGCGCCCAGGCAGGTTACAAGGCTTGCCATGATGTTCAGCCCGCCCGAGAGAAAGTCACCCTCCCTTATGAGCGCCATCGTTTCATAGCTGAACGAGGAAAATGTCGTGAACCCCCCGAGTATGCCGATCGTAAGGAATATCCGGAGCGAAGGAGAGGCAAGGAAGCGCTCCTCCATCGACGACATGAGAAGACCGATCGTAAAGCAACCCAGCACGTTGACGACAATCGTGCCGTAGGGGAAGCCCGTACCGGTGAACCGGTAGACTGCTCCCTGGAGGAGATACCTGGCCACGGCACCGAGACCGCCGCCCGCAAATACGAGGAAGATGTTCATCAGGCCATTGTAGTCAACGCCGTTCCGAAAAGCAAGAATTGTGCGTTCGGGGCGAAATCCGTACATTGGGCACACAATGGATTCCCCTCCGTGACAACCCCCTTCTCCATACTCCAGACATGCTTTTCCCGGTCATGGGGAGGGCTCGAGATACAGGCCCTCGAGGTCACGGCACACCTCGGGAAACGGGGCCACCGCGTGGTCCTGGCGTGCTCTACAGGGAGCAGGCTCGCACGGGAGGCGAAGGGACGTTCGATCCCCGTCGTTGAATTCGCGGTTCCGGGATTTTCGCTCCCCGGGGCTGTCTGGAAAATCTCCCGGTACATCCGCTCAAACCCATTACAGATCATACACTGCCAGCACTCGGGAGATCTGTCCGCAGTCGTCCCCGCCGCGGGCATTGCACGATCGCCCGCGAAGATTCTCCTCAGCAAACGCGTCGGCTCGTACGTCATCAAACGGGATCCGTTTCACAGGTACACATATTCCCGGGTCGCCCTCGTTCTCGCAATCTCGGAGGTGATACACAGGAACGTCCTCGAAACAACCCCCGTGTCTCCCGAACGTGTCGTTACGCTCCACGACGCGATAGACGCGGAGGAGTATTCCCCCGCAGCCGGGAGGGGGACGCGCGTGCGGAATGAATTCGGGTACACAGACGAAAACACAGTCGTGGGATTTGTCGGGCGGTTCTCGCCGGGGAAGGGGCACGAGGAACTGCTCCAGGCCGCGCGGGAGGTGATCAGCGCGAGGCCGCATGTCCGGTTCCTCGTGGCAGGGGAGGCAAGCGCCGGCGAAGAAGCCTACGAAGAGGAAATCAGGCGGCTTTGCACGTCTCTGGGGCTCGACGGGGTTGTGACATTCGCGGGGTTCAGGCGGGACATCCCGGACGTGATGGCGTCATTCGACGTACTGGCATTCCCTTCGCACGCTGAATCATTCGGCGTGGTCCTTATCGAAGCGATGGCGATGGAGCTGCCCGTCGTTTCGACGAACTGCGACGGGGTTGTGGACATCGTCGTGGAAGAGGAAAACGGGCTTTATGTCCACCCCCGCGCACCTGCAGAGCTCGCGGGCGCACTCATTCGTCTTATCGACGTTCCGCCTCTCCGAAAACGATACGGAGAGGCGGGGCGCAGGCGGGTACTGGAGCGTTTCGACAGGCGGGGGCAGATAGACCGGCTCGAAGGGATATACGCCGGGATACTTGCCGCGGGTTCTACCTGACGGGGTCCGTCTCAAGCGCCACGTTTGATGTGAGCCTCCCCACCGGGTAGACATTCTGCTCGGGATCGCGCCACGGAGAGTGCTGGTAGAGCCAGTTCAGACGCATCCCGGGGTTCTTTGCAAACGCAGTGTCGGACCCCACCTTCTGCTCATACTCCTTTCTGAGCCCGGGATCGGCGGCAATGAGCTTCTCGCCGACTTCTTCCATGACGTACGGCTCCGCATATTCCTTCTGCTCGAATATCGCATCGAAGAATCCCCACGAGACAAACGAATCCGGCCCTCGCGGCTCCAGGAGATTAAGGATCACCTTCCCCGTTCTCTGGGACGTCCTCACGACGATCGAACCTGAGGGGAAGAGCCGCGTTTCCCGCACGGGCCGGAGGCCGTACGTGACGGTATGCCGTCCTTCGAAGGGACGCTCGCGGAACTTCACGTCGGTGAATGCATAGGATTCCACGTCGATCTTCTCCTCTTTCTTCAGCCGGTCCAATTTCACGCCGTGTGCGCGGAGCCTTTCGATGACCGGCGTCCATTCCGGGGGGATGACGTACGCCAGCGGAATCGTCGCGGAGTCCGTGACCGTTATTTCGTTAAATAACGGGATGCTCAGCGTGACGGTGTCTTTCGTATACCGGACGCGCGTGCTCCCCGTCAGGGGACTCATCTCCGTTACCTGCTTATACCCGAGGAACAGCCGTTGTTCGCTTTTCGTGCCGACCCCGAACGCGAGGGGGAACTCCCGCTCGGGGTTGTAGGCGGAGCCCGCGGCGATCACCGACGCGTCCGCCTTCCTGACGATCCTTCGGAGTTCCGCCGGATCACGGTTGACGACCTGGATCATGGCGAGGAGGAATTGATACGTCGCATCGACCCTTACCCGGTACGGCTTCAGCATGTGCGTTTCGATCAAGACAGCCGGCCGGTTCTGGAGCGCCGCAAACCCCGTGGAGAAACGGGGGGTGGAGACGGCGTCGTTGATCCCCTTGCTGATGTCGCGGTCTTCGCGGGGGAAGACGTACATAAATATCCTGTGACCGGATTTTTCGACGAGAGGGAGCACGGAGGGGAGGAAACTCCTCTCGACCCATTTGCTCACCCCCGGGTCAAGGTACGGCGAGGACTCCACGGCGTACGTGACATCGTACTGAAAGTCGATACCGTCCGTGACGTGACAATCGACGTACAGATCAGGGAGCCAGTCGGCGAAGAGACGGAGCATCGCCCTCATCTCCGGGGTATCGGCCTTCATGTAGTCCCTGTTGAGATTCAGGTTCTGCGCGTTGACGCGCCACCCCATTTCCGCGGGACCGTTCTGGTTGATCCTGTTGTAGGGGCCGAACCTCTCATGGCCGTCCACGTTGAATATCGGCACGAAGAGGAGTATCGCACCGTCGAGAACCTGCGCAAGGCGCTTTGTGACCGCAATGTCGCGGATGAGCATGAGGCTCGCGTCTTTCCCGTCGATCTCTCCCGCGTGAATCCCGCTCTGCATGAGTATGACGGCTTTCCCGGTCCGCGCCGCCGCCGCGGGATCGAAGGCCCTTTCATTCGAGAGTATGACGAGGGGAAGGTCCCTTCCCCGGGGGGATTTGCCGAAGGATGTCACCCGGATCCAGCGCGAGGCCCGTTCAAGCCTCCTGCAGTAGGCAAGCGTTTCATCGTAACGGGGGGTCTTCATCCCCGCGCTCCGCTCGTAGTCTGTCACCCATGTCGTATCGTTGCGTGCCGCGGAAAGAGCCGGCAAAAAGAAGAGGGCGATTATCATCAGGAGAGAACGTGTCACTCTAAGCCTCGATGAAAGTGGTCGAAGAGAGGAAACCGAGACAATGTCAGCCAATGACGGGTTGGGGGAGAAATCGCGGGGGCACGCGCATGGGCCGGTTTGCCGTACGTTGTGTACACGAGTCGGAACAGGGGGGTGAAATCCAGGCACCGGGGGGCGCCCCACCGGGTCAGGTGAGAGCGCGGTCGATGGCTTCGACAAGTTCGTGGTAATTGTACGGTTTCGTGAGGTAATCCGTAGCGCCGTACTTTGCGCACTCACTGATGAGGTGAGGGTCGCCGTCCCCCGTGAGCATGATCAACCGGGGGTTGAGCTTCTTTTCCCTGATGAATTTCAAGACCTCCAGACCGTCCATCACCGGCATATGGATGTCGAGAAGGACAAGATCGAATTTCTTGCTGCTGAGCATCTTGACCGCCTGGGCTCCGTCACCCACAGTCTCCACCTCAAACCCTTCGAGGGAGAGATGATTCTGGACGAGGTCGCGCAGATCCGGCTCATCGTCAGCATATAACAAATGAATTGCCATAGAGGAAGAAACCCTGTGTGCCCTGTGGATTCAATGTATGGGTCAGAACGGCGACAAAGCGTGAAGATGACTCGTTGGATTGAGTGGGGCAAGACGCCGGGGCATCATTTGACCCAGATAATGGTAACACCGGGGTTTTGCATTGTCAAGTCCGGATCGGAGTATTGGCCGATCTCCCTGCGAAGTTCCATCGTCGCCGGGTCGTGCACGCTGTAATCTTCCCCGTAGAGAACGCTCCGGAACCTCCCCTTTCGGCGGAAAGCCCAATTCCTGACGACCTCCCGGGTTGCCCCCCCCTTTCCTCCGCTTCCGTATCCATGTATGATCTTGAGAACGCGAAGCGTGGGGGAATTCCGGACATCCTCCCATGCGTCTAGGAGGGCGGTTTCGACCTCCCCGGGACGCCTTCCGGGGTGTGCCACGTCGATGGTCAGGAGAAGGGGGCTCACGGGGCGAGCCGGCGAAGGCGGAGTGAATTCGTGACGACGCTGACGGAGCTGAGCGCCATTGCCCCCGCCGCCACCACGGGGGTGAGGAAGCCAAGCGCCGCAAGCGGAATTGCGACAACGTTGTACATAAATGCCCAGAAGAGGTTCTGGCGTATGATCCTGAGCGTCGCCGAAGAGAGCCTTATTGCCGCAGCGATCGTGGCAAGGTCGCCTTTCATCAGTGTGATATCCGCGGCGTCCATTGCGATATCGGTCCCCGTTCCAAGCGCAATCCCGACGTCGGCGATTGCGAGCGCCGGCGCATCGTTGATCCCATCCCCCACCATGGCCACGGTTTTCCCCTCCGCCTGCAAGCTGCGGATGGCCGCCACCTTCCCCGCAGGGAGGATCCCCGCCAGAATGCGCCCGATCCCGGACTGGGATGCAATAGCCCGGGCGGTCGTTTCGTTGTCACCGGTCATCATGATCACGTCAATCCCCAATTGCCGGAGGTCCGCGACCGCCTGTGCAGAGGTGGGCTTGATCCTGTCCGCGACGGCAACGAAGCCGGCGGCTTTACCGTCAATCGCGACGAAGAGAATTGATTTTCCTTCCTCCGACAGACGCCCGACAAGCGTGAGCGCATCAGAGACGTCGATACCTTCACCTGCCATCATGGCATGGTTCCCCGCGACAACGCGCCTGCCGTCAACAAGCGCCGTGACGCCGAGACCCGTAAGAGAGCGGAAGGACTCCGCCTGCCGGATTTCCACATGGGATTGGCGCGCGCTTTCGACGATCGCCTCGGCAAGAGGGTGTTCCGAGTTCCGTTCAGCGGCGGCCGCAAGGCCCAGAAGCCTTTCGCGGGTGTTCTCCCAGAGCGGGACGACATCGGTGACGGTGGGCTTTCCCGAGGTCAGCGTCCCGGTCTTGTCCATCACGATCGTCGAGACGAACGTCAGTTTTTCGAGACTCGCGGCATTCCGGATCAGGAACCCATGCGTTGCGGCCACGCCGACACCGACAGTCATGGCCGTCGGCGTGGCAAGCCCGAGCGCGCACGGGCAGGCGATAATGAGCACCGCGATAAAGTTGACAAGCGAGTACGTGAATGTCGCTTCAGCCACGAAGAGCCAGCCGGCGAATATCAGAAGAGCCAGTCCAATGACGGCAGGGACGAAGACGGACGCAATTCTGTCGGCGAGATTCTGGATCGGAGCCTTCGACCCCTGGGCTTCTTCCACGAGCCTTACGATCTTCGCCAGAACCGTGTGCTCCCCGACGGCGGTTGCACGGAGCGTGACGCTCCCGTTTCTGTTGACGGTTCCGCCCACCAGGCGATCCCCGCTCGATTTCTCGATCGGAAGACTCTCCCCGGTTACCATCGATTCGTCGACGGTCGTAGATCCGGAAACGACAATTCCGTCCACCGGTATGCGCTCCCCCGGCCGGATGAGGACACTGTCACCTGCTGCAACGCCTGCGACGGGAATATCCGTTTCACTCCCGTTGCGGATGACGCGCGCAGTTGAGGGCTGGAGCGAGAGGAGGCTCCGGATGGCGTCCGACGCGCGCCGCCGGGCACGTGCCTCGAGGTACCTTCCCGTCAGGATCAGCGTGATGATCGTGGCGGCGGTGTCGTAATAGACGTTTCCACCGGCTGCCGAGCCGGCAAGCCAGCCGGGAAAGAGCGTCGCGACAGCACTGTAGAGGAATGCCGCGCCCGTTCCCACGGCCACGAGCGTGTTCATATCCGCCGTTCCGTGGCGGGCGGTATTCCAGAAGCCTACGAAAAACCTCCTCCCTGAATACAGGAGGACGGGGGACGTGAGGAGAAGGAGGAGTACGTTGACCTCCCTCATGTCCAGCGGGACGGCCCTGTGGAACCATGACGTCATCGAGAGCATGCTGATGAGCATCACGGGGAGAGTCAGTGCGACGCTCAGCGCCAGGTCGAATCTCAGCCGACTGACTCCGGATGCGTAGCGCTTTTCGCTTTCATCCGGATTGTCCTCTCCGACCGGATTGCCCAGAGAGTACCCGGCATCCGAAACGGCCTGTCGTAGCCGGTCGACCGTGACTTTCAGCGGATCGAACGAGATCGTGGTCTGCTCGGTGGCGAGGTTTACCGACGCCGCGCTGACACCCTCCACTTTCTTCAGGGCCTTCTCCACCCGGAGGACGCAGCTCGCGCAGGTCATCCCCTCCACGGGGATCGTGAGAGTCCCCCTGCTCACCACGGCATCATGCGAATCGGCCATGAACGGTTTCCCCGTCTTGAAAAGAAAGCGCCGGGCCCGGGCAGGCAGTCACACCTGCCGGGTCACGGCGCAGAACAACCTGCGTGGCAACTCTACGCGAGCGTGAAGCCGGCCTCTTCTACGGCATTCCTCAGCAGTTCACCGGAGACCTTCGATTCATCGTACGCCACAAGGGCGTATCCGATCCGGACGTCCCTGACTTCGACGCCGTGGAGTTTCGACAGCTCCTTTTTCACAGACATAACGCAATGATTGCACGTCATGCCACTGATCTTCAGTTCTTCATTTTTCATCGGGTGTCCTGAAATGCTTGGTGATCACTCACAAATATACACCCGGGCGAAAGGAGAATCAACCGCTGGAGCGCGAAAGAAATGTCGCCGGCCGGAGAACAGGCTTTCTGCAGCCCGGTAGAAATGTCGCCGGCCGGAGAACAGGCTTTCTGCAGCCCGGTAGAAATGTCGCCGGCCGGGGAATTGAAATGCGTTTTGCAGGTGAGAGAGGGGTTTGCTACATTCATGCATGCCTTCACAATCTCTACCGGATCTTCTCCGCGGCCTCTCATATCTGTCGCTTTCGGGAAAGCGGGAGACGCTTGCGATCGAAGGATTTCACCGCGCAGGGGTTCTTGTGCCGATCATACTGACGGAGGGGGGCGCGGAGCTTCTCTTCACAAGGCGGACGGATCACGTCGAGACGCACAAGGGGCAGATATCGTTTCCGGGGGGGATGAGGGACGGTGGTGACGCAGATATCGTGCGCACCGCACTCAGGGAGACGGATGAAGAACTCGGCATTCCCGCAAGCCTGATTGACGTCAGGGGGTTGCTCGACGATCTTGCCGTTCCGTCGGGGTTCGTCATCACCCCGGTCGTGGGTATGCTGCGCGGGGTTCCGCTTCTCACGCCGAATCCGCAGGAGGTGGCAGAGGCGTTCACCGCGCCGCTGGATTTCTTCCTCGATCCCGCCAGCGGGAGATCAGAGATCCGCGAGTTCCGCGGGAGCGCAAGGGTTGTCTGGTTCTACCGATACGGTGAGCACAACATATGGGGTGCGACGGCGATGATCGTGCGGTCGCTCTTGAGGAAGACCGGGCTCGTGGAAACATGATCGGCGTGATTGCCCGCCGGAAGAGCGGGCTCCCCGCAACGGGAACTACGAGATTGTGATCCTGCAGGACAGGATCAAGTGGCCATGGCAAAATCCACGGGGACGAACCGCTCGCCCACGTTGTACCCGCGGTCCTTCGCGTACTTCTTCAGCCGATCAAAGAGAATGGCGCGGGCGCGGTGCAGACGAGACCGGACAGTGCCTATGGGAATCTCCAGGGCGTCGGCAATCTCTTCATACGGCAGATCCTGCACGTCCCTGAGAACGATGACGCTTTTGAATTTTTCGGGAAGCGACGCGATCGCGACGGCGATCTCGTCTTCGAAGATCTCCCCTTTGATCTCGTCCGGCCTCTCGACCGCACGCGGCATCATCTGGTACGCCGAGATCTGCTCGTCATATTCTACGAGGTCGGGTGTCCGCTTTACGCGCCTGTACTCGTTGATGAACGTGTTGCGCATGATCCTGTAGAGCCATGCCTTCGCGTTCGTTCCGCGTTCGAACTTGTCGAAAAACCTGAACGCCTTCATGTATGTTTCCTGCAACAGATCGTTCGACTCCTCCCGGTTCCCCGTCAGGTACATGGCATACCCGTACATGAGATCCATGAACGGGACCATCTCCTGGTTGAACAACTCTTGCTTCGTCTCTCTGGGAGCAGTCATCCTTCCCTCTTGAGTTTCGCAGCCCCTTGCTCCGGGCAGATTGTTATCTACGTTATAGACGTTATGTACGTTTAAATTATAATATTTTGCGGAGGAATTGTCAAGCAAAATCTGTGGAAAAATCTGTCAGTTTGCCTTGTTGGTGAGATGCGTGCAAATGTAAAAGGGGGCAACGTGCCTCCCATGTACCGCGGTGGAGGCCGTTAACTCATTGTGAAATAGTGACTTGCGGGCAAACGGGGTGGAGCGGACTATTTTTCGTCACCTGGCGTTTCTTCTGACCCGGGATGGAGAGCTTTCTTCAGGATGCCGATGATTTCAGGAGACGTTTCGTGTGACTCGAGATTGCGAAGCATCGTCTCGAACTCCGGATCTTTCCAATCGATGACGGCGCTGACCGCCGCCGCCCGTACGTCCGGATCCGGGTCCGTGAGAAGCACCTTGATCTTCATCCGGGCGGAAGCCGAATCCTTCCCCCGCTCCCCCAGGATTGATACCGCCGACCGGCGCACGTCCGCGCCATACCGGCGGTCCGTGTAGGGAAGCGCAAGGGCGATCCCCCGGGGATTACGCGTCGCGCCGATCGCCGAGAGTGAGGCGATCCGGAGTATATCCCTGTAGGAATTTCGCGATAGGAGGTCCCGTGCGGCGGCAAACGCCCGCGCGCTGTCGATGTGCGTGAGTTCGCGCAGGGAAGTCGACGCCACGAGATAACTCGAGTCGTTGCGCGCGATCGAGTCGAGCCTCGCGGCAACGCCGGTTCCCTTGAACGCTCCAAGCCGCGCGACTGCAGTGTGGCGGACGAACGACCTTGGATCGCGGGTCGCCTTCAGGTACACACCCTCCAGCGAGTCGTCGGAGAACTCTCCGAGAGCCGTCAGCGCGGATTCCCTTACCCCCCAGAAGGGGTCAGTCGCAGCCGCACGGACAAGCGCGTTCCTGGCGAGCGAATCGGTTCCCGACTCCGGGAGCGCCCGGGCGGCAGTGATCCTGTCCGCGACGCCGTCCGCATGTTCGAGCTGGTAGAGGTACTCCTCTTCCGTCTTCTTGAACTGCAGCTCCTTGAGCAGCCGGTAACCCTTGTCGGCAATCACCATGCGCGGCGGGGCGGCAAGATGCAGGGAGAACGTCTCTTCCTTCCCGTCGACCCATAACGTCCGGGTCGTCTTTCCCGAATCGGTCGTGCACTCGACGAGGAGGGGGAACCGGAAATACCCGGTCAGGCTGTCGATCTGCTGTGTCTGAGTGACGGTGAGCATGAGCGTCCGGGAGGTGTCGTCCCACACTTTCGTCACTTTCAATACCGGGAAACCTGCCCCGTAGACCCACTGCCTGAAGAACCAGTCGAGATTCTGCCCCGTCGCGTCCTCCATGGCGAAACGGAACTCGTCCGTTTCCGCGTTCGCAAACCGGTATTGCGTCAAATACCGATGGATGCCTGCCCAGAACGGTTCCTCCCCCAGGAGACCCCTGAGCATGTGGAGCACCCACGCGCCCCGGGCGTACAGGTTCGCGGGGTAGCTGTCGTGGCTCACGATCGGCCTGCGCCCCAGCGCTCTGTCGTTCCCCCTCACGGCGAGCGAGGACTGTATCATGTCGTACTGGAAATCGTCTTCCCCCCTGTCATGTTCCGTCCAGAGATTCTCGCAGTACGTCGCAAACCCCTCGTTGAGCCAGAGGTGCGTCCAATCGCGCATTGTGACGAGATCCCCGAACCACATGTGGGCGAGCTCATGGGCCACAACCGGTTCGGAGGGAAAATCCAGCGCCGCGCTGGCGTCCACCACGCACGCGTCGTTCAGTGTCACCGCGGTCGTGTTTTCCATCCCTCCCCACATGAAGTCGTCGATGATGATCTGGTCAAACTTCTCCCACGGGTACGGGACGCCGGTTTTCGATTCGAAGAACTGTATCATCGCAGGGGTCCCGCCGAACGATTGAGCGGCCTTTGCCGTGTCTTCCGGGTACACGTAGTATGCAAGCGGAATCCCGCGGGAGGAACCCTTGATCACCGCGTATGTTCCCGCAGCCACCATGATAAGGTATGATGAGTGAGGTCTGGACTCGACCCAGTGAAACGTCCTCGTCCCTTTGTTCTTCTCGAGCTGCTCGCTCACAAGGCGTCCGTTGGACAGGAGCGTCCAGTCCGACTCCACCGTCCCGATCACTTCGGACGTGGCCTTGTCATTGGGGTAATCATAACACGGGAACCAGTAGTGATTGTCCATGTCCTCCCCCTGGCTCCACATCTGGTCGTGCCTCCCGCCCCCGCTGTCGGCGTAGATGAAATAGAGGCCTTTGGCCGGGGTGCATGAATAGTCGACGCTTACCGAGAGGGTCTCACCGAACGCATACCTCCTGTCGAGCCGGATGGAAAGCCGGGGGCTCGTCTCACGAAATTCCAGGGATCGGCCCCCCGTGAGCCGGACGCCGCGGATATCCATGGCCGCCGCATCGAGGAGCAGGGAATCGATTCCCGGGGCCAGGGGGGTCAGGCGGATCGCGACGTTCCCCGAGACTTTCTTCTCGCGATGGGCGAACGACACGTCGAGACGGTAATGCAGGACATGGAACTGGCGGCTCCGGCGGGCGCTCGAATCGGGCCTGAACAATGATTGCGATCCGGCGGAGAGCGGGACACAGAGGAGGGCCACAAGAATCCACATCAAGGGACGGACGTTCATGCTTTCCCCGCGCTATAAAAAAAACCGCTCCGCATGACGGGTGCAGAGCGGCGTGTCATACAACGGAAAGACGTTTGCGCGTCGACTTACTTGCAGCCGATGCGTTCCCTGGATTTCTTCGCGTCTTCGTTTTTCGGGTCGAGCCTGAGGCATTTCGAAAACTCGCTGCACGCCTCGTCGACAAGCTTCTTGTTCCCCTCGGTGTCCCCTTCGACGCGCATGAGGATCAACCCGGTCCCCAGCCAGAAGTGGGACTGCGCGGTGCCCGGATCGAGCGCCGCCGCTTTGCGGAAATGCTGAACCGCCTCCGCCTTCTTCTTCATGTTGTCGTCCTGGCTCCCATTCGGGTCAAGCAGCTGCAACATCGCCTGGCCCCACATCAGGTGAAGGGGGGCGTTCTCCACGCCGACGGATTGCCCTTTTCTGAACGTATCGACTGCCCGCTCGAATCTCTTGTCGACGAAGTAGAGCTGGGCTTTCTGGAGATACGCCTCGCCGGCTTCCACCCTGTGCTTGTCGATGTCGGGCCCGATAATAGCCAGGACAGTATCGTACTGCCCCACAGCCTTCTCAAGCGAATCCACCTGCGCAAAATACCTGGCGTAATACAGGTGCCCGGAAAGGTAATCCGGTTTCAACTCGAGCGAACGCACGAGGAGCTCGCGGCACCGCGTCCAGTTCTTCAGCGCCATGTAACACGCGGCGCCGTTCACGTACGTGCTGAGGGATCGGGGATCGCACACGATCCGTTTCTCGAACATCCCCGCGGCGTGGTCGTAATCATGCCGCTTCATGTAGATGAACCCGAGGGGGAAATAGACGTCGCAGTTCGTCGAGTCCTGCCTGATCGCCTCCAGGAGCACCTGCACAGCCTCGTCTTCCCGTCCCACGCTCTGCAACGCGGCTCCATAGTCCCCCAGGTCCTCGGCATTCAGTTTCCCGTGGCGCTGCAAGCCTCCAAACCCGACAAGCGCCCCGTTCCAGTCCTTCGTCTTCGTGAGCGAACGGGCGAGAGCCCGCCAGACGTCGGCGTTCGTGGAATCGAGCTTGAGCGATGTTTGTGCCGCCTTCGCGGCATCGGCGTAATCCTCGCCGCCGAAGAGCGTCCGCGCGTACATCGCCCAGCCTTCGACGGACTTCGGCTGGAGCTGCGTGAGCTTGTAGAGCGGCCGTACCGCGTTGCGGTACAGTTTGGCGAGAAGGTACGTCCGGCCGATCTCGAGGTAAGGCTCGGAGAGCGTGGAATCGATCGCCACGATGGTTTCCCACATGTCCACGGACGGCTGGTATTTCTTTTCTTTGAAAAAGACCCTCGCGAGCTTCGCGCGCGTCACGATGTTCTTCGGATCGAGCTCGATCGCCTTCTGGTAATTCGATTCGCCGAGAACGTAGACGTTCTGCTTGAGGTACGCGTCTCCCAGCAGGACATACAGCGCGGGATTGTCCGGGGCGGATTCCTTCGCACGGGAGAGCTGGACGATCGCCGCGTCAACGGAGTCGGCCGCGAGGAGCGCGGTCCCGTACCCCTGGCTGATGGAGACGTCCTTCGGCGCCAGCCTTATCGCCTTGCGGAACGCCGCGAGCGCCCCGGCGTTGTCCTTCTTCAACAGGCACGCGTAGCCGAGGTTCGTGAAGGCCTCCACGTTTTCATTGTCGCGATCGACAGCCGCCTGGAGATACCCGATCGCTTCTTCCGCCCGGTGACGCGCAAGGGCGATGGCCCCCAGTGTCGCGTTGCACTCCGAGACCTTCCTGCCCGCCTTGACGGCTTCCTTGAGGTGCGTGATTGCCTCGTTGGTGTCGCGCAGCGCGAGGGCCTGTTTCGCCTTGTCGTACGGATCCTGTGCGTACGCCGACCGGATGAGCGAACAAGCTGCGAGGAGGAGGAGGAGGCGTTTCATTCTCAGTTGACCTGCTGTGATGTGAGGTGGACAAGTCGCACCGGCATTGTTGCCGGAACCAGTCCGTCGTTCTGGAACACTTTTTGCCCCGCGGCACTTGTCAGGAATGCGATGAATCCCATGCTCACATCCTGCTCAATATTGCGCGTATACACATAAACCGGTGCGCTCACCGGATAATATCCCTGGTACACGTACGCCGGGTGCGGCGAATAGTACTCCCCGGGGGCATACGTCGAATCGGGGCGCATCGCGGAGGACGCGAGGGAAATCACCGTCACTCCCGGGTCTATCCCCCCAAGCCAGTTGAGACCAAGGATGCCTACCGCCCCGGGGGTTGCGGCGACGTACGACGCGAGTTCCCCGCTTGACGAAAACGACTTTGCCGCCGGGTCGAACCCGCTCCCCTTCAAAATCGTCCTGCGAAACACTTCATTGACGCTCGAGTTGAGTCCGCCCACCGCGAGCTCGATCATCATCCGGGATTTCCCCGGCCAGCGCGTGACGGTCCCGCTGAATATCGTGTCGAGCTCGCCCACCCTGAGCTGCGTCACGGGAACGTCCCTGTGAGCGATGACCGCGACGGCCGATCGGGCGACGAGGTACTCCTGTATCGAAACTTTCGCCGCGGCGAGCGCATCCCGTTCTTCTTTGTTCAGCTCGCGCGCGCAGACGATTGTCCCGATGCTGTCGGCCGCGAACTCCGCGATCACTTCGCGGGCCTCGGCCTGGCGGAGCGTTACGTTTGCGTCGGTGTAGAGCCTCGTGAACTCCCGGACCTCGTGCTGCATCACCGGCAGGACCGCCTCATCGCAACCGAGGCGGAACGCTCCCTTCGTTATTGACGTTGCTCCGGGTTCTTTCCCGCCGCACCCGCCAAGTACAATCAGCGCCAGGATGACCGAAGGGAGTGTCGCGCGAGCAGGGAGCGGAACCGGTTTCATGTGTCCTTTCTCTCCGGCCGCCTGAAATATGCGACCGTGAACCTGTACGCACCGTACAGGAATATCACCGCCCCCGCCACGATCCGGAACTGCCCCGTGATCGCGCCGTTGACAAGGTACCCCGTCATGACAAGAATCCCCGCCATTGCAACAGCCCCGGCGAGGATCATGACCGTGTACCGAACGATCCTTTCGACCGTCATATGCATGAGCGCGGGGAAGAGATATCATCCTTCCCCGCACCGAGTTGTGTTCCCGTCAGTTCACTTCTTGTCCGCGAGCCTGAATTTGAACGGCACGGAGACCCACACCGAGACTGGCCCGTTGTTCATGTACGCGGGTGTGAACACGAATTGCTTCGCCGCTTCGATCGCGGGCTCGTTGAAAATCTCCGCGTCGCTCTTGAGCACGACGACCTGCTTCGCCTTCCCTTCCTTATCGACCCAGATCTTCACCCAGACTTTCCCTTCGAGTCCCGCGCGCATCGCGAGCTCGGGGTACTTGGGCTCGACCTTCTTTACAACGACAGGTTCCTTTTCCACCGCCACGAAATCCGCGGGGGGAGCGTCGTCGTCGATCTTGATGTCCTGCTGGACCGCGACTTCGCCTGCGCCGGTGGCATCACCGATCGGCGCAACCTGCTGGCTCATTTCGGTCTGCGTCGCCAGCGTCTGCTCCGCGCTCACCTCCGCATCGGGAACCGGCACGGGGGCGCCAACGCTCGGCTTCGCCGTCGGGGCGGAGACCGAAATCGGCGGCGGGGTGTTCGCGCTGGTCATCGACGGGGGCGGACCCAGATCGCTGTACTTCAGGAGCCTGACCTGCACCATCGGCGGTTCCTCGCTCTGGAGCATGCCGGCAACGTAGTACGAGCCAATAATGGCCCCGTGAATCGCGATCGCGATCCCCAGGCCCCACCAGCGGTACTTGTGGTAGACTGCCTTGAGTTCAACGGCGCCGTAGTTGATTCCGGTGTTCACGGCGCCGGCACCGGCAGCGACAACTGTTGCCATGATATTCTCCCTCCGTTCGTTAACCCTGGACCTTTGCCATCAGCGCCTTGTCCGGATCGCTCAGGGGCGCAAGACTGAACCTCTGCACCTGGGCCAGATTCAGCTCGTCGATCAGGTCGACCATCTGTTTGTATTTCCCCATACGGTCGATCTTGAGAAGCACGGTAAGCTTCGGGATCGCCGCCTGCTTGTCGACAAGAAACGCCCGCAGGTCCTTGAAATCAATGATCTTCGGTGCGTCAAGCCCGAAGTTCCAGTAGATCACCCCTTTGTCGCTGACCCGGAGCGTCATGAGATTCGACTCCGCAATCTCCACCTTGATGTTCTTGTCGGGTGGAAGATTGATTTCCATCGTCTGCGGCCGCGACATGGACGTCGTGTACATGAAGAACGTCAGCAGCAGGAACGCGACGTCGACGAGCGGCGTCATGTCGATGCGAACGCCCAATCTTCTCCCTTTTTTCTTCTTGCCTTTACCGTGCGATTTACTTTCGGCTACATCTCCGCCGGCCATAGGTTGTACCTCCTCAAGCTAGAATTTGTTCCCCGCTTACCGGGCAAGCTCGGTGACGAGGTTAAAACGCGTTATCTGCGTATCCTGAAGGATATTCATGACATCCTCCGCGATCCCGTAATCGGCTTCCTTGTCCCCTTTTATGACGGTCCGGAGCTTGGGGTTCGCGGTCCTGGCGTTGACGAGGTACTTCGCAAGCTGCTCCTTGGGCACCTCGACGCTGGCCTTGTTCTCGTTGGCAGCCCCGAAGAGCCTCCTGCGGAGGATCTGGGAGTCCAGGCCGAGGAACAGCCGCCCGTCCTTGCTTATATTGATCGTCATCACGTCCGACTCGGGAAGCTTGTACGGCGCGTGGGACGCCGGCAGCACGATCGTTACTTCCTCCGTCGGCTTGAACGTCGTCGTCAGCATGAAAAACGTCAGGAGCAGGAACGCGACGTCCACCAGAGGGGTCATGTCGATGCGGTACCCCTGTCGGTGTGGTTTGAATTTGGGCATGGGAGTCTTTCCCCCCCTTCCTAGTCGTTCGTCCGCGCGTGGAGAATCTGGACAACGTTGTAGCTCGCTTCATCGATCATGTAGGTGAAATTGTCAACCTTCGTGACGAAGAAGTTGTACGCAACGATGCCGATGATTGCGGCCAGAAGACCGAGGGCCGTGTTGATAAGGGCTTCAGAGATTCCGATGGAAAGCTGGATGGCATCGGGCGTCCCGCCGACCGCGGCAAGGGCGGTGAACGCACGGATCATCCCGACAACCGTTCCGAGAAGTCCGAACATCGTGGCGATGGAGGCGATCGTCGACAGGGCGACGAGGTTGCGCTCCAGGAGCGGGGTCTCGAGGCTTGTCGCCTCTTCGATCGCCCGCTGGGTCTCGGAGAGCCGTCTTTCGGCGTCGAGCTTCTTATCCGATGTCACGAGCTTGTACCGTTCGAGGCCCGTGCGGATGATGTTGGCCGCCGAGCCCCGCTGGGCATCGCAGGCCTTTATCGCCTCGTCGATGTTTCCCTTCATCAGGTTGTTCTGGACGGTTTTCAGGAACATCGTTATCGACGAGCGCCCGTTCGCCTTGCGGAGCGAAAAGAGCCTCTCGAACACAAGCGTGAGGTCCATCAGGGTCAGCGTGATCAGGATCGGCACGACGATCCCTCCGGTGTACACAGTTCCGAGCAGATTACTCGACAACGTGCGGGTCTCACCGTTGCGGAAGTTGGCCGGGTTGCCAAGGATGAACATGTAGATTAATATCGCGACCACGGCCGTGATCACGATAACCGACGAGAGGAAGACGGACTGCTTCATCGAGAACTCCTTTGCTTGTTGATTGTGGGATTAGTTTTCCTTGCCAAAGCCCGCCACCGCGTCCTCGCGGGTCTCGCACGTATCGAACACCAGCGTCAGTTTCGTGATCACGAAGATGTTATTGATGTTCTTGTTGATGCCGCACACTTTGACGTGCCCCTTGTTCTTGGAGAAGGTCGTGTGCGCCGACACCAACACCCCGATCGCCGTGCTGTTCAGGTATGTTACTTTGCTCAGGTCAATTATCAGCTTTTTGGTACCCTGCTGCACAAAATCCGCGACTGCGTTGCGGAGCTCATCGGTTTCCTCCCCTCCCACCAGCGATCCCTTCACCTCGATGACGCCGATCTTCCCATCCTGTAATGTGCTCGTCTTGACAGCCATGATACCTCCGAGTATCTGAACGATTGAGTGCGTGGATATGCCTGGATGCCACCACTCCCTCCGTGGGCGTCCAGAGATAACTCACAGCGGGGGTGCAACCCGGGCAAGTCAAGGGTCAGAGAAAAAGAGCCGTTGGGTCTATCGCAGCTTCGCTGGGTTATCGCGGTCGTTTTCGCGACGCAGGAGGCGCCCATCCCGTTTTTGCGGCAGGACAGGCCCGTCCGGGAAGGGCCTTCAGCGGTTAAGCCGTTATCTGTTAATGTAGGCAGTCCGACACCAAATTGCAATAGCCGGCAGCCGGAAAGGGCTGATTTTTGCCACCCGAAGGCATCTCCGGAACGTGTGCCGGTGAATCATGTCAGAACATCACCCCGATGAAGACCCCGTTATTGACAGTCTTGTAGTCGTACCGGCCGCTTCCGAGCGACCAGGCCTGGTATCTGAACCGGTATCCGATCGCAAGACCGTTCCATATGCCGATGGACGGGAGGATGGCCACCGCCTCCGCAACCGCCGCGGGGGAGGATCCGGTCTGGAGGCTGTACCCGTCAAAGCTGTAATGAATGATCGCCGCGGCCATGACGGAGAAGTCGATCGATTCCCCGATCCTCCGGTACTTGATTCCTGTCCCCACCCCGATGCTCCCCACGTCGAAATTATCGTGCAGGCTCCCCGCCGATTCCGATTTTGTGAAGTCGGCGTCGACAAGGAACGGAAGGACGAGGGCATTTTCACGATTCCCCGCAAGGAGGTAATCGCCGGTGAACGTGACGCCGAAAAAAATTGCCGAAAGGGCGGCCCCGTCCAGATTGTACGTCGTGTACCCGAAGAGCAGATCGACGGGCCCCTGGCGGAACCCGACAACGGGCATGACGCGGGTGTACGACACCGCGAGAGATTCGGGGGCGTTATTTGTCCCCCGCGGCCTGAAGTCACGCTCAAAGAACCCCGCACTCAACCAGCGCACGTCGGTGGGAGTGTACGAGTGCGTTTGTTCAAGGTATTGCGCCATCGCCACGCCCGCTACACACGAGAGGATGAATGCCGTTGCGGCTGCGCGGCACAGGATCCGGGATTTTTGGCTACGCATGCTGTTCGTCCTCCACTGGGATTCTCTTCAGGCGGAGCGTCTTGACCCTTTTCCCCTCCACCGACTCCACGGTCCCCGTCCAGCGGGCAATCCTGATCTGCGCTCCCTTTTCAGGAACGCGGCCGAGGATGTGAATGGCATACCCGCTTACGGTCACGACGTCCCTGGAATCCGGCTCCACGTCGAACATCCTTGCGAAATCGTGCAACGGCATCCCGCCGTCGACAAGGAACTCGTTCTCGCTCAGCTTCTGCACGGGAAGCTGCTCCACGTCAAACTCGTCCCTGATCTCGCCGACGAGCTCCTCCAGGACGTTCTCCAGCGTCACGAGTCCCGCGGTCCCGCCGTATTCATCCACGGCGATCGCCATCAGGACACGCTTTGCAAGGAAGATGTTGAGGATCTTCTCCAGGGGCATGGTTTCGGGAACGAAGGGGAGATCCCGCTTGATCTCCAGGAGGCGCGTGCCGCTCCCGCCGAGGTCCTTGAGTCTGAAAAGGTCCTTCATGTGGATCATGCCCAGGACATTGTCGAGATCCGCCTCGCACAGGGGATACCGCGTGAACTGACTGTCGATGGCAGTTGCGATGTTCTCCTCCAGGCTCTTCCCCGTCGAGAGAAAGACAACACCGGTCCTGGGCACCATGATCTCGCGGACCGAACGCTTGTGCATCTCCATGGCGTTGAGGAGTATGTTCTTCCCTGTGCTCGAGAACGCCTTCTCCTTCCCCAGAAGGAGACGAAGCTCCTCCTCGGAATGGACGATGTCCCCTTCCCTGGCAGGCTGCATCCCCAGGAACCTGAGGAAACCGGTCGCGGAAACATTCAGAACCCAGATAAAGGGGCGGAAGACGAGGAAGAACGCATTCAGCGGCCCCGCGAGCGCAAAGGCGATCCGCTGCGGGCGGCGGATGGCAAGGTGTTTCGGGGCCAGTTCCCCGACGACAATCTGGAGGAACGTGATCAGGCCGAAGGCAATCAGGAGGGCCACGGTTTCCACGGCTGCTGTTCCCGTCAGGCCGATAATCCCCATCACCGGCTCGATAAGGCCCGCCACGAGGGGCTCACCAAGCCAGCCAAGAGCGAGGCTCGTCACGGTGATGCCGAGCTGTGTCGTCGAGATGTACTGATCCAGGTGGTTGATCACGTGCTGCACGAGCATGGCGCGCGACTGTCCGGTCTTCAGGAGCGGTTCGATCTGCGTCGATCGCACCTTGACGATGGCAAACTCGGCGGCCACAAAGAGCCCGTTGAGGAGAATCAGGCACACGACGCCGGCTATTTCCAGAAGAACTGACATTACTTATAGGAGGAGTGTAGTGTGTACAGGAAATACCGTTTCAATCAGTTTGCCATCGCGAGAAGCTTCTTCCAGAGTGGCGCCGGCACGGGCATGACGGAAAGGCGGGAATTGCGGATGAGGTCGAAGGAAGCAAATTCCTTCCCTTTCTTTATGGCGGCAAGGGGGACCGGCCGGGCAAGACGTCCGGCAGGAATTATGTCAATCACGACGATTTTCGGATCCTCCCCCTTCGGATCGGGATACGGATCTGAAGCGATTTCCGCCAGTCCGACCAGTGATTTTTCTCCTCCCGAATGATATATAAGCGCCCTGTCCCCCTTCCTCATCGCGCGGATGTGCATCAGTGCGGTGTTGTTCGTGACACCGTCCCAGACCGCACGTTTCCCGCTCTCAAGGTCACTGTATGAATACCCGGAGGGCTCAGTTTTCAGCAGCCAGAATGCCATGATGGTATTAATGTACGCGAACGGGGGGGGTAAATCAAGGCGGCCGGTTTTGGCCGCCTACTGTTGATTTGTTGAACAGGTATTGCGAATTTACAGTTTAATCGAACAAAGGAAGAGAACTCCCCGGTCCCGCCATGAATATCAACGCGATAGCCTCTCTTTGCCTCCTCTCCCTTCTCGCCTCCGGCTGCTCGAAGAACAGTGAAACGGAGATCGTAACGTTCCCCCTCCGGGGCGAAGTTGTCAGAATAGACAGCGCGAAGCTCAACGTTACGGTCTCCCACCAGGCGATCCCGAAATACATGAACGCCATGACAATGCCGTTCAGGGTGCATGACCCGGCGCTGCTGCGAGGCCTCGCCGTCGGGGACAGCATACAGGCGACGCTCGCCGTTTCGCACACCGAAAGCTGGCTCGAAGGGATCTCGGTGGCCGGGAAAGGGGATGTGCGGCCCACGCTCACGGCGGATCAGATCATTACGGCCCGGGTCTTCAGGACGGGGGAGATGTTCCCGGACGAGTCGCTCATCAACCAGGACGGGAAGGCGGTCCGCCTCAGTTCGTTCAGGGGAAAGGTCGTGGCGCTTACATTCATATACACACGCTGCCCCCTCCCGGATTTCTGCATACGGATGAGCAACAATTTTGCGCGCGCACAGAAGACACTCCGGGGGGAACCGGGGCTTGCCGGAAAATGGCATCTCCTTTCCGTGAGCTTCGACCCGAAATTCGACAGGCCTTCGGTGCTGAAACGGTACGCGGGGGAATACGGCGCAGACTTTTCCACGTGGGATTTCGTTACAGACCCGGATACGATGGGGCCCGTAATACGGACACTGGCGGACGGACTCGGGCTTGAATACAGTGAAGATGAAGGGTTGATAGACCACAATTTGAGAACTGTGATTATCGATCCGGAGGGGAAGCTCGTCAGGGTGATCACCGGCAACGAGTGGACGTCGGAGGAGATTGCGGCGGAGATACGGCGGCTCGTCCGGGGTTGAACTGCCTGCGAACAGGAAGGGCATCCGTCGGACACCGGATGCCCGCCCTGTCCTGACAAACCGACTTATGGCGTGACTACCTCAAGAGAACAATCTTCTTCAACTGCGACTCGAAACCACTCTGCAGGCGGGCGAAGTAGACGCCTGAAGCGAGCCCTGTCCCGTCGAGCCGGACCGTGTAGTATTGTCCGGACTCGGTCAGACCGTTGAATATTGTCGCGACTTCCTGACCCAGCACGTTGTACACGATGAGCGTCGTGAAACCCGATTTTGCAACCGTGAAACGGAAATCGGTCGACGGGTTGAACGGGTTCGGATAGTTCTGGCTGAGCGCGAACACGATCGGCACGCTGGGTGCAACATCTGTTGCGGTGGACATGACAGCGTCACTGTAGTGGACCGAATTATCGAGGTCGACCTGCTTCAGACGGTAGTACGAAGTCCCTGCCGGTGCGCTCTTGTCCGCGTACCTGTAGCTGAATCCCGTCGTCGACGTGCCGTGTCCGGGAATCAGTGCCGAGACATCAGCAAAACCGGTCTTCGCTGTGGCCGAACGCTGGACGTAGAACCCGTAGTTGTCCGTCTCACTCGCGGTCTTCCAGGTGAGCGTCACGGTCGATCCGCCCGACGGCGCAGCCGTGAGCGACGCGAGCTGTATCGGGAGCGGAAGAGGTGTTACGCTCACCGAGAAATCATCAACTGTCGAAACCCGTGATCCCTGACCCGAGAAGTACGGATAGATTATGGATGCGCCACCCAGCGTGGCGTTACTCACGCCGACAAGCGTCTCGTCGACAACGAGAGACCCAACGCCTCCGGTCGCATCTGAATTCGTTACGGAGTACTCGAGGTTGAACGTGTTGGGTGCGGTCACCGTGATAGTGAATACGACAAAATACCACTGACCATTAACGAGGAGATCAGAACCGTAGTCGGTGAGTGTGGAGACACCGTCGTTGAAGAATTCTCCGCCGCCCGCATGTGTGCACATCCCCAGCCCGGTTGTGGCCTCTGCGTTCGCGCCAACAGGATTTGAATTGCCTGCCGCAAACCCCAATCCGGCGTACCCGTCATCCGTAGCGTTTAAGAAATACGCTCTGACCACGTACGTGTTTACATCAGAGGTAAATGAGATTCCCGCAGTCAGGGCCCAGAGGTCACCGGCGATCCCGGGGTTCACTACTGCACCCGTGGAATTCAGTCCTCCGGAGGCAGAATTGGTGTAGACGGGGTTTGCTGAAGTGAAGTACGTTGTCAGTTCAGCCGTGGAATCGAAACTGAAATTCGCCTGCGCGTTTGCACTTTGAGAGCAAAAGACCGTGCAAAGCAAAAGAGCAAACCCCAGGGATGCGTAAAGAACGTTTTTCACGGAGTATCCCTCCTGATTGTAATGAGATCGTGTTTGCCAACCATATCGTTCTCATCGACAGGAGAGATGGCATCCTGGAGCTCCGAGGACGAGGCATGACATGGCCGCATAATCCATGCCATCGCGGGACCCGGGGGTTCGACAGATATTTGTCGAGTTTGCCCACAGGAGGGGAGCCTTTTGTAAAAGGTCCCTTCCGCAAATTCCACCAGGTGCACAATCCCGTGCAGTCGGAACTCCGTTACCTTTCTCACGTTCGGGATTGAGGCAGTCCGGGAGCAGGCGAATCCCGCGATCGGCTTGACGACCTCGATGGAGTGAAAACTCTGCGGTGAAACCTCACGCGGAGGGTTATTTCCCGCCTGCGGGTTCGATCGTGAAAATCCTCCAGCCGCGAGGCTCGAGAGCCATTTCCTGCGGCTGACCCGGCTGAAGCGTGATCGTTTTCCCGCTCGAGATCTCTTTCATTTTCACGTATCCCTGCCGGGGAAATATCCTGTCCATGGGAATCGAGAGTGTTGCGGTACGGGGTTCGGTTGAGAAGTTGAGGACAACAAGAATCTTGTCCGCCCCCGCGGCGCGGAAAAACGAGAAGATGTCTTCTTCGGGCGTCGAGGGGACGCGGAGCATGTCGCCCCGGGAGAGCGCAAGGTGGGAGCGCCTGATGGCGATGAGGAATTTCCAGAGATTGCCCATCTCACGGGGGCGGGTCCAGTCAACGCCCACTTTTTCAAACAGGCTCAGCTTTCTGTCGTTGGCGACTTCCTCTCCCGTGTAGATCATGGGGACACCGGGGATAGTGTTCACGAGAACTGTCGCAAGCCGGAGACCGTCGGTCCCGAATTTCAGCACCGCGGGGGAGTCCCACGCGTTCTTGTCGTGGTTCGTCGTGAACCGCATGCGAAGGGATCCCGACGGAAACTGGAGCCGTTCGTTCCTCAGGATCTGGTCCAGGAGCGTGACAGGGCGCTTCCCCTGGAGAAGGGGATCGAGCGCGTCATACACGTTCCATGAGTAGGTGAGGTCAAACGCCTTCACGTGCTCCACGGGGAGGGATCCTTCGGCGAGCATCATGACCGGCTTGATCCGGTTGAGCTGCGCGCGCGCCTCCTCCCAGAAATCGTTCGGCACGAGCTCCGCGACGTCGCACCTGAAGCCGTCAATCCCCACGTCCTTCACCCACCACCGCATCATTTCGATCATGTACTTTCGCAGCGCAGTCTTTGAGTAGTCAAGCGCCGCAACATCAGTCCAGTCGGGATTCGGCGAAACAATGTTCCCGCGGTCGTCCTTCCTGAACCAGTCCGGATGGTCAGTGATGAGCCTGCTGTCCCACGATGTGTGGTCGGCGACCAGATCGATGATCAGACGCATCCCTTCCCGTTTCGCTGCCCCCAGGAGCCGTTTGAAATCCTGCAGGGTGCCGAACTCCGGGTTGATCCCGTAATAGTCCCGCACGGCGTAGGGACTCCCGAGTGTCCCCTTCCTGTTCTTCTCCCCGACGGGGTTCACGGGCATCAGCCAGAGGACCGTCACGCCGAGGTTCTTCAGCGCGGGGAGCCCCTTTTCGAGTCCCTCGAAGTTTCCTTCGGGCGAAAACGACCGGAGATAGACGGAATAGATGACGGCGTCTTTGACCCAGTCCGCGCTCCTGAGCGCCGGCGTCCCGGAGTAGGGCCCCTTGAGGAGCTCGTCAAGCGCGCGGGTCGGGATAAGGGTAACCGGCTTGTAGATCCCTCCTCCCCCGCCGTAATCCCTGACGAGAACTGCCACAGAGTTGAGTCCTGAACGGAGCGCCGGCGTGACGTCGATGGCGAACGGGTCGGTGTAGCCGGCGTGTCCTCCCATTTCGATTCCGTTCACCCAGACCACCGCGTCGTCGTCGACCCCCGCAAAGTGGAGGCTTATCGGACCCGAGGGTTTGTCGAGGATGAACGTGCGGTAGAACCAGCCCCAGCCGTCATAGGTCGCCATACCGGGATATTCCTCCCAGTACTTCGGTGTCTGGACCCGCTCCCACGAAGAACGATCAAGCGAGTCGAGATACCAGCTTTCATTGATCCCTGCCTTCAGGGAATCGACCCTGAAGAGCCATTCGCCGTCAAGCGGGAGTCGGAACGCGGCCTCCTGCGCGGAGACGGAAACCGCCATGACCGCCAGCAGGATCAACGGAAGGTACCTGACCATGGAAGGGCGATCCTAGAGATACCTGTGAGATACCGGTTTCGCGTTCGCGTCAAACTCGTATACGAGCGGAACGCCGGTCGGGATGTTGAGTTCGAGGACTTCTTCCCTCGAGAGGTTGTCCAGGTGCATGACGAGAGAACGCAGGCTGTTCCCGTGCGCGGCGATGATCAGCCGCTCACCTTTGAGGACGCAGGGGAGGATGTTCGCTTCCCAGTACGGCAGGACGCGCTCGAGCGTGTTCTTCAGGCTCTCGCCGTTGGGGGGCTGGACGTCAAAGCTGCGGCGCCAGAGCTTGACCTGGGCGTCGCCGTACTTCTTTGCGGTTTCGGCCTTGTTGAGACCCTGCAGGTCGCCGTAATGGCGTTCGTTCAGCGCCTGATCGTAGTCGATCGGAATGTTCTTCTGACCGATGATGTCGAGGACGATGTCGAGCGTGTCGATGGCGCGTTTGAGGACGGAGGTAAACGCATGATCGAACGCGTATCCCTTGAGCTTTTCCCCGGCGGATCTGGCCTCTTCGACCCCCTTTTCGGAGAGCGGTACGTCGGTCCAGCCGGTGAAGCGGTTTTCAAGGTTCCACTGCGATTCGCCGTGTCGAAGAAGAACTACTGTTGTCATTGTATCTCACTCATTGTTCGTTGGAAGCCCCTGTTCATTGAAGGGGTCTGTTGTTTTAGGGAAGCTCTCAATTGGGACCGAAGAAAAAGACTGCAACAAACGCCGCGAGGACGACCCCCTCGGTAAGTCTCTTGACCATGGGAGGCGCGGATTTGACCCGGCTCCAGGCGAAGGCAAGCGTGTACATGAGCCCGATGAGTATCACCGTCGTCAGCGTGGCCTCGGCGTACCCGAACGACTGGTGCACCCTGTCGGCAAACGTGAAGTAGCCGAATTTCCCGTACACCATCATCAGATGCACCGTGTAGACGAGAAGCGACTCCCGCCCCATGAGCGAGACGACCGACCGGGGAGAGACGCCCCGCCTCCGTTCAAACAGATACATGGCGGAGCACAGAAGAAGGACGAGCCCGAGACGGAGCATGTAAAAACTCGGGCTGAGCCAGTATCCGTAGAACGGATAGATCATCGAGGCTACAGGGTGGATCACGAACGACGCGGCGATAATTCCCGCGGCGTACCAGGAGGTTTTCGTCATCATCCTTCCGATCGATTCCGCGCCGGCATCGGAGCCTCCGGCGTCTTTTGCCCTGAGATAGAAATACCCGCAGAGGGCTCCCGCAAAGAGGAACGCGGACCAGGGGAAGACGGGAAAGAGGGAGTAATGCAGCCCGTTCAGATAGGACGCGATCGGGACGGGAACCGAGCCCCAGAAATCCACGCCCCAGGCAAGGGGGGTTGCGAGGACGACCGCGACGGTCACGCCGATCATCGTCAGGTAGAGACGCTTCTCCGAGCGGAGCAGGAGGAGCATCCCCTGGAGGAACAGGAGGCTGATCGCAATGCACTGCAGCACGTCCACCTGCCAGAAGACCTGCCACGCGACGGGCCCCGCCTCGTAGCGGAGGTGATAATAGTTGAATTTCGGGATGTGGAGCCCGTAGCCGATGAGCATGACGAAGAGCAGCCGTCCGACCTGTCTGTAGAGCGGAGGTCCGAACGAGAGATAGTCGTTGATTTTCCTCCGGGTCGTGACTGCGTAGGCCATCCCCGAGGCGAAGAGGAACGAGGGAGCGACAAGTCCGTCGATGAACCGGAGCCACTGGAAGTACCAGGTCTCGGTGAGGGCGGGCACCAGCGTTGCGTTGAACACGTGGGTCTGGATCATGACGATCACCGCCCACCCGCGAAGGAGGTCGATGAACTCGATCCTTTTCTTTGTCACGGCCTGCTGCATCACGGAACGTCGCGGGGAGGGGAAGCGAACGGCTATTCGCCGATCTTTTCCTTTATGATTTGTTCGAGTTCGTCGAGGTCGACGGGCTTTGTAATGTACGCAGCCCCGCCGAGATCCTTGCCGAACTTTTTCGCGTAGTAATCGTCGACGCCGGTCAGGAAGACAAACGGGAGCGATTTGAACTGACCATCCTTCTTGATCTGCTGAAAGAGTTCGAACCCGTTCGTACCGGGCATGACGAGATCGGAGACGACGATGCTCGGGTTGAGTTTGTGAATCTCCCTGAGCGCCTCGTCCGCCCCGTCAACGGTGTGGACGGTGAAGCCGCGGTTCTTCAACCCCGTGCTCGTCGCACGAAGTATCGAGGGCTCGTCGTCCACAAGAAGCACGATCTTGTCTTTCAGCATGCGTGCAATATGGCAATTGCACCGGAGAAAAGCAAAACGGACCCCGAACAGAACACCGACCGGGGCAACCGGAGCGGAGGAAGATTCACGCGCCACCGGCGGGGATACCGGCAACGTGGTCTGCCGCGAGATCCGCGCACCGCTGTCCGCTCCTGATGGCACCCTCGATCGTGGCGGGGTACCCCGTGTCGGTCCAGTCGCCTGCAATGAAGAGGTTGGGCAGCGGAGTGATGGGACCCGGACGAAGGGGCTCGATGTCCGGCGCGCAGGAGAACGTCGCCCTTTTCTCCCTGATGACGACTGCGTGTGTCGGATGACCGATCCCCGCGCCGAAGACAGAGCGGAGATCCTCGAGCGCGATGCGCGTGAGATCGTCATTCTCCAGCCCGACGAACGCCCGGGCGGCGCTGATGACGACGGAGAGATGCCCCCCTCCCTCCTTTTCGCGGCTGATCTTTCTCCGGTTGAAGACCCACTGTATGCGCCGGCCGACGACGCCGAGGACATCCTGTCTCATCACGTCGTTCTCAAACCAGAGGTGTACAGACACGATAGGCGAGAGGGGAATCGATGAGGCACGGGCAAGGAACCCGGATTCGCGGAGCGCGTCCGGGAGAAGGCCCGCGGCACGGTACGAGGGGACGGCGAGTATCACGGCGGAACAACCGACCGCCTCCCCTTCCTTCAGATGTACGCCGGAGACCTTCCCCCCTTCCGCCACGCTCCCCGTGACGTCGGCGCCGCAGCGGACGACGCCCCCGTGATTCTCGATATACGCCCTCGCGGGTTCGACATAGAGTTCGCTCAGCCCGACGGTCGGGATGGCAAGGGCGGACCCGCGTGAACCGGAGAGGAACGCGGTGCGGAGCGCCCGGGTGAAGACAAGAGCGGAAGCGTTCCCGATATTCTCGTTCATGACGGCAACGGCAAGCGGCTCCCAGAATGAGCGCTTCGTCTCGGGCGATTGCCCGAGCGAATCGAGCCATGATTCGACGGTTCCACTGACGGGGCGGGACGACGTGAGCGCGAGCCCCGCCCGCAGCATGCGGAGCTTGTCCGCCGGCGAGAAGAGCCGGGTCGCAATGACGCCCGCCAGCAGATGAAAAGGTGCAGGGAGAAGAGGAAGCCGGAACACGCAGAATCCACGCACCGGATGATGGAAGAGAAGCTCGGGGGCGGGCTGGACGGCGACGAGGTCGCGCGCGCCGATCGTCCCGAGGAATTCCATCGTTCGGGAGTAGCCTGCGATCAGGACGTGCTGCCCGTTATCGATGACGGTGCCCGTCGCCCCGTCGAGAAACGAATACGCGCGCCCCCCGGGGGAATTGCGCTGCTCGAGGAGTATGACGGGGATCCGGCGGAAGGAGAGGCTGACGGCGGCGGCAAGCCCGCTGAGGCCCCCGCCGACGACGACAACCGGGTTCACTCCGTCTGGGGGCTGGGATTGGCGGGATGCCACGAACGGCCGAGCCAGGAGTATTTCAGCGTGTTGCTGAGCCAGTACCTGAACGCGATGAGAACCTTGAGAAGGCCGGGGACGGAAATGCGCCGTTCGAAGACGTTGTAGTTGGAGCGCATGATCCGCCGGAGCGTATGGGCGTAAATCGACCACATGATGCGCGCCGCGAAGAAGAACCTCTTGTCCTCGTTTCCGAGAGCCGCGCGGGCGATGTCAAAGTACTTGCTTGCCCTGTCGCATTCGAAGCGCATCAGGTTCACGAACTCCGGCGTGTACCGGAATGCGAGAAGGTCCTCCTCCGTGTAGCCGAACCTCCGGAGGTCTTCGGCGGGGATGTAGATCCTTCCCCTTTTCGCGTCTTCTTTGATGTCGCGGAGTATGTTCGTAAGCTGGAGCGCGACGCCGAGGTTGACCGCGTAATCGCGCGTCGAATCGTTCCGGTACCCGAAGATCTGCCGGCACATGAGTCCGACGGAGGATGCAACAAGGTAGCAGTAGCGGTAGAGCTCCTCGAATGTCTCGTAACGCGTCTTGCTCAGGTCCATTTCCATCCCCCGGATCAGGTCATAGAAATGGTCGACAGGGATGTTGAATTTGCGGGCGGTGGCGCTGAGCTGGTTGAGTATCACGTACGTGGAAGTGCCCCGGAGCGCGCGGCCCAGTTCCATCCGCCAGCGCCGCAGCCGGACGACCTTGCTGTGCTCGTCGGTCCCCTCGTCCACGATGTCGTCGGTATACCGGCAAAACGCGTACACGGCATGGATCGCCTCGCGCTTCTGTCGCGGCAGGAGCGAGAAGGAGTAGTAGAAGCTCGTGTTACTGCTCTTTGTTATTGCGGCAGCAGTTGATTCCATGCGTTCCCGTGTGCGATCGCCATGACGACAATGCGGCCCTTCTCCAGGATCGGGATGACGGGCCTCCGGTGGAGGACGTCGAACCCGGTCTGTTCGACCCTCTTCAGTATGGCCAGTCCTCCACGCACGGTCAGCGCGAGTTCGAACCGGATCGCCCGGGGCGCTTCCTCCACGAGGGGTGACCCTTTGACGAGGAGCGCGCGGGCACGTTCGACCTGAATCTTCATGACGTCCATGAAGCGCCGATCGACCGTCCCCTGCTTTAGATCATATTCAGTATAACCAAAACGCTCCAGATCGTCAAGCGGGACGTACAGGCGCCCCCGGGCCCAGTCCACGGAGAGATCCTGGGCGAAATTTGCGAGCTGGAGGCCGGTACAGATCATGTCGGAATGCAGCAACGAGCGCGGATTTGCACCGTCGAATATCTGCAGGACGATCCTCCCGACGGGATTGGCAGAATACGTGCAGTATTGCAGGAGTTCGGCCGCCGAGCGGTAACGGTTCGTGGTGACGTCCATCCGGAAAGCGGTCAGGAGATCGGCAAAAAGGGATTTTGGAACGCCGCTCCGCGCCGCGGCCTCCCGGAGGGCGATGAAGACGGGGTGGTCCGCCTTCCCTTCGTAGGCGTCCTCGAGTTTCGACCGCCAGCCATCGAGGTTCCGGAGCCTGACGGATGGAGGGTCGTCACCTTCGTCCGCGAAATCGTCTGCAATCCGCGCAAACGCATAGACGGCAGAGACGTAGGGGCGCTTGTCCCTGGGAATGAAGAGCGACGCGACGGGAAAATTCTCGTAGTGGCTGCGCGTGAGCCGCTCGCACCAGGCGAACGCCTTCGCGATTTCAGTTGAACCGGAAATTCTCCCCCTCCTGTTCCTCCAGGACCACCGTAGGAGAACCGTGATGGTGGATGAGCTTCCAGTCTTTTCCATCGTGCTCGAATATGTTTGTCGCCATGACTGCACCGGTGTTCGAAAGCTTCCCCGTCGTGTACTGGACTTCCTCCTGGAGGACGACAATCCCTATGGTCCCGTACACATCCGCACGGACGTTTCTGAGGGTGACCTTCATGTGCACGTCGCCATCGAAAATCCTCTGCCAGCTCTCCAGTACGGCGTGCCGCCCCTCGACAATGCTCCATCCCGGGTGGATGCACCGCACGGCGGAAGACCCGGACCAGATATCCTCCATCATTTCGATGCTGGAGCGCTCGAACGCTTCGTAGAACCTCGCGTTCTGGTAGAGCAGTGAGTCTTTGCGGTTCATCTCCCCGTAATTCCGACGTGATTGTGAGAAATATATCCATTTCCTTTCCGAACTACAATGAAACGCGCCCGGCGGGAGCCTGCACTTCTGTTGCTCTTTAGACGCCAAAAGCGTATCTTGACTGAACTTGGCGGGATAGCTCAGCTGGTTAGAGCAACGGAATCATAATCCGTGTGTCGGGGGTTCGAATCCCTCTCCCGCTACCACGGTCGGACGGTGCCGCCATGCTCTCCCCGAATACACTTTCTTCCCGATTCAGGGAATTCAGCCGCGCGAACGCGCTGTTCGGAGAGAAGGACACCATCGTGGTGGCGGTGAGCGGCGGCGTCGATTCGATGGTTCTTCTCGATCTGTTCTCGAGGGAGCGGGGTCTGACGCTGATCGCGGGTCACTTCAACCACGGGCTCCGCGGCCGGGAATCGGACGACGACGAGACATTTGCAGGCGAACGCGCGCGCGCATACGGCATCTCGTTCCGCGCGGGACGGGGAGACACTGCCGGAGAGTCGAAGCGCCGCGGCGTCGGCATCCAGGAGGCAGCGCGCGATCTCCGGTACGATTTCCTCAACGGTCTCAGGAAGGACGCGGGTGCGGGGCGGATCGCCACCGCGCACCATGCGGACGACAACGCGGAGACCATACTCCTCCACCTGTTCCGGGGGACGGGAGTTCAGGGGATGTCGGGAATCCCTGTCGTGCGGGACGGCATTATCAGGCCTCTCCTGTTCGCGAACAGGGAGGAAATCGAGGAGTACGCGCGGAACGAACACATCCCATTCCGCACTGACTCATCCAACGCGAAGGACGGATACACCCGCAACGCCGTCCGGCACCACGTCCTCCCGCTATTGAAGGACCTTGTCTCCCCTTCGGTTGTCGCGAATATTAACCGTTCGGGAGACAATTTTCGCACTCTTGCTGCGTATCTGCAGGAAGAGACGGGGAAGCTCCTGCAAGCGTGCACCGTGGGCCGGAGCGCCGGCGGGCTCCGGCTTTCGATTCCGGGGCTCATGGAAAGGCCCCTTATCCTGAGACAACACGCGATTCTCGCGGCCGTGGAAGAGATCTCGGGCGAACGCCCCGGGAGTGAGAGGGTGGCGGCGGTGCTGGGGCTCATGGAGAATGAAACGGGAACCGTTGTGACGGTGCACGGACGGACGGAAGCTGTCAGGGACCGCGCCGAGATACTCATACGGCGCTGCGCGGGGGGAGAGGGCTTTTCGATCTCCGTGGATGCGGGACGCGAATACGTGACAGCGGGATTCCGGTTTTCCTCAGCCCTCGTCGGCGCGCGGGGCACTCCGGACGGCGGGACAACGGAATACGCCGACGCCGAACGGACGGGACTCGAGGGACTCACGCTGAGGACCTGGCGCGAGGGGGATTCCTTTACGCCTCTTGGCATGTCCGGCAGGAAGAAACTGAGCGACTTTTTCGTCGATGAGCGGATCCCGCTCGAAAGGAAACACCGCATTCCCCTGCTCCTCACCGCCGGCGGCGAGGTGATCTGGGTGTGCGGGATGAGGCTGGACGACAGGTTCAAGATCACCCCGGCGACCCGCCGGGTTCTCAGGATGGAATATCGACCACCCCCCGACAGGTGACATGGCGGCCCAGATCACGGTAAACGGCGACCGGTTCGTCGAGATGATAAGCGAGCGGCGAATCAAGGATGCCGTCAGGCGGCTGGCAAAGGAAATCAACAAAGACCACCGGGGCAAGACCCCGGTGTTCATCGGCATACTGAACGGATCATTTATCTTCTTCGCCGACCTGATCCGGGAGGTCACGATCGACTGCGAGGTCGACTTCCTGAAGCTCTCGAGTTACGGCGACGCGAAGATCAGCTCCGGGGAAGTCCGGCTCCTGAAGGACCTGAACTGCCAGGTGGAGGGGCGGGACATCGTCATCGTGGAAGATATCGTGGATACGGGGCTTTCCGTGGAGTATATCCGCCACCTTATCGAACCGCAGAACCCCCGCTCGCTCAAGGTTGTTACACTCTTATTGAAGACGGACTCCGTGAAACCGGGGACACACGTCGACTACGTCGGCTTCAGGATACCGTCCGATTTCGTAATCGGGTACGGGCTCGATTACGCACAGCGCGAGCGCAACTTGAAGGCGATCTACCGTTTGCATGCAAAACCGCCCCGCGCGAAGGCGGGAACGTAAGAGAGGAGCAGTTCAGGACGATGGACGAAAAAGGAACCCAGGACGGCAACCGCAGGAACAACGAGCCGGACAAACGCCGCCCGTTCCGGCCGCCGCAGAAGGGGAAGCGCCCCGGACAGCAGTTCCGGCAGGATGACGATTTCAACTGGAACAAGGTTCTGAAGGTCGTTATCAGCTGGTCGGCGATCATCCTTCTCGTGTTCGTTGTGATGACGCTATTCAAGGGAACGGAAGGGACGGAGACGGAAGTCTCCTACAACGAGTATGAGTCGTTTCTCGACAAGGGGCTGATCGCGGAAGCGACGGTCAAGAAGTCGGAGCTCACGAATTTCGATTTCCACGGCACGCTCAGGGAGCCGACGAGGGTGAACCGGGGAGGGAAGGACGTCAGCGTCACGCGGTTCTCCCTGACACTCCCCATCCTCGACAGCGAAGTGATCAAGCAGTGGAACGACAAGCAGGTGAAGTTCACCGTCGTGAAGGAGGACAACGCTTGGATCAACGCGCTCGTGAGCGCGCTCCCGTGGGTCCTTCTCCTTGTCGTGTGGCTCATCATCATGCGGCGCATGCAGGGCGGCGCCGGCGGGCCACGGGGGATATTCTCCTTCGGGAAGAGCCGCGCGAAGATGCTGACCGAAGGATCGTCGAAAGTGACGTTCCTTGACGTGGCGGGCGCCGACGAGGCGAAGATCGAGCTGGCGGAGATCATCGAATTCCTCAAGGAGCCGACGAAGTTTCAGAAGCTCGGCGGGAAGATCCCGCGCGGTGTGCTTCTTCTCGGTCCTCCCGGAACCGGCAAGACACTCCTTGCACGGGCGGTGGCGGGCGAGGCTGGTGTTCCCTTCTTTTCGATCTCCGGCGCGGACTTCGTGGAGATGTTCGTCGGCGTCGGGGCAAGCCGCGTACGCGACCTGTTCGAGCAGGGGAAGAAAAGTGCCCCGTGCATCATCTTCATCGACGAAATCGACGCGGTGGGGCGCCACCGCGGCGCGGGTCTCGGCGGCGGTCACGACGAGCGGGAGCAGACGCTCAACCAGCTCCTCGTCGAGATGGACGGGTTCGAACAGAACAGCGGCGTCATCATCATCGCGGCCACGAACAGGCCGGACGTCCTCGATCCCGCGCTCATGCGGCCGGGGCGGTTCGACAGGCAGGTCGTTGTCGACAGGCCGGACGTGAAGGGCCGCGAGGGAATCCTACGCGTCCATACGAAGAACATACCGCTTGCCGACGACGTGATCCTCGAAACGCTCGCCAAGGGGACGCCGGGACTCGCCGGCGCCGAACTCGCGAACCTCGTGAACGAAGCGGCGCTCCTTGCCGCACGGCAGAACGACAAGGCCGTCACCATGCATCACTTCGAGGAAGCGAAGGACAAGGTGATGATGGGGATGGAGCGGAAGAGCCTCATCATCTCGGAGAAGGAAAAGAAGGTCACCTCCTATCACGAAATCGGGCACGTGCTCGTCGCCCGCATGCTCCCCGAGGCCGACCCGGTCCACAAGGTGACGATCATCCCGCGCGGACGCGCGCTCGGGCTGACGACGTATCTCCCCATCGACGAGAAGCATACGTACTCAAAGGGATACCTCGAGGCGATGATCACGTACGCGCTCGGCGGGCGGGCCGCGGAGCGGCTCATATTCAAGGAGCTGACGACCGGGGCGGGGAACGACATCGAGCGCGCCACCGAGCTTGCCCGGAAGATGGTGTGCGAGTGGGGCATGAGCGACAAGCTGGGCCCGCTCACGTACGGCGCACGCGACGAGGAGATCTTCCTGGGCCGCCAGATCACGCGCAACCGGAACTACAGCGAAGACACCGCGATCTCGATCGACGAGGAGATCAAGAAGATCGTGACAAACGGCATGAAGCGGGCGGAGAAGATCCTGAACGAGAACCTGGACACGCTCCACCGGCTTGCCGCTTCGCTCCTTGAACGAGAGATCCTCGAAGGGGCGGAAATCGACGCAATCATACGGGGCGAGCAGCTGCCCCCGGTGGAAAAGAGGGGGAACGGGGAGTCAACCCCGGGGAAACAGCCCGCGCCCGCGGCCGACGGCCGCGCCGCCAGGAAATGAGTCTTCCGCCGAGCGTCGAGGAGAGCTACGGGACGGAGATCATCCGGAAGGGGATCCATCTCTTTTCGCTCCTGATCCCGGTCGTCTATTACTTCATCCCGAAGTCGACGGCCCTCGCGATCCTCGTCCCGCTGACGCTCCTGTTCGGCCTCTCCGACATCTGCCGGCTTTTCATCCCCGCCGTCGGCCGCGTCTACAACACGTATTTCGGATTCCTGCTCCGCTCCCACGAACAGAACGAGCGCGGCCGCAGGCTCAACGGGGCCACGTACGTGCTTTTCGCCGCCACGCTCCTCGTCCTCTTCTTTCCGAAGGTCATCGCCATCACCGCGATCGCCATTCTCATCATTTCCGACACGAGCGCGGCGCTGATCGGCCGCCGGTTCGGCCGGCACAGGTTCATGAGCAAGAGCCTCGAGGGGGCGAGCGCCTTTTTTATCAGCGGGCTTCTCGTCGTCGCGATCGCACCGAAGGTGGAATACTCCGCGGCGGAGTACGCTATCGGGGCGGCAGCGGCTCTCCTCGGGGCAGTCGTCGAGGCGTCCGCAATCGGGCTTGACGACAACCTCTCCATCCCCCTGACGGTCGGCGCCACCATGTGGGTCCTCTACCTGATATTCCTTCCCGCGCTCAACCTCTTCAAACTCGACGGGATTGTCTGACATGACCCGGCGCGTCTACCTCTCCGGCGGAATGGAATACGCGGCCGACGAAGGGCGCGACTGGCGGAGGGAGATGCAGGCATGGCTCGAACACGAACTCGGCTGCACTGTATTCAACCCCAACGTTGAGAGCGAGAAGTTCCTCGCCGCGGAGCCAGGCGGCGTCGATTTCCGCGCCCTGAAGGCCGGGGACATCGCGCGGTACACGTCAATCGTCGAGCGGCTCGTGACGATCGACTGCGACGAGATCTCCACCCGGACGGATTTTGTGATCGTGTACTGGGACGACGCCGCGCAGCGCGGAGCGGGGACGAAGGGGGAACTGACGATGGCCCACCACTTCAAGAAGCCCGTCTACATGGTGACAGCCATGCCTCCCGAGTCGATCCCGGGCTGGGTGCTGGGATGCATCACAGGAAGATTCCCTGATTTCGAGAGCCTGAAGAAATTCCTCTGGGATATCGCTCACGTGGAGTGACGTCCGGATTGATTCGCTCACGCCACTCTTTGCCGCCGCTGGAGCCGGGTTCCGCGAGGTGATAACGGACGTGAAGGAAAACCCCATGACAATCGAAGGGTACTTCACGGCCGTTGCGGAGGGAACCCCGGCAGGCTGTCGCCTGCGCAATGCCCACTGGTCAATTGCGGACAGCCGGAAGTAGACGACACGAAGTCCCGGCAAGATGCAGATAAAGGCTGCCTCCTACGGAGAGACAATCTGGCACACCCCCCGCGGGGATTTCGCGCACGCGCGGTACAGGCTGAAGGACCTGGAGTACGATTGCCGGGCGTTCAGGTGAACGGCCGTCTCACTCTCCCGGAGCGGGTACGATTGCCGCCCGCCGGGTGACCTCACACATTGCACCTTGCCATGGACTCGCCACAGACACTCTCCCGCAGGCTCGGCCCGTATTCCGCGGCGGCGGTCGTCATAGGGTCTGTCATCGGGTCGGGGATCTTCCTCACGCCGCAGCGCGTTGCGGCGGTCGTCCAGATCCCCGGCATCATGATCGCCGTCTGGGTCCTGACCGGCCTGCTGACGCTCGCGGGCGCGCTGACGAACGCCGAGATCGCCAGCGAGATCGCCGAGCCGGGAGGGCAGTACGTTTTCTTCCGCGTCCTCTACGGTGACTGGCTCGCGTTCCTGTACGGCTGGTGCACGTTCATCGTCTACCAGACCGGGTCCATCGCAGCCATCGCTGTGGCGTTTGCCCGTTATTTCGGATACTTCGTCGCACTTCCCCACCTGAGCCCCGCGCTCGAAGCCTGGAAGCTCCCCCTCGTCGGCGACATTGCGCCGCTTGCCGATATCGGCGTGAAGATTGTCGCAATCGGCGCCATCGTGATTGTGGCGGCAGTGAACTACACAGGCGTGCAGCGCGGAGGATTCCTGCAGGTCGTCTTCACGTCATTGAAGGTCGCAGCGATCGGCGCAATCATCGTCCTGGGGTTCGCCGCCGGGAAGGGGAGCGCGGCTCATTTCTTCCCGCTCACGGGAATACCGTCATCGGGGGATATTGTCGGTGCCGTCGGCATCGCGATGGTGGCAACGCTCTGGTCCTACGACGGCTGGAACAGCCTTACGTACCTTGCAGGGGAGGTGAAGGATCCGCAGCGGAACATACCACGGGCGCTGATCCTGGGGACCGCAGCAGTGATCGTCATCTACGTACTGGCGAACCTCGCGTATCTTTACGTCCTTCCCATCGGCGAGATGGCGCAGTCGAAGCTCGTGGCGGCAGACATGATGGAAAGAGTGCTTCCCGGATACGGGGGGGCTTTTATCGCCGCCGCGGTGATGATCTCAACGTTCGGGACCGTGAATGCCACGTCGATGACGACCGCGCGCGTGTACTACGCGATGGCGAAGGACAGGATGTTCTTCCGGCAGATGGGGAGGGTGCACCCGAAATTCCGGACGCCGTCCCGGTCGCTCGTCATCCAGGCCGTGTGGGCATCCCTCCTGACGCTTACCGGGACGTATGACCAGATATTCACGTACGTCATATTCGCCGCATGGATATTCTACGCGCTGGGTGCCGCGGGGATATTCATCATGCGGTGGAAGCATCCCGCGGCCAACCCCGCCTACCGCGTCCCCGGGTACCCGGCGGTGCCTATCCTCTTCACCGCCGTGGCGACCTGGTTCGTCATCAACACGCTCGTGAAGCAGTCATCGGATTCGTTCGTGGGGCTGATTCTCCTCCTCGCCGGACTCCCCTTCTACTTCTACTGGAAGCGTTCCTCCGCTACCTGAAAACCTCTGCGACCGGAACCACGGAAATGCTTGCCGGCTCAAGCCGGACCGGGAAGACCGCAATCTCCCTGTCTTCGCTCAGAACGGATTCCGGTTTCTGCGTTCTGTACGTGATCGGGCTCGGTATGTCGTTCGCCAGGTCGTCGCGAAATGTCTTTGCATCCTTCGTCACGACGGCGATCTGCATGTCGCCGTAGTGCAGATGTTTCTTTATCGCCCTGTTGACGTCCGCGAGCGTCAGATTCTTCATCATCGCGCGGAACTGCGCGAGATGGCTCCCTTTCATCCCGTAGAACCGGTCGTCCATCGCGTAGCCAAGCCGCGCCATCGTGGTGGGCGCGTAATTCAGAACGTAATTTCTCAGAAAATTCCTTGTGAGCGTGAACTGTTCCTTCGTCAGGCCGTGCCCGACGAAGTGGTTGTACTCCCTGAGCGCCGCACGGAGGGCAAAGTGGCCGGCTTCGGGGGGGACGGGCCTGATCCAGATCTCAAATAACTGCACCCGCCTGCACGCGTTCTGCGGCGGCACCGAGCGCCTCCCTCCTTCGGGAAAGTTCTCGATGTACGAGTAGTCACCGTAGTTCAGGCCGCGCTCCTCGCGTATGACCTGGTACAGGTGGCTGCTGGAGTTCCTGTGTTCTCCGAACCAGGAGTTCGCGAGCGCCAGGGCGTACCAGTCCCTGCTCCCCCTCAGGATGTCGATCGGGACGCCCATGCTTATCGCCGTGGCGGGCGCGTCCTTTTCGACGATCGCCGCCCGGAAACCCTTCACCGGCGCAGGGGCAGGCGGAGGGACGGGATGCGGAACCCCCGACGGGAGCTTAGCCAGGTCGGTCTTCAACCGGGCGAGCAGCGCCGCATCGTAGCCTCCCCCGAGACCGATAACGAGATTGTCTTTCGTGTAGTAGATCCTGTAGAAGCTCCGGACGTCGTCCAGCGTGATATTCCGGACGCTCGACACGAGGCCGGAGGTGATGTGCCCGTACGGCGTCCCGGCGAAGACGGCGTTGTACAGGACCGCTTTCCCCAGTTCCTCGTCGCTCGAGTAGCGGAGTGTGTTTTCGAGATAGTTCAGCGTCCGGCTCTTGATCCGGTCAAGGTCCTGCTGGGAAAAGGCCGGAGCGGTCATCGCGTCGAGAAAGAGCGGGTAGTACTCCGCAAGGTTGTCCCGGTGGACGCGGCCGTAGATGACCGTCATTTCCGCGGACACCGTCGCGTCATATGCCGCGGCAAGGGGATAGAGCCTGTCAAGGACCTGTTCGTAGCTGTTCTTGAGCGTCGAGGCATCCGTGAGCATTGCCGCGGTGATCTCCGCAAGTCCCTCCTTCCCTTCGGGATCGTTCTGCGAGCCTGCCTTGAACCAGATCCGGAAGCAGATCGTCGGGTCGTTTTTCACAGGAACGAGTACGGAGTTGTCGTTCATCACGCTCGTTGCTCCGAATGTCATGGAAGAGACTGTCATGCACACAAGCGCCGCCGCAAGAGGAAGGGTTTTCATTGCGCGGCTCCTTTCAGGACCATGATTGTCCGGCGTTCGGGGATGAAGTATTTCTTTGCTGCCTTCATGATGTCCTCCGGCGTCACATTCGCCAGCGTCGCGTACCACGCATCCACCGCGTCGATCCCCCCGGTGATCGCCACGACATACGCAAGGTGGGCCGCCACCCGGTCCGGCGTGTCCAGGTTCATCAGGAATTCATAGCGGCGGCGCTTCTTGACCCCCGCAAGCCTGCCAGCGTCCACCGGGGTCGACTGGAACCAGGAGATCGTCTTCTCGATCTCCTCCCGGACCGCGGGGATATCTTCGTCTTTCTTGATTCGCGCCGAGATTTCAAAGAGCGGCATGTCCCGGTTCAGCGGGATGCTCGCCCCGATTGCGTCGACCCGCTGTTCCTGTATGTAGAGCTTCTTGTACACATCGCTCGTTTCGCCGAACGCAAGATCGCCAAAGACCGTGGCCGCGGCGACATCGGTGTTTCCGGGATCAAACGCATCCCCCTTGTAGGCCATGTCCAGTATCGGGAGCGTCTTCCCGGGGTAGGAGACGGTGCCCGAACGCTCCACCGTCTGCGGGGGCTCCTGGCGGACGTCTGACGGCGTGTATCCTCTCTGCCACCCGCTGTAGTATTTCTTGACGAGCTTGAGGACCACGTCCGGCCTTATGTCCCCGACGATGACAAGGACCACGTTGTCGGGTCGATAGAACCTCTTGAAAAACCCGATGCTGTACTCGAACCCTTCGGGCATGGCCTTGATATCGCGCTCGAAACCGATCGTCGTGTGCTTGTACGTGTGAACGTCGAATGCCAGGTCGCGCACCTTCTCGTCCAGGACTTCATACGGGTCCGTCACACCCTTCCTGTACTCCCCGTAGATCGCACCCGATTCCGTCTGGAACCCCGGGAGGTCGTACGAGAGGTTCTGGAACCTGTCGCTCTCCACCTCGATCACCTTCTCCAGGTTCTCCGCGGCGAAATTCAGGTGAAAGGCGGTGATGTCGTCCGACGTGAACGCATTTGCGCTCGCCCCGATCGAGGTCACGATGCTGTCATACACGGGACCCGGATACTTCTTCGTCCCGCGGAACATCATGTGCTCGAAGAAATGCGCGTACCCCGACCTTCCGGGCTCGATCTCGTCCCTGCTCCCGGTGCGGACGACAGAATAATAGGCGACAAGTCCCGGCGATTCCATCGGGATCATGATCACCTTCAGTCCGTTCGGAAGGACGGCGGTGTGGACCTTGTAGGGGAAAATCGTCTCAGACATCGCCGGACCCCCGGCGAGAACTGCGCAGAGCAGGCAGAGGCCTGCGGCGAGAGGTTTCATAGAGTGTCTCCGTTTGTGCTCCGTGGCGGATGCTGCGATGTGCGGCGGCGGTCACAGGCCTTCGCTGAAGCGGTCCAGGAACGAAATCTCCTGCTGGCTCAGGCTTTCGACGCCGTGCGTCGATATTTTCATGCGGATCCTGTCAAGCTCTTCCCTGTTCACTTCGTGGAGCTTCGAACTGTCGATCTTCGCCCAGCGGTCCACGGCGCCTCGCGACACGACTGCGGGAGCGGAGACGACCGTGAGCTGCGCGCGGTGGATGCGCCTGTCAATGAGTTTCAGGTAAATATACGCGCCGACAAATCCCCCGAGATGCGCAAAGTGGGCGATCCCGCCGCCGCTCCCGAATCCCCCGAAGAGCGACAGCGCCGTCATCCCGACGACGAGCCACCGGGCCTCGATGGGGAGGATTCCCCAGATGAATATCCTGTCGCGGGGCCAGAAATACGCGTAGGCGAGGAAGACGCCGTAGATCGCGCCGGAGGCGCCGACGATCGCCACAAAGGGGGTGAAAAAAAACGAGAGCACCCCGCCCGTCAATCCGCTTATGAAATACAGCCAGAGGAAGCGCACGCTGCCCAGTTCAAGCTCGACGCGGGGCCCGAAGAAGAAGAGCCCCAGCATGTTGAAGAGTATGTGGCTCGGGCTGGCATGCAGGAACATGTACGTCACGAGCGTCCACGGGCGCATGAGCGCGTATGCGGGGACAAGGAGCATCGCGTCCATGATGCCCGGTGCCGCCATTGTCAGAACGTAGACTGCCACGTTCGCAATGATGAGACGCATCGTCCAGCTATTCATCATGTATACCGTCCGACCCTGTGAACAGTTTCATACATTGCGACTACGTTTTCGACAGGTGAATTGTCCTGGAGCATGTGTGTGGGGGAAAACGCATAACCGCCCCCCGGCATCATGACTTCCAGCGTCCGGCGGACTTCCCCGGCCACGTCCCCCGGGGTCCCCGTTACCACGCTCCCCGCGGTCGAGATGCAGCCGTGGAACGCAAGCCGGTCCCCGTAGCGGGATTTCAGGTACGCCGGGGCCATGTCTTTCGCCTCCGGCTGCAGCGTGTCGACCGCCGCAATCCCCATGTCGATGAAATCCTCGAACGCCCAGCTGCTCGAACCGCACGAATGGATCATGACGGGGATGCCGAAACTCCGTGCCAGGTCGACGAATTTCTGGTGACGCGGCCGGATATGTTTCCGGAAAAGCGAGAGGCTGATCATCGGACCGCGCTGGGTCCCCAGGTCTTCCCCCAGCCACATGACGTCGATCTTTCCCGCCGCCTTCTCAAGCATCCTGCCGTAGACTTCAAGCTGGAGGTTGTTCTTCCGGTCCATGAACAGGAGAGCCGCCGGCTCGTCCGTCATCAGGTCGAGAAGCGTCTTCTCCATTGTCCGTATCATCCCGGCGGTGTTTATCATGTCCCCCGCCCCGGGGTTCCCGATGAGGAGGCAGTAGCTCTTCCTCCTCTCGCATTCGGCGAGCGCGGCGCCGTAATCAAAGTCGTCCGCCGAGGGAAGAGGCCACCTCGCAACGGTCTCCTCGTCAGCGTCTTTCAGGGGAAAATCAACGTAGTCCCAGTAGCCCCCCGTGTCGTGTTCCACCCACCGCGTCCGGATCCCCCAGATGTCGATCTTGCGCCCCGGGAGTTCCGGGTGGAGAGGAGGTCCGGCGTACTGCGGAGTGATTTCGAAGAAATCGACGCCGAGCAACTCACGGAGCGCTTCGTCGTCCTCGGCCCGGAGCCCGAAATGGTTCTTCAGCCGTCGGTCGATGCCGGGGTTTGCAAGATAATCAATCGGAACGCGATCGGGAATTCCGTGAGCAAAGGCAGTAAGGACGCGTTCTTTGGACGTCATGGAGGACGATAAAAGTTCCGTACGAAGATACTGGATTTCCGGATACTTTCAAAGACGCGGACCGGCAACGCGAGTCCGTCCTGCTCTCACTATTTGTACCTGTGATTGCGCAACATGTTGCGCCGGACAATTGCACCAATTATTTGCGAATGTGCCGCGGACGTGTATATTCAACACAGCTTTTCACTTTCCCGTTCATCACACTTCCTTTCGCATCCCATGAAACGCCTGCTCATTGCGCTCTGCGCATTGCTGATGCCTTCGACCGGCGCTGCCGGAGATAACGGCGAGTTCTTCGTCTCGCGCGCCGGAAACAACGCGTGGTCGGGGAGGCTCATGGCGCCGAACCTGGACAAGACCGATGGACCATTTGCCACGCTCGAGGGAGCGCGCGATGCGTTGAGGCTACTGAGAGGAAAAGGTCACCTTTCCGGCGGTGTGACTGTAAATATCCGCGGAGGAACGTACGGTCGGGATGGTACATTTCAGCTTTCGGCGATTGATTCCGGAACCGCCTTCCGACCAATGGTATGGAGAGCTTTCCACGGTGAGAAAGTCGTCTTGAGCGGCGGGAAGCCGATCGCGGGATTTGTCCCTGTCAGGGATCCGGCAGCGCGCGGTCGGCTCGGTCCCGCAGCAGCCGCGCATGTTCTGGCGGTGGACCTCAGGTCGCAGGGGATCACGTCATACGGAACGATCATGCAGCGCGGCGGGCCTCCAATGGAACTCTTCGTCAACGGGACCAGGATGACAGTGGCGCGGTACCCGAACGACGGGTGGCTCCGGATCGCGGACGTGCCGCAGTCGGGAGACACGATGTACAACAAGGGACTCGAGCGGGAAAAACGATATGACGGAGTCCCCGCGGGGAGACACTTCGGGCGGATTGCGTACGGAGAGAACGAACCCTCATGGTGGGCCCGCTCAGAAGACATTTACGTGCACGGATACTGGACATTTGACTGGAGCGATTCGTACCAGCAGGTTCAAGAGATCGATACTGTGCGGAAAGAGATCACGCTTCGCCCTCCGCACCACTGGTACGGATACACGAAGAACCAGAGGTTCTATTTTCTGAACGTCCTCGAAGAGCTTGACTCACCGGGGGAATGGTACATGGACAGGAAACGCGGGCAGCTTTATTTCTGGCCGGACGGGGAGATTACAGAAGCATTCATCTCGATGCTGGAAGAACCGATCATTAAGATCGATAGCTGCGCGTGGACGAGCATCGATGGGATCACGTTCGCGTACGGCAGGCGCGGAGGGGTGAGGATGAGGGGAGGCCACGACATCCTCGTTGCGGCGTGCGAATTCACAAATCTCGGGGGTGATGCCGCGTCGATTGAGGGGGGGACACACAATGGGATCGTTTCGTGCAGCATACACGACGTCGGGCTCGGAGGGATTCTCCTCAGCGGCGGGGATCGGAAAACGCTCACCCCGGGAGGACATTACGCGGAAGACAACGAAATACATAACTACAGCACGTGGATGCGGACGGGGCAGTACGCCGTGGCGATGGAAGGGGTGGGGATGCGTGCCGCGCACAACCTGATATACGATTCCCCGTTCGAGGGGATCGCGATCCGGGGGAACGACAACGTCGTCGAATACAACGAGCTCCACCACCTGATGAAGGAGACGGGGGACGCGGGGGCGATACACACAGGGCGGGACTGGACATGGCAGGGGAACGTGATCCGGTATAATTACTTCCATGATCTGAAAGGACCCGGGCTCCACGGCGTCGTGGCGGTGTATCTCGACGACTGGGCGAGCGGATTCACCGTCGCCGGGAATCTCTTTTACAGGGCGGGGAGGGGGACGATGATCGGCGGAGGGAGGGACAACGTCGTTATGAACAATATCTATGTCGAATGCAGTCCCTCGTTGCATGTCGACGCCCGGGGGCTCGGGTGGGCATCGTACTATTTCGAGGGGAGCCCGAAACTGCTCTATACGGAGATGGACGATATGAAATACGACCAGCCGCCATACAGCACCAGGTATCCGAACCTGCTCCACATGGAAGACTGCACGCCCGCGGTCCCGAAATACAACAGGATCGAACGGAACATCTCGTACGGGGGGCGCTGGATGGACGTGTACGATTACCTCGCGTTTGATCTCTCCGTCGTCACGATCAGAGAGAATGTGATCGGCGATCCAGTCCTTCTGCGGAGAAGGAAAGACGGGGAAAAGGGTTGGGACCCGTACTATCTTGACATCGACATGAAGGAGGGATACGTCGCGCTCCCGAACGGTGATGCCGGAGCGGCGCGGATATTCAAAGGAAACACGATCGTGAGCGGCAATCCGGGCGTCCAGGATCCGGGGAAAGGAGTTTTCAGCCTTATTGGAAACTCCGCTGCGGCAGGGCTCGGGTTTACACCAGTCGCGCTCTCATCGATCGGGCCGAGAAAGAACAGATTGCATCACCAGGGAAAACCCGTGAATTGAACCTCCGGGAACAGAGGCGGAAGGTGCCACTGTTGGCCGCCGTGATAAAAGCATGGTCCGGTTGACCGCTCTGACCCAAAAACAAAACGCCTCCCCCATCCCGGCATGGACGAAGGAGGCATGTGAGAAAGAGCTTCTCTTACTTCATTATGACGAACAGCGCCAAGAAGTGATACACAGACACGTCACCCCGGCCGCCGGCCGCCGGGGCCGCCACGGCGGGGTCCGCGGTTGCGGGGGCGTCCACTGTTCCCACCCGGGCGTCCGCTCCGGCCGGCAGGCCTTCGATGCTCACGCACAGGCATCGCAGAGGGGGTCGGGGGGGCGGCAAGGAGCGCGGGCTCGGGGGTGATCGCGCGGAGCGACCTTCCGATGAACGCCTCGATCGCGGGGATCTCGTACGCCTCGGTCTCCGTCGCGAAACTCACCGACGTGCCCGTCGCTCCCGCACGGCCGGTCCGGCCGATACGGTGGACATAGTCCTGCGGGTCCATCGGCAGCATGTAATTGACGACGTGGCTGACGCCTTCGATGTGCAGGCCGCGCGCAGCGACATCGGTCGCGACCAGTACTTTAAGCTTCCCTCCCCGGAACGCTTCCAGCGTTCTGAGGCGCTGCTCCTGCGAGACGTCTCCGGAGAGGAGGCCGCAGCTGATGCCATGAGCCGCCAGCCGGTCTTTGAGGGTCTGCGTCTCGTCGCGCCTGTTGGCGAAGACCATGACGCGCTCGAGGTTGAACTGTGTTATCACGTTGTAGAGAAGCGTGAACTTCTCGGCGTTCGTCGTGATATACACGACCTGGTCGATCGCCGCAAGCGTCATCTCCTGCGGCGGAGTGACGTCGATGTGGACCGCGTCTTTCGTCCATGAGGCCGCGAGACGGTTCACCTCAGGGGTGAGCGTCGCACTGAAGAACATGGTCTGCCTCTTCCCTTTCGGCATCGTGCTCTCGATGATCCTGCGGACGTCGGGAATGAACCCCATGTCGAGCATCCGGTCCGCTTCGTCGATCACCAGGATCTCCACCTGGCTCAGGTCGATGTCTCCCTTCCGCTTGTAGTCAAGGAGCCTCCCCGGCGTCGCGGCCACGATATCGATGGACCCTTCGGTGAGCATCCTCTTCTGTTTTACGTAGTCCATCCCGCCGAACACCGCCATCGTCTTCGTTCGCGTGTATTTCCCGAGCCCCTTTGCGTCCTTCTCAATCTGCAGAACAAGTTCGCGCGTCGGCGCGAGTATGAGCGCACGGGGCGTCCCCTTTTTCCTCGGCTCGGCGGCCGGCCTTCTGCTGAAGTGAGTCAATATCGTGATAAGAAACGCGGCCGTTTTTCCCGTCCCCGTTTGCGCCCGGCCGGTGGCGTCAAGACCCGAAAGCGTCTTGGAGAGTATCCCCGCCTGTATCGGCGTGCAGTAGTGGAAACCAAGGTCATAAACCGCGTGCATCACCTCGGGAGAGAGATCGAGATCATGAAACCGGAGTTTCCCTTCTTCCGGGGGAACGGTGAATTCCGAAGGGTCCCACCGGTGCTGGGGCGGGGCTTCAGGAATGGTTGCGGGGCCCGCTCCGGTTCCCGGACGCGGAGCCCGCGGTGCGCGCGGCGGTCTCGGTGGTCTTGGCGGCCTGACCTGTTGTTCGCGTCCGGGGACAGCGCCGCGGCGCCTGTGGTCGCGCTCACGGGGCTGCTGGCCCTGCCGCATGGGGGGGAGGATTGTCCCGGACGTGCGGGCGGGGGGTCCCCCAGCCGGGCATTGAGCGATTGGCCCGTCTTTGTCGGTAGCATCGGCGGGACGTTCGGGGGCGCGACGATTGACTTCAGCCAGGCCGAGACTTTCTTGAATATTGGTAGTGCCAAAAGAGAACTCGCTTTCTTGTTTAATTCGTGTATTCGGTTCAGAGAGATTCGAGAACAAGCTCTGCAATGTCTTTGACTGCGGTCGCGCCCGAGGGATCTTTTTCGTTAACTCCGTCGGTGAGCATCGTCAAGCAGAACGGGCACCCGGTGCCGATGACGCCGGCTCCCGTGGCAAGTGCTTCTTCCGTCCGTTCGATGTTGACGCGCTTCCCTTCTTTTTCCTCCATCCACATCCGGCCGCCCCCCGCCCCGCAGCAGAAACTCCTGTCCCGGTTGCGCTCGATTTCGACGCGGGTCCCGAGACTGTCGAGAATTTCACGGGGGGGATCGTACACATCGTTGTAGCGGCCCAGGTAACACGGATCATGGAACGTGAGCGTGGCCGACGTGCGCGCGGGCACACCGAGCTTCCCGGACCCGAGGAGCTCCCGTATGAACGTCGTGTGATGGACGACGTCATATTCTCCCCCGAACTGGCGGTATTCCTTCCCGAGCGATTGCATGCAGTGGGGGCACGTGACGACGATCGTCTTCACGCCGTATTTGTTGAGCGTGGCCACGTTCTCCGTGATGAGCGACTGCGCGAGGTATTCGTTCCCCATCCGACGGGCGGCGTCGCCGTTGCACTTTTCCTCGGCGCCGAGGATGGCAAAGTTCACCCCCGCCTTCTGCATCAGGCGGGCAAACGCCTGCGTGACCTTTTTGTACCGGGCATCGTACGAACCCGCGCAGCCGACCCAGAAGAGGATGTCCGCCTTTCCGACGTCCGCCATGCGGGGGATGTTCATTCCTTCTGCCCAGTCCGCGCGGCCGGAATGGCCGAATCCCCAGGGGGTATAGTTTCTCTCGAGGTTTGCGAACGTCGTTTTGAGCTCGTCAGGGAATCGCGATTCGTTGAGAACGAGCCCCCGCCTGAGGTCGACGATCGTGTCGACGTGCTCGATCGTGACGGGACACTCCTGTACGCACGCCATGCAGGTGGTACAGGCCCAGAGCTCCTGCTCTGTTATGAAGTTGTCGAGGAGCTGATGTTCTGACGGTTCCGCTCCGGCCGCGGGAGCGGGTGTCGGCATGGCGGCGGCTCTTTCCATCGTCCGCGCCCGAAGATCGACCATGATCTTCCTGGGGTCGAGGATCTTTCCCGTCGTGTGCGCGGGACAGACGGATGTGCACCGTCCGCATTCCGTGCACGTGTATCCGTTCAGGAGCTGTTTCCACGAAAGGTCCCCGATATCCGTCGCACCGTATTTGGTGAGGGTCTCGTCGGCGAGGTTGATCGGGGCGAGAGCCCCCTTCGGCGCAAGGGACGAGAAATAGACGTTGGGGATCGACGTGAGAACGTGGAGGTGCTTGGAGTAGGGAAGGTAGTTGAGGAATCCGAGAACGGCGGCCATGTGCGCCCAGAAGAACGCAAGGAACCAGGCGTGGGCGCTCCCGGGGGGGATCATGTCCGCGAGCCGGACGGCGATGAACCGGGCGTCGCCCGGCACGCCCGATGCGATGCGCGCCGCGTTCTGCCCGAACATCGTGAGCATGACAACAAGGATGAGCGTGAGGATGAATATCGCGTCCCACTTCGCGTGCCCGGTGACGCGCAGCCGTGGCGGGGGGGCGACGAGCCGGCGGGCGATCGAGACGACGACGGAGACGACGACAAGCGCACCGACGAGATCAATAAGAACACAGAGGGGGCCGTAGAGCGGGCCGAGGAACGAGAACGAAAACCCGGGGAAGAGTCCTTCTCCCATCGACTCCAGGACGGCGGAGAGAAGCACGACGAACCCCCAGAATATCAGGAAATGGAGAAGTCCCGCCAGCGGTTCGCGGAGGAGCTTCGACTGGCCGAACGCGATCGTGAGGACGCGGCGCAACCTCTGCGGGGCTCCCGAGAACCGGTCTTCCTTTTTACCCAGGCGGAGGCTCGCGACAAGCCGGCGGACATTCCGGAGAAAGAATGCAAGGGCCGCAACGACAACGAGCGCAAAGAGGAGCACATTGAGTGTCATAGAGAATTCCTTCAGGGGGGCGCGTTACACGGAGTGCGTCGAAGGGGAACACCGGAGGCGAAGGCGTACTTCAATCGATCAGCAATTCCCCTTCCACGACCGTGACCGCCCGCCCGCCGATCTGGACAGCCGACACCTGTGTCCCCTGGACGGTGAGACGTATTGTCACCCGCCCCTTGCGCCCGATGACGTCCCCCTGTTCGCCGATGATCGTCGCGATGTTGCCGACCGGCGTCACCTCTCCCCGTTCGAAGAGGTACGCACCGAGAGGACCGTTTGCGGACCCCGTCACCGGATCTTCGTTGATCCCGACCGTCGGCGCAAAGAACCGCGAGTGAACATGAGAGCCCTTGTCAACCGTCTCCGTCGTGAACACGCACAGGCCGCTCAGGTTCCGGTTGCTGAGGAATTGCGACATCGCAAAGAAGTTGGGCTTCATCGAGAAGATCGTGTGGAGGCGCCGGATGGGGACGTACAGGTAATTCGCCACGACGATCGGCATCCGGTTTTCAAATTCCTCCAGCGTGATGTTGAGAATCCGCATAATGTCGAGCTTGTACTGCCCCGCGCGCGTGAACTCGGGAAGCGTCAGGCCAAACAGGACGTCGGTCTCGTCGCGGGTCTTCGTCACATCCACGGGAAGTATCCCCGACTTTGTCTCGAGCCGGAACGTATAGGATCCGGGGTTCTCCATGCCGTACATGTTGTCTTCCGCAAGAGCGTGAAACCCCGCCACGGTGGCATGGCCGCAGAGCGGTACCTCCACCGTGGGAGTGAACCAGCGAATGCGCAGGTCGGCGCCCGGTATCGACGGAGGGAGGATGAACGCGGTTTCGGGAACGGACATCTCACGGGCGATCATCTGCATCTGCCTGTCGGAGAGGCCGTCCGCCTTCAGGACGACTCCCGCCGGGTTGCCGGTGAGCGGAGTTTCGGTGAAGGCGTCCACCTGTTTTACGCTGATCTTCATGTACTCTCTCTGTGGATGTTCGCCGCACGCAGCGGAACCGCGGTCAGCGTCTTCCGTTCACGGACGAAATACAGGACGCCGCTGTGCACCAGGAACGAGCCGTACGCGGGGACCGGAAGAGCCCCGTCGAGCGTGCAGTGCATCTTCAACGTCTCCGACGCGCGGTCGACAACGTCCAGCTCACGGATGTACGGAGGTGGTTCACCAAGTCCGGAGCCCTTTGCCCGGTGGTACACGACGACGAGAAACGGCCCGTGTTCTCGGAATTCAACCGGGCACCCTGTCGCCGCCGGGGCGGAAAGTTTCCGGACGAGCGCGGAAAGAGGAGAGGCATCTTCATCCAAAAGAACCTGCGGGTACGCTGTGTCTTCAAGTCCGTCCCCCGTCCGGGGAACCTCCCGGGCGGCATCGCTCCCGCGCCCCACTTCCCTAACAAGTGAACCGGTCCGGCAATCGATCTCGGCAACGACGGGACCGTCGATCGCGTCCTGTGACGTGTAGATCGTGTCGCCGCCCGGGGCGATAAACGTCAGAGTATTATTGATCCAGAGAAGATCACCCGTGGAGCAATCGACAGCGGTGATCCCCCTCCGTCCCGGCAGGTCAGGCGTCGCAAAACCGTACAGGAAAAGGACGCCCCGGTGAACGGATTCAATCCCGGTCCACCACTGCTCGCCGAAGTTCTTCCTCTTCCACAACGTGCCAGATTGATCGACACAGAAGAAAGTGGCGGTTCTGGACTCGATATTCCGCTCCTCCCCGAGGATCAATCCCCCGGCGGCCGGGTGAAGGCGCCAGATGATGCCTTCCGCTTTATAATCCCAAGAAGGCCCCAGCTTCCTTCGTCGAAATATCGGAGTCACGAGAGAACGTTTGGGGAATCGCTAAAATCTTTGAACAAGAAGATAACGATCATAGAACGGAACTTCAACCCCCTGTACGCTATTTGAAGTAGTCCCTCAAAATGGGGAGCATTTTCTGGACTGCCTGCCCACGGTGGCTGATGCTGTTCTTGACCGAAAGGTCCATCTCCGCCAGGGTCATGTCGAACCCTTCCGGAAGGAATACCGGGTCGTAGCCAAACCCCCCCGTTCCGCGTCGTTTTTCCAGTATAGTCCCCCGGCACAACCCCTCCACGGTGCGCGGTTCGATTCCCGGCCCAACAAACGCCACGACACACCTGAACCGGGCTCCACGGCGCCGGGGGGGGAAGTGCTTCATTTCGGCTAGCAGTTTTGCGACGTTCCCCGCATATGTTGCGTGTTCTCCCGAGTAGCGCGAGGAATAGACCCCGGGGTCCCCGTACAGCGAATGGACCTCCAGCCCGGTGTCGTCGCCGAGAGAAGGGAGCCCCGTGGCCCGGTGCACGGCGGTCGCCTTGAGGAGAGCGTTCCCCTCGAGCGTGTCGGCGTCTTCGACGATGGGCCCGATCTGCGGAAATGCATCCAGTGTACGCACGCCGACGCCGATATCGGAGAGGAGCGCGGTGATCTCACGCGCTTTGTCCATGTTGTGCGTTGCAATCACGAGCTGTTTCATGCGGGGGGCTTTCCGGTACGTGAGGGGAGTGTTAATGGACCCGGTCGAGAAGAAGCCTGAGCTCTTTCTTTGCGCTTGCTGCAATCGCGCCGGGGCGGAGCGTCGTGTGTGCCCCGTCTCTGTACACCCACGCGCCGTCAATCATGACGTAACGGACGTTTTCCGGCGTCCCGGAGTAGACGATCGCGGAGTACGGGTTCGACTCGTCCGCAGGATTCCAGAGACGACCCAGATCGAGAAGCACGATGTCGGCTTTCTTTCCCGGCTCAAGGCTCCCCGTGTCCCCCGCGAGCCCGAGCGCGTGTGCCCCTCCGCGCGTCGCAAGCTCGAAGACGGCGGCAGCCGGCATCGCCTGCGCGCCGTGAACGGGTTTCTGAATGAGCGCCGCGTGGCGCATCTCCTGGAACATGTCGAGCGTGTTGTTACACGGCGCCCCGTCGGCGCCGAGCGAGACGGAGATGCCCCGGGAGAGGAGTTCGGGGACGGGGGCGATGCCGGAGCCGAGCTTCAGGTTCGACGTGGGGCAGTGGAGAACTCTTGCGTCCTTCTCCCGCAGAAGGGCGATTTCCTTTTCGCTGATCCAGATGCAGTGCGCGAGGCACGTGTTGGCGCGCAGGATACCGAGCTTCTCGAAAAACTCGATATTGTCCGCGCCGCAGCGCTTGCGGACGGCATCCATCTCCCGCCGGTTTTCCGCGGCGTGTGTGTGGAAGAGCATCCCCGGGAACGACGCGGTCATCGCATGGGCTTCCCTCAGGAGCCGGTCGGAGCAGGAGAGGATGAACCGCGGCGCGACTGCGTATTTCATCCTTCCCCCCGCTTTTCCGTGCCAGCGCTGAGCCTGTGCGAACGTCGAGCGGAGGGACTCCTCCGTCGTCTCGCGGAGCGAAGGATAGACGTCGTTCGTGTCCATCATTGCCTTCCCGATGAACGCCCGGATCCCCGTCTCCTCGACCGCGGCGGCGATCTCCTCTTCATGCGCGACGCTCCCCATGTCCATTACCGTCGTCGTCCCCGACCGGATCAGTTCCGCTATCCCCGTCATCGCGGACGCGCGCATCGACGCCGGGTTGTGCGCCGCCTCGAACGGATAGATCTTCAGACGCAGCCAGTCGAGAAGCTCGAGCTCGTCCGCCAGGCCGCGGAAGAGCGTCTGGCAGAGGTGAATGTGGGTCTGCACGAAGCCGGGGATGACGGTAAGGGAAGGCGCGTTGAAGATGGTCCCGTCAAACCGGGGCATCGCGGCGAGCTCTTCCGCCGACAGCATGGATTCGATGGACGAGCCGGCGACGACGAGCCCCCCGCCCGGGAGAACGCGGCGCGACGCGTCCATCGTGACAACGGAACCGGCCTTGATGAGTGTGCGGGAAAGGGGCATGCTCATCAGGATCCGACGAGCGCCGAGATCGCCTGGTCGACGGATTCAATTTCGATAAGTTCGACCCCGTCCCGGCGGGAGAGTTTGCGGGCATTGCTCCGGGGGAGGACGCACCGGGTAAATCCGAGTTTTCCGGCCTCGCCGACCCTTTTTTCTGCCTGGCTCACGCTCCGGATCTCGCCGCCGAGTCCTACCTCGCCGATTGCCACCGCGGTCGCATCGACGGGAATGTCACGCAAACTCGACACAATCGCCAGCGCCATCCCCAGGTCGACCGCCGGTTCGTCGATCCTGACTCCCCCCGCGACGTTGACGAACACGTCATACTGTCCGAGACGGAGCCCGACCCGTTTTTCAAGAACCGCGAGGAGCATCTGCAGGCGGCGCGTATCGAATCCGGTGGAGCTCCGCTGCGGTACGCCGTAGCTCGTCGGCGCGACGAGCGCCTGGACCTCGACGAGGAGGGGACGCGTCCCCTCGACGCTCGCCACGACGGCCGATCCCGACGCGCCGGATCTTCTCTCTGCCAGAAACACTTCCGAAGGATTCGGCACCTCGCGAAGCCCGCCGTCGTTCATCTCGAAGACGCCGATCTCGTTCGTCGAGCCGAACCTGTTCTTCATCGCCCGGAGGATCCTGAATGCATGCTGGCGCTCCCCCTCAAACTGGAGCACCGTGTCGACCATGTGCTCGACGACTTTCGGGCCTGCAATCACACCTTCCTTCGTCACGTGCCCGACGAGAAAGACCGGAGTGCCGCCGGTCTTCGCCATCCGCATGAACATCGCGGTGGCCTCACGCACCTGGCTGACGGTCCCGGGCGCGCTCTCGAGATCGGGACGGTACATCGTCTGGATGGAATCCACGATGACAAGATCGGGCGGCTGCCTCGCGATCACCGCCTGGATGACGTCAAGGTTGGTTTCGGCCAGGAGCAGAAGGGATTCCGGGGGCTTGACCGCGAGCCGTTCCGCGCGGAGCCTGATCTGCCCGACCGATTCCTCCCCGGTGATGTAGAGCGTGACGCATGTGAGGGAAGACGCCATCTGCATCATCAACGTCGATTTGCCGATGCCGGGATCGCCGCCGATGAGTACGACAGAGCCGGGGACTATCCCGCCGCCGAGGACCCTGTCAAATTCCGGAATCCCCACGGGGGAACGGGGCTCGGGCACGATGTCAACTTCGCCGATCGGGACCGGTCCCGCGGACTTCGCCGCCGTTCCGCTCCGGGCCTGATGGCGCCTGCCGGGGAGGATTTCCTCCACAAACGAATTCCACTCACCGCAATTCGGACATTTACCGACCCAGCGGGGCGATTCGTACGCGCAGGACTGGCAGACATACCGGGTTTGTACTTTATCCCTGCTCATGATTCAATATACCGACGCACCGAGAGAGATACAACGGGACGTTGATTCTGCCGCGCATCGTGAGTATATTCAGCGGAGAGATTCACCACACCGGACGTCTCATTGCCCATCCGAATTCCCCTTTTCTTCTTTCTTGCACTCCTCAGCTCGCCTGAATCCGGCGCACAATCACCCGTTATTCCGAAGCGGGAAGTGCGCGCCGTGTGGCTGACGACCGCATCCGGGCTCGACTGGCCCAGGAGCACAGACAGGGCCGAGCAGCAGGCTTCGCTCGGCGAGATCGTCCGCCGCCTGAAATCATACAACTTCAACACGATCTTTTTCCAGGTCCGGTCCCGGGGGGATGCGTACTACCGGTCGGTGTATGAGCCCTGGGCCGAGAATCTCACCGGGACGCTCGGCAAGGACCCCGGATGGGACCCGCTTGCATTCCTCATCAACGAGGCGCACCGGGCGGGCATCGAGGTCCACGCCTGGGTAAACGTGTACAAGGTCAGGGCAAACGGCCCGGTTCCGCTGACCACCCCCCCGCATATTTCCCGCGCCCATCCCGGCTGGACGTTCAACTACCACGGGGAAGGATGGCTCGACCCCGGCATCCCCGATGTGGACACGTACTTGCTGAACGTCGTCATGGACATCGCCCGGAAATACGAGATCGACGGGATCAATTTCGACTATCTCCGCTACCCCGGAAGGGACTTCCCCGACGGCGATTCATACAGAAGGTACGGCCTCGGCATCCCGAGGGACAGGTGGAGAAAATCGAACCTCGACAGGTTCGTCGGCGAGTGCTACGACAGGCTGACCGCGCTCCGCCCGCTGCTGAAGATCGGCTCGTCCCCCCTCGGCATATACGGCGCCGACACGGGTTTTGTCTCAATCGCAGCGGGGGAATATTACCAGGACACGCGCGCGTGGCTCAAAACGGGAAAACTCGACTACGTGGCGCCACAGGTCTACTGGGACATAGGGGGCGCCAGGGGGGATCCGGATTACGCCGTCCTGGTTCCGGACTGGCAGCACCTGGCAGGAGCGCGGCATGTCTACGCAGGGATCGGCGCGTACAAGACCGACGTTGCAAGGGAAATTCCGCGGCAGATCGACATCTCGCGGAACGCGGGGAATGCCGGCCAGTCCTACTTCCGCTACGAGAGCGTTCACGGCGCGGAGCTTTTCGGCGGCAGGTATGCCACGCCCGCGCTGATACCGCCGATGCCGTGGAAGGACTCCTCGTCTCCCCCGCCCCCTCTGCACATCGCGCTCAACGAGATCACGACGAACGTTTTCAATCTCCAGTGGGTCCTTCCGCAAACCGTGGCGGACAGGTCGCGGGCGGCCCGGTTCATAGTCTACCGCTGGATCTCGCCGCAGATCCCGTTCGACGATCCCCGGTCCATCGCACAGGTGGTTTCCGGATCGACATCATCGATCATCGACACGGTGAAGGTCCCTTCCGGAGCGACGTATTATTACGCCGTAAGCGCCGTCAACGCCGCCAACAGTGAAGGGTTCCCTTCCCCGGTGTCAGGCGGCACGATGCGGGAGTTTCTCTCGCTCAGGGGGAAAATGACGGAGACGACCGGCCTCTCGGCCTCACTCTCTCCGGGGGGCGGCACTCCCCACATGGTGGCGTACTCACTCGCACGACGGACCCCCGTGACGCTCGAACTCCTGGCGCACCCGAGAGGATCGAATGACACGATTACAACAACGCTTGTGAGCGACACGCAGGAGACGGGCATCTATATCGTGGGGCTCAACAGCGTGCAGTTTGTCCCGGGGAAGTACACGTTCAGGCTCAGGGCAGGCGAGTCGGTCGTGGAACAACCGTTCGAGTTGCCGTGAGGTGAAGCCTTTTGCAGGCTTGAATATGGGAAAAAGTATCGTAACTTAACTACGCGATTGTACTCTTCAGAGAAAGGAAACCCGTGAAACGCTCTCTCGTGATACTGATGTGCGCGATTGTTCTCGCGCCCCTCCTCAACGCCCAGCAATACCTCGTAAAGTTCGCGACGCTTGCACCGGAAGGAAGCACGCCGACAAGGATAATGCGCGAATTCGACAAGGCGATACGCGAACAGAGCGGCGGCCGACTGGGATTCAAGATCTATGCGGGCGGGGTTGCGGGGGACGAGAAGGACGTGGTCCGGAAGATCAAGCTCGGCCAGTACAGCGCCGGAGGATTCACCGGGGTGGGGATCAACGAGATCGCGAAGAAGGTCCGCGTGCTGGATGCCCCGTTTCTCTTCAACAACCATGACGAGGTGGATTTCATCGTCGACAAGTTTGACAAGGAGTTCCGTCAGGCTATCGAAGAAGGCGGGTTCGTGCTTCTCGGTTGGGCGGAGGTGGGGCTTGTGTACATCTACTCCGACCGGCCGGTCGCATCCGCCGAGGATCTGAAGCAGACGAAGATCTGGATGTGGGAAGGGGATCCGATCGCAGAGGCGGCATTCCAGGCAATCGGCGTCTCCCCGATACCCCTTTCGATCACGGACGTGAGCACGTCGCTCCAGACGGGGATGGTGAACACCGTCTATACCCCGCCCTACGAACTTGTCGCGCTCTCCTGGTTCACGCGCGTGAAATACATGATGGGGGTGCCTCTCGCCAACAGCGAAGGGGCGGTCCTGATCTCCAGGAAGACGTTCGACGCGATGCCTAAAGACCTGCAGGACATACTCGTGACGAACGGCCAGAAGTATTTCCGCCAGCTCACACTTGCAAGCCGCGATGAGAACGAAAAGTCGATTGCCACGCTGAAGGAGAAGGGGATTTCGGTTGTCATGCCCACGAAAGAAGTGGCCGCCCAGTTTGAAGCGGCGGGAAAGAAGGCGCGGCAGCTTCTCGTCGGCAAGCTCTTCTCACAGGAATTCCTCGACCAGGTGGAGTCTTCGCTTCACGCGTACCGACAGGAGCACGGCAAATGAGCGTTCTCAGGGCGCTCGACAGGTTCCTCACAAAGGCGGTTACCTGGCTTCTCTTGCTTTTTTTCGTGATGATGCTCGGGATCGCCGCGCTGCAGGTTCTCCTCAGGATATTCCTCCACACGGGGATTATCTGGGGGGACATTGCCGCCCGCCACATGGTGCTCTGGGTCGGGTTTTTCGGGGCATACATGGCCACGCGCGAAGACAAGCATTTCCATATCGACGTCCTCACGCGGTTTCTTCATCCCAGGCTGAAGGCGTGGTTTGCGGCCTTCTCAGACCTGTTCGCAATCGTCATCTGCTACTTCATGCTCCAGGCGAGCCTGACGTTCGTTGAGGTGGGGATGGACGCGGACTCGATGCTCTTCCTCCAGGTGCCGCAGCGCGCCGCAGCGATGATCGTTCCTCTCGGATTCGGCATTATCCTGCTCCAGTTTCTCTTCCGGATGATTGAGAACATCGCCTCCGCACTCCGAGGCCCCTCACCGGAGGGACACACACCATGAGCGTCTGGATCGTCATCGTCCTTCTCGGCATACTCGCGCTGGCGGGAGCCCCTCTTTTCACGATCATCGGCGCGATCGGGCTGATTGCGTTCATTTCGTCGGGAACGGACACCTCGGCGATGATCGCCGAGCTCTACAGGCTTGTCGATCTCCCCGCACTTATCGCCATCCCGCTCTTCACGTTCGCCGGGTTTCTCCTTGCGGAGAGCAAAGCGCCGAAACGGCTGATCAGACTGGCGGAATCGCTTTTCGGATGGATGCCCGGGGGACTTGCGGTCGTTGCTCTCTTTTCGACGGCCATATTCACCGCGTTCAGCGGCGCCTCCGGGGTGACGATCATCGCGCTCGGCGGGCTCATCTACCCGGCGCTCATACAGCAGCGATACCCGGAAAAGTTCTCGCTGGGACTGGTGACGACGTCGGGAAGCCTCGGGCTTCTCTTCCCCCCTCCCTGCCGATCATTCTCTACAGCATCATCGCAGGTGTCAATATCGACCACCTGTTCATGGCGGGGCTCCTCCCGGGGATACTCCTCCTTCTTATACTCTCGCTGTATGCGATACGGACCGGCGTGGTTGCAAAAGTCCAGCGAACGGCATTTTCATGGGGTGAGGTCTGGGGCGCGCTCAAGGAGGCAGCATGGGAAGCCCCCCTCCCGGTCGTGGTTGTCGGCGGGATATACGGAGGAATATTCACTGCGACCGAAGCGGCGGCGGTAACGGCGGCGTACGTCCTTCTTGTCGAGGTGTTCGTCCACCGGGAAATAACGATCTTTTCGGACCTCCCCCGCGTCGTCAGGGAGAGCATGATACTCGTCGGGGCGATACTCGTCATGCTCGGCTCCGCAATGGGCGTTACGAGCTATCTCATCGACGAGCAGATCCCGATGAAGCTTTTCGCGTTCATCAGCGCGTACGTGAGCAGCAAGATCGTGTTTCTCATAATACTGAACTTCTTCATCCTCGTGATGAACATGGTGGAAATCTTCTCCGCCATCATCATCGTCGTTCCCCTGATACTCCCCGTCGCGCTCCAGTACGGGGTCGACCCGATACACCTGGGCATCATATTCCTGCTGAACCTCGAGATCGGCTACATGACGCCACCTCTCGGGCTCAACCTGTTCCTCTCGAGCATCCGGTTCAACCAGCCGCTGACAAAGGTGTACAAGTCGGTCGTGCCGTTCTTCCTGCTGCTCGTGCTGACGTTATTGCTCGTGACGTATCTTCCCCATTTGAGCCTTGTGCTTGTGGGAGGAGGGGCGGGACAGTAGGGGTAGGGGAATGGGAATCGGTACTTGACGAACACGCCCCGAAAGGGGCGTGTTCGTTTTTCTGTAAACGGAGTCGGGATGGTCCACCACGCCAGGAGAAGGCGTGATCTTCAATCAGGCCAGGGAAGGCGTGTTTTTCAAAACAGATCGGACTTCCTTGCCAGCAGAGCCTCCGCTTTCTTTTTCGCGATCATGTTCGCCAGCCGGAATTCGGGGAGTATGTCAGGTGACGCGTCGCACACCTTCGTCAGCAACTCCGTAAACAACTCTTCGTTCTGCGTCTGCACCGCGTACGAGCTTGCATAGTAGACGTACGTCATCAGGAATTTTCCGCCGGAGATTCTGATCGCGGTCTCAAAATGCGCCTTCGAGTTTTCCGGGTTCCCTCCGAGCATCTGCGGCCGCATACCGGCAAGCGTCCCGAGGAACAGGTGCGCTCCCCCGTAGTAATATGACGAGTCCACACGGGCGACGAATTCCATCATGATCTCGGCCTTGGGCAGGTCCGCAAGAGCGGAGGGATCCTGGAGGGAAAGCTGTACATAGCTTCCGAGTCCGAACGCTGACCAGAAGACTCCCGGCACGTCGTCTTTCCCGCGCTTCGCAAGCTCCGCTTTCAGATCATCCGGGGTCCCGTCCAGTGCCTTTGAGAGTGCAGCATCCTGGCGCATAATGCGGTACCCGAAGTCACGCGACCGCATGTAGAAATCCTTCGCGCGCACATCGTCCTTCCCTTCGAGGAATGCCAGCGAGTAGCTCGCGTACCCCTGGCTCAGGAGGCGCAGGAGACGCTCGTTGTCCGGGTCGCTTTTCAGCATGACCTCGAGAAGCTTCAGGTTCCCGGGGAGTGCCTGCCCGGCGAATTCGAGATCGCGCTCGGACGTGAAGGCTTCGAACCCGTCGTCAGCGATCCCGCCGACAGTCGAGACCGCAAGCGTCCGTATGCAGCCGGAAAACGCAAGAAGTGATACAGAGCAGAAGAGCAATGTGAATTTCATCGCGGGTCCAGTTCTGAGAACGCGATAAAGATAGGGAAAAATCCTCCAAGTGTCCATCGGAATGGCAGATATATCTCCTTCCCCCGGAATCTCTCTTGCGTCTCTTTGCGCTATTCGATAGGTTCGAATCAGGAATCGAAGACCCTACAACAAATCCACACCTGAATCCATGCTGAAATCCAGGGCGCGGGAAGGACCATTATGATTTCCCCGGACCAGGCCATCGCCGAAATCGTGGATCGCGAGACCCGCGCATGGGATACCAAGGACACACGGCTTCTCCTCAGCGTGTTCCATCCGGATATGGTGTGGCCCTGGCCGGCCACGCCTGAATCCCACGACCCTGTTGACTGGGTCTTTCTGATGGGGAGATTTGACCACGCGAGATGGTCCCGCATATGGCAGGAGCTCTTTGATACGCATGATTTGATACACAACATACGGATGATCCGGAAAATCGTCACAACGCCGGAAGGGGACGGAGGATTTGCAGTCGTCGACGTTGATACGCTCTGGCGGAATGGACTGGGCGGGGAGCAGCACTGGCACGGGCGCGCCTGCAAGGTGTACGCACGCATCGGTGAAGAATGGAAGATGACAATGCACACCGGGTTGCTTGAGTACCCGGTCCGATTATCGACAGACAAACAAAGGACGGCCGGATGAACGAATCCCGCAGCGAGATTCAACAAACGATCGCTTCGATCAATGAGGCCTGGCGATCAGGTCACGTGGATGCTATGGCGCCGTATCTCCATCCTGACATCGTTATGAAGTTCCCGAAGTTTGCCGGTGAAATTGCCGGTAGTGACAAGCTCCTGGCGGGATTCGAAGAGTTCTGCGCCAACGCGCAAGTCATCGAGTATTCTGAAAGCGATCAACAGATCGACATCGCTGGCAATTGCGCTGTCGTGAGTTTCCGGTTTGACATGCTCTATGAAAGAGCGAAGTACCGTGAACGATCGACGGGGCGGGATGTCTGGATCTTTCAGCGGGAATCTAATCGCTGGGTTGCGGTGTGGAGGACCATGGTTGATCTGAGCGAAGCCAGAGAGCAGAAGTAGCATCTCTTCCGAACCCCGGATGATCATACTGCCGTACTGAACAGCCAAATGAAAATGACAATAGACAGACGAATGCCAAAGGCGACAACGACCCCCGCGGGTATAGTCAAAAAGCTGAAGGCCCGGGGAAGCGCGAAGAATATCAAAGGGATGGCCAGATTCGGAATATCGGGCGAAGGAAGGCTCGGGGTCTCGATGCCGGATATACGGCGTATCGCAAAGGAAGCCGGCCGCAATCATGACACGGCCCTACGACTCTGGAAATCGGGGATCCCCGAGGCCCGGATCGTGGCGTCAATCGTCGCAGATCCCGCGACGATGACAGAGGCGGAGATGGAGCAGTGGGTATCAGGGTTCGATTCATGGGACGTGTGCGACCAGGTTTGCATGAACCTGTTTCAAAACGTCCCGTCTGCCCGCCGCAAGATCAGGGAGTGGGCACGCCGCGATGAGGAGTTCGTACGGCGCGCCGCATTCGCGCTCATGGCGTGTCTCGCATGGCATGACGACGAGGCCCCGGACACGGTGTTCACGGGGTTCCTTCTGCTCATAAAGCAATACGCGGGGGACGAGAGGAATTTCGTACGGAAAGCGGTGAACTGGGCGCTTCGCAATATCGGGAAGCGGAACGGCCGGTTGAAAAAGGCGGCGATAAGGACCGCGAAGGAGCTGTCGTGCACGGATTCACGATCAGCCCGTTGGATCGCAGCGGATGCTCTGCGGGAATTCCGTTCCAGAGTAAGCTTGGATTGAAGGACGGTACTATGAGACAGATCATTGAATTTCTTTTCAGGGTCGTTCTTGTCGCGATTATCTGGTGTGTCTGGTGGTTGGCAATAAATGCACCACTTTCAACCTTCATGAATATCTCTATCATTGTGGGAGGGGTATTGCTGGTATTCCCCCTTGTCTGGCTCGGAAGGAAGACACTCGACCGTCAACAAACAACGAGCCGTGTCGCCCGGATAACGACGTTTGTCCACTTTTCTCTCGGGTTCTTCTTTGGTGTACCTGTTATTCGGGCGTTAACAACTCATCAATGTTGGTCTGGCTTTGTCCTTCCGGTACCGGTGAGAATCGGCGTATCGTTAGTCATTATCACCGGGGCAGCTACTTTTCTGACAGTTGCAAACCTCGCATTGAGAGGATTCGGCGCACCTTTTTTCATTGTGCTCAGTCGGAAATTGGCGGCAGATTGGTTGTATGCCTGGACGCGAAATCCCATGGTGCTTGCAAGTCTGGCTTTTCTCCTGTCACTGGGGATCTGGTTTCAGTCGGCGTTTTTTGTGGTCTGGGCAGTTGTCCTTGTTGTCCCGGCACTTCTGTTCTTCGTGAAGGTGTTTGAAGAGCGAGAGCTCGAGTTACGCTTCGGGGCATCCTATCTGGAATACAAATCCAGGACGCCAATGTTGTTGCCAAGAAAACCGAGAGTTGAAACAGGAGTGCCGCTCTCCAGAAACAAATGAGGGGGTGTGATGACAAAAACGTACAGGAGCGGAGGGGTCGGCGCGATGATGGACGAATACGACCGTGCCGCGACGGAACTGGAGCGGATCATCGGCGGGATCTCCGACGAGGAGTTTGAACGTGAGCGCGATTCCCGGACAACGGATCCGAACTGCAAATCGATCAAGACAATCATGAATCACGTGATAGGCTCCGGATACGGTTACGCCGACTCTATCCGGCAGGCGTACGCAGTCCCTTCCGAACGCCCGCCGGCGGCTGTCCTTTCGAGAGTGCCGTCACTTGAGGGACTGAAGAACATGCTCGGATATACATCCGCGACGCTGGAGGGGCGCTGGAATTACACGGACGAACAGGTCAGCGCAGTGCACATACAGTCGAGGTGGGGGGTACACTATGACATGGAACAGATGCTCGAGCACGCGATCGTGCACGTACTCCGCCACAGGAGGCAGGTCGAGCGGTTCCTCGGCACATAGTGCCCGTCCGTGTTCAGTCATCCGCCCCGCAGGCAAGAGATTTTGCTAATCGCCCCGGAATCCGTTATTTTTCCTGTGCGATGAGTTCATCAGTCACAACACAGGCAATGCGCATTCTTGTCGTCGAGGACAACCCAAAGGTTGCCTCGATGCTCCAGGATGGACTGAGGGGGGAAAAGTACAACGTGGATACGGTTCCAGACGGCGCGGAAGGGCTCCGCCAGGCGCGGGCAGGGAACTACGATCTCCTCATCGTCGACGTGATGCTCCCCGGGATGAACGGGTTTGAGCTCACGAAATCATACCGGAACGCCGGCGGAACGACCCCGATACTGATGCTTACTGCAAAGACCGCGACCGAGGACAAGGTGGCGGGTCTCGACAGCGGCGCGGACGACTATCTCACCAAACCTTTTGCGTTCGCGGAACTCCTCGCCCGGATGCGTTCGCTTTTTCGCAGGGGCGTGCTCGACAAGACAACGCTTCTCACGTTCGCCGACCTCGAACTTGACACAGTCTCCCACAAGGCAAAACGGGCCGGGAAACCAATTGATCTCACCGCGAAGGAGTACGCGCTTCTCGAGTTCTTTCTCCGGAACAAAGGAAGTGTCCTGAGCAGGTCGATAATTTCGGAACACATCTGGGACTACAGCTTCGATACCGGCACCAACCTCATCGACGTGTACATCAACCACCTGCGCGCAAAGATCGAGACCGGGTTTTCCGGCAAGCTGATCCATACCGTGCGGGGCGTCGGGTACGTCCTCCGGAAGGAATGACCCCGTGAATTTCCGCATCCAGTCCATACGGGCCCGGCTGACGCTCTGGTACACGCTGCTCGTCCTCTCCACGATGCTCCTTTTCGGGACCCTCTCCTATTACTACACGAGCAACACGCTGTCGGAGAACCTCGATCTCTCACTCAAGAACGAGGTCCGCTGGGTGCGCGAGTTCATCCAGCCCCAGGAGTCGAAGGTGAAGCCGGGAAGGCGCTCGATCGATACGATGATACGAAAGCGTGCTGGGCAGCTCCCCCCGGGGCAGGAAGCGGCGGGGAAGGATTCGACCGGGGAATCGGACGAGATCTGGAACCAGATATTCAAGCACACGCTCCAGAGCCCCAAGAAGATCTATATCCAGTTCGCCGACAACTGGGGAACGATCATCTACCGTTCCTACAACCTGGGGACGGACAGTCTCGTCTTCTCGGACACGGTGGCGGTCGATGCGACCGTGCTCACCACGGGATGGCTGAACGGAGAACCGGTCCGTATCGCACTCGCGCGGGACTACAGCTATACCTATCTTGTCGGCTACCCGCTCTCGGAGGTGCGGGACCTCCTGCAAAGCCTGTACGTGATATTCCTCGTCCTGTTCCCGATTGCGCTCGCGGTGTCGATCTTCGGCGGATTCGCGCTCGCCAAGAAGTCGCTCGCCCCCGTGGACGACATCACGACGCGCACCCGGCGGATCACCGCAGAGAGCCTCGATCAGTCCCTCCCCGTCACTGCGAGCGACGACGAGATCGGCCGGCTGACGCTCACGATCAACGAGATGATCCGACGGCTCCACGAGTCGTTTCTCCGGATCAGGCAGTTCTCCGCCGACGCATCCCACGAGCTGCGCACGCCGCTGACAATTGTCCGCGGGGAGATCGAGATCGCGCTGCGCAGCCCGAAAACGCCGGAAGGATACAGGCGGGTCCTGGAGAGCACGCTGGAGGAAATCCTCCGCCTCACGTCCATCATCGATAACCTGCTGACGCTCGCCAAAGCGGACCGCGGGCTCTACAGGGCGGATTTCTCCGAAGTGGACATGAAGAAACTCCTCGAAGAACTCTATGAGGACAGCTCCATCCTTGCGTCGGAAAAGCACATCGCGGTCACGCTGGCAGCGGGTTCGCCCATCATGATCGTGGGGGACAGGCTCAGACTCCGGCAGCTCTTCCTGAACCTGATCGACAACGCGATAAAATATACGCCGGAGGGGGGGAAGGTCTCGCTGGAGCTCGAGAGGCTGAACGGATCGGCCGTGTTCCGCGTCGTCGATACGGGGATCGGGATACCCGAGGCGGACCTTCCGAGGATATTCGACCGGTTCTACCGGGTCGACAAGGCCCGCTCGCGCGAGATGGGAGGAACCGGACTGGGTCTCTCGATCGCGAAGTGGATCGCGGAGCTGCACCGGGGGACGATTACCGTGAACAGCGAGGTGCTGAAGGGGTCGACATTTACTGTGACGCTACCGCTGAATTGACAGGCACCGCCCGACACGCGGAGGGCTCCTCGCCGCAACCGCGAAGAGCCCTCCGTGCCTGGCTGAAGGCCGTCCTAGAAGTCGGTGCCGAGCGAGAAGTAGTATTTGGGCGGGGAGAACGCGTGAACGTCCCAGGCCCAGGCAATGTCGAACCGGACGAGAAATGCGAGGAAGAATATCCGCGCGCCGGTTCCCATTCCCATCAGGAGATCGCGGGAGACGAGATTCCCGGTGCTGTCGTGCGTGAACGCGACATAATCACGCCCCCTGTCCCACGCCGAGCCCATGTCGAAGAACATCACGCCCGCAATGCTCTGCAGGCCGATCGGCAGGGGTCCCGCCTGGAGAAACGCAAAGAGCGGGTACCGGAACTCAAAGTTGAACAGGCCGTATTTCGAGCCGATCTCGGCGTTGTAGTCGTACCCGCGCAACGGAACGCCCGCCTGAAGGAATATGAAGTCCGACGCGTTCGTCAGCGGGATGTAATCGTTCGTGAACGTCCTGTTGATCCAGTTTGACGTTCCGCCGACGATGAACTTCTGCGGATCCCCCCCGAAGCTCCCCCCGCCCGCAAGCCGGAAGGCCAGGCTGTAGTTGCGACCCAGCCGGATATACGTCCTGTAGTCTCCCGTCGCGTTCACGAAGCTGATGCCGCTCAGACCGAACCTCGGCGTGCCGAACAACGTGAACTTGTAGCGCGAACCCATCATGGGCGCGGTGTATCCCCAGAGAGACGTGTCATGGGTATAGGAAAGCTGGGGGACGAGCACCGTGATGTCCTCGGCAGGATCCGTTGTGACTTCCATGTTCTCCTTGGAGATCGTAAACCAGTTCATCGCCATTTCCAGCCGGTCGAACCTGTTGAACGGATACAACGCCGAAAGGGATGCACCGTACGTTTCGAACCGGTAAATGCTCCCCCCGTACTGGTCGTTCAGCGCGATGAAGCGCGCGCTGTGAAATCCCCCGAAGCCGAAATCCATCCGGTTCGGAAGGTAATAGTACTGCAGTGCGAAATCGCTGTTCTTCAGGTCGAGAAGCAGGTTCGTCGAGAAAATGATCTGGTGATCCCCCATCAGGTCGCTGAATGCCATGACCGTCGACCCGGTCACGCCGTAAAACGTGTCGTACCCCGCGTTCCCGTAAACGATGTCCGGGGTAAAATTGAGCTTGTACTTGTTGACCTTGTAGTGTCCTTCCTTGTCGACGTTCTCCGTGATCTTCGGGAGTTTCTGGATCGTCGAGTCCTTCGGTACCGCGTCTGTGTAGGTGTCCTTGAAGACGTAATTGCTGAAATCGATCTGCACGTCCTTCCCGTACATCGCCGAGTCGGCCCCCGCGCCCTGCGGAGCGCCCGGAACGGTCTTTGCGGTATCAGCAGCACCCGCACGAGAGGTCAACGTCGCAAGTGGATGTGTGCTGTCCGCCGGGGCCGCCGTCGCCGCCCGCGCAGACGCGGTGTCAGGTCCGGGGGTCTTCTCCGCCACAGGCTTCTCCTCCCCCTTCGCGGGAGGATAGAGGGCCTTGAAGTATTCCGACGGCTCCAGTTCGCTCATTTTGATGTCGCGGTCGAACGGGCTTCTCATCAGGAAAAGGTTGAATCCCCCGTTGATAAGCGACGAGAACACGAGCTTGCTCCCGTCGTGCGAAAGAGAGAGCTGGTAGTCGCCGCTCAGCGAGTTTGTGATCGGGCGCCACTTCTTCGTGACAAGGTTCAGCTCGTAGATGTTGTTGATGCCGTTCCTGTCCGACACGAACAGGAGCTTCTTCCCGTCGGGCGAAACGACCGGCGAGCCCTGGTTGCTGTGGGACCAGTCGGTGAGACGCTCGATGTTTCGCGTGGCGACGTCGATGGAATAGAGGTCGGAGCTGCTGAAATCGTGAAAACGGATGTCCGTCGAGTCGTGCGTGAGAACATCCCCGCGGTCGGAGGAGAAGTAGATTTTCTTCCCGTCGGGGGACCACACGGGACGCTGGTCGCTGTAGATATCGTCGGTCAGATTGACGAGCTTCTTCGTCTTCAGATTGTAGACGAAAATGTCGGATTCGCTCGTCGTGTTCCCGACGAACGCGATTTCGTCCCCTTTCGGCGACCAGTCGACAGAAAAGACTCCCGTGAGACCGAACGTCAGTTCTTCCTGTTCGCCGGTGGCGACATCGATAAGGAAGATCGCGTCCTGTTCTCCCGCCTTGCTTGAGAGGGCGATCCGCTTCCCGTCGGGGGACCAGCTCATCCCCGGGGTCAGAAGGTGCAGTTCCTCGAAATTATTCGTCGTCTGACCGTCCACGAGCTTCTTGATGATGCTTCCGTCCGACGCGTTCATGATGAAGACGTCGAAATACTCGTTCCTGTTGGAGATGAACGCGATCCTGTCCCCCTGGGGGGAAATGGCGGGACTGGTATTATAGAACGAACCGTCCTTCCGCGTGTCGGTCAGCGCCTTCGAGTAGTCCGCAGGCTCTTCCCGCTTGGCGATATCCGGCCAGTAGATGACCTTCATTTCCTTCTGCCACCTGTCGTTCAGCTCCTCGAGGCTGAGCCCGAGAGCCCCGCGGAATCCGGCGTCCACGCTTCGCGTGCTCTTGATCCGGTTGAGGATTTCCCCGACTTTCTGGTCCCCGTACTTCCCCGCAATGTACCACCAGAGCGATTGTCCCCCGCGGTAGGCGAAGTAGCCGTACAGCTGGCTGATCGGGGGGAGATACTCGTGCACGGTGGCGTCCCGGAGGAACATGTCGGAGTCGGTGTCCCAGCGGAGCGATTCGAATTCCGCCAGTCCCTCGTTGAACCAGAGGGGGAGCTGGAGCGTGATGTTGTTCGAGATTATCGACTGGATGGACCCGCCGTAGAACATGTCGTTGACGACTGCGTGCGTCAGCTCGTGATGGATGACGTGCCGGAATTTGCTGTACTCCCCCTCGAAGGGAAGTATCACGCGGTTCTTGAAGAGCTCCGTGACACCTCCGATGCCCTCTTCAAGATACTCGCTCACGACGTTCGTCTGCTGGAAATCGTTGTGCGAGTTGTACACGATGATGGGGACGCGGTTCACAAGCTGATAGCGGAACGACTTGCTTATGGATGCATAGGCGGATTCGGCGGCCGTCGCAGTGAAGTCCGCCAGGTATTCCCCGCCGTCGGAGAAGTAAATGTCGAAATGGTCCGTCTGGATGTAGGACCAGTGGAATCGCGTGTACTGCACCTTGTTCTTGCCGAACGCTTCGTCTTCCTGGGCCCGGGCGGCTCCCGCAACGCACACGCACAGGATGAGCGCCGTCCCCCAGCGCGCAACGACCCGATCGAACCGATTCATGCTCCCCTCGCTTGTTGATATGCCCCGAACAGCACGACCTGCTTCACCGGCACTAGGATTTCCGTGAACAATGTTAGAGAAAAGCCCGTGAGGATGCAAACAACCGCAGTTTCCCTCTATTAAACACCCGGGGTCCGCCAGAAGTTTAACGCTTCCGGCTGCGAAAAAGCTCCGTCACGGCACGATGGAGAAGTCTATCCTGCGTCCCTCGGCGTTGACGGAAAGAACCTGTATGCGGAGGGGATCCCCCAACCGGTACACCTTCCCCCGCGACCGGCCCCGGAGCGAATAGTGCTTTTCGTCAAATACGTAGTAATCGTCAGAAAGCTCGCGGACGGGGATCATCCCCTCCACCAGGAGGTCGTTGATTTCCACAAAAAGGCCGAAATTCGTGACACCGGTGACCACGCCGGCAAACTCATCCCCCACGTGGCGTTTCATGTATTCGACCTGCATCACCTTTACCGACGCCCGCTCCGCATCGTTCGCGCGCCTCTCCCTCTCGGACGACTGCCGGGCGACGTCCGGAAGCCATTTCCGGATTTCCGTGAGACGGGCCGCCGAAACGTCGCGCGCGTATTCCTCGAGAAGCCGGTGGACGACAAGGTCGGGGTACCGCCGGATGGGAGATGTGAAGTGCGTGTAGTGCGTGAACGCGAGCCCGTAGTGACCGATGTTCTTCGTCGAATAGACCGCCTTGGCCATGCAGCGGAGCGCGACTTCGTTGATGACGTTCTCCACTTCCGAGCCCTCCACTTTGTCGAGCAGCTTCTGCAGCTCGCGGGAGGGTACGCCGTTCTTCGCGTCGAGAGAGTAGCCGAACTGCCTGACGAATCCGGAGAGCTCCTGGAGCTTCACGGGGTCCGGCAGGTCATGCACGCGGTACAGGAAGGGTTTGACCTCGGTCTCCTTCTTCTGCGCGCCGATGTGACGCGCGACCGTCTGATTGGCCAGCAGCATGCACTCTTCGATGAGCCGGTGCGCGTCGAGCCGGATCTTCTTGATGATGCGCGACGGGAGTCCTTCCGCGTCGAACTGGAACTTTGCCTCGCCCGTGTCGAAATCAAGGCTTCCGTTTTTTCTCCTCCTTTTCAGGAGCACGCGCGAGAGATTGAACAGGGGGAGGATGACGTCCGCGTGGTCCCCCTTTCCCGAATCGATCACATTCTGCACTTCCTCGTAGCTGAACCGGCGCGCGCTGTGGATGACGCTCTTTCCTATCGTGTAGTTCCCGACCGCGCCGTCGGGACCGACGTCCATGAACACGCTGTACGTCAGGCGGTCCACGTCCGGCCGCAGGCTGCAGAGGTCGTTCGAGAGCCTTTCGGGAAGCATCGGGACGACCTCGTTGACCATGTATACGCTCGTTCCCCGCGCGTAGGCCTCCGCGTCAAGGGCCGTCCCGGGGCGCACGTAGTGGCTCACGTCGGCGATGTGGACGCCGAGCCGCGCGCTCCCCCCGGGGAGTGATTCGTACGAAACGGCATCGTCGAAGTCCTTCGCATCCTCGGGGTCGATCGTCACGCACGTGATGCGGCGGCAGTCGATCCGCCCCCGCAGCTCGTCCTCCCGTATCGAGGCACCGAACGCGGCGGATTCGTGTTCCACCGCCGGAGGAAAATGCGCGGGGAGACCGAACGTCCGCGCAACGCTGAGCACTTCGACGCGCGCGTCGCCCGCCGTTCCCAGGATTTCGGTTATCTGGCCCTCGGGGTTCAGGTGCTCGTCCGTCCACTCCAGAAGGCGGACGACAACCTTGTCGCCCGGTTTCCCCCCGAGCGAGTCCTCGCGCGAGATGTAGATATCCCGCGCGATCCGCTCGTCGTCGGGGACGACAAAGAACGAGGACCGCCCCGCCTCCAGGCGGCCGGTGACCGTCGAGATCCGGCGCTCCAGGATGGCGACGACTTCCCCTTCCGCCCTCTCATCCTCACGTCCCTTCCCCCGACCCGCCCCCCGGGGCCGCCCGGCGAACAGGACTACTTCGACAACGTCGCTGTGCAGCGCCGTGTGAAGGTATTTCGGGGCGATGTAGATTTCGTCGTCGGTCCCTTCGATGGAGACAAACCCGAATCCGCGGCGGGTCATGAAAAGCGTCCCCCTGATCCGGCCCGGGGTCTTTCCGCCGTCGTCCTTCTTTTCCTTCCTCCTGACGTAGGTGAACTTCCCCCGGTCGTCCGCGTTGACGATCCCCTTCCGCTCCAGCTCGTCCATCAGATCGCGGAGGGCATGAAAATCATCCTTCCTCTTGATCTTGACGTGCCTGGCGAGGTCCTTGACCGTGACCGCCGCGGGATGAGTTGTGAGATAGGCGAGTACCCGTTGTTTGATCTGTGCGATGCGTGACTCCCGCTAGAATGAAAAACGGTAATAGATCCTCGCGGAGTTGATCCGCTTGAGGTCGTTCGTGTTGCCGAGGACGCCCGGTTCGACCGTGCGCTCGAGTTCGAGCATGAGATTGCGGAATGATTCGTTGTCGAGTATGTCCTTGAACGAATAGAGTATGCTCACGTTGGCATTCGCCAGGGGATCGTTCAGCACCGCCCCCTTGTACCGGACATACCCCTTCGCAATGGTGCCGCTTAATCCGAGCTGTGTGCCCTCCTTTCCCGCGACGTAAAAATCAAAGTTGACGTCGATGCTTGCCTCTTTTTTCAGGAATTCCGAGAACTGGCTCGTGAGGACGGACGACGCGCCGGTGAGAATCGTATTCCCCGCGGCGGACGGGACCTGGGACGAGAGATCGTTCCTCTGGCTCGAATTGAGCGGGAAGCTCCCCGCAACGATGAACGAGATGCAATCGGACTGCACATCATGCGATGTCGGACCATTGTACGTGGCGTAGTCGACGTCGTTTATCGTCATCCCGAAATCCACTTTGGGCGCCTTCCGGGTGCCGGTGATCCTGACGGTGACGACGACTTTTTCGGAACGCGGCGCCGCGCCCGCGGTCGTGTCCTGCACGGTCCTTGTCCCCTGGTACGTCGCGTTGATGTTCAGCTCCGGATTCAGGAAATCCCCCGTGTAGCGGATTGTGCCGGTCGCATCGAATCGTTTGAAAAAGTTGTAGTAGGCCCGGTTGATCGTCAGGTCACCCGTCCATCGCGTTCCGTCTCCCGTGACGGTGAACTTGCCGTTGATGGCGGCCACGAGCTCCTCGTTCATGACAGGGTTAAAGATCATGCGTATCTCGGTGTTCTCGCCGCCCGCATCGATGTCAAGGTCGTAACGAAGACCGTCCATGAATGAACGGGACTTCTTTTCGCCCGCCATCGACGACGTGTCGCCAGAAGATCGCTCCACGAAGTACCTTGTCACGGCGGAGCGCTCGGGCTTCTTTGTCGCACGGAGCGTGTCGTTCACGAAGACAAGCCGGACGGATTCCGGAGATTCCTCGACCACGCTCGCCTGCGCCGGGGGGAATATCAACGAGGAATTCCCGACGCCGAGCGACCCTCTGAGGAGGGAGCTTTCGATTTCGCCGGTGAAGTGGAGCGGCCCGGGGCCGATCGTGACGAAGAGATCGCCGGCCACCGCAAGGGAGGACTTCTCCGTCGTTTCCTTGACGACGAGGAGCCGTCCGTCCGCGGTCAGGTTGAAATCCCCCGGCCGGAGGTCGCGGAGGGAGAAATCGCCGCCCAGATGCACAATCCCCTCCCGCCCCGCGCGGACGTCTTCGGCGACGTTCTTTACCGTGCAGTCGACGACCTTGATTCGTTCCCCCTCGGGCCTGAACGTCCCTTCCAGCGTATAGCGGATGTTGTTCGGCAGGAAGAGGAACGCACACTTCGAGATGCCGAGCGTTCCGGAATACGTGGGCTCCTTCAGCGTCCCCGTCAGCGTGAGATCGCAGCTCATCAGTCCCGACAGGTCGTTGAACGTGTGCAGCAGCGGCTCCAGGATATTCATCTGCACGCCGTGCGACAGAATCCGGAGATTCATCTCCGGCCGGGACGTGTCCTCACCCGACCTGTCAAACCGGAGGTCCACGGGGAGCGTCCCGTCGATCGTCATGATCGGCGGTGCATCCGCGGGCTTCCCCGGCTCGACTAGCCGCACGTGGCCGTCCACCCTCCGGTCCCTGTACGTAAGGTCCGACGTCAGGCGGCCGAAGGGGAGAGAACGGAACGTGACGCTGTCGGCTTCGACGCTTGCGCTCATTGCCGGATTGGCCAGCGTTCCCGACCCCTTCGCGCTCAACCGCGCCCTCCCCGTGAACGTCTTCGGCTCGCCCTGGCCCTCCTCTCCTCCGAACAGATGCTTCAGCCCTTCGAGATCGAGATTCCTCCCGTCGACGGACGCATCGAACGTGCGACCGGCGCCGATGGCAGCGCTCAGCGCGACCATCTGCGAATCGCGGCGGAAGACGAGACCGGTGAGCCCCGCGCCAACGTGGTTCACGCGGAATGTCGCCCCCGAATCGGCGCTCCAGAGGAAATTGCGGTACGCAACGTCGAGAAGCGAGGGGGTGATGCTGAAACTGCTTTCGTCCACCTGCGCCCGCCCCGCCGACGCCATCCGGTAGTCGGTATTGAATATCGTCTGCGCAGAATACGTGGCCCGTTCGTTCCCGTACGCCACGCGGACATCAAGGCTGTCCAGAGTGTTCCTGTTGACATGGACACGCCCCGCGCTCGCTTCCAGACGGACGGATGCCCCTTTGAGCGGCGAGACGGGACCGAGCCCGTCCACGTCCAGCCGGATTTTGCCGTCTTCGATAAGCACGCCGGCGTCCGCGGTGCCGTAGGAGAAATCTTCAAGTGACGCCTCCGACGTGAGCGAAAGGCCGTTATAGGCCCCACGTATCGTACCTGTGAGGAGTCCGGTGCCGTCGAAGCTCGTGCTCCCCGCGGCCGCGGAAAACGGCTGCAGATCCTTCACGTGGAGCGTGTACCGCGCGTCAAGCTGCCGGGCATCCAGAATAAGCGGGCGCGCGGCCGCCGCAATCCCCTCTCTGTCGATTCCCGCGGCAATCGAAGGATCGATGAGTGCGATTCTGTCGGCGACGGCGCTGCGGATGTTTGCGACTTCGAACCCGATGAGCCGGGCCGCGTACCTCAGGTCGAACGCGCCCGTCAATGTCAGATCGGCGATGTTGGATTCAAGCGTCAGGCTTTTGTTCGTCGAGTCCTTCTGATCGAGCGTCAGGTGGACGATTCCCTGGTCCAGCGTGTAATCGCGGTACCGCGACGATGTGAGATCCACGGTGACATCCCCGCCCACGGTCCCCCATGAACGTCCCGATCCCCGGGCGTTGAGTTTCAGCGTGATGTCGCTGTTGTAGCTCGTGTCGTGCAGCAGCGCCTCGAGATTGAGCGACGACACGTCCGCTTCGAGGCGGAACGCCGGATCCCTCCCGGCCGACTGCTGCACGTCCCCGCTCAGCCGGGCCCGCATGTCGCCGAGCGAGACGTTCAGGCGTCCGCTCAACCTCCCCCCGGTTCCCTGGAGAGACACATGCGTGTCGGTCAGCGGGAGCCCGCGCAGCGAGGAGGTATCAATCGCGAGCGACATCGTGGATGCCAGGCCCCTGACGGAGACCCCCTTTCCCGCTATTGTGAGCGTTCCGCTCAGGCTGCTCTTCAATCTGTCGTCCCCGAGCGCCATCCCGAGATTAAGCTTCCTGAAGAGGATCGTCCCGTCGTACCCCAGCACGGAAGGACCGCCCACCGTCAGCCTGAGCCCGGACGACTGGATCTTCCCCGCAGCGGTCTCGAGGAGGAACTTCGTCCGGAAGTCTGCAGGGGTTCCTTCGTATTCGAGATTCAGCGTGGACGTCCCGAGCGGGGAGAAATCGGGGATGTCGAGGCCGGGGAGAAGAGCCGGCACGTCGGCCCCCTCCACGGTGCTCTCGGTGACCTTCACGTTGAGTGCGAGCCGGCGAGGTTCGTGGAGATTTGTGATGGCGCCCTTCAGAAAGAGGGACGAGGAGCCGAAACGGAGGTCGAGCTTCCTGACCGCGAGATCGCCGAACGGCCCCGAGGCCTGCAGGACGATTTCCGGTTTCCCCGACAGAAATGCCAGGGGCGCGATGAACGATTTCAGCTCGTCCAGGTCGATCGGCTTCGCGCGGAGCGAAAGCTCGACGGGAGCGTTTTTGAGATTCCGCAGGACGATCCCTCCGAAAATGTCGACGTCCTTCATTGACGCGTCGAGCCAGAGATTCGTCTTCCCCGTGATGATGCGCATGCTGTCCACGCGCGCCTCGCCCTGCGAGAGGGTAACGATCCCGCTGAGCATCCCGAGGTGAAAATCAGGCTCCGCGGAGGAGAAGGAGCAGGAGGCAATCACCGCACGCTGTCTGTCGCGACGAATGTTCGCTGCCAGGACAAGATTGACGTCCCTGACGGTGAACGCGTGGTATTCCACAAACCCGTTTCCGCACTTCCGGATGCCGCACATCGGCCAGCGACAGCGAATCGAGGAGCGATACGGTTCCCCCTTCGATCTCGAGCCGTTCGACATCGATCACCCAGTCGAACGGCTTCGACGCGGCGGTGTCCGCGGGACGCCGGCGGAGGAGGTCCGAGAGGTTCCACTGCCCCTGCGCGCGGCCGGGAGAACGTGACCTCGGGATGTATGAGCGTGAGCTTCCGGATGGAGATTGTCTTTCCGGGGAGGGCGAAGAAGTTGTAGGCGATCTCGATGCGCGGGATCCGGACGAAGGGTCCGCTATCGACGTCAATCGCAATGCTGTCGATCGACAGTCCCGTGATAAGGTCCCCGTTCAGGCGGCCGATGCTCACCTGCCCGCTTATGAGGGAATCAAGCTCGGAGAGCGCGGCGGTGCGGAGCCGGTCGCGGAAGATCTGGGTCTGCGTGATCGCGATGATGATGCCGACGACGACCGGTATCCCGATCAGGACGTACAGCGCTATTGTGCGGAGCTTTTTCACAAACCTCGCTTCCCGGCGGACAGAATTCCCGTCATCGCCCGCGGACGGCGTGCGAGCGCAGGATCCTGTCGATGATGTTCGTCGTCGAGCGGCCGGGCGTGAGACGGACGGTCCTGACCGCGCCGCCGTTTTTCCTCACTTCGTCGCTCCCGACGATATCCGCCTTTTTCCAATCGGCTCCCTTGACAAGAACGTCGGGGAGGAGTTTCCGGATCATCCGCAGGGGCGTGTCCTCACCGAACACACAGACGTAATCCACGCAGGCGAGCGCGGCCAATACCGACGCACGGTCCGCCCCCCGGTTCACGGGGCGCGTCGGACCCTTGATGCGACGGATCGACGCGTCGCTGTTGAGCCCGACGACAAGAACGTCTCCCATCCTGCGTGCCGCGGCAAGGTACTCCACGTGTCCCCGGTGCAGTATGTCGAACGTCCCGTTCGTGAACACAACCCGCTTTCCGTCCCTGCGAAGCCGGGCGCGGATGCGCGCGAGCGAGGGGAGTGAGACGATCTTGGTCATGCGTGACCGTCCCCGCGCCGGGCCATCTCCCGGAGAGCGGCCTCGCGGAGCTGGGCCGGAAGAATGGGAACGATACCGACGGCGCCGACGACGACTCCCCCGGCGCAGTTGGCGAGGATGCATGATTCGTTGATCCCTCCCCCCGCGACGAGCGCCATCGTGAGCGTTGAGATGACGGTATCCCCCGCGCCGGAAACATCCTGTACAACTTCGGCCGTCGTCGGCAGATGGGTCACCGTCCCGTCCGATTGAAACAGGGACATCCCTTCCTCGCCGCGCGTGAGAAGAACGTTCCGGGCGTTCAGCGACGCAAGCAGGCCTTTCCCCGCACGCTCGACGTCCGCGATCGTGCTGAGCTTCCCTCCGACGGCCTCTTCCACCTCGCGCCGGTTCGGTTTGAAGACGGTCACGTTCCGGTATTCGAAGAAATTGTTGAACTTCGGATCGACGGTCACGGGCTTCCCGGCTTCGACGGCGGCGTCGATGACGGCGTGGATCAGGTCGCCCGTGACGACCCCCTTGTTGTAGTCTTCGATGATCACCCCGTCAAGGGAGCCGATGTTCTGCCGGACCGCATCGATGAGTCTCGCGCTGAGCGTCCCCGGACATTCCTGTTTTGATTCGTTGTCGATCCTGACGACGTGCTGGCCGGCCGCGATCACGCGCGTCTTTATCGTCGTCGGCCTGCCGGGATCGACGACGATCCCTCCCGTCTCGAGGCCCTGGTCGGTGAGCATCCTTCTAAACATCGACCCGGGATGGTCGTCTCCCACGAGGCCCACAAGGTATGCCCTGCCGCCGAGGGCCTGTATGTTGTTGGCGACGTTCGCCGCTCCGCCGAACCTGACGGACTCGGTATCCACTTCCACGACGGGAACGGGAGCTTCCGGGGAGACCCTGTGCACGGACCCCCAGTAATACCGGTCGAGCATCAGGTCGCCGACCACGGCGATCCGTTTTCCGTTGAAATTGCCGAGAAGCTCCCGGAGGCGTTTTTCGGTCAGGGGGGGCATTCCTGTTCCTCTTAAAAACGCAATTTACCTATTAACTGATGGAAATGCAAGGAGTTGGGGGTGTTCCGGGGGTCTGCAGGGAGGCTACCCGGCGGTCCGGAGCGAGCGGAGAGCCGCCAGTATGGCCGAGACAGTGCCTGCGGGAGAGAGTGCCCCGGCATCGACGATGACATCGGCCAGGCGGTACGCGCTCTCCCGTGACCGGAGGAGCGATGTGACACGATCGCGGAGCTGTTCGTCCGGAAGGAGCGACCCGTCTTCCGCCGCGATCATGGGGCGGCCGCGCATGCCGCGAAGGCGCCGGACGAGTGCGTCGACGGAGATTTCAAGATAGACGAGCACGCCGGACCGCTGCACGATGGCAAGCGATCCGGGATCGGTGAGCGCTCCCCCTCCGGTCGCAACGACGATTCCGCTCTGCACGGAAAGGAGAAGAAGTTCGCGCCTCTCCAGCCGGCGGAACCCGGGCTCCCCTTTTTCCATGAATATCCGGGAAATCGCCATACCTTCCTTTTCCTCGATCACGGAGTCAAGATCGATGAACCGCCTCCCGAGAGCCGACGCGAGAAGGGGACCGATCGTGCTCTTGCCGCTCCCCATGAACCCGGTGATGAAAATCCGGACGGAGCGGTCTTCCCCCGGAGGATTCATGATTCCTCCGGAAGGAACAGCTCCCAGAGAACGACGATCATGTCGAGCCCCCTGTGCGTGACGGGGACGGGGAGTCCGTTTGCGGTGAACCCCCGGCCGGACGCCCGGAGTATGAAGTCCCTCCCGATCTCCCTCCGGGGATCCGTGAGGAGAAACACCCCGCCCGGGCGGAGCATCATCCGCACGAGCGACAGGAGGGGCTCGAAGCTTGTCCGATCATAGGCGATGTCCGCGCCGGCGATGACGTCGAACGTCTGCGGCAGATCAGGCCGCCGCCAGTCGAGCTTCCGGAACGTCACGCGGGCAAACTCCTCCGGCGTGAGGTTCAGCGCCGCGTTGTACCGCGCGAACTCCAGCGCATCGTCTTCGTAGTCCGTCATCGTGACCGAGGCTCCGGCCTGCGCCGCCGCAATCCCCGCCAGGCCGAGGCCGCACCCGAGCTCGAGGAGATCCCTGCCGGCGATCCCGGGCCTGCGCCGCAGATGGCCGGCGAGAACGGGAGCGGAGGCCCAGAGATCGGCCCAGTACGGGAGCCTCCCGTCCGCCTCGAACTGCGCCGGAGAGATTTCATTGAGAAGCCTGTTCGTGTCGCGGACCGCGAGAAGATTCCAGCAATAGGGAGCGGAGCGGACTTCCTGCGTGACGACGTCGAACCGGGTTGTGATCGCCAGCGGGGGGAGCACGATTCAGAATGAGTAGGCGATTCCAATCTGGAAGACGACCCCGTCCGTTTCGACCCGGGAGTTGAAGGGCTGCGTGCTGACGTTGATGACCGTGTCACCGTACCGTATGACCGGCGACGTAAACACGTCCGTGGATTGAAACTGGAGATCCCGGAACTTCATCTCGAATATTCCCTGGAATGAATCCAGGAAGCGGTAGCTGATGCCGCCGAGGACATGGATCGCAAACCCGGGCGTGTTCTGCACGGTGGGTGCCTCGACGCCGGCAAGGGAGTACTGGCGGCTGCCGAAATACACTCCCGCGCCGCCCCCCATGTAGACGCCGAAAATTTCCCCGGAAAAGGGGATGATGAAGTACCCCGTCAGTTCGATCGGGATCGCCGTGTACCCGTCGCTGGTGGGGATTGTCGTCCCTCCGAGCGTGCTCGTTCCCCGGCTCCTGATGTAGTCCGTTGACAGTCCGACGGCAAGGCTGGTTTCGGGGATCCTGTACCTGATCTCGGCGCCGTACCCGAACGTCCCGGTCAGATCGAACGTATTCCCCTGTGCGACAGGGTCGGCTGCATCGGGGGTGACGTAAATGAGGGAACTCGTCGTGAGGTTCCCCTTCAGGATTATCGAGAAGGGTCCGTCGCCGGCATGCACCCGGGGCGCCGCAAGGACCGCCATGGCGGCGGCAAGGAGGAACCCGGCGCTCCTCCTCCCCGTGCGGCGCTTATCTGTAGAAGTTGTCCCGCTTGTCTTCAATGTCGCCCTTCTCCTTCAGTCCGGCGACCCACTCCGACAGGAAGCGATTCCGTTTCTCCTGCATCGTGCGAGAGCGCAGGACTTCCTTCTGTGCGGCGAACGCGCTCGAATCAAACGCCGTCCTCGCAAGAAGCTGTATCAGGTATGCACCGCGGGCGCCGGCGACCGGGGAGGAGATCTGCCCCGCCGCAAGTCCTCCGACCGCACCGATGAACGCAGGGTCGCGCCCCACACCGATGATCGTCCCAGCGGCAGTGAACGTCCCCGTTCGCTGGACCGCCACGCGCGGATCGATGGCCGTCAGTTTCGTCAGGCTGTCACCCGCGGCGAGCTTCGCCCTGTCTTCGGCGGCAAGCTCTTTCGCCCGCTCCATTTTCTTTTTCCTGAGCTCAAGGGGCTTCAGCAATTCCTTGACCTCGTCGAAGGACCGCACGCCGGCATCTTTGGCGTCGGCGACGCATAGGACAACCGAGCCGTTGGTAATTGTGTAGGGTTCGCTCACAGCACCCACTTTTGCGCTGAACGCCCAGCGGCTCGCGGCCTCGTTGACGCCGATGCCGGGGATGACCATCGTCTTCTCGTCAACCTGCGCCTCCCGGACATCGAGCCCGGTCTGCTGTGCTTCCTTCGTGAACTCCGATTCGCGGGCGTTGTAGGCAAAGTCCTTCGCCCTGTCGGCGATATCATTCTTGCTCTGCGAGCTCGACGTGATCTTCATGAGGATGTGGGCCAGCTTCACATCCCGGTCCTCGCGCCCGAGTATCTTGATGATGTGCAGTCCGAACGGTGTGCGGATGGGACCGACGATCTCGCCTGTTTTTCCTGCAAACGCGGCCTTCTCGAACGCCGGCACCATCCGCCCCTTCGTGAACCAGCCGAGGTCGCCGCCGTTCGTCGCATTCGACCCGTCCTTCGAGTACTCCCTGGCGAGCGCGGCAAAGTCTTTCCCACCGCGCGCCTGCCTCGCGATATCGGCGGCAAGCGTCTTCACCGCGGCGGAGTCGGGCGTCTGAAGCGGGAGAAGAATATGGGCCGCGTGGATGTAGTCGTTCGTCCCTTTTTTTATTTCGAGGAGCTTCACCAGGTGCAGCCCCTCCTGATCCTGGACCGGGCCGACAATCGATCCGGGAGAAGCGGCGAACACAGCGTTGTCGAGCGACGGGCTCAACTCGCCGCGGTGAAACACGACGCCGCTGTCGGGCCTGTCGGAGTACGTATACACGAGGTTCAGGAAATCCGCCCCGTTTTTCGCCTTTGAGGCGACGTCTTCCATGTCTCTCTGCCGGGCGGAGGTGTCGGCCGCCGAGGCCTTCTCGAGGAAAAGGACGTATTTCAGCTTCCGCGAGGCGTCAAATTTGTACTGGTCGACGTTCTCTTTATAGTAGGCCCGCAGATCGTCGTCGGCCACCTGCACATCGGCGTCCTTCACAAGGACCGTGGGATCGAAGAGGGCGTACAACGCGTCATAACTCACGGACCCGTCGGCGAACCGCTGCATGAGCTCGCCGTCCGTCACGCGGACCGATGCCATAACCAGGCTCTGGAGCTTGGCCTGTATGCGCTGCTGCCGGAGCATTTTTTCGAATTCCTGGAGCTTCTTCGCACCGTACTGCGGATCCCTGCCGCTCGGGTCCTGGATGTACTGATTCGGGTTCGTGAGGACCTGTTCGTACATCTCCCTGTTAAAGTTGCCCGTGGAGTCCGTAAAGTTCCTTCGAAGCTCCTGCGGGGGATTGTCGCCGAACACCCAGTCCCGGAGCTCCTGGTCGCTCACTATGATCCCCAGGCGCTTGACCTCTTCGCCCACAAGGCGTTCCGTCACGATGGACTGCCATGCCTGGTCGCGAATCTCTTTGCTCGTCGCATCGTCGGGCTCCTGGCCTGACTGCGCCTTGGCGTTGTCGCTCATGGTCTTGACAAGCTCGGAGAACTCGCGGTAGGTGATCTTCTTGCCGTTCACCTTGCCGACGAAGTCCTGCTGTCCTCCGCGGATGCCGAGGTAATCCATTCCCCACTCAAAGACAATCGTTATAAGAAAGGCAATGAGCAGTCCGAACAATATCACTGGCATGCTGTCACGCATGCGCGTCATTATAGGCATACGAAAGTGCAACCTCCTCGATCAGGGGAAAGAGACAACGGGAACGAAAAAAAATATAACTGAAACGTCCAGCAAATGCAACGCTTTTCTCGTTGACTTTTAGCCGCTTCGGGAGTATATTTATGAGCTTGGACGAACAGTTGGGTTTCCCTTCCACGCAGCAGTTCCCCGTACGGTCGACCTCGGAGGCTTCGTAGTGAAAAAATACGTCGGAAGAATCATACTCATTGTCGCGTGCGTCTTTGTCGCGGTCTATTACCTCTATCCCACGTTGAAGGACTACAATATCCGCAAGCAGCTCGACACGCTGCGCGGAGCGGACAGTCTTCAATACGTCACGAACCACGAAGCAGACATCCGCGACGCGAAGGCACGGCGCATCAAGCTGGGCCTCGATCTCCAGGGGGGGATGCGTGTCGTCCTCGAAGTCAACGTCCTGAAGCTCATCGAGGATCTCGCCAAGAACAAAGACGACGTCTTCGAGCAGATCATGAAAGAGGTCCGCGCCGAGGCACGGACCTCCGAGGAGTCGCCGGTCCTTCTTCTCCGCAGGAAGTTCGAGGCGCGCCAGATCAGGATGAGCCGGTACTACAGGAATCTCCGCGACACCAACGACGACATCTATAAATTCCTCGAAGACGAGTCCACGAAAGCGATCGACAGGGGCATGGAGATCGTCAGGAACCGCGTGGACCAGTACGGCGTGTCCGAGCCGTCGATACAGAAACTGGGGGAAACCAGGATCATCGTCGCGCTCCCAGGCGTCACAAAGGAAGCCGAGGTCAGGCAGCTCCTCCAGGGGACCGCGCTTCTTGAATTCAAGCTCCTCAAAGAGCCCGAAGTCGCTTACCGGATCGCCGAGTCGATCGACAAGCAGCTTGCCTCGACCGCAGGGACCGACACGCTCCTCGCCGACAGCATCATGGCGGGAACGCCGTCTTCGGACACCTCCCGGACCGATAGCACGAGGGCCGATACGACAAAGATCGCGACCCCCGAGGGGGAGCTCTCCCAGGAACAGTTCGCGCGCAAACATCCGTTCTTCTCCGTCGCGATTTACAACGAACAGTTCAAGGGCGAATTCCTCGTCGTCGAAGACAACAAGGAGAAGGTGCGCCGCATCCTCGCCAGGGACGACGTTCAGAAACTGATCCCGAACGACATGGAGTTCCTCTGGAGCGCCAAGACACAGACCTTCGGCGACAAGGGACAGGAGAAGAAGTTTTTCAGACTTTACCCGGTGAAGAAGACCCCCGAGCTTACGGGCGGTGTCGTCGTCAACGCGAAATGGCAGATCGATCCGAATTACAACCGGCCGATCGTGACGATGGAGATGAACGACGAGGGCGCGCGCGAGTGGGCGCGGATCACCGGCGCGAACATCAACAAGCGGATCGCGATCGTCCTCGATAACACGGTCTTTTCCGCTCCCAACGTCATCAGCAAGATCACCGGCGGGCATTCACAGATTGAAGGAATGGAGAGCGAGGCCGAGGCCCGGCTCCTCGAAATCGTTCTGAAAGCCGGCGCCCTTCCCGCCCCCGTCGAGATTATCGAACAGCGGTCCGTCGGACCGTCACTCGGTGACGATTCCATCCGCGCGGGCATGACCTCGTCGGCCGTCGCGATCGGGCTCACGGTGCTCTTCATGGGATTCTATTACAGAACGGGCGGCGCGGTGGCGGACTTCGCGCTGATGTTCACCGTCATCTTCCTTCTCGCGATCCTCGCCGCATTCAGCGGAACGCTCACGATGCCGGGCATCGCGGGAATCATACTGACGCTTGGAGTCGCCGTCGACGCCAACGTGCTGATCTACGAGCGCATTCGGGAGGAGACCGCATCGGGGAAGACGCCCCGGGCGGCGATCGACGCGGGCTACAGCAAGGCGTTCACTGCGATTTTCGATTCCAACCTGACAACGCTCCTGACCGGCATCATCCTCTACCAGTTCGGCACGGGACCGGTGCAGGGTTTCGCGCTGACGCTGATGATCGGCATCGTCGTCAGTCTGTTCAGCGCCATCGTCATCACGCGCGTTGTGTTCGACATGATGGTCGACCGCTCGGGCGTCGCCGTCAACTTTGGCTAACTCGCAAAAGGGATTCAGGACATGAGGTTCTTCGGAAAAACGAATATTGATTTCATGGGGAAGCGGCGGATCTGGTACGCCGTGTCCGCAACGGTGATCGGACTGGGGATGCTTTCCCTGATCCTCAAAGGGGTCAACTACGGGATCGACTTCCTGGGCGGAACCGAGATCGTCGTCCGGTTCCAGAACAACGTCGACGTCGGGGATGTCCGCGCGGCGATGGACAAGGCCGCCTTCACGAAAGCGGAGATCAATACGTTCGGCAGCGACCGGGACATCCTGATCCGCACTCCGGAACAGGGCGAAGGGAACATCGTCGGCGACCGGATCCGCGCGGGACTCCAGGCCCAGTTCCCCTCGAACCCGTTCACCGTCCAGAAAGAGGACAAGATCGGTCCCAAGATAGGCGCCGAGCTGCGGCGCGACGCGATTTACGCCGTTCTTGCCTCCCTCGTGGCGATCCTCCTGTACCTGGGGTTCCGGTTCAAGTTCCTCTGGGCGGCGGGCGCCGTCACCGCGCTCTTTCACGACGTTTTGCTGACGCTGGGGCTCGTCTCGATCTTTGACGGTCTGATCCCCCACCTGAACCTGGAGTTCAACCAGACGATGGTGGCGGCGTTCCTGACGCTCGTCGGGCTCTCCAACAACGACACCGTCGTGATCTTCGACAGGATCCGCGAGAACCAGAAGCTCTTCAAGAGCCTCGACCTCGTCACGCTCATCAACAAGAGCGTCAACGAGGTCCTAAGCAGGACCATCATCACGTCCGGCACCGTGTTCGTCGTTCTCGCGGTGCTCCTCGTGTTCGGCGGCGAGGTGATACGTGGCTTCGCCTTCGCCTCCCTGGTCGGCATCGTGACCGGAACATATTCGTCCATCTACATCGCCAGCGCCCTCGTCGTCGAGGTCGTGACAAAGACGAAGTCCAAGGGCAAACTGATCGACTGACCGGCAATGAACTTCACGACAGCACAGAAGGGCGCCATCACCGTCATCTCCCTCCAGGGGAACCTCATGGGGGGGCCTGACGCCTCGGCGCTCAACAGCACGCTTCATGACCTTGTCACGAAGGGGACAACGCGTGTTGTCCTCGATCTTCGCGAGGTGCAGTTCATGAACAGCTCGGGGCTCGGCATACTCATCGGGGGGGCGAGCACGATGAAGAACGCCGGCGGAGGGCTCGCCATCGCCGGCGCCCCGGAGAAGATCCTCGCGCTCATCACGATCACTCGCCTGGGAAAAGTGCTCGCGACGTACCCGACCGTGGATGCCGCGGTGGCAAGTTTTCCGCAGTAATTGCTTCCTGAGTGAAAATCCCCCACCTTTCCACCCGGAAAGGCCGGGGGTTTTTTGTGCCCGCGCCGTTGTTTCACATCGCGTCTGATGCGCAATGCCAGTCCAGATAATCGTCGGTGCCCAGTGGGGCGATGAGGGGAAAGGGAAGGTCGTCGACCTCCTCTCGGAAGGGGCGGACATCGTCGCCCGGTACCAGGGGGGTGCCAATGCCGGCCACACCGTCTGCATAGGCGAGAAGCAGTACATCCTTCACCTTATCCCCTCGGGGATGTTCCATGAGAACATCACCTGCGTCATCGGGAACGGCGTCGTCATCGACCCGGTGGCCCTGATGGGGGAGATCGCCCAGCTGCAGGAAGCGGGGGTGATCATCAAAGGCCGTCTTCTCGTCAGCCACAACGCCCACCTGATCATGCCGTACCACAAGCTCCTCGACACGATACGGGAGCGGATCTCCGAAAAGATCGGCACCACCGGCCGCGGGATCGGTCCCGCCTACATCGACAAGGCCATGCGGACGGGGATCAGGATCGTCGATCTCCTCGACAGGGACGAGCTTGCACGAAAACTCACCGCCAACATCAACGAGAAGAACCAGATCCTGACAAAGATCTACGGCGAATCGAAGCTCGACATCGACGCAATCATTGCGGAGTACCAGGATTTCGACAAGAAGATCGACGAGTACATCACCGACACGTCAGCGTACCTGAACGCGGCGGTGGCCGGGGGGAAGCGGATCATCGCCGAGGGGGCGCAGGGCGCGCTCCTCGATATCGACCACGGCACATATCCTTACGTCACATCGTCGAACCCCACGTCGGGCGGCGCGTGCACGGGGCTGGGGATTCCCCCGACCGCGATCGACGATATCGTCGGCGTCGTGAAGGCGTATTCCACCCGCGTCGGGAACGGCCCGTTCCCCACCGAGCTTGAAGACGCGACGGGTGAACGGCTCCGCGCGCTGGGACACGAATTCGGCGCGACGACGGGACGGCCCCGGCGCTGCGGCTGGTTCGATGCCGTGGCGCTCAAGTACAGCGCCATTGTCAACGGCATCACGCGCATCGCCGTGACGAAACTCGACGTGCTTGATAGTTTTGACGCGATCAACGTCTGCACGGGATACGAGCTCGCCGGCAGGAAGCTCCGGGCGTTTCCGACCGACGCCAAGACGCTTGAGAAGGTGCGCCCCGTCTACGAAACGTTCCCCGGCTGGCGCTCGGACATCGCCGGCGCCAGGGTGCCGGGCGAACTTCCCCCGAATGCGCGCGCGTACGTGGAGACGCTCGGGCGAATCACCGGGACAAAGGTCTGGCTTGTGTCGGTCGGGCCGCGGCGCGATCAGACAATCACACTCCCGTGAGACGCCGCATCCGCATGAAACATCCATTCTCCGGACTTCCCCTCGGCCAGGCGGGAAATTTCAAGATCGCACTCCTGGCATTCGCGTCCCTCTTCGTCCTGGCGACACTCTTCTATTCCCAGCGCATCACGAACCATCTTCTTGAACGGGAGCGCCAGGTTGTCGGGCTCTACGCAAAATCGTACGAGTACATCTCGAGCCCCCGGTCCTCCTCGGGGGATTTCACGTTCCTCTTCGAGGAAGTGATCAGGACCGTCGACTTCCCCGTCATACTTACCGATTCGGCAAACGTTCCCCTGCAGGGATACTGGAAGAACATCAACGTGGACAGCACGCTGAGCCCGGAGAGGCAGATCGAGTACGTGTCGGGGCTTCTCCGGAAAATGGACGAAGAGAACACGCCGATAAAGATCGCACCCTACGACACCGTGGTCCTGAATTACGTCCATTACGGCCAGTCGGAGCTCGTCGCCCAGCTCCGCTGGCTTCCCGTCCTGGAAATCATCCTCGCCGCGGTGTTCATCATCGTCGCCTACGTCGGGTTCAGTTACATCAAGCGGACAGAGCAGAGTAACATCTGGGTGGGAATGGCGCGGGAGACCGCGCACCAGCTCGGCACCCCTCTTTCGAGCATGATCGGATGGCTCGACCGGGCCAAGACGGAGGGGGCGGGGATACCCGGCGTCATCGAAAGCCTGCAGGAGATGGAACACGACGTCGTCAGGCTCAACAAGGTCGCCGCCCGGTTCTCCAAGATCGGTTCCCGCACCGACCTCAAGGAGGAGGACGTATGCGAGGTGATCCAGGGAGTGATCTCGTACATCGCCAAACGGATCCCCAGGTCCGGCAAAAAGGTCGACCTTCTCATCGAAACCCCCGGCGTATTCCCGGCGGACATCAACAGGGAACTGTTCGAGTGGGTGATCGAGAACCTGATGAAGAACGCGCTTGACGCAATGGAGGGCGCAGCGGGGAAGATCACGTTCCGGATTACACAGGTGGTGGGAAAGACGACAATCGACGTGACGGATACGGGGAAGGGGATCGACCCGAAATTCCACAAGGAGGTGTTCAGGCCCGGCTACAGCACGAAGAAGCGCGGATGGGGACTCGGACTGAGCCTCTCCAAGAGGATCATTGAGGATTATCACAAGGGGAAACTGTTCGTCAGGCAGAGCGCGCCGGGCGAGGGGACGACATTCAGGATACGGCTGGGGTAGCGCCTCCTCCCGCCGACGGCATTCACTCTCACGACGTGGGGGGGCTCCGCCGGCGGATTCCTACTATTTGTCAAGCACCTCGGGCTCAAGCCTGGGCTTCAGCCACTTCAGGAGCTTCCCCTCTCTGTCAAGCCGGGCGACTTCCTCCACCGCAGCATCCTTCTTTACCCCCTTTGCTTGTTCGTACGTCTTGATGATGCTCCTGACCCCTGCAAGGTCATATTCGGTCAGGTCACGGGAACCCGGATGCGTGAGCTCGCGCCGCGTCCAGCCGGCAATGAACATGACAAAGAAATCCGGGTTGGCCGTTGTCAGCGTATTGATGTACGAATGGAACCGCAGCGATATGCTCGGCGACCGCCTGGCCCAGCTCATGAAGAACATGTTGGCGGCTTCCCGCTTCCCGTTCTCGCCGTCGTACGGTGCGCTCTCCAGGAAGTCGATGCACTTGAGAATCTGCGGCTTAACCTTCGCGTAATCCTCCTTTGTGTCGAACGAATACTGCTTCGGGACTTCGAAATCCTGCGAACGCAACGTTCCGGGCCCCGTCATCAGCAGGAGTACGATCACTGCCGCAAGCGTTCTGAGATTCATGTTCTCCCCGCGAAAGGATTCTTCATTTCGTCCGCGCGCCGGAGGGACGCGCAACGTGTATTGTGTGTAACGGTAACGTCCGGTTCCGGCGCGCGCCCAGGACCGTACGCGCTTTGATTCTCCCCATCTCGAACGTCTCCCCCAGCTTCGGCTGTACGAATTCGGTATCCTGGACCGGAAGTTCCTCGTCCGGCGCAATGATGACCGGCTCCACGATCTGCTTCTCCCCCTCCTTGAACGAGAACTTCTCCTCCGCCGCGCGGAACGCCGTCTCGAGCGCTCCCCTTTCCTCCCCCGTCGCAGCGGAAAGGACGTTCGCCCTGAGCTCTTCAAGAACCCGGAGATCGTTGTTGACGTCCTTGACCGTCTGCATGTCCCTCAGGAAATAGAGGTTCGGGAGGAGCTCCACGGCTGTCCGGATCAGCATCGAAAAGACGTTCGGGAAGACCGCCCGGATGCTCGGCTCCGTGATGTTCGGGTACGAGGGGTACGTGTTGACGACATACAATTCGCTCACCCCCCCCAGGTGAAGGACGCTCTTGAGGGGAGTCTTGTTCGAGATTCCCCCGTCTGCATAGAGCTGCTTCACGTTCCGGAGGTGCAGGGGAATCGAGGGATCGTCGACGATCGTCCGCACCGGTGAGTACGCGACGGTTGTAATCGTGGACGCCATTATGTATTCACGCGCCTTGTTCGTGTCGGGCTCGTCCGTTATCGACCGGACGTACGCAGCCCCCGTGTTGAGCGAACTGAGCGAAACGTAAAACTCGTCCACCGTCCTCCGGGCCTTCACCATGTCGTGCCGGAAATATTCCCGAACGTACCTGTCGTACAGAGGCGTGTTGTCGAAGAGAGAATCGACCCCGGGGACCATGGGCCATTTATCCATCCGCGTTGTTGCGAACTTCAGTATGAGCCCGAATATCTCCCAGCCCCGGATTTTGTAGACATCGGGGTTCGTGAGCTTCTTCCACTGCTGCTCGATGTCGAGAGCCGCCGCGCGGAGATCCGGCGCCTGCGCGATGCTCATCCCGTTGAGCGCGCCCACGGACGTGCCGGAGAGAATGTTGATCCGCTTACCGGTACGTTCAAAATACCCGAGCAGCTCGGTAAGCGCGCCCGCCTGAAAAGCGCCCCGGGCGCCACCCCCGGAAAGAACTACCGCAATTTTTCCCACGTTGAGACCGGCGTATCAGAATGGATCGAAAGGGATGAGACAAAAAGATACACAATCGGGAAGATTGATTCAATCAGCATGCCTGTCCATTGCCGCCCGGGCTGCGCGGAATACGCTGTCGAGCATGGGGCGCGTGAGGCGGCCGGTGAACGTGTTCTGCTGGCTGGGATGGAACGAGGCGACGAACGTGTACGGGCCCAGAACGTGACGGGCGCCGTGACCGAACGGGGGGCGCTTCCTGTATTCGACCAGCCCCATCTCCCGGAATGCGGTGAGTGCGGTGTCGAACCCGATCCGGCCGAGCCCGACGACAACGCGTACGTTTTTCAGCAATGCAATCTCGCGATGGAGGAACGGACGGCAATTCCGGATTTCAACGGGGAGGAGTTTGTTCCGGGGAGGGGCGCAGCGGCACGTCGCGGTGATGTAGCAATCGGTGAGCTTCAGCCCGTCCGCGAGGCCGATCGACTCCGGCTGGTTCGCGAATCCGGCTCCGTGGAGCGCGCGGAGGAGCCAGTTGCCGCTCTCATCGCCTGTGAACATCCGGCCGGTCCTGTTTCCCCCGTGTGCCGCAGGGGCGAGGCCGACAATGAGAAGGCACGCGCGCGGATCGCCGAACCCGGGGATCGGCTTCCCCCAGTACTCCTGGCCGGCAAACCGGCGGACCTTCGTACGCGCAGTCTCCTCCCGCCAGCGAACAAGGCGTGGGCACCTGCGGCATGCAATCACGTCGCGGCGGAGAGCGGCGAATCCGCCGGCGGCCATTCCTACTTCCCTTCTTCGATAACCGGGGCCGGGCCGAGAACGTCTTCGACGGTGAGGAACTTCCCGGGGGCGATCTTGAGCGCCGTGACACTCTGCCCGACTTCCTTCCTGTCGCCCACGATCACGAACGCGAGGTTGTCGGGGGTTATGTACTTTCGTGCGACCCTCTCCACGTCGGCGGGGGTGACCGCCAGAATCCTTTCCGTGTAGCGGTTGAAGTAGTCGTCCGGCAGACCGTAGATCACGAGCTCTTCGAGCTGGCCGGCGATCTGCCCCACGGACTGAAAGTCCGCGGGGAACCCGAGGGCAACGTAGTTCTTCGCCCTCTCGACGTCGGAGGCGGGAATCGGCGCGAGAATCCCTCTTAACTCGTTCATGAATTCGACGAGCGAGCTGTCCGTCATCGCCGTCTGGACAGAAGCCGCGGCGACAAACGGCCCGGCGAGCGGCCGGAATTCGAACCGGGACCCGGCGCCGTACGTGTAGCCGTGCTTCTCGCGCAGGTTCATGTTGAGCCGGGAAGTGAACGATCCGCCGAGTATCGTGTTCATGACGACGATGGCGTAGTAATCGTCCGTCAGGCGCGGCACGCCGACCCGGCCTATCTCAATGACCGACTGCGCCGCGCCCGGCTTGTCAACGAAGAGAACGGATTTTCCTTTCAACTGGCTGATGGGGGGGACGGGGCGCGCCGGGGCGGGCTCCGCCCTCCAGTCGCCGAACGCCTGTTCGAGTTTCGGAATCATCTCATCCCCTGTGACGTCCCCGACGACAATGATTGTCGTGCTCCCCGGGACGATGTATCCGTCATGGAACTTCTTCAGGTCTTCGACATTCATGCCGCGGAGCGAGGCCGCGGTCCCTCCCGTCGGCCGTCCGTACGGGTGCTCACCGTAGAGCGTGCTGTTGAAGAGAACTGACGCAAGCATCCTCGGCTCGTCACGCCATTCGAGAAGCGACGTGAGCCGTTCCTTGCGGAGCCGGTCAAGCTCAACGGCCGGGAACAGGGGCCGCCGGGTGACGTCGGCAAGAAGGGCAAGAGCGGAGTCGAGCTTTGACAGCGGGGTGTGAAGCGAGATCCCCGTTATGCTGAACCCCGAGGACGCGGAGATATCGGCGCCGAGAAAGTTGACCGCATCGGCGAACTCGAGCGAGCTGCGGGAGCCGGCACCTTCGGTGAGCATCGACGCGGTCATGCTCGCCAGCCCCGTCTTCCCCTCCGGGTCCATAAGGGCCCCGGCACGTATGACGAGGTCCACCTGGACAAGCGGAACGGCGTGCTTCTCCATCACCAGGACCTTTATCCCGTTCGAAAGTGCGAAGTGCCTGATCGGCGGGAGCCGGAGCGAAGGAGGAGGCCCCAGTTTCGGGGGGCCGCTCCTGTCGGGCTGTGCCGAGACGTCGCACCCCCAGAGAACGAGCGCGACTGCAAGGAGAATGATTGACGGTTGGCGAAGACTGCTCGATCTCCGCCCCGATGATGCTGCCCGGTTGAACGAGCGCGCTCTTTCCATTACCGGCCCTCCTTCGTTGCCGCAAGCTCTTTCTTCCCCGTCGGGACGATGCTCAGCACCACCCGCCCGTCATCCCTGAGCCATGTGTTTGCCATCGCCCTGACTGCGGCCGGATCGATGGCTTTATACCGCGCCAGGTCTTCATTGAAGTAATCCGGATTCCCCGTGATCGCAACGTAGCCGTTCAGTTGATCGGCCAATCCCCCGAGGTTCTCGAGCCGGTCAAGGAACGAGGCTTCGAACTGGTTCACGGCGCGTCCGAGCTCGTGCGCGGAGGGGGCTTCGGCTTTCACACGGTTGATTTCCTGCTGTATGACGCGCTCGATTTCCGTGAGCGTGTGACCGGTCCGGGCGGTGGCGATGATTTCGAAGACGGAGATGAGCCGGGATGACGCCTGAAACGCGGAGACGTCCTGCGCGATCTGCATGTCGTAGACGAGCCGTTTGTACAGGCGCGAGTTTTTCCCGCCGGCCAGAACGTTCGCCAGCAGATCGAGCTCCGCGTCTCCCGGCGTAAATCCCGCCGGGGTGAGCCACGCCATGTAGAGACGGGGAAGCTGTACCTTGTCTTCCTGCACGATCCGTTTCTCCGCGGAGAGATACGCGACGGGGGCGGCCTGAGGGAGGACCGGCGGCCCGGCCTTGATGTCGCTGAACCAGTATTCAACCCTCGCTTTCGTCTTCACCGGATCAATGTCTCCGGCGATGACAAGGCTTGCGTTGTTCGGAAGATAGTACGTCCTGAAGAAGTTCACGACGTCCTCATAACTCGCCGCCGAGAGATCGGCCATCGAGCCGATCGTCGGCCAGTGATAGGGAAAATCGGGGGGATAGAGGTTTTCGTCGAGGAGGATCGAGGCAAGTCCGTACGGACGGTTTTCGTAGCTCTGCCGGCGCTCGTTTTTGACCACCGCGCGCTGTGCATCCACCTTGGCGGGGGTCATAGCGTCGACGAGATATCCCATCCTGTCCGATTCGAGGAACAGGGGGAGGTCCAGGGCATTGCTCGGGATATTCTCGTAGTAGTTGGTCCGCTCCGTGCTCGTTGAAGCGTTGTTGTCCCCTCCCGCCGCTTCGAGCCACTGGTCCAGTTTCCCCTCCGGGGCGTTCTTCGATCCCATGAACATCAGGTGCTCAAAGAGATGAGCGAATCCCGTGCGCCCGGGCTTCTCGCGCGCCGACCCCACATGGTACCAGAGGTTGACCGTCACCGCGGGGACGGTGTGGTCTTCGTGGAGTATCACGTCGAGCCCGTTCGGGAGAGTGAACCGGGTATACCCGACTGTAATAGGCGGATCGCCCGCCTGCGCGAGCGAGGATGCAACGATCATGAGCACGAACAGCCGTTTCATTCAACCTCCTTCAAGAATCAGAAGCGTTTCACGTCCCGCCGCCGAACACCTGCCCGACGACAAGCGTGTAACCCGACACGGTCATGTCGTCACTCCCCAGCGCGCGGTCCACGCGGAGAGCGTTCATCATCCAGCGGGTCGAATCCTCCAGCGTGTGACCGACACGCTCGTTCAGCGCGGCGAATTCGCCGTCTGATTCGTACGACTCCGCGTCCGCGCGGGAATTCCAGATCGTTACGGAAATGAGCTCGTGGCTGTCGCTGCTCTGCGCGGTCAGGAACGCGAACCGGCAACCCGGCACACGCCGGAGACCCGGGATGATCTCATCTTTGTAGAGCGACGTGAACTCCTCAAGCTTGCCGGCGCGCACATGAAGCGAGAGGATCCGCAGAAAGAGCCTCCCTTTTCCGGTGGAGGAGAATACCGACGGGTCGGCGCCGACCGGGCTTTCATAACGGGAAATCGGGAACTCCTGCTCCACCGGGGCGTACTCGAGCTGGAGGTCGTCGCTCATGTGGACGGTCCATTCAGGCGACGATGCAAGATACGGGCGTGACTGGTCAAGCAGACTGCGATATGTCCCCGTTTTCTCGTACGACGCGGCGTCCGCCGCAGAATTCCAGAGCGTGAGGGAGATTCCCTCCTCGGGGCGATCAACGCTCTGCAGGAGGCCCGCATAAAGGCAGCCGGAAGTGCGCGACAACTCTGCGATGATGACCGCAGTGTACATCTGCCGAAGTTCGAGCAGCCGGTCTGTGTCAAGCCTCAGATGTACGATGCGCATGAACATGGCGCAATCCCGGATGATGAGAACGGAAGGGTCGGAGCACGCTTGCGACGAACAAGATTACAAAGTCGGGCCCGAAATGCAACAGTTCAGGCTCTCAGAATGCCGCGGAGCTGCTCCTCCGGGGTGTGGAGGAACGGCTGGAGAACGAGCATTCCCGTGGGACCTATCGATTTCCGCAGGTAGCGCAGCTCCCTGAATCTGGCGGCAGTCTCGGGATCGGGGGGTACTTCAAACCCCGCTTCCCTCATCATGAGGAGCCCCTTGGCCTGGACCGCCAGCTCGAGCCGGAGGCGCAGAAGGCAGAGCATGTCCGCGAGGACCTCGCCCGGGAAGCGGGACCGGAGGGCGTGCAGGTACCTCCCGATGCGGGTTTCGTCAAGCCGGCCGCTGGAGATCATTTCCAGGAGTTCCCGGTCGGTATCGAACCCCACGCCGAGCCACCGGCGCGTTGCCGCTTCACTCCGCGCGAAGACGACGGACATCAGCACGGGAAGGAGAAGCACGATAAGCATCGTGGAGGCGACCGCCGGGATGAAAAAGTGATTGAACGCCGAGTGGATCACGATCGCGAGCAGTATGCCGGGAAGGAGGGTCCCGCTGCGCGCCCCGCCGGCGCGGTCGGTCATCACCTTTCCCACGATCCCCGCAATTGACGTCGCCGCCCCGTGCATCATCGCCGTTCCGAATCCCCGGACAAGCCAGAGTATCGCGCTGTGCGAACCGAGCGAAGCGACATAGGAGATGTTTTCGATGAGCGCGAAACCCGCCCCGATCGCGAATCCCTGGATGGCGGTATCCACAAGAAACGCGGTCTTCCTCGTCGCAAGCAGGTAGACGAGGAACGCGGCCTTGAGTGATTCCTCCATGAACGGGGCGACGTACCGGGTATACTGCGGAAGCCCGATGTTCGTCGAACCGAGGAGGAATGCGTTCAGCGGGTATGCGACGGCCGCCGCGACGCACCCCGCGCCGAGCGCGGCCATGAGCGAGCGGGGCGGGACGAGACCGTAACTGTCGAACAGATACAGCGCGGCAAGAAAGACGCAGACAGGGACGAGACCGAGCAAGAATTCCATTACACGTCAGCGCAGTATTTTTACTGATGCCATGAACTCATCCGCCGCCTTTTCCCGCTTTTCCGACGCCCGCGCGTACCCGAACGAGAGCGTCGATTCAAGCGCCGAGAAAAAGACGAGTCGGAAATCGAGCTGCACGCCTGCATCCGCGGCCGCGCGCGAGAGGGACACATCGTCCATGTTCGTAACGATCCCGCCGGTGAAGAAGACGAGCTGCGCCCATGTGCAGTAGGCGGCCTCCCCCCCGAAGCGCCTGAACCGGAGCGGCGGCACCACCCATTCGAGGAGAAGCTTGCCGAAGTCCGTCCCGCCGATCGAGTTCAGCGCCACGCCGGGAAACGCATAGTATTCCCGGAAACGCCGTATCTCCCCCCTGTCGACCCAGTTATTGCCGAATCCCCCGAAGTAGAAATTCGCGAACGGCTCCTCCCTTTTCCCGGGAGAATACCCGGCGGCCGCGCGGACCCAGATCGACGAGTGGTCCAGGGGAAGAAGCGTCCCGGTCTCGATGGATCCATATACGCGCGGGTAGAGCGTGCCGTTCACCTCGTCATTGAGCGAGGCGAGCGTCCAGCGGACGCCGTTTTCTTCCTCAACCGCACCTAACGACCGTGTCAGGACCGAATACTTCAACGCCGCGGTGAGCGAATAGAACGAGCTGAATGTGACGGCGATATTCTGATATTCCGGCAGCCTCTCGAGGCCCCAGTACCCTGTGAGACCGCCGGAGAACTCCATGCTCTCCGGCTCTTCGAACGTCCAGTAGTTCTTGTAGGTGAGACCGAGAGACGACCCCTTCCGGCTGACACGCGTGGGCCCGAATATGTCGTAAAAATCCGCCGGGTTCCAGGAACCGCTCACGCCCCACTCCCAGAAGTTGTAGTTCAACGAGGCGTGAAGCCTCTGGTCCGCCGGGACGGAATGGACTGGCGTATAGGAGGCACTCATGTCGATCCGGTGGAGGAAGAGCGGATCGGAAAAATTGAACCGGAGACCGTACCCCGGATACACCTTGTACCCTTCGACGATCGGATAGAGCGACGCAAGGCGTATGTTTCCCGCGGGACTGTACGTTCCCGAATATGTGGTCACCGAGTCCGCGTTGACAACGGAGGGGGGTGGGAGAGCCCATGTTTTGAGAACGGGGAAGCTGTCGACGACCGCCTGCCCGAGATAGCCGACGGGGCTCACGTCTGTCACGGTGCGGTCCGCGAGGAGGACAGGCTCGAATCCCCTCCCCGTGAAATGAAACGCAAGAAGTGAATCGGCCGTGAGCGGGAGCGGCCGGAAGAACCCCGTCTCTCCGTTCGTCACCCATTCCATCGTGCGGCGGGCGACGTCGTACCGGACGATGTTCGACACGCCGCTGTAATACGAGCTTCCGTACAACCGCGTGCCGTCTTCCGAAAAGACAAAGTTTGCCGGCGTGCTGTTGACGAAGTCATAGAGCGTGTCGCAGGATGCGTCCCCCGCAAGAAGGGCGGCCGTGCTCATCCGGACGAGGACCTGTCTCCCGTCAACGTGCGTCAGGGCCGCGATGAGCTTCGCGCCGTCCGGGGAGATGTCGATGTCGAATATGTCGTTTCCATAATCGTACGAGAAGACCTGGTTCCATTCGGTGTACGGGTACGGGATTCTGACAAGCGTCGAGATTCCGTTGAAATGACGGACACCCCAGAGAGACCGATCCGCCCTGTTGAACGCGAAATCACCCGTCCTGATATCCTTTATGAGAAGGCGCGAGGAGCCCGTCGGGACTTCATAGGAATACAGATCGCGCCAGTGGTTGTTGTCCGTCGTATAGAAAAGCGTCCGGGTTGCCGGATCGAACGAGAGGGACGTCACGTAGAACAACGCTCCTCCGCGCACATCGTGCAGGTTTTCGACCTCCCCCGTTTGCAGATCGACGGCGGCGATATGCGGCGTCTGTCCCGGGAGATTGACCGCGACGTACGCCCTGTGCGATGACGGATCAATGAACGACCGTGAAACGGAACCCATGGCTTCGCGTGTGACGTTTCTGTACGGCGTGATCGGATACCGGCGGAGGGAATCGAGATTCGCGCTCTGCCAGGTTTTCTCCCACGCAATCCAGTTCTGCCACTCTTCGTCGAGCGGGGCGTTGTAGACGTCTTCAAACTGCGAGGAGAACCCGGCGCTGCAGCCCGGCGACTGTATGAACCACCGCAGAAGGGGCTCCGGACCGTGCTTGAGTGCAAGATAGCTAATGAATCTCGTCCCGTAGAGATACGATGCAGCCCCCACCTGGAAGTCCACTTTCGTCCCCTCCGCCTCCAGTCCCACCGCATCAAATATGTAGCTCGAGTCTCTCACCATCGTCCGGAAGACCATCTCGTCATACGCCCCCAGCGCGCGGCCGAGTCCCCCCGCCATCCAGGTCTCCATGAATACCGCGATCGACTCCACGTACCAGCGGGGCGCATACCAGCGCGGGCCTGTAAGGTACGCGTACACCATGGAAAGGGGCTGTTCGGGTATCGGCGCGACCTTCCCGAAGAACGCCGAACGGAAGAACCTGTCACGCGGCGAGGGTTTGTCCATGGTCATCACGTGCACGAGCTCGTGCATCATCATGAGGTTGAACCGCTCCTCTGCGGGCATTGTCTCGTACACGTAGCTGAAGGGGGCGATGCCGATGCTCATGAAGTCAAACGGAACGGTGTTCGCCGCCCCGGAAGCGTAATCGCCGAAATCCTGGAGGAGAACGTTGACCTTCTCCGGAGGCCTGTAATCGAAGAGACGGCTCTCGAACCGGTATGCGTTTTCGAAGCAGTTGACGATGTGGGGAACCAGGTACTCGTGCGCTTTTGAGTAGTAGACGAGCCGGAGGTTGTTCGTTTCGCGCTCGAAGAGCTGCGCGTGAAGGCGGCCGGGAATCAGCGACGCGGCTCCCGCGATGAACATGAGTCCCGCTGCCAGGTGATTCATGCGGAGACAAGAAGCGGCCCCCCGTACTCGAGGAAGCGGCGAACGGATCGGCACGCGAGGCACCAGGGGTGTGTCAGCCGTGTGGTGGGAGATTGGAAAGATCAGGGGAGATTATGAGAGTTTTCGCGGCAAAAAGCAAGGGGTTCGGGGAGCCTTCAATTCCCGGGACGGCACGGATGACGGGAACTCCCGACGTTCTGTTCTGCTAAACCTGCGGGATGATAATACAGTGGAGGCGCCCCCCGCGATGGGAGCGCCTCCCGTCAATTCATGCACACGCCCCGCGCGAACGCAGGGGGATTGCTTTTACTGCTGTGCTGCAGCTCCGAACGCTCCGCTCGTGAGAGCGGCGGTGAACGCCGGGTTTGCGAGCGCCGCCGTGAGCTCGGGGCTCTTCAGCGCCGCCTGGAGCGCCGGGCTCTGAAGTGCCGACTGAAGCGCGGGGCTCTGCAGGGCCGCCGTCAGTGCCGGGATTCTCAGCGCAGACTGAAGCGCAGGAGTCTGCAGCGCGGACTGGAGCGCCGGGGCCTGCAACGCTGACTGCAGCCCGGGTGATTTCAGCGCAGACTGAAGCGCCGGAGTCTGCAGTGCAGACTGGAGCGCCGGGGCCTGAAGGGCCGACTGCAAACCGGGTGATTTCAGCGCCGACTGGAGCGCCGGGGTCTGGAGGGCTGACTGGAGCGCCGGGCTCTGCATTGCCGCCGCGAGCGCCGGAGATGAGAGTGCAGCGGCCAGCGCGGGAGACTTCAACGCAGACTGAAGCTGAGGGACTGCCAGTGTGGCCCTGAGCTCCGCCTTCAGCGCCGGGCTCGTGAGGTTCGCCGCGGTCAATGCGGCGGCAAGATCCGATTTTGCAAGCGCAGACGTGAATGCCGGGGACGCGAGGGCGGTGGTGAACGCCGGGGACGCGAGCGCGGCGGTAAACGCCGGCGAGGCAAGCGCCGAGGCGAGCTGTGGGGTTGCCATCGCGGCCGTGAACGCGGGCGAAGAGAATGCAGACGCGAGCTCAGGCGATGCAAGGGCGGCTGCGACGCCCGGCTGCGCAAGCGCGGACGCAAACGCGGGGGACGCAAGGGCCGCCGTGAACGCGGGGCTTGACATCGCTGCAGTAAACGCCGGCGATGCAAGAGCCGATTTGAATCCGTCGTTGTTCAGTATCTCCTGGATCTTGTCGTTCTGCAGGATCTTCTGCACTTCGGGGTCCTGCAGGTGAACGTCTTTATCGCCCATCTGTCCCGCACGGTACTTGTTTGCCGCGCCGATCGTCCCGGAGACGTTGTCCACGGGGGGCCATCCGTGAAAGGCAATGTACACGAGAAAGCAGGCGACGACGACTCCGGCGCCTATCCATATCGGACGCCGTGAGCGCTTCGTGGGTGTTACGGGTGAGTTGTCCATCTGTTCCTCCTGGCGGGGATGGTGAATGAAATTCCGGTGATGCCGGTCTGCATTTCAACGAACGGGAAGCGCGCTTCAGCGAACCTGTATGTCCCGGGTAAACGATCCCCCACCCGTGCACGTCACCTGCACGGTTACCCTGGAATCCCTGACACCTGTGAATGAAAGAGTGAACTTCTGCGGACCGGTTCCCGTCACCGAGACAACTCCATCGTTGACCAAGGCCCCTCCCGCAGACTGGACGTCGCGGATGTTTTCGAGCTTCACCCGCGACGGGTCAAACGTCAGTTTTGCAGTCGTGGGAGCGGCGCAGATAAGCCTGAGTGTCAGCTCTTTTCCCGTCTCCGTCTGGATTGCGTTAAGCGTCCCTCTGGCACCCTGCAGGTCGAGCGGATACGACTCCGCGTTCGTGATGAGTGTTCCGGTCGCCGCATCGGCGGAAACGCCTGCGGAGGGCTGGGGATGGATCAGGAACATGAACAGCAGCGCCCCCGTGACAAGCCCGCCGGCAAACACCGTGCCGTAGCGGAGGACCGTGGGGGTCCGGACGAGCGCCCGGAGCGATTCAATCCATGACCTGCGCGAGGGAGGCGGCACCATCCTTGACCGGATGCCCGCCCTGATCTTGTTTTCCAGGTTGGCAGGAGGCTCCGCCTGGCGTACCGAGGCGAGAGAGGTCCCGAGAGACTTGAGTTCCGCGTGGAGCCTGCGCGCGCCGGCATTCCGCCGGAGGGCCGAGTCCAGCGAACGCCGTTCGGAGGGAGAGAGGTCCCCGTCCACATCCCGCTGTATCAGTTCACGAATCTGTTCTCCGGTCATTCCTCCGTACCCCTTTCTTCTTCAGTATATCCTTCAGCAGTTGCCGCGCGCTGAAGAGCCGTGATTTCACCGTTTTTTCGGACAGATCCAGAACCTGCGCGATTTCCCGGTACGAGAGCCCCTGCATATGCTTGAGGACGATCACCGCCCGCTGGTCCACATTCAACATCATGAGTCCATCCTGGATCCGCTTTTCCTCCCGGACGGCCTCGTCGTCTTTTTCGTCCGCGGCGTCGGCCGCCAGATCGTTCCCCTCGAGCCCTTCGAACCGCTTCTTCTGCTCCAGCGCATTGAGCGATTCATTGACTGCGATCCTGTAGAGCCAGCTGAAAAACCTGAACTGCGGATCAAATCTCCCGAGATTCTCATATGCCTTGACGAACACCGCCTGCGCGATGTCGGCCGCATCGTCGGAATCCCTCATCATGCGGAGAGCAAGATTGAATATCGTCCTCTGGTGCCTCCCCACGAGCATGTCGAAGGATTTGACCTCGCCGGCACGGCACTGCCGGACCAGATCTTCGTCACTTTGCTCTGTCATAATTACAGTCGGGCGTTCAAAATGTTGGCGTTATTCAATCTCAAAAATCAGGTCAAAACGGGCAATTTTGAAGACATCCCGCACCATCCGGTTCATGTTGACGAGCTTCATCGCCTTCCCCGCTTTCTTCAGACGCTGCTGCGTCGCAAGGAGGACGCCGAGACCTGCGCTCGAGATGTAATCCAGGTCCTTGAAGTCCACGATCGCCGATGCGTCCAGGACCGAGAACACCTCACGGGCCCGGTCGGTCTGCGCGGCGTCGAGCCTCCCTGTTAAGACTATGATCCCCCTGTCATTGACGGTGATGCTGAACATTCTACTTCTCCAGGATTTTTGTCAGTGTGATTCTGCTCGTGCCGTCAACAAAATCGTACGAGAGACCGTCGAGCATCTCCCGGGCGATGTGTATCCCCAGCCCCCCCGGCTTCCGGTCTTCAAACGGGATGTCGAACTGGGTTTCTGTCGGCCGCGTGACGTCGAACGGGACGGAAGTTTCCTCCTCGAGCCTGATGGTCAGGATGTTCCCGTTGCGGACCGCGTCGAGGAGTATTTCATTCCCCGTTCCCCTCCCGTACTTCACGATGTTCGTGAAGAACTCTTCAACCGCCAGGTCGAGGATGTACGAGGACTGCCCGTCTATCCCTTCGTCGTCGGCAAATTCTCTGAGAAAGCCGAAGACCGCCTCAAGCGATCGGATGTCCTTCTTGAATTGCTTGCGCATCAGGCGCACCGTCCGTCTGTCCGGGCCGCCCCGGATTCGGTTCTCATTTACAGGCGCTTGATCACGACGATCGTCATGTCGTCCGCCTGGGGAGCGGTCCCCGCGTGGGTGCGTACTTCGCCGATGATGCTTTCGATGATCCCCGCAGCATCCATGGATCTGCATCCGGAGACGACGGACTCGATCCTGGCGTCGCCGAACTGCACCGCCGCGGCGTTGACCGCCTCGGTGATACCGTCGGAGTAGACGACGATGATATCCCCCGGGGCGAGCGGCACGGTCTCTTCGCTGTAGGGGAAATCTTCCATGATGCTCAGGACGAGGCCCCCCGTCCCCAGCCGCGCGGGGGCTCTGCTCCCCGAGAAGTGGAACGGGTTGTCGTGTCCGGCGTTGCAGTACGTGAGCGTGTGGTTCGTGGTGTCGAGGCGGCTGTAAAAGAGCGTGACGAATTTGTCCGCGCTGGTGCTCTGGTGAAGGAGCTTGTTTGCCCGCTGGACGCAGACAGCCGCGGTGGTACTTGTGAGGGTCTGACCCCTGAGCGTCGCCTGGACGTTTGCCATCAGGAGCGAGGCGGGAAGCCCTTTCCCCGAAACGTCCGCCAGGCACACCGCGAGGTGCGTGTCGTCGACGGGAATGAAATCGTAGGCGTCGCCCCCGACGAGTTGTGCCGGGATGCTTCTCCCCGCGATGTCATATCCCGGGATGGTCGGCGAGGTCTTCGGCAGAAGATCCATCTGGATCGTCGCCGCAAGCCGGACCTCCTCCTTCATCCTCTGAAGGGCCTGCTCTTCTTCGTAGAGGCGCGCGTTCTCCACGATCTGGGCCGACTGGCCGGCGATGATCGCAAGGAGACGCTGATCCTCTTCGGAAAACGACGCCCCGTCACGCTTGTTGTACACAGTGAGGACCCCCACCAGCGTGGACTTGACCATCATCGGGACGCACAGGAGGGACCGGATCGACTCGTCCCACTGGACCCCTCTGAAGCGGTCGTCGGTCCTCGGGTCGTTGACCGTGAGAGGCTTCTTGTTAAGGTGCATCCACCCGAGGAGGCTCTGGCTGAAATGATACTGTGGGGACTGTGCGGAGCTCGCCATCGTGCGGACGAGCGTTTTCATTACGTCCTGCGAGCGGTGGTCGACAAGCGTGATAACGCCCTGCTCGGCGCGTATGGCGCGGATCGACCGGTGTATTATCGTCCGCATGATGTCCTGCAGGTTCACCGAGGCACCGATGGCCCGGGCCAGGTCATTCAGTATCGAAAGCTCCTCGACCGCCCTTTTGAGTCTGCGGTTTTCCTCCTGCTGGGAGAGACCACCTGCACCGGGTGCGTCCTGGGGAGCCATGGGGATGAACGTGTAATGGGAAGAAAAAGTGATTCAAAAGTACGGAAACCGCGTGTCAAAAAGCAAGGACGAGACCGCCTTCCGGGGGGGGTGCATGCGGGAAGGAGTGAGTCCTCCCCGGGGAGAGACGCGTGAACGGGCGACATTATCGTCGCCCGTTCTTGCTGCATAAACCTTACGATTCGCTCAGTGCGGCACCGGGGGAGCAGGCGGAGGCATGACGGGCGGCACCTTCGATTTGAATACCGCATATCCGATCAGGCCGCCGATCAGGCCGAAGAGAGGGTCGATGACAAGGTGAAAGATGAACGCGATGCCGAGGAGCCCCCTGTCGCTCATGATCCCCTCGATCATCCTCATCGTCTCCGGCGGGATCCGTTCACCGAGTCCCATGTCCTGGAGCCGCTGCATTCCCCCGCCCATCGCCATGCCGAAGACCATGTGCATCAGCGCGGTAAGCGCGGTCGTCACAACGGCGCCGACAACCCCGGCGAGAGCCCCGAGCGCCAGCCCGTCAGCGTTTGAAAGCGGAGGGTTGGATTCCTTGAGGTCTTTCTTATAAAAGAAAACCGCCATGAATCCTCCGAGCATGATCCCCGCACAGCAGAAACAGTTGATAAAGCTCAGAATCGGCACGCCGGAGATCACACCCATGATCACGCCGCCGTACAAAGCCGGCATCAGTTTCCCGGGTTTTTCAGGCATCGATAAGTCCTTTCGCTGGTGGGACCGCTTGTGGTTTGGGCCGGGCGACTAACTGGCTTACTCCCTCGACGGCGCCCGGAATGATGAGGAAGGGAAGCAAGAGGCCGAACCACGCACCTGTGGCCGCGCGGATGACGTTCGAGGAATCGCACACTCCTGTCGCTTCGAGCGTGAAGTCGATGAGCATCGGCATTGTCGCGATGACAAGGTACATCCTCCCCGGCCGCATACGGCTGAGGATGTTTGCCCCCCGGCGGATGAACGGGTACGCGAGCGCGCCCGCCAGAAACCCGAAGTAGATCGCAGTGCATCTCCCGCAGACGGCGAGCGGCTCTCCGAAGAGACAAAACGACCGGGACCCGATCTGATGACAGAGAGGGCTGAAGAATGCGTAGATGATACTCCCCAGCGGACCGAATCCGGCGGCAGACGCCGCGGCCGGCGCAATGAGTATGAGTGCGCACCAGGCGAGAGTGCCCGTGAGTATCACTGCATACGTGAGACGCGCGAATCGCATGGCAGAACATACCCGAAAATACAACCAGAATCAACTCCAAATCGCGGGGAGTACCGGCAGGCGCTCTCCTTGATTTTCAGACGGGGGGCGGGTATATTTTGCCATGACTACACCTCCTCATCCCCGCCGCTACACAATCGCCCTGGTCCAGATGCCGGTGAGCGACAACTCAGACGAGAACCTCCGGCACGCCACGGAAATGATCCGCGAGGCTGCAGGAAAGGGAGCCCGCGTCATATGCCTCCCCGAGTTATTCCGCTCCCGTTATTTCTGCCAGCGCGAGGAGACCGCCTCGTTCGATCTCGCGGAGAGCGTCCCGGGTCCGACGACAAGCGCGCTCGGGGAAATCGCGAAGTCGCTCGGCGTTGTTATCGTCGCCCCGGTCTTCGAGCGGAGGGGACCGGGGGTGTACCACAACAGCGCGGCCGTCATCGACGCGGACGGGGGGATCGCGGGATTCTACAGGAAGATGCACATCCCCGACGACCCCGCGTATTTCGAGAAATTCTATTTTACCCCGGGAGACCTGGGTTTTAGTGCATGTAATACGGCGGCCGGAAAAATCGGCACGCTTATATGCTGGGACCAGTGGTACCCGGAGGGAGCCCGCCTGACAGCGATGCAGGGAGCCGATGTATTGTTCTATCCCACCGCCATCGGCTGGCATCCCGCGGAAAAGGGGGAGTTCGGCGCAACGCAGCTCGACGCATGGCGGACTGTGCAGAGGGGACACGCCATTGCCAACGGAATATACGTCGCCGCAGCGAACCGCGTCGGGCTTGAGATTCCCGCCGGGGGAGGAGAGGGAATCGAATTCTGGGGCTCGTCGTTCATCGCCGACCCCCAGGGAACGATCCTGGCCGAAGCCCCGTCAGGCAGGGAGGCGCTGCTCACGGCAGTCGTGGACACCGGGCACATGGAAGACGTGCGGCGCAACTGGCCGTTCCTCCGGGACAGGCGGATAGACGCATACGGCGGTATAACGCGCCGATTCCTGAACGACGAACCGTGGAGCCTCGCACCATAGCACGCCCGCCTGACACTCCCGCCGGCGCGGGATTCCGCATGCCGGCAGAATGGGACCCCCACGAAGCGACCTGGATCGGCTGGCCGCACAACAGGACAGACTGGCCCGGCAAGTTTGCGAACATCCCATGGGTCTACGGCGAGATCGTCCGAAAGATCAACCCGGGGGAGATCGTCCGCATACTCGTCGAGTCCACCCGGCACGAATCCTCCGCCCGGCGAATACTTGCGAAAGTCGGCGCGGACCCCGTACGGACAGAGTTTTTCCGTTTCCCCACGAACCGTGGATGGGCACGAGACTTCGGGCCAACTGCCGTCAGGGGGAGCAACGGAGAGATCGTGTTCGTGGACTTCCAGTTTAACGCATGGGCGAAGTATCCGGACTGGAAGAAGGACGCGCGGGTCCACTCCCGGGCTGCAAAGGCGCTGGGAGTGAAACTCCTCGGCACGGAATTGAACGGGAAACCCTTCGTTCTTGAAGGGGGGTCCATCGACGTCAACGGACGCGGATCGGTCCTGACGACGGAAGAGTGTCTTCTCGATCAAGAGCTGCAGGTGCGCAACCCGGGGGCCACGCGGGAGCAGATCGAATGCGCGCTCAGCGGGGCACTCGGTGTCTCGAACGTCCTCTGGCTGGGGAACGGAATCGCCGGGGACGACACGCACGGGCACGTTGACGACATCGCACGGTTCGTGAACGCGGGGACGATCGTCGCGTGCGACGAGAAGAACCCTTCGGACGCCAACTACGCGCCCCTGAAGGAAAACAGGGAGCGGCTTGCCGGGATGCGGCTTGAGGACGGCTCGAGACCGGATGTCGTATTCCTGCCGATGCCCTCTCCTCTTCATTACGGCGGGCTCCGGCTTCCTGCGAGCTACGCGAACTTCTACATCGCCAACGCGTGCGTGATCGTCCCGACGTTCAACGATCCCCGTGACAGGACCGCGCTCGGGATACTCTCGGAACTTTTCACCGACAGGCCCGTCGTCGGCATACATGCCGTCGACCTCGTCCTGGGATTCGGCACGCTCCACTGCCTCACGCAGCAACAGCCCCGCTAACGTCACCCCGTTCAGACGCTCGTACCGGAAGAATTCCCACTTCATGACCACGGATTCCTAATTCTTGGAATTTCAGGTTTACTATGCCGCGAATTAGCCCGTTTTTGGCTGTCCGGGGTGGCATGATATTCGCCCTTCCTTGTGGGTCGCCTGAAGGAATACCTGCTAATTAGACGTATCACCTCAATACATAAGGCCGCATGATGAAACGCAAAATGGTCACGATCGACGGGAACGAAGCCGCCGCATATGTCGCGCACAAACTGAGTGAGGTCATCGCAATCTACCCGATCACCCCCTCCTCCAACATGGGAGAGTGGGCGGATGAATGGTCCGCGCAGGGACGCAAGAACCTGTGGGGAACGGTCCCCTCTGTCACGGAGATGCAGAGCGAGGGGGGAGCGGCGGGCGCAATACACGGCGCGCTCCAGACAGGTGCGCTTTCGACAACATTCACCGCATCACAGGGACTCCTCCTGATGATCCCGAACATGTTCAAGATCGCGGGAGAGCTTACGTCGACAGTGTTCCATGTTTCCGCCCGCGCCCTTGCGGCGCAGGCGCTTTCAATATTCGGCGACCACAGCGACGTCATGGCGGCCCGTTCGACCGGTTTCGCGATGCTCTCGTCGAACTCGGTGCAGGAGGTGATGGATTTCGCGCTCATCGCGCAGGCGGCAACGCTTGAGGCAAGGATCCCGTTCCTTCATTTCTTCGACGGGTTCCGCACGTCCCACGAGGTTATGAAGATCGAGCAGCTCGCCGACGAGGATCTCCGCGCGATGATCAGCGACGAGCTCGTCCAGGCGCACCGCGCACGCGCCCTCTCCCCCGATCACCCGGTGATGCGCGGTTCCGCGCAAAACCCCGACGTGTATTTCCAGGGACGCGAGACCGTCAACCCGTTCTACGCCGCATGCCCGGGCATCGTTCAGAAAGCGATGGACAAGTTCGCGACGCTGACCGGACGCAAGTACAGGTTGTACGAATACGTCGGGAGCCCGAACGCCGAGCGCGTGATCATCATCATGGGATCGGGCGCGGAGGCCGTCCAGGAGACCGTCGAGGCACTCAACACGAAAGGGGAAAACCTGGGACTCCTGAAGGTCCGCCTTTTCCGGCCCTTCGCCGCATCGGAATTCGTCAAGGCGCTTCCCGCCTCCGTGAGAAAGATCGCAGTCCTCGACCGCGTCAAGGAACCGGGAGGTGCCGGGGAACCGCTGTACCAGGATGTCATCACGGCGGTCGCGGAGGGACTTGCGGCAAAGTCTGCCCCCTTCTCCTCTTTTCCGGTGATCACCGGCGGACGGTACGGGCTCTCCTCGAAGGAGTTCACCCCGTCGATGGTGAAAGGGGTGTTCGACGAGATGAAGAAGGCCTCGCCGAAGAACCACTTCACCGTGGGAATCGTGGACGACGTGTCGCATACGAGCCTGCCGGAAGACGCCGCGTTCACGACAGAATCGGATGACGTTGTCCGCGCCCTCTTCTACGGGCTCGGCGCCGACGGTACGGTCGGCGCGAACAAGAATTCGATCAAGATCATCGGCGAGGACACCGAGAACTACGCCCAGGGCTACTTCGTGTACGATTCGAAGAAATCGGGCACGACGACGACATCGCACCTCAGGTTCGGCCCCCGTCCGATCCACTCCACGTATCTCGTTGACAGGGCGAACTTCGTGGCCTGCCACCAGTGGTTCTTCCTCGAGAAGTTCGACGTTCTCAAGTCGGCGGTCCCGGGCGCGACGTTCCTCCTGAACAGCCTGTTCGGTCCCGACAAGGTGTGGGACGAGCTGCCGCAGCACATACAGCAGCAGATCATCGACAAAAAGATCAAGTTCTACGTGATCGACGGATACAAGGTCGCCCAGGCGACCGGCATGGGCGCGCGCGTCAACACGATCATGCAAACCTGCTTCTTCGCCATCTCCGGCGTCCTCCCCCGGGATGCGGCGATCGAGGCGATCAAGACCTCGATCAAGAAGACGTACGGGAAGAAAGGGGACCAGATCGTCCAGCAGAACTTCGCCGCCGTCGATCAGACGCTCGCGAACCTGTTCGAGGTGAAAGTCCCCGCAAAGGTCACGAGCACGATCGCGATGCCGCCGGTGGTTTCGCCGAAGGCGCCGAAGTTCGTGAAGGAAGTGACCGCGCAGATCATGGCGGGGTTCGGCGATCTGCTCCCGGTGAGCAAGATGCCCGTGGACGGAACGTACCCGACGGGGACCGCCCGGTGGGAAAAGAGGAACATCGCGCTTGAAATCCCGGTGTGGGATCAGCCGGTCTGCATTCAGTGCAACAAGTGCGCAATGGTCTGCCCGCACGCAACGATCCGCGTGAAGGTGTTCGACCCGAAATACCTGAAGGACGCACCCCCGACGTTCAAGTCGATGGACTACAAGGGGACGGAGTACAAGGGGATGAAGTACGCCGTGCAGGTCGCGCCCGAGGATTGCACGGGATGCGGGCTCTGCGTCGAGGTGTGCCCGGCGAAGAACAAGTCGGAGACGAGGCTGAAGGCGATCAACATGCACCCGCAGCCGCCGCTGCGAGAGGCGGAGGGGGCCAATTACGACTTCTTCCTCAACCTGCCCGAAATGGACCGCCGCGAGGTGAAGGTGGACACGGTGAAGGGTTCACAGTTCCTGCAGCCACTCTTCGAATATTCGGGAGCCTGCTCGGGATGCGGCGAGACGCCGTACGTGAAACTCGCCACGCAGCTTTTCGGCGACAGGATGATTGTCGCCAACGCGACCGGGTGCTCGTCGATCTACGGCGGCAATCTCCCGACGACCCCGTGGGCGAAGAACAACGACGGGCGCGGTCCGGCGTGGTCCAACTCCCTGTTCGAGGACAACGCGGAGTTCGGGCTGGGGATGCGGCTCGCGATCGACAAGCACAACGAGATGGCGCGGGAGCTCGTCAAGGCGCTCGGATCAACGATCGGCGGGAAGCTCGCCGCAGAGATCCTCGAGGCGAACCAGGGCGACGAGCCGGGGATCTACACGCAGAGGGCACGCGTCGAGGAGATGAAAAAGAAGCTCCAGGGAGTCAATACGCCGGAAGCGAAGAGCCTTCTCACGCTGTCCGAGGCGCTCGTCAGGAAGAGCGTCTGGATCATGGGAGGGGACGGATGGGCATACGACATCGGGTACGGCGGGCTGGACCACGTCCTTGCCTCCGGACGGAATGTGAATGTCCTCGTCCTTGACACCGAGGTCTATTCCAACACGGGGGGACAGATGTCGAAATCAACCTCCCGGTCGGCGGTGGCGAAGTTCGCCGCCGGCGGGAAACCGCTTGCCAAGAAGGATCTCGGGCTCATCGCCATGCAGTACGGCACCGTCTACGTGGCGGGGGTTGCGATGGGAGCGAACGACATGCAGACGATCCGCGCGTTCATCGAGGCGGAGGCCTATGACGGTCCCTCGATCATCATCGCCTACTCCCACTGCATCGCGCACGGGATCAACATGACGACGGGAATGACGAACCAGAAGGCCGCGGTGGAATGCGGACACTGGCCCCTGTACAGGTTCAACCCGATGCTTGCGCGCGAAGGGAAGAACCCGCTCAAGCTGGACTCGAAGGCGCCGAAGATCAAATTCGAGGATTACGCCTACACGGAAGCGCGGTACAAGATGCTGACGAAGAGCAATCCCGGGGAGGCAAAGCGCCTTATGGCCCTCGCGGAGGAAGATGCCCAGCGGCGGTACCGCGTCTTCGAGGAGATAGCGCGAGAGAAGGCTGCGCCCACCCCCCCTCCGGCGGCACAGGCCCCGCACTGAGAGAGACGGACTCACGAACTCAAAAACGGAAAGCACGACAATGGATCTGACAACGACATATCTCGGACTCAAGCTGAAAAACCCGATCGTTCCTTCTGCCGGCCCGCTCTCCCATACCGTGGACAGCATGAAACGGCTGGAGGAAGCGGGCGCGGCGGCAATCGTCATCTACTCCCTTTTCGAGGAGCAGATCGTCCATGACGCCGCGGAGCTGAACCACTACCTTACGCAGGGGACGGAAAGCTTCGCGGAGGCCATCACGTACTTCCCGGAAGCGGACGATTACAACCTCGGCCCGGAAGAGTACGTGGAGCACATCCACAGGGCCAAGGGGGCGCTCGGCATTCCCGTCATCGGGAGCCTGAACGGCGTCTCCTCCGGCGGCTGGGTGAAGTTCGCCCGGAAGATCGAAGAGGCGGGCGCGGACGCGATCGAGCTGAACGTGTACTACATCCCGACCGATCCGGGGCTCGCGGGGGCGGCGGTGGAAGAGCGATACATCGAGGTTCTCCGGGCGGTGAAAAACACGGTGAAGATCCCCGTCGCGATCAAACTGAACCCGTTTTTCAGCTCGATGGCCAACATGGCGCACCGGCTTGACAACGCCGGCGCGGACGGGCTCGTGCTTTTCAACAGGTTCTACCAGCCCGACATCGACCTGGAGGTTCTCGAAGTCACTCCCAACGTCATCCTCAGCACGCCGCACGCACTGCGGCTCCCGCTCCGCTGGGTGGCGATACTGCACGGGAAAGTGAAGGCGAGCATTGCCGCGACGAGCGGTATCCACACAACGCAGGATGTTCTCAAGATGCTGATGGCGGGAGCGGACGTGACGATGATGTGTTCCGCGCTGCTGAAGCACGGCGCCGGGAGGATCGGCGAGGTCCTTACAGAACTGACCCGGTGGATGGAGGAACACGAGTACGAGTCGGTCCACCAGATGAAGGGGAGCATGAGCCAGAAGTCGGTGGCCGACCCGGCGGCGTTCGAGAGGGCGAACTACATGAAAGCCCTGAACAGCTACAAATAGGGTCCCGCGCCACGAAACACAACGACCGCAGACGGTTTACCCACACCGCCTGCGGTCGTTCACTTCCGGGAAGAGCGTGCGCGCCGCGTGCCAGAGCCCCAGCGCTTCTTTCACGCAGCGGGGCGCGGGTGAGCCGAACGAGAGAATCCCCGCGTGAGGATCTTCTGATCGAGGACGGCATTGAGCTGGAGACGGAGGCGCATCTATTGAGACTTCCGGTCGAGTATCTTCTCGATTTCATCCATCACCCTGTTCATCTTCTTCATCGCGAGCTCTAAGGGAACCGGGCTCGTCATGTCGATCCCCGCCTTCTTCAGAAGCGCGATCGGGTAGTCGGAGCATCCTGATCTCAGGAGCGTCAGATAGCGCTTCGTCGCTTCTCTGTCCCCCGCGAGGACTTCCTCCGAGAGGGCGCCGGAGGCGGTAAGGGACGTCGCGTACTGAAACACGTAGAAATTGTAGTAGAAGTGGGGTATGTACGACCATTCCGATTTGATCTCGTCGTCGACGATGCAGACTCCTTTGTCGTGGCCGTAATACCGCTTCGTGATCCCCATGTACAGCGTGTCAAGAACGTCCCCGGTGAGCGTTTCCCCGCTTTCCGCCATCTCGTGTATGCGGAGCTCAAATTCGGCGAACTGTGTCTGCCGTATGAGTGTCCCCCGGAGGCCGTCCAGGTAGCTTGTGAGGAGCGTCAGGCGCGCGTCGTCGTCCTTCATCGTGTTCAGCATGTAATCAAGAAGGAGCGCCTCGTTGAACGTCGAGGCCACCTCGGCGACGAATATCGAGTACTGCGACGTGGGGTACGGCTGCGATGTGTTTGAAAGGTAACTGTGCATCGTGTGGCCGAACTCGTGCGCCAGCGTGCTCACGTCGTCGTACTTGCCGTTGTAATTGAGGAGCATGTACGGGTGAACGTCATAGGCGGCTCCCTGCGAATAGGCGCCCGAACGCTTCCCGTCGTTCGGGTAAACGTCGAGCCACCTGTCCGCGAATCCCTTCTTCGCAACGCTTATGTAGTCTTCACCGAGAGGCTTCAGTGAAGCAAGAACGAGTTTTTCCGCTTCTTCATAGCTGTACTCAACCTCCACGTGTTTTCCGGTCGGCGCGTACAGGTCGTAGTAATGGAGCTGATCGATCCCCATCATGCGCGCCCTGAGCCGCAGGTAACGGTGGAATGTCCCAAGGTTGTTGTTAACGTTGTTCACCAGGCTCCTGTACACGTCCACGGGGATATTGCTCCCGTCGAGCGCTGCCTCCACACAGGAGTTGTAGTGGCGCGCGTTCTTGTAGAACATGTCCTTCTTGACCTCGGCGTAGAGCTGCGTGCCGAACGTCGCATGGAACTCGCCGAGTTTCCCGAAAAACGCGGCAAAGACCTTCTTCCTGTCCTCCCTGTTCGGGAGGGAGCGGTAAAGCGTAAACGCCGCCTTGTCCAGCTTCACCGTCCTCCCGTCGCCGAGCGTGACGCTCGGGTACGGGAATTCCGCGTTTGAAAAGATCCCGTAAATGTTGTCCGGCGCGTCTGCCATGAGGCTTGCGTCGGCGATGATTTTCTCCTCCGGCTCGGTCCCCGTGTGCGCCTTCCTGCGGAGGACGTCGTCAATGCTCTGGCGGTAGATCGCCAGCTTCGGCTCGCTCTTCATGAACGCATCGATCTTCTCCTTCCCCATCGCAAGAATCTCGGGCTCGATGTACGCCGCCTTCGCGCCGAACGTTGATCCGATCTGCCCCATCGCCTGGACCATCTTGAGGTATTCCGATTGCCGCGTATCCTGATCCGACGCCATGCTGGCGTATGCGGAGAGCCGGGAGAATTCCTTGCCGAGGTCGCTTGAAAGGTCAAGGCAGGCGAGGAGCACCGCGGGCGATTCGGCAAGCCTCCCCCGGAACTGTTCAAGGACGCCGTCCTTCTTCTCCGCAACGCCGATCTTTCCGGCGAAGGCCTCCTTCGCTTTGACCCACGCCTCGTCCGTGGGATACAGATCGCCAAGGTTCCATCTGTACGCCTCCGGTATCTTGCCCCTGTCCCGCTGCTGGCTCAGCGAGCTTGACGATGCTGCGAGGGAAATTCCGAGTATGCAGAGCGTAAGGTCGCGAAGCGGGTTCATCGGGTCTCCGTTCATGTGAGGTCGGTTCTCCTGCAGGAATGCTTCATTCGGGCCAGATGCCGGCGGAACCACCGACCCAGTCCATGTTTTTGTTGTAGTCGACTCCCATCATTGCGCCCCTTCCCATCCGCACCAGGTTGAGGACCGGGACGGGCTTCTCCTGCCAGATGTAGAGGATGCGCACCTCCACCTTCGTCGGCCCGGAGGGCGTCTCGACGACCCCCGCGTAGTCGACTTTTTTCTGCACGATGTAATCACGCCGGTGGCGGCCGGTGATCGCTTCAATGTCGGAGTCCCCCGGCGCGACTTTCACACCGCTTCCGGCGAACGGGAAGAGAGGCTTCAGCACCCACTCTTCCGGCGTCATGAGCGGAGCGGAGACGTCGGAAAGGAACATCGTCTCGGGGAGCACCGGGTGCTTTATGAACGGGAGAGAGAACTTGCTCATGCGAAAGAACCAGTTGGGATGGCCGGCCCACTCGACGTCGATGTCGTCCTTCAGACCGAACACGAGCCGCGCGCCGGACTTTTCGAGATCCCCGGGAATCACCCTGTTATAAATACGGTCAACCGGAACGAGAGTCCCTCCCTTTTTATAGAACAGCTTCCTCCCCCTGCGCACCATGTCACGGATATTGACGACGGCGATGCCGCACAGTTTCGACGTCAGGATGAAGTCAGGAAGCGTTTTCTGCTGGAGGGGATCGATTTCCATCAACACGACGTTTTCCGGAGGGCATGTTCCGAGGATCGCCGTTCTGAGGAGCAGCTCGTACCTGGAGGCGTCCATCCCCGGGGAGTACTGTGTGAGCCCCTCCGGAACATCGTACGCGGCGCCGTATTCCTGGCAGAGCACGGGTTGATACGCGTACAGCGTGGGGAAACCCTGCAGTTCGATGAGCTTTGGCACGAGTGCGCCGTCCTGGCGTCGTTCTATTCCGAAATCCACCGAGGCAAAGAGGGGGTGCGGATCCTCCCGCGGAACCCGGAACCGAGCGGGGATCGCCCGCTCCGAGGCGGCAATGTACGACCGATCCGCCAAGAGCTTTTCCATGATTTCCCCCCCCGAACGTTCCATGTTCCGGAGAAGGGCGGGGGGGATGAACACGGGAGTCTCGCAGACCCGGAAGCTGACGTGCGCACCGCACCGGGCGTCGAGCCGCTCAAGAAGCCTGCGGTACTTTTCCAGGCTCCACTGCCGGTTGAAATCAGCGCGGAGTTCTTTGATCATTGTTCCTGCCTGATGTTTCTCCCCGGAAGAAAGGGGAATACGTACTCCGGGTGTCTTTCCGGCCCACGGCGGCGGGCCTCGGCGATCGTGCGGCAGATCCCGGTGCCGATCTCCACGACGGACCCGTGCATCTCCGGCTTGACGCGCTCCTGCAGCCGCATCCTCCCCTGTGCGATGATCTGCGACCGGAGGTCGCGTGAGACCGGGTCGATTGTCTGATACTCTTCTTCGATGCCGAGCGTGAAGCTCGGGCGCGGGCCGCTCATTCAGGTGGCCTTTCTCCTGGCCCGCGGGGCCGCGGAACGTTTCGCCGGCGCCTGGGGCTTCGCGCCCCCCGCGATGAATTCCGACCAGAGATACTCCCGGGGGATCCCTCCTCCCCCGGTGACGCGCCTGACCGCCATCTCCGCGACCGCGTTGACGACCCAGGCGAAGTTGTCGGGTCCGACGGAGTTGAGATCGGCATCGGGGGCCGGATTGAGGAAGTCGATCGCGAAGGGAATCCCCCCCCGGATCGCGAATTCCACCGTGTTGAGATCGTACCCGAGAGCGCGGTTGAGCGTCAGGCAGTCAGCGACGATCCTTTTTTCAAGCGCGGCGTCGAGCGGCGACGCGCCCGTGACATAGCGCCCCTCGTGCGGCCTGCGCGGGTCATAGCGCATGATCCGGACGTTCTCGCGCGCGATGCAGTAGCAGCGGACATAATCGTCGAACTCTATTCCCTGCTGCAGGATCATGACAAGGTCGCCGGTCCTGTCATAGGCGTCGAAAAATTCATGCTCGTTGTTGACCCTGTAGACGTGTTTCCAGCCGCCGCCGCTGTGCGGCTTGAGGAACGCCGGGAACCCCACGGTCCTGAAGACCTCGTCCCAGTCCATGGGGTACACGAGGTTCCTCATGGACATCGATGTCGTGTCCGGCGGATGGTCCTTTGAGGGAAGGAGGACCGTCTTCGGGACCGCGACCCCGAGCTGCGCGGCAAGCGCGTAATTGAAGAACTTGTCGTCGGCGCTCCACCAGAAGGGGTTGTTGATCACCGTCGCGCCGTGGAGGACAGCATTCTTCAGGAACGCCCTGTAGTACGGAATGTCGTGGGAGATCCTGTCGACGATCAGGTCGTACCGCGAAGGCACCTCCATGTCCGTCGCGCCGATCTTCACAAACTCCGCACGGACGTCCGTCGATATCTCGTTGATGCGCGCGACAAGCGCCTGGGGAAACGTATTCTCCATCCCGAACAGTACCCCGATCCGTTTCATGGACGCTCCGGGAGTGATGAGGACGTCAGCGTGCAGACTTCTTTACGGGACAAATTTGGCTACCATGCGCTGCCACCAGGGCCAGTCGTGCCCCGTTCCGTCGCCCCACACGTCGAGGATGTGGGGTATGTCCTTCTCCCCTCGAGGCGGAGATTGTCATTCAGGCAGATGTCACGCTCACCCGTCGCCAGGATGAATGAAACCTCCCGCCGGTAGAGGTCGATGTACCACCCTCCGTGAGGCCGGGGAGGTAGTCCACGGAATTATTGAAGTAACAATCCTAATCGAAGAACCTCCCTCCGGACGTTGGAAAGACCAGGAGCGGAGGGCCCGCGTGACCGAACTTGAGGAGTTCCATTTCCCGCCTCAGGGAAGGGCTGTGCCACTCGTGGTACGCGCGGTTCATCAGGGAGGAGCCCTTTTGCACTATATATAGAGATTTCGGTCTGGAGAATCAACCGAGAAACCTGTCATTTTGGCCGCGGGAAGGAATTTTCGTATCTTGAACCAATGACAGAGGCGGCCGGACGAACGTTCACAGAGTGACCAGAGGAAAAGCATACAACATGAGAGGATTCAGAGAACGGCTGCAGAACAACGAGGTCGTCGTGTTCGACGGCGGGGTCGGGACCTACCTGTACGAAAAGGGGATATTCATCAATACCTGCTTCGACGAGCTGAACGTCACGAACCCGGACATTGTAACGGAGGTTCACCGGGATTACGTCGCAGCCGGCGCGGACGTCATCGAAACAAATACGTTCGGCGCGAACCGGTTCAAGCTGGCGCCGCACGGGCTGGAGCCGAAGGTGTACGAAATCAACCTGAAGGGGGCGCAGATTGCAAAGGCCGCCGGGGGGGGCGACGTTCTCGTGGCCGGCTCAATAGGGCCACTGGGTGTCCAGATTGAGCCTCTCGGGAAACTCTCGTACGACGAGACGCGCGACGCATTCAAGGAACAGGCCAGGGGGCTTATCGACGGGGGCGTGGATCTCATCGTGCTCGAGACTTTTTCACTTGTCGCCGAACTTGCACAGGCGATACGCGCCGTGAAGGAGTTGAACGGTGAAATCCCCGTCATGGCGCAGGTGACGATCAACGACGACGGGAACATGCTCAGCGGGGCAACACTCGAGAGCTTCGTGAAGGGAATCGGGGACAAGGGGGTCGACACGCTGGGCCTGAACTGCTCGGTGGGGCCGCGGGCGATGCTCGACGCACTCGAGACGCTGAAGACGCTGACGGTGATGCCGCTGTCCGTCCAGCCGAACGCCGGACTCCCCCAGAGCATCGGGGGGCGGAACATCTACATGACTTCCCCCGAGTACATGGCCGAGTACGCGAAGCGGTTCATCCAGTCAGGCGCGACGATCGTCGGCGGCTGCTGCGGGACGAACCCCGAGCACATCCGCGCAATCCGCCGGGCTGTACGCGCGCTCCAGCCGGTGAAGCGGATGGACAGGAGACAGGAAGGCCTCGTCGTGACCGCGCCAGAGACGGTGCACGTCGTCGACAGGAAGGAAAAATCGCGTCTCTCGACAAAACTCGTCCGGGGGGAGTTTGTGACACTGGCGGAACTCGTCTCCCCCCGCGGCGTCACCCCGGCACGGGAAGTGGCAAAGGCCAGGCGGCTGCATCATTTCGGCGTCGACGCGATCAACATACCGGACGGCCCCCGCGCCTCGGCGCGGATGTCCGCGCTCGCAATGGCCGCGATCATACAGAGGGACATCGGGATCGAAACAGTCCTCCATTTCGCGTGCAGGGACAGGAATGTGATAGGGATGCAGTCGGACCTTCTCGGTGCGTGGGCGCTCGGGCTGCGAAACGTCCTGGCGATTACCGGGGATCCCCCGAAGCTCGGGAACTACCCGAACGCCACTGCGGTGTTCGACGTCGATGCCATCGGGCTCACGAACGTCATCAACCGCCTTAACCACGGGCTCGACCTCGCGGGGAACCCGATCGGCGACCCGACCGCGTTCAGCATAGGGGTCGGAGTGAACCCGGGAGCGATTAACCTGGATGAAGAGCTGAAACGCCTCGACTGGAAGATCGAAGCGGGCGCGGAATACATGATCACGCAGCCCGTGTTCGACATCCGCATACTCGAGAGCTTCATGAAACGGATCGCCTGCGTGAAGATACCGCTCATATGCGGGATCTGGCCGCTCGTTTCATTCCGGAATGCGGAGTTCATGAACAATGAAGTTCCGGGCGCTTCCGTCCCCGCGGACATACTTGAGCGGATGCGGCGGACGACGACGAAGGAAGAGGGATTCACAGAAGGGGTGAATATCGCGCGTGAAACATTTGAGCACATAAAAGGTGAGGTGGCAGGCGTTCAGCTTTCGGCTCCCATGGGAAGGATAGAGGGGATATTCATGATACTGGACAGGTGACAGTGTGAACGATATGCCTGATTTTCTCCGCCCCAATTTCAACGGCGTGATCATGGCAAACAATTGAAGTCTCTATCGGCCCCGGGGGAACGCATCCCCCGGGCCCTCCGCGTCACTTCCTTCCGTTCGTTGATTTTCCGGCGGGATTTGAGTTAATTGGCTGCATGTCCACTCCCCTGATGAAGCAATACGCCGAGGTGAAGGCGAAGCACCCCGAGACAATCCTTCTCTTCCGCATGGGGGATTTTTTTGAGACGTTCGAGGAAGACGCCAGGATCACCTCGCGCGTCCTCGGCATCACCCTCACAAGACGCGGCAACGGCGCCGCGGGGGAGATCCCGCTCGCCGGATTTCCCCACCATGCCCTCGAATCATACCTCCCGAAACTCCTGAAGGCCGGCTACCGGGTCGCGGTCTGCGAACAGATGGAGGATCCGCGGTTCGCAAGGGGGATCGTCAAGAGGGAGGTCGTAGAAGTCGTGACCCCCGGGGTGGCGTTCTCCGACCGGATACTCGACCAGAAACAGAACAACTACCTCGCCTCGATCGCAATCCCCACGCCTCTCTCGACGGGGGACGACATGATCGGGTTCGCGTTTGTGGACGTCACGACGGCGGAATTCCGCGCGGGGGAGTTCCCCTTCCGGTCACTCGCGGAGTACGTGGCATCGGTGAGCCCCTCGGAGATCATCGTGCAGAAGCGCGACCGGGAGACGCTCCGCGGGGTCCTCGGCGGCGTGTTCTCAGGGCTGTACAGCACGCTCGACGACTGGATCTATACGCCCGAGTACGCACGGGATCTTCTCACGGGACAGCTGAAGACGCAGACACTGAAGGGATTCGGACTCGAGGGCCGCCCCCTCGCGGTCATTGCCGCGGGGGCGGCGATGCACTACCTCCAGGAGACGCAGAAATCGAATCTCCTTCACATCCGCACGATCACCCCCTACGAGGCGGGGGACCACATCGTTCTCGATCCCGCGACGAAAAGAAATCTCGAGATCACGTCCTCGGCCGCAGGAACGAGCGACGGGAGCCTGTTCGGCGTGCTGGACCGCACGCTGACCCCCATGGGGGGACGCCTCCTGAAACAATGGATCGGCAACCCGCTGAACAGCGTCGAACCCATCCGCAGGAGACTCGATGCTGTGGAGGAGCTCACCCGCACGGCGCCGCTCCTCCGCGGGACCGGCCCGCTCCTTGAACGGATAGGCGACCTGGAGCGCCTCAATACGAGAGTATGCACCGGGCGTGCCACGCCGCGCGAACTCGTTGCCCTCAGGGGGATACTCGAATCCGTCACCGCAGTCCGCGACGCCGTCGCGCGGGCCTCATCGCCCGCCCTGGCGGAAATCCGCGACGGACTTCACCCGCTTCCGGACACGGTCGCGATTCTCGGTTCGGCAATCGAGCCAGATCCCCCGGCATCGCTCGCCGACGGGGGGGTCATCCGCCCCGGTTACAACCCGGAGCTCGATGAGCTGCGGACGCTCGCGTTCAGTGGCAAGCAGTGGATCGCCGAAATGCAGCGGAAGGAGCGGGACCGCACCGGCATCAGCTCGCTGAAGGTGGGGTTCAATAACGTCTTCGGCTATTACATCGAGATCACGAATACACACAAAGAGAAGATCCCGCCGGACTACATACGGAAACAGACCCTCACGAACGCCGAGCGGTACATCACCCCTGAGCTGAAAGAATACGAGGAGAAGATCCTTCACGCGGAGGAGAGAATCCTCGCACTGGAGACACAGCTCTTCAACGACCTCCGGCTGGAAGTGGCCCGGGAAACGGAGGCGATCCAGGCGACCGCCAGGGCGCTCGCCGCCCTTGACTGCTACTCGTCGCTCGCCCGCGTCGCGCTCGAACAGGACTACACGCGCCCCGACGTGAATGACTCCACGGTTCTCGACATCACGGACGGCCGCCATCCGGTGATCGAGCGCCTCCTTCCGCCGGGCGAGAAATACATACCGAACGACGTCCGCCTCGACACCGCCTCGGACCAGATCCTCATCATCACCGGTCCCAACATGAGCGGGAAGTCAAGCTTCCTCCGGCAGACCGGGCTCATCGTGCTCCTTGCGCAGATCGGCAGCTTCGTTCCCGCCCGGAAGGCCGCCGTGGGAATCGTGGACCGGATATTCACGCGCGTGGGGGCGACCGACAACATCAGCGCGGGGGAGAGCACGTTTCTTGTCGAGATGCACGAGGCCGCGCACATCGTCAATACCGCCACATCCCGGAGCCTCATACTCCTCGACGAGGTGGGACGCGGCACGAGCACGTTTGACGGGATCAGCATCGCCTGGTCCCTCACTGAGTATCTCCACGAGATGGTCGGGGCACGCACGCTGTTTGCGACGCACTATCACGAACTGAACGAGCTGGCGGATCTGTTTCCCCGGATCAAGAACTTCAAGGTGGACGTCCGCGAATACGGCGACAAGGTTGTGTTTCTCCACAAGGTGACCGCCGGATTCGCAGACCATTCCTACGGGATCCACGTCGCGAAGATGGCCGGGCTTCCCGACGAGGTGACGGAGCGGGCGACGTCGATACTGAAGAACCTGGAGGGCTCCGGGCTGAGCGTCCACGACGAGACACGGGGAAGGAAGAAGGGGCGCATACGGACCGGGGAGATCCAGATGACGCTCTTCGAGATGAAGGACGATCCGCTCAGGGAGGAGATACTGCGGTTTGATGTGGATTCGATGACGCCCCTCGATGCGCTGAAGGCGGTCGCGGACCTCAAGAAGAGGGCGGAAAAGAGCGGTTGACGCCGTCAGCCGGCACCCGATCATTCACATGAAGGGAGGAAGAGCATGACGCTTCAGGAGATCAAGATGCTGACCGCGTACAGTTCGTGGGCCACCAACAGGATGCTGGAGGCGGTTGAGGCCCTCCCCGCGGAGGACGGCATCCGCGACCTGAAGAGCAGCCACCGGAGCATACACGGCACACTCACGCACCTAGCCGGCGCCGAGAAGCTGTGGCTCTCACGGATGGCGGGGACGCCCGATAAGACGATGATCACGCCGGCCGAGGTGCCGACGATCGCCGACGTCAGGGCGCTGTGGGAGAAGACAGGGTTCGCCATCGCCAAATTCCTCGGCGGCATGACCGACAGGAAACTCCAGGAGACGTTCACGATGTCCACCCCGACGGGGGAACAGTTCGTTCACACGTTCACACAGGCACTTCAGCACATGGTGGACCATTCGACGTACCACAGGGGCCAGGTCGTGACACTGATGCGACAGATGGGTCACACACCCCCGAACACCGGGATGATCGCCTTTATCCGGGAGACCGGAGGAGGCAGGAAGTAACGCCCTTTCCCCCGGAGAGTCAGAATCCTCCCGATCGGCAAAAAAAGCCCAAAATGAGCGAAAATCGGCAATACCTCCGCATTGGAAATACCCCCCGTTTTCCGTATTTTATGATGTGACGTGGTCCCTCCAGGGGGGCCACAGTTGTTTTCTCAAGACTTCTTTCGATCCGGGACTTATCTCGCCGATGGGACTCTATCCTCAGCCGAACAAATGGCAGTGCGGACCATTCGCTTTGAAGTACGCCCTCATCATGCTGGGCAGAATAGTGGATGAGAACAGGATTTCGCATATCGCCGGGACGCACTGGTGGAACGGGACCGACGAGATAAAGCTCGCCAGGGCCGCCAAGGCCTATGACTGTGAAATGAAGATTATCCGCAGGAAGGATTCGCTCAGGGCGAAGCGGGAGCTCGTTCAGTCGCTCAAAAAGGGGTACCCTGCCCTCCTGTGCGTCGACGGATGGAACCACTGGATCACGGTCGTGGGGATGGAACGGGACAAGTTCATTTCCATCGACAGCCGCAAAGCCCCGGTGGTCTGCGTGGATACGTGGCGGAAGCTCCGAAAACGCTGGGTCTACAGGGAGCCCGATACCGAGGATCCGACGCAGCCGCGCACGCTGTACGACCTCCACCCGGTCATCCCGCGGTTCCGCGTCAGGACGAAGGCGCATTTTTCGCTCAAACGCGCACGGTACCTGAGGCGTCCGGAAAACAAGATATTCGCCACGTTCTGGGACGAATACTTCACGGACCTTTCCTTCGTGTGCGTCCCCCGCACCCCGAGAGCAGAGAAGGTGATCAGCGTCAGGGAACTCCTCCGCCGGCACGGCGCGATGATGCTGAGCCAGATTGCGTTCTGGCACGGGACCGTGACAAGGAAACAGGTGGGGAAGATACTGCGGAACATGAAGTTCGTCGCCGACACGTACGATCTCGTCGTCCGCGAGGAAGACGAGAACCGCGTCGTCACCGCAATCACCGCAAATCTCGCTCTCTGGGCCGCAAGCAAATTCGGCATCGGCGACGTCTACGGCAACGGCTGATCCGATGAACGTCATTCTCACCGACGCCACGGACATATTCGCCGGAGGCGAGGACTACGTCCTGACTCTGGCCCGCTCTCTTGCCCGGCGGGGGCACAGCGTGTGGGTCTCTGCATCCCCGGGGCACCTCCTCCTCCACAAATGCACAGAGGTCTCGCTCCCCGTCGTTCCTATCGAGTACGGAGGGATGTCCCGCGTGTTCGGCGTCTCACGCATACTCCGCCGGGCGATGCGCGAACGGTCGATCGCGATCGTCCACAGCAACGCAAACTACGACAGGACGTGCGCGGCGATCGCGGCGGCGGGCACGGCGGCAAAGCACGTCGCGGGGGTGCACAGCACGCACTCGATCAGCCACAACATCACGCACGCGCTGAGAAACAGGTTCGGAACGTCCCACTTCATCACGGACGCGGACGCCGGGAGGGAGGTCCTGCTCCGGGAGGACGGGATTGCGCCCGGCATGGTAACGACGATCCCCATCGGGATCGACTCGGATCCCAGGGAGGTCCGTGCGACTCTCCGGGCGCGGACAAGGAGCGCCATGGGGATCGACGGAAAGACAATCGTCGTCGGGAACGTCGCCCGTCTCGTCCCCTTCAAGGGCCACCGCTTTCTGCTGGAAGCCGTTGCGCTCGTCGTGCGGGAGCGCCCGGACGTCCTCTTCCTTATCGCGGGGGACGGGGAGCTCGAGGCCCCGCTGAAGGCGCAGGCTGCAGCGCTGGGGATCGACCGTTCCGTCAGGTTTCTCGGTTTCAGGGACGACCTGCGGGATCTCTATCCCGCGTTCGACATCTATTGCCAGTCATCGATCGATCTTGCATCGGAGATGTTCCCGATCGCCATACTGCGCGCGCTTGCCGGCGGGGTCCCCGTCGTGTCGACGGACGTGGGCGGGATCGCCGCCATGATCGAGGAGGGGCATTCCGGGCACCTCACGCCGGCGGAAGACCCGCCCGCGCTCGCACACGCTCTCCTCGATCTCATCGCCGACGGCACACGGCGGAGTGCATTCGGACGCGCCTCGGCCGCACTTTACGAGCGGAGGTACACGGCACCCGCGATGGCCGAGAACGTCGAAAAGGTGTACCGGCACGTTTTGGAGGATACGCGATGAAGCCGTCTGCAAAAGCCGCCTGTGCCGCTCTTGCGGGGTGCGTCATGACCTTCGCATCCTGCAGCCGGACGCCGGCGCTCCCCGTTCTCACGCGGGCCGACAGCCTCAGCATCATCGAGGAGAACATGGAGTACAGGGGAGAAAAGGACGCATTTTTCGCACACGACCCCCACTCGCCGTTTGTCCGCGACACGAGTGCACGGTACCACGGGATCAACTGGTTCCCCGTCAATCCGGCGTTCCGCGGGGAGTCCGTTCTTCACACGTACGCCGCCCCGGAAACGGTGACAGTGATGGGAACAAAGGGGGAGACGCGCCGGCAGCTCCGCTACGCATACGTCGAGTTCCCCGTCCCCGGAGAATCCGGCGCGCCCGTGCTCATACGGCTCAACGTCTACAAGTTCACCCCGTACGACAGCGAGCGCTACGCACGCTACCCCGAAACGATGAGCATCTGGTTCACCGACAGTACCACCGGGCGGGAGACGTACGAGGTCGGCCGGTATATCGACGCCGGGGATGATGCCCACGATCCGAACCACGTGTACGTGATCGATCTGAACAAAGCCTACAACCCGTACTGCGCGTACAGCCGGATGTACAGCTGCGCAATCCCGCGCAACGAAGACCGCCTGCCGATCGCGCTGAGGGTGGGCGAGATGAAATACAACGAATAAGGTACGGCGCCCCCGGGGCGCATTTGAATGAACAGGCAGGACACAATGGATCAGCACAAGCTCTACAGGACAATAAGGCTTCTCAGCGACGAAAAGGTCCGCACCGAGGAGCAGCTTCTCGGGCACATACTCGAGAACATCATCGTCAATGAAACCCTCCCCATCAAGGGGGGGCGCATATGGAAGCTTGAGCAGAACACGGGCACGTACAGGCTTCTCCGGCAATACGGCGAGATCGAGGAAATCAGGAAAAACTTCCGGATCAGGGTCGTTGATTATCCCCTGTTCGCACAGCTCGACAAAAAACTGACGGTCGTCGGGACGGAGACGAACCGATACCTCCGTCACAAGGGGATCACGCACTACTCCGCCACCGGGATCGGCGAGAAAATCCAGTGGAAGAATTACACGCTCTACCAGTACATCCTCGCCATCAACGCGGACTACCTGAAGGATGACATGACGTACGCGCTGAACATCATCAGCAGCGCGCTCACGTCCGCACTCCGCAACAGGAAGAGCGAGAGGAAGGCGAAGGACCTTGAGAGGGATCTTGACAAGGCACGGGAGATCCAGAGGAGCATCCTCCCCGTTCACGAGCTCAAGTTCAGCAACTACGATCTGTACGGCGTCTCGCTCTCCGAGCGGATCGTCGGAGGAGACTTCTTTGACTACCTGCAGGCCTCCGACGACAAAGACCGCCTCGGAGTCGTTATCGGCGACGCCGCGAGCAAGGGGCTTTCCGCCGCGGCGCAGGCTCTGTACGTCTCGGGCGCGATCCGGATGGGGGTCGAATTCCAGACGAAGATGAGCACGCTCATAGGGCGGCTCAACCGTCTCGTCAACAAGACGTTCACCCCGGAGCACTTCATCTCGATGGTGTATGCCGAATTCACAGATTCTGACAACGGCCTCGTGTCGTACGTGAACGCGGGGCACTGCTTCCCCATCGTATTTCACGCCGCGACCGGCCAGACGGAGGCGCTCGGAGCGACGGGGCAGATCATCGGTCCGTTCCCCGCGGAAAAGTACAGGACCGAATTCACGATCATGCGCCGCGGTGACATTATGATGCTGTACACCGACGGCATCGTGGAGGCGTCAAACGAGAAACGGGAAATGTACGGCGAGGAACGTCTTATCGGGAAACTGAAGGAGTTCAGGACGAAGTCGCCGAAAGAAATCTGCCAGTTGATCATCGAAGACGTGCAGCTCCACAACAGGCTTATCGACTACTCCGACGACAAGACGATCGTGATCATCCGCAGGAGCAGATGATGCAGACCGCCGCCGCGGGAGTCACTTCGACACGACGATTTTTTTCGTCTCCGCGAAACCGGGGGCGATGAGCCGATAGAAATAAACCCCGCTCGGCAGATTCACGCCTGCCAATCCCACGTCGTACGTCCCCGCCTGCTGCGTCCCGTCGTAGAGCCGGGCCACTTCCTGTCCCAGGAGGTTGAATATCGTAAGCCGCACGTAACCGGCGCGCGGGAGTGAGTACCGTATCCCCGGCTCCGGATTGATGGGGACGTGAAAGTTCTGCTCAAGCACGGACTCGACGTGGCGGGCTTTTTCACGCACCAGGAACTTGGAGAATATCACCTCGATCTTCGAAACCCGGGGAACGGAAAGCGTGGTGCTCCTCCCGTCGGAGGCCTCGACCCGCCAGAAGTACGTGCTGCTCGACTGGGGGAGCGGAACGCGGACCGAGTCGGAAAGTCCCGCGTCGATGCTCATGAGCGACCTGCTGTCGAACGTCGCGACGGTATCGATCTGAAGCGTGTAACGGACAGTATCTAGGTCGGGGTCGTTTGCCGGCGCCCAGCTGAACGTCACGAACGGATCTTCGCCGAGGAACCGGCGTTCGCTTCCTTCGGGAGGGGCGAGTACCGCGAAGGGCGAGGGGGGTTCGTTGATGTTCCGGACTGCGATCGCAAACCGTTGATCCGCCGATCCCGCGCCGTTGCGCGCGCGGATCACGACGGACTGTTTTCCTTCGAGTGCTTCCGGTTTCGTGGGGATCCAGCGGACGCTCCAGTCGGTTGTATCGACAGTCATCCCTTCCGGACCGCTCAGGATTTCAAGCGCCGGGGGGGTCCCGGAAAATGCGGGGGTGTAGATGTACCGTTCCCCGAGGACGGCACTGGACGGGGGTTCGGAGATGAACCGCGGCGGCAGGGGGAACAGGCGGACGATCCTGCTCGCCCGGTACGGACCGTTCGCAAGGTAGATGCAGCCGTCCGGACCGACCTGCACGTCGGAGAATCCGGTATTGGACCTGTACATCGGCTCCGCCGTAAGCGTGTCTCCGCTGCCCCCCGGAGCCGCCGCCCAGAGAACGGGGATCGCGTTTCCGACAAAGAGGATTCTGCCGTTCAGCCGCGGGAAAAGATCTCCCCTGTACACGGCGATTCCTGAGAGCTCCGGCTGATCACCGTGACCGGCGTTGTAGAGTACCGCGGGAGTGCGTTCGACCTCGCGCGTGCCCGGGCGGCGGCCGGGCCATCCCAGGTTCGCCCCGCGGGGAGCGGCGAGGACCTCATTCGTGAGCGCCCCCCCCTCGGTGACATAGAGCTGCCCGCTCGCCGGATCAAAACCCATCCCCGAGGGGTCGCGCAGGCCGATGCACCAGAAGTATTTCCTCGGAAAAGGATTGTCGGCGGGAACGGTGCCGTCCGGGTTCAGCCGGAGTATCTTCCCCCGGAGATTTCTCCCCCCCAGCGTGTCCTGCGCGTTCGACGGCCGTGCGCCATGGTCGCCGACCGCGACGTAGAGCTTCCCGTCCGGACCGAACCGGAGCACTCCCCCGTTGTTCCGCGTGTCGTAGTCACGGCGCGCGATGAACAGGAGCAGTTGCGGGGACACCCCTTCCCCGTCCTCGTCCCGGTACCGTTCGAGAATGCCGGCGCGGTCGATCGCCCGGACGTAATAGACGTACACATAGGGAGAATCGGGATAGCGGGGATGTACCGCGACGCCGAGAAGTCCCTGTTCGTTTTCATCCTCCACGGGAACCGTGACGAACGCGCCGGCGTGCACCGTGTCGTCGAAGAAGCGCACCCTTCCGCTGCTTCTTTCGGCGAAGAAGAACTTGTCATCCGAACCCGGAATAAACGCGATGGCGGACGGGAGCTGTATCGCGGGCCCCCGCGCGAGCGTATCCACCCTGAATTGCTGCGCGCGCGCGGTCAGAGGGAGCAAAAGGACAAGGAGAAACACACAATGTTGTACCGAAAGGTCCATTCAGTCCGGATTTGTGGAGAATTTGCGGTCCGAGCGGCGGGAGGGGGAGAGAATGTGACGGAGGGAGACGACCTGGTACAGCGGAAGCGTCACGTGAACTGGTTGTCGCGCGCCCGGTTTGCATGAGTTGCAAGAACGGAGCACACGGGACCGGGGAATCCCACCGCCGATCCCCGCCAGGAGCGGGCCGCACGCCTCTGCGGCCACGGTTTCCGCCCTCAGTTCTCCCCCCCCCCACCACACAGGCACCACATTTCAGAATACAAATGTGCCGAGGAAAAGTCAATAGAAGGGGGGGACATGGAGCCGCGTGTACGCGCCGACGCTATTTCTTGTACAGGTACGCCCCCGGGAGAAGACGTGCGGAGGTGCCGTCATGGACGGCGTACTGTTTCTTGTCCCAGACGGAGGCGCTTGCGTGTTCTCCCTTCCTGTTGAGGGCATAGAACGACACGTTGAACGTGGGCCTCCCCTGGTCGTCCTGCAGCCTGCGCTGCCTGTTGTTCTCCACGACGCGTTTGCATGCCATCAGACATGCTTCCTCCGGCGATTTCCCCGCGCGCATCCATTCGACGATCATCACGCTGTTGCAGCTTATCAGGTTCGCTTCGCCCCGCCCCGTCGACCCGGCCGCTCCCACTTCGTTGTCACAGTAGAGCCCCGCCCCGATAATCGGAGAATCACCCACACGTCCCGCGATTTTCCATGCCAGTCCGCTCGTCGTCGTCACGCAGGAGATATTTCCGTGCGTGTCGATCGCGCCGCAGTGGATGGTCCCGGTGTGCTTCATGTACGGCTCGAACAGTTCTCCGATGTCCTTCGCGCTGTCGGTGTCGCCGTGCGGGGGAAGCCACGCGTCCTCCTTCGACATGTTTTCCTTCCATTTCAACCATGCTTCCCGGGAGCTTTCGGTCAGAAGATCCTCCTCCTTGAATCCGTGCGCCCGCGCAAACCGGAGCGCCCCCTCCCCCACGAGCAGGACGTGGTCTGTCCGCTCCATCACAAGTCGCGCAACCTTCGAGGGGTTCTTGATGTTCCGGAGGGAGGCGACAGCCCCGGCCATGTGGTTCGCGCCGTGCATGACCGCCGCATCGAGCTCCACGACACCGTCCTCGTTCGGCAGCCCGCCGTAGCCCACGCTCGTGTCGTTGGGATCGTCCTCCACAATGTTTACCCCAGCGATGACGCCGTCGAGAGCATCATTCCCCTGTTTGATGATCTCCATCGCCTTGCTGACTGCGGCAAGGCCGTTCGCGCTTGCGATCACAAGCGGCCCCCCCGCCGGCCCGTCCGAGGCTCTCAGGAGAGCCGGTATGAACAAGTTCCCGGAAAGAGCCGCCGCGCCGACTGCGGCGGCGCGCTGCAGAAAGGTTCGCCTCGTTGTGGGCATGGAAACCTCGATTTGATGTTTGTGATGTTCCCATTGTAGAGAGAAGCTCAACGAGAGTCAACACGCTGAATGAACCCGTCGCTTATGACTCCGGATCTCTCTATCTTCTCCCCATGCCCGCACATGTCATACTTTTTTACAAGCCGTACGGCGTGATTTCCCAGTTTACCCCGGACGGCGACTGGAAGACTCTGGCTGAGTTCGGCCCTTTTCCGGAGACGGTCTACCCGGCGGGACGACTCGATGCGGACAGCGAGGGGCTCATGCTGCTGACGGACGACAACAGCATCAAACGGCGGGTAACGGAGCCACGTTTCATGCACCCCCGCACGTACGTCGTGCAGGTGGAGCGGGTGCCGGACGGTGAGGCGCTTGAAAAGCTGAGGCACGGAGTGATGATCGAGGGGGAACTAACAAGGCTGGCGGTCGTCAGGCTCCTCGATGCTGAGCCGGATTTTCCCCCGAGGCCGGTGCCGATCCGGTTCAGGAAGAATGTGCCTACCGCGTGGATCGAGTTAACGCTGACGGAGGGAAGGAACAGGCAGGTGAGGAAGATGACCGCGGCCGTGGGGCATCCCGCGCTGAGGCTCGTCAGGACGGGGATCGGGGACCTCACGCTCGACGGGCTGACCCCCGGGAGATGGAGGAACCTCTCGGCGGGCGAGATCCGGAATCTCCACAGAGAGACATCCCCCGGTCCGGCCAGGCACAAAAAACCGGGTCGCAGTTCGCGACCCGGCGCGTAATTCAGTCGTCCGGGTCGTCCGGAGGTGACGGCGGCGTTGGGGGCGACGGCTGTTCCGGGGGGAGAGGGATTCCCGGCACGGGGGTCGATTCGTCACGGTAGAGCGTGATTCCCCAGTACTGCTGGTCATCGGGGGGATCGGCGTTCCAGTTTCCGAATGAGTGGGAGTCGTCGCTCTTGAACCGGAGCCTGTAACTCCCTCTGTCGAGGAGAATCGTCGTGTTCACCATCCGGTTCTTCCGATCACCCCCCGCGTGGAACGTCATCCGGTACGTCATCTCCCACACAACGGTCCCCGTCCTCGCGTCCTCTATCCAGCCGTAGTCGTCCATTTCCCGCCCCATTCCTTCCCCGATCGCGTAGACGCGGACCCGCGTGGACTTCTCGAGCGTGAAGGGGCGGGATTCGTCCACATTGTCCCCGGGACGTATGATCTGCGCGATGATGTTTTTCTCGCGCTCCTCGGTGTATTTGCCGACGATCGAAGGATCCCATTTCTCCCCGACGCCCATCACTGTGATCCCGTAGTGTTCCTTGTCGTACGGGGGATCGGAGTTCCAGTCGTTGTATGTGTGTGAATCGTCCGTCGTATACGTGACAATGTAGTTGCCGCGGGGAAGAGAGATGATCTCGTCGATGTACTGGTTTTTCGAGTCTCCCCCGGCGTGCGACGTCCTGTCAACATCCATCGTCCACACCTTTTCCCGCGTCTTCGCGTCGAGTATCGTGCCGTAGTCAGCCATGGAGCGCCGCGAATTGTCCCTCTCCCCTATCGCATAGACCCGCACGCGGGCGTCCTTTTTGAGCGTGAACCCTTCGGACAGATAGTCGCTGTTCCTGGGATGGATGAGGCTCACGATGACGTTCCGGTCCTCTTCGTTCGGAATCGTTCTGAAGCTCTTCCTTTCCTTTTCGCGGTCGATGGCGACGGTGACCCCCCAGTTGAGCGGATCATACGGTGGATTCGCGTTCCAGCAGACGCTCGAGTGACTCCCGTCCGTCACGTAGTAGAGCGTGTAATCCCCTTTCGGGAGAGTAATTGTGTTAACGTACCGGATATTTTTGTCGGCCCCCCCCGCATACGTGCAGTTCCTGATCTGCATCTCCCACACGCGCCTTCTGTCCGCGGTCTTGACAATCCACCCGTGATCGGCGAGCTGCCCTTCGCGGTCCCCCTCACCCAGCGCGTAGATGAACAGCGTCGCTGCATCGTCAAGAGAGAACGACTTCCTTACAACTTCATTCTCGCCGAGACCCGTCGCCTTCAGCACCATGTTTTCCCGCGCTTTTGGCGCGTCGAAGCACGTGCATCCTACGGATTCATCGACAAGGAGATCGATCCCCCAGAGGGGGGAACGCCTCTTCCACGTTTTCATTATATCGTCCGACCACCAGCCGGAGATCCAGTTGAAGAAGTTGTTCTTTTCGGACCTGACGTCGCCGAAGAGAGGGTTCTTCCGGTGGTCGACGGTTATCGACATGTGCGTGAACGCCGTGTTTATCGTGAAGACCGCGGCCGCGAGATAGACTTCGTACGATCCGGCCGGGAGCGTCACGGTGCCGTCGAACGACCGTTCGTCTTTCCATTTCGACGAGTTGTCCATGGACATTTCCCAGACCACGTTGCGCGTGTCCGCATCGATGATCCATGGATAGGCGGTCATGTCACCGCGGTCGTTATTGCTGCGCGACCATCTGTTCTCTCCCCACGACCACTTATTGTCTCCCCCCGCGCCAACAGCCTTGATGTGCACCGTGGCTTCCTGCTGAATCCGGAATCCTGCACACTTCACCTGCGTGTCGCTCAGATCCTTCAGCGAGATGATCTGTTTCTCTCCGGCCGGGGCGACCGCGGCACATGCCAGAATGATACACCCCAGCCATCCCGTCCAATTGAATTTCTTCGGGTTCATGATGACGTCACTTTTGAGATCCAGTGTGACTCTCTCTTTAATACTGCTACGGTAAATTCAACCGATTGTTGCGGTTCGCCCGTTCCGGACGGACACGCAGCGTCCCGGGGGATTCTTATTCCCTTGATACTCCTTGGTTTTCGCCTTACATTTCACGTGATTTCTCTCCTCCCTCCCTTCTCAGGGCAATGTGCATCCCTTGAGTTCAACCGGCACCGCAATCCCGCCAGAAGACCTCGTGAAGATTTACAGGGGGGGATTCGGCGAACCCGGCAAGGGCATTCCGCTCCGGCAGAGGGCGCTTGCGAACCCGCTGACCTGGAATGCCGACGTCCAGCGGTATCTGACGATCGGTATCGGTGCCCCGGGGACAGTCATCGCCGAATCGGCCGCGTTCCCCGGGCTTTGTTCCCGGCGTCGGTGGGGACGCTCGAAGGGGGATCATGCGGGAGCGGGGCGGGAATCGCAGGATTGCTTTTCGGGGGGTGCATAGCTATTTTTCATACGGGCGTCCAGTCCGGAGACCAACGACAGAGGAGAATTGCATGCGGGAGTATCTTGATCTTGTCGAGCGGGTGCTTACACGCGGGACGGTAAAGAAGAACCGGACGGGTGTGGATACGATATCGTGCTTCGCCGAGCATTACACGGTGGACCTCGCGAAAGGATATCCTCTGCTGACGACGAAGAAGGTGAATTTCGAGGCGATGCTTTACGAGGTCCTCTGGTACCTTTCCGGAGACGACCACATCCGTAACCTGATGAAGCACACGAAGATCTGGAATGCGTGGGCAGACGAAAACGGGAACCTTGAAACGGCGTACGGACGCTACTGGCGCAGGTTTCCGAGCGCGCAGATAAATCCCGCGACCGGGAAATACGAGGTTGTGGAGGTGGACCAGATCGGCCGGGTCGTCGAGCTCCTGAAAACCGACCCGAATTCCCGGCGGATGGTCGTGACGGCCTGGGAGCCCGGGAACGCGCTGGGGAGCAAGCTCCCGCCGTGCCACTACACGTTCGCGTTCAACGTCCAGCAGGAGAGGCTCTGCTGCCACCTCACGCAGCGGTCAGGGGACATCGCAATCGGAATACCGTTTAACCTGGCGGCCTATGCGCTCCTGACACAGATCCTGGCGCAGGAAACCGGGCTCGCACCGGGGATATTCAGCCATACGATCGTCGACGCACACATTTACGTGAACCATATCGAAGGGCTGAGGGAACAGCTCAAAAGGACCCCGAAGCCCCTCCCCACGCTCAAGATCGATAACGTTCCTATTGACGAATTGAAATTCGAAAATTTCGCCCTGGCAGGGTATGAATCGTATGAGCCGATCAAGTTCCAGGTGGCGGTGTGAAACTGGCCATTATCGCGGCCATCGCTCACCGCCGCGCCATCGGCAGGGAGGGGAAGCTCCCGTGGCGGATCCCGGAGGATCTGAAGCGATTCAAGCGCCTGACGACAGGGCATGCAGTCCTGATGGGGCGGGGGACATGGGAATCTCTCGGGCAGCCGCTTCCCGGGAGGAGAAATGTGGTCCTGAGCTCAAGCCCTGTAGAGGGGATCGAGTCGTACGCTTCCGTTGATGAATCGCTCCGGGCCCTCGCCTCCCTCGACAGGGTGTTCGTTATCGGGGGGGGGAAAGTCTACGCCCAGCTGATTGACCGCGCAGATGAGCTCTACCTAACGCTTGTCGACCGGGACGTCGAGGCGGACACATACTTTCCTCCCTACGAGCATCTGCTCGGCACAGTGTTCAGAGAAACCGCGCGCGAACACCACCCGGAATTTGAATTCATCGACTACGTCCGGAACTGAACCTCTTCCGGCCGCCCGCCATCGGCTCCCACGCAATCGACACACTCAGCGGAGGGATCGGCATGCCGGACGAGACGCAGGATCGCATACAGCGCGCACTGAACGAGCGGAAGCGGAAGGAACTGGAAGAGAAATACGGGGCCCGATTCTCATTCGACGAATCGGATGCCCCTCCCGATATCATCGGCGAATGGCTCGACACCGTCGAGGAATTTGAGCGGCAATTCAAGACGGCCGGAAGGACGACCATCCGTGCGTATGCCGGGAATCCCCTCTTTGCCCCCCCATCGTCTCTCGATTCCTCGTGCATCCGCGGGGAGCTCCGCAGGCTCATCGACCACCTCGACGCACACGCCATCGCCGTCCACTTCGACCGCACGGTTCCCCCGGCGGAAGCCTACAGGTTCATCGTGGAAGAATTGTTCGACATGGAGATCGACGACGTCCACATAGCGGGGATGACGCACAGCTTCGTGTACGATGACTTCCACCCGGACGAGGAGGCGTGCGCGACGATGTTCGCCGGGCATTTCCTGTATGCGCTCTTCGGAAAGGACACCGCGGGGTGCATGCAGAGGGCCGACAGGGAGGAACTGTACAGCTCATCGGGGCGGCGCGTCACGCGCGACGAGATGATGAGGGCAATCGAAGGGTTCGTGTCGGGGATTGCGCTGTTTACGGGCTCCGATGTGACGGAGAAGGGGTGCGTCGTCGAACGGGATTGCGCCACGGTCCGGTTCGCGGTCTCATGGTCCGGGCTCCGCGCCGGGACGCTTTCCTCACTCGGAGCATCCGGAACGGGGACGCTCCATATGAAGCGGTCCGGGATCGGATGGAATGTTGTGCGTGTAGAGTGCCCCGGGTGGGAGACCTGGTAGAAGTGTGCCGCGGCAGCGGCCTAGGAGGTTTTTCTCCGCCTTCCGTATCCGTTCTGTGAAGCCTTCTTGAGACGGAATTGAAACCGTTCCGGCCCCTCTTTCCAGTCGAATACCAGGAAGTACGAGTTGAAATCCACGCTGAAGAGAAATTCGCAACGGAGAGCCTCACCGTCCCTGTACGGCTTGTCGAGAGGGGAGAGATGCAGATAAAAGACCCCGTCCTCCTCTGAAGAAACCTGCGCTGTAACGAGTCCGACGTACGTTTCCCTCCGGGTCAGGCATCTGTGCTGATCGGTTGTGTGCTCGGTTATGACGTAGGAGAGGTGCCCCTTATCGCTTTCGTATATCCTCGTCCTATTCCTCACGACAAGCCTGTTCCCCGCTCCCGGCGGGGCGAATGACCCCGTGTACTCCCCTATCAGATTCTTTTTCAGTTCCATAATTGCAGTTCCGGCACTCTGAGATGTCTTCATGGCTGCGTTTATATATATCCGCATTTACGCCAAAGCGCCGAATCTGCTGTCCGTGATTCTTCCCCTCTTTGAACGAGATCCGGGGATGGGGGCCCGGGTTTCGATTTTCCCCCATTTTTCGTATCTTTCAGCAATGAAGGAAGTTGCAGTCGGCATACTCAGGGGGGATGGAAAGGTGCTCGCCTGCCAGCGCAGGCGAAGTGCCGTCTACCCTCTAAAGTGGGAATTCCCCGGGGGAAAAGTGGAGGCGGGAGAGACCCCCGCGGAGGCTCTCCGGCGGGAGCTCCGCGAGGAATTGGGGATCGAGGCTGCGGCCGGCGTGGAGATTCACAGGCAGGAATGGGTGTACCCGGACGGAGTCGCGGACCCGGAAAAGGACGGCTCTTTCCGGGTATTCTATTTTCTCGTCGACCGGTATGAAGGAAAACCGGCGAACCATGCATTTGAAGAGATCCGGTGGGTGACGTTTGCCGAACTTGGCAGGCTCGACATGCTGGAGGGGAACCGGGAGGCGGTCGAGATCCTGCTGAAGCATGAGAAGGACCGAACGTAGAATCATCCCGCCGGTCCGCCGGTGGTACCGGCGGCACGGGCGCTCTCTCCCATGGCGGGGGGAGTCCGACCCGTACAGGATCATATTGTCGGAAATAATGCTCCAGCAGACGCAGGTCGCAAGGGTTCTGGAGAAATACCCCCGGTTCCTGCGCCGCTTTCCGTCGATGCACTCACTGGCCCGCGCCCCGCTGCGGGATGTTATACTCGAATGGCGGGGGATGGGATATAACAACAGGGCGGTCAGGCTGCACGCGCTCGCCGCGACTCTCGTCCGGCGGAACATGAGTGTCCCGCGGAGCGAGGAGTCGCTCCTGGAGCTTCCGGGGATTGGGAAATACACCGCGCACGCGATACTCTCATCGGTCCACGGTCTGGCTGTTCCCGTCGTCGATGTGAACATACGGCGGCTCCTCTCCCGCGTGTTCTGGAGTATGCGCTCGACTTCGGAGATGAGAAGCGAGAAGGAGATCTGGCTGGCGGCCGGACGGGTTCTTCCGCGGCGCTCGGTGTATGACTGGAACCAGGGGCTGATGGATCTCGGCGCCACGATCTGCACCGCGCGGCGACCCGCATGCGACAGGTGTCCGCTGGCCGGGGAGTGCGCATCCCGGTTGAGCATGGAGCGCGCCCGGCCGGGAGTGCGAGTCGAAGGGAAAAAGAGCGAGCCCGGGCTCAGAGGGGTCCCCAACAGGATATACAGGGGGCGCATCGTGGAGGCGCTCAGGGGGAGCAGGAGAGGACTTTTTGCAGGTGCGCTCGGGAAGGAGATCAGGGAGGATTTCTCGGTTGAGGATCTCCCCTGGCTCGCGCACATACTCGAAGGACTGGAACGGGACGGACTCGTACGGGTACGTTGCCCGGGCGCGTCCGCGGGCACACGCGTGATTCTGGCATGAAACGCAGCCCGTCGTACCGCGAGGTCGATAAGCTCCGCAGGGACCTTCTCGCGGTCCGGTCCCGGATACTCGTGCGGCTCGATGATTTCTCCCGCGTGCCGGCGACGGAGTACTTTTACGAGCTTGTGTACTGCCTCCTCACGCCGCAGTCAAGCGCCGTCAACGCGGCGAAGGCGGTTGAAGAGCTGAGGAAGGCGGATTTCCTCGGGAGGGACGTCGACGCGTCGGCGATACTCTTCAGGAAGGAGCATTACATCCGGTTCCATAACACGAAGGCAAGGCACCTTCTCGAAGCGAAGAAGAATCTCCCCGGGATACTCGCCGCGCTTGGCGGGGGGGACGCCCCGGAGGAACTCCGGCGCTGGTGCATCAGGAACGTCAAAGGGCTGGGGTGGAAGGAGGCTTCCCATTTCCTCCGGAACATCGGGTACAGGGACCTCGCGATACTCGACAGGCATATACTGAGGAACCTCAGGCGGCACCGGGTCATACGGACGCTTCCGAAGTCGCTGACCCCGGCGCGCTACGTGTCCATCGAGCGTAAGTTCCGCTCGTTCGCCGGTGAAATCGGCATACCGATGGACGAACTCGATCTGCTCTTCTGGAGCAGGCAGACCGGGGAGATACTGAAGTAGGATATTCACATGAAAACATGGGAGTGAGATGAAGTACCTAGTGTTGGGAGCCGGGATGATGGGATCGGCAGCGGCGTACGATCTTGCCAGGAGCAGCCCCGACAACCAGGTGGTTCTCGCCGACATCAACATACAGACCGCAAAGCGATCCGCAGGAGCGATCGGCCCCAACGTCCGTCCCGTCAGGCTCGACGTGAACAGCAACAGGGACCTTGTCGAAGCGATGAAAGGGTGTAACGCGGTCATCAGCGCGGTGACCTATTCCGTCAACCTCAACGTCACGCGTGCCGCAATGCAGGCGGGGGTCCATGTGTGCGATCTGGGGGGGAACAACGACGTCGTGGCAAAACAGCTCGCGCTCGACGGAGAGGCGCGCGCCAAGGGGGTGACCGTGATTCCCAACATCGGTCTGGCACCGGGGCTCATCAACATACTCGCTGTCACCGCGAGCAAGGGATTCGACACACTGGACTCGATACTCCTCCGGGTCGGCGGCCTCCCGCAGCACCCGCGTCCTCCCCTGAACTACCAGATCGTTTTTTCCGTCGAGGGGCTTATCAACGAGTACGTGGAGCAGGCCCTCGTCATACAGGACGGGGAGAAGAAGCACGTCGACCCGATGTCCGGGCTGGAGGAGATTGAGTTCCCGGAACCGTTCGGCACGCTCGAAGCGTTCACGACGTCCGGCGGCCTTTCCACGCTCCCCGAGCTGTTCACCGGAAGAGTGAAAACGCTCGATTACAAGACGATCCGCTACCGCGGCCACTGCGAAAAATTCAAGACGCTCCTCGATCTCGGATTCGCCACGATGGAGCCGATGATGGTGGGAGGAAGCGTAAAGACGAACAGGGAATTCTTCGCCGACCTGCTCAGGAAGAAGCTCGATTTCGGCGACAAAGACGTCGTTCTCGCCCGCGCGACGATCACCGGCACGCACAACGGGGCAGCCAAGGTGCTTGCGTACGAATTCGTCGACTACTACGACGAAAACGCGTCGATCACAGCGATGATGCGGGCGACGGCGTTCCCCACATCCATCACCGCGCAGATGCTCGCGGCGGGGACGATCCAGGAGCGGGGCGTGAAACCCCCCGAACTTTGCGTCCCGGGGGACGCGATGATCGAGGAGCTCGGCAAGAGGAATCTCCGCATCACGAAGCGAATCACCGAAACCTGGAGCTGAACATGCACCCACTGTCGGTCCAGATCATCACGCGCGACAGCGCATCGCAGAGGGAGGTCCAGCACCAGTACATCCTCGAGGGGCGCCACCCCCGCTGGGAGCTGCTCAAGATATTCGTGCATGCCCTCCTTCACGTCAAATTCACCTGAGGAACGTCAATGCCAGAGACATTTTCCTTCGACATCGTTTCAGAGGTCAACCTCCAGGAAACCGACAACGCGATCAACCAGGCGCGGAAGGAGATCGCCCAGCGGTACGATTTCAAAGGCTCGAAAAGCACGATCGACCTCGATCTGAAGGAAAAGAAGATCGCCGTCGCGTCCGACGACGATTTCCGGCTGAAGGCGGTCGTCGACATACTGCAGAACAAGATGATAAAGCGGGGCGTCCCCCTGAAGGCCCTCGACTACGGTACCGTTGAGCCCGCCGCGGGGGGGACGGTGCGGCAGGTGATCGGGCTCAGGGTGGGGATCGACAAGGAGAACGCGCGGCTCATCGTCAAGATGATCAAGGATACGAAGCTGAAGGTCCAGGCCCAGATTATGGACGACCAGGTACGGGTGAGCGGCAAGGCGAAGGACGACCTCCAGTCGGTCATGAAGCTCGTGCGGGACGCGGAATTGAAATTCGCGGTGCAGTTTACAAACTACAGGTGACGCAGACGGCACGCGCGCTCACATACGCCGCCGCGCTCGTCCTGTTATTTGCGCCGGCACGGGAACGCCCTCACGCGCAGGGGAACTCGATTCGCATCGAGTTCGCCGGGGACTCGGCGCGGGGGACGGTGATCGGGGCATTCAGGCGTTCAAGCACCGTGTACGTCTCGCTGAACGATCTCGCGCAGGTGTTCTCGCTTGCGACATACGAGAGCCGGGAGAGCCAGAAGTTCGAGATCAAGAAAGTCCCCCTCCGGATGAAAGTCGCCGGGGGGAATCCGTTTATCGTCGTGACCGACAGCAGCGGCCGGCAGACCGTGTACCAGCTCCCGGCAAAGGTCATGTACGCCGCCAGCTCCTATTTCGTCCCACTTGCGTCGTTCCTCCCTCTCCTGCGCCCCGTGTTCGGTGTGAACGCCTCCTACAACCCGTGGACCGGGGTGCTGGGGATCGGGACGCAGAGTGCGGTCCCCGCGTTTGACATCCCCTCCGTACGGCTGGAACCGAAAATCAACGGCATGCTGATCCGCATCGCAGCCACGAAGAAGCTGAGCGACTACGAGAACTGGATGCGCGCAGACGGGTGGCTGTACGTCACCGTGGGGGACGCCCGGGCGGACGTCGCGGCGATCAACGCCGTCCGGCCTTCGGGCATCGTCAAAGAAATCATCGCGATACAATCCCCCACCTCCGTACAGCTCACGTTCAGGCTTTCGGGAAAGATCGCAACATCCGAAATCACGACGGACGCCGAGTCGAACGACCTCATACTCGCGATAAGGACGGAGGCGAAGGGGGAGACCTCCGGCACTGGCCCGGGGCCGGCCCCGGCGATCACGCGAGCTCCTTCCCCTCCCCCGCCCGCAGTGCGGGATTCGGCGCGACATGAAGCCCCTGAACCGCCTGTATCCCCCGCCGATCTGCAGTCGGGAACGGTGCAATCGACTGTCGTTCTCCCCCCTTCGAACAAAGAAACAGCGCCGGCGGAAACGGATGACACGGACAGCGACGCCGTCTCCCCTCCCCCGAAGAGGGAACACGAGTCACCACCGGGGCTCGATACCGAGAGGGAAAAGTGGAGGCTCGACGTGATTGTTCTCGACGCGGGGCATGGGGGGTACGACCCCGGCACGATCGGCGTCACCGGCGTGAAAGAAAAGACCGTCACGCTCGGGGTCGTCCTGAAGCTGGGGGCCCTTATCTCGAAAAACCTGAAAGACGTCCAGGTCGTCTACACGCGTAAGGACGACCGGTTCATCGAGCTCAACAGGAGGGGACAGATCGCCAACGAGGCGGGGGGGAAACTGTTCATAAGCGTCCATTGCAATTCACTCCCCCGGAAACCGAGCAAGACACGCGGATTCGAAGTCTATCTTCTCCGCCCGGGCCGGACGGAGGATGCGATCGCCATCGCCGAGAGGGAAAATTCGGTGATCGAGATGGAGCCGGGGTACGAGGAGAAATATCCCCAGCTCACGGAGGAGAATTTCATACTCGTGACGATGGCGCAGAGCGCCCATGTGAAGGCAAGCGAAGTGTTCGCCGATCTCGTGCAGAAATCAATCGAGGAGCGGACCGGCATTCCCAACAGGGGGGTGAAGCAGGCGGGGTTCTACGTGCTTGTGGGCGCGGCGATGCCGAACGTCCTTGTCGAGACCGCCTACCTGTCGAACCGCGAGGATGAGCGGATGCTGAAGAGCCAGAGCGGCCAGGAGAAGATCGCCGACGCCCTCTTCCGCGCCGTGAAGAAATACAAACAGGAATACGAGAAGCTGCTCCAGGAAGGGAAGGATTTCGGAGAGGAACGGTAGGACGCTCTGAAGAGCACCTCCGGGGAACCCCGGAACACTTGATGATGAATCCCCCCTACCTGCTAACGGGTAAGGGGCTCTTTTGCGAATATGTCGTCACTCAATCCCGTGTTGAGCCGGTAGTCGCTGAAGCGGACAGTGACGGTCCCTTTGCGCGGCTTCTGCTGCGGGCGCATTGGCGCTGCCGGGAGATCCCCCTCGAGCGAATCCGCCGGAGCAAGCGAGAATGCCGCCGTCATCCCACCGGGAAGCCACACCCCCTCAACCTGTACGTAGGTGAACGTGATAGTGGCAACGCGGTCTGCGGACCCTCGTGTGACGATCCGCTCCGTCGTCCACCTGTGCGGGTCCACGTAGACAGAGAGCGACCGGGGAAAGCCCCTCTCGGATTTCGCCTGGAGCGTGACACGCCGGACGGGGACACCTCCGAGCGTGTCGCCCGCCGTCTCCGCGACGCTGTACCGCGAGAGAAGTTTTCCGATCTCCGGCTGGAGCCCCTCCCGGGGGAGAAGCGCAAACCCCTCAGCATCGATATGGATTTTGTCCGGCTGCTTGAAGTACATCGTGGCGTGCATCGGCGGGACGTTCAGGCGTTCGACGTCGGCGACAACGTCAAGCGTGACCGTGTAGTCGTGCACCGGGGCGAGACGCGCGTCGATGTTGCGCAGTACCTCTTCACCGGAGGGGTCCCCGCCGCGGCCGACCGCCACCGCGGCCGCCACGGACAGCGCAAAGACGCGGGGCATGATTTGATTCCGTAGCCTGCCGGGTTTCATGCGGCCACCGTCGAACTCTCCCCGGGAGCAACAAACCGGTTGTAGAGGTACATCAGAAGCGTCGCAGCAAGGCCTGTGGCGATGAGAGCGAACCAGACATACTCAGGATTTCCCGTGGCCCTGGACGTCTGATACAGCCAGCCTCCCACCGGGTCGCCGATGAATCTCGACAGTGCGATCGGAAGGAATGCGTATCCCTGAAAGAGCCCTTGCTGTCCGGGGGGCGCAATCGTCGAGATGTACTCGTAGTACCGCGGCGCCTGTATCATTTCTCCGATGGAAAACGCGACGATGCCGGCCACGAACATCGGGATGCTCGGATGAATCCCAATGATCACCCAGATAAGTGACGAGACTGCGAACCCGAGCAGGATGGCATTGCCCGTCGACAGGTTCTTTGTCAGCCGGTTGACCGGGAGCTGGAAAAGAATGATTGCCCCCGCACCTCCCCATGATTGGACGAGCTGATAGGGGGCGTTTTTGTCGATATAGTCAGTGATATAGTACGGAACGACGATGAATTCCTGCCAGAACGGAATCCAGTACAGGGCGTAGATAAGAAGGAAAATCATGAACCGGAAATTGCCGAGGACGACAAAGAGATTGGCTATCTTCTTCCCCAGCGATTCAGGCAGTCCCGTACCCGGGCTCTCGACTTCCCTGTAGAGCGAGAGGTTTACGAGCAGCATAGCGAGGCAACTCAACGAGGAAACCAGATAAACGTATTCGTTCCCGAAGCTGACGCACACGAACGAGGCAATGGTCGGCCCGATGATCGCCCCCGCGTTCACGAGCCAGTAGTAGACTGCAAACCCGAATGATTTTGTTTTCTCGTTGGTTGTGACAGCGACCGTGCCGAGCACGGAGGGCTTGATGAACGAGCCACCGAAGGCGGTCAGAACGAGGAAAACGACGAGCAGCCAGTAAGGCGCCGAGCCGCCGTAGATCCCGGAAAAGGCGCTCATCCCCATGCTTCCGATTGCGAAATACCCGATTGCCAGCGTCGAGAACGCGATCGTAAACGCGCGTCGGAAACCCCATTTGTCGGCCAGCGTCCCCGCTAATATCGGGAGGAGGTAAATCATTCCGCCGAAAATTCCGGAGAGCGTTCCCGACTGCGACTCCGAGAAACCCAGATTATTCCGCAGATAAATCACAAAGACGATCTGCTGCCCGTAGTAGGCGAGCCGTTCGAAAAGTTCCATCCCGTTCGCGATCCAGAACGAAGGATGGAACATGCCGAACACCGACTTCAGACGCTCCAAAATCGACACGATGTACCCGCCGCTTGGTTGAGTATGGGCGTGAGGGGGATCAGATGAGAACCAGATCCTGCTGGATTTCGCCGGTCACCTCCGGCACCCCGTCATGGCGTATGAACATGTTGATCTCGGTGCGGACGGCCATCTCCCCGTCGAGATAAATTCCGGGCTCGATCGAGAAGCAACACCCGGGGAGGAGCGCCCTCTCGTCCTTCGTCTCGAGATTGTCGATGTTGACCCCGTTGCCGTGCGTCTCTTCGGTGATTGAGTGGCCGGTCCTGTGGAGGAAGTACTTCCCGAAACCCGCCTTCTTCACGACGTTGCGGCACGCGTCGTCCACCTGCCACCCGTAGCACGTCTCCCCCTTCGCGAATTTGTCCTTCACAAACTTGATCGCGGCGTCCCGCCCGGCCTTCACCGCGTTGAACATCTTCACGTACTTCGCGGGGGGGGTGCTGCCGATGTACCCGACCCACGTGATGTCGTAGTAAATTCCCCCCGGGATGTCTTTCTTCGCCCACATGTCGATGAGGACCGTGTCCCCCTGCTTGAACGCGCGCGCGGTCTCCTTCGCGGTCTCGAAATGGGGATCGGCGGGATGGTCGTTCACGCCGACCATGGGGGGATCATACGTCGTCAGTCCCTCTTCCCTGAACCGCCTCGCCACGTACTGCTGTATATCGTACTCGGTCGCGCCGGAATTGGAACGGACCGCGGCACGGATCTGGTCGAAGGCCTCCACCCTGATCCTGTCCATGATGCGCCCCGCCTCGATGTGCGTCCGGTATCCCTCCTCGGGGACGACGGAGACGAACATGGAGATGAGGTCTGCGGACGATACGATCTTATATCCCAGGCTCTTCAGCAGCTCGATGGTTCCCCCGTCGACGAGGGAGACGTAGGGGACATTGTTTTTCGGAGAATACTGCATCGCAATCTTCTTCCCGGGACCCATCAGCTTCTTCAGCGCGCCGTGCTGTTCCTGCCAGGAGAGATACACAAGGCGTTTCCCCGGAAGCGCGTCGAGGTGAAGCCTCTCCACCGCGGAGACGAGCTTTCTCGGCTCCCCTTTGGCCGGAATGTAGTAGTACCACCGGCGGCTCGCCATCTTTTCGAAATTGAGGCCGATGACGCGGTAGGCAAGGTAATCACGGTTTCGAAAATCGGTCAGCAGCCAGCCGTCGATGCGTTTGTCCCTGAGTGCCTTCTGGATCTTTCCGATGTCCATGGCGGTTCCCCTGGTGAGTTGAAGTGGAGGAGGTTCAGCTGAGCACATCCTTGGTGACGAAAATATACCAAGCGGCGCCGTAAAAACCAATGCTGTACAGCCCGAGGTAGGCGGTGTGCGCGGCGATCTCACCCCAGGGAACAGGCTGTTCCATCACCTTCTGCCAGACGTTGAAATACGTCGTGAAGAGGTACGGGCGAATCGTCGCAAAGAGCGTTATCGGTATGTTGCTCAGGACGAGGAATACGATGATCACCGCCATCGTCCCGATGATCGGGCCGATGGCGTTCTCGACGAGAGAGGAAAACAGGAACGCCAGGGACGCCACGCACCACATGCTCCAGATCCCGAGGCCGAACGCGAGCGCAAGGCGCCACGGCACTTCCGCACGCGGGATGATCGTCAGCGTCCCGCCGGGGACCAGGAGGTCCCCCGTGCCGAAGAGCGCGAGTCCCAGTCCCAGCGCAAGAACGGCGAGGAACGCAACGAGCGAAAACGTGTAGAGAAGCGTCGTCGCATATTTCGCGGCGAGTATCCGCGACCGCGACGGGGGGTGGATGAGCATCAGCCGGAACGTCCCGCCGGTGGCTTCCCCCGCGAGCTGGTCGCCCGCCACGAGGCTTATGAGGAAGGGAACGTGAATCCAGAGACTGTTTAAGATAAAATACGTGATGAAATACGCGTTGAACAGATTCCCCAGGACGAGGAAATCCTCGCCGAGCCCCCGTGTCATATTCCGCACGAGAGACCCGCCTTCCGCCTTGAGTCCGATTTCGACGAGCGGGACGACAATCCCGACGGCGATGAATCCGATGTATGTCCGCCACTTGGAAAACGTCTTCAGTATCTCGTTCCCGATGATCGCGCGCATCAGAGTCCGCCCGCCTCCCCGGTGATAGAAAGAAAGTACTCCTCGAGCGACCGCCGGGGAACGAGCGCCCGGATCTCGATCCCGGCCCCGACGAGCGCGGCGTTCATTGGACCGGCCTGTGCTGCCGGGAGACGGACAAGTATCCGCTCCCCCTCCGGGACCGCTTCTTCGACGTAGGGAAGTGCGCGGATGATTTCAAGCGCCCTCCCGGCCGGACGGGCAAGGACCTCCACTTTCCCCGTTCCGGCACCGAGGAGCTCCGCAACGCTTCCCTGCACGACGAGCGACCCGCTGTTGATGATTGCCATGCTGGTTGCAAGCTGTTCGATTTCCGCAAGAAGGTGCGAGGAGAGAAACACGGTGACATTCCGTTCGGCGGCAAGCCGTGCGATCAGATCCCGCACTTCCTTGATCCCGTACGGGTCGAGGCCCGTTGTCGGCTCATCGAGGACGACGAGCTCGGGGGTTCCAAGGAGGGCCGCGGCAAGGCCGAGTCGCTGTTTCATCCCGTGGGAGTACGATTTGACCCGGTCTCCGGCGCGTGAGGCGAGGCCGACGGTCTCCAGGACTTCGCCGATAGCGGAAGAGGGGATGCCGCCGTTCAGATCTGCGATGATTTCCAGATTGCGCCGCGCGGAAAGGTACAGGTAGAAGTCCGCCCGCTCGACAAGCCCTCCGACGCGGGCCAGCACCGCTCCCCTGTTCTCGCGGAGGGGCAGACCGAACAGCTCCACGGATCCTGCGCTTGGCGTAATCAGGGACAGAATCATGCGAATTGTGGTGCTTTTCCCGGCGCCGTTCGGCCCGAGGAACCCGAAGATGTCCCCGCGCCGGACGGAGAGGTTCAGTCCCTGGACGGCCCAGCGGTCGCCGTACTTTTTTCCCAGGTTTACCGTTTGAAGGACAACGTCGCCAGGCATCGTTACACCCTTCTCCCCTGATTCTCTTCTATAGTTGACTCTCGGTCCCTTTTTTCCTACTATAGCTCCCGATCATGCCGAAGTCTACCTCAAAGAAGAAGTCTCCAGCAGGAACAAGGCGCAACCGGCCAGCATCAGCCCCCCGGCAACCCCGAACTGCCGGCGATCCGGTTCTCAAACTCCTCCAGCGCAATATACTTTTCAGCGGCGTCGAACCGAGAATCATCCGCTCCGCCCTTACGGGCGCGCAGGAACGACGGTTCGTTGCCGGCGATGTCATATTCGATGAAGCGTCACGGGGGCGGGAGGTGTATCTCCTCACGCACGGGCGGGTGCGCATCAACAAGTATACAAAATTCGGCGTGGAGTCGCTACTTGCCGTACTCCACGAAGGGGACTTTTTCGGCGAGCTCTCCGTCGTGGACGGCATGCCCCGTTCCGCACGAGCGGAAGCGATGGACGAGTGTGCGGTCGTCCTCCTGGGACAGGACCAGATCCGGCGCCTCACGCAGAAGAGCACGGAATTCACGTTCAACCTCCTGACAAACATGGCGGTCAGGCTCCGGACGATGGACCAGACGTTCATGCTGGAGCTGGACCGGGGCGCCGCGGCGTCGAGGGAGCAGGTGGACCGCCTGAACATGCTGATCGAGGCGAGCAAGATCGTCAATTCCGCGATTGAAATCGACAAGCTCCTCGGGCTCATCCTTGAAGCCGCCTCGCGGAGCATCAACGCCGACCGGGGAACGCTCTACCTTCTTGACGCACTGACGGGTGAGCTCTGGTCGAAGGTCGCCCAGGGGAACAACATCGTCGAGATCCGCCTCCCCGTCGGGAAGGGCCTGGCAGGCTACGTGGCAAAGACCGGCGAGGTCGTCAATATCACCGACGCCTACAAGGACCCCCGGTTCAACCCGGAGATCGACAAGAAGAGCGGATACAAGACGCACAACGTGCTGTGCATGCCGATGAAAGACAAGGACGGGAAGATCTTCGGCGTCTTCCAGTTCCTGAACAAGCGGGAGGGTCCGTTCGGCCCCGGGGATGAGTCGTTTATCGACGCGCTCTCCGTGCACGCCTCGATCGCCCTCGAGAACGCCCGGATGGCTCGCGAGATGGTCCAGAGCGAGCGGCTCTCCGCCGTGGGGAAGATGGCAAGCACGATCATACACGACATCAAGAACCCGATGGGCACGCTGCGCATGTACGCGCAGGTAATCAAGAAGAAAACCGGGGACGCGGAGTCCGCCCAGCTCGCCGAGGAGATGATCCGGCAGGTCGACCGGTTCGTCAACATGACGCAGGAGATACTCGACTTCTCCCGCGGGGTGAGCGACATCCACCTCGAGACTATTCCCCTTGAAGACGTGATGGAGGGGGCGCTCGCGTTCATCGAAAAGGATCTCATCAAGCGGAACGTGACCGTGGTGAGGGATTTTCAGTACACCGGGGAGTGCACGATGGACGTGGAGAAGATGGTCCGCGTGTTCTACAACCTCGCCGGCAATGCCGCGGACGCGATGAAAGACGGCGGCACGCTGACGATCCGGACGGAGAAGCGGGACGGGATGCTTGCGATTGCGTTCACGGACACCGGCTGCGGCATTCCCGACGAAATCCGATCGAAGATTCTCGAGCCTTTCTTCACGTACGGCAAGCGCCACGGCACCGGGCTCGGCCTGGCCATCGTCAAGAAGATCATCGACGACCACCACGGAAAGCTCGAAATCGAATCTGTCGTGAACCAGGGGACAACGTTCCGCCTTCTCATCCCCTTTTCCTGATCCGCATCAACTCCTCCGCGACAGAACCTCCTTCCACCCTGCATGTTGTGACCACCGACTAACGAATCGGTTCAATAGCGGCCTGTCTTGATGTTCCGTCCGGAAAACCGTATTTTAATAGTTACGTTGTTCACTCCGCGTCAGGCATGCCCCTAACGGGTAGATGGCGGAATTGGCAGACGCGTTGGACTTAGGATCCAATGGAGCAATCCGTGGGGGTTCAAGTCCCCCTCTACCCACACTCCCGCCGCAACGGAACGGAGTGCCCCGGCGTCGTGTTAGGACGCCGGTGGCCGCGGCCATTCATTCTTCTTCGGAAGGGTTCAGAAGGTGCAGGTTTCCATCACCAACGTTTCGGATGTTCAGCAGGAAGCTGACATCCAGGTCACGCAGGAAGAGCTACAGCCGATGTTCGAACGGGCGTACGAGAAGTACCGCCCGAAGGTCGAGATCAAGGGGTTCCGCAAGGGAAAAGTCCCGATGCCGATGATCCGGCAGCTCTACGGGGAAGCCATCGAGCAGGACGCCCTCGACGACATCGCCAGTGATTTCTACCGGAAGGCGATGGAGGAGAAAGACATCCATCCTGTCGGCCAGCCGACGATGGTGGACATGGATTTCAAGCGCGGGGACCATTTTCATTTCAAGATCAAATACGAGGTGAAGCCGGGGATCACGCTCGGGAGCTACCGCGGAATCAAGGTCGAGAAGCCGATCCACATCGTCACCGACGCGGAGGTGGAGTCCGAGATCCAGAAGATCCGGCGCGCGAACAGCACAACCGAGGAGGCGCCGACCGTCACGGACACCGGCCACGTCGTCACCGCGGATGTGCAGGAGCTCGACGAATCCGGCACGCCGCTTATCGGGAAGAAGACCCCTGCTGCACGGTTCGATCTTTCGGATGAGACGCTTGCCTCCGAGATCGCCGAGGCACTCACCGGCGCCGCCCCGGGGGGGACATACAGGGCAAAATTCGAGTCGCAGCACGGCGATCATTCCCACACGATGCATATCGCGCTCAACGTCACGAAGGTCGAGAAGGTGGTCCTCCCGGCATTCAACGATGAACTCGTCCGCAAAATCACGGGGGGAAAGACCCCGTCCGTGGAGGAGTTCCGGAAGAATCTCCGGGGCGATATTGAACGGTACTGGGACGAGGAGTCCACGGCGCGGCTGAACGACAACATCGCGAAATCGCTCGTCGAGGCGCATCCGTTCCCCCTTCCCGAATCGATCGTGGCCGGCCTGCTTGATTCGTACATCGACGACGTCCGGAACCGCTCCCGCGACAGGAAACTGCCGAAAGGGTTCGACGAACAGAAATTTCGGGAGGAGAACCGCCCCTCCGCCACGTGGCAGGCACGGTGGCTTCTGCTGAGCGACCGCATCGCCGAGGAGGAGAAGATCTCCGTGAGCGACGGGGAGATCGAGGCGATGGCGGAACGCGAGGCCGGCAAGATCGGCATCGACAAGGCACGGATGCTCGAGTACTACAGGAAATCCAGCAGTGTATCCCAGCGGATTCTCTCGGACAAACTGATGGCCTTCCTGCGATCCCACGCGACAATTACCGAAAAAGTCATCGCGGATCCTCCGCAGCACTCATAACACACGAAGGTCTCTCATGCGCGACGTAAAGACGTTTAACCAGCTCGTCCCCATGGTCGTGGAACAGACGGGACGCGGCGAGCGGGCATACGACATCTTCTCCCGCCTTCTGAAGGAACGGATCGTGTTCATCGGGACGGCGATCGACGACACGATCGCCAGCCTTGTCATCGCGCAGCTCCTGTTCCTCGAGTCGGAGGACCCGGACAAGGACATCAACCTGTACATCAACAGCCCCGGGGGGAGCGTTTCCTCCGGGCTCGCCATGTACGACACGATGCAGTATATCCGTCCCGACGTCGCGACGATATGCATCGGGATGGCCGCAAGCATGGGCGCTGTGCTGCTTGCCGGCGGTGCGAAGGGAAAGCGCTCCGGGCTTCCGAATTCGCGGATCATGATTCATCAGCCCTGGGGCGGCGTGCAGGGAACGGCGTCCGACGTCAGCATACAGGTCGACGAGATCCTCAAGACAAAGAGACGGCTCAACGAAATCCTTGCGCACCACTGCGGGCAACCGCTCGAGATCATTGAAAAGGATACTGACCGCGACAGGTACATGTCGTCGGAAGAGGCGAAGACGTACGGGCTCATCGACACCGTGTACGTCAAAAAGGAACGAGAGAAAAAGTAATTTCCGGTCACCCTTATGGCTCAGAAACCGAAAACCGGCGAGCAGATACACTGCTCATTCTGCGGCAGGTCACCGGAGGAGGTCCAGAGCATCATCGCCGGACCCGAGGTGTACATCTGCGACATCTGCGTCTCCAGCTCGGTCGATATCATCCGGAACAGCATGTCGTCCTTCAGCGCCCGGAAAGGCCCCCGGGGCACGCTCACGCCGTCGCGGATCAAGGAGTCGCTCGACGACTACGTCATAGGGCAGGAGCAGGCGAAGAAGACGCTTGCCGTGGCGGTGTACAACCACTACAAGCGGATCGACGCGCGCGACCCCGTGTACGACGGAGACGACGTCGAGATCGAGAAGACGAACATCCTCCTCATCGGTCCCACCGGAACCGGGAAGACGCTCCTGGCGCAGACGCTCGCACGGATCCTGGACGTCCCCTTTGCGATCGCGGACGCCACCACGCTGACGGAGGCGGGATACGTGGGGGACGACGTGGAGACGATCCTCGTTCATCTCCTGCAGAACGCCGAATACAACGTCGAAAAGGCCGAGCGGGGGATCGTGTACATCGACGAGATCGACAAGATCGCCCGGAAGAGCGAGAGCGCGTCGATCACGCGGGACGTTTCCGGGGAAGGCGTGCAGCAGGCGCTCCTGAAGATCCTTGAAGGTACGATCGCCGGCGTTCCCCCGAAGGGGGGGCGCAAGCACCCGGAACAGAGCCTCATCAACATCAATACGCGGAACATCCTTTTCATCTGCGGCGGCGCATTTGAGGGGCTCGACAAGATCATCGGCCGGCGCGTGAACCAGAACCCGGTCGGATTCGGCGCGGAGATCAAGGGGAAGAAGGACGGCGTGACCGACCAGCTCCTCCCCATGGTCCAGCCCGAGGATCTCGTCAAGTTCGGCATGATACCGGAATTCGTGGGGCGCGTGCCCCTCGTTTCGGCGCTCCATTCGCTCGGCGAAGACGCGCTCCTGAGCATACTGACTGGGCCGAAGAACGCAATCGTCAAGCAGTACAAGAAGCTGTTCCGGATGGAAGGGGTCGAGCTCGTGTTCGAGGAGACCGCGCTGAAGGCGGTGGTGCAGAAGGCGGTTGACCGCGGGACCGGCGCGCGTGCGCTCCGGTCGATCATCGAGGAGGTCTTCCTCGATATCATGTACGCGCTCCCGGAAAAACGGAACGTCGCGACGTGCACGATCTCGAAGGACGTGATCACAAAGAAGAAGGAACCCCTCTACATCTACGAGGAACGAAAGCAGTCGGCCTGATCAGCGGCCGGCGGTGATCTCCGGCTCTTCCCCGACAAGCCGAAGCTCCACCCGGGATCCCTGAACCGGGGTCCTGAACTCGACGGTCTGCCCCGGACCGACCGAGGGGACTTCCGCCGTGAGCACCTGATTCGATCTCCCGTCCGTCACCCTGAACGCGATCGACACGTTTTTCACCTCGTCGGTCCCGCTGTTTTTCACCTGCCCCTCCACCCAGAATATCGCTCCCGATGACGGCACGTCGCCGATCCCCCCCGCGGTGCTCGCATTGACGTCGCGCCTGAGTGATTTGCTCACGACCGCGAGGTCGGAGGCGCCGCCAGAGCACGACGCAAGGAGGGCGGCAAGGAGAAGTCCGACACAAACATACCGGATGGGCATGGGAAACTCCTCGTGTTTGTGATGAGGGGATTACTCGATGCCGCGGAGACCTCCCTGTTTTGTGATCTTCACGTCCTGGAGCTGAGGCGCCTTGAGGCGGATTTCGACGTGGAAGTTCCTGTACGGCCCGGTGGGGACCCAGTTGAAATTCAGCTCCCAGCAGTGAAGGTCGCGGTAGACGGTGATCTGCGTGGCGGTGAACACCCTGTTGATGAGGTCGTAGCTTGTTGTCGTTGTGATCTTCCAGAATTCGGTCAGGTTGAATCCCAGCGAGGCGGAGATCCCCGTATTCTTCGAGGGAGAGAGGGGATCTTCCTTCTGCAGGGTGTAGTTCCAGTTGAGATCCAGGTTCCACGGGATGCTGAAGTCCGGCGCCTCCTGGTCGTACAGTCCGACGTATCCTCTCTTCTGCGCCCTTGCGGCGGAATCCCCGGGGGAAATGATCGGCCCAGCCGTCGTTTTCTTCTTTTCACCGCTGAACCGCGTTCCGATGCTGAATGTGAACCCCGTCATGTCGGCGAGCCGCCCGTCGGTATTGAGGAGGAATTTGTTGATCCGCCTGCCAGTCGGAACGCTCCCGGTGTCCCTGACGAACTTGTACAGGTTGTACGAGCTGCTGCCCCCAATCGTGAGGTACTGACCGATGGCCGTCCTGTAATCGAGCGCCAGCTCGCTGAACCGGAGGCTGTCCGCGGCGAAATTGTACGTGATCCCCGCGTTGAGATTGAGGAGCTGGAACTTGTTGTCCTCACCCGACGTGTCGTGGGAGGCTGTTTTCATCTCGAAGACGTTCCCGACGCCGAACGTCAGCGCCTGCTGGGTCCCGGCCGGCGCCCCCCCGAAGACCTCCCTGTCGTACAGACCGTATTTCGTCACCACCCTGTTCGTATCGGTGTACGTCCCGTAGTATCCGTACCTGTCCGAGGAGAAGTCCGGCGCATACGTGTACGTCAGCGACGGGGTCAACTGGTGGCGTATCCCCTTGATGCCGAGGATGTCCGGCTGAAACATCCCGTACATCTTCGTACTCGCCTGGACCGCGAGGTTATAGTACCGGACCGCGGTGACGTCATTGACGTTGTGATTGATGGGATCGTTCGTTGCGGGATCGACAATGATCTCGTTGTGCTTGTCGTACCATTTTTCTGTGTAGTTGAACGAGGGGGTGAGCGTGACGTACCCGACCTTCGGCGACATGTTGAGCGTAAACGAGTGCTGTATGCCCCGCCTGTTGTCGAAGCTGAACGCCCCGGAGTCGGGCTGCGTTGCGTTGATGGTCTTGCTCTGCACGTCCCTGAATTCCCCGGAGTACGTAAACGCGATCAATTCATACCACTTGAGCGCGCTCGACCCCGCCGTTTTGTCGGCGGACCTGAAAAGAAACGTCTGCGCCCGGTCGATCCTGATATCCGGGAGGACGGTGCTCGTCACTCCCGACGTCAGGTTCTGATCCCTGGAAATGTTTGCCGTCATGCTCGTGCGGGTTTCGTCCCACGATTTCGTGAACGTCGCATTCGAAATGACGTCCTGCAACAGGAGCTGTGACAGGTTGAAGCTCGTATTCTGGTAATAGGAGCCGCTTGTAAAGGTGAAATTGACGGCCAGGTGCGCCGTCGGATCAAAATCCTGGTTGTGATGCCAGTAGACGTTGAACTCCTTCACCTGGCTGTAATCGGGATCACCCCGCTCGCCTGCAATGACCTTGCCGAATGATGCGTTGATCCCTCCCTCGAAATCGTACCTGAGCTTGTAGTTGAAGTCGCTGTAGAGCGTATAACTTCCCCCGGAGTAGCCGTCGGCCTTGAACGCGATGTCCGTGTAGTCGGACATCGCCCAGTAATAGCCCAGGTGAGTCAGGTATCGCCCCCGGGTGCTCTGGCCGAACGCCGGCCCGATGATGCCGGAGCGGCGTCCGCGCTCGCTCGGGAATATGCCGAATGGGAGGGCAAAGACCGGCACGTCCGCGATGTACAGGAAGACCGGCCGCGCGACGATTTTGTCCTTGACCAAGACCTTCATCTCGGGGCTGCCGAAATAGTAATGGGGGTGCTCGAGATCGCACGAGGTGAACTTGCCATCCTGGACAAACAGCACGTCGTTTTCGACCTTCTTGATTTCGTCGCCGTAGTAGAGCGACTTGTCCATTTCCGTCTTTCCCAGGTCGATCTTCCCCCTCTTGGTCTTGAAGTCATAGAGAATTCTCTGTCCGTGGTACACCTCCGGCCCGTCGACGAGTTCGGGGAGCCCCCGCATTTTCTTTCCCGTCGTGTCGGACGTGTCCCTGACCCCCTCCGCGTCGAGGAGCGACGTCGTCCAGTTGATGTTGATGTTCTCGGCCTTCATGCCGAGCTCCCTGTACCTGATGTCGCTCTTCCCGAACATGTACATCGTTTTGGATTTCAGGTCGTACCGGACGGAGTCCATGGCGAGGTACGTGACCGTGGAATCGATTCCCGACGAGGAGCCGGAAGCTTTGAGCGAGTCCTTTCTTGCGACGGATGTGTCGCGCACTGCCGTGGAGTCGCGGTGTCCCGCTCCGGATGTATCACGCGACTTCACGGCCTGAGCGGATGCCGTCACGGGGAGCAACAGGAGGACGCACACGGCTGGAATGAAGACGTATGGCGGGATCCGGCTCATCGCTGTTTTTTCTTCCACCAGCTGTTGAGCCTCGCCCTTATGTTCTTCTCTTCTCCGTTGTCCGTCGGGGCGTAATAGATCTTCTCCTTCAGAGCATCGGGAAGATACTGCTGTTCGACGAAGTTGCGGTCGAAGTCATGGCTGTACCTGTACTGCGCACCGTAGCCGAGATCCTTCATCATTTTCGTCGGCGCGTTCCGCAGGTGGAGCGGCACCGGCGCGTCGGGGAGGCTGCGGACATCGTCGATCGCCGCGCCGATCGCGGCGACCGCGGCGTTGCTTTTGTTGCACGATGCCAGGTACGTCGCCGTCTGCGAAAGGACGATCCTTGCCTCCGGCAGGCCGATGTAGTCCACTGCAGTGAAGCACGAGGTCGCGAGCGTCAGCGCGCCGGGCGCAGCGTTCCCGATGTCTTCAGAGGCGAGGATGATCATCCTGCGCGCAATGAACTTCGGGTCCTCTCCCCCTCGAGCATCCGTGCCAGCCAGTACACGGCGGCGTCGGGGTCGCTTCCGCGCACGCTCTTGATGAACGCGGAGATGATGTTGTAATGCTCTTCCCCCCCCTTGTCGTACCTGACGTATTTCCGCTGGAACGCCTCCTCGATCTCCTTTTTCGTTACTGTCCTCCCCCCGTCGGGACGCGGCGGCGCAAGGCGGATCGCGGTCTCGAGACCGTTGAGCATCATCCGTGCGTCCCCCCCGGAGAGGAGTATGAGATCCTCGCGGTCTTCGACGGCCACGGCGATCCCTTTGAGAACGGGGTCCTCCGCGAGCGCGCGGTCCACGATCCGGTTGAGGTGCACGTCCGTCAGGGACTGCAGCGTGTACAGGCGGCTGCGCGAGAGGAGAGGGGAGATGACTTCAAACGAGGGGTTTTCCGTTGTGGCGCCTATCAGCGTTATCACGCCGTCTTCGACGCTGTGGAGAAGGGCGTCCTGCTGCGCCTTGTTGAACCTGTGGATCTCGTCGATGAACAGCACCGTGCCCCGGCCGAACCGGGTCCGGTTCGCCTGCGCGCGCTCGATCACCTCCCGCACGTCCTTGACGCCCGAGGAGACTGCGTTGAGCTGGAAGAACTCCGCCTTCGTGTGCGCGGCGATGATCCGCGCCAGCGTGGTCTTCCCCGTTCCCGGCGGTCCCCAGAAAATCATCGAGGAGATGGTGTCGTTCTCGATGAGGACGCGCAGGGGTTTCCCGGGACCGAGGAGGTGTTCCTGTCCCACAAAGCCGTCGAGCGTGGAGGGACGTACCCGCTCGGCAAGAGGGGACGCGTCGGGCGCCGGGGGTGAACCGAATAGATCCATGGGACTCACGGGTGCTATTTCGCCGGGGTAACCCTGTACACCTGCTCCCCATCACGCGCCATGTGGTGCTTCTCACGAGCCACTTTCTCTATCTCGGCCCTGTCGGTGTCGAGTTTCTTCGATTCGAGTTCGAGCGATTTCCGCTCCGCCTCTCCCGCTCGAATCTCCATTTCAAGCTCCGCTTTCCGCTGCTGGAGCCTGAACCGGTGGAGTATGCCGTGGTTGCCGAAGACGACAAAACCGGCCACGGGAATGCCGACGATCAGCGCCAGCATCAGGCGTCTGTTTTTCACAATCTTCCTGGCGAGCGCCCGGAGATCCGGCCGGCCCCTGTTCTTCCTGTAAAAGAGGTTGTCCATCGTGGATGCACCCTTAAGACCTGTACCACTCCTTCGCCGGAGTGTACGACGTGCGCCGCGCGTTCATCTGGCCGTGCCGTTCTATCGCCAGAGCGATAAGCCTGTCGAGGAGCGCACTGAAAGGCAGGCCGGCCGCTGCCCACATTTTCGGATACATGCTTATCGCCGTGAAGCCGGGTATCGTATTGACCTCGTTCAGGTAGATCCTTGATTTCCCTTTTGTAAGGAAGAAGTCCACGCGCGCCATCCCGGCGCAGTCGATCGCCGCGTAGGCGCGAATGGCGGTCTCCCTGATCTTCCGCGCGACGGCAGCCGGAATCCGGGCCGGGATCACGGATGAGGATTTGCCATCGACGTATTTCGCGTCGTAGTCGTAAAATTCGTTGGAAGGGATGACCTCCCCCGGAACGGAGGCCTCGGGCGCATCGTTGCCGATGACGCTGCATTCGATCTCGCGCACGTTTTTCACTCCCTGCTCAATGATCACCTTCCGGTCGAACTCCGCGGCGAGTTTAAGCGCCGGGGCAAGTTCCGCGCGGGTGTGGACCTTGGAGATCCCGACCGAGGAGCCGGTGTTCGCGGGCTTCACGAACACGGGATAACGGAGTTTCGCTTCAACGATGCGCACGATTTTCGACGGCCGCTCCCGGCACTCTTCACTGTAGCACCAGCAGTGTTTGACGACAGGGAGCCCGGCTTCGGCGAATATCATCTTTTGAATGATCTTGTCCATCCCGACGGCGGAGGCGAGAACGCCCGCCCCCACGTACGGAATATTCGCGAGTTCGAGCAATCCCTGGAGCGTCCCGTCCTCACCGTACGTTCCGTGGACGAGCGGAATGACAACGTCGATGGAAAGCGGTACTTCCCCGTTCCCTTCCGCGGACACGAGCCCGCGCCTGTTGGGCTCGGGGACGAGGAACTTCTCCGGCTCGCGATCCAGCGCGGACTTTTCCTTCAGCATCCCCAGCGCCCGGGAGGAGCTGATCCAGCGCCCTTGCGGGGTGATGCCGATGGGGACAACCACGTATTTTTCCCTGTCAAGTGCGTTCATGACCGCAGTCGCAGAGACGAGGGACACCTCGTGCTCCCCGGAACGCCCGCCGAATATGATCCCGACCCGGAGTTTTCGCATCATGAGATGATTCCCGCGGACGCCGGGCGGCGGCAGATTTCGACGATCGCGCCCGCGCCTTTTTGCCCTCTCAGGGCGGCGGCGGCATCCATGCTACTGCGCTCCTTCCGGAGGGTTGGAACCGAACTTCAGGTACAGGGGCGCGAGCGAGACGGATTCCGGCAGCGTTTTTTCCCGGATCTGGTACACCAGGTGCTTCGCATTGCGGGGCCATACGATCCGGTGCGAGGTCTTCGTCCATGACTGGATGCTGCCATTCGTCCTGACGATCTCCCGCCCGTCGCTCACGACGACGAACAACTCGTCTTTCTTCACCTTGAGTCCTTCGATCTCGTCAAGGTTCGGGAACGTGTAAACGATCTCCGCGCTCAGCGTGTCGCCGCTGGCGGAAAACTGCTTTGACGTTACCTTCCTCCCCCCCTTCTCGAATTCCACAACCCCTTCCTTCTGGACCGATGCCATCATGATGGAATAGTCCCGTGCGAGCGCGGAATCTGTTTTGCCGTCCGAGCGAATGTCGATGAGACGCATCATCGCTTCCCCGCTCCCGTTTTCGTTCAGCCTGATCCTGTGCTCCGTCGTCCGGATCAGAAGGCACGAGGGGAGAGCCACCGCGAGCGCGGCCACGAGCGCGAGCGAGAAGAGGATCCGTATTGTTTTCATCGGGCGTTCCGTTGTTATTTGCCTTTGATCCATTCTTCCGCGATCTGCACGGCGTTCGTCGCCGCCCCCTTCCGGAGGTTGTCGGCGACGACCCAGAGGTTGAGGCCGCTCGCAACCGTCGGATCGCGCCGGATCCGTCCGACATAGACGGGATCGGTGTCCCACGCGTCGACGGGCATGGGGTATTCGGACGAGCCGGGATTGTCCCGGACAATAACGCCGGGCGCCGCCGCGAGCGCTTCGCGCGCCTGCACGACGTCGCACGGCTTTTCGAATTCCACGTTTACCGACTCGCTGTGGCCCCCCCAGACCGGGACACGGACGCACGTCGCGGTCACGCGTATCGAGTCATCCCCCATGATCTTCTTCGTTTCCTCCACCATCTTGTACTCCTCTTTCGAGGAGCCGTCCTCAAGGAACACGTCGACCTGCGGAAGGATGTTGAACGCGATGCGGTGCGGAAACTTCTTTTCCAACGCCGGCTTCCGGGCGATCTCGTCCTCGAGCTGGGTGAGCCCCTTTTTCCCGGCCCCCGTCACGGACTGGTACGTGGAGACGACAATCCGCCGGATTTTCCAGAGGTCATGCAGCGGCTTGAGCGCCACCACCAACTGAATCGTCGAACAGTTGGGGTTGGCGACGATCCCCCGGTGAGCGAATATGTCCGCCCTGTTCACCTCCGGGACGACGAGCGGGACTCCCGCATCAAGACGGAATGCGCTGCTGTTGTCGACAACGAGCGTCCCCGCACTGACCGCGTGCGGCGCGAATTCCCTGCTCACCGCGGCTCCCGCGGAGAAGAGGGCAATGTCCACGCCGGCGAACGAACCGGGGGTGAGTTCGATAACCGGTACCTGCCTGTGCGCAAATTCGACGGTCTTCCCGGCGGAGCGCGCGGAGGCCAGGAGCCGCAGCTCGCCGACGGGGAACCGGTGTTCCTCGAGAACCTGCGTCATTTTACGTCCGACAAGGCCGGTTGCTCCGACCACCGCGACTGTGTAGCTTTTCACCTTTTCACGCTTCGTTTATGTGTTCGATTGTCTCGCGGCGCCTGATGAGCGTCCTCGTGTTTCCATCCACGAGGACCTCCGCCGGCCGCGGTCGTCCGTTGTAATTCGATGAGAGGACATACCCGTATGCCCCCGCACACATCAGCGCCAGGTATTCTCCCCTTTCAACCCGCGGGATCGACCGGTCGACCGCGAAGAAGTCGCCCGATTCGCAGAGCGGCCCGACGACATCGGCCTTTTCAAACGCCCGGCCGGAGAGCTCGAGGGGAACGACCTGGTGATAGGCACCGTAGAGGCTCGGCCTTATCAGATCGTTCATCCCCCCGTCCACGACGACGAAGAGCTTGTCGTCCATCTGTTTCCTGTAGAGCACCTTCACAAGGAGCACTCCCGCGTGCGCGATGACGGACCGGCCGGGCTGGATCGAAAGCCGGCAGTTCGTCTCGCGCAGGAGAGGCGCGACGGTGGCAATGAGCGTGGAGGCAGAGAGATTGATCTCTTCGGGTTCTTCCGCCGGGATCCCGGGATGCGTGATGTACCCGCGGTACTGCACGCCGAACCCCCCTCCGAAATCGAGGTCCTCGACCGGAATGCCCGAGGCGTTCAGCCCGCGCACAAGCCCCATAAGAGCGTCGGCGGCGCGGAGGAACGTCTCCGCCTTCGTGATTTGTGAGCCGATGTGGCTGTGAATCCCGCCGACTTCAATGTGCGGAAGTCCCATGGCCCAGCGCAGGACTTCAGCCGCCTGCCTGGCCGGGATTCCGAACTTGTTCTGCTTCAGGCTCGTGGAGATGTATGCGTGCCCTCCCGCATCGATATCGAGATTGACCCGGAGGAGAACGCGCGCTCTCTTCTTCTGGCTCCCCGCGATGCCGTTCAGGACCTCGATTTCCTCTGTCGACTCGACGTTGAACGCATGGATTCCCGCCCGCAGCGCCGTAATCAGCTCGTCGTCCCGTTTACCGACGCCGCTGAACGTGATCTTGGCCGCGTGAATCCCCGCCGCGAGCGCGACGTGCAGTTCACCGGCAGAGGCCACATCCGCCCCGAATCCCTCCTCGCCGATGAGGCGCAGGAGCGCCCTGTTGGCATTGGCCTTGACGGCGTAAAAGGACATGTGCGGGTGCCCGTCGAACGCCCTCTCGATGTGGCGGCAGTGATCGAGCACCGAGCGCTTGCTGTAGACGTAGAGCGGGGTACCGAACTCCTCCGCCACGGCGCGAAGGGGAACGGATTCCGCCATGAGCGACGTATTCCTGTACGTGAATTCCTGCATCAGTCAGCGGCAAGTGTGAGAGTATGTCTCTTCCCCGGCCCGGCCGGCCGCGGGGGAATCCGCGTCTTCCTCAGTTGAGAAACATGTCGACAAGCGCACGGAACGGGGCAAACGCGCCCCCGATGAGCGTGCCGAACGCGCTGTTGACGATGGGGATCCGCATCGCGAACAGGACGACGAGGATACCGAAAAACCCGATCCGCATGTATGCCGCCGCCGCGTGCGGGGGAAGCATCGCCGCAAATATGTGCGACCCGTCAAGCGGAGGGAGTGGCATCAGGTTGAACACGCCGAGGGCGACGTTGACGTACATCCCTCCGTACAGCACCTGGAGAAGGAACCCGGTGAGACGGGCCGGAAGACCGGCATCGGACTCCGCAAACCCCGCGCGAACGAGTCCCGCGGCGATCACCGCGAACCCGCACAGGAGCGCGAGTATGAAATTCGAGAGCGGCCCCACGGCGGAGACGAGGACGCTGTCGCGCCGGGGGTTGCGGAAGTTTGCCGGGTTCACCGGCACGGGCTTCGCCCAGGCGATGAAGACGTGCCCCGCTGCCGCAAGCGACACGAGCGGGACAAGCACGGACCCGACCGGGTCAATATGGGGGATAGGGTTCAGCGTCAGCCTTCCCCGGTCGCGTGCCGTCGTATCTCCCAGCCGAAGGGCCATCCAGCCGTGTGACATCTCGTGAATGATGACGGAGAAGAGAAGTACCGGGATGATCGAGAGCTGCTCGATCATGAAGCCTCCGAGTGAATGCGGCCCGGGGCGGGTTGTCCGGCGAGCGAGCAGTAGCGCGAGAAATCGACGTGATAGCCCCGGGCATGGAACGCGCCTGTCGCAGGGTCCTGGTCGTACGTGCCGCTGTATGCTCCTCCTACGACACGCTCGAGCATCTCCACGAGGATGTCGATGTCCTCCCGTATATTGTAGCACCCGAGGCTCGCCCGGACCATCCCGGGCATGTTGGACTTGTTCCCCGACATCACTTCTTCCGTGAACACGCGGTCCGCTTCCGGGTCCACGTGGAGGAGTTCCTTGACATAGGGATGGGCGCAGAAACAACCATCCCGGACGCCGATCCCCCCTTCGACCCCGAGTATCGCCGCCACGAGCGAGTGGTGCATCCCTTCGATATTGAATGCCATCACCCCCACTTTCTCCTCCAGGTGGTCCGTCGGTCCGTACAGAACAAGCTTCTTGATCTTCTTCAGCCGGGCATACCCGTAGGCGAGAAGCTCCTGCTCGTGCGCTGCGATCGCGTCCATCCCGACGCTCTCGAGACGGCGGACCGCCGCGGCCAGCGCCACCCCCCCGATGACATTCGGGCTTCCTGCTTCCTCCTTGTGCGGCGGACGGTTCCAGACGGCCCGGTCAAGCGTCACGATATCCACAACGCCGCCCCCCACGAGATCGGGGTCGCCCGCGTCAAAGAACTCCTTCGGCCCGACAAGGACGCCTGTCCCGAACGGCGCATACATCTTGTGCGCGGAGAGGGCGAGGAAGTCGATGTGCCGCGGGTCGTCGTCGGGGAGCATGTCAATCGGCCTGTGCGGGGCAAGCTGCGCCGCGTCCACAAAAATCCTGCCTCCTGCCGCGTGCGTCCAGGCGGCGATGTCATGGACCGGCGAGCAGATGCCGGTGATGTTTGACGCACCGCTCACTGCGACGAGCCGGAGGCTCCCCTTCGCTCCCGCTATCGCCGCTTTCATTGCCGCGAGGTCCGGGTGGCCGTCCGGGGTTATGCCGGTATGGATGACCCGGGCGTGTTTCCGCCAGGGGAGGTCGTTGGAGTGATGCTCCATGATTGTTGTGATCACCGTGTCCCCCGGAGCGAACCGGGAGCGGTTTGCCAGCCTGTTCACGCACTCCGTCGTGTTCTTCGTGAAGACGACGGTATTGTTCTCGAGGTCGGCGCCGACAAACCTGCCGACAGCGTCGTGCGCCGCGTCGAAGACGCCTGTCGCGAGTATCGATTTGAACCCCGTTCCCCGGTGCACGCCCGAATACCAGGGGAGAAACTCTTCGACTGCGCTCAGTACACTCCTGAGCGCCGGGGTGCTTGCCGCATTGTCGAGAAACACGTAGGGACGCTCGGTGCCGTCAAGGAGGGGAACACGCGTGTCGATCCCGACGATCTCCCGCCGGAGATTCTCCACTCCCGCGGGCGCGTCTGATGTGAGCTTCGTGTGCATTGCACTCCCTCCGGTTGTATTCATGCCAGACCTCTCTTACCCGCGCGGATGATACGTCCGGTGAACTTCCTTCAAATACTCCCTGTCGATGTGCGTGTAGATCTGCGTCGTGGAGATGTCCGAGTGGCCGAGCATCTCCTGCACGGCGCGAAGGTCGGCCCCCCCTTCGAGAAGGTGCGTTGCGAAGGAGTGGCGGAACGTGTGGGGGTGCACTTCCTTTGCAATTCCGGCCTTCCTCGTGTACGCCTGAACGATCTTCCAGATCGCCATGCGGGTCATCGGCCTCCCCCGCGCGTTGAGAAAGAGGGCGTCTTCTCCTTCTCCTTTCTTTTCAAGTTCCCTGCGGCAGCCCGCCCTGTACTTTTCTATCCAGCGCAGGGCGGACTTGCCGATCGGCACAAGGCGCTCCCGGGATCCCTTCCCGAAGACGCGCACTGTTTCCTCCGATTCCAGGAGATCCCTCTGCTTCAGTATGATCAACTCCGAGACCCTCATCCCCGTCGCGTAGAGCACTTCCAGTATCGCCCTGTCCCGAAGAAGGAGCCTTTTTTTCCTCTCCGGGGCGCGCTCCAGCTCTCTGTCGAGCTGGTTGAATATCGCCTCGACTTCCGCCTGCGTGAGGACGTCCGGAAGGGAGCGCGCAAGCCTGGGAACGTCAATCCCCTCCATCGGATTTTTCTGCGTTATCCCCTCCCCCACCATGAACTTGTGAAACCCGTTTAGGGATGAGATGCAGCGCGTGACGGACCGGGGGGAGAGTCCGGCCGTCCGGAGCGTGCCGAGGAATTCCGCGGCGTGCTCCTCCGTGACATCGTCCGGCGTCCTGACCTCCTTGAGCTCGAGAAACCGTACGTACCTTCCTATGTCGAGACGGTACGAGGCGATCGTGTTGCGCGAGGCGTTCTTCTCAAGCGCGAGAAAATGGAGGTAGTCCTCGGAGTACCGGTTCATCCGCCTGTCACCTCCCCGGAAACCGGCCCGGCCTTTTCGGCGGGCGGTTCCGCGGTGACCGGCCGGCGCGTCGTCTTCCGCCGCGGCGACTCAGGATACTTGACGCGCGTATGATAGATGCCGATAAGAACGCCGAGGAACGCGCTCCGGATCTTTGTCAGGTCTTTCACGGTCAGGGGGCACTCATCAAGTTCCCCTTCCTCAAACCGCTTCCGGATTAATTCCTCGATAGTCTGCTCGAGCCTCTGTGGGGTCGGATCTTCGATTGTCCGCACCGCCGCTTCGACCGCGTCGGCGAGCATCATGATCCCCGTTTCCTTCGTGCTCGGCTTCGGCCCGGGATACCGGTAGTCCTGCTCCTTGATTTCATCGATCTTGGTTTCGTCCGGATCGTTCCGCGCAAGGTCCATCGCCTTCGTGTAGAAATAGTCCATCCGGGCGGTGCCGTGGTGCATGGGAATGAAGTCGATCACCTCTTCCGGAAGTCCGTGTTCACGGGCAAGCGCCATGCCGTCCTTGACATGTGCTGCAATGATAAGGGAGCTCATCCGGGGAGAGAGCTTGTCGTGCCGGTTCCGGCTCCCCTTTTGGTTTTCCACGAAGTACGTCGGCTTCACGACCTTGCCGACGTCATGGAAGTACGCGCCGACCCGACAGAGGATCTCGTTGGCGCCCACGGCGGCGGCGGCGGTCTCCGCCAGGCTCGCGAGCGTCATGCTGTGATGGTACGTCCCGGGCGCCTGTTCCGCGAGCTGGCGCAGGAGCGGATGGTTGAAATGGACGAGCTCCATCAGGGTCAGGTCGGTCGTGACGCGGAACGATTTCTCCAGGAAAATAAGGAGTCCGTACGTGAGCACGGGGGAGATGACGGCGTTGATGAGACTGTACGCGAGCTGTTCGGAGACGACCGACAGCGATTCAAACCGTTCCAGTCCCATCGCAATGATCGCAAGGGCATATCCCAGGAATATGAACCCGAGCGAACGGAAAATCTGCGTCCTGTTCTTCACGTCGCGCACGGTGTATACCGCGAGCGCGCCGGCAACGAGAGATGCCAGGGCAACGGAATAGTCGTTCCCCCGGATCCCGCCGACGATGAACGAGATGAGGACCGTTCCGTAAAAGCCGACCCGGGAATCAAATATTATCGTGAGAAGCATCGATGCCACGGGGACGAGAATGAGGAATTCGACGGGCGCATTGACGTCGACTTCCCTCGTCAGGTACGCGAACACCCCTTCCAGGAGGAACAGAAGGGCGATAAGGGCGAGTTTTCTGTTGCTGCGGGTGATTCCCTTCCGAAAGAGCGCAAGGTACAGGGCGTAGAGCATGACGATGATAAAGACATGGATCACCGTCCCGATGATCTGGAGCGGATTGTCGGACCCCGGCCCGCGCTCCGCCCGCGCACGGCGGAGAGATTCCAGCTTGAGCCGCGTGTCCTGTGTGATCCGCTCATGCTTGCTCACGACGCGTTCGTTTTCCTGCACGTAGCCGAGCGTCCTAGGGATCTGATCGGCGGCCGCGGCGAGCGCCTGGTTCGTGGCGGGGGTGTTGAACCTGACATTCGGGCGTACGTGCATGACGCCGATCTTGTAGGCGACGCTGACGGCGTCGTTGTCGCTTCCGTACCTGTCGATCAGTTCGCGCTCCATGAGAGCATGAACGTCGCTCTCGTCAAGAAGGCGGGCGACGGGAAGGATCTCCTCCTGTGTCCCGCGTCTCAGGGCGATTTCGTCCTGTGAAATCGAAGCTTTGGGCCTGTCGAGTATCCCGGTGTGGAGGTACCTCCGCGCCATCGCTCCCATGGCGCCGCGCATGTCTTTCAACTGCCCCGAAGCCGCCAGGGCGGAGAGGACGTTCCATTCCGTGTCAGAGAAAGGGATGTCGAGGGAGGATGCCAGGTCGCTGAACTTTGTCGAATCCGCACCGGAGTGTCTGTGCACGCCGCGGTGAATCTGCGCGCGGATATCGAGCGCCTCCTGGAGGCGGGCAAAAAACGAGTCGAGAAGGACAGGCTGCGCATCGGTCGCGCCGGAATCCCTCTCGAAGACATCATAGACTTTCTTCTTCGCTTCTTCTACGTCGTGGGCATACTCCCGCTCATCGCGGAATATGGGGAACGAGAACGGGGCAATCAGGTCCTTTCTCGCCCATACCGCTCCCACCTTGTACTCGAGGTCGATCGATTCCCCCCTCGGAAACAACAGCGCGAGCGCCCCTGTGAGCGCGATGGCAATCAGCGCCTTTACAAGGACACCCTGCGAAAACCATTCGGCCCGGAAGTATTTGCTCAGTTCAAGTCTCGATTTCTCTTCAAGCATGGATGAAGCAGACAGATTATGTAAACAAATATCGGGAGTTTCCCGCTGAGAATCAAACCGGGGAAACGGGAGGAGAATTGACGAAAACCTCGTCTCTTCATGCAATCCGACGATCGCGGGGGAACTGAAACGCCGGCGCCCCGACCTATCCGGCCCGGGGCGCTGTCGTTTCATCCTTTCGGACAATGAGGTTACATCAGTTGTTCTTTGCTCCCTCGTTGATCCATTTCGCAATGAGTTTCACCTGCGCCTCGGTCAGGTATTTCGCCTTTCCTTCGCTGATAACCTGCTTTTTATTCAGAGGCATCCGCTCTCCAAACGGCGGCGCATCCCCCAGCTTCCTTATCAACAGGCTTTCATTCGCTTTCCCTGCGACGACGGGTACGCCGTTCTTCCCCCCCTGCATCAGCAGTTCATAGGAATCGAGCGAGAGTTCACTCGGATTGAAATTGTCGTCCGAGTGACAGGGCAGACAATACTTCCTGATAACCGGAAATACATCGCTCTTGAATGAGGTGCCCTCCGTCTTCGCATCCTGCGTAGGAGCACCCGTGATTCCCAGCGCGAACACCATTACAACGGCCGCAGTCAATCGCATAGACGATTTGCCTTTCTCTGTTGTTGATGAATTGTTTACAGATACAGATGAAACATGAGATCGAATTCGTTCATCGAACCAATGTCGGGGTCCTGCTGTCTGAGAATGCGGTACTCGGGCCGGACTTCGACCCCGGGAACAGGGAAGAATTCCACGCCGACGCTGTAACGGGATTTCGAGCCTGTTTTGTAGTTGACGTCCTGATCGTAGAAGTCGTACGAGAGCTTGAGATCAACCCCCTGCGTGATTACGTAATCCGCTTCCGCATACGTCGCCAGCGCCGTCGTCGACATGCCCGACGGGGAGGTCCTGATCCAGTCCGCCTCCCCGAGAAGCGTGAACTCTCCAACGCTGAACGATCCGAAGCCGCCGTAGTATGTCGTTGATATTCCCGGGATCCCGACCTTTGTGTCAAACACGTTTCCCCCCAGGCCGAGGGAGACGTTCCCGGAAAGCTTGAACATCCCCTCCACCCTTCCAAGGAATGCTTTATTGTTCGTGCCCGGGATTCCTCCCCCTTCGTCGGCGTTGTAGACCCCCCCAAGGATTGTGAACGCTCCCGGTGAGACTCCCGCTTCCATGCCTGTCCGCTCAACGACATCGTATTCGGGGCTCAGCTTCGTGTACTGGCGCACGTACGCCGTGTGGTCGTCCATGTTCGTCCCGTAGTCCGGGATGAACCTTCCAATCTTGAGATGTCCCGAGGCGGGGAGGACGTTCAACAGCGCATATGCGTCGAATCCGGACGTGGCTCCCTTGTTCAGATTGAGGAACAGGAACACCTTCTGCGAAACGTGAAGGTTGACGTAGAGATCGCCCTGCATCTGGAAGAGGCCGTCGCTTCGCGTCGAATCGTTGAGTTTCCGGTCATAATATATCGTCCGGAAATCCGCGCCGACACCGAGTATGTTTGTTATGACGTTGGAGAAATCGTTCTCATCCGAGTTCTTCGACCATGCGGGGACGGGAAGCTGGTCTCTTCCGTACTGGACCCCGAGCGTCTGCCGCATCTCTCCCCCGGAAGGGTCGACGTGGCAGGACTGGCATTTTGAGGCGGTCTGGCTGGCAAATCTGGGGAGGGAAAGGGCGTACGGAGCCGACAGGCATGCCGCCATAGCCAGCAGGAAGAGAAGGGGGCGCGTCATGAGTTATCTCCTGTGTGTGGAGTCACGTGATCCCCGGGGTTGAGGGAACCCGGAAAATATACTCACCGGCGCCGTTCGATGCAATTAACGTGGACGGCCGCCGCCCCAGTTCAAAAAAGAGGACATCCCGCGCGTGCAGGAGGCCGGTCCGGCCGTGCGAAATGCCTGCCGGGGAGGCCGGGGGAGCGAATTGAATCTCCTTCACTGTTTCTCTATATTGCATGGATGGAGTTCAACCCTGTTACTGATTCCCTGCTTTCCGAGCTCGATTCATTTTCAGGCGGGAAAATCAAGCATCGCCCCGATTTGGGGATACTTCTCGAATCCGGAAGAACCGCACCGGAACGGGAGATTCTTGACGAGCTTGGCTTTTACGCGAAATTTCTGCACCGGATGTATGGCATCATGACGCGAATAGGCCGGGATGGCGAGGGATACGAACGGCTCGCGAACGAGTTCTCCGAGGCAGTCGGGAAAACAAGAACGCTCATTTCGTCCCTTCTCGCCGAGGTTCCCGGGGACGTCCGCGAACGATTCGCGGCCACGTACCTGTCAATGTCCCGCGAGAGTCTCGACAACCTGCTCTCGCTCTGCCACGATCTCGGCTGGTACAAGAACTGGCTCATCGATAAGAAACGGCAACGGAAGGTGAGGACATGAACCGGAGGGGGGTGTCGGTATGGCGGGTCTCCCTGTTCATTCTTGTCGTCGCATCCATATTCTGGCTCGGCGCCGTGAATATACGCGCGATGATCGGCAATGACATGCTGAAGTACGGGACGCTCGAGTTCGAGGAAATCCTCGATCCCGAGGCGGAGAGGGAGATCTTCAGGCTCATTTCATTTGCGTCCGTTGTGATCATGATCAGCTATGCGGTCGTCGTGATCAGCGGAACCGTATTCCTTCTTACCTCTCCCTTCCGGCTGAAGGAGAACGGCTGGCTGATGATGAGCGCCATACTCTTTTACACGTTTGTCCCCGTTGAGGTATTCACGCTGTATCTCGACGGGAATATGGCCTACAAGGAATTCTTCACGACGGAGGGGAACGACGTGTTCCGGCAGCTTTTTGTCGCCCGTGTGGGCGCACTCGCGGGGGCCCCCGTTATCGCCCTCCTGTGTTATTATACAATTATCGCGCTTGCGGTGTTCCGCCCCTTCACAAAATCGCCCCTCCACACAGATGAAACATGAAGCACTGATTCAGGAGCTTCAGGAGGTCGCGGGTCAGCTTGGAGTCTCGATTCGATACGAACGGGGCGATTTCGAGGGGGGATACTGCATTCTACGGGATGAGAAGATCCTGCTTGTCAACCGCAGGCTTTTTCCGGCAAAGAAGGCCGCTGTCCTGGCGGCGGCGTTGCACGAGATCGGACTCGACGACATGTACCTTAAGCCGGCCGTGCGGGAGTACATCGAGGACGAGATCGCCAAGGCCGCCCGAAACGCGCATTGAGCCGGGAGATTCCCAATCATGATCAAAGCGGTCATATTTGACCTCGACAATACGCTTGTCGATTTCATGAGCATGAAGCGGCTTGCTGTAAGCGCGGCAATCAACTCCATGATAGACGCCGGGCTCCGCCTTACACCCGCAGAAGCGCAGGCGCGCATCGACGCGATATACAAGGAGAAGGGAATCGAGTTTCAGAACGTTTTCGATCTTCTCCTATACGATGTGTTTCAGAAAGTCGACTACAAGATCCTCTCCGCGGGCGTGATCGCCTACCGGCGTGCACGGGAAGCCGCCCTCGTCCCCTACCCGCACGTTAACATGACGCTCGTGGCGCTTCTCAAGCGCGGCATCAAGCTCGCGGTTGTTTCGGATGCTCCCGGGCGCGAGGCGTGGCTGCGGCTCTGCTACCTGAATTTCCATCACCTTATCGACCACGTCGTCACGTTCGAGGATACCGGGGAGCGGAAGCCGAGCCCGGCCCCGTTCCGCCGGGCGCTTGACCTCCTCCGCGTGGAACCGCGCGAGGCGGTGATGGTGGGCGACTGGGCCGAGCGGGATGTCGTCGGCGCTGCGAACCTGGGAATGACAACCGCGTTCGCACGGTACGGTGATACGTTCGGAACAGTTGAATCGCATGCGGATTATGATCTGAACGACGTGTCGGAACTCCTTGACGTGATTGAAACCGAGAACGCAAGACGCCGCGCGGAATAACATGGTCAAAGGTATCGGCGTCGACATAATTGAGATCGACCGGGTGAGACGCAGCATCGAGGAGCTGGGGGACCGCTTCCTCGACAAAGTATACACCTCCGGGGAAATCGCCTACTGCGACGCCAAGGCTCACCGGTTCCAGCACTACGCGGCCCGGTTCGCGGCTAAAGAGGCCCTGAGCAAGGCGCTCTCCACCGGCTGGGCGGGGGAATTCCGGTGGAAGGATGTCGAGGTGATGAATGAGCCCTCGGGGCAGCCGGCCTTCCTGCTCCACGGCACGTTGTGTGAACTTCTCGCCGGAGCTAGCGTGATGCTCTCGATGTCGCACTCCGAGAGCCACGTCGTGGCCATGGTTCTCATTCAGAAGGAGAATGCGTGAAGCTCACGATCTACAGGAAGCTGATGATCGGATTCGGCATCGTGATCTTCCTCATGGTCGTCGCCACCGCGTACGTTCTCTTCGAGCTGGACAAGGTGACCCGCACATCCCGCACCGCACTGACAATCGACGTGCAGGCGATTGACCTCGAAAAAGAGATGCGCACGCTTCTCTATGAAGAGGAGCGTTTCGCCGACCGCTATTTCATGGCCCGGGATACCGTCTACCGGAACGTGTTTCTCGAGCGGAACAGGCACTTTGTCCGCTATGTTGATTCGCTTTCGGGCATGCTTTCCGAGCCACACGAGAAGCAGACACTCGATCAGGCCGGCCAGACACACGACTGGCACTTCAGCTCGGTCCTTGCCGCCGATCCCTCCACGGCAGCGGTCAACGAACGCGCGGACGCGGTGGACAGGGTCCGCAGGTTGCTCGACAGCCTCGTCGCGAGCCGGCAGCGTGCGGTGGATGCATCCGTGGAAAGCATCGACCGCACCTCTCAGCGATCCGTGGAGGTCGCTCTTATTATCGCTATCGGTACCTTACTTGCCGCCATCGGGGCGGCCCTGATCATCACACGCACGATCACACGGCCGATCGGGACGCTCGTCGCCGGAACAAAGGTCATTGCGGGGGGATCGTTTACGAGAATCCGGATTCCCTCGCATGATGAAATTGCGGATCTTGCCCGCGCGTTCAACTCCATGAGTGCAAGCCTTGATGAGCTCAACCGGTTCCGCGCGGAGATGATGCAGCATATTTCTCACGAGATCAGGATGCCGCTTCAGTCCATCCTCTCGGCGCATTACCTTCTGACGAAGAAGGCAGATGACCCGGTGTCCGATGCACAGTTGAAGCTCCTCGACGGGATACGTGAGAACGTCCAGAAGATCGCCGATTTCAGCAACCAGTTCCTCGATCTCTCGAAGGTCGAGGCAGGGATGATGCAGTACAACCCAAAGCCGGTCGACATCATAACGATCGTGAAGCAGATTGTCGACGGCAGCGCACTTGTTGCGGCCCGGAAGGAGATTTCGCTCTCGTTCGTCGGGGCGGAAGTCCCGCCCGTGCACATCGACCCGGACCGGAGCTCCGAGATATTCGGCAACCTCATAGGAAACGCGTTGAAGTACACGCAGAACGGCGGGAAGATAGACGTTTCCGTGGGAACCTGTGCTTTCGGCGTCCGTGTCGTCGTCCGCGATACGGGACCCGGCATCCCGAAGGAGGATCTTCCGAAGATCTTCAAGAAGTTTTACCGGACAAGCACGGCGGTGAAGGGGGGGAACCGGGGAACCGGGATCGGCCTTGCATTCGTGAAGGCCCTCGTCGAAGGGCAGGGTGGAAGAGTGTACGTGGAGAGCACGGTCGGTGTGGGGTCGGCCTTCACCGTTGAGTTTCCCGCGACTCGTCAGAAATGACTGGAACCCCATGAAAAATTCGCTCTGGATCATCCTGGCTGCAGGAGTCGCACTCGCAGGGTGCGGGCTGTTTCAGGACTCGACCAGCCACGAAGGGAGGGCTGGTTACCGGATGCGGATCGCGGACAGCCTGGAGCAGGAAGGATCGTTCCAGAAAGCTGCAGCCGAATATGCCACCGTGGCCGAACACTTCCCGGAGTCAAGCTACTATCCCAGAGCTGTCCGGAGGGCCGCCCTGATGTATTCGATCAGCCCGTATTCCGAGAAGAACGACAGCTCGGCGTACAGGTGGTACATCACGTATCTCTCGCTTTCACTCAGCAAGCCTGAGAGGGAAAACGTCCGGGTCTCGGTTGAACTTCTTCACCGCATCCTTCTGCTTCACGCCCAGCTTTCACAGATGTACACCGCCGCCGACAGCCTCAACGTCCTGACAAAGAGACAGGATGCCTCAATGACGGCAGATTCGCACAGGATGCAGGAGCTTGAACTCCAGCTTCAGAACGCACAGGCGGAATTGAAGAAAATCAAGGAAATTGATCTCCGGCTCTCGAAATCCATGCTCCATTAAGGTCATCCAGGGACTCTCCAGGGCCACCGAGGGCTCGTTGCCTCAGTTAAGTTCTATTCGAATGGGAGTTTGATTGTCAGGGGGGATTTCCGTAATTTATTTGCGGAAGAGCGTTTTTCGTTCACTTCTCGATCGTCGATGAAATCCCTCGGGATCAAAAAGCTCTACTATTCGATCAGCGAGGTCGCAAAGATCACGGACCTCGAGCAGTACGTGTTGCGGTACTGGGAGTCGGAGTTCGAGCAGCTGAAGCCCGCAAAGAACCGTGCCGGCAACCGGATCTACACAAACCGCGAGATCAAGCTGATCCTGTATATCAAGAAGCTCCTCCGCGATGAACGGTACACGATCGAGGGGGCGAAGCAGGTTCTGAAGACGTATACTCCCGAGATCGACACGGGAGAGCAACTGGAGCTCATCGATACACCGAAATCCCGGACGAAGATCAAAGACGAACAGCTTCGGGCGGATGTTGTCGAGGCGAAGGAGTTCCTCCAAGACCTGTTGAAGAAACTGGCATAGAAAAAAGCGGTAAACCGGTTAACGGAGCGTAGCGCAGCCCGGTAGCGCACCTGAATGGGGTTCAGGGGGTCAGGGGTTCAAATCCCCTCGCTCCGACGAGAAACAAGCTTTTCCCTCCCGCCGGTTGCCCACTGGTTACCAAAGTGGTTACCACTTGCCTCTGTGAATGAATCGGTGAGTTGCGGCAATATAGCTTCCCTTTGACCTCCTGTCAATACGAATCCCCCGAAGGTCTTCGTACCTCGACGTGAACCTGCCCGAAATCAACAAAGCTCCACCTGCGAGGATCGCATATGAGCGACGATCTCCTCGGAGAGGCGTAGTCATACCCACCTCATGGGGAAGCGCTTTCTGGACTCCGCGATGGCAGGACATCGCACATCCACTACATGACATGGAACATCACCCCGACGAGAACCTGGACTCCTGATGCTGTCACAGTCGTGGTGGGTGTGTTCGCTAAGCCTTGATTCCAAAATGCCCTCATGATGTTTGCAAGCCCCAGTGAGTAGCGGACATCTGCCGTAATGGCGAGTCCCGGCATGATACTCACTTCTGCACCGCCACCTACGTCGACTGAAAAATCCGGCGAGAATGTCCACGACTTGAGATCTTGCTCCGGGACAATTGTACCCGTGAACAGAGGGTAGGGACTTGATGTCGCGGAGAGGACAAATGAGACATCAGGGCCAACGAACGCATATGGGCGGAAGGGTCCACTTAAGAACTTCACTTTGAGCAGCAGAGGCAGTTCGATCTCATTGATGGCAATCGTCGAAGGTGCGTCGTTACCGCCGACCTCGAACCCCTTCCCGACATAGATGGGTTCGAAGAGAATGAAAACTTCGTTCGATATTCCCAACTCTAACTGAGCCCCCGCCATGATTCCTGCGCGCTGTCCAGGTGTCCTCCCATAGGGAACGGAATACGCGGGCAAGATAGAGACGGTCCCAAGGTTCACCCCGCCTATCGGCCCGATCCCGAACTCCACTTGGGCTCCCGCCCGTGCGCCCAACAGCATAGTGCACGCGAGCAACACAACGTTCACGACTGTGAATCTCTGCATCTTCGTGTCCTGAGTCAATGCAAACCTGAGCAACACTTCACTTTACCCTCCCACATGTTTCAGATTGTCTCGCGTGAGGGGATCTATTGCTTTCTCGATCATCGCCTTCCGTGGTAGATGACACCGTAGTAATGGAAACCGTCGTAGTTGCGTACACCCACCGCGACGATCTCGTCGCCTTTGATGCTCACGCTGATCAAACGATCGATTGAGGTCTGTAATTCAATGTATTTGTGCCAGCTCGATCCGTTATAGTGGGCTATAATGCCAAGCTCGCATGCCACAACAACATCATTGATCCCGTTGCCTCTCACTGCGTACGGATATCCAGTCACCTGGTTAGTGAAGGGATCGAGTTGCCAAACGGGGTTCGTCAACGTATTCTTCTCAAAAATCCCGTCCCCAACAAGATAGTACCTCTGATTCGGAACGAACCAGATGCCGCTCAAACTGACGGCTATCCCAACTGAATCTGAGAGATGAGTGAACGAATTTCCGGAAAGCGAAATTATGTATTTCCCACCAAGACCGAATTTGTCCGATGCAATAGCGATTACCTGTTGTTGACCGTTTGAAGATTGTGATCCCCATATGTCCTGGAAAGGTAAACTGGTCCCGCTGGTGATCTTGTTCCATGCCGCCCCGTCAAAATGCACCACGTTTCCACCATCCCCCACAATGTATAGATCATTGTCGGAGCTTCCCCAAATCTTATTCATCCATTGTGACGGCCAAATACCGTTTATGGCATCCCCATTGAGGAATTGTACTCCATTCCAATGCTCAATGTCAGCTCCCCCGAACCATATGTCGTTTGCATTAAATCCAAAAACTGCATGAATGGAATTGTAGACCGTCTGACCCTGATAATTGTACGGTACTTTAATCATGGTCCAAGTCTTCCCGTTCCAGATCGCAGCGTTGTGCAAATCTGACTGGTTGCTTTGACCTGTGGAATCTCGTGGAAATATCGTGCCGACTGCATACGCGCATGTATCATTGATGATGCAGACATCATAGAGATAGCTTCCTTCTGCCCCGATCGTATCCACTTGCCATATGAAGGCATGGCTCGTGGAATCAATTCCCACTGGAGGCTGAGTTGGTGCAGATTTGCGGCAGGACATTACTGTGACGGACGTACAGGTTATGATCAGTACTATGGGGAGCCATCTCACAGGATTCATACCACCCTTCGATTGCCCAGCATCAACAAAGCTCCACCTTCGAGGATCGCATATGAGCGACGATCTCCAGCAGAGGGTGTCGTTATGCCCCCCATGAGATGTCGAGTCCCAGGCCACGGGCCCACACGCGTATTCGTCAGCGGCGGCCGATGGTAATGACTGCGAGCCCGTTGGCTTCCCCGACCGCTATCACCGTGTTCCCATGCACTGCCAATCCTGAGTATGCGCCGGCTATCCCAGTTTGCGCCAGGTAGCTCTTCCAGGAAACTCCGTTCCAATGCAAGAACTCTCCAAACGCTCCAACCACAATCACGTCGTTTAATCCATTTCCAGCAACCTTTGTGGTCCCGTAGTGCGTAATATCTGTCGGGCCATTCTCCCACCCGCCGTCTGAGAGAAGATGCTTCTCGTAGATGCCGTCACCAACCACATAGTAATGTCGATTTGGCACAAACCACACACCGTTCAACTGATGCTGCCCAAGGGGAACTGATGAAATCTGAGTCGAGCTATTTCCGCTGATGCTGACAATCGTCTCCCCGAGCGGATTATTGTCACTTGCAACTGCGAGGATCTCGTCACCCGCACCATGAATATCCAGCATGTCCAACGACGTCCCGCTCTGTATCTTTGTCCAAGTGGTGCCGTCAAAGTGAGCGATGGAGCCGGCGTTGCCTACAAAGTACATATCTGTTGAACTAACCCCCCAGGCCTTCTCGAGAGATAGGCTTTCCAGCCCAGGCATTGATCGCACATCGTAAACAATCCAATTCTGGCCGTCGCCGTGAATTGGTAGGCTTCCAACACACCAGAGATCGGTCGCGGAAAATGGATAGACGCCCGACAGTGGTAATGTGTCTATCGTGCCGCGGAAGTTCACTGAAATCGCCTTTGGGGTCCAACTGTTCCCGTTCCAAATGCTCGCGTTATACATCGGGATTCCTGCTTGAAATATTGTTCCAACCGCGTACGCCAATGTGTCGCTGATGATGGCCACATCTAACAGGTAACTGCTCCCTGCTCCGCCGCCAAGATAGGTCGTCGTAAACGAAAACGCGTGGCTTGTAGTGTCCATCGTCGTCGCTGTGCAACTCTGATTATTGCCTCCCACGCTCGCCGTGTATGAATACAGGTGATTTGGCAGAAGAATCGAGTCGGTCAAGATGCTCTGTGTTGCCATCACAGTCCCGGCGAACACGACGACAGTATCCCTCTTCAACGTCACCTGGCGGGAAGCAATGCCGCTCCCAAGCTGTAACTGCAAGAACACTTCTGTGCAGCTTACGTCCTCGACGCTGAGGGCAAACGACGTATCGCTCGGCTGTGTCGGAGCGTGACGGCAGCCGACCGAGAACAGTAGCGCCATCAGAGGGACGAGACATATTCGTCCCAACGTTGTGCAGGTCGGCCTACGGTCAACTGTAATGTGATGAATGTCCACTCTCTCGACTCCAGCTCACCAGTTTATCTTGCTGAACCGAATACGCTCTGGTCGCTGATACAATACGGCGTACAGCAAAGATCGAAAAAATATAGTCCGATTGCGAGCGCCCACTTCACATGAACCCCACTCCCCCCCATTTCCGGGGAGAGTGATAGACTTTCGTTGAGAAATTGATTTTACGTTGGATTCCCCTTCCCCTCCTCCCCGCTCCTGCCAAGGGCGCCCAAGAAAGCTGGAGGCGCAGACGCCTCACCACACTAACCTTCCAACTCCAGGAGCATCACATGACACCGACAGCCAACAACCCGTTCTCGTTCGACTTCTACTGTTTCAACGGTCGCGGCGAGAAACCCAGCATGGTCCCCACCGTTGACCAGGCAAACTTCCTCCGCTCCCGGTTCTCCATCGAGGAATCTATGCTGAGCGACGCCATTGGGCGCGTGAACGACTGGGCACGGTCGAGAGGCATCAGCACCGCGGCCAAGAAGCCGTATCCGTCCTCCCAGGCGGGGAAGTACTGGCTTGAGTTCAGGGTCGGAGGACTAACGCTGTAATACTCACGGATCGTCGTTCAGCGGGCGGTATCGGCTTCGGCTGGTACCGCCTTTCCATTTCCTTCGGAGGAACAACCATGTCACAGAAGGCCTATCACGTCGTCTACCTGCCCGGCGATGAAGCTGGAGTAATACCGGACCACGTTCTCAGCGTCATCCAGACCGACGACCCCAGGGACGTAGCGCTGGAGCAGTGTGCAGCGCCGGGATCAATCACCATGCAACTTGACGCAGAGTCGGAAGCGGAGGTGCCCCACGAACTGGAGTACCTCGGCTTCTCCTACTGACCGTGAACGGCGGGGTCTACCGGGCCTCGTCGTTTCTTCCTGAATATTCAAACCACTACGGTGCCATATGCGACCCAGTATCACAACAGTGACATGGCGGTTCCGCGACTGTTCGACCCTCTATCCCGAGTTACCCTCGGGCGAGAAGGCTTACATACGCGGCCCACGGGACGTGTTTGATCGCTTCCGCTCCCTGTTCGACGGACAGGTGCGAGAGCGCTTCGTCGTCTTCTGGCTGAACTCCAAGAACCGCGTCATGGGGTTCGAGGTGGTGAGCGAGGGGACACTCAATAGCAGTATGGTTCATCCACGGGAGGTATTCCGCGGAGCAATCGTCGCCACGTGCGCCTCAATCGTCGTTGCGCACAACCATCCTTCTGGTAATACCGAACCGTCCAAGGAGGACATCGAGGTCACGCAGCAGCTCGTCGATGCAGGGAAGATCATCGGCATCCCCCTCCTGGATCATGTCATACATGCAGACAACACCTACACGAGCTTTGCCGAACGCGGGCTCGTCTGATAAGGAGATAATACCATGCGAACCGTACTCGATACCGTCCGCGCTGCTGGCAAGGCGCGGGCTGACCTGGCACGGGAGATCCTATCCGCAGCCCAGGAACTGTTTGATGAAGGGGTGATACCACCCCAGTGCTTCAAGCAAGTCACCGAGAGTCTGGAGCTTGGCCTCACGTTCGACGCGAAGGATCGCCTGGAACGGGCTGTTGCTGTGCACCACTTCGCGGAGGACGACACGTCAGTAGCCGTTACCCGTCTCGATTCGCCTGTCCACGTTCTCAGGAGCGTGATGGACGGGCACTGACAAATCCACATTGAGGAACCAATGAAACCAAACCCCTACTTCGCAAACGACAAAGAGAAGCTTGACCTGATGGCGCGTCGAGACTCCTTCAAGTTCACAGACCCCGAACCACTCCCAAAGCTGGTCGTCCTGATCGCTGGTCGGGAAGGCACCGGCAAGACACACCTTGCGTGCACAATGAATGCGCTTGGCCCCGTCTACCTCATCGACACGGAGTACCGTGCCCAGATCGTCTCCCGGAAGTTCAAGGACGTGAAGCTGGCAGTTGTCAAGAGCTTCATGGAGATCGCCGTTGCCGTGAAGCACATACTCAAGCACCAACCACCTGGGACCATCGTCCTCGACTCTGGCTCTGACCTCCAGACCTTCGCGGAGATTGAATACCTCGAACGGACGGAGAAGACTGCCGTGGGGATGCCGTGGAACTGGGCCGAGGTATGGCGGCTCTGTAACGCGGTGATTGATGATGTCAGGTCAAGCCAGCAGTTCAACCTGGTCGTGACCGCGCGTCTCAAGGAACAGTTCGTGAAGGAGCAGGCGACGGGACTAATGGTCCCGCGGATCTACTCCACCCTGCCATACAAAGCCGACCTGGTATTGCAGTTCGGCCCCGACAGGCCACGCAAGCTCCTCGTGACAAAGAACGGGTTCAGCGGAGATGTGGTGCCAGAGGACTTCGCCAATTCCACCCTGCCCCAGATCATTGAACGGCTGGTAATACCACCCGCCCTTTCCTCTGAGGGTTCCGCCCAATCACTCAAGATCGCATCATAACCACACAGGAGACCAGTATGACTTTGTCATGTGACAAACCGTCTCAGATCCCCGACCTGCCTCTGGGTGTCTATGTCAACGAGGTCACCATCGTGGACGTTCAGGACGTCTCGGGCACCACACCCGCGTTCATGTCGCGCGCAGTTGACATCGGGTTGAAGCTGACCTTGGACGTGGGCAGGGACTTCCAGCCGCAGATGCTGATCGCCGGCAATTTCCGCAGGGACATCAAGAACGGAGAGGTCGTGGCGTGGGGATCTGCATGCGTGGTGCAGGATGCCCTCTTGCGCCTCGGGTACACCGGTCCGCTCGACCCCGGCAACAAGATCCCCGCCAAAGCCCTCCAGGATCTCGTAGGAGTCACGTTCCTGCGCCTGTCCTATGTCAGTGGCACGAAGAACACGGGGAAGGCGCGGTACAGTGATTGGACGACGATTGGGGGTCTGGAAGCGGGCCCCGAGGATCTTCTCGCCCGCTGGAAGCACTCCCGCTCCAGAGGGTACCCGCGCAACTACCGCCCCGACGTTCTCGGCGCACCCGCTATGAACGTCATCGTGCCCAGCCGCGCTGAGGAAGACCCCTTCTGAAAACCAAGGCGCCCCGTCAAGGGGCGCCGTCCTTCAACCCCCAAGTAGGAGTGACAAACTCATGAACACCGACACACTCGAACCCGATGTCGCAACCATGCCGGATGCCCCATCGCGCGAGGACCTATTCCCCGAGGAGGAGGGCGAGATCGTCACCAGCATGGACGTTACGCGGAAAATCTGGGCAATACGCCAGATCGAGAAGCTGATCGCGCAGTACGACACGCAGGATGCCGAGTCGCGCAAGTTCTACTGCGACAGGAAGGCCGCTGCCCAGGGACGTATTGACTTCGTGAAAGCAGGCATACAGGCATTCCTCCGTTACCATGACCTCCAGCGGCTCGCTACGCCGAACGGCACAGCATACTTCCGCTCCACCACCCTGAAGCAATGGCCCGCCGATGAGGTATTACTCGCCTGGGCACAGGCACATCTGCCCGAAGCGATACGCCTGCGCCGTGAACCTGACAAGAAGGCCATCGGGGAGCACATCAAGACAACGGGTGACATACCGGAGGGGTATCACGAGAGCGAGGAGGCGAGGCTGTACCTGCGCTGATCAACCGGCGGGGGCCCCAAAGGCCCCCGCGTAGTATCCCCAAGTGACCGGGGGGGCCTCCGCTGGAAGTTCTCGGTTAACCATTCGGGTAGATCATCGAAGTCCTCAATGTCATATTTGTCATGAAATTCCCAGATCTTACCCATCAGGTCTTGCTCGTCGCCGATGCGGAAGTCTCGCATCAATATGTCCCTAACCTCGTTTGATATGTAGAAAAAGCCATCCCTGTGAAAGGTGGTGTCAGGATCCGCATCAACGCCATCTTCCGCCCAAATGGTCGGCACGTTCAAGTGTTCCAAGACTCTCGCCTTCGCCTCGTCACTTCTGCTTCTTGCGTGCCCCTCTTGTGCCTTTCCGTTGCTCGCAATTGTAGTAGGTATGGTTGTTTCTACCGCATTTTTCATTTCTCCGGTGTCCCCTGCCTGCATAGGATCGGCATTGTGTGCACCGGCAGGAGTGGAATTGCGTGAATCCATGCTTGCTGGGGGGAGCGTTTCGTCTTCCCGAATGACTGGATCCAGTTTGTCCGATTTCGGGGAGATGTCACTTCGTGTATCTCCTTTTTCGGACGAACTGACCACGGTCTCGTTTACACAACGCCACAACTCCTGAAAGCTGTCATCTATCCCAAAGAGCGACTGATTATGCACCCCCCCCTTCTTGGAGCATAAGATTCCCTGCGCTATGAGGTCTTCAATGGTTCTTCTGACCGCCGTTTCGGGCAACCTTGAAGCTGCCGACACCTCGGCCTGGGAGACAGGACCTTGGGATGAGGCTGCTATGATCAGGATTCTGAGCCTACTCTCTGGAATAGTTGATTTTGCGACTTCTCGAAGAATTGCAGCGGGCCTTTCGCGTTGTTCATCGTGAATACACAAAAGCCCCTGGTAGAGTCTCAATAGCGCTATATATACGCGGTGAGGCTGCTCAGGTTGGTGGATCCACCTGATCTCTCGACTCATCCCGTCACGTTCAACAGGGGCCCTACCACGAGCGATGAACTGTGCGAGTGATGCTATCCGTACCTTCTCTTCCTCGCCGATTGTAACTTGGCCCAGGATCTTTGCCCTCTGCTTCACGAATTTCTTGACCTCCCTCTGGACAATATCGCGTGACTTCTGGTCGCGAGGCCCGTCGCCGAGAGCCAGCAGCTGGAGTGATGGCGGGCGATACCGGAAGTACAGGAATCGCTCACCAAGATCACTGCTCCTTTCTTTGACAGCTTCGATCTTTTCCGTTACACCACCGATAACTGATACTTTCCCCTCCCACACTCGCGTGGGGCCGGTATCACTCCCGGTGCTCAGGCTCGACCTCCCGTCGTATATCAACCGAAGCTGATTGTAGATGATCTTCCGGGACTTGGGATCCCCGCTTAGGACGGTCGTGAAATCCGGGAAGACCAGTATCCCATTCTCACCTACCTCACGAAGCATGAATCCCCCAGCTGCTTCAGTACGGCCCGAGAATAGCGTCTTTGCCGTGAGATTGTGAAGGGCGTGATACCCCTCAACTTGACTGATGATGCTCAGTAATTCTGTCTTCCCGCTTGATGGCGGTCCAACGACCATGAGCCATAGAGGCTGATCCAGGTAGACCGACAATGGCGCAGCAAGCACCAGATCGATCAAGTAATCGGTTCTGCTGTCAAGGGTCATGTAGGTATGAATCTTCTCTTGGATCGAAGAAAATGTGACAATTCTGCTCTGCACTGCTACTCCTGTTGTTGTGAGTGGAAAGTCGGTCGGGTGATGCTGCTGGATCTTCAACGTGGATCATCACTCAGTTTTGGTCCACAAAACACATAGGGCATCCAACGTATTGTCTGTGTGTATTGCATCGGGCCGCGCAAAGAAGACTTGGTCCACGTGAACACTCTTTTGCTCTGCACGTTTGTCATGGTTTGCAGAAGTCTGGATCACGCATATACATGAATCCATGCTCCACCTGTGGAGCTTTTTGTGCCATATTGACCAATCCACGAAGGTGGGGCACCGTCAGGACGACTCCCGGTGACCCGTTGGCCGGTATTACCCGACCGAACAGGTCGCGCGGGAGCCGTTCCTCAATACCTTCGCCAGTAATACGCGGAGGAGGGACGCAGGCGTGCGTTGGCAAGGGATCATGGTCCCTCGCCCTGAGACCCCTGGGTTACCGAGGAGGTGTCCTACTCCTGTGGAGTAAGCTCAAGCAATATAACCGTCGCATGCCCCGAATCTTAACCGCAAAATAACCGCAAACAGACGGCATTACCGTAAAGCCTTTCAATTAAACAGGTTAGGGGAGTGAGTTTATTTTCAATAGCTTTGAGTCAATGATGACTCGAATCTACTCCTCGCGATTTGTTCACTCTGTAAATCAGACACTGCTTGGTCTTCAATCGTCTCGCCCCCAGGAACACCCCGGCCATATCTTGATCCGTCTCCAATCCATTTCTGGAAGCATTGAAGATATACAGCGGTGGGGTAGCCGAAAACGAACCACTCTGCGACCATTCTCAAGAAATAAGTCAACGGGTCTTCAACGAAATCCTGATCGATCGCTGGAGGAGTAGATTCAATACGCTGAAATACCTGTGATTCAGCACATGCGCGAAGACGCATGTAGGAACTATCCACGACTGCAAGCGGAGCATCGGTAAGGTTTTTCCTGAAAGAGTAATCGCCGGTCACTCGGGACGCTGTTCGCGTCCCTCGTGCCGGCTCAGGTGGGAGGTTAGAGCGAATCAGTACGCCGGGTGGGATGACCAGGGAGTAAGCGATCGAGGAGACAACTGGGGGGTATGCAATTCTGTCGGTATTACCTGAAGCTCCACTGTGAAGCGGCGAGCCGTGTTGTCAGTTCAGCCCCACGCTTGTGATCTTGTGGATGTGGACGAGGGGGCGCTTCGCATTGCCATCATACTCGACGACCATGATGAGGAAGGCATCCCCCAGTCATGCCTGGGGATACCAACGACCAAGGATGAACTTGAAGACTCGGGAAAACGCCCTGGAGAACAGTTGCTTTCTGTTTTGAAGATCGGTATGTCTCTCCTTTAGATTCGCTTGCCGGACTTGCGAGTTGATTCGCTGCATGACCCTCGACTCTTCGCCAGAGTAGATTCCCTCAACCGATCTCGCAATGGATTCAAGATTATGAGTAATCCCTTGGCTTGCCGCAAGCCTTGCTTCGGATTCCTTCGCACCATTCGCCGCGCGCGTGAATTGTTCATGCAGAAGAGTTACGAGGGCACCCGTCTGTTCATCTGAAATCAAGGAACAGTTTGGGATGATAATGGTCAGCAGATTGTGCAAAAAATCCTGACCCAGCAAAGCAGCGTGTTCCTGGTATAGGATGTGCCGACCCGCGTATGGAACCGCGCTTCCTTTGAAAGCCTGCTCCGCCCCAAGAGTCTGGCGTTTCCGCGAGAGGTCGCTCGTTCTCTCGCTCTCACATCTTGTCTGTTCATCCTTGAAGACGCCAAAGGCCTCATCAAACATTTGCGACGGGGAAATGTATCCCGTAGAAGTCTGGATCTTCTTTCTGAGATTTTGCAGACGATTCATCAGGTCACCGAACCATTATCAGCTTCTTCACGGCCACATACTCTCCCGCCCTCAACCGGTATACGTAGACGCCACTCGCCAACCCCGTGCCGTCGAACACCACCTCGTGTGAACCCGCCTCCACTTCTCCGTTCACAAGAGTCTCGACAACCTGGCCGAGCATGTTGTAGACAGTAAGCGTGGCATGGGAGCGCTGTGGCAGCGCGTAGCCGATTGTCGTCGTAGGGTTGAAGGGGTTGGGGTAGTTTTGGGATAGAACAAATCGATCAAGAAGCACGTCACGCCCAGCGATCGCGCCCGTGATAGTGCCGTAAACACGCGAACCAACCATCACCCCTGTCACCCTGAGAGCACTGTTGTAATCCGAATAGTCTGTCAGTCCCAAGCTGTCCGTTATGATATAATCTGCACCAGCGTCTATTGCTCCTGGGATAGTATTTACGCTAAAGTCCCAAGTACGCCTAATCGTTCCGAAGAGCGTGTCCATCTTTGCGGCATACATAACAACCATTGGTGACTGGTTAATCGTGTCGCCAGAGGATCTGGAAAAATCAAACAACAACCATTCTTCCTCAACTCCTGGTGCGTATCTATAAACTCGGGTCCCTTCCTGCCGCTCCCAGCGTTCGGGAATTGACCAGTACGTGGGAACGATTGCATAGCGATGGCCATTGGGCGCCAGGGTGTCCCGCGTGATCTCAATACGGTATGAGGTGGTACTCGAATCGAGGGACCACAGCCACTTCGTACCGACATCAAGCGGATAAACGACATTCTGTGCGAGTGCATGTCCCGACAAGATAGCCAGAGCTGCACACAAGCAAATACTGCAAGTTCTCATAGAGACGCCTTCGACACTGATCCACAGTGGGTCCGTTGAACAGCAAGGTCGGCCACCATCCTGAGACAGCGCCGACCCTCAATGAGTCCTATCGCACGAGAACCAACCGCTTCGTAGTCACATATTCTCCCGCCCTCAACCGATAGAAGTACACCCCGCTTGCAAGACCACTTCCGTCGAACCTGACACTGTGCTCCCCCGGCTCCTGTACCGCATCGACCAGACTTGCCACCTGCTGCCCAAGCGTATTGTAGACGCTCAATGTCACATGTGCCCTGTCCGGCAGTGCATACCGGATCGTGGTCGATGGGTTGAAGGGGTTGGGGTAGTTCTGTTCAAGTGTGAACGTGTATGGTTCATCGCTCGAGGGCAATTCATCTCCCGAGGTCGCTGCCGACAATGATCGCCTGAATAGACCATTAGCTGTGCCCGCAAAAAGGTTGGAGTCGAGAACAGCGAGATCCCAGACCGTGGCATTCGGCAGGCCGGCGTTGAATGCGTTCCAGCTTGCACCGCGATCGGTTGATTGATAAACACCTCCACCTTCGGTCCCAACGAATACCATGCTCCCGTAATTAGCGATAGCGTTGACATAGTGCATGGAAGGTGTTGATAGGCCGGCACACGCCGAGTCCCAGCTCGCCGCCGTATCTCTTGAACGGTACACTGCACCAACGACTGTCCCTGCATAGAGATCTGTTCCAGCAAAGCCCAAGGCTGTCACTGCGGTGCGCCCCTCCAGGCCATAACCTCCCCAGTGTTTGCCGTAATCCGTCGATCGAATCAATCCGTTATTGGTCCCCGCAAGCAGAGTTGTGTCGCAAACCAATATAGTGCAGATGGAGGTGGCGCCCTCCCCACCGTTTACCGGAATCCAGTTCGTGCCGTTATTGCTTGAACGATACATGCCGTCAACCGTTCCGGCAAATACATACGCGCCGCAAACGGCAACAAAAAAAACGTGCATTGAGTCGTCCCCGAGTCCGGCATTGACTGCTTTCCAGGACTGACCGTCGTCGGTCGAAAGAAAGGCACCGGCGGGAGGAGACGAAGCGAAGATTTTCTCTCCTGAGACGGCGAAATTGATAATTTGGGTTATGCCAGAAAATGGCGGTGCTGGCAAGCCGTTGTTGGCCGCCGTCCAGTTCGCGCCGCAATCACTGGAGCGAAAGACTCCGACGGTTGTTTTTATGAATAGCTGAGTCCCAATAACGGCAACGGGCCGTATCTGTCCGATGCAAGGCACATCCATCTTGACCCACTGGGCCTGACATCCAAAGGTCAGAGCCAGAAGAAGGATGCAAGAGAAAACCGCGGACGAGGTTACTCGATTTGTCAGCATGAGCACTCCGCCAGAAAGTCGATCAGCCAAGCATCTCATTCTACGGCAAAGCCGTTTAGGCACAGGATATGTTACCGCGCGGCATCGCAAGAGTCAAGGAATTGTGTCACAACTGACTGGATGACTGAATAATCCTGTCATTTGCCTCAGTTCATCGACACCGTAATCTTGTTCACCGTGCCGTGGAGGTGCCTTGGCTGGAGATGGGAGCACCCAAACTCATTTTGCCCGTCAGTCAACCGCAACAGGAAGGGAGATGACACCTACTGCATCATGCATATCGCTTGGAGATAGATGTGAGTAGACTTGGGTCATTGCTATGCTGCTGTGGCCGAGTAGCCTCTGGACCGTATAGAGTGAGACTTCCGATTGAACAAGCCACGTGGCGAAGCTGTGCCTCATGCTGTGGAAGTGTATTGCAGGATTGAGTCCAGCTTTGACAACACACTGCTTGAAGTTCCGTGAAGCAATATCCTTTGTGATGCGGCGTCCCTCGAAGGAGAAGACGTGTGACGTCGTGGTAACCTTCTGCCGCTCGGCCAGGAGAGCGCAGAGCTGACATGTCATCGGGATGGTGCGATTGCGGCGGTTCTTCGTTGTGAAGGTGGCTGTATTACGGACGCGGATTACGCGTTGATCGAAGTCCACGTCATGCCAGTCAAGAGCCGCGAGCTCCCCCAGACGCATCCCAGTGCTTACCGCACAGGTGTAAAGGTCTCGCAGGTCTCGGTCGGGTTCCACCTTGAGCACAGCAGCAAACTCAACGGGAGTGAGGTGAGCAGGTATGAGTTCGCGAAGGCGAGGTCGCTTGACCTTGCGGAAAGGATTGCTCTCAAGGAGCCCCCAGCGTATTGCCGTCTCGAATGCGCTTGCAACCGTGACAAAGTAGGCGCGGACAGTTCGATCGGACTTTCCAGGGCCTATCCGCGCAAGGAACTTTTCGACCTCGCGAACACCGATGTAAGTGAGGGAAACGTCACCGACAACCTCTTTCAAGCTGTTGAGGGAGACAGCAATGTTCTTACAGTAGGATCGAGCGTACCGACCATTCGCGTATTCAGAATAGGCCGAGGTGAACAACGCCAGGGAGGTATGATTAGGGCTCTTGTGGAACGGCTTCGGGGATTCCCGTGAAAAGGTGCGTAGAAATCTTAAAGCATCCGACTTAACGGTGCAGTGGGTGGATACTTTGCGCTTGCGACCGTTCTCGTCGTCAAGCCATAGGTAATAGATGCCGTTGGATCGCTTTGAAAGGAACATCGCTTGCCTCCGTGCGATGGAGGCAGGTGGTTACCAAAGTGGTTACCAATCGTGGGATCTTGGTCAATGCCAGGTGGCCCCATACCCTCAAAAAGGGGGCAATTTGCAACGGAGCGTAGCGCAGCCCGGTAGCGCACCTGAATGGGGTTCAGGGGGTCAGGGGTTCAAATCCCCTCGCTCCGACGAGAAACAGCAAGTACTCCTCAGTTCCCTTCCCTGTGGGCACATAAGTGGGCACTGGTCGCCTCCATCAAGAGAGGCCACCATGTTCATCTCCAAGCGTTCCAACCGTTTCTACTATCTGTTTTACTTCGACGATCTCGGCAGGCGCCATAAGGTTTCTACCGGCTCGAAGACCAAATCTGACGCTCTCAAGTTCCTTCGGCAGTTCGACGCCCACGCCAGCGATAAGGATCGTGCTGTTGAGCGCGTCTCGTTGAGGGACTTCAACAGGGCATACCTTGACTACGCCAGTACCAGGCATTCGCCAAAATACAACGAAAGCATCAGAACCAGCCTCCGCCGATTCATTGCCGCAGTCGGTGACGCGATTTCCTGACAGTTCCGCAGCGGCGGCGTAACTTGCAGTTGTGTTCGTTGACGGTGGCCTGTCCCGGGATGGCGGCCGACCTTTGTGCTTTTCAGCGCAACATAGTAGCCTCGTTGTGGGCCAGATCCGTAACGCCCATCAACAGAAGGTAGAGTTATGAAAACGATTCTGCTTTCTTCGGTCTATTTTGCCATCCTCCTCAGTTCAATCCCTCCGGTATCCGAAGCCCAATGGGTCGAGGCAGGCCCGTATCGATGTTACCCCGTTCGCGCATGTGTCGCCACAACTGATTATCTCTTTGCTGGGATACCTGGGAACGGTGTCTTCCGGTCCGGGGATGGTGGCAGGACATGGACGCCGACGAATGCCGGGTTGAGTGACCTTGGAGTGCGAGCTCTTGCCGTGTCAGGCAACGCGCTCTTCGCGTGCACGTTCGGGAGCGGTGTATTTCGTTCAACTGACAGCGGCGGAAACTGGGCAGAGTCGAATTCTGGGCTGACCAATCTCAACCTGACCTCGATGGCCGTCAACAACTCATATACCTTCGTTGGGACGTCTGGCGGCGGCGTGTATTTTTCAACAGATACCGGAAAGACCTGGGTAAACTGCGGGGGCAGCCTGAACATGTGGGTCGTATCTCTTGCGGTTTCCGGCAACCGCCTATTTGTCGGGACAGAAGGTGATGGCGCATATCTATCCATCGATACAACCTACTGGACACTTCTCAATATCGGCCCTTCCACCTCGCATGTTCACGCAATTGTTTCCCTGGGCGGATACGTTTTCGCGGGAACTCCCGGAAGCGGTGTTTAACAGTCAAGGATCAATGATGCTCAATGGACAGCGATGAATCTCGGGCTGGCAGATTCAACCATTAATGCAATTGCAGTCGCGGGGGGAGATCTGTTTGCGGGGACGAACGTCAGTGTCTTCGTAAGCTCCGATAGCGGTAAGTCCTGGGCGCAGGTCCCCATGAGCTCATGCGAACCCGCCGTCGTTTCTTTTGCCGCCTCAGGTTCATCGCTTCTTGCCGGCACTGACCGTCTCGGACTCTTTGTGTCTGCAAATCAGGGTGTGAACTGGTCCGCCGTGGGCGTTGGCTTGCCGAGCGTCTCTGACTACGACATCTACGTCCTCAGCGTCTCACGTGGAAAGATCTATGCCGGCACAATAGGAATGGGCATCTTCCGCGCTACTGATAGTGATACGGGCTGGACGGATATTAACCTAGGCCTTACGAATGCCTCTGTCTACGCCCTTGCATGCACGGACTCCACAGTCTTTGCCGGTACCTGGGCAGGGGTCTTTCGGTCTACCAATGACGGGGTGCAATGGGTGAGCGTCAACAACGGCTTGATCGACGAAGTTGGCAGCCCCCGGATCGTATATGCACTTGCCGAGGTTGGCACAAATCTGTTCGCTGGGACAGAATCTGGAGGGGCATATCTATCCACTGATAATGGCAGCACGTGGAAAGCTGTTAACAACGGACTCGCGTCTGCGTCTGGCAATCCATGGTGTGTACAATCGTTTGCCGTTTCCGGTGATACTGTCTATGCCGCGACGCTGGGCGGCGGCGTTTTTCTTTCAATAGACTGCGGGACACACTGGATGCATTTGGGCACCGGCTTGACGAATAACAATGTGGGGGCAATCGCGGTCTCGGGGATGAATCTTTACGCTGGCACAATGGGGGGTGTATTTCTATCGGTTGCAGGTGGGAGAGTACATTGCAACAAAGCGTTTGGTTCTCGTTCGATAGCCGGCCGCGCACGGACACCCAAATGGGAACCGGCAGGCAATCTCGACCTGCCGGTTCCCGTAACAAAGACAGTCCTTCTACAGATACGCCTGCTCGCCGAGCTCAGTTTCATCCAGACCTGCCTGCTCCTCTTCTGCGCTTACTTTGACCGGCGTTACCTTGTTGATGAGCCAGAGCATCACGTATGTGAAGAGGAACGCATAGAGGGCCGCAAGAACGACAGCGACAGTCTCCTTAAAGAAGAATTCCGCATTCCCGAGCAGAAGCCCGTTTGAGCCGGAGGGGTTCATTGTCACGTCCGCGAACAACCCCAGGGCTATGACGCCCAGAAACCCGCCTACCCCGTGGACGCCCCAGACATCCAGCGCATCGTCCCACTGCAGCTTGTTTTTCATCGATATCGCGAAGTAACAGACAATACTTGACACGATGCCGATGGTCACCGCGCTGGCCGTCGATATGTATCCGGCGGCCGGGGTGACTGCCGCGAGACCGGCAATGGAGCCGGTGAGGAGCCCGACGAATTTCGGTTTCTTCTCGAACGACCATGCGATGATCAACCACGTGATCGCGGCAAACGACGCAGCCACATCGGTGTTCAGGAACGCAAGGGCCGTTACGGCATCGACGCGCAATTCGCTCCCAGCGTTGAAGCCGTACCATCCGAACCAGAGAAGCCCGGTACCGAGAGCAACGAGAGGGATGCTGTGCGGGCCCTTGTCATACACACGGCGTTTTCCCACAAAAAAAACGCTTGCCAGCGCGGAGAACCCGGCACTTGCGTGGACGACGATGCCCCCCGCGAAATCAAGCACGCCCCATTTTGCCAGCAGGCCACCCCCCCATACCATATGGGCCAGAGGAAAGTAGACGAAGATGAGCCATGCGACGAGGAATATCAGGTACGGCTGGAACCGGACCCTGTTGCTGAACGCGCCGGTGATGAGCGCGGGGGTGATCTGGGCAAACATCATCTGGTATGCCATGAATACCCACATCGGAATGCTGTTTGATCCTGCAAATGCAGTCGTGAGGCTGACGCCGTGAAGGAACATATATCTCAAATCACCGATGACTGCACCTTCCCCCCCGCTGAAACAGAGGGAGTAGCCAAACACAAACCAGATGACCGTCGTTACTCCCATCGAGACAAAACTCTGAATCATGATTGCAAGGACGTTTTTCCTTCCGACGAGCCCCCCGTAGAAGAAAGCCAGCCCCGGGGTCATTAACATCACGAGGCTTGTCGCGACGAGCATGAATCCTGTGCTTCCAGTGTCGAATGTCATGGACGGTTTCCTTTCACCGGTGTAAGTGGATAACGGCTCAAGCTACGGAATTGCAGGATGGAGGAACGGGAGGGAAAACCTGATTCTTGCGTAGGGAATCCCTTACGCGGAACGGGCGTGGGTGGGGTTAATCGATGAGTTTATGCTGGATCGCGTAGTGTACCAGTTCGGCGTTGCTCCGGAGGTTCAGTTTCTTTAGAATCCGGGCACGGTACGTCGTAATCGTCTTTTCGCTCAGGCAGAGCCCGTGGGCTATTTCTTTCAGCTTCTTCCCCGAAACAAGCTGTGTCAGGACGGCAAACTCCCGCTCCGAGAGCGCCTGGTGGGGAAGGACCGTCTCGTCCTGCTGCACTGAAGAAGCGAGCTTTTCGGCAAGGTGCGCGCTGACGTAGATCCCGCCGGATGCCACCTTGCGGATTGCCGCGATTAGCTCTTCGGCTGCGCTCTCCTTTGTCAAATATCCTGACGCGCCCGCCTTGAGCACCCGGGTTGCGTATTGATCCTCCGGATGCATGCTCAGGACCAGAACTCTCCCATGCGGGCGCTCGCGCCTGATATCAGCGAGGATCTCCAGGCCGCCGAGCCCCGGCATTGTCACGTCCAGAAGGACCACGTCGCATTCCCTCTCCCTGATTCCCGCCATTGCATCGATGCCGTTCCCGGCTTCGCCGACAATGCGCAGGTCTTTCTGCTTGGCGAGGATTTCGCAGACACCAGCACGGAAGAGGCTGTGGTCGTCGGCAATGAATATGCGGATCATGTCCGGACCCCTTCCGATTGCGCATCGAGCGAAACGGTGACGACCGTCCCGGTGTGAGGCGTTCCTTTGATCGTGAGGCTCCCCCCGAAGTATTTTGCCCGCTCGCGCATGCCGATCAAGCCGAACGACCGCGGATCCTGTACCTGTTCCTCCGATATCCCCCGGCCGTTGTCACGGACTTCGAGCGTGATCGTCCCTTCTATTCGACGCAGGACAGCGTCGATCACCGTGGCGCCCGAGTGGCGGCCGATGTTCGTGAGCGTTTCCTGAAAGATCCGGAATATCGCCGTCGAACGTTCGGGGTCAAGCACGATCTCAGGGGACACGATCGCGATCCGTGTAGCAATGCCGGTCCGGCGCTGGAACTCTTCCGACATCCATTCCAGGGCGGCGGTCAGCCCGAGATCGTCAAGCAGCCTGGGACGGAGCTCGGTGATGATCCGTTTGACGGACTTGATCGTCGTATCGCAGATATCGACCATCGCGGAGATGCGCTTTTCAGCTTCGCGCGCCTCCGGTCCGATCTCGTCCATGAGAAGGCTCAGGTCGAGCTTGAGCGTTGTGAGAGCCTGCCCAAGTTCATCATGGATCTCGCGAGCGACCCCCCTCCGTTCGTCTTCCCGGACGGACTGCAGATGTGTGGAAAGATTTCTCAGGCGCTCGCGCGAGGACTTGAGCCTGTCTTCCGCACGCTTACGTTCGACGATTTCACCACGCATCTGCGCGGTTTTCTCCATAATGCTGCCGGCCATGGCATTAAACGTCCGCGCCAGCATACCTATTTCGTCCTTCCCCCGTACGCCTGCCCGGTGGGAGAAGTCCCCCTTCCCCAGCGTCTCAGCGTCCTTCGCTAGCGCCAGAATCGGGCCCGAGATCGTCCGCGAGATCACAAAGCCGACCACGACAGCTCCCAGCAATAGCCCGAGTGAAAGAAATATGAGCCTCTCGCGGAGTTCAAACACGGGGTGGAACGCCTCGCTGGCATCGATCTCAGAGAGCATCACCCAGTGGACGTCGGGAATTGCAAGCGGTGTAAACGAGCTGAGGACGGAAATCCCTCTGTAATCATCGATGATGCGCGTATCCGTGGCCCCGCCGAGCGCCTCGCGGGAGGCATCGGTCGATACCTCCTGAAGAAGTATGGATGTGGAGCGGGACTGAATCCGGGCGACAAGAAGAGAATCTGCTCCCGAGCGCTGTAGCCGGGCAATGTACCCGGCGGGGTCCTGGATGAAGAATCGCGAATCGTTCCTCATCCTGAAGTCGTCGCCGACGATGTACGTCTCCCCGGTCCGTCCAAGCCCTTCCTGCAGCCAGTGACTCCCCGAGGTCATCACATTGTTGATTTCGTCAATCGACACCTGCGCGATCAGAACGCCGACCCTGGCGGACCCGTCGTAGATCGACGCGGCGACAAACGCAGCCGGTCTCAGGGAGGCGGGCTCGTATGGGGCGAAGTCGACAAACCGGACGTACTCCGGGTCGGCATTCGCCTGGACCGCCCTGAAGGCGGCTGCGATGTTCGCAGAACGGTAGGGGCCCGAGATGAGGCTTGTCCCGAAATCCCTTCTCCGTCCGACCGAATAGACGATATCCCCGGTTGCGGCGTCGACAAGAAAAAGGTCCTGGTACCCGAACCTCTCCGCGATGTTTTGAAGGACCGGATTGTAACGAACGTCAGCCCCACCGAAATCACCGGCCCTAACTCCCTCACCCTGCGCAGATTCCCGGTTGACGGAGCGGAACCATGCGCCAAATTCCTTCATTGCATCGACGGTGACCCGGTTTTCTGCCAGCGAGACAATCTGAATCCGGGTCTGATGAAAGTACGTCTCGATCTGCCGCTTTTTCGTTTCCCGGATGGAGGTCAGCCTGTCGAATGTGAGCGACTCAAGGGAGTTTCTTGCGTACTCAAATGTCTGCCAGCCGGTGAGCCCGACGGAAAGGAGACCGAACAACAGGAATGAGAGCTGGAGCTTTGTCTTGAGTCTCATGAGACGATTCTTCGGAGGGGTATCAGTGCGATACGTGCACCGCGAAAATATCGTTGAAGCGGGGTTGAATATCAACATGCCCCGCGGGGTTTATGCAGGCATCCGCGGTTTCGCTCGAAGTGTACATGTCTGATACGTTGTTCTATCCCGACGAGATTCGTCGTCAACCGGAAGGGGATGGGAGCGTACAAGAGCCTCGGATTTTCAGGTCCTGACATGGAAGAAGAGCTGACGCAGCAGATCGAGATCCTGCCGGATAAATCCGCCGCCGATTCTCAATGACGGACGAGCGTGCCCCGCCTGCGGCGCCACAAGCGCCGGGAAACAAAGGGCGCGCTTCGGGGACGCCTTGGCGTCCCCGACACAATGACAGGGCGGCTACACAAGCTCGTTGTACCCTTTCTCTCCATGTTCGACAAGGTCCAGCCCTTCGGACTGGTGCTCATCACCGCTCCTGATTCCCATCGTCGCACCGATGAGCTTGAGCAGGATAAACGTGACGATCGCGGAGAATGCAATCGTGGCGCCGACCGCCACAAGTTGAACGAGAAGCTGCCCGGGATTTCCATAAAGAAGTCCGTCGCCCCCGGCGGCGTTGACGGCACGTGTCGCCAGGACCCCGGTCATGAGTGCCCCGAATATCCCCCCGACCCCGTGAACAGAAAATGAATCAAGGGTGTCGTCGAGATGCCATTTGATCCGCTGGTTGAGCGCCCAGTAACAGACGCAGGAGACGCTCAGGCCGATGACGACCGCCGAAAGGGGAGTGACGAATCCGCACGCCGGCGTGATCGCGACAAGCCCGGCAACCGCGCCGGTGATCGCACCGACCGCGGTGGGCTTTCCTTTCAGGAACATTTCCAGGAGCATCCAGCCGAGCATTCCGGATGCGGCTGCGGTATTCGTCGCGACGAATGCCACGGTGGCCGTCGCAGAGGAAGCGAGGGCGCTCCCCGCGTTGAACCCGAACCAGCCGAACCAGAGCATGCCGCCCCCCAGCAGGGCCAGTGTCACGTTGTGGGGAGGAGACGATCGGTGCGGGAATCCTGTTCTGGGCCCGAGAACGAGTGTGGCCACGAGCGCCGAGACCCCCGCGTTGATGTGAACGACGGTCCCCCCCGCAAAATCAAGTGCTCCCATCGCGTGAAGCCATCCCCCGACTCCCCAGACCCAGTGGGCCACAAGGTCATACGAGATCGTCGACCAGCAGAATATGAAGACGATATATGATCGGAACTTCATCCTTTCGACAATGGCCCCCGAGATGAGCGCCGGCGTGATGATCGCGAACATCGCCTGGTAGATCATAAAGAGCTGATGCGGTATTCTCGCCGAGTAGTCCGGGTTCGGGCCGAGCCCCACGCCGCTGAGACCAACCCACTGCAGCCCTCCGACGAAGCTTCCCAGCCATCCGTCGTTCGGCCCGAACGAGAGGGAATACCCCCAGAGGACCCATTGCACCGCGACGACTCCCATCGCCGCAAAGCTCATCATCATCGTATTGACGACATTCTTGCTCCGGACAAGACCGCCGTAGAAGAATGCAAGCCCCGGCGTCATGAAAAGCACGAGCGCGGCGCAGATCATCATGAAGGCAGTGTCGCCGGTGTTGATCTCATTCATAGTAAACCCTCGCTTGTTGAATTCTCTATCGTACAGGGGCAGTGATTAGTCCGGAACCAGGGGCGGATCTCTTGAATGAACGGACTTGAGAGACGGGGGTGTGTGCCGGTCAGCTCTCTCGGAAGATCGGGGTACGGATGTCTCCCGGAGGAATTCTGAGGGTGGATCAGCGCCAACGGCAAGACATTCTTCTCGGGACAAAATACGGTAGTCTTTGAAGAATTCCAAACGCGGTGCAACGCCTCTTAGGGCAGGACCCATGGAAACGGGGGGAACTGCTGGAGCCGGAACGGGCGGGGCTACTCCCCCTTAAGAAAGGCGATGATGCCCGGAGATACGTAACGCATGTCAGGCACGTACGAAGGCGCAAGGCTCTGCAGACGCCTGTATGCATCCCGGGCCTGCCGGGCGAGCGATGTGTCCTTCTCCCCGGTGACGAGATAGTTTGCCGCGCAGGAATACGCCAGGTAGGCAAAAATGTGTGGATTGTCGGACTGGGATCTTGCGCATTGCGCGAGCTGGCCGGCGGCCATCGCGTAGTCCCCTTCGAGATACGCGGTGACACCCATCAGCGTAATCTCCTCTGTTGAGGCGATTTCGCTCAGGCATCGTTCTGATTCCGTACTTGTGATTCCCCTGATCTTGAGCTCCTCGAGCTTCCGTTTCGCCGACCGGAATTTCCCCGCGTTGTACAGATCAACGGCTTTATGCAGGATCGTCTGGCCTGAGGTATCCACGGCAGGAGGCGAGGGCTTTGTCACGGCGAGACGCCGGGCTTTCTGCGCCTGCGCGGCGGCGGCGGCCGATATGTCAAGTTTTCGCATCTCATCCTGCGCGAGGGAGATGAAATTCTTCGCTTCATCGTACCGGGGCGACGTCGCGGGGACCTGCCCGAATTTCTGTATCGCTCCCCTGTAGTCCTTTTCGTTGAACAGGTGCATCCCTTCGACAAAGGGGGCCGGATGCTTCTTGTCATTTACTAGAGGCAGGAATTCCTTCAGGAGCCCGACGGCCTTCGTGTCGCGCGTTCCGCGGGAAATCTCACCGAGCTCCTGTTCATGCCTGAGATCGGTCCCCGCATTCGTATGGTCGCCGTTCTGGTAGTACGCGACCCCGCGGTAGAGGTAAGGATAGTAATCAAAGGGCTGCCAGGCCCGGAAATGGACCTCCGATTCGGATGCGGGGTGCGCGTTGATGGCGTTCGAGAGCTGCTGGATCGCCTGATCCCACTGCTTGTTTTTCAGCGACTGGAGCCCGCGGAAATAGCTGAGTGCCCATGGCTGGGCGGAAAGCCGGCACGACCCGCCCGCAATGATCACGAGTACAAGCGTGGCGGCAATGCGCATGAATGACAACGCCGAGCGGCCGATCCTGATACTCATTTCGCGGTGGAATCTGGTTGCTGAATTGCCGTGAGGAGATCCTGGTAGTCCAGGGAGTCGAACTTCCGCCTGATCTCCTGCGTCTCTCCCTCGGTTACCTCCACCTCAAGGGACATCGACGATGCCAGTGCGGGATTGATGAGCTGGATTTCATACGAGCCCGCGGGGAGATCAAGCGTGCAGGGGGTGTACGTTTTCTTCTTCAAAGGGACTTCAGTTCTGTAGGCGTCCGTCACTTTCAGCACTTCAGCCCACGGAAGGATGTTGAGCGCCACCACGCCGTGCGGTTTTCCGGGAGTGCCTCCGATGAACCGGAAGAGCACTGCAGCAACAATCAGGACCGCGATGGCGCCACTTGCATACAAGAGCGGCTTCCTGGAGCGCTGCTGGGCGGGGCGAGCCGGGAGGGTCTTTCCTTTCGGCGGGGATTGCGGCGGAAACTTTGCCGTCATCGTGTGCAGCTCTGCCGGAACGGTGGGGGCGTATTCGGGGCTCGAAGGGCCGGGAGGTGGAGATTGGGGACGGACTGCCGGTGTCCGCCCTTCCGGTGACCCGGCCCCCGATTTCACGGAGGTTCGGATAGTCTCAAGTGCTTCCGCAGCTTCGGACAGGTCGCTGAAGCGGTCGTCGGGATTCTTGGCGAGGAGTCTCACGATCAAGTCGCGGAGCGGAGACTGCCCGCTGATCATCGTCCCCCCGGACCAGGGAGGGTCCTCGTGGACGATCTTGTACATTACGGTTGTCGGCTCCTGACCGGTAAACGGCTTCTCCCCCGAAATGAGTTCATACAGGAGGACGCCGAACGAGAAGATGTCCGATCGCTGATCGACCTTCTGGCCGCGGATCTGCTCGGGGGACATGTAAAACGGTGTGCCGATGATGGCACCGGATTTTGTCAGCTCGCTTGTTGCCGAACGTGCGATGCCGAAATCCATGATCTTGATCTTCCCCGAGACGACCCGGATGTTCGCAGGCTTGATGTCCCGGTGTATGACTCCCCGCGAGTGGAGAAATGCAAGACCCCGGCAGATCTGTATCGCGTAGTCGAGTTTTTGCTGAAGCGTGAGGGGTTGCCTGCTTTCGATGAGGTGCCCGAGGTCGTCCCCCCCCAGGTACTCCATGACAATGAAGGGTTTGCCGGCTTCTTCGCCGACGTCGTGTACAATTGTGATGTTCTCGTGCGAGAGCTTGCCCGCGGTGCGGGCCTCGCGGAGAAACCGGTCTTTCATCTCCGGCTTTGCCATCATCACGTCGGAGACCACTTTGATGGCGACCTCGCGATCCATGACCGGATCATAGGCCCTGTAGACAACGCCCATGCCACCCCGACCAAGCTCTTCGACGATTTCGTATTTTCCTATTGTCGCCATGAGAGTCCCGAATTCGCCGAAATATATAATGAACAGCAGGCAGATACAAGGAGGGGGAGCGCTCACCATCAGCGATTGGAGCACACGGTGAGGCACGAGGCGCTTCATGAGGACGCGACTGGCGAACAGGATGTGTACGGGGGCTTCCGGGCTGGCAGGGGAATATGAATCTACAGATCCCAGTCCTGGTGATACGCGGTGTGCGTCCGGGTCCTGTGGCTCTGCACGGGGCTCAGGCCAAGCGCGAGAAGGAGAAGTATCACGCCGAGTGCGGCAAATATGATAAACGGTCGTTTCATCTGTCCCTCCTGCCAGCCGGGGAATTGTGTCCAATAACCGTGCCACAGATCACGGGGCGTGATCCTGCTCACTGACGCGGAAAATCGGGCGTCACCGATGTGTGGGTGAGGCAAATTCGACCTCAGGATGGAAGTTTTTTCTTCAATTGACTGACGCTGCTATTTTCTCTATGTTGTCCTTGACATGCAAAGAGATCGATCCCCCTTTCAGCGTTTCCTCCTTCCCGGCCTGCTTGTAGCAACGGTGCTCGTGATCTACACTCCCCTTGCCCAATTCCCGTTCGTGCAGGATGACTGGGTGGTACTGCATGATTGCGTGTTCCATCCCGCACCGACCGTCTTCGCCAATATGCTCAACCCTGCGGGAAAGTTCTTCTACCGCCCGCTGGGGAGCATCTATTGCTGGCTTGTCTACACCACATTCGGCCTCCACCCTGCCGGTTTTCACATACTCGCGATACTCATTCTGATCGTCACATCGTTTCTCGTTGCGTCGGTTGCCGGCGTCCTCACAGGGGATCAGAACGTGGCCTGGGGGAGCGGATTCATGTATGCCGCGGCGTCGAATATCCATATTGACGCGCAGATGTGGCTGGTGGGGATCGACGATATCGGCCCGGGACTTCTTGCACTCCTTTGCGTCGGATCGTTCATCAAGAAGAGGTACGCACGTTCCGCTTTCTGGTTTGCACTCGCGCTGGGGTTCAAGGAGGGGATGGCTATGCTCTTCTTCGTCCTCTGTGCATGGACGCTGCTCAATGTGAGCAATGGGAAAAGCGGCGGGGGGAGCGACGGGAGAAGCGACGCGCCGGAGCGGACGCCGGTGTGCCGGAGACTGTTCGCACGGCTCAAGTGGCACTGCCTGGCGATACTTGCGCTTGGCGCGGCCAAGATTCCCGGGGTTTCACTCTTTGCTCTTCCCCTGACGCATCCCTATGCAGCACGGCTGATTGGACCTCACATCGGGACCAATTTCCAGATGTTTGCGCTTTTCGGGCTCCAGGCAATTCTGCCGTTGAAAAGCGTCGTCTTTTCAGAGTCCGCCGCGCTCATGACGCTGTTCATAACGACCGCTGCGCTTGCGCTTGTGTTTATCGCGGGGGTCCGGCACTTCGGCGGACGGGACGATGAGACACGCCGGCCGCTTATCGTCTCGCTGTTCATACTGGGCTGGTTCTTCCTGATGCTCTTCCCACCGCTGACACTGGAGAACCACTTCAGCCGGTATTATCTCACCGCAGCCCTTCCCCCCCTCGTCATTGGGACGATGCTCGTGTTGAAGATCGTGATGCGCAACGCGACACGGAGAGCACGATTCTTTCTCGTCGCGACAATTGTCTTTACGGCTGCAAGTGTGACGGACGGGGCTATATCAGTATACCGGAGGGTCCTATTGGGCGCGCTGGACGGCGTTCACGCCTCGGGAAGGGACGGGGACAATCATTTCATACGAAAGGCCTCGCTCGTGCGCGAGACGTGGAAACCGCTCCTCGGTGTGCTTCCAACTGTCCCGCCACGATCGCTCCTGGTACTCGAAAACGTCGAAACGGGATGCTTTGCGGATACGTACGGCCTTCAAGTCTGGTACGCAGATTCGACGCTGCTCCTCACGGGTTCGGTCCCCGCGGGACCGGACAGCGCAGGGATGGTCCACGCAACCGTGGCCGTGGAGGATCCCTGGAACAGTCCCTCTACCCCTCCTGTCATAATCTTTCCCGCCTCGCGCACGGTCTATGTCCGCCGCACACAGGACGGGATAGAACTCGTTCGTACCGGAGCTGCCGGGGGATAAGAAGAAATCCCCTTCACGGCCTCGTCCATTTTTCGGTCCGTCCGAACAGGGGAATTACCACGTATCCGCGCAGGTCAAGGTTCCGGTCGTCCACGAGCGTCATCTTCGCGCGGTAGTCATTCCCGCTTTTGGGATCATAGATCTTCCCGCCGCTCCAGACCCGATCGCCGGCAGACGTAAAGCCCCGGAGTATGAGCAGCCCCAGGACGGGGCGGGATTTCAGTGAGTCTTCCGGGTTTTTGTCATCGAGCAAGGGCCTGCCATCCTTCAGCGGATCCCTGAGCCATACGATCTTTCCGCAATACGTCAGGCTGTCACACCTGTACACATCGACTCTCGATTCCCCCCCGCAGTCACCCACTCCCCGAGTATTTTGTCCCTGTCAGGATCCTGTGAATATGCGGCCGACGTGGTAAGAACGACGAAGAGTAATGCCAGGGAGAAGTGTCGCATTAGAATGTCCAGACGAGTGTTAAAGACTGGGGACCCGGAGGATTCTGAGGCCGCTCTCCCGGGGGGAGTCTCCCCCCGGACTCAAACCACCTGACAAGCGAATGACTTATGGAAACGGAGATGACGGCCCCGAAGACAACGTCCGAGACCCAGTGCTCGTCCGTGTACATCCGGGAGATGCCGCACACGGCCGCGATGCCGTACAGTCCGATGGACGCCCACGTGTTCCTGATGCGCTCCGCCAGAACGCCGGAGAATGCGAACGCGACGATTGTGTGGCCGAAGGGAAGGAAGCATAGTTTTCCACCGGGAATGTGAACGGCCTGAATGTCATGTGCCCCCGGTTCATGTAGGGGCGTGCC
>CAWIOS010000018.1:0-8230 GCA_963837815.1 Ignavibacteriota bacterium
TTCATCAACACGCATAAAAGACTGGCTGCACCTGTCCCGTGAAAACGATGCGATAAGCGCCTGATGCTCCCGGCCGGCTTTGAATCCGAGATTCTTCACGCAGTACTTTATGCTGGAGCTGAGATCCCGCACACGCAGTATCGGCACGGCGGAATGCAATGCAGCCTGTCCCGATTGTTCCCGGACCATTGGCTCTCCTCCCTTTGTTCTTCCGAAAATGCAGGTATACAAGAATTTCCTTCACGTGGCCTGCGGTTGTCAATCTGCAGAGGGATGCATATATTAGCAGGCATTTTCGCCGGGGAATCCGGTGCCACGCCGCGGGAACCGGTCAGGCCACCTCCAGATCCTCCTTCATGACGCCACCATGAAACCGCATCGGACAGAAACTCCTTTACTGCTCCTTGTGACGCTTTCCGCGATCGCGCTCCCTTTTCTCGTTGTCCACTACGTGCCCTCGAGCGATCTTCCCCAGCACCTTGCGCAGATCCGTCTGTTCCTGGAGACCCTCTCGGGTAAACACCCGGGTGCGCTTGGGATCCAGTGGTTCGCCCCGAACACCCTTGTGTATGCGCTGGTCGGATTCATGTGGGCGGTATTCCCTCCGCTTCTTTCCGGCAAGATGACGATGCTCGCACTCGCGATGCTCTGGTCGGGATCCATATTCCTCCTTGCCGGCGCATACGGCCGCCCTCTCGAGTCGGCAGTCCTTGCGTCCCTCCTGACATTCAGCGCCAGCTTTTACTGGGGATTCATAAACTTTCTCTCCGGCTGGCCGCTGTTTGTCGTCTGGCTGGTGCTTCTGAACGAGGAGAAGGGGGTACTCCCGCCCCCTCGCAGGCTCATACTAATGTGCCTCTGCACGGTCGCCCTCATCATGGCACATTCGCTCTGGTTCGCCGCTGCAATGTGCACGATTGCTCTCCTGGACGCAATCCGCCGCCCCCCGTTGCGTCACGTGGCGCGCCACGCCATTGCCGTAGCACCCGTCCTGATTCTTGCGCTCGTCTGGTTACCGCAGATCAACGCCTCCCGACTTCAGATCGGGTTTGACACGGGCGCCTACTGGATGACAACACCCTGGGAGCGTATCGACGCCTGGACGATTATCAACGATGCGGTCGGGGGTATCACGGGCGTATGGGATTTGGCGGTCCTGACGCTCCTCGTCGTCTGGTGCGCGCTTGCTGTGTTCACAAACCGGGGGAAGCTGCGTGAATCGTGGAACAGGGAACTTGGCTGTACCGGGCTTCTGATGCTGGCGGCGGCCCTCGTTGCGCCGGACAAATTCATGAACACGATATCGTTTGCTTCGAGGTGGATACCCGTCGGCCTGGTGCTTCTTGTGATTGCGCTCCCGCGGCCTGCCATCCCCCGGTTCGTTACGCTGGCAATTCCCCTTGCAGCCCTTGTCGGATACAGTGTGGCGACTGCGTTTCACTGGAGCCACTACGAAAACGAGGAGCTCACGGGGTTGACTGAATCCCTTGGTGTCATACCGGAGGGCTCCCGCACGCTCGGCCTGGATTTCATAAAGAAGAGTGAGTATGTCGGGGGAAGACCCTTCATGCAGTTGTTTGCATACTCGCAGGTCCTTCACGGCGGTGAGCTCAACTTTTCGTTTGTCATACACGGATCCGGCATTGTCGCGAACGCTTTGCGCCCCGATCTCAGCTGGACGCCGAACCTGGAATGGTACGCGGAGGCTGTCCAGGCTTCCGACTTCGGGAAGTTCGATATTGCGCTCGTAAACGCGACCGGGGACATGCACGCAAGGCTGATGAATCTGGGCATCGCGACACCGTTGACAACGCGGGGGAGTTGGAGAGCGTACCGTTGTATACATCCCGCCACGGGGGACACAACACAGCATGGCGCTCCCTGATGGATCCGTGATCGCCGCCTCCCTGTCTTCCGGCGAATCTGCTTGACTGTGATCTTCGATTGCCTTATCAAAGAGCAGACGCTTTACCTTCGGCTCTCGCTTCAACTCAGTCTCGATGATGAGTATCGGAAGCTGTTTCCCATCGATGCGATCAAAGACCGTCTGATTGCGACGCTCACATCGAGGTGGAAGACCGGCGGCTTGCGGCGACGTGCCGTAAAGAGCCGGCGTAGACCAGGGCTGACGCTCAAATGACAACGGGGGAAAGCCGGACCGTATACTGCTGCATAGTCGTTGTGTGCCTCGCACAGGGCGCCCGTTCGCAAACGGGCGATCTGCACGGTCAGGCTGACGCGTGGTTTGCTCCGAATTCCGCCGGCCAGGTTCAATACCAGGCCGGCATCCGGTATATACCGGACCTCCTCTTCAGTGACCGGCTGAGCGATGGATTCGACGCCCGGATGGAACTGTCTCTCAATTTATTTGCCACGGCACTCGTTGGCGGTGGTCTGAGCCCGTCGTATGACGCCACCGTGAAGCCCTACCGCGGCTGGCTCCGGCTTTCAACGGACAGGTTTGAATTCCGCGTGGGGCTTCAGAAAATCAATTTCGGCTCGGCGCAGATATTCCGGCCACTGATGTGGTTCGACAGGATCGATCCCCGGGATCCGCTTCAACTCACGGATGGGGTCTACGGTGCGCTGGCGAGATATTACTTTCAGGACAACTTCAACATCTGGCTCTGGGGGCTCTACGGGAACACGAACACGAAGGGATGGGAAATTGCCCCGACGGAATCCAGAGCAGTGGAATACGGTGGCCGGTTTCAGAGTCCTCTCCTGACCGGTGAAATCGGGATCACGTACCACCACCGGAGGGCGGACATGAGAGACCTGATCCCGGTGCTGGCGGCAGTAGGGCGCCCGTTCGCGCCGGAAGACCGGTACGGCATTGATGGGAAATGGGATCTTGGCATCGGGCTCTGGGGTGAAGGTGTGATTGTGCGCCAGGAGCCCGTTCTCCCCCGCGTGATGTACCAGAGGCAGTGGACCGTGGGCGCCGACTATACGTTTGACGTCGGGAGCGGATTATACGCCGCGACCGAGTATTTCAGGTCCGATGCGCCGGCGAAACCCTTTACGTCCGGTCCGGGGTCCGGTTTTTCCGCGTTCACCGTAAATTACCCCGTAAACATCGTCGACAGGATCTCCGCAATCGTGTACCGTGACTGGACGAACAGCCAGTGGTACCGGGTGGTCACCTGGCAGAGGACGCTTGATAACTGGAGCTTTGATCTCCTCGGGTTCTGGGATCCCGATACTGTGGAGATCCCGAACAGCCAGGCCGGGACGAACTCGTTCGCCGGTGTGGGATTTCAATTCATCGTGGTATTCAACCACTGATATGGCGCTGCGAACCGCGGCTCATATGCTCACAGATCGACACACGACAAAGACGGTATTATGCAGGATTCAGTTCTGATACGGGCGGAAGCCCTCGATAAGATCTATCCCCTCGGACTCACCGAACTCAAGGCGCTCGACGGGATCAACCTCTCCGTGAAAAAAGGGGAATTCGTCGGGTTCGTCGGACCGAGCGGTTCGGGGAAAACCACGCTCCTGAACATCGTCGGCTCTCTCGATGCGCCGACCCACGGGAGCGCGGAAGTTCTGGGGCGGAAGATAGAGTCTCTTTCCCATAGGGAATCCGCGGCGCTTAGAAACCACCACATCGGATTCGTATTTCAGACGTTCAATCTCCTCCCTGTTTACACGGTGTACGAAAACGTTGAATTCCCCCTCCTCCTCCAGGGGATGGAAGCCATGCGCCGAAAGAAACTTGTCGGGGAAGCCCTCGAATGGGTCGGACTCGCTGACCGCGCGGAATCCCGCCCCGCACAGCTTTCCGGGGGACAGAGCCAGCGCGTGGCGATCGCCCGCGCGATCGTCAAACAACCGGAGATCGTGCTCGCGGATGAGCCAACGGCAAATCTCGACGCTGCGAACTCCCACCACATCATGAAAACGATGGCAAAACTGAACAGGGATCTCCGGACGACGTTCATATTTGCAACTCACGACGAGAAAGTGATCGGGTACCTGAGACGGAAAATCACGCTTGTGGACGGAAGGATCTCCAGGGACGAAATCATCGAGAAACCTCTATCGGAGTGAGGCATCCCATGCTTGCTCCCAAACTTGCGTTCAGAAACATCATCAGCGCGGGGCTCCGGACCTGGCTCAACGTCGTGGCCCTCTCGTTTTCCTTCGTTGCGATAATTTTTCTCCAGGGCTTCTACGACGGGCTCAATGACCAGGCGGAGCGTTCCACCGTGGATGTCCTTTACGGCGGGGGACAGTACTGGCAGGAGGCGTACGACCCGTACGATCCCCTTACCCTCGAAGACGCCCACGCCCCCGTTCCGCCCCCTCTTCAGAATCTGGTGGCCGTAGAATCCGCCACACCCCTCCTAATCCGGACTGCGACGATTTACCCGCGGGGGAGGTTCCGCCCCATACTTCTCAAAGGGATCGATCCTGATCAGCAGATCGTCTCGATCCCCTCCTCGCTGATCGGGAAGGACACCGCCATCATACCGGGAATGATCGGGACCAGGATGTCGAAAAATGCCGGCCTGAAAAAGGGGGACCTGGTAACAGTTCAATGGAGAGACGCGCACGGGACATTTGACGCCCGCGACGTGACGATTGTGGACGTGTTTTCCACGACCGTGTCGGAAATCGACAACGAGCAGATATGGATCCCTCTCGACCGGCTGCGGGAGTTTACACGGATGCCGGGGCAGGCCACGATGATCGTGCTGAAAAAGAACCTCACCCCCCCCGGAACAATTGCCGGCTGGGAGTTCAGGGACCTCCCGTACCTTCTGCGCGATCTCCGCGCGCTTGTCAGGATGAAGAGCATCCAGGGGAGCATCATGTATCTTCTCCTCCTCTTCCTTGCCATGCTGGCGATATTTGACACGCAGGTTCTCTCGATCTGGAGGCGCAGGAAGGAGATGGGGACGCTCATGGCGCTGGGGATGACCCGTACTCAGGTAATAAGGCTCTTTACGCTGGAGGGAGCGTTCCACGGGCTCCTTGCCGCGTGCGCCGCGGCGCTCTACGGCATTCCCCTTCTTGCGATTGTCGCGAACAGGGGCATGGCGCTCCCTGCGGCGACGGACAGTTTCGGGTTCTCCATCGGTGAGAGGCTCTTTCCTGTCTACTCGCCGGTACTCGTTGTCGGGACAACTCTCCTTGTCTGCATCGTTACGACAATCGTCAGCTATATCCCCACGAGGAAGATCTCGCATCTGAAGCCCACCGATGCGCTCAGGGGGAGGACATCATGATCTCGTTTCTCCTCAAGGGGCTCCTGCGCGACCGGTCGAGATCCCTCTTCCCTCTCCTGACTGTCTTTCTGGGCGTGCTCCTCACGGTCGTCCTTCACTCATGGTTGAATGGATCGATCGCCACGCTGATTCTGTCGACCGCGCATTTCAACACCGGGCATGTCCGCGTGATGACCCGTGCGTATGCAAGGGAGGCGAATCAGGTCCCGAACGACCTGGCGCTCCTCGGGATCGATACACTCATGACGGAGCTCAGGCGTGATTATCCGGATCTCATGTGGACACCGCGCATCAGATTCGGAGGACTGCTTGACGTGCCGGACGCCAAGGGGGAGACCAGGGCCCAGATCCCCGTAGGCGGACTCGGGATCGATCTCTTCTCCGGGAACACCCCCGAACCGGGAATCCTCAACCTCCGCGATGCCATCGTGCGGGGGCGCGCACCTCTTCGGCGCGGCGAGATGGTCATCGGCGAAGAAGGTGCGCAGAAGCTCAATCTGCAGCCGGGTGACACGGCGACGCTCATAAGCTCAACAATGAACGGGAGCATGAGCATCACGAACTTCGTCATCGTCGGAACTGTCAGGTTCGGGATCGTGGCGATGGACAAGGGGACCGTGATCGCTGACCTGGCGGACGTTCAGCGGGCGCTCGACATGGAGGACGGGGCGGGAGAGATACTCGGCTTCAGCAGGGATGACCTGTACCACGAAGACCGGACAAATGCCATCACCGCCGGATTCAACGCCCGCCACCGTATTCCCGATGCAGATACTCTTTCCCGCGAGTCGTCCTTCTGCCCGGTCATGGGGACGCTCCGCACGGAGAGCGGCCTGTCGGATTATCTCGACCTGGTCAGCCTCTATTCCGGGCTCATTATAGGGATATTTGTTCTTGCGATGTCCGTTGTCCTCTGGAACGCGGGGCTCACGGGAAGCCTTCGCCGGTACGGCGAGATCGGGATACGGCTCGCCGTCGGGGAGGACAGGAGACACGTCTATTTTGCGCTTCTTGTGGAATCGCTCATGATCGGTGTCGCGGGATCGATCCTCGGAACCGCGCTCGGGCTCGCGGTTGCCTGGTACGGCCAGGTGAGAGGACTGGACATCGGGGCGATCATGAAGGGAGCCACACTCATGATGCCCACGCTCATCCGGGCGCAGATAACCCCCTTCACGTACGTCATAGGATTCATCCCCGGCCTGCTCGCCACGTTCTTTGGGACCGCGATTTCGGGGATAGGGATATTCAGGCGGCAAACGTCACAACTTTTCAAGGAACTCGAATAGTGGTGCAGTCATTCATAGTGTGCCTGTGTCTCCCGCTCGCATCGATGATGCAGGGACCCTCGGGAGATGAAATCCTCATGCGTGTCGACAGGAATATGTTTACGGACCAGAGGATCTCCGAATCGCGGATGATCATCCACGGACGGCGTGACACGAGGACCGTGGAATCGAAATCGTGGCAGAGGGGGACGAGCGAATCATACACGGAGTTCCTCGCCCCGGCCCGCGACAGGGGGACAAAGATGCTGAAGCTGAATGACATGTTGTGGGAGTATTCCCCCTCCACGGACAGGACGATCATGATCTCCGGCCACATGCTTCGCCAGTCGGTCATGGGATCCGATCTTTCCTATGAAGACATGATGGAAGACCCTCACCTGCCGGATATCTACTCGGCGACGATCTCATCAAGCGAGGTCGTCGGCGGGAGGGAGTGCTGGGTGCTGGACCTGCAGGCAAAGAAGGAGGATATCGCGTACGATCACCGTCAGGCCTGGGTGGACAAAGAACGATATCTCGTCCTCAAGGAAAACCTCTACGCCAGGAGCGGCAAGCTCCTGAAAACTGTCGATGTTCGGGAAGTGATGCACGTGCACAACCACTGGCTCGCAAAATACGTCATTTACCGGGACGTGCTCAAAGAGGGAGACGGGACGGAGTTTCATGTTGACAACGTTACGCTGGATGCTGAGATACCGGACTATCTCTTCTCCAAAGCTGCCCTCCGCAGGGAGTGATCACAATCGCCCGCCTCTCCATCCCTTGATTGCATAGCAGATTGAGAGGCATTGGACAACAAATGACGCGGAGATGTATTCATGACATCGCGCGCGAAGCAAACCGCACTGCTTGCCGGGTGCAGCGCAATCTTCCTGGCATACCTGGCCTACCTCGTCGGCGTGCTCCATTTCGAGATGATGCGTTCGGATGTTCTCGCGTATTGGAAAGGGAGTTACGGATGGATGAGGCCGTACAGCGTCTGGTGGGTCCCGGGATATCCCTGGGCGATTGCTCTCGTCCGTGCAGCCACGTTCGATTCTCTCCCGCCGCTTGTCGTGATGCTTGCGATCTCAGGCGTCGCGCTTCTGGCGGGCGCGCTCATCATCTACAGAATCGGACTTGACCTGAAGTCCGGATCCGCAATGGCTTTTGCGCTCCTCTTCATCCTCTTTCCCGTTGTCGGACTGAATTACACGGTCTACCCGTACGCGGACGGCCCCGGGATTGCCCTTCTCCTCCTCAGCTTCTATTTCTATCTGCGCGAGAACTGGAGCGCTCTCACTGTCGCACTGGCCGCGACAGTCCTCACGCACAAAGCCACGTGGTATTTTGTCTTCCCGTTAGTCCTGATGGTGTTCATCCGGCACAAGCAGTCCCGCAAAGTCCTCCCGCTCTTCGCACTGCCCCTCGTCTTGCTCATCGTGGCCGGGTCATTCTTCCATCACGACATCCTGTGGTTCATGAGATGGAGTTCTGAGAATCTCCTCGCCTCCAGGAGCACGGTCCCGGTGCTGGACGGCCTGATCGGTCCGTTCCTCGTCGGCGGAACCGCGAAGATGCTGAAAGGTGTGCTTGTGCTTCTGGTATTCTTCAGCGGCGTTGGGATGCTCCGGTACTGCTACACGGGAAAATTCTGGCTCGGGTTCGTGGTCTCCTGCGGTATAGTCCTGATGGGGCTTAGCGTCAATCATTACGAGATCA
>CAWIOS010000019.1:0-22687 GCA_963837815.1 Ignavibacteriota bacterium
TGAAACGCTTCAGAAACTCCCCGTCGTGACGAAGAAGATCGTGAAAGTATTCGGCGCCGATGACGTCTGAGCCGACGACAATCCACCTCCGGGCGAACCTGCGCATATGCCCGCTCCTCATTTTCGGCATCATCACCCTGAGCCCGGAGGCCCGGCTCACTGCCCAGGGCTCCGCCGGCTCCTCGGGAAAGCTCGAGCCCAGGAGCATCGTCGATTTCCCGACCGCGGGAATGATTCCCCGGGGGGACATCGCCTTTGACGTCGAGTTCTACGGCCAGGGGGGCGTCGACGTTGGAATGTGCCGTGGGGATATTCGAGATACCAAGTGCGGGAAACTTCGAACGGTAGGATTGGTGCTCGTCCACAATCCGGCTCCCCGGCGATGAACGTGACACCCGGATTCAACATCAGGCTCCGGCTTCTCGAAGAAAGCGTATGTCCCGCATCTGCACTTCACTCGATTTGCAAGGACACGACGGATACATTCAGAGTCATGACAGGTACGCGGTCAAATCCCCGGTTTCTTCGCCGTTGGAAGCAAGAACTATGCATTCCTCGCATCGATGAGCGTGCACGGGGGAGCAAAGTGACTGCTTGAACGTGCGCACGGAATCGGAACGTCAACCTTTTCGGTGGAGTGGAGAAAACGATCGGGCCGTTCCTTTCGAACATGATCGAATATAATCTCGGTCTGAACGACGCGGGGCGAAATGCGCAGGGAACAGGGAAAGGCTATCTCGACATGGCTCTCCGCTGCTCTCTCGGGGGAGGTCACGGCAGGTGTGAACTTCAAGGACCTCACTCACAACGCGGGGAATGTAACGGCCGCCAGCAGGACCGTTCGGCTGGAATATGTCAGACCCCTCTAAGTCTCTCCGGGCGTGACGGGGGAATCCGCGCCGGTCCGGCGGTGTTCTCATTAATGAACGGCGGCCGGGCGCCTGTCCAGTTCTGCACAGAGGCATCGTCCAATCGGCGAGAACCGGTGAATTCAGGCGTTTCCATTGGCACTAATATTGTAACCCATTAGCATACGTGATCTGCGGTTCATATTTCATCACGAGGCGACGACAATGAAACACACGATACGATCTCTCCTCTGCGGCTTGGTGGCCCCAACCCCGCTCCTCCTCCTGTCAGGCGCTACACGCAGATGGGAGTATCACGATGGGAGAGAGGGGAAGATTACGACTCTCAGACCGCTGCAACCGACACGACATCGTCCGACAGCACGCAACCCGGCGATTATGATACGGCACGACGGGAGTTCATCTACGACTCGTGCTATCCTGACTGCTACCCGGTGTACGGCGCTGCTATCGGGTTCGGTTGGGGGGCTCCGTGGTACGGATGCAGCTATCCATGGGGCTTCTATGATCCCTGGCTCTGGTACGGAGGGTTTTATCCTTACGGGTACTGGGGATACGGCTATCATGGGGGACGGTACTTCGCCGGGGGTGGTTACTACTACGGCAGGGGATATGCAACGCGTGGATTCGGCATGGTGAGGACTGGCGGCGGATCGCGGGGCGTCGTTACTGGCCAACCGGCCGGATACGGCAGATCTCCTGTTCCTGCGACGCGGCCGGGCGCTGTCGTTGCACCGGGTGGACGGGGGCGGGTGGCCTCCGGTGGTTCCCCGTCGCGTGGACGTGCGGGAGTCGCGGCATCGCGGAATCGTCCGGCGGGCCGCGGACCGGCAGCGCGCTCCGCCCCCGCGGGCACGCGGTACGGCGGCAGGGGATACTCCGCTCCGGCGGGGCATGCACCCTCCGGCGGAGGCGGCGGTTCCAGGGGAGGCGGCGGTGGTTCCAGAGGCGGTGGAGGCGGCGGTTCTCACGGAGGCGGCGGAAGGCGTTAGAAACAAACATCAGACGACTAGGGACGACAATGAAACGGTTGATGATTGCGGCAGCGGCTCTTCTGATATTGGGTGCGGGTCCGGCATCCGTGAAGGCGCAGATTCCTGAAGATGCGCTCCGGCTCGGGACCCCCGGAATCGGCGTCGGGGCCAGGGCCATAGGGATGGGAGGAGCGTACACGGGAGTTGCTTCCGACTACAGCGCGCTGTACTGGAATCCTGCCGGGCTCGCGCAGTCGACGTACGGAGAATTCTCGGTGGGATTGAACTACAACAACATCGGGAACACGAGCAACTACTTCGGCACGGGGACAGAGTACTCGGTAAACGCGACGAACCTGAATGCCCTCGGACTTGTCTTTCCGATTCCGGTCGCACGCGGGAGCGCGGTTGTGGCGTTCGGTTTCAACCGTCAGAGCTCGTTCGCGGACGGGCTCTCGTTCAGCGGGTTTAACCCGAACAGCTCGATCGTGCAGACCTATGCACGAAATGGCGACTTCACCCCTGCGGACCCGACGACAAATCTTGCATACGAACTGTACCTTGCCGATACGTCCGTCACGGGCGGAAAGTGGATCAGTCCTATCCTCGGAAACATCACCCAGCTCGGGCAGATTCTCGAGTCGGGCGGATTAAACAACTGGTCCGTCGGCGGGGCCATCGACATCGGGAAGAACCTCTCGCTCGGCGTTACCGTGACATATCTCTCCGGCAACTACAGGTACGATCACACGTACACAGAGCAGTCTCCGAACGGCCTCCCCATAAACCTGGCCACGTATCAGACGTTCTATTCCCTCTCGCTCAACGATTACATCGATGACAATATCGCCGGCTGGAACGCGAAATTCGGTCTCATGTACCGGATCCCGGATCTCTTCCGGCTGGGAATCACGGTAAAGACGCCGACGGCGTTCACAATCAGCGAGACGTTCGGCACGCCGCTCTCGTCTCCTGCGACCGCCACGCTGGGCTCGGGCGGGTCGAGAGCGACTACGACCTTCGATCCGGGTGAAGCATCAACCCAGTATGACATCACGACACCATGGGTATTCGGCGCGGGGGCGTCGCTCATACTTCGGGATCTCGTCCTCTCGGCGGACGTGGAGTACACTGACTGGACGCAACTCGAATTCTCCAACGCCAGCGGCGACGTCCTGGCAAACAACGACCAGATAAAACAGATATTCGTCGGAACGGCGACGCTTCGCGGCGGTGCTGAATACGACATTCACCAGATCGGCCTCCGCCTGCGCGCGGGCTACATGTACATCCCCTCGCCCTACAGGGGTGATCCGAAGTCGTTCGACCAGAAATACATCACCGGGGGGCTCGGCATACTCCTCGGCGAGTTCACGATGCTCGACTTTGCATACGCGCACGGGATGTGGAACACGTTCGTGTACAGTTACACCGACCCGAACGGGGTGATCGCATCCCCGCCGGTCAGCGAAAAGCTCTCGACAAACAACTTCTTCATGACGCTCACGTACAGATTCTAACAGCCATGCTGCTCTAAGGCGTGGCTTACAGTCACGCGGGTTTGCAGAAGTAGGCCCCAATCGATATATTGAAGTCCATCACACGATGGACTTCTTTTTTTAGGGCAGATGAGCCGGAAAACCAGAATCATCGGTGGAACGATCGGCGTTCTGCTTCTCCTGCTGCTCGCCGGCCTGCTCTTCCTCCGGTACCAGGTCCGCAAATCATTTCCCGTCACATCGGGAACCATTGCTGTGCGCGGTCTCCTCTCCCCCGTCCGTGTGATCCGTGACGCGTACGGCGTTCCGCAGATCGAGGCGTCGAACGAACACGACCTGATGATGGCGACCGGGTTCGTGCATGCGCAGGACCGGATGTGGCAGATGGATCTCGATCGGCGCGCGGGTGAAGGGCGCCTCTCGGAGATCTTCGGCCGCCCGACGCTCCCGTTTGACAGGATGTTCCGCATCGTGGGGATCGAACGGATCGCTGCGGCGATCGTCGCACACATGGCTCCGGCTTCCCTCGATCGTCTCCGCTGGTATGCCGACGGGGTGAATGCGTACATCGCCTCGGCAAAAGGGCGCTATCCGGTGGAATTCGATCTCCTCGGATACGAGCCCGAACCGTGGACGCCGCTCCACAGCGTGATCGTCGGGAGGCTGACGGCATGGGAGCTGAACCTCTCGTGGTGGACAGACCTGACGTACGGAAGCATCGCCGAACGGGTCGGACTCGACCGCATACTCGACATCATGCCCGAATATCCCGCCGGCGTCCCCCCGACGGTCCCCCAGGGAGAGTGGCGCTCGTATGCGGCTGCCGGGCTCCCGTATCTCCGCACCGCGCAGGCCTACGCGGCGCGGTTTTCCTCCGCGTCGACAAGCGGGGGAAGCAACGCCTGGGCAATAGCGCCAGATCGCTCCACGACAGGCGCCGCAATTCTCGCAAACGACACCCACCTGCAGCTTCAGTCTCCCTCGCGGTGGTACGAGATCCAAATGCAGATGCCCGGCCTGCGTGTCCGCGGAATGTCGATGGCCGGCGTCCCGGCGGTCGTTGCAGGGCGAAATGACTCTCTTGCGTGGGGCGTCACAAACCTCATGGCCGATGACGCGGACTTTTATGTCGAGCAGCTCGATTCCGCCACCGGCACGCAGTATCTCTTCGACGGCAGGTGGTATCCCCTCACGCTGATCAGCGAGGAGATCCCCGTCAGGGGTGATTCCGCCCGCTCGCTCACCGTGCGCGTCACGCGGCACGGTCCCGTGGTCACCGACATTACAACACCGCTTCAAAAGGGGAAGGCCCCCTATATCGCAAGCATGCGGTGGACAGGAAGCGAAATCGACGACCAGTTCCTTGCGTTCACGCGCGTCAACAGGGCGAGGGACTGGGAGGAATTCGCCTCGGGGGTGAAGGAGTTTGCCGTCCCCGGGCAGAACTTCGTGTATGCGGACGCCCGCGGGAACATCGGATACTGGTGCGGTGTGCGGCTCCCCGTACGTGCCGGAAGGAACTCACTTCTCCCGCTGCCGGGATGGGAATCGTCCTCGGAGTGGAAAGGATTCGTTCCGTTTGCGCGCCTCCCGCACATGTTCAATCCCCCGGACGGATACATTGCAAGTGCGAACAATAAAATCGTCGACGATGCATATCCGAATCACATCACCGACCTGTGGGAACCCGCGTCACGCATAGAGCGGCTGAACGACGTCCTCGGGAAAAAGGGGGACCTCTTCTCCGTGCAGGACTGTGAGCGGCTTCAGCTCGACAGCTATTCCGCCTACGCGCGCGAAATCGTTCCGTACATCGTCGAGGCATTCCGTGACAGCACCGCATCCCTCCCGGAAGGGGAGAAGATCTTCGAGTACCTGCGGAATTGGAACTACCGGTTTTCAACGGACGATGTTGCGACGTCCATATACCAGCAGTTCCTGGTCAACCTGATCCGCAACACGTTTGCCGACGAGATGGGGGACGACCTGTTCCATGACTGGGTGATCCTCTCCAACATACCGCTGAGGGTCACCTCCCGGCTCCTGGCGCAGGGGACCTCCGCCTGGTTTGACGACGTGCGGACCCCCGCGGTGGAAACACGGGACGACATCATACGGAAAAGTCTCCGTGAAGCCGTCGCCGCTCTCCGGTCGGCGTGGGGAACGGACACAAAGAACTGGCGGTGGGGAAATCTCCACACCGTCTCGCTCCGGCATCCGTTCGGTCTCCAGAAACCTCTTGACCGGATATTCAACATCGGCCCCTTTCCCGTGAACGGCGCATCCACCGCGCTCGTCAGCTTCGAGTACGACCTCAACAATCCCTTCGAGGCAACCGTGGGACCGTCGTTCCGCCAGATATTCAACATGGGGGGTGAGGGTGACTACCGGTCGGTCCTCCCCTCCGGGGAGTCGGGGCAGGTGTTCGATTCCCACTACGCCGACCAGACGGAGCTCTGGTTGAACGGCGCGTACCGTACCGGGATCTTCCGCGGTACCGTGCAGGGGGAGACGGAGCGTCTCACACTCGAGGTCGGCCGATGATTCCCGCCGTCTCTCCGGAGCTCGCACGGAGGATCGGCGCCGCCCGCGCGATCGTTGCGTTCACGGGGGCGGGGGTTTCCGCCGAGAGCGGCGTCCCGACGTTCCGCGGGACAGACGGCATCTGGTCGAAACTGAAGCCCGAAGAGCTCGCGAGCATGAACGCGTTTATGAAAAACCCCGGGATGGTCTGGGAGTGGTACGCCCACCGGAAGAAGATCATGAGCGGAATCGCGCCGAACCCGGGCCACCATGCCCTCGTGCGCATGGAGAACCTTGCGCCTTCGTTTGCCGTCATCACGCAGAACATCGACAACCTCCACCGCCGGGCGGGAAGCCGAAGGATCTATGAACTCCACGGGAACATCGAAAGGAATTACTGCATGAAGTGCGGGACCCCCTACGGGAGCGAATTCGCGGTCGCGGACTCCGGTCTTCCGCTCTGCAACGCGTGCGGGGGGCTGGTGCGACCCGACGTCGTCTGGTTCGGCGAGATGCTCCCGGAGGACGCGTGGGATGCTTCCGTGCGCGCGTCGGAGGGAGCGGATCTTTTCATGTCGGTCGGCACTTCCGCAGCCGTCTACCCCGCGGCATCGCTCCCGCTGATTGCGAAGCGCTCAGGAGCGTTCATTCTTGAGATCAATCCCGAACCGACGCCGCTCACGGCGCAGGCGGATGAATTCCTCCAGGGTCCCTCCGGGGTCATTCTCCCGCTCCTGGCGGAAGCCATGGAATCCGCGCAACGGACCCCCCATTCACAGAATTGACAATGACAGGCGGACAATGACCCTTCAGCGCGGGAAGACAAAGATCATCTGCACGCTCGGACCGGCATCCTCATCGGATACGATGCTTGTCGAGCTCATCGGAGCGGGCGCCGGAATCCTGCGCCTCAATTTCTCGCATGGGACGCAGGAGGAACACCGTGCCGTGCTGAAGAACATGCGCCGCGCCGTGGAACGCACGGGGGTGGAAATATCGGTCCTTCAGGATCTCCAGGGGCCGAAAATCCGGATCGGCGAGCTGAGCGTGCCGGCCATTGATCTGCGGCCGGGCGAAAAGCTCGTGATCACGACGGAGCCGCTTGTCGGGGGGCCGGGACGGGTCTCAACGACGTACGAAGGACTGTCGCGTGATGTCACCCCCGGTGCCGAAATCCTCCTTGACGACGGGAAACTCCGCCTCAAAGTACTCGAGATCAGAGGAAAAGACGTGACATGCGAAGTTCTTGTCGGCGGGAGCCTCTCCGCCCACAAGGGGATCAACCTCCCCGGGGTCGCGGTGAGCGCGCCGTCCCTCACGGAAAAGGACATGAACGATCTCGAGTTTGGCCTCGCCGCCGACGTCGATTATGTCGCCCTCTCGTTTGTGAGGACCGCGGACGACGTCCGTCATCTCCGGACGGCGATCGCGGCGCGGAAACCCGCCGGCCAGCGTCCGCTCATCATCGCGAAAATCGAAAAGCCCCAGGCCATTGCAAACATTGACGAAATCATCGCGGCCTCCGACGGCGTCATGGTCGCCCGGGGCGATCTCGGCGTCGAGCTCCCGGCCGAGGACGTCCCGCTGCTCCAGAAAATGATAATCGCCCGCTGCAACGGCGCAGGCAAACCTGTCATCATCGCCACGCAGATGCTCGAATCGATGGTGGGAAGCCCGACCCCTACGCGTGCGGAGGTGAGCGATGTCGCCAACGCGGTGCTCGACGGAGGGGACGCAGTCATGTTGAGCGGGGAGACGTCGGTGGGGAAGTATCCCGTGGAGACTGTCCGTATCATGGCCAGGATTATCCTCAAGGTCGAATCGCAGAAGCAGGGGAAGCGGCACGTGATCCACGAGTCCAGGATGACCGTCGAGAATCGTCACGACGCGCTCGGCCGCTCCGCCTGCGTGCTCGCCGATCAGATGCGGGCGGCGGCGATCGTGGCGGTGACGAACTCCGGGGAGACCGCCCGCGTCCTTGCCCGGTACAGGCCTGATCCTCCGATAATCGCCGTCACCGCGAGCGCAAGGACCCTCCGCTCACTGGGAATTGTTTGGGGGGTGCGCGGGCTCGTCATCGAGAACCTGGGGGATGATTCGGACAGCGCACTGGCCAGAGTGCAGGAAAGCCTGGTGGGAGCGGGACTCGTGAAGCGGGGCGAATACATCGTGCTCCTCGCGGGACAGCCGTACCTGGCCCGGGGATCGACGAACTTCATCAAGGTGGAAAAAATAGGGTGAGAGAAGGCGGCGGCTCCGGCCGCCGTCAGTGTTTTGCGGCTGACTCTTGGATCTCGAACGCGCGGTCCAGCATGGAGATTTTCAGCAGTGCGGAGACCTTCTTGTGCACGTGGATAAGCTTCACCGTTCCCCCGTGCTCCCTCATCTTCCGTTCGGCGATGAGAAGCGCGCTCAGACCGCTGCTGTCGCAGAAATCCACTTCAGCAAGATCGATCACGAGCGACTCCACCTTTGGCTTGCAGAGGAGGAGGAATTCGCCTTTCAGCTCGGGCGCAATCGTCGAATCGAGCTTCTTCTGTTTCAGCTTCAGCGTAGCCGAAGTGCCGTTGTTCACGATTTCGAAATTCATACTCCCTCTGCGCTGAAGAACATCTGGAGGCAACGCAACAGCCGCTCGTACCCGTGGGGCCTGCGTGACGCGGGCTCCAGGCGGACCTGGAAATTGAAGAAGGTGTCGGCATGGGGCGTAGAGAACCCCGTCCGGACCCGCGCGTTCACTTCTTTACAAATATATGCGGAAGGAATCATGAAGTCAAGATTGAGGTCGACCGACAGGTCGTACGTCCGTTCCGAGAGTTGCGCGAGGAACCTACGGCGTGGGAGGAAGAATGTGTTCACGTCCGCGGGACCGATCAGGACCACACGGCATCGCGGAAGTACCCGCTCGACGGGTGTTCCCCCGGCCGGCGCGATGACGGTGATGTCGGGCTCATAGAAATGTTCCCGCAGGAATGTCAGCACGCGCGTCTGTCCTTCTTCGGCGGACTCGCGCAGAGGCATGACGACGAGAACGCGGTCCGACGTCGCGATTGAATGGCCGAACGAGATTACCTTGTCGCGGGACGAACGGAAATGAAACCGCGCGGCGAGCAGCCCGATCGATCTCCGGAGTGATTCCAGCATGGTGTCGTTACCTGATCATCTGTTTGAATTCGGACTCGGAAAGCACCGTGATCCCGAACGCGCGCGCTCTGGTGAGCTTTGATCCCGCGTCCTCTCCGGCCAGCACGTAGGACGTCTTCTTGCTGACAGAGGAAACCACTTTCCCGCCGTTCTCCTCGATAATGCGTCCCGCCTCCTCACGCGTATACGAGGGAAGTGTTCCTGTCAGGACGAATGTCTTCCCGCTGAGCGTCGCCTTCCTGGCGCCGGACGCTCCCGTCATCGTCAGCCCCGCCTCCTTCAGGCGCCGGACGATCTCGCGGTTGTGCCGGTCGGCGAAAAAATGCACGATGCTTTCGGCGATCTTCGGTCCCACCTGCGGCGTGAGGTGAAGCGCTTCCTCCTTTGCCGCCCCCAGAGCGTCCATCGAGGGGAACGACTCTGTAAGGACCCTGGCAACTCCCGCCCCCACATGCCGGATCCCGAGCCCGAATATCACCCGGTGGAACGGTTGTTTCTTACTCCCGTCGATCCCGTCGAGGAGATTTTGCGTGCTCTTCTCCCCCCAGCGTTCAATCGCGACAAGGGTCTTCTTCTTCGTATGGAGCGCGTAAAGATCCGCGACGTTTCTGACGAGATTCATCGTCACAAGCGTCTCCACCGCCGCTTCGCCGAGCCCCTCGATGTCCATTGCGCCGCGGTGGGCAAAATGCTCGATGCGGCCGCGCACCTGTGCCGGGCATTCGGCGTTCTCGCAGAAGTAATTCGCCTCCCCTTTGTCCCGGTATATCTTCGAACCGCACGCGGGGCAGGTCGCGGGCATGACAAACGCCGTCGTTCCCCCGGGACGGAGGGAGGGAACGATCCCGCTCACTTTCGGAATGACGTCTCCCCCTTTTTCGACGACAACAGTGTCGCCGATCCGGAGGTCAAGCTCGCTGATGTAGTCGATGTTGTGGAGCGTCGCGCGCGAGACGGTCGTCCCCCCCACGAACACCGGCTCGAGTTCCGCCACCGGCGTCACAGTGCCGACTCGCCCCACCTGGAGGGCGATCCCCTTCAGGCGCGTCTGCGCCTTCCGCGAGGCGAACTTGAACGCGACCGCCCACCGGGGGCTCTTAGCGATCGTGCCGAGCGTCTCCTGCTGCCGGAGGCTGTCCACCTTGACGACGATGCCGTCGATGTCGTAGGGGAGCGACTCCCGTTTCGCCTCCCAGCGCTTCCAGAACCCGATCACTTCGTTGATGTTCCTGCAGACCTTGCTGTTCTCGTTGACCGGAAAGCCGAGCGTGCGGAGCGTCACAAGGTTCGAGGAGTGACGCGCGAGCTCCTTTCCGGCGCCCGCGAGGAAGTACGCGTACATCTGTATCGGCCTGGACGCGACAACCTTCGGGTCCTGCATCTTCAGCGTCCCTGCCGTCGCATTGCGCGGGTTAATGAAAATCTTCTCCCCGGCCGCGCTCCGCTGGGCGTTCATCCTGTCGAAGTCCGCCCGATTCATGAACGCTTCGCCCCTGACCTCGATCGTCTTCAGCCCCCTGTCCTTCGTCCTGAGTACGAGCGGGATCGAACGGATCGTCCGGAGATTGTTCGTGATGTCGTCTCCCTGCGTGCCGTCCCCCCGCGTCGCTCCCTGGACGAGCGCGCCGTCATCGTATTTCAGCGCGATCGCGACGCCGTCGAATTTCAGTTCCGCAACGTAAAGGGGATTCTCATCCTCGAGGAGTTCCCTGACGCGCCTGTCGAAGTCTCGTATCTCCTCCTCACTGTACGTGTTGGCGAGGCTGAGCATGGGCGGGTCGTGCGTCACCGTGCGGAATTCCTTCGTGGGCTCCCCTCCCACCCTCTGCGTCGGGGAATCGGGTGAGCGGAGATCGGGGTAGTGTGCCTCCAGGTCCTGCAGCTCCCTCATCAGGCGGTCGTATTCATCGTCGGCGATGACGGGCTCGGCAAGGACGTAGTATCTGTAGTCGTGGTCGTGAAGTTCCCTAGCGAGTTGCTCCGCGCGGCGCTGCGCATGTCGGGGAGTCTGTGCCATCATCACTTTCCTGCGATGGTCTGCCGGGTCAGCGACACGTTGCGCACGACGTTCCCCCGCCGCCCGAGCGTGCCAATCTGCTGCCTGTCAAGTGCGAAGGAGACCGCTCCCGCATTCCCGAGCGTTACAAGAAACCTGTTCCCAGCCTTCCATGACGCCTTCGCTCCGGGGTGGAATATATACTCCCGGGGAGGGAGACTGTCCACGGTGATCGTCATCCAGACCGTGTCGCTCACGGAGGCCGCGAGCGTCAGGCTGTCCGCCCTCCGCGGCCGGGGAGGGGGCGCGGGGTTGTCGGCCGCGGCCTGCTCTTCCTGTTCCTTGACGATATTCTGGAACGGGATCTCTGTTACGGGGGCCGTCGTCCCGGGCGATAAGAGATTCCACGCGAGTATCGCCGCGATGCCGATAATGGCCACACTCGCGCCGATCGTCGCCATGCGGGGGGTCAGGAATGTCGCGGGTTCGAGGGAAAACGCGGGCCGTCGTGCGGGAGCCGGAGCCTGTGCCCGCTCCCGGGGGTGCGTGGCCTCTTCCTCCGCCTTGCGTCGTTGGTCGAACCGGCGAAGCGTCTCGTCACCGTCCAGCCCGATGGCGGCGGCGTATTCCCTGATGAACGCCCGCACGTACGCCTCGGGAAGTATCGCGGTATCTCCCCGTTCAATTGCCTCCAGGTGCTTGATGTTGATGAGTGTCCTGTCAGCGATATCGGCGAGGCTTACCCTTTTTTCCTCCCGGGCGCGTTTCAGCTCCTGGAAAAAGACGTTCATGACGTCATGGGCTCCGCAGGCGCCGACGTACGGTCGTCAAGTATGTCCCGTACCTTGAGCGCCAGCATTTCGAGCTGGAAGGGCTTTTGCATGAACGCGTTCACCTCGCTGGAAAAATTGGACGTCTCAACCCCTTCGCGACCGTAGCCGGTCATGATGATGATCCTGCACAGGGGATTGATCGACCGGAGAACCTCGAACGTCTGTTTTCCACCCATCACCGGCATGTTGATGTCAAGGAGTATCAGGTCAATCGTCGCCTGCCGGATGCGGTACAGGTCCACCCCCGATTTCCCGTCGTGCTCCACGTACACGGTGTAGCCGAGCCCGGCAAGCATGTCCCGCGCGATTTCGCAGACGCTGAGCTCATCGTCGATGATAAGGATGTTCTCTCTTCCGTGGGGGAGCCGCCGTCGTCTCTGCCGCGCCGCCAGGGGTGCGGTGGCGCTGGCGCGCGGGAGGTAGACCGAAAACGTCGTACCCCGGCCCACCTCGCTCTCCAGGTTGATGAATCCGCCGTGGCTCTGGACGACCCCGTAGACGACCGAAAGGCCGAGCCCCGTTCCCGAATCCTTCGTTGTGAAGAACGGTTCGAACACCCTGTTCTGTATGGCTCCCTCGATGCCGTGCCCCGTGTCGCTGATCGTGATCAACACGAACTGCCCCGGCTTGATCGACGAAAACTGATTCGCGGTGTGCGCATCAGCCATCGTGACAGATGTTGCGACGCTCAGCTTTCCCCCTTCGGGCATTGCATCACGGGCATTCAGGAAAATGTTCAGAAGCGCCTGCTGGATCTGTCCGTCGTCGCCGTTCACAGTTGCGCCGGAGTCGGTCAGCTGCGTGACGACCTCGATCTCCTTTGTGACGCTACGCTGGAACAGGTGAAGAGTCTCATCGATGAGTGAGTTGAGATCGACGAGTTTGACGATGGTCTCCGTCTTGCGCGCGAACGTGAGAAGCTGGCGCGTAAGCGACGATCCGCGCCGGGCGGAGGATTCGATGATCTCGACGTATTTGTAGAGCTTCGATTTTTCGGTCAGTCGCCGGCGCATGATCGACGCCGAGCCAAGAACCGCCGCCAGGATGTTGTTAAAGTCGTGCGCGATGCCCCCGGCGAGATTGCCGATGCTGTCGATTTTCTGCGCGTGGAGGAGGGCGGATTCCATCATCTTCCGTTCGGAAATGTCGCGGGCCACGATGCGGGCGTTGACGGTCGCACCCTTCTCATCGAAGACGAGCGACGAGTTCAGCGTCACCGGGAACGGCCGGGCGGCGCGTTTCAGCATCTGCTCCTCCGCGTCCTTGAGCCCGCGCCCCTCGGTAAACATCCCCTCGACGAGATCTCTGACGGCGGGACGGCGCTCCTCGACGAAGCACTGTTCAAACGGTTTCCCGATAAGCTCCGCCTTGGGGAGTCCCAGCATTGCCGCGCCGGTGGTGTTGCAGCCGAGGATGATATGCCTCCTGCTGACGCTCAAATAGATATCGGGGGCATTCTCAAACAGGTCGATGTACTCTTTCTCCGACTGCTTCAGCCGCTCGAAAAGCTGTGCGTTGTTCAGCGCTACGCTGATCTGGTTGCCGAACGCCTCGGCCAGCTCGGCCTGCTTGCTCGTGAACATCTCGTATTCGCGCCCCGCGACGATAAGCGCGCCCGCAACCGATTCCTTCACCCTGAGGGGGATCGCCGTCCAGAACTGTATCCCCATCGCCTTGAACTGGGGATCGATGTCTCCCAGGTCCTCGGTCAGCCGCTCCCGCTGTACACGGGGCTGCTGGAGCCATGCACCGGGGGCGTCGGAGGCGAGGTCATTGAAAGGGAGAAACCTCATCGTCGTCCCCTTGGAGCACTTGAGGACGAGTGAAGTCCCCTCCTGCATGTAGATCCAGCCGTATTCCGTCCCGAGGAGTTCGGTAATCTTGTCAAGGGCGGACTGGAGGACGATATCGAGCTCGACGACACGGTTGACCGCCTCGGCGATCGTATTCATCGCGAGTAGCTGGCGTCTCTGTTCGTCAAGCTGTCGGCTGTAGCGGAGCGAAAAATAGACGTTGGTGAAGCCAATCGTCCCGACCGTGAGTATGCTTATAAAATCCATCAGCCTGGGGGTCTGGCCGGTCACCACCATCGCGCTGATTATTGTTGCCATCGAGACGATAACCGCTGTGGAGGCCACAATTTGCGCCTGTTCGACCGGACCCAGGTTTCGTACGAACGAACGGAACGCCACAACGGGGTTTTTCATGGGATTTTAATGTACAAAACGACCCCTAGACATTCAATGAAGCAATCGGGGAGAACCGCCTGTGAGCCGGAACGAGGAACGGGTACCCGTCTTTGTGGCGGGCGGGTTGAGATATGCGGAAGGACCCACAAGAACGGAGCAGTCCCGCTCTTGAGGGCGGGACTGCTCGAGGACTGAACGCAGATTCCCCCGCGGAATTACACGGAGGGGGGTTTCTTCGGAAGCACAGCTTCCTTGCAGGCCTTTGCAACGCGGAACTTCACAACTGTCTTTGCCGGGATCTGAATCGTCTCACCGGTCTTCGGGTTGCGCCCAAGGCGCGCCTTCCGGTTGACGAGCACAAGTTTGCCGATGCCCGGGAGCGTGAAAGAGTTCTTCGCCTCTTTGTAGGAGAGCGTTGCGAGCTCCTCGAAAAACGACGCAACAAACTTCTTCTTCAGATCAAATTTCTTGGCAAAGTGGGCAATCGTCGCCGTCTTTGACATTGGTTTACCCATTGAACCTCCTTGCAGGTTGTGTGTGTGTGAGAATCGCGTTCATTCCACAGTTGAAATAGGCTTGATTTCATTGAGAAGATACCACAATGCCTTCAATATTCAAACATAAAAGCGAAAATTGACCAGCAAAAACGCGTGAAAATCAGCGGCTTGACGCGATGAGTGGAAGTAAATAAGGGGGGATGCTCCACTAACTTGCTGTAAATTAAAGAGTTATCGTTCAAAGGGCTCGAGATACTCCGCTTCCCCATCGGAGCTCAGGATCTCGACCGGGCAGGGGGGGAGCGAAGAAATAAAGGCCCTGCCATAGCTCTTCCTTATAATGCGCGCATCCAGAATGGTGACGATCCCCCTGTCTTCCTTTGTTCGTATCAATCTCCCTGCTCCTTGTTTGAATTTGAGTATTGCTTCCGGCAGCGTGTATTCCATGAATGAATTTCCCCCTCTCGCCGCAATCCCCTCAAGACGGGCTTCTATGAGCGGGTGGTTCGGAAACGCAAAAGGGAGCCGCGTGATGATGACATGTTCCAGCGCCTCCCCCGGGACATCGACCCCCATCCAGAAGCTGTCAAGCCCGAAAAGCACGGAGTGTATGTCCCTCTTGAATTCTTCAAGCAATTGATGCCGCTGGCCGTCGATCCCCTGAACCATCAGCGTAAGCCCCCGGCCGGAAATCTCCCCGGCGAGCGCCGCGGCCGCGGCGCGCATCGCAGACATGCTTGTAAACAGGACAAGCGCTTTGCCGTGTGTCCTGTCTATGCTCCGCAGTATCCAGCGCGGCAGTTCAGTGCTGTACCCTTCCGCCTCCGGCTCGGCGATATCACCCGCGATGCAGAGCCTCATCTGACGTGCGTGATCGAACGGGGAATCCAGAATCAGCCCGTCGGTGCCCCTTCCCCCAACACGGGTCTGGAAATAGTCCAGCGAGCCGTTCACCGAGAGCGTAGCGCTCGTCATGATGACGGAGCTTCCATCGCGGAAGAGGCGCGGACCAAGCACCTGGCCGATATCGGAGGGAGCCGCGCAGAGCGCCGCGTTTTTCCCTCCCCCCGCAGGGAGCTCAACCCAGTACGTGAGGTCTCTGTCGAGCTGTTCAAGAAACGCCGCGACTCCCGTGCGGACCGACTGAACGGATGCCCGGGCCGCGCCGATCTCCTGCTTCCGGAACATGTCATCGGCATCCTCCTCCGCTGCCCTGGCGGCGGATTCAAGCGCCAAAAAGTGATCGCCCAGTGAATCGGCGATAATGTGCGGATTCCGGATCCTGATGTCATGACGGAATGCCGCCTCTCTCCCGGACCCGGTTCCGAGCGCGTGTGCAGTCTTCCCCACGAGCGCGAAGAACTCATCGGCCGCAGTTTCCGCCCTCATACACACCGCGGTGATCTTCTTTTTTCGTCTGGAGAGAAGTCCCTTCTTCGTCCCAGGATGATAGAACTTGTGTATCGCGAGGACCGCCTGCCTGTGCGAGACTCTCAGCCCGATCCCCGTTCCTGCGACGCTTTCGAGTGTGTGGGCTTCGTCAAAGACGACAAAATCATCGGGGAAGATGTAATACTCTTCCGCTCCGGCTCCGACCCCCATCAGGGAAAAGAAAAGCGCGTGGTTCAGTATCACGATAGGCGCTTCGCGTGCCCTCTGCTTCGCCCTCTGGAAAAAGCAGTGGGAGCCGCATACGCCGGAGCTGCAGACCCCCTGTTCCGAACAGACCGAGTCCCATACATCCGGGCGGGGGGTGAAATTGAGCCCCTCGGCGTCCCCGTCGCGTGTGTGCAGCGACCACTCCCGTATCCGCAAAATCTGGGCGACACCATCCTCGTCGAAGAGAGAGGGTGCGATCCCCGTTGTATGCTCGAGCCTTGTCGTGCAGATGTAATTCCTCCGTCCCTTCAGTATAGCCACAGCCGCTTCCGCCCCGGTGACGGATCGGGCGATCGGAAAGTCCTTCTGGAGGAGCTGCTCCTGGAGGTTCTTCGTATGCGTGGAGATCACCGCCTTTCGTCCTTCGCGCACCGCAAAAAGAAGCGCAGGAACAAGATAGCCAAGCGTCTTTCCGACACCCGTCGGGGCCTCCACGATCAGGTGTCCTCCCTCTGACAGCGCGGCGGCGACCGCGGCGGCCATCTGACCCTGCTGCGGTCGCGTCTCGAATCCCTCGCGGCGCGCGAGAGCGCCTCCCGGGGAGAAGATCGAGTCCACGGAATCCTTCAGTTCGGTTGTCATGTCAGAGGTAATGTAACCAATCGGGGGGCCTCAATCCAGAAATGTGTCTTTTCTCCGGGATTTGTCTTATCATCCTGAAATGAAAAAACTCCTCCTCGCTTCATGCATACTCATCTCTCCCTCGCTGTGCGCGGAAGTGTCCGACACACTGTCGGGGCAGGGGGGATCCGCCGTCGGTATCGTGGAATCGGACGGACTGAAATTCCTGCGCGGCGCCGGGTACATCCTTTCCGCTCCTGCCCGCTGGAGCGGAAGCGACTGGATGACGTTCGGAGCTGCGGGGGTCGGAACAGCGGCGATGAGCACGCTGGACATCGACGGCCGGATATTCATGCAGGCCCGTCAGACACCGGGGAGGAGTGATCTCGCAAACGCGGCGCAGCAGTACGGGTCCGGGGTGAACATGATCGCCCTCTCCGCGGGTGGGTACGTCGCGGGACTTGCATTCGATGAGCGTTGGCTGCGGGAAACCTCTTTCCTTGCCGGTTCCGCAATCCTCATGGCCGGAGCGGTGTCCACCGTCACCAAGATCGTCGTCGGGAGGGCACGCCCCTACATGAACCGGGGGCACATGACATTCAGGCCGTTCACATTCCCGGTGGAAAACTATGCTTCCTTCCCTTCCGGCCACACAATCGTCGCGTTCGCATTCTCCGGCGTTCTGGCGGAGCGCATCAGGAACACGTGGGCGTCCATCGGACTGTACGGCATCGCGGCCGTGTGCGGCATCTCCCGGATGTACACGGACGAGCACTGGGTCTCGGACGTTGTCTTCGGGGCCGTCATCTCCGTTTCCATAAGTCATTCGCTTGTCAGGTGGTTTGAGTCCGGGGGGGACTCCCCCCGGGAGAGCGGCCTCAGAATCCTCCCGGGTCCCCAGTCATTAACACTCGTCTGGACATTCTAATGCGACACTTCTCCCTGGCATTACTCTTCGTCGTTCTTACCACGTCGGCCGCATATTCACAGGATCCTGACAGGGACAAAATACTCGGGGAGTGGGTGACTGCGGGGGGGGAATCGAGAGTCGATGTGTACAGGTGTGACAGCCTGACGTATTGCGGAAAGATCGTATGGCTCAGGGATCCGCTGAAGGATGGCAGGCCCTTGCTCGATGACAAAAACCCGGAAGACTCACTGAAATCCCGCCCCGTCCTGGGGCTGCTCATACTCCGGGGCTTTACGTCTGCCGGCGATCGGGTCTGGAGCGGCGGGAAGATCTATGATCCCAAAAGCGGGAATGACTACCGCGCGAAGATGACGCTCGTGGACGACCGGAACCTTGACCTGCGCGGATACGTGGTAATTCCCCTGTTCGGACGGACCGAAAAATGGACGAGGCCGTGAAGGGGATTTCTTCTTATCCCCCGGCAGCTCCGGTACGAACGAGTTCTATCCCGTCCTGTGTGCGGCGGACATAGACCGTGCGCGAGGCGGGAAAGATTATGACAGGAGGGGTAGAGGGACTGTTCCAGGGATCCTCCACGGCCACGGTTGCGTGGACCATCCCTGCGCTGTCCGGTCCCGCGGGGACCGAACCCGTGAGGAGCAGCGTCGAATCTGCGTACCAGACTTGAAGGCCGTACGTATCCGCAAAGCATCCCGTTTCGACGTTTTCGAGTACCAGGAGCGATCGTGGCGGGACAGTTGGAAGCACACCGAGGAGCGGTTTCCACGTCTCGCGCACGAGCGAGGCCTTTCGTATGAAATGATTGTCCCCGTCCCTTCCCGAGGCGTGAACGCCGTCCAGCGCGCCCAATAGGACCCTCCGGTATACTGATATAGCCCCGTCCGTCACACTTGCAGCCGTAAAGACAATTGTCGCGACGAGAAAGAATCGTGCTCTCCGTGTCGCGTTGCGCATCACGATCTTCAACACGAGCATCGTCCCAATGACGAGGGGGGGAAGGGCTGCGGTGAGATAATACCGGCTGAAGTGGTTCTCCAGTGTCAGCGGTGGGAAGAGCATCAGGAAGAACCAGCCCAGTATGAACAGCGAGACGATAAGCGGCCTGCGTGTCTCATCGTCCCGTCCGCCGAAGTGCCGGACCCCCGCGATAAACACAAGCGCAAGCGCAGCGGTCGTTATGAACAGCGTCATGAGCGCGGCGGACTCTGAAAAGACGACGCTTTTCAACGGCAGAATTGCCTGGAGCCCGAAAAGCGCAAACATCTGGAAATTGGTCCCGATGTGAGGTCCAATCAGCCGTGCTGCATAGGGATGCGTCAGGGGAAGAGCAAAGAGTGAAACCCCGGGAATCTTGGCCGCGCCAAGCGCAAGTATCGCCAGGCAGTGCCACTTGAGCCGTGCGAACAGTCTCCGGCACACCGGCGTCCGCTCCGGCGCGTCGCTTCTCCCGTCGCTCCCCCCGCCGCTTTTCCCATTGCTCACATTGAGCAGCGTCCATGCACAGAGGACGAAGAAGAGCATAGCCATCCCCTCCTTGAACCCCAGCGCGAGTGCAAACCAGAAAGCGGAACGTGCGTACCTCTTCTTGATGAACGATCCGACGCAAAGGAGTGCAAGAAGTCCCGGGCCGATATCGTCGATCCCCACCAGCCACATCTGCGCGTCAATATGGATATTCGACGCCGCGGCATACATGAATCCGCTCCCCCAGGCCACGTTCTGATCCCCTGTGAGGACGCCGGCAACCGACGCAACGAGAAACGATGTGACGATCAGAATGAGTATCGCGAGTATGTGAAAACCGGCAGGGTGGAGGCCGAATGCGGTGTAGACAAGCCAGCAATAGATGCTCCCCAGCGGGCGGTAGAAGAACTTTCCCGCAGGGTTGAGCATATTGGCGAAGACGGTCGGTGCGGGATGGAACACGCAATCATGCAGTACCACCCAGTCATCCTGCACGAACGGGAATTGGGCAAGGGGAGTGTAGATCACGAGCACCGTTGCTACAAGCAGGCCGGGAAGGAGGAAACGCTGAAAGGGGGATCGATCTCTTTGCATGTCAAGGACAACATAGAGAAAATAGCAGCGTCAGTCAATTGAAGAAAAAACTTCCATCCTGAGGTCGAATTTGCCTCACCCACACATCGGTGACGCCCGATTTTCCGCGTCAGTGAGCAGGATCACGCCCCGTGATCTGTGGCACGGTTATTGGACACAATTCCCCGGCTGGCAGGAGGGACAGATGAAACGACCGTTTATCATATTTGCCGCACTCGGCGCGATACTTCTCCTTCTCGCGCTTGGCCTGAGCCCCGTGCAGAGCCACAGGACCCGGACGCACATCGCGTATCACCAGGACTGGGATCTGTAGATTCATATTCCCCTGCCAGCCCGGAAGCCCCCGTACACATCCTGTTCGCCAGCCGCGTCCTCATGAAGTGCCTCGTGCCTCACCGCGCGCTCCAATCGCTGATGGTGGGCGCTCCCCCTCCTTGTATCTGCCTGCTGTTCATTATATATTTCGGCGAATTCGGGACTCTCATGGCGACAATAGGAAAATACGAAATCGTCGAAGAGCTTGGCCGGGGTGGCATGGGCGTTGTCTACAGGGCCTATGATCCGGTCATGGATCGTGAGGTCGCCATCAAAGTGGTCTCCGACGTGATGATGGCAAAGCCGGAGATGAAAGACCGGTTTCTCCGCGAGGCCCGCACCGCGGGCAAGCTCTCGCACGAGAACATCACAATTGTACACGATGTCGGCGAAGAAGCCGGCAAACCCTTCATTGTCATGGAGTACCTGGGGGGGGACGACCTCGGGCACCTCATCGAAAGCAGGCAACCCCTCACGCTTCAGCAAAAACTCGACTATGCGATACAGATCTGCCGGGGTCTTGCATTTCTTCACTCGCGGGGAGTCATACACCGGGACATCAAGCCTGCGAACATCCGGGTCGTCTCGGGGAAGATCAAGATCATGGATTTCGGCATCGCACGTTCGGCAACAAGCGAGCTGACAAAATCCGGTGCCATCATCGGCACACCGTTTTACATGTCCCCCGAGCAGATCCGCGGCCAGAAGGTCGATCAGCGATCGGACATCTTCTCGTTCGGCGTCCTCCTGTATGAACTCATTTCGGGGGAGAAGCCGTTTACCGGTCAGGAGCCGACAACCGTAATGTACAAGATCGTCCACGAGGACCCTCCCTGGTCCGGGGGGACGATGATCAGCGGGCAGTCTCCGCTCCGCGACTTGATCGTGAGACTCCTCGCCAAGAATCCCGACGACCGCTTCAGCGACCTGTCCGAAGCTGCGGAAGCACTTGAGACAATCCGAACCTCCGTGAAATCGGGGGCCGGGTCACCGGAAGGGCGGACACCGGCAGTCCGTCCCCAATCTCCACCTCCCGGCCCTTCGAGCCCCGAATACGCCCCCACCGTTCCGGCAGAGCTGCACACGATGACGGCAAAGTTTCCGCCGCAATCCCCGCCGAAAGGAAAGACCCTCCCGGCTCGCCCCGCCCAGCAGCGCTCCAGGAAGCCGCTCTTGTATGCAAGTGGCGCCATCGCGGTCCTGATTGTTGCTGCAGTGCTCTTCCGGTTCATCGGAGGCACTCCCGGAAAACCGCACGGCGTGGTGGCGCTCAACATCCTTCCGTGGGCTGAAGTGCTGAAAGTGACGGACGCCGACAGAACTGAAGTCCCTTTGAAGAAGAAAACGTACACCCCCTGCACGCTTGATCTCCCCGCGGGCTCGTATGAAATCCAGCTCATCAATCCCGCACTGGCATCGTCGATGTCCCTTGAGGTGGAGGTAACCGAGGGAGAGACGCAGGAGATCAGGCGGAAGTTCGACTCCCTGGACTACCAGGATCTCCTCACGGCAATTCAGCAACCAGATTCCACCGCGAAATGAGTATCAGGATCGGCCGCTCGGCGTCGTCATTGATGCGCATTGCCGCTACGCTTGTACTCGTGATCATTGCGGGCGGGTCGTGCCGGCTTTCCGCCCAGCCATGGGCACTCAGCTATTTCCGCGGGCTCCAGTCGCTGAAAAACAAGCAGTGGGATCAGGCGATCCAGCAGCTCTCGAACGCCATCAACGCGCACCCCGCATCCGAATCGGAGGTCCATTTCCGGGCCTGGCAGCCCTTTGATTACTATCCTTACCTCTACCGCGGGGTCGCGTACTACCAGAACGGCGACCATACGAATGCGGGGACCGATCTCAGGCATGAACAGGAGCTCGGTGAGATTTCCCGCGGAACGCGCGACACGAAGGCCGTCGGGCTCCTGAAGGAATTCCTGCCTCTAGTAAATGACAAGAAGCATCCGGCCCCCTTTGTCGAAGGGATGCACCTGTTCAACGAAAAGGACTACAGGGGAGCGATACAGAAATTCGGGCAGGTCCCCGCGACGTCGCCCCGGTACGATGAAGCGAAGAATTTCATCTCCCTCGCGCAGGATGAGATGCGAAAACTTGACATATCGGCCGCCGCCGCCGCGCAGGCGCAGAAAGCCCGGCGTCTCGCCGTGACAAAGCCCTCGCCTCCTGCCGTGGATACCTCAGGCCAGACGATCCTGCATAAAGCCGTTGATCTGTACAACGCGGGGAAATTCCGGTCGGCGAAACGGAAGCTCGAGGAGCTCAAGATCAGGGGAATCACAAGTACGGAATCAGAACGATGCCTGAGCGAAATCGCCTCAACAGAGGAGATTACGCTGATGGGTGTCACCGCGTATCTCGAAGGGGACTACGCGATGGCCGCCGGCCAGCTCGCGCAATGCGCAAGATCCCAGTCCGACAATCCACACATTTTTGCCTACCTGGCGTATTCCTGCGCGGCAAACTATCTCGTCACCGGGGAGAAGGACACATCGCTCGCCCGGCAGGCCCGGGATGCATACAGGCGTCTGCAGAGCCTTGCGCCTTCGTACGTGCCTGACATGCGTTACGTATCTCCGGGCATCATCGCCTTTCTTAAGGGGGAGTAGCCCCGCCCGTTCCGGCTC
>CAWIOS010000020.1:0-4894 GCA_963837815.1 Ignavibacteriota bacterium
TCTACGGGGTGCTGAACACGAAAAGCGGCGAAGTGCAGTTCAGTTTTGGAGGGCACAATCCACCCTACATCAAAAGGAAGGACGGGGCGATTGAACGGATCGACAACGAATCCGGATTTCTCCTCGGTATGCTTGACGACATGGAATATGACGTCCACAAGGTCACCCTCCGCCCGGGGGACACGATACTCCTGTACACCGATGGTGTGACCGAAACCATGAACGGCAGTGCGGAACTCTTCGAGGAGTCGCGGCTCCGGGACTCCCTGCGCCGGTTGAACGGTTCGCCGCTGAAGGAAATGCTCGACGGCATCAACACGGACCTTATGGAGTTTGCTGCGGGTGCTCCCCAGGCGGATGACATCACGATGCTCGCCCTGCAGTACCGGGGGAAAGCCTCTCCCGCGGGCTGATCGGATCTCGGATGCGCGACATGGACGTGTCGGGATCGACGGAAGAATGCAGGGAGGTGAGAGATGCCCCCCCTGAAGGGGGTGGGCGCTCACAGGGGATTCATTCTCCGGTATGTCTCATCGAGTTCGGCGCGGGAGGCGTTGCGGCTTTTTTCTGAGAACCCGTACCCGAATTCCAGGTCTCCGGACTTCAGCCGTTCATATGCCGCGTTCGTGAATTCCTCGAGGGGCGTCCCCCGGCTGTGAAGTCCGGCGCCGCCGAGGTCCGTGTTGACCGCCGGGGGGAGTATCTCGATGACCCGGACAGGCGTCCCGGAGAGCTGGTGCCGGAGCGAAAGCGTGAATGAGTGCAGTGCCGCCTTTGTCGCGCAGTACACCGGCGCGGATGCCATGGCGACAAATGCGAGGCCTGAACCGATATTGATGATCGCCGGTGATGCGGCCGTCCTGAGGTGACCGGCGAACATGCATGAAAGGTGAACCGGTGCTTCGAGGTTGATCACGATCTCGTTGTGGATGTCGTTCCAGGGCGCTCCCTGGAGGAGATCGAACCTCCGCTGTATCCCCGCGTTGTTGACAAGGACGTTCAATCCGGGAAACTTCTCCGTGCTCCAGCGGTAGAGTTCCTCACGCTGTTTCACGTCGGCGACGTCGCACGTGCGGAGTATGAGGCCGGGATATTGTTCTTTTGCCTTCCTGAGTGCATCCTCGCGGCGCCCGCAGATGATGACAGTATTGCCGTCCCCGATGAACCTGCCGGCGAGGCCGAGCCCTATCCCGGTCCCTCCCCCCGTTATGAGAATCGTGTTTCCCGTTACCTGCATGTGCGTTCTCTCCTGCTGGTGGTATCTGCATGGCGGGGCGGGGCCGGACGGCGTGTCGATTGCCCCGCGTGATTCCCGTTGCGTTCACTCCTTCGCTGCCGCGGGGATGACAACCGGCCCGGCCGTCTCGGCTGAGCCGTCAAGTTCCAGGACGACAACCGTGTCATTCGCGTCCGCCGGCGCGGAGGAGAGATCGACGAGTATGCTCCCTCCTTCAGTTCGTACTTCGAGTCCGCCTCCCCCGATCATCCGTGCCCCTCGTACTGTCCTGCCGGGGATGGCGGGAAGACGAAGCAGTTTCCCCGGTGAGATCAGTATGTGTACGTAGACGAGGTTCCCCCGGCAGGTTGATGCGATCCTGGAGGTGGACGCGTACGGCCCGCCCCGCGTCCCGTAAATGCTCTCTCCGTATCGTCCGAGCCAGTCTCCTATGCCGGCCAGCCGGTCGATCTGCCTCTGTTCAAACCTTCCATCCGGCATCGGGCTGATATTGAGGAGGAGATTTCCCCCGCCCCCCGCGGTTTTTGCCAGCATGTGGATGCACTCTTTGAGTGTTTTGAGGGTGTCGTTCGGCTTCCACGACCACTGGGTACCTATCGTTATGCATGACTCCCACGGGTGCTCATTGTCGAGGGCTCCGATTTCCTGCTCCGGGGTGCCGAAGTCGCCTGCAAAGGATTCCTGATCGCCTGCCCGCGCCGGTCCTCCCCGCCCCTTGTCGACCCGGTTGTTGATGAGAAGAGAGTCGCTGAGGCTCCTCGCATATGCGTAGAGATCCATGCCGTCCCGGTGCGTCCAGGACTTCTCCCATTGACCGTCGAACCAGAGAAGATGTGAATGGTACCCGTCCACGAGTTCACGGATCTGGTTCTTCAGATAGATCCTGTAGCGGTCCATGCCGGATTCGTTCACGGGTCTGGCGTCCCCTCCGTGCCGCGTCGTGTAATCGGGGTGATGCCAGTCCAGAATTGAATAATACGTGCAGAACATCATTCCCTGTCGCCCGCACTCATCCGACAGCTCCCTGAGTACGTCCCGTCCGAAGGGGGTCGCGGTGATCTTGTAGTCGGTGTATCTGGTGTCCCAGAGACAGAACCCGTCATGGTGTTTTGAGACGATGACGACGTATTTCATCCCTCCCTTCTTCGCCGCGCCGATCCAGCGGCCCGCGTCGAAGAGGACGGGGTTGAACTCTCGGTACAGCCCGTCATATTCCTCAATCGGCACCTGTTCCCCGCGCGACCATCCGATTTCGGTGCCGCGCAGCGTGACCGGGCCCCAGTGAACGAACATCCCGAAGCGCATATCCTGCCATTTCCTGAGTGATGCCGCGTTTGTCTTCAGGTCCGGCCGCGCATCGCCTCCTCCTCCCTCCGGGAACGCGAGTGCTGCGGATGCAGCGGCAATCAGCAAAAGGAGGGATCGGACTATCAGTCGTGGGATCATGATGTAATGTTGTGATATGTTCATAACAGTGCCCTGCGCCGTTTGACGAACAGCACAGGCAGGGACTAGGGTCCGTCGTCTCCCGTTCCGGTCTCGAATCCCACATTGTCGAGCGCGATCTCCCCGGATATGCTCCGGTCGAATACGAAGCTCAGTTTCCTCAGTCTTCCCGGGTCGAGCTTCGGGTTTGCCCCGGTGAATGCGGAAAGGGGGAGGCTGAACCGCTGAAGAACCCGCTCCGCGGGCTTTGACGCACCGAAATCGTTGATGAACGTGTATTTCCCCAGCCGGGATGCGAGCGGGGGCGATAGTGTCGCGAACATGCTCAGCGGCAGCTCGGCGGATTCCCCCTGTGCGTCTTCGATCGCCAGTGCGAGATCAAGCGAATCGCCCGAATCATCCTTGTTGCTGCAGAGGAAGAACACGATGGATGAAGACCCGCGGGGGAGTATCGTGTCCGCTCCATTTCCGGAAAACGCAAACGTGTATGTGGGCGTCCCGCGTGATGTTGTTGTATCCTTCCTGTCCCATCCGAGATAGACAACGTTGTTCTCCTGGGGGGAACTGCGGGCGTTCCTGAACGCCAGAGCGTTGAGGCTCCACGTCTTCAGGTTTTCGCCGGTAACCTTCACCCCGCTCATTGTCGCGGCGGTAACGTCCACTCCCTCCTCGTAGTCATCGATAATTCTGAACCGCGAGTCTTCAAATTGCGAGATATAATGGTCCTCCGGAAGGATGTCCGCAATCGTCCTGTGGTCCTTCAGAAACCGGACATAGTCCTTTCTTCCGTGGAGCACTGCCTCGAGGAAGCCTGATACGTAGATCCGTGCAATCTTCTCCTGGTCCTGGTGGCGCAGGATGGGCCTCAGGTTCATCAGCCAGCTCACCGGTGCGATGTTGTCTTCCCTTCCCCAAGTGGTGTTGAACTGTCCGTGGTTTGCCCGGTGGATGTAGAGTGCTGACTTGAAAAAATACCCTGTTCCGGAGAAGTGCACGCGATTGTACTGCCGTTCGCCGAGGAACAGCGACACGTCGCCGTCGTAACCGCCCTGGAGGAGGAGATAGTTGATGTCGCGTAGTTCGACATGGTGTCCGTTCGTGGGCTCGTACGGGTCGTTCGGTGCAATCTGTATGATGCCGTTGATGTGAAAACCGAAATCAAACGGAATCGTCGCTTTGGTGTGGTATCGCGAAAGCCTGTTGACTGCGGCGGCGATGGAGACCGCCTGCCCCCCGCGCGAATGTCCGACGAGCGCAATATTCCCCGTATCGACCTTTCCCGAGAAGGGGTTTCCCGGAGTGGAGTTCCACGTCCGCCATTGTTTCAGGTGCTCGAGGAGAAGCCATCCCCGTGCGAAGTTCTCATTCTGCTGGAAATCCTTCACCCAGTTGCCGTTCAGGAAGTTTTCATCGACAGAGACAAAAATGAATCCCCGGCTTGAAAGCAGGCTTCCCAGGTAGTCATACCCCGACTCGGAGTACTTTTCCATCTGGTGGTTTCCGTGGACCATCAATACGAGAGGGAAGGGGCCTTGTCCCTCGGGATACCACGTTCTCGCGTTCAGCGGACAGTGTTTGAGATCAAATCCCCAGTACCACTCGCGGAGCCTGTTTCCGATTCCTGACGTGTCGTCGAGAAACGGCGTTGCATCAACGGTAGGCGTACGGAGTGCCGCGGATTGTCCGTACTCCGCCCTCCGCGCGTCCCAGCCGCTCCCGTAGCAGAGCATGTGCGTCCTGTACGTCCCGTTGAGAGACGGGTCATCCGCGGCGGGGAGACGGCTTGCGGGGGGGCGGCGTTCGTCCGCGGCGGGGAATGTCTCATTGGTTCCGCTGCCGAGAAAATTCGCAACGCAGGTGGCGTCCACCGCGGCAAGGAGAACGAGCACGACAATCGATGCGGCTTTCCGTATGCCGTTGATGAACGCAAACCCGATCAGCGCCCCGTTCGCCAGCGCAAAGAGGAAAAGCAGCTTGCCGAAATCGGATGCGGGGAGAGCCAGGCACATGGCGCCCGATGCGACGACTGCCGTGATGAACCTGACCGGAAGGCTCCTTATGAGCTTCAACGCGAGGAGGGCGAGGAGGTTTCCCAGAAGTATGATTATCGAACCCAGGAGGGCGCTCAAAAGTATGTCCGCTCCCGTGCCGAGTCCGGTCGTGACGACCGATCCCAGTATGCCCGCAAATATGATCGACCCGGCGGTCACA
>CAWIOS010000021.1:0-20500 GCA_963837815.1 Ignavibacteriota bacterium
GGCGGTCAGACCGGACTGGTTTGTGATCAGCCCGATCCGTTTCCCCCGGACAACCGCGAGCTTCTTTTCCAGCAGCACATCGGCGCCAACGCGCACAGGATGATCGGGAGGGGCAGGACGAGCCGTAGTGCAGAGATAAGTAAGGAGAAGGAGGAGGGGAATCAGCCGTCGGAACGACCGCCGGCTCAGGCGAATGCCTTTCTGACAATGCCCCATGCAGCGATCGTCATCCCGTCCCATATTTCTCCGGAAGAAATGCGCGACTCCAGATCCGCGGGGGTGAGGGAGACCGGTTCAAATTCTTCGGTTTCATCGGGGTTTCCGCCCACGAACACAAGATCGCGGGCGATATACACTTTGCAGATTTCGTCGGTCACGCCGTTGTAGGGGTTAAACTCTCCCGCAAGCGAAATCCGGTCGGAGGTGTACCCCGTCTCTTCGCGCAGCTCGTGCCGGGCCGTCTCGTTGTATGATGAGCCGTCCTTGACCCCCCGCACGGGAATTCGATAAAAGGCGCCCGCGCAGGTAGCGGAACTGGTTGACGAGAAGAAGCTTCCCGTCCTTCGTCACCGGGACGATGAGGGATGTGCCGTTCGGTTGGACGTAATGGTACTCCCCCCCTCTTCCGGAAGGAAGCTCATACTCGTCTTTGCAGTATGTCCACCAGCCGTTCCGGGCGATGATCGATCCTGAGAGCTTTTTCCAGCCCCGGAGGGACATGTCAGCCGTTCTGGATCAGCTCTTTCTCAGAAAAGAAGAACGCAATCTCTAGCTGAACTCCGGAGAATCCGAACCGTGGACGATGTTCTCCCCTTTGCTGGAGGCGAAGTCCTTCCGAATCGTCCCGGGAGCGGCGTCCTTCGGGTCGGTCGCCCCGATCAGGGCGCGGAAATCTGCAACCGCGTTTTCCTTTTCCAGCGCCAGCGGAACGCATTTCCCGGAGCTCATAAACGTCACAAGGTCGTTGAAAAACGGCCGTCCCCTGTGCACAGCGTAAAATCCTCCCCCGGTTTCGGGCGTAAGCTTCACCATCTTCATTCCCATGATGCGGAAACCGGCTTTTTCAATTCTCGAAAGGACGTCGCCGGCGAGATTCCTCCGGATGCAGTCAGGCTTCAGTATTGCAAGAGTACGTTCGACCACTTCTCCTCCGTCTGTGTTCATTCCAGGCTGTGCGTCAAATCCGGGTTCAGCGTTTTTTCTTCGTGCGCGGCGTTTTCCGTTTCGCCGTCCCGGCGGCCTTCTTCGGGGGAGCGCTCCGCATCAATCCACGTTTCCGGAGCACCCTCTCCATCGTCTCCCCCATCCGACGCGGGGCTCTCGACGACGTTGATGCCTGCGGCCCGGAGTGCGGCCATCTTCTCCTGCGCCTGTCCCTTTCCCCCCCGCGATAATGGCTCCCGCATGCCCCATGCGGCGGCCGGGAGGCGCGGTCCGCCCCGCAATAAACCCGACAACCGGTTTCTTCACGTGTTTCTTGATGTAGGCGGCGGCCTCCTCTTCTTCCGCGGTCCCGCCGATTTCGCCGATCATGATGACCGCGTCGGTCTCCGGGTCAGCATTGAAGAGCTCGACCGCATCGATAAACCGCGTCCCGATTACGGGATCCCCGCCGATGCCGATGCACGTTGACTGCCCTACTCCCGTCTGGTGAGCTGCCATACCGCCTCGTACGTGAGCGTGCCGCTTCGCGAGATTACGCCGACACGCCCCTTCGTGTGGATGAACCCGGGCATGATGCCGACCTTGCAGAGACCGGGGGAGATGACGCCGGGACAATTGGGGCCGATAAGCCGGATGTTGTTCGCGCGGACAAAATCATACACGCGGAGCATATCGCGCGTGGGCACGCCTTCCGTGATGCATACGATGAGCTGAATCCCCGCGCTCCCCGCCTCCAGTATCGCATCCGCCGCAAACTGCGCCGGGACGAATATCACGGAGGCATTCGCCTTCGTCTTCCCGACGGCGTCCGACACCGTATTAAACACGGGGATATCCCTCTTGAACCTGTCCTTCTCGTTTCCCGCGTACGCGGTTCCACCTTTCCCGGGGTGACGCCGGCCACCACGTTCGTCCCGTAGTCCAGCATCTGCCGCGTGTGGAACGTCCCCTCGCCGCCGGTGATGCCCTGGACGATGAGGCGGGTCGATTTGTCGACCAGTATGCTCATGGAAGTTGACTGTGTGTGTTGAACGTAAACGGAATGAAACCGGGTCAGCCCGCTTCTCGAGAAAGTCCGCCACGTTCAGGATCGCCCCCTCGCCGAACTGCGGCCCGAGGAGCTGCACGCCAATCGGCAGTCCCGCTCCGTATTTCCCGCACGGGATGCTATCGCGGGAATCCCGGCGAGGTTCGCCGAGACCGTATAGACGTCCGAAAGGTACATCGTGAGCGGATCGCCGATCTTCTCGCCGAATCCGAATGCCGTCGTCGGCGTCGTCGGCATCAGGAGACAATCGACATCCCTGAACGCCTCCAGGAATCGTTCTGTATAAGGCGGCGGACGCGCTGGGCCTTCCTATAGTAGGCGTCGTAGTAGCCTGCGGAAAGGACATACGTTCCAAGCATGATACGGCGTTTTGTTTCGGCGCCGAATCCTTCGCTGCGGGACAGCGTGTACATCGAAGCCAGGTCGTGGGCCTCCGGACCGGTGGCCGTACCTCGCCCCGTCGAACCGGGCAAGGTTCGAAGAGGCCTCCGCGGTCATCAGATATAGTAGGCCGAGATTGTATACCGGGAGTGAGGAAGGTGAACGTCGCTGATCTGCGCTCCGCCGTCGCGGAGCCGCCCGACACACCCGTCGATCGCAGAGCGGATCTCCGGCGCGAGCCCTTCTCCGAACGCTTCCACGGGAAGGCCGATCTTCTTTCCCCGGACATCGCCGGTCAGCGCGGATTCGTAGTCCGGGACATCGACGGAAACGGACGTCGAATCCCTCTCGTCGTGCCCCGCAATCACACGGAGTATCCTCGCGGCATCGCGGACGGTGTTGGCAAACGGGCCGATCTGATCGAAGGAAGAGGAAAGCGCGACAAGCCCGTACCGGGAAACGCGGCCGTAGGTAGGCTTTAAACCGACAATGCCGCAGAAAGCGGCAGGCTGACGTATGGATCCGCCGGTGTCCGTCCCGAGCGCGGCATGCGCCATCCCCGCGGCAACGGCAACACAGGACCCTCCGCTCGAACCACCCGGAACTTTCGTCTCATCGACGGGATTGCGGACAGGCCCGAACGCGGAATTTTCCGTGGACGACCCCATGGCAAATTCGTCCATGTTTGTCTTCCCTATCAGGACGGCGTCCGCCGCGCTGAGCCGGGCGACCGCGGTGGCATCCTCGACGGAGACAAAATTCTCGAGCATCTTCGAACCGCAGGTCGTCCTCTCCCCTTCCACGCACAGGACATCCTTGAGCGCGACGACCATCCCCGCGAGCGGGCCCGCTTTCCCGGCCGCGCGCTTGCGGTCAACCGCGCGCGCCTGCTCCATCGCCTGCTGGTTAAAAACGCTCAGGAATGCATTCAGACGCTTCCCCGCCTCCACCTCACCGAGAAAGCCGGCTGTAACACCCTCGACGGTGGTTTCCCCGCTCTCGAGCGCGCGCCGCGTTTCGTCAAATGTCAGTCGGCGGGACATCAGCCCGCGACCGCGCCGTGTCCCGTGCCGGCCGGGACAAGGACGGGTTCGCCTGAGAGGAAGCTTTCGATGAGGGAAGCGAAAAGTTTCTGTCCGTCCGTGTTCCGCAGAACCGGATCCACCGCGCGTTCAGGATGCGGCATCATCCCCAGGACATTTCCCGCTTCGTTAATGATCCCGGCGATCCCCGCAAGCGAACCGTTGGGATTCGCCTCCGGGGTCACCGCCCCGGACACATCGCAGTACCTGAACACAATGCGGCCTTCCCCTTCGAGCCGGTCAAGGGTCGCAGGATCAGTAAAGTAGTTCCCCTCGCCGTGCGCGACGGGGAGGGAAAGAATCTCCCCCGGGGCACACCGCCGGGTAAAACGCGTCGAGGGATTCTCGACGCGGAGCCGTATGTACCGGCAGACAAACCGAAGGGAAGAGTTCCGGAGGAGAACTCCGGGGAGGAGTCCCGCTTCGAGAAGGACCTGGAACCCGTTGCAGATTCCGAGCACGGGCCCGCCGGCGGCGGCAAAACGGGCCACTTCCTTCATCACGGGGGAAAACCTGGCGATGGCGCCGCACCGGAGGTAGTCGCCGTAGGCGAATCCTCCGGGGAGTATCACCGCGTCCACGCCTTTCAGGTCGGCCTCCTTGTGCCATAGGAAGACCGCGTCCTGGTCCATAATCCTGGAGCACGCATAAAACGCATCGTGGTCGCAGTTCGAGCCGGGGAACACCACGACGCCGAATTTCATCTTCCGTCCGTTCACTCCGTCCCCGCAATGTCGAATGTGTAGTCTTCCATCACAGGATTCGCCAGGAGTTTCCTGCAGACCTCTTCCGCAGTCTTCCGGGCGTCTGCCTCGCTTTTTGCATCGATCTTCGCCTCGATGTACTTGCCGATCCGGACATCGCTCACCGCGCCCGCACCGAGAGAGGCGATTGCATGCTGGACGGCTTTCCCCTGCGGGTCGAGAATCGAAGGTCGCAGCGTCACCCGTATTCTGGCAATATACACCGTCGGATCCCTCCTTCTACGTGTCGATGCTTGTGGATTCCACCGAATGCTCCTCCTCGAATTTTGCGCCCCCCGATGTCCACCTCCGGATGGCTACAACGGTCCAGCGGACCAGTCCGAGGGCGATGAAGAGAAGCAGCAGGGGAAACACGGCGCTCCCGCCCGTGACGGCCACGACGATCACCGCGAGGACCGCAAACAGGAATTTCCACGGCTCTTTCTTTATTGCACGCCGCGAAATGCGCGGGAGCGTGTCGTACCGGACCTTGCTGACCATCAGGAGCGAAAGGCCGACCATCATGTACGGGAGCAGCGCGGCCGCCGTGGGCCGCAGGACGCCCCCGGGCCCCGTGAAACTGAGCGTGAACGACGCCACGGTGATCGCACTCGCCGGGATCGGCAGACCCGTGAAGAAATCCTTGTCGAACCCGCTAAGCTGGACATTGAAACGCGCGAGCCGCAGGCCGCCGAATATCATGACGAGCGAACTGAGAAGGACGCCCATGCTCCCGAGCGAGGAAAGGCTGAGCTGGTATGCGAGGAACGCGGGAGCTGCGCCAAACGAGACCACGTCGGAAAGGGAGTCGATCTGCACGCCGAACTCGGAGGAGGATTTCGTGATCCGGGCCATGATCCCGTCGAACGCGTCGAAACCGGCCGCCAGGATGATGAACCAGGACGCCGAGACGAAATCCCCCTGGCTCGAGTGTATCACCGACAGGAACCCGCAGAACATGTTCAGTACTGTGAACAGGCTGGGGACGACGGCTCGGGTTATTTTCATTCGAGGATCGTGATGTGCGACATACAGGGAACTCTACGGCAGCACCGCCAGCACCGTCTCCCCTGCCACAGTTTTCTCGCCGAGTTTCACGCGGATCCCGGCATCGCGTGGAACGAGAACGTCGACCCGGGAACCGAATTTTATCATGCCGAAACGCTGCCCCGCCACCGCGTGATCGCCCACATTGACCTGCGCGACAATCCGCCGCGCGATAAAGCCGGCAATCTGCTTGAAGAGCACCCGGCAGCGCCCGTTTTCTATGCCGATAAGCGTTCGTTCGTTCCTGCTCGACGATTTCTCTTCGAACGCCATGAGATATTCTCCCGGGACATGCCGGTAGTACCCCACGGTCCCCGAGACGGGAAACCGGTTGACATGCACGTTCAGAGGGGACATGAAGATACTGACCTGGATCACATCCGCTTTGAGGTACTCGTCCTCCCGCACCGGCGTAATCGCCACCACTTCACCGTCGGCGGGGGACACGACGAGATCGTCTCCCTTCGGGGGAGTTCTGTCCGGGTCGCGGAAGAAATAGAGCGTGAACAGGAGGAGCAGCACCAGGACGGCAATGATTCCAAACCTGACGATTCTGACGTCGACGAAAAGAGCCGCAAGGACCGTGCCCAGAACCGAAAGAATCAGTACGGTTCCGACGACGTCATAACCGTATCGGCTTATCAATAAGAATCTCCTTCGGTCCGGCGCGAATACGGAAACAACAACCTAAAATACTCAAAAAGGAGCTCAAAATCAACGGACATGGAACTCGATACGGCGGTTTCTGGCGCGTCCTTCGGGCGTTGAATTCGAGGCAACCGGATCCCTATTCCCCATCCCGATGGTCACGATACGCGTCGCCCCGATCCCCTTCCGGACAAGCCACGAGCTGACGGCATCGGCACGCCGCTGCGAGAGGCGCTGATTGGCTCTCGGATTGCCCACGTTGTCGGTGTATCCCGCAATCTCGATCTGTATCTGCGGATTGCTCATGAGCGCAAAAAACGCGCGGTCGAGAACGCTATCCGAACCGGCGGCAAGGACTGCGCTTCCGCTTTCAAAGTTCACCCCGCCAAGGACGACTGTTTTCCCTTTCTCAAGCACCATCGGGAAGTCATCCCGGGGGTCAAGAGGATTCGTCCCCCGCTTCACTTCCGTGCCGTCGTCAACACCTCCGCCGTCCGTGTCCGGATTCAGCGGGTCGGTGTGATACTTGTGGACCTCGTCGCCGTCAAGAAGGCCGTCGCCGTCCGTGTCCGGGTTCAGAGGATCGGTGTGATAGACCTTCACTTCCTCCCAGTCCGTCAGGCCGTCGCCGTCCGTATCGACCTTCAACGGATCGGTATGGTATTCAAGGACTTCCTCGCCGTCCGACAATCCGTCGCCGTCCGTGTCCCACAGGAGCGGGTTCGTGTGATACTTGAAAACTTCATCCCCGTCGGAAAGCCCATCGCCATCCGTATCCCATTTTGTCGGGTCGGTATGGTACTTGTGGACTTCCTCACCGTCCGTCAGCCCGTCGCCGTCCGTGTCAGGGTTAAGAGGATTGGTGTGGTACCGCTTGACTTCTTCGCCGTCCGTCAGTCCGTCGCCGTCAGTATCCGGGTTGTTGGGGTCGGTCCCATACCGTCGTTCCTCGGCGTTTGTCAGCCCGTCGTTATCGTCATCGTCGTCGTCACTCGTATTAAAGTAGAATGTGAATCCGATCTTTGCGGTTGCAAATCCCTTCACCGGGCTGGTCGGCCGCGCGTCCACAGATTTGTTGAATGCGTTGAACCCCGTGCTTACGTCAAGAGAGACGCGGTTCGACGTGAATGCTTCGAACCCCAGCCCTACGGGGATGAGCCCTGATGCGCGCCACAGACCGTCGACAGGATAAGCCGGCTGCTCACCGGCATATCCCGTCCGCCTGTACATGAGGATCCCACCGCCGGCGTACAGATACGGATTCCATTTCCCCTTGGGGAAGAAGTGCACAAACAGCAGAAGGGAAACGGGGATTCCATCCATCTTCATGTAACCGTGCAGAGTACCTGGCCCGAAGTCCTTGCTGTTGAATGTCTTCAGCTCCTCGTACCCTCCGGCCAGTCCGACTCCGACGTACTTCGAGAATCCGAAACGGACGACGACCTGGCCATCGGGGCCGGTTTTCAGTTTGTCATAGTCCGCTACCCAGTAGTTCAGTCCCCCCTCGACTCCGAGCGACCAGCGTCCCAGAAGATGTTGCGCGCGGCCCGGCACAACCGCGAACACAACCGTCAACGCTGTGCACGAAACGAGCAGTGACAATCTAGTCATCTTTGATTTCCTTCTGACGCGATTCCTCGTTTGTCATGTAAATGCAACAAATAGTAAGCCATTCATCAAGGAAAGTCAAGTCATGCTTGAACTGACAAGGATTATCCGTTGTTGTGATTGGACAGAGCGTTTTATGGGATGAAGAGGCTCGGGGAGCCGTGAGAAGATTGTATCTCGACCAGCGGACGGACGAATAATGAATCGGAGCTCTCTGAGACTTATCACTCGCTTCGACTGCGCGATGTCTCCCTCCTGCAGGTCAACGTATGCTAATGCCGTTCAGAGATCTGTTTCCTCATTCGGTGGATGCAGCCACCGATGGTCAGGAGGCCGATTGCTGCAATGAAAATGCCGGCCCCCATGCTTGCGCCGGGTCGAGTCGGATTCACCAGAATCATCACAAGGATCGTCAAATACCACAGGCCAACTACCATGCCGAGCCACAGCATCCAGCGCGGTGACCCCGGCCCCCAAATACCCATAGACCAGGCAATCGGATAAGGCAGAATCAGCACCCCCCACCAGAGAGAATGTCCGGAGGAACCTCCAAGGCCGCCGACTTCGTTCAGGCCCCAGAGCACCCCCACCCCGATCGCAATGAGAATGAAAACCCACACTCTGTAGGCGATCAACCGGCGTTCGCTCTGCCCAAAGAACGTGCCGAGCGCGATCATCCCGCTACCGGGGAGAATGAGGAGTGATCCCTCCATCGGATCAATGGCTCCAACCACAGTGGCGATGCCCCCACCAATGACCAATATGCGTGACCAGAGAGTTCGTGTGTTCATATCATGCCCTCGAGCTTTCTCAGATCGTTCCCGATCTACTCCGGATGGCCCCGGTCAGGCGACAGCTCAACAGATTTCGACGCGATCTAGCGCGTCTTTGGCGGAAATGTACTCTCCCCTGTTCCTAATGTCAAATGCATGCCTTAGCTAATGCCGGGAATGTTCAGGGACTCAAGAACTGCGCCTATCGGGACTCTGTGAGAAAGTGTTGACAGAAGTGTGCACTAATGCGGGTAAATAGGGAGAGTGGAGGGAAACGAATGTTGTCCACGTGAGCCCAGCATCGGGACTCTTGAGAATGTATGAAACGGAATCCTTGATCATCCCGTATTGAAAAGCATTGGGACCACGAGACTCCGCCATCTGTTGTTGAAAGCAGACTTATTGTATCATTCAGGTACGAATACGGTGAATATGCGATGCCACGATTGTTATCATTGAACGTTTTGGTTCCGGTTAGCAGCCACGAGAAAATAGACCAGCACCCGGGTTTGGATTGGGACTTAAGGGATCACAACAATGTCGAGAGCAAAATGCAGCCCGTCGAATTGTTCATGGAGCGTGTAGAAGTCCGGCCTTAGTGGGGCCCCCGAAGTATTCTCAAGTGACCGGTATACAACCCACTCGCTCAATGAATGATGGGAACCCAGCAAAACACGAATGGCAGGCACTGATGTTCGAACAGGTGGTTGAGACATTACTGTATCTCCGTTCGCGTTTGTCAACCACCAGAAACCTGTTAGGGAAGGGTCCACCTCCCCAAGCATCAAGGTATCCGTTGCCGAGGATTCATTGTTCAATGTTAATGTCGCGGCCAGTGTGTCATGAATACCAAGCGATCCTCTCGGAACTGAGAACGTGTAGAGAATGCTATCCCGAACACTGCTGACGCTCAATATCCGTGCTCGTGTGGTCTGTCGTAGGGTTGTTCCTCGTGTAAGTGGCTCAAAACCATTGTCCTGGAGATTACATCCACCGATTGCACAGAGAACGGCCGACAAAATCAGTATGTGTCGCATATACCCTCCCTCAATGCTGCTTCCTCAAGCTTGCAACGAACCCGAGGCGCCCACGGTCCTTGACGTCACCGCTGGGCCTGGTTGGGATCGTAGAGTAGGACAAAAGTGTAGGGGTGGTCAGGTCGTGTGAGTCCTCTTGCCGTTTCTCCCCTTGCGGGCGAGTGTCCCGCTCAAGCAGACCTTCACTCTATTGCCTTTTGAACCCTCGTCGAACCGTACGTGAGGTTTGCCCTCATACGGCTCTCCTGAAGCTGAACATTCGTCGGCTACAGCTTGACGACGTGGTAGTTGTAGAACAGGCCGAGCTGACCATAGATGCGGTCCGAAGTTACTGTACCCCAACCGTATCCCCGTCTACCCTTGCGTCGCCAGATGACATGCCTGACTCGGAGATTGACAAAACGAGCCAGCTGAGAGAACGTTGCCGCGGCATGACCAAGGCGGAAGTACCCCACCCATCCTCGCAGATAGCGGTTTAGATTGGCCACCTGCTCCTTCACACGGAACGGGATCGAATGATGGACGAGAGTACGCACCTTCATCCGGAACCGCTCCCGACTTCGTCGACTTGGACGTACCAGTATCAGCCGCCCGCCGTTCTGCCTGCTCCTGACATTTTGGAACTGGAACCCGAGGAAGTCCACGCTGTTGCCGATATCGAGTCGCAACCGTCGTGTCTTTTCCCCGTTCAGGCGAAGACCAAGCCGTTCCACGTAATGGTTCAGCAGCTCGATGCCCGTTTCCAAATTCTTTTGTGCCAGGATAACCATATCGTCGGCGTATCTCACTAAGTGGATTGACCCGTTGTCAATGTTACCGAGTTTCCTCCGCTTAAACGCCTGATCGACTGGATTCAGGTAGATGTTCGCCAGTAGACGGACTGATGACTCCTCCCTGAGGCGTTCCTTGTGTACTCTGCCGATGCTGTCCGTCCTCGACATACCCGGAGCTCAACCACAGCTTTATGACACGAAGGATTTCCCCGTCGGAGATACGCCTCGCGACAAGCTTCATGAGTTTGCTATGGTCGACCGTGTCGAAGTACTTCTCCAGATCGACATCGTACACTTCAGTACAACCCCAGTTGAGGAACTTGTAAATCTCCCGAACCGCATCATGTGCACTCTTCTCCGGTCTGAACCCGTAGCTTGAGTCGGCAAAATCCGCCTCAAAGATCGGTTCCAGTATCAGCAAGAAGGCTGTCTGCACTATACGGTCCCGGATGGTCGGTATGCCCAGAGGGCGCTGCTTCCCATTCGGTTTCGGGATATACACCCGCCGTACCGGCTTCGGCGCATAGCGCCGTTCCGTCATCTCGAGCTGAAGTCCGGTGAGGTAGATGTCGATTCCTTCCTTTTCTACGTCTTTGAAGGTCTCTCCATCGACCCCGCACGTTCCACCGTTGGCTTTGGCTTTGCGATATGCCTCTGCCAACACATCTGCCCGACAAGTTTTGTCGTACAGACTGTAGAATCTGTACTTCGGCTCGGCTTTCGCCTTCGCATGCAACTTCCTCTGAAACTCCCGGAGCCAATCTGTGTGTGGTAGCTCTCGCAATACACGCTCCTTTGTTTCTTCAGAAGCTTCCCTTCAGCAGGAGCCCTTCCCTCCACCCCGATTTCCGGGGCTTCATTGGTACTACGACTCCATCCGCCACCCTGCCGGCTTCCCTCCCCTTCGTTTCCTTATAGGAGGGCTCTGCTCCTGATCTCCCAAGTGGCATGTTGGGTCTTTCAGGACCAGCGAGGGCTTCCCAAGTCCCGTTCCTGTTCTTTCCAACCATGTCGTCGCTAATACCCCGGAGGTGCTACGTCACCGTGTTCTCTCTGCTCTCAGCGCGCAGTCCTGACTTCGCCCATACGATAGGGGCTCGTCCACCTCAGTTACTATTTACGAGGCTGCTATGTGAAAAGTCAAGAACTAAGTCTTCGGGGTGAAGTGAACCCAAACCAGGCTGCTATTCGTGGTTCTCTCCGTCAGGGGAGACCACATGTAAGTTATCCGAGGTATTCTAAAATTTGAGAGGCGACAAGCTACTTGACGAAGTTCCCGCCCCTGGCGGGACAACAGCCTCGCAAACGTCGTCCTCTCACCTCTTCTGTGTCGCGGTTGGATTTACGCCGCACGTCCCATGACGTACGGTTTGTTGTCAAGCAACATCCTTCTGGTCCTGAGCAATGTCATTCGCGCGATGGCCACGATTGCTCGTTTCCCACCCGCTCGAACTTTGATCCGTTCGTATCTTTTCCTCATCGCCCGATCTTTCGCAATCAGTCGCCACGCTACCTCTACTAGGGTTGCCCGAAGTTGGTTCTTCCCGATCGCAGTGATCCGTCCCATTCGCACTTTGTCTGCACTCGAGTACTGCGACGGGGTCAAGCCAACGTACGCCGCGAGTTGATCGGCCCTCCGGAACCGCTCCATGTCCTGGAGCTCGAGCAGCAATTCCATTGCTGCGATCAGTCCGATTCCTGGTACTGTTCTGAGGATGTTCACCCGCTCCTTATAGAGAGGTAACTCGGCCAACGCCTGAAGTACCTTTGTTTGTTTCCTAATCTGGTCGCTCAGAAAGTCGTATTCTTCCAGCAATCTCTGGAAGCACTCCTTCATCCAGTGATTGTTGAACTTGAGTCGATAAAGGTTCAGTACGTAGGCCTTGCTCCAGCTGTACGTCGCTTCCGGTATTTGAATGCCGTAGAAGCACAGCTCGGATTTGATCCGACACTGAGTACGTACCCGATCGCTGATTAGCTGCCGGCGCCGTCTTATCACCTGCCGATGGAAACGTTCTTCAGCCGAAGGAACCCAGACTCGTTTCAATAATCCTTTCGCCAGTAACTGTGCGAGTTTCCGGCTGTCCCGCCGATCGGTTTTTACCCTGTTTCCAGACTCAACAGGAAGCAGACTCGGAGGTGTGACTATGCACTGTGCCCCATACTCTACCAATTTATCGTGGAGCCAGAAACCAAAATATCCCGCCTCGTAAACTGTTTGCAGCACAGTCCTGGGGTACCGGTCCAAGAGTTTCCTGAGTGCATCCCAGGTCCCGGGGATACTCCCGCTAAAGAGATCGACATCTCCGGTTCTGATTGTGACGTGCCACTGAAGCTTGTGCAGGTCAATCCCAACAAAAAGGGATTTGCCTTTTAGAGTGGTTTGCTTGTACCTTCCCATACGAGCCTCCGGGTGGTGTGATTTTGTAGTTGGTTTGGACCTCTACAAATTATCAACTCCACCCGTGAGGCTCAACTACTTTTCAACATAGTTACTACCCGTGCGTTCACATTACATTACGACCTGGCTGTTTGCGTTGCACCCTTTCAGGTTACGTTGTCGAGTCGCTTAGCATGAAGTCGTTTCCAGCGTCATGCCGACTCCTCGCTACGTGGCTTCCAGAGTCTCGCCACGGTTGGGACTTGGAGCAGAGCGCCCTCGCTCCTCACCCAACAAGATCAGAAACAGTTTACCTTGGCGCTCATCGTAGAGCAGTAGTGTCCGGTTAAGCGTTTTGTGTTTTGCTCTAAGTTCTTTGGCGTATGAAACTTAGACGGGTTTTGCCTTGTAATCGATTTCAACTCCATCGTATCTTGGTGGTGAGATTTTCTTTCCTGATCACCACGATTCCAAGGTCGATGGCATGCATCTTGGCAGAACCATTTTTTCGCAGCTGATGGACTTCGTTCCGCGCCCGGAGTTCCGTCAGATCGTCAAGCGCCACAAGGGCGAGCATCGTGTGCGACGCTTCTCGTGCTGGGATCAGTTTCTGGTGATGGCCTTTGCTCAGTTAACGTACCGTGAGAGTCTCCGTGACATTGAGACCTGTTTGCGTTCCCTGGGACCGGCACTCTATCACGCCGGGATCCGCGCCCAGGTCTCGCGCTCGACCGTGGCCGATGCCAACGAGCATCGGTCATGGAAGATATACCAGGACCTGGCACTCGTCTTAATCGCACGTGCCCGCGTGATCTACCGCGAGGAACGCTTCATCCAGGGACTCGACGCTGCGGTCTATGCCTTAGATGCCACCAACATCGAGCTCTGTCTGAAGCTGTTCCCCTGGGCAACTGCGCCAGTGCATCAAGCGATTGCAGCCGGCGTCAAGCTCCACACGCAACTGGACGTCCAGGCAAATTTGCCTGTCTTTGCAAGGGTTTCGCGCGGCAATGTCAATGAGCGGCTCTTCCTTGATGACGTGGCCTTTGAGCCCGGCGCCTTCTACATCATGGACCGCGGTTACGTGGACTTCCGCCGCCTGAAGGCGATTGATAGAGCGGGCGCCTTCTTCGTCATCCGCGGGAAGCACGACCTGCGCTTCGAGCGGCTCTACTCTCACCCGACTGATCGGGCCTGGGGCGTACGCGCCGACCAAACGATCCGCTTGGTGGTCCCGCTCTCGCTCCAATACTATCCGGACCATCTGCGCCGGGTGAAAGTCGCCGACACCGAGACGGGTCACGCAATCGTGCTCTTGACCAACAATTTTCTTTTGGACGCTTTGACCGTCGGTAATCTCTACCGCTCGCGCTGGCAGTGGAACTCTTCTTTAAATGGATCAAGCAGCACCTGGCATCAAGGCATTCTATGGCACACGTTCAATGCGTAGCAAACTGTGGATGTTTGGATTGTGTTGGTTGATGAAAAAGGAATGAAGTGAGGTGTTTAAGTATTTAAAATTTTGAGCGTGACGCTCTTTGAAAAAACACCGATAAATGAAGTACTTAGCGCCCATGAGGGTCTCTTCTGTGCCCCCGACGACGCTAACCAGTTGACTCTATTCAACTTTTAACCGGACACTACTGATCGTAGAGAGACTGTGATTACTCTGGAACCAGGGATGGATCTCTTGAATGAACGGATGTGAGAGACGGGGATGTGTGCCGGTCAGCTCTCTCGGAAGATCGGGGTGCGGATGTCTCCCGGTGGAATTCTGAGGGTGGATCAGTGCCACCGGCAAGACATTCTTCTCGCGATAAAATACGGTAGTCTTTGAAGAATTCCAAACGTGGCGCGCGCCCCCCACGGTATAAGTCGCGGAAACGGGGGAAAGTGTCGGAGCCGGAACGGGCCGGGCTACTCCCCCTTTAGAAAGGCGATGATGCCTGGAGATACGTAACGCATGTCAGGCGCGTACGAAGGCGCAAGGCTCTGCAAACGTCTGTATGCATCCCGGGCCTGCCGGACGAGCGAGGTGTCCTTCTCCCCGGTGACGAGGTAGTTTGCCGCGCAGGAATACGCCAGGTAGGCAAAAATGTGTGGATTGTCGGACTGGGATCTGGCGCATTGCGCGAGCTGGCCGGCGGCCATCGCGTAGTCTCCTTCGAGGTACGCGGTGACACCCATCAGCGTAATCTCCTCTGTTGAGGCAATTTCGCTCAGGCATCGTTCTGATTCCGTACTTGTGATTCCCCTGATCTTGAGCTCCTCAAGCTTCCGTTTCGCCGACCGGAATTTCCCCGCATTGTACAGGTCAACGGCTTCCTGCAGAATCGTTTGGCTTGAGGTGTCCACGGCAGGAGGCGAGGGCTTTGCCGCGGCGGGACGCCGGGCCTTCTGCGCCTGCGCGGCGGCGACAGCCGATCTGTCGAGTTTTCGCATCTCATCCTGCGCGAGGGAGATGAAATTCTTCGCTTCATCGTACCGGGGCGACGTCGCGGGGACCTGGCCGAATTTCTGTATCGCGCCCCTTTAGTCCTTTTCGTTGAACAGGCGCATCCCTTGGACAAAGGGGGCCGGATGCTTTTTGTCATTTACAAGCGGCAGGAATTCCTTCAGAAGCCCGACGGCCTTCGTGTCGCGCGTTCCGCAGAAAATCTCACCGAGCTCCTGTTCATGCTTGAGATCGGTCCCCGCATGCGCATGGTCGCCGTTCTGATAGTACGCGATCCCGCGGTAGAGGTAAGGATAGTAATCAAAGGGCTGCCAGGCCCGGAAATGGACTTCCGATTCGGATGCGGGGTGCGCGTTGATGGCGTTCGAGAGCTGCTGGATCGCCTGATCCCACTGCTTGTTTTTCAGCGACTGGAGCCCGCGGAAATAGCTGAGTGCCCATGGCTGGGCGGAAAGCCGGCACGATCCGCCCACAGCAATCACGAGTACAAGCGTAGCGGCAATGCGCACGAATGACGACGCCGACCGGCCGATCCTGATACTCATTTCGCGGTGGAATCTGGTTGCTGAATCGCCGTGAGGAGATCCTGGTAGTCCAGGGAGTCGAACTTCCGCCTGATCTCCTGCGTCTCTCCCTCGGTTACCTGCACGTCAAGGGACATCGACGACGCCAGCACGGGATTGATGAGCTGGATTTCATACGAGCCCGCGGGGAGATCAAGCGTGCAGGGGGTGTACGTTTTCTTCCCCAAAGGGATTTCAGTTCTGTCGGCGTCCGTCACTTTCAACACTTCAGCCCACGGAAGGATGTTGAGCGCCACCACGCCGTGCGGTTTTCCGGGAGTGCCTCCCATGAACCGGAAGAGCACTGCAGCGACAATCAGGACCGCGATGGCGCCTCCTGTATACAAGAGCGGCTTCCTGAAGCGCGGCGCGTCGGGGCGAGCCGGGAGGGTCTTCCCTTTCGGCGGACGTTGCGGCGGGAACTTTGCCGTCATCATGTGAAGTCCTGCCGGAACGGTGGGGGCGTATTCGGGGCTCGAAGGGCCGGGGGGTGGAGATTGGGGACGGACCGCCGGCGTCCGCGCCTCCTGTGACCCGGCTCCGGATTTCAGGGAGGTCCGGATTTTTTCAAGGTCTTCCGCAGCTTCGTAAAGGTCGCTGAAGCGATCGTCGGGATTCTTGGCGAGGAGTCTCACGATCAATTCGCGAAGAGGAGACTGCCCGCTGATCATCGTCCCCCCGGACCAGGGAGGGTCCTCGTGGACGATCTTGTACATTACGGTTGTCGGCTCCTGGCCAGTAAACGGCTTTTCCCCCGAAAGGAGCTCGTACAGAAGGACGCCGAACGAGAACATGTCCGATCGCTTATCGACCTTCTGGCCGCGAATCTGCTCCGGGGACATGTAAAATGGTGTGCCGATGATGGCACCGGATTTCGTCAGCTCGCTTGTCGCAGACCGCGCGATGCCGAAATCCATGATCTTGATCTTCCCCGACACGACCCGGATGTTCGCGGGCTTGACGTCCCGGTGTATGACTCCCCGCGAGTGAAGAAATGCAAGACCCCGGCAGATCTGTATCGCATAGTCGAGTTTCTGCTGAAGCGCGAGGGGTTGCCTGCTTTCGATGAGGTGCCCGAGGTCGTCTCCGCCCAGGTACTCCATGACAATAAAGGGTTTGCCGGCTTCTTCGCCGACATCGTGTACAATTGTAATGTTCTCGTGCGAGAGCTTGCCCGCGGTGCGGGCCTCGCGGAGAAACCGGTCTTTCATCTCCGGCTTTGCCATCATCACGTCGGAGACCACTTTGATGGCGACTTCACGATCCATGACCGGGTCATAGGCCCTGTAGACAACGCCCATGCCACCCCGGCCGAGCTCTTCGACGATTTCGTATTTTCCTATTGTCGCCATGGGAGTCCCGAATTCGCCGAAATATATAATGAACAGCAGGCAGATACAAGGAGGGGGACCGCCGACAATCTGCGAATGGAGCGCGCGGTGAGGCACGAGGCACTTCATGGGGACGCGGCTGGCGAACAGGATGTGTACGATGGCTTCCGGGCCGGCGGGGGAAGATGAATCTACAAATCCCAATCCTGGTGATACGCGATGCGCGTCCGGGTCCTGTGGCTCTGCACGGGGCTCAGGCCGAGCGCGAGAAGGAGAAGTATCGCGCCGAGTGCGGCAAATATGATAAACGGTCGTTTCATGTGTCCCTCCTGCCTCCCGGGGAATTATTCCCAATAACCGTGCCACAGATCACGGGAGGTGATCCTGCTCACTGACGCGGAAAATCGGGCGTCACCGATGTGTGGGTGAGGCAAATTCGACCGCGGGGGGGGAAGTTTTTTCTTCAATTGACTGAGGGCGCTATTTTCTCTATGTTGTCTTCGACATGCAAAGAGAGCGATCCCTCTTTCAGCGTTTCCTCCTTCCCGGCCTGCTTGTAGCAACGGTGCTCGTGATTACACTCCCCTTGCACAATTCCCGTTCGTGCAGGATGACTGGGTGGTACTGCATGATTGCGTGTTCCATCCCGCACCGACCGTCTTCGCCAAATCCTCAACCCTGCGGGAAAGTTCTTCTACCGCCCGCTGGGAGCATCTATTGCTGGCTTGTCTACGCCGCATTCGGCCTCCACCCCGCCGGTTTTCACATACTCGCGATACTCATTTTGATCGTTACATCGTTTCTCGTTGTATCGGTTGCCGGCGTCCTCACAGGGGATCAGAACGTGGCCTGGGGGAGCGGCTTCATGTATGCCGCGGCGTCGAATATCCATATCGACGCGCAGATGTGGCTGGTGGGGATCGACGATATCGGCCCGGGTCTTCTCGCACTCCTGTGCGTCGGATCGTTCATCAGGAAGAGGTACGCACGTTCCGCCTTCTGGTTCGCACTCGCGCTGGGGTTCAAGGAAGGAATGGCTATGCTCTTCATCGTCCTCTGTGCATGGACGCTGCTCAATGAAGTATTGGGGAAGCAACGGGGGGAACGACGCGCCCGGGGTGATGCCGGCGTTCCGGAGAGTGTTCGTACGACTGAGGTGGCACTGCCTGGCGATACTCGTGCTTGGCGCGGCCAAGATTCCCGGGGTTTCACTCTTTGCGCTTCCTCTGACGCATCCTTATGCAGCACGGCTGATCGGACCTCACATCGGGACCAATTTCCAGATGTTTGCCCTTTTCGGGCTCCAGGCAATTCTGCCGCTGAAACGCGTAGTCTTTTCAGAGTCCGCCGCGCTCATGACGCTGTTCATAACGACCGCAGTGCTCACGCTTGTGTTTATCGCGGGGGTCCGGCACTTCGGCGGAGGGAACGATGAGACACGCAGGCCGCTTGTCGTAACGCTGTTCTTACTGGGCTGGTTCTTCCTGATGCTCTTCCCCCCGCTGACGCTGGAGAACCACTTCAGCCGGTATTATCTCACCGCAGCCCTTCCCCCCCCTCGTCATAGGGACGATCCTCGTGTTGAAGATCGTGATGCGCAACGCGACACGGAGCGCACGATTCTTTCTCGTCGCGACAATTGTATTTACGGCTGCAAATGTGATGGACGGGGCGGGATCAGTATACCGGAGGGTCGGACTGGGCGCGCTGGACGGCGTTCACGCCTCGGGAAGGGACGGGGACAATCATTTCATACGAAAAGCCTCGCTTGTGCGCGAGACGTGGAAACCGCTCCTCGGTGTGCTTCCAACTGTTCCGCCACGATCGCTCCTGGTACTCGAAAACGTCAAGACGGAATGCTTTGCGGATATGTACGGCCTTCAGGTCTGGTACGCCGATTCGACGCTGCTCCTCGCGGCTTCGGCCCCCGCAGGACCAGACAGCGCAGGAATGGTCCACGCAACCGTGGCCGTGGAGGACCCCCGGAACAGGCCCTCTACCCCACCTGTCATAATCTTCCCCGCCTCGCGCACGGTCTATGTCCGCCGCACACAGGATGGGATGGAACTCGTTCGGACCGGAGCTGCCGGGGATAAGAAGGAATCCGCTTCACGGCCTCGTCCATTTTTCGGTCCGTCCGAAAAGGGGAATTACCACGTATCCGCGCAGGTCAAGGTTCCGGTCGTCCACGAGCGTCATCTTCGCGCTGTAGTCATTTCCGCTTTTGGGATCATAGATCTTCCCGCCGCTCCAGACCCGATCCCCGGCAGACGTAAAGCCCCGGAGTATCAGCAGTCCCAGGACGGGGCGGGATTTGAGCGAGTCTTCCGGGTTTTTGTCATCGAGCAAGGGCTTGCCATCCTTCAGCGGATCCCTGAGCCATACGATCTTCCCGCAATACGTCAGGCTGTCACACCTGTACACATCGACTCTCGATTCCCCCCCCGCAGTCACCCACTCCCCGAGTATTTTGTCCCTGTCAGGATCCTGTGAATACGCCGCCGACCCGGTAAAGACGACGAAAAGTAATGCCAGGGAGAAGTGTCGCATTAGAATGTCCAGACGAGTGTTAATGATTGGGGACCCGGCAGTATTCTGAGGCCGCTCTCCCGTGGTGAGTCCCCCCGGACTCAAACCACCGGACAAGCGAATGACTTATGGAAACGGAGATGATGGCCCCGAAGACAACGTCCGAGACCCAGTGCTCGTCCGTGTACATCCGGGAAATGCCGCACACGGCTGCGATGCCGTACAGTCCGATGGACGCCCACGTGTTCCTGATGCGCTCCGCCAGAACGCCGGAGAATGCGAACGCGACGATTGTGTGGCCGAAGGGAAGGAAAGATAGTTTTCCACCGGGAATGTGAACGGCTTGAACGTCATGTGCCCCCGGTTCATTAGGGGCGCGCCCTCCCGACGACGATCTTGGTGACGGTGGACACCGCTCCGGCCATGAGGATCGCGGAACCTGCAAGGAAAGAGGTTTCCCGCAGCCAGCGTCATCGAATGCAAGTCCCGCGACGTACCCCCCGCGGAGAGGGCGATCATGTTCACCCCGGACCCGTACTGCTGCGCCGCGTTTGCGAGATCACTCCTCCCCGGTGTCTGACGGGCCTGCATGAGATCCCGGCCGTCGATGTCCAGCGTGCTCATCGCCGCTGTTCCGACCCCCGCAGCTCCGAACGTCATCCAGTCGCTTCCGCTCCAGCGGGCAGGAGCGGAAAGGATGTACCCGGCGCCGCGCAGGAATTTCAGTCCGTCCGATTCCACGATACCGACGGCGGATCCCCCCTGCCCCGACAGTGTGTCGGACACTTCCGCGCACAGCGAGGGAGAGATGAGTATGCATGAAGCGAGGAGGAGTTTTTTCATTTCAGGATGATAAGACAAATCCCGGAGAAAAGACACATTTCTGGATTGAGGCCCCCCTATTGGTTACATTACCTCTGACATGACAACCGAACTGA
>CAWIOS010000022.1:0-67493 GCA_963837815.1 Ignavibacteriota bacterium
GCTCGCGCCCGTCATATACGGCTCAACGGCGCTTGTCGTTCTGGTCCTCATATTCCAGTCGTTCGGGATCGATATCGTGAAGCACGCAACCGCAACGGCTCTCAAGCTCACATACCGGAGCAAGGTCAGTCGTACTGGTGCCTGAACCGCACTTGTTGAAGGGGATCCACCGATGAATACACCACCACTGCAGGCCCCCTCCGGCCTGCTGCAATCAGTAAAGCGCTATCCAGGCGTTGAACTCCTGTACCATGTCGCGTACTATCATGCAGCCCGCGTGGGGTACCAGGACATCGTATCTCGATCCCTTCATGATTTCAAGGATGGTTGCGAGCCGCAGGCTGCACGGTGGATCGCGCTGGCGGCCCCGAGAGTGTGCGGAAATCTGAAATTCGATGTGGTCGTCCGCTCTCTAGGGGCGGGGGAATTAAAGGCGTCGCCGGGCACTCCGCTCGACCGGCTTTGCGAGGCGATTGCCGGCGGCAGCGGTGCAGTATATGAACCCGCAAGGCTTGAGAAGCAGAAACTGGTCCGGGCCATGACCTCCCTTGGGGGGAGGGCATTGCGGCAGAAGGAGCTGGACGGCGTCTATACGTTTGACTGCTCCGGCCTCGCCGGAGACGCGAGGATACTTGTCGTTGACGACATCGCCACCACAGGGGCGACGCTTGAGGCGGTGAGCCGCGCGATAACGAAGGCACTCCCGGGCGCGGCCGTCACATGCTTCGTCCTGGCGAGGGTTGAAGCCCAGCTTCAGAACAGGCATCTCGATCCGAACTATTTCCTCAAGGGCGTGCAGGCGGACACGGACCGCGTCACGACGCGGATGTCGCCCTCGGCGGTGGCGGAACCTTCGGAGCTTTTCAAGAAGACAGCGCGGATGACCGCGCCCGTCGCCGTGCAGGCGTCGGGGCCCGACACGCAGAAACTTCGCAGAGCCGCAAGCCCCGTCCAGCATACGGTCGTCCCGGCGAAGGCGGTTTCGTCCGAAGGCACGGGGAGAGTCAGGAAAGGGCTCCACACGAGATTTTACGTGATCGGGCTTCTCATGTCGCTTCTCCTTCTCGGAGCGACCGTCCTCATCCCGGTCAAGAAGGAGCCGCCGCCCCCTACGTCGCAGTTTGTCCAGCTTGTCAATCAGAACGAAATCAAATCCCCCGAGCCGATCCCCGAGCGGAGGCCGGCGCAGCTTGCCGCGCGGACCGACGGGAAGCCGGCGATTGTGACGGTTCCCAGCACGGGGCTCCGCACGAGCCATTCGATGGAATCGCGTATCATTTCAAAGACCACCGTTCATCAGAAGGAGAGGGTCGAGATTATCCGGAGGTTCTCTTCGCAGACAGGTCCGGACTGGATGCTCATCAGGACCAAGTCGGGCACACTCGGCTGGGTTGTCGCTTCTGTCGTCAGAGAGTTGCGTGGATAGCCGGCTGCGGTTGGGGGACTGCTTCCGGCCCGGAGGGGCGCCACTGCTGTTCGGCGCCCCTCCTCGTTCTTTGAGTCCCGCCGTCGTCCGGCGGGAGCTTTTTTCTTTTACCGGAAAAAGGTACATTGAGCCGGAACGTATGTTCTCCCTGCCCCGCGCCTGCGGGCCAGCCCCACTGAACGTCAATCTCCGGTGACCGTATGAACCGACTCGCACTTCTTCCGCTCTTTTTCCTTCTTCCTCTCATGGCCAAATCGCAGGAGACAGTACTGGAGCCTTCAACGGGGAAGAGTTTTCCCGCCGTCGTGAAATACACGAGGGACGGGGTCGACTACACGATGACCCTCACCGGCGTCGCCGTCAGGAAGAAGCTCGTGTTCAAGGTGTACGGGATTGCGCACTACGCGCAGGATCCCGTGAAAGGACCGAAGGACGCCGCGCTGGACGCCATGCTCGTCGACGGGAAGGCCCGGCAAATCACGATGGACTTCGCAAGGGATGTGGATGCGGAGAAGATCCGGGATGCCTACATGGACGGATTCAAGGACAATGCCACCGCCGATGAATTCACGTCGATTCACTCGCTTGTGGACCAGTTCGTCACGTACTTTTCCAAAGAAGTGAAGGAGAACCAGCAGTTCGTTCTCCGCTGGCTCCCCGGTGGCGTCGTGATCGCAACGGTGGCGGGGGAGGAGAAGCCTCCTATCACATCCCCCGTTTTTGCCCGCATCCTCTGGTCGATCTGGCTCGGCAAGGACTCCATCGTCGACAGGGGAGATCTGGTTTCAAAGATCACACAGGAATAACGGGGTGCACTCCTGCAGGCCTCCCGCGAGGAAATACCCCTCCGCAGGGCGAATCAGCGTGTTCGGTCGATGTGCATGAGCGCGAGGGCGGCATTGGCGCTCCAGGAGAGGACCTTGAATTCACCCGAGAGGAGGGCGCGTTCGAGTTCGGCCCTGCTCATGTGCCTCATCTCCTGCTCCTCCAGGTCGTCGCTTGAGGGGGTCGCTGTTTTCCGGGCCCCCCGTGCAAGGAAAAGGTGAGCCGTGCCCCCGCCGCGGTTGCCGTCGGCGACAAACGAGCCGAGCGGTATCCACTCCGGTGACTCGTACCCGGTCTCCTCGAGCAGTTCGCGCCTGGCTGCGGCGGCGGGAGATTCCCCGGGTTCGACGTACCCCCCGGCGGGTGCGAGGGATGTCCCGTCGCCCACGGCGTACTTCGTCTGCCTGAAGCAGAGAAATGAACCCTCCGCAGTCTCCGCGATGATGTTGACGTAGTCGGGCATCACAAGCCAGGGCCACCCCTGGATGACGCGACCGTCGGGGAGTTCCACCTCGTGATCTTCGAGCGTGAGAAATTTCCCCCGACGGAGTACGGGAGTGCGGGAAAGGGTTTTCCAGGGTTTCATGGCGTCGGATGACGGACCTGAAGGACGGCGAATGAATTGAGTATACGCGATCGCGCCGTGAATTTCAAGAACGGTGCTCCCGTTGATTCTCTCGACAATTCTTCTCATGTTAATCAGCTGAGATCAATCACGCCGATGAACAATCCTGTCCCCTTCAACCGGGTTTCGGCGGTGGGGAACGAAATGCAGTATGTCGCGGAGGCGCTCATGGCATCCCGGATTGCGGGGGACGGGGCGTTCACCCGCAAGTGTAGCGCGCTCCTCGAGGAGTCACTCGGCGTGCCGAGGGTGCTTCTCACGACGTCCTGCACGCACGCTCTTGAAATGTGCGCGCTCCTTCTTGATATACACCCGGGGGATGAGGTGATCATCCCCGCGTTCACGTTCGTCAGCACCGTGAACGCCTTCGTCCTGCGCGGCGCGCACCCGGTGTTTATCGACGTGCATCCTGCAACGCTCAACCTCGACGAGTCGCTGCTTGAATCCCTGATCACGCCGCGGACGAGGGCGGTCGTCCCGGTGCACTATGCCGGCGTTGCCTGTGCGATGGAGAAGATCACGGCGGTCGCTGCCCGGCACGGGATCACCGTCGTCGAGGACAACGCCCACGGCCTGTTCGGGAAGTACCACGGGAAATGTCTCGGCACGTTCGGCGCTCTCGCGACGCAGAGCTTTCACGAAACGAAGAACTTCGTCTGCGGGGAAGGGGGAGCGCTCCTCCTCAACGACCCGTCGTACGTCGAGCGTGCGGAGATCATCCGCGAGAAGGGGACCGACAGGAGCAGGTTTTTCAGGGGCCAGGTCGACAAGTACACCTGGGTCGACCTCGGGTCAAGCTATCTCCCCTCCGATATGCTTGCCGCCTTCCTCCTCGGTCAGCTCGAAGCGAGGGAGCTCGTGCAGGCGAACCGGAGGAAGATCTGGGAGCGGTACGAGTCCGGCATCGCGCACTGGGCGGCGGAAGCGGGGATCGGGCTTCCGTGTATTCCGCCGGGATGCGAGCATCCCTATCACATGTACTACGTGCTGACCCCTTCACTGGAGAGACGCCAGGCGCTCATCGCATTTCTCAGGGAGAGAGAGATTTCGGCGGTCTTTCACTACCTGCCCCTCCACCTCTCGGCAATGGGACGGCGGTTCGGAGGCAAACCCGGAGACTGTCCAGTGACGGAGGATGTGAGCGAGAGGCTGGTCCGGCTTCCGTTCTACTACGGTCTGACCGAGGAAGACCAGGAGTGCGTGATACGGGCGCTCAGGGAGTTCTTCACATGAGGCAACTTACCGCTCTGTACAACGTTAACAGAAGAGGATTGGTGACGTCCCGGGAGCATCAATGAGCGTTTTTGACAGATATCCGATTATTGTGCGGCCGTTGTTCGGCCTCCTGGCGGCGGTCCTCACCGCCGGGGCCTGGATTACGTTTGTCAACTACGCCGGTTCGCCGACCGACGAGAATATCTTCGCGGATCTGCCGCGCGGCATGAATCTCTGCGTCACGATGACGATCCCTTGTCCCGGCGCGGACTCGCTCCGCCCCGGTGATTTCATCGATAAGATCAACGGAACCGCTGTCCGCGATTCCTCCGCGTTCGCTTCCCTGCTCGGGTCCGTCCGTTCCGATTCCGTACTGGATCTCGATGTGTACAGGCCCTCGACGCTCAATAGCTCGCACCGGAGCGTCCGCCGGGGAGATATCCCCGGTTCCTCCGCGCTCATTGTGCGCAACGTGATCGCGGTGACCGACGTGACTCCGGGAGGGGCATCGGACAGGGCGGGGCTCAAAGTTGGAGACCTCCTCTTCGGGATCAACGGGGGGGGGTTCAAGACCGCCCAGGAGGCTGATCTCCTCCTTCGCCGCGGGCAGACCGGGAAGACCATCGTGTACGAAGCCCTGCGGAACAACGAGAAACTGAATCTCAACGTCACGCTTGCGCGCTTCGGCATGCCGCTGGCGCTCCTCATCCTCAGCTTCTCGGGGATGTTCATGATGGGCGTGGGGGCGTTCATTGCGCTGAGACGTCCCCGTATACGCGCCGCCCGGATTCTGGGGCTTGCGCTCCTTCTCGTGGGCTACTTCTTTGCGGCGACCTTCGTCCGCCGCGATATCGACGTCAACCTCTTTGTCAGGGTGCGTGACATCCTCCTGGCGGCGTCCATTATCGCCGGTACGGCTATCGCGATGCGGTCGATGGCGTTCTTTCCCAAGGAGCGGCCCGATATACTCGCCCGGCGCTGGATTCCCTGGGTCTACGGCGTCATCGGGGCCGTCATGTTAACCTTCTCGCTCCTCAAGATGGCGGTGGTCGCGAACACCGGAATCGTCGTTCTCATTCTGTTCCACATCGTCCTCTCCCTGATCTACAGGAAGGGTGCGACGGCGGAAAGCAGGAAAATGGCGGCTCCGATATACCGGGCCTGGAGTGCGCTCGGCGTGTATCTCATCGCGCTCATCGTCATCCAGACAATCGGGGGAACGACTGACACCGGACTGAAATCCGTCATACCGTTCGGCATCCTCATCTTCGCGGTCACGCTGACGTACCTGTACGTGATCGGGAGGTACCGGCTCCTCGACCTCAACCTCCGGATCAGGCGGAACATACAATATTCGCTCGTTTCTGTCGCATGGGGGATTCTCCTGGCGACGGTTCTTGTGAACGTGTTCTTTGCGCTCTCATCGGCCGATTTTCATCTCCCTGCGATACTGATCCATGGGACGACGATTGAGGCGGTGGACGACCCTGCCTCCGGAGGGTTGAAAGAGTGGACAAACCGGCTTGCGCTCATTTCCATCGGCACGGCGGCGTGGTACATCCTCTGGCGCATCCGGAAGCTGGGGCAGGACTGGCTCGACAGAAAATACTACAGGGCGCGGTACGACTACCGTCATGCCGTGGGCGAACTCACGGAAGTCCTGGCGACGAAACTGAGCATGGCTGATATCGGCGCTGCGCTGACGGAAAAGATCGCCGATCTCGTCCGCGTGAAGCGGGCCGGCGTCTTCTTCTTCCGCGGCAATGAGGTTTCCGCGTGCCGCGTGGGGCACGGGTTCGACCTCCCGGTGTGGGAGCGATTCTGCACTATCGTGGAGAAGGACCTCTCGAACGTTCTGGGGCAAGCCGGTGAGCAGATTCACGTCGACTATCTGCCGCCGGCGCTGAAGGAGGCGTTCCGTACGTACGCACTGTACCTCATTGTCCCCGTCCGCTCCCGGGAACGGCTTCTCGGTGCCATCGTCCTCGGGGAGAAGCTCTCCGAGGCGACGTACCGGAGGGAGGACTATGAGTTTCTGGCGGCGGCGGCGGTGCAGGCGGCAATGGCGATGGAGAATGCGTTCCTCTATGAAGAGCTGGCGGAACAGGAGAGGATGAAACACGAACTTGCGATCGCCCGCCGCATCCAGCTTGCGTCGCTCCCCCAGAAAACCCCGGTCATCAAGGGGCTTGATATCGCCGGGACCTCCATCCCGGCGCTGGAGGTCGGCGGTGATTTCTTTGATTATCTGAACGGAAGCAAGGACCGTCTTACGGTCGTTGTCGGCGACGTGAGCGGGAAGGGGACCTCGGCCGCGCTCTACATGTCGAAGGTCCAGGGGATTCTCCGCTCTTTGCACGGGTTCGACCTTTCTCCCGCCGATCTGTTCATCCGGGCAAACCGGCTCCTCTGCGGCGACATGGAAAAAAGCTCGTTCGTGACGGCGGTCGGGGCCTCGTTTGACCCGCAGGAGCGTTCGTTCCTCCTCGCCCGGGCAGGCCACCTCCCGCTCTATCATTACCGTGCGGCGGAGGGGTGCGTTGTGGCAATCACTCCGCGGGGACTGGGACTGGGACTCAACAACGCGGGAGTATTCTCCTCGGAGATCGAAGAGAAAGTCGTCGCGTACGGGCCTGGCGACGTCCTCCTGTTCGTCACGGACGGTCTGACCGAGGCGCACAACAGGGGAGGGGATCTCTTCGGTGAGGAGCGGCTGATGAGTTTCCTCCCGGGGAAGGCGGGGGGAGACGCGGCATCGATCCGCGACGCTCTCGTCGGCGAGGTCGCCGCATTCTCCGAGGGGGCCGTGCAGCACGACGACGAGACGATCGTCGTCATCAAAGGACTGTGACATTGCCTGAAGGAAGAGGTGCATCATGATCATTGTCATGAACGCCCGTGCGACGCCGGCAGACGTGGACCACGTGGTGGACCGGGTGAAGGAACTCGGGCTCAAGGCGCATCTTTCGCAGGGAGTGGAGCGGACGATCATCGGCGTAATCGGCGATGAGCGGCTTCTGAAGAAAGAGCAGTTTTCGCTTCTCCCCTTTGTGGAAGACGTCATACCGATACTCAAGCCGTACAAGCTAGCAAGCAGGGAATTCAGGCGAGAGAACACCGTCGTCGACGTCGCCGGCGTGAAATTCGGGAACGGGCATCTCGCAGTGATCGCGGGCCCGTGCTCCGTCGAAAGCGAGGAACAGCTCCTGACGACCGCGCGGGCCGTAAAGGAAGCCGGGGCTGGACTTCTCCGCGGGGGCGCGTACAAGCCGCGGACGAGCCCGTACGCGTTCCAGGGTCTCGGTGAGGAGGGGCTCAGGCTTCTTGCCGTTGCGCGCAGGGAAACCGGCATGGGGATCGTCACCGAGGTCATGGAGTCGTCCGAGGTGGACATTGTCGCAAAATATGCGGATCTCCTCCAGGTGGGTGCGCGGAACATGCATAACACGAAGCTCCTCCGGGCGCTCTCGGGCGTCGGGAAGCCGGTCCTTCTCAAGAGGAACTTCGCCGCGACGTTGAACGAGTTCCTGATGAGCGCCGAGTACCTCCTTTCGGGAGGGAACGCGAACGTCATACTGTGCGAAAGGGGGATCCGGACATTCGTGGAGTACACGAGGAACACGCTCGACCTGAACGTCGTTCCGGCCGTCAAGCAGCTCTCCCACCTGCCGATAATCGTCGATCCGAGCCACGGGACGGGCCGCCACGATTTCGTCCTCCCGATGAGCCGGGCGGCGGTCGCCGCGGGGGCGGACGGGCTCATGATCGAAGTCCACCCGCACCCGGCGGAAGCGTTTTCGGACGGCGAACAGTCTCTGACACCCGAGGTGTTTGCAAACCTGATGCGCGAGGTCAGGGAGGTCGAACGGGCGCTGCACGTGACGGCAGGAGCCTGACCGCCACGATGAAGTCGGCAAGCCTGGTCATCTTTCTCGGCGTATTCTTCACGCTCTACGGTCTCATCAACTTCTACATATTCATCCGGGGCTGGCAGGCGATGCCGCCGGATTCCTTCCTGCATGCACCGTATGTTGCCGCGTTCCTGTTTCTCTCACTCTCGTTCATCGCGGGGCGGTTCATGGAGCGGGCCTGGATTTCACCCGTTTCGTCGGTCCTGGTCTGGACCGGATCGTTCTGGCTCGCCGCGATGCTGTATGCCGTGCTGGGAATCGTCCTGCTCGACCTGCTGCGTCTCGTGAACGCGCTTGTCCCGTTCTTTCCCCCGGCCGTCATCGGGAACTATGGTGCGGCGAAATCCGTGACGGGACTTGTGCTGGCCGCCGTTATCACCGTCGTCGTTGCGGCGGGGCATTTCAATGCGCTGCACCCCCGGATCCGCGAGATCGACCTGACGGTAAGGAAAAAAACCACGGGAGCGGATACGCTCAGGATCGTGGCGGCATCCGACATTCACCTGGGAACGATAATCGGCCGGAAACGACTTCAGTCGATCGTCGACCGGATCAACAGCCTCCGGCCGGACGTCGTGCTCCTTCCCGGGGACATAGTCGACGAGGACCTGGGGCCGGTCATCCGGGAGAATCTCGGCGAGACGCTCAGGAAGATCATATCGCCCCGCGGCGTGTTCGCCGTGACGGGGAATCACGAATACATCGGGGGGGCCGAACGCGCCTGTGCGTACCTGGCCGAGCACGGCATCACGATGCTGCGGGACAGCGTGGCGCGTCTCGAAGGGGGGATGTTCATCGTCGGCCGGGAAGACAGGAGCAGCGCAGGGTTCGGGGGGGGGAAGAGGAAGCCCCTCGACTCGCTGATGGCGGAAGTCGACGCCGCGTACCCGGTGGTGCTGATGGACCACCAGCCATTCGGTCTCGGCGAAGCGGCGGGAAAGGGAATTGATATACAGCTTTCCGGGCACACGCACCACGGGCAGCTCTGGCCGCTCAACCTGATCACAAAGGGAGTGTACGAGATAAGCTGGGGAGAAGGTGTGAAAGGAGACACGCACTACTACGTCTCAAGCGGCGTCGGGACGTGGGGACCCCCCGTCAGAACGGGGAACCATCCGGAAATTCTTCTCATACGGCTCCGCATCGCGGGCGCCTGACGGCCTCAATTCGCGGCCGCCCTGAGGACGAATCGGGGAATGGCCACCGAGAACCGGTCTCCCCCGGGACGTTCCATGAGGTACGTCCCCTCCATCGAGCCTTCAAACGTCTCCAGGATTGAATAACTGCTGTACTCGTGCGCACCGCCCGGCGGTATCACGGGCTGTTGACCGATGACTCCCTCTCCCTCCACCTCCTGGACGTTGCCGTTCCCGTTTGTAATGAACCAGTGCCGGCGGAGGAGCCGGATCTGCTCTATCCCCTGGTTTTCGATCCGCACGAAATAGGCGAATACGAATTTCCGCTCGATGGAGTTGGATTGCCCGTCCAGGTAGACAGGGCGCACGGTGACGGTGATGTTGTCTGTTGTTGCGGCGTACGTCTGCATACAGAAGAAAACACCCGGGTCCCCGGACCGGTTCCCCCTTCCCCGGGGGAGCCGCCGGTCACCGCGCTCACACGGGAAGTATGCCGACGCTCACTTCCGTCAGGGGGAGTGCGCGCCTGATGTCGGAGGGAGTGATCGAGAAGAGAAACCCCCGTTTCCCCCCGTTGATGAAGACGCGGGGGAGCGAGAATATCGTCCCCTCCGCATAGACGGGGAGCTCCGTGCGCGTTCCGAACGGGCTCGTCCCACCGACAACGTAGCCGGTCCGCCGCATCGCCTGTTCCGGGGAGGAGGGAGAGACGGTTTTGACCTTCAGGACGCGGGCGAGTTCTTTCGTCGAGACCTCCCGGTCGCCGTGCATGAGGACGATGAGCCCTTTCCCCCGCTCGTCTTCCATCACAAGAGTCTTGACGACCGCATGCTCGGGGACGCCGAGCGCCGACGCGGCGGCCGCGGTGCCGCCGTGCTCCACGTACCTGTAAAGATGCACATCGAACGGAATGTCCTTTTCCCGGAGGAAACGGACCGCGGTGGTAACGGGGTAATCAGTTGCGCGAGTCACGGGAGTATGCGTCGAATACCCCCGGAAGGAGGTCGAGCGTTATTCCGCGGGAGCTGTTGCCGTTCCCGGGGGGCTCGATGCCGATTGTGCCGAGTTTCATCTCCACGTCGTATTCACCGAGGAGCGTGTCAAGGAGAAGGAGGGCGAGTGCGAGGTAACGGGAATGCTCCGCGTGCGTGTACCCCGGCATGTAGAGGACGATCCCTCCGCCGGGACCGCCGGCGGGAATCTCGAACCGGATCGTGTCGGGGGAGAGCGTAAGCCCCCCGATGGCGAACTTCCCCCCGAGCGGGCGCCGCTGCCTGTAGCGGACGACCTGCCACCGGCCGAGCTGCGGCGCGCCCTCTGCAAGCGCTTCGACCGCCGGGAAAGCCTCGCGGATCCCCCCGGCACTTATCACGATCGTTCTCTTCCCTTCTTCGAGCGGGCCGATGTCAAACTCGAGGTCCGGGTGCACCCGCTCGATCAGTTCCCTGAGCCCGGTGCCGGATTCCGCCCCCCCGTAGATGGCTTCCTCCTCGCGCAGGAAACCCCGCCAGAACTCGCGTATTGCTACTTCCTGAAGAGCCATGCCCTGTCCGTTGTCTCCCCTCTGTCGTCATATCCGCCGAGCAGCAGGACGGACCCCGTATACAATGTCGTTGCGGTGGAATAGAAATACGGCCGGTCGAGAACCGCGGCGACGGAGGGCTCGACTTCCCCCCCCGCGGAGTTCAATATCTCAATCGCCGGATCCCCTCCCGCGACGACAAGGCTGCCGTCCGCGAGGGGTGCAACCGACATGGCGAGCCTGGCCCGGGGACGCTTCAAGTCCGGTATCCTGACGAATCTTCCCCCCGCGATGTCGTACCGTTCGATCAGTGCGAGGTCCCCTCTCCACGTCGTCTCGTCCGTCCCCCCCAGTATCAGGATTTCCCCCCTTGAAAGGCCGACGGCCGCGTGCTTGCAGCGGGGCGCCGCCATGTCGCCTGCCGGCGTGAACGTCCCGGCGTCCGGGTCGTAGAGTTCGGATGAGGAGAGAACATCGTCGCGCCGTGTCATCCCCCCGGTGATGAGAACCCGCCCGCCCGGGATGCGTATCGCGGTGTGGGAATACCGGGGCACGGTCATGGCCCCGGTCGCCGTGAACGATTTTGTCGCGGGATCGAATACTTCCGCGCTCGCAGTCACGTCGCGGCCCGTCCCGCCGCAGATCAGGACGCGCCCGTCGTTCAGGAGCGTCGCCGTGCACGCACCCCTGCGCATCGTCATGCTCCCGATCGTCGTGAACTTTTCGCTCACGGGATCATACAGTTCCGCGCTCGATATGACGCCCATGAGATTCCATCCCCCGGCAATCAGCACGAGCCCTCCCCCCTGAGGAGTGTCGCGGTGTGCCCTCCCCGGGCATAGGCCATTTCGCCCGTGGCGCTGAATTTGTTCGTCCGCGGATCGAAGAGTTCGGCGCTCGAAGTGTAGATCTCGTCCTCCCGCCCCGGGGTTTTCCGGAACCCTCCCGCGATAAGCACCCTCCCGTCCGGGAGGAGCGTGGCCGTATGGGACGCCCGTTCCTCCGTCATCGCGCCGAACGGCTTGAGGAGGGGAGGCGGCGGTGTCCCGCGGGACCCCGCATCGGGAAGGGAGGCAACGAGCGCAAACAGGATCGGGAGGAGGGAGAGTGTGCTCATGGGTGTCCCGTCGTGTATTCCGCCTCAGAACCTCAGGTGTTTGACAGTCAGGCCGTTGTTGATGAGCTCTGCAAGCGAATCGATGCCGATCTTCAGGTGGATATCTCCGAACTCCCGCGTTACGCGCCTGTCGCTCTCCGCGGTTTTCACCCCCTCCGGGATCATCGGCTGGTCGGACACGAGAAGGAGCGCGCCGGTCGGAATCTTGTTGTGAAACCCAGTGACGAATATCGTCGCTGTCTCCATGTCGATTGCCATCACGCGAATCCTGCGGAGGTACTGCTTGAAGACCTCGTCATGTTCCCACACCCGCCTGTTCGTCGTGTACACCGTCCCCGTCCAGTAATCCCTCGCATGATTCCGGATCGTCGTCGAGATTGCTTTCTGCAGGTTGAACGACGGGAGGGCGGGGACCTCGGGGGGAAAATAGTCGATGGATGTCCCCTCCCCGCGGATCGCGGCGATGGGAAGTATCAGGTCGCCAAGCGTGTTCTTCTTCTTGAGGCCGCCGCATTTTCCGAGAAACAGGCAGGCTTTCGGTCTGACGCCGGCAAGAAGGTCCATCATCGTGGCGGCGTTGGCGCTCCCCATGCCGAAGTTGATTATCGTGATTTCGTTCGCGGTGGCGTTGGGCATCGGCCTGTCCTTCCCCCGCACCGGGACATGGTGCCACGCGGCGAACTGTTCGACGTACGAGTTGAAGTTCACAAGAATGATGTGTTTCGCAAAGCCGTCGAGCGGCGTCCCCGTATACCGGGGGAGCCAGTTTGCGACAATCTGTTCCTTCGTTCTCATTTGTCGTTCAGCGCCTGGTTCCTGAGCATTCTTGTCACGTCGTACGGAGCGGGATCACCCCCCAGGTACCTGTGGAACCAGTCAAGGTGCGCGTCATAGTAGAACGGCATCGACTTTACCCCGCTCGGCCAATGCCCGTCATGCGTGAAGACGATGAGCCGGGACGGGACGTGCATCTCCTGGAGATCGGTGAAGAATTCGAGGCTCTGCGTGTACGGCACCCTGTAGTCCCGCTCTCCCGTCAGCACGAGGCACGGCGTCTTGAAATTCCTCACGGACATGTTTGGCGAAAGCTGTTCGTAGAGGTGCGACGTCCACGGCCTCCCGCCGAGCTCGTATTCGGGGAACCAGAGTTCCTCCGTCCCTCCGTGCATCGCCGTCAGATCGTACACCCCCATCATGCTTGCGATTGCCTTGAACTTCGTCGTGTGCCCTTCGAGCCACATCATCATCGTCCCCCCGTACGACCATCCCATGGCGCCCATCCTCTCCCGGTCGACGTACGGGAGCTTTCCGAGCGAATCGGTCACCGCCATGATGTCACGGAACACCTTTCCCCCCCAGTCTTTCGAAATGCCCTCCGTGAATTTCTGTCCGTACCCCGTTGACCCCGTCGGGTTGGGGAACGCGACGATGTAACCGGCCCCCGGGTACACCTGCCAGTCTCCCCTGAACGCGTCGGCCCACTGCATCTGCGGTCCGCCGTGGACGTTGATGATGAGCGGGTATTTCTTCTTCGGGTCGAACCCGTGGGGTGTGACGATAAACGTGTGTATTCTGTGACCGGTGGGGGAGGGGATCCACATCTCTTGTGCGGGGCGGATATCGACCGCGTCGGAGACCTCGCTGTTGAATGAAGTCAGGCGTGCTGCCGTTCCTGTCGATGTCGACACGCTCCAGATTTCCCGGGGTTCGCCGACGGTCCTCCGGACGAAGAGCGCCGACGCGCCGTCAGGCGCAATCACGAAGGCGTCGATCATCCCGGTCCCGTACAGCTTCGTGATCCCGCCGGAACCGACGTCGAGCCTGTAGAGGGGAACCCGTCCCTCCACGTCCGCCGTGAAGTAGATGCTTTTCGAGTCGGGGCTCCAGGCAATGGCGTCGACCCAGTTGTCGAACTTCTCTGTGAGGATCCTGCTTTTCCGGGTTGTCCTGTCGTAGAGCGCGAGGAGGAACCTGTCCGATTCGTACCCGGGCACTCTCTGTGTCCGGTACGCGATGTACTTTCCGTCCGGGGAATAGGCCGGGTCCCCGTCATACGCCCTGTTGGTCGCGGTCAGGTTCACTGCGGGCCCCCCCGCTGCCGGCACCGTCAGCATGTCTTTGTTCGTCGACGTGGCGTCCATGCCGTCCCTCTGCGAGACGAAGCAGACCTCCTTCCCGTCGGGTGAAAGGTCGAATCCCACGCCGCCGAGCGAGAAGGGGGGAGAATCAAATTCCCCCGGCGTCAGGTCGGTGTACGTCCCCCCCTGGATCGTGAACCTGATGATGTGCGTCTTCTTTCCGTCCCGCCACTCCGTCCAGTGACGGTAGAGAAGCCCGTCCGCCATGTGCGCCGCGAGCGGCCCGCCGCTCCACGATTTCTCGATGCGTCCGTTGCAGCCGTTGTCCGCCCCGCATTCGGGATAGACGTCTGACGCGAAGACGATTCCCGCCCCGTCTTTTGTCCACTCGGGATCGGACACGCCGGCGGAAAAATCCGTGAGCTGTTTCGATTCGCCCCCTTCAAGGGGGAGCATGCGTGCCTGGGCCCCGTCCTCCCCCGTCGAAAGGTAGAGAAGAGACGATCCGTCCGGCGACCAGCGGGGGTGCGTGGCGTTCCCTTTTCCCGGTGTCAGGCGTCTCTGGTTTCCGCCGTCGAGGTCCATCACGTAGAGTGCGGAGTATGATTTCCCGGCCGCCAGGTCGTCCTCTCTGAGGACGAACGCCACTCTTTTTCCGTCGGGGGAAATCCGGGGATCTTCGACGCTGCGTATCGTGTAGAGGTCGGCAAGTGTGAACGCGCGCTTCTGCGCCTCCGCGTGGGAGAGACAGAAGGCAGCGCCGAGAATGCAAAGGAAGAGTCTCATCGGTTGGTTCCGGTTCGGCGAAGTCATGGTTGGAAAATGGCTGCCGCACAACTGCGCGGCGGAATGGTGAGAACTTACCAAACGCGTGGGGCAAAATCAATCGGTTGCAAATCACTCTCCCGCTGGCGATATTCATGCAAACCGTCGGCCATTTACCACCTGGTTTGCATGCACACCCGATGAATTCCTCCCCCTCGACGCGCGCGCTCGTCAGCCTTGATGCATTCCGCCACAACATCGGTTGTGTCCGATCGTACTGCCGGAAGGGGACGAAGATCATTGCGGTCGTGAAGGCGAATGCGTACGGGCACGGTATCACGGAACTCTCGCGGGAAGCGATCCGCACGGGGGTCGACGTGCTGGCGGTCGCGCGTGTCACGGAAGCCCTGGAACTGCGCAGGAAAGGGATCGCCGGCCCGATACTCGTTTTCGAGATCCCCCCGGAATCCCTCATCGATAGTGCGCTCGCGGAGGGAATCACGCTCTCCGTGGGCACCGCCGAAGGAGGGGCGGCTGTCAGCAGGATCGCGTCGCAAAGAGGGGTGAACGCTCCCGTCCACGTGAAGATTGATACGGGGATGGGGCGGCTGGGGTTCTCCGACGCCAGCGCGGCCGGGGAGATTGCCGCGCTCCTGCGTCTCCCCCGTATCGAGATTGCGGGTGCCTACAGCCATTTTGCGACGTCGGAAGAACCCGATCCGGCGTACGCGGTCTCCCAGATTGCCCGGTTCAATGAAGTGATCGAGAACCTCCGCCGCGCGGGGATAGAGGTGCCGGTGAGGCACATGGCAAACAGTGGAGCGGTGATTTCGCTCCCCGAGGCGCACTTTGAGATGGTCCGGCCCGGAATCATGCTCTACGGCTATCCCCCCTCGGTCGCCATGACCGAACGGTTTCCCGTCAGGCCCGTGATGTCCCTCGTATCGAATATCAGCATGCTCCGGGGAGTGGGGAAAGGGACGAGCATCTCGTACGGCCGCCGGTACACGGCGCCCGCCGCAACCACGATTGCCACAGTCCCTGTCGGATACGCCGACGGGTATTCCAGGCTCCTCACGAACCGCTCCTCCGCGCTCATAGGGGGGAAGAGGTTCTCCGTCGTCGGGACGATATGCATGGATCACTGCATGATTGACGTCGGACCCGACCCCGGGTGCCGGGCCGGCGACGAGGTGACGTTCATCGGGACCGATGGAAACCTGTCCATATCGGCGTGGGATATCGCTGAAACGATCGGAACCATACCGTACGAGGTCACCAGTCTCATCACACCCAGGGTCCCCCGCATATTCACCGGGTGAACCTGTCACTTGCGCATAGCTGAGCGATTGTATATATTTTCGACAGTCATGGGGCGGTCCGGAATCTACATATCGCGTCTCTTCCTGGCGGGGCTCTTCCTCGTCTTCAACGTTGGGCTTCCGATACTCGTCAACTCGTGCCCGATGCCGAAGCCTGCGAATTCCATGATGTGCCCTTTCTGCCATGAGTATGACGGCGGGAGCGGCCCCGTCATAAAGGGGAAACCGTGTTGCTCCCCATCAGTCGCCGCCGGGGGGAATACGAACGAATTCCTCTCTGTCCGGGGGGGTCCGGTGTTTCACCCGGTGGTTCCGCTGGCGACTGTTCACATCATTGCGATTCCCCTTTCTTTCTCCCTCGCGCCTCGGACATCACGGCAGGACCACGCCCGGTTTGCCCCCGACGATATTCCAGTCCTTAACTCAGCGCTCCTGATCTGATCTCCCTCCTCCTGCGGCTTTGACGCGCGGTCTCTTCGCGCGCGTCACGTCCGCACTCCCGGTGTCGTTTCGTTTTCATAATTCACGCGTACAATCTGCAATAGTCTGGGGGCTGGTATGACTGCATATCTCTGCGGTCTCCTTGTCGCATTCATTCCTCTCTGCGCCGGGTTGCGTCCGGGTGCGGCGGACACGACCCGTCTCGTTGATCTGGTCCGGGAAGCGCTCGCCCGGAGCCCGGAGATCGATCAGGCGCGGGCACAGATGGACGTGATGGGCTCGCGGATCGCCTCCGAATCCTCGCTCCCTCCTCCGGATCTCACGTTCATGAGGGAGGGGATGCCGCAGTTCCGCTACTCCGACGCAATGTTTTCCCGGCTTGAAATAATGCAGATGATCCCGTTCCCCGGAAAACTCTCGACGCGTCGGGAAATTGCGGAGATCGGAGCGGACCATGCCCACCACGACCATATGGAAAAGGAATTTGAGGTACTCTATAGGCTCAAGTCGGCTTATGCGGAGGTCTGGTACATGCAGCAATCGATCGGGCTTGCCCGCAGCACGGGCGAACTTCTCCGGCAGGCGCTCGCGGTCGTGAATGTCAGGTACGGCACGGGGAGTGCGGGGGAGGAGGAGGTTCTGAAGGCATCGCTCGAATCGGCAAAGAACGACAACCTTCTTCTCTCACTGCGGCAGAGGGAGATCTCCGCGAAATCCATGATCATGGCGGTGCTCGACAGGGAGGATCCGGACACGATCGGGATCGCCGAGATGCCTGATTCCCTCGTGCTCGACGTTCCCCTTGAGATGCTCACCGCGCGGGCGATGGAGTACAGGCCCATGCTCCTCCACGACTCTCTCGTCGTCGACGAACAGAGAGCGCTTCTCGCGGAGGCCCGCCAGGAGTACCTTCCCGACCTCCGGATCGGCGTCCAGTACATGACGGCGCCGCTGAGCGGGTTCAACGGATGGACGGTCACTGCGGGGATCACGCTCCCGTTTGTCCCCTGGACGCTCGGCGCGCGCGCGGGGAGGATCGACGAGTCGGAGGCCGCGATACGCAGGGCGGCCGCATCGCTTTCCGCGTCGCGCTCGATGGTCCGCTCGGCGATCCGGCAGGAGTACTCCAGGGCGTCAGCAGACCGGGAGCAGTCGGGCGCGTACCGCCGGACTATTCTTCCCCGGGCGGAGGACGCGCTGCGCGCGGCGCTCGCGGCCTACGAGTCGGGGAAGGGAGATCTCCTCATGGTCCTCGACTCCTGCAGGATGCTGAGAGATCTCTCGATGGAGGAGCTCATGATCCGCATGGATTTTGCGCGAGCGGTTGCCGGCCTGGAGAAGGAAATCGGCGTGCGGGACATTACTGAACTTCGATGACAGAGAGGGATCCACGATGAAAAGAAATGCACTTCTCGGTTCGGCGGTCCTTATTGCCGCTCTTGTCATTCTCTTCGTGTTCCTCCGTCACGGTCACGTGACCGGCGAATCGGCGGCGGCACGGGCCGGGGGGGGGGTCGAGTACTACACGTGCCCGATGCATCCCTCCGTGATCCAGTACAGGCCGGGGAAATGCCCGGTCTGCGGCATGACTCTCGTCAGGAAAACGTCGGACCGGCAGGATGCCGCCGGAGCGCCTGATTCGGCCGGCGGTGTTGTCGTCTCCGGAGAGGGCCGCCTCCGGGCGGACATCACGACGTTCGCCGTGCGCATGCTTCCCGTTTCGGACTCGGTGTCTGTGCCGGGGGTCGTCACGTTCGCCGAGCCTTCCCGCTCGGTTGTCGCCGCAAGGGGGAGAGGACGGATTGAACGACTCTTCGTGGACAGGACGGGGGTCGTTGTCCGGAAAGGGGAGCCTCTCCTCACAATGTACAGCCCCGATCTTGTGAACGCCGGCGAGGAGTACATTATCGCCCTTACGGGCAACGATGAATCCGTCCGCGGGGATCTGGTCGCAGCGTCGCGAAAGAGGCTCACGGAACGGTTCGGGCTGACGGCTTCGCAGATCGCCCGCCTCGAGCGCGACCGCGATCCGGCAGGGCCCGCCACGTACTATTCCCCGATCGCAGGGACGGTGATACAGAAGTCCGTTGTGGAGGGACAGTATGTCGACGAGGGGACGACGTTGTTCGAGCTGGCTGATCTCTCCCGCGTCTGGGTCGTCGCCTCGGTGGCGGAACAGGATATCCGCTCTGTCCGCCCGGGAGAGCCTGTCGGCGTGACGGTGGAAGCGTACCCGGGGCTTCTCTTCAGCGGGCGCGTCGGTTTCATCGAGCCGTCGCTCGATGCGGACTCGCGCACGCTCCGCTTCCGGACCGAGCTGGCGAACCCCGAAGGGAAACTGAAGACCAATATGTTTGCCCGTCTCACGCTGAAACCCGCTTCCCGCACCGCGCTCGTCGTCCCGGCGTCCGCCGTGCTCTTCACGGGACGGCGCCCCGTCGTCTGGGTCGAATCGGAGCCGGGCCGTTTTGTTCCCCGCACCGTCAGCGTGGGCGTGACCTCGGGAGGATACACGGAGATACTGGGCGGGGTGTTGGAGGGGGACATGGTCGCCGCGAGCGGCGGCTTCCTCATCGATTCCGAGAGCCAGCTCGAATCCCCCGTCGCCGGTGAACATGTTCCCCGGCGGAAGTGAGGTGAGACATGATTGAGCGCATCATCGAATTCTCCGCCCGCAACAGGGTGGCGGTCATCATCGTCTACCTGGCCATCCTGGGTTTCGGCGTCCGGGCGGTCCTGACGACGCCCCTCGATGCGATACCCGACCTTTCGGAAAATCAGGTCATCGTGTATACCGAGTGGATGGGACGGTCACCGAAACTTGTGGAGGACCAGGTCACGTTCCCTCTTGTGACCGCGCTGCAGGGGATCCCCGTGGTCCACGACATCCGGGCCCAGTCCATGTTCGGCATGTCGTTCATTTACGTGATATTCAACGAGTCGAGCGATCTCTACTGGGCGCGGAGCCGGGTTCTTGAAAAACTCTCCGCCGTGCAGTCGTCACTCCCGGCCGGGGCGAAGCTCCAGCTCGGCCCTGACGGCACCGGGGTCGGTCATGTGTTCTGGTACACTGTCGAAGGGAAGTACGATCCGGGTACGCTCAGAAGCGTGCAGGACTGGTACGTCAGGCTCAATCTCCAGGGGGTGCCGGGAGTTGCCGAAGTCGCCTCCGTGGGGGGCTTCGTCCGGCAGTACCAGGTGGACGTTGATCCCTTTCTCCTGGAGTCGTTCGGCCTGACGCTCGCCGACGTCCGCAACGCCGTCATGAGGTCAAACAACGACGTGGGGGGGAAAATCATCGAGGCGTCGGACGCGGAGTTCTTCGTCCGCGGCGAGGGCTATATCCGCTCCGTGAACGATATCGAGGAGATTCCCGTCGCGGCGAACGCGGGAGGAACTCCGGTCAGGCTGCGCCAGGTGGCCCGGGTGCAGATCGGGGGGGACATACGCCGGGGATCGCTGGAGAAGGACGGCAGGGGGGAGGTTGTCGGCGGGATCGTGGTGATGCGGAACGGAGAAAACGCGGAGGAAGTGATCGGGAGGGTGAAAAAGAGAATTGCTGAGATCAGCCCCGGGCTCCCCCCGGGGGTGGAGATCAGGCCCGCGTACGACCGGAGCGAGCTCATCACCGCGGCCGTGGGAACGCTCCAGCGCGCGCTCATCGAAGCGGCGGTCGTCGTGACGCTCGTGGTGCTCCTGTTTCTCCTCCACTTCAGGAGCGTCCTGCGGGTCATCATCGAGATCCCGTTTGCCGTCCTCATCGCGTTCATATTCATGAAGCTGTTCAACGTCACCTCGAACATCATGTCGCTGGGGGGGATCGCCCTTGCCATCGGCGTGATCGTGGACGCGTCGATCGTGCTCGTCGAAAACGCGTACAGAAACGTCGCGGCGGAACAGGAGAGGAAAGGAACTCTCACGAGCGAAGACTTTGTGGCGGTCTCCATCAGGTCCGCCCGGCAGGTGGGCCCCGCGATATTCTTCTCTGTGCTCATCATGGTGGTCTCATTCCTCCCGGTGTTTCTCCTGGAGGGGGAAGAAGGAAAACTCTTCCGGCCTCTGGCGTTCACGAAGACATTTGTCCTGGCCGGATCGGCGTTGATTGCGATTACGCTCGTTCCCGTCCTCATGACGCTCCTGACACGGGGGAATTTCAGGACGGAGAATAGGAACCCGGTCACGCGCGTTCTCGGGAAGATGTACGCCCCGGTGATCGGGCTGGCGCTCCGGTACGGGAAAACCGCCGTCGCCGTCAACGTCGTCGCGCTCCTGGCCGCCGTTCCGATGATACTCGCCACGGGGTCGGAATTCATGCCGCCGCTCGACGAGGGGAGCCTCCTCTTCATGCCCGTCACGCTCCCCTCCGTCTCTCTCACTGAAGTGAACAGGATCCTCCGGGTTCAGGACGCGGCAATCCGGTCGGTCCCCGAGGTCGAAATGGTCCTCGGAAAGGCGGGGAGGGCGGAAACCCCGACGGACCCCGCTCCCCTGAGCATGATAGAATCGATAATCCTTCTCAAGCCGAAAAGCGCGTGGCGTCCGGGGATGACGAAGGATGACATTGTCGCCGAGCTGGACCGGAAGCTTCAGATCCCGGGCGTCCGCAACGGGTGGACGCAGCCTATCATCAACAGGATCAACATGCTTTCGACCGGGATCCGGACCGACCTCGGGTTGAAAGTCTTCGGGAGGGATCTCGACACGCTCGAGAACCTCGCCGTTCGCGCGGGGGAGATCCTCCGGCGGGTTCCCGGCGCCGCCGATGTGTATGCCGAACGTTCGCAGGGGGGGATGTTTCTTGATATCGCGATCGACCGGGGGGCCGTCGGGCGGTACGGAGTCTCCGTCAGCGACGTCGAGGACGTTATCGAAACGGCGCTCGGGGGAGAGAACATCGGCACGGTGATCGAGGGGAGGGAGAGGTTCCCGGTGCGTGTACGGTACGTGAGGGACATGCGGAATTCCCTGGAAGCAGTGCGCCGGCTTCCGGTTCCCTTGAACGCGGCGACCGGCGTCTCCGCATCCGGCGCGGTGATGCCCGCGTCTTCCGGGGAGCCGATGCAGGCCCCGGGGATGGCGGCGCCTCCCCCCCGCATTCCTCCTTCGGCGGAAGATTCACGATCGTCCCTGTCGCGGCGTGCCTATGTCCCGCTGTCCGCGCTGGCGCGTATCACGCTGGAGGAGGGCCCCCCGATGATCGGGAGCGAGGACGGTCAGCTTCGATCCGTCGTCCTCCTTAACGTCCGCGGGCGCGACATGGGGGGGTTCGTCGTCGAGGCGCGGGAAAGACTGGAACGTGAACTCGTCCTTCCCCCCGGGTACACGATCCGGTGGAGCGGACAGTGGGAGAACGAGATCCGCGCGAAGGAGCGGATGGAGATCCTGATGCCCCTCGTCCTCCTCGTCATCTACGTCATGCTCTACTTTGTCACGAAGGATTTCGTGGAGGCGTTCGTCGTGATGCTTTCTGTCCCGTTTGCGCTCGTGGGAGGGGTCTATCTTATTTACGCGCTCGGGTATAATTTTTCCGTGGCCGTCTGGGTGGGATTCATCGCACTGTACGGACTTGCGGTGGAGACCGGCGTGGTGATGGTCGTGTACCTTCATGAGGCGCTCGACCGCCGGCTCCGCGCGCACGAGCGGGGCGAACGGGGTCCGGTAACGGTTGCGGACATCACGGAGGCCACGATGGAAGGGTCTGTTCTGCGTCTGCGCCCCAAGGCGATGACTGTCGCGACCGCGATGATTGCGCTCGTTCCGATCATGTGGAGCAACGGCGTCGGCGCCGACGTCATGAAACCGCTCGTCGCGCCGATGATCGGCGGACTCCTGACATCTGCAATTCACGTGCTCGTGGTGACCCCGGTCCTCTTTGCGTGGATGAAGCGCCGCGCGCTCAGAAAAGGAACGCTGAGAATCTCGCGCATGTACGGGGGCCGGGTGTGAATAATTGCATATTTCACATTTCTGTTGTATTCTTCTCCGTTATTTTGGTCCGTTTGTCCATGTGACGCTACGCAATGTTATCCTGCGATCTGTGTGACGTGTTGCACACGAACTGTTGCACGAAGGGGTCAGAGAAATGACAATACTTGTCGTGGATGATGAGCCGGAATACCGGCTGATTATGCGAAGCGTCCTGATGTCGGAAGGATGGGACGTTCTCCTTGCGGAGAACGGGGAAGAGGGGATGACGAAGATGAAGGAATCGAAAGTCGACATGGTCATCTCCGACATCTACATGCCGATCATGGACGGAATCAAGTTTCACCGCGAGGTGCGGGCGACGCCGGAATTCGAGAAGACGCCGTTTCTCTTCGTCTCCGCGTACGACGATCAGCACACGCTCGATGCGGTGAAGGATCCGCGCTACGAGGGCTTCCTCAGGAAGGCGCGTCCGGTCGAGGAGATGATCGAGTGGATCAACTACCTGACGACCCCCGAGGAGAAGCGCCCCAAGCTTCCCCCGGGCGGGGTGCGGATCAAGGGGCAGACGCAGACGCGTTTTGGAACGCGGGGGGGAGCGGCACGCCCATACTCTAGGCCGGTGCACGGCGTCGCTCCGCCGGACCGGCGCCCGACTCTGACGCGGGTCGTGCGCCCGTAGTGCGTCTGCGTGTCCCCCGTCGCGCACGGGCAGACTGCTCTTGAACGGCTCTCCCTCTCATTATCCTCCCTGCAACCACACACAGACCATGACAGACCATATCAGAAAACCCGCGACCCTCATCACGGGCGCCAACGGTGAGATGGGGCACGGACTCATCAATGCCCTCGCATCCGCCGGCTCCGGCAACATCATCGCGATCGACGTGCGGCCCGTCGATGAATCGCTCAGGTCGAAGTGCGCGGAGACGATCACCGGGGATATCCTCGAACAGCGCCTGATGGAACGGCTCCAGAGCGAGTACGAGATTCAAACGATCTATCACCTTGCAGCGCTCCTTTCGACGCGCGCGGAATTCACACCCGAATCCGCGCACAAGGTCAACGTCGAGGGGACGATGTACCTCCTCAAGCTGGCCGTCGAACAGTCGCGGTGGCACGGCGCCCCGGTCAAATTCCTCTTTCCCAGTTCCATCGCGGTCTACGGTCTCCCCTCCGTCGCCGTGAAGAAGAGCGCGGGGAAAGTCGCGGAAAAGGACTGGACGATGCCCATCACGATGTACGGCTGCAACAAGCTCTACTGCGAACACCTCGGCCGGTACTACGCGCACCACTACCGTCAGCTCGCGGCGGACACGGAGAAACGGGGTGGAGTGGATTTCCGGTGCATCAGGTTTCCCGGCCTCATAAGCGCCGTCACGGTGCCGAGCGGCGGGACGAGCGACTATGCCCCCGAGATGCTTCACGCGGCGGCGCAGAAGAAGCATTACGATTGTTTCGTCCGCGAGGACACGCGCATCCCGTTCATGGCGATGCCCGACGCCATCGACGCGCTCCTGAAGCTTGAAGGGGCGCCCGCGTCGCGGCTTTCGCAATCCGTGTATAATATCACGAGCTTCAGTCCTTCGGCGGGCGAGATCCGCGCGATTGCCCTCGAGGCGTTTGACGGGGCGGACATAACGTTCAGGCCGGACGACAAGCGTCAGGCGATCGTGGATTCCTGGCCGGAAGACGTCAACGACGGTGCTGCACGGAGGGACTGGGGGTTCGCCCCGGTATTCGACCAGAAGCGGGCGTTCGACACGTATCTGGTCCCGGGCATTCTGGAAAGGTACGCGAAATGAAACTTTCTGTAGCCGGATTTCTCCTTGCCGCCGCATGTCTCACCGCCGCCGCGCAGGAAACGGATACGTCGGGAGTGTACGGCCCCGTCGCCGGAAAACTCCTTCGGACGGGGCTCGGCAGGCTGGGTGCGTACAGGATGCTGGAGCAGCTGACCTCCCGCGCCGGGCACCGGCTGAGCGGGTCGGCGGGTGCCGATACCGCGCTCGGGATCGCAAAAACATGGATGGAGGAGAGGGGATTCAGCAACGTTCATTTCGAGAACATCATGGTTCCCCGGTGGGAGCGCGGGACGACGGAAAAGGCCCGTCTTGAGATTCCGGGAAAGAGAGCCGTTCCGCTCGCCGTGTGCGCGCTCGGGGGAAGCATTGCAACCCCGGCCGGCGGCGTCACCGCCGGTGTCGTCGAGGTGAAGTCGTTCGGGGAGCTGGAGAGCCTGGGAACTGCCGCGTCCGGGAAGATCATATTCTTCAACCGTCCCATGGACCCTGCCCTCCTCAACACGTTTGAGGCCTACTCGGGTGCTGTTGACCAGCGTTCGCGAGGCGCGATCCAGGGTGCGAAGGCCGGCGGCGTGGCAGTACTTGTGCGTTCAATGACGCTCGCGATCGACTCGGTCCCGCATACGGGCGCGATGGGGTACCAAGACGGGGTGAAGAAGATCCCCGCCGCTGCGCTGAGCACGAGGGATGCGGAGATGCTGGACGCGCTCCTGCGCAGGGGGGTCCCGCTCCGTGTCCGGCTGACCCTCTCGTGCAGGACGCTTCCCGACGTCCCCTCCGCGAACGTGATGGGGGAGATCCCCGGCACGCTGAACCCCCGGGAGGTGATCGTCGTCGGTGGGCATCTCGACGCCTGGGACAAGGGGACGGGAGCGCACGACGACGGGTCCGGATGCGTACAGGCGATCGAGGCTCTCGATCTCATCCGTACGCTGGGACTGAAACCGGCCCGGACCATCCGGGCGGTGATGTTCATGAACGAGGAGAACGGGCTCCGGGGCGGGCGGGGATACGTCGCGGATTCGCTCCGGCGGGGTGAAAAGCATACGGCGATGCTTGAGTCGGATGCAGGAGGATTTGCACCGAGGGGCTTCAGTGTCGATGCCGGCAGGGAAGTCCGCGCGGCCGTCGAAAAGTGGAAACCCCTCCTTGAATCGGTGAACGCTGGCGGTATTCTCGCAGGCGGCAGCGGGGTGGATATCTCCCCCATGGTCGCCACGGGAGTCCCAGGGTTCGGACTGGCGCCGGAGAGTCATCGCTACTTCGATTACCACCACTCCGACAAAGACAGGATCGACAAAGTAAACCCCCGGGAACTCGAGATGGGAGCGATTGCCGAGGCCCTGCTCGCATACGTGATCGCACAGGAAGGCCTCCCCGCCGGGGCTTCCCCTCCGTCCCGCTGAATCTGTTTCCGGGCGGCGACCCGCACTCGGAAAATGAGCCTCCGTGCTGTATACTCTATGGGAATCCATTCGCAGTTCTCATATGACGACACAGCACACGGAGGAGTTTATCATGGGCGATGCCGCAGCCGCAACGATGTATTCGACGATGGTAAGGGCCGGAAAGACGACGTACTACGTCGACGTGAAGGAGGCGAAGAACGGGAGAAAGTTCATCGCGATTTCGGAGAACAGGCTTGACGACGGGGAGAAGAAGCAGCGTTCGACAGTACGCGTGTTCGGCGAGTCCATTGAGCAATTCCGGCAGGCAGTAAACGAAGCAGCCGCTTCCGTGATCCAGTAACCCTCCGGATCCGGTTTCCACCCCCGTGGGCGCCCCCCCTGACCCTTTGCGGTGTTCCCCGCATCTCACGTGACAAAGAAACCACGCTGAAAGGAGAGGGTTCATGGAGCATCTCACAAAACAGACATTCCAGGAAAAGGTGTTCGATTTCGAGAAAAACAAGGAATGGTCGTTTGCGGGCGAACTTCCGTGCATAATCGATTTCTACGCGGACTGGTGCGGGCCGTGCAAGATGGTCGCCCCCGTCCTGGAGGACCTCTCGAAGGAATTTGCGGGGAAGATCAACATTTACAAGGTTGACACGGACAAAGAACAGGAACTTGCCTCCGTGTTCGGGATACGGAGCATCCCCTCGATACTCTTTATTCCAAAGGAGGGGAAGCCCCGGATGGCGACGGGCGCAATGCCGAAGGAGTCGTTCGTCCAGGCGATAACGGAGGTTCTTCAGGTCGCCGCCTGACCGGGTCGGCATCCCCGGCTGTCCGCGCCCTGTCGCTCTTGCGAATGATGCCGTGAACGTCCGTCATGTGTGGACATTGAGTCCTGTCTGGCATATATTGAAGGGGCCGGAGGGGGGATGATCCCTTTCCGGCGTTCTTTCCACGATGCCAGAGACGCCCCGTCAATGCAGGAAACCCTCCTCCTGAGCGCGCTTGCGCTCCTCCTTGCAGCAGTTGTCATGCTCGTCATCATGCTCCGCCGTCCTGCCGGCGAATCAGGGCGGGATCTCCTTCTCCGTTTTGAGGCGGTGAAATCGGGGCTCGAAACAATCGATCGCCTGCTGCGGGACGAGTCCGCCCGGTCAAGGGAGGCGTCCGAGCGATCCGCGGCGCAGGACAGGGAGGAGCTGCAGAGGGCGCTGCGCGCAAGCGCGGATTCACTCCAGGCCCGTCTTGCCGAGATCGCCGCGCTTGAGAGGGGCCAGCTCGATTCGTTCGCCGCCCAGTTGAACGCAGTCCAGCAGACGACGGGGGAGAAGCTCGACAGGGTGCGTGACAGCGTGGAGGGAAAACTCGCTTCCATACAGGCGGACAACAGCGCACAGCTCGAGAAGATGCGCGAGACCGTCGACGAGAAGCTCAAGAATACGCTGGAGCAGCGTCTTGGCGAGTCGTTCCGGCACGTCAGCGAGCGGCTGGAACAGGTCCAGCTCGGCCTGGGTGAGATGAGGGCGCTCGCTACCGGCGTGGGGGATCTCAAGAAGGTCCTCACAAACGTCAGGACGCGCGGGACGTGGGGGGAGATTCAACTCGGGGCGCTTCTGGAGCAGATACTCACGCGCGAGCAGTATGAGAAGAACGTGCCGACGAAGGCCGGGAGCAACGACCGGGTGGAGTTCGCGGTCAAGTTCCCGGGACACAGCAATGGCGGTCCTCTGTGGCTCCCCATCGACGCCAAATTCCCCCAGGAGGATTATCAACGCATCGTTGACGCCGCAGAACAGGCGAATCCCGTCCTTCTGGAGGAATCCTCGAAACAGCTTGAGAACCGGATCCGTCTGGAAGCAAAGACGATATGCGACAAGTACATCGATCCCCCTCACACGACGGACTTTGCGATCATGTTTCTCCCGACAGAGGGGCTCTACGCAGAAGTGATCCGCCGGCCGGGACTCACGGAAGACATCCAGCGCAGTTACAGGATCATCGTCACCGGTCCGACGACGCTTGCGGCACTTCTCAACAGTCTCCAGATGGGATTCAGGACGCTGGCGATCGAGAAACGCTCGGGTGAGGTCTGGTCCCTTCTCGGGGCGGTGAAATCGGAATTCGGAAAGTTTGGCGACATACTCGACAAAACACAAAAGAAGCTTCAGGAAGCGAGCAACACGATCGAAAGCGCCGCGACGCGGACCCGCCAGATCGAGAGGAAACTGCGCGACGTGCAGGAGCTCCCTTCCGGCGATGCGGTGAAGCTTCTCGGCGACGATCCGGACGCACAGGATGAGGAGATCGCATGAACAGCACTGCCCCGCTTGATGAAGTGTACAGGGTGATATTCAACGATCACCATGACCCGTTCGCGGTGCTGGGGCCCCACCTCCTGGACGGCGGACGGCTTGCGATACGGGCGTTTCTCCCCGGTGCCCTGACGGTCTCCGTCGTCTGTACCGGGGGGGCGCTCGAGGGGAGGGAATTCCCGATGGAGAATCTCCATGACCTCGGCTTTTTCGAGGTGATCATCCACGGGTGCCGCGAGGTCTTCGCCTACAATCTCAGAAAGACGCTCGCAGGCGGCCGGGTGGAGGAGTTCCATGATTCGTACTCGTTCATGCCGACCCTGACGGACTTTGATATCTATCTTTTCAACGCGGGGGACCACCACAGGATCTACGAAAAGCTCGGCGCGCACTATGCCGACGTCAACGGCGTGGGGGGGGTGCAGTTCGCCGTCTGGGCTCCGTCGGCCAGGAGCGTCAGCGTGATCGGGGATTTCAACGGCTGGGACAGGCGATGCCACGCCATGCGCGTCCTCGGGTCATCGGGGATCTGGGAGATCTTCATCCCGGGCCTTGCCGAGGGGGAACTCTACAAGTTCCAGGTGAAGACGCAGAACGGGTTCGTCATGGACAAGACCGATCCGTACGCGTCGGAGATGGAGATGCGCCCCCGTACCGCGTCAAAGGTCAACTTCCTGCGCAATTTCGAATGGGGGGATGCGGCGTGGATGGAATCGCGCTCCCGCGGCGGACAGATGGCGGGCCCGGTGGCCATGTACGAGGCGCACATCGGCTCGTGGCAGAGGGGGGAGGGGAACCGCTGGCTCACGTATCGCGAGACGGCGGACAGGATCGTCGGATATCTACTCCAGGAGGGATTCACGCACGTCGAGCTCATGCCCGTGATGGAGCATCCCCTTGACGGGTCGTGGGGGTACCAGGTCACAGGGTATTTCGCGCCGACGAGCAGGTTCGGAACCCCCTCCGAGTTCAAGTACTTCGTGGACCTGTGCCACAGGAACAACATCGGCGTCGTCCTCGACTGGGTCCCTGCCCATTTTCCGAAAGACATGCACGCGCTGGCTCAATTCGACGGGACCCACCTCTACGAACACGCCGATCCGCGCAAGGGGGAGCACCAGGACTGGGGGACGTTCATATTCAACTTCGGAAGGAACGAGGTAAAGAACTTTCTCATAAGCAACGCGCTCTTCTGGCTATCCGAGTATCACATCGACGGTCTCAGGATCGACGCGGTCGCCTCGATGCTCTACCTTGATTACTCCCGCAAGGAGGGTGAGTGGATCCCCAACAGGTACGGGGGGAGGGAGAATCTCGAGGCCGTCGAGTTCATCCGTTACCTGAACGGCGTCGTGCACCGCTACAATCCCGGCGTGCTCACGATCGCCGAGGAATCGACGTCGTGGCCCGGCGTGACGAATTCCGTTGAGAACGGGGGACTGGGGTTCGACCTGAAGTGGAACATGGGGTGGATGCACGACATACTCGAATACTTCTCGCTCGATCCTGTCTACAGAACGTTTCATCACAGGAACCTGACGTTTGTTCTCCTGTACGCATTCACCGAGCGGTTTCTCCTCCCCCTTTCGCATGACGAGGTCGTTCACGGGAAGGGATCGCTGCTGGGAAAGATGCCGGGGGATCTCTGGCAGAAATTCGCAAACCTGCGGCTCCTTCTCTCGCTCATGTATGCGTTCCCCGGCAAGAAACTCCTCTTCATGGGGGGAGAGATCGGACAGTGGGACGAGTGGAATCATGAGAAGAGCATCGACTGGCATCTCCTTGCATACGAAACGCACAGGGGAGTGCAGGACATGGTGAAGGACCTGGGCGCGCTCTACCGCCGGGAACGGGCGATGCACGAAGTCGATTTTCAGTACACCGGTTTTGAATGGGTCGATTTTCATGATTCGGCGTCAAGCGTGATCGCGTTTGACCGGAAATCCGCCGACGGCACGGAGACGATAACCGCGGTGTTCAACTTCACCCCCGTTCCCCGCACCGGTTACAGAATCGGTGTGTGGCAGCCGGGGACGTACCGGGAAATATTCAACAGCGATGCGGCCATCTACGGAGGATCCAACACAGGTAATTTCGGCGAGGTGTCCGCAGACGCCGTCCCCGTTCATGGAAGGGAATACTCTCTAAACCTCGCACTTCCACCCCTTGCCGCTCTCTACTTCAAGAGGAAATAGGGGTCGTTCCCTCCAAATACCTGTCTGTTTGCTTGACTTTTTGTATCGTCTATTGGTATATTGAAACGAACAAAACGACCATATCGGCCTTAACTGATGACAGGTTCTGTACAGAAAACTATTCTCTCCACGGCAGATGTTGCGCGGCTCTTCAACGTCACTGAAACGACGGTGAAAAGGTGGGCCGACGACGGGACGCTGAAATGCCACAAGACTCCCGGAGGGCACCGGAAGTTCGAGATCAGGAATGTTGTGGATTTTGCGGAGGCAAATCACTTCGAGCCGGCGGGGGCTCTTGAAATCACCGGGAGCGACGGGCTCGACTCAAGAATCCAAGTGGCTGTGCTGGCCCGGGATTTCCCTCTTCTTGTGGAGTCGTATGTCCGCAGGGCGCTGACCCCTGACGGGAACGGTCTGTTCCCGTTCCTTTCCTATCTTTATCAGCACTGCATGCAGATCTGGGAACTCCACGACCGTGTGATCCGCCCCGCCATGGAGGAGATCGGCGAACGCTGGTCCAGGGGGGAGATCGGGATCGGGCACGAGCACAGGGCCTCGTACGAGACGCTCGAAGCGCTGGCGAAACTTCAGCTCCAGATCCGGATAAAGCCTCCCTCCGGTCGCTCGGTCGTCTGTGCGACGATCGGCGATGAGCTCCACGAGATAGGACTCCGCTGCGCCGCGTACCTTTTTGAATCTGAGGGATGGGAAACTCACTACCTCGGTTCCCGCATCCCCGCCGATTCCGTCTGCGCCGCGATCGATCAGTGGCAGCCCGATATCGTGTGTCTCTCCTCGACAAACTCCGCCGGCGGGGATCATACGTGTGATCTGGAAAAGGTCGCCGCGGCCGTGAAGAGTGCCGGCGCCGTTCTCCTGGCGGGAGGCCGGCTCGCCGGTTCTCTCGACGGGAACCGCGGCATTGTGGACGCTGCGCGCAATAGCTCGCAGGATCTTCTCTGCTTCATACAGGGGTTCGGCCGGGCAGGTTCCCCCTGCGAGGGGGGGGATCGCGACAACGCAGAACAGTCCTGACTCTCAATTCCCCTCCCGTGAATCCTCCCCGCAAATTCGGACGGGTGCTTGTCTGGATGAGGCGTGCGCTCAGGGTTTCGGACAACGGACCGCTCTCGCGCGCGCTCGAGGAGGGAACCGATGTGATGCCGTTTCTCTGCATGCATGAGTCGGGCGCTGAACGTGCGGAGACGCCCCGGGGCCGATTCTTGAGAGGCGCGGTTTCAGATCTTGAGAGGAACCTCCGCGTCGCGGGCTCGGCACTCTTCCTTGTCGAGGGAGACCCGCTGACGCAGATCCCCCGTGCGGCGTCGGAGGTCCGGGCAGAAGCGCTCTACGTTTCTGCGACGTGTGATCCGGGGGTCGCCGGGGCCGATGTGCGCATTGCACGTGCTCTCGCGGGCGTGGGATGCAGGTTCATCCCCGTCCCCGATTCGGTAATTCTCGAAAAGGGCGATCTCCTGAGCAGCGCGGGAACTCCGTACACCGTGTATACCCCCTACAGGAAGGCATGGCTTGACGGCGTCGGATTCGCCCCGCCCCCGTGCACTTCCCGCGTGCGCCGGCTGATGTTCACTCCTGCGGGAAACACGCTCTTTCTGCCGCAACGGAACCGGAACCTGGTCCAAAGGGCGGGAGAGACTGAAGCCATCCGCCGGCTGAACGAATTCGCGCGGAAGGGAATGAGCTCCTACGGAACACACCGTGATGTTCCCGCGCTTGACGGAACGTCCCGTCTCTCCGCGCACCTTGCGAACGGGACAATTTCGATCCGGACGATCCTCCTCGCCGCGTTCGACGCCCGTGAGCGGACGGGTCCCGCGGGGAACGGGACCGGCCCGGTCCGGTTCATCGGAGAATTGATCTGGCGCGAGTTCTATAATCAGATACTCGGCAACTTTCCGCGTGTGGCGCATGAGCCGTTCCGGGTGGAGTTCGAGGCATTCCCGTGGAGCGTGAGCAGGCGGCATTTCCGGGCATGGTGCGAGGGGAGGACGGGGTACCCGATCGTGGACGCAGGCATGCGCCAGCTCAATGCCGAGGGGTGGATGCACAACCGGGTCAGGATGGTGACGGCCTCATTCCTCACGAAGGACCTCCACATCGACTGGAGGTGGGGGGAAAAATACTTCTCTGAAATGCTCATCGACGCCGATACGGCTTCGAACAACGGGGGCTGGCAGTGGATCGCGGGAACGGGGACCGATGCCGCACCGTACTTCCGCATATTCAACCCTCTCCTTCAGGGACGAAAATTCGACCCGGACGGCTCGTACGTGCGCAGATACGTTCCCGAGCTCGCCGGAGTTCCCACTCCCTGGATTCACGCCCCGCACGCGATGAGTCCCGCGCTTGCGGCGGGTATTGCATTCCGTCCCGGGAGGGACTATCCCCTCCCGGTTGTGAACCATGACGAGGAACGCGGTGTCGCACTCGCGCTGTATGCGCGCGCGAGGGGACGAGCGGGTTCCCGTCCGCTTCGCTCCGGAATCTCGTCCGGTGCGGGAAGGAGCGCACGCACATGAACGTTGTCGTTGCGGGGGGGGGCGGGTTCATAGGATCTTCAGTCGTGCCGCGCCTCCGCCGTGACGGGCACGACGTTGTTGTGCTGACGCGCGCTCCCTCGGGGATTGCGCCGCGCACCGGGGATGCGGCACGGGTTTTCTGGGACGGCACGTCGCAGGGTGAATGGTCGCACTTCGTCGGTCGCGCGGATGCCGTCATCAACCTCGCGGGGGAATCCATCGGCGACGGGCGTTGGACCCCTTCCCGGAAGAGACGGATCGTCGAGAGCCGCATCAACGCCACGCGCGCACTCCTCGAAGCAATGAGGCGGAGCGGGAGGAAACCCTCGGTTCTCATCAGCTCCTCCGCGGTCGGGTACTACGGCCCCGTGGAGTCGGGAGACGTCACGGAGGACAACCCTCCGGGGGCCGGTTTTCTTGCGGACCTCTGCATCCGCTGGGAGCAGGAGGCTCTTGCCGCCGGGGAGCTCGGGTGCAGGGTTGTGCTTCTCCGCACCGGCGTCGTCCTCGGGGAAAAGGGGGGTGCGCTCGGGAAAATGCTCCTCCCGTTCCGGCTGTACGCCGGCGGACCGGTCGGCTCCGGGAAGCAGTGGTTTCCCTGGGTGCACAGGGACGACGTCGCGGGAGTGATCCTCTTTGCTCTTGCGAATCCCGCGCTTTCAGGACCGGTGAATGTCGTTGCCCCCGGGTGCGTGACAATGAAGGAATTCTGCGCCGTGCTGGGTGCCGCACTCTCCAGGCCGTCCTGGCTCCCCGTCCCTGCGTTCCCCCTCCGTGCGGCTCTCGGAGAAATGGCCGGCATGATACTCACCGGTCAGCGCGCGGTCCCCTCGCAGTTGCTCCGTCTCGGGTATCAGTTCAGCTATCCCCTGGTCGCTCCCGCGCTGGCTTCCGTGGTCTGATTTCACTTCATCCCGCTTTTTCGTACATTTCATACTGCAGTGTTCCACCCGTTGACCGCTCATCTCACCGTACCCATGAAAAGGACTCTCCCGTGTCTATGACAAACAAGCATGTCGATTTTTTCAGAAGGAAAGAACGTCTTGTGAACGGAGGCGCCAGCAGGGCCTCAGAGAAGCAGATGGCGCTCGGAAAACTCACCGCCAGGGACCGCATCACCGCTCTTCTCGACGTCGACTCCTTTTATGAATTTGACCTCTTCGTCGAGCACCGCTGCCGCGATTTCGATATGGACAAGAAAGTCCTTCCCGGGGACGGCGTGATCACCGGGACCGGATCGATCATGGGTTACCCGGTGTGCATCTACGCGCAGGATTTCACCGTTGCCGGGGGCTCGCTCGGGCTGATGCACGCGCGGAAGATCACGAAGATCATGGATCACGCGATCAGGATGGGGATGCCCATCATCGGGATCAACGATTCAGGCGGCGCCCGCATCCAGGAGGGGGTCGACTCCCTGGCGGGGTACGGGGAGATTTTCTACAGGAATACGCTCGCCTCCGGCATCGTGCCGCAGATTTCCGTCATACTGGGCCCCTGTGCGGGAGGCGCTGTCTATTCCCCCGCGCTGACCGATTTCGTCTTCGTCGTCGACAACATCTCCAAGATGTTCATCACCGGGCCCGAGGTCATAAAGACCGTCCTCGGTGAGGAGATCTCCATGGAGGACCTCGGCGGGGCGCGCGTCCACAGCGAGATGTCCGGCAACGCTCATTTCTACGCGAGAAACGAGCTCGAGTGCTTCCACCAGATAAAGCAGCTCTTCACGTTTATCCCCTGGAACAACAGGAAGAAGGCCGAACGGTACCCGGTGAAGCCGCCGAAGGCGAAGTTCGACATCGAACGGATCGTGCCGATGGATTCACGGAAACCGTACGACGTCAGGCACGTCATCTGCGCCCTGTGCGACAACTCCGAATTCCTTGACGTTCACGCCAACTGGGCCGCGAATATCGTCGTCGGGTTCGGGCGGATCGACGGGGAGACGGTGGGGATCATTGCCAACCAGCCCATGGTCCTTGCCGGCGTTCTGGACGTCGATTCATCCGACAAGGCGGCCCGGTTCATACGCTTCTGCGACGCGTTCGGCATCCCCCTCATTACGTTCGTTGACCTCCCGGGGTATCTCCCCGGCGTCGACCAGGAACATGCCGGCGTCATACGGCACGGGGCGAAGCTCCTCTATGCGTTCAGCGAGGCGACCGTCCCCAAGATTACGGTCATCCTCCGGAAGGCGTACGGAGGGGGGTATATCGCCATGTGCTCCCGTCACCTTGGAGCGGACTTCGTCGTCGCATGGCCGACGGCGGAGATCGCCGTCATGGGGCCCGAGGGAGCCGCGAACATCATATTCAGAAATGAGATCGCCTCCGCTCCGGACCCGGCGGAGATGCGCCGCCGGAAGGTGTCGGAATACACCGAAAAATTCGCCAACCCGTACGTCGCCGCGGCCTCAGGGCATATCGACGCGGTGATAAGTCCCGCGGCCACGAGGGACTTCCTCATCCACGCGATACAGATATCGGCGAACAAGAGCGAATCCCGGCCGTACAAGAAACACGGGATACCCCCCTCATGAGCGCCGTGCCGACAGACGAAACGCTGCGGGAGCTCGTGATAGGTGAGGTATCATACGAGACCCGGTACACGAAAAAATTCGAGACGCGTCCGGCGTACGTTCCACCCGACCCGCGCCTCATCCGGTGCGTCATCCCGGGCGTCATACTGACGGTGTCCGTGCGGAAGGGGATGCGCGTGAAGGGAGGCGATCCTCTCCTCGTGCTCGAGGCCATGAAGATGCAGAATCAGGTTGTCTCGCCGCATGAGGGGACGATCCGTGCCCTGTGTGTTTCCGCCGGCGACGCGGTGACACGGGGACAGGTGCTTCTCGAATTTGAATGACCGCGGCCCCGGGGCCGCGGAATGTGCCACCCGAGAGGAATGAGCGTCATGGATCAGCCCCCCCATGCGATGCGCATAGAGCACGTCGGGATCGCAGTCCGGGATCTTGACGCCGCGATAGGGATTTACGAGAAGCTTCTCGGCGTCCCCTGCTACGCGGTGGAGGAGGTCGCAGACCAGTCGGTGAAGACAGCATTTTTCCGGCTGGGGGAATCGAAGGTGGAGCTCCTGCAGAGCACGAGTCCCGACGGCCCGGTGGCAAAATTCATCGAAAAACGCGGGGAGGGGATTCATCACATCGCGTACGCCGCGGGCGACATACACGCCGCGCTCCGCGACCTCGCCGCGGGCGGTGTGCGGCTCATCGACGGGAGCCCGAGAAAGGGTGCGGAGGGCCTCTCCATTGCGTTCGTCCACCCCGGCTCGGCCTGCGGTGTACTGACGGAGTTCACGCAATCCGCCCCCCGGCATCCATGATCGATTTCCTCGCATCGTCCCCGCTCCTCCTCCTCTTCGCGGTGATCGGCCTGGGCTGGCTGGCGGGGAGCATACGCGTCTTCGGCTTCTCCCTCGGCCCTGCGGCCGTGCTCTTCGCGGGGATAGTGTTCGGATCGCTCGACTCCCGCCTGAGGGTCCCCGAACTCCTGTATGTCCTTGGCCTGGTCCTGTTCGTCTACACAATCGGTCTCCAGTCCGGCCCTTCGTTTTTCTCCTCGTTCGGGAAGAGAGCCCTCAGGGCGAATCTCTTCGCGATTGCCGTCATACTGCTCGCCGCCGGGTTTGCCGTCGCGGGGGCAAGGGTGCTGGGGCTTGACGGATTGTCGATGGTGGGAGTCTTCTGCGGGGCGCTGACGAACACGCCGTCGCTTGCGGCCGGCGTTGAGGCGATCCGCAGCGCGCCCGGCGGGGCTGCTCTGACGGCGCTTGAAATGCAGGCGAGGACGAGCGCGCCCGTGATCGGCTACAGCGTTGCATACCCCTTCGGCGTTATCGGCGTGCTCATTGCCTTTCACGTCTCCGGGAAATTGAAATACGGCGCGGCAAAGAAGGAGCCGGATGGGGGGCCCGCGACGGGCGAGACGCCCGGCCCCCTGTACGGGAGGACGTACCGCGTCGTGAACCCGGGCGTCTTCGGCAAAACCGTCTCTTCGCTTCTCGGGGACGGATCGCACCACGGGTTCGTCCTCAGCCGCCTCAGGCGCGGGGAGGAGACCTCGCTCGTGTACGCCGAGACGATGCTCGCAAAGGGCGACCTTGTCGTCGCCGTGGGGGACACGCCGGCGCACGAGCGGGCCCGTGTACTCTTCGGCGATGAATCGCCCCTGGAGATACAGACCGAGAACAAGGAATTCGACTTCCGCAGGATCGACATCTCCGACAAGCGCGTCATCGGCAAATCGATACGTGAGCTGAACATCCAGCGTCTCCTCGATGCGACGATAACGAGGGTCCGGCGGGGGGACGTCGATTTTATCCCGACAGGGGAGACGATACTCGAGCGGGGAGACAGGGTCCGCGTTCTCACCTGGGCGGGGAACTTGGACCGCGTTGCCCGGTTTCTCGGTGACTCGGTCCGTTCCGGATCGGAGGCCGATTTCCTCTCCCTTTCCGTGGGACTTGCCGCGGGCATTCTCCTGGGGATTGCCGCGTTTCCGCTCCCGGGCGGGGGGACGTTTTCGCTCGGATTCGCGGGGGGGCCTCTGATCGCGGGGCTCCTTCTCGGACGCCTCCAGCGCACCGGCCCGATCGCGTGGGGGATGCCCTTCAGCGTGAATCTCACGCTGCGGCAGGTGGGACTCGTCCTCTTCCTTGCGGGGATCGGGACGAAGGCGGGGGACGGGTTTGTGGGGACTGTCGAACGTGGTGGCTGGGCCCTCATGGCGGTTGGTGCCGGGATAACCCTCGTGACAACGTTACTCGTCCTTGGAGCCGGGAGTCGGCTCCTCCGTCTTTCATATCCGTCCGCCATGGGTCTCATGTCTGGCATACAGACGCAGCCGGCCTGCCTCGCGTACGCCAACGAACACGGCGCGTCCGATGCACCCAACGTCTGGTACGCGTCCGTGTACCCCGTTTCGATGATCGCAAAGATCATCCTGGCGCAGATACTTGTTTCCCGGTTGATGTGAATGACGTTGAATCTGTCCTCCGGTCGTCGTAGATTGACATCAGTCAACTAATCCCAACAAACAGGACCACTTCTTGAACCCATTCTTCGCATTCCTCCTCGGCGTCGTCCAGGGGCTGACAGAGTTTCTCCCTGTGAGCAGCACCGCCCACCTCACACTTGCCGGAAAACTGCTGAACGTCATAGATCCGAATCACCCGGAGGCATGGACCGAGTTCATCGCCGTGATGCAGCTCGGGACCGTGGCGGCGGTGATACTGTACTTCCGGAAGGACCTGTGGGAGATGGTCGTCTCCGTCCTTCGTGATCTCCGGGTCATGCGCAGCGGCAGTGGCGGCGCGCAGGGGGGAAGGTTCACCGAGCACTCCCGGATGGCCTTCTATATCGTCATCGGCACGCTCCCGGTCGCACTGGTGGGGCTCTCGTTGAAGAAGATCATCGAGGGATCGCTGACGAAGAGCACGCTCGTCATCGCGATAAGCATGATCGCGCTCGCCGCGCTTCTCTGGATTGCGGAAAAGGTCGCCCGCCATATCCGCGGAATTTCCCAGGTCACCTGGGTGGATGCCCTCGTGATCGGCTTCGCGCAGGTCTGCGCGCTCATTCCCGGTTCATCGCGATCCGGAACGACGATCACAGCCGGGCTCTTCCTTGGCCTCACGCGCGAAACCGCCGCCAGGTTTTCGTTCCTCCTGAGCATCCCCGCCGTCGTCGCGAGCGGGCTGTACGAGCTCTCCAAGATACACGGGGCATTTGAACTCGGGCTGGGAAACCTCCTGATTTCGACAATCGTGTCGGGGATCGTCGGATACGCCGCGATTGCCTGGCTCCTGAGATTTCTTATGCGGAACACGACGATGGTGTTTGTCTGGTACCGGATCGTCCTGGGCCTCCTTCTCTTTACGCTCCTCGCGAACGGGCTCATGCAGCCCTGACCCCCTTTTTCTGAGGAATTTCGGCGTTTTCCTCCGCCCGGGTCCCATTGGCAACACGCACAGGGCTCTCCGGGCGGAGGTGATTTGACTCACAGTGGAAGCACGCTGGATTCATTACAATATCCCCGTGTCCGTGCGGTTGGATGCGGTGCAGCCTACATCCGGAGATCCATTGTGAACACCGAAGAAGATGACCTCGAGGGGCTTACCCCTGCAGAGTCATTCCGTCGTGCAAAGGTCGATCATTTCCTCCAGCATGTGCGGGACTACGTCGAGATGGGCCGGTACCTTGCCGGACTCAAAACGCTCGACACGGTCTTCGGTCTCGATTCTTCGAATGAAGAGGGGAGGGTTCTCAAGGGGACAATCGACGATCTCATTGCGCACATACTGAAGCGGACGACGAACGGAAAAGGAGAGAACGTCGCGGAAGGGCGTCCCCGCCCGCGCAGGTCGGATCTCGTGATGATCGTCGACCAGGATGAACGTCTCCTCACGTCACTCACGGGGACGCTCCGGCGTTACGGTTTTATGGCGATCGGGGCTTCGAGTTACGAAGAGGCCCTTGAGACATATGCGACGTTCAGGCCCGAGGTCGTGATATCCGAGGTGAATTTTGAAACCGGGCCGAAAGGATTCGACCTCTATCTCTGGCTGAAAACGAACGCCGGGAACCAGGATGTCCCGTTCCTGTTTCTGGCGACGCGCATCGACCGCGAGACGCTGATCGCCGGGAAACGCTTCGGCGTCGATGACCTGATCATGAAACCCGTCGACGACGATGTCGTGATCGCCTCCGTCATCAACTGCATCTCCCGCAGGAAATCGGCTCAATTGCGGACCTGAGGCGCATCGGCGCCCCGTTTCTTGATTTTCCATCCCCTTCTCCGTACCTTCTGCCGCACAGTCAGGTCCCGCGTTAACCAATGACAGAGCTCGTCGTCAACGAGATTTTCCACAGCATACAGGGGGAATCCAGCCACACGGGGCGGCCCTGCGTCTTTGTACGTCTGACGTACTGTAACCTCCGCTGCACCTGGTGCGACACGGCCTACGCGTTTGAAGAGGGGACTCCCATGTCCCTGGATGCGATCCTCTCCCGGGTTGCGTCGTTCGGCTGCTCCCTCGTGGAAATCACCGGCGGCGAGCCTCTCCTTCAGGAAGGTGTGCACTCCCTGTTCACTGCCCTCTGCGACGCGGGGTACGAGGTCCTCGTCGAGACATCGGGGAGCATTGACATCACACCCCTCGACCGCAGGGTAAAAAGGATCGTCGATTTTAAATGTCCCGGAAGCGGGATGATGAGGAAGAACCTCTGGGCGAACGTCGCGGCGCTCACCCCGCTCGACGAGGTGAAGTTCGTCATACGCGACAGGGACGATTTCGACTGGGCGGCCGCACGGATCCGTGAACACGTGATCGACGCCCGGTGCACGGTCCTGATGTCCGTCGTCTTCGGCGAGCTCGAGCCGGTCGACCTTGCCCGCTGGATTCTCGATGCGGGGATCAACGCGCGATTTCAGCTTCAGGCCCACAAGTACATCTGGGAACCCTCTGCCAGGGGGGTGTGATGGGAGGAACGCGGGCGGTCGTGCTGGCGAGCGGGGGGATGGACAGTTGCGTCACGGTGGCGATCGCCCGCCAGACACATGACGCAGCACTGCTCCACTGCACGTACGGGCAGCGGACCGCTTCCCGCGAACTCCGTTCATTCCATTCCATCGCAGACCACTACGGCATCCGGGACCGCCTCGTCGTTTCCATGGAGCATCTGGGGAAGATCGGCGGATCAAGTCTCACCGACCCATCCATGCCGGTGCGCAAAGCGGACCTCAGCGCGAAAGGAATCCCGTCCTCCTACGTCCCTTTTCGCAACGCCAACATGCTCGCGGCGGCGGTGAGCTGGGCGGAAGTTCTCGGAGCCCACGCGGTGTTCGTTGGCGCGGTCGAGGAAGACTCCTCGGGATACCCTGACTGCAGAAGAGAGTTTTATGACGCGTTCGAAGCGGCGGTCCGGTCCGGCACGAAACCCGGTTCGGACATCATGATCGTCACCCCGGTCATCAGGATGAAGAAGAGCGACATCGTTCGTGCCGGGATCGACCTGGGTGCGCCGCTGCATCTCACGTGGTCCTGTTATCAGCGTGAAGACGTTGCCTGCGGCGTCTGCGACAGCTGCGCCCTCCGCCTTCGGGGATTCCGCAGCGCCGGTGCCGAAGACCCGATACCGTACGAGGTCCGGCCCGACTACGCATGAAGCGAAGCCGCGCATTCCCCGTCTTATCCAGAAGGGAGAACCCGATGCAGCACCTCAAAGAAAGTCTTGCAAAGCTCGTCCTTGAAACTTCAACGAATCTTCCCCCCGACGTCAGGCGCGCGCTCGGCACCGCGATGAAAGCGGAGACGCCCGCGACGCAGTCCGCGCTTGCGCTTGACACGATTGCCATAAACGTCGACATGGCCTGTGACGGGGCCGCCCCCATCTGCCAGGATACCGGCATGCCGACGTTTGAAATCAGGACGCCGGTCGGGACGAACCAGATTGAAATTGCCCGCATCATACGCGAAGTGATCGTCGAGGCCACGAAGACGGGTACGCTCCGCCCGAACCAGGTGGATTCTCTCACCGGGAAAAACAGCGGGAACAACCTGGGAGATGGGACCCCGGTCATCCACTTTGAGCAGTGGGAGGAGGACGACGTCGAAGTGCGTCTCATTCTCAAGGGGGGGGGATGCGAGAACAAGAACATCCAGTACTCCGTCCCCTGTGAGCTGCCGGGTCTCGGCAGGGCCGACAGGAACATCGACGGCGTGCGGAAGTGCATACTGCACGCGGTGCACCAGGCGCAGGGACACGGGTGCAGCGTCGGGGCGATCGGCGTGGCGATCGGCGGCGACCGGGCATCGGGGTACCATTACGCGAAACAGCAGCTCTTCCGCACGCTCGACGACATCAACCCGAATCCCGAGCTGGCGAGGCTCGAGTCCTACATCATGCAGAACGCGAACAAGCTCGGGATCGGCACGATGGGTTTCGGCGGTGCGGTCACGCTGATCGGGTGTAAAATCGGCGCGTATCACCGCCTCCCGGCCAGTTTCTTCGTCTCCGTGGCATACGATTGCTGGGCGTTCCGGCGGCTCGGCGTGATCCTTGATTCCCGTACGGGCGACATTCGGCGGTGGCTCTACAGGGATGACACACCCGCGGCGCACATGGCGCGTTCGCAGGGACTCCCTCTCACGGGACGCGAGGTCCGCCTGACCGCGCCCCTTTCCGAGGAACAGGTCCGTTCCCTCAACGTGGGGGACGTTGTCCTTCTCAGCGGACCCATGCATACCGGCCGCGACACGATACACCATTACCTGATGACCCACGAGCCTCCCGTCGACCTGAAAGGGGCGCTCCTGTACCACTGCGGCCCGGTCTCGCTCAAGAGGGGGGACGCTTGGTTCATGAACGCTGCGGGTCCCACGACGAGCAGCCGTGAGGAGCCGTACCAGGCGGATGTGATACGGAAATGCGGCATACGTGCCGTGATCGGGAAAGGGGGGATGGGGGCCAAGACACTCGCCGCGTTGAAGGAGTTCGGAGCGGTCTACCTCAACGCCATCGGCGGCGCCGCCCAGTATTACGCAAAATGCATAACGGAGGTCGAGGGGGTCGACTTCCTCGAATTCGGCGTCCCGGAGGCAATGTGGCATATCCGCGTGAAGGACTTTCCCGCCATCGTGACGATGGATGCGAACGGGAACAGCCTTCATGCGGACGTGGAGAAGGCATCGGCGCAGGAGCTTGCCAGATTTGCAGCTCCGGCTTCTCTCTGAACTCCAACCACACGGAGGCTTCCCATGGCACTTCAGGTTTCCCTGAACGTCGTCCCTTCCGTCACATCGGTCCAGGACATGATCCTGCGATCGGCGAGAGTCTACGGGGAGAAGATCGCCCTCGAAGATCTGAAGGAATACCCGATCCCGCGGCTCACGTACTCCGCCCTCCTCAGGAACATACTCAAGTTTGGCGTCGCCCTCAGGGCCATGGGGATCAAGGAGCGGAGCCACGTCGCCGTGATAGGGGAGAACAGGGTGCAGTGGTCCCTCGCCTACCTGACGTCGATGTGCTTCAATTACGTCGTCGTCCCCGTCGACAGGGCCCTGATGTCGAATGAAATCCTCAACATCCTGCACGAATCGGACGCCTCGGCGGTGATTTATTCGGACGCATACGAGCCGCTCCTGAGGGAGAGCCGGGCGTCGATGAAGAACCTGAAGTTCTACATAAACATGGACATCCCGTCGAGAAAAGAGAAGGCCTTCTCGATGGTGGAGCTCGTGGAGCGGAGCCCGGGGTGCTCGCCGGAACAGCTCCCGAGGATCAACCCGGAGGAACTTGCGGAGATCATATTCACGTCGGGGTCCCTGGGGCGCGCAAAGGGGGTCATGCTCAGCCAGCTGAACCTTGCGGAAAACCTGATGGCGATGACGAAGATGATCCGGATAACGTCCGAAGACCGGTTCCTCGGCGTGCTTCCGATTCACCACACGTACGCCTGCACGTGCGGGTTTCTCTGTCCGATGTTCATGGGTTCTTCCGTCCATTTTGCGCAGTCGCTCAAGACCATTGTCGATGACCTGCAGACGGTCCACGCGACGATACTCCTGAGCGTGCCTCTCATGTACGACAAGATGTTCAAGGCCGTCTACAAAACAATACAGCAGAAGAAACTCACGTCAATAATCGTCGGTCCGCTCATCAAAGCCGGCACGGTTGCGGAAAAATTCGGGTGGAAGAGTTTCCGGCGTACCGTCTTCAGCGAGATTCACGAAAAGTTCGGCGGGTCGATTCGGCTGTTCATCGCCGGGGGAGCCGCGCAGGATCCCCTTGTCGCGAAAGGGCTGCGCGAATTCGGCTTCCGTTTTGTCCAGGGATACGGCCTGACTGAAACGGCCCCCATCCTGACGCTGAACCGGATTGAAGACTTCAGGGACGATTCCGCCGGCATCCCGCTGCCCGGCGTCACGCTCCGGATCGCGGATCCGGACCACGCGGGCATCGGTGAAATCTGGTGCCGGGGAAAGAACGTGATGCTCGGGTACTACAAGAACGAGGAGGCTACACGGGGGGTGTTCGAGGACGGCTGGTTCAAGACGGGCGATCTCGGGCGCATTGACGATGACGGGTTCCTGCATATCATGGGGAGGATGAAAAACGTCATCATCTCCAAGAGCGGCGAGAACGTCTACCCCGAAGAGCTCGAGGATCTTCTCAATCGCAGTCCCTTTGTCATGGAGTCGCTCGTCTATGGCGAGGACGACCCCAAGCAGGGGGAGATCATCGCCGCGCAGGTTGTCGTGGACGCGGGCGCGTTCATCGAGCTGGCGGAAACACGGGGAAAGGAGATCACCCCCGATCTCATGAAGTCCGTGATCGGTGAGGAGATCGCTGTTGTGAACAGGGAGGTCGCCCCGTTCAAGCAGATCAGGAAATTCTACATCCGGGACCGCGAATTCGAAAAAACGACGACGCAGAAGGTGAAACGGTTCCTGGCGCAGAAGAAAAACTGAAGGGGCGTGCCGTCACGGCGCGCCCGGGAAGGAGCGGACGTTGGATCTTGTCCTCGTAAAGAATTTTCCCGACCGGATGTACGCGGAGAGGGCACGGCAGACCCTCGACGCAGAAGGGATTCCCTCGATAATACAGTCCATCGATGCCGGGTTCCTGGGTGCGGGGGGAGCCATCGCGCTTCCGCAGGGGGCGGACCTCTACGTCGCGCAGGAATTTTCCGACAGGGCCCGTGATCTCCTCAACGACGTCTTTGACGGGATCTGAAATTCGCGTTGCTTCTCTGCGCCCGGGTCCGTACATTGAAAGATTCCATTTCCTCTATCGAAAGGACCCACTCATGCATCGTTTCTGGATAGCCGCCGTCGCGTTTGCCCTTCTCGGATGTCAGACGACGGGCGACAAGAAAGTGAAGCTCGAGACGCAGAAAGACAAGCTCAGCTACAGCATCGGCCTGAACGTCGGGCACAATCTCGGTCGCGATTCCATCGCCATCAACCCGGATGCATTCCTCCGCGGTCTCCTCGACGCGGGTCTCGACTCCGCGTCGCACCTGATGAGCGATGCCGAGTGCCAGGAAGTCATCATGCGGTTTCAGACGGAACAGAGGGGAAAACTCGAGGAAGGTGCAAAGGTGGCCGGAGAAAAGAACAGAAAAGAAGGGGAAGCATTCCTCGAGATGAACAAGAAACAGCCCGGGGTTATCACGCTCCCGAGCGGGCTGCAGTACAAGGTCCTCGTCCAGGGAAAAGGAAAAACGCCGAAACTCAGCTCGACGGTGACGACCCAGTACAGCGGCAAGCTCCTTGACGGGACGGAGTTCGACAGCTCGTACAAGAGGGGCGAGGCTGCGACGTTCCCGGTGTCGGGCGTGATCAAGGGATGGACCGAAGCGCTCCAGCTCATGAAGGAAGGCTCGAAGTGGGAGCTCTACGTTCCTTCGGATCTCGCCTATGGCCCGGCGGGGACGGGCGGAGGGGCGATCCCGCCGAACGCCACGCTGATATTCCAGGTCGAGCTGATCTCTGTGAAGTAGAGGGGGATCTCCCCTCGACGTGATGCGCTGCGATGCCGGATCCCGGACAACTTCCGTATCTCCTGCGGCTTCCTGACGACGACTCCCCGGAAGTCCGGGGAGCCGTTCTCGAGCAGTTCGAAGCGTTCGGCGACTCGCTCGAGGACCACCTGTGCGGCCTCTCGCTCCCCGGGGCGGCAGGCCTCATCCAGGGACTCCTCAGGGAGGGGCGCCGGAGACGGCTCGCCGGCGGCGGCGTTTCATGAACTCTCACCTCATTTTTTCCGGGAACCAAAGGAAGGAACGACCCCCATGCTCAGCAAACAGATGCAGGATGCGTTGAACGAGCAGATCAGGCACGAGATCAACTCCGCGTATCTCTACCTTGCGATGTCCATGCACACGTCGTCTGCGGGTCTCCAGGGATTCGCCGTCTGGCTGCGCCTGCAGTGGCAGGAAGAGCTCGGCCATGCGATGAAGCTCGCGGAGATCATGCACGACAGGGGAGGGCGTGTCGTCCTCCAGGCGGTGGACAAGCCCCCCGCGGAGTTCACATCGCCCGTGGAGATCTTTCGGCAGGTCCTTGCGCACGAGCAGAAGGTGACCGCGCTCATCAACAAGCTGTATGAGACCGCCCTCCGGGAAAACGACTACGCAACGCAGGTCGAGGTCCAATGGTTCATCAAAGAGCAGATCGAGGAGGAGAAGAACGCCTCGACGATTCTTGATCAGCTCAGGATGGCGGGTGACAGCGGCGCGCCGCTGATGATGATCGACCGCGCGCTGGCCGCCAGGGCCGCAAAGTAGATTCTCCCTGCCCCTCCCCGGCTGTGGGGACAAATGGCACTATCGCAGGAGGAGCATCGCGCGCGTCCGGGCGTAATCCCCTGCCGTGAACCGGCAGAAATACGTTCCGGAGGCGACCGGCCTTCCCCGCTCGTCCGTTCCTTCCCACCGCACGGAGTGCGTCCCCGCTTCCCACACCCCCCGGGCGAGGACCGCGATTTCGCGGCCGAGCGGGTCGCAGACGGTGACGGTCACGATCGACCTGTGGGGGAGCGAGAACGTGATCCATGTCGCCGGGTTAAAGGGGTTCGGGTAGTTCGGTGCGAGCGAGTACGCGTCGGGGAGTATCGTTTCCGGAGGGAGGACGTCCCTGAGAATCCACATGTCGGGATCGATCTGCAGAGCGGCGGGATAAAATGGGACCGTGAAGGAGAATGTCTCCCCCGACGCGAGGGGTGTGATCTGAAACGTTGTGTCGCGCGTGCCCGCGGCGAGCCTGATGTCGACAGGCATCCGGAAGAACGGCGTTGCCGCCGAGCTTCCCCTCTGTGAGAGGACGAGCGATACGCTGTATGCCCCTCCGGCAGGGGTGACCGTCCAGTGGTAACTGTACTGCGGGTATCCCTCGCCGTACACCCACTCGCTGAAGAAATATCCAAGATCCTTCCCCGACACCGATTCGCACACGCTCCGGAATCCTTCCGTTGTCGCACTCCTGTACCTGAACCGCGGGTCCGCGACGTAGGCGCGGAGCGAGCGGAAGAACGTTGAATCGCCGATCACGTGGCGGAGCATGTGGAGCGTCCATGCGCCTTTGGCATACACCCTGTCGCTGTCGAACAGGTTCGCCACGGTGGTGGTATCCTGGACGTAGAGCGTCCCCTGCGCGTTCAGGGCGTTGGTCATGACCCCCCGGATGTGCGCAGTGTACGCAGCGGGACCGTAGTACCGTTCGAGGAAGACGGATTCGCTGTAGACCGCGAACCCTTCGTTCAGCCAGAGGCTCGGCCAGTTCGCGCATGTAATCAGGTCTCCGAACCACTGGTGTGCGAGCTCGTGGGAGATCGTGCTTTCGTAGAAGTTCGTCGTCGATGTCATCGTCTGGTGCTCCATCGCCCCCCCGGTACCGAACCTCGAGTGACCGTATTTTTCCCTGATGAACGGGTAGAGGCCGTAGGCGTCGGAGAAGATGCGGAGCATGCTCTTTGTCTCGCCGAGAGCCCGCAGGCTGTCCCCGGCCGACGGCGGGAGGACGTAGTTGATGATCGGCATGGAATCCGCGGCGCTGTAGCGGAACCAGTCGTCCATTTCCACGTAGTCCGCCACAGCCAGCGATACGAGGTAGGCGGCGATCGGGTAACGCTCCGACCAGTGGAACGTCGTCGTCCCGTCTCCCTGAACCTCCGTGGCGACCAGCGTCCCGTTCGAACCCGCCTTCAGTCCCGAAGGGACCGTGACGTACATGTCAACCGAGTCCGCCTTGTCGCTGTTGTCGTCCTTGCATGGCCACCAGTCCCGCGCCCCGTACGGCTCGCTCAGCGTCCATATCCAGGGTGCGCCGTTCAGTGAGGAGAACTCGAAGCTCCCGAACCCGGTGGGAACGGGGACGCCCCTGTAAAACGTGTCGACGGTGAGCGTATCCCCTTTCCTGTACGTCCTGCCGAGCTGCACCTGGAGCCCCTCGAGATACTGCGTGTACGGGAGTCTCTCCCCCGGGCCCAGGACGGAATCGACGGTCATCGTCCCGGCAAGGTCGAACGTGACCGAGGAGACGCTGTCGTCGAGACAGACGAGCCTGGCCGCGACGTCCCCGGAGAGGAACGATGCGGTGAGCGTCAGTCGAAGCCTGTAGTACGTGACGTGCACGCCCGGGTCGGCAAAAGCGCTCTGTGCGTGGTTATTCAGCATGCTCCCTGCAGCCTTGAACGCGCACGCCTCCATGTCGGCGATTCCGCCGGGCGGTGCCTGTGCGGAGGCGGCAAGAGGGAGGGCGGCCGCGACGAGAGCCAGGATGTGAGCGCGTCTCTTCATGTCCAAAGATACTACTTCATCACGGGGAGGTCAACTCTCCGCCCCCCCCGTGGGCGGGGTAAGACGGTGGCGGGCCGGATCTGAACCACCGGATCTGAACCACCGTGCGGGGATATTGCATGGGAGTTCTTCCGGGCGTATCTTGCACCCGCACGGACAACAGACGGGACGCGAATGAAACAGAGAACGATACGCTACGGCATCATCGGTTTCGGGCGGTTCGCCGAAAAGGCGATCGCGCCCGCCATCAGGCGCGCCAGGAATTCCGAGGTGGTCGGGCTCCAGAAACGCTCGGCGGAGGAGGCAAGGAAGAAGGCGGATGAATGCTCGATCCCGCTCGCATTTTCCTCGGTTGACGATCTCGTGCGCCATCCCGATATCGATGCGGTGTTTATCGTCTCCGCGAATGCCGCGCACTGCCCGGAGACGGTGGCGGCGGCGAACGCGGGGAAGCACGTCATCGTGGAAAAACCGATGGCGCTCAGCGCCCGCGAGGCGCAGGCCATGATCGACGCATGTGCGTCGAACGGCGTGAAGCTGATGGTGGGTCACATGGTGCGCCTCTCTCCGCTTGTGCGCAGGGCGAAGGAGCTCATCGCGGCAGGCCGGATCGGAAGCGTGAAGGCCGCGCGTGCGGAATTCATCTATGACGCAAGGGTGAGCCACAGGAAATGGCTGATCGACCGTGCCGTTGCCGGTGGAGGGCCCGTGGTCGACGTCGGCGTCCACTGCTTCGACACGCTCCGGTACGTGCTGGGGGGCGAGCCCGCGTCGGTGTCCGCGGCGCTCTGGCCGCTCCCCACGGCCGCGTCCACGGAGGAGTCGGCGTTCGTTTCGCTGCAGTTCCCGGACGGCGTTCTGGCTTCCGTGTTCTGCTCGTACACCGCTCCCTACCGGCGCGTGTTTCTCGAGATCATGGGAACAGAGGGGATCATCACGGTGCCCGACTTCACGTCGGGAGACCGTGACGGGCGCCTCATCCTCACGCGCGGGAAAGGGGACGCTCCCGGCGTCCCCGTCTCCGAAGAGATTGCCGTGCCGAATCTCTACATCGAAGAAACGGCGATGTTTACAGACTGGATCCTCGGCGGTCCGGAACCGGAGCTGAACGGATCGAACGGACTGGCAAACCAGCGCATCATAGACCGGGCACTCACATCCTAGAAGGAGCGGTTCATGAAAAAGATACTTCTTGCAGGAGTCGTCGGCGGTGCTCTCATGTTCATCTGGAGCGCAGCGGCATGGATGGTGCTCCCCCTTCACACGTCCACGATACGGGCGATCGCGAATGAAGATTCGGTGATCACCGCGATGAAGACCGGGATGAACAGCAAGTCGGTGTACATGTTCCCGGCGAGACCCGTCTCCGGCGACCAGGCCGCGATTGATGCCTGGACGAAGAAATGCGGGCAGGGCCCGATCGGTACCGTCATCTACAGCCCGGCGGGATACTCCGGCGCGATGCTCCCCGAGATGGGGATTGGACTTCTGAACTGCATACTCACCGCGATGCTCGCCGCATGGTTCCTGTCGAGAAGCACCGCGTCGAAATCGGGCTATTTTGCGCGCGTCATGTACTGCGGGACGCTCGGACTCTTCATCTGCCTCGCGGTCCACACGGTGAACTGGAACTGGATGAAGTATCCGGTCGACTACACGACGGGATGGGTGGCGGATACGCTCATCGGCTGGGTGATCGGGGGGATCGGGATATCGGCATGTGTGAAATCTGAGGCCTGACAGCGCTGCACCGGTTCCGCGGGAAGAGCCCTCTCGGCGGGTTGTGCGGCGGGGCTCATTCGTCTTATGTCTTACCGGCGGGATTCGGCGGGTGCGTTGTCGAAGGGGAGCTCTCCGAGGACGATCGAAGGGTTTTTCTCCGCAAAATAGCTGAGCGCCCAGTCTCCGGGAAAGAGTATAACGCTCTGCCCCCTTGAATCGTCGGCGAGGACCGCTCCGGTGGGGAGCATGCCGGGAGAGATCAGCGCGCCGTCGACGGAAGGGTGGATCCACCGCGCGAACTTCCATTCCGCCGGGTCGAGCCGCGACTCGGCGCCGTATTCGCTTCCGAGCCTGTACTGAAATACTTCGAACTGCAGGGGCCCCACGGCGGCAAGGATCGGAACCTGCTGCGATGCATTCCTGGGACGGAATCCCTGGACGACCCCCTCCTGGAGAAGCTGGTCGAGCCCCTCGCGGAAGCGTTTGAATTTCGACGGATTCGGATTGCTCAGCATCGCGAAGCACTCCGGAGGGAACCTGGGTATTTCATCGTAGACGATCGTCGGGTCCTCGGCGAGCGTGTCCCCGATCCCGAGGAGCGACTGCCCCACGAAACCGACGATATCGCCGGGGTATGCCTCGTCCACGGTCTCCCTGTCCCGGCCGAAAAGCTTGGCGGCGTTCGGAAGCCGTATGGACTTTCCCGTCTGCGCGTGGACGGCGGTCATGTCCCTCGTGAATTTTCCGGAGCAGACCCGGAGGAACGCGACCCTGTCACGGTGCCGGGGGTCCATGTTGGCCTGTATCTTGAAAATGAACCCGGAGAATCCGGCGCTGTCGACCGGGACAATGGTCCCCCTGCTCAGCCTGGGGCGCGGCGGCTCGGCGTGCGCCAGGAATCCGTCGAGGAGAAGCTGGACCCCGAAATTGTTCCGGGCGCTTCCGAAAAAGACCGGCGTGGTCGTCCCGGCGAGGACCTCCGGGGCGTGAAAAGCGTTCCCTGCGAGGTCGAGCATCTCGAGTTCCTCGGACACCCTGCCGTGCACATCGGTGTCGAGCCGTTCGCGCACGAGCGGGTCCGCCAGCGTCGATATTTCCACGGGGGCGCGGTACGCCCCCCCGGCGGCGAGCTCGAAAAGGTGCACCTGGCGCGTCAGGCGGTCGATCACCCCCCTGAAATGAAATCCGGTTCCGAGAGGCCAGTTCATCGGGAATGCGCCGATCCCGAGGACGTGCTCAAGCTCGTCGATGAGCTCGAGCGGATCCCGGGTCGGCCTGTCGAGCTTGTTCATGAACGTGAATATGGGGATGTGCCGCCGGCGGCAGACCTCGAAGAGCTTCCTGGTCTGCGTCTCGATCCCCTTTGCGGCGTCGATCACCATCACGACCGCGTCCACCGCCGTCAGCACGCGGTAGGTGTCTTCGGAAAAATCCTGGTGTCCGGGAGTATCGAGGAGATTGATCCTGTACCCGTTGTATTCGAACTGGAGGACCGTGGAGCTTATCGATATCCCCCGCTTCCGTTCGAGATCCATCCAGTCGGAAGTCGACTGCCGCTGGTTCTTCCTCGCGGTGACCGAGCCCGCAAGCTGCACGGCGCCGCCGTACAGGAGGAATTTTTCGGTCAGCGTCGTCTTCCCCGCGTCCGGGTGCGAGATGATTGCAAATGTGCGGCGCCGCTCAGTCTCTTCCCTGATACCCACGCTGGTCCACCCTCGAAAAAGATATCATTGAATATACGGAAAAAACCCCGCCCGCGCGAGCGGCCGCATTGACTTTCACTCCCGGAGTGCCTAGTTTCTTCTGTTCGTCCCATTGTACAACATTGCCGGCCGGACCACGTGAAAATGCCACGGACAATCCGCGGCGTCGCGGTCATCATTCTCCTTCTCGTCCTGTTCCCCCTTCTCATCTTCACCGTCTACGAGATAAACGGGCTGAGTGCGAGCGAGTCGTTCGTCGCCGGGGTCTACCGGGGGCAGCTCGACATCGTTCTCTTCTCCATCAACCAGTTTGCGTGGGACGTTGCGAACACCTGGGCCAGCACTGTGGAGAACGGATGGAGGCCCTCCGGCGGCGGGGGGGAGTTTCCCCCCGGGTTCAGCGAAAAGTTCCTGAAAAAAAATACCCCGATCGATGCGGTCTTCGTTGCGGACTCGGCGGGGACGGAGATCCTCTCGCTCGCGGAGAGGCCGGATGCCGGCATCCGGTGGCGCGCCGGTCTCGGCGCGTTCCTGGCGGGCGAGCGGCCCCTTGTCGATAAATTGCTCGCACTCAGCCGGCAGAACTACAGGAAAATCGTGCCGCTGATGCTTCAGGATACCTCGGGGCGGGAGGGCGGTGTCGTCCTTCTCTTTGTCATGCGGGGCCTGGAGGGGATCCCGGCCCTCGCGGGGATCAGGATCCGCCAGGAGCGGTTCGTCCAGGACGTTCTTTCGGAGCGGATGCGCGAGGCTGCCGCGGGCGAATTCATAATCACCGTCGTCAATGCGTCGAGCGGGGTGAGCGTCTATTCAAGCGAGGAGGGGGCGGCGGCCGGACCCGAGCAGCGCCGCCAGCTCTGGCTCTTTCCCGATCTCGCCGCCGGGATCAGGCTCAAGGGGGAGACGATCCAGCAGGTGGCGCAGTCGCGCGTCCGCCGCGACCTCGTGATCCTTCTCGTCCTCGACGCGTTCCTTCTCACGGGTGTCTGGGTCGTCTTCCGGAGCGTCAGGAGGGAAATGGAATTTGTCCGGCTGAAGTCCGATTTCGTGTCGAACGTCTCACACGAGCTCCGGACGCCGCTGGCGCTCATCAGGATGTACGCGGAGACGCTCGCAATGGGGCGTCTTGCGGAAGAGAAGAAGAAACAGGAGTACTACGCGACGATCGTCAAGGAGACCGAACGGCTCACCCATCTCGTCAACAACCTCCTGAATTTTTCCCGGATGGAGGCGGGGCGGCGCCCCTACGCCCTTGCTCCCGTCGATCTGAATGCCGCCGTCAGGGGTGTCCTGGAGTCGTTCTCGCCGCACCTGGGAAGCGAAGGCTTCGCCCCCGACGTGAGCCTCGACCCGGCGATCCCTCCCGTGCGGGCGGACCTGGAGGCGGTGCAGGAAGCCCTCATCAACATACTCGACAATGCCGTGAAGTACAGCGGCGCACAGAGATACCTCCGCGTTGCCACCGGTGTCCGCCCGGATGGTCCGTACGTGGAGATCGAAGACCGCGGCAGGGGGATACCGTCCGAATATCAGAAACGGGTTTTCGAGACGTTCTTCAGGGTACCCTCAGGTCGAAATCCCGGCGCGAGCGGAAGCGGCCTCGGGCTCTCGATCGCCCGTCACATCATGGAGGCCCACGGCGGAAGAATCGATCTGCGAAGCACGCCGGGAGAGGGAAGCACATTCACACTCGTATTCCGCAATGAGCACAATACTGATCATTGAAGACGATCCGAAGATGCAAACCGGGCTCAGGGACAACCTCGAGTTCGAGGGGTACGCCGTGCGCACCGAGGGGGACGGTGAGGCCGGGCTCCGTGTCTGGACGGACAATTCGTTCGACTGTGTCATACTCGACGTGATGCTTCCGGGGCTCTCCGGGTTCGACGTGCTGAAGAAGGCCCGTGAACGGGGCGTGTCCACCCCCGTTATCATGCTGACCGCGAAAGGAGAGGAGATCGACAGGGTGCTGGGGCTGGAGCTGGGTGCCGACGATTACGTGACGAAGCCCTTCAGCCTCCGGGAACTCCTTGCGCGCGTCAAAGCCGTCCTCCGGCGGAACGAGCGGAGCGTGGCCTCCGGGTCCGCGGTGCGGCTCGGATCGTTTGAGGCCGACGTCGCCGCATACGACGCGTCAAAAGACGGCGCGCCGGTGGCAATGACGCCGAAAGAGTTTGAAGTGCTGAAGTTCCTCTGGGAGCATCGCAACCGTACGGTGACGCGCGATCAGCTTCTGACGAACGTCTGGGGGTACGACGAATCGGTCAGCACCCGCACGGTGGACAATTTCATACTCAAGCTCCGCCAGAAAATCGAGCCGGACCCCGCCGATCCCAGGTACATCGTGACGATACACGGCACCGGGTATAAGCTCATGGTCTGATCCCCGCGTCCGCCGCGGTGACAAGTTGTGACAATTTCTGACCTCGCTCCCACATCTTCCCTCCGGGGACGGCGTATCCATCAGTGTCCATAGATCGTATCACACTCACATTGATGCACTGGAGGACACGATGAAAACCACCGCAATGCTCTTCGCCGCCGCCCTTGTGGCCGCAGCCCCCGCTCCGGCATCTTGCCAGGCTGAAGCCAGCCCCGCCCCGAACCCCGCTGTTTCGCCGGCGCAGCTCTCCGCGCGCGAAATCACCCGGGATGAGCGGAACTACGTCGCATGCCTTGTCTGCCCGATCGACGGCGTCGTGGAATCTGCAATTGCCCAGTCCGTGAGAATGAGATGGGCGCTTCCCGCGGCCGGGCTCGATGAGATGAAGACGACGCTGGAGAAGCTTTCCACGGGGGGGAGAACGGCGGCCATCCGGTACAAGGCGTACCTTGCGGGGCTTGTGTTCGATTCTCCCGTGATATTCAAGGGGGAGAGCGGTCAGGACTACATGTGGGACGAGGACCTGTTCGCCGCCATCAGCGGCAAGGCCGAAAAGGCGCTCCTCGGGTACAACGCCGGCCGGTCGGCGGGCAGGTAGGCGCCGCGACAAGATTTGACATTTCTTGACAGGGCCGGAACGCGTGAGACCTCTCTGGTGCCGATATTGGGCGAGAGAGACTATCGGAGGCTGCAGATGAAAAGCGAGCGGATTCTGCTGTGGAGTTCCTGCGTGCTGGCATTACTGACATCCCTCCCGGTTGTCGCCGGCGCGCAGGAACAGCAGATGATGAAGGACCTGCGCGGCAAGTGGAAGTTTCAGATCGGCGATGACAGGCGCTGGGCGGAACCGTCGTTTGACGACAGGAAGTGGGATGACATATTCGTGCCGTCGGCGTGGGAGGACCAGGGGTATCCCGGGTACGACGGGTACGCCTGGTACAGGACGCAGTTCGACGTGCCGGATGACCTCCGGGACAAAGTCCTCAGCCTCCACATGGGGACGATCGACGACGCGGACGAGACGTACGTCAACGGTCATTTCATCGGGTTTGGCGGACAGTTCCCCCCCCATTATATCAGCGAGTACGGCTGGTCACGGGAGTATTACCTGCCGCAGTGGTGTCTCAAGTTCGGCCAGCGCAACGTTATCGCGGTCCGCGTCTATGACGGCGGTCTTGCGGGGGGGATCACGCACGGGAAGATTGGAATCTACGCGCAGACTGACCCTCTCCGGGCGGACCAGTCGCTCGCCGGGACGTGGAAACTGAAGACGGGCGACGATTTTTCGTGGAAGGAGCCCTCCTATGGCGATGCCGCCTGGGCGGATGCGACCGTCCCTATCTACTGGGAAACTCAGGGTCTGAAGGACTACGACGGGTTCGGATGGTACCGGCTGAAATTCCGCCCCTCGCCCGCCCTCGACGGGAAACGACTGATTCTCCTGATGGGAAAGGTCGACGACATCGATGAAACCTATCTGAACGGCGAGAGGGTCGGCCGGACCGGGTCGATGAGTCCCCACGGCGGGAAGATTCGGACGTCCAACGAATATGCCGAGCTCCGCGCCTACACGCTCCCGGGAGGGCTCCTGAAGTTCGGCGAGGATAACGTGATCGCCGTCCGCGTCTACGATGCGTGGCTTCACGGCGGCATCTACGACGGTCCCATCGGTCTCATCACGCGCGACGCCTACCAGGACTGGAAGCACCGGCACAGGGACCGAAAAAGCCCGTGGGACCTGCTGAGAGAGATGTTCCAATAATCGCCTTTTCCGCGCATCTTTTTCCCTCCGTGCGCGTATAAGGGTGTGCAACTTCTGGCGCCTCTCCGATTGTCAATCCAGAACGTTCCGCACAAAATTCAGACACTTCCCCTGGAGGGTTCATGATGAGCATTCATCGCAGGCACGCGGGCGCAGTTCTCATTGCGGCCGCCTTTGCCTTCGTCCCGCTTCTGGCCCAGCAACGTCCCGCAGACCCCGACACCTATCACGGCATTGATCCCCGCAACATTGACAAAACGGTAAGTCCCGCGAGTGATTTCTACAAATTTGCGGAAGGCGGGTGGCTTGCGGCAAACCCTGTTCCCGCGGAGTATGCACGGTGGGGGAGCTTCAACGAGCTTTTTGAGAAGAACATGCGCGACCTGCACGCGATACTCGACGCGGCAGCGGCGCCGGGCGGTATCAGGACCGCCAGCGTGCAGAGGATCGGCGATTTCTACGCCAGCGCGATGGATTCGGAGGCGGCGGAACGCGAGGGTGTCAGCCCGCTTGCCGACGAATTCGGCCGCATCGCTGCAATCACCTCCGTGTCAGGCCTCCCGGCCGAGGTGGCACATCTTCACGTCACGCTTGCCAATCCGGTGTTTGGTTTCTATGTCAACCAGGACGAAAAAAACTCCTCCCAGGAGATCGCGCAGGTCAGGCAGGGCGGCCTCGGCCTTCCCGACAGGGATTACTACACGAAGGATGACGATCACTCCCGTGATATCCGCGCGCAGTATCTCCTCCACGTCCAGAAACTCCTCGAGCTTGCGGGGGACGACGCCGCCACGGCTGCGGCGAACGCGAAGACGGTCATGGCCATTGAGACGCGTCTTGCGAAAGCGTCGATGACCCGCGTCGAGCAGCGCGATCCCAACGCGACGTACCACAGGATGTCCCTCGGCGAGCTGAGCGACCTCGCCCCGGGATTCGGGTGGAAGGCCTATTTTACGGCGATCGGGAAGTCGGCGCCCGGCCCGATCAACGTTGAACAGCCCGACTTCTTTAAAGAAGTGAGTGCGATGATGAACGACGTGCCGCTCGCGGACTGGAAAACATATCTCCGCTGGCATGTCGTGAGCGCCGCCGCGCCGTGGCTGAGCTCCGCATTTGTCGCGGAGGATTTCCATTTCCGCGGCGAGGTGATGACGGGTGCAAAGCAGATCCAGCCGCGCTGGAAACGCGCGCTCAGGGCGACGGACAGGAACCTGGGAGACGCGCTCGGGATGCAATACGTGAAACGGCACTTCCCCCCCGCGGCCAAAGCAAGGGCCATGGAGATGGTGGAGAACCTCCGCGCCGCGTTCAAGGAGAGGCTCAGGACCCGCGAGTGGATGAGCGATGACACGAAATCGAAGGCGCTGGACAAGCTCGCGGCATTCAGGGTGAAGATCGGATACCCTGAAAAATGGCGTGATTACTCGTCGCTGACGATCGACAGGGGGCCGTTCATCGCGAACCTGATGCGCGCCAGTGAGTTCGAATTCAACCGTGAGCTCGACAAGATCGGCCAGCCCGTTGATCGGACCGAGTGGGGGATGACCCCGCCAACGGTCAACGCGTACTACAATCCCCAGCTCAACGAGATCGTCTTCCCCGCCGGCATCCTGCAGCCCCCGTTTTTCGATCCCGGGGCTGACGACGCCGTCAATTACGGCGGGATGGGCGCGGTGATCGGGCACGAGATGACGCACGGGTTCGACGATGAGGGGAACAAGTTCGATGCCGACGGGAACCTGAAGGACTGGTGGAGCCCGGTTGACAGGATCGCGTTTGTTGCGCGTGCGCACCGCCTCGAGCGGCAGTTCAGCGAGTGCGTCGTGATCGACACGGTCCACGAGAACGGAAAGCTGACGCTCGGCGAGAACATCGCCGACCTGGGGGGCCTGACGATCGCCTTCGCGGCCCTGAAGAAATCTGAAGAAGGAAAGCCCCCGGTGGGGCTGATCGATGGCTTCACCCCCGAACAGCGGTTCTTCCTTGCGTGGGCCCAGATATGGAGGGCGAATTACCGTGATCAGGAGCTCCGCAGGCTTGTCATCCTTGATCCGCACGCCGTCAGCCCGCTGCGTGTCAACTGCCCGCTGTCGGACATGCCGGAGTTTCAGCATGCGTTCGGTTTGAAGGCGGGGGACCCGATGGTCCGCTCCGAGTCCCTCCGTGCGGCGATCTGGTGATCTGAGAGAATCATCAGCACGCTCAGGCCCCGCGGTGCGCTGTGCACCGCGGGGCCTGTTGATTTTCAGCCCGCAAGTCCGTAGTTTCAGCAGGTTTTGGCGGATTCCTTCAACCAGCCCCCGGTGACAGCCCCCTTGCCGCATGCTTGACGACATGAGAACTGCGTGGCGTGACCCCGCGTGGAGAGCGGAACTTGCCGTGACGTGCGCCGTCCTGATCCCGGTGCTCTTCGCGCTGACCCATTTTCTCGATGCCGTGGAGGAACGGCACGGCGCCACGCTCCGGGATCCGGTCCTTGTCCTTTTCCCCGCCGTCAATCTCACGTGGGCGACGTTTCTCATCATCTATGCGGGGCTCATCGTCGGTCTCGCGGTTCTCCTCCGCCATCCGCGGCGGCTGCTTCTCGTCTTCCAGGCATATTCGGTCATGGCCCTTCTCCGCATTGCGGCGATGTACCTCCTGCCGCTCGACCCTCCACCGGGGATAATCGAGCTCAGGGACCCGTTCGTTGAGTTTTTCGGAGGAGGAAGAACCCTCACGCGCGACCTGTTCTTTTCCGGCCACACGTCGACGATGTTCCTGCTTTTTCTTGTAATGCCCGGCAGGCGTCTGCGCATCGCGTACGCGTGTTGTACGGTGATCGTGGGACTCTGCGTCGTTCTCCAGCACGTGCATTACACCGTGGACGTGTTTGCAGCCCCCTTTTTCGCATACGGGGCGTACATGACAATCCTCGGAATTTGCAAAAGAAGGGGCATTTTGGTTAATTGAGGGACAGGAATCCCCGTTCTTCTCAACGACACGCGGAGCAGTGCTACATGGCGGAACAAGGTGTGCGGCCGGCGCCCCCTTCGGCGCCGGTGAGAGCGAAGAAGAGGCCCAAAGAGCTCGCCGTCGTCAATCAGGCCGGTTGTACGGGTTGTGAAGTGTGCATCGAATTCTGTCCCGTGGACTGCATCCTGACCGTTCCGGGGCCTGAATACGATCAGCACAAGAAGCTTGTTGAAATCGATCTCGATATCTGCATCGGCTGCAAGCTCTGCGTAAAGTACTGTCCGTGGGACACGATCGAAATGGTGCCGAGCGCGGAGTCCCTCGGTGTGGCTGCCGGATGGACACAGCGCTCCGTCCTCCCCGATGCGGAGTGGATACAGAACGCCTCCGGGATCGAGATCGTCCGGGAGGGTCCTCTTCCCCTCCCCGGAACAAAGAAGCCCTGAATGTGCTCCCCGCCTCTGGCGGCGTCCCCGGTCACACGGTGCGGCCCGCCCGGCGGCACAACTGATCCTCAAGAATCCTCCACAGCGCGAAAGGTCGTCCATGAATATCACAGGCCGTGCATACCTCACAGGAGTCTGCCTCGCACTCCTTCTTGCCGCAACGGCGGCAGGACAGGGACTGTACTGGGAATCCAGCACGACAGGCGGGCCCCTTAAAGACCAGACGAATGTCTCCCAGACCTACGCGATGCCGAAGATGTTCAAGATCGTGAGCCAGGCAAAGGTCATGATCCTCAGGATGGACCAGGAGAAGATCTACGACGTGGATCCCGCGAAGAAGACATACTCCGAAATGACGTTTGCGGACATGGAAGCGTATGCGAAGAAAGCGGGGGACAAGATGGCGCAGTTCAGGGAGAAGATAAAGAACATGCCCCCCGAACAGAAGAAGCAGATGGAAGCGCTCAGCGCCATGATGGGAGGAGGGGCCGATTCTCCCGTTGACATCAAGGCCACCGGCGAGAAGAAGACGATAAGCGGGTTCGGCTGCGAAAAATACATCATGTCACGCGGTGGCAAGGAGATCATGACGATGTGGTCGACGAAGGACGTTGCGGGATTTGACAACCTCCGCCAGGACTGGCTCGAGTTCGGGAAGAGGATGGCCACGCTCACAAACATGACCGGCCTCGGGGATGCATACCTGAAAATGAACGGGTTCCCCATGGAGACGGACGTGGACATGATGGGAAAGATGACGACAGTCGTCACGAAGGTCGAGAAACGATCGACTCCCGCGAGCGAATTCAGCGTCCCTGCCGGCTACACGAAGACTGAATCCCCGATGATGCAGAAGATGGACAAGTAATATTCCGCACCTGTTGGTTCACGTCAAGGCCCCTTGGAGTAAGGGGCCTTTTTTTTTGGGGGGGGGGGGGAGTCCTCCCTTTGGGTCCCCCCCTTTGCGTCGGCCAGCTCATCCGATTGACTCACGATTGAGGAATCGGCATTGACAATAATGAGAATATTCCATTTATTGGATATTCGAATTACTCAAATATCGATACATTGTAGGAATTATGGAAGAGACTGAGCGAAAGGCCGTCGAATTGATGGCCGAATTCAAAAAGCTCGGCGACCGGTACCTGGAATGGCAGGACAGCCTCACCCGCGCAAAGATGGGGGACCTGAACAGGCATGACGGGAGCGTGATTTTCTTCCTCGGTCAGGACGGACCGTGCACGATGAGCGAGCTCGCGCTGAAAATCAGGCTCACCGTCAGCAGCGCCACGCTCATCGTCGACCGGCTCGTCGACAAGGGTTTGATCACGCGGGAGCGGTCGACTGAAGACAGGCGCGTCGTCCGTGTCGCGCTCACCGACGAAGGGGCGGGCCTGTACCGGTTCCTGGAGGAGGCGATCCTCGGGCTGGGGCGGGCGATGCTCTCCGTTCTCGATGAACGCGAGCAGGACCAGCTTCTTTCTCTTTACAGAAAAATCAATGCAGCCTTCCCGCGAAAATCATGAGGGTTCTTTCGCGTCCGGCCGATCGCTGCGTTCGAAGGGTACAAGTATCCGGGGACTATCAATGAACGTGAATTTGAAAATTGTCGTCATGCTCCTGGTTTTCTGCGGGCCGTCTCCCGCGTTATCGCGGGACCACCCGCCCGCCGGGGCGAAGATCATACTGACGCTCGACAGCGCCGTGGCCCTCGCGCTGGGGCAGAACCGCGACGTTATGATTGCGGAGCAGGAGCGGTACAGGGCGGACGCGCAGGTGAACGAGGCGTGGTCCGGGGCCCTTCCCCAGCTCTCGCTCACGGGGATGTATACGCGCAACGTGAAGCTTCCCGTCCTCTTCCTCCCCCCCAACTCGGTGTTCAATCCGGGGAGCTCCACGGAAACTCTCGAGCTCGGCTCCAACAACTCGTACCTCCTCGGGGCAACCCTCTCCCAGGTCCTCTTCAGCCGTAAGGTCGGCGTTGCGCTCGATATCGCCCACACGTACCATGACTTCACGGAGGAAGGATACCGCGCCACGACACAGGATGTCACGCTCGCCGTTAAGAAGGCGTTCTATGGCGTCCTTCTTGCGAAGGAGCTCGCGGTGGCCAACAGGGAGGGGCTTGACGTCGTCCGCTCCAACGTCGAAAACGTGCGTCTCCAGTACGCGCACGGCAACGCCGCCGAGTATGATCTCCTGAGGGCCGAAGTGGAGCTCGCGAACACCGAGCCTCTCCTTATTTCGGCGGAGAATGCTCTTGTCCTCTCGATGAACGCGCTGAAAAATCTCCTTGCCATCCCGCTCGACACGGAGATAGACGTCGCGGGCGGATTCACGTTTGACGAAGTCCCGGCGGAAGCTCTGGAGAGCGCGCGGCATGATGCGCTCTCCTCCAACCCCGCGCTGCTGCAGCTTGGACTCCAGGAGAACATGCTCGACATGAATATAAGCATAGAACGGGCGGACTATTTTCCCACGCTCAGCCTCGTCGGGGCCTATCAGTACCAGACGCAGGATAACACGTTCGCGTTCAGGAACTACATGTGGGCAACCTCACTCAACGTGGGGCTGCAGCTCTCGTTTCCCCTGTTCGACGGATTCCGGACGAGCGCACGGACCGAACAGGCGACGATTGACCGGGACAAGGTGCACTACGCGCGGCTGAAGGCGGAGGATGGGGTGAAGATACAGCTCCAGGCGGCCGAGCTCCGGATGGCGGAGGCGAAGAAACGGATCGCGGGACAGGAGCGGAATATCGCCCAGGCGGAAAAGGCCGTCAGCATCGCGCAGACGCGCTACAGAAGCGGGGTCGGCACTCAGCTCGAGCTCATGGATTCGCAGGTCGCGATGACGCGCGCCCGGGCGACGCATGCGCAGGCCCTGTACGATTTCCTTGTCGCGAAGGCGGAATGGGAAAACACGTCGGGAAACACTTTCACGCATTGACAACGCACAGAACGAGGAAAACATGAACGTCCGGACTGTAAGCGGCGCCGCTCTGGCGGCGCTGTGTGAAATCGCGGTGCTCTTCCCCGGATGCGGTCCGGGGCGTGACGACAGCCCGAAACCGGGCACCGGCGTCGCGCCGCAGATCGTGGCGGTCGAAACGGCGGTCGCCGGGCGGGCTCCCCTTGTTGTAACGAGGGTGTACACGGGCTCTCTCGAGGGAGAAGAGCAGGCGAACGTCGTTGCGAAGATCTCCGAACGTGTCACGGCGATCAGGGCGGCCGTCGGGAGCCGCGTCCGCAGCGGGCAGGAGATCATCGGGCTGGACAAGGGTGGGACATCCTCCCAGTACTTCCAGGCGGAGGCGGGGTTCCGCAACGCGGGGAAGTCGCTTGAACGGATGAAGTCGCTCTACGCGGAGGGTGCCGTGGCTCTTCAATCGCTCGACGGAGCGCAGACGGCATACGACGTCGCAAAGGCGAATTTTGACGCGGCGCGGAGCGCGGTCGAACTCACGACTCCGATCGCGGGTGTGGTGACCGCGGTGAACGTGAGCCTGGGAGACCTGTCCGCTCCCGGCCAGGTTCTCGTAACTGTGGCGAACATCGACAGGATGAAGGTGACGATAAGCCTCAACGAGAACGACGTGACAAACGTCGCGCTCGGGCAGGAGGCTGTCATTTATTCCGAGGCGAGGCCCGACGCGAAGGTCAGGGGGAAAATCGTTCAGCTGTCGAAGTCGGCGGACGTCCGTTCCAGGTCGTTCGATATCAAGGCCCTCTTTCCGAATACCGCCGACAGGTGGTTCAAGCCCGGCATGTTCGTGAAGGTCACATTGAACGTTTCGCCCCCCGGACCACAGATTGCCGTCCCTTCCGCCGCGGTACAGTCGGACGGCATATCGAACCGCGTGTTCGTCATCCGGGGCGGCCGGTCGTACCAGGTCTCCGTCGAGGTCGGGGTGACGGACGGGGAACGGACTGCAATCCTCCGGGGTCTTGCGGAGAACGACACGGTGGCGACAGTGGGGGTCAACAACCTCCGGGACAGCAGCCTCGTCACCGTGGCGCACAGGTAACTGAATCTGATCTGACAACGGAGTCCGGATGAAACTTGCAGATGTATCGATCGAACGGCCTGTCTTTGCGACGATGATGATCTTCGCGCTGATCGTGCTCGGCCTTTTTTCCTATTCCAAGCTGAACATCGACCAGTTTCCCGATGTCGACATACCGTTTGTCACGGTGACGACAGTCCTCCGGGGGGCCGGGCCCGAGCAGGTCGAATCGGATGTCACGAAGAATGTCGAGGATGCGGTCAACCAGATCGCCGGTGTCGACCACATCCAATCGACGTCGCAGGAGGGGCTGTCGATCGTCGTCATACAGTTTAAACTGGAAACTGACGGGAAAATTGCGGCGCAGGAAGTCCGGGAGAAGGTCGCGGCCGCCCGCGCAAAACTCCCCTCCGAGATCGACGATCCCGTGATCACGCGGCTCGACCCGGCCAGCGTTCCCATCATGACGCTCACTGTATCGGGGAGCAGATCGGCGAAAGAGATAACGACCTATACGAAGGACGTCATAAAGAAAAGGCTCGAGAATGTCCCGGGCGTGGGAGCGGTGGACCTTGTGGGGGGGACGAGCGCGAGATCGAGGTGGAACTCGATGCGGCGCGGATGCGCTCGTATAATCTCTCCGTCCAGGATATCGTCCAGAGCGTGGGTTCCGCGAACATGGAGGTCCCCGCGGGAAACCTCATCACGGGGCCCAGGCAGCTTCTTCTCAGGACGATGGGGAAGTTCACGAACGTGGATGAGTTCAACGGCGTCATCGTGGCGGTTCCCGGGGGCAGGGTGGTCCACCTCTCAGACGTTGCGACGGTGAAGGACGGGGTCAAGGAACGGACGAGCCTTGCGCGGATGAACGGAGACCGGGCGGTCGGACTCAACATCCAGAAACAGTCGGGAAGCAACACTGTCCAGGTGGCCGAGGCGGTCAAGGCGCAGGTCGAACGCCTGAAAAAGGAGATCCCGGGCGACATGCAGATCACGATGGCCCGGGACAACAGCATATTCATCCGGGACATGGTGGATGACGTTATCTTCGACATCCTGTACGGCGGTTTTCTCGCGGTGATCGTCGTGTACCTGTTCCTTGCGAACCTGAGGCCGACGATCATAAGTGCGATTGCGCTCCCGACGTCGATCATCGCGAGCTTCATAATCATGTTTGCGCTGAATTTCACGCTCAACGTCATGTCGCTGATGGCCCTGTCGCTCGCGGTGGGCCTCCTTATTGACGACGCGATCGTCGTCATCGAGAATATCTACAGGCACATGCACGAGGGGGCGACACCGATGGAGGCGGCGAAGGCCGCGACGAGCGAAATCGGGCTGGCGGTCATGGCGACGACGTTTACCGTGGTGGCGGTATTCGTCCCTGTCGCGTTCATGACGGGGATCATCGGTCGCTTCTTCTATCAGTTCGGCATCACGGTCGCGGTGGCCGTGCTCGTGTCATTGTTCGTCGCATTTACGCTCACGCCGATGCTGGCGTCCCGGTGGCTCCGGAAAGAAGATGAGGATCTTGCCCCCGGCGGGAGCATTCTCCGCACGGTGCTCTATTATTTCAATCATTTCTTCGATGTGCTGAGCCGGCGTTACCAGAAGGCGATCGCCTGGTCGCTCGCCCACAGGGCAGTCGTGCTCGGCGCCGCCGTCCTCATATTCCTGTCCAGCCTTTTTCTGACGAGGTTTCTCGGTACCGCCTTTTTCCCGAGCAGTGATCAGAGTGAATTTACGATCGGGGTCAACGCCTCTCCGGGGAGCTCGCTCGACCAGACAAGCGCGATCTGCGCCGGCATCGAGGAGGTGTTGAGGGCCAGGCCCGAGGTGACTGCCACGCTGACGACGATCGGGGCGGGGAATGACCCGGTGACAAAGGGAAACATACTTGTAAAACTTGTCAAGAAGAACCGGCGGAAGAAAGGGATCGAGCAGATCATGGATGAGGTCCGTGCCGGGCTTGCGGACGTCCCCGGCGCCAATCTGAGCATCCTGATAGCCCAGGGGGTGGGGGGAGGGACAAAGCCCGTGATCATGAGCGTCAGGGGAGAGGACCTCGCGACCCTTCAGAATCTTGCCGGAAGGGTCGAGGCGATCGTCCGGTCGACACCGGGTGCGGTGGACGTCGAGAACAGCCTCGAAACGTCAAAGCCCGAGATGCGGATCCGGATCGACAGGGAGAAAGCTTCCGATCTCGGGGTGAGCGTCGGCCTCATCGCCACCGGGATCCGCGCCATGGTGGACGGCGCCGTGGCGACCCAGTATTCCGAAGGAGGGGACCAGGTCGACGTCCGCGTGCGTCTCACGAAGGAAGACAGGACGTCCCTGGAGAGCATCAGGAATCTCACGATCAAAGGGTCGAATGACGCCCCCAACCAGCAGAAGCTCCTTGTGCCCGTCTACTATGTCGCGGACGTCTCTCCGGGATCGGGCCCCTCGAAAATCAACAGGTTCGACAGACAGAGGGAGATCCGGATCGACGCAAACACGTCGGGACGCCAGCTCGGGGAGGTGCTGGGGGACATCATGAAAGGGACCCGGGCGCTCGACGTGCCGTTCGGGTACGCCGTCGGCGTGACGGGATCGGGCGAGATGCAGGCCCAGTCGTTCCTCAATATCTTCATCGCACTGGCGCTTGCGGTGGTGTTCGTGTACATTGTCCTTGCGGCCCAGTTCGAGAGCTTCGTCCTTCCGTTCTCGATCATGCTCGCGCTCCCGATGTCGCTGATCGGCGCCGTGTTCGCGCTCCTGGTGTTCCGCAGCGCGCTCTCGACGATTTCGCTCATCGGCATTATCATGCTGATGGGCCTTGTCACGAAGAACGGCATTCTTCTCGTCGACTATGCAAACGTCCTGCGCGACCGGGGGATGGACAGGACGCGCGCGCTCATCACCGCGGGAGCGACACGTCTCCGCCCGATCCTGATGACGACGTTCGCGATGATCTTCGGGATGATGCCGGTCGCGTTTGCCGTGAGCGAGGGGAGCGAGTTCCGCTCGCCGATGGGACAGGCGGTGATAGGAGGGCTCATCACCTCGACGCTCCTCACGCTGTTCCTCGTCCCCGTCGTCTACTCGCTTATCGATGATTTCTCGCTCCGGGGGATTCTTGCGTCGCTGAAGGGACTGCGTGCCCGCATTGTCCGGAAAAGGTAAATCAGAGGAGGGACCCGTCCGCCAGGACTTCATCGACCCCCGCCGGCGCGTCTTCGGCGTGTCAAACCTCCCGCCTCGGGAATTGAGGGGCAGTCTCTTGTAGTACGGCCGCGGTATCTGATCCCGCAGTCGGGGGACATGCCCGCCTCTCACCTCGGTGAGATAACCCCCCCTGCGATCAGGGCGACAAGTGTGGACCCCAGGACGATCCTGTAGGATACGAACGGAAGCGTCGTGTATTTCACGAGGTAATTGAGAAGCCAGCTGATGGCGGCATACCCGACGACGGCGGACACGAGCGTGGCGACCGCGAGATTCAGTATCCCGAAATGCAGTACATTCTCACCCGCCTTCATCAACGCCGACAGTTTATACAGTTCGAGAAGCCCGCTTCCGCATACGGCGGGGATGCTGAGGAGGAATGAGAACCGCGCTGCCGCCCCCCGGCGGAGGCCGAGGAAGAGCGCGGCGGTGATCGTCGTTCCCGAGCGTGACGCACCGGGGATCAACGCGACAACCTGGGCGAAGCCGATCACAAGTGCATCCTTCCACGTGATGTCTCCGAGCGTGCGCACGTGCTGCTCTCCCGACTCTGCAAGCCAGAGAAAGAGCGCCAGGATCACCATGCTGTAGCCGATGAACATCATGCTCTTGGTGAGATACCCCTCGATGACGTTCTCGAATGCAAGTCCCGCGATGGCGACGGGGACCGTGCCGAGAAGCATGTAAAGCACCATCAACGAATCGCGCGAGTATCCCGGCAATCCTTTTCCCTTTCCGTGTGTGGCGACGTCCCTGAAGAACGCCGATGCCATCACCCACAGGTCCCCGGCAAAATACAGGAGGAGCGCGGAGAGCGTGCCGAGCTGTATGACGGCGATGAACGCCGTCCATGCTTCCGGATGACCGGCGGGGATCAACCCCAGGGCCTTGCCGACGATTGTAAGATGTGCGGTGCTGCTGACGGGGAGAAACTCACTCAATCCCTGGACGATGCCCAGGAGAACGGCCTGGAACACAGACACGATTGCCTCGATCGCTTGAGGTTGATTGAAGAGAGACGCCGGTTTGATGATCCGATGAAAGGAGTGACCTGCTCAAACATACGCACAAATGTCCGAAGAGTCATCATCCACGGCTCCGAAACCGGGCAAAAACCTTCCGTGTGTGATCTGCATCATCAAATTCGCGGTTGCGTTCAATCCGTCACACAATGAAGAATCATCGCGACAATTCTCGCGGAATATCGTCGCAGTCTGGCGAGGGTCCGCACTGGGCGGCATGGATTTCGGCGAACCATTTCCGGAACGTTGCGATGCTCGTCCGGAGGGGTGTTGGCTCGGCACGACCCGGAAGGCCTTGACTCCCCCCCTGTTTTTCCGTATGATTGAGCCCCGATTCTCATTGCTTACCCGTGGAAAAAATCGGAGGCCGCCCATGATTTCAGGACGACGTAACGCCGCTCCCTCTCACGCGG
>CAWIOS010000023.1:0-78291 GCA_963837815.1 Ignavibacteriota bacterium
AGTCCGACGGTGACGGATGAGTTCTGGAACAGGGGATTCGGGCAGACACTGAATTTCCGGGGGCGGACGCTTCGTTACCGCTTGACGCGAGACAGTCTCACGGGAGTGTATTCGGGTCCGGCAGCGCAGCGGCTTCGTGTGACCATTCCTGCGGGCTCCTCGAATTTCACGCTTCGGACGGTGATGAACGGTCGACCTCAGGAAACAAACCTCTCGACCCGGACGGATCCGGCTCACCCGGACCGCCAGTCTCTCGAAGTGACGATCCCCGCTTCGCGTGACGGGGAGCACTCCGCCTTCAGCGTCGGACGGTCGCAGGGAAGCGTGAATCCCGTGCGTTGAAGGCTAGCGCTTCCTGACGTGTTTCATGGCGTTCTTGACCATTCGCCCGAACTTCTTTTCCTTTTTCCGTCTCTCGACATACGACATTTGATGAAACCGGGATTCCCTGAGCAGTTTCATGTAGCTCAGGAACCGTTCTTCTGTCAGTTCCCCGGCGTGCACGGCATTCAGGATTGCACACCCGGCTTCCATTGTGTGCGTACAATCTTTGAACCGGCATTGCTCTGCCAGCGCGTGGATTTCTGAGAAACTGTCATCGATCCCGGCGTCGGCCGCCATCACTCCCAGCTCTCTCATCCCCGGCGTATCGATGATGAGGGCTCCATTTTCAAGGACTGTCAGTTCCCGGCGGGATGTCGTATGCCTTCCGCTGCCGTCTTTTTCCCGTACGGGGGCCGTTTCAAATTGCTCCCGGCCCAGGAGATGATTGAGGAGTGTCGTTTTCCCCACCCCCGAGGAGCCGAGCAGGCAGTACGTTTTGCCTTTCAGTAGCCCGCCTTTCAGCGTCGCCAGTCCGTCCCCGGTCGTGTTGCTGAACGGTATGGTCGCTTCGCCGATCCCCGCCCCCCTCATCTCTGAGATCATTGTTTCGAGCTCGCCCGCACTGACCAGATCGCTCTTGCTCAGGAGAATCGTCGGCGTGGCGCCGCCTTCGTGCACCATGACGAGGTACCGTTCCATCCGCCTGATGCTGAAATTCGCGTCGCACGACTGGAGGATGAATGCCCCGTCAATGTTCGATGCGATCATCTGGTAGTCGGCTTTCGTCCCTGCGGTCTTTCTGCGCAGCCAGGTCCTTCTCGGAAAAACGTCGTGAATGATCGCCAGTGTGCCGTCGTTGTGATACTGCGCGAGCACCCAGTCTCCCACGCACGGAAGGTCCTGACTTGAATCGGCGGTGAAGAGGAGCTTCCCGGTGACCTCCGCCTGCTCTTCCCCTTCCTCGTTCCTTGCCAGATATCGGTCCCTGTCGACTCTGGTGATGCGTGCGGCCCGGAGTTCCGGGGTCTTGAATTCCTCCCGTTTCTGCCGGAACCACTCGTCAAATCCGAGATCTGCCAGGGTCATCATCGTTCCGGCCGGTAATACTTCATCTGCTGGCTCATCCTCTCGTTCCCGTGTTCTGCGATCGCGTGCGCGATCTCGTGGCCGAGGACGACGGCGAGCCCCTGTTCATCCCTCGTGAGGGGGAGGATTCCCGTGTAGACGACGACCTTCCCTCCCGGCATGCACCACGCCTTCACCTCGTTGCTCTCGACGGGCTGAATTCCCAGACGTAACCCTTGAGACGGTCGGAAAGGCCGTTTGCCCCCATGTATTGTTCGACTGCACTCTTGATCCTGGTTCCGACGGCGCGGACAAGTTCCCCTCCCCTCCGGTCAGCCTATTTCAACATCCCTTTCAGGATGTCGAGACCCTTCGACGCGATATCGCCCTGCGGAATCTGTCCGTTCGGCGTGAGCCCGTCAACGAGCTTTGGCAGGATCTCTGTGAGATGCGAGGTCACCTGCTCCGGGTTGATGCCGGCCTTTGATGCAATCTGCTTGATCGTGTCTGACCCGAGCACTTGCTGGACCTGCTGCGCGGTGATCGGCAGGTTCTGACCTGTGCTCACCCAGGATTTGACAATGTCACCCAGTCCTTTTCCCTCAAACTGCTGAACGAGACCTGTGAGCCCCCCCGCCTGCTGGCTCGTGACGAGTCCCATGACGGCGTTCAGAAGATTTGTTTTGTCGGCGCCGCCGCCGGCGAGGCTGGCAAGACTATCGAGTATTCCCATTGTGAACTCCTCGTGTTAGGTGGATTGTGTGTTGGTCCCGGCAGTGAGGGTAGCGGGATGGTCTCCATTCCGGGAATCTGAATTACGGCCAGGTGCGGTGGCTCGTGGCGGACTGTCGGCCCGTATCGACACGCAAATGTACCCTGTGCCCGGGACTATGTCAACTGGCTGATTGCAATTCGCGGGAGACAGAAGTATCTTGATGAACATATTCTGACCCATCCGGATGACAATCATGCGAAACAAGAAAGTCCTCTACACTCTGGCCGCTCTGCTCATTGTCTATGCGCTGGCCGGATTCCTCCTTCTTCCGTCGATCCTGAAGCCGAAACTGATCTCATCGCTTGAGCAATCCACCGGGAGAAACGTGCACCTGGGCTCGTTGCACACCAACCCGTTCACGTTTTCCGCGACGCTCGGCGATTTCCGGCTCCTTGACCGGGACAGCTCTGTCCTGGTGTCTTTCAAAGAGCTCTATGTCAGGTACAGCGTCCCATCCGTTTTCAGGCACGTGTGGGGGATTGCCCAGTTTCACCTCGATACACCGTACGTCGCCGTTCGTGTGCTCGCCGACGGCAGGCTGAGCGTGAGCGATCTCCTTTCCCCGGCGGGTGCCGACTCGACCCCCGCGGATCAGACCCCCCGCGGATTCGAGATCGGGGATCTTCTCGTCGCGGGGGGGACGATCGTGTACCAGGATTTCTCCAGGCACGAACCTCTGACAAAGGTCATCGACTCGCTCGACCTGGTGCTCAAGGATTTCACGACCGTGCCGCAGAAGGAGGGGACGTACGAGTTCGAAGCCGTCACAAAACAGAACGAGAAACTGCACTGGCGGGGCAACCTGGCGCTCTCGCCGTTCCGCTCCGCGGGCCTGATCGAGCTGTCCGGCATCCGCGTTCGCACGCTGACGGATTTTATGGGGGACCGGCTCCGCTTCAGTGCCGCGCAAGGGACGTTTTCCGCCCGCGCCGACTATGCATTTGACGACGCCCCCGCCGGTGCGACGTTCGCCCTCCGTTCGGGGAGCCTCGATGTCACCGGTCTTATCCTTGTATCGCCGTCCGATTCGCTCCCCCCGGTCAGCCTGCCCGACGTCCACGCCGGGGGGATATCGCTTGACGTGCCGCGCAACGCGGTCGTGATCGACGAGGTCCGGGCCGGGGGAGGGTCCCTGCGCACGGCATATCTTGCGGACGGGACGCTGACGCTCCAGCAGGTGCTGACGCCGGTGACTGCCCCCGGCGACACATCGACCGGTTCCATGCAGGTCACGATCAAGAAGCTCACGACAAAGGACGTGTCATTTGTCCTGACGGACAGGACCGCCCGGCCCGAGGCGCAGGTGAGCCTGACGGGGATCGACCTCGATATGGCCGGGCTTGTCTACGGTGCTCCCGGCGCCGCGAAACTCTCGGCGAGCGCTGTGCTGAACGGGGGAGGCACGATCCGCGCGGACGGTGATCTCAGTCTCCAGCCACGCCGGTGTGCCCTCGATCTGACTATTGCGGGTTCACCGCTTGCCGCGCTCGAACCTTACGTCGCCCGGCACAGCCGGGCGGAAATCCTCGGCGGGACGTACGGCCTTCGCGGGAAATTCTCGTATGCCGCGGGAGCCCGCGGTACGGATATGCGCTTCCGCGGGAGTCTTTCATCCGAACGGGGACGCATCGGCGATCCCGTTCTCAGGGAGGACCTCATCCGGTGGGACCGTCTCGAAATCCGGGGGGTGGACTACCGCACGATACCCCCCTCGATGGCGATCGCGCAAATCGTGGCCACGCGCCCGTATGCGAGGGTCATTGTTGCCGCCGACCGTACGCTGAACCTCCAGCACCTCCGGGCCGTCGACTCGACGGCGTCCCACCCCCGGCCGGATTCGACGCGGAGACCCCTCGCAGCGGCCGCGGGAAAGCCTGACACTGCGGGCGCCTCCCTGACGACGATCGGCGGGATAATGTTCGTCGACGGGTCGATGAACTTCGCCGATCTCTCCCTGAGTCCGAACTTCTCGACCGGGATCCAGAAGCTCCAGGGGTCGATCACGCAGCTCTCCTCGAAGCAGCTCGCCCGCGCCGACGTCGACCTCGCCGGCAGCGTCGACGGCTATGCTCCCGTCACGATCAAGGGTCAGATCAATCCCCTGAGCGACGTGGCGTACACGGACATACTGATGGCCTTCAACGGGATAGAGCTGTCGACGTTCTCGCCGTATTTCAGCAAGTTCGCCGGCTACAAAATCGAGCGGGGCAAGCTCACGATGAACCTCCGCTACAGGCTGAACGCAAGCCACCTTGACGCGGAGAACAAGATCGTCCTCAACCAGCTCACGCTCGGTGAAAAGGTGGAGAGCCCCGACGCGACATCTCTCCCGGTGAAGCTCGCGGTCGCGCTCCTGAAGGACTCGAAGGGAGTCATCGATCTCGACATCCCCGTGAGCGGCAGCCTTGACGATCCGGAGTTCAGCATATTTCCGATCGTGCTCAAAGTGCTGATGAACCTGCTGTGGAAGATGGTGACTGCGCCGTTTGCCCTCCTGGGGTCGCTCTTTGGCGGAGGGGGGGATGACCTGCAGTTTGTCGCGTACGTCCCGGGCGTGGACTCGCTCGCTCACGACCAGTACGCGAAGCTCCAGACGGTCGCAAAGGGACTGACGGCACGGCCGGCGCTCCAGATCGAGCTTCGGGGGGCGTCAAGTCCCACCGAGGATAGGAGAGCGCTTGCGGAGGCCGCGGTCATTGCGAAGATAAAGCCGGGTTCGACCGGTCCGCTGACGCATGCGGAGGAAAAGCGCGTTCTTGATGTGTACAGGGAGACGTTCAGGGATGATCCGGAGAAGCTCCTGGGGCCCGATGTGCGGGAAGCGAACGGACGCGATTCAGTCCTCGTCGCCCGCGTCCGCGAGCGCCTCGTGGACTCGGTCCAGGTGTCGGAGAGCGACCTGAGGTCCCTGGCGCAGCGGCGTGCAGCCGGGATTCGTGCGTACCTTTCGGGGATCGGCCTGATCGAATCGGGGAGGATCTTCCTGCAGGAGGTTGATACGAGCGTGAAGGCGGTTGACGGCGAGATACGCGTGACGATGACGCTCACGGCGCAGTGACCGGCGCGGGCGGCCGGTCGTCCGCCGTCAGTCGAGCTTCTTGTGGAACCTGAGTATGCTTCCGGTCAGCACCCCCGCTCCCATGATCAGGAGGAGGACCGCCTGTATCCACAGATTCTGCAGGCCGTCTCCCTTAAGCATGAGCGAGCGGACGATGTAGAGGAAGTGCCTCATCGGGATGCCCCACGAGACCGCCTGCAGGATCTTCGGCATGTTGTCGACGGGGAATATGTACCCGGAGAGGTACATCATCGGCTGCAGGATGAAGAACTGGCCGACCATCATCGCCTGCTGCTGCGTCCTGGAGATCGTCGAGAGGAAGAGCCCCAGGCCGAGCGACGTCAGGAGGAACAGCCCGGAGAGCCCGATGAGCAGGGGAACGCTCCCCCGGATGGGAATGCCGAACCCGAAGACCATCACGAGGACGACAACGGTCGCGTTTGCCGCCGAGATGGCGGTGAACGGGACCATCTTCCCGATCATGAGCTCCGTGGGGGTGATCGGCGTGACCATGAGCTGCTCGAGCGTCCCGATCTCCTTTTCCCGCACGATCGCCAGCGACGTCAGGTTCATCGTCCCGGCGAGGAGGATCATCACGAGCACTCCCGGCACCATGTAATTGCGTGCCTTCAGGTCCGGATTGTACCAGGCCCGCACCTCCGCGTTGATCCCCCCCAGCGGCTGCCGTGATCCGACGACCTCCGCGAGTATGGCGGAGGAGTACTGCAGGAGGATCTGGTTGAGGTATCCGATCGCGATCGCCGTCGTGCTTCCCTCGCTCCCGTCCACGAGAACCTGCACCTTCGCCTGTTGCCTCCCCACGATCCTGTCGCCGAATCTGTGCGGGATGACGATGACCATCGTCACCTTGTTGTTGTCGAGAAGCGGCTGCACGTCCGCGTAGTTGTCGGTCGCGTAATCGACCGTGAAGTAGCCCGACGTGACGAGCTTCTCCGTGAGTGCGCGGCTCTCCGCGCTCTTGTCCTGGTCGCACACGGCGATCCCGATGTCCTTGATTTCGACCGACACCGCGTATCCCATCAGCCCGAGCTGGACGACGGGGGCCAGCAGGATGATCGGGAGGAGCTTCTTGTCCCGCGAGAGCTGCGTGAACTCCTTCTTGAGGAGGGCGACGATGCGCTGGATGTTCATGGCGTCAGTCGATCGTTTTCTTGAAGCGCCGCACGCTCAGGAAGAGCATGACGAGCGTGAATATCGAGAGGTAGACGACCTGCGGCCACCAGGCGCCGATGCCGGTTCCCTTCAGTATGATGCCGCGGAGTATGACGAGGTAGAACTTCGCGGGCGTGATGTTGGAGATGATCTGCAGCCACCACGGCATGCTCCGGATCGGGAACATGAATCCCGAGAACATCATCGTGGGGAGCGTCGCCAGGAGTGCGGCGAGCTGGAACGCCACCATCTGCGTCTCGGAGACCGCCGAGACGTACAGCCCGATGGAGAGGGCCGCAACGATGAAGATGAGCGTCGTGAAGAACAGGAGGATCAGGCTCCCCTTGATCGCCACGTCGAAGAGGAAGTAGCCGGCGGTGAGGACGAGCGTCGCGGCGACAAGCGAGATCACCACGTAGGGGATCATCTTCCCGACGATGAGCTGGACGGGACTGATGGGGGAGACGTCGATCTGCTCGATCGTGTTCCGCTCCTTTTCCTTGACGATCGAGAGCGACGTGGCGATGACCGCGGTGATCGCCAGGACGAACCCGATGAGCCCCGGGACCAGGAACTTTGCGCTCTTCAGCTCCGGGTTGTACCAGATGCGCGCCTCGTAGTCGACCGGGATGTAGTTCTCCCTGCCGAATCTCGCGAGGTTCTTCAGGATGATGTTCCGGGAGTATTCGAGCGAGATCGCCTGCACGTAGCCGACGACCGTCGTCGCGTAGTTGGCATCCATCCCGTCGACGAGGACCTGGATCTCGGCCTGCTCTCCCGATATCAGTTTGTGCGAGAAATCGGGGGGGATCACCAGGGCGAGCTTGACGGCCCCGTCGTTCAGCAGGGCGGACGCATCCGCCGTCGAGGGAGCCATCTCGACGTAGTCGAAATAGCCGGAGGTGACGAACGCGTCGGTAAATTCCCTGCTCTCGTGCGATTTCTCCTGGTCGCACACGGCCATCCGGACGTGCTGAACGTCGGAATTGAGCGCGTAGCCGTTCAGGAGCATCAGCAGCGCGGGGAAGAGCGTCAGGATCGCCAGCACCCGCTTGTCCCGGCGGATCTGGAGGAACTCCTTGACGATGATGGGTTTGAGGCGTCGGAACATTGTCAGGCGGCCTTCTGCGATTCGCGGTCCAGCAGGTATATGAAGACGTCTTCGAGCGACGGCGTGATCCTCTCGATCGAAGTCCACTGTATGCCGCGCCCCCGGAGAAGGTCGCCGATCTCCTTCCGCGCCGCCGCCTCGTCGGGCACGCTGACGTGGAGATACGACCCGAACACGGACGTCTCCAGCGCCCACGGCTGCTTCTCGATCGCCTCGAGCGCGTCGATGACTTCACCGCACTGGACCTCGAGTATCGGCGTCTTCAGGTAATTCCGTTTCAGCTCTCCCGGGCTCCCCGTGGCGATGATCTTCCCGGCGTTGATCATGATGATGTCGTTGCAGTACTCGGCTTCCTCGAGAAAATGCGTCGTGACGAGGATCGTCACCCCTTCGACGGAGAGCCTGTTGATCAGCTCCCAGAACCGCCGCCGCATGACCGGGTCAACGCCGCTCGTCGGTTCGTCCAGGAAGACGATCTTGGGCCGGTGGAGGACCGCGCACCCCAGGGCGAGCCTCTGCTTCCAGCCCCCGGACAGCGTTTTGGTGAGGCTCGACTCCTTCGCGGAGAGGTTGGTGACGTCGAGCGCCCACCGTTTTCTCTCCCGTATGTCTTCCCAGCTCATCCCGTAGATTCGGCCGCAGAATTCGATGTTCTCCCCGACGGTGAGGTCTTCGTACAGGGAGAACTTCTGCGACATGTACCCGATCGTGGCTTTCACCCTGTCGGGATCTTTCGAAATGTCAAACCCGCCGACGTGCGCGGTTCCGGAGGTAGGTTCGAGAAGCCCGCAGAGCATCCTGATCGCCGTCGACTTCCCGGCTCCGTTCGCCCCCAGGAACCCGAATATCTCCCCTTCCTTGACGTCGAAGGAAATCCGGTCCACGGCGGTGAAATCCGCGAATTTCTTCGTCAGGTCACGTGCGTCGATGGTTATCCCGCTCACGGGTGCGCTCCTCCCGTTGTGCCTGTTCCGGCGGCCGGTTCGACGCCGGTGGCGGTCCCGCGGTGGAGTTCCTGTTCCGCCATGAGCGAGATGAACACGTTTTCAAGCGAAGGGGGAACCACCCTCCAGGTCTCGACGTCGACGTTTTCTTTCTTCATGGTGCCGAGAAGTGAGGGCATGTCCCGGCCCGCGTCCGCCACGAGGATGTTCATCCTGTCGCCGAAGGGCTGGGCCTCCTTCACGAGCGTCATCGCGCGGACGCGCGCAAACGATCCGCGGACGTCCGGGCAGATGATCTCCACGATGTCTCCCTTCATGACTTTCTTGAGCGCGGCGGGCGTGTCCGTGATGAGGTTTCTTCCTTCGCTCATCATGGTGACCCGGTTGCACCGTTCGGCCTCGTCGAGGTACGGCGTCGTCATCACGATGGTCATGCCGGTCCTGAGAAGATGCGCGAGGACCTTCCAGAAGTCCCGCCGGGAGACCGGATCGACGCCGGTCGTCGGTTCGTCGAGAAGGAGGAGCTGGGGAGTGTGGATGAGCGTGCAGGCGAGCGCGAGCTTCTGCTTCATGCCGCCGGAGAGTTTGTCGGCGAGCCGTCCCCTGAACGGCGTCAGGCGGGTGAATTCGAGAAGCTCGTTCCTCCGGTCCCTGTATCCGGTGACCCCGTGGATGTCGGCGAAGAACTCGATGTTCTCGTCGATCGTGAGGTCGCCGTACAGGCTGAACTTCTGCGAGAGGTAACCGATCCGCTTCTTGACCTCCTCGGGCTCTTTCGTGACGTCATATCCCAGGACGTGGATCGACCCCGACGTCGGGCCGGAGACCCCGCAGAGCATCCTGATGACCGTGGTTTTCCCGGCCCCGTCCGGCCCCACCAGCGCGAACATCTCCCCCTTCCGGACGTCGAGCGACAGGTTGTCCACGGCCACGACGTCGCCGAATTTCTTGTACGCCCCGCGGATCTCTATCGCGCCGGTGATGTCTCCCGTTCCGTTCACGGGTGGAGATACGCGTCTGCAGGCATCCCCGCCTTGAGGATCCCCTCGTGGTTGTCGACTTCGAGCTTGACGCCGAAGACGAGCTTTGTCCTGTCTTCCTTCGTCTGGATGTTCTTCGGCGTGAATTCCGCTATCGGCGATATATAGACGACGTGAGCCGGGAACGACCGATCCGGGTACGTGTCGACCACGACGTCCGCGAGCCCTCCGAGCTTCACTTTCCCCAGGTCGGTATCGCTGACGTAGATCATCAGGTTGAGCGTGTCGAGCCGGGACACCGTCACGACGGTCGATCCCGCGCCCAGTAACTCTCCCGTTTCAACGGGCTTGTGCGTCACGATGCCCGCCACGGGAGCCGTGATCGTGGCGTCGGTCAATTGCTTTCCGATCAGGTTCGCTCCTGCCTGCGCCTGCTCCAGGCGAGCCTTTGCGGCCTCGAGCTCCTCGGGCCGCGCAAAGCGCCTCATCTTCTGGAGGTTTTGCTTCGCAGTGTTGTACTGTGCCTGGGCGACGTTGAAACGCGACTCCGCGTCGTCGAACTGCTTCTGGGTGATGCTGTGCGACGCGATGAGCGACTTCATCCGCTGGTAGTCGTCCGTGGCGTTCTTGAGCGTGGATTCCATCTGCAGGAGCGATTGCTCGGACGAGGATATGTCCTCCGACCGGGCGCCGTTCTGGAGCATCTGGTACTGCGCCCGGGCAAGTTCCACCCCCGCCTGTGCCTGGTCCCACTGCATCTTGAGCGTCACCTGGTCGAGCACGGCGATCGTGTCACCCGCTTTCACGCGCGTTCCCTCGTCGACGAGCAGGCTGACGATCTGTCCGGGTACCTTCGCGCCGACGTTGACGTCGACGGACTCGAGCGTGCCGGAGGCGTCCAGCATCCCTTTGTGCTTGTCGCTGCAGCCGCTCAGGATGAGGAGGGATGTGAGTGTGACCAGTGTACGGAAGAAGAATTTCATGATGTCGCTACCTCTCGATGGAAAACTCAGTGGGGAGTTGGCCTGTCATGTGAATCGTTGCGCGGGCGTCCTGCGTCAGCGCACCTTCGAATATGATCCTCAGTATGCCCTGGAACGCCTGGGACGTCGAGAACGACTGTTCCGAGAGCGCGTGCGGGGTGAGGATGTTCATCACCGCGCTGTGAAAGACGAGCACGAAAAGGTCCGACTCGAGATCCGGCCGTATCATCCCTTCGGCCTTTCCCTGCTCGATCATGGTCCTGACGTTCGTGACGATCGTCTTGCGGCGGTACTCATCCGCCTCCGCCCAGAGATCCGGGGCGAACCGGCGGAGATCGACGACAAATTGCCTGCTTGCCGCACTGAACTCCCGTCCCGCGAACGCGAAAATCTCCTGGAGCTTCTCGCCGAAGGGCTTCTCGGAGCCCATGATATCTGTAAAACGTTTTCCGTTCCTTTTTATTCTGGCGTGTATGATGTTTCTGAGAAGATCTTCCTTGCTCGGGAAGTGCTTGTACATCGTCTTTTTGCTCATCCGGAGGTCTGAAGCTATTTCATCGAGCGTCACCTTCGAAATCCCGAACTCCATGAAGCGCCGGGCTGCCGCCTCGAGTATCCTCTCCCTTTCTTCTGATTCACTCACGGTTCGGCCTCCTGTTCGACGTGCCGTGTGCGTCCGAAATATGGTCCAAACGAAGCCATTTTGCCATATGTCGAGAACGGAAACTTATATCGTATTTTACGTTTCCAATATACGCAATGTTTCGTCCCCTCACAACTCCCCCCCGTGTCGCTGAATTTGCTGTATCTTGTTCATCTGATTAGCGTTCTTGGAGACACGAACCAACCCGATCATCACCTTCATTGACCTCCTTCCATGACTCCCAGGCTCAGTACACCCGTAATCATCGTCGCCGTATCCCTGGTTTCATTCTCTCTGTCGTTCGCCCGGGAAACCCCTCCAACCGTTCCGGCATCAGGCTCGAACGATGCGTTCATCCTCACGCCCCGGCCCGGTCCGGCCCCCCGCATCAACGGTCCGCTCGTCTATGGCTGCCGCCCCGGGCATCCGTTCCTGTACAGAATTCCCTGCACGGGAGATCGCCCGATGAAATTCTCGGCAGCCGGTCTTCCGTCCTCTCTCCGGATCGACCCGGCATCCGGGATCATCACCGGGACGGCTCCGGCGAAGGGAGAGTTCGACGTGACACTCGGCGCGGTGAACGGGAAGGGTTCCGCTGAACGCAGGTTCCGGATCGCGAGCGGAGGGAAGCTTGCGCTTACTCCTCCGATGGGCTGGAACCACTGGTACGCGCACTACGGCAGGATCACCGATTCGCTCGTTCGTGAAGCCGCTGACGTGATGATTGCCACCGGCCTGGCTGACGCGGGATATCAATACGTTAACATCGATGACTGCTGGATGAACAGCCCGGCGAATCCCGATCCTCTCCGGGTGGGACCTCTCCGGGACAACGCGGGGAACCTGCTTCCGAACCGGCATTTCCCCGACATGAACGCCCTGACGGCGTACATCCACGGAGCTGGTCTCAAGGCCGGGATCTATACGTCGCCGGGTCCGCTGACGTGCGGGGGATTCTCGGGGAGTTACGGACACGAAGACCCGGATGCGAGGCAGTTTGCGGCGTGGGGGTTCGACTTCCTGAAATACGACTGGTGCTCGTACGACCGTGTCGTCGGGGGGGACCATTCCCGGCCTGCTCTTGAGAAGCCGTACAGGATGATGGGGGAAATACTCGCCCGTCAGTCAAGGGACATCGTCCTGAACCTCTGCCAGTACGGTATGGGGAGCGTCTGGGAGTGGGGTGTATCGGTGGGAGGACAATCGTGGCGCACTGCGGACGATCTCGGCATTGAGCTTGACCGCATATTCGACGTCGCGCTCAAAAACGCCGAGCACCGGGCGTATTCCCGGCCCGGGTCGTGGAATGATCCCGACTACATCCAGATCGGCTATATCGGCGATGCCCGCGCCGCCGGGGGCGGGATGCCTGCACCGTGCAAGTTCACCCCTGACGAACAGTACTCCTATATGTCCCTCTGGTGCCTGATGGCGGCACCCCTCTTCTACAGCGGGGAGATGGGAAAGCTCGATTCCTTCACGCTGAACGTCCTGTGCAATCCCGAAGTCATTGACGTCGACCAGGATCCGCTCGGCCAGTGCGCGGCGGTTGCCCGGACGAGCGACAGCACGTTTCTGATGATCAAGGACCTCGGGGACGGAACGAAAGCGCTCGGCCTCTTCAACCGGGGGGGAAATCCGGCGTCCGTCACGGCGGCGTGGTCGGTGGTCGGCGTCACCGGCCGCCGCTCAGTCCGCGACCTCTGGAGGGAGAAAGACCTCCCCTCCGCCGAAGGGGAATTCTCGGCGACAGTTCCACCGCGGGGGGTGATCCTCGTTCGACTTGGACCCGCGGAGCGCTGAACGATGCCGGTGTACCGCCGTTCGGCGGCATCGGCGAGAACGTTCCTTACTGCAATCGGGGACCCTCTTCTTCGATCATCGCCGCTTCGCTCCACGTTCCGTCTTTTTCAAACCGGATCGTCTTGATCTCGTACGGCCTGAAATCGAGCGCGAGGGAAACGGACGGCGTGTTCAGCCGGAGATGCGCGCGAGTCTCTTCTCCGACGGTTTCCTGGAACCGCAGGATGAGTGCACGGGCGTCCCACGAGCTCTTGCACGCGATCAGCCTGACGTTCCCCGGCTCAACGCTCAGGATCTCCCGCCTGGCGGGGGTCTTTTCTCCTATCGGGAAATGGGGAATTACGTAGGGGGGAGCGCTGACCCAGTCGGCGAGTCCGGCTACCGTGTGGAGCACCTCCGGAGTGTCGCCGGCCGTGAGGAGCACCCGGAAATCGTGGATTCCCTGGTCCATGTGTTTTCGATGGGGGGACGTTCCGGGATCGAACGTCCGCTCGTGGCAGTAGATGGCGCTCCGGAGCACCGATAGCCTGATTTCCCCCTCGTGGAGATCGAACCCGTACTGGCCGCTGTTGATCAGCCCGAGTGCCGTCGGCTTCCCGCCCGAGATTCCCTTGAGCACGAGCCAGCGCCCCTGCACGTGTTCTTCCCCGTCCGAGGGACGGAGGGTTGCTCCCCCCGGGACCTCGCAGAATGCTTCTGACTGCCGGAACGTCGTCGGTATGCTGAGTTTCAGTCTCCGGCGTTCCTCGTTCCAGTGGACGCGAAACCGGAATTCGAGAAACGGACAGGCGGCATAGGCGATTGTCCGGCAGAGGATCGTGCTTCGTCCGGCCTCGAACGCGGCTTCGGTGATCGTCCGAATTGGGCCCCTCTCCACCGTGACGAGTGACCCCGGAACGAGTGCAAACGTGCCGAGGACATTTCTGTACTTCCACACCTCCATCCCCCAGGAATCTGCCGTGTCTTCGACGATCAACCCCTTGAATGCCTCACCGGAAAGTACTTCGCGTCCTCCCCCGGCGTCGAAGTGGTTGATGAGCCCCGCGTCAGAGAGGCCGTATTTGACGCTGGAGGCCGCAGGTGCGCGCTCCCCGTGGCCGCTCCTCATTTCTATCCTGTAGTAGGCCGCCCCGATCTGGGGGAGCGAAGCTTCGAAACAGATCTTCCTCCGCCATTCGTCCTTGAGAAGAAGTGACTCCGGTGCCTCCTCCTGTACCGGGATTTCCGTCCCGTCCAGTGTGAAGAGTCTTGCGTGCCACTCCCCCTTGAGCTTCGGCACGTGGTCGATCATGTACTCGAATTCCACGGGGACACGATGTGCTCCCGGGTTGACGTTCAGGATGGTCACCGGGATTTCGAGCTTCCTGTGGGCCCCGGCTGAGAGACCGGACACCGCGCCGAGCCGGATCCGCCGCGCCGTTTCCGAGGAGCGTCCATAAAGGTCGAGCGCGTCAAGCTCGCCGGCCTCGACGGAGGATCCCGGGAGTATGTCGTGAAAGTCGTTGAAGAGGTGATCCCTCCACGCGTCGCGAATCTGACCTGCCGGGTACTCCTGTCCGGTTTCCCACCAGGACGCCGCGCGAAGTGCTTCCGTCTGGACGATCTCCCCGAGATTGCGCTGCATCCTTCTCTTGAGCCGGGACATCGACGTGTAGCACCCCGTGAATATCCGCTGCAGGTCCCCCTCCACGACCGGCAGTGAAGGGACCAGCTCGCGGATGGATTCATAGAAGCGCTCCGTGGAGCTGTGGACGATCTCGACCCGGGTCTCCTCCTGCATCAGATTCTGTATCTGCTCCAGTTCACGGGCGGTGGCGCCACCGCCGTGGTCGCCGAGCCCCCAGAACACCGGTGTGTCGCGGTTCATCCGGAGTGCGATGTCGATCCCCTCGCGGATCCTCTCGACGGCCTTATCGTGAAACGTATTGTACCCGGCGAAGGGCACCCTGTAGGAGGCCACCTCGGATCCGTCGATCCCCCGCCACCGGTAGAGGTCCGAAGGAAGGGGGAGATCTTTCGGTCCGGGGCGCATGTGAATGTACATCCGGAAGCCGGCCTGGGTCAGTATCTGCGGCAGCCCTCCGCTGTGCCCGAATGAATCAAAATTATACGCCACCAGCGGTCGCACGCCGAAGTGCTTTGTGAAGAAGCTCCTCCCTTCGGCAATGTGTCGGATGATGGATTCCGTCCCCGGCAGGTTAACGTCGGGCTGCAGGTCCCACCCTCCCGAAATGCACCAGCGGCCTTCTTCGACGAGCTTCCGGATTTCAGCGAACAGGGGCGGGTCGTACTCCTGTACCCAGCGGTAGAGAATGGCTTCGTTGTGGTTGAAGACAAATGCCGGAAACTCTCTCAGGAGACGCGCGGCAATGCCGAATGTCGTGATCGCTTCTGCCGCCCCTTCGTCCCACCGCCATTGCCAGACCGGGTCGAGATGAGCGTTGCATATCAAATGAATGACAGGTTTTTTCATACGTGCCGTGTGTGAGTGTCCTGGGACCGGTGATGAAACTAGAGAATTGCCGCCGGAGAATCAACAATCGCGTGTTCCGCGTTCAAATGTTGCTGTTGACGGTCTGCATTCGTTACATTAATGGACCCACGAAGAAGGAATGAGACATACGATGCGTCAACTCTGTATCTCCCTGGCAGTACTCCTGTTCTACCGGGTTGCTGATGGACAGACCCGGTTTCCCAACGCGGAGCAATCACAGGTTTCAACTGTAAGGCAGGTAACAGAAGCAAGCCCCGGCGCGGCGCCCTCGGTGAGGAGCGACAGTGACGGCAGGATCTTCCGTGTCGAAAACGGCCGGCTGGGTCTGAGTGTGAACCTCAACGGCGGCTGCTCGATCGACAGCGTGTGGATCGGCCCGAAGCCGGTGGTCGGCTCTGGCTCCCTCGCGTACACCGGGGTTCGTGCAGGAACCGTCTGGCACACCTCGCGGACCCTCCTGGGCGATCCCGCCGTCATTTCGGGCCCGGATTCGGTGCGAATCTCGAACATCCGCTACTCGTGCGGTGATACGCCCGTCGAGGAATCCTGGACACTGACATTCGACGGTGAGGCGATTCTCTGGACGATTGACAGGACTCTCCCCGTCCCTCTCACGTTTGACGAAAATGCATTCCCCGCCTTCGGTATCCGCCGGGTGGACGATTTCGAGGCCGCGTTGCTCGGCAACGGCGGTGTCGCGTGGTTTCGGCTTTTCGACGACACGGCGCTCGCCTATGGCGTCCATACCAACCTGCTCACGTTCTGGAAGACGGGGGATGACAACTGCCTGCGGCTCGTCTCGGCGCCGGATCGGGGAAATGCCGCGGTGTCTCTCTCCAGGATGGGAAACGCGCTGACCTGCGCATTTTCATCCTCGCAGGCAGAGCTCCGTTACAGGTACGACGATACGACACATCGCCGGCGGTTCATACGGGGGAAGACCGATGTCTGGCAGAGTGCGGCGTATCCGGCGGGGACGTACCGGCAGGTGATCCGGATCTCCGCCCCGGCTTCCGCTGACCAGCTCGGGAGGGGGACATTCCGCGGCATCGACGGAGATGCCGTCACATCGATACTGAACACGATTGCACGACTGGGCGTCATTGACTCGCGGCACTACGGGGGGAACAGCTGGCACACCCCCTACGGTCCGATCTGTCTGCACGAGCAGTACATCGCGCAGTTCAACGTCGCAATCGACGACAGGAACTACCTGAACGGCTACCGGGACTGCCTGGATTATTACCGGGACCACGCCATACTTCCCGACGGGCGGGTGAAGGCCCGCTGGGCATATACCGACGAAGACGCGATGCCCGGGACGGCTGATTCGCTGGGCTTCTACGAGGCGCAGTGGGGGATCCTGATGGACTCGAACCCCGACTTCGTCATCAACGTCGCCGACGAATTCGATCAGTGCGGCGACACCACCTGGCTCCGGACGCACAAGGAGTCCTGCGAGAAGGTGCTGGAGTATATGCTGCACCGTGATACGGACGGGAATGCGCTCGTCGAGATGATGACGGATTCGCACACGCAGAAGCGGGGGAGCGACTGGCTGGACGTGATCTGGGCGTCGTGGGAGGACGCGTTCGTGAACGCCGAGCTCTACCACGCGCTCGACCGGTGGTCGGAAGCCGAAGACATCCTGGGGGACAACGCGAAGGCCGGGGAGTACCGCGATTTCGCCGGGGCACTCAAGAAGAGCTTCAACAAATCGACGTCCGACGGAGGTTTCTGGAAGGACTCCTTCGGATGGTACGTCCACTGGCGGGAGAAGGACGGGAGCGTCTTCGGCAACAACCTTGTCACGTCCGTGAATTTCATGGCCATCGCCTACGGGCTGTGTGACGACCCGGCCCGCAGGGCGTTGATACTCGATCAGATCGAGCTCCAGATGCAGAAGGAGAGGCTGTTCTTCTGGCCGAGCTGTATGTTCCCGTACGAGAAAGGCGTTGCGCACGACCTGAACTATCCGTTCCCGACGTACGAAAACGGAGATCTCTTCCTCTCGTGGGGCGAGCTGGGCGTCAGGGCGTACGCCGCGGACAACCCGGAGATCGCACTGCGGTACGTCAAAAACGTGATTGACCGCTACAGGAAGGACGGGCTGGCGTTCCAGCGTTATCTGCGCGCCACGCAGGTCGGGGCGGGAGACGACATACTTGCCGGGAATGCATCCTCGATCACCGGCCTCTACCGCGACATTTACGGGATTCAGCCCAGGTACAACCGGCTGTACCTCAATCCGCACCTGACCAAGGAACTGTACGGGACGCAGATCCGCTACCGGTTCAGGGATGCGGTGTACGACATTGAACTGAACGGCACGATGAACGCCGTCTCGGTGGGCGGGTTTACGATCAGGGCCCCGAAGGATTTCGCGGTCAAATCGGAAGGTTCACGCGTTCTCTGGTTCTCCGGGAATTCCGCGAAGCCGGCGATGGCCGTCTCCGCGCCGAGCCTCTCCCGGCTCGCGGTGACGATCCGCGAATGGGGGGAAAAGCGGCGATGGACCGAACGGAACCGCTCGACCACGAACGTGGTCTCCCACGAAATCCTGGACCTTCCTCCCGACCAGAAGTATGCGATCTACTGCAACGGCCGGATCATCGGGACGCAGGAACCGGACGACCAGGGAATTCTCCGGTTTTCGTTCGGGGGCGCCATCGAGGGAGACCAGCTCTTCGACGTCCTCCCCCGCTGACCTTCGCCCCGTCATTGCGAGCGCACCTTGTCATTGCGAGTGGTGGCGCTGTAAGCGCCACCACGAAGCAATCAGGCGGCCGCGGCAACCTGTCATCCCGCGTCGTGCTCCACCGGCAGCCTGAACGAAAACGCCGTCCCCTCCCTGACCCTGCTGGACACCGCGATCGTCACACCGTGGAGCTCGAGTATCTTCTTCACGATCGACAACCCCAGACCCGTACCCGCGTGCTCGTAGCCGGCGGTCTGTGAGCCTCTCCGGTACCTGTCAAATATGTAGGGAAGATCCTCCGCGGCTATCCCGTCTCCCGTGTCGGCCACGTTCACCCCGACGCTCCCTCCTTCGGACGCGAGCCTGATCGTCACTGCTCCGCCTTCGGGGGTGAACCGTATCGCGTTATCGAGGAGGTTCTGGAAAACCCGCTCGATGAGCGCGATGTCCGCGTGGACGAACGGCAGGTCGTGCGCAAAATCGGTCCTGAGCGTGACGCGGTGCTGATCGGCCATGAGTTGATGCTCCTGGACGACGTCCTGGACGAGCTCGGCGATCGAGAACTCCTCGGGGTTCGGCTTCGTTTGTTTCGCTTCCAGCTTTGAGAGCTCGAAGAGCTCCTCCACCAGTTTCTTCAGTCGTTCGGTACCCTGCAGCACCGTCTTCAGGTACTTCGCCCGGTCTTCGTCGCTCAGCGATGTGTCCTTCATCAGTATCGTTTCCACGTATCCGTGGATGGAGACGAGCGGCGTGCGCAGATCGTGGGAGACGTTGGCGACCAGGTCCCTCCTCAGGTTGTCCATCGTCCTGATCTCTTCGATGTGCGCCACGATCTTATCCGCCATCTCGTTGAACGCCTCGCCGAGCTCTCTGACCTCGAGGCTCGATCCAGGCGCAATGCGCGCGGAGAGGTCCCCGTCCTGGAACCGTTTGACCGTCGTGATCGTCTTCTGCAGGTTTCGCGTGATGAGCCTGAACGCGATCAGCCCGATGACGGCCGCGGCGATCAGCGTCAGGATGATTCCTCTCACGCCGAGGCGGAGTATGTAGCTGCCGAGGAGGAACCGGGTGACTGAGTCGTACTCTTCTCCCCCCAGGATGACGTACAGGTAACCCCGTGGGGTCCGCGCATCGCCGATCGCGGCCGCGGAAAACGCCTTCTCCCGGTCAGTGCTCCGGGGGTCGTCTCCCATCACGAACGTCTTCCCGCCATCCCTGAGGAACGATTCGACCGGCGCGAGCCTGACCGATCGGCGGCGGATGACACTGTCGGGGGCGGCGTAGGCGAGCACGTTTCCGAGCGAGTCCAGGAGGTATACCTCGACGCTCGGGTTGAGTATCATCGCGGCGTCGAATATCCTGTTCAGCGCCCCCCGGTCGATCTTGCCGTCGACGAGAGGGTGGATCTCCCGCGCAATGTACGGAGCCACCATCGCGTTGAGCCGCTGCGTCGCCTCCTGGAAGTACATGTCCGCGGTGAACGCGGTGACGTACACGTAGACGATTGCCAGTACGGCGAGAATCAGGAGCAGCGTTGCCGAGAGTCTCCAGTACAGGCTGGAAAACCTGGTAAGGGGCCTTCCCGCAGGCCGTGTTGTGTCAGTCGTCAGGGAGTTCATCTCCTTCCGCAAACCGGTAGCCCACCCCCCAGGCGGTAAGTATGTAGTGCGGGTGCGCAATATCCTGTTCGATCTTCGCGCGCAGCCTGTTGATGTGCGAATTCACCGTATGATCGTACCCCTGGAACTGGGGACCCCAGACGGTATTGAGAAGCTGCTCGCGCGTGTAGGTCCTCCCGGGATGAGCTGCGAACAGGAGAAGGAGATCGTACTCCTTGGGAGTCAGGTCGACCTTTTTTCCCCGTAACGTCACCTTCCGGTTCACCCGGTCGATCACAAGCGCCCCACGGACGATCGCATTCGTCTCCTCCGCGCGCGACGTTTCCTCTTTCAGGTTCTCAACCCGGCGGAATATCGCTTTGACCCGTGCAATGAATTCCCGGATGCTGAACGGTTTTGTAAGGTAATCGTCCGCCCCGAGTTCGAGCCCGAGCACCCGGTCGACCTCCTCGGACCGGGACGTCAGCATGAGTATGGGGGTGTAATTCTTCTCCGAGCGGATCTCTTTGCAGATCTCTGTGCCGTCCAGCCCCGGAAGCATCAGGTCAAGTATGATGAGGTCGTACTCGTTCCTGAGCGCGCTTTCGAGTCCCTTCTCGCCGTCGCGGGCAACTTCGCACCGGCATCCCAGGTCTTTCACGTGCAGCTCCACGAGCTGCGCGATGTCCCTGTCGTCTTCGACGATCAGGACGCGTTTTTGTGTCCTCTGCTGCTCTTTTTCCATCGAGTCGAATGGCTGTCCGGTGTTCAAAAACATAGGAAATCTCCGAAAGAAATACCCGCCCGGCGCAAATATAGTGCAGATGTATCACGAACGTATCACGGACGGGGTGGGACGAATCGGAACCGGAAAACGTTATACCTGCGTGATACTTTCGTGACCCGCCGTGGCTATGTTGGGTCACGAAACGCTGCAGCCCCGGGCCGAAACCCGGCGCAAATCAAGTACAATCTGAGGAGGTTTTCGTGAACGGAAAGATCATCATTGCGGCGGGGATCGCTGTGTTCTCCCTGTTTCTCCTGGCCCGGACATCCGCCGGCGAGGGGGGGAAAAGAGCGACGACCTTGAATGAGAAAACGAGCGGGAAGAACCTCGAAACGGCGACGTTTGCCGCGGGCTGTTTCTGGCACGTTGAAGATACGTTCCGGACCGTCGAGGGGGTCGTCTCGACCGAGGTTGGTTTTGAGGGGGGGCATTTCGACAAGCCGACGTATCGGGACGTCTGCACGGACAGGACGGGACATGCGGAATCTGTCAGGATCACGTACGATCCCGCGAAGGTCTCGTACCGGAAGCTTCTTGAGGAGTTTTTCGAGCTCCACGATCCGACAAGTGTGGATCGGCAGGGCCCGGACGTGGGGTCGCAGTACCGCTCGGTGATATTCTACAAATCGCCCGAACAGAAGGAACAGGCGCAGGCGTACATCGCTGAGCTCGGGAAGAGCAACCGGTTCGGCGGGCCGATCGCCACGGAGGTCGTCCCGGCGTCGACGTTCTGGAGGGCGGAGGAATACCACCAGCAGTATTATGAAAAAGAGCGGGGGGATTCCCGATGAAACTCCAGGGGCTTCTCACGCTGTTCCTTGCCTGTGCCGCGCTCTCGTTTGCGGGCGGAAATTCGCTCAGGCTCTATTCAGTGGATCAGGAGGGATATGTTATGGCTGACAGGGTGATGAAAGACGATGCGGAGTGGCGAAAGCAGCTCACGCCGCTCCAGTTCGACGTGACGAGGCAGAAGGGAACCGAAAGGGCGTTTACCGGTGCGTACTGGAATAATCACACAAAGGGGCTCTACCGGTGCGTGTGCTGCGGGACCGACCTCTTCACCTCGGACACGAAGTTCGAATCCGGAACCGGCTGGCCGAGCTTCTACGCGCCGGTGGCGAAGGAGAACGTCCGTGAAGAAACGGACAACAGCCTCTTTATGACGAGGACGGAAGTCAGCTGCGCGCGTTGCGGCGCGCATCTCGGGCACGTCTTTGACGACGGGCCGAAGCCGACCGGACTCCGGTACTGCATGAACTCCGCGTCGCTCACGTTCGTGCCGAAGGAGAACAGGAAATGACGGCGACGAGGGATGTTCGCTCGATGGCCGCCTCCCGTTCACGCACGGGGAGACTGCTCCTCCTGGTGTGCGCCGCCGTTGCGGCGGCGCTGCCGGTGGGAGTCCGGGCATCGGACGGCCAGAAGTGGATAGGCAGGCCCGCGCCGGAGATTACAGAGGGGGAGTGGCTGAACTCTCCCCCGCTCCGGCTGAGGGATCTCCGGGGGAAGGTAGTCCTCCTGGAATTCTGGACGTTCGCCTGCTCGAATTGCAGGAACACAATCCCCGCGCTGAAGCAGTGGAGCACAAAGCGTGCGGAAGGGAATTTCGAGATCATCGGCGTTCACTCCCCCGAGCTCAAACTCGAGAGGGATCTCTCCGCGCTCCGGAGGGAGGTGGCTTCTCTCGGCGTGACCTGGCCTGTTGTGACAGACAATGATTTCACGACGTGGAGGGCGTACGACCAGCAATACTGGCCGGTGATGTACCTGATCGACAAGAAGGGAATCGTCCGATACGTCCACGTCGGCGAAGGCTCGTACGCGGACACCGGGACGATGATTGAGAAGCTTCTTGCCGAATGATTTCACGCCGGCCGCCTGTACCGGGGATTAACTACTGTTTCACCCCTTGGGGCGATTGTCGCCTGCCTCGCCTCTCTGTAGTATGATGGAAATGCCACCCGTTCCAACTTCTCCTCCATAATGAGAAAGGATGCACCATGAGCTCCAAGAATGCAATATTCCCGGCTATCCTGACGCTGGCGGTGACGCTTGCCGCGTTCGGACAGAGTGCGATGGAACCGCTCGCCAGCTCCGAGTTGAAGCCGGGCGATATGTCGGGTATTATGGGGAAGCCGACGGTTGATGTGACCGTCGAAGGACTTCAGATAAAGGTTTGGCTTATGTCGCAGGCCCGGCACAAGGAAATGATGAAACCCGGTCCGGCGATGATGATGAGGCACGGTGAAAATGACACGAGCATGGGAATGGGAAGCAAGTCGGGGGGTATGAAATCCGAAGGGATGTCGATGAGCAAGCCGATGATGGATTCGATGATGGCCGGCACTCATCACATCGGCGTGGATCTTAAGGATGCCGTCAACGGCAAGGAGTTTGAAAACGCAAGCGTGCGCCTACAGATCGAATCGCCGTCGAAGAAGAACTCGACCGTGGACCTCAGGCCGATGATGAGTCACTTCGGCAACGCCCTCACGCTTGATGAGAAGGGCGAATACCATTTCGTCCTTAACGTGACCGTCGGCGGACTCTCCAGAACGACGAAGTTCGAATACACGGTAAACTGAGCGGTAACATACGCGCTGATGTGGCGGGAAGGGCCCGAACTGTTTCTGTTCGGGCCCTGTTGTGTCAGGGACGGATCGCCTTGAGACTGACAAGCTTCTTCCTCGCATCCGCCGGCTCCTTGTGCACCGGATCTGCCTTCCCCCAGATCCTCAGGAATGCCTCGTGTTCGGCAATGGCCTTCAGCTTCATCCCTTTTTGTTCGTACAATCTGGCCAGCCGGTAATGGTAGAGAGGATGGATCAGGAACTGTCTCCGGCCGTTCGGGTTGCGCGCGGTGAGTCGCTCGTATTCTGCTATTGCCCTGTCGATTTTTCCTTCCCTGCCGTATGCCTTTGCAAGCAGGTCCCGAAGTGACCAGGCGAAGTTCCATATCATCATCCCCCGGTCATCCCAGTTGAAATCGTAGTCAAAGTAGCTCTTCCACGGTGTTGCCCCCGCGGCGATAACGATTGTCTGGTCGACCGAGTCCTTCAAGAAAAGAATTCCCGCATGCAGGAGATCGCCGAGATGTCGCCGCCGGCCGCGGGCGACTTCATCAGTCTTGTCCGCAAATGCCATCATGTCCGAGAGTTCAGCCTGCGCACTCTCCGGGCGACAATCGGTCGTCGCGGCCAGCCCGGCAACCAGTGCGTGCCACGAGAGTCCTGCGTAGCGAGGAATCGAATCCTGGATGCTCTCAAGCATGAGAGACGATCGGGCGAGGTACATCCGTGCTGAATCCGTGTTCTTTGCGTCTGTCAGTATCCAGGCCGTCTGGAGCAGGGGAAAGTAGTTGGACGGATCTGCAGCCTGCGCGCGACGGCATGTCTCCGCGGCCTGACCCGCTTTGCCGAGCCAGGCCTGCAACCAGGCCTTCCACAACAACCCTCCGAACCGTGCCCATGGACGGGACGATAGGGCGATCCGCTCATCACACAATGATTCGGCCTGCGCATACTCTTCGTCAAGCGCAAGCATGTACATCCTCCTGAATTCGATGAGGACATCATCTTCCGCTTTGAGTCCACGCGCCTCCCGGTATTGGACGCCTGCCATGGCGATATCACCGAGGCCGAAATACGCATCCCCCATGAGCTGAACTGCCGGCGCATTCGTTGGATAGAGGTCGTGGTATCTCTGGGCGTATTTCAGCCCTTCCTCCGGATGTCCGAGTGCGCAATTGATGCCGCTCAATGCCTCCAGCGGCCAGTAGTACTCGGGATCTAGGTCAAGCGCTTTTTTGTATTCTGCCAGGGCGTTCGAGTAATCCCTTAACTGGAAGGTATATCCTTCGGTAGCAAGACAGAGGTGGAATTCCTTCTCGCGGGGGTATTTCGCAATCGCGCTCCTGATGGTTGCCCAGTAGCGTTCGGGATAGAGATGGGCCTCGGCGTGGAGCCGGTCTTTTTCCGGGGTTTTCTGCAGCCACCGTCGTGCATGGTTCTCCGCCTCTTCCCGTGCGCCTGATTGGACGACCGTCGAAAGATGCCACCATGCAAGGGCGAATGTCGAATCGATTCGGACCGCCTTTTCATAACACCTTCGTGCCTCCTCGATGTTGGTCTTCTCGTATTCCCTCTGCCCGCTGACGTAATAGTCGTATGCCTCCAGGGAGGCGGTGATCATCTCGCCTACTGGTCGCAAGGTCTGTTGCGTCGCGTGTTCCGAGACCCCGAAGCCGCGTGAGATCTTGTTACAGAGATCGTCGATTTGCGTCTCCAGGAGGCTTTCCACACCTTTTCCGCTCTCCCTGAAGGTCTTCATGGTCTGCCGGGTGCTGACGTCGACGATTTTGAGATTCGTGACGAAGAGCTCGCCGGCCCGGGTAAAACTTCCCGTCACCATCGCCTCTGATCCTTCCCGGGCGCAGATTTCCAGGCCGGTCTGATTGTCGATGGAATCGGTGTTCTTTCTCCCCAGCTGCTTGAGGATATCGCGAATTCTCTCGCGTGTTGTTACCCGGAAATACGGCGACTGTTCAAGGCTGGTGATAATTGCGTCCTGGAGCACCACTCCCAGGTGTTCCTGGCTGATGTCGCCGGTCTGGTTTTCAAAACTCAAGACGGTTATGGCCTTCGGGCTGTACGCAAGCTCCTTTTCCGGGGCATTGCGGGAGAAGAAGAGGTACCCCGCCCAGATCAGCGCAACGGTCAATCCCCCGGCTGAAAGACGAATGAGCCGCGTTCTCCACCTGCGTTGCGCCGCCAGCTTTCCGGCAAGAGTGACTCCCGCCTGGTGTTCACCCCCCTGGAGGATCTTCAGCTCTGACAAAAGATCGTCGGCACTCTGATATCTCTCGGCCGGGTTCTTCGACATCGCCTTGAAAACAACAGGTTCGACCCCGGGCGGCATGTCCGGTCTCCGCGTGGAGAGAGAGACAGGTTGTTCGTTGCACACGGCATATGCGATCGCCTGCTCGTAGTCGCTTTCAAACGGGCGTCGCCCTGCGAGCATCTCGTAGAGGACCACACCGACCGACCAGAGGTCGGATCTCCAGTCAACGTCGGCACTCCTGGTTTGCTCCGGGGACATGTACGCGGCGGTCCCCAGCGTTGTTCCGGTCTTCGTGAGACGCGTCTGTCCCGCGAGCTTTGCCAGTCCGAAATCCAGGATCTTTACCTCGCCCCGGCGTGTGACCATGATGTTGGCCGGCTTGATATCGCGGTGTATGATGCCGGCTTCGTGTGCGCGGGAGAGACCCTGGCAGATTTGGATGGCGATGTCGATTGCGCGGTCAACGGAGAGGGGGCCGTGACGGAGGGCGGCGTTGAGCGTTTCGCCGTCATAGAAATCCATGCAGATGAACATCTGCCCGTCGGGTGTCTCGCCGATATCGTGGATGGTGCAGAGTGTGGCATGCTGGAGTGCGGAAGCAGCCCGGGCTTCCTGGAGGAAGCGTTCCTTCGCCTCCGGGTCGAATGTAAGCTCGGGGGGAAGGAACTTCAGCGCAACGGTTCGTTTGAGCTGCGTATCCTCGGCCCTGTACACGACCCCCATCCCCCCGACGCCGAGTTTCTCAAGTATTCTGTAATGTGAAACGGTCTTGCCGATCATCGTTTGTTGCTTTGCCCCCCGGATTACAGCCCGATTTTCACAGAGAACACGTTATTGGCAACGAAGAATTTCACGGACCGGTACGCGTAGTCGAAAGTCACGTCGGTGGTTCCGACGATCACGTGGATTCCCGCGCCGAATGCCGGACCGTAGATGTTCTCGCGCTGAGCCATGTCTGAGGGCGAATACTCGTACCCTCCGCGAAGGAAGAGAAGATCCTGAAACCCGTACTCGATGCCGAAACGGTAGGCGTCATCGCTGAAATTGTTGTTCTGAAACGCCGCCGAAACGACAATCACATTGTTCTCGGTTATCACCCTCTTGTATCCCATACCGATTTCGATTGTGGAGGGGAGCTCGAACGAGGCGGCCTGAACGCTGTAGGTATATGGCCCGCGCGATAGGTCATTCGCAGTTGCACTGATGTCAAGCCCGGGGCCGCCGAACGTCATCTGCGGCCCGATGTTCTTTACGACAACGCCGAACGAGAGACCGGACACGGAGGCAAGATTGTCATAGATCACCCCGGCATCAAACGCGTACCCGGTTGCGCTCACTTCAGCCATCTGCTCGGAAATCAGTTTCGCCGTGAATCCGACGCGAATGCGGTCGGTGAGCTGACGGCCGTACGTCAGCCCGACGGTAAAGAACTGAGGTTTGAACGTCTGTCCCGTCCCGTCGGGATTCAGCGCGGTCGTCAGCGGGATATCGCCGATGGACAGGGCCTTCAGCTGAAGGGCCAGGGCGCCGATATCCGGAATATTCACGGACGCGGAAACACACTCCACGCCGATGTCTGCAATGTAGTTCATGTGGGACGCATAGAGCGTTACGTCCTTCAGCGCGCCCGCAATCCCCGCCGGGTTCCAGAATAGCGCCTCGGGGCCAGATGTGACGGCCACCGTCGAGTTTCCCATCGCAATGTCGCGCGGACCGATCGGTATGAGGAGCTCGGAGGCGCTGTTCGTTCCGGTCCGGTTTCCGGAGCTTGCGAAAAGCGAAGCCGTTCCGATGAAGAGAGTGGACAGGCACAACGCTATCAGCCGTTTCATTGTTGCACCTCGCAAGGGTGATCAGAATCTGTCGAGTATCTGCTGTTCCTGGACGACGGCAATTTTCAGAATCTTGGTAACGCCGAGATCGGGCATGTCGATATGGGCGATGTACAGACCGCTCCCCACCGGGAGGCCGGAATCGTTCTTGAGATCCCAGTGCTCGAACTGGGAATCTCTTTCCCGGTCGATCCTGCGGACCATGATCCCGGCAAGGTTGAATATTCTGATGACCGCCTTCTTCGGGAGGTGGCTGAATGTGACGAATCTCTCGTATTTGTTGATCTCCTGCGGATTGACGCCGTAGTACGGATTGGGGAATACGTTGATCAGGCTGACGTCGTTTCTCGCCAGGGCAGCGCTTCCGACCACGTTAGTAGGCGCGGTGAACGCAAATGTATTCCCTGGACAGTTCAGGTGATTGACACGAATCAAGAACTCATCGCCGTTTGCCCAATCCACGGTGGCGAGCCGGTTGGCCAGCGATATCCACATGAAGGGGATGCTCGGGTCAGTCTGGGCATTTGTCTCGAAAGCCGGGTTGGCCGCGGCATCGGTATACGGAGCATCCAGGATCCAGAACCACTCCCTGGGGCCGGTGCCGCTGCAGTTGTCCACACCGGCGGTATCCGGCCACCACTTTCCGTCCACCCGTCCAGCAGCAACGTTATTTTCGAGGAACGCCACCGCCAGACGTTGGGGCGGGTTTACGTCAACGTTCCAGGCCGAAAAGGGGACACCTTGAACATAGTCCTGGAAAGCATAACTTCCCGAAGTGTTCTTGATGAACTGGGCGAACTCTGGCCTGGCGGGAGGGTTCTGCGCTCCCCGCAGGTATCGATATGCGTAGGACAGATTCTGATCGCCGGCCGGAAACGTGCCGTCAGCTTTTGCCGGAGCAAGCCTAAGGAGGACGCTCTTCAGCCGCGAGTGCGGTATGCCACCCCCCTGGAAACCGAGAACGTTAACGAAGAAGTCGGCGGCGTTTCCCATTGCGCCATTGAAACCCTCAAGTTCATACGCGTCGGCGCCAGACCACGTGAATCTGCATTTACCGCTCGGAATCTGCCAATCCCTCCAGCTTGGCGATGAGGGCCCTGTAACGAACGTCTGGATCCCGTCGACGAAAGGGTAGTGTTGATCGCCGCTTTGATTCGTCTGTCGGGCGAGTTTCACCGTTCCGGTAGTCATGTCGGTCAGATTCCAGGAGACGCTCCCGGCAGCCGTGTCGAATGAAACGGAGTACTGATGGCCCGTGAGTTTTGACGGGTCGATGATAATCGGCGCCACGACGCCGTCGGAAGGCGTGAGTGTCGGGACGGTTGTGTGCACCACGGGCGCGATTGTATCCCCGAAGTGTCCGGCATACCGGGTGCCGGGATCCGGGGCATGGGGGACGATCGTGATGATGCTCGGGAAAGATTCCTTCGTTGCGGGGACGATGCCGGGGGCGGGATTGTAGTTGTACGCAGTCACGGCAAAATAATACGGGTTCCCATTTATGAGGGGGGCATCGTTTCTGAATCGGTCTGTGGCGATGTGAATCCATCGCTGTATGCCGCTGTCAGTTCCGTATTCTTTCACCTGTTGAAGGACGCTCCCCTGCACCGGGTCAAAATCCATATCCAGAATCTTGCCGACCCCGTTGATGACGTCGAACGTCGCCACCCGTTTGCCTTCCGTGAGCGAGGCGGAGGCCGATGGAAGCTGGTACACATTGTATCCTTCGAATGCATATCCGAGGGGGGCGGGGACTTCGGTTTTTGCCACGTCGGTCGAGTCAATCCCCCAGTTGAGAACAATTTCCTGGCTCATCGGCGAAACCACGACAGTGGGTGGGTCGGGGGACTGCGGGACGGCGAAAAAATTGTCGTACGCCGCCTGCGCCTGGTCATCGTAGAATTTGAGAAGTCCAATTGCCGAGAGACGGTCAACGCCCGGGATCGCGCCGGCGCACATCTCGGCGACCACGATTTCTTGCGTGTCTCCCTTAGCCATTGTGAAGGGGCCCGAGGCGATGCCAATATGTCGATCGCCGAACGTCAGGCCGTGCGTGCCGTCGAGCCACCCCGTCCGTTTCTCAGGATCGCCCGCAAAAGGAAACTTCGTCGGCATCCCCGTGAGCGGATCGATGTAAGGCTTTCCGTTGTCTGCAGTCAACCCCCGCAAATTGTTATACATCATGATGAGGCCGTCAGGACCACCAAAATCGAGGGGATTCTTGAGCATCGGGTCAACGGCGTTTTCCGTGTTGGCGAAGAACGCAGTCATGGGGAGATTCCGCTTCCCGTACACCCTTCTCCCTTTGAAAATGCCGGAATCTGTCGGTGCTCCCGGCACAGACGGGCCCTGGAAGAAATCGAATCCATAGGCAGGGGGCGGGAGGGGGTCGTACAGCTTGTCTGTCTCCTCGCCGTTGTACGCGAATCCGAGGCTCCTGGTCGTGTCGCACCCCGCCAGATCGTCGCCGTAGTAGCCGATGTCCGGATCTGCCCACATGCTGACGTACATGCTGTCGAATGAGATCGTGTTCCGGTTTATCAGGACGTAGCGCCTGAATATCGTGTGCCCGAGCGCTCCTTCGCTCCGGTATCCCCAGACCGTGGTCTGTAATTCGATTCCCAGGGGAGGTGTACCGAACAACTGCGCGCTTTCGGCGACGTCGTTGGACACACACCATATCGTCTGATCCGCTCCCGGGAATCCCGGGACATCTATCGCGGGTTCATATATGCCGTTATGGTTCTTGTCTTCGAAAGGCGCGCCGTCCTGCCAGGGCCAGTCGTTCCAATCCTTGTGGTATTGGTCATAAATTGACTGCGGACTCCCTTCGCCGTCGATCTGTTCGGAGCTCACGTCCGCGCTCTGGTTCTCCGGAGGTATGTCGCGGCGCACCCGGTAAACCCGGTTCTTTGGGAGATCTGGTGATTCGGGCTTCAGGCTGTCGAGTATTTTGCCGGGTGCAAGAGATGTGAGGTAGTACCATACCGCACCCGACGCCCGTATGTCTCCTCCTGGTCCGGCGTGAGCGGCCCAGAGCGGGCCCGCTGCGGAGACAGGTCCCTTCCCGCTCCCCTTGGGATAAATGAGACCCGGGAGACCGGGGTTCACGGTGTTGATGTCAGAGAGCCCCGCGGCGTTGATGTTCGCAGAGAGGTAGTTGATGTTCAGTTTTGTCCAAATGGGTGAACCCGTTGTCTTGCGGACAGATGAGCGGGCGTGGGGGCCGGATTCTGCCGCAGGAGATGAAGCGGGAACAGCGATGATGATAATGAGGCCCAGAGCAATTTCTGCTGTCTTCATGAGCAGTGTCCTTTCAATACTCGACGCTTAATCCAATCCGGATCTGCCGGGGTGGACCATAGAAATAGGGATCGTTGGAATAACCTGCCGGTCTCGCGTAGGAGAGTTTTACCAGGCGGTAGACGTCAGCGTATTGCTGGCCGTACTTCTGAATGTACGCTCCGCTCAGATCCGGGTTGCTGAGAAATCCATCGTCATCCGCGCTCCCCGTGCGCGACCAGACATTAAGCACGTTCCTCGTGTCGAACAGGTTGATCACGTACAGAGAGAGAGTTGCGGCGAGCCGGTCCCCCCATCGGAACGTTTTGTCGACCCGGAGGTCGACCTGGTACACCCAGGGCGTTGTGGAGGAATTGAGAGGTTCGATCGGAATCCGGCTCAGGGCGTCGACCTCGTCTGAGCTTGCGGAGCTGCGCGTATAGGGGTGCCCGCTGTTGAATGTGACGAGGAGCGACGCACCGAGTTCGCTGAGCACCGGTCCCCCGTCTTCCTTTCCGAACCTGTAATCGAACGAGACATTTCCCCTCAGGGCGTTCATGAAGTTGAGCGGGGAAATATAGTACGGCAAAAACGCCGTGTCGGTGTTGGCGCCGACAATTCCCCAGTTGGAATTCGGGAACGATCCGGAGCCGCGCGCATCCTCGAAGCTGAGTGAACCGTTCACCATGAGCCTCTTGAATCGTCTCATGGTGAACGTCAGCTCGAGCCCTTTTGTCGTGGCGAAATCCCCGTTGGCGTAGACGCCGTAGTTGGTATACTGCGAATTCGTAACGTACTCAGGACGCATCTCGATCTGATCCTTGATATCCCTGTAATAGCCGGTGACGTCAAATGACGCAAATTCTCCGACCTGCTGGGAGAACCCGATCTCGTATTGCGTCGTGCGCGTCGGACGGAGATCGAACCCGACGGGCGTAGAGGTGAAGGCGCTGAACAGGTCGCTGCTGTACATGCCGATGTTGACATCCCGCAATTCAGACTGCTGGATGAGTTTAGAGTACTGCACATGGAAAACTGTTCGATCGGAGACCGGATACGCTATTCCGAGACGGGGGCTGAGTCCATTGAACGGGGTGCTCTTGCGAATGCCGGCGGGGTTGATTGCATCCGAAAAAGGATCTCGGGTGAGTTCCGGCTGTGTCGGATCGATCGGGACGTAGGTTGCTGTATTGATGTAATCGTACCGCAGCCCGATATTCACTATGAGGTCACTCATTTCCAGACGGTCCTGAACATATGCCGATGCGTAGATTGGATGGCGCGGGCCCTGAAAGTCGTTGCCGTTGTATTTGTTCCCAAGAACATCAAAGCCGTAATTATTGACATTGAAATCGTGGATCATGATCTGCTCCAGCGTTCTCTTAAAGGGATCTCCATCGGTAAGCGCGTCGTTCTGGGCAATGAGGCGCGCAAGCGTCCGGGTGCCCACGTAATAGGTCCGGAGCGTGTACCGCTGGAAGTCTCCGCCGAGTTTCACGGTATTGTTGTTTCCGATCTGGGCCGAAAACGCAGCGTTCAGGGAGATATTCGATCGCTCGGCTTTCGAATAATCCGATACCGGCTGCGTGGGTGCCGCAAAGTTGTAGCCGAACACCTGACGGAAGAAGGGAGGCATGTAGCGGCCCATATACGGGTCATTCGGCCGGCGCAGCCAGACAACGCCTGCCTCGGCGTTCGCAACACTGTCTCCGTACCCCCAGAAATTGTCGCGCATGATGGGATCAAGCGTCTTGCTTGAGTACCCGAACCAGCCTCCGCTGATTTCTCCAAAGGCTTTCGGGCTGAAGAAATACGTCGCCTTGAGCGATCCAAACCAATCCCAAGTGTCGGTTTCCGGGATTCGGGAGTAATCGGATCCCGGCAGGAAACTCGTGCCGTCAAATGAAACGGTTTTCGCGTACGATCCTGAGAATCGGAGGAGCAGCGGACGCAGATCCAGACTGATCGTGCCGGTGCCGTTGTACAGCTGGCTGGAATTGCCGAGCCGGATCCCGCCGGGATAATTGAAATTGACGCTGTCACCGGTGCCGGGATCAATCACCGGTCCTATGGAACTTCCCGGGTAGGGTTGCGGATGTTTATCGGCCTGGTAGTTATAGTGGAAGAGGCCGAAGAACGTAACGTTCGGCATCAGGAGCGGACCGCTGAGGGATGCGTTGAAATTGTCGTATCCGTACCACGTCGTGCCGAGGCGTTGGTGCCCCTGCGCCCATGAGCTCTTTCCCGCTGCGGAGATGTTGTCCGTGATGTATTCGGCGTAGGAGTTGAACTGACTTCCGCCCGACTTCAGTTGTTGTTGCACAATTCCCGCGTTTGCACGCCCGTATTCCGCCTCGTAGCCCCCTGACTGGACGGAGATCTCCTCCAGTGCCTCCGATGCAATCGTGATCCCTGTGCCGCCGGACTGGGGATCATTGACGGAAACCCCCTCCAGGTAATACCCTGTCTCGTCGTGCCGTCCCCCCCTGATGTAGATATTGCCGTCCTGGTAATTGACCCCCGGCATCAGCGAGAGTATCTCACTGATAGTGCGGACGGGAAGAGTGGAAATCTGGTCTGAGGTTGCGATGCGCACCGCGTTTGTTGCCGTCGGGTTCACAAGCGGCCGCTCGGCGGTCACCGTGATCGCCTGGAGCGTGACCCCTTCAGAGGGGAGCGCGAAATCACTGTTCGTTGTGAAGTCGTTGTAGACCCTCAGATCGGTAATCGTGGCGGGCGTGTATCCAACGTATCTCACGGTGAGACGGTAGACTCCCGCGGGGATTTCAAAGATGGTGTAGAAACCGTCCGGACCGGTGGCGGCGCCGTATGTGGTTCCGACAATCTGGACGTTGGCGCCCACAAGCGGCTCGTTCGTCTGCTTGTCTGTGACCCTCCCCTTGATCCGCCCCGCGCCGAACGATGAGCTTGTGACGGAGAGAAGTGCAAAGAGGAACAGAGCGACGGTCCATACGCTTCGGAATCCCGGTGTCGAGCAGCGCGGGTAAATCGGTCTCATGGAGTGCCTCAATGTCGGATTGTCGTACGGGATCAATCGTGGGGACGATCGGGGTCGTCTGCTGTCATCTGTCCGGTCGGAGGTCAGCACACAGGACACCGTCCAGCGTAGCAAAACATGAGAGAAACATGCATATCGCATGCATGACGGCGCCGCCGTGCACGGCATCTACAATAATTACAGAACGTCCCGGCGGACGTTCATAAGGCGCAACATGGTACGAGTATGAACAGGGTGAGAAAAGGACGGCGGTCAATCAGGCTTCCCGGTCGCTGCGGCATATGCAGCGCGGGGCATCATCCGAGGTGTGTTGCGAGGAATTCCCGTCAGCTCAAATAGCGCGCTCACTTACTCGGCGATGCATGATCCGGGTGTGCGAGAGCTTGACAGTGAATGAACATGCGCATTTTACAAAAGATGTCGCCCGGTCCAGCTAATCACTTCAGTGCGATGTGGATCGGGTGATACACTCCGCGAAATGTATCCGAACATCGACAGAAAGTCAAGGAATCGTCCCGATCTACGCCGGTAAATCATCGAAACCATCATGAACCAACAAGCACAAGCAGGTTGAGTCAATTGACAGATATTGTACCGGTGTGATCATCCTACCCAAGCGATAATCCTGACCAAAAACTGAAATACCTGCAGTCGATTCCCCTTGCTGAGACGCCGCGGTGATTCCCTTCCGGTCCCCGTGGGGAATTATTGATAGGGATATGACAATACTCTGACAAACACCGAGCCTGCATTTGTGATACTCCTGGAACAACATCTATCACCCAGACAGGCGAGGGTACAATGGAAACCGCTCGAGGATTTTCCGTTCTGATGATTCTCGTGGTCAATCTTTGTGCATCAATGAACGTGTACGCACAAAATAGTCAGCCAATTCTACAATTCGGGAGACTTCTTCGACCGACTGCCCAGGTTGCGGGCCCGGCCGGAACATCTGAGGCCGGAACGATCGAGTCTCGAAGTCGGGCGGGGGTGCACGATAGGAACGTACAAAGAAATATCACGCGGCACCGTGTTGAAGCGGCCCGTCTCGCGCATGCAGCAAAGAGCCTTGCTTCACTCCCCGTGGCCGTGCGCTCCCCTCTGGGCGTAGCGGCGACCGGGTCGATCAGCGGCACAATTTTCCAGGACGACGGAGTAACGCCGGTCGACTACGGGTCCGTGACGGTGTACAATCAGTTCGGGATATACTCCGGGTACGGGTACGTGAGCACGAGTGATGCCGGCGCATACACCGTCCCGAACCTTCCCTCCGGGAGCTATTATGTGCAGGCTGCAACCTTTGGCGCCATCTACATGCAGGAGTACTACGATGGCGCCTCGGACTGGCGGGACGCGACGCTCGTCAAGGTGGTCAACGGGCTCAACACGAAGAATGTTGACGTCGTTATGAAGAAACATGGCGGTGCTGTGGCGGGCCGGGTGTGCTCCGCAGACGGGGCACCCCTGTCAGATTGCATGGTCGATGTGTATGACGCCAGCCAGGATGATATCACCTATGCAATCGCCGATTCTTTCGGCTATTTCACCGTCGGGGGGCTGCCTGCGGGAGATTACAGGCTCCGGGCGACCAGCTTTGGCGACGACAACTATGTCGCGGCATGGTACGGCGGCGCCGCGACGTTCCATAATGCGGCAGTCGTCCACGTGGTGGACCCGTACCTGACGGGCGGAGTGAACTTCTTCCTCAACGTTGGGGGCGAAATCGCGGGTCGGGTTGTCACGGAAAACGGAGATTCGGTCGCGGCCGGCACCTGCTCCATATATGCGCTCGATGCGGAGGGCAACGAGGTGGGATACGCCCAGAACGGATCAGGCGGAAGATTCTTTGTCCCCAGGCTGCCGTCCGGCTCGTACATCCTGAACCTCGACTATTACGGCCTGGATAACTATGTCGGGGGATGGTATGACGGGGCGCCTGACGAGCTGCACGCCACGCAGATCCACGTTTCGGCGCCGGACACCGCAACGGTCACTTACGCACTCCAGCGGGGGGGAGCGATCGCGGGAGTGATACTGTACAATCCGGCAAGCGGCATTGCCGTCACCGCCTGGGATGACCAGAAGGAACAGGTGAGAACGGTTTACAGCGATGGGACAGGACATTTTCTCCTCACGCAATTGGTTCCCGGTCGCTACAGGATCCGTGCCTCCACGAAGGGCTCTCCGTATTTTTACGCGGGTCAGGCTGTCGACCGCTGGTATCCGGACGCGGCGGATTTCACGCACGCAGCGCCCCTGAACGTGCGTGCTTCCGACACGACGACCGGCATCAGCCTCACGCTCCAGCCGGGAGGCACGATCGCCGGGAGCATTCTTGATCAGAACGGTGCTCTCGTAACCGGGGGGGCGGTTGTTGCCTGCAACACGTCGGGAGCTGACATTCAGTACGTATCGGTCACCACTGCCGGGACCTACCAGATTGAAGGGCTTCCCACGGGGCAGTACAAGCTCTATTATGAGTCGACGGCGGCGCAGGGATACCCCCTGGAGTGGTATGACGGACAGGCCACGTGTCAGGACGCCGCGGTCATAAACGTCAGCGCTCCCTCGACTATGTGGAACACGGACTTTCATTTGAAGAACGCCGCATTGCTGGACGGTTTCGTGGATGACAATTCTGGCGTCCGGCTCTCGAGCGACGATCACGCAATCGAGATGATCCTCTTCGAGGGGGATGCCGGTCATTTCGCGGGGAGCGTCATGCAATCGTTCAACGGAGGTTTCCAGGCGCGCGTCATGCCGGGGAAATACAGGGCGGGTTTCTTCAGCGTCGCCTGGAACAGCGACAGAAATCGTGACAGTCTTGCGGTAGCGTATTACGAGAATGGCAGGCGATTCACTGACACGTCGACAAAGTTCATTTCTCTTGCCGCCGGCTCCACAGTCACGTTGAACGACTGCCGCATGGAAAGAACGGCCTCGGCGATCTCAGGAGCCGTCATCGACAGGGGAACGGGGAGCCCGGTGACGAACGGTCTTTATGTTATCGTCGCGTTTGACGAAGACGGGCTCCCCGCGGGTATCTCCGGGTACACCAACCTGAACGGTCCCATTTCGGGGTCGTACAGAATCGCCGGACTTCGGCCGGGCAAATACTATATCCTCGTTCTTGCAGGAAATCTCAATGCCGGGTACACGGTGGCACAGTGGTACGGCAACGTCGATGTGTCTCCCGACAGTGTCACGAATGTGCCCATTCCGCTCGTGCCGCCGGGTGCAGCGACGATCACGGTCGGCCAGGGGACGACCTCGGGCATCGATTTCCATATGGGCGTGACGACTGCGATAGCCGGGCCCTCGGGAGCGGCATCGCCGAGATCGTTCGTCCTTGATCAAAACTACCCGAACCCGTTCAACCCGTCGACCTCTATCCAGTACCAGATTCCATCTGCCGCTCGCGTGACTCTTGTGGTGTACGATATGCTCGGCAGGGAGGTCGCTACGCTGGAGGACGGAACGAAGCAGGCGGGGACATACACCGTGAAGTTCAACGCTTCGCGGCTTGCGAGCGGAGTCTACCTCTACCGCCTCAAAGCGGGAAATTTCTCGCAGGCGAAGAAACTTCTACTCGTTCGATGAGCGCCAAGGTAAACTGTTCCTGATCTTGTTGGGTGAGGAGCGAGGGCGCTCTGCTCCAAGTCCCAACCGTGGCGAGACTCTGGAAGCCACGTAGCGAGGAGTCGGTATGAAGTTGGAAACGGCTTCATGCTAAGCGACTCGACAACGTAACCTGAAAGGGTGCAACGCAAACGACCAGGTCGTAACATTGAGTGAACGCATGGGTAGCCTCGTAAAGAGTGCTGAGGTGGACGAGCCCCTATCTTATGGGCGAAGTCAGGACTGCGCACCGAGAGCAGAGAGAACACGGTGAAGCGGCACCTCCGGGGTATTAGCGACGACACGGTTGGAAAGAACAGGAATGGGACTTGGGAAACCCTCGCTGGCCCTGAAAGACCCGACACGCCACTCGGGGATCAGGAGAAGAGCCCTCCTATAAGGAAACGAAAGGGAGGGAAGCCGGCAGGGTGGCGGATGGAGTCGTAGTACCGATGAAGCCCCGGAAATCGGGGTGGAGGGAAGGGCTCCTGCTGAAGGTAGAGCTTCTGAAGAGACGAAGGAGCGTGTATTGCGCGAGCTACCACACACAGATTGGCTCCAGGAGTTTCAGAGGAAGTTGCAGGCGAAGGCAACAGCCGAGCCGAAGTATAGATTCTACAGTCTGTACGACAAGACCTGTCGTGCAGATGTGTTGGCGGAGGCATATCGCAAAGCCAAAGCCAATGGTGGAACATGCGGGGTCGATGGAGTGACCTTCAAGGATGTGGAAAAGGAAGGGATCGACGTCTACCTCGCTGGGCTTCAGCTCGAGATGAAGGAACGGCGCTATGTGCCGAAGCCGGTACGGCGGGTATATATCCCGAAACCGAATGGGAAGCAGCGCCCTCTGGGCATACCGACCATCCGCGACCGAATAGTGCAGACAGCCTTCTTGCTAATCCTGGAACCGATCTTTGAGGCGGATTTTGCCGACTCAAGTTACGGGTTCAGACCGGAGAAGAGTGCACACGATGCGGTCCGGGAAATTGCCAAGTTCCTCAACTGGGGATGTATCGAGGTGTATGATGTCGATCTGGAGAAGTACTTCGACACGGTCGATCACAGTAAACTGATGAAGCTCGTCGCGAGGCGTATCTCCGACGGGGAAATCCTACGGGTCATCAAGCTGTGGTTGAGCTCTGGATATGTCGAAGACGGCCAGCACCGGCAGAGTACACAGGGAACGCCTCAGGGAGGAGTCATTAGTCCGTTACTGGCGAACATCTACCTGAACCCTGTCGACCAAGCATTCAAGCGGGAAAGGCTCGGGAACATTGGCAACGGGTCAATCCACTTGGTTCGGTACGCCGACGACATGGTCATTCTGGCACAAAAGAATCTGGAAGCGGGCATTGACCTGCTGAACCACTATGTGGAACGGCTGGGTCTCCGTCTGAACGGGGAAAAGACACGACGATTGCGCCTTAGTATCGGCAATAACGTGGACTTCCTTGGCTTCCGGTTCCAGAATGTCAGGAGCAGGCAGAACGGCGGGCGTCTAATTTTGGTAAGTCCAAGTCTACGAAGTCAGGAGCGGTTCCGGGTGAAGGTACGTTCACTCGTTCATCACTCAATACCGTTTCGCGTGAAGGAGCAGGTGGCAAATTTAAACCGCTACTTGCGTGGATGGGTTAATTACTTCCGACTTGGGCATGCCTCGGCAACGTTCCGTAAACTGGCTCGCTTTGTCAATCTCCGAGTCAGGCATGTCATCTGGCGACGTAAAGGTAGACGCGGCTACGGCTGGGGTAAGCTGACCTCCGAACGTATATACGGTCAACTCGGCCTGTTCTACGACTACCACGTTGTCCGGCTGTAGCCAGCGACTGTTAAGCTTCAGGAGCGCCGTATGAGGGCAAACCTCACGTACGGTGCGACGAGGGTTCAAAAGGCAATAGAGTGACGGTCTGCTTGAGCGGGACACTCGCCCGAAAGGGGAGAAACGGCCTGAGGACTCACTGGACCTATCCACCACTACACTTTTGTCCTACTCTACAGTATCACCTGATACCGGGTGCAGGCGGAACGTCCGCCCTAAATGGTCGGACGCAGCCGAAAAGTCAGACGAGGGGGTCTCCGGCTACCTGGAGATCCCCCTCTGTATTGTGAGCGAGGGCGGATGCGCCAGCGTCTGGAGTACCACGCAGTACCGCTCGGTCAGCCTCAGGAGATTGGCCACCTGGTCGTCCGGGGCGTCCGTGTCGAGCGTGAACTTCAGGCGGATGTTCTGAAGCCCCACGGGCGCTTCCTTCGACACGCCCAGCGTCCCCCGGAAGTCGAGATCTCCTTCAGCTTCCAGTGAGGCGTCCCGCAATTCGACCCCGATCGATGTCGCAACCGCGCCCAGCGTCACCCCGGCGCACGCCACCAGAGCCTCGAGCAGCATGTCTCCCGAACAGGCCCCGACGCCGTTCCCTCCCGTGGCAGGATGGAGGCCCGCTGACACGAGCCCTTTTCCCGTCTCGATCTTGCAGCTTACTCCTTCGCCCAACCGTCCCTTTGCGCGGAGCGTGACGAATGCTTCCGCGGGATTTTCGCGGTATCGCTGCTTAATGGGTGCCTGTACCAACCGTAGCTCGCTGGAATTCACTCGCTTCTCCCCTGTGGATGAAGGACGTGGTGTTTCGGGAAAAACAAAGCCCGGCGGCCGTTGGTTCGGCCACCGGGCGGAATTCGCACCCTCGCCGGATAGGGGGGTCAGATTACTTCAGGAGTATCATTTTCGTCGTGGCGACATATTCCTCGGCCCGCATGCGGCAGAAGTAGACGCCGCTGGCCAGGCGCGAGCCGTCGAGCTGGGCGGTCCATTTGCCTGCAGGTTTCAGACCGTTGACGAGCGTCGCCACTTCATTGCCGAGCGCGTCGTACACAATCAGTGAAACGCGGCACGGCTTCGGCAGTTCGTAGGCGATCGACGTCGAGGGGTTGAAAGGATTGGGGTAGTTCCCCGCGAGCGAGAACCGGGTTGGCGCCACGGGCTCCGCCGCAACCGCCTCCGCCGCGTCGGCGGGTGTTGCAGACGAGGGGATCGTGTACGCGTCAAACGCGATGGCCTCTCCGTCGTGTGACCACGCAGGATCGTACACGCCCTGTCCGTTCATCATCGGCACGAAGACCGTGGGTGTCCCGTTCGTGACGCCGGTAATCCAGATTTGGTTGCTGGAGCCGAATGCAATTGTCTGCATGTTCGGTGACCACGTGGGGTAATAGCTGTACATGGTTCCGTCCGTGACGTCGATGATGTTCCCCATGGCCTTCCCCTCCCTGTCGACCCGCACCTTCTCGATCCAGCCGTACCACTCGAATGCGATCCACTTCCCATCCGGTGACCATTTGGGATTGACCATCCCGCCGTACCCCTGCGAAGACACGACGAGCCTCTCGTGTTTTCCCGTCACGTCGACCGTGTAGATGGATCCGTCGCTTGCCCGGGAGAATACGATCCTTTTGCTGTCGGGAGACCAGTCCGGCATCTGTGCGTCAGTGACGAGAAGACGCTTGAAAAAGCCGATCGGTGTGGTGATGAATATCCGGGGATCGCACCCGTGTCCGTATCCGGGGCACAGGTCATAGGCGATCATCAGGCCGCACGGCGACCAGACGGCATTGTTTCCTCCCTCTGTTCCCCGCAGCCGCACGGTCTCCTGCGTCCTGACGTTCGTTATGCCGAGCATTTGCGAGAAAGGGGGACCAGGATTGAAAATGTCGTGGACGATGTACTTGTCGTCGGGTGACCACGAAGGATTGTATTCACCCCTCCCGGCCACGTGGCTCACCTGCTGGATCCGGCCGGTCCTGGCACCCATCATGTAGATGTCGTAATACGGCTCCAGCTGGCTCATGGCCAGATCGGAAATGACGGCGACGGCGGAACAGAGCATGAGCCACCTGCGTGTTCGCAACCACGAACTGTTCATGGTGACCTCCTGTATGATGATTGCGTGTGATGACTCCTGAAACCAGGGACAAGTGCCACAGAGTGACAGCGACGGGAGAGAAGTGCATTGGAGAGCAGCGAATGGAGGGTGTGCGGAGGTGGGAGTGCATAAAGCTGGCGCGCAGGAGGAGCATGCGCTCTCAGGTCTGACAGGGCGACCACAGCCGCTCGCAGAGAAGCTGTCTCGTCAGCCGGTGACGACCTATGTGTGGTGCGGGGAATGTAGCGTGACGACCCGTCAGTTGCAACTGGAACTTCGCGTGTCAGTCCGGAAAAAGTTCCGGAAAGCCGCGGCCTGGGGGATATTGAGCGGGCTTGCCTTCGAAATGCCAGAAAAGGATCTATATTTCTCGGAGACGCCCGGCTTGTGTCTTTACGCCGAGTTCCCTACGTTATAATCTGCATCAGTGAATGGGCCCTCGTTGCACGGCCGCCAAACTCGCACATCCGATCCGTCAGGCACTCTGGCATGTCAATCATTCAGGACGTCTCTGTTTCTCCTTTGTATACCCTCGATTCTCGCGGCCGGGACACCCGCTCCGTGTTGGCACGGCTCTCTTGACGTTCCCGTGCCCGGCTACGGGCTCAGTTTCGGGAACTCGGCCCGGCACGCCGGCATCCGTTTCAACTGGAGCGACGACTGCCTCGAGGAAATTGACGGTCTCAACTTCACGTTCTGGGTCCCCGGCCGGCGTATGACGGGAGATATGAACGGCGTAGCGTTCAGCCTTGGCGCCGCGGGGGCCGACGAGCTGAACGGACTGGCGTTCGGACTGGGGGGGGTGTTCGCCGGGTCGGGCATCAACGGCGTCGCCGTGGGGGGCTTTGTCATCGTGAGCACGGGGGAGATCTCGGGCTTCACCATATCCGGAATGGGGACTGTCGCCGATGGGGATATCACCGGGTTCAATTTCGGGGGACTCGGTTGCATCAGCAGCGGCGAGATGAAAGGCATCTCCATCGGGCCGCTCGGACTTGTCGGACAGAACAGCATCACCGGAATCAACCTTACCGGGCTCGGAGCGGTTTCCACGCACGATCTCCGCGGAATCAACTTCGGCGGACTTGCCCTCGTTGCAGGCGGTGACCTGGTCGGCGTCAATGTCGCCGGAATGGGGTTGATCGCAAGAGACCATATCACCGGGCTCAGCATCGGGGGACTCGGCGTGGTCTCCGGTGGATCGCTCGGCTATTTCACGCTCGGAGGTCTGGCCGTCGTTAGCGGGGGGAGCATTCAGGGGCTCACCGTCGCCGGCGCGGCGATCGTCTCAAAAGACGACATTGAAGGCCTGAAACTCACGCTCGGCGCCGTCGAGAGCGCGAAATCCGTCACGGGTTTGACGATCGCAGGGTTCCGGACGAAGGCGGATAATGTCGCCGGGCTCGACCTGAACGTCATCGCCACACAGGTCCAGTGTGCCCGCGGGATCGTCACGGGCATCTACAACAGGGTGTACGACACGCAGGAAGGAATCTCCATCGGCATATTTAACCACGCGAATAACCTCTACGGAGTGCAGATCGGCGTGCTGAATTACGCTGAGAACAATCCCACGGGTCTCAAAATCCTCCCCCTGGTGAATGCGCATTTTTGAACGCCGCCGGCCGGCGAACGCTCGCACAGCCCTTGCGGGAATCTGGATCCGGGGAATCATCCTCCCGGCCCTGTGGTGCGCTCTGCCGTTCCCCTCATCCGCACAGGTTTCCCCCGGTGACGTCACCGCGCACAGCAGGACGGGGAACACGTTCATCCTCCGGTCCGGAAATTCCTCGGTACGACTTTCGTTCTACGCCCCCGACATCGTCCGCGTCGACCTGCTCCCGGATGCTGACCCCGGTGCGGGGAAGGACTCGTCATTTGCGGTGATCAGGGAGGCGTCCGCTGACTTCCCGGTCGGTCTTGGTGAAACGGATTCAACGCTGGTCGTCTCCTCGCACGCTCTCCGCGTCCTCTGCAGGAAATCGCCGTTTCAACTTTCGTTCAGCGATTCGTCCGGCCGGGATCTGACCTCCGGAGCCACTCCGGGAGGGATGGTCTGGCAGGCTGATGAGAACGTCGCGAAATTCACCATCCGTCCCGGAGAACATTTTTACGGGACCGGGGAACGGGGAACCCGGCTTGACAGGAGGGGGCAGGCGTTTGACTGCTACAACACGCAGTCGGGGGGATATGCGACGCCGCTTTCGACGATGAACATCAATGTCTCATTCATCGCCTCCTCGAACGGATATGCCCTTTTCTTCGACAACACGTACAGGGGCCGGTTCGACGTGGGAATGTCAGACCCCGCGGTGCTCTCCTACGCTTCGGCAGGAGGCGCGCTGACGTACTACCTGATCGCCGCACCGACGCTTGCGCGGCAGATCGAACGCTACACCTGGCTCACCGGGAGACAGCCGCTCCCTCCCCGGTGGGCGTTCGGGTTCATCCAGTCGAAGAACCGGTACGCCACCGAGGAAGAGGCCCGGTCGATCGTCCGCACGATGCGTGCGGAGAATTTCCCCTGCGACGCGATCGTCCTTGACCTCAGGTGGTTCCGCGCGATGGGGGATCTCCGGTGGGACACTTCATCCTGGCACGACCCGGAGGCGATGCTGAGGGACTTCCTCCGCGACGGCTTCAGGACGATCCTGATCACGGAGCCGTATGTCGTCGAAACCTCCGTGAACTATGCGGAGGCATCGCGCCTCGGATTTCTCGCCAGGAACTCCGACGGGGGAACGTATGTGCTGGACAAATGGTGGTCGTGCGGCGGCTGCGACGCAGCGCTCTTCGATATGACGGACCCCGCCGCCCGGCGCTGGTGGTGGAGCAAGCATCCGCCGTTTCTCGGGCGCTATGTTGCGGGGCTCTGGACCGACCTCGGCGAGCCGGAGCGCCATCCTCCCGGGATGAGGCATTACCTGGGGACCGCGGCAAAGGTCCACAATATTTACAACCTCCTCTGGGCGAAGACCGTGTTCGAGGGGATGAGCGCATTCCGTCCGGGGGAGCGGGTCTTCAATCTCACGCGGTCGGGCTCGGCGGGGATTCAGCGGTACGGCGTGATCACCTGGTCGGGGGACGTCTCGAGGAGCTTCGGGGGCCTCGGAGTACAGCTTCCGATGCTTCTCAATATGGGAATGTCCGGGCTCGCATATCATAATTCAGACATCGGCGGGTACGCCCGCAACCCCACGACGGCGGAGCTCTACGTCCGATGGATGGAGTACGGAGTGTTCACTCCCGTCACTCGCGCGCACGGGGCCGGGGAAAGCGTGAGCGGGTCTCCGACCGAACCCTGGAAGTTCGGTGAGGAAGCCGAGAATGTCTGCCGGGAGATGCTCTCGCTCCGTTACAGGCTTCTTCCGTACAACTATACGATGGCATACAGGAATTACCGGACCGGGCTTCCGCTGGCGCGGCCGCTCATTATGATGTACCCCCGCGACAGTGCGTATGCCGATGAGAGCTCGACGTATCTCTGGGGGGATGACTTTCTCGTCGCACCGGTCGTGGAGGCCGATCAGAGGACCAAGCCCGTGGTGTTCCCCCGCGGGGAATGGGTGAACTTCTGGAGCGACGAGTCCGTTGAAGGAGGGAGAACGATCGTTGTGGATGCGCCCCTCGGCAGGATTCCGCTCTTTGTCAGGTCGGGAAGCATCATCCCGCTCGCACCGTTGATGCGGTACTCTGACGAGCGTCCTCTCGATACGCTGACGCTTGCGGTCTACCCCGGCAATTCCGGCGGCGATTCTTTCTACGAGGACGACGGAAAAACGACGGCGTACCAGGACGGGGAATGCTCGGTTACCGCCTTCACACAGACGGCCGAGGTGACGAACGGACGGATGCATCTTGCGGTCGGCATTGGTCGATCGTCCGGTTCGTTCAAAGGGATGATAAAACGCCGGGAGTATATTGTCGAGATTCACCGGGTCGGTACTCCGCCGGCGGACGTCCGGATTAACGGACATCAGATCACCTCCGGTCCGGGGTACATGTTCGATCCCGGGAAATCCCTGCTGACGGTTCCCGTGTCGTGCAGCGCCGACAGTGCGTACAGGCTCACTTTTTCTTATACCGTCATCCGGTAACCGCATAATTCCAGGAGGATCTATGAAGGCCAAGGCGACGTACGCGGTCACGAAGTGGGAAGAATCGACGCTTGACGAGATATCTGCGAAAGCGAAACTGACGAAGGCGACTGTCGAATACGTCTTCAGCGGGGAGCTTCACGGGAAAGCGAAGGTCGAGTACCTTATGTTCTACAGGTATTTCGATCCGAACGACCAGCACAGGGCCAGGGCTTCATACGTGGGACTTCTCCGGTTCGAGGGGACGCTCGGAGGAAAGGTGGGGAGCTTTGTGATGCAGGATAACGGCACGTTTGAAGGAGGAGCGGCCGTTTCGGCGCTGCAGGTTCAGGACGGATCCGGAACGGGTTCTCTCGCGGGGATCTCCGGGACGGCAACCTACCGCGCGGACAAGGAGGGGTACCATTTCGAGCTTGATTACAATTTGCCCTGATTGGGGGTCTCCGGAGCGGTGAGGAACTCGCCGGAATCCCCTTCTGTTGTTTCAGTTGTACTGGTTCTTGATGGTCCCGAGTCACCATACGTCGAATGGGAGGAAAAGATATGGCAGCAGGAAAATCCGAAGACCTGGGGAAGCTGCTCCTCAGAATATCCGTCGGCCTCGTTCTCGTGTTTCACGGATACTCCAAGATCTTCTCAGGGGTGGAGTGGATGAAGGGACCGCTCGGTCAGGTGGGCCTCCCCGGGTTCATCGCGTACGGAGTGTACCTGGGTGAAATCGTCGGACCGGTCCTGGTCCTCATCGGGTATCGTGCCCGGATCGGTGCGGCGCTGATGGTCATCAATATGGTGATGGCGATCTTTCTCGCCCACCGGAATCAGATATTCACGCTCAGGGAGCAGGGGGGCGGATGGGCGATCGAGCTTGATGCCCTGATCCTGCTTGGCGCGCTCGCGGTGTTCTTCCTCGGAGGAGGGAAATTCGGCGTCAGCAGAGGGAAGAACGCCTGGGATTGAATCTCCGCCGTTCAATCCCTATCATCAATCCAACGCATCGCACCCCGCGGAGACCCCATGCCCGATTCCCCTCCGTCGAACTCCCGGATTGCCGAACTTTTTGAAATGATCGCCGACCACCTTGCGGCGAAAGACGAGAACCCCTTCCGCGTGCGGAGCTACAGGACCGCCGCAGCATCGGTTCGCTCGTCGAAGACTCCCATCGGAAAGCTCGTGAAAGAGAGCGGGGGCGCCGCGCTCAAGGGTATCCCCGGCGTCGGAGAACGCCTCGCGGGGTTGATCGAAGAGTACGTGAAATCCGGAGAGGTCGAGCTCCTGGAGACGCTCCGGAAGGAAGTGAAGCCTGAGGACCTGGAGAAGGTAAAGGCCGCGAAGAAGGAGCATCCTCCCGCCGGGCCTTCCGCTCCGCTCATTCCCGTCCCTCTCATACTCGAGATCGATGCCGAATACCGTGAAAAGGCGGCGTCCCGAAAACTCAAGCTGATCGCCCCGAAGCTCCTCAATCCCGGCAAGAAGGCCTGGCTCCCGATACTCGCGACGTCGAAGAAGGGGTGGAAGTTCACCGTTATGTTTTCCAATACCGCCACCGCGCACAAGCTTGGCAAGACGGACGACTGGGTCGTCGTCTACTATGAAAGTGGGAAAGGGGAGAACCAGTGCACCGTCGTCACCGAGCAGAGGGGGCCGATGAAAGGGAGGCGGGTGATTCGGGGGCGGGAGGCGGAGTGCAAGACATTCTACGGATTGGAGTGAAAGGCAGACATGGATCTTTCTGATCTCAAGAGGATGACGTCGTCGCTCGCGCCGACGCCGACGATGCCGCTGCTCTTCGTCGGACACGGCAACCCGATGAATGCCATCACCGACAACGAGTTTTCACGCGGGTGGCGCGAGGCGGCGAAATCGCTTCCCCGGCCAGCGGCCGTTCTCTGCGTCTCGGCCCACTGGGAGACCCGGGGTACGTACGTCACGGCGATGGAGAAGCCCCCGACGATACACGACTTCGGCGGATTCCCTCCTGAACTCTACCAGGTGCAGTATCCGGCGCCGGGGAGCCCGGCGCTTGCCGATGAAACGAAGCGCACGATCCAGGGCACGGATGTCGGGCTCGATTACGAGTGGGGGCTCGATCACGGATGCTGGAGCGTGCTCAGGCACCTGTTCCCGGAAGGCGACGTCCCGGTGATCGAGCTCAGCCTCGACCGGACGAAGCCTCCCGCGTGGCACGTCGACCTGGCGAAGCAGCTCGCGCCGCTGCGACGGAAGGGAGTCCTCATCACGGGGAGCGGCAACATGGTGCACAACCTCAGGTTGGTCGAGTGGGAGGCCGCCGACGGGTTTGACTGGGCCCTGAAGGCGAACGATCTGCTCAAGAAACTGATTGCGGGAAACGAGACGCAACGCCTCGCTGATTACCGCTCGCTCGGCAGGGAAGTCGAGATGGCCGTCCCCACACCCGAACACTTCATTCCGCTTCTGTACGCCCTCGGCCTCCGGGAAGAGAAGGAAGGAGTCTCGTTCTTCAACGACAGGACGGAGCTCGGTGCGATCTCGATGACATCATTCAGGATAGGATGAACGGACAATCACGACGTAAGGAGTGCTCCCCATGGTGGAAACCGTTCGTTTCACGCTCAACGGAAAACCCGCAACGGTCACCGTCGACAGCGACCGTCTCCTCCTCTGGGTCCTCAGGACGGATCTCGGCCTGACGGGAACGAAATACGGCTGCGGCGAGAGCTTCTGCGGCGCCTGCACGGTGATCGTCGACGGCGAAGCCGTCCGTTCCTGCCAGACTGCCGTGAAGGAGGTCCGCGACAAGGAGGTCGCAACGATCGAGGGGCTCGCCTCCGGCGACGTTCTTCACCCCGTGCAGAAGGCGTTCGTGGAGCACGATGCCCTCCAGTGCGGCTACTGCACGCCGGGAATGATCATGAACGCATACGCACTCCTCCGGAGGAACCACGCGCCGTCGGAAGCGGAGATCATCGAAGGGATGGACGACGACCTCTGCCGCTGCGGCGCGCACAACAAGATCGTGCAGGCCGTCCGCTCGGCGGCAAAAGAAATGCACGGAGGGCTCTGAGATGAATGAATTCCAATACTGGCCGAATGACGCCGAGGAAACTGCCTTCGCGATGGACCGTCGCCGGTTCCTCAAGACGAGCGGGGCGGGGATATTCCTCTTTTTCAGGATCAAAGACGTTTCGTTCTTCACGCAGGAAGGTCCCGGGCGGGCGGTGCTGCAGGGAGGGCCGTCGGATTTCAATGCGTATCTGAAGATCGGCGAGGACGGCCGTGTCTCTTGTTACACGGGGAAGATCGAAATGGGACAGGGGATCGTCACATCGCTGGCACAGATGATCGCCGACGAGCTCGACGTCCGGCTCGACGACGTCGATATGGTTATGGGGGACACCGACCTCTGCCCGTTCGACAGGGGGACGTTCGGTTCGCTGAGCACGCGCGCGTTCGGCCCGTCGCTCAGGACGGCGGGGGCGGAGGCGAGGAGAGTCCTCATCGAAATGGCCTCCGGGAAGCTCAACGTACCTGCCGGTGACCTCGCGACGGCCGACGGTGCGGTGTTCAAGAAGTCCGATGCAAAGGTGCGCGTCACGTACGCCGCCCTTGCGAAGGGGAAGAAGATCGAACACCGTCTCACGGACCCGGTCGTCGTCAAGAAGCCGTCTGAATTCAAGATTATGAGCAAGCCACTCACGCGCAGGGATGCGCGCGAGAAGGTGACGGGGAAAGCGAAATATGCGGCCGACGTTCAGGTACCGGGGATGCTCTATGCGAAGATCCTCCGTCCCCCGGCGCACGGCGCGAAGCTGATCGACGTCGACACCTCCGGAGCGGCGGCCGTGGAAGGTGCGCGCGTAGTCCGGGATGGCGACCTCGTGGCCGTGCTTCATAAATATCCGGACGTGGCGCAGTCCGCGCTCGCGAAGGTTCGGGCGAAGTTTGATGCCCCGTCTTCTGCGGTCGACGACAAATCGATATACGAGCACCTCCTGAAAGTGGCCCCGGCGGGGAAAGTGGTCGCCTCGGGGGGCGATCTCTCATCGGGCGAAAAGGCGTCTTCGTCGGTGATCGAGCAGACGTACTATAATGCGTACGTCGCACACGCGCCGATGGAGCCCCACGCCGCCGTCGTGAAGATCGAAGGGAAGAAAGCGACGGTCTGGGCCTCGACGCAGGCCCCTTTCGGGGCGAGGGAAGAGGTGGCGAAGGCCCTCGGTTTCCAGACCGGGGATGTCAGGGTGATCACGCCGTTCGTCGGCGGCGGGTTCGGCGGGAAGACCGCGCACGGGCAGGTCGTCGAGGCGGCGCGGCTGGCGAAGCTCGCCGGTGTTCCCGTGCAGGTCGCCTGGACGAGGAACGAAGAGTTCTTCTACGACACGTTCCGGCCTGCGGCGGTGATCAAGCTCCGCTCCGGGATCACGGGGAAGGGAGAGATCAGTTTCTGGGACTACAACGTCTACTTTGCGGGAGAGAGGGGATCCCAGCAGTTCTACGAGATACCGAACCACCGCACGACGGCCTACAACGCGAGCTGGGTCGGGACCGAAGGGACGCATCCCTTTGCCACGGGGGCCTGGCGCGCCCCCGGGAACAACACGAACACGTTTGCCCGGGAATCGCAGATCGACATTATGGCCGTGAAAGCGGGTGCCGATCCTGTCGAATTCCGGCTGAGGCATCTCACTGATCCGAAGATGAAGGGGGTGCTCAAAGCCGCCGCTGAGAAGTTCGGCTGGAAGCCGGCGAAATCACCGAGCGGGAGGGGACTGGGCGTTGCGCTCGGCATCGATGCGGGGACGTACGTGGCGACGATCGCCGAGGTCGCCGTGAACAAATCGACGGGCGAAGTGAAGGTCAAACGGGTCCTCGCCGTGCAGGATATGGGGCTGGTCGTCAATCCGGAAGGGGCGGCCCTGCAGATGGAGGGATGCATCACGATGGGACTCGGCTACGCGCTCCGCGAGGGGCTGCATTTCAAGGGTGGGGAGATCACCGACCTCAACTTCGGGTCGTACGAAATCCCGCGGTTCTCCTGGCTTCCGAAGATTGAAACGCACATACTGGACGATGAGAATTCCCCGCCGCAGGGGGGAGGAGAGCCGGCGATCGTGACGATGGGCGCCGTGATCGCGAGTGCGATCTACGACGCCGTGGGCGCGCGGGTATTCGAGCTTCCGATGACTCCCGACAGGGTGAATGAAGCGATGTCCAGGGGGTAACCCGAGGTCAACCGATTGAAACCCGTCGTCCTGGCCGCCTTCGCGGCCCTCAGTATCACTGCCTGCTTCTCGATTGCGCCTGCCCAGTTTCCGGGGCAGAAGACCTGGTGCAATCCGGTCGACATCGACTACAAGTACTGCGTCGAAGAAAGGAAATCCGGGATCTCGTACCGCTCTGGCGCCGACCCCGTCATCGTCAATCACTTGGGCGAGTACTACCTTTTCGTCACGAACTCTTCGGGCTGGTGGCATTCAAAGGACCTCCTTCACTGGAAGTTCGTCACCCCCTCCGTGTGGCCCGACGACGACATGTGCGCCCCCGCCGCTCTCTCCGTGCGCGATACGCTCTACCTGTTCCAGTCCACGTTCGACCCCCGGCCGGTCTATTTCACCACCTCGCCGCAGGACGGAACGCTCCGCTATCTCAACCCCCTCCTTCCCCCGATGCCGGGAGCGCTCGGTCCCTGGGATCCGGACATCTATCACGACGACGCCTCCGACAGATGGTATATGTACTTCGGATCCTCAAATGTCTATCCCATCTACGGAATCGAGCTTGACCGTTCAAAAGGTCTGACGTACATCGGGAGCGCGAAGCCCCTTTTGTACCTTCACCCGGACGTTCACGGATGGGAGAGGTTCGGCCGCGACCACCGGGACACGATCCGCCCGTACATCGAAGGGGCGTGGATGACGCGCCACGGCGGGAAGTATTACCTGCAGTATGCCGCGCCGGGGACCGAGTACAACGTCTACGCCAACGGAACGTATGTCGGAGACAGCCCGCTCGGCCCGTTCGCGTACGCTCCGTACAATCCCGTCTCCTACAAGCCCGGTGGGTTTATGGCGGGTGCCGGGCACGGGAACACGTTCGAGGACAATTTCGGGAACTTCTGGAATACGGGGACGCCGTGGGTTGCCGTCAATTTCAATTTCGAGCGGCGCATCGTGATGTTCCCTGCCGGGTTTGACCGGGACGGCCAGATGTACGCGAACACGAGGTTCGGCGACTTCCCGCACTACATACCCACGCGGAAATGGAAAGACAGGAACGAGCTCTTTGCGGGCTGGATGCTCCTTTCGTACAGGAAGCCCTGCTTCTCCTCCTCGGCAGTCGATTCGTGCCCTCCGGCGAACGTCACCGACGAAAATCCCCGGACATACTGGGTCGCGGGATCGAACGCCCCGGGTGAGTGGATCGCCGTCGATCTGGGAAAAACGTGCACCGTTCGCGCCGTCCAGGTGAACTTCACCGACTACAGGTCCGGCATCTATGCCCGCGATTCAACGGTGTTCACGCAGTTCCGGCTCTCCGGCTCCGGCGACGGGAAGCAATGGACGGTCATTGCCGACCTGAGCGGCGAACGGAGGGACAGGCCCAACGCATACATCGAGCTCCCCGCCCCCGTGAGGACGAGATACGTGAGGTACGAGCATCTGCACGTTGCCGCCGCACACCTGGCCATAAGCGACATCAGGGTCTTCGGGAGCGACGGCAGTCCGCTTCCGCGTACGCCCGGGGATCTCCGCGTCCGCCGGCACGAAGATCCCCGCGACGCCACCGTGAGCTGGAAGGGAGTACCGGGGGCCGTTGGATACAACATCCTCTGGGGTATCGCAGGGTCAAAGCTCTACCAGACATACCAGGTGTTCGCCGATCGGCCTGATTCGCTGGAAGTGCGGGCGCTCGGCGCCGGCCAGCCCTATTACTTTGCCATTGAAGCATTTAACGCCCGCGGCGTCTCTCGCTCCAGCCCGGCAGTGCACGTCCCATAATGTCATTGCGAGCGAAGCGATCTGCGTTAAACCCCCGCCTCACCCCCTCCGTCTAACAGGAAACCGCCCAGAATGGGCCGGGCACTTGTTTTTCACGCTGGCTGTTACATATATCGAGGAGTAGGGGTTAAGCTTTCACCACCATCACCCCCCACCCAATGACCAGTGCTTCATCACATTCACAAATTTCCTGCTGAGGGAGGGGTTATGAACCGAACAACAGCGTGGCTCGCTGTCCTTGTGTTCGCCGCCGCCGCCGGGGGGTGCGCGCCGGAGTACTCGAGGTATCACTACCGTGAACGTCCGCCGGTCAGAGATTCGCTCGCGTTGATGTCGAAACAGGACGTCATCGCGCTCTCGAAGACGAAGATCGGCGACAACGTCATCATCAGCATGATCAACAACTCGGGATCCACGTTCCATCTCAGGACGAACGACGTAATCGAGCTCGCGGATTCCGGAGTGAGCGACACGGTGATCAGCGCGATGATGAGGACGGATGCGCCTGATGGCGGTGGTGGGGAGCCCGGCAGATACTACGCGGGCTATCCGCCGTACTACTGGTGGGGAGTCACGCCCTGGTGGTCCCCCTGGTATTTCTCCGGGTATTACGGATACTGGGGCGGATTCTACCGGCCGTACTATTCGTACAGGGCATACGCGCCGTACTACGGCGGCTACCGCTATCGCTCGTACGGTGGGGGCGGCGGCGGTTCCCGTCCAATGGGTCGTCGACGCTGAGTTCGTCCGTTGGCAGGAATTCTCTTCTCGAGTCTTGGGCCCGACAGGCGCGTTGTTGCCGTGTAACATGTCCCCCCCTCGGTACCGGCGCGACCTGAAAGGCCCGAGCCCATTCTGGCCCGCCCTCCGACTGCAAATCAAAAGGACTCGCGTTCGAGTCCCGTCCGATTCACAAAGCCCTGGGACCATGTGGCCTCCAGGGCTTTCTTTTTGGAGAGTACTTAATTTTGGGTTTGCGACTGATCTATTGTATCTAAAATCAAGGCTCCATCACGCTCCGGTCCCGAATCGTCGTAGACGACAAGCTTCTGATCGGGAGAGGTATCGAAGTACCTGAATTCCAACCCGGCCGGACGGAAGTTATACACCACCTTAGGGGCACCACTGCCGTGAACCTCGGCCTTGATCAACTGAGCGCCCGTGTTGCAGTAGAGAATTCTGCCGCTATTCGACCAGCGAGCCCCGAGTATGGTCAGGTCTTTTAGGAAAATGCTCTCGGAACCATTTGCCAGTGAAAGTATGCGCAAGCGGTAGTGGTCCTCTGACATATCATCAGATCGCACATAGGCGAGGGATTTGCCATCCGGAGAGAAGTCGCAGGCGTATTCGTAACCACCCTGAGCGGCCGGGGCGAGGGGTCTGGAGTATGTTCCGTCCGATTGCATGATCCAGATCTGGTCGCCATGAGTCCAGACGATGTGTACTCCATCGCGACACCATCGGGGGAGTTGATCGTCTGACCTTGAGCCCGTATCGGCGTTTGTGAGCCGAGTGAGGTGGGTTCCATCCTTGCTGATCTTATAAATCGAGAAATTCGGAACTTCGGCTGTGCCTCCGGATTGAAAGACGATTTGAGTCCCATCAGGTGACCAATTTGGATAGTGCATGTTTCCCTCAGGAGCCAGCTGGCTTGCCACCTCGGTTCGGAGATTCATTGTCCAAATGTGAGAAGACTTGATGAATGCGATGGTCGACCCGTCCGGACTGAATTGGGGTTCTTCGCCGGGGCCTAATGTCGTCCCATGTTCCGTCTGGAGTGTTAGCAGGGGAATCAGCAGAGTTAGTGCTTTCAACATTCTGTTCATTCTTGGCTCGAGTGGATGGTTGCTCAAGAGGCAATTGGGATGGAACCGTGGCGCCAAGCGTCTCCGCATTGATGGCAGGTTTTCGATGAACCGTCTTTCAAAGCCAGACCCAGAACACCGTGAGGGCAATGACTGCAGCAGGTATGAGGTAATTGAACAACGTGCGCTTTGTTCCCACGATGACTGTACGGGAGGTGTCGTTCACATAGACCCGCCCGTTGTACGCTTGTGTGTCTGACGAAAGGGTATCAGACTCTTCACGGCCGTGACCCTGAATTGCAAGAAGCGAGTCCCTTTCCCTTATCAGTTCATAGTCACCCGCTTTCATTGAGACTTTCGATCCGTCTCTCCTGGCAATGATCAGGTCATACGTGGCATTGTCCTTGAGCTGTTCCGGCTTCAAGACTTCGGTCCGGTAACAACCCGGAAGGAAGAGACACACGAAGAGAATTGGAGTCAATCTTATCATACGTTTTCCTTTATGTCCTGACGAGCCACACGTTGGCCGGGGCCCCGACCAGCCGATCATCTGACGATTGAATAGGAAATCAGGACCCATAACGTGTTCGTTCTGGGGTAGCCACCAACCGTAATGTAGTCTCGCCTTTGCTGGCGGACCACTCCCACATCCGGCTTGACCCAGTATATGTACGAGCTTGCGTTATTCGGCTTGTCTATCCCCTGGAAAATCCGGTAACAACCGGTGAATGTCCCTGCGGGCGTGAATACGGTGTCCTCGCCCCTCACGTCAACAGCATCCGTATTAAGGTCGCTCCAGGCGAGCCCTATGTGGAGCGGGAAGACGAACCGCATCCAGAGATATGGTGCATAACTGAATGAATAGAACCAAACTGTATCTTCAGAACGAACAGCAAACAGCGTGTCCAGGTGAGTTCTGTATTGGTAAAGCCAGATCGAAGCCTGCTTTCCCCCGTAGATCGAGGCTGTCATTCCGGGTATGTTCACCTCAACGGTGTCGCGCGCTTGACTCAGTGAATCGAATGTGGAGTACACCCACCGTGAGCCGGCTGTCAGGGGGAAATGAATGTCCGGGAGATTCGGAGGCGGCGACGGCGAGGCCGGAGGCAGAACCGATCCTTCGTCCGTGCACGAACTGACGACCAACGAGGCGGTAAGGAAGACAACATGGAACAACCTTTTCATTCTGCTCGACGCCGGGTAATCCAAACTTGGTTGTGGGAATTGAGATGCGTCATCCGTCCCCTATCGGGCGGATCTTCCTAGTCTCCCGAATCAAACTCGCGGAATCGGCCGTCTTCGAAAATGAACGTCGTGGGACAGCACCCCTGACCGGGCATGAGCGTCAGCGCATCGGTTTTGAACCTCACGGTGATCGAGTCGATATCAGAACCGGGATCAAACGAGCCCTTCCACCGGGAAAAATCCGGGATCCCTACTCCCTTCCTTTGTACTTCCAATTCTGATCCGCCGATGATCGGTGATTTGAACCCGCTCAGGGGAAACATCCGATACGAGTTGCCATCTGATACGAATGCAAGGAACCACTCTGTCCGGTCAGTATCCCTCCCCGCGATGATGGCCATTGCATAGTCTGCCAGAGAATCTCCATTGAGATCGCACGAGAAGAACTCGAGCCGTTCCGTACGCTGATTGGGACTGGCAGAATTTGTGATGTCCTCGTGACTCATATAGGCCCATCCCGGATAAGCCGAGTCAAGGATGGTTTTGACAAGGGGAGGTATTCGCGGCTGAGCTGCTTTGAGGATCGAAAGGGGAAGGGAATCCCGGCCGGAATGGCCGGGAACTTCCACCCAGCGGAGATTGGACCAGCTCGTTGAATCCTGCTTCGACCCCGCGTCCTGTGACTTCTTGACGGAGCATCCCGTCAGAAGTCCGCACAGGAGGGCGGCTCCGATCCATGATCTGCAGGTCCGCGAAACGGTCATTTGGTATTCGTCTGATGTCGCCGCGAACGGGAATAACCTAATCCGCGTGCTACTTCTTGAGCTGTTCCCTTCCCGCGAGCTCAGTCTCCTGCACCGCGAGGTTCCTCCTCCATATCCTGAGGAACCACGCGATGACGACGATGTTCACCACCCAGAGAGCCACCTCGAGCCAGAGGAGCTCGTTCCAGACCCACCACCGCCTCCCCTTCGCGTGCGTGTATGAATCGACGTAGAGGTGGAGCCAGTACATCGGCACATACCTGAGGACAGCCCCGATCGGGCCGGTATGTGCCTCAACGTAGAGTTTCCACCGGTCGTGATCGACGATGTTGCCGTAGGCGCCGAAGAGGTCGGGGAGCGCGCCGAAGAACGCTCCCGTCAGAAACAGAACCTGGATCCAGATTTTCTTCCGGATCCGTGCGATGAACGGCGCCAGGAGCATGAGCCCCCCCTCTGTGGCGTGGCACAGTGTGTCAGCCATCTGTCCCCCTCTGGTCAAACCTCACTTGGAAGAGCTCCCTCGCCCTGAGCGTCACCCAGCCCACGATGAGAAGCGTCATCACGCCCCCGAACACCGCGGAAGGGACGACGCCCATCAGCTTCGCGGTGGTTCCGGATTCGAACGCGCCCAGCTCGTTGGATGATGAGACGAATATCCCGTTGACCGCCATGACCCGCCCGCGCATTTCGTTCGGCGATCTGAGCTGCAGGAGCGTCTGGCGGATGACCACGCTGATGCTGTCGCAGGCCCCGCTCAGAAACAACGCGATCACCGAGAGCGCCATCCACGGAGAAAGGGCGAACACGATGATCGAGGCGCCGAACCCCGCGACCGCGGTCAGCAGCGTCCGCCAGGCATGCCGCATCGGCGACACCCTCTGGAGCACGATGAGCATGATGACGGCACCCGCCGATGGGGCAGCGCGAAGTATCCCGAGACCCTGTGCGCCCACGTGGAGTATGTCCTGGGCGTAGATCGGAAGGAGCGCGAACACCCCGCCGAAAAGCACCGAGAAGAGATCAAGGGAAAGGGCGTACAGAATGACTTTCGTTCCCCACACAAATCCGATCCCTTCTTTCACGCTGGCAAGGAGCGATCCTCCGGACGGGACATCCGTTCCCCGGGTATCTCCCGTGCGCGAGTAGAGAAGGATGGCCGCCGCGAAGAGAAATATGACCACGACAAGCGTCCCGGAGAACCCGAGCCAGGAAAAGAGGAACCCGGCGACGGCGGGACCGAGTATGGCCCCCGCCTGGAAAGCTGAACTGCTCCAGGTCGCGGCGTTTTCGTAGACCGTGATCGGCACGAGAAACGCGCGGAGCGATGAAGCGGCGGGTGCCTGGAATGCCCGGCAGACGCCGATCATGAACACGGTTGAATAGATGACGGGAACAAGGAGGGTGGGGGAGATCGCTCCCGATTCGGCGGACCGCGCGAAGAAGGAGAGAACGATGGCTCCAAGCGTGATGACGCCGACCGAGACGAGTATGATCAGCCGTCTGCTGATCCTGTCCGCCAGGTGCCCTCCGAAGAGCGAGAGTCCGATGAACGGCACGAATGTCGCCAGGCCCGTCAGACCCAGCGCGAGCGGGTCGCGTGTGACCGTGTACAGCTCGTAACCGAGCGATACTTCCTGGATCAGGAACGCCATCGTGAAAAGGAACGATGCGGTGATGAAGTTGCGGTACGCGGGGTACCGCAGCGCCGCGTAAGGATCGCGGATAAGGGCCGCCGTCAAAAGTATCCTTCCATCAGTTTGTCCATCCAGGGCGGCACCGTCGCAGCGTCGATCCGGTCGAATTGGGGGACGTACGGCTTGATGTCGAGAACGGGTGTCCCGTCCACGGCGTCCAGCCCCCGGACGTCCAAGAACCCTTCGCCGATCCCGAGGATCCTGACCGCCGTGATGCCGATCGGGTTCGGCCTGTCCTTCGCGCGCTGGGAGAATATGCCGATTTCCGGCATCGTTGCGAGGCCCCTCGGGCGCCGGACGATGTGCCGTTCGGCGTCGAACGACGCGCGGTGGAGGTGCGTGACGACGAGTGCGTGCGAAAACTGATCGAGCCCGCGGATCCCCTTCGCATAGTCAGGGTTCAGGACCAGCCGGGAGGTGACCTCTCCCCATCCGCTATCCACCGCGTCCCGAGCGGCAGTTGCAACGTGACCTATCGGGGAGAACGAGATGTCGTCTCCCTTTCGTTCCCCGGCCTCGGCGAGGAGTTCCTGGAGCAGGGCGAACCCTTCCGGCCACCGGCCGAGTCCGGAGTCCGAATTAATGTGCCCCGCGGCGCCGACAAATTCGATCCGTGCGTGCCACCGCCCGGCGAAGAACCGCGCTCGCTCGGGGCTGACATACTCGTCGTTCGAGCTTGCGACCACGATCGTCCTGAACGGCAGGGGATCGAGCGGCATCGGGGCGAAGCCTGTCGTCCCTTTGGGGTAGGTATCAGCCTCGACATCGCTCGGGCCGACAAGGAGCGCCCCGCGGACCGGTCCCGTGTGTGCCGAAGCCCAGTGTGCGACAAGGGCACACGCCGAGGAATGCGCCACGAGTATCGCGGGAGCGGGGGACGAGGAGATCACCTCCTGGAGTCGCGCGACCCACTCCGACCTGACCGGTGTATCCCAATCGCGCTGAACCACACGGGTGAAACCGGGGTTCTCCTTTTCCCAGACCGACTGCCAGTGTGCAGGCCCGGAATTGTACAGTCCCGGGAGTATGAGGACGCGTGTCTTCACTTCGTTTCCTCTCTCCGTATCGCTTCGACGGCGACGTGCCCGGAGTTCAGGTGCATCCGCCCGTATCCCTTCCTGAATGCATGCGCAAATCCTGATTCATCCAGCGCCCGGGAGATCTCGGCGCGCGTGAAGAGATACTGCCTGTGCCCCTCTTTTGAGACTCGAAACCGCGGTCCGATCTGCCTGATCGTGGTGATCTCCCGCCGGAGGATCCTCCGGCGCACTTCCCCCTCGACGATCACGATCCAGTCCTCCCCCGAGTTGTGGACTCCGCGCCGGCGCGGCCGCGAGGAAACGGGCTCGAGAAAATCGAACAAGAGGACTCCGCCCGCCCGGAGGGAGCGGCCCGCACGCCGGAAAAATGCCCTCACCTCCACCGGGTGCTGCGCGCTTCCCGCCTGCACGTAATTAAAGCACTCACCCGCTGCAACGATGCCGGAGCACCGGGGAGGCGTGAAATCATAGAACGATCCCCTGTGAAATTTCGCCCGTGGGATCTTCTTCCGTGCAAGCGCGATCATGGCTGCGGAGTAGTCGAGGGCGAGGATCCTGTATCCGGCGTCGGCCAGATGACGGGTGAGCCCTCCGCTCCCGCACCCGATCTCGACGATCAGGTCTCCGGGTGAGCACCGCTTCGCGAGTGCACGGAGGACGCCCGGGGCCGCCCTGTCGGCAAAACCCAGGTAGCCCCTGTCGTGGATGTACGCGAGGTCCCTGGAGTAGAAATCAGCAGTCATTAATAGGTCTGTCGTTGCGAGCGAAGCAACCTTCTTTATACCTCCACAACGAGCCCCGGATCGAATCCGCTGACCGGCAGGTGCGGGTAGCCCCTCTGGTTGCTGAGGATTCGCGTCTTCCCGATCGTGTAATCGACGCAATAGTGCGTGTGACCGTGTATCCAGAGTGCCGGCTGGGTTTCGGCGATGAATCCATCCAGGTCCGAGGCATAGGCGCCGCTCACGGGATCAAACGAGAATTCCGGGTTCAGGCTCTTGATGCTCGGGGCGTGGTGCGTGACGACGACTGTTCTCGAGGGATCTTTCCCCACTTCCGCCCTGAGCCACTCGCGAGAAGCCTCGTTTCGCAGCGCGGTGTCTTCCGGCTTCAGCCGGCGGAACCGGGGGCTGATGCGGATCTTCTGGTAGTCGTTCATCCTTTCCTGGGAGGCCTGCATTGATCCTGACTTGTTGCCCGCGATGTCGAAATCGGACCAGAGCGTGCACCCCAGGAATCGGATCCCCTGGATCGTCACTTCCGTGCATTCCAGGAAGTTGACCGTCCCCGGATTCTTTTGCTTCAGGAGCTTTTTCGTCAGGGCCGGCATGGCGTGTCCGTAATACTCGTGGTTGCCGGCGACGTAGACGACCGGGCGTCCGCCGAATGAGGCCCTCGCCCAGGCAAAACCCTTCTCGCCGAGGTCGATGTCGCCGGCGAGCACGGTGACGTCGGCCTCTGCCCCGTACCCGGCAAGTTCTCTGAACTCGTTGTGGATGTCGCTGAGGATGTGGATGCGCAAGAGTGTCCGTCGGCGGTCGCGTTTGCCTGAATCTAGTGTTCCGGTATCGACTTGATGAGTGTCAGCCTGGTCCCGTCCCAGGTGTAATAAAAAACCCCCTTCGGGTCATCCTCCCTGATGTGCCCGTACACAGCAATCAGCCTGCTGTCCTTCCGGAAATCAAGGCCGTACGGTTCCGCCTCAACATCGGCGAATGAAACATACGGCACGTCAAGTGAAAAGTACACTTTTCCCGAACGGGCATCGACGATCGCGAACTGCTGGCAGGATGTCCCGCACCCCCAGATCACGATCGTGAAGTGCCCGGCGAAATTGGGGCCGGATTTTGCCCCGTCTCTCAGCATCGTCCGGTAGGTTCGCGCCCGGGGGTCGCTTGCGATGTCGATGCGGGCCGGCTTTCCCGTGAAATGTTCCTGGACGGTGAAGTCGCTGAACTTCAACCGGACGGTGTCCTGCTGACCGGAAGCTTCAAGCGCGGCAGTCGAGAGCAGCAGCGCTGCAGCAAGTGCGGGAATCATCTCACGCAGGTGTATAGTGATGTTCTGTGAACCGGCGCCATCCTTTTTTCGTCTTTGCTTCGACTGCCCAGTGGAATCCTTTTTCGTCGTCGGGCCAGTACACCATCCGTGCGAGTCCCGCCGGCATCACCGCTTCAAAGGCGATGGCTTCTTTGTGGACGTCAGTTCCGTCTGCGACCGTTCCTTCGGAGTGCTTTCCGTCGGACGTGAACGACCAGAAGGAGAGAGCGCCGTCCCGGATCCCGTACAGTGCGCTCTCTTCATAGACGCCCTTCCCGAATTCCCACCGGGCGGTAAGCTGGACGTATTTTCCGCCGAGCGCGGGAGCAAACGTCCTCGTACAGTGGACCTTTCCCATCGGCGTCATGGCATCTGTCTTCCACGCTCCCAGGAGGGGAGCAAGTATCCCGATCTTTCCGGCCCCTTTTTTCCAGCTCTTCTTCATCTCTCCTCCCGGGCGTGATACAGGTTTGAGGAATTGGCGGTGCGTGGCGTAATGTCGGTATTGCGGGGGATTACTTCAACAGTTCATATCGCAGGGTGCCCGGCTCGGCGCCCGGGCCTGCAGGACGAAACCCCGACTTCTCGAGAACCGATCGGGAGGCGGCATTCCCGGCGGATGTGTGCGCAACGACCCGATTGACCCGGGGATCGGCCAGAGCGTGGCCTGTGAGGCCCCTGACCATTTCAACGGCAAACCCCTTTCCCCGCCAGGCTTCCGACACGGAGTAGCCGATCTCCACGTGACCTTCTCCGTTCGGGGGTCCCAGAAAACCCCCTGTCCCGATCAGTGAACGCCTCTCCCCGGCGGTTGCCGGCAGTATCGCATACCAGACATACCACCCTGAGCCGGAATTCCCCGCGCTTTCCGTCTTCTCGAGAAAAAATTCCTGTGCCGGCCTGTCGTACTCACCGGGAGGCCAGTCTGCGGGGACATCCGCCTCCAGGGCAAACCCGAGCTTCCCGGGGGACTCGATCTCGGCGCGTATGTCGTCCGCAGTCCCCGCTACGAGCAATAGACGTCCCGCGTGCAATTCGAGTCTCTTCGCCGGTCCTCGTGAATTCAAGAATGCACCTTGATCTCCACAAGCGCCATCGCCTGGCTGACGGCCGCCCGGCTCTTCACGTCGATCCTGAGTCCCCTTCCCTCAGCGTACCGGGTTGCTTCCCGCACTGCGCGCTTGATCGGAGCGGGAAGCTTGCTGTGCCCGATGGCATCCACGGCACGGTCGCCGAAAACGAACCCGAGTGTGAAGTGCTTTTCCCGCGGAATCAGGAAGAACAGGTTCCTCTTTTTGAGAAGGAATTTGAGAACCCACCCCGACTTCTGGCCGTAGTATTTCCATTCTTCCTTCACGTCTCCGTGCTCCTTGCGGACGCCGTCCCGGATCGCAGTCCAGTGTTTGAACGAAGTCCCCAGCACGGCTGAAAGGGCACTGTCGTCAGGCGTGGAAGATTTGTCCGTCAGTATGCTCGCCATCGTCAGTACCCTGTCAGATGAATCTCGAGCCTCTCTCTCCCGAGCGTCAGGCTCGTGATGCAATTGAGTGCGATTGCGTGCGTCAGTCCCTGAGGGTCCTCGATGAGAAAGTAATCGTATCCGATCCCCTTCAGGGTCAGGGGCTGTGTCCTGTTCCCCACGTTCGCTACAATCTCGATCTCCTTGTTCACGTAGGGTTTGATGAGGTCGACAAATGAGTTCTGCGGGCTCTGGGCTTTGAGGCCCGGGCCGGCACTCATGAAAATGCCCGCGGTGATTACGCAGGCCAGGATGACGATGAGGATTCTTGTCGTCGTTCGTGATGCCATGATCAATTCCCTTCCTTGGGTGAAGCAGATGAGAGTTCCCTTCTACCCTCCTGCGCTCTTGAGTACCTCGCCGGTGGTCAGGATCGAAGCATATTCGCCGTCGAGATTTGCCAGCGACATTGCGTGCACCTCCTCCGCGGTCCGGGAGCGGCCGCTGAAATCCTTCCGCCCGAACGTGAATGTCCCGTCCGAAACGACGATTGTCCTGAACCCCAGGTCTCCTGCCATTCTCGCCGTGGACTCGACTGAATTGTTCGTGATGACCCCGGCGATCACCACGTCCCTGATCCCGTTGTCGCGGAGGAGGGATTCCAGCGGTGTGGCGACAAATGCGTTCCCTGTCTGCTTTGTGATGACCGGCTCCCCGGGGAGCGGGAGAGCCGTCTCTTTGAACTCGACACCGGGTTGACCATCCCTGTACGTAGATTCGGGGAAACGCGAAACGTGCCTGACGTGAACAATGGGGCGTGAGGTGCGCCGCCAGAAGGCCAGAAGCTGTCGGACGTTCTCTTCGGCCTCGGGGTTGTTGCGCGTTCCCCAGGAGGGGTGATCGATGGCGCGCTGAAAATCGATGACGAGAAGTGCGGTATTCTGTGGAATCGACGTCGGAATCGTCACTGTGTCAATCAATCCTTCCCGGGGTTGTCCTGCCTGACCTATCGGCGGGTCTTCTTCCTTCGCGCGCCCGTTCCGCCCGAAGCGGCCCGGCGGGCAGACCTGGTCTTTCGCGCCGGCGTCCCGGGCAGTTGCGTAGGACGCGGGGATTTCGGACGAGGGTGCCGGGGTTGGTAGACGCCCAGCCGCCCGCCGCCGGGGAGCGACACGTGCGCGAGCAAGCCCCATCCCTGGTCGATTACGGTGCTGCACGCGATGCCGCGCTTCTTCATGACGGAGGAAAAAGCGGCGATGTCGTCGCACATCAGGTAGAGCTCGTGAACGTCGTTCTTTCCCGACGGATGGATTGCGACTTCGGCCGGCGGGAGGCCGAATATCAGCCAGCCTTCCCCTACGTCGACATGCGTAAGACCCAGGATGTCCCGGAAGAACGCCCTGTCGGCGTCCGGGTTTGAACTGTATATGATCGAGTGGGCGCCGGTGATCAAATGCGTCTCATCCTCTTCCCCTGGTATTCGAATTCGCGGTTCCCTTGACTGATTTTCCGGCCCACGCAAGCACGGGGATCGGCTTACCCGATTTCGAGCAGGAGATCAGTATCCCCAGCCGCCTCTCCTGCGTTTCCTTCTGTTTTGCACTCATGACCCAGTATATGCTCGTCCGCCGGTACCCGGGGGCCTGCTTCTGAAAGAACGACCAGGCCTTTTTCTCCGCCCGGAATGTCCTCTCAAGAGCAGGGGAGAGCTTTTTCGGCCTGTTTTCGAACGAGTAGATGCCTGTCTTCTTTTCGTCCCTGGCGTTGAACGCGGCGAGCCCCGGAGCCGTCATCCGTCCTTCGTTGATCAGCCGCTCGACGTGCGCGACGTTGATCTTGCTCCAGATGCTCCCCCTGCGACGGGGGGAATATCGTATCGTGAAGCTGTCTTCGTCGTAGCTGCGGCGGACGCCGTCGATCCACCCGTAACAGAGCGCCTCGTCAAGCGCCTGAGCGTACGTCATTCCCCTGGCCGATGCGTGCTTCCGGTACAGACGGATAAGAAGCTCGTCGGCGGCTGCGTGGTGCTTTTCCAGCCATCTGCGAAATGCGGCGGGGTTTCTGAACTCCACCGGTTCCTGTGTTGCCATGTTCCGTGCGCTCACGAGGTGTCAGTTCATTACCTGATGCCCAGCCGGTCGATTTCGAGAGAGGCGACGTACTCCGCCGGTCTGATGAAGCTGCCTCCCTGCGGGTACGGGCTCAAACGGGTGAGCCGGATGATATGCCCGCCGGCGGCGATCTGCTGGGGCGTAAGCGTCGTGTGAAGCGTGCACGCGGCCACGTCCGATTCTGCGAAAACCGAAAGGCGGGTTGCACCGTCCCCCTGCCAGAAGCAACTGTATCCCACCGGGCATCGGGAATCCGACGTGACGCTGTCGAACGTCACCCTGAAACCGGACTGCGGAATTGAATATGATTCACCCGGATGCAGGTTCGCCACCAGGGGATAGCTGACGTTTCCCGGGTTGATGACCTCGTTCCGTTCTTCGCAGCCGGCAATGAGGAGAACAACGAGAACCACCATCGTGTGTCGCATAGGGCACCTCCTGTCCCAAATTCACGCGCCGCTATTTCGCAATCACGAGCCTCGCCGTCGTTGACCCCGCGCCTGTGCTCAAGCGTACGAAGTAAGTACCGCTCGAGACCCCCGGGGCGTCCCACGGGATCCGGTGATCTCCGGCCGAGAAGTATCCGTCGGCAAGCACTGTGACCAGCTGCCCGAGGGCATTATACACGCGAATGGAAATGTCCTCTCCCCGCGCAAGTGAGACACTGACAACCGTCTGGCCGTTGAATGGATTGGGATATCCCGCGATCCTGTTTTCCGGCGCCGGGAGCGGCTCCACGCGGGAAATGCCGGTCAGTGTTCCGTAGAGCCGGGAGCCTACCAGGGCCCACCTGGCAAACCAGGTGCCGTTCGCGGTCCAGTATCCCGTCACGCCGATGCTGTCCGTGACGTCGTAGCCGTATTCATCGTCGATGGCCTGCGGGAGAGGATCGACGGCAAACGACCAGGTCCGGCGCGTGGCTCCGTACGCGGTCTGGTTTTGCTTGCTGATGAGAACTGTGTGATTGTCCCGGTTCACGGTATCTCCCACTGACCGGGTGAAATCGAAGAGAATGTATTCCTTGCCGGCTCCGGGACTATAGGCGTATACCGTGTCCCCCTGCACCCTCTCGAAGAGTTCCGCAAAGGCAATGCAGGCGGGTACCCTCGAATAATGCCGCCCGTTCGGCATCAGCGTATCCTGAAGAACCGTCTGCGTTACGTAGCCCCCCTCGTTGACATATGACCATCCCCAGGATGTCCCCGGAGCAAGAGGGTATGCCACGTGCTGACCCTGCAGACTCACGGGCCACGCCAGCGCAAGACACGTAAGGAAAGCGGTCATCATTCTCATGGCGTTGCGCACAATGAGGCGAGTTTGAGTACGGTGTTCCAGTTGCGGGCGGTACCTCTGGTTTCGAGTTTGGAATCAACGAGCGTCATCGTGAGTTTGGATTTCCCGATCCCGTCAGGGTACGTGATGTAGGCCTCTCTGCCGTCGACCCGCAGAACCTCCCGTCCCACGATGGCACCCTGGAGCGCTTTGACCGCCTTCGGCCCTGGTGCGTCCTTGAAGAACACGACGACGAGATGGCTCGGATCGCTCCTGGCTGCGGCGGGGAAGGGATTGCGTTTGATGATCGATTCCCACTCGGGGACGCTTCTCACGAAGAACGGGGTGTCGATGGAAAGTCGCTTCTTTGCCTCCTCCTCGAGGAGTTTCTCGATCTTTTCCCCCGACGAGAGATTGCTGCGGAAGACGACATTGCCGCTCTGGAGGAGCGTCCTGGGCTCTTCAAATCCCAGGCGGGCGAGCACGGCGCGCAGGTCCGCCATGGAGACCAGATTGTGTCCCGCGATGTTTATTCCCCTCAGGAGTCCTATGAATGTCTTCATCGGGCTGCTTCTGGCAACTACCTGTCGATCCACTTCAGGCTTGCGGCAGGATACCGGTCGCCCAGGACTTCGCTCTCAGGAACCGCGGCTTCAAGCTCTTTAATCTCCGCGGGAGTGAGCACGATTGCCGCTGCGGCGGCATTTTCTTCCAGGTATTTCCTCTTCTTCGTCCCCGGAATGGGGACAACGTCCTTCCCCTTCGCGAGCACCCAGGCTAGGGCAAGCTGTCCGGGTTTTACACCCCTTCGTTCTGCAATGGTCGTAATGCGCCTGACCAGAACCTGGTTCTTTTCGAAGTTATCCCCCGAAAGTCTCGGATACCGTTCCGCCCGGAAGTCCTTGGCCCCGAAGTCGCTCTTCTTTGTGATGGTTCCCGTAAGGAATCCCCTCCCCAGCGGGCTGTAGGGGACGAACCCGATTCCCAGCTCGCGTATCGTCGGGAGGATCTCTTTCTCCACGTGGCGCTCCCAGAGCGAGTATTCCGTCTGGAGTGCGGTGATCGGGTGGATCTTGTGCGCTCGCCTGATAGTGGCCGGGGAAGCTTCTGAGAGGCCGATGTACTTCACTTTTCCCGCCCCGACGAGTTCCGCCATCGCACCGACGGTTTCTTCAACGGGCGTATCGGGGTCGACCCTGTGCTGGTAGTACAGGTCGATGTAGTCAAGTCCCAGCCGTTTCAGCGAAGCGTCGCAGGCTGACCGGACGTACTCCGGCCTTCCGCTTATCGCCCAGAATGCCGGGTCCTCCTTCTTTCTCACGTTGGCGAATTTCGTCGCGATGAAGAACTTGTCGCGCTTCGGGCGGACGGTCTTGCCGACAAGCTCCTCGTTGTCGCCGATGCCGTAGGCGTCGGCCGTATCGAGGAAGTTGATTCCCAGATCAAGTGCCCGGAGGATCGTCGCCGCGGACTCCGCGTCGTTCCGTTCGCCGTAAAACTCGCTCATCCCCATGCATCCCAGTCCCATGCGGGAGACGATCGCCCCCTGTGACCCTAGCTTGACCTTATCCAATGCTCCTCCGGAGTGTGTTGACGCTATGTATTCCTCAAAAAGTACCTCGTTTCGATCAAAGGTGCAAAAGAAACCACCCCCACGCCCACAATTGACATTATGTCAAATTTGACATACATTGATGCGTCTATCCAGAAGGACAAGCCTCTTGTCTGGATTCACAGTGAAATCAAGACTCCTCCGTTTTCGCAGGAGGCCAGGCTCGAAACCGGGGGTCTCCTCCGAAGGCTGCAACGTGGCGAAAGGCTTTCCATGCCGTCGTCACGTCCCATGCCATCGGTTGGGAAGCACTGCCACGAACTTAGAATCCTTGACCGGGTCGCAGTTTGGCGGCTCGTATATAGAATCGATCCCGATGCAATCGTGATCCTCGGGGTCTTCCAGAAAAAGACACGGCGGACACCTGGGAGTCTCGTAAGTCTGTGCAAAGGGCGTATTCGCATGTATGACAGCATAGCGAACGAATGATGAGAACCTCGAAGAAACAGCGACTCGAAGCCAAAGGGTGGAGAATTGGGTCAACCGCGGAGTTCCTTGATCTCTCGGCGGAGGAATCTGCATATGTGGAATTGAAAATCGCCTTGAGCCGTATTCTCCAGCATCGCCGCCGGAGTAAGAATTTGACTCAGCTTCAGCTGGCGAAGAGGTTGGGATCGAGTCAATCCCGGATCGCGAAGATGGAATCCGGCGATCCGTCCGTTTCTATCGATCTGCTGGTCCGCTCCCTTCTCGTCCTCGGGGTGGGGAAGAAGTCGCTTCGTCAATTGCTCCCCGGGTAAACCTGAATTCGTCCGTGTTCCCGCGAAGGATGCCGATCGTCATTCCCGCGAGACCGCCCGCGACGATCCCTCCCATCGTGTTGAGCGCACGTCCCAACCCCATCATGTCCCCGTTCCCGGAAGGGCTGAACCTGGATCCGGCAAAGCCTCCTACCATGGCTCCCGCGAAGAAACCCAGCACCCCGCCGTTCGCTCGATGGATCACCTCAATCGCCCGGACCGACTTCGTCGCAATGGCGGTGTCCCTGCAGCACTCACTCCGATGAATCCAGGTCGTGTCGGGGGTGATTGTGACACTGTCCGCTTCGAGGCGCCTCCGTCTTCGAAGACGATCGTCGCATTGCTCTCACCGATGCGGCGCTGGACCTCGCTGCACGTCAGATGATTCTTCTTCGGGATCCCTTCGCAGTCGACCGTATAGCTCGACGTGCATCCCGAAATGGCAATCGTCCCCAGGAGAATGTGCGCCGGCTTCAGGGCGAACATCGAGTCTTCCTTTATTGCTCGTACACGGTGAGAAGAAGCCCGCTCTCAAACACGTCTTGGGGGGAGACAACCGTCTCTTCGAGAGGCACGCCCCCGGGGTATCGCTCTTTCAGCTTCTTCTGGACTTCCGGTGAGGTGAGGTCGAAGCTTCTCAGCTTCCGAAGGACTCCAATGTCGATTCCCAGCGCCCTGTCAAATATCTTCCAGACCAGCTCCGAGCAGTACAGCTTTTCGTCCGACCAGTTGAACGCCGAATCGTACGGTTTCCCCTCGAACGTCAGGGCGGTCGATTCGAGCTTTGCCAGATTCCCTTTCGTCAGAAGGGAGTCAGCGTTCCGGAGCCGCTTTATGACGACGTGCCGGTTCGTATCTCTTCTGACCCACGCGTCGACGGCCGTGAACTTCACCGGGCCGATCGCCTCGTAGACCATGAGCTCGCCGTTGTGCAACAGGATCATCCCCACGTGGCTGAACCGGGATTTCGTTGCCATCTGGATTGCTTTGCTTTGCCCCGAGGGGATTGTCTGAAAAATGATGTCTCCTTCCCTCACGGGCAGGTCCCCCGCGCTGCACGATGACCCAAGGAACGCCAGGCTTGCGACGACACACGACACGAATCTCACGGTGCCTCCAGGATTGAAACGGCTGTCAAGCTTCCGATGGTCTTTCCGCGGCGGGCGTGCCAGTGTGCTCAACCCCCGGGTGTGACTTCAGGAGCGATAGGGCATAGCTTCCGGCGATTCCGTTTACGACATCAATCGTCATGTGCAGTATCTGGCCCGCGATGAGGCTCTTGGTGAGTAGGAGGACGCCTCCGAATACCAATCCAAGTATGCCGGTTTGAATCATCCCGGCTTTTCCCTGGTAAGCGTGTCCACAGCCGAAGACGATTGCGCCGAGAACGAGGCCGATCCAGACGGACCCCGTTCCGGCGGCGATCAGGTTCTACAGCCAGCCCCTGTAGAGAAGCTCCTCGCATACCCCTGCGGTGAATGACACGATGACGAAGACGGCAATCTCGGACCTGTGTTCGGGGAGAAAGAGTCTCAGCCGCCCTATCCCGGATTCGAGCTTCTCGACGGGGGTCCGCTGGATTTGCCGGATATTCACGAACGTAAGCAATCCGAGGACGGCAACGAGCCCGACCGTGACGACGATCGTCAGCGTCGGATCCACGATGGTCTCTCCCATCTCGCCGGGCCCGAGACCGTGCCGGCCTGCGAGGAGAAGAAGAACCGCGACAAATGCCCATTCAAAGAATATGATGTACGCGTAGATCCGGAGCTTTCCCGATCCGGGCACATTTTTCCCGGAGGAAGTGAGTCTCCGGAAGAGCATATATCCCGCGACAGGAAAGAATGCCGCCAGGAACGCGGAAAAGATCCACGTGTCGACAGCTGACAGGATCGGGGTGAAGGGCTGAAGGTTCATTCTACTGGTACTCCGTGGGCGTGACGCTCAAATCGAACAGACGCCGTCCGTTTTTGTCGACGTACGTGTAGACGAACGTCACGCGGAGTTTTCTCAGGCTCTCCATCCCCGGGTTGGTCTTCACGTTCTTGACGATGCTCGGGCGGATGGTCTCCTGGACGTGCGGAACATCCAGCGTCTCCATTGCGTGGTTCACGATCGCTTCGTGGTACGTGATGGTCCTTCCGGGTCCGATCGAAATGCTGTCCATCCTGGTTTCTTCGTCTATCGCATACGGGCACCCCTTGTTGAGGTCCGCGGCAGCGGAAGCAAGTTGCTCTTCCACGGTCTGGTTGCTCGTTGGCACCCCGATCGAATTGAGCGTCCGTATGAACGTCGTTGACAGGGTAAAGAAAATCACGAACGCCATCGCCGTGGTTCCCCCCGTCAGAAGATACCGCGGAAGGGGATGCTGTATCCGCCTCATTAATATCGAGTTTGACAACAGTGCGGCCAGCCCTACGGCCCCCCCGATGAGTCCCCCTCCGGCGACGATGAGAAGTGCGGGGAATGACATCCAGGCGTATTCCCAGCGCGTAAGCGGCCGGGCGATGAGGAACGTCTGACCGTCGATCCTCATTTCGGGAATCTGGTCCAGCGGTCTTCTTCTGAAGACGATCGAAACCTGTTTCCCGAAATTGCTTACTGCCTTGAATTCCAGCATGGTCCGGAAAAACCCGGATTTCACGGGATTGAGAGGATCCCCGTCCAGGAAGAGCTTCGGCGTTCGCAGGTAGCGAAGCTGCACGCGCATGTTCCTCTGTTCGAATCCCGGCGGATCGATGGGAAACTCGAGATCGCTGACCGCCGACGGCGCGGCGGATCCGGATCGGGAATGTGCGGCGAATGGAGTCGGCTTCCCCTTCGATTTCCATTCGTACCGGCAGAGCGCGTTGCAGAAGAGATAGCTGTCTTCGGTGACCGCTGAGCCGGGCGTGATTTCTTTGCCGCAGTTGGTGCAGGTCATTTGGGTTCCTATCGCTGGTACGATTGCTCGATCGTTACGACCTGCCGGTCGCGGTACCTCCGCATCGTAAGGACTGCCGTGCCGACGATGCCGGAAACCAGGAGGCCGGTATCCTCGCGGATTCCGAGCGAGATCGCGGCCGAGGATCCCACGATCGCCCAGAGGCAGGGAATGACGAGAATGTACCAGCGGACGCGTGTTGTGGTCCAGAGGAGCAGACCGAACGTGAATATGGTCGTGGGGCAGGGGGCGCCGAACGTCGGCGAATTCGGGTAGACGTGTCCCAGGAAATGCCCGAGGACGGGATAGATCACCATTGCGTAGGCCAGAAGGAATGCGCCGGTGTACCCCTTGACCGTGGACCTGAACCCGAATTGAATCTCCCCTTTGCTACCGGGTCAGCTCGAACGTCCCCTTCAGGCGGATGTCGCGCGAAGATGCGCCGATCCACACCTCGAACGCGCCCGGCTCGGCGACCCACTCGTCTCTCGCCGCGCTGATAGAACGACAGCGCGGACTTGTCCAGCGTGAACGACACGTTCTGCGCCTCTCCCGGATTGAGCATGACGCGCCGGAAGCCCTTCAGCTCCTTGACGGGGCGGTCCACGCTCGATTTCACGTCGTGCACGTACAACTGCGACCACCTCGGCGCCCGCGCGCGATCCGCTGTTGCGCACCCGCATCGTCACCTCAACCTGCTGGCCGGCAGCCGCCTTGGCCGGCGTAATCTTCAGACCGCTGTAATCGAACTTCGTGTAGGAGAGCCCGTGCCCGAACGGGAACAGCGGCTCGACGTTGCGCTTGTCGAACCCCCGATAGCCGACATAGATGCCTTCCGCGTACGCGACGTGCAGATTCTCGCCGGGATAGTGCGCCGTACGCCGGCGAATCGGACCACTGCTTGGGGAACGTCACGGGCAGCTTGCCGGACGGGTTTTGCGCGCCGAACAGGACGTCGCCGATGGCGTGCCCCGCTTCCTGGCCCGCCATACCAGGCCTCCACCACGGCGGGCACCCGGCCGATCCACTTGGTCATGGTCACCGGGCGCTCCCGCGACAATCACCACGATGGTGTTCTTGTTGGCCGCCGGCGACCGCCTCGATCAGCTCGTCCTGGCCGGCCGGCAGATCCATCGATGTTGCGGTCGAAACCCTCCGATTCGAGCTTGGGGGCGTAGCCGACAACGACCATGGCGGCATCGGATTTGCGCGCCAGCGCGACGGCCTCCTGCGAGCGCGGCGCGGCTGCGGCGTGTCCTTGCCGGCGTCCTCGCCTTGCATGGCACACGCCCAGCGCGTAGCCGACCTCGACCCGCGGCGCCGGCGGCCTCCTGGATGCCGTCGAGCGCGCTGATGGCGTACTTCGGCCGCACCAGCGAACTGCCGCCGCCGCCGGTTCGCGCCATCGCGGCGTTGGGACCGATCACGGCGACACCGAGCGAATCTTCGCGACGCTCAGCGGAAGCACGCCGCCTGCGTTCTTCAGCAGCACGATGCTCTCGGTGGCCGCCGTGCGCGCCACCGCCCTCTGCTCCGGAGTGTCCACTTCGCCGCCGCCCGCGTGTGGCGTGGTCGAACAACCCGGCAGTGAACATCACGCGCAAGATGCGCCGCGCGTCTCGTCCACGGCCTCCTGTTTCAACTGGCCGCCGGCGACCGCCGCCAGCACTTTGTCCGCGGTCAGCCAGCCGGCCCCGTTTCCGTCCTGTCTGCGTTTCGGGCTTGGCGAACCAGGTTCGCATGGCTTCTCCGCCGGGCATCTCCAGGTCCATGCCCGCCGCCGACGGTGGCTGCGGTGCTGTAGGTGCTGCCCCAGTCGGAGATGACGAAGCCCTTGAAGCCCCAGCGCTTCTGCAGCGTCTCCGTACAGCAGGTAAGGGGTTCTCGGCGCACCACAACCCGTTCACCTTGTTGTAGGCGACATCACGGCCCACACGCCCGCCTCCTGGACGGCTGCCTTGAACGCCGGCAAGTAGATCTCGTGCAGCGTGCGCGCGTCGATCTTCTCGTCGATGCGGTGGCGCTCGAACTCCTCGTTGTTGGCGGCGAAATGCTTCACCGACGGGATCACGCCTTCGGCTTGCACGCCCTTGATGTACGCCACGCCCATGCGCGCGGCCAGGTAGGGGTCCTCGCCGTAGCCCTCGAAGTTCCGGCCCCATAGCGGCACGCGGTTGATGTTCACGGTCGGGCCCGAGAATCATGTCGCGTCCCAGCGCCTTCACTTCCTGCGCGATCACCTGGCCCTCCGCGCCGGACCAGTTCCACGTCCCAACTCGCCGCCATGCCAATGCCCGCTGGGAATGCGGTGGAGAGAACCGGCGCCGTGGCGGCGGCGTTGGTGACGGCCGAGGAGCCGCGCCCAGTTGCGCACGCCCATGGGGCCGTCGGCCATCTTGATGGCGGGAATGCCCAGCCGCGCGTTGGGCTGGCTCTCCATCCAGCCCGGCGCCGCTCAGCATCTCCGCTCTTTCCCGCGGAGTCATGCGGCCGAGAAGATCTTCCACGCGTTGTTCGACGGGCAGTTTCGGGTTCTTGTAGGGCGCGTCCTTTGGGGGATGCTGCGTACATTGTGTTCCGATGACGGCTACCAGCAGGATTGACAGAGGGGTAACAGAGCGCGTTTCACAGTCTCACCTCGCGGCCTCCCATCGATCGTAGCAGAGAGCGGTCCGGCGGTCCGGGAAAGGGGCCTCGCCGCCGCCCTTCTGCGATACTCCTTGGTTCCGAACTCTGGGAATTCCGGCGGGTGGCGCCCCTGGGAACTCGCGCCCCTCCCCACAGTCCTCGCCAGGGCATACTGCCGATACGACCAGGCAAGCCCGGTTCCGACCATCTCCTCAAGGGCGGAAACCGGGGGCCGGCCGCCCGGCTACCATAGGAATATGGACCTCGCCAAAAGAAGATCGCGATTCTCGTGGACAACTTTTATCAGGAAATGGAAGTCTGGTACCCGCTGTTCCGCTTTCAGGAGGCCGGGGCGACGGTGATCACGGTCGGCGCCAAGGCTGGCGAGACGTACGCCAGCAAGCTGGGCTACCCGGTTAAATGCCAGCTTTCTTACGATGACCTCAAGACCGCCGATTTCGACGGCGTTGTGGTGCCCGGCGGCTACGCGCCAGATCACATACGGCGCCATCCCCAAGCCAATCGGTTCGTCGAGGAGATGGATGCGGCCGGCAAACTGGTCGCCGCGATCTGCCACGGTCCGTGGGTGCTGTGCTCGGCGGGCAGCCTCTTGAAGGGGCGTCAGGCAACCAGTTTCTTCGCCATCAAGGACGATGTTGTCAACGCCGGCGCGCACTGGGTCGACGCCGAAGTCGTCGTGGACAAGAATCTCGTGACCAGCCGCAAGCCTGAAGATCTACCCGCGTTCTGCAGAGCCTGCATCGCTCAACTGGCCGGCGCTCATTAGCTCTGCCGCTGCATCCGAACTTTGGCGCACTTCGGGCATTTCCACTTTCGCTGCTTGTGGAAGATATGCCCCTTCAGCTCTTTCATCGGAAGCCGGCATTTACGGCAGGTCACGCCCTCACCCGTTGCCCTTCAGGCTTGCGGCGCGTGCTTGTCGCGCCGGCCCATGAGCTGATGCAGGGCGAAGGGTACTTCGTCGGGATGGCATGCGCACCAGGCAATGATGCGCTCTAACTTGACGGCATCGTCGGCGATGGCGCTGATTTCCATCAGCTCGGTTTCGATGGTCTCCGGGTCTCGCATTAGAAACCAGCATGGCACATGCCGGCGCCCTCCGGCGAGCACCAGGGTGTGCGACGTAAAAAAGGGAGGGTTCTTTGGTTTTCGCAGGGAATGGCGGGTTTCTGAGTGTTGGCATACACCAGGCGGAGCGGTGCTGGCTCGGGAAGACAAAGGGCAAGCTAAAGCATGCCCCACCAATTGTGTGTGTCATTGGTGGGGCATGCTTTAGCTTGCCCGAACTGCAAAGAACTGCGTGCCTGCCCCTCTCATGTCGCGCACCGCGAACACCACGCGCACAGCGGCGCCGAACAGGGGTAACGTACAATAGTCGCCATGCGCATCGTGGGCTTGCTATTGCTCGACGTGGCATTGTGGGGCGCGGCGTTGGATGACGCCACGCGCCAGTTGAGCCGCGACATTTTTCGGGAACTGATCGAAATCAATACGACCGATTCGGTGGGCAGCACCACGCTGGCGGCGGAAGCCATGGCGAAGCGATTGAAGGACGCCGGATTTCCGGCCGCGGATGTCCAGGTGCTGGGTCCGAACGATCGCAAGGGCAACATGGTGGCGCGCCTGCGGGGCACCGGCGCCAGGCAAGCCTGTGCTGATCATCGGTCACCTCGACGTGGTAGAGGCGCGGCGTGAGGATTGGACCACCAACCCATTCCAGTTCGTGGAGAAGGACGGTTATTTCTACGGGCGCGGGACGCAAGACATGAAGGTGAACGACGCCATTCTGGTGACCACCTTCATCCGCTTCCGTCGCGAGGGCTACCGTCCCGACCGGGACCTGATTCTGGCGCTGACCGCGGATGAGGAGGGCGGCAAATCGAACGGCGTCGATTGGCTGCTGAAGAACCATCGCGACCTGATCGACGCCGAGTTCGCACTGAACGCGGATTCGGGCGGCGTGACGACCATGAATGGCAAGGCCGTGAACGTAGATGTGGAGGCCAGCGAGAAACAGTACGCCGATTTCGAATTGACGGTGCTCAACCCCGGCGGGCACAGTTCCCTGCCCACGCCGGACAATGCGATTTATCACTTGGCCGACGCGCTTTCGCGCCTGGAGCACACGCCGTTTCCGGTGGAGTTGAACGCGGTGACGCGAACCTATTTCGAACGGCGCGCGCCGCTCGAAAGCGCGCAGACCAAGAGCGGACATGAACGCCATTCTGCACACACCTCCGGATGCGGAGGCGGTGGCGAGGCTGAGCGGAGACCCGCGCTACAACTCCATGCTGCGCACCACCTGCGTCGCCACCAGGCTCAGCGCCGGCCACGCCAACAATGCCCTGCCGCAAACGGCCCAGGCGATCGTGAATTGCCGCATCCTGCCGGGCCACTCGCCCGCGGAGACGGAGCAGGCGCTGGTCCGCGTGTTTGCCGATCCGAAAGTCGTCGGTGCGGTACGTCGGCGCAATTGGCGACAGCCGGACCGCGCGCCGGACTCGAAAGGCTTTCCCACCGTGATGCCGGCGCCGGAAGTGCTGCGGCCGCTGGAGCAGGTGGCGGCGGAAATGTGGCCGGGCGCCCCGGTGATTCCCGAAATGGAGACCGGCGCTTCCGACAGTAAATACACCATGGCCGCGGGCATCCCCAGCTACGGGATCAACGGCGTCGGAATCGACCAGGACGACATCCGCGCTCACGGCAAAGACGAGCGGGTGCGAGTCGCCTCCTACTTCGACGGCGTCGATTTCTATTACCGCTTCTTGAAGGCAATGACCGCGGGGAAATAGGCCGGGACCCAGGGGAGCGGTTCATTCCCATCCGAGTCTGCTGGTCCCCTGGTGATCGAACTCGACGGAAACGCTGCCATCCGCGGCTTTCACGGTATTCAGTTTCCGATCGTTACCGAGACCGCGGCGGGACCGTTGAAGCGCCACCGCAACGTGACGCGCGCCGCCGCGCCGGTGACCACCAGGCTGGGGGGCTGCGGCCCTGGCGCAATCGTGCGGCCCTCAAAATCGGTGATCGAGCGCAGTTGCGCGCCGGGGTAGATCTCGTACACGCGGCGATTGTCGAGCGATTTCACGGCCTGGTCCTTGTACTCGGTTTGCGGCACCAGGGTCATCACGTCGTCGGGAATCTTCGGCAGGATGGCGCCTTCGCGCACGTAGAGCGGAATGCGGTCGATGGGCGCGGCGGCGGCCAAGGTGCGGCGGCCGGTGAGGCGCGCGCCCGTCCAGTAGTCGATCCAATTGCCCTCCGGAAGATAGACGGCGCGCTCGGTAACCGCGCTCAGCACGGGCGCGACAAGAAGGTCCGGACCGAAGTAGTACTCCGTCTCGGCCTCGCGGGCGTCGGCGTCGTCCTGGTCGATCAGCACCAGCGCCCGCATCATCGGCATGCCAGTACGCGCGCTTTCCTGCGCCGCGGCGTAGCGGTAAGGGAAGAGGCTCATATGCAGCACGGAATACTGGCGGAAAATGCGCAGCGCCTCGTCGCCGTAGTCCCACGGCCCAAGGTTCATCTGGCTCATCACTTCCATACCGGGCGAGAGCGCCGAGTACTGGGTCCATCGGTCGAAGAGCACATTGTCGCCATCGTAGCGGTTCCTCTTGTTGTAACCGCCCAGGTCGCTCATCCAGAGAGAAATGCCGCTCATGCCGGCATTCAGGCCGGCGGTGACCACCGTAGGCAGGCCGTTCTGGGTGGAGAAGTTGGCGTCGTTATCGCCGCTCCAGAAAAGCGGCAGCCCGCTCGACCCCGACGTGCCGCAGCGCTGGAAGAGCACCCAGTCCTTGCCCTTGCGCTCGGTGAGCGCCTCGGCCACCGCGTGATTGTAGTCGACGGCGTAGCGGTTGCGCACCAGGCGCTGGTCTTCGCCGCTCGCGAACTTCACGTCGACAAGGAAGTTGTTCTCCGCGTCGTCGTCCTTGAAACCGTCCGCTCCCATGGCAATAGCCTTCCCCACCTGACCCTGCCACCACTTCTTGGCCGCCGGATTGGTGAAGTCGATCAACGAGCCGGAGCCCTTCCACCAGTCGGCGACATACGTCGAGCCGTCCGGCCGGTGCAGGAAATAGCCATTCCGCTCGGCTTCCGCGATAGTTGGTGGCGGGAACGTCGGTCGGGATCTTGTCCGCGAAGCCCTGCTCGCCGGGACGCATGGTCTTCTGGTTGATCCACGCCGTATGCCACAGAATCAGTTTGTAGCCCTCGTCGTGCAGATGCGCGATCATCTGCTTGGCGTCGTCGAACTGCTTCGGGTTGAATTCGTAGGTGTTGTAGTTGGTTGCCCAGGGGCTGTCGATGAGGATGATGGATGCGGGCAGGCCAAGCTGGCGGTAGCGGTCGATATCCTCGTTGACCTCCGCCTGGTTGCGGTGGTAGTCGCGCGCCTTCCAGGGCGCGAACGCCCAGTATGGCGGAAGCTGCTGGCGCCCGGCGAGAGCCGTGAAGCGGTCGAGGATCAGCGGGAATCGCGGCCCCTCGAAGAGCACGAAGCGAAGCTTATCGGCACAGACCTTGACGCGGACGCGGTAACGTTCGGTGACATTGAGGTCGAATGAGGCTTCGCTGAAGGTATCCACCCAGAGGCCGTATCCGCGCAGGCTCATGAAGAACGGCACGGGCTGGTAGGTGCTGAGGCCCTTGGCGTCGGAGGCATCGCGGGAAGCGTTCTGGACGATGCTGTGGGCGTGGTTCAGGCGATCGTAGCGCTCGCCAAATCCGTAATAGCCGCTCTGGTCGGCAAGGTCGAATTCCCAATCGCCGGCGGCGGAGGATTGCGCCGTGACCTCATTCACGCCGGCGGCAAGCTGGCGGACCTGGAGCTGGTTGGCGGCGGTAACGGGCCGGCCATTGAGAAGGAAACGGTCGAGCGTGATGCTGTCGGCCGCCACGCGCGCCGGGGAAGGCGAACCGCAGCTCCGGCGGCCCGGATGTCGTGACCTTCACTTCGGCCAACGCGGCCAGCGGCGC